>NZ_JACHDO010000001.1:0-4800000 GCF_014201115.1 Nocardiopsis metallicus
GCCGGGCCGCCACGGCCACGATCACCCTGCTGCTGGGGCTCGGCCTGATCACCGCGCTCACCACGGCCGCCGCCACCGGGCGGGCCACCATCGACGGCGACCTGAACGCCCGTTACCCGGTGGACGTCAGCGCCCGGGTGAGTGAGGGGTCGGTGTCCCCGGACACCGTGGACCTAGTCCGGCGGATCGAGGGCCTGGAACTGGTGGAGGCGCCCCGTACCGAGCGGGTCGCCCTGGCCGGTCTGGACGAGGTCACCCTGGTGGGGGTCTCCCCGCAGCTGGCCGAGGCCACGGGCACCACGGCGCTCCTCGGAGCCGGCCCCGGTGCTGATCCCGTCATGTTGCTCTCCGGGGAGCAGTTGAGAACACTCGGGGCCGAGCCGGGGGAGAGGGTCGAGCTCACGGTGGACGGTACCGGGCGGACCTTCACCGTGCACCCGTCCAACCTGGCCACCGCCTCCGGTACGGCAGCCCCGGTGGTGCGCGCGGACGTCCTGGACGCCATGACGGATGGCCGTGAGCAGGGCATGGTGTGGGGTGTGGCCGCCCCCGGGGCAGACCGGGACGCGCTCGCCACCCAGATGAACCTGGTCGCCGGGGCCGACCCGGACATCATGCTCAGCGGAGCACTCGGTGAACGGGGCGACCTCACCGAGGTCCTCGACCTCCTGGTCGCCCTGGCCCTGGTGATGCTGCTGGTCACCGTGGTCATCTCCAGCATCGGGGTGACCAACACGCTGGGCCTGTCCGTGCTGGAGAGAACCCGGGAGTCGGCGCTGCTGAGAGCCCTGGGCCTCACCCGGGGCGGGCTGCGCGGCACACTCGTGGTCGAGGCCACGGTGATCTCCCTGCTCGGCGCCCTCGCGGGCCTGCTCATCGGGGTGCCCTACGGGGTGGTCGGGGTGGGCGCGATCGTTGGAGGGACGGCACCGCTGGTGGTGTCCCTGCCCTGGGGGCAGCTGGCTCTGACCTTGCTCGCCGCCCTGGTGATCGGTGCCCTCGCGCCTTTGATCCCGGCCCGCCGGGCCGCCCGTATCGCCCCCGCTCAGGGCCTGAGCGCCGACTGAAAGTCTGAAGGGTCGGCATGGGGGAGCGCAGCGCGGATCAGCGACCCGGGTGTACGGCGAGAGTCGTGCCTGCTGGGAAGCCGGAACACGCAGGCCCGGGACCGCGGGTTACCGGGGGTTGTCCGAGGCGGGCGAGACCAGGCCGGCCTCGTGGGCGAGGACGGCGGCCTCCACTCGGTTGCGGGCGTCCAGGCGGCGGAAGATGGTGCTGACATGGCCCTTCACCGTGCCTTCCACCATGAAGAGCCGCCTGCCGATCTCGCCGTTGGACAACCCCGCGCCGAGCAGGGCCAGGACCTCCCGTTCCCGGGCGGTCAGCTGGGCCAGCCGTTCCCTGGCCCGCAGCCGGTCCGTGGAACGTTCGTGGTTCAGGCCGTTGAGCACCCGGCGGGCCACCTTGGGGGAGAGGAAAGCCCCGCCCTCCGCCACCGCGCGCACCCCCAGCAGGAGTTCTCTGGGGTCACCGGTCTTGAGCAGGAAGCCGTCCGCGCCCCCGTCCAGGGCCCGCACCACGTACTCCTCCTCCCCGAAGGTGGTGAGGATGGCCACCCCGGTCCCGGGTACGGCCCGGCGGATCTCGGCCGCGGCCTCCAGACCGTTCATTCCCGGCATGCGGATGTCGATGAGCGCCACGTCCGGCCGGTGCGACCAGGCCAGATCCACACCCTCACGGCCGTCGGAAGCCTCGGCAACCACCTCGATCTCCGGATCGTTGCCGAGGATCGACCGCACCCCGGCACGGACCATCGCCTCGTCGTCCACCAGCAGGACCCCGATCACCCCACGACCTCCCGCATCACCACGGCCTTCCCCGTCCCCACGTCAGGACCTCGGCCGACACCAGTCTTACCGAGTCGAAGCACAGGCGGTACCTGTCGTAGTCGGTGGTGAGCTCCCTCGAACTCCGGTAGTAGCGGCACACCAGGCCCTCCGGATCCGGCGGTTGGGAGGACTCCGCCAAGGTGCCCCGGTAGAGCTCCCCCACGGGGAGCACGGCCTCCACCGAACCCCGGTCCTGTCCCAGCCGCAGCTGTTCGAACTCCTCCGGGGTGAGCGTGGCGTCGGCCGCCTGCTGGTAGCTGCTCAACAGCAGCAGCGTGTATCCCACCAGCCCCATCAGGATCGGGATCATCAGGATGGTGCCGATCGCCCACAGGGTGCGGCGGTGCACCTGCTGGTGGATGTGTACCTCCCGGCCCTCCCAGAGCACATCGTGCAGGGCGGACGCACCGTGGCCCCCGAACCGGTCGTCGCCCTCGGAGGCCGGCTTTCCACCGGCCGCCCGGACTCGCGAGGCGGTCCGCGACGGCTCTCCCCCGGGGGACGGCGGCAGGGTCGGCTCAGCCACGGGAACGAGGGCCGTCACCACCCAGTCCCGTCCCGATCGCCCCGCTTTCAGGTCGCCCCCGGCCAGCCGGATCCGTTCCCGCAGGCCCAGCAGGCCGCTGCCCGCCCCGGGGACCTGGCGGGGTCCTCGCCCCTGTCCGGGCACGGGGTTGGTCACCCGTACCCGGACACCCTCCGGAGTGCTCCACAGCAGTACGCGGGGGGCCGCTCCCGGGGCGTGTTTGGCGGCGTTGGTCAGCGATTCCTGGACCACCCGGTAGAGCGCGCGGTCCGCCATCACGGGGAGCTCGCGCGGAGCGTCGTCCCACTCCAGGGACACGTCCAGGCCCGCCTCGCGCGAATTCCGCACCAGTTCGGAGATGCTGTCACCGGCCGCGGCCAGCGGTGCGGACTCGGTGTCCGCGCGCAGGACCCCGACCGCCGCCATCAGCTGTTCGGCGGCCCGTCCGGCGGTCTCCCGCAGCTGCCCGGCTTGGCGGCGGCGCTCCTCGGGCAGGTCCGCGGCCATCTCCAGACTGCCCGCGCCCAGGCTGAGCAGGCTGAGTTCGTGCCCGACGGCGTCGTGCAGGTCCCGGGCGATCCGCGAACTCTCCCGCAGCCGAGCCCGTTCGGCCCTCAGCTCCGCCTCCCGGTTCAGGGTCCGGGCCCGTTCCCAGCCCGCCTGCGCGAGATCGGAGGTGCTGCGCAGGTACAGGCCGAGCAACCCCGGCAGTACCAGAGCGAACACGGCCAGGAAGAGGCAGGTGATCCATACGCCAAGGGGCTGGCCGCTGATCAGCAGGCAACCCGCCCCGGCCAGGAGGGTTGCGGCGAAGAGGGCACCCGCCGCGCGAAGGTCCGGGGACAGCCGACCGGTGAGGACGGAAGGCAGGGGCACCGCGGCGATCGCCAGCGGCCAGCGCACTGCGAGGAGGAGCAGCAGGAGAACGGAGGCCAGGGCCAGGTGCCCCGCCAGGGCGGGGCGAGGCGGGGTGGGGAACGGGCGCATACCTGGGAACCTAACCGGCCGGCCCCGGCCGCGTCCCCTGTCGAAAGTCAGGGGTGGGGCCTTCCCGCGACTCTTCGACCTCCCGTGCCCCCGTGGCCCGGCCCTGAACCGACCGGTCCGGGCCCCACCGCAGTGCCGGGGCTCCGCCACGGGAGCCTTCCGGTGACGTGGCGGAAGCGGATGCCCCCGCTGACGTCACGGGCCTGGACGGCGCCGGACGCCTGCCCGCTCATCTGGGAGCGGTCGTCCCCGACTCCGTTGCCGACCCGCCTGAATCCTGTGCCGCCCCACCAGACCTTCGGGGCGGGACGTGGTGCGTGGCGGAGCCGGAGCCGTGTTCGACGACGCGCAGCATGTCCTGGACCTTCACCAGCAGCGACCCCGGGACCACCCCCAGACGGACACCCTCCTGGGCCAGGTCCTCGGCTTCGAGGAGGGTGCGCATGGCCTCCAGCCAGTCGCGTCGGGTCACGATCTCCGCGTGCAGCAGCTTCGCCCGCAGATGCCCCGAGCGGTGCTGGAGCCCCCGGTACCCCTCGACCGCCACCAGGGCCAGTTCCTCCGCCTCGACCAACCGATCCGCCCGCTGAAGCGAGTCGGCGGCCATCCGGTGGGCCCGGGCGTGCCACCACTTGTCACCCAGCTCCCGGAAACCCTCCGCGGCCCGCAGGAACTCCTCCTTTCCCTGATGGCTGCTGCGCGCCATCAGGGCCTGCCCCAGCACCAGGCAGGTGCGCCAGCGGCCCCAGTCGTCACCGATCTCCTCGAACACCCGCTCCGCCTCCCGCAGCCGCTCGATCTGCCGGTCCGGCCGCCACTCGTCCCGGATCAGGCTCCGCCGGTTCAGCAGTCCGAGCAGCGACCCGCGAGGGGGTCCGGGTTCGACACACCGGCGCGCGTACACCAGAGGGTCCCCGTAGTGCTCCCCGGGGCGCCCCGCGGGGTTCGCTCCGGGCCCTCCCCGCTGCTCTCCCCCGCTCCGGGAGAGGTCGATGAACAACCCCTCCACCCTGGAACGCTGCCACCTGGGCCACATCGGGTCGCGTTCGCTCAGCTGGCGGCGTTCCCGTGCGCGCTGAGGGTCGAGCAGGAGCTCACACACCCCGGCCTCGCTGTTGAGTTCGCTGACGGACAGTTGGCCCAGCGAACGCAGGTAGCGGGCCCGGTACCAGTTCTCCTTCGGGGTCCGGGTCAGCTGGTCCAGCCCGTCGGACAGCACGAACCAGGCGTTCAGCGTGTACCCGCGCAGCCGCAGCACCTCACCTCGCTGGAGCTGGACCCTGGCCCGCTGCTCGGCCGAGCCCGGGGAGTCGCCCAACCTCAGCTCAGCCCGGGAGAGCCAGGTGTGGGCCCGTTCCAGATGCCCCTGGAACCGGTCGACCTCGGCCAGGTTGCCCAGCGTCCGCACGTGCCACCAGGGGTCGTCGTCGGTCGCGAAGATCCGCTCGGCCCGTTCGATCTCGGCCCGACCGTCGTCCAGGTCGCCCCGGCGGTACAGGTTCACCCCCACCGCGCGGTGCGCCCGTGCCAGCCAGCGCGGGTCCACCGGCGGATCCAGCTGTTCCAGGACGTGCAGCGCGGTCAGCGCCCTCTCGTAGCCGGAGTCGTGGTCGCCCTGGCCGCCAGCCGCCTCGGCCCGGTCGAGCATGGCCACCCCGTAGGCGAACGGGTTCGCTATCTCCAAGGCCAGTTCGCTGGCCTGCCTGGTGGTCTCGTGCACGGCCCCCCAACGGGTGCGGCCGGTCCGGGACAGCACGGTGAAGGCCCGCCGCAGCCGCCAACCGTGGGCGGGCGAGCGCCGGTCCTCCTCGCGCGGATCGGTCCACCGGAAGCAGACCTCGAACCCGCGGTGCTCGGATTCCAACCAGCTGAACGGATCGTCCGGTGCGGTCCCGGGGGCCGTTCCGCCCGTGAGGTCCTCGTCGCCGGCGCCACCCCCGTTGCCCTCTCCGCTCAGGGGGAGGGGCGAGTCGAAGCCCCCTTCGTGCGGGGCGGCGTCGCGGGCGGCGGTCTCGGCCATGCGTGCGAACGCGCCGAGCAGCCGGTCCACCGCCGTCCCGATTTCGTCCTCGGACCACCGGGGGCGCTCCGTCTCCGGTACCCCCAGGCTCTCCGGCTGTGCCCGCAGCAGCGTGTCCCGGACCCGATCGTGGATCTGGTACCGGTCGAACCCGCTCGCCTCGTGCAGGTAGGTCACCAGGAAACGGTGGCTCATCCGTTCCAACATCCGCCCGGCTTCGGCCGTACCGGTGTCCAGCAGAGCGGCGGCGGACCAGGGGGAGAACTTGGTCAGTCCGGCCCTGGCCAGCCGGTACAGGAGCAGTCGTTCGTCGGGTGCGCACTGCTGGAGGCTGAACGCGAGCGACTGGGCCACGGCTTTGGCTCCGGGAACCTCCGGATCCTTCGCCATGCGTTCCAGCAGCTTCCTGACGCCGAGCTGGTCGCTCAGCGTGAGCTGGGTGCCGGCCAGACAGAGGGCCAGCGGAAGCCCGTGGCAGGCCCGGACCAGCTCGGGCAGGTACTCGCGGTCCTCGTCACTCAGCTCGCGCCCCGCATCCCGGACCAGGCGTTCGATCAGCTCCAGGCCCTCTCCCGGGAAGAGCGGCTTGCACCATGGGCAACGGGGTGTCGTCGAACTCGGTGCGGCTGGTGATCAGCACCGCGCACCCCCGGCCGCTCGGCAGCAGCGGTTCCACCTGCGCGTAGTCCTTGGCGTTGTCGAGGACGACCAGCAGCCTGCGGTCCTCGGTGATGGTCTTCCACCGCTCGGACAGCTCGGCGGCGCCGGCTCCTTCGGCGGGGTTCTCCCCGAGCACGGAGATCATCATCCTGAGCACTGTCTCGGGGGCGGCCGGTTCCCGTTGCCCGGAGGGTTGCGCACCTCCCTCGCCGTAGAGCACGAACTCCACTTTTCCGTCGGGGAAGCGGTTCGCGACCCGGTCCACGACCTGGGCGGCCAACTGGCTCTTACCGGTTCCGCCCTCCCCGTTGATCGCGATGATCAGGGGGCTGCGCAGGCGCCGCCCCGGATCCCGGCCCAAGAGGCGAGGCAGCAGACCGCGCGGGCCGGGCCGGGGAAAGCGTTCGAACCGCGCCAGCAGCTCCGCCATGAGCGGCTCATGTCCGATGAAGTGGTCCACCGGGGCCGGAATGCTGCGTCGTCTGGCCTTGCGGTCCCCCTTGAGCCCGGCGGCCTGATCCCGGCTCAGCCGGTCCAGGATCACCTGCGCCGTGACGGCGGTGGCGGTGCCCAGCAGGCCGACCGCGGCGAGCAGCGGCCCGCCTCCCCCGGGCACCAGCTCCGGGAAGCCCTGCAGGGCGGTCCCCAACCCGATCAGGGTCGCCAGGGTGCCGATCAGTCCCGTGCGGAGCGGGCGCCACCGCCGCCGCGGGGGAACTCCCTGACCATCGGACTGTCGGTGCACCGCGACCCTCCCGGAACCCGGATTCTCTTGGCGTGCCGGGCTCGTGGGGGTTTGTTACCCGGCAGGAACCTGATCCTGCTGGGGCCGCGGCTCCGGTGTCCAGTGCACGGGGGAGCCGGGAGGTGGATGTTCACCTGCCAGGCAACCGGCGGTCGAGCGGAGTGCACCCGCCCGCCGGAAGCGGTGTTTCGGAAGAGGTGTTGACTTCGAGCGCGCTCGAAGTCCTAACGTTCCCGGCATGAGTTCAGAATCCGCCTCGCCGTACGAGGTCACCGCCCGCATCCGCTGCACCGACCCCGCACGCGCCACCGAGACGCGCACCGCCCTGGACGTCCTCGTCCGAAAGACCCGCACCGAACCGGGCTGCCTGGAGTTCTCCGCCCATGAGGAGGCCGAGGCGCCTGGGGAGTTCCTGTTGTGGGAGGTCTTCGCCGATGAGGCGGCCTTCCGAGAGCACTTCGACCACGAGCACACCCGCTCCTACGTGGCCCGCGGCCTCACCGAGGTGGTGGAGCACTGGGTGACCAGGCCGGTCACCGCCACCCGACCCGGCCAGGCCTGACTCATTCGGCCTTTCGGTACCCCTCGTGGGCCCTGATCAGCTCCTCATAGGCGGCGACCTTGGTCTTCAAGGCCCTCTCATGGTCAGTCAGTGCGGCGATCCGGGCGCGGAGGTGCTCGTGGTGGTCGGCGAGCATGTCCATCCGGGCACGCAGGGTGCTCGCGCCCTCTGCGCGGAGTTCGGCGTAGCGGCGCATGCGGGAGATCGGCATACCGGTCTCCCGCAGCCGCAGCAGGAACCGCAGCCACTCGACGTCCTCGGGCTGGTACCTGCGGTGGTTGCCGGTCGAGCGCCGGACCGGGCGGATCAGGCCCGCCCGTTCGTAGTACCGCAGCGTGTGGGCCGAGACCCCGGTGCGCTCGGCCATCCGGGCGACGGTGAGGCCACCGTCGGATCCCGGGTCAGGGTGTTCGTCAGTCACGCGCAGCAATCTACAACCTTGCCGGGACCGCCGCCGCGGAGATGTTCGCGGGTACTCGACCCCCTCTGACGCTACGGGATCCGGCTTGGTTCTGTGCTTGCCGGCACTGCCACCTGTTCGACGCCGAAAACCGGGTATTCGTTTCTCACCCGAGGCGCTTTTCAAACCCGGGTAAGTGCTTCAGAATGACTTTTTCCGGCCCTGCTCCGACAGTCTCTACTGACCTCTCTCCCCCGAGGAAGCACATGAGTTCTCATCTTGGCCGACTGGTGGTCAACCGGTGCAGCGGCGACGAGCCGCTCATGGTCGGCGGCGAGGCGGCGGGCCCGCTACAAGGCTTCTGGAGCTGGGCCTACTCCGACCTGGCCGACAACACCACCCGAGGGGTTTTCGCCGAGTACCTGGTGGCCACAGCCTTGAATGCCACCGACGGTACCCGTCGGGGGTGGGACTCCGTCGATGTCAGGACGCCGGAGAAATGGTGGGTGGAGGTCAAGTCCTCGGCCTATCTACAGACCTGGGGCCAGGACAAACTGTGGAGAATCTCGTTTTCCATCGCGCCCAGCATGGGCTGGGATGCAGAGGGCAACAAGCAGAGCACCGAGAAACGCCGCCACGCGGACGCCTACGTCTTCTGCGTCCTGCACCACCAGGACAAACCGACTCTGGACCCGCTCGACCTCGGCCAGTGGACCTTCTACGTACTGCCCACCCGGGTCCTGGACGAACAGCGCCCCCAACAGCAGAGGATCGCACTCTCCAGCCTCCTGAAACTGGGCCCCGCCCAGACCGACTACCCGGGCCTGGCCACGGCGGTGGCCTCCGCGGTCGAGGAACACCGCCGGGGACCCGGAAAACCCCAGGAAGACTCAGCGGCGGGTAGCGCGTAAGGCGGCCTTGACGTTGACGGGTTCGCCGGTGAACGGCGAGGTGCCCGACGCGAAGGCCTTGTACTCCGCAGAACCCATGGCGTACAGGGCCACGCGCCCCTTCTCGTCGGAGTGGATCCCCCACCCGTACCGCTTGCCCAGGTCGCTGGTGCGGAAGCAGGCCCTGGGCTTGGCGAAGAACTCCTCGCGCGCCTGTTCGCGCTCCGCCACCGGGATTTCCTTCCGGTCGGCCCACACCGTGAACAGAACATCGTCCGAGGTGTAGGCGTACGGGGCCTCGGAGATCATCTCGAAGGTCATGGCGGCCACCGTCGGCTTCGTGGTCTCCGGGGGCTCGATCGCGCCCGGCGCCGCCGAGTCCGGGGAGACCGTGATGAACGTGTCGAAGTAGCAGATCGTGTGTCGCTTTCCCATGCCCTGAATCTAGAACGCGCCACGGACACTCCATATACCTCAGGAACATGTCTAAGAGAGTCGCCGAACTAGACTCGTCCCATGGCCCACGTGATCCTCGGGATGCTCCTCATTTCCCAGCAGTCCCTCTACGACCTCATCAAGACGTTCGGGCACACGGTCTCGCTCTTCTACAGCGCCAGTGCCGGAAGCATCAAACGCGCCTTGGACGGCCTGCTGTCCCGGGGGCTGATCGAGGTGGCCAGCGTCGACCCAGGAGCACGCGGTCGCAAGGTGTACCGGGTCACCGAGACCGGCCGCGAGGAGTTCCGGACCTGGATGACGGGAGACCTCATGGGCACGGACACCGAGGTCGCGGCCCTGTCCCGGCTGTACTTCCTGGGCCTGCTCGCCCCGCAGGAGCGCGGCCCGGTACTGGAGCGGATCATCGAGAGCTACGAGTCCGACCTGTCCCGGCTCACGGCGCTCAACGAACAGATCGAGGGCCGGGAGGTTCCCGAGGGGCACCAGGACGTCATCGCCTACCAGCGCGCCACCCTCGACTACGGCCTGGCCACCCAACGCTTCGCCATCGATTGGTTCCGGGCCCAGGCTGACCGCTACCGATAAGCCCTCCGGACAGGATGAAGGGCATGCCGACACCAGCACGGGCTCGGGACCCGCGACCCCTTCTGCCCCATCCGTGGCGGGCCCGGCCCTGCTCTGCCGGGCCTGGGTGGACGCCTCCTTCGTTCACTGGGCCGTCGGTCTGTTGGGTTTCCCCGGCTTCTCGCTGGCCTCGAACGCACGACTGGAAGCGGATGGACGTGAAGGAGATCGTCAAGCAGAGCGCCCGTGCACTCCTGTTCGACAGGGACCGACGACTGGTGTTCATCAAGCGCACCGAACCGGGCCAGGAGCCGTACTGGGTCTCGGTGGGCGGAGGTCTGGAAACGGAGGACGCTGATGCCGAAGCCGCGTTGCACCGCGAGGTCTGCGAGGAACTGGGCGGAAAGATCGACGGGGTTCGCCAGGTCCTCCTCATCACTGACGACTTCCTCGAAGGCGTGAGCCTCCAGCACATCTTCCTCGCCCGTCTGGTCTCCATGGACCTGAGCCGACGTACGGGTGCCGAATTCACCGAGCCCGGCCGCGGCACCTACGAGGTGGCCACCGTTCCTGCCACCCGTGAGGCTATTGCGGGCATCCGTCTCTTGCCGCCTTCGCTCGCAGAGTTCGCTCAGGCGAACATCCACGGCCTTCCCGCGCTGCTGAACCAGGGCGAAAAGGCGCCAGAGGAGACCGGGACTCCGTGACCGGGATCGGTATTCCGTTGGTTCCGACAGCGGTGGCAAGTCGACGCGGGTAAGCAGCAGGCCCACTCGTGGACTACCGCTGGTGGGGCCCTGGTTCCACGTCCCGTGCCACTGCCGGCTGAGGCGCCGTCAGTCCTTTTCGTGTTTGCAGTTGAGGCGGCGGGCCCAGCCCAGGCGTTCTTCGAAGTGTTTGGGGTCGGACGGTGCGAGCTGGAGCTGGGACATGTGTGATCCGCAGGGGCACTTGAGCGTGTAGTGCTCCGGCGGGTCCTCGATCTGCCAGCCCAGGGCGTTCAGCTTCTCGAGGGTGACCTGGCCGTCCGGTCGGGGGTGCTTCTTCCAGTAGCCCACGGCTTCCTCCTCTGCGTGCTCTCACCGTGAATCCGGTACCGAGAGTGAAACCGTATCCCTTATTTTCCCAGTTCGCAGGGGTGCCGGCGCTGCCCCACCGGGGCCTCAGCCGCGGCAAGGGCGGAGCGCCGGCCGCCCGCACCCCTTGCGTGGGCGGGCGGCGGGCGCAGCTGTCACAGCCAGCGGGTGATTTTCTCCCGTGGGGTGTCCGGGCGGACCCACCACAGGCGTGCCTGCTTGTCCCAGCGGGCCCTGACCTCGCGTTTGGCCCTGTCCTTCTCCCCGAAGGGGACCTGGAGGTACAGGCGGCCGTCCACTACCTCGCCGATAGTGGGGGCGCCCGTTGGCGGCGTCTGTTCGTTACGGGCATGGTGGGTGTGCCGCAGGGGCTGGTCACGGCGGGCCTGATCCACGATGCGGCGGACTCGTTCGCAGGCATCCGGGTCGGTCAGGCGCATCATGAGGTCGGTCGGTCCGTTGCTGGAGAGCAGGTTCAGGGAACCGTGCCAGAGCACTGTGCCGTCCAGGACCACGACCTTCTCGTGCATGCGCTCGCGGGGCCGCACCTCGCAGCCCTCTTCCTGGAGGCGCTGGATCTGGGCCCGGTGCCGTTCGGCCTGTTGGTCCTGGTAGTCGCTGACCGGGCGGGTGAACACGGTGACCCGCACACCCTGGGCGATAAGGGGGGTCAGGTGCTTGAGCCAGCGTTCGACCGGCCTCTTGTTGAGGAAGGCGCAGTAGATCTCGATGCTCTCGGTGGTCCGGGCCAGGTCCCATTCCAGTGCCTTGGTCACCTCGTCGGCGGGGAAGAAGGCGGGGCGGCGCAGTTCCTCCTCGCTGAGGCCGACGAGGTCGCCCGCAGTGCGGACGGGGACCAGTTCCTCGGCCGGGATCCGCTGGGCGATCTCCTCCAGGGTGTCGAGCATGATCACGGTCTCGCTGCCCGGCTTGAGGTGTTCGCGCAGGTGATCGACGTCGGCGACCACCACGAGGTGGTCCTGGGCGCGGCTCAGCGCCACGTTGAGCAGTCGGGCGGTGGAGGAGGACATCCCCGTACCGCTGTAGAAGAAGCCTGGCTTGTCCCCGGCCCCGGCGACGGTGTCCATGATGACCAGGGGGCGCTGACTGCCCTGGAAGCGGTGCACGGTGTCGGCCAGGCCCTCGTAGTCCTCGCCGAAGCGGTACTTCAAACTGCTGCGCAGATGCTTGACCTGGTCGCGGTAAGGGGCGATAACCGCCATGCGCTCGACGGGCGGTACCGGCGCGTCGTGTTTGCGCCCGGGCAGGACTCCGTCGTACTGCAGACCGCGGACCAGCTCGTGAATGACGGCCTCGTGCACCTGGTTCGACTTGTGGCGGCCCGTACCGTCGACTCGGACACGGCTGCCCGAGGTGTCCACGAGGACCACCGGCAGCTCCATCAGCGGCGAGTGCGGGAGCCGGGAACGGTCCTTGCGTCCGGTGACCAGCGGAGCGTCGCGGTAGGCGACCCGGTTGACCACGGCACAGATGTCGGGGCGCATCCGGTACTGCGTGTCCAGAGCGACCAGGCGGGGATCGTCGTTGACCCGCCCGGAGGGGGAGACCAGCCCCGCGGCGTGGAAGACGTCCCGGTCCATCCACTGCCGGGCATGCTCCCGTTCCTCGGGTTGGAGCTTCCTGGAGCCCGAAGCCTGGGTGATGGCGGGCAGCTGCCGGAAGTCCCCGGCGACGACGACGCGCTTGCCGGCCAGCCCGGCCGCGCACCAGGCGGAGGGGAGGTCCACCATCCCGGCCTCGTCGATGACCACGGTGTCCACCTCGTCCATGAGGCGGCGGCTCTGCAGCGCCTTGGACAGAGTCGTACCCATGATCCGGCACCGGGAGCGGACCGCTTCCATCAGCCCGTCGAGCTCATCGCGGACCTCGGTGAGCTCGGGCTCGGCCCAGCCGATCAGCTCCTCCACCTCCTCAACGGAGGGCAGGCCGACAGTGGCTTCGAACGCGGAGTCCCGTTCCCGCACGCGTTCGGTGATCGCCGTGTTGATGTCCTCCAGGCGATCGGTGGCGGCGTCGATCCGCTGCTCTACGTTGGTCAGCGTGGTGCGCAGGCGACTGCGCTCGTCGACGAGCCGGGCCAGCCGCTCGGCCTTGCGCTTGGCGAACATCCCGGAGGGGGCGCCGATCGCCTCGACGCTCGCGGCCACCTGGTCGAGTTCTCGCTGGAAGTGGGCGGCCTGGGTTCGGTGGCGGGAGATCTCGCGGGTGATCTCCTCGGCGAGGTCCTCCCCGCTCCCCAGCTCCTCCTCGGCCCGGGCGAGGCGTTCGTGAGCGTCGCGCTGGGCGGCGGCGACTTCGAGGATCTCCTCCAGCTCCTCGGCCCGGGCGGACAGGTCAGCGCCCAACCGTTCGGCGATCATCTCCGGATCGATCACCGAACCGAACCGCTCCCGGAGTGAGGCCACCTCGATCTCCCCGGCCCGCTGCACCAGGCCGCTGTCGAAGCCGTCCTCGCCCTCGAACCTTTCACAGACCCGCTCCAGTGCCTGGTCGACGGCAACGCGGGTGGGGGCCAGGAACAGGATGCGTTCACCGAGCCGGTGGGCGCCCTCGACGATGAGCGAGACCACCTCGGTCTTGCCGGTGCCGGGTGGGCCCCAGATGAAGGTGACGCCGCTGCCCAGGGCCTGCTCCACGGCGCGGCGCTGGCCTTCGTTGAGCATCATGTCCCGGTACCCGCTGATGTACCGGTCCGGGGCGGCTAGAGTCCCGACCGCCGGGTCTCCTTCGCCGATGACCCAGGCGGCTGTGGTCACGTTCACGGGGCCGGGGTTGCGGCCGCAGTCGCGGATCCGGTCGGCGAGCGCGGCCAGCGATCGGGTCTCGTCCTCACGGAGCTGAACGTTTTTCGGACGGTGACCGAGATCGGCCTCCGTCGTGACGAGGATCTTCCCGTCGGGGTGGGCCGTGGCCGCGGCGTACTGCCAGGGACCGCCGGAACGGGAGAAGCGCACCAGGAGCTGCTCGGAGTCGAAGGACTCCTTCCAACGGTTGCAGGAGAACAGGTACTCGTGGGGGTGCTCGGCATCGCCGACCCGGACGCGTTCGCCTTCCTTGAGGGAGACCTTCTCCTTGGTCCTGGCATCGTCGGCCAGCTGGGCCGTGATCTCGTGGGAGAGGGCGGTGAGGAAGTGGTCAGCGGGTTCGGGGAGTGTGCTCGGGGAAGTCACTGGACCCTTTCGGCATCGTCAGCACAGGAGGAACCACGGGGGAACCGACGTTCAGGAGTATGCCTCACGGTGATGACGTTCCGCAGGGAGCCGTGTTCGGGGAGTTGACGAAGCGTTGGGCAGGTGTGGGGAGGGGTGCCTGATCGCCGTTCCTCTGGTTCGTCCGCCGGGCTGCGCCACCGGGCCGGGTATCCGGCCGATCGATTCGGTTCTCCCGGGGAAGCCGGGGAGGCAGAATGGCCGCATGCTCCACGTCCTGATCCTGCGCTACACCGCCGACGCGGAAGCGGTGGCCTCCCACCTGCCCGATCACATCGGCTACCTGGACAAGCACCATTCCCGCGGCTTGTTCTTGTTGTCCGGCCGGACCCTCCCCGCCGAGTCCGGAGAAGTCATCCTGGCACGCGGAGAGCGAGACGAGATCGAAGCCGTGGCGGGGCAGGACCCCCTCTTCCGCCACGGGCTCTGCGCCTATGAGATCCTCTCCGCTGATCCGGGTCTGTCCCACCCCGACCTGAGCACGCTGCTGGGCTCGCCAACCGCTTCCAGCAACACGGTGTCCGCCCCGCCCTTCCCATGGGCGGTCCAGGAGTACCGAGGGCTCCGTCCGGGCGCCACCGGGCTTGACACGGTGCTCTCCGGGAAGCCCGTTGGGGTGGTCGCGCACCGGGCCGGCACCGCCGTGCTCGCGGCGCTGCGGGCGGGGCAGCCGGAGGCAGCCGACACGGCCCGCAGGTGCGTCCGGGAACTGCGCGAGAGGGATTGGCCGGGAGACGGCCTGCTCGCCGACGCGTTGGACCGGGCCCTGGAGGACGAGGCCGCCGACACGGAGCTCGCGCCCGTCCCCGTCGACCTGGAGGACTTGGCCGATGCTGCGGGCTCCGGCCCCGCCGAGGGGGAGGGTGCCCTCGACCCCGTGACGGGTGAGGTCCTGCCCGCAGCCTTCCTGGAATTCGATGCCCTCCAGGACGGTGACGAACTCGACTGGGACCGCCTGATCACGGTCGAGTCCGACAGCACGGACGCCTACCGGGACATGGCGGACTTCACCGAGACGGTCGCCGACGTCGACCTGCGCGGGCGCCTGCGGCAGCGGCTCGACGGGCGCGGGGCGTTCAGGCGGTTCAAGAACACGGTCCACGGAGAGGGCGGGGACACCCTGTCCTCGTGGACGATCTTCAGCGAGGAACGTGGCCTGGGACGTGCCCGCCAGTGGCTCGCCGACCACGGCTACCGGCCGGACGAAAGGACCGCCCTGCGGTGAGCCCCTACCAGCACTACGACTTCCTCGCCCTGGACCGGCCCTTGGACGGGGGCCAGCGTGCCGAACTGAGGGCCCTGGCCAGCCGGGCGAGTATCACCGCGCCCTCGTTCACCAACGAGTAGCACCGGGGAGACTTCCGCGGTGACCCGGCTCGGCTGATACGCACCCACTTCGACGTGTTCGCCTACTTCGCCGAGCGGGGCACGCGGTGGATCATGATCTCCGCCCCGAGCACGATCCTGAGGCCCTCCGACATCGAGCCCTACCTGTTGACCTAGGACGCCCGCTTCACCAGGGGCGGCGGCCGGACCGTCGTGTCCTTGACCGCCCAGGACGAGGAGACCGATTTCGTCGATTTCCCGGCGGGCCTGGCGGTGATCGCTCCGGTCCGTGCCGAGTTGCTGGGCGGTGATCGGCGTCTGCTGTATCTCGCGTGGCTGTTGTCGGTACAGGCCGACGACGAACTCGACGACGAAGAGATGGAACCCCCGGTCCCCGCGGGGTTGGGTGACCTGAGCGCATTCCTGCGCGTGGTCGCGGAGTTCCTGCGCATCGACCCGGACCTGATCACGGTGGCCGCGCGTGTCTCCTCCCCTCTGCCGACCGTAGGCGCCAGGGGAGAGGCGATGCCGAGGTGGATTGAGGACCTACCAGCCCAGGAGAAGAACCGCCTCCTGGGACTGGTGCTCGAGGGAAAGGCCGCCCGGGCTCGGGCCCGGATGCTCCAGACCTACCAGGGGAACGGGCGCGAGGCCCCGGCGGCGGAGGGAGCCCGGACCGTGCGGGAGCTGTGGGCCGCAGCGGGGGAGCTGCTGGGGAGCTGCGGGCCCGCAGGGCTCGGGAGGAGGCCGCTGCCCGGGAAGCACGCCTCGACGGCCTGGCCGAACGGCGCGATTCCGCGTGGCAGGAGGTCGAGGACCGTATCGCCACCAAGCTTCCCGGGGAGTACGACCGGGCCGTGTCACTCCTGGCGGATCTGCACGCCCTCGCCGATCGTGAAGGGGAACGGGCAGCCTTCACACGACCGCTGCGGGAACTACGTGAACGGCACCGCCGCAAGAGCGGGCTCCAACGGCGCATGGACGAGGTCCGTCCCGGGCCCGTTCCGTTCCCGGAGCACCGCCTGTGGGAAGCGGTGGTCCGCTTCCATGAGCGATCACGGTGACGTCACCGTGCCCGTGCACCCTCTGGTGCGCCCCCGGCAACGCAAAAGCCCCTGACCGTTGCGCTTTCGCGCTGGTCAGGGGCTTGAGCCTCTGGGGTGAGTGACGGGACTTGAATGTTGGTGGGGGAGTGGTGTGACCTGCGGTGATGCGAGAAGCCACAGGTAGTGGGGGATGTGGGTGCTCGGTTGTGCCGGGTCGGAGTGTGTCAAGTCGAATCGGACAGGGGCAGGTGATCGTCAGGCCGCTTCACGCAGGTCAGCGCTGTGCTGTGCGGTAGGCACGATGTCCGGCTCGTTGATCCACGCGGCCTCGGGAAGAGCAGGAAGCACAGGCCTGCGGGTGAACCGCTGCGGATTGGCCGCGCGAAAGGCCTCAATGGCTTGCGCTCGCTTGTCCTGAATCGCGTGCGCGGTGCCGATATGCACCGTGAAAGGAGTGTGCAGCCCGATCCCGGAGTGGTAGTGCTCGTGGTTGTAGTACTGGAAGAATCTGCGGCAGAACCGCCGGGCTCCCTGAATGGACCCGAACCGGTCAGGAAACGCCGGGCAGTACTTCAGCGTCTTGAAATGCGCTTCGCTGTAGGGGTTGTCGTTGCTCGTCTTCGGCCTGGAGTGCGATTTGGTGATGCCGAGCATGGACAGCAGCTCGGAAACGGGCTGCGATGTCATCGCGGTACCGCGGTCGGAATGGATCACTTCGGCGGCGATCTGGCCGTTGGCCGCGATGGAGTTGGCGATGAACCCTTCGGCGATCTCGCCTGATTCTCTGGTGTGGATTTCCCAGTGCACCACGCACCGGGAGTAGATGTCGATCATGACGTACAGATCGAAGAACCTGCCCGGGCCGGGTCCACGCAGTTTCGTTATGTCATAGCTCCACACCTGGTTCGGGGCGTGGGCCACCAGCTCGGGTTTGGTCTTGGGCGGGTGGGTGGCCTGGGCCCGCCGCTCCCGGCTCTGGCCGCGTTCGCGCAGCAGCCGGTACATCGTGGCCACCGAGCACAGGTAGGTGCCCTCGTCCAGCAGGGCCGCCCACACCTGCCGGGGAGCTTTGTCCCGAAACCTCGTGCTGTTGAGGACTGCGATGATGTGTTCGCGTTCTTCGCTCTCCAGCCGGTTCGGGGGAGGCGTCCTGGCGGGTTCGGTCGGGGCGGAGGGGTTTCGGTCCCGGTTGCGGTAGTGGGTCGAGCGGTTGATGCCCGACAGGCGACAGGACTCTTTGACGCCGGTATGCGGTTCGAGTTGGATTCGTGTGTTCTCGCGAACCTCGGTTACGAGTTCTCCGAGTCCGCGCTCTCGGACACGATCTCCAAGAGCGCGTGTGCTTTTCCCAGGATTTCCATGGCTGCCTCGGTCTGGGTCAGCTTCTTGGACATCCGGGCGTTGTCACGCTCAAGTTTGGCTTTCTCCCGGCGCAGCTGTTCCAGTTCGACCTGTTCAGGTGTCTTCTTTCTGGAAGTCGCCCCGGCCGGTGAGGTGCTCAGTTCGCCGCCATCTCTCTGTTTGCGCCAGAGCTGGATGCTGGAGTCGTAGAGTCCTTCCCTGCGCAGCAGGGCGCCTTTCTCGCCGGCGGGTGCGGTGTCGTATTCCTCCAGGACCCGCAGCTTGTAGGCGTGGGTGAAGGTCCGGCGCTTGGGCCGGGTGGCTCGAGGCCCTTCATCGTTGGTGTGGAGGTCGTGGTTGGTCATCGTCACGGTGGTGGTTGCCTGTTCTCGCCCTGCTTGTGCCAGTTAGTGAAGGTTATCCCTTGGTGTCCCACTTGAGCCTGACACAGAGGGGGTTGCCCCGCGTTCCACCGGGTGGGGTGCACCCTCCGGGTGCACACCTTCGGCCCGTTTGGTGCACCCTCGCGGGTGCACCGCAGACTTACGGCACCGGAGCCACTTGGCCCGGAAGCGGGTCGGCTGATCGCTCGTGCCGGGCCGTGCCGTTCCGTGTCGGTGAGGTGGCACTCGCATCCGAAGAAGTATCGGTCTCCGGGTGTTCGGACGCGCAAGCGGGTGGAGGGTCCGTCGCGCGTTCGAACCACGGCTTCCCCTCAGCGGCCAAGCCTTCGAGGATGCGGAGCGTGTGGGAGAATCCGGCGGCGTCGAGATTGATTTCCGAACTCTCGTTCTGCGGCGCCCCCTCCACCGTATCGAGTGTTGGGGTGTCGGACACCGGGATCTCTTTGGTCGGCCCGTTGGTCAGCGTGATGTTCAGCGTGTAGCGGTGCGCGCTCTCGATCTCCACCTGGACGGAGGAGAGCGCTTCGAAGCGGTAGTTGTCCCGTTCGCTGCGGTGCCAGTGACCGCGCTCGAAGTCGAGGTCGGCGGTGGCTTCGCGTACCCCCTCTTCGGTGACCAGGAAGATCCTGATCTCGTAGCTGGAATAGCGCCATGGGCCACGGCGTACGTGGGCGGCCTTGCAGGGCCGTTTCGGTGTCGGCAGGAAGGCATGGGCGATGACTTCGTGCCAGGCCAGCCCGTAGTGCCTCAACACCTCGTCGAGAATCAGAGTCTTGTCCGCGTCCAGCCAGCCTTCCATCTCCTCCTCCGATGGGCGGAGCATGTCGAGCTTGCCCCTCCACCTTTCGTACTCGGTTTCGCGGGCCTCGATGATCTCCTGTCGCTCGCGTGTTTGTTCGCGCAAGCGTCGGCGTTCACTGTGGATGTTCAGCCACAGGGGGATCGTGAACCTGGTGGTGACCGCCGCCAGGAGGGCGCAGGCCACCGTGGTCACCGGGGCCTGGTGGAACGCCGCTGCCAGGGTCACCGAGGTCGCCACCCCCAGGAACAGGAAGAGGGAGACACAGCGGACCTTGACCGCCGTGGTCGCCCTGTGAATCTCTCGTGGTTCGAGCGGGGCACCCTCGTTCCAGTGCGATCGCACGTCACGGACCATGAATCGGATCAGCCAGCAATGCCGTTTAGTTAGCGCTTCAGGCCAGATGTCAAGCCTGTAACACCACCCGCAACCACCCAGCACAAAGAACGGGACCTCCGATAGAAGCAGGAAATCGACCAAGATCCACCTGCGCCCGGAGGCCCCGTTGCCCGACCAGTATGCCACCACCACAACCTCTGCCACCCGCACGATCACCGTGGCCGCTGGAATCTACGCCCCCGGCCACCTGGGCGAGCTCACCCGCTACCTCCCCTTCGACCTCATCGACGCCGCCCTGGAACACACCCGCACCCAGCAACAACGACTACGCCGCCTGCCCTCACGGGTCGGCGTCTACTTCGTGCTCGCCCTCACCCTGTTCCCCCACCTGGGATACGCCCGCGTCTGGGACACCCTCGTCGCAGGCCTGCACGGCCTACCCGTGCCCCGCCCCAGCCAATCCGCCCTCAGCCACCTACGCCGACGTTTGGGAGCCGGCCCGTTCAAAACCCTCTTCGAGACCCTCGCGGTTCCTTTGGCCCAACCCGCGACCCCCGGCACCCGCTACCGGCACTGGCGCACCGTGGCCTTTGACGCCTGCCACTCGATCAAAGCCCCTGACAGCGAACGCAACCTCACCTGGCTCCGCAAAATCCACTACCAGCAAGGCGTGGAAGGCTACCCCCGCCTGCAGATCACCACCCTGTGCGAGACCGGCACCCGCTCCCTGCTGGGAGCCACCCTGACCCGAGCCCCCAGCGGCGAACCCGACCAGGCCCGCCCCCTGCTGGGCCTGCTCACCCCCCAGATGCTGGTCCTGGCCGACCAGGCCTACCAAGGCAACACCTTCCTGGGCGAGCTCGCCACCACCGGAGCCCAACTCCTGATCCGTTTGCACCCACGCCGCCGCCCCCGGGTGGAAACCCTGCTACCGGACGGCTCCTACCTCACCCACCTGGACGGGCTCAAACTCCGCGTCATCGAAGCCCGCATCACCGCCACCACCCAGGACGGGCAGCAGGCCAGGGGCGTGTACCGGCTGGCCACCACCCTGCTCGACCACCGCACCGACCCCGCCCCACAGCTGCTGGCCCTCTACCACGAACGCTGGGAGATCGAATCGGCCTTCTACTCCCTGCGCCATACCCTGCTGCACCGTCGCGTGTTGCGCTCCCAGGACCCGGTCGGCCTGGAGCAGGAGGTGTGGGCCCTGTTGGCGCTCTACCAAGCGCTGCGCATGGCCATGGTCGAGGCGGTGGAGTCCCGGCCGGGCACCCACGCCGATCGGGCTGGGTTCACCACTGCCCTGAACACCGCCCGATGTCAGGTCATCACTGCCCAGCAGGTGCTGCCCGACGATGACGATCCCGGCCGGGGCGGAAGCATCGTTCAGGCGGTGTTGGACAACCTGCTCCCGGCCCGCCGTGCTCGGATCAGCGCGCGCAAGGTCAAGTGTCCTCAGTTGCGTTACGGCTACGCCGATCCCGAGCGGCCGCTCGCCACCCACCAGGTGCAGAAAGTGGAGTTGGAGATCTTGGCCCCTGCGCCTGGGGCCGTGGTGGGCCCCAAACAGTCCGCAGCTCAACCGCTGGCACCTGGAATCCGCCCTGGTGGGTCCAAGGAGCGCACGATGCGCCTGTTGGGTTCTGGTCCAGACCGAGGTTGGAGCCCGATCGAGGTGGCTCGGGCTTTGGGTTATCCCCATTACCGGAGTCTGGCCACGCAGATGGGCGTGTGGGTCCAGGAAGGGTTCCTGCAACGGATCGCTCGAGGCCGTTACACCCTGGCGCCACGGTGGGCGAGTTCGGGGTTGACAGCTCAGCCTGTCCCTTAACTAAACGGCATTGGATCAGCCAGTGCACCTGGTCGGCCTTGACTCCGGTTTCCCGGTAGGTGCGAGCGACCTCATCACGGAGGTACCGGCGCACGCCCTTGGTCCCCTCCAACCATGCTGCCCTGCGCGCCGGATCGGGGGCATAGGTGAAGAAGTAGTGGTCGAACGCCTCATCCACCCGATCGGTGAACCCACCCTCGGGTGGAGGAGAAGGGGAGCGCAGGTAGCCGTAGTCGCGTTCCAAGGCGACCCTGCGACGGTGTTGGTGGTGCCACGAGCAAAGGTCCCACGCTGCGGCCGGTCCCAGGACCAGCATCGCGAGCAGGGAGATCAAGGACGAGAAGTCGCCGTGGGCCAGGGCGTTCCCCATGATGAGCGCGATGAGCGGCAGGGTCACCGCGGCAAGGATGATCCCTGCGAAGACCTCCCAACCGCTGATGGACACGGACTTGGGATGTCTGGCTCTGGCCGGGGCCGGATCGGGCGCGAAATAGGACCAGACGCGCTCGCGCCGGTCATGGGCGAAGCGTTCCTTGTGGGCGTTGCCTCGGATCTGGTTCCACAGGCTCTGCTTCATGCCACCGGTGAGGACCAGGCCGAGATGACGCAGGATCAGAGCGCGCCGCGCATGGGGGAGAGCTCGCAGGAGGCCCGTAGCTGTCTCGGAGTCCCCGCCGGAGCCGTCCACACAGGAGAGCAGCGCGAAGACCACGCCCAGATCCTGCTCGTGTTCACCGCGGCTCATCGACTCCGTTCTCAGCTCCAGCTCTTTCAGGATGACGCGGTCCCTTTTGTTCAGGTCCCGGTAGGAGCGTTTGCTGAGGATGGCCAGGGCCCGGTTGAGGTGCAGCTCGGGGCTGTCCAAGCCTCGTGCGTAGGCGTGGTCGAGATGTTCACGCGCCTTGCCCGGAACCCCGGAGTCGAGGTAGCGCAAGCCCACTTCGTAGATCGTCTCGGGCGGGTCGTCGGGTCCCACCACATAGATTGTGGAGTTGTGCATATGCCCGACCTGCGCCCCCACGAAGGAGTGAGGGCCAGCGGTGTTGACGGTCTCGGGTCCGTTCATGAGAGTCCCCTCACCGCGGTGACCAGTGACGCTACCTTGGTGGCCAACGACGCCAGGTCGCTTAGGAGCCCCGTGAGCCGCTTCAGGGCCAGCAACGAGGTCTTCCTGCTTTGGGGCGTGGCCTCCTCGATTCCCTTGCTTGCGATGTCGAGTTCGTTCGAGGCCGCTTCGTGGGTCTCCTCGTCGATACGCCCACTGGAACGTTCCCGGGCCAGTTCCTCCCGCAGGTCCGCAAGCCGGGCCGGGATATCGACGGGGGCGGGTTCGGACGAGGCGAGCGAGACGTGGAAGGTGCCGCCGCTGACGTGTCCGGCCTGGACACCGACGGTGCCGTGGGCTGTGTTGGTGACGTTGCCACTGCTGCCGCCCTCGTGGGCCGCGTTGTCGCTACGCATGGTGGGGGGCTCCGCTTCGATGAGTTCGGTGGCGAGTTCGAGGGCGAAGGCGGCGGCGTTCGCCGCGGCGATCGGTTGCCACTTTCGGTCCGACTCGGTGGCCTTGGTGCCGTCGGCCCGGTCACTAATCCCGCGCACGATCGCCACCGGTGAGCCGCTCAGGTGCCCGGCCTGGGCTACGCCGGCGCCCTCCATCTCGATGGCCACCGCGTCGTTGTAGGTCTGGCGGATCCACTCGGCCTCGCGGGAGACACGGGAGTTCTGCACGACCTCACCGGCGGCGATGGCCCCCAGGTGGGCCCGGGGGCGGGGGTGATCCGGGTCCGAATCGGGGGGTGCCCAGGTTCCGGTCCTGGCCAGGTGGGCTGCGACCTGGCCGATCTCGTGCGCTGCTTCCCAGACCCGGGGGCGGGCCTTGAGCCCGTCGTCCTCGGCGGTTCCACCGTGATAGGCGTACACGTGGGTGGCCACCACCACGTCACCCAGCGGGGGTGTGTCCCACAGGGCCCCGGCCACACCGACGAAGAGCAGCGCGGCGGGGGAAAACTCCTGGATGGCCCGCTCGGCCAGCACCGCGGATGGCTGGTTTCCCTTGCCGGTGAGTCCGAGTACCACTCGCCCCCGTCCGCCGGGCAGAGTTCCGATCTCGAACCGGGTGCCCCGCGCGTGCCGGTACAGCTCGGGGGAGGTGAGGCGCTCGCGTACGGCCTCGTATTCCAAGTTCAGGGCGGTCAGGACCACCACGAGGTTGCCGCTTGTCATTCCGTCTCGATCCGGGTCGGGGGGAAGGGGCGCATCATCGGTGGGCGCAGTAGGTGCTCAGGTCCGGCTCGAAACAGTCGGGCAGGGCGCCCCCTGGTGGCGCGGCGGTCCGGGCCCAGAGGGGTGAGGAAGCCGGGTACCGCTTGGACCTTGCGGTAGAAGTTGCGCGGGTCCAGTTCGAATCCCCACACCGCTTCGTACACGCGTTGCAGTTCGGTGATGGTGAAGGTCTCGTCGCAGAAAGCCGTGGCCAGCGAAGTGTGTTCGATCTTGGTGCGGGCGCGTTCCAGCCCTTCGTCCAGGATCTGTCGGTGGTCGAAGGCGAGAGCTCGTCGACCCGAGGTGAACTCCTCGACGGGGCACCAGGAGGCCGCCGATGCGTCGGTGCCCGGTTCCGGTTCCGGTAGCCCTGGCGCGATAGCGAGGTGGGCGACGGAGACGATGCGTCCGCGCGGGTCCCTGCCGGGGCGTCCGTAGGTGCCCAACTGCTCCAGGTGCAGCGATGCCGCGTCGAGGTCCGCCTCTTCGCGGAGTTCCCTTCGGGCCGCGTCGACGATGTCCTCATCGGCGTCGGCGATGAAGCCTCCGGGGAGCGCCCAGTGACCTTTGTAGGGCTCGATGCCCCTTTCGATCACCAGGACGTGCAGGGCCGATGACCGCAGCGTCAGGATCACCAGGTCGACGGTGAGCAGTACGGGAGGTGGTTGCCAGGTCTGGTTCGGCATGGGGCGAGCCTAGCTTCTTGTCAGTTCAACAAAAAGGCATTCCTGGAAATTGGTGCATGTGGTCGCACTTTGTCTGGTGCGCCGGTAATTAGCTTGTGAGGCACATGTTCCTGATGGTTTCCAAGTGATCTATGTGGTTCGGTTCTGTGACCTGCGGGTCTACGCTTCGGGTCGACTCCACGAGTGCGTAGGCGAGAGCGGGGCCAGAGTTCGTTTGAACACTCCCTGACGGCCCTCCGAACACATGAAAGCCCCTGGCGGTTGCGTGTTCGTGCTGGTTAGAAGCTTACTTTTCTGGGCGTGAGTGACGGGACATCAACGCTGGTGGGGGAGTGGGTTGACCTGCGGTGATAAGAGAAGTCGCAGGTAGTGGGGGAGGTGGGTGCTCGGTTGTGCCGGGTTGTCCCGCGTTCCACCGGGCAGTGTGCACCCTCCGGGTGCACCAGATAGGAAACCTCGGCCACATGGGCCTTTCATGATCTCCCGTCCGAAGGACCACGGGGAACTTGGTGCGCCGCCCCGGGGAACGGCGTGCACTCACTCTCGGCACTTCGGACAGCGGACGGGAGGGCGTCCGCGCCCGGTGTGAGCGAACTGTTCTCCGCAGCTCTTACAGATCCTTTCCCCCCGCTCCGCGGCATCGTGTCGCCTGGGCGCATCATTCGTGGACGTGTCTGGAAGGGTGTCCTCTGCGCTGCCAAGCACCGGTGGGGTGTACCGGGGCAGGTTGTGTACGTGGGCTCGGCCTGACGGCAGGGCGCGCTCCGCCAGTCTCCCGAGGTGGGCGTGGTGGGTAAAGAGCACGATCTGAAAGCGGTCGGACATCTCGTCCAGGACCCTCAACGCGGCCTCGCTACGCTGGTCGTCGAAGGTCATGAACACGTCGTCCAGCACCAGCGGCATGGGCTGCCCGATCTCGTCGTAGTGTTCCAGCGAGGCCAACCGCAGGGCCAGATACAGCTGGTCGGCGGTACCCTCGCTCAACTCGGTGATCTCCACGACCTGCCCGCCGCGGCGCACCACCCGCAGGACGTTGCCGCCCTTGTCGTCCAAGTCCGGGTAAAGCTGCGTGAACTCGCCGAGGGTCAGGAACGCGAACAGGTCCTCGGCTCTGCGCAGGACCGGACCCTGGTGGCGTTTGCGGTACTCTTCCATCCGCTCCAGCAGAATCTTCTTGGCCAGCGTCACCCGCACGTACTCCTCGGACTGGTCGGTGATCTGCTCCGTGAGGGCGACCTCCCGCTCGGCCAGTCGTGCGGCTTCGGCGGTGCTGTCGATCCGTTCCAGCTTCCCGTTGGCTTCGGTGAGGGCGATATGCGCCTGGTCCCGCTTCTGTTTCACCTCGTCGAATTCTCCGCGGGCTTGCTCCGCGTGCTCATCGATCTCGGTGTCGCTGAGGTTCCTTACCTGTTCCTCGAGATCATCGATCTCACCGATTTTGGCCAGCTGTTTCTCCGCCTGTCGGATACGCTCGCGTTCCTGCTCCGCATCGCGGGCTCGGTCGATCGCCTTCCGCAATTCGGTGGTGCTGGAGACCGCTGTCTCGCTGAGAAGGGCAGCCAACTTCTTGTCCGCGCTATCCCGCTCGGCGAGCGTTTCTTCGAGCTCGGAGCGGGCTGACTCCATGGTCTGCTCCAGATCGTCACGCTTCGTAGCGGCTGCGTGGTTCTTCTCGGTGTCCTTGTGCAGGTCCTCCAGAGCGCGAGCGCGTTCGGCGCGCTCCTGCGGCAGCGGGCGACCGGACCTGTCGAAGACCACGGTCAGACGTTGGTCGAACTCCGCGATTCGCTGTTCCTCCCGGTCGACCGCTTCCTTGGCCGCGCGGGCCTTGTCCCACGCGTCAGCGGCGTCTTCCAGGAGAGCCAGACCGCTTCGTACCTCCTCAGGGTCCGAGCCTGATTCGAAGCCCGCTGCGGTGGTGACCCGGTCCCATTCCAGCTGCCAGGAGGTTTTCTCCCCCTCTGCCCTTTCCTGCTCAACCTGTAGCTTCTCCAGGTCCTTGACCGCGGCGTCGACCAGGGCTTGCGCGGATGTCTTCTCTTGGGCGGCCCGCCGGCGTCGGTCGAGTTCCGCCTCGGCCAGCGCTTTGAGCTGGGGAAGGACCACGATCGCGGTAGCGCCGGTCCGCGGCTGTACGTCCACCGCGTCCATGGCGTCCACCGCGACACCAGCGGCGATGAGCAGATCGACGAGCTGAGCGTTCAGAGCGAGGGCGGCTTCCTCCGAAGCGGTCAGGGTCCGCTGTCGTTCACCGAGCCCGTCGTGCAGGGCACGGAGCTTTTCGAGACGGTCCAAAGCCGCTCCAGCCGATTCCAGCGCCGGGGCGGCGGGCCCGTCAGCGGGCCACAGCGCGGCCCATTCCCGGTCCAGCTCCGCTTCTAGTGACGTGAGTGCATCCAGGTCCTCCTCCTGGTCGCGCAGGTTCTGTTCCCGCTCCTGGACCTGGTTCTCCAGAGTGAGACGGTTGGCGACCGCCTCGGCGGATTCGCGCAACCGGTCAGCGAGTCCGTCGGCCTTCGCCAGGGAGGACTGGAAATCCAGGAGGAGTTCAGCGTCCGCGCCCCCTTCCCGAACCCGTACCCACAGGGCGTCCCGTTCCTGTCTGGCCGACTGGAGTTCGCCGAGCGTGGGAGGGTCTTCCTGTGTACGCAGCGCGTTCAGCTCGTTCTGGGAACGGCGCAGAGCCTGTTCCGCCTTGGTCCGGGCTGACCGGTGGTTCTTCAGGTCGGCGCGGTGCTCGGTGAAGCGGCCTTGCATCGCGGCGACCTCCTCCCTGCCGGGGACTGCAATCGAGAGGAGGTCCGCCACCTCGATATCGGAACCCCAACCGGGCTCGGCCGCCAAAGCGTCGAACCGCGCTGCCTGCTTCGCCGCCTCCTCGTATGCCTTGCCGAGGTCCGCGACGAGAGTGGCCGGATACTCGGAGACGGCGGCTCCGAGGGCGTCCCCCTCTCCGTCCTCGCCCTCACCCTCGGAAAGCCGTGCGAGGGCCTCGCTGCCACGGCTCAGTTCCCGGTCCTTCTCCTCAACCTGACGGCGGGCGTCCGCGGCCCGGATCCGCAGATCGGGATACTGCTTGGCCAGCTCGACCAGGCGCTCGGCGGTCGGTCCGGGTACCCGTGAGACCCCGGTGTCCCCGAGCTCGTCCCCGGGCCTGACCTGCCGCAGAAGACTTTTCGCGCGGGCACGGTGCTCTCGCCTGTCGTGAGTGTGCGCGTCCAGGGACAGGGCGGCCTCGCCGATCGACTCCACCGAACGAACGAGGGCCTCGACTTCCTCGCGGATCTCCAACAGCCGGTCATCGACGTGGAGCTCTGCCAGCTTGGCATTGTGCGAGGTAAGGGTGTTCTCCAGTCGATGCTGTTGCTGGTCACCCAGGTCGAGGGTCTTCTCCAGGGCGTTCAGCCGTTTCTCGGCGTCCGAACCAGCGAGCGGTCCCTGGCTGTCGATCTCCCGCAGGGCGGCCAAGGCCTGGCGGCGGAGCCGTAGGGAGGGCAGGGCCGTCGCCAGGGCCTCCCAGTGCCGGGAAGCAGACTCGGCATTCTTGAGCAGGTCATCCAGTTCTTTGAACCGCTTGTCAGCCTCCCGTGCGTTCGCCTTGAGACGCATGAAATCTTCTGTCAGCGTCGACGCGGATTCGCGTGCGGCGCTGGTCTCCTTCAGCTCGGCCAGGGCGGAGTTCAGCTGCGGAAGGGAGCCCTTGCGCAGGTATAGCGCTTTCTGGCGCTCTTCCAAGCGTTCCAGGACGGCGTTCATGTCCTGTCCGGACCGAGCCGAGTACAGGGCCTGCCCCACGTCACCCTCACCGCGGATCAGGTTCTGGCCGCCTTTGTAGAGCTCTTCGCGGGTGAGTGTGAAAACGGAAGCAAAGACCTCCTCGGGAACACCGTTGAGGAAGCTCTGGAGCACCCCCTCTTGGAGAGTCGATCCGTCCGGCCTGGTCAGGGGGTTCTTGTTCCGTTTGTGCCGGATCAACTCCAGCGTGTCGCCGCCGTCGTCGCTCAACACCGCGCCCAACCTGAGGTTGGGCATGCCGTGCAGGAAGCCGAAGGGGGTCCGGTGCGGGATGTTGTACAACAGTGACCGAGTGGCCTCCAGCGCGGACGTCTTTCCGGCCTCGTTGGGACCGTAGACCAGGTGGACCCCGGGTTCGCCCAGATCCAGGACCAGATCGGTGAACGGTCCGAAGGCGGTCAGGTCCAAGCGCTCGAACCTCATCGGCTCTCCTCCAGCATCGCCATCAGCAGGTCAGCGGCCTCGTTGGTGATCCGGTCGGTCCAGCCCTCCTCCTGGAACGACTTCCGGACCTGGGCGGGGAGCTTGCTCTGAAGCCCAGTGCTGGTGAGTACCGCCCTGACCTGTTCGGGCGTCGCGTGCAGCCGCTCAGTCTCCTCCCGGATATCGGCGACGAGCTCGGTCAGCTGCTCGGAGGCGACCTCGTCTCGGAGGCGAGTGGTCCTGACCCGGACCTTCTCGATCCATACGGACGAGTGCTGTTGACTGATCTGCTGCACCTCGGCGGTGAACTCCTCATGCCCAGTCAGCAGGGCCGAGTGCGCCTCACAGGCACCGAAGGCGACCACCCGCACCGCGTCCACCCGGCCGTCCACGAAGTGGTCCCCGACCTGCTTCCGAAGCTTCTCGTCGACCCGGCGGTAGGCGTCGTCCCGGTCGTAGGCGCCGGTCATGTCCACCCGCACCTCATACCAGCGGGCGGCACTGTCCAGGGTGCGATGCTCCAGATGTTCGACTTTCCCCGAACCGTCGACCGTGACCAGGGTGCAGCCCTTGTCACCGGTCTCACCCGGGTGCCGTCCCTGGGTGTTGCCGGGAAAGACCACGTGCACGCCGTTCTCGTGCATGACGTCGCGCTTGTGGATGTGGCCCAGCGCCCAGTAGTCGTAGCCGTGGTTGACGAGCTGATTGAGGTCGCACGGCGCGTAGCGGCTGTGACCGGGGCGGCCGTCCAGAGCAGTGTGCAGCAGACCGATATTGAACAGTCCGGGCGCCGCATCCTTGTACCCCGCGGCCAGGTTGTCACGCACGTCCCTCTGGGCGAAGCTCTGCCCGTGCACGGCAAGTCCCAGGTCTTCGCGGATCTCCCTCTCCGGCCCGTCCGGTGAGAAGCGGTACACGTTGTCGGGCAGCGTCAGCTTCCTGGTCATCTTGTTCTCGGCGTCGTGGTTGCCCGAGATCATGAAGACCGGGATGTCCGCCTCCCGCAGCCGGTGCATCTGCTCCGTGAAGTAGAGGCCGGTCCGGTAGTTGTCCCAGGAGCCGTCATAGACGTCCCCGGCCAGCAGGACCGCGGTGACCTCCTCTTCCAGGGCCAGGGTGACGAGGTTGTCTACAGCATTGCGGGTGGCGTTTCTCAGCTGCTCGGCGGGGGCGCCCGGGTAGCGATCCAGTCCGCGTAGAGGGCTGTCGATGTGCAGATCGGCGGCGTGGAGGAGTTTCATGGAACCTCGCCTTCTCGGGGAGTGAGTTCCAGGTTTGCACAGGAATCACTCCCTCCACGCCGGTTTCCCTGGTAATCCTCGGGGCTGTCCGGGGCTACCAGAGACCGTTGCAAACCCGGATTCCGGGGTCCGGGTTCCAGAGTCCCGGTTAGGCTGATCCCCGAGTTCAGACAGCAGGCTCCAGCGGGCAGAAGACGCGGCGCACCAAGCGCTGCCGACGGAAGTGGGACATCAGGCGCAGTGGCGACTTCAGTGCATGACATCATCGACTCCATCCGCCAGCACTCGACCACGAACCACGAGCGCGGCATTCGCTTCGAAAAGCTGATGGTCGCCTACCTGACCCAGGACCCGCTGTACGCGCAGCACTTCACACAGGTGTGGTCCTGGGGCGAGTGGCCGGGGACCGCGGACAACAAGAAGGACGTCGGGATCGACCTGGTCGCCAAGACCGTCGACGGCGGCTACTGCGCCATCCAGTGCAAGTTCTACGAGCCGCAGCACACCGTGCAGAAGCCCGACATCGACTCTTTCTTCAGCGCCTCCGGCAAATCCCCCTTCACCGAGCGGCTCATCATCTCCACCACGGACAAGTGGGGGGTGAACGCCAAGGACGTCGGCAACCAGCAGCAGATCCCGGTCAGCGTGGTCGGCCTTAGCGAGATCGATGCGAGCCCCATCGACTGGTCCTTCGCCCTCCCGCTGGCCGCCGCCGAGGTCGAGGGTTCCTGGGACCTGCACCGCACCCCGCCCAAGGAACCTCGCCCGCACCAGGTCACGGCGATCGACGCGGTCTTCGACGGGTTCACCGCGCACAGCCGCGGCAAGCTCATCATGGCCTGCGGTACCGGCAAGACCTTCACCTCGCTGAAGATCGCCGAACGGCTCGCCGGGGAACAGGCTGCGGAGAAGGACGGGGAGCCCACCCGGGTGCTGTTCCTGGTGCCCTCGATCTCCCTGCTGTCCCAGACCCTGCGCGAGTGGTCGGCCCAGTGCCAGGTGCCGCTGCGCAGCTTCGCCGTCTGCTCGGACACCAAGGTCAGCAAGAAGAACCAGGCGGACGACTTCCAGGACCTGGGCTCCCAGGACTTGATCCTGCCCGCCACCACGAACGCGACCAAGCTGGTGGAGCAGGTCGAATCCGTCGCGGGAGTTACCACCCGGGCCCCGGCGAATGGTGCCCTCCAGGTGGTCTTCTCCACCTACCAGTCCATCCAGACCATCCACGAAGCGCAGAAGGCCGGTCTGGCCGACTTCGACCTGGTCGTCTGCGATGAGGCGCACCGCACCACCGGGGTGACCCTGGCCGGGGCAAACGAGTCACACTTCGTCAAGGTGCACGACAACAACTACCTGCGGGCCGACCTGCGCCTGTACATGACCGCCACCCCGCGCCTGTTCAACGAGGACACCCAGTCCGCGGCCAAAGCCAAGGACGCCGTCCTGTGCTCCATGGACAACGAGGACCTCTACGGCCCCGAATTCCACCGACTGGGCTTCGGCGAGGCCGTGGAGAAGGGCCTCCTCACCGACTACAAGGTCCTGATCCTCAACATCGACGAAGACTTCCTGTCCGTCTCCCTCCAGGAGCAGATGGCCCACGACGGCGAGCTCAACATCGATGACGCCGCGCGCATCATCGGTTGCTGGAACGGCTTGGCCAAGCGGGCAGGCAAGACACCGGAGGGGCAGGGTTTCGAGCCCGGTGAGGCTCCCATGCAGCGCGCGGTGGCCTTCGCACGTAACATCGCCGACTCCAAGAGCATCAAGAGCCGTTTCACCACGGTCGTGGACGCTGTCAACAAGGACCGGGACGACCGGAAGGAACCCCGACTGCGTTGCGAGGTCGAGCATGTCGACGGCGGTTTTAACGCGATGGAACGCAACCGGCTGCTTGACTGGCTGAAGGCCGACCCGGGCGAGGGCAACTGCCGGATCCTGTCGAACGCCCGCTGCCTGTCCGAGGGCGTGGACGTCCCCGACCTGGACGCCGTGCTGTTCCTGAACCCGCGTAACTCGGTGGTGGACGTGGTCCAGTCCGTGGGTCGAGTGATGCGCAAGGCTGACGGCAAGGACTTCGGCTACATCATCCTTCCGGTGGGCATCCCCAGCAACCAGAAGCCGGAGGAAGCGCTGAGGGACAACCAGCGCTACAAGGTGGTCTGGCAGGTGCTCCAGGCACTGCGTGCTCACGACGACCGGTTCAACGCCACCGTCAACCAGATCGACTTCAACAAAAAGAAGCCCGGCAACATCATGGTGGGCGCGGTCGGTGCCGAGGACTTCGACGGTACCCGTGAGGGCGTCGAGGGTCAGGCGGAGAGTGACACCGCGGGGCAGTTCCAGCAGACCATGCTCTCCTGGGATGTGGAAGAGCTCCAGGAGGCCGTCTACACCCGGATCGTGGAGAAGGTCGGAGAGCGCCACTACTGGGAGGACTGGGCGAAGGACATCGCGCAGATCGCCGAACGGCACGTCTCCCGGATCAAGGTGGCGATCGCCGATCCGGCCTCGGACAAGGGGAAGGCCTTCGCCCGGTTCGTCGTCGAGCTGCGCGCCAACCTGAACCCGGGCGTGACGCACGGGTCCGCGATCGACATGCTCGCCCAGCACATGATCACCAAGCCGGTGTTCGACGCGCTGTTCGGCGACTACGCGTTCTCCAAGCAGAACCCGGTGTCGGTGGCCATGGACGGAATCCTCCAGGTGCTGGAGGACGAGTCGATCGGCAGTGAGGCGCAGACCCTGGAGGGCTTCTACGCCTCGGTGCGCACGCGCGCGGAGGGCATCGACAACCACGAGGGCCGCCAGCGAATCATCACGGAGCTGTACGAGAAGTTCTTCAAGACGGCTCTGCCCAAGACCGCCGAGGCCTTCGGGATCGTGTACACCCCGGTGGAGGTGGTCGATTTCATCCTGCGGGCGACCAACCAGGCGCTGTACAAGCACTTCAATCAGACGCTGTCCGGGGAGGGCGTGCACGTCATCGACCCGTTCACGGGGACGGGCACGTTCGTGGTGCGGCTGTTGCAGTCGGGGCTGATCAAGCAGGAGGACCTGCTCCGCAAGTACACCCAGGAACTGCACGCGAATGAAATCGTGCTGTTGGCGTACTACATCGCGGCGGTCAACATCGAGGCTGCTTTCCACGAGCGGTACGAGGGTGATTACACCCCGTTCGAGGGGATCGTGCTGACGGACACCTTCCAGCTGGCAGAGGACCGGGGTGCGGCGGTCAAGAGCAGCATGCTGGGTGAGAACAGCGAGCGGGCTGAGCGGCAGCAGGGTCAGGATCTGCGGGTGGTGATTGGTAACCCGCCGTACTCGTCGGGGCAGACGAGTCAGAACGACAACAACCAGAACCAGAAGTACAGGGTGCTGGATGGTCGTATCACGGACACCTATGCGGCGCGTTCCAGTGCCCAGAACAAGAACTCACTGTACGACTCCTACATTCGGGCGATTCGTTGGGCTTCTGATCGGATCAATGACACCGGGGTCATCGCCTACGTCTCCAACGGCGGATACATCGACGGGAACACTGCCGATGGTCTGCGCAAGAGCCTGGCCGAGGAATTCGACACCATCTACTGCTTCAACCTGCGCGGCAATGCCCGCACTTCTGGGATTCAACGCCAACAGGAATCAGGCAACGTCTTCGGCTCGGGAAGCCGGAGTACGGTGGCCATTCTGATCCTGGTGAAGGACGGCAGCAAGTCGGACGGTTGTGAGTTGCTGTACCGGGACATCGGTGACTGTCTGACCCGTGAGCAGAAGCTCAAAATCGTGGACGCGAGCGGCCTGGACACGATCGCCTGGCAGGTGATCACCCCAAGCGCCGAGGGTGACTGGATTAATCAGCGGGACCCGAGGTTCCCGACGTTCCGGGCGATCGGCGATCGGGATAGCGACCGGGGGGTCTTCTCCCTGTACAGCAATGGTTTGAAGACCAACCGTGACGCCTGGGTCTACAACTACGACGACGCCAGCCTGCGCCAGAACGTGAGTCGCATGGTCGACTTCTATAACTCGCAGGTCGATTCCTTCAAGAAGCACACGAAGACTCTGGACTCTTCAGCGCGCTCAGTACAGGACGTCACGTCGTTCATTAGCTATGATTCCGAGCGGATCAGCTGGAATACCGCTGACAAGAGCCGACTTCTCAAGGGCGAGAAATACGTACTCGAACCTGACTCGATCACCACTGGGACCTACCGTCCATTCAACAAGCAGCTGGTCTACTTCAACCGCAAGCTGAACGAGCGCACTTATCAGCTTCCGCCGATGTTCCCTGAGCCCGAGCTGGAGAACTTCGGGTTCTACAACGTGGGTAGTGGCTCAGCGGTCCCCTTCTCTGTTCTCATGACGGACGCCCTACCTGATCTGCACGTCACGGGCGCTGGTAGTGGTGGCCAGTTCTTTGCTCGCTACACCTATCGGGAGACCGGAAACGGGGACGACCTCTTCAGCGGCGGTGAGGAGCCCGGCTGGGAACGGGTCGACAACATCACCGACAAGGCTCTCGCGGACTACCGCCAGACCTACGGGCCTGAGGTCACCAAGGGCGACATCTTCTTCTACGTCTATGGCCTTCTCCACTCCCCGGACTACCGAGCGCAGTTCGCGGCGGACCTGAAGAAGTCCCTTCCCAGAATTCCCAAGGTCGCGGGCTTCCACGAATTCGCCGAGGCCGGGCGCAAGCTCTCCAAGATCCACATCGGGTACGAGGTAAGCATTCAGAAGGCGTTGGGGACTGCGGAGGGTAGATGGCCTTAGCTGGTCAGGCGGAGGCGGGGATGGGCGGCATCCACAACTGTCCGGTGAACGCCCGGCGCAGCGCTTCGAACGCGCTCACCCCGTGCTTGCGGGCCGAGTCGATGTAGGAACGCACCCCGAGCCAGGCCGCCGCCCCCTGACGGGACTGGTGGCAACCGGAGATCTTCACCTGGGTCTTGAGGGGTCTGAGCGCTCTTTCGGCGAGGTTGTTGGTGAAGGGCACCAGGTGGGGCCGGTCGGAGAAGCCCAACACCTGCTCGGCCCGCTCCCGCAGACGCTCGAGCAGGTTGCGGGCCGGTGATTGCTTCCTTCCTTGGGCCCGGGGATGGCAGGACAGCCCGACCGCGATGCCGTGGTGGAACAACTCCCCTTGGGCCAGGAGCACCCCGGCGGGGATGTGCTCGGCCTGGCCGCAGCGCACACGCCCCGCCTCGCGGGCCAAGGTGGCCAGCGCGGACCGGATCTGACGGTGCCAGTGCTGGCCGGGGTGGTCCTGTTCGGCAGCGGTGAGCTCGCGGATCAGGTGCGCCCCGCACAGCTGGTGGGCGCACGTGTAACCCGAGTACAAGGCCAAGGAGTCGTGCACCAGGGTGCCGGTAAAGCCCGGCAGTACCCCCAACGTGTTCGCCCCGGCTCGTGAACGCGGAGCTAGACCCAGCAGGGTCAGGTGCTCGTTGCAGGCCACATGCAACCAGCACCGTTGGTCCTTGATGCGGGTGGTGGTCTCATCGGCGTGCAGCACGTGGGCCAGGGTGAGCAACGCCCGGATCAGGTTGAGGCTGTCGCTGACCAGAGCATGGGCCTCGCCCAGTAGATGCGACACCCATCCGGTGGAGACCTTCGCGCCGGTCAGGTCGTTGATGAGCTGTGCGGTGCGCTCCACCGGGATGTGCTGGAACACGAGCAGGTAGACGGCCAGGGTGCGCAGGTGGGGGCCGTAGGAGGAAGGGGAGGCGGCCAGTTCCTGGGGCATCGCTGCTTGGGTGATGCTTCCGCACTGGCACGCGCAGGTGTGGGCGCGGTGCTCACTCACCTGCACCGTGACCAGGGGGATGTCGCGGACCTGACGGCGCTGGTAGCCAATGGAGGAGGCCGGGTCCAGCTCGGCGTGGCACCCGGTGCAGGTGGCGGGCAGATGGTCGTGGACCTGGTCGGGGTTTTCGACCATAGGCAGTCCGAAGCCTTCAGCGCCTGGTTGGCGTCCGCGTTTGCGGGCGCTCTTCTTGGCGGGTGCGCGTTCGGGCTTGTCGAACAGGTCCGAGGAGGGTGGCAGGGAGGAGTTGCCGGAGTTGCGTCCCAGGCGGCGTTCGAGCTGCGCGACCCGGGTGGTCAGACGCGCGTTGTCGGCTCGGAGCTGTTCGTTCTCGGCCTTGAGGCGGGTGATCTCTTCGGTCTGCTGGGCCAGGTGCTGGCGCAGGGCGGTGTTTTGTTCGTGGAGCACACCGATCAGCGCGAGCAGGTCCTCACGCGAGGCGGTCTCCAGTCCCGACGGCATGGTGGACATCGTGCCTGGTCCAGTGTCGCCCTGTCAGGCGAACCCAGCAACTGAATGCTTACGGTACGAGAGCGTCCAGCCGTACGTGTTGGAGGAGAAGGTCACCGGTCCCACTCCCACACCTCCGGCTGAGCTGTATCGGGTCCAGAAAATGAAGTTCCAGAGCAAAGAGGATCGGTCCGCGATCATCTATAACAGCCGGGTGACTATCTCCGGGATCCCGGAGCGGGCCTACCGGTACCAGTTGGGTGCTCGTTCGGCGATCGAGTGGATCATCGATCGCTACCAGGTCAAGACCAACAAGGACAGCGGCATCGTCAACGACCCCAACGACTGGTCGGACGACCCTCGTTACATCATCGATCTCCTGGGCCGGATCGTTACGGTGAGCCTGGAGACGGTGGACATCGTGGAAGGGCTGCCCGAGCTGGAGATTCTCAAGAATTAGTCGTTCCAGAGAGTGCCTGCGGTGGCCGAGTGGCCACCGCAGGCAGACCACACCGTAGCTTTGCCCCAGACGCCGCTTTTTGAGAGCGCGGAGGTCCTTTTCAGGTATGCGCGCGCTGTTGTGTGAACCATGATTCGATCGAACGTTTGTAACCCTGCGGCATCGGCAGGCCGGGCACCTCGGCTTCGGTGAACAGCCCGGCCTCCTTGTGTTCGCTGGAGACCACGACCGGGGCCCGGGAGTCGACGCGGCACCCGTAAGTGACGATGAAGACGTGCCGGTCGACCTGGGTGATGTGGTAAATCCACGAGTCGAGGATGCCAGCTACCTGCACGGGCCAGCCCGTCTCCTCCTCAATCTCCCGGGCCAGACACTCCTCGGGAGTTTCCCCGATCTCGATCTTGCCGCCGGGCAGCTCCCACTCATCGCGCTCATTGCGCAATAGCAGCACCCTGTCGTCGAGGATGACGACGCCCTTGACCGAGACGGGGAACGTGCGCGGGATGTAGGGGGTGTCGTACACGGTAGGGCTCGCTTCCGAAGGCGTGAGGTTCTGTGCGTCAGACTTGGACTCAGTCTTGGACCGGGGACAGCTCTGGGTCTTGTCGCTCGGCGTCCGCTCCTCGACGGGTCTCGACTCTCGGCCGCGGAACAGCAACGTGTCCCCGGGACACTTCGCGCTCCAGCAGTGTGGTCACCTGGGGCCAGCCGAGCTTCATCGGGGCGAAGGTCTCCCAATACCGGTGGTAGGCGCGGCAGAGCGAGCTCAGCCCGAACGGCGCCGTGGCTGGTGGAATGGACTGGGTGAGGCGCCGCACTGCAGCCCCGGCACCTTGCGAGGACGGGGCGATCCCGTGTCCGAGGAGCAGCGTCGCCGAGCGCACCGCATCCAGTGTCCCCGAGTCCGCATGACGGCTGAACCGGCCGTGGACCAGTTCCGACCAGGGCTGGCGTGTCCGGGCCCAGGCCAGTCTCTCCAACCCGGATCCGAGATCGATAGCCATGCACCGGGGATCGTCCCTATTCCACAACAAGACGATGTCCCCAAGCCCGAGGCCCGCGTGGTGGAATCGGAGCGTGATGCCCGCGACCTCTCGGCGATGCCACACCTTCAGGTCCCCGCTCAACGTGACGTGCCGGGCATGCAAGCCCACTCGCGAGAGCACAGACAGCCAGCCGTCGAAGGCCTCGGCGTACTCAGTGACGTCGTTGATCGGGCGCACATGGGAGACGTTGACGAAGGAGGTCAGGAAACCGTCGAGCAGTCGTCCACGGGCGTCTCTGCGGCCGGTGAAACGTACGACCGGCTGCGGAAGGAAGCCTCGGCGGTGGGTGAGGCCGATCCCGTCCTTGAGCAGCGGGTCGAGAGCCTGCACAGCGGAGACGACCAGATCCGTGTCCCGGCCCCACCGCAACGGTAGACATCCCGCGCGCTCGACCCCCTGCGCCGCGTAAGCGTTCTCGATCTTCGCAAGGAGCACCTCCCACAGCAGGGACCTGCGTGCGGGAACGAAGGGGGAGTGCCTGTGACTATGCCGAACCAGCAGCCGCGTTCCCTCGGTCTCGACCTCCCAGTTGGGTCCCAGCGCGCGGCGGAGGTGCCGGGGGATGAGCCGGGGGTCCGGGCCTTCGGTCACGGTGTCCCCGCGAGGGCCTTGAAGTGCCGCCTGGCGTCGAAACGGTTGAGACCGACCTCCTGAACCCGCCGGTGCGGCAGTTCGGACGCTTTCTCGATCGCCTCAGCCAGACTCTGGGCGGCGGTCTCGTCGTCCACGGACGGATCAAGCACCGTCTGGCTGCCGGTCTGTTCGCAGAGCGCCGCCTCCACACAGGTGCCGTGGCTCCAGGCCAGTGCCGCGATGGGCGTGCCCGCGCGCAGTGACTCCCCGAAGACAGCGGCTCCGGCCTCCACGTAGTCACGGGAGTAGGTGTAGACGAAGGTCTCGGCATCTCTGAAGGCATGGGTCTTCGCTGAGCCGCCGAGTTCGCCCGCCCACTCGATGTGGTCGGCGGAGAACAGCCGCCGGTGCCGGTCGGTGTACTCGCGGTCGAAGACCGGACCGACCACGCGGATACGCCTGCCGAGAAGTTGAGCGGCCCTGATCGCGATGTGCGGGCTCTTCTGCTCGTCCACCCGGCCCACCCAGACCAGCCCGTCCCCACGCGCGGATTCCGGTTCCAGTTCACCCAACCCGGCGTGCACGGCCAGTTCCTGGATCGGCTCGTGCGCGCGGTAGCGGTCGACCATCTGCTGGGAGTAGCAGTAGAGCCTGCGGTTGAGACCGTCGAAGGCCTCATCGCTGTGCCGAAACAACGGTGAGTGCTGGAAGGTGGCGATGTCGCTGCCGAGGAGGTCGGCCCTCTCGCGCCAGGCTGGAAGCGAGGGGTACTCGTGACCCACGACGAGCAGATCGTAACGGGAGTCCTGAAGTGCCTTGAGGGCTGTTGACCCGGCGCTGAGGTCTTCCAACCGGACCGGGTGGCGTTTCCAGTCCGGTTGGAGGTCGTCCCGCCAGGCTGGGCCGAGGAGATGGACGTCGGCGCCCGCGGCCCGGGCTCCGAGTGCGGTGGCCCACAGCCACCGTTCGATTCCGCCGTATCCGTGGGGTGGGAAGGCGTAGGTTCCGGGGAAGTCGCAGACGCCGACGAGCAATAGTTACTCCTGGGGGGTGCCGTCCGCCGAGATACGGCGGTATCCGAGGTAGGGGGTCAGTGCTTCGGGAAGCACGATGGAGCCGTCCTCCTGCTGGTTCTGTTCCAACAGGGCGGCCAGGGTGCGGCCGATGGGCAGGCCGGATCCGTTGAGGGTGGCCACCGGGGTGGTCTTGCCGTCGGCGTCGCGGGTGCGGATGTTGGCCCGCCGGGCCTGGAAGGTTCCGCAGTCCGAGACCGAGGAGACCTCACGGTAGGTGTCCTGGCTGGGCAGCCACACCTCGATGTCGTAGGTCATCTGGGCGGAGAAGCCCATGTCGCCGGCGGGGAGCAGGATGACGCGGTAGGCCAGGCCGAGTTCCTTCAGGCACGCCTCGGCGTGCCCGACCATCGCGTCCAGCTCCTTCTGGGAGTCTTCTGCCGCGCACAGGCGTACCATCTCGACCTTGGCGAACTGGTGCTGTCGCAGGACGCCTCGGGTGTCGCGGCCGTAGGAACCGGCCTCGGAGCGGAAACAGGGCGTGTGCGCCGTCAACGCGAGCGGGAGTTCCTTGGCCGGGATGATCTCGTCGGCATACAGGTTGGTCAGGGGCACCTCAGCCGTGGGGATGAGGTACAGGGGCCGGTCAGCCACACCGGTCTTGAACAGGTCCTCCTCGAACTTGGGCAGCTGGCCGGTGCCGGTCATGGTGGCCGGGGTGACCAGGAACGGGACACCGTGCTCCACGTAGCCGTGGCGGCGGGTGTGGATGGCCAGGAAGAGCGAGGCCAGGGCGCGCTCGAGTTCGGCGCCGACGCCCCGGGTGACGGTGAAGCGCGGGCCGGAGAGCTTGGTGGCGCGCGCGAAGTCGAAGATCCCCAGGGCCTCGCCGAGGTCCACGTGGTCCTTCGGGGTGAACGAGAACGCCTGCGGGGTGCCGACCTTGCGGATCTCGGTGGCGAACTCCTCGGAGTTCCCGTCGGGGGTCTCTTCGAGGGGGAGGTTCGGGATTCCCAGGAGGAACTCGTCCAGTTCCTTCTGGATCACTTCCTGATCGGCCTCGACCTCGCGGATCTGTTCCTTGAGCTTGCGGGCGTGCTCCTTGAGGTCGCTGATGTCACCGCCCTCCTTGGCGGTGCGCTGTACCTCCTTGGCGACCCGCTTGGCCTCGGCGCGCATCTCCTCGGCGGAACGGATGCTCTGGACGCGTCGCGACTGGAGTTCCTCGAGAGAGGACAGGTCCAGGGAGTAGCCGCGGCGGGCGAGTGTGCGGACGGCTTCAGTACCCAGGTCGATCAGTGCGCGGGCGTCATGCATCGAACTCGTTCTCCTCCAGAGGTGTGCGCACTGGCCGGGGTAGGCGAAGGACAGTGCGGTGGTCCTCTGACGATATCGGCGGGGCGCCCCTGCCTTCGCTGGAACCGGAACCGCGGCGGACTTCCCCGGTCAGGAACTCCACCCATTCGAGGAGGCATCGGTCCGAAACGACGAGTGGTTCCAAGTACGGAGCTTCGGGCAGGAAGAGCGGGAGCTCGTCCTGGGGGCGCCGGGAACGGCACCAGTCCAGTGCTGACAGCAGGAAGCCGTGCGCCACGACTATGCGCGGCGCGGCGACTGCGGGCAGAGCCGCACATCCTTCGAGCATGCGCAGCAGGGCCTCGTGTTGGGACTCACGGGAACCGGGCGGACGCGCTGTGGGGCCGTGTTCCCTCAACCAGGAGGCGTACTCCAGGAAGGGGCGCCCTTCGAACATTCCGTAGTCCGGTTCGTCCAAGCGCGCATCCACGGAGCGGGGACAACTGATCTCCTCCAGGAGCAGGTCCGCTGTCTGCCGTGTCCTGGGAAACGAACTGGTCCAGCAGGCGCGCACGCCCATCTCACGAACCAGGGGGCGGCTCCTGCGGGCACACAGGGCGCCCTCGTCGTCCAGGAGCACCGGAACCCCCGGATCGCCGTTGACCAGGTATCGGGCGCTGTAAGGGGTGCGACCGTGTCGGACGAAGCAGGTGCTCACGGGGCGTCCTCCCCTGCTGGGATGAGGGAGCGCATGACCCTCTCCATCGTCGGGTGCCTGCTGTCGGCGACTTCCCGGTAGTAGAGGAGGCCGTGCAGGCAGAGCGCCAGAGACCAGGACCGCAGCTCTGTGCGCCCTATGCCCGATATGCGGGACGCCAGGGCCAGACGCTCTTCCGTCCCCTGCCCGAGGTGGTAGTACACGGTCCAGAAAGCCCAGTCGTAGGCCGCGTCGCCGTACATCGGCAGCGGATCGAGGAGGTGGGGGCGGCCGCGCCCATCGCAGGCGGTGTTCTCCCGGTAGAGGTCCCCGTGCAGGACCGTCCGCCGATGCCCTGCCTGGGTGAGGGATTCAAGCGCCCGCCACCCGGCCCGGAGCAGTGGACCGGTAGCGACCGGCGTCAGGGAATCCATCCGGTGGGCGACTCTGGGACGGACCTCTTCATCCAGGTAGGCGGACAGCTCTGGGAATCCCGGTTGTTCTTCAAGGGCACGCCCTCGGTCGTGTGCGGCCTGGATGACCCCGGCGACCTGCCGGATGTCGTCCGAACCGCGCCGACCGCCTCCGGGTCTCCCGCCCACGAGTGACAGGGCGGCGATGGACTGTTCCTCGTCGACCTCCAGCACCCGAGCCGCAGGTATGTCACTCCACAGGCGCAGTGCCGCGACCTCCCGGACACAGCGCTCGGGGTCGGGCCACCCCTTGAGCAGGACACGCCTGTCGCCACCGGATTCGGCAATCACCAGGACGGATGCGTGTCCGGCATCGTGGTAATCAGTGGGGGTGAGTTTCCATGTGTGGCCCGCGTTCGTCATTGCCGCTGGAATCGAGGCCAACCAACCTGATATCCCGGGACCGTAGTGGTTCAGCAGACGGGCGCGGCAACTCTCCGGCAGCAGGGGGAGTGCTGCCTTCGTCAGCTCAGGCACACGCCCTCCCGTACGATCTCGTCGGTCAGGTCGGGGATGGAGCTCAGGGCGTCCGCCACGAGGGATTGGAGCTTGTCCGGCTGAACCTCTTCAGCGGTGAGGCGGAGCACGACCCGCCCCGGCTGATCCAGCGGTTGCCCGGTGACACTGACCAGGTGCACCTCCGCGTAACCTCCGGTCGCCTCGTGGAGTTGGTGAGCGAGGCGGTCGGCCACCAGGTTGTAGAGCTTTCCGACGTGGTACACGGGGTTCTTGCCGCTGGCACCCTCCAGGTTCATCGGCCGCAGCGGTGTGATGAGCCCGTTGACGCGGTTGCCCCGCCCCACGACCCCTTCGTCACCTGACTCGATCGAGCTGCCGGTGTAGGTGAGGTAGAGCTCGTCGCGCGAGGGCACGTCCCTGGCGTTGAGCCGGATGCTGACGTCCGCCTGGGGAAAACGGTGATCGACGAGCCGCCGGCACTCGGCCAGGACGATCTCGGTATTGCGCAGATAGTCCTCGCGGCTTTGCACGTGCGATGACTTCTGGGGCACACACATCACCAGGTCGAGCTGCCGCCCGTCCCAGTAGCCCATCACCTTGACGTCGGTGCCGCACCAGGGGTTGTTACGAGTGAACACCCCCGGAGCGGAGTAGGTGTCGGTGAGCTCGCGCACCAGCTCCTCAAGTGGACCCCTGGGCGCCCAACCGGTTCCCAGCGAGGTGTCGTTCGCCAGCAGTGTGCGGCGTTCCCGCAAGTCCTCGATGCTTCGAGGTGAGAACCAGCGGGTCCGCTCGGGGACTCCGTCGTCCATGAGCACCGCCCCGGGGCTGGAGTTCTCGGTGACGTTGAGACGGATGTCCAGGTGCTCGACGACCTCGGGCAGGCGTTCGAGGAAGAACTGCCGCACAGCGGACTTCACCAGGGCATCCACCGGTACCACCTCGGCACCGCAACTGCGGGTCGCCCGCCCGTTGACCAGGACACGGACCGGCGAGGTCATCCGCCCGCCCCCGTAACGGACCTCGCTCGCTCCGCCCAGGAGAGCCAACTTGTCGAAGTTGTGGTGCAGGACCGCACCGAAGCGCTCGAGCGTGTAAGCGCTGTAGGACCGGGAGAGCGACTCGGCCAGGTGGTCGGCCATCGTGTCCGGATGACCGAGCCCTTTGCGTTCGACGACGCTCAGGGTGTCATCGACCGCTACCCCTGTCCGGATGGTCAGCCGGTTCGAAGCGGCTCCGGACTTCAAACTCTCCATACATGCTCCTATCTCGTTCGTGTGGGCGCCTGCGCGACGCAGGCGGGCGCCCTGGAGAAATCCGTGCTTATCGGGGAACGCCTTGCCGCATGGCCGCGCTGAGCAGATCTGCGGCACAGCGTGAGACTTCTGCGGGCTCGGCCAGCATCAGACGATCGAGGTTCCGTCTGCTCGCCGCCTCCATGCCGTGGGGAGGTCGCCGGTCCAGCCAGAGGAGAACGCGATGCGCCATGACAGGACCGGGGACCTGGAACCGTTGGAGAAGACCGTGCGGGAGCTGGTACAGGCCCCACCCGAGATACAGGAGGTCTCGGAGGGCGTGAAAGAGCGCATCGGCGCGGTCGTGGCAGGCCGGGCCGCGAGCACATGCTTCCCAGTCGACGACTGCTACCCGGTTGTGGTCCACGATGAAGTGCTCGGCCTTGAGGTCGCCGTGCAGGTAGACCACCGGCCCCAGAACGGTGGCCTCAAGGGCGCGATCCAGGTCGCTCCACCAGGGTCGGGAACTGGCGCTTGGGGAGAACTGGCTCATGAGGAATTCCCGTTGGGTCCACTCCTCTTTCTCCGACACGAACCAACCAGTTCCCGGCGCAGCATCCAATGCCCGGGAGTGGAGTTCGGTTCCCAGGTCGACGACCTGGTCGACGAAGTCGATCAGGGACTGGCCCGGCCGGAGTGAGCCAGGAGATCCCGGGAGGAGTTGGAACAGCGTCCACGCGGTGGATTCGGTGGTCCCTGCTCCGAGGATCTTCGGCACGTTCACCCCGAGCCTCTCGGCCCCCGCGATAGCGAGTGCCTCACGCTCCTGGCGAGCCTCAGGTGTGATGACGCGGTACTCCTTCAGAAGTACTTCTCCAGTCTCGCTCCTCAGCATCCGGGAGTGAGTCTTCTCGTGTTGGAGCCGGAAGGGCCCGAACGGAACTCGCCAGGGATACGGCCGTCCCTGGGCCTGCGTGATCTCCGCGACCTCACCTACGCCGATAGGGATGGAAGGTGGGGAGGGCATGGCAACGGTCTTGGAGCTGCCGTGCGCTGAGACGACGTGCTCGTCCGTGGAGGGCTCCATGGTGGTGCCCACATCTCGGTTCCGTCGCATGGGTTCCGCGCCCTCGCCCTCCATCGACCGTCAGGTACACGTGGAAGTCTTCGCCAACTCAGAGCTCACCGGTAGTGAGAGTGCCTCCGGGTTTCGAACGAGGTCAGAAACAGTTCCTCCGTCAAGGTGAGAGCAACTCTCATGGTGAGGAGGCCACTCTTTCCGGGACAGCCGATGACATCGTGCATCCGGTCCGGTTAGCGTGGCGTGGAGATTCGCACTCACGAAAGCAGGACATGCCCACCGCTACGACAACGCGCCACGATCTGAGCTGTGCCTCGCGGGTCCGGGAGTCGATGAGAGCGGACATCGGGGCGAAGGGGTGGCGCACCAGCCCGGACGAACTACGGAATCGGATCGCCGAAGCCATTGGTGAATGCTGTGGTCACCTCGGCCTCAAGTGCTTTCGGCTTGCTGAAGGGTGGACGGTCGCCGCTGCGATCACCCACTTTCACCGCATGTGCGACCGGGCGGGGCTCAAGCGAAGGGGCTTGACAGAGCGATCCTGGCGGCAGTGGGAAGCTGGAGACAGGCCGAGCAGAGATTACGAGGACCTCCTGTGCAGGCTTTTCCGCACGGGTCCCGTGCATCTCGGATTCGCCTCCGATTACACGTTTCGCCCGTCCTCCGAAGGCCGTGGTGTGTTGGTGCCCCGGCAGCGGGGCCCGGTACAACTCGGGGGACCAAGTCTCGCGGCTGGTCGTCCATCTCCGATGCTGGCTCCTGGAAATTCGGGCATGACCGCAGCGGAGGCCATCGCGGCGGCCGCACGCGAATCCGCGCATTTCACGCAATACGCCGGAAGGACGAACGTGGGGCCTCACACCCTGGAGCAACTCGACGCCGACCTCAGGAACCTCATCAAGGCATACCCCGGGCGTCCGGTGTACCCGACTTTCCTCGAACTCGTCGAACTGCGCAACAGTGACTTCGAGTTGCTGGAAGGGCGACAGTACCCGGCGCAGAGCCGGGACCTTTACCTCGTCGCCGGCGTCACCTGCGGTGTCATGTCGAACGCTTCCTTCGACCTGGGGCACATGCAGGCGGCGGCCACACAGGCTCGGACGGCCTACCTGTGCGCGGAACTGTCCGGCAGTGAATGGTTGCGGACGTGGGTGCGCGGAATGCAGAGCTTGATCGCCTACTGGGGCGACCATTTCGAGGAAGCGGTCGCCTTCGCCTCGTCGGTTCGGGGACACGCCGCAGCGCAGGGGTCGGCCACGGTTCGGTTGGCCAGTATCGAAGCCCGTGCCCGTGCCCGCTTGGGGGATGCCGAAGGAGTGGAAACGGCCCTGGAAGCTGCTGCCAACGCACGCGAGAGCGCACTCCACCCAGACGAATACGCGGGGATGATGGCCTTTCCCGTGGAGAAACAGCTCTTCTACGGGAGCACCTGCCAGGTGTGGCTGGGAGGTGAAGCACGGCTGCGCCGAGCCGCTCAGGACGCTTCCCGAGCGGTCTCGATGTTCGAGCAGGCCCCACTACGTCAGAGAAGGGTCGGGGAGATGTGTCTGGCCCGGCTCGATCTCGCTGCGGCCCGGTTGGGGTCGGGTGAGCTCGATGGTGCGGCCGAGCAGGTGCGTGCGGTGTTCGCGGAGGCAGCGAACCGACGAACCGACAGCGTGAGACGCAGACTCACACAGGTACGTGACCAACTCGAGGCGCCTCGGGTCAAGACCTCGCCCCTGGCGGCTTCATTGAGTGATGAGATCATCGAGTTCTGCGCCCCGTCACCCCCAGCCGTCACCGAAGGACACTCCTCATGAACGTTCCCCCCACTGTCGGTTTGCTGCACCCCGGCCGCATGGGCGCGGCCGTCGGGCGTGAACTCACCACAGCGGGGCTTCGGGTCCTGTGGTGTTCCGCCGGGCGGAGTGAGGCGAGTGCACGGCGCGCTGAACGGGCCGGACTCGAAGCTGTATCCGAGCTTGGGTCTCTCTTGGAGCAGGCATCCGTGGTCATCTCCCTGTGCCCGCCAGCGGCCGCTGAGGCAACCGCAGCTTCGGTCCGGGAAGCCGGTTTCGCGGGGCTCTTCGTCGATGCCAACGCCATCAGCCCCGAACGAGCCAAGCGGATCGCCGCTGATCTGGCAGGAGAGGGAATCCGTACCGTTGACGGATGTGTCATCGGCCCTCCGCCCAGAGGCGCGGAGGACACCCATCTCTACCTGTCCGGGCAGCAGCAGGTTGTGGAGGCGGTCGGGGACTTGTTCGCTGACACCGCAGTCGTCCCGATCCGGATGCAGGGCCCGGTCGGTGACGCCTCGGCCCTGAAGATGGCCTACGGGTCCTACCAGAAAGCTGCCTGCGCTCTGGCGGGCGTGGCTCAGGCGCTGGGGCGCGCACACGGGGTGGAAGCCCACCTGACGGAGGAGGCGCGGCGCCTGGCCAAGTCCCCGTTGGCCACCCCTGACTACCTGACCGGGGTGGCGGCCAAGGCCTGGAGATGGGCACCGGAGATGCGTGAGGTGTCTGAAACCCTGGCCGCGGCAGGTCTGCCCGGAGAGATGGCTGAGGCAGCGGCTGCGGTGTTCGATCTGTGGGAGCCGGACAAGGACGATTCCGGATTGTCGCTGCCGGATGCCTTGGACCGGCTCAAAGATGGGCGCTAGAGATCGGTAGAGCCGCATGGCCAGGGGCTGAGCGATTGATGTGCCGGAATCTGGGGACTACCCCGCCGACCGGGCGGTTGCTGGTCGTGGATGAGGTGTTCCCCGCAGCTTGGGAGATGCTCAGGTGTGCTGGCGGTATGGAATCGGTCAGGCTGAACGGCCGGTTGAGGTCCGTTCGGGACGCTTTCGCACGTCGCAGTGGGGAGCCAGAGATACGGGACTTCATCGAACAGGCGGATGCACAACTCATATTGCAACTGTGATTGCCTGATGGTTGCAGAGCGCGACCCCCAGGGAGACAACGCATGCGTTGGACCGTTCACTCGGAGAAACCCCTCTACACCGACCAGTGGCTCGACATCCGCCTCGCGGACGTGGAGATCACGGGAGGCAGGCATCTGTCTCACCGAGTCATCCGCTCGGCGCCGGGCGCTGGGGCTGTTGTCCTTGATGGTCAGGGTCGTGTGCTGCTCATGTGGCGTCATCGCTTCATCACCGATACCTGGGGCTATGAGATCCCCATCGGAGGCATCAAGGAGGGCGAGCTGCCCAGGGACGCCGCGGCACGTGAGGTCGAGGAGGAGACCGGCTGGCGGCCGGGTCCCTTGCGCCCGCTGCTGTACACCCAGCCCTCCAGAGGACTCTCCGACAGCGAACACCACATCTTCGTGGCCGACGGCGCCGAGCACATCGGCGAACCTGAGGAGGACTGGGAGGCTGAACGGTTGGAGTGGATTCCGGTCGAGCAGATCTCCGATCTGGTGCGCAAGCGCGAACTCGTCAGCGGAACCTCCATGAACGCACTCCTGTACCTTTACGCGACCGGCGGCGCTGGCCAGTGAGCGCATAGGGAGGGGCCTGGTGCGGTCTCGACCACCAGCTTCGCAGTATCGGGGGCATCAGGTCCGAGCAGGAGACCTGGTCCCATGGCCAGAGGAAGAATGCATGGCGGACGACGCACGTACCATCACCCGGGAGCAGTGGCGGCACGCGGAACTGATCTGGGAGTACCACCGCATGCGCCATCAGGTGCGGCCGTGTGACGTGGCGATCGCTCTGGGCTGCAACGACATCGGTGTGGCGGTGCACGCCGCTGAGCTGTACCACGCCGGGTTCTTCCCGGTGCTGGTGTTCACCGGTGGGAACAGTCCTTCGACCACCGAGTTGTTCCCGGCAGGGGAGGCGGCGCACTTCCGCGAGCGGGCCCTGGAACTCGGTGTTCCCGACACCGTGATCCTGGTGGAGCCGGAGGCGTCGAACACCGGTCAGAACATCACCTTTTCCCGTCGGGCCCTGGAAGTGAACGGCATCGCCCCCGCCACCGTGCTCCTGGTCTGCATGCCCTACATGGAACGGCGCGCCTTCGCGACCGCTCGGAAGCTGTGGCCCGAGGTCGAGGTGGCATGCGCCTCCGCACCGCTGAGCCTGGGCGACTACGTCAAGGAGATCGGGGACGCGGCGATCGTCATCGACATGATGGTGGGTGACCTGCAGCGGGTGATGGAGTACCCCAAGCTCGGCTTCGCCATCGAGCAGAAAGTCCCCCGAGAGGTGTGCCGTGCCTACGACTCCCTCGTGGAGTCAGGGTTCGACAGCCGTCTGATCCAGAGCTGACCCTGGACGATGGCGTTGGGGATGTTCCGCCAACCGGGTACGGGTTCCATGAGGTGGCCTCGCTAGAAACGGCGATGGTTCCCCTATTTCGGGGGTATTACGCGAGTCCTCTTGCAGAGCGTACGCTCCCAGGCGAAGCTGTGGGGCTGTCGGCGCCTGTACCTCATCTCGGAACCCGACAACGAAGCGGCACACGCTGCCTGGGCGGCCCTCGGCTTCGTGAACGTTGCTGGTGATCACCAAATCAATGGAGTCTCTGTCGTCACCGATTTCAAAGGGCCGGGCCGTAGTCGCGCCGTGTACGAGTTGCCGTTGAGCTGAACTTCGCCAGGTTAGGGCCAACGGGCGAGGTCTGCGGGGGAACGAAGCGCAAATTATCGCGCCTGCACTCAACGATCCTGTTCGGTCGCGGATCGGCCTCATCAGGCTATAGCGGCGGTAGTTGTGAAGTATCGCGAGTTTCCCACGACGAGGGGGAAGGGGAAAGTGTGAGCATGAGCGTGATCGAATACGAGGCCAAGGTCTTGGACATCGACTCCGAAAAGGTGGCCGGGCTCATTCTCGACAAGGGTGGTGCTGACCTGGGTGAGGTGCTTCAGCGGCGCTACGTGTACGACATCGAGCCCGGGGACGTGTCGCGGTGGGTGCGCCTGCGCGACACCAGGAGCCGGGTCACGCTCACGGTGAAGGAGATCGACTCCGACGCCATCGGCGGCACCCGGGAGACCGAGACGGAGGTCGGTGACTTCGAGACCGCCAACGCGTTGTTGGGCAAACTCGGTTACACGCCCAAGGCCTACCAGGAGAACCGGCGGCACAGCTTCACGCTGGACGGGGCCCAGTTGGAGATCGACTCCTGGCCGCGGATCCCCGCGTATCTGGAGATCGAAGCGGACAGCCGCGCCGAGGTGGTGCGGGTGGCCGCGCTGCTCGGATTCGACGAGTCGTCTCTGACGGGTGAGAACACCACCAAGGTCTACGCCCGCTACGGCATCGACCTGTCCGGCATCGCGGAGCTGCGCTTTGATGCCTGAGGAGGGTTGATCGCTGCCCTGGCCTTAGTGCCGACACCTGTCGGGCCGGGGGAAGTGGTTACTGTCGGGGCATGGCCTCTGATCCCACGCAATCCTTCGCCCGGCCCCGGGTGGCTGCCGGTGTCCTGTTCTTCGACGAACGGGGGCGGGTGATGATGGTGGTTCCGACCTACAAGGACTACTTGGAGATCCCCGGCGGGTACATCGAGTGCGGGGAGACCCCGACTCAGGCCGTGGCGCGTGAGGTGAAAGAAGAGTTGGGGATCACCCCGCCGATCGGGCGGTTGCTGGTCGTGGACTGGGCGCCCACACCGGCAGAGGGTGACAAGCAGTTGTTCGTCTTCGACGGGGGAGTGCTCGACCGGCACTGGCTGGACCGGATCGTCCTCGACCAGGACGAGTTGGCGGGGTACGGGTTCCATGAGGTGGCCGAGATTGGGACGGTAACGATCCCCCGGCTCGCTCGAAGGATCGCTCAAGGGGACCGTGCACGCCGTGAGGGGACCACGCTCTATCTGGAGAGCGGCGAGGTCGTCGCGTAAGGATTACCGGTGGCTGTGGAGAGTGGTCTCGACGAAGGCGTTCCACTCCGCGCGGGTGAAGGAGAGATAGCCCAACTCTCTGTTCTGGGTGTCCCGTACATCGGTTCCGGCCTGGTGCTCCCGGGTCTCGATACATTCGTTGTTGCCGCCGCTGTAGCTGCTCTTGTGCCAGTCAGTCACCGTTGATCCTCTTCATCTCGTCTCGGATGGCCTTCAGCGTCTCATCCGGTCCCCATGCCACGCCTTGGAGGGCCGCGAACCACATGCGGTAGCGCCCCACCTCGTTGGTCGCGGTGATGATCTGCCCCTGGTGGGCCGATTCCACGTAGACCACTTCGGGCTGGTCTGCCGAGGTGATCACCCTGAAGGGGCCGTTGTTGCCCGCGTGGCGGGGCTCGTCCACGGGGACCACCAGGAGGTTGACCCGTTCCTCCTCCACCAGGTCTGCCACGTAGCGGAGCTGTTCCAGTTGGACCTCGGGGGATCCGTAGCGGCGCATGAGCAGGGACTGGTCCACCACAAGCCAGATGACGGGGGACAGGGCCTTGGCCATCTGCTGGGCCCGCCGAGCCCTCTGTTGCGCGCGTTCGGTGAGCTCGTTGCTCGACAGCCAAGGAGCACCGTAGCGGATCACGGCGCGTGAGTAGGCCTCGGTTTGTAGATAGACCGGGAAGACCAGGGCCTGGTACTCGTACAGGGCGTCGGCCCCGTGGGTGCGCTCGGCGATCTCGTGCAGCCAGGCGCGGCGGCCGGATCCGGTGAGTTCCTCCCAGAGGCGTTCCAGTCGTCCGCCGCCTTGCAGGATCTCGTCGAAGGCCCGGCGCAACCACGGCCGTGGGGCGGCCTTGCCCTTCTCTATGTCGGACACATGGGAGTTGCTGATCGCGGTGCCGCGCTGGCTGATCCGGCGCGCGACGGTCTCCTGGGTCAGTTCGGCTTCGGTTCGTAGCCTGCGTACTTCGCGTCCGAACGCCTTCAAGGCGCGCTCATCGGGGGTCATGCCGACCATCGGACCACATCGGACCGAAGTCCGTGGGAGTTTTCCAGTAAATTCCAGAGCCTCCTGGAAGATTCACGGGTTATCCGGACACCCTCGCCGGTGGGTTTCCCCAGGCCACATCCTTGCTGTCGCGGGCCCGCAGCCATCAGCGCGACGACGAAAGGAACCGGTGGATTCCATGTCTTTCACCCGGCCGCCCCTCGACCTGCCACGGCGGATCCGCTGCACGGACCCCGAACAGGGCTCCCTGGAGTGCGGGCACCAGCTCTGGCACCTCAAGGCCGCCCGTAGCTGGGCCTCCCACGTGGCCCGCGCCACCCCCGCCTGCGCGGATCCGCTGCTGGTCTCGCTCTCCGAGCTGCACACCAACGCGTTGAAGCACAGCGCTTCGGGGCTGCCCGGGGGCCGGGTGCGTATCGAGATCGAGCGGCGACGGCGGCTGTTCCTGCTCCGCGTTACTGACGATGGACCCCGCCCCGGACAGGAGGTGACTGTGCCCGAGGCGCGCCCGGTGCCGTGGGAGCGCGGCGAGGACGGGTTGCTCGTCGAGGGCGGGTACGGCCTGGCCCTGGTGGACGCGATGGCCCTGTACTGGGACTTCACCCGGGAGTCGGGCGGCGGGTTGATGGTTCGGGCCGCTTTCGACCGATCCGGGCGAACCAGGATGGCCGCCTGAAAACCCGCGACCGGGTTGTGGCCGTCAGGGGTGGAAGCACCTCGCTCACCCAAGCGAACATCGACCACACCTCGCGGGAACGGCGTGTCCAGCGGGGGATCCAGGGCCGTATGCCCTGTGTGGAATGGACGGGAAGCGCAGCCCCGGGACGTGTGTGGCCTCGGGGCCAGAGACACCCGCCCATGCCGAGCAACGAAGAAGCACCCAGAAGTGGAGGCGCCCCGACGCGGTGCGGCGAACACCGGGCCGGGGCTGACATCCCCACCTGAAGCAAGCAGGAGGAGATCCGTGGAGAAGCCTACTGGTAGGCACCGCAAACCCGTGCGGGGCTGGGGACAGCGCGTGCGGTGGCTGTTCGGCGCGGTCCTGGCCGCCGTGCTGTGCAGCCCGCTCGAAGTCGCACCGCGCCGCAGCATCGACCGTCCCAGGGGCGGAGGCCGGTTGGTGCTGGAGCGCCGCGCGACCCCCAAAGCCCTGGCTGCCTCCTCCGCTGTGACGCGGGGCAGGACGGTGGCCGAACTCGCCAGCCGGGGGGGCGAACCCGAGCCTGAGCCGGGGCCGGTGCGGGTGCCGCGTCCCCGACGGCCGCACCCCTCGGAGCAGGGGTGGTGTGTGGACGACGACGGGGTGCGCGGGGTGCGCCCGTACCTGTTCCACGAAGCGGAGCGGTCTCGCCCCAGCAAGGAGCACTCCTCGGTCGTGCAAGCGTCGGGGGACTTCGATGATCTGGCCGCCGCGGTGCGCACCTGGTTGAGCCTGGCCACCTGAGCGCACACTCTCGCCTCGGGGCGGTGCCGTGATCGGTACCGCCCCGTTTGCTTTGCGTGGCGGGGGTTGTGAGGTCGGCCCACGTCGGGGGTGAGTCAGGCGTGAGCCACTTCTGAGCAGGGCCTGAAGGCGAGCCGAGCTGTTCACGGGGCCCGGCTTCAACTCCGGGCCTGGGTGTGTTCGGTTCAGGTAATTCCCGTGTGAGGTGTCGAATCCGGGGGTGGGGTGCGCTTCTTACTCAGTGAAGGGCAAAAACAGCCGTCACCTTGGAGGGCGCCCGTGAACGAGTACGAACAGACCCTTGCGCGACTGCTTCCCCGGATCACCGACCGGGACAAGCGCATCCTCGACGGGTTGTGGGAGCACCGGGTGCTGACCACCCACCACCTGCACCAGATCTTCTTCCCCGACGCGGGTGCGCGGCGGACCCGCAGCCGGATGCTGAGCCTGTACCGGTACGGGGTGGTCAACCGCTTCCGCCGCCACGCCCACGACCGCAACGCTCCCGACCACTGGATCCTGTCCCCGACCGGTGCGGTCTTGGTCGCGTTGGATCAGGGCAAGGAGCCGGACGCGCTCAACTTCCGGGGCGACCGGGCTCTGGCGGTGGCCTTCTCCGCCAAGTTGGACCACATCCTGGGGCTGGCCCAGACGCGGGTGGAGTTTCTCGAGGGCGCTCGGCAGGTGGGGGCCGAGGTGGGCGAATGGCAGGGCGAGCGCACCTGCGAACGGGACTACAGCAACCATTGCCGTCCCGATGGGCTGCTGTCGTGGATCCAGAGCGGGAAGAAGCTGTGGGCGTTCGTGGAGTACGACACCGGCTCGGAGTCGCTGACGCAGCTCCAAACGAAGATGTACGGGTACGCGCGTCTGGCCGAGACGAGCAGGCTGCCCTCGGTGGTGCTGTTCCTGGTGCATTCGGAAGAGCGCGAGGCCAACGCGGCGAAGAAGCTGGCCCAGCACTGTTCGAAGCAGGTGGGGGTGTACCTGAGCACCCACCACCGGATGGCGTCGTTGGGAGCAGGGCGCAAGGTGTGGCGTTCGGCCACCGATCCGCGGCCGCTGAGTCTGCTCGACATCGCCCTTCTCCACCCGTGGCGCAAGGCGGAGGAGGAAGAGTGATGGGCGCGGATCGGGCAGTGAACCAGTGGGCCAATAGGAGGTCCGCTCCGTTGTCCCGCCGTTACTCCGACCGGTGGGCCGGGTGGGGGACCCGCCTTGGGTGGACCACCCCTGAGTCTGGACTCACGGCAGGTCAGACGGGCTGTGGGGTGGTCCAGCGGCCGCCCCGGCTTTCTATCCCAGTAGGCGGTTTCCATCACGTAGGGCGGGCGGCGGCCCGGGTGTGCGGGGGCGTGAACGCCCCCGCACACCCTCACCCGGCAGGCCTCTCAGCCTGCCGGAAACCCTCCCCGCCAACCCAGGCGTCATCAGATCAGCCTTGCTCCACTTCTGCTCTGACGACCATGACTGCGCCGGTGATGAGGCCGGCCGGGCTGCGCGAAGCGAGGTCAGCGATGCCCGAGCCGGGCGGCGCCAGTGGTGGTGCCCATGGATGACGAACCCACACACGGAGCGGATGGCCCTCGCGCGGCGCGCTCGGGCGGTCCGGGCCCGGTGCGCGACGTGGCGGCCCGGAAACCGGCGCCGCGCCCACCGGGCGCGGGCGGGCCGTCAGGGGCCCACCGGCGCGCTGACGGCCTCACAGCGCCCGATGGCGGGGAGGCCAGGGGCTGGTGGGGGTACGCGGCCTGTCGGGGACGGGACCCGGATCTGTGGTTCCCGGCCCAGGGCGGGTCGGTGCGTGCGGCCAAACGGGTGTGCCGGGTGTGCCCGGTACAGCTCAACTGTCTGGCCGAGGCGATGCGTCGGGACGAGCAGTACGGGGTGTGGGGCGGTGCTTCGGAGGAGGAGCGCCGCCGCTACCGGGTCGCGGTGCGGGGAGAGCGCGAAGGAGGTACGGGTGAGCGAAGTCGGGCGGCGTGATGAGGAAACCAAAGATGCCCAGCCGGAGCGGTTGCTGACGATCCCTGAGGCGGCGCGGGTGTTGGCGGTGCCCGAGTCCTGGCTGCGGGAACGGGTGCGGTTGCGCAGGGTCGCACACCGCAGGCTCGGCAAGCACGTGCGCTTCAGCGCGAGCGACCTGGAGGCGATCGTGGACGGGGCGGCGCAGCACGCTCTCACCCCCAGGCGGATGGCCCACCGGTGGGGGCAACCCGGGTAGGGAGGGGCCGACGACGGGGCCGGTGGTGCGGGTGCTGACCCGCGCCATCGGCCCCGTGTGTTCCTACCCCTTGGGCTTTAGGAGATCAGGCGCAGGCGCTGCTCACCGCCGGGGTCGGTGCGCGGCTTCGGGGGAGTGGGCGGGCCGTCGATGGCCTCGATCATGGTGTCGTCGATGTCGGTGACCAGGTGCCCGTAGCGGTCCATGGTCGTGGTGATCGAGGTGTGCCCCAGTCGGCGCTGGATCTTGAACACGTGCACGTCCTTCTCGATCAGCCACGCCACGTGGGTGTGGCGCAGGTCGTGGATGCGCGGCTTCTTGCCCAGCCCGCGCCGTTGGGCCTCCTTGACGCCGGGTGCCCAGCGGCGGCCGTAGAAGGAGGAGTGCCGCCACCAGGACCCCTGGTCGGTGGTGAAGACGAACTCCTCGGGCTTCTTTCCTTCCAGCCTGGGGCGCAGCAGGTCGATGGTGCGGGGTGAGAGCGGCAGGCGCCGCCGGGAGCTGCGGGTCTTGGGCGCCCCGAGGTGGAAGGTGTTGTTCGGTCCGCGCTTCCAGGCCCGGCGCACGTCCAGGTGCCCGCGTACCTGCTGCTGTCCGTCGTGGTCGATGGTCGGGGTGAAGCTGACGTCGCGGACCTGCAGGGCTACCAGTTCGCTGTAGCGCATGCCGGTGCGTACGAACACCTCGACCATGTCGCGCACGTCCGGGTGCATCGAGTCCCGGAGCAGGGTGAACTCCTCACGGGTCAAGAAGCACATCTCGGTGTCGGCCTCGTGGTCGGCGCGGGGCAGCCGGGTGCGGGCGGCGGGGTTGGAGGGCCGGATGGGCGGGTCCTCGCGCACGGCGGCCTCGCAGATGGAGAAGAGCAGCCCGTGCAGGTTGTGGATGAACTTGGCCGCCAGGGGTTTGCGCAGCCACCCGGGTTCCTTCTGGCGGCCCCGGCTGGGGTTGGGGGTGCGGTAGGAGGCCTTGGGGTCGGGGGTGCCGGTGCGTAGCTGGTTGACCCAGGCGCGGACGTCCTTGGGTTTGAGCTGGGTGACGTCTCGCAGGTTGACCTGTCCGAAGTGCGGGATCAGGTGGAGTTCGAGTTCGCGGTGGTAGTCGGCACGGGTGCGTTCCTCGATGCCGGTCATGGAGTCGATGAGCTCGCGGGCGAAGTCGGCGAAGATGACGGGTTCGGCCTCGGGCTCGTCCTCTTCGGCGACCTTGACCCAGCCGTGGCCGGGGACCCATCCCTCGGCCCAGCCCTGGCGGGGGATCCAGTTCTCGGGCCAGTGATGTCCGGCCGCTTCGACGTGGAGTTTGAAGGTGTGGGCGTCGGCGCGGGTGTCGAAGGGTTCGGACTGGGGCGCCCCGCCACGGGTGCCGCCGAGCCGCCATTTGACCCAGTAGCGGGCGCGTCCGTCGGTCAGGGTGCGCTGGTTGATGGTTGCCATGGATGGACCATCGCTTGGGTGCGGGCGAAAGCGAAGGGAATCCGCGAAGGTCCTCGAAGATCTTTGCGCAGGCCAGGACGGGTGCCCGACGGATGTACCGATGCCCGTATGCGGCGGGTTTGTGCGGCTTCGGGGCGGGTCAGGGCCGGGGTGCACGGCCGTGCACCCCCGACACATCGGTGAGTGACGGGATGGGCGGTACACACTCACCAGTCCGGATGGTGGGCCCCGTGCACCCTCCGGTGCACCCCCGGCAACGCAAAAGCCCCTGACCACTTTGCGTTTCCGCTGGTCAGGGGCTTGAGCCTCTGGGGTGAGTGACGGGACTTGAACCCGCGACTTCTTGGACCACAACCAAGTGCTCTACCGGCTGAGCTACACCCACCACGTCCGCCTGGCCTCTCGGCCCTGCGTACGTATGAAAGCTTATCGGACTCTGAGGAGTGCTTCGATCAGTTTTCCGGGTCGGACTTGGCGAGAGCCGCGTCACGTGCCTCGAAGCCGGTGCCGTCGGCGACCACTTCGGCGGCGATGGCGCGGGCCGTGGACGAGCTCAGGCCGGGTTCCGGGAGGAAGGCGGCGGCGCGGAAATACCGCAGCTCACGGATGCTCTCGGTGATGTCGGCGAGAGCGCGGTGGCCGCCGTTCTTCTCCGGGCTCGCGTAGTACACGCGCGGGTGCCAGCGGCGCAGGAGCTCCTTGATGGAGGAGACGTCGACCATCCGGTAGTGCAGGAAATCGTCGATGCGCCGCATGTCGCGGGCGAGGAAGGTGCGGTCCGTGGCGATCGAGTTGCCGCACAGGGGCGCCTTGCGGGGCTCGGTGACGTACTGGCGGATGTGCCCCAGGACGCGGTCCTCTGCTTCTTCAAGGGTCATGCCCTTGTCGAGCTCCTCCAGGAGCCCCGAGGTGGTGTGCATGTTCCGGACGAATTCGCCCATCCGGTCCAGGGCCTCCTGCGGGGGCTTGATCACGACGTCCACACCCTCGTCGAGGATGTTCAGTTCTCCGTCGGTGATCAGACAGGCAACCTCGATCAGTGCGTCGTTCTCGAAGTCGAGGCCTGTCATCTCGCAGTCGATCCACACCAAACTGTCGTTCATACCGGTCAGCTTAGGGGTTTTGCGGAGCAGTGCGGAGATGGCGAAGGGGCGGTGGGTCCATGACCCACCGCCCCCGTCACCACTGGGTCAGTCCCAGACGAAGGGGTCCGAGACACCCGGCGGTTCGCCGACGTCGAAGACGATGTACAGCCAGTCCCACACGTCCCAGAACTGGAGGTAGGCCAGCACCAGTACGACCAGGGTGATCGCGATCAGGGCGAAGCAGCCGCAACCGCAGCCGCGCTTCTTCTTCGCGGGCGGCTGGGGCGGCTGGGGCTGCTGGGGCGGCTGGCCGTACGGGCTGCCGAACGGGTCGCCCTGGGGGCCTCCGGGAGGACCGCCCTGGGGTCCACCGGGGCGCGGACCCCAGGGGGAGCCGCCGGGCGGCGGACCACCGTGACCACCCGGGCCGCCGGGAGGGCCGCCCATGGGGCCCTGGCGCGGGCCGCCGGGACCGCCGGGAGGAGGTCCACCGGGGCGGCCAGGTCCACCGGGGGGACCGCCGGGGCCGCCGCCCATGGGTGGGCGCGGGCCGGGGCCTCCGGGCGGCGGGCCGAACTGCTGGGGCGGCTGCTGGCCGGGGGGTGCGCCCTGCGGCGGCATCGGCGGGCGGCTGCCCATCTGCTGCGGCGGCGGGAAGCTCCCGGGCGGGCCGAACTGCTGCGGCGGCTGACCGGGAGGCGGGCCCTGCGGCCCGAACCCCTGCTGCTGGAAGCCGGGCTGAGGTCCGGACGGCGGCTGGTTCGCCCCGGACGGGGGCCGCTGGCCCGGGAAACCGCCCGGCTGTGGGCCGGAGGGCGGCTGGCCGCCCTGGGGGCCGCCCGCCGGGTCGAACCCCTGCTGCGGACCGGACGGGGGCTGGTGAGGACCGGACGGCGGCTGGTTGGCGCCCGAGTGGGGCTGGCCCGGGCTCTGCGGGGTCCAGCCGAGCGGCGGGGCGCCGGCGGACTGGGGATCGTTGGCCGCCGAAGGCGTGTCCGCCTGGGGGACCGGGGGAGCGTGCTTGGCGGCCTCCTCGGCGCGCTTGCGCTCCTCCTCGGCCCGCTGCTGGGCTTCCTCGGCCTGCTTCTCGGCCTCGGCCTCCCGGCGGACCCGCTCCTCCTCGCGCTTCTTGGCGGCCTCCTCCTCGGCCTGGCGGCGCTGCTCCTTGCGCTCCTCGGAGAGGTCGGCCCAGCCCTCCTTGAGACTGCCGAGGAACTTGTTGAACTTGCCGCCCTTGTCGTCCCCGTCATCGCTCCCGCCGCCCGAGAACATCGGGTCGTTGGGGTCGAAGATGGCGGTGCCGCCGGGCGACTGGTCGGCGGCGGACCGGTCGTCTCCGCCGGGCGTGAACACGGCGGTACGGGGGGTGTCACCGACGGCGTTGGGGTCGAAGACGGCGGTACGGGGGGTGTCACCGACGGCGTTGGGGTCGAACACCGCGGTGCGCGGGGTGTCGCCGATAGCCTCGTCGGCGAGGTTGGCCGTGGGCACATCGTCGTCCGGGATGTGGGCGGTGGGGACGTCGTCGCCCGATCCGGGCGGGTCGCCGGGGCCGACCCGCATGGTGGTGCCGACACCGCTCAGGTCGGCGGTGGCCTCGTCGTCGTCGGCGAGGTTGGCCGTGGGCATCTCGTCAGGGTGGCCAGCGGACTGCTGGCTCCAGGACGGGCTGATCCGCATGGTGCTGGGCTCGTCGTCCACCGGGGGCTGGTTGCCCGGGGCCGAGGACTGCTGCGCCCAGGACGGATCGATCCGCATGGTGCTGGGCTCGTCCCCGATCGGAGCGGGGGGAGGGGTGGTGCTCGGCGGCTGCTGGGGGGAGGAGTCCTGCGCCCAGGAGGGGTTGATTCGGACGGTACTCGGCTCGTCGTCGTCCGGGGTGGTCGAGGGTTGTGGGGCGGGGTCGGGGGCCGAGGCCTGCTGCGCCCACGAGGGGTCGATGCGCATGGTGCTGGGCTCGTCCTCGACCGGTACCGGCGCGGGAGCGGAGGAGCCCAGCCGGACCGTCCCCTCCTCCTCGTCGTCGGACGAGGGGTCGTCCCTGTTCTGACCGCCCAGGTAGGTGGTGGCGGCTTCCTCGTCGGAGCCGTCGGCGCCGCCTTGGAGTTCGCTCAGTGAACGGGTATGCCTCGTCCACTCTTCACCGTTCCACCATCTGAGCGTCTGCGCGTCGCCCTGCGGGTCCGCGTACCAACCCGGCTCGATAGATCCACCCATGGGCGCCAGACTAAGGGGTTTTGGAGCTGTACTTAACCAGTGGAATCCGATTCTCCTTGAAGGAGGGGATTTGGTGGTTTCATCCCTCCCTTTGTGTGCTTACGTGATGACCGAGGGTTGTGGTTCGGGGTGTTCCCTGGACAGCTGAGGGGCCCTTGCCGTTGCGGCCGCCTCACGGGCGGACCCCGACCCAAGCCCCGATCCAGGCTCCGACCCCGACCCCGACCCCGACTCCGGTCCCGGGGACACTTCGCGTGTTCCCGCGATCAGGAGCTGCTCGGGGTCCACCCGACCGGGCGCGGTCGACGCGGACCCCGGGACTTGGTCGTGGCCGAAGTGTCCGCCGCGGGACCACGTGCGGGACCGCTCTTCCTCGCTGGGGCGCCGCTCGCCCCGCAGACCGGGCGGACCGGCGGGCCAGCCCCTCTCCACACCCCACGAGCCCAGCCACTCCAGGACCGGTGCCAGACCGACCAGGGGGCCGTCGGTGAAAGGTTCCTTCTCCGTGGACACCACGGCGACCACGAGGCACACCCGGCCCTCGTCGCCGTGGTCCAGGTGCTGTCCGTAGCGCGAGGTGTGGCCCAGCAGGAGCTCGCTCCGGCGGGTGGCCGCCAGGATCTGTGCCACCGCGCCGGTCAGCGGGTTCCACACCAGGTGCGGGGGCCTGCCCTCGTGGACCAGGCGGATCGCCTCCTCGCGGGCCGACCACATGTTCGGGTCGGTTCCGGTCACCGTCCACACGGCACGCGGGGCGCCGAGCCCGTCGGCGGTCCGTGTGGTTCCTCCGTCGATCCTCTCGGCTCCGGGCATCCACGCCTTCGCCATGGCACTCCCCAATCCGACCGCAGCGGGTCTCAAGCCTGGAGGTCCGGGACGGCAGTGGAGGGACGGGGTTCCGGACCCAGGTCCCTCCCGTGGTACGCCACCCCGGAGAAGAAGTCCATAGCCCTTCGAGGGGTGGATAGGTTCATGTCACCTTCTGTTCCGCGGGTCCTGGACGAACGTCCTCCGATCGCGGTTCCCGCCCCCCCGGGCTCCTGTCCTGACCCCATCTCGGACCCGGCCCGGAATACCCACGGAATCCCCATGAAAGCGACGACCGGGCCGCGGCACACGGCCACGACCCGGTCGGTCGGTCATCGGTCCCGCGGGGGCGCCCCTGAGCCCTTGGTGCCCTGAGGCCTCGGGCCCCTCTAACTCCCGTCGTTCTCGTCCGCGATGCGCAGGGAGAACGCCTGGAGGAAGATGTCCCCGATCTCCGTCGGGTCCTCGGTCATGTACGCCGCGCCCCCGGTGGCCGCCGCGATCTCCTGCAACGGCTCCAGGTGCTGCACGTCCGGACCGAAGGCGATCGTGATGATCGGGATGGGCCGGGACGGGCTGATGAGCGAGTCGAGCTCGGACATCAGTTCGTCGAACTCCAGGCCGCCGGGGTTGTCGTTGTCCCCGTCGGTGAGCATCAGCACGACGTTGGTGCGGTCGGGCCGGTAGGTCCGGGACATCTCCTGGTAGGCGGCCAGGTAGGTCTCGTACAGCGCCGTGTCGCCCTGCGGCAGCGGCTCCAGGTTCTGGATCGCGGCACCGATCACGTCCCGGTGCTCGTTCCCCGCCTCATCGGTGGCCTGCAGTTCCCTTATCGGGGCGATCTCCTGGTAGTTCATGCCGTTGTTGACGTTGGTGGAGAACTCCCACAGGCCCAGCTCGGAGCTGTCGGAGAACATCTGCAGGCCCTCGGCGGAGGCGGCGCCGGCCACCTGCATGCGGGTGAGCCCGGTGCCGGGCACCTCGGCCAGCATCGACCCGGAGATATCGATGATGGTCAGTACCCGGGAGTCCATCTTCAGCTGGTTCCAGAAACGGGTCAGCTCGGTGATGGAGCCCTCCGAGGGGGCGGGCAGCTCGCCCGGCTCCTCGGCGAGGAACCCGGCTTCCTCGGTCAGCACGGACGCGTCGAGCCCGCCTTCGGAGTCGCGGAAGCCCTCGGCGAGGAAGCGCTCGACGGCCTTGTCGGTGCGCACCGCGGTGCGGAACACCTCGGCGGCGCGGGTGATCTCGCTGTCCTCGCTGCGCACGATGTAGGGGTAGTCGAGGAAGTAGGTGCCGTCGCTGAGGTAGTTGGGCTGGGCGGCGGAGTCGGAGTGGGCCGCGTTGTAGCGCCACACCGCCTGTTCGGACATCACCATCACGGGCGGGGCCTCGGCGCTGCCGCCGCTCAGGGCCAGGAACGCGGCGTCCTCGTCGGCGGAGGCGCCCTGGTGCAGGGCCTGCAGCGCGGCGGTCATGTGCGCGTTGAAGGTGTCGGCGTCGGGGGTGGCCTCCTCCAGGGCGCCGTGCAGCAGGTAGAGCGTGCCCAGGCCGCTGGAGCTGCGGGCCGGGTCGACCACCCGGACGACCCGGTCGGCTTCCTCGCCGGGGGCGGCGGTGGGGACCACGTCCATCCACGTGGTGTCTTCGTCGCCGTCCTCGGCGAATTCGGTGCGCTCGGTCAGCACCAGCGGACTGCGGGCCAGCGAGGTGCCGGTCTCGGTGATGATGGCTTCCCCGGCCTGGCTCTGGACCAGGCGCGACCACACGGAGGAGTCCGGGATCCACACGTCGGAGTCGGTGTCGCCCATGGTGGCGCCGGCTCCGGTGATACCGAAGGCGACGTTGGCCGAGTCGGCCTGGCGCACGTTGGCGCGCACGCACCTGTTGTCGACTGTGTGCTCTTCGGCGTTGAAGTCGCTGGCGATGTCGGTCAGCGCGGGGCCCAGTTCGGGGCTGACCGCGACGTCCAGTTCGATGTCGGAGCCGCCGCAGCCGTCGCCCTGCCCGAACATGTACACGCCCGCCACGGCGAGTCCGACCACGATCACCATCGCGGCGGCCAGGGCGGCGAACGCTCCGCCGCGACCGCGGCGGCGTCTGCTCCGGCCGGAGGGTTCTTCTGCGTATCTTCCGCGGTGACGTCCCACAGCATTCCTCACGGGTGGTGTACGGCCGAGGTGTCGTACAAGGGGGATGAGTCGGTAGGGGGTGTTGTGTGGTGTTACTGATGGGAACGTTACTCAACGCACCAAGTGCCGTGAATGGGGCCACACCCGGAGGGTTGTGGGCGGCACTCGGGCCGGTGGGACCTGATCACTGGCGGAGCATCGGCCACCCTGGGAAATTCGACCGGTATGGACCGGATTGGAGTTCCAAATGTGGCCTGTCCGAAAAGCCATTCTGATACCGAATCGAGACCCCTTGGTTGGGGCTAGTTGTCGCAGTTGGGTACACACAGACGCCGCGAGATCGAGCTGAGGAAGATGTCGCCGATCTCGTTCGGATCCTCGGTCACGAAGGACGAACCACTGGTGGCCCGCGCGATCTGTGCCAGCTCCAGCTCGTCGGCCTGCTCACCGAAGGCGATGATGAACATCGTGACCGGGCGCTGGGGGTCGAACCGGTCCTGCAGCGCGGCCACCAGCTCCTCGTGGGAGATGTCGCTGGACCCCTCGTCCTGCCCGGCGGTCAGCAGGATGACGCTGTTGATCTTGTCCTCGTGGTAGTCGTCCGTCACCTCGTCGTAGGCGGCCAGGATGTTGTCGTACAGGCGTGACCCGCCGCCCGCGACCTCCAGTTCCTCGGCCACCTTGACCAGCTCCTGGCGACGGGTGGTGTCGCCGTTGTCCGCCGCGCCCAGCCGGTGCATGTCCGCGGCCTCGTCACGGCCGTTCCCGTCGAGCTCCTCGGACATCAGCCACAGGCCCATGTCGGTCTCGTCGGGGAACATCCCCAGCCCCATCAGGGCGGCCTGCTTGGCCACCTCGATCCGCTCCGGGCCGCCGTCGAGTTCGTCGGCCATGTTCGCCGAGGCGTCGGCCAGCACCAGCGTGCGGCTGGGCATGCCCAGCCGGTTCCAGTCGGTGACCGAGGCGAGCAGGGCGTCGCCGGTCAGGTCGTCGTGGACGGGCGGCTGCTGCGCGATGATCCCGGTCTGGGCGGCAAGGGTGGCCGACGCCTCCCCGCTCGGGTCGCGAAAGCCCAGTTCGCGCAGGCTCGTCCGGTGCTCGCTGCCGCGCAGGACCTCGTACAGGTCGGCGGCGGCCGACTGCAGCGCGGAGTCGTCGGTGGCGGTGACGTACGGGTAGTCCAGGTTGACCGTGCCGTCGCTGATGTAGTGCGCCTGGAGAGCGGGGGCGGAGTCGGCGCGGCGGTTGTTGTAGGCCACCACGGCCTGCTCGGGCACGGCGATGACCGGAGCCACCCGCTCGTGCGCCGCGGCCGAACCGGTGAAGACGTTGGTCAGGTCGATCTCACCGAACGCGCTGTCCAGCTGGACGTCGCGCACGAAGTCGGTCATCGCGGTGTCGGCGTCGTCCCCGCTGCCCAGGTGGTCGCGGATCGCGTGCATGACCGTCATGCCGTCGGCGCCGCGGTTGGGGTCGACCATCACCACGGGGCGGTCGGGGTCGCGCCCGTCGGGCAGGAGCAGGGTCCAGCTGGCGTCGTCCGGGTCCGGCATCCCCTCGGTGTTCGGCGGGGCCGCGAGCACCACCGGGGAACTCGCGAGGGAGGGCGGGTCGGTCTCGAGCCCGTGCGCCCCGCCGTCGGAGACCCGGGCCAGCTCGACCCAGGCGGAGGACTCGGGCACCCACACGTGCGGGGCGATGGTGGAGTCGCCCGGCTGGCCGCCGGTCAGCGCCGACAGGATCCGGTGCGGCGCGATCTCGTCCACCTGCGCGTACACGCACTGCCCGCCGTAGCTGGGCCGGTCCGCGTTGAACTCCGCCGCCGCCTCGCGCATCACGGGTGCGATGCTCTGGGTGGTGGACACCCGCAGGTAGCGGGTCTCCCCGCAGCCGAGGGCGTTCATGGTGACCGGCACGGCGATCGCGGCGACGACGATCAGGGCGACGACGATCGCGGTGATCCCCAGCGGCGACCGCACCGCCTTGCGGGTGGTGGTGACGGTCGGTGAGGGAAGACGGTGGCGTCCACTGGACACGTGCACTCCGGGGGTGTGGCTGTCTCCGGTCCCGGACTTGAGAACCTCTGGGAGCCTCTCCGGGGCCGGGCTCAGGGGGCGGGCTCGGGGTCGGCCGCGGGGTGCTGCGCCCGGCACCCGCGGTGGGAACTGTGTGAACCTTCGTACGGCGAACGGCATCACACACTGCGGATGTGATCGACCAGCCGTTGGCACACGAACGATTCCTCACCAGGACCTTACTCGTTGGTAGGTCGGGGAGGAAGGGTGGGGGTGTCCTGGCTCACAGTACGAACACCGGGCCGATCGTCGCGCCGCTCGTCGGAGGGGTTCTCGAAGGCTTGCCCGGCGCACCCGGTGATCGCTTTGTTACGGTGCCGGTCCAGTACCACTGTTCACTCCCGGCTAGCATTGGCCCCCGGTATTCGCTTGACCGATACTTGACGCCCGCTTGGCTGCTGCCCCGCGAATCAGAGGCACCCCGCGCGGTGGGCGCCCCCGTGACCGATCGACCCCCGAGGGTTATGGCATGTCCCATTCGCACAGTGACCGACGCAGCCGAGGCAGTCTCGGTACCGCGCTGCTCGCCGGAGCCTGCTGCGCCGGCGCGGTGGCCTACGCCGTGCTGGTCGGCCCGTCGATGCTGCCACCGCAGGACGTGCAGACCGCGAACGCGGCCAGCCCGGAGGTGCTCGGAAGCGCCATCGAGCCCCGGGAGGAGTCGGAGGAGGAGTCCGGTCCCGTCGGCCACCTGCGCATCCACGTCAGCGACCGGGGCCTGGCCTGGGTGCAGACCCTGAACTGCACCGGTGACCTCGCCGAGGACCCCGAGCCCTGCACCGTGATGGCCGAGGCCGCCGAGGAACTCGCCGGGGACCCGACCGCCGGTGACCCCGGCTCCTACGGGAACGGGGAGCCGGGCGAAGCCTCCGCGGGCGAACTGTTCACCGAGGTCCGTGAGGGCACGGTCTGCACCGACAAGGTGTACGGCCCGCAGGAAGCCATGATCGAGGGCGTCTGGGAGGGCGCGGAGATCGAGACCACGCTCTCCCGCAAGGGCTCCTGCGAAGAGGCCCGCTGGCAGCGGCTGCGCGCCGTCACCGAACAGATCGCCTGAACCGGAAGGGCGCTGGGGGTTCGGGCTGCGGGATAATCGCTGACCATGGATGTCATCAGGGTCAGTGACCCCGCCGACCCGCGTCTGGCCGACTACACCCGGCTCCGCGACGTCAACCTGCGCCGCCACCTGGAGGCCGAGCACGGCCTGTTCATGGCCGAGGGCGACAAGGTGATCCGCCGAGCCGCCACCGCCGGGTTCGCCCCCCGCAGCTTCCTGCTCACCGAACGCCGAGCCGAGGCTTTGGACGACGTGGTCGCCGCCTCCGGGGCGCCGCTGTACGTGGTGAGCGAGGAGACCGCCGAACGCGTGGTCGGCTTCGACCTGCACCGGGGCGCCCTCGCCGCCTACCACCGCAAGCCCCTGCCGGAGCTCGGGGAGGTCCTGGCCGGGGCCCGCGGCATCGTGGTGCTGGAGGACCTGGTGGACCACACCAACGTCGGCGCGATCTTCCGTAGCGCCGCCGGGCTGGGAGTGGACGCGGTGGTCCTCGCGCCGCGCTGCGCGGACCCGCTCTACCGCCGCTCCGTGAAGGTGTCGATGGGGGCGGTGTTCACCCTGCCCTACACCCGCCTCGACGACTGGTACGGCGGCCTGGACACCCTGCGTGACGCCGGTTTCGACCTCATGGCGCTCACCCCGGGCGAGGGCTCGCTCCCGATGCGCGAGGCCATGGACCGCCTCGACGCCGACGCCAGGGTGGGGCTGCTGCTGGGCACCGAGGGCGACGGACTGTCCTCACGCTGGCTGGAGCGGGCCACCTCCCGCGTGCACATCCCGATGGCCGACCGCGACATCGACTCCCTGAACGTCACCGCCGCGGCCGCCATCGCCTGCTACGAGCTCTCGAGGTTCGGCAACGTGGCGGCCCGGGACCACCTGGGCTGAGCGGGACCACCGGGCCCGAGCCGGGGGTGGAGCCCGGTCCGGTCGGGCAACGACCCCGCCTCGGTTCCGACGAGCCCGTAGTGTGGCGCGTGACACGGACCGAGGACAGGGAGGACGCACGACATGGGCGGCCGAGCACTGGTGCAGTGGGAGCAGAACAGGGACAACGCGCCCGAAGCGCTCCACGTCGACCTCTACGCGGGGGGACCCGCCCCGGAGGAGGGGCTGGCGGACGTCACCTTCTACCAAGTGCCCTACGCGCCCTCCACCCAGGGCGTCGACGAGCGGCTCGACATCATCACGCGAATGCCCGAGCTCAGGGTTCTGCAGCTGGTCTCGGCCGGGTACGAACAGGTCCTCGGGCTCCTCCCGGACCACGTCACCCTGTGCAACGGCCGAGGGCTGCACGACGCCAGCACCGCCGAGCACGCGCTCGCACTCATGCTCGCCGCGCAGCGCGACCTGCCCCGGTGGGCGCTCGACCAGCGCGAACACCGCTGGGGTTCGGTCCCGCAGCGGTCCCTGGCCGACTCCCGGGTGATGATCATCGGCTACGGGAGCATCGGCCGGGCGATCGAGGCGCGCCTGCTGCCCTTCGAGACGGAGGTGGTCCGGGTGGCCAGCCGGGCCCGCCCGGAAGAGGACGTGCACGGGGTCAACGAACTCCACGTGCTCCTGCCCGAGGTGGACGTCGTCGTCCTGGTCACCCCGCTCACCGAGGACACGCGGGGCCTGTTCGGCGCGCACGAGTTCGCCCTGCTGCGCGACGACGCCCTGGTGGTCAACGTCGGCCGCGGCGCGGTCCTGGACACCGAAGCCCTGCTCGCTCAGAACGGCCGGGTCCGCGCGGCCCTGGACGTCACCGACCCCGAACCGCCGCCGGTGGAGCACCCGCTCTGGGACGCCCCCGGCGTGTACCTGACCCCGCACGTGGCGGGCGGCTCCGCGGCCTTCTACCCGCGCGCCCGCGCCTTCATGGACACCCAGCTGGCCCGCTGGGCGGCCGGGGAACCGCTGGCCAACGTCGTCCGCCCCGGCAAGTAGGGCGCGCCAGACCTTGGGGCGCGGGCAGGGCCTCAAGGTTCAGCGTGACCGGTACGCCTCAGCCCGGTGCTCGATGGCGGTGACGAGGACGGTGCGCTCCTCCTCATCTATCTCGTAGAGCACGCGGTAGGCGCCTCGCCGAGCTGACCATGTTCCTTCATAGGGCGGGAGCGGTAGCCGTTCGCCCAGTCGGTGCGGGTTCTCCGGCAGCGTCGTGGTGATGAACTCGTATGTCGGCGCCTCGGGGGAGACTGGTGGCATGCGGATCGCGGTGGTCGCCGACGGGGACGGCGGGGGGTGGCTGGCGGAGCTGGGTGAGGGTGCTCCGACCACTCCGGTCGCTCCCGTGCGCCGGGTGGGTGACCTGGTGGCGGCGGTTCGGGCGGCCGAGCAGGCCGGGTCCGAACCGCCGCGGTGGGTCTGGGCGGACACCGAGGACCTCTACCCCGACCTGGTGCGGGCCGGGGTGCGGGTGGCGCGCTGTCATGACGCCGCGCTGACCGAAGCCCTGCTGCTGGGATACGAGGCGCGGCACTCCGAACCCCACTCGCTGGGCGCGGCCTGGGCGCGGTTGCACGACCTGCCCGTGCCCGATGACCCGGCCCGGCCGCTGGGGGAGGGCACGGCCGCGCAACCGGCGCTGTTCGAGGCCGACCGCTCCACGCTGCCGCCCGGTACCGACCGGCTCGCCGCCCTGGTGGAGGTCCACGCCGACCAGCGAAGACGCATCGCCGACCTCCCCGAACCCGGGCGGATGGCGCTGCTGGCCGCGGTGGAGTCGGCCGGGGCCCTGGCCGCCGTGGAGATGAGCCACGACGGGCTGCCCTGGCGTCCGGACGTCCACGACCAGGTGCTCACCGAGATCCTCGGGCCGCGGCCGCGCGCGGGGGAGCGGCCGCCGGTACTCGCCGACCTGGCCGCGCGGATCGGCGAGGTGGTCGGCCACGAGGTCAACCCGGACTCGCCCGCGCAGGTCCTCAAGGCGATGGCGTGGGTCGGACACCCGGTGGAGTCCACCCGCTCCTGGGTCCTGGAGGCAGTCGACCACCCGCTGGTCCCGCTGCTGCTGCGCTACAAGGAGCTCGCCCGACTGCATTCGGCCAACGGCTGGGCCTGGCTGGAGACCTGGGTGCGGGAACTGCCGGGGGAGGACGGGGAGCCCAGGCTGGGCCGGTTCCAGCCCGACTACGTGGTCGGCGGGGTGGTATCCGGGCGCTGGGCCACCCGGGGCGGCGGCGCGCTCCAGATCCCCAAGTCCGTCCGCCGCGCCGTGCGCGCCGACCCCGGCTGGGTACTGGTCCGCGCCGACGCCGGACAGCTCGAACCCCGCGTGCTGGCCGCGGTCTCCGGAGACGACGCCCTCGCGGCCGCCGCCGCGGAGGAGGACCTGTACGCCCGCCTGGCCGTGCACGTGGGCGACGACCGCGAACGCGCGAAGATCGGCATGCTCGCCGCCATGTACGGGCAGACCTCCGGTGACGCCGCCCCGCTGCTGGCCACCATGCGCCGCCTCTACCCCCGCGCCCTGGAACACGTGGACGCCGCCGCCCGTACCGGAGAGGGCGGCGGGATCGTCCGTTCCTGGCTGGGCCGCACCTCGCCTGCACCGGTCGACTGGGCGGCGACCGCCGCAGCCACGGACGGTGACCGACGGCGCCGCGCGCACGGTCGGTTCACCCGTAACTTCGTCGTCCAGGCGACCGCCGCCGAGTGGGCACTGGTCCTGCTCGCCGCGCTGCGCCAAGAGCTGCCGAAGACCCCTGAGGGCGGCGGAATCGTCTTCTTCGTGCACGACGAGGTCGTCCTGCACGTGCCCGCTCAGCTCGCCGAGGAGACGGTCCGGGCGATCGAGCGGGCCCAGACCCGGACCAGGGAGATCCTTTTCGGCGACACCCCCGTCCGGTTTCCCCTCGCGGTGTCGGTCACGGAATGTTATGCCGATCGCTGATTCCAGGCTGAAAACCATGAGTCGCCGGGGGAACGGACAAGCCGCTGAAAGGTGGACGTCCGGTATCGGACGGCGTGGGCATCTTGCAAACGCGTCCAGGTACACCCATTCTTGGACGCGAACAGTGTTATCGAAGGCCGTGCGCCGCGGCGGCTCCCCCTGCCCGCCGCGGTCAGAGAAAGGGTGATTGACCCCCGTGCGGAACCGTCTCAGAACATGTGCGGGCACCACGGCCGCGTTCGCGGTCGCCTTCACGGCCTTCGGGGCCACCCCCGCGATAGCCGCCCCCGTCGTCGAGGACCGCCCGCCCCTCTCCGAGCAGGTCGCGCCCGAGCTCGCCGCCCCCAGCGGCTCCGCGCCCCGAGCGACGGACTCCCAGACCGAAACCCCCGACACCGCCGAGTCCGAGGCCCCCGACACCGCGGACGTCGCCGAACTCAAGCGGGACGCCTACGTCGCCCCCTTCCGCGAGGCGCGCTCCGTCGAGTACTTCGCGGTAGCCGCTGAGAAACTGCCCCGGGAGGTCGTCGACGCGGTCCGCGACATCGACGGGGTGGAGAACGTCCTCACCGTCGACGCCGCGCGCGTGGAGATCGACGGCGAACCGACCTCGGTGCTGGGCGTCAACCCGTCCAGTTTCCGCAACCACGCCCCCAGGCCCTCCGCCGAGTCCGACGAGATCTGGCAGGGCGTCGCCGAGGGCCACATCGCGCTCTCCAAGGAGGTGGGCACCGAACGCGAGCTGGACGTCGGCAGCGAGGTCACCCTCGCCGGCGGCAACGGCGAGGTGCCCCTGGAGGTATGGACCCACGCCACCTCCGGCATCGCCGGGATCGACGCCCTCGTCTCCCGCGAACTCTCCCGTGAACTGGGCATGCCCGAGGGCAACGCCCTGGTGATCTCCGCCCCCGACACGGACCTGTGGGACCTGCACGAGGAGCTCGAGGAGATCCTCGGCGAGGACGCCTCGCTCCAGCTGGTCGCCGACGCCCCCGAACCCCTGGTCGACGGCGACGCAGTGCCCTCCACGGTGATCGAACGGGTCATCGCCAACGCCGAGACCCAGCTGGGCGTGCCCTACGTGTGGGGCGGCACCACCCCGAACGTCGGCTTCGACTGCTCCGGGCTGCTCCAGTGGGCCTTCCGCGAGGCGGGCGTGTCCATCCCGCGCGTCACCCACGACCAGTGGAACGCGGGCCAGCGCGTGGAGTGGGACGACCTGCAGCGGGGCGACCTGTTGTTCTGGCGCTCGGACCCGACCGCGCCGAACTACATCTCGCACGTGGCCATCTACCTGGGCGACGGCCAGATGCTGGAGGCCCCGCGCACCGGCCTGGACGTTCGTGTCACCCCGGTGCGGACCGCCAACTACGCGGGCGCGGTGCGCGTCAACACCTGACCCCGTACACGAACCCGAACAACGAGACAGGGCCGTGGCCACACCCTTGCGGTGGCGCCACGGCCCTTTCCGTAGCCGTGAACCGGAAGGGCCGGGCACGAGGAAGAGGCCCGGGGATGGGGAGAGGGCTGGGCGCGGGAAGGAGCCGAGCACGGGGAGGGCGCGCATACGAGGAAGGGCCGTGGCGTCATCTGGGGAGAAAACGCCACGACCCTTCATCTCTCCATGTCCGAAAAACCGCCGGGAGGGGAAGGCAGGCCTCGGTTAGGAGGGGGGCAAGGGCCGCCGCTGAGGGAGGGGGAGACAGCGGTGGTCGACCCTTTGGGTGGTATGGAGTTGTGACGGGGCGGCCTCCGCGAAAACGCCCTGGGCCGGGTGTCCCGTCGCACAGGTCTACATAAGCAGTGACCGGCCGATTTGGCAAGAGCCTGACTCAAGCCATGCAAGTACCCGCAGGCCGCCACAAAGTCCCCTCCTGTCCAGCAAAGAGGGGACTTCCGTGCGCTTTCGTCTCCCTTCGGCTCAGCGCCCGGCCGCGTACCCCTGGGCGCCCCGGGCGTCCGCGGCGGCGCGCAGCTCACCGCTCTCCGGGTCGCGGGCGACGGCCGCCAGGCGGCCCAGCGACCACTCGTTGGCCACCTGGACCCGGTGCCCGCGGGCGCGCAGCTCCTCGACGACCTCCTCGCCCACACCGGGCTCGACGACCAGGTCACCGGGCACGGTCTCGCGGGGGTGGAAGGAGCTGGGGAAGGCGTTGGTGTGGAACATCGGGGTGTCCAGGGCCTCCTGCAGGTCGTCCACCCCGTTGAGGACGCGCAGCAGGGCTGTGGTGGTCCACTGGTCCTGCTGGTCGCCACCGGGCGTGCCGATGGCCAGAACGGCCTCGCCGTCCGACCGGGTCACCAGGGTCGGCGAAAGGGTGGTGCGGGGTCGTCGCCGCGGTGAGAGGGCGTTCGGGGAGGCCGGGTCGAGCCAGAACATCTGCGCCCGGGTGCCCAGGGGGAAGCCGAGTTCGGGGATGACCGGCGAACTGCTGAGCCAGCCGCCGCTGGGCGTAGCCGAGACCATGTTGCCCTCGGAGTCCACCACGTCCACGTGGCACGTGTCCCCGCGCAGGTCAGCGGGTTGGACACCGGAGGCGTTGCGGACGGTGGGCTCACCGGTGGTGCGGTCGCCCGGGGTCTCCCCGGGCAGGTACACCGGCGGCTCGAACGGCGTGCGGCCGCCCGGTGAGCCGGGGCGCGGATCCAGGCAGGCCCGGCCGTCGTCGATCAGGCGGGCCCGCTCGGCGGCGTAGTCCGAGCTCAGCAGTTCCTTGAGCGGGACCTCGGAGAAGTCCGGGTCGCCGTACCAGGCCTCGCGGTCGGCGAAGGCGAGCTTGGCGATCTCGGTGCTCCGGTGCACGAAGTCCGCGCTGACCCCCTCGCGCGCGTCCGCGCCCACTCCACGGGCCTCGGCCATCCGCAGCTGCTGGAGCATGGCGGGGCCCTGGCCCCAGGGCCCGGTCTTGTGCACGGTGTGGGAGCCGTAGGAGGCGCTGGCGGGGTCCTCGTAACTCGCGCTCCAGTCAGCCAGGTCCTGTGCGGTCAAGAGGGCCTGCTGGGGTTCACCGACCCCGTTGGGCACGGGCCCGGCCAGGAAGGCGCCGACCGCCTCGGCCACGAAACCCTGCGACCAGGAGCGGCGGGCCGCCTCGATCTGCGCTTCACGGTCCTCTCCCACCGCCTCGGCCTCGGTGACGATGCGGCGGTAGGTGGCCGCCAGCGCGGGGTTGCGCAGCCGTGAACCGGCGGCGGGGGCCGCGCCGTGTGGCAGGTAGACGGCGGCCGAACCCGCCCAGTGCCGGGAGAAGACCGGTGAGAGGGTCCGGATGGCGTCGGCGATCCGGTCCAGGACGGGGTATCCCCGCTCGGCCAGCCCGATGGCGTGGTCGAGGACCTCGCGTACGGACATGGTGCCGTGGTCGCGCAGCAGCAGCATCCAGGCGTCGAAGGACCCGGGAACGGTGGCGGCCAGGACCCCGCTGCCGGGGATACGGTCCAGCCCCCGGCTCTCGAAGGCCTCGATACTCGCCGTGGCGGGGGAGACGCCCTGCCCGCACAGCACGCGCGGGGAGCCGTTCCGGGCCTTGAAGACGACCGGGACCTCACCGCCGGGGCCGTTCAGGTGGGGTTCGACGACCTGGAGGGTGAAACCCGCGGCGACGGCGGCGTCGAAGGCGTTTCCGCCCCGCTCCAGAACGGACATCCCGGTGGCGCTGGCCAGCCAGTGCGTGGAGGCGACCATGCCGAAGTCGCCGCGTAGTTGGGGTCGTGTGGTGAAGCCGGGCATGGGTGCTGTCCTCCTGCGGGTGGGGGTACGGCGGGGTCGCCACCGATCCGGGGGTGCTGGCCGGGTCCTCGTCGGACACCGGCCGAACCAGGGTGACGGTACAGCATGACTTGGGTCTCATGCTGCGGGTTCGGGCGATTCGGGTCTTTGGTCACCAGTCTTGGGCGCCCCGGGTCAAGACGAAGCCCGGTCATGACCGGAATACGGTCACGACCGGGCTTCATCCGTGTGTAGTGCTCGCTTGTGCGCTGCTCGCTCGTGCGCTGCTCGAGGGCGCCTCAGCGAGACGTCAGGTCAGGAGGTCTCCGCGGGGAGAGTCCACGGCAGGGACTCCCAGAGCTCGGCCCACTCCTCGGCGTCGACCGGGTCCGTGACCTGACCGGCCTCGCCGGTCGCCTTCTCGACCTCGTCCATCGCCTGGGACAGGCTCTCGTTGGCCTCCTGAATGATCTGCCCGATCAGGTGGGAGATCTCGGCGAGCGCGTCCTCGACCTCGCTGCGTTCGATGTCGAACTGTCGAGCGCAGTCGTCGGTGGCGGCCGCCTTGTCGCTCTCGTCGCCGTAGTACCAGACCGTGGCGAGCAGGCGGTCGCGCTCGGCGTCGTCGAGGTCGTCCTTGGACAGCGCCTTCTCGATGAACTTCCCACTGGCCTGGGTCATCTGCGCCGAGTCCAGGTCGGTCTGGCCGGAACGGAAGTCAACGAAGTGCTCCGTCAGACAGGTCTTCACCTCACGTGAGGAGATCCCGTCGGGGAGATCGGCTTCCACCGGGGGAACGACCTCTTCCAGGTCCTCGACCGGGGTGATCCCGCCGACCTCGTCCCCGTCGACGACCTCCTCGTCCACGGGGGCTTCGTCGGTGGCGTCCTCCTCGGCGGGGACCTCCTCCTCGGGGGTCTCGTCAATCGGGGCTTCGTCGGTGGCGTCCTCCTCGGCGGGAGCCTCGTCGACCGGGGTTTCGTCGGTGGCGTCCTCGTCAGCGGGGACCTCGTCGACCGGGGCCTCCTGGACCGGGTCGGCGGGCTTCTCCGCGCCGTCCTCGTCAACGACCTCCTCAACCGGGGCTTCCCCAACCGGAGCCTCGTCGGTCGGGGCCTCCTCAGCCGGAGCCTCCTCAGCCGGAACTTCGTCAACCGGAGCCTCGTCGGTCGGAGTCTCGTCGGTCGGAGTCTCGGCCTCAGCGTCCTCTGTCCCGGCCTCTTCCTCCGTCTCGGCCTCCTCCGTCTCGGCCTCCTCCGCACCGGCTTCCTCGGTAATGGCCTCGGCGAGCTTCAGCAGTTCACGGCCCTCCCATCGTTCCGGTTGGAGGTGGGTGGCTATCGCCACGCCTGGTCTCTGCACCCAGAACAGGTCGCCGGTCTCCTCGGACAGGTACGCGCCGTGTTCGAAGGCCTCACCGGCTTCCAGCTCCTCCAGGGAGCTGTCCGCGAGGTGGCTGTAGCGCCCCTCGCGCAGGTCCTCCAGGTCCTGGATTCTCTCCGAGCGCAGCACGGCCACCCGGCCGTACAGCTGATCGGGTCCCTGCACCCAGGAGAGCTGGGACTGGCTGTTCCCCTGACGGTCCGTCGTGGAGGAGGCGTTGATGCCGTAACGCTCCAGACCGGCGGGCAGGTAGGCGATGTCGTATCCGTCGACGCTGTACGTGGACACGCCCTGGCGCACCACCGGCCAGCTGAACGCCCTCGTGTCCTTGTCGTCCGCGGCCGCGGGCCCGGCGAGGCCGACCAGGCCCGTCGTGGAGATCGCGGCGGCACTGAAGAGCGCGACCCACCTCGTGTGGTGCTTGCGCATGAGAGTTCCTTCCCATCGACTACTACTGGTGATGTTGTCAGGACTCTGCGTAATTATCGAGAGGGCATCCAGTCAAAAATCGGACATGAAGTAACCAAATGCATGCATAGGGCGAGACGGGTCAGTCGAGGAGAGCGGCCATCAGAAGATGGGCGGCGGATCACCGGCTACTCCGCGGACGGTCACCGCTCGGTCACCGCTCGGTCACCAGAAGCACTCACCCTGAGGTAGCAGTCGGCCAGTCCACGCGTACTTGGGAGGCTCGGTGCACCACCGCATCGGATTCGTACTCGGAGCCGTATCACTCTCGTTGGCAGTCGGATCGGGTTCCGCGCTCGCGGCCCCGGCCGCCGAACAAGCGGACACCACAGCCGAGGCCACCGCTGAGGCCACCGCCGAAAGGGTGCCCCACAAGGCTGGCGCTCTTCTTCCCCAACAGCTGCCGCCGTCCCGCCCCCTCATAGCGGTCGCCCACCGGGGTGCCTCCGGGTACGCGCCCGAGAACACCCTCGCCGCGATCGACGAGGCGTACCGGCTCGGCGCACAGACCGTGGAGGTGGACGTCCAGCTCACCTCCGACGACCACCTCGTGCTCATGCACGACACCCGGCTCGACCGCACCACCGACGCCGCCGAGGTCTTCCCCGGGCGCGCCTCCTACGACCTCGCCGACTTCACGCTCGCCGAGATCCAGCGCCTGGACGCCGGGTCGTCCTTCAGCGACGACTTCGCGGGCGAGCCCGTACCGCTCCTGGGCGAGGCCCTGGACCGCCTGCACTCCTACGACATGAACCTCCTCCTCGAAATCAAGAAGCCCGAGCTCTACCCGGGCATCGAGCACCAGATCTCCGTGGAACTGGCCAGACGACCGCACTGGCTGGTCCCGAACGCGCCGGGCGAACCCTTCCGGCTCGTGGTACAGAGCTTCGACTGGGACTCCACCCGGGTCTCGAAGGGGCTCCTGCCCTCGATCCCGCACGCGCTGCTCGGGCGCGTTCCGGAAGCGGAGATCGGCCAGTACACCTGGGCGCACATGATCAACCCCAACCACACCACCATCGACGCCGACTACGTCGGCGCGGTGCACGAGGCGGGGCTGGAGATCATGCCGTACACGATCAACGACCCCGCGAGGATGCGCCAGGTCCTGGAGATGGGTGTGGACGGATTCATCACGGACTTCCCGGACGTGGGACAGGAAGCCATCGCGGAGTTCCTCGCCGGGACCTCGGCCGCGGCTCGGGAGTACGCGGCGCAGCGGGCGCAGGAGCAGGAACTGGCGCAGGAGGAGGATCCGGAACTGGAGCTGGCGCAGGAGGAGGACCCGGAACCGGAGCTGGCGCAGCAGCAGGACCTCGAACTGGTGCCGAACTAGCCTGCCCGCCATCGGACCCGCCCGCACCGCCAGGCGGGTCCCGCTCCTGCAGGGAGTCGAATTCCGGACCTCTGGCAGGGTGCTTTCCAGTGCGCCCAATGGGATGATCAATGGCGAACCGAAGCCCCATCAGGAAGCGGAGACCACGTGAGCGACCGGCTTTCCATCCCCCAGGAAATCGTGGACTGGCGCACCAAGGGCCTGTGGTGGCCGGGTGGGCCCGTCACCCTCGACGAGTTCGCCGCGCGGGGGGACCACCTGTTTGCCGGTCCGTTCACCTGGCCGCTCATGGTGCTGCGCGCCTCCGCGCTGGACCGTAACATCGCCGCGCTGGCCGAGTTCACCGAACGCCACCGACTGCTGTTCGCCCCGCACGGCAAGACCGCCATGTCACCCGTGCTCACCCAGCGCCAGCTCGACGCGGGGGCCTGGGGGATCACCGCCGCCACCGCCAACCAGGTCCTGGACTTCCGGCGGTTCGGCGTGAACCGGATCCTGCTGGCCAACGAACTCCTCGACCCCAAGGTCCTGCGCTGGGTGGCGGCCGAACTCGACGCCGACCCCGGCTTCGAATTCCTCTTCTACGCGGACTCCTCGGAAGGGGTGTCCGTGGCCTCTCAGGCGGTCGAGCGCGATGGCGGCCGCCCGCTCCGGGTGATGGTGGAGCGCGGCACCCCCGGAGGTAGGACCGGCTGCCGAACCCGCGATCAGGTCCTGGACGTGGCCCGTGAGGTCGTGCGCGCCCCGGGCCTCGAACTAGCAGGGGTCGCCGGTTACGAGGGCTCCCTCGGCGACGCAGAAGGGGTCCGCGGCTTCCTGAACGACCTGCTCGGCGACTCCGTCGCGCTCGCCACCGAACACCACCTGGAGCGCCCGGTGCTCTCCGTGGGCGGCAGCGCGTGGTTCGACGTGGTCGCCGAGGAGATCGGGGGCCGCGAAGACGTCCTGCCGATCCTGCGCAGCGGTGCCTACGTCGCCCACGACGACGGCCTGTACCGGCGGACGACCCCGTACAACCGACTGCCCGAAGGCGGCGACGCCCTCGCCGGAGCCCTGGAACTCTGGGCTCAGGTCACCTCCACCCCCGAGCCCGGACTGGCGATCGCCGCGATGGGCCGCCGCGAGGCCAACTTCGACCAGGGGTTCCCGATCCCCCGCCTCCTCCGCCGCGCGGACGACACCGTGGTCCCGGCAGACGGAGTGGAGGTCACCAACCTCAACGACCACCACGCCTACCTGACTATCCCCGGCAACCTTTCCGTGCGCCCCGGCGACCTGCTCTCCTTCGGTATCTCGCACCCGTGCACGGCCTTCGACCGCTGGCAGGTCATCCCGGTGGTGGACGACGAGTACCGCGTGAGAGAGGCGATCGCGACCTACTTCTAGCTTCCATCGAAGAGAACGGCCCGGGGAGGGCACGTGGACGCGGAGCGCTGGACCGTCGACTTCTGGCTGGACCCTGCCTGTCCCCTGACGTGGCTCACCGCCCGCTGGATCCGCGCGGTCGCCGAGCACCGACCACTGGAGGTCCGCTGGCGCACCATGAGTCTGTCCATCCTCAACGAGGACAAGGAAGTCGACCCCGAGGGGGACGAGGACGGGTACCTGTGGATCCCGGCCCGGATCTGCGCCGCGGTACAGACCGAACACGGCCACGAGGCAGTCGGGAGTTTCCACCGCGCCCTGTGGACCACGCCGGAAGGCGACACCCGTGAGTGGATCGACGACCCGAAGCAGGCGCTCGCCCGAGCAGGCCTTCCCCAGCACCTGGCCGAAGCGGGCTGGGACGCCGACAGCGACCACGCGCTGCGCTCCTCACACGAGGAAGCGATGCGGTCGGTCGAGGGGGATGTCGGCACGCCCGTCCTCGCGCTCACCGGCCCTCAACCCACAGGCAGGGAACCCCGGCGAGCCTTCTTCGGTCCGGTGGTGGACACCGCCCCGGACCAACGGGACGCACTCCGCCTCTGGGAAGGCGTCCTCCTGCTGTCTGGAGTCCCGAACTTCCGCGAACTGAAGCGCTGAGCCTGGCAGATCAGGGCTGGAACTGGAACCGGGGCCCTGGGCTTGCTGGGGTGCGATCGTCACGGGGGTTCAGGGGAGGTGTCGTGACCGGTCACGCGTGCCATCGGACCAGGGGCGGCGAGGGCTGGGGGCAGCGTCGTGGTCCTGGCTCTGGGAAGCCAGGGCGTCCGTAACCTGCGCCTGGGGGTGGTCCGCTGCTTCCGAAACCCCTTCATTCCCGGTGATCTTGCTACCAGGAGCGAGTTCGGCGCCGAACTCGCTCCTGGTAGCAAGATCATCTTCGAAACCAGGGGCCGAAACCGGGCTCGGGGCCCAGGGGCAGAACCCCGGGGCCCCGGACCCGGCCCAGAGTTTCCGCTTCGGTCTTCAGCCCTCAGTGCTCAGCCTGGACATCAGCCCTCAGCCGGCGGCGTGCCCTTGTTCCGGGGGTGCCTCGTCGGGGTAGTAGCCCCAGCCGTGGACGCCGGGGCGGGTGTGCCAGGGGCGGGGGCCGTCCAGAGGGCGGTACTCGACCCCCGCCGCGTCCAGGCGGCCGAGGTGGTGCTTCAGGCGGGGCTCGAATTCGGTGAAGTCGCGCTCGCCCTCGGACCAGACCTTCTCGGCGAAAGCGGTCAGGCGGGGGAAGACCATGTAGTCCAGCTTGCGCTGGGAGTCGATGTGCTCGCTCCACAGGTTGACCTGGGCGCCGAGGACGTGCTGGGACTCCTCCTCGGTGAGGTCGGCGGGGACCGGCTCGCTCTCGTAGACGTCCTCGACCCGCAGCAGAGTACCGACGGGGACCGGTTCGTCCGGGCTGTCGGACTGCTTGTAGTCCAGGTAGGAACTGGCCGTGGGGGCCATGACCACGTCGTGCCCGGCGCGGGCGGCCGCGATGCCGCCCTCCTCGCCGCGCCACGACATCACGGTGGCTCCCGGGGCGAGACCCCCTTCCAGGATCTCGTCCCAGCCCAGCAGGCGGCGGCCGCGCTTGGTGAGGTGGTCGTCCAGCTGTCGGATGAACCAGCTCTGCAGCTCGTCCTCGTCGGCCAGCCCCTCCTCTCTGATTCTTTGCTGGGCGGAGGCGCTGTTCTTCCACTGGGTCTTGGGGCACTCGTCCCCGCCCACGTGGATGTACGTGCTGGGGAACAGCTCGATCAGCTCGTCGAAGACGTTCTTGTAGAACTCCAGGACGTTGTCGGTGACCGCGAGCACCTCGTCGAAGACGCCCCACTGGGTGCCGACCGGGATCTCGCCGACCTCGCCCAACTCCGGGTAGGCGTGGATGGCCGCCTGCGAGTGGCCGGGAACGTCGATCTCCGGGACCACCGCCACGTGCCGGGCATCCGCGTATGCCACGATCTCGCGGATGTCGTCCTGGGTGAGGAACCCTCCGTGCGGGCGCCCGTCGAAGACCGGTGGCCTACTGGTGCCCACCTGGCTCTCGGTGCGCCAGGAGGCGGCCTCGGTCAGCTTCGGATAGCGGCGGATCTCGACCCGCCACCCCTGGTCGTCGGTCAGGTGCAGGTGCAGCACGTTGAGCTTGTGCAGCGCGAGCAGGTCGATGAAGCGCAGGATCTCGCGCTTGGGCTGGAAGTGCCGGGCGATGTCCAGCATGGCGCCGCGCCATCGGAAGCGCGGGGCGTCGGTGATGCTCACCGCTGGCAGCCGCCACTCCGCACCGCCCAGGGGGGTACTGCGGTAGGCGTCGGCGGGCAGTAGCTGGCGCAGGGTCTGTACCCCGTAGAACACCCCGGCGGGCTCGTTGCCGACCACGATCACGCCCGCGGAGTCGATGATCAGGCGGTAGCCCTCCCGGCCGAGCCCGGCCCCGGGGTCGACGCTCAGCCGGATCTGGGCGTCCTCCTCGTCGCCGGCGGCCAGCGGCAGCCCGGTGGCGGCGCCGAGTTCACGCTGCAGCCAGACGAGGGTGCCCTGCGCCTCGCGGTCGGCGGAGACCCGGGTGGCGGTGGTCAGCGTCAGGCCGCCAGGGCCCTCGCTCGTCACCTCCAAGGGGCGGGGAACCAGGGAGAGGGGGTCGGGGTGGGATTTCTCAGGCACGGGTAACTGCTCCTATCCGGTCTAGACCAATCCCGGACATAATGCCATGTCCAGGAACGCCAGGCACAGAGCCGAGGAGCAATCGGTCTCTCTGTCTCCCCCCCCCGTTCAGGGTCATCCGATACTCACGCTTGACCCTCGAAGGCTCTTATCGCACCCGCCTTCGAGGCGGACGTGGGAACAGAGGACGGATTCCCACGGCGCCGAATCCGGGGGCGCGCAGCGTCCGCACCGGGTGCTCGCCCAACCTTCGAGGTAGTGGAAGCGCTACGGGTAAGACGGGGGGTGGCGTTATCGCCGGAGCGCGCTTCCCGTCCGTACTGTTTTGCCCATACCCGGTTCCGGAGCGAACGCGGGTGAGGGCCGAGTGTCGGGGGAAACGGCGATGCGGGGATCAGAGGAGAGCGCTTCAGCGGGTACGGGGCGGGGTCTTTGATGCTGTTGTCCGTGTTCATCGCCGTGGCGGGAGCCTTCACCCTGGCGCTCGGTTCGGCCCTGCAGGAGCGCGACGCGGTACGGGCCCCCGGCCGACAGGTGGCGCGGGCGGGTTTCCTCCTCCACCTGCTGCGGCAGCCCCGGTGGCTGATCGGGAGCGGCGCCGCCGTGCTGGGGGCCTGCCTCCACCTGATCGCCCTGAGCGGCGCCCCGCTCACCATCATCCAGCCGATCGGCGTCACCGGGCTGTTGTTCGCGATCGTGCTGTCCGCCGCCTTCAACCGGCAACGGGTCCGCGTCTCGCAGATCCTGGCCGGGATCGCCGTGATGGTCGGCCTGGTCGGTGTCCTGGTGGCGTTCCCGCACGGCACGGACCTGCCCGTCCTGTCCACCGGGACGGCCCTGTGGCTGGCCGGGGGAGTGGCCGCGGCCGGACTCGCGGTGTACCTGACGGCGCACTGGATGCCCAGCGGCATGCGCGCCCTCATGCTCGCGGCGGCGGGCGGCGCCGCGCTCGGCACGACCTCGGGGCTGGCCCGGGTGATCACCGCCAACGCCGTCCAGGACCCGCTCCACATCTTCAGCTGGCTGACCCTCCTGGCCGGGGTCACCGCGGTCTTCGGTGCCCTGCTGCTCCAGAACGCCTACCGCACCGGCCACTTCGCCGCCGCCTACGCGACCCTGCTGATCGCCGATCCGGTGGTCGGGGTGGGCATCGGCGCCCTCCTGCTCGGTGAGGGGGTCCCCGACACTCCGGTCGAGCAGGTCGGGGCGGCCCTCTTCGCGCTCCTGGCCTTCGCGGGCACGGTCGCTCTGGCCCGGTCGCGGCACCGCAACCCCGAGGCGGACGGCGGTCCGGCGTTCACCGTCGGCGTCTCCACCAGCCGCACTCGCTGAACGAAGGAGTTCCCACATGTCACGGCCGAACCGCCCGCTGAGCGTTCTGATCGCCTCGGACACCTACCCGCCCGACGTCAACGGGGCGGGCTACTTCACCTCCCGTCTGGCGGAGGGTCTGGCCGAACGCGGGCACCGGGTGCACGTGGTGTGCCCCTCAGCGGAGGGCGCCCCCCGCGTGGCGTTCAACGGCCGCGTCACCGAACACCGCCTGCGCTCGGCCCCCATCCCCTTCCAGCCGAGCATGCGGGCGGCGCTGCCCCTGGGCATGGGCGGGCACATCGACCGCGTCCTGCGGCGTCTGGACCCGGACGTGGTCCACGTGCAGAGCCACTTCCCACTCAGCCGCTCGGCTCTGCGCAGAGGGAGGGCCGCGGGGGTGCCGGTCGTGCTCACCAACCACTTCATGCCGGACAACCTGTACGCGCACGCCCGGGTACCGCGTTCGATGCAGCGGGCCGCGGGCGCCCTGGCCTGGCGGGACATGATCCGGGTGGCCGCCGAGGCCGACCACGTGACCACCCCGACCCCGCGCGCCGCCGAGCTCCTGCGCGAGCAGGGGTTCGCCGGTGAGGTCGAAGCGATCTCGTGCGGGATCGACCTGGAGCGCTTCCACCCCCGATCCCGCCCCCAGGACCGCGCCGCAGCCCGGGCCGGGCTGCGGCTGCCCGACCGCGACACCGTGGTCTTCGTGGGACGTCTGGACGAGGAGAAGCGCATCGACGACACGATCCGGGCACTGGCGCGGATCGTGCCCGAGCGGGACGCGCAGCTGGCACTGGCCGGGACGGGGCAGCGCGAGGGGGAGCTGCGCGCGCTCGCCGCCGGGCTGGGCGTGGCCGATCGGGTGTTCTTCCTGGGATTCGTGCCAGACGAGGACCTGCCGCTGGTGTACGCGGCCGGTGACGCCTTCGCCATCGCGAGCGTGGCCGAACTCCAGAGCATCGCCACGCTGGAGGCGATGTCCACGGGGCTGCCGGTGGTGGCCGCCGACGCGATGGCGCTGCCGCACCTGGTGGCGCAGGGCGGCAACGGCTTCCTCTTCCCCGCAGGGGACCCGCTGCTCCTGGCCGACCGTCTGCTGACCGTGCTGGGTCCGCCGCGGATCCGCGAGCAGCTGGGGCGGGCGAGCCGGGAGATCGCGCTGGAGCACGACCACCACCGTTCGCTGGAGCGGTTCGAGGCGGTCTACACCCGGGTCCGGGGGCGAGGCACGGTTCGCCCGGCGGTCGAACGGGTCGTGGTCGCCTAGGGACTTGTTGCAAAAAGTCCCTTTTGGCCACTTTCCGTATTCTTTGCGTAGCGATCGGTGATGTTGGGGCGCTTCGGGAAAGACCAGAGACTGTGTGGTTCGAAGGCATTAGCGGACAAGCCGGCGTCGGCCGGATCGCCCGGGGCGGAAACGCCACCGAGGGCCTCACGGATCGGCTGGTCAGTGCCGAACGTGAGGCGGGGTTCCATGAGCGTGACATGTCGTCGTTCGAACGTGAACGCATCGACCTGGAGCACCGGGTGACCCGGATGGAGGCCGAGCTCGAGTCCCTGCGCAAGAGAAGACTGGAAGCCTACGCGCGCTGGTGGAACGCCCGCGACGACCGCGACCGAGCTCGCCATGTCTGTCGCAAGCTCCGCCGCAAGATCGACAAGGTGCGCCGACGGAGAAACGACACGTGACCGGTACCGCCCAAGGCCGCCGGAAACACCCGACCGAACACCCGATGTGGCCCGCTCCGACCGGAGGCGGGCCACAGCTCTTTCCTGCTCTCCCCTTCTCCGGCTCCTCCTGCCCCGCTACTCCTCCTGCCCCGCTACCTCGGCCCCTGGACGCGCGGAGAGGTGGGGCTGAGCTCCTCCTCAACACTGCGCGCGGCGTCGCGCAGGGCCGACAGGGTCACCTGCACGGCCGGGCGCCGTAGCGAGGCCGGGCGCAGTACCGCGTAGACGTGCCGCTCCGGTGAGGAGGGCAGCGGCCGGTACACCAGTCCCGCCGGGGCGCCCACCATGGCCAGGGCCGGGACCGCCGCGATCCCGATGCCCCGGGACACCAGGCTCAGGATCGTGCCCAGGCCCTCGAACTCCCACGCGGCCGCGGGCAGCCCGCCCACCTCAGCGAACAGCTTCTCCGTGCCGTAACGCGAGCGCTCTCCCTCCGGTGCCACGATCCACGACTCTCCCAGCAGCTGGTCCAGCACCAGCGGCACGTTCCCGTCGGCCAGCCGGTGCTCCTCCGGAACCGCCAGCACCATGGGGTCCCGCAGCAGGTGCACGTGGCGCAGGCCGCTGTCCGGCCCCCGGCCCGGGTGCTGGCCGGTCCAGTCGTCGACCAGGGCGATGTCCACCTCCCGGGAGCGCACCTTCTGGGTGCCGGTCGCCAGCAGGGTCTGCCGCAGGACCAGCTGCATGCCCTCGTGGCTGCGCAGGGGAGGAGCCAGCAGCGGGGCGAAGGCCACCGCCGCCGTGGGGAAGGCCGTGACGGTCACCACCCCCAGGGCGATGTTCGACTGCTCGGCGAGCACCGACTCGGTCGCCTCCACCAGTGCCAGGATCTCCTCGGCCTGGTTCACCAACAACTGGCCGGCGTCGGTCAGCTCGGCCCCCCGCGGTGAGCGGTCCAGGAGCGCGACCCCCGTCTCCCGTTCGAGCGTGGCGAGCTGCTGGGAGACGGCCGAAGGCGTGTAGCCCAGGGCGTTCGCGGTCGCGACGATGGTGCCGCGAGCGCTGAACTCGCGGAGGAGCTGAAGGCGGCGAAGATCGAGCATAAGGACATCTTATGCTCAGCATCGAAAAGACTCGCTTGTACTGATGGAAGTTCATGGGCAGGGTGGTGGGTGAAAGGTCACCAGCTGGACACGACCCCAGCTCAACCGGTGGCCGGCGCCCAACGAAGAGCCGGAGATGAGTCATCCATGACCGTCACTGTGTCCGCTACCCTCGCTGTCAACGAAGCCCTCGAAGCCAAGCGCCGCCAGGGAGTGCGCGTGCTGCCGCTCGGGTTCGGTGAGGCCGGTCTGCCGGTGCACCCGGTCATGCGGGACCAGCTCACGGCGGGCAACGGGGCCAACGCCTACGGGCCCGTCGCCGGTTCGACCGACCTGCGCGAGGCGGCCGCCGGGTACTGGAGCCGACGGGGCCTACCCACCGACCCCGACACGGTCATCGCCGGCCCCGGCAGCAAGCCCCTTCTCTACAGCCTTCTTCTCGAGATCGGCGGCGACACCGCCATCGCCGCGCCCAGCTGGGTCAGCTACGCCGCGCAGAGCCGTCTGGCGGGCCAGCGCCCGGTCATGGTGCCGACCGCCACCGGCCAGGGCGGCGTACCCCAGCCGGACCTGCTGCACGCCGCCGTCACCGCCGCCCGCGAGCAGGGCCGCACCGTCAACGCCGTGGTCGTCACCGTCCCGGACAACCCGACCGGGACCGTCGCCGAAGCCGAGACCGTGCGCCGCCTGGCCGAGGTCGCCCGCGAGCTCGACCTGCTCGTCATCTCCGACGAGATCTACCGCGACCTCGTCCACGTGGACGCGCGCGGCGCGGACCGCGCCGTCGTGCACAGCCCCGCCGAGTACGCACCCGAGCGCACCGTCATCTCCACCGGCCTGAGCAAGAACCTCGCCCTGGGCGGCTGGCGGATCGGCGTCCTGCGCCTGCCCGACTCCGAGATCGGTCGGCGCCTGCGCGGCGGTCTGCTCGGCGTGGCCAGCGAGATCTGGTCCAGCCCGGCCGCGCCGGTCCAGCAGGCGGCCGCGCACGCCTTCACCGAACCCGCCGAGCTGCGCGACCACATCGACCGCAGCCGCCGCCTGCACGGCATCGTCGCCTCAGCCGTCGCCGGCGTCTTCTCCCGGGCCGGGGCCGCCGTCGCCGCCCCGAGCGCGGCCTTCTACCTCTACCCGGACTTCGAGCCGGTCCGCGAGCGCCTGGCCACCCTGCACGGGGTGACCACCGGACCAGAGCTCACCGGGCTCCTGCTGGAGCGGTACGGCATGGGCGTGCTGCCCGCCGTGGAGTTCGGCGAGAGCCCCGCCGCCCTGCGCATGCGGGTGGCCACCAGCCTCCTGTACGGGGACACCGAGGACAAGCGGTACGCGGCGCTGTCCGCCGAGGACCCGCTGGCCCTGCCGTGGATCCGCGCCCACCTGGACCGGCTCACCGAGGTTCTGGGGTCGCTGCTCGCCGAGGCGCCCAGCACGGTGATCCCGGCCCCGAAGACGGTCGCCCAGCCGGTGCACTGACCGGGCTACCCCACATACGTGCCCGTCTCTCGAATACGGGGTGAGGCGGTCACCATCGACGGGACCCTCCCTATCTCTCCCAGGGAGGGTCCCGTTATACGTTCCCCACCCGCTCCCGGCGCGCCGCCGCCAGCTCGTGGCTGGGAGCGATCACCGCGCGGTAGTGCTCCACCAGCTCCGAGTTGACCGAGTCCCAGGTCCGGTGCGCCACCGACGACCGGGCCTGTGCCGCCATCCGCGCACGCACCTCGCCGTTGTGCGCGAGCCGGCCGACCGCCACCCGTAGCTCCCGGACCGAGTCCGGCGCGTACAGCAGCCCGTTGTGTCCGTCGTTGACCAGGTCCATCGGGCCGCCCGCTGCCGGGGCCACCACGGGCACCCCCGAGGCCAGCGCCTCCTGTACGGCCTGGCAGAAGGTCTCGTCCGCGCCGGTGTGCACGAACACGTCCAGGGCGGCGTACAGGCGCGACAGGTCCGCCCCGGTGCGCTGACCGGTGAAGACGGCGTCGGGCACCAGTCGGCGCAGCCGGGCCCGGTCCGGACCGTCCCCGACCACCACCAGGCGGATGTTGCGCAGTTTGGCCACCTGGGCGAGCAGGTCCACACGCTTGTCCCGGGACAGGCGGCCCACGTAGCCCACGATCGCCTCACCGTTGGGGGCCCACCTGCTGCGCAGCTCCTCGGAACGGTGGTCGGGGGAGAAGCGCACGGTGTCCACACCGCGCCGCCACAGGTCGAGCCGGGGGAACCCCCGGCCGGACAGGGCCTCCATGGTGGCGGAGGAGGGCACCAGAGTGCGGTCCACGGCGGAGTGGATCCGGTGCAGCAGGGACCAGAGCGCCTCGGAGCCGGGCAGGCCGTAGCGCCCGACGAAGCCCGGCAGGTCGGTCTGGAAGGCCGCCACGGTCGGCAGCGCCCACCTGCGCGCCACGTCCACCGCCGTCGCGCCGAAGAGCGCGGGGGAGGCCAGGTGGAGCACGTCGGGGGCGAAGGCGCGGATCGCGGCGGTCATCGTCCGCCGGGCCGGCAGGCCCATGGCGAAGTCGCGGTAGACGGGCAGGGGGAGTGCGGGCATCCGTAGGACGGGGAAGCCCGCGTACGAGGAAGGTCCGTGACCGGGGGCCAGGACGAGGGCCTGGTGGCCTTCGGCGGCGAGGTGTTCCAGGATTCGGCAAACGGAGTTGGTGACTCCGTTGACCTGAGGGAGGAAGGACTCGGTCACGATCGCCACGCGCAGTGGCGGGCGGTGGAGGGTGAGCGGGGATGCGGGGGACATGCGAGGGCTCCCAACGCCGAGGTCTTGCTGCCTCTGACGCTAGGGTCGGTGAATGAACCCGGATCGCCGTGCGGGAGAACCGCGCCCGAAGGGCTGACGCGGGTTGGTCGATCAGGTGGTGACACCGCCGCACGGCCAACTGACCGCCGGGTGACTCCGGGATGGCTATGATCGCTTTATGTAATCAAATGCGCACCCTAAGGAGTCATTCGGTGACCCTCGTGGAATGGTCCGAGCTGGTCCGCGCCGAGTTGGAGCTCGCCGGAACCGACCCGCTCCAAAAGCCCGACGTCGACCGCATCCTCGATCTGGCCCGCGATGCCGCGCACTCCGTGGCCAGGCCCGCGGCGCCGCTCACCACCTACCTGCTCGGGGTGGCGGTGGGGCGGGGGGCCGACCCGCAGGCCGCCGCCGCGGCGCTCAGCAGACTCGCACTGGCCCAGGGGGAGGAACCACCCCAGGGGCAGGAGAACTGACCGGTTCAGGGCACCCTGAAGAAAACATTGCATGACGCAACGTTCATGTGGATCACATGTGATTCATTCGTTACGCACCAGTGTCATTCTTTGCCGATATCGTGCGGCTTTTACCATTGCCAACGTAATTCCGGGGACGTTGGTTCCCCTGTTTCTCCAATGACTTCCTCGGCCCCACACACTCATCGAAAGGGAGATCCCCTGTGGACCAACTCCTGGAGATGGCTGACATCCTCAACGGAATCATCTGGGGACCCTTCGTCCTCATTCCGTTGCTGCTCGGTGTCGGCGTCTACCTCACCATTCGTCTCAGGCTCCTCCAGCTGCTCCGCCTGCCGCACGCGCTGTGGCTGGCCCTGGTCCGCCGCAAGGAGGACCCGTCCGTCGAGGGCGACATCTCGCACTACCAGGCACTGAGCACCGCACTCGCGGCCACCGTCGGTGTCGGTAACATCGCGGGCGCCGCGCTGGCCATCGGTATCGGCGGCCCCGGCGCGCTGTTCTGGATGTGGGTCATCGGCATCTTCGGAATGGCCACCAAGTACAGCGAGGCCCTGCTGGGCGTGAAGTACCGCCGCACCGACGCCAAGGGCGAGCAGAGCGGCGGCCCGATGTACTACCTGAAGTACGGGATCAAGGGGGGCCTCGGGACCTTCCTCGGTGTCTCCTTCGCGATCTTCGGTGCCATCGCCGCCTTCGGCATCGGCAACGGCACCCAGGCCAACACCGTCGCCCAGCAGGTGAACAGCGTCACCGGCGTCGCCCCGTGGATCATCGGCCTGGTCCTGATGGTGCTGGCCGGGGCCGTCATCCTCGGTGGCATCAAGAGCATCGGTCGGGTCACCTCGGCCCTGGTGCCGATCATGATCGTCGGCTACGTCAGCATCTGTCTGATCGTGCTCGCCACCAACTGGGCCGCGCTGCTCCCCGCCTTCCAGCTGGTCTTCGCGTCCGCCTTCACCGGAACCTCGGCCACCGGCGGTTTCGTCGGCGCGGGTGTCATGCTCGCCATCCAGATGGGCTTCGCCCGAGGCATCTTCTCCAACGAGTCCGGCCTGGGCACCGGTGGTATCGCGGCCGCCGCGGCCAAGACCACCCAGCCGGTCCGTCAGGCCATGGTCTCGATGACCCAGACCTTCATCGACACCATCATCGTGGTCAGCATGACCTGCCTGGTCATCATCACCACCGGGGTGTGGCAGGTGGAGGAGCCCGAGGACGGCTCGCTGCTCACCTCGCAGGCCATGACCGAGGGGCTGGGCGCGATCAGCCCCGGGCTCGGTACGGCCGGGGCCTACATCGTGGCGTTGTCCGTCGCGGTGTTCGCCTTCAGCACCCTGCTCGGCTGGGCCTACTACGGCGAGCGGTGTGTGGAGTTCCTGGGCGGCCGCACCTTCGTGCTGCCCTACCGGCTGGTGTTCATCGGCGTCATCTTCGTCGGCTCGGTGGCCACTCTGGACTCGGTCTGGCTGTTCAGCGACATCGCCAACGGCCTGATGGCTCTGCCGAACCTGATCGGCCTGATCCTGCTGGCTCCGATCATCTCCGCCGAGACCCGGAAGTTCTTCGCTCATCCGGACTGGCGGAACCCGGACGTCATGATGGACGACGTACGGGGTTGAGCCACACGTCTGTCCGTTCACGGGGTGGATGAGGAGGGGGACCGGCCGGACAGGCCGGTCCCCCTCATGCTGCTTCTGTTGCTACCAGAGGTGGCTGTGCCCTTTACCACCAGAGGTGGCTGTGCCCTTCACCACCAGAGGTGGCTGTGCCCTTCACCACCAGAGGTGGAAATGATGAACAGGGCCCTGGCCGCCGCCCGCGTCGATGTCGTCCGCGCGGCGCAGGGCCTCGGTGAGGTAGGCCTTGGCGTCCGCCACCGCGGTGACCGTGTCCGGTCGCTGCGGGAGCAGGGCGGCGATCGATGAGGACAGGGTGCAGCCGGTGCCGTGGGTGTTGCGGGTGTCCACCCGCCCGGCGCGGAACTCCACCGGCTCCGACTCCCCGTCCACCAGCAGGTCCACGCTCTCCTCGCCCGGCAGGTGCCCGCCCTTCAACAGGACCCGGCGCGGTCCCAGTTCCAGGAGGCGTTCCGCCTGGTCGCGCATCTCCTTGAGGCTGGTGGCCTCGGCCGTGCCGAGCAGGTCGGCGGCCTCGGGCAGGTTCGGGGTGATCAGGTCCGCGCGCGGCAGCAGCTCGGTGCGCAGGGCCTCGATCGCCGAGCTCTGCAGCAGCCGGTCGCCGCTCTTGGCCACCATCACCGGGTCCACGACCACGTTCGGCAGCTCGTAGCGGTCCACGGCGGCCGCGACCGCCTCGGTGACCTCGGAGGTGGACAGCATCCCCACCTTGACCGCGTGCACGGTCGCGTCGGTGAACAGGGTGTCCATCTGGTCGGTGACGAACGAGGCGGGAACCGCGTGCACCCCGGTGACCCCTCGGGTGGACTGGGCGGTCAACGCCGTCACCACGGTCATCCCGAAGACCCCGTGCGCGGAGAACGACTTCAGGTCGGCCTGGATGCCGGCGCCCCCGCTGGGGTCGCTGCCGGCGATGGACACGACGTTGTACGCGCTCATTGGCGTTCCTTCGCTAGTACGAACTAGGGCAGGTTCGACGGGTGTGCTCTCAGCCGGGAGAACTCTCTCCGGCACCCCGCGCCGCCGGGGCCTCGCGGCCCCGGCCTCGATGTTCGTTTGTGGTGTTTTCGACTGTAACGGACGGTCTTCCGGGTCGAAGCTAGACGGGGGTGCTGTGCGTCAGGACCTCGTCCTCGCGCTGGAGCCGCTTGCGTCGCTCCCACACGATCGCGGCGACGACGACGGCGAAACCGAACACCATCAGCGCGACCGTCACCGGTACGTCGGTGGGCGCGAGGATTTCCCGCTCCTCGTTCTGCCAGGGCCACAGGGCGCGCAGGGACCCCGCCATCAGTCCGGTGAGGACCACCAGGGTCATGTGGTGGAAGTTCTCCAGCAGGTACTGGAGGATCTTCACGAAGACGGCCAGGCCCGTGATCATGCCGAGGGCGAAGGTGCCCAGGTAGACGAAGTCCAGGCTCGCCACCGCGTCCTTGGTCGGCGTGTACAGGCCGACGGTCAGCAGGATGAAGGAACCCGACATGCCCGGCAGGACCAGGGCGCAGATGGCCACCGAGGCCACGAGGAAGACCACAGCCGGGTGGGTGGGCAGGTCGGCGCCGGGAAGGCCGGTGAGGAAGAAGGTCAGGGCGGCGAAGGCCAGGGCCAGCAGGTAGTGTCCCGCGCGCCAGGTGCGCCCCGCACCGGTGTAGGGGATCCACAGGCAGGCGAGTACGAGACCGAAGAAGACGGCGTAGGCGTACTGGGTGTACTCCTCGACCAGCGGAGCGATGAGCAGGAGCGCCATCACCAGGGCCACGGCCATACCGATGAGCGCGGGCACCAGAACCGGCCAGTCCACCTGGCGGAACTGCTCCATGGCCCGGTCCTTGCCGCGACCCCGCGGTACGTCGGTGACGTAGCGCTTGATCCCGCTGACCACGTGGCCCGCGCCGCCGATGAGCTTGTCGTAGAGGCCGACGATCAGAGCGACCGTGCCGCCGCTGATACCGGGCAGCGCCTCGGAGGTGCCGACGGCCCCGCCGCGCACCGCGTTGAAGATGTAGGAGCCTACTGACTTGGCCATGTTGTCGGGCGCGGCCCCGGTGGAGTCCCGGGAGAGGGCGCCGTCCTCCGTCCTGATGGGGCCGCCGGTCCCGTTTCCACGGCTGACCGGCGGTCAAAGGGGTGCTGTTGTGCGCGGGTCGCCAGGACGACCGTCATCCGGTCCGATGCCCGGGCCCGCGCCGATGTTCGCCGCCCGGGCCGCGTGGAGGGGGAGGAGAGCCGTCAGGCCCCGGGCCGGGCAGCGCCAAGTCTAGCGTCGTTCGACGAAGCCAAACGCGTTTGAGCACCCCAAAAAACAGGGTTTCGGTCGGTCAGGGGTGGGTTAGATCCTTGGTCCGAAAAAGAAACCCGGCCGGAGGCCTCAGCTCCGGGCGGAACCGGACAGCGGGGAGGCCGTGGACTCCGTGGTCTGACCGGCCACCGACGCGGCCCACCGGTAGTCCTGTTTGCCCACCGCGGTGCGCCGCACCCGGTCCACGAAGTGCACGGTGCGGGGCACCTTGAACCCGGCCAGGCGGATCCGGCAGTGCGACCGCAGCGCGTCCTCGTCCGGGGCGGCGTCCCGGGCCAGCGACACCAGCGCCGTCACCCGCTGGCCGAGCGTCTCGTCCGGCGAGGGCACCACGATCACGTCCTCGACCGACGGGTGGGCCTTGAGGACGGCCTCCACCTCCTCGGGGTACACCTTCTCCCCGGCGGTGTTGATCACCACGCTGCCCCGGCCGAGCAGCACGATCGAGCCGTCCGCGGCCCGCGTGCCGTAGTCGCCGGACAGCGCCCAGCGCCGCCCCTCGGGATCGGTGGGGAAGGTGCGCGCGGTGGCGATCGGGTCGTTGTAGTAGCCCAGCGGGATCCGCCCGGTGCGCGCGATCCGGCCGACCTCGGCCGACCCCGGCGGCAGCGGCCGCAGTGAGCCGTCGAGCACGGAGATGCTGCCGCCCATGGTGAAGCTGCGCCGGTCGGCGGAGGCGGTGACGGGCTCCTCGGCGGCGCTGTCCTTCGTGTCCGGGGCGGTGGCCGAACCGCACACGCCCGTCTCCGAACCCCCGTAGGCGTCGGCCAGGGCGACGTCCTCGCGCCAGGCCCGCCACAGCCCGCGCACCGCCGGGGTGAGCGGAGTGCCGCCCGAGCGCACCGAGGTGAGTTCGGGGCACAGGTCGGGCTCGGTCAGCAGGTGCCGGGCCAACGGGCGCGCCATCGCGTCACCCACCAGCTGCACCGCGTGCACGCCCTCCCGGTGCACCAGCTCCAGCACCCGGTCCGGGCGGAAACTGCGGTCCGTGGACAGCACGACGCGCTTGCCGCACAGCAGCATGCTCAGCGCGTTCCACTGTCCGGCCGCGTGCATCAGCGGGCCGAGCACCAGCATCCGCTGCGGGAAGCATGCGGCGGCGCGGTCGGCCACGTCCTGCGGGGTCCGGGCGCGCGGGGTGCCCGGGGCGCGCCGCTCCACGGCGGCGCGGAAGATGTCCGCCTGACGCCACAGCACACCCTTCGGGTAGCCCGTGGTGCCGCCGGTGTAGAGCAGGTAGTGGTCCTCGCCGCTGGTCTCGGGGAGCCGCACCGGTCCCTCGACTCCGTCGGAGCCCGGACCATCCGTGTCCTGCGCGGCGAGCGCGTCTTCGTAGTCCGCGCCGCCGAGTGAGGCCTCACGCTCCGAACCGTCCTCCAACAGCAGCACGTGCCGCAGCCGGGGCAGGTCGGGCAGGACCGCCGTCACCGTCCTGGCCAGGGAGTCCTCGGCGATCAGGGCCACCGCGTGAGAGTCCGAGAGCACGTGCCGCAGCTCGCCCGCCACGTACCGGTAGTTGACGTTCACCGGTACCGCGCCCGCGCGCAGCACACCCAGGAACGACTCCACCCACTCGGCGCGGTTGAACGACAGGATCGCCACGTTCTCACCTGGGCGCACACCGGCCGAGACCAGGTGCCGGGCCAGCCGGGTGGAACGGTCGTCCAGGGCGCGGTAGGTGAGCCGCCGGGGACCGGCGACCAGCGCGATCCGCTCCGGGACGGCGTCGGTCACCGCCGCCATGAGGTTGGCGAGGGAGAAGGGGGTGTCCGGGGACGCGTGAGGACGCACGTCTGATGACCTCCCTGACGATGGTGAACGGCCGTCCTCGGCGCATCGGGCTCGCGGCGGCTGTAGCTGGTTAGGAGCGAACGTACCCTTCAGGGACCACCTCGATCGCCGCAGGGGCTGTGTACCGCGTCACCTGCGTAACCGTCCCCCGTCGCCCCCCGCCGCGGACCGGCCCGACAGTGCCCGCTCAGCGCGGGTGCGGGTCGGGATGACGCGTGGATTTCGGGCCCGGGCGCCGAGCGGTGATCTCCGCCACCCCTTGTGTGCTCACCGGATCATCTGCTCAACTCTTGGGGATCCCGCCGCGGGGGCTCTACCGGGCTCCACGGTGGGTATCTACTGTCTGACATCGGTCAATGGTGATCGGAGCGGCTAGATGACCACCCAGAATCTGGGACAGCAGGACTCCGTCGGAAACCCCGGCGGACAGGGACTCTCCAGCGCGGACCACATCGAACTCGCACAGTCGAGGTCCGCACACAACTACTCACCCCTGCCCGTGGTGATCGCCGAGGGCCGTGGAGCCTGGGTGACCGACGTGGAGGGAAAGAAGTACCTCGACTGTCTGGCCGGGTACTCGGCCATGAACTTCGGCCACCACAACCCGGACCTCCTCACGGCCGCGCACGCCCAGCTCGACCGGGTGACGCTGACCAGCCGTGCCTTCTACAACGACCAGTTCGGCCCGTGGGTGAGCGCCCTCGCCGACATGGTCGGCAAGCAGAAGGTCCTGCCGATGAACACCGGCGCCGAGGCGGTGGAGACCGGCATCAAGGTGGCCCGCAAGTGGGGCTACGAGGTCAAGGGCGTCGAGGAGAACCAGGCGACCATCGTCGTGGCCGGGGCCAACTTCCACGGCCGCACCACCACGATCATCTCCTTCTCCTCGGACAGCGAGGCGAAGACGGGTTTCGGTCCCTACACGCCGGGCTTCCGCTCGGTGGCCTACGGGGACGCGAAGGCCATCGAGGAGGCCATCGACCACACCACGGTGGCCGTGCTCATCGAACCGGTGCAGGGTGAGGCGGGCGTGATCGTGCCGCCCGAGGACTACCTGCCCAGGGTCCGCGAGATCTGCGACGCCAACCGGGTGCTGTTCATCGCCGACGAGGTGCAGTCGGGCCTGGGACGCACGGGCACGATCCGTGCCTGCGAGCACACCGGTGTCGTTCCGGACGCCTACCTGTTCGGCAAGGCGCTGGGCGGCGGCATCCTGCCGGTCTCGGCGATGGTGGCGGACGAGGACGTCCTCGGCGTCATCCAGCCCGGCCAGCACGGCAGCACCTTCGGCGGCAACCCGCTCGCCGGGGCGGTGGGTTCGACGGTCGTCCGGATGCTGACCGAGGGCCCCTACCTGGAGAACGCCCGCAAGCTGGGCGAGGTGCTCCGGCGTCGGCTGGACGAGTTCGTCGGCGACGGGGTGGTGTCGGCGCGCAGCATCGGCCTGTGGGCGGGGGTGGACGTGGACCCCGAACTGGCTTCGGGCAAGGAGCTGTGCAAGCGCCTGGCCGAGCACGGGGTCCTGGTCAAGGACACGCACGGGTCGACCGTACGGATGTCCCCGCCGCTGGTGATCAGCGAGGAGGACCTCAACTGGGGTCTGGACCGCTTCGCCGAGGTCATCGCCGAGCTCAAGGCCCAGAAACGGTAGAAGGCCCGGTAGCGGTAGCGCGTACCGCCGCACACGGGCGGTAGCGGGACGACGGAGCCCCGCCCGGATCCGATCCGGGCGGGGCCTGCGTTTGAGCCCTGTGTCCCGGCCCCGGGTCACTCGCGCCAGAACGGCTGGTGCGCCACACCGCTCGGGCCGGGCACGACCTCCAGGTGGAACCGGTCGAGCAGCTCGCCGAACGCTCTTGCGGGGCTCTGGCCCTCGTCAGCGGCGATCCCGCCACTGGAGACGCTGAAGTTCTGGACCCTCAGCAGCTGGGTCACGTGTCCCTCCTGTGCTGTTGACACCAGGACCGGCCCTCCGGGCCGGGAGAACCCGTCGCCGGGGCGGGCGCGTCCGCCCTAGGAGTCGGCGCCGTCGTCCTCGTCCTCATCGTCCTCGGCGGCGGGATCAGCGTCCTCGTCGGCACTGTCCCCCTCTGGGCCGTCCCCGTCGGGTTCGGTGCCGGGCACGACGTTGGCCGGGTCCAGGGGGCCGCCGAGCTCGGTGTACAGCACGTCGGAGTCGACCCTCTCCAGGGTCTCCCTGGAGGTGAACAGCACGCGTTCGGGGCCCTCCTCGATCTGCAGGCGCACGCGCTCGGCGATGGAGCGCTGACCCTGGGCGGTCGGGTGGAAACTCGCCCGGTCCACCCGCAGGCCCTCACCCAACTGGCCGAGGACGATGCCGTTCAGCCAGGAGTCGTCCTCACTGACCTCGTGCCCCTTCAGCGCGGTGAAGACGTTGACGAACTCCGCGCTGCCGACCTGCCGGGTGCCGTATATGTCGCCGTCCACCTGGTAGACGGTGTCCCGGATCCGGTCGTTGAACCGCTGGGCCACGGTGTTCAGCCACAGCTGGTCGCTCTGGGAGAGCGTGTAGTACATGCCGGGCGGTTCCTCGGGGAAGAGCCGGGGGTAGCCCAGCACCAGCACGCGGGCGTCCGGTGCGCGGTCGCGGATGTCGGTGAGCACCTTGGTGAGGGTCTCCTCGAAGGCGTCCATCTTCTCGTCGACCTCGTCCTCCTGGTCCGTGCAGGCGGTCCGCTCCAGGAGCGGCATCCGCACGATGCAGGTGCGCAGGACGGGGATGAAACCGAGGTCGTTGCCGCCGATGCCGACGGTCACCAGCGAGGTGTGCTCGGTGACCCGCTCGAGCTGGGATTCGGGGGTGCCGACCTGGCTGAGCATGTCCGAGCCCTTGTGGCCGCTGCACGCGTAGAAGCCCAGCGAACCCTCGAAGGAGAACTCCTGCTCGATGAGGTTGGCGTAGGCGTGCTCGGAACGCCAGCACTCACCGGGTTCGGCGGTGCCCTCCTCGTAGTCGCCCGCGCCGTCGCCGGAGGAGTAGGAATCGCCCAGGGCCACGTAGTTGCCCCACAGAGCGGCCTCCTCCGGTTCCATCCGGACCCGCCAGTCCTCCTCCTCTTCCTCCGTGATCGGGGGGAGGGGTTCGGCGGGGCACACACCGCCGGTGGTGTCGCACCACAGGCGCAGGAGGGCGTCGCGGCTCGTGGGCACGGCGAGGGTGACCACCAGTGCGAGGACCAGGACGGCCGCGGTGACCAGGGTGACGCGGGCACGGCGGCGGCGCTTGGGGGACTTCTTCTTCCCCTTCTTCCCGATCGCCGTGGCACCGGTTCCGGGGGCCGGAGACTCGCCCTCCGAACCCTGCTCCAGGGGGTCCTGAGGGTCTTGGGGCTCGCGGGGGTCACCATCACGCGCTGACACGGTCGCCTACCGCCTCCCAGATCCGCGGGCGTGCGGGGTGTGTTCGTCCGACACACCCTGGTCCACCCGTCAGACTACCCGGGGCGGTTTGTCGTGATGACGTCGAGAACGCGGCGGATATCGGTGTTGTCCAGCGTGGCGCGGGCGGTCAGGCGCAGCCGGGAACGGCCGTCCGGGACCGACGGAGGACGGAAGCAGCCCACCCGGACCCCGTCCTTCCCACAAGCCGCGCGCCAGGCCAGCGCTTCTTCGGGCGAGGGCGCCAGCACCGACACCACCGCGGCGTCCGGATCGCTGGCGTCCAGCCCTCGCTCGCGAAGCCCCTCGGACAGCTCGCGGGCCCGGGACCGCGCCGCCTCGGCCCGCTCGGGTTCGGCGCGCAGCACCCGCAGGGCCGCCAGCGCCGCCCCCGCGGCCGCCGGGGCCAGTCCGGTGTCGAAGACGAACGTGCGCGCCGTCTCCACCAGGTGCCGGATCACCCGCCGCGAACCCAGGACCGCGCCGCCCTGTGAACCGAGCGACTTGGACAGGGTCACCGACACCACCACGTCGTCTGCGCCGCCCAGCGGGGTACCGCCCACGGCGCCGCGCCCGCCCGGGCCCACCACCCCGAGCCCGTGGGCGTCGTCCAGCAGCAGCGCCGCGCGGTGGGTCCGCGCGACCCCGGCCAGGGAGCGGATGTCGGTGAGGTCGCCGTCCACCGAGAACACGGTGTCGCTGAGCAGCAGCCGCCGCCCCGGGCCCCCGCGCAGGAGTTCGGCGGCGTGCTCGGCGTCGCCGTGGCGGAACACCGCGACCCGGGCACCGGAGGCCTTGGCCAGCCGGGTGGCGTCGATCAGGGAGGCGTGGTTGTACTGGTCGCACACCACCAGGGGCGGTTCGACATCCTCGGTGGCCGGGGCCACCAGCGCCGTCACCATCGCCAGGTTGGCCGCGTACCCGGAGGAGAACACCAGGGCGGCCTCCGAGCCGTGGAACTCGGCCAGTTCGCGCTCCAGCTCACCGTGCAGCTCGGTGTCCCCGGTGACCAGCCGCGAACCCCCGGCGCCCGCGCCCCAGGTGTGGGCGGACTCGGCGGCGGCCGCCACCACGGCGGGGTGGCGCATGAGTCCCAGGTAGTCGTTTCCGGCCAGGTCCAGGAGGTCGTCGGAGGGCGAGCGGGGAACGGTGCGACGGGTCAGTCCGGCGCGGGCCCGGCCCTCGGCGGCCCGGTCCAGCCAGTCCAGGGGGTGGCCCTCGGGCAGCGGCTCCGGCTCGGGGCGGGTGGCGCGCAGGGTCCAGGGACGGTGCGCGGTGCTGGTACCGGTGTCGAGGCGTTCCATGCGGATGAGAGCTCCTCGGAGAGTTCGGTGGCGCGTCTCCGGGCGGTCGGGGCGGCCCTGACCCGGGCCAGACGAGTTCAAGGGAGATGCGGCAGAAAACTTGTGCGCAAGGTAAAGGTACCGGGTGCTGGCCCGCCGGGAGGAGAGCCCCCTGGCGGGCCGACCCAGCAGCGGCCAAGCCCGCTGGGGCGACCCGTCCCTTGTCGTGCCAGGGAGGCGTATACGACTCTGCCGGTCCGTGGGCGCGCAGTCACCAGTGGAAGCCCACAAAGATTGGGCGGGGATTCCTGGCTCACTCGTAGGGGGTGCCAGAGCTCGCGCGCCGGGAAGAATGGGGGACCATGTCGCGAACCAGCACCGAGACGGCCCATCCCGCACAGGTTCGAGCCGCCGACAGCGCGCACCTGTGGCACCCCTACACGACCGTTCCCGCAGCGGAGACCCCCTACGTGGTGACCGGGGCCGAAGGCGTCCACCTGGACCTGTGGGCGGACGGCGAGCACCACCGAGTGATCGACGGTATGTCCTCCTGGTGGTCGGCGATCCACGGCTACCGCCACCCCCGCCTGGACGCGGCCGTACACGCCCAGGTGGACCGGTTCAGCCACGTGATGTTCGGCGGGCTCACCCACGCGCCCGCCGCCGCGCTGGCCGAGGCCCTCGTGGAGATCACCCCCGACGGTCTCGACCACGTCTTCCTCGCCGACTCGGGGTCGGTCTCGGTGGAGGTGGCCATGAAGATGTGCCTCCAGTACCACCGCTCCACCGGAAACCCGGGACGCCGCCGCTTCCTCACCTGGCGGGGCGGCTACCACGGCGACACCTTCCACGCGATGAGCGTGTGCGACCCCGACGGCGGCATGCACTCGCTGTGGGGCGACGTCCTGCCCGGCCAGGTGTACGCGCCCGCACCGCCCACCGGGTTCGACGAGGCGCCCGACCCCGCCTACCTGGCGGAGTTCGCGGAGCTGGCCCGTGAACACGCCGGGGAACTGGCCGGGATCATCGTCGAACCCGTCGTCCAGGGCGCGGGCGGTATGCGCTTCCACCACCCCGGCTACCTGCGGGAGCTGCGCCGGATCGCGGACGGGCACGGGATCCTGCTGGTCTTCGACGAGATCGCCACCGGGTTCGGCCGCACCGGCGAGATGTTCGCCGCCGACCACGCCGGGGTCGTCCCCGACGTGTTGTGCGTGGGCAAGGCGCTCACCGGCGGGTACGTGACCCTGGCCGCTACCCTGTGCACCGCGCGGGTGGCCCGGGGGATCGCGGAGGGGGAGGTCCCAGTGCTCGCGCACGGGCCCACGTTCATGGGCAACCCGCTGGCCTGCGCCACCGCCCTGGCCTCGGTGGAACTGCTCACCGAGGGCGACTGGCGGGGGGACGTGGCCAGGATCGAGGCGGGGCTGCGCGAGGGCCTGGCCCCGGCGCAGCAGCTGCCGGGCGTGCGGGAGGTCCGGGTACTCGGAGCCATCGGGGTGATCGAACTGGACCGGCCGGTGCGTATGCGCGCGGCCACCCGCGCGGCGATCGGAGCGGGGGTGTGGCTGCGGCCGTTCCGGGAACACGTGTACGCGATGCCGCCCTACGTGTGCTCCGAGACGGAGGTCGCCCGGATCGCCGGGGGGATGCTCGCGGCCGCCGAGGCGACTCTGGCCGAGGAGCCGGGGCCGGAAGGGGAGCTGTGACGGACGTGCTCGTGGTGACCGGCACCGGCACCGAGGTGGGCAAGACCGTGGCCACGGCCGCCCTCGCCGCGCTGGCCGCGGACCGGGGGCGCCGGGTGGCGGTGCTCAAGGCCGCCCAGACCGGGGTGGGCCCGGGGGAGGAGGGCGACGCACAGGCCGTCGCCCGCCTGGTCCCGAGCGCGACCACCGCCGAGACCGTCCGCTACCCCGACCCCCTCGCCCCGGCGCGGGCCGCCGCCCGGGTCGGCAGTGGGGGGCCCGCGGCCTGGGAGGTCACCGACCGCGCCCTGGACCTGGCCCGCGAACACGACCTGGTGCTGGTGGAGGGCGCCGGAGGGCTGCTGGTCCGGCTGAACGCGGCCGGGGAGACCCTCGCCGACGTCGCGGAACTGCTGTCCGCGCCGGTGCTGGTGGTCGCCGACCCCCGGCTGGGCACCCTCAACGCGACCGCCCTGACCGCCGAAGCCCTGCACTCGCGCGGGTTGGTCCCCGCCGGGGTCGTGGTGGGCTCCTGGCCGCGCGAGGCCGGGGAAGCGGACCTGGCGATGCGCTGCAACCTCCTCGACCTGCCCGACATGGGCGCCGGACCGCTCGCGGGCGTCCTGGCCGAGGGGATGGGTGAGCTGGAGCCGTCGGCCTTCGCCGAAGCGGCCCGCCGCTCCCTGGGCGCGGGGCTCGGCGGTACCTGGGAGCCCTCCGACGGAGTCTGAGTACGGAGCGGGCCGGGCCCATCGCGTCCCGGCCCGTTCTTCCCGGAAACCGGCGGGAACCCCCTCCTGCTGGCGGACCTCTTCAAAGCACACGCCGAATTCTTTGTGCCCTTCCACGGCAGACGGATCCCGCCCCGCGCCGATACGTTGCCACTGCCAGTCCGAACACCGCCCACCAGGGGAACCCCTTGAACCTGCTCATCACCGGCATCACCACGCAGTCCTCCATCGCCTACGCGATCGCGGAGGAGGCCATGAACCAGGGGCACGAGGTGATCCTGACCAACCCGCCCGGCCGCGCCTTCTCCATCTGCGAGCGCATCGCCAAGCGGCTGCCCAGGGAGCCGGTCGCCGTCCTGCCCATGGACGTCACCGACCCCGAACAGATCGCCGCCACCGCCAAGGAGGTCAGCGAGCACTGGGACCACGTGGACGGCCTGCTGCACGCCATCGCCTACGCCCCGGAGTCGGCCCTGGGCGGCAACTTCCTCAACACCGAGTGGGAGGACGTGGCCAAGGCGATCCACATCTCCGGCTACTCGCTGGCCGCCCTGACCGTGGGCATGCGCGACCTGCTCGCCAAGGCCCCCGAGGGCGCGGGCGTGGTCTCCCTGACCTTCGACGCCAGCGTCGCCTGGCCGGTCTACGACTGGATGGGCTCGGCCAAGGCCGTCCTGGAGAACTCCGCCCGCTACCTCGCCCGCGACCTGGGCCCGGACGGCATCCGGGTGAACACCGTCTCCGCGGGCCCGATCAAGTCCCTCGCCGGCGGCTCCATCCCCGGCTTCTCCCAGATCGCCGACTCCTGGGCCGACAACTCCCCGCTGGGCTGGGACACCAAGGACACCACCGTGGTGGCGGGCCCGGCCCTCTTCCTGATGTCGCCCGCCGCCCGCGCCGTCACCGGCACGGTCATGCACGTGGACGGCGGCTACCACGCCATGGGCGCCCCGCTGGCCCCCACTCCGGGCCCGGTCTCCGCCTGACCCGCCGCCTGCGAGTCCCGCCCCGCCGTGCGCCGAGGCGTCCCCCGGTCCTTCCGTGGTACGTCCTTCCGGCTGGGACCGGAACGAAGGGCGGGAAGCGGTGGGAACGGTCGGAGCCGCCTTGGCCGAGGGCCGCATGCTCAGGCTTTCCGAGAGCCTCTGCGGGGTCCTGCGCGGATGCAAGTGCGGATCCAGGCCTTGGAGGCCTTCGCGCAACGGCTCTTCGATGTGGAACGGGCCTGGTCGGAACGGCGCGACCGGGCACGGCTCCGGGAACGGGAGGCGGGCGAACGGGAGTTCCTGGTGCGCCGTGCCCTGTGGGTGGGTCAGCAGATCGACGACCGCGAGTCCGAGGGGACCGTTCGCTAGGGTGGCGAACCGTGACGTGTCCCCTTGACGACGTCCGGAATCCGCCCTGTCCCGGGCGAGCGCGCACTTCGAGCTGACCGCGAGGTCGGTGGCCCGACCGCATCAGGACACCTCGTTTTCGGCGCCGCTCAAGGCTCAGGAGCTGGCTCTGGAGGTCGCCGCCCTTTCGCCGGGGGCCGGGGCCCGGGGCCGAGGAGCGCTGGAACCTCAGCCGGCCGGAGGCGGGACCGGGGAGGCCAGGGTGAAGGCGCGGGGGCCGGGGCCGCGTGTGCGCAGGAGCTCGGCGCGCTCCCCGGCCTCGGCCGCGCTCACCCCGGTTCCGGCGGTGGACCACCACAGGGTCCGCTCCACCGTGGGGAAGAGACCGGCTTCCGCGCGGTAGAGGAGGAGCTCCCGGTGGGACCGCTCCACGAAGGAACGCAGGTCGGCGGGGGAACGCCACCGGCCCACCAAGCGGATCCGGTCGCCTTCATCGATGAAGTGGACCTCGCCCAGGTGGCCCAAGTGGTCCTCGGCCTGTGCGCGGAGCGCCGCGACCAGGGGGCGCAGGTGCTCGCGGTCGCCGGTGATCGTTCGGGCCTCGACCAGGGTCGTCCAGTGCGCGGCACGGGCCGGTTCCGAAGCGGTGCAGCGGCTCCGCGCCGCCTTCGTGCGCGTACTGACGTGGTGGTCGGTGCGGCGGGGAAGAAGGGAACGCATGGGAACTCCCGATGTGATTGGACCCTGGTGAAGAGTCCACTTTGGCTCTGGCGGTCCGGGTTGGACTAGTGCCAGTATCGGAGTCCAAGGCGGCGGCGAGTAGATCCAATGGAGCCACAAATGGACCCTGTTCGACGTACTGACGAGCTCGTGGACGTACTCGGGGCCTGGTCCACCGGCAGCGGAGCCCTCTACCGGCGGCTGGCTGGCTCCCTGCGCGGGCTGGTCGACCAGGGCACCCTGGTCCCCGGGGAACGCCTGCCCTCCGAGCGCAACCTCGCGGTCGCCCTGCGGATCAGCCGCACCACCGTGGTCTCCGCCTACGACCACCTGCGCGACGAAGGAGTCCTGGAGAGCCGCCAGGGCAGCGGAACCCGGGTGTGCAGCACCCGGGCCCCGGTCCGGTCGGACGGGTGGAGCGCCAACGGCAACCCCATGTACCGCAACCTCCTCCATACCGACGACAGCGTCATCTCCACCGCCTGCCTGCGCACCCCCGCCCTGTCCGGGGTCGAGCGGGCCATCCGCGAGGTCGTGGCCGAGGACCTTCCCGCCCTGATGGCCGAGGGCACCTACCACCCGCGCGGTCTGCCCGCTCTGCGCGAGGCGATCACGCACTTCTACGAACGTCAGGGGCTGCCCACCCACCCGGACCAGATCGTGGTCACCACCGGTGCCCACCAGGCGGTCGCCCTGGTCGCCCAGCTCTACCTGCGCCCGGGCTCACCCGTGGTGGCCGAGGACCCGAGCTTCGCCGGCTGCCTGGACCTGTTCCGCGACCGCGGCGCCGAGATCCATCCGGTTCCGCTGGACGCGCAGGGCATCGACGCCAACGGGGTCCGCCGCGCCATCAGCGAGCTCCACCCGCACCTGATCTACGTGATGCCCTCGTACCACAACCCGACCGGCACGCTGATGTCCGCGGCCCGGCGCCGGGAGCTGGGCGAGCTGTCGGCCCGACACGGGGTGCCGGTCCTGGAGGACAGCGCCTACACGGGCATCCGGGCTGAGGAGGAGCCCCCGCCGCTGGCCGCGCACGCCCCGCGCGGTGCCGAGGTCGTCACCGTCGACTCGCTGTCCAAGGTCGGCTGGGCGGGACTGCGCCTGGGCTGGCTGCGCGCCCCCGCCGAGATGGCGCTCCGTCTCAGCCGCCGCAAGGTCCTCGCGGATCTGGCCAGCCCCCTGCTGGACCAGGCGGTCGCCGTGCGCCTGCTCAACGGCTACGACCAGCTCGCCCGGCATCGTTCGGCGGAGCTGCGGGAGGCGCTGGAGCACATGGAGCAGTTGCTGCGCAGGGACCTGCCGGACTGGGAGTGGCGGACCCCCCAGGGCGGCGCGGCCCTGTGGATCCGCCTGCCCGGGGCCAGCGCCCGCGCCTTCGCGCAGGTCGCGCTCTGCCACGATGTGGAACTGGTGCCCGGATCCGCGATGTCGGCCACCACCGACGGCAGCCACGGCGAGTACTTCCGGCTGCCGTTCGCCTTCGACCGCGCCACCCGTGAGGAGCTGGTCTGGCGGCTGGCCAGGGCCTGGCGCGAACTGGACCGGCACGGCCCGGTGGAGAGCCACCCGGACGTCCTGGTCGTCTGATCCCCGGTGCGGGGCGGTAGACGAGAGGAGGGCGGCGCCACGTGACGTGGTGCCGCCCTCCGCCGTTCCCGGTGCTCGGCCGGGTGGGTACTACTAGCCGATCTTGACCTTCTGGGCCTCGGCGAAACGCTGCTGGACGTCGGCCCAGTTGACCACGTTCCAGAACGCCTTGACGTACTCGCCCTTGACGTTCTTGTACTGGAGGTAGAAGGCGTGCTCCCACATGTCCAGCATCAGCAGCGGCTGCGTGCCGATGGCGATGTTGGCCTGCTGGTCGTACAGCTGCTCGATGATCAGGCGCTGACCCAGGGCGTCCCAGGCCAGGATCGCCCAGCCCGAACCCTGCAGGCTGGTGGCCGCGGCGTTGAAGTGCGCGCGGAAGGCATCGAACGAACCGAACTGGTCGTCGATGGCGGCCGCGAGCTCGCCCTCGGGCTTGTCGCCACCCTCCGGGGAGAGGTTCTTCCAGAAGACGGAGTGGTTGACGTGGCCGCCGAGGTGGAACGCGAGGTTCTTCTCGAGCATCGTGATGGTGCCGAAGTCGTCGGCCTCGCGGGCGGCGGCCAGCTTCTCCAGCGCACCGTTGGCCCCGGCGACGTAGGCGGCGTGGTGCTTGTCGTGGTGCAGCTCCATGATCTGACCGGAGATCCACGGCTCAAGGGCCGCGTAGTCGTAGGGCAGCTCGGGAAGCGAGTACGGCGCAGACATCTCTGACGCACCTTTCCAATGACTAGGTTCGTCGGGCTTACAGCGATGGGATCGCTCTAGGCAGAAAGCTATCAGCCAGGTGGGGATCGGCCCGATGTCAGGCCGCTGACACCCGTTCCCGGGAATAAACGGCCGATGGGGCGCCAACGGATCCTGGCCCTGTGTCACGGGCCGGGGACCCTCGGGTCCGTGGCCCGTGGGGCCGACGCGCCCCCTGGCCTCTCTGACCTCTTCCCACCCTTCCCGGACTCCGCCCCGCTAATCCTCACCCTTTGTCAGGAAACTCCCGAAGGCCCGCTGGCCACCCGGCTCCCGCCACCTTCAGCCCTCGCCCGGCCGGACCGTGCGACGGGCTATCCGAATGAGCGCGCGGGATACCCGAAAACGTTGTTCCGACGTTGGTCCGCAATTCACCGTCTGGGCATCGGCGGTGGCGATAATGCATCGCCGAATTCGAGTGACGGAACCCGTTCAGAAGCCTCGTTCGGTAAAAAGTCTCCCCAACTCTCCGAGGCCGCCGCCGCTCATGCACACCTCCACTCCGAAGACCCTCGACGACCGGTCGCCCACCGTTCCGTCCGGCCCCGGCAGCGTGCGGGTCCGGGGCGGCGCAGGCCAGTTCCGGCCCGAGATCGAAGGGCTGCGCGCCGTCGCCGTCCTGCTCGTGGCCGTCTACCACATCTGGTTCGGCCGAGTCTCCGGCGGTGTCGACGTCTTCCTCATGCTCACCGGCTTCCTGATCACCGGGTCCCTGGTCCGGGGCGTGGAACGCGAGGGCCGGATCCGCTTCGTCGCCTTCTGGACCCGACTGGCCCGGCGGCTCGTGCCCGCCGTGGCGGTGGTCCTCACCGCGACGATGGCCGCCATGTACCTGTGGCTGCCCCGCTCGCGCTGGCCGGACATCCTGGGCGAGGTGCGTGCCGCCGCGCTCTACTACGAGAACTGGGTCCTGGCCGACAACGCGGTGGACTACCTGGCCAGGGAGGCCGCCGCCAGCCCGGTCCAGCACTTCTGGTCGCTGTCCATCCAGGGGCAGTTCTACCTGCTGTGGCCCGTCCTGATCGCCCTGGCGGCGCTGGTGGCCACCCGCGTCCGGCTTCCCCTGCGGGTGACGGTCCTGGCCGCGGTCACCGCCGTGTTCGCCCTCTCCCTGAGCTACTCGGTGTCCATCACCGCCCGGGACCAGGCCTGGGCCTACTTCGACACCGGCGCCCGCCTGTGGGAGCTGGCGCTGGGCGCGATCCTGGCCCTGGTCATCCACCGGGTGCACCTGCCGGTGCGGCTGCGGGTACTCCTGGGCTGGTTCGGGCTGGCCGCCCTGGTCGCGTGCGGGGTGCTCCTCCCGGTCTCCACGCTCTTCCCCGGCTACGTCGCGCTGTGGCCGACCGGCGCCGCCGTCCTGGTGATCCTGGCCGGGGCCACCGGCAGCCGCTACGGCGCGGACCGCCTGCTCACCTGGAAGCCCCTGGCCGACACCGGCAAGCTGTCCTACGCCCTCTACCTGTGGCACTGGCCGATCCTGGTCGTCTACCTGGAGACCACCGGCCGGACCCTGGCCAGTCCGCTCGGCGGGCTGGGTGTGCTGGGGCTGTCCCTGGGCCTGGCCTGGCTCACCCATCGCCTGGTGGAGGGCGGCCTGGACCGCTTCACCGAACCGGCCCGCCGCCGCACCCCCGGCTGGGCACTGGGTATCGCCGCCTCGCTGATCGTCCCGGTCCTGGCCGCATCGCTGCTGTGGAACGACCGTCTGGAGCAGCAGCGGGCCGAACGCTCCCTGGAGCTGGCCGCGCCCGAGAGCTACCCGGGGGCCCAGGTGGTTTCCGACCCCGACCTGTTCGCGGTGCTGCCCGACGTTCCGGTCCGCCCCGATCCGGCCGATGCCAAGCAGGACCTGTCCTGGCACCACCAGGAGGGCTGCCACGTCAACCTCGCCTCGGAGGAACTGGTCGTGTGCGACGTCGGCCCCGCCGACGCCGAGCACACGCTCGCCCTGGTCGGGGCCTCGCGCGCGGCCCACTGGTATCCGGCCGTGGCGGCCGCGGCCCAGGCCCAGGGGTGGCGACTGGTCTCCTTCACCAAGAGCGGCTGCCAGTTCAGCACCGAAACCGCCTACCGCGACGGCGCGGTCTTCGACGAGTGCGAGGTGTGGAAGGCCAAAGCGCTGGCCGAGGTGGAGGATCTGCGCCCCGACGCGGTCCTGACCTCCTCCACCCGTTCCACCCTCAACGGTGAGACCGTCCACGACGGCTTCCTGGACGTCTGGGAGCGGCTCGACGGGCTGGGCATCGAGGTGATCGGCCTGCGCGACCTGCCCCGGCTGCCCTACAAGGGGGCCGAATGCCTGGAGGCGGGCCCGATCGACCAGTGCGTGTCCGCGGTCTCGGCCAGTCATGAGGACGTGGACCCGGCCACGCAGATCGACCTGCCGCCCAACGTCACCCTCATGGACCTCACCGAACACGTGTGCCCCGGTGGTACCTGCAACGCCGTGGTCGGCAACATCCTCGTCTACTGGGATCACTCGCACGTCACCGCGACCTACGCGGGCACCCTCGGCCCGGTGATGGAGGAAGCGCTGGTGGCGGCCACCGGATGGTGAGCCGACGGAGTTCTGCTGAATTCTCCGGCCACCGAAATGCCGACCGGTGAATGACGCCCCGGTGAACGCCGGGGGAATTGATTACCACGCGGGTTTCGATTTCGCCAGCGAAAGGCTCCGCGGGTGCTTTGGGGAGTTAGTGTCGAAAGCGCCCGGGAGTCTCTCGCGCAATCTCCGGGCCCATCCCCCTCGAACGCAACGCCCCCCGAACCCGCTGCCACGCAACCCCGTGGAGGTCCCCCTTGCCCTCTCTCCGCCGCAGAGCCAAACCCCTCCTGGCCGTCGGCGCCGTCCTCGGCCCGGCCGTCCTGGCCACCCCGACGGTGTTGGGTGTCCTGGCCGTGCTGAGCTGGGCAGAGGCCGTGATCGCCACAGCCGTGCTGCTGCTCGGCGGGTTGGTGTGCGCGCTCGGCGCCGGGCTGTGGCTGCTCCGCCGCTCGGTGAGCGCCCTCGCCACCAGTGTCAACGGCCACACCCGGAGGGTGACCGAGGTGCTCGGCCAGGACCGGTTGGAGATCACCGGTTCCCTGGACGGGGTGGGCGAGCGCATTACCCGTCTCCAGGACCACGCCCTGCCCAGGGTCAGCCGGGAGATCCAGCGGACCGTCACCGCGCAGGGCCGACACGACTACGAGCAGCAGGTGGCCTGGGCCGAATTGCGCGAGTACCTGGACGTGGCCCCGTTCATGCCGCCGCTGCGCGGTTGGGCCGCCTCTCCGGACGTGCTGCGCCTGCTCGTGAAACTGATCGACCGCCACCGCCCCGAGCTGGTGGTGGAGTGCGGCAGCGGCGCCTCCAGCGTGTGGATCGGCTATGCGCTGCGCCGCGCGGGCAGCGGCCGACTCGTCGCGATCGAGCACGAGGCCCGCTACGCCGAACTCAGCCGCGACCTGATCGCCGCGCACGGGCTCGACGACGTCGTCGAGGTCCGGCACGCCCCGCTCACCGAGGTCAAGCCCGATCTGGTCGGGGACGAACGGGAGGGGCCGGTGGAGTCCGCCCCGCTCTGGTACGACCTCTCCCGCCTGGGCGACCTGAAACGCATCGGCCTGCTGTTCGTCGACGGCCCGCCGCAGGCCACCGGCGCGCAGGCCAGGTACCCCGCGGTCCCCGCCCTGCTGTCGCACTGCACCGACGACGCCGTCATCGTCCTGGACGACGCGGACCGGCCCGACGAACGCGCCCTCGGGGACCGTTGGGTCGCCGAACACCGCCTGCACCGCACCGAGGAGCCGGCGGAGAAGGGCGCACACGTGTTCACCCGCCAGACTGCCTGACCCACTGCCCGTCTGGCCCACTGCCCGCCCGAGCCCGTCCCCGGCCCACCACCGAGTCCCGACCCCGAACCGAGTCCCGGCAGCCGCCCCCCAGCCGCCGCCCGAGATCGAAGGCCACACGATGATCACCACCGTCCTTCGGCAGGCCCTGCGCGCCCGCGGCAGGGAACCGGCCGTGCTCTGCCACACCGGCGCCGACACCCGGGCGGACCTGGCCGGTCTGCCCACGGCCCCGGGCGACGTCCTGCTGGACCTGGACGCCCAGCCCCTGGGACGGCCGATCCTGGACGGGACGGCCGAGGAGCCGGTCGCCGGTCTGGTGGCGGTGGTCGCGGCCACCACCACCGACCTCCACCGGGTCCTCACCTCGGCCGTCCACCTGCCCCGGGCCGTGCACGTCGTGGTCGCCCTGGTCGCCACCCCCGGTCACCAGGAGCCCCCGCTTCCGGTGGGCCCCGGCATGGGCCAGTGGCGCGACCTCCAGGAACTGCGCCTGCGCCGGGTGGACAGCCGCGGCTGGATCTGTGAGCTCTTCTTCCCCAACGCCATCGAGTCCGCCTCGGTGCTGGACGCGGTCTTCCAGGGCACCCGCGGCCGCCGCCGCGGACCGGCGGTGGCGCCCCTGGTCGCCCTCAACGGACACGAGGCGGCCCTGTGGCGCCCCGGTGACACCGGTGCCAACGGGGTGCCGGACGAGGGGCCGGTCCCGCTGCGCCGGGTCACCCCGGTGGCCGACCTCGCCCTGCGGGTACACGACAGCGAACGGCCGTCCGCCTGGACCGACGAGGCCGTACCCGCCCTGGACCGGACCACCACCGGCACCGACTCCTGGGACGAGCTCATCGGACCGACCGGCTACGCGCGCGCCGCCGACCGGCCGGTCGACCCGGTCCAACGGATCGCGCCCGTCGACGAGAGCACCGTCAACCCCACCGGCTTCGGCAAGGCCGAGAACGGCCCGCTCGGCCACCTCACCCTGCACGGTGACCGCGCGGTGATCAGGGAGGGGAAGAAGAACCTGGTGACCGTCGCCCCGGACGGCACGATCACGGACGTGGACCTCTCCCGACTGCGCCGACTGCGCGGGATCCGGGTGGACTGGTCCGGACCCACCGGCCCGCACGCCGCCGTGCGCGCCGTGGCCGGTCTGGCCGCCGGTGGCGTCCCCCTGGTCAGTGGCCCCGTCCCCGCCTGGGCCGCCGGGCTGGGTACCGAGCTCACACGGTTGCTCACCGCCGCCACCGAAGCCGACCTGTCCGACCGCCTGTCCCGAGAGGAGCACAGCGTCCGGCTGCGCCGTGCCGCCCTGTACACGCACGGCCTGCGCTCGCGCTGGCGCGCCCTGGCCGCCGAGGCCGGGGTGCCGGTCCCGCCCGCCCCCCGGGTCTCGGTCATCCTGTGCACCCGCCGACCCGACATGGTGGGGTTCGCGCTCGCCCAGATCGCCCGCCAGCGCGGCGTGGAGCCGGAGACCGTCCTCACCCTGCACGGTTTCCCCGCCTCCCTGCCAGAGGTGCGGTCGGCGATCGACGCCTACCGCGCCACCGGCCTGCCGCTGGTCGTGCACGAGGCGCCCGCCGACCGCGTCTTCGGCGCGGTGCTCAACGACTCCGTGGCCCGCGCCTCCGGCGACCTCATCGCCAAGTGGGACGACGACGACTGGTACGGCCCCGAGCACCTGGCCGACCTGGTCCTGGCCCGCACCTATTCCGGCGCCGAGCTGGTCGGCACCGGCCAGGACTTCGTCTTCCTCCAGGAGATCGACCTCATGGTCTGGCGCAGCCGGGAGTCGGAGACCTCCACCCGGTTCATCGCCGGGGGCACCATCCTCACCGACCGCGTGGTGCTGGAGGAGACCGGGGGCTTCCGCCCGCTGCCGCGCGCCATCGACACCCAACTGCTCATCGCCGTCACCCGGGGCGGTGGCCGCGTCCACCGCACCCACGGGCTGGGCTACGTGCTGCGCCGCACCGGAGGCGGCCACACCTGGTCCGAGGACATGGCCTACTTCCTGCACAACTACGCCCGACAGTGGTCCGGTTGGCGGCCCAGCTCCCTCCTGGAGGGCGAACCCGCCCCGCTGGGGAGCGAGGCCGACACCGGGCAGCCGGTCGGGGCCGCACAGCACACGGGGGGACACCCTTGACCAGTACCGAAGAGCACACCGCGACCGCCGCACCGGCCATGGCCCCGGTGCCCGACCGCGCACCGTCGCCCGTACCCGGGGAGCCCCTGCCCCGGGGCGAGGTGGACTTCGGCGCCCAGCCCCGGCTGCGCCGCAACGACTACGCCCCGCTCACCCCGCCGCCGCTGGGGGAGTGGACGCCGACGCTGTCGGTGAGCGTGGTGATCCCGGCCCACGGCCACCAGGACAAGCTGGACCTGGTGCTGGCCTCGCTGGCCGCGCAGAGCTACCCGGCGCACCTCATGGAGGTGATCGTGGTGGACGACGGCTCCCCCGAACCCCTCACCCTGCCCGAGGTCCGCCCGGGCAACACCCGCCTGCTCACCTCCGCCCCCGGCGGCTGGGGCTCGGCGCACGCGGTCAACACCGGGGTCGCCGCCTCCTCCGGCCAGGTCATCCTGCGCCTGGACGCCGACATGCTGGTCTACCGCGAGCACGTGGAGTCCCAGATGCGCTGGCACCACCAGGTGGACTACGGGGTCGCCCTCGGTCACAAGATGTTCGTGGACTTCGACCCGGCCGCCATGACCCCCGAGCACGTGCGTGACGAGGTCGCGGCCGGCCGCGCGGAGAAGCTCTTCGACCTCGCGAGCGCCGACCCGCACTGGGTGGAACGCCTGATCAACAAGAACGACCGGCTGCGCACCGCCGGACGCCTGTCCTACAAGGTGTTCATCGGCGCCACCGGCTCCCTGCACCGGACCCTCTTCGACGCCGCGGGCGGGCTGGACGCCGCCCTCATCCTGGGCGGCGACACCGAGTTCGCCTACCGGGTCGCCCAGCAGGGCGCGGTGTTCGTGCCCGACCTGGACACCAGCAGCTGGCACCTGGGCCGCTCCCAGATGCAGACCCGCCGCGATGCCGGGACCCGCTACCGGATGCCGTACGTGTCCAACCGCGTCCCCGACTTCCACCTGCGCCGCAAGCGCCCCGAGCGGCAGTGGGAGGTTCCGCTGGCGGACGTGCTCCTGACCGTCGGCGGGCACACCCTGGAGGACGTCGACGCCACCGCTTCGGCGCTGCTGTCCGGGACCACCCCGGACCTGCGCCTGTGGCTGGTCGGTCCGTGGGGCGAGCTGCACGGGGACCGCCGCTCCCCGCTGGACGAGGACCTCCTGGACCTGCGGCTGATCCACGAGACCTTCCGCGGCGACCCGCGGGTGCGGTTGGCCGAGGCCGAGCCCGACCGCGACCCGCGCGTGCCCTTCCGGCTCACCGTCGCCGCGGGCGCGGTCCCCGGCGCCGAGGCCCTGCACGACCTGATCAAGGAGATCGACCGCGAGGGCGCCGGGCTGCTGTGCGCACCGCTGCCCGGGGCGACCAGGGGCGACGGGGTGCTGCGCCTGGAGCGCACCGCGGCCTACGCCCGCGCGCTGCACCTGGAGCCGCGGGCCCGGGGCCGGGAGCTGGACCGGGTGGTGGAGGAGACCGCGGGGACCCACTGGATCCCGGGGGAGGCCTTCGTGAAGGGGGCAGAGGAGGAGCCTGAGGCCAAGACCAAGCCCGAGGTGTTGCAGAAGCGACTGGACAAGGCCCTGGCCGAGGCTGACCGGCTGCGGGCCCGAGCCGAGCGGGCCGAGCGCAAGCTGCGCTGGTTCACCCCCGGTCTGGCCCGCAGGGTGCTGCGCAAGCTGGCGCGCTGAAGTCTGCCCGGATCGGCCCCGGGATGGGAGCGGGCGGTTGCGCACCCGGTCGCACACCGCGCGAAACAGACACGCCGCAACGGTGTGTAACCCTGTGTAACCGGATTGGCTAGGGTGGCCGGTGTGACCGATCAGGATCGGTTCCCACCTGCGCCTTCGCCCGCTCCGACCCCGGGGTCGCCCGATGATCCACTCAGTCCTACGCCAGGCGTTGCACACACGCGGCGACGAACCAGCGATCCTCTGCCACACCGGATCCCACGAGTCGACCCGTAAGGAACTCACCCGTCTGCGGCTGCGCCGCGACGACCTGCTGGTCGACCTGGACGCCCACACCCTGGGTGAGCCGTTCGAGGTCGCTTCGGTGGGCGCGGAGGGCCAGCCCGAGGCGGTCGGCCTGGTGGCGGTGGTCGCGGCCAGCCTCACCGACCTGCGGCGCAGCCTGACCGCCGCCAACGCGCTGCCGCCCGCCGTCCACCTGGTCGTGGTGGTCGCGGACACCCCTGGCCACCACGGCCCCCTCGTCCCCAGTCCGCCGGGGCTCGAGGAGTGGAACGACCTGCTCGAGATGCGCGTGCGCCGCCTGGGCAAACGCGGGTGGATCTGCGAGCTGTACTTCCCCGACTCCGTCGAGACCGGCCAGGCGCTCGACTGCGTCCTGCACGGGACCAACGGCGGGCGGCGGGGTCCGCGCCCCGTTCCGCTGGCCGGGGTGCACGGGCGGGGCGCGGCGCTGTGGCGGTCCGGCGACGCCGCCGCCACCGGGGTGAGCGCGACCGGACCGGTGCCGCTGCGCCGGGTCTCGCCCGTGGCCGACCTCGTGGTCCGCACCGACGACGGCGGTCTCCCGCTCTGGGAGGACGGGGTCGTGCCGCACCTGGACGTGCCCGGCCCGCAGTCGCCCGGCCGGAACGCGCCCCGGTCCCGAACAGCCCAACCCCCGACAACCCAGTCCCCGACAACCCAGTCCCCGACAACCCAGTCCCGAAGGCCGGAGGCCGGGGCCCGGGTCACCGAGCCCGACCCGGTGCACCCCCTCGCGCCCCTCGACGAGCACACCGTCAACCCGATCGGCTTCACCAAGAAGGCGGGCGGTCCCATGGGGGACCTGTGCACCCGGGACGGGCGCACCGTCCTGCGGGAGGGTACGAAGATCCTCTGCGTGGTACCCGAGGACGGCACGGTCACCGACCTGGACATCGGGCGGGCGCGCTACCTGCGCGGGGTCCGGGTGGACTGGTCCGGGCCCGCCACGCCGGTCACCGTGGTCCGCGCGGTGATCGCCCTGGCCGCCGGGGGAGTCCCCGTGATCAGCGGGCCGGTCCCCGACTGGGCCGCCGGGCTGGGCCCCGCGCTCACCGAAACCCTCACCGGGCCGGCGGAGAGCGAACTCGCCGACCCCTTGCGCCGGGAGGAGCACAGCGTCCGGCTGCGCCGCGCCTCGCTGCGCGTGCACGGCCAGCTGGTCCGCTGGCGCACCCTGGCCGCGCGGGCGGGCGTGCCGGTACCGCCCGACCCCCTGGTGTCGGTGATGCTCTGCACCCGGCGGCCCGAACTGGTGGGCTTCGCCCTGGCCCAGGTCGCCCGCCAGCGCGGGGTGCGGTTCGAGCTGGTCCTGGCCCTGCACGGGTTCTCCGCCGACCTGCCCGAGGTCCGCGCGGCCGTGGCGGACCTCGCCGCTACCGGTATCCCGGTCACGGTGCACGAGGCCCCCGCCGACCAGGTGTTCGGCGCGGTCCTCAACGACGCCGTGGACCGCACGTCCGGCAGCATCGTCGCCAAGTGGGACGACGACGACTGGTACGGCCCCGAGCACCTGGCCGACCTGTTGATGGCCCGGGCCTACTCCTGCGCCGACCTGGTCGGGGTCACCCAGGACCTCGTCTACCTGGAGGAGCTCGACCTCACCGTGTGGCGGAGCTACCAGACGGAGAAGCCCTCCCCGGACGTGGTGGGCAGCACGATCATGGTCGACCGCTCCGTGCTGCGTGACGTCGGGGGCTTCCGTCCGCTGCCGCGCGCGATCGACAGCCAGCTGCTCCTGGCGGTCCGCCGCGACAGCGGCCGGATCTACCGCACCCACGGCCTCGGCTACCTGCTGCGCCGCGCCGGACAGGGACACACCTGGGGGGCGGACATGGGCTACTTCCTGCGCAGGAGTACCCGGCAGTGGTCCGGCTGGCGGCCGAGCTCCCTGTTGGAGGGCGAGCCCGCCCCGCTGGGCCGGCCGAACCCGTTGGGGAAGCCCGGCCCACAGGCGGGACGGGCGCTGCTGCGGACCACCGATTACCAGGGAGGACAGTCGTGACCAGTGCGGACAACGTCTCAGAGCGCGGTCAGGGATCGCGCCCGGACACCCGGGTCCGGGTCGGGACGGTTCCGGCCCAGGCCGGGAGCCCCGACCGGCGGGACCCACCGGGCCAGCCCCGGGTGTTCCGCAACGACTACGCCCCGCTCACCCCGCCGCCGCTGGGGGAGTGGACGCCGACGCTGTCGGTGAGCGTGGTGATCCCGGCCCACGGCCACCAGGACAAGCTGGACCTGGTGCTGACCTCGCTGGCCGCGCAGAGCTACCCCGCCGAGCTCACCGAGGTGGTCGTGGTGGACGACGGCTCCCCCGAACCCCTCACCCTGCCCCGGGTCCGGCCGGGGAACACGCTGCTGGTGCCCTCGGCCCCGGGCGGCTGGGGTTCGGCGCACGCGGTCAACACCGGGGTGGCGGCCTCCTCCGGGCAGGTGGTGCTGCGCCTGGACGCCGACATGCTGGTCTACCGCGAGCACGTGGAGTCCCAGATGCGCTGGCACCACCAGGTGGACTACGCCGTGGTCATGGGCCACAAGATGTTCGTGGACTTCGACCCGGCCGCCATGGCCCCGGAGTACGTGTACGAGGAGGTCGCGGCGGGGCGGGCCGAAACGCTCTTCGACCTCGGGAGCGCCGACCCGCACTGGGTGGAGCGGTTCATCGACAGGAACGACCGGCTGCGTTCGGCCCACCACGAGGCCTTCAAGGTGTTCGTGGGCGCGACCGGCTCCCTGCACCGGAGCCTCTTCGACGCCACCGGCGGGCTGGACCCGTCCCTGATCCTGGGCGGTGACAGTGAGTTCGGCCACCGGTTGGCGCAGCAGGGCGCGGTGTTCGTGCCCGACCTGGACACCAGCAGCTGGCACCTGGGCCGTTCCCAGATGCAGGAGCAGCGTGCCGCCGGGACCCGTTACCGGATGCCGTACGTGTCCAACCGGGTGCCCGACTTCCACCTGCGCCGCAAGCGCCCCGAGCGACAGTGGGAGGTGCCACTGGTCGACGTGGTGCTGGACGTGGCCGGGCACACCCTGGAGGAGATCGACACCACCGCTTCGGCGCTGCTGTCCGGGACCACCCCGGACCTGCGCCTGTGGCTGGTCGGTCCGTGGGGCGCCTTGCACGGGGGCCGCCGCTCGCCGCTGGAGGAGGACGTCCTGGACCTGCGGCTGGCGCACGAGACCTTCCGCGGCGACCCGCGGGTGCGGTTCGTCGAGACCGAGCCGGGCACAGACCCGCGCGTGCCCTTCCGGCTGTACCTGGACGCCGGACCCGAGCCCTACCCCCAGGCCCTGGCCGAGCTGGTCCGCACCTGCGACTCCGCCGCGGCGGGGCTGCTGAGCGCACCCATGCCGGGCGCGCTCACGGCCGAGGAGGGGATGCTGCGCCTGGAGCGCACCGCCGCCTTCAGCCGGGCCCGCCACCTTGACCCCGAGGCCCGGGGCCGGGAACTGGACCGGGTGGTGGAGGAGGTCCACGGCATCCACTGGATGCCCGCGACGGACCTCATCCACGCTATCGGGCAGCAGGAGGACCGGCTGGAGGCCACGACGGCGAAAGCCGGGGCGGCGGGGACGGCGCCCCGAACGGACGGCGCGGAGGAGGGTTCGGCGGAGGTGGTCCGGCTGCGCGCCGAGCTGGAGCAGGCCAGGTCCAGGGGCGACCGGCTGCGCCGCCGCGCCGAGCGGGCCGAGCGCAAGCTGCGCTGGTTCACCCCGGGCCTGGTCCGCCGCGTCCTGCGCCGGATCGTCCGCTGAGAGTTTCGGGGGCGGGTCCCTGTCACCGCGGATCCGCCCCCGAACCCCGACCGCTCATGGAACCCAGAGGCCGAGGCTCTCGGCGACCAGGGCGGGGCGCTCCTGGCCCTCGATCTCCACGGTGTGGGTGGTGCTGACCAGGTAGCCCTTGGGGGTCTCCTTCACCCCGCTGAGTTCCACCGCGTCGCGCACCCGCGAGCCCACCGTGACCGGTTGGAGGAAGCGCACCTTGTTCAGGCCGTAGTTGATGGACATCTGCGGCTTCTTCGTCAGCGAGAAGATGCTCTGGGAGAAGTGCGCCAGCAGCGACAGGGACAGGAATCCGTGCGCGATGGTAGCGCCGAAGGGGCCTTCGGCGGCCCGCTCCGCGTCCAGGTGGATCCACTGGTGGTCCTCTGTCGCATCGGCGAACTTGTCGATGCGGTCCTGGGTGATCGTCAGCCAGTCGGTGTGACCCAGGTGTTCACCCTGGGCGTCGACGACCTCTTGGATGTCGGCGAATACGCGCACCACGCCTCCACGTTCGTTAGGGGTCCGGCGCACTCCGGGGGAAGCCGGACGGTGATGCGCGCCACTCTACCTAACGGTGTTCGGTTAAGTGGCGGCGGCACCCGGGTCCTTCGCCGCGGGCGCGCCCAGCAGCAGGGTCCGGGAGGTGAAACCCGGAAGCGAGGCCTCGTCCACGTCATGGCCCAGTCCGCTCTCGGCCAACGGCACCGGCACCACGCCCTCGTGCGCGCGCACCGGCGGAACCACCAGGTCACGGCTGCGACCACCTGCCCCCGGCATCTCCACCGGAAGGGTCGCGCCGGACAGGGAGGCCAGCGCGACCGTCGCCGCCCGGCCGACCCCGGTCACCGCCGAGGAACCACACCACACCTGCCATCCCGCGTCCACCGCACGGTCCACCGCGCGCCGGGCCGCGGTCAGCCCGCCCAGCCGGGCCGGGTCCACGTTCACGGCGCTCCCGGCCTCGGCCAGGACCGCCTCGCGCAGGTCCTCCACCGAGGAGAGCGACCGGTACAGCGCCACCGGGGTGCGCAGCTCGGCCGACAGCCGGGCGTGCGCGCCCAGGTCGTCGCAGGCGAAGGGGTCCTCGATCGCCAGCAGCCCCAGGGCGTCCAGCGAACGCAGGGCGTCCAGGTGCGCGGCGGACTCGGTGTAGCGCCCGCCCGCGTCCACCTGCAGCACCAGGAACGGGAAACTGGTCTGCACGGCCCGGACCACGTCGGTGTCCCAGCCCGGCTCGACCTCCAGTCTGATCCGCCGGAAACCCGCGCCGACCTGGCGGTTCACCTCGGTGACCACCGACTCCAGGGTCACCTGCCGGGGCAGGGTCACCCCGGCGGTGAGCGCGGTGCGCTCCCCGCCCAGGGCGTGTGAGAGCGGGGCGGCGCGCTGACGGCTCCACAGATCCCAGCAAGCGGTGTCGAGCGCGCCCACCAGCGCCGGGTCCCAGGGCAGGTCCGCGAAGGCGTCGGCCACCTCGGTCGGGCGGCGCCAACCGTGCTCCAGGAGGGCGGGAGCGAAGTCCCGGGAGAGCGCCTCCCACTGCTCGGCGGTTGCCCGGGACACCTCGCCCCAGCCGCTCAACTGCCCGTCGCTCGCCCGGACCAGCACCGGAACGGCTCCGTCGGCACCCCGACCGGCCAGTGACGGCCGCAGCCGCACCAGCTCGAGCTCGACGATCCGGGTCACCGTTACCGCTCCGGTGTGCGTCACTACTGTCCCACCTCATGTGTCGGGGCCCCGGTCACAGGCCCCACGGTCGGAAGGGCCCACCCTTCGACGGTACCCCCGCCCGACCGGCCCGACCACCCCGTCCACAGGGGATGATTCGGCCATGGTCCCCAGGTCGGGAGGGCTTTGGCCGGATGGGTGACGGTTCGTCGGGGGCCTCGCCGTGGGCTCTCTCACTCCGGAAGGCGGCGGGGCGGGTGAAGCCCGCACGACTCCAACGCCCGCGGCTGACACGCAAGGACGGCAGAGGGGCCGTCCCCCGGACGGCCCCTCACGCTCTTCTTCGGTTGTGCTAGGAGGCGAGCACCTCGGAGAGCTCACGGTGCTTCATGCCGTGCGCCTCGGCCACCGGCGCGTAGACCAGGTCGCCGTCGAAGGTGTTCAGGCCGTCGGCCAGCGAGGCGTCGTCGCGCAGGGCCTGCTGCCAGCCCTTGTCCGCCAGCGCCACCGTGTACCTCAGGGTGTCCTTGGTGAGGGCGTGCGTGGAGGTGTTGGGCACCGCGCCGGGCATGTTCGCCACGCAGTAGAACACCGTGTCGTGCACGGTGAAGGTGGGGTCGTCGTGTGTGGTGGGACGCGAGTCCTCGAAGCAGCCGCCCTGGTCGATCGCGATGTCGACCAGCACCGCGCCCGGGCGCATACGGGAGACGAGCTCGTTCGAGATGAGCTTGGGGGCCTTGGCGCCGGGCACCAGGACCGCGCCGATCACCATGTCCGACTCCAGCACGGACAGCTCCAGCTCGAAGGAGTTGGAGACCACCGTCTTGACCTGGCCCCGGTACAGGGAGTCGACGTGGCGCAGCTTGTTGACGTTCAGGTCGAGCACGGTCACGTCCGCGCCCATGCCCACCGCGATCTGGGTGGCGCTCAGGCCGGACACACCCGCGCCGATGACGGTGACGCGGGCCGGGCGCACACCCGGGACCCCGCCCATCAGGACGCCGCGGCCGCCGTTGGGGCGCTGCAGCGTCACCGAACCCACCTGCGGGGCCAGCCGGCCGGCCACCTCCGACATCGGGGCGAGCAGCGGCAGGGAGCCGTCGGGCAGCTGCACCGTCTCGTAGGCGATGCCGGTGACCTTGCGCTCCAGCAGCGCGTCCGTGCACTCGCGGGAGGCCGCCAGGTGCAGGTACGTGAACAGGGTCTGGCCCTCGCGCATGCGGTGGTACTCGGCGGGGATGGGCTCCTTGACCTTGAGGATGAGGTCGCCCGCGGCCCATACCTCGTCCGCGGTGGGCAGGATGCTGGCGCCCGCCGCCACGTACTCCTCGTTCGTGATGGAGGAGCCGACGCCGGCGTCGTGTTCGACGAAGACCTCATGACCCCGGCGGGTCAGCTCGTGGACACCCGCAGGGGTGATCGCCACCCGGTACTCGTGGTTCTTGATCTCACGGGGCACGCCGATGCGCACGGTTCCTCCAACTGGTATCGCCATCGATACCTCCCACTGTGACCTGCGAAGGCGCGTCCACGCTATCGCCAATGTGCATAGCTTTACGCTGCCATGTTGACAGCCTGTAAGTCGACTGTGTGCGGTGTGACACGGGTTAGGAGCGCGTTCCGAGACTCCCCGTGCCGAGAAGTTCCGTTCGGGCCGGGCGTCCGGACACCCACACCCGGTCCACCCTCCCGGTCAGCCGCATCCCGGCGTAGGGGCTGGGATCCGCCTCCGGGACCGCCAGCGCCTCGGAGTCGGCGAAGGCCACGAGGTCGGCGTCGAACCCCTCCTGGATCCGGCCCCGCCCGCCCAGCCCCAGTAGTTCCGCCGGGGCCAGAGAGGTCCACCGCGCCAGGTCCGCCAGGGACAGCCCGCGTTTGCGCGCCGCCGTCCACAGTGCCGACAGACTCCACTCCAGGGTGTGCAGGCCGATCGCGGGCAGGTGCCCCGAACCGACCGTCAGGATCGGCGAGTCCGGTTCCAGCAGCGCGCTCCACAGCGCCTTGCGGTTGGCGTCCGAACGCAGCGGCGGGCGGCAGGAGCGCGCCGGGGAGTCCGGGCGCGGGAACTCCGAGGGCAGACACAGGTAGTGGGGACAGGTGTGCGCGGTCATCTCCACCCCCACCGCACCGGCCGCGGCCAGCAGGGCCGCGCACTCGGCGGCGGTGAAGGGCGCGATGTGGGTGCGGGCGCCCACCACCCGGGCCGCCGCGATCACCCGTTCCAGCCCTCGCCGTTCGGCCCGGGGCGGCCGCTGCTCCGCCGACACCGCGGGGCGGCCCAGCTCGCGGACGTCCTCGGCGTGCACCAGCAGCAGCGCGTTCAGCGCGGCGATCTCGGCCATGGCCTTGCGCAGCTGCGCGTCGCCCAGCGCCGCCATGTCCGGCGCGCCCCCGTCCGACAGCGATCCCTGGAAGGCCACCACCCCGCCGGCGTGCAGGTCGGCCAGGTCCAGGGGGCCCGTACCCCGGGTCACTCCGCCGAGGAAGAGCACCGAGACCGCCGCCCCCGCCGCGGCCCGCTGGTGCACCTGGAGGGAGTCGGCGCAGGTGATCGCGGGCCGACCGGGCGCGGGGGAGGCCACCACACAGGTCACCCCGCCGCGCAGGGCGGCCTCGCCCACCGCCTGGTAGGAATCGGTCAGTTCCCGGCCGGGGACGTGCACCCCGGTGCCCAGGTCGATCGAGCCGGGCAGCAGGGCCGTGTCCCCGAGGTCGACCACCTCGCGCGCGGACATCTCGGCCGAGTAGGGGCCGATCGCCTCGATCCGGCCGTCCCGGATCCCCACGCTGGCGGGCCCGGCCCCCGCGGGGACCACCGTCCGCCTGGAACGGATGACACTGTCGAACTCGGGCATCGCCCTCCCCCTTCGTACGCTTCGTCGCGTTCGTGGTGCTGTGCGGCCGCCTTGAGGGACACGGCGGTGAGGGGTGACGGGCACGAGGGGCGCGGGTCCGTGGCCCCGAGCGGGGACGTCGAGCGTATCGCGAAGGCCCCGCCGGGAAGGGGGAAACGTCACTTCTCGCGGTCGGCTTTCCGGCTCCGCCCCGACAGACGAGGGCTTGGGGGGACGGGTGAGCGGGCCCAAGTCCGACACTGTGTAGTAAACGGTCTAACCTTGACGGAAGGTGTTCCTCCGTGCACGGCCCCTGCCGGACCCCGACTCGCGGCAGTAGCCAGGCGGCCACCACGGCCAGGGGTGCTGACCTGCCAGTTGACCGAACACGACGACGGAGTGGCGCGTGGCTCCTCCCGCACAGAACGACACATCCCCCAGGGGACACCAGGACCTGGATCCTGCTCCCGGCACCGCCAACGTGCCCCTGTACGCCCTGGCCGCCGCACTCGTGTGCGCGATCGCCCTGAGCGCCACCCTCATCCTGGGCGGCTCGGTCTTCGCGCAGGTCATCCCCGGCCTGCCCGACGCCGGCGAGGCGGTCCGCTGGGGCATGCCCATCGCCAAGACGGTCATGGACACCGCCGCGGTCCTGACCATCGGGCTCCTGCTGATGGCGGTCGTCCTGCTCGCCTCCGAGAAGGGACGGCTCTCCCCGCAGGCCACCGGCTACGTGCGCGGCGCCACCTGGGCCGCCCTGGCCTGGACGCTGTCCGCCGTGGCCACGCTGTACTTTCAGGCCTCGGAGTTCCTCGCCAAGCCCATGGGACAGGTGAGCATCGACGAGGTCACCGCCTACGCCGGGTCGGTGTCCGCGGGCATCTCCCTGATGTTCGTCATCCTCATCACCACCGGCATCGCGCTGTTCGGCCGCACGGCCGCCAGCGCGACCGGCGGCCTCTGGCTGCTGGTCGCCGCCCTGGTCGCGGTCACCCCGCCCGCCCTGACCGGGCACTCGGCCTCATCGGGCGCCCACGAACTGGCCGTCACCGGGCTGGCCCTGCACCTGATCTCGATCTGCGTGTGGGTGGGCGGTCTGGCCGCGGTCACCTACCACGCCATGCGCCGCGACGGCCAGGACCCGGCCGTGGCCGCGCACCGCTTCAGCCGCCTGGCCCTGTGGGCCTACGTCGGCGTGGCGATCAGCGGCGCCGCCAGCGCGCTGGCCCGCCTGTACTCGCTGGACGACCTGTTCGGTACCGAGTACGGCCTGATCATCGTGGTGAAGGTCGTCCTCTTCGCGGTCCTCGGTGTCCTGGGCTACCTGCACCGCTCCCGGGTGCTGGTCCGGATCGACGCCGCACCCGCCGGAAAGCGCGGGTACACCTTCCGCCGCAACGCCTTCCTGCGGCTGGCCGGGGCCGAGGTCCTCATCATGGCCGCCGTCATCGGCGTGTCCGTGGGCCTGGGCCGCACCGCACCGCCCCCGCCGCTGGAGAGCACCGTCGACCCGGCCGCCGCCATCCTGGGCTTCCCGATCCCGCCCGCGATGACCCTGGAGAACGTCCTCACCCTGTGGCGTCCGGACCTGTTCTTCATCATGTTCGTCGTGGTCGCCGGGTTCCTGTACCTGGCCGGTGTCCGGCGCCTGGTCCAGCGGGGCGACAAGTGGCCGATCGGCCGCACCGCCGCCTTCGTCCTGGGCCTGCTGACCATCGTCGCGGTCCAGCTCAGCGGGTTCGCGACCTACGCCATGATCATGTTCTCCATGCACATGATCCAGCACATGGTGCTGGCCATGGTCACGCCGATCCTGCTGGTGCTGGGCGCCCCGGTCACCCTGGCCCTGCGCGCCCTGAGGCCCGCCGAACAGCGCGGCGACCGGGGACCCCGCGAGTGGCTCAACGCCTTCCTGAACAGCCGGTTCTCGCAGGTCGTGACCCACCCGGCGGTGGCCGCCCCGATCTTCGTGTTCAGCCCGTACGCGCTGTACTTCACGCCGCTCTTCCCCACGCTGATGAACGACCACCTCGGTCACCTGTTCATGGGCGTGCACTTCCTCGTCTCGGGCTTCCTCTTCTACTGGGTGATCGTGGGGATCGACCCGGCGCCGCGCAAGCTCCCCTTCCTCCTGCGCATCCTGCTGCTGCTGGTGGTGATGGGCTTCCACGCGTTCTTCGGCATCGCGATCATGGAGCAGGCCACGCCGATGGCCATGCAGTACTACGGCCAGTTCGACATCCCCTGGATGGCCGACCAGGCCGCCGACCAGTACGCGGGCGGCGGTATCGCCTGGGCGCTGGGCGAGATCCCGACCGTCATGGTGATGCTGGCGCTGGTCGTGCAGTGGTCGCGCGACGACGAGCGCCAGGAGCGCAGGCGCGAGCGGCACAGCCGCCGCGGCGGTTCCGACGACGCCGACATGGACGCCTACAACGCCTACCTGGCCGAGCTCGACCGCCGCTCGCGCGCGGCCGCCGGTGAAATCGTGGAAGAACCCAGGAAGGACTGACCGGCTTCGAACCGAACAGGGGGGGCGTGCCCGGACGGGTACGCCCCCTGGACTGTGCGGCCCGCTCGTTGTTGGGTCGGACCCATGAGGACTTTCCGCTTCGGCGTCAACACGCTCCCGTCCGACCACGACGACTGGGCCCTCGGCTGCCGGGTCACCGAGGAGCAGGGCTTCGACCTGCTCCTGGCTCCGGACCACCTCGGCTCGCACTCACCCTTGGCGGCACTGGGCGCCGCGGCCGCCGTCACCACTCGGATGCGGCTGGGCACCTACGTGCTCAACAACGAGTTCTGGAACCCCGCGCTGTTGGCTCGGGAAGTGGCCACCCTCGACCGGATCAGCGGCGGGAGGTTCGAGCTCGGGCTGGGTTCCGGTTACATGAAGCGGGAGTTCGAGGACGCGGGGATCCCCTGGCTGCCGCACGCCGACCGTACCGCGAACCTGGTGGCGGCCCTGGACGAACTGGACCGGCGGTTGGCCGAGGGCGGACAGGAGCCCCGACCGGTGCAGTGCCCGCGCCCGCCGGTGCTGATCGGCGGCCACGGCCCCTCGACCCTGGCCCTGGCCGCCCGGCGCGCGGACACCGTCGCGTTCAGCGGGGTGACCCAGACCAGGGGCCGGAAGATGGGCGTGTTCACGATGGCGGGCGCGGCCGAGACCCGACAGCGTGTGGAGCTGGTGCGAGAGGCGGCGGGGGAGCGGGCCTTCGAGTCGGGCGTTCTCGTCCAGAAGGTGATCGTCACCGACGACGCCGAGAAGGAGGTCGCGCAGATCACCGAGCGGGTCGGCGAGGAGCTGCTGCCCAAGGGCGAGTCCCTTCTGGACTGCCCCTACCTGCTGGTGGGCACCCCGCGGGAGATCGCGGACACGCTGCTGCGCAGGCGCGCGGAGTTCGGGTTCACGCACGTGGTCACCCACGGGCCCTCCCGGGACGCCCTGGCCGAGGTCATTCCGCTGATCCGGGCCGCGGAGGCCGCCTGGGTGGCCGGGACGTAGGGGCCGATGGAGTCGGCGGGGAGAACCGGGAGCCGGAGCCGTTTCCTGCTGGGCGGTACCGGTCACGACTCGGGTGAGTTGGCGATGACCGTGCGGGCGACCTCGACGGCGGTGTCACAGGCGTCGTCCGCGCTGACCTGGACGAACAGCTCGTGCTCGTCGGAGGTGGCCACGAGGAGGTCGCACGAGTCCGGGAAGGCGGTGGTGAAGCCGGGGTAGCCCTCGACACTGGCGAACTCCCGGCCCTCGGCACCGGAGAAGGCGGCGGAGACGGTGGCGGCCACGGCGGACTCCGTGGCCAGGTCCTCGTCGAAGCGGTCCACGCGCACGTCCACGCTGGCGTCGACGCGGTTGGTGAAGTAGCAGTTGCCGTCCGACTGCGCGCTGCCGCTGCCGTCCTCGTGCAGGATGCCCAGTTCGACAGCGGTGGCATCCGGGACCAGGTCACAGGGGTGTTCGGCGTCGAGGTCCAGCGCGGGGACGCCGAACTGGTCGATGGAGTCCCGGTCGGCCAGCTCGACCTCGCCCGAGCAACCGCCGACCAGTACCACCGCCGCCGCCGTGGCGGCCCATCCCGGTCCGCGCATCCGTTGCTCCACCGTCGAGTGCGGTCAGTGCCCGGGCCCCTGCCACTGGGCGGGCAGGGAGCCCCGGCACGAAACTACAGAGCGTTGTTCCCCGGGCGGAACTTGTGGCCGGAAGCGGTCACGGGGGTGGACATCGGCCTCAGACGATGAAGGCCGCCACACCCGTCACCAGCAGCCCCACGACCAGGCAGACGACCAGACCGCTGAGCAGAACCGAGGCCGAGGGCCGGAGCTCACCCAGCGCGGGGCGTCCGCTCACCAGGGCCTGGCGGCGGGCCAGGAGCGGCAGCAGGGCGACGTTGACCGCGTACATCACGGCTGCCACCGTGCTCGCGCTGGCGAAGCCCACCCAGAAGCCGCCCCCACCGGACATCACGTTCAGCGCGCTCAGGGACGGGAGCACCACCAACAGCACCACCGAAGCGGCCCCGAAGACGGTGAGCAACCGGGACGAGGCCCCACTAGCGCTCCCGGAGACCACAAGGAGCAGACCGATCAGGGCCGCCACCACGATGGCGCCCCCGATTCCGAACACGGCGATGTTGACCAGCGAATTCACGCTGGTCATTCTCGCACCGTCGCGGCGGCGCCCCAACTCAGGGTGACCTTGGGGCGGTTCACACCGGGGAGAGGGGCGGGGCAGCCCTCGCCGACGGGGCTCAGCCGTGGTGCTCCACCCGGGATCCGCCCGCGGACTTGTGTACGCGCAGCCGGGTGGTCACGCGTTGGCGCAGGTCCGCGACGTGGCTGACCACACCGACCGCGCGACCGCCGTCGCGGAGGCGGTCCAGGACGTCCAGGACCTCCTCCAGGGTGTCCTCGTCCAGTGTGCCGAACCCCTCGTCCACGAAGAGCGTGTCGATCTCGGTACCGCCCGCCTCAGCCGTGGCCACGTCGCCCAGGCCCAGCGCCAGGGCCAGCGAACTGAAGAAGGTCTCCCCGCCGGACAGGGTCGCCGGGTCGCGTTCCACCCCGGTCCAGGCGTCGACCACGCGCATGCCCAGACCGCCAGCGGAGCGGGCCCGACCGTCCCCGGCGGCCTTGTCCACGGTGTAGCGCAGCTCGTAGCGGCCGTCCGACATCGTCAGCAGCCGGTGGTTGGCGGCCTCCACCACCTGCTCCAACCGGGCCGCCAGCACGTAGGCGGACAGCCGCACGCTGTCGGTGTTGTCCGGAGAGGTCCCGGCCGCCAGGGTGCTCAGCCCCTGGGCCACCGCGTAGCGGCGCAGCACCGGCTCCGAACCGGACAGCCGCTCGCCCAGCTCGGCGCGCAGGGAGACCAGACGGCGGGCCCGTTCGGCGAGCATCCCCTGCCAGGCCACCGCCCGGTCCGCGGCCTCGTCCGCCGCTGCCGCCGCGGCCTCCACATCCGCCAGATCCGGGGCGCTGGTCCGCTCTGCGGCCACCAGCTCGGGATCGGCCAGCTGTGCCTCGACCGCCGCCCACTGGTCGTCGAACTCCCGTGCCCGGGCACGCTGATCGTGGCGGCCGCGCTCGTCCAGGGCGGCCTCGATCACCGCTGCCTCGTCCGCGAAGCCGGCGTCGGCCAGGGAACGCTCGGCCTCGGCGGTGGCGGTGCGCAGCTCCTCGGCGGCGCGGCCGCGCAGCTCGACGGCGTCCGCCGCCCCGCGCAGCAGCTCGGCCTCACCGCGCAGGCGGGCGATCCGTTCGGCCAGCCCGGCGTCCGCGCCCCGGGCCCGGTCCAGCACCACGGTCAGCCGCTCGTGTTCCTTGGCGCCCTCCTCGCGGCGGGCCACCAGCTCGCTCTCCTCGCGGACCAGCTCGCCCTCTCGCTGGCGGGCCCGGTCCAGGTCCGCGGCGGCCTGGGCCAGCTCCTCCTCCAGACGGTGCACCTCGCGGGCGGCCGACCTGGCCTCGGCCAGCTCCCGCTTACGGGCGCCGACCTCCTCGGCCGCGACCGCCACGGTGCGGCCCTCGGCGCGCTCGGCGGCGGCGGCGTGCCGTTCCCGCAGCGCCACCAAGGAGTTCTCCGCCTCGGTGCGCCGGGCGGCGGCGGTGTCCGCGGCGGCCTGGGCGGATCGCTCCTCCTCGGCCGAGACCAGACCCTGCTCGCTCGGCCGGGCGGGGGAGGGGTGGTCGGTGGCCCCGCAGACCGCGCAGGGGGCGCCGTCGGACAGGTCCGCGGCCAGTTCGGCGGCCATGTGCGCGATTCGCCGTTCCCGCAGGTCCTGGGCCCGGTCTCGGGCGGCCTGGGCGGCGTCGACCGCGCCGCGGCGCAGTTCTTCGGCCCGCTCGGCCTCGGCGCCGAGCCGCTGCTGCTCCACGGCCGCGGTGTGCCGACGCTCGGCCAGCTCCAGGGCTGCCCTGGCGGGGTCGGTCAGCCCGGACTGCTCCCGGGCCCGGTTCAACTCCTTGGTGACCGTCTCCACCCGGGCGGGCAGTGCCTTGACGTGTTCGCGGGCCTGTTCGGTCTCGGTGCGCACTGCGGTGATCCGCCGGTCCAGCCCGGTGAGTTCGCGGTGCAGGGCGCGGCGGCGCTCGGCGTCTGCGCGCAGCAGGTCCAGGCGGGCGAGTTCGTCGTGGCGGGACCGCTCGGCCGCCCGCAGCGCCTGGGGGGAGTCAGGGCCGGTCAGCGCCTCGGCGTCGATGTCGGGCAGCCCGCCGACCAGCGCCAGCCGGTCGGTGACGGCCAACTCGGCCTTGTCCAGTACGGTGCGACGCTGGTCGCGGGCGTTCAGGTACGGCAGAACCGAGTCCGCGCGCTCGGCGGCGGCCAGGCGTGCGTCGATCCCGGACCGCCACTCACGCCGCTCGGCCAGCTGGGCGCGGCGCTCGCGGGCTCTGGCCAGGCGCTCGTGCCGGGCCACCAGCGCCCGCCCGGCGGTCAGGGCCTCCCGGGCCCGGTCCCGGGCCTCGGTGAAGTCGGCGGTGACGGCCTCGGCGTCACGTGCGGTGGCGGTCTGCACCGAGGCCAGCTCGGCGGCCCAGGCGGTGAGCTCCTCGGGTGCCTGCGGCGCGGTGGAGCGGCCGACCTCGGCGATGCGCCCGGAGACCGCGCGCACCTGCTCGGCGGCGGCGCGCACCTCCCGCTCCAGCTTCCTGGCGTGCCCGCCGAACCACTCCTCCACGTCCCGGAACACCCGGGTGTTGAAGATCCGCTCCAGGGACTTGCGCCGGTCGTCGGACTTGGCGCGCAGGAAGCGGGCGAAGTCGCCCTGGGGCAGCATGACGATCTGGCAGAACTGGGTGAGGGTGAGCCCCACCAGGTCGCCGACGAACTGCCCGGCCTCGTCCGGGCGGGTGGTGACCCCCTCCCAGCGGTCGCCCCGCCAGTCGAGGACCCGCACCTTCTGGTTCTCGGTGACGGTGCCCTTCCCGCGTTTCTTGGGGCGCTCCCAGCGCGGGTTGCGCTCGATCCGCACCCGGCGGCCCTGGACGGTGAACTCCAGGGTCACCTCCGGTTTGAGTTCGGGCGGTGCGTGGTCGCTCTTGGGGGAGCGGTTGTTGCCGCGGGCCCCGGGCACGTCGCCGTAGAGCGCGAAGCAGACCGCGTCCAGCACGGAGGTCTTGCCCGCGCCGGTGGGGCCGTGGATCAGGAACAGTCCGCCCTCGCCGAGGCGGTCGAAGTCGACCGCCTCGGTCCCGGCGAAGGGCCCGAAGGCGGTCATGGTGAGGCTGTGCAGCCGCATCAGCGCGTCCCTTCCTGGAGGCGGACCTCTTCCACCGCGCGGTCCACGAGCGCGCGCTCCTCGGGGCCGGGGGCGGTGCCCCTGGCCCACTCGACGAAGTCGGCGACCACTTCGCGCTCGGGGCGTTCGGCCACCGCGCCGGTGACCGGTCGCCGCTCCACGGGGCCGCCCTCGGGGTCGAACTCCAGCATCAGGGTGTGCGGGAAGCGTTCGCGCAGCCGGTCCATGGGTTGGGCCGGGCGGCGCGGGTCGGTGAGGGTGACCTGCAGCCAGTGGCCGGTGTACCGTTCCCACGTCCGGCTGGTGAGCAGGTCGTCCAGGCGGCCTCTGATCCGGGCCAGCGGGCGGGGGACGGGCGCCTCGGCGAACTCCGCCCCGGCGAAGCCGTCGGCGTCCAGGTCCACCAGCCAGTAGCCCTTGCGGTGGTGCTCCTCGGAGAAGGAGTAGGCCAGCGGACTGCCCGGATAGCGCACGGTGGGCGTGATGGTCTGGCGCCCGTGCAGGTGGCCCAGGGCTACGTAGTCCGCGCCGTCGTAGACACTGACGGGAACGTGGGAGGCGCCGCCCACGGAGATGTCGCGTTCGCTGTCGGAGGGCTCGCCGCCGGTGACGAAGGCGTGCGAGAGGACCACCGAGCGGGTGCCCGGACGCTGCGCGAGGTCGGCCCGGACCAGGTCCATGGCGTGCCCGATCGCCGCGGGATGGCCGCGTTCGGGCAGGTCCCAGTGGTGGCGGGCGATCTCCGGCTCCAGGTAGGGGATGCCGTAGAAGGCCACCGGACCGTGCTCGTCCTCGATGATCACCGGGGTGCCGATCCCGTCCAGGGAGCTGCGCAGGTGCACCCCGGAGGCGTCGATCAGGTCCGTGGCGAAGGACATCCGGGCCATGGAGTCGTGGTTGCCGCTGATCAGCACCGCCCGGGCACCGGTGGCCCGGATCCGGCCGAGCGCCCGGTCGAACAGGCGCACCGCGTCCACCGGCGGCAGGGCGCGGTCGTAGAGGTCACCGGCGACCACCACCACGTCGATCCGTTCGGTGCGGATGGTGTCGACGAGGTGGTCGAGGAACTCGGCCTGGGCTTCGACGAGGTTCTCCCGGTGGAAGGAGCGACCCAGGTGCCAGTCCGATGTGTGCAGCAGGCGCATGGAACTGGACATTACCCAAGTTCGCCGGGTTCCCGCCGGGAGAACCGTGGCCCCGGTGGATGACTCGGGGTCGCGGAGCTAGGCGCTCACAGCTTGCGGGCCAGGGTCAGGCCGTCGCCGATCGGCAGCAGGACCTGCTCGACCCGGCCGTCGTTCACCAGGTGGTCGTTGAAGTCCCGGATGCCCTGGACGTGCGCGGAGGTCTCCTCGGGGTCGATCACCCGACCGTGGGACAGGGTGTTGTCGGCCAGCAGCAGCCCGCCGGCCCGCATGCGGGGGACCAGCTCCTCCCAGTAGCCGACGTAGCCCTCCTTGTCCGCGTCCAGGAAGGCGAGGTCGAACTGCGGCTCCTCGGGTAGGGCGCGCAGCGACTCCAGGGCCGGGCCGATCCGCAGCGTGATCTTGTCCGCGACCCCCGCCCGCTCCCAGTACTTCCTGGCCACGGAGGTCCACTCCTCGCTGATGTCCAGCGCCAGGAGCGTGCCGTCCCCGGGCAGACCGCGGGCGAAGCAGATGGAGGAGTACCCGGTGAACGTCCCGATCTCCACCGCGTTCCGGGCCCCGGCCAGCTGGGTGAGCAGGGTGGTGAACGCGCCCTGCTCCGGGCCGATCTGCATCCCCTTGAAGTCGGGGAACAGCCGGGCGGTCTCCTCGGCCAGCTCGGCCAGGACCGGGTCCACCGGCTGGCTGTGGTCGACGATGTAGGCGTGTAGTGCGGGGCTGACGCCCTCTGAGCTTCGAGTCACGCGCCCCAGCCTAGAAGGCATCGCCCCACCGGGCCAGCGCTCTCCCCCCCCACAGATGATCTTGCTACCAGGAGCGAGTTCGGCGCCGAACTCGCTCCTGGTAGCAAGATCACCGGGGTCTTCAGTGGTCTGGGAGGATGTTGGGCCAGTCGAAGAGGTAGATCGAGCCGATGATGACGCCGATGGTGAGCAGCGGGGTGACCACCTTCTGTTCGACCGGGCCGTTGGTGGCGAAGCCCTGGCCCTGGCCGAAGCGCTTCTTCCAGAACGGCCAGAAGATCGGGACGCCCATCTTGGTGATCATGTCACCGAAGAAGTGCAGGACGATGCCGAAGGCGACCGCCAGGCCCAGCCAGGTGTAGTTCACGCCGACGGAGTACAGGGTCAGCGTGATCGCCGCCGTCCCCAGGGCGTTGATGATCCCCGAGGCCGTCCGGTTCTTGTCCATGCCGAAACCCAGGCCCTGGAGCGCGATACCGATCAGCAGGAACACGAAGATCTGCACGGCCAGTTCGGACCACAGGGCCAGCGCCTGGACTACGACACCCATGAGAACGGCGAAGAAGAAGGAGTGGGTGCCCATCCGGTGGCCGCCGAAGGCCCAGCTGAGGATGTCGCTGAGGATCTCGGTGGCTTTTCCGTAGGTCTTGGTCACGGTCGCGCTCTTGTGGTCCACGTCGGGCAGCAGAGCCGCGCCCGCGCAGACCAGAGAGCCGGCGATGATCTCACCGGGGCCCAGGTGAAAGCTGAGTCCAAGGAATTCCGTGCCCTGGACGAGCGGTACGACCGCCATCCAGCCGACCACGCCACTGAGTGCGTGCGAGTGCCCCATCATGGCGGGAACCGTAGCGGAGTCCGTCATTCGCCGCGAATCAGCGTCCGGTTTCGGCCGGGGAACAAAAGCCACTTAACACCCAGGAAACACCTGTGTTCCCAGGGCAGGAGTCGAATGTGTTGCGATGTCACGCCTCGCTACGAAGAACATTGACGCTCGTCGCGGCGAGTTGGTAGACAACCAACCAACCCCCGGGTGGCCCAGGTCACCAACCCCACGAAACCGACAGGGGCCGTTATGAAAACCCAACATCCTCCCTCCGGCACCCTTCTCCGGCGGACGGCGGCGTCCGGTAGCGTGCTCCTCCTGCTCGGAGGTCTCACGGCGGTCCCCGCGGCTGCGGACGAGGCGGGCGGCACCACGCTGACCGTCGCCATCGCCCAGCAGGTGGACTCCTTCAACCCCTTTACCGCGCAGCTCGCGGTCACCACCAACATCCTCCGGCACGTCTACGACAGCCTCACCACGGTGGACCCGCAGACCGGTGAACCCGAGGCCTCGCTCGCGGAGACCTGGGAGACCTCCGAGGACGGCCTCACCTGGACGTTCAACATCCGCGACGACGCCTACTTCACCGACGGCGAGCAGCTCACAGCCGACGACGTGGCGTGGACGTTCAACACGATCATGGAGAACGACGCCGCCGCGATCGCCTCCGGCAACTACGTCGCCGGGTTCGAGAGCGTCACGGCCGAGGACCCCACCACCCTCGTCATCGAACTGGACGAACCCCAGGCCACGATGGAGTCGCTGCGGGTGCCGATCGTCCCCCAGCACGTCTGGGAGCCGATCGTCGAAGAGGAGGGCGACGCCTTCTCCGACTACGCCGCCGACGAGTTCCCCACCGTGGGCAGCGGCCCCTTCGTCCTCACCGAGCACTCCCGCGGTGAGCACATCCGCCTGGAGGCCAACCCCGACCACTGGCGGGGCGCACCCGGTTTCGACGAGCTCTACTTCCGCTACTACTCGGAGAAGGACGCCGCCGTCGAGGCGCTGCGCAGCGGTGAGGTCTCCTTCGTCTACGAGCTCACCGACGCCCAGATCACGTCACTGGAGGCGCTCGACGACGTCGCCGTGAACATCGCCGACGGCAAGCGGTTCCAGGCCTTCACCATCAACCCGGGCGCCCGGACCCAGGACGGCGAGGAGTTCGGCGACGGGCACCCCGCGCTGAGCGACCTGACCCTGCGCCAGGCCATCGTCATGGGCATCGACAACGAGGAGATCGTCCAGCAGGGCGCCAACGGCCAGGCCGTCGCCGCGGGCGGGTACATCCCGCCGCGCTACACGGACTTCCACTGGTCCCCCGAGGGCGACGAGGCCATCCTCGACTTCGACCCCGACGCCGCCAACGAGATGCTCGACGACGCGGGCTACGAGATGGGCGGCGACGGCGTGCGCGTCTCGCCCGACGGAGACCGACTCGAACTGCGCATGCACGTGCACGCCGACCGCCCGGACAACGTCCAGGCCGGACAGGTGATCGCCGAGCGCCTCGCCGACATCGGCATCGAGATCGACAACCGGACCGTGGACCCGGGCATCCTCAGCGACGCCCTCTACGACGCCGAGTACGACCTCATCTTCACCGGGTGGACGGTCAACCCCGACCCCGACTACGTGTTCAGCATCCACACCTGTGGCGCGCTGCCCACCGAGCCGGGCACCATGCAGGGCGACGCCTACTTCTGCGACGAGGAGTACGACGAGCTCTACGCCGCCCAGCTGGCCGAGTACGACCGCGAGGCCCGCGCCGAGATCATCCACCAGCTCCAGGAGGTCCTCTACCGGGAGGCCGTGGTTAACGTCCTGACCTACCCGAACATCATGGAGGCCTACCGGACCGACCACATCGCCAGTATCCAGCTGGAGCCGGCCGAGGGCGGCAACATCTGGGGCCAGGACGGCTACTGGGCCTGGTGGTCCGCCGAACCCGCCGAGGGTGCCGCCAGGGGCGGCGGTATCGGCGGCGGCAGCGGCGTCTCCAGCGGCGTGCTCATCGGGGTGGGCGCCGGTGTGCTCGTCCTGCTGGCCGCCGGAGCCTTCCTCTACTTCCGCCGACGCTCCACCGTGGAGGACCGCGAGTGACGACCACGCCCACCGAGGCGGACGAACCGACCGGGGCGGGGGCCGCTGACGTCCCCGCCCCGGCGGGCCCCCGGGGGCCCGGCCGGACGGTGCGCGTGGTCACCTACGTGCTCGGCCGCCTGACCACCGCCGTGGTCTCCCTGTTCGCCGTGATCGTCGCCGGGTTCTTCCTCTTCCGGATCCTGCCCGGCGACCCCGTCCGCGCCATGACCGAGGGCCGCGAGGTCTCCGCCGAGCAACGCGAGGAGCTGCGCCGCCAGTTCGGCCTCGACCAGCCCCTGTGGCAGCAGTTCCTCGACTACGCCGGCGGTCTGCTCCGCCTGGACCTGGGCATCTCCTTCCAGTACCGCGAACCGGTCGTCGACCTCATCCTGGAGCGCCTGGGCCCGACCCTGCTGCTCGCCGGGACCGGCACGGTCATCGCCGCCCTGCTGGGCCTGTTCCTCGGCGCCCGCGCCGGGTGGAAGCCGGGCGGACGCGGGGACCGCACCAACACCGCGGTGGCGCTGTTCTTCTGGTCGGTGCCCACGTTCTGGCTCGGTCTGCTGCTGATCGTGCTGCTCGCCTCCGGGCGCGGCTTCATGCCCGGCCTGTTCCCGACCGGCGGCATGGTCGACCCCCGGGTGAGCGGGACGCTGCCCACCGCGCTGAGCACCGCACAGCACATGGTGCTGCCGGTGATCACGATGGTCGCGGTCATCTACGCGCAGTACCTGATGATCATGCGGTCCTCGCTCATGGACGAGAAAGGCGCCGACTACCTGACCACGGCGCGCGCCAAGGGGCTGCGCGACGCCCTGGTCCGCCGCAGGCACGCCGTGCCCAACGCCCTGCTGCCCACCGTGACGCTCATCTTCCTCAACCTCGGGCAGGTCGTGTCCGGGGTCATCCTCGTGGAGACGGTGTTCTCCTGGCCCGGCCTCGGCCAGCTCTTCTACTCCGGCCTGCGCGTCCCCGACCTCGGCCTCGTCCAGGGCCTGTTCGTGGTCTTCGCGGCCTCGGTGATCCTCATGAACCTCCTGGCCGACCTGGTGTACCCGCTGCTCGACCCCCGGGTGCGCCCATGAGCACACCTGTTGACCCGAACTCCGAAAAGCACCACCGGACCGAACCCGCGATCGACGGGTCGCCGCCGGTCACCGCGGTCTCCGCCCGCAGGCTGGCGCGCAGGCGCCGCGGCGAGGCCCTGCGCCGCTTCGCCCGCGACTACGCCCGCAACCGGGCCGGGATCTTCGGCCTGGCGTCGCTGCTCACCATCGGCCTGCTCGCCCTGACCGCGCCGCTGTTCATCGACCAGGCCCACCTGACCATCACCGGCGCGCCCGGCGAGTCCTACCAGCCGCCCAGCTGGCAGTACCCGCTGGGCACGGACAACTTCGGCCGCTCGGTCCTGGACCTGGTGATCTGGGGCGCGCGCGTCTCGCTGACGGTCGGCCTGCTGGCCACGTTCGTGTCGGTGACCCTCGGAACCCTGGTGGGCGTCACCGCCGGACACTTCGGTTCCTCCGGCGGTCTCGGCGGCCGGATCGTGTCCACGGTGCTCATGCGGATCACCGACTGGTTCCTGGTCCTGCCCACCCTGGTCCTGGCGGTGGCCCTGGCCGCCGTCCTGCCGCGCGGTACCGGCACGATCATCATCGCGATCGGCCTCACCGTCTGGCCGCCCACCGCACGCCTGGTGCGCGCCCAGACCCTGGCTGTGGAGGCCCGCCCCTACGTGGAGCGGGCCCGCGCCCTGGGCGGCGGCCACGCGCACGTGATGGGCTGGCACGTCCTGCCCAACGTCATGCCGGTGGTACTCGCCCAGACCACGCTGCTGGTGGCCACCTCCATCATCGCCGAGTCCACCCTCGCCTTCCTCGGCATGGGCGATCCCACCACCATCTCCTGGGGCGGCATCCTCGAGGCGGCCCGCACCGCCGGGGCGATCAGCGCCGGGATCTGGTGGTACATGATCCCGCCGGGCCTCGCGATCGCCGTGGTCGCGCTCTCCTTCACCCTGTGCGGACGCGCGGTCGAGTCCGTCATCAACCCACGGCTGCGGGGGCAGAGTTGACCAGCCTTCTCGACGTCAGGAACCTGCATGTCACCTACTCCGGCAGCGGGGGCGACGTCCCCGCCGTACGCGGGGTGGACCTGTCCCTGAAACCCGGCGACACCCTCGGGGTCGCGGGGGAGTCCGGCAGCGGAAAGTCCACGGTGGCCCTGGCGCTGCTGCGGCTGCTGCCCGCCAGCGCCGAGGTCACCGGCCAGATCATGCTGGAGGGCGAGGACGTCCTCCGGATGAAGTGGGGCCGTCTGCGCGCCGTGCGCTGGGTGGGTGCCTCGGTGGTCTTCCAGGGCGCCATGCACTCGCTCAACCCGGTCAAACGGATCGGTGACCAGATCGCCGAGCCCCTGCTCATCCACGAACTCGCGAAGCCGGACCAGGTCGGCGCGCGGGTGGCCGAACTCCTCGAACAGGTGGGCCTGCCCGCCTCCCGTCGGCAGGACTACCCCCACCAGCTGTCCGGGGGCCAGCGCCAACGGGTGATGATCGCGATGGCGCTGGCCTGCGAGCCGCGCCTGATCATCGCGGACGAGGCGACCACCGCCCTGGACGTCATGATCCAGGCCCAGATCCTGAACCTGCTGGGGCGGCTGGTCGAGGAAACCGGTATCGGCATGCTGATGATCAGCCACGACCTGTCCGTGCTGGCCGCCACCTGCGACCGGGTCGCGGTGATGTACGCGGGGCGGATCGTCGAGCAGGGGCCCGCCGAACAGGTGGTGCACGAGCCCGCGCACCCCTACGCGAGCGCGCTCAGCGCGGCCTTCCCCAAGATCGGCGACCCGGCCTCGCGGCTGGCGCCCCGGGGGCTGCCCGGTGACCCGCCGGACCCGGCGGACCCGCCTTCGGGCTGCGTGTTCCGGCCGCGCTGCGCGGTGGTGGAGACGGTGTGCGCCACGGTGGACCCGCCGCTGTGGCCGCTCCGCCCGGACCGGAACGGGGACTCGGACCGGCACGCCGCCTGCGTGCACGTGGGCCCGGGCGCGGGGGCCGTCGAGCACGGCCGGAGCGGCAGTGGCAGCAGCAGTGCTAGTGCAGAGGAGACGAGCCGTTGAGCGCCGACACCGACTCACGTCAGCCCGCCTCCGCCCCCGAGCCGGCGGGGGCCGTCGAGCCGGTCCTGCGCGCGGACGGGGTGGAGGTGGCCTTCGCAGCCGGGCTCGCCCCGGGCGGCGGACGCGGCACCGCGCGCGCGGTGGACGGGGTCAACCTGGACGTGGCGGCCGGGGAGATCGTCGCGCTGGTCGGGGAGTCCGGCTGCGGGAAGACCACCCTGGCCCGTGCGCTGCTCGGCCTGGAGCGGCCCACCGGCGGCAGGGTGCTCTTCGAGGGGGCTCCGCTCGGCTACCGCTCCCGTGACCTGCGCTCCTACCGGCGCCGGGTCCAGCTCGTGCAGCAGGACCCGATGGGTTCACTCAACCCCCGCCGCACCGTCTACGAGTCCGTGGTGGAGGGGCTGCGCATCCACGAGGGCACCACCGCGGACGAGTCCGAGCGGGTGGGCAGGGCGCTGTCCCAGGCCGGTCTGCGCCCGCCGGAGCGGTTCTTCGCCCGCTACCCGCACGAGCTGTCCGGCGGCCAGCGCCAGCGCGTGGTCATCGCCGGGGCCCTGGTCCTGGACCCCGAGGTGCTGGTGGCCGACGAGCCCGTGGCCTCCCTGGACGCCTCGGTGCGGGGTGAGATCCTGCGGCTGCTGCTGGAGCTGCGCGCGGAACTCGGGCTGTCCGCGCTGGTGGCCACGCACGACCTCGGGCTGGCGTGGAACATCGCCGACCGCGTCGCCGTGATGTACCTGGGCCGGGTGGTGGAGCTGGGCACCGTGGAGGAGGTCCTCGCCGAGCCCGCCCACCCCTACACACGGGCGTTGCTGTCCGTCCTGCCCGACTCCGGAGTGGAGGAGGGACCCGTGGTGCTCTCTGGCGAGCCGCCGGACCCCAAACAGGTGCCGTCGGGCTGCCGGTTCCACCCGCGCTGCCCGGTACTGGCCTCCGGTGAGGCCGAGCGGGCCGGGGTGGCCGACCTGTGCGCCACCGTGGACCCGGCGATCCTGGGCGGGGGAGCCGAGCGCAGGGTCGCCTGCCACTGGGCGGCCGAGGACGCGACCGGCCGCCTGCGCCCGGAGGGGCCTCCGTCCGGGGCCGCCACCACGTAAGTCTCCAGCCCCTCCCGCTCCACACCCGATTCCCCCGGCCGGTCGCGGCCGGGGGAACGTCCTCGGTGTCGGAACAGCGGCCGCGGGCGTTTCGTTGGCACGGGCATGTCGACCAACGAACACTCCTCCGTCCTCGGCTCCGAGCCGGTCCCGGCCGCACCACCCGGACCGGCGCCCGCCCCGGAACAGGTCTTCACCGAACGCGACTTCTGGCACGGCGGGGACCTCGATCTGGAGGCCTACCTGACCCGGGTGGGCCTTTCCGGGGACCTGCCGCCCACTCTGGACACCCTCACCGCCGTGCACCGCGCCCACCTGGCGGCGATCCCCTTCGAGAACCTCAACCTGGTGCTGGGCCGCCCGGTCCTGCTGGACGTCCCCGCCCTGACGGACAAGATGGTCCGCCAGCGCCGGGGCGGCTACTGCTACGAACAGAACCTCCTGCTCGCCGCAGCCCTGGACCGGCTCGGCTTCACCCTGACCGCGCTCAGCGCCCGGGTGCTGATGGGCGGGGACGGCCGCCCCCGGCCCTCCACCCACGCCCTGCTACGAGTGGAGGCGGACGGTGAGTCCTGGCTGGCCGACGTCGGGTTCGGCGGTGGCGGTCTGGTCGAGCCCTTCCTGTTCGCGGACGGCCACCAGGTCTCCCAGGGCGGCTGGAACCTGCGCCTGGACCGGATCTCGGCGGTGGGTGACGAGGACTGGCTGCTGCGCGGGTTCGACGGACGGCGCTGGCAGAACCTGTATTCCTTCACCACCGCCGGGAACCTTGCGCAGGACTACGGCATCTTCAGCCACTACCTGACGACCCACCCGCGTTCGCCCTTCGGTAATCGCCTGATGGTCGCGCGCACGGTGGGCGGGACCCGGTACGCGCTGACCAACACGACCCTGACCGTGGATCGGGTCGACGGCACCGGGGAGGCGCGGGAGTTGGCGCTGGGAGAGGTGGTGCCGGTGTTGCGGGAGGTGTTCGGAATCGGCCTTGACCAGGAGGAACAGGCGGTCATCGAGGACAGGGTGAAGGGCTTCCTGGTCACCTGATCCGGCGAGGGTTTGATGTGATGGTGGTCACGTTTGGGCTGGTGTTCGTGGGAGTCCGGGCGTGAACGCCAACGCCAGCGGGTGTGTCCTCCGGGTGGGGCGCGCCCGCCCGGCGGCTCCGCGCCGGTCGCGAGGATTTGGGGTGATCACACACGTTCGCCGTCGTGCGCGGTTGGGCAGGATCTGTGGGGCGAAACTCCGAGGGGGCAGCCCATAGTGCAGATGACCACGGCAGACGTTCACGAGTACATCAACGGGGTCTGTTTCAAGACCGGACCCCCAGGAAAGGTCGGGGCCGAGACCGAATGGCTCGTCACCGACCCCGAACAACCCACCGCACCCGTCACCGTCGACCGCCTCGCGGAGCTGCTGGAGGCCTGTGGCCCCCCGCCCGCGGGAAGCCGGATCACCTTCGAACCCGGCGGACAGATCGAGCTCAGCTCGGCCGCCCTCCCCGGACCCGCCCGAGCGCACGAGGCGCTCGCCCGGGACCTGGAACACCTCCGCAAGACCCTCGCCGACGCCGGACTGTACCTGGCCGAGACCGCGCTCGACCCCGTACGGCCCCCCGTCCGCCAGCTCCGGCTGCCCCGCTACGCGGCCATGGAGCGCTTCTTCGCCAACCACCGGCACTCCAGCGGCCACACCATGATGTGCAGCACCGCCTCACTCCAGGTCTGCCTGGACACCGGGGGCGACGCCGCCGACGCGCGCGCCCGCTGGGAACTCGTGCACCGGCTCGGCCCCGTCCTGGTGGCGGCCTTCGGCAACTCCGCCGTCTGGCGCGGCCGACCCACCGGTTGGAAGTCCACCCGCTGGGCGATCTGGGCCGCCACCGACGGCACCCGCACCAGACCGGTCCTGGAACCGCACACGGACCGGGACCCGGCCACCGCCTGGGCCGAGTACGCCCTGGCCGCCAACGTGCTGGCGATTCCCGAGACCCCGGGCGGTGGCGGACGGTGGGCCGCCGACCCGGGCATCACCCTGGCCGACTGGGTCGCCGGAGACGGGCCGCGCCCGTGCACCCCCGCCGACCTGGAGTTCCACCTGACCACGCTCTTCCCGCCGGTGCGCCCGCGCGGCTGGTGGGAACTGCGCATGATCGACGCCCTTCCGCTGCGGTGGTGGCCGGTCCCGGTGGCGCTCGCCGCCGCGCTGACGGACGACCCCCGCGCCCGCGCCGTGGCCGAGGAGGCCACCGAGCGGCTGTGCCGGGGAGCCGTCCCCGAGCCCGCGCTGTGGCTGCGCTCGGCCCGGCTGGGCCCGGTCGACGAGGAGATCGCCGCCTGCGCGCGGGTGTGCTTCGAGGCGGCCGCGGAGGCGCTGCCCCGGATGGGCGCGGCCGAGCTCGCCCAGCTGGTGGACGCGTACGCGCAGCGATACGTCCGGCGCGGGCTGTGCCCGGCGGACGACGCCCTCGGGGCGCTGGTTCCGGCACCGCGCCCTGTCCCCCAAACCCCAGCGGGCGAGCGGAGCGCCGTAGCCGTGCACGGCTCAGGACTCGGGGGAGGTTCGTGATGGGCCACGATCAGGAACGCGCCAAGGAACGCATCGCCGCCGAACTGGACCGCAGCAGGCGGCGCAGCAACGGTCTCACCCTGGACGCCCTCGACGAGGCCGAGCTGCTCGCCCAGCACTCCCCGCTGATGTCCCCGCTGGTCTGGGACCTGGCGCACGTCGGCAACTACGAGGAGCAGTGGTTGCTGCGCGCCGCGGGCGGGCGCGAGGCGCTGCGCCCGGACATCGACGGCCTCTACGACGCTTTCGAGAACCCCCGGGCCGACCGGGTCACCCTGCCGCTGCTGCGGCCGGAGGAGGCCCGCGAGTACAACGACCGAGTACGCCGAGAGGTCCTGGACACGCTGGACTCGGCGGACCTGGGCGCGGTGCCCGGGTCCCGGGAGGCCGGTGGGGAGCGGTCCCTTTTGGAAGCGGGGTTCGTCTTCCACATGGTAATCCAGCACGAACACATGCACGACGAGACCATGCTCGCCACCCACCAGCTGCGCAGGGGCGCGCCCGTGCTCCTGGAAGAGGAAGGCCCGCCCCAGGCGTCGGCGCCAGCGGCCGAGGAGGTCCTGGTCCCGGCCGGGCCGTTCACCATGGGCACCGACGACGACCCCTGGTCCTACGACAACGAACGCCGCGCCCACACCGTGGACCTGCCCGCCTACTGGATCGACACCGACCCGGTCACCAACGCCGCCTACCTGGAGTTCGTCGAGGACGGCGGCTACCGGAACCCGCGCTGGTGGAGCCCGTCGGGCTGGGAGTGGTGCCGAGGGCGCGACGCCGTGGCCCCCGCCTTCTGGAGCAGGGAGGGCGCCGGCTGGACCCGGCGCCGTTTCGGCCGCCACGAGGACGTGCCGCCGGACCAGCCGGTCCAGCACGTGTCCTTCCACGAGGCCGAGGCCTACGCGCGCTGGGCGGGCAAGCGGCTGCCCACAGAGGCCGAGTGGGAGAAGGCCGCCCGCTTCGACCCGGTGAGCGGGCGTTCGCGGCGCTTCCCCTGGGGCGACGAGGAGCCCGCGGGCCGGCACGCCAACCTCGGCCAGCGGGCCCTGGGCCCGCACCCGGTCGGCAGCCGCCCCGACGGCGCCTCCCCGCTGGGGGTGCGCCAGCTGATCGGCGACGTGTGGGAGTGGACCTCCACCACCTTCCACGGTTACCCCGGGTTCGTCCCGTTCCCCTACCGCGAGTACTCGGAGGTCTTCTTCGACGACGGTTACAAGGTCCTGCGCGGCGGCTCCTGGGCCACCCATCCCACGGCGGTCCGGTCCACCTTCCGCAACTGGGACCACCCGATCCGGCGGCAGATCTTCAGCGGGTTCCGCTGCGCACGCGACGAGGAGCACGCCTGATGTGCCGACACCTGGCCTACCTGGGGCCGCCGCGTACGGTGCACGAGCTGCTGTACGCGGCGCCCCACTCGTTGCACGCCCAGTCCTGGGCGCCCCGCCGACAGCGGCACGGCACCGTGAACGCCGACGGTTTCGGCGTGGGCTGGTATCCGTCCGAGGGGCGTCGGACGGGGGGCACGGACGTGTCCGAAGTCCCGGAGCCGCTGCGGTACCGCAGGGCGATGCCGATCTGGGGAGACGCCTCCTTCGCGGACGCCGCGAGAGCGATCAGCTCGGGCTGCGTGGTCGCGGCGGTGCGGGACGCCACGGTGGGGTTCGGGTCGGAGGAGTCCGGGGCCCAGCCCTTCCGCGCCGACCGCCTGCTGTTCAGCCACAACGGGGCGGCCAAGGACGACGAGGCCCTGGTGGCGGGGCTGGCCGCACCGCCGCCCCCGGGCGCCCTGGACGCCCGGGCCCCGGTGGACTCGGCGCCGCTGTTCGCGCACACGGTGCGGCTGTGGCGCTCCTCCGGCGATCTGGTGGGCACCCTTGCGGCGGTGGTCCGGCACGCCCGGGAGCACTCCGAGGGCCGGTACAACCTGCTGGCCAGCGACGGAGAGGTGATCGTCGGGACGGCGGCCGGGGACACCCTCTACACCCTGCGGCGCGCGGGGTCCGAGGGGGAAGGGGCCTGGCTGGCCTCGGAACCCTTCGACGACGGGCGCGGCTGGCGGCAGGTCCCCGACCACTCGGTGGTGGTGGCCACCCGCGAGCACACCGAGATCCTCCCCATCGGCTGAACGATGCCCAAGATCTCCCCGACCTCTCCGACCAGCGCCCCCACTGGTTTCACCCCGCCCCGGGTACATCCGTAAGGAACACAGGAGGCACCATGTTCCGGATCGACCGCAACCTGACCGCCGATGAACTCGACAAGGCCCTGCGCGCCGACGTCGCCGAAGGGCTCACCGCACGGCCCAAACGACTCCCGCCCAAGTGGTTCTACGACGAACGCGGCAGCGGGCTCTTCGAGGACATCACACGGCTTCCGGAGTACTACCCGACCCGCTCCGAACGCTCCATCCTGGAGGCGCGGGCGGACGAGATCGCGGTGGCCGCCGGGGCCGTCGCCCTGATCGAGCTCGGCTCCGGGGCCGGGGTCAAGACACGGCTGCTCCTGGACGCCATGCGTCGCCAGGGCGACCTCGTCCGCTTCGTCCCGGTGGACGTGAGCGGGGAGTTCCTGGAGTCCTCCGCCCGCCCGGTCGTCGACGACTACCCGGGCCTGTACGTGCACGCGGTGGTCGGCGACTTCGAGCACCACCTCGGACTGCTGCCGGTCAGCGAGAGCGGCTGCCAGCTGCTGGCGGTGCTCGGCTCCACCATCGGCAACCAGGAGCCCGGGCCGCGCGCCGCCTTCCTGAAGGACATCCACGGGGTGCTGCACCCGGGGGACTCCCTGCTGCTCGGCGCCGACCTGGTCAAGGACCCGGCCCGGCTGGTCGCCGCCTACGACGACGCCCAGGGGGTCACCGCGGAGTTCAACCGCAACGTGCTGTCGGTGATCAACCGGCGGCTGGGCGGGGACTTCGACCCGGCGGCCTTCGAACACCGGGCGGTGTGGAACGCCGAGTGCGAGTGGATCGAGATGCGGCTGCGCGCCCGCACCGACCAGCGCGTGCGGGTGGCCGACCTGGACCTGGAGGTGGACTTCGCGGCGGGGGAGGAGATGCGCACCGAGATCTCCGCGAAGTTCCGCAAGGAGGGACTGACCGCCGAACTCGACGCGGCCGGATTCGACCTCACCCACTGGTGGACCGACCCGGCGGGTGATTTCGCGCTGAGCCTCGCCACGGCCCGTTGATTTCGGCGCAGGGGGTTCCGGAGAATCAGAGTCCCGCGGCGGAGCCGACCAGTGAGCCGATCAGGTAGGTGACCAGCATCGCGAAGGACCCGCCGACCACACAGCGCAGGGCGGCCCGCATCGGCAGGGCCCCGCCCATCCGGGCGCTGGTCGCACCGAGCAAGGCGGTGGCCGCCAACACCGCGACCACGGTCACCGGAAGCCGCCAGGCGTCGGGGCTCAACAGCATGGCCGAAAGGGGAATGGCCGCGCCCAGGAGGAAGGAGAACAGGCTGGCGAAGGCGGCCTGCCAGGGATTGACCCGGTAGCGGTTCAGGCCAAGCTCGACCTCCACGTGCGCGCGTAGGGCGTCGTGGTCGGTGAGCTCCTTCGCGACCTTGTGCGAGAGCTCCTCACTGATCCCGCGCTCCTGGTACATCCCGGCCAACTCCGCCAGCTCGCCCGCGGGGTCCTCGGCCAGATGACGCCGTTCCCTGGCGATCGCGGCCCGCTCGGTGTCGCGCTGGGTGCTCACGGACACGTATTCGCCCGCCGCCATGGACAGCGCGCCCGCCACGGTGCCAGCCACCCCCGCCACCAGCAGAGTCTCCCGGTGCGGGGTCGCGCCCGCCACGCCCACCACGAGCCCCGCTGTGGAGATGATCCCGTCGTTGGCGCCCAGCACGGCCGCGCGCAACCCGTTCAACAGCGAGCCCAGCCGTTTCTGTGACCGATCCGAACTGTGCGCCATGGGATCAGAGTGACACGCGTGACCCGACCCGGGCCCGCTCACCACGCCGGATTCCGATACGCTCGTGCCGTGTTCAAGGTAGGAGTTTTCGGCGCCGATGGGCGCGTGGGATCAGAGGTCGTCAAAGCGGTTCGGGCCGCCGACGACATGGAACTCGTCGCGGGCGTGGACAGCGCCGACGACCGTGACGCGGTGCTGGGGGCGGACTACGTCGTCGACTTCACGCACCCCGACGCGGTGATGGACAACCTCGAATGGCTGATCGGCCACGGGATCCACGCCGTCGTCGGGACGAGCGGTTTCGACGAGACCCGTCTGGCTCGGGTGCGCGCGCTCCAGGCCGCCAAGCCGGGGGCGAAGGTGCTCATCGCACCCAACTTCGGCATCGCCGCCGTGCTCATGATGCACTTCGCGAAGAAGGCCGCGCCCTACTTCGACTCCACGGAGATCATCGAGCTGCACCACCCCAACAAGGCCGACGCGCCCAGCGGTACCGCCTACCGCACCGCCGAGCTGGTCGCCGAGGCCCGTCGCGAGGCCGGGACCGCGCCCATGCCCGACGCCACCACCTCGGAGATCCCCGGGGCCCGCGGCGCCGACGTCGAGGGCGTCCGCGTGCACGCCCTGCGCATCCAGGGCCTCATCGCCCACCAGGAAGTGGTGTTCGGCACCGACGGCGAGACCCTCAAGCTCCGCCACGACTCCATGACCCGGGCCTCGTTCATGCCCGGTGTCCTGCTCGGCATCCGTAAGACCGCGGACCTGCCCGAGCCCCTCACCCTGGGCCTGGAGCCCCTGCTCGGCCTCGACTAGCGCTCAGTACACGAAGAGGGGACCGTCCGCGGGGACGGTCCCCTCCGTCATCTTGGCGGCTCAGCGCCTCGGCGGCCGGAGCGGTCACGCGCCCCGGCGGCAGGTGAGGAAGACCTGCACCTCGGGGCGGGCCCCCTCGTCCTCGGGGCGGAAGCCGACCACCCGTTCGTCCTCGATGACCAGACCCGCCCTCTCCACCACGGAGCGAAGTTCGTCTCGGGGGTACCCGGACACCCGGACCTCGGCTCCGAGGAAGGGGATGGGCACGTCGTCGAGATCGGCCTCGACCATGGACAGGCACATCAGGCCGCCGGGGGCCAGGGAGGCGCGTACCCGGCCCAGGGCCTCGGGGATCCGTTCCTTCGGCAGGCACAACAGGGAGAAGAAGGCGACGATGGCGTCGTAGGACTCCTCCGCCGGGTCGAGGTCGACGATGTCGGCCTGGCGGAACTCGGCCTCCGGGACGTTGCGGCGGGCCAGTTCGAGCATGCGCTCGGAGATCTCGAAGCCGGTCACCCGGGCTCCGGCACCGGCCAGCTGGCGGGCGGTGGGCAGGCCGGTGCCCGAACCCAGATCCAGCACCTGGGCTCCCGGCGGCAGCAGGCTCAGCAGTCTGCGGACACAGTCCTCCTGGCCTTCCTTGTTGGGAAAGGCCTCGTCGTAGCGTTCTCCGATCGTGTCGAACGCCTTCGCCTGACTGGCGTTGCGTTCGGCCCAGGCCGCCGGGTCGGGGGCTATCTCGCTGGGGTCGGTGGGGTGATCGCTCGGCACGGTTCTCCAAGGGGGGCGTTGGCGGGGCAGGCATCGTAACCGGGGCGCAGCGCTCCGGAGTAGTGCCTCAGGTAAGCCCGGGCAGGACGGCGCGTCCGTGCTCCAGGTAGACGGGTCCGCTCCTGTCATCGTCCGCTGCGACCGCCGCGAGCATCCGCCGGGCGACGCGCGCGGGCAGGTGTTCGGGGAGTTCGGCGGGCGGGACCCACTTCCAGGCGGAGAGCTCGTCGGGCTGCAGGCGGAAGTCGGTGGAGTCGGTGTCGACACGGAACAGCCACTGGCAGGCGGTGGTGCGGGGCGGCTGGGCGGGCACCCAGTCGACCACCAGCAGGGCGAGCACACGCGCGGTCACGCCCAGCTCCTCGGCGATCTCCCTGCGACAGGCGGTCAGCGGGGACTCCTCGGCCTCCATCATCCCACCGGGGATCCCCCAGGGCTCCTCGGGCGCGTACACGCGCCGCACCAGAAGCACGTCGCCTGTTCCCGAACGGATGAGCCCGCCCGCCGCTCCTCGGGTCGCGGGCAGGTTCGCGAAGAACTCCTCGTCGCTCTGATAGCTCACGCCGTCGATCCTAAGCCGCTGATAGGGAATTGCTGGACCTGCTGTGAATACGGGGGAGGGCACCGGGCCCGGGAGGGAGCGCGGTTCACTCCCGCGGGGTGAACGACTCCAAGGTGTCGCGGATGATCCCGTCGTAGGCGCGCCGTTCGCTCTGCGGCCCGTACCAGGCGATCCAGTACGCGGTGGTGCCCTCCCCGTCGCTCACGTGGATCTGGAGCGCGATGCTGAACCGGTCGGGGTCCTGGTCCCAGCCCATGCGCAGAGCGGCGTTCTCGAAGCCCGTGTACGTGTCCTCGAACACCGCCGCCCCCCAGGAACGCGGGATGTCGGTGTACTCGTCGGCGTCCAGGACCCGTTGGGTGCGGTCGGCCACGTCCCACTCGTCCATGGCTGAGTCCCATGCCTCCGATGACTCGGTGACGGGGTCCTCGTGTTCGGGGTCGGAGTACCAGCCGGCGGACATCAGGGTCTCCGGGAACTCCTCCGCCCCCTCCGGCGGCACGAAGTCCACTGATCCCCAGCCGTGCTGGACGGGCGGCTCATCCCCGTGGACCTCCTGTTCCCAACCCCGTGGGTAATCGACCAGGAAAGCGTCCGCGGAGTACCTCGCGTATTCGACGGAGACTCTCTCGGGAGAGAGCAGGTACGCGCCCAGGGCCGTGACGAGTACGAGCGCCGCGACCGCGGCCCCGGCCGTGACCAGGGCCCGGCCGCCGCGGCCGGGTCCGCTGACGGTCCCCGGTGCGCTTGCGGCGTCCGCCGGGGCCGGCCCTGGACCGGTCGGAGGCGTCGGAGCCTCCGCGGGCCCGCGGCCGCTGCCCAGTAACGCCAGGGCGGCCTCGGCGGTGGGGCGCCGGCCCGGGTCGTGCTCCAACAGGGCGGTGATCAGTGGGGCCAGTGCACCGGCCCGCTGCGGCGGCGGAGCGGACTCCGAAAGCACCGCCGCGATGGTCTGGCCGACCTCACCGCGCAGGAACGGGTGCCGCCCCTCCACCACGGTGTACAGGGCCGCTCCCAGCGCCCAGAGGTCCGAGGGCGGTTCGGCGGGGCTCCGGCCCCGAAGCCGTTCCGGCGCCATGTACGGGGCCGAGCCCATCCGGGACCCGTCCCTGGTCACCTCGTCCTCGCCCGCGATGGTCGCGATTCCGAAGTCGGCCAGCAGCACTCGGCCGTCGTCGGCCAGCATGATGTTCCCGGGTTTGACGTCACGGTGGACGATCCCCCGGGCGTGCGCGGACCGCAGGGCCTCCAGGACTGCCTGAGCGATGCGCGCCGCCTCCGCCACCGGCAAGGGGCCGCGCTGGGCGAATTCCTCGCGCAGGGAGCGACCCCGGACCAGTTGCATGACCACCCAGGGGTCGCCGTCGACGTCGAGGATGTCGTGCACGGTCACCACACCGGGTTCGTCGGCCAGGCGTCCCGCGGACCGGGCCTCACGCCGCATCCTCGCGTGGAAGGTGGACCGCTGCTCCTCGGGGGTCCCCGGTGGCAGGATCATCTCCTTGAGCGCGACTTCGCGCCCCATGACACGGTCCCAGGAGCACCAGACCGCCCCCATGCCGCCGCGCCCGAGTTCGCCGCGGATCTCGTATCGGTCTGCCACCACACGGGGGGTCTCGCCTTCGGCACTGGTCATGGCCACCCTTCCAGGGGGGTTGGGGAGGGGCCGAACGGTGGACGAGCCTAGCAACAGACCGGTCGTCTATCCCAGAGCGAGGGCGATCGAGAACAGCAGACCGAAGGCCATCTGGAGCTTGCCGGTCTCGCCCAGGCCCAGGACCAGGTCGCGGCCGACCTGGCCGCCGAGCACCCGGCGGAGCGGGGGGATGGCCAGGGGGAGCGAGAGCAGGACCAGCGGCACCCACCAGGACACCGAGGTCAGCAGCAGGGCCACCAGGAAGGAAGCGATGATCATCCCTGCGAAGAGGCGGCGGGTCCCCGCCTCGCCCAGGCGGACGGCCAGGGTGATCTTGCCGGTCTCGCTGTCGGTGGGGATGTCGCGCAGATTGTTGATCACCAGCACCGAGCAGGACAACAGCCCCACCGGGACGGAGGCCACCCAGGCCTGCCAGGGCAGCGACTCCATCTGCACGAACACCGTGCCCACCACGGCCACCACGCCGAAGAACACGAAGACCGAGACCTCGCCCAGACCGCGGTAGCCGTACGGGGTTCGGCCGCCGGTGTAGTACCAGGCGGCGGCGATCGCGGCCGCGCCGATCAGCAGCAGCCACCACGAGGTGGTCGCCACCAGCACCAGGCCGACCAGCCCGGCGAAGGCGAAGCTCCCCAGCGCCGCGGCAAGGACCTGCCGGGGCGCGGCCAGCCCGGAGGCGGTCAGCCGGGTGGGGCCGGTGCGCTCCTCGGTGTCGGTGCCCTTGACCCCGTCGCTGTAGTCGTTGGCGAAGTTCACGCCTACCTGGAGCGCCATGGACACCACCAGGGCCAGCAGCGCCTTCCACCACACGAACCCGTCCAGGGAGAAGGCCAGCGCGGTACCGACCGCCACCGGGACGATCGAGTTCGCAAGCGTGCGGGGGCGCAGCCCCGAGACCCATTCACTGACCGTGGCCACGCGCCGGTCCTCCAGTTTCGAGACGGTGGGCGCACCGACGGGCGCGCCCGGACAACTACCCAACGGTAGTGCCTGGCCGCCGCCCCGCCGAACCCGCCCGCCCGGCCCAACCAGCGGAACCGTTCCGAACTACTCCGAGACGGCCGCGTGCAGCCGCACCATCGGCAACAGCCGGCCCATGTCGATCTCCCGCCGGGCGCCGTCCGCGCGCCACCCCGAGGCCTCGAAGAAGGCGCGCAGCGCGTTGTCCTCCTCGGGAACCCACACGTGCACCGTCCCGAACCCGGCCTCCACCAGGTGGTCCACGCAGGAGTTCACCAGGCGGCTGCCGTGCCCCTGCCGGACCCGCTCCGGGTCCACGTGCAGGGCGAATACCTCGGCGTCCTTGGCCGGCCACAGGTCCGGGTCCGCGGCCGGACCGAAGGCGGCGAACCCGACCACCGTCCGCACGCCCCCGTCCTCGTCGGTGGCCACCACGAGCCGGTGTTTGGAGGTGGGCGGTGACTCCAGGGCCGCCCTCCACTGCTCACGGAACTGCCCGCGGGCCTCCTCCCCGGAGAGCCCCTCCCTCACCTCGTCGGGCAACAGTTCCCCGTACACCGAACGCCACGACGCGACCTGGAGGTCCACCACCGTGTCCACGTCGGCTGCACGGGCGGGACGGACGAACTGCGCACTGGACACGAGGGGGCCTCTCGGTTGCTTTCAGGGCGGCGTACCCGGGACGGGACACGCGGCACGACAAGATCACCCACGCCGGAGTTTCCGGACCTTGCACCGGCATGGGAACATCTACGTTGTGAGCCTCATTATCAGAGTTATCGCGAACGCGCTGGCCCTTTGGGTCGCTGTCCTCCTCGTCGACGGAATCGACGTTTCGACGCAGGACACCACCAGTCAGGTCATCACCTTCCTCGTGGTCGGTGCGATCTTCGGCGTGGTGAACGCGGTCATCAAACCGATCGTCAAGACGGTCGGCTGCCTGTTCTACGCCCTGACCCTGGGGCTGATCGGGCTGGTGGTGAACGCGCTGCTGTTCCTGCTCACGGAGTGGATCGCCGGACTGTTCGACGTCCCCTTCCACGTGGACGGCTTCTGGCCCGCCTTCTGGGGCGCCATCGTCGTCACCATCGTGAGCTGGGTGGTCAGCATGTTCCTTCCGGACAAGAAGGACAGCTGAGCGACGTTCGAAGTATCCCCGCCCGACAACTCCCAACTGCGGTGATACCGGGCCCCGCCCGCGTGGCGCGGGCCCGGTGCGGGTAGGTTCACATCTCCAGGGACCCTGTCGGGCGCGTAGGCTCAATGGACTTCACCCCTACCGGTGCGGTTCCTCACCTCGACCAGCGAGGACGGGGACCGAACCGGGCACGCTCCCGCGCACTCCTATACGCGCGGGGAGCACACAGACTTTCCCGCGTCCGGCACATGTGTCCGCCGGACGCGGTGACGGACGCCCAGCGCCGTCTTCACCCGTGCACGGAGGAAAGCACCCGGCACGGGACGCACCGCTTGTTTCTCACGCACATGGAGAGGAGGAGGGGCACACGAGGGCCCTGACGCCTTCCCGGCCAGGGGCCCGAGAGCCTTTCACATCACGATGGTGGACACCAAGAACCGCCCGTTCGGCAAGATGCTGACCGCGATGGTCACCCCGATGCTCGAGGACGGGGAACTCGACTACGACGGCGCCGCCCGACTCGCCACCTACCTGGTGGACGAGCAGCACAACGACGGCCTGATCATCAGCGGCACGACCGGCGAGTCGCCCACGACCAGCGACGACGAGAAGGACCGCCTGCTGCGCACGGTGGTCGAGGCCGTCGGCGACCGCGCCCAGATCGTCGCGGGGGTCGGCACCAACGACACCCGCCACAGCGTCAGGCTGGCCAAGGCCGCCGAGAAGGCGGGCGCACACGGTCTGCTGGCCGTCACGCCCTACTACAACAAGCCCCCGCAGGAGGGGCTGATCCGGCACTTCACCGAGATCGCCGACACCACCGACCTGCCGGTCATGCTCTACGACATCCCGCACCGCACCGGGACGCCGATCGCCTCCGAGACCCTGGTCCGGCTGGCCGAGCACCCGCGCATCGTCGCCAACAAGGACGCCAAGGACAACGTCGGCGCCAGCTCCTGGGTCATGGAGCGCACCGACCTGGCCTACTACTGCGGCACCGACATCCTGAACCTGCCGCTGCTGTCGGTCGGCGCGGCCGGTTTCGTGAGCGTCGTCGGCCACATCGTCGGCAGCGACCTCAAGGACATGATCGACGCCTTCGAGGCCGGTGAGGTCGGCCAGGCGCTGGCCATCCACCGCCGCCTCACCCCGGTCTACACCGGCATGTTCCGTACCCAGGGCGTCATCACGACCAAGGCCGTCCTCAATCTCTTCGGCCTGCCCTCCGGCCCGGTCCGCACCCCGCTCGCCGACGCCTCGTCCGAGCTCCAGGCACTCCTGCGCGAGGACCTGGCCGCCGCCGGGGTCAAGGGTCCGATCGGGCTCGCCCCGCACCAGGCCGTGCCCGCGAGCGCCGTGCGCGTCGAACGTCTCACGGAGGGTTCCGTATGAGTCACCCGCACCCCGAGCTCGGCCCGCCCCCGCCCCTGGGCAAGGGCGCCCTGCGCGTCGTCCCGCTCGGCGGGCTCGGCGAGATCGGCCGCAACATGACGGTCTTCGAGTACGACGGCCGTCTGCTCATCGTCGACTGCGGCGTGCTCTTCCCCGAGGAGGAGCAGCCCGGCGTCGACCTGATCCTGCCGGACTTCGACTACATCCGGGACCGCCTGGACGACATCGAGGCCATCGTGCTCACCCACGGGCACGAGGACCACATCGGCGGTGTGCCGTTCCTGCTGCGCGAGCGGGTCGACATCCCGATCGTCGGCTCCAAGCTCACCCTGGCGCTGATCAGCGCCAAGCTGGGCGAGCACCGCATCAAGCCGGAGACCGTCCTGGTCGAGGAGGGGGAGCGACACGACTTCGGCCCCTTCAACCTCGAGTTCTTCGCGGTCAACCACTCCATCCCGGACGCGCTGGCCGTGGGTATCCGCACGCCCGCCGGGTCGTTGCTGCACACCGGCGACTTCAAGATGGACCAGCTGCCGCTGGACAACCGCCTCACCGACCTCGCCGGGTTCGCCCGATTCGGCGACGAGGGCGTCGACCTGCTGCTGTCGGACTCCACCAACGCCGAACAGCCCGGGTTCGTCGTCAACGAGCGCAACCTGACCGAGGCGATCGACAAGGTCTTCCGCCAGTCCGAGAAGCGTGTCGTGGTGGCCTGTTTCGCCTCGCACGTGCACAGGGTCCAGCAGGTGATCGACGCCGCGGTACGCCACGGCCGCAAGATCGCCTTCGTCGGCCGCTCCATGGTCCGCAACATGAACATCGCGCGCGACCTCGGCTACCTGAGCATCCCCGGCGACACCATCGTCGACGTCAAGCAGCTCGACAAGCTGGCCCCGGACAAGGTGCTCATGGTGTGCACGGGCTCCCAGGGCGAGCCCATGGCGGCGCTGAGCCGCATGGCCAACCGGGACCACCAGATCCGCATCGAGGAGGGCGACACCATCCTGCTCGCCTCGTCGCTCATCCCGGGCAACGAGAACTCGGTCAACCGGGTCATCAACGGCCTGACCCGCTGGGGCGCCAAGGTCGTGCACAAGGGCAACGCGCTCGTGCACGTGTCCGGCCACGCCTCCGCCGGTGAGCTGCTCTACGTGCTCAACATGGTGCGCCCGCGCAACTTCATGCCGGTGCACGGGGAGTGGCGGCACATGCGCGCCCACGCCGACCTGGCCAAGCTCACGGGTGTGCCGAGTGAGCGCATCGTCATCGCCGAGGACGGCGTGGTGGTGGACCTGTACAAGGGGCGCGCCAAGATCGTCGGCGCGGTGCAGGCCGGGTACGTCTACGTGGACGGTTCCTCGGTCGGCGACGTCACCGAGGCCTCCCTCAAGGACCGCCGCATCCTCGGCGAGGAGGGCTTCATCTCCGTCGTCGTGGCGGTGGACTCGAACTCCGGCAAGATCCTGGGCGAGCCCGAGATCCACACCCGGGGCGCGGGGATCAGCGGCGACGCCTACGACGACGTCGTCGACAAGCTCCAGGACGCCCTGGACAAGGCGGCCGCCGACGGGGTCAACGACCCGCACCAGCTGCGCCAGCTCATCCGCCGCAGCACGGGACGCTGGGTCAACGAGACCTACCGTCGCCGTCCCATGATCATTCCCGTCCTGGTCGAGGTCTGACCGTGTTTGTCTTGCGCCTGCGCTTCGCTTCGGCGCGTGGCCGGGCGCCAAGAGCAAGGGAGGAACGGGTTTAAGGGGATGACGCACGGCGGCCTCTTCGGTGTGATGGCTCGCCCACCCGTCGCCCGCCACCGCCCTCAACGGACGGCCTGGCGGCAGACGGCACTTCCCGGGCAATCCCACCTTCGAGGCCTCCAGAACCCTCCCGGCGCCCGAACGGCGACCCCCTGGGGTGCGGAAGGCGCGTAGAAGCGGGGGCGCCCCCTGTGGTCGGGGGCGCCCCCACTTGGTTTGGGCGACACGCCGGGCGGGCTTCGTGCTCCGGGCTGGACGCCTTAGTAGGCTTCCCGCCGTGCCGGGTAGCTGTGCCCGGGCCCCGGAAACGACCCCGTCCCCCGTGGAGGTGACCCCCGATGGCCACGCGTGCCTCCTCAGGTGGTTCAGGGCGTAAGAAGCCCGCCGCCCGCAAGCCCGCCGCGAAGAAGCGCATGCCCGACGGGCCCATCGCCTACGTGGTCACCCTCTTCGGCCAGTTCCTGCTGGTGCTGTGGAAGCTCATCGCGCACACCGTGGGCGGGGCGGCCCGCGCCGTCGGGCGCAGCGCCCGCGACCTGGACCCGGATCTGCGCCGGGACGGGATCGGGCTGGTCCTGCTGGCCCTGGGCATCCTCGTGGCCTCCGCCGTGTGGTGGCAGAGCGAGGGCCCGCTGCTGGAGGCCACCCGTTTCGTGGTGGTCGGCGCCTTCGGTACCTTCTCGCCGATCCTGCCGCTGCTCTTCCTGCCCATCGCCGTGAAGCTGATGCGCACGCCCAGCTCCGGCCGGGAGGGCGACGCCGGGCGGCTGTTCATCGGGGTCACCGCGATCATGCTCGGCCTGCTCGGGCTGATCCACATCGCGCACGGCATCCCGCAGCCCGTCGACGGCATCGAGGGGCTGCAGAACGCGGGCGGGGTCATCGGCTTCGTCGCCTCCGGGCCGCTCAGCGCGGTCGTCACCCCCTGGCTCACCGGGCTCCTGCTGGCCCTGGTCCTGGTCTTCGGCATCCTGGTGGTCACCGCCACCCCGATCCGCCGCATCCCGGACCGCCTGCAGACCCTGTTCGGCGCCCTCATGGAGCGCGACACCGGCCCCGACTCCGGGATCGGCATCCTCGGCGCGGACCCGGAGAAGAAGCCGGCCAAGCGCAGGCGCAAGCCCAAGGCGGCGCCTGCCGAGACCGTCGCGGGCGACCACGAGCGCCCCTACGACAGCCCGGTCCTGCCCAGCGAGCCCGAAGCGCAGATCGCCCCCGCCCTCACCGACGAGGAGGAGGCCGCGGCCGCCGCGCCGAAGAAGCCCGCGAAGAAGAAGGCCAAGGCCCCGGCCCCCGACCCCACGCCGCCGCCGGTCACCACCGAGCAGCTCTCCATCCCCTCCCGCGTGGTGGAGGGCGACTACGAACTGCCCGTCCCGACCATGCTCAAGCCCGGATCCCCGGTCAAACCGCGCACCCAGGCCAACGACGACGTGGTCGCCGCGCTGAGCGGGGTACTGGAGCAGTTCAAGATCGACGCCGAGGTCACCGGCTTCACCCGAGGCCCGACGGTCACCCGCTACGAGATCGAGCTCGGCCCCGCGGTGAAGGTCGAGAAGGTCACCGCGCTGTCCAAGAACATCTCACTGGTGGTCAAGAGCGCCGACGTGCGCATCCAGTCACCCATCCCCGGCAAGTCCGCGATCGGTGTGGAGATCCCCAACACCGACAAGGACATAGTGAGCCTCGGCGACGTGCTGCGCTCACCGGCGGCCACCTCGGACGACCACCCCATGCTGGTGGGCCTGGGCAAGGACGTCGAGGGCACCAACGTCGTGGCCAACCTCGCCAAGATGCCGCACGTGCTGGTCGCCGGTGCGACCGGTGCCGGTAAGTCCACCTGCATCAACGGCCTCATCACCTCGCTGATGATGCGCGCCACCCCTGACGAGGTGCGGATGATCCTGGTCGACCCCAAGCGGGTCGAGCTGACCATGTACGAGGGCATCCCGCACCTGATCACGCCCATCATCACCAACCCCAAGAAGGCCGCGGAGGCCCTCCAGTGGGTGGTGGGGGAGATGGACCGCCGCTACGACGACCTCGCCGCCTCCGGCTACCGCCACGTGGACGACTTCAACGCCGCCGTGCGCACCGGGGAGCTCACCGCCCCGCCGGGCAGCGAACGCGTCTACGAGCCCTACCCCTACCTGCTGGTGATCGTCGACGAGCTCGCCGACCTGATGATGGTCGCCCCCCGCGACGTCGAGGACGCGGTCGTGCGCATCACCCAGCTGGCCCGCGCCGCCGGGATCCACCTGGTGCTGGCCACCCAGCGCCCCAGCGTCGACGTCGTCACCGGTCTGATCAAGGCCAACGTGCCCTCCCGGCTCGCCTTCGCCACCTCCAGCCTCGCCGACAGCCGCGTCATCCTGGACCAGCCCGGCGCCGAGAAGCTGGTCGGCAAGGGCGACTCGCTCTTCCTCCCGATGGGCGCGGGCAAGCCCATCCGCCTCCAGAACGCCTGGGTGAGCGAGAAGGAGATCCGCGGGATCGTCGACCACTGCAAGAAGCAGTCCGAGCCCAGCTACCGCGAGGACGTCGCGGTCGCCGACACCAAGAAGAAGGAGATCGACGAGGACATCGGTGACGACATGGACCTGTTGCTGCAGGCGGTCGAGCTGGTCGTCACCACCCAGTTCGGGTCCACGTCGATGCTCCAGCGCAAGCTCCGGGTCGGGTTCGCCAAGGCGGGCCGTCTGATGGACCTCATGGAGAGCCGCGACGTGGTCGGCCCCAGCGAGGGTTCCAAGGCCCGCGACGTCCTGGTCCAGGCCGACGACCTCGCGGCTGTGCTCACCGACATCAGGGGCGGCTGAGCCCCCGCACCGCCCGGGTCCCACTCGTCACCCCCACGTCCGGGTCGCCCGATTTGGCGTGATCTTGGGTCACGTATAGGGCGTGGTGACCTGCTGAGACGCTCTCCGGGTAGCAGAGTGGGTACACGTAGGCACAGAAAGTCGCGGGGGGAGTGCGCATGGCGACGATCGGCCAGACCCTGGCCGCCGCACGTATCGCGGCGGGTTGCTCCTTGGAGAACCTGAGCACACGTACACGGATTCGCATGCAGGTCCTTCGGGGCATCGAGAACGAGGACTTCGTCCCCTGCGGAGGGGACTTCTACGCGCGCGGGCACATCCGGAGGATCTGCAAGTTCCTCGGACTCGACCCCGCGCCGCTGCTGGAGGAGTACGACCGCGAACACGCCTCGAACGAGAAACCCACCTTCGTTCCCCCGCCCCGGCACCCGTCGGCCAGAACCAAGGCGGCCCGGGTGGCCGCGGCCCAGGGCGGCCGAGCCCACACCGGGACCGACGACCACGAGGCGCCCCAGGACGTCCCCCGAAGCATCGGTGACGTGAACGAGGACCCGGAACAGCGGGCCGAGAGCTGGGGGTACTTCGAACGCAAGCAGAGACTCGCCAGACCGCCGCGGCGCAACCGGCCCAAGGGGTTCGGGAAAGCCGGGGCCGGGGCCGCCGCCGCGGCCGAGGTACCCGCGCCGCGGACACCCGGCAGGCACAGCAAGCCCGCCGAACCGGCCGCTGCCGGAGCGGTCGCCGCCAAGGCGGCGGCCCCGCGGCCGCCCGCCACCCGTGCCTCCGCGGCCGCGGCCGGCACCCGTCGGGCGGAGCGCGTGCGGCGGCACTGGCCCTGGGCCGTGGTCGGGCTCATCCTCATCGCCGCGGTGTTCGTGGGCGTACGGACCTGGCAGGGGTGGGACGACGGGAACCCCGTCCGGACCGCCTTCGAGTCGGCCGGCGCCCCAACGGGTGACACCGTGGACTCCGCGGTCATCACGGAGGAGGCCGCCGCCGAGCCCGCCGAGACCGACGACCGGGCCGCGGCGGCCGAGGCAGTCGCTGCTGCCGAGGCGGCGGAAGCGGCGGAAGCGGCCGAAGCGGAGCCGGTCGAGTTCACCGTCGGCCTCACGGCCACCGATCGCAGCTGGGTCAAGGTCAGCGAGGTGGACGGCGAGGCGCTGTTCACCGGCTTCCTCGTGGCGGGGGAGTCCCGGGACTACGCCACCGAGGTGCCCCTGACCCTGTGGGTCGGCAACGCCGGGGCGATCGAGGTGGCCGTCGACGGACAGGACCAGGGCCCCAGCGGGGGCTCCGGTGAAGTGAGGGAGATCACCGTCGGGGCCGACGGTTTCGACAACTGACAAGCACGTTCACGGCGGGGCACGCGCTCGCGTGCCAGGAGGCCGGGGTACGGGTGGGTTGGTCAACCACGGTAGTGTGGGGGGCTGCGGGCGGCGCCAGTCGACGCCTTCGTGCGAGCACGAGCCGACCGGGTGCCCCGGCCTCCGGCCGCGCCGCGCCCCGCACCACTCGAAGCTCTCCCACACGCTTGGAAGCCATGTCATCGCGACGTACTGTCTCACTCGTCACCCTGGGGTGTGCGCGTAACGAGGTCGACTCCGAAGAGCTCGCCGGGCGCCTTGCCGCTGGCGGCTGGGACCTCGTCGACGGAGACGCCAAGGCCGACGTGACCGTCGTCAACACCTGCGGGTTCATCGACGCCGCCAAACAGGACTCCATCGAGACCCTGCTGGAGGCGGCCGAGGGAGGCGGGAAGGTGATCGCCGCGGGCTGCATGGCCGAGCGCTACGGCTCCGAACTCGCCGACGCCCTTCCCGAGGCCAACGTCATCGGATTCGACGACTACGCCGCCATCACCGACCGGCTCGACGACGTCGTCGCCGGGCGCGCCCTGGTCCCGCACGACCCGCGCGACCGCCGCACCCTGCTGCCGATCAGCCCTGCCGAGCGCGACGCCTCCCAGGTCCACGTGCCCGGGCACGCCTCGTTCGCGGACTCAGAGGGTGCCGACGGCACCGAGCTGCCCTACCGGGCAGCGATCCCGCGCCGCCGCCTGACCGGCGGCCCCGTCGCCAACCTCAAGATCGCCTCCGGTTGCGACAGGAGGTGCACCTTCTGCGCCATCCCGGCCTTCCGCGGCGCCTACATCTCCCGTCAGCCCGACGAGATCGTCCGCGAGGCCGAGTGGTTGGCCAGTGAGGGCGTGCGCGAGGTCTTCCTGGTCAGCGAGAACTCCACGTCCTACGGCAAGGACCTGGGCGACGTGCGCGCGCTGGAGAAGCTGCTGCCGCGCCTGGCCGCCGTCGAGGGCCTGGAGCGGGTCCGGGTCAGCTACCTGCAGCCCGCCGAAGTCCGCCCCGGGCTGGTGGAGGTGCTCACCGGTACCCCCGGTGTGGTGCCCTACTTCGACCTCTCCTTCCAGCACGCCAGCGGTCCGCTGCTGCGCCGCATGCGCCGGTTCGGCGACCGCGAGCGCTTCCTGGAGCTGCTGGAGACCGCCCGCAAGGCCGCCCCGGAGGCCGGGGCCCGCTCCAACTTCATCGTGGGATTCCCCGGCGAGACCGAGGAGGAGTTCCAGGAGCTGGTCGCCTTCCTCAGCGAGGCCCGTCTGGACGCCATCGGTGTCTTCGGCTACTCCGACGAGGACGGCACCGAGGCGCTCACCCACGAGAACAAGGTGCCCGAGGAGGTCGTGGCCGAGCGGGTGGACACGCTCAACCGCCTGTCCGAGGAGCTCATGGTCCAGCGGGCCGAGGAGCGCATCGGCAGCGAGGTGACCGTCCTGGTCGAGACGGTCCTGGAGGACGGCGCGTACGAGGGCCGCGCCGAGCACCAGGCGCCCGAGGTGGACGGCAGCACCATCCTGTACGGCGAGGACCTCGCCGTCGGCGACCTGGTGCGGGCCACCGTCATCCAGTCGATGGGCGCCGACCTCGTCGCCGAACAGGACGTCGCGGAGCAGGACGGGGAAGCCGGCGACAGATGAGCACCCACGACCCCGCGGCTTCGCCCGCTCCCCAAGCCCCGCTGTGGAACATCGCGAACATCCTCACGATGAGCCGCCTGGTCATGGTGCCGGTCTTCGTCTGGTTCATGTTCCTGACCGGACTCGGCTGGGAGCTCGCGGCCTTCTCGGTCTTCGTGATCGCCGCCATCACCGACCGCGTCGACGGTGAGTTGGCCCGCCGCCACAATCTCGTCACCGACTTCGGCAAGATCGCCGACCCCATCGCGGACAAGGCGCTGACCGGCGCCGCGCTGATCGTCCTGTCCGTCCAGGGCGAGCTGTGGTGGTGGGTCACCATCGCCATCCTGCTGCGCGAGTGGGGCATCACGCTCCTGCGGATCGCGGTGCTGCGGTACGGGGTCATGCCCGCGAGCAGCGGCGGCAAGCTCAAGACCGTCCTGCAGATCGTGGCGATCAGCATCTACCTGTTCCCGCTCTACCTGCTGCCGTTCACCGGCGTGTTCGTCTGGATCGCGCACGGTGTCATGGCCGCCGCCCTGGCCGTCACCCTCTGGACCGGGCTGACCTACGTGATCGACGCGGTCCGCCTGGTGCGGGCCAAGGGCGCCCAGGGCACCCAGAACGGCGCCTCGGAGTAGCCCGGATGGACGACGAGCGGACGGAGGTGGGGCTCCGGATCGAGAAGGAGGCGCTGGCGGCCGCCGAGTCGGCCCACGAAGCCCTCCGGTCAGCCGGGGCCACCTGCGCCACCGCCGAGTCCCTCACCGGAGGCCTGATCGGCGCGCACCTGACCGCGGTCCCCGGAAGCTCGGCCACCTACCTGGGCGGGGTCGTCACCTACGCCACCGAGACCAAGGCTGCCCTCCTGGGCGTGCCCGAGGACCTGCTGGCCGAGCACGGAGCGGTCCATCCCGACGTCGCCGCCCACATGGCCCGGGGGGTCCGCCGCCTCACCGGCGCCGACCACGGGGTCGCGGTCACCGGGGTGGCCGGGCCCGAGCCCCAGGACGGGCAGCCCGTGGGCACCGTCTACGCGGCGGTGACGGGACCGGACTCACGTACACGGGTCGTCCGGTTCAGTTTCACCGGTGATCGTGCGGGTATCCGCCTTGACACGGTCAAGGGTGCGCTGATGCTCCTGAGGACCGCCGTTCGCGGGGACGTGACGGGAAACACCCGGGCCTGATCCCTCCGGCTGCTCCGTATCCCCGGGGGCTCGGGAACAAAACCACCCCCGGATGCGGTTCCCCCTCCAGCGAACAGGACGGCAAGAGGTGCCCGAATCGGGCGTGGGGCAGGTACGGTGTTGTATATGAAGGTCGCTACCGGCGGGAGGGAGCGCGAATGATGGTCCTGCTTCGTCACCTACTTGGTGACGTCCTCAGGCGGCTGCGTCAGCGCCAGGGCCGCACCCTCCGTGAGGTGTCGGCTGATGCACGGGTTTCCCTCGGATACCTGTCGGAGGTCGAGCGCGGGCAGAAGGAAGCCTCTTCCGAGCTGCTCTCCTCGATCTGCGGGGCCCTCGGGGTCCCGCTCTCGCAGGTACTCAGAGAGGTCTCCGACCAGCTGGCTCTGGCCGAGCTCCAGGAGGCCGCACTGTTGGGCGACGCGGTCACGACCGACCCCGTCCCCGCGCAGGAACTCGGCATCGCGCCCGTACCGGATCGTGTTCCCCAGGTCGCCGACATGGCGGGTGTCTGACACCCGTCCCCACGTTCACACGTCAGCGCACGCAGCACAACTTTCGCTCGAGGAGCCGGTCACCCCGCGGGGTGACCGGCTCCTCGAGCGTGGGCTGCTCCGTCCGGGGAGGCCCGCTCAGCGGTGTGTGTGGTTGACCCAGGCCTCGGGGTCCTCGGCCAGGACACGTACCTGTTCGGGGAGTTCGTTGGTGACCAGGTGCTGGAGGTTGACCCCCTCCAGGATGGCCCGCTCGCTGGCGCGCAGGGCGATCCACACCTGTTGCAGGCTGCGGGCCGCCCCGTCGTAGTCGACGTGTTCGGGGCGTTCCCCGCGTACGTTGGCGAGCGGACCGTCGACCGCTCGGATGATGTCCGCGAGGGAGATCTCCGCGGCGGGCCGAGCGAGCCAGTAGCCGCCAACGGGACCCCGTTGACTGCGCACCAGACCGGCACGGCGTAGCTGGGTGAGGATGTTCTCTAGGAATTTTCCGGGGATGGCCTGCGCGCGTGCGAGCTGCTCGGCCGTCACCGGACCGTCGCTGGCGACAGCGAGCTCTGCGGCCGCGCGAAGCGCGTAGTCGACCCGGGCTGAAAGGCGCATGCTGTGATTATGCCGTGGTTAGAAGGGCGAATGGGGCACCGTCCGCCGACGAGTCTCGTCGGTGAGCGGGATGCTACGGGTTAAGAGTACTTCTCCTACCGGCTTTCGGGGACATGGGTGACGTTCGGCGCTTCTCAGAAATCTGCGGAGACCGGCGTACCCGGAGAAGGCCGTCGGCCCGGTCCCTGGAGGGGGGACCGGGCCGACGGCGCAGGAAGGTCGCGGAGAGGGAGGAGCCCCGGGACCTACTGGGTGGCCTCGAGGGCGCCCGCGGAGCCGAGGAGCTCTGCGGCACTCAGTCCGTTGACGTGCGCGGCACCGTACGTGCTCACGTAGGCGCCGCAGTCGGGACGCCAGATGGGCAGGCCCATCTCCACCACCACGGCCTCGGGCCGGGAGCTGAGCAGGGCACTGACGAACTCCTGGGTGGTCGGGTAGCGGTGCGCGTCCCGGACCACCACGACCAGGTCGCGGTCGGCGGCCGCGGCCAGCACCGCGGCGGGTTCGTCGGCCTCGGGGGAGAGGCGGACGGTGTCGCGGAACCAGGGACCCAGGCCCCACGGCACCTCGCCGACGGCGATCCCGGCGGGGGCTTCCACCTCGACCACGTACGGGTTGTCCAGCGGCGGGATGTCGCCATCCACCCGGGTGGCCCGGCGGGCCCCGGCCAGCCCGACCGTCCCGGTCACCTCTGCGGTCGCCTTGGTCTCGGCGGACTCCTTGACCCAGTCGCGCAGCCGGGCGTTGCGCTCGGCGGCCTCCTCCAGGCGCTCGCCGGTCAGGCGGCCCTCACGCACCGCCTGGACCAGCGCGGAGCGGACCCGGGCGACCTGGTCGGCGTACACGAACCGGCCCAGGCACAGCAGGTCGCAGCCGGCGGCCACCGCGAGCACGCTGGCCTCGGGGATACCGATCTCGCCGCTCACGCCGCGCATGTCCATGGCGTCGCTGACCACGACCCCGGTGAAGCCCATCTCGTTGCGCAGCAGGTCGTTGAGCAGGGCGCGGTTGAGCGTGGCGGGGCCCTCACCGCCCAGACCGGGCAGTTCGATGTGCGCGGTCAGGATGGAACGGACCCCGGCGTCGATGGCGGCCCGGAAGGGCAGGAGTTCGCGGCGGCGCAGCAGGTCGGCGTCGGCCTCCACCACGGGCAGCGTGTGGTGCGAGTCCTTGGAGGTGGCGCCGTGGCCGGGGAAGTGCTTGGCGCAGGCGGCCACTCCGGCCTCCTGGAGGCCCTGCACGGAGGCGGCGGCGTGCCGGGCGACCAGATCGGCGTCGGCCCCGAAGGAACGGGTGCCGATCACCGGGTTGTCGTCGGCGACGTTGACGTCCACCGAGGGCGCCAGGTCCAGGTTGAAGCCCATGCCGGACAGCTGGACGCCCAGCGCGCGCAGGGTGGCCCGGGTGAGGTCGGTGTCGTCCACCGCGCCCAGGGCCGCGTTGCCGGGGTAGTCGCTGCCCCGGGCCTGGCCGATGCGGGTCACGTCGCCACCCTCCTCGTCCAGGGAGATCAGCGGGGTGTCCGTGGCCTCGCACAGGCTCGCGTTGAGCGCGGTGACCTGCTCGGGGCTCTCCAGGTTGTTGTGGAACAGGCAGACGCCGGAGATCCCGTCCGCGAGCCCGTCCAAGATCCATCGGGGGGCCTGGAGGGACTCGAAGGGCACCAGCAGCGTGGCGTTGGCCAGACGCTCCAGTGTCGGGTCGTGCGGCATGACGAACTCCGTTCGGTGAGCAGAGGTGCCCGGGCGAGGGCAGACGCGTGGCGGGGAAAGGGGTGCGTTGGTGGTGGTGCGGTCCCGGGCCGGGCTCCGTGGTAGTTGGTCGGTGTGGCTGGTGGAGCCCGCCCCGGCGGTGTCGGGGCGGTCAGCCCTTGACCGCGCCCATGGTCAGGCCGGAGACCATGCGGCGCTGGACGAAGAGGAAGAAGATCATCACGGGGACGGTCAGCAGGGTCGACGCGGCCATGATCGACCCCCACTCGATGGACACCGCGCCGAAGTAGTACTGCAGGGAGATCGGCAGGGTGTAGGCGCCGGTGTTGTTCTGCAGGAACGTGAAGGCCACGAGGAACTCGTTCCACGCGGTGATGAACGCGAAGATGCTCGCGGCTGCCAGGCCCGGTGCGACCAGCGGCATCAGGATGCGCCAGAAGATCGTCCAGCCGCTGGCGCCGTCGATGGCCGCGGCCTCCTCCAGCTCCTTGGGCACCGCCGAGACGAAGTTGCGGATCATCAGGATGGTGATCGGCAGCGCGACCGCGACGTAGATGACGAACACACCGGTCAGGTTGCCGACCAGCTCCAGGTCCAGGGCGTTGCCCAGGTGGAAGAAGTTGATGAACAGCGAGATGATCAGTGCCTCGACCGGGACCATCTGGATCACCAGCAGCATGATGATGAACGCCGAGCGCAGTTTGAACTTGAACCTGGCCACGGCGATCGCGGCCAGTAGGGCCAGCAGGGCGGCGAAGGCCACCGAGCCCACGGTCACGATGAGGCTGTTGGAGAGGAACGACCAGAAGGAGGTGCCGGGGATGAGCACGCCCGACAGGACCCGCTCGAAGTGCTCGAAGGTGATCTCGCGTGGGAAGAGAGTGGGCTCACGGGTGAAGATCTCCCCGGTGGGGCGCAGCGCGGTGGCCAGGACCCAGTAGACGGGGAAGACCGCGAAGATGAAGACCGCGAGGGCGGCGAGGTAGGCGCCGCCCCTGCCGAGCCTCTTGCGCAGACGGTAGACGTTGTTCATCGGGTCTCCTCCTGGCGGATCATGGCGCGCAGGTAGTAAGCGCTGATCACGAGTACCAGGACGGTCATGATCACGGCGATCGCCGACCCCATGCCGTAGTTGGGCGGGGTCGAGGCGAAGCCCAGTTGGAAGATGTAGGTCGGGATCAGGTGGATGTCCCGGTTGGTGATGCCGCCGGCCAGGATGAACAGCTGCGTGAAGATCCGGAAGTCCCAGATCACCTGGAGGATGAGCAGCAGTGCGAAGAGCGGCCGCAGCATCGGGAAGGTGACGTTCCAGAAGCTGCGCCAGGCGCTCGCGCCGTCGATGCGCGCGGCCTCGTAGAGCTCGTTCGGGATGCTCTTGAGCCCGGCAAGAACGCTGATGGCCACGAACGGGAACGACTGCCACACCACGGTGATGATGAGGATCGGGAACAGGGTCTCCGGTGAGTTGAACCAGTTGAACTCGTTCCAGCCCGATCCCACCAGCCAGGTCGGCAGGCTGTCGAGGATGGTGTTGACCAGCCCGTATCTGGTGTCGAACAGCCAGCGGTAGACGATGGCGGCGCTGATCACGGGTGTGGCCCAGGCCAGCATCAGGCCGAGGCCCAGGGTGGTGGAGGCCCACTTCGGCAGCTTGTGCATCAGGATGCCGACGAGTGTTCCGAGGATCATCGTCAGGATGACCATGGACAGGCAGACGATGATGGTGTTACGGAAGACCGACCAGAAGCGCTCGTCGGTGAGCACGTAGATGTAGTGGCCGAAGTTGTTCCACTCGGCCTCCTGCCCGCGCAGCTGCTGCAGGCCGTAGTCGTGCAGCGAGATGTACAGCATCTGGCCGATGGGCCAGAGCAGGACCACGGCCAGCACGGTCAGTGCGGGCAGGATCAGGAAGTAGGGAACGAACCTGAGGCGCGTGCGGCGCGACAGGCCCGACCTCCGCCCGGGCCGTTGGACCTCGGGCTCCGTGGGGCGTTCCAGCGTTTGTGTCATGAGCCGTTCCTGGCGGGTTGAGCGGGGGCGGCCGCCGTGCGGGCGGCCGCCCCTGGTGCGTGCGTGGCGAACACGCGGTGGTGGCTACTCCTCGTCGCGGTTGAGCGCCTCGGTGAGCTCTTCGTTCAGCTCGGGGAGGACGTCGTCCGCGGACTCGCCCTCGGCCAGGCGCTGTACCGCGTTCTGGATGGTGGCCAGCTCCCACTGGACGTGGCCCCAGTTGGCGGTGTCGGGGAACAGGCGCAGGTCACCGGTGGCCTGGGTGGCGGCACCGGCCAGAACCGGGTCCTCCTGGAAGGCGTCGCTCTCCAGGACGTCCTCGAACGTCGGGAACATCGACGACACCTCGTTGTAGGGCAGCGCGTTGTCCTTGCTGTTCAGCACGGTGATGTAGTCGAACGCGGCCTCGGGGTACTCGGAGGTGCCCCACACGGCGAGGTCGGAGCCGCCTCCGAAGGCGGGGGCCATGCCGTCCACACCCGGGATGGGCGCGGTGGCCCACTGGTCCGCGTGCTCGTCGTTGAGCTCCTCCAGCTGGGGCTTGGCCCAGGGGCCGTCGATGAACATGCCGATCTCACGGTTGACGAAGTCGGCGTGGGCGCAGTCGACCTCGTTGAGGCCGATGCAGGCGCTCGGGGAGACACCGTCGACGGTGAGACCCGCGTAGAACTCCAGGGCCTCGGAGGTGGCGTCGGATTCGAGCTGGCCGACCCACGCGCCACCCTCCTGGGTGGCGAACTCGCCGCCGTTGGCCCATACGAAGCTGGCGATGCCGTTCATGAAGTCGGTCGGGGCGGCGAAACCGGGAACGCCGTACTCGTCCTCGATATCGGCCGAGACCTCGAGCAGATCGTCCCAGGTCTCCGGTGCCTCGTGGCCGAGTTCGTCGAGCCAGTCCGTGTTGTACCAGAGGGCGCGGACGCCGCTGTACCAGGGCACGCTGTACTGGGCGTCGCCGAAGGCGCCGTTCGCGAGCGCTCCTTCGAGGAGGTCCTCCGCCTCGTCCCAGCCCTCGACGTACTCGGAGACGTCGTAGAGGGCCTCGGCATCGGCCCAGGTGGCGACCTGGTCGTTGCCGATCTCGACGACGTCGGGGCCGCCGGAGACCATGGCGGTCTGGAAGCGCTGGCTGAACTCGCCCCAGGGAATCCACTGGACGTCGACTTCGGTGTCCGGGTAGATGTCCTGGTACTGCTCGGCCACCGTGTCCATGAAGGCGTTCTGGTCTTCGCTGGCGTCACCCATGCGCCACACGGTCAGGGTGTCGGGTGCGTCGCCGGAAGCGTTGCCGCCGTCGCCGTCATCGGAACCGCCGCCGCAGGCGGCCGCGAGCATGACCACGGCCGAAGCCAAGGCGATCTTGGAGAACCTCATGTGAACCTATCTCCCTTCGCACGACGCGCCGGGGCTCGGCGCCTGTGCCCGAGGCAACCTGGGATCATGGACAGATCCGGTTGTCTCGATGTCTCTGGTGGGGGTGTGCTGAGACAGCACTGCACTGCTTTGGGCCGCCCCTCCGGCGCGGGTACCGGTGGTCCGAATATCGTTGCGGACCTGCCGGGACGTGACCTCCTGTGAGGTTGTGAGCTAAATTAACAGGAAACTTTCCTAATAAAAACAGGGTGAGGTGTCACGGTTATGTCTCAACGTCCGGGGACTCCCCGGCTGCTGCGCCAGCTCAACGACCGCGCAGCACTGGAACTCCTACTATCCGGTGGTCCGCTGACCAGGACCCAGCTGGGGACGAGGACGGGCCTGTCGAAGGTGACGGCCTCCCAGCTCCTGTCCCGTCTTGAGGAACGCGACCTGGTGCGGGTCGTCGGCAGCCGGGCGGGCGGGCGCGGCCCCAACGCCGCCCTCTACGCCGTGGTCCCCGAGAGCGCCTACGTGGCGGTCCTCGACGTGAGCGCGGGGCGGGTCACCGCCACCATCGCCGACATCACCGGCCGGATCATCAGCGACGTCACGGTGGACCCCAGCGCCTCCGACGACCCCGTCGCCCTCGTGCACACCGCCGTGATGCGCCTGGTCGAGACGGCCGGGGTCCCCCTGGACAAGGTCCGCGCCTGCGTCATCGGCACCCCCGGCGTCGTCGACCCCCGCACCGGCGACATCCGCTTCTCCTTCGACCTCATGTCCTGGCACGAGGGCGTCCTGGAGGCCCTGCGCGCCGACCTCAAGCGTTCGGTCATGCTCGAGAACGACGTCAACCTCGCCGCCCTGGCCGAGCACTCCGAGGGCGCGGCCACCGGTGTGGACGAGTTCGTGCTCATCTGGCTCAGCGCCGCGGGCGGTGTCGGTATGTCCACGATGATCGACGGCCGTATCCACCGCGGCCGCTCCGGCGGCGCGGGCGAGATCGGGTACCTGCCGGTGCCCGGCGCGCCGATGCCGGTTGACCTCGGCCTCTCCGGAGGGTACGAGTCCCTCCAGGACCAGGGGGACCGGGAACTGCCGCACGGTTTCCAGGCCCTGGTCAAGGCCAAGCAGGTGGTCAAGCTCGCCGCCGAACACGGCATCACCGGCGGCGACGTCACCGAGGTCGTCGCCGCCGCCTCGGCTTCGGACAGCCCGGAGAGCGACGCCTTCCTCGACGCCTTCGCCGACCGGCTCGCCCGGGGCGTGGCCGCGGTCAGCGTGATCATCGACCCAGGGCTGGTCGTGCTGGGCGGCGACGTCGCCAAGGCGGGCGGCGCCAAGCTCGCCGAGCGGGTCCAGGCGGCCACCGCGCGGATAGCGCCCAACGTCACCGAGGTGGCCCTGGGGTCGGTCGAGGGCAGTCCGGTCGTTCGGGGCGCGCTGTTGCACGCCCTGGAACACGCGCGCGACGAGGTGTTCTCCTCCACGGTCTGATCCTGGAGTTTCGACAGTTGTCAGGACAGCGGTCCGCGCCCCGGGCACCCTCACCCGCCGGGGCGCGGACCGCTGGGCGCCCACGGCCCGGTCAGCCGTCGCCGGGGTCCGGGGCGAAGGAGTCGATCATCGTCTGGAAGTCGTCCTGGTACTCCTCGCGCAGTTCGGCGGGGAAGTTGAAGCTCAGCCGGTAGGACAGGCGGCGGTCCTCGTCGGTGATCGACTTGGAGAACATCCAGCGGCCCGGCACCTCGCGCTCCTCGTGGTGGAAGAGCACCTCGTAGACGGCGCCCTCCATCCCGGGGGGCATCCGCACCGGTTCCAGCCGCTGCTGCTCCACGTCGCTGTAGGCGTCGTCCTCCTCGAGCAGCGTCTGCATCCGCTGCATCGCGCCCTCGGCGTCGTAGACCAGCAAGTCGTACTCGGTGACCACGACCGTCGCCGTACCGGTCTCCACCCCCGTCTCCAGTTCCAGGGAGCTCAACCGGACCGCCGAGCCGCCCCCGTCGCCGGCATCCCCGTCACGGACCCGCCAGTCCTCGGGCAGGACGAACTCGACCACGCCGTCGTCGTGGTGCACGAAGCCCTCGGGGGTGTCGTCGGTGACCGGCTCGGTCGTCTCGGCGGCGGGGTCCTCACTCGGGTAAGGGGAGGGCGTCGGCGACGGCTCCTGGGCGGCCGGAACGCCGTCGGCGGCCACCTCGGTCCCCTCGGAACCGGGCAGCACGGCGCGCAGGGTCAGCCCGACCAGGACCAGCAGGGCCAGGACAGCGGCGCCACCGATCCACAGCGGCGCACGTGACCGCCGCGGAGCCGGGGCCGCTGGGGACACGGGAGTAGCGGTGGCCGCGGGCGGGGACGCGAAGGGGGCGGCGGCCGCCGGCGTGTTCGCGCTCACGGGGTGGTTCGGACCCGAGTCCGGACGGTCCGGTTCGGCCTCGGGGGCGTCGAGCACGGTCAGCGCCTGCTCCGGGAGCAGGCGCCGCCGCGGGTCCCGCTCCAGTAGTCGGCCCACCACGGAGGCCAACCGGCCACCGGCGGGCACCGGCGGTACGGGCTGGGTCAGGACCGCGGTGAGGGTCGAGGTGAGCGTGTCCCGCTTGAAGGGCGACTCCCCGTTCAGGGCCGCGAACAGGGTCGCGCCCAGGCTCCACAGGTCCGAGACCGCGCTGGTCTCATCGTTCTCCAAACGCTCGGGCGCCGCGTAGGCCGCGGTACCGAGGATGGTCCCGGTGCCGGTCAGCGCCGTGCCGCCGTGGTCGGGCAGGTTGGCGATCCCGAAGTCGGTCAGCACCGGGCGTGCGCCGTCCTCGGTGAGCATGATGTTGGCGGGCTTGACGTCGCGGTGGATCACCCCGGCCCTGTGCGCGGCCCACAGGGCGCCCAGCAGCGGGCGGGCGATCCGCTCCACCTCGGTCTCGCGCATGGGCCCCGAACGCTTGAGCCGCTCGCTCAGCGACTCGCCGTCCAGCAGCTCCATGACGATGTAGGGGACGCCGTCCGCCTCCAGGACGTCGTGCACGGTCACCACCGACGGGTGGGCGATCCGCGCCGCCGCCTGCGCCTCGCGCACCACCCGTGCCCGGGCGCGCTCGCGCTCGCGGGGCGGCATGTCGTAGGGGAGGTGGACCTCCTTGATCGCCACCATCCGGTTCAGGCCGGTGTCATGGGCGCGCCACACCGTGCCCATGGCTCCGCTACCCAGTTCGCTCAGGAGCTCGTAGCGCCCCACTGACCTGCGCGGGCCGCGCCCGGAGAGGTCCTGAGTGGGACCTGAGGGATCGGGGGGACCAGTGGGGACCATGCACCCATCTTCCCAAACTCTCGAACTCGGACAAAACCTCAGGTGAGTGCTGAGACAGGGCCTCCGACGCGGCCGGGGCCCGGTAACCGGGCTCAGCGGACCGGCAGCGCTCGTACCATCGCGATCCGGGGGCGGACCATGATCCCCGCAGCCTCCTCGATCTCCCACTGCCGTTCGAGCTCAGGGCCCCATCGCGCCCTGGGAAGCGCGCCGAAACCACGGCGCTCGTACCAGGGCCCGTTCCAGGGGACGTCCTCGAAGGTCGTGAGAGTGACCCGGTCGTGCCCATCGTCCAAGGCGTTGGCACAGACCGCTTCCACCAGGGCCCCTCCGATCCCGCGCCGCCCGTGTCCGGGGTGGACCGCGATCTGTTCGAGGTGAGTGGCCCCGTCCAGGGTCACCGTGGCGGCCAGCCCGCACACCCGCCCGCCGGCGACGGCCACCAGGACCCGGTCCGCGTGCTCGATCACATCCCGGGGATCGTCCGGCGGAAGTTCCAACCCGGCCTCCGCGAAGAGCGCGTCCGCCGCCAGGGACACCTCAACAACGTTGTTGACGTCCCCCGGCACCATGGGACGGATCATGAGTGACACGGCCACCTCCTGAGCACGGGTTCGCGGGTCAGATCGATCATCGCGCACGACTGACGAAGCGGCCAACGGATTTGCGTGAGCCCCACCAGGTTCAGCGGCGCAGGCGCAGACCCTTCGGGGTCACGTGGAAGCCCGCGGACACCAGCGCGCCGTCCACCGGGGTGCCGAACACCTCCGCGCCGTCGGCGCGCTCCACCGTCAACGACTCCACCGCACCCGTGCGCACCAGCTCCGCCACGGCGCGGGCGGCCCGAGCCAGCAGCGCCGGAGGCGAACCGAAGGTCAGCACCGAGCGCCCGCCCCGGCCCAGGTACAGAGTGAGTCGGCCGCCGTCGATCACCACCAGCGCTCCGGCCGTGCGGCCCGGGCGGTGCGACTGACCGATGCCCTCCGAACCGGCCGGCCAGGCCAGCGCCGCTCCGAACGGGTTCGCGGGGTCCGTGGCGGCCAGCACCACCGGGGTTTCGGGCCCGCCGGGTTCCGCACCGGAGAGGGCCCGCAGCCGGTCCACCGCGCCGGGCAGGGCGAACTGCGCACCGCCCAAGCCTTCCACGAAGTAGCCCCGGCGGACCTGCCCGGCCTCCTCCATCGAGCGCAGCACCCGGTACTCGTCCGGTGAGATGCCCCGTCCCTGTCGGCCCTTGAGCAGCAGCCCGTCGCGTTCCAACCGGGCCTCCACCCGGGCCAGCGTGCGCCGGGTGGCATCCGGGTCGGGCACCGGCAGCGCCGACCAGCGGCCCGCCGCCGTGGGCGGGCCCGAACGGGTGGGCATCACCGGGCGCCGCCGGGTACGGGAGGAGGACCGGCGCGGCGCGGGCCCGGCGCCCAGTACCGCGCGCAGCGGGGCCAGGGTGTCGTTGGTGACACAGCCCGCCCACACCAGATCCCACACGGCCGCCACCAGATCGGTGTCGGAGACCACCGCCCCGCCCAGGGCCCGGGCCACCCGGTCGGCGACGTCGCGGAAGAACAGCGCCCCGCCCTCCCGCAGCACCCCCAGGACGGTGCCGGCCAGTGTGCCCTCCTGAGGAGAGAAGGGTTCGGGCAGCAGCAGGGGTGCTTCATCCGCGGGGACCAGGGTCAACCAGCCGTCCTCACCCGGCAGCGTCCCGGTACCGGCCCACACGACCTCACCCGCCTGGGTGAGCGCGTCCAGCCCGGCCGGGGAGTAGCCCTCCACCCGGGCGGGCAGCACCGTCGACTCCAAAGCCGACGCCACCATGGGCGCGCCCCGCAACGACTCCACCGCCTCGAACACCGCGTCCGGGCCGCGCAGCCGCTCACCCGGCACGGCCCGCTGCCACAGCGGCAGGAACCGGGCCAGCCCCGAGGGGGCCACTGGCTCGACCTCCCGGCGCAGCCGGGCGACCGACCCCCGCCGCAACCGGCGCAGCACGTCGTCGTCACACCACTCGGTGCCCGCGCCGCCGGGCCGGAACCCGCCCCGCACCACCCGGCCGCGCCGGACCAGCTCCCGCAGCGCGCCCTCCACCACGTCCGCGGCCAGACCCAGCCGTTCAGCGGCCTCCGCCGAGGTGAACGGCCCGTGCGTGCGCGCGTACCGGGACACCAGGTCCGCCACCGGTGCCGCCACCGGTTCCAGGAACACGGCGGGCACCCCGGGCGGCGGTTCGGCGCCCAGGGCGTCGCGCAGCCGCGCCACGTCCTCCACAGCGCACCAGCGTTCGGCCCCGGCCACCCGCATCCGCACCGCGCGCCCAGCCGACGCCAGTTCGGACAGCCACTCCTGGCGCGCACCCCGCTCGGCCGCCTCCGCGGTGCTCAGCGGGCCCACCTCCCGCAGCAGGTCGGCGGCGCCCTCCAGGTCCTTCACCGGGGCGGCCAGCCGCTGCAACAGGGCGCCGGTGCGCGCCACCACCTCCGGGTCCAGCAGCTCCCGCAGGTCCGCGCTGCCGAGTAGATCCGCCAGCAGCGACGGATCCAGGGTGAGCGCCTGCGCACGCAGCTCGGCGGCCGGGGCGTCCCCCTCGTACAGGAACGCCGCCGTGTACTCCATCAGCAGCGACCGGGCGAACGGCGAAGCCCGCCGGGTCTCCACCTCCACCACCCGCACCCGCCGCGCCCGCACATCGGAGAGAACCTCCGCCAGCGCGGGCACGTCGAACACGTCCCGCAGGCACTCGCGCACCGCCTCCAGCACGATCGGGAACGACCCGTACCGGCCCGCCACCGAAAGCAGGTGCTGGGACCGCAACCGCTGCTGCCACAGCGGCATCCGCCGGTCCGGGCGCTGCCGGGGCAGCAGCAGCGCCCGCGCCGCGCACTCGCGGAACCGGGACGCGAACAGCGCCGACCCGGTGAGCTCATCGGTGACCAGCGCCTCCACCGCCTCCGGGGGTATCGACACCAGTTCGGCCAGCTCGCCCGCCCGGCCGATCCCGCCCAGCTCCACGTCCGGCAGACGCAGCACGATCCCGTCGTCGCCGTGCACCACCTGCCCGTCCGTACCGAACCGCTCGCGCATCCGCCCGGCGATGGCCAGCGCCCACGGCGCGTGCACACGCGCGCCCAGCGGGGAGTGCACCACCGCCCGCCAGTCGCCCACCTGGTCCCTGAAGCGCTCGATCACCACCGTGCGGTCGTCGGGCACACTCCCGGTGGCCTCCCGCTGCTCGGCCACGTACTCCACCAGGTTGTCGGCGGCCCACCCGTCCAGCCCCGCCGCGGCGGCCAGCTCACGCCCGGCACCGTGGTCGCGTCCAGCCAGCTCACGGGTCATGGCACCCACCGCGCGCCCCAGCTCCACCGGGCGACCGAGCGCGTCCGCCTTCCAGAACGGCATCCGGCCGGGCCGCCCGGGCGCGGGGGAGACCATCACCCGGTCGGCGGTGATCGCCTCGATCCGCCACGAGGTCGAACCCAGCACGAACACGTCGCCCACCCGCGACTCGTACACCATCTCCTCGTCCAGCTCACCGACACGCGTGGGCGCCTTCCTGCCGTTCGCGTCGCCGTCCGAGGCCAGGTGGACCCCGTACAGGCCCCGGTCCGGGATGGTGCCGCCGCTGATCACCGCCAACCGCTGGGCGCCCGGCCGGGCCCGCAGCACGTCCTCCTCTCGGTCCCACACCACCCGCGGGCGCAGCTCGGCGAACTCGTCCGAGGGGTAACGGCCCGACAGCATGTCCAGCACCGACGCCAACACCGAGTCGGCCAGATCGGCGAAGGGGGCCGCCCGGCGCACCAGGGCGGCCAGCTCCACCACCGGCCGATCGTCCATGGACACCATCGCCACGACCTGCTGCGAGAGCACGTCCAGGGGGTTGCGCGGCATCTCCAGCCGCTCGATCCCGCCCGTGCGCATCCGCTCGGTCACCACCGTGGTCGCCAGCAGGTCGCCCCGGTACTGGGGCAGGAACACCCCGCGCGAGGTCTCGCCCACCTGGTGCCCCGCGCGCCCGACCCGCTGGAGCCCGCTGGCCACCGACGGCGGAGCGGCCACCTGGACCACCAGGTCCACCGCGCCCATGTCCACGCCCAGCTCCAGGCTGGAGGTGGCCACCACGCAGCGCAGCCGCCCCTCCTTCAGGTCGTCCTCGACGAGCGCTCGCTCGGCCTTGGACATCGACCCGTGGTGGGCGCGGGCGATCACCGGCGCCCCGCCCCGGCTCTGCCCGGACTGCGCGATGACCTGCGCGGCGACCTCCTCCTCGGGAAGACCGCCGTCGACGCGTTCGGCGTACAGGTCGTTGAGCCGTGCGCACAGCTTCTCCGCGGTGCGGCGGCCGTTGGTGAACACGATGGTGGAGCGGTGCGCTTCGACCAGCTCCAGGACCCGGCGCTCCACGTGCGGCCACACCGAGCCCCGGGCCATGGTGTCGCCCGCGCGCGGGTCCGGGGGCAGGCCCTCGGCGGTCGCGGGCGGGCTGCCCGGATCGTCCAGGTCCGGGACCGGGGCCTCCACCCGCAGGTCCATGTGCGGGGTGTCCGGCGGCGCCACGATCGTCGCGCCGCCGGGCCCGGCAGCGGTGCCGTTCGCACCCGTGCCGCCCAGATACGCCGCGACGGTCTCGCGCGGGCGCACGGTGGCGGACAGGCCGATCCGTTGGGCCGGGCGCTCCAGCAGCTCCGACAGGCGTTCCAGACTCAGCGCCAGGTGCGCGCCGCGCTTGGTCCCGGCCAGGGCGTGCACCTCGTCGACGATAACCGTCTCCACCCCGGACAGCCCCTCACGGGCCTTGGAGGTGAGCACCAGGAAGAGGGACTCGGGGGTGGTGATGAGCACGTCCGGAGGGTGGGTGGCCATCCGGCGCCGTTCCCGGGCGGGGGTGTCCCCGGTGCGCACGCCCACGGTGACCGGGGACAGGCTCTCGCCCGAAGCCTCGGCCGCCGCCGCGATCCCGGCCAGCGGTTGGCGGAGATTGCGCTCCACGTCCACCGCCAGGGCCTTGAGCGGTGACACGTACAGGACCCGGCAGCGCCTGGCGCGGTCCTCGGGAACGGGTGCGTGGGTGAGCCGGTCCAGGGACCACAGGAAGGCCGACAGCGTCTTCCCGGAGCCGGTCGGCGCCACCACCAGGGTGTCGTCGCCCGCCGAGACCGCCCGCCAGGCCTGCGTCTGGGCTTGGGTGGGGCCGTTCGGGAAGGCCCGTTCGAACCAGGCCCGGGTCGCCGCTCCGAAGGGTTCCAGGGGGTCGCGCGCTCCGCTCATCCCGCCAGTGTGCCCAAGGGCTCCGACAGACCGGGGGAGGACACCCGGGACCGGGGGCCGACGGAAACCGGGGGGCTGACGGAAATCCGCCCGAACCCGTCCTGTGGACAACTCCCCCGGCGCTTGCCCCGGTCACCCATACTGGAGCCGATGAGACTCACAGCTTTCTGGAACAACATGCACGCCCAGTTCGGGGAGGGCTACGCGCACAGCCTGGCCAAGGACTTCGTCATCGAGCAGCTCGGCTCCCGCACCATCAACCAGGCACTGGCCGACGGCATCGGGGCCAAGGAGGTCTGGCGCGCCGTGTGTGACGCGTTCGACCTTCCCGCCTCCGTCCGCTGACCCCGCCGGTCCCTGCCGCACGTAAAAACCGAGATGGTCGGGGTTTACGCCAGACTTCGAACATGAGTTCGGGTAGTCTGGGTTTCCGGCACCCGGACGTCGAACGTCGTGATTGTCGTACCGACCGCGTAGCGTCAGGCGCACTATGAAGAAAAAGACATCGACCCAACAGGGGAATCCCGTGGCATCTGGAGACCGAGACAAAGCTCTCGAGACAGCGCTCGCGCAGATCGAGCGGCAGTTCGGCAAGGGCTCCGTCATGCGGCTGGGCGACGACGACCGCCCGCCGATCGAGGCGATTCCCACCGGCGCCATCGCCCTGGACGTGGCCCTGGGCATCGGCGGCCTGCCCAAGGGCCGGGTCGTGGAGGTCTACGGGCCCGAGTCCAGCGGTAAGACGACCGTCGCCCTGCACGCGGTGGCCAGCGCCCAGAAGATGGGCGGCATCGCCGCCTTCGTGGACGCCGAGCACGCGCTGGACCCCGAGTACGCCAAGAAGATCGGCGTGGACACCGACAACCTCCTCCTCTCGCAGCCGGACACCGGTGAGCAGGCGCTGGAGATCGTTGACATGCTCATCCGCTCGGGCGCCGTCTCCATCATCGTGATCGACTCCGTGGCGGCCCTGGTGCCCCGCGCCGAGATCGAGGGCGAGATGGGCGACAGCCACGTCGGCCTCCAGGCCCGGCTCATGTCCCAGGCGCTGCGCAAGATCGCCGGTGCCCTGCACACCACCGGCACCACCGCGATCTTCATCAACCAGCTCCGGGAAAAGGTAGGGGTGATGTTCGGGTGCATGAACTACAGCACCCGGGTGACCCTCGCCGACGGTACGCAGGAGAAGATCGGCAAGATCGTCAACCAGAAGATGGACGTGGAGGTCCTCTCCTACGACCCCGAGCGGGACGAGGTCGTCCCCCGTCGTGTCGTCAACTGGTTCGACAACGGCGTGGCTGACCACTTCCTCCAGTTCACCGTGGCCCGTTCGGGCAAGAACGGGCGCTCCCAGTTCGCCGCGACACCCAACCACCTCGTTCGGACCCCGGGCGGATGGCGTGAGGCCGGAGAGCTCCTTCCCGGTGACCGGGTGCTCACCGCGCAGACGCACTACCTCAACGAACAGCAGCGACAGGTGGTCTTCGGCTCCCTGATGGGCGACGGAAGCCTCTCCCCCAACACCAGCGGGCGTGACGGAACGCGCTTCAGGATGGGGCACGGGGCGGCGCAGGCCGACTACCTCGACTGGAAGGTCTCCCTGCTCGGCAACATCGGGTGCAGCCGGACCAGTAATGACAAGGAAGCGGTCTTCGCTGACTTCACCCCGCTGCCCGAGCTCGCAGAGCTGCGTGAAGCCGTGTACTTCGGGGACGGAAAGAAGCACCTGAGCTGGGAGTACATCAAGGCGCTCACGCCGATGGCGTTGGCTGTCTGGTACATGGATGACGGTTGCTTCACCGTGCGGTCCAAGGGCGTGCAGGCCCGAACCGAGGGTGGCAGCGGCCGTATCGAGATCTGTGTCGAGGCGATGAGCCCCGGAACCCGGGACCGTCTCGTCGACTACCTGCGCGACACCCACGACCTTGACGTCAAGCTGGTCGCGCGCGGCAGTGCGCGCAAGTACTTCATCCAGTTCACCACGGCGGCCAGCGCCCAGTTCCAGAAGCTGGTAGCGCCGTACGTGCACGAGTCCATGGCCTACAAGCTGCTGCCGCGTTACCAGGGACAGTGCCAGGTGGCCCTGGAACTCTCCGAGCCGGTGGAACGTCTGGTGGCTTCGCCGATCCTGGACATCCAGGTCAAGCCGGAGACCCGCAGCATGCACAAGTTCGACATCGAGGTGGAGGGCAACCACAACTACTTCGTCGACGGCGTCATGGTGCACAACAGCCCGGAGACCACCACCGGTGGTAAGGCGCTGAAGTTCTACGCCTCGGTCCGCCTGGACGTACGCCGCATCGAGACGCTCAAGGACGGCACCGACGCGGTCGGCAACCGTACCCGCGTCAAGGTCGTGAAGAACAAGGTCGCGCCGCCCTTCAAGCAGGCCGAGTTCGACATCCTCTACGGTGTCGGCGTCTCCCGCGAGGGCAGCCTCATCGACCTGGGCGTCGAGCACGCCATCGTGCGCAAGTCGGGTGCCTGGTATACCTACGACGGCACCCAGCTCGGCCAGGGCAAGGAGAACGCCCGCAACTTCCTGCGCGAGAACGTCGACGTGGCCAAGGAGATCGAGAAGAAGATCAAGGAGAAGCTGGGCATCCCCGGGCAGGGTGACGACAGCGCCTCCACCCCCGCCAAGGACGAGGCGAAGGCCGACCCGGCCAAGCCCGAGGAAGCCAAGGCCCCCGCCAAGCGCCCCGCTGCCAAGACCACCAAGGCCGCCGCCCCGGATGCGTGAGCGGCGCGGGTCAGCTGACCGCACCGGAACGGCCGAGGCCGACCCGGTGAGCGCCGACGAGGAAACCCCTCCGGGCGGGTCCGTCCCGCCCGGAGAGGACCTTGGGAACGGGCAGACCGAGGACAACGGAGACCTGGAGAACAAGGCCAGGAACCTGGTCCTGCGGATGCTTACCCACTCCCCGCGAACCCGCACCCAGCTGGAACGCTCCCTGCACCGCCGGGAGTACCCGGACGAGGTGGTGGAGAAGGTCCTCAACGGCCTCGACGAGGCCGGGCTGATCGACGACGCCGCCTTCGCCCAGGCCTGGGTGAATTCACGGCAGTACAGCCGACACCTGTCCCGCCGTGCCCTGACCCAGGAGCTGCGCACCCGCGGCGTGGAGGAGGAGACCGTCCGCGAGGCGGTCGCCGAGGTCAGCGACGAGGACGAACAGGACGGTGCCCGCGCCCTGGCCCGCAAGAGCCTGCGGGGCAGCCGCAGCAAGGAGAAGGAGGTCCGGATCCGCCGCGCTCTGGGCGTCCTGGCCCGTAAGGGCTACCCGGGCGGCCTCTCCTACCGCATCGTCCGCGAGGAACTCGAACAGGAAGGCCTCGAAGCCGACCTGGATCACCCCGGCTTCTGAACCCGCGGGTCCAGAAGCACTCGGCTGGAACGTCTGAGCGGGGGGCACCCTGCTGGAGCTCAGGAACTCAGAGCCCGTCTGTTGCCCCGGCGGGCGACCGCGGTGCGTTACCTCTGAGGGGGTGGTATCCGAGTGCCCTGGAAGTCGGCCCAGTGGCTCAGGGCGGGGGCCAGCTTGGCGGCGGTTTCCGGGGCGCTGTGTTCCAGTTCCCCGACGAGGACCGTGACGAGGGCGGACAGGGCCCGGCTGATCTCCGGGGCCGCCAGGGAACGGGGCAGGGTCGGTTCCAGCGCCTGCGTGAACTCCTCCGGGAGCAGGTGGGCGCCCTTGGCGTACTCCGTGGGCAGACCCAGCCGCAGGCAGGCCAGGCTGATGACCTGGGTGCGCAGCGCGCCGAGCCAGTGCTCGGCCTGCCACAGGCGTCCGCGTTCCAGGCACACGCGCACGTGCCGGACGTGGTGCCAGGCGAGGCCGACCAGCAGGTAGGGCCGGGGCGCGGGGAAGGGCTCGCGTACGGGGTCCGGACCGAACAGGGATCGCCAGCTCGGGCCCCGGGCGCCGTACTCGGCGCTGGGGAGGAAGGACACGTCGACCTCCACCCCGTTGGCCAGCAGGTACACCCGAATGACCCGTGCGTCCGGGGCGGGCAGGTCCCAGTGGTGCAGGATCCCGAACTCCGTGGCTAGCCACTCTGTCCACGCGGCCGCCACGGACTCGGGCGGGTGATCCACGCCCAGCGCCACATCCACGTCGGACCAGCGGTCGGCGTCGCCGGTGCCGAGCGAGCCGGTGAAGGCCGCGGCGAACACCGCCTCGTCCGCCCGGGCCCGTTCGATCAGCCGGTCCTGTACCTGGGCGAGGGCTTCGGCCTCACTCACTCCCGCTCCGCCGCCCTCTCGACCGGCGCCTGCTGCACCGGTTCCCGGAGCACCGGTTCGCCGGTTCCGGCGGTCACACCGGAGACCGGGGTGACCTCGGGGAGCGGTTCGGCGACGGGCAGGTCGTCCTCCGGATCCGCGGTGCGGGGTTCGGGGGGTTCTGTGGTCAGCTCCATCGGGGCCACGTCCGGCTCGAAGCCGAACACCTTGGCGTAGAAGGCCAGCTCCGTCTCCAGGGTGCGCACCCGCGCCGTCTCGGTGCGGAAGCCGTGCGCCTCGCCCTCGAACTCCAGCAGCGCGTGCGGCACCTGCCGCTCGCCCAGCGCCGCTGCCATCCGGAAGGACTGGTCCGGGGTGACCACCTTGTCGTCCAGGCCCTGGAACAGCAGCACCGGGACGTCGATCTCGCCGGTCCGGTTGATCGGAGAGCGCTCCCGGTAGGTCTCCACGAAGCCCGGCAGTGTTCCGATCAGGGTGTCCAGGAAATGTGACTCGAAGTCGTGCGTGGTCTCGACCAGACCCAGCAGGTCGGCCACACCGAAGTACGACACCCCGCAGGCGAAGGTGTCCCCGGTCAGCGCCAGCAGGGCGGTGAGGCCGCCCGCGCTCGGGCCGCGGATGGCCAGGCGCTCGGGGTCGGCCAGCCCCCGCTCCACCAGGGCCCGGGCCGCGGCGGTGCAGTCCTCGACGTCCACCGCGCCCCACTCCTTGTGCAGGCGCTTGCGGTAGGAGCGCCCGTACCCGGTGGAACCGCCGTAGTCCACGTCCACCACACCGATCCCGCGGCTGGTGAAGTAGGCCTTGACCAGGTCCAGCGAGCGGTCGGCGTGGCCGATCGGGCCGCCGTGCGCCCACACCACGTACGGGGCCGGGCCGTCGGAGGAGACCTCGGGGTTAGTGGGCGGGTACACGTTGGCGTGCACCGTCGCCCCGTAGCGGCCCGGCAGTGTCTCCATGTGCGGTTGGGGCAGGTAGGCGGGGTCCACCGGCTCCGCCATGGACCGCTGGAGCACCTCCACCGTGCGCTGGACCGGGTCCAGCCGCACCAGGCAGCCCGCGGTGCCCGCCGAGGCGGCGATCGCCACCACGCTGGTGCCGTCCGAGTCCAACTGCGACCACGAGGTGAGTTCGGTGCTGACCGGCTCCAGGTCCAGGGTGTCCGGGTCGTACACGCTCGGCCGCATCGCGGTGTCGCCGTGCAGGGCCACGATCTTCCCCGAGTCCAGCACGCGGAAGCAGCGGTCGCCCAGCCGCCACGGCGGGGAGTGGAACTCCTCCTCCGCCGGGTAGAGGGCGATCGCCTGGCCCTTGAGCCCGGCCTGGTAGAGGTTCCAGAAGCCCGGCCAGTCCGAGGCCAGGTACAGCGTGGAGTCGTCCGCCCAGACGGGGGAGAGCACGGACTCGTCCACCCCGCCCTTGACCGTGTACTCCCCGACCAGGCCGGACTCGGTCAGCTCGCCCACCCGCAGCTCGGTGCCGTCCCAGGGCATCCTCGGGTGGTTCCACCGCACGTAGGCCAGGCGGGTGCCGTCCGGGGAGGGCGTGGGGGAGGCGTAGAAGTGCGACCCCGAGACCAGCTCACGGATCGCGGCCGGGTCCTGGGCGCCCCGTCCGGACAGCGGCACCGACACGATCGAGCGGCGCGCGGTGCCCTCCGCGTGCTGCTCGCGCACGCACAGCAGCTGCTTGCCGTCGCTGCTCAGCGCGGGGTCGGCGTAGCGCAGCGCCCCGGGCACGACCGGCTCGGGGGTGAGCGGGACGGGTTCCCTGGCGCCGCGTTCCAGCAGGTACAGGCGCTGGTCCGCTGAGTTGGCGAAGACCACGCCCACGCGGGCGATGGCCTTGTCGTCGCGACGGGGGACCGGGAGGTAGGAACGGCCGCCGTACTCGTGCACCCTGGTGCCCACGCTCCAGGGGACGGGCAGCAGGTCGTGCACGGTACCGTCCGCGTCGCGCCGCACGAGCGTCGTACGGCCCTCCTCGGACGGGCGGTACTCCTCCCACCAGACCTCGCCGCCCAGAACGGAGGGGTACGCCATCTGACGCACGCCTCGGGCGACGTCACCGGCGCTGATGGGTGATGGCCAGGAGCCGTGGGGGCTCGACAGTTCAGACATGTCCCGCTCAGGATGGGTCGTGGGTGTGATCAGATGACATGTCGACCTTAGTGCCCAGGTTCCGGTTGGGGGAGAGTACAAATCATCCTGTATCGCTCCCGGTTTCCGTCACCCCCGCCGTGCCCGCTCCGGCGCGTCGTCACTCACCCGACAAGCCTTGTCCGGTAACGCTTAGCGGGGGTGTGAACACGACCCGGACATCGTTTTCCTTTCGTGACGCCGGTGACACAGGCGAGGCAGGGTGGGGAGCTTATGATTTCGCGGATATCACGTGGTGGCGGATGGGTATCGGGTGGCTCCGGATACGGGTCGGTTCGCGCCGGTTCCGAGCCGGACGCCCGGGGAGGGAACATCGTCACCGAACTGCTAGAGAGGATGCCAGCGATGAGCAAGGGACGCAGGACCGCTCGGATCTCCGTGGCGATCGCCGCGGCCGGCGTGGTCGCGTTGTCCGCGTGCGCGGCGCCGGACGACGTCGAAGGTCCGGGCTCCGGCAACGGCGACGGGGACGTGGAGGAAGTGTTCCTCCAGCTGGCGACCGGTTCCACCGGCGGCACCTACTACCCGCTCGGTGGTGAGATCGCCCAGCTGTGGGGTGACAACATCGACGGCCTCCAGGTGGACACGTTCGCCACCGGAGCCTCCGTGCAGAACCTCAGGGCTCTGGAGGGCGCCACGGAGGACGAGGAGGCCGGCGCGATCGACCAGAGCGAACTCATCATGTCGGTCAACGGCGTGGCGATGCAGGCCCAGAACAGCACTGGTCCGTTCGCGGACGAGCCGCTGGCCAGCCCGGACGACCTGTACGCCATGGGCAACATCTACCCCGAGGTCATGCAGGTCGTCGTCCGTGCCGACTCGGACATCGAGACGATCGCGGACCTCGAGGGCGCCAACGTGGAGATCGGTCCGCCCGGCAGCGGTACCGAGGTGGCCGCCCGGCAGATCCTCGAGGCCTACGGCCTGGACCCGGACAGCGACATCAACCCGTTCGACAGCACCTTCGGCGACGCGGCCACGGCGCTCGGCGACGGTCAGGTCGACGCCGCCTTCGGCATCCTGTCGGTTCCCGCCGCGGGCATCATGGAGGTCTCCGCGAGCAACGACGTGCGCATCCTGGCGATCGACGGTGACGAGGCCGAGCAGCTGATCGAGGAGGACCCCAGCTACAGCCCGCTCACCATCGACGGCGGCACGTACAACGGTCAGGACGAGGACGTCGTCACCCTCACCCAGTGGGCGACCCTGTACAGCACGTCCGCCCTGGACGAGGACCTGGCCTACGAGCTCACCCGCGTGATGTACGAGGAAGCGGACTCGATCGGCCACGACGTCGGTAGCCAGGTGGTGCTGGAGACCGCTCTCGACGGTCTCGGTGACATCGAGGTCCACCCGGGGTCGGCCCGGTTCTTCGAGGAGCAGGGCATCCTCGACTGATGATCCTCCAAGGCGGGGCCGTCCGGTGGATACCGGGCGGCCCTGCGCTTGTGCTGGTTCTGTTGATGCTGACGGTGCTGTTGAGCGACTCCGCCGGGCCCGGGCCCGCCTGGTTCGGTGCTCGGGAACACGAGACCGGTGACGTGCTCCTGAGCCTGCCGGTCGAGCTGGGCCAGCGCGTCGAGCTCGTCCACACGCACTCCGTGCACCGGCGGCCGGTACACGAGGTCTACTCGGTCTCGGTCTCCGACGGGTTGCTGATGGAGGAGATCCGGTTCGACGCGCACGGCGCCAATCTTCCTTCGGGGCCCGAAACCATCGGCGGCGTGACGACGACCTTCGAACGCGTGGCTTCCGGGTACCGCGCCGACCACCACGGGCGCCCCCTCGGGACGGTCAGGATGGTGGTCGGCAGCAGGGACGTCGACCACCGTCTGGTGGTCGCAGACAAGGAGATCCGCCTACTGGACCTCGCGGAACCGGGCACGAGGATCGAGTTGTACACCTGGACGCACCTGCGTGATCCGGGTGAGTGAGCTGACGGCCGGGGAGGTCCCCGCCTAGGACAAGGACGTAGCTGATGACATCGGACCACAAGTCCCCCGGAGCGCCCGGGGGCGACACGCCTGACAGCGGGGGCACCGCTGTCAGTGAGCCGGGCTCCGCGGCCCTCAAGGGCATCGAAGAGGATCTTCAGGCTCTCGAGAAGCACGATTACACGGAGGACACCGGGGTCGAGGGCACCCGGACGGGGTTGAGCTCGATCTGGCGCTGGGGAGTGTTCTTCGCCGCTCTGGTCCTGGCGACCTTCCACCTGTGGACCGCGTTCACGGGCACTCTTCCGCCGCTGCAGCAGCGGTCGTTCCACCTGGCTCTGGGTCTCGGCCTGGTCTTCCTGCTGTACCCGACCAAGCACGGTCCGGAAGGGGCGCGCGGTCCCTTCTACGGTGCGAGCATGGCGTTCAGCGGCCTGCTGGTCTCCTACCTCGTGGTCGGCGCCGCCTCCGGCACCAACACCGCCATGTACCTGTACCTGCCGCAGTGGCTGTTCGGTGTCGTGGCGGCTCTCGTTCTGGGCGGGGCTGTCGGGCTCGTCCGGGCCAGGGGAGTGTCCGAGGACACCTCCCGAGCCCAACGGGGGGCGGGCTGGACGCTTCTCGTCGGCGCCGCGCTCATCTCCCTCGACATGGTCACGAGCGAGTCCGGCGGGGGGTTCTTCTTCCTTCCCATCCTGGGACTGGTGCTGGTCCTGGCCTCCACGGCCCTTTCCCTCGGCTTCCTGTGCTTCCCCCGGGTCTTCCCCGAAGCCCTCTGGCCCCTGGTCCGCCGCTGGGGCCTGAGCCTCACCGGCGCCGCGATCCTGATCTACATGCTCTCGGCCGGAATCGCCGGCTGGAACGTGGTCGGACCGGCGGCGCTCATCCTGATCCTGGTCCAGGCGTCCCGTCACGTTCCCCTGAAGGTGATGGGGATGCCCGCGTTCGACATCGTGCTGTCCGCGCTGGGTGTCTTCGCCGGCATGTACATGTTCGTCAACTACCAGGAGATCGCCAGGACCGTCGGGATCATGAACCCGACCTACGTGATGGTGGGCACGATCGGCATCCTGCTGATCATGGTCGCCGCCTCGCGCGTCCTCGGCGCCGCGCTGGTCGTGCTGTCCGGTGCTCTGCTGGCCTTCGCCTACTTCGGGCAGGCGATGCCGGGGTTCCTGCGGCACCGTGGTTCGAGCGTGGACCAGATCATCACCAACCTGTATGTCGGAACCGAGGGCGTGTTCGGTACCCCCCTGGGGATCTCGGCCACGTTCATCTTCCTGTTCATGATCTTCGCGGCGATGCTGCAGCGCACGGGCATGGAGCGGTTCTTCACCGACCTGGCGCTCGGAGCCACGGGCGCCTCCGTCGGCGGTACGGCGAAGGTCGGCATCGTCACCAGCGCGTTCTCCGGCACGATGACCGGAAGCTCGGTGGCCAACACCGTATCCAACGGTGCGTTTACCATCCCGATGATGAAGAAGTCCGGGTACAAGCCCGAGTACGCGGGCGCCGTCGAGGCGGCCTCCTCCACGGGCGGTCAGATCATGCCGCCGATCATGGGCGCGGGCGCGTTCATCATGATCGAGTTCACCGGCGCCTCCTACCAGCAGATCCTGACCGCGGCGGCGATCCCGGCCGTCATGTTCTTCGTGTCGCAGTACGTGGTCGTCCACTACGACTCCAAGCGGATGGGCATCGGCGGCCTGCCCAAGGAGATGCTCCCGAACCTGCGGCGGCTGCTGCTGACGCGCGGCTACCTGCTGGCGCCGGTCATCGCGATCTTCGCCCTGCTCTCCATGGGCTACTCTCCGATGTTCTCGGCGATGGGCGCGGTTCTGGCGACCGTCGGAATCAACCTGGTCTCGCAGATCGTCGCGATGCCCTGGAAGGTGGTCGAGGGGCGGCTGCGGCTCCGGGCGTTCGGTGAGGTCGTGTCGAGCGCGCTGCGCCTCTCCCTGCCGATCATCGTCGCCGCCGTCGCGGCGTCCGCACTGGTATGGGTCCTCGACAACGTGGTGACCGGGCTGGCCCGGGGGATGACCGCTCTGGTGGTCTCCGTGGGGATCGCGTTGATCGGCATCGTGCTGGTCGTGGCCTTCAGGGCCTGGAAGGAGACCAGTGACGACCGGCTGAACCTGCACACCCTGCTGGACGGTATGGTCGGAGCCTCCCGGCTGGCCATCCCCATCATCGTGGCCTGCGCCTCGGCGGGGATCATCGCCGGTGTGATCACCACCACCGACCTCGGTCTGAAGCTCAGCCGCGGTCTTTTGGGGATCGCCGATTCGGTCACCACGGCGTTGGCCAACCTGCTCACCGCGATCGCCGTGTCGCCGATGCTGTCGTGGGCCGGCCTGGGTCCGGAGTTCGGGGCCGAGGCGGTGGCCTCCATGCGCGTCGACCTGTTCCTGATCCTCTTCATGTCGATGCTCGCCTGCCTGATCCTCGGCATCGGCCTGCCGACCACCGCCAACTACGTCATCACGGCCACGCTGGCCGCCCCGGCGATCGTCGCGGTCCTGCAGGGCGAGTTCGACACGCGCACCCTGGCCATGATCCTGTCGGCGCACCTGTTCGTCTACTACTTCGGTGTGCTCGCGGACATCACCCCGCCGGTGTGCCTGGCGGCCTACGCCGCCTCCGGTATCTCCGGGGGCGATCCGATCAGGACCGGCTTCTACGCGGTGCGTATCGCGGTCGCGGCGTTCGTGATGCCGTTCATGTTCGTGTTCAACCCGGCCATCCTGCTCCAGGACGTCACGCTGTTCACCGGGTCTGTGGCCGCTGTCTCCGGTGTGATCGGTGCCGCCCTGGTCGCCCTCGGCCTCGTCGGCTACATTGACCGGCACCTCCAGTGGTACAAGCGTCTGGCCCTGATCGTGGGCGGACTCCTGCTGGTCTCCGAGAGCTGGCACACCAACCTGTTCGGACTCTTCCTGGTGGTCCTGGTCATCGGGTACGAGCGCTGGAGGACCAAGAAGGAGGGCGGACCCACCTTCGTTCCGCAGGTGGGATCGGAAGCCTCGGTACCGGGCTCCGCGACCGAGGCGGCGGAAGCCTCCTCGGGCAGGGACGCCGAGGACGGAAACCGCGACTGACCCTCGCCCACGGGCGTGCCCCGGGCCTTTCACCAAGGCCCGGGGCGCGCCCGCTTGCGTGTGTAACCGAACCGATTCCCCTCCAGGGCCGACCCGCCCCCGGCACGGGTTAGCCTGGAACGGTGAGCCAGAGTCGTACCTACCAAGTGCGGACCTACGGCTGCCAGATGAACGTCCACGACTCCGAGCGCCTCTCCGGTCTGCTGGAGGACGCTGGGTACGCTCGCGCAGCTGAGGACACCGCCGCAGACATCGTCGTCTTCAACACCTGTGCGGTCCGGGAGAACGCGGACAACCGCCTCTACGGCAACCTCGGGCACCTGCGTCCGGTCAAGGACGCCAACCCCGGCATGCAGATCGCCGTGGGCGGCTGCCTCGCCCAGAAGGACCGCGGCGAGATCGTGCGCCGGGCCCCCTGGGTGGACGTGGTGTTCGGCACCCACAACATCGGTTCCCTGCCGACCCTGCTGGAGCGCGCCCGCGTCCAGCGCGAGGCGCAGGTCGAGATCGCCGAGGCGCTGGAGCACTTCCCGTCCACGCTGCCCAGCCGCCGCGAGTCCGCCTACGCCGCGTGGGTGTCGATCTCGGTCGGCTGCAACAACACCTGCACCTTCTGCATCGTGCCCGCCCTGCGCGGCAAGGAGAAGGACCGGCGCCCCGGCGACGTGCTCGCCGAGGTGCGCGCCCTGGTCGAGGAGGGTGTCACCGAGGTGACGCTGCTCGGCCAGAACGTCAACGCCTACGGCAGCGAGTTCGGCGACCGCCAGGCCTTCTCCAAGCTGTTGCGCGCCTGCGGTGAGATCGAGGGGCTGGAGCGGGTCCGCTTCACCTCCCCGCACCCGCGCGACTTCACCGACGACGTCATCGAGGCCATGGCCCAGACGCCCAACGTGATGCCGCAGCTGCACATGCCGCTGCAGTCGGGTTCCAGCAAGGTCCTCAAGGACATGCGCCGTTCCTACCGTCAGGAGCGCTTCCTCGGCATCGTGGAGAAGGTGCGCGCGGCCATGCCGCAGGCGGCCATCACCACCGACATCATCGTGGGCTTCCCCGGCGAGACCGAGGAGGACTTCGAGCAGACCCTGCACGTGGTCCGCGAGTCCCGGTTCGCGATGGCGTTCACCTTCCAGTACTCCAAGCGCCCCGGCACCCCGGCCGCCACCATGGACGACCAGGTGCCGCCGGAGGTCGTCAAGGAGCGCTACCAGCGGCTGGTCGCCCTCCAGGACCAGATCTCCTGGGAGGAGAACCAGAAGCTGATCGGCCGCGAGGTCGAGCTGATGGTCTCCGAGGGCGAGGGCAAGAAGGACGGCGAGCACCGCCGCCTGTCCGGCCGCGCCCCCGACAACCGCCTGGTGCACTTCGCGGTGGGCGACTCCGAGGAGCCGCGTCCGGGCGACATGGTCACCGTCGAGGTCACCTACGCCGCCCCGCACCACCTGGTCGCCGACTCCGGGATCCGGAACCTGCGCCGCACCCGTGCCGGTGACGCCTGGGACGCCCGTCAGGGCAAGCCGGTCCAGGTGAGCAAGCCGGACGTCCTGCTGGGCATGCCGAAGATCGGGGTCCCGGAAGAGCAGCCCGCCCCCGTCGGCGGCTGCTGCGACGCCTGAGTCGAACGCGCACGCTGCGGCCCCCGCACCCCCGATCAGGGGGGTGGATTCAAGGGGTCATCGCAACACCTCGTTGATCACACGAGTGTATGCAAACGCTCGGCTGGAGTTTTCCAGCCGAGCGTTTTGCGTGGCCGACCGTTCAGCTTCTGAGCCACGTGCTCCAGGTCCAGCGGGCCGTGCACCGACAGATCGGTGCCCTTGGGAAAGTACTGGCGCAACAGCCCGTTGGTGTTCTCGTTCGACCCGCGCTGCCAGGGCGAGGCCGGGTCGCAGAAGAACACCGGCACCCCCGTATCCACCGAGAACCTTCTGTGACCGGCCATCTCGCTGCCCTGGTCCCAGGTCAAGGACCCGCGCAGATGCTCGGGCAGCGTCTGGACCAGAGCGCTCAGAACGCCTCCCACCGCCTCGGCGGTGTGCTCGCCGGGCAGGTGCCCGAGCATCACATACCTGCTCGACCGCTCGACCAAGGTGATGATCGCGGACTTGTTATGCGCCCCCGTGATCAAATCGCCCTCCCAATGCCCTGGAACAGCACGGTCTTCGACCTCGGCGGGGCGCTCGCTGATCATCACCATCGGATCAACGAACCGGCTCTGCCTGTGCTCGGAGGAACGGCGGGGCTTGCGTCGGATGCGTCCGGTGCGCAGCGCGGCGGCGACCTCGCGTTTGAGCCCGCCCCGGGCCTGGACGTAGAGCGCCTGGTAGATCGTTTCGTGGCTCACACGCATGTCCTGGTCATCAGGATGGTCCTCAACGATCCGGTTGCTGATCTGCTCGGGGGACCATTGTTCCTCCAACCCTTGGGCGACGTAGTCGCGCAAGGGGCCGGGGCAGGCGAGCTTGGCGGGTTTGGGACGCGCCCGCTGTGCGATGGCCCGGCGTTGGGCCGTATAGGCGCCGTAGGAGCCGTCCTGGCCACGGTGGTGGTCGAGTTCACGCTTGATCGTCGAGGCGGGTCGCCCCAGGTCGCGGCCGATCGCTCGCAGGCTCCACCCGGCCCGGTGAAGGTCAGCGATCCTCTCCCGCTCGTGCAGGGTCAAAAAGCGTGGATGCACCTGCCGTTCGAGTGCGTCCAACGCTGGTTGGGGGCTGGTCATGGGCTCTATGGTGGTCTGTCCGGTGGAGTAGTTCACCCGGCGGCCATCGGCATAGATCCTTGAGTTGCCGGACTTGCGTACCCCGCGGTCCCAGTCTTTGGCGGTGCGCTCGTTGATCCCGACCCGCCGGGCGGCCTCTCGGCGGGGCACAGCGCTCTGACGCAGGCGGTGGTACTCGTCTCGTGCTGGGTGGCGGCGCTGCTGGCGCCTGGAGCGTAGTCCGGCTTTGCGTGCCCAGGTGAACGCGGTGTTGGGGTTGATACCGAGCTTTCGGGCTACCTCGGTGACGTTCCCGGACTCGGTCATCAGCTCCAGGAACCGCTCCCGCAGCCGGGCCAGTTCTTGCTTGGAAAACGACACGGTGGTCGCAACCTCCCCAAAGTCAGGGTGTTGCGACCACCACTAGCTTGGCGTTTAACCTGCTTGCTTGGCTCCGGGGTGCCCCGTAGTGCCCGTTTTGTTCTTCTTGGGAACCCCGTATCGGGGAGCTGGACGCTTGTTCTGGCTCCCCACCGGACGCCCCGGACCAGGCCCGCAGGATTTCGGTGCACCCCACACACACCGGCAGGTCAGCGCGAATGTACCGAAACCCCCGACGCACCCGCGCCGGACTCATCCGGTCCGCTTCCACCAGCCGATGCCAGGGCAATCTGACCTGACGCGCCAACAACCGGGCCAGACGTAGCTGGGTATAGGCCACCACGACCAGCCAGGACCACCGGTCCGCCGATCGCGGGTCCCGTAGCCGGGGTGCGTTCCACCCCAACGACTGTTTGAGGAAGCGGAAGGTGTGCTCGATGTCGAACCGGCGCAAATAAGCCCACCACATCTGACTGACCTGCTCTGAGCGCATGCCGGTGGCTGAGGACCACAACCACAACGGTTTGGGATCGCGCCGCGAGGGCAAAGCCTGCACCTGCAACAACACCAGGGTGCCCTCGATCACCGGTAGCTCACCGGGGTGCTCGGCCCAGGCTGAGCGGTGGGTCAGCCGGGGATGCATCCGATCCCAGGAGCGCGCGGTGGCACTGCCGTAGCGGCGGGTGGCAGCGGTGGTCACCGTCTCCGGCTCGGGCCAGGTATCGGGGGCGGCCATCCGTAGGGCAGCCCCGTGTTTGGGCGGGCGCCCGTTGGCTGAGATCGGTCGGTGCTCGGCTGGGCCGTAGAGCACCCGGTTGGAGGGCAACCGGCCCACCACCTGAACGGGCAGATCAGCGAGCAGATAGGCCAGACGAGGACTGTCATAGCCCGCGTCAACCACCACCACAATGTCGGGATCGCCCTGCTGGTGGTGTTCAGCCCTGATCAATCGGGCGATCAGCTGGCGGACTTGGTGGGCGGTGACGGTGGTGGGGTCCTCGTCACTGTGCAGGCGGCGCAGGTCCAGGGGCGCGGTCCAGGAGGTGGAGCCCTCTTCCAGTGCGACGATCATGGAGTAGGGCCAGCCCGGGACCATCTCGGCCTGGCCGGTGCCGCGCCCGTAGGTGTGGCACCAGGCCCGGTCAGGGCTGGTCCAGGCGTCCGGGCGCAGCCAGGGGGAGACATCGCAGGCCAACACGATGCGCCCGTGGAAGCGGGGCAGGGGCAGCGAGGCCAGGATCGATCGCAGTTGGGTGGTGTCGATGCTTCCGTGGGCCAGGGCGGCGTAGGCCGAGCCGTGGCCGCGGTGGTGTTCGGGCTCCAGGGAGAGTTGTGCCAGGTGGCGCACGGGGGTCGGGGTGCTGACCAGGGCTTCGCAGACCTCGAAGAGGGCGTCAGCACGTGTGGTCAGGCAGGCGTGGAACTGGGAGCGGAATCGGGCCAATGTCGACAGTGGCTCGACAGGGGTGTGCTGGTGCAGCAGACTCATGGTGACGGCCTTCGTTGTGATCAGGTGTGTTCGTGGTTGAAGCACATGATCACGCGAAGGCCGTTGTGCTGTCCGGGAAACAACGAAGCCCGTGACCGGGACGGTATCCGGTCACGGGCTCGAGGTTAAACGCCAAGCTAGAACCCAAGGGGAGCGGGGGCCTCTTGTGTTCCTGATGTGTGCGTTAGATTCCGAGCCGCACGGGAAGTTCGCTCAGCCGCAGGGTCCCCGGGACGGGGTCGGGCAGCGGTGGGCGGCCGGGGACCAGGGAGAGCTCCGGGAAGGTCCGGAAGAGGGCTTCGAAGGCGATCTCCCCCTCCTGGCGGGCGAGGGCCGCGCCGAGGCAGTAGTGCATGCCGTGTCCGAAAGCCACGTGTGCCTCCCCGGGCCTGCCGTGGTGGCGGGTGATGTCGAAGCGGTCGGGATCCGGGTGGACGCTCGGGTCGCGGTTGGCGCCGGCGACCATCGCCACGGCCCGTTCCCCGGCCAGTACCTTCCCGGTACGGAGCTGGACGTCTTCCGTCGCGTACCGGGCCTTGGCCGTGACGGCGGTCCCGGCGAAACGGAGCATTTCGTGGACCGCGGCCGGGAGCAGGCCCGGATCGGAGCGGAGCAGGGCCAGCTGGTCCGGGTTCTCCAGGAGCGCGCGTGTGCCGTTGCCAAGTAGGTGAGCGGTGGTCTCGTGCCCGGCGACCACCAGGGTGAACACCAGGGTCACGAGTTCGCTCCCGGAGAGTCGGCCGCCGTCCTCGTCCCGCACGCCGATAAGCGCGTCCAGGAAGTCCCCGCGCGGCCTCTCACGGCGTTCGACGATCATCTCCTCGATGTGGTCGATCATCGCGCCGAGGGTCTCGTTCATCGCCTCGGGCCGGGAGGGGTCGAAACGGGAGAGCTGGTGGCTCCAGGCCAGCCACTGCGTCCGGTCGGCCTCGGGGACGCCCACCAGGTCGCAGATGACCGTGATGGGCAACGGGTAGGCGAAGTGCTTGATCAGGTCGACCACCCCGTCCCCGTCCGCGTGGGAGGGGAGTGCCGCCAGCAGGTCGGCGGCGATCCGCTCGACGCTCGGACGCAGATCGTTGACACGGCGCACGGTGAAGGTGCGCGAGACCAGCTTGCGCAGGCGGGCGTGATCGGCGCCGTCCTTGTCCAACAGGGACTCGGTGAGGTAGGTGACCAGATCGGGTCGGATGCCCAGGGAGTTCAGGGCGTGGGAGCGCCTGGCACCGGTCGGCCCTTCGGGCACGTTGTCCGCGTCCACGACGAACCGCCGGTCACTGAGGATGGTGCGTACGTCGGCGTCGTCGACGAAGGCCAGAGCCGCCTGGTTGTCGACGAACAGCACCGGTGCTGAGCCGCCCGCCGCCCGAATCCGTTCGATGACGCGGAACGGGTGTTCGGTGAACTCCGCTCCGCGCATGTTGATGGTCTCGGCGGAACCGCCGGGCTGCCGTGTGGCCGGGTTGGCGGACATATGGCCCTCCTCGGGAGGTCTACGTGGTGCGTTTGACGCGTTTCTGTTCCTGGATCTCGTCGGCCAGACGCCCGCGGAGCCCCTCGAAGAGGGTGATCGCTCCTGCCTGTACGTTCCGCATCGCGTTCTCGGAGACGTCCTGTTCCAGGAGCAGTCGGACACTGCGTGCGATCAGGTCGGCCCTGGCCGCGCGATCAGGGATGGCAAACCCCTGCTGGGCGAGCAGGGGTTCGGAGACCAGGTATCCGATGACGGTGGTGCTGTAGACGTAGTACTGCTGCTCCGCCGGGATCCGGGAGCTCAGCACCCCGTGCTCGGCCAGCAGGCCCCAGTAGTCGCGCAGGACCTTCTGCCGTGCCTCGACCAGGTCGCCGACCAGGTGGGCGACACTGCTGCTGATCGCCCCGAGGGCTTCGGTGTCGTCGGTGTAGAGCCCTCGGATGATCGGGGACTCGAACTGGAGCAGGTAGATGTTGCGGGCGATCTCGCTGGGCCGGATGGCGTCCGGTTCCTCGCGCAACAGTGTGATGAGGCGGCTCACCATGCTGAACTGGGCGCGCAGGACCACGGTCAGGAACAGCCGATCCTTGGTGGGGAAGTGCAGGTAGACGGTGCCCTTGCCGATACCCGCCCGGCGTGCGACGTCGTCGATGGTGGTCTTGCGATGGCCCCAGGCCACCATGAGCTCCTCCGCCGCGTCGAGGATGCGGTCGGCCCGTGCCTCGCGTTCGGTGGGGGCGGGGTTGGCGGACGGGGACACCTGCGGCTCCTTCGGTTCGTGTGACGCCGGCGGTGGCGCCCACCAGCGCTGACGCGACGACCATATCCACACCCCCGATCCCGGTTCTGTCTCGCCGTCCGAACCTATGACTGTGTGACTGAATTTCAAATTCGGTCACACAGTCAAAGCTAGGCGAGGAAACGCCCGTTGGCAAGGGTGGCGATAGCCTCGCCTTGTGTTGATCGCCGCTGCCGTGTGCCCCCATCCGCCCGTACTGTTCCCCGAGGTCGCCCAGGGGGCCGCACCGGACCTGGCGGCCCTGCGGGAGGCCTGCGACCGGGCCGTGGCCGGGCTCGGCGCCTGCGAGGCGGACCTGCTCTACGTGGTGGGGCGGGGGCCCGAGGAACGGCATTACGGCCGCGACGCCGGGGGAGACCTACGCGACTTCGGAGCGGATGTGCGGGTGGGGCCGGAACCGGCGGTGCTGGACCTGGCCGCCACCACCGGCCGCTGGCTGGCCGAACGCTCCGGCCTGAGCCCCGACGGCTACCTGGAGGTCTCCTCGAAGACCGCTCCGGAGCGCGCCCTCGAACTCGGCGCCGCGCTGGCGGCGGCGGGGGACCGGGTCGCGCTGCTGGTCATGGGGGACGGCAGCGCCCGCCGGACCGAGCACTCACCCGGATACGTGGACGAACGCGCGATCCCCTACGACGACGCCCTCGCCGACGCCCTGGGCAAGGCGGACACCGCACACCTGGCCGGGCTCGACCCCGAGTCGGCCCGCGAGCTCATGGTCGCCGGGCGCCCCGCCTGGCAGGTGCTGGCCGGTGCGGCGGGGGAGAGCCCGCTCACCGGTGACCTGCTCGCCTACGAGGCGCCCTACGGCGTGGGGTACTTCGTGGCCGCCTGGTCCTGAGCCCGCGCGGGCCCGAACCGAAAGCGGCGCGGGTCAGCGCTGGGAGTGGGGCAGCAGCGTGGCGATGTCCACCAGGGCCTCGCCGGGCTCCTCCACCCTGCCTGCCAGAGCCGCCTCCACCTGGGCCATCGCCCGCTCCAGCAGGTTCGTGGCGTCGTAGGGCAGCCAGTGCACGCGCGGGTCGCGGCGGAACCACGACTCCTGGCGGCGGGCGAACCGGCGGGTGGCCTGGGCGGTCTGCTCCTTGGCCTCGGTCTCGGTGATCTCGCCGTCCAACTGGGCGAGCGCCTGCGCGTAGCCGAGCGCCTTGGACGCGGTGCGGCCCTCGCGCAGCCCCTGCTTGTCCAGGCGGCGGACCTCCTCCAGCAGCCCCTGGCCCCACATGCGCTCGACCCGCAGGTCGATGCGCTCGTCCAGCTCCGGGCGCGGGGCGGTCAGCCCCAGCTGCACGCACGGGTAGAACGAGGTGTGGTCGGGCAGGTTGGCGGTGAAGGGCTGCCCGGTGAGCTCGATGACCTCCAGCGCCCGGACGATCCGCCGCCCGTTGCCGGGCAGGATCGTACGGGCCGCCGCCGGGTCGGCCTCGGCCAGCCTGGCGTGCAGCAGCCCGGGGCCGATGTCGGCCAGCTCGCCTTCCAGCCGGGCCCGAACCTCGGGATCGGTGCCGGGGAACTCCATGTGGTCCAGGACCGCGCGCACGTACAGCCCGGAACCGCCCACCAGGACGGGAATGACGTCGCGGTCCGCGCAGTCGTCCACCCGCTCCCGGGCCAGGGTCTGGTAGCTGGCCACGTCGGCCGGTTCGTGTACGTCCCAGATGTCCAGCAGATGGTGGGGGATGCCCCGGCGCTCCTCCTCGGGGAGCTTCGCGGTGCCGATGTCCATACCCCGGTACAGCTGCATGGAGTCGGCGTTGATCACCTCGCCGCGACGACCGGTGCGTTCCTCCAGCCACTCCGCGAGATCGACGGCCAGGTCCGACTTGCCCACAGCGGTCGGGCCCACGACCGCGATCACCTTGATCATCCCTCCAGCGTAACCACGTCGGACCCGCTCTGGGGCCACTCCGGGTGAGAGACGGGTGGGAATCGGGTGACGGACGGGTTACTGACCGGCGGCCGAGCGTCTCCGTTCGATCGCCGGGGAGCGCGCACCTAGGATGGTCGGCATGCGATTCGCCAAGGGCCACGGAACAGAGAACGACTTCGTGATCCTCCCCGACCCCGACGGGGAGCTCCAGGTCACGGAGGAGACCGTCCGGCTGCTGTGCGACCGCCGGGCGGGCATCGGCGGCGACGGCATCCTCCGGGTGGTGCGCACCAGCGCGCTCGGTGAGACGCTCGCCCCGGCGGCCCGCACGGCCGAACGCGCCGAGTGGTTCATGGACTACCGCAACTCCGACGGGAGCATCGCGGAGATGTGCGGCAACGGGGTACGGGTCTTCGCCCGCTACCTGCTGCACGCCGGCTACGTCCGGGGCGACCGCTTCGAGGTCGGTACCCGCGACGGCGCCAAGGGGGTCGTGATCGAGCCCAACGGCGACGTCACCGTAGACATGGGCCGGGTCGAGCGCCAGGGGGCCTCCTCGGCCAAGCTCGCCCGTCAGGTCGTGCACGGCGCCCAGATCTCCGTGGGCAACCCGCACCTGGCCTGCGAGGTCGAGGGGCCGGTCGCCGACGTCGACCTCACCCAGCTCCCCGAACTCGACGCTGAGGCCTTCCCGCAGGGAGCCAACGTCGAGGTGTACACCGAGACCGGCCCCGGGGTGCTGGAGATGCGCGTGTACGAGCGCGGCTCCGGCGAGACCCGCTCCTGCGGTACCGGCATCGTGGCGGCGGCCGCCGCGGCCACCCCCGAGGGCGAGGGCGCCACCTGGAGGGTGCGGGTGCTCGGCGGCGAGTGCACGGTCTACCTGGACGCCTCGGGCGCCCGCCTGAGCGGCCCCGCCGTCATCGTCGCGGAGGGCGAGACCGTCCTCGTGTAGGACCCGGTTCCGCGGCCGGGCACCGGCCCGGGCATCGGTCTGGGCCCAGCGGTCAGCCCTTCCCGAAGAGCCGCTCCGCGCTCAGGCCGCGCAGGGAGGCGTCCAGGAGCTGAGCGGTGTGGGCCACCGCGACCGACGAACCCGCGCGCTCCATCGCCGACGCGATCTGCAGCGAGCACCCGGGGTTGCCCGAGACCAGGACCCGGGCCCCGGTCGAGGCCACGTCCTGGCCCTTGCGGTCGCCCAGCTCACCCGCCGCCTGCGGCTTGAAGAGGTTGTACACGCCCGCGGACCCGCAGCAGATCTCCTTGTTGGGCAGGTCCGCCACCTCCAGCCCGGGGATCTGCCGCAACAGCTCACGGGGCTGGCGGGTGACCCCCTGGCCGTGCGACAGGTGGCAGGCGTCGTGGTAGGCCACCCGCAGTGGGATCGGGTGGCGCTTCGCGCGCGGCCCCAGGGCGACCAGGTACTCGGTCAGGTCCACGACCTTCTCCGAGACCGCCCGGCCCCGGTCTACCCAGGCCGTGTCCGCACCGGCCTCCGCCAGGGTTCGGTCGAAGTGCTTCATGCTGGACCCGCACCCGGCCGAGTTCACCACGATCCGCTCCACCTGGCCGGCCTCGAAGACCTCCACCAGCCGCTTGGCGAACCCGGCGGCCTCGGCGAGTCGGCCCGAATGGCCCGACAGCGCCCCGCAGCACCCCTGGGCGCGCGGGATCACCACCTCGCACCCCTCCAGGGCCAGTACCCGGGCGGTCGCGGTGTTGACCTCGGGGAAGAACGCCCCCTGCACACAGCCCACGAGCATGCCCACGCGCGCCCGGCGCTCACCCACGGCGGGTACCAGCTCGGGCAGCGGGGGCGGCGGCGCCGACAGCGGCGGGGCGACGCGCTCCATGGTGGCCAGGGTCGGTGAGATCCGCTCCAGGATCCCGGACCGGCGCAGCAGTGAGGAGACCCCGCTGGCCCGGTAGGCGCGCAGCGGTCCGCGCAGCGCCCGCAGCCGCCTGCGGTACGGGAAGAGCGAGAACACCGCCCCGCGCAGTACGCGCTCACTCCGGGGGCGTTCGTGCTCCTCCTCGACCCGGTGCCGGGTGTGCTCGATGAGCGCGTCGTAGGCCACCCCGGACGGGCAGGAGGACACACACGCCAGACAGCCCAGACAGTTGTCGAAGTGCCCGACCGCGGTCTCGGTGAGCACGTCCTCCCCGTGCATCTGCCCCATGAGGTGGATGCGGCCGCGCGGGGAGTCCATCTCCTGGCCCCACAGCACGTTGGTGGGGCAGGTGGGCAGGCAGAACCCGCAGTGCACGCAGTCGTTGAGCAGGTCGGCGAAGAGCCGTTCGCGCTCGCCGGGACCGCCGCTGTCCGGTTCGGTCGGTAGGTCGGTCACGGTCGCTCCCAAGGGTCGGGGTCATGGCGATCGGCGGTCGGACGAGGTCAGATGCCTCCGGTGAACCGGCCGGGGGACAGGCGGTGACCGGGGTCGAACGAGTCCTTGACCGCCCGCATCAGCCCCAGGCCGGGCACCTCTCCCCAAGGGTCGATCCCGGCGGCGCGCACGTGCGGTTCGGCGCGCAGCAGCACCAGCGGGTGGCCCTCGGCCGAACGCACCCCGTCGACCACCAGCCTGATCCGATCGGCGGGCGTCCCCGGCGGGAAGGTCACGGACAGGGCCCCGGTGGCGGCCGAACCGCGCACGTGCGCGCCCGCGTCCACCACTCCGGAGACCTCCCGCACCCAGTCGGCCGCGGTGACGCTCCGCGCGGGCGGGGCCGTGACCAGGGCGACGGTGCCTTCGGCGGGCAGCAGTCCCCAGCCCTCGGGCAGCTCCTCGGTGACGACCGGCCCTTCATCCGAGGTCCAGGGGGCCAGCGCCCGCGCGGTCGCGGCCACGCGCGCCTCGAGTCCGCCGGGGGTGCCCTCCAGCACCACGTCCAACCGCCCCGGGCCGCTGGCGGGCCAGTCCAGCTCCACCGCAGAGGGCACCACCGCCGTCTCGCGCAGCGCGGACAGAGCCTTCTCCGCGGGGATCAGGGAGTCCAGGCGAGCACTCACCAGGCGTAGCGCCTCCGGGACGGGGTGCAGCCGGAAGGCGGCCGAGGTGATCACCCCGAGCGTGCCGTACCCGCCGGTGTGCAGCTTGGCCAGGTCGTACCCGGCCACGTTCTTGACCACCCGGCCGCCGCTGCGCGCCAGCACCCCGTCGGCGCGTACCACCGTCATTCCGATCACCAGGTCGCGCAGCGCCCCGGAGAGCAGGCGGCGCGGGCCGCTCACTCCCGTGGCCAGTGCCCCGCCCACCGTGCCGCCGGACCGGACCGGGTCGTAGGACAGGCGCTGTCCGGCGGCGGCCAGCGCCGCCTCCAAGTCGGCCATCGGGGTGCCCGCACCGACCTCCACCACCAGGTCACCGGCGTTGTGGTCGATCCACGACAGCGCCGAGGTGTCCACCAACAGGTCCAGGGAGCGCGGCGGCCAACCCCAGTCCAGGGCGGTTCCGGCGCCGCGCGCGGTCACCGAAAGCCCGCCCCGGTGCGCGGCCGCCATCACCCGGGACAGGGAATCGGCGTCGGAAGGCACCGCCACCTGCCGGGGCACGACCCCGCACACGGCGTCCTCCGCGGCCGCCTCCCGCACCGCGCAGCCCTCGACGTCCAGGTTCTGTGTCACCCTCGGCCCTCCCGGCCCGTGTCGGTCGTACTCGCGTCCCTACCCGCCCCCGTGGCCGGGCCGCCGCCCGGGTCGCGACCCCGGCCGCGGCCAGGACGGATCAGAACTGCTCGGCCTCACCGGACTCCACCAGCGGGTGCACACCCGCGCGGACCCCGGGCCGTTCACCGCACAGGCGGGGCGTGGGCAGCAGCTTCTCCGGGTTGGCGATCCCGGCCGGGTCGAAGGCCCGCCGGAACAGGTCGAAGGTCTCCAGGGACGCGCCGTCGTACATCCGCGGCATCTTGCAGGCCTTGTCCACCCCCACCCCGTGCTCACCGGTGATGGAACCGCCGTGCTCGATGCACAGGTCCAGGATCGCCCCGGAGACCTCCTCGGCGCGTTCGCCCGCGCCGGGTTCGGTGTCGTCGAACAGCACGAGCGGGTGCAGGTTGCCGTCACCCGCGTGGAAGACGTTGGCGACCCGGATACCGGACTCGGCCGACAGCGCGGCGATCCGGCCCAGCACCTCGCCCAGCGCGGTACGCGGCACGACCCCGTCCTGGACGATGTAGGCCGGGCTGATCCGGCCCACGGCGGCGAAGGCGGACTTGCGGCCCTTCCAGATGAGCGCACGCTCCTCGGCACCGCTGGCCGCCCGGGTCTCGAAGGAACCGGCGTCCGCGCACAGGGCGGTGACCCGCTCCAGCTGGGCGTCGACCTCCGCCGCCGGTCCGTCCAGCTCCACCACCAGCACGGCGGCCGCCCCCGCCGGGTAGTCGCAGGCCACAGCGCGCTCGGCGGCCTCGATGGCCAGCGCGTCCATCATCTCGATCGCCGAGGGCAGCACCCCGGCGGCGATGATGGCGCTGACCGCCTGTCCGCCCGCGTCGAGCGAGGTGAACGCGGACAGCAGGGTGACGGTCTTCTCGGGGGAACGGGTCAGTGAGACGGTGATCCGGGTGGCCACGCCCAGGGTGCCCTCGGAGCCGACGAACGCCCCGATGAGGTCGTAGCCGTGCGCGCCCGGTGCCTTTCCGCCCAACTCCACGACCTCACCTGCCGGGGTGACGATCTCCAGGCCGCGCACGTGGTTGACGGTGAACCCGTACTTGAGGCAGTGGGCGCCGCCGGAGTTCTCCGCGACGTTTCCGCCCACCGAGCACACCTGCTGGCTGGAGGGGTCGGGCGCGTAGTAGTAGCCGTGCGGGGCGGCGGCGCGGGTGATGTCGAGGTTGGCCACGCCCGGTTCGACCACCGCGCACTCGTTGTCGAGGTCGATCTCGAGGATGCGGCGCATACGCGAGGTGACCAGCAGGACGCCCTCGGCGTGGGGGAGCGCTCCCGCGGACAGTCCGGTGCCCGCCCCGCGCGGGACGTAGGGGACGCCGTGCTCGGCGCAGAGCCGGATGACGGCGGCGACCTGGTCGGTGGTGGTCGGCATGACCACGACACCGGGGGTGGAGCGGTGGTAGGTGAGGCCGTCGCTCTCGTAGACGCGCCGCTGGGAGGGGTCGGTCAGTACGCCGTCGGCACCGCAGATCTCGCGAAGCCGGGGGACCAGGGCGGCCAGCGCCGCGGGTGTGCGGTCGCGGGCACCGGAGTCGCCCGGCGTGCGAGCGGAACCCCCGGGTCGGGGTGCGGTCGTGGCCATGGGCGCCTCCCGGTTCCGTACGGAGAACGCCGCTGGGCCCCGTTCTCCGACTGCGACCTCGCAAGTGGACCGTACGACCGCGCCCCCTGCCGAGGCAAGGGGCGCGGTGGAATCAGTATTTCGTTTTATGAAACTGCGTTTTATGAAACTGCGTTGCGCGAAACCGACGAATCGGGCTGGCTCCGTCCAGGTTGGCCGCGCTGGACGGTACGCCGTGGCTCCGGTTCGGTTTCGGCTACGGCATGCGCTCGTAGGCGGGCAGCGTCAGGAAGTCGACGTAGTCGTCGTCCAGCGCGACCTCGGTGAACAGCTCGCTGGCCTGCTTGTACAGGTCCTCGTTGAAGTTCGCGCCGAGGGCCTCCTTGATGGTGGCCAGCTCCTCGCCGATGATCTGCTTGACCAGCTCGGCGGTGACCTTCTCGCCGCCGTCCAGCGTGACGTCGTTGTGCAGCCACTGCCAGATCTGCGAGCGCGAGATCTCGGCGGTGGCGGCGTCCTCCATGAGGTTGTGGATCGCCACCGCGCCGTTGCCGCCCATCCACGCCGCCAGGTACTGCAGGGCGACGTTGATGTTGGCGCGCAGACCGGCGAGCGTGACGCCGCCCGGGGTCTGGTCGACGGCGAGCAGGTCGGCGGCGGTCACCTCGACCTCGGGGCGCTGCTTGTCGATCTGGTTGGGCTTGTCGCCCAGGACGCCGTCGAAGATCTCCTTGGCGACCGGGACCAGGTCGGGGTGGGCGACCCAGGAGCCGTCGAAGCCGTCAGCGGACTCGCGGGACTTGTCGTCGCGGACCTTGGCGAAGGCGACCTTGTTGACCTCCTCGTCCTTGCGGGACGGGATGAAGGCGGCCATACCACCGATGGCGTGGGCGCCGCGCTTGTGGCAGGTCTTGACCAGCAGCTCGGTGTAGGCGCGCATCATCGGGGCGGTCATCGTGACGGCGTTGCGCTCGGGCAGCAGGAACTTGCGGCCGCGGGTGCGGTGGGTCTTGATGATGCTGAAGAGGTAGTCCCAGCGGCCGGCGTTGAGGCCGGCGGAGTGCTCGCGCAGCTCGTAGAGGATCTCCTCCATCTCGAACGCGGCCGGGATGGTCTCGATCAGGCAGGTGGCGCGGATGGTGCCGCGGGGGATCTCCAGGCGCTCCTGCGCCAGCACGAAGATGTCGTTCCACAGGCGCGCCTCGAGGTGGCTCTGCATCTTCGGCAGGTAGAAGTACGGGCCCTTGCCCTTGGCGATCTGGCGCTTGGCGCTGTGGAAGAAGTACAGCGCGAAGTCGACGATGCCGCCGCTGGTGCGCTCGCCGTCGACGAGGATGTGCTTCTCGTCCAGGTGCCAGCCGCGCGGGCGGACGACGATCGTGGCCAGCTCGGAGTCCTCCTTGAGGGCGTAGGTCTTGCCCTGGGGGGAGGTGAAGTCGATCTGTCGGTCCAGGGCGTCGCGCAGGTTGAGCTGCCCCTGGATCATGTTCTCCCACAGCGGGGTGTTGGCGTCCTCGAAGTCGGACAGCCACACCTTCGCGCCGGAGTTGAGCGCGTTGATCGTCATCTTGCGGTCCGTGGGACCGGTGATCTCGACCCGGCGGTCGGTGATGCCCGGAGCGGGCGGGGCGACCTGCCAGCTGTCGTCCTCGCGGATGTGCTTGGTCTCGGGGAGGAAGTCGAGGTCCTCCCCGGCGGCGATCTGTTCCTCGCGGGTCCTGCGAGCGGCCAGCAGTTCCTGGCGGCGCGGCTCGAAGGTGCGGTGCAGTTCGGCGACGAGGGCGAGGGCGTCCTCGGTGAGGATCTCGTCGAACCGTTCGTTGAGGGGGCCGGTGATCTCGACCCCGTGCGTGGCGCCCATGGAAAACCTTCCGCAATACGAAACGAGCTTCTGGTATGTGGAAACGAAGCTACTATCTTGATGTCGAGCGGTCAACGTCACTCGCGCCCTTGATCAGTGAAGATCTTCCCGTGAAAGGAAAGAACACCAAAGTTCTGTGGGAACTTTTGCGTTTATTCAGTTGCTGATCTACTCCCAGGTTCTCACGCTCCGCGCGGGGTCATGGTGTCCGTCACGTTGCCTGCGATAATTCAGATGCCCAGGTCGGGCGGAGGTGCGAGCATCAAGAGCACGGGCCGCCGTCCCCGCTCCGGGAAGAACCACGACGGCACACGCGTTGACCCACCTGGAGGGATATGAATACAGCTGACACCCACGGAAGCGACCACGCGGGGCACCACGCCCACGACGAGGACGTATTCCGTGAGGCGAACACCGTCGGGGACGGGGTCCACGCCAACGACGCGTCCCGCGAGGCCACGGCCGACGGCGGTCATCGCTACGACGACCCGAACAACGCCCCCGACCAGGGCGAGATGGAGCTGGCCGAACGGCACGCGCTCCGCCGCGTCCAGGGCCTTTCCACCGAACTCACCGACGTCACCGAGGTCGAGTACCGGAAACTGCGCCTGGAGCGCGTCGTCCTCATCGGCGTCTGGACCAGGGGAAACCAGACCGACGCCGACAACTCACTCACCGAGCTGGCCGCCCTCGCCGAGACGGCGGGCGCCCTCGTGCTCGAAGGCCTCACCCAGCGCCGCTCCAAGCCCGACCCCGCGACCTACGTCGGTAAGGGCAAGGCCGCGGAACTCCGCGACATCGTCGAGGCCACCGGCGCGGACACCGTCATCTGCGACGGTGAGCTCACCCCGGGCCAGCTGCGCCAGCTGGAGGACGTCGTCAAGGTCAAGGTGGTCGACCGCACCGCCCTGATCCTCGACATCTTCGCCCAGCACGCCAGCAGCAGCGAAGGCAAGGCCCAGGTCGAACTCGCCCAGCTCAACTACCTGCTTCCGCGCCTGCGCGGCTGGGGTGACTCCCTGTCCCGGCAGGCGGGCGGCTCCGGCGGTGGCGGCGCCGGCGGCGGCGTGGGCCTGCGCGGTCCCGGTGAGACCAAGATCGAGACCGATCGCCGACGCATCAACGACAAGATGGCGAAGCTGCGCCGCCAGCTCGCTCACATGCGGACCGCGCGCGATGTCAAGAAGGACGTCCGCCGCACCCGCGAGGTGCCCTCGGTGGCGATCGCCGGATACACCAACGCGGGCAAGTCCAGCCTGCTCAACCGACTCACCGGAGCCGGGGTGCTGGTGGAGAACGCCCTGTTCGCCACCCTGGACCCGACGGTCCGTCAGGCCCGCACGCCCGACGGCCGCGGCTTCACCCTCAGCGACACGGTCGGCTTCGTCCGGCACCTGCCGCACCAGCTGGTGGAGGCGTTCCGCTCCACCCTGGAGGAGGTCGCCGACTCCGACCTGATCCTGCACGTGGTCGACGGTTCGCACCCCGATCCCGAGTCCCAGATCAGCGCGGTCCGCGAGGTGTTCGCCGAGATCGAGGCCGTGGACGTGCCCGAGCTCATCGTGGTCAACAAGGTCGACGCCGCCGACCCGGACACGCTCAAGACGCTGCGCACCCGCTACCCCGACCTGGTCGAGGTCTCGGCGCGCACCGGCGAGGGCGTCCCCGAACTGGTCACGGCACTGGCCGAGGCGCTGCCCGAGCTCGCCAAGGAGGTGCACGCCCTCGTCCCGTACTCGCGGGGCGACCTCGTGGCCAAGGTGCACGAGGAAGGGCGCATCCTCAGCGAGGAGCACACCGGGGAGGGTACGGCGCTGCACGCCTTCGTCCCCGCGCTGCTCGCCGCCAGGCTCGACGAGTACACGCCCACCAACGCCTAGCCGAACAGGGCTCAGACGCCTGAGTGAGGGCTGGGAACCACACGGCCGGGGTACCCGCGGGGTGCCCCGGCCGCGCTGTGTCCGCGTGCGGTGCGGCAGGCGCGGAGCTTGGGCGGGGGTGTGTCCCTCAGCGCGGACTTCGGCGGTGTTCTTCGGTTTCCTGCCCTGATCGGCGCCGGAACAGGTCTCTGTCACGGGCAGGTGGCCGGTGGGATGCATGTGCGAGGGAAGGCACGTGCGTCACATTCATGTTTTTTCGGGGCAGTGAGGCCGACGGGGGTAAACGGGGAAGGCCAGTTCAGTGCGGGTGCGGGTGTTCTTCGTCACTCTGCGGGCTTGCGAGTTTCAGTCCGGAACGCTCGCATTCGTCCCCGCGGGGAGGTGTACATGGAGTCCGCGGATGGACTACGGTTTTGGAGCACTGGCCGACAGTGATCGCGGTCCCCCTGCGGCCGACGCGAACCCCCACTGTCACGGCACCGCGCGGCGACCCCGAATCGCCCACGGACCTGTCGGAAGCGCATCCAGATACGAGGTCGCCATGTCCGCCCGTGTACCCCACGCCCCTGCCCCGTACACACCACGGTGGCACTGACCGGCGAGGGCGGACCCCCATGACGGTAGTACTCCTCACCAATATCGGTCGGCTGTGGACCGGGAACGAGCTGCTCACCAAAGCCGCCGTCCTGATGGACAACGACCGGATCGCCTGGGTCGGCCACGCCGCCGAACTGCCCCAGCGCATCCCCGGCGTGATGGAGGACCTCACCGACGTCGACGAGGTCGTCAACATCGGCGGCGGCCTGGTCACTCCCGGGCTGGTCGACGCCCACTGCCACCCCGTCTACGCGGGCGACCGCTACGCCGAGGTCAACATGTGGGCCAAGGGGGCCAGCCGCGCGGACATCTTCGCGGCGGGCGGCGGGGTCTCCACGACCGTCACCATCACCCGGGGGACCGACCCCTGGACGCTGTGCAACGCGGTCCGCGAACGGCTGCGGCACTGGGTGCTGTCCGGCAGCACCACCGTGGAGGCCAAGACCGGCTACCACCTCACCCGGGACGGCGAGCTCGCCGACGTGCGCCTGCTGCGCTCCCTGGAGGAGGAACCGGGCATGCCGCGCCTGCACGTCACCTTCTTCCCCGCGCACGGGGTCCCGCCCGAGTTCTTCGGCCGCCCCAAGGAGTACGTGGCCACCGCCGCCTCCTGGCTCAGCGACGCCGCCATGGCCGGAGCCGACGGCGTGGACGTGTACTGCGACAACCAGCAGTTCACCACCGAGGACGCGCACATGCTCCTGAGCGTGGGCCAGTCCGTGGGGCTGCGCACCACCATGCACGCCTGCTCCCGGCCCCGGCACGGGGCCGTCCGGATGGCCGCCGAGATGGGCTGCTCCTCGGTCGACCTCGTCCACGAGGCCGACGACCAGGACCTGCTCGCCCTGGCCGCCACCCGAACCCCGGTCGTGGCCTGCCCCGCCACCGCCCTGCACGAACGCCGCACCCCGCCGGTACGGGCCCTGCTCGACCACGGCGTCCCCGTGGGCCTGGGGACCGACCACAACCCGGGCCAGTCCGGCACCACGTCCATGCCGCTGGTCATCTCCCTGGCCGTCTCCATGTTCGAGATGACCGTGCAGGAGGCCCTCAACGCCGCCACGGCGGGCAGCGCGCACGCCCTGGCCCTCAACGACCGCGGCATGATCGCCCCCGGCATGCTGGCCGACCTGGTCCAGTGGGACGCCGACCACGAGGGCGCCTTCGCCTGGTCCATGGGCCTGAACACCCTCCGTGTCTGGCAGGGCGGCCGCACCATCCGCTGAGCCGGTCCGGGGCGGCCAGGAGCGGCCGCTCCCGTCGCCTCAGCGGGTTCCCGGCTCTGGACCACCTTCAGTGGCCCCGTTCAGCGGGTGCCGCGGGCGCGGGCGATCTCGATCACCGCGCGCTCCAGCGCGTACTCGGGGTCGCGTCCGGCGCCCTTGATCAGCGCGTCGGTCTCGGCGATCACCGCCATCGCCCGGGTCACTCCGGCCGCGCTCCAGCCCCGGGCCTGCTGGCGCAGGGTGCGCAGCTTCCACGGCGGCACCTTGGCGCGCTTGGCCAGGTCCGCCTCGCTCACCCCGCGCGGCGGCTGGGCGGCCACCGCGATCCCCCGCACGGCACCGGCCAGGGCGCTGTTGATCAGCACCGGGGCGGTCCCCACCGCCAGCGACCAGCGCAGCTGCTCCAGGGCCTCGGGCAGGCGCCCCTCCACGGCCCGGTCGGCCACGCTGAACCCGGAGGCCTCCGCCTTGCCTGAGTGGTACCGGGCCACCGCGGCGGCGTCCACCCTGCCCTCGGTGTCCGCGATCAGCTGCGTGCAGGCCGCGGCGATCTCGCGCAGCTCGGTGCCGACCGCGTCCACCAGGGCCTGTGCGGCGTCAGGGGTGATCTGCCGCCCGGCCGAGGAGAACTCGCCCTTGACGAAGGCGACCCGCTCGGGTCCCTTCGTGGGGCCCTTGCAGTCCACCCGCTGGGCCCCGGCCTTCACCGCGGCCTGGAGCAGCGCCTTGCCCTTGGCCCCGCCCGCGTGGGTGAGCACCATGAACACGTCGTCGGCGGGAGCCTTGAGGTAGTCGGTGACCGTCGCCGCCAGATCCTTGACCAGGTCCTGAGCGGAACGGAGCACGACCACCCGGCGGTCGCCGAACAGCGAGGGGGAAGTGACCTCCACCAGGGTGGACAGGCCCACCTGGGAGGGCACGAGGTCGTGGACGTCCACCTCGGGGTCGGCCTCACGAGCCGAGGCGACGACGGCGGCCACGGCCCGGTCGACGAGGAGCTCCTCGTCGCCGACGATGAGCGTGATGAGGGCGGGTGCAGGCATACAACGAGCATGCCACGCCCCACCGACCAGCCGGTGCCCAAAACCCGGACCCCGCCCCGAATCACCCCGTTCCCGGCCCCGACCCCCACCGCCGCTCGCCCGGCCCCGTGCACCCGCCTGCGGCCGCCGGGATCTCCGCGGCCTGTGTCCCTCCAACTCCATCGTCCATGTGCGCGCTCGCCAGGCCTCCTGCCTCGGTCAGTGGTCCGGGTCCGGGCCCCGGGCGGCCACTCGGACCGGGCCGCCCAAGACAGCGATGTCTCCGTCGAGGTCGGTGCGCGCGTTCACCTGGGCCACCCGCTCCAGCACGCCCAGCGTGAACGGGGCCGGGTGGCCGTAGGAGTTGTCTCTGCCCACCGAGGTCACAGACACCTGCGCCCGGGTCGCGCTGAGGAAGGCCGGATCCTGGGTGCCCGCGCCGTGGTGGGGCGTGGTCAGCACCGTCACGGCGAGCAGCTCGGCCTCCGGTCCGCGCACGAGCCTTCCCTGCGCTTCCTCCTCGATGTCTCCGGTCAGCAGCACCGACATCTCCGGCCCCTCGGCGCGGATCACCACCGAGGTGTCGTTGAGCGACCCGACGAACTCCGGATCCGGCCAGAGCACCCGCAGCAGCCACGGTCCCACCCGGAGGTGCTGCCCGCTCTCGGCCGCGGTCAGCGCCACCCCCTCCTTGGCGAGCAGAAGGCCAACCGCGCTCTCCTCGAACCCCGCCGGGGCCAGCGCCGCCGACACCCGCCGGTGGCGCAGTACCCCGGGTGTGCCGTCGACGTGGTCGGCGTGGTCGTGGCTGAGCACCAGCAGCGGAACCGCGCGCACCCCCAGCCGCTCCAGGCAGCCGTCCACCAGCTCCGGGTCGTCCCCGGTGTCGAACACCACCGCCTCACCCCTGGCGGAGGACAGCACGAACGCGTCCCCCTGTCCCACGTCGCAGGCGACCAGCGCCCACCCGGCGGGCGGCCAGCCGCCCGGGACACAGCGGGCGGCCAACCCCAGGACCAGCACCGCCACCATCACGGCGGCGATCACCCGCCGGGTCAGCCCTCTGGTCAGCAGCAGCACCACCACGACCGCGGCCAGCAACAGCCCGCCCGCCACGTCCGAGCGCCAGGGCACCGCACCGTAGGGGACCCGCGCCCCGGTCTCGGCCACCAGGGCGAGCCAGGACACCCCCAACCCCGGCAGGTGCACCAGGAGCGCCGCGGCGTCCGGCCAGACCGAGGCCAGCGCCGCCAGCGCCGACCCCGCCACGGTCACCACCGCCACCACCGGCGCGGCCAGTACGTTGGCCGGAACCGTCACCCAGGACACCTCCCCGGACAGCAGCACCAGGACCGGCGCGACCGCCACGTGCGCGGCCACCGCGACCGCGAAGGCCTCGGCCACCGGTCTGGGCCACCGCGCCGACCACGCCCGGGTCCAGCCCGGCACGAGCACGAGGATGCCCGCCGTGGCCAGCACCGACAGCGCGAAACCGTAGGAGGCGGCCAGCCCGGGTGCCGCGAACAGCACCCCGACCACCGTGGCGCACAGTGCTCCCATCCCCGCCTGCGTCCGTCCGGTGGCCAACGCCAGCAGGCCCAGCGACCCCATGAACGCCGCCCGCACCACGCTCGGCTCAGGTCGGCAGACCAGGACGAAGATCCAGATCATCAGGGCACCGCCCAGCACCGAGCACCAGGTCGGCGCGCGCGTCCAACGCGCCACCCCGAGCACGAAACCGGTCAGGATCGCCAGGTTGGCCCCGCTGACGGTCAGCAGATGCGTCATCCCGGTGGCCCGGAAGTCCTCGGCGGTGCGCTCCGGCAGCGCCGACACGTCACCGACGATCAGCGCGGGTAACAGCCCCCGCTCGGGCTGGGGCAGCTCCGCCGCGGCCCCACGCAGGCCGTCGCGCACACCTCCGGCGAACCCCTGGAGCCGCCCCGGCTCGGTGACCCCCTCCGGCGGGCCCCGCACCGGGACCAGGGCGGCGGTCAGCCGGTCCCCGTCCGCGGCCAGGAAGGCTCCGTGTGCCTCGAAGGACTGGCCGGGCAGCAGGTCGGCCCAGCCCGGCCCGGAGGCCAGTACCACCACCGGCGCCCGTGAGACGTGCTCCCGTCCGTCCACCCGCACCCACTCCGTGCGCGCGGACACCACCCACTCGGCCCGGCCCGGGCGCGGCATGCCCGCCCGGGAACGCGGATCAGTGGTCACCACCGCCCGGAAGGCCGCCTCCCCGCCTCGCTCCACGGCGCTCACCGCCGCGCTCGACGCCGTCCCGTGCACGTGCGCGCCGGCCACCGCCGCCACCGTGGCGCCGCACAGCAAGGTCGCCACCAGGGTCAGCGCGGGGGCCTCCCAGGGCAGGCGGATCGCCGTGAACACCGCCAGGGCGGCACATCCCAGCACCCCCGCGCACAGCCAGGCCAGCCAGGGCGGGGCGGCGAGCGCACCCAGGGCGGCCGACCAGGCCGCCACGGCGGGCAGGAACAACCTCAGGTCCGGCGGTCGGTCCAGGCCGTGCGCGTCGGTGCCCAACCAGGTCACCACGGGCCTCACCCCACCGTCACGAGGGGTTCGAGGCTGCTGAACGTCTTCTCCGCGATCCCGTCGACCCCGAGCAGGTCCTCCACGCTGCCGAACGAGCCACCGAGGGATTCCCGGTGCCTGATGATCTTCTGGGCCTTCTTCTCCCCGATCCCGGGCAGGGTTTCCAACTCCGCCTGCCCGGCCTGGTTGAGGTTGACCAGCGATCCGCTCCCCTCCGGGCCCGCTCCCGCTTCCCCTTCCGCCTGGGGGACGCCCACCAGGATCCGCTCACCGTCGTTCAGGGTCCGGGCCAGGTTCACCAGGTCCAGGTCGGCGTCGGGCAGCGGCCCGCCGGCCTCCTCCACCGCGTCGGCCACCCGGGAACCCGCGGGCATCGTGTAGATCCCCGGCTCGGCCACCTCCCCGCCCACGTGCACCACCACGTCCCCGCTCGGCGCCGCGTCCGGCCCTCCTCCCTCGCTCCCGGGAGCCTGCCCGGCTCCGTCCGGGACGGTCGAGGCATGATCGCCCTGGCCCTGCCCCGCAGCGGCGGACTGGTTGACCAGTTCGGGCACCGTCACCTCGCCCGGCCGCTCGCGCAGCACCAGGAAGGCACCCGCCACCGCGATCAGCCCGAGCACCAGCAGGGCCGCCACCGCCCGCCGGGACAGCGAGGCCTGGGGGCCCCACCGCTCGGCCACCCGGTCCAGCACGGTACCGGGGGCGTCGGGGTCCAGCTCCGTGTATCCCGAAGGCGGTCGCGCCGCCTCCGGACGCCGCCGATGCCGCCCGCCCGACGGTCCCTCGGGCTCTTCCGCCGAAGGCGGCTCAGGCCCGCTGCCCTCGCTCCGGCCGTCAGAGGAGGGCCGCCCCCCACGGCCGTCGCGAGTTCCCCCGCCGCTGCGGGGCCTCGGACCGTTCTGCTGTTCCTGCTCCGGAGGGTCCGCCGGGCCGTGCCCGCTGTCGCCGTTCCAGCTGACCGAAGCGGGGTGCTTGTCGCGGTCTGCGCGGGTTACCCGGCTGAGGTGCCCCGGCCCCTCTCCGCGGACCTGCGCCGGGGGTGTCGTTTCGCGTTCGCCGTTGGCGTCCGGGCTGGTGGAGGAGGGCTCCTTCGCGTGGGTGTCGCTTCGGGGCGCTTCACCGGCCGGGGCCCAGCCGTCCTGGGGTTCCCCTCGCGGGGGAGGTTCCCGCCAGGGGCTTTGCGCCGGCGGGGTTCGGGGGCTGGGGCGACGGGCGCGGCGGTCCAGCCGCAGGCGGACGGTGGGCGCCTCCTCCGGGCCCTCCGTATCCCCTTGGCCCCCTCGGGCGGCTGGGCCGCGCGGTTCGGGCGTGGCTGACCACAGCTCGGCGGGGGTGGGCCTCGCAGGTCCGGGCCGGTAGGGGGTGGTGGCCTCCCCGATCGCGTAGGGCGCGCTCGGGACGGCTTCCTCGGGGGAGGTTTCGGTGGAAGCACGGGGGATTCGGGCGCGCAGCCGCCGGGCGGTGGGGGAGGCGTCCAGGCCGAGCGCGCGGAGTCGTTCCTCGGGATCTGACTGTGGAGGTTTGCGCCGTGACCGACGCGAAACGGTCATGAATCCAACGCTAGGCAGCGGGCAACGCCCTGTCAGCAGCCGTTTTCCATCTGTGGATAACTTCCGCCGGGCGGACCGGGAGCCCATCGGGTGTGGTGGACACGCCGGGGCTGGGGGAGCGGACGCCCCCCGGTGCCGGGCAAAGCAGGCCGAGGGTCGGCGCGCCAGCGGCGGGGCAGATGCCTGTGGACGACTCTCGGTCCCGGCCCCGGGGCCCGGCGCGGGGGCCGGAAACGGCGAAGGGCCCGGTCCTGGTGGACCGGGCCCTTCGGGAAGCCTTGTGCTTGTCGTCCTTAGGCGGACTGAAGCGCGTCCAGGCGCTTGGCGATCGCGCTCTTGCGGTTCGCGGCCTGGTTCTGGTGGATGACGCCCTTGCTGCTGGCCTTGTCCAGGGCGCGAGCGGCCTCGCGCTGCGCGATGGTGGCCTGCTCGACGTTCCCGGCCTCGGCAGCCTCGCGGAACTTACGGATGGCAGTCTTCAGGGAAGAGCGCACCGCCTGGTTGCGGATACGAGCCTTCTCGTTCTGCTTGATGCGCTTCTTCTGCGACTTGATGTTCGCCATGCGAAAACGTGCTCCAGTTACTGTGATCATCGCGTCTGGCGAATAGGCGGCTCATCTCACGGGCAGCCGTTCCATGAGAGGCCTGCGTGGGCGCCGACGCAGGGTGTGTGTGAGTCCACAGGGCTCTTAACCGAACGTGGATTTCCGAGACACGGACTTCTTATTATGCCGTACCCGGCGGACTGCTTGGGACTCCGCGGCCGCACCACACCATCCGGTGCCTGCCGGGGCAGCCCCACCGCTCCGGCGGTCAGCCGCTCTGTTCCAGCGGGTTGAGCCACGCGGTGCGGAAGGCGGTCAGGTCCCCGTCCCCGGCCTCGTCCACCAGGTAGAGGGACACACCCACGGTCATCGTCTCGGGGACCTCCTCGGCCTGGGTCAGGCCCAACCGGACGGCGGCGAGCGCGGTCAGCGCCGTCTCGTTGTCGGCCGTCGGCCCCCACCGCTCACTGTCGTAGGTCGGCACCCCGAACCGCACCGTCACGTCCTCGTGGTTGCGCAGTGCCGTCACCGACTCGGTCACCTGACGCACCATGAACCCGCCGTACAGGCCCGCCGTGGGCATCTTCGCGCCCACCCCGGGCAGCACGATCTCGTCCGCGTGCTCGCCCACCCGCTCCAGGTACCCCTTGGACCAGTACTTCTCCTCGCCGCCCGCGATGAAGGACGGAACCCGGCCGCCCGGCATCAGCTCCACGTGCTGGGCCCGCACCGACAGGACCCGGTCCTCGCCCAGTTCCTCCCGGACCAGTTCCACGAGCGCGGGCAGGGAGGGGTCGTTCACCGTCACCGGGCGGACCTCCAGGTGCACCCCGGCGAACCCGTCGGCCGCGACCCCGGCCGCCTGGGCGGCCATCCTCTCGCGGGCCTCGGCGTCGAAACGGTCCCGGATCAGCGACGAACCCGACTCCACGTGCCGCAGCCAGGCCAGCGCCGACACCTCGGGGAAACGCGCGTCCAACCACGACAGCAGCGCGTCGGTCTCCGGAACCCGCTCCACGGCGCCCTGCGCGTCCACCTCGCCCGCGTACACGTACAGAGTGCTCACCGCGCCGGTGCCCAGCAGCTCCTCCAGCGCCTCGGTGTCCTCCCACGAACCCACCCACGCCGCGTCCGCCCCCTGCGAGGCGGCCCACTCCTCGGGGGTTCCGGAGTACTGGTAGGACAGCAGCGCGCCCGCGCCCACCAGCACCACCAGGACCGCCGCCACACCGGCCAGCAACCGCTTCAGAAGCCACTTCACCCGTACGCCACCCGTTCCCGTCCGGTATCCGCCTTGCCGTGCACCCGTTCCGTCCGGCTGCCCGCGTCGCCCGTTCCCGGTCCCAGGTCGCATAATCTGGACACAGGTCCCGCGCTCGCGCCCATACTGCCGCATCCGTCCCGGCCCCATCCGGTGAGGACGGCACCGGCGCCGTGGGATGATGAAAGATGCCGTGCGTCGGTGGTGGTCCCACCACCTTCCGCGGCGGGGCGGCGCCACCTCAGGCGCAGCGGCGCCACCTCGGCGCACACGACCCGGACCCAACCCTGTGAACGGAGCACGGTGGCACAGCCGAACTGGACCGATCCCGCGCTGATCCGCAACTTCTGCATCATCGCGCACATCGACCATGGCAAGTCGACGCTGGCCGACCGGATGCTCCAGATCACCGGGGTCGTCGAGGACCGCCAGATGCGCGCCCAGTACCTGGACCGGATGGACATCGAGCGCGAGCGCGGCATCACGATCAAGTCGCAGGCGGTGCGCATCCCGTTCACCGCGTTGGACGACCAGACGTACACGCTGGACCTCATCGACACCCCCGGCCACGTCGACTTCACCTACGAGGTGTCGCGTTCCCTGGCCGCCTGTGAGGGCGCGGTCCTGCTGGTCGACGCCGCGCAGGGCATCGAGGCGCAGACCCTCGCCAACCTCTACATGGCGCTGGACAACGACCTCACGATCATCCCGGTCCTGAACAAGATCGACCTTCCCGCGGCCCAGCCCGAGAAGTACGCCGAGGAGATCGCCGGGATCATCGGCTGCGAGCCCTCCGACGTGCTCAGGGTCAGCGCCAAGACCGGTGAGGGCGTCGAGGAGCTCCTCAACGAGATCGTCAACCAGATCCCCGCGCCGGTCGGTGAGGCCGACGCCCCGGCCCGCGCGATGATCTTCGACTCGGTCTACGACACCTACCGCGGTGTGGTCACCTACGTGCGGGTCATCGACGGCAAGCTCAGCCCGCGTGAGCGCATCCAGATGATGTCCACCAAGGCCTCCCACGAGATCCTGGAGATCGGGGTCAGCTCGCCCGAGCCGACCAAGAGCCAGGGCTTGGGCGTGGGCGAGGTCGGCTACGTCATCACCGGTGTGAAGGACGTGCGCCAGTCCAAGGTCGGTGACACCATCACCACCCTGAACAAGCCCGCCACGGAGATGCTCGGCGGCTACCAGGAACCCAAGCCGATGGTGTTCTCGGGCCTGTACCCGATCGAGGGCACCGACTACCCGGTGCTGCGCGACGCCCTGGAGAAGCTCCAGCTCAACGACGCCGCCCTGGCCTTCGAGCCGGAGACCTCGGCCGCCCTGGGCTTCGGTTTCCGCTGCGGCTTCCTCGGCCTGCTCCACCTGGAGATCACCCGAGCGCGCCTGGAGCGCGAGTTCAACCTCGACCTCATCTCCACCGCGCCCAACGTGATCTACCGCGTGGACATGGAGGACGGCGCCGAGCACGTGGTGACCAACCCCAGCGAGTTCCCCACCGGCAAGATCGCCGCGATCTACGAGCCGATGGTCAAGGCCACCGTGCTCAGCCCCTCCGACCACATCGGCCAGATCATGGAGCTGTGCCAGGAGCGCCGCGGCGAGCTCCAGGGCATGGACTACCTGTCCGAGGACCGCGTGGAGATGCGGTACACGCTCCCCATGGCGGAGATCGTCTTCGACTTCTTCGACGCCCTCAAGTCCCGGACCAAGGGGTACGCCTCCCTGGACTACGAGCCCATCGGCGAGCTGCAGGCCGACCTGGTCAAGGTCGACATCCTCCTCCAGGGCGAGGCGGTCGACGCGTTCTCCGCGATCGTCCACAAGGAGAAGGCCTACCCCTACGGCGTCGAGATGACCAAGAAGCTGCGCGAGCTCATCCCGCGGCAGCAGTTCGAGGTGCCCATCCAGGCCGCCATCGGTGCCCGTGTCATCGCCCGTGAGAACATCCGCGCCATCCGCAAGGACGTGCTCTCCAAGTGCTACGGCGGTGACATCAGCCGTAAGCGCAAGCTGCTGGAGAAGCAGAAGGAGGGCAAGAAGCGGATGAAGATGGTCGGCCGGGTCGAGGTGCCCCAGGAGGCCTTCATCTCCGCGCTGTCCACCGACACCAGCGGTGCCGAGGACAAGAAGAAGAAGTAGTAGTCGCGTCCGGCCCGGCGGGCACACCGCCACCCGGACCCCAGCAGGGCCGCTACGTGACGAAGGAGGGGCGCCCCCCTACGGGGAGCGCCCCTCCTCGCCTGTGCCCTCGTGTATCCGCCGGACCTAGCCCTTGACCGCTCCGGCGGTCAGGCCGTCGCTGATGTAGCGCTGGAGGAACCAGAACACGATCAGCGTCGGCAGGGACAGCATGATGGCGCCCACCGCGAACATCCCGAAGTTGGCGTTGCGCTGCGAGGCCACCAGTTGGTAGAGCCCCAGCCCCAACGTCTTGGCGTCGGTGTCCCGCAGGAACACGCTCGCCATCAGGAACTCGTTGATGGTGGCGATGAACACCAGCAGTGCCACGATCGCCAGTACCGGGGTCACCAGCGGGAGCATGATCCGGAAGAACACCTGCGCGTGCGTGGCACCGTCGATCTGCGCGGACTCGTCCAGCTCCTTCGGCACGGTGTCGAAGAAGCCCTTCATCAGCCACGTGTTGATGCTCAGCGCACCGCCCAGGTAGACCAGCAGCAGACCCCAGCGGGTGTCGAAGCCGATCGCCGGGTAGAGCTCCCCGATGTTGGAGAACATCAGGTAGATCGCCACGATCGCCAGGAACTGCGGGAACATCTGGATGATGAGCAGGCCGATCAGGCCCACCCGCCGACCCTTGAACCGCATCCGGCTGAATGCGTAGGCGGCCAGGGCCGAGAGCATCACCGTCACCACCGCGTTGGTGAGCGCGAAGAACAGCGAGTTCGCGTACCAGGTGGTGAACGGCGTGTTCTGGAACAGGTCCTGGGCGTTGGCCAGGCTCGCTCCGGTCGGCCACAACTGTGAGCTGCTCAGGGTGCCGACCGGGTTGAGCGCGGCCGAGACCACGAACAGCACGGGGAAGACCGCGAAGGCCGCGACCACCCACATGACCGCGTGCCGCCAGCCCAGGCGCTGTGCCCACAGCGCGAACCGGGTGGCGCCGCTGCGCCGGTAGGGCGTGCGCACCGCGTCAGGAACGGTAGCCGTCATCGGTCCACCTCCTTGAGTGCCTTGCTCCGGCTCAGACTGACGATGGAGATCACCGAGACGATCAGGAAGATCATCACCGACAGCGCCGCCGCGTACCCGTACTGGGCCGTGGCCTCGCTGAAGGCCAGCCGGTAGGTGTAGGTGATGAGCAGGTCCGTGCCGCCGGCCGTGGGGTTGTCCGGTGAGAAGGGGCCGCCCCTGGTGATCAGCCACACCGCGTTGAAGTTGTTGAAGTTGAACGCGAACGTGGCGATGAGGATCGGGGTCATGGCGACCATCAGCAGCGGCAGGCTGACGTGCCGGAAGGACTGCCAGGGTCCCGCGCCGTCGATCTGCGCGGCCTGGCCCAGCTCACGCGGGATGGCCTGCAGGGCACCGGTGGCCACCAGGAACATGTACGGGTAGCCGAGCCACACGTTGGTGAGGATGACCGCGGCGCGCGCGGTCCACACGTCGCCCAACCAGTCGACCTGGAGTCCGAGCATCCGGTTGAACAGCCCGAAGTCGGTGTTGAACATGTCCCGCCACAGCAGGTACATGGCCAGCGAGCTCATGGCGTACGGCAGGATCACCAGGACGCGGTAGAAGGTCTTGCCGCGCATCCTGGGCACGTGCAGGGTCATGGCGACCGCCAGGCCCACCACGAAGACCAGACCGGTGACGGCCACCGCGAAGGTGATGTTCCACAGCAGGATGCCGAAGAACGAGCTGGCGAAGGTCGGGTTGAGCAGGAAGCGGGCGAAGTTGTCGAGCCCGACGTTGACCTGCCAGCCCTGGGCCAGCCGCTGTCCGTCCTCGTTGTAGAAGGCGCCGCGGTCGTTGTCGGCCGTGTAGACCTCGCCGGTCTCGGTGTCGGTGACGCAGTCGCAGGCCTCGTCGTAGACCCGGATGGCACTGCCCTCGAAAGCGCTGGACAGGCCGCTGGAGCGGATCCCGGCGCCGTCCCGGGTGGGGACCGCGAACTCCTGGAGTTCGTCGCTGCGCGCGTTCACCTCGGCGGGGGAAAGGAGCGTGTACCCGAACGCGTCGGTCACCTTCCCCGCCTGGTCGACGTCGGCGCCGCGGAGCTCGCTCAGCCCCTCGTCGGTGCCCGCGTAGGCGTTGCCCTCGGAGTCGGTGAGCAGGAAGACCAGCTCGCCGGTGTCGGGGTCGCCGGTGGTGGCCACGGTGAGGACGTATTCGGGGGAGTCGGGGTCGCGGGTGACCGAGAACGCCTCGATGGCGGCGATCGCCCGGTCCTTGTCGCCCCGGTGGCCGTCACTGAGGTTGGTGACCGAGGTGCTCATCGTGTAGAGCACCGGGATGATCTGGAAGGCCAGGAGGAAGACCACACCCGGTACGAGGTACTTCGCCGGGACGGTGCGCTTGGACAGGTAGACGTAGTAGACCAGGCCGACCACCGCGACGACCAGGCCGATGCCCCACCAGTTCCCGGCCACGTACAGCGGCAGGACCGCCCACACGCCCAGGGCGGTGAACAGGCTGAGCAGAGCGATCTTGACGAGTTGCCCGACGATCGACCCGTTGGCGGCGAACCGCCCCCCGGGCAGCGGTGGACGGGCGGGCGCCCCCTGGGAGGGGGCGCCCGCGCTGTCGGGGCTGGAGGAGGCCACCACTACTCGCCGATCTGCTCGGCGATGGTGTTGTGGGCGGCCTCCATGGCCTCGCGGACGTCGTTGCCCGCGATGGCCTGGGCCTGGGCCTGGCCCAGCGGCTCCCAGGTCTCACCCATCTCGGGGATGGACGGCATCGGCATGCCCTCGGCACCGGCCTCGGCGATCGCCGCGATGTTGGGGTCGTCGGCCGAGACGGACTCCAGGGCCTCGGTCTGCACCGGGGTACGCGGGTCGGCCTCGTAGAGGCTGAGGATGAAGTCGGTGGAGGTGACGTAGTTGGTCACGAACTCCTGGGCCAGGGCGCTGTTGGCGCTGCCCTCGGTGACGAAGAACGCCTGGTAGCCGATGTAGGGGCTGGCCGGGTTCTCGCCCTCGAAGCCCGGGATCGGGCTGATCTCGAAGTCGATGCCCGCCTCGTTGGCGTCACCGATGTTCCACGGACCGGCGATGAAGAAGGGCGCCTCCTCCTCGTAGAAGAGGTTGGCGTCGTTCTCGGTGTCGATGGAGCGGCGCAGCACCCCCTCGCCGTCCTCGCCGTACTCGGCGATCTTCTCCATGGCCGCGATGGACTCGTCCGAGCCCACGCCCAGGTCCGAGGGGTCCCAGGTGCCGGTGTCGTCCTGGCCGAACAGGTAGCCGCCCGCGGAGGTGAACAGCGCGTTCATCCGGAAGGGCTCGCCCTCCTGGCCCACGGCCATGGCCAGGACCTCGCTGGTGTCGCCCGCGTCCTTGAGCCCGGTGCCGACCTCGACGAGCTCCTCGAACGTCTCCGGGGCGTCCGGGGCCAGGTCCGTGTTGCGCATCAGGAAGATGTTCTCCTGCGAGTACGGGACACCGAAGAGCTGTCCGTCGAAGGAGAGCGCCTCGATGGCGGTCTCGTCCACGCCGCCGGCCTGGTCGCCGGTCAGTTCGACCGGGGTGACGGCGCCGTTGCGGACCAGGTTGCCGGTCCAGTCGTGCGCGCCGATGAAGATGTCGGGCGCGTTACCGGCCTGGTGGGCGTTGAGCAGGTCGCCCTGGATGTCGTCGAAGGCCAGGCCCTGGACGTCCACCTCGATGCCGTTGGCCTCGGCGAACTCGGCGGCCGCGCCCTGGATGGCGTCGGCGCGCTCGGGGTCGGACCAGATGACGAGCGTGCCCTCTGCGGTGCCCTCGTCGCCTCCGTCCGAGTCGTCGCTGTTGCACGCTGTCGCCATAAGGGCGATCGCGGCGATACCGGCGACCGCTGACGCGCTGCGGGATCTCATGGTGTCTTCCTTCCGGGAGGACTGATCGGAGGTGCTGAGCATGCGGTCCACCGGCGGAACCGGGTCCGTTGCGGGCATGCTTGGTGATGTGACGTTAGCAATAACTTGCAGCCTTTGAAAGGCTTTGCAGTCGCTGTGGATAAAGATGTGGAAACACCCCGGAAACGGAAAGGTGTTTCCTCCCGAAGGGTGCCTTCATCGTCGCTCTGGGTGAGAAAAACGTGGTCGTTTGACCCTCGCCCCGGCCGCGGAGCTACTCTCCGAAGCCCTCGACGATCAACCGCTCGGCCTCGGCCAACGCCTCGGCGGGGTCCGCGCCACCGATGATGTCCGCGCTGGCCTGCGAGAACGGGCTCCAGACCAGTTCCATCTCGGGGATCGCGGGCATCGGCAGCCCACCCTCGCCCGCACGCTGGAAGGCCTCCAGGTTCGGGTCCTGGTCGGTCACCATCTGCAACGCCTCGTCCAGGGCGGGCACTCGCGGGTCCGCCTCGTGCAGGATCACCGAGAGCTCGGGGTCGTCCAGGATCGCCTGGGCCAGGCTCTGCCCGAGATCCGGGTCGCTGGCCCCGGAAGCCACGTAGAACGCCTGCACACCGATCAGCGGACGGGCCTTGGCCCCCTCAGCGAACGAGGGCACCGGGTCCACCGCGAACGGTACGCCCTCCTCCTGGGCCGAGGCCACGCTCCACGGGCCACTGACCAGGAACGGAGCCTGCCCGGAGGTGAACAGGGAGGTCGCGTTGGCCGAGTCGGTGGACCGGTTCAGCACCCCTGAACCCTCCTCCCCGAGCTCGGCCAGCAGCTCGAAGGCGGCGATCGACTCCGGAGCGGCCACACCCAGGTCCGTGGGATCGGGGTCGCCCGAGGCGTCCTCGCCGAACAGGTAACCGCCAGCCGAGGTGAAGAAGGGGTGGATGTGGTAGGCGTCGCCCTCAACGCCCACCTGAATGCTCAGCGCCTGGCTGACCGAACCCGAGTCCACCAGGTCCGTGCCGGTCTCCAGCATGTCCTCCAGCGAGGTCGGTGCCTCCGGGGCCAGGTCCGTGTTGCGGAACAGCGCCAGGTTCTCGGTGGCGTAGGGAACTCCGTAGACCTCGCCCTCGTAGCTGACCGCGTCCACGGCACCGGGCGAGAACAGGTCGGCGTCCCCGGACTCCAGTCCGACCGGCACGATCGCCCCGGCGGCGGCCAGCTCACCGGTCCAGTCGTGCGGTCCCACGAGCAGGTCCGGGCCCAGTCCGGTGGCGTGCGAGCTCAGGAAGCTGGCGCGCAGCTCCTCGTGGTCCACGACGATCACCTCCACCGGGCGGTTGGCGTCGCGGGCGAAGGCCTCGGCGAAGGTCCGCATGGCCTGGGCGCGGTCCTCGTCGGCCCAGATGGTCAGCGGAATCGACGAGTACTCGTCGACCTCGTCGGCGGCGGAGCAGGCGGTCAGGGCGAGCACCAGACCCGCCGAACACAGGGAAAGTCGTGACCTCATGGCGGTCTCCAGGGGTGACTGGCGGGGCCCGGGCTAACGGGCGGGAGGGTGCCCCGCGGATGAAGGGGAAAAGGGAGGAGGGGCAGGCGAAGGGGTGAAGAAGAGGAGCCGCGCGTAGGCGCGGGCTCAGGCGTGCGCGTGCGCCTGAGCGGGAACGCGCAGACGGGTGCGGGTGCCGGACGGCGGGTGGGTCGTCCGGCACCCGGAAATCAGCGCCGGATCAGGCGCGCAGCCACACCGAGGTCTCGGCGGGCAGCGACAGCGTGCCACCGGACAGCTCGGCGCCCGGGCCGCTGGCCACCAGGACCTCACCGGAGGCGGACAGCTCGACCGCCGCGTCGGTCAGGTTCACCGCGACCCGCACACCCGGCTCGCGCTCGAAGTACAGAACGCCCTCGGGAGAGTCGAGCCAGCTCATCGAGCCGTCGCCCAGGGCGTCCAGCTCGCGGCGCAGACCGAGCGCGGTGGTGTACAGCTCCAGCGTCGAACCCCGAACCCCGCGCTGGGCGGAGCGCGCCAGGCCCGCCCACGCCTCGGGCACCGGCAGCCACGGCGTGGTGCCCTCGGGGCCGAAGCCGAACGGTGCGGCCTGACCCTCCCACGGCAGCGGTACGCGGCAGCCGTCGCGGCCGCGCTCGGTGCGGCCCGAGCGCTCCCACGTGGGGTCCTGGAGGGACTCCTCGGGCAGGTCGGTGACCTCGGGCAGGCCCAGCTCCTCGCCCTGGTAGAGGTAGACCGAACCGGGCAGGCCCAGCATCAGCAGGGTGGCCGCACGCGCCCGGCGCAGCCCCTGCTCGCCGCCGCCGAAGCGGGTCACGTGCCGGGTGACGTCGTGGTTGGACAGCACCCACGTGGTGGTCGCGCCCACGGCGCCGTTGGCGGCCAGCGAACCGTCGATCACCTCACGCAGTCGCGCGGCGTCCCACGGCGCGGTGAGGTACTCGAAGTTGAACGCCTGATGCAGCTCGTCCGGGCGCAGGTAGCGCGCCACCCGCTCGGCGTCCTCCACCCAGGCCTCGGCCACCATCGTCCGGTCGCCCGGGTACTCGGCGGCGATGCGCGACCAGCGGCGGTAGATCTCGTGCACGCCGTCCTGGTCGAAGTAGGGCAGCGAGGTGCTGCCGTCGAGCAGATCGGCCTTGGCGTCGGGGTCGATGTCGGGCAGGGCCGGGTCCTTGACCATGCCGTGCGCCACGTCGATCCGGAACCCGTCCACGCCCCGGTCCAGCCAGAAGCGCAGGACGTCGTCGAACTCGTCGTGCACCTCCTGGTTGGTCCAGTCGAAGTCGGGCTGCTCGGCGTCGAACAGGTGCAGGTACCACTGCTCGGGGGTGCCGTCCTCGGTCTTGAGGCGGGTCCAGGCCGGGCCGCCGAAGATCGATTTCCAGTTGTTGGGCGGCTCGTCGCCGCCCTCACCCCTGCCGTCCCGGAAGATGTACCGGGCACGGGCGGCACTGCCCGGCTCGGCCGCCACGGCCTCGCGGAACCAGCGGTGCGCGGAGGAGGAGTGGTTGGGGACCACGTCGATGATCATCCGGATGCCCAGCTCGTGGGCGGTCGCCAGGAGGGCGTCGAAGTCCTCCAGGGTGCCGAAGCGGGGGTCGACGTCGCGGTAGTCGGCGACGTCGTAACCGCCGTCGGCCAGCGGCGAGACGTAGAAGGGGGTGAGCCAGATCGCGTCCACGCCGAGCTCGGCCAGGTGCGGGAGGCGTTCACGGATGCCCGCCAGGTCGCCCTCCCCGTCCCCGTTGGAGTCGGCGAAGCTGCGCACGTAGATCTGGTAGATGGCGGCCTCGCGCCACCAGTGCGACTGGTGCTTCATCTGCGGGGGTCCTTCCGGGTCGCGTCTGCAAGTTCTTGCGCAAGATTACCGCCAACTTTCGTCCCTGTGACGGTAATCTCGACTAGAGTTGTCCGCATGGGTCCACGACTTGCCGACATAGCGCGGCACGCAGGCGTCAGCGAGGCAACCGTCTCGCGGGTGCTCAATGACAAGCCCGGCGTCGGCAGCGACACCCGCAAAGCCGTCCTGACCGCGCTCGACGTGCTCGGATACGAGCGCCCCGCCCGACTGCGGCAGCGCTCCGCCGGACTGGTCGGCATGGTGATCCCCGAACTCGACAACCCGGTCTTCCCGATGTTCGCCCAGGCGGCGGAGGGAGCACTGGCCCAGCGCGGGTACACCCCGGTGCTGTGCACCCAGACCCCGGGCGGGATATCCGAAGACGAGTACGTGGAACTCCTCCTGGAGCGCAACGTCTCCGGCATCCTCTTCGTCTCCGGCAAGCACGCCGACACCACGGCCTCGCACGAGCGCTACCAGACCCTGGTCTCCCGCCGCCTGCCGATCGTGCTCGTCAACGGCTACACCGAGTCCATCCCCGCGGCCTTCATCTCCGCCGACGACCGCGAGGCCGGACGCCTGGCCGTCAACCACCTGGCCGCCCTCGGCCACACCCGTATCGGCTTCACCAGCGGCCCCGAACGCTACGTCCCGGTCCGCCGCAAGCTGGAGGGCTTCCACCAGGCGCTGGCCGAGCACGGCCTGGACGGAGACGGCCTCGTCGAACTCTCCCTGTTCGGCGTGGAGGGCGGCCACGCCGCCGCTGTCCGCCTCATCGAACGCGGCGTCACCGCGATGGTCTGCGGCTCCGACATCATGGCGCTGGGCGCCATTCGCGCGGCCCGCCAGCGCGGCCTGCGCGTCCCCCAGGACTTCTCCGTGGTCGGTTACGACGACTCCCAGCTCATCGCCTTCACCGACCCGCCGCTGACCACCGTCCGCCAGCCGGTCAACGCCATGGCCATGGCCGCCGCCCGCGCCCTGTGCGACGAGATCGCCGGACACCCCGTCTCCCACGCCGAGTACGTCTTCGACCCCGAACTGGTCGTACGCGGCTCCACCGCAGCCGCCCCGGTCGCCCCCGCCGTCTCCGTGCCCGGACCGGTCACCCCCGAGGCCCGCGTGAACAGCCCCGCCCCGCCGCGCCGCGACCCCCAGGAAGCCGCCCAGGGCCGCTGAGCCCCGGAACCCGCACGTACGAGCACTGGGCGCGCGCTGCGCGCACGCACCCCTCAGAGCGGTCCTTAGCCGAACCGGGCCGCGACCTTCTGCCACCCGTGCCAGGGCACAGCGCGGGGTCGGCGACACTGGAGACATGCCATCCGTAGCCCTCGACGGCGAACCCGTGCCCCGGACCGGGGAACTTCCCGAACCCTCGCTCGCCCAGATCGGGGAGCGCCCGCTCGGGTTCTACGTCCACGTGCCCTTCTGCGTCACCCGCTGCGGCTACTGCGACTTCAACACCTACACCGCCGACGAACTCCTCTCCCGCGACGGCACCGCCACCGCCTCCCGCGAGACCTACGCGGAGCAGGCCGCGGCCGAGGTCGCACTGGCCGACCGGGTCCTGACCGGCGACCGTCCCCGCGTCAGCACCGTCTTCGTCGGCGGCGGTACACCCACACTGCTGTCACCCGAGGACCTCGGCCGCGTTCTCGGTGAGATCCGCGAGCGCTTCGGGCTCACCCCCGACGCCGAGATCACCACCGAGGCCAACCCCGAGACCGTCGACCCCGACTACCTCGCCCGCCTGCGCGCGGCCGGGTTCACCCGGGTCTCCTTCGGCATGCAGAGCGCCCAGCCGCACGTGCTCAGGATCCTGGAGCGCGGCCACACCCCGGGACGCCCCGAAAAGTGCGTGGCCTGGGCGCGCGAGGCCGGTTTCGAGCACGTCAACCTCGACCTCATCTACGGCACCCCGGGGGAGAGCGACCAGGACTGGGCGGCCTCCCTGGAAGCCGCGATCGGTGCCGGACCCGACCACGTCTCCGCCTACTCCCTGATCGTCGAGGACGGCACCCGGCTGGCCGCACGCGTCCGGCGGGGCGAACTCACCGAACCCGACGACGACGCCATGGCCGACCGCTACCTCATGGCCGACGAGGCCCTGGCCGGGGCCGGGTACACCCCCTACGAGGTGTCCAACTGGGCCCGCAGCACCGAGGGCCGCAGCGCGCACAACATGCTCTACTGGACCGGCGGCCACTGGTGGGGGGTCGGCCCGGGCGCGCACAGCCACGTGGGCGGAACCCGCTGGTGGAACGTCAAGCACCCGGCCGCCTACGCCGCCCGCCTGGCCGCGGGGGACAGCCCGGCCCAGGCCCGGGAGGTCCTCACCGAGGCCGAACGCCGCTTCGAACGCGTCCTGCTCGAACTGCGGGTGGACGGCGGCTGCCCGCTGGACCTGCTGGACGCCCACGGGCTGTCCGCGGCCGAACGCCTGGTCGGCGAAGGGCTCCTGGACGCGCGGGCGCACGCCGATGGCCGCGCGGCGCTGACCCGGCGGGGGCGGCTGCTCGCCGACGCCGTGGTCCGCGACCTCACCTGAGACCCCCCGAGCCGTCCCGGGCGGGAAGCACCGGGAGGACTGACGCGACGAAGGGGCCCGGCGCGATGCCGGACCCCTTCGGTGTCGATCGCGGGGATCGGTGCTACTTGACCCAGCTGACGTTGAACGGGTAGCGGTACCACTCGCCCTTGTTGGCAGCCATCGCTCCCATGATGCCGAAGACGATCGCGCACACCCAGAACGCCAACTGGAGGAGCGCGCCGATGAGGATGACGTACAGCACCATCGAGATCAGGTAGCCGATCAGCAGCAGGATCTGGAAGTTCAGCGCCTGCGCGGTCTGGTCGCGGACGAACGGCGACTCGTCCTTCTTGATCAGGTACAGGACCAGAGGCCCGAGGACGCTGAAGAGGATGCCGCTCAGGTGGCTGAGCAGACCCATCGTCCGCTCGTCCTGGTTCGGCTGCCCCGTGACCGCGGAGGAGTCGCCGAAGCCGGGGCCGGGAGCGTAGCCGCCGGGCTGCCCGGGGTAACCGCCCTGACCGTGAGGAACACCGTAACCGCCGGGCTGACCGGGTTGGGGCTGCCCGTAGCCGCCCTGGCCGGGGTAACCGCCCTGATGCGGGTCGGCCGGGGACGGGTATCCGCCGGACGGACCCTGGTCGGGCTGCTGGCCGCCCCGGTCGTAGGGATCATCCGGGTTCGGGTTGTTCTGATAGGACATGACGATTCCTCGGTTTCGGGGGACTCGGTTCTACTTCAGGAGCCGGATACTCGCCGGATAGCGGTACCACGCTCCCTTGTTCGCTCCTGATGCTCCTATGACGCCGAAGACGATGGAAAGGATCCATACGAGGGCGATGAGCAGGTAACCGATCCAGGAGAGGTTGGGGAAGAAGATACCCAGACCGAAGAAGGCCACGCCCGCGAACACGTACGGGATGAGCATGGTGATCTGGAAGTTCGCCGCTTCTGACGCGTGGTGGCGGACGAACTGTGACTGGTTCCGCTTGGCGAAGTAGATCGCCAGCGGCGGGATCCAGCCCAGGCAGGCGATGACGAAGCCGGACAGGTGGGCCAGCATCGCGACCAGAATGTCGTTGCCGCCACCCGGAGCCTGCGGCTGCGGCTGTTGGCCGAAACCGGCCTGCGCACCGCCGGGCTGTCCGTAGGCCCCGGGCTGGCCGAACTGCGGCTGTTGGGCCTGCGCCGGCTGGCCGTACTGCTGCTGGCCGGGCTGGGGCTGCTGTCCGTACTGCTGACCGTAACCGGGCTGGGGCTGTCCCGGCTGCTGTCCGTAACCGGGCTGGGGCTGTCCCGGCTGCTGTCCGTACCCCGGCTGTGCGCCGCTGGGCTGACCATAGGGCTGCTGCGGCTGCTGCTGGGGCTGACCGCCCGAGGGCTGGCCCCACGCGGGCTGAGCGCCGCTCTGCTGCCCGTACTGCTGTTGGCCGGGCTGGGGCTGCTGTCCGTACCCGGGCTGTGCGCCGCTGGGCTGGCCGTACCCGGGCTGCTGCGGCTGGCCGTACGGCTGCTGTCCGGGCTGCTGCCCCGGCTGGGGTTGCTGCGGCTGAGCCTGCGGTTGGCCAGGCTGTCCCTGCTGCTGGCCGTACCCGGGCTGCGGCTGCTGAGGCTGCCGCGCCTGGCCGGGATCCTGCTGCGGCGGGTACTGCTGCCCCGGCTCTTCGTCAGGGGACGGGGGACTGGACGGGGTCTCGCTCATGCTCTTCCTTGGCTCCGCTGTTGAGGGGCGTGTGATGTGCTGCCCGAACCGGTCGGGCCGTACCGACGACCGCGGAGGGCCGGAGGCTGTCGTTGTGTCCGCCGGGAAACCGGCAAAGGGGACCACGGGGATCCGAGGCCCGCTCGTCAGACGACGCGGTGGGACAATCCTAGTGTTCCGCGCGCCGGGAGACCGGTGCCCTCAGAGCTCCGCGGGTTCCGTCTCGTGCGGGCCCGTGACGAAGTCGATGAGCTCCTCGACCCGTCCCAGCAGCGAGGGTTCGAGATAGCCGTAGCCGCGGACCGAACCCAGGATGCGGCGCCAGGCCTCACCCGTCTCCATCCGCCAGCCCAGGGCGTCCACGACGCCCTCCTTCCACGGCAGGCCCCGAGGCACCTCGGGCCAGGCCCCGATACCCACCGCACGCGGCCGCACCGCCTGCCAGACGTCCACGTAGGGGTGCCCGACCACCAGCACGTCCGAACCCCGGACGCGCTCCGCGATCCGGCTCTCCTTGGACCCCGGCACCAGGTGGTCCACCAGGACCCCCAGACGGCGTCCCGGCCCGGGTGAGAACTCCGCCACGACGGCCGGGAGGTCGTCGATCCCCTCGAGGAACTCCACGGCCACGCCCTCCACACGCAGATCGTGGCCCCAGACCTTCTCGACCAGCTCGGCGTCGTGGGCGCCCTCCACGTAGATCCGGCTCTCCCGAGCGGTGCGCGCCCGCGCGTCGGCCACCGCGATCGATCCCGAAGCGCTGCGCAGCGGCCCCTGGGGCGCGGCGGCCGGACGCACCAGCGTCACCGGCTCCCCGTCCACCAGGAAGGCGGCCGGGCCCAGTTCGAACACCCGGCGGCGGCCGTCCCGGTCCTCCAGGGTCACCGCGGCCTTGTCCCAGGACACCACGGCACCGCAGAACGTCTCGTCGGCGTCCTCCACGACCAGGTCGCGGCTGAGGGGTATCTCGCGTACCGCACCCTTCTTGGGCCGTCGCCAGTCTCCCGCCAGAACGTCGCGGCCGTAACGGCCGGTTCCCTTGGTAACCACGGTGGTGCAGTCTACCGATGAAGGCGGCCCCGCGCCCGGTAGCGGGCGGCGCACGTCGCCGGTCCCCTCGGGAAGAAGCGGTCCCCGTACCCGTGTTACTACTTGCTGGTAGCCGTGCGGGTTTGCGGCCGGGCATAGAATTAGCACTGAGGACCTTGGAGTGCCAGGAGGTGGCGAGTTGCTGGATGAGCGCAAGCTCGCGGTCCTGCGTGCCGTCGTCGAGGATTTCGTCAACACCAACGAACCCGTGGGTTCACGGGCGTTGGCCGACCGGCACCCCCTCGGTGTCTCCCCGGCGACCATCCGCAACGACATGGTCGCCCTGGAGGAGGACGGGTACATCCACCAACCGCACACCAGTGCGGGGCGGGTGCCCACCGACAAGGGCTACCGGCTCTTCGTCGACCGCCTCTCCTCGGTCAAGCCGCTCTCGGCGGCCGAGCGGCGCGCCATCGAGTCCTTCCTCGGCGGCGCCGTGGACCTCGACGAGATCGTCGCCCGCACGGTACGGCTGCTCGCGCAGCTCACCCGGCAGGTCGCGATCGTCCAGTACCCGTCGCTGACCCGCTCGTCGGTCCAGCACGTGGAACTGGTGCCCCTCGGCAGCCAGCGCATCATGATGGTCGTCATCACCAACACCGGGCGGGTCGAGCAGCGCGTGATCGACGGACTGGGAACGGTCAGCGAGAACGCGGTCAACGACCTGCGCGGCATGCTCAACCGGGCCATCGCCGGGAAGCACCTCGGAGACGTCCCGGACGCGGTGGAGGACCTGCCCGCGCAGGTCGCGCCGGAGGACCGCCCGGTCGCGGTAGCGGTCCTGTCGGTCCTGTTGGAGAGCCTCGTCGAGCGGCACGAGGAGAAAATCGTTCTGGCGGGCACCGCGAACCTCGCGGCCGTCGACTTCGCGGCGAGCCTGCGGGACGTGCTCGAAGCACTGGAGGAGAACATGGTCCTCATCCGTTTGCTCGGTGAGGCGAAGGACCCCTCGATGCTCACGGTGCGCATCGGCGCGGAGAATTTCCACGAAGGCCTTCGGTCCACTTCCATCGTGTCGGCCGACTACGGTGTGGGAAACCAGTCGCTGGCCAAGATCGGTGTGGTGGGACCCACCCGTATGGACTACCCAGGGACAATGGGCGCCGTCCGTGCGGTGGCTCGGTATGTCGGACAGATTTTGGCAGGACAGTAACTCAGTGGCCCTGTGACCTGTGCCGATGACCTCCAGCAGGGGGTTGAACGCTTTGAATATACCTTGCTGGTACGACATGCTGAAGCCCCCACCAGGAGAGGCCGGTGAGGGCTTTGAGAGAGGCTGTGGCGGCTCCTGAGGACTCCTAGGAGGCCTTCCCCTTCACGGCTCCCAGGAGAGCCGCCCATTCGGTCTCAGAGGCCTCCAGGAAGCCCAGGGTGCGGTTCTGAGTGTCCCTCATCGCCGCTCCGTTGCTGGTCTTGTGAGCCTCAACGCAGTTTCCACCGTTGCCGTGGGAGTAGCTGGACTTCTTCCAGTCATCGCTAAGCCCCATCTTGGGACCCCCTTCGGATCTCATACAGCCGCTTCAGCGACTTCTCTACCGACAGAGCCGCACCTTGTAGGTCTCCAAAGAGCCTATCGAACCTCCTTACCACCTTCGGATCGGTCACCATCGAACCCGAGATCGCATCCTCCACGTACAGCGTGTCCGGCCTGTCTGCAAAGGTCAGCAGCGAGAAGGAGGAGGTTGAGGGGGGCTGTTCACAGTCGGTTGGGATGATGTGCAGCCGAACGTTGGTCTCCACCGCTTCCACCAGTCGATCTAGCTGTTTAGCCATGATCTCTGATCCTCCGATGCGTGCGGTTAGTGCGGCTTCGTTGAGGATCAACACCATTCGTGGAGCCTGGTCAGACTTCCACAACAGTTGGCGGCTCATCCGGCCTTCAACCATCTCCTGAACCTTGCTATCGGTCTCCAAAGGATTGTTAGCCCTGATGAGCGTGTGAGCGTAGGGTTCAGTCTGGAAGAGGCCCGGGATGACCACGGTCTCAAACTCTCGGATGAGGACTGCCCGGGGTTCGGCCTTGACCCGTTCCCCAAGCCACTCGGGATACGCCTTGCGGTTGCTGAGGCGTTCCCAGAGAGAGGCAAGCTCACCACCAGCCCCCACCAGCTCATCCAACTGGGCAGCCATGTCACGGCTTGGCCAGTAGGTGCCCTTCTCGAATCCCGAGATCAGTGAATCAGAGCACGTGAGAACAGCAGCAAGGGACACTTGGGTCTTTCCCGCCACAGAACGGAAACGCCTGAACTCGGTTCCCCACTCCTTGGCATGTGGCTTGACCTGCCTCTTTGTCATTTTTCCACCTCTCGCAACCACAATCTCAGCAGCCCTTACCGGTTCTCTCAGATTTTCGCACCTCTCCAAGATCACTAGGTTTCATTGTCTCCCTCTCCCATCATCGAAATCCAGCCCCCGACTTTCGGACGTGACACAAGGGGCTAAAGGGATCAGTTGGAGGAAGACGACATGACACCACGGGAAGCCGCTAAGAGGCTCTGCCTGGAGCTGGACAGATTCGGACTCAAGACCCTGCCTCACCGACACGGCAAGATCGTCATCACCAAGGGCAAGCAGTCTCAGACCGTGATGCTCAGGCCGACCAACGATGAAGGCAACGGTGCCTTTCACTGGTTCTGGGTGTGGGACGGCTTCCGTACCGATGGGGGAGTCGAGGCCGACCGTGGTCCCAAGATGGGGGAGGAAGCCGACTTCGCCCGACGCATCCACAACGTCATGGAAATCCCTGCGATGGGAGACGTGTCGGCATGAACAGCACCAACGGTAACCTGTGGTTCCGGGCTGAGGTCTCCGAAGAAGTGGCAGAGCGTCTGTCTGAGACTTGGGGAGTGGAGCGAGACGGCCGGTACTTGATGTGCACTGCCTCAGGGCTCTTCAACCTCAAGGCCGAACTGAGGGGATCTTCCCTCTTCGTGGGAGATGGCGGGGCTGTCCTCTCAAGGCCCGGACACAAGATGATCATGTTCCAAGAGAACAAAGGTCGGTAGCCGCCCAGAGCCCCACGAAATCCGAAGAGCCCTCTCCTGAGATCCCCGTAGGAGAGGGCTTTTCCTGTGTGCGTCCTTAAGAACACGCATATAGCACGTCAACAGGGTTTGTACATGGCTCAGATACCCGATTTGTACACTGTGGGTTCACGGATAATCCAGGGAAGATACAGGGGATGTACAGGCTGGACACCAGGAGATTCATCCCAGATACACGGATCAGCTCATGTAGTGGTTGTAACAGCTCTGACACCAGGGATGTCCATCGGTTACAGGCACAAGATCCCCGCATCCTCCACAGTATTCAACATCCCGAAAGGTCTCCACACAGGCAAAGCACATGTTCGTCTTGTTGTCCAGCTCATCAACTACGACATCAAGGACCAGCGTGTCTTGTCCGCACTCAAAACAGGCGTGCCTGGGGTCACGTTCGCCTTCGGATACCAGGGTGTGAATGGAGTAACCGCATGAGAACTCAGCATAGCGCTCTACCAGGCGGTGAAGGTCCCACTCCTGAGGGCAGAAATAGCACTTATCCACAGTGTCCGAGACGATCAATGAGAAGTTCTCACAGTCCGGACAGTGAACCCTAGATCCCGGAACCGTCTGAAGTTGGGGTTCCAAACGTTCCAAGCGCTCCTTGACGAAACGTTGGATCTGGTTGAGTCCTTCCCGGATCTCATCTAGCTCCTGGGCCACCGCATTGCTGACCTCTCCCTCAAGTTTGGGGTAGAGGTCTTCATCAATGAACCAGATCAGGAAGTCAAGAACTTTGGCAGCCCTCGCCTCCAGGGCGTTGACCGAATCGACATGTCCCCAGTGCTGTAGAGCGTTCCTGCTATTGACGAGATAAGTCAGTTCCTTGCGCTCGTCATCAGAGATCTTGATGCCGACGATTTCGATCAACCTACGGACTGCCTCATCCGGGGTAACGCTCTGGAAGTTCCCACTGTTGTAGCTCTCCCTCTTGGCCTTGTTGGAGTCCTTGAAGACCAAAGACCAGTGCTCAAGCTGAAGTCGGCTCTTGAGGAGGACTTCAACAGCGGCCTGAAGGTGGAGCACCACGTATTTCAGGTTCCGGGGGTCCTGCTCAGTCTCATGTTTGGTCAGCAGATCTACGACACTGGAGAGGTAGTCAATCCCGTTCCTCAGAGGAGGGAAGAGGAAGTCAGTCTTCTCCTCAGGGCTCTGGGATTTCTTCGCCTTGGACTTCTTAGGCTGGTTCATTCCTTCGGTTCCAACTCTCACAGGGGGTCCTGAGGACGATTCTAGCGCACGAAAAGGCCCTCCCATGGACTCACTTCAGGAAGAGCCTCTCAGTGGTGCTACGTGGCACTCAGGGCCCCATGGGGCTACTTGTCCCTGATGTCTTTGAGTCTCCTGTCCATCAGGTCCTTCAGCTCCACATTGCTCTTTACCACGGCCATGCTGGCAATAATGCCAGCCCTTTCAGTATCCCCGTCCTTGGTCAGACGCAAAGCCAAGTCACAGAGCATCCCAGAACTCATGCCCTTCATTTCTTCAAATTTCTCAGGAACCACGATTCCTCCTACGCTTTGGTCTTCAGGTCAGCCTGGAGTCGGGTGAAGTCCAGGCCCTTGATGTCGCTCTGAGGGAGCTCTGACTCATCCTCCAGGAGCTTGTGAGCCCACTTGGCGAACTCCGAGTCAGTGAGCATCGTGGCCTTGGCAGGACCCTCAGAGGACATCGATCCCGTGGACAGGAGCTTCAGGGCTTGGCCCTGGGCACCAGCACTCGGGGAGGGAGTACCGGACTGGTACGCCTCCAGGATGCTGTTGGGAATCCTGCTCCTCTCGTTGACCGGGTAGCCGTTGGCCTTGGCCCATGCCCGGATCTGCTGTAGCTGATGGCGAGACTGAGTAGACCGGGTGGTAGAGGCCTCGGCTCGGGGAAGAGTCTGCTGCTTCCTACCGGCCTCCAGGAAGGGCTTGAGAGCAGCCCTCAGCTTGCCCTGGTTGGCCTCTGACAGATCGATCTCATAGACGTTGGAGTCCAGGGCGAACTGAACCGTGCCCTCAGCCTCAGAGCCGTCTAGATCATCCACGAATGTGACGACTTGCTTACGCGCCATGTAGTGCCTCCCCGTGATTGGTTTTGGGCATCCTACTAGCAACAAAGACCGGGGAATCCAAAAATCGGGTGAGTTAGATGTGTCCTTTCTCCTTGGCGTTGTGGACAAGATCGGACAGAGCCTCTGTGTAGCTGTCCCCCCTGCCCTCTACACGAGCGGCCTCAAGATCGTACTCCTCAAAGAACTCAGCCCGCTTCCTCTGGTACTGCTGAGTCAGGGTTTCGTTCTCCACATCAGCTTCAACAGGCTGCTCAGTCTCACGACTGGCAACGGCTAGGAAGTACTTGGGAGCATCGAAAGGGTTCGGGTAACCCTCCCTGCTAGCGCTAGCCTTCCACTTCATCCGGATCTCTACCTTGAAGTAGGCCCGTGCAAGTGCTTCCAGGCCCTCAAGAATCTCGGTATCGGTCATGGTTCCCCCTCTGTCATGGGCAGCTCGATACTGCCCAAGGGGAACTTCCCCCTGAGAGACATGGCTCAACCCCTTTCCCGGGGCCGGATGGTGGGTTCCCCGACTCATCGGAGAGGGTTCTCAGCTCATCTACGGGTATTAAAACCAAGTTCTCGTACCACTGATCACAAAGTGGCCGTTATCAATAGAGGGTTCATAAAAAACAGGCCTCATCATTTGGGATGTCTTGATATAGGGGGTTTCCCCAAAATGATTCCCATTTGCCCTGGGTTATGGGGGGTCACATGGAATCCAAAATGTCAAATTGGTCTACCCATGCTGAACGCTCCTCAGATCGTGACTGTTCAGGTCTCTCGGGCGGGTTGATCGGTTTGCCTGCGCGGCACGCGCCTAGCCTGTAACGATGAGCCCGTGACCTCCTCCGACCAGCCCGCGCCCTCCTACGAGGAGCTCGCCGCGCTGGTCGTTGAGCAGGCAGCCACGATCACCCAACTCCGCGCTGATCTGTCCCAAGCCAACGAGCGCATCGCCGAGCTTCAAGCCCGACTGGACAGCGACTCCACGAACTCCTCCAAGCCTTCCTCCACGGACCCCTTCGTCAAGCCGAAGCCGAAGTCCCAGCGCCGCCGCACCGGCCGCAAACCCGGCGGGCAACCCGGCCACCCAGGCCAAACGCGCGCCCAAACCCCGGACCCCGACCACGTGCTGGAACACCACCCCCACACCTGCGGTGGGTGCGGAGGAGACCTGGCCGGATCCGAGCAGACCGGGCTGGTGCGCCGCCAGGTCGTGGACCTGCCCCCCATCAAACCCACGGTGACCGAGCACCAGATGATCGAGCACACCTGCGCCTGCGGGGAGCGCACCCGAGCCAGCGCCCCCGAGGGGATCAACGCTCCGGTCCAGTTCGGAGCGAACGTGCGCGCGATGATCTGCTACCTGTACCTGGGCCAGTTCCTGTCCGCCAAGCGCACCGCCCAAGCCCTGTCGGACCTGGTGGGATGCCCCGTGTCGGCGGGCACAGTCGTGGACACCGCACGCCGGGCCGCCACCGCGTTGGAGGCCTTCACTCGCGCCGCCACCGAGGAGATCGCTTCCGCCCAGGTGGCGCACTTCGACGAGACCTCGCTGCGGGTGGGCGGGGGCCTGGTGTGGGTGCATTCGGCCTCCACCGGCAAGTGGAGCCTGCTGAGCGCCCACCCCAAACGCGGCACCGTGGGGATGGACGCCGCCGGGGTCCTGCCCGCCTTCGCTGGGTTGGCGGTCCATGACGCCTGGGCCCCCTATGACACCTATAAGGGTGTGGCCGCTCATGTGTTGTGCAACGCCCACCTGCTGCGCGAGTTGCAAGCGGTCCAGGACGCGGCTGGGGAGGGGGTGTGGTGCTGGGCCGGGCAGGCCGCTGACGCGCTGCGTCAGATGAAGCGCCTGGTCGATGCGCACCTGGCCACGGTCTCCTCGCTGGAGGGAATCGACACCGTGCGTTTGGACGGGCTGGGTCACCAGTGGCGCAGCGCGGTGGCCATCGGCCTGGCCCAGACTTCGGGCCGGGAGTCCAAGCTGGTGGCCAAGTTCCACGCGTTGGCCAGGCGGATGCGCGACCGGGAAGCGGATTACCTGCGGTTCACGGTCGATGAGCGGGCCCCGTTCGACAACAACGCGGCCGAGCGCGAGGTGCGGATGGTCAAGGTCCGCCAGAAGGTCTCGGGGTGCTTACGGTCCCTGGCCGGGGCCGAGTGGTTCTGCGCGGTGCGCTCCTATATCGCGACCGCCGCCAAGCACGGTATTGGCATGTTCGACGCCCTGGTCCACCTGGCCCAGGGCGAGTGCTGGATGCCCGAAACAGCTTGAGTCTTCTTCAGGACACCTGAACAGTCACCTCAGATCAACGCTGAGCGCATTAAATTCATCAGGCAAGACCAGTTCATCATTGGTCATCCTCAAGCCAGAGCAACATGAAGTGCGCACGCCAAAGACCCCGAGTACTCGGCCTGGGGCTCTGGTCATGACTGGCGTTTGCGCTTGGCTGACTCCTCATCCTTGAGGACCACGCTCTCTTCTGGGATCTCCACCTTGGAGGCCTGTTCGATCCGATCAAAGACCTCCTGTGTGTAGCCCTTGGGATCTAGGAGATCGGTTCCTTTGACCTTCCATTTCTTCCCCGACTTGTCAGTCATCTCCACCGTCACGTCTGACCTACGGTTCTTCAGCCATGTCACTAGGACTGTCGCTGTAGCTCCGATGAACGGACTAGCCAGTACCAGACCCATGAGGGAGTCGGCTTGGACGACGTGCCCGCTGGCATTCACACTCATGGTGTTGCTGACCTCTTGGGGCTCAGTGGGGGAGTGCTCAGGATCGCTCATGGGCTTCACAGTAGAGGTTGTGGTCTCACTCTCTCCCCGACTTCCCCCGATTCCGGAGCGTGGATCTCAGGCGGTCTCCTGGGTATCCTCCCCCGACTTTGACTCAGGCTTCTTGGTGGGTCTGGTGATCCCCTCCATGCGCTTCCTGAAGTCAGACATGTCTGTGCTGAAGATGTCGCCGAAGTCGTTGCGCACCACACGAGTCTTACGGCCCTCTTGGAAGAAGTAGGTGTCCCCGGTGAGGACTTCGGTGACCTCCACGTGCTGTGAATCGTTGATGATCTTCAGAGTGCGCTCTGTGTAGGTAAGCATTCAGTTGCTGGGTTCGCCTGACAGGGCGACACTGGACCAGGCACGATGTCCACCATGCCGTCGGGACTGGAGACCGCCTCGCGTGAGGACCTGCTCGCGCTGATCGGTGTGCTCCACGAACAAAACACCGCCCTGCGCCAGCACCTGGCCCAGCAGACCGAAGAGATCACCCGCCTCAAGGCCGAGAACGAACAGCTCCGAGCCGACAACGCGCGTCTGACCACCCGGGTCGCGCAGCTCGAACGCCGCCTGGGACGCAACTCCGGCAACTCCTCCCTGCCACCCTCCTCGGACCTGTTCGACAAGCCCGAACGCGCACCCGCCAAGAAGAGCGCCCGCAAACGCGGACGCCAACCAGGCGCTGAAGGCTTCGGACTGCCTATGGTCGAAAACCCCGACCAGGTCCACGACCATCTGCCCGCCACCTGCACCGGGTGCCACGCCGAGCTGGACCCGGCCTCCTCCATTGGCTACCAGCGCCGTCAGGTCCGCGACATCCCCCTGGTCACGGTGCAGGTGAGTGAGCACCGCGCCCACACCTGCGCGTGCCAGTGCGGAAGCATCACCCAAGCAGCGATGCCCCAGGAACTGGCCGCCTCCCCTTCCTCCTACGGCCCCCACCTGCGCACCCTGGCCGTCTACCTGCTCGTGTTCCAGCACATCCCGGTGGAGCGCACCGCACAGCTCATCAACGACCTGACCGGCGCGAAGGTCTCCACCGGATGGGTGTCGCATCTACTGGGCGAGGCCCATGCTCTGGTCAGCGACAGCCTCAACCTGATCCGGGCGTTGCTCACCCTGGCCCACGTGCTGCACGCCGATGAGACCACCACCCGCATCAAGGACCAACGGTGCTGGTTGCATGTGGCCTGCAACGAGCACCTGACCCTGCTGGGTCTAGCTCCGCGTTCACGAGCCGGGGCGAACACGTTGGGGGTACTGCCGGGCTTTACCGGCACCCTGGTGCACGACTCCTTGGCCTTGTACTCGGGTTACACGTGCGCCCACCAGCTGTGCGGGGCGCACCTGATCCGCGAGCTCACCGCTGCCGAACAGGACCACCCCGGCCAGCACTGGCACCGTCAGATCCGGTCCGCGCTGGCCACCTTGGCCCGCGAGGCGGGGCGTGTGCGCTGCGGCCAGGCCGAGCACATCCCCGCCGGGGTGCTCCTGGCCCAAGGGGAGTTGTTCCACCACGGCATCGCGGTCGGGCTGTCCTGCCATCCCCGGGCCCAAGGAAGGAAGCAATCACCGGCCCGCAACCTGCTCGAGCGTCTGCGGGAGCGGGCCGAGCAGGTGTTGGGCTTCTCCGACCGGCCCCACCTGGTGCCCTTCACCAACAACCTCGCCGAAAGAGCGCTCAGACCCCTCAAGACCCAGGTGAAGATCTCCGGTTGCCACCAGTCCCGTCAGGGGGCGGCGGCCTGGCTCGGGGTGCGTTCCTACATCGACTCGGCCCGCAAGCACGGGGTGAGCGCGTTCGAAGCGCTGCGCCGGGCGTTCACCGGACAGTTGTGGATGCCGCCCATCCCCGCCTCCGCCTGACCAGCTAAGGCCATCTACCCTCCGCAGTCCCCAACGCCTTCTGAATGCTTACCTGTGTAGCCCTGGGGGTCAAGGAGCTTGTCTGTATTGACTTCGTAGACCTGTCCCGAAGGGTGGATGGCCTTGATGGTCACGGTGGAGCGACGCTGACGCAACCACGTGACGATCATGGTGGTGAGTGCGGTACCAGCCGCACTGGTGGCACCGATGAAAGCAGGGCTGTCCATCACGGATGCCGCTCCACTGAGGATCGCTCCCAGGTCGTTGTTGATCTGACCCTGGCTGCCTCCACCGATCATGGGTCCGTGTCCGAATGAGGGGGAACTAGGCTCGTTCATGCCTACAAGGTAAGCCAATGCAATGACAGTGGTCTGAGTTCTCCCCAAACCTTCCCCGATCTCCGGATTGGGACTGGTGGGGTCATCGGGTCATCGGCGAGCAGGCATCGAAAAAATATGGGGACATCATCCCTCGGGGCTGGGATGATGTCCCCATGTACCAGTACATCCCGGAACCCCTGAACCTCGATGATGAAGCTCTCGTGCCAAAGCACTGGCCTAAAGGTGGGCAACAGCTCTTTAGGTCTGAGGGTGCATGGCACGAACTCACCTTCTTCACGGACTCCAGGGAGTGGATTGACTATGTGTGGAGTTTCCGCTCTGCCGCTGAGATGATGTATGAAGCTGCCTTTGCGGTCGGTGCTCCGGAATACCGGAGGGAGGATGTATTCATCCCCTATGCCTTTCTTTGGAGGCATTATGCCGAGCTGTCACTGAAGGCGCTCATAGCCATCCACTCTGGGTTCTTGGGAAAAGAACTCGATCACAAGAAGCTTGCTGGTACTCATAGCCTTGCCCAGCTTTGGAACTGGTTTGAGCCTCTGGATGCAGAGGCGTTGCCCAATGAGTCTTCTGAAACGAGGAGAAACGCTGGAAAAATTATTGCGCACCTCCAGAAGATCGACCCGAAGTCAATGCAGTTCAGGTATCCGGTGGATAAGGAAGGAAATCCGCACTTGGAGGGTCTGGATCGACTGGATATGCAGAACTTTCACAAGGTGATGCTCTCGTACTCGACCTGGATCGAATCTGTTGCAGAAGCAATCGCCCATCTGTCTGAAGCGTAATAATAGTTACCTGCTGATTAGTCGCCTTAGGGATCTCTCGCTCTTGGGTCCGTAGACGCCATCCACAGTAATACCCGCTTTCCTCTGAAAGCTCTTCAGGGCGTTCTGTGTCTCGGTACCAAAGCTCCCGTCATCCTGGTATTTGGGTAGCTTCTCCCCGGACTTGATGAGCGCTTGCTGGAGCTGCCTTACCCGAGTACCGGTATGACCCTTTCGGATCAAAGGATTACCACCGGGTATGGTAACGCTGGTACTGGTATTACCCTTACCCCGGTATCGCTGGTATGCGATCTCGGTATTGGTACCCCAGAGTCCGTCTACCTTTACCCCGATCTTGGACTGTGCCCAACGGATACTGGTATTGGTCTTCGGTCCCCAGATACCATCCTCCACCAACTTCGGGAGTACCCCATACCGTTGATGGCTTTATTCTGGTTTAGTATCGATCGCGCCGAGGTAATTCCTCCAGGCTTTCCTGAGGAGTCGCTACCATTATTTGGCGCAGGGCAACTGTTCCTTCAATGCCTCAGTTGCCCGAATCGGCACGAACTTTCAGATAGCCACGAAGGCAACTAGGGAGCACGTTGCAGGGGCGGAGTGTAATAATCCTATGCCGTAATCAAATTTCTCGTATTGGAAAACCTTTGGGTTGTCCGCGGGTGATGTTTCTGTGCCTACTTAGGTGAGTAGTTTCGTTTCATGTCAAACCTTTTTAAGATATCTGTGATAAAAGCGATATAGATAATCATCATGCGAGCTGCTGTCCAAGTGGGGGCTATTGACGAATGTCTAGTACTGTGAGATAATTGGGAGTATGCCCACTTTTCCGTGAGTGTGCCTCATGTGGCATGTTTCATTCTAAAAATCCTCCTGTTGGTAAGCAGTCGAGGTCTGGGTGGAGAGTAGAGGGCACCAGCTAGCCGGCGGGTCCTTGTTGAGGTCGATGCTGCCTAGGTTGATCGGGGAACTATCTAGATGCTGAGGAAGCTGAAACCTCATTAATAATTAGCCTCCATACCGAGTCCGACGGGATGACTCATGGAGTGAGCCCAGGGGGAGGTTTTCCTAGTCTCTCCTCCCCCTGGGGCAATTTATTGAGACTAGGAAAGACTAAAGACTAGGAGCAATCAACATGCCTTGCATGGGTTACACTGAACAGCAACGAGCCTTTGCAGAGGCCAAAACGAAAGAGCTACATAAAGAACTCATTCTCTCCTCTCCTTCTCTCTTCTCTTGGACTACTAGTGTAGATAAGGAGAAGATCATCGTCCCTCAGGACTCTGAGCGCACCAGAGGGGTTCGGAGGATCGAAGACCTCCCCGTTTATCAGTGGGGGATCTTCATCAACGGCTGTGCCGCTATTGACCTTGGAGAGAAGGTCTTCGGGGCCAAGATATCCAAGGGTGAGCGCAAGGGCTACTGGAGTAACTACATCAATCGGGGATTCACTTCTAAGTTGAAGTGGTTTGACTTCCTCAAGACTCATCCGGCCTGTCTTGCAGCGGGTTGGAGCAACTACAACACGCTGGTCTTTGATGCAGATGGAGACAGCCTTGAAGAGTCCCGACGGATTATGGATGAGCTTGTGCAGGCCTACCGTCTGCCAGCGACTCTGGAGATGTCCACCAGGAAGGGCTACCACCAGCACTTTAAGCGTGAGAGCCATGTGCTTCCTAGAGCAGTGAAGAAGATTCATCCCAAGGCAGACCTCATTGGCCTCTTCCCTATGGGTGAAACCCTGCCTACATCCTGGACTCCGCTGCCGGGCTCCCTGACTGCAGAGGGATACATGTATGAAGGACACCTCGTCGCAGACCAGGTGACTCATCTTCCAAATGACTCATACCAACTACTAAAAGCCCTCCTTCTCTCGCCTCCTTCTGTTCCTTCTTCTTGGACTACTAGTGTATTTAAGCAAGAGGAGAAGGAAGTACAAGACACAAAGACTCCTCCTCCTTCCTCTTTCTCTTGGACTACTGGTGTAGATAAGGAAGAAGTCGCAGCTCATCAGAGTCTTCCTGTCGACTACGATCGAGATCCTTGGGAGTGGCATGAGGAGGCTCTGGGGAAGTTGAACCGGAGAACCAAGAATCAGGTGGCATTGATCAGGTACATTAAAGATCTGGCGGTTCAGTATCCCGGGGAGATCATCCTTGGTCAGTACCGTGCCTCTGAGGAGACCGGTATTCCCCGACCTGAAGTGTCTCGCATTCTGAAGAAGTTTCGGGAGCAGGGGATCATCTGGCGTTCCATCCATGTCGGCAGGAACAAGTATGGCAAGGCTGATCGGTACCGCCTGGTGCCTTGTGAGGAGTTCAAGATTGACGCCTTGGATCTTCCTTCGGCTTCGGTGGATATCGGGACTTTTCAGGAACTCACCAGTCAGGGGCAAGGGGACTCGGATCATCGGGTCTTCTGGGCTCTGGTTCAGCTCAAGCACGCAGGTATTGATGAGTTCGTGGCCCTGGAAAAGGTGAAAGAAACTCCCTTGGGTGAGTGGATCACTGAAGAACGTGGAGACAAGGGACTTGCCCGAGTCGCTCAAAACGTGTGGGACTGGGAGGGGTAGCCCTAAGGGCCCCTCAGAAGCGTCACAAGTCGATTCCCCATAAAGGACACCAGGGTTGCCATGAAAAGCTCTCAGAGTCGATCTGAGAAACGCCTAGACGCAAGAGGGCCCCGTCTATCCCTTGGGTTCTACTGATCTTTGATCATGCGGTTGACGGAAACGGTGAGGGTTCCAAGCCCACCGAGTCGATGAACCCCCGCAGCAGATCGGTGCGTTTGCGCACCAGGCGCAGATGCGCGTTGATCACCTGCTCCAGCTCCTCCAGGCTCCGGAACAGACGGCTTCTGAGCACCCGTTTGAGGTGCGCCCACAGCGTCTCCACCGGGTTGAGTTCGGGCGCGTACCGGGGCAGGAACACCACCCGCACCCAGTCCCGTCCGGCAAGGTGGGCGGTCATCTTCTTCCCGGAGTGGGAGGAGTGGTTGTCCCAGATCAGCACAACCGGACCTTGGAGCCCCCGGTGCAGACGGTCCAGCAGGGCGGGCAGCACCGCGGCGGTGATGGAGGAGCGGGTGCGCACCGTGTGGAACAGCTTCACCGCCCCGGTGGCGGGGTGCACGCACAGCCAGCCGACGGTGTTGGCCCGTTCCCGCCGGCCCCGTCGGGTGGCCACCAGCGGTGTGCGCCCCCTGCGGCCCCAGGTGCGACGGGTGGGCGGGGACGTGCTCGCACCGCACTCATCGGCGAAGACGACCCACGCACCACGGGTTTCAGCGTCCTCTTTTGGCCCGGGGCCACACTTGGGTGCGCCACCGGTCGACCTCTTCCTCGTCGCGTTCGGCGGCCCGCGTCGCGGGCACCTGGTGGGAGAAGCCCATCCGCTGCAGTAGTCGCCACACCCCGGAGGGGTCGGCGTAGGCGACGTGGAAGCGTTCGTTGATGAGGTGGTTGACCCGGTCCAGGGTCCAGGACTGGTCGGGCCATCCGTGTTCGGTGGGGCTGGAGTCGAGCAGGGCGGCCAGGGCCCGCTCCTGCTCGCTGTTCAGGAAGGGTTCGGCGCCGCGGGGGCGGGCGGCCAGCGCGGCGGGGCCCTGGCTCTTCCAGGCGGTGTGCCACTTGTGGACGGCTTGCCTGCTCACGCCGAGCAGGCGGGCGATCGCGGCTTGGGAGAGCTCACCCTGGTCGAACAGCTCCGCGGCGACCAGGCGCCGTTTCTCGTACTCGGCAGGGGTTCGGGGCGAGGAGAGGGGAAGCTCCATGAGCAGGGTTTTCCCAGCTCACTGGGCCGTCAACCCACACATCAAAGATCAGTAGTGGTGGTCGCAACACCCTGACTTTGGGGAGGTTGCGACCACCGTGTCGTTTTCCAAGCAAGAACTGGCCCGGCTGCGGGAGCGGTTCCTGGAGCTGATGACCGAGTCCGGGAACGTCACCGAGGTAGCCCGAAAGCTCGGTATCAACCCCAACACCGCGTTCACCTGGGCACGCAAAGCCGGACTACGCTCCAGGCGCCAGCAGCGCCGCCACCCAGCACGAGACGAGTACCACCGCCTGCGTCAGAGCGCTGTGCCCCGCCGAGAGGCCGCCCGGCGGGTCGGGATCAACGAGCGCACCGCCAAAGACTGGGACCGCGGGGTACGCAAGTCCGGCAACTCAAGGATCTATGCCGATGGCCGCCGGGTGAACTACTCCACCGGACAGACCACCATAGAGCCCATGACCAGCCCCCAACCAGCGTTGGACGCACTCGAACGGCAGGTGCATCCACGCTTTTTGACCCTGCACGAGCGGGAGAGGATCGCTGACCTTCACCGGGCCGGGTGGAGCCTGCGAGCGATCGGCCGCGACCTGGGGCGACCCGCCTCGACGATCAAGCGTGAACTCGACCACCACCGTGGCCAGGACGGCTCCTACGGCGCCTATACGGCCCAACGCCGGGCCATCGCACAGCGGGCGCGTCCCAAACCCGCCAAGCTCGCCTGCCCCGGCCCCTTGCGCGACTACGTCGCCCAAGGGTTGGAGGAACAATGGTCCCCCGAGCAGATCAGCAACCGGATCGTTGAGGACCATCCTGATGACCAGGACATGCGTGTGAGCCACGAAACGATCTACCAGGCGCTCTACGTCCAGGCCCGGGGCGGGCTCAAACGCGAGGTCGCCGCCGCGCTGCGCACCGGACGCATCCGACGCAAGCCCCGCCGTTCCTCCGAGCACAGGCAGAGCCGGTTCGTTGATCCGATGGTGATGATCAGCGAGCGCCCCGCCGAGGTCGAAGACCGTGCTGTTCCAGGGCATTGGGAGGGCGATTTGATCACGGGGGCGCATAACAAGTCCGCGATCATCACCTTGGTCGAGCGGTCGAGCAGGTATGTGATGCTCGGGCACCTGCCCGGCGAGCACACCGCCGAGGCGGTGGGAGGCGTTCTGAGCGCTCTGGTCCAGACGCTGCCCGAGCATCTGCGCGGGTCCTTGACCTGGGACCAGGGCAGCGAGATGGCCGGTCACAGAAGGTTCTCGGTGGATACGGGGGTGCCGGTGTTCTTCTGCGACCCGGCCTCGCCCTGGCAGCGCGGGTCGAACGAGAACACCAACGGGCTGTTGCGCCAGTACTTTCCCAAGGGCACCGATCTGTCGGTGCACGGCCCGCTGGACCTGGAGCACGTGGCTCAGAAGCTGAACGGTCGGCCACGCAAAACGCTCGGCTGGAAAACTCCAGCCGAGCGTTTGCATACACTCGTGTGATCAACGAGGTGTTGCGATGACCCCTTGAATCCGCCTCCCAGCAACGGGATAGACGGGGCCCTCTTTGTTTAGAAGTGGTCTCCGGGGGAGTGGATCTTGTGGGCAGCATGTGCCCTGACTTGAGCGCCTGTCTTGGCGTAGCGGTCCACCATCTCCCTACGGCTCCAGCCACCGAGGTACATCAGGTCTCCCTCACTGCCCTCAAAGAGTCGGAAATAGTGAGCGAACGTGTGCCTGAGGACGTGGGGACGGATGTGACGGATGCCAGCGGCCTTGGCCCTACGATCCACGATGGCCCAGATGCCGTGGTAGCCCAGTGCTCCCCTCTGCCCAAGGAACAGGAACGGCTCAGCCGCATAGCGGTGCTTCTTCCTGAGCCTCAGGTACTTCCGTAGGGCGTTCTCAGCCTTGCTCCCCAGGGGAAGGGTCCGGACCTTGCCGCCCTTGCCCACGATGCGGATAGAGGGCGCTTTCAGGTCGATGTTGTCCAGGAGGATGCCAGCGGTCTCCGAAGCCCTGGGGCCGATGTCCAGCATGATCCGGATGAGGGCTGTGTCCCTGGCGTTGTCGAACTTCACCGATGAGGGGTTCTTGGCCAGAGGTACATCACATGCCTTGATGAGCGATCGAACCTCAACTTCGGGCATGATCTCGGGGGCTTGCTCGTTGTGCTGGGGAGGATCGACCTTGGCCAGTGGGCTCTTGGTCAGTTCCTCTTCGCGCACGCACCAGTTGAAGAAGCTCCTCAGCCTCTCGTAGTAGGTCTTGGCGCTGGAGGTCTTGCCCCGCTCCATGTAGCCCCCGAGCCAGTCTCGGAGGTGCCTGGGACGGATGTCCTCCACGTCGGTGTCCATACCCTCACTCAGGCAGGCACTGAACTTGGTGATGGTGCCCAGGTAGGCTTGGAGGGTTAAGGGAGAGCGCTTCTTGCTGGACTTGAGATGAGCGCGGTAGTCGTCAACTAGTGTCGCCAGGGAGGTCATCGTGCACATACCTCGTCACTACAGAGGAACGTTCCCCCAGCAGAGTGCATCTGCGCAGGTCAGAGACCTAGAAGCCGTCCGTGCGGTGGCTCGGTATGTCGGACAGATTTTGGCAGGACAGTAACTCAGTGGCCAGAGACTATTATCAGGTTCTCGGGGTGCGTCGCGACGCGTCCAAGGACGAGATCAAGAAGGCGTACCGGAGGCTCGCGCGCGAGCTCCACCCGGACATCAACCCGGACCCCGCCACCCAGGATCGCTTCAAGGAAGTGACCCAGGCCTACGAGGTCCTCTCCGACGAGAACAAGCGTCGGATGTTCGACATGGGCCAGGACCCCTACGCACCCGCCGGCGGAGGCGGCGCCGGAGGGTTCGGCGGCGCGGGCGGGTTCGCCTTCGACGACATCATGAACGCCTTCTTCGGCGGCGGCCAGCCCGGCGGGCGCGGCCCCCGGGAGCGGGTCCGGCGCGGACGCAGCATCAAGATCCGCATCGAACTCGACCTCGTCGAGACCGCGTTCGGGGTCAGCAAGGAGATCACCTTCCCGACCGCCATCCTGTGCGACACCTGCCAGGGTGAGGGCACCGCGGCCGGTTCGCACCGGAGCACCTGCGAGATGTGCCACGGCCAGGGTGAGGTCTCCCAGGTCACACGCTCCTTCCTCGGACAGGTCATGACCTCGCGCCCCTGCCCGCAGTGCTCGGGTCAGGGCTCGGTCATCACCAACCCCTGCGGCGACTGCGCGGGCGAGGGCCGGGTGCGCGAGAAGGTCACCCGCACCGTCAAGATTCCCGCCGGTGTGGACGACGGCACCCGTATCCAGCTCGCGGGCGAGGGCGAGGTCGGCCCCAACGGCGGACCGCGCGGCGACATCATCCTCGAGGTCGTCCAGAAGGCCCACCCGACCTTCGAGCGTCGCGGCGACGACCTGCACTGCACCATCACCGTCCCGATGACGGCGGCGGCGCTGGGCGCGTCCTTCGCCTTCGACACCCTCGACGGCACCGAGAACATCGACCTGCGTCCGGGCACCAACTCGGGCCACGTCATCACGCTGCCGGGCAAGGGCGTCACCCACCTCGACGGCGGTGGCCGGGGCGACCTGCGCATCCGTGTGGACGTGGAGACCCCGAGCAAGCTGGACGAGGAGCAGGAGGCCCTGCTGCGCAAGTTCGCCGAGCTGCGCGGCGAGGACGAGAACCCGGGTCGCTTCAGCCCCGGTCACGGTGGTTTCTTCTCCAAGCTCCGCGACGCCTTCGGCGCCAAGTGACCCCGCCGGTCTTCCTGGTCGATCCGGCCGTCCTCGCGGGCGACCGGATTCGGCTGGACGGCCCGGAGGGCCGCCACGCCGTGGCGGTCCGGCGCATCCGCGAGGGCGAGACCGTCGACCTGTCCGACGGGCTCGGCCTGCGTGTGCGCTGTGAGGTGGCCGAGGTCGTCGGCAAGGACACGCTCGTCTGCCGGGTGCTGGAACGCCTGGCCGAACCCGAGCCGACCCCGCGGATCACCGTGGTGCAGGCCCTGCCCAAGCGGGACCGGGGCGAACTCGCGGTCGAGATGATGACCGAGGCCGGGGTCGACGCCGTCGTGCCCTGGGCCGCCGAGCGCTGTGTCACGCAGTGGAAGGGCGACCGCGGAGCCAAGGCCCTGGCCAAGTGGCGGGCGAGTGCCCGGGAGGCTGCCAAGCAGGCCCGCCGTGCCCGGACCCCCGAGGTCGCCGAACCGCTGGACCGCAAAGGGGTCAGCGCCCTGCTGGCCGAGGCGGACCTAGCCGTGGTCCTGCACGAGGAGGGGGCCCAGCGGCTGTCCGAGCTGCCCCTTCCCAAGGACGGGCAAGGCGAGGGCACCGGGGCCGGGATCGTGCTGGTGGTCGGCCCCGAGGGCGGGATCTCCGACGCCGAACTCACCGCGTTCGACGAGGCCGGAGCGGTCCGCTCCCTGCTGGGGCCGTCGGTCCTGCGCACATCCACCGCCGGGGTGGCCGCGCTGGCGGTCCTGCAGGCCCGCACCGGCCGCTGGTGACTCCGCCACCGGTCTGAACGGAACAGGGCCGCTGGTCCGAACGCAGATGGAAGGGGCCCACGGGAGAGATTCCCGCGGGCCCCTTCTGCTGTGTACCGGAAGTTCCTCAGAGGAACGGTCAGTTCTGGCTGGTGCCGCTCTCCTCGTCACCGTTGCTGCCGGAACCGCCGCCGTTGCCGCCGCCCGAGCCGCTACCGTCCCCAGAGCCGTTGCCGGACTCGTCATCCTCGGGATCGTCGCCGTTGCCGCCGCCCGAGCCGCTACCGGGCTCGTCGGTGGGCTTGTCCGCCGGTTCGTCGGCGGGGTCGCAGTCCGGGTGGTCCGAGCCTCGGTTGTCCCGATCGTCGTTCTTCTTGTCCTCGTCCCGCGTCCCGTTGGTCGCGGTGGCGCCGTCCTCCCCGGGCGGGCACGAGGCGGTGGACTCCAGGCTCTCGTCCTCGGCGGAGGAGGAACCGCCGTCGGGGCCCGCCTCGTCCTCGGGTTCCTGCCCCGGCGTCTCCTCCGGCTTGCTGGTGCCGGTGGCCGAGTCCGTCGTGGGCTCGGGGGCCGCCACGCTGTCGCCACCATCCTGCTGAGCCTCGGGCGGGGTGCCCTCGCGGTCGGCGCCGGCGGGGACGATCTCCAGGACCTGGTCCCTTACCTGAGGGCTCGACATGATCACCGAGGCGACGATCAGAACGGCCGCCGCCACCGCTGACGCCGGACGCAGCCACGGCAGCCCGAACCACGCCGAGCCCCGTTGGCGCTCGGTTCGCTCACGGATGAGGTTGAGACCCTCGCCTGAGGGCTTCACCTCGCCCGCCTCGGCCTTGAGTATCTGGCGGAGCTGGTCTTCGAACTCCAGCTCGCTCCGTTCGTTGGGGGTACTCATGACGTTTGCTCCAGTACAGAGCGGAGGGCGGAGATGCCACGCGACGTGTGGCTCTTGACCGCGCCTCGGCTGATGCCCATGGCGTCCGCGATCTGTGCCTCGGACAGGTCGCCGTAGTACCGGAGCACGATGGCCTCTCGCTGACGGGTGGGTAGCTTACGCAGGCCCGTGATGACTGCCTCACGTTCCAGGAGGTTCATGGCTCCGTGCTCGGCGCTGGGCGCGTCCGGCATGGCCTTCGGGGCGTGCTTCTCGACGACGGCCCTGTGGCGGAGTACCGACCTGGCCTTGTTCACCACCGCCTGGCGGAGGTAGGACAGAGCCTTGTTCGGGTCCCTGAGACGACGCCAGGCTCCGTGCATGGCCACGAAGGCGTCCTGAACGACTTCCTCCGCGGTCGCGTGGTCACGGACCAGCAGGGCGGCGAGCCGAACAAGCGGACGGTAGTGCTCTCGGTAGAGCTCCGTCACGGCGTGGTCGGCGTCCCACTCGACCGAGAGTGGCGCCGTGGTGGCACCGGCCACCAACGTTTCTGTCGTCACATCAGTTCGACGCACACCCTTGTCGCGGGGTTTACGAAAGGGCATACCTCTTCTTTTCCAAGTAGACGTGCGTTTCAATCCGAACACGCCGGACGCGGCCAAACGGCGGGCATGCCGACAACCTAACGCGCACGGACGCAAAGCCTATCGCGCCCCGGCCCGCCACCGGTGGGGAAACCGGATCGGAACGGTTGCGGAAAGGTTGAGGGTTCATCTCTGCCGAGTGGTCGGCCGGGCCCTCCACGGGGCCCGCGCACCTGCGGCATCATGGGCACCTGGACATGCCCGACAGGGGTGCCGCCCTGCCCGGCGGCCCCGCGTGACGGAAGGTGAGCGATGGTCGACCCCGACTGCCTTTTCTGCAAGATCGTGAAGGGGGAGGTGCCCGCGGAGATCGTCCGCGAGGGGGAGCGCACGGTCGCCTTCCGCGACATCAACCCCCAGGCGCCCACCCACGTCCTGGTCATCCCGCGTGAGCACCACGCCGACGCCACGGCCGCCGCGGCCACGGACACCGGCCTGCTGGACGCCGTGGTCCGTGAGGCCCACGAGGTGGCCACGGCCGAGGACGTGGCCGACATCGGCTACCGGATCGTCTTCAACACCGGGGCGGGGGCCGGGCAGACCGTCTTCCACCTCCACGCGCACGTGCTCGGCGGCCGCGGCCTGAGCTGGCCGCCCGGATAACCACGGGCCGGGGGCGTCGGGGGCGCACGCGCCCAGGACGGCAGCGTCTTCCGCGCGGCTGTCCCTCCGACTCGGCGGGCGCGAGAAATCCCATCGAGTCCGCCGGGTCCCCGTTGGTAGACTCGCAGGCGGGCCCCACCGGCCACTTCGGTTGTCCCGCACACCCGTGGTGACCATGCACGACACCGTCGGACACGGTGTGCGGCCCGTCCGCGAGGAACCCCGGGAAACCGACCCCGGGGCCGTGACCGAAGGGTAGGGACAGCGGCCGCAAGGCCACACCATGGTCGAGTCAACCCACACGCACCCGGACCGGGAGACCCAGGTCAAGGTCGTGGTGCCGGACGAACACACGATGATCAGCCTGCTGGGTTCGGGGGACGAGCTCCTCCGGGCACTGGAGCGGTCCTTCAAGAGCGACATCCACGTCCGCGGCAACGAGTTCACGATCAGCGGGACTCCCGAGGAAACGGGCGTGGTCGTCCGCCTCGTTGAGGAGTTGATCGAGCTCGCCAAGAGCGGCACCCACGTCACCCCCGACACCATCGAGCGCATGATCCACATGCTGCGCTCGCCGGGCAAGGAACGCCCCGCTGACGTGCTGACCACCAACATCCTGTCCAACCGGGGCAAGACCATCCGCCCCAAGACGCTGAACCAGAAACGCTACGTCGACATCATCGACCAGCGCACCGTGGTCTTCGGCATCGGTCCGGCGGGCACCGGCAAGACCTACCTGGCCATGGCCAAGGCGGTCAAGGCCCTCCAGGACAAAGAGGTCAACCGGATCATCCTCACCCGCCCCGCGGTCGAGGCCGGCGAGCGACTGGGCTTCCTGCCCGGCACCCTCTACGACAAGATCGACCCCTACCTGCGCCCGCTCTACGACGCCCTGCACGACATGCTCGACCCGGACTCCATCCCCAAGCTGATGGCCGCCGGCACCATCGAGGTCGCACCACTGGCGTATATGAGGGGTAGAACGATCAATGACTCCTTCATCATCTTGGACGAGGCGCAGAACACCTCGCCGGAGCAGATGAAGATGTTCCTCACGCGCCTGGGGTTCGGGTCGAAGATCGTGGTCACCGGTGACGTCACCCAGGTGGACCTGCCCGGCGGGCAGGCCAGCGGGCTGCGCACCATCGAGAACATTCTGCGTGATATCGACGACATCGCCTTCTGCCGACTGACCAGTGAGGACGTCGTCCGTCACAAGCTGGTGGGGCAGATCGTCGACGCCTACGGCCGTCACGACGCCGCCCAGAGCAACCAGGGCAACGGGGACCGGGGCCGTCCGGGCCCGCGCAGGGGGCGGCGCCAGGGCGGCGACACCCCGAGGGACGGCGGTGGCGGCGCAGAGGGCGCCCAAGACCGGGCAGACTGAGAAGAAGTACGTAGTGACACCGGCCGGTGGGCCCGCCTCGTGCGGGCCCACCGCTGTCGGTAGGGCGCCCCTCGCCGGACGCCCCGGCGGGGACACCGCCGACCACCGACCCGAGACGCAAGAAGGCAGCCGCAACCGATGAGTATCGACGTCGCCAACGAGTCCGGCGTCAGCAGCGTGGACGAGGAGCGACTCTCCCGCCTGGCCCGGCACGTGCTCGACGCCATGCGGGTCCACCCGTTGGCCGAGCTGTCCGTCGTGCTGGTGGACGAGGGACCCATGACCGACCTCCACGTGCGCTGGATGGACGAGCCCGGACCCACCGACGTGCTCTCGTTCCCCATGGACGAGCTGCGCCCCGGCGGACCCGGCCGCACCAGCGACCCCGGCGTGCTCGGTGACGTGATCATCTGCCCGCAGGTGGCCGAGCGCCAGGGCGAGGCGGCCGGTCACGGAACCGAGGCCGAGATCGACCTGCTGTGCACGCACGGCATCCTGCACCTGCTCGGCTACGACCACGCCGAGCCCGAGGAACACAAGGAGATGTTCGGTCTCCAGGGTGAGATCCTCGCCGCCTGGCGAGAGCGCGAGGCCGCCGACACCGCCGGCGAGGAGACGACCGAAGGGGACGAGAGCGCCCGATGAGCGCGGCCCTGTGGCCTGACCTGGCGCCGCTCACCACGGGTGGCCCCCTGGAGTGGGCGGCGGCCTTCGTGGCCGCCCTGGTGCTGACCGCCGTCGCCGGGTTCCTGGTGGCGGCGGAGGTCGCCGTCACCCGCGTGGCCTCCATGGGAATGGAGGCGATCCACGGTGAGCGCGCCGCCAAGGCCGGCCGTGCCTGGGAGCGGGTCTCCGCCGACCCCACCGCACACCTGAACATGCTGCTGTTCTTGCGCGTGGTGTGCGAGGTCTGCGCGGTCCTGGCCGCCGCCGTCGGCATGGTCTTCCTGCTGGGGCCGGGCTGGCCCGCCCTGGTGCTGACCGCCGTGGCGATGGTCGTGGTGGAGTGCGTCCTGATCGCCGTCACCCCGCGCATCCTCGGCCGCCAGTTCGCCGGTCCGCTCGCCCGGGCCAGCGCCGCGGTCCTCTACCCGCTCCAGGTGGTGCTGGGCCCGATCGCCAGGCTCCTCGTGGGCGCGGGCCGCGCGCTCACCCCGCGGGACAAGGGCGACCGGGACGGCCCCTTCAGCAGCGAGGTGGAGCTGCGCCAGCTCGTGGACCTGGCCGAGCAGGGGGAGGTCATCGACCCCGAGGAACGCCAGATGATCCACTCGGTGTTCAAGCTCGACGACACCTCCGTGCGCGAGGTGATGGTGCCGCGGCCCGACATCGTCTTCACCAGCCGGGACGCCGACGCCGACGCGGTCCTCACGCTCGCCATGGGCAGCGGGTACTCGCGGATCCCGGTGACCGGGGAGGACGAGGACGACGTGGTCGGCATCGTCTACCTCAAGGACCTGGTGGAGCGGCTGCGCGACCGCTGGGCGGCGGCCGCGGGCGGCGCGCAGGACGTGCCGCTGACCGCCGCCGACGTGATGCGTCAGGCCAGCTACGTGCCCGACACCAAACCCATCGACGAGCTGCTGCGTGAGATGCAGCAGCGGCGCAACCATGTGGCGGTGGCGATCGACGAGTACGGCGGCACCGCCGGCCTGGTCACCCTGGAGGACATCGTGGAGGAGATCGTCGGTGAGATCACCGACGAGTACGACCACGAGATCGCCCCGGTGGACTGGCTGGACGAGGACAAGGTGCGGGTGACCGCGCGCCTGCCGCTGGGTGAGCTCGCCGAACTCTTCCCCGACCGCGATCTGGAGGTCTCCGACGTGGAGACCGTGGGCGGTCTGGTGGCCTTCGTGCTGGGGCGGGTTCCAGCAGGCGGAGCCCAGGCACAATACGCTGGGCTCAGGCTCACCCTGGAGGGCAAGAGCAGCCGCCGCAACCGGATGACCACGGTGCTGGTGGAACGCCTGCCCCTCGACCAGGACCAGGGTTCGGACGAACACGTAAGGAGCACGGACCAGTGACGGACACGACGGGACTCGGCCCCGAGGACGGCAAGCTCATCACGCTCGCGCGGGCCTCCCGGGCTCGGAACGCGGCCGCTGAGGGCGCGGCCGTGCGCGACGAGACCGGGCGCACGTACGTCGCCACCACGGTGTCGCTGCCCTCGCTCGAGCTGACCGCGCTCCAGGCCGCCGTGGCCGCGGCGGCCTCCAGCGAGGCCTCCGCGTTGGAGGCCGCGGTGGTCGTCACCGAGGCCAAGGAGCTGACCGAGGCCGACCGCGCGGTGGCGGACGACCTGAAGACCCAGGTGGTGGTGATCGCGGCCCCTGACGGGGTGCCCGCGAGCATCACCCGGCGTTAAGAAGGACCAATGAAAGACCTCGACCTTGAGAAGCTCCGCGTGCCACTGGAGTCGCCCTCCTACCCGGAGGGCTTCCGGAGCGGTTTCGCCTGCTTCGTGGGCCGCCCGAACGTGGGCAAGTCCACCCTGATGAACGCGCTGGTCGGGCAGAAGGTGGCGATCACCAGCAACCGGCCCCAGACCACCCGGCGGACCGTGCGCGGCATCGTGCACCGGCCGGACGCGCAGTTGATCATCGTGGACACGCCTGGCCTGCACAAGCCCCGCACCCTGCTGGGGGAGCGGTTGGACTCGCTGGTGCGGTCCACGTTGGTCGAGGTGGACGTGATCGCGTTCTGTCTTCCGGCCAACGAGCCGATCGGGCGCGGTGACACCTACATCGCCAAGGAGCTCGCGGAGCAGACCAACACCCCGGTGGTCGCCCTGGTGACCAAGACCGACCTGGTGGACAAGGCGACCGTCGGGGAACACCTGATGGCCGTGAACGAGCTGGGTGAGTGGGCCGACATCGTACCGGTGTCCGCGCGCGGCGCCTACCAGCTGGACACGGTCACCGAAGTGCTGTGCTCGCACCTGCCTGAGGGGCCGCCGCTGTACCCGGACGGCGACCTCACCGACGAACCCGACGAGATGCTCGTGGCCGAACTGGTCCGGGAGGCCGCCCTGGAGGGGGTCCGGGACGAGCTTCCGCACTCCATCGCGGTGGTCGTGGACGAGATGTACGAGCGCGAGAACACCAAGCCCGGCAAGGAGCTGGTGGACATCTACGCGTCGCTGTACGTGGAGCGTCCCAGCCAGAAGGCGATCGTGATCGGCTCGAAGGGTTCGCGGCTGCGCGACGTGGGCTCGCGGGCCCGCAAGCAGATCGAGGGCCTGCTGGGCCAGCGCGTCTTCCTGGACCTGCGGGTTCGGGTGGCCAAGGACTGGCAGCGCGATCCCAAGCAGCTGCGCAAACTGGGCTTCGACCAGCAGACGTAGGCGTCGGCCGAGTCAGGTGCCAGTAGGGCAGGAGCCCCGCTGAGCCGGATTCAGGCGGGATCCAGGCAACGAGAGGGGCCGTGACCACATGTGGTCACGGCCCCTCTCGTGTTCCGCGTGTCGCGTGCGGCAAGAGCACCGGGCGCGGCGTGCTTCGCGCGCTAGCTCTGGTTGTTGAGGTCGGTGGCCAGGACCCGGGCGCACTTGCGCACGATGGGGGCTGCCTGGTCCACGAAGTCCCAGCTCACCCGGGCTTCGGGGCCCGAGACCGACACCGCCATGCCCGAGGGGGCGTCCTTGACGGGCACGGCCACGCAGCGCACGCCCACCTCCTGCTCGCCGTCGTCGATGGCGTACCCGGTCTCGCGGATGCGCCGGAGTTCGGCGAGGAAGGCCTCGGGGTCCGTGATGGTGCGTTCGGTGGCGGCGGGCATGCCGGTGCGGCGCACGGTGGCCAGTGCCTCCTCGTCGCTGAGCTGGGAGAGCAGGGCCTTGCCCACACCCGCCGAGTGCGGCAGGACGCGGCGGCCGACCTCGGTGAACATGCGCATGGCGTGCGGTGAGGGGACCTGGGCCACGTAGATGACCTTGTCGCCGTCGAGCATGGCGAGGTTGGCGGTCTCGCCGAGGTCCTCCACGAGCTGGGCCAGGTGGGGGCGGGCCCAGGTGCCGAGCATCTGCGCCGCCTTGTCGCCGAGGCCGATCAGGCGCGGGCCCAGGGCGTAGCGGCGGGAGGGGAGCTGGCGCACGTAGCCGTTGCCGACCAGGGTGCGGATGATGCGGTGGATGGTGGGCAGGGGCAGGCCGGAGGAGTCGGCGAGCTGGCTCAGGGAGGCCTCACCGCCGGACTCGGCCATGATCTCCAGCAGCGCGAAGGCGCGGTCCAGGGACTGTACGCCGCCGGAGCGCCGGGCCGCCGCCTCCTCGGGAGGTCGGGGCTGGTCCGTTTGGGGGGTCTCTGAGGCTGACAAGGGTCGTGCTCCCATGCTGAGGGCCGCTGCGGTCACGTCCATCATTCTGCAATACGAAAGCAGTTTTTCGCTCTCCGTTGTGTATCGAAGCTTCCGGATCCGGGTCGTCGGCGCCCCAGAGGCCTTGTTCTTCCGAATCGCAGAAGTTATTATCCGCATATAGAAATTAGTGACCGGTCTCTCAGTGGCTCCGAGAGGCCGGCACCGACGACTCAGGAGGACACGACACGTGGCGAGTGACAGCTTGCAAGGCCTGACCGACCTGGTCACCGAACTCGACACCCGGCTCGCGGAGGCCGACAAGCGGCTGGACCGCGATTACCCCGGGACCAACGGCGGCCGCCAGCCGGTCCACAGCGTCTACGTGCCCGCCGACCGCATCCAGCCCGGCCTCGCCGCAGCCTGGGGCGAACAGGCGATCGCGGCCCTCGACGAGTACGCGCCCAAGGCCGCGGACCTCGCCGAGATCACCGGGCTCAGCGAGACCGCCGTCGCCGACGCGCTCCCGCTGGTACGGGCCAAGCTCGCCCGCGAACCCATCGAGGACCTGCGCGCCGACTTCGAGGACGGCTACGGGGCCCCCGGTGACGAGGCCGAGGACGCCCACGTGCTCGCCACCGCGAACGCGTTCGTCTCGGATCTGAAGCAGGGGACGGCCACCCCCTACTTCGGTATTCGGATGAAGGGCATGGAGGCGGCCGGGCGCCACCGCGGCGTGCGCACCCTCACCCTCTTCCTGCAGACCCTGCTGGAGGGGCACGGATCCCTGCCGGACAACCTCGTGCTCACCCTGCCCAAGATCACCTCGGTCGAGCAGGTCGAGGCGATGGTGTGGGTCAGTGAGCGGCTGGAGGAGCGCTTCGGGCTGTCCGCCGGGCGGCTGCGGTTCGAGCTCCAGATCGAGACCCCCCAGTCGATCCTGCTCACCGACGGCACCGTGTCCGTCGCCCGCATGATCCAGGCCGGTCAGGGCCGGGTCACCGCCCTGCACTACGGCACCTACGACTACAGCGCGGCCTGCGGGATCACCGCCGCCCACCAGAGCCTCGCGCACCCGGTGGCCGACTTCGCGAAGTCGGTCATGCAGGTGGCCGCGGCCGGTACCGGCGTGTGGATCTCCGACGGCGGCAGCAACATCCTGCCCACGGGCGGCCCCGAGGACGTGCGCTCCGCGTGGAACCTGCACGCTGGCCTGGTCCGCCGCTCCCTGGAGCGCGGCTTCTACCAGGGCTGGGACCTGCACCCGGGCCAGCTGCCCATCCGCTACCTGGCCACCTACGCCTTCTACCGCGAGGCCTTCGCCCCCGCGGCCGCGCGGCTGAAGGCCTACCTCGGCCAGGCGGGCGGCAACGTCATGGACGAGCCGGCCACCGCCCAGGCCCTGGCCTCGGTCCTGGCCAGCGGTCTGCGGTGCGGTGCGCTCGAGGAATCCGAGGTCGTTGAGGCCTCCGGTGCCGACGCCGGTACCATCGTCGGTCTGGCAACCCGCCGTGTCGGACAGGAGCAGTGAGTTGACCGAACACGCACTCGTCGTTCGCGCCCGCCGCGCCCTCACCCCCGAGGGTGAGCGCCCGGTGAGCGTGGTCATCGACGACGGACGGATCACCGAGGTCCTCACCGGGGACGACGCTCCGGTCCAGGCCGAGCGCGAGCTGCGCCTGGCCGGGGACGAGGTACTGCTGCCCGGGCTCGTGGACAGCCACGTGCACGTCAACGAGCCGGGCCGCACCGAGTGGGAGGGCTTCGCGAGCGCCACCCGCGCCGCCGCCCTGGGCGGGGTGACCACCCTGGTGGACATGCCGCTGAACAGTGTTCCGCCCACCACCAGCATCGAAGGCCTCAAAGCCAAACGTGCCGTGGCCGAGGGCAAGCTCGCCGTGGACGTGGGTTTCTGGGGCGGAGCCGTCCCGGAGAACAGCGGTGCCGGCACCACCGGCGTCCTGTCCGACCTGTGGGCCGAAGGCGTCTTCGGTTTCAAGGCGTTCCTCTCGCCCTCTGGTGTGGACGAGTTCGGCCACCTGTCCCCGGAGCAGCTGTACACCGCGGCCACGGCCATCCACGCCTTCGGCGGCAGACTGATCGTGCACGCCGAGGACCCCGCCGTGCTGGACTCCGCACCCGCCGCCTCCGGGCGCGACTACGCGGACTTCCTGGCCTCCCGCCCGGACGAGGCGGAGCACGCGGCGATCGCCCTGGTCATCGACACCGCTCGCCGCACCGGGGTTCGCGCGCACATCCTGCATCTGTCCAGCGCCTCCGCGCTGCCCCTGATCGCTCAGGCCAGACAGGAGGGCGTGCCGCTCACGGTGGAGAGCTGCCCGCACTACCTGACCCTGGCCGCGGAAGAGATCCCGGCGGGTGACACGAGCTACAAGTGCTGCCCGCCCATCCGCGACAGCGCCAACCGCGACCTCCTCTGGAGGGCGCTCCAGGACGGTCTGATCGACTGCGTGGTCAGTGACCACTCGCCGAGCACCCCGGATCTGAAGGACCTGGACACCGGCGACTTCGGCACCGCCTGGGGCGGCGTCTCCGGACTTCAGGTAGGCCTGTCCGCCATGTGGACCGAGGCCCGCTCCCGCGGCGTCGCCCTCGCCGAGGTCGTGCGCTGGATGTCCGCCGAGCCCGCCCGCGTCGCCGGGGTGCCCGGAAAGGGCTCGATCGCCCCGGGTCTGGACGCCGACCTCACGGTCTTCGCCCCGGAAGAGACGGTCCGTATCGAAGCCCGCTCCCTGGCCCACCGCAACCCCGTGAGCGCCTACGACGGTGCCGACCTCGTCGGCAAGGTCCGCCGCACCATCCTCCGCGGATCCGACGTCGGTCCGGACAGCACCGACGGTCGGATGATCACCCGGAGCTAGTTCCCCGAGTTGCCCGGGCGCCCCGCCACAAGGTGGGGCGCCCGTTCGCATCCAGGGGGAGAGACACCCGAGGCACCAGCTCATAGGCTGAACCCAACGAAGCTGCCTCCCCGGGCCGAAGAGGCAACGGTGGACCAGTTGAGTGGTGGGCTAAGTGTCAAGTATGAGTTTTTTGTCGTCGGTGTCTTATTCTCAACAACTTGCAGATTCCGGCACCCTCGCTACCTAAATCCGCAGGTCAACGAGACTGCTCCCCGCGCACGCGGGGATGGACCCATCGAACACGTGTGCCCCGAGCGCCTGGACGACTGCTCCCCGCGCACGCGGGGATGGACCCCAAGCCCGCCACCCCCAGCGCCAGCGAGATCACTGCTCCCCGCGCACGCGGGGATGGACCCGCCTCGGGGACGCTCATCCCGGTTTCGGCGGTCTGCTCCCCGCGCACGCGGGGATGGACCCCGTCTGCTGGGTGGATTCAAGGGGTCATCGCAACACCTCGTTGATCACACGAGTGTATGCAAACGCTCGGCTGGAGTTTTCCAGCCGAGCGTTTTGCGTGGCCGACCGTTCAGCTTCTGAGCCACGTGCTCCAGGTCCAGCGGGCCGTGCACCGACAGATCGGTGCCCTTGGGAAAGTACTGGCGCAACAGCCCGTTGGTGTTCTCGTTCGACCCGCGCTGCCAGGGCGAGGCCGGGTCGCAGAAGAACACCGGCACCCCCGTATCCACCGAGAACCTTCTGTGACCGGCCATCTCGCTGCCCTGGTCCCAGGTCAAGGACCCGCGCAGATGCTCGGGCAGCGTCTGGACCAGAGCGCTCAGAACGCCTCCCACCGCCTCGGCGGTGTGCTCGCCGGGCAGGTGCCCGAGCATCACATACCTGCTCGACCGCTCGACCAAGGTGATGATCGCGGACTTGTTATGCGCCCCCGTGATCAAATCGCCCTCCCAATGCCCTGGAACAGCACGGTCTTCGACCTCGGCGGGGCGCTCGCTGATCATCACCATCGGATCAACGAACCGGCTCTGCCTGTGCTCGGAGGAACGGCGGGGCTTGCGTCGGATGCGTCCGGTGCGCAGCGCGGCGGCGACCTCGCGTTTGAGCCCGCCCCGGGCCTGGACGTAGAGCGCCTGGTAGATCGTTTCGTGGCTCACACGCATGTCCTGGTCATCAGGATGGTCCTCAACGATCCGGTTGCTGATCTGCTCGGGGGACCATTGTTCCTCCAACCCTTGGGCGACGTAGTCGCGCAAGGGGCCGGGGCAGGCGAGCTTGGCGGGTTTGGGACGCGCCCGCTGTGCGATGGCCCGGCGTTGGGCCGTATAGGCGCCGTAGGAGCCGTCCTGGCCACGGTGGTGGTCGAGTTCACGCTTGATCGTCGAGGCGGGTCGCCCCAGGTCGCGGCCGATCGCTCGCAGGCTCCACCCGGCCCGGTGAAGGTCAGCGATCCTCTCCCGCTCGTGCAGGGTCAAAAAGCGTGGATGCACCTGCCGTTCGAGTGCGTCCAACGCTGGTTGGGGGCTGGTCATGGGCTCTATGGTGGTCTGTCCGGTGGAGTAGTTCACCCGGCGGCCATCGGCATAGATCCTTGAGTTGCCGGACTTGCGTACCCCGCGGTCCCAGTCTTTGGCGGTGCGCTCGTTGATCCCGACCCGCCGGGCGGCCTCTCGGCGGGGCACAGCGCTCTGACGCAGGCGGTGGTACTCGTCTCGTGCTGGGTGGCGGCGCTGCTGGCGCCTGGAGCGTAGTCCGGCTTTGCGTGCCCAGGTGAACGCGGTGTTGGGGTTGATACCGAGCTTTCGGGCTACCTCGGTGACGTTCCCGGACTCGGTCATCAGCTCCAGGAACCGCTCCCGCAGCCGGGCCAGTTCTTGCTTGGAAAACGACACGGTGGTCGCAACCTCCCCAAAGTCAGGGTGTTGCGACCACCACTAGAACCCAAGCTGCAGGAGGGCCGCGATGGATGATCCTGCTCCCCGCGCACGCGGGGATGGACCCCGTCTGCTGCAGGAGGGCCGCGATGGATGATCCTGCTCCCCGCGCACGCGGGGATGGACCCGTGCGACTGAAGGGCACCCCGATGACCATGGACTGCTCCCCGCGCACGCTGGGATGTTTCATCCCAATCTGACAGAGGGGGAATGGAGGGGCGGGCACGCTGACGCGTGCCCGCCCCGGTCTTTCGGCGCTGGTCAGGCCTGGGCGGACTGCCAGCGGTTGCGTAGGTCCGCCGCACCGGCTTCGGTGAGGGAGCCGTAGACGTTCAGGCGGGCGATGCCGCCGTCGGGGAACACGTCGGTGCGGATGTGGGTGACGGTGGCTGGGGCGTCCAGGACGAAGCGGTGGGCGCTGTCGGGCTGGAGCCTGGTGCGGCCCACCAGCTCGAACCACTCGCCGTCACCGTCGCGGCCCAGGATGGTGACCCAGCCCGCCGAGTTGCCCTTGAGGTAGGCGGTGTCCAGCTCGATGGCGCGGACGGAGGCCTGGGCGGTCAGGCGGAAGCGGACCCAGTCGTTACCGGTGTCGCGGCGGCGGCGGTTCTCCCAGCCGTCGTCCATCTTGTGCGACCGGCCCGGCTGGATGATGTTCTCCGGCGAGGAGTAGAAGCGGTCCGACGCGTCCTCGACGGTGCCGCCGTTGACCAGGGCGGCCAGGTCGAAGCTGCCCAGGGTGGAGAGCCAGGCGGGGTCCGCGACCGGCTCGCCGTACACGCGCAGGCGCGCTACGCCGCCGTCGGGGAACTGCTTGAGGCGCAGGTGGGTCCAGCGGCGCTGGACGTCGACCTTGAACCCGTTCTCCGCGTGCCCGTACACCGGGGTGCGGGGGACGATCTCGGTCCACTCGGCGGCGAGGAGCTCGTCAGTGGTGGGGGTGCCCTCGACGTGCGCCACCTCGACGCTGACCTCGGTGGGGTGGTTGCCGCGGAAGTGCGCGGTGTCCACCACGAGGCCGCGGATGATCCCGGGCAGGGCCAGGCGGACCAGGGCCCAGTCGTGGTCCTCGGCGGTGGGGTGCGGCTGCTCGGCGCTCACGCCGCGGCGGCGGCGGGTCTCCCAGCCGTCCATGACCTTGCCCTTGTGCCCGAAGTGGTGCGGGTCGAACACCGCGGGTTCGGTGCGGAGCAGGTTCTCGCGCTCGGCGAAGAACTCGTCGTTGGCGGCCACGACACCGGCGCCCAGGCGGCGGTCGGCGAGGTCGACCAGCCCGGAGAAGTCCAGTTCGGTCTTCTTGTAGTCACCGTAGGGGTCCCCGCCCGGGTAGGGCTGGGCGTTGTAGGCGCGGGGGTCGAAGGACGGGGCCTGGCTCACGTTTCTCCTGTCGGTCTCTGTGGTGGGACCTTTCCAGGGTCGCAGGAGAAACCGATTAATTCCAGCGAAAGTTTTTGATCATTATGTTCGCTTTGGCTGAACGGTCGGGTTGCTCAGACGCGCGGCGGCCTCGGCCAGGGCCTGGAGGGCGAGGGCGATCTGCGGGCGCTGCCCCGAGCCTGAGCGAACCGCGGTGACCACGTGGCGGCGCGGTTGGTCCGTGTGCGGGATACGCAGTGCGACCCCCGGTGTCTCCTGGGCGGCCGCCAACCGGGGGATCAGCGCCACCCCCATACCCGCCGCCACCATGTCCAGGATCGCCCGCCAGTCGGAGGCCACGTGCGCCTGCTCGGGGGCGAACCCCGCCTGGGCGCAGGCCGACAGGGTGATCTCCCGCCAGGGCCCCGACGCTCCGTAGATCCACGGCTCCTCGGCGAGGTCGCGCATCCGCAGCGCCGGGGTGGTGGCCAGCCGGTGCTGGGCGGGCACCGCCACGTCCAGGGGGTCGGTGAGCAGCTCGGTCCGGTCGTAGCGGCCGTCGGAGCCGGTCGGCGCCTGCGCGGCCAGGGACAGGCCGATGTCGATTTCCCCTGCTGAGAGCAGCTCGTACACCTCGGCCGCCTCGGCCTGGTGCACCCGGGTGCGCAGCCCCGGGTGGGCCGTGCGCAGGGCGTTCAACGCGGGTACCACCAGCCCGGGGATGGCGGTGGCGAAGGTGCCCACGCGTACGCGCCCGGACTCGCCGCGCACGTACCCGTCGAGTTCGGCCTCGGCCCGCTCCAGCTGGGCCAGCACCACGTCGGTGTGCCTCAGCAGCACGTGCGCGGCGTCGGTCAGTCGGACCCGGCGGCCGTGCGCCTCCAGCAGCGCCACCCCCACCTGCTGGGACAGCGACGACAGTTGTTGGGAGACGGCCGAAGGGGTCATGGAAAGGGCCTCGGCGGTGGCGCGGACGGTCCCGAGCTCTTCGAGGGTGCGGAGTACGCGCAGCTTGCGCAGGTCCCAGTCGGTCATCCTCACAGGCATACCATTCATCTCCGCTTAACAGAAAGCGGGGCGGACGCACGGTCACGGTGCGCCCGCCCCCCCGGGGGGAGTACGGAGAGGTCAGGTCCGTTCGGGGTGCTCGGTCCCCTCGCTCCCGCTCCGGTGCGACGACGAACCGCGGTAGGTCGCGCCCGCCTGGTCGGTGTACTTGGCCTCACCGGGCCCGGCGCTGCCGATGTCCGCCTGGTCGATCTCGGCGGGGGAGGCCGAGGGGCCGCGGCCGATCACGTTGAAGCAGATGTTCAGCAGGATCGACACGATCGCCGCGCCGATGATGCCCGAGTGCGCGATCAGCTCGACCGACTCCGGCAGGAACTTGTAGAAGGTCGGGTAGGCCAGCGGGATGATCGCCACGCCCACCGAGGCGGCCACCAGGATCAGGTTGAGGTTGTTGGTGAAGTCCACCTTGGCCAGGGTCTTGATGCCGCTGGCCGCGACGCTGCCGAACAGCACCAGGCCGGCACCGCCCAGAACCGGGGTGGGGATGGCGGCCATGACCCCGCCGAGCACCGGGAACAGGCCCAGGACCAGCAGGATGCCCGCGCCGGTGGCGACCACGTAGCGGCTGCGGATCCCGGTCAGCGCGAGCAGGCCGATGTTCTGCGCGAACGAGCTGGTGGGGGTGGCGCTGAAGATCGGACCGATGATCGAACCGCTGACGTCGGCGCGCAGACCGGCGGAGATGCGCTTGGCGTCGACCTTGGAACCGGTGATCTCACCGACCGCGATGATGTGCGAGGCGCCCTCGGTCAGGACCACGAGCATGATGATGCACATGGTGATGATCGCGGCGATCTCGAACTGCGGCGCGCCGAAGTAGAACACCGAGGTCGGGTTGAACACGAAGTCGGCCTCGCCCACCCGGCTGAAGTCGGCCATGCCGAGCGGGATCGCGACCAGTGTGCCCACGACCAGGCCGAGCAGGATGGACAGCCGCCCCCAGATGCCGGGGAAGAGGCGGGAGCCGACGAGGATGACGGCCAGGGTCAGCCCGGCCAGGGCGAGGTTGCCCAGGGGGGCGGCCGGGACCTCGCTGCCGTCCTCCAGGACGCGGGTGGAGCCGTCCATGATCCAACGGGCGGCCACCGGCATCAGGCTGACGCCGATCACCGTGATGATCGTGCCCGTGACGATCGGCGGGAAGAAGCGGATCAGCTGCCCGAAGAAGGGGGTCAGCAGCAGGGCGAACACACCCGCGGCGATCGATGCGCCGAAGGCCACGGGGAGGTTCTCGCCGTTCTGGCCGGCGGCCAGAACGGTGATGGCGCTGACGGGGACGAAGGAGCAGGCCACCACGATCGGCATCTGCGCGCCGATCCGCTTGTGGCCGACGGTCTGCATCAGGGTGGCGATACCCGCCACCAGGAGTGCGCCGCTGACGAGGATTCCCATGGCGGCGGGGTCGTTCGCGAGCCCAGCGGCGGCGCCGATGACGAGTGCCGGTGCCACCGCACCGGCGTACATGGTGAGGATGTGCTGGAGCCCGTAGACGAGCATGAGCCGCAGGGGCAGCTTCTCGTCCTCGGGACGAGCGGGGGTCGTGGCGTTTGTTGTGGCCGAGTCCTTCGCGGACGGACTGTTCGACATGGCCAGTTTCCAGCCTTCGGGTTGTTGGCCACCACGGGGGTGACCGGGTTCTCCGGGCGGGTGCCCGGTGGTGTCGCGCCGGCCCTGGCTGCTCGAAACGCCTGTTTTCAGGCATGCCGAAGGCCGGTGTGGCCCAGTTCTGGGTGGGCAGGCGAGGGAGACCTCGGGTGGGTGCCCCGGCCGCGGTCGATCCACGCTTGGGTCGGTTCCGGGGTAGGGGGTCCCGAAGCCTTCGTGTATCCGAAGCCCTCGGGTTCCCGGAGCTGCGACCGATCACGGGTCCGGCCGGTTCGGAGCGGAGAATCCGGGGCCCGGCCGCACGCACGGGCCCCGGTGTTCAGGGAGCTCGAAGGAGCGCGGGGGAGGGCCCGGGCGAGCGCGCGGCACTCACCGGGCCATCACCCGGAAGGGGCTAGACGCAATGTCGTTCAGTTAGGCGTGGGAGCAGGACGTCAAGCCCGACCTGGGAACGTCACCCACGAAGAAGGGGCTCCCTAGTAGAACAGTTGTCTCTCACAACGACTGTCGCCAAGGAGCCCCTTGCCCGACCATTGTGTCACGACCCGTCACACCCATCACGCCCCCGGCACCCTGGCCCCCGGCCACCTGGGAGAACTCACCCAGATCGTGCCCTTTGAGATGGTCGATTCCGTCTTGGAACAGACCAACAGCCACCAGCAGCGCTCGCGCCTGCTGCCCTCCCGCGTGGTCGTCTACCTCCTGCTCGCCGCCGGACTCTTCGCTCACTGCGGCTGGCCCGCCCTGTGGCGCAAGCTCACCGCCGGAGTGAGCCTGTGCACCCAACCAGCCGCCTCCGCGCTGTTCTACGCCCGCAAACGCCTGGGCCCAGCACCCATGAAGGCCCTGTTCGAGCTACTCTCAGGCCCCACCCACAGCGCCCACCGCTTCCACGGGCTGCTGGTATGCGCCATCGACGGCACCCTGCTGGACCTGCCCGCCACACAAGCGAACCGGGCCGTGCACCGCTCCAGCGGCGCCACCCGCTGGGCCGGGGCCGGCTACCCCCAACTACGGTTGCTCGCCCTGGTCGCCACCGGCTCCCGGGCACTGCTGGGCACGGCCTTTGGGCCCGTCTCCCAGGGCGAGACCACCATGGCCACCCGCCTGCTCCCCTCGATGGGCCCGGGCCAGCTCATCCTGGCCGACCGCGGATTCGACGCCGCCGACCTGCTCAAAGATCTTCATGCCAGCGGAGCCCAGCTCCTGGTTCGGATGAGCTCGCCGAGCAAACCCCGCCGCCTTCGCCGTTTGGATGATGGCACTTGGCTGGTACAGCGCGGCAAGGTACGGATGCGGCTCATCGAGGCCCGGATCACCATCGTCACAGACCAGGGTGAGCGCACCGGCTGTTACCGGTTGGTCACCACTTTGACCGATCCCGATCTGTATCCGGCCACGGGCCTGGTGGCCCTCTACCACCAGCGGTGGGAGATCGAGACCGCCTACTGCGAGCTGAAGTCGGCTCTGCTCGGGCGGCGGGTGCTGCGTTCCAAGGACCCCGAAGGGCTGGAACAGGAGGTGTGGTCCTTGCTGGCCACCTACCAGGTGGTGCGGTGCGCGATCGCTGACGCGTTGACCGCTACGGGGCACAGCCCGTTGCGGGCGAGCTTGGCGGTGGCGGTGGAAAGCGCCCGTGACCTATTGGTGCGGGCCGAGAACGTCATCGCTGGTGAGCGTATCGACGTGCGGGGGGTGCTCGGGCAGCAGGTGTTGGCGAACCTGCTGCCCGAGCGGCGTCTGCGCACGGTGCCTCGGGTGGTCAAACGCGCGATCTCCAAGTATCACGCTCGTTCCAACGGGGTGGACCGGACCACGTACAAGGCCACCGTGGACATCGCTGTGTTGACAGAGCCCTGATCGCCTTAACTGAACGACATTGGGGCTAGACGAAACCCGGAACGGCCTTCCAGGCGTCGCCCGCCTCGGGGGCGTCGTCCCGCTCGACCGTCGCCTCGATCTTGCCGTAGGGGCGGTCGGCGGCGAAGAAGACCTCGTTGGGGTTGTCCAGGTCGAAGGAGGACAGGTCGACCAGGAAGTGGTGCTTGTTCGGCATGGAGAACCGGATCTCGGCGATCTCCGGGTGGGCCTCCAGGACGGCCGTGCCCATCGCGTACAGCGTCTGCTGCAGGGCGAGGCTGTGCGTCTCCGCGAAGGCCTCCAGGCACAGGGCCCGAACGGAGGCGTAGGACTTGTCGAAGTCGTGCTCGGTGCCGACGTAGCGCCAGCGGGCGGTCACGTCGGTGGCCAGGATCCGGTCGTTGGTCTCGGGGAGCGTGGTGTACCGGGTCTTGGGGTACCCGTGGAACTCAGAGCCGGTGGACTTGAGGACGGTCAGGCCCTCGAAGCCGGAGACCACCCACTCCTTGTCGCCGTCCTTGTTGACGACGGTGGTGCGGGTCTCGGCTCCGTTGCGGGAGAAGGCGTGGTCGTGCGGGCCCTTCGCGGTGGCGATCCGGTCCCAGGAGTACTCCTGGATCTCCTGGCGGGCGCCGTACACGTACTCGTGCTCGTCCACGAAGTGGCGGGCCAGGCGCAGCGCGAAGTCCTCGATCGCGCCGACGCCGCCCCACTCACGGGCCTTGGCGTAGACGGTGTTCTTCTGGGTGTCGGTCGGCAGGCACTTGCTGTTGTCGCCGACGGTGTGGACTTCCTCGAGGTCGCCGCGCAGCTGCGAGGTGACGTTGACGTCCTTGATCTGGTGGACGGGGGTGTCGCGCTTGACGTGGACGAGGCGGACCTCGGCCTTGCCGTACTGGTTGTCTCCGAGCTTGATGCCCATCAGGGTGAACTCCATCCGTGTGGATTCGGTTTCATCGCTCGCGCCGCGCTTTGCCTTCGCGTCGGTGCGCTGTGCGTATGAGGGAGGACCGCTGTGGTCATGCGGAAGGACCTGTCACGCACTCGAAGAGGTTGAGATGTTTCAGCTGGTGGTGGGGCCTTGGCTGCCCTGGGGCGATGGGGTGGGGTACCGGGCGCTCGCTGGCTGGGGACCGGCTACGAGCCCCGGTAGGTCGAGTAGGCGAACGGGCTCAGGAGCAGCGGCACGTGGTAGTGCTGGTCCTCCTCGGCGAGGTCGAACACGATGCTGACCTCGGGGTAGAACCCCTTCTGGCCAATCGCCTCGAAGTAGGAGCCGGTGTCGAAGACGACCCGGTAGTACCCCGCGCGGAGCTGCTCGGGCCCCAGGTCGGGCACGCGGCCGTCGCTGTTGGTCCGGCCCTCGGCGACGGTCTTCCAGGAGCTGCGACCGGGGTCGACCGCGGCCTCCAGGCGGACCGGGACGTCGCGGGCGGGCTTGCCCAGGGCGGCGTCCAGGATGTGGGTGGTCACGTGGCTCATGCTGCCTCCAGGAGTTTGACCAGGCGGAGTCCGGAGATCTTGCGGAGCTCCTCGCCGACCACGGTCAGCTCGGTGTCGCGGTCGTTGTCCAGCCGGGCGACCAGGTCCGCGAGGAGTTCGCGGCTGCTGCGGCCGCTGGCGCAGACAAGGTAGATCTGCCCGAACCTTCCCTCGTACTCACCCTGCGCGAACGTGAAGATCCGCTGAACCCGGGCGGAGGCGTCGTCGGTGTCGGCGGCGAACGCCGACTGCTCACCGCGCGACCACGCCGCCTCGGTGTCCTGTCCCTCGGCCTTCTCCCCGATACGGGGGTGACGGGCCAGGGCGGTGGCGACCTCGTCGGAGGTGATTCCGCGTGCGTGGCCGTCGGCCTGCGCGATCAGGGTCTCGCGGTCGGCGTAGGGCGCCTCGGACGCGACGGCCTCCACCCAGCGGTCCACGTTCAGGCACTGCGCGAGTTCGGTGCGCAGGTCCTCCTTGGAGAGGGCGTTCAGACGCGCCAGACCCGGGTCGGGGGCGCCCCCCGGCTGGTCCGGGGTGGTGTCGGGCATGTGTTCTCCCGTGGCTCGGCCGGTGCGCGGTCTCCCCGCCGTGGAGGGCGGAGGACAGTCGAACCAGCCTGGGCTTTCGTAGTGCAGATAGCTGATTCCGTATTACGGATTGGAGGGACTCTAGTTGATGACAGTGTGACCTTGTCAACACTGGCAAGGGGGGATCTCGGAAAAACAGTCGAATCTGTGTCTCCACACAAAGAAATCGCGAAGTTCCTGCGTGCTGGAGAGGTGCGAGAGGTGGCTGGGGCCGTTGTTGCCGGTTCGCGCAGGCGTTGTGCCGGGCTTCGGCGCGTGTCCGGCGGGGGTCCGCTGGAGGTCCGTCCGAACTTCGGTTCGGCCGGGTGGTTGACAAGCGGCGGTGGTCCGCCCCACACTCAAGGCATTCCTTAAAGTGAAAACTACTTTCCGCAATACGGAAGTGGATGCCGGAGGCAACGCATGAGCCACACACTCGGGTACACGGTGAACTGCTCCCTGCTGTTCACCGAGCTCCCCGTCAACGAGCGCCCCCAGGCCGCACGCGACGCGGGCTTCCACGCCGTCGAGTTCTGGTGGCCCTTCGAGACCGCCACCCCGGAGCAGGCGGAGATCGACGCCTTCGTCACCGCCCTCGACAACGCGGGCGTGCGCCTCAGCGGCCTCAACTTCTTCGCGGGCCAGCTCCCCGGTCCCGACCGCGGCGTGCTCTCCCACCCCTCGCGCACCGCCGAGTTCCTCGCCAACACCGAGGTGGTCGCCCGGATCGCCGAACGCACCGGCACCACCGGGTTCAACGCCCTCTACGGCCTGCGCCAGGACGGCGTGGACCCGGCCGAGCAGGACCGGCTCGCGCTGGAGAACACCGTGGCCGCCGCCAACGCGGTCGCCAAGGTCGGCGGCACCGTACTCGTCGAGCCCATCAGCGGCTCCGACGACTACCCGCTCAGGACCGCCGCCGAGGGCCTGGCCTTCGTCGCCAAGGTCAAGGAGGCCGGGGCCGAGAACGTGGCGCTCCTCGCCGACTTCTTCCACCTGGCCGTCAACGGCGACGACGTCGCCGCCGTGGTCCGCGATCACGCGGCCGAGTTCGGGCACATCCAGATCGCCGACGCACCCGGCCGAGGCGAGCCCGGCACCGGCGAGCTTCCCATCGACGAGCTCCTCACCGCGGCCCAGGCCGGCGGCTACCGGGGCCTGGTCGGCCTGGAGTACAAGCCGACCGTCCCCAGCGCGCAGAGCTTCGGCTGGCTGGGCTGACCCCCGGGTCACTGATCACACGGGTCACAGCGGCCCGGCCGAGTCGCGCAGCAGCGCATCGCGTCGCACCGATGCGCGGTGCACCGCGCCGCACGGAAGGCGCAGCACACCGCGACTCACCGGGCCGCGCACACCAGCCGCACCCCGTGGCAGCCACAGCAACGACAGAGCCACAGCAACAACAGCGACGACACGCAGTACTGCGGCCACACGCAGCACAGCCACACAGCCACCCAGTTGGAAAGGGGCCGACATGGCCGCCAAGAAGATCGCTTTCATCGGTCTGGGCATCATGGGCCTGCCCATGGCCACCCATCTCGTCAACGCCGGCTACACCGTCACCGGCGTCAACAAGGGCCGCGAGGCCGAGGACACCCTGGTCGCCAGGGGCGGCCTGCGCGGCGGGAGCATCGCCGAGGCGGTCGCCGACGCCGACATCGTCATCACGATGGTTCCGGACTCCCCGGACGTCGACCTGGTCCTGCGCGGGGAGGGCGGTGTCTTCGACAACGCCAAGCCCGGCACCCTCGTCATCGACATGAGCACCATCCGCCCCGACGTCTCCCGTGATCTCGCCGCGGTCGGCACCGAGCGCGGCTTCCGCGTCCTGGACGCCCCGGTCAGCGGTGGCGAGGCCGGTGCGGTCGAGGCCAAGCTGTCCATCATGGTCGGCGGTGCGCGGGAGGACTTCGAGGCCGCGCGCCCGGTCTTCGACGTCTTGGGCACCACCCCGGTGCTGGTCGGCCCGAGCGGTTCCGGCCAGACCGTCAAGGCCGCCAACCAGCTCATCGTGGCAGGCAACATCCAGCTCCTCGCCGAGGCCCTCGTCTTCCTCGAGGCGCACAACGTGGACACCGAGGCGGGCCTGGAGGTCCTGGGCGGCGGGCTCGCGGGCAGCACCGTGCTCCAGCGCAAGGGCACGGCCATGCGCGAGCGCAACTTCGCGCCCGGCTTCCGCATCGCCCTGCACGACAAGGACATGCGCATCATCACCGACTCCGCGACCGCCGCCGGTGTGGCGATCCCGCTGGGTTCGCAGGTGGCGCAGTACGTGGCCGCTCTCAAGAACCAGGGGCACGGCGGTCTCGACCACTCCGCGCTGCTCAAGGTCGTCCTGGAGCTCTCCGGCCGCGAGGCCGACTAGCCGGGAGGCAGTGGCCGGACCCCGGCCGCACCGCAGTACCCGCAGCGGGGCAACACCGGCGGTCCCCCCAGCCGCAGCAGTCCGTATGACCGGGACGTCGCGTCGTCCCCGGGTGGTGGCCCACCCGGGAGGCGGACGAGCGCGCCGCCCCACCCCTAGCACTCATCTCTGGATGACCGGGGGACGTCCGCCCAGCCAGGACGCCCCCGGCACCCCAGCCACCCCAGCACTGAAGGGTTCGCTCCCATGGCGAAAATGCCCGCGATGAACGCCGTCGTGGAGGTTCTCAAGGACGAGGGCGTCGACACCGCCTTCGGCTGCCCCGGCGCCGCGATCCTCCCCCTCTACAAGGCGATGGAGGAGGTCGGCGGCATCGAGCACCTGACCGTCCGCCACGAAGAGGGCGCCACCCACATGGCCGACGGCTGGTCGCGTACGACCGGTAAGGTCGGCGTGGCCATCGGCACCTCCGGTCCCGCCGGAACCAACATGATCACCGGACTGTACACCGCCATCGCGGACTCGGTCCCGATCGTGTGCATCACCGGCCAGCAGCGCACCGACCTGCTGGACAAGGAGGGCTTCCAGGCGGTCGACATCGTCGAGATCGCCAAGCCCGTCACCAAGTGGGCCGTGCAGATCAAGGAGGCGGCCACCGCCCCGTGGATCTTCCGCGAGGCCTTCCGGATCGCCCAGGAGGGTCGTCCCGGCCCGGTCCTGATCGACATCCCGGTGGACGTCGCCCAGAAGGTCATCGACTACGCCCCCGAGCTGGACGCCGCGCTCAAGATCAACACGGTCGAGCCGCACCTGCCCCGGGTCGAGAAGGCCCTGGACCTGCTGCTGGCGGCCGAGCGCCCGCTCATCCTCGCCGGCGGCGGCGTGATCCTGGCCGAGGCCTCCGACGACCTGCGCGAGCTGGCCGACTACCTCCAGGTCCCGGTCCAGGTCACCCTCATGGGCAAGGGCTCCTTCGACGAGGACTCGCCCCTGTACTCCGGCATGACCGGCGTCCAGACCTCCCAGCGCTACGGCAACGCCTCCTTCCTGGAGTCGGACCTGGTCCTGGCGGTCGGCGCTCGCTTCGCCGACCGCCACACCGGCCAGATCGACGTCTACCGCGGTGAGCGCAAGTTCATCCACGTGGACATCGAGGCCACCCAGATCGGCCGGGTCTTCGAGCCCGACCTGGGCGTGGTCTCCGACGCCAAGCTGTTCATCCAGGAGCTGCTGGCCGCCGCCAAGCGCCGCAAGGCCACGGCGAAGGTCGGCGCGTGGATCGAGCGCGTCAACGAGCTCAAGTCCACCCTGACCCGCCGCGAGGACTTCGACACCGTTCCCGTGAAGGCGCCGCGCGTCTACAAGGAGATCAACGAGGTCTTCGACGAGGACACCTACTTCGTCACCGCCATCGGCCTCTACCAGATCTGGGGCGGCCAGCACCAGAAGGCGTACAAGCCGCGCCACTACCAGATCTGCGGCCAGGCGGGCCCGCTCGGCTGGGAGATCCCGGCGGCCATCGGCGTCAAGAAGGCGCTGAAGGACACCGAGCCGGACGCCGAGGTGGTCGGCATCGTCGGCGACTACGGCTTCCAGTACATGGTCGAGGAGCTGGCGGTCGCGGCGCAGTACAACGTGTCGTACGTGATCATCATGCTCAACAACGAGTACCTGGGCCTGATCCGCCAGGCGTCCATCCCCTTCGACATGAACTACCAGGTGGACATCCACTACGACGAGTACGGCACCGACAGCGTCAAGCTGATGGAGGCCTACGGCTGCTCCGGCCGCCGCGTCTGGGAGCCGGGGGAGATCCGGGAGTCCCTGGAGTGGGCCCGCAAGCAGGCGCAGGCCACCTCCCGCCCGGTGCTCGTCGAGATCATGATCGAGCGCGAGGCCAACACTCCGCACGGCCCGGCGATCAACGCGGTGAAGGAGTTCGAGCCGGTCCCCGGCGAGTAGATCGCGGGGTTCCTGCGAGGTCTCCCGAGAGCCCGGTGAGCGCATCGGGTCCGGGCGCATCATCGGGGCCCGGACCCGCCACAGACGGCCACGGGGTCGGACCTGCACCCCGACCCCGTGGCTCAGGCCCCCTCCGCGACCGGCAGGAGGGGGCCTCCACACACCCCGAGGGGCGGTAACGTTCTTCGCTGGCTCAGTGCCGCCCCTCGGTTTGTTCGTCTCGGCGGTCGTCCTTCGGACGGCCGCCGATCTCTGTTTCCGCGCCGCCGTCGTGCGCACCCCCGCCGGACCCGACTCGATCGAGATCACCGATCTGCCCGTCACCGGACCCGGGGCCGGGCAGGTCCGCGTCGAGATCGTCGCCGCCCCGGTCAACCCGGTCGACCTCGCCGTGGTGAACGGCCTCTTCCACTCCCGAGGGCTGGTCGACCAGCCCGAACACACCGGCCTGGGCTGGGACTTCTCCGGCACGGTCGTCGCGGTCGCTCCCGGCGCTGACCTGGCCGTAGGGGCCCGGGTGGCCGGGCGGGTGGCCGGTTTCGACCGGGACTTCGGCACCTACGCGGAGCAGCTGATCGCATCCGTCGCCGATGTCGCCGTCGTTCCCGACAGCCTCGACTTGGTGGCGGCCGCGACAGTCCCGCTCAACGGACTGGCCGCCGCCGGGATCACCGGCCTGCTCGGCGACGCCCCCGAGGGCCGGGAGCGGCTTCTGGTCACCGGCGCGGCGGGCGCGGTCGGCGGGTACGTCGCCGCGCTGGCCCGGGACCAGGGCTGGCGGGTGACCGGTCTGGCCGGGGCGGAGGACGAGGCGTTCGTCCCAGGCCTGGGGCCGAGTCCACCACCCAGGCGCAGCCCGGCTGGGACGCGGTCGCTGATACGGCGGCGCTGCAGGAGGAGGGCCTGGCCCTGGTCCGCGACGGCGGAGCCCACTGAGCCCTGGCCAAGGGCGGCCTGCGCGGCCGCTGCGTACTGCGCCCCTGAGAGTCCGATTCGCGTGGGCTCGTGAACGAAGCCCCTCGCGCGTGCGGACCTTGTCTCGGCGCGGGCGAGGGGGTGGCTTGAACGGCGATACAGATCAGCCGCAGTGGGCCTCTTCCTCACCGATGATGCGGTAGGGGCAGTCCGCGTAGTCGAGCAGACCCAGGGCGGCCTCCTCGTTGCGGGCGGTCTCGCCTTCGATCACCGACGAGGGCGGGTAGAAGCCGCCGTCCCAGGGCGAGCGGGGGTACATCTCGTACGTGTAGTTCACGATGCCCTGGTCGGCCCGCAGCCAGTCGTTGATCGAGACGTCCGTGACGTAGAGGTCACTGGACTGCTGGGGATGTGGCCGTTGGCCTCGGCCATGTACTCGCCCAGCGCGCGGTGGGTGTCGTACTCCTCGCGGTTCATGCCGTGGGTGAGCTCGTCGTAGCTGTATCCCTACGGCCACAGGATGAGCTCGCTGTAAGTGTGGAAGTGGATGGCGCTGGTGATCTGCTGCTCGCCGTCCACCACTCGGCTCCGGACGAAGTCGGCGACCGCCTCCACCTCGGGGGCGGACTCCGGTGCTTGGCCCCGGTAGGTGACGCTGCTCGGGTTGCCGGAGGAGCCGTTGCAGCAGCCCTAGTTGTACGCCCAGTTGCGGTTCGTGTCGGTGCCGATGGCGGAAGAGCCCACGTCGGGCAGTCGGTTCTTGCGCCAGTTGAGCCAGGTGTCGCCCGCAGTGATGGCCGAGTACGACAGTGAAGGCTGAGTTTCACGACCATGCCCGGTGTGAGCACGCCTGGACCGGACAGCCCGATGGTGACCCTCGCGTAGGCGACGGCAAGGGAAACGCCCGATCCCTGGCTCCGGGATCGGGCGTTGAGAAGGATCTCCGTCGGCGGTACCGGCTCTGCGGCGGTAGGGCTCACCTGCCTGCCGAGGCCTCGGGTGTTGGCCGCACCCTGGGTCCCGCCGACGGAATCCGTATGACCCCCCTAGCACTGAAGGGTTCCCCTCCAGGGTAACCGCTCCCGGCTGTATCTTGAAGTCGAGGTACCTGTTTTGAACGATCATCTAAAATCCACGGAAACCGTACGTATCACCCCAGCTCAGCGAGGGTTCGTACCATCATGTGGACAGTGGGTACCGGATTCCGTCGCGGGTCTGCTAGCGTGAAGACCGTTATGCTGCGCGAGCTCCTCCTTCTTAGTGGCCGCGGCGGGGATCGTTAAAAGGTCGGCCCCTCGCCGCGGGACTTCGGCTTGCCGTGTCGACCACGACATCACGCGCCACACTTTTCCCGAGGAGCCACACCGTTATGGTGCCGCAGCAGAAGACCAGCCCCATGCCTTTCCACCGTTACGAGCCCTTCGCTCCGGTGGACCTGCCGGACCGCACCTGGCCCGCGAAGACCATCACCGAAGCCCCCCGCTGGCTGTCCACCGACCTGCGTGACGGCAACCAGGCACTGATCGAGCCGATGGACTCGGCCCGCAAGCACGAGATCTTCCAGCTGCTGGTCAAGATGGGCTACAAGGAGATCGAGGTCGGCTTCCCCTCCGCCAGCCAGACCGACTTCGACTTCGTCCGGTCGCTGATCGAGGACGACCTGATCCCCGACGACGTACAGATCTCCGTACTGACCCAGGCCCGCGAGGACCTGATCGAGCGCACCGTGCAGAGCCTGGTCGGCGCCAAGCGCTCCACCGTGCACCTGTACAACGCCACCGCCCCGACCTTCCGCCGCGTCGTCTTCCGGGTCGACCGCCAGGCCTGCAAGGACATCGCCGTCGAGGGCACCCGCCACGTGATGCGCTTCGCCGAGCAGTACCTGGGCGAGACCGAGTACTTCGGCTACGAGTACTCGCCGGAGATCTTCGTCGACACCGAACTGGACTTCGCCCTGGAGGTCTGCGAGGCCGTCATGGACGTCTGGCAGCCCGGCCCGGGCCGCGAGATCATCCTGAACCTGCCCGCCACCGTCGAGCGCTCCACGCCCAACGTCTACGCCGACCAGATCGAGTGGATGAGCCGCAACCTGTCGCGGCGCGAGCACGTCGTCCTGTCCGTGCACCCGCACAACGACCGCGGCACCGGTGTGGCCTCCGCCGAACTGGCCGTCATGGCCGGGGCCGACCGCGTCGAGGGCTGCCTGTTCGGCCACGGCGAGCGCACCGGCAACGTCTGCCTGGTCACCCTGGGCATGAACCTGTTCAGCCAGGGCGTGGACCCCAAGATCGACTTCTCCGACATCGACGAGATCCGCCGCACGGTCGAGCACTGCACCCAGCTGCCGGTCGCGCCCCGCCACCCCTACGGCGGCGACCTGGTCTACACGGCCTTCTCCGGCTCCCACCAGGACGCCATCAAGAAGGGCTTCACCGACCTGGACGCCCGCGCCGAAGAGGCGGGCAAGGCCGTCGAGGACTACCCCTGGGACGTCCCGTACCTGCCCATCGACCCCAAGGACGTGGGCCGCAACTACGAGGCGGTCATCCGGGTCAACAGCCAGTCCGGCAAGGGCGGCGTCTCCTACATCATGCAGCGCGACCACTCGCTGGACCTGCCGCGCCGCCTGCAGATCGAGTTCTCCCAGGTCATCCAGGCCCACATGGACACCGACGGCGGCGAGTTCCAGGCCGAGAAGATCTGGGGCGTCTTCTCCGACACCTACCTGGCCGAGAACGGCCCGGTCGCGGTCCTGGCGCACCGATCCAGCACCGCCGAGGACGGCACCTACACGATCGAGGCCGACGCCCGCGTCAACGGTGAGATCCGCGAACTGAAGGGCACCGGCAACGGCCCCATCTCCGCGTTCGGCGACGCCCTGGCCGACGTGGACGTCAAGGTCCGGGTCATCGACTACGTGGAGCACTCCATGGGCGAGGACGGCAACGCCCGCGCCGCCGCCTACGTGGAGGCCGAGATCGACGGCAGGACGGTGTGGGGCGTGGGTATCCACAGCAGCATCACCACGGCCTCGCTGAAGGCCATGTGCAGCGCCATCGGCCGAGCCTGATCAGCGCCGCCTGACCCGCACCGCGTGGCCGGTGCCGCGTGGTGCGACCGAGCCACACATCCGAATCGCGGCGATTGGCCCGCCGCGACCGGCCGCCCCTGGCACCGAACGAACGGGGCCCGCGACCACGGCTGGATTTCCAGCTCGGGTCGCGGGCCCCGTTCCGTGTGCCGCGACGACGCTCAGAAGGATCCCAGCGGACCCGGGTCGGGCAGTCCCATGGATGAACAGAACTCCTGGTTCGCCCCGACCAGCTCGGAGACCGGAGCGGGCCCCCGAGCGGTCGCGGCCAGGTCCGCCTGTGCTTGGGCGGACCACAGGAACGGGTACACCGTGACGCCCTTCGACGGGTGCAGGTCCGCGGTCTCCGCACGCCAGCCCGGCCAGCGAAGGTCTTCGTAGAAGTCGGTCAGGTGACCCGCCAGCAGCCATTCCCACCAGCCCGAATAACCGGTGCCGAGGGTCTCCCACTCCAGGTTGTCCGGGGCGAAGTAGATCATCTCGCCCGGCGCCCCCGGCCATCCCGGGGCCTTGGTCTCCGGTCCGTTGAGGGCGAAGACCCCGCCGAGCACGTCGTGCGCCACCGTCAGCCGTGCCGGACGCACCGCCCCGACCTCGCTGGTCATGCCGTTGACCCGGTCCAACCCTGGCAGGTCCGTGCAGCCGTCGCCGTGTCCCCGCAGCCAACCGTCGTCCACCAGGATTCCGCCCGACTCCAGGGCGACCGCGCCAAGGAAGGAAGCGGCGCTCACCTGAAGCCTCAACAGACAGCGCCCCGGTTGTTCCGGGTCCGGTGGCAGCACCCGCACGTTCAGGGGACTGGCCTCGAACATTCGGCTCAGGTCCGGCCACGCGGGGCGCTCGACGTCGACGAGTTCGCTCAGTTCACGCATGAGCGCGTCCTTCCAGCCCGGGGCGGCACCGGGGACGGCAGCCAGAAGCAAAGGATCACAGGTACCGGTAGAACCCGTCGCCCTCCCACCGCGAGAAGCCGCAGGAGCGGTAGAAGGCGTGCACGTAGTCATCCTCGGCGGCGAGGAACTGGATCTTGTAGCAGCCCTCCCGCCCGGCGGTCCGCCGCACCTCGTCCATGAGCAGGCGGCCCACGCCCCGGCGGCGGTGTGACTCGGACACCACCAGGTTCTCCATGACCAGGCGCGGCCGACCGCCCCGGCTCAGGTTCGGCATGACCACGCAGTCCACCGTGCCCACCAGGTGACCCGCGGCGTCCTGTGCCACCAGCAGGGATCTGCCGCTCTGCGCCTCGATCTCCGCCCAGATCCGCGCGGATCTGGGCGCTGACAGTACGGGGTCCTCCGGGTACATCTCACCGAGGAGCCGCAGGACGTGGGGAAGGTCGGCGCCGGTCGCTGGCCGGATCTCGATGCTCACCCGAGGCACTCTAGCCATCCGGCCTGTGGCACTGATCACCCGGCCCCGGGGTCCAGTCGTCGGACAGGCCGGGTGGTGTGGTCGCCACACGAGGGCCCGCCGCCGTACGCCCCACACGACGAGAGCGGGCCGCACCCCCCTTGGAGGATGCGGCCCGCTCTGGTCTGTTCCGGTCAGCCGGTTCGACTACTCCCAGCCGAACTTCTGGGTCCAGGCGAAGTTGGCCTCGCCGACACCGATGGCGACCAGGCCGCAGTTGAGGATGTTGGCCCGGTGACCGGGGCTGTTCATCCACGCGTCCATGACCTGGTCGGCGGTGCGCTGACCCTTCGCGACGTTCTCGGCGCCCCACGCGTCATACCCGTGCCTGCTCGCACGATCGCCCGGGCCCTCGCCGTCGGGGCTCTCGTGCGCCATGTAGTTGCGGGCGTCCATGTCCTCGCTGTGCTCTTGGGCGGCAGCCGTCAGCCGGTCGTCCACGCGCAGCGGGCCGCAGCCGTTCGCGGCGCGCTCGCTGTTGACCAGGGTCACCACGGCCGAGGCGCTGGGACCGCCGGCGGCCTGATCGCTGCCGCCACCGCCCCCGTTGCCCCCGCCACCGTTCCCGGCGCCGGAGCCGTTGCCGCCGCCTCCGCTGCCGCCATCGCCGCGGTTGCCCGCGTCATCTTCGGCCCCGGAGTCCCCGGAGCCCTCGGCGGACGAGGAACCGGTGACCGCGGTGCTCTGCGGGCCGCTGTCCCCCTGGGGCTCAGCGGCTTCGGGCGCGTCGGTGGGAGGCTCGAAGAAGTCGTCGTCGGTGGCCGTGTCGGGAGCGTTGGAGTCGTCGCTGATCGCGCCGCCCACCTCGCCGACACCAGCGGCGGTCGTGCCGTCCGCGGGGTCCGCCTCGTTACCGACTCCGGAGAGCACCAGGGCCCCGGCCAGGGTCAGGCCCACCGGGATCGCGGCCATCGCGGCGACCAGCGGGACCCTTCTGGCCTTCCTGCCCTTCCTACGTGGTTCCTCGTGGTCCGAGCGCTGTTCGCGAGCGCTCATTCTGCGCCTGCCTCGGCGACCTCGCGCCATATCGCTCTGCCTTCCGTGCCGGGTGGGGAATAGTTCGGGCACCCCTGCGGGGTGGTCGGGGACCGCGGCTCCCGACGGGGTTCCGCCGCCGGGGGTGGGTCTTCCCCGGGCCGGGTCTTCCCGTGCCCATGGCCACGTGAGAAATCAGTGGCCTCGTGTGGATCGGGCCAGGTTTACGGTCTCGGTCGTCAAAGCCGCGGGGGAGGGGCGGCGGGACCGAAACCATCAGGCCCTAGCGCGTGAGAGTAGAGCAAATATCCCCAAAAGGGAATCCAAACCGTAATAAACCAGCTCAGGGTGCTGCGCGTCGTCGGGACGCCGGGAAACCCGCGTCGGTGGTCCGTACCGGACCGCACGGGACGGTCGGTGCCATCCGCGACAATGGGACCGTGAGTCTCTACCGCGACGAAGGCGTAGTCCTGCGCAACCAGAAGCTGGGCGAGGCCGACCGCATCGTCACCCTCCTGACCCGCCGCACCGGGCTGGTGCGCGCCGTCGGCAAGGGCGTGCGCCGCACCAAGTCGCGCTTCGGCGCCCGGCTGGAGCCGTGCACCCACGTCGACCTCCAGCTGCACACCGGCCGGACCCTGGACGTCATCACCCAGGCCGAGACCGTGCGCTCCTACGGGGCCGGGGTCGTGTCCGACTACTCCCGCTACACCGCCGCCACCGCGATGCTGGAGACCGCCGAGAAGATCGTCGCCGTGGAGAAGGACCCGGCCCTACGCCAGTTCCTCCTGCTCATCGGTGCCCTGCGTACCCTGGGAGAGGGAAGCCACGACTCCCGGCTGGTCCTGGACGCCTACCTCCTCCGGTCCCTGTCCGTGGCCGGGTACGCCCCGGCCCTGGCCGAGTGCGCCCGCTGCGGCAGCCGGGGGGAGCACCGTGCGTTCGCGGTCCACGCCGGCGGTATGGTCTGCTCGGTGTGCCGTCCCCACGGTTCCACGCACCCCTCGCCGGACACGCTCCGACTCATGTCGGCGCTGCTCGGGGGCGACTGGGACAGCGCGGACGCCAGCGACGGCAAGTACCGCTCCGAGTGCAGCGGGCTGGTCGCGGCCTACCTACAGTGGCACCTGGAAAACGGAATCCGATCACTGCGCCATGTGGAGCGTTCTTGAGTCTGTTCAGCTTCGACAACGGTAAGCGGCGCGAGCGGGACTACACCCCGCCCGTCCCGCACCCCAGCGGGGCCCGGCCCCCGCAGCTCCCCGCCGACCTGGTGCCCCGCCACGTGGCCGTGGTCATGGACGGCAACGGCCGTTGGGCGAAGGAACGCGGCCTGCCGCGCACCGAGGGCCACAAGGCCGGCGAGTCCTCGCTCTTCGACGTGATCGAGGGCGCCCTGGAGATGGGCGTCCCCCACCTGTCGGCCTACGCCTTCTCCACCGAGAACTGGAAGCGCTCGCCCGACGAGGTGCGCTTCCTCCTCGGTTTCAACCGCGACACCATCCGCAACCGCCGAGACGAGCTGCACGCCCGCGGCGTGCGCGTCAAGTGGGCCGGACGCTCCGGGATGCTCTGGAAGAGCGTCATCAAGGAGCTCAAGGACGCGGAGGAGATGACCAAGGACAACACCGGGCTCACCCTCCAGTTCTGTGTGAACTACGGCGGGCAGGCCGAGATCGTGGACGCCGCGCGCGAGCTGGCCAGGCAGGCCGCCGCCGGGCAGATCTCCCCGGAGAAGATCACCGAGGACACCCTCGCCCAGCACCTGTACGCCCCGGACGTCCCGCCGGTGGACCTGTTCGTGCGCTCCTCGGGTGAGCAGCGGTTGTCCAACTTCCTCCTGTGGCAGTCCGCCTACGCCGAGTTCGTCTTCCTGGAGACGCTCTGGCCCGACTTCGACCGCCGCGACCTGTGGCGAGCATGTGAGATGTACGCGAGCCGGGACCGCCGCTACGGCGGGGCAGTGCCCAACCCGGTGGAGGAGGAGAAGAAGTGATGGCCGAAGGCAACGGCTCGCAGAGGGCCGCGGACTCCACGGGGTCGGAGCCCCCGCTGATCAGGCCCGGGATGACGCTCGCCTCGCTCGGTGACAGCTTCACCGAGGGCGTGGGCGACCCCTACCCGGACGGCGGCGGTGTCTTCCGTGGCTGGGCGGACCGGCTGGCCGAGCACCTGGCCGACCACACGGGCGGGATCGAGTACGCCAACCTCGCCGTGCGCGGCAAGCTCATCCGCCAGATCGTCACCGACCAGGTCCCGCCCGCCCTGGAGATGGCCCCGGACCTGGTCACCCTGTGCGCGGGCGGCAACGACCTGCTGCGCCCCGCCGGTGACCCCGAGCGCCTGGCCAAGATCCTGGACCACACGGTGGGCCGCCTGCGCGCCAAGGGCAGTCAGGTCGTGCTCTTCACCGGCGTGAACGTGGCCACGGGCTACATGCGCGGCACCATCGGCCTGTTCGCGCGCTACTACATGAACGTGCGCGCGATCGCCGACAAGCACGACTGCTTCCTGGTCGACCAGTGGTCCATGGACGTGCTCACGGACTCCCGTGCCTGGGACGAGGACCGCCTGCACATGTCCCCGGAGGGCCACCGGCGCCTCGCCCTGCGCGTGGCCGAGGTCCTGGGCGTGCCCACCGAGGAGCGCTGGGACGCGCCCTGGCCCGAGGCGGACCCGGTCAGCTGGACCGAGGCGCGCCGGGGCGACCTGCACTGGGTCAAGGACTCCCTGGGGCCGTGGATCGGGCGCAGGCTCACCGGTAAGTCCTCGGGTGACACGGTGACCGCCAAGCGCCCCGAGCTCACCCCGCTCACCCCACTCACCAAGGACCGCTGACGCCGCTGCCGCGCCTGGCGCGACGTTTCCGGGCGCACCGCCCATGGTGTGAGCTCAGCCCCAAAACGCGACAAACCATATACCTACTGTCGCGTAACCAAGGCCTTGAGTAGCATCATCGAACACCATGAGCGGTGTGCCGACCGGATCTCCCGGTGACCTGAAAAGCAAGGACATCCTGTCCTACGTCGCCCTCGGGGACAGCTTCACCGAGGGCATGAGCGACCACTACCCGGACAGCGACAGCGTGCCCAACGGCCGCTATCGAGGCTGGGCCGATCGCGTGGCCGAACACCTCGCCGACCACGTGCCCGAGGTCCGCTACGCCAACCTCGCCATCCGCGGGCGCCTCATCGCGCAGATCCGCGACGAGCAGGTGCCGCGTGCGGTCGAGATGAAGCCCGACCTCATCACCGTCTGCGCGGGTGGCAACGACATCATCCGCCCGGGCAGCGACCCCGACCAGGTCGTCGAGATCTTCGAGTCGATGATCGCCGACCTGCGCGCCACCGGAGCCCGGGTGGTCATCTTCACCGGCTTCGACACCAACTGGCAGCCGGTCATGCGCCACCTGCGCGGCAAGATCGCCACCTACAACATGCACATGCGCGCCGTCGCCGACAAGTACGGCTGCGACGTCGTCGACGTGTGGAGCATGAAGATCTTCTCGGACGCGCACGCCTGGAACTGGGACCGCCTCCACCTGTCCTCGGAGGGCCACCGGCGCCTGGCCCTGCGCGTGTGCGAGGTCTTGGACATCCCGGTCGACGGCGACTGGAACGAGCCCTGGCCGCCCCCGGCGCCCCGCGACTGGCGCGCCGCCCGCCAGGAGGACCTGCACTGGGCCCGCGAGTTCCTCGTCCCGTGGATCCACCGCCGACTCACCGGCCGTTCCTCGGGCGACGGCGTCCACGCCAAGCGCCCCACCCTGGAGCGCTGCGACCCACCGCAGAGCCGGGACCACCACTGACCACGCCGTGCGGCCCTCGACACCGGGGGCCGCACGGGTGTGTGGGGCCGGGCCGACTCAGCAGGTCGGGGTCAGGTTCTGGGTGGTGGCCATGTTGACCTTGCTCGGCAGGGGGCTGACCGGCCAGTTGGGTGTGGAACCGCCCGCCGCGTGGATCGCCGTGCGGATGAGGTCCAGGCCCCGGCCCAGCACCCGGGTCGGATCCGCCTCGTCCAGGAGCAGGATCTCCACGGTGATGCTCCGCTCGGCGGCGTCGGTGCTCACCGTGGAGTCGGTGAAGTCGGAGTTGAGCCTTTCGAGTTCGAGCAGTCCGCGCATCACGGCCTCGCCGTGGGCGTGGAACATCTCCGGGGTGGTCGCGGGCGCCGCGGCCAGTTGGAACTGGAGGGAGAGCTGGGTGGCCTTCCTCGCGCTCACACGTCCTCCTTCTGCTCGGGCCGGCACACTCGTCTGACGAAGCGTACGGTCTGATTCCAGTAGTTCGGGTTGGCGGGTGTCAGGTGCACCTGTCTCTGGTGGTTACCGCACGGGCACTTGATCGTGTAGTAGGCGGGCGGATTCTCGATCCGCCATCCGAGGTCCGAGATCTGCCGGAGCGCCTCCTCGCCCTCCTTCCTCGGATGCTTCCTCCAGTAACCCAACGGGAATCCTTCCCAGATTCGCTCATCGGCGGCGATTCTGTCGAGAGTGACTGTGCGCACCCTAGCCGTCGTGCGCGGAGAAACGGGAGGGGTGCCGGGAAAGGACGGAGGACCCCGCCGACGGCAGGGCCCTCCGGGCGCGCGTTGGGGGCCGGTCAGACAGCGGGGGCGGTGCCGAAGACCGGGTAGTGGTCGGAGTAGTCGTCGTAGGTGTAGTCGCGTCCCCATGAGCGGACCGTCCAGGGTTCGCTCTTCACGGCCCGCGTCTCGTTGACGTAGGACCGCGGGGCCGCGCCGTTGCGGACGGGCAGGACGTGGTCCAGCTGCTGCGGATCCCAGTTGGGGTAGCCGTGGGCGGCGATCGAGTTGGTGGTGGGGTCCCAGGAGATCGCGTCACCGGTGTGGGCCGGCTCCACGGCGTCGAGCCGCTTGACCGCCCGGTCCCATTCGGCGCTGCCGCCCACGATGTTCAGATCACCGGCTACGTAGATCCGCTCGTCGTCGGGGATGGCCTTCTCGTCCAGCAGCGCGACGATCTGGTCCAGCTGGGCCTCGCGGACCCTCTCGTCCTCGCCGTCGGCGCAGGCGCCGTCCTCGGACTGCATGTGCGTGCCCACCACGTGCAGTGGGCCTTCGGGGGTCTCCAGCTCCACGTAGGCGAAGCCCTTGTTGGAGAACCAGTCGGCTCCGCAGGAGCGGGAGAACACGTGCTGTTCGGCGCGGAGGATCGGCCAGACGCTGTGCACGCTCACACCACCGTTGGTGGCGGTCTCGTGCCGGAAACCGGTGGTGTGGTCCCAGCCGGAGGTGGAGCGGCCCAGGACGGGTGTGCCGTGCGGGTACTCCTCGGCCAGGCCCGAGCGCAGGCGTTCGGCGCTGGAGTTCTCGAACAGTTCCTGCAGGACCACCACGTCCTGCCCGGAGAGGACGCCGTCCTGGACGGTCAGGTCGGCGCGGATGTCCTGGCCCCAGTTCGGGTAGAGGGCCTTGGGCAGCAGGAAGGCGTTGTGGGTGACGATGCGGGGGTGGGCCGCGTCCCGCTGGACGGAGGGGCCCGGTTCGGCGGAGGCGGGGGAGGCGGACAGGAGCGGGGAGATGAGCAGCGCGGACAGCAGCGCCGCCGTTGTTCGTCTGTACACGAACACAAAGCCTGGACCAGCCGCCGCACAGCATGACTACCAACGGGTAACCATCGGGTGGAGACCACGTGCACGCCGGTTTCCGTGCGTCAGGATCCCTGGCGCTGTGTAGTGCACTCGTGCGCACCAGTCCCACGGGCCCACGCGCGCCACAGCTATCACAGACGACGGGGGCCCCGCGCACACCGGGAAACGAAAAGGTGTGCGCGGGGCCCGAATGCCGTCGGTCAGGCCCGCTGCGCGGTGCGCAGGGAGCAGTTGCCACAGGTGCCGAACACCTCGACGGTGTGGGTCACCCCGGTGAATCCGTGCTGGGCCCCCACCTCGGCGGCCCACTTCTCCACGGTGGGGCCCTCGATCTCCACGGCTGTGGAGCACGAACGGCACACCAGGTGGTGGTGGTGGCTCTCGGTGTCGCACGCACGGTAGACGGCCTCGCCGTCGTCGGTGCGCAGCACGTCCACCTCACCGGAGTCGCTCAGAGCCTGCAGTGCCCGGTAGACCGTGGTCAGGCCGATCTTCGATCCGTCGGCCCGCAGGTCCGCGTAAAGGTCCTGCGCGCTACGGAAACCGGAGGACGCGGTCAGTGCCTGGCGAACCGCATCACGTCGTGTACTCATGGTGTCACCCTCCCCCGATCAGTCTGGGGCATCGTATCCGCCGGACCCTCCGCAACGGGATGCAGGGGGGCCGGTGGGCGCCGCTTGGTCAGGCGGCGCAGGACCCCGCCGACGAGCACGGCGAGGCAGAAGAACGCCAGGGCCAGCAGCACGATCGTGGCGCCCGGCGAGAGGTCGGAGTAGAAGGCCGTGGTCAGCCCGCCGAGCGAGGAGAGCAGCCCGATCAGGATCGCCAGCCCCATCGTCACCCGGAAGCTGCGGCTCAGCTGCTGGGCGGCGGCGACCGGGACGATCATCAGCGCGCTCACCATCAGCACACCCACCACCCGCATCGCGATCACCACGGTCAGCGCGGCGGTCACCGCCAGCAGGATGCTCAGGAAACGGACCGGGAGGCCGTGCGCCCTGGCCACCTCCTCGTCCTGGCACAGCACGAACAGCTCACGGCCGAACACCGCCAGCACCGCGACCACGCCGACCGCCAGCACACCCACGATCCAGATGTCCTGCTCGCCGACGGTGCTCACCGAGCCGAACAGGTAGGAGGTCAGGGTGGCGTTGCTCGCCCCCGGGGTCAACCCGATGAGCAGCACACCGCCCGCGATACCGCCGTAGAACAGCAGCGCCAGCGCCACGTCCCCGCTGGTACGCGTGCGCACCCGGACCAGTTCCATCACGATGGCGCCCGCGGTGGCCACGACGGCCGCGGTGAGCACCGGCGAGGTACTGGTGAGCAGACCCAGTGCCACGCCGGTCAGGGCGATGTGGCCGATGCCGTCACCCAGCAGGGCGAGCCTCCGCTGGACCAGGAAGGTGCCGATGATCGGGGTGACCAGGCCGACCAGCACCGCGGCGATCAGCGCGCGCCGCATGAACTCGTACTGGAGCAGCTCAGTCACGGCGGGGTACCTCGAGTCTGATCATCTCCGACGGCGCGGCGGTGGGCGCGGCGTGCGGATCGGGGTCGTTGGGGTCGGGGTGGGGGTGCTGGTGCTCGTGTCCGGGACGCGCGCACTCCCCGGTGGCCTCGGGCGCTGCGCCGTCGTGCACGATCCGGCCGTGGTCCAGCACCACCGAGCGCTCGATGACCTCTTCCAGCGGGCCCAGCTCGTGCAGGACCAGGACCACGGTGCTGCCCTGGTCGCGCAGGCGGGCGATGGACTCGGCCAGGGCGCGCTGATTCTCGGCGTCCACCCCGGCCATGGGCTCGTCCATCACGAAGGTGTCGGGCCGCCCGGCGAGCGCGCGGGCGATCAGTACCCGCTGCTGCTGGCCGCCGGAGAGCTCGCGCACGGCGTCACCGGCCCGGTCGGACAGGTCGACGGCGGCCAGGGACTCGTCGACGGCGGCGCGGTCCTCCCGGGTCGGCCAGGAGAGGCGGCGGCGCCGGGCGACCTGCCCGGAGGCGACGATCTCGCGCACGGTGGCGGGCACGGCACCCCCGGCGGTGAGCCGCTGGGGCACGTAGCCGATCCGCTTCCAGTCCCGGAACCGGCGCAGCGGCGTGCCGTGTACGAGGATCTCGCCGGAGCTGAGGGGGACGATGCCGAGCATCGCGCGCATCAGGGTGGACTTGCCCGAACCGTTGGGTCCGAGGACGGCCATGGTCTGACCCGCGGGTATCTCGAGGCTGAGGTCGTCGAGGACGGGAACGCCGTCGTAGGCGACTCGCGCGTCGATGGCCTGGAAGGCGGGCGGGGTCTCGGGGCTCGGGGCCCCGTCCTCCGTGAACTGGGCAGACACTGCTTCATTATGACGAAAACGAAAATGGTTGTCAAAATTAACAGGGGTGTCCTGTCCCTCAGGGGCCCGCCCCTCACAAACCCAGCATCCGGGCCGTGGCCAAGACCAGCACCACCAACATCATCAGCACGCGGGGCACCCGCTGCTGTCGGGTCAGGGCGGGCCAGGTGAGGTAGGCCAGCCACAGGAAGAACACGGCCACCAGCAGCAGACACAGCCCGCCCAGCGGGCCGGGGGCCACCAGCCCCGCGATGAACAGTGCCCCCAACACCACCGGCGGGATCCACCGCGGCCGTTGGTGCAGCCACACCAGGGGTACCGCGCTGCGCTGTTCGACCTTGCGGCGCAACCGCCCGGCGCCCGGTGTGAGAAGGCTGTCACCCAGGGGAAGGGGGCGTCCGCGCCCGACTCGCCGTCGTTCGTCCTCGTGCTCGGGAGAGGCCATCGCCGCCCGTTCCTGTTCTTGTGCCGCGGAGCTGTCAACTCCGCCCGAGGACTGATGAGGGCCCTCAGGTGTGCGAACCGTGCCCCAGCTCCTGTGATAATCCTTGAATCGTTGGATCTGACCCTAGTGCAGGGATCTGGCACAGCGCCGGGCGAAGGCGCGGCAGTAGCGCGGCACCGCCGCGCGATCCCCCTCGCCCCCGCATCCCCTTCTGTTCCGGGTTTGACACGAGACGGGTCAGGAACCGCCTACATTCAGTTACTGGCCGTCTGATCAACGCTGACCGTCCGCACCACGGTGCCCGCACGTCGTGTAAGCGACGAACCCTCCGGAGGGTGTCAACTTCCGTGCCCGAACCCACAGTTGTCGTGACGTTCGACGTCACCGAACCACACTTGCAGAACTGCCTCGACTCCCTGGCCCGTCAACGTGACGAGACCCAGGGCGGGGACGCGGCGCCCGGCGGTGCCGCACGGCCGGACATCGAGGTCGTCCTCGTGCCGGTCCGCACCACCAACGGCGCCCCGAGACCGGTGCTCGCCGAACCCGGCTCCGCTGATCAGGGATCGAACGGAGCCAACGGGGAGAACGGGGACGAGGAGGGAACCCTCCCCGACCCCGACGCGCCCCGCCTCGAGGAGAACGACCAGGGCGACGAGGCCGTCGAGTCCGCCCGCGAGGACGGCCTGGCGACCGCCGAGGCCTTCGCTCAGGCGCCGCCCGCCGGGCTCAGCGTCACCCTGTTGTCCGGCGAACCGGCCCCGAACCACCCCGAGGCGCGTTCCCTGGGCGGCGCCGCGGCCACCGGCAGCCACCTGCTCTTCCTCACCGGCTCCGACGCGCTCACCGCCTACGCCCTGGCCTACCTGGCGCACAGCGCCGCGGACACCCGCTCGGACCTGGTCGTCGGCAACGTCTACCAGTTCAACGAACTGGGCGCCGCGCCCTCCAGGGCGCACAGGAAGTTCGGCCGCCACCGGCTGGCGGAGGACCCCCGCTCCGTGCCCGGACTGGTGGCCGACGCCACCCTGGGCAACCGGCTCTGGCGCAAGGAGTTCTGGGACTCCCTGCCCGACCTCGACGTCGCCCCGGAGGACAGCGACCTCGCCCTCGGCCGGGCCACGCTGCTCGCCCGGGCCGTCGACGTCCTGCCCGCCCCGGTCCTGCTGATGCGCGAACGCGAGAGCGCGGGCATCCCCCTGGACAGCGCGGTACTCACCCGGCGCGTCACTCTCATGCGCGAACTCTCCGCCGGGCTCACCAGCGCCGACCGCGAGCAGTGGGACCGCATCCGCCTCCAGGGCGAACTCCACCGCATGCTCCTACGGCTCGACGACGCCGACGAGCAGGTCCGCGAGACCGCTGTCGAGCTGCTGAACACCTACCTCGACGAGGTCCCCAACGCCCTCCTGCGCGGTCTCAACGTGCTGGACCGCCTGCTGCTCCACCTGGTGCGCAAACGGCGTCTGGCCGACGTGCTGGAGGTCGCGACCTTCGCCAAGAGCGTGGAGATCAAGAAGGCCACTGTCGTCCGGCAGGGGCTGGGCTACTACGTTCGCTACCCGTTCTTCGGCGCCAAGGACCCGGACAAGGCCGTGCCCCGGGAGATCTACCGCCTCGAGGACGAGATCAAGGTTCGGCAGAAGACCGAGGACATCCGCTGGGAGAACGGCCGCCTGCACATCAGCGGCCGGTTCGGCATCCGCAACCTGCGGGCCCGCAAGCGCTGGCAGCAGCACGCGATCGCCTTCGTGGTCAACACCGCCACCAAGCGCCGAGTCCGCGTCCCGGTACGCACCCGCCTGGCCGCCGAGTACCGCCTGCCCGACCTGCCCGACTCCGCCCGGCACGACTACGGCGGCTTCACCGTCGTCGTGGACCCGCGCCGCCTGCGCACCTCGGGGAGCTGGGTACCGGGCGAGTGGAAGGTCGAACTCGTGGTGTTCAACCGCAGCCTGGTGCGGCGCCGCATCGTGTCCAGTCCGGTGGCCGGGCCGCCCGAGCGCCCCGGCTACCAGAGCGTGGGCGAGGACGTGTGGATCCGCCCGCAGTGGAACAAGGACAAGCACCTGGTCATCGCGGTCGAACCGGCGCGCGTACGGGTCACCGAGCACCACTTCGACACCCGGACCGCTGCACTGTCCCTGAGCGGCGAGCTGCTGTCCGCGCCCGCGGCCGAGGCCACCGAGCTCCGGCTGGTCCGGCGCCCGGGCACGGCCCAGCTCAGCTACCCGGTCACCATCCAGGGCGGCCGCTTCGACGCCAGGATCAGGGGCGAGGAGCTCTTCGCCCGCAGCCTCAGCGAGTGCGGCGGGGTGATCCGACAGGAGGAGTGGGACGCCCACCTGGTCACCGACGACCAGCGCACCCTCCCGCTCGTTCTGCCCGAGGACGTCGAGACCACCGCCTACGACTCCGAGGGCGCCCAGCAGCAGCTGGCCGTCCAGCGCACCTCCACCGGCCACCTCAGGCTGCGCGCGGGGCGGGCCCGGCCGGTGGTCGACCGCGCCGAGTGGCAGGAGCGCCTCCTGGTCCTGGGCGGGGACTTCCCCTCCGGTGTGGACCTGAGCATCGTCGCCAAGGCGCGGGGCCGGGACGAGGAGCACGAACTCACCGTGGAGCGGTCCGGAAACCGCTTCACGGCCCGGTTCGACCCCTCCCGCGTCGCCACCCTGTCCGGTGAGCTCTCCCTGCCGACCGGCACCTACCAGCTGTGGGGCCGGGTCAGGGAGGAGACCGCCGACAAGACCGAGGGGGCGGAGGGCGCCGGTGCAACCGGCGCGGACGCTGCCAGCGTGGACGTGGGCGTGGAGTTCGACGACACCCTCATCCACGGGCTGCCGCTGGAGACCGAGAGCCCCGAGCGCGCCTACACGCTCTCCTACCAGGGGCGCGGCATCCCGGTGCTGCAGGTCGGTACCGACCTGCGCCCCGCCGAGCGCGGCACCTTCGCCCAGCGCGAGCTCCGGGAGACCTTCTACCCGGCCCAGCGGGAGAAGGAGGTCACCGAGGGCATCCTCTTCGACACCTATACCGGGCGCCAGTACTCCGACAGCCCGCAGAGCGTCTACGCCGAGCTGCGCAAGCGGGACAGGTGGGCCGACTACCCGATGTCATGGCTGGTCGCCGACGGGCAGGTCCGACTGCCCGGCGACCTCACCCCGGTCCGGCACAAGGGTGAGGAGTACTACCGGGAACTGGCCCGCAGCCGGTACCTGGTGAGCAACTCCCGCCAGCCCGCGTGGTTCCACCGACACCCGGACCAGGTGGTCGTTCAGACCTGGCACGGGTCGATGCTGAAGCGGATCGGCTTCGACGTGGAGAACATTCGCGGCAAGTCGCGCGACTACTTCGACAAGCTCGCGTGGGAGACCCGGCAGTGGGACTACCTGGTCTCGCCGAGCCCCTGGGCGACCCCGATCCTGCGCAGAGCCTTCAGGTTCGAGGGCGAGGTCCTGGAGACCGGTTACCCGCGCAACGACATCTTCTTCGCACCGGACCGCGAGGCGATCGCCGAACGCACCCGGCGCCTGCTCGGCCTGCCCGAGGGCAAGAAGGTGGTGCTGTACGCGCCCACCTGGCGGGACGACAAGTACTACACGCGCGGCAAACACAAGCTCGACCTGCACCTGGACCTGCGCCGGATGTACGAGAAGCTCGGTGACGACCACGTGCTGCTGGTGCGCCGCCACCCGCGCGTGGTGGACAGCGTCCCGATCGTGGGGGAGGGGTTCGTCTACGACGTGTCCCTGTACCCGGAGATCCAGGAGCTCTTCCTGATCACCGACGTGCTCGTGACGGACTACTCGTCGATGATGTTCGACTTCGCCAACACCGGTCGGCCCATGCTCTTCTTCACCTACGACCTGGAGAGTTACCGGGACAACCTGCGCGGGTTCTACTTCGACTTCGAGGAGACCGCGCCGGGGCCGCTGCTGACCCGCTCGGACGACGTCATCGGGGCCCTGCTGGACATCGACGAGGTCGCGGAGAAGAGCAGCGCCTCGTATCGGTCCTTCGTGGACCAGTTCTGCCCCCTGGACGACGGTCAGGCGTCGGCCAGGGTCGTGGACCGCGTCTTCGGCAAGGACTAGGCCGAGCCGGTAGCGGTCCGTCCGTGGCCGCGGGCCGTCCCCGAGCGTCATCGGGGGCGGCCCGCAAGGAAGAGGCTCGACGCCGCAGGCACGAGCGCCGCGCCACCCGCGCACCCAGGAACAGCCCCGCCAAGGCCGCTGAGTACGCCAAAGCGGCCCGGCTCGAAGCCCAAGAGGCGGCGCGGCGTAAGGATGGGGTGGAGAAGACCTCCACGATGCTGGCCCGCAGCTTCGACACCGTCCGGTTCGAGGACCTGAAGATCACGAACATGACCGCCTCCGTCAAAGGCACGGCGGAGCAGCCGGGCCAGAGGGTGCGGCGCAAGTCGGGGGTTGAACCGGGCCGTCCTGGCTCAGGGGATGGGGGCTGCTCCGTGCCCGCACCGGCCACAAAGCGCCGGGCCGCGTGGAGGACGTGCCCGTTCGCAACACCAGTCTGCGTTGCGGCGACTGTCACTGGATCGACAAGGACCCGTGTCAGAGTCAAGCCGAGTTCGTCTGTAGTCGCTGGGGTTTTTCCTGCGACGCCGACACCGGTGCTTCGAACGGCGTCGCGGCAGGGCAGGACGTCAGGCCGGCACCCTTTGGGGTGTGTGCTGCAGGGGTGATGCCGTGTTCGCGGTCAGGCTCTCGTGAACCTCAGCGATTCCCACTCTTCCTGGGTTGGTGGCTGGAGTCCCCTGCTCTTCCAGGCAGGGGAGGGTGTCAAGATGGTCCCGTGATCGTCATCACCCGATACTCCGTGCCCGAGGCCGATACCGAGGCCTTCCGAACCGACGCCGACGCCGCGGTGGAGGTCCTCTCCCAGCGTCCGGGCTTCCGATGCCACCGCATCGGACGCGCCGCCGACGAACCCACGCTGTGGACCGTGGTCACCGAATGGGACGGCGCCGGCTACTACCGACGGGCCCTGTCGAACTTCGACGTCAAGGTCACCGCGGTGCCGCTGCTCTCGCGGGCCATCGACGAGCCCACCGCGTTCGAGATCCTTGCCAGCGGCGACACCAGCGGGGACGCTCCCTCCTGACGCCGGCTCCGCGGTGCCTGCTCCGCGTACTCGGGCGGGCTCCGGCTCCGAACGAGGAGTGCGCGCCCGCCTCCGGATTGCTCTAGCCTGGTGGGAAGCGGTCGCCCGGTGCGCCACATCCGTGGCTCCGCGTGCTGACCGCTTCCCAACAGACCCGACGATGTATCGCGAACAGCGATCCACCGACCGCCAGCCGGATGGAGAGTCACCCCATGGCCGCCAAGTCAGAGGCAATGGACGCACTGGTCAACCTCGCCAAGCGCCGAGGTCTGGTCTACCCCTCCAGTGAGATCTACGGAGGTCTGCGCGCCGCCTGGGACTACGGCCCCCTTGGCGTGGAGCTGAAGAACAACGTCAAGCGCCAGTGGTGGCGGTCGATGGTGCAGGAGCGGGACGACATCGTCGGCCTGGACTCCAGCGTGATCCTGGCCCGCGAGGTCTGGGAGGCCTCCGGCCACGTCAAGGAGTTCGTGGACCCGCTCACCGAGTGCCAGTCCTGCCACAAGCGCTTCCGCGCGGACCACCTCATCGAGGCCTACGAGGAGAAGCACGGCAAGGAGCCGGAGGAGGGCCTGGCGGCCATCGCCTGCCCCAACTGCGGTTCCAAGGCCTCCTTCACCGAGCCGCGCATGTTCAACGGCCTTCTGCGCACCTACCTGGGCCCGGTCCAGGACGAGAAGGGCCTCGCCTACCTGCGGCCGGAGACGGCGCAGGGCATCTTCATCAACTACAAGAACGTCGAGCAGAGCGCCCGCCGCAAGGTTCCCTTCGGCATCGGCCAGATCGGCAAGTCGTTCCGTAACGAGATCACCCCGGGCAACTTCATCTTCCGGACCCGCGAGTTCGAGCAGATGGAGATGGAGTTCTTCTGCAAGCCCGGTACCGATGAGGAATGGCACCAGTACTGGATCGACCAGCGCCACCAGTGGTACCTGGACCTGGGCATCGCCAAGGACAACCTGCGCGTGTACGAGCACCCGCAGGAGAAGCTGTCCCACTACTCCAAGCGGACCGTGGACCTGGAGTACCGCTTCGGCTTCCAGGGCAGTGAGTGGGGCGAGCTCGAGGGCGTGGCCAACCGCACCGACTTCGACCTGCGCACGCACGCCGAGGCGTCGGGCGTCGACCTGTCGTACTTCGACCAGGAGAACAACGAGCGCTACATCCCTTACGTCATCGAGCCCGCGGCCGGTGTCGACCGGGCGGTGCTCACGTTCATGCTGGACGCGTACAACGTCGACGAGGCGCCCAACGCCAAGGGCAAGCTGGAGAAGCGCGCCGTGATGCGCCTGGACCCGCGCCTGTCCCCGGTCAAGGCCGCGGTCCTGCCGCTGTCGCGAAACGCCGACCTCTCGCCCAAGGCCCGCGACCTCGCCGCCCTGCTGCGCAAGCGCTGGAACGTGGAGTTCGACGACGCCGGCGCGATCGGCCGCCGCTACCGCCGCCAGGACGAGATCGGTACGCCGTTCTGCGTGACGGTGGACTTCGACACGCTTGAGGACAACGCGGTGACCGTGCGCGAGCGCGACACCATGTCACAGGAGCGCGTGTCGCTGGACCGCGTCGAGATGTACCTGCTGGAGCGCCTCCCCGGCTGCTGAGGCACATCGTGTGATCGGCCGTCCGCCCTGCGAGGGGCGGGCGGCCTTTCGCGTGCTCGGTTCGGTTTTGGACCAGTCAGGCAGGCCGGACTTGGGCCTTTCGTCTGGACCACCGGCGTACAAGGGTGGGGGTGTGACCACCGAATTCCTTCTGACGTCCGTCATCTTGACCCTCACGCCCGGACCCGGCGTGGTCTTCACCCTCGCCGCCTCGCTCTCCCGGGGCGCGAAAGCTGGGGTGGTCGCGGCGCTCGCCTGCACCCTGGGCATCGTTCCGCACATGCTGCTGGCGCTGACCGGGGCCGCCGCGGTCCTGGCGGCCAGCCCCGCGGCCTTTGAGACGATCCGCTGGCTGGGTGTGGCCTACCTGCTGTACATGGCCTGGGGCAGCTGGACCGGGACGGGCGCCCTGACCCCGTCCGGCGGCGGCGAGGCTCCCTCGTACCGGGCGACCGTCACCAGCGCCCTGCTGGTGAACCTGCTCAACCCCAAACTCTCGCTGTTCTTCTTCGCCTTCCTGCCGCTGTTCGTGGACTCGAACGCGCCGGGGGCGCTCTGGCGCATGGCTCTGCTGAGCGCCCTGTTCATGGCGGTCACCCTGGTGATCTTCGTGGGTTACGGGCTGTGCGCGGCGCTGCTGAGCGAGCACGTGGTCACCCGTCCGGCGGTGATGGCCGTGCTCGGCCGGGTCTTCGCGGTGTCCTTCGTGGCGATGGCCGCGCATCTGGCCCTGGTGGTCTGAGCACGCCGGCGCGGGTGAGCTCAGGAGCGCTTGACGAGCCCGCCCAGGACGGCGATCGCCGAGGCCAGCCGGGCGGGCGGGTGCGTGCCGTAGGAGACGACCACTCCGGGCGGGCCCGGGGCCGCGCGCATCGACGACAGCGGTTCCACCCTGATCCCCTCGTGGCGGGCGCGGGCGGCCAGTTCCGCGTCGTCTACGTGCCCGGGGAGCAGCACCAGCAGGTGGATCCCGGCGGCCACGCCCTCCACCACGGCGTCGGGCAGGTGCTCGGCCACCGCCCGGACGGCGGCGTCGCGGCGCCTGCGGTGCCGGGTGCGCATCGTGCGCAGGTGCCGCTCCAACGCCCCGGAGCGCAGCAGTTCGGCCAGGGCCAGCTGGGGCAGGACGGGGGAGCCGAGATCGGTGGCCCAGCGGGCGCGCACGAGGTCCTCGTGCAGGTGGGCGGGGGCGACCAACCAGCCGATCCGGAGGCCGGGGCCGAGGGTCTTGGACAGGCTCGAGACGTGCGCGACGCGTTCGGGGTCCATCCCGTGCAGGGCGCGCACCGGGCGGCGGTCGTAGCGGTACTCGGAGTCGTAGTCGTCCTCGATGACCAGCCCGTTCCGCTCCCGTGCCCAGGCCAGGAGGGCGCGGCGGCGGGCGGGGGAGAGGACCACCCCGGTGGGGAACTGGTGCGCGGGCGTGGTGAGTACCGTCGCGGTGCCGGTCGCGGCGAGCTCGGCCACGACCAGGCCCTCCCGGTCGACAGGGACCGGGACGAGCCCGGCCATCCAGTGGTCGAGGATGCGCCGGTTGCCCTCGGCCCCGGGATCCTCGACCGCCACCGTGCCGAGCCCCCGGTCGAGCAGGACCCGCGCCAGCAGGCTGAGCGCTCCGGTCACCCCGCCGGTGACGATGATCCGTTCAGGGGAGGCGAGCACGCCACGGCTGCGTGCCAGCCAGGAGGAGAGTTCAGTGCGCAGTTCGTACGAGCCCTGAGCCGGTGCGTAGCTGAGCGCGCGGCCGCCGGAACCGCTCAGGACGGTGTTCTCGGCCCGCAGCCAGGCGGCCCGGGGGAAGGCGGACAGGTCGGGCGTGCCGGTGGAGATGTCCAGCAGGTCCGGCTCCGCGCCCGCTTCTCCCGGGTTAGGGGAGATGGGGCCGGTGGTCGTCGCCGCAGGCGCGGGGCTCGCACTCACCACGGTGCCCCCGCCCCGGTTCGCGGTGAGCAGGCCTTCCTCGGTGAGGCGTCGGTAGGCCTCGACCACGGTGCCCCGCGCCACGCCGAGCTCCTCGGCCAGTGCCCGAGTGGGCGGCATCCGGGTCCCGGTCTCCACCCGACCCTCCCGGAGGGCGGTGCGCACCTGACTCACCAGCCAGGCCACCCGCCGTCCTCGGGGGACGTCACGGGTGTGGAGCTGGAGGAAGTTCGTGCCGCTCATCTCAACGGAGGGTGGTGGATGTTCTCGAAAACGGCCAATGGCCCTCGGGTGCCGTCGACGCTCCTTCGATACCCGGCGCAGCCTGTGCCCCGTTCGCCCCGGTGGTCGGAGTCCTGACATTCAAACACAGCCATGATGTCCATGAGCTCAAGAAACTCCTCGTCGGCTCCGAGGCCGGCGTATACGTCCAACGGGTCGGACATCCATACCGACCCCTCCCGCGGAGCGGACAGCCTCAGATCAATCTGCCGGGTGAGCCAGAGGAGCTCCGCGACGATGAGTTGACGGGACCCGAGGCAGCGGTCGCGCGTGGAGACGACGCAGCGAGGCGGCCGGACCCGGGGGGATGTGGTTTCCGACCGCCTCTTCGGTTTCCCCGGCCGCACACGGCCTGAGAACCGGTTCTCAACCTAGCGCCAGGCCTGCGGCGATGTGGGGGAGTTTCGTCCCCCTTGTCCTGCCGCGTGAGTAAATCGTGACGCCCTGGAACGAAGAGTCCTCCTTGCGTAGATGGTCTATGCCTAGAGCTGCTAGGGTTCATAACCCTAGAACACCTAGGTATGAGGAAGCGCATGCACATAGACAAGGACCTGGTCGCCGCGTCGGCGACCCCGTTGGTCCTGGGGATCCTGGCCGAGGGGGAGTCCTACGGCTACGCGATCGTCAAGCGGGTCAACGAACTCTCCGGCGGCCGGATGCAGTGGACGGACGGCATGCTCTACCCGCTCTTGCACCGGCTGGAGCGCAACGGGCTGGTCAGGGCGTCCTGGGGCAGGTCGGAGGTGGGCCGCCGCCGCAAGCACTACGCCATCACGGGGGCCGGGCTGGAGGCGCTGGTCGAGCGGCGTGAGCAGTGGCAGGTGGTCGCCGAGGCACTGCGGCAGGTCTGGGAGGCGGCGCATCCGCCGTTTGCGGGCGGGGCCGAGCCGGCGGGAGGGTTCGCCTGATGAGCGGTTCTGCCGCCGGGAACGTCCTGGAGGAGCAGATCGACCAGTGGCGCGGTTTCGTGAGCCGCCGCCCGGCCATCTCCCCGTCGGACGTGGAGGAGATGGAGGACCACCTTCGCGAACAGATCGCCGACCTGGAGTCGGGCGGTCTGGACGGTGAGGAGGCCTTCCTGGTCGCGGTCAAGCGCATGGGCAGTCTGGACGCGGTCTCGCGTGAGTTCGCGCGAGAGCACTCCCGCCGGCTCTGGAAACAGCTGGTCCTGGTCCCCGACGCCGAGGACGAACCCGGCCCCTCGCGTTGGCGCGGGCTCGGGGTGATGCTGGCCTTCGCGCTCGCCGCGGGCGTGGCGGTCAAGCTCCTGACCGGCGCGGTCGACGACGAGATGGCCATCGCCCGCAACCTCCCCTTCGCGGTGCTGCCCTTCCTGGCGGGCTGGTTCGCCTGGAAGCACCGCGCGCCCTGGCGAGTGTGCGCGGTGACGGCCGTGCTCGCCACTGTCCCGGTCCTGGCGGTGAACCTCTACCCCTTCGATATGACCCCCGGCCCGTATCCGATGCCCGGGATGACCGCCGTGCTCGCGATGACGCACGCGCCGGTCCTGCTGTGGCTGCTCGCCGGTGTGCTGCACACGGGTGGGCGGTGGCGCTCCCACGAGCGCCGGATGGACTACGTGCGGTTCACCGGTGAGCTGGTGATGTACCTGGCGCTGATCACCTTGGGTTCGCTGGTATTGCTCGGTCTCACCATCGCGGTGCTCTCCCTGGTCGGCGTCTACCTCGATGCCTTCCTGGGCGACTGGCTGCTTCCGTTCGGCATGCCCGGGGCGCTGTTGGTGTCCGCGTGGCTGGTGGAGGCCAAGAAGAGCGTGGTGGAGAACATCGCGCCCGTGCTGACCAGGGTCTTCACCCCGCTGGCGCTGCTGATGCTGGTCGCCGACCTGGTGGCCATGCTGGTGAACGGCCCGCTGACGACTGTGGACCGCGAGCTGCTCATCATCATGGACGCGGTCCTGGTGCTGGTCCTGTTCCTGCTGCTGTACTCGATCTCGGCCCGGGATCCGCTGGTTCCGCCCGGGGTCTTCGACTGGCTGCAGCTCGCCCTGGTGGGTGCCGCGCTCGCGGTGAACGCGGTGGCGCTGACGGCGATGCTGAGCCGGATCGCGGAGTTCGGGTTCACCGCCAACAAGACGGCGGCGCTCGGCCTGAACCTCGTGCTGTTGGTGCACCTGGTGTGGTCGGCCTGGCTGCTGTGGGGCTTCGTGCGGCGCAGTAGGCCTTTCGCGGAGGTCGAGCGGTGGCAGACCGCCTATCTGCCGGTGTACGCGGTGTGGGCCGCGGTGGTGGTGCTGTTGTTCCCGCCGGTGTTCGCCTTCGTCTGACGCCGGAGGTCCCGCCTCCTGTTCGCATTCAGGCCGACGTGTAGACCACGAACGACACCGCGATGTAGTGGCAGACGAACGCCGCGATGGTCAGTGAATGGAAGATCTCGTGGAAGCCGAACCAGCGCGGCGCGGGGTCGGGCCGTTTGAGGCCGTAGACCACGGCGCCGACGCTGTAGAGCACGCCGCCCACGAGGATGAGGATCCAGGCGGCCGGGTGGGTGCCGTCGACCAGGTCCGGGATGAACAGGACCGCGACCCAGCCGATGGCCAGGTACAGGGCGGTGGACAGCCAGCGCGGGGAGTTCAGCCACAGGAGCTTGAACGCCACCCCGGCGATGGCCCCGCCCCAGACCAGCGCGAGCATGGCCGTGCGCAGGGTGCCCTCCAGGACGAGCAGGATGAACGGCGTGTAGGTGCCGGCGATGATCAGGTAGATGTTCGAGTGGTCCATGCGGCGCAGGACTTTCTGCGCGCGCGGTGACCAGCGGCCCACGTGGTAGACGGCCGAGGTGCTGAACAGCATCACCGCGCTGAGCGCGTACACCGCGCTGGCGATCATCGCGGGCACGGTGGGGGAGAGCACCACCAGGACGATGCCCGCCGCCAGGGCGAGCGGGGCGGTGCCCAGGTGCAGCCAGCCGCGGAGGCGGGGTTTGACGGCCTCCAGAAGATCTCCGGCGGCAGCGGCGGCCCGTTCGGGGACAGAGGCGGCGGGGCTGTCCTCGGTGCCCGCGGACCCCACGTGGGCCTCCCCGGCCTCCGCGTTCCCTGTTTCCCGGTCCTTCGACAACCTTCGCACTCCTTTGGTCCAGTGAACCCCGCTCGGTGGCGGGCCACACCGCAAAGCCTAACTTACGGATGCGTAGGTTACTTCCTGGTAATGCTGTGTCGCGCCGCACAGTCGCTTGCCGGGAGGTCTGTGCGGCGGGGGAGTGGTCGTGTTCCCGGTCTTGACTGGCGCCGTTCGCTCTTGGCCGACTGCTGGCTTGCCCTCAAGCGCCCGTGACCAGCGGTGTCGCCTGCTGCGTCACTGTCCCTGTGTCGTTTTGGCTCGTGGGGGCACGTGTGTCTGAGCTGGACCATTGGTATAGACCTTTTTAGCGGCTGTGAACAGGTGTTATGCCATAAAACGGTGGTTCATGGAGGGTTACTTTTGCGGAGTGTGGATAGAGTCGCGCCCAACAGCTGGCCGACCCGACGCCGAGTCGCCGAGAGAGAACGAGGGAGCACCCCCGTGACCAAGTACGTCTACAAGTTCACCGAGGGCAACAAGGACCTGAAGGATCTGCTCGGTGGCAAGGGGGCCAACCTCGCCGAGATGACCAACATCGGTCTTCCGGTTCCCCCCGGCTTCACCATCACGACCGAGGCGTGCCGTCACTACCTGGAGAGCGGTGCCGTTCCCGCTGGCCTGGACGCCGAGATCGAGGCCAACCTCAGGGACCTCGAGAAGTCCATGGGGCGCAGGCTCGGCCAGCCGGATGATCCGCTCCTGGTGAGCGTGCGTTCGGGTGCCAGATTCTCCATGCCCGGCATGATGGAGACGGTCCTCAACATCGGTCTCAACGACGAGTCCGTCGTCGGCCTGGCCACCCAGGGTGGTGACGAGCGCTTCGCCTGGGACTCCTACCGGCGCCTCATCCAGATGTTCGGCAAGACCGTGCAGGACATCGACGGCGAGCTCTTCGAGGACGTCATCGACGAGCTCAAGGCCGCCAAGGGCGTCACCAACGACCTGGACCTGGACGCCGACGACTTCCGCCAGCTCGTGGCCCGGTTCAAGGAGATCGTCGCCGAGCAGACCGGCAAGCCCTTCCCGACCGACCCGCGCGAGCAGATGACCCTCGCCGTCCAGGCGGTCTTCGACTCCTGGAACGCGCCCCGCGCCGTCCTGTACCGACGCCAGGAGCGCATCCCCGCCGACCTGGGCACCGCCGTCAACATCTGCTCCATGGTCTTCGGCAACCTCGGCATGGATTCGGGCACCGGCGTCGCCTTCACCCGTGACCCCGCCTCCGGCCAGCCCGGTGTCTACGGCGACTACCTCCAGAACGCGCAGGGCGAGGACGTGGTGGCGGGCATCCGCAACACCGTTCCCCTCGCGGACCTGGAGAAGATCGACGCCCGCAGCTACGAGCAGCTCATGGGCATCATGGACACGCTCGAGAACCACTACCGCGACCTGTGCGACATCGAGTTCACCATCGAGCGCGGCAAGCTGTGGATGCTGCAGACCCGCGTGGGCAAGCGCACCGCCGCGGCCGCCTTCCGCATCGCCGACCAGCTCGTCGACCAGGGCATGATCACCCTCGACGAAGCGGTCCAGCGCGTCACCGGCGACCAGCTCGCCCAGCTGATGTTCCCGCGCTTCGACGACGTCGCCGCCGCCGGGGACGGCGTCCACCGCCTGGGCCGCGGCATGAACGCCTCGCCCGGAGCCGCGGTGGGCAAGGCCGTCTTCGACTCCTACACCGCCGTCAAGTGGTCGCGCAGCGGCGAGAAGGTCATCCTCTGCCGCCGCGAGACCAACCCCGACGACCTCGAGGGCATGATCGCCGCCGAGGGCATCCTCACCAGCCGCGGCGGCAAGACCTCGCACGCCGCCGTCGTCGCCCGCGGCATGGGCAAGACCTGCGTCTGCGGTGCGGAAGAGCTCGACATCGACACCAAGAACCGGCGTATGACGGCGCCGGGCGGCGAGGTGGTCGAGGAGGGCGACGTCATCGCCATCGACGGCACCAGCGGCCAGGTCTACCTCGGCGAGGTACCGGTCGTGGATTCCCCGGTGGTCCGCTACTTCGAGGGCGAGATCGACCCCGCCTCCGACCAGGCCGACGACCTGGTGCGTTCGGTGGACCGGCTCATGCACTACGTGGACGCCGCCCGCCGCATGTACGTGCGCGCCAACGCCGACACCCCCGAGGACGCGGCCCGCGCCCGCCGCATGGGCGCCCAGGGCATCGGCCTGTGCCGCACCGAGCACATGTTCCTCGGCGACCGCCGCCAGCTGGTCGAGCGCCTCATCCTGGCCGACACCCCCGACGAGCAGCAGGAGTCCCTGGACGCCCTGCTGCCGCTCCAGCGCGCGGACTTCAACGGCATCCTCGACGCCATGGACGGCCTGCCCGTCACCGTCCGCCTGCTCGACCCGCCGCTGCACGAGTTCCTGCCCGACATCACCGAGCTGTCGGTGCGCGTGGCGGTGGCCGAGGCCCGCGGCGAGAGCCACGAGAACGACCTGCGCGTCCTGCAGGCCGTACACAAGCTCCACGAGCAGAACCCGATGCTGGGCCTTCGCGGCGTGCGCCTGGGCCTGGTCGTGCCCGGCCTGTTCACCATGCAGGTCCGCGCCATCGCGCAGGCCGCGGTGGACCGGATCAGGGAGGGCGGCCGCCCCCGTCCGGAGATCATGATTCCGCTGGTCGGCACCGTCCAGGAGCTGGAGATCATCCGCGACGACGCCCAGCGCGTGCTGCGCGAGGTGGGTGAGGAGAACGGCCTGGAGCTGGACTTCCCGGTCGGCACCATGATCGAGCTGCCCCGGGCCGCGCTCACCGCCGGGCAGATCGCGGAGAACGCCGAGTTCTTCTCCTTCGGCACCAATGACCTCACCCAGACCGTGTGGGGCTTCTCCCGCGACGACGTGGAGGCCTCCTTCTTCTCCGCCTACCTGGAGAAGGGCGTCTTCGGGGTGTCGCCGTTCGAGTCCCTGGACGTGGACGGCGTCGGCCGCCTGATCCGCATCGCGGTGGAGGAGGGACGCGCCGCTCGTCCGGGTATCAAGCTCGGTGTGTGCGGCGAGCACGGCGGCGACCCGGCCTCGGTGCACTTCTTCCACAAGGTGGGCCTGGACTACGTGTCCTGCTCACCCTTCCGGGTACCCGTGGCCCGTCTGGAGGCGGGCCGGGCCGCGGGGCGCTCCGCTCAGGGCTGATCCTGCCCCGGGGCCGGATCCGGAGCCGGACCGGGCCGACGTGGCGGCGTGCCCGCGACAGGCGCGCCGCCACGGGCGCTGCACGGGGCCGGGGCGACTAGAATCGGGCACCACGGCGGAGGTCGACCGGAAAGTCGGCTGTGACCTTTTCGTGATATGTTCTGGCCTTCGGTACGCTGCTCGTACACGATGTCTGAATCCGCCATCCCACCGGCGGGACCTCGGGCACGTTCGGCCACCTACCCCACGTCCACGCCCCTTCGCCAGCCGGGGATGCCCGCGAACCAGCAGTGGGCACCGGGCGTCCCAGTGGGCGTACCGCGTCCAGACCAAACCAAGCGGAGGTGAGCCGGTGCGAACGGCCAGCGACGGTCGCGGCGAAGAGCCGTGGGAGGACCCCACCACAACTCCGGTCTCCGCTGACAACGAGGCCACCCAGGTCTTCTCCCGTGACGGGTTCTCCGGCGCCGCCCCGGCCGCCGAGGCCACGCGGGAGTTCTCCAGGGCGCCCCAGGCCCCGGCCGATGGCAGCGCCACCCAGGTGTTCACCGGCGACGACGGCGCGGGGGACACCCGCGAGTTCAACCGCTCCGGGGCGGGCGACGAGAACAACGCGTTCACCCGCAGGTTCGTCCGGGAACGGCCGCTGCCACGCGCCCAGGGGGACCGCCCCCCGTACCGGGACGAGCAGGGTGACGCGGATCCGGTCGGCCGCGGTTCGGGCGGCCAGGGTTCGGACGAGCAGGGTGACGCGGCCCCGGCGGGTGACCAGCCGTGGGAGGAACCGCGGGCGGACGAACCCCGCCGGCAGAGCGGACGCCGCTCCGTCCCGCCCCGCGGGCCCCGGCCCCACCAGCCCAAGCGACGCAGGCGACGCCGCTTCCGTGTGCGCTGGATCATCGCCCTGATCCTGGTCGCCGCCCTGGCCATCCCGCCCGGCACCTGGGGTTGGGTCTGGTACACCGCACGCCAGGACGACCGCACCGCCTCCGACGCCATCATCGTGCTCGGCGCCAGCCAGTACAACGGCGTTCCCTCACCCGTCTTCGAGGCCCGCCTGCGCCAGGCCCAGGTCCTCTACCTGGACGGTGTGGCGCCCTACATCGTCACCGTCGGCGGGAAACAGCCCGACGACGCCTACACCGAGGCCGCCGCGGGCCGGAACTGGCTCGTGGAGGTGGGCATCCCCGCCGAACAGGTCATCGCGGTGGAGGAGGGCAGCGACACCCTCCAGAGCTTCCAGGCGGTGGAGGAGGTCTTCACCGCCAACGAGTGGGAGACCGCCATCCTCGTCTCCGATCCCTGGCACAGCCTGCGCTCCAAGGTCATGGCCGCCGACCACGGCATCGAGGCGGGCACCTCACCCTCACGCTCCGGCCCGGCCGTCATCGAACGCCGCACCCAGCTGTGGTACATCACCAGGGAAACCGCCTCCCTCTGGTACTACTGGATTTTCAACGACAGCAGCGACATCCGCGTCAACGCGGCCTGACCAGGGCCAATGGCGCGTTCTGTCACAGTCGGGAAGTAGGCTCGGGGCCATGACGACCACCCCCGGCGAACCTGTGCGCACCGAGAACACCGTGCGTTCCGAAAACACCGTGTCGGCCTACACCGCGCGGGACACCGAACGCCTGCACCAGGAGTCACGCAAGAGCCGCAGGCGCGGACCCTTCGAACGGGACCGCGCCCGCGTCCTGCACAGCTCCGCCCTGCGCCGGCTCTCCGCCAAGACCCAGGTCGTCCAACCCGGGGTGAGCGACTTCCCGCGCACCCGGCTCACCCACTCCCTGGAGTGCGCCCAGATCGGCCGCGAACTCGGTCAGGCCCTGGGCTGCGACCCCGACCTCGTCGAGGCCGCCTGCCTGTCCCACGACCTCGGCCACCCGCCCTTCGGCCACAACGGCGAACGCGCGCTGGACGAGGCCGCCGCGGCCTGCGGCGGGTTCGAGGGCAACGCCCAGAGCCTGCGCCTGCTCATCCGGCTGGAGGGCAAGGTCATCGACCCCGACGGCCGCAGCGCCGGGCTCAACCTCACCCGCGCCACCCTGGACGCCACCGTCAAGTACCCCTGGCGCCGCGGCGAGGGCGGCGACACCCACAAGTTCAACTGCTACCCCGACGACTCCGAGGCCTTCGCCTGGTTGCGCGAGGGCGCGCCCGCCGGGCGCACCTGCTTCGAGGCACAGGTCATGGACTGGGCCGACGACGTCGCCTACTCCGTGCACGACGTCGAGGACGCCCTGCACGCCGGACTGGTCAGCATGGCCGCCCTGCGCGACCCCGGCCAGCGCGCCGAGGTCTGCCGCATCGCCGCCGCCCGCTACTGCGACGCCGACGAGGCCGAACTCGACGAGGTGTTCACCGAACTGCTGGCCGAGCCCGTCTGGCCCAGCGAGTTCACCGGCGACCTCGCCTCCCTGGCCGCCCTCAAGAACCTCACCAGCGAACTCATCGGCCGCTTCTGCCGGGCCGCCGAACGCGCCACCCGCAAGGCCCACGGCCCCGGCCGCCTCACCCGCTACCGCGCCGACCTCGTCCTTCCCCGCCGCGCCCTCCTGGAGTGCGCCCTGCTCAAGGCGGTGGCCGCGCACTTCGTCATGTCCCGCGAAGAGGCCCGGATCTACCAGGCCGAGGAACGCCGTACCATCACCGAACTGGTCGGCGCCCTGCGGCTCGGCGCCCCCGGCGCCCTCGACCCCCAGTTCCGCGCCTCCTTCGAGAACGCGCCCAACGACGCCGCGGCCCTGCGTGTCATCGTCGACCAGGTCGCCTCCCTCACCGACACCTCGGCCACCGCGCTGCACGCCCAGCTCGTGCGCTGACCGACACAGCAGGACCCGGGACGCCCCGACCGGGAACATGCGGAAAGTTCCGAAACCGGCGGCGTCTACCGGTCTTGACGGGCCCCGTGCCGGCGCACACACTGCTCAGTGCGCACGGCCACCACGAACGAGGGACCAGGGCATGCCCGAACGGCGCGGACGCAGCCCCGTCATGCACGACGTCGCCCGGCTGGCCGGTGTCTCCCACCAGACCGTCTCCCGCGTCCTCAACGCCCATCGCGGGATCCGCCCCGAGACCGAGGCCCGTGTGCGCGCCGCCATCGCCGAACTCGGCTACCGGCGCAACACCTCGGCCCGCGCCCTGGTCACCCACAGCTCCCGGCTGGTCGGCGTCCTCACCACCGTTCCCGACCACCCCGACACCGCCCGCGCGCTGGTCGGGATCGAACGCGCCCTGCGCGCCGCCGGACGAACCCTCCTGTTCGCCGGGACCGCCCCCGAGGAGCTGGCCGCGTCCGCCGAACGCCTCTTCGGACACGCCTTGGAAGGCTGTGTGGCGCTGGTCCCCGGCCAGGAGGGCGAACTGGCCGCGGTCAAGGGCCCGCCGCCGACCGTGGTGGTCGACGCGCCCCCGGCGCACGCGGCCCTGACGGTGAGGGCCGACCAGCGGGGCGGTGCCTACGCCCTGACCCGCCACCTCCTCGACCTGGGACACCGCACCGTGCACCACGTGGCGGGAACCGCCCCGGGCCACGCGGCCCGAACCGAGGGATGGCGCCAGGCCCTCCGTGAGGCCGGAGCGCCCGAACCGGAAGCCGTAGCCGGGGCTGAGACCGGGACCGAGACCGAGAGCGGGACCGGTGCTGGTTCCGGGCCCGGGACCGGGCACACCGCCGGGCTGGTACTGGCGGCCCGCCGGGCCGCGGGGGAGGAGGTCACGGCAGTCCTGGCCGCTGACGACCACATCGCCCTCGGCCTCCTGCACGCCTTCACCGAGTCCGGCCTGCGCGTGCCCGGGCAGGTCAGCGTCGCCGGGTTCGGTGACCGCCCCGAGGCCGCCCACCTCTGCCCGGCCCTGACCACGGCCAGCGCGGACCCCGCCGAGGTCGGCGAGGCCGCGGTCCGCCTGCTCCTGGCCGAGCCGGAAGAACGGGAAGGCGCGGGGGCGAACCCGGAGCAGGACAGGGCAGTCACCGCCCTGCTCCTCCCGGTCCGCCTGCGCGTGCGCCGAAGCACCGGGCCGCCGCCCGCGCGCCGCCCGCGCTAACGGCTCACCGGTAGCCGCGGATCTCCCAGAAGATCCGTTCCGGCTCCGGCTGCCGGGCGTCGAAGACCGGCCCGCCCCGCACCGGGGCCGCAGGGCCCCGGTCACACCGAGCAACGGGGCCCGTCTTCGGTCTGGCTCGTGAGCAGGGGTACGCTCTCGCTCCGGAAGGGACCTCCTGCGGGAAGGAAACGACCCTCCACGGCGGTACCCGGGCCCCCTCAGCTGGCGCCCGGATGTCCGGCGGACAGCGCGACGGGAGAGCCCGGCCCGTGGACCCGTGGCCGGAAGGTCCCCGGAGCGAACTAGGCTGGAAACCGTGGCAGGCCGGATCAAAGACGAAGACATCGCCCTCGTACGCGAGCGCACCCCCATCGCTGACGTGATCGGTGAGTACCTCCAACTGCGCAACGCCGGCGGAGGCTCGCTCAAGGGGCTCTGCCCCTTCCACGACGAGAAGTCCCCCTCCTTCAACGTCACCCCCGCCAAGAACCTCTGGTACTGCTTGGCAGGCGAGACGCGGGTACTGACCCGGGACGGGGTCAGGCCCATCCGCGAACTGGCCGGGGGCAGACACACGATCCTCACGAAGAGCGCCACCTGGGTGGAGGCGCCCTTCTACTCCTTCGGCGTACAGCGGCTGATGCGGCTGACCCTGAGCCGGAACGGCCAGCGCAAGGAGATCCGCGCCACCCCCGAGCACCGGTGGTTCGTCCAGGAGGGCGAGGACCGCTCGAAGGTGCGCGAGGTCACCACCGAGGAGCTGCGCCCTGACCACCGCCTCGCCTACGTCTTCCCGCCCGAGAAGGCCACCAGGACCACGCCCTCACCGTTCGGGGTCGCGCACGGCATCACTTTCGGTGGCGGCACTCGCCTGGGGCGTGGCAGCACGGCGGAGTTGGACACCGAGAAGGACCCCGGGCTACTCAAGTGGTTCCCCCATAGTGAGACCAGCCAACGTGGCCGTCAGATCCTCATCCACCACCTGCCCGGCTTCTTCAAGGACCTGCCGCCCCTGGACGAGTCCCATTCCTACCTCTACGGATGGCTCGCCGGGTACCTCGCAGCGGACGGACACGTCTCCAAGGACGGGACGGTCGTGCTCAATTGCGCCGACCGCTCCGTACTGGAGCATGTCCGCATGGTCGCGACCCGGCTCGGGATCGGCACCTACGGGATCACCGAACAGGTACGTGAGGGCTTCCCCGGGCGCGAGCCCTCCTCGCTCTTGCGGGTGCACTTCGTCAACGAAGACCTGACCGAGGAGTTCTTCCTCCGCGAGGAGCACCGGATGCGCTTCAGCGGGGCCGATAAGAAGTTCGCCCGCCGGGGCTGGACCGTGCGCTCGGTCGAGGAGACCGACCGCTGTGAAGAGGTCTTCTGCGCCGTCGTGGACGAGGGGCACGCCTTCGTCCTCGAAGACAACATCCTCACCGGGAACTGCTTCGGCTGCGGAGAGGGCGGGGACGTCATCTCGTTCGTGCAGCAGATCGACAGCCTCAGTTTCACCGACGCGGTCGAGTCGCTGGCGCGGCAGACCGGGATCGTGCTGCGGTACGAGGAGGGCGGGCGCAGTACCTCCCGCAGGGACGAGGGCAAGCGGCAGAGGTTGCTGGACGCCCACAAGGCGGCCGCCCAGTTCTACTCCGAGCAGCTGCTGTCAGCCGAGGCGGTCATCGGGCGGCGGTTCCTGGCGGAGCGGGGGTTCAACCGGGTGCACGCCGAGCAGTTCGGGCTGGGCTTCGCGCCCGCCGGCTGGCAGAACCTCACGGATCACCTGCGTAGCAAGGGTTTCACCGACGCCGAGATCATCGAGGGAGGGCTGGCCAGTCAGGGGCGGCGCGGGGCCTACGACCGGTTCCGGAACCGGCTGCTGTGGCCGGTGCGCGAGGTCACCGGGGAGGTGGTCGGGTTCGGTGCGCGCAAGCTGGCCGCCGAGGAGGACGGGCCCAAGTACCTCAACTCCCCCGAGAGCCCCATCTTTCACAAGGGGCGCCTGCTGTACGGGCTGGACCTGGCCAAGCGGGAGATCTCCCGGCAGGGCAAGGCGGTCATCGTCGAGGGCTACACCGACGTCATGGCCTGCCACGAGGCCGGGGTGACCACGGCGGTCGCCACCTGCGGCACCTCGTTCGGCGAGGACCACCTCAAGATCCTGCGCAGGATGCTGCTGGGCCGCTCCAACCACGGCAGCAAGGTCGTGTTCACCTTCGACGGGGACAAGGCCGGGCAGAAGGCCGCCGTGCGCGCCTTCGCCGAGGAGCACGGGTTCACCTCCGAGACCTTCGTGGCGGTCCAGCCGGACGGCCTCGACCCCTGTGACCTGCGGCTCCAGCACGGCCCGCAGGCGGTGGCCGATCTCGTGGACGGGGCCAGCCCGCTGTACGAGTTCATGATTCGCAACATCGTCGAGGGCTACGACCTGTCCAGCGCCGAGGGGCGCATCGCCGCCCTGGACGCGGCGGCCCCCGTGGTGGCCAGTATCCGGGACGAGGGAGTCCGGCTCACCTACGGTAAGAACCTGGACCGCTGGCTCGGGCTCATGGACGAGTCCTTCGTGCTGCGCCGGGTGCGCCAGCACATGGGCCGGGGCAAGGGCTCGGGCCGGCCCGGACCGCAGGCGTCGCCGGTGCCCACCCCCGACGCCCAGAGCGCCCCCTACGACCTGCGTGACCCCTCGGTGCAGCGGGAGCGGCAGGCGCTCAAGGTCGCGGTCAAGCACCCGAACCTGGCCCGGGGCTTCGACACCCTCACCGACGAGGACTTCACCGTCCCCCAGCACAGGGCCGTCCTCCAGCTCATCCGGGAACAGGGCGGGATCGCGGGCGTGACCGACCCGGAAAGCTGGGCGCTCACCCTTCGCGACGCCGCGCCGAATGATGTTCAGCGCGATTTCGTCACACGCCTGGGTGTAGAGCCGATCGAGTTCTACGGAGAACTTGACGAGCATTTCGCCCAACAAATGCTGGACACAATCAGAACTCATTCCATCAACCGGCGCGAGTCAAACCTCAAATCCGAGCTGCACCGGATTGACCAGGCTGCTCAACCGGAGGAGTACAACCGGATCTTCGTCGAGCTGATGCGGCTTGGCCAGCAGAAACGAGCATTGCAGGAGTCCGACTCCGGGGGTATGTAGCACGGGGGTGACAATAATAGATCTCCCTATCGGGCTAGGGGTGCGGGCACAATGTAGTGATGGCTCCCACCGTTGTTAACAGTGAAATACCATCTATTCGTCAGGTGGTCCGACTACTACCCGACACTGGCCGGGGAACGATGAGTCGTGGGGAGGTCGCGTCGGCGTTGGAACGCCTGGACGCGCCCCCCGACTCCCTGGACCAGACCATCACCGACCTGGCCCGTGTCGGGGTCGAGGTGGCCGAACCCGAGGAGGCTGCCCCCGTCGTCGACCCGGGCCGCCGCACCGGCTCCGACCTGGTCCGCATGTACCTGCGCGAGATCGGCCGGGTCCCGCTCCTGACCGCGCGGGAGGAGGTGGACCTGGCCAAGGCCATCGAGGCGGGCCTGTGCGCGCAGCGCCGCGAACCCGAACCGGGGTACTGCACCGCCGAGGAGCTGGCTGACCTCGTGGAGGAGGGACGGCGCGCCAAACGGCGCCTGATCGAGTCCAACCTGCGCCTGGTCGTGTCCATAGCCAAGCGCTACATGGGACGCGGACTGCTCTTCCTGGACCTGATCCAGGAGGGCAACCTCGGGCTGATCCGCGCGGTGGAGAAGTTCGACTACTCCAAGGGCTTCAAGTTCTCCACGTACGCCACCTGGTGGATCCGCCAGGCCATCACCCGGGCCATCGCCGACCAGGCCCGCACCATCCGCATTCCGGTGCACATGGTCGAGACCATCAACAAGCTCGTCCGGGTCCAACACCAGCTCCACCAGCAGCTCGGCCGCGAACCCAGCGTCGCGGAGATCTCCTCCGCCGCGGGCTTCGGCGGGGACCGGGTCCTGGAGATCCAGCGCATCGCCCGCGAGCCCGTCTCCCTTCAGGCGCCGATCGGAGACGAGGAGTCCGACTTCGGTGACTTCATCGAGGACTCCGACGCGGTGATGCCGGTCGAGGCGGCCGCCTTCACCCTGCTCCAGGAACAGCTGCGGGTGCTCCTGGGGGACCTCTCCGAACGCGAGCGGCGCATCATCCGGCTGCGCTTCGGCCTGGCCGACGGCCACCCGCGCACCCTGGAGGAGGTGGGAAGGGAGTTCGGGGTCACGCGTGAGCGGATCCGGCAGATCGAGGCCAAGACCCTCGCCAAGCTCCGCCACCCCTCGCGGGCGGGCACCCTGAAGGACTTCCTGCGCAGCGGCTAGAGGCGCGCAGCGGTGGCTGAAGGCTCCGAACACCGGAGCTCAACCGCCCGGGCCTGGTGTGTGAGGGCCCCTACAACGTGTGGGGCGGCGCGCGGGTTCCCGCACGTCCCAGAACGGCCTGATCTGGCCGACATGGGACGAACATCGCGCCCCGGTGCCGCCGTACCCCTACCTTCGAGGTGTGAACGCCATTCCGACCCCGCCCACGTCCAGGACGCCCGTCGGACGGCGTCCGCTGCTGGTACTGGGCGCGGCCGTCGCCGCAGTAGCGCTACTCGTGGGAACCCTCGTGCTCATGAACCAACGCGAACCCGAGCGGATCGGGTACTTCGCCGACTGGAACGTGGCCAACCGCGGCTACACCGTCAACGAGCTGCGCAACAGCGGAGCCCCCGAGCACCTCACCAGACTCATGTGGGCTTTCGGCAACATCGACCGCGACGGTCTGTGCTTCATCCCCGAGGACAGCCACGACCAGCCCTGGGAGCTGTACCAGCGCCGCTACGGCGAGGACGAGAGCGTCAGCGGCGAGGCCGACGAGTACGAGCAGGAACTGGCGGGCGGCCTCAACCAGCTGCGCCAGCTCCGCGCCGAGTACCCGGACCTGGGCGCGAGCCTGTCCCTGGGCGGCTGGAACTGGTCGGTGAACTTCTCCACCGCGGCCCGCACCGAGGAGTCCCGGGAGGCCTTCGTGACCTCCTGCCTGGACCTGTGGCTGCGCGGCGACCTCCCGGTGCGCGGGGGCGAGCCCCAGGGCGGCCAGGGCGTGGCCGCCGGGGTGTTCGACGGCATCGACCTGGACTGGGAGTGGCCGGGCGGGCAGGGCAACCCCGACAACGTGGAACACCCCGACGACGCGCGCAACTTCACCCTGCTGGTCGCCGAGTTCCGCCGCCAGATGGACGAGCTGTCCCGCGAGACCGGGGACGACTACCTCCTGACCGTCTCCCTGCCCGGGGGTGCGGCGCACACCGAGGCCTTCGAGGCGGAGCTCTTCGAGTACGTGGACTTCGCCACCGTGCAGGGCTACGACTTCGCCGGGCCCTGGAACGAACGCACCACCCACCACTCCAACCTCTACGTCCCCGACTACAACGAGGACGCCAACAGCGTGGACGCCGCCATCCAGCGCTACCTGGACCTGGGCGCCGACCCCGATCAGATCGTGATGGGAATCCCGGCCTTCGGACGCGGCTGGCAGGGCGTACCCGCCCAGGACGGGGGTCGCTACCAGGAGGCCTCCGGCCCGGCCGACGACGACTACGACGGCCCCACCCGCCCCTTCGACCAGCTGGAGGAGATGGGCGGCCGCCGTTTCCTGGACGAGGACTCCGGCTCCTACTGGGTCTACGACGGCGACGAGTGGTGGACCTACGACAACCCGGACGTGATCGAGCTCAAGGGCCAGTACGTGCGGGACCACGACCTGGCCGGGATGATGGTCTGGAACCTGGACATGGACCCCGACGGCGACCTGGTCCGCACCATGCGCGAGTCCCTCGACTGACCGTCCGCACGGGCACATGACAGGAGCGGCCGCCGCGACCGCGCGCCGTGGTTGCCACGCCGCCACCGACCGCGACACGCTGTGGGCATGGCCGACCCGCAGAGCAGCACCGCACGCACGGGCCCTCCCACAGGCCCCACCGCACGCCCGGACCTTCCCGCACTCCGCCGTGACCTCGAAGCCGGCGTCCAGGGAACCGTCGCCCTGGACGCGGGCACCCTCGCCCTGTACACCTCCGACGCCTCCAACTACCGCCGCGTCCCGCTCGCGGTGGTCATCCCCGAGACCGTCGACGACTGCGTGGCCGCCGTCCGCGCCTGCGCCGCGCACCAGGTGCCGATCATCCCGCGCGGCGGCGGCACCTCCATCGCCGGGAACTCCATCGGCACCGGCGTGGTCATCGACACCTCGCGCCACCTGCGCGCCATCGTCGACGTCGACCCGCAGGCCCGCACCGCGACGGTCCAGCCCGGGGTCATCCTCGACGAGCTGCGCGCCGCCGCCGCCGAACACGGGCTCACCTTCGCCCCCGACCCCTCCACGCACAGCCGCTGCACCATCGGCGGGATGATCGGCAACAACGCCTGCGGCTCCCACTCGGTCGCCTGGGGCACCACCGCCGACAACGTCGTCTCCCTGGACCTGCTGCTCTCCGACGGCACCCGAGTCACCGTCGGCTCCGAGCACACCGCCGAGGAGTTCGCCGAACTGGCCGCCCGCCCCGGCCGCGAAGGGGAAATCCACGCGGCCCTGGGCCGCCTCGTGGAGACACACCGCTCCGATATGCGCACCGCCATGCCCCAGTTCCGGCGCCGCGTCTCCGGCTACGCCCTGGACCGGTTGCTCCCGGAGAAGGGCCGCGACGTCGCCGCCGCCCTGGTGGGTACCGAGGGCACCTGCGCCATGGTGCTGGGCGCCACCGTCCGCCTGGTGGAGTCGCCGCCCGCCCGCGCACTGGCGGTGCTGGGCTACGAGGACGCCCCGGCCGCCGCCGACGCCGTCCCCGGGCTCCTGGAGCACTCTCCGCTCACCGTCGAGGGCCTCAACGACCGCATCGTGGCCGCCCTGGACAGACACGGGTCCACATCCCGGGTCCCGCTGCCGCTGGGCCACGCCTGGCTGCTGGTGGAGATCGCCGGTCAGACCATGGACGAGGCGGCCGCCGCCGCGCAGACCATGATCGACTCCCTGGAGGAGTCCACTAGTCCCCGCGACGCCGCCGTGGTCACCGACCCCGCCCACCAGAAGGCCCTCTGGCGGATCCGCGAGGAGGGGGCCGGGCTCACCTCCCGCACCCCCACCAGCGCCGAGGCGTGGTCCGGATGGGAGGACGCAGCCGTACCGCCGGAGAACCTCGGCGCCTACCTTCGCGACTTCGAGGGCCTCATGGCCCGCCACGACCGCTACGGGGTCGTCTACGGCCACTTCGGCGACGGCTGCCTGCACGTGCGCATCGACTTCGAGCTCACCCACGAGGGCGGCCGCCGCGCGTACCGGGCCTTCATGGAGGAGGCCGCCGAGATCGTCGTGCGGCACGGGGGATCGCTCTCCGGCGAGCACGGCGACGGACAGGCCCGCTCCGAACTCCTCAGCCGTATGTATCCCGAGAGCCTCATCCGCGCCTTCGGCGAGTTCAAGCGCGTCTGGGACCCGGACAACCTGATGAACCCTGGCATCATCGTCGACCCGCTGCCGCTGGACTCCGACATCCGGGTCGCCACCGACCTGCGCCCCGAGCTCCCGCTGCTGTCCCAGACCACTTTGGCCTACAACGAGGACGACGGCGACTTCGCCAAGGCCCTGCGCCGGTGTTCGGGGGTGGGGAAGTGCCGCCGCCAGAGCGGCCCGGGCGTGATGTGCCCCAGCTATCAGGTGACCCAGGAGGAGAAGCACTCCACCCGAGGCCGCGCCCACCTGCTGTTCGAGATGGCCAACGGCGAGGTCATCACCGACGGCTGGCGTTCGGAGGAGGTCCGCGAGTCCCTGGACCTGTGCCTGTCGTGCAAGGGCTGCCTGAGCGACTGCCCGGTCAACGTGGACATGGCCTCCTACAAGGCCGAGTTCCTGCACCAGCACTACAAGGGCCGGGTGCGCCCGGCCGCGCACTACTCGATGGGGTGGCTGCCGGTGTTGGCCCGCCTGGCCGCCCTGGCCCCGGTGGAGGCCAACCGGTTGGTGCGCCTGCCCGGGGTGTCCGCACTGGCCAAACGGATGGCCGGAGTGGCCGCCCAGCGCGACCTGCCCGCCTTCGCCCGCACCACGTTCACCCGCGCCTTCCGCCGCCGCCTGAACCGGGGCGAGGGCCGTCAGGGCGGGCCCAAGGTGGTGCTGTGGCCGGACACCTTCGGCAACCTGCTCAACCCGAACGTCCTCGTCTCGGCCGTGCGCGTGCTGGAGGACGCCGGTTTCTCCGTGGTACTGCCCAAGGGGCAGGTCTGCTGCGGGCTCACCTGGGTCTCCACCGGCCAGCTGGACGTGGCCCGCGCGGTGATGCGCCGCGCGGTCGCGTCCCTGGCGCCACTGGTCTCCCAGGGGCTGCCGGTAGTGGGCCTGGAGCCGAGCTGCACGGCGGCGCTCAAGCACGACCTCGTGGAGCTGCTGCCGGGAGAGGAGAGCAAACGGGTGGCGGCCGCGGTGCACACCTTCGCGGGCTTCCTCAACGAGTACGCCCCGGACTGGCAGCCGCCGCGCGTGGCCGCCTCCGCGCTGGCCCAGGTGCACTGCCACCAGCACGCCGTGACCGGCTTCGACGCCGACCGGGACCTGATCGCCAGGGCCGGGATCGACGGCGAGGTACTGGACTCGGGCTGCTGTGGGCTGGCGGGCGACTTCGGCTTCACCGAGGGGCACTACGAGGTGTCCTCGGCGATCGGTGAGCGCGAACTCCTGCCCCGGGTGCGCGCCGCCGGACCCGACACCCTGGTCCTGGCCGACGGCTACAGCTGCCGCACCCAGATCGAACAGGGCGCGGGCCGCAAGGCCCTGCACCTGGCCGAGGTCCTCGCCCTGGGCCTGGACAAACGGAAGTAGGGGAGCGCGCTCACACGCCCATCTGTTCGTGGAGCAGGGCCAGGGCCCGCGAGACGGCCTCGGAGAGGGCGGGGTCCTCCGGGTCCAGGTCCTCGCCCAGGTGCACCCGCCAGTCGATCTCACTGCCCAGCGGGGCGCGCCGGGCCACCAGTCGGAAGCCGGTGGTGGACTCGGTGGAGGGGAAGGGGACGAAACGGTTCACCAGGATGGTGGAGGTGACCCGTTCGGAGACGGTCTCGGCCATGCGCCGGTAGTCCACCGGGTCACCGGTGAGCTCGGTGCGCAGACGCACGGTGTGCTCGCCCACGCCCTCCTCCACGAAGGTGAGCGCGTCGGGGCTCCACCGGGCGCGGTCGATGTCCTGCCAGAGCACGGCGCGACCCTCCGGCAGGTACAGGGCGCGGGTGGTCGCGACCAGGACGGCCCCGCCAGGGGCCGGTGCGTCCCCGGCGGGGGCGGCGACGGGTGCCTGTGCGAGCACCCGTTCACCGCGCTCCAGCCGGGAACGCACCTGTTCGGGGAGGTGGGGTCCGAACAGGGCCATCGTCAGAAGTCCCGGTCCTCGGACCGGCTGCTGTCATGGGCCCCTCCGCCGGGCCGGTCGTCATCGGAACGAGTACCGTTGGAGCGGTCGTTCCCGGCGTAGGCCGCGTCGGCCGAATCGGTCTCCCACTCCATGAGGTGGATCTCCTCGGCGGTGGGGCGCGCGAGGAAGTCCCGCACCGAGGTGACGGGCATCTTCTCCACGGCCTTGTCGTAGACGGCCCGTCCGGCCTTGCTGGTCTGGGCGCCGACGACCCCGGCCACCTCCTGGACCAGCGGGCTGTCGGCCACCTGGCGGGCGGTGCGGGCGAGCTGCTCGTAGCGGGCCCTGCCCGCCTTGGCACCCAGCACGTATCCGATGGCGAGTCCGGCGACGAACGTGATCCGGTAGCGCATGGCTCCCTCTTTACGGACTTGGTGACGGTCGGAGTGCTCCGTGCCCGACGTTACCCTCCCGTGGTTCGGGCCACACGAGCCGACACCGGCCACGAGCACACTCGAACGGTCACGAGCACTCTCCAAGCGCGCTAGTCTATTCATGTCGCCGAGGCCGCAGGGCTTCGGCGCGGTGCCGATCCCGCGTAGCTCAATCGGCAGAGCAGCCGGCTGTTAACCGGCAGGTTACTGGTTCGAGTCCAGTCGCGGGAGCAGTGGAGGAAGGCCCGCCGGAGAGATCCGGTGGGCCTTCCTCGTGGTGTGCCCAGCATGGGCAGTTGCTTGGAGGTGGAAGTCCTCTAGAGGAAGCGGCAGTGCTAACTCTGAGCCGGAGGCAACGGCGTCACCGCGAGGTGGGGTCGGGAGGAAGCCCGAGGCGAAACCCTGCACTGAGGAACACGAACCGCATACAAGGCAGTCCGGTCGGGGTGAGCCAGCCATGGATGGCGAAGCCCGTCACTGCCAAGACGGCCGGGGTGTAGATGCGGCAGGCGTAGGGGGAAAGTAGCTGTTCTTACCTGGGGAGGTCTGTCCGGGTGTCGGTTGTGCTGAGTATGTCGCCGCGCCGACGGCCGCGACCGCAAGGGAGCGGCTGACCGGGCAGAAGTCAGCAGAGGTCGTAGTACCAGCCGGGATCGCTCGTGGGCTGGGAAGGGCCGAACGTCAAATGGGACAGAGGAACCGGTGCCGCTCGTGCTGGTCACACAGATCGCAGCCACCCCGCCGAAGGCGGGCCTGCGGTGGGAGGGGACGGTGCATTTCCGTTGAGTACCGCCGTAGAGCGTAGTGACCTGTCGGCGCGGCCTGGAGACGATGTCCACCACGGCCAGGGGGATCTGTGGCAGCGAATGCTGTCCAGCGCGAACCTGGCCGCGGCGCTCGAACGGGTCGAGACCAACCGGGGTGCCCCGGGTGTGGATGGAGTCACTACCGCTGATCTGCGGGGATGGCTGCGCGAGCACTGGGAGGGCGTTCGGGAAGAACTCGACGCGGGGAGATACCGGCCCTCGCCGGTCCGCCGGGTGATGATCCCCAAGCCCGGGGGCGGCGAGCGGATGCTGGGTGTTCCCACGGTGCTGGACCGTTTGATCCAGCAGGCCATCGCGCAGGTCCTCACCCCGATCTTCGACCCGGAGTTCTCCGGGTCTTCGTTCGGGTTCCGTCCCGGCCGGTCCGCCCATCAGGCGGTGCGGGTCGCGCGGCGGGCTATTGAGGACGGCCACCGATGGGTCGTGGACATCGACCTGGACCGGTTCTTCGACCGGGTCCAGCACGATGTGTTGATGGCCCGGGTGGCGCGCAGGGTTGACGACCGCAGGGTGCTGCGACTGATCCGGTCCTTTCTGGAAGCCGGGATCATGGCGGACGGGGTCAAGATGCCGAGCGCGCAGGGGACCCCGCAGGGGTCTCCGCTTTCGCCGGTCCTGTCCAACATCATGCTCGACGACCTGGATCGGGAGCTGTGGCGTCGCGGTCACCGGTTCGTGCGCTACGCCGATGACATCCGTGTCTTCACGCGTAGCAGGCGGGCCGCTCACAGGGTGCTCGACTCGATCACGGTCGTGGTCGAGCAGCGGTTGAAGCTGAAGGTGAACCGGGAGAAGTCGAAGGTGGTTCCGGCATCCGTCGCGACGTTGCTGGGGTTCGGTTTCTACTTCACCCGGGCCGGGGTGCGTATCCGGGTCGATCCCAAGGCGCTCAGGCGCTGGAAGGTGCGGATCCGGGAGCTGACCTCGCGCCGGTGGTCGGTTGCGATGGAGTATCGCATCGGCCGGTTGAACCGGTTCATCGTCGGGTGGATGGGTTACTTCCGGCTCGCGGACACCCCCAGGGTGTTCCAGGGGTTGGATGAATGGCTCCGCCGCAGGATGCGGCAGGTCCGTTGGAAGGAATGGAAGCGGGCCAGGACCCGCCGCCGGATGTTGCGCTCGCTCGGTATCTCGGATCGTGTGGCCCGGGACTGGGCGATCAGCAGCAAGGGGTACTGGCGGATCGGTGGCTCGGTCGTCCTTCAGCAGGCGCTGCCCAACTCCTACTGGGAGGGCTTTGGTCTGCGGATGCTCAAGCCGACCTGGCAGCGGTTGAGATCAGTTTGACGAACCGCCGGATGCGGGCCCGCATGTCCGGTGGTGTGGGGGGAGGGCCGGGCGACCCGGCCCTCCTACCCGATTCGGGAGCCCTCAGCCCGCGGACGGCCTGTAGGGGACGGTCCGCGGAGCGACGGGCGGGCTGACGGGTGGCGTGCACGTGAGTGTCCGGTGGGATGAGCCGGTGGTGTGAGCTGGGCTGCACAGGCTGAAAAGGCGTCGCGAGCACCCTCGTGGAGGCGCTAGGATTGTTCATGTCGCCGAGGCCGCAGGGCTTCGGGGCGGTGTCGATCCCGCGTAGCTCAATCGGCAGAGCAGCCGGCTGTTAACCGGCAGGTTACTGGTTCGAGTCCAGTCGCGGGAGCAGTATCGGGGCCCTACTTCTCCAAGTGGGGCCCTTTGCCGTTTCCAGGCGTGACGGGCCGGAGTTCGGATCCCAGCCCGGCGCAAGCGAGGCACCCAGCCTGGCGCAGACCAAGGTGGTGGTTCTGACCACCTTCGAGATCGATGACTACGTTCACCAGGCGTTGCGGCCCGGGCGGGTTCGGCTTCAGGGGGCGACCCTCGCCCGCTGCCGGGCCCGGGGGCTCCAACGCGGGTGCGAGGGTGGGGCGAGCTCAGATGCGTCCCATGCCGCCGATGATGAGTTGCTGGTTGCGCTGCGGCATCGCGTAGCTCCCGGGGACGGGGGGATCCACCTGCAGGGGGTGCCACTTCTGGGTCTGGAGCAGGCCCGGGGCCACCGTCTCCCAGCCGTCGAAGAGCGAGCAGATCTCCTTCTCGCTCCGCCAGTAGCCGTGCCCGAGGTGTTCGGTGAACAGGCGTTGGAGCTGCTCTGCCCGGAGGGCGCTCTTGGGGCTGCGCGCGGGGTCGGGGCGGCAGTAGTGGCTCAGGGCCATGTGGCTGCCCGGGGCCAGGGAGTCGCGCAGTTCCGCGATACCGCGGGCGGCCGCCTCGAAGTCGCTCAGGTGTGAGACGGCGCCGGTGAGCAGGAGCCCGATCGGCTCGTCCAGGTCGAGCAGCTGGCTGCTCTCCGGGTCGTGCAGGAGGCTGTGGGTGTCTCCCAACCCGCCCCGCACGGCGGTGGTGGTGCGTCCGTCGCGGATCAGCGCGAGGTGGTTGGTGAGGACCACGGGGTCGTCGCTGGCGTAGACGACCCGGGCGTCGGGGACGCTCTCGTGGGCGATCTCGTGTGGATCCCCGGGGGCGGGCATTCCGGACCCCACCTGGAGGAACTGGCGGATGCCCACTTCCGCGGCCAGATGGCGTACCGCCCGCTGGAGGAAGGCGCGTTCCCCCAGGACGATGTCGACGAAACCGGGCACGGCGCGCTCGGCTTTGACGGCCAGGTCACGGTCGACCGCGAAGTGGTCCTTCCCCTCGAGGTGGAAGGAGCGCAGTCGGGTGATGCTGGCGCTGACCAGGTTGACGGGCGGCGGAGGTTTGGCCCTGACGTGTTTGTCCCCCGCCTGCCTCAGGAAATCGGGGGAGGTGAAACGAGACATCGCCGTCCTCTTGTCTGAGGTGGGGAAGTGCGGTCGACTCCCAGGTTTCTGGGAAGGTCCCGTGCGGGACCGCGTCAAGGGATTCTATTCCGCGTTGGCGCGGTTGTTAACCGACTCCAGGATACAGGTGGTAAAAAACGTCGCCTGAGGTTGCCCTTGAAGGCACGCGCGCTACGTGTTAGGGCAGCCTTGAGTGAACACGCACTTATACACCCAATGTCCATTATGCGAGGAATGGGGGCGGGGTCATCGGCCCCACCCAGGCACCGGTGAACCACCCGAGCCACCTCGGGGGCTGGAAACCTCCTCGCCCTTCGGTATTCACCGGGGATCCCGAAGAGCGGCTCCACCGGGCGGCTCCGGCCGGGGAGGTGCTCCTGTGCCCCCGCGAACCCCTCCGAAGGGCCCGGGGCCTGGCCCCGAACGGTCGCGGTATCCGAAACGGCCGCGGCGGCCGATGGCGAAATCGGCGCGTATTCTCCCTAACGCAACCGCTGCCAGCGACAATCCCCGCCGAGCGCGGTTAAGCCATTCACGCGCTTCTCCAGTGTTAGGCCCCGGAAAGGGAAGAGCAAGGGGAAGAGAACAAGCGCCCGCGCGCGACCTCGGAGCTCACCCGCGCGAACGCCGTTAACCTGGGGGGCATGGACCGTCCCTACACCATCTTGAGCTGCGCGATGTCGATCGACGGACGTATCGACGACACCAGCCCCGAACGCCTGCGCCTGTCCAACGAGGCCGACTTCGCCGAGATCGACGAACTGCGCGCCGGATGCGACGCGATCCTGGTCGGCGCGGGCACCCTGAGGGTCGACAACCCCCGCCTCCTCGTGCGCTCACCGCTCCTGCGCGAACACCGCCGCGAACAGGGTCGTACCGAGAACCTGCTCAAGGCCGTGCTCACTCGGGGCGGCGACGTGGACCCCGGCGCGCGCTTCTTCTCCACCGGTGACGCGGGCGCGGTCGTCTACACCGGCGGGCCCGGCGTGGCCACCGCCACCGAGCGCCTGGCCGGACGCCCCGACACCGACCCGCCCGCCGAGGTCGTGGACGCGGGAGACCCGCCCACCGCCGAGGCGATCCTGAACGACCTGGCCGGCCGGGGCGTCACCCGGTTGCTGGTCGAGGGCGGCGGACACATCCACACCCTGTTCCTCACCTCTGGCCTGGCCGACGAGCTCCGGCTGGCCGTCGCCCCGTTCCTGGTGGGTGAGCAGGACGCTCCGCGCTTCGTCCTGCCGGGCGCCTACCCCTACTCCCCGCAGACGCCCATGCGCCTGGTGGAGGCCCGCGCCCTGGGCGGGATCGCGGTGCTGCGGTACGCGCTGAACCCGGGGGAGCGGTGATGGACCCGACCGGGAGAACCGGTGGTCCCCGGCCGGCGGAGGGGGCGCCCGACGGCTTCTGGCTGACGGCGGCGATCCAGCTGTCCCGCTCCTGCCCGCCCTCGAGCACCGCCTTCTCCGTCGGTGCCGTCGTGGTGTCCGCGCAGGGACAGCTCCTCGCCGAGGGCTACTCGCGACGCGACGACCCGCACGACCACGCCGAGGAGGTGGCGTTCCGTGGGATCGACCCCGAGGATCCGCGCCTGAGGGAGGCGACCGTCTACACCTCCCTGGAGCCGTGCAGCTCACGGGCCTCACGCCCGCGCTCGTGCACCGAGCTGATCCTCTCCACGCCCGTCCCGCGGGTGGTCCTGGCCTGGCGTGAACCGGCCCTGTTCGTGGACTGCGACGGCGCCGAACGCCTGACCGCCGCCGGGCGCACAGTGGTCGAACGCCCCGACCTCGCCGAGGGAGTCCGCGAGGTCAACGCCCACCTGCTGAACTGACCGGGGGACACTTCGCCCCACCGGGTCATCCAACAGGAGGGCGGATCCGCGCCGGCGCGATCGCCCCCGGTGTCTCCTCGCACTGGGGGAGCCTTCTGCCCCGCCCGCCTCAGCGCGCCCGGAATCCTTGGAAAACGCGGGCGGGGCCCTCCCCTCCCCGGGAGGGCCCCGCCCCGAACCTCCGGCTCGCCTAGAGCCGGTTCACGTCCGTCACGTGCACCACGGCGCGCCCCTCGGCGTTCGACGTGGCCAGGTCGACCTCAGCGCTGATGCCCCAGTCGTGGTCGCCGGCCGGGTCGGCGAGGATCTGGCGGACCCGCCACATGTCGTCCTCCTCCTCGATGAGGAGCATCTTCGGACCGCGCGCGTCCGGACCGGTACCGATCTGGTCGTGCTCGGCGTAGTACGCCTCCACGGCCTCGGCCCACTCCTCGCCGCTCCACTCGTCGTCCTCGGAGAGCTTGCCCAGGTCGCCGTAGCGCCGCCGGGAGGCCAGCTCCACGCGGCGGAACATCTCGTTGCGGACCAGCACCCGGAAGGCACGCGCGTTCGAGGTGACCGGCCGGACCTTCTCCTCGGCCTCGGCGCCCTCGCCCTCGGCCTCCTCCTCCGGGTTGGTGAGCTGCTCCCACTCGTCCAGGAGGCTGGAGTCCACCTGGCGCACCAGCTCGCCCAGCCACTCGATGAGGTCGCGCAGCTCCTCGGTCTTGGCGTCGTCCGGCACCGTCTGGTTGAGCGCCTTGTAGGCGCTGGCCAGGTAGCGCAGCACCAGTCCCTCAGAGCGGGCCAGCTCGTAGTAGCCCACGTACTCCACGAAGTTCATCGCGCGCTCGTACATGTCACGGGCGATGGTCTTGGGCCGCAGCGGGTGGTCGCCCACCCACGGGTGGCCGGTCCGGTAGACCTCGTAGGCGTGGTTGAGGAGCTCCTCCAGCGGCTTGGGGTAGTCGACCTCCTCCAGCAGCTCCATGCGCTCCTCGTACTCGATGCCCTCCATCTTCATTTCCTGGACGGCTTCGCCGCGCGCCTTGTTGAGCTGGGCGCCGAGGATCTGCCGCGGGTCGTCCAGGGTGGACTCCACCACGGTGAGCACGTCCAGCGGGTAGGTCGGCGACTCCGCGTCCAGCAGGTCCAGGGCGGCCAGCGCGAACGTGGACAGCGGCTGGTTGAGCGCGAAGTCGGCCTGCAGGTCCACCGTGAGCCGCGCGGTGCGACCCTGCTCGTCCGGTTCGGGCAGGGTCTCCACGATCCCGCCGTCCAGCAGCGACCGGTAGATGGAGACCGCGTCGTGGATGTGGCGGCGCTGTGCCTTGCGGTCGTCGTGGTTCTCGGTGAGCAGGTACCTCATGGCGGTGAAGCAGTTGCCCGGCCGCCCGATCACGCTCAGCAGCATCGCGTTGCTCACCCGGAACCGCGAGTTCAGCGGCTCGGGCTCGGACTCGATGAGCTTGCGGAAGGTCGCCTCGTCCCAGGACACGAACCCGTCGGGGGCCTTCTTGCGCACCACCTTGCGCCGCTTCTTGCTGTCGTCGCCCGCCTTGGCCAGCGCCTTCTCGTTCTCGATCACGTGCTCGGGGGCCTGGGCGACCACGTTGCCCACGGTGTCGAACCCGGCCCGCCCGGCCCGCCCGGCGATCTGGTGGAACTCCCGGGCCCGGAGCCTGCGCACCCGCACCCCGTCGTACTTGCTCAGCGCGGTGAACAGCACGGTGCGGATGGGCACGTTCACGCCCACCCCCAGGGTGTCGGTGCCACAGATGACCTTGAGCAGCCCGGACTGGGCCAGCCGCTCGACCAGGCGCCGGTACTTGGGCAGCATCCCGGCGTGGTGCACGCCGATGCCGTGCCGCACGTACCGGGACAGGTTGCGACCGAACTTGGTGGTGAAGCGGAAGTTGCCGATCTCCTCGGCGATCCTCGCCTTCTCCTCCTTGGTGCACATGTTGATGCTGGTCAACGACTGTGCGCGTTCCACGGCCTGCGCCTGGGTGAAGTGCACGATGTACACGGGCGCGTGACCGTCGCCGAGGAGTTCCTCGAGGGTCTCGTGCAGGGGGGTGACGCGGTAGTCGTAGTAGAGGGGGACCGGGCGCTCGGCGGAGGCGACCACGGCGGTCGACCGTCCGGTGCGCTTCTCCAGGTCCTCCTCGAACCGACTGACGTCGCCCAGGGTGGCCGACATCAGCAGGAACTGCGCCTGGGGCATCTCCAGCAGGGGCACCTGCCACGCCCACCCGCGGTCGGGTTCGGCGTAGAAGTGGAACTCGTCCATGACGACGGTGTTGATGTCGGCGTCCTTGCCCTCGGCCAGGGCGATCTGGGCGAGGACCTCCGCCGTGCAGCACACGATGGGAGCGTCGGCGTTGACGCTGGCGTCACCGGTCATCATGCCGACGTTCTCGGTGCCGAAGATCTTGCACAGGTCGAAGAACTTCTCCGACACCAGCGCCTTGATCGGCGCGGTGTAGAACGCGCACTCGTCCCGGGCCAGGGCGGCGAACAACGCGCCGGTGGCGACCAGGCTCTTGCCGGAGCCGGTGGGGGTGTTGAGGATGACGTTCGACCCGGAGACGACCTCGATGAGGGCCTCCTCCTGGTGCGGGTAGAGGGTGATGCCCCGCTCCTCGGCCCACAAAGCGAACGCCTCGAAGAGGGAATCGGGTTCTGGTTCGGCCGGAAGCACATCGATGAGACTCACGGTCTCTATACTGCCCGCTTTCCGCACCCCTTCGGGACACGGCGGCGGTCCGTCCGCTCACCAGGGCCTTGTGCGGTCGCCGACTCCGACGCACGCGAAGGGCACGCCCCGTGAGGAGGGCGTGCCCGTGACAGCCACGCGCTGCGGACCTACCAGCGGATCCGCTGACGGAACTACTAGACGAGGCCGAGCTTCTTGACGGTGTCGCGCTCCTCGACGAGCTCCTGCACCGAAGCGTCGATACGGCCGCGGGAGAACTCGTCGATCTCCAGGCCCTGCACGATCTCCCACTTGCCGCCCTTGGAGGTGACGGGGAAGGAGGAGATGAGGCCCTCGGGCACGCCGTAGGAACCGTCGGACGGGATGGCCGCGGAGGTCCAGTCGCCCTCGGGGGTGCCGTTCACCCAGTCGTAGACGTGGTCGATGGCGGCGTTCGCGGCCGAGGCGGCCGAGGACGCGCCACGCGCGTCGATGATCGCGGCGCCGCGCTTGGCGACGGTCGGGATGAAGTCGTTCTCCAGCCAGGCCTGGTCGCCGACGGCCTTGGCGGCGTTGGCGCCGTTGACCTCGGCGTTGAACAGGTCCGGGTACTGGGTGGCGGAGTGGTTGCCCCAGATCGTGAGCTTCTTGATGTCGTTGATCGACACGTCGAGCTTCTTGGCGAGCTGGGTCAGCGCGCGGTTGTGGTCCAGACGCGTCATCGCGGTGAAGCGCTCGGCCGGGACGTCCGGGGCGTGGCTCTGCGCGATGAGGGCGTTGGTGTTGGCCGGGTTGCCGACCACCAGGACGCGGATGTCGTCGGCGGCGCCGGCGTTGATCGCCTCACCCTGGGGCTTGAAGATGCCGCCGTTGGCCTGGAGCAGGTCACCGCGCTCCATGCCCGGGCCGCGCGGACGGGCGCCGACCAGCAGGCCGACGTTGGCACCCTCGAACGCCTTGTTGGCGTCGTCGAAGATGTCGATGCCCTGGAGCAGCGGGAAGGCGCAGTCGTCAAGCTCCATCGCCGTGCCCTCGGCGGCCTTGACGGCCTGCGGGATCTCCAGCAGGCGCAGCTTCACCGGGGTGTCGGCGCCGAGCAGCTGACCGGAGGCGATCCGGAACAGGAGGGCGTAGCCGATCTGGCCGGCGGCGCCGGTAACGGTGACGTTGACGGGTGCTTTGGACATGCGTGAACTCTCCTGACGACGATGTGCGACCCGCGATGTTACCAACGGGTTCGAGGCGGCTCCGGTGCCGGGCCCAGGGGGTACGGCCAGGCGCGCGCCGCACCATCACACCCTAGACCGCTCCCCGGCGCCGTCCGCGACCAAGGTGCGGTCTAACGCCTCGCGCGTCGCCGCCCACGGCCTCACGTGCGTCGTTGCCCGGCTCGTCTCCGGTGTTGCCCCCGGGCGTGGGCGAGCCCTGCGGGGCAACGGATTTACCGCGAGGAAACGGCGGACACACCCTGTTAGGATGACGTTTGCTGGCGACAGGGGGCCGGTAGCTCAGTTGGTTAGAGCAGGGGACTCATAATCCCTGGGTCGCGGGTTCGAGTCCTGCCCGGCCTACACCTCTCACCTGCGTGGAAACCCCCTCCACGCGGCGCCGACGGCACTCTTGGGCCGTCGGCGCACCCACCCCTTCAATTCCTGAACCGGGGTGGCGTGCGCAGACTACCTCGCTTTTCGTGACGTTTGTCCGAATGGTTCGCTTTTCTGCTTTTCCGGTGGTGCCTGTCCAGCTAAGACCGTGTTCTCCGCCGGAAACGGACAGCATCGAAACCTCACCGCCCGGGGCCCGTTCGCTCGGCGGGCCCCGGGACGATCGACACGATGGTCACGTGGTCAGTCGTCGCCCACCATCTGTTTGACGAAGGACCTGTAGTCGCGCAGGACCAGCCGCAGCGCCTCGGTGTCGGCCTCGCTGTCGTTCCAGACCGAGCGCAGCGAAGCCCGGCGCGCCTCGATCTCGGCTATCAGGGCGTCGGCGACCTCATCGGCCAACGCGTCCGCCTCGCGCACCGAGCGCGGGGGGTCGTCCACGAACTCGCCCTGAGCTTGGGTCCAGCGCTCACGCACCTCGTGTGCGACCAGGCCACGGGGGCGAAGGCGCCAGGTTCGGGAGGGGTCGGGGGTTCGGCGGGGTCTGGCCTGCTGGGGCACGCGCACCTCGGTCGTCTCGGTCACGTCGGTCATCGTGGCCTTTCCGCCGGCCTCGGCTTCGCCGCCGGTTCCGGCTCTCCCGGCGGGCTCGGCCGGGGCGGCAGACTCGGGGGCCGACGCCGCTTGCGGGGGCTTCGGTTTCTCGACGGGCTCGGGGTCGATCCGTTTCGCGCCCGGACGGTGCCGGGGCCGCACTGGGCGATCCGCCATGTCAACCTCCCTCGTGATGGCTACTCCGTCTGTTCCGTCTGGGCGGTACGGGGCGTTCCGGTCTCCCGGCCGCTGCCCCTCCTGTGCTCCTTGGGAAGTCCGCCGAGCAGGGCCTCCACCAGGCCCCGGTAGGCCAGCAGCGCCTCGCGCAGGTTCTCGGTGGCCGTCTGGTCCGCCTCGGCGAGGTGTCCGGCCGCCCAGGTGGCGCGGTAGCGCGCGACCGCCTCGGGGTGGTCCACCGACAGATCCTTGGCGCGTCTTTCGAAGCTCGCGTCGTCGTGGACACCGCCCTCGGCCGTCGGGCCGTCGGGGTAGCCCAGGTCCCGCATGATGCTGTCGGTGAGGCTGCGCGCGCCGCGGACCGACCCGACGGGATCGTCCACGAACTCCCCCTGGACCGCCGTCCAGGCTTCGGCGTGGGCCGCGGCCTCCTCCCGGGTGAGCTCGCGCAACTCGGTGCCCTCGCGCTCACGGAGCCGTTCGGTGAGGTCCCGCTCGGCACCCGCCCTGTCGCCGTACGCCTCCAGAGCGTGGTCGTACTCGGGGCCGAAGCGTCCTCTGAGGCGCTTGGTGCGAAGGGCGGGGAGGAGCACCAGACGAGCGGCGGCCGCGGCTCCTCCGGCGATGACGATCACGGCTATGACGATGATGACGATCGTTCCGGTCTCCACGGGGGGTACCTCCTGACCGCCCTGTGCCCTCAAGGGGCGGTTACGAAACGCCACGTTCCGTGTGCCTGTGGACTCTCCGCAGGCCGGGGCGGTTTCGGAGAGGCCGCCGGGTTTCCCGGGGGTGGTTCCGGAGTGTTGGAGGGGCCGTTGGGTCGGGGCCGAAAGCGAATGCGAGGCCTCACGAACACGGGGTCGGCACCCCTGTTCTCCCCTAAACTGGCGGCCGGTCGGCAGCCACCGGGTCCCATGCCTCCCGCGTCCGGTGCAACCACCGCGCCGGGGTTCGTCGGACCAGTGGGCGGCTCAGACGTGTACGGGAGCACCAGCCGCCTCCAGGGCACGCCGGTCACCGGAGCGTACCCGGGGCGGCCGGGAGGAACAGACGGGGAGGAAGGCGTGTGGTGGACGGGGGGAGAACAGGCCCGGGTGCCGCGAACCCGAAGGCCACGGTCTGGGACCACGTCCTGCTGGGCGTCTGCGTCCTCGCGGTGTTCCTGCTTGTGCTGACCGCCTTCAACACCACGGTCACCCCCGACGTCACCGCGTACCCCTCCGACGACTCCGGCGAACCCGTCGCGCAGCCGCTGTCCGCCCTCATGGACCGGACCGGGATATCCCCGGACGGCTCCGCGGGCGCCGGGGACCTCGACCAGGCGGGCAACAGCCTGTCCGCGCGGGGCCTGGCCGCGGCTGGCTGGCACCCCGGCGGAGAGGTCGTCCTGCTGGACACCCCGCTCGAACTACCCGTCTACGGTCCCGGACGCCCCGACCACGTGATCTCCGACGGCCAGTCCGTGGCGCTCACCGCCGAACCCGCCGAGTTCCAGTCCGTGACCTTCCTGGTCACCGGGACCCGGACCGACGGCACCGGCGAGGACGTGCGGGGCAACGGCAGGGTGGTCTACTCGGACGGCACCGCCAAGGACTTCCCGTTCTCGGTTCCGGACTGGGCCGCGGGCCCGGCCGGGGACGCGGTCCTGTCCCTGCCCTACGCCAACTCCGCCACGGGTTTCGGGCAGGGCGCCATCGGCTCGGTGCGCCTGTACGCCCGTTCCGTGCCGCTGGACCCCGACCGCCAGGTCGACCACGTCATCCTGCCCACGGTCCTGGACGACGACGCCAGCCTGCACGTGTTCTCGGTGGGCGGGCGGCCCCCGGCGCAGCCCTGGACCGGCACCTGGGCCCGCGCCACCTCCGGGTACGCCGAGGTGGGCCCGTGGGAGGACCAGACGCTGCGCCTGACGGTGCGCACAACCACCGGCGGCTACAAGGCCCGGATCCGGCTCGACAACACCTTCGCCTCCCGCCCGGTCGCCATCGGCGCGGCCTCCATCGCCCTGCGGGACGGGGACGCGTCCACGCACGGCGCGGCCACCCGCGGCGCGGCGGTCCCGCTCACCTTCGACGGCGCGCCCGGTGCGGCCATCCCGGCAGGGGGCACGCTGGTCAGCGACCCCGTCGACATCCTCCTGCCGCCGCAGACCCAGCTCCTGGTCAGCTTCCACCTGCCCGAACGGGTCACCGCTGCGCCGATGCACTACGCCTCGGTGGACACCAACTACACGAGCGTGCCGGGAAGCGGCGACCAGACCATGGACGGTACCGGCGAGCCGTTCACCGGGCTGGTGGACCGGTGGCCGTTCCTCACCGGGATCGAGATCTCGGACGGCCCGGGTGCGGTCGTGACCTACGGCGACTCCATCACCGACGGCCTGCGCTCGCGCCGGGACGCCTACACGCGCTGGCCGGACGTGCTCAGCGCGCGGCTGCACGCCAGCCCGGACCTGCCCAACCCGGGGGTGCTCAACCTCGGGGTGGCGGGCAACCGGATCACCTCGGACGGTTACCCGGGCGAGGGCGTGTCCGCCTACGCCAGCGGAGTGAGCATGCTGCACCGCGCCCAGCGGGACGTCTTCTCCCAGAACGGCGTGGACTCGGTGGTGGTCTTCGCTGGGATCAACGACCTGCGCTGGGGCGCGCACCCGGACGAGGTGGTCGCGGGGCTGAGGCGGCTGGCCAACACCGCGAACGAACACGGAGCGCGGGTCTTCGCGGCGACCCTGGTGCCCTGCGCGGGGGAGGCCCGATGCACTCCGGAGGTAGACCAGGGGCGCGAGTACGTCAACGCCCACCTGCGCGAACAGGCGCAGGACCCGGCCTCCTCGGCCTTCGACGGGGTATGGGACTTCGACGCGGTGCTGCGCGACCCGATGGCGCCGGAGCGGCTGCGCCCGGAGTACGACTCCGGCGACCACCTGCACCCCAACGAGGCCGGGCTGAGGGCGATCGCGGAGTCGGTGGACCTGTATGAGCTGGTCGGCGACTGACGGCCCCGCCGGTGCGGTCAGCGCGGGTACTGGAGGTGGTGGTGGATCACCAGGTCGACGTAGACGCCGCCGAGATCGCTGAGGCTGAGACCGGCCTCGGGGTCGTACCAGTGCAGCAGTGAGTCGAAGGTGTCCAGGACGGAGTCGGTGGCCTTGCCGGTGTCGCGGATGGGGAACTGTCCGGCGGCCACCCCCGCCACGATGATCCCGTGCACGTGCGCGCGGAAGGTTCGGTGCAGCGAGCTGATCTCGCGGTGTCGGGCGGGGTTGATGGCCCGCAGGGTCGGTAGCAGGTCCTGGCTCAGGGCGATGGCGGCACGGTGTTTCCAGCCGGAGCTCACGTGCCTGCGGACGAGGCCGGACATGCGTTCGGTGGGCGGCCGCTCGGGGGCGTCGGCCGCCAGCTGGGTGTTGACGCGTTCTCGGGTGGCACGTAACACGACGGCGTAGGTCAGGTCGAACCTGGTGGGGAAGGCCCGCCTGAGGCATGCCGCGTCGGTGTCGGTCTCGGCCGCGATCCGGTGGGTCAGGTCGGACATGGCCATGCCGCGGGAACCGTGCTCGGCGAACAGGCGGGCCGCGCAGTCCAGGACGGGGGCTGTCGTGCGAAGCGTGTGAGGGGAGAGGTCGGCCGTCATCGATCAGTTGGGCGTGGAAACCTGGTCCTTCAGGGCCGGGGGGGAAACGCCTTGCTCCTTTCGGAAGGTGTAGGCATAGCCGTCGGCTCGCTGGAGTGGCTGAACGTGCCGGTGCCCGATGCCCTGGACGGTGCCGTGGGCGGTGGTTACGGACGCGGTTCCGCTCTGTGCGCCCGCCCGAACCCACGTGGGCGGGCAGGCGCTGTTCCAGGGCCCGCCAGAGCGCCCACCGCGTTGAGTTCATGGCAGCGGCATCCCGCAGCGGGGCCTTGGCCTGAGCGAGAACCCTGTTCAGGGTGCGCCTATTGGTGACGAACTGCTCGACCGGCAGGTTGTCCTTGGCCTGGTTGCAGGGCACACACGCCAGAACCGGGTTGGAGACCGGGTCCGAGCCGCTCCGCGATCGGGGGTGGACGTGGTCTTTGTCGAGGACGAACACGGACGGGTGGATGGTGCGCACCTCACGGCGCTGCTCCCCGACCCCCTCAGGGTTGGGGGTGACGCCACCAGCGTCAGGTGAAGTGCCGGTGGTCTCCCCTCGACCATGTCCCGCACCGGGTAGCACCGGGCGGTGGTGTCCGTGCCCCGTTTCGTTCCCGATCCGGGGAGAGTCTGCTGGCACGGGTTCCAGAGCAGGAAGGACTTCGCCGGAGGCGTCTGAGGGCGGTGACGGGCGACGGGAGGGATGAGGAAGCACGGCCTGGCGGGTCTGCTGTCCTGTGCGGAACGTAGCCATCGATGTCACCTCCTCGTGGTGATGGCTGGGTCTGGTGAAGGCGGCCTTCGGCCGAAAGAACCGAAAGCCCGGCCCTTCGGAACCGGAATCCCTTTGCTCGTTGGTTTCTCGTCGGTCGGTGTGCGCCGCGAAGGGGAGGGAATTCCAGGGTAACCGCGAGCGGGCGACAAATCGTGTGGAACGGTGGAACGCATTGGCGTAAGAGGAGTTCGTGGTGCGCATGGTTTTCATGTGCGCATTGGTGTTCTTTGTGGGCGTATCGTGCTGTTCCTCCAGGGGTGACAGCAGCTCATGGTGGGTCCTTGGTGTACCGTCCCAGGCTCTCCTCAGGCCGGCCCGGGGGTCGGATTCGTTCCCTGTGGGACTCCTTGAAAGGTGCCCTGGGCGATGCTTTGTTCCGCGTTCTGCGCGGCGCCGTCAATGGTGTTCTGGTGCGTACCCGCCGGCGCCGCCGGCGGTGCCCCCGGAGGGCCCTGCGGAGTTCCCGAAGGATTTCCCCGAGGAGTTTCCTGGGCACGTCCGGAAGCCAGCGAAACCAGGTCGTCGACGCGTTCGGTGGCCAGAGCGTCCACGCCCATGCCGATGAGCCGGGCCATCTCCGGGAACTCGTTCACCGTCCAGGCGACCACCCGATAACCCTGTCGGTGCATCTCACCGACCCTCTCCCGGTCCAGCAGGGTGTAGTGCGTCCCCAGGAACGTCGGCCGCAACGCGTGTGCCACCTCCTGCGGCGGCGGTCCGGGCTGCTCCCAGGCCAGCATCAGCCGCACACCGGTGCTCCGTGCGCGCAGGGCCTGCAGGGTCTCCACCGGCCCGGTGAACAGCGCCTGGTCGCCGAAGCCGTGCTCTCGCAGGACCTGGTCGGAGGCGAGCGCGGCTTCCGGCGAGGTGACGTCGATCAACAGGGGGGAGGCGTCCCGGCCGCAGAACTCGGCCAGCACCTCCATCAGTGTGGGTACGCGACGCTCCACGTCGTCGCGGGTGGCGGCAAGTTCGGCCAGGGTCAGATCACCGACCTGGCGGGGCGGGGAACCCGGGGCGGCCACGACGCGTTCGTCCACCAGGACCGGGTACCCGTCCGAGGTCAGGTGGACGTCGATCTTGACCAGGTCCACTCCGGCGCGCAAGGCTGAGCGCAGGGCCGGAAGCGTGTTACCCGGGAATCGTGCGGTGTCTCCGCGTAGTGCGATGGACAACGTCATACAGACAAGGGTGGCAAAAGGCAGCGCGTTACGTGGCGCAAACAGGAAAAACGCCCACCAGGGAGTCCGTGCGGGGCCCGTGCGCGCGGTGCGTGAGGACCGGTGCGTACGGTGCTGAGGGCCCGGTCGCGGTGTGACTGCGAGCGGACTCACGTCGCCAGGACACCGTCCTGGGTACAGCTACCTGGGAAACTTTGTTACTGGGTGTCGTGATGGCACGGCACCCCAAGGCCGGCCCCCGAGTGTGAGGCGAACGATGATCCCGGACCAACGGCGAGAGCACATCCTGAAGCTCCTCCAGGAGCGGCACGTGCTGAGTATCAACGAGCTCACGTCGATGCTGTCCGTGTCCCACATGACGGTGCGTCGCGACATCCAGGCTCTGGAGAACGACGGCAAGGTCCTGTCGGTCACCGGTGGCGTGCGGCTGGCCGCGCGGCTCAAGAGCGAGCCCTCCTACCTGGCCAAGGCTCAGCTGGAGGTGCCCGCCAAGCGCGCCATAGCGCGCGCCGCGGCCGACCTGGTGCGCGAGAACTTCACCATCTACCTGGACGCGGGCACGACCACTCTGCAGATGGTGCCGCTGCTCACCGACAAGGTCGGGCTGACCGTCATCACCAGCGACTTCAACGTCGTCGGCCACCTGATGGAGTACCCGGGGATCGAACTGATCCACACCGGGGGCGTGGTGTCGCACTCCGACCACTCCTCCGTCGGCCAGTTCACCGCGGACTTCCTCCGCCAGGTCAACGTCGACCTCGCCTTCATCGCGAGCAGCTCCTGGGACGCCGAACGCGGCTCGACCACGCCCTCCGAGGCCAAGGTGATCGCCAAGCAGGAACTGCTGCGCATCGCCTCCAAGAGCGTCCTGGTGGTGGACAGCACCAAGTACGGCAAGTTCGGCACCTTCCGGGTGGCCCGCCTGGAGGAATTCGACCTGATCATCACCGACGACCGCCTGCCGCGCTCCGCGGTGGACGAGCTCGGCGAGCGCGACATCCGACTCAAGACCGTTCCGGGCGAGTAGCCCGCTCTTCCCCGGGTTCCCCAGGCAGGGCGCTCTTTCCCCGGAGAGAGCGCCCTTGGGGACTCAGTCCTCGCCGGTGTCGGGGTCTGCGGGGACGAACAGTGCGAGTTCGGTGCCGTCGGGGTCGTGGAAGACCAGGGTCGAGCCCTCCGCGGTGTGGACCACCGGGGTGTGCTCCACGTCCAACCGGGTGAACCGGTCCTCCCAGGCCTCCAGCACGCCCGGGTTGGCCACGGCCAGGGTCAGGCGGCCCAGGCCGCAGCGGCGGCTGTCGAAGCGGCCCTTGAAGTTGTCCCGGTGCTGGACGAGCTCGATCACCAGACCACCCGGGTGCCGGAGCACGGTCTGGCGCGGGCCGTCCCGGTCGCCGTGGCGCTCTGGCCGGAACCCCAGCACGGAGCGGTAGAAGTGCGCGCTCACGTCGTGGTCGCGCACGGACAGGGTCACACGCGCGATCCCGGCGAGCGGAGGGGACGGCGGGGAAGCCACACGGCGCAGGCTGGCACGGGGGGCGAGCGCCTTGAACAGATCAAGCACGGTGGTCAAGCCTAGGCCCGACCCCGCCTGTCTGCCAGGTTCTTGACGCGGGCTTAACGCCCGCATCACAGGGGCCGCGGTGCCGGACCAGCTCAAATCCCGCGGGTGGCCCCGGTTGTCTTGGCCACGTGTGCCCCGGCCATCGGGTCGGTGAGGGCACTGGCGGGGACGTCAGGGCTGTCGGGGCGCTCGTACCAGCGCCCGCGCAGGACCAGAGTGGTCACCGCGAACGAGACCAGCCCGCCCGCCGTGGCCAGCGCGAACGCCCCCTGATGGCCGTAGGCGTCGGCCAGGGCGCCGGAGATCATGGAGCCCAGGGACTGCCCCAGGATCAGGCTGCTCAGAATGATCGCCATCGACTGCGAGAGCCGGCTGGGCGGGGCCGCCCGCTCGATCAGCCCGAACAGACTCACCAGGTGCGGGCCGATCGCGATACCCAGCACGAGGATGGCCACCGCCAGGCTCACGGGCCCGTGGTCCAGGTACAGGGGGAGGGTGAGCAGGGCCAGACCGCCCGCCGCCACCCGGGTGCGCGCGGTCAGCGAGAAGCCCACCGGCAACGAGGCCATCATCAGTCCGGCCACGGCGCTGCTGGACCCCATCACCGCGTACATCAGTCCGGACAGGTCCCCGTGTCCGGCGTTGTCCGCGAACGCGGTCACCCCCGTGGACATTCCGCCGAAGAACAGCCCCTGGCAGAACATCGGCACGGCGAGCAGGAGCAGCGCCGGACGGGTGATCCGGCCCTCGGCGCCGCGCACCGGGGCCGACCCGGGCGGAGCGGTGGGGTGCAGGGCGAACACGGTGCCGAACACACCGATCAGCACGGCCGCGCCGAGCACGCTCGCGGTGGGGGAGAGGGTGAGGGTGAGGACGCCGACCAGGGCCGGGCCCAGTACGAAGGAGGCCTCGTCCAGGACGCCCTCCACCGACATCGCCGCCGAGACCGAGCGTTCACGCTCCGGCCCGCGGTCGGGCCCCTTGCGGATGAGCACCACCCACCGGGTGCGCGCCATCGGGCCTACCTGGGGCATGCACAGACCGCCGGCGGCGGCCAGCGCCACCAGGGTCGGCAGCGGGGCGTCCGCCGTGATCGCGGCGACCAGTAGGACGATCAGGGCCGCGTCCAGGAGCGCGGTGACCAGGACGGGGACACGCTGCCCGTGGCGGTCGGCGAAGCGGGCGATGACCGGACCGCCCACGGCCTCACCGAGCGCGAACGCCCCGGAGACCAGACCGGCCGCGGCGACGCTGCCGGTGGTGCTGGTGACCAGGGTCAGCAGCCCGATGAGGGTCATCGATACGGGGAGCCGGGCCAGGAAGGTGGCGAGTAGCAGCGGCCGACCGGCGATCCGGTTCATCCGCCGCAGGGTCTCCAGAGGTGACATACAACCTCGTTCTGTCTCGTGGTGCCGCACCGTCGCCCTCGGCCGCAAAACATCCCATGATAGGTGGACTGTCCCGGGTCGGTGACACGGCGACCGCCCTCGCGCGCTGGGGCGCGGCGACCGCCACGGGGCGGGGACACAGGACCTCAGGCACCGGAACGGGGCAACCGCCATCGGACAGGGACAGGACCTGACTTTCGCGGGTGAGCGGAACCGGTCCCGGCTGTGTAGGTTCCTCCCCATGGACTTCGCCGAACTGATCCGGGGCGCGCGCCGGGCACTGACCCCCGCCCCCGGGTGGCCCGCCCGGGCCGCCGCCGTGCGTGACCTGCTGCTGTGGTGCGGGCTCAGCCTGATCCTGCTCTCGGAGTCCTACGCCTTCTCCTTCGCCGGACACGACGGCATGTCGCTCCTGCCGGCCCTCACCGCCGCGGCGGGCCTGGTGATCGTGCTCAGCCGCACCTACCCCCTCCTGGCCCCCTGCCTGGCCGTGTACGTCTGTACCTGGTCCCAGGCCTTCGTGGTCCCGCTGATCGTCGTGTCCTACCTCGCGGGCCGCCGAACGAGGCGCACCCGGCTCGCGATCGCGGTTTTCGCCGTCCTGTGCCTGGTGATGGCCTGGTACGTACTGGACAGGATCGAGGAGCTCCCGGGCCTGTGGATCACCGTGGCGTTCTCCCTGGTGATCTGCACGGTGCTGCCCTGGCTGGTGGGCGTATACCGGCGCCAACAGGTGGAACTGGGGGCGGCGGGCTGGGAGCACGCCCGCCAGTTCCAGCTCGAGCAGCAGCTCACCGCGGACCGCGCCCGGCTGCGCGAACGCGCGCGGATCGCCCAGGACATGCACGACTCCCTCGGTCACGAGCTCAGCCTCATCGCCCTGCGCGCCGGAGCCCTGGAGGTCTCCCCGGACCTGGCCGACCGCCACCGGGAGGAGATCGCGCAGCTGCGCGCGACCGCCGTCTCGGCCACCGCCCAGCTGCGCGAGATCATCGGGGTCCTGCGCCCGGACGCCGAGCCGGAACCCGCGCCCACCGCACCGGCCGGGGAGAGTGTCTGCGCCCTGGTCGAACGCGCCCGCGACTCGGGGGTGGACGTCACGATGGTCCGCGAGGGGCCGCTGCAGGGGCTGCCGCCGATGGTGGACCGCGCCGCCTACCGGGTGGTGCAGGAATCCCTGACCAACGCCACCAAGTACGCGCCGGGTGCCCCGGTGACGGTGTGGTTGACCGCCGACGGCACCCGGGTGGAGGTCCGGGTCACCAGCGCCCGGCCCGGTAGGCAGGGACAGGCGCCGGGTTCCGGCGGCGGGCACGGGCTCGCCGGCCTGCGCGAACGCGTCCGGATGGTCCGTGGAACCCTGGCCGCCGGCCCGCACGGGGACGGCTGGGAGGTGTGCGCCACCATGCCGCTGGACGGGGAACAGGTGACCGAGCGGGAGGGCGACGGCGACAGCACCGAGGTGATCGAGCAGCTCCAGCGGGCCGCACGCCGCCGGGTCCAGCCGTGGACCCTGGCTCTGGTCGCCGTTCCGGTGGGCGTGGTCCTGGTCGTGATCGCCGCCGTCTACGCCACTCTCGCCAGCGTCCTGGCAGAGAGCACGCTGCCGCCGCAGGAGTACGCGTCGATCCCTGTGGGCGAGCACCGGGACGAGCTGGAGGACCGGCTGCCGGACTACCCGATGGGGCTGACCGGGGCGCAGCTGGAGAGCTTCGAGTCCGCGGACCCCGGCTGCGACCACTACCGCAGTTCGGCCAGGATGTTCGACGGGGACGTGCTCTTCTACCAGCTGTGCTTCGAGGAGGGGGTGCTGGTGAGCAAGGAACAGCTAGAGACCCGATGAGCCCGCGAACCCGACGGGAACGGCGTTGTGGCATGCTTCCCCAGAAAATCCGGACAGGAAAGAGGTCACGGCCGTGATCAGGGTGCTGCTCGCCGACGACGAAGCGATGATCCGCGCGGGTGTGCGGGCCATCGTGCAGAGCGATCCGGAGATCGAGGTGGTGGCGGAGGCCGCCGACGGCCGCGAAGCGGTGGAGCGGGTCCTCTCCCACCGCCCCGACGTCGCCCTGCTGGACATCCGGATGCCCCGCTTGGACGGGCTCGCCGCCACCGCCGAGCTCCGCAAGGTGGCCCCGGACACCAAGATCATCATCCTCACCACCTTCGGCGAGGACAGCTACATCTCCCAGGCACTGGGCGACGGTGCCAGCGGCTTCCTGCTCAAAGCGGGCGACCCCCGCGAACTCATCTCCGGGGTACACGCGGTCGCCGACGGCGGCGCCTACCTGTCCCCGCAGGTGGCCCGGCAGGTGATCGCGCAGTTCGGCGGCGGCAGGGCGGCGAAGCAGGCCGCCGCCGCGGAACGGTTGGCCGACCTCACCGAACGGGAGCGGGACGTGCTCGCCCTGGTGGGCGCGGGACTGTCCAACGCTGACATCGCCGACCGCCTCTTCCTGGTGGAGGGCACCGTCAAGAGTTACGTGAGCACCATCCTCAGCCGCCTGGGTATGAAGAACCGCGTGCAGGCCGCGATCCTGGCCTACGAGGCCGGGCTGGTGGAGGGCACGGACTCCTGACCGGGGTTCTCGCCCCCCGCCCTTGGGAAGGGTGGTCACATGACGAGCTTCGAGGACCGGCCGGACCGCTTCTTCCCTCTGCAGGAGGAGGACGCGATCCTGCTCGCCGACTCCTGGAAGCGCCTGGCTGGGGAGGGCTACGAGGCCCGAGCGGTGGGGGAGGAGCTCCTCGGCCGCTGGAACGAGTCACACCGCCGCTACCACACCGTCTCCCACCTGTGGAGCACTCTGCGGGCCGTGGACGCCCTCCAGGGGCAGGCCCGTGACCCCGACGCGGTCCGGTACGCGGTCTGGTTCCACGACGCCGTCTACGAAGGCCGTCCCGGCCGGGACGAGGACGAGAGCGCGGCCCTGGCCGAGCGCTTGCTCGCGTTCATGGGCAAGGAACCCGGACTGATCGCCGAGGTGGTGCGGCTGGTGGGGGTCACCAAGAACCACCGGCCCGAGCGCTGGGACGCCGACGGCGCGGTGGTCTCCGACGCCGACCTGTCCACACTTGCGAGCCCCGCGGACGAGTACCTGGCCTACACCGCGGCGGTGCGGGCCGAGTACTGGCACATCGCCGACAAGGTGTTCCGGGCCGGACGCCTCCAGGTCCTGCGCTCCCTGCTGGAGGCCCCGCACCTGTTCCACACGCCCTTCGGTCGGGCGCACTGGGAGCCCCGCGCCCGGTCCAACATCCTCGCGGAGGTCGACCGGCTCACCCAGGAGGCCGCGGGGGAGCTTCCGCCACCCTGACCGGCGACGCTTCCCCGACGGCGGGCGGGGCGGGCCGCGGGTGCTTGGGGCAGCGCAGCCCGGACGCGCGCAGCCGACTGACCAGCTCGCGCCCGCTGACATGCTCGGCGCCCAGGCCAAGCGCACGGGCGTGCAGGTGCTCGGGGACGTCGTAGTGGTCCCGTTCGAAGGCGCGCTCGGGGACGCCCAGCTCGCGCGCGAAGGCGTGGAGTTCGTCGAAGGAGCTGTCGCTCACCAAATGCGCGAAGTTCCAACCGCGCGGGCCCGGCCAGACAGGGTTGTCGATCAGGAGGCTCACCTGTCAACAGTAGGCGAGACCGCGTCCGACAACGGACACCGATCCCGTTGTGCGAATCGTCCTTCGCTCCCGGGTTGGTCTCAGGACCGAACACCCTGCCCCGGGGCGGTCCCGGGTCGCAGACACCTCCGGTCCGCAGTGAGTAAGCCCCCTGTTCCCCGGGAGGCTGATCCTCCCCCGCAGGCCTTCGAGGTCCTCACCTGGTTCGAGACCGAGGGCCCGGAGGCGATCGTCGAGGACCCTGGGACAGAGGCCTACCAGGACTACCTCGACGGGCTCGGAGTGCGGTCGGCGAACGAACAGGAGATCCACGAACCGCACCCGGTGTGGCAGTGGACCGACGAGTTCGTCCGCGCAGAGGCGCGGGAGGAGGAGGACGTGCTCGCCTTCACCGAGACCTGGGTGGCGGCCGTCTCGGTCAACGGAGAGCCCGGCGCGATCGTCGAGGCGACCCGGGAGGATGACGGCGAGATCGTCTTCGCCGGTCTCGCCACCGCTGCTGACGCCGCCGAGGGTTTCCTGGAACTGGAGGAGGGCGAGGCCCTGGTCTATGAGTTCCCGCTGAACGCCTGGTACACGGTGGCCGACGGCCATCTGCGCGGGGTGAACTACGAGGGACTGCTGGAGGTCCCCGGCAGGCTGGGCCTGGAGGAGTACGACCGGCGTACCGAGGAACGCTACGCGCAGGACCTGGAGCGGCCGGAGGGAACCGACCTGATCGGTGGCGCGGCCTTCACGGACCCGTCCGGCCCGGCGGCGGCCTGGCTGCTCCCGGCCGGTCTGGTGGCCCTGATCCTGGCGGGTGCTGGATTCGCGGCGTTCCGTCGCGGCTCCCCGAGCACGCCGCGTCCCACCGCGACCGAGGTCGGAGCACGGTCTGACGCTCGGCTTCCGGCCCGGACCCCGGTCCGCCGCGCTCGACGGCGGGCCGGGGTCCGACGTTCAGAGGGCGGCGTTCACTGCGCCCCCGGCGCGGTCACCGCGCGCCAGGGCACCGGGCTGGACAGGACCATCGTGCTGGAGGGGCGGCCGTGCTCGGCGAGCTGGTCGATGACCTCCTCGAAGTGCTCCATGGAGCGCACCGCGATGAGCAGTACGCAACAGGCGTCCCCGGTGACCCGGTGCACCTGGAGGATCTCCGGCAGCTCCAGCGAGGACCGCTCGCGCAGCAGGCAGTGGGCGCCGAAGCACTCCATGCGCACCAGAGCCGTGACCGGCAGTCCGGCGGCGGCCGGATCGACGTGCGCGTGGTAGCCGGTGATCACCCCGCGGTCGGTCAGACGGCGGACACGGTCGGCCACGGCGGGGGCCGAGAGGTTCACCCTCCGGGACAGTTCGTTGAAGGACAGCCGCCCGTCCTGTTGGAGCTCCTGGAGGATGCGCTGGTCAACGCTGTCCAGCGGGGTTGCCAGTCGTGAGGTCATGCTTTGCGATCCCAAGGCCGATGGTTGTTTCCCGTTACGAATGTTAGGTCAATGACCGACTTGTGTCGTCGACGCCCATTCCGTATCGCGGGAATATGTCCGAGTATGTGAGCTCACGTTCACGGCGCCGTGCACGGGGGACTCTTCGACCACGGCGCGGTGCGTGCGACGAGCCAAGCCGCGCAGCAAGACGAGGGGTACACCCGATGCTCTCCACCACGTCCGCCCAGCAGTGTCCCTACGCTCCGACCGAGGACGTCGGCGCGGCGGAGGCCCGCGCCAGCAGGGCGGAGAGCAACGGGGGAAAGCCGACCCTGAGCTTCGACAAGAACACCCCCTACGTCGACTACGCCGGGATCGACACCCTTCTGAGCCTGCAGAACCCGCGTACCAAGGAGCCCGCCGAGTCGGCCTTCATCATCGGAACCCAGGTGATGGAGCTGGTGTTCGCGCTGATCCAGCAGCGCTGGGAGCAGGCCCGGGACGCGCTGGAGGTCGACGACGTGCCCGGCGCCGTGGCCTGGCTGCGCAGCGCCTGCAACGCTCAGGACGTGCTCAACAGCACCTGGGGCCTGTTCTCGGACATGACCCCCACCCAGTTCAACCGCTTCCGCGACTCCTTCGGCGAGGCCTCGGGCTTCCAGTCCTACAGCTACCGCAAGCTGGAGTTCCTGCTGGGCCACAAGTCCGCCGCCATGATCCGCCCGCACAAGGCGATGAGCGGGGTCGTCACCGACCTCACCGACCTGCTCGAGCGCCCCAGCCTCTACGACGCCGCGCTGCGCCTGCTGCACCGTCGCGGCCTGCCCGTCCCGGACACCAGCGCCGAGCGCGACTGGACCGAGGACTACGAGCCCTCCGCGGAGGTCGAGCGCGCCTGGGTCGAGGTCTACGCCGACGACCGCCCCGGAAACGAGCTGTACCTGCTGGCCGAGGCGTTGGTGGACGTGGCCGAGCGGGTGACACGGTGGCGTCAGCTCCACCTGGCCGCGGTCAAGCGCACGATGGGCGGCAAGCCGGGAAGCGGTGGCTCCAACGGCCTCAACTGGCTGGCCCGCAACGCCGAGAAGGACGTCTTCCCGGAACTGTGGTCTCTGCGCAGCACCATCTAGCAGCGCCATCTGGAAACACTGCGCGGCGCCCTCCGGGCATACCGCGTCCAGGAACATCGCGATGCCGAACAGTCACCACACACCTCACAACACAGCCCTCGCAAGAAAGCAGGACCCGATGACGCCCACCACCCGTGAGGAGTGCGCCGCCCTGGACGCGGCCGACCCCCTCGCCGCCCTCCGCGAGGAGTTCGTCCTCCCCGAGGGCGTGATCTACCTGGACGGCAACTCGCTGGGCGCGCTGCCCCGATCCACCCCCGCCCGGGTCGCCGACATGATCGAGCGCGAGTGGGGCCAGGACCTCATCCGCAGCTGGAACGACGCCGGCTGGTGGGACAAGCCGCGCACCCTGGGTGCCAAGGTCGCGCCCCTGGTCGGGGCCGACACCGACGAGGTGGTCGTCGGTGACGGTGCCTCCGCTAACCTGTTCAAGTGCCTGGTCACGGCGCTGCGCCTGTCCGACCGCTCGGTGGTGCTGGGCGAGGCGGGCAACTTCCCGACCGACCTGTACGTCACCGAGGGCGCGGTCGGCCTGGCGGGTGCGCAGCAGCGCCGGATCGACCCGGACGGCCCCGGGCTGGCCCAGGAACTGGCCCGGGAGGACGTCGCCGTCCTGCTGCTCAGCCACGTGGACTACCGCAGCGGGGTGCTGCGCGACATGGCCGGGATCACCCGCCTGGCGCACGAGCACGGCACCCTGGTGATCTGGGACCTGTGCCACAGTGTGGGCGCGGTGCCCATCGAGCTGTCCGGCAACGACGTGGACTTCGCGGTGGGATGCACCTACAAGTACCTCAACGCCGGTCCGGGTGCCCCCGCGTTCCTGTACGCGGCCCGCCGCCACCACGCCGCCGCCGACCAGCCGCTCAGCGGTTGGCACGGACACGCCCGCCCCTTCGACTTCACGCCTGACTACGAACCCGCTCCGGGGGTCTCGCGCTTCCTGAGCGGATCGCAACCGCTGGTGGCCGACGCGGCCCTGGAGGCCGGACTGGACGTGTGGGCCAAGGCCGACCTGGCGCACGTGCGGACCAAGAGCCTGGCCATGACCGACCTGTTCCTGGCCAGGGCGGCCTCGGTGGGTCTGGCCTCGATCACCCCGGCCGAACACGAGCGGCGCGGCAGCCAGGTCGCCCTCGTCCAGCCGGAGGAGGGCGCCGGTTACCCGATCGTGCAGGCGCTGATCGAGCGCGGGGTGATCGGTGACTTCCGCGCCCCGGACGTCATGCGCTTCGGGTTCACCCCGCTCTACCTGCGCTACGTGGACGTCTACGACGCTGCCACCGCGCTCGTCGAGGTCGTGGAGTCCGGCGAGTGGCGTGCCGAACGCTTCAACCGCAGGTCACAGGTGACCTGATCCGCGAGCACTCCCCGGTCGGGCAACCTACCGGGGAGTTCTTTGTACCCGCTGGGCCTTGGGCGCCCCGCCGTGACCCCGGCCAAGGCCACGCTTACGTGGCCTTTACCGCGAGAGTCCTCCGCACGGCTTCCCTGGCCCACCCCTGACCCGCTCCGGAATAGTCCCGGCCCCGTGACCTTCCGGTGCGTATGTGGCCCCCTGGCCGCTTCCGGCTCGTCCCGCAGGCACGTGTGCCGGTTTATGACGAGGGCCACGCGCGGGCCTGTCCGCCGTCCTCGGGCAGGCCCGCGAACCCCTGCCGCCAGGGATTTTTCGTGTTTTCGGGGCAGGTTTCGGTCTGCGTCATTTCGTATTTGTGTAAACACGCACTGTCATTTTACTCGGGATCCTTCGGTACTTTGCCAAAGCCTGGGTTAGTGTCCTTCGTGACCGGCTCGTTATTAACCTTTAGCGCACCGGTGCCGAGCCCTTGACCGGCCCGCGGGTCGGAAGGGAATCGAGACCTCATCTCTCTCGGGAGCGAGCAGCGCGAATCCACGCGCAGCTGTCCGGCGGAGCCGATCCGGCCCCCCGTTCCCACCCCGCCACTCGCCGCCAGCGACGCGGGACGCCCCATGGCATGACACCAGCCCGGAGTGCAGACCTGTGCACCCGTGTGCTTTGACGAGTCATGCCCCGGTCTTCTCGGCCTCTGACGTCAACCTGGCCAATACTTCATGAGCAACGAAACTCCCATTCAGTACGGCGAAATGACCGCGACCTACTTCTGGGACGACGGTTCCGGCATCAACGGCGACACCGGGCTGCCCGCCAGCGGTGAACCCATGCAGAAGGGGCTCTTCTCCAGCCCCAGCTGGCCGCTGGGCACCGAGGGGTTCATCGTCCACGAGGGCGAGGAGTACGAGTTCTTCATCGGCGACCGCGGTCCCGGTGTCCCCTCCCACGACTGCGACGTCCTTCTCGACATCGACGGCAAGACCTTCGCCGACATGATGGGCGAGACCTTCGACGACCAGACCCTCGTGGTCAGCGGCGGCAACGGCCACGCCGAGGTCGAGTACTTCATCACCAAGTGGGGCGACGGTCACGGGGACGAGGGCACGCCCTACCCGTTCCAGCAGCCCGAGAACAAGTGTGAGAACGCCGTCTCCGAGATCCCCGCGGAGTACCTGCCGCAGGAGGAAGAGGAGGCCGAGGAGGAAGAGGTCGCCGAGGACGCCTCCGAAGAGGCCGCCGAGGACGCCGAGGAGCAGCAGGACGAGGCTCCCGCCGCCGAGGGGCAGGACGACTCCGACACCGGTGTCACCGCCGAGACCGCGACCAACGACCTGTCCGGCTTCGGCCTGACGGGCGCCGAGGGCACCCCCTCCGCCGCCGGTCTGCTCACCCTGGCGATCATCCCCGCGATCCTGATCGCGCTGTTCTTCGCCTGGACCCGCCGCCCCGCCGGTGCCCACGCCGGTGCCCACGCCGGTGCCGACGACGACAGCGGCAAGGGCCTGATGGCCCAGAGCGACGGCCGCCACGGCATCGCCTCGTTCCTCGACAAGCTGCGCGGCAAGTAACCCCGACAGCACCGAGAACCACCCCCGGGCCCACCTCGGGTCATCCGTGACCTCGGGAGTCCGACATGCCAGGTGTTCCTCCTGGCGGGGGGAAGTACAGAGACTCCCGGAGGGCACGGACCCCGGAGAGTGGGTAAGGCCAGGGGCCGCGATCGACGATCGCGGCCCCTGTGCTGTGTGCGCACGCTTGTCCCACCCTTGCGTCATATACCCCCAGGGGGTATTGTTCAACCCTCTTGGAACCACGAGCAGGCCGAAGGGCACGCGATGCGGGTAGACGGGTACGCACAGGACGGATATGAGGGGGTGCGCCGGGTCTTCCAGGACCTGGTGGCCCAAGGGCGCGAGACCGGGGCAGGGCTCTCGGTGTGGCGGGACGGCCGGGAGGTGGTGCGGCTGGGCGGCGGATGGGCCGACGGCGAGTGTCTGCGGCCCTGGACCCACGACACCCTGGTCCAGCCCTACTCGCTCTCCAAACCGTTCGCCGCGCTCGCCGCCCTGGTCGCGGTCCGAGAGGGAGCCCTCGACCTGGACGAACCCCTCGCACGCCGCTGGAAGGGGTACGGCGCCCGGGGCAAGGAACACATCACCCTCCGCCACGTCCTCACCCACCGGGCGGGCCAGCCGAGATTCCCCGAATCCGCCGCGGGACTGGGTGCCCTGGACGACGCCGGGCTCCGGAACAGCCTGGCCGCGGCCGAACCCGAGTACGCCCCCGGCACCCGGACGGGCGAACACGCACTCACCCACGGCCACCTGATCGACGGTGTCCTGCGCGCGGCGACCGGCAGCACCCTGGGCGAGGTCTTCAACGGGGTGGTCCGGCCGACGCTGGGCCTGGACGCCTGGTTCGGAGTGCCGGACTCGGAGCTGTCCCGCGTCGCCGACCTCGAGTACGCCCACCCCGAATGGGCCCGACGGCAACCCGCAGCACCCTGGCTGGCCGTGCCCCAGGGACCCCTGGACACGGGGACGGTCAACTCCCGGGCCTGGCGGCAGTCGGTGTTCGGTGGGGTCAACCTGTACACCAGCGCCACCGCCGTCGCCGGGTTCCTGTCCCGGATCACTGACCGGGAGGGGCCGCTGCGCGCACTTGTGGGCCCCGAACTGCACGAGGAGTACCTGGCAGCCCAGGCCACCGGATTCGACGAGGTCTTCGGTACGGAGCTGACCTGGACCCTGGGGTTCCTGCGCGATGACACCAAGATCGCCAAGGGCGGTATCGGCGGTTCGGCTGCCTGGTGGTCCCTACGCCACGGCCACTCCTGCGCCTACCTCACGAGGCGGTTGGACGACCATTCGAGGGTCGCGGAGATCGCGGCGGTGCTGGGAGACGACCTGTCGGTGATGCCGATGCGCGCTGCCCGGCCTTGACTCCTCGGCGCCGAGCGCGGTCGGGGCGCCGTGGCGCGGGCGGGCCCCCTTCGCCTGGGAGGCACCGGTGCGCACCGCCCGGCGGTGGACTCGCGGGCGGGGGTCAGAGATCGCCGAGCAGTAGTTGGGGCCGTTCCACGCAGTCGGCGACCCAGCGCAGGAAGCCGCCCGCGACGGCACCGTCGCAGACCCGGTGGTCGAAGGTCAGGGTGAGTTCGGTGACCGCACGGGGCACCACGTCGTCGCCGACCACCCACGGGCGGCGCAGGATTCGGCCCACCCCCAGGATGGCCGCCTCCGGGTGGTTGATGATCGCCGCCGAGCCGTCCACCCCGAAAACCCCGTAGTTGTTCACCGTGAACGTCCCGCCGCCCAGGTCGGCGGGGGCCAGCCCACCGGAACGAGCGGCCTCGGCGCGCTCGCCCAGCCGGGCGGAGAGGTCTCGTGTGGTGAGTGTGTGGGCGTCGCGGACCACCGGGACCACCAGGCCGCCCGGGGTCTGCGCGGCGAACCCCAGGTGCACGGCGTCGTGGCGGACGATCTCCTGACGTGCGGGGTCGAAGTGCGCGTTCAGTTCCGGGAATCTGGCCAGGCCCAGCAGAGCGAACCGCGCCACCAGCCCCAGTACCCCCACAGGGCGGTCCGGCGCGGCCTCGTTGAGCTCCCCGCGCAGCTCCAGCATCCCGGTGGCGTCGGCGTCCACCCACACGGTCGCCTCGGGGATCTCCCGGCGGGACCGGGCCAGGCGCTCGGCCATCACCCGGTGCGCTCCGCGCAACGGGATGCGGTGGGTTCCGGGCGCGTCGGCGGGCTCCGGCGCGGCCGAGGCCCGAAGCGAGGCCTCGACGTCGCCGCGCAGGATCAGTCCGCCCGCACCGCTGCCGCGCAGCGCGGTGACATCGATTCCGTTCTCCCTGGCCAACCGCCGGACCAGAGGAGAGATCACCCTGGTCACCGAGGAGGCCGGGGGAGTGGTGGAGGTTGTGGGCGGGCCGCCGGTCGCCGTTGACTCGGCTGGCCCGCCCGCCCCGTGGACACGGCGGCGCGAGGGCCGCGTGCCCTGTCCCGTGCCGTAACCCACCAGGACAGCGCCCGACCCCGCGCCTTTGTCGGCGGCGCCGTTGCCGCCCGCGGGGTCGGAACCGTCCCGTGTGTTCGGCACGGTGGTCTGTGTCGTTCCGCCTGTGCTGCTGTTGGTTGTACCGCTTGGTCCGGCGGCGGTTCGAGTGTCAACGGTGATCAGAGGTGCGCCGACCGGGACCACATCGCCCACCGCCCCGTGGAGTTCGGTGACGGTCCCACCGTAGGGGGAGGGGACCTCCACCGTCGCCTTCGCGGTCTCCACTTCGGCCACCGGTTGATCGACGGAGATACGATCCCCTGCCGTGACCAGCCAGGACACGATCTCCGCATCGGTCAGCCCCTCACCCAGATCAGGGAGGGCGAAGGTGGCGGTCCGGTGTTCTCCGGCTTGGCGCTCCTCGTCCCGGCGCTCTTCTGTCACTGGCGCCCCTCCACCCACTCGGACTCCCACTGGAGGCGGTCCACCGCGGCCAGGATCCGGTCCACCCCGGGCAGGTGGTGCTCCTCCAGCTTCGGCGGCGGATACGGGATGTCCAGCCCGCCGACCCGCAGTACCGGGGCCTCCAGGTAGTGGAAGCACTGCTCGGTCAGGCGCGCGGCCACCTCGGCGCCGTAACCGCCGAAGACCGAGGCCTCGTGCACCACCACCGCGCGTCCGGTCCGGCGGACCGAGGCGGCCACCGTGGCGTCGTCGAACGGCGCCAGTTGGCGCAGGTCCACGACCTCGATCTCCCGCCCCTCCGAAGCGGCCTGCTCAGCGGTCTCCAGAGCGGTCTCCACCATCGGACCGTAGGCGATGAGGGTCACGTCCCTGCCCGGTCGGCGCACCACGGAGCGTTCCATCGGCTCCGTACGCACCGGCAGGTTCACCGCCTGCCGGGACCAGTACCGCCGCTTGGGTTCCAGGAACACCACCGGGTCGTCGCCGGCGATCGCCTCGCGCAGCATGGAGTAGGCGTCCGCGGGGGTGCCGGGCGTGACCACGCGCAGCCCCGGGGTGTGCGTGTAGTAGGCCTCGGAGGAGTCGCTGTGGTGTTCTACCCCGCCGATTCCACCGCCGTAGGGGACCCGGATCACCACCGGCAGGGTGACGGCGCCCCGGGTGCGGTTGCGCATCTTGGCCAGGTGCGAGACGACCTGCTCGAAGGCGGGGTAGGCGAAGGCGTCGAACTGCATCTCCACCACGGGCCGCAGCCCGTACATGGCCATGCCGATGGCGGTGCCCACGATCCCGGACTCCGCCAGCGGTGAGTCGAAGCACCGTTCCTCGCCGAAAGCCGAGGCCAGACCGTCCGTGACCCGGAAGACCCCGCCCAGCGGGCCGACGTCCTCCCCGTAGACCACCACGTCGGGGTCCTCGGCGACGGCGTCGTGCAGGGCGCGGTTGAGCGCCTCGCCCATGGTGACCCCGGCCGTCTCGGCGGCGCCGGGGCCGGAGGCGGTGGGTTCGCAGGTGCGTGTGCGCGCCATCAGACCCCCTTCAACTCCTCCGCCAGCCCCCGCCGTTGCTGTTCCAGCGCCGGGGGGACGGCGGCGTACACGTCGGTGAACAGGGAGTCCGGGTCGAGCACGTCCTCCCCTGCCATGCGTTCGCGGACCGCGGCGGCGACCTTCTCGCCGTCACGCTCGTAGATCTCCAGCAGGCCGTCGTCCACCACCTGCTCGTTGCGCAGCAGCGCCTCCATGCGCGCCAGCGGGTCGCGTTCGGCCCAGTACTCCACCTCGGCGGCGTCCCGGTAGCGCTGCGGGGCGTCCGAGTTCGTGTGCGGGTCGATGCGGTAGGTGAGCGCCTCGACGATCGCGGGGCCGCCGCCGTCGCGGGCCTCGGCCAGGGCGTGTCTAACCACCGCGTGCACCGCGGCGGCGTCGTTGCCGTCCACGTTGTAACCGCGCATGCCGTAACCGACGGCCTTGTGCGCGAGGGTGGGCGCGGCGCTCTGCCGGTGTACCGGGACGCTGATCGCCCAGTGGTTGTTCTGGATGAGGAAGACCACCGGGGTGTTCCACACGGCGGCGAAGTTGTACGCCTCGTGCGCGTCGCCCTCGCTGGTGGCGCCGTCGCCCATGAGCACCAGGGCGGCCACGTCGCGGCCCTTGCGGCGGGCGGCGTAGGTCAGGCCCACCGCGTGCGAGGCGTTCGTGGCCAACGGCGTGCACTGGGGAGCGCAGCGGTACCGGTGCGGGTTGTAACCCGAGTGCCAGTCGCCGCGGAAGAGCGTGAGCGTCTCCACCGGGTCCACGCCGTGCGTGACCATGGCGACGCTGTCGCGGTAACTGGGGAAGAGCCAGTCTCGTTCCGACAGCGCCAGCACCCCGCCGACCTGGGAGGCCTCCTGCCCCATGGAGGAGGGGTAGACCGCGAGGCGCCCCTGCCGGGCGAGGGTGCTGGCCTGCTGGTTGAAGCGTCGTCCGATGACCATGGCCCGGTGGAGCTCGGCGAGGACGGCCGGGTCGGGAGCGGTGAACGAGGAGTGTTCGTGACGTCGGCCGTGCCGGTCCACCAATCGCACCGGTTCCTGGGATGGGAGAGGAGGAACCGGACGAGATCGCTCATCGGTGTACTTCATGTCTTGAATATGAGCTGAATCACCCCATATTGTCGATGGGTCCACGCCGATGCTGGACGAACTGCTCGGTAGGGCGTCCTCAATCGCAAATCATCTAACTCGTCCACCACGCGGACGGTATGAGGTAAGACACATGGCCGTGCAGCTGGACGACACCGACCGTCGGATCATCGCCCTCCTGCGCGACGACGGCCGCATGTCGATCCGTGCCGTCGCCGAACGCGCGCACATCTCCCGGGCCAACGCCTACTCCCGTCTCGAACGCCTGCGCGACGAGGGCGTGATCAGGGGTTTCACCGCCGTCATCGACCCCGAGAAGTACGGCACCGCGCTTTCGGCCTACGTCTCCGTGCGGATCGAACAGCACTCCTGGGAGAGGTTCCGCGGGTACCTGCGCGACATCCCCGAGGTCGACCACGCGGCCCTGGTCTCCGGCGACGTGGACCTGCTGCTCCTGGTCCGGGTGGCCGACGCCGCGGCCCTGCGCACCTTCGTCCTGGAGCGGCTCCAGCGCCTGCCCGAGGTGAAGAGCACGCAGACCATGTTCATCCTGGACGAGCCACACCTGCAGTAGGGGTGGCAATAGGGGCCACTTCGCCCAAGACTGGCCCTTGGTCACCCCAGTCCACTTGGCAGAATGGACCCATGCCCGAGTACCGCGTCGTCGACGCCTTCACCGCCGAGCCCCTGTCCGGCAACCCCGCCGCCGTCCTCGTTCTGGACGAGACCTACCCCGACGCCTGGGCACAGGGGGTCGCCGCGGAGTTCAACCTCTCCGAGACCGCCTTCGCCCGCCGGATCGAGGGCCCCGACGCCGACTTCGAACTGCGTTGGTTCACCCCGAGGGTCGAGGTGGACCTGTGCGGGCACGCCACCCTGGCCACCGCGCACGCCCTCACCGAGCTCGGGGTCCAGGGGCCGATCCGCTTCAGCACCCGCAGCGGAACCCTCACCGTGGAGCGCAGGGACGGCAGGCTCTGGATGGACTTCCCGGCCCGCCCCGCCAGCGAGGCCGAGGAACCCGAGGGGCTGGCCGAGGCCCTCGGCGCACGTCCCCTGTGGGTCGGCCGCGGCGGTACGAACGATCTGCTCGTCGAGCTCGCGGACGAGGCCGCCGTCCGGTCCCTCGACCCCGATCAGGCCGGACTGGCCCGGATCCCGGCTCGCGGCGTCATCGTCACCGCGCGTGGAGACAAGGGGCCAGAGGGCGGCCCCGACATCGTCTCCCGGTTCTTCGCGCCCAACGTCGGTGTCCCCGAGGACCCGGTGACGGGCAGCGCGCACACCGTCATCGCCCCGTTCTGGGCCGAGCGACTGGGCCGCACCGGCTTCCTCGCCCACCAGGCCTCCCAGCGCGGCGGTGACCTGTACCTCCAGCTGACCGGCGACCGCGTCCTCATCGGCGGGGACGCTGTTACCGTCGCCACCGGAAACCTGAACCTCTAGAAGGGACCCCCATGGAGCAGTGGGCCACGAGGGAAGAGATCGGCGCCGCCCGCGAGCGGCTGGAATCAGGGCACACCGACTATCGGCGCCCGGCGGCCTACGCGGTGGGGGTGTGCCGCGACGGTGAGACGGTCTTCGGGCTGACCAACGTCGGTACGAGCCCTCTGCCCGCCATCGTTCTGGCGATCGAGTGCGGCCACACCTGCGGCACGGCCACCTACGAACTCACCCCGGCCCGCCTCGCCTCGGCCATGGACGCCCTCGCGCCCGCCGAGGCCTGCGCGGAGCTCCAGCACCCCAACCTCGTCGAGTGGAAGCGGATCGCCGCGGAGCTCCGGGAGAGGGGAGGCCGACCGGTGGCCGTGTTCGTCGGGAACCTGTCCGACAGCCCCGTGGACGAACACGACCGGGCGTTCCGGGCGGCTATCGCCTGATTCGGATCACTCGCGCGCAAGCGTGTTCCCTCGGTTTCTCGGTTTTCCCCGTACGGCCCGCCCCGGTCCGGTAAGAATGGTTCCACGACACCCCCCACCCCCTCCGAGGAGGTGTCGGGACACGGCCTGACCGGGGCGCCCCTTGTTTCCGGACGGGCCGAGTCCGCCCCGCCGGTCGGCGCAGGCCCCCCTCCTGGCTGACCGCAGGCCTCTGGCGGCCGGGCCGCGAACCCCGTACCCGGCTCGGCCCCAGAGGCTCGGGTGTACGGGGCGCGGGTGCTCTCAGGGAATCCCCACGCCCGGGTTCCGCAGCATCAGTGAAAACAGCGCCTCGATCTCGGTAACGCTCATCCGGTTGACGCGGTCCTTCGTCGCCTGCGCCTGACCGGTGCTCGGCAGATCGCCGGACAACAGCTCCGGAAGGAAGAGCCGCCGGGCCAGCACTTCCCTTTCTGAGATCCCCTGCGGGCGGCGCACCACCGAGACGCTCACCCGAACCGCGTGCTCGTTCCCCGGCCTGGCGCCCGGCCGGTCCGTCTCCACCGCCGCATACCTGAACCCGTTCGCCAGGTCGCAGGCACCGCATCCCACCGGTCCGCGACTCAGCGGCCCACCGCACTCCGAACACACCAACCGATCCAGCGCCGCGTCCACGATCCGCCAGTCGTGGCGGTCCGGCTCCTCGACGACCAACTCGGCCACCTCGGGCTCGTCCGCTAGTCCCTGCTGTGCGAGGAACGCGCCCCACTCCGCTTCCAGGATCGCGTCCACCAGCGCCCGGCACCGCGCACAGTCCGGCGCCCCGCTGTACTCGGGCCCCGGGCACCCCGAACAGGCCCGCAAAGGGGCGCCAACACTCGGACGCAACGGCCTCACCTCCGAACCCCCATTCAAGCTCCCCGGCACGGCCCGCCTCCACCCGTTTTCCGAGCCCCGACAACCCGGCGCAGGACACCCGCCTCCGAGCCAGGGCAGTCCCAAGGCAGGCACCGCCCCGCATGACGCGGCTGGTCAAGCGTGCCACCGGAACAGCGGCAGCGAAGGTGCCGGGCTCCCTCCCCCGGGCTCCGCGTTTTGTGTGCTTTTGCCACGTTTCCCGCCGCTCGGCGCAGGGGTGAGGAACCTGGCGTCCCCGCTGCCGCTTGTCCGCCGACCGGCAGTATTCGGGACGCTTGGTCGGAGTTGTGGCACGGGGTCAGGAGGGGGCGATCAGGGTGTGGATGTGGTCGGCGGCGTTCCTTGCTCCGTCGATGCCGGAGAGGCGTTTTCGCAGGTCCACAGCGCGGGTGCGGAGCAGGGGATCGTGGAGAAGGGTCTCCAGGGCGCGGCGGAGGCGCTCCCCCCGGGCCTGCTGTGGGGAGAGCCCCACCGCGTTGCCGAATTCGGCGCAGTCGGCGACGTTCCAGCGCTGCTCCAGTTGGAGGCCGATGCCGAGGAAGGGCTTGCCTGAGGCCACGGCGGTCTGGACGGTGCCCTCGCCGCCGTGGATGACGGAGGCGTCGATGAGGTCGCCGAGTTTGTGCGCGGGCAGAAGGTCGAACACGTGCACGTGGGGGCCCAGCTGATCCCCGGGCTCCAGATAACGGGCGACCGGGGCGATCACGGTGACGGGCAGCCGGGAGAGTTCGTGCAGCACGCGCAGGACGATCTCCCGGTTGGCGGAGCTGCCCATCGCGCAGTAGACCACCTGTCGGTCCGCCTTCCTGGCCTTCTTGACCAGGCGGAACACCGTGGCCGGAATCTCCTGGTCCAGGCGGGCGTAGACCGGCCCCACCCAGCGGTAGTTCGGCGGGAGCCGATAGGGCCGCAGATAACCGGAGATCGAGGCGACCAGGTTGAGGTCGCCGTCCAGGGCCTCGACGGTCCGACGGGGCAGCACCACCCCGTACTCGCGGGCGACCCTGGCGAAGCCGCGCGGTTTGAACGTGGTGTACCGGGCGGCCTCGCGCAACAGCAGCGCCGCCCCGGCGTTGACCACTCCGCTCAAGCAGCCGGCCCTCTTGAACAGCGGGATGGAACGCGCCTGGCGCAGGTGCGGCCATGAGTAGGCGAACGGTTTCACGTAGACCAGCGGAACCCCGCTGACCCGAGCGCTGATGAGTTGGCTGAGCGTGGTGCCGATGACGGTCGCCGCCGGGCGCAGCAGGGTATTGAGTTCGAGCTCGCTCTCCACCCGGGCCCGCACGAGCTCCTCGGTGAACGGGTGGCTCACGCTCCGCCCCTGGTCGAAGCGGATCAGCTGATCGGCCTGGGCGTCGGTGAGCTCCGGAAAGAGCGGGTGGTACTCGAACCCCGCCTCCTCGACCAGTCCGGCGTACCGCTCCGAATACCCGGCGAACACGCACTCGTGTCGGTTCCTCAGTTGCCGGGCGACCTCGATCGCGCGCGTCGTCTCGGCGAGGTTGAACGTCTCCGGGGCGAACAGGATCGTACTCATGGGCGGACTCCTCTGTAGAGGGGGCTCTTCGCAACGTAGTGCCCCGGGGAGCCCCCGAGTGAAGAGCCGCACCGGTGTCACCCGGACCCCGGCCACGGCAGAGCGGCTCCACCGAATCCACGTACCCGGTGCTGAACTGGGGAGACACACTTGTCCACAGGGTCGGAGCGGGGATCGCGCAGAAGTCCTAACCTGGCTGGGCAGTCAGTTTTGCAGCGACACCAGGGGGAACCGATGACGGGACAGCGGGGGAACGGTGGCCAGGGGCGCCGTTACGGCGGCGGTGGCGGCCGGGGCGGTGGCGGCGGCCGCAAGCCCGAACCCGAACCCATCCGAGGGGTGCGCGACGAGGCGCGCCTGTCCGAGGAGCTCCTGAAGATGCACGGCGCCTCCTACGGGCGCTACAAGACGCTCAAGGGCGACTGGGACTTCGGTGACTTCACCCTCACCGTGGAGCGGGTCCAGGCCGACCCCTTCGCCCCGCCCTCGCGCATCCGCCTCTTCCGGCCGGACGCCGGAATCCCGGTCGGCGCCTACGCGGATCCCGTCCGCCGTCGGGCCACCGCCGACTACCTCGGCCGGCGCGCCCGCAGGCTGCTCAAGGGGTCCCTGCTCAAGGTCGACACCGGAGGCCAGGAGGTCATCGCCCGGTCCTCCTGCCAGGTCACCGAGACCGGCGCCCTCGACCTGCGGATCGGGGTGGACCTGCCCGGGCACGGGCGCCGGATCGACGGCCGCACCGCCGAGCGCGAGCTCTGCCGTACCGTGCCCGAACTGATCGACGATCTCGACTGGGACGAGATCGACCAGAAGGAGGCGGAGGCCTTCGCCGACAGCGTGGCCGACACCGTCGCCCTGCGCACGGAGCTGGCCGACCGGGACCTGGTCGCCTTCGTGGCGGACGGCGCGGTTCTGCCCCGGCGCAGCGGGGTGAGCGACGAACCCATGCGGGGCGAGGGCGTGGTGGCCTTCACCTCCCCCGAGAGCTTGCGGGTCAGCATCGAGCTCCCGCACCGGGGCACGGTCACCGGTATGGGAGTGCCCGAGGGCATCACCCTCATCGTGGGCGGCGGCTTCCACGGCAAGTCCACCCTGCTGCACGCCCTGGAGCGGGGCGTGTACGACCACGTACCCGGCGACGGCCGCGAGCTCGTGGTGACCCGGGCGGACGCGGTCAAGATCCGCGCCGAGGAGGGACGCCGAGCCGAGCGCGTGGACGTCAGCCCCTTCGTGCGCAACCTCCCCACCGGAGCCGATACCCGAGACTTCAGCACCGAGAACGCCTCCGGTTCCACCTCGCAGGCGGCCAACATCTGCGAGGCCGTGGAGGTGGGGGCACGCACCCTGCTGGTGGACGAGGACTCCACCGCCACCAACCTGATGATCCGCGACGAGCGCATGCAGGCCCTGGTCCACGGCGACCGGGAGCCGTTGGTGCCGTTCGTGGACCTGGTCCGCCCCCTGCACCGCGAGCACCGGATCTCCACGATCCTGGTCATGGGCGGCAGCGGCGACTACTTCGACGTCGCCGACCAGGTGATCATGATGGACGCCTACCACCCGCACGACGTCACCGAGCGCGCCCGATCCCTGGCCCGGGACCGCGAGGACGCCGAGTTCAGCCTGCCCAGGGCCCGGGTGGTCGACCCGCGCTCGGTGGACGACAGCGTCCGCGGGCGGAGCAAGCTCAAGCGCCGCGACATGGACGTGCTGACCTTCGGGGAGAGCGACATCGACGTGCGGTCGGTGGAGCAGTTCGTGGACCCCGGGCAGATCACCGGGGCCGGGCTGGCCCTGCGCGCCCTGGTCCGGGGACGCCATCTGGACGGCGCGCGGACCCTGGCCGAGGCCTTGGACTCCCTGGAAGAGGAGCTGGCCAAGCAGGGTGTGGCCCTGCTCGGCGACGACTTCGGCGGGGACTACGCCCTGCCCCGCAGGCACGAGATCGCCGCCACCCTCAACCGCCTGCGCTCCCTCAGGGTTGCAGGCCAGCGCTGAGTACAGGTCCCGGCGCTGACCGCCCCCGGCCCCCGGCGCTGACCGCCCCCGGCCCCCGGTGGTGTGGCCGTCGTCACCCCGGGGGGGTTGGGGTCCGGTCCCACCCGTTCCGGGTCGGTATTGTGGAAAAGCAGGGCACAGCGACCCCGCTGAGGGGCATATCGGGCCTTTCCGGCAGTCCGGAGCGGGTGTGTCGCGCCCCCTGCGACCCCGACCAGTTTTGGAGACGAGAACCCGGTGCGTGACCCCGCAGATCTGTACGAACTCCACCCAGGCTTCGACGACGTCGCCGGACTGGTGATGCTCGTCTGTCTGGACGGCTTCGTCGACGCCGGAAACGCCGGCCGCCAGATGGCTGAGACGCTGTTCGAACGGTTCACCGCCGAGGAGATCGCGACCTTCGACACCGATCGCCTGGTGGACTACCGCGACCGTCGGCCACCGATGACCTTCGTCGAGAACACCTGGACCGAGTACACCCCGCCCAAGCTGGCCCTGTACCGGATGCACGACGACGAGGGCAGTCCCTTCCTCCTCCTGCACGGCCCGGAGCCGGACCGCGAGTGGGAGGCCTTCGTCGCGGCCGTCACGAGCCTGGTCGAGCGCTTCTCCGTCTCGCTGTCCATCAGCGCCAACGGCATCCCCATGGCGGTCCCGCACACCCGGCCGGTCACGGTCACTCCGCACTCCACCCGGCCCGAACTGGTGGAAGGGCACACCCCGTGGATCGGCCGGGTCGAGGTGCCCGGGAGCGCGGTCTCGCTGCTGGAGTTCCGCCTGGGCGAGAGCGGTCACGACTTCCTCGGCTACGCCATCCACGTGCCCAGCTACCTGGGCCAGTCCACCTACCCGCGGGCGGCCATCGCCGCCGTGGAGTACGTGGCCGGGGCTACCGGCCTGGCAGTGGCCACGGAGGAGATGGAGGAGGTCGCCGCCGCCACGGACGTGGAGATCGCCGAGCAGGTCGCGGCCTCCGAGGAGATCCAGCGCGTGGTCGCCAACCTGGAACGTCAGTACGACGACATCATGTCCTCGCGCTCGGAGGAGGGCGGCGGCCCCGCCCCGCTGTCCGACGACGCCGCGGGTCTGCCCACCGCCGACGAGCTCGGCGCGGAACTCGAACGCTTTCTCGCCGAACGCGAGGGAGACGGAAACGGATGACCGTGTTCTACCAAGTCCTCTTCAGCTCGGTCCTGCGCCACATGGACGCGGAGAAGGTCCACAAGCTCAGCTTCGCCGCCCTGCGCGGCGTGACCGCCGTGCCCGGTGTGGCCGAGACCATGGAGCGGGTCCTGGGACCGAATGAGCCCGAGCTCACCGTGCGGGCCCTGGGCCGAGAGTTCCCCGGCCCGCTGGGCATGGCCGCCGGTTTCGACAAGAACGCCGAGAGCCCGCGTGGTCTGGCCGCCCTGGGCTTCGGCTACGTGGAGGTGGGTACCGTCACCGCCCACCCCCAGCCCGGAAACCCCAAACCGCGCCTGTTCCGGCTGGTCGCCGACCGCGCCATCGTCAACCGGATGGGCTTCAACAACGAGGGTTCGGCGCTGGTCGCCGAACGCCTGCACCACCAGCGCAAGGGCCCCGTGGTGGGGATCAACATCGGCAAGACCAAGGTGACCCCCGAGGCCGAGGCGCCCGCCGACTACGCGCTCAGCGCCCTGCGGCTGGCACCCTACGCCGACTACATGGTCATCAACGTCAGCTCGCCCAACACCCCGGGTCTTCGCAACCTCCAGGGCGTGGAGCAGCTGCTGCCGCTGGTCACCGCGGTCCGCGAGTCCCTCGCCGAGGCGGGCCGCCCCGAGCTGCCGCTGCTGGTGAAGATCGCCCCGGACCTGGCCGACGAGGACGTGGACGCCGTCGCCGACCTCGCGCTGGCCGAGGGCCTGGACGGGATCATCGCCACCAACACCACGATCTCCCGCGCCGGGCTGGACACCCCCGAGGCCGAGGTGGAGGAGGCCGGGGCAGGCGGCCTGTCGGGCGCCCCGCTCAAGGAGCGTTCGCTGGATGTCCTGCGCCGCCTGCGGGCCAAGGTGGGCGACCGGGTGACCCTGGTCGCGGTCGGCGGGATCGAGACCCCCGAGGACGCCTGGGCCCGGATCCGCGCCGGCGCCACCCTGGTCCAGGGTTACACCGGACTGATCTACGGCGGTCCGCTGTGGCCGCGCCGGATCCACCGCGGCCTGGCCGGGCTGGTGCGCGCCGCCGGTTACCGGTCGATCCAGGAGGCCGTGGGCTCCGACGCCCCGGCCCCGGCGCTGAAGGTGGTCCAGGAGCCCTCCGAGGCCAGCTGACCCACCCGGGAACAGGAAGGCGGCCGGTGGGGACAGTTCCCACCGGCCGCTCCTGCGGGCCTAGGGGCCGACTCCTACCAGTCTCCGTCCCAGCCGTCCGGGTAGACCCGGCCCGGCTCGGGGCCGCCGAGCGCCTGGGTGGTGGTCACGAACACGTAGTCGTCGTCCTTCAGCCGCTCGATGAGCTCCGGGACCGCGGCGAGCGTGGCGGGCTGGGGGTCGTGCAGCAGTACCACCGCGCCCGGGTCCATCCGGGAGATGACGTTGTCCACGATCTCGTCGGGGCTGATGCTCTCCCAGTCCTGGCTGTCGATCGTCCACGCGATCTCGGCCATCTCCTGGGCCTCGACCTCGTCGTGCACGTCGTCGTTGGTGGCGCCGAACGGCGGCCGGAAGAGGTCCACGGTGTACCCGGTCTGCCTGCGGACCATCGCGCTCACCGCCGCGGTCTGCCGGGGCAGCTCGTCGGCCTCCATCTTGTTCATGTGCTCGTGCTCGTCACCGTGGCTGGCGATCTCGTGGCCCTCGGCGTAGGCCCGCCGCAGCACGCTCGGCCGGGTCAGGGCCGGGCCGCCGTTGAGGTAGAACGAGGCCGTCACCTCCTCCTCGGCCAGGATGTCCAGCAGGTGCGGGGTGGCTTCGACCGGGCCGTCGTCGAAGGTGAGCGCCACGCACTTGGTCTCGCCGTCGTAGCAGTTCACCTCAGGCTCCCCGGCGGTGATCACCCCCGGCACCGGACCGGGGTCCTCCGCGCCCCCGTCCGCCTCGGTCTCGGGTAGTTCCAGGTCGGGTTCGTCCACCATGGCCGCCTCCCGGGCCCGGGCACCCAGGTCCGACAGCAGCGGTTCGGCCCGCTCGTACTCGACCACCACGGTCTTGCGGCCGGGCTCGCTGTCCGGGACGTGCCCCTCGACGATCGGTGACAGGTGTCCGTCGCTGAACTCCACGACCAGGTCCCCCGCGTCGTTGAAGCCGATCGAGTCGTAGGTGCGCCGCACCGGCCACAGCGCCTCCGGGTCCACCTGCTCGTCGTCGGCCAGCTCCTCGCGCGCGATCGCGTTGAGCTCGGCCAGTTCCTCCTGCCCGGCCAGCAGCTCGGTGGAGTAGGCCGCGGCGCCCGCACGGGCGTCGTACCAGTAGGTCGAGTAGCCCTCACGCAGACCGTGCATGTCCTGCTCGGTGCGGAGCAGCCGCACACCCAGCACACCGTCCCCGGCGGCGACCAGCTCCCAGCCGATGCCCAGGCTCACCGGGTCGCGGGTCCCGGCCCGGAAGTCCTGGACCTCCTGGTCCACCCGCGCGGCCAAGGCCTCGGAGAACGCCTCGGCCCCCTCGAACTCCGGATAGGCGACGCTGATCTCCAGCCCCTCCGGTTCGTAGGGGTGGCCGGTGAAGTCCCCGGCGTCCCCGCGCCACTCCCCGAAACCGTCCTCGACCTCGTCCACCAGCACGGTGAGCTCTTCGGGGTCGCCTCCGCCCACGATCTCGTTCTCACACGCGGCCAGGGGCAGGACGAGGGCCACGGCCAGCGCCCCGGACCAGAACGGGTGGCGGCCCGTGCGCGGCCGAGGAACGGTCCGGTCCGGTTCGAATCTCCTCGACGACAAAACCCGACTCCCTCGTGCCTAGGGCAGGTGCTCACACGGCTGCTGGCAGCAACATAGGGGACAAGGCCCCTGGCCCCGGGGCGGTGTCCACATGTGGACACCGCCCCGGGGCGGGAATGCCCCGAGGGTCACCCCAGGTCGTCCGAAGCACCTTCCCCGGAGGTCTCCTCCGTGCCTCCCCCTTCGTCTGTCAAAGGGGGCTCGGGGACACCGTCGACATAGGTTCCGCCAGGCTCCGTGGTGCCCAGCAGCTGCGACACCGTAACCATGGTGTACCCGCGTTCGTCCAGTTCACGGATGATGCCGATGGACGCGTCGATGGTGGTGGGGTGGATGTCGTGCATCAGGATGATGGCGCCGTCGGCCGCGCCGTCCAGTGCGCGCTTGCGCACCACGTCGGCCTTGCGGTCCTTCCAGTCGTTGGTGTCCACGCTCCACAGGATCTGCGCCAGCCCGAGCTCCGCGGTGATCTCGGCGACCTTGTCGTCGGTGGCGCCGTAGGGCGGTCGCATCAGGTCCATCGTGTAGCCGGTCTCGCGGTACACCAGGGCCTGGGTGGCCTCCAGGTTGGCGCGGGCCGCACCCGCCCCGACCTCGGTCAGGTTGGGGTGGCTGAGCGTGTGGTTGGCCAGTTCGTGGCCCTCGGCGTAGGTGCGCCGCAGTACCCACGGATGCTCCATGACCGGGTATCCGGTGACGAAGAACGTGGCCCTGGCGTCGTGTTCGGCCAGGGCGTCCAGCAGTTCGGGGGTGCGCCCGCCGGGGCCGTCGTCGTAGGTCAGGGCCACGCACTTGGTATCGGGGTCGGCGCAGTCGACGGAGTCGTCACGCGGGGGCAGCACACCGGGGGCGGCCGCGTTCGAGCCGTCCTTGTCCGCCTCGGGGGCCCGGTCGATGGTGAACTCGTTGACGCCGGTGGTCGCGGCCTCGCGTACGCGCAGGCCGAATTCGGACAGCAGGCTCTCCGCCTCCTCCCGGGGGATCACCGCGTGGATCCGGCCCGCCGAGGCCGGGGCGACCTGGCCGGAGTCGAACTCCACCACGAGGTCGCCGTCGGGGTTGAAGCCCACGGAGTCGTAGAGGGAGCTGATCGGGTGCAGCGCGGACGGCACGGCGTCGGTGTCCGACACGGCCTCGCGCACCCGGTCGTTGAGTTCGGTGAGCTCGGCCTGCCCGGCGATCAGGTGGCTGGAGCCGTGGACCGTACCGTCGCCGGTCTCGTACCAGTAGGTGCTGTGGCCCTCGCGGGTCTCCTCTGAGTCGGTCTCCTCGCTGGTCAGCCGGACCCCCACGATCCCCTCCTGCGCGGCGGTCAGCCCCCACTCCCCGATGAACGAACGAGCTCCGGGGTTGGCCGCCTCGAAGGCGTGTACCTGGGCGGTCAGGGTGCGGTCCAGGAAGTCCGACAGCGGGGTGGCGTTGGGGATGACCGGGTAGGCGACGTCGGTGTCGCTGTCGCCCTCGAAAGCGATTTTCGCCTCCTCGAGCCCGGGGAGGGCGTCGGGGGCGACGGTCGTCAGACGGTCGGGTTCACCGGTGGCTGGAAGCCGTTCCTCGTCCGCCGCGGGCTGCCCGGACGAACTGTCGACGCCGGCGTCCTGCGGCGGCAGACCGGGCGGTCGGGCGGCCGACAGTACCAGCCCCAGCAGGACGACCATCGCGATCGCGACCGTGAGGAAGGGGCGGTCGGGGGCCAGGGTCTGAGGGTTCTGCTGCTTCACCTGGGGTTCTCCACGTTCATCGTCAGACGAACGTTCGCGGGGGAGGCGGGGGGCGCGCTCTCCCACGTAACGCTGATGTCGGGTGTGATGCCGAGCACACGGCGAGGGTTCGCTTCGTGCGGGCGGGGGCCATGCCGGGTTCAGGGGCGGAGGGGTGCTCCCTATACTTGCAGGCGTGGAAGGTACACGCTCCGCCATTTCGACCCTGGAAGCCCTTCGGGGAGGGCGGTGCGTGTCGAAAGAGGGAACCCGGTGCGAATCCGGGACTGCCCCGCAGCGGTGAGTGGGAACGACTGTCGCCATAAGCACTGGTGATCCGACCGGAAAAGTCGGAAACTGGGAAGCGGTGACCGGTAGGAGACCCGGCGGCCACGCCGGAAGCGCCCACGAGTCCGAAGACCTGCCTCCACCCGGCGGTGCACCCGTGCCGCCGGTGGTCCCGCGCCCCGAGGGAGGGCCGAGGGCGGGCACAGCCGTGCGCCGATCCGGCGCTCCCCGGCATGCCCGCGCCCTCGCTCGCCTCGCGGCCGGTACCCGGCTTTCGACGAGGGAGAGAAGCTCTTCATGTCTACGAACCCGGCCGCCCGGCCGCCCGTGCGGTCCACGGTGCACGGTTACCCGCGGATCGGCCCCGATCGCGAACTCAAGCGCGCCAGTGAGTCCTACTGGAAGGGCACCACCACCGCCGCCGAACTCGACGCCGTCGCCGCCGAGCTCCGCAAGGGCGTCTACGCCCAGCTGCGCGAGGCCGGTGTGGACGACCTGCCGTCCAACACCTTCTCCTACTACGACCACGTGCTGGACACGGCGGTCCTGTTCGACCTCGTGCCCTCGCGCTTCACCTCCCCGGCCCAGGCCGGGGACCGGGACGAGCAGCTGCGCCGCTACTTCGCCCTCGCCCGCGGGGTGCAGGGGGCCACTCCGCTGGAGATGACCAAGTGGTTCGACACCAACTACCACTACCTCGTCCCCGAGCTCTCCCCGAGCACCCGCCCGCGCCTGGTCGGTGACAAGCCCGTCGCCGAGTTCCGCGAGGCCGCCGAGGCCGGTTTCCAGACCCGCCCCGTGCTGGTCGGCCCGCTGACCTTCCTCATGCTGGCCAAGGCCGCCGACGACGCCCCCGAGGGCTGGGAGCCCGTCGAGCTGCTCGACCAGCTCCTGGACGCCTACGCCAAGCTCCTGGGCGAGCTCAAGGCCGCCGGCGCCACCGAGGTCCAGCTCGACGAGCCGATCCTGGCCACCGACGAGGGCCGCGCCGCCGTCGGCCGGCTCGAGCGCGTCTACCAGCGCCTGGGCTCCCTCACCGAGCGCCCCTCCCTCCTGGTCTCCACCTACTTCGGATCCATCGGCGCCGCCGCCCTGCGCGTGCTCAAGGACTCCCCGGTGGAGGCTGTGGGCCTGGACCTGGTCACCGACTCCGAGGGTGTCGCGGACCTCGCCGCGGTCTCCGGCCTCGGCTCCACCCGCCTGGTCGCGGGCTTGGTGGACGGCCGCAACGTCTGGCGTACCGACCTGCCCGCCGCCGTGGCGGAGCTGGGTACCCTGCTCGCCCTCAGCGACGAGCTCACCGTGAGCACCTCGTGCTCGCTGCTGCACGTGCCCATCGACCTGGACGCCGAGACCTCCCTGGACCCCGAGCTGCGCGGGGCACTGGCCTTCGCCAAGCAGAAAGCCAAGGAGGTGGCCCTGCTCGGCCGCGTCCTGACCGAGGGCGAGGACGCGGAGTTCGACGCCGCCAGGGCCCAGAACCCGTCCTTCACCGACGCCCGCGTGCGCGCCCGTCTGGACGCTCTGGGCCCGGACGCCTACGAGCGCCCCAAGGAGCGCGGCGCGCCCACGGACATCACGCTCACCACGACCACCATCGGGTCGTTCCCGCAGACCCCGGAGCTGCGCCGGGCCCGCGCCGCGCACCGCCGGGGCGAGCTGCCCACGGAGGAGTACGACCAGATCCTCCGTGCGGAGATCGACCGCGTCATCGCGCTCCAGGAGGAGATCGGACTGGACGTGCTCGTGCACGGCGAGCCCGAGCGCAACGACATGGTCCAGTACTTCGCGGAGCAGCTGGAGGGCTACGCCACCACCGAGAACGGGTGGGTGCAGTCCTACGGTTCGCGTTGCGTGCGTCCCCCGATCCTGTTCGGTGACGTCTCGCGTCCCGAGCCGATGACGGTCGAGTGGATCACCTACGCCCAGTCGCGCACGGACAAGCCGGTCAAGGGCATGCTGACCGGTCCGGTCACCATGCTGGCCTGGTCGTTCGTCCGTACCGACCAGCCGCTCGGGGAGACCGCCCGTCAGGTCGGTCTGGCCCTGCGCGACGAGGTCGCGGACCTGGAGAAGGCGGGTATCCGCCACATCCAGGTGGACGAGGCGGCCCTGCGCGAGCTGCTGCCCCTGCGCGGGGAGCAGCGTCAGGCATACCTGGACTGGGCGGTCAACTCGTTCCGTCTGGCCACCTCGGGCGTGGCGGCGACCACCACGATCCACACGCACATGTGCTATTCGGAGTTCAACCAGATCGTCGGCGGCATCGAGGCGCTGGACGCCGACGTCACCAGCGTCGAGGCGGCTCGCTCGCGCATGGAGGTCGTGGAGGCCCTGGGCCGGCGCGGCTACAAGCGGGGGATCGGCCCGGGCGTGTACGACATCCACTCGCCGCGGGTGCCCTCGGTCGAGGAGATCGAGGCCTCGCTGCGGCTGGCGGCCTCGCACATCGACGCCGGGAACCTGTGGGCCAACCCGGACTGCGGTCTGAAGACCCGTGGTTACGAGGAGACCGAGCAGGCGCTGCGCAACATGGTCGAGGCGGCCCGCCGGGTACGCGCAGACCTGGGCTAGGCACGCGCCACCAGGGCGAGACCAGGCGATGAGAAAGGGGGCCGCGGCACTGCCGCGGCCCCCTCCGTGGCCTCGGGTACTCCGTACCCTCGACGCTGTTACTAGCCGGCGGCGAGGACGTTGAGGGCCTCGTTGGCGACGTCGAGCATGCTCTCCTCGACGTTGTCCGGCATGACGAAGTCAACGCTGTCGTCAGTGTAGTTGCTGAGTTCGTAGTTGATCTCGATGATGAGGTTGTCCTGGCGGATGACCAGCATGGCCTCGGGGAACGAGTTGCCGAGCGAGTCGTTCATCGTGGTGCTGATGAAGTACGCCTCGCTGCCCAGGCCGTCGATCTCCTTGTCCTCCTCGACGTCGTCGGCGCTGTAACGATCGCTGTAGCCATCGCCGCGCAGATTCTCCAGCGTGTACTCGATGTCCGTGGAGGCGGCCTCGGGGGAGTCGGTGGCGCTGAAGGGCAGCTTGAAGGTGACGTCCAGGTAGCCGGTGGTGCTGTCGGCGTTGTCCGGCACGCCGCCGCGGCTGGAGGAACCGGTGCAGCTCGCCCGGTTGTCCGAGACGTTCTTCCTGCCCTCACCGCTGAGGTGGAAGTCCGACTGGGTCGTCTCGGTGAAGACGTCGCAGGGCTCGGTGGGCAGTCCGTGCGGCGGATCGCCGAGGTCGCCGCCGGTGTTCGCCGGCTCTTCCTCAGGCTCTTCCTCGGTGGACTCAGGCTCTTCCTCGGGGTCACCGGCGGCCTCGGAGGCATCGCCGGGACCGACCGCGACCTGTTCGCCTTCGCCGCGGTTGCCGTTGGTGACCAGCATGACGACCACGGCGATCACCAGAACGATGATGACCGCGCCGCCGCCGATGACCACCCACAGGCCGGCCTTGCTGCCGCCGCCCTGGGGCGGCTGGGCGGGCGGGTACCCGCCGGGACCGGCGGGACCGGCGCCGTAGGGCGGCTGGCCGCCCGCGTACATGCCCTGGTCCTGGCCGGGGACGCCGGGGCCGCCCGGGTAGGGGGCCTGACCGTAGCCGGGCTGGCCGCCGGTGCCGGGGTCGCCGTAAGGGCCTCCCTGCGGCTGGCCGTAGGGCGGCTGGCCGCCGGTGCCGTCCCCGCCACCGTAAGGGTTCTGCGGTGGTTGGTTGTAAGGTCCGTTTTCGCTCATGGCTCCCCTCGCCCGGTGATGTGGTGACCGTGTTGTCTTAGGCGCACGTTTGCGCCTGTGGGTTCTCACGAGTTCCCGTGGCGGCCACCGGCGGATCGCCGGGGTGGTGACAGCACGGGGAACCGTGGGGGAGGTGGGCCCGCCTCGGACGCCGTTACCGCGGGCGAGAGCGGGTGGGCGAGGGCAGGAGTTCCCCGTGTCGTGAGGAAGGTCCCCGGTTCAAACGGGGCTCCGACCGCCGCGTGTGGAGCCGGCGGGCCGGTTCCCCGCAGGCCAGGGGTCGGGACGCCTTGCATCCTAACCGCGACTGGTGTGTGAGGGGCAGGTCGGACCGGGGTCAACAGGGTGAATCGTCACCGTTTCGTGCTTAGCGCGCGCGAGCTCACATTCCACGTGACTCAATCGTGACACCGAATCGTGGACAGGCTGATCAGGTATTAGGTAATGGGAGGCGTCAGCATTAAGGTCTTTCGTCACCTGAGGCCTGGATGAAGGCTTTTCCTGTGAAATGCGCTACTGCGTCGGGTGGAGGGCGGTGATCGCAGAGTGAGGGCCGTGACCGGTTGTGGCCACAGGGGCGTCGAAGATCAGGTACCGGAGACCAGGTGGTTGCGCGTATCGGTTCCGCGGCCGCGAGCTGCCTGCTGTGAACCTACGCCTCGGCCTGCGCCACGCGGCGATCCCCCGTCAGGACCGATGCTCACAACGTGGTCAGAACATCGAGATGTGCACGTGGTCGAAGTGGTTCTCGGTGAGGTTGCCCCGGTCCGACATCGGGCGCCAGTCGGTGTCGCCGCGGCGCACGTCCCAGATCTGCTGCCGGTAGATGATGTACATGATCCCCAGGGTGTCGGCGTTCTCCATCGCCCATTCGGAGATCGCCCAGCCGCGGTCGATCTCGGCCTGCGTGGGCATGCCCCCGCTCGGGTGCAGCATGAAGTCGCAGGCCCGGCCCTTGGGGTGCTCGCCGACCACCCAGCCGCCCACGGCCCGGTAGCAGCCGACACCGCCCACGTCGTCCCCGCGCCCGAACTCCTCGATCACCAGGTCGCGCATCTGCTCCGTGCGCGGGGTGAGGTTGTTGTGCGGCTGCATGGGCTGGTTCGGGTGGTCGGCGATCAGGGCGTGCACCTCGGTGCGGCGCTCCTCCAGGGCGTCCAGGTCCTCCTGGGCCTCGGCCAGCAGCTCCTCGGCGTTGGCCTGCGCGACCTCATCGCGGGAGAGCGCCTGGGCGAGCTGGTCGATCTTCTCCTGGTTGGTGGTGGAGAGGTAGTCGATGACCACCGCGCGGTCGATGACCTCGTCCGGATCGGCCTCCACGAACAGCGACATCGACGGGTCGATCCCGCTGTTGGTGTAGGTGGCCACCGCCAGGGAGACCACCTGGTCACGGGCGTCCCGCACGTCCTGGCGGGTGCCTTCGGCGCGGCTCTCGGCCCGCTCGGCCTCCTCGATGACCGCCTCCATGTCGCGCAGCTCGCCCTGGAACTCCTCGGTCAGGTCCGCGGCGCGCGACTGGAGGTCGCTCATGCTCTCCGGCTCCCGCGGGAGGAGCCCGGGGGCCGGGGCGGCCGAGGCCGGCAGCGGTGTCAGAGCCGTCGCGCCGAGCAGGGACAAGGAGACCACGGCCACCCGGCTCCGGCCCGGGCGCGCCAGGGCGGGCAACACCCGCGGCAGGGGCCCGGCGCAGTCGGCGAGGACCTCCCGCCAGGTGCGGGCGGGAGGATCGGGCGCCCAGAAGTCGGCGTACTCGTCCCCGGCCTTCACTGTGCTGCCGGCCTTCGCTGTGTCATCGAACTGCGCTGGGCCTTCGAACTGCGCTGGGTCCTCAAACTGCACGGTGTGGTCGCTCCTCGGCTCCACGCGCGGCCCCCTGCGGGTACGGGGGCGCTGTGGACGCGTCTGCTCGTCTTTCCCGGGCGGGGCGCGGCGGCCGTCCGACGGCCGGGCCCTCGACATCCGCGGCGCGAATACGCCGGGGAGAGTAACGGGACGGTAATGAGTGTAGGCACTCACACGGACCAACGGGAGGGGCGAGGGGATTCACACGTCCGGCAAACGCCCCAATGTGTTGTAAATAACCGTATGAGGGCCAGGGATTTTGCCGAACCGACCCGTCCGATCATGGTTGAGTTGGTTCCGTGAAGGCTCCTGAGCACGTCAAAGCGACCCCCGCCACCACGGCGGACACCACCCGGCGGTGCGTTCCGCTGCCCGGCGGTCGCTGTCGTATGCCCCGTTAGTCACCTCTGACACCGAGCCGCGCCCGGCGCCACGCGCCGGAGCCACCCCCAGGGCCGCCCTCCACGCGCCCCGCGACCGCCGGCACCGGCGCGTCGCCGCCGCCCGCCAGGTGAGCGCTTCGTACGCTCGGGTGTGGACGTCGAACCCACGCTGAGTCCAGAGCCATCCCCTGCCCGAGAGCGGCCGCTGGGACACCACCGCCAGACGTCGATGGGAAAACCGTGATTGACGCAGTGGGTCTACACAAGACCTACAGGTTGAAGAAACGCCAGGTGCACGCCCTGAACGGGGTGGACCTGCATGTCGAGTCCGGCGAGATCTTCGGGGTCGTGGGCCAGAGCGGTGCGGGCAAGAGCACCCTCCTGCGCTCAGTGAACCTCCTGGAGCGCCCGGACAGCGGCACCGTGACCGTCGGGGACGAGGAACTCACCTCCCTGCGCGGTGCCCGGCTGCGCGCGGCCCGGCGGGGGATCGGCATGGTGCACCAGCACTTCGCCCTGCTCTCCTCGCGCACGGTCGCGGGCAACGTCGGCTTCCCCCTGGAGGTCGCCGGGGTCTCCCGCGCCAAGCGGGCCGCCCGGGTGGGCGAACTCCTGGAACTGGTCGGCCTGGCGGACAAGGCGCGCGCCTACCCCTCCCAGCTCTCCGGCGGGCAGAAGCAGCGCGTGGGCATCGCCCGCGCGCTGGCCTCCAACCCCCCGGTGCTGCTGAGCGACGAGGCCACCTCGGCGCTGGATCCGGCCACCACCGACTCGATCCTGGCCCTGCTGCGCCGCCTGCGCGACGAACTGGGCCTGACCATCCTGCTGATCACCCACGAGATGGACGTGATCAAGCGGATCTGCGACTCCGCGGCGATCATGGAGAACGGTGAGTTCCGCGAGTCCGGCCGCGTGCTGGACCTCATCGGCACCCCCGGCTCCCTGCTGGCCCGCTCACTCTTCCCGCTGCCGGACAACGGCGGACCCGAGAGCGTGGTCATCACCTACCCGCGCTCCTTCGACGAGCCGTTCATGTCCGAGCTCACCCGCCGCTTCGACGTGGACGTGAACATCCTCGGCGGCGGTGTGGAACAGGTGGCGGGCCAGTCCGTGGGCCGACTCAGCGTCGACATGCGCGGCGAGCACCGCCGTGAGGCGCTCACCTACCTGTCCGAGCACGGCCTGCTGGTCGAGGAGGCCGGAAAGTGACCATCAACCCCGCGGACGCCCTCGTTCTCGCGCAGGACGGCAACGCGCTCACCGCCATCGCCGACTTCATCGCGGCCTGGCCGGCCATGTGGCCCAACCTGTGGATCAGTACCCAGGACACCCTCTACATGGTGTGGTGGGCGACGGTCTTCAGCGTGCTGTTCGGCCTGCCCCTGGGCGTGCTGCTGGTCGCCACGGACAAGGGCGGCCTCATCCCGGCCCCGGTCGTGCGCGCCGTGCTCAGCGCGATCGTCAACATCGGCCGCTCGCTGCCCTTCATCGTGCTGATGGTGGCGGTGCTGACGCTGACCCGCTTCCTGGTGGGCACGACCCTGGGCCCCACGGCCGCGATCGTGCCGCTGAGCATCGGCGCCATCCCGTTCTTCGCCCGCCTCGTGGAGACCGCCCTGCGCGAGGTCGACCGCGAGGTGATCGAGGCCGCGCACGCCATGGGCACCCGCAAGTTCACGATCGTGGGCAAGGTGATGCTGCCCGAGGCCATGGCCGGCCTGATCGCCGGTCTGGTGATGACCGTGGTCACGCTGATCTCCTACTCGGCTATGGCCGGCGCCATCGGCGGTGGAGGCCTGGGCGACCTGGCCATCCGCCAGGGCTACCAGCGCTTCGACGACCACTACCTGTGGGCGACCGTGATCCTGCTGATCATCATCGTCCAGGTCGCGCAGAGCCTGGGTGACCTGCTCGTGCGCAGGCTGTCCCGGCGCTGACCCCGGCCACCACCCCCCGCCCCCAGGTATTGCCAGCCCCTCCCCCCACTTCCAGAGTTGTCCGGAACGAACGGCAAGGAGACAGCGATGACAGGGACGAACGTGCTGCGGGGGGTCGCCGTGGCCGGTGCCACGGCGGTCCTGCTCGCGGGCTGCGGAAGCGCCAGCGAACGGGCCGCCGACGACGGCGGCGGCGGTGAGGACGGCGTCGCGACGCTGCGGGTCGGCGCCACCCCGATGCCGCACGCCGAGATCCTGGAGTTCGTCAACGACGAGCTGGCGGCCGACGCGGGCCTGGCCGTCGAGGTGGTCGAGTACACCGACTACAACCAGCCCAACGCGGCCCTGACCGAGGGTGAGCTGGACGCGAACTACTACCAGACGGTGCCGTTCCTGGAGGAGTACCTGGCGGGCAACCAGGGCGCCGACCTGGCCTACGTGGCCGACGTGCACCTGGAGGCCTTCGGTGTGTACTCCGAGAGCGTCGAGGACCTGGACGACCTGTCCGAGGGCGCGGACATCGCGGTGCCCAACGACTCCTCGAACATGGATCGCGCGCTGCGGCTGCTCGAAGCCCACGACGTGATCACCCTGGCCGAGGGTACGGACGGGCAGGCCTCGGAGTCCGACATCGAGGACAACCCGCTCGACATCACGATCACCCCGGTGGAGGCGGCCCAGCTGCCGCGCTCGCTCCAGGACGTGGACGCGGCAGTGGTCAACGGCAACTACGCCCTGGAAGCGGACCTGCCCGAGACCGCCAACGCCCTGGCCTGGGAGGACACCGAGGACAACCCGTACGCCAACGGCCTGGTGGTGCGTTCGGAGGACGTGGACGCCGAGGACATCGTCCGCCTCAACGACCTCCTGCACAGCCAGGAGGTGCGCGACTTCATGGAGGAGCGCTGGCAGGGCATCGTGCTCCCGGTCGGGGGCGTCGAAGAGTAGGCGAGTGGTCGTCCAGTCGCTCGGATAGCCGTCCGAACCCGTGAACGGCCCCGGCGGGGGGAGTCCCGCCGGGGCCGTTTCCGCGGGGAGCGGACTCCCGGACCCCGGTAACGTTTGGGTTGCGGGCGCACTTCGTTCCGTTGACTTGCGAGTAGGGGTCTGCTTCGGTGAATGGGAGCGCTCCCAAACGATGTTCACCCGCCATGGAAGGTGCGTACCGAAGCAGTGAGCAACCCGAACGATTTCCCTGAGGGCTTCCTCTGGGGGGCGGCGACCGCCTCCTTCCAGATCGAGGGCGCCACCACCGCCGACGGTCGAGGCCGCAGTATCTGGGACACCTTCGCCGAGACCCCCGGCAAGGTTCTCAACGGGGACACCGGTGACCCCGCCGACGACCACTACCACCGCTACGCCGAAGACGTCGCCCTGATGAAGCGGCTCAACCTCGGCGCCTACCGCTTCTCCATCGCCTGGCCGCGCGTCGTCCCCGACGGCACCGGCCCGGTCAACCAGGCCGGACTGGACTTCTACGACCGCCTGGTCGACAGCCTCCTGGACGCGGGTATCCAGCCCTGGGCGACCCTCTACCACTGGGACCTGCCCCAGCCGCTGGAGGACGCCGGCGGCTGGCCCGCCCGGGACACCGCGCTGCGCTTCGCCGACTACTCCAAGATCGTCGCCGAAGCCCTCGGCGACCGGGTCAAACACTGGATGACCATCAACGAACCCTGGTGCGCGGCCTTCCTCGGCTACGAGAACGGCCACCACGCACCCGGCCACAGGGACGCCGCCGCGGCCCTGGCCGCCACCCACCACCTGCTGCTCGGCCACGGCCTGGCCACCGAGGCGATCCGCTCCACCGGCCACCCCTCCGTCGTCGGTCTGGCCCACAACCAGGCGGTCATCCGGCCGCACGGGGCCAACGCCGCCGACACCCGGGCGGCCCGCCGCGCGGACGGCGTGCGCAACCGCATCTTCACCGACCCCCTGTTCAAGGGCGCCTACCCCGCCGACGTCGTCGAGGACCTCGCCGACATCAGCGACTTCTCGTTCGTCAAGGACGGGGACCTGGCCACGATCTCCGTGCCGCTCGACTTCCTCGGCGTCAACTACTACTCACCCGAGTTCGTCGCGGGTTCCGCCAAGGGCATCGACCCCGCCCTGGTCAGCGGCGAGGGCGAGGCCTGGCTCGGGGCCGGCCCCGACGAGGTGCACGTCTCCCAGGGGCTGCCCGTCACCCACATGGGCTGGGAGATCGACCCCACCGGCCTGTACGACGTCCTCCAGCGCCTGGCGGGGGAGAGCGGCGGTATCGACCTGTACGTGACCGAGAACGGCTGCGCGTTCGAGGACACCGTCAGCGAGGACGGCGCCGTCCACGACCCCGACCGCACCGCCTACTACGAGGGCCACCTGAGGGCCGCGAAGGAGGCCGTCCACGCCGGAGTGCCCCTGCGCGGTTACTTCGCCTGGTCTCTTCTGGATAATTTCGAGTGGGCGTGGGGCTACTCCCGCCGGTTCGGGATCGTGCACGTGGACTATGAGACGCAGGAACGCGTCATCAAGGACACTGGGCACTGGTACGCGGAACTGGCGCGGACCAGCCGCTTCCCCGAGCGGTAGTCCACGAGTGTTCGTGGGGCGTCCTACTGGGGCGCCCCACACGCGTTCACGGCGGGTCCCCCGCCCGCCCACACACAACACATGCCGTCCGGTCATCCGGCGGCACGACGTCCAAGGAGCCTCCAAGTGGCCAAGAGCGGCGGTCGGCAGCGGCCGACCCTGGAGATGGTGGCGGAGCGGGCCGGGGTCGGCCGCGGCACCGTCTCCCGGGTGATCAACGGGTCCTCCCAGGTCAGTCCACGCACCCGAGAGGCCGTGCACACCGCGATCGCCGAACTGGGGTACAGCCCCAACCAGGCGGCGCGCACCCTGGTCACGCGGCGGACCGACACGATCGCGCTGGTCGTCTCCGAGTCACGGGACCGCCTGTTGGCGGACCCCTTCTTCGCCGACATCATCCGCGGAGCGAGCTCGGTCCTGCACGAACGCGACCTCCAGCTCATGCTCACCACCGCCCGGGGTGAGACCGAGCACAAACGGGTGGGCGAGTACCTGAGCGGGTCGCACGTCGACGGCGTGCTGCTGGTCTCCCTGCACCGGGACGACCCCCTCACCGTGCTCCTGGCCGAGTCCGGGGTGCCCGTGGTGCACGGCGGACGCCCCTACTCGCCGTCCCAGCCCGCACCCTTCTGTGTGGACATCGACAACTTCAACGGAGCCCGCACGGCCACCGGCCATCTGCTGGAATCCGGGCATCAGCGGGTCGCCACCATCACCGGCCCCCAGGACATGAACGCCGGTGTGGAGCGGCTGCGCGGCTACCGCGACAGCATGGCCGAGGCAGGACGCGGGGTCGACGAACGCCTCATCGTCCAGGGCGACTTCAGCGTGGAGGGCGGCGCGGAGGCCATGGTCCGCCTGCTCGACCAGGGCGGTGACCCCGACGCTGTCTTCGTGGCCTCGGACATGATGGCCGTCGGCGCCATCCGTGTCCTGCGCGAACGCGGCCTGGCCATCCCCGGGGACATCGCACTGGTCGGGTTCGACGACACCCTCATGGCCCAGCACAGCGACCCGCCGCTGACCACCGTCCACCAGCCCACGGTCAAGATGGGTCAGGAGATGGCGCGACTGCTCGTGGACGTGGCGATCCCGCGCACGGCCGAGTCCGAGACGGTCCTGCTGGAGACCCACCTGGTGGTGCGCGAGACCGCCTGAGGTCGATTCGGAGCAGGTCCGGAAGGCTTCCGGCCCCGGCCAGGGAGAGGGTCCGGAGCCGGTACGCCGTACCGGACAAGCCCAATGAAACGGACATTCACCCCACCGTCCCCGCTGGACTCCCGTGTACTGCCTGTGCAAGGCTGGTCACGATTTCGCGGGCGTTCGCGGGAGACGGTGGGAGCATATGGACCCGACACGGGAACCGACACACACCAGGTGCGCCATCTTCGCGTGCGGATGGTGCGACCGGGACGGGGTCGAGTGCCGGTTCTGCGCCGGGACGGGGTGGTGGCGGCCGGAGCGGCCGCACCGGGACGGCAACGGGCTGGTCGTCTGGCACCGGATCGACGAACCCTGCCGAGGCTGCGCCGGAACCGGCAAGGAACACAGCCCCCTCGCCGCCTCCTGACCCGCGCCATCCGCGATGATCTTGCTACCAGAGGCGGGATCGGCGCCTTGGATTTCGGTGGTACCGCGCCTCTGGTAGCAAGAAGCGCCACGGACAGAGGGAAGAAGGAACATTGCGCTGGGTCACCTATCTGTCGCCGAGCGGCGGAGGCAAGCGCGTCGGCGCTCTGGACGACGGTGACGTGCTGGGCTACCCCGGGCCGGAGAGCCTCGGCGAGCTGCTGGACGCCGGGTACCACGCCATGGACAACGCGCGCCAGACGTGCCTGCGAGCCGCCAGCGAGATCATCGTCGAACCCGAGGCGCGGATGTGCGCCCCGGTCGACCCCGCCGCGCTGGTGCCGGTGCGGGTCGGAGACCGCGAACTCGAGATCCATCCGGAACTGGTGCGGGGCGTCGACGACGCCGTGCTGCCCGAGGCCCGTACCGCCTGTGTGGGCGTGGCGGCGCTGACCACGGCAGACGTGCGCGCGGTCGCCTACACCCCCGCCTGCCTGTGGCTGGACGAGGAGGAGCGGCCCGTCCAGCTGACCCTGGGCCCGGTGCTGACCTTCGACGAGGGCAGGGGCATGCGGCCGATCGAACTCAGTACCTCGGTGGACGACCTGGAGAACGGCCGCGGCCTGGTCGACCCCGCCCACCAGTGGCTGGCCTCGGGTCCGGGCCGGATGCGTGCCCTGCTGCCGGTGATCACGCCCGCTCTGGCGGAGGACGACGAACTCCTCGTCGACGCCGGGGAGCTGGGCACCTACGAGGTCAGGGTCGGTTCCCAGGTCTGACCAGGGCCTCTCGGGAACCCGGGGCGGTGGTGGTTCCCACGGTCAGGGGGTGAACTCCCAGTGCCAGGGCTCGAAACCGTTCCGGGCCCAGTCCGGGTTGTCCCACCCGTGTGAGGGCCCGTTGTCGAGCATCCACTGGTGCTCCGCGGTGCCGAGCTGGTTCACCCCGCCGCACAGGTCGACGGCGATACCGAGCCCGTGCGCGCTGGTGCCGGGCCTGGCCGCCATCCCGGGCAGCATCTCCTGGAAGAGCCGGACCTGCTCGTGGTAGGGCCGGTAGGAATCGGTCACGCACATGGGGCGGCCGAACTCTGACCGGAACGCCCCGTCGAGTTCGATGAAGGCCACCGCGGCGTCGGCGCGCAACTGCTCGCCCGGCTGCGGGAGAGGGCAGAGCACGGTGTCCGGGATCTTCCCGTTCTCGTAGCCGCCGGTGCTCCCGCCGGTGCAGCCGCCGCTCTCAGCGTGGTCGTCCGCCTCGCCTTCGGCCGGGCGTACCTCGGGTTCGGCGGTTTCCGCCTCCGCGGCCACCGCGGCCACCGCGGCCACCGCGTCCGGGGCGGCCGCGCGGGCGTCGAGCAGAGTCGCCTCGCGGCGCTCCTCCTCGCCTTCTGGGTCCCGCGTCCGGGCCAGGGCCTCCTCCAGCAGGGTCTGCCGGTCCAGCAGTTCCTCGGTCCGCTTCTCCTGCGCGTCGATGGCCTCAAAGGCCGCCTCGCGGGCGGCGTCGGCGGCCTCGGCCGCCTCGGCCTGCTGTTGTTCCGCGCTCTCGGCCGCCTCGGCCAGGGTTTCCGTGGCGACCTGTGAGGCCTGGGCCCGGGCCAGGTGGGCCGAACGGTGCTCGCCGAACAGCGTGAGGTAGGCGCCTCGCTCCAAGGCCAGGGAGGGCCCCTCAGGGGAGGTCCAGGCCTGCATCAGGCTCAGGTCGGCGCCCTTGTAGGCGCTCGCTGCCTGGCGGGCCGCGCCCAGCCTGCTGCCCTCGTGGCGCTCACTCGCGGCCTCGGCTCGGGAGTCGGCCGCCTCCCGTTCCCCGGTGAGCTCCGTGAGGCGGGCGCTCTCCTCCTCGTACTCCCGGATCCGCTCCGTGGCGCTCTCCCGGAGCGCGGCCACCTCGGCGCGGGCCTGGGCCAACTCCACGCGCAGCGTGTCCAGTTCCCTCACCTCCGCGGTTGCGGGGGACGCGGAGCTGAGCGTGAACAACAGAGCGGTACTCAACGGGAGCAGAGCGTTGACCGAAATACGACGCACCGCGTTGAGCTGGCGTGAACTGCGAAGAGAGCCTTGGGCGACTTTATTGTCGCTCTGTGTAGTTGAAACTGGGCGCGACGAGGTGCGCATTTCCGCTTCCCCCTCAGGACCTGCGTATACGTCATGTCACGATGTCACGGAGAGGCATCGTTGGAGGGGAAGCTGGGGGTGTGTCCAAATAGTTACCTCAATGTCCGGGCGGTTTTCGGTCCCCCGTCCTGACCTGGGAGGTTGGGAATAATGGGGGCGGGGTGGGCATTATGGTCACGGCTGACCGCAGATGATCTTGCTTGATCGGCATCAATCGGCCGAAGCGAGCCCTTCTCGCCCATTGGTACGCTATGCACCGCACGTGCACCACGACAGTGTCGGTGCGCGGCGCCTCTCCTCCCAGGCGAGTCCGGCGGACAGTCTTCACATCTCCCCACATTCCCACCGCTTCATGTTCTGGTGGACCACTGTGGTCTATACCGATTTTTTCCGGTCTGGAGCGGTTCCGATCCCTGGGTTCAACAGCCGTTCGAGGCGGTGACACGAAAGGTTGCGAGGGTCCGTGTCGACACGAGCGACGAAAAACGGGGCCAGCGCGCAGAGCGAGGCAGCGCAGGCCGATAACGCCGATGCCACGCCCCGGCGCAGAGCCAACTGGTGGCGGCCACGTAACTGGCGGGTGCGCTCCCGACTGGTGGCCCTCATCGTCATCCCCACCGCCGTAGCGCTGGCGCTCGGTGGTCTGCGGGTCTACGAGGCCTCGGTCTCCACGGTCACCCACGCGCACATCGAGGACAGAGCCCAAGTGGGTGTCCTGATCGTGGACCTGGCCAACCAGCTGGGCCGCGAGCGCACGGCCAGTGCCGTCTACATCTCCGACAACGCGGACCCGAGCCGGCGTTCGGACGACCTCCGCATGGAGATGGAGGCCCAGCGGGACGCCACCAAGGATCTCCAGATCACCCTGAACGCCCAGCTCGAGGACATGGGCGAGATGGACGGCGACCTCGCGCAGACCCGCCTCTCGGCGATGAGCAGCCAGCTCGCCACTCTGGACGCCCTGCGTGCCGAGGTCGACGACACCCGCATCACGGTCCTCCCGGTCGTCACCAAGTACCGGACGATCGCCCGATCGCTGTCGGACTTCAACCAGACGATCGCGGACGAGACCAACGACACCGAACTGCGTGAGAGCGTCCGTGCTCTCACCGCGCTGTCGAACGCCCGCGACCAGCTCTCCTACGAGACCGCGCTGATGGGCCACTCGCTGGCCCGCAACACGATGACCGGCGGTATCTCCGAGGCCATCGACTCCAGCCGGGCCCGCTACGAGAACGAGATCTCGAACTTCATCCAGGCCGCCTCGCCCGAGCAGCGCGCGGTCTTCGACGAGAACTTCACCGGTCTCGAGGTCAGCCAGGTCTCCACGATGCGTATGCGCGTCATGTACCGCGCGGACCGCAACGACCCCCTCACCGGGGTCACGCCCAACGACGGCCCCGCTGACTACGCGGCCATCGCCGACACCGCGCTGGACCGCCTCCAGACGGTCGAGTCGACCCTGGCCGAGGGCATCGCCGACGACGCCAACGAACTGCGCGACCAGGCCCTGCTCCGCACCGTGATCGACCTTCTCCTGGTCGCGGGCGTGCTCCTGGCCGTCTTCATCCTGACCTCCCTCGTGGTCCGCTCCCTGGTGCGCCCGCTGCGCACCCTGGAGGACGGTGCCCGCCGGGTCGCCGAGCGCGACCTGCCGGACTCCATCAACCGGATGCAGGAGGCCGGAGCGGTCCCCGAGACCGTCAAGGTCACGCCGATCGAGGTCGACACCCAGGACGAGATCGGCGAGGTGGCCCGCGCGTTCGACGACGTCCACCGCGTCGCCCTGACCCTGGCGTCCGACGAGGCCGCGCTGCGCAGCAACGTCAACGCGATGTTCGTCAACCTCTCCCGCCGAAGCCAGACCCTGGTGGAACGGCAGCTGCGTCTGATCGACGGTCTGGAGCAGTCCGAGCAGGACGCCGACCGCCTCTCCGACCTCTTCCAGCTGGACCACCTCGCCACGCGTATGCGTCGCAACAACGAGAACCTGCTGGTTCTGTCCGGCCAGGACAACACCCGCAAGTGGGCCCAGCCCGTCCCGCTGGTCGACGTCCTCCGCGGCGCCGTCTCCGAGGTCGAGCAGTACGAGCGCGTCAACGTGCGCGCACCCTCGCACATCTCGGTGCTCGGCCGCCCGGTCAACGACGTCATCCACCTCGTCGCCGAGCTGGTGGAGAACGCCACCGCGTTCTCCCCCCATGACACCGAGGTGCAGGTCGGTGCCAAGATCCTGGACAACGGAGCCGTGCAGGTCGACGTGACCGACAGCGGTATCGGCATGGCCCCGGAGGACCTGGCGGCGGTCAACGCCCGCCTGGCCGCTCCGCCGGTCATCGACGTCGCGGTCTCGCGCCGCATGGGTCTGTTCGTGGTCTCGCGCCTGGCGCACCGCCACGGCATCCGCATGAGCCTCAAGGAAGCGCACGGGGGCGGGACCACCGCCAGCGTCGTCTTCCCGCCGGACCTGCTCATCACCCCGGTAGAGGGCCAGCACGCCCTGGGCGGGGCCGATGCCCGGCCCGAGCTCTCCGCGGGCGCTCCGGACACCTACGCGGACGCCGAGGCGGCCTTCGCCGCCAGCCCGGCGGTCGACGAGCCCGCCGACCCCTGGCAGACCCAGGACGACGGTGCCGTGGCCAGCGACCTGGGCGGCCTGCCCAAGCGCAGGCCCGGAGGCGGTCGCCCGGACGAGCACCCGCCCAGCGGCCAGGACCTGTGGAACACCACCAGCACCGGTTCGGTCTGGGAGGCTCCCAACCGGGCCGCGGGGCTCTCGCCCAACAACGGCGTGACCGACAACCCCGGCTCCGTTGTGGACCCCTACGACGTTCCGGAGGAGGACGAGCCGCAGCAGCCGCAGCAGCCCCAGCAGGAGCCGACCGGGCGCAGCCTGTTCGACCCCGCGCCCCGGAACTCCGACACGGGTTCGTTCCAGGCCCCGGATACCGGATCGCTGCGCCGTACCCCCGACACAGGCGCCTTCAGCCGCCCGCCGTCGGACACGGGGGCCTTCCGCCGTCCCACCGAGGCCGAGCGTCAGGAGCCGGACTCCTACGACGCCTTCGGCGCCGGTGCGCAGCAGAGCAGCGCCTTCGATACCGGATCCCACACCAACGGGTCCTACGGCGCGGGTTCTCAGGACACCGGTACGCACAGCACCGGTTCGTTCGACAGCGGAAAGTACGGGAGCCCGTCGGTCCCGGTCCGCGGTGACGACAACACCGAGTCCTTCCCGGCGGTCTCCGCGTGGGACACCGGAACCCAGCAGGCTCAGCAGCAGCCCCACCAGGCTCAGCAGCCCCAGCAGCCCGAACCCAACGACACCGGGAACTGGCGAACCGGGGGCGTCGACTCCAGGGAGGGCTACGGCTCCACGGCCTACCTCTCGCGCCGCTACGGTGGCGCGCAGGGCCCGAACAACACCGTCGTACCGCCGACCCCGGCGGGCGAGGGCGCGGACTCGCTGCCGATCTTCGACGCGATCGAGTCCAACTGGTTCAAGCGCCGCTCCGGTGGCCCCACCGTCGACACCACCGAGACCGGTCCGATCCCGCAGGTGCCCGAAGCGGCCCAGCCGGAGGCCCAGAGCTCCCGTCGGGGCGCTGTCCAGCAGCCCGAGCCCAACCCGCGTTCGGAGCAGGAGTGGAACTCCGCGGCGGACCGCGGCTGGAAGGCCGCGCGCACCGCGGCCGAGCCGCTCGCCGGTGGTCTGACCACCTCGGGCTTGCCAAAACGAGTTCCCAAGGCAAACCTTGTTCCGGGGACCGCACCCAAGCCGGAGAACTTCAAGCAGATGCCCACCCGGAGCGCGGACCGAGTCCGCAACCGCTTCTCGGGCTTCCAGAAGGGCGTCCGCGACGGTCGGAACCGGCTCGGCGACAGTTCGACGGAGGAGTGACCCAAGTGGCCAGTGGTGGGACGGGGTCCCTCTTATTCCTGGAAGCCGGATGCAATAGCATCTACCGAGCTTCTCGGACGCACCACACCCATCGCTTGACAGGAGCGGAACACCAGACTCCCGCCCCCCACGGGAGGGGCCGGGTAGTTCGCAAAGGCAGTGCTGTCACATGCCGTGCCGGCGGTAGCAGTGCCAACAGATCGACCGGCGAACTTGGACAGGAGATCAGATGAGTCGACAGGTGAATGAACTCAACTGGTTGATCACTGACTTTGCCGACCGGGTACCCGATGTCGCCCACGCGATCGTCGTCTCCTCAGACGGCCTTCCGTTGGCGTCGTCCGCGGGTTTCCCGGCAGACCGGGCCGACCAGCTGGCGGCTATCGCCTCTGGTCTGTCCAGCCTGACGCAGGGCGCTGCCCGGGTGTTCGAGGGTGGAGCGGTCGCCCAGACCGTCGTGGAGATGGAGCGGGGGCTGATGCTCATCATGGCCATCAGCGACGGCTCCTGCCTCGCGGTCCTCGCGGCGGCCGAGAGCGACCTGGGTCTGGTCGCGTACGAGATGACCCTGCTCGTCGAGCGGGCGGGGCGGGCGCTGACACCAACGGCGCGCACCTCGGGAATCCACTGATCCACCACCGACAGGAGGAAGTGGTGGCACCTCACAGTAGAGATGCCGGGAGCGCCTCGTGGTTCGGACAACAGCCGGGCCATCCCCCCACAGGAGGGATGCCAGCTGTGCCGGGCGGCGGAGATGTTCCTCGACCAATCCAACAACCGTATGACCAACGACCCGCGCCGGGCAGCGCACCCAGTTCGCTGGTGCGTCCCTACGCGGTCACCAAGGGCCGTACGAAGCCGAAGTCTCAGCTTCCACTGGAAGCGCTGATCTCGGCCACAGCGGCGGCCCGGAACGAGTCAGGAACACTGACGCCTGAATGGCAGGCGATCAGTGACCTGTGCCGGGAATGGCGATCCGTGGCGGAGATCTCCGCGCTGTTGCGGATGCCTCTCGGTGTGGCGCGGGTGCTTGTGGCGGACATGTCCGAGCAGGGACTGGTCCAGATCAGGTCCTCGCTCAACAACGAAGCTCGCCCCAACACCAACCTGCTTGAAAGGGTGCTCAGTGGACTTCGCAAGCTCTAGCCCAGCCGAGGAAGGCGGTGCTGGGGGGAACGCGATGACGTCGGTCAAGATCGTCGTCGCCGGGGGCTTCGGTGTCGGGAAGACGACATTCGTTGGCTCCGTCTCCGAGATCGTGCCGCTGACGACCGAGGCGGTCATGACCAGCGCCAGCGTCGGGGTGGATGACCTCGCCAAGACGCCGGACAAGCAGACCACGACCGTCGCCATGGACTTCGGTCGCGTCTCCCTCGACTCCGACCTGATCCTCTACCTGTTCGGTACCCCCGGACAGCACCGGTTCTGGTTCATGTGGGACGACCTGGTCAAGGGTGCCATCGGTGCGGTCGTACTGGTGGACACCCGTCGCCTGGCCGACTGCTTCCCCGCGATCGACTACTTCGAAGAGGCGCGTCTGCCCTTCATCGTGGGCATCAACGGGTTCGACGGTTACTACCCCCACGCCGCCGACGAGGTCCGGGACGCGCTGACGCTCAGCCCGGAGATCCCCATCGTCCAGGTGGACGCCCGTGACAAGGCCTCCACCAAGTCGACGCTCATCACCCTCGTCGAGCACGCGATCACGGTGGGGGACCCCGAGGGCGTGGCCGGGCAGCAGCCCACCTCCACCGGGGGCCAGAACTCCTGGCGCTGACCAGGATCTGTCCCGGGCCGGGGTCCCGCACAGAGCACGGCCCGGTTCCCGCACAACGGGAACCGGGTCCTCGTGCTGCCCGAAACCGTTCCGAGCGTGCCGGGCCGGCTGGCATCATGGCGTGATGAGCTCTTCCTCCCAGCCTGACGCGGCAGAGATGACCCGGCGGTTCCGAGAGGTGGCCGAGCGGGTGCTCGACGCACTTCTCGCCGACGCCCCCGAGTGGGCGCTGGGCCTGGGGGACACCCGAGGGGCGCACCGGCTCACCGACTACTCGGTGGAGGCCGACGCCCGCCGGGGCGACATGCTCGCCGACGCCCTCGGTTCGCTGGACGAGATCGACGCCGACCTCATCTCCGCCGACGACCAGGTCGACCTGGAGATGCTCCGGACCAGGATCAGCGCGGACCTGTGGCACACCTGTGAGCTGCGCCCGCACACCTGGGATCCGCTCTACCACTCACCGGGCGAGGCCGTCTACGCGCTCCTGGAGCGCGACACCCTCCCGGTCCCCGAACGCCTGGAGGCGCTGGCCGCGCGCTGCGCCGCCCTGCCCGCCTACCTGGAGACCGCGCGCGACCGCCTCTCCGAGGGCCCCGGTATGCCCCGCGTGCACGTGGAGACCGCCCTGGGCCAGCTCGAGGGCGCCCGCACGATGCTCGCCGAGGCCGTGCCCGCCCTGGCCGCCGAGCACCCCGAACACGCCGCCGGGGTCGAGCCCGCGCGCACGGCCGCCCTGGCCGCGCTGGAGGAGTACACCTCCTGGCTGCGCACCGAACTGGAGTTCGCCACCGCCGACCCGCGCCTGGGCGCCCGCCGGTTCGCCGCTCAGCTCTGGTACACCCTGGACTCCGAACTCTCCCCGGACGCGCTGCTGGTGCGTGCCGAAAGCGACCTCCTGGCCACGGAGGAGGCCATCGCCGAGGCCGCCGCCGAGTACGCGGACGAACCCCGCCGCCCCGGGCAGGTCGCCGAGGTGCTCTCCGCCCTGGCCGACGAGTTCACCCTCGCCCCCGAGGGCGTCGTCCCGGCCTGCACCGAAGCCCTGGAGCACCTGTACACCCGGGTCCGGGAACTGGATCTGGCCACGGTTCACGACGACCCGGTCAGCGTTATCCCGATGCCGGTCTCCCGCCGCGGTGTGGCGGTCGCCTACTGCGACCCGCCCGGGCCGCTGGACCCGAGCTCCCACTCGCAGACCACCCGTCTCCCGCCGCCACCACCGAACGAACCCCTGCGGCGTCAGCCGACCTTCATCGCCGTGGCCCCGCCGCCCGAGGACTGGCCCCTCGAGCGCCGGACCTCCTTCCTGCGCGAGTACAACGCGGGCATGCTGCGCAACCTGATGGCCCACGAGGCACTGCCCGGCCACGCACTCCAACTCGCCCACGCCGCCCGCCACCGGGGACACACCCGGGTGCGCTCGGTCCTGATGAGCGGCACCTTCATCGAGGGCTGGGCAGTCCACTCCGAGCAGGTCCTGGCCGCGCACGGGTGGTCCGGGGAGAGCACCCCCGACACCCGCCGCGCCAACCTCGCCCTGCGCATGGTCCAGCTCAAGATGCGACTGCGGGCCGTCCTCAACGCGATCCTGGACGTGCGCGTGCACACCGGGGACATCACCGAGGAGGAAGCGATCACGCTGCTCACCGAGCGCGGCCACCAGGAGGAGGGCGAGGCGGCCGGAAAGTGGCGGCGCGCCCTGCTCACCAGCGCCCAGCTGTCCTCGTACTACGTCGGCTACGTCGAGGTCTCCGACATAGCCCGGGATCTGGCCGAGGCCCGTCCCGACGAGCCGCTGGGCCGGATCCACGACGCCATGCTCGCCCACGGCAACCCGTCTCCCCGCCACCTGAGGACCCTCCTGGGCCTGCGGTCTCCGGACCTGTGAACGCGCAACCGGACCGCGGCGGCGGGGTTCAGCGCCCCGATGGGCTGATCCCGGCCATACGGGCCAGAGCGGCGAGGCCGTCGTCGGTGCCCGGCCAGTGGGAGCGCACCGCCTCGAACCCGGCGCGGCGGACCACGCTGCGCAGGACGAACACCACCACGATGGCGTCGTCGGCGTAGCCGAGCACCGGGACGAAGTCGGGCACCAGGTCGAAGGGCGCGGCCAGGTAGGCCAGCAGCAGCGCGAGCCGTATCCGGACCCCGCGGGGGAGGGCGCGGTCGGCGGCCAGCCGCCGGATGAGCCGGAGCGCGTCGGGCAGCAGACGCAGCGCCTCCCGGAGCAGCCCGCCCCGGGGCCGGGCCGCGAACAGGGCCGCGACGAGCACGAGCCAGCTCAGCAGTAGGGCCGCGGTCACACCGATGAGCAGATCCCACCAGAACGGACCCGTCATCGCCGCTCCTGACTGCCTCTGGCCGGTGCCGGACAGCGGCCCACTCTAGCTTGGCGTTTAACCTGCTTGCTTGGCTCCGGGGTGCCCCGTAGTGCCCGTTTTGTTCTTCTTGGGAACCCCGTATCGGGGAGCTGGACGCTTGTTCTGGCTCCCCACCGGACGCCCCGGACCAGGCCCGCAGGATTTCGGTGCACCCACACACACCGGCAGGTCAGCGCGAATGTACCGAAACCCCCGACGCACCCGCGCCGGACTCATCCGGTCCGCTTCCACCAGCCGATGCCAGGGCAATCTGACCTGACGCGCCAACAACCGGGCCAGACGTAGCTGGGTATAGGCCACCACGACCAGCCAGGACCACCGGTCCGCCGATCGCGGGTCCCGTAGCCGGGGTGCGTTCCACCCCAACGACTGTTTGAGGAAGCGGAAGGTGTGCTCGATGTCGAACCGGCGCAAATAAGCCCACCACATCTGACTGACCTGCTCTGAGCGCATGCCGGTGGCTGAGGACCACAACCACAACGGTTTGGGATCGCGCCGCGAGGGCAAAGCCTGCACCTGCAACAACACCAGGGTGCCCTCGATCACCGGTAGCTCACCGGGGTGCTCGGCCCAGGCTGAGCGGTGGGTCAGCCGGGGATGCATCCGATCCCAGGAGCGCGCGGTGGCACTGCCGTAGCGGCGGGTGGCAGCGGTGGTCACCGTCTCCGGCTCGGGCCAGGTATCGGGGGCGGCCATCCGTAGGGCAGCCCCGTGTTTGGGCGGGCGCCCGTTGGCTGAGATCGGTCGGTGCTCGGCTGGGCCGTAGAGCACCCGGTTGGAGGGCAACCGGCCCACCACCTGAACGGGCAGATCAGCGAGCAGATAGGCCAGACGAGGACTGTCATAGCCCGCGTCAACCACCACCACAATGTCGGGATCGCCCTGCTGGTGGTGTTCAGCCCTGATCAATCGGGCGATCAGCTGGCGGACTTGGTGGGCGGTGACGGTGGTGGGGTCCTCGTCACTGTGCAGGCGGCGCAGGTCCAGGGGCGCGGTCCAGGAGGTGGAGCCCTCTTCCAGTGCGACGATCATGGAGTAGGGCCAGCCCGGGACCATCTCGGCCTGGCCGGTGCCGCGCCCGTAGGTGTGGCACCAGGCCCGGTCAGGGCTGGTCCAGGCGTCCGGGCGCAGCCAGGGGGAGACATCGCAGGCCAACACGATGCGCCCGTGGAAGCGGGGCAGGGGCAGCGAGGCCAGGATCGATCGCAGTTGGGTGGTGTCGATGCTTCCGTGGGCCAGGGCGGCGTAGGCCGAGCCGTGGCCGCGGTGGTGTTCGGGCTCCAGGGAGAGTTGTGCCAGGTGGCGCACGGGGGTCGGGGTGCTGACCAGGGCTTCGCAGACCTCGAAGAGGGCGTCAGCACGTGTGGTCAGGCAGGCGTGGAACTGGGAGCGGAATCGGGCCAATGTCGACAGTGGCTCGACAGGGGTGTGCTGGTGCAGCAGACTCATGGTGACGGCCTTCGTTGTGATCAGGTGTGTTCGTGGTTGAAGCACATGATCACGCGAAGGCCGTTGTGCTGTCCGGGAAACAACGAAGCCCGTGACCGGGACGGTATCCGGTCACGGGCTCGAGGTTAAACGCCAAGCTAGACGCGGTGTGGGTCTCTTGTCCTGTTGGCGTCCCGCTCCACGCGCCTCCTCCAGCGGGTCCCCTCCCTTCTCCGACGTCAGTCGCCGTTCCCCGCCAAGGCCCCTCTCGCGGCGGGGAGCCGCTCTCGGCGGATTCCGAGTGGGCGCGGCGGGTCGGGGGCTTGCGTGCGCTCCCGGGTTTCCCGGCCGACCACACGGAGAAGGGCGACCGGAACCGTCTCGCCCACCTGGAGCGGGCCGGGGCGGTGCTGGACGAGCTCGCCCCCGAGCGGCTCACCGGGGACGAGCGGGCCGGCCTCGCGCTGCCGCGGACCGAGCTCGAACGGCGTCGCGGCAGGGCAGGACGTCAGTCCGGCACCCTTTGGGGTGTGTGCCGCAGGGGTGATGCCGTGTTCGCGGTCAGGCTCTCGTGAACCTCAGCGATTCCCACTCTTCCTGGGTTGGTGGCCGGAGTCCCCTGCTCTTCCAAGCAGGGGAGGATGTCAACTGCGCACACTGCTCGCCCCTCCCACCCCCCGGTCGTGACCGCTAGCGCCCGGTTCCGCCGACCGCCTCCGACGTTTTCCCCACCAGGCGCTTCTATGCTGGAGTGCGCAGCACGAGCAGTACGAATCGGTCAGGCGAGGGGAACGGACAAGCCATGCGCGGTGCCGACGACGAGCCCGGGAACCAGGGAAACGACCTCCCCGAAGCGAGGACCGGGACGCGTGACGGGTACGAACGGCTCTGGACCCCGCACCGCATGGCCTACGTCAAGGGCGAGGGAAAGCCCACCGGCCCCGGCGCCGACGACGGCTGCCCCTTCTGCCGCGCCCCCGGCCTGGCCGAGGAGGAGGGACTCGTGGTGGCCCGCGGCAAGTCCGCCTACGTCGTCCTCAACCTCTACCCCTACAACAGCGGGCACCTCCTGGTGTGCCCCTACCGGCACGTCTCGGAGTACACCTCGCTGGACGAGAACGAGACCGCCGAGGTCGCCGAGCTCACCCAGACCGGCATCCGGACACTCACCGAGGCCTACCGCCCGCAGGGCTTCAACGTCGGGATGAACCTCGGTACCGTGGCCGGTGCCGGGATCGCCGCCCACCTCCACCAGCACATCGTGCCCCGTTGGGGCGGCGACACCAACTTCATGCCGGTGATCGGCCAGACCAAGGTCCTGCCCGAGATGCTCGAGCAGACCCGTTCCCGGCTGGCCGAACTCTGGACCCGGGAGTGAGCCCGAGCCCGCCCCTGCCCCGCCTGATTCCCCACACCGACCGGCGCCCCTAGGCCGACGCCACCCCCAGCAGGTGCGGTTCCCGCCCCCACGACCCTTCCCGCCCTACGATCACAAGAAGACATGCTGAGAATCCTTCGCCCCATGATCTCAAGGGTCACCGCTCCGCTCGGCCGGAGCCTGGCCCGCATCGGCCTGACGCCGAACATCGTCACCATCATCGGTGCGACCGGTGTCGTCGTCAGCGCCCTCTACTTCTATCCGCGCGGCCAGCTCTACGCGGGCTCGGTGATCATCACCGTCTTCGCGCTCTTCGACATGCTCGACGGCGCGGTCGCCCGCGCCAAGGACAGCGCCAGCGCCTTCGGCGCCTTCCTCGACTCCAGCCTGGACCGGGTCGCCGACGCCGCGATCCTGGCCGGTCTCATGTGGTGGTTCGTGGGTGAGGGCGACGACCCGATGCTCGCTGGACTCACCCTGTTCTGCCTGATCAGCGGCTTCATGGTGTCCTACATCAAGGCGCGGGCGGAAGGCCTGGGCGTCAACTGCGACGTCGGCGTGGCCGAACGCACCGAACGCCTGGTGATCGTCCTGGTGGCGGTCGGGCTGAGCGAGCTCGGGGTCCCTTACATTCTCGCGGGCGGCCTGTGGCTGCTGGCCGGGATGAGCCTGCTCACCATCCTCCAGCGCCTCGTGGAGACCCGCGCCCGCCTCAACGACCCCGGCTACGCCGGTGGCGAGGGCGAGGACGAGAAGACCAGCAACGGCGCCTGAGGCCCCGGCCGGACGGGCCTCGGGACACGCAGGACAGGCAACACGGACCGGGAGAACGGTCCAGGGAACACGAGGGAAACGACGTGGACGAACGCATGGCCGACCTGGCCTACTCGGCGGGGTGGACGTTGGTCCGCCGCTCACCCGAGCGGGCCGGGCGGGCGGTGTTCCAACGCCTGGCCGACCGGGCCTGGCGCACCCACAACGACGGCACCCGCGGCCTGGAGCGCAACCTGCGCAGGCTCGTCGGCCCGCATGCCACGGACTCCCAGCTCAGGGCCTTGTCCAAGGCCGGGATGCGCTCCTACATGCGCTACTACTACGAGATGTTCCGACTGCCCGCCATGGGCCGGGAGCACATCCTCGCCAACACCCGCCAGCGCGGGGTGGAGGTGCTGGAGGAGCACGTCCGGTCCGGGCGGGGGGTCGTGGCGGCGCTGCCGCACATGGGCAACTGGGACCACGCGGGCGCCTGGATCGCCGCCCGCGGTACCCCGCTGACCACCGTCGCCCAGCGGCTCAGCCCCGAAAGCCTCTTCCAGCGGTTCACCGCCTACCGGGAGTCCCTGGGCATGGAGGTGCTACCCCTGACCGGCGGGGCCGCCAACACCGTCGGGACGCTGGCCCGCCGTCTGCGCGAGGGCGGGCTGGTCTGCCTGCTCGCCGACCGCGACATCAACGGCACGGGACTGGAAGTGGACTTCTTCGGTGAGAAGGCCCGGATGCCCTCCGGCCCCGCCGCCCTGGCCCTGAACACCGGGGCCGCCCTGATGCCGGTCTCCCTCTGGTACGACGGCCCGCGCTGGAACATCCGTATCCACGACGAGATCCCCGTCGCCGCCGAGGGCACCCGCACCCGGCGGATCCAGGACACCACCCAGGAGCTGGCCCGGGTCTTCGAGGGCGCCATCGCCCGCCACCCCGAGGACTGGCACATGCTCCAGCCCGTGTTCAGCGCCGACCACGACGCCGACCGGGCCCGCCGCCGCGAGATCGAGGCGGCCACCTGGCACGGCCTGGAACAGCGGCGGTGATCCGAGCGCTGTCACGGAGGCGGGTACCGGCGCAGGGCCGAGAACCCGGGGACGAACGGGAGAAGGGCTGGACCGGGATGCGGGTCGGGATCGTCTGCCCCTACGCCTGGGACGTCCCCGGCGGGGTCCAGCAGCACATCGGCGACCTCGCCGAGGCGCTCACCGCCATGGGCCACGAGGTCTCGGTGCTCGCCCCGGTCGGCGACGCCGACCACACCCCGCCGCCCTACCTGGTCCCGGCCGGGCGTCCCGTACCGGTGCCCTACAACGGCTCGGTGGCCCGCCTGAGCTTCGGCCCGCGCACCGCTGCCCGGGTCCGCAGATGGATCGCCGAGGGCGGGTTCGACGTCCTGCACATCCACGAACCCGCCGCGCCCAGCGTCTCCCTGCTCGCCTGCTGGGCGGCGGAGGGGCCCATCGTCGCCACCTTCCACACCTCGAACCGGCGATCCCGGGCCATGGCCGCCACCTCCACCGCCCTGCGTTCGGCCCTGGAGAAGATCAACGCGCGCGTGGCGGTCTCCGAGGCGGCCCGGCGCACCCTGGTCGAACACGTGGGCGGAGACGCCGTGCTCATCCCCAACGGCGTGTCCGTGCGCCGCTTCGCGCGCGCCGAACCCCTGCCCGGCTGGCCGGGGGAGGGCGGCTCCATCGGCTTCCTGGGCCGCCTGGACGAACCCCGCAAGGGTCTGGCCATCCTGCTGGCGGCCTTCACCCGGATGGCCCCGCACCGGCCCGGACTGCGCCTGCTGGTGGCCGGACCGGGCGAACCCGACCTGTCCGGGGTTCCCGAGCCGCTGCGCGAGCGGGTGGTGCTCCTCGGTCGGCTCGGCGACGCCGACAAGGTCCGCGCCTACCACTCCGCGGACGTCTTCTGCGCGCCCAACCTGGGCGGGGAAAGCTTCGGCATCGTCCTGACCGAGGCGATGGCCGCCGGGGCCGCCGTCGTCGCCAGCGACATCCCGGCCTTTGCCGCCGTACTGGACGGCGGCGGCGCCGGAGAACTCTTCCGGGTCGGCGACCCCGACCACCTGGCCGAACGTGCCGGGGCCCTGCTGGACTCGCCCGAACTCCGCGCCCGCCTGTCCGTGGCCGCGCGCGAGGCGGTGCGCGCCTACGACTGGGACACCGTGGCCGCCGACATCGCCCACGTGTACGAGACCGTCCTGATGGGGGACGGCGAGAGCGGCGAGGGCACCGACGTCGTACGCCTCAGGGGTGGTCGGCCCTGATCGAGGACGTCGGTTTCGTGAGCGCGGTCGCCGCGGTCCTGCTCGCCCTGGTCCTGCTCAGCTTCTACCTGTCCTGGCGGGCCACCCGGCTGGACCGCCTCCACCACCGGGTGGAGACCGCGCGCGCCGCCCTGGACGCGGCCCTGCTGCGCCGGGCCGCCGCCGTCCTGGACCTGGCCGCGGACCCCGGACTCGACCCCCTGACCGCGAAATCCCTGTCGGTCGCGGCCAATCACGCACGGCGCGCCGGGGACGAGGAACGGGAACTCGCCGAGAGCGAACTCTCCCGGGAACTGCGCGCCGCCCTGCACCCCGCCCCGAAGGGCCCCTCCCGGGACCGGCTGGCCGAGGTGGCGGTCGCCGCGCGCGGGGTGCACCTGGCCCGCGTCTTCCACAACGACGCCGTCTCCGACACCCGCCGTGCCCGCCGCTCCCGCCTGGTCCGCCTCCTGCGCCTGGCCGGTACCGCCGCACTGCCCGACTACTTCGAGATGGACGACCGGCCGCCGCAGCGCTGAAAACGCCGGTGCGCGGACACCGAACGGACAGCGTGGCCAGGCCGCACCTGCCAATACTCCAGCCTGGCCAAAGGTCACAAACAGGGTAGAACTAGGATGGGAGGCTGGTCGACCCAGGGTGCGCGGCGCCGACGGTGTCCGTGTACCCACGCGTGACCGCCGAGCCCGCTGCCCTGAGTCCGCACTGTCCGCTCAGCCGAAGAAACGGGAGCCCACCACCGTGGCCACCAACGCATCGAACACCTCCGACAACGCCGTCGGTACCCAGCGCGTCAAGCGCGGCATGGCCGAGCAGCTCAAGAACGGCGTCATCATGGACGTCGTCACGCCCGAGCAGGCCAAGATCGCCGAGGACGCCGGTGCCGTCGCGGTCATGGCCCTGGAGCGTGTGCCCGCCGACATCCGCAAGGACGGCGGCGTCGCCCGCATGTCCGACCCGGACATGATCGACGGCATCGTCGAGGCGGTCTCCATCCCGGTCATGGCCAAGGTCCGCATCGGACACTTCGTCGAGGCCCAGGTCCTGGAGTCCCTCGGTGTGGACTTCATCGACGAGTCCGAGGTCCTCACCCCGGCCGACGAGGCCTACCACATCGACAAGTGGGCGTTCACCGTCCCCTTCGTCTGCGGCGCCACCAACCTCGGCGAGGCCCTGCGCCGGATCGCCGAGGGCGCGGCCATGATCCGCTCCAAGGGCGAGGCCGGTACCGGTAACGTCGTCGAGGCCACCCGCCACATGCGGTCCATCAACGGCGAGATCAAGCGCCTGGGCACCCTGGACGAGCCCGAGCTGTTCGGTGCCGCCAAGGAGCTGCGCGCCCCGTACGAGATCGTCAAGGAGGTCGCCCAGCTGGGCAAGCTCCCCGTGCCGCTGTTCTCCGCCGGCGGAGTGGCCACCCCCGCCGACGCCGCGCTGATGCGCCAGCTGGGCGCCCAGAGCGTGTTCGTCGGTTCGGGCATCTTCAAGTCCGGTGACCCGGCCAAGCGAGCCGACGCCATCGTTCAGGCGACCCTGCACTACGAGGACCCGTCCGTCATCGCCCGCGTCTCGCGCGGCCTGGGCGAGGCCATGGTCGGCATCAACCTGGACGAGCTGTCCGACTCCCAGCGCTACGCCGGTCGCGGCTGGTAGCGGCAGTAGACAGGGCGATCGGACGGCGGCCGGGCGGTGGAAGGGAACCCTTCCGCCACCCGGCCGTCCCGCCCTCACCCACCATCCACCTCCTCCCCACACAGCAAGACCCACAGAGTGAGGCCGTACTTGACCGCCAGACCCACCATCGGCGTCCTCGCCCTCCAAGGGGACGTCGCCGAACACGTGCACGTCCTGGAGACCCTGGGCGCGGACACCGTGAAGGTCCTGTCCGCCGACCGCCTCGACTCCGTCGACGGCCTGGTCATCCCCGGCGGGGAGTCGACCACCATGTCCAAGCTCGCCGTGCGGTACGACCTGATGGAGCCGCTGCGCAAACGCGTCGCCAACGGCATGCCGGTCTACGGCACGTGCGCGGGGATGATCATGCTCGCCGACCGCGTTCTCGGGGGTACGGCCGACCAGGAGACCGTCGGCGGTATCGACATGACGGTGCGCCGCAACGCCTTCGGCCGCCAGACGGAGTCCTTCGAGACGGGCGTGCACGTCGACGGCATCGGCGAGGACCCCTTCGACGCGGTGTTCATCCGCGCCCCCTGGGTGGAGTCCGTGGGCCCACAGGTCCGCGTCCTGGGACGCGTACCCGGCACGGACGAGGCCGGTAGGATCGTCGCCGTACGACAGGGCGGCCTGATGGCGACGTCCTTCCATCCCGAACTCACCGGCGACACGCGTATCCACCGCCTCTTCGTCGACATCGTGAAAGGACACCCATGAGCGGCCACTCCAAGTGGGCCACCACCAAGCACAAGAAAGCCGTCATCGATGCCAAGCGCGGCAAGCTGTTCGCCAAGCTGATCAAGAACATCGAGGTGGCCGCGCGTACCGGTGGTGGGGACCCCGAAGGGAACCCGACGCTCTACGACGCCATCCAGAAGGCGAAGAAGAACTCGGTGCCCGCCGACAACATCGAGCGCGCCCGCAAGCGCGGCTCCGGTGAGGAGGCCGGTGGCGCCGAGTGGCAGACCATCATGTACGAGGGCTACGCCCCCGGCGGCGTGGCCCTGCTCGTGGAGTGTCTGACCGACAACCGCAACCGCGCCGCCTCCGAGGTGCGCGTGGCGGTCACCCGTAACGGCGGCAACATGGCCGACGCCGGTTCGGTGTCCTACATGTTCAACCGCAAGGGCGTCGTGATCGTGCCCAAGGAGGGCACCACCGAGGACGACGTCACCCTGGCGGTCCTGGAAGCCGGGGCCGAGGAGGTCGAGGACCTCGGCGAGGCCTTCGAGATCGTCTGCGAGGCCACCGACCTGGTCCCGGTGCGCACCGCTCTCCAGGAGGCGGGCATCGACTACGAGTCCGCCGACTCCAGCTTCCTCCCGAGCATGGAGGTCCCGGTCGACGCCGAGACCGCCAAGAAGGTCATGCGGGTGGTGGACGCCCTGGAGGACTCCGACGACGTCCAGAACGTCTTCACCAACGCCGACATCCCCGACGAGGTCATGGCCGAGCTCTAGAGCCCGGTCCGAACGGGAACACGCGTCAACGCCTGTGGCCGCACCCCGCTCAGGGGCGCGGCCACAGGCGTCCCTCAGGAAAACTCCGGACGCGGTGCGGGGTGGTCACGGGTGCTCGATTCCGACCTCGAGGCCGGTCAGCCCCCCCGCTCCTCCGTGTAGGTGTCCAGACCGTGCGCGAGTACGCGGGCGAGGCGGTGTCCCTCCGCGCCTGGCCCCTCCGCGCCTGGTCCCCCCACGCCCGTAGACCAGTCCCGCTGGACCCTGGTGCCGGTTCCCGCGCCGAGGGGCTCCAGCCCAGAACCCCGCACCCGGGACGAGCATGAGCGCGGTGGTCGCGGTTCGGACCAGCCCGCAGGCGGGCTCTGGGGCGGGTGACCGGATGAGTACAGTTCGTTGAGTCGGCCGCCCCTCCCCACGGGCGGTGCGGACTCTGACCGAGACGACACCTGAGACGACAGACGAGGAACAAAGAGACCATGACCAATCCCCCCGGATACCCCCAGGACCCCTCCCAGCAGCCCTACGGCCAGCAGCCGCAGTCCGGCGGGTACCAGGGCGGCCAGTACCAGCAGCAGCCCGCCGCCGGGTACACCCAGCCCGCGCCCTCCCGAACCGGGTTCTTCGGGGCGCTGTTCGACTTCTCCTTCCGGGAGTTCATCACCGCCCGGATCATCAAGGTCGTCTACATCCTGTGGCTGATCATGATCGCCATCGGATTCCTGTTCGGGCTGATCTCCGCCATCGCGATGATGGGCGACGACGACTTCGGCTTCCTCGGCGTCCCCATGCTGATCGGTACCTTCGTCGGAACCGCGATCTCCGTGCTGCTGTCGCGGATCGTCCTCGAGCTGCTCATCGTGGTCTTCCGGATCAGTGAGGACCTCAACGCCATCCGCAAGCGCGGAGGTATGTAGCCCTCCCACGGGGGGCCGGCGCCGGACCGCTGCCGCCGGCCCCCGTCCCGCGCCCGTGGACTAGCCGGTCATGTCCATGGCGGCCACGACCTTGGTCGGTCGGATCCGCACGACGAGCTCGCCGGGCACGCCGTTGCGGCGGCCGAATGCCTCGGCCCGCTCCGGGCCCATGTACCGCCGGGCGATCTCGGTGGCGGTGCGCACCAGCTCGTCGGGGTCCTCGGAGACCTCCGCCATCCCCTGGACCTGCACGAAACCGAACGGCGGCTCCTCCAGGTCCACCAGCAGCGTCAGCCGGGGATCGCGGGCGAAGGACCTGCCCTTGGCGCTCTGGCTGCCGGTGTTGAACACCAGCCCGTCGTCGTCGATGGTGAACCAGACCGGTGCCACCAGCGGACGGCCGTCCGCCGCTGTGTAGGCGACCTTTCCCGTGCGGGTGCCCTTGAGCAGGAAGTCGCGGACCTCGGGATCGGAGAGTGAGCTCATCGCACCAAACTAGATCGCCCGCCGCCCGGGCCCGGGCCCGACACGCACGGCGCCCGCAGACCCGGTCCAGCGGAGTACCGGTTCCGCTCAGGCCCGAGCGCGACCGCCCGGAACCCCTCCCGGGCTTCGGGGCCGACCCGGGTTCAGGCGACTCGGTGGCGGGCCGGGGGCGTTCTCCGGGGGAAGGCGCCCACACGGGGTAGGCGGCGGACCGGGAGGTGGGCGTCGTCCCTCGTCGGGCCAGTGAAGACCGCCTCCAACGGCAGGTTCAGGGCGTCGGCGACCGTGGTGGGCACCTCGCCCGGGGCCGGTTCCAGCACCGGCCGGGCCGCGGTCAGCAGACCGGTCAGTCGGGCCTGGCGGGCCAGGTCGGGGGAGTCTCCCGGAGCGATCCGCAGCGGGGTGCCGTCAGCCAGTTCGTACCCCACGCACCAGTGGAGCTCCCGGCCCAGCCGGGCGGGGGCGTCGGCGTGCGTGACCACCAGCGAGTCCACCCCGCCGGTGGCCTCCAGCGCGTACCGGAGCGCGACCAGATCCAGGTGGCCCACCCGGAACCCGCCCTGCCAGGGGTGGGTCCGGTTGTGCCGGTCGGCCAGCCGTCCGGTGAGCAGTACGTCCTCGGTGACCATCGGTCCGGCGCCGTGCCGGGTGGCGAAGGTGCGGGTCACCCCGATCCGGCGGGCGCCGTCCGCGCGGCCCGCCTCCGCCAGCAGCGCCAGCGGGTTGACGGTGGTGGTCGTGGACCAGGTGGTGTACGGGTGGAAACCGTGCCACTCGTCGAGCAGCACCCCCTGCGCGCCCTCGAACACCACCGGGGCGCGGGCCAACAGCCGGTGCAGGTACCGCTCGTCCACCAGCCGCACCCGCTCCGCGAAGGCCCGGTAGGCGGCCAGGCACTCCTCCAGGTCGGGAAGGGGCTCGGGTCCTCGCCCCGTGTCCGCAGCACCCGCCCCCGCCGCTTCCGCGCCCTCGAACGGGGCCGGAGCCTCACCCGGCGACGAAACTCCGACCGGCTCCGATTCCCCCGCCAGGACCGACGCCAACCGGTCGGCCAGGCGCTCCAGCTTGCGGCGGAGCAGCTCCGGGGAGGCGCAGTCGCCGACGGTGGGCGCCTCCGCGGGGTGCTCCAGGGCGTAGGCCATCGTCTCGCCCACGCCCATCCCGCACGAACCGTGCCGGTCCCGGCCGCGCGCCCGCTCCCGCGCCCGGTTGGCCGCGGCGTGCCACGGGGTACTGATCAGCGCCCGCCGGTCCACCGTGACCAGCGAAAGCGGGTCGGGCACACCGAGGGAGGCCAGGTGCCGGGCCTCCGCGGCCAGCGCGAACGGGTCCACGACCACGAACCGGGACAGGTGCGTGGGCACCGGGCCGCCCGGGGCGAGCGTACCCGCTCCGAACTGGGAGAACGTGTGGTGTCGACCATCGGGGGCGACCACGTTGTGCGCGGCCTGGGCGCCGCCGTTGGCCCGCACCACCGCGCCGTATCCGCCCCGCGAGCACAGCAGGTCCACGGTCACGCCCTTGCCCGCGTCACCGAAACCCAGGTCGACCACGATCGCGTGTTCCGGCGCCCGCGCATCCGTCCGCCCGTTCACAGCCGGTCCACCCCCGGACCGTCACCGGCCAGCTCCCCAACGCCCGAGGAGGTCGAGACCGGGCCGCGTCCACGGGCCAGCGGACGCAGCGCCTTGCCCACCGCGTCGGCCTGGTCGGATCCGGCCTCGGCCAGGTCCCTCAGCCCCTCGTCCAGGTCGATGGCCTCCTCGCTCAGACCCACCGTGAGCGCGATCGTCTCGCCGGCCGCGTCCAGGTCGTCCAGCAGGATGAGGTTCTGGCCCATGTGCCTCTCCCAGAACTCCCGTACCTCGTCGCTGCGGTAGTGGAAGCTGCCGGTCGGCAGGATGAAGTACACCTCGAACTTGCGCCGCAGCTCGGCCAGGACCGTCGGGAACGGGATGTCCTCGGCCAGGTCGTCGCCGATCACCTCGCGGACCTCGCGCGCCTTCACCGCGCCGTAGGCCTTCTCGTCGCCGATGATGAACAGGTAGCCCCGGCGGCCCCGCTTCTCCAGGCAGTCCATGGCGGTGTGCCGGGCCATGAAGTACATCGCCAGCTCGTAGGACTCGGTCACCTGGCCGCCGCCCCCGCCCTCCAGCAGGGTGTTGCCCAGGTCGTCCTCCAGTTCGTTGCCGGACTCGAACTGGCCGACCTGGAGCGGCGCCCGGTCGCAGGTGGCGTCGCCGATCGCGCCGAACATGATCTGCGGGTCCGCCACGTAGCCCTTGCGCAGGAGCAGACCGAACAGGTCGGGGAGCTTGGTCTGGAGGGTGCGCGGCACCCGCCCCATGGAGCCGGTGACGTCGAAGAGCACCGACACCGCGAGCGAGTTCGGGTGGGCGTCGGAGTCACGGCTCTCGCGGACGGCCACGCCGTAGGGATCGAGTGAGGGGTGGACCGTCCACTCGTGCCGCGGGGCCCTGGTGGTGACGTTGTCGTGGTAGTCGAAGCTGCTGATTCCGGCGGAGTCCTGATAGGCCCGCCGCGCGTGGTAGGCGTCGGTGGACCAGCTGCTGCTTCCCATTGCTGTCTCCTTCTCCTTGCGGGGGTCGGTGCGGTGGTGGTCGGGACGGCGCGGGTCAGGGCCGAGTAGGGGTCACGAAGGCAGGTGGAAGGGGCGGAACCGGCGCGGTCCGAAACATCGCTCCAGTGCCTCGTCGAGCTCGCCGAGCAGTGCGAACGCGTCATCGGGCCGACGCGCGGGCGCGGGCAGCGAACAGCCGCGCGCGAACGCCTTCAGCCGCGGGGGCAGCCGCCCGCCGGTCACGAACTCCATGCACCTGGTGGCCATGTACACGTCGGTGGCGGGCCGGGCGGGGCCGCGGTCGGCGACCTCGGGCGGGTACATCTCCTCGCGGTTCGGGACCATCGCCGGGACGTGCTGGGCCGTCGGCGTCCGGTGCCGAGCGGTGTGCGGTTCGGTCGCGGCCACCGAGTAGCACCAGTCCACCAGGACGAGCCCGTGCGCCTCCGGGTGGATCATGACGTGTTCGGGGACGACCGACCCGTGCACGACACCGGCTCGGTGCGCGTTGCCCAGGGCCGCCAGCAGGCGGCGCCACATCCACGCGGCGTCGCGCGGGTCGATCCCGTCCGGGCAGGCCCGCCGCACCTCGGCCAGGGTGTGGAATCCGCTCAGAAGTCCCAGCACGTTGCCGCGCCTTTCCACCCCGGTCGCGGCGTCGCGGTGCCGGACGGACTCCACCAGCTCCGGGACGAAGGCCCGGTAGCGCTCGGCGCCGTGTTCGCGGATCCGGCGCAGCGCGGTGGCCTCGGCCAGGAGCAGGTCGTTGTCGATCGGGGCGTGGGGGAGTTTGAGCACCCCGTCCCGCCAGCGCCCCTCGGCGGGCGAGCGCCTGCCCGCGTGCGGCTCCGGGGCCCGTGCCTGCTCCCGCCAGCGCACCGGGTGCAGATCGGCCACGTCGCCGCTGACCAGGGCGCCGCCCTGACTCACGTGGTAGGTCCGTTCCCGGGTCGCGATCGTGATGTCGTCGAGCCCCAGACCGCCCTCGGCCGCCTTCCGGTAGTACCGCCAGGCCTCGGTGAGCCTGGCGAACCCGTTGGCCGCCTCGGTGCTGCGCCCGACCGGCGCGGCGTCGGGGTGCAGCAGCCGGGCCAGGCGCCGGTACTCGGCGGTGGCGCCCGCTGGGAGCGTCCCGCCGACCGCGGGCAGGGGGCCGAACAGCGCGGCGGGATCCGCGGCGAGGTCCAGGGCGCTCAGGGCGGCGTCGAAACCGCCTCGGGTGTGCTGTTCCGTGCTCATCCGGACTCCCTTCACCGGGTACCGCTCAGGAGGTGCTGTTGAGGCGGGTGCCGTTGTCGTGTGCGCCGTTGGCCGGGTCCGTCGAGGGTGTGCCGTTCACGGGCTGCCGCGCAGCAGCGGCGGGTGCAGCAGGGCCGCGCCGCCCGCCCGGTACAGCCGGGCACGGCGACCGCCGCCCGCACCCCCGCGCTCGGCCAGCTCCCCGGTGTCCTCCACGAACCCGGGGGTGGCGAGGATCTTGCGGTGGAAGTTGGCGGCGTGCAGGGTGTGTCCCCACACCGCCTCGTACACCCCGCGCAGTGCCGTGATGGTGAAAGCGGGCGGCAGGAAGGCGGTGGCCAGGGCGGTGTACTCGAGCTTGGAGCGGGCGCGTTCGACGGCGTCGCCGAGGATGCGGGCGTGGTCGAAGGCGAGTTCGTGCTCGGTGCCCGCCCCCTCGCCGTGGCCCAGGGCGGTCCAGGGCACCCAGGCGGCCTCGGCGGTGTCGCGGCCCGAATGCGGGTCGGGCAGGTCGGGTGCGAGGACCATGTAGGCCACCGAGATCACCCGCATGCGCGGATCACGGTCGATCGCGCCGTAGGTGCCGAGCTGCTCCAGGTGGATCTCGGCGGGCAGGGGGGTCTTCTCGGTGAGCACGCGCAGGGCGGCGTCGGGCAGGTCGGGGTCGGCCGGACCGGCCGACCCGGCCCGCGCGCGGACGAACCCACCGGGCAGCGCCCACCGCCCGCGCTGCGGCTGGCGGGCGCGGCGGCCGAGCAGGACCCGGGGGAGGCCGGCGCGGATGGTGAGCGCCACGACGTCCACGGTGACGGCCGCGGGCGCGAAGGCGTTCGGGTCGTAGTCGGCGAGGAATCTGCGTTCGTCGTCCGCGTCGTACCACCCCGCGCCCTGCCCCGTCTCCCGCGGCGGGCCCTGTGTCGCGCCTTCTCCGTCGATCCCCTCGGACACTGCTTCTCCTTGGTTATTCTCAAGATGAGTTTTTCTCGACCTGAGTTGAACTTAGCACCGAGGTGTCCGTTCGTCCACCCCTCCTCGCTCGCTTCGCGTCCCCGGGTCGGGCCCCGGGTCGGCCCCTCGGTCAGGTCCCCGAGTCAGGCCCCGGGGCCGACACGCCCGGCCGGTCGGCGGGTAGCGTCGGTGTGCGCCGCTAGCATGGTGCGAACGGGCGTTCGATCAGCGGGACATGGCAAGAGAGACAGGTGGCGACGTGCGCGTGCTGGGAATCGACCCGGGGCTGACCCGCTGCGGCGTCGCCGCCGTGGAGGGGGCCATCGGCCGCCCCCTGCGCCTGCTGGCCGCGGACGCCATCCGCACCAGCCCCGACACCGAACTCCCGCAGCGGCTGGTGCGGGTCGAACGCGGTATCGAGGAGTGGCTGGACAAGTACGAGCCCGACGCCGTGGCCGTCGAACGCGTCTTCGCCCAGCACAACCTCAGCACCGTCATGGGCACCGCGCAGGCCAGCGGGATCGCCCTGGTGTGCGCCGCCCGCCGTGGCCTGCCCGTGGCCACCCACACCCCCAGCGAGGCCAAGGCCGCCATCACCGGCAACGGCCGCGCGGACAAGAAGCAGGTCGGCACCATGGTGGCGCGTATCCTCGGACTCGACGGACCGCCGAAACCGGCCGACGCCGCCGACGCCGTGGCCCTGGCCATCTGCCACATCTGGCGGGGCGGCGCCCAGGCGCGGGTCGCCCAGGCCCAACAGGACTTCGCCCGCAAGGTCGAGCTGGCCCGCCGCGCCCGCGGCCGCTAGCCCGCACCGAACCGGGCAGTCGCGGTGGCGGCGGGCAGCGGGTTTCAGCAGGCAGCGGTCGGCAGGCAGCAGTATCAGCAGTAGGCAGCAGTACCGCCCCCAGGAAGGAGACGGGTACCCCTCCCGGTGCCCATTCGAGATGATCGCGTTCCTCACCGGCCGGGTGGCCGCACGCGGCGCGGGCAGCGCCGTGATCGACGTCGGCGGGGTCGGCATGACCCTCCAGTGCACCCCCTCCGCCCTGTCCCGGCTCCACGTGGGGGAGGAGGGCACCGTCGCCACCAGCCTCGTCGTGCGCGAGGACTCCCTCACCCTCTTCGGGTTCGCCGACGACGACGAGAAGAACCTCTTCGAGCAGGTCCAGACCGCCTCGGGTATCGGCCCGCGCATCGCCCTGGCCATGCTCGCCGTGCACAGTCCTGACAGCCTGCGCCAGGCGGTGGCCACCGAGGACACCGCCGCGCTCACCCGTGTGCCCGGCATCGGCAAGAAGGGCGCCCAGCGCATCGTCCTGGAACTGCGCGGCAAGCTCGACGCCCCGGTCATGACCGACGGCACCCTGCCGCCCGCCGACGCCCCGAACGGCGCGAACGGTGCCTCGCCCAACGGTGCCTGGCGCGGACAGGTCGTCTCCGGCCTGGTCAACCTCGGCTGGTCGGCCAAGGACTCCGAGGCCGCGGCGGCCGCCGTCGCCGCCGAGGCCGAGGACACCAGCGACGTCACCGTCCTGCTGCGCAGCGCCCTGCGCAAACTCAGCCGCGCCTAGCCGGGACCGGCCGTGACGCGGAACAGGGACGGGAACAGGAACACGACCGGGAAGAGGAAGGAGGCGACCCGTGTACGAGCGTGACGCCGTCTCACCGGAGGCCGACGTCGAGGAACACCAGATCGAGGGTGCGCTGCGCCCGAAGAACCTGGACGAGTTCGTCGGGCAGCACCGGGTGCGCGAGCAGCTCTCCCTGGTCCTGCACAGCGCCCAGCGCCGCAACCGAGCCCCCGACCACATCCTGATGTCCGGCGGGCCGGGCCTGGGCAAGACCACCCTGGCCATGATCATCGCCGCCGAACTCGGCGCCCCGCTGCGCATCACCTCGGGGCCCGCGATCGAGCGCTCCGGCGACCTGGCCGCGGTGCTCTCCACCCTCCAGGAGGGCGAGGTCCTCTTCCTCGACGAGATCCACCGCATGGCCCGCCCGGCGGAGGAGATGCTCTACGTCGCCATGGAGGACTTCCGGGTGGACGTCGTGGTCGGCAAGGGGCCCGGCGCCACCGCGATCCCGCTCGACATCGCCCCGTTCACCCTGGTCGGGGCGACCACCCGCGCGGGCATGCTCCCGGCGCCGCTGCGCGACCGCTTCGGCTTCACCGCGCACATGGACTTCTACGAGCCCGCCGAGCTGGAGCAGATCCTGCATCGCTCCGCCGGGCTCCTGGGGGCTCCCATGGAGGCCGAGGCTGCCCGCGAGATCGCCGGCCGCTCCCGCGGCACACCCCGGATCGCCAACCGCCTGCTGCGCCGCGTGCGCGACTACGCGGAGGTGCGCGGGGACGGCCGCCTCACCCTGGGCAACGCCCACGCGGCCCTGGAACTGTACGAGGTGGACGCCCTGGGCCTGGACCGCCTGGACCGGGCCATCCTGGACGTACTGATGAACCGCTTCCGCGGTGGGCCGGTCGGGCTGTCCACGCTCGCGGTGTCCGTGGGGGAGGAGGCCGAGACGGTGGAGACCGTGGCCGAGCCCTTCCTGGTCCGTTCCGGTTTCCTCGCCCGCACCCCGCGCGGCCGGGTGGCCACGCCGATGGCCTGGGCGCACATGGGGCTCACCCCGCCGCCGGACGCCGCCTTCGGTGCCGCCGCCGACTCCGCGGCCAACGGCGGTCAGAGCGCGAGCGGCCAAAGCGCGGGTGGTCAGGGCTCAGGTGGTCAGAACACGAGTGTCCGGAACAACGGAACCCCCTAGCCGGGGCGGGTAGCATTCACGGAGCGCGTCCGTGCGGGCACAATGAAGCGCGCGTGCGTGCGAACCGGGGCCGAACCGTTAGCCCTCGGATCTCAGCCGGTGGGATACTGGTGACCAGCGCCACGTAAACTGGGATGAACCAGCCAAAGCGGGGCAGTGGCCTCGTATGGTGTCGTCGGATACTGGCGGAACGAGTTGGCACCCTTGTGCGTTGTAAACGCCGGGTGTGAATTCGGCCGTTGGGTCGGTCGGCCCGAGAAGGTGGTCGTCGCGGTACCCGAGCCGGTAGCCGTCGGCCACAGGAAACGTCAGGAAGGACGCCCCCGTGCAGGGCATTTACACTCTCGCCGCCGCGGCCCAGGGAGAGGGCAGCCTCTTCGGCATGCTGCTTCCGTTCGCGCTGATCCTCCTGGTCTTCTGGCTGCTGTTCTGGCGCCCGAACCAGAAGCGCCGCCAGCAGGAGGCGCAGATGCAGAGCTCCCTGGTCCCCGGCGTCGAGGTCATGACCAAGGCCGGCATCTTCGCCACGGTGGTCGAGATCCACGACCAGGACGTGCTGCTGGAGATCTCCCCCGGCACCCGTATCCGCATGCTCAAGGCCGGTGTCGGTGAGGTCATCACCCCCGCCGCCGACGACACCCCGGTCGAGGACCGTCCCGACTTCGGCGACGACGACAAGCCCAAGGGCTAGTCCCAATGCCGTGTAGTTAGGCGAAGCGCGGGTGTGTCAAATCACCTGAAACCAGGACGGAGCTCCTGCTAGAACCGTGTCAACCACGATCACCGTTCAGCAGGAGCTCCGTTGGACACCCAGTGTGCCATCTCCCAACCGTTCACAGTCGCGTCCGGGGCCTTCGCCCCGGGCCACCTCGGCGAACTCACCCGCATCATCCCCTTCGAGATGGTCGACCACGCACTGGACCAGACCCACAGGACACAAAAACGGATCCGGGACCTGCCCTCCCGAGTCGTGGTCTACCTCCTGCTGGCAGCAGCTCTGTTCCCCGATATGGGCTGGTCACAGGTATGGCAGCGCCTCACATCGGGCCTGAAGGGCCTGAGCGTGTCCGCACCCACCGCCAGCGCGCTGGCCCAGGCCCGCACCCGGGTCGGGGCCGCGCCGCTACGTTGGCTACTCGACCTGCTACGCGGCCCGGCAGCGGGCATCGCCACCCCCGGAACGCGGTGGCGGGGCCTGCTGGTCTGTGCGATCGACGGCACCACCATGTCGGTCCCTGACAGTCCAGCCAACCTGAGGCGCTACACCAAGCACGGCTCGCACAACGGCGGCTCCAGCTACCCCTCCCTGCGGCTGCTCGCACTGGTCTCCTGCGGCACCCGCACGCTCATCGACACCTGTTTCGGGCCCACCACCCGCGGCGAGACCACCTACGCCCCGGCACTGTTGCGCAGCCTGGGTGAGGGGATGCTCGTGCTCTTGGACCGCAACTTCGCCGCCCAGGACCTGCTCAAATACATCGCTGCTACCGGCGCTCACGTCTTGGTCAGGGTGAAGATGAGCCGTAGGCTGCCGGTCCTGGCCCGGCTGAGCGATGGCTCCTACCTGTCGCGGATGGGCGCGCTTCGGGTTCGCGTCATCGAATGCCAGATCACCGTCGCCACCACCCAGGGCCGCCGCACGGTCGATTACCGGCTGGCCACCACCTTGACCGGTCACCGGGCCCATCCCGCTGCCGGGCTGGTGCGGCTCTACCACCAGCGTTGGGAGATCGAGACCGCCTACCTTGAGATCAAGTCCACCCTGCTGGGCGGGCGTGTGCTGCGGGCCCGTACCCCGGGCGGGATCGACCAGGAGGTCTACGCGCTGCTGGTCACCTATCAGGTACTGCGTTTGGCGATGGCCGATGCCACTGCGGCCCGCGGCGGTGTCGATCCTGACCGGGCCAGTTTCACTGTTGCGCTCAACACCGCCCGCGACCTGGTCATCCAGGCCGCGGGGGTGATCGCTTCAGCGGTGATCGATCTGGTCGGTGTCATCGGTCGCCGGGTGTTGGCTGATCTGTTGCCCGATCGGCGTATCCGGACCCGACCCCGCGTGGTCAAACGCGCGATCTCCAAGTACAACGCGAAGGGCGTGGTTGACCGGACCAGTTACAAGGCCACCATCAGCATCGACATCCTGGCTGGGCCAGGCCCTTGACACAGCACCCAGAACCTTAACTACACGGCATTGGGGCTAGTCCAGGGCGAACAGCCCCTTCGCCGAGACTCGGCGCACCACAGACTTCGGTACCGGCCCCCGTCATCATCCGGGGCCGGTACCGCTGTTTTTCCGGCCGGAAGAACAGCTTCTCGGCACACACCCGGTTTCCGGCCCGCACACCAGGAGAAGGCCCCACCACCCATGCCCCATGACACCGCGACCCCGGATGTCCCCGACACCGCCGCCGATCTCGCTCTGATCGAGGCGAACATCCGCGATATCCCTGACTTCCCGCACGAGGGCATCCTCTTCAAGGACATCACGCCCCTGCTCAACCACCCCGAGGCCTTGGCCGCCACGGTGCGCGGGCTCACCGCGCCCTTCCTCGGAAACGGGATCGACCACGTCGTCGGGCTGGAGGCGCGCGGCTTCATCTTCGGCGCACCCGTCGCCATGGCGCTGGGCGCGGGCTTCGTCCCGGCGCGCAAAGCCGGGAAACTGCCCGCGGACACCATCGACCAGGCCTATGATCTGGAGTACGGCACCGCGACCGTCGAGATTCACGCCGACGCGATCACTCCGGGCAGCCGTGTGCTCGTCGTCGACGACGTCCTCGCGACCGGCGGCACCGGCAGGGCCGCGGTGGAACTGGTCCGCAAGGCGGGTGGTACGGTCGTGGGATTCTCCGTCCTGATGGAGCTCTCCGCGCTCCAGGGACGCGGGAAGATGCCCGACGTGGAGCTGCACACCCTCCTTTCGGTCTGAGGCCGACCTCGCCGCGCCTGTCGCACCCGCAGGGGAATACCGCGACAGACCGTCCTTGTTGACGTACTCCAGCACTCGGTGTGACGTACCTGGTGACCTGTGTCACTGCGCGTACCTCCGAGTCGGTGCCAGGAGTCGGTAGCAGGGACACGAGGAGGCCAGACCGTTCCCCGCGCAGGTGGGGAAGGTCCCACTAGACTGGTGGGAGAGGTGACCGCGGCGGCCGCGTCAACGACTGGCCCTGATGACACGCACGTGCGCCGGAGGCGAGCCGGACGACGACGTCGGCTCCACCGGGTGGAACCGCGGGAGGTAGGCATGCCAAGCGAAGTGGTCTCGACCGGGGCGGTGTCCGAGCAGGAATCGGGCCGCCAGCCCGCCGAGGCGCCGAGCGCCGCCGCCCGGGGCAACGGCGTGTCAGGAACCGCCGGAACCGACCAAGCCTCCGCTACGGCCAAGACCACCGGCGCCACGGGTGCCCATGCGCCGGGAGAGCGTGCGGACGGCAGCGGTGCGCCGACCGCGAAAAGACCACGGCAGGACCGCCCGGAGGGCGCCGCGAGCGATGCGGCGCCCTCCGACGTCTCGGGGCAGGGGGCCCCGGGCCAGCAGGCGGCCGCCAGCACGCCCTCCACCGTGCGAGTACGCAGAAGGCTCGCCCGACTCGGCGCCCAGCGGGGAGTGACGATGAACCCGGTGCTCGAACCATTGATCAAGACCGTGCGAGCCACCCACCCGAAGGTGGACGTACGGCTGATCGAGCGCGCCTACGAGGTCGCGGCACACCATCATCGCCACCAGAAACGCAAGAGCGGCGACCCCTACATCACGCACCCGCTCGCCGTCGCCACCATCCTCGCCGAGCTCGGCATGCAGGAGGCCACCCTGGCCGCCGCCCTGCTGCACGACACAGTCGAGGACACCGAGTACTCGCTCGACGAGCTGCGCGCGGACTTCGGCGACGAGATCGCCGAACTGGTCGACGGCGTCACCAAGCTGGACAAGGTCAAGTACGGCGAGGCCACCCAGGCCGAGACCGTCCGCAAGATGGTCGTGGCGATGGCGCGCGACATCCGCGTCCTGGTCATCAAGCTCTGTGACCGCCTGCACAACATGCGGACCCTGCGCTACCTCCCGGCCAAGGCCAAACGGGAGAAGAAGGCCCGCGAGACCCTCGAGATCTTCGCCCCGCTCGCCCACCGCCTGGGCATGAACACCATCAAGTGGGAGCTCGAGGACCTGGCCTTCGCCACCCTCTACCCCAAGCGCTTCGACGAGATCGCCCGACTGGTCTCCGAGCGCGCACCCCGCCGCGACGTGTACCTCCAGGAGGTCATCGAGGCGGTCTCCGCCGACCTGCGCGAGTCCAAGCTCAAGGCGACCGTGCGCGGGCGGCCCAAGCACTACTACTCGATCTACCAGAAGATGATCGCCCGCAACGTGGGCTTCGACGACATCTACGACCTGATCGCGGTGCGGGTCCTGGTGGACAGCGTCCGGGACTGCTACGCGGCCCTGGGAACCATCCACGCACGGTGGAACCCGGTGCCCGGCCGGTTCAAGGACTACATCGCGATGCCGAAGTTCAACATGTACCAGTCGTTGCACACGACGGTCATCGGCCCCTCCGGCAACCCGGTCGAACTGCAGATCCGCACCCGCGCGATGCACCGCCGCGCCGAGTACGGCATCGCCGCGCACTGGAAGTACAAGGAGGACCGCAACTCCGCCAACACCGAGGCCAAGCCCAAGGGCACCACGGACATGCAGTGGCTGCGCCAGCTCATCGACTGGCAGCAGGAGACCAAGGACCCGGGCGAGTTCCTGGAGTCGCTGCGCTTCGACCTGTCCGTGCAGGAGGTGTTCGTCTTCACCCCCGGGGGCGACGTCATCCCCCTGCCGCAGGGCGCCACCGCCGTGGACTTCGCCTACGCCGTGCACACCGAGGTCGGCCACCGCACCGTCGGCGCCCGCATCAACGGTCGCCTGGTGCCGCTGGAGAACGAGCTGCACAACGGCGAGACCGTCGAGATCCTCACCTCGAAGGACCCCGACGCCGGCCCCAGCCGCGACTGGCTCAACTTCGTCAAGAGCGCCCGCGCCCGCAACAAGATCCGGCACTGGTTCACCAAGGAGCGCCGCGAGGCCGCGATCGAGCAGGGCAAGGACGAGATCGCCAAGTTCATGCGCAAGCAGGAACTTCCGGTCAAGCGCCTGTTCAGCGGTGAGGCCCTGATCGCCCTGGCCAGCGACCTGCGCTATCCGGACGTGGAGTCCCTCTACGCCGCCGTGGGCGAACGCCAGGTGAGCGCGCAGAGCGTGGTCAGCAAGCTCGTGGACTCCATGGGCGGGCTGGAGAGCCACACCGAGGACATCGCCGAGTCCTCCCTGCCCTCCAAGGCCGCCACCACCCGCCAGCGCTCCGGGAACCCGGGCGTGGTCGTGGCCGGCGGCGACACCGACGTGTGGGCGCGTCTGTCCAAGTGCTGTACGCCCGTGCCCGGGGACGAGATCGTCGGTTTCGTGACCCGCGGCAACGGGGTGTCGGTGCACCGCCAGGACTGCGTCAACGCCGCCAGCCTGGACCGCGAGCGCATGGTGGACGTGGAGTGGCGGCCGACCGAGGACTCGATGTTCCTGGTCGCCCTGCACGTGGAGGCCCTGGATCGGTCCCGGCTGCTGTCCGACATCACCCGGGTGCTGTCGGACCAGCACGTCAACATCCTCTCCGCGACGGTGCAGACCACCCGCGACCGGGTCGCGCAGAGCCGCTTCACCTTCGAGATGGCCGACCCCACCCACCTGGGCAGCGTGTTGCGCGCGGTCCGAGGTGTGGACGGCGTCTACGACGTGTTCCGCGTCCGTAACTGAGCGGGGGCTGGGCGGGGCCGGCCGGAATCTGGGGAGAGACCGGCCACTGCGCCAGCCGTCAGACCTACGCTTCGGTTTCCTTCTCCGGCTTCCTGACCGCCCTGGTCTCCCGGCCCAGCAGGTAGGCCATGACCACCAGGACGACCACGCTGGCCAGCTGCAGCGGGACGCGCAGGGCCGGGAACGGGTCGGTGGTCGTGATGATCGCGACCAGAGCGCAGAACACGGCGGTGCCGGCCGCGTAGACGGTGACCCGGCTGGAGTTCTTCTCGGACATGGGGGATACACACGCTTTCTGGGGTGAGCTCTGGGGGTGTGAGTTCGAGGGCAGTTCTGAGGGGGCGGGCGCTGGTGTAGCGCTAGGAAACTACCACCATGCGCCACCGGCCGCGCACCCGCCGTGCTCTCCGTGGCCGCACCGCTCCGGAAAACCAGTGGTGTTCGGCCTGCCGCGGTGGTTAGCGTGCAGCTGTCGGTGAGACCGCGAGAAAGGCAGGCCCCCATGCCCGAGATCCGTCCCTTCCGTGCGGCGGACAGCCGCGCTCTGGAGGGGCTCGCCCAACGGCTCTGGCCGATGGCGCCCCACCCGGGCGGGCTGGGCTGGCAGCTGGCCACCGAGGAGATCTCCTCGGACAACGCGGCCGTGGCCCTCCGCGGCGGCGAGCTCGTGGGCTGGTCCGTGGTCGAGGCGCCCAACGTCCTCTTCGACCGCAGCCAGATCGTCCTCGTGGGTGCCTCCGCCGACCCCGAGGCCGGTGCCGCGCTCCTGGAACGGGCGCTGGCCGAGGTCGGCGACGCCGTCGTGGACCTGCTGACCTTCGAGGGGGACGGCGAACTCCGCGCGCTCGCCGGGCGGTCCGGTTTCGACGTGTCCGACCAGAACACCTACGGCGAGTGGATGAGCCGGGACGCTGGTGAGGAGGAGGTCGTCCTGCCGGAGGGCTACCGTCTCCGCCCGGTGCGCGAGGGTGAGGAGGAGGCCCGGGTGGAGTGCCACCGGACCGCCTGGAAGCCCTCCGACCTGCCCTGGCCCGAGCGTGTGGGCCCGGTCAACCCCGAACTCACCAGTCGCTTCAGTCGGGAACGCTATGACAACATGCGTGCGGCCCTGCTCTACGACCGCGAACTCGACCTCGTCGTCGAGGCCCCGGACGGCTCGCTTGCCGCGTGTTGTGCCCTCTGGTGGGACCCGGAGAACCGCTGCTCGGAGATCGAACCCCTCGGCGTGGTCCCCGCCCACCGCCGCAAGGGCCTGGCCGTCGCCATGGCTCTGGAGGCCTGCACCCTGACCGCCCGCCGCGGCGGCGACCGGGTGTACATCAACACGACCCCGAACGAGGCCTACCCGACCCCGGCCAAGACCTACGCCACCGTCGGCTACAAACTGGTCGACCGCGGCACGGTCTACACCCGTCCCGCTGGGTGATTGCACGACGCCGGATGACTGCGTGACGCTGGCTACAGCTGTGTTTTGAGCGGGAGGGCGGAGGCCCCGGTCGCCTGATCTCTCAGGGCCGGGGCCTCGGGTGTGTCTCAGAGGCGGATCGTGGTGGAACGCACGATCTGGAAGACCGGGTGGCGGTCGGCCTCGGCCTCGAAGGCCTCTTCCGGGGCCTCCGGCGGGACGTCGAAGTACGGGCCCACGACCGCGGACCGGGGGTGCTCCAGGTACTCCTTGAGCACCGGAGCCGCCTCGGCGGGGTTCAGCTCGCGCACGCTCACCAGTTCGATCCAGCCGCCCTGGCGCAGAGTCGCGAAACCGTCCTTGCGGATGTTGCGCACCCAGTTGACCTCCCCGTACGGGGAGACCAGGTACCGGCCGCTCTCACTGTCCAGGACGCTGAGCGGGATGGTGCGCAGGAAACCGGACGTGCGCCCACGCGTGGTGAGCAGGTGCAGCTCGGGCGGGCAGGCCCCGTACTTGACGAAGCCGCTGACGAAGGCGTTGGCGGTCCGCCGCAGCTTCGTCATCTCGAACCGCTTCGTCGGTTCGTTCACCATCTTCGGCAACTCCCTCACTCGGATGCTCCCATTGTGATGGTTTTCGGTCGCTGATGGCACCTCGGCCTAGCGGAAGGCGGAGATGCCGGTCACCGACTGGCCGATGCTCAGCGCGTGGATCTCCTCGGTGCCCTCGTAGGTGGCCACCGTCTCGAGGTTCACCATGTGCCGCATCACCGGGTATTCCAGGGTGATGCCGTTGGCTCCGTGGATGCCGCGCGCCGTGCGGGCCACCCGCTGGGCCGCCGCCACGTTGGCGAACTTGCCGAAGCTCACGTGGTTGTGGTGGCAGTTCCCCTCGTCCTTGAGCCGACCGATCCGCAGCGCCGCCATGTTGGCGTGGTTGACGTCCACGACCATGTCGGCGAGCTTGCGCTGGGTGAGCTGGAAACCGCCGATGGCCTGCCCGAACTGCTCGCGGGTCTTCGAGTAGTCCAGCGCCGCCTCGTAGCAGGCGCGGGCCGCGCCTGCCGCGCCCCACACGATCCCGTACCGCGCCTCGTTCAGGCAGGAGAGGGGTGAGCCGAGTCCCTTGGACTCGGGCGTGAGGGCGTCGGCCGGCAGCCGGACTTCCTCCAGAACGAGTTCGGAGGTGATCGAGGCGCGCAGCGACAGCTTCTTGTGGATGACGTTGGCCGAGAACCCGGGGGTGTCGGTGGGCACCACGAAACCGCGGATGCCATCCTCGGTGGCGGCCCACACCACGGCCACGTCGGCGACCGAACCGTTGGTGATCCACATCTTGGTGCCGTTGAGGATCCAGTCCGAACCCTCCTTGCGGGCGCGCGTGCGCATCGAACCCGGGTCGGAGCCGGAGTCGGGCTCGGTCAGACCGAAGCAGCCGATCGCCTCACCGGCGGCCATCTTCGGCAGCCACTCGTTCTTGTGCTCCTCGGAGCCGAACTTGTGGATCGCCGCCATGGCCAGTGAACCCTGCACGGACACGAAGCTGCGCAGGCCCGAGTCCACCGCTTCCAGCTCGCGGCAGGCCAGGCCGTAGGCCACCGCGCTGGAGCCGCCGCAGCCGTACCCCTCCAGGTGCATGCCGAGGACGCCCAGGTCACCGAAGGCCTTGGCCAGGCCGCGCGGGTCCGGGATGGTCCCGGCCTCGAACCAGTCGGCGACGTTCGGCAGGAGCTCGCGGTGGGAGAAGTCGCGCACGGCGTCGCGGACGTCGCGCTCGGTGTCGGACAGCTCAGCGTCCACCGCCAGGAAGTCGAGTGGGTCGGGGGCGGCGGCCTTGCGCTGGGAGTCGCTCATGGAAGGTCCCTTCGTGGTGCTTGCGTGTGTGAGGTCTGTGCTAGCGAACGTCGGTCTGTTGGGCGGCGCCGCTCTTCAGCAGCGCCTCGATCCGGTCCGGGGCCAGTCCCAGTTCGGCCAGGATCTGCGCCGAGTGCTGGCCGAGCAGCGGCGGCGCGGTCATCGGGGTGGGTGTGCCCTCCATCCGGAACCCCGCCCGCACCTGCTCCAGCGGACCGGCTGTGGGGTGCTCAACCGTGCGCAGGACGTCGTCGCCCCTGGCGTCCGCGGTGCGTAGCGCGTCCAGCACACCCCGGACCCGGCCGGCCGGGACCCCGGCCTCGACCAGGACCGTCATCCAGTGCTCTGCTGGTCGTTCCTGAAGGGTCCTGGAGAGTTCCGAGACCAGTTCCCCGCGGTGCGCCACGCGTTGCGGGTTGGTGGCGTACCGGGGGTCGGCGCCGAGGTCGGGGCGGTCGATCGCCGCGCACAGCCGCTGGTACAGGGCGTCGTTTCCGGCCGCGATGACTACTTCCGCGTCCTTGGTCGGGAACGCCTGGTACGGGACGATGGTGGTGTGCGCGTTGCCCACGCGGGCCGGTTCGGACCCGGTGACCAATGCTTGTTGGGTGAGGTTGACCAGGCTGGACAGGGTGGAGTTGATCAGCGAGACGCTGATGTTCTCGCCCCGCCCGGTCACCCGGGCCCGCATCAGCGCGCCCAGGATGCCCACGGCCGCGTTCAGACCGGTGAGGACGTCCGTGAGCGCCACCCCCACCTTGCTGGCCGGGCCGTCCGCGGGACCGGTCGTGGCCATCAGCCCGCTCTCGGCCTGCACGACGATGTCGAACCCCGGCCGCGTGCTGGGCTCGTGCTCGGGGCCGAACCCGCTCACCGAGCAGTACACGACCGCCGGGTTGCGCTTGCTGATCTCCTCGTAGCCCAGCCCGAGCCGGTCGATCACCCCCGGCCGGAAGTTCTGGATCACCACGTCCGAGGTGGCGCACAGGTCCTGGACCGCGGCCAGCCCTTCCGGATCCTTGAGGTCCACGGCCAGGCTGCGCTTGTTCCGGTTGACGGACAGGAAGTAGGCGGCCTCGCCGGGGGAGTGCTCCGCCCGGTGCTCCTCGGTCGGCTCCGCGTAGGGCGGTCCCCAGGAGCGGGTGTCGTCGCCGCGACCGGGCTGCTCCACCTTCACGACCTCGGCGCCCATGTCCGCGAGCAGCATGGTGGCGTAGGGGCCCGCGAGCACCCGGGACAGGTCGGCCACCCGCACCCCCGCGAGGGGCAGCGGGGCACCTGTCTCGGGTCCGGGTTCGGGGCTGGTCTGACTCATGCGCGGGTCACTCCTTGCCGTCGGGGTTCGCGGAGCCGTCGGGCAGCTGATCGCCGTCCCGCAGCTGGTAGTAGGTCTCCAGGCAGCGGCGCAGCGCCGTCGTGAGGGCGGCCCCGGACTGACCCGCGTAACGCGTCTGGACCCGATGGACGATCTCCGCGATGTCCTCGGTCACCGAGGCGCCCTCGACCAGCGCGCGGAAGAAGTCCTTGGCCAGGTCGGTCAGGAGAGTGGTGTCCGCGGCCACGATCCGGCCGTCCGCGGAGTCCACCGCGAGCACGACACCGAGCCGCTGGTACTGGGAATGGCTCGCCACCGAGTCGGGGAGTCGGGCGTAGCCGGAGATGAGCACAACCCTGGGGTTGCGGAAAAGCTGCTGAACACGGTCATCGCCGTACAAGGAAGGCACCTCTTGTCTGCGGGCATGCGAAAACTCCGACGCACTGGAGTCTCGCGCCTGAAGGGCGGCCGGGGGAAACCGGACACCCGCGACGTGAGGGCAGTTCGGGATCAGTATGACCCAGCCAGGTCCGCCGCTGTCAAGAGGGGCGGTGTTCCAGGCCACAGGAAGACACGGATGCGACCCGCGCGCACCTTGTGTTACATTTCGGCACAGGTCACGAGTACCAGCGACAAGCCCCGGCTAGCTGGTCGGCAACCCTCCTTCCGCGGTGGGGTGCCCCGGGTGAGGACCAGGTCCCGACACGACCGTGTCAGACAAGCGCGGACCCCTGAGGAGACGCCGTCATCCGGCGTACCCCGGTGGGTCCCACGACCCACAGAAGAGGTGCCCCATGACCACTGTCATCCCGTTCGACTCCACCCGCTCCAGCCGCTCCGCCGCGCGGATCGCGGCCCGCGAGGCCGACACCGCGAACCCCTGCGCGATCGTCACCGCCGACAGCGGGGTCCCCCTGGTCACCGGCGAGTACGTGGACTACGCCAACTTCGACTACGCCGCCAGCGCGCCCTGCCTGACCAGCGTCGCCGACGCACTCTCCGCCGCCCTGCCGTACTACGCCAGCGTGCACCGCGGCGCCGGACACCACTCGCAGGTCAGCACCGACGCCTACGAGCGCGCCCGGCGCAGCCTCGCCCGCTTCCTGGGCGTGCGCGCCGAGGCCGACGAGTCCGGCTCCGCCGACGCCGTCGTGTTCGTCCGCGGCACCACCGACGCCGTCAACCTGCTGGCCCGTGCCGTCCCCGAGGGCTGCACCGTGGTGGTCTTCGAGTCCGAGCACCACGCCAGCCTGCTCCCGTGGGAGCACCCCGCCTCCCGAGCCGGCGAGGTGGTGCGGCTGCCGCTGCCCGAGACCCCCGAAGCCGCCGTGTCCGCCGCCCGCGCCGCGCTCGCCGAGGCCCCCGAAGGCCCCAGGCTGCTGTGCGTGACCGCGGCCTCCAACGTCACCGGTGAGATCTGGCCGGTGGAGGAGCTGGTCGAGGCCGCCCACGCCGAGGGCGCCCGCGTGCTCGTGGACGCCGCCCAGTACGTTCCGCACCTGCCGTTCAGCCTCGCCGAGACCGGCGCGGACTACGTGGCGCTGTCCGGCCACAAGCTCTACGCGCCCTTCGGATCGGGTGTGCTGGCCGGTCGCTCCGACTGGCTGAGCGCCGCCACCCCCTACCTGGCCGGTGGCGGAGCGACCCAGAGGGTGACCGAGCACGACGTCGTCTGGAACGACCTGCCCGCCCGCCACGAGGCCGGAAGCCCCAACGTGCTCGGCGCCGTGGCGCTGGCGGCGGCCTGCGACACCTTCAACACCCAGACGTTGTTCCTACAGCACATCCGCGAGGCGGCGCTGCTGGAGCGCCTGCGCGCCGGGCTCACCGAGATCGACGGTGTGCACGAGCTGACGCTGTGGGGCGCCGAGCACGCCCGCGTCGGGATCGTGTCGTTCGTGGTCGACGGCCTGCCCGCGGACCTGCTGGCCGCCGCGCTCTCCGCGGAGTACGGCATCGGGGTCCGGGACGGCCTGTTCTGCGCCCACCCGCTCACCCGGCACCTGCTCCCCGAGGGACACACCCAGGCGGTGCGGGCGAGCCTGGGCGTGGGGACCACCGAGGAGCACGTGGACCGGCTGGTGGGCGCTGTCGCGGACCTCGTGGCCCGCGGACCGCGTTGGGAGTACGCCGACTACGACGGCCGCCTGGCCCCGGTGCCGGACCCGCGCAACGTCCTCTGATCGGCTCTTTCAGCCGCGCTGGGTTCGGACGGTTCGGACAGAGCGGGGGGAACCGGGGGCGGGGCCAGGGTGTTCGGGTCTGGGGGCTCGGGACCTCATGCTCACAAGAGCTTCCGACGCACGGACCTACATAAGGGGCAATAGGGCACATTTCACTCGGCTGTGTGCGGGGCATCACTTTCGCAAGCGGTACTATCAGGCCGTGACGGCAAGGCGCACCGTCGTCGGACCCGACCGGTCCGCCCCGACGAAGCGCCCTGCCTCCCGCGAGCGAACCGGCTGGGGGAGCGTGATCGTGACGGACGTCCGAGGACCCAAGGCAGGTCCCCTCACGGCCGTGTTCCGAGAACCCGAACCCCTGCGCGTGCCCGGGCAGCAGTCCCGGGTGGTCAGCCTCGGTAACCGCACCAGCGCCTGTGCGCCGCCCGACCCCGTCGAAGCCGAGCGGGTCCGCCTGCATCAGGCCTTCCTCGGCCGGGCCGTCGACTACCTGTGCGCCGACGCCGGGATACGCCAGTTCGTGGACTGGGGCTGTCCGGTGCCCGGCACCGCCGAGCTGATCAGACGGGCCCACAGCGACGCCACGGTGGTGCGCGTCGCCCCGACCGGTACGGCCGGGGTCCTAGCCGCCGCCGCGGACAACGTGGCCGTCCTGTCCGGGGACGGCTCCGGACCCGGGGCGGCCTCCCCGCTCCGTCGCCTCCACACCAGCGGGCTCGTCGATTTCGACGAGCCCGTCGCCGTACTGATGACCCGCCCCTTCGGTGAACAGGACCCGCCCGCAGGGCTGGACGCCCTCCACTCGGTGATGCGCGGCGGCGGCTACCTCGCGCTCACCTCCACCGCGCCCCGCGCGGTGGCCGAGGCGGCCTTCTCTCCCTTCCTCCCCGTCGAACCGGGGGTAGCCGACCTCACCTGGTGGCCCTACCCCGACGAGGACGTGTCCGCCCCGGGATGTGGAACCCTGGCCGGACTGGGTCGTGTGCCCAGGAGAGGAAGGGGAGTGAGTCGATGGCGGTGAACTGGAACGGCGAGATCCAGGCGCAGATGCGGTTCTACTGGGACTTCTCGCTGTGGCCCCGGCTGGAGGGACTCACCGACGCCGAGTTCTACTGGGAGCCGGTCCCGAACTGCTGGACCGTCCGCCGACTGCCGGACGGCCGCCACGCGCCCGACGGCGCCTATCCCGAACCCGACCCGCCGCCGGTCACCACCATCGCGTGGCGCATGGGCCACCTCGTGGTGGACGTACTGGAGAGCCGGATCAACTGGCACTTCGGCGACCGCACCGCCAACCGCGACGCCATCGACTGGCCCAGCACCGCCGCCGAGGCCCGGCAGCGCCTGCGCAACGCCTACCTCACCTGGTCCGAGCACCTCCAGGAACTCGACGACGAAGCCCTGGCCGTCCCGGTGGGCGGCGCCGAGGCACCGCAGTGGGCGGACTTCCCGCTGGTGGCGCTGATCCTGCACCTGAACCGCGAGTTCATCCACCACGGCGCCGAGATCGCCCTCCTCCGCGACCTCTACCGCGCCCGCCCCCAGGACCAGGACCAAGGCCAGGGCACAGCGGGCGAGTCCGGTTGGGCCCCCTCCTGAAGATGATCTTGCTACCAGGAGCGAAATCGGCGCCGAACTTGCTCCTGGTAGCAAGATCCTCAGGGAAGAGGGCGCGGAGGCAACGGGCACCCTCGGGTACGGAGTCGGGGCGCCGGGCTAGAGCACGTGCAGCGGGTCCACCCGGACCTGGGCGAGATGCTCGTCGCGGCGGGCGCTGCGGGCCGAAGCCGCGGTCTTCAGCGCCCGGGTGAGCTCGCCGACCGCCCCGCGCGGCACCCGCAGCAGGGCGCGCTCGGTCTGGTTGGTGCCGCTCTCGGTACGCTCCGAACCCACCGGCACCGGGCCGAGCAGCTCCGCTCGCTCGGGGAGTTCGATCTGGTCCAGCAGCTCGCGCAGGTGCTCGGGGGCGCCGGTGATCGAGGCCATCGACACCGCCGGTGGAAACCCGAGCTCGCGGCGCTCGGCCAGCTCCCGCTCGGCGAAGCCGCCCGGATCCCACCGCACCAGCGACTGCACCACCGGCAGCGAGGCGTCCGCGGACACCACCACCGCGCCGCCCGGCCGCACCAGCGCGGACGCGTTCAGCCAGCGACGCAGGGTCTCCTCCGAGGCGCGCAGGTCGGCGCGGTTGAGCAGAGCCCACCCGTCCAGCAGGACCGCCGCGGCGAACCCGCCACCGGCGACCACCGGTTCGGCGCCGGGCGTGGCCACCACCAGCGACGGTTTGTCCGCGACCTCGGAGAGCACCTCCTCGCGCCCCGACGTGCGCACGGTCAGCGACGGGAAGGCCCGGCCCAGTTCCTCGGCGGTGCGGCGGGCGCCCACCACCACCGCGCGCATCCGGCTCACCCCGCACTCGGGGCAGGCCCACTGGCCGGCCACCCGGCCGCACCAGCCGCACGAGGGCATGGCGTGGGAGCCGCGCACGGCCAGCGGCCCGTGGCAGGCGTCGCAGCGCGCCGGTTCGCGGCAGCCCGCGCAGGCCAGCGTGTTCAGGTAGCCCCGGCGCGGCACCTGGAACAGCACCGGGCCGCTCCTGGCGCCCTCACGGGCCGCGCGCAGCGCCAGGCTCGGGATCCGCGCGGACCGGGCCGCGCCGTCCCGGGCGAGTTCGCGGTCGTCACCGGCGGGCTGGATCTGCGGGGCCCGGCTGCGCAGCGTGGCCCGGTCGGCGACCAGAGGGCGGGCCCACCCGGACTCCACCAGCAGCTGGGCGTCGGTGGTGCGGATGTGGCCGCCGATCAGCGCCGCCGCGTCGGCCTTGTGCGCTCGCATCGCCAGCACCGTGCGCGCGTGCGGGTAGGGGGCGTGCGGGTCCACGTGCACGTCGTCGCCGTCGTCCCACAGGGCCACCAGCCCCAGGTCGCGCACGGGCGCGAAGACCGCGGCCCGGGTACCGACCACCACCTGGACCTGCCCGCGCAGCACCGACAGCCAGCTCCGGTAGCGCTTGGCCGGACCCAGGTCTGCGGTGAGCGCCACGTGGCGGCCCTCGCCCAGGCGGCGGGTGAGCGCGGCGTCCACCGCGGCCACGTCGCGCCCGTCCGGCAGCACCAGCACGGTGCCGCGCCCCGCGCCCAGGGTGGCCTCGGCGGCCACGGCGAGGGCGTCGGTCCACTCCGTGCCGGGCAGGGCGTTCCACACCGCGCGGGCCGGTACCCCGCCGCGCAGCGCCTCGATGAAGTCGGGGCCCTCGGGGTAGGCGTCCCAGGGGCCGGGGTCCACCTCCAGCACCGCCGCCTCCACGGTGTCCTGCACCGGGGCGTCGTCGTCGGGAGAGGGCGCCACCTCGGGGTGCTCGGGGGCCTCGGGCGGGTCCTCGTCGGCGGGTTCCACCCCTTCGACGTCTTCGGCCCGGGCCTGCTCCTCGCGTACGGTCTCCTTCTCCACCCGCGCGTGCCGGGGCGGCACCGCCAGCCGCAGGACGTCGCTCAGGGTGCCCGCGTAGCGGTCGGCCACCGCCCTGGACAGCGCCAGGATCTCGGGCGTGAGCACGGGTTCGGGGGAGACCACCGTCTCCAGGTAGGCCAGCCGCCCGGCGAACTCCGAGCTGTCCACCCGCTCAGCGAGGAAACCCGCCAGCAGACGGCCGTTGAAGCGCACCTTCACCCGGCAGCCGGGCACGGCGGCCTCGTCCATGTCGGCCGGGACCCGGTAGTCGAAGTAGCGGTCCAGGTGCGGCAGCGGGGTGTCCACGATGACACGCGCGACGGGGAGCCGGTCGGCGGGCCTGCGCTTGGCCGGTCGACGGCTCCTCGCGGTCTTCTTCGCGGTGTCGGCCCTCTCCTTCGCCGTTTCCTTCTTCTGCTCCTGCCGAGGCAGGTCGAAGAGGACCTCGTCGGGCGGGCCGGGCTGCGCTGTCATCTTCTCTGGTTTATCAGAAGGCACCGACAACACCGCTCTTCCCGGCGGGGAGCCCCTGCCGGGACTGGTAGAACAGTGATCCGTAGGCGCAGCGGATGGGGGACCCGAAATGAAGCTTGTCTTTGCCGGAACACCAGAGGTGGCGGTGCCCTCGCTTCGGGCACTGATCGACTCCGAGCACGAGGTCGCGGCGGTGGTCACCCGGCCCGACGCGCGCTCCGGGCGCGGCCGCAAGGTCTCCGCCAGCCCGGTCGGCGAACTCGCCGAGAGCCAGGGCATCGAGGTCCTCAAGCCCGCCAAGGCCGGTGACCCCGAGTTCCTGGCGCGCCTCGCCGAGATCGCCCCCGACTGCTGCCCGGTGGTCGCCTACGGTGCCCTGCTGCCCCAGTCCGCGCTGGACATCCCCAAGCACGGCTGGGTCAACCTGCACTTCTCACTGCTGCCCGCCTGGCGCGGCGCCGCCCCGGTCCAGCACTCCGTCCTGCACGGCGACGACGTCACCGGCGCCACCACCTTCCGCATCGTCAAGGAACTCGACGCCGGTCCCGTCTACGGCACCCTCGCCGAGACCGTCCGCCCCACCGACACCAGCGGTGAACTCCTCGAACGCCTCTCGGTGTCCGGGGCGGGCCTCCTGGTCCGCACCGTCGACGGCATCGCCTCCGGGGAGCTCAGCCCGGTTCCGCAGCCGGACGCGGACGTCTCCTACGCTGGCAAGCTCACCACCCTGGACGCCGAACTCGACTTCACCGCGCCCGCCCAGCGCGTGGACCGGGTGGCCCGAGCCTGCACGCCCGCCCCCGGCGCCTGGACCACCTTCCGCGGCATGCGCCTGAAGGTCGGCCCGGTCCGCCCGGTCACCGACGCCGACCGGCCCGAGCTCGAACCCGGTGAGCTGCACGTGGACAAGAAGCGCGTCATCGTCGGCACCAGCACCCACCCCGTCGAACTCGGCGAGGTTCAGCCGCAGGGCAAGAAGGCCATGGCCGCCGTGGACTGGGCGCGTGGCGTGCGTCCCACCGAAGTTGACCGACTGGGCCGCTGAGCTGCCGTACTCTCGGTTCTGGCGTGCGTGAGCGCGCGCCAGAACCCGTCCCCGGCTTGTTGAGGCAGAGCACACGTTGAGCGAGCAGTCCCGGTCCCAGCACCAGCGTCCCCGTAAGGGCGGCAAGCCCAGGCAGGGCGGTGGCCAGCGGTCCGGGCCGCCCCAGCCCCGCGACCCCGCCCGCCGGGTCGCCTACGACGTGCTGCGCGCGGTGGAACAGCGCGACGCCTACGCGAACCTGCTCCTGCCCGCCCTGCTCAGCGAGCGCGGCATCCACGGCCGGGACGCGGCGCTGGCCACCGAGCTCACCTACGGGACCCTGCGCTGGCAAGGCACCTACGACGCGATCCTGGAGACCTGCGTCGACCGCTCGCTGTCCTCGGTGGACGCCGAGGTGCTGCCGCTGCTGCGGATGGGCTCCCACCAGTTGCTGTCCACGAACATCCCGCCGCACGCCGCCGTCAGCGAGACCGTGGACCTGGCCCGCCGGGTGGTGGGCCAGCACCGGGGCAAGTTCGTCAACGCGATCCTGCGCAAGGTCAGCGCCCGCGACCTGGACGCGTGGATCGGGGTCATCGCGCCCGACCGTGAGCGCGACCCCAGCGGTTACCTGTCCGTGGTCCAGAGCCACCCGCGCTGGGTGGTCAAGGAACTGGCCCGCGCCCTGGGCGAGCGCGCCAAGGACGGCCTGGTCCGGACCGAGCAGCTGCTGATCGCGCACAACGACCGCCCCAAGGTCACCCTGGTGGCCAAGCCGGGCCGCGCCAAGGTCGCCGACCTCGAGGAGTCCGGGGCGGTCCCCGGCCGCTACTCGCCCTTCGCCGCCTACCTGCCCGAGGGCGACCCGGGCGCGATCCGCGAGGTCCGCCAGAACCGGGCCGCCGTCCAGGACGAGGCCAGCCAGCTGGTCGCCCTGGCGCTGACCCGGGTGGACGCCCACGGCACTGACGGTCTCTGGCTGGACATGTGCGCCGGTCCCGGTGGCAAGGCCGGTCTGCTGGCCTCCCTCGCCGGTCAGGGCGAGGCCCGCCTGGTCGCCGCCGAACTCCAGCCCGCCCGCGCGGGCCTGGTCGCGGGCGCCGTGCGCCGCGCACCCCGCGACGCCGGGCGCGCCATCGCCGCGGACGGCACCAGGCCCGCCTGGAAGCCGGGTTCCTTCGACCGGGTCCTGGCGGACGTGCCGTGCACGGGCCTGGGCGCCCTGCGCCGCCGCCCCGAGTCCCGCTGGCGCCGCGGCCCGGAGAACGTCACCGCGCTCGCCCCGCTCCAGCACGAACTGCTCACCAACGCGGTCGAGGCGGCGCGCCCCGGCGGCGTGGTCGCCTACGTGACCTGCTCGCCGCACCTGGACGAGACCGACGTGATCGTGCGCAAGGTCCTGGACGAGCGCGAGGACCTCGAACTCCTGCGCGCCCCCGACTACCTCGACGAGGTCCCCGACCTCGCCGCCGGCCCGGAGGGCAGGTACGCCCAGTTCTGGCCGCACGTGCACGGCACGGACGCCATGTTCCTCGCCCTGTTCCGCAAGAAGCCGGAGTAGGGGAAGGCGAGAACAGGGGCGACCGCCGGGCCCTGACGGACGGCTCCGCCGGTTCCGACAGGGCCCCGGTCAGTTTCCGGTCCACGTACTGTGCCCGCCGATCGTGCTCGGGGTCGTCGGACGTCCGCACTGGTAGGCGCTGTTGAAGGCCGCTTCGGCGAGATCCTCGTGCGCCCGCGGCCGCTCCGGGGCGCTCCCGGCCTCGGCCAGCACGGCACGTACCTGGTCCCGCGGACAGCGCGATCCGCCTTCCGTTCACCCGACCCCCTGTGCTCTCGGACGTGACAGCGCGACGCCAGCCGTCCCGGACCTACGTGCCCAGGGGTGCAATTCGGGCAAATGGTAATCTACGCCGTAAAGGCGCTGGTATGAGAGGTCGACTCATCAACCACGACCCGTGGCGCACCTGCCCGACGGAGGCCTGGATACACTGCTGACGTGGCAATTCAGATCTCTCCCAGCATCCTCAGCGCCGACTTCGCGCGCCTCGCCGACGAAGCCGCCGCCGTGCCCGGCGCGGACTGGCTGCACGTCGACGTCATGGACGGACACTTCGTCCCCAATCTCACCCTGGGCCTGCCCATCGTGGAGTCCCTCCTGAAGGCGACCCCCACGCCGCTGGACTGCCACCTGATGATCGAGGACCCCGACCGCTGGGCTCCCGCCTACGCCGAGGCGGGCGCGGGCAGCGTCACCATCCACGCCAGGGCCGCCAGCGCCCCCGTACGCACCCTGCGCGAGATCCGCAGACACGGTGCCCGCGCCGGGCTGGCCCTCAACCCCGCCGAGCCGGTCGAGCCCTACGAGGACCTCATCGGCGAGATGGACATGCTCCTGCTCATGACCGTCGAACCCGGCTTCGGCGGTCAGAAGTTCCTGGACCTCGTCCTGCCCAAGATCCGCAAGGCCCGCCAGCTCCTGGACGACCGGGACGCCGCGGTCTGGCTCCAGGTGGACGGCGGGGTCAGCGACGAGACCATCGAGCGTGCCGCAGAGGCCGGGGCTGACGTCTTCGTCGCCGGTTCGGCCGTCTACGGAGCCCAGGACCCGGACAAGGCGGTCGAGTCCCTGCGCGCCCAGGCCCAGCAGGTCAGCAAGCTGGCCTGACCCGTGAGCCGGCGCGGACGCCGCACCGCGGGTAACGATCCCGGCGCGGCGCATGTGTGGGCCTGGTCACAGGGGCCCCGCTCGCTCTAAGCTGCCCGCGGTAGTCGTTGATTTTTCGCTTGGTCGCGGCTCCGTCTTCCCCTGCACGCGCCAGAGGCGCCGGTGTCCGGGGGAGCGGCGCGGCGTGAGCGCGTAGCCAGGCGCGGACCTGTGGAGTACGCGTGAACGCTTGGATTACCGGGCATCTGGCCATGGACGCCCTATGGGAGGCGGAGGGCTCAGCGATCCGCTGGCTGCAGGGCGGGGGCGACTGGCTCGCCTACCCCCTGGAAGCCCTCACCTTCCTGGGCTCCCAGGGCTTCATCGTCGTCCTGCTCGCCGCCGTCTTCTGGAGCGTGCACCCGGGGCTCGGGGCCCGGCTGTTCGTGGCGGTCATAGCCTCGGCGGTGGTGAACAACCTGTTCAAATCGGTGTCCTACGGTCCTCGTCCCTACTGGTTCGACGCCCAGGTCACCGGCTACAGCCATCACAGCGGCTTCGGGATGCCCTCGGGGCACAGCCAGGCCGCGGTGGTGACCTATGGCTATCTGGCGGCCAAGTCCGGCCGCCGATCCCTGCTCTGGGCCGCCGTCGGCGTGATCGCACTGGTGGCCTTCTCCCGGGTCTACCTCGGCGTGCACTTCCTCAGTGACGTGGTGGTCGGCCTGCTGCTCGGCGGGGCCGTTCTGTGGGCGGTACTGCGCTACGAGGACCGCGTGCTGGTCTGGTGGCGCTCCCTGGACACGGTGCGCTGGGTGTCCTGCCTGCTGGCCTTCGCGCTGGTGCCCTGTCTGGCGGCCACCGCCTGGCAGTTCGGTCCGCGCGGCGACTGGGCGGTCCCGGTCACCGAGTGGATCGGCGCCACCCCGGCCGACCCGGCCGGGCACAGCCTCGCCGGGCTCTACACGGCCTGCGGCGCGCTCCTGGGCGGGATCTGGGGCCTCACCCTGCTGCACCGGAGCGGCTGGTACAGCGCCGAGGGGACGATCACTGCGCGGGTGGCCCGCTTCGCGCTCGGGATCTCCGTGGTGGTGCTCATCCTGGTGGTGGAGCAGGTCCTCTTCCGGGACCTGGTCGGCTTCGCCACGGCCCCGGCGGCCTTCGCGGTGTACGCCGCCGTGGCCTTCTGGGCGACCTACGGCGCGCCGCAGATGTTCGTCCGCAGCGGTCTGGCCATCCGCCCCGAGGAGTCCGCCGAGACCGAGGAGGGCGCTCTCTCGCCCGGGGGCGCCGAGTCGGCCGGAGGCGACCAGGCCGCGCCCGAGGAGACGCCCGGTGAGAGCCCCGAGGGGTCCACCGGGGGCGGGTCCAAGAACACCGGTCAGGCATGACCCCTGTCACACCGGCTATGCGGTCAGGCTACCGAGGGGTTAAGATCATGATCGTTTAGACAACAGTCAAACGCGTGCTCCGGGGTCGGTGAAAGTCCGAACCGGCGGTGATAGTCCGCGACCCGGTCGAGTCCATCGACCGGTTGAACCGGTGGAATTCCGGTACCGACGGTTAAAGTCCGGATGGGAGGCAGTGCGCGTTGGGGCGGATCTGAGCCGTGCCGAACCCTGGCGTCGGCTTTCAGCGTCGTCCTTGTCGTGGACCCGATTTTCCACGCACCTTTCCCCGGAGCCGTAACCAGGCGAAGGGATGTAGGGCGTGTTCACCGGAATCGTGGAAGAACTCGGCAAGGTCATCTCCATCGAACCGGCCGGGGCCAACGGCGAAGCGGCACTGCTCACCGTGCGCGGACCCCTGGTCAGCTCCGACGCCGCGCACGGCGACTCCATCTGTGTGAACGGCGTGTGCCTGACCGTCGTCGACCGTGGCGTGGACACCTTCACCGCCGACGTGATGAAGGAGTCCCTGGACCGCTCCTCCCTCGGCGACCTCACCCCCGATTCCCCGGTCAACCTCGAACGGGCCATGCCCGCCCACAGCCGACTGGGCGGGCACATCGTGCAGGGCCACGTCGACGGCACCGCCACGCTCCTGTCCCGGAATCCGGGTGACAACTGGGACGTTCTACGGTTCGGGATGTCCCCGGAGCTCTCCCCCTACGTGGTGGAGAAGGGCTCCATCACCGTGGACGGCACCAGCCTCACCGTCTCCGCCGTGAGCGCCCCCGGCGCCGAGGACGAGTACTTCGAGGTCAGCCTCATCCCCGAAACGCTGCGGGCCACGACCTTGGGCGGCCTGGCGGTCGGCGCCACCGTGAACATCGAGGTGGACGTCATCGCCAAGTACGTGGAGCGCATCACCGCGGTCTCCCTGGCCCGCGGCCAGGGCCAGGCCCGTGTGCAGGACGGCGCCCCCTCCTAGCGGACACCGGCGTCACCACCCACCAGGAACCACCCACGACGTACCTTCAGGAGCGGGAATGACCGTCACCGACACCACCCCGGCCGCCGACACCGAGCAGAGCGGGCGGGCCGTCGTCCTCGACCGGATCGAGGACGCCATCGCCGAATTCGCCGCGGGCAGGGCCATCGTGGTCGTGGACGACGAGGACCGTGAGAACGAGGGCGACATCATCTTCGCCGCCGAGCTCGCCACCCCCGAGCTGCTCGCGTTCATGATCCGCTACACCTCCGGTGTGGTGTGCGTCCCCATGGAGGGCGAGGACCTGGACCGCCTCGACCTGCCGCTGATGACCGCACGCAACGAGGAGAGCCTGCGCACCGCCTACACGGTCACCGTCGACGCCCGTGCGGGTGTCAGCACCGGCATCTCGGCCGCCGACCGCGCGCACACCATCCGCCTGCTCTCCGCCGCTGAGAGCCGCCCCGTGGACTTCGTGCGCCCCGGCCACATCCTGCCGCTGCGCGCCCGTCCGGGCGGTGTCCTGGCCCGCCGCGGCCACACCGAGGCCTCGGTCGACTTCGCCCGCCTGGCCGGTCTGCGCCCCGCCGGTGTGCTAGCCGAGGTGGTCAACGACGACGGCACCATGTCCCGCCTGCCCGAGCTGCGCGAGTTCGCCGACGAGCACGGCCTCAAGCTGGTGTCGGTCGAGCAGCTGGCCGCCTACCGCGCCGCCCTCGGCCAGACCCTCACCGAAGAGGAGGCCAGCCCCGCACTGGTCACCCGCATGGTCGAGACCCGCATGCCCAACAAGCACGGCGAGTGGCGCGCGGTCGGCTTCAAGGGCACCGCCGACGGCGCCGAGCACGTCGCGCTGGTCTTCGGTGACCTGACCGACGGCACCGACGTTCTGGCCCGCCTGCACTCCGAATGCCTGACCGGTGACGCGTTCGGCTCCTACCGCTGCGACTGCGGCGCCCAGCTCGACGCGGCCATGGCCGACATCGCCAAGGAGGGCCGCGGGGTCATCGTGTACATGGGCGGCCACGAGGGCCGGGGGATCGGTCTGCTGCACAAGCTGCGCGCCTACAGCCTCCAGGACCAGGGCGCGGACACCGTCGACGCCAACCTGAACCTGGGTCTGCCGGCCGACGCGCGCGAGTTCGGAGCGGGCGCGCAGATACTCACCGACCTGGGTGTGTCCTCGGTCCGACTGCTGTCCAACAACCCGGCCAAGACCGAGGGCCTGGAACGCCACGGCGTGCGGGTGACCGAGCGGGTGGCCATGCCCACCTTCGTCACCGACGACAACCTCGCCTACCTGCTGACCAAGCGCGACCGTATGGGCCACGACCTGGCCGGCGTCGCCAAGTAGGCGAGCGGTCAGCTCGGCAAGCAGCCGTGCGCGCCCCGTCAAGCAGGCGCCGCCGAGCCGGGCGTCGTCACTGAGCGGGCGTCACCGAACAGGCGTCACCGAACAGGCGTACATCTTCACGCGGGAGGCCGGATCCACCACCCAGGTGGGCGCCTATCCGAGAGCCCATGGGCTTCAACCATGGGTAGCCGACCACCACGAACACCCGTCACACACGAAGAAGGGCCGGTCATGAGCGGCGCAGGACGTCCGGACGAACAGCAGGTCGACGCCTCGGGGATGTCGGTCGGCATCGTCGTCACCCGTTGGAACGAGGCCATCGTCGAGCCGATGCTCGCCAACGCGCTCAGTGTGGTGAAGGCCTCGGGGGCGGGTGAGCCCGTCGTGGTGAAGGTCGCCGGGGCGGTGGAGATCCCGGTGGTCGCCCAGGAACTGGCGCGCAAACACGACGCGGTGATCGCCCTGGGGGCGGTCATCCGCGGCGGAACCCCGCACTTCGACTACGTGTGCCAGTCGGTCACGCACGGGCTCACCGAGGTGGCCCTGCGCGAGTCCACCCCCGTGGGCAACGGTGTGCTCACATGTGACACCCTGGAACAGGCGCGTGACCGCGCTGGCCTGCCGGGAAGCGTCGAGAACAAGGGCGCCGAGGCTGCGCTGGCCGCCCTGGACACGGCGGCGGCCCTGCGCGGGCTGCGCCGCTGACCACCACCTTCCGGCTTCCGGTTCGCGCGCCCTGGTAGCGGGTGAGAGTCACGCCCGAGAGCGTGGGGACGGAGCAGTTGGTGCGGACGAGGGAACAACCTGTGGACGAGGCGTCGAAGAAGCCGGTCCTGCCGATGACGTGGCGGCCCCGGGCGGTACGGCTGGTGGCCTACGGTCTGGCGCTGCTGATCGTGGTGACCTTCGCGGTGCTCGCCGTGATCCTGCCCGCGGACTGGAGCGTGCTGGACCGGGTCCTGGCCGTGGGGTTCGGTTTCGCGATCGCCGGCGGGCTGCACATGCTGGGCCGCCCCCGGCTGATCGCCACCGAGAAGAACGTGGTCGTGATCAACGGGATCCGCACCCACTACCTGGCCTGGCCGGAGGTCCTGGACATCCGGATGCCCGTCGGGGAGCCGTGGCCGTGCCTGGACCTGTCGGACGGCACCTCGCTGCCGGTGATGGGCATCCAGAGCACCGACGGCGAGCTCGCCCAGCGCAACCTGGCGGAGTTCCGTTCGATGCTGGCGCGCGGAGAGGGCGAGGAGCCCGAGCTTCCCTGAGCCGGCTGCCCGACGCGGGGCTTTGCCTGCCCTGTTCGTAGACGCAACCGAATCGAGCCCTCGTTTCCTGGAGGAACGGGGGCTCTTCTGTGTTGTCTTGGGCACATAGGTTGGTACCGGAGGTCAGAGCCCCTCCGGGAGTCGTGGAAGAGGTGCCGAGTGCGTGATATCCGAGCGTCCGTGTCCGAGCTGTACGCCTCGGGGGAGACCTTCGCCGTGGCCACGGTCGTCGACACCTACAAGAGCGCCCCGCGCGACGCGGGCGCGGCCATGCTGGTGAGCTCCTCCGGCGAGGTCACCGGCAGCGTCTCGGGCGGTTGCGTGGAGGGCGCGGTCTACGAGGAGGCCCTGGAGGCCATCCGTACCGGTGTCCCGGTCCGCCGCACCTACGGGGTCAGTGACGAGGACGCCTTCAGCATCGGCCTGACCTGCGGCGGCACCCTGCACATGTTCGTCGAGCCGGTCAACCGCGAGACCTACGCGCAGCTGGGCGCGGTGATCGGTGCCATCGACGAACACCAGCCGGTGGCGGTGGCCACGATCGTCTCCGACCCCTCCGACACCTCCCGTGTGGGCTGCCGCCGCATCGTGTGGCCCGGCCACGCCGAGGGCGACCTGGGCGAGGGCGGAGAGCGCCTGGCCGCCGCGCTCGACGACGACGTGCGCGGCATGCTCGCCCAGGGCAGCACCGGCCTGCTGCGCTACGGTGTGGACGGCCAGCGCCGCGGCGACGAGCTGGAGGTGTTCGTCCAGTCCTTCGCCCCGGCGCCCCGGATGCTGGTGTTCGGCGCCATCGACTTCGCGGCCGCGGTGGCCGACCTCGGCACCTACCTGGGCTACCGCGTGACGGTCTGCGACGCCCGCCCGGTCTTCGCCACCCCCAAGCGCTTTCCCACGGCCGAGGAGGTCGTGGTGAAGTGGCCGCACGTGTTCCTGGACGAGATCGCCGACGAGATCGACCATCGCACGGCGATCTGCGTGCTCACCCACGACCCCAAGTTCGACGTCCCCGTCCTCAAGCGCGCCCTGAGCACCGAGGCGGGGTACATCGGCGCGATGGGCTCCCGGCGCACCCACGAGGAGCGGCTGGACCGGCTCCGTGAGGCGGGGGTGGCGGAGGAGGCCCTGGGCCGCCTGCACTCGCCGATCGGCCTCGACCTGGGCGCGCGCACCCCCGAGGAGACGGCGGTGTCCATCGCGGCCGAGCTGGTGCAGAACCGGTGGGGCGGCAGCGGCCGGGCCCTGCGCGAGACCAGCGGCAGGATCCACCGTGAACTGGTTCCGGCCGGATTCGGTCAGCCCGAGGAGTGAACCGAAACAAATCCAGCGTCAAAGTTCCAGTTCAGAGCCTTTCGCCTGGAACGGGGCTCCGATTCTTTCGTTCAGCCGGGCCATTCGGGAACCCCGTCCGTGACATCATCGCGTCATGAGCGCGGGGGACAAGGGAACACTGATAGCGGGCCTGCTACTGGCCGCGGGGTCGGGCAGCAGACTGGGCCGCCCCAAGGCCCTGGTCGAACTCGGCGGTGAACGCCTCGTCGACCGGGGGGTGCGCACCCTCGCCGACGGCGGCTGCGCCCCCGTCCTGGTGGTCCTGGGCGCGGCGCACGCCACCGTTCCCGGAGCGCTCACCGTGCACAACCCGGACTGGGCCACCGGCATGGGTTCCTCGGTACGGGCCGGGATCGACGCCGCGCCGGACAGCGTGGACGCCCTCGTCTTCGCCCTCGTCGACCAGCCGCTGGTCACCTCCGAGGCGGTTCGCCGCCTGGTGGAAGCCTACGGACAGGGCGCCCGCGCCGCGGTGGCCACCTACAACGGCAACCCCCGCAACCCGGTTCTGCTGGGCCGCGAACACTGGTCCACGGTCCACTCCATGGCCGAGGGGGACGTCGGCGCCCGGCCCTTCCTGCGCGCCTACTCCCACCTGATCACCACGGTGGCCTGCGACGACATCGCCAGCCCCGAGGACATCGACACCGAAGAGGATCTGACCCGCCTCAGCGCGCTGATGAACAACGCCTAGGGAGCCCGGCGGGTCAGGTCAGCTGCTCGGCGAGGATTCCGAAGGTGCGCTCGACGCACTCGCGCGGAGCCAGGACGATCAGGTCCCTGCCGCTGTTGAGGGCGTCGGGCGGGCAGGTCATGGGTTCGACCGCGAGGTTGGCCCGGTGCAGTTCACCGCCGAGGGTGTCGGAGCTGAACAGCTGGAGCCAGGAGAAGCCCGGCCCCGACCACAGCGCCACCCGGTGCTCGGGGCCGCTGAGCCGAACCCAGGCACGCTCCTCGCCGTCCCGGTCCAGATCGGTGAAGGCGGTGTCCAGCACCGTCGTGCCCAGTGCGCGGCCCGGCGCGCGGAGGTCGAACACGCCCCCGGCCACCGGTACCGGGTCGCCTTGGGGGATCATCCTGGAGTCCGTGGGCTGGTAGCTGCCGATTCCGGCTTCCACGTGCGCCTCGCCGCGCTCGGCCAGGTCCCGAAGCGGGGTGCCGAGGGTCAGGTAGGGGTGGAAACCGAGCCCGAAGGGGGCGTGCGAGGTTCCGGTGTTGCGTGCGGAGGCGGTGACGGTCAGCCCCGCGTCGCCCAGCCGGTAGGTGATGGTCAGCTCCAACGGGAACGGGTACCCCGGGGTGCCGGGGAAGTCCAGCCGCAGGGTCACGGCCTCCTCGGACTCCTCGACCGGGCTCCACTCCACGCCGTCGACCAGCCCGTGAATGGCTGATCCGGTGGCCGGATCATTCACGTTCAGCCGGTACTCGGTGCCCTGGAAGGCGTAGCGGCCCGAGGCGACCCGGTTGGGCCAGGGAGCCAGTACCTGCCCCTGGCCGGCCAGCGGGCCCTCCGGTCGGGTGTACGGCCAGACCAGGTCCCGTTCCCGCCAGGTGAGCGCCTGCAGCCCGGCTCCGACCCGGTCGACGCGCGCTCCGTACTCACCGGCGCGCAGTTCGAAGACCTCGCCCACCTGTTCACCCTTCCCCTCATGCCTCTCCCGGTCCGGCAAGCCGCCGAACCGGGAGATCATAGCGCGCCCGGCACCTCACGAGCCCGCTCGCGGCTCTCAGCCCAGCAGCCCGTCCAAGGGGATGAGCACACCCGACCCCAGCGCCAGCAGCCCCGTGGAGAACAGCACCACGAGCATCAGCAGCGAACCCGCCACCGCCAGGCGGAAGGCGCCCAGACGGCGCCGGGCCTTGACCGTGGACTTGGCCGCGGTGCGCCCCAGCACCACCAGCACCACCGACAGCAGTACCGGGAACCACCAGGAGGCGCCGATCCCGCCGGGCAGCAGCCCGGTCAGCGCGGCGGCGCCGTCCGCCAGCGGGTTGCCGCTGAAGTCGATCAGGCCCGTGTAGGCGTCGGTCACGAAAACGCTCTCGGGGAAGAAACCCTCCTCGGGGCGCAGCGCCCGGCCCAGACCGTCCACCATGCCCAGCAGAGCGGCCGGGTAGGCGAAGCGGCGGCACTTGCCCGCCTTCATCGCGCGCTGGATCTGGCCCATGGTCCTCTGGACCCGGCGTTCGGCCTTGTCCTGCCTGCGCTTCTCCTTGGCGGTGGCGGGTTCCTGCGGGCGGGTGGGGTCACCGGGTACCCTCTGCCCGCCGGGCCCGACCCGTCCTCCGGGAACCGCCCGCTGCTCCGGGCGCGTGGTCGCGGCCTCCGCCCGCCGCTGCTTGGCCGTGGCCACCTTCTCCCGGGTGCTCTCCCAGCGTGCGCGCGCCGAACCGGCCAGCGACGCCCAACGGTCCCGGCGGCGCTCCCGGCCGTCGGCCCGCTCCCGCTCGGCGATCGCGCCGCCGACCCGGTCGGCCTCGGGTAGCAACAGCAGGGCGGTGAGCATCGCGCTACGGCTGGCCAGCTGGTCACCGCCGTCCCGCAGGGCGGTCTTGCGCTGCTCCAGCCACCACGGCGCGTTCGGTGCGGCACTGCGCTGGCTGGGGTGCCAGGACTGGCGGCGCAGCAGCGACCGGTGCTGGGAGGCGGTCTCGGGGACCAGCACGAGCTCCACGGCGCGGGCCCAGGCGGAGTCCATCTCGTGGGCCGCGGGGCGCTGAGGGGCGTCCGTGTCCCCGGTTCCCCAGGCCCCCGGACCCACCACCCGGTCCAGGGTCTCCTCCACCCGGCGCATCAGCAGCGGAACCTCGTGCTGGACCCGCTCCAGCAGCGCGCACCGCCCCGAACCCCCCGAACGGCAGCCGGGGTGCGGGCACCAGTGCTGCGCTCCCAGGCCGACCACGCCCGACTCCACGGCCTCGCGCACCACCGCGTGGCGGCTGGCCTCACCGGTGGCCAGGCTCAGGAGGCCGTCGGCGCTGATCTCGTGACCGCGAAAACGCGGCGGCATCCCCGGCACGTAGCGGGCGGCCAGCGCGCTGATCGCCACGTGCGCGAGGTCGGGCCGGGTATCCAGACCGGTCAGGTAGGCGCGGTCGAAGGTGTAGTCGTTGACCTCCCGGTCCAGCCAGGTGCGCAGCTCCGACCAGTGGCTGCGCAGCCACATCGCACCGGTGTCGGAGCGGTCGAGCAGGTCGAAGGCGAGGCTGGGCGGGTCCTCGTGGAAGGCCCCGGCGAAGTTGATCGGGCGCAGTCGGTTCGCCGTGCGGATCGGCGGCCGCTCACCGGCCAGCCAGGCGGCGACCTCGTCGTACCCCCAACGCGCGGAGGGCGCGAGGGTGAGCAGCCCGCGGGCGAGCAGCCGCCAGCGCTCGTCGGTGATCGCGGAGATGTCCACCTCGGTGTTGCGGGCGGTCAGCCAGTTCCCGCCCCGCTCGGGGCGGCGGCCGGTGGTGAGCTCGTGGACCATGACGCCCAGGGACCACCAGGACGCGGGGGCCTCGCGGCGGCCCTCGACCACCTCGGGGGCGGCGTAGTCCTCGGTGATGGCCTGACCGCCGTAGACCCGGCTCATGGTCGCGCGCACCGCGCCGCCGAAGTCGGTCAGCGCGACCACCGGCGGGTCCAGGGAGCGGACCAGCAGGTTCTCCGGCTTGACGTCGGTGTGGTTGTGCTGGAGTTCGCTCTGCCAGTGGTGCAGGCAGTCGGCGACGGCGCGGACCACGGCCCGTGCGCGTTCGTCGTCCATGGGGGACTGGTTGATGACCTCGCGCAGGGTGCCCAGGGAGAAGTACTCCTGGGCCTCCCAGGCCAGGTCCTCCCCCCAGGAGCTGGTGGCGGTCCCGTACCCCTGGATGGCGGGGGTGTACGGCGAGGCGGTGCCCCGCGCGCGCAGGCGGTCCAGCAGCTCGCGGTTGATGTCGTGGCCGGGCCGGTAGACCTTCAGGGCCAGGCGGCGCCCGGGGGAGTCGGTGGGTTCGGCGAGGTAGACCACGGCCTCGCCGCCCGCGCCGATGTGGTCCAGGACCTGGTAGCGGCGGCGGAGCTCGGCGGGCACGGCGTAGTCGAGGTCGCCCGCGGGGCCGACGACCACGCGGGAGAGCAGGCGGGCCATCCAGTCCAGCAGGGGGCCGAAGAGCGTCCGCCACCAGGGGGTGCGGCCCTCGGGCGAACCGGGCGCGCCGGGACCGGGGGCACCGCCGGTGGCGGGCCGCTGGGCGGGTCGGTTCGCGTCCAGCCTGGCGGTGGGGGAGGCGGGCGGTTGGACCCGGGTGCCGTCGGCGCCGTTCCCGGGGCGGGCGGCGCCACCGGGCAGGACGGTGGTGCGGTCGCTTCCGTTCGGGTGTCCGCCTCCGGTGGGCGGGCCCGGGGGGACGATACGGGTGGGCGCCTCGTCGGGACCGGGCTGCTGTGGCTGGGGCGGTCCTCCCGGCCCCGGGTGTGGCTCCGGTGGTGGGGAGGCCCCCGGCCGGAACACGCGCGTGACCCAGCGCGTGGCACCCACCGCCGGATTGACGCGCGTGGTGGGTGGAGTGGGGTCGATCCGTTGGGTCGGTGCGTTCTCGTCACCGGGGTCTGGCGTGACCATCGAGGCCGGGGCCATCCTTCGGATAGGCGGTCGGTTACGGACGTCCGGGGGATTCCGTGGGAAGGCGGACCCTTCCAGACTAGGTCTTGCGCGCGCCCGACCGGAGTGGTGTGACCACCTCTGTTCGCCACGCGCGGACCGCTGTCCCACGTACCTGCTTGGACTCCCCCGGGACCGCCCGGGTTCCGGCTTTCGTGACTCTTCGTCACAGGTTCCGCGCTCTGGTGCCGGGCAGTGGCCGCTCCGCCGCGAACACGGGGCACGGGAGGGATCAGTGCTGGCCGCGGGGGGTGATCCCGAGCTTGGCGCAGGCTTCCTCGTACATGCGCACGACCTCTGCGCGGATCTGGGCGCGCTCGGTCAGCGGCTCGGCCCAGGGGATGCGCACCTGGTGCTCGGTGTCGTCCACGGTGACCGCGTAGTCGCCGCCCTGCCCGTCCAGGCCGGTCATCCGGGCGGCGGTGGCGTCCGGCCGACCGCCCAGGGCGCGGCAGATGAGCAGGGTGTCCTCGGGGTGGTCGCCGTTCATGTGGGCGGTGACGGCGGTGACGACCTCGGGGGCGAAGGGGTTCGGCTGCACGGTGGGGCTCTCCTGCGGTTACTGGCGCACGGTCGCGTGGTGCTCGGCGGTGGCGCACGCGTGCGCGGCACGGTTCTGGCTCGGAAAAACGTCACGGGGGAGGGTCGCGTGGACCCTCCCCCGTTGACGATATCCGAGGCCTCGGCGAGTTGCTGACGGTGTGTCGTCAAAATCCGACGTCGCCGGCGACTCGGGGCGGTGGTCGTTGCCCTGGTCGACCACGCTCGGGCACCGTTCCCTCCCGAGGGCCTCCCCAGGTCCTCGGAAAGTGTCCCGGCCGGACGGCGGCGGACAAGCCGGGCCGGGACGTCGTGCCGCCGCGGCCTGGTGTACTGACCTGAGAGGTTAGGAACACGAGAAGCGGGAGGGCCGCCAACGGCGGTGTGGAACCGGTGGTGATTGTACTCGTGCAACCACCCACCGAACGCCTCCCGCTTCTCGGTCTCTGATCGATAGGGGCGGGCGTAGGCCCATTCGTCGACCAGGGTGCGGTTGAACCGCTCGACCTTGCCGTTGGTCTGAGGCCGGTAAGGGCGGGTGCGTTTGTGCTTGATCCCGGCCTTGACCAGGGCGTCGCGCCACAGGTGGGACTTGTAGCAGGACCCGTTATCGGTCAGTACCCGCTCCACGGTGATCCCGACCGAGGCGAAGTAGGAGTTGGCTCGTTCCCAGAACCCGACAGCGGTCTCCTTTTTCTCGTCGGCCAGGATCTCGGTGTAGGCCAGCCGCGAGTGATCGTCCACGGCGTTGTGGAGGAAGGCATAGCCAACGTTGGCGCGGTTCTTGCGGCCTTGGGGCCGCCCCAGCGTCTTGTGGCCGCCGCCGTCGGGGATGTTGCCGAGCTTCTTGATGTCCACGTGCACGAGTTCACCGGGCCGCTCGCGTTCGTAGCGGCGCACGGTGCGGCCGGTGGCGCGGTCCAGGTGGGACAGGCGGGCGCACTTGTAGCGGGTCAGGACGCGGTGCACGGTCGAGGCGCACATGCCCAGGTGCCCGGCGATGCGGGCTGGTCCCCAGCGTTTGAGGCAGCGCAGTTTGATGACGCGGCGCTCACGGTGGGTGGGGGTACGCCGGGGTGAGTGGTGCGGGCGGCTGGAGGCATCGACCATGCCCGCCTCGCCATGGGCGCGGTAGCGGTCGGCCCAGCGTTTGGTGGTGCTCACGCTGGCCTGGAAGCGTTCCGCGGCCCTACGCAGTGTCCAGCCGTCTTCGACCACGCAGCGGGCCAACTCCAGGCGTCCGGCGGGTGTGAGACGGGCGTTGGCATGGGTAGTGTGGGCCACGGAGGGCCTCCTGACCTACTTCAGGTGTTGATCTAGACAATCCACACCTATGTCGGAGGCCCTCTCTTGCTGTCAAATCACTGCCGGGCCGTACTCAACCTCTGTGGTCAGTACACCTAGGCCTCGCGGGTGAATTCGGCGTCGATCTCGATGGTGATCTTGTCGCCGACGACCACGCCGCCGCCGTCCATCGGCATCTCGATGTCGACGCCGAACTTCTTGCGGCTGATGGTGGTGGAGGCGGCGAACCCGGCGCGGTCCAGGCCGAAGGGGTCGACGGTGGAGCCGTTGAACTCCAGGGAGAGCTCGACCGGGTGGGTGTTCTTCTTGATGGTCAGCTCGCCCTTGAGGACGAAGTCCTCGCCCTTGGCCTCGAGGCCGGTGGAGCGGAAGGTGAACTCGGGGTGGTTGTCGGTCTCGAAGAAGTCCGCCGAGCGGATGTGGCTGTCACGGTCGCTGTTGTCCGTGTTGATGGAGCCGGCGTCGATGGTGGCTACGACGGAGGCCTTGGTGGGGTCCTCGGGCACGGTCAGCGTGGCGTCGAACTTCTCGAAGCGACCGCGGACCTTGCTCACCATCATGTGGCGGACGGAGAACCCGACCACGCTGTGGGCGGCGTCGATCTTCCAGGTGCCGGGCTTGAGTTCCTGAGCGGCCATTGGTGTCTCTCCCTGTGTGTGGGCGACCCGGTTCGGGTCGACTCTCTGTCCAGATTCTCTGCTTGGAAACAAAGTAGCTTAGAAGTATCTTCCCGGGAAGGAGTCTACGTGTTGAGTTCCTAGGAGGCAAGAGCCCGGGCGGACGGGCTCGCGCCGCTAGACTCAGGCTATGGAGAAGGCCTGGCTCGAACCCGACGAACAGGACGTCTGGCGCGGGTTCCTGCGGATGAACGCCTGGATCTACGACGAACTCGAACACGATCTGCGCACCCGCGACGGGCTCTCGCTCATCGAGTACGGCATCCTCGCGCACCTCTCCGAAGCCCCCGGGCAGCGCATGCGGATGCGCAACCTCGCCGAGACCGTCATCGTCTCCAAGAGCCGCCTGTCCCACCAGATCGCCCGCCTCGAACGCGACGGGAACGTGCGCAGGGAGAACTGCGAGGACGACCGGCGCGGGTTCTGGGCGATCCTCACCGACAAGGGCGCAGAGACCCTGGGCCGGGCCGCCCCGGGGCACGCGACCCGGGTGCGCTCCCTGATGTTCGACCGCCTCTCCCGGGAGCAGGTCGACCAGCTCCGGAAGATCGTCGACACTCTCGGCGGCGACCACCCGGACCAGGGGGTCCGGCGCGGGGGTAGGGGAGGCGGCAGGGAAGCAAGGGGAGACCGGACAACTCCGGACTGAGAGGTCCGGCGCTGTGAGCTCCCGGGCCTGGGCGCCCTGGCCCGCAGCCCGGCTCCACCTGTTCCGGGCCCTGGCCCGGCCCTGCGCAGCCCCGACCTGTGCGCCTCTCCCCACCTCTGCTCGAATCGGTGTCCCTGTGTCCCGGCGCCCGCGGTCGTGCGAGGACGGTCCCCAGGGGAACGCCGTCCGGGATCCGGCCCTGATTCCCGGAGCTCGGGGCTCGGCCGGTTCGGGCCATTCGGCGCCTTCTTCCCGAAACCGCTGGCTCGTAGGCCGAGCGCCTGCGAAGCTTGGACCATGGGGACGGCGCGGGGCGACCGCGCCTCCCGGGGAGGCCGGCGGCCGTGCGCGGCCTGAGGAGGGGAACGGTCACGTGGTTCTGTCCGAGAAGCGATCCCGAAACGGACACGCGCCCCAGGTAGAGTCGGAGCCTGTGAGCAGACCATCGATCACCAGCGCCCAGAACTTCCGTGACGACGACGGCAGCGCCGACCCGGAAGTCGAAGCTCGCCTGCGTGACCACGCGGCGGGCAAGATCGGCGACCGTCAGGTCCTCGCCGCCCTCAGCGAGTCCCGGGTCCTCATCCCGGTGGTGGCCGTGGCCACCGAGACCGAGGAAGGCGTGGGCGGACTCACCAAGGACAAGAAGAGCGAGGTGGCCATCCCCATCATGACCGGCAAGGACGGTCGCCGAGGGGTGCTCGCCTTCACCTCCGTGGACGCGGTCCGCCGCTGGCGCCCGGACGCCCGGCCGGTGCCCTTCACCACACAGGACGCCTGCCAGGCCACTCTGGAGGAGAACGCCGACGCCCTGGTCATCGACGTCTCCGGGCCGGTCCCGCACAGCATCCAGGGCCGCTTCCTCACCATGCTCGCCGAGCAGGGAACCGTCCCCGAACCCAAGGACGACCCGCAGGTCCTGGCGCTCATCTACCGGGTGACCCACGCCGAGTTCGGTATCGAACGCGTGCGCATCCACCCCTCCGAGCGCGGGGATATCGGCATCCGCCTCGAACTGGACGAGCGCGACGACGAGTCGCTGCGCCGCGTCGCCGAGCGGCTGACCACCGAACTCCAGCACGTCCTTCCCGGCGGGGTCGAACTCAGCGCCGTCGTCCGCGCCCAACGCGACGACGAGTAGACCTCGGCGGCCCCAGGCCGCCCAGGTCACCGCGGGCATGCGGGTCGTACATGCTGCGCACGTGGTCCAAGCCGACCGGGTTATCCACAGGAAGCCGGGGGCACTGTTGCGGAGCTCACCCAACAGGTAGCTTCCACACATGCCCACCCCCTTGGAGTTCACGCCGTCTCCGCTGTCGTGGGCGGTCCTCGCGGCCGTCAGCCTCTGCGTGCTCGGCGTCGTGGTCGGCCGTACCACCGGTCGCCTCGTCCACCTCTTCGGCTCGGCCCACCCCGCACGGAGTTCCGAACCCCCCACCGAGGCGGGACCACCCTCCGCGCTCAGAACCGGCCGGAGCCGGACCCCTCCAGATGAGGACAGTGCCACAGGCGCCCTCCCCGGTCAGGAAGGCGTCCCCGACGCACCACTCGGGGCCCCGCCAAGACCTGCGCCCGCTAGCCCCGGCCTCCACCCCGAGGAGGACGACGGTCCGCCACCGCCCTGCTGTCCGCACTGCCGGGCCGAACTCCCCTTCGTCAGAGGGTTCCCGGTCGTGGCCGCCCGCGTCTTCCGGCAGCGCGGGGACTGCCCCCACTGCGAACGCCGGGTGCGCCCCCACTCGGCCGTCACCATCGGCACCGCCCTGCTCTTCGCGCTGGTCGGCGCCCTGGCGCCCTGGCATACGGGCGACTGGTCTCCGTTCGGCGTGCTGGCCGTGCTCTGGCTCATCGCGCTCGGCGTGCCCCTGTCCGTCATCGACCTGCGGGTCATGCGCCTGCCCGACGCCCTCGTCGCTCCGGCCTACCCTGTGGCCGTCCTCCTGCTGACCGCGGCGGTCCTCCTCCCACCCGTCGGCCCCGACCTCGAACGCGGTTCGCAGGCCCTCGTCGGCATGGTCCTCATCACGGTCCTGTACTGGCTCATGTGGCGGGTCAAACCGGGCGGACTCGGTTTCGGCGACGTCAAACTCTCCGGGCTGACCGGCCTCTACGCGGGCTGGGCCGCCGGTCCGGTGGGCGCGCTGGTCGCCGCGTTCTGGGCCTTCGCGGTTTTCTCCCTGGTGGGTCTGGCCCTGCTGGCACTGCGCCGGATCACCCGCGCCGAACCCCTCCCCCTGGGCCCGTTCATGCTCGCCGCCACCCTCGCCACCGTCCTCGCCGGTCACCCTCTCCTGCCATAACCCAGGACCGGTTCCGCCCATAATCCCGATCCCGGTGATCACCCCGGCACCTGATCCGTGGGAGGATCGTGCACATGTTGCGTTGGCTGACCGCGGGGGAGTCCCACGGACCTGCACTCGTCGCGATTCTGGAGGGCCTTCCGGCCGGTGTGTCCGTCACCTCTGACGACATCGCCGCCGCACTGCTCCGCCGCCGCGCCGGGTACGGTCGGGGTGCCCGGATGAAGTTCGAGAAAGACCAGGTCTCCGTTATCGGAGGCATCCGGCACGGCATCACCCAGGGTGGGCCGGTCGCGATCGAGGTCGGAAACACCGAGTGGCCCAAGTGGGAGAAGGTGATGTCGTCGGACCCGGTTCCCGCTGAGGAGCTGGACGGCGTGGCGCGCAACGCGCCGCTCACCCGGCCCCGCCCGGGGCACGCCGACCTCGTCGGCATGCAGAAGTACGGGCACGAGGAGTCCCGGCCGATCCTGGAGCGCGCCAGCGCCCGCGAGACCGCGGCCCGGGTCGCGATCGGCGAGGTCGCCCGTCAGTTCTGCCGCCAGGCGCTCGGTATCGAGATCCTGAGCCACGTGGTCTCCATGGGACCCGTCGCCGTCCCCGAGGGTTCGCCCGAACCCCGCCCGGAGGACCTCGCCGCGATCGACGAGGACCCGCTGCGCTGCTTCGACGCCGAAACCAGCGCGCGCATGGTCGAGGAGGTCGACGACACCAAGAAGTCCGGGGACACCCTGGGCGGCGTCGTCGAGGTGCTCGCCTACAACCTTCCGCCCGGTCTGGGCAGCCACGTGCACTGGGACCGCCGTCTGGACTCCCGCCTGGCCGGAGCCCTCATGGGTATCCAGGCGATCAAGGGCGTGGAGGTCGGCGACGGCTTCCGCACCGCGGCCCGCCGCGGCTCCGAGGCCCACGACGAGATCGAGCCCGGTCCCGACGGCGTGCGCCGCCGCACCAACCGCGCTGGTGGTGTCGAGGGCGGCATGTCCACCGGCGACCCGCTCCGGGTGCGCGCCGCGATGAAGCCCATCGCCACGGTGCCCAACGCGCTGGACACCATCGACATCGAGACCGGTGAGCCCACCAAGGCCAACCACCAGCGCAGCGACGTCACCGCCGTCCCGGCCGCCGGTGTGGTGGCCGAGGCCATGGTCGCCCTGGTCATCGCCGAGGCCGCCATCGAGAAGTTCGGCGGCGATTCGGTCCCCGAGACCGCCCGCAACCTCCAGGGCTACCTGGACTCACTGGCGATCCGCTAGACCCGAACCGTTCGCCCCGGCCCGCCCTTCCCCCTGGAGGGCGGGCCACCGCTCTTCCTCCCCCGAGGAGTGCCCCCTGTGAACCATCCCCGCCTCGTCACCGTCTGGTGGGACCTGTCCGAGTCCGCCCAGACCATCGATTCTCTGCGGGTCTACCTGCGCGATCAGTCCGCCGACGCCTTCGCTGAGGTGCCCGGCCTACGCCTCAAGGCCTGGATCGCCGACCCCGAAACCGATCGCTGGGGCGCGGTCCTGCTCTGGGAGTCCACCGAGGCTTCCGAGGGGCCCGTACCCAGTCGAGCCGCCGAACTCATCGGCTACCCGCCCACCGAAGTCCACGCCTTCGACGTCGAGGCCACCATCCAGGGACGCTACGAGGACGAGGAACTCAACCATCGAGGCCTTGCCTTCTCCACCGAGAGGCCATGATGATGTCTGTTCTGTCCGATTTTCCAGAAGTTGGATTTCTGGCCACTGTCCACTGGTAAGTTGCCTGCTCAAGAAGTCTGCTCCCCGCGCACGCGGGGATGGACCCGGAGCGCATGGTCCACCACCCACTGGGTGTGGCTGCTCCCCGCGCACGCGGGGATGGACCCGGGTCAACGAACGGGCGGAGGCGGGCGACCTTCTGCTCCCCGCGCACGCGGGGATGGATCGGGCGGGCACACGCCGTAACGCGGTCTTCGGGCATGCCGAGGTCTACGGAGACGAAGAATCCCCCGAAAACGAGCATGTGTGCTGGGCCGGTCCCGCGACAAGCAGGGCTCCGTCAGGCTGTGGACAACTCACTCGGCCCGGCAGCCGGCTGCTGAGGTTGAACGCCTGCTCCCCGCACGCGCTGTGTGGTGTTTCTGCTAGACAGGAGACTCACGGCAGAGATTTCCTCCTCGCGTTCGCGGGGAGCGGTTCCCCCAGAGGTAGGCAGAGCGTGGCAAGAGCGATCGCGGTGCTCATCGGTTCGCCCGGTTCGGGCAAGTCCACCGTCGGCGAGGCGCTGGCCCGTCGGCTCGACACGGACCTGTTGTGTACCGATACCGAGATCGAGAAGCGCGCGGGCAAGCCCATCAGCGACATCTTCATCCAGGACGGCGAAGAGCACTTCCGGGCCCTGGAGCGCGAGGTCGTCGCCGAGGGCCTTCGTGCCTGGGACGGCGTCATCGCGGTCGGCGGTGGCGCGGTCCTGAACGAGGACACCCGCAAAGACCTGGTCGACCACCACGTGGTCTACCTGCAGGTGGACTTCGGTGAGGCCGCCAAACGCGTCGGGATGGACGTCGCACGCCCCCTGCTGGCAGGGAACCCGCGTACCCAGTTGCGCAAACTGCTCAACGAACGCCTCCCCGTCTACGAGGGCCTGGCCTCGGTGACCGTGCCCACCACCGACTACCACCCCGAGGAGATCGTGGACACCATCGTCTCCTCCCTCCCCGACCTCCCCGAAAGCACTGGAAAGGCCGACAAGTGACCGTGACCCGGATCGGTGTGGGGGAGCCCACCGGACGCTACGACGTGGTCGTCGGCAGCGGGATCCTCTCCGAGCTGCCCTCTCTGGTCGGGGGCGCCGCGCAGGTGGCCGTCATCCACCCCGAGGGTCTGGGCGAGATCGCCCGTCCCGTGGTCGGGGCCCTGGAGGGCGCCGGTTACCGCGTCCGGCCCATGCCGGTGCCCGACGGCGAGGCCGCCAAGACCGCCGCCGTCGCCACCGACCTGTGGTCGCGGCTGGGCTCTTTCAACTTCACCCGGACCGACGCCGTGGTGGGCGTGGGCGGTGGTGCCGCCACCGACCTCGCCGGGTTCGTGGCCGCGACCTGGCTGCGCGGCGTGCGCTCGGTGCTGCTGCCCACCACCCTGCTCGGCATGGTGGACGCCGCCGTCGGCGGTAAGACCGGCATCAACACCCCCGAGGGCAAGAACCTCGTCGGCGCCTTCCATCCCCCGGCCGGGGTGCTGTGCGATCTGGCCACGCTGCCGAGCCTGCCCCAGGCCGACTACATCGGCGGCCTGGCCGAGATCGTCAAGGCCGGTTTCATCGACGACCCCGTCATCTGTGACCTGGTCGAGGACGACCCCGAGGGCGCGGCTCTGCCCGAGGGCAAGCACACCCGCGAGCTCATCGAGCGCGCGATCCGGGTCAAGGCCGACGTCGTCTCCGGCGACCTCAAGGAGAGCGGCCGCCGCGAGATCCTCAACTACGGCCACACCCTCGGGCACGCCATCGAGCGCGCCGAGAACTACACCTTCAGGCACGGCTACGCGGTCTCCATCGGCATGGTCTTCGCCGCCGAACTCGCCCGTCTGGACGGCCGGATCGACGATGCCCTGGTCCAGCGGCACCGCTCCGTGCTCACCTCGGTGGGCCTGCCGGTCAGCTACGCCGCCGAGTCCTGGGAGGAGCTGCGCGCCACCATGGCCGTGGACAAGAAGGCCCGCGGCGCGACCCTGCGCTTCGTGGTCCTGGACGGCCTGGCCAGTCCGTCGATCCTCAACGGTCCCGCGCCTGAGCTGCTGGACGCCGCCTACCAGGCGGTCGTGGACGGTTCCTGAGTCCCCGGAAGCCACTAGACTGATCGAAGGCGAGGAGTGCCCGGGCGCTGGCGGACACAGTTCCCGCTAGCAGTGGACACACCCGTCTGGCGGTGGAAACACCCAACCGCGGACCCATCCACCGGCGGCCCCGGGAGCCACGCCTCGCCCCACTGACCACCGACCGGACCAGCGAGTCCGGTCTCCGACGTGTCACACCCCTTGGAGAGACGACCGAAGTGGCCACGACGAACGACATCAAGAACGGCACGACCCTGAAGCTCGACGGAGGCGTTCTCTGGAACGTCCTGGAGTTCCAGCACGTCAAGCCGGGCAAGGGCGGCGCGTTCGTCCGCACCAAGCTGAAGAACGTCCTCACGGGCAAGATCGTCGACAAGACCTTCAACGCCGGTTCCAAGGTCGAGTTCGCCAGCGTCGACCGCCGGGACATGGAGTACCTGTACCACGACGGTGACTCCTTCATCTTCATGGACGTCCAGACGTACGACCAGATCCCGGTGTCCGACGCCGTGGTCGGCGACGCCAAGGGCTTCCTCCTGGAGAACACCAAGGTCACGGTGGCGACCAACGAGGGCAACCCGCTCTACATCGAGATGCCCGCCGCGGTCGAGCTGGAGATCACCCAGACCGACCCGGGCGTCCAGGGCGACCGCTCCACCGGCGGCACCAAGCCCGCCACCGTCCAGACCGGCGCGACCATCCAGGTGCCGCTGTTCGTCACCCAGGGCGAGCGCGTCAAGGTCGACACCCGCACCGGCGACTACCTCGGTCGTGTCAACTGATGAGTGGTGCACGGCGTAAGGCCCGTCGGCGCGCGGTGGAGGTCCTCTACGAATCCGAGGTGCGTTCCACCTCGGTGGAGGACGTCATCAAGCGTCGCCGGGCCCAGCCCGAACCGCCGATCAACGAGTTCACCGAGCTGTTGGCCCGCTCCGTCGATGAGCGGCGCGCACGCATCGACGAACTCCTCGACGAGTACGCCATCGGGTGGACCCTGGAGCGCATGCCGGTCGTGGACCGCAACATCCTCCGGATGGGCGCCTACGAGCTGCTGTGGGCCGAGGACATCCCCGACGGCGTGGCGATCGCCGAGGCCGTCGGTGTGGCCAAGGAGCTGTCCACCGACGAGTCGCCCAACTTCATCAGCGGACTTCTGTCTAGGCTGATGGAGAACAAGTCGACGCTCTCGCTCTGAGACCTCGAGCCGAGGCCGGGCCGGGCGGACCGTGCCCCGTGGCGGGGCGCGGGCACTAGCTGATTGAGGGAACGCAGTTGACTGACAGGAGCGGCACGTCCGCGACCACCGCGAGCGGCTTCGGGACGAGCGGTTCGACCGGTCCCGCGCGGGCGGCCAACGCCGCCCGGACCGCCGTGGTCTGGGACGCGCTCTCACAGCTGTTGTCCCGTCTCTCCGAGGGTGAGCCCCTGGAAATCGTCGACGCGGGCGGCGGCACCGGTGGCGCCGCCGTCCCGCTCGCCGAGCTCGGTCACCGTGTGACCGTCGTCGAGCCCAGCCCGGACTCCCTGGCCGCCCTGGAGCGCCGTGCCGCGGAGAGCGGTGTCACGGTGCGCGGCGTCCAGGGGGAGACCCAGGACCTGGCCTCGCTCTTCCCGGCCGACAGCGCCGACCTCGTGCTGGTGCACAACGTGCTCGAGTACGTCGACGAACCCGCCGTGGCGCTGGCCGACGTCGCCGGTATCACCCGGCCCGGCGGCGCGGTCAGCCTGCTGGTGACCAACGCCGTCGCCGGTGCCCTGCACCGTGCCCTGGCCGGGCACATCACCGATGCCCAGCACCTGCTCTCGGACGCGGACGGCCGCTGGGGCGGGGCCGACCCCATGCCCCGCCGGTTCACCCGCCAGCAGCTCCTCGAACTCATCGGCCACTCCGGCCTGACCGGGGAGAGCGTGCGCGGAGTGCGCGTTTTCGCCGACGTCCTGCCCGGGCACGCCTGGGAGGGCGACGCCCAGGCCGGGCAGCACCTGGTGGACCTGGAGCGGGCCGCCGCCGACCACCCCGAGCTGATCGGCATCGCCACCCAGCTGCACGCCATCGCGCTCAAGCGCTGACGGGGTTCCGCGGGGGCTCTCCGTTCCCGGTCCGCCCGTCGCTCTAGTGGATGTCGAAGAGCGTGCTGACGGACTCCCCGTCGTGGATGCGCCGGATCGCCTCGGCCAACGCGGGCGCGATCGACAGCACCCGCAGTTTCGGTGAGGTCTGCTCCGGGGCCAGGGGCACCGTGTTCGTGCACACGATCTCGGCCACGTCGTCCATCGCGGTGAGCCGGTCCAGCGCCCCGTCACTGAACAGCCCGTGCGTGCAGGCGACGCGGATGGAACGCACCTTCTGCTCGCGCAGCCGCTCGATCAGCCCCACGACGGTGCTCCCCCGGGCGATCTCGTCGTCCAGGATGATGATGTCTCGGTCGGCGACGTCACCGATCACCGACGTGACGCTCACCCGGTCGTCGCTGAACCGCTGCTTGGCCCCGGACGCCACCAGAGTGCCCAGCCTGCGGGCGAACGCCGAAGCCTCCTTGACGTTGCCGAAGTCGGGGGAGACCACCACCGTGTTGGACAGGTCCCCGCCCCGGAAGTGGTCGGCGAGCTCATCGAGGGCGTGCAGGTGGTCCACCGGGACACTGAAGAAACCGTGGACCTGGGGCGAGTGCAGGGTCATGGCCAGGACCCGGCTGGCGCCCGCGGTGGCGAGCAGGTCGGCCACCAGCCGCCCTCCGATGGAGATGCGTGGCGCGTCCTTCTTGTCCGAGCGCGCGTAGGCGAAGTGCGGCATGACCACCGTGGTCCGCGCGGCGGAGGCGCCCCGGGCCGCGTCCAGCATCAGGAGCAGCTCGACGAGGTTCTCCTGCACCGGTGGGACCAGCGGCTGGATGATGAAGACGTCGCGTTCGCGGCAGTTGGCCTGGAGCTGTACTTCCAGGCAGTCGTTGGCGAACCGGGAGACCCGGGTGGGGGAGAGCGGTTTGCCGAGGTCCGCGCAGATCTCCTCCGCGATTTCGGTGTGTGCGCTGCCGGAGAAGATGACGATGTCTCGCATGGGATCCCTGGGATAGGAGCGGGCGGTGCGGCCGAGAGCAGACTACTGGTGCGGACCTCGCGCGCCCGGGTGCCCCGCACACCCCGCCTACCCGGGGCCCGTGCGCCTCGTGCGTCCCGGCCCAGCCCTGCTTCTGGAGGGCGCCGGGGCGGACGGTGCCCCGGGGCGGGGCGGCCCCGGTCAGGGCATAACCTGGGCCTATGAGCCGACGTCAACTGGAACGCGGTGCCGCTCTACGGGGTGTGGTCACCTCCGACGGCATCGCTCCGCTGGACGCCGACTTCCCTCCGGACGGCTCCGGTCCGGACGAGGACTGCCACATCCTGCACCTGGACATGGACGCGTTCTTCGCGAGCGTGGAGCAGCTGCGCCACCCCGAGGCGCGCGGCCGCCCCGTGATCGTGGGCGGTACCGGTCCGCGCAGTGTGGTCTCCTCCGCCGACTACATCGCCCGCCGCCACGGCGTGCACTCGGCGATGCCCATGGCCCAGGCGGTGCGGCTGTGCCCGGACGCCCTGGTCTACCCGCCGGACGGGGCCGCCTACCGGCAGGCCTCCGAGGCCGTCATGGACATCCTGCGCTCGGTCACACCCGCCGTGCAGCCGTTGTCCCTGGACGAGGCCTTCCTGGACGTCTCCGGCGCCCGTCGGCGCCTGGGCGGTCCCGTGCGCATCGCCGCGATGATCCGCGAACGCGTCCGCCGGGAGCAGCGGCTCACCTGCTCCGTCGGGGTAGCCGCCACCCGTTTCGTGGCCAAGCTCGGCTCCACCCACTGCAAGCCCGACGGGCTGCTGCTGGTCCCCACCACCACCGTGCACGGCTTTCTGGACCCCCTGCCCATCGGGGCGCTGCCCGGGGTCGGGGACAAGACCGAACGCACACTCGTCCGGCTGGGCCTGCGCACCGTCGGCGCCCTGGCCCGGACCGACCCCGAACTCCTGCGCATGGAACTGGGCGAGAAGGCCGGTACCCGCCTGGCCGCGCTGGCCCGGGGCGAGGACCCCAGCCCGGTCGTCGCCGAGACCCCGGACAAGAGCGTGGGCGCGGAGGAGACCTTCTCCGTGGACGTGGATGACCCGGCCTTGGTCGACCGCGAGCTGCTGCGCCTGTCCGAGAAGGTCGCGCACCGGCTGCGCGCCTCGGGGCAGGTGGGGCGCACGGTGAGCGTGAAACTGCGCAGGGCCGACTTCTCCACGATCACCAGGGCGAAGACCCTCTCCGAGACCACGGACGTGGGGCGCGAGATCAGCGCTGTGGCGCGCGCGCTCTACGCGGCGTCGGGGCTGAGGGGTACTCCGCTGCGTCTGGTGGGGGTTCGTGTGGAAGGTGTCGCCCCGGTGGAACTTTCACACCGCCAGTTGGCGTTGGGGGAGGAGGACACAGGTTGGCGGGACGTTGAACGGGTTATGGACCGGGTGAAGGCCCGTTTCGGTCCGGGCGCGATACAGTCGGCCGTATTGGCCAAGAGTGACGAAAACGACGTATGATGCGGCAACTTCCGGGGACCTCTGAGCGTTCTCATGGGTAGAACCGGAGTAAGGGTAAGAAGAGAGGCATGGAAGCCGGTGTTTCCGATACAGGGCGAGGGTATCGTGGCCGTAGTGGGTCAGGTACACACGCAGCTTTTCTTTCCACTAGGCGCTAGTGCACCGTATTCTGGGCATACCACTGACCAAGAGACTGTTTTTCAGTACCCGTCACCCCAACCGGGGACTGCCGTAGGGAGGCGCCGTGCCGCTCTCTGAACACGAGCAGCGCATGCTCGACCAGATCGAGCGGGCGCTGTATGCCGAGGACCCGAAGTTCGCGAACACTGTTCGGCAGACGAACCCCGGAGTCCATTACAAGCGCTGGATCATCAAGGCCGTCATCGGCTTCGTGCTCGGCATGGGGTTGCTGCTCCTGGGGCTGCTGTTGGGAGGCCCGGACGCGTCGCTGGCACTTCCGGTCACCATCAGCGTCCTCGGCTTCATCTTCATGCTGGCCTCCTTCCTCATGGGGGCGAACGCCTGGCGTAAGGCCACCGGCGGCGCGGAGGCGATGCTCGCGGAGGCCGAGAACGAGCCCAAGAAGCGCAAGGGCGACAAGCGTCCGGGAATGATGAACCGCTTCGAGGAGCGGTGGCGTCGCCGCCAGCAGGGTGAGGAGTAGTCACTCACCCGGGGCGGACACCGGTCCGCCCTCGCGACGGATGCCCTGAGCGCCCGCGTTTTCCATGACGGTGGGACCCGAGCACGATCATCGTGTGCGGGACCCACCGTTTCTCATGCCTGGACCCTGGGCCGGCCCCGTCCCGACCGGAACGACCACGCCCGGAGTCTCGGCCACAGAACGCCCGCGCCCGAACGCACCCACCCGGGCCCGGCTGCCTCTCGTGCGCGTCACGCCCGCCTCCGGTACCCGTGCGTCCTGGAGGCACACCCACCTGCCTCTCGGGGGTCGCGCCTCCACCGGCCGCAGTCCACCGGCGCGGCCCCGGGAGGTCTGGGGGACCACGGGTCACTTCCTGGTCCGGGTGCGTTCCGGGTCTCCCGCGCCCCTGCCTTGGGGCAACCCGGTCCCTCCCGGGGGGACCCGGACTCCCCTGGGGCCGAGGGGAGTCCGGAACTTCGTAGGACCCAGGGGTGCCACCAGGCCCTCAGGAAGTGGCGGGGACGGCTTCCGCAGCAGTTCTGGGGCGCTGCCAGGGGGCCAGGGAGCGCGGGAGCAGGAGGGCGCGCCACCGGTCGCTGCCGGAGGCGCTGGCGGACAGGCCCGTCGTGGCCGTGGCCAGGTCGGCGGCCAACTGGGTACCGGTCTGCGGGTCCGGGGCGTAGCGGGCGGCCTCCTCGGCTCGGGCCAGGCGCCAGATGGCGGCGTGGGCCTCGCCCGGGATGACGCTTCCGTCCTCGCGGATGGCGCACAGGCGGGCGGCGGTCGCCCGGGGGCTCTCCGTGAGCACCCAGTCCAAGCCCAGGTCCAGGCAGGTGTCGCGTAGTTCCCGCCACGCGGTGTGGGCTCCGGCGACCCCGGCCGAGGCCAGGGTGGCCCGGCGGGACCCGCGGATCAGGGCCCGGGTCAGGGCCGGTGCGGCCAACAGCAGCAGGGCGGCGACCACGCCGACGGCGGCGGGCCACCAGGACGCCGCGTCCGAGCCCGTGTTCCCGTCGGCGGTGCCGCCGACCTCCTCGGCGGGCTCGTCCTCGGGGGACTCGCCGGCCTCCGGGGAGGCGCTGGGCTCCTCGGTCGGGGACTCGCTCGGCTCGGGACTGCTGGCGTTCGTGGGCTCTGGTTCGGGGACGGGCTCGGGGTCGGCGTCGGCCCCGGAGGTGTAGTCGGGGACCGTGGCCGACCCCTGCCCCTGCGAGGAGGCCGGTGTGGGCTCGAAACGCACCCAGCCCGAACCCTCGAAGTACAGCTCGGGCCAGGCGTGCGCGTCGCTCACCGCCACGGACCAACGGCCGTCGCCCACCTGTTGGCCCGCGGTGTAGCCCACCGCGACCCGGGCCGGGATGTCGGCCTGGCGGGCCATGAGCGCCATCGCCCCGGCGAACTGCTCGCAGTAGCCGATCCGGTCGTCCAGGAGGAAGTGCGACAGGGGGTCGGCGTCGCCGGGCGTGGCGGGCGGGCTCAGGTCGTAGGTGAAGGCGCCGCCGGTGAAGAAGTCCTGGAGGGCGGTGGCGCGCGCGTAGGGGGAGTCGGCGTTCGCGGTCAGGGAATCGGTGAGCTCCTGTACGCGGTCGTCGATGTTGTTGGGCAGCCTGAGGTAGTCGTTGGGCAGTGAGCGCGGTGGTCCTGCGTCGGCCAGGTCCTGGGCGTCGGGCTGGTTCTCGGCGGACTCCACCACGAAGTTGAAGCCGGTCGACGGGGTGTCGGTGGTGAACACCATCAGGGTGTCGGGGTCCACGTACCAGTCGCCGGAGACCTCCACCGTGCGCGCCGGGTAGGGCAGCGGAAGGAACTCCATCCGGGGGGCGCCGGAGTCCAGGGACACCCGGGTGGTGACCGAGGTGTCGGACTCCTCCGCCCAGCCCGGGGGCAGGGGAAGGTCGCCGCTGACCCTGGCGTCGCGGTCGGTGTGCACCGGGGACATCGTCCAGTTCTCGCCGTCGAACTCGTCCAGGACGAAGGTGCGCAGGTACTCGGGGTCCTCGGAGTCGGTGCGGTAGGTCAGCACCGTGCGGTCGGAGGAGGAGGCCAGGTCGCGGCGGAGCGAGACCAGCGGGTGCGTGGTGGTCACGCTGTTGTTCGAGGCGAACTGGTTGCCGTCGGCCATCGTGTAGAAGGCGTCGGTGCGCAGGGAGGGCATCATCAGGGGCAGCGAGAGGGCCAGCAGGATCGCGGTGGCAGCGGCGGCGACCACGGTGCCCACCTGGACGGCGCCCGCGCTGAAGCGGCCGACGGGGTCGTGCCCGCCCGGGACCGGGACCCCCCACTCACGTCCCCGAACCCACATGTCCGTGGCGAGCAGGGCGAGGAAGCCCGCGGCGCAGACAGCGGCCTGGACCCAGGTCAGACCGCCGCCGTCCACGGCCAGCGGTACCAGCATCAGCGCCAGCAGCAGGCCGCCGACCATCCCCGGGCAGCGGGCGGTCACCGCCAGGAAGTCCGCGGTGAGCGCGAACACCACGAAGGTGAGCGCGATGATCATCCGCAGCCCGTTGGTGGCGGCCACCGGGGGAGCGCTGGTGTTGATGCTGTGCACGCCCTGCTCGAACAGCGCCCAGGTCTGCTCGAAGGTCGCCGCGGTCGGCACGACGCCGAGGAAACCGGTGCCCGGGGCGAGGATCGGGGTGAACAGCAGCGCCGCGACGATCAGCTGGAGGAAGGGTACCGGGAACGCGTTGCGGTCGGTCAGGCGGTACAGCGCGGAGACCACGGCCACCGCGACGACGAGGACGGCGGCCGGGCCCCACCAGTCGCCGCGGATCAGCCCGCCCAGGAGCGGCAGCGCCGCCAGCATCGAGACCATGACGGCCAGCGGCATCAGTGCTCTGGTCACTCTCAACGGGACCCCTCCCGGGGGACGTGGGGGGCCGCCGGGGTCAGGGGGACCTCCCCGGCGCGGGGGTTGGCAGCGGGCGGGAAACCGGAGCGGCCGGGAGGCCCGGACGAGCCGGGGGAGATCGCCTGCTGCCACAGGGCGGGCAGTTCGGTCGGGTCGGCGACGGGGAGTACCCGCCAGCCGTTGGCGGAGAGCAGTTCGGCGATGCGCCGGGTGTCTTCGGAGGTGTTCCAGGCGGCCCGCGCGCACAGCACCGCCACGTGCAGTCCGGAGCCCCGCACCCGGGAGAGCGCCGAGGCGTCCTCCGGGGAGAGCGCGCCCAGGACCGCCACCACCAGGCTGGCTGAGGAGCCGCGGGCCCCTTCCAGGGTGCTGATCCCGCCGTAGAGGCTGTCCGCCTCGGAGGCCTCCACGGTGGCGAGCCCGTCCAGGACGCCGGACGCGTGCTCGGTGAACAGCTGGCCCCGCTCGGTGTGCAGGCGTAGTTCGTGCCCGCTGTCCAGGAGGTTCACCGCGACGGAGGCGGCCACGCTCACCGCGGTCTCCAGGGAACTCCAGGGGCCCTCGCCGGTGTGCGCCGCGTCCCGGGTGTCCAGGAGCAGGGTGCTGTGCTCCCGCCAGTGCTGTTCGTCCCGGCGCACCATGAGCTCGCCGTGCTTGGCGGTAGAGCGCCAGTGCACCCGGCGCATCTCGTCGCCGTAGCGGTACTCGCGCGGGATGGGGTCCTGCTCACCGGCGCCGGTCACCGAACGGCGCGGTGAGTTCTCACCCTGGGAGCCGTCGGAGGCGCCGAGGACGGCGAGCGGGACCACGGGCGGGGTCACGAGCAGGGCGGTGGGCCCGCCGACCTCACGGGTCACCCGGACACAGCCCAGCGGGTCCACCACGCTCACCCGGAGCGGACCGACGGGGTAGCGGCCGCGGACCGCCGGACGGACCAGGTAGGTGACGTCGCGGACCGCGCGCGGGGCCAGGTGGCCCACTGTGTACCGGGGTTCGTAACCCAGACGCACCGGCAGGGTGTCCTCGATCCGTACCCAGCTCACCGGCCAGGTGGGGGAGGAGTTGCCGACCCGGACCAGGACCCGGGTGTCCGTCCCGGCCGGGACGCGCGGCGGGTGCAGCGCCCGGCTGTGCACCACCCGGTCGGTCGCCCCGAGGATGGTCAGCGCGGAGACCGGTGGCACCAGGAGCAGGAAGAGGCCCACCCCCACCAGCTCCCGCTGGCCGATGACGAAACCGCACACGAGCGCGACCACGCCGGAGAACAGCATCAGTCCACCGCGGGCGGTGAGGGTTCGGTGCGGGCGCATGGTGCGTCTCTCGGGTTCGAGGGGCTCGGTTCTGCCGGTGCGGGCCGGACGGGCTGCTCGGCGGGTTCCACGGGGAGCGGGGACGGGACCCGGGCCGGGCCCGCTTACCCGGACCGGGTCCGTACCCGTGGTGACGGGATGTCCGCCCGGTCAGTTTCCTGGAACCGGTCGCCGTTGCCCGACCCGGTCAGGTCGGTGCAACCGGGACCGGGACCCGCCCGGGGAGATCAGCGTCAGCGGGGCCCGGGGACCGGCAGGCGGGCGACCAGCTTGGCCACGATCTGCTCGGCGCTGAGCCGTTCCATCTGCGCCTCGGGGCCGGGCAGCAGCCGGTGGGCCAGGACCGGGACGGCCAGGGCCTGCACGTCGTCGGGGACGACGTAGTGGCGCCCCTCCAGAGCCGCGTGGGCCCGGGCCGCGCGCACCAGGTGCAGGGTGGCGCGGGGTGAGGCGCCCAGCTTGAGTTCGGGTGCGGTCCGGGTGGAGTTGACCAGGTCCACGACGTAGCGGCGCATCCCCGGCGCCACGTGCACGTTGTGGACGCGATCCACCAGGGAGCGGATCTCGGCCGCGTTGGTGACCGGGGCCAGCTGCTCCAGCGGGGAGCGGGAGCTGTGGCTGTCGATCATGTCCAGCTCGGCCTGGGGCGAGGGGTAACCGACGGAGACGCGGGCCATGAACCGGTCCCGCTGCGCCTCGGGCAGGGCGTAGGTGCCCTCCATGTCGGCCGGGTTCTGGGTCGCCACGACCATGAACGGCCGCTCCAGGGCCCGGGTCTGCCCGTCGACGCTGACCTGTCGTTCCTCCATGCATTCCAGGAGGGCTGACTGCGTCTTGGGCGAGGCCCGGTTGATCTCGTCGCCGAGCACGATGTTGGCGAACACCGGGCCCGGGTTGAACTCGAACTCGTTGCGGTCCTGGTGGTAGACGCTGACCCCGGTGATGTCGCTGGGCAGCAGGTCGGGGGTGAACTGCACGCGCTGTACGGAGCAGTCCACGGCCCGGCCCAGGGCCTTGGCCATCATGGTCTTGCCGACACCGGGAACGTCTTCGACGAGAAGGTGGCCTTCGGCGAGCATGACGGTGAGCGCGATGCGCAGCACCTCGGGTTTGCCCTCGATGACCGTCTCGATCGCGCCGCGGACGCGGTCGGCGACGGCGACAACGGCATTGACGTCCCCTCGGACGTCGCCCCCGTGACCGTCGTGCTGTGTGCCGAGTGACACGAGACCCCTCTCGCTCAGTATGTCTCGGTGTATCGATCCGAGGCTAGGGCCAATCAGACCGATTGCAAACCAAAGTGCCGGAATCGGCCGCCGAATGAGGAACCCGGTGGCCAAAGTGGCGAAAGCACTCGAATCGGTCCACCGATCATTGGCCGGAGCGTGCTCCCCGACACCGGGTCGGACGCGGAAAACACGCCCGAAGCCGCTCCGGGTGGTGGTCGTCACCATGTGACGCCGGCTCGGTCCCGCCGCGGTGCCCGCCCCGGCCCCTGCCCGGTCCCCCTCAGACAGGGTGCGACGCACGCGGGCGCTGCGCGGCGGTGCTCGCCCACCACCACCGGTCCACCTCTCTGAACTGCTCATTTGTCGATTTCAAGGCCGATGGAGCCGCGTTGAAGCTGTTGACGGTGGGGAAGAGTGGAGTAAGGTGGGGCACCGTGGAGATGAGGGTGAGTTCTCCACTGAGGGGGTGAGGGGGTGAGTGTGTGTTCCTCGGCACCCACACACCTCGCCTCGACCAGAAGGGACGGCTGTTCCTTCCCGCGAAGTACCGCGACGAACTGTCGGGGGGTTTGGTGATCACGAAAGGCCAGGAGCACTGTCTCTACGTCTTTCCGACGGCCGAGTTCAGTCGCATCACCGACGCCCTGCGCTCCGCCCCGGTCACCGCCAAGGCGGTCCGCGACTACAGCCGCGTCCTCTTCGCCAGCGCGTCGGACGAGTCCTGCGACAAGCAGGGCAGGGTCACGATCCCGCCGAAACTACGCGCCTACGCGGGCTTGGACCGCGATTGCGTCGTGATCGGCGCCAACACGCGCCTGGAGATCTGGGACGCCACCGCGTGGTCGGAGTACGAGGCCGAACAGGAGCAGGCGTTCTCGCAACTCTCAGAGGAGGTGCTGCCCGGGGTGCTGTGACGGCGGGGCGGACATCTCGCCGCCTCGATCCACCAGCAGCACAGAGTCCATGCAATGCCGGGACCGGCAGCGGTCTCCGGAGACGGTCACACGAGCTGGCGCGACTTCCCCGGTGCCAGGTCGTGAGCGCGCGTCCGCCGAAAGGTGGACAATAGCGGCCGTGTCCGGAGGCCCGCCGGTACTTCGGAGGGGCCACGCGAAGGACACCGTGGAGCGCGCCCGGCGCGCTGCACGGACTTCAGGGGGAGACCGCGAGAGCGTGGAGGAACAGCAGCGCATGGGGGACAACCGGCAGCACGAGCGACCCGACCGGGACAGCTCCGCGAACGAGACCGCAGAGCACGGGGACACAGAGCACGCGGGCACAGAGCACGGGGACACGCGGCACCAGGTCGCGCAGGACGACATCGGGGCGCGCGTCCGTGCCGCACGTGAAGGAATCGATCCCCTCCACGTGCCGGTGATGCTCGACCGGATCGTCGAACTGCTCGCCCCGGCGCTCAGCCGCCCCGGGGCGGTCTTCGTCGACGGCACCCTGGGGCTCGGCGGGCACTCCGAGGCCCTGCTCAAGGCCTGCCCCACCATGCGACTGGTCGGCGTGGACCGGGACACCACCGCTCTGGAGCGCAGCGCCAAGCGCCTGGCGCCCTACGCCGACCGCACCCACTTCGTGCACGCCGTCTACTCCGACATCCCTAGCGCCCTCGACGAGGCCGGGGTACGGGAGGCCGACGCCGTCCTGCTCGACCTCGGCGTGTCCTCACCGCAGCTGGACGAGACCGACCGCGGTTTCGCCTACGCCCACGACGCACCCCTGGACATGCGCATGGACCGCACCCAGGCGCTCACCGCGGCCGAGGTCGTCAACGACTACCCCGTCGCCGAGCTCACCCGGGTGCTGCGCACCTACGGCGAGGAACGCTTCGCCTCCCGTGTGGCCAGGGCGATCGAGCGCCGCCGCGCCCAGGGCCGCATCGACTCCACCCGCGAGCTGGCCGAACTGGTCCGCGAAGCCATCCCCGCGGCCACCCGCCGCACCGGCGGCCACCCCGCCAAGCGCACCTTCCAGGGGCTGCGCATCGAGGTCAACGCCGAACTCTCCATCCTCAAGGAGACCCTCCCCGCCGCCATCTCCCGCCTGGGGCTCGGCGGCCGCGTCGCGGTGCTGTCCTACCACTCGCTGGAGGACCGGATGACCAAGAGGGCGTTCGCGGCCCTGGCCACCGACACCACGCCCGCCGACCTTCCGGTCCCCCTCCCGGACCGCCAACCGGAACTCCGGCTCCTCACCAGGGGCTCGGAGCTCCCCACGGACGAAGAGAACGAGCGCAACCCGCGCGCGCAGTCGGCCCGCCTGCGCGCGGCCGAACGCGTGCGCCGGCCGTCGCGGCAGTAGGGAGAGCAGATGGGCACGAAGACGGACACCCGCCGCACCACCAAGGAGCGGAGCACGACCACCAGGCGGACCGGGACCACCAAGCGTCCCGCCACGCCCCAACGCACCGCGCGCCCCGCGGCGAGTACCCGCACCACCCGCACCACCCGCTCCGGCGGGGGCGCCCCGGCGCCGAAGATCCCGTTCGTGCTGCTGATCCTGTGCCTGCTCGGCGGCGCGCTGGTGGCCCTGCTGGTGCTGCGCAGCGTCGTCGCGCAGGAGGCCTACACCATCACCAGACTGCAGGCGGAGAACCGCGAGCTCTCCTACGTGGAACAGCAGATGGAGAGGTCCGTCGCCTACCTGGAGACCTCCGAGCGCATCTCCGGGGAGGCCGAGGAGATGGGCATGGAACAGGGCGAGGCCACGCTCTTCCTGGACTTGGACAGCGGTGAGATCTCTGGTGGCGGCGCGGGCGCGCGGGAGAACGGCGTCGGCGCCGGAAACGCTGGGAGCGGTGAGTGAGCAACCCCCGGGACCGAAACCCCCGTGACCCCCGCAGACCCGGAGCGACAGGACGCTCCGGGTCCCGTCCCAGCAAGCGCCCCCAGCGCGAACCACGACGCCCGGCCGACGGTTCCCGCGTCCGACCGGGGGCGGCGGGGGCTGGCCGGGGGAGCGCCGCGCGTCCGGCGCGCCGAGCGGGTGAGCGGCCCCGCCGCAGGCCCGCGCCGCCGCCCCCGCCGCCCCCGCTGCTGCGCCGCACCTTCCGGGCGGGCGACCCGGCCAAGCGCATCAAGATCGGCGGGGTCATCATCGTCGTCATCATGATGCTGTTCGCCGGGCGGCTCACCCAGATCCAGGGCATCGACGCCGACACCTACGCCGAGGCCGCCGCCAACCTGCGCCTGCAGACCATCGACATCCCGACCCTGCGCGGGCAGATCACCGACGTCAACGGCAACCCGTTCGCGCTGTCGGTGGAGGTGCGCACCGTCTTCGTCGACCCCGAGGAGGTCAAGGAGGAGGAGCGCGACCAGCTCGTGGACGAACTGGTCACCCGCTTCGACCTGGACGAGGGGGAGGTTGCGGCCAAGGTCGACGCCACGCCCAGCCGCTACCAGGTGGTGGCCCACCGCGTCTCGCCCGGTGACTGGCAGGAGATGCGCGATCTCGGTCTGTCCGGGGTCGGCGCCGAGGTCGACTACGAGCGCGTCTACCCCGAGGAGACCGGCGCCGCCGACCTGGTCGGCTTCGTGGGTTCCGAAGGACACGGCCTGGAAGGGCTGGAGGGCTACCTGGACGAGACGCTCTCCGGTGAGGCGGGCAAGCGCCAGGTGGAGGTGGGCAGCGACGGCACCCAGATCCCCATGGCCGGCGGTCTGGTGCGCGAACCGGAACCCGGCCAGGACGTGCGGCTGACCCTGGACCGCGACCTCCAGTGGTTCGCCCAGCGGGCGCTGGCCGAACGGGTGGAGGAGCTGGAGGCCGAAGGCGGCAGCGTCATCGTCACCAACACCGACCACGAGATCCTCGCGATGGCGGACTACCCGTCCTACTCGCAGAACGACATCTCCGCCACCGGACCCGAGGAGTGGTCCAACGGCGCGGTGGCCGAGACCTTCGAACCGGGCAGCACCAACAAGGTGATCACCCTGGCCGCGGCGCTGGAGGAGGGGCTCACTACTCCGGAGACGGTGTACACCGTGCCCTACTCCCTCCAGTACTACGACCGGACCTTCCGCAACTCCACCAACAACGGCACCCAGCGGCTCACCGTCAACGGGATCATGGCCCAGTCCAGCAACGTCGGCACGATCAAGATCGCCGACGAGGTCGGCCGCGGGACGCTGTACAACTTCATGAAGGATTTCGGGCTCGGCCAGCCGACCGGCCTGGCGCTGCCAGGGGAGGAGGCGGGCATCCTCACCGACCCCGACGACTGGTGGGGCACCCAGCTGCCGTCGGTGTCCATCGGGCACGGTCTTTCGGTGAACGCCACCCAGATGGCGCTGGTCTACGCCACCGTGGCCAACGGCGGGGTCCACGTGGAACCCCGGCTGGTCGCGGGCACGGTCGACCCGGAGGGTGAGTTCACCCCGGCCGGGGAACCGGAGAAGACCCGCGTGGTCAGCGAGGAGACCGCCGAGCAGCTCGCCCTGATGCTGGAGGCCGTCACCGGCGACGGGGGCACCGCACCGCAGGCCCGCATCGACGGTTACCGGGTGGCGGGCAAGACCGGTACCGCCAACCGCCTCGACCCCGAGACCGGCGCCTACAACGAGAACGACTACACCGCGACCTTCGCGGGCTTCGCCCCGGCGGACGACCCGGAGCTGATCGTTCAGGTGGTCCTGCACAGTCCGAGGGGCACCATCTACGGGGGTGAGGCCGCGGGGCCGGTGTTCAACGACATCATGTCCTTCGCCCTCAAGACCATGAAGGTCCCCCCGACGGGCACCGAGCCGCCCGCCATCCGCCTCTTCGAGGAGGAAGACGACTCATAGGGGCGCCCCGTAGGGCTGGGGAGGCCCGGAGTCAGACCCGGGTGCGGACGGCGCGAATGTGTTCGGGGCCGGTGCGGCAGCAGCCGCCCACGAACACCGCGCCGTCCGCGCACCATCCGGCGGCGGCCCCGCCGAAGCCCTCCGCTTCGGAGCTGCCGGTCCACCGCTGACCGGCCGCGTCCCACACCTCGCCCGAGTTCGGGTAGGCCACCGAGGGCAGGCCCACCGCCGCCACCTCGCCCAGCAGGGACGGCACGTTCCGGGGCGGGACGCAGTTCACCCCCACCGCCGCCACCGACCCGCGCCCGTACAGCGGGGCGAGTTCGGCGGCCACCTGCCTCAGCGGGGTCCCGTCGCTGATCCGCTCGCCGTCCGCACACGAGAAACTGAACCACGCGCGAACGTCCGGGGTCTCCTCCAGCAGCCGCGCCAGCGCTCGGGCCTCCGCCAGGGACGGCAGGGTCTCGCAGGCCACCAGGTCCGCCCCGGCGCCGGTCAGGACCCGCCAGCGCTCCCGGTGCCAGGCGTACAGGCCGTCCTCATCCAGGTCATAGGCGCCGGTGTACTCCGAACCGTCCGCCAGCGCCGCCCCGTAGGGCCCCACACCGGCCGCCACCAGACCCGAACCGAAGGCGTCGCGCTCGGCCAGCGCCAGCTCCACCGAACGCCCGATGAAGCCCAGCGCCTCCGAGCGCGAGTACCCCCGCTCGGTGAAGGCCGCCACACTCGCCTGGTAGCTGGCCGTGATGGCCACGTCCGCGCCCGCCTCGAAGTAGTCCCGGTGCACACGTGCGACCAGTTCGGGCTCCTCGGCCAGCAATCGGGCCGACCACAGACCGCCGCCCAGGTCGCAGCCGTAGGCCTCCAACCGGGTGGCCAACCCGCCGTCCAGCACCAGCGGCCCTGTCAGATCCATACCCGTGCCACCCCCTCTCCTCGAAGTATCGCGCGTAACCTGGGCGCAACCCCCATCCGGGGAATAACCGACAACGCAGCGTGGAAATTACCGAGAGGTCCTCCACAGCCGTTAACCTCCACACGTGCCACCGGTAATGCGACCTGAACACACCAAACTCCGTCCACTGTCCGCCCTCGCAGCGCTGCTCGGGCCGGACGCCACTCTTCTGCGCCCCGACCTGAGCGCGGACCGTCCAGCGGGCCTCCCCGACCGGGAGATCTACGTCCGCGGTATCACCCATGACTCGCGCAAGGCGCAGCAGGGCGACCTGTACGCGGCCCTGCCCGGGACCCGCGCCCACGGCGCGGACTTCTCACAACAGGTGGCCGACGCCGAGGCCGCGGCGATCCTCACCGATGCCGCGGGCGCCGACCGCGCCGCCGAGACCGGGCTGCCCGTGATCGTCGTGCCCGACGCGCGCGCCGTCCTGGGCACCGCCGCCGCCTGGGTCTACGACGACCCGGCCAAGGAACTGCTCCTGGTCGGTACCACCGGCACCAGCGGCAAGACCACGATCAGCTACCTGGTCGAGTCCGGGCTGCGCCAGGCCGGGATGAGCACCGGTCTGGTCGGCACCGTGGAGATGCGGGTGGGCGACGAGCGCGTCGCCTCCTCGCTGACCACGCCCGAGGCCACCGACCTGCACGGGCTCTTCGCGGTCATGCGCGAACGCGGCACCACCGCCGCGGCCATGGAGGTCTCCAGCCACGCCCTGGCCCTGGGCCGTGTCGGCGGTACCCGCTACGACGTGGCGATCTTCACCAACCTGTCCCAGGACCACCTGGACTTCCACTCGGACCTGCGCGACTACTTCGACACCAAGGCGCTCCTGTTCACCCCCGAGTACTGCGACATCGCGGTGGTCAACACCGACGACCGCTTCGGCCGGGCCCTCGTGGACATGGTCCAGGGGCGCGGGGCGGTCCCGGTGACCACCTTCGCCGTGGAGGGCGGCTCCGACGCCGGACCCGACAACGGCATGGACGCCGACTGGAAGGCCGTGGACGTCGAACTGGGCGCCACCGGGAGCACCTTCCGCATCGTCGGCCCCGGCGGTATGGAGGCCCGCGCCTCCGTGGGTCTGCCCGGGCCGTTCAACGTCTCCAACGCCATGGCCGCCGTCGTCGGCCTGGTCGAGGCCGGGATCCCGCTGGACACCGCCATCGCCGGTGTGGCCGCGGCCCCTGGCGTGCCCGGCCGCATGGAGTCGGTCGAGGTCCGCGGGACCTCCTCGGGCTTCCAGGACTTCGCCGCCCTGGTGGACTACTCGCACAAGCCCGGAGCCATCGAGGCCGTGCTCAGCGCCCTGCGCGAGACCACCGACGGCCAGGTCACCATGGTGGTCGGCTGCGGCGGCGACCGCGACCGCGCCAAGCGCCCGCTGATGGGCGAGGCCGCCGCGCGCCTGGCCGACCAGCTGATCATCACCAACGACAACCCGCGCACCGAGGACCCCGTCGCCATCGCCACCGCGATGCTGGAGGGTGTGTCCAAGGTCCCTGAGGACCAGCGGGCGCGCGTCACGGTGGAGTTCGACCGCGCCGAGGCCATCGGCCTGGGCGTGCACCGCACCGGCCCCGGCGACGTGGTCGTGGTCGCGGGCAAGGGCCACGAGACCGGCCAGTACGTCAAGGGCGAGGTCCTGCCCTTCGACGACCGCGAGGTGCTGCGGACGGCCATCGGGGACGCCCTGCGCGCCCGCGCCAGCGCACGGCTGGGCAACGCCCTCCAGGACGTCCACCGGGCGCCCGACGAAGGCTGACCCCTTGGCTGGCTGAAGGCTGGACCCGGGTCTGGCCTCGGTTGATCCAAGAGCACACCGTGGGACGCGCCGCACGCGGTGCCGTCCGCCTTCCGGGACGCGGCTCCAGGCCGCGTCCCGGTGGTGTGCACGCCGCCTATGTGTACGGATCGCCGGCACCGGACCCGCCGTCGATCACGAAGTGGAGCATATTGCTCTGCACAGGGCCCCGCTGGGACCCCAGACGCCCCAACATGTTCTAAGGTAGGTCCGGCAATCGCAGCCCGACACGTGCCGCCCACGGTCGCGCCCACGACCCGGCACCGGCCGGTCATCGTGGTGAAGCCCGGCGCGGCACCGCGCGCACGGTATCCGCGGTGCCATCCCCTGACCCGAACCCGAGGCCGGGTGGCCAATGCCCCTGGGGCGCCGTGGGCCGGGCCTGACATGAGGAGTGGATTTGATCGCGCTCACGCTCGATCGGATCGCTGAGATCACCCAAACCGCCATCGGCGGATCAGCGCGCCCCGACGCCGTCGTCGACGGCCCCGTCGTCATCGACTCACGACAGGTGGCGCCAGGAGCGCTCTTCGTCGCCCTGAGCGGTGAACGGGTCGACGGACACGACTTCGCCGAGTCCGCCGTGGCCGCGGGAGCGGTCGCGGTCCTGGCCTCGCGCCCGGTCGACGCCCCCCACCTGCTGGTGGACGGCGGCGACGACGAGGTCGTGGCGGCCCTGGCCCGCCTGGCCCGGCACGTGGCCATCGAACTCAGCGACCCAGCGCGCGGGACGGCCGCCGCCGAGGTCGTGGGGGTCACCGGCTCCTCCGGCAAGACCACCACCAAGGACCTCATCGCCCAGGTCGTCAGCGGCACCGGCCCCACCGTGGCGCCCGCCGGCTCGTTCAACAACGAGATCGGCCACCCGCTCACGGTGCTCCGCGCCGACACCGGCACCAAGAACCTGGTCCTGGAGGTCGCCGCCCGCGGCATCGGGCACATCGCCCACCTGTGCCGCGTGGCCCCGCCCCGGATCGGCGTGGTCCTCAACGTCGGCAGCGCCCACATGGGCGAGTTCGGCGGCCGTGAGGCCATCGCCAAGGCCAAGGGCGAGCTGGTGGAGTGCCTGCCGCCCGGCAGCGACCGGCGCGGCGAGGGCGGCGTGGCCGTCCTCAACGCCGACGACCCGCTGGTGCGCGCCATGCACACGCGCACCGACGCCCGCGTGGTGCTCTACGGCACCGCCGAGGACGCCCAGGTGCGCGCCACCGACGTCGTCATCTCAGACAACGGCGCCCCGTCCTTCACGCTCGACCTGCGCGGCCGCACGGCCCGGGTCGAGCTGGGACTGGTCGGCGCCCACCAGGTCAGCAACGCGCTGGCCGCCGCGGCCGTCGCCGACGACCTCGGCATGGACATCCAAGACATCGCCGCCGCCCTCGGCGCGGCGACCCCGGTCAGCCGTTGGCGGATGGAGGTCACCGAACACCGCGGTGCCACCCTCGTCAACGACGCCTACAACGCCAACCCCGAATCGATGCGGGCGGCGCTGACCACCCTGGGCGCGCTCGCCCGGGACCGCCGGTCCATCGCGGTGCTCGCCCACATGGCGGAGCTCGGCGATGACGGCCACGCCGAACACGAGAGCGTGGGTGAGCTGGCCGCCCGGACGGGCGTGGCCCACCTGGTCGTGGTCGGCACGGCGGCCGAGGGGATCGCCGTCGGCGCCGAACGCGCCGCACGGCAGGGGCGGTGGGACGGTGAGACCATCCGGGTTCCCGACGCGGAGGCGGCAGCCGACGCGGTGCGCGACCGGATGCGTACAGGAGACGTTGTCATTGTGAAGGGATCGCGCGTGGCTGCGCTCGAAAGGGTCATCGACCTCATCACCAAGGGTGATGTCCAGTGATCGGCATCACCATAGCGGCGGCGTTCTCGCTGATCATCTCCATGGTGCTGATGCCGCCGCTCATCAAGCTCCTGTACCGGTTCAAGTTCGGCCAGGAGGTCCGCGACGACGGCCCCGAGGGCCACAAGACCAAGCAGGGCACGCCCACCATGGGCGGTATCGTCATCATCCTCGGCGCGGTGGTGGGCTACTTCGGCTCCCACCTGGTGCTGTGGCTGGTCCAGCCGACCGCCTCCGGGCCCACGGCCTCCGGTCTGCTGGTGATGTTCCTGTTCGTCGGCATGGGCTGTGTCGGCTTCCTGGACGACTTCATCAAGATCTACAAGCGCCGCAGTCTGGGTCTGCGCAGTGGCGCGAAGATGATCGGCCAGGCCATCGTCGGCGTCGGCTTCGCCTACGGCGTCACCCAGTTCCCCAACGGGTACGGCTACACCCCGGCAGCCCCCCAGCTGTCCTTCCTCCGGGACTTCGGCCCCCCGCTGATGCTCGGCGTGTTCATCATCTGGGCGCTGTTCCTCATCGTCGGCTTCTCCAACGCGGTGAACCTCACCGACGGTCTGGACGGCCTGGCCACCGGCGCGGTCATCCTGTCGCTGGCCGCCTACGTCATCATCGGCAACTGGCAGCTGCGCCAGTCCTGCGTGGAGGCCCTCACCTCCAGTTGCTACACGGTCCGCGACCCCCTGGACCTGGCCGTGGTGGCCTCGGCGGTGCTCGGCTCGTGCATCGGCTTCCTGTGGTTCAACGCCCCGCCCGCCAAGATCTTCATGGGCGACACCGGCTCGCTGGCCCTGGGCGGCCTCATCGTGGGTCTGGCCATCACCACCCGCACCCAGCTCCTGCTGCTGCTCATCGGCGGTCTGTTCGTCATCATCACCATGTCCGTGATGGTCCAGATCACCTCGTTCCGCCTCACCGGCAAACGGGTGTTCCGTATGGCGCCGCTCCAGCACCACTTCGAGCTCAAGGGCTGGGCCGAGACCACCATCGTCATCCGGTTCTGGATCATCCAGGGTCTGTTCATGGCGATCGCCATCGGACTCTTCTACCTGGAATGGATGCCAAGCTAGAGGCATGCCGCACCACCATCCTTCCGACAGCTCCCAGACCCCCGCGCCGGCGGGGAACGACAACCCCTTCACGGGCGCGCGGGTCTGCGTCGCCGGTCTGGGTGTCTCCGGGCCCCCCGTCGCCAGGGCACTCCTGGCCCGGGGAGCCCGGGTGGTCGTCGTCGACGGCCGTGACGACGACACCACCCGCCCGGTGGCCGCCGCCCTGACCGAGGCCGGAGCCGAAGTCGTCCTGGGCGACACCCCGCTGCCCGAGGACTGCGACCTCGTGGTCACCTCGCCCGGCTGGCGCCCCGACTCCCCGCTCCTGGCCCGCGCCACCGAGGCCGGTATCGAGGTCATCGGGGACGTGGAGCTGGCCTGGCGGATCAAGCCCGCCGACCAGGTGTGGCTCGCCATCACCGGCACCAACGGCAAGACCACCACCGTGCGCATGCTGGAGTCCATCCTGCGCGCGGACGGCCGCGACGCCCTCGCCGTCGGCAACGTGGGCACCCCCGTCGTGGACGCCGTGCAGCCCGACTCCGGCGGCCACGTGCACGACATCCTCGCCGTGGAGCTGTCCAGCTTCCAACTGCACTGGTCCAACAGCCTGCGCCCGCACGCCGCCACCGTCCTCAACGTGGCCCCCGACCACCTGGACTGGCACGGCGGGCTCGACCCCTACGCCCGTGCCAAGGGCAGGGTGTTCGCCCGAGGCACCATCCGCGTGGTCAACACCGCGGACGCCTGGTCCGTCCGCCTGGCCGAGGAGGACGGCGACCCGCACACCCCCGTGGTGGGGCTGCGCCTGGACACGCCCCGCGCCGGTGAGCTCGGTGTGGTCGAGGACCTGCTGGTGGACCGTGCCTTCGTTGCCGAACCGCACAGCAGCGCCGAGGAGCTGGCGACCCTGGGGGACGTGCGCCCGGCCGCCCCGCACAACGTCGCCAACGCCCTGGCCGCCGCCGCCCTGGCCCGCTCGGTGGGGGTCGCCCCGGCCTCGGTCAAGGCCGGTCTGGCCGCCTTCGTGCCCGAACCCCACCGCATCGCGCACGTGGCCTCGGTCGCGGGCGTGGACTACGTGGACGACTCCAAGGCCACGAACCCGCACGCCGCCGCGGCCTCCCTGAACTCCTACGCCTCCGTGGTGTGGATCGCGGGCGGTCTACTCAAGGGCGCCGAGGTCGACGACCTGGTCTCCGGTGCCGTGAGCCGCCTGCGCGCGGCGGTGCTGATCGGCGCCGACCGCGAGCGCATCCGCGAGGCCCTGGCCAAGCACGCACCGGACCTGCCGGTGGTGGAGGTGGAGGGCCCCGAGCCGGGAGCCCCGGCCGACCACACGGTGATGGACGCTGTGGTCGCCCGGGCCGCCGCCCTGGCCGAGGAGGGCGACACCGTGCTGCTGGCCCCGGCCGCCGCCTCCATGGACATGTTCACCAACTACCCGGAGCGCGGCCGCTTCTTCTCGGACGCCGTCCATCGACTCTAGTTTTTCGTTCGGGCGCTGACAGGGTCTTGGAGGTGCCGGAGGTGGGATTGCAGCGAAGAACTGCGCGGAGGCGTCCGTTGAGGGTGGTGGCGGGCGACGGGTGGGCGAGCCATCACACCGTAGGTGCCGCTGTGTTTCCCCAAACCCATTCCTGCCTTGCTTTGGGCGCCCGAACACGGGCCAAAGCGAAGCGGAGGCCCAAAGATAGCACTAGGTAGCGGAAGGCCACCCCTGCGTCACATGAGGTGCGCGGGTGGCCTTCCGTGTGTCGTTTAGCACCCCGCGCCCGGCCAAAGATGGCCAACACGCGGAAAATGTCCACGGTTCCGAACCCGCCGGTACGCAAGGATTGAGGCGCGAATCGGGCGGAGGATGTGGATGGCGGCGACGACAACGGTGCCCGGGGTGTCCCGTTCCAGGGCGCGAACGGCGACCGGCGGGCGCGAACGTGCGCTCTGGCGTGAGTGGGCCCGGTCCCTGGACCGCCCCCTCACCTCCTACTACCTGATCCTCAGTACCGGGGTCATGCTCATCGCCCTGGGACTGGTGATGGTGCTGTCCTCGACGATGGTCAACTCCATCACCGAGACCGGCTCCGCCTTCTCCGTGTTCCAGCGCCAGCTGGTGTCGGCGATGATCGGCCTGCCGCTGATGGTGATCGCTTCCCAGCTGCCGCTGTGGGTCTTTCGCATGGTCGGCTACCCGGCGATGATCCTGTCCGTGGCGCTGCTGCTGCTCACCGCCTTCCAGGGCACCGAGGTCAACGGCGCGATCCGCTGGCTGGAGATCGGCGGCCTGCTCATCCAGCCCTCCGAGCCGGCCAAGATCGCCTTCGCCCTGTGGGGCGCCAACACCCTGGCCCGCAAGGAGGAGCTCAAGGAGCTGACCGAGTGGCGGCACCTGCTCATCCCGCTGCTGCCCGGCTGCGGCCTGCTCGTGCTGCTGGTCCTGCTCGGCTCGGACCTGTCCACCACACTGGTCCTGCTGCTCGTGTTCCTGGGCCTGCTGTGGGTCGTGGGCGCCCCCGGGCGGCTCTTCCTGGGCATGTTCGGACTCGTCCTCGGCCTCGCCGCGATCGTCATCGCCATCGAACCCTTCCGGATGACCCGCATCACGGCGTTCCTCGACCCCGGCGCGGACCCGACCGGCTCCGGCTTCCAGTCCCTGCACGGCCTCTACGCCCTTGGCACCGGCGGGATCTTCGGGGTCGGCATCGGCGCCAGCCGGGAGAAGTGGGGGTTCCTCCCCTTCGCCGAGTCCGACTTCATCTTCGCCATCATCGGCGAGGAGTTCGGTCTCATCGGCACCCTCCTGGTGCTCGGACTGTTCGGCATGCTCGGCTACGCCGGGCTGCGCGTGGCCTACCGCGTCAAGGACTCCTTCTCACGGCTGGCCGCCTTCGCCATCGTGACCTGGATCCTCGGCCAGGCCATGATCAACATCGCCGCCGTCATCGGCCTGGTCCCGGTCACCGGCATCCCGCTCCCGCTGGTCTCCTACGGCGGTTCGGCGCTCATCCCCACGATGATCGCGCTCGGAGTGCTGCTCGCCATCGCCCGCCAGGAGCCCCAGGCACAGAAGGCCCTGGCGGCCCGGGGTCCCAGTTGGGTTCAAAGGGCTCTAAGCTGGCTTGGCCTGGAGAACATCGTCGCTTCCGTCCAGAAACGGAGCGGCTCGACGTCCTCCAAGCGCACCACCGCGCCGCGTCCCGCGCGCAAGTCGCAGGAGCGCGGTAGTAGGACTGGTGCCAAGACCACGGCCAAGAACAACAGCGGACCGGTCCCGGCTGGTGACCGGCCAAGGAGGAATCGGCGACGATGAGGGTAGCCCTAGCCGGAGGCGGCACGGCCGGGCATATCGAGCCCGCACTCTCCCTGGCGGACGCGCTCCGGCGCATCGAACCCAACACGGAGATCCTCTGCCTGGGCACGGAGCGGGGGCTGGAGACCCGGCTGGTGCCCATGCGCGGCTACGAACTCGGTCTGATCCCGGCGGTCCCCCTGCCGCGTCGGCTCACCCCGCAGCTGCTCACGGTCCCCGGCAAGCTCGCGGGCGCGCTCAGTGCCGCGGGTGAGCAGCTGGACAAACTCCAGGCCGACGTCATCGTGGGCTTCGGCGGCTACGTGGCCACCCCCGGCTACCTGGCGGCCCGGCGCCGCAAGCTCCCCATCGTGGTGCACGAGGCCAACCCCCTCCCGGGCCTGGCCAACCGGCTCGGCGCGCGGCTGACCCCGCACGTGTTCACCGGTCACCCGCACACCCAGATCCGCAACGGCCGCTTCATCGGCATCCCGCTGCGCCAGCAGATCACCTCGCTGGACCGGCTGGCCATGGGAGACAAGGCCCGCGCCTACTTCGGGCTGCGCCCGGACCTGCCCACCCTGCTGATCTTCGGCGGCTCCCAGGGCGCCCAGCGCATCAACGAGACCGCCTTCAACGCCGCCGCGGCCTTCCGCCAGGCGGGCGTTCAGGTCCTGCACGTGGTCGGTCCCAAGAACGCCGACGAACCCCAGGACTTCACCCAGGACGGCATCCCCTACGTCGCCGTCCCCTACGTGGACCGCATGGACATGGCCTACGCCGCCGCCGACGTGGCGATGTGCCGCTCCGGTGCGATGACCTGCGCCGAACTCACGGCCGTGGGCCTGCCCGGCGCGTTCGTTCCGCTGGCCATCGGCAACGGCGAGCAGGCCCTCAACGCCCAGCCCATCGTCCAGGCGGGCGGCGGCTTGATGGTCGACAACGCCGACGTCTCGGTCGAGTGGATCGCCAACCAGCTCATCCCGCTGCTCACCGACACCGACCGCGTCGTGGCCATGTCCGAGGCGGCCGCCCGGATGGGCCGACGCGAAGCCGACACCGAACTCGCCCGCGAGGTCCTGGCGATCGCCCGCGGCGACAAACCCACCCCCGAACTGCCGTTGCCCGAGGACGGCGACGACGAAGCCTTCTACGACGACGGGAAAGACACACGATGAGCCTGGTCAAGCCGACCGACCCGGTCCCCGTCGACGAGCTCGGCCGCACCCACTTCATCGGCCTGGGCGGAGCCGGGATGTCCGGCATCGCCCGCGTGCTGCTGCAGTCCGGGGTCGAGGTCTCGGGCAGCGACGCCCGCGACAGCGACACCCTGCGCGAGCTCGAGCAGATGGGCGCGCAGGTCTTCGTCGGCCACGCCGCCGAGAACCTGGGCAAGGCCGACACCCTCGTGGTCTCCTCCGCGATCCGCGAGAACAACCCCGAGCTCGCCGAGGCCCGCGCCCGCGGCATCCGCATCCTGCCCCGCGCCGCCGCCCTGGGCGCCCTCCTGCTGGGCCGCGAGGGCATCGCGGTCTCCGGCACCCACGGCAAGACCACCACGACCTCCATGGTCACCGTGGTCCTGCAGCACCTGGGCGTCGACCCCGGCTACGTGATCGGCGGCAAGCTGGTCACCACCGGCCTGGGCGCCGACGCCGGGGTCGGCGATGCCATCGCGGTGGAGGCCGACGAGAGCGACGGGTCCTTCCTGATGCTCTCGCCCAAGATCGCCGTGGTCACCAACGTCGAGGCCGACCACCTGGACAACTACAGCGGCATCGACGAGATCCACGCCAACTTCGCGAACTTCGTCGACCGGGTCGAGCGCACCCTGATCGTCGGAATCGACGACCCGGGTGCCCGAACCGTCGCCGAGCTGGCCCGTGAACGCGGCAAGAGGGTGCTCACCTACGGGGAGGCCGCTGACGCCGACTACCGGATCACCCGGATCCGCCCCCGAGGCTTCACCACCGAGTTCACCCTCACCCCCGCCGACGGCGACCCGATCGACGGCACCCTGGCCGTCCCCGGGCTGCACAACGTGCAGAACGCCGCCGCCGCGGTCGCCGTCGCCGACGAGCTCGGCCACGACCTGGAGGTCGCGGTCGAGGGCATCGCCGACTTCGCCGGAGCCGCCCGCCGCTTCGAGCTCAAGGGCGAGGGCAACGGCGTGGGCGTCTACGACAGCTACGCCCACCACCCCACCGAGATCGACGCCGACCTGCGCGCCACCCGCGCCGCTCTGCGCTCCTTCGCCGAGGACGCCGAGGAGAACGGGGAGGAGATCCCCGAGGGCCGGGTCGTCGCGCTGTTCCAGCCGCACCTGTACAGCCGGACCCGGATCTTCGCCGAGGAGTTCGCCACCGCCCTGAGCCTGGCCGACGAGGTCGTGGTGATGGAGATCTACGCGGCCCGTGAGGACCCCGAGCCCGGGGTCACCGGCGAGATCATCACCTCGAAGGTCTCCCACGACGGTGTCCGGTACGTGCCGGGCCACCAGGAGTCCGTACGCGCGGTGGCCGAGCTGGCCCGCCCCGGGGACATCGTCCTCACCATGGGCGCTGGTGACGTCACCGAGCTGGGGCCGCTGATCGTGGAGGAGCTCGCGCGGGTCGCCGAGGGTACCGAAACCAGCTAGAGGCCAGTTAGAGGAGCACGCACACGTGGGCGCTGACCGGGACGGGGCGAAGGCCCAGGCCACGAAGAAGGCGCGGGCCACGACAGGGGACAGCACGGGGTCGGATCCCTGGAAGGTCGCCTTCGCGGTACTGCTCGTCGTCTCCCTGGTCTGCGTGGTCACGTGGGTGCTGCTCGGCTCGCGCCTGCTCGTGGTGCGCGAGGTCGCCGTCAGCGGTCTGGACCGGGTGTCGCAGGAGGAGGTCGTCGCCGCCGTGGCGGTGGACACCGGGACCCCGCTGATCCGGGTGGACCTGGACCGCGGCCGTGACCGCGCCGAGAGCCTGGACCTGGTCGAGTCCGCGACGGTGACCCGCGGCTGGCCCGCCACCCTCAGGGTGGAGGTCGTCGAGCGGCGTCCCCTGCTCGCCATCCGGGTGGGGGAGGAGTACCGGCTGGTCGACGGCGACGGCGTGCGGATCGAGGACTCGCCGAACCGTCCCGGAACCCACCCGTTGGTCCGCGTCACCGGGGAGATCGAGGGCAACGAGGCGGTTCGGGCCGCCGCGGACATCGTGGAACAGGCCCCGGACTCCCTCATCGCCCAGATACAGCTCATCGACGCCACCGACACCGATCAGATCACCGTCGAGCTCGGCGACGGCTCACTGGTGGAGTGGGGCGACCCGCACGGTACCTCCGACAAGAGCGACGTCCTGCGCGTGCTGATGCGCGAGCACCCGCCCCAGGAGGGGCGGGTCTACGACGTCGGAACCCCCGACCTGGCGATCGTCAGGTCAACTGCCCATGGCTGAAGCCAATGCCGCGTAGTTAGGCGATCATCCATCAAAGCAACTCGGACACCCACCGCCAGAGCACCCCCTCTACACCAGGAACGGGACCCCCTGATAGACGCAGTGATACCGACCAAGGTCATCACCGCTCACACAAGAGGTCCCGTTGCCACACCAGTCTGCCATCTCTGTGTCCACCCGTGTCGTTGAAACAGCCGAGGGCATCTTCGCGCCAGGGCATCTGGGCGAGTTGACCCAGCACATCCCCTTCGAACTCGTCGATGACGTGCTAGCACGAACCAACCACCTCCAACAGCGGCTCCGGCAGCTCCCCTCACGAGTTGGCGTGTACTTCCTGCTCGCGCTGGCGCTCTTCCCCTCACTGGGATACGCCAGGGTCTGGGACAAACTGGTGGCCGGAATACAGTCTGCGGGCACCGCCCGCCCCTCGGAAAAAGGGCTGCGGGACCTGCGCCGACGGCTGAGCCCAGCCCCGTTGAAACTGCTCTTTGAGACACTGGCCGGACCTGTCGGCCGACCACGCACACCCGGGATCAGCTACCGCCACTGGCGCACCGTGGCCCTGGACGGCTGTTCATCCATCAAAGCCCCTGACCAGCTACGCGTGCGAGGCTGGCTGGGCAAGGTACTACGCCCCAACGGCTGGGACGGCTACCCCATGCTCCGGCTGATGGCCCTGTGTGAGACCGGTACCCGCAGCCTGCTGGGTGCGGTCTTTGGCCCCACCAGCTGCGGTGAACGCGGCTATGCCAGACGCCTGCTGCCCCTTCTCGACGCGAGCATGCTCTTGCTGGCCGATCGCGGCTTCGACTCCGATGACTTCCTCACCCAGGTCGCCGGTACCCGGGCCCAACTACTGATCCGCCTCAACGGGCGCCGTACCCCCGCAGTGATGACACCCCTGCCCGACGGCTCCTACCTGACGCGGATCAACGGTCTGACCCTGCGTGTCATCGAAGCGGACATCACCGCCACCTGCCAGGACGGGCAACGAATCGCCAGCAGGTACCGGCTGGCCACCACGTTGCTAGACCACCGACACGATCCTGCCACCACCCTGATCCGCCTGTACCACGAGCGTTGGGAAGTGGAGTCTGCCTTCTACGCCTTGCGGCACACTCTGCTCGACGGACTCGTCCTGCGCTCGCAGGACCCCTTTGGTCTGCAGCAGGAGATCTGGGCCCAACTCGCTCTCTACCAGGCGCTACGACGCGCGATGGTCGAGGCCACTGACACCGATGCCTCCATCGATCCAGACCGTGCGAGTTTCACCGTCGCCCTTGAGGCCGCCCGCAACCAGGTCATCACCGCACAGGGCGTCCTGTCCTGCCTTCCCGGCACCGCAACAATCACCCACGCGGTCATGACCGGTCTTTTGCCCAGACGTCGTGCCCGCCTCAGCGCCCGCCGGGTGAAGGCCTACACCTCCCGCTACCGAGGCAACTCTACTGAGGAACGCCCACTGAGCAGCCGGAACATCATCCATCTGGCTATCACGGTCCACACCGCGCAGACCGGCGCGGACCCCAGGGGTCTTACCTGCGCTTCCACGCCGCCTTCGCCTGGCGGGCGCAGGCAGGGCCGTCGAGACCGCACCCTGCAGCTCCTACGAACAGCCGGTCAGCGCACCTGGAGTTCGAAGGAGATCGCGCGCAGTCTCAGCATCGATCACTACCGCAGTTTCTGCGCGCAACTGGGCCAGTGGGCGAAGGACGGTCTTCTTAGCAAAGTTGGCCGGGGCCTGTACAGACTCGCACCGGAATGGCGCCTACCAGCAGGAACCCATGATTTGCCCTCTCAGTCCACCGCCTAACTACGCGGCATTGTGGCTGAAGCCACTGGCTTGCGGGTAGGCGCCCAGCTGGGTGGTGGGTCCGGCCTCCCGTCTGGCTTCGTGCGGGCCGGTTACGTCTGAAGTGTGGTCGTCGTAGTCCGAGCAGGGCTGAGAGGTGTGGGCCGGGTCCACGACCGGGACCCCGGACCGCGAGCTTTGCGGGCGGTGAAGCCGCGCAGCCGCGCGAAACTCGGCGAACGCAACACGGAACGCTGTTTCTCGGCGAGTACCGAGCCGGAGGCGTCCGTAGGTGATCGGGGAGGAGGCCACCCGCTGGCGCTGGCTGATCCCTTGCGGCCCAGGTTCCCGGCGTCCAGGTTGGCTTTGCGGGTGGTGTACGCGTCCGCGACCTTGCCGATCGCCCGCGGCGTCGGCTGTGCTTTGCGGTCGAACTCGGCTTTCAGCTGGTGGTAGACCTTATCCTGCAGGGCATACTTGTGCCGAGCACCGCTGTCCCGGGCCACCCGGGAGGCGTGGCTCGCCGCCCGGTTACATACGTCCAGGGCCGCCTCGAGCACCCTCGCCGCTCCGGCGAGGGCAGCGGCCTGACCCGCACGACCACCTTCATGATCGAACGCACTAACGACACCAACCTCGTCCACGGGGCCGAACAACGAAACTCCCCGGAAACCCGCTGCCCGCGGTCGGCCGCGCTCACGATCCAGCGGGCAAGGAGATTCCTCCCGGGCGCGCACGCCCGGGTCTCCTCGCCGGCAAGCAGGTGAAGCGTGCGCCAAGGAACGCACACGAGACGGAAGAGTCCGGGCAAGGTCCCCTTGGGGGCGCATTAGGGGCGGGCCGGGGGTGCTGGCGCGTTCGGAGCTCTCCGAGCGGATCGTCCCGCCAGGACATTCCAGACGCGACGCGCCGAGCGCGCACTTCGCTTCCTTGCGTTATACGCCGTTAGGCTGAGGCCAACATCGGTTGCCCGCACCCGGCGGTCCGCTTACTGTCGGGAAGCACAACCAACGTCAAGAACGTAGCAAAACACGCTTTCAGGGGTACGCAGGAACCGTCTCCCCGCTCCGTCGGAGCGGGCCGCGGTCCGGCCCACGGGTCGGCCCGGCGAGGGGAGGAGCGGTACCGGTGGTCCCGGGTTCCCCCACCGACAGCCGCCCGACCGGGTGGCCGTTCGGGGCAACCGAAACGCACACTGAAGAACCGGATGCCGGACCGCCGGCGCACCTGCTGGTCACAGCCAGCACACGCGTAGACGGAACGGCGTATGCGAGCGGAAAGGCCCCTCGTCGTGGCAGCACCGCAGAACTACCTCGCGGTCATCAAAGTCGTCGGCATCGGCGGCGGCGGTGTCAACGCCGTCAACCGAATGATCGAAGAGGGGCTCAAAGGCGTCGAGTTCATCGCGATCAATACCGACGCCCAAGCGCTGCTGATGAGCGACGCGGACGTCAAGCTCGACGTCGGCCGCGAGCTCACCCGTGGCCTTGGCGCAGGCGCCAACCCCGATGTCGGCCGCAAGGCCGCCGAAGACCACCGCGAGGAGATCGAGGAGGTCCTCAAGGGGGCCGACATGGTCTTCGTCACGGCTGGCGAGGGCGGCGGGACCGGCACCGGTGGAGCTCCGGTCGTCGCCAACATCGCCCGCTCCCTCGGAGCGCTCACCATCGGTGTGGTCACCCGCCCCTTCGGTTTCGAGGGCAAGCGGCGGGCGACCCAGGCCGAGTCGGGGATAGCGATGCTCCGCGAGGAGGTCGACACCCTCATCGTCATCCCCAACGACCGCCTGCTGTCCATCTCGGACCGCCAGGTCAGTGTGCTGGACGCCTTCAAGGCGGCCGACCAGGTCCTGCTCTCCGGTGTCCAGGGCATCACCGACCTGATCACCACTCCGGGCCTGATCAACCTGGACTTCGCCGACGTCAAGTCGGTCATGTCGGGGGCCGGATCGGCGCTGATGGGAATCGGATCGGCACGAGGGGACGACAGGGCCGTGGCAGCGGCCGAACTGGCGATCTCCTCACCGCTGCTCGAAGCCAGCATCGACGGGGCACACGGTGTGCTGCTGTCCATCCAGGGCGGCTCCGACCTCGGACTCTTCGAGATCAACGAGGCGGCACAGCTGGTCGCCAACTCCGCGGCGCCCGAGGCCAACATCATCTTCGGCGCCGTCATCGACGACGCCCTGGGCGACGAGGTGCGGGTCACCGTGATCGCGGCGGGCTTCGACGAACCGGAGGTCACCGGACCCGTGGCGCGGGAGCACCAGCCGGTGGACCCTCCTGAGGCCGTCGCCCCCACGGCAGGCATCACGTCCGGCAGGGAGGGTTCGTCGGCCAAGGCGACGCCGTCCGCCGCTGACGCGAGCGGGGCGCCGGCCACCAGCATGCCGTGGATCGCTCCGTCGCGCCCGGCCCAGCCCGCCCAGGAAGCTCCCGCCATGCCGCCGGTGCAGCCCGCGGTGACGCAGGAGCCGGTCCAGCCCGAGCCGGTCCAGCCGGAGCCGGTCCGTTCGGAGTCCGAGCCGACCCAGCCCCAGGCCGAGCAGGCCCAGGGCAACGGCTACCCGGTCCCCCACAGCGAGTCCGAGCCGGTCGCGCCGGAGTCCCAGCAGGTCGCTCCGGCCGAGGAGCAGCAGGCCCCGGCCGCCGAGCCGGAAGCCCAGCCGAGCCACATCCACGCGGTCTCGGACGCCTCGGAGCGCCGGGGCGAGGTGCCCACGCCCCGGCGCCGGGTCATCTTCGACGACCCCGACGACCTGGACGTGCCGGAGTTCCTCAAGTAGCCCCTCACCACCCCGGTACCATCGACGTGTCAGCGGCCCCGACCCTTGCGGCGGGGCCGTCGCCGCCCCACGGGAGAGCCGCAGGAGCAGCCGTCAGGCCTCCCCGGGGCAGAGGGAAGGGCCGCGTCGCGCCGATGGGCAACTTGATCGACCTGGGGCACGGTGTCCGTGCAGCCGTCACCGAACGCAAGGGCGGCGTGAGCCAGCCTCCGTTCGACTCGCTCAACATCGGACTGGGGTCCGGTGACAGCCGCGAGGCGGTCATGGCCAACCGCGCACGCGCGGCCCAGGAACTGGGTTTCGACGTCGACAGTGTCGTGTGGATGAACCAGGTGCACGGCGCCGACGTGCTCGTGGCCACCGAACCCGGCGGGGTCGGCACCTGCGACGGAGTGGTCACCACCCGGCCGGACCTGGTCCTGGCCTCGATGGCCGCCGACTGCCTGCCCGTGCTCGCCGCCGACACCGAAGCCGGTGTGCTGGGGGCGGCCCACTCCGGGCGCCTGGGCACCGCGAACGGGGTGGCGGTCAACCTGGTCCAGACGATGGCCGACCAGGGCGCGCGTGTGGATCACATCACCGTCTTCCTCGGCCCGGCGATCTGCGGCGGCTGCTACGAGGTCCCGCCCGAGCTCCAGGCCGAGACGGCCGAACACACCCCCGAGGCGGCTGCCACCACCCGCCGGGGCACCCCCGGCGTGGACATGGTGGCCGCCGTCACCGCCCAGTTGCGCCGTGCGGGGGTCGCCGACATCACCGCCGACGGCCGCTGCACCCTGGAGACGCCCGAGCTCTTCTCCCACCGCGGGGGAGCGCCCACCGGCAGGTTCGCCTCCTTCCTCTGGCGCGCCTGACCTTCGGAGCATCCGGGCCACCCGGGCCTTCCCCGGGCACTCCGGGCTCCTTGTACCTCCGGGGCCACTTTCGGCCACGGCCACCCCAGGACACACCACCGAAGCCGACAGCAGTCAGTAGGGAAAAGGAACATCCGTGTCACACACCGACTCCGCGCGCACCGAGCAGATCCGCGCCAACCTCACGGCCGCGCGGGCCAGGATCGAGGCGGCCTGCCACAAGGCCGACCGCGACCCCTCGGAGGTGTCGCTGATCGGTGTGACCAAGACCTATCCCGCCAGTGACGTGCGTGTTCTCGCTTCCCTCGGGGTCACCGACGTCGGCGAGAACCGCGACCAGGAAGCGGCCCCCAAGGCAGCCGAGACCGCCGACCTGGATCTGACCTGGCACTTCGTCGGTCAGCTGCAGAGCAACAAGGCCCGATCGGTGGCCTCCTACGCCGACGTCGTGCACTCGGTGGACCGGGCCAAGCTGGCCCGGGCGCTGGGGGACCGTGCGGCCGCCGCCGAGCGGCGTCTGACCTGTCTGGTACAGGTGAACCTGGACACCGGTTCCCAGGCGGGGGTCATCGGTCCGCGCGGCGGCGTGGACCCGGCCGACGCGCCCGCGCTCGCCGAGCGCATCGCCGAGCACGAGGCGCTCACGCTCGGCGGTGTGATGGCGGTAGCTCCGCTGGGCGCAGATCCGGACGAAGCCTTCGCCCGTCTGTACGAGGTGGCGGGGCGGATCCGGGATCGCTACCCTCAGGCGACGGTGATCTCCGCCGGCATGAGCGGGGACCTCGAAGCCGCGATCGGGCGAGGCGCGACACACCTGCGACTCGGTACGGCGTTGCTCGGCTCTCGGGGACCGATCGTGGGGTAATGTCCCCACATAGACCTTGGGGCCTGTCTGTGGCGTTCGCCCGAATGAGCGAACACCCCGCGCACGCGGGGCACAGGGGCCGAAGACGGAGGAGTCGGCTGCGGTGAAGACCGCGGGGACGACGGAGGACATGAGATGGCCGGCGCGATGCGCAAGATGGCGGTCTACCTCGGCCTCGTGGAGGACGACCGTTACGATCACCGCTACGCGGACGAATATGATGAGTTCGACGATTTCGACGAGGTCGTGGACGAGCAGCGTGACCGCGGCGCTGACACCCCACGAGGCGAGGAAGCACGAGGCGACGCTGTGACGGACACCGGCGACTACCTGGGAACGGGTGAGCGACGCGGTGGTACGACCACGACTGCCTCAACCGCCGACCTTGCTCGGATCACCACGCTCCACCCGCGCACCTACAACGAGGCGCGTACGATCGGAGAGCACTTCCGGGAAGGTACACCGGTGATCATGAACCTGACCGAGATGGTCGACAGCGACGCCAAGCGTCTGGTCGACTTCGCGGCTGGCCTGATCTTCGGTCTCCATGGCAGTATCGAACGCGTAACCAACAAGGTGTTCCTGCTGTCCCCGGCCAACGTCGAGGTGACCGCCGAAGACAAGGCGCGGATCGCCGAGCGAGGGTTCTTCAATCAGAGCTAGACCATCACATTTGTCCAGAGATTGGGTCGGGGAACGACCGTGAGTATCGTCCTGTTCGTGCTGCTGAGTCTGCTTCAGCTGTTTGTCTTCGTGCTGATAGCGAGGGTGGTCCTGGAGATGGTGCAGTCCTTCTCCCGGTCCTGGCGGCCCACCGGGTTCGTGCTCGTGCTCGCTGAGATCGTGTACACGATCACCGACCCGCCACTGAAGTTCCTGCGCAAGTTCATCAAGCCGATCCGGCTGGGGAGTATCGCACTCGACCTGAGTGTGCTGGTCCTCTTCTTCGGTGTGATCATCCTTCAGAGCGTTCTGAGGGGCCTGATGGTGAGCTTCGCGTAAGGGGGACGGGGCAGAAAAGACAACCCCTGATTCCGATATGTGGTCTTAGTCATGATCTGGATTGCCGTAAGGTCACGATCAGGTAGCGTCCCTACGGACAGACTCCAAGCGCGCCAAGGAGACGAACATGCCGCTGACACCCGCCGATGTGCGGAACAAGCAGTTCAGCACTACCCGGCTCCGACCCGGGTATGACGAAGAAGAGGTCGACGCCTTTCTCGACGAGGTCGAGTCTGAGCTGGACCGACTGATCCAGGAGAACGAGGAACTGCGCGGCAAGCTTGCCGAGTGCCTGCGGGGCAAGGTCCCCAACGCCGGCATGCAGGACTTCCAGCAGCCGCAGGAGCAGGCCCCCGAGGCTCCGCAGCAGATGGAGCAGATGCGCCCGGAGCCCGTGCAGGCGCAGCAGCCCATCGAGCCGCAGCCCCAGCCGCCCGCGCCGCAGCCCCAGATGGGCATGACCGGCGCCAACATGGCCATGGGTGGCGAGGAGAACATGGACACGGCCGCCCGTGTCCTGGCGCTCGCCCAGCAGACCGCCGACCAGGCGATCTCCGACGCCCGCCGCGAGGCGGACGAGACCCTCGGCCGCGCCCGTCACGAGTCCGAGGACATCCTCGGCAAGGCACGCCGTCAGGCCGACCAGATCATCGGTGAGGCCCGGGCCCGTTCCGAGAACCTCGACCGTGACGCCCAGGAGCGCCACCGTCAGGTCATGGGCAGCCTGGTCCAGCAGCGCGAGGAGCTCGAGCACAAGGTCAACGTGCTCAAGGACTTCGAGCGCGAGTACCGCAGCCGCCTGAAGGACTACTTCGAGCGTCAGCTGCGCGAGCTCAACGAGGAGGGCAAGTCCGTCGAGCCCAACCCGAACACCACGGGTGGCTTCCAGACGATGGCCCCCCAGACCGGCGGAACCCCCGCGCTCCAGCAGCACGGCCCCGGCGGTAACCCGTTCGGCCAGCCCGAGCCCGCCCAGCACGGTGGTTTCCACCCGGGTGAGGCCCCGCACGAGCGTCGCTAGACCTCATCGAGCGGCAGTGCGGCTCCGAACAACTGAAAACTCCGGCTCCACACGTGTAAAGGCCCTGGTCGACCCGTGATCCTTAGCCTCCTCGCCACCGTGGCGGTGCTGGCGGCCATCGCCGTCATCGCGGCCGCCCTGGTGCTCGCCGAACCCAACCTGGTGTACATCGCCCTGGGACTCGGCGGGCTGAGCGTCCTCCTCCTGTTGGGCGCGATCATTCAGGGACGGTTCAGCGGGAGCGGTACGGACACGGAGCGGACGGAACGGACGGACGGTTTGGGGAAGTCGTCCGTCCCCGTGGTGGCCGCGGCAGCGGCCGGCACAGTAGCGGCCCCGCGGTGGGAACCGGAGGAGTCTGGGCGCGTACCCGCACCGGCTGCTCAGCCGGTGCGGGAATCCGTCCCCTCGGAGCAGCGCGTAGAGCAGATCGCGGAGCACCCCGTGCCCCCGGGGCACCCCGCTCCCGTCAGTGAGCCGCGTCCGGCGGCCGCTGAGGACAGCGAAGAGGAAGCGGAGTTCGAGGTTCCCCGCTGGCAGACCCCGACGCTGGGGAACTGGCCGGAAGCGGCCGTCGAACCGGACTCCGGACCTGGAACAGCACCGGACGAGCCCGCCGAGGCTGGGGTTTCCGAGGTCGGGGACGCCGTACCGGCCGAGGAACGGGCCGAGGAGCCGATCGAGGCAGAGACAACATCCGAACCCGAGACGGAGCCCGAAGCAGAGGCCGTCCCGGAGCCCGAGCCGGAAGAAGCGCCCGCCGAGGCGTTCACCTACCGCATCCCCACCCGGACCACTCGCGAGGATCGCGAGGAGGTGTCCGTCGAGGACTCCGACCACGAGGAGCCGCCCCAGGAGGGTGAGGAGCCCGTGGCGGACGTCGAGGACGCCGAGGACCGCCAGGGGGCTCCGGCGGAGGAGAACCCCGCCGAAGAGGCTGTGGAGGCCGCTGAGACCCCCGAGGACTCCGAAGGGGACCTTGAGGCTGGGCCGGTGGCCGAGGACGTCCCGGAATCCGGGGAAGAGACCCCCGAAGCGGAGTCCGTGGCGCAGAGGCAGATCCCCGAGGAGCCCGAGGACGAGGAACGCTCGGCCGACGTCGCCTACGAGCAGCCCGCCGAGGAACAGCCCGCCGAGGAGCAGGTTGCGCACAATGAGGACGGGGCCGAGGACCCGTCTCTGGCCTACGCCGCCATCCTCGACGGCGAGGAGACCGAAGAAGCCTCTGACAAGACCCCTGAGGTCACGGAGGCCGCTGAGGCCGCTGAGGTCCCTGGGCCCGCCGACGAAGCCCCCGAAGCCCCCGAAGCCACGGGAGCGGCCGAGGACTCCGGCTCGGAAGAGACCGACCACACCGGCAACAGCGACGAGGACGGTCAGCTGGACCGCGCCAAGGAGCCGGACCCCTCCCGCTCCAGTTAGCCGCTCTCCCCACACCCGAGAACACCACGAAGGCCCCGCTCGAAGAACGATGCTGTTGGCGAATCCGGAGCGAAGGGGTCGGAGAAAGCGCTGGGGCCCGGAGAAGCGGAGAGGCTGATCTGGGGAGGCTTCTCTGTGTCAGGCTCAGCCTCAGGCTCGGGTAAGGCGTCCGGCGCGGGATCAGTGCGGGGCCTGGGGCTCGGGTTTCTTTTCTGGTTGGGGTTCCCCCGTTTCCCGCCGCGTGATGGTGGCCGTCTACGCTGCGCGCGTCAAGGTCGTACGTCCTCGCTTCGCTCCGGGCGCTCCACCTTGACCCGCTTCGCTACGACGGCGGTGGGCGGCTATCGGGAAACGGGGCAGGAGTGGTCGGGGCGGCAGACGGGCCCCAGAGGGGCCCAACAGCAACTGCGCGGCCTTCGGCCGGTGCCCTCCCCAGACCGGAGCGCAACGCCTGGCCGTGTCGCGGCCGGTCAAGGTCAGCGACGAAAAGCGGCAGCGAAGGCGCCAGGCTCCCCAGCCCTGCGCGGACCGGTTGCCCGTGTCGCGGCCGGTCACTGACCGGGACGGAAAAGCGGCGGCGAAGGCAGCAGGTTCCTCACCTCCGCGCGGACCGGGACACGTGTCGCGGCCGGTTGCCCGTACTGGCGAACACCACCAGCGGCCCGCCAGGCCCCGGGCCCGGTTTCGGCCCTCTTTTCGAAGATGATCTTGCTACCAGGGGCAAGTTCGGCGCCGAACTTGCTCCTGGTAGCAAGATCATCGGGGGTGAGGGGGTTTCGGAAGCAGCGGACGACCCCCAGGTGCGGGTTACGGACACTCGGCTTGCCCGGGGCCGACACCGCAGCGCTGAACCCCGCCCTCACCACCGGCTGGTCCGATGGCACGCATGACCGGCCACGACACGCGAACCGATCCCCGCAGGGCTGGGGAGACTGCTTCCCTCGCTGCCGCTTGTCCGTCCCGGTCAGTGACCGGCCGCGACACGGCCAGGCGTTGCGCTCCGGTCTGGGGAGGGCACCGGCCGAAGGCCGCGCAGTTGCTGTTGGGCCCCTCTGGGGCCCGTCTGCCGCCCCGACCACTCCTGCCCCGTTTCCCGATAGCCGCCCACCGCCGTCGTAGCGAAGCGGGTCAAGGTGGAGCGCCCGGAGCGAAGCGAGGACGTACGACCTTGACGCGCGCAGCGTAGACGGCCACCATCACGCGGCGGGAAACGGGGGAACCCCAACCAGAAACGCGACCCGAGCCCCAGGCCCCGCACAGGCCCCACCCCGGATTGGCTTACCCGAGTTTGAGCCTGGCACGGAGAGCCTCTCCGTGCCAGGCGTTCTGCTTCTCCGGGTCCCCACGTTCTCCGGGTCCCCACGTTCTCCGGGTCCCAGCGCTTTCTCCGAACCCTTCGCTCCGGATTCGCCAACAGCATCGATGAACGAGCGGGCCCTTCTGCACCTCAGCGCCTCAGTACCTCAGTACCTCAGTACCTCAGCGCCTCAGCACCTCGGGGCCTCAGCGCGTCAAAGGTCAGGCGCGGCGGAAGCTGAATGCCACACCGAACTCCTCCGACTCCGCCGAGTGCGGGGCGTCCTCGCCCGCACCGGCCACGAAGGCGTCGGCGAGCACCTCACCGGCGATCATCTGCCCGTGCTCGGACAGCGCCTGGCGGACGGCCTCGTCCTCACTGGTCCACCACACGTGGATCCGGTCGGACACGTCCAGGCCGCTGTTCTTACGGGCCTCCTGGAGCATCCGCACCATCTCGCGGGCCAGGCCGGCGCGGCGCAGCTCCGGGGTCAGCTCCAGGTCCAGGGCCACCGTCTCACCGGCCTCGGAGGCCACCGCCCAGCCCTCGCGGGGCTGCTCGGTCACCAGCATCTCGTCGGCGTTGACCTCCACCGGCTCGTCCTCGACCCGCACCTGCGCCCAGCCGGTCGCGCGGACCTGCTCGACCAGGGCGGCCGGGTCGGCGGTCTGGATGGCCTTGGCCACCAGCGGCGTACGCTTGGCGAACCGCTTGCCCAGGGCGCGGAAGTTCGGCTTGACCACGTAGTCCACGAGGTCGCCGCCGACGGATGACAGGGCGTCCAGCCCGGCCACGTTGAGCTCGTCGGCCACCTGCGCGCGCAGCTGCTCCGGCAGGTCGGCGAAGCCCGGAGCGCCCACCAGGGCGCGGGCCAGCGGCTGCCGGGTGCGCATGGCCGAGTCCACCCGGGCGGAGCGGCCCAGCTCCACCAGACGGCGGGTCAGCGCCATGTTCTTGGACAGCTCGGGGTCGATCAGGTCCTCGTTCACCTGGGGCCAGGAGGCCAGGTGCACCGAGTCCGCTGCCTCCGGGCGGCGCAGCGCGGACCACACGTGGTCGGTCAGGAACGGCACGATCGGCGCCATCAGCAGGGTGACGGTCTCCAGCGCCTCGAACAGCGTGGCGAAGGCCGCCGCGCCCTCGGGGGTCTCCGCCCCGCCCCAGAACCGGCGGCGGGAACGGCGCACGTACCAGTTGGACACGTCGTCCACGAACGCGGTCAGGCGGCGCCCGGCCCCGGTCGTGTCGAACTTGTCCATCGCCTCGGTGACGTCGCGCACGACCTCGTTGAGCTCGGACAGCAGCCAGCGGTCCAGCAGCGGGCGGTCCTGCGGGGCAGGCGCGTCAGCCAGCTTCGAGTGGTCCCAGCCGCTGCCGGCGTTGGCGTACAGGGTGAAGAACGACGTGGTGCTGTAGTAGGTCAGCAGCACCTTGCGGACGATCTCCTCCAGGGCGGCGTGACCGACTCGGCGGGCCGTCCACGGTGAGCCGCTGGCCAGCATGAACCAGCGCAGGGCGTCCGCGCCGTGCTGGTCCATCACCGGGATGGGCTGCATGACGTTGCCCAGGTGCTTGCTCATCTTGCGGCCGTCCTCGGCGAGGATGTGGCCGAGCACGACCACGTTCTCGAACGAGTTGCGGCCGAACACCAGGGTGCTGACCGCCAGCAGCGAGTAGAACCAGCCGCGGGTCTGGTCGATGGCCTCGGAGATGTACTGCGCCGGGAAGTTCTCCTCGAAGGTCTCCTTGTTCTGGTGCGGCGCACCCCACTGGGCGAACGGCATGGAACCGGAGTCGAACCAGGCGTCGATGACCTCGGGCACGCGGCGGGCGACCCGCTGGTCCTCGGGCAGGGACGGGTCGGCGTCGGGGTCGGGGATGACGACGTCGTCGACGTAGGGGCGGTGCGGGTCCAGGTTGGACAGGTCCTGCCCGCTGAGCTCGCTCAGCTCCGCCAGGGACCCGACGCAGATCTGGCGGCCGTCGGGGAACTCCCAGATCGGCAGCGGGGTGCCCCAGTAGCGGTTGCGGGACAGCGCCCAGTCGACGTTGCCGCGCAGCCACTCGCCGAAGCGGCCCTCCTTGACGTTCTCCGGCACCCAGTTGGTGACGTCGTTCTGCGCTAGCAGCTCGTCCTTGACCGCGGTGGTGCGGATGTACCAGGACGGGACCGCGTAGTAGAGCAGCGCGGTGTGGCAGCGCCAGCAGTGCGGGTAGGAGTGCTCGTAGTTCAGGTGGCGGAAGAGCAGGCCGCGGTCCTTGAGGTCGCGGACCAGCGTCTTGTCTGCGGTCTTGAAGAAGACCCCGCCGACCAGTGCGAGTTCGGCCTCGAAGGTGCCGTCGGGGCGGACCGGGTTGACCACCGGCAGGCCGTAGGAGCGGCAGACCGTCATGTCGTCGGCGCCGAAGGCGGGCGACTGGTGGACCAGGCCCGTACCGTCCTCGACCGTGACGTAGTCGGCGAGCACCACGTAGTGCGCGGGCTCGTCGAAGGGCACGAGGTCGAAGGGGCGCTGATAGGTCCAGCGCTCCATCTCGTCGCCCTCGTAGCTCTCGCCGGTGAGCTCCCAGCCCTCGCCGAGGACCTTCTCGAACAGCGGCTCGGCGACCACGAGGCGCTCGTCGCCGTCGGTGGCCACCACGTACTTGACGTCGGGGTGCACGGCCACCGCGGTGTTGGACACCAGGGTCCACGGGGTGGTCGTCCACACCAGCAGCGCGGTGGGGTGCTCGGGCGAGGCGAGCGGGCCGGAGGTGACCGGGAACCGCACGTACACCGACGGGTCGGTGACGGTTTCGTAGCCCTGGGCCAGTTCGTGGTCGGACAGCGTGGTGCCGCAGCGCGGGCAGTAGGGGCTGATCCGGTAGTCGCGGGACAGCAGGCCCTTGTCCCAGATCTGCTTGAGAGCCCACCACACGGACTCCACGTACTGCGGGTCCATGGTGCGGTAGGCGTCGTCCATGTTCACCCAGTAGCCCATGCGCTCGGTCATGGCGGTGAACGCGTCCACGTTGCGCAGGACGGACTCGCGGCAGCGGTCGTTGAACTCGGCGATGCCGAAGGCCTCGATGTCCTTCTTTCCGCTCAGGCCGAGTTCCTTCTCCACGGCGACCTCGACGGGCAGGCCGTGGCAGTCCCAGCCGGCCTTGCGGTCCACGTGGTAGCCGCGCATGGTGCGGAAGCGCGGGAAGACGTCCTTGAAGGCGCGGGCCTCGACGTGGTGCACGCCGGGCTGGCCGTTCGCGGTGGGCGGGCCCTCGTAGAACACCCAGTTCTCATTGCCGCGGGTCTGGTCGAGCGACCGCTGGAAGACGTTCTCCTTCGACCAGCGGCCGAGGATCTCGCGCTCCGTCGCGGGCAGGTCGATCTGAGCGGGCAGCTGGGGCAGCGCGCGGGATTCGGGCCGGGGGTCGTCGGTCACCGTCGTACCTTTCTCCATCAGGGGTGTTCCTGACGGAGGGACGAGGCGGAGCCCCGCGGTACCACCCTCCTTGGAGCCGCGTCCCGAGTCCGCTGGACGGATCGGTGGCGGGTCCCACTTCGTTGGGTTCGTGCCGGTTCTACTGGGGTGCGCGCTGTGCTCGCCACTGCGCGCGACCTGTTCTTCCGACGGCTCCGGGGTGATCTTCGCGCTGGTCGTTGCCCCCGGGCTCGCACCGTCCCCGGGTCGCTTGGGCGGTCCAGCCCCTCTAGGCTGTGTCCGTCCGGTCGGGGCCAGCGTTACTCGTCCCCATCGACACGCATTCAGGATAACGCAGTGCGGCCAGGCGTGCCGCGCATTGAGTGAGGGGGCGGCCGTGGCGGAGCAGACGCGGGGCGCGGTCCTGGTGACCCTGCCCGACCGCGAGGACGCGGACGAGCTCGCCGAGCAGCTTCTCGAGCAGGGGTACGAGCCCTGCCGGGTGTACCGGGACATGCTCGCCGGCGAGGACGACGCCGAGGACGTGGACTGGGTCATCGAGGTACTGACCGGCCCGCACGGTGGCCCGGCCACCTTCGACGAACCCCACCTGTTGCTGCTGGCCGAGGACTACGGCGGCTTCGCAGTCGCGGAGTGAGAGTGGGCAAGCGGCCTCGGTGACGCTCCACCACCGATCACCCCGAGATCGATCCACCCCGAGATCGATGGTTCCGCCAGGCCCCCGCCCGGATCATTGCCTTGGGGCGGTCGATTGCCTAGGCTCGCGGCACCACTCACGGCCTTCCCGAAAGAGGGGAGACCCCGCAGATCAGGTGGGGTTCGGGGGCTGTGCGGCGTGTGGAGGGGGAGTGCGATGAAGGCCACCGAGGCGGCGGCGCTGCCGGTTCGACCGGGGGAGGGGCCCTGGACACCGGAGGAGCTCGCTCAGCTCCGGAACCAGTTGGAGAGCGAGATCGTGGCTCAGCGGGAGGAGATCCGCGAGAGCGAGAACGAGGTCCACGAGCTGCTCACCGACCCGGTCGCGGGGGCGGGGGACGATCCCGCGGACACCGGTGCGAAGACCTTCCAACGCGAACACGATCTGGCGTTGGCCTACAATACTCGTGACCTGCTCGCCAAGAACGAGCGGGCGATCGAACGGATGGACGCGGGGACCTACGGGGTCTGTGAGTCATGCGGCCAGGCCATCGGGAAGGCACGTCTACAGGCCTTCCCGCGAGCCACCCTGTGCGTCACCTGCAAACAGCGCGAGGAGCGTCGCTGACTGAGGTAGAGCCCTCCGGGGACAGCAACATGACCACGACCGACAACACCGTTGCCCGGCCGCGCAGGTACGTACTCCTGTTGTTGGTCGCGCTCGCCGCGATCGTCGCCGACTTCCTGACCAAGGAATGGGTGCTGGCGGCCTTCTCCCAGGGCGAGCGCCTCGATGTCATCGGCAGCTTCGTCCAGTTCACCCTGGTCTACAACACCGGCGCCGCGTTCTCGCTCGGCACCGGCTACACCTGGGTGTTCACCGCCATCGCCACCGTCGTGGTCCTCGCGATCGCCTACATCGGCTGGCGTGTGCGCAGCGTGTGGTGGGGCGTCACGCTCGGCCTGATGATGGGCGGGGCCGCGGGCAACCTCGTCGACCGCTACTTCCGGGGCGAGGCGCCCGGCACCGGCGCGGTCGTCGACTTCATCAGCGTCGGGACCTTCCCGGTCTTCAACATCGCCGACTCCTGCGTGGTGGTCGGGGCCTGCCTGGTGGTGGCACTCACCTTCAAGGGCCTCAACCTGGACGGGACGATGGTCGCGGACGAGACGGCGGACGAGGACACCGAGATCGCTGGACCCGCTGAGGCGGGTGACGGCGGAGACACCGGGACGAGCGGTGGCACCGCTGGGCGGGACTCCGCCGAGAACGACGGCGGAGAGAACGACAAGGGGAAGGGCGCATGAGCGACACAAGGAGCCTCCCCGTCCCTGACGGCCTGGAGGGCGACCGGCTGGATTCCGCGATCGCGCGGATGTTCGGGCTCTCCCGGACCCGTGCCGCGGAGCTGATCGGCGACGGCGGCGTCCTCCTCGACGGCGCCGAGGCTGGCAAGTCCGACCGGGTGCAGGCCGGGTCCTGGCTGGAGGTCACCCTCCCGCCGCCGCCCACCGCCCCCGTCCCGCGGGCCGAGGCGGTCCCGGGCATGCGGATCGTGCACGAGGACACCGACATCATCGTGGTGGACAAGCCGGTCGGCGTGGTCGCGCACCCGACGGTCGGCTGGACCGGCCCCAGCGTCCTGGAGGGCCTGCTGGCCTCGGGCGTGCGGCTGGCCACCAGCGGAGCCGCGGAGCGCCAGGGCATCGTGCACCGCCTGGACGCCAACACCACCGGCCTGATGGTGGTCGCCAAGAGCGAGACCGCCTACAGCGTGCTCAAGCGGGCGTTCAAGGAGCGCACCGTGGACAAGCGCTACCACACGCTGGTCCAGGGCCACCCGGACCCGCTGCGCGGCACCGTCGACGCCCCGATCGACCGCCACCCCGCCGGTGACGGCCGCTGGGCCGTGGTCGCTGGCGGGCGCCCCTCGGTGACTCACTACGACACCCAAGAGGCCTTCCGGGCCGCCAGCCTGCTCGAGATCAAGCTGGAGACGGGCCGCACCCACCAGATCCGGGTGCACATGGCCGCGCTGCGCCACCCCTGCGTGGGCGACCACCTCTACGGAGCCGACCCCACACTCGCCGAGCGGCTGGGCGTCAAGCGCCAGTGGCTGCACGCGGTGCGGCTGGGTTTCGACCACCCCACCGAGCACCGCCCGGTGGAGTTCTCCAGCCCCTACCCGGAGGACCTCGAAGCCGCCGTGGCCAAGCTCCGCGAGGACTAGCTCCGAGCGCTGGACCGCACGCGCTCTCAGCGACCTCTCCGCCGTCCGCCCCTGCTCGGGGTCGGGCGGCGGACGCGTAGTACGCCCTGGCACAGGGCCGCGCCCAGGATGATGACCAGTGCTCCCAGCGGCTGGTTCCAGCTCAGGGTCTCACCGAGCAGGACGACCCCGGCGGTGACCGCGATCACCGGGGCCACGTAGGTGACCGTGGTGGCCACGGTCGCTCCTGCGGCCCGCACGATGGCGTAGTTCAGGATGTAGGCGAAGCCGGTGCCGAACACGCCCAGCGCGGTCACCGCCAGGGCGGCCTTCCAGGTCAGTTCGGTGGGGGCTTCGGTGAGCAGCGGGACCAGCGCCAACAGGGGCAGGGTGCCGAGCAGCATCTGCAGGGCGCTCAGCTCCAGCGCGGTGTGCGCACTGCCCGCGACGAAGCGGCGCAGGTAGGGGGTGCCGATCCCGTAGCAGGCGGTGGCGCCCACCACCATCAGCATCCCGAGCAGGGCGTCGCCGTCGGTCACGTTCACCGTGCTCAGCGAGTTCCACACCCCGAAGACGGTGAGCACCCCGAGGAAGCCGATGCCGAGGCCGAGGACGCGGGTGCGGTCCGGCCGCTCGTCGGACAGGATCAGCATCGCGAAAACCACCCCGAACAGCGGGGTCGAGGCGTTGACGATCCCCATCAGCGCGGAGGGGATGAGCTGCCCCGCGTAGCCGAACAGGGTGAACGGGACGGTGTTCAGCAGGAGGGCCACCACGAACATGTGCCCCCACAGACGGGGCGAGGACGGCAGGCGCCCGCGGCTCAGGAACAGGACCGCGAGCAGCGGCAGCGCGCCGGTGGCCATGCGGCCCAGGGCGAGCTGGAGCGGGGCGAGGACCTCGGCCCCGGTCTTGATCAGGACGAAGCTCATGCCCCAGATGAGGGCGAGGAGTGCGAACTTGGCGCGCCAACCCAGGAGCGGGTTTCGGGGCTGAGCGGTGCCGGTGGGAACCGGGTCACCGGAAACCGGGACAGCCGGTGCCGAGGCTGTGGGAACAGTGGACATGGGATGTTTCTATCCCTGACGGATCCCTTAGGTCTACTTCGTATTTCTTAACCAAGGCGTTAGAGTTGCTTACATGCTCAGTGTCGACCGGCTCCGGGTCCTGCACGCCATCGCCGCCCACGGCTCCCTCAGCGCCGCCTCCCAGGCCCTGCACGTCACCAACTCCGCCGTCTCCCAGCAACTGACCAAACTCGAGCGCGAGGTCGGCCAACCCCTGGTCGAACGGAACGGTCGCGGGGTGCGCCTGACCGACGCCGCCGAACTCCTCGTCGAACACACCTCCCGGATCCTGTCCCTGGTCCACCGCGCCGAAGCCGACCTGGAGGCCCACCGGGGCGAGGTCACCGGGCACCTGAGGCTGTCCGCCACTCCCACGGCGGTACGCGGACTCCTGCCCACCGCCCTTCCGGCCCTGCGCGAGGCCCACCCGGCCCTACGGGTCGAGCTCCAGGAGGAGGAGCCCCAGGAGAGCGTCCCCGCGATGGTCCGGGGCGACGCCGACCTGGCCTTGGTCGTGGACTGGATGGGCGCGCCGCTGGAACTGCCCCAGGGGATGACGCGCGCCTCGCTCATGGAGGACATAGGGGACATCGCCCTGCCCGCCGACCACCCTCTGGCCCACCGGGAGATCCTGGAGCTCGACGAGATCCTGGACCTGCCCTGGATCAGTTGGACCAGGGGCTCCATCTGCGACGACTGGCTGAACGCCATCATCCGCGGCCGGGGCGCCGAACCCGAGATCATCCACTCCGCGGAGGAGCACCAGACCAAACTGGCCCTCATCGCGGCCGGGATCGGCGCGGCCGTCCTGCCCCGCCTGGGTCGCGGACCTCTCCCCGAGGGGGTCCGCGTGGTCCCGGTCCAACCCGCGCTGGTCCGCCAGGTCTACGTCTTCTGGCGCACGGACGCCTCCCGCCGCCCCGCCATCCGGGCAGTGGTCCGCGCCCTACGCGAGGCCGCCGCGACGTACGCGGAGTAGTCCCACGGCCCCACGCATGGTGTCCGGCGACGCCCGCACCGAAGGACCCCGTCGCCCTTGCCGGGCGTACTCGGGTGAGGCCGATGGTGACCGCGCAGCTCCGGGACGGGGCGGCCGGTGGGCCGCCCCGTCTTCGGTTCGTCTTCGCTCAGCTCTCGCCGAGCAGGTCCGTCATGGTGGCGGTCGGGCTGATCACCTCCGGGTCGGTGCGCACGTCCACCAGGGTGGGCAGGTCCGAACCCACCGCCTCGGTCAGCGCCTTCTCCAACTCCTCACGGTTGTGCACGGTGGCACCTCTGGCGCCCAGCGCGCGGGCGTACCCCGCCAGATCCAGCGGGCCGCTGATCTCCGTGCCCGCGATCCGGCCCAGTTCACGGGCCTGGTGCATGGCGATCGTGCCGTAGAGCCCGTTCTGGAACACCACGACGGTGATCGCCGCCCCGTACCGGACCGCCGTCTCCAGCTCCTGTCCGGTCATCAGGGCGCCGCCGTCACCGGCCACCGCCACTACGGTCCGCTCGGGCGCGGTGAGCTTGGCGGCCACCGCGGCGGGCACGGCGTACCCCATGGCCCCGCTGGTCGGCGCCAGCTGGGTGTCCGGGTGCCGGAACCACCACCCCCGGTGCAGGAAGGACGCGAAGTTGCCCGCGTCGTTGGTGATCAGGGTGTCTTCGGGCAGGGCCTCGCCCATCCCGGCGATCACCGACCACGGGTGCATGCGGCCGCTCCGGTGCAGACCGGACTCGGCCGGGACCGTCGCGCTCTCCACCCAGATCCGGCGGGCCGCGCTCCAGTCACGGTAGGGCGCCTTGACCGGAGCCCCGGCCAGCGAGCGCAGGGCTTCCCCGGCATCGGCCACCGCGCCGAGCCACACGTCCTTGGTGGCGCCCACCTGCTCGGGGTCGATGTCGATCTGCGCGATACGGGTGCGCGCGTCGGACTCGGGCAGCCGGTACCCCTGGGTGGTGGTCTCGCTCATCCGGCAGCCCACCACCAGCACCGCGTCGGCGTCGGCCAGCGCGCCCAGCACCGCGCTCGGCGCGCCCAGCCCCAGGTGCCCGAGGTAGAGCGGGTGGTCGTTGGGGAACACGTCCTGGCGGCGCCAGGCGGCGTACACCCCGGCGCTGTACTGCTCGGCCACGCGGACCAGGTCCGCGCGCGCGGACCTGGCCCCGCCGCCGGCGATGATCACCGGGCGCACCGCACGGGCCAGCCAGGCGGCCAGCCGGTCCCGGTCGCCCTCGCCCAACGGGGGCCGGGGCGCAACGAAGGGGTGTGGTTCGGGCTGCGGTCCGACCCGTTCACCGAACAGGTCGCCCGGCACCGCGATGGCCACCGGGCCGGGGCGGCCGGTGGTGGCGATCCGGATCGCCCTGGCGGTGACCTCCGCCAGCCGGTCGGCCCGGTGCACGGTGGTGGACCACTTGGTGATGGGTGCGTAGAAGGCGGTCAGGTCCACCTCCTGGAAGGCCTCGCGCCCCAGGCGTTCGGTCTCCGCCTGGCCGAGGAACACGACCATCGGGGTGGAGTCCTGCATGGCGGTGTGCACACCCACCGCCAGGTTGGCCGCGCCGGGGCCGCGGGTGGCGGCGGCCACGGCGGGGACACCGGTGAGTTTGGCCTCGGCCTCGGCCATGAAGGCGGCGCCGCCCTCGTGCCGGGTGGAGACCAGGGCCATCTCCGGGTGCTGGTCGATGGCGTCCGCCAGTTCGAGGAAGCTCTCGCCGGGGACGGTGTAGCACCGTCTGATCCCGGCGGCGGCCAGGACCGACACCGTCGCGTGCGCGGCGGTGTCGGTGGGGGGTTGGGGCCGTTGTGCGGCAGGGGCCATGGAGGCGGGTCCTTCCATCGTCGCAAGGTCCACTCGGTGCGCACCGGAGCCAGGGTGTGCCCCGGAACACATGCGGCCGACTCTTGCAGGCGTCCCATGGCCGGTCAAGGCCGGACGCGGCCGCCTGTGGACAACCCCGCCCGGAGCGACCGGCACGGGTCAGTCGGAGCCCTCGTCCCCGGGGTGGCGGTGCTGCGCCGCCGTCGGACGCCTGCGCCGCGGCTCGAGGGCACTGGCGTGCTCGTGCAGGGCGCTGAGCACCGCGTTCACCAAAGGATGCCCCTCGGTGCCGTGCCGGACGGAGACGAACACGTGCCTCCTCGGCGGGCGCCCCCGCAGCGGAAGGACACTGACGCGCGGGAGGTCGATGGCGGTGATCGCCGACCGCGGAGCCAGGGCGACACCGACGCCCGCGCCGACCAGCGCGCTGACCGCGCGGAAGTCGTTCGAGACCGACTCCACGCGGGGCTGGAAGCCCGCCTGCTGGCACGCGAGGAGCGTGAGGTCGTGGATCGGGTTCCCCGGCAGCGGGGTGACCCACGCCTCCCCGGCCAGCCGGGACAGTGACAGTTGGGCGCTTGCGGCCAGATCACTGTCCGAGGGCACGAGCACGTCCAGCGGCTCCGAGTACAGGCGGGCGTGGCTGAACACCTGCGGGGTCGAGTCCGTGGCCTGCGGATAGTCCACGGACACCGAGACGTCCACCTGGCCTTCGGCCAGGAGCCGCTGAGCGGCGGCTCCCTCCGCGTCGGTGACGTGCGCCCGCAGGTGCGGCGCCGAGGTCCGCAGTGTGCGGAGCGCGGGTGCCACGACCTCGGTGATCGCCGACGGGAAGGCGGCGATACCCACGGTGCCGACCTCGCCGATCGCGGAGGCGGCCAGGTCGGCCTCCGCCTGCTCCAGGATCGCGGACACCTGCACCGCGTACCCGGCGAGCACGGTCCCCGAGGTGGTGAGCCGGATGTTGCGTCCGTGGCGTTCGAAGAGGTCCAGACCCACCTCCCGCTCCAGCGCCGACAGCTGCTGGGACACCGCGGACGGGGACAGGTAGAGCGACCGGGCCGCGGCGGTGACCGTGCCGTGGAGCGCGACGGATTGGAGTACGCGCAGGCGGCGCGGGTCGATCACACGATCCCCTTTTAAGTAAATCTGGATGCTTCTCTACAGGACTTCGTGATGGACTTAATGATATCCGGTGGGTGATGATCGGGGGCATGAAGGCTCTTTCCAAACTTCGAGGCGAGCCCGGGCTGACCTTGGGCGAGGTCAAGGATCCCGTGATGGGCCGCCACGAGGTGCTCATCAAGGTCCTGCGCACCGGCATCTGCGGAACCGACCTGCACATCAGCGCCTGGGACCACTGGGCGCAGTCCGTGATCGAGCCGCCGCTCGTCCTCGGGCACGAGTTCGTCGGTGAGGTCGTCGACGTCGGCGGGGGCGTCAGCGACGTGAAGGCCGGCGACCTGGTGAGCGGCGAGGGCCACCTGGTCTGCGGCAAGTGCCGAAACTGCATGGCTGGCCGCCGTCACCTGTGCATCCGGACGATCGGCCTGGGGGTGAACACGAACGGCGCGTTCGCCGACTACGTCGTGCTCCCCGAGTCGAACGTCTGGGTGCACCGCATCCCGATCGACCTCGACGTCGCCGCCATCTTCGACCCCTTCGGCAACGCCGTGCACACGGCGCTGTCCTTCCCCGTCATGAACGAGGACGTTCTGGTCACCGGGGCCGGCCCCATCGGGGTCATGGCCGCGGCGACCGCGCGGCACGCGGGGGCGCGCAGCGTCGTCGTGACCGACCTGAGCCCGTACCGGCTCGAGCTGGCCCGGAAGATGGGCGCGACGATCGCCGTGGACGTGTCGCAGGAGGACCTGGCCGACGTCATGACGGCCAACCACATGAAGGAGGGCTTCGACGTCGCGTTCGAGATGTCGGGGCAGGCCAAGGCCCTCGCATCGGCGATCTCGACGATGAGCCCCGGCGGCCGCATCGCGATCCTCGGTCTGCCCGCCGATGACGTCTCGGTCGACCTCGCGACCGTGGTGACCCGCATGCTCACGCTCAAGGGCATCTACGGGCGGGAGATGTTCGACACCTGGTACGCCATGTCGGTGCTGCTCGAGAACGGCCTCGACATCAGTCCGATCATCACCCACCGGTTCGGCTACGAACAGCACGAGGAGGCCTTCGCGGTCGCCGCCTCCGGCCGGTGCGGGAAGGTCGTGCTCGACTGGACCACCCCGTCGATCCCGCAGGCGACCCCCTAGGCGATCCGGTAGGCCGAGACCGTTTCAACGACGATTAGCGAAAAGTAGGAGAGTGACGTGTACGCAGCGATGCGCGACCATCTCACGCGGGAGCTCGAGGGCATCCGTGAGGCGGGGCTGTTCAAGGACCAGCGGCTGATCAGCGGCCCGCAGTCGGCACGGATCAGTGTCGGTGACGACAGCGTCCTCAACTTCTGCGCGAACAACTACCTGGGCCTGGCCGACCACCCCGACCTGATTGAGGCCGCCAAGCGCACGCTCGACGAGGCGGGCTTCGGGATGGCATCGGTGCGGTTCATCTGCGGAACGCAGGACCTGCACGCTCAGCTGGAGCGTCGACTGTCGGAGTTCCTCCAGGTCGACGACACCATCCTCTACAGCTCGTGTTTCGACGCCAACGGCGGGGTCTTCGAGACGCTCCTGGGCCCCGAGGACGCGGTGATCTCGGACGAGCTGAACCACGCGAGCATCATCGACGGGATCCGGCTCAGCAAGGCGGCCAGGTTCCGGTACAAGAACCGCGACATGGCGGACCTGGAGAAGCAGCTCGTCGCCGCCGCGGACGCCCGTCACCGTCTGATCGTCACCGACGGCGTGTTCTCGATGGACGGCTACCTCGCTCCGCTCGACGAGATCTGCGACCTGGCCGAGCGGCACGACGCGCTCGTCATGGTGGACGACTCCCACGCCGTCGGCTTCGTCGGGCCGAACGGGCGGGGAACCCCCGAGCTGTTCGGGGTCCAGGACCGGGTGGACATCATCACCGGAACGCTCGGCAAGGCGCTGGGCGGCGCCAGCGGCGGATACGTGTCCGCGCACGCCGAGATCGTGGAGATCCTCCGGCAGCGGTCGCGGCCCTACCTCTTCTCGAACTCGCTCGCCCCGATGATCGTCGGAGCCTCCCTGCGCGTGCTCGACATGCTCTCCGAGGCCGACGACCTCCGGACGAAGCTGAACCGGAACGCTGAACTGTTCCGGGCGGAGATCACCGCCGCGGGCTTCGACGTGCTGGATGGGCAGCACCCGATCGTGCCGGTGATGATCGGTGACGCCGCCGAGGCCGCACGGATGGCGTCCGCGCTCCTGGACAAGGGCGTGTACGTGACGGCGTTCTCCTACCCCGTGGTTCCCATGGGCAGGGCCCGCATCCGGGTCCAGCTCTCGGCGGCGCACAGCGAGGAGGACATCCGCACGGCGGTGGCGGCGTTCGCGCAGGTCCGGGACGAGCTCCGCGAAAGCGCCGACTAGGGGCCCTCCCCAGTGTCTCGCAGGCGCCCAGGAAGCGTGACCTGGGCGCCTTTCGCTTGTGTACTAGGCGATACCGAAGGCCCGCAGGGCGGCGGTGGTCCCGGCAGCGGCGACGACCACCACCAGGAACGGGGCGCGAAGTACCAGGGCGAGTAGGGCCGCGCCCACCCCGGCCATCCGGGCGGTGTCCCAGTTCAGGGACTGCCCGTCGCCCAGCGCCTGCACGGCGATCAGCGCGGCCAGCAGGGCGATGGGGACGGCCAGGGCGAACCGTTGCAGCCACGGGTTGTCCAGCAGGCGGCGCGGGGCCGCCAGACCCGCGTACTTGAGCAGGTAGCATCCGGCGGCGGTGGCGATCAGTGCGATCCACAGCGTCATGACCGGACCTCCTCGGCTTCGTTGTCGTCGGCGGTGCGGTCGGCTCCGGCGGCTGGCTCCGCGGGCCGGTCAGCGGTACCGATGAACGAGATCAGCGCTGCGGATGCGGCCAGCAGCACCGGTACTCCCGGCGCCAGGAACGGGGTCGCGGCCAGCGCCAGACCCGCTCCCAGTCCGGCGATCAGCCAGGTGCGCGGACCGCCCTCGCGCAGTCGGGGCCACAGCAGCCCCAGGAAGATGGCCGGGCCCACCGCGTCCAGCCCGAACGCGTCGATGTCGCTCACCCGGTCCGTGGCCAGCGCCCCCACCAGGGTCGTGGCCACCCAGAAACCGCCCAGGACCACATAGGTCGTCATGAACGCCGTCCGCGCGGACTCCCGGTCCGGCTGGACCAGCGTCACCGCGGCGGTCTCGTCGATCACCCCGTGCGCGGCCAGCGCCCGGCGGGCACCCCGGTATCCCAGCACATCGGCCAACCGCAGTCCGTACAGGGTGTTGCGGGCGCCCAGAAGCAGGGCGCCCAACGCCCCGGCGACCAGGCTTCCGCCTCCTGCGATCACCCCGACCAGGGCGAACTGGGAGGCGCCGGTGAACATGAACAGACTGAGGAACAAAGCCTGGGCGGGGGAGAGCCCGGCGGCCACGGCCGCGGTGCCGAAGGCCAGCCCGGCGGCGCCCACGGCGATACCGATCCCCAGGCTGTCCCGCACCGCAGGCGAGCGGAGTAGAGAGAAGGTCTTCACGTTCGCCCACGTTAGGAGGGTTCGGGCGAAGAGTCTTGAACGTTCTTGCGCTTGGAGCGGGGGTGGATCCGGGAATACCGAGGAGGGCGGGGTCAGTAGGCGGGGAAGGCCCGACCGGAGGGATGGAAGGGTTCGCGTTCGCCTCGGAAGGCCGCCGAGCAACGGGACAGGAAGCCCGGGGTCAGCTCCGTGACCCGTCCGGCCGACGCCAGGGACGCCAGGGTCGTGCCGCCCAGGTAGGCGGCGCCGAGCTCGGCCGCGGAAAGTCGCAGGTCGGCTGTGGCGCTGGTGCGTTCGCACCTGACGTCCTCGCCGTTGGCGCGCAGCCGGTAGCGGCCGGTGTTCCACGGGCAGAAGGTGTCGTCCACATCCAGGACCACGTCCAGCGGTAGGGAGTAGCGGCGTTCGGCCAGCGCTCGCTCCACGTCCACCAGGCGCACCCACAGGTTGTCGAACACCCCGGTGCTCAGGGCCCCGGCGTCGGTCAGCATGCGCGGCAGAGGGTCGTCGACCGGGCCCTCGTAGTAGAGGCCGGGGTGGGCGTCGATGCTGATGAGTAGGTTCCACAGGCAAGCGTGGGCCCGGGGATGGGCCGCGGCCAGTTCCACCACGTGCACGGTGGCGGGGGTGCCCCGGCTGTCGTCCGCGCCGCGGAAGCGGTAGATCGCGTAGCCCGTCGCTTCGCCGCCCAGCTCGGTGTGTACGGCGAAGCGCATCGCCGTCATGCCGCCGCGTACGGGCGGGTCGTCGCGCAGCAGGGCGTCCCAGAAGCGTTCGGGCCGGTCGAGCCAGCCCACCGAACCGGTGCGGACCGTGTCGTGGACTTTCTCCAGCAGCGGGCGGGCCTGTGCGCTGTCGAGCAGCTGGACCCGCCCCTGTCCCGTGTCCACGCCCGGATGCAGGCGCATCATGCGTTTGTCCCCGCTCACCCGGGCCAGACGCGAGGCCATCCCGTAGCCGAACCGGCCGTAGATCCCGCCTTCGGAGGCGTTGAGCGCCGCGACCGACTCGCCGTGCTCCCGGACGTCCTCGAACTGGCGGCGGATGATGGAGGTGAGTACGCCCCGGCGGCGATGGGTGGGGGAGACCGCGATCAGGGTGACTCCCGCGGCCGGCCGCACCGCGCCCGGGACGGTGAGATCGCGGGAGTAGATCGCGCCGCCGCCGATGATCCGGTCGCCGTCGAAGGCGGCGACGGTGCGTTCGGGTTCGATGCTGCCCCGGACCCCGCGCAGACCCCCTTCCCACCAGTCCGTGCCGTAGGTGTCGCAGGTCATCCGGGCCCAGTCGGTGATCTCGTGCTCGTGCAGCGGGCGCAGGGGGTACGGGTCGCTCATGGGGTCTTCGTATCGTGATGACCGGGTCCGGTGCCACCGGGTTTCGAGCGTGCCGGGCTTTGGGAGGGCCGGGGTAACGGGTCAGGAGGCGCGTAGGGCGCGTTGGTAGGCGACCGGGGGGACGCCCAGGTGGCGGCGGAAGTGGCGGGTCAGGTGGGGCTGGTCGGCGAACCCCACCTCCACGGCGACCTCGCTCGCGCGCCGCCCCTGGAGCAGCAGCGCCCGGGCGCGGTCCACCCGCATCTGGTTCAGGTAGGCGTGCGGGGGCAGCCCGTAGGCGGCACGGAAGGCCCGTGTCAGGGCGAAGGGGCCGATCCCCGTGCGTGCCGCCAGTTCCTCCAGGGTCGGCGGATCCACCAGGCGTTCGGCCAACAGCTCCCGTGCCCGGAGCACCTCCGGCAGTGCCGCGTGTCCGCCGCCCTCTGTTCCGCGCTCGCGGCCGTGGGACCGCAGCAGCATGGCGATGCCCTGCCTGGCCAGTGAGGACGCCGCCAGGCGTTCCCCGCGCTCAGCCGCCATGTGCGCCCGCACCAGGACACGGGAGACCTCGGGGGCGTCGATCCCGGAGTCGGTGAACGCGGGGGTGCCGCGCATGCCCAGCTCCCGGCCGATGCCCTCGACCACCTCGGGCGCGGGGTAGAAGACCCGGTAGCCCCACCCCTCGGGGATACCAGCGTGCCCGGTGTGCACTTCGCCGGGACCGACCACGGCCAGCCCGCCCGGCCCGACCCGCGAGCGTCCGCCCGGGTGGGAGTACTCCTCCACACCCGCGGTGATCATGCCGATGGTGTACGTGGGGTGTGTGTGCCGGGTGAAGGTCGTGGTGACGAACCGCGCGGTGAGGAGTTCGGTGTCGGGCAGCCCGGAGAAGCGCCAGTACCGCGCGCGCTCCACCCGGGGGTCCTCGACGGTGGGGTGGACCTCACTGGGCAGTTCCAGACCTCCGGGTTCCATACCTCCAGGTTATGGCGGGAGGGGCCAGGTGCGGGAGGGCGGGCCCGCGCGGAGTAGTCTGCGCGGATGAGCAAGCCACAGATTCGCCGGGTCCTGGACGAGCGGGACCGCGCGGCCGTCTTCGTCATCCGGGGTGCCGTGTTCGTCGCGGAGCAGCAGGTCCCCATCGAGGAGGAGTGGGACGAGCGGGACACCGCCGCTTCCTTCCTCCTCGCCCTCGTGGACGGGGTGCCGGTGGGCACGGTCCGGCTGGTGGACCAGGGCGACGGTTCCGGGCTCCTGGGCCGGATGGCCGTCCTGCCCGCGGGCCGGGGGAAGGGGACCGGGGCCGCGCTGGTCCGCGCCGCCGAGGACCTGGCGCGCGAGTCGGGGCTCGACCGGGTGGAACTGCACGCGCAGACGCACGCGCTGGGCTTCTACGAGCGCCTGGGCTACACCGCCCACGGCGAGGAGTTCATGGACGCGGGCATCCCTCACCTGCACATGGAGCACAAACTCGGCTGACCGGGCTCCCCGGAAGTCTGGCTTCGGGCACCTGGAAGCCCCCGCTCCCCGTCCAGTGTGACGGGGAGCGCACCCCCGTGCCCTGACCCGTCGGAATACTACCGAGTACGATTCGGTTTTGACGTTGGTGTCCCCCGGTGCGCTCCTCACGCGCACCGGCCAGCCGAGAACGAACACCGATCCGACGAGGAACAGATGACGGTCAACACGCAGCCGGTCACCGAGAGCCCCGACGACCCCCGAGCCTTCGGGCTCCCCCTCGTCGACGCTCACGCGATCCCCGCCGAACTGCGCACGTTGGTCTCCCGCGTGCACGACCTCGTCGACGCCGTCGCCAACACCGAGGTCGACACCGACACGCTGGCCGAGACCGCTGCCACCGTCGAGGAGCTGACCGGCCGGCTCAACGTCGCCCGCCGCCAGATCGGCACCATGGTCCGCCGTGAGCTCGGCGACGGCACCACCATGGTCGGCACCATCACCAACATCGTCGAGGGCGAGACCAACCCGGCCGCCCCGCGGCTCTTCCTCGACCGCACCGACGAGGGCCTGCGCGCCGAGATCACCCTCAACACCATCTACCAGGGCCCTCCCGGCCTGGTGCACGGCGGCTGGATCGCGGCCATGCTCGACCAGGCCGTCGGCAGCGTCTCGGCCGTGGAGACCAGCCCCGGGCTGACCGCCAAGCTGGAGATCAACTACCGCCGGCCCACCCCGCTGTTCACCCCGCTGGAGATCACCTCCTGGGTGGAGCGGGTCGAGGGCCGCAAGGTCTTCGTCGCCGGTCGGATCCGAGCCCACGGCCAGGTCACCGCCGAGGCCACCGGGCTTATGATCCAGGTCGAGGCCGCCGAGTAACCAGCCCGCCGAGCTGGGCGAAGACTCTGCGAGGGTTCGCGCGCCGTCCAGGCGGGGCGCGAACCCTCGCGGTGTAGTACCATCACCACCGTGACCCACCGCTATTTCGTGTTTAGCCAGCCGACGCACCCGTCGGCCGCTTTCACGTAGGCGGAAACGGGAACGTCGGCAACAGAGCACTTGGGCAGCAGCCCGGTGCTCTTTCGTCTTTTCGGGCGGCCGACGCCCCAGCACACGGTTCCTGGAGGGGACGTACGGCCGCGCCGCATCCGCGTACGCATCCAGACCCGAGAGGGAACACCGTGCACGACCGCCACACCGAAACCGCGCCGTCCAGCGAAACCGTGCCCTCCGTCGAGGCCCAGGCCGAGGAGCAGATCCTCCTGCTGCGCGGCCGGATCGACCAGATGGACGCCGAACTCGCCGAGCTCCTCGAGCGCCGCGCTCTGATCGCCGCCCAGGTCCAGCGGCTCAAGCCGGTCGGCTACTTCGCCGGGCGCGACCTGGGACGCGAGCGTGAACTGGTCGAGCGCATGGCCGAACACGCGCCCCGCCTGGGCGCCGACCGCCTCGCCGAGATCATGGACAGCGTGATCAGTGCGGGGCTGGCCGCCGCCCAGGAGGAAGCGGCCAGCGCAAGCTGACCGGGCTACGGACGCACCACGTCCACCCACACCAGGCGGTGGTCCGAGCTGGGGAAGGGGTAGTCCCCGGTCAGCCGGAACAGCGGGTCGTCCACGGTCGGCCAGAACACCCCCGAGCCGCGGGCGGGCAGCGATCGGGACGGTAGGACGTAGTCCACGCGGAGGTTGCCCGGGCCGGGTTCGTCGGCGAAGTCGGCGCTGTCCAGCCTCGGGTCGCCCTCGTGTTCGTCGTTGGCGCCGCCCTGGCGCTGGGCCGCACCGAGTCCGCCCTGGCTGGAGGGGCGCACGTCCACGATGTCGCGGTGTTCGAGTAGTTGGGTCATCGCCTCCGGGTGCCCGTCCCCGTCGTTGGGGTCGGCGTTGAGGTCACCCGCGATCACGAACGGAGAGCCGGGGGCGAGGCCGCCGGCCTCCCCCTGGTCGTCGTAGATGTAGGAACCGGCCCGAGGGGTGACGTAGTCGGCCCAGAAGCGGATCTCGTCGTGGTTGCGCGCCACGTTGCGCTTCTCCGGGCCGTCGAAGGCCGGGGGAGTCGGGTGGCTGGCCAGCAGGTGTACTGGCCGGCCGCGTCCGGTGTCGATCGGGATGTCCCAGTGGCTCTTGGAGGACAGCCGCAGCACCTCCAGAGCCTCCTCGGAGTAGTACGGCTCGCCGGTCCCGGGGTCGGTGGGCAGCAGCGCGCCGGGCATGTCGGCCCACAGGAAGTTCTGGAAGGTGCGCACCTGGTCGGTGACGATCGGGTACCGCGAGTAGACGACCATCCCGTACTGGCCGGGGAAGATCCCGTAGCCGAAGGCGTCCTCGGCGTACTCGGGGGTGCCCGGCTCGGTCACCGCCTCGCCGTCGCCGTTCAGGTCCACACCCGAGGCCACACCGGTGTTGACCGGCGCGGAGTACACGTACGGGTACTCGATGGGCTCGGCGCCGTTCTGCGCGATGGAGAGGTAGTTGTCCTGGAAGAGCCGGGGGCTCGCGCCCGTCTCGTCGTAGTCGAACTCGTTGACCAGCAGGACGTCGGGGCGCACGTGCTGGATGATCTCGGCGACGTTGCGGGCCTGCTCGCTGTCGGGGGTGGCCAGTTCCTCGGCCAGGGCGCCCTGCTCCGGGCGTTCCAGGGCGGTGTTGAAGGTCGAGAAGCGCACCTCGTGCGCGCCCGGTGGAGCGGGGACCGACGGCGACTCCGCGGCGGAGGAGGGCAGCGCGGTCAGTGCGGAGGCGGCCAGCACGAGGGTGGCGGTGGAGGCGATGCGGCGGGGCCTGTTGGTCACGGAAGGTGGTCCTCTCAGCGGTGGTTCGCGCGCCGGAGCGTAACAGGCGAGCGTGGCCGAACGGTGTACCTCCGCTGTCCGAACAACACCGAAAATCCCTTGGCGGTCCCCTCCCGCCTTGTTTGACTGGCTTGTCATGGCACACAAGGAACCCAACCTCCCCTTCCGCTGGGACATCTCCGGCGGTGATCGGACCGGCTCCCTCACCGATGGAATCGACTACGAACCCGGTTACGTCGATGCCCTCGCCGAGTGCGCGGCCAAGGTCCTGGCCCGCAGCGCCGACGGCGACCTGTACTTCGTGGGGCGTTCCCCCGACAGCGTGTACGACCTGCTCAGCGGGGTGCTCGCCGACACAGGCCACCGGGAGCGGCTGCACCGCCTGCCGCTGTCCCTCTACGGCTTCGACGGCGAGGAGGTGACCCCCGACGAACGCGCCCAGCTGCGCACCAACCTCACCGCCTCCGGGATCAGCCCCCGGAGCCTGGCCGCCCGCGAACGCCCCGTGGTCTTCGCGGACCTGGTCCTGCACGGTTCCACCTTCGGCAACCTGCACCGTGAGCTGCGCGACTGGATCGACGACGAACGGGTGTCCTGGAACCTCATCCGCCGCAGGCTCCGCTACCTCGGCATCACCGTACGGGAGAAGACCAGCCCGAACACCTGGCGCTGGCAGCAACACGCGGAGTGGACGAGCGACCTGCAGCCCAGCGCCGTGCGCAACGTCTCCATCGACCGATTCCTCTGGGGGCACCTGGGCAACTCCCAGCCCAAGACCGAGCACTCCTTCCGGCGCTCCCGCTGGTCCGACCCCTCCGTCACCCGCCCGCGCCACGACGAGAAGGCCCGCCGGGGGCTCGCCGAGGCCCTGAGCATCCACGCCCACGGCCGCACCCGCCGAGTCCGCTCCCTCGTCCACCGGACCCTGACCGCCGAACCCGCCTTCCGCGACCCCTGGCTCCGCACCCTCGCCCACGGCCTCCGCGCCTCCGGCGGAACCTTCCGACCCTGACCCAAGGCGCGAGAACCTCCCTAGTCCGTATCCCGAATCCGGCTCAGGCTAGCTTGGGCTCTCCGCGCCTGTCGGTGCGGCAGTCGAGTTCCCGGCGTCGTGTGTTTCCTGGGATTCCCCCGTTTCCCGCCGCTCGATGGTGGCCCTCTGCGCTGCGCGCGTCAGGGCCGTCGCCGTCGGAGCGCTTCGCGCTGGAGCAGCGCTCCACCTTGACCCGCTTCGCTACGACGGCGGTGGGCGACTATCGGGAAACAGGGGAGGCGCGGTCGGGGCGGCAGGCGGGCCCCAGGGGGCCCAACGGCAACCGCCAGCTACCTCGGCCTTCGGCCGGTGCCTTCCCCACGCCTGCGCGTACCGGGTCGCGTGTCGCGGCCGGTCAAGGCGGGCAACGAAAAGCGGTGGCGAGGTCAGCGTTCGCGAGGGCAGTGGTGGTGTCTGGGGGCGGGCGCCTGTTTCGGTCCTCTGTTCGAAGATGATCTTGCTACCAGGGGCGAGTTCGGCGCCGAACTCGCCCCTGGTAGCAAGATCATCGGGGATACAGGGGTTTCGGAAGCAGCGGACAGTCTCAGGCGCGGGTTCCGGGTGCCATGCTTCCACGCTGAAAACCGGCCCCACTCGCACGGCCTGCCCTGCCCGCTCTCGGGCAGGGCAGGCAGCCGTGCCCCCACTGGGCCCGCTCGCACTGCCCTGGGTGACTCCGCCACAGGGGCTCGGGCGGCTTCCGCCCCACCGCCGCGACACGCTGCCGGGTGCGCGCAGACCTGGGGCGCTCCCTCCTTCGCGTGTGCTCCCTCTGTCCCCGGGGTGATCTTCGGAACGATCGGGGATCGTCGTGCCGTTCGGACGGGGTTGGTTGCCCACAGGCGTCTGCGAAAGTCGTGGGGAAGTCGTAGGCTCAGGAGTCACCACACATCCGTCTACCCGCCTGGGGGCACCTGCGTCATGGCCGACTCCTTCGCTCATCTGCACGTCCACACCGAGTACTCGATGCTCGACGGGGCGGCGAAGTTGAAGCCCTTGTTCAAGGAGGCGGCACGGCTGGAGATGCCGGCCGTGGCCATGACCGACCACGGCAACATGTTCGGGGCCTACGAGTTCTTCCAGCAGTCCAGGGGCTCGGGTGTGAAGCCCATCATCGGGATCGAGGCGTACGTCGCGCCGGAGTCGCGCTTCCACAAGAAGCGGGTCTTCTGGGGGCGTTCGAACACGTCGGACGACGCCTCGGCCGAGGGCGGCAAGGACATCTCCGGTGGCGGCCGCTACCTGCACATGACGATGCTCGCCGAGAACGCGCACGGACTGCGGAACCTCTTCCGGATGTCTTCCCTGGCTTCTTCCGAGGGCTACTACATGAAGCCCCGGATGGACCTGGAGCTCATGCAGCAGTACAACGAGGGTGTCATCGTCTCCACCGGTTGCCCCTCCGGCGGCGTGCAGACGCGTCTGCGCCTGGGACAGGAGAAGGAGGCGATCGAGTACGCCGCGGGGCTCCAGGACATCTTCGGCAAGGAGAACGTCTTCCTGGAGCTGATGGATCACGGTGTGCCGATCGAGAAGGAGGTCCGTGACGGGCTGCTCAAGGTCGGCCGGGAGCTGAGCATTCCGCCGCTGGTCACCAACGACTCGCACTACGTGTACGAGTCGCAGGCCGCGGCGCACGATGCTCTGTTGGCCGTGGGTGTCGGTAAGAACCTGGACGACCCCACCCGTTTCCGGTTCAACGGTTCGGGCTACTACCTCAAGACCGCGGACGAGATGCGCGGGCTGCTCAACTTCGAGGAGTGGGAGCAGGGCTGCAAGAACACCCTGCTGATCGCGGAGCGGATCGCGCCCGATGCCTACAACGAGGTCTTCGCGCACCGGGACCTGATGCCGGAGTTCCCCATTCCGGAGGGGGAGACGCAGGCCTCCTGGCTGGCCAAGGAGGTCGAGCGGCTGCTGCCGACGCGCTACCCGGACGGGACGAGTGACGAGGTCCGCCGGCGGGTGGAGTTCGAGCTCGGCATCATCAACGAGATGGGCTTTCCCGCCTACTTCCTCGTGACCGCCGACATCTGCCAGTACGCGCGCAAGGCGGGTATCGCGCTGGGCCCGGGCCGTGGCTCGGCGGCGGGGTCGATGATCGCCTACGTCCTGGGCATCACCGACCTGGACCCGCTGGAGCACGGTCTGCTGTTCGAGCGGTTCCTCAACCCCGAACGTGTGTCCATGCCCGATGTCGACCTCGACTTCGACGAGCGTAGGCGCGGCGAGATGATCGAGTACGTCACCCGCCTGTACGGCGAGGAGCGGGTGGCGCAGATCCTCACCTTCGGCACCATCAAGGCCAAGGCCGCGGTGAAGGACGCGGCGCGGATTCTGGGCATGCCGTACTCGGTCGGCGACCAGATCACGAAGGCCTTCCCGGCGGCGGTCGGCGGTAAGGAGATCCCGCTCGACGCGGTGTTCAACACCGAGAACGAGCGCTACGGCGAGACCACCGAGCTGCGTAACCTGGTCGACAACGACCCCCAGGTCAACAAGGTCATGGAGACCGCGCGCGGTATCGAGGGCCTGACCCGCGGCACCGGTGTGCACGCCGCGGGCGTCATCCTGTCCAAGGAACCCCTGCTCGACGTCATCCCACTGCACAAGCGTGACTCCGACGGCGCCATCATCACCGGCTTTCCCTATCCTCAGTGCGAGGAGATGGGTCTGCTCAAGATGGACTTCCTGGGCCTGCGCAACCTGACGATCATGGATGACGCGGTCAAGAGCATCAAGGAGGCCGAGGGGATCGACATCGATCTCGCGAAGCTGCCCCTGGATGACAAGAAGACCTACCAGTTGCTCTCCCGGGGCGACACCCTGGGCGTGTTCCAGCTGGACGGCGGCGCGATGCGCAACCTGCTCAAGCGGATGGAGCCGAAGAAGTTCGGTGACATCGCGGCCGTCCTGTCGCTCTACCGCCCCGGTCCGATGGCGGCCAACGCGCACAACGACTACGCCGACCGCTCGAACGGCCGCCAGGAAGTGACCCCGATCCACCCGGAACTCAAGGACGCCCTTGAGCCGATCCTCGGGGAGACCTTCCACCTGCTCGTCTACCAGGAGCAGATCATGGCCATCGCCCAGCAGCTGGCCGGTTACACGCTGGGCGGCGCCGACCTGATGCGGCGCGCGATGGGCAAGAAGAAGAAGGAGGCCCTGGAAGAGGAGGAGGCCAAGTTCTTCCCCGGCGCGAAGGAGCGCGGTTTCTCCCAGGAGGCCGTCCAGGCCCTGTGGGACGTCATGCTCCCGTTCGCGGGCTACGCGTTCAACAAGTCGCACGCCGCTGGCTACGCGCTGGTCTCCTACTGGACCGCCTACCTCAAGGCCAACTACCCGGCCGCCTACATGGCCGCGCTGCTGACCTCGGTCAGTGACGACAAGGACAAGATGGCGGTCTACCTCGCTGAGTGCCGGACCCAGGGCATCAAGGTGTTGCCGCCCGACGTCAACGAGTCCGGTCTGCGCTTCACCCCGGTCGGCAAGGACATCCGCTTCGGCATGGGCGCGGTGCGCAACGTCGGCGCCAACGTGGTGAACTCGATCGTCAAGACCCGCACGGAGAAGGGCAACTACACGTCCTTCACCGACTTCCTCTCCAAGATCGAGCTGGCCGCCTGTAACAAGCGGGTGATCGAGTCGCTGATCAAGGCGGGCGGTTTCGACTCACTGGGCCAGCCCCGGCGGGAGCTCTACCGCCACCACGAGACCGCGGTCGAGGGCATGATCAGCTCGAAGAAGCAGGAGGCCCACGGCCAGTTCGACCTGTTCGGCGGCGGGGACGACGACAGCGACTCCACCCCCATCGGGCTGAACATCCAGTGGGGTGACGAGGAATGGGACCGCAAGACCAAGCTGGCCTTCGAAAGGGAGATGCTGGGCCTGTACGTGTCCAGTCACCCGCTGGCCGGAGCCGAGCGGGTGCTGGCCCGTTCCAGGGACACCTCGATCGCGCAGATCGTCGCCGGTGACCTGGCCCGCGAGCGCGGAGAGGTGCGCATCGCCGGGCTGATCTCCAAGGTCGACAAGCGCACCAACAAGGCGGGCAACCAGTGGGCCATCGCCACGGTGGAGGACCTGGACGCATCCATGGAGGTGCTGTTCTTCCCCAAGACCTATCCGCTGTACGTGGACGCCCTGCTGGAGGACACCGCGGTCACGGTCAAGGGCCGGCTCAACGACCGGGACGGCACGTACTCGATGTTCACGTCGGAGATGTCGATCCTGGACATCTCGCACATCACCGAAGGCGAACCGCCGGTGTTGCTCTCGGTGGCGGAGGAGCGCCTGAACCCCGAGCTCGTCGACGACCTGCGCCAGGTGCTGAGCTCGCACAGGGGTGACACCCCGGTGCGGATCCGGGTGGACAACCCGGTGCGCTCCCGGATCTACGCGGTGGACTACTCGGTGCGGATCTCGCCGGAGTTCAACGGTGAGATGAAGAGCCTGCTGGGGGCGTACTCGGTCGACTACTAAGCCCGGGTTCTGACCCCCGCTCTGGCCTCCTGGCCAGCGAGAATCCCCGTGTGCGGCACCGCACGCGGGGATTTTCCGTCTTCGCCCTTGCCGAGGTCGATTTAACGATATATCTTTGAGCTATCGGTTCACGTAATGACAGTCGTGAACGGTCGAGGTTACTCGACAACGATCGATACCAAGGAGAACGACATGACCGCGATGGCACTTCCCGGCCCCTGGTCCTGGGGCGGACGGCGCACCGGGCGCCCCCAGCTGCCCTGGGCCTGGCGGCCCACCGAAACCCCGCACGCGCACCACGGTCCGCGACACGGGCACGACGAATCCAGCGACCCCGGCGAACACCGCGGTCCGAGGCGTGACGGCTTCGGCCCCCCGCCGCCCCCGCCGGGGCCTCCCGGATCACCGCCCCCGCCGCCTCCGTGGCAGGGCGGCGACGGACCCTTCGGCCCGGGCGGGCTGTTCGGCCCCGACGGGCCGATGGGCCCCGGCGGCCCCTTCGGCCCGGGCGGCCTCTTCGGGGGCGGGCACGGGCACGGACGAGGCGGAGGCCGCCGCGGCACCCGAGCTCGGCGCGGTGACGTGCGCACCGGAATCCTCATGCTGCTGGCCGAGGAACCGCGCAGCGGCTACGAGATCATCCGCGAGGGCCGCGAACGCAGCGGCGGGGCCTGGCGCCCCAGCCCCGGCTCCGTCTACCCCATGCTCCAACAACTGGAGGACGAGGGACTGGTCGCCCAGATCGAGGGGGAGGGGCGCCGCCGTCCCTATCGGCTCACCGACGAGGGCATCGCCTACCTTGAGGAGAACGGCGCCGACCTCACCCCGCCGTGGGAGGCGGGCGCGGACGCCTACGCCGACGCCAGGTCCCGCTACGAGGAGATCAGCACCCTGGCGTACCAGCTCTCGGCCGCCGCCTCCCAGGTCGCCCAGGCCGGGACCCCGGAGCAGCTGGAGCGGGCCAAGCGCCTGCTGGCCGAGACCAAGCGGGGGCTCTACCTGATCCTCGCCGACGAGGGCACCGGGGACAGCGCGCCCGACGACCCCGACGACGAGGACTGACGGCGACGGGGGCAGAGCTGACGAAGACCCGCGGCGAAGAGGGCTGAGGACCGGCGCGTCAGGACCTGGCCCGGACAGCACGGGGGCCCGGGACGGTACACACCCCGTCCCGGGCCCTCGTACCCCGGTGAGCCCGCCTTCGACCGAACTACTCGCCGGTGGTGCCGTCCGCCAGCTCTCGGAGGACGTCCAGGTGCCCGTTGTGCCGCGCGGTCTCCTCGACCATGTGCATGAGCACCCAGCGCAGCGTCACCCGACCGCGCTCGGTCAGTACCCGGCGGGAGGAGTTGCCCAGCTCCAGGCGGGAGGTGATCTCCCGGGAGCGTTCGCACTGGGCGGCGTACTCGGCGAGGAGCTCGTCCAGGGGGCGCCGCGCCCCGATCCTGAACTCCGCGTCAGGGTCCTCGACCGAATAGGGAGCGACGTCGGGTTGGTTGAGCATCACGACCTCGAACCAGAACGCCTCCACCCAGCGCAGATGGGACACGATCCCGCCGATGGTGGACATCGGTGACGACGGCAGCGGCGCGGACGAGGACAGTTCGGCGGCCAGTCCGGCGCATTTGCGGTGCACCGTGGCCCGGTGCCAGTCCAGCCACGCCAGAAGCATCGTCCGCTCGTCGGCGGCCATGGGAGGATCGACACGCTCGGACACGGTCAGGGAAGTGCTCTTCTCGCTCATGGCGGTATTCTCCTTCGGGCCATGTCCGGTATCCACTGGTTTTCGGCAGGTCCGGACGGTGAAGAAGGAGGAGCGGCTGATGGCGGAACAGAGCGGCACGGGTGCGTCGGGGCTGGTGCGCGGCCTGGCCGTGGGCGCGGCCTTCTTCGGGGGTGTGGCCCTGCTGGGTGCCCTGCTGGGCCCGCTGTGGTGGTGGCTCGCGCCGCGCCCGGAGGTGGTGGTCCTGCCGGACGGCGGGGTCTTCACCGGGGCCTCGGAGACCGTCTTCGCCGGTGAGGGCTACTTCGTGCTGATCACCGCACTGGCCGGACTGGTCACCGGTTACGCCACCTACATGCTCCAGTTCTCGCTGGCTCGGCGGAGCTTCCAGGATCTGCGCCTGGTCGGCCTGGTCGCGGGCGCGCTGGGTTCGGTCGTGGCCGCGTTGCTGGTGTGGCAGATCGGCGTCGCCCTGGACGGCCCGGCCCGCGAGTCGGTCCAGGCGGCCGGGGCCGGTGACACGGTCATCGCGGCCCTGCAACTCCAGGCCACCGCCTTCCTGGTCGCCTGGCCCTTCGTGTACATCCTCCAGTACGGGCTGCTGGACGCCTTCAGCCTGCTCCGTGGTGACCAGCCCGGCGTCCCCGAACCCGTCCACGCCGAGAAGCCAGTTCCTGAGAAAGCCGACCTCCACACGTCCGCTCCCGACACACTCGACTCCGCCACGCCTGCCCTCCACCCGCCTGCTTCCAGCAACACAACGGCGACCCCCGCCCCGGAAGGGCAGGAGCCGCCGGTCGTCGCGGAGGGGGAGAACTCCGGCCCGGAAGGCCCGCGGAGCTGATCCCGCCCCTCACAGGGACTGGATGGAGTCCTTGTACATCGCGTCGAGCTGCTCGCGGTAGCGCTCCTCGACGGCCCTGCGCCGCATCTTCAGACTGGGCGTGATCTCGCCCTGCTCCACCGTCAGCTCACTCGGCAGGATGGTGAAGTCCTTGACGGTCTCGTGCCGGGGCAGGTCCTTGTTGAGTTCGTCGATGGCCTCCTGGACCATCGCCCGGACCTTGGGCTCCTTGGTCAGCCCCACGTAGTTCAGCGCGCCCAGCCCGTTGGCCTCGGCCCACACCTCGATCGCCTCGGGGTCCAGGGTCACCAGCGCCACGCAGTACGGCCGGCGGTCGCCGTGCACCACCAGGTTGCCGACGTAGGGGCACAGCGACTTGAACCGGCTCTCGATGCTCTGCGGCGCCACGTACTTGCCGCTGGCGGTCTTGATCAGCTCCTTCTTGCGGTCGGTGATCCGCAGCCGGCCGTTCTCCAGGACCCCGATGTCGCCGGTGGCGAACCAGCCGTCCTCGGTGAGCACCGCCTCGGTGGCGCCGGACAGGTTGTGGTAGCCGCGCATGATGCTGCCGCCGCGCAGCAGGACCTCGCCGTCCTCGGCGATCCGGACCTCGGTGCCCGGAAGGGGAAGCCCGACGCTGCCGAAGCGCACGTCGCCGGGCCGGTTGAGGAAGGCGCCCGCGGAGGTCTCGGTCAGGCCGTAGCCCTCCAGGATGGTGATCCCGGCGCCGTAGAAGAACCGGCCGATGTCGGGGGCCAGCGGAGCGCTGCCGGAGACGAAGAACTTCAGGCGGCCGCCGAAGCGGGCGCGCAGCTTGCTGAACACCAGCTTGTCGGCGAGCTTGTGCTGAACGGCCAGAGCACCGCCGGGCTCCTTGCCGTCCTCCTTGAGCCGGGCGACCTTGTCACCCACGCCCACGGCCCACTTGAAGATCTTGTACTTGGCCCCGCCGCCCTCCTTGGCCTGCATGACGACCTTGTTGAACACCTTCTCGAAGATGCGCGGGGCCGCGGCCATGAAGGTCGGCCGCACGAGGGCCAGGTTGTCCACGATCTTGTCGACGCGGCCGTCGATGGCGGTCAGGAAGCCCAACCGCAGCTGGGTTACCTGCATGACCTTGCCGAAACTGTGCGCCAGCGGCAGCCACAGGTACTGCACGTCGTCCGCGTCCAGCATCTCCCAGCCCTGGGCGCGCATCTCGTCGCCCATGACCTTGAGCGCCTCGGCCTCGTAGAGCCAGTTGGCGTGGTCCAGGCGCACGCCCTTGGGGCGGCCGGTGGTGCCGGAGGTGTAGATGAGCGTGGCCAGGTGCTCGGACTTGACCGAGGCGACCAGCTCGTCGAACAGCTCCGGCTTCTCGGCGTGCAGCTCGGCGCCGAGGGCGGCCAGGTCCTCCAGGCCGATGACCCAGTCGTCATCGCCCCCGGCCGCGCCCTCGAAGGTGATGACCTTGGAGAGCCCCGGCATGGCGCCGCGCTGGTCCACCAGTTTGGCGACCTGCTCGTCGTTCTCGGCGAAGGCCACCATGCTGCCGGAGTCGGAGACGATGTAGGCGCAGTCCGGCGGGGTGGAGGTGGGGTAGATCGTGGTGGAGGCACCGCCCGCGCACAGGATCGCGAGGTCGGCCAGCACCCACTCGATGCGGGTGCTGGAGGCGATGGCGCAGCGGGCCTGGGAGGTCACGCCCAGGGAGTGCAGGCCCAGCGCCAGGTCGCGGACGCGGTCACGGGTCTGGTTCCAGGTGAGGGTCTCCCACTTCTCGCTGCCACCGGTAGAGGAAGGGACCGGGTAGGTGAACGCCTCCCGCTCGCCGGATTCGGCGACGCGGGAAGCGAACATGTCGGGGACGGACCGATAGGGGGATGAAGTGTTGCCCATGTCACAAAACTACCCCTGGGTAGGGGGGTCGGCAACACTCCGTGGGCGAATGTGTGGAGGTCCACCGTCACCTGTGGCCCAGAGGACTCCAGATCGGGGGAGGAGGCGACCGGATCCTTCGCTGGACCGGCGGGCCGGACCCGGCTCAGTTCACGCCGATGGGTGCGGTGACCGCCTCGGTCAGCGCGATCAGGTCCTTGGGGGGCAGCTCCATCTGCAGGCCCCGGCGCCCGGCGGAGACGTAGACCGAACGCAGCCCCGAGACCGAGGAGTCGATCACCGTCCGCAGTCGCTTGCGCTGCCCCAGCGGACTGATGCCGCCGCGCACGTAACCGGTGATCTTCTCGGCCCGCGCCGGGTCGGCCATGACCGCGCGCTTGCCGCCGACCGCCGCCGCCAGCGCCTTGAGGTCGAGTGAGGTGCTGACCGGGACCACCCCGACGGTGAACACGCCGTCCACCTCGGCCACCAGGGTCTTGAACACCTGCTCGCGGGGGACCCCGATCGCGTCGGCGGCGTCGGTCCCGTAGGAGTGGCCGTCACCGCCGTCCACCTCGTAGGGGTGCAGGGTGTAGGCGGTCTTGGTCCGGCCGGCGGCCACGGTCGCGGGGGTGGCTTTTCCACTCATGGATTCCTGGGCTCTCCGCTTCGGGGACTGTCGATCTTCCGGGCAGGCTACTCCTCCTGCCGGGCCGGACGCCCCCAAGCGAGGCGACACGCCCCCCGCCACTGAACCCTCGCCCGGAGCCGGGCCCCGCCGTCCGCGCGAGCGCCCTAGTTGAAGGACACCCCGTTGTTGAGGAAGGGCCCCGCGGGCAGGTTGGGCAGGTCGGGGGTGGCCACGATGCGGTTCTCCCGGCGCAGGAAGCGCGCGGCCACCGCAAGCCGGGTCGCGGCGTTCTCGGCCTCCAGCAGCCGCTGCTTCTCCGCCGAGTCCAGTACGACCGAGACCGACACCGAGTAGGACAGGGCGATCGGGTCGCGGGGCAGGTCGGCCGAGACCTCGGAGGCCATCCCGATCGAGGCCAGCCGCTGCTGGTACACCTCGTAGAGATCGCGTACTCGCTCGGCGTGTTCCTTGGCGTCGGGGCCCAGCGGCTCCGGCAGCAGGGCCACCGAGGCGGTGGAGTAGTCGTCGGGGGAGGAGCGGTCGACATCGTCCAGGTCGGTGATGGTGAACCGGGTCCCGCCCTCGATCACCAGGTCGTAGCGGCCGTCCTCGTAGGTGCGCACGTCACGTACGACAGCTGTGCAGCCGACGGCGCTGACCAGGGGTAGTGAGGGGCGGGTGCTCGAACCCGCGGTGTTGGGCACCCCGGTGTCCGCGCCGCCCGCGCCCTGCCCGGACTCACTGGCCACCTCGTGGCCCAGTTCGATCCACACGACGCCGAACCGGGCGGGGCCGTGTTCCCGGACGCCCGCCTCACCTCCGGCCAGGGTCGGCCCGAGCAGTTCCGAGACCAGCCGACGGTACCTCTGCTCGAAGACGTGGAGAGGGATCGTCATGCCGGGGAACAACACGGTGTTGAGCGGGAAGATCGGCAGTGCCTCTGGCATGGTTCCAGTATGCCCGCCGCGCCCGGGAGCTCGCTCGTCGGAGCTCCCGGGCGCGGCGGATGAAGCCTCCGGACGGCCGGCTGGGAGGCCGTCGGGGTGTCAGGACGCGTCGGGCGGCGTCGGGACAGACACCGAAGGCGTCAGGACACCGAGGGCCCGGCGGTGCCGGGCGCGCCCTGGCTGCCGTTGTCCTCGCTGGGCATGTCGCGGGCCACGAAGGTCTCCACGTCGAACAGGTTGCCGTTGGAGCGGTCCACGACGTTGAGCAGAGTCGACATCTTGGCGACCTCCTCCACCTGCTCCTGGATGAACCACTGGAGGAACTGCTCGCCGGTGTAGTCGTCCTCGTCACGGGCGACCTTGGCCAGGCGCAGGAACTGGTCGCTCACCTCCCGCTCCTGGCGCAGGGCCAGGGCGACCAGGTCGCGCGCGACGGCGAAATCGGTCTCGATCTCGTCCACGCCCGGAAGAGCGAACGTCACGTCCATGTCGAGCAGGTAGCGCACGATCATCATCGCGTGGTCGCGCTCCTCGAGCGACTGCTCGTAGAAGACCCGGGCCAGCTGCGGCAGATCCTGGTCGTCGAACCAGGCCGCGATCGCCACGTACTGGTGCGAGGCCGTGAACTCGTGCCGCACCTGGTCAACCAGGAGGCGGTGGAACTTGGAAAGGCTGCTATCGCTGGTCTTGTTCGAAGTCATGTCACTACAATAACGCATTCAAAACCGTAATGCGAATCCCGAGAAAAGGAATCTGAATTTGTTAGGCAAGCCTTTCTTTGGCTGGATTAGGTTAGGTGTCCCAAACTTAGGTGAAGCTAATTTCGCGCATTTACGGGAGAGTGTTCGCGCATGTCCGCCGAAGCGGGGTTCGCGCCGGTCGCGAGGGTCCCGCGCGGGTGTGGTGTCCATCATCCGGACGCCGCCACCCATGGATTGGGCCACGCCCCCTAGACTGGGGCCGTGATCAGTCGAATCGACCTCCGAGGCTCCTCAGGCGACCCGCGCGACGCCCTTCCGCGCGCCGAAATCGATGTGGCCGACGCCACCGAACGCGTCCGACCCATCTGCGATGACGTGCGCCATCGCGGAACCGAGGCCCTGGTCGAACTCACCGAGCGCTTCGACGGCGTGCGGCTCACCGACATCCGCGTTCCCAAGGACGCCATCGACTCCGCGCTCGCCGAACTCGACCCCGCCGTGCGCGCCGCGCTGGAGGAGTCCATCCGCCGCGCCCGCAAGGTCCACCACGAGCAGCGCCGCCAGGGCCACACCACCCAGGTCGTGCCCGGCGGAACCGTCACCGAGAAGTGGATCCCGGTCAACCGCGTCGGCCTCTACGTGCCGGGCGGCCGCGCCGTCTACCCCTCCAGCGTGATCATGAACGTCGTCCCCGCCCAGGAGGCGGGCGTGTCCTCCCTCGCGGTCACCTCACCGCCCCAGAAGGACTTCGGCGGACTGCCCCACCCGACCATCCTCGCCGCCTGCGCCCTGCTCGGCGTCGACGAGGTGTACGCGGTGGGCGGGGCCCAGGCCGTGGCGATGTTCGCCTACGGCACGGCCGACTGCGAGCGAGCGGACATGGTCACCGGCCCCGGCAACATCTGGGTCGCCGCCGCCAAGCGCCTGCTCAAGGGCGTCATCGGCATCGACGCCGAGGCCGGACCCACCGAGATCGCGGTCCTGGCCGACGCCACCGCCAACCCCGACTACGTCGCCGCCGACCTCATCAGCCAGGCCGAGCACGACGTCGTCGCCGCCTCCGTCCTGGTCACCCCGGACGAGGCGCTGGCCGAGGCGGTCACCGAACGCCTCGCCGCGCGCGTGGCCGCCACCAGGCACAGCGAACGCGTCCGCGAGGCGCTGTCCGGCCCGCAGTCCGGCATCGTCCTGGTCGACGACCTCGAACAGGGCCTGGCCGTCGTCGACGCCTACGCGGCCGAACACCTGGAGATCATGACGGCGGACGCCCCTGCCTGGGCCGCGCGCGTGCGCAACGCCGGAGCGATCTTCGTCGGCGACCACTCCCCGGTCTCCCTCGGCGACTACGCCGCCGGGTCCAACCACGTGCTGCCCACCGGCGGCTGCGCCTGCCACACCGGTGGCCTGAGCGTGCAGACCTTCCTGCGCGGGGTGCACATCGTCGAGTACGACCGTGACGCGCTGGCCGACGTCGCCCATCACGTCATCACCCTGGCCGAGGCCGAGGACCTGCCCGCGCACGGCGAGGCCGTCGCCGCCCGCACGGGCCATCGCTCCGGCCGGGACTAGAAACCAGTCCAGGACCGAACGCGACCACGACGACGGGAGCGGGCGGGCCCGGGGACGGTGTGACCACCGCCGGTCACACCGGACCCACCCGCCCCTCCCACGACCGACCACGAGTGTGAAACCAGTGAGCTTCACCCTGAACGACCTGCCGCTCCGCGACGACCTGCGCGGCCGCTCGCCCTACGGCGCTCCGCAGCTGGACGTGCCGGTGGTCCTCAACACCAACGAGAACCCGCACGCTCCCTCCCCGCGCCTTGCCAAGGCGCTGGCCGAGGCGGTCGCCGACACCGCCCTGGGGCTGAACCGCTACCCCGACCGGGACGCGGTGCACCTGCGCGAGGGCCTGGCCGCCTATCTCGGCCACGGCCTGACCGCCGACAACGTCTGGGCGGCCAACGGCTCCAACGAGATCCTCCAGCAGCTGCTCCAGGCCTTCGGTGGTCCGGGCCGCACCGCGATGGGCTTCGAGCCCTCCTACTCCATGCACCCGATCATCTCCCGGGGTACCGGGACGGGCTGGGTGGCCGTGCCGCGCGACGCCGACTTCCGCATCGACGTCGACGCCGCCCTGGCCGCCATCGCCGAGCACCGGCCCAGCGTCATCTTCCTGACCTCGCCCAACAACCCCACCGGTACCGCCCTGGAGATCGCCGACATCGAGCGCATCGCCCGGGCCGCCCCCGGCGTGGTGGTCGTGGACGAGGCCTACGCCGAGTTCCGCCGCGAGGGCAGGCCCAGCGCCCTGTCCCTGCTCCCGGACCACCCGCGGCTGATCGTCTCGCGCACCATGTCCAAGGCCTTCGCCCTGGCCGGGGCCCGCGTGGGCTACCTCGCCGCGCACCCGGCCGTGGTCGACGCCCTTCAGCTGGTCCGCCTGCCCTACCACCTGTCCGCCGTCACCCAGGTGGTCGCCGTCACCGCCCTGGACCACGCCGACGAACTCCTCGGGGCCGTCGACGACCTGCGCACCGAACGCGACACCCTCGTCGGTTGGCTGCGCGCCCAGGGCTTCTCCGTCGCCGACTCCGACGCCAACTTCGTCCTGTTCGGTGAGTTCGAGGACCGCACCCGCGTCTGGCAGGACCTGCTCGACCAGCAGGTCCTCATCCGCGAGACCGGCCCGCCCGGCTGGCTGCGCGTCACCGTCGGCACCGCCGAGGAGATGGCCGCCTTCCGTACGGCCCTGCTGAAGGCGACCGGCCGCTGACCCGCCCCGGTCGGCAGCCCACGGGCAGCCCGCAGGCAACCCACCACAGAACCTCACCACCGCACCACCGGGAAGGACTGGCACCATGAGCCGCACCGGGCGCGTCGAACGCGCAACCAAGGAAACCAAGGTCCTGGTCGAGGTCGACCTGGACGGCACCGGCGTCGCCGACGTCTCCACCGGTGTCGGCTTCTTCGACCACATGCTCGACCAGCTCGCCAAGCACGGCCTGTTCGATCTCACCGTGCGCACCGAGGGCGACCTGCACATCGACTCACACCACACCATGGAGGACACCGCCCTGGCCCTGGGCGCCGCCTTCCGTGAGGCGCTCGGCGACCGGGCGGGCATCCGCCGCTTCGCCGACGCCAAGGTGCCCCTGGACGAGGCCCTGGCCGAGGTGACCGTCGATGTCTCCGGCCGCCCCTACCTGGTGCACAGCGAGCCCGAGGGCATGGCTCCGATCATCGGCCGCGACTACGACACCACCATGACCCGGCACATCTTCGAGTCCTTCGTGGCCCAGGCGCGCGTGGCCCTGCACATCCACGTGCCCTACGGCCGCAACGCCCACCACATCGTGGAGGCCCAGTTCAAGGCGTTCGCCCGCGCCCTGCGCTTCGCCACCGAGAGCGACCCGCGCGTCACCTGGGTGCCCTCCACCAAGGGCGTGCTGTAGATGGACACCGACCTCTGGGGTCTGTTCCTCCTGGTCCTGGCCGGCTTCCTCGCGGGCGGTGTCTACGCGATGTGGGACAAGAGCCGGGTGCTCGCGATCGCCCTGGGCGGCTGCGCCGCCCTCGCCGCGGTCTCCGGCGTGCTGCGGCTCGGCTACTTCTAGGCCGGTGGCTCTCACACCTTCACAGTCCCGCTCCGCAAAGCCCGCTTTCCTCACCAACCGAAGGGCACGCACTCGAATGTCACGTGTGGTCGTCTTTGACTACGGGTCGGGCAACCTCCGCTCGGCCCAGCGCGCCATGGAGCGCACCGGCGCCGACGTCACCGTCACCTCGGACCCGCACGCCGCGCTCGACGCCGACGGGCTCGTGGTCCCCGGCGTGGGCGCCTTCAGCGCCTGCATGGCCAGCCTCAGGGCCGCGGGCGGCGACCGGATCATCGGCCGCCGCATCGCCGGAGGCCGTCCGGTCCTGGGGATCTGCGTGGGGATGCAGGTCCTCTTCGACCATGGTGTCGAGCAGGCTGACGTCCGGGCCGAGGACCGGGTCACCGAAGGCTGCGGCGAGTGGCCGGGCGCCGTCGAACACCTCCAGGCGCCCGTCGTCCCCCACATGGGCTGGAACACCGTCGCCCCGCCCGAGGGCTCACGCCTGTTCGAGGGCATCGGCCCGCAGGACCGCTTCTACTTCGTGCACTCCTACGCGGTCCGCCGCTGGGAGTTCGTCAGCCACAGCGACCGCGTCCGCCCGCCCCAGGTGACCTGGGCCGAGCACGGGGAGCCGTTCGTGGCCGCGGTGGAGAACGGTCCGCTCAGCGCCACCCAGTTCCACCCGGAGAAGTCCGGGGACACCGGGGCCCGCGTCCTGGCCAACTGGGTCGACACCCTGTAGCCGCGCCCGGCGCCCTTCGAGACCCACTCCTGAGACCCAACCCAGTACCTACCGAGCACGAGAAGGCACCCGTAAAGGGATCCTGGCCCTTCGGGGCCGGGCTTTCGACCGCGTGGTTGAGAGCCACCTTTGCCAGACCCAGCCATCACCACAAGGAGGTGACCTTGATGGCTACGTTCCGCACAGGACAGAAGACCCACCAAGCTGTGCTTCCTCAGCAGCTTGCTCGGGAATCCGTGCCAGCAGACAATCCCCGGATCGGGAACGAAACGGGGCACGGACACCGCTCAAGGGCGGTACCCGGTGTGGAACATGGTCGAGGGGAGACCACCGGAACCTCACCTGGTGCCGGTGGCGTCACCCCCAACCCTGCTGGGGTTGGGGAGCAGCGCCGTGAGGTGCACACCGTCCATCCGTCCGTGTTCGTCCTCGACAAACACCATGTCCCCTTGCAGCCCTGTACTTCTGCCAGGGCCCGCAAGCTCCTGGCCAAAGGCCGGGCCGTTGTACACCGCCTTACTCCGTTCACCATCCGGCTCAAAGACCGCACCGTCACAGAATCCGAGGTCGATGGGGTCGAGGTCGGCATCGACCCGGGGTCCAAGCACACCGGCATCGCCATGTTCACCACCCGAGCCGGAGAACGACGCGGCCGTTTCAGCCTCCAACTCGACCACCGCGGCGCGCAGATCAAGAAGAAGATGGGCCAGCGCGCCTCCTACCGACGGCGGCGTCGGAGCACCAACCTGCGCTACCGGGCGCCCCAGTTCCTTAACCGAACCCGCCCCCAAGGGTGGTTGCCTCCGTCTCTGCAACACCGGGTGGACACCACCGTTGCGTGGGTGGACCGGCTTGCCCTGTGGGCTCCGGTGCGGGCGGTGCATGTGGAGCGGGTCGCCTTCGACACCCACACCCTCTCCGCCGGGAAGCTATTGGAGGGGGCGGAGTATCAGCACGGCACTTTGCACGGGTTCGAGGTGCGCGAGTACCTGCTGGCCAAGTTCGGCCGCACCTGTGTCTATTGCGGGGCGACCGACACTCCGCTCAACATCGATCACGTTCGCCCGCGTTCTCGGGGTGGCTCGGACCGCGTCTCCAACCTGGTCCTGGCCTGTATCCCCTGTAACCAGGCCAAGGACAACCAGCCGGTGGAGGAGTTCTTGGCAGGCAAGCCGAAAATCCTGGCCAGCGTCCTGGCCCAGGTCAAGGCTCCGCTGGGGGATGCTGCCGCGGTGAACTCGACCCGGTGGGCGCTCTGGCGCGCTCTGGACCAGCGCCTGCCCACCCATGTGGGCTCGGGTGGGCGCACTAAATGGAACCGCTCCCGCAGCCAGCTGCCCAAGTCGCACACTCTGGACGCCCTGGCCGTGGGTAAGGTCGACACCATCACCCACACCGTGGACACGATCCTGGTGGCCGCGTGCGCGGGGCATGGTTCTTATGCCCGTACCCGTCCCGACAAGTATGGGTTCGCCCGGCTGCGGCTGCCCCGCACCAAGCGGTTCTTCTCCTTCGCCACTGGGGACCTGGCCCGCGCTGTGGTGTCCCAGGGCAAAAAGAAGGGGACTCACACTGGCAGGGTCGCAGTACGCGCTACCGGGAAATTCAACATCACCACCGCTCAGGGCACTGTCCAGGGCATCAACCACCGGCATGTCCGGCTGCTTCAGAGGGCCGATGGCTATGCCTACACCATTCGGAAGGAGCAGGGCGTTTCCTCCCGGCCCTGAGGGACCGGGTTTCCACGCCCAACAAAGCGATGACCGGCGAGCACACCCCGTCGACCCCCGCACTCGAACTGCTTCCCGCCGTGGACGTGGCGGGCGGGCAGGCCGTCCAGCTCGTCCAGGGCAAGGCGGGCTCCGGCGGGCAGTACGGCGACCCCTTCGAAGCCGCCACCGCCTGGCAGAACGCCGGGGCCGAGTGGATCCACCTGGTGGACCTGGACGCCGCCTTCGGCCGCGGCCACAACCGTGACCTGCTGAGCGGCATCGTCGGCCGCCTCGACGTCAAGGTCGAGATGTCCGGCGGCATCCGCGACGACGAGTCGCTGGCAGCCGCCCTGGCCACCGGCTGCACCCGCGTCAACATCGGCACCGCCGCCCTGGAGAACCCGGAGTGGTGCGCCAAGATCATCGCCGAGCACGGCGACAGGATCGCCATCGGCCTGGACGTGCGCGGCACCACCCTGGCCGCCCGCGGCTGGACCCGGGACGGCGGCGACCTGTTCCAGACCCTGGAGCGCCTGGAGGCCGAGGGCTGCGCCCGCTACGTCGTCACCGACGTCAACAAGGACGGCACCCTCAAGGGCCCCAACCTGGACCTGCTGCGCACCGTGTGCGAGCGCACCGACAAGCCGGTGGTCGCCAGCGGCGGCGTGTCCAGCCTCGCCGACCTGGAGGCCATCGCCACCCTGGTCCCGCTGGGTGTGGAGGGCGCCATCATGGGCACCGCCCTGTACGAGGGCGCCTTCACCCTGGAGGACGCCCTGGCCACGGTACGGGGTGCGGACCGGTGAGCCTGGCCATCCGAGTCATCCCCTGCCTGGACGTGGACGCCGGGCGGGTCGTCAAGGGCGTCAACTTCGAGAACCTGCGGGACGCCGGTGACCCCGTCGAGCTCGCGGGCACCTACGACGGCGGCGGCGCCGACGAACTCACCTTCCTGGACGTGACCGCCTCCAGCGGGGACCGGGAGACCACTTACGACGTGGTGCGCCGCACCGCCGACCAGGTGTTCATCCCGCTGACCGTCGGGGGAGGGGTCCGCACCCCCGAGGACGTGGACCGGCTGCTGCGCGCGGGCGCCGACAAGGTGGGGGTGAACACCGCCGCGATCGCCCGCCCCGAGCTGATCGCGGAGATCGCCGAACGCTTCGGCCGCCAGGTCCTGGTGCTCTCCGCGGACGTGCGCCGGGTGCGCGAGGGCGGTGAGCCCACCCCGAGCGGTTTCGAGGTCACCACCCACGGCGGGCGCCGGAGCACCGGTATCGACGCCCTGGAGTGGTGCGAGCGCGCCGCCGAGCTGGGTGCCGGTGAGATCCTGCTCAACTCCATGGACGCCGACGGCACCAAGGCCGGGTTCGACCTGGAGCTGATCCGGGCGGTGCGTGCCCGGGTGGACGTCCCGCTGATCGCGTCGGGCGGCGCGGGCGCGGTGGGGCACTTCGTCCCGGCGGTGGAGGCGGGGGCGGACGCGGTACTGGCCGCGACCGTGTTCCACTTCGGTGAGTTCACCATCGCCGACGTCAAGAAGAGCCTGAGCGAGGCCGGATACCCGGTCCGGTAGCGGCTGGCGGCGAGAACGGACGGGATCGAAGGCTTAGCCCCCAGGCACCTCCCGAACGGCCTCGGACGCATCAGGAGTCCGGGGCGGGAGTTCGCCGAGGAGCTGGACGGACAGCGCGGCTCCTCACCCCGCCCGCCCCACCGTTCCCCGACCCATCGCGGGCCCGGGACACCGACCACGGTGTCCCGGGCCCGACGCGTGCACACCCTGCCAACCCGGGGAAGTTCCAGTTGGACGGAATAGGACGGATGCGTCCTGTGCTGAAACAATCCGGTGGAAGCTGTCGGCGCCGCTGGATAGGTTGGCCCGACACGAGCCCCGTGGCCCTCGGTATGCCAGAGGCCGGTCGGGGCGCTGCTTGCTGAGGCCGAAGCGAGCTGGTCGAGAACGGAAGCGGGGGCGTATGGCGCAGGGCACCACGACGGCGAACGAGGAGAGCCGGGAGGAGGCCTCACCCGGCGGCCCGGCGGCCAAAGGCACATCCAGACCGACCGCGGCCCCCCAGCACAAGGGAGTCTTCACCCGCGGGATGCGCGTCCTGGGTGTCGCCGCCCGCACCGAACCGTGGATCTTCCTCGCAGCCGTCACCGGAGCCATGCTGCACGCCGCTGTCAACGTCGGCTCCGCCTTCGTCCTCGGCTACCTCACCGACAACACCATCCTCCCGGCCTTCGCCGCCGGAGAGACCACCGCGGCCGCCCTGATCACCGCGGCCGCGCTGCTCATGGCCGTCGGCATCGGCAAGGCCGTCGGCCTGGCCATCCGGCGCCTGCTCGCCGGACTCATGCAGTTCCGCATGCAGGCCCGCTACCGCCGCGCCGTCGCCCGCAAGTACCTCGAACTCCCCCTGTCCTGGCACCACCGCCACCCCACCGGCCAGCTCCTGTCCAACGCCAACGCCGACGTCGAGGCCGCCTGGCAGCCCCTGGCCCCGCTGCCCATGGTCGTGGGCAGCGTGTTCATGCTGCTCATCGCCGCCGTCGCCATGGTCGTCACCGACCCGGTCCTGGCCCTGGTCGCCTTCGTCGTCTTCCCGGTCCTGGCCGCCGCCAACGTCATCTTCCAGCGCCGCGTCTCCCCGATGGCGTCCCGCGCGCAGGCCCTGCGCGCCGAGGTCAGCGGGGTCGCCCACGAGTCCTTCGACGGCGCCCTGGTCGTCAAGACCCTCGGCCGCGAGGACACCGAGACCGAGCGCTTCACCGAGTCCGCCCACCGCCTGCGCGACGCCCTCATCCAGGTCGGCCGCATGCGCTCCATGTTCGACCCCTTCACCGAGGCCCTGCCCAACTTCGGTGTCCTGGCCGTCCTCCTCCTGGGTATGTGGCGCCTGTCCACCGGGGCCATCGAACCGGGCGAACTCGTCCAGATCGCCTTCCTCTTCACCCTGCTGGCCCTGCCCATCCGCTCCTTCGGCTGGCTCCTGGGCGACCTGCCCCGCAGCGTCGTCGGCTGGGACCGGGTCCAGTCCGTCCTGCGCGCGGACGGCACCATGGAGTACGGCGAGCGGACCCTGGACCGCTCCGCCCGCGGCATCGCCCTGAGCGCCCGCGGCGTCACCTTCACCTACGCCGACTCCTACGACGCCGAGGGCGGCGGCCGCGACCTCATGGACACCGGCGCCGACCAGGCCCGCACCACCGTGCTCAACGGCGTCGACCTCGATATCGAACCGGGCCGCACCGTCGCCCTCGTCGGTCCCACCGGATCGGGCAAGTCCACCCTCACCACCGTCCTGATGCGTCTGGTCGACCCCGACACCGGCACCGTCTCCTACGACGGCGTGGACCTGCGCGACCTCGCCCGCGACCAGGTCCCCGACCACGCGGCACTCGTACCCCAGGGCACCTTCGTCTTCGAGGACTCCGTCCGCGACAACATCACCCTGGGCAGCGCCGGAATCGACGACGACCAGGTCTGGGCCGCCCTGCGCCTGGCCCGAGCCGACGGGTTCATCGCCGAACTCGACGGCGGGCTCGACGCCCGGCTCGGCGAGAAGGGCACCACCCTGTCCGGCGGCCAACGCCAGCGCCTGGCCCTGGCCCGCGCCATCGTCCGCCGCCCCCGGCTGCTGATCATGGACGACGCCACCTCGGCCGTGGACCCGCAGATCGAGGCGCAGATCCTGGCCGGGCTGCGCGAACGGGACGACGCCGCGACGGTGGTCGTGGTCGCCTACCGCCGCGCCACCATCGAACTCGCCGACGAGGTCCTCTACATGGAGGGCGGGCGCGTCCTGGCCCGCGGCACCCACAGCGAGCTCCTGGAAACCTCCAGCGGCTACAACAAGCTCGTCACCGCCTACGAACGCGCCTCGGCCGAGAACGAGGCCGAGCGGGACCCGATCCCCGAGGAGCCCGGACCCACGGAACCACACCGCCGCACCGGAGGACACGGCACCGGAGGATCCAGAACGGGACACGGAACCGACGGCACCGAGGAGAGCAGCCGATGAGCGCACCAACCCAGGCCCGCCCCGACGACAGATCGGAAAAGGCGGCCGACGGTCGGCGCACCGAACGCGACCCCGCCCTCTCCCTGCACCGCAACGAGGACTCCGCGCTCGGCACCATCAGGCGCGGCATCCAACTCTCCCCGGAGTTCGCCAAGGGCCTCTGGGTCACCCTGCTCTTCGCCGTGGTCGCCACCGGGGGCAAGGTCATCGTCCCGATCGCCGTCCAGCAGATCATCGACAACGGACTCTCCGGGACCAGTGGCCCGGACCTGGTCTTCGTCACCCGCATGGTGTCGGTCTGCGCCGGGCTGCTCGTGGTCACCATGGTGTGCTCGTACCTGATGAACCTGCGCCTGTACCGGGCCACCGAGTCCGGCCTGGCGACCCTGCGCCGCAAGGCCTTCCGGCACGTGCACGACCTGTCCGTGCTCACCCAGAACAGCGAACGCAAGGGCGCCCTGGTCTCCCGCGTCACCGGCGACGTCGACCAGATCAGCACCTTCATGCAGTGGGGCGGCCTGCTCCTGCTGGTCAGCACCGGCCAGCTCCTGGTCGCCACCACCCTGATGGCGGTCTACTCCTGGCAGCTCACCATCGTGGTGTGGGTCTGCATCCTGCCGCTGCTCTTCGGCGTGCGCTGGCTCCAGAAGCTCCTCTCCAAGGCCTACCTCAAGGTCCGCGAGCGCACCGGCGACATGCTCGGCGCCATCGGCGAGACCGTCATGGGCGCCGCCGTCATCCGCGCCCACGGCACCGAGGAGCGCACCGCCGGACGGATCGACACCACCGTCCTGGCCACCCGCAAGGCCCAGGTGCGCGCCCAGCGCCTGTCCATGGCGGTCTCACCCTTCGCCGAGATCGTCGCGGCGCTCGGCAACGTCGCCGTGGTCCTGGTCGGCGTGTGGTTGGGCATCGGCGGCGACCTCACCGCGGGCCAGCTCATCGCCTTCCTGTTCCTGATGACCCTGTTCATCCAGCCGATGATGATGGCGACCGAGATCTTCAACGAGGCCCAGAACGCCATCGCGGGCTGGCGGCGCGTGCTCGGGGTCCTGGACACCGTCCCCGACATCGCCGACCCCGGCGAGGCCGGGCGCGTCCTGCCGCGCGGACCGGTCCGGGTCGGCTTCGACAGGGTCACCTACTCCTACCCGGAGGGCCCGGTCGTCCTGGACGACGTGAACGTCGAGATCACCCCGGGCACCCGGGTCGCGGTCGTCGGCGAGACCGGGTCGGGCAAGACCACCTTCGTCAAGCTCCTCACCCGGCTGATGGACCCCGCCGCCGGAACCGTCCGCCTGGACGGGGTGGACCTGCGCGAGGTCGCCTTCTCCTCGCTGCGCAGCCGGGTCGTCATGGTCCCCCAGGAGGGGTTCCTCTTCGACAGCTCCCTGGGCGACAACATCCGCTTCGCCCGCCCGGAGAGCACCGACGCCGAACTCGAGGCCGCCATCACCGAGCTGGGCCTTTCCGACTGGCTGGGCAGTCTCGCCCACGGCCTGGACACCCCGGTCGGCCAGCGCGGCGAGTCCCTGTCCGCGGGGGAGCGCCAGCTCGTGGCGCTCGTGCGCGCCTACATCGCCGACCCGGACCTGCTGGTCCTGGACGAGGCGACCTCGGCCGTGGACCCGCACACCGAGGTCCGCATCCAGCGGGCCCTGGACCGGCTGACCCGCGGCCGCACCTCGGTGGCGATCGCCCACCGGCTGTCCACCGCCGAGGCCGCCGACCGCGTCCTGGTCTTCGACGACGGCCGGATCACGCAGAGCGGCACCCACGGCGAACTCGTGGACCAGCCGGGCGTCTACGCCGACCTGTACGCCTCCTGGGTCCGTTCCTCCGCCTGACCGCTCAACGGCTGGTTCGGGCGCCGAGAGTTCCTGCCTTGCTCTTGGCGCCCGAACACACGCCAAAGCCAGGAGGTGGACTACGCCGTAGGCGTCCGTTGAGGGTGGCGGCGGGCGACGGGGCGGGCGGAGGCCCAGATCAACCAGAGCTCCGCCACCAGTGGGCGGCCAGCAGCTCCGCCACGAGTGGTTCGGTCAGCAGGCTGACGTCCGGGTCGCCGTCACCCGGGTAGCGCACGCTCAGCCCCACCCCCGGCACGCGTTCGCGTCCGGGGGTGGGGCCCACCGCCACGAACGCGCCGCGCAGCTGCCCCAGGTGCTCGGCGAAGCGCTGATCGTAGGTGGAACCGGCGAACAGCAGCGCACGGTAGTCCGTCACCGCGGCGAGGTGGCGGTCCGTGTGCGACCACTCGCCCGTCTCGGCGGAGTGCGCGACCCGGATCGGCCCCCGGCGCAACACCTGAACCCCCTGTCGGGCCGAGGCCAGCCGTTCGGCCGGGGCCACCAGGTGTACGCCGTCGGGGGAGTCCAGCACCTTCGCCGCCTCGGGCACCCACTCCGGGGCGCTCTCCAGCAGGACCCGTGAGGCGTTGGCCACCCGCCGCACCAGACCGGGGAAGTTGGCGCTGCCCCCCGAGGAGGGCGCGCCCAGCCGGTGGCCGAGCAGCAACAGCAGCGCCAAGGCGTGCTGGTAGGCCCGACAGCCCAGGCCAGAGCCCTCCTCACCGGCCCGCAGCGGCACCAGCAGGTCCGCGTACCGGCCCACCACCGCGTCCTGGTCGGGCGCCAGCACGATCACCGGGGAACGCCCCACGTACCGGTCCAGGACCGCGTGCAGCTCACGCTGGCCCCCGCCCAGACTCACCGCCACCACGAGCGTCTCCGGACCGGCGGGCGGCTCCTCGGTCGAGGTGGAGAAATCGGTGTGGGCCGCGACGCCCCCGCGCCGCAGCCGCGCCGCCGCCACCTCGCAGGCGTACCGGGCCGCCCCCAGACCGAGGAAGCGCACCGACGCGGGTTCGTCCTCCAGCAGCGCCGGCAGCGCGGCGTAGGGATCCCAGCGCGGGAAGCGCTGGGCGAGCTCGGTCAACGCGGCGGGTTTCCCCGCCAGGTCGGCGGCCAGGTACTCGGCGGTCACGAAAGCTCCCAAGCTGGCAGAACCGTTGGAACGGCGACGTCACGGACGCACGAACTCTAACCCTCCGCAAGCCGAACCCGGTGAGCGTCGCCCGCGCATCGGCCATAACCTGGAGAACATGAGCGTCACCAACCTCGACCCGGCCATCGCCGCACGTCTGAAGCGCACCGCGGACGGCCTCGTCCCCGCTGTCGTACAACAGCACGACACCGGGGAGGTGCTCATGCTGGCCTGGATGGACGACGAGGCCCTGCACCGCACCCTCACCACCCGCGACGCCACCTACTGGTCGCGCAGCCGCGGCGAGTACTGGGTCAAGGGCGCCACCTCCGGACACACCCAGAACGTGGTTTCCGTCGCACTCGACTGCGACGGCGACACCCTGCTGGTCCGAGTCGACCAGACCGGCGCCGCCTGCCACACCGGCGACCACACGTGCTTCGACGCCGGACGGCTGCTGTGACCCCGGAAAGGCCAGAGACCACCGCGGCCGCCCCCGAGCCCGCCGTGGAGACCGTCGAGAAGGCCGCGGAGAAGGCCGCCGCCTCCCGGGTCCGCCGCGAGTACGGGGTGAGCATGCTCGCCCTGGCCGCGGGCGCCGCGCTCATGTTGGCCGCTTCCGGCCGAATCTGGGCCACCGGCGAGCTCAGCTCGCCCGGGCCGGTGGCCGCCGTGCCCGTGGACATCACCGGAACCGACCTGACCGGGGCCCTCAGCGGCCTCGGCTGGGCCGGACTCGCCGGGATCGCGGGACTGTACGCGGCCCGCTCCTGGATGCGCCGCGTGGTCGGCCTGCTGATCGCGGTGTGCGGTGTGTTCGCGCTCACCTCGCTGTGGTCGGCGACCCGCCCCGGGGTCCTCGCCGACGCGGTCCTGGCACTGGCCACCGACACCGCCGGCGCCGCCCAGGGCGCAGGCGCACCCGAACTCCACGCCCCGGGCCCCGCCATGGGGGCGGCCGGTGCCGTCCTGCTGATCCTGACCGGCCTGATCGCGGTAGTGCGTGCCCCTGCCTGGCCCGGCATGGGAAACCGGTACGATCGGGACGCCGCACCGCGTCCGCGCCAGGCGCAGACCCCTGCCGACCTGTGGAAATCGCTGGACGCCGGTGAGGATCCCACACTTGGCGCCCCGGACGACGGCACGCCCGCCGCCACCGCACCGGCGGCCCGTTCCGAAACCGGTGACGACACCGAACCCGCACCGCTGGCCGAGGGGCCAGCCCAACCCAAGGAGAGCCACTGATGGCCGACGAGCACCACGAAGAACACGACGACCACGGCAACACCGTTTCCGCCTGGTTCCTGACCCTCTCCTGGATTGTCGCCTGGACCGTGGCCGCCGTCGCCATCATCTTCGGTGGTGACCTGGTGGTCTGGACCGTCATCGCCCTGGTCGCCAGCGTCGCCCTCGCCGCGGTCGCCGGTGTGATGAAGAAGGTCGGCCTGGGCCGTAAGGAGCCCCGCCCGATCCCGCCCACCCGCGAGGAGTGGGAAGCGGACCGCAAGGCCCCCACCGCCAAATAGCACACTGAGTCGCACGCTCGCTCTTCCCCGTGGTCCAAAACTCGTACGGGCCACGGGGAATGGACGAAGGTCCCATGGTCCGGGTACATTCACCCCATCGGTCCGTTAGGCCTTGAGAAGCAGGTCAGCGCTTTTTTCGCCGATTCGGCGTCATCTGCCGCGCTTGCGGGCCGCGATTCCGGTGACCCAACCCTGCCCCATGTTGGGTTGGCGTGTGCCCAGCCGCCACGCCGCCTCAAACCCCTTGTCCTCTTCTGGAAAGACTCTCCACCCATGAGCTATGGTCCCCCGCCCCCTGGTAACCCCGGTCCGCCCCACGGGGGCGGTTACGGTCCGCCCACGGGTGGGTACGGTCCTCCCCCCGGCGGTCCCGGCGGCCCCGGCGGCTACGGTCCGCCCCCCGGCGGTCAGCCCGGTTACGGCGGCCAGCCCGGCGGAACCCCGCCCGACAACGGCCTCACCTGGGCCATCGTCTCCGTCTTCTGCTGCTGGCCGTTCGCGATCCCCGCGATCATCAACGCCGCCAAGGTGAACGACCTGTGGAACCGCGGTGACCAGGCTGGTGCCCTCGAGGCCCAGGCCCAGGCCAAGAAGTGGACGAAGATCGCGTTCATTCTCGGTTCCATCGCGATCGTGCTGAACATCTTCTTCTACGCCTGCGCCGGGGTACTCTCGGTCAGCGGCGGCGGTTACTAAAGAGGCAGCACCCGAGAGATCGGCCACGCTCTCTTCCACCCCCGCGTACCCCGTCGGTACGCGGGGGTTCTCCTTGCTTGCGGCACCTATGCTGTTTCCGTGCATCCCAACGACGGTTCGGCCGCTCAGTCGCGTCCGACGACGACCGACCCCCACATGACGGCCACGCCCCCGCGAAAGGGCACCGAGCGCCTGGACCGGCTGCTGCGGTCACTGCATCCCGCCGTGTGGCCGGTGGGGCTCGGCGTCCTGGGGCTGGCGGGCGCCACGCTCCTGCACTTCGTTGATCCCAACGAGCCGGGCAACTACCCCACCTGCCCCTGGCTGCTGCTCACCGGAACCTTCTGCCCCGGCTGCGGCAGCATGCGCGCGATCGCGCTCACCACTCACGGTGACGTCCTCGGCGCGATCAGCATGAACCCCCTCCTGGTGCTGCTGGTGCCCTACATCGCGGTGACCTACGCCCTCTGGCTCGCCCGTTCGGTCAGGCCGCCCAAGCGCAGACCCAAACTCACACCCGGGTGGTTCCTCTGGACCATGACCATCGTCATCACCGCATACTGGCTCGTGCGCAACCTGCCCTGGTTCTCCTTCCTGGCCCCGGGCACCCCGCTCTTCCCCGGCTGGTGACCAGACCGCCGCAAGGCGACCCGATGGACGCGGGTCCCCCACCGAGGGTACGTTCACCTCAAAGCCTCGGTCACCGTCGGCGAGCGGGCAGGCACCGCCGCCGACCGACCAGCATCGACCCCTTCGCTCCCTCCCGGAAAGACAGACGCTCATGAGTTACGGCCCTCCGCCCCCCGGCGACCCCGCAGGCCCGCCGCCCGGCGAGGGCTACGGCCAGCCCAGTGGCGGCTACGGTCAGCCCACCGGAGGTTACGGCCCGCCCGCCCCGGAACACGGCCATCCCACCGGTGGCTACGGTCCGCCCGCCCAGGGCTATGGCCCGCCGCCCCCGGAGCTCCAGGCCCAGATGCCCGGTTCCTACGGCCAGCCGCCGGCCCCCGCGCCGTACGGCCCGCCTGGTGTCTATGGTGTGCAGCCGCCCATGGGCGAGCCGCCCAAGAACTACATGGTGATCAACATCCTGGGCATCCTCGGCTGCCTCAGCGTGCTGGGGATCATCGGCCTGATCTTCTCGCTCCAGGTCAACAGCAAGTGGCAGCTCGGCGACTACGCGGGCGCCGAGTCCGCCGCCAGCACCGCCAAGGTCCTCGGCATCATCAGCATGGTCGGCTTCGTGCTCGTCGCCCTCTACGTGCTCGTGATCATCTTCGGGCTCCTGTTCGCGGCCTTCGTGTAGGACCCCGGCACCGAACCTTTGCTCGGCCGTCGGCCCCGCCCCCGGACGCGGGGCGGGGCCCGGAAGTAGGCTGACGGCGTGCAGCAGGATGATCACCCCTCGAACCCCCAGCCGGGGCCAGCTCCGGGATCACAGCCCGAGCGGTCCCCAAGCCCGCATCGGCGGCCGCGCACGATTCAGGACGGGCCCGCCCCGATCCCCCGGAGCCGACTCGAAGCCCGGATCGACCGAGTCGTCGAGCGCGCCCACCCCGCCACCTGGCCGCTCAGCCTGGCCGCCGTCGCCCTGGCCGGGGCCGCCCTGCTCCACTTCGTTGACCCCAACGAGCCCGGAAACTACCCCACCTGCCCCTGGCTGCTGCTCACCGGAACCTTCTGCCCCGGCTGCGGAACCATGCGCGCCGTCGCGCTCCTGACCCACCTGGACGTCCCCGGCGCGCTCGGCATGAACCCGCTGCTCGTCCTCCTGCTGCCCTTCCTCGCCCACACCTACCTCCGCTGGCTGATCCGCGCCCTGCGCCCGCGCGCACGGCCGCCCGAACCCGGCTCCACCTGGACCGTCTGGACGATCCTGGTGTCCTTCGTCGTCTTCTGGATCGCCCGCAACCTGCCCTGGTTCTCCTTCCTGGCACCCGGAACCCCGCTTCTGCCCACCTGGTGATCCGCATCCGCCCGGCGTGGTGACATGGGGGCGGCGGCCCCCCGGCCCCCGAGGGTGGATACGATGACCAGCACACGGTGTGACAGCTGAGCGCCCGAGTCCGCCCAGCCCGCCGCGTCCGCGCCCGGACCGCCGCGTCCGTACCCGGACCCGGACCGACCACCGTGAACCGAACCCATGGACGAGGGAGCTAGAACTGGTGAGCGTGCTCGACGAGATCCTCGACGGAGTACGCGCTGACCTGGCGCAGCGACAGGCGGAACTCCCCCTGGACCGCCTCAAGGCGCAAGCCGAGTCGGTGCCCGTCCCCAAGGACGCCGAAGCCGCCCTGCGCCGCCCCGGCGTCCACGTCATCGCCGAGGTCAAGCGGGCCAGCCCCTCCAAGGGCCCGCTGGCCTCCATCAGCGATCCCGCGGCCCTGGCCCGCGACTACGAGGCCGGCGGCGCCACCCTGATCAGCGTGCTCACCGAGCAGCGCCGGTTCAACGGCAGCCTGGACGACCTGCGCGCCGTCCACGCCGCGGTGGAGACCCCGCTGCTGCGCAAGGACTTCGTCGTGAGCTCCTACCAGCTGTGGGAAGCCCGCGTCTTCGGCGCCTCCGCGATCCTGCTCATCGTCGCCGCCCTCACCCAGGAGGCCCTGGTCTCCCTGGTCGAGCGCGCCCGGTCGCTGGACCTGACCCCGCTGGTCGAGGTCCACGACGAGGAGGAGGTCGCCCGCGCCCTGGACGCCGGAGCGACCGTCATCGGCGTCAACGCGCGCAACCTCAAGACCCTGGAGGTCGACCGGGACACCTTCGCCCGGCTCGCCCCCCTCATCCCGGCCGACCGCGTCAGGATCGCCGAATCCGGCATCCGCGGCCCGCACGACCTGCTGGCCTACGCCGGAGCCGGAGCCGGAGCCGTCCTGGTGGGCGAGAGCCTCGTCCGCGGACGCAACCCGCGCGAGGCCGTCGCCGACCTGGTGACCGCAGGCGCCCACCCCGCACTGCGCGACCGGAACTGACGGGAAAAGCACGATGGGAACGACGAAGACGCACACGGAGCGGGCGCGGACAGCCACCGCGCACCCGCTCCGGCGCCGATGGCGATGGCTCTAGGGAGCCCGTAGGCACAGCCCGCGGGTTCCCGTCGCCGCGTTGACCCGAACCAACACGCGCCGCCGGAGCCAGGCGGCGCACAGCCTTGGTCGGCGCGCGGCCCCCCGCGGCGCGAGGCCTCGGGGGGACCTTCCGCGGTCGGCCTCCTCTTTCCCAGGAGAACTTCCCATGAGCCACGCCCAACCGGTGCCCGACGACCGCGGGCACTACGGCCGCTTCGGCGGCCGGTTCGCCCCCGAGGCCCTCATCGCCGCCCTCGACGAGGTCGAGGCCGAATGGGCCAAGGCCAAGGACGACCCGGCCTTCCACACCGAGTTCGACGAGCTCCTCAAGAGCTACGCGGGCCGCCCGAGCCTGCTCACCGAGGCCCGCAACTTCGCCGAGCACGCCGGTGGCGCCCGCATCCTGCTCAAGCGCGAGGACCTCAACCACACCGGCTCGCACAAGATCAACAACGTGTTGGGCCAGGCGCTGCTCGCCAAGCGCATGGGCAAGACCCGCGTCATCGCCGAGACCGGTGCCGGCCAGCACGGCGTGGCCACCGCCACCGCCTGCGCCCTGATGAGCCTGGACTGCCGCATCTACATGGGCGAGGAGGACACCCAGCGCCAGGCGCTCAACGTCGCCCGCATGCGCATGCTCGGCGCCGAGGTCGTCCCGGTCACCATCGGCAGCCGCACCCTCAAGGACGCGATCAACGAGACCTTCCGTGACTGGGTGGCCAACGTCGACCACACCCACTACCTCTTCGGGACCGCGGCCGGACCGCACCCCTTCCCCAAGCTCGTGCGCGACCTGCACTTCACCGTGGGCGCCGAGGCCCGCGAACAGGTCGTCGAACTCACCGGGAAGCTGCCCGACGCGGTCGCCGCCTGCGTCGGCGGCGGCTCCAACGCCATCGCGATCTTCGCCGCCTTCATCCCCGACGAGAGCGTGGCCCTGTACGGCTTCGAGGCCGGGGGAGCGGGCGCCGACACCGAGCAGACCGCCGCCTCCATCACCGCGGGCAGCCACGGCGTCTTCCACGGGGCCCGCACCTTCGTCCTCCAGGACGAGTACGGCCAGACCCTGCCCAGCCACTCCATCTCCGCCGGACTCGACTACCCGGCGGTGGGTCCCGAGCACGCCCACCTGGCCGACACCGGCCGGGCGACCTACGAGCCCGTCACCGACAGCGAGGCCATGGAGGCCTTCCAGCTGCTCTGCCGCACCGAGGGCATCATCCCCGCGATCGAGAGCGCCCACGCGCTGGCCGGAGCGCTCAAGCTCGGCCGGCGCCTGGGACCCGACGCCGTCATCCTGGTGAACCTCTCCGGGCGCGGCGACAAGGACGTCAACACAGCGGCCGCCTACTTCGGCCTCGTCGACTCGGAGGGACAGGCGTAATGGCCGCGACCACACTCCAGACCAAGCTCGCCCGGGCCCGCGAGGCCGACCGCGCCGCACTCGTCGGCTACCTGCCCGCCGGGTTCCCCGACGTCGACTCCTCGATCCGGGTCATCCAGGCCATGGTCGAGGGCGGCTGCGACGTCATCGAGGTCGGCCTGCCCTACTCCGACCCGATGATGGACGGCCCCACCATCCAGCGCGCCGCCGACCAGGCGCTGGCCTCGGGCACCACCACCGACGACGTCTTCCGGGTGGTGGAGGCCACCGCCGCCACCGGGGCCGCGGCCCTGGTCATGTCCTACTGGAACCCGATCGAGCGCTACGGCGTGGACCGCTTCGCCACCGAACTGGCCAAGGCGGGCGGGGCCGGGGTCATCACCCCCGACCTCATCCCCGAGGAGGCCGACGAGTGGTTCGCCGCCTCCGACGCCGCCGGGCTGGACCGCATCTTCCTGGTCGCGCCCTCCTCCACGGACCGGCGCCTGGAACTCACCACCCGAGCCTCCAGCGGGTTCGTGTACGCGGCCTCGCTGATGGGCGTCACCGGCACCCGCACCCAGGTCGCCGACACCGCCGAAACCCTGGTGCGCCGCACCCGCGAGGTCACCGTGGACTCCGGCCTGCCGATCTGCGTGGGCCTGGGCATCTCCACGGCCGCCCAGGCCGCCGAGGTCGCCGCCTACGCCGACGGCGTCATCGTGGGCGCCGGGTTCTGCCAGCGCGTCCTGGACGCCCCGGACCTGGAGACCGGACTCATCGCGGTCCGCTCCTTCGCCGAGGACCTCGCCGGGGGCGTCCGGTCCCGGTAGCAGTGCCCCCCGGTCCCGCTTCGGGGACCTTCGACACCGGCGGTGGGCCGCCCCTTCCCGGGGCGGCCCACCGCCCTTTCTGTTTCCCGGACAGGTGCGGCCCTGCCTGGTCAAGCACAAGGTTAAGAGCGTGAGAATCGGGTGAGAGCGACCCCCGAAACCGCACGAAACAACCACCCGGCAAGCGATTCGGTGGTGTGATGGCAGTGTCCCCGCCGTCCGGGAACCTCTCGCCCCGCACCGGAGCCCACCTCCCCGTGTCGCGGGGCCACTACACACAGTAGGCTTGACTTCGATACACAGAGCGACCAAGAGCGCACCCAAAGCCATGGTTCACGTGCGACCGACCCCTCTCCCGAAGGCCTGAAAGATGACGGACACCACCGACGACGCCCCCACCACCCAGCAGCCCACCCGCTGGGAGACCGTCCAGCCCTGGCTCACCCTCGCCTGCCGGATCGGCCTCGCCGCCGTCCTCATCACCGCCGCCGTCACCAAGTTCCCGCCCGCCCTGTCCGTGCAGGCGGTCGAGGCCTACGACCTCTTCCCCACCGAGGTCGCCCAGCTCATCGGCTACACCCTCCCCCTCTTCGAACTCGCCCTCGCCCTGCTGCTGCTGATCGGCCTGGCCACCCGCTACGCCGGCGCCGTCAGCGCCCTGCTCATGGTCGTCTTCATCGCCGGAATCCTCTCCGCGATGGCCCGCGGCCTGAACATCGACTGCGGCTGCTTCGGCGGTGGCGGGCAGGTCGATCCGGGCGAGACCACCTACGGGATCTCCATCGCACGCGACATCGCCTTCTTCGCGATGGGCGCGTTCATCGCGATCTGGCCCCGTTCCCCCTTCGCCCTCGACCGCGTCCTCGGGCTCTTCCGGTGACCCCGGAACACGTGCCCACCGGATCACCCGAGACGACGGTCGACCACCCCAAGTAGAACCAGAAACAGAGGAAGACCATGGGGAGTGAAGCGCGCAAGCGCTCCCGCGAGAAACTCAGGGAACAGCGGGAGAAGGAGAAGCGGGCCGCCCAACGCAACCGGACCCTGATCGTCGTCGGCGCCGCCGTGGCGGTCGTCGTGCTCATCGTCGGTATCGGCTTCGCCATCCTCAACGCCGACCGTTCCAACGGCTACGAGGGGCCGCTGGCCGCCCAGACCCTCCAGGACGACGGCAGCGTCGTGATGGGTGAGGAAGGCGCCTCCGCCCCGGTGGTCGAGGTCTACGCCGACTACCAGTGCCCGGCCTGCCGCCAGTTCGAACTCCTCAACGGTGACGTCCTCAAACAACAGGCCGCCGAGGGAAACGCCATCGTGCACTACCGCACGGTCAGCATCTTCGCCCAGCAGCCCGTGCCCACCAGCTCCAACTCACTCCGCGCCGCAGCCGCGGGCCGGGCCGCCGCCGACCACGGCGTCTTCGTCGAGTACAACGACCTCCTCTTCGAGAACCAGCCCAACGCCGAGAACGAGGGCTACACGGTCAGCAACCTCAAGGAGTGGTTCCGCGAGACCGACGCCACCGAGGAGCAGGCCGCGGAGTTCGACGAACGCATCGACGCCGAAGTCGCCGTCGTCACCGAGTTCACCGAGGACTTCCTGCCCGATCTCACCGTCGACGCCACCGAACAGATCGGTGAGGAGAACATCGGCCCCATGGTCCTGACCGACCTCATCAGCTGGGGAGCGGACAACGGCCACGACCCCTCCTTCCTGGAGGGCACCTACACGGGCGAGATCATCGACGCCACCGGGACGGCCTACACTCGCTACAGCGGAGAGAACGAGTTCCGCGGCACCCCCTCCGTCTACATCAACGGCGAGTTGCTCGACAACAACACCGCCATGACAGCCCGGGGCCTGAAAGAGGCGATCGCCTCCGCCGGAGACGGCGAAGTCGACACCGGGCCCATGGGCGAGGACGACGGGGGCGACACGGAGTAGAACCCCTGAACAGACCCCCCGCACGCGGGGCGAACCCGAGAGCAGAGCAGTGACATTGTCGTCGACAGCTTCCGAGGGCGCGGCCGAGTTCGGCCGCGCCCTCGCGGCCATTCCCAGCCCGGAGATCAACTCGATCCCCATCGGTCCGTTCCAGATCCACTTCTACGCCCTGTGCATCCTCGCCGGGGTCATCGTCGCGGTCTTCTGGAGCGAACGCCGTTGGAAGGCGATGGGGGGCGAACCCGGCACCATCATGGACATGGCCGTGTGGGCCGTGATCCTCGGTCTGATCGGCGGCCGCCTCTACCACGTCATCAGTGACGCGCACCTGTACTTCGGCCCGGACCGCGAAGCCATCCGCGCCCTCTACGTATGGGAGGGCGGCCTCGGCATCTGGGGCGCCGTCCCCCTCGGCGCCGTCGGCGTCTGGCTGGTCGCCCGCAAGCGCGGACTGTCGATGTCCAAGCTCGCCTTCGCGATCGCCCCCACGATCCCCCTCGCCCAGGCCATCGGCCGCTGGGGCAACTACTTCAACCAGGAACTCTTCGGCCGCCCCACCGACCTGCCCTGGGCCCTGGAGATCTACCCCACCCCCGAAGGCCACATGCGCGCCGGCATGGAGGTCGGCGTCACCACCTACCACCCCACCTTCCTCTACGAATCCCTGTGGTGCCTGGCCCTGGCCGTCCTCCTCGCCTACCTCGGACGCCGCTTCGAGGACTCCCTCCAGGGCGGACGCCTCTTCGCCGTCTACGTCATGGGCTACTGCGTCGGCCGGTTCTGGATCGAGTACCTGCGCGTGGACCCGGCCAACGACTTCTTCGGCATGCGCCTGAACAACTGGACCTCCATCGTCGTCTTCCTGGGCGCCCTCGCCTACTTCGTCTGGGCCGGCCGCCGCCTCGACTCCTTCTCCACCGCCGTCGTCCCGCACGGTCACGACGCCGGAACCCAGGTGTTCGGGGACACAGCCGACAGTGAGAAAGCTGACGAAGGCACCGTCTACAGCGCCGTGGACACCGATGATTCGGTGTTCGACCAGGACACGGGCTCTTCCGAGGGAGCCGGAACGGAATACCACCCGAGCCCTGAGCGATCTAGTAGCGAGGGCTCGACGGAGGACGACTCCGGCGCGGACGGCGACGGGAAAAACTCCGGGTCGAAGCCCGAATAGAGCGGGAGAACACCGAAGCCCGGCGCACAGGCCCGTGGCCGACCGCGCCGTACGGCGTTTCCCGCACCAGTCGAGCAGACCACGGGTTGACGATTGAGAAAGACCGTGAGCAGAGCCGAGTCCGGTCCCGGCCGCAGACGTCGGCGCGGCGGATCACGCCGCGCCGACAGCGCCCGCACCGAGGAGTACGTCGAGGACTACGGCACCGAGGACGGATACGAGGAGCAGTACGACCCGGAGGAGGACTTCTCCGCCGAGTACGGCCACACCTCGTCCAGGTCCGGTACCGAGCACGACGGCTATGACGACGATCCCGACGCCGGATACGAGGACGACTACGCGGAGGAGGGCCGGGCCGAGGAGTCCGGTCGTTCCGGAGGCCGCCAGAGCCGGCGCAAGGACAGGGGCAGGGACAAGAAGGGCGTGGGACGCGTCTCCGCCTTCTCGGCCTCCGCGATCAAGAAGGTGTCGGTCCTGGGGGAGCGACCCAACCAGATCGTCTACACCCTGGCCGAACAGAGCAAGCGCAAGCGCGGCACCGCCGTGCTCGGCGTGCTGCTCGGCGCCTTCAGCATCGCGCTGGTCGCCCTCCTCGGCGTGCTGAGCTACCAGCTCCTCACCGGGGCCGGCGGCAACACCGACCGCGGTGAGGACAGCATCGTCGCCCCACCCGACGGGCACAGCACCATCACGCCTGATTCCTACCTGTTCGAGCCGGACAACCCCGAGGTCTTCGGCCCCATCGAACACCGGGCCGAAGACGCCGAGCCCATGACCCAGGAGTCGGTCTTCGGCTCGGTCGAGGAGCTCGACATGGCCGGGATGGACCTTCAGCTGCGCGACTCCGAGGTCACCGACTCCTGCACCTCCCTGGTCTGGGGAGAGCAGCTCGGCCAGAGCCTGTTGGACGCCAACTGCCTCAACGCGGCCTCCGGTGTCTACACCGACGGCGACGGGGACTACATCGCCCAGGTGACCCTGTTCGACCTCTCCGACAGCGAAGGCGCCACCGACGTGGCCGCCGCACTGGACCCGACCAACGCCGAGACCGGCACGGGGTTCCTGCTGACCCGCGAGGCCGAGGGCGTCGAGGGGCTCCGGGACGGCTACAGCCAGGCCAGCACCCAGGTCATGGGCCACTACCTGGCCGTGTACTGGGTCGCGGCCACCGACGGCTCTCCGCCCGGGGACGACCCCGGTATCGCCACCGCGAGCGTGGTCTCCCAGAGCGCCTTCAGCTTCGTCTACGACGAGGTCGTGGCGAACCGGCCCGCGGAAGAGGGGGAGTAGGCGCGGGCGGTGGCGGGGGAGCCCCGCGGTGGTGGTGGCGACAGAACTGTTCGGCCCTGTCGGACGCCCCGATAGGATCTCGGACAGATCGACCCACTCCCGCTAGGACGTGTTCCGCGGACGCCGGTTCCACGGACGCCGAGGAACACGGCCGAGGGTCGTGACGAGGGGGAGTGGTCCCCTTCCACATCCCGAGCGCAACCGGGCCGGTCACCTCGCGTGACCGGCCCGCATCCACGGAAAGGTCCTTTGGGTGTCCCCTTCTGAACCGCCGACGCCTGGCAGGCCGGGCCGCCGGAGGAAAAACAGCGAGCCCGCCGAGCTTCCGGCCGCGGCAGACCAGTCCGCCCCGGGCCGGGCGGACAACAGTGCGGACCGTGCGGGCGGTCGCCGCAAGGGCGGCGGCCGACGCAAGAAGGAACCCCGCCGCTTCGGCCGCATGCTGACCCTGCTGGTCGGCGCGCTGGTCGTGGCGCTCGTCGCGTTGGGCACGGTGCTCTTCTTCGACCTGACCGGCGACGACGAACAGCAGACCGCCCAGGAGACCCGCCCGGCCCTGTACCGGATCCAGGACTCACGGGACAGCAACATGAACGTGGTGCTGTCCTCGCGCGAGGACGACACCCGCCCGCTCAACGAGGGCGAGCTGTTCGAGCGGCACAACTCCGAGATCTCGGGCCAGAGCCTGGACTTCACCCTGCGCGACTCGGACCTGACCGAGGACTGCTCGGCCGCGGTCTGGGGCGACGGGCTCCAGCAGGCCCTGACCGATGCGGACTGCACCCAGGCGGGCCGCGCCACCTACGTCTCCGATGACGACATCTTCGGTGTGGTCACGGTGTTCAACCTGGCTGACATCGAGGGCAGCCGCGCCGTGGCCCAGGCCATGGAACTGCCCGAGACCGAGGAGGACGAGGAGCCGGTCGACCCCGGGTTCGTCCTGCCGCCCTCGGGCAACGACCCCTTCGACCGCCTCGGCGCCGGCTACAGCGCCGCCGACGCGATCATCACCGGTCACTACCTCGTGGTGGTCTGGGTCCAGCCCGCCGACTCCGAATCGGTGGAGGAGCGCGTCAGCCTGGTGGCGCCGCTGGTCACCCTGGCCAACTTCCGCAACCCCTTCTTCCGGCGCATCGGCGAGGTCGGCGGCGGTGAGGGGACCGGTACCGAGGAAGGCGCCGGGGACGGCACCGAGGAGGAACTGGTCGAGGACCCGCCCCTGGAGGAGGAGATCCCGATCGAGGAGCAGGTCGAGCAGCCGGTCGACCCCGGCGAGTAGCCGCGGGCGGCGACCGGCGCACAACCGAAGCACACGGGGGCGGGGCCCGGTGGAAGTCACCTTCCACCGGGCCCCGCCCCCGTCATGTCACCGCTGACCGCCTGCTGGCGCTGCCCGCATGCTCGGGCCTGCCCGCGTGTTCCCGCTCAGCCCTTGGCCCGTTGGAGCTCCTCCACCCGCGCCACCAGCTCCGAGGCCAGCACCCGCAGTTCCGAGAACCGGTGCTCGGGCAGGTCCAGCAGGCTGTGCCCGTTCAGCCAGCCCGGAGCCGAGGCCACCGCGTGCCGGGCCGTGCGCTTGTTGGTCGGCCGCCCCCGCCAGGCCGCCACCTCCACCAGCCCGGTTCGCATCGTGGTGGTCAGCGTCCCGTGTGCGCGCCCCTGCACGTGGGCCAGCAGCCGCCCGGTGCTCCCGCCCGGCTCGGGGTTGCGCCGCAACCGGATCGCCGTGAGGTCCGGAGCGCCCAGCCCCCGCAGGAACCGCACCCGCGATCCGGGCTCGACCAGGGAGCGGAACTCGCGCTGGCCCGCCTCGTCGCGCACCCACCGCGAGGAGGAGGGCACCAGCACGAAGGTCTCGTCCGTGGTCGCGGCCAGCGCCACCCGGGGAGCCAACCGCTCCCACCCGCCGGTCAGGTTGACCACCGAGCACGTCCCGACGGCGGTGGGGGAGTCCATCCAGGTGGACAGGCGCACCCGGACGTCCTTGGTGACCTCCCGGGGCCAGTCACCGACCAGGGCGGGCACGGCCGCGCCCGCGGCGAGGTCGTCCCGGTCGCTCCTCCCGGCCTTCTCGGCGCCGTCCGACTTCGCCGGGTCCTGCGTGCTCTGCGCGGCCTCGGCACCCTCACCCCCGAGCAGCTCGGACACCCGCTCCAGCACCGCGGTGGCCCGTTCCAGGGTCAGTCCGCCCTTGGCCTCCTTGGCGTTGGACCCCTGGCTGTACACCCGGGAGGCGTCCCCGCCCGCGAAGAGCCGGGTGCGCGAGAGCGGCCGCAGCACGTACAGGTCGCTGGCTGCACCGATCGACTCCGCACCCAGGTACCGGTTGAAGTCCGGCCACACCGCCTCCATGAGCAGTCCCGAACGCACCATGCGCGCCTGGGTGGCGGCGGCCAGCTTCGGGGTGGTCTCACTGGCCCCGTAGGCCACCAGCACCCGGCCCCGCTTGGGGTCGGACAGCCCCTCCACCCCGCGCCGCACGAACAGCTCCACCCCGTCGGGGGTGTAGGGCGGGTCGGTGAAGACCAGGTCGGCGCTCTCCCGCAGCGTCGCGGGCAGCCCCAGCCGCAGGTCCGCGCTGTAGGTGCGCACCGGCAGCCCCAGCCGCTCGGCCACCGCGTCGATGTGCGCCAGCACCCGCTCGTCCAGGTCCACCACCGACACCCGCGCCCCCGGCTGCACCAGGGTCAGCGCCAGGGAGGTCAGGTCGTGGTCGCCCACGCACAGCAGCGTGCGCTGACTCAGGTCGAACCGGGTGGCCAGGAACAGTGCCCGTCGCAGGGCGGTCTCGGCGGTCGCCGACACATGGTCCAGGTCGAGGTCGGAGGAGGGGCCCTCATGGACCGCGCGCACCAGTTCGGCGGCGGCCCGCGGGTGCTCCGAGAGCAGGTGGGCCACCGGGTCGGCCAGGATCGGGGCGTTCGCGCCGTTGTAGTGGGCGGGCCGCCGCAGCCGGCACCGGTCCCGCTCGGGCTCGCGCACCAGCTCCCCGGCTTCCTCCAGGGACTTGAGCAGGGAGGAGACCACGGCGTAGGCGACACCGCTGGCGCGCACGAGGTCGTTGGCGCTCCACCAGCGGCCGTCGGAGAGCAGCGCCAGGATCATCCTGGGTCGGGGGGCGTCGGTGCCGTGCTCGCGCAGGAAGTTCTGTGCCGCCTCGGGGAGGGGCGGGTGCTGGTCGGGCCGCGGGGCCGCGGGTGTTTCCAGAACCGGGATCCCCGGTACGCGGGTGGTCTTGTCAGTGGTGCTGGCGCCGGTCTCGTCCGGGCCGGGGGAAATCGGGTGTCCTGCCATCTGCCGATCCTCCCATGTCACGCGGGCTCCACCGGTGGCTCGGCGGTGACTCGGCCCGGGGTGGTTCATGCAGGATGAGGGAGATATCACTTCCCTGGTCGCTTCCTCCCCCCTTGGGCGCGGCGTTAACGCCGAGGTAATGTGGGCTTGCGGCGCGCTGTGTTCGTGTGCCTCGGGTGAAGAATCGGCCCCCGGTCGGCGTTTTACCCACTTTGGGAGGTTTAGCGGGGTTCCCTCGTGGAAAAACCGGCTAGGCCAGCCCTCACCGGATGCGAATCCGGGAGGGACACGTGTCACCTTCCACGGATCGGGCACGCACTGACCGACGGCGCACCGCGGCGCCACCTGGTCTAGACCTACGATTCGCATCGTGGCTGGACCAGCGTGTATAAGAGAACCTGCCCGCAGCGGGCAGCCCGACCAGCACCGGCGACACGAGGACGTGTACGCGAGACGGTGAACCGGCCGGGCACCCGCACAGCCGGGTCCCCGCCCCACCGGGCGGACACAACAGCATCACGTACGCAGCAGGGCCAATGTCGTCCCGGATGCGCTTTTCACGAAGCCGATCTAAGACGACAGGAGGGTAGATGCCTGCTGGAAACGTGCGGCGTTCGTCCGTCCGAACGAACGCGACCGCCACACCCCAGGGCCTGTACGACCCCACCTTCGAGCACGACGCCTGCGGTGTGGGCTTCGTGGCCGACCTCACTGGACGTCGCAGTCACGACATCGTGCAGAAGGCGCTCACCGTACTGCGCAACCTGGACCACCGCGGCGCCTCCGGCGCCGACCCCGACGACGGCGACGGCGCGGGCATCCTCACCCAGGTTCCGCACGAGCTCTACACCGAGGTCTGCGACTTCCCCCTCCCCGAAGCCGGCGCCTACGCCACCGGCATCGGCTTCCTCCCCTCCGACGCCGCCGAGCGCGCCGCCGCCGTGGAGAAGATCAACACCATCGTCAACGACGAGGGCCTGACCCTCCTCGGCTGGCGCGAGGTGCCCTTCGAACCCCAGTACAGCGGCCCCGCCGCCCGCGAGGTCATGCCCTACTTCGGGCAGATCTTCATCGCCGGAACCGAGGGCACCCCCACCGAGGGCCTCGCCGGAATCGACCTCGAGCGCCACGCCTACTGCGTCCGCAAGCGCGCCGAGCACGAGACCGACGTCTACTTCCCGAGCCTGTCCCCGCGCACCATCGCCTACAAGGGCATGCTCACCACCCCGCAGCTGGAGCCGTTCTTCCCGGACCTGTCCGACCGCCGCTACGCCTCCGGTCTGGCCCTGGTCCACTCCCGGTTCTCCACCAACACCTTCCCGTCCTGGCCGCTCGCCCACCCGTTCCGCTTCGTGGCGCACAACGGCGAGATCAACACGGTCAAGGGCAACCGGAACATGATGCGCTCACGCGAGGCCAAGCTCGCCAGCGACCTCATCCCAGGCGACCTGAACCGCATCTTCCCCATCGTCGACCCCGACGACTCCGACACCGCGTCCTTCGACGACGCCCTGGAGCTCCTCCACCTCGGCGGCCGCTCCCTGCCGCACGCGGTCCTGATGATGATCCCGGAGCCCTGGGAGAACCACACCGAGATGGACCCGGCCGTGCGGGCCTTCTACGAGTACCACTCCACGCTCATGGAGCCCTGGGACGGCCCCGCCTCGGTGTCCTTCACCGACGGCACCCTCGTCGGCTCCGTCCTGGACCGCAACGGCCTGCGTCCCGGCCGCTACTGGGTCACCGACGACGGCCTCGTCGTCCTGGCCTCCGAAGCCGGCGTCCTGGACATCGACCCCGCCACCGTCGTGCGCAAGGGCCGCCTGCAGCCCGGCCGCATCTTCGTCGTCGACACCGCCCAGGGGCGGATCATCGAGGACGAGGAGATCAAGGCGGAACTCGCCGCCGAGCACCCCTACCAGGAGTGGATCGACTCCGGCGTCCTGCGCCTGAACGACCTCCCCCAGGCCGAGCCGACCCCGGTCACCGAACTCAACCTCGCCCAGCAGGTCTTCGGCTACACCGAGGAGGAGCTCCGGATCCTCCTCACCCCGATGGCCCGCACCGGCGCCGAGCCGATCGGCTCCATGGGCACCGACACCCCGGTGGCCGCCCTGTCCGACCGCTCGCGCCAGCTCTTCGACTACTTCTCGCAGAACTTCGCGCAGGTCACCAACCCGCCGCTGGACGCCATCCGCGAGGAGATGGTCACCAGCCTCTCCACGCTCCTGGGCGCCGAGCACAACATCCTGGACGCGGCTCCCGGCGACACCCAGCGGCTCGTGCTGCCCACCCCGGTCGTCGACCAGGCCCAGCTCGCCGCGATCGTCTCCGCCGGACGGACCAACCCCGCCCTGAAGACCTTCGCCGTCGACGGCACCTACCCCGTCGACGGCGGCGGCGACGCCCTGTCCGACCGCCTGGACGAGATCAACGCCGAGGTCTCCGCGGCCATCGCCGACGGCGCCCACATCCTCGTCCTCAGCGACCGCGCCGCCGACTCCGGCCGAGCCCCCGTCCCGTCACTGCTGCTCACCGGGTCGGTCCACCACCACCTGGTCCGCGAGAAGACCCGCACCGAAGTCGGCCTGCTCGTCGAGGCCGGCGACGTGCGCGAAGCCCACCACGTCGCCCTCCTCGTCGGCTACGGCGCCTCCGCGGTCAACCCGTACCTGGCCCTGGAGACCGTCCGCGACCTCGTCGAGCGCGGTGTCATCGGCGGCATCGAAGCCGACCAGGCCGTCGCCAACGTCGTCAAGGCGTTCGGCAAGAGCGTCCTGAAGATCATGTCCAAGATCGGCGTGTCCACCGTCAGCTCCTACACCGGCGCCCAGATCTTCGAGGCCCTGGGCTTGGGCCAGGACGTCATCGACCGCTGCTTCACCGGCACCACCTCCCGCCTGGGCGGCGTCGGCTTCGACGTCCTCGCCGAAGAGGTCGCCATCCGCCACCGCCGCGCCCACACCGCCAACCCCACCGCCCACCGGCGCCTCGAGGTCGGCGGCGAGTACCAGTGGCGCCGCGAGGGCGAACCGCACCTGTTCAACCCCGAGACGGTCTTCAAGCTCCAGCACTCCACCCGGAGCCGCAAGTACGAGATCTTCAAGGAGTACACGAGCAAGGTCGACGACCAGGCCGAGAAGCTCATGACCCTGCGCGGGCTCTTCCGCCTCAAGGAGGGCGTGCGCGAGCCCGTCCCCATCGACGAGGTCGAACCCGTCTCGGAGATCGTCAAGCGCTTCTCCACCGGCGCCATGTCCTACGGCTCCATCTCCGCCGAGGCACACGAGACCCTCGCCATCGCGATGAACCGCCTGGGCGGCAAGTCCAACACCGGCGAGGGCGGCGAGGACCCCGCACGCTTCACCCCCGACGCCAACGGCGACCTGCGCCGCAGCGCCATCAAGCAGGTGGCCTCCGGCCGCTTCGGCGTCACCTCGCACTACCTCAGCAACGCCGACGACATCCAGATCAAGATGGCCCAGGGCGCCAAGCCCGGCGAGGGCGGCCAGCTGCCCGGCCACAAGGTCTACCCGTGGGTGGCGCAGACCCGCCACTCCACTCCCGGCGTCGGCCTCATCTCGCCGCCGCCCCACCACGACATCTACTCCATCGAGGACCTCGCCCAGCTCATCCACGACCTCAAGAACGCGAACCCCGCCGCACGGGTCCACGTCAAGCTGGTCTCCGAAGCGGGCGTGGGCACCGTCGCCACCGGTGTGTCCAAGGCGCACGCCGACGTCGTCCTCATCTCCGGCCACGACGGGGGCACCGGCGCCTCGCCGCTCAACTCGCTCAAGCACGCGGGCACCCCCTGGGAGCTCGGCCTCGCCGAAACCCAGCAGACCCTCCTGCTCAACGGACTGCGCGACCGCATCGTCGTCCAAGCCGACGGCCAGATGAAGACCGGCCGCGACGTCCTCGTCGCCGCGCTGCTTGGCGCCGAGGAGTTCGGTTTCGCCACCGCACCCCTCGTCGTCTCCGGATGCGTCATGATGCGGGTCTGCCACCTCGACACCTGCCCCGTGGGCGTGGCCACCCAGAACCCCGCCCTGCGGGAGCGGTTCTCCGGCAAGGCCGAGTACGTCGTCAACTTCTTCGAGTTCATCGCCCAGGAAGTCCGCGAATACCTCGCCCAGCTCGGCTTCCGCAGCCTCGACGAGGCCATCGGTTCCGTCGACCTGCTCGACACCAGCGACGCCGTCGACCACTGGAAGGCCCAGGGCCTGGACCTGTCGCCGATCCTGCACGAGGTCGAGCCCATCGCCGGCGACCACCGCGCCCACCGCCGCAGTCAGGACCACGGCCTCGAAAAGGCCCTGGACAACACCCTCATCCAGCTCAGCGAGGGCGCACTCGACTTCGGCCAGCCGGTCAAGCTCGAACTCCCGGTCCGCAACGTCAACCGCACCGTCGGCACCATGCTCGGCCACGAGGTCACCAAGCGCTACGGCGCCACCGGCCTGCCCGACGACACCATCGACGTGTCCTTCACCGGATCCGCGGGACAGTCCTTCGGCGCCTTCGTGCCCAAGGGCATCACCCTGCGCCTGTCCGGCGACGCCAACGACTACGTCGGCAAGGGCCTCTCCGGCGGCCGCGTCATCGTCCGCCCCGCCGAAAGCTCCACCCTGGTCGCCGAGGACCACATCATCGCCGGAAACGTCATCGGCTACGGCGCCACCTCCGGAGAGATCTTCCTCCGCGGCATCGTCGGCGAACGCTTCTGCGTCCGCAACTCCGGCGCCCTCGCCGTCGTCGAAGGCGTCGGCGACCACGGCTGCGAGTACATGACCGGCGGGCGCGCCGTCATCCTCGGCCGCACCGGGCGCAACTTCGCCGCCGGCATGTCCGGAGGCATCGCCTACGTCCTGGACCTGGACACCGAACGAGTCAACGGCGAGATGGTCGACATCGAGGAGCTCACCGGCGAGGACCGCGAATTCCTCACCGACGCGCTCAACCGCCACCACGCCCTGACCGGCTCCACCGTCGCCGAGCGCCTCCTGGCCCAGAGTGACAAGGGCCTCGACCGCATCGCCAAGGTCATGCCGCGCGACTTCAAGCGCGTCCTGCTCGCCCAGGCCGAAGCCGAACGCGAGGGACGCGACGTCAACGAGGCCGTCATGGCCTCCGCGCAGTCCTGAAGTCAGCACACGAAAGGAGGAAGAACCATGGCTGACCCCAAGGGTTTCCTGAAGATCACCGAGCGCGAGCTCCCCAAGCACCGCCCCGTCGACGTCCGCATCCAGGACTGGCGCGAGGTCCACGAGGACTTCGACCGGGGAACCGTCACCAAGCAGGCCTCACGCTGCATGGACTGCGGCATCCCCTTCTGCCACAACGGATGCCCCCTCGGCAACCTCATCCCCGAGTGGAACAACCTCGTCTACACCCACGACTGGGCCGAGGCGATCGAACGGCTGCACGCCACCAACAACTTCCCCGAATTCACCGGCCGCCTCTGCCCGGCGCCCTGCGAATCGGCCTGCGTGCTCGGCATCAACCAGCCCGCCGTCACCATCAAGAACGTCGAGGTCTCCATCATCGACCGCGCGTGGGAGGAAGGCTGGGTCAAGCCCCTGCCGCCCACCCACCGCACCGGCAAGAAGGTCGCCGTCGTCGGCTCCGGTCCCGCCGGCCTGGCCGCCGCACAGCAGCTCACCCGCGCCGGACACGACGTCACCGTCTACGAGCGCGCCGAACGCATCGGCGGCCTGCTCCGCTACGGCATCCCCGAGTTCAAGATGGAGAAGCGGCACATCGACCGCCGCCTCGCCCAGATGAGCGCCGAAGGCACCACCTTCCGCACCGGCGTCAACATCGGCGTCGACCTCACCGTCGACCAGCTCAAGGCCGACAACGACGCCGTCGTCCTCACCGGCGGCGCCACCAAGTGGCGCGACCTGCCCGCCACCGGCCGTGAACTCAAGGGCATCCACCAGGCTATGGAGTACCTGCCCCTGGCCAACCAGGTGCAGGAGGGCGACCTGGACCGCGCCCCCATCCACGCCGAGGGCAAGCACGTCGTCGTCATCGGCGGCGGCGACACCGGCGCCGACTGCGTCGGCACCGCCCACCGCCAGGGCGCTGCCTCGGTCACCCAGCTCGAGATCATGCCCAAGCCCCCCGCCAAGCGCCCCGACCACCAGCCCTGGCCCACCATGCCGATGCTGTACAAGGTCACCAGCGCCCACGAGGAGGGCGGAAAGCGGATCTACTCCGTCAACACCCTGGAGTTCCTGGGCGACGAGGACGGCAACGTCCGCGCCCTCAAGCTCGTCGAGGTCAAGCGCGGCCCGAACGGCTTCGAACCGGTCGAGGGAACCGAACGCGAGATCCCCGCCGACCTGGTCACCCTCGCCATGGGCTTCGTCGGCCCGGAGAAGGAGGGCATGCTCGACCAGCTCGGCGTCGAACTCGACGGCCGCGGCAACGTGGTCCGCGACAACGACTACAAGACCACCGTCGACGGCGTCTTCTGCGCCGGCGACATGGGCCGGGGCCAGTCGCTCATCGTCTGGGCCATCGCCGAGGGCCGCTCCGCCGCCGCCGGCGTGGACCGCTACCTCACCCAGGACACCACCCTGCCCGTGGCCATCCCGCCCACCGAGCGCCCGCTCGTGTAGACACACGGCCAGACACAACCGAATACCGAACGTGCCGGGCGCGGGGGTCTACCCCGCGCCCGGCACGCGTCCTACGATCGACGCATGGTCTACCGAATCATCGGCGAAGGCGCCATGGTCCTCCACCTGGCCTTCCTCGTCTACGTCGCACTCGGTGGCTTCCTCACCTGGCGCTGGCCCCCCATGATCTGGCCCCACCTCGCCTGCGCCCTCTACGGCCTCGGCATCACCGTCATCGGCTGGGACTGCCCACTCACCCACCTCGAGAACTGGGGCCGCGAACAGGCCGGACAGGCCGGACTCCCACCCGAGGGCTTCATCGAGCACTACCTCACCGGCGTCATCTACCCCACCGAACACCTGCTCACAGCCCAGCTCCTCGTCGCCCTCAGCGTGGCCGCCTCCTGGGCCGGAGCCCTCTACCTACACCGAAAACGCCAGACGGCAGGGGACCGCGCGTAAAAATCGCGAATGGATCCCGGCCACGCTATTCACGCCCAGCCCACCGACACCTACCGTCGAAATATGACCGTAGTGACCTGGGACTCTTACCTCGCGGCCGACCACTTCGTCATGCGCAGCGCCCGGCTGGTGGACCGGCACCGCTTCGCCTACCACTTCCAAGCCGGACCGGACCAGCCCGTACGCGCAGCCCTGGCCGCCCACCGCAACCTCGACGGCGGCTACGGCAACGCCCTCGACCCCGACCTGCGCGGCCACGCCAGCCAACCCGCCGCCGTCGAGATCGCCCTGCAGTACCTGGACGAACTCGGACCGATCCCCGAGGACATCGGCCAAGGCGTCTGCCGCTACCTCGCCTCGATCAGCAACGACGACGGCGGCCTGCCACCCGTCCTGCCCAACGTCCGCTACACCGAAGCCGCTCCCTGGTACCAGAAGACCGACGACTTCGGAAGCCGCCTCGACATCACCGCGATGATCACCGGCCTGCTCCACAAGAGCAACATCACCCACCCCTGGCGCGATCGTGCCACCGCCTACTGCTGGAAGCACATCGACGGTCTCAACTGGACCGACCCGCACGAAGCCATCGGCATCTGCGCCTTCCTGCAGTACGTCCCCGACCGCGCCCGCGCCGTCAGCGCGATGAACCACATCGCCCACATGATCCGCGCCGTCTTCGACGTCCACCCGCGAACCACCGGACACGTGCACACGCCGCTCGACCTCGCCTGCCACCCCGACCACATCGCCCGCCCGCTCTTCAGCGACGCCGAGATCGAACGCAACCTCGAGGCCTTCGAGAACCAGCAACGCGCAGACGGCGGCTGGGAAGCCTGCTGGGACCACTGGGACACCACCGCCACCCTCGAACGCGAGGGTATGCGCACCATCCAGCGCCTGCGCATCCTGCGCACCTACAGTCGTGTCCAGCCGGACCTGCCGAGCCCGCGCCGCGCTAGCTGAACCCCGGGAGACCGCCGTGGGTTCGGGGTCAGCCCAGGGCCAGAAAACGCACGCCCGCGGCCTCCAGAGCGGTCCGGTCCACATCGGAGCCAGCCCGGCCCGTCACCGCGCGCACCGCCGCGAGTGACGCCAGTGGTGCCCCGGCGGTGGCCGCCCGCCCCGGCAGCACCCGTTCCAGCTCCACCGGGTCCACCCCCTCGAACAGCACCTCGCGAACCGTGTCCAGGGCAGCCGGGCCCGTCCACGGCTCCCGTCCCAGCGCGTCCGCGAGGTCGAGCCCGTGCAACACCAGTTCCACCACCCGGGTCACCAGGAAGTCCGTCAGCAGCATCCGGTCACCGTGCCGCGTCAGCACCACCCGGTCCACCGGCTCGGCCTCCAGCCGCGGCTCCAGGGCCCGCCAGGTGTCCCGCAGGACCCGGCCCGCCTCCTGAGCGTCCGAGCGCCGTGCCGCCTGCTCCATGGCGCTGTCCACCCGGTCCTCGTTCACCGCGGGGGAGAAGCGCACATCCGGCGCGTAGTAGCCAACCGCCGACACCAGATCCGGTCCCGATTCGGGCGGAACCTCGTCCAGGCTCACGATCACCCTGTGCAACGCACCCACCGTGTGCACCGAAAGCGCCGCCACATCCCACGGCACGCACCGCGTCGGCAGCACCGCGTCGGACTCCGACAAGTGCAGCAGAACCTTCTGCAAACCCGCGATTTCCGACTCAAGAGCAGAAACAACCACAGAACGATCAAACACCGGCAACCCCTTCAACGAACACGAAACGCCACCGACAGGCCACACCCCACATCCAACACCCAGGGTCACCACGTTCGCCCCGACTCCACCTCACATACGTGCATTCGCAACCTGGTTTAGACCACTCCATCCCCCAGACGCTCTAAAGTGATACTCGTGACACGTCGAGCAAAAATCGTTGCGACCCTTGGCCCCGCCACCTCGAGCCTGGAAACACTCCGGCAACTCGTGGACGCCGGCCTGGACGTCGCACGACTCAATCTCAGCCACGGAACCCACGACGACCACAGCGCCAGCCTGGCCAACCTCAGGCAGGCCGCTGAGGGCGCCAACCGAGCAGTGGGGGTCCTCGCCGACCTCCAAGGACCCAAGATCCGCGTGGGAACCTTCCCCGACGGACCCGTCGAACTCGAAGCCGGCGACGAGTTCACCATCACCATCGAAGACGTGCCGGGCACCAAGACACGCGTCTCCACCACCTACAAGGGGCTCACCAACGACGTCCGCCCCGGCGACCGCGTCCTCATCGACGACGGCCGCGTCGTGCTGGAGTGCACCAAGACCACCAGCACCGACGTCCACACCCGCACCATCTTCGGCGGCACCGTCTCCAACCACAAGGGACTCAACCTCCCCGGAGTCGCCGTCAGCGTCCCCGCCCTCACCCAAAAGGACGAGGACGACCTGCGCTGGGCCCTGCACCAAGGCGTCGACATGGTCGCCCTCTCCTTCGTGCGCAGCCCCGCGGACGCAGAAGAGTGCCACCGCATCATGGACGAGGAGGGCGTCACCGTCCCCCTCATCGCCAAGATCGAAAAGCCCCAGGCAGTCGAGCGCCTCCAGGACATCATCGAGGTCTTCGACGGCGTCATGGTCGCCCGCGGCGACCTCGGCGTCGAACTGCCCCTGGAAAACGTCCCGATGGTCCAAAAGCGCGCCGTCGAACGCTGCCGCGACAAGGCCAAACCGGTCATCGTCGCCACGCAGATGCTCGAATCCATGATCAGCGCGCCCCGGCCCACCCGCGCCGAGGCCTCCGACGTCGCCAACGCCGTCCTCGACGGCGCCGACGCCGTCATGCTCTCCGGCGAGACCAGCGTCGGCAAGTACCCCATCGAGACCGTCGAGACCATGGCACGCATCGTCAGCGCCGCCGAGCAGGAATCCCTGCGCGCCTCGCACATCCTCAACCGGGTACCCGAAACCACCGGCGGAGCCATCGCCCGCGCCGCGGCCGAGATCGGCGCCACCGTAGGCGCCAAGGCCCTGGTCGCCTTCACCATGTCCGGTGAGACCGCCAGGCGCCTGGCCCGCTACCGCTCACCCATCCCGCTCCTGGCCTTCACCACCGAGGCCAACACCCGGGGCACGCTCTCCCTGACCTGGGGCACCGAGAGCAACCTGGTCCCATGGGTCGACAACACCGACGACATGGTCCGCCAGGTCGAGAGCGAACTGCTCCAGCTCGGCGACTACCACAAGGGCGACAAGGTCGTCATCGTCGCCGGCAGCCCGCCCGGAACCACCGGTTCCACCAACTCCCTGCGCGTCCACCGACTCGGCGACGCCGTCGCCCTCGGCAACAGCTGAACCAGCCGACGCGTGAACAGGCGCCCTGAGCCGGGGCGCCGATGACGGGCCGCATCAGGTCCGGCCCGGAGGTAGGCGTACTGAGCCGCGCCGACCTCTCCGGGCCGACCGGTGCGGCCGATGTCGTTTCCAGGGAGCGCGAAGGGCGAGAGCGCAAGGGGCGGGAAAGCAGGGGAGGGTCCCTACGAGCGCCAGACGCCCCTACGGCCTCCGGAGGGACCTCCGCCCACTTCCCCCGTCGGGGAGCAGAAGCGGTCTCTACTCCTGGTTGGAGGAGACCCCGCCCTCGAACGTCACCCGCTCCAACGGCATGTCCCACGGCAGCAGGTTCCACGGGCTCTTCGGATCCTCGTCCAACAGACCCAGCGCCACCCACACCCGGTCCGCGTCCGGACGGTCATCCGCCACCTCGTCGCCGTCCACACCCTTGTCCGGCCACAGCAGGTAACCGGCGTGGAAGGCCGTGGACAGCTGACCCCACGACGAATAACGGCGCTGCAGATCCGACGCCACCCGGCGCAACAGCGTCTGCGTCTCCACCGGACTCAGCCAGTCCAACGTCGCCCCACCGCAGACCAAGCGGATGACGTGCACCGACTTCCACCACTGGTAGGCGCCGATGATCACCGTCTCGTCGCCCTCGGACACACCCGTGACGGCACGCAGCCGGGCCACCTGCTCCGCGGACAGCCGCACCGTCTCACCGGTGACCTCACCGCCCTGGTCCGAAGGCAGCCGCGAACGCGCCGTCCCCGCCCGCAGGTCCACCGCCAGGTCCAGGCTCGGCCCCGCGTGCAGATCGGTCAGCAGCGCGTTCACCGCCGCCAGCAGCGACTCCCGGTCCACCACCGACCACTGGCGCTCCAGCATCCGCTGGTAACGCCGCCGCAGGTTCGGGCGGGCCACCACGTCCCACGGTTCGGCCAACGCCACCCGGAACGGGGCCGCCACCGCGGCGGCCCACCGCTCCGTGCTCAACGGGGCCTCGGGGTCCTTGGTCCGGATCGCGGGCGACTCACGCGCACCCACCACCAATTCGGCGAAGGAACCGGCCGCCAACGCCACCAACGGCAGGAACGACCAGCCAGGAAGATCCACGGCGACCAGCAGGACCGCCGTCAGCGCCACCGGGGTCAACAACCACGGCTGCCGCCGCCGGGACCCCCAGGCCACCACGACCCAGGCCCCGATCACCAGCGCGCCGATCACCCCGGCCACCGCGGTCAACAACCGTCGCCCCTCTCTCGCACCGAGCCCCTCCTGACAGGGCTTTGTGCCATCAAGGATCAGGTACGCGGCACCTCACAGGCGACCGAACCGACGGGTTGTACTCAGGTTGTGGCCGTGATGTGACCGGTTCAGCCCGCTTGCGCCTACATAAAGTGACAAAAGACCTATTTGGGGTCGAAAGGGTCGGGTAGTTACAGAGGTTCTGGCCAGTCTGTCCCACACTGACCAGAACCCCCGCCACACCCGCCGAAAACCCGCTAACCCAGCGCCTCCACCACCACCTCGGTGGCCTCCGCCACCAGCGCGTTGTCGAACTCAGCCCCCTCCCCGTCACGGCTCGTCAACACAGCCACGACGATCGGGTCACCACCCTCCGGCCACACCACGCCGATGTCGTTGCGCATCCCGCCAGCGCCGCCCGTCTTGTCACCCACGACCCACCCCCGCGGCACACCCGCACGGATCAGCTCATCCCCCGTCGTGTTCCGCACCAACAGGTCCACCAACACCTCACGACGGTCCTCCGGCAACACGTCCCCCAACGTGAACGCCTCCAGACTCCCCGCCAGAGCCTCCGGAGTGCTGGTGTCCCTCTCCTCACCCGGACCCACATCGTTCAACTCGGTCTCCCACCGCACCGGGTTGGTCACCTCGTCACCGGCCAACTCCACCAGAGCCTCCCCGAACCCCTCCGGACCACCGACCTCCGCCAGCAACAGGTTCGCCGCCGCGTTGTCGCTGTAGCGCACCGTCGCGTCACTCAACTCCAACAGCGACATCCCCGAACCCACGTTCTCCTCCGTCACCGGAGAGTGAGCCACCAGATCCTCCTCCCCGTACTCCACCACCCGCTCCATCTCCTCCAACGAGTTCTCCGACAACACCACCCCCGCCAACAAAGCCTTGAACGTCGACAGGAAGGCGAACCGCTCATCCGCCCGGAACGCCACCTCCTCACCCGACCCCGTGTCCAACGCGTACACACCCAACCGGGCGTCGAACTCCTCCTCAAGAGCCCCGAACTCCGCCACATAATCCACCCCGACCGGAGCCTCCGACGGCGCACCACCCGAAGAAGCACCCCCGCCGGCCTCCGCCGCACCACACCCCACCAACGGCACCAAAGCAACCGACGCCACAAACCCACGCCACACCGAACTACGCACAACAACCCCCGCAAAGAAAAAGAGAACGAGCCACAACCAGCCCGCCCCCGCAGTCTCACCACCCACCAACCATGCTGTCCAAGACACAAACAGCCACACCCATGCACATTCGACATAACCTCAGCACATGGACCTCGTCGGAGCCTGCACCGCCTTCATCCACGTCAGCGACCGCGGCAGCTTCACCCACGGCGCCGCAGCCGCCCGCATCCCCCAACCCGTCGCCAGCCGCCGCATCGCCGCCCTCGAAAAACACCTCGGCGCCCCCCTCTTCGACCGCACCACACGAAGCCCCACCCTCACCCAGTTCGGCCACGCCGTCCTCCCCACCGCACGACGCCTCGTCCACCTCGCCCACACCCTCGAACACGACGCCGCCCAAGCCCGCCACACCCCCCTACGCATCGCCGTCCCCACCACCTGCACCACCCACGACCTCGCCCACCTCACCGCCCGAGCCCGCCGACACGACCTCCACCTCGACCCCCACCCCGCCCCACCCGCCCAACGCGACGAACTCCTCCACACCAGACAAGTCCGCACCGCCATCACCGCCGTCCCACCCGACCAGGCCCACTGGACCGTCCCCCTCGGCCTGGCCACCCACCACCCACCCCACGCCAACACCCACTACCTCGAAACACTCCGACCCCACCGAAACGACACCACCCCGCCCCGCCGCGTCTGGATCCAACCCGAAGACGACACACCCCACATCCGCGACCCCCTCACCCACACCGGCGACACCGTCGGCCTCCACCCCACCCAGATCACCCACGCCACCACCCTCACCACCGCCACCGCCGAAATCCTCACCACCCACGACCTCCTCCTCTGCTCACCCCGCCAAGCCGAAGACCTCAACCTCCACTGGCGCCCCCTCGGAGAAACCCAACCCACCCGCACCTACACCGCCACCGGAGAACAATCCGAAACCCTCCGCACCCACCTCCACACCCACGTCGCCCACTGCCTCGGAGCACCCACCCCGTGATCACCCAACGACTCCACACCGAACTCGACCAAGCCGGACTCCACGCCTCATTCCTCGTCCGCGACCTCAACACCGGCCACGAAATCGGCATCAACCCCGACACCCCCTACGCCACCGCCTCCCTCGTCAAAATCCCCCTCGCCCTGGCCACCCTCCAACGCATCCACCAAGGCGAACTCGACGGCGCCACCCCTCTCCACATCAAGCCCGACGGCCCCACCCTCGGCCCCACCGGCCTCGGCCGGTTCCGACACCCCGCCTCCATCGCCATCGACGACCTCCTCCACCTCGCCATGTCCCTCAGCGACAACATCGCCGCCGACGCCCTCTTCGACCTCACCCCGCCCGCCCACGTCACCCAGACCCTCCACCAACACCACATCCACGGCATCACCGTCCGCCACCGCATCCGCGACCTCAACGAGACCCCCGCCGAACGCCTCGCCCCCGACGAAACCCACCTCGCCCACACCCTCGCCATCCAGGCCCAGACCGCCGGACACGGCCACCGCATCCCCCAACTCGACGTCACCCTGGCCAACTCCGGCACCGCCCGGGCCCACGTCGACCTCCTCCAAGCCCTCTGGAAACCCACCACCATCCACCCCGACACCGCCGCCCGCCTACGGGCCCTCATGGCCGACAACCTCATCCGCCACCGCCTCGCCCCCGAGTTCGACACCGACGCCAGCACCTGGTCCTCCAAGACCGGCACCGTCCTCAACCACCGCCACGAAGTCGGCGTCGTCGAACACAAGAGCGGCGAGGCCTACGCCATCGCCGCCCTCACCGCGTCCCAGGTCCCCGCCCGCCAACAGCCCGCTGCTGAAGCCCTCATCGGCCGCGCCGCCCGCATCCTCAGGGACCATCTGCGCGCCAACTGAATCAGTACTTGGGCCCGACGATGCGTTCCATCTTGGCCACTGCATCCTTGCGGGAGATGGACACGATTTGGGCGTTCCGAAGGGGGAGCTCCCGCTTGTTGACGTGGATCTTCCAAGCGATGCCCAGCCGATCCAGGGCACGAGTGAAGATTTCGATGATGTCCGTCGACGTGTTGGTGAAGTGGTAGCGCGGGTACTCGTAGTGGGTCGCTCCACCGTCCGGTCGCCGCTTGGGTATTCGGTTGATGGCTCGGCATCCATCAGAGTGAATGAACCCGCGTATGAGGGCTTCGGACTGCTCATCAGCGATCTCCTGCTGCCAGGGCTCCAAAACGATCGACCGCGAGTGCTTGTGTCCAGGGCCGTGCTGGGGGAAGATGCACGGCCAGTGCTTGGAGGCACCCTTGATCGCTACGCTGCCTGGCCGCTTGGCTTTGAAGGACTTGATCGGGAAGACGGCCTCCATCGCGGCCGTGCAGTAGCTGATCAGCTGCGGGTACTTGTTGTCGTAGTGGATCCACAGCACGTAGACATCGCGCCTGCCGAGGGTGATGTGCCCATCTCCGAGGTAAGCGCCGAGAAGGTAGGCGTATGCCTCGTGATTCAGCTTTCCGTCCGAGCACTTCGGGCAGTACATGGTGCGGTCCGCGCGGCGGGCCTCGGTCTCGGGGTTCCGGCGGCGGCCGTAGCGCCAGTGCCTAACTGCGTATATGGAGACACCGCAGCGGGCAGCGATCTCCCTATCAGTCAGACCTTGGGCTTTGAGCTGGAAGGTCTCGTCAACGATCGTGCGTGAGTACATAGGGTGCATGGTTGCTCACGCTTCGGACATTTTCGGGGGAGAGGTCCTCTGAGCAGCAAAAAAGCCACCCGTGAGGGTGGCTCTGGTACCCCGAGTGGGATTCGAACCCACACTGTGCGCCTTTTGAGGGCGCCTTCTCTGCCGTTGGAATATCGGGGCAAGGTGTGCCAAGTCGGACATCTTGGCAGGTGTTCGGTTTTGGTGGCGGTCCGCCAACGGTGAAGTCACGATTGACCGGCATTGCCGGGGCCGACGCACAGCATACTAGCGGATCTCGGTAACCTCGTGTACGTGACGAGGACGCAGAGCCGTGTGGTGATCGCGGAAGACGAGGCCCTGATCCGCCTGGATCTCAAGGAGATGCTCGAGGAGGACGGTTACGCCGTCGTCGGGGAGGCAGGCGATGGTGAGGCCGCTATTCGGCTTGCCCAGGAGCTGAGGCCCGACCTGGTGATCACCGACATCAAGATGCCGGTGCTGGACGGCCTTTCCGCCGCTGAGCGGATCGCCGGGGAGCGGATCGCCCCGGTCGTGATCCTGACGGCCTTCTCGCAGCGCGAGCTGGTCGAGCGGGCTCGGGAGGCCGGGGCCATGGCCTATCTGGTCAAGCCCTTCAGCAAGTCGGACCTGGTGCCGGCGATCGAGATGGCGACCTCCCGTTACGCCGAACTGGCGGCATTGGAGGCGGAGGTCAGCAGCCTCACGGACCGGCTCGAGACGCGCAAGCTCGTCGAGCAGGCCAAGGGGCTGTTGCAGAGCCGCCACGGGATGAGCGAGCCCGAGGCGTTCAGGTGGATCCAGAAGAACTCCATGGACCGGCGCCTGACCATGCGCAAGGTGGCCGAGACTGTCGTCGAGACGCTCGGCGGACAGCAGGGCTAACCGGCCGAACCGAGAAGTACTGAAGCAGGGGCCGTGCCCGACCGGGTGCGGCCCCTGCTTGTGTTCTCGGGGGCGCCACGCGGAGGAAACCTACAGATCGGCAGGTTGCGGCGTTGGAAGCTAGACGGTTGTTCAGGTTCAACGCGGATCCTGTACCGGTTTGGTCTCGTTTGCGCACAATGGGGTGACGGTTGGGTCACGTGGCTTTAGCGATGCTGAATGACCAGCCTAAACCGGGCTAAACTCACCGCACCGAACAGCTAAAGGACAGCGGCGGCCGAATGCGAGCATTCGGTGCCGCCGACCTCAGATGCGCAAGGAGCGCGCGTGCGCACACGCCTCGTGACCGTGTTGCTCGCCCTGATCACCGCATTCCTGGTGATTCCCGGGGCAGTGGCGACGGCAGACGAACAGGGCGGTGAGTCGCTGCACGGTCAGATCGGTCAGCCGGACGACCGGGACCAGGGTGTCGAAGGCATCCTGATCACGGTCTTCCAGGGTGAGGACGAGATCGATGCGGTGGAAACCGACTCTGATGGAATTTGGGAAGTGGAGTTGCCCGAACCGGGTGACTACCGCGTAGTACTGGACCAGGAGTCCGTCCCCAGCGAGTTCGCCGTACGCGAGACGAGTCTCGTCGTCGATGGTGTGGCCGAGGTGGAGGTCGACCCCAACGAACAGCGGCGCGTCCTCATCGTGTTGGAGAGCCCCGGTGCATCAGCCGGGCAGGACGAGAGTTCTCCCTCGCCCGACGACGAGGCGACGGAGGATGACGAGGCGTCCGAGGAGGACGTCGTCGCGGTCGAGGGCGTCAGCGGCGGTTTCGGTGAGCGCTTCGTGCAGCTCGCCGCTGCCGGTGTGCTGTTCGGCCTGGTCATCGCGATCTCCGCTATCGGCCTCTCACTGATCTTCGGTACGACGCAGGTCATCAACTTCTCGCACGGTGACATGGTCACCTTCGGTGCGATGATGGCGCTGCTGTTCAGTACCGGTGCCGGGGGGCTGGGCAACTCCCTGCTGGCGATCTTCGCCGGTCTGGGGGTCGCGATCCTGCTGGGCGCCTTCATGGAGGGCAAGCTCAACCGGACGACGCTGATCGTCGTCCAGTGGTCGGCGGTCTTCGGCGGTATCGCCCTGGCGACGCTGTTTGGCGTGCTGGGTGATGACCTCGGCTGGCGGGTGCCGCTGTGGGTGGCCGCGGGTATCGCGGTGATCATGGGCGGTGTCCTGGGCGGCACGATGGAGCGCTACCTGTGGCGTCCGCTGCGTAAGCGCAACGTGGCCCTGATCCAGATGTTCATCGTCTCGATCGGTCTGGCGCTGATCCTGCGGCACGTGATCCTGGTGCTCTTCGGAGCCAACCGGACGCGCTACTCCGGTTTCCAGGTGCAGGAACTGGTGCACATCGGCCCGATCTCGATGCCCCCGCGCGACCTGGTGATCATGGGCGTCGCGGTCACGGTCCTGGTCCTGGTGGCCTGCCTGCTGCAGTTCACCCGTATCGGCAAGGCGATGCGCGCGGTCTCGGACAACCGGGACCTGGCTGAGTCGTCGGGTATCGACGTGGACCGGGTCACGCTGTACGTGTGGTTCCTCGGCGGCGGTCTGGCGTCCCTGGGCGGTGTGCTCTTCGGCCTGAACCAGGTCGTGGACTACGAGATGGGCTTCCGTCTGCTGCTGCTGATGTTCGCCGCGGTGATCCTGGGCGGTCTGGGTACGGCTTACGGTGCGATGGTCGGCGGTCTCGCGGTCGGCCTGGTGGCGATGCTGTCCACCCTGTGGTTCCCCACACAGCTCATGCAAGCGTGGGCTCTGGCCCTGATGATCCTCATGCTGCTGGTCAGGCCCCAGGGTCTGCTCGGTCGGCGCGAGCGGGTCGGCTAGGAGAGGTAGACGATGGATATTTTCTTGATCCTCGCCGAGTCCGCCCGATCCGCGGTGGGACCGGTGGCCGCGATCTACGCGCTGGCCGCGATCGGGTTGAACCTGCACTTCGGTTACACGGGGTTGCTGAACTTCGGTCAGGTCGGGTTCATGCTGGTGGGCGCCTATGGCGTGGGTATCAGCGTCGCGGTGTTCGAGCTGCCGTTGCTGGTCGGGTTCGCGCTGGGCGTGGCCTGTGCCGTGGTGTTGGCGCTGTTGTTGGGTATTCCGACGCTGAGGTTGCGTGCGGACTATCTGGCGATCACGACGATCGCCGCGGCCGAGGTGCTGCGGCTGGTGTACCGGGCCGGGTTCGCGGAGCCGCTGACCAACGGTGTGTACGGGTTGCAGAACCTGTCGGGTGAGTTCCGTACGTGGAACCTGATCTTCGATCCGGGTGAGCGGTACGGGATCGGCGCGTTCTCGTTCAGCGGCAACCACATGTGGTTGATGGCGGTGGCGTGGGGTCTGGTGGCGTTGACGGCGCTGCTGACCTGGCTGCTGATGCACAGCCCGTGGGGCCGTGTGGTCAAGGGCATCCGTGAGGACGAGGAGGCGGTGCGCAGCCTCGGTAAGAACGTGTTCGCCTACAAGATGCAGGTGCTGGTCCTGGGCGGCGTGATCGGTGCGCTGGCGGGCTGCCTGATGGCGGTGCACCAGGGTGCGATCCAGCCGGACCAGTTCAAGCCGCAGGTGACGTTCTTCCTGTGGGTGATCCTGCTGCTGGGTGGTGCGGGCCGTGTGTTCGGTCCGATCGTCGGTTCGATGGCGTTCTGGTTCCTGATGACCTTCACGGACAGGTTCCTGCGGGGCCTGGGCGCCGAGGGTTACCTGCCGTTCCTGTCGGGTCCGGACTTCGGTGCCATCCAGCTGGCGTTCGTCGGTGTGATGCTGGTGCTGTTGATCGTCTTCCGGCCGCAGGGTCTGATCGGTGACCGCAAGGAGATGTTGATCAATGTCAAGTGACGAGGTGAACGCCTCCGGGGCGGGTGTCGAGTTCGACCGGATGGCCGGTGCGGTTCCGGAGCCGGGTTCGGTGAAGTCGGATCCGATCCTGATCGCTGACGGGGTGAAGCGTTCGTTCGGTGGTCTGACCGCCGTGGACGTGAAGCACCTGGAGGTGCAGCGGGGGACGATCACGGCGCTGATCGGTCCGAACGGTGCCGGTAAGTCGACGCTGTTCAACCTGCTGACCGGTTTCGACCGGGTCGACAATGGTCGTTGGTCGTTCGAGGGCAGGCAGATCAACGGTAAGAGCGGCCACCAGGTGGCGCGGGCCGGAATGGTGCGGACGTTCCAGCTGACCAAGGCGCTGACGCGGATGACGGTGCTCGACAACATGTTGTTGGGTGCTCCGGGCCAGACGGGTGAGCGGATGGCCGGTGCGTTCCTTCGCCCGGTGTGGGGCCGTCAGGAGAAGGCCAACACCGTCAAGGCGATGGAGCTGCTGGAGCGCTTCAAGCTGATCGACAAGCGCCAGGACATGGCGGGTTCGTTGTCGGGTGGTCAGCGCAAGCTGTTGGAGATGGCTCGTGCGCTGATGACCGATCCGAGCATGATCATGCTGGACGAGCCGATGGCGGGTGTGAACCCGGCTCTGGTGCAGTCGCTGCTGCACCACATCACGTCGTTGCGTGATGAGGGCAAGACGGTGCTGTTCGTCGAGCACGACATGGACGTGATCATGGGGATCAGCGACTGGATCGTGGTGTTGGCTCAGGGGCGGGTGATCGCGGAGGGTCGGCCTTCGGACATCCGGTCCAACCAGCAGGTGATCGACGCCTACCTGGGTGCCCAGGACGTCGAGGGCGAGGCCCAGGGGAGTGGCGATGACTGAGGAGAACGGGAAGCTGCGCCCGGAGCCGGAGGAGATTCCGGCTGAGGCGGAGGAGGCCGTGGTCGTCCAGGAACACCGTGAGGAGATCCTGGAGCACGCCATGGAGGAGGCCGTGGAGGTGGGTGGTCCGGAGGACTACCTGCTGCTGGCCAAGGACGTGGTGGCCGGTTACGTGCCGGGGGTGAACATCCTGAACGGGTGCACCCTGACTCTCACCGAGGGTGAGGTCGTGGCGATCATCGGTCCGAACGGTGCCGGTAAGTCGACGCTGATCAAGACGATCTTCGGGTTGCTTCCGGTTCGTGGGGGTTCTCTGACGCTGCGGGGTTCGAGTATCGCGGGGCTGGCGGCGCACTCGTTGGTGGAGCGGGGTGTGGGTTACGTCCCGCAGACGCGCAACGTGTTTCCGTCGTTGACGATCGAGGAGAACCTCCAGATGGGGGCTTTCCTGCGGCCGCGGACGTTCAATGAGCGGTTCGGTGTGGTGGCGGGTCTGTTCCCGTTGCTGGCGGACCGGCGTCGGGCGAAGGCGGGTTCGTTGTCGGGCGGTGAGCGTCAGATGGTGGCCATGGGCCGGGCGCTGATGATGGATCCGTCGGTGCTGCTGTTGGACGAGCCGACCGCGGGGTTGTCGCCGATCTACCAGGAGGAGGTCTTCCAGCGGGTCAAGGAGGTCAACTCCACGGGTGTTTCGGTGATCATGGTGGAGCAGAACGCGCGGCGCTGTCTGCAGATCTGTGACCGCGGTTACGTGTTGGACCAGGGCCGGAACGCGTACACGGGTTCGGGTCGGGACCTGTTGAACGATCCGAACGTGATCGAGCTGTACCTGGGGACGCTCGCGAAGGGCTGATCTCCTGGGCTGATGCGAGCAGGCGGTGAAGGGGGGCGGGACCCGTTGCGGGTCCCGCCCCCCTTCGGTGGTTCTCGGGCCGGTGCGGGGTGCCAGCGCCGGGCCTGGCGCTGGTCAGCCGTTGGCGTACTCGATGTAGTCGAGGATTTCGTAGCCGTCGGGGCCGAAGTGGAAGACCTCGAAGGTGGCGGCGGTGGGGTCGCCGTTGTCGTCGAAGTCGATGTTGCCGCTGGTGCCCTGGTAGTCGATGGCCTGGCCGTCGTCGATGAGGTCGCGGCAGGCGGCGAAGGTGGTGCATTCGGTGCCGTCGGGGCGGCTGACCTCGGCGATGTGCTCGACGTAGACGGTGGGGTCGGCGGATCCGGCTGATTCGGCGGCCAGGGCGATCGTGGTGACGCAGTCGAAGATGTGCGGCGCGAACTGGAAGACCTCCAGGCTGGGGTCGAACTCGCGCAGGCCTTCGTTGAACTCGGGGTTGTCGGCGCTGGGGGCGATGCCGGTGGTACCGGTGATGGCGTCGGGTGAGGCGACCCCGATGGTTTGGCCGAGGTCGGGGTCGTTGAGGCCGTCGGTGAGGTAGAACTGGCTTTCGATGCCGCTTTCGATGAGTGCGGCCATGAGCTGTGTGCCCTCCTGGAAGGAGATGAGGGCGACGGCGTCGGCTTCCGCGGTGACCGCGGCGGTGATGACGGCGCCGAAGTTGGTGGCGTCGGGGTCGTAGGTCTCGGTGAGGACGACGTTGGCGCCCAGGGCGTTGAGTTCGGCTTCGACGGCGTTGAGGTAGCCGTTCCCGTAGTCGTCGGCGCGGGCGATGAGGGCGACGTCGGCGTGGTTGTCGTCGAGGATCTTCTGGGCGAGGACGGGGCCGGCGAGCAGGTCGCTGGGTGCGGTGCGGAAGTAGTAGCCGCCGTCGTCGATGTCGCTGAGGTCGGGTGAGGTGTTGGAGCCCGAGCACTGGACGATCTGTGCGCCCGTGATGGTGTCGTAGCTGGCCTGGGTCATGGCTGAGGCGGCGGCGCCGATGACGGCGTTGACGTTGTCGGAGACGAGGTTGTTGGCTGCCTGGTTGGCCTGGGCGGCGTCGCCGGCCTCGTCGGCTTGGACGGGTGGGGGGACCTCGGCGCCGAGGATGCCGCCGGCTTTGTTGATTTCGTCGATGGCGTAGTCGACGGCGGCTATCTGGGGTGGGGCGAGGAAGGCGAGGGCACCGGTCTGGGGGTAGAGGAGACCGTAGGTGAACGCGGTGTCGTCGTCGTTGCCCAGGTCGAGTCCCTCGCCGCAGGCGGTGAGGGCGAGGGTGAGGCTGAGGGCTGCTGCGGACAGGGTCAGGGTTGTGCGGGTCGGCATGGCGGTGGTCCGTTCGGGTGGCGGGGTGCGGCCGGTGTCCGGGGCCGCGGGGCGTTGTGCGGGGGTGTGGTGGCCGTCACCGTTGGAGCGGAGGGTATATACGGCTAGGCACGGCGCGCGGGTGTGCGGCCGTGCCGGTGCGGGAGCGTTCGGGGTACAGATGAGTCCGGGGGTGCGGGGTGGTGTCCCCGCACCCCCGGACGGTGCGCGTCGCTGACGTTGGCTCCTACCGGGGAACGTGTGTTCTCAGGTGGGGTGCGGCGCTAGGTGTGGCCGGTGGTTACTCGTTCGCCGAGTACTCCTCGAAGCCGAGGGTCTCGTAGCCGTCGTCGCCGAAGTGGAAGACCTCGAAGGTGGCGGCGGTGGGGTCGCCGTTGTCGTCGAAGTCGATGTTGCCGCTGGTGCCCTGGAAGTCGATGTCCTCGCCGTCGGCGAGCAGGTCACGGCATTCGGCGAAGCTGAAGCACTCGGTGCCCTCGGGGCGGCTGATCTCCGGCAGGTGCTCGACGTAGTCGGAGCCGTTCACGGACCCGGCGGCCTCGGCGGCCAGGGCGATCGCGGTGACGCAGTCGAAGACCTGCGGGGCGAACTGGAAGACGTCGAGGTTCTCGTCGAAGGCGCGCAGGCCCTCGTTGAACTCGGGGTTGTCCGCGCCGGGAGCGACGCCGGTGACCCCGTCGATGACGCTGGGGTCGTCCTCGTTGACGGTCTCACCGAGCTCCGGGTCGTTGAGGCCGTCGGTGATGTAGAGCTGGTCGCCTCCGATGCCGGCCTCGATGAGCTCGGCCATGACCTGGGCGCCCTCCTGGAAGGAGATCAGCGCGATCGCGTCGGGGTCCTCTCCGGTGACCGAGTTGATCACGGAGTCGAAGTTGGTGGCGTCGGGGTCGTAGCTCTCCGTGGTGACCACGTTGGCGCCCTGGGCTTCGATTTCCTCCTCGACAGCACGGAGGTAGCCGTCGCCGTAGTCGTCGGCGCGGGCGACGATGGCGATGTCGACGTGGTTGTCCTCGATCATCTGGCGGGCCAGGACCGGGCCGGAGAGCAGGTCGCTGGGCGCGGTGCGGAAGTAGTAGCCGCCGTCGTCGATGTCGGTGAGGTCGGGCGCGGTGTTGGAGCCCGAGCACTGGACGATCTCGGCCGCGGTGATGGTGTCGTAGCTGGCCTGGGTCATGCTCGAGGCCGCGGCGCCGATGACGGCGTTGACGTCGGCCGAGACGAGGTCGTTGGCCGCCTGGTTGGCCTGGGCGGCGTCGCCGGCCTCGTCGCCTTCGACGATGGCCGGGACCTCGGTGCCGAGGATGCCGCCGGCGTCGTTGATCTCGGAGATCGCGTACTGGGCGGCGGTGATCTGGGGCGGGCCGAGGAAGGCGAGGGCACCGGTCTGTGGGTAGAGGATGCCGAAGGTGAACTCTTCGCCGGCTTCGCCGTTGCCGCCACCGTTGCCGTTGGCGCCGTTGTCTCCGTCACCGTTGCCACATGCGGTCAGCCCGAGCACGAGGGCCGCGGTTGCGGCAGTGAGTCCTAGGAGCTTCTTGCTTGCCATGATCGTGGTCACTCCGTTCAACCGGCTGTTCTGCGCAGCCGTGGCGATGGTGCTGGTACGTCCTGATGCCCGCGGATGCCCGTGTTGTGTGGCATGACTTAATCAGGAGTGTTAGCGGAGCTTAATCAGGTATCGGGTGCCAGCGGAAGTCAACTGGGGGTGTTGCGTCTCAGTCGCCTTCTGCTCGTTATGAGTCTGTAGCCGTGGTGTGGCCGCTCGTTGGACGTGTCCTGACCGTGTCGGGGTGCTTGGTGGCTGGTTGTCATGGTGTGGCGTCGTGGCGTGCTGGTTTGTCCAGTGCCGGTGTCTGGGCTGGTGGCGTTAGTCGGGCTTCACTCATGGTGGCGGCCGTGCTTACGGCGACGGGCCCCGCCTCCGGTCGCGCTGGTGCGCGGGGTCCGGGGTGCGGGGCCCGTGGGGTTGGCGTGCCTGCTGGGGTGCTGCCGTCAGGGTTCGTGCTGTTGCTGCGTGCTGTTACTGGGGTGCGTCGCGCAGCATGCAGGTCAGCCGGGAGGTGCACACCTTCTTGCCGTTGTCGTCGGTGATGGTGATGTCCCAGGTGGCGAGGGTGCGGCCCAGGTGGACGGGGGTGGCTACCCCGGTGACGTGGCCTTCGGTGGCGGAGCGGTGGTGGGTCGCGTTGATCTCGATGCCCACGGCGATGCGGCCGAACCGCTGGGCGTGGATGGTGGATCCGATGGATCCGAGGGACTCGGCGAGGACGCAGGAGGCGCCGCCGTGCAGGAGGCCGAAGGGCTGGCGGTTGCCTTCGACCGGCATGCGGCCCACGACGCGTTCGGTGGAGGCCTCGGTGATCTCGATGCCCATGCTCTGGCCCAGTCCGCCGATGAGTGCGCCGGAGTCGATGAGTTCGCGCAGTGTGTCGGCGTCTGTGGTCATGGTGGTGCCTTCCGATCCGCTCAGGTGATCCCGTATCCGGTCGAACCGACCGGGGCGGGGGTGGTGTTCCCGCGGCGATGGCCTCGGGATGTCTGCTGCGCATCCTAGCTTGGCGTTTAACCTGCTTGCTTGGCTCCGGGGTGCCCCGTAGTGCCCGTTTTGTTCTTCTTGGGAACCCCGTATCGGGGAGCTGGACGCTTGTTCTGGCTCCCCACCGGACGCCCCGGACCAGGCCCGCAGGATTTCGGTGCACCCACACACACCGGCAGGTCAGCGCGAATGTACCGAAACCCCCGACGCACCCGCGCCGGACTCATCCGGTCCGCTTCCACCAGCCGATGCCAGGGCAATCTGACCTGACGCGCCAACAACCGGGCCAGACGTAGCTGGGTATAGGCCACCACGACCAGCCAGGACCACCGGTCCGCCGATCGCGGGTCCCGTAGCCGGGGTGCGTTCCACCCCAACGACTGTTTGAGGAAGCGGAAGGTGTGCTCGATGTCGAACCGGCGCAAATAAGCCCACCACATCTGACTGACCTGCTCTGAGCGCATGCCGGTGGCTGAGGACCACAACCACAACGGTTTGGGATCGCGCCGCGAGGGCAAAGCCTGCACCTGCAACAACACCAGGGTGCCCTCGATCACCGGTAGCTCACCGGGGTGCTCGGCCCAGGCTGAGCGGTGGGTCAGCCGGGGATGCATCCGATCCCAGGAGCGCGCGGTGGCACTGCCGTAGCGGCGGGTGGCAGCGGTGGTCACCGTCTCCGGCTCGGGCCAGGTATCGGGGGCGGCCATCCGTAGGGCAGCCCCGTGTTTGGGCGGGCGCCCGTTGGCTGAGATCGGTCGGTGCTCGGCTGGGCCGTAGAGCACCCGGTTGGAGGGCAACCGGCCCACCACCTGAACGGGCAGATCAGCGAGCAGATAGGCCAGACGAGGACTGTCATAGCCCGCGTCAACCACCACCACAATGTCGGGATCGCCCTGCTGGTGGTGTTCAGCCCTGATCAATCGGGCGATCAGCTGGCGGACTTGGTGGGCGGTGACGGTGGTGGGGTCCTCGTCACTGTGCAGGCGGCGCAGGTCCAGGGGCGCGGTCCAGGAGGTGGAGCCCTCTTCCAGTGCGACGATCATGGAGTAGGGCCAGCCCGGGACCATCTCGGCCTGGCCGGTGCCGCGCCCGTAGGTGTGGCACCAGGCCCGGTCAGGGCTGGTCCAGGCGTCCGGGCGCAGCCAGGGGGAGACATCGCAGGCCAACACGATGCGCCCGTGGAAGCGGGGCAGGGGCAGCGAGGCCAGGATCGATCGCAGTTGGGTGGTGTCGATGCTTCCGTGGGCCAGGGCGGCGTAGGCCGAGCCGTGGCCGCGGTGGTGTTCGGGCTCCAGGGAGAGTTGTGCCAGGTGGCGCACGGGGGTCGGGGTGCTGACCAGGGCTTCGCAGACCTCGAAGAGGGCGTCAGCACGTGTGGTCAGGCAGGCGTGGAACTGGGAGCGGAATCGGGCCAATGTCGACAGTGGCTCGACAGGGGTGTGCTGGTGCAGCAGACTCATGGTGACGGCCTTCGTTGTGATCAGGTGTGTTCGTGGTTGAAGCACATGATCACGCGAAGGCCGTTGTGCTGTCCGGGAAACAACGAAGCCCGTGACCGGGACGGTATCCGGTCACGGGCTCGAGGTTAAACGCCAAGCTAGGATTTGTTCTGTGGTGACCAAGCGAGAGACCCCCGAACAGACATCCCCGGCCGACGGCGGGCGCCCCCGCCTGCTTCTTCTGGACGGCCATTCGATGGCCTTCCGCGCGTTCTTCGCGCTTCCGGTGGAGAAGTTCGGTACGAGTACCGGACAGTCCACCAACGCCGTCTACGGCTTCGCGTCCATGCTGGTGAAGCTGTTGCGCGATGAGGAGCCGACGCACGTCGCGGTGGCGTGGGACCTGTCGGGCCCCACCTTCCGGGACGAGGTGTACGAGGGCTACAAGGGGGGCCGTTCGGAGACCCCGCCGGAGTTCCCCTCCCAGGTGCCGCTGACACAGGACCTGATGCGGTTGATCGGCGTGACCAACCTGTCGGCGCCGGGGTTCGAGGCCGACGACGTGATCGCCACGCTCGCGCACCAGGGCGGTGCGGCCGGGATGGAGGTGCTGATCGCCTCCGGTGACCGGGACGCCTTCCAGCTGGTGACCGAGGACTGCACGGTGCTCTACCCGGGCAAGAGCCTGTCGGACCTGCGCCGGATGGATCCGGATGCGGTCCAGGACAAGTACGGGGTGAGCCCGGAGCGGTACCGGGACCTGGCGGCGCTGGTGGGGGAGAAGGCCGACAACCTGCCGGGTGTGCCGGGGGTGGGTCCCAAGACCGCCGCGAAGTGGATCCAGAAGTTCGGTTCGCTGGAGGAGCTGGTCACCCGGGCCGACGAGGTGCCGGGCAAGGCGGGGCAGAACTTCCGCGACCATCTGGACGACGTACTGCGCAACCAGCGGCTGAACAAGCTGGTCACCGACGTGGCGTTGGACGCGGGTGTGGCGGAGCTGGCGCTGGGCGAGGCCGATCGGGCCGGGATCGACGCTCTCTTCGACAACCTGGAGTTCGCCTCCAACCTGCGTGAGCGCCTGTACGCGGTGATCCGCTCTGGTCGGGACGAGGCGGAGGGCGCGGGGGACGGCGAGCCCGTCGAGGGCTTCGAGGTGGACGTGACGGCCGCTGGGACCGGCCAGGTGGCGGTCTGGCTGGCCGAGCACGCCGCGGCCGGGGCTCTCACCGAGCGGGCCCCGGCGGGGCTGGCCGTGGAGGGCGTCTGGGGGCAGGGGACCGGCCGGGTGGACGCCCTGGCCGTGACCGTGCCGAGCGGTGCCTCGCTGCTGGTGGACCCCACCCTGTTGGACGCGGCCGACACCGAGGCTCTGGCGGCGTTCTTGGCGGACGCGGACCGGCCCAAGGTGGTGCACGAGTACAAGGGCGCGCTGCTGGCCCTGGGCGCGCACGGGTGGTCGCTCGGCGGGGTGGTCAGTGACTCCGCGTTGGCGGCGTACCTCGCGCAGCCGGGGCAGCGCCGGTTCGACCTGGCGGATCTGTGCCGCAAGTACCTGGGTCGGGAGCTGGAGGAGGACACCGACGGTGCCCAGATGACCCTGGACCTGGGCGAGGAGGGCGGCAGCGGGCGCGGTCACGCCCTGGCCGTGCGGGCGGCTGCCACCCGGGACCTGGCGGGTGTGCTCGCCGCGGAGCTGGACAAGCGGGGCGGTACCCACCTGTTGCACGAGGTGGAGCTGCCGTTGGTGGACGTGCTGGCGCGGTTGGAGCGTGCGGGTATCGCCGCGGACCGCGAGTACCTGGAGGGGTTGCAGGGGGAGTTCGCCGCTGCTGCCCGGGGTGCGGTGGAGCGTGCGCACGAGATCGTGGGCCGCGAGTTCAACCTGGGTTCGCCCAAGCAGTTGCAGCAGGTGCTGTTCGAGGACCTGGAGCTGCCCAAGACCAAGAAGATCAAGTCGGGGTACACGACGGACGCGGACGCGTTGGCGTGGCTGGCGACGCAGACCGACAGTGAGCTGCCGGGGGTGCTGCTGCACCACCGGGACCAGACGAAGCTGCGGACGACGGTCGAGGGTCTGCTGAAGACGGTCGGGGACGACGGGCGGATCCACACCACGTTCAACCAGACGGTGGCGGCGACGGGGCGGCTCAGTTCGACCGACCCGAACCTGCAGAACATTCCGGTGCGCACGGACGTGGGGCGGCGGATCCGGCGGGCGTTCGTGGTCGGTGCGGGTTTCGAGGAGTTGCTCACGGCGGACTACAGCCAGATCGAGCTGCGTATCATGGCGCACCTGTCGGGTGAGAAGGCGCTGATCGACGCGTTCAACAGCGGGTACGACTTCCACGCGCAGATGGCCTCGCAGGTCTTCGGTATCGCGGTGCAGGAGGTCGACGGTGAGGCGCGTTCCAAGATCAAGGCGATGAGCTACGGGTTGGCGTACGGGCTGAGCGCGTACGGGCTGTCGCAGCAGCTGGGGATCGAGCCGGCAGAGGCGAAGAAACTGATGGAGGACTACTTCGCGAGCTTCGGCGGGGTGCGCGACTACCTGAACGAGGTCGTGGACCAGGCCCGCAAGGTGGGGTACACCGAGACGATCCTGGGGCGCCGCCGGTACCTGCCGGACCTGACGAGCGACAACCGCCAGCGCCGGGAGATGGCCGAGCGGATGGCGTTGAACGCGCCGATCCAGGGTTCGGCGGCCGACATCATCAAGGTGGCGATGCTGCAGGTGGACGCGGCGCTGACTGAGGGCGGGTTCGCTTCCCGGGTGCTGTTGCAGGTGCACGACGAACTCGTGGTGGAGGTCGCGCCGGGTGAGCGCGAGGCGGTCGAAAACCTCGTGACGCACGAGATGGGCTCGGCCTATGATCTGCGTGTCCCGCTGGGGGTCTCGGTCGGCAGCGGGCAGAACTGGCATGACGCCGCGCACTAGGGCGCGGCGGCGCTGAATTCGGAGGTGGGGACGGTGGCGGGGCAGGAAGAGACCACGAAAGGTCTGGCCGTGGGACCCGTGACCGTTCCCGCCGACGCGTTGACGTGGCGGTTCTCCCGGTCCTCGGGGCCGGGCGGGCAGCACGTGAACACGTCGGACACCCGCGTGTCGCTGTCGTTGGACGTGGCCTCGTGCCGGGCGCTGGGCGCCACGCGGCGTGCGCGCGCCCTGGAGCGGCTGGAGGGGCGGCTGGTGGACGGGGTGTTGACGGTGTCGGCGCAGACCCACCGGTCCCAGGTCCGCAACCGGGTCGAGGCGCGGGAGCGGCTGGCGGCGATCCTGGCGGAGGCGATCGCGCCCCCGCCGCCGGAGCGCCGCAAGACGCGGCCGAGCAGGTCGGCGAAGCGTCGTCGGCTGGAGGCCAAGCGCCGCCGCGGCGACGTGAAGAAGGCGCGCTCGCGTCCGCCGATGGACTGACGGCCGGCGGTCCCGGGGCTGCCCCGGTCGAGTCCCGGTGGGCTCTGTGTGCGCTCCGAGTCGGCTCCGGGCGTGTCCTGGTGGCGCTCGGGCGGCTCCCGGATGGCTGTGGAGCCGCCCTCAGGTGACGTTCGGGGGGCGTCTTGGTGATTTTTTCCGGACGTGTCCGACCGGTCTCCCGGGGCGGGGTGCGGGGCGCTGCTTGCCCTGTCGGACATGGGCGGGCACCCAGTTGATCTTCGCCGCCGGGCTCCGGTAAATTGCGCTCGATACGGCCTTCGTCGGGTTGGCGGTCCGGGGTTCCGATTGACCAGGACGCCCTTGTCTCATATTCTGGCGTCAGTGTTGTGGGTTCGTGCGGGCGTCCGCTGTCTCAGTAGGGGGCAGGAGGGTTGCACCGCTTCGGTCTCCAAATCTGGACCCGGCGGCTGGCGGTCACGGACGGCTCGTTCCGTAATGTGACCCTCGCTTCTTACTTCTGGACGGCGGATCGACGGGCTCGAACCTGCAACGTGCCCATTTTCTGAACCTGTCCGTATCCGGAGTCCACCCACAAATGACGAGCAGCACCGAGGCCACCTCGACACCCCAGGTAGCGGTCAACGACATCGGGTCCGAGGAAGCCTTCCTCGCGGCGATCGACGAGACCATCAAGTACTTCAACGACGGTGACATTGTCGAGGGCACCATCGTGAAGGTCGATCGAGACGAGGTCTTGCTCGACATCGGCTACAAGACCGAGGGTGTGATCCCCTCCCGGGAACTGTCGATCAAGCACGACGTCGACCCCGGTGAGGTCGTTGCTGTCGGCGACCAGGTCGAAGCCCTCGTTCTCCAGAAGGAGGACAAGGAAGGCCGTCTTATCCTGTCCAAGAAGCGCGCTCAGTACGAGCGGGCCTGGGGCACGATCGAGAAGATCAAGGAAGAGGACGGCGTCGTCACCGGCACCGTCATCGAGGTCGTCAAGGGCGGCCTCATCCTCGACATCGGCCTGCGCGGCTTCCTGCCCGCGTCGCTCGTCGAGATGCGTCGCGTCCGCGACCTGCAGCCCTACGTCGGCCGCGAGCTCGAAGCGAAGATCATCGAGCTGGACAAGAACCGCAACAACGTGGTCCTGTCCCGTCGCGCCTGGCTGGAGCAGACCCAGTCCGAGGTTCGCCAGACGTTCCTCAACACCCTCCAGAAGGGTCAGATCCGCAAGGGCGTCGTCTCCTCGATCGTCAACTTCGGTGCCTTCGTGGACCTGGGTGGCGTCGACGGTCTGGTGCACGTCTCCGAGCTGTCCTGGAAGCACATCGACCACCCGAGCGAGGTTGTCGAGGTCGGCCAGGAGGTCACCGTCGAGGTTCTCGACGTGGACATGGAGCGCGAGCGCGTCTCCCTGTCGCTCAAGGCGACCCAGGAAGACCCGTGGCAGCAGTTCGCCCGGACCCACCAGATCGGCCAGGTCGTTCCCGGCAAGGTCACCAAGCTGGTTCCGTTCGGTGCGTTCGTGCGCGTCGAAGAGGGCATCGAGGGTCTGGTCCACATCTCCGAGCTGGCCGAGCGCCACGTCGAGGTGCCGGAGCAGGTCGTCCAGGTCGGCACCGAGATCTTCGTCAAGATCATCGACATCGACCTCGACCGCCGTCGCATCAGCCTCTCGCTGAAGCAGGCCAACGAGAGCGTCTCGCCCGACCAGGTGGACTTCGACCCCACCCTGTACGGCATGGCCGCGGACTACGACGAGCAGGGCAACTACAAGTACCCCGAGGGCTTCGACGCGGACAGCGGCGAGTGGCTCGAGGGCTTCGAGGCCCAGCGCGACGAGTGGGAGCGCAGCTACGCCGAGGCGCAGGCTCGCTTCGAGGCTCACCGCAAGCAGGTTGAGGAGGCGCTCGCGGCCGAGGCCGACGCCGCCAACGCTCCCGCCCCGGAGGAGGAAGAGGAGGACTACACCGGTGGTGCCGCGCAGAGCACCGGCGGTTCGTCGTCCAGCTCCGACTCCACCAGCGGCGCGCTCGCCTCTGACGAGGCGCTGGCCGCCCTCCGCGAGAAGCTCGCGGGCGGCGAGGCCTAAAAAGGTCTCATCGCCGGGCTCCGGCCCGAGTGACGGTTTGCCGAAGGGCCGTCCCCACCACGTGGGGGCGGCCCTTCGCCGTGGTGTGCCCAGCATGGGCAGTTGCTTGGAGGTGGAAGTCCTCTAGAGGAAGCGGCAGTGCTAACTCTGAGCCGGAGGCAACGGCGTCACCGCGAGGTGGGGTCGGGAGGAAGCCCGAGGCGAAACCCTGCACTGAGGAACACGAACCGCATACAAGGCAGTCCGGTCGGGGTGAGCCAGCCATGGATGGCGAAGCCCGTCACTGCCAAGACGGCCGGGGTGTAGATGCGGCAGGCGTAGGGGGAAAGTAGCTGTTCTTACCTGGGGAGGTCTGTCCGGGTGTCGGTTGTGCTGAGTATGTCGCCGCGCCGACGGCCGCGACCGCAAGGGAGCGGCTGACCGGGCAGAAGTCAGCAGAGGTCGTAGTACCAGCCGGGATCGCTCGTGGGCTGGGAAGGGCCGAACGTCAAATGGGACAGAGGAACCGGTGCCGCTCGTGCTGGTCACACAGATCGCAGCCACCCCGCCGAAGGCGGGCCTGCGGTGGGAGGGGACGGTGCATTTCCGTTGAGTACCGCCGTAGAGCGTAGTGACCTGTCGGCGCGGCCTGGAGACGATGTCCACCACGGCCAGGGGGATCTGTGGCAGCGAATGCTGTCCAGCGCGAACCTGGCCGCGGCGCTCGAACGGGTCGAGACCAACCGGGGTGCCCCGGGTGTGGATGGAGTCACTACCGCTGATCTGCGGGGATGGCTGCGCGAGCACTGGGAGGGCGTTCGGGAAGAACTCGACGCGGGGAGATACCGGCCCTCGCCGGTCCGCCGGGTGATGATCCCCAAGCCCGGGGGCGGCGAGCGGATGCTGGGTGTTCCCACGGTGCTGGACCGTTTGATCCAGCAGGCCATCGCGCAGGTCCTCACCCCGATCTTCGACCCGGAGTTCTCCGGGTCTTCGTTCGGGTTCCGTCCCGGCCGGTCCGCCCATCAGGCGGTGCGGGTCGCGCGGCGGGCTATTGAGGACGGCCACCGATGGGTCGTGGACATCGACCTGGACCGGTTCTTCGACCGGGTCCAGCACGATGTGTTGATGGCCCGGGTGGCGCGCAGGGTTGACGACCGCAGGGTGCTGCGACTGATCCGGTCCTTTCTGGAAGCCGGGATCATGGCGGACGGGGTCAAGATGCCGAGCGCGCAGGGGACCCCGCAGGGGTCTCCGCTTTCGCCGGTCCTGTCCAACATCATGCTCGACGACCTGGATCGGGAGCTGTGGCGTCGCGGTCACCGGTTCGTGCGCTACGCCGATGACATCCGTGTCTTCACGCGTAGCAGGCGGGCCGCTCACAGGGTGCTCGACTCGATCACGGTCGTGGTCGAGCAGCGGTTGAAGCTGAAGGTGAACCGGGAGAAGTCGAAGGTGGTTCCGGCATCCGTCGCGACGTTGCTGGGGTTCGGTTTCTACTTCACCCGGGCCGGGGTGCGTATCCGGGTCGATCCCAAGGCGCTCAGGCGCTGGAAGGTGCGGATCCGGGAGCTGACCTCGCGCCGGTGGTCGGTTGCGATGGAGTATCGCATCGGCCGGTTGAACCGGTTCATCGTCGGGTGGATGGGTTACTTCCGGCTCGCGGACACCCCCAGGGTGTTCCAGGGGTTGGATGAATGGCTCCGCCGCAGGATGCGGCAGGTCCGTTGGAAGGAATGGAAGCGGGCCAGGACCCGCCGCCGGATGTTGCGCTCGCTCGGTATCTCGGATCGTGTGGCCCGGGACTGGGTGATCAGCAGCAAGGGGTACTGGCGGATCGGTGGCTCGGTCGTCCTTCAGCAGGCGCTGCCCAACTCCTACTGGGAGGGCTTTGGTCTGCGGATGCTCAAGCCGACCTGGCAGCGGTTGAGATCAGTTTGACGAACCGCCGGATGCGGGCCCGCATGTCCGGTGGTGTGGGGGGAGGGCCGGGCGACCCGGCCCTCCTACCCGATTCCGGAACCGGAGCCCGGAGGCTGGAGCAGGGGGAAGGGGCCAGCGGAGCGGACCCTGGCGCTGCGGTACTGAGCTCCTCCCGCTGTACCCTCAGGCCGGGTTTCGCTTCCCCGTCCGAAGTCCTCAACCAGACCCTCATTGCAACAACCACTTGACCCCAAGGCGCCGAACTTGCTCCTGGTAGCAAGATCAACGGGGATGAGGTGCGCAAGCAACGGATGGGCCGTCAGCGAAACCCAGGAACAGACCGCACCCAGCCTCAGTGCCCAGTACGTCTAGGCTGGTTTCCGGTCGGCCCCGGGCGGGGGCCGTTTGAGGAGACGACGTGTTCGACATCTACCCGGCCACCCCGGATGACGCCGGTGAGATCTTCACCCTGCAGCGTGCCGCCTACGTCGACGAGGCCCAGGCCTACGGAGACCCGTTCATCCTGCCGCTCACCGAAGGGCTGTCCCGGATCGAGGGACTGCTCGCCGACGAGGCGGCCCTGGTGCTCAAGGTCGTGGCCGGGCACCGCCTGGTCGGGGCGGTGCGGGCCGGGACCACCGAGACCACCGGGGTGGTCGGCCGCCTCGTGGTCGCCCCGGACCAGCGCAGGCGCGGGATCGCCCGGGCGCTGCTGACCCGGGTGGAGCGGGATCTGCGCGAACGCAGGCCCGACCTGACCGCGCTGACCCTGTTCACCGGGGCGCAGAGCCCGGAGAACCAGCGCCTGTACCGGGCGCTGGGCTATGCCGAGACCCACCGGGAGCGGGTCGCCGACCACCTGGTGATGGTGCACATGCGCAAGGAGTTGGAGCGGGTGGCGAGTTCGGGCAGGTGACCGCGGGGTCGGCGTGACGCTGTCCGGCCCTGGGCTCTAGGGTTTGGCCATGCTGAAAGTGGGACTCACCGGCGGGATCGGTTCGGGTAAGAGCGCGGTGTCCTCCGCGCTGTCCTCCTACGGCGCGGTGGTGATCGACGCCGACGTCATCGCCCGGGAGGTCGTCGAGCCCGGCACCCCGGGGCTGGCGGAGGTCGTCGCCGAGTTCGGCGAGGGGGTACTGACCGCCGATGGGCGGCTGGACCGGCCCAGGCTCGGGGAGATCGTCTTCGCCGACGAGAACCGGCTGGCCAGCCTCAACGCCATCGTCCACCCCCGCGTGGCCGAGCGCAGCGGCCAGCTCATGGAGAAGGCGCTGGCCTCCGACGCCAAGGTAGTCGTCTACGACGTGCCGCTGCTGGTGGAGAACGGACTGGAGTCGCTCTACGACGTCGTGGTCGTGGTGGACACCCCCGACGACGTTCGCGTGGAACGCGTCTCCCGGGACCGGGGGATGCCGCGCGAGCAGGTGCGGGCCCGTATCGAAGCCCAGGCCGACCGTGCGACCCGACTGGCCTCGGCCGACCTTGTGGTGGACAACTCCGGCACCCGCGAGGAACTCGCCGAACGCGTCGCCGAGCTGTGGCGCGAACTCCTGGAGCGCGCCGGTTAGCAGTTCAAGGATGATCCTGCTACCAGGAGCGAGTTCGGCGATTTCGCTTCTGGTAGCAAGATCACGGTGGATACAGAGGGTGCTGATCTGTGGCGTCGGATGACTCTGGCGGAGAGCTTGGGGTTGAAGGTCGCCCGGGGACTGGAGGACAAGGTGCGCACGACCGATCCGGCGGGCGGAAGGGGACGTACGGTGGGACGACGCAACCCCGGTGTTGGTTCCGCTTTCGTTCGGTGACGGTTCGGTAACCGGTCAAGGTTCGGGCCTAGGTGTCGGGGCTCTCGTCCTGCTGCTGGCCCCGGGGCCCGGAACGCAGGGCGTCGGACAGGGAGCTGCCCGCGGCCACTGCCTCCTGGACGAGTTCCTCGCGGACGGTGTGCGCGGCCTGGACGCTCAGCAGGCTGGAGTCGAGTTCGTCGGTGCGGACCGGGTCCTGGCCCGAATTCAGGGCGAGGTCGGCGTAGTCTCCGGCGCGGTCGGCGATCTCCTGGCACTGTTCCCACTCGCGGTGGGCGGTGACGGCGGCGTGGACGCGCTCACCGTAGGCGGCCAGGGCGTCGACCCGGGCGGAGATGGCCTTGTGCGCGCGGGTGACGGCCTCGTTCTGGGGCGCCAGGGCCTGGGTGACCTGGTCGGAGACGGCGTTCTTGCGGCGTTGGAGGAGTTCGCGGCGCAGGGTGCGCAGACGTAGGAGTTCCTTGGCCAAGCGCCACTCCTCCTCCTTGAGCAGGGGCAGGGTGTGGGTGGCGTCGAATGAGTCGCCCAGGACGCGGCGGCCCTCCTCGACGCGGTCGGTGGCCTGTTGGAGGCGGGCGAACAGGTGCGCTTCGGGTTCCTCGCGGCGGGTGGCGTAGCTGGAGGGGCGGCCGAAGTCCTCGGGCAGGACGTACCTGTCGTGGTTCTCCGCGGACAGGCGGGCGGCCATGCCCGGGCGCATGATGGCCCCGCCGCCGACGACGGCGGAGGTGAGGTAGAGGGCGGCCAGCGAGGGGTCGCCGGGCAGGACGGTTCCGAGCGGTCCCAGGACCTGGTCGAGGGCGACCTGGGCGCCGAGGACGCCGACGACGGAGAGGGGCAGCGCCCAGAAGCTGTGCATGACCAGGTCGGCCCAGTCGTCGGTGGTGCCGTTGCGGTAGGCGACCAGGCCGAGGACGAAGGCGGTCGTGCCCAGGCACAGGAGGATGCTCAGTGGCAGGACGAGCGGGTTGACCAGGAGGGCGAGGGCGGCGGCGGTGGTGCATCCGAGGCTGAGCGCGAGAGCGCTCTCACGCCAGGTGGGGCGGCCCGGCGGCCCTTTGGCCTGCGGTATGAGGCGGTCGGGGCGGGCGCTGAGGCGTTCGATGGTCCGTGCGGGTAGGACCGGGTCGAAGGTGGGACGGCAGGGGTGGGACACGGCGTGCACCTCACTCGTGGGGCACAGGGTTTCCGGGCGCTCCCCTCGATGGTAACTCGGTAGGGTTCGTCCGCACCGGGATGTCGTAGGCGGTCGGTAGCGTTGGGGTGAGGGGACATGCGGGCGATGGGGAGAACTAGTGCGACCGGTCAGTGACATCAAGCGCAGTGAGGCGCCCTTCGAGGTCGTCTCGGAGATGACCCCGGCGGGGGACCAGCCGAGTGCGATCAGGGAGATCACCCATCGGGTGCGCGCGGGCGACGAGCACACCGTGCTGCTGGGCGCCACGGGTACCGGCAAGACGGCGACGGTGGCGTGGACCGTGGAGCAGTTGCAGCGGCCCACGCTGGTGATGCAGCCGAACAAGACCCTGGCGGCGCAGTTCGCCAACGAGCTGCGGCAGATGCTGCCGAACAACGCGGTCGAGTACTTCGTCTCCTACTACGACTACTACCAGCCCGAGGCGTACGTCCCGCAGAGTGACACCTACATCGAGAAGGACTCGTCCATCAACGACGAGGTCGAGCGGCTGCGGCACTCGGCGACCAACTCGCTGCTGACGCGGCGGGACACGATCGTGGTGGCGTCGGTCTCGTGCATCTACGGTCTGGGCACCCCGCAGGAGTACGTGGACCGGATGGCCCAGCTCTCGGTGGGCATGGAGGTGGACCGGGACGATCTGCTGCGCCGTCTGGTGGAGATGCAGTACACGCGTAACGACATGGCGTTCACGCGGGGGACGTTCCGGGTGCGCGGGGACACGATCGAGATCATCCCGGTGTACGAGGAGCTGGCGATCCGCATCGAGATGTTCGGTGACGAGGTCGAGCGGCTGCTGACGCTGCACCCGCTCACCGGCGAGGTGCTGGGGGAGAGCCGGGAGATGTTCATCTTCCCGGCCTCGCACTACGTGGCCGGTGAGGAGCGCACGGAGCGGGCGATCGGCACGATCGAGGCGGAGCTGGGCGAGCGGCTGTCCGAGCTGGAGGGGCAGGGCAAGCTGCTGGAGGCGCAGCGGCTGCGGATGCGCACGACCCATGATCTGGAGATGATGCGCCAGCTGGGGACGTGCTCGGGGATCGAGAACTACTCGCGGCACTTCGACGACCGTGAGCCGGGCAGCGCGCCCAACACGCTGTTGGACTACTTCCCTGAGGACTTCCTGCTGGTCCTGGACGAGTCGCACGTGACGGTGCCGCAGATCGGCGCGATGTACGAGGGTGACGCGGCGCGTAAGCGGACCCTGGTGGACCACGGCTTCCGGTTGCCGTCGGCGATGGACAACCGGCCGCTGAAGTGGGAGGAGTTCACCAAGCGGATCGGGCAGTCGGTGTACCTGTCGGCCACGCCCGGCAAGTACGAGCTTCGGCAGAGCGGCGGAGACGTGGTGGAGCAGGTCATCCGGCCGACCGGACTGGTGGACCCGCAGGTGGTGGTCAAGCCGACCGACGGGCAGATCGACGACCTGGTGCACGAGATCCGGGAGCGTGCGGAGCGCTCGGAGCGGGTGCTGGTGACCACGCTGACCAAGAAGATGGCCGAGGACCTCACGGACTACTTCGCGGAGCTGGGCATCCGGGTGCGGTACCTGCACAGCGAGGTGGACACGCTGCGCCGGGTGGAGCTGCTGCGCGAGCTGCGCGTGGGCGAGTTCGACGTGCTGGTGGGCATCAACCTGCTGCGTGAGGGCCTGGACCTGCCGGAGGTGTCGTTGGTGGCGATCCTGGACGCGGACAAGGAGGGTTTCCTGCGTTCGGAGACCTCGCTGATCCAGACGATCGGGCGTGCGGCGCGTAACGTCGACGGCCAGGTGCACATGTACGCGGACAACGTCACGGACTCGATGCGGGCGGCCATCGACGAGACCACCCGGCGCCGGGACAAGCAGCTGGCGTACAACGCCGAGCACGGGATCGACCCGACGCCGTTGCGCAAGCAGATCGCGGACATCCTGGACACCCTGAACCGGGAGGACATCGACACCGAGGAGCTGATGTCGACGGGGTACCGCCAGGGCGGTAAGTCGGCGAAGGCCCCGGTTCCGGCGTTGGGTGAGCGCGCGGACGTGGCGAACATGCCTCGGGCGGAGCTGGCCGGGCTCATCGAGCAGTTGAGCGCGCAGATGCACCAGGCCGCGACCGACCTGCAGTTCGAGCTGGCGGCCCGGCTGCGGGACGAGATCGGCGAGTTGAAGCGCGAGCTCCGAGGGATGGACGACGCTGGGGTTCAGTGAGCGCAGTGCCCGCCGGTGCGGTGTTCGCGGCTTCGCGGCCTCCGGAGCCACACCTCCCTTGGTATCGAAATAGGAACGATCACAACACGCCCAGGTCGCGAAGTTATCTTCGCGTGACATACTCTTGTGCTTTGCGTAGGCCGTATGTCGCTTTTGTCTTTTTCTGGCGTGGGGGAGTCCATGGTCGGTCGGGTGTGGGGCAGCGTGGGTGCTGTGGTGCTGTCGGGTCTCTTGGTGGCCGGCTGCGGAGCGGATCCGGGCCGAGGCGGCCCGAGGAGGTCGAACCCGGCTCTGACCTGGGCCAGGGGTCGCGAGGCGAGGAGTCGGGCGCCGACGCCGCCGAGGACAACGTGGTCAACGACGAGGTGATCCTGGTGGTCGACAACGGCACTCAGGTGCACGAGGACTGCGCCAACCGCAAGGTGGTGGTCTCGGCCGACGACGCCGTCGTGGTGCTGGACGGTCCTTGCGGACTGGTGAAGGCCACCGGGCGCAACTCCGTGGTGGAGGTGGGCGCCGCCGACAAGATCGTGCTGGTGGGCGTGGACAACCAGGTCTCCTTCGCCTCCGGCGACCCCGAGGTGGTCAACCAGGGGCGCAATACCACGGTCAGCGAGGGCGGCAGCGCCCAGTACTGAGGTTCGCCCCCTGCCGCGGCGGTGGGCCGTAGCGGCGGTTTGACCGCCCCGCCACCCGAGAGTGACCTTCGATCCGTTACCGTGGTGCGCGTCCGTTCGCACCCGCACCCGGGTGTGCGCGGCACCGGGTTGGCCGGGGAAGGTTCCGTGGACTCCCCTTCTCCAGCTTTTCGGTCACCCGTACCGCTTCGAGGGGGTACGGTCGATTCCGTCCCGCCGCACCGGTTTCGTTCGGAAGACGGCACGACGGCAGGGCGGGGCACCGCGACGCGACCGCGTCCGCGACGGCCCTGCAGGGCCGGGGACGTGCGCTTGACGAAGGACCCGCTAGGGGAGGGGTGGATGAGCGGTTATGTCGCGCGGGTGCGACACGACGAGTCGCCCGGAGGCGACGTCGGACTCGACCCGTTGGTGCGTTCCGCCGCCCAGCGCTGGGCGGAGTCGGACCCCCTGCTTCCCGAACCCGTGGGGTTCGCGCCCAACTCCTACCCGCTGCTGACCGTCAGCGACGAGGACGGTCGAACCGTCGCCGCGGGCAGCATGCACTACACCTGGTACCAGCCGGGCGAGGTCGGCCGGATCTGGGGCGTGCCCGACCAGCACTGGCTCACCCCCATCGTCGGCGGCCCCGAACCCGCCCGCGCCCTGGACTCCCTGCTGACCAGCTGGCGCGACCAGCTCGAGGACCTGCCCACCGGCACCGGCTCGGAATCGGCCGCCCTGGTGAGCTGGCCCGCCCGCGACGTCGCCGGGATCATCCCGCTGCAACGCCACGGCCTGCAGCCCTACACCGTGCTCGCCGCCCGCCAGCGCCGCCGCGGGGTTCCGCCCTCGCTGCCGCCGCGCGACGTCGCCATCCGGCTGGCCGACATCAGCGATCTGACCCAGGTGGTCGGACTGCTGATGGAGGAGCACCGCTACGAACAGCACTTCGGCGGGGTTTTCCTGCAACCCGACACCGCCGAGCAGACCCGTAAGGTCGCCGCCCGCGCGCTCAACCGTTCGCGTTCGTGGATCTGGCTGGCCGAACGTCGCGGCCGGGCCGTGGGCCTGCTGTGGGTGTCCCCGCCCGAACGCTCCCGCTGGGCGAAGTCCCTGGTCAAGGCGCGCCCGATCGCGCACATCGGCTACGGGGTGGTCTCCGCGGCCGAACGCGGCCACGGCATCGGCACGGCTCTGGTCAGCCAGGCCCACCAGGCGCTGGACAGTCACGGGGTGGGTGTGTCCGTACTCAACTACGCCGCGATGAACCCCCTCTCGGGGCCGTTCTGGCACCGCATGGGCTACCGCCCGGTCTGGACGACCTGGGAGGTCCGTCCCGCCCTCGCACTGCGCTGACGTCCGTCTGAGCCCCTTCCGGGGGTGTTCGTGGTGCCCCGGTGGCCACCGGGGCTGGCGTGTACCCCCGGGTGAGTGCCACCCGGTGACGGGGATCACCTTGCCGGCTGGTTAGCCTGGGCGCGCAAGCGCAGCGCGGCGAGAGGTGGAGTCGATGGCCGGGGACGATCGTGGGCCCGAGGGCGCCGAGCACGTGGAGATCGTGGAGGTGGGTCCGCGCGACGGCCTCCAGAACGAGGCCACCGTGTTGTCGGTCGAGGACCGCATCGAGCTGATCGGCCGGGCGGTGGCCGCCGGGGTGCGGCGGATCGAGGCGGTCAGTTTCGTCAACCCCAAACGGGTGCCGCAGATGGCCGGGGCCGAGGAGGTCATGGCCGGGGTCGAGCGCGTGCCCGGGGTGTCCTTCATCGGGCTGGCGCTGAACCGGCGCGGCCTGGACCGGGCGCTGGCGGCCGGGGTGTCCGAGGTCAACGTGGCGGTACCGGCCACCGACGGCTTCTGTACGCGCAACCAGGGCTGCACGGTCGACGAGATGCTGGACTCCCTGGCCGACATGGACCGGGCCCTGGAGGGCACCGGGGTGCCGTTGAGCGTCACCGTCTCCACCGCCTTCGGCTGTCCGTTCGACGGTGAGGTCGATCCGGGCCGCGTGGTGGAGGTCGTGCGGCGGATCGCGGACACCGGAGCGGTGGAGATCGCCCTGGCCGACACGATCGGGGTGGGCGTCCCGGCGCAGGTGCGGGACCTGTTGCGCCGCAGCGCCGAGGTGGCGGGCGGGCGGACCCTGCGCTGTCACTTCCACAACACCCGCAACACCGGTTACGCGAACGCGCTCGCGGCGGTTGAGGAGGGGATTCGGGTCCTGGACTCCAGCCTGGGCGGTTTCGGCGGCTGCCCGTTCGCCCCGGCCGCCACCGGCAACATCGCCACCGAGGACCTGCTGTACATGCTGCACCGCAGTGGTCTGCGCACCGGGGTGAGCCTGTCCGGGGCGGCCGCGCTGGGCGACTGGATGGGGGAGCGGCTGGCCAAGGCCCCGCCCGCCTACCTTGGCCGCGCCGGGGCCTTCCCCGCCTGAGGCCGGGGGAGCGCCTACCGCTCCAGGGGCGGGCGTTGCTCACACTCGCGGGCTCCGGGCGACTCCGCGGGCGGCCCGGGGCCGTGCCGTCACGGGTGTTGCCTTCGCCACCCGGGTCGGCGCGCCCGGGGCGGCGAACGCCGTAACGCCAGCGTTTCACGGCAATCGCGCAGGTCGGGGTGGGGAACACGGCAGGGGTGCCGGGCGTTCCCTGGTGTGGGCGAACGGGGGGCCTGTTATCCTGGTGCCCCGTGGAGTCCGGCGTACCGGAGCGGCATCGCCGCCGCTCGGAACCGGACCACCGCACGGCCGCTCAGCTCGCCCGAGCCCGCCGTAGCCACTCAACCCACGGGAGCAACACTTTGGCATCCGCCGCGAGTACCAAGCACCTTTTCGTTACTGGCGGCGTCGCCTCCAGTCTTGGCAAGGGCCTGACCGCCTCCAGCCTGGGTCGACTCCTGAAGTCGCGCGGCCTGCGGGTCACCATGCAGAAGCTGGACCCCTACCTCAACGTGGATCCCGGGACGATGAACCCGTTCCAGCACGGTGAGGTCTTCGTGACCGACGACGGCGCCGAGACCGACCTGGACGTGGGTCACTACGAGCGCTTCCTCGACGTCGAGCTCTCCGCCTCGGCCAACGTCACCACCGGCCAGGTCTACTCCAGCGTGATCGCCAAGGAGCGCCAGGGCGCCTACCTCGGTGACACCGTGCAGGTCATCCCGCACATCACCAACGAGATCAAGTCGCGCATCTACGCGATGGACGCGATGGACGTCGACATCGTCATCACCGAGATCGGCGGCACGGTCGGCGACATCGAGTCGCAGCCCTTCCTCGAGGCGGTCCGCCAGATCCGGCACGAGATCGGCCGGGAGAACTGCTTCTTCCTGCACGTCTCGCTCATCCCCTTCCTGGGCCCGTCCGGCGAGATGAAGACCAAGCCGACCCAGCACTCGGTCGCCGCCCTGCGCAGCATCGGCATCCAGCCCGACGCCATCGTGTGCCGCGCGGACCGTCCCGTCACGCAGAGCCTGAAGTCCAAGATCAGCCTCATGTGCGACGTGGACGAGGCGGGCGTGGTCTCCACCCCCGACGCCCCCTCCATCTACGACATCCCCAAGGTCCTGCACCGCGAGGGCCTGGACGCCTACGTCGTCCGCCGCCTGGGCATGCCCTTCCGGGACGTGGACTGGACCGAGTGGGACGAGCTGCTGCGCCGCGTGCACCAGCCCGACCACGAGGTCACCATCGCCTTGGTCGGCAAGTACATCGACCTGCCCGACGCCTACCTGTCGGTCAGTGAGGCCCTGCGCGCCGGCGGCTTCGCCACCAACACCCGCGTCAACATCCGCTGGGTGGCCAGTGACAACTGCGCCAGCCCCTCGGGTGCGGCGGCCGAGCTGGACGGCGCCGACGGCGTCCTGATCCCGGGCGGCTTCGGTGTGCGCGGTATCGAGGGCAAGCTCGGCGCGATCCGCTACGCCCGGGAGAACGGCGTTCCGCTGCTGGGCATCTGCCTCGGCCTTCAGGGCCTGGTCATCGAGTACGCGCGCAACGTGCTCGGCCTGGAGGGCGCCAACAGCCTGGAGTTCGACGACAAGGCGGTGGACGCGGTCATCGCGACCATGGCCGACCAGGAGGACGTCGTCGCGGGCGACCGCGACATGGGCGGCACCATGCGGCTGGGCCTGTACCCGGCTGACCTGGGCGAGGGCACCCTGGCCCGTGAGCTGTACGACGGCGCCGAGCAGGTCTCCGAGCGCCACCGCCACCGGTTCGAGGTCAACAACGCCTACCGGCCCAAGCTGGAGGAGGCGGGCCTGGTGTTCTCCGGACTCTCCCCTGATGGCAAGCTGGTGGAGTACGTGGAACTGCCCCGGGACGTGCACCCGTTCTTCATCGCGACGCAGGCGCACCCGGAGCTGCGCTCCCGCCCGACCAACGCGAACCCGCTCTTCCGCGGCCTGATCTCCGCCTCGCTGGAGCACAAGACCTCCTCACGGGAGGTCTCCTAACGGGGAACGATCCGGCGGGTGGGGCCCGAGCCTGAGAGGGGCCGCATGGCCGACCACACCCGCCCGGTCATCGAAGAGACGACGGGGGCGTCCGCGAAGGTCGCGGACGCCCCCGAGTCGTGGCCCGTGGAGCGCTCCGAGGAGCGCTACCGGGGCGCCAAGTGCGGGATGCGCACGGACTGGGTGGAGATGCCCGGTGCCAACGGTGACGGCCGGACCGTGGCCGCCCGCGACTACATGGACCATCCGGGCGCCGCGGCGATCGTTGCCCTGGACGACCAGGGGCGGGTGCTAGTGCAGCGCCAGTACCGCCACCCCACCCGGCACACGCTGTGGGAGCTGCCCGCCGGGCTGATCGACGGTGAGGGCGAGGGGCCGCTGGCCACCGCCCGGCGCGAGCTGGTGGAGGAGTCCTCGCTGCGCGCCGCCACCTGGCACAAACTCCCGGACTTCTTCCCCAGCACCGGTTTCTCCAACGAACGCATCCACGTGTTCCTGGCCCGGGACCTGAGCGAGGTGCCCGCCGAGGAGATCGACTTCGTGCGCGAGCACGAGGAGACCGACCTGGCGGCGGAGTGGCTGCCGCTTCCCGAGGCGGTGCGCGCGGTCCTGGAGGGGCGCCTGCACAACGGGGCGACGGTCATCGGGATCCTGGCCGCGCACGCGGCGTCCCAGGACGGCTTCGCCTCCCTGCCCGCGGCCTCGGACGACTGAGCCGCCGGTGGAGGCAGAACCGCTGGAAACGGAATCGGTGGACGCGGACCCGCTGCGGACGGGACCGCTGGAGAGCGCCCTGGGCACCGGGCCGTTGGGGCAGGTGGGCTCCGCCTTCCTGGACCACCTGAGCGTCGAGCGCGCCCTGGCCGACAACACCCTGCTGGCCTACCGCCGTGACCTGGGACGCTACCTCTCCTACCTGGACGACCAGGGGGTCGCTGACCTGTCCGGAGTGACCTCCGGGCACGTCGGCGCGTTCCTGGGCGCCCTGCGCGACGGGGACGAGGACCACGTCCCGCTGAGTGCCTCCTCGGCCGGGCGCACCCTGGCGGCCGTGCGCGGTCTGCACCGGTTCGCGGTGCGCGAGGGGTGGACCACCGAGGATCCGGCCGCCGCGGTGACCGCTCCGGCGCCGCCGATGCGCCTGCCCAAGGCGATCCCACTGGAGACGGTGGAGCGGCTGCTGGAGGCGGCGGGCCCGGCGCGGGCTCCGGCCTCGGCCGCCCGTGCCGACCTGCTGGCCCAGCGCGACCGCGCCCTGCTGGAGGTGCTCTACGGCACTGGGGCGCGGGTGTCCGAGGCGGTGGGTCTGGACGTGGACGACGTCGCGGACGCGGTGGACGCCGTGGACGATCAGGGTGCGGTCGGGCTGGTGCGGTTCCGCGGCAAGGGAGGCAAGGAGCGCCTGGTTCCGCTGGGCTCCTACGCGCGCCGCGCCCTGGGCGCCTACCTGACCCGGGTGCGGCCGGTACTGGCCTCTTCCGGACGGGGCGGCGGACCGGCGCTGTTCCTGAACGCGCGCGGCGGCCGGCTGACCCGTCAGGGCGGTTGGGCGCTGCTTTCGGCGGTGGCGGGGCGGGCCGGGGTGGAGGGCATCTCCCCGCACACCCTGCGGCACTCCTTCGCCACCCACCTGCTCGACGGCGGGGCGGACATCCGCATCGTGCAGGAGCTGCTGGGGCACAGTTCGGTGACTACCACGCAGGTCTACACGCTGGTGACGGTGGAGATGCTGCGTGAGGTGTACGCCTCCAGCCATCCCAGGGCGCGGCGTTCGGGTGGCGGAGGCGCTCCGGTGTGACGCGAGGGCCCTGCTGGTGGGAGAAGCCGTGGAGCGTTCGGGGTGAGTCCGACGTGCGTCATGTGTACCCTTCTCCTACGAGAAGGACGGGTACGTGCGAGCGGTTCCTCCCGGTTGTGCAGACGGGGGAATCCTCGTCGGATCATGTTGAAGTGCGTCGTGTCGTCGTTCTAGAGTCGCCGCACAGAGGTACGTTGCTGTCGACATATTGAGTTTCCGACGGCGGCCAGTCGTGGGAGACGTCAAGAGTCCCATCGGGCCGTGGCCGGTCCGTAGGGGAGGTCAAGGGTTGTGAACTGGTCGGAGAACGACGAGGCGGCGAACACCGCACCCGTTGGCGAGGGGGACCTCGCCGATCCGGTGAACAACCCGTGGGGGACGACACGTAACACGGGGGCGGATCTGCACACCAAGAGACCCGTGCGTACATATCCGGAGCCGACGCCGCTCGACGAACACGGTCCGGCACGGATTGTAGCACTCTGTAACCAGAAGGGTGGGGTCGGTAAGACCACCACCACCATCAACCTCGGCGCCGCCATCGCCGAGTACGGCAGACGGGTGCTGCTGGTCGACTTCGACCCGCAGGGCGCGCTGTCCGTGGGACTGGGCCGCCTGGACCCGCGCGAGCTGGACCTGACCGTCTACAACCTGCTCATGCAGCGGGACGTGACGGTGGAGGACGTCCTGCTCAAGACGGACATCGAGGGTCTGGACCTGATCCCGAGCAACATCGACCTGTCAGCCGCCGAGGTGCAGCTGGTCGGCGAGGTGGCCCGTGAGCAGATGCTCGGACGCGCGCTGCGCCCGGTCATCAACGACTACGACGTCATCCTCATCGACTGCCAGCCCTCGCTCGGTCTGCTGACCGTCAACGCGCTGACCGCCGCGGACGGGGTCATCGTGCCGCTGGAGTGCGAGTTCTTCGCGCTGCGCGGTGTGGCGCTGCTGATGGACACCATCCAGAAGGTGCAGGAGCGCCTCAACGAGGACCTGGTCATCGACGGGTTCCTCGGCACGATGTACGACCCGCGCACCCTGCACGCCCGCGAGGTGCTGTCCACGATCGTGGACGGGTTCGGCGACAAGGTGTACGGCACGGTCATCAACCGCACCGTGCGCTTTCCGGACGCCACTGTGGCGGGTGAGCCGATCACCAGGTTCGACTCGTCCTCGGCCGGGGCCAACGCCTACCGGTCCCTGGCCAAGGAGGTGCTGGCGAGGTGGCCTCTCAGCGGTCACGACGAGTGACGCTACCCGGGGCGGACGAGCTGTTCTTCCGCCCTTCCGGCTCCGAGGAGGAGCCGGTCGAGACCGAGCGCCAGTACCAGGTACCGGAACAGGACCGAAAGAGCACGGCCGAGACCTCGTCGGAACGGCCCGCGCGCAAGTCGAACGGCCGCTCCAGGGCCAAGGTGCGCCGCGCGCCCAAGCCGAGCGGGCGTCAGCGCCACGACGAGAAGATCACCGTCTACGTCTCCGGGCCCGAGCTGCTGGCCCTGGAACAGACCCGGCTCTCGCTGCGAGCGGAGCACGGGCTCTCGGCCGACCGCGGCCGCCTCGTTCGGGAGGCCGTCGCTGTACTCCTTGCCGACTTCGAGGAGCACGGCGAGAGCAGCATGCTGGTGCGCCGGTTGAGCGAGGACTGAAAGCCCCGGACCCGACCGCTGGGGGAGCGGACGGAACACGGGGAAGAAGGATTGGGGGTGTCACCGGCTGATCCGGGCCGGTGACACCCTTCTGTCCTGTGTCTGCCCCGAGCTTGCCGAGTATGTCGTAGACATCCCCGGCGTTGAGGAACCGCCACCCGTTGTGGTTCTTCAGGGAGGGGAGCCGCCCGGTGCTCTCCAACCGCTTGACGGTGCTGGTGCTGAGTTCGAGGACCCTGGCGGCCTCTCCGGTGCTGAAGTACATCTCCCGGTGGGTCTGCATGAGGACCTCGCGGCTGTCGATGACCATCAGCGGTCCTCCAGGTAGATCCCCGCGTACTGACGGATGATCCGGTGCACGACGTCCGCCACGTGCCCCGGGTCCCCGGAACAGAGGTCGCCGCCGGGAGAGGTCCACCGGTAGCCCCGCCCGCTCCAGGAGATTTCCACCTTCTGCCGGAGGTAGGGGTCGTTGACGATCAGGTTGTGGCCTTCGGGGTAGCGGAGGATGCGCCGCTACCCGAAAGCGTCGGAGAGGAGTTGCATGGGGTTGATTTGTCGGGTGATTGCGGGTCCACTGGCGTTCATTACCGTTCGATCGCTCATGTGACCAGGTTCGGTACTACCCAGCCTCAAGGGAATTATCAATGAACTATCCGACGCGATACTGTCCGGGGCTCTGAGTTCAGTATCATGCTTTGATTTATGACTGAACTCCCCTCAGAGTTGAAGCGACTCCGAAGCCTCTCTGGTAAGACCCAGCAGGAGGTCGCGTCTCCGTTGGGTTTTGGCAAGTCGTCCGTGGCGAACTGGGAAGCGGGTCGGACAACTCCGACGCTCGACACAATTCGGGAACTCGACAATCTATACGACGCTCGGGGCTCCCTCGTGACATTGTGGATAGATTACACGTCAGCGAACGGTCTTCCTGCATGGCTCCGATCTGACAGTGAACTTCTCAAGCGCGCCGTGTCGGTAGAGATCGTCACCCCGGTATTGGTGCCGGGGATCCTGCAATGCGAGTCGTATGCTCGATTCGCTATCGCCGAAGGCCGACCTAATGATCCGCTGAACATCATTGATGATCTCGTGAGGGTGCGGTTGTCGCTGCTTCGGGATGCGTTGAGGGTGTCGGCGATCTTCCCGGAATCAGCCTTAGCCTGCGCCCCCGATTCGGTGCGTGCTGATCAAGCAGGGCACCTGCTGAAGTTGTCGCAGGAAGGACGTGCGCGGGTCCATTTGGTTCCCGGAGTGCTGGTCGGGGTGACATCTCCGTTTCAGGTGTACCGCCTGCGTGACGAGAAGGAAGTCGCGACCAGCGATCACGTGCGCGGTACCGTGGTTTTCAGTGAACCCTCTGACCTGACGCGGTTCCGCGACCTTGCTCGCGCGGCTCGGGGGTACGCGCGTCCGCTGAGCGAGTCCCTCCGTGTCTTGAAGGAAGCTGCTGAAGATGCTTGGTGAAGCTTGGAAGAAGTCCCCCTACTCGATCAACGGCGGTGAGTGTGTCGAAGCGAGGCTGACAACCAGCGGTGCGGACGTCCGAGACACCCAAAACCGGGACACGGCGACGCTGTCGTTTCCCGCTGGCGATTGGCGCGCCCTTCTCCACGCGGAGCGCTGAGACTCGACACGTGAGGTCCCCGACGCGGACCAGATGCTGCTGGCGAATCCGGGTGGGGGTCCGGGGGCTTGGAGTGGGTGAAGGTGTCCGAAACCCGGGCTGACGCGTGTCCGTTGCTTCCGTAACCGTCAGATCCTCGGTGATCTTGCTACCAGGAGCAAGTTCGGCGCCGATTTCGCCTCTGGTAGCAAGATCACGCTGAAAGGAGGGGCCGAAACCCGGCCGGGGTGGCGCTTCGATCGGTCTGTCCACCGGGCCGGGTGGGGGTGCTCGCCAGTCCGGGGGAGCGGTGTCTTCGCTGTCGCTGTCGTTGTTCGTCGGGGCGTGTGACCGGCCGCGACACGCAGCCCGATCCGCGCGGGGCTGGGGAGACTGCCGCCTTCGCTGCCGCTTTTCCGTCGCCCGCCTTGACCGGCCGCGACACCTCCAGGCGTTGGGCTCCGGGGTGTGGAGGGCTCCGGCCGGAGGCCGCGCAGTTGGCCGTTGCTGTTGCCGTTGCCGTTGGGCCCCTTTGGTGCCCGTCTGCCGCCCCGACCACTTCTCCCCCGTTTCCCGGTAGCCGCCCACTGCCGTCGTAGCGAAGCGGGTCAAGGTGGAGCGCCCTCCGGGCGAAGCCCTCGACGCGACTGCCTTGAGGCGCGCAGCGGAGACGGCCACCATCGAGCGGCGGGGAACGGGGCCCCAGCCCGGCCTCCACCTGGATTCGCCAGCAGTATCCGGACCACGTCGGGGCCTCATGTCGTGATTACCCATCGGGGTCATCAAGCTGGGAAGCTGGGTGGATGAGTGCCGAGTCCTCCGAGGAAGCCACCTCCACCAGCGAAGACGTTGGTTTCCAGGTACACCTGGACAACTTCGAGGGGCCCTTCGACCTACTCCTCGGGCTGATCTCCAAGCACAAGCTGGACATCACCGAGGTATCGCTGTCGAAGGTCACCGACGAGTTCATCGCGCACATCCGCACGTTCGGCGACGACTGGGACCTGGACCAGGCCAGTAACTTCCTGCTGGTCGCGGCAACCCTCCTCGACCTCAAGGCCGCCCGGCTCCTCCCGCGCGGCGACGTCGAGGACGAGGCCGACCTCGCCCTGCTCGAAGCCCGCGACCTGCTGTTCGCCCGGCTACTCCAGTACCGGGCCTACAAGGAGGTCGCCTCGTTCATGCGCGAACGGCTGGCCGCCCAGGGGCGCCGGTACGCGCGAGCCGTCCCCCTGGAAGAACAGTTCGCGGGGATGCGCCCGGACGTGTTCTTCAAGCTCGGCCCGCAGGAGTTCGCCGCCCTGGCCGGGATGGTGTTCACCCCCAAGGAACCGCCGAGCGTCTCGGTCACCCACATCCACCTCACCAAGACGTCGGTGAAGGAACAAGGTGAGCTGATGGCTGCCGAACTACGTGAGGCGGGACAGCTGACGTTCGCGCAGCTGACGGTCGAGTGCACCGGTACCTTCGAGGTCGTCGCCCGGTTCCTCGCCCTGCTGGAGCTGTACCGCGCCTCGAACGTCGGCTTCGACCAGCCCGAACCGCTGGGCGAACTCACCGTCACCTGGACCGGCGGCGACGCGGACGTCGAGCTGGAGTCCGAATACGACGAAGAGGCGGGACCCGCCGCCGAGAGCACCACGGGGGAACAGTCATGACCGCAGAGCACACCGCCGGTGTGGGTGATGTCTCCGCGCCGCCCACCCTGCGCCGCGATCTGGAAGCAGTGCTGATGGTGGTGGACCAGCCGGTCTCCGAGTACGACCTGGCCCGTGCCATGGACGTCCCGCTGGACCTGGTCACCCGCACCCTGGAGGAGCTCTCCCGGGAATACACCGAACAGGGCCGTGGTTTCGACCTACGTGCGGTAGCCGACGGGTGGCGTGTGTACACGCGGCCCGAGTGCGCCGACATCGTCGAGCACTTCCTCAAGGAAGGGCAGGAAGTGCGGCTCACCCAGGCCGCACTGGAGACGATGGCCGTCGTCGCCTACCGCCAGCCGGTCTCACGTGGCAGGGTCTCCGCAGTACGCGGGGTCAACTGCGACGGGGTTATGCGTACCCTCGTACTGAGGGGCCTGATCGAAGAGGCCGGACACGATCCCGAGTCCGGTGCGCTGCTGTATCGGACCACTTCCTATTTCCTGGAACGGCTGGGCCTGCGAGGCCTGGACGAACTGCCTGATCTGGCGCCGTTCCTCCCCGACGACATCGAAGGTCTTGACGACACCGGTGAGCACACCTAATAACGAACGTTCCCGTGGTGCACGGGACGACGCACCGCGCGGTGAGCGCGGCGACTACGACAACCGCGGCGGCCGAGGCCCCCGCGACGACCGAAACCGGGACGACCGCCGTGGTGGCGGACGCTATGACCGGGACGAGCGCCCCCGACGCGATGACCGCGGTCGCGACGACCGTGGCCGTGGCGGCTACCAGAGCCGGGACGACAACCGAGGCCGTGGTGGTTACCAGGGCCGCGATGACAGGCGTGACGACAAGCGCGGTGGCGGCTACCAGAGCCGTGACGACCGTGGCCGTGGTGGTTACCAGGGTCGTGATGACCGTGGTGGCCGTTCGTTCGAGCGTCGTGATGACCGTGACCGTCGTCCGCAGGGCCGTGATGACAGCCGTGGTGGTCGTTTCGACCGCGATGACCGTCCGCGCCGTGACGACCGTGGCCGCGGTGGTTACCAGGGCCGTGATGACAGCCGTGGTGGTCGTTTCGACCGTGACGACCGTCCGCGCCGTGACGACCGTGGCCGCGGTGGCTATCAGGGCCGCGACGACCGTGGTGGCCGCTCCTTCGAGCGCCGTGACGACAACCGCGGCGGCTACCGTGGTGACCGCGACCGTCGCGACGACCGGGGCCGTGGTGGTTACCAGGGCCGTGATGACAAGCGCGGTGGTGGTTACCAGGGTCGTGACGACCGTGGTGGCCGTTCCTTCGAGCGTCGTGACGACCGTGACCGTCGTCCGCAGGGCCGTGATGACAGCCGTGGTGGTCGTTTCGACCGCGATGACCGTCCGCGCCGCGACGACCGCGGCCGTGACGACCGCCCCCGTCGCGACGACCGGCACGGTGGCGACTTCAAGAACCGTGAGGACCGTCCCCGCCGGGACGCCCAGGGCCGTCGCATGCAGGGCGGCGGCAAGAGCGGTGGCGGCTACCAGCGCCGTGACGACAACCGTGGCGGACGTCCGCAGAACCGCCACGACCGTCCCCGCCGCGACGAGGGCCGCGACCCCGACCAGCGTCCGATCCGTCGCGACCACGCCCCGGTCCGGGACGTCAAGAGCGAGAACCAGCTCTCCAAGGCGGCCCGTGAGCGCCTCAACGCACTGCGCGCGGACTACAACCCGCGTGACGAGGACCGGCACGCCGGTGACCCCCGGGACACCTACACGGACGTGCCGGGAGGCATCCGGCTGCAGAAGGCGCTGGCCGCGGCCGGTGTCGCCAGCCGTCGTGCCAGCGAGGAGATGATCGCGGCCGGCCGGGTGAGCGTGGACGGCCAGATCGTCCGCCGCTTCGGTGCCCGGGTCGACCCCGAGGCCTCCGAGATCCGCGTGGACGACATGCGCGTGGTCACCGCCCCGGACAAGCTGTACTTCGCGCTGAACAAGCCGCGCGGCGTGGTCAGCACCATGTGGGACCCGGAGGGCCGCCCGACCCTGGCCGACTACGCCGGTCAGACCGCCGAGCGCATCTTCCACGTGGGTCGGCTGGACACCGAGACCGAGGGTCTCATCCTGCTGACCAACGACGGTGACCTCGCCAACCGGCTCACCCACCCGCGCTACAAGGTCATCAAGACCTACGTCGCGAAGGTGGACGGCCCGGTGCCGCACCGCGTGGTGCGCGAGATCCAGAAGGGCGTCGAACTGGACGACGGGCCGGTCAAGGTCGACTCCTTCCGCGTGGTGGACAACGACTCCGACCAGGCCATGGTGGAGATCCGTCTGCACGAGGGCCGCAAGCACATCGTGCGTCGGCTCATGGAGGCGGTGGGCCACCCGGTCGCGGACCTGGCGCGTACCCAGGTCGGTCCGATCGACCTGAACAACCTGCGTCTGGGCACCATGCGGGCGCTCAGCTCGCGTGAGGTCGGCGAGCTGTACAAGGCCGCGGGCCTCTAACCACGGGTTCTGTCGCTACAGTTGACGGCGGTCGCACCCCGAACACGGGGAGCGGCCGCCGTCTCTCGTTTCCTCTGCGGGGGACGGCCCGGATGACGAGGACTGAAGGCGGGATCGAACGTGGCGGTACGGGCCATCCGCGGTGCGGTGCAGGTCGACGCGGACGAACGCGAGCAGGTGCTTGAGGCCACGGCCGAGCTGGTGGCCGAGGTGATGCGGCGCAACGGGCTCACCACGGACGACGTGATCAGCGTGGTGTTCACCGCGACCCCTGACCTGACCAGCGAGTTCCCGGCGCTGGCGGCGCGCAAGGTGGGTTTCGCCGACGTCCCGCTGATGTGCGCGACCGAGATCGCCGTCCCGCACGCCCTGCCGCGTGTGGTGCGGCTGATGGCGCACGTGGAGACCGAGCGGCCCCGCTCCGAGGTCCAGCACGTCTACCTGCGGGGCGCTCAGGCGCTGCGCCTGGACATCGCCCAGTAATCAGGTCCCTCCGGCAAGAGGAAATACCATCAACGACGTCAGTGCGGACCAGGAGAATTCGGATATCGCCTGGTCCGCAGTGGTCATCGGATCATCGGATTGAATAGACCCCGGGGTGAGTGAACAGGCCCCCGGGGTCTTGTTGTAAGGTTTCTTTACGGTTTGGGTTGCCCGCCCGGCCGTGAGCCGTGTACCGCCTCGGGAGTTCCTCGCATTCCCTGCGGCGGGGCGCTGGATCGGAACCACAAGTTCCGGACAGCACTTCTTTTACGCCAGCACAGGGCCTTTCTTTGTGTACCTCGAAGACCCTTCCGGTTTTCGTCGTGCGAAATGACCCTTTGTTTCGGGCTGTCCCAGTGGACAGTTCGGACTGGAACGGAGAAGTCGTGCGCAAGTCCATCGGTGTTCGGCTCGAACGCCGCACCATGTTCGTCGATGAGACGTTCGACGTCGCCCGGGAACTCCAAGCGGAGTTCGGGGAGCGGTCCGTCTACCTACTGGAGTCGCTGGGCGGCCCCGACCGGGACCGTGAACGGGCGATCATCGGCATCGGCCCCCTGGTCACCGCCGAGGTGCTGGATCGCCGGATCGATATCACCGGCGATACCGCGCTCCGAGAGGCGCTGTGGGGATCACTGCGGGAGGCGGTTCCGGGCCTGATCCTGCAGCAGGAGCGCGCCGGGGGCGGGGCGGTGCTGGACGAGCCCACCCGGCTCTGGGACGTTCTGCGGGAGATCACCGGCTGCTTCGACGTCCCGCAGGCCTCGGACGCACGGCCGGACTTCGGGTTCCTGACCGTCCTGTCCTACGACGCCGTCCAGTACATCGAGGCGTTGCCGCGCTCCATCCCGCGCGACCGGGCGCGGGTCCCGGACCTGGCGCTCACCCTGTACGCCTCGATCCTCGAGGTCGACCTGCGGACCGGTGCGGGAACCCTGACCACCTCGCACAGCGACCTGTGGGAGGCGGTCGAACCGGACCGGGTGGTCGCGGCAGCCGCACGCGCCACCGCCAGAGCCGCTCCCGGAGCCGCCGCAGCAGCCCCTGAAACCGAGGCCCGGCCGCACCCGTCCAGCTCGGACGCGGAGGCCTCCCCCGAAGTGCTCCGGGACGACTACCTGGGCTGGGTCGACGTCGCCCTGGAGCACATCCGGGACGGCGACGTCTACCAGGTGCAGCTCGGCTACGACGTCACGCTGGACAGCGAGCTCCAGCCGTGGGAGATCTACGCGCGCATGCGCCGCACCAACCCGTCCCCGTTCATGGGCATGCTCCCGCTGCGGGACACCACTCTGCTCAGTGCCAGTCCCGAACTGCACGTCCTGCTCCAGGGCGGCGGCGCGACCATGCGCCCCATCGCCGGGACCTCCCGCCGCACCGGTGACGAGTGCGCCGACGAGGCGGCGGTCCACTACCTGAGGACCGCCGAGAAGGAGCACGCCGAGCACATCATGCTGGTGGACCTGTGTCGCAACGACCTGGGCCGGGTCGCGGTGCCCGGGTCGGTGCGCACTCCGGTGATGATGGCGGTGGAACCCTATTCGCACGTCTTCCACCTGGTCTCGACCGTCACGGCGACGGTGGAGCCGGGGTTCGACGTCTTCGACGTCATCAGGGCCACCTTTCCGGCCGGGACCATGACCGGCGCCCCGAAGGTGCGGGCGATGGAGGTCATCGAGTCACTCGAATCCAGCCCGCGCGGTCTCTACGCGGGCGTATTCGGGGTGATCGGTATCGGCGGATACGCCAATCTCGCCCTCACCATCCGCTCCGTCTTCTGCTCCGGGAACACCGTTTCCTCCCGTGCCTCGGCGGGAATCGTGGCGGATTCTGTTCCGCAGTCGGAATGGGACGAGACGCGAGCCAAACTCAGCGCCGCGGTCGAGGCGACGACGGGCGGGATTCTGGCATGAGGGTTCTTCTGGTCGACGCGTTCGACAGCTTTTCGCACATCATCTACCAGTACCTCAGAATGGCGGGCGCCGAGACCCGGGTCGTCCGCTCCGGTGACCTGAGCCCGGCTGACGTCCTAGCCGCCCCGGAGGACGCCGTGGTGCTCGGCCCCGGGCCGGGGCACCCCGCCAAGTCGGGTCACGTGGAGATCCTTCAGGCCGTCGCGGGCGCCAAGCCCGTCCTCGGGATCTGCCTCGGGCACCAGGCCGTCGCCCTGGCCTACGAGGGCACGGTCGACCACGCGGTCCGGCCGATGCACGGCAAGAGCAGCCTGGTGCGCCACGACGGGCAGGGCCTCTTCGTGGGGCTGAGCGGGCAGGTGAGCGTGGTCCGCTACCACTCGCTGGCCGTCAACCGGGTGCCCGAACCCGGGCCTCTCACAGTCACCGCCGAGGCCGACGACGGCACGGTCATGGGCCTGCGCCACCGGACCCTGCCGGTCGAGGGAGTGCAGTTCCACCCCGAGAGCGTCTCGACCGACACCGGCTTCGAGATGATCGCCAACTTCGTCAGGGGTGGGCGCTCATGACGGCGGCGAACGCAGGATTCCCCGACCAGGAACTCCCGGACGCGGCTCTCCCGAGCACGAAACTCCCGAAGAAGGAACTCCCGGACGCAGGGATCCCGGACGCAGGGCTCTCGTTCGTGGCCGTCAACGGCTCCGCGCGGGCGAACGGGACCAGCGCCGCCGCGCTGGCCGTCGCCCGGGAGCACCTCGCCGAGAACGGCGTCCAGCTGGAGGTCGTCCACCTGGCCGAGCGCCGGATCGAGGCCTGCCGCTGCGGAGGTTGCAACTCCCGGACCACCCCCTGCCCGGTCGACGACGACGTCGCCGACATCGTCCGCGTCATGACGGGGGCGGACGGGATCGTCTACACCGTGCCCGTGTACGGCTACGGCGCCTCCTCCCTCATGCAGACCTTCATCGAGCGCGCCGGGGTCGGGCGGCTGCGGTTCGACCGGCCGCTCACCAACAAGGTCGGGGGAGTGGTGGTGGTCGGCCGCCGCTACGCACACGAGGCCGTGCACGCGCAGATGCTGCACAACCTGCTCCTGAACCGGCTCATCATCCCGGGCAGCGGGTTTCCGGCCACGGTGCGCGCGGGCGGCCCCGACACCGTGACCCGCGACACGGAGGGGATGTCGGCGATGCTGGCCATGCTCGACCGGATGCTGGCGCTGGCCGAGGCGCTGCGCGGGCGTCCGATCCCCGTGCCACGCGGTGTGGAGACCCGGCTGGGGGTGCTGTCGTGACCACCGGGGCCGCGGCGCCGTCGGTCCTGCGCTCGTCCGACTTTCGGTTCATGCTGTCCGGCCGCGCGGCCTCGACCGCGGCCACGGCCGTGACCTGGGTGCTCCTGCCGCTGCACGTGTACGACATCACCGGTTCGGCGACCGCCGCCGCCTCGATGAGCGCGATGAACGTCGTGCCGTTCCTGCTCTTCGGGCTGTTCGCCGGGGCCTACGTCGACCGGCTGCGCCCGCGCACGGTGATGGTCGTGGTCGAGGTGGTCAGCGCGTTGGTGCTGCTCCTGGTACCGGCCGTCGTCCTGCTGTCGGAACCGCCGTTCGCCGTCTTCCTGGTGATCGGGTTCCTGGCGTCGAGCGCCTTCGTCTGGTTCGACGTGGCGTCCTCGGCGCTCGTGCCCGCCGTGGCGGGCCCCGAGCGCGTCTTCCAGGCCAACGGCCACCTGTGGATGGCCGCGACGGTCGTGAACGCGGTCGCCGCGCCGGCCGGGTTCTTCCTGCTGGACCGGATCGGTCTGGCCGGGGCCTTCCTGGTGATCGCCGGGGCCTACGTGGTCTCGGCGGTCCTCACCTCCTTCCTGAGGGCCGGCCGTACCGCCGCCGACGGGGCACAGGGGAAGGAGGGGAGCCGGGTCGGCTGGTCGGAGATCCTCGAAGGTCTCCGGTTCATCCGCTCCGACCGGGTCGTGGGCGTGCTCACCCTGGCCGGGGCGGGGATCGGGATCTCCGGCGGCGCGGTCTACAGCACCATCGTGGTCTTCTCCGACCTGTCGCTGGACCTGAGCACGGACGACATCCGGGTCGGCTGGATCATCGCCGGGTGCAGCGTCGGCGCCCTGATCGCGGCCGTGCTGACGCCCCGGCTCAGGTCCCTGGACCCGGTGCTGGTGTCGGCGGTGACGCTCGCCGTCGACGTGGTCCTCCTGGTCGCCTACGCGTGGTCACCGGGCTGGGTGGTGGCGCTGTTCCTGCTCGCGGGATGGAACACGGCCCACACCATCGCGATGATCGTGAGCATCTCGGTGCGCCAGCAGCGCTGCCCCGCCCACCTCCAGGGCCGGGTCAACGCCGTCGGCCGGATGGCCGCCTGGGGCGCGGTGCCGCTGGGCGGCGGGCTGTGCGGTGTGCTGATCGACCTCACCGGTCAGGCCCCGGTCGCCCTCACGATCATGGCTCTGCCCTCGCTGGCCGCGTTCGGTTTCGTGCTTTGTGTGGTTTTCGTGCGGCGTGCTGAGTCGCCTGATGTGTCGAAGGAGAACGCGTGAAGGTCCTTTTCGTGGCGTACAGCCGCAGTAGCCTCGGCCACGTGGTCCGGTGCGTGACCGCGGCCGAACTGCTGGTCGCGGCCGGGCACGACGCCGTCGTGGCCTGTCATGAGTCCGTGCGCGGCGTCGTGGAGTCGCGGGGGGTCGGCTGGCGGCCGGTCCGCGAGATCGAACCGGCCCCGGCGTGGACCGGGATCCGCGACCGGGAGGCGCTGCGCGGGTTCGTCCGCGGCCGCCTGGCCAGTCCGGGGTACGTGTCGATGTGCCTGGAGGACGAGCTCGCGCTCATCGACGGCTACGCGCCCGACGCCGTGGTGGCGGACATGCGCAACACGGCCCCCGTGGCCGCGTCCCTGCGGGGGGTCCCCGCGTGCAGCCTGCACAACCTGCGGCTGTTCCAGAACCCCATGCACGTCATCCTGCCCGAGCTGCTGGTGACGCTGGACGGGGCCGGGGTGGGTGAGGAACACGCCCGCGCGGTGCTGGGGGAAACGATGCTCGTCCCCGACCTGCCGGTTCTCGACCCGCTGACCGAGGTGCCCGCCGAGACCATGGCGCTCGTGGCCTCCCTGGTCCCCGAGATCCGGCACGTCGGCCCGATCGTGGCCGCGGACACGCTGCGCGTGGCGGGCACCCCACGCGCGGAGCTGCCGCAGCGGAGCGGCCGGGACCGGCTCGTCTCCGTACTGCTGGGCGGTGGTGCCTGGTCGGACGCCGTGCTCGACGACCTGGTGGCCGCCCTGCCCGCGGACGTTCAGGCGGAGATCGTGCTCGCCCGCGAGCCCGAGGGCGAGGTGGCGCGCGCCTATCCCGAGCGGGTCCGGGTCACGGGGTTCCGCCGGGACGCGGTCGACCTCATGCGCGCCTCGGACGCGGCGGTGGTGCACGGCGGGCACGGCACCCTGGTGGACGGGCTGATCGCCGGGACACCCATGGTCTGCGTCCCGGAGACCGCCGAACAGGAGCGGAACGGGCGGCGGGTGGCCGAACTCGGGATGGCGGAGGTCCTGCCGGCCGACGCCCTGAGCGATCGTCTCGGTGTCGCGGTCAAGGCCGCCCTGTCCGCCGAGCGCCAGGAGGCCTCGGAGCACTTCGCCGCAAGGCTGCGCGGGACCGCCGCGGCCGGGGACCTGGTCGCGGCCGTGGAGAGGAGCGCGATCCTCGCATGAATACGGACACGTACAGGGGCATCAGCCTGACCTGGGCGATCATGACCCACGCCCGTCGTCGCGAGCACGCCGAGCGCCTGGCCGGGCTCTGCTCCGAGCCGGCCCCGACGGTCGTCGAGGACCCCGGGGCGGGTTCCACGCTCGTGACCTCCGCGGCGGCGTGGGCGACGGCCGCGGACGCGAGCCACCACATCGTGCTCCAGGACGACGCCCTGCCGGTCGAGGGCCTGGCCGCACGCGTGGTCGACCTGGTCTCCCGGGCGCCCGACGCCGCGATCAGCCTGTTCACCGAGTGGGGGTGCCGTACCGCGACCCGGGTCCGGATCGCTGCCCTGGCGGGCGAGGCCACGGCACCGGTCGTCGACCCCTACGTTCCCTCGTTGGCGCTGGTCCTGCCGACCCCGGTGGCGCTGGCGTTCGCCGAACACGCGCGCGGGCTCGACCCCGCCACCCCGGACGACGTCGCGCTGCGGGGTTTTCTCAACGACCGGGGCGTGCGCCAGCTGGTCTCGGTGCCCAACCTCGTGGAACACGACACGAACGGAACCACCCCGAGCCTGACCGGGAACGCCTTCCAGGGGGTGCGCCGATCCGTCTGCTTCGGACCACCGCCCCGGGTCAAGGGGAATGCGTCTTCGGGGAGCGCTCCCCGGTTGGCGCACATAGGCTGGATGCGCGCCACGGCCGAGGTCTTCGATGATTCTCCCCAAGCGCCGCCGGCGTTCGTCGGAACCCCGGTCGCGCAGGCGCTGCCCGAACAGGTCGAACCCGCCCGGTTGACCGAGCGCTTCGAGGAGACGATCACTCGCGTCGCGCGCGAACACGGGCCCGAGCTCACCCGGGTGCTCCACCGGACCGTGCTGTTCGAGCTCTGGACGGCCTGGTACGCCAACGGGCTGGGCTCCGGGCTGCGTGCGGAGCACCTCGAACGCGGACGCCTCGACCCCGTGGCGGAGGCGGCGCTGGGAACCGTCCTGCCCGGGGTCTTCCGCCGGTACGTGCCGGTCGAGACCCTGGAAACGGTCCGGGAGCACGCGGTGGAGTTCGTGTTGGACGCGATGCGGCACGGAGCGGCCGAACCTGCCCGGGTCCGGGAGACGTGGCTCACCGGCTGAGACCGACGGGCGGGCGGCCAGGTCACGAGGTCGTAGGCTGGGAAGGTGCCCCGACACGTGTGGGCACGAACACGAGCCGAAGCGAGTCGGGGGAGCGTTGTGGGCGAGGAGACGGCCGGTACGGGGCGCACGGTACTGCGTCGGGTCTCGGTGCTGGGCACGGGCCTGATCGGAACCTCGATCGCGCTCGCCCTGCGCGCCCGCGACGTGGACGTCACCCTCTCCGACCCCGACCCCGCCTCCCTGCGGTTGGCCTGCGACCTCGGCGCCGGCCGTCCAATGGACCGGACCCCCGGGTCCGCGCCCGCCGACATCGCGGTGATCGCGGCCCCGCCCGCCGTCGTCCCGGCGGTGCTGCGCCAGGCCCAGGACAGCGGTCTGGCCCAGGTGTACACCGACGTGGCCAGTGTGAAGTCGAGCGTGTTGGAGGGCGCCGAACGCCTCGGCTGTGACATGGCCACCTTCGTGCCCGGCCACCCCATGGGCGGTCGGGAGAAGCACGGACCCGGCGCCGCCCGCGCCGACCTGTTCCTCGGCCGCTCCTGGGCGCTGTGCCCCACCGGCAAGGCGGACCCCGGTTCGGTCGCCGCCGTCACCGAGCTGGCCCGCCTGTGCGGTGCCGACCCGCTGGTGCTGGAGGCGGGGGCGCACGACCGCGCGGTGGCGCTGGTCTCGCACGCCCCGCACGTGGCCTCCTCCGCGGTGGCAGCGAGGCTGGTCTCCGCAGGCGAGACCGCGCTGGCCCTGGCCGGTCAGGGCGTGCGCGACGTCACCCGCATCGCCGGGGGAGACCCGGCCATGTGGGAGGAGATCCTCACCCACAACGCCGGGCCGGTGGCCGACGTCCTGCGCGAGGTGGCCGCGGACCTGGCCGCCACCGCCGAGGCCCTGCACGCACAGTCCGCCACCGCTGCCACCTTCGCCTCCGAGGCCGACCCCGCGAGTGAATCCGGGTCCGAGGACGGCATGCAGCCGGTCCGCGACCTGCTGGCCCGGGGCCGCTCGGGCCACGGCCGGATCCCCGGCAAGCACGGCGCGGTCCGCCGCCCCGTCTACACGGTCATCCCCGTGGTCATCCCGGACGAGCCCGGCGCGCTGGGCCGCCTGTTCGCGGCGGCCGCCACCGCCGGTGTCAACATCGAGGACGTGCGGATCGAGCACACCCCCGGCCTGCCGCTGGGTGTGGCCGAGCTCTACCTGCTCCCCGAGGCCGTGGACACCCTCGCCGAGGCGCTCTCCGCCGAGGGCTGGTCGGTGCACCCGGGGGTGTGACCCGCTCGCGAGCGCGCGTGGTGCCGTGCGTCCCGGCGCGCAGCTCCGCAAGTAGACTCACGGAGCTCCGTGAGCGCCTTGCGGAGCAGGTAGGCTGAGGCGTCGGCGGGGTAGTCCACGCCGCCACCCAGGCACAGTGATTTCGGGAGTCAGAAGCAGTGAGCGCGCAGGGCAAGGGCATCGTCATCGCCATCGACGGTCCCTCCGGGTCGGGCAAGTCGAGCACGGCCAGGGGTGTCGCCAAGGCGCGGGACCTGCGCTACCTCGACACCGGGGCCATGTACCGGGCCCTGACCTGGTGGATGCTGGACAACAAGATCGACGTCAACGACGCCGCCGCGGTGGCAGCCAACGTCGGCCGTCCCGTCATCGTGATGGGCAGTGACCCGTCCGCGCCCTCCGTGACGGTGGACGGGCGTGACGTGGCCGCCGAGATCCGCGGCAGGGAGGTCACCACCAACGTCAGCGCCGTCTCGGCCGTGCCAGAGGCGCGTGAGCTGTTGGTGCGGACCCAGCGCGAGGTCATCGAGGCCGCCCGTGACGAGAGCGCGGGTATCGTGGTCGAGGGCCGTGACATCACGACCGTCGTCGCCCCCGAGGCCCCCGTCAAGCTGTTCCTGACCGCCAGCGCCGAGGCGCGGGCGCAGCGGCGCAGCAAGGAGGTCCGTACCGTTGACGTCGCGGCGACCCAGGCCGACCTGGCCCGCCGTGACAAGCTGGACTCCAGCCGCGAGCACTCTCCGCTGACGCAGACCGCCGACGCCACCGAACTCGACACCACCGGCCTGACCCTCGACGAGGTCATCGCGCTGGTCGTCAAACTGGCCGACGAGGTCCGCGAGGCTCAGGCCTCGTAGCGGCGCGCGAGCGTCGCACCCGGTGCGGACGCCGGAGACAGCGCGGGCAGCGGACCCGCCCCACCGGGCGGGAGGCCGGGGAGAGACCGGCCACACCACCCCCGTCAGGGGAACACAAGATCATCCGCGGGGGTTGCCCCCCGTGGCAGGACACGGGCGCCCGCAGCGGCGCCCGTGAGTGATTCACGTGGCGATCGCGTCGAATCCTTGACACATCCTCACGGCACGCATCCTGGGCGCGTGAGGACCTGGAACCGGGAGTACGAGTACATGAGTGAGTTCGACGTGTCCGACGTGGGCGTGGCGCCCGAGGGCGAGGAGGCGGCACTGCCCGTCGTCGCCGTCGTCGGCCGCCCCAACGTCGGTAAGTCCAGTCTGGTCAATCGCATCATCGGCCGCCGTGAGGCAGTGGTCGAGGACGTCCCGGGCGTGACCCGTGACCGGGTGGCCTACGACGCCGAGTGGCAGAACCACCGCTTCACGCTGGTGGACACCGGCGGTTGGGAGACCAGCGTCAGCGGTCTGGCCGCGATGGTCGCCCGCCAGGCCGAGTACGCCGCGCAGACCGCCGACGTGATCCTCTTCGTGGTCGACGCGACCGTGGGCATCACCGACGCCGACGCCGCGGTCACCCGCGTCCTGCGCGCCACCAAGAAGCCCGTGGTGCTGGCCGCGAACAAGGTCGACGGCGGACAGCAGGAGGCCGACGCGCTCGGCCTGTGGAACCTGGGCGTGGGTCAGCCCTTCGCGATCAGCGCCCTGCACGGCCGCGGTACCGGCGACATGCTGGACGCCGTGGTGGAGGCCTTCCCCGAGACCCCCGAGGGCCAGGGGGAGGGCGACGACGAGGACGGTCCGTCCCGGATCGCTCTGCTGGGCCGCCCCAACGTGGGCAAGTCCAGCCTGCTGAACCGGCTCGCCGGTGAGGACCGCGTGGTCGTGGACTCCGTGGCGGGTACCACCCGTGACGCGGTCGACGAGCTGATCGAGCTGGGCGGCAAGACCTGGAAGTTCATCGACACCGCCGGTATCCGCCGCCGGTTCCGCGCACTCCAGGGCGCCGACTACTACGCGACCATGCGCACCGGCACCGCCCTGGAGCGGGCCGAGGTGGCCGTGGTGCTGATGGACGTCAGCGAGCCGCTGGCCGAGCAGGACATCCGGGTCGTGGAGCAGGTCGTGGAGGCCGGTCGCGGTCTGGTCCTGGCCTTCAACAAGTGGGACATCCTCGACGAGGAGCGCCGCGTCTACCTGGAGAAGGAGATCGACCGCCAGTTGGCGCGCGTCTCCTGGGCGCCCCGGGTGAACATCTCCGCGGCCACCGGCCGCCACATGGAGCGGCTCGTTCCGGCGATCGAGACCAGCCTGGCCGGTTTCAACCAGCGCATCTCCACGGGTCAGCTCAACAACTGGCTCAAGGAGCTGGTGGCGGCCACCCCGCCGCCGGTGCGTGGCGGCAAGCAGCCCAAGATCCTGTTCGCGACCCAGGCCGGTGCGCGCCCGCCGCACTTCATCCTGTTCACGACCGGTTTCCTCGAGGACAACTACCGTCGCTTCATCGAGCGTCGGCTGCGCGAGGACTTCGGCTTCGAGGGGACCCCGGTGCACATCAGCATGCGGATCCGCGAGAAGAAGGGCGCGACCCCGGGCCGCGCCTCCAAGGGCAGTGTGCGTCCGGACCGCAAGCCGCGCGGCGGCGGCCGACGCTAGCTCGGCGTTCAGCCCTCGGCCCGTGACCGGACACCGTCCCGGTCACGGGCTTCGTCGTTTTCCGGACAGCACGTGGGCCACCGCGTCGAGGGGCTGCGGGTCGTCCGTCAGCCGGCCCCGAGCCCTGAGGCCGGAAGCGGTGCTGGAACCGGGAGGCCGGACCCACCAGCCAGGCGGGCGCCTCCCGCAAGCACATGGCTTCAGTCATGGGTGCTCGCCTGGGATCGCTGGTGCGCCTTCCAAGCCCGGTGGAGTTCGCGGCGGCGTTCGTACTCCCTCTTGGCCCGCAGGCGTGGGTCGGTCTCGGGGCTCAGGGCGGCTGGGCCCATGACCTGCAGGAGCGCGTGGTTGATACGGAACCCCATCCTGTACAGCAAGGAGAACGAGTCTGTCCCGTGCGGTTTGTCCATGGCCGTTTCCCTCGCGGTTCGGTGGAGTCGCTGGCGCTCATCCGGGTCTCGTGGAGGAGCCCCTCCCCCCGAGCCGTATTGTTAGTGCACTAAATGATAGCCCACGAACATACGAGTCGGGTTTCGGGGAAGCCGCCTGCGCGGCCACGGGCTCTCCTTCCGTGCGATCGGGGGCGCACCGACGATCCAGCTGCGGGGACTCAATCCGAACCCGTGTTCGTGGGCTAAGTATTAGTGGGCTAATCCTGAGTATGATCGTCTTACGCGTGCTGGAGCAGACACATCGAGGTGGGTTATTTGGCCGAGGAGCAGCAGCTGGACGATCCGTTGGCCCTGGAACACCAGGTCTGCTTCTCCCTGGCGGTGGCCTCGCGCATGGTGATCGGCCTGTACCGGCCGGTGCTGGCGCCCCTCGGGCTCACTCATCCCCAGTACCTGGTCATGCTGGCGTTGTGGCAGTTCGAGCCGCTGTCCGTCGGTGAGATCGCGCAGATGTTGGAGTTGGAGTCGGCGACCGTCTCGCCGCTGCTCAAGCGACTCGAGGCCTCAGGACTGGTAGTGCGGGAGAGAACGGCCGACAACGAGCGCCGGCTGACCGTCAGGCTCACCCCACAAGGCCGTGACCTGCGCAGCCAGGCCGAGTCCATCCCCGCCCAGATGATGGAACGCCTGGGTCTTGACGTGAGCCAACTTCAGGACCTGAACAGCGCGCTCCAACAGGTGATCACCAAAGCGGCCCGCGCCGAGGCGGGGGAGTCCGGCTCCAGGAGCGGGGGCGGCTCCGGCTGAGGGTGCGGTCCACAGGCCATCGGTAAGGGGCGCTCCGCCGTCGTGTGCACTGGTCCCCCTTCCCGCGTGGTCCTGGGGCCGGTCAGGAGTCCGAGGGCAGACGGCGGACGTTGCCGCCGCGGATACCGAAGCCGGGCTCACCGCCCTCCCTCGGGTAGGGCAGCCTCCCGGACGCACCCGGGCCGCGCCCTGGCATCGGGATGGCTGGGGCGCCGGGCAGCGGCTGTCCGGCGCTCTCCCTCATCCGCCAGACCACCAGCACACCGACGGCACCGGCGGCCATCACCAGCCAGGCGGGCGAGTACAGGTTGCCGGTGGACTGCACCAGCGACTCGGCGATCAGCGGGGTGGTGCCGCCGAACAGCGCCACCGAGACGTTGAAGCTGATCGCCAGCGCGCCGTAGCGGACCTTGGTCGGAAAGAAGGCCGGAAGCGCGGCGGGCGCCGCCCCGGAGAAGTGCACCAGGGTGATCGCCAGGACCACTACGCCCAGGGCCGCCGTCCACACGCTGCCCTGTTGCAGCATCCAGAAGGCGGGCAGGGACAGCACGATCGCGCAGACGCTGCCCGAGAGCAGGATCGGTCTGCGGCCCACGCGATCGCTCATGAACCCGAACAGGGTCACCGTGGCCAGCAGGAACACCATCGCGCCCAGGGTGACGACCAGGGCCAGGGTCGTGCCGTACCCCAGCTCCGCCTCCAGGTAGGTGGGCAGGTAGGCGGTCACCATGTAGTTGTTGACGTTGAAGACCATGACCAGCCCGACGCACAGCACCATGGCGCGCCACTGGCCCACGACGGTCTCGCGCAGCTGGCCCTTGCGCCGCTCGCCCCGGGAGTCCTTGGCGAAACCGTCGGTGTTCTGGTTGAAGACCGGGGTGTCGTCCAGCTTGAGCCTCAGGTAGAGGCCGACCGCGCCGAGCGGCAGGGCGAACAGGAACGGGATGCGCCAACCCCAGTCCTGCATGGTGTCGGAGCCCAGAACCAGGGTCATCACGGTGACGATGGCGGCGCCGCCGACGTAACCGCTGACCGTGCCGAACTCCAGCCAGGAGGCGAGGAAGCCGCGTCGCTTGTCCGGTGCGTACTCGGCGATGAACGTGGTGGCCCCGCCGTACTCGCCACCGGTGGAGAAGCCCTGCAGCATACGGGCCACCAGCAGCAGGATCGGCGCGGCGATACCGATGGTGGCGGCCGAGGGGATGAGGCCGATGGAGAACGTGCTGACCGCCATGAGCAGCATGGTGAACGCCAGCACGTGCTTGCGGCCGACCCGGTCGCCGAGCGGACCGAAGAACATGCCGCCGAGCGGGCGCACGAGGAAGGCCGCGGCGAACGTGGTGAAGGTGGCGATGAGCTGCACGCCGGACGACTGCGCCGGGTAGAAGACCAGACCGATCGTCACGGCCAGGTAGCTGTAGACACCGAAGTCGTACCACTCGGTCGCGTTGCCGATCGCCGCGGCGGTGACAGCCTTGCGGGTGGTCTTGTGGTCGGTCTTCAGGGTCTGCTGGCCCTGACGTGGTTCTTCGCTCACGTCTCTCCCTCGGAGGAATCACCTGAAGTACATAGATAAGCACTTTCGGCTACGAAAACGTGGGAGGCCTACGTGTCGCCCGCGGGTAGCGTTGCCGTATGCGCAAAGTGCTGGTCAGTGCCTGCCTGATGGGCCGCCGGGTCCGTTACGACGGACGGGCCAAACCGGTGGGGGACGACACGGTCACCCGCTGGCGGGAGGAGGGGCGCCTGGTCGTGCACTGCCCCGAGATCGCCGGCGGGCTGCCGGTGCCCCGACCGCCCGCCGAGATCGAACCGGGCGCGGACGCCGCCGACGTGCTCGCGGGCCGGGCCCGCGTCCTCACCCCCGAGGGCGCGGACGTGACCGACCACTTCGTGTCCGGGGCGCACTCGGCGCTGGCCACCGCGCAGACCCATGGGGTGGTGCTGGCGCTGCTCAAGGAGTCCAGCCCCTCCTGCGGACTGCACGTGGTCTACGACGGAACCTTCGAGGGGCGCAAGGTGCCGGGGGAGGGCGTGACCGCGCACCTGCTCCGCGAGCACGGGGTGGCGGTGTTCAACGAGAACGAGGTCGCGCGGGCGGCGGAACGGCTCAGGACTCTGGAACGGGGCTGAGCGTTCTGGAGACGAGTGCCGGGGCGCCGCCGTGGGCGAGGCCCCGGCACGGACCGGGGTTCGGATCAGTCCTTGACGACCTCGTATCGCAGGCAGGCGAAGGGCCCCGCGAGCCCGGCCTCCAGCGGGCGCAGCTGGACCCGCCCGTCCAGCAGGGGCGCACCGCCACCCAGGCTGACCGGGGCGACGGACACCCGGACCTCGTCCAGCAGGCCCAGCCGGGCCAGGTCCGCGGCGATCCGTCCGCCGCCGACCACCCAGATGTCGCGGCCGTCGGCGGCCCTGGTCATCTCCGCGTGCAGGTCCCGCAGTTCCCGGTCGCTGTCGGCGCTGGTGAACCTGAGGTCGCCACCGAGCCGGGGGAGCTCCCGGTGGGTGAGCACCCAGGTGGGCGCCGTGTACGGCCAGGGCTTGTCGCCCTCGTGCTCGTGGATCCACTCGTAGGTGGTCGCGCCCATCACGATCGCCCCGGCGCCCTTGATGAACTCCTCGGTCGAGTCGAGCGCCTCGGTGTTCTCGTCGTCCGGGCTTCCTCCCTCGACGGCGAACAGCCAGTCCAGTGAGTTGTCCTGGTCGGCGATGAACCCGTCCAGGCTGGTGGCGGTCTCGTAGACGGTCCTGCTCATGTGCTTTCTCCCCGTTTCCTCGGTGCCTCGTGTCAGCTGTGCTCGTACCGGTCCCGCTCGTACCGCCCCTGCAACCATTCCAGCGGGTCGCCGTGGTCCACCTCGACCCCGGCCGCTCGCAGCATGTGCCGAACGCTCTGCCTGCGGTGCGCCGAGTAGGTGAGTACGTGCGCGACCACGCCGCCGAGCAGGAAGCTCTCCGGCGGGTCGCACAGGGCGTCGATGAGCCGGTCGCCCCAGGCGTCCCGCCGCCCGATGTCGGTGACGGTGGCGATCCAGCGCGCCCCGGCCTCCTCGTGCCGGAGCCGCAGTGACTCCGGGCCGTCGCCCCCGTGTTCGGGGGTGTCCGCGCCCTCGATGGAGGCCAGCCACATCTCCTTGGCCCGCACCAGGCGGTCCAGGGTGGCGGCGATGGACTCCTCCGGGCCGTCCCAGGTCAGCGTGGTCCGGCCCGGTTCGCGGACCCTGCGGTACTCCGCCTCGGGCAGGTCCGCGGCGAGCCGGATCAGCAGCGCTGTGTCGTCGACGTCGTGGTGGACCTGTAGTCCGGTGACGTCCAAGCTGGGGCGGCCTTTCGGGTGCTCCTCCACCCACAGGTGGATCGGCGGGTGGAAGTGGACGCCGTTGGGCGCGGGCAGCCAGCGGCCGCTGCCCGCCGTGGTGGCGCTGGGGGGATGACCGAAGGCGCGCGCGAACGCCCGAGTGAACCCCTCCACGGATTCGTATCCGGCCGCGAACGCCGCGTCGGTGACGCTGGTGCCCTGCCCGATCTGCCAGGCGGCCCGCTCCAGCAGGACCCGGCGGCGCAGCGCCACCGGGGACTCGCCGGTGTCCCGGGACAGCACCCGGCTGAAGTGGAAGGGTGAGGCGTGCGCCTGCCCGGCCATCTCGCTGAGCCGGTTGTTCTCCTCGGACAGGACCGCGTCGAGCAGCTCACGCAGACGGTCCCGCCCGGAAGGGGGTTCGGTGGTGGGTTCGGTCATGTGAACAGTATGTTCGCGGGGCCCTCGCCGCCGCTTGACCGTTCTTGCGCAGTGTCGGCGGTCGGAGCGGCCGCCGGACCATGTCGTCAGCCGGTCCCGGGAGAGCCGAAACCATGGTGCGAACGCCCCAGAAGATGCGATAGAGTCGTCCCCGTTGGCGGCGCCGGACACGGCGTTCGCCCAGCGGCCGGGACGTAGCGCAGTTTGGCAGCGCACTTGACTGGGGGTCAAGGGGTCGTGGGTTCAAATCCCGCCGTCCCGACAGAGCGGCAACAGTTCAGGGCTCACCGCGAGGTGAGCCCTTTTCTGTGTCTCCGGCAGGGCGGGGTTGAACCGGGGTCCGGACAAAGCCGGGAGCGTGGCCCAGGCTACGGGGCGTCCGGTGCCGCGCGGGGGCTGGCCGGTTCCGCGGCGGCCCGCTGGCGCAGACGGATGCCGACCGCGCTGGTGACGAGTAGTACGGCGCCCGCGACGAGCAGGACCCCGGCTGCCGACACCTCACCGCCGGTGAGCTCCCAGACGAGCCGTGGAACCGCGACCGTGGCGGCGAGCACGCCGAACACGAGCGCCGAGGCGGGGCCGCGCGCCGTCGAGCGCCAGAGCGCGAAGAGCGTGAACAGGCCCGCCGTGACGGCGAGTTCGGCGACGTGGTTCACCGGCGTTTCCAGCATCAGCGCACCCGTGTAGGAGGTCACCGCGCCGAGCCCGACCGCGGTTCCCGGTTCGCGCAGCACGCCGACCACCGCGAGGGCGATCCCCACCACGCCGAGGAGGAGCAGGCCCGCGCCGGCTGCCGAGGACGCGGTCTGCCACCCGCTGGAGGAGAACCCGCTCCCGCTGTCCGAGCCGACGAGCTCGTAGACCACCTCCTGCACTCCGAAACCGACCAGGAACGCGCTCATGCCCCAAACGGCCACCAGCCCGGGCGCGGAGCGCAGCAGCGCGTAGGCGGTCACGGCGACTGCCAGCCCGGCAGCGGATGCCCAGGTGGAAGCGCTCGGTACGAACTCGGCAGGCAGCGCTTCCTCCATGGCTTCGGCGACGGCGAAGGCCGCGGAGAGCGACGCCAACGCGAACAGGGCACCACCGATCCGGCGGCGAACCGGGGCCGTGTCCGCCGACCGGAGCAGCAGGGACCGGCCTCCGGCCATGGCGACCCCCGCGCCGACGAGCACGGCGGCGACCACCGCGAGCAGTGTGATCCGCACGCCTGCGTCCAAGACGTCCCACGCGGTGGCCATGAACGTGGCCACGGCCGCCAGCACCAGCCCGCCGCCGACATAGCCCAGTACCTCCGCCCAGCGGCTCTTCGTCTCGGAGCCTCCCTCGGCCGCCTCCAGAGCGGCGGCGACCGCGTCGGCCTGCCCGCGGTCGATCACCCCCTGCTCGACCAGCCCGCGCAACGCCTCAGCGCGGGCCCCGTCGCGTGCCTCCATCAGGTGCCGCCTTCCCCTCGTCTGCGAACCGCCCTCTGCCGTCCGCCCCGGCCCCGCGGTGCGGATGCCGTCGAGACCGGGGCCAGCATCACCCATTCCAACGTAGGAGAGCCACGCTGTCATGAGCACGGATACTCAGAGCGCCGCCTGGTCGGGCACAGGGAAGGTAGGGGCGGTCGACCAAGGAATGGTGTAGGTGTACCCGGTACGCGTGCCGTGCCCGGGACACCGGACACGCGGGCGTCGACCCTCCTCACCTTGATCGCGCACCCGGTTAGCCCGTGGCGGGTTCGTGCGGGTCGCCCCGATCACCTCGTTTTCCCGGGCCGTGGCGTCGGTGGTGGCCACGCGGGTGATCAGGTGTACCCGGTCGGGTTCGCACACCTGGCTGAGACGGATCTCGTAGCCGCTCCAGCGCTCACCCCGGGGAGGACGTCAAGCGTGCCGCCGCGAAGGGAAAGAGCAGGACCGTGATGGCTCCGGCAGTGACCATGACGGAGGCGACGGTGCCGTCGATGACCCCCGAGGACACCGCGACCTGGGTCACGGCCACGATGATGGGCAGACCCGTCGCCGCGTAAAGACCGAGTGCGGCCTGGTCGCCCCGGGCCGTCAACCCGGAGTGCGTCGTGCTCCACCGCTCTCGGAGGAAGACCGGCAGCCCGCGCACCATCAGGATCACGGCGACGAAGCCGAGCAGCAGGGGCCAGTGGGCCGCGACTGCGGAGAGGTCGATGCTCATGCCGCTGGTCACGAAGAACACCGGGATCAGCAGACTGAATCCGACGATCTCGACCTTGTGCATGATCTCGGCGGCGTGTTCGGGGGCCGTGGCGTTGAGTGCGGCGTTCAGCAGCAGACCCGCCGCGAAGGCGCCCAGGGCGACGTCGAGTTCGAGCACGGCGGTCAGCAGCATGAGCGTCACCAGGACCAGCACGGTGACGCGCACAGTGGTCTGCATGGTCGTGTTGGAGGCGTCCGCGAAGGCCTTCCTCAGCAGGGGGAGACGGCTGAAGAAACGTCCGGGGACCACCACGACCGCCACCGCGGCCGCTGAGAACAGGACCAGGACCGCCGCGGCCTGCCAGGTGCCCCGGGTGGACAGCAGCAGTGACATCGCCACGATCGGCAGGAGCTCACCGTAGGCGCCGTGCACCATGGCGGCCCGCCCCAACGGCGTTCCCATCGCGCCGGAGTCCTTGAGGATGGGCAGCAGGGTTCCCAGGGCCGTCGAGGTCGAGGCGATCGCCAGCACGATCGCGACGTGCACGTCCCCCTCCAGCAGGAGCATCCCCGCTCCGAAGCCCAGCAGGGCGCACAGACCCCACGTCAGGGCGGCGTGCCTGCCCTGCCTGCCGCGCATGTCGGTGGTGTTGACCTCGAAGCCCGCCAACAGGAACAGGAAGCCCAGGCCGAGCTCCCGCAGGAAGTGGACCGCTTCGGTCTCGGCTGCCAGCCCCAGGGCGTGCGGACCGATGATCGTGCCGAACACCAGCAGCCAGACCACGTCCGGCACCTTGCGCCGGGTGGCCAACGCCAGGACCGGACCGAGCACCGCCGCCAGCGCGATCCACCACATCGACGCCAGATTGTCCACGAGCATGTGTGTCTCGGCCATGCCCGAAGGCTAACGAAGAGGGCGTTGACCTGCGCGGAAGCGGAATCGTCCTTGACCGATTACCTGCCTGGAAAGCTGCTTTCCTTTTCCGTGCCCGGCGCGTCGGACGGGTCGTCGCAGCGGCCGCTGGAACCCGGGGAGCTGCCGGGCCCTCGGCTCAGCAGCCGGGGCGGCCCGGGGCGGGACCTCCTCCCGCCACCGGGTCCTGGTCCCTGGTGAGCACGTCCAGGGCATGGCGCCGGTGGGCGGCGAACAGGGCCAGCGCGGCGGAGGTGTCGCGGGAGCGCAGCACCTCGGCGAGTTCACGGTGCTCTCCCGGCACCCGCTCCAGGTAGTCCAGGGAACTGGCGCGCACCCGGTTGACCAGGAACAGCCGGACCTGCTGGCGGATCGCGTCCCAAGCCTGCCGGAGCCTGCGGTGGCGGGCGGCGGCGTAGACCGCGTCATGGAAGGCGAGGTCGAGGACGACCAGGTCGTAGGCGTCCTCGGCGCGTTCCATGCGTTCAGCCGCGCGTTCGATCGCCGCCATGTCCCTCTCGTCGGCGTGCCGGGTGACCCGCTGGACGGCCAGGTGCTCCAGAGCGTCGCGCAGACTGTCGAGTTCGGCGATGTCGTCGTCGGTGAGTTCGGTGACGGTGGCGCCCCGGTGCCAGGCGCTGCGGACCAGGCCCTCACCCTCCAGCCGGGTGAGTGCTTCGCGTACCGGCCCCCGGCTCACCTCCAGGGCGCCGGACAGCTCCGATTCGCGCAGCTGGGTTCCGGACGGGTAGGTGCCGTCGAAGATCGCTTCGCGAACCCGGTCGGCCACCTCGTCGGCCAGCCCGCGCCTGCGGGCCGGGGCGACCCCTCCGTGCGTTCCCATGCTCTGGACCCCTTCCCTTCGCTCGACCCGAAGTCCTAATGTTAACAATGCGACAAGCCGCATCGAGGAAGGATGTTTCATGACGGTTCTGGACTCACCCGTCCCGCGTTTCCATCTGGCCGTACCGGTCGACGACCTGGAGGCCGCCCGCGAGTTCTACGGGACCGTGCTCGGGCTGGAGCGAGGGCGCAGCTCCGACACCTGGACCGACTGGAACCTCCAGGGGCACCAGTTCGTCACCCATCTGGCCCCCGAACGCCAGCGCCGCATCCACAATCCGGTCGACGGGCACGACGTCCCGGTGCCCCACTTCGGCCTCATCCTCACGGTGGAGCGTTTCCGTGAGCTCGCCGAGCGGCTGCGTGCGGCCGGTACGGAGTTCGTGATCGAGCCCTACGTGCGGTTCGAGGGCCAGCCCGGTGAGCAGTGGACCATGTTCCTGCTCGATCCCGCGGGCAACGCCCTGGAGTTCAAGGCCTTCGCCGACGACTCCCAGGTCTTCGCGACCTGACCGGGACGGAACCGCCCGGGCCAGGCGGTGCTGTCGGCGCCCGGCGGGCGACGGAAGCGCCCCGTCGGCTCCGGCGGGTTCCAGCCCGCTACGGGCGGGGGACCGGCCGTGCACGCGGGTCTCGATGCACCCGAACCAGTCCCCTTCCTACGTCTGCGACGGGGTAGTACCTTGACCCGGTGCCCTCACCGAGACATTCCCCCTTCTCCGATTTCACCGACATCGACGCCTTCACCCGGATCCCCAGGGTCACCGCCGTCGCCGCCGGAAGCGGCGGCCAAGTGGTCGCCTCGGTCTCAGAGGCCGACGAGCACGGGTCCGAGCGCCTCTCGGCCCTGTGGGAGCTCGACCCGCAGGGGTTGCTTTCGGCCCGCAGACTGACCTTCAGCAAGAACGGGGAGAGCGCGCCGCGGTTCGCCCGCGACGGTTCGCTCCTGTTCACCTCGCGCCGTCCGGAACCGCAGGACGAGGCGGAGAAGGGGGCCAACGCCGTCTGGCGCCTGCCCGCGCACGGGGAAGCGCACCTGGTCGCCTCGGCCCCCGGCGGCCTCGGCGTCGTGGGAACCGCGGACGACGGCTCGGTCCTCGCGACGACCAGCGTGCTGGCCGGGGCCACCCTGGACGACGACGCCGAGCGCCGCAAGGCCCGCAAGGACGCCAAGGGGAGCGCCATCTGGCACACCGGTATACCGATCCGCCACTGGGACCGCGAACTCGGCGACGTCAGCCCGCGCCTGGTGCTCGTCTCACCCGAGGGGGAGGTCAGCGATCTCACCGAAGACGCCGACACCGTGGCCCTGGGCAACGCTTCGGCCGACCTGTCCCCGGACGGCCGTACCGTCGCGACGACCTGGACCGAACGGGTCCGGGGCGGGGAGACCCGTACCGGTGTCGTCCTCATCGACACCGGGACGCGTGAACGCACCGGCCTGCTGGCCGCCGACGACCACCGGGAGTACGGATCACCGCTGTTCTCCCCGGACGGCGCCCACCTCGCGGTGAAGCGGGTCACGGTGTCCACACCCACCGATACCAGCTACGGCTACCTGGAGATCCACCCGCTGACGGGCGGGGAACCGGTGGTCGCCGACCTCGGCGACCTCACGTTCAGGGAGTACGCCTGGAGCCGCGACGGCACCCTGCTGGTCGCCGGTGACCTGCACTCCTCCGGGGCGGTGCTGGCCGTCGACCCGCGTACCGCGAAGGTGCGGACCCTGGCGGAGACCGGCGTGTTCACCTGCCTGGCCCCCGCCCCGGACGGGTCCGTGTACGCGCTGCGCTCCGATGTCACCACCCCGCCGCGGCCGGTCCGGATCACCCCCGGCGGTGAAGTGCGCGAACTCCCGGCCCCAGGAGCGGTGTCGGCTCTGCCGGGCCGGCTGGAACGGGTGCGAACCGAGGTCGACGGCGTACACGTCGGCGGATGGCTGTGCCTGCCCGAGACCGCTGACGAGTCCGAACCGGCCCCGACGATGCTGTGGATCCACGGCGGTCCGCACACCTCCTTCAACGCCTGGTCCTGGCGCTGGTGCCCGTGGCTGGCGGTGGCCCGCGGCTACGCCGTGCTGATGCCCGATCCCGCCATGTCGACCGGCTACGGCCGCGCCGGGCTGAACCGCGGCTGGCCCCGCCGTCCGGACGTGGTCTTCGGTGAGTGCGAGGCGCTGCTCGACACCGCGCTGGAGCGCCCGGACCTGGACGGTTCCCGCACGGCGGTGCTCGGCGCGTCCTTCGGCGGCTTCATGGCCAGCTGGATCGCCGGGCACACGGACCGCTTCTCGGCGGTCGTCACCCACGCCGGGTCGTGGGCGATGGGCCAGCAGCACCGCACCACCGACGCGGCCTCGCACAAGATGCGCGTGCACGGCCGAGAGGACGAGCAGCCGGAGTGGTACCTGAACAACTCCCCGCACCTGAGCGCGGCGCGGGTGTCCACACCGGTGCTGATCACCCACGGGAACCGGGACTACCGGGTGCCGATCAGCGAGGCGCTGCGGATGTGGTGGGACCTGGTCTCGGCCTGGGACGGCCCGCCGGAGACGATGCCGCACCGGTTCCTGCAGCTGACCGGCGAGAACCACTGGGTGCTCACCCCGTCCAACAGCCGGGTGTGGAACGAGACGGTGCTGGCCTTCTGCGACCAGCACGTCCTGGGAGCCGACCCGGTCCCCGACACCCTGACCTGGTGAACACCGCTACGTCCCCGCTGTCCGGGCGGGCTGAACGACACCTCCGCGGTGGTGCGCACCGCCAGCGGCACCGGCACGCTACGGCATGAACCGGGCCCCTCCGTTGTTCTTGACTGTCGGCGGACGACGGGAGGAGCGGTCGTGGCGGAAGTTCGGGAAGGCGCGCTGCCGGGTTCGGCGGACGTCGTGGTGGTGGGGGCCGGGCAGGCCGGACTCTCGGTGGCCTGGCACCTGCGGCGGCTGGGGCTCGAACCCGGGGCCGGGTTCGTGGTACTGGACCGGGGGCCCGACGCGGGCGGGGCCTGGCAGTTCCGCTGGGAGGCGCTGCGCCTGGACAAGGCGCACAGGGTCAGCGACCTGCCCGGGATGCGCGAGATGGGGCTGAGCTTCGACACCGCTGACGCCTCCAGGCCCGCCCGGGACGTGGTGCGGGAGTACTACGAACGCTACGAACAGTGGTTCGGGCTCAACGTGCTGCGGCCGGTCCGGGTCACCGCGGTCAGTGAGGAGGGACCCGGGTTCCTCGTCGCGACCGACAAGGGCGACGTGCGGGCGCGGGTGGTGGCCAACGCCAGCGGCACCTGGGCACGGCCGTTCCGGCCCTACTTCGCCGGGGCCGCGGACTTTCGCGGCGCGCAGGTCTCCACCCCGCAGTACCGGGCCGCCGAGGACTTCGCCGGGATGCGGGTGCTGGTGGTCGGCGGGGGCACCTCGGCGGTCGGATTCCTGCGCGAACTGGAGGGTGTGGCCGCGAGTACGGTCTGGGCGACCCGGCGGCCGGTCGAGTTCACCGACGACCCCGGGGGCGGGGTCCGCGCCGTGCGGCAGGCGGACGAGGCGGCTCGGGCTGGACTGCCCCTGCCCAGTATCATCCACGGCACCGGGCTGCCCGCCACCGCCGAGAACCTGGCCGCGCGGGACCGGGGGCTCCTGGTGGCCCGGCCCATGTTCACCGTGATCGAACCCGAGGGGGTCCGCTGGGCCGACGGGTCCTTCGAACCGGTCGACGCCATCATCTGGGCCACCGGCTTCCGGGCCGAGCTCACCCACCTGGCACCGCTGCGGCTGCGCGAACCCGGTGGCGGGGTGCGGGTGGAGAACGGGCGGTCCGTCCGCGAACCGCGCCTGTTCCTCGCCGGGTTCGGGCCGCAGGCCAGCACCATCGGCGCCAACCGGGCCGGACGCACGGTCGCCCGCCAGGTTCTGGACGAACTCCGGTCCACCGGCCGGAGGGAGCGGACCGCGCCGACCGCGCCGACCGGGCCGGCTTCGGCAGGTTGAGCCCCCGGCTGGTTCAGCCCCGGCCGAGGAGGGCCTCACCCAGCGGGGTACGGGTGTGCAGGACCCGGTTACCCTCGCGGCGCGAGTGCACCAGACGGGAGCGGCGCAGCACCGCCAGGTGGTGGGAGGCCGTGGACACCGCCATCGCGCAGGCCCGCCCGGTCTCGGACGTGGTCCGGGGGCCGTCCAGGCAGGCCAGCACCCGGGCCCGTCCCGCGCCCAGCAGCTCGGCCAGCGCCTCCTCGGCGGCCGCGCCGCGGGGCCACGTCTCGGCCAGCCCGTCCACCGGGTAGAAGAGGGTCGGCTGCACCGGGGGTTCGGTGAGCACCGAGCACCGGGCGGTACCCATCACCGACGGAACGAGTACCACGCCGCTGCCTTCGCAGCGCACGTCCTCGTCGTGCAGGCGTAGCGACACCTCGATGGTGTTCCGGCGCCAGCGAACCGTCTCGTGCAGGGTCGCCACCATCGCGCCGACCCCGCCCGCGCCCATCCGCCGGGTCCGCAGATCGATGTCGGCGCCCAACAGGCGGCGGATCTGCGGCCAGTGCGGGGCCATCGTCGCCGCCCACACCCGCTCCCAGGCGTCGGCGATCATGTCCCGGGCCCGTCCGGGGTGTTCCACCATGCCCCCCACCAGGTCCCTGCCGCGTCCCTCGGAGCGGAGCAGCACCTTGCCCAGGTCCGCTCGCACCGAGCCCGGCGGCACCCCGCGCAGCCGCTCGAACTCCTCCTGCGGTGTCATGTCCCAGGACGGCGCCGAGGTGAGGAAGTCGGGGATGTACCCTTCCGCGCGGATCACCACGGCCAGCCGCTCCAGGGCCGCCTTCGGCACCGACGCTCGCACCGACCGCAGCCATCCCCACTGGAGCGGGTGCCGCTGGGGGGTCGACAGCACGCGTACGGCGTGGGCCAGCTCGTGCCCGGGTGAGACCCCGAACCGGATGGCCGACACGTCGTCCGCGCCGATGTGGAAGCGGGCGCTCTTTCGATCCATGTCGAAACAGTAGGGCCCGGTGGTTCCTGGCGGCGAGTGTGGACCTGTCAGCCGGTCGCGCGCCGCCGAGGCCCACCACCCCGAGACCGCCTTCCGGGCAGTCTGCCGGGGAACTCCCGTCACGGAGCGTGCGGCGGCCCCGTCGGGAGAGAACCACCCGGAAACAGGAGTGAGGACACCATGGGCACCACCGTCCCCCGCGTCATCGCGTTCGAGCAGATCGTCATCGGCGAGGCCCGCCGCACCGTGTTCTTCGAGGGGCGTGAGTACGGCTCCGGCATCAGCTTCTTCCTCGTCGACAACGACCCCGGGCAGGGGCCCGGTCTACACCGGCACCCCTACTCCGAGACCTGGACCGTCCTGGAGGGCGAGGCGGAGATCACCATCGGCGAGGACCGCCTGACGGCCCGCGCCGGGGACACCGCGGTGGTCGGCCCGCGCGTGTGGCACCGTTTCGTCAACTCGGGCACCGGGCGGCTGCGCATCATGTGCGTGCACGCCTCCGACACCCTCGTCCAGGAGTTCGAGGACGGGGTCTGTGAGCCGTCGGGGCGTGTTGGGCGGGAGTATGGGCGAGCCCGCAGCTGTTCGGGCAAGTCCAGGCGAGGTCGTACAGGCCCGGGTGGCCGCTTTGGGACACCGTCGTTCCGAGGCCGCTGAATCCCTTGGAGCGAGTGAGGGGCGAGAGTAGAATGTCCGGTTGTTGAGTTGACGGGTGGTGCGCCCGTGGCTCGCGTGACGGCCCCCGCCAACGGCCCGCCGCAGGCGGGCACCTCATCCACGCGGGGGACCGTCATGACCGTGCACAGCACCGAAACAACCCTGGACCAGGCACGGGCGGAGGAGTTCGCCAACCGCATGGTCGAGGTCCTGGACACCGCGAGCACCTCCCTGCTGCTCAGCCTGGGGCACCGGCTCGGGATCTTCGACACCATGGCGGGGAGCGGCGCCATGACCTGTGCGCAGGTGGCCGAGGCCGCCCAGCTGAACGAGCGCTACACGCGCGAGTGGCTGGCCGGAGCCACCATGGCCCGCCTGATCGACTACGACCCGCGGGCCGACACCTACCTGCTGCCGCCCGAACACGCCGCCTGCCTCACCCGTGCGGCCGGACCCGACAACCTCGCCCGGTTCATGGCGGTCGTGCCGCTGCTGGCCTCGGTGGACGAGAAGGTCGAGCACGCCTTCCGCCACGGTGGCGGAGTGCCCTACAGCGCCTACACGCGTTTCCACGAGGTCATGGCCGAGATGAGCGGCGAGGTCATGGACGCCTCCCTGATCAACACCCTCCTGCCCATGATGGACGGCCTGCCCGAGCGACTGGCCATGGGCATCGACGTGGCCGACATCGGCTGCGGGCGCGGGCACGCGGTCAACGTCATGGGACGCACCTACCCGGACAGCACCTTCGTCGGCTACGACTTCAACGACGAGGCCCTGGCCTTCGCCCGGGGCGAGGCCGACGCGATGCGGTTGTCCAACGTGCGCTTCGAGCTGCGCGACGTCGCCGACCTCGGGGTCACCGAGGAGTTCGACCTGGTCACGGCGTTCGACAGCATCCACGACCAGGCCCACCCCGCCCAGGTTCTGGCCGCGATCCACCAGGCGCTGCGTCCCAGCGGCGGTTTCCTTATGGTGGACGTCAGGGCCTCCAGCCACCTGCACGAGAACATGGACATGCCGCTGGGCACCTTCCTGTACACGGTGTCCCTGATGCACTGCATGACCGTGTCCCTGGCACTGGAGGGCGACGGTCTGGGCACCGCCTGGGGCGAGCAGAAGGCGCGCGAGCTGCTCGCGGAGGCCGGGTTCGGGGACGTGCAGGTCATGGAGATCGACACCGACCCACTCGACTCCTGCTACGTCGCGAAGAAGACGTGAGCCCCACTCGGGTTCCCTCTTCCCGGCGCCTCCCCGCACCTCCTGACGCCGCCGCGGGTCTTCCGGCGCTGATCCGACCCTCCCGACGGCGGCTCGGGCTTCCCGGCAGCGGCCCGAATCGGCTCGGGAACGCCCTGTGGACAAGCGGCTCCGGCGCTCGCCCGGGACCTAGGATCGATTCTGGATCCAGTTCCCTGAGCGCCGGAGGTAGCGGTTATGCGGGCCAACAAGCTTCCCACCGAGGAGATCGAGCGGGATCCGGCGGCCTTCGCCGACCGGGTCACCGCGGACGGTCGCTTCGGGTTCGCCGCGGAGCCCGGCCGCTACCGGCTGGTCGTCAGCCGGGCCTGTCCATGGGCGCACCGGGTGGTGATGACCCGTCGGCTCATGGGGCTGGAGGAGGCGGTGTCGCTGGCCTTGACCGACCCGGTCCAGGAGATCATCGGGGGCGACCCGCACTGGGTGTTCACCGAACGCACCGGCAGCCCCGGCGGCAGGGACCCGGTCCTGGGCATCCACGCCCTGCGCGAGGCCTACCTCGCCCGCAACCCCGGTTACGACGGCGGCGTGAGCGTGCCCGGGCTGGTCGACATCCCCAGCGGGCACCTGGTGTCCAACGATTTCGACCAGCTCAGCGTGGACCTGGCCACCGAGTGGGGGCATCTCGCCCGGGAGGGCGCGCCGGAGCTGTACCCGGCGGCGCTGCGCGAGGAGATCGACGCCGTGAGCGACGAGGTCTACCAGGACCTCAACAACGGCGTCTACCGCTCCGGGTTCGCCCCCGACCAGCGGCGGTACGACAGGGCCGTGGCCGCGGTCTTCAACCGGCTGGACGCCCTGGAGGAGCGCCTCACCGACCGCCGATACCTGGTGGGCGAGCACATCACCCTGGCCGACCTGCGCCTGTGGGCCACCCTGGTGCGGTTCGACGCGGTCTACCACGGCCACTTCAAGTGCAACCGCCGCAAGCTCATCGAGTACCCGGCACTGTGGGCCTACGCGCGCGACCTGTACCAGACCCCGGGTTTTGGGGACACCACCGAGTTCGAGCACATCAGAGCCCACTACTACCGGGTGCACACGGCGTTCAACCCGACCGGTGTCATCGCGATCGGCCCCGACCCGCGCGGCTGGCTCAGTGAGCACGGCCGCGAGACGCTCGGTGGCAGGCCCTTCGGCGAGGGCACCCCGCCCGGCCCGGTCCCGACTGGCGAACGCGTCCCGCCCCTGGAGGAGCAGGACCGCCCCGCGGGAGACGACTGGTCCGTCCCCAAGAGCTGAGCGAGCGGTTCGTGAGAGGAGGTGGTCAGAGGAGGGAGGCGTGTTCGCGTAGGAGGCGGACGGCCTCGGTGACGGCCGGGCGGCGGGAGGTGCCCTCGCGCCAGAGAACGGAGATCCCACGCACCGGGGTGGGTTCCAGCGGCTTGACCACCAGGGTGTCCGGGACGGCTCCCCGGCCCAGGCGGGGGACGAGTGCGATGCCCAGACCCACCTCGACCAGGGCGATCTGGGTCTGGTACTCGGCCACGAAGTGCGCGACGTCCGGTTCGGCGCGGACCGAACGCAGTGTGCGCATCAGCCAGTCGTGGCAGACCGTCCCGGGCGGTTGGCAGATCCAGCGTGCCGCTGCCACGTCCTGACGGCTCAGTACCGGCAGTTCGTTCAGGGGGTGGTCGCGGGGCAGGACGACGTCGCACCGGTCCTCGCCGAGCACCGTGCGCACAACCCCGTCGGGGACGGTCATCGGCGCGATGTCCCAGTCGTGCACGAGGGCCAAGTCCACCGTGCCCTGCGCGACCATGTGCGGGGTGGCGTGCGGGTCCTCCTCGACCACCCTCAGGTCCAGGTCCGGGTGCTCGCGGGTGAGCTCGGCCAGGGGGCGGGGGAGAAGCCCACGGGCGGCGGTGGAGAAGGCGGCCACGGTCAGCCGCCCCGAAGGCCTGCCCCGCTGTTCCTCCAACGCCACCTCGGCGGTCTCCATGATGGCGAGCATCCGAGCCGCCTTGTCCACGAGCATGACCGCGGCGTCGGTGAGCACCACTCCGCGCCCACGGCGTTCCAGGAGCGGGGTACCGGTCTCCCGTTCGAGCTTGGTGACCTGCTGGGAGATGGCCGAGGGGGTGTAGCCCAGCGCCTTGGCCGCGGCGCTGACCGAACCGTGCACGCGGACCGCGTGCAGGGCCCGGAGCCGGGAGAGGTCGAGCACGGGAACTCCTTGCCGAAACGGCTGGACGGAACACAGATCTTTAAGCAGTGCTGAAACCAACCTAGTAGGAGGTTTCGCTGGTGCTAAAGCCGGGTTGGCGCCATGATCGCTTCCATGCCTCTGCGTCACTCCCTTCTCGCCGTGCTGGTCGCTGCCGTGTGGGGGGTCAACTTCGTCGTGATCGAAGTCGGCCTCGACCACTTCCCGCCGTTGCTGTTCTCCGCTCTGCGGTTCCTGGCGGCCGCCCTGCCCGCGGTCTTCTTCGTGCGCCGCCCCGGGGTGGCGTTCGGCTGGATCCTCCTGGTGGGGCTGGTGCTGGGGGTGGCCAAGTTCGGACTGGTCTTCACCGGCATGGACCTCGGCATGCCAGCCGGGCTGACCTCGCTGGTCCTCCAGGTGCAGGCGGTGTTCACCGCCTTCTTCGCGGTGCTCTTCCTACGGGAGGGCCTGCGCCCGGTCCGCTACCTCGGGATGGGCGTCGCCCTGTGCGGGATCGGGGTCGCCGCCTACGACCACGGCGGCTCGAGGCCGCTGACCGCGTTCGCGCTGGTCGTGGCGGCCGCCGCGTTCTGGGGACTGTCCAACGTGATCACCCGCAGGGCGGCCCCGCCGGACGCGCTGAGCTGGATGGTCTGGGTCAGCGTGGTGCCGCCGCTGCCGTTGTTCGCGCTGTCCCTGCTGGTGGAGGGCCCCGAGGCGGGGTTGGCCGCGATCAGGGGACTCGGCCTGGCCGGGGCGGGCGCCATCCTCTTCGTCGCCTGGGCGGCCACGGTGTTCGGCTTCGGCGCGTGGGGGTACCTGCTACGGCAGAACGAGGCCTCTGCCGTGGCCCCCTACTCGCTGCTGGTGCCGGTGTTCGGGATGGCCTCGGCGGCCCTGTTCTTGGGAGAGGCCATCAGCCCGCTGAGCCTGGTGGCCGCGCTGCTCCTGGTGGGCGGGGTGGCGCTCACGGCCCTGGGCGGGCGATCGGGCAAGACGGTGGACGCGGGTTCCCCGGAACCGGCGGAGAACCCGCGCTGAGCCCGCTCGACCGCCGGGGCGGTGCTAGCGGGCCGGGTGGTGGGCGGCGACCAGGAGTTCGACGTTGCGGTCCCGGGACTCGCCGTAGTTGGCCGGGTCGGCGTACAGGTCGTTCACGGACAGCTCCCGGTAGAGCGAGGCCAGACCCTCCACGGAGAAGTCGCCGTGATCGGCCTGGTAGCGGCTGTCGGCCTCCAACAGGGTGGTGAACAGCGACATCGTGCCGTCCGCGTTGTCCACGATCTCGATGCTGCGGGCCATCTGCGGGTGGTCGATGTGCGAGGCGGTGTTGATCTCCCAGAAGCCCCGCTCCGGGGTGCTGGAGGTGTGCGCCCGCACCTTGTTGTAGTGGGTGTGGCCGTTCACCCAGGCCAGCACGTTCGGGTAGCGCTTGAGCATGGCCACCAGGATCTCGCCGATGTAGCGCGGCTCGGCCGGACGGCGCTTGTCCGGCAGCGGGTTGTTCATCGTGGTGCTGGTGTGGTGGCTGAACAGCACGAACAGCTCGTCGGTCGCCCGCTGGGTGCGGCGGCGGCCGAGCAGGTCGTAGTAGACCGAGCTGGACGCGCGCAAGGTGCTCTCCAACCAGTCGTACTGCCGCTTGCCGATGGAGCCGTTGGCCAGCCCGGCGAGCGTGGTGGTGTCCATGCTGATCCCGGTCACCCCCTCGGCGATCGGGAAGGTGTAGAAGCAGTCCACGCCGTCCGCGTTGGCCTCGGTGTAGCCGTGGCCGACCGGCCCGGGGCCGGTGTTGGCCTCGGCCAGGTGCGCGGCCACGAAACCCGCGGTATCGAAGGGCTTGCGCCGCTCGTCCGGGGTGACGGTGGAGGTCAGCGCGGCGGTGGACATCGTGTCCGCGTTGTCGGGGTTCTCAACCTCGCCGGGGACGTCGCCGAGCTGCTCCTCCTCGGTCATGGCCTCGGCCATCCGCTCGGTGACGTCGTCGTCGGCGAACATCAGCTTGCGGTCGCCGACATAGACGTCGCTCAGGGTGCCCGCGGGCAGGGTCCCCGCCGGGGTGTTGTCGTGGTTGCCGATGGTGCAGTACCAGGGCACGTCCAGGCCGGGGCTGTGGAACTCGGCCGTGGCGGCGGCCAGGTAACCGGGCAGGTGGGGGAAGCCGCCCCGCTCCTTGTATCGGTCCGGGTTCTGGCTCTCGGGCTGCCAGTACAGCTGGGAACCGCAGTTCTGCACGCCCTCGAACCGCCCGATGTCACCGGTGTCCGGGGTGAGCGGGCCTCCGTTGAGGATCGTCATGAGCCAGTCGAGCTCGATCTCCTCGTGGTTGTCGGTGTTGTCGCCCGTGGTCATCATGAAGTCGAAGGGGCGTCCGGTCACCGGGCCGTTCCGGAGCGAGTTCACCCTCTTGACCAGCGCCGAAGCGCCCACCATAGCGAGCGCCTCCTGCGGCCGGTGCGCGCTGGAGCCGAGGACCGGGTGGGTGTACTCGAAGCGCACCGGGCTCTGCACGTCCAGGACGTGCAGGTCGGTGAACTGCACGAAGGCGCCCAGCGGCTCGCGCCGCTCGTCGCGGCCGGACTGGGCCTGAACCAGGTCCTCGCGGACCTCCAACGGCCAGCCGGGACCGGCGGTGAGCAGTTTGTAGCCGTCCCCGACGGGTGAGGCGACCTGGGCGAAGGTGGTGCCCTCGGGGTCGGTGATCCGGTCGAGGGTCTGCCGGATGAGCTCGTCATGGGTCGCGGCGGAGACGGGGAGAGCGGGCAGACCGAGGGCGAATCCGAGGCCTGCGGAGGCGGTGAGGAATCCGCGCCGGTTGAGGGAAGCCATGGGTGACGGCGTCCTTTCGGCCCTGCCGGGGGCCTGTGGGGAGAGCGGGGGCGCCGTCATTAAAGGCCGGAGTCAGGGCGGTGGGCAACGGGGGAGCGGGCACCGGTGCCGGGCCCGGTCCCGGGTGGCCCGAGCCCGGGTGGGTACGATCACCGGTTCGACTCGTTCCGGCCGCCGGCCCGCCGCCGACCCCTTACCAAGAGTGATCGTCCGGCGTCCGCCCGCACGTCGGCGGCCCGTGGGGGACTGTTCGCCTGCGCCGTGATGAACCGTCATAAAGGTGAGTGCTTCTCACGTTTGGCCGGATGTGGCCAATGCCGCCCCGGGGCGGGACTCGGGCCTCAGGCGAGGAACCCCCGGATGAGGGCCTCGCTGCCCTCCAGGTGTTCGCGTACCGCGCGTACCGCGGCCTCGGTATTCGCGTCCCGGACCGCCTGGACCATCTCCCGGTGCTGGATGTTGCTGTGCTCCAGGTTGCGCACCAGCATGGGCATGGCGTCGAGCAGGTCGTTCACGCGCATCCGAACCTCGGTGAGGGATCGGGTGAGCGAGGCGGAACCGGTGAGTTCGGCCAGGGTCAGGTGCAGGACCGTGTCAAGACGCCGGTAGTCCGCCACCTCGGCCGCCTCCACCGCCGCCAGCCGCTCGGTGAGCAGTCGGTCCTGCTCAGGGGTGAGCTCCTTCTCGGCCAGCACCACGGCCGCGCCGGTCTCCAGCGCCCGGCGGTGGGTGAACAGGTCGTCGAGGTCGGTGCCGGTGTCCCGCAGGACCCGCTGGACCTCGCTCCGGCTCGGTTTGGGCCGTACGTACGTGACGAAGGTGCCGCCGAACCGTCCGCGCCTGGACTCCACGTACCCGGCCTCCTGGAGGGCGCGCAGGGAGTCGCGGAGGATGACCCGGCTGACTCCGAGCCGCGCGGCGAGTTCGCGCTCGGCTGGAAAGCGCTCCCCGTGCCCGACCACGCCCAGCCTGATCGCGGACAGCAGTCGCTTCACCGTCTCCTCGAACGGGTTTCCGGTGCGCACGGCCCGGAACACGGCCTGGGCCGCGACCCCGGTCAGGTCGCCGTCCTCGGCTGGACCGGGCTCTCCGGTCGGACCCCTGTCCGCGGCCGGGTCGCTGTCCGAAAGGTGCATTTTCGTTCCTTTTCCCTTCCTGTCGGTGATGGGCCTCCAGGCCGATGTCGATCAGGAATCCCATTGACAGTCCCGGAGGATGCCTGGTTGCATGTTCCACCATTGGTCTGAAATCGAACCATACTCCCAGACGTCACGACGCTGACAAGGAGCCCCGGGTGCGAACGAACGGCAGCCTCCCCCCACTGTCGCTGGACCCACTCAGGATCGAGGCCGCCTCCGGCGAGATCGACACCGTCCTGGTCGCCTTCACCGACATGGAGGGCCGACTCCAGGGCAAACGGCTCTCCGCCCGCTTCTTCCTGGAGGAGACCCTCGAACACGGCACGGAGGGGTGCGACTACCTCCTCGCAGTGGACGTGGACATGAACACCGTCGACGGCTACGCCATGTCCTCCTGGGAGACCGGCTACGGCGACTTCGTCATGGCCCCGGACCTGTCCACCCTGCGGCGCACCCCCTGGGCGCGGGGCGCGGTCATGGTCACCGCCGACCTCACCTGGCACGACGGCAGCCCCGTCGCCGCCTCTCCCCGCCAGGTCCTGGACCACCAGCGCCGACGCCTGGCCGAACGCGGCTGGCACGCGTACGCGGGCACCGAACTCGAGTTCGTGGTCTACCTGTCTTGTCCGAGAGTGCTCCGGAGCTCACGCCGGAGGTGAATCGGATCCGAACCCGCGCCCGCCCGTCAGGACGGGTGTTTCTGGTCCTCGATGTACTGCTGAAGGACGCTGGTCGGCGCGCCTCCGACCGATCCGGCGAAGTAGGACCCCGACCACAACCGGCCACCCCACAGGTACTGGTTCACGTGCGTGCCGTACTCCTTGCGCAGCAGCCGGGAGGAGACCCCTTTGAGGCTGTTGACCAGCTTGGACAGCTGCACCTTGGGCGGGTAGCGCACCAGCAGGTGGACGTGGTCGTCCTCGCCGTCGAACTCGCCCAGCTCGGCCTCGAAGTCCGCGCACACCTGCCGCATGATCTCCTCACACCGGACAAGCATGGCCTCAGTGAGGGCGCCACGCCGATACTTCGTGACGAACACCAAATGGACATGAAGGCGGCAAACGACGTGTCGTCCGGTGCGCACATCGGGGTTTGGTTCCCATCGCGGTGACATAAACCAATGCTACGGTGATGGGTGTGAGCACCAACGCCACCCCCAAGCGGCACACCGGGCACCGCGCCCGGCTCGCCCTGTCGCCTGAACAGGTGTCGGTGCTCGATGACCAGGCACACGCCGCCCGCACCCTGTGGAACCTCTTGCACGCCTGGTGGACCATGGCCAGCGAGAACCGGCGGGTGGATCTGAAGGACGCCGACGCCGCGATCAAGCAGGCCCGCAAGGAGATCGGCTTCCTCAAGGCCCTGCCCGCCCAGGCCGCTCAGGCGGTGCTCAAGACCTACTTCCAGGCGTGGCGCAACTGCTGGGACAGACGGGCGGAAGAGCCGACGTTCAAGTCCCGCCTCCGCTCACAGATGGTGGTGGACATCCCCCAGGGCCGGGACCTGCACCTACAGCGGGTGCACCGCCGGTGGGGGATGGTGAACATCCCCAAGCTGGGGCGGGTCCGCTTCCGCTGGACCAAGGACCTGCCGGTGGGCAAACGCGCCAACAAGGAGAACCGGGTCACCGGGGCGCGGCTGGTCAAGGACGCCCTCGGGTGGCACATCAGCTTCCGCGTCCAGACCCTGGAACCGGTTCCCGAATCCCACCCCGGCCCCGAGGTGGGTATCGACGCCGGGATCGCGGTCCCCCTCGCTCTGTCCGACGGAACGACGTATGACCACCACCGCCCCCGCACCAATGAGGACGGTGGCCGCGCGGACCGCGACAAGTGGCTCAACCAGAGCGAGAAACAGAAACTGGCCAGCTTGGAGAAGCAGGCCGCCCACCAAAGAAGTTTCCGTGCACGCGGGGAGAGGATCTCCCATCGTCTGGTGCGGACCTACGACCAGATCAAGGCGCTCCGCGCAAAAGCCACGCGCAGGCACCTGGACTGGCAGCACAAAACCACCACTGACATCGCCACCCGGTACGGCACCGTCGTGGTAGAGGCACTGGACATCACGAACATGGTCCGCTCCGCGCGCGGCACCATCGAACAGCCCGGGAAGAACGTGGCTCAGAAGGCGGGGTTGAACCGGGCCATCGGCCAGGAGGCATGGGGGCGCACCGTCACCCTGCTGGGCTACAAGCTCGCCCAGCGCGGCGGAACCCTGTACAAGGTCCCGGCGCCGGGCACCTCGCAGCGGTGCTCGGAGTGCTTGGAGACCATCTCTGGGAGTCGGGGGTCCCAGGCCGTGTTCGTGTGCAAGAACCCCGCGTGCGGCTGGTCGGGTAACGCCGACCACAACGCCGCGCGCAACGTTCTTCACCTGTTTCGGGCGGGCCACGTGCTCGTCCCGGCTGCCGGGAGGGCAGTCGGCAGGCGCGCTGGTCGCGTCAAGCCCGCCACCGCGAGGTAGGGGGAATCTCCCGGAACGCTTCAACCGGGAGAGCACTTCAAAAGAACGGCGCCAAGGAGATCGCCGCCCAGGAGGGCATGTCGCTCACCTTCATGGCCAAACCCAACGACCGCGAGGGCAACTCCTGCCACATCCACCTCTCACTGCGCGACGACGACGGCGTCCCGGTCATGGCCCAGGGGCAGGGGCAGGGGCTTTCGGAGACCGGTCGCCACTTCCTCGGCGGTCAGTTGGCCGCGCTGCGCGAGTTCACCCTGCTGCTCGCGCCCAACATCAGCTCCTACAAGCGCTTCGTCCCGGGCAGCTTCGCTCCCACCACCGTCGCCTGGGGCCACGACAACCACACCTGCGCGCTGCGGGTGGTCGGCCACGGGTCCTCACTGCGGGTGGAGAACCGGGTCCCCGGCGGCGACGTGAACCCCTACCTGGCCAGCGCCGCCATCGTCGCGGCCGGACTGCACGGGGTCGAGCACGGCATCGAACCGGGCGAGCCGCTCACCGGCAACGCCTACACCTCGGGTCTGCGCACCGTCCCCACCACCCTGCGCGAGGCCCTGCAGCTGTGGGAGGGCAGCGCGCTGGCCCGTGAGGCCTTCGGTGAGGAGGTCGTCGCCCACTACGCCAACCGCGCCCGCGTCGAACTCGCCGCCTTCGACGCCGCCGTCACCGACTGGGAGATGTTCCGCGGCTTCGAACGGATGTAATCGACGCACAGGACAGGAGGGGACAACCGGTGAACACTGACGAGAGCACACCGCCCAAACGGTCACGACGGTCCGAACCATACGAGCAGCGCGAACAGAAGGTGGTCGACCCGGCCAGCGGGGAGGTGGTGGCCACCGTCCCCCTGGCCTCCGAGGCCGAGACCGACGCCGCCGTCGCCCGCGCCGCCGCGGCCTTCCCCGCCTGGCGGGACACCCCGCCGGGCGAACGCGCCCGCCTGCTGCGCGCCGTGGCCGACCGCATCGACGCCCACACCGAGGAACTCGCCCAGCTGGAGGTCGCCAACGCCGGACACCCCGTCGGCCAGGCCCGCTGGGAGGCTGGTAACGCCAGGGACGTGTTCACCTACTTCTCGGCCGCACCCGAACGCGCTACCGGACGGCAGATCCCCGTTCCCGGCGGCTGGAGCGTCACCTTCGCCGACCCCCTCGGCGTGGTCGGCGTCATCGTCCCCTGGAACTTCCCGATGCCGGTCCTGTCCTGGGGCACCGCGCCAGCCCTGGCCGCGGGCAACACCGTCATCGTCAAACCCGCCGAACTCACCCCGCTCACCGCCCTGCGCATCGGTGAACTCGCCCGCGAGGCGGGCCTGCCCGACGGTGTCCTGCAGATCCTGCCCGGCGCCGGACCGGTGGCCGGAGCACGCCTGGTCCGCCACCCCGACGTCGCCAAGATCGTCTTCACCGGCTCCACCCGGGTGGGCAAGGGCATCATGGCGGCCGCCGCCGAGGACCTCACCCGCCTCACCCTCGAGCTCGGCGGCAAGAGCGCCAACATCGTCTTCGCCGACGCCGACCTGGACAAGGCCGCGGCCGCCGCGCCGATGGCCGCTTTCGACAACGCCGGACAGGACTGCTGCGCCCGCTCCCGCCTGCTCGTCCAGGCCGACGTGTACGAGCGCTTCCTGGAACTGCTGCGCCCGGCGGTGGAGGGGATCACCGTCGGCGACCCCCGCGACCCCGGCACCGGGATGGGTCCGCTGATCAGCGCCGCCCAGCGCGACCGCGTCGCCGCCTACGTGGATGGCGCCACCGTCCTCTTCCAGGGGAGTGCGCCCCGGGGGCCCGGTTTCTGGTTCCCGCCCACCGTGCTCGCCACCCACGACCCGGCCGAACCCGCCTTCCGCGAGGAGATCTTCGGCCCGGTCCTGTCCGTACTGCCCTTCGAGACCGAGGCCGACGCGGTGCGCATCGCCAACGACACCGCGTTCGGGCTGGCCGGATCGGTGTGGACCCGCGACGTCGGTCGGGCCCTGAGGGTCTCCCGGGCCGTCCGCGCCGGGAACCTGTCGGTGAACTCGCACTCGGCCGTGCGCTACTGGACGCCCTTCGGCGGCATGGGCCAGTCGGGTCTGGGCCGCGAACTGGGCCCGGACGCCCTGGACGCCTTCACCGAGACCAGGACCGTCTTCCTCTCCGACGACACCTGACCGCCCCACCCCTGAGCTGGAGGAACACCATGCAGCGATTCCAGGACCGCGTCGCCGTCATCACCGGGGCGGCGGGCGGTATCGGCCGCGCCACCGCGCTCCGCCTCTCGGAGGAGGGCGCCACCGTCATCGCCGTCGACCTCGACGAGGAGGGCGGCGGGAGCGTGGCCGAGGCCACCGGCGGCGCCTTCATCCGCGCCGACGTCACCGACGAAGCCGCGGTCGAAGCCCTCTTCGCCCGGGTCAGGGGCGAGTACGGCAGCGTGGACGCGGCTTTCAACAACGCCGGGATCTCACCGCCCGACGACGACTCCATCCTCACCACCAGCCTCGACACCTGGCGGCGGGTCCAGGAGGTCAACCTGACCTCCGTCTACCTTTGCTGCAAGTACGCCCTGCCGCACATGCGCGCACAGGGCAAGGGGGCGATCGTCAACACCGCGTCGTTCGTCGCCACCATGGGTGCCGCCACATCCCAGGTGTCCTACACCGCCAGCAAGGGCGGGGTACTCGCGCTCAGCCGCGAACTGGGCGTGCAGTTCGCCCGCGAGGGCATCCGGGTGAACGCGCTCTCTCCTGGGCCGGTGGACACACCCCTGCTGCGGGAACTGTTCGCCAAGGACCCCGAACGAGCCGCCCGCCGCCTGGTCCACGTCCCGCTGGGCCGTTTCGCCGAGGCCACCGAGATCGCCGCCGCGGTGGCCTTCCTGGCCAGCGACGACGCCTCGTTCGTCACGGCGTCCAACTTCCTCGTGGACGGCGGAATCTCCGGTGCCTACGTCACCCCGATCTAGGTCCCTCCCTGCCCCGCCCCCAGACCCCGAACGAGAACCTGTTGGAGGCCGTTCACATGCCACCGGTCGTCGGCATCACCGCCTACGCGGAGCAGGCCCGCTGGGGCGAGGCCTGGGACCTGCCCGCCACCCTGCTGCCCCGGCACTACGCGGACTCGGTCGCCGCCACCGGCGCTGTGCCCCTCCTGCTGCCTCCGGTCGCCGGGGTCACCGGGGCGCTGGGCCGGCTGGACGGGCTGCTGCTGGCCGGGGGCGGTGACATCGACCCCGGCCGCTACGGCGCCCCGACCGGAACGCACACCGCCGGGGTCCAGGCGGGCCGCGACACCGCCGAGGTGGATCTGCTGGCCGGAGCGCTCGCCCGCGGCTTGCCGGTCCTGGGGGTGTGCCGGGGGATGCAGCTGCTCAACGTCTGCCGCGGCGGCACCCTCAACCAGCACCTGCCCGACGTGGTGGGCCACACCGGGCACCGCCAGCGCACCGGGATCTTCGACACCCACCCGGTCACCGTCGCCGAGCACTCCCGCACCGCCCGGGTGCTGGGCCGCACCATGCTCGACGTACCCACCTACCACCACCAGTCCGTCGCCGACCTGGGCCGGAACGTCGCGGCCACCGCCTGGGCCGAGGACGGCACCATCGAGGCGATCGAGTACACCGACGTGTTCAACGTGCTCGGCGTGCAGTGGCATCCGGAGATGGGCACCGATCCCGCCCTCTTCACCTGGCTCACCGAACGCGCCGCCGAAGGAGCCACCTGACACCGTTGAAACCCAAGTGGGAGCCCCGCGGGTTCTGGAGCTCCACCACGAGTCTCGGGAGCGGCAGGGGTTCGCCTCCCTCCACCCACAGGGGTTTGAGGGGCGGTTCTGTGTCGCTTACCGCGGTGCGTGGTGGGGCAGGCGCCCGGACGGCTGTGAGGCCGTCCCGGCCAAGCCGGGGCGGGCTGGTGACGCTCCTGGTTCTCTGGCCCAGCCGGAGCAGGCTTCCGGGAGGCTGCTAGCTTCTCGTGGCGGAATGCGGCCTTTCGGGCGCGAGATCACGGAGTGGTGGGCGGTGTGGGGTGGCGTGCGAACGGCGCATGGAGAACGCCCTGTCCTGGGTCGGGGCGGGCGCGGTCGCGGGGGCGCTGCTCCTGGCGGCGGTGACCCTGGCCCTGCACCGGGCGGGCCAGGACACCGGGGTGATCGAGGAAGTCGGGTTGGCCTGGTTCTGGGCCTGCGTGCTCGGCGGGTTCGTCCTGGTGCTCGGGGTGCGGTGGAAGAACGTGCGTGCCGGCGAACCACCGGACGCGGAGAGGGGCTGGCACTACGCCCTCTGCCTGACCGGTACCGCGGTCCTCACAGCCCTCATCGCGGGCAACGGCGCGCTCCTGGGTGCGGACTCTCCTGCGATCGACGCGCTCTCCCCGACCGAGCTGAGGATGGCGGTCGTGGTCTGCGCTGTCCCCCTGGGCGTGCTGCTCATGTTGACCGTCGTGCGCCGACCGCTTCTGCCGCCCCGAAGCCGCTCTCTGCCGCCCTTCGCCGCGGGTGCGTTTGCCGTTGCCTTGGCCGGGACGTCCGTGCCGCTGGTCCTCGTCGACGAGGACCAGAGCGGCGTACGGCACGTCGTCGCCGAGGACCCGCCGGAGTCGGCGGCGCTCCCAGACCGGGTCAACCGGTCCGGCTGGGCCTGGGAACCCGAACCGTCGGGCACGATCGACCGGATCGTCCGGGGCGCTCACGGGCCCCTCGTGGTCCTCGACGACGGCGTGGTGTCTTTGGACGGGACCGACGGCACGGAGATCTGGTCGTACCGTGACCCCGCTGCCAGGGACGCCGCGGTCTGGGTAGGAAACGGACAGGTGCTCTTCACCCGTGTTCCGGAGCGGGACGAGGATGCCGCGGAACACGGCGGGAACGCACCCGAAGAGCAGTTCACCCGGGTGTTCGACATGGTGGACGGTGAACTGGTCACCGAGTTCAGCGTAGACACGGGTGAGACTTCACGGGGCGGTGCCCGTACTCTCGTGGGCTGGTCGGACGGTGTCCGTGTGCATTCCGACCGGCGCGATGGCGGCGAGCCGGACGAGGCGCCGGGGATGAGCGCCTGGGACGCGGAGTCCGGCGAGGAACTGTGGTACCGCGACCCGGGCCCCGAACCGGGGGCGGCCTGTGCAGGCGGACCGCCGCGGGTACGCGCCGAGACGGTCGTGTACGCCGTGGCCTGTGTCGATGAGGAGGATCTCACCGACAGTACACGGCAGATCGAATCCCTCATCCGTGACGAGGAACCCGACAAACGGTTCAGGGTGGTCGCCGTGGATCTGCGTACCGGCGAGGAGTTGTGGAGCTACGGGCTGGAGGGGGAGGAGGTCTTCGTTCCCGACCGGCCGTGGGCGGTTCCGGGGGCGGAGGGCCGGGGCAGTGTCATCGCCGTGCTGGGCCACTACCGATCCGACCCCGTCCTCCTGCTCGACCCGGAGAGCGGAGAGGAACTCATGTACCTGAGTGAGGACATGGTCGAGGCGGCGGAGGGCTTTTCCCAGGAGGCGGTCATCGACGTCGACGGCAGCGGCGTCACCATGCTGTTCTCCCGGTCGGGCGAGGGGTCCGAGGTCGACCGCATCGATCCGGACGGTCACCGTACTTCGCTGATCGGCGCGGGCGGTGCCCACGTCAGCCGTCACAGCCACAGGGCCGTACTGCCGGAGCAGGTGGTGTTCGCCGCTGATGAATCCCCGGAGACCGGGGACCGTGCCCAGGTCAGTGTCGCCTCGCACGGTGAGCTTTTCGGTGAGGGGCTGCGCAACCGGATCGTTCTGGAAACCCGGGCGAATGTGGGACAGCTCGTGGCTGTCCCCGGTGGCGTCGCGGCCCTAGTGGCCGAGCCGTACCACCAGGGCGCGCGGGTGGAAGGGCTGGTGCCGTGATGCGCTGGATCATTGCGGACACGGTCTGGCGGCTGATCTCCTGGGCGGGCACCGGGGCGGTCCTGGGCGGAGGGCTCGCGCTGGTCGTGGCCGCCGCACTGAGCCCCGAGGAGCGGTGGGACGGGGTCACTCCGCTGCTTCACTGGGGGCTGGGAGGCGCGGTCGTCCTGCTCGCCGTCGTCTGGGCTCTGCGCGGCGGTGAACAGCGGCCCGATTCAGGGTGGGACCGTCACCCGGGTGAGGGTTCGGGTCCGCTCCGTGCGGCGACCGTCCTCGTGGGGTGCCTGGCGGTGCTGGTGGCCCTGCGGGAGGTCCCGGCCGCCCGTACCCCGGTGCGCGCGTCGGGCGAGGGGGAGCCGCTGCCGGACGTCCTGGTGGACTTCGGAGCGATCTCCCACCTGTGGTACCTGGCTGCGCTCACGCTGCTGGCGGGCGCGCTGATGCTCGCAGCCTCCGGACGGCCCGAACCGCTGCGACCTGCCGGAGGATTGCCCCGTCGCCAGGCGATCCTGTCCGGAACCGCACCGATCGTCGTGATCGCGGTGCTCGCTTCTCCCGCGGTCCTGGAGCGGGACCGCTCCGTGCACACCCTTGCCGAACCGCTCACCGAGGTCGAGGCTTCCTCCTCGACCCACGGTGACGAGGTCACCTGGGTGTGGAAGCATCCCGAAGCGGGGTCGGCGGGTGAGGTCTCCGTGGCCGCGACGCATACCGGTGCGCTGGTTCAGGGCCCTGGGGGCGTGTGGGCCCTGGACAGTCGGGACGGCGCTGAACTCTGGCGGTTCCAACCGGTCGGTGAGGTTCTGCGGGCCGAGGTCACTCCTGACGGCGAACGTGTGGCGGTGCTGTACCGGGACGAGAGCGGCCCGGAGGGCGAGCAGCGGTCCGTGGCGGTGTTGGTCGCAGACACCGGCCAGTTGGTCGGTTATCACCGGGTCCGGAACGAGGTGGACCGGTTTCTCGTGACCGACCGCGCTTTCCTGCAAGTGGAGGAGAGCGGCCGCTTCACCGTCCGGGACCATGAATCCGGGGAGTCGGTCCGCTACCAGAGGGACCGAGGGTGCACGCAGACCGGCGCTCCGGTCGTCGCGGGTTCCAGGATCCTGGTCCCTGAGGAGTGCCCTTCGGACGAGGACGGCGCCGAGTCTGCAGGGGAGGATTACCACCAGCTGCGGGTGCTGACCGAGACCGGTGACACCTACGGCAGACGCACGATCCCCGGGCCCGCGGAGCGGGTGCTGTCCGCCCCCGACGGCTGGGCCGTGGTGGTTCACTACGGCGGTGACGAACCGGGTGCGCTGACCCTCCGCAGCCAGGTCACCGGTGTGACAGCCCGAGGTCTGCCCACCGAACCCGGCCGGGTGGTTCCCGTCGACGGGGAACTGCTGATGTACACCGAGTCCGACGAGGAAACCGACCAGGTCGAGTACCGCCTGGAGCGGCCGGTGGTCGGCAAACCGGGTGGAGAGGTCCCCGACACCGAGACCGTAGACAGCCTCGTGTTCGCCACCCCAGCCCCCGCTCCGGAGAGCGTCGCGGTGAACGCGGAGCTGTTCGCCGCCGTCCGCGCGGAGGGACCCGACGGGAACGGCCCGGCCAGCCTGCTCGTCGGTACCTGGGGTGCCGGCGGCATCGAGGTTCCGCTGGACTCGGCTGCTGGGGGCCTCGCCCCGGACGGCTCGGCCTTCGGGGTGGCGCTGGTCCCGCGGGCGATCGTGGTGTCCGGGTTCTCCGTCGGTGACCGTGCCCAGGTCATCGGGGTGGGTTCCGGTTCCGTGAGCTGATTGCCGCGCTGACCCCTGAGCCGGCCTGGTCTGAACGGCCCCGCCGATGCGGTAGGGTTTTACCTGTTGGCGGGGGCGGAAACGCCGTCGCTCAACGGACGGGACGTAGCGCAGTTTGGCAGCGCACTTGACTGGGGGTCAAGGGGTCGTGGGTTCAAATCCCGCCGTCCCGACAGAGCAGTAGCAGGAAAAGGGTCCGCCTGATGGTGGGCCCTTTTCCTGTTCCCCGGGCGGGGTTCGTTCGAGCTCGAACCGGGAACGAGCCGGGGCCGCCGTTCGGATCCGGTGGCCGCGCGCTCGCCTTCGCGCAGGGAGGTCATCGAGGCCACCTGGAACTGATCGCCGAGCAGGGGCAGACAACGTCAGCGTCCGCCACCTGGAGACTCCGCGCCTCTGATCCGGATCTTCGGCGCGGAGCCCGTCGATTCGGGGCGTGGGGCTCCAATGCCCGGGAACCGAAGGGTTTCAGGGGCGGACCAGCACGTTGCCGACCTTGCGCCCGGAGTCGACTCGCCGGTAGGCCGCGACGATCTCCTCGATGGGGACGATCCTGTCGGTGACCGAGGTCAGAGCGCCCTCGGCCACCAGCTCCAGCAGGAACGCGAAGTCCTCGGGGCGCTCCGGTGCGGCACCCGCCCGGACGTTCCCGCGGGCTGTGATCAGCTCCCACAGCCCGGCCGCGGCCAGGAGTAGCACGCCGCCGTCGTTGAGCAGCCTGCGTCCGGAGGCGGGGGAGAGGTTGCCGACGGTGTCCAGGACGACGTCGAACCGGTCGGTCAGTGAGGCCAGGCCGGTGCTCGTGTAGTCAACGGTGTGCTCTGCGCCCAGCTCGGTGACCAGGTCCAGGTTGGGCGTGCTCGCCACCCCGGTGACCCGCGCGCCGAAATGCCCGGCGAGCTGGACGGCGTTGGTGCCCACTGCCCCCGACGCCCCGTTGACCAGCACGGAGGCGCCCGGTTTCAGTGTGGCCTCGTCCCGCAGGAAGAACAGCGCTGTGGTCCCGCCGAACAGCACCCCGGCCGCGTCCTCGTGGCTCACCCCGGCGGGCTTGGGCACGGCCTGTGCGGCCGCGACCACCACGTACTCGGCGTGCGCGCCCATCCCTGGACCGGTCATGCCGCACACCTCGTCTCCGGGGGAGAGGTCGGTGACCCCCGCGCCGACGGCGTCCACGGTTCCGGAGAACACGTTGCCCAGAACCTTCCGCCGTGGCCCTCGCACCCCGAACATCAGCCGGGCCAGCGGGCCGAAGCCCTTAGGGAAGCGGGCGCCGCGGATCCGGGCGTCCCCCGCGGTGACCGCCGTGACGGCCACCCGCACGCGCACCTGCCCGGCCCGTGGTTCGGGGACGGGTAACTCCACGAGGCGGACCACGTCCGGAGCCCCGTACCTCTTGACGACCGCTGCCTTCATGGGAGCTCCCTTACACCTGTAAGCCACCTGTTCTGGAAAACGGTACTCTTACAGGTGTAAGTCCACAAGGGTCCGTGAGGTGGGAATGGTCGAGCGCCCAGCGCTGAACCGTGCGCGTGTGGTCCGGGCGGCGGTCGCGGTCGCCGATCGCCGCGGGCTGGCCGGGGTGAGCATGCGCAGTGTCGGCCGGGAACTGGGAGTGGAGGCGATGTCGCTCTACCACCACGTCTCAGGCAAGGAAGCCCTGCTCGACGCGATGGTGGACTGGATCTTCGTCCGCATCGAACTCCCGGGCACCGGACAGCCCTGGCGGCAGGCGATGGAGGACCGCTGCGCCTCGGCCCGCGCCGTGCTCGCCCGGCACCCGTGGGCGTTGGGGCTGATGGAGTCCCGTACCTCCCCGGGCCCGGCACTGCTGCACCACCACGACGCCGTGCTGGGCTGCCTGCGGGCCAACGGATTCCCGGTGCGCTTGGCGGCCCACGCCTACTCGGCGCTCGACTCCTACGTCTACGGGTTCGTCCTGACCGAACTGCACCTGCCCTTCGCGCCGGGCGAGGGAGCCGAGGAGTTCACCGCGGAACTCGCACCGCCCCCGGACCGCTACCCCCACCTGGCCGAGTTCATCACCGAGATGGTGGTCGGCCGGGAGTACGCCTACGGCGACGAGTTCTCCTACGGGCTGGCGCTCGTCCTGGACCAGCTGGAGCAACGGCTCGCCGATCAGCGTCCCTGACCAGAGCTTCTCGTCAGCGCTCCTGGTCAGCGGAGAACCTGGTCCGGTAGCGCGTGAGGAGCTCCTCGTCGGGGCCCGGCGCGGAAGTGGGCTCGCGCCCGTCCAGCACCGTGTCGAGGTCGCCCAGACAGGTGTCCCAACCAGCGGCGATGTTCGCGGTCCACTCGGGATCGGGGATGGTGTTGGACAGCCGGAGCAGACATCCCGCCCCGTCCTCCTCCAGGGTCCAGCGCAGGTCGTCACCGGACCAGTGGAAGGCCAGGAGCCGGGGCGGGTCGAACTCGGAGACGGGCGCGACCTCCGGTTCGTCGTCCTCCCCGGGGAAGGAGAAGGTGATGGTGCCCGCGGCAGCGTCCAGCTTCGGCTCGCCGGGGAACCACTGGGCGAGGGGCTCGTCGGTGGTCAGGGCGGCCCACACCGCGGAGCGGGGGTGGGCGTAGCGGCGGCTGAAGAACAGGGCCCGCGCGCCCTGCGGAGTGGTGCCCAGTCTGACTTCGGTGCTCATCGCGCCGGCCTTTCCCCTGTGCGTTCGGGTGTGGTTCTCAGGATGCTCTGTCCGCCGGGGCCCCGAGCGCCGACGCGCGGGAACCGGGTTCATCGGGGAGTCGGGCGCACCGGGGTTCACCGGACCCCGGGGACTCCGCCTGGGGGTGAACCCCGCTCGCTGCTATTTTTCCTCTGTCCTGCTTACTGACTTGCTTGTTGGCCGACGGTACGGGGAGGCGGTGACAGTTGACGCAGAAGAGGGCCGGGAACGCGCGAACGGTGCTCTCCTGGGCGGGTGCGGGGCTGGTGGCCGGCTCCCTCGTGACGGCCGCGATGGCTGCTTGGACCGGCTGGGGCTCCCTCTGGGACGAGTCCAGGGCTTGGTGGCTCTTTCCCGTGGCGGCAGCCGTCGTGGTCCTGTACCGCGGACTGACCCGACTCCTGGGCCCGGACCCCGAACGTATGAGCGGAATCGGCGCCTCGGGTGGTGTTCACCGGGGTCGGCTCCTCTCACTCGGGCCGTTCGTCCTGATCGGGCTGGTGCTGATCTGGTCCACCCTGCCCACCGGGGCGGCCGAGGCGCTCACGAAGCCCGGGGAGGAGTTCCGCGCCTCGCAGACGGCCGTGCGCCAGTGGCTCACCACCTGCGGGCTGACCCTGGGCTTCCTGTTCCTGCTGCCCTCGGGCGCCGCCCGGGCGCGGCCCAGGGCGCTGCCCCTGACCGGGTTGGGCGCCGGTGCCCTGGCCGTACTGCTACCCGGGGCGCTGGTCGGGCCGGTGCTCTTCCCGTACGAGCGCCACACGGTGGCGGAGCGGACGGGGGAGGCCGCTCCGGTCCCGGCCGCGGTGACCCGGCAGGGCTGGGCCTGGGTTCCCCCGGCGGGCACCGGGATCACCGAGGTGGTGGCCGGTACACACGGCCCGCTGGTCCTGCTCGCGGACGGAGCGGTCGCCCTGGACGGCCGGACCGGGGAGGAGCTGTGGACCTACCGCCTGCCGCACCCCGGGGTCGGTCCTGGATACGCCCGACAGTGGAACAACGGTGAGCGGGTTTGGGCCGACGGAGAGCTGGTCTACGTCGAGCATCCCGACGACATCACCCCCGAAGGGCCCAGGGTGGTCGCCCTGGACGCGCGCACCGGTGCGGTGGTCGAGGGCGACCACCCCGGCTTGGCGCAGGTGCGGGCCGACACCGAACAATGGCGTGCGGAGGCCAGTGTGGCCTGGTCACAGGTGGTGGGGGATGGCCCGGGCTGCCATCAGGCGCCGAGCCGCCCGTTCGGCGACCTGATGATCGGGGTGCTGGCCTGCGCCGAGCGGGCCGGGGACTTCGCCGGCTACAGCGGGCTGGCCTGGGCGCAGGACGGGCCGATCGACTTCGCCCTGGTGGCGGTCGACCCCGCGGCCGAGAGGGAACTCTGGCGCCGGGAGTGGTCGGCGCGGGACGGCGGCCGGGTCAGGTGGTTCGAGGCGCTCGCCGGGAGCGGGGACCCGGTCGCCGTACTCGAACCCGGACCGGGGCTCGCACCGGTCGGCCTGGACCCGGCCACCGGGGAGGAGGTCCTGGACTTCCCCGAGGGCCTCCTCCCCTGGGAGGGCGGCCCCTTCGGGCCGGTGCGGCTGCAAGCCGACACCTCCGGGCTGGTGGTCGTGGTGGAAACGGACGAGGAGACTACCCGTCTCCAGCGGTCCACCCCCGAGGGGGAGACCGTCGCGGCCGCGGTGCTCGACGAGGTGCCCTTCGCGGACACGGTGCCGCGCAGGGCCGCGGTGCTCGACGGCATGGTGCTCCTGCCGGTCGGGAGCGGACACGAACGGGGCCGACCCGCCCGGGTGCTCGCGGTCCCGCTCCCCGGAGCCGGAGGAGGCGGGGGAGAAGAGGCCGAGGAGGCCGATCTGGGTACCTATCCGCTGATCGACGTTCTGGCCGTTCCCGGGGCGGCCGTGGTGGTCGTCGGTGACCAGTACGGCCCCACGGGGCTGCGGGGACTGCTGCCCTGACCCGTGCCCGCCCTGCTGCGGGGCCGGTGTCCGCGGCTGTGCCGGTCGGTCCGCCGGTCTCCTCAGCCCTGGGCGGGCAAAGCATCGGCGCGCACCATCACGCAGTCGAACTCCAGCACCCGCCCGGTGCTCTCCTCCCGGGTGACCGGGTACATGCCGGTGATCTCGAAACCGTCCGCCTCATAGGTCCGGATCGCCTCGTCCATACGCGGCATGCCCTCGTAGATCTGCATCAGCGCCACCTCTGACTGCATTCCGACGAATTCCCGGATGCGCTCGCCCGCCCCGGCGTAGGCCTCCAGGTCGAAGCCCTGGGTGTCGAGCTTCAGGTAGGGGCGCGGGTCGGCGATACCGGCGAGGGCCTCGTCGAGGAGTCCGTCGAGGCGGCGCAGGATGATCTCCTGGGTCCGGGTCCTGCGGAACCGCTTGTACCGGGTGTTGCCGAACTCGGTCGGCCCCAGCATCGAACTCATGGAGCCGTGCACGACGTTGATGCTGTCCGTGCGGTCCTCCCGGCCCAGGGCGAACGGGCGCACCCACCAGTCCGGGTCGTCCTCGGTGACCCGCCGCAGCTTGTCGGCCACGGCGGCGACCGGCTCGAAGGAGACGATACGGCCCCGGTAGCCGTGCGCGCGTAGCTGCTGACCGTACTGCCCGATGTTGGCCCCCACGTCGAAGACGCAGTTCACCCGGTAGTGACGCAGTATCGAGGCGATGTGCCGCGCGCCCAGGTACTCCTGGGCCTTCTTGTGCAGCGCGAGCTCCGACGCCGGGGGCAGGTCCCGTGCCACGGACAGTGTCGCGCCGGGGCCGAGCGGCACGGGTTCGCGGACGGCCGCCGAGGTGCCCGCGGAACCGGCAGCGCCCCTGGTCACGGCCCAGGAGCGCTTGCCGCTCCGCGAGACGCGGTAGTCGCCGCGGCGTTCGAGGACCACGGCCCCGGGCCCGAGATCGTGCACGTTGACGTTGAACTTGGTGAGGAGTCCGAGCAGACGTCGCCGTAGCGTTGCCATGCCCCCAACGTATTCACGAACACGCCGAAGGCAACAGATCGCCGATCTGGTCGAGGCAGCGGCCGTGGCCCCGGCGGCGGTGGCGGCAGTGGTGGCGGTCAGCGGCTCGGCGGGCTCACCCGCGGTCGAGGGCGCGGACGAGGGGTTCGGGGACCAGGGTCGGCTCCAGCGCCTCCACGAGCACCCGGCCGTACCGGATCTTGCGCCCGCTGGTGGTGCCCAGGAAACGGCGCAGCTGCTGGTCGGCGGGGCGGCCGCGCTGCGCGGGCTGGTTCCGGAACGTGCGCAGCGAACGCAGCTCGTCCTGTTCGGCGATGACCCGCTCGACCTCAGCGACGCCCAGGGCGCGGATCAGTTCGTCCTCCAGATCGGCCACGCACACGTGGAAACCCTGGGGTTCCAACTCGGTGCCGAGCCCGGAGCGTCCGAGGGCCGCACGGAAGTGGTGCTCCTCGCCGGCGTCGCACAGACCGCCGAGCCGGAGCCCGAGGCCCCTGGGGCCGAGGCGCTCCACGAAGCGGTGGATGTTGGTGGCCCCGCCCATGGACACGACCACCGTGCGCCGCGCGCTCAGGTCGAGGCCGAGCCGGGCGGCGAGGGCCTCCAGCGCGGCACGGTCGCTCGCACCCTCGACGAGGATCACCGTCCGGGCCCGCTCCAGTTCGCTCACGGGCGCCACCCTACGGTCGGGTTCGGAGACGGCGCACCCGGTTTTCCCGGGTGCGAGGACCTGGACGCGGTGCCCGGACGAGGTTCCGTACAAGACTGCCGCCCTCGCTTCGGTGGCACTGCCCGCGTGCTCCGCCCCCGGCCTTCAGCGGAGCACACCCAATACCTGCTCCCTAGTACCGCGCCACCCCCGGTTTCCACAGGGTCGCCCGTTCCACCACGTAGACCTCCAGGTTGCTGATGCTCGCCCCGCACTCGGCATGGCGTTCGGTGGTGACCAGCGCGGAGGCGATGAGTTCGGCCCGGTGCCGCTCCTCGGCCTCGGTGTCACCCACCGGGATCACCTGCCGGACGTGGTGGCACAGCGCGCTCCCCTCGGTGTGCACCAGCCCCACCACGTACGTGCGCTTCCAGCGCCGTAGCGCTGCCTGGCGCGGGATCACGTACCGGTACCGGCAGCGCACCCGGCTGCCGTCGGGTAGCCCGGCCTCCGCCTGGTAGGTGATCGACCACCAGTTCTCGGCCACCGGCACGACCGGCGCGCGCATGGCCCGCGCCCATGCCTCCAGGGTCGACCGGTCCTTGGCCTCGATGGTGGCGGCGTCGCCCACGGCGCCCCCTGAGCTGTTGAACGGGCCCCGGGCACCCCCTTGCCCTGCCCGGGGCTCTGACGTTGTGTAACTCTAGGTAGTTGTCAAGATCCGAGGGGTACAGAATGTATCCCCGCGCCTTGGGTTCCCGCCGGTGCCTCCCAGGGGTAGATGCCCGGTCCGGTCAGGACAGCAAACCGATCCGTAGGGCCAGCCCGCCCGCCCGTTCCCGGCGCCGTGCCTGGCGTGACTCCAGTTCCTCCAATACCATCCGCCGGGCGAAGCCGTTGTACCGGGTCGTCTCCGGGGCGGCCTCGTGCGCCGCCTCCAGTACCCGCATGGCCTCCCCCGGCTGCCCCGCCAGATGATGGGCGCGGGCCTGCTCGATCCGGTGCCGGGCCCTGCGCGGCCGCGACGGGATCGCCTCCGCCGGGGCCCGTTCGGCCTGGCGCACCGCCTCGTGACCGCCGCGCAGCTCCACCGCCACGGTCACCGCGTGCGCGCCCAGCACCGGTCGGGAGAACGAGGTCACCGGGTGGTAGTAGGAGGGGGGCAGCCGTTCGGCCGCCCGGCGCGCGCTGTCCCAGTGCCGCCACGCCGTTCCGGCCTCCCCGCGCCGCGCCGCCGTGTACCCCGCCTCGAAGCGCAGCGAGCCCCAGACGGCCAGTACGTCCCGGTTCCCGTCCGGCAGGTGCCGGATCAAATGGCGGCTGGCGTCCTCGGTGACCGTGTCGGCGGCCTCCCAGTCGCCCGCGTCCCGGTGCGCCTGGGCCAGCAGCCAGGCGGCCACCCCCAGCGCGTGCGGGTCCTCGGCCTCCTGCGCGGCCACCATGCCGCGCTCGGCCACCCGCCACAGCAGACTCTGCGCGGGTTGGTAGGCGATGAAGAACTGCGCGAGCGAGCACACCTCCGACAGCACCGACTGCGCCGAGGCCCGTGCGGCCCCGTCCTCGGCCTGGCGCACCGCCCGCTGCGCGTCCTCGAACAACCCGGGCAGCAACCGTCCCACCACCTCCCGGTGGTTGGGTGCCGAGTGCCGGGCCCGCCAGGCCCCGGCCAGCCGGGCGCGCAACTCTTCTGTCGGCGGGGCGGGCCCCTCGTCCGACCCGGGCAGGGCGTTGACCGCCGCCCGCACCCTCGGCAGCAGGGTGTGGCCCGGACCGGTGAACAGCTCCACCGGAACGGACTGCTCACCGGTGAGCTCGGCGAGGTCGCGGATCCGCAGCGCCTCGACCAGGCGCAGCAGGATCGGGAGTTTCGGAGTGCCCAGACGGCCGGTCTCCACGGCCTTGACCCACGAGGCCGAGCGGCCCACCAGTCCGCCCAGCACCTCCCTGGTCAGGCCGCGCCTGGTGCGGTTCAGTCTGAGACGGGTACCGAAGGAGACCTCGACCTCGTGTGGGTCCGGGGTGCCGTCCACGGGCATCGCGTTGCCGTCCTTCCCTGGGGGGCCGCGGAGTCCAGGGTACGAGGGCGCCTCCGACCCCGGGGCGGGAACGGCCGAACCTCCCCCTGTCGGGCCCCTTCCGCCGCCCATCCTTCCTTCGAACCCCCTCTGGCCTGGGCTGACACCTCTTTCAGGCCTCCGGTGGGTGAGAGGACCGGCCAGCGGACGAAGCGGGGGTCCGTGCGGCCCGCTCGCCGCGCGGCAAGCGCCCGGTCAGTTAGCGGCAGTGGTGCCGTGCCCGGTCTGCAGGAGGAGCGGGGACACGGCGAACCCGTGGCGGGTGTAGGCGGAGACCGCCCGGTCGCTGGAGTGGACGGTCACCCGCTCCACCCCGAGCTCTCGGGCCAGTTCCAGCACCGCCTCGACCAGCTGACCGCCCAGGCCGCCGCCGCGCAGCTCCGGGCGCATGTACACGCACTGCACGTCCGCCGAGGCCCGCTCGAACGATCGCGGCTGCGGCACGCGCGGGGTGACGGCCAGCCAGGCCATGCCGACGACCGACCCGCCCAGGGCCGCGACGAAGCAGTGGTGGGAGCCCTGGTGCTGTTTCGCCCAGTCCACGAAGCGGGGTGCGAACTCGTCGAGCGTCAGGTCGGGGGTGCCGCGGTTCTCCTGTTCCCACAGCCACCGGAGTTCGGCGACGGCGTGTAGGTCCTCGGGGCCGGCGGTGCGGATGACGATATCGGTCATGCCCCGATTGTGCATCAGCGGCCCGGAACGGTCACTGGGATTCTCCGGTGCCCGAAGGCTCTGGACGCGGGGGCTCCGGACACGGCGGAGCCCCCGGACCGTTGGGCTCCGAGGGCTCCAGGGCTCCAGCGTTCTCTCAGCCGCGGTACTCCGACGCACGGTCCTCGGCCGCCGCCACCATCTGTTCCTGCCGGGCACGGACCGCGGGCCGCTCCGGGTGCGCCACCCGGCCCAGTTCGCTGCGGCGGCCGTGGCGGTTGGCCAGGGCCACCGCCGACGAACGGCGGATGCCCAGCTCCTCGCCCTGCTCGGCCAAGGACTGGCGTACCCGGCCGCGGTAGGCGTGCCGCGCCACGAAGTACACGACCACGGCGGCCAGGAACACGGTCAGGGTCTTGACGAGGACCCCGAGGAGGTTCCCCATCAGCGGTGAGTCGAAGAACCAGTGCACGCCCATCGCCAACAGCAGCAGGAGCAGCGCACCCGCCCCCCGGCGGGCTCCGGGCCGCCAGGCCGCGGCGGCCAGCAGCCCGATCGCGGTACCCGCCACGGCCGACATCGCCCAGTGCGAGCCCAGCCCGGTGAGGCCTACCCGCAGGAAGAGCGTCTGGACCACCGAGGCCACCCCGTCGGTGGCCCCCTGCATGGTGATCGTGTTGAGCGCGTAGGTGAGATCCTCCACCAACTGGAACCCCAGGCCCACCAGGGCACCCATGATGAAGCCGTCGACCGGTCCGCGCACCGCGCGCGGGGCGATGACCGCGATCAGCACGACCCCGATGACCTTGAACAGCTCCTCGTTGACCGGCGCGGTCAGCGCCGCACCCCAGGTGGAGCCGAACTCCAGGCCGCCAGCCCGGGACCACGCGGACATCAGCTGGTGGTTGGCGACCAGGGCCAGCCCGATCGCTCCGGTCATGCCCCAGACCAGGGCCAGCAACGAGAACGTCAGGCTCGGGGCCCGGACCGGGCGGATGCGGCGCAGGATCCAGAACCCGAGTACCCCCACCCCCGCCAGCAGGACCATCGAGACCACGGCTTCGACGGTGAAGACCCGGATCGCTCCGGTGAAATTCAGCAGGGTGTAGCCGAAACCGCCCAGACAGAGCACTGCGAAGAGCACCATGGCGACCAGGCTCGGCAGACGTTGCGTGCGCGGCGGTCCCGGGGCCGTTCTCTGCCCGGGCAGGCGTTCGGTGCCCTCGTGGCCCTGCCCGGACTCCCGTGGGGTGGGCACCTGGCCGCCAGTGGTGGACGGAACACGGGGTTCGGGGTGTGCCTGGCTCATGAGGTGCCTCCGGAGGACCGGTCGAACCGGAGCGACTGGAGCAGTTTCTCCGCGTCGGCGAGTTCGGTCTGGCTGGCCTCGGCGCCGAAGACCTGTGCCTCCACCGCGAAGTCCTCGCGCGGGGCGGGGAAGACGGTCGCCGAACCGGTGTGCTGCCGGATGTGCATGTCGCCGGTGAGCCCCTCCGCGCCGCTCTCCGAGGTGATGGGTTGCGGTTCGCCCAGAGCCGCCGAGGCGTCACTGACCCGGACGATGTCGCGCATGCCCTCCCACAGTTCGGTGGCGGTGGCGCTCTCCACCGGCTGCACCACGCTCACGATGAGGTTCACCGGCCCCTTGGTGAAGAGGTACTGCTGGCCCTGGGAACTGGAGCCCGTATCGAGCTCCCAGCCGTCGTCGAAGGTCACCGAGGCCTCGTGCGTTTCGCCGGACCCGAGCACCATGCTCTGGCCCTCGGCCATCTCCTCGGTCTCGGGCAGAGCCGAGTTCACCAGCGCCCACCCCCCGGTCAGTACCGCGACCACTACCGGGGTGACCCCCAACGGGAACCAGTTGCTCCGCGGCCCCCGCGGTCTGGCATGGCGCGGCTGCGCGCTCTCCTCCGCCATCGTGCCCCCATCCCTGTGTTCGTCCGGACGACCTGTCTGTGCAACAGCGAAACACCCGAAGAAGGGCGTACAGTCGAAAAAAGGGATGCTTGGCGCATATTTGCGGTGATTTCACCCGGGCAGGGGGTGGTGCGACCAGCGCTTTGCCTCCGAAGCCGCGGTGGGACCGCTCCGCGGTGGTCGGTGGAGCCCCGGCGGTCCTCGAAAAGCGCCGGCTACGCGTTGGCCGAAGTCAGCCGCCGTCAGTGGGCTTGCCCCCTTTTGTAGGGGAGCCCACCCGTGATGGAATGCCACCCCAGCGTGACGGCCTACCGACGGAAGAGCACGGGAAACCGATGCCGAAGCAGCCCACCGATTCTCTCAACGCGGATCGCTCCTCACTCAGCCACCGGATCCGCTACGCGTTGCGCCACCCCGGGCGGATCGGCCCCTACGTGCTCCGCTCCGTGCGCGACCTGCGACTCCGCCTCACCCACCGCGACCACGTCTCCTACTACCGCGCGGTGATGGCCTCCGACGCCGCCCGCGACCCCAAGGCGGCGGTCGGCAGCCACAACGAGGAGCGCTGGCTCGCCCTCGGCGCGATGCAGTTCGACTACCTCGTCGAACACGGACTCAAGCCCAGCCACCGGATGCTCGACATCGGTTGCGGCAACCTCCGGGCGGGCTGGCGCTTCATCGACTACCTGGACACCGGCGGCTACTACGGCATCGACATCTCCCCGGACATCCTGGTCGCGGGCAAGAAGGTCCTCGCCGAACGCGGCCTCCAGCACAAACTGCCGTACCTGACCCTCACCCAGGACCTGACCTTCGACTTCCTCCCCGAAGGCGCCTTCGACGTCGTCCACGCGCACAGCGTCTTCTCGCACTCACCCCTGGACGTGATCGACGAGTGCCTGGCCCACGTGGGCAGGGTGCTCGCCCCGGGCGGGTTCTTCGACTTCACCTTCGACCGCACGGAGGGGGCCGAACACCACGTGCTGCGGGAGGACTTCTACTACCGCACCGAGACCCTGGTCGACCTCGCCGCCGAGCACGGGCTGCGGGCACGCTTCATGGAGGACTGGGAGGAGCGGCCGCACGGCCAGTCCAAGATCCGGGTCACCGCCCCGGACTGATCCGTCACCCTGAGCGGAGGTTGTGAACGCATCAGGTCACCAAGCGGCCTGTCCGGTCGCGATTCGGTCGCAGGTGGGTCTTTGTTCAGTTTCTCGTGCGTGATCGTGTCATCCGGGCGAGTGAATCGCGGGTCAGGACAGTGTGGTCTCCGAGCACCATCCCCCCAGATCGGTGTGGGTCCGCCCATCCCGGAGGAGGTGGCGCCCAACTGGGCCGGGAAGAACGCCCGCGAACTCTTCCTGGAGTCCTTCGGCGCGACCATCACCCACAAGATCCGGCACGCTCCCTTCCCGCAGATCCGCGCAGTGCACCGGGAACTGGAGGAGCGGTACCGCGAGGACGTGGAACGCACCGCCGCCTCCCGGTTCCGGCACCCGGACGACATCGCCATGGCCACCACGCTGCACCAGTACTACGCCCTGCTCAGCGGCTACGGGGTGCGCGGTGAGTACCGGACCAGATACGTGGACATCGGCACCAACACCGCGGCTGACCGGCTCGCCGCACTGGCCGCGGGGGATCCGGCGGAGGGGGAGTACGACTTCCTCTGCCTCAACGACTTCGACACCCCGCCCGAACGCCAGGAGGCGGTGAGCCGCATGGTCCGTGACTTCCTGGAGCGCCGCTTCCCCTCCCCCTCCCGCTTCGAGAAGGAGAGCGAGCCGGTTGGCGGCCCCGAACCGGGGATCTCCGTAGCCGCCTGACCCGCCCGGCCTGAACCGGTGACTCGTAGGGAACCCGTGCCCGCACGGGCCCCGATCGTGTCTCGGGGTCAGCGCAGGCGGCGGATGTCGCCTCGAACGCGGTAGAAACCGCCGCTGGTGGAGGTGAGGACCTCGCCCACGACGTAGCGGGCGCCCGGGTGCCGGATGTCTTTGGGGAACTGCACCCTCAGCGAGGGGTCGTAGCCGTCGGAGACCACGCGCACGCGCAGTCGGCCGCCCTCGTTCACGCACTCCACGACGATCCCGTCGGCGTCGGAGATCTCGGCCGCGCGGACGGTTTCCAGTTCGGTGGCGGGGGTGACCGCGTCCCAGGCCGGAGCCTTGACGCAGACCGGCTCCGGGACGCTGCCCCGCTCGGCGGCCATGATGGCGGACTCAGACGCGTCGATGCAGGCCAGGGAGCCGTCGGTGGTGACGATGTAGAGCCGGTCCTGGTGGAACTGCATCGAGTAGGCCGAGCCGCACCCCGTCGCCAGCTTCCACAGGCGGCGGCCGTCCCGGGCGAAGCAGTAGACCGAGGAGTGATTGTCACCCGCGAAGACGTAGCGGCCGTCCGGGGAGGCCGCGCAGGAGAAGACAGCGCCGTCGCAGCGGTAGGTCGACCGGTGTTCCCCGTTCTTGCCGATGCGGTCCACGGAGTTGCGGGCGGTGGCGGCGAAGACCTCACCGCCCTCCTGCCAGCCGAACAGCACCGCGCCGCTGGTCGGCACTGACCAGCGCTCGTCTCCGGTGCGCGCGTCGTACATGGTCACGCCCCGGGAGTGGCCGTGGTAGACACCGGCCTCGTCGTGGCGGACCATCCACGCGGAGTTGCCCGTGCTGCGCCGCGCCCACTGGAACTCGTCCTCGTGGTCGATCACGGTGATCCGGCCCGCGACGTCGGAGACTCCCAGCACGCCGTCGTGGATATCCAGCCAGTAGATGTCCACGTCCTCGGCGATCTCGTACGCCACGTGCGGGATCTTCGCGCCCAGGTCGTAGACCTTGCCGTCGTCACAGCCCGCGTAGATCCAGAAGTCGTCGGCCACGATGCACTTGACGCCGTCCGGCAGGCCGTAGCGGGCGGTGACCTCGCCCTGGTGGGACAGGGTGTACACGTCTCCCCGCTCGTTGCCGACCCAGCAGCGCTCGTCGTCGACGAAGATGCCGAAGGCGGGACTGCCCGAGCGGAACCGCCACAGCACCGGGGCCTGACGCGCGGTCGACCGCTGGCTGACGATGCTCCGCCTGGTCACGGCGCGTCGCTTGCGGACCCCGGCCACCGCGGGCTCGTACCCCTTGCGCCGCTTCTCGGCGATCTTCTTCGCCGCCGTGGCCTCGGCCTTGGCGACCGTGGCGTGGCCCGCGGTGCGCGACTGGCCGGACTCGCCGATCCGCCCGTAGCGGATGGTGACGTCGGTGCCGTCCACGATGACCTCGTAGAACTTGTGCGCGCCGCCGCCTTCTTCCGAAAGCTCCAGGTAGGTGCGGGTGCTGAGGCTGCTGGAGGTCATGGACTTCCCTTCGGCTGGGTTTCGGGCACGCCGAAGGAGCGGCGGGCACCGAGGGGGAGAGGGGCAGGGGGAGGGCGGACGGCAGGGGAGGACCCACAGTCCGGATGGAGGCCTTGTCGACTGGTTCCCAACCTACGGGCCGGTACCGACAATCCAGCGTCTGCGCGGCTCAGGGCCGCATCCCGAAGCCAGCCCCGTGCTCCGCTCCGGTACCGATCCCGCAACCGCCTCCCGAGATCAGGCTCCTGTTCCCACGCCGTTCACCGTGTCGGCCTTCACAGCGTGGTGGGCATCGGGCCGCCGTTCCACTCGACCGTGTCCGTCAGGGACCGGGCCAGGTCCAGGGGCTCCCCGGACAGGTCCGCCATGGCGCGGTGGAGGTTCATGACGATCCGTTCGGCGTCCGCCCAGCCCGCGAACTCTCCGAGGCCGGTGGTGCGCGCGCACTCCAGAGGGGTGCGGCCCTCGCGGACGGCGTTCCCGGCGATCTGGAGCACGAACCGGTAGTAACGCTCGTGGGCGGCCAGGACCCCGTCCAGTTCGGTGCCGGTCAGGACCGGGCCGTGGCCGGGCACCACGTGGTCCGGGGCGAAGGAGCGCACCCACTCCAGGGAGCGCAGCGCGCCGTCGAGCGAGCCCATGAGCACCAGCGGGGTCAGCCCGTGGAAGAGCAGGTCACCGGTGAACAGGACCCGCTCCCCGGGCAGCCAGGCCACCACGTCGCCGGGCGTGTGCGCGGTGTACCCCGGATGGTGCAGGTCCACCCGGCGCCCGCCCAGGTGGAGGGTGAGCTCGCGGTCCATGGTGAGGGACGGGAGCCTGCGGGTGACCGCGCCCCAGTCGGGGACGGGGTCCCAGACCGCAGGCGGGTTCTCGAACAGGGGGTCCGCGCTGAGCGCCTCGCGCATGGCGGTCTGGCCGATGAGCACGGTGGTGTCGGGGAGTAGGCTGTTGCCGTAGGTGTGGTCGCCGTGCTGGTGGGTGTTGACCGCCCAGCGGATCGGCGCGCCTGCCGTGGCCGTGCCGAGCGCGTCCAGAAAGCGTCGGGTCCGGGTCTCGGTCGCGCAGGTGTCCACCACCAGCACACCGTCCTCACCGGCCACGGCGCCCGCGTTGTTCACCCACCAGGTGCCGTCCGGCTGCACCCACGCGTACACCCCGTCGACGATCTCGCTCAACGCCCCGGCCCGTGGCCCGATCGGTACGGCCTCTCCCATGGCGGTTTCCTCGCTCCCTGTGGTCGCCTGTGCCCGGTGCGGCAGCAGCCTAGCCCGAGGTCCCGTGCGAGAAGGGCGCTCCACTCGATTTCACTGGTCCACCAGGGAAGGTATGCACCTGTTCCCTGCGGTTTCGGGAGGCCTCAGGGATCGGATGATCGCAGCCACAGGGAACCACGGCTCCGCCTTCCCCCGTCTGCGGGGCTCAGTCCCGGAGACCGCCCACGGGCTGGCGCCCTGACCAGGACCGGCCTGTGGAAAACCGGACTTGGATCACTCCGGGGTGCTAACGTCCCGGACATGGACACCCCCCGATACCTCACGGTTCTCCGCGAGAGCGGGACTCTCCTCGCCGACGCGGCCGAGGACAGACCCCACGCACACGTGCCCACCTGCCCCGAGTGGAACGTCGCCGACCTCGTCTGGCATGTCGGCGAGGTCCATCACTTCTGGAGATCGATCGCCTCCGGAGAGATCAAGGACCCCGACGACGGCTACGTGTCGCCAGAGCGGCCCAAGGACGAGGACCTCCTGCCCTGGTACCGGGAGGGGCTGGCCGAAACGCTCACCGTGCTCACCGAGCTCGATCCCGAGGAGCCCCGCTGGACGTGGGCCCCGCAGAAGGACGTGGCGTTCATCCAGAGACGGATGGCCCACGAGACCGCCGTGCACGCCTGGGACGTGCTCAACGCGATCGGCAGCCGTGCGCCGTTACCCGCCGACGTGGCCGCCGACGGGGTGGACGAGTTCCTCTCCTTCTTCCTGGGCCTGGCCGAGATGCTGGGCCTGCCCCGGGAGCCGGTCGGACCGGTCGGGACGGTGCTGTTGAGCGCGACCGACACCGGACAGGTCTGGTCGGTGGACCACACCGGTCAGCACTGGCGGGTCAGCCGCAGCCAGACACGGGCCGGTACCGCGGTCGGGGGAACCGCCTCCGACTTGCTGCTCGCCCTGTGGCGGCGGACCGGCAGCGAAGGCCTCAGTATCACGGGTGATGAGGAGGCCTTCGCGCGCTTCCTCAGAGCCGCCGAAACCGAGTAACCGGCCCGACCCGGGGGAGGGGCGAGAGGCTGGTCGGGTTTGGTCAAGACAGAGTGCCCGCGGTGAGGCAAGCACCAGGAGAGGGGAGCACCTGGGGCAGGAGCGCTGGTGAGAGGCGCTCACCGGTCATGAGGTCCCGCGAACCCCGGCGGTCAGCGGTCGAGGAAGTCCGCGACCGTCCGGACGAAGAAATCCGGGTCGTCCAGCCAGGGGAAGTGGCCGCCGCCCGGCTGCACCGCCAACTCGCCGTCGGCGAACAACTCCGCGATCTGCGCACCCACCCTGGGAATCGGAGCGCTGTCCAGTTCGCCCGCCACCACCAGTACACGGACATCCCACGACTCGGCGATCGCGCGGGCCCCGTCCGGATCGAAGGCGTCCCAGGGCGAGAAGAGCCTGGCCGCTTCCTTGTTGGTCTGGGCCGCGTCGCCGGCCGCGTGCTCGCGGGCGGCCTCGTCCCAGCGTCCGTAGAAGAACGGCGTCATCGCCTCCCAGTCCGCGTCCGAGTCCGACCCGTCCATCAGGTTCTGGTACGCCTGGAACGCCTCCGCATGCCAGGGCTCCCCCACCCGCAGGGCGGCCCGCTCGTCGCGGTGCTCGCGGGTGAACTCCACCCCGAGGGGGCGGGATCGGGCGGTCACCAGGGTGAGGGTTCGGACGCGGTCCGGGTGCGCGAGCGCGTACAGCAGCCCCAGGTCGCCGGCGGCGGAGTGGGCGAGCAGGTCCACCCGGTCCAGACCCAGGTGTACGCGCAGGGCCTCGATATCGCCGACCTGCCGGTCGCAGCGGTAGCTGGCCGGGTCCGCGGGTTCGGCGGAGTCACCGGTACCGCGCAGGTCGAGCAGGACCAGTCGGCGCCGGTTCGACAGCCCGCCGAGGTCACCAAGGTAGACGGAGGCGCGCATGGGGCCGCCGGGCAGACAGAGCAGGGGTTCGCCCCGGCCTTCGAGGCGGTAGGCGAGTTCGGTCCCGTCCGGGGCGGTGAGAGTCGGCATGGCGAGATCCTTTCCCCGCAGGGTTCGGAACAGCAAGTGGTTTGTCCACGTTGGTTCGGCCACAACTGGTGGCAGGGGGATCCTCGGGGTTGAGGGTGAGAGGGCAGATCAGTAGGCGGCCCAGCATGCGCGGGCGCATCCGGTGATGAACCCCGTCTGCCGGGTGACACCGGTCCGTATCAACCGGGGCCGTGAAAACACCGTGCCGTGGTGACAGGGCGGCTGCTAGCGTCGCTGGCATGCGGGACAGGCCGGTTGACCTCGATGAACAGCAGATCCAGAGCGCGCTGACGGACTGGGGTGTGCACGCCGCTGTCCTCTCCCACGTTCCCCTGGGCTTCGGCGACCACCACTGGAGTGCCACGGACACCTCCGGGCGCCGCTGGTTCCTCACCCTGGCCGACCTGGAACACAAGGCCTTCCTCGGCGCGGACCCGGACACCGTCCTGCACCGTCTGGGCGCCGCGATGGACACCACCGCGCACCTGCACGACGAGGGCGGGCTCGGGTTCGTGGTGGCCCCGTTGCGCTCGGCCGGGGGCGAGACCGTCCAACGGATCGGCGAACGCTACGCGCTGAGCGTCTTCCCCTACACGAACGGCACCCCGGGTGCTTTCGGGCAGACCCTCAGTTCTGAGCGGCGTGCCCAGGTCCTGGACGCCCTCGCCCGGTTGCACGGGCGCACCCCGCCCCGCACCATCAGGGCCACCCCGCCGGAGCTGGCCGGGGCCGAGCGCCTGGCGGAGCTGACCGCCGACCCGGAGAAGGTCGGCGACCAGGGCCCCTTCGCGGCGCTCACCGCCGAGCTGCTCGCCGGGCAGCGCACCGTACTGCTGGGGCGCCTGGCGGAGTTCGGCCGCCGCGCCGCCGAGGCCGACACCTCGCGCGCCGTCACCACCCACGGCGAACCGCACCCCGGCAACCTGCTGTGGCGCGAGGCCGGGCCGCTGCTCGTGGACTGGGACACCGTGGGACTGGCCGTTCCCGAGCGAGACCTGTGGTTGGTCACCGACGACCCCGACGAACTCGCCCGCTACGCCGAGGCCACCGGACACGTGCCCGATCCCGCGCTCCTGGCCCTGTACCGGCTGCGCTGGGACCTGCAGGACGTGGTGGAGTTCGTCGACTGGTTCGCCGCCCCGCACCGGCGAGGCCCGGACACCGAACAGGCCTGGCGCGATCTGGGCACGATCCTGCACCGACTGGGCCGCTGAACCGGAACCAGGGAGTCGGACCTGGTGAGGGGAGCCTCCTGCGGCGGGTCGCGGCCCAACGCGCGGTCTCAGCCCTTGTCGAGAGGGACGAACACCTTCAGCGCCGCCGGGCGTTTGCGGAAGGCCACCGTCGGCGACCCCTCCATGACCTCGCCGTCCACCGCGAGCAGTCGGGGCTCCTCCGCGATGGCCAGGGTCAGCGACTCGGTCAGCCGCTCGGTGTAGCCGCCACCGGACACCGCTCGGCCGAACAGTACGTCCGCCAGGGCCCGCAACCGGGGGAACGGCGACCGCGCGCACAGCACCCGTACGTCCAGTTGTCCGTCGTCCAGGACCTCCCGCAGTCCGGGAACCCGCGCGTGTGTCCGGTACCGGCAGTTGCCCACGAACGCCCACCACACCTTGGCCGGGCGGCCGTCCACCAGCGCCGGGGTGGGCCTGACCTCGCGCAGGTCCCGCCAGAGCGCCAGCGCGAACGCGGGCCACTTGCCGATCCGGCCGGCCCACCGGTCGCGCCGCTCCACCATGCGCGGGTACGAGCCGAACGACGCCGTGTTCAGGAAGATGTTCCCGTCCACCTCGCCCACGTCCACCCGGGCCAGTCGGCGGTCGGCGAAGGCGCGCAGCGCGATCTCCACCGAGGTCAGCCCCAGGGTGCGGGCGAAGTTGTTCAGGGTGCCGTCCGGCAGTACCAGCAGCGGCCGGTCGTGTGCGAGCGCCGCCGCGGCCCCGGCGTTGACGGTGCCGTCACCGCCCGCCACCGCGAGGACCTCGCAGTCGCGCGCCGCCTTGTCCATCACCTCGGGCAGGTCGTCGTCGGCGGACAGCGGCACGATTCGTGCCCGGGGCAGCTGGCGGGCCACCCGGGTGGTGGTGTCGGCGGTGGTCAGGGTGGGCACCCCGGTGTCACCGCCGCGCGGGTTGACCACCACGGTCACCCCCGCGCCCTCGGGGTCCACGGCTGCCTCCCCGGCGGGGATGGTGTTCGCGCCGAAGACGAGTTCGGGCCGGGGCGGGATGAGCGCGCGGGCCAGCAGGGCCGCCCCGGCGCCCACGGCCAGCCCGCCGAGCACGTCGCCCGGGTAGTGGACGCCGCTGTGCACTCGGGAGAAGCCCACCGCGCCCGCCATCGCGGACACCAGGACGGAGAGCGGTAGCGGGGCGTCGGCCGCGATCCCGCCCGCGTAGCCGGTCGCGGCGGCGGTGTGCCCGGAGGGGAAGGAGGAGCTGAGGTAGGACCGGTAGGGGAAGCGGGCCTCGGGCACCGCCGAACTGTCCGGTCGGGGGCGCCGTGCCAGGTACTTGATCCCGGTGGCGGCGACGTTGGCGATCCCCGCGGCGGCGATCGCCCGTAGCGCGGTGCGGCGCAGGCGGGGCCCGCCGGTGACCGCGAGCGTGGCCGAGACCAGGACCCACGGCGCCATGTTGTCGGTGCTCTGCACGAACTTGGGCGTGTACCCGTCCAGGACGGGTGTGCCGACCCGGGTCACCCGGTCGTAGACGCGCTTGTCGATTCGTTGGAGCCGCTGGAGCAGTCGCATGGGGCCAGCCTGGTGGGCGGAGGGTGAGTTGTCCATAAGGCTCGCTTCTGCTCGGGCAGGGGAGCGGGGCCGTGCCGTGGCCGCTGCCGGCCCCGGAACCATTGCGGAGGGTGCCGTCTCCTGTTCCGTACCGGTGCCGCTGGTCCGCATGGTGCGAGGACGGGAAACGGGGTCAGGACGGCGGGGACGAAGCATGACACGGGGCCGACTTCCCGGTGCCGAACGGCTGACCCAACGGGAGGAGAGCTCCGACCGGACTTGGGAGGGGACGGCTCAGGGGCGACGGCTGGGGAAGAGTCGTCGCCCCCGCGTGCCGTCGCCCGGGTGGTCCTGCTGAGGTTCACCTGCCGCAAATTCCGTGTCTGCGGCATGTGCCGTGTCCGCCGCGCTGGTTGCGCGGGTACCGCTCGGAACCATTCAGGGGCCCGGGGTGCCCACTGGGGTGTTTAGGTTAGCCTACCCTTGTATCGATCGTGGTGGGTGGGTTTTCCGTAACCCAACCCCACTTTCTCTCCAGTGCCGACTCTGTCCCCACGGTCAGCGCCCCGTTCTCCCCTTCCTCCCCGAAAGGACTCCCGTGCGGAACACCTCTGGCAGACAGGTCCGTGACGGCCTCGTCCGGGCCGGGCTCGCCGCCGCCGGGGTCGGCCTGGTCCTGGGCGTCGCCCACCTCCAGAACGCCGACGCCCCCGCTGAGGCCGCCGAACCCGAGCCCGAGCCCACGCGCTTCCCTTCGACTGAGCCCTCCGAAGAACCCGAACCGGTCCTCTACGGCGATTACGAAGACGGCGAGTACACCGCGACCGGGCCCTACATCGCGCACGGCGCACCCAACGAGATCAACGTGACCGTCACCCTGGAGGACAACGCCGTCGCCGGGGTCGAGGTGGTCGGCACCGCGGAGAGCGCCAGCTCCAAGCGCTTCCAGGAGCAGTTCGCCGAGAAGATTCCCGAAATCGTGGTCGGTGTGCCCTTGGACGAGATCGAGGTGGGCAAGGTCTCCGGGTCCTCCCTCACCGGTGATGGCTTCATGGAGGCGCTCAACCAGATCCGGGACGATGCCAAGCTCCGAACAGCGAACCGGCTCCACCCGCCGGCCCGGTCCCGTGCAGCCGCTGGCCGCCCGCCCCCACGGTTGGGATCTGACCGCCATCGGAACCCACTGGCGGATCGACACCCCTGAACCGCCCGCACCCGAACTCACCGCCGCGGTGGCAGCACTGGTCGCCGACTTCGACCGCGCCTACTCGCGCTTTCGCCCGGACTCCCTGGTCACCCGGTTGGCCGAGACCGGTGGGCCGGTGACCTTTCCCGACAGCGTCGTCGGGCTGCTCGACCTCTACGAAACCCTCTTCCACGCCACCGGCGGCGCGGTGAGCCCGCTGGTCGGTGCCTCCCTGGCCCGGCTCGGCGATGATGCCGACCACACTCTGCGCCAGCAGGGGGAACCCCTCCCGGCACCAGCCCTGGAACGGCTCCGGCGCGAGGGCACGACGCTGGCTATTGAAGCGGCCGAACCCGCTGCAGTGGCTGAACCCGCCGAAGCGGCCGATGTCGTGCTGGACTTCGGGGCTGCCGGTAAGGGCTGGCTGGTGGACGAGGTCACCGCCCTGCTGGCCGAGCGCGGGGTCACCGGCGCGGTGGTCGACGCCAGTGGTGACCTGCGCGTCCACGGTGCCCCGCTCCGGGTCGCCCTGGAGCACCCGTGGGACCCCGCTCAGGCGATCGGGATCGTCGAGGTCCGGGACCGGGCGCTCGCCGCCTCGGCCACCAACCGCCGCCGGTGGGGTGAGGGCCTGCACCACGTCCTGGACGCCCGCACCGGGGAACCGGTCGAACGGACCACCGCGACCTGGGTGCTCGCCGGTACCGCCGCCGTCGCCGACGGGGTGGCAACGGCCCTGTTCCACACGGAGCCCGAGGAACTCGCGGCTCGCACCGGTGTCCGGTTCGGGTACGTCCGCGTGTTCACCGACGGCACCCTCCAGCACGCCCCCGGGCCCCCAGTCACGGAGCCCGATACCCCCGAACACCCCACACCTACCTGGGAGATCTTCCGATGAGACGCCTGCTGGCCCCGTTCACCGGGCAGGTGACGATGTACCGGCTGGTGTCGGTGACCCTCGGCGCGATAGCCCTGGCCGCACTGGTCCAGTCCGCACTCGGCGTCCTCGCCTTCGACCTGCTTGATGTGGCCCTCTCACTCGCGGTGTCCGTGGGTGCGGCCCTGCTCACCGGATGGCTGGTGCCCAAGGCGCTCGGTGTGCGCCCGCACCTGGAGTCGTCACTCGTCACCGGCTTGATCCTGTTCCTCATCCTGTGGCCGGAGAGCAGCCTGACCGGGCTGTTGGCGCTCGCGGTTGCCGCTGCACTGGCCACCCTGTCCAAGTACGTGCTGACCTGGCGCGGCAGGCACGTCTTCAACCCGGCGGCGTTCGCGCTCGTGGTGGTCGGCGTCGCCGGGATCGCCTCCCCGTCCTGGTGGGTGGGGTCGGCGAGCCTGCTTCCGCTGGTGGCGGTCGCCGCTTACCTGGTGGTGCGCCGCCTGGGGGTGTTCCCCTTCGTCGGGGTGTTCCTGCTGGTCAGCGGTGGCATCAACCTGTACACGACGGCGGCCTCCGGCATACCCGTGGTCGAGGCGGCGTGGACGGTACTGGCTTCCTCGCCGCTGCTGTTCCTGGCGGCGTTCATGCTCACCGAACCGCTCACCACCCCGCCCCGCTGGTGGCAGCGGGGCGCGGTGGCCGCCACCGTGGGTGTCCTGGACGGGGTCGTCTTCACCTTCGGTCCGGTCTACTCCTCGCCGGAGCTGGCCCTGCTCGCGGGCAACCTGCTGGCCTTCGCGTTCGGGCAGCGCCACGGCGTCCGCCTGCGCCTGCTCAGCCGACACGAACCCGCTCCGGGCACCGTCGAGCTGGTCCTGTCCGCCTCCCGGCCGCTGCGCTTCGAGGCGGGCCAGTACCTCGAGCTCTCCCTGCCGCACGCCCGCCCCGACTCCCGGGGCACCCGCAGGATGTTCAGCATCGCCTCGCCGCCCGGCAACCCCGACGAGATCTCCCTGGCCATGCGTCTGCCGGAGAACCCGAGCAGTTTCAAACGGGCGGTCACCACCCTCGAACCCGGCCAGGAGCTGCACGCCACCGGGATCAGCGGCGACTTCGTCCTGCCCTCGGACCCGGCCGCCCCCGTCCTGATGGTGGCGGGCGGCATCGGGGTCACCCCCTTCGCCTCGATGGCCGCCGAACAGCCCGGCCGCGACGCCGTGCTCGTGCACTGCGTCAACGATCCCGCCGACCTCACCCACACCGAGGTCTTCAGCAAGGCCGGAACCCGGGTGGTCATCGTCTGCCCGGATCCCCGGGCCGGGCAGACCGCCTCAGCCGCCGCAACCACCTCGGCAGCCTCGGCCTCCCCGGGTACACAGGCCTCCTGGGCCTCCCCGAGTACTCGGACCGCCTCAGCCGCCTTGAATCTTCTGGAGGGCCTCCCCGAGAACGCTGTCTACGGCGGGCCGCACCTGGCCACTGCCCTCGGCGAACACGTTCCCGACCTCGCCGAGCGCACCGCCTACGTGGCGGGCTCCCCGGCCATGGTCACCGCCACCCGCCGCACCCTGCGCCTGCTCGGGGCCCGGAAGGTGAGGGTCGACGCCTTCAGCGGTTACTGAGTCCACGGATGAGCGGGCCCGCCACACCGGTGGCCAGGACAGGACGACCGGTGCTGGTGGCCGGTTCCGGCCCTGTGCACAACGTTTCGGAGGGGTCTCGGAAGAGTAGGTTCCAGGGCGTTCCCCCCTTTCGGAAAGGCGCCCATGTCCACCACCGAGACACCCGACCAGATCCACGTCGTGGTCCTGCACTCCGAGCAGCCGCTCACCGTCGACCTCGCCGAGCTCCACCCCGACTGCCGGGTCACCGTCCTCACCGACGGCGTCCCGAACGCCGTCAGCGAGGGGACCGAAGCTCCCGACGTCGTGTCCATGCCGCGCTCGGAGTGGGCCGACCAGCTCGCTCGGTGGGCCAAGGGCGGGGAGGTCGACGTGGTGAGCAGGGACGAGAGCCTCCAGCACGTGTGCGCCGAACTCCGCTCCGGACTCGGGCTGCCCCCGAACCCTACGGTCCACACAGGTCACGCGACCCCCGCTAACCGCTGAACCTTGGCCCCTCTCCAAGCCCGCAGGTCTCTCCTGACCGCTTGCTCCACCGCTGCTAGGTTGTCGATCGCACAACGGACAGTCGGCAATCAGGCACGCAAAGCGTCCGCACGCGGTCGAAGCGGGAACCTGGGTCGGAGGCGAATCGAGGAGCGGATTGGGTGGGCGGTACGGAGAGTGAGGGCGACCCCGGGCGTACGGGGCATCCGGAGAGCGGAGGCGGGGCACGGGGCGGTGTTCAGACGGACACCGCGCCCCCACACCCCCGGCAGCTCTGGCGTGATGCGCTCGCCTGGGCCGCGGCAGGCCTCTTCGCGGGTGCCCTTGTGCTCTGCCTGTTCGGCCTGGCCCGGCACCTGGGCCTCTTCGGAACCGAACTCGTCGGCGATATTCCCGAGTCAGCCCTCACGTACTGGATCCTGCTGGCGTTGGTCGCGGTGGCCGGTCTGGTCCTCCCGCACACCTCCCTGACCGTCCTGGAAGACGAACAGGACCAGGGGGACGCCACGGATGCCCCAGCTGTCTCATCCGCCCCGGACACCCCATCCACCTCAGTCGCCCCGGAAGCTCAGGGCGCAACGCACTCCTTTCCCCGGGCGCACACGGTGCTGCTGTCCGTCAGCAGCGGGATCCTGGTCTTTCTCGTCGTGTGGCTCTTCCCCCGCTACCCTCTGAGTCCCACCTCGGGCCGCGTGGCGTCCTCCGAGACGGAGGTCCTGCTCTGGGCCTGCCTCGTGGCGCTGTTCCTGGGCGGATTCCTCTCGCTCGCGGCTCAGCGCCCGCCCCGGCGCCCCTTCGTGTCTTTCGCCTCTCTGCCCTCCTTCACCGCTGCGGCACTGGCTGTGGTGGTGGCCGCGACAGCGCTCGGATCGGTCACCCACCCGAAAGTGGTCCACACGGTCGCCGCCGATGACCCGGGTGATCCGCCCCCGGTCCCCGCCGGTGTCAGTGCCACAGGATGGACCTGGGCGCCCCCGCCCGGGACGAGCGTCTCAAGGGTCGCGGCGGGACCGCGCGGGCCGATCCTGCTGCTCGATGACGGATTCGTCGCCCTGGACGGGGCCACCGGCTCGGAACTGTGGACCTACCGCGAGCTCCACGCGACAGAGCTCGAAACGCGCCTTTTCGAGGGTGCCGCGCTCCTGACCCGCAGCACCGGGAACGGCGCCGCCACGGGCGTGCTCCTGGATCCGGCGACCGGCGAGATCACCAGCGAAAGGCCCCAACTGGAGGGTCTCCAGACGTATACGCCGACGGCCTCACTCCACGATTACCTGAGCGATGACGGCACCGAGGGCATCGAGGCGCGGTCGCGCGAACCGGGGCTGACCGGCCCCGCCGACCCCCTATGGAGCTTCGTCCCGCAGGAAGCGGACCTGTTCTGCGAGTTCCAGCCAAGGGCGCGGCCGACGACCGATCCCGACACCGGTGACGGCCTGGTAGTGGTGGCCTACGCCTGTGTGGACCCGGGGGAGTTCGAGGAGAAGACCCTGGAGACCCTCGAACCCCAGCCGATCCGCGGCGACTATCACGGGATTCTCGCCCATGGTGGCTCGGTGGACTCTCTGGTCGCCACCGTCGCCGTCCTCGACCTCTCCACCGGGGAGGAGGTCTGGCGGCGGGACGATCCCGTCCTCCACTCCCAGCACCGCATCGACCTGAAGTCGGGCCGCCGTGCTCTCGCTACCGAAGGCGAGGTCCCCGCACTCGAGCTCTGGTCCGACTACGAGCTGTTCCTGCTCGACCCCCGGACCGGGGAACCCCAGGGCCACCCCGAGGAGGCACGGGACCGCCGCGGTCGCTTCGGCCCGGCCGTGGACCGCGTCCTTCGCGCGGACACCGGGGGAGCGGTCCTCCTCATGCGCGGCGACTACCACGGGAGTGGCAGCCCCCGCGAGGTGCTCACCACCGACCCGGACGGGAAGGTCACCGCCCGGGTGACGATCGACGAGAGCGAGCTGGATCAGAGCCACCTGAACCAGGCGGTCGCTCTTGAGGACACGCTGCTGATCCCCTACATGGACGAGGACACCCGCTTGATGTCGGTGTACGCCGCCCCACTGGCCGCCGGTGATTTCGGTGGGGAGTGGCTGGAGGTCGGATCGCTCCTGGAGTCCGGCTTCCGCCGGGAACACCGCCTGACCGCGGTCCCCGGGGCCGTGGTCTCCTACAACCCCGCTGACATCGCCGAGATCCACGGCCTGGTGCCCTGAGACTGGCCGTCTCCCTCCCCGAACCCCGAACGAGAAGAACCCCTGAGCATGACACCGACTCCCGCGACACCGATCGCCGAAAGCACCGCACCTACATCGAAGACGACGTTTCCCCATCTCTGGGAGGCAGTGGCCTGGCTCGGGACCGGGCTGGTGTTGGGGACTGTCCTGTCGGTCGTCTTCGTCCTGCGGCGCTTGGAAGGGGACGACTTCGGGATCGGGTTGCTGGCCCTCGCCCCGAGCCGCGGGGTCTGGCAGTTGCTCCTCGTGATGGCGGTGATCGTGGCCGCCACTATGTTCGTCAGGGACTGGGACCGGCTGAATCCCGACCCGGACGGGCGGGTCAACTCGACCTTCTTCGTTTTTCTCGGGACCGTGCTGGCGATCCTGCTGTTCGTGATGTGGATCGAGCTGCCCCGCGCTTCGTTCACGTTCACGGCCCGGGTGTTCGACGAGCCGTACGGCGTCAGCCCCGATGAGGTCGGCCACTGGGGGCTCTCGGTTCCGCTCCTGGTGGGCATCGTCCTGCTGCTGGCCTCCCGCCGTTGGCCGCGTACCAGCCCCTGGAAGTGGTGGACAGTCCCGTTCGCGGTCGGCACGGCCCTGGCCCTGCTCGCCGATCCGGCCGTTCGAGCCCTGTCCGAGTACGTACCCACAGAACACGCTTTTCTGGTCCGGGTCCCGGCCGAGTCCGCGCCCTACCCCGGCTCCGTCTCCCAGCCGGGGTGGGAGTGGCAGGCACCCGGGGAGACGACGGTACTCAGGGTCGAACGCGGTCCCCAAGGCCCGGTCATCGCGATCACGGACGGCCTGGTCGGGCTGGACGGCCGGACCGGGGAGGAACTGTGGAGTTACCGGCGTCCGTCCGGTTCCGTCTCCACGGCTGTCCAGGCAGGCGCCGACCGCGCGCACGTGGTGCTGTACTCCGAACCCGCCTCACCGCGGAGCCGGGACGCGGTCGCCGACTCCCTCCGGAGCGGTCGGGTGATAGTGCTGGACACCGCAACCGGGGAGGTGGTCGAGGAGTTCGACCGGGCCTTGGAGGATCCCGGAGACAGCTTCGTCCGCGTTCTTCCCGAACACACGGCTTGGGTTCGCGGACGGAACAGCTCCCTCCACCTGGAAGTGCGGGGGGTCAACGGAGAAGAGAGCCTGTGGCGGTTCTCCGTGCCGACCGGTAAGGACGACATGGAGGAGGGGATGGTCTGCGGGGCCGAGAGAGCCGAACTCTACACCGACGGCAGCGGACGGAACGTCCTCCTCCGGGTAGACCAGATCCTGGTCGGCTACAAGTGCGCCGACCCGGACGACTTCGACGACGAGTGGCAGGCGCAGGAACTGCTGGACACGCGGGACGAACGGTTCTCCGCCCGTCTGCTCTCGCTGGATCCGCGCACCGGTGCCCAGAACTGGCACCGTGCCTGGGACGGTCCTGTGCGGGCCCTGTACCTGGACGATGGCGGCCCGGCCCTGAACGAGGGCGCTGGCCCGGTGATCACCGTGGCGGGTCTCAGCGACCAGGGAACCGTGGTCCTGGACGCCGCCGACGGCTCCGACGTCATGGCGGTGGCAGGGGAAGAGGAGGGCCCTTCGCGGTCGGTGGTGCACGCGGACACCGGTGGTGCGGTCGTCTCCGCCTCGGAGGAGGCCTGGGTGGACCAGGAGAGGGAGGACTGGGACCAGGTCTTCCACCGCTTCGACACCTCCGGTGAGGTCAGCGGAGTCGTCCGCCTCCCCGCAGGGGAGTGGGCCGGTGAGCGCCCCTCGGCCTCGGCCTACCGCGGGCCCGCCGTCGTCCTAGCGGGCGGCGTGGCCCTGCCGTTCCGGGACGCTGCGGACCCCGATCCGGGAGGAACCCCCTCTCTGCTGGCCGCGCCCTTCAAGGACACCGACTCCGGTCCCGGCCAGGCCACCGGCGGCGCGAGCCTGCTGGCCGGGGTGGCCGAGCACTGGGAGGAACCGGAGCGGGGGTTCGAGGAGGAGCCCCGACCCACGGCGGTCCTGGTTCCCGGAGCGGTGGTCTCATACACGACGCACGTGGGCGAACGCGTCTACGGCTGGCAGCCCTGACCCGACCCGGCCCTGCTCTCGGCACGACTCGGACACGGCCCTGACCCTGCCCTGATCCGCCCCCTGTCGTGCGCTCCGAATGCCCCCTCGCATTCCGTGAATCTTTTCCGCCAAATACCACCAATCCACCCCGCGACCTGCTCCGAATGACCGGTGTCAGCCGTACACCGGTTTCGCGAGAGGGAGCATGAACACACACCAACCGGGACGTCGCAGGGTCGCGGTCATCGGCAGCGGCGTCTCCGGACTGACCGCTGCGCACGTCCTGCACCGCCATGACGACGTCACGCTGTTCGAGGCCGACGACCGCCCCGGCGGACACGCCCACACCCACCGGCTCCCGGGCCGCGAGGGCTCGGAGCTGGGCGTGGACAGCGGCTTCATCGTGCACAACCGCCGCACCTACCCCCACCTGCTGCGGCTCTTCGACGAACTCGGCGTGAGCACCCGGCCCACCGAGATGAGTCTCTCGGTGAGCTGTGAGGGCTGCGGACTGGAGTACGCGGGCGCGCGCGGGCTCCGGGCCCTGTGGCCGGGACGCTCCCGGCACGGCGCCGACTACCTGCGCATGCTGGTGGAGATCCCCCGCTTCCACCGGGCCGCGCGCCGTCTGATCACCACAGCCCGTGCCGTGGATCCCGGCACGACCGCTGTCGGCCCCACTCTCGGGTCCTTCGTGGCACGGCACGGTTTCTCCCCGTACTTCACCGCGCACTTCCTGCTGCCGCTGGTCTCGGCGGTCTGGTCCTGCCCGGCCGGGACCGCTCTGGACTACCCGGCCCGCCACCTGTTCACCTTCCTGGAGCACCACGGCATGCTCGGGATCTGGGGATCGCCGCGCTGGCGCACCGTGGAGGGCGGCTCGCGCTCCTACGTGGAGCGCGTGGTCAAGAACCTGCACTCGGTCCGCCTGGGCACCCCGGTGCGCGGCCTGGTCCGCACCGAGACCGGGGTGCGGCTGCGCACCGACTCCGAGGAGCTGGAGTTCGACGCCGCCGTGGTCGCCACCCACGCCGACCAGGCCCTCGCCCTGCTGGACGCCCCCACCTCCGACGAGGCGGAGGTACTGGGCGCGTTCACCTACTCCCGCAACCGCACCCTGCTGCACACCGACACCTCGGTACTGCCCGCCGACCGAGCCACCTGGGCCTCCTGGAACCACCGCCTGGCCTCCTGTGCCCCGGGCGGAGCCCAGGCTGACGCGGACCACGCCCCGACCGCACCGGATCGCGCGCCGGTACGGGTCAGCTACCACATGAACCGCCTCCAGGGGCTGCCCGAGGGCACCGACTACGTGGTCACGCTCAACGCCGACGACAGCGTGGACCCCGGGCGGGTCATCGCGGCCATGGACTACACCCACCCCGTCTTCACCCCTGAATCGGTCGCCGCGCAAAAGCGGCTGCGCTCCCTGGACGGCCCCACGCTGGCCTTCGCCGGGGCCCACCACGGCTGGGGCTTCCACGAGGACGGCTGCCGCGCCGGAGTCGAGGCGGCCGCCGCCCTCGGGAGGCAGTGGTGACCCCCGCCCGGGGAACGGAGGGAACGGCCCCCGCCCTGTACGAGGCGACGGTGCACCACGCCCGGGCCGAACCCGTCCGGCACGCCTTCGCCCACCGCACCCACTACTGGCTCATCGACCTGGACGCCCCGCCCCGGCTGCCGTGGCCGCTGCGCGCCCTGGCCGGGTTCCACCCCGCCGACCACGGCGACGGCCGCGCCGCGACCCTGCGTTCGGACATCGACTCCTACCTGCGCGAACACGGAATCGATCTGGCCGGTGGCCGGGTGCTCATGCTCGCTCACGCGCGGGTGTTCGGGTACGTGTTCAACCCGCTCACCGTCTACTGGTGCCACGGCCCCGACGGATCCCCGCGCGCGGTCGTCGCCGAGGTGCACAACACCTACGGCGACCGCCACCGCTACCTGCTGCACCCCGACGGGCGCGGGCGCGCCGCCGTGGCCAAGGCCCTGTACGTCTCCCCGTTCAACGAGGTCGACGGCGAGTACCGGCTCAGCCTGCCCGAACCAGGGGAGCGGCTCGCCCTGTCGGTCGCCCTCCACCGCGAGGGGCGTCCGCCCTTCACCGCGTCCGTACGCGGCCGGCGCCGCCCGGCCACCGTCCCGGAGCTGCTGCGCCTGTCGTTGCGCCAGCCGCTGGCGCCGCTGGTCAACGCCGCCCGCATCCGGTTCCACGGCGTCTGGCTCTACCTGCGCGGCCTCCCCGTCAAGGAACGCCCCGAGCCCCCTCGCCCACAGGCCCGGGGGTGCCCTTCGGCGAGTGCGAAGCACACCCCGCCCGCAGCACCAGTCACACCCACCTGAGCCCCAGCAGTATCAGAGCACGAGGAACACGACCATGACCACGACCAACCCGCACCCGCCCGGCGCCGTCGACCCGCACCGCTGGCCCGACGTGGCCCGGGTCCCCTCCGGCAGACTGCGCACCGCCGTCGCCCGGCTGCTGGCCGCCCGCGCGATCCCGGCGGTCGGGATCCGGCTGCACACCGGCCCCGACGCGCCGCCCGCCGAGCTCGCCGAGGGCGAGGCCCCCGTCCTGTGGTTGCGCGACCCCGACGCCTTCCACGCCCGCCTGGCCCACGACGGCCTCATCGGGTTCGGCGAGTCGTACATGGCGGGGGAGTGGGACTCACCGGACCCGGTCGCCATGCTGACCCGCTTCGCCGAGCACTACGAAGAACTCGTTCCCAAGCCCCTCCAGCCCTTCCGCCACCTGACCCTGCCGCGCCGTCCCGCCTCGGACCGCAACACCCGTGACGGCGCCCGCCGCCACATCAGCCACCACTACGACCTGTCCAACGACCTCTTCGGGCTCTTCCTCGACCGCACCATGACCTACTCGTCGGCGCTGTTCACCGATGAGGACCCCCGGGACGCCTACGGCCTGGCCCGAGCCCAGGAGCGCAAGGTCGACCGCCTCCTGGACGCCGCGCGGGTCGGCGAGGGCACCCGCCTGCTGGAGATCGGCACCGGCTGGGGCGAACTGGCCGTGCGCGCCGCCCGCCGGGGCGCACAGGTCACCTCCATCACCCTGTCCGCCGAGCAGCGCGACCTCGCCCGCGAACGCGTGGCCGCCGAGGGCCTGTCCGACCGGGTCACCGTCGACCTGTGCGACTACCGCGACGCCACCGGCTCCTACGACTCCGTCGTCAGCTGCGAGATGATCGAGGCGGTCGGCGAACGCTACTGGCCCGACTACTTCACCGCCCTGGACAGACTCGTCCGCCCCGGCGGAAGAGTGGCCTTGCAGAGCATCACCATGGAGCACCAGCTGATGCGGGCCTCCCGTGGTTCCTACACCTGGATGCACAAGTACGTCTTCCCGGGCGGATTGATCCCGTCCGTCACCGCCATCCGCGAGCAGCTCGCCGCCGGTACCGGACTACGGATCACCGACCGCCTCGCCTTCGGCCACGACTACGCCGAAACCCTGCGCCTGTGGCGGGACAGCTTCACCGAGGCCGCGGAGCGGGTCCGCTCGCTCGGCTTCGACGACACCTTCCGCCGTATGTGGACCTTCTACCTGGCCTACTGCGAGGCCGGTTTCCGGTCCGGGATCATCGACGTCGAACAGATCACCATGGAGCGTGCCGCATGACCACCGCGAACCCGCGTCCCCGCCCCGGCCCCGGTTCCCGCCCCCGGGGTGTGGCCCACCTGCTCGGCCCGCTGGTCGCCGCCTTCCTCAACGGGGTCCTCCCGGTGCGGCTGCGCGCCTGGGACGGCAGCGAGACCGGCCCGCAGGACGCCCCGCGGGTGACCGTCCGCGACCGCGACGCCCTGCGCCACGTCCTGGCCCGCCCCGGTGAACTGGGCCTGTCCCGCGCCTACGTCACCGGCGGGATCGAGGTCGAGGGCGACCTGACCGACGCGCTGCGCCACGTGTGGGCCTCGGTCGAGGAGCACGGCACCTCGCTGCCCGGCCCCCGCACCTGGGCGCGCGCCGCCCACGCGGCCCTGGTCCTGGACGTGGTCGGCCCGCCGCCGCCCCCGCCGGTCACCGAGGCCCGGATGGGTGGCCGGCTCCACTCCAAGGAGCGCGACGCCGCCGCGATCTCCCACCACTACGACGCGGGCAACGACCTCTACGAGCTACTGCTCGACGAGACCATGGCCTACTCCTGCGCCCTGTGGGACGAGGGCGACCCGGACCAGAGCCTGACCGACGCCCAGCGGGCCAAACTCGACCTGATCTGCGGGAAGCTCCGCCTGGGCAAGGGCGACCGGCTGCTGGACGTCGGCTGCGGCTGGGGTTCGCTCACCCTGCACGCCGCCCGCCGGTACGGGGCGCGGGTCTCGGCGGTCACCCTGTCCGCCCGACAGCGCGACCACGTGCGCAAGCGAGCGGCGGAGGAGGGGCTGGAGCAGCTCGTGGACGTGCGGCTGCTGCACTACCGCGACATCGAGCCCGACACCTTCGGCCCCGGCCTCTTCGACGCCGCCGCATCGGTGGAGATGGGCGAGCACGTGGGCCGCGACGCCTACGCCCCGTTCGTCCGCCAGCTGCACGACCTGATCCGCCCGGGCGGATCCCTCCTGGTCCAGCAGATGTCCCGGCGCGGCGCCCATCCCGGCGGCGGCCCGTTCATCGAACGCTACATCGCACCGGACATGCACATGCGCCCGCTCGGCGAGACCGTCGGACTGCTGGAGGAGGCGGGACTGGAGGTCCGCGGCGTCCAGGCGATGCGCGAACACTACGTGCGCACCGCCCGCGCCTGGTCGGACGTGCTGGAACGGCGCTTCGACGAGATGGTCTCCATCGCCGGTCCGCAGGCGGCCCGGGTGTGGCGGCTCTACCTGGCCGGGGGAGCGCTCGCCTTCGAGGAGGGCCGTATGGGCGTGGACCAGATCCTCGCCCGCCGCCCGGGACCACACCCCGACGGCTGGGCGTCGAGGCCAGCCGAACAGCCCGAGCTCACGGAGGTGACCGGATGACCGCCGGTACCGCCCTCCTGCTCAACCTCGGGGTCACCGCCGCCGTGATCGGTGCGCTCATGCTCGCCACCTTCGCCATCGGGGTGCGCCTGGGACGCCACAGTGTCGTGGACGTCGCCTGGGGGCTGGGCTTCGTGGCGGCCGCGCTGGCCACCGCTGCCGTCGCCACCGCCACCGGGTTCGGCGATCCGGTCCGGAACTGGCTGCTGTGCGGGCTCACCGCGGTGTGGGGGCTGCGGCTGGCCATCCACATCGGCCTGCGCGGTCGGGGCAAGGGCGAGGACCCCCGCTACGAGCGCTTCCTGGCCAACGCCCCCGGAAACCCGAACCTGTACGCCCTGCGGGTGGTCTACCTGCTCCAGGGCTCCCTGGTCTGGTTGATCTCGCTCCCCGTCCAGGTGGCCGCCTTCACCGCCGGGCCGCTGGGATGGGTGGCCTTCCTCGGCGCGCTGGTCTGGCTGGTCGGCATGGTCTTCGAGACCGTCGGCGACGCCCAGCTCGCCCGGTTCAAGGCCGACCCCGCCAATAGGGAAAAGATCATGGACCGGGGGCTGTGGGCCTGGACCCGGCACCCGAACTACTTCGGTGACGCGTGCGTGTGGTGGGGCCTCTTCCTGGTCGCCGCCGGTTCCTGGTGGGTCCTGCTCACCCTGCCCGCGCCGTTGGTGATGACCTACCTGCTCACCCGGGGCTCGGGCCAGCGGCTGCTGGACGAGCACATGTCGAACCGTCCCGGCTGGTCCGAGTACGCGGCCCGGACCAGCGCGTTCTTCCCGCTTCCCCCGAGGAAGGCCGTTCCGGGAACGTAGACCACGGACGGTCTGGGAAAGACAGCGCATCGATGAGGGCACGCGCGGTCGTCGGCGCGGGACGGTGCCGCCCCGGCGGGCACCATCCCGTGCCGACCCGTGCCGGATCGGACACGGGCGACCGCGAGAGCGTCAGTCCTGGAGGGTCAGTTCGGACATCTCGATGGGCTCGTGGAGGACCCCCGTGGTCAGCAGCAGGTCGTTCCAGCGGGCCAGTTCGTCCACGTCCACCGAACCCTCGGTCCACACCGGGAGCTCCATGGCCTCGGCCTGCTCCTCGGTGGTCTCGGAGTAGGTCTGCACGATCTCCGCCGCGATCGAGGGATCCTGGGCGAGCAGGGCGTTCGCGCGTTCGACGGCTCGGGCGAAGCCCTCCACCGTGGTGGGGTTGGCCTCGACGAACTCGTCCGACATCCCGATCCCCGAGACCGGGATGCCCTCGGCGACCCAGGTGTAGGAGGAGTGCACCTTGCGGGCACCGCTGTTCTCCGCGCCGCTGCGGAACGGCTCGACCAGCCATACCGCGTCCACGGCGCCCTGTTCGAGGGCGGGCATCATGTCGGGGAAGGGGTACTCGACGAACTCGATGCCGGCGGTGTCCAGACCTTCCTCCTCCAAGGAGGCGGTGATGCTCACGTCGCCGATGTTGTTCAGGGTGTTGACCGCGATGGTCGTCCCCTCGAGGTCGGCGGACCCCTCGATGGGGGAGTCGTCCGTGACGTAGATTCCGGCGGTCTCCTCGGTGCCGCGGACGCCCTCGGCCACGATGGTGACGCCGATGTACTGGCTCTCGGCGAGGAAGAAGGACGGGTAGCTGGCGAAGGCCGCCTGGAGGTCGTCGGAGACCATCGCCGGGACGGCCGCCGCCCCGCCCTGCACGGGCTGGGCGGACACGTTCAGGCCCTCCTCCTCGAAGAATCCCTCCTCGGTGGCGATGAACACCGAGGCGTGGTCGACGATGGGGGTGATGCCCACGATCAGGGTCGTGACCTCGTCGGTGGTGCCGGCCTCCGCGCTGTCGTCGCCCGAACCCGAGCACGCGGTGGCGGCCATGACCAGGGCGGTGGCGGCGCAGGCGATGGTCCGGCGCCCGCTGGTCGAGGGGTTTTCGGTCATAATCATCATAATGAATAAGCGCCTAGGTGGGGGGTGGGGGCGGGGCCGAGGGGCGGCCGCGCCTTTCGGTCGTCGAACGGCCGGTTACCGTGTGTTCGATCGGTGAGTGGTCGGTTACCTGCTGATCGGTTCCGCCGTCCGTTCGGTGGAAGGACGCCGGATCAGCCGTGCGACTTCGCCGCGCAGGGCGACGAACTCCCGCAGCTCCTTGGTCTCGATCTGGTCCCTCGGATGCGGGAGCGGCACGTCGATGGTGGTCATGACCCTGGTGGGCGGACCCGAGAGCACCACCACGCGGTCAGCGAGGTAGACGCTCTCGTCGATGTCGTGGGTGACGAAGACGATGGTCATGGCGTAGCGTTCCCGGACGTGCAGGACCAGGTCCTCCAGGTCCTCACGGGTCTGGGCGTCGATGGAGGCGAAGGGCTCGTCCATGAGCAGCACCCCCGGTTGGTAGGCCAGGGCGCGGGCGATGGCCACCCGCTGCTGCATACCGCCGGAGAGCTGGCTCGGGTACTTGCCGGCGTGGCCCTCCAACCCCACCGCGGACAGGGACTCGTGCACGCGGCGGTCGGTCTCCGCGCGGCCCAGCCGCAGGTGTCGCAGGGGGAAGCGGACGTTGCCCGCCACCGTCTGCCACGGGTACAGGGACCGGGCGTAGTCCTGGAAGACCATCGCCAGCCCTTCGGGCACCCCGGTCACGGGCCGCCCCTGGAAGGAGACCTCGCCGCCGGTGGGGCGCTGGAGCCCGGACAGGATCCGTAGCAGCGTGGTCTTGCCGCAGCCGGAGGGGCCCACCACGGAGACCAGTTCGCCCTCGGCGACCGAGAAGGTGATGTCGGCCAGGGCCGTGTGCGCGGTGGTGCCCCCGCCGTAGGTGTGGGTGAGGCTGCTGACGTCGAGCATGGGTGCGGTCCTCATGGTCGGGGCCTCACTGGCCCGCGGGTTCGGGCGTGGAGCTGTTGGCGATCCGGTGCCAGGCCAGCAGTCGGTGCTCCACCAGGGTCAGGGCGAGGTTGAGCAGGTAGCCCAGCACGCCCAGGAGCACGATCCCCGCCCACATGTCGAGGATCTGGAAGCCGCGCTGGGCCTGGACGATGTGGAACCCGATCCCGCTGGTGGCGGCGACCATCTCGGAGATCACCATCAGGATCAGGCCGAGCGCGAGGGCGGTGCGCACCCCCGCGAGGATCTTCTGCGAGGCGCCGGGCAGGACGATCCGGGCCAGGCGCGTGCGCAGGGGGACACCGAACACGCGGGCGGTCTCGTGCTTGAGGGGATCGATGGAGCGCACGCCCTCAACGGTGTTGATCAGGACCGGCCAGGCTGAGCCGAAGGCGATCAGCAGCACCCGCATCAGGTCCTCGCGGCCGAACAGCACCAGGAAGACCGGGATGAGGGCGGGCGGAGGCAGGGCCCTGGCGAACTGGATGATCGGGTCCACATAGTCGCCGACCCGCCGGTTCAGGGCGATCGCCACCCCCAGCGCGACCGCGGTGACGGTGGCCAGGGCCAAACCGGAGAGCATGCGCGCCAGGCTCGGCAGGACGTCCCGGCGCATGCTCTCGGTCAGCCACGCCTCGGCGGAGGGAAGCCACAGCTGGCCCGCGCGGGCCAGGAACTCCGAGGGCGGCGGGAAGAACGGCGAACGCGCGTTCTGCGCGACCAGTTCCCAGACCAGGAGCAGCCCGGCCAGTACGGCCCAGCGCAGCAGGAACGAACCCAGGGCCCGGCCCGCGCGCTCCGAGCGCCCGGTGCCGGTATCCGGGGCCCGCGTTTGCGCGGGCCGGTCGCCGTCCGGTGGCGGATCCGCCTCGGGGAGGGTCTTCACGTGCGTTCCTCCACGAGGCGCTTCCACCGGAAGAGCCGGTGCTCAACCGCACGCAGTAGTCCGTTCACGGACAGGCCCAGCAGCCCCGCCACGATCGTCCCCGCGTAGACCATGTCGGTGTTGGCGCCGCCCGAGCTCATCCGCAGGATCCAGCTGCCCAGCCCTTCGGCGGCCCCGGCGAGCAGCTCGGCGCTGACCGTGACGATCAGCGCGATCGCCGCAGAGATCCGCACGCCGGCGGCGATGAACGGGGCGGTGGAGGGCAGGACGACCCTGTTCAGGACGGAGAGCCGGGGCACCCCGAAGACCCGGGCCGACTCCTTGGCCAGCGGCTCCACGGCGCGCACCCCGTACAGGGTGTTGAACAGGATCGGCCACAGGGCCGCGTAGGTCACCAGCGCGACCTTCATCTCGGCGCCCTGCCCGAAGGCCAGGATTGCCACCGGGATGAGCGCCACGGAGGGGATCGGCCGCAGGAACTCCACCACCACCGAGGAGGCGCGTTCGACCCAGCCCACGGAGCCCAGGGCCAGCCCCAGGGCGGTCCCCGCGAGCGCGGCTACGCCGAGCCCGGTCAGGGCGGCCGTCAGGGTCGCGCCGACCTCGGCCAGGAAGTCCGGGTCCGCCAGCAGATTCGCGGTGTTGGCCAGGACGAGCGAGACCGGCGGCAGGGCAGCGGAGTCCACGCCCCAGCGGGCGACGGCCTCGGCGAGGCACAGGGCGGTGGCCACGCCGACCATCCCCCGGCGTAGGGTGCCCAGGGGCGACGAGCGCGCACCGTGGTCAGTGCGCACACGCTGTGTCAGTGGCAGATGGGGGGTCACGTCGGAAAGCTCCCGAGTCATAACGGAACGCAATGACTCTATTGATTATGGTTAATATGTCAATGTGTGTCCCCCGAACCCCAGTTCCGCGCTTCCCCTCCCGGAACCCTCCCGCCGCCGGGTGCTCTGCCGGGCCTGCCGCGCAGCGCCCCGGCGGGCCTCTCCCGAGCCGGGCTCAGGACATCGCCGCGCGGGCACTGCTCCGCGGCGGTGTGTGCTCCTCGGCGGCCTTGCGCGCCAGCCGGGCGTCTCCCGAGGCGATGGCGTCCACCAGGTTCCGATGCAGCCGAAGGTTGGCCTCGAACCCCTCCTCGAACCCGGAGTCGGCGGCGATCTCGCGCACCGACTCACGAGCGGTGTCCAGCAGAGAGACGTAGAGCGTGCGCAGCAGCTGGTTGGGCGAGATCCGCGCGATCTCCTCGTGCAGCTCCCAGTTGCGCGCCAGATAGCCGACCGGGTCGTGCCGCAGGTCCGCCATCAGCGCCACGATCTCCCGCAACCGCCGGATCTGCTCCATCCCGGCCTCCTTGGCCGCGTGCTCGGCGATCGTGGCCTCCAGGGACTCGCGTACCTCCAGGCTGTTGGAGACCGACAGCGCGTCGTCACCCAGGCCGAGGATCAGGTGGCTCAACCGGATGTGGGCGCTGGGCGAGCTGACGAAGATCCCGCCGCGCGGACCGGGGCGGGCCTCGACCAGGCCGCGCGTCTCCAGCAACCGCACGGCTTCGTTGAACGTGCCCACCGAGACCCCGAACCGCTGCCGCAGCTCTTCCTTGGTACCCAGGCGTTCACCGGGGCTGACCTGGCGGCTCGTGATGGTGTCGCTGATGTGGCGCACCACGACCTCAGCCTTGGACATGCGCTCGGGCAGGGGACCGCCAGCACCGGGCCAGCCGTGAAAACGATTCACCATAATGATCACGACTATAAGACCTTTGACCGAATGCCCCAGGTAAGCGGCCTGCGTTCGGGGCCGAAACGCTTCCCGGTGGTTTCCGCAAGCCCCACGTGGCCCAGCAGTCCCGCGGCCGCTGCCATGAGCTCTGTCGCGGCCCCCGCTCCGCAGCAGAAGGAGACCCCGTGGACCCCACGATGACCCGCGCGCTCACGTCGGCCGGAGCCGCACTGGCCCGCAAGGGACTGGTCGACGCCTTCGGTCACATCAGCGCACGCACCCCGGAAGGCGGCTGGGCCATGACCGGGGCGGTGCCCCTCGGCTCGCTCACCCCGGCCGACATCCACCCCTTCGACCCCGCCGCCGACGCAGTGACCCCGCCTTTGCCCAAGGAAGCGTGGATCCACCGCGCGGTCGCCCGGGCCCGACCCGAGGTCGGGGCGGTCTGCCGGGCCCAACCACCCACCGCTACCGCCTTGGCCTGTGCCGGTGTGCCCATCGTCCCCCTGCACGGGCAGGGCGCGTTCCTGGGGCCGCGGGTCCCGGTCCACGACGACCCCCGACTGGTCCGCGACGCCGATCACGCCCGGGCACTGGCCCGCGACCTCGGCAGCGCCCCGGCCGTCCTGATGCGCGGAAACGGTGCGATCACCGTCGGGGACTCGGTCGCTGAGGCGGTCGCTCTCATGTGGGTCCTGGAACGCTCGGCCGCCATGAACGCCACCGCCTCCGCGGCCGGGGCCCCGCGCCCGCTGTCCGAGGACGAACAGCGCTCCTGGCGGGCCGTGGCCCCGGAACTCTGCCGCCGCATCTGGCTGTACCTGACCAGCGCTCCGACTCTCTGAGCCCCCGCCTCCTGAACCCCCTGACCCCCTGACTGGAGACCCACGGAACCATGATCGAACTCAAGGACATCGCCTACGTACGCTCCGGCGCCGCCGACCTGCGGGCGGCGGTCGACTTCGCCACGGACATCGTCGGCATGGAGCTGGTCCGTGAGGAGGAGGGGATCGCCTACCTGAGGGTGGACCACCGCCACCACTGCCTGGCCTTCGTCGAGGGCGACTCGGGTGTGATCAGCTCCGGTTTCACCGTTGCCGACCTGGACGCCCTGTCCGCCGCGGAGACCGAGCTCGAGGCCGCGGGACTGCCCGTGCGGCGCGGCGGCAAGGAGGGCGCGCGCTCCCGTAAGGTCCACGACTACCTGACCTTCGAGGACCCCTTCGGCAACCGCATCGACCTGGTCGTCGGCCAGACCCGCCTGAGCACCCCGGTCGCCTTCTCCCGCCCCGCCGGGATCACCGAGTTCGGCCACATCTGCTTCGACGCCCCCGACATCTACGAGGCAGGGCGGTTCTGGACCACGAAGTTCAACGCGAGGGTCTCGGACTGGGTGAGCGGCGCCGCCTGCCTGATGCGCATCGACCCGGTGCACCACAAGCTCGCGGTCTTCCACGGCGAGCGGCCCGGGCTGTGCCACATCAACTTCCAGGTGGAGTCGATCGACGACGTCATGCGCTCCTGGAACTTCCTCAAGAGCAAGGGTGTGGAGATCGAGCAGGGGCCGGGCCGCCACCCCCAGTCCACCGCGGTCTTCCTCTACTTCAAGGGGCCCGAGGGGCTCACCTACGAGTACTCCTTCGGGGTGCGGCGCATCCCCGAGGACTCGGACTGGCAGCCCCGCTGGTTCGACCTCGAAGAGCCGGGCGCCATCGACATGTGGCTCGGCGAGAACAAGCGGGTGAGCACCCAGTACCAGTTGCCCTCGGGTCGTATCGCGCTCTCCGACTGAGCGGGGGGCTCTCGGACGGCCCGGGGAGGGGCAGCGGTGTCCTGCCCCTCCCCGGGCCTGTGGACGCGAGCTCGGGGCCCGAACCGGATTCAGACCGAGGGGATCTGGCCGCCGTCGACCCGGATGATCGAGCCGTTCACGTAGGCGGCCTGGCGGCTGGCCAGGAACGCGGCCACCGCGCCGTACTCCTCCGGGTCACCGTAACGGCCGGCGGGGATCGAGGCGCGGCCCTGCTCCTGGACCCGCTCCAGCGGCAGCCCCTCCCGTTCGGCGCGGGCGCCGTCCAGGGAGGCCACACGCGGGGTGGCGATCCGGCCGGGGACGATGACGTTGGCGGTCACCCCGTCGGCGGCCACCTCGTTCGCGATCGTCTTGGACCAGGAGTGCAGCGAGGCGCGCAGCGTGTTGGACACGCCCAGGTTCGGGATGGGCGCGATCGGCCCGGCCGAGGTGCTGGTGATAATCCGGCCCCAGCCGCGCTCGCGCATCCCGCCGACCACGGCGTCGGTCAGCCCGATCACCGGCAGCACCATGGACGCGTACATGTCCTGCCACAGCTCCGGGTTCTGGCCCAGTGCGGTGGTGGGCGGCGGGCCGCCGGTGTTGTTGACCAGGATGTCCACCGGGCCCAGCTCGTCGACGACCCGGGCGACGACCTCGCCCGCACGCCCGTGTTCGGCCAGGTCCCAGGCGACACCGACCGAGTCGGCCCCGTGGGCGCGGCAGGCCGCGACGGTCGCGTCGAGGCGTTCTTCGTTGCGGCCGGTCACCGCGACCCGGACGCCTTCCGCCGCCAGCGCGACGGCCATCGCCCGGCCCAACCCGGAGCTGGCGGCGGTCACGAGCGCGACCTTGCCAGCGATTCCCAGATCCATTGTTCTCCTCAGACTTCCTAGGACTGCTCCCGGCATCCTGGCAGCCCCCGTGAGTCCCCGGCCACCCGGGTCGGGCTCGGCGAGGATCCGCAGGCGCGGCCGGTCAGGGCATCGAGGCGGCGGGGGCCGGGGGGTTGGCCCGGGAGTACTCGGGTGGGCCCTGAGCGAGTAGTCCGCCCGACGGGATGGCCAGCACGCGCTCGACCGTGAACTCCACGCTCCGGCCCTCCGGTCCCGCGCCCGCGCCCCACAGCACCCGCGCGGTACCGGTGAGCTGGAGCAGCCCGCCGCTCTCCCAGTCGGGCACCAGGAGCCCGGCTCTCGGGTTCACGTGCAGGTTGCCCAGGGTGCCGAACATGGCGTTCCCGGCGTAGTCGGGCCAGCTGAGCACGGTGGGGGAGTGGACGCTCACGAAACCCGGACCGCCGCCCCGGTGGTTGGTGTCGACCGCTCCGGTGTCGTCGGCGGTGGTGACGAAGAAGGTGTCCGACCGTGCGAGCAACTCGCGATCGGCGTCGGTCAAGTGCCCTCCGATCCTGGGAGTATCGGCTGTCGCGGTCGTCGAAGGGGCTGGCACCAGGGTGCGCTTCTGGATGTACTTGGGGCAGTTGGCGTACACCTGCTCGGTCCGCAGCCGCCATCCAGGCCCCTCCGGGTCCTGGTGCGCGGTGCCGTTGACCCGCATCCGGCGCCGCCGGGCCGGTTCGATCGCCAGGGCGCCGACCGGTACCGGCTCTCGGTCCGACACCCCGGCCAGCACTTCGGCCAGCGGGTCGCCGCCGCGGGGCAGGGCGGCGACGTCGAGTGTGCGCGCGTCGCGGGCGCGGAGGAACCCGGGCGTTCCAGTGAGCAGGGAGCACCACAGGTCGCCCCCCGCGTCGGCCGCGCCCACCACGAGCAGTGGCTGCGCGGCGAGGAAGTCGGCGGCCACGGCTGGGATCTCCGTGCGCACCGCCCTGGCGGTGTGGGCCGCCCGTTCGGCCAGACCCGCCCTGCGCTGGATCGCCAGCTCACCCCGGTGGTACCCGCTCACGTGCGTCTCCTCGGTTCCGGTGCGGTCTTGGGAAGAAGGCCGGGCTTCTAGAAGAAACCGCAGGTGGGGGCGGCCGCGGTCGGGGCCTTGCCCTCCTTCGCGCCCGAGGGCGCGTAGATCTCCAGCCGCACGCCGTCCGGGTCGTGGAAGAAGATGCCGCCGGAGGCGGCGCCCTCGCCGTGCGGGACCACGCCGTCGTAGGCGAACTCCACGGCGATCTCCAGGAGCGCGGCCTCGGCCCGGCGGACCTCCTCGACCGTCTCCACCTGGAAGGACAGGTGGTGGAGTCCGGCGGTGTCGGTACGAAAGCCCCCGCCGCTCTGCTGCCACAGGGTGATCAGGAGGGTTCCGTCGTGGCCCAGGAAGGCGTACTCACGGCCTTCCTCGCGGCTCTCACCCATGACCTCGAAACCCAGGACGCGCGCGTAGAAGTCGAGTGAGCGTTCGAGGTCGGTGACGTTCAGTCCGACGTGTCCGGTGGTCAGCCGGGGCTGTGCCATGGCATGCCTCTTCTCTCGGGGCGGCCACCCGGATTCGGGTAACCGTTCAAGGTGACTTTAAGGGTTATAGGAGAGCAGGGTCAACCACTCAAGTTCATTTGAAGGGTTAGAATCTGTGTTCTTGGTAGGCTCCCCGGCACCCGGTATCTCGATCGGACCGGGGGCGACCAGCCAGGACGGGACACCGGGAGGGCCGATGACGGCGAGGGAGACGAATCGGCGGCGACCGCTCACCGGCGAACCGGTGGCCGTGGACCTGCTCAACACCCGCTGGGTGGTCGGCGCCGACCACTTCGACCTGCTCGACTCCGAGGACGGACTCCGGCAGTGGCTCACCGAGGCCGGACTGGCCGAACGCTTCACCGCCGACACCCGGACCCGTGCCCACCTCCTGGCGGTCCGCGACACCCTCGCCCGGCTCCTCCGGGACCCCACGGACCCCGAGGCCACGGATCAGCTCAACGCCGTCCTCGGCCACGGAAGCGTGCGCCGCCTCCTACGCGACGGCGCCCCCGCCTCCACCGTCGAGTTCGACGACCCGGCCCGCGGGCCCGCCTGGCTCGCCGCCGCCGACCTCCTCGACCTGATGGAACGCCCGGACCGCCTCCGCGGCTGCGCCAACCCCGACTGCGTCCTGCACTTCTTCGACACCTCGAAGAACGGCACCCGCCGCTGGTGCTCCATGTCGGGCTGCGGCAACCGCGCGAAGGCCGCCCGGCACCACGCCCGGGGACGGGCGGGCCGGACGGCCTGAGAAACAGAGGAGCGGGAGGTCCAGGTGCCCCGGGCGACTCCGGCGCGGCGGATCAGCGCTCGTCGGGTCAGCGCTCGTTGGGTACCACGACCGCACGTCCGTTGACCTCGCCCGCCTCCAGCTTCCGGTACGCCTCCAGGGCGTCGTCCATGGAGAACCGCTCGATGTCCGGCCGGATCTGCCCCGCCTTGTACATGTCCACCACCTCCCACAGCTCGCCCACCGAACCCCAGTAGGTGTTGGTCACGTACGACTCGTACGGGTTGGTGAAGAACGAGAACTCGTGGGTGCCGCCCGCGATGCCGACGACGCTCACCCGGCCGCCCTGGGCCACACTGGCCGCGGCCGTCGACACCGTCGGCCCCGCGCCCACGAAGTCGAAGACCGTGTCCGCGCCCCGGCCCCCGGTGAGCTCACGGATCTGCTCGGCCTGTCGCTCCCCGGCGCCCACCGTGATCGCCCCGTTGGCCTCCGCCCGGGCGCGGGCCTCCTCCTTGACGTCGGTGGCGATCACCGTCGCCCCGCTCAGCGCCCGCAGGATCTGCACCCCGATCTGCCCGAGACCACCCAGCCCGATCACCAGCGCGTACCGGCCGCCGCCGTCCAGGTGAGGCAGGGCCTGCTTGATCGCGTGGTAGGGGGTCAACCCGGCGTCGGCCAGCGGCGCCGCGGCCACCGGATCGGCGTCACCCAACGGGATCAGATGCCGCTCGGGAACGGTCATGTACTCGGCCATACCACCGTCCCGGCCCAGCCCCACCGCCAGATAGGGCATGGTCGCGGCGTTCTCGCAGTAGGTCTCCAGACCGGCCGCGCACTTGCGGCAGTGCTGGCAGCCGATCGGCCCGTACACCATGTAGGCGGCGCCCACCCGGACCCGTTCGCTCACCCCGGGACCGACCGACTCCACCCAGCCCGCGTTCTCGTGCCCCAGGACGAACGGCGGTTTCTGCGCCCCCGGCTGCCCCTCCTCGAACACCCGGTACACGCTGATGTCGGAGTGGCAGGCCCCGGCCCCGGCGACCCGGAGCAGGACCTCCCCGGGGCCCGGCTCGGGCTTGGGGACCTCGGTGAGCGACGGAAATTCCCCGTAGTTCTCGAACACGACTGCGCGCATGTGCGTTCCCCCCGCGTGCGGCGCGGTGCCCCGGCCGAGGCACCGAGAGCGGGACACGATCCGTGTCACGTTGCCCACGCGAAGTTAACACCGGAGGAATTCTCAGGTCGCCCAAGGGGCGGGCAGGGATTCGTCCGCATTGTTTGACCCGGCGGCGATGAGTCGCGGCCCCGGCCCGGGTCAGTACGGGTGAGAACAGAGCCGCGGACACAACCCGGAACCACCCGAGACGACCACACCGACACGACCGCTTCCAGGGAGAACAGCATGTTGGACACCACCAGGGCCTTCGGCTCCTTCGCGGTCCCCGACACCGGGGCCGCCCTCGCCTTCTACCGGGACACCCTGGGCCTGGACGTGCGGTACGTGCCCGGTATGGAGGAGCACGGCCTGCTGGAGATCGTCCTCGGCCACGGCCACGGGGTCCTCGTCTACCCGAAGCCGGACCACCGGCCCGCCGTGTTCACCGTCCTGAACCTGCCCGTCGACGACATCGACACCGCCGTCGACCACCTCACCGCCCGGGGCGCGGGCATGCTCCGCTACGAGGGGTTCGAGCAGGACGAGAAGGGCATCGTGCGCGGGGAGAGGCCCCACGTCGCCTGGTTCGCGGACCCGGCGGGCAACACCATCGGCCTCGTCCAGGAGTAACCCGAACCCCGCGTGGGGGAGGGACCGGGTCGGTAACATCGCCCGAATGCCCTCCCCCCGTACCCCCCGTAGCGACAGCGTCGGCGGGCACCGCGACTTCCAACGCCTGTGGGCCGGTTCGGTGGTCAGCCAGTTCGGCTCGGCGATCGGCATGGTAGCCCTGCCCGTCATCGCCGTCGCGGTCCTGGACGTGGCGGCCTGGCAGGTCTCGCTCCTGGCCGGGGTCGCCGCCCTGACCACCGTTCTGGTCGCCTTCCCGATCGGCCGCCGGATCGAGTACACCCGCAAACGCCCGGTCATGATCGGCAGTGACCTCCTGCGCGCCGCCACCCTGGCCAGCCTTCCGGCCGCCCATGCCCTCGGCGCGCTGACCTACACCCACCTGTGCGCGGTCGCCGCGGTCAACGCCGTCTGCGCCATCGCGTTCACCGGTGCCTCACAGGCCCACCTCAAGTCCCTGGTCGGCCCGGCCCGGCTGATCGACGCCAACAGCCGACTGGAATCCACCCGCTGGCTCAGCGTCTCCGTGGGCCCCTCCCTGGCAGGCGCCCTGATCGCCGCGCTCTCCGCGGTCGGCGCGCTGGTGGCCAACACCGTCGGTTTCCTCATCGGAGCCCTGGCGGTCCGCTCCATCCGCGAACCCGAACCCGACCCGCCCACGCCCCCGGCGCCCGGGGAAGGCACCTCCAAACGCTCGGAGCTCTTCGCCGGGCTCGGATTCGTGTGGGGCCACCCCGCCCTCCGACCGATCCTGATCAGCTGGATCCTGTTCGCCGGGGCCTCCTCGATGGCCGCCCCGCTCACCGCCGTCTACTACATGCGCGATCTGGGTTTCAGCGCCTTCGAGTACGGGCTGCTCATGGGCGTACCGTCACTGGGCGGCCTGCTCGGGGCCCGTCTCGTGCCCCGCCTGGTCAGACGCCTGGGCGCGCTGCGCACCCTCTGGTGGGCCTCCCTGCTGCGCGGTCCCTGGTACTTCCTCATCCCGTTCGCGGTCCCCGGCAAGGTCGGGCTGCTCATGTGCGGGGTGGGCTTCGGGCTGGTCCTGGTGTTCGCCGCGGCGGCCAACTCGGCGATGTCCGGCTACCGGCAGTTGGAGACCCCCGACGGCCTGATGTCGCGGGTGGCCACCCTCTGGGCCTTCGCCACGACGGTCTCTCAGCCGGTGTTCATCCTGCTCGGCGGGGTGGTCGCCGCCCTGGCGGACGCGCGGGTGGCGCTGCTGGCCGCCGCGGTCGTGATGTCCCTGGCCGGGCTGCTGCTGCCCCGCAGCCGTAGCGCGCCGGAGCGGTGGTAGGTCATGGCTGGCGGGAGAACACGGTGGTGGGAAAACGGTCACTCGGCGACATCCTGGCACGTGTCCACGTGTGCGTACCGGCTCTCCGGAGGCGGCTCCGGTGTGATGGGGGCACGCTCCCGCCGAGCCCGAGTCCCCTCCGCGGAAGAAATCCGAAGAACTTCGCCGCCGGCCGATGAATTCCGCTCACCCGGGCGGTCCGTACGTATGGACGAATCAGATCGGCTGACAAGGAACGGACCGGATGAACACCACACCATCCCTTTCCCGCTCGGGCACGCCACGGGCGACCGGGCGCGAGTGGCTCGGGCTCGGGGTGCTCGCCCTGCCCACACTGCTGCTGTCCCTGGACATGAGCGTGCTCTACCTGGCGCTGCCGCACCTGGCCGCCGACCTTCGGCCCACCGGGGCACAGACCCTGTGGATCATGGATGTCTACGGCTTCATGATCGCCGGATTCCTCATCACCATGGGCACCCTCGGAGACCGGATCGGCCGACGCCGGCTCCTGATGATCGGCGCCACCGCGTTCGGGCTGGCCTCGGTGGCCGCCGCCTTCTCCACCACTGCCGAGATGCTCATCGCCACCCGAACCCTCATGGGGGTGGCCGGGGCCACGCTCATGCCCTCCACCCTCGCGCTGATCAGCAACATGTTCCGCGACCCCGCCCAGCGCGCGGTCGCGATCTCGGTGTGGACCAGCTGTTTCATGGGCGGCACCGCCATCGGCCCCGTGGTCGGCGGCGTGCTCCTCCAGTGGTTCTGGTGGGGGTCGGTGTTCCTCCTCGGGGTCCCGGTGATGCTCCTGCTGCTGGTCTGCGCACCCCTGCTCCTGCCCGAGTACCGCGACCCCGCCGCGGGCCGCCTGGACCTGTTCAGTGTCACGTTGTCCCTGGCCGCGATCCTGCCGGTCGTCTACGGCCTCAAGACCGCCGCCGAGGGCGGTTCGGGCGCCACGGCCCTGGGAACGGTGCTGGCCGGTACGGCCATGGGCGTCTGGTTCGTCCGTCGGCAGCTGCGCCTGCCCGACCCCCTCCTGGACCTGCGCCTGTTCCGGGTGCGCTCCTTCAGCGCGGCCCTGGCCACCATGATGGTCGGAGCGGTCGCCATGGGAGGCACGTTCCTCCTGCTCAGCCAGTACCTCCAGCTGGTCGCGGGCAACTCGCCGCTGGTCGCCGGGCTGTGGCTGGTGCCCCCGGCGCTGGCGATGATCGTCAGCACCATGTGCGGCCCGCCCCTGGCCCAGCGGATCGGCCGCGCCAACGTGATCGGCGGCGGGATGTTCGTCAGCGCCCTCGGATTCGTGCTGCTGGTGTTCGTCCCGGCGGAGGGTGGGACCGGGATGGTGGTCCTGGGCCTGCTGCTCACCTCGGTGGGTCTGGGGCCGGGTGCGGCCCTGATCGCTGACATCGTGGTGGGTTCGGCGCCCCGGGAGAAGGCGGGGTCGGCGGCGTCGATGTCCGAGACCAGCGGGGAGTTCGGCATCGCGATCGGGGTGGCTCTGCTCGGCAGCATGGCGGCCGCGGTCTACCGGACCCGGGTCGAGGTCCCCGAGGGGGCCACCGACCGGGCCGGGGAGGAGGCCGCGCAGCAGACCCTGGCCGGGGCCGCCGGTGCGGCCGGGGAACTGCCTCCGCAGCAGGCCGCCGCGCTGCTGGAGTCGGCCCGGGAGGCGTTCACCGCGGGTCTCAACGTGACCGCGGGGTTCGGGATCGTCGCGATGGTGGTGTTCGGTGCGGTGGCCCTGCGGATGCTGCGCGGAGCGGAGGGGGCCGTCCCGAAAGCATCGGAAGGACCGGACGAAGCGGCCGGAGGGTTCGGGGAACCCGGAGGTTCCGCGGCGGCCGGCGAGAGCCCCGCCCAGGCCGATGAGCCCGACCAGGCCGATGAGTCGGTGCGCCCGGCCGAGTCAGTACAGGTGACCGGACCCGACGCCGATCCCACCGGGAGGACCCGATGAAGCGCCCCACCCTTGACAGCATGCTGCTCGCCAGCACCGACCCCGACCGCCTGCGCGACTGGTACGCCGCCGTACTGGATCCCACCGCCAGCGACACCGTGGACCACTACCGGGTGCTGCGCTTCGGCACCTTCCACCTGCTCATCGACCAGCGCGACGACGTCGGCCCCAAGGCCGCCGACCCCACCCGCGTGATCCTCAACTTCGACGTCGCCGACGCCCGCGCCGTCGCCGCCCGCATGGACGAGCGGGGCACCGAGTGGGTCGCCCCGCTGGAGGACCGCGACGGCAGCTGCTTCGCCACCGCCAAAGACCCCGACGGCAACTACGTGCAGCTCATCCAGATGAGCGAGGAGCACCTCGCCGCCATGGAACGCGGCGAGACGGGCGTGTAGGGGCGAACACGAGTGAAGGCCCGGCAGACCGCACGGCCAGCGCCGCGGGGCCTGCCGGGTCTGTGGAGTCCGCGGTGCCTGCGGGGCCGCAAGGACGCCGGGCTCGTACCGGGGAGGCCTGGCCCGGGAACAGAAGCGGACCGAGGAGACCGAGGAGAGCAGCGGATCGAGGAGAGCTGTTCGCAAAGGAAGGACGCGAACCCGTGTGGTCTGTCGTAGGGGAGGCGTAACGTGACGGCCGTGGTGGAACACGTGATCGGGACGGCCGACCAGGACTTCGAGCGGCTCGTGGCCCCTTACCGGGGGGAGCTGTACGCGCACTGCTACCGCATGCTCGGCTCCGCGCACGACGCCGAGGACCTCGTCCAGGAGACCTACCTGCGCGCCTGGAAGGGCTACGACCGCTTCGAGGGCCGATCCAGCCTGCGCACCTGGCTCCACCGGATCGCCACCACGGCCTGCCTCACCGCCCTGGACAGGCGCGGCCGACGCCCCCTGCCCACCGGGCTCGGCGGCCCCACGTCCACCCCTGAGGGCGAGCTCGCCGAACGCCCCGAACTGCCCTGGCTCGAACCGCTGCCGGACACCCTCGTCGGCCTCGGCGCCGGCAACGACCACACCAACGATCCCGGAGCTGTGGTGACCGCCCGCGAAAGCGTCCGGCTCGCCCTGGTCGCCGCCTTCCAGTACCTCCAACCCCGCCAGCGCGCGGTGCTGATCCTTCGCGACGTGCTCCGCTTCAGCGCCGCCGAGGTCGCCCAGACCCTGGACACCACCGTCCCGGCCGTCAACAGCCTCCTGCAGCGCGCCCGCGCCCAGCTCGACCGGGCCACCCCGGACGAGGACAGCGTCCCCGAACCCCGCTCCGACCAGCGCGAGGTCCTCGCCCGCTACGTCGCCGCCTTCGAGGCCTACGACATCGGTGCGCTCACCGAGCTGTTCACCGAGGAGGCGGCCTTCGAGATGCCCCCGTTCGCCACCTGGGTGCGCGGCGCCGAGCACATCGGGCGGTTGATCGCCAGCCACTGCCCGGCCCAGGGCCCCGGCGACCTGGTCCTGGTCCCGACCGCCGCCAACGGCCAACCCGCCTTCGGCATGTACCTGCGCGCGGAGGACGGCAGGCACCGGGCCTTCGGCATCCACGTCCTGGAACTGGCGCCCGGGGGCGTCAGCCACTGCACCGTCTTCTTCGACACGACGCTGTTCCGCCTCTTCGGCCTGGACCCGGCCCTGCGGTAGCCGGGCGCCGCGGTGGTCCGGCGCGGGGCGAGCGGGCCCCAAAAGCGCTCTGGGCGGCGGGTTTATTCCCGATCCGCCGCTGTGCGTCCGCGTTGTTGACAGGGCGGGGAGCCCCGAACTTAGGTTGAGGGACCCAACCACGGGAGCGGGACATGGGTGACCAGACCGGGGCGCGGACGTTCGCCCACGACACCACCGGGCAGGCGGGACGTTGGCCTGGGCCTGACACGGCCGGCTCGCAGCCAGTCGGCCCGGGCCCGGAGCGGCCCGACTCAGCGGGCCCGGACCCGGTCGGATCTGACAGGGCCGACCCGGGCCCGGTGGGGCCCGCCGCGGTCCTCCCTTCCGACCCGCGCTACGACTATCTCGCCTCCCGCGGCCGCGCCTACGGGCGCGCCACCGGACGACCGGACCGGATCCACCCGGTGCGCTCCACCGACGACGTGGTGGCCGCGGTGCAGCGGGCCGTGGACGACGGCCTCCGGCTCACGGTGCGCAGCGGCGGCCACTGCTTCGAGGGTTTCGTCGACGACCCGCTGGTCAGGGTGGTCATCGACACCGCGCTGATGAACGACGTCTGCTATGACCCGGCGATGGGCGCCTTCGCTGTCGAGGCGGGCGCCCGGCTCGGCGACGTGTACCGGGCCCTGTACATCGGCTGGGGCGTGGTCGTCCCGGCCGGTGAGAGCCCCGAGGTCGGCGCGGGCGGACACATCCTCGGCGGCGGCTACGGGTTCCTGTCCCGCCTGCACGGACTCGCCGCCGACCACCTGCACGCGGTCGAGGTCGTCGTCGTGGACGTCTCGGGGCGGGCACGGGCGGTCGTGGCCACCCGCGCGGCCGACGACCCCCACCGCGACCTGTGGTGGGCGCACACAGGCGGCGGAGGCGGAAACTTCGGCGTCGTCACCCGTTACTGGCTGCGGTCTCCCGAGGCCACCGGCACCGACCCCGCACGGCTGCTTCCCGCGGCGCCGCGGGCGGTCGACTCCTTCACCGCGACCTGGGACTGGTCCGAACTCGATGCGGCGTCCTTCGCACGGCTCGTCCGCAACTTCGGCGACTGGTGCGAGCGCCACAGCGACGCCGACACCCCGCACGCCGGGATCTTCGCCACCTTCTACCTGAACGCGCGCTCCCTCGGGCAGGTGCAGATCGTCGGCCAGCACCTGAGCCCGGAGAACGGCGGCGAGGCGCTGGTGCGCGAGTTCGTGGCCGCGGTCGGCGCGGGGGTCGGCGCCGCACCTGTCCTGGAGACCCGGCGCCAGTCCTGGCTGGGGTTCGCGCTCACCTCCTTCGACAGCGAGATGGGCCGGATCAAGATCAAGGACGCGTTCCTGCGCAGGGGATTCGACGACCGCCAGATCGCCGTGCTCCTCCGATACCTCACCGACTCCTCGACCGGGGCGCCCTTCAGTACGATCGCCCTGGACACCTACGGCGGCCGGGTGAACGCGGTGGCCGAGGACGCCACCGCCTCCGCCCAGCGCGACTCACCGTTGCGGACGTGGGCCGTCATCGCGTGGCCGGAACCCGAGGAGGACGAACAGCACCTGGGGTGGGCGCGGGCGCTGTTCCGGGAGCTGTTCGCCGATACCGGCGGTGTCCCCGCGCCCCGCACCGGCGCGGACGGGACGTTCGTCAACCACCCCGACACCGATTACGCCGACCCCCGCTGGAACACCTCGGGGATCCCGTGGCCGACCCTGTACTACAAGGACAACTATCCGGCGCTGCGGCGGGTCAAGGCGGCGTGGGACCCCCGGAACGTCTTCCGCCACGCCCTGTCCGTCGAACCCGCCGGGGACGCTGTCGCCCCGGGGGAGTAGTCGGGGTGCCGGTCTAGGGCGTGGCGGTGTCGTCGTCCGTATCGGTCTCGGGAGGGCCCAGGCGTGCGGACACGGCGTCCAGCCACTGCCGGTCCCAGGTCAGACTCCCCGAGCGGAGTTCGTCAACGAGCCCCTTCACCCAGCGCAGCTCGGTTTCGGTGAGTGCCTGCTGGTACTCGTCCTCCAGCACGAACATCCGGGGCAGGCCCATGCCCTCGGCCTGCTCGGCGTCCGATTCCGCCTGCCGCAGGCGGGCCCTGAGCCGCTGCGCCCGCTCCTCAAGGTATTCGGCGGCCAGCTCCGGGGTCAGATGCGCCAGCGCGGCCAGCGCCACGGGGAACTCGGGGAACTCGCGAGCAGGCGTGGAGAGCATCTCCTTCAACCACCCGTCCAGGGTGCCGCGTCCGGCATCGGTGAGCCGGTAGACCGTCCTCTCCGGGCGGCCGGGGGTGCGCACCCGGTCCGCCACCTCGACGAGTTCGGCGCGCAGAAGCCGGTCCAAGGTCTGGTACACGCTGTTGCGCTGCGCGATGTTGACGATCCGGTCCTTGTGCCGGGCCCTGATCAGCTGCTGCATCCGGTAGGCGTGCATCGGTTCCTCCGCCAGTAGGAGCAGGAGTTGTACCGCCAGCGGTGAGCGCCTTTGTGTCCGAGCTGCCACCCGATCGCCTCCGTGTCCGTTCATGCCTTCCAAGCCTTCGTCATTCTATGTATAGTCATTTTATGACTAAGCACTGTGGATGAGAGGAGAGGTCATGACCAAGGCACTGATCATCGGAGGCGGCATCGGCGGGCCCGTCGCCGCGGCGGCACTGCAGCGGGCCGGGATCGAGGCGATCGTCTACGAAGCCCACTCCGGACCCGGTGACGGCATCGGCGCGTTCCTGACCCTGGCCCCCAACGGCCTGGCCGCCCTGCAAACGCTGGGCATGCTCGACGCGGTGCGGGCCGCGGCCTCCTTCCCCACGACCGGCATCGAGTTCGTGAACGGGAAGGGCCGCCGCCTGGGGCTGCTGCCGGACGGCTCCGACCAGGGGCCGCCCGAACTGCGCACCGTCACCATCAACCGCGGCGCGCTCCAGAGCACCCTGGCTGAGACCGCCCAGGAGCAGGGCGTACGTATCGAGTACGGCAAGCGCTTCGTCGGCTACACCGAGACCGACACCGGAGTGGCCGCCGAATTCGCCGACGGCACCACTGCCGAGGGGGACGTGCTCCTCGGCGCGGACGGCCTCCACTCGCCGGTGCGGCGCCTCATGGACCCCGACGCCCCGCGCCCCGACTACACGGGTCTGCTGAACATCGGCGGATACGTGCGCGCCGAGGACGCGACGGTCGCACCCACCCGGGGATCGACCACGCGGATGCTCTTCGGCAAACGGGCGTTCTTCGGCTACCAGACCGCGCCCTCCGGCGAGGTCTACTGGTTCGCCAACTTCGCGCACGCCGAGCTGCCCCGCGAGCAGATCACCGCGCTCGGGGACGACGCGTGGAAGGAGTACGTCCTGGAGCTATTCGCCGACGACCACCCGGACGTCACCGCGCTCCTTGCGGCCACCGACCCCGCGCGATTCCGTCCCCTGGGCGTCTACGACCTGGCGTCCCTGCCGAACTGGAGCCGGGGCCGGGTGGCACTGCTGGGCGACGCGGCCCACGCCGTGTCCAGCTCCAGCGGACAGGGCGCCTCCCTCTCGGTGGAGGACGCCCTGGTCCTGGCCGCCTGCCTACGGGACCTGCCCACCCCGGAGGAGGCCTTCACCGCCTACGAACAGCGCCGCCGCGACCGGGTCGAGCGGATCGCCGCCGAAGGCCGCCGACGCGGCAACCAGAAGACGGGTTCGACGAACCCGGCGGCCCTGTTCCTACGCGATCTGATGCTTCGGGTGGTGTTCCGGTTGATCGCCCGCTTCGCCAGCCACGCCTGGATCAACGACCACCGGATCGACTTCGAACAGCGAGTCGCAGCACCGTCGCCAAGGTGAGATCCGGGGCCATCGATGCACTCGCGGGCGCCGTCGGGACCCCCTCAGGCGCTGGTGAGCGCACGGTGCAGGGTTTCGGTGAAGGCCTCGGGCTCGGTCTCGTATCCCAGGTGGTCACCCGGGAAGGTGACCGGCTCGACGCCGAGCTCCCCGGCCAGGGCCGATCCCATGGCGTGGATGTCCCGTCCCCCCGAGCCCTCGCCCAGGCCTACCGCCACCCGGGTCCCGTTCCGGCGCAGGGCGTCCACGTCCGGTCGGTACAGCGACAGCGGAAGCATCCCGTGCGCGAGGAAGTAGTCGAAATTCCCGCTGACCCGCTCGAAGGTCGCGGCGTCCTCCTCGCTCATCTGTGGGGGAGCACCGTCCCCCTCACCCGGTTCGGTGCCGTCCGGTTCGGTGCCGTCCAGGTCGTTGAGACCCAGGAACAGGGCGATCCCGGCCTCCACACCCTCCTTCAGGTAGGTCTCGTGGATCACCCTGTCGTGGGCGAGGGCCTCCGAGGGGTCGTCGAGCAGCATCACGCACGGGGGCTCGTGGGCCACGACCGCGCGCACCAGTTCGGGGTTGCGGGCCGCCAGCGCGAGCGCGATCTGGGCGCCGCCGCTGGTACCGAACACGTCAGCGGGGCCGCCGCCGAGTGAGCGGATCAGGTGCGCGGCGTCGTCGGCGTGCACGTCGAGCCGTTGGTCCTCGTCCGCCCGGCCCCCGGTGGTGCCGTCCTGAAGGCTGCGCGAGTTGCCCCGGGGGTCGTAGGCGACGGTGGTGTACCGGTCGGCCAGGCGTCGGGCCAGTTCGGCGAGGACACCGGCGTCCTGCGGGCCGCCCGGGATCAGGAGTAGCAGTGGTCCCGAGCCCCGGACCTCGTGGTGGATGCGGGCCCCGGGGACCCGGAGCGAGCGTTCGTCGGGGGAGTGGTTTTTGACGGTGCGGTCTTCGGCGCGGTACGAGTTCACGGCACTCACCCCAGCCTCTCGCTGAGCACCATGCGGTTGCCCTCGCTGTCCCGGAACTCGGCCACGGTGACCCCCGGCATGTACGAGGCCTCCTCGGGTTCGGTGACGATCTCCACGTCCTTGGCGCGCAGGGCCTCGACGGTGCCCCGGACGTCGTCCTCGACCAGCACCAGGACGGGGCCGGGGGAGGGGGCGTCGTTCTCGCGGGGAACGAAGTGCAGGGCGGTGTCGGAGCCCTCGAAGCCGAGCTCGATCCACCTCCACTCCCCGCCCATGGATGCGTCGGCGACCACACGGCAGCCGAGTTTCCCGGTGTAGAAGGCCTTCGCCCGGTCCTGGTCGGACACGGGGAGTTCGGCGAACTGGAGGTGCATGACCGGCTCCTGGGACTCGCGCGGGCTCGTGCTCGCGGCACGCTGTCCGCATGGTTCAGAATCAAACTGGACTGTCCAGTACTCTAATGGAATCAAACTAGACGGTACAGTACGCAAAGGTCAACCAACAGCGGGGCACAACGCAGCAGTGAGGGTGGACGAGTCGTGAACCAGCCTGTCGAGGGCCGTTCGGCGCGCAAACGGCGCGCGATCCTGGAGGCGGCGGAGGAGGTCTTCCTGCACGGTGGCTACCTGGGCACCAACATGGACGAGATCGCGGCGCGCTCGGAGGTGTCCAAGCAGACCGTGTACAAGCACTTCGGCAGCAAGGAGAACCTGTTCGTCGAGATCGTCAGCCACATGACGAGCGCAGCGGGTGACCTCGTGCACGTCGACGACCCCGACCCCGCCCCTGAGGGGGACCTCGCCGACTACCTCTGCGACTACGCCTACCGCCAGCTCACCGTGGTGCTGACCCCGCGCCTGATGCGGCTGCGCCGCATGGTCATCGGTGAGGTGGCCCGATTCCCCGAACTCGCCGAGACCCTCTACCGGAACGGCCCCCAGCGGGCGATCGACAACCTGGAGGGTATCTTCGACCGCCTGGCCGCGCAGGGGCGCCTGTCCGTGGCGGACACCCGGGCCGCGGCGTCCCGGTTCAACTGGCTGGTCATGTCCGAACCCGTCAACCGGGCGATGCTTCTCGGCGACCAGGGCATCCCCGGGCCGGAGGAGCTCCGCGCGCATACGGTCGAGAGCGTGCGGGTCTTCCTCGCCGCCTATGGCGGGCCCCCGCTCAGGGGCCCGAGCTCGTAACCAGCCGCCTCGACCGCCGCGCGGACCTCGGTGACCTCAGGTTCCCGCTCACCCGCCGCCGCGCCGCCTGAATTCGGGGAGTCCTCGGCGGGTTTCTCCATCCGAGCCAGCGAACGGGCCTCACGCGGATACCCGTCAGGGGTGCTCCCGCCGCCACCCCCACCTGCTTCGGCAGAACGTTGCGGCCGCAGCCGAGGACACCACCCGGCACCGGCCGACCACCGAACGGCTCGCAGGGGTGATCGCGCGCAGACAGCAGCGGCGGGTTCGACGGCACGCTCCCCACGGCCCGGCTGGCCTCGGTGGTCCTCGCGATCGGCCACACCCTCCCCGACCCGGGAAGCATGCGAGGCCCAGACCTCCCGCGCCCGACACACCACACACTCCTGCGGGCCCTCGGCCACCAGCCACTCCGGTAGAAGGGCCAGCGTGTGACCAGGACCTGGCTCGGTTTTGCCCCGATTCGCCCCCTCCACTGGCACAAACGGCTCCCGAACGCGGCTACCGTGCTCATGGGCCGTGATCCCCCCGCCACTCCACGGCCCTCGTCCTGACCATTACTCCCACCCGCGGAAAGCACCCGCGGGCAGCCAGATGGGAAACGTGTGAACAGCACCAACGACCGCTCGCCCCGGGACCTGCGCCTCATCGTGACCGGAGGGGGAACGGGCGGCCACACCTACCCCGCGCTGACCGCCGGCAACGCACTGCGGTCCCGGTTGGAGTCGACCGGCAACACCCTGGAGGTGCTGTGGGTGGGCGCGGCGGACAGCCTGGAGTCCCGTGTCTCCGAGGCCAACGGGATCGACTTCGCCGACGTCGCCACCGGCAAGATCCGCCGCTCCAAGAACCCGATCAAGCTGGTCTCCCCGGCCAACGTCAAGGACATGGCCAACGTCCCCCGCGGGGTCCTGCAGGCGCGCAGGCTGGTCTCCGAGTTCGCGCCGGACGTCGTCCTGGCCACCGGCGGCTACGTCGCTGTTCCCGTCGGACTCGCCGCCCGCATGTGCCGACGTCCCCTCGTGGTCCACGAGCAGACCGTCCGCCTCGGCCTGGCCAACAAGGTGCTCGCCCGCGCAGGAGCGCAGATCGCGGTGTCCGCCGAGTCCTCCCTGGGGCTGCTGCCCGAGGGCTCCCAGGACGACGCCGTGGTGACCGGTAACCCCGTCCGCCCCGAGGTCCTCACCGGTCAGGCGGAGCTGGGCGCCAAGGGCCTCGGCTTCGATGGCCACAATCCGGAGTTGCCCACCGTCTACGTGACCGGCGGCGCGCAGGGTTCGGCGCAGATCAACACCAACGTCCGCGACATCCTCCCGTGGCTGCTCGCTCGCGCCAACGTGGTCCACCAGTGCGGTGCCAACAACGTCGAGAGCCTGCGCGAGAGCGCCCAGAGCCTGCCGCCCGGCCTCGCCGAGCGCTACCACCTCACCGCCTTCGTCGGCTCCGAGCTCCCCGACGTGCTCGCGCTCGCGGACGTCGTGATCTCCCGCAGCGGCGCCGGCACCATCGCCGAGCTCACTGCCCTGGGCAAGGCCGCCGTGTTCATCCCCCTGGCCTCCTCAGCAGGCAACGAGCAGGCCCACAACGCCCGCCACCTCCAGGAGTCCGGTGCCGCGGTCGCCCTCCTGGGCGAAGTCAGCCCGGCCAACCTGCAAGCGGCGGTCGAGCCCTTGCTGTCGGACCCGGCCACTCGCGAAGCCATCGCCGCCCAGGCAAAGTCCCACGGCCGCCCTGACGCCGCCGAACGCCTGGTGGACGTCCTCCTCACTGCCGCAGGCTGACCCCAGTGGGGCCATCCTCGATAGGGATGGCCCCGCTTGCCCCCTCCAAATAGAATCGCCCTTCACGTAAGATCGCACATTTAGACTTTTTGCGAAGGAAATCACCAGTGTCCAACTCTCAGGAAGTTGGAAAAATAAACCCTTGCCACTGGTAAGACACCAGGTCAAAAAGTCTGCTCCCCGCGCACGCGGGGATGGACCTCGACCTGGGTGTCGACTCGGGCGGGTCGGTCGCTGCTCCCCGCGCACGCGGGGATGGACCCCTCACCCGCAAGGGCCCCAAGGGCGACATGGTCTGCTCCCCGCGCACGCGGGGATGGACCCCCGCCGTCGGTAAGCCAGGCGTCCTCGATGAGCTGCTCCCCGCGCCGCACGTAGGGATAGACCCCCAAGTAGAGGTACGAACGCGAACCCGAATGGCCTGTCTCTGCTCGGGGACTCCGTACCACAGGGGTGTTGCTTTAGTTGGGTAAATGGTGAATTCGCTTTGGCCACATCAGGTCTGGTGAGAGGTCGATTCTTGGTCTGGAATGTCGGTGGGACCCATTTAGATGGGCAGCATGGACTCCGGACCCCCTCCCTGGCCCTGGAAGGACTCCCTTTCTGAGGTGGCTCGCTCTGTGTGGGCCAAGCACGACTACGACTCCGACGGCTGGCTTCCGCTCTACCGGCACATGGCTGACAGCGCATTTGTCGCGGGCAGGCTCTGGGACGAATGGCTTCCCCGGCAGGTTCGGGACGTCATCGGTGCGGCGCTACCCGATGGCAGCGCGGATACTCGGCGGCTTGCGGTCTGGCTCGCGGCCACGCATGACATCGGTAAGGCCACCCCCGCCTTCGCCTGCCAGGTCGAACACCTCGCGGACGACATGCGCGCGCACGGCCTCGACATGCCCCTGCAGAAGCAGATGGCCGATCGGCGGCTCGCCCCGCACGGGCTCGCGGGGCAGATCATCCTGGGGGAGTGGTTGGTTGAGCGCCACGCTTGGCGCGAACGGGACACCAACCAATTCGCGGTGATCGCTGGAGGCCACCACGGCCTCCCTCCCAGCAATACCGCCATCGTGGACGCGGAGAACCGTCCCGCGCTCCTGCGCACTCCGGGCAGCGCGGACGTCTGGAAACGTGTTCAGGTCGAGCTTCTGGACATGGCCGCAAGGGCCACCGGGGTTGACGAGCGCCTCTCGGAGTGGCGCGCGATCAAGCTTCCGCAGACCGCGCAGGTCCTGCTCACGGCCCTGGTCATCACCGCCGACTGGATCGCCAGTAACGCCGACTACTTCCCCTATTTTCCGGGCGAGCGCAGCAACGATCCCGAGCGGAGCGAGGAGGCCTGGCGGCTGCTGGACTTGCCTCGGCAGTGGGAGCCCCACGAGCCCGGAGGAACGCCCGCCGAGCTCTTCGCCGAGCGGTTCGACCTCCCCGCGGGCGCCGTCATCCGCCCGGTCCAGGAGCAGGCTGTCGAAGCGGCGCGGAACATGGCCGGTGCCGGGCTGATGATCATCGAAGCCCCCATGGGCGAGGGGAAGACCGAGGCCGCCCTGGCGGCGGCCGAGATCCTCGCCGCGCGTACCGGAGCGGGCGGTTGTTTCGTCGCCCTTCCCACGATGGCCACCAGTAACGCCATGTTCGCTCGGTTCACCCACTGGCTCGACCGGCTCCCCGGGATGCCCGGGGAAGCCGCGTCCATTTTCCTTGCCCACTCCAAGGCCCATCTGAACAAGGAGTTTTCCAGCTACCTCGGCGGCGGCCCTCGCCTGGCCACGGACACCGATCGCGACTGCGAGGGCGCGCCCGGCGGTGCCGCTCTGGTCGCGCACCGCTGGCTGCGCGGTCGCAAGAAGGGCATGCTGGCCTCCTTCTCGGTCGGGACCATCGACCAGCTTCTGTTCGCCAGCCTCAAGAGCAGGCACCTGGCTCTGCGCCACCTGGCGATGGCGGGCAAGGTCGTCGTCATCGACGAGGCCCACGCCTACGACACCTACATGAACACCTACCTGGACCGTGCCCTGGCCTGGCTCGGAAGGTACGGCGTCCCCGTCGTCATCCTGTCCGCCACCCTGCCCGCGGGGCGTCGGCGCGAACTCGCCCAGGCGTACACGGGGGCCAGGGGGCGGGGACCCGCGGAGCAGACGTACGAGGAGATCGGTCAGGCCAGCGCCTACCCGCTGATCACCATCGCCGAACCCGGCGCCGCACCGCGCCTGTACACCCCGGAAGCTTCCGGTCGGGCCACCGACGCCCTCATCGAACCTCTCGACGACGACCTCGCCGCCCTCACCACCAGGCTGGAGCGGGAGTTGGCGGATGGCGGCTGCGCCCTGGTGATCCGCAACACCGTCGCACGCGTCCACGAGACCGCTGCCCACCTGAGGGAACACTTCGGCGAAGAGCTCGTGACCGTCGCTCACTCGCGCTTCCTGGACCTGGACCGGGCCGCCCGGGACGAGCAACTCCTGCGTGAGTACGGCCCACCGGCGAAGGTCGCTCATCTCGGCGGAAAGCGCCCCGACCGGCACATCGTGGTCGCCAGCCAGGTCGTGGAACAGTCCCTGGACGTGGACTTCGACCTGTTGATCACCGACCTCGCCCCGGTCGATCTGGTGCTTCAGCGCATGGGGCGCCTGCACCGCCACCCGCGGGGACCGGAGCAGAGCGAGCGCCCGCCCCGGCTTCGCGCCGCTCACTGTCTGGTCACCGGGGTGGACTGGACCGAGACCCCGCCCCGGCCGGTACGCGGCTCGCGGACCGTCTACGGCGAATACCCGCTGCTACGATCGCTCGCCGTGCTCCGCCCCCACCTCGAAGCGCGGACCGACAGCGAACGCACGCTCCGGCTACCCGATCACATCAGCCCACTGGTCCAGGCCGCCTACCGCACAGCCGAAACCATGACCGGGATCGCGCCGCCCGACTGGGAACAGGCCCTCACCGAGGCGCGCACCGCGCAGGAGGCCGAGCAGGCCGACAAGGCCACCCGAGCCCGTACCTTCCTCCTCGATCCGGCGGCTCGCGACGGCCGTGCGGTCATCGGTTGGGTGGACGCCGGGGTCGGCGAGGCCGATGACAGCCAGAGCGGTAAAGCCCAGGTCCGCGACACCGGCGAGAGCCTGGAGGTCCTGGTGGCCAGGCGAACCGCCGACGGCTCGCTGACCACGGTGCCGTGGCTGACAGAAGAGCGCGGCGGCCTGTCCCTGCCCACCGAATCCGCACCCGCAGCCGCAGCCGCACGAGCCCTCGCCGCCAGCGGCCTGCGTCTGCCCTACCAGTTCACGGTCACCGGCCTGATGATCGACCGCACCATCGCCGAGCTGGAGACCGACCTGGTCGAGGCCTGGCAGACCAAGGACGCCCACTGGATCGCCGGAGAGCTCGTGCTCTTCCTGGACGAGGACAACCGCGCCGAACTGGCCGGATACAAGCTGCACTACACCGAATCCGACGGCCTGGAGGTCACCCGTGCCGAATGAGGCGCCTACAGCGGTGGCGACACCCGCATCAGCGTCCACGTCCGTATCCCCGTCCACGTCCACGTCCGCATCCGGGACCGCATCCGAGCCTCCGCTCGGTTTCGATCTGACCCAGAGCCCGTGGATCCCGGTCCTGCGTACCGATGGCACCGAGGCGGAACTGTCCCTGATCGAGGTCTTCGGACAGGCCGAGGAGGTACGTCGGCTGGTCGGTGACGTGCCCACTCAGGACTTCGCCCTCCTACGCCTGCTCCTGGCGATCCTGCACGATGCCATCGACGGACCCCAGGAGATCGAGGACTGGGCCGAACTCTGGGACGACGGTCTGCCGCTGGAGACCCTGCGCGGCTATCTCGACTCCCACCGGGAACGCTTCGACCTTCTCCACCCGCTCACACCCTTCCTCCAGGTCGCGGACCTGCGCACCAAGAAGGGCGACTACCTGCCGCTGGACAAGATGGTCGCCGATGTTCCCAACGGAGCCCGCTTCTTCACGATGCGTGCGCTCGGTGCCGAGCGGCTCGGTTACGCCGAAGCCGCCCGCTGGGTGGTGCACACCCACGCCTACGACCCCTCCGGTATCAAGTCAGGAGCCGAGGGCGACCCTCGGGTGAAGGGAGGCAAGGGCTACCCGCAGGGGGTCGGCTGGGCGGGCAACCTGGGCGGTGTGTACGCGGAGGGCGACAACCTTCAGCAGACACTCCTGCTCAACCTGATCGCCTTCGACACCCCCAACCTGCACACCGACACCGAACCGGGCCGGGACCGGCCCGCCTGGGTGCACCCGCCCGCCACTTCCGCTCCGTTGGAAGGGGCACCGGCTGCCTCCCGCCCACACGGGCTGCGCGACCTGTACACCTGGCAGACGCGGCGGTTGCGTCTGCACCATGACGGCGAAGGCGTGCACGGGGTGCTGTTGGCCTACGGCGACCCGCTTCCCCCACGCAACATGCACCTGCGCGAACCCATGTCCACCTGGCGCCGCAGCCCCGCCCAGGAGAAGAAGCTCCGCGAGGCCATGGTCTACCTGCCTCGGGAGCACGACCCGGCCCGCGCGGCCTGGCGAGGCCTGGGAGCCCTGGTCACGGGAGAGACTCGGGGACGCGAACAGCGCGAGGAAGCGGCCGAGTACGTACGCCCCCGCGTCCTTGACTGGATCGCCGCTCTCACCGTCGCCAGATACCTGCCCCGCGGCTACCTGCTCCGGGCCCGGTTGGTCGGAGCGGTCTACGGCACCCAGCAGTCCGTCATCGACGAGATCGTCGACGACACGGTGGCCATGCCCGTGGTCCTGCTCCACCAGGACAACCAGGAGCTGGCACAGGCCGCCGTCGGCGCGGTCAACGACGCCGAGGACGCGGTCACCGCCCTGGGCGACCTGGCCACCGGCCTGGCCCAGGCAGCGGGCGCCGACGGTGAGGGGCCGCGGGCCACCGCTCGGGACCGGGGTTTCGGGGACCTGGACGGTCTCTTCCGTACCTGGCTGCGCGAACTGGCCCCCTCCCAGGACGCGGCTACCGGTGCTGACCGCCCCTTGGACGATCCGCTCGACCCGACCGAACAGCGCCGTCGATGGCAGCTGATCGTTCGGGACACCGTTTCCCGCCTCGGCGACGAGCTCATCGACTCCGCGAGCGAGGCCTCCTGGGAAGGGCGGGTTCTCGACTCCAAGAGCGGCTCGTTCTGGCTCAACACCTCCAGCGTCGACCTGCGTTTCCGCAGGGCCCTGCGCAGGTGCCTGCCCCTGACCAACATCGACTCGGGTTCCGACGACAGCACGGAGGAAGACCAGTGACCACAGCGAGCCGCACCGGCTACGTCCACGAACTCAAGGAGGTCGGTGAGGCGGTGGACGAGCGGATTCGCCAACTCCAGGCCGGTTACCTCCAGGACCACTCTGACGCGGTGGCGACCCTGGCCAAACTGCGTCGTGGCGCGGGCAAGACCGTTGAAGCCGCACCCGAGTTGGCCGGGTTGACCATCGGCCACCAGTTCTACGAGCGGTTCCCCCTGGACGATCCCCGGATCTCGGATGCCGAGGACGCCGTCCACGAGGCACTCACGCTCTACGCGCTCCATCAGCAGTCCAAACGGGACAAGGGCATGCACAAGCGTGGGAGGGACCTGGGTGGTGCCGTGCGTCGACTGATGCCGTCCGGGGACATCGATGAACCCCTGCGCAAGCGGTTCGTCCAGGCCCAGACGGCGGGCAGTTCCGAGACACGGATCGACAGGTTGAGGGGGATCGTCAGTCTTCTGCGGGACAAGGACGTCCAGCTTGACTACGGACTGCTCGCCGACCAGCTCTACGACGCTCGCACCCGGTCCGGCGCCGAACGGGTGCGCCGCTCCTGGGGGCGCGGCTTCCATGCGTACCGACCGAGCAGGGAGCAGCTGGCGGAAGGCCAAGACGGAACTGAGGGGGATCCCGCCGAGTGACCTGCTCCCCGCAACTTCGCTAACCCCGCGGACCTCGGGGTCCGGACCCCGAGAACCCGCACCAACCGCGCTTCGGCGCCGCACACGCAACGAACCGACGAAACCGAGGACACCCCCATGAGCCGCACCATTCTCGACGTGCACGTGTTGCAGACCGTGCCGCCCAGCAACCTCAACCGGGACGACACGGGTGCGCCCAAGACCGCCGTCTACGGCGGTGCGCGCCGCTCCAGGGTCTCCAGCCAGGCCTGGAAGCGCGCGACCCGGCTCGCCTTCGACGCCCTGGTCGACCCCCAGGACCTGGGCACCCGCACCAAGCGCGTGGCCGAGCTCATCGCCGCTCGTATCCGGGAGCTGGACACCGGTATCGAGGAGGCCGAGGCGCTCGCCCTGGCCGCGGAGACGGTGCAGACGGCGACCGGTTCCAAGATCGAACCGCCCAAGCGCAAGGTCGACGCCGCCAAGAAGAACGGGGACCCGGCGCCCGCCCCCGAGTCCGCTTACCTGATGTTCCTCAGCGCCCGCCAGCGCGACGGGCTCGCCGAACTGGCCGTGGAAGGCAAGGAGGACATCAAGGCCTTCCTCAAGGAGAAGGACAACAAGGCGCGCGCCAAGTCCATCGCGGACACCCGCCATTCCGTCGACATCGTGCTGTTCGGCCGGATGGTCGCCGACGGCGCGGACATCAACGTGGACGCCGCCGCGCAGGTCGCGCACGCCATCAGCGTGCACGCGGTGGAGAACGAGTCGGACTACTACACGGCGGTCGACGACCGGAACCCGGAGGAGGAGAACGAGTCGGACTACTACACGGCGGTCGACGACCGGAACCCGGAGGAGGAGACCGGGGCGGGCATGATCGGCACCGTCGAGTTCAACTCCGCCACCCTCTACCGGTATGCCGCCGTGGACGTCGACCTGCTTCGGAAGAACCTGGGGGAGGGGCTGCGCGAGGACGAGCCCGTCACCGAACCGCTGCGCCGAGCGGTGGAGGCGTTCGTCCGTGGATTCGTGGAGTCGCTGCCCACCGGCAAGATCAACACCTTCGGCAACCACACGCTGCCGGACGCCGTGATCGTGAAGCTGCGCAACTCGCGCCCGATCAGTTTCGTGGGTGCCTTCGAGGACCCGGTGGAGGCCGCGGCCGGACACGTCGCCCAGGCCAGTGCCCGGCTGGCGGACTATGTGCCGCAGGTGGAGCGGGCGTTCGGGGCGGCCGAGGACGTCGACACCTGGGTGGTGCGGGTGGGGGAGCGGACCGCCAAGCTCTCCGGTCTGGGCGCTGACGTCACCCTGCCCGAACTGGTCGAGCAGGTCGGTGCCGCCGTGGCCCAGCGGCAGGACCCGAAGTGAGCGGGGCCGCTCCGGGCCTGGCCGCCTCGGGCGCCGACACCGCCCCTGGTTCCGCCGACGTGCTCACCCTGCCACTGCTCCTGGCCGGCCCGCTGCAGGCATGGGGTTCGGCCTCCCGCTTCGCTCGCCGCAGTACGGAGAACGCCCCCACCAAGAGCGGGGTGATCGGGCTGCTCGCCGCCGCTCTGGGCCGGGACCGGACCGCTGACTTGACCGACCTGGTCGCGTTGCGGTTCGGGGTGCGCGTGGACCAACCCGGAACCCGGGTGCGCGACTACCAGACCGCGCACCACATGGTCACGGGGGCGTCCATGCCGGTGTCCGAGCGTTTCTACCTCTCCGACGCGGTGTTCGTGGCGGCGGTGGAGGGCGATCCCGAGCTGATCGGGCGACTGCACGACGCGGTGCGCGCCCCGGCCTTCCTGCCCTACCTCGGACGACGCTCCTGTCCGCCTTCTCGCCCCGTTGACCTGGGCGGACCGGTGGCGGAGCCGCTGGAGACCGTGCTGCGGGACCAGCCGTGGCAGGCTTCCGGCTGGTACCAGCGACGGCGGGGCTGGCGGGAAGGTTCGAAGATCGCGCTCACCACGCTGCTGGACGCGGAGCCCGGGGACCAACGGGCCGACTCCCTGCGTGACCTTCCGCTCAGCTTCGACCCTCGGCATCGACGGTACGGACTGCGGGCCGTGAGCTCGGACTCCGTCGACGTCCCGAACCCGCAGACCCGCCGCACCACGGCGCCTGACCATGACCCCTTCTCCGCGTTCGGAGACCGCTGATGCACCTCACCCGATTCCGTTTCAACACTCATCGGCCCGGCGCGCGCAAGCTGCTGTCATCATCGCAGGCCCTGCACGCCGCCGTGATGGGCGGCTTCCCCGACCTGCTGCCCAGTACTTCTCCATCCAATGACCCCCTGACCGGTCTCCTCGCGGTCAACGGGGCCGAAAACGGCACCAGTGGTGCAGGACCCGGGAAGCCGCGGGTGCTGTGGCGGGTGGACCGCAACGCCAAGGCGGAGGTGTTCCTGTACGTCGTGAGCCCGGACCGCCCCGAACTCACCCACCTGGTCGAGCAGGCGGGCTGGCCCCAGGCCGAAGCGGATTCGGGATGGCAGACCCATGACTACGCCGGGTTCCTGTCCCGCCTTGAGACCGGGCAGACCTGGGCGTTTCGGCTGACGGCCAACCCCGTACACAGCATCCGGCGCAAGGACGGCGAGGAAACCAAGCCGACCGCCCACGTCACCCCCCGCCACCAGGCGAGATGGCTGCTCAAGAAGCAGGAGCAGTGCGGTTTCGAGGTGCTGCGCGGCAGGAACCCGGACCCGGCCATGCCCGAGGTGGACGGCTACGAGCTGCTGGTGCACGACCGCAATAGCGCGGGTTTCGACAAGCCCGACCCCCGGCCCGGGCGCAAGGGCAAGCGGATGCGGGTGCCGGTGGTCACCGCGACCTTCGACGGCAGGCTGACCGTCACTGATCCCGACGCTCTGCGCCGAGCCCTGAGTTCGGGTATCGGCCGAGCCAAGGCGTACGGCTGCGGGTTGATGACCCTGGCGCCGGTGTCCTGATGGCCACGGCAGGGAAGAGGGGCGCGCTGAGTCCGAGCCAGTTGACCAGGGTGGGCGACCGGAGTTCGTTCGTCTATCTCGAACGCTGTGTGATCCACCGGGAGGACAACGCCATCACCGCCGAGGACGGGGAGGGCGTGCGGCACATCCCGTCCGCGACGATCGGGGCCCTGCTACTTGGACCGGGTACCAGGGTCACCCACCAGGCGATGGCGCTGCTGGGTGACAGCGGTGCCGGTGTGGTGTGGGTCGGTGAGCACGGGGTGCGTTACTACTCCGGTGGTCGGGCCCTGACCCGCTCCGCCACGCTGGTGGAAGCGCAGGCCAGGGCTTGGGCGAATAAGCGGACCAGGCTGGAGGTCGCGCGGGCGATGTACCTGAAGCGGTTCCCCGGGGAGGTTGTCGAGGGGCGGAGCCGCAGGGAACTGCTCGGCCTCGAAGGGGACCGCGTCAAGGCCTGCTATCGGGAGCACGCTGCCCGAACCGGTGTGGAATGGAGGGGCCGGAGGTTCGTTCCGGGAAACTTCGAAGCGGGTGATCCACCGAACCAGGCCGTCACCGCGGCCGCGCAGTGCTTCTACGGGGTGGCACAGTCCGTGGTCGCCGCACTCGGATGCTCCCCGGGACTGGGGTTCGTGCACTCAGGACACGAGCAGTCCTTCGTACTGGACGTGGCTGATCTGTACAAGGTCGAAGTGGCCATCCCGGTGGCCTTCGACGTGGCGGCTGAGAGCGAAGAAGAAGTGGGAGCCAGAACCCGAAGGGTCCTGCGTGACCGCATCCATGAGCGCGGCCTGCTCGACCGGTGTGTGGACGACATCAAGGAGCTGCTGTTGCCCGGAGGTGTGGACGTGGAAGAGACGGACCGGGTCGGCCTTCAGACCGACCGCGGACCCGACATCGAGTCCGGGCGGAACCTGGGGGTGATCTGGTGACCGTCATCATCCTCACGAACTGCCCGTCAGGCTTGCGCGGCCTGCTCACCAGGTGGCTGCTACAGATAGCACCGACGGTGTTCATCGGCAAGCCCTCGGCCCGGGTGCGGCAGGTGCTGTGGGACGAAGTTCAGGAGTACGCGGGCAACGGCAGGGCGCTTCTCGTGCACACGACCAACAACGAGCAGGGTTTCGCCTTCGAGACCTTCGAACACAAGTGGAGGCCGGTGGACCACGAGGGGATGACGCTTATCGAACGCCCCAAGAACCAGGAGCAGGTTGCCGCTCCCACTAAGAAGGGCTGGAGCAAGGCCTCGAAACGCCGCCGCTTCGCCAAGTGAGAGTATTTGCGAGCTGTGTTCCCAATGTCCAAGTCGCAACAACTTGCAGATTTGAAGCTCTCCACCGAATAAAGATCCAGGTCAACGAGCTGCTCCCCGCGCACGCGGGGATGGACCCGAACGCCTGCCCGAGCACATGGCCCGCCGAGACTGCTCCCCGCGCACGCGGGGATGGACCCGGGCACCACCGACCCCGCAACGGGAGACGAATCTGCTCCCCGCGCACGCGGGGATGGACCCTTGTCCGCCCCGTGACCATCCCGGTCACCTCCCTGCTCCCCGCGCACGCGGGGATGGACCCGGCGAACCGTTCGACATGGCCGAGTAGGGTCGGACCGTGGCGCCTTACCGTGATCACTCACGACAGGTTTCCACGGCCCGCCCTCCGAACCCGCCGTGCGCCTTTCAACGCAACGGGCTCTCCACGGTTCCTCAACAGGTTGCAGGTCGTGTGGTCCACGGGGTGGGAATCGAATACCCCCTGAACCGATACCGGGACACCGTGACGTTGGATGCGCCACGGAAAACAGATCCCTGATAGGCGAGCCGCCACCCACGATCGGTGAACCGCCGCCTCAACTCACGCAGACCAATATTGGAGTGCTTGCGGCGGATCCAAGAAGACAACCTCCACCAGGAAAAGGAATCCACAGTGGAGAACATCTTCTTGGACACACCATGACGGAAGTAGTTCGCCCACCCCCGAACCATCGTGTCCACCTCCGCGATCTTGCGTTCGGTGGCCGTGTTCCGGGTGGGTCTGTTCGTTGCCCGCCGCACCCCGTCCTTGATCGCCTGAACGGATTTCTTAGACGGGATGGTGTAGACGTACCGACGTCGGGTCCCTCTCTTCACCCTGCGGCGAATATGAAACCCGAGGAAATCGAACCCCTGGTCGATATGGACAACCCCGGTTTTCTCCTCGGCCAAGCGCAGCCCTAACGGGGTCAGTACCTGGCTCACCTCTTCTTTCAAGACCTCGGCCCGGTCACGGCTCCCTTGCACCATGATGACGAAGTCATCAGCGTAACGAACCAGTTTCCAGTTACCGATTCCCTTCTGGCGACGAACACGTCTACGGTATGCACTGGTTTCCCATTGCGCTGCGATGTATTCGTCCAGTGCTGACAACGCGATGTTGGCCAGCAACGGTGACAGGATTCCGCCTTGCGGCGTCCCGGTGATGGTCTCCTCTCGATTCCCGGACTGTGTCATCACGCCGGATTTCAAGAACGATTTCACCAGCGCGTTGGTCCGCTTGTCCTTGACCCGTCCTCTCACCCTATCCATCAAAGAGGTGTGATCGATCTCGTCGAAGCACGCTTTGATGTCGGCTTCCAGAACCCAGTGGTGGTTCTTCACCGGTGAGGCGAGGCTGTGGATCTCGGCGATCGCGTCCTGAGCGCGCCGGTTGGGCCGAAAACCATAGGAGCAGGGAAGGAAGTCCGCCTCGAAGACCGGTTCCAGCACCGCTTTCAGTGATGCCTGAACCACTCTGTCGATCACGGTGGGGATCCCCAGCTTGCGCAGCTTCCCGCCCGCTTTGGGGATCGCCACCCGACGTACTTCACTGGGTCGGAATTCCCCGCTTTTGAGCAGGTCGCGCACCTGTTGGAGGAACGCATCCCTTCCGATACGGGATCGGACCATGTGCACGGTGACCCCGTCGACTCCTGCTGTCCTGGCACCTTTGTTCCGGGCGGTGCGTTCGAACGCATCGACCAGGAACGCCGGATCATAGACCAGGTTGAATACGTCATCGAACCTGCGTGAAGAATCCTCCTTCGCCCATTGATGGAGTTTGGTCTGCATCTTCCGTACCCGAAAGTAGGCGGTATCGGAATCCGGCCATACGATCGAAGCTCCGGTGTTCACCGGTGCGTCTTCGGATCTTGCATTCACCTGTGTTCTCCTTGGAATCGCTGCCGCCCTTCGCCATGTGACCGGCTTTCCCGGTCTCGGACTACTACGGCGTCTCCGCCCCACTGGCCTTCTTCGGTGAGCATCGCACCTATCCTTTCCTTTCTCGATGGCATCGAGAAGGGAAGGGAGTGAGGACCGGTGGTTCCCACGTTCGCTGTTCTCCGATCGACGGGCGAGGTACCCGGCTTTACCCCCGCAGTATCGCCCTGGTTACGCCGTAGACCTTCACCAGGGCCTCCCTGCCAGATCTCACATACCGGCTCGGGAGTTTTCCACCACGAGAGAGAACTATGGTCCTCTCCGTTGGTGGATGCGCACTGCTTTCCAGCCCGGATCCACCGGGTTAGAGCTGGCGAAAAATTAGGGGGTTTTATGGCACCGGTTCCTTTCGTATACCGTCCCATCTCGCTAACCGCGGCATGACCCATCCGGTAGTACTGGGCCATCCAGGCATTGTCAGGGCTGCTTCCCGTCCTTGGCGGCGATCTCCGCTTCAGACTGCCCCTTGCTTCACCTTCTCGCTACGACGAGAAGGCGGCGGAGTTGCTTTCACCTCCACTCGGATATGTGTTTGAACAGCGCCTCGTGGCGCACGTGAGGTTTTCTCAGCGAAGATCATTTCCACTGCCTGTTGAGGACAAGAGCCGCACGGGCGATGTCTCCGATCCGGCTCGGGCTAAGCGTGACGTACTTCAGCGTCCGCCAGCGCTCCTTGAGTTCGGCGGCGGTGCGCTCACCGAGCGCACGCACGTGCCGCAACAGCGCGTTATACATCCGTGTGTCCACGTGCAGAGCCCCTTCGCCCTGGCCCGTAGGGCGCTTGATGGGGGTGTGCACGCCGATACCGGCGCCTTGGTAGCCCTTGTCAGCCAGGGTGGGCAGGCCCTCGGCCGCTGCCTTGTACAGGGCGGGCAGGGCGTGGAGGCGGGCGGCGGTGATGTCGGGGGTGGATCCGGGCTCGACTGCGGAGACCCACAGCGGGGTGCCGTCCGGTGCGGATAGGAACTGGATGTTGCCGCCGAAGGCCTTGTGTTTTTGGCTGAACCACAGGTCGTTGCCGTTCTCGCGGACGCCCGCGAGGCGGTCGGAGGCGATCAGCGTGCCGTCCAAGACTACGCGCGCTATCCCTTCGTTGTGGCAATTGGCCAAGACTTCGTGCAGGTCGGGGGCCTGGCCGGCGAGGACGTCGATGCCTTCGTGTAGGTAGCGGTAGCTGGTGGCCTGGGAGATTCCGGCGTCACGGGCCAGGCAGTGCACACAGCCGCGCTCACGGAACCAGCGCAGCACCAGCACCGCTTGGCGGAACGGCCCGAGTGCCCGTGAGCCCTTCGGAGTGGCGATGCTTCGGCGGTGGGCGGCCAGGTGTCGGGCGAGGAACTCGACGATGTGGCGTGGGACGTCGAGGGTGGCAGAATAGGTGACCAACGTGAAGCCTCTGGTGGTTACGGACATGATCTTGTGGTGAGACCTGTCCTACCAGGGGCTTTACGTCTGCTCGCATCCAGGTGCCACTCGTCCGGCCCGGCGGGGATCCGAAAATCACCCTGCTCCGCAGAGATCATTTCGCTGAGAAAACCTCAGTGGGCCTACTGCTCCCCGCGCACGCGGGGATGGACCCCGCCTACGACCACCTCGCCGCGCTCCGAACCGCTGCTCCCCGCGCACGCGGGGATGGACCCACGGACAGCCGCACCAGGTCGTCGGTGTCCTCCTGCTCCCCGCGCACGCGGGGATGGACCCCGGGGCCAGGCTCCCGCCGAGGTCGCCGAGGACTGCTCCCCGCGCACGCGGGGATGGACCCGAGCTGATGGATCTGGGGTATGACCTGTCCCCCTGCTCCCCGCGCACGCGGGGATGGGGTAATCAGAGCGGGGAAAGCCCCCGCTCTGACCGGTCCTTGTTTGCTGGGTTTTAGTGGGTTGGGCAGGGGGCCAGGAGGGAGAGCAGGTGGCCGGGGTTGGTGGCCTGGGTCAGGCCCTGGGCGTCGGCGACCCAGTAGGACTGTGAGTGTTCGCCCCACCAGATGAGGAGGTGGGGGTTGAGGGCCTGCAGGGCGGCGGCGTTCAGGTGTTCCTTTGCGAATTCGGTGCGGTGGCCGCCGATGAGGGGCAGGTTGTGGGCGCGCAGGGCGCGGCAGGTGCGGTGCGCGCAGGAGTTGCAGGCCGGACCTGGTGGGTTCTGGGAAGGCCTGTGCGGGGGTCGGGGTGTGGGCGTAGGGTGATTCATTAATCCTGCTTTCTCGCTTTGCGAATGTTGGAATTCGGGATTGTTGTGGGGCCTGGGAAGCGTGCCAGCGCTTTCTCAGGCCTTTTTCCGCTGCCCCCGGGGCGGGTTCAGTTGTCGGAGGAGCCGGGGCAGTCGTGCCGGTGCCAGGGTTGGGGGAGGAGACCTCCCCGGGAGATCCAGGCGTGCAGGCGGGAGAAGGCCTCGTCAGCGGCGATCAGTGACCTGCGGGGGTCGATCTCGGGGCTTCGGGCCTCGCGCAGGATTTCTGAGAGGGTGTCGAATTTGGTGTCGGCTCGCTCTTGGCGGGTGTGCGGTGGGGACTGGTCGTCTTCGGTGTTCACGGGTGTCCTTGCGTGGGTTGGTTGGTCGGGGCCGGACCCGGGTTCGGTTGTGTCCGGCCCCTGCAGGAGGCCGTTACCGGTCCGCGGTGAGGTCGAAGACGACCTGCATGGTGGTGCTCTTGATGCGGTGGCCGTCCCAGTCCCAGGAGAAGTCCCAGTAGACGGAGAGCTTTTCGACGACGGCCAGCCCGGATCGGGGGTCGCGCGCGTTCAGTCGCGGGTAGTCGATGGTGTTGGCTTCCAGCGGGCCCTGGTCGGTGACGAACAGGTGGGGGAGCAGGTGGCGGCTCTGGTCCAGGACGACGCGGACGGTGCCGCCGGGGAGTCCGGAGCGGCTGTGCTGGTGTGAGTTCTCGATCAGTAGGCGGGCGACCTTGGCCAGGCGCGCTCCGTGGGAGGGGAGGGCACTGCGGCACCAGTTGGTCAGGGGGCGGTAGTCACGGGTGTGGTCGAGCAGGATGCCGTGCTGGGTGGGGTGTTCGAGCCTGAGCCTGCGCGGGTAGCGGTCCTGTGGTGCTGGTGGGCGTTGCTGGGTACCATTCATGCGTCTTCACCTCGGTCTGTTCGGGGTGTGGCAAGCCCCGGTGGTCGCTGACTTCGGCCTCCGGGGCATTTTTATGCCCTCTTCTTCCTTTTTGTCTGACCATGTTGCATGAGTGAAGTTTTCACTTGTGTTCACCCAGGCGAGTCATGCTTCCAGGGTTCATGGGTAATCTTCCGAGTTCAAGAGCGTTCGCCAAACGGCATTCATGCTGGATTGGTGGCGAGAAAGTTCACCACGTGATTTACTTTCTGGTGAACTCAGAAAATTCTTGGCATGGCGTGGGTGAAGTGGATGGCTGTCAGGAAGAAAGACCCTGCGTGGTTGGCCTTCGGGCGCACCCTGAGGTCCTGCCGCGAAGCTGCTGGCAAGAAGCAGCACGAAATCTGCAAGGCACTGGACATCTCGTCTGGCTACTACTCGAACTGGGAGACAGGTGCGAAGCCTCCCCCGGAGAAGTTCATGGGAGGCCTTGACCGTGCAGTGGATGCAGACGGCCGTGTGATCGATGCGTGGGAGAAAGCTAAGCGGCAGGTTGCAGCCCCGATGAGGTTCGTGGAGCTTCCTGACTTGGAGGCTGCCGCTCTGGAGCTTCGCGAGTATCAACCGCTGCTGATCCCTGGGCTGGTTCAGACCGAAGAGTATGCCCGTTCAGTGTTCGAGGACAGCTTCCCTGGCATGAGTTCACGCCGCATCGAACCCATGGTGCAAGCACGAATGGATCGACAACGGGTGCTTGACAGGGATCCGCGCCCATTGGTGATCCTTCTGGTTGCCGAAGCGGTTCTGCACCAGCAGTTGGGCGGTCGAGGCATGAGACTGCTTCGTGACCAGTGGCGACGTCTGATCGGTGATGTTGAGGCCGCTAAGGTACGGGTGCAGATCATCCCTCGGGATACCGGGCGCCACTACGGCAGCGGAGGACCTTTCAGGCTGTACACCTTCACTGGCAAGGCTTCCGTGGCTTCAGCGGAGTACATGACCGGGGAAACACTGATCAACGACCCTGACCGGTATCGGGAGTGCCTGACCTCCTTCGGGCTCCTCCAAGGTGAGGCTCATTCCGAAGCGGTCAGTCTCCGAATGCTGAAGGAATTGGACGGCAGTACATGAACGACGAACGCCAGTGGCACAAGGCCAGCTACAGCAGTGGTAGCGGTAGCTGTGTTGAGGTCGCGGAAGGTCTCGCGACTGGCATCCGAGACACCCAGAACAGGAACCTGGGGCATTTGGATGTACCTGCCACCGAGTGGAGCGCGTTGATCAAGACGGTCACGCGCGGATAACGGATTGCGTTGTTGTAAGTAGTTAACTGTGAACCCCGCGCACGCGGGGATGGACCCCTGCTTATGTGGGCTGAGGAAAACAACATCCTCCTGCTCCCCGCGCACGCGGGGATGGATCGTAGCGCCAGGCTCCCGCTCTCCACTCCCTTCGCTTTCCCGCGAGCCCGCTGACGTGGGGTTCCTTCGGCAGCCGGAGTGTGTGACTGCGACAAGGTCGAGTAGGCGCCCTACCAGGAACCCCACCGGAAGGGGGACGGACACGACCATGCCAGAGGAATCCAGGCCCAAGACCATGGAACCGGACCAGGTCGTCAACAAGGACCACAGCGACGCCCCCCCCCGGGGCCCGGACACCTGCGGTGGGTTCGAAGCCGAGCTGCAGGACAAGATGGCGCGGGAGCACGCCCGCCTGGAGGACTTCCAGCAGGAGTGACCGCCGGTCACGGCGGCCCGCCGCTCCTACCGGGCACCGGTGGTGGCGGCTACCGGCGGCCCCGAGGCGAGACCTCTCCGGTGCTCTGGGCCACCACTGGAGCCCCGGGGCCACTCCCGTAGCTCAGACGAACGGCAGGCAGGTGATGCCCGGCGCACCCCGGCCGCTGTCCCGCGTGTCCTGACGGAGCATCTGCGCCACCACCGCCACGTCCGAGCGCAGCACACACCCGTAGGGAACCCCCAGGGGCACCGCCTCCGGTTCGATCAGGTCGTTCATCCGTACGTGGCGCACCCGGCGGGCCTCCACCCGGATCGGGTAGGGGCCGACCGGGTCGCGGTCTGTGTGGTAGACGGTCAACTCCAGGTTCGCCGTCTGGTCGGCGGCGTTGAGTACGCACAGCAGATCGTGGCTGGTGAACTCCGGTTCTGCTCCGTGGGATCGCTCGGGTACCGCTCCTGCGGCGAGAGCGAACTCGTGGCTTCCGATCTCTCTCATGAGTTCCTCTCTTCTTCCTCGGTCACCAACAGGTCCCGTAGGTGCTCGTTGAGGAAAACGCCCTGCGGGTCCAGGAGACGACGATCCCGGGCGAAGCGGTCCCACTCCGGGTAGAGGGGACGCAGCCGTTCGGCGTGGAGACTGTGCTTCTTCCCCCAGTGGGGCCGCCCTCCGTAGGCGAGGAAGATCTGCTCGATGTCGAAGAAGTAGTCCTCGTAGGGCAGGGACGCGTTGTGCAGCAACGCGATACTGACGCTGTCGCGTCCGAAACTGGGGCTGAGGTGGGTCCTGTCTCCGGCGATCGTGCGGTACAGCACCCGCCAGCCCACACGCTGCCGGTGGCGGCGCATGATCCGGTCCCGTACCTCCCGGAAGCACGCCGGGCCCGCTTCGGCGGGAAGCAGGTACTCCATCTCCTCGTAACGCTGCTCCTGATCTTTGGGTAGTACCTCGTGGATGGGCCCGAGGTCCTCCTCGTACAGCCCTCGGGTGGGCAGGTCCAGGTCGGGTTCCCTGCCGGGCTCGTTCAGGGTGCGGACCTGGGTCTCATCACGCCTGGGATACCAGTAGAAGTCGAACATCCTGTTGCGTTCGACCAGTTCGTCCAGGTGTTCCAGGACGTCTTCGGTGCCCGCGCACCAGGAGAGCCGGTGCAGGTCGTGTGCGGGTTCCAGCCTGAGCCGGATGCGGGTGAACACCCCCAGCGCTCCCAGGGAGACTCGCGCCGAGCGCATGAGGTCGGGGTCGGTGTCCTGGTGCCAGTCGACGACTCCTCCGTCGGCCGTGACCATGCGTACTCCGGTGACCTGGGTGGACAGGTTGCCGAAGTTCTTTCCGGTGCCGTGGGTCCCGGTGCCCACCGCTCCGGCGAGTGACTGGAAGTCGACGTCGCCGAGGTTCTCGGTAGCCAGGCCGAGCTCGTACAGTTCCTGCCCCAGCTCCCGGATACGGGTTCCGGGGAGCACTTCGGCCTCCATCCGCTCCCTGGAGTGGGAGACGACCCCCCTCATCCGGTCCAGGGACATCAGCACCTGTCCCGTCTGCGCCAGGGGCATGGAGGAGTGCCCCCGCCCCACGGGCCGCAGGGTCTGGCCCCGCTCGGCGGTCTCAGCGACGAGCCGCCGCACCATCTCCTCGTCTTCGGGTTCGACAAGCTTGCGTGGCGTGAACTCGATACTGCCGGACCAGTTGCGAAAACCCTCTGCCATCACACGTCCCCTCATCGTCGCGGTCCTGTCCACGCAGGCCCCGGCGATCGCGTCATCCGCCGTTCCCGGGCGTTTCCACTCCTCTTACCGCCCGTCCTCGGGCTCCTCGTTCTCCGCCTGGGGCTTGCCGTCCACCCTGGGCGGCGGTTCGTTGTAGCCTCGGCGGCTCCAGTCGGAGCTTCCGCCTCCGGGACTCTGGTGCCAACCGGTCGGATACCTGCGTCCGTCGGGCTGCTCCTTCCAGTACTCCGGCGAGCGCACGGCCTCCTGTTTGCGGATCGTCTCCCTGCGGATGATCCACAGGACGATGAAGATCACGATGATCGGGACGGCGATGGCCGTCAGGGTCGCGATCAACCAGCCGAGGGTGGGCCATTCCATCGGTGTCTCCTCTCGTTTGCCTGAGGGCGCCGCACGGCCGTGCCGGCTCGCCGGTCACCGCCGACGGGCCTTCCCCCGAGGGGCGGTGGGCGATCCCCGTCGAGCCGGGAGCCGCAACGTCCGTCAAAGGCCTGTGCCGCGCTTCTGTTACCGGTCGTCGGTGTATACGGACTCCTCCCGGTGGTTCACATGTGGTCACGGGGGATGCTCTCGGTCCATTGCCGTGAGCAGACACGTTCCTGTCCCTTGCAGGCGTCGAGTGTCGCGTAGGCACGGAACCCGGTCTCGTTACAGGTCAGGGAGGTGTGAGTCTCGGTGCGGGTGGCCCACTCGCCCCGGGTCAAGCGCATCGTCCAGCTGGTCCGGCCCCGGTCGGACGTGAAGTCGTCCCCCGTGACCCCGTAGCTCTCGTAGGCGCTGCGGCCCACGTCGAGGTCCATGTCCTCGAAGTGGAGGATGCCCCCGTCCTTCACGATCTCCAGGGAAGAGTGGTCGCCCGCCACGCACCGGTGGGCCGACCAGCTGTGGTCGCCCGGGACCTTGCGTGCGGTCGCGATCTCCGGTGTCGCCTCCGGTTCGCCGAAGGGCCGGGTACCGGGGGCCCGCCCTCGGGTACCGGGCGGACCGGCAGGACCAGGCTGCTGGCCTCGGGCCGCACCGTCGGCGGGGCGGGGAGGCGGCCAGGCCAGCGGCCAGTGGGAGGTGAACAGGGGCAGGCGGATCCGATGCCCCCGCGGGAAGATCTGCTCGACACGGTTCATGGCCAGTTCCACGTCGTAGGACTCGCCGGGTACCAGCGCGCTCCGCCTCTCGTCCCCCTGCCCCGGTGGGTCAGGTTGAGCAGCACGTAGGTCACGCGTGTGGCGCTGCACTCGGGCGACACGTCGCAAAGCCGGGCGGTGACCATCGCCACGGCCTTGCTCGCGCTGAGCCTTAGTCTGACGCGGGTGAGGGCCCCGTCCTCGAACCTGCGGTAGTTCCACTCCGCCGCGACCGAGAACTCGCCGGCGGCGCCTCCGGGGTCGAGCGGGCTCTCGCCGAGGCCGAGCCTGAGCATGCGCTCGTGGTTGGCGAACCCGCCTACCAGTTCGAAAAGCTCGGCGTGGGTCTGGGAGTGCCGGGGGGTTGATCTCCGGGTTTTCGACGTCGTCCTCCACGGGGTCGTAGAAGAACTCGACGCTGAAGGTCGAGTTGTCGAGCCCGTGGTGTTCGATGAGCCGGACGGCGATGTCCCGGATCCGGTTCTGGACCGCTTCGGGCGGGCCGGAGGGGTACTGGTGGCCCAGGGAGGACGGGCTGCCGGGGTAGTCGACCGAGTCCAGCACCGCGTAGACGACGGCTCGGCCCCGGTGGGCGTATCCCTCCACGGCGGCCTGCACTCCGCGGAGCGCCTCCTCGGCCAGGCAGTGGCGCGGCCCCGCCTGGATGATCGCTGGAGGCGGGGCGAGGCGTCGCGGGATCTGCTCGAAGGGCCTTCCGACCCGGTCGACGCCCTCGCGCAGGCTGGCCACCGCCTCCTGGAAGCCCTGGTCGTCGTCGATGCGGAAGGCGAGTTCGGAGGAGGCGGACTTGACCGGCTTCATCCACAGGGGGTACCGGAGCCGGTGTGAGGGGTCGGGGGAGTCGAGGTCGACGAGGTCGAAGGGCGGATGCGCGTCGGTGACCTCGCTCTGGACGGTCCTGCCCCAGAACTTGTGCTCGCATTTGAGCACGGCTTCCAGGGCCGCTGAGGTGAGCCCGCGTTCGGTGCACAGGAGCGACACGGGGAGGGCGACCGGGAAGTCCCGGTAACCGACGATGGCGTCGATGCTGCCGTCGAAGGAGTCCAGGAGGGCCCTTGCTTGGGCGAGCTTGTCCTCGACGTCGATCTCACCGCTCTGGAGTTCGTCGATGTCCAGTAGCTGGTGGAACCGACGGGTCCGTCCGCTCGGGGTCGCCTTCAGTACTTCGTGGTTCCTTTCGTCCAGGACGACGACGAAAACGTTTCTCATGGTGTCGCACCATCCGTCCCTCGTGAGCCTTAAGCGAAGGGGGATGGGAACTGCCTACATTTCATGCGACTACCCGGGAGGGCCGTTCCTAATCGGGCGCCCCGGAGTGCGACGGGTACAGGTCTGCGTCCGGGGCACTCCGGCTGAGGAGGACCCGAAAGGCAGCCGTCGGCCTGCTGGGGGAGAAGGTGCTCCGGTGGGGAACCGGGGGCCTGGGAGCCGGGTGCCTCAGGGCCGCTGAAGCTCCCCGCTCCCGGCGCCCCCGTCATCGGAACCTGGGGCCGGCTCCGCCGTGTCCTCGGACTTCGCGGCCTTCCTCGCGGTTTCTGAGCTCTCCTGAGCGCTTCGGACGAACCAGGACGCCACCGCCGCGGTGACCACGCCGACCAGGGCGATGCCGATGACCATCAGTCCCACCGCGACCAGTCGGCCCTCGCCGGTGACCGGGTACCTCGCCGGTGACCGGGTAGTAGTCGCCGTAACCCACGGTCGTCACGGTCGCCATGGCCCACCACAGAGCGTCCCCGAACTCGGTGATGTTGGCTCCGGGAGCCTGCTGTTCGGCGTCGAGCACGGTGATGGCTCCCACGAACACCGTCAGGGCCGCGGTCACCGCGACGTACGCGGAGATCCGCCCGGCCAGCGCACCGGCCATCGACCGGTTCAGCATGCGGATGAGGGCGAGCAGGCGCAGCAGCCGGAGCGTGCGGAACATGGGGAGGAGCACCAGTACCACGTCGTACCATCGCCGTGCCGCGTAGAGGAGGCGGTTCTCCGCCAACCAGAGCCGCACCAGGAAGTCGAACGCGAACACGGCCCACACGGACCAGGACAGGATCTGCAGACGGGCTTCCCAGGTCTGCCCCAGGTCCGATTCGATCACCGGCCAGGCATAGGCGACCAGGAACGCGCTCGCGAGGAGCAGCATCGGGACCTCGAGGCGCCGCTCCCATCGGGTGACGCGCTCGCCGTGCTCGGATTCTTCAGTGGTGGTCATGAGGGGAGCTCCCATCCTCGGCGCGGCCGCATGGCCTGGGGGAGGAATCGCTACTGGAGGTCTTTGCAGGTCGCAGGCACTCTACGGAACGCTGTGAGCTTATCCGGCGGCGGCCCTGGCCCAGAGGGGAGGCGGTGACCGCGTCGAGTCGCCCGGGGCCTGGTGGAGCCCGCGAGACAGAGCACCCGCGCAGGGTCCGCGCCGAACCTCTGGTTCCCTTGGGTACGGGGTTCCGGGCAGGCGTGGCCTGCCCTGCCGCTGAGCAACGGGAGGCCGTCGTGGGTTTTCGGGTCGGGATTGCCGCCGCAGGCGCGCTGCTGACGGCGCTCCTCTCGGGCTGCGCGGTCGGTACCGACACCCCGGAGGGGCTTCTCCCCGAGGGCGGATTCGACTACCAGCTGGGCGGGGCCTACCCGCCGCCCGCAGGCGTCACGACCGTGGTGCGCGACTCCGCGGCCGAGCCCGCCCCGGGACTTTACTCGGTGTGTTACGTCAACGGCTTCCAGACCCAGCCCGGGGACCTCGGCCGCTGGTCGGAGGAGACCCCCGAACTGTTGCTGCGCGACGAGGACGGCGAACCGATCACGGACCCCGGCTGGCCGGACGAGGTGCTGCTGGACACCTCCACCGCTGAGGGCCGGGAGAGGATCTCGCAGGTCCTCGCCGCCACCGTCGACCGCTGCGCCGACGCGGGCTTCGACGCGGTGGAGTTCGACAACCTCGACTCCTACCTGCGCTCCGGCGGGCGTCTGACCGCCGATGACAACCTGGCGCTGGCCGCCCGGCTGGTCGCCCTCGCCCACCGGCACGGGCTCGCCGCCGCCCAGAAGAACACGGCGGAGGAGGCCGAACGCGGCAGGCGGGAGGCCGGATTCGACTTCGCCGTCACCGAGTCCTGCGCGGCGTGGGCGGAGTGTGCGCTCTACACCGACGTCTACGGGCCGGACAACGTACTCGCCGTGGAGTATCCGGCGGAACTGGAGGAGGCCGGTCTCGCCCTCGGCGCGGTGTGCGCCCACGTCTCCACGCCGAGCAGAACGGTCTTGCGGGACCCCGGACTGGTGGCCTCCGACGAGCCCGGATACCTCCACGACACCTGCTGACGCCGCTTGCCCGTCCAGCGGGTGAACAGGGTTTCCTGGAGGACCGGGGCCGGATAACCTGTCGCCGCAGCGAAACGTCTCCTGGGAAGCGGGCACATGGCACCGAACATCGCCACCAACACCGAGGTCGACCTTGACGGGTTGCTGGAGTTCGTGCGGCCCCGGCACAAGGCCCTGCTCCTGACCCGGCGCGCTGACGGGAGTCCGCAGGCCTCTCCGGTGACCTGTGGGGTCGACGGGCAGGGGCGGATCGTGGTTTCGACCTATCCGGAGCGGGCGAAGGCGCGCAACGCCCGTAGGGACGCGCGGGTCAGTGTGGTCGTCCTCTCCGACGACTTCGAGGGGCCCTGGGTGCAGGTCGACGGTTCCGCCGAGGTCCTGGACGGAGAGGCCGCCGTGGAACCGTTGGTGGAGTACTTTCGGGTGATCGCGGGAGAACACCCGGACTGGGACGAGTACCGCGAGGCGATGCGGCGACAGGGCAAGGCGCTTGTCCGGGTGACTCCGCGGAAGTGGGGACCTGTGGCTACGGGTGGTTTCCCCGCTGACAGGGTCTAGCCGACCGAGTCACCGAAGGCCGCGGCGGCGTGTACCGAATCCACGGACACGGTGACGTGGCCGACCGCCACCTTCGAGGGCAGGGCCGCCCGGACCGCGGCTGCGGCCTCCAAGGAGAAGCCGCCGCACAGTTCGATGAGCGTGGCCCCCTCCGAGGCGAGCGCGGCGGCCACCTCGGGTGCCCGGTCAGCGCTCGGAACGGCGACCAGCGTGGTACGGATGCTGCCTCGGTCGAGGACGGTCCGGTCGGTGTCGGGGTCGGTCTCGGGGTGCAGGTACAAATAGGCCCAACTCGCGCTCACGTCGTCCTCCTGGTGGGGTTGCGGAGGCGCCAGCGTAGGACCTCGAGCGTGGTTGAGGTCAACAGGCCGTACCGGGAAGAGTCGGCGCGGGTCCGCACCCGCCGTCACCTCCACCGCACCGCAGTCCTAGGATGCGTCTCGCACACGGTGACAACAGCGACACAACAGGACAAGGGGTGCGGGTGTGGGCGGGCGGCCCGGAGGGGTGTTCGGCTGGGCCGGGATCTTCGTCATGGCCTGGGGCGTATACCTGATTGGTGCCGGGTTCCGGGACGTGCCGAGCAATCGGATGCCCGAAGAGCTTGGCGGGGCGCTGCTCCTCGTCCTGATACTCGCTCTGGTCGCGGGTGGCTACGTGCTCTTGCGGTCGACCGTGAACCCTGTTCATGATCCCGGGAGACTGCCCTCTCGTGGTCAGACCCTGGCCCGGATCGCGGGTGCCCTGGCCGGAGTGGCGCTGGTGGTTTGGGCTTTCCCAGAGCAGCATCTGGTTCCCGCTGTCGACAACGAGCGCGTGCCGCTGTACCCGGACACGTTCGTCGAATTGTGGGTCGGGGTCTGTTCGATCGCTTTGGGCCTGGCCCTGCTGGTCGGAGCCTCCGAGGGCCTGCCGGTCCGCCAGTGGAAGCGCGCGCTGGCTGGGCTGGGCTCGGGTGTGCTGGTCGTTGCGCTGATCGCGGTCCTGACCCCCGTTCTCAACACCGCGTTGACGGTGGAGCACTCCACCGCCGCGGCTGGCAGTGAGCCCCCGCCTGTGCCTGCTGAGGTCAGCCAGGTGGGATGGAGCTGGCAGCCCGAGCACACCGTCATCGGGGTCGGACGCGGTGCCCTGGGCCCCGTCATCCAGTACCGGGACGGCTTCGTGGCTCTGGACGGGGCCACCGGTGAGGAACTGTGGTCCTACCGCCGTCCTTACGCCCGCCGAGTGGAGACCGGTTTCTTCGCCGGGCATGAGGACCGTGCCTACTTCCACCACCAGGAGAGCGTCGAAACCGAGACTGGGACACTGCTGATCCTGAACACCGCCACCGGAGAGGTGGTGCGGGAAACGTCCATGCCCGAACCCGGCGAGGACGGGCTCGGGGGAAAAGGTCACCTGACCCCGGGGGCACGGGTGGCTCGCGACTCCAAGGACGGGCAGCCATTCGTGGTCGCCCGGACGATCGACTCCGACGAACCCCTCTGGGAGGTCCCGTTCGCGGATGACGGCCCGGGGCGTTGGTGCCTGGGGCCACGGGACAGGGAACTTCAAGGCCATGGAGACCGCCTACTGCTGACCCACGTGTGCCTGGACGAGGACCACCTCCCCGAGGGGGACGCGGACGAGAGGCATCATGTCCTTTCCGGCCTGGAGGTACCCGATGACGCGGTGCGGACCCTGACCGTTCTGGACACCACCACGGGTGAGGAACTGTGGCGTCACGAAGATGTACCCGAGAGGGTCTACGGGTTTGACGGCGCCGAGGTTCACCCCGCCCGAACCGAAGGCGCGCGCCCTGTGGCCGCGATTGAGGGCGGCCTGTTCGATCTGGAGACCGGGGACCCGGTGGACGCCCTTCCGGGAGAGCCGGACGATCCGGGATGGGGCGCGGACGACCTGATCGCCGCAGACAGCGAAGGGGCCGTGGTGCTCAGACGGTACCGAAGCTCGGAGACCCACTTGCTGCTGAGCACGGACTCTGGTGGCAGTATCGTCCGAACCGTCGAGATCAGCAATCAGGTGCAGCGCGCATTCTGGACATCCGACATCTCGGAAGTCTGGGAGCGAGACCATGCGCATGCGTTGGCTGATGCCCTGCTCTCCACCCAGACCTGGCGGTTGGATGCTGACGGAGAGGAGAACAGCGAGGGTATGCGGGCGCTGATGGCTGCTCCGCTCGGCGCTGGGGAACCGGTCACCGAGGGCGACCTCGAATGGATCGGTTTTGACGGTGAGCGGCTTTCGGCTGAGGCGGGGCAACTGTCCGGAACGGCAGTGCATCGACTCCTCGCGGTCCCGGGTGCGGTTGTCTCCTACATCGAGGGCCCCGAAGAATCCGAGGTCCCCGCTCCCGTCCACGGCCTGGTGCCCTGACCCGGTTTCGTCGGCTGCCCCGACCTCGCGCCAGCACTCGATCGAAGCTGAAAGCGGTACCCCCTGATGTCGAAAGCCAAGCCCGATCGCGCGAGGGCCGTCCGGTGGCTGACCGGGACCCTCGGCTGGGCAGGGGGCGGCGTACTGGCCGCCACGGTGGTCTTCGTCGGCTGGGCGTGGTGGGGCCTGGGCGGTGAGGGGCCGGGGACCGACAGCGCGGTCAACCCGAGGTGGGGTGCTTCGGTCATGGTCCTGGGCGTCTTCGGGATCGTGCTGGTGCGCCATCTGCGGGGACAGGGCACCGACCCCGACCCGGCACAGCCACGCTCACGGTCGCGGAAGCACCTTCTGTTCCCGGTGTTCCTGGTGGTCACCGCGGTGGTGTTCGTCTTCGTGGCCCTGCCGACGGATTCCCTTCCTCCACTCGCCTCCCCGCGCGACTTCACCGCCTCCGAGCAGGCGATCGCCCTGTGGGGTGTCGCGGTCCTGGTCGCACTCGGCACGGTCCTCTCCTTGGGCGTGTTGCTCGGGCCGAGGGGGAAGCCGCGCGGCCTTTGGTGGGTGGGGGCTCCCGCTGGGGCGCTGGTCGTGGTTCTGGTCGCCGGGCTGGTTACGCCCCTCTCCGAGTACCGGCCGGTCACCCACACCTTCCTGTCCGAGGCACCTGGCGAGCCCGCACCGGTTCCGACCGATGTCAGTGAGGTCGGCTGGACCTGGACGGCACCGGAGAACACCGAGGTCGTTCGGGTGGACGCGGGCAGCCATGGCCCCGTGGTGGTGTTGAGGGACGGACTGATCGCCCTGGACGGGCGGACCGGCGATGAGTTGTGGACCCACCGGGCCCGGTACTCGTACAGTCCTCTCGACTGGACGAGGGGTGTTCTCAGCGGTCAGGGCGGCCTGGCGTCGGTCACGTTCCGAAGGGGAGACGACGTGGAGTGGAGCCACCTGACGCTGGACACCGCGACGGGGCAGATCGTTGAGGACGTCCCCTTCCCCGAGGAAGTTCCATGGAACGCCGGCACCTGGTCGGACGCCCGCCTGCTGCACACCGACGCCGGAAACTACGTGTACGGACACAAGAGAACGCTCTACGTGGTGGGAACCGACTACGAGCAGCGTTGGGAGCGCCCGTTCGGAGCGGCGAACCGGGAACGGCTTTGCGTAAGCGGGGATACCGCTGTCCTCCCGTACGAAGATCAGATCATCCTTGGTGAGATGTGCGCCGATCAGCCCGCCGCCGAGGACCTCACAGACGAGGACTCCAGGAGCTGGGGGGATCGGGTCGATGCCGCCCAGGAATCCGGAACGGTGTCCCTGGTGGCGTTGGACGCGGCGACAGGGGAGGAGAACTGGCGCCGCGAATGGGATACCCACGAGGAGGAGACCCCGCCGGTCCTGTGGCCCGGTGGTGCCCCCCGCCCAGGTGCCGCCCCCGTGTTCCTGGTAGCTGATCGCGCCTTTGACGTGCGCACCGGGCAGGACCTGGACGTGGTCCCCGCGGACCTGGTCGGACTGCATCCGTTCGGGCATGCGGGGAAGGGTGTCTACCTGCACGCTGACAGCGAGGGCGCCCTCATCGCCGAACACTCCGATTCCGAATCCGGGGACCCGCTTCGGGTGCACCGTACTGACGCGGAGGGGAACGTTCTCGAGAGCACGGTCCTGCCGGACTCGTGGCTTCCCGCGGACAGGATCCGGGGTGCGGTACTGAACGATGCGCTCACGCACACCGACATCACCCGCCCCGGCAGTCTTGAAGCGGGGGAGCGAGGCACCTCCAGCGTGGTGGTCACTCCCCTGCGGGAGGCGACCGTCACCGAGGAGGACCTGCGCCGGATCGACTTCGGCTCCGATCTGCTGGTCCCACCCGAGGAAGGGCGGGGCAGCAGACCCTCCCTGGAGGTGAGTAGCCCTCTGATCCCCGTCCCCGGCGCACTGGTGCTAGCACTGAGCGTGGGAAGCACGCCGGGTCAGGCCACGGAACCCTTCGCTCTGGTGCCCTGACCCCAAGGCTCGCGGGCGGCGTCACCGAACTCCATACCGACCCCCATAGGCTGGTGCCCCGACCCGGCCTTGCCCCGGAGCCCTCAGGACTCCACCGAATCCCAGCTCGGGCGTTCGTGTCACTTGCCGTACCGCGACCCGCACCCCAACGCGGACGCCCGGGTTTCGCCATGACTTCCCAGCTGTCGTTTTCGGCTCCGGTGTGCCGGGTACCGGAGCACCCACATCCCCCCCGCAGGCACAAGTATTCGACGAACAGGGGCACACATGCCACAGACCCAGCACACACCCGCCGTCCGCGAAAGCGCGGGGGGTCCTCGGTGACCGGCTGGAAGGCGCCCCTCGCGATGGTCGGGGCCCGCTGGGCGTGGTCCCGGCTCCGCCGCAGGTACGCGCCCGCACCCGAACCGGTCCCCGCGTACAAGCGCAACCTCGAACTCCTCGCCTGGGGCGCGGCCGGAGCCGCCCTCGGGGTCGGTGCCTCCGCGCTGTCCGAACGCCGCCGCTCCGGGCTCATGGCCGGAAAGGTCGTGCTGATCACCGGCAGCTCCCGCGGGCTGGGCCTGCAGCTGGCCCGGGAGTTCGGCGCCTCCGGGGCCTCCGTGGTGGTCTGCGCTCGCGGGCAGGAGGGCCTGGACCGGGCGGTCGCCGAACTCACCGGTCGGGGCGTGGACGCCCACGGGGTGGTCTGCGACGTCACCGACCCCGGACAGATCGAGTCCCTGCTCGACGAGGCGGAGAAGCACTTCGGCCGGCTCGACGTGGTGGTCAACTCCGCCGGGATCATGCGGGTCGGTCCGCAGGAGGCCCACACCGACGACCACTTCCGGCAGGCCATGGACATCATGTTCTGGGGCCCGTTCCACCTCTCCCGAGCCGCCGTGGACCGGTTGCGGGACACCCGGGGCGTCATCGTCAACATCACCTCGATCGGCGCCTACCTCTCGGTGCCGCACCTGCTGCCCTACTCCACCGCCAAGCACGCCTGGGCGGCGCTCTCCGAGGGCATGGCCGCCGAGACCGCGGGCACCGGGGTGCGCGTCACCACCGTCGTGCCCGGGCTGATGCGCACCGGCTCGCACCGCGGAGTGGCCTTCAGCGGCGACCCCGAACGCGAGTACGCGTGGTTCGCGCTGCTCGCCGGGCTCCCCCTGCTGAGCGTGAGCGCCGAACGCGCCGCCCGCCACATCGTGCACGCCACGGCCGGGCGAAAGAGCTTCCTCGTGATCACACCGGCGGCCCGGGCCGGTCTGGTCGCCCGGGGGATCGCGCCCGGGCTCACTCAGGAGGCGATGCGGCTGGTCGGCTGGTTGCTGCCCGACGCCCCGGCCCGGGTGGAGGAACGCCTGGGCGCGGAGGCGGGCCAAAGCAGGTTGGGCCGTCTGGTGGACGCCGTCTCCGTCCTCAACGAGCGAGCGGGCAAGCGAATGAACCAGCATTCCAAGCCGCAGGACGAACAGGGACAGGGAACCGAGGAGAAGTGACCCGGACCCAAGAGCGGTGCGGCGACCAGCCGTGCGGCACTGGCGGGGACCCGGAACCGACACAGAGCTTGGATCGACCGGGAACACCCGGTCTCCACAGGGGATAACCGAGGAACACCGCACCGAGAGGAGGAAGCCCGCATGAGCGCACTCAACCCGGACCGGACCCTGCGTCAACCCGATCCCATGCCGCCGGACCCGTTCCCGCCCGCGCCGATGCCGCCCGAACCGGTGCCGCCGGAGCCGAGCCCGGACCCGGTACCGGAGCCGGTTCCCGAACCGCTCCCGGAACCGCCGGGGCCCGAACCCCAGCCCGAGCCCGCCTGAACCCGCCTGGGCGCGCCCGAGCCCGCCTGGCTCAGCACGCCCTGAGCAGTGTCCGAGGCGGCCATTCGTGGGGCACGCCGGATACTGGTGTGCCCCACGGGGCGGCAGGAGGCGACGCGGGCCAGTGTGATCACTTTCGGTTACCCTCCTTGACGTCTGGGCAACCGGAATCTAGCTTCGGTCAGGAAACACTCCTTCCGGATCCGGAGCGCGCGAACCCCCGCGCGCAGCCCGGTCCGCACCCCGCTGGAGGTTCTCCTTGGCGCGTCACCGCACCACCCCCGAAGCACCGCCCACCAACGGCCCCACCCGGAGAAGACCCTTTCGCACCCTCGGCCTCGCGGGCATGGGAGCGCTCCTACTCGGGGCCGCACTGCTCACCGGGGACCCGGCCGAGCGGACCCCGACCGCCCAGGCCGACCCCGTCTCCGGCGAGGCCGCCCCGAGCGCCGTGGACGCGCACGGCCAGCTCCAGGTGTGCGGCCTCAAACTCTGCGACGAGAACGGCCAGCCGGTCCAGCTCACCGGAATGAGCTCGCACGGACTCCAGTGGTTCGACCACTGCCTCACCGACGCCTCGCTCGACGCCCTCGCCGACGACTGGAACGCCGACGTCCTCCGGGTGTCCCTGTACATCCAGGAGGGCGGCTACGAGACCGACCCGCGCGGCTTCACCGACCGGGTGCACGAACTCATCGAGGAGGCCACCCGGCGCGGCCTCTACGTGATCGTGGACTGGCACATGCTCACGCCCGGCGACCCGAACCACAACACCGACCTCGCGCTGGACTTCTTCGCCGAGATCGCCGAGGTGCACTCAGGCAAGGACAACCTCCTCTACGAGATCGCCAACGAACCCAACGGGGTCTCCTGGAACGCGGTCAAGAGCTACTCCGAGCAGGTCATCCCGGTGATCCGCGAGCAGGACCCCGAAGCGGTCGTGCTGGTCGGCACCCGCGCCTGGTCCTCGCTGGGCGTGTCCGAGGGCTCGGACCACTCCGAGATCGTCGCCGACCCGGTCGACGCGGACAACATCATGTACGTCTACCACTTCTACGCGGCCTCGCACGACGGGCCCCACTTCGACGTCTTCCGGCAGGCCGCCCGGGAACTGCCCCTGTTCGTGACCGAGTTCGGTACCCAGGAGCACACCGGCGACGGCGAGAACGACTTCGCCTCCGCCCAGGCCTACCTCGACTTCATGGCCCAGGAGCAGATCAGCTGGGTGAACTGGAACTACTCGGACGACCACCGCTCCGGCGCGGTCTTCGAGCCCGGAACCTGCGCCGCGGGCGGCCCCTTCGCGGGCACCGACGCGCTCAAGCCCGCCGGGGAGTGGATCCGCGACCAGATCCGCACCAGCGGCGTCAACCGCGCCGACTCCTGATCCCGGTCGGCGGGGCCGCGCAGTGTTCACCTGCCCCGGTTCACCGGCCCCGCCGATCCCCAGGCCCCGCCGCACGCCCCCTCAGGCCTTGGCGACGGGCAGCACCACACGGACCACCGTCCCCCCGGCCCCGCTCTCGACGTCCACACTGCCGCCCTGCGCCCTCACCAGGGACCGCACGATCGACAGCCCCAGTCCGACCAATCCGCCCGCCTGGTCGGAGCGCGTGGTCACGAACGGCTCGAACACGCGGGGCAGCAGCTCGGGGTCGATCCCGGTGCCGTCGTCCGCGACGACCAGGGCCACCGTGTCCCTGCGGACCTCGACGCGCACCTCGACGCGGACCCGCGGCGGGTTGTGGTCGATCGCGTTGGAGATCAGGTTCATCAGGCACTGCTCCAACCTGGCCTGGTCCCCGAGCACGACCTGCGGAGAAGCCTCGTGAAAAACCACGGCCGGGGCGAAGGCCAGCGGTCGGACCCGGTCCCGGACGGCGTCGAACAGGTCCGGCAGGAACACCGGACCGCGGTCGGCGTCGACCCCGTCACCCCCGCGCGCCACCGCCATGAGGTCCTCCAGAACCCGCCGCAACCGTTCGAGCTCGGCGTGTACGATCTCCGCCTCCGGCCCGCCCAACAGCTCCAGGTGCCCCTCGGCCACCGCGAGCGGGGTGCGTACCTCGTGGGAGATCGCCGCCAGATAACGGCGCCGTTCGGTGTCCGCCGCCTCGATCCGGGTGAGCATCCGGTTGATCTCGGTGGACAGCTCCGCGATCTCGTCGCGGGTGCCGGGGACGGGCACCCGCGTGGTCAGGTCGGCCGGGGAGATCTCCTTGGCCGCCGCCGACACCTCCCGCACCGGTGCCAGGGTGCGCCGCACCACCAGCCACAGTGCGCCGCCGCCGACCCCGACGCCGAGCCCTCCGGCCAGGGCGGTGACCAGCAGGACCGTGGCGGCCGTCTCATGTACCGCGTCCAACGGCGCGGCCACGGTGATGACGGCGATCTTCGCGTCGGTCGCGTCGGTGACGGGGGTGTCCAGCACCCGGACCCTGCCGATACCGGTGTCCACGGTGCGCGCGACCCCGGGGGCCGCCTCGGGCGCGTCGTCACCGCGCATCAGCGCCGCGACCTTGGCGGGACCGCCGGTGCTCTGCAGCCGGACCCCGTTGACGTGCACCAACGACACGTGCCTGGCCCCGCTGGGGCGGATCGCCAGCACCTGGCGTGCGGCGCGCTCGGCCTCGGGACCCGAGACCATGCCGTCCAGCCCCGCGACGACGGGCATCTGGTCGCCCAGCGCCTCACTCAACAGCGCGGACTCCTGGCGCAGCAGGTTGTCGACGTCGTTGCGTCCGGAAACCAGGACCAGCGCGTGGGTCAGGGCGATGATGCCGCCGACCACCAGCACCATCACCACCAGTGCCCGCAGGACCAGACGCCGGGAGAGACTCATCTGCCGCTCACCTGGCCCTCACTGGTCACTGCCGCTCAGCCGGTAGCCGACCCCGCGCACGGTCTGGATGCGCTCCGCGCCGAGTTTGCGGCGCAGCTGGCTGACGTAGACCTCGACGACGTTGGAGGCGCCGTCGAAGTCGTAACCCCACACCAGGTCGAGCAGTTGGGCCTGGGAGAACACCTGGCCGGGGTGGTTCAGCAGGACCGACAGCAGGGCGAACTCCCGCGCGGACAGGGCGATGGTGGCGCCGTCCACGAAAGCGGTGTGCCCGCTCAGGTCCAGGGTGAGGCCACCGGCGCTCAGGGTGTCGCCGCGCTCATGCCCGCTGGTCCGCAGCCGGGCCCTGATCCTGGCCAGGAGCTCGCGCACACTGAACGGTTTGACCATGTAGTCGTCGGCCCCGGCGTCGAGGTTGGCGATCCGGTCGTCGACCGCGTCCTTGGCGGTGAGTACGATCACCGGGACGGAGGGGCGGCGCAGCCGGAGCCGCCGCAGGACCTCCTCACCCGACAGGCCCGGCAGACCCAGGTCCAGGACTACCAGGTCGACGTCGTCGGACAGGGCCATGACCAGCCCGTCGACGCCGTCCGCGGAGACCACTACCCGGTATCCGGCGTTCTCCAGACCACGCCGGACGAAGGAGACGATGCCCTCCTCGTCCTCCACCACCAGAATCGCCACCGCGCCGTGCCCTCCTGTTTCCTTGCTCCGCTCCAGCATGCCGGTGAATGCTGAGCCCGTGATGAAGACGACCTGAAGGCGGTCTTCAGGTTGGATTCAGGTTCCCATCATGAGGCTGATGGACAATGAGATCCGCCCGCCCACTCCGCCCGCCCGTCAAGCCCGCCCGACCATCCACCGCCGAAGGAACCGATGATGCGACGCCGCAGGACGCCCCTCGTCACCTGCGTTGCGGCTGCCCTGACGGTTCTGGGCGTGAGCGGGTACCTCTTCCTCAGGGAACCGGACCTGGCGGTGGACACGATCCGCCTCGATGGTTTCACGAGCGCGCCCACGCTCCGTTCCCCGGTCGGGGACGGGACCTCCCGGCCGGTGGACGGCCTCGAACAGCTGACCGGTGAACTGCGCTCCGGTGACGGGCCCGAGGACTGGTACGTCGGGGGAGTGGGGGTCGACTTCGGCCCCCGGGCGTGGCTGCTCACCGATCCGGTACTGGAGGACTTCGACGGTGACGGCACCGCGGCCGCGCTCTTGGTGGAGCTGCGCGCTCTGGAGGGCACCGAGGTCACGCTGGGCGTGCGCCACGACCCCGACGAGGATCCCGCACGCGACGCCGCCGGGGTGTTCACCGTCAACGGACTGGCCTTCCGGGACACCGACGGGGGCCCCGCCCCCTGGGAGGGCACCGGTTCCTCGTACGAGGCCGACCAGGAGGAGGCCGCCACCGCCGCTGAGGAGGCGGTCGGTGAAGGGGCTGAGGCCACCGGCGCCGATCGTGTCGACGAGGACGGCTGGCAGGGGTGGGAGGTCCGGGTACGCGGCGGGGACGGGCAGGAGTACCACGTGATCCTCGACCTCTCCGGCGCGGTCGCGGACGTGCGCCCGAACTACTGACGGGGTCCGCCCCCGGGGGCACGAGGTGGTGTTCCCGGCGTATCCCGGGACACGGTGCCCCCTTGCCGGGATCCGCCGCTCCGTTCCCGGACAGCTCTGTCCCGGGTTGCTCCGCTGTCCCGGTTCGCTTCGCGGCTGTCCTGTGTTCCGTGCGCTCTCACCCTCCGCGAACCGCTCTTTCCGAACCTGAAAGCCCCCTTCAGCTTGTTTCAGGAACGGCTCAGAAAGCCCTGGCACGCTGACCGGGTCCGCTTGGAACGAGAAGTACGGAGTCCGACGTTGCCACGTTCGCCATCCCTTCGGCCGTCCTCCCGGCTGTCCATCGGGCAGCGGGCCGCCTGTGTGGCCACCGCCCTGGTCATCGTCGCGAGTCTGGGCGGTTACGGCTGGTACCAGGGCTTGATCGGTAACATCACGACCGCCCAGGTGGACACCGACGAGTGGGACCGGCCCACGAGCGTTGAGGGGGTGATGAACCTCCTGATCATCGGCTCGGACGTGCGCTCGGGGGAGAACGAGGGTTACGGCGACGCCGAGGGTGAGCGGCCCGACACGATGCTCATCGCGAGCATCAACGTGGACAACGGCGCCGCCACCCTGGTGAACCTGCCCCGCGACCTGATGGTCGACCTGCCCGACTGCGAGGCGGTGGAGGGGTACGAGGGCATGTCGGCTCAGCACGGCATGATCAACTCCGCGATGAACTTCGGCGGGGTGGGCTGCCAGTGGAAGGTCGTCGAGCAGGTCACCGGGGTGCACCTGGACCACTTCGTCGTGATGGACTTCGCCGGGTTCAAGGACATGGTGGACGCCATCGGCGGCGTGGAGATGTGCATCCCCGAGCCGATCGACGACGTCAAGGCGCACCTGAAGCTGGACGCCGGGCTGCAGACCCTGGACGGTGAGGACTCGCTGGGGTTCGTGCGCTCGCGCTACGCCCAGGGCGACGGCAGCGACCTGTCCCGGATCGACCGCCAGCAGGAGTTCATGGGCGCGATGCTGCGCGAGGTGCTCAGCAGCGACGTGATGACCAGCCCCATCACCATCACCAACTTCCTCGGCGCGGTCACCGACTCCATCACCACCGACGACGACCTCACCGTCGACACCATGGCCGACATCGCGATCTCCATGCGCGAGGTCGACCTTGACCGGGTCCAGTTCGTCACCGTCCCCAACGGCGTCCACCCGGACAACGAGAACCGCATCATCCTGAGCGAACCCGCGGCCTCGGAGCTGTTCGGGGCGATCAACAACGGCGTGGACCTCACGGGGGGAGAGGGGGACGACGTTACCGGCCAAGAGCCCGAGGATGTGGCTGTCGACCCCGCCGACGTCTCGGTCGAGGTGTTGAACAACACCGGGATCGATGGTCTCGCGTTGGAGATCCAGGCGGTTCTGGTCGATGAGGGCTACACGGTCACCGGCACGGGCAACGCCGAACTGCGGGTTCCCGAGGCGACCACGGTCTACCACGGTCCGGGAGGGGAGGCCGCGGCCGAACTGCTCGCCGGTGAGCTGAGCAACGCCGTGACCGAGGAGGTCGAGGGCCTGGAGCAGACCCTCGAACTGGTCGCCGGGGCCGACTGGAACGGTTTCGGCACCGGCTCCCCGTCCTCCTCCGAGGGGGAGCTGTCCATCACCGAGGACCTCGGCGGAGTCACCGCCGAAGCCGGTCCGCGGAGCGCCTGCTGACGCGGGATGACCGCACACGTGCCGAGGACGGGTCCGCCGGGAGAGAGCGCCCCGCCGCCCGGCCACGCTGGCCCGTCGCCGTGATCGCGAACTGACCACGGCGGGCCGGGGATCCCCGAACGAAACGAGGGTCCCCGGCCGGTCGGCGTCTGCCCAGAAGCGATCCCCGCCTAGAAGGAGGGCACCGTGGCGATGGTGAGTTCGTCCTCCCCGTTGACGTCCACCACCACGTGGTCGCCGGAGACCACCTGGCGGTCCAGGACCATCCGCGACAGCCGGTTGCCCACGTTGCGCTGGATGGTCCGGGCCAGCGGGCGGGCACCGAACTCCGGCTGATAGCCGTGCTGGGCCAGCCACTGGACCGCCTCGTCGGTGAACCGCACCTTGATGTCCTGGGCGCGCAGGCGCTGCTCGGTCCGCTCCAGCATCAACCGGGTGATCTGACCGATCTCCGCCTCGTCCAGCTGGGTGAAGACGATGACCTCGTCGATGCGGTTGACGAACTCCGGGCGGAACTCCTCCTTCAACCGGCGCATCACACGGCGCTCGGTGTCCGGATCCATCTGCCCGTCGGCGCTGAACCCCATCGGGCCGCCGCCGGTGATCGCCTCCGAACCCAGATTGCTCGTCATGATGACCACGGTGTTCCGGAAGTCCACGGTCCGGCCCTGACCGTCGGTCAGCCGACCGTCGTCCAGCAGCTGCAGCAGCATGTTGAACACGTCCGGGTGGGCCTTCTCGATCTCGTCGAGCAGGAGCACCGAGTACGGGTGCCGCCGCACGGCCTCGGTGAGCTGACCGGCCTCCTCGTACCCCACGAACCCGGGAGGCGCACCGGTCAGGCGGCTGGAGGTGTGCCGTTCCTGGAACTCGCTCATGTCGATCCGGACCATCGCGTCCTCGGAACCGAACAGCGCCTCGGCCAGCGCCCGGGCCAGCTCCGTCTTGCCCACACCGGTCGGCCCCAGGAACAGGAAGCTGCCCACCGGCCGGTCCGGATCGCCCAGCCCCGCGCGGTTGCGGCGGATCGCCTCGGAGACCGCGGTGACCGCCTCGTCCTGGCCGATCACCCGGTCGTGCAGGACCTCCTCCAGGTTGACCAGCCGCTCCCGCTCCTCCTGGGTCAGCTGGGTCACCGGGATGCCGGTGCTGCGCGAGACCACCTCGGCGATGTCGGCCGGACCCACCTCGGGCACCGCCGAACCGGTGCCGCGCGCCTGGTGCATGCTGCCCTTGGCCGCGTTGATCTCGTCGCGCAGCGCGGAGGCCTTCTCGTAGTCCTCCTCCTGGACCGCCTTCTCCTTGCGCTCCTCCAGGTCCCTGCACTTCTTCTCCAGCTCGCGCAGGGTCGAGCTGGAGGTCTTCAGCCGCAGCCGCACCCGCGCCCCGGCCTGGTCGATGAGGTCGATGGCCTTGTCCGGCAGGAAGCGGTCGGTGACGTAGCGGTCGGACAGCTCGGCCGCCGCCACCAGGCTCTCGTCGCTGAACCGCACCTGGTGGTGGGCCTCGTAGCGGTCCCGCAGGCCGCGCAGGATGTCGACGGTGTCAGCCACCGAGGGCTCGGGTACCTGGATCGGCTGGAACCGGCGTTCCAGGGCGGCGTCCTTCTCGATGTTCTTGCGGTACTCGTCCACGGTGGTCGCGCCGATGATGTGCAGCTCACCGCGGGCCAGCGCGGGCTTGAGCATGTTCCCGGCGCTGGTGGACCCCTCGGCGGCGCCCGCCCCGACCAGGGTGTGGATCTCGTCGATGAAGATGAGCAGGTGGTCCGACTGCGCGCGGATCTCGTCCACGATCGCGTTCAGCCTTTCCTCGAAGTCGCCCCGGTAGCGGGTGCCCGCCACGATCCCGGACAGGTCCAGCTGGACCAGGCGGCGCCCGCGCAGGGTCTCGGGGACGTCGTCGTCGAAGATGCGTTGGGCGATGCCCTCCACGATCGCGGTCTTTCCCACCCCCGGGTCACCGATGAGCACCGGGTTGTTCTTGCGCCGCCGGGCCAGCACCTCGATGCACTGCTCGACCTCCTCCTCGCGGCCGACCACCGGGTCCAGGCGCCCCTCCCGGGCGAGCGCGGTCATGTCGGTGCCGAACTCGTCCAGCTGAGGGGTGTCGGACGGCTCCGCCTCGGCCTGCTCCCCGGCGGGCGCCGGACCGGCGGCCTTCTGGAGCGCCTGCGGGGTGAGCCCGGAGTCGCGCAGCAGCTGGCCGACCGGGGCGTCGGGGTTGACCGCCAGCGCGAACAGCAGGTGCTCGGGCGTGATGCTGGAGCTGCCGGTGGCGCGGGCGATCTGGAGGGCGTCGAGGAAGGTGCGCTTGGCGGCGGGAGTGAGCCGGGCCGCGCCGCCGCGCACCGATCGCGGGGCCTGGGCGACGGCCTGGCCGACCACGTCCTCCAGCGGCGCGAGGTCGGTGTCGGTGCGGGCCAGGAGATCGCGGACGGGCGGATAGCGCAGCAGGGACCAGAGCAGGTGGACGGAGTCGACGTCGGCCCCGCCGCTCTCCAGGGTGCGCCGGACGGCGGTGTCGGCGACCTGGCGGGCCTCGGGGCTCATCAGCTTGGACAGGTCGACGCGGCGGACGGGGCCGCGGGACCCGCCGAGGAACCGCGCCAGGAACTCGTCGAAGGAGCCGGGCTCGCCCCCGTGGCCGCTCGGGCCGCCGGGCCCGCCCGGACCGCCGGGACCTTCGGGAAAGTCGGTGCTCATGTGGTGTCGTCCCCCGTGCATTTGGCTGGACAGGCGTGATGACCTATCAGATTCATCCAATTACCCTAAGTGAATACACCCGAATCAGGCGGTATCACCTGACCCGTGCTCGTGCAGGCTAGCGCTTTCAGGGGCGCTTGCCGAACCCCTCCCCGGCTGGCTCTCCTCCGGCCGGTCGGCTCGGTGCCCCCGCAACAACACCGGCACCACCACCGCCGCCACGGTCAGCATCACCGCCCCGGCTCCGGCGCTCACCTGCAGTCCCAGGCCGAAGGCCGACCCGGCCGCCTCGCGCAGCGCCGCCCCGGTCGAACCGCCCACCTGCTCGGAGACCGCGACCGCCCCACCGATGCTGTCCCCGGCCACGTCCCCCTGAGCCGAGGACACGCCCTCGGGGAGGGAACCGCTCAGGCTGATCCGGTACACGGCCAATCCCAGACTGCCGATGAGCGCCAGCCCCAGGGTCTGCCCCAGCCCGCTGCTCACGTCGCCCACGGCCGAAGCCGACCCGGTCCGCTCCATCGGCACACTGGACAGCGCCAGCTGGCTGCCGAGCGTCATCACCGGACCACCGCCCACGGACACCAGCGTGCTCCCCAGCATCAGCGCCCACACGGTGCCGCTCCCGGCCGCGAACAACACGACCATCAGACCGCCAGCGGCCAGCAGCATCCCGGACCCGACCACCGCCCCCGAACCCATGAACCGGATCAGCACCGGGGTGAGCATCGTGCTCACGAAGGACGCTGCCGCGGGCAGGATCAGCAGCAGCCCCACCACACCCGGGGACAGGCCCAGCGCGGACTGGAGGAACTGCACCAGGAAGAGGTCGGCCCCGGACGCCGCGAGCAGCATCAAGAAGCTCAGCGACACCGCCACGGCGAACACCGGCCGGGCGAACATCCCCAGGTCCAACAGGGGATCGGCCAACCGCCGCTGCCTGCGCACGAACAACCACAGCAGCAGCGCACCCACCACGACCGCGGCCAGCAGCGACGGCCGCGCACCCTGCGCGGCCAGTTCCTGGAGTCCGTACACCACGAGCACCAGCGCGACGGTGGAGAGCAGCACGCTGCGCGGATCGAGCCGGCCCGCGCCCGGGTCCCGGTACTCGGGCAGCAGGAACGGCAGGATGAGCAGCGCGAACAGCGCCACCGGGACGTTGACCAGGAACAGCGAGCCCCACCAGAAGTAGGTGAGCAGCAGCCCGCCCAGCGGCGGACCCAGCGCCATGCCCACCGAGAACATGCTGAGGTTCATCGCCACGGCCAGGGAGAACTGCTTGGGGTCGGGGAACATCTGCCGCAGCAGCGAGAACGTGGACGGGGAGATGGTGGCCACGGAAACTCCGATCAGGGCCCGCGCCACGATGAGGGTTTCGGGGTTGGGCGAGAACGCGGCCATCGTGGAGGCCACCGCGTAGGCGGCCAGACCGATGAGCAGCAGGCGCCGCCGCCCCACCCGGTCACCGAGCCGGCCCATCGTCAGTACGAGCCCCGCGCCGAGCAGCTCACCGACGTGCAGGATCCACAAGGACTGCGTGGCCTGCGGCTGCAGGTCCGCGCTGATCGCGGGGAGCGCCAGGAAGAGGACGGATACGTCGTTGGCCATCATGAAGACGGGCAGCGTCATGATCGCCAACGCGACCCAGGTGCGCGCGCTCGCGCGCTGGACGGTGGGTACGTGTGTGGTCATGGTGGCCTTTCCGGAGGTCTCGGGGGTGCGGGGACCGGTCGGGCGCCTGCTCAGGAGGGCAGGGGCTCGGCACCGCGGTGGGTGCGCAGGGCGCGCGCCCACCAGGTGAGTTCGTCGAGCAGGCCGCCCGCGGCCTCGGCGCTGCCCCTGGCGTCCTTGGGCCAGCCGCCGTCCGCGTCGAACCCGTCCCAGTAGTTGGGGAAGCAGACGTTCTCCCGGATCGAGGTGGCCCGGAGCTCGGCGAAGACCGAACGCAGGTGCTGGACGGCGTGCATGCCGCCGGAGACCCCGCCGTAGGACACGAACCCGACCGGCTTGGCGGCCCACTCCTCGTGGAACCAGTCGATCGCGGTCTTGAGCGGGGCGGGGAAGCTGCGGTTGTACTCGGGTGTGATGACCACGAAGGCGTCGGCTTCGGCCAGCCGGGGCGCCAGTTCCGCGACTTGCGCGGGCAGTGGAGACTCCTCGACGATGCGGTCGGGCAGTTCGGTGTCGGCGAGGTCGATCACGTCGACTTCCACGCCTTGGTGCTCACGGGCCAACCGGAGGAACCAACGGGCTACGGTGGGGCCGAACCTGCCCTCACGGGTACTGCCGATGATCAGGGACAGCCGGACGGGGTCTTCGCTGTGCACGGGTGCCACGCTCCTTCTCTCGGGCCTCGGTGTTCCTTGCTGACCCCACACTCGGACCCACCGCACTCGGCCCGCCCCCGGATCGCACTCGGTCCGCACTCGGTACGGTGAGGGCATGCGTTTCGGTGTGCTCGGACCGGTCGCCGTCTGGACCACCGGCGGCGCCGAAGTCGCCATCCCCGAGCGCAAGGTCCGCGCCCTCCTCGCCGACCTCGTCCTGCACCGCGGACACCCGGTCTCCGCGGACCGCCTGGTGGAGGACGTATGGGGCGCCGACGCACACCCGCGCAGTCCCGAACGCGCCCTGCAGCGCAAGGTGTGGGCGCTGCGCCGTGCCCTGGAGGAGGCCGAGCCCGGCGCTCGGGATCTGGTGCGGTTCCGTGCGCCCGGCTACCTGCTCGACGTCCCCGCCGAGGCCGTCGACGCCGGACGCTTCCATGACCTGGTGGCGTCCGCCCGCACCGAGGAGCGAACGCGCACCCGCGCCGACCTGCTCGCCGAAGCCCTTGACCTGTGGCGCGGTCCCGCACTCGCCGACCTCGCCGACGAGGGGTTCAGCCGACCCGCCCGCACCCGGCTGGAGGAGGAGCGGTTGGCCGCGGTGGAGGAACACGCCTTCGCCCGGCTCGACCTCGGCGAATACCGGCAGGTCACCGACGTGCTGCGCGAACTCATCACCGCGCACCCGCTGCGCGAGCGCCTGGTCGCCGCGCACATGCGCGCCCTGTACGAGGACGGCCGCCAGGCCGACGCCCTGGCGGCGTACACGGCCCTGGCCGAACGCCTGCGCGGGGAACTGGGCATCGACCCCGGCCCCGAGGCCGCCGGACTCCACGGCCGGATCCTGCGCCAGGAACCCCTGCGGGAGCGCCACTCCGAGCCGGCCAAGGCCTCCCCGGCCGCCCGCGGACCCCGCTCCGGTGCCAGTCCGGGATCGGGTCCCCTACACCGACCCGATCCCGGCCCCTCGCTAGGGCCACGGATACCCCTGCCGCTCACCGAACTCCTCGGCAGGGAGGAAGACATGCGGCGGGTCCGCTCGCTGCTGGAGGCCGCGCGCCTGGTGACGCTCACCGGCTTCGGCGGGGTCGGCAAGACGCGCCTGGCCACCGCCCTGGCCCACGAACTCGACACGGTCCCTGCCGACGGTGCCCGCATGGTGGAGTTCGCGGCCCAGCGCACCCAGCCCGGCGAGCCCGCCTCGTCCCCGGTCTCCGACCCCGCCGAGACCCTCGCCCACGCTCTCGGTGTCCGTGACCGCGGCGGCCGCGCGCCCCTCGAACGCCTGGTGGACGCACTGGAAGGCCAGGAGGTCCTCCTGGTGCTCGACAACTGCGAGCACGTCATCGATCCGGTCGCGGAGCTGGTCGGTGCTCTCCTGGCCCGGCTGCCCGGACTCCGGGTCCTGGCCACCAGCCGCGAACCCCTCGGCGTTCCCGGCGAGACCCTCCACGCGGTCGGCCCGCTGCCGGTCCCGCCAGCGGACGCCGCCCCCGAGCTGATCCGCCGGTCGAGCGCCGTCCGGCTCTTCGCCGCCCGGGCCGCCGCCTCCGCACCCGGCTTCGCTCTCAGCGACGACAACGCCGCCGACATCGCCCTGCTCACCCGCCGCCTGGACGGCATCCCCCTCGCCCTCGAACTCGCCGCGACCCGCGTGCGGACCCTCGGCCTCAGCGGGGTCCTGTGCCGTCTGGACGACCGCTTCCGTCTCCTGGCCACCGCCCAGCGCCACCTCCCGCTGCGCCAGCGCACCCTGCGCGCGATCATCGACTGGAGCTGGGACTTGCTGGACCGGGACGAACGGATCCTGCTGCGGCGCCTGGCCGTGTTCAGCGGAGGGTGGACCCCGGAGGCCGCCGAAGAAGTGTGTTCGGGCGGGACCGAGGAGGAACTGGCCCCGGAGGAGGTCCTGGACCTGCTCACCCGGCTCGTGGACCGCTCCCTCGTGGTCGCCGCCGATGACCCGCGCGGAGATCGCCGCCTCCACCTGCTGGAGTCCATCGCCGAGTACGCCTGCCAGCGCCTGCACGAGGCCGGGGAAGCGGAGGATGTCGAGTACCGGCACGCCCTGCACTACACCGGACTCGCCGAACGCGCGCGGGACACCCTCTTCGGCGTCGAACAGGAGCAGGGCCTGCGGCGCCTGGACGCTGAGGCGGCCAACCTGCGCGCCGCACTGGACACCTACGTCGCCCGCGGAGCCGCCGAACCGGCCCTGCGGTTGGCCGGAGCGCAGGGCTGGTACTGGTACCTGCGCGGACGGTACCGGGAGGGGAACCGGTTCCTGGCCCGGGCCCGGGAGATCGACGCCCCCGCGGAGCCGTCCCTGCTGTCGGTGGCCACTGAGGGGGCGGCTCTGGCGTTCGCGATCCTCACCGGCTCCGAGGACGACCACGCGGCCAGGGCCCGCGCTGTGCTCGGGAACTTCGACAGGGTGGTGGGCCCGGCAGGGGAGGACGTCCCACTCGAACGCGCGCGTTCGGCGCTGATGCTCGGGATCGTGCTGCAGAGCCGGGGCGACCAGGAGCTCAGCGAGGACCTCGTGAACCAGGCACAGGCGACCTTCCGTACCCGTGCGGACACGTGGGGGCTGGCCGCGTCCCTGGTGGCGCAGTCCTCGCACACCCTGGGGCGCGGCGAACTGCGACGCTCGGGGCAGCAGGCGCAGGAGGCACTCGACCTGTTCGAGGAACTCGGGGACGCCTGGGGGAGGATGTTCGCCCGGATCACCCTCGCCGTGCTCGCCGAGGTCCGGGGTGACTACCCGGCCGCCACCCGGCTGCGCGAGTCCGCCCTGGCCGCCGCCGAGCGGCTGGAATTGTGGGTGGAGGCCTCGGGAGCGGTGGCCGGGCTCGGCCGGATCGCCCTGCTGGAAGGGGACTTCGAACGCGCGGACGCCTTGCACGGCAGGGCCCTGGAGATGCTCCGCGGCCAGGGGGACATCGCCAACACGCAGTACGCGCGGATGGGGCTCGGCTTGTCCGCGCGCCGCCAGGGCCGTCTCCACGAGGCCGAGGCCTACATCCGGGAGATGGCGGACTGGGCGGTGCGGGTCGACTGGCTGCCCGGGGCCGCGCTGGCGTTGGCCGAACTCGGTTTCGTCGCCGAGCTGCGCGGCGACGCCGACCTCTCGTTCGAACTGCACACCCAAGGGCTCACCGCGGCCCGGGGGACCGGGGACGCCCGAGCGGTGGCTCTCGGCCTGGAGGGGATCGCCGGGGCGCGCTCACTCAGCGGCCAGGACGAGGCCGCCGCCCGCCTGCTGGGCGCGGCCGCGGCGGCCCGGGAGTCGGTGGGAGTGCCGTTGCCGAAGGCCGAACGCGGCGACGTGGACCGGATCACGGAGCGCGTTCGCGCGCGGCTGGGCGAGGCCGGTTTCGGGAAGCAGTTCACCGCCGGGTACACCAGTGGTCCGGAGCCGCTGTTCGCGGGCGGGGACCCGCCCCCCGACCTGGACAGATCTTCCACGGGTTGATGGGCGAGCGGGACAAGCGGGAGGATGCCCTATGACCACACCCGCGCGATATGACGTGAACGAGCTGCTCGCCCGGCTCGACGGCTTCGATCAGCGGCCCCGGGCTCGGGAACTGCGCGACCGGGTGCGCGGTCTCCTGCGGTACGAACCCGGTGACACGGTCCTGGACGTGGGCTGCGGGGCGGGGTTGTCCGTCGCCGAGATCGACGGGGACGGGGCGCGCGCGATCGGTCTCGACCTGGACGAGCGCATGCTTGACGCCGCCTGCCAGCGCCACCCCGAGGGGGAGTTCGTCCTGGCGGACGCCGAGGCGCTGCCGCTGCCGGACGGGATCGCCCGCGCCTACCGGGCGGAGCGGTTGTTCCACGCTGTCCCGAACCCGGAGCGCGCGCTGGGGGAGGCGCACCGAGTCCTGGCCCCGGGCGGGCGCATCGTTCTCGTGGGGCAGGACTGGGACGCCTTCATGATCGAGTCCGAGGACCCGCCCCTGACCCGGGAGATCGTGCACGCCAGTGCCGACGCCATCACCCACTCGAGTGCCCCGCGCCGCCAGCCCGAACTGCTGCGCGCGGCCGGGTTCACCGGGGTCGAGGTGGAGGGCGCGCTGTTCTTGTTCACCGGTGACGAGGTCCTGCCCTTCCTGGTCCAGCTCGCGGCCCGGGTGAACAAGGCGGGGACGGTCGCCGAGGACCGGGTTCGGGGATGGCTGGCCGAACAGCGGCAGCGCGCGGCCGAGGGGCGGTTGTTCGTCGGGTTGCCGTTCGTGGTGGTGAGCGCAGACCGCCCCTGAGCCCGGGGGGGATCAGGGGCGGTCTGCGCTCACCACCACGACCTGTCAGCTGATCGCGGGGATCAGGCCGAGGCCTCGTCGAGGCGGGCGGTCTCCTCGGCGGTCAGGCGCAGGTCGTTCAGGGCCAGGAGCCCCTCCAGCTGGTCCAGGTTTCGGGCGCTGGAGAGCACCGAGGTCACCCCGGGGCGCTCGACCAGCCAGGCCAGGGCGACCGTGGACAGCTGCGCGGAGCGCTCGGCAGCGATCCCGTCCAGGACCGCCAGCACCCGAGGTCCGCGCGGGTCGTCCAGATAGGCACGTGCCTTGCCCGAACGGGGGCTCGTGTCGTTGTCGGCGCCCGGGCGGTACTTGCCGGTCAGGAAGCCGCGGGCCAGCCCGAAGTAGGGCAGGAGCGCGAGGTTCTCCGCCTGGGCCAGTGGCACCAGGTCCTGCTCGATACCGCGCTCGACCAGGTTGTACTGCGGCTGCACGCACACCGGGCGATGCCACCCGTTCTGGTCGCACAGCTCCAGCCATGCACGGATGCGGTCCGGGCTGTGGTTGGACAGGCCCACGTACCGGACCTTGCCCTGGTCGACCAGCGCGGAGAAGGCCTCGGCGCTCTCGGCCAGCGGGGTCTCGGGGTCGTCGAAGTGGGCGTAGTAGAGGTCGATGGCCTCCAACCCGAGCCGTTTCAGGGAGGCTTCGGCGGCCGCCTTGATATTGCTGGCGGACAGCCCCCTGAAGTCCGGGTGCTGGCTGACCTTGGTGGCGATCACCATGTCGTCGTGGCCGCGTTCGGCCAGCCAGGCGCCGATCACGTGCTCGGACTCGCCGCCGGTGTGCCCCTCGGCCCAGGCCGAGTAGGAGTCCGCGGTGTCCACGAAGTTGCCGCCGCCGGCGCGGAAGGCGTCCAGGATCGCGAAGGAGGTGGCCTTGTCCGCCGTCCACCCGAAGACGTTGCCGCCCAGGTTCAACGGGGAGACCTCGAGGTCGGAGGTACCGAGCCGGCGTGTGGGGGCGTGGTTCATGCTCACCGTTCTCCGTGTGTCGCCGCTGTGGGGGTGATGCGGGGTTGTTGGTTCGGGTTCCACGCTAGGGCAGTCAGGTGCGGGGGCACGCGCGTTTTCCGGGGGCGTGCCGCATCATGGGAGCAGAGTCCCCAACCCCAGGAGGCTGTTCGATGACAGAGCGCAAACCACCCGGCGCGAGCTTCGAGTCATGGATCGACGCCCAGGTCAGAGAGGCCCGGGAACGAGGGGAGTTCGACGACCTCCCCGGCGCGGGCAAGCCGATCCCCGACATCGACAAGCCCTACGACGAGGACTGGTGGATCAAGAGGAAGCTGAAGAGCGAGAACGTGTCGCTGCTTCCGCCCACCCTCAAGCTGCGCCGGGAAGCACAGGACACCCTGGTCGAGGCGCGTACCGCCAGGACCGAAAAGCGGGTACGCGAGCTCTTGGACGGGCTCAACAAGAAAATTCGGGATATGAACGCGAGCGTCGTCCCCGGGCCGCCGCTCAACCTGATGCCCTACGACGTGGACGAGTTCGTCCGTGAGAAATGGCAGGGACCCGAGAGCTCCGACTGAACCCGGGCTGGCCGCGGTACGGGCGTGGAGGCGGGCGCGCCCGCCTCCACGGTCCTGTCCTCGGTGGGGCTGATGCTCCTGGCCGCCCTGTGCTGGCTCACCCCGGCCCTGCTGTCCTTCCGCCCGGTCTCCGCGCGGGCCCGGACCGGAAACGGTGCCGTGGACTAGTCGGGGAGCCGGGCTCGACGAGCAGGGGCCCAGTTCATCATCGATGCTGTTGGTTAATTCCGGTGTGGGGCTTGGGTGGGGTCTGTGGGCGGCCTGGGGCCTGAGGTTCTGGTTGCGGTTCGGGCTGGGTTCCCCCGTTTCCCGCCGCTTGATGGTTGCCGTCTCCGCTGCGCGCGTCAAGGTCTTCGCCGGGTCATGCGGCGCTCCACCTTGACCCGCTTCGCTGCGACGGCGGTTGGCGGCTATCGGGAGACGGGGGTGCCCCAACCCAAACCGCAGACCCCACACAGACCCCACCCCGGACGCGCCCTACCCGAGCCCGAGCCTGACACAGAGAAGCCTCTCCATGTCAGCCTTCCGATGTCAGGCTCTCCGCTTCTTCGGGCCCCGACGCTGCGGATTCGCCGACAGCATCCATCATCGTCCGGGCCCCAGTCCGTCGGCTACACGCCGTGGGCGGTGCGGCGGTACTCGGCGTAGCGTTCGCGAACCCCGGCGCCGACGTCGGTGGCGGGGGCGGACTCCTCCTCGGGGGCACCCAGCGTCCAAGCGGGAGGTTCAGCGGTTTCGGCCAGGGTCCAGGCGGCCTGGCGGGCGGCGCCGATGGCCACGTACTCGGCCGCGGGCGGCACCACGGTGGGGGTGCCCAGCACGATCGGGGCCACGGCGCGCACCGCGGCCGAACGGGCGCCGCCGCCGACGAGCAGTACGCGTTCGACCGGCACCCCGCTTTCGGTCAGGGCCGCCAGCCCGTCGGCCAGCCCGCACAGCATGCCCTCCACGGCGGCGCGGGCGAGGTTCTCCGGGCTCATGTTGTCGCGGCGCAGGCCGTGCAGGGAACCTGAGGCGTGCGGTAGTTCGGGGGTGCGCTCCCCGTCCAGGTAGGGAAGGAGGACCAGTCCGCCCGCTCCGGGTTCGGCGCTCAGCGCGAGCGTGTCCAGCCCGGACAGGCCGGTGCCGAGCATGGCGGCGGTGGCGCTGAGCACGCGCGCGGCGTTCAGGGTGCACACCAGCGGCAGGAAGCCGCCGGTGGCGTCGGCGAAGCCGGAGATGGTGCCGGTGGGGTCCTGTGCGGCCCGGTCGTGCACGGCGAACACGGTGCCGCTGGTGCCCAGGGAGAGAACGGCGTCGCCGGGGCGCAGACCCAGGCCGAGAGCGGCGCCCATGTTGTCGCCGGTGCCGGGGGCGATGACGGCGCCCTCGGGGGTGAGGCCCACGGCTTCGGCCGGCGCGGCCACACGGGGGACGTCGAGTTCGCGGCCGAAGGCCTGGATCATCAGGTCGGGGCGGTAGTGGCCGTCGGCGGGTGACCAGTAGCCGGTTCCGGAGGCGTCGCCGCGGTCGGTGGTGGGTTCGCCGCGGGCACCGCCCAGCCGCCAGGTCAGCCAGTCGTGCGGGAGCATGACCCCGCGTGCTCGAGCGGCGTTGTGGGGTTCGTTCTCGGCGAGCCAGCGGAGCTTGCTGACGGTCAGGCTGGCCACGGGCACGTTGCCCACGGCGTTGGCCCAGGGCTGGGGTCCGCCGAGTTCACGCACCAGGTCGTGTGCGGCCCCGGCGGAGCGGGCGTCGTTCCACAGCAGTGCGGGCCGGACCACCTCGCCGTCCTCGTCGATCACCACCATGCCGTGCTGCTGACCGGCCACGGATACGGCGGAGACATCGTCGAGCAGGCCGGAGGAGGCGGTGGTCAGGGCCGACCACCAGTGCGCGGGGTCGGTCTCGGTTCCGTCGGGGTGCGGTGCGCGGCCCTCGCGCACCACCTTTCCGGTGGTGGCGTCACAGACCACGATCTTGCAGGACTGGGTGGAACTGTCGATACCGGCGACCAGGGCCATGTCTGCTCCGTATTGCTGGGGGTCGGGCGGGGCCCATTCTCGCACCCCCGGTGATGACGATCACAGCCCCCTGTCCACCAACGAATCCCTCTTGCCCTCGCCAGAGGGCGTCAATAAAATTGAGTCAGTTGAACTCAAGGCAAGGGGGAGTGGTCCGATGCGCGTGACGGACGTCTTCGAGGGTGTCCATCCCGGTTTCGAGGAGGCCCTGTGGGATCAGCTCGCCGTCGACCCCGTGGTCCGGGTGGACAGCGGCCGCAGCGGGGGAAGCCTGGTGGTCGACGTCGAGCTCGCCCCGGGGGTCGACCCCCGGCGGGTCCTTGTCCTCCATGAGTCGGACGCCCTGGTGCTGCTGCGGAGCACCGACCGTGCGGTCCTGTGCCGGATCGCCTTGTCGGAGCCGATCGGAGGACCCTCCCTGCGCCGCACCGCGCACGGCCTCACTGTCACCGCGCCGCTCGCCGGGCCGGCCCCGGTGGCGGTCAGCCCCGGTCTGCGCCGGGTCTCCCGGGCGGGTCGGCTGCGCACCGCGCTCGGGGGCCTCGTCGACCGTGTCAGGGCTCTGCTCGCCCGCTCCCGGGATGCGGGCACATCGTTCTGATCGCATGTGAAGGGAGCCGCTGGAGGCTGTCAGGGCATCCTTGTCTGCGGGTGAGGGGTCAGGAGTCGGGTCCGGCGGCCGCGGGGTTTGGAGGCGGGCGACCGCGCCGCCGGAGTCCTGGCGGTCAGCGGAAGCGCTCCCGGGGCGCACGGGTGAGGGTGTGACGATTGCCAATCCACCTCTACCAACTAAACCTGTAGGGAATATGGTTTACTGGCGTGCATGGTAGACGGCGCATCATCACACCTGTCCTGGTGGCGGCGGGCCACCTTCGACGAGCGCTGTCGGTGATCCCTTGCCAGCGCGAACACTGACACCGCCCGGAGGGAAGCCAGAAAGCCCATGACCGCCAACGACACCGCCGTGCCCGCCGCCGCGCCCACGCCGCTCACCCTGGACCGCCTGTCCGAGCTGACCGCCAAGGTCGCCGAGGAAGTCCGCCAGGGGCTCCACGAGATCCGCTTCGACGCCGAGAACCGCTGGTCCGTCCGGCTGCACGCCGATGACTGCACCGACGTCTGGCTCATCTCCTGGACACCCGACCAGTCGACCCGGCTGCACGATCACGCGGGCTCCCTCGGCGCCCTGAGCGTCGTCACCGGTGAGCTGGTCGAGCACTACTGGGGCGGGGGGCTGCGCGAACGCACCCTCGCCGAGCATGAGGGAGGCCGCTTCCCGCTCGGCCACGTGCACGACGTCATCAACACGTCGGACCGTCCGGCCGTGAGCGTGCACGCCTACTCGCCGCCGCTGACGGCCATGCACTACTACGAGGTCACCGGAGACAGCGCGCTGCGCCGCACCGGCAGTATCCTCACCACCGACCCCGAGCCCGACGTCCCCGTGCTGGAGTCGGTTCCCGCCGCCGAGGGGGCGGCCCGATGAGCTTCATCGAGCGCGTGCTCGACAGCAAGAGAGCCCGCCTGCGGCGCCTCACCCCGGCCGAGGCCCTGAGCGCCCAGAGCGAGGGCGCGCTGCTGGTGGACACCCGGCCGATCGTCAACCGCGCCGCCGAAGGGGAGATCCCCGGGGCGCTGGTCATCGACCGCAACGTCCTGGAGTGGCGGCTCGACCCCACCAGTCCGGACCGGGTGCCCGAGGCCGACTCGGCGAACCGGCACATCGTGCTGTTCTGCAACGAGGGTTATGCCTCCAGCCTGGCCGCCGTGCAGCTCCAGGAGCTGGGGTTGTCCCGCGCCACCGACCTGGTCGGCGGCTTCAGGGCCTGGCGCGCGGCCGGACTGCCCGTGGTCGAGCCGGTTTCCTGACCCGCCACCGCCCCTGCCCCCGTCGGCCTGGGCCGGTTCCGGTGCCTCTTCCGGTGCTGTGGCCGAGGCCACTCCCCATGAGGGCCCCCAGGACATTTTCCTACCAAAAAGGTGGGATAAGATCTGGCCAGCCCGCCGGCCTCCCACCAGGAGGTCCGGGCCCCGGCTCCGGCGTCCGCGTCGGCGTCGCTCGCCCCCCGCGATCCTCCATCCCAAGATCACGAAGGGGCGCACCATGCGCACGACCTCGACCCTCATCGGCGCGGCCGCCCTGACCCTGGCCCTCGCCGCCTGCGGTGCCCCCAGCGAGCAGGCCTCCGGGTCCGCCGACGCGGGGGAGGGCGAAGGTCCGCTCCGGGTCGGTGTCAGCCCGGTGCCGCACGGCGACATCCTCGCCTTCATCGAGGAGAACCTCGCCGAAGAAGCCGGGCTGGAGTTGGAGATCCAGGAGATCGCCGACTACAACACGCCCAACGCCGCGCTCGTCGACGGCGACCTGGACGCCAACTACTTCCAGCACCGCTCGTTCCTGAACGAGTGGGTCGAGAACGGTCCCGACGCGGAACTGACCTATGTCACCGACGTGCACATCGAGCGGCTGGGGCTGTACTCCGAGACCTACGAGAGCGCCGGCGACCTTCCCACGGGTGCCAAGATCGCGGTCCCCAACGACCCGGCCAACCTCAACCGGGCGCTGTCCATCCTGGAGGCCGAGGGTCTGATCACCGTGGACCCCGACGCCGGTGAGACCGCCACCGAGGGCGACATCGTCGACAACCCGAACGACCTGACCGTCACCCCGCTGGAGGCGGCGCAGCTCCCGCGTTCGCTCTCCGACGTCGACGCCGCGGTCATCAACGGCAACTACGCCATCGAGGCCCAGGTCACCGAGGACGCCAACGTCCTGGCCTGGGAGCCCGAGGGCGAGGACTACGTCCACAAGTACGCCAACGGCCTGGTCGCCCTGGACGAGGGCGCCGACGACGAGCGCGTCCAGCTGCTGGCCGAGCTGCTCCACGACGAGCGGGTCCTGGAGTACATCCAGCAGACCTGGGACGGCGTCGTCCTGGCGGTTGACGCCGACGGTGAGATCTCGGAATAGCCGTCCGCGGGCGCTGAGACGCCCCTCCCACCCCCTGCGGGGCGGTGGAGCCTCCCCCGGCTCCGCCGCCCTTTCGTGCGTTCAGGGCTCTTCGTGGCCGCGCCTGCTGTGTGTGCTGAGTCACGTCAAGCCTGCGCGAACCGACTTCCACAAATCCTACTTGTTAAGTAGGATTTACTCTGTCCGGCCCTCTGGTCACACGAAAAGGACCCCCATGAGCATGCGTGCGCCTGTGCTTTCGACCGCCGCCGCGGTACTGGCGATCGGGTTGGTCGCGACCGCCTGCGGAGGGTCCGGTGGCGACGGGGGTGGAGGCGGCTCCAGCGTCGACACCCTGACTCTCGGCTACTTCCCGAACATCACTCACGCACCCGCGCTGGTCGGCGTGGAGAACGGCACCTTCGACGAGGCCCTGGGCGAGGTCGAGCTGGCCACCCAGACCTTCAACGCGGGTCCCGACGCCATCAACGCCCTGTTCGCGGGTGAGGTCGACGCGACCTTCATCGGCCCCAGCCCGGCCATCAACGGTTGGTCGCAGTCCGGTGGCAGCGCCCTGCGCATCATCGCCGGATCCACCTCCCGCGGCGCCGGCCTGGTGGTCAAGCCCGAGATCGAGGGCATCGAGGACCTGCCCGGAGCCACCCTGTCCACACCGCAGCTGGGCAACACCCAGGACGTGGCGCTGCGCTGGTTCGCCCGGGAGCAGGGCTGGGAGGTCAACACCGAGGGCGGCGGCGACCTGTCGATCATCCCGCAGGAGAACTCCGACATCATCAACGCCTTCGAGCTCGGCGAGATCGACGGCGCGTGGGTCCCCGAGCCCCACCTGAGCCGTCTGCTGGTGGAGCTCGACGGTGAGCTGCTCGTCGACGAGCCCGACCTGTGGCCGCGGACCGGCGGCGAGTTCGTCACCACGCACCTCATCGTCAACGCCGACTTCCTGGAGAACCACCCCGACGTGGTGGAGGACCTGCTGCGCGGTCACATCGAGACCGTCGACTGGATCAACGAGAACTCCGAGAAGGCGCAGGAGATCTCCATCTCCCACCTGGAGTCGGTCTCCGGCAGCGGCCCGAGCCCCGAAGTGGTCGCTTCGGCCTTCGGCAACGCGGTCTTCACCTTCGACCCGATCGCGCCCTCGCTCCAGGGTGGCGCGGAGCACGCCGAGGCGGTCGGGCTGCTCGATCCGGTGGACCTGGAGGGCATCTACGCCCTCGACCTTCTCAACAAGCTGCTCGGCGAGGAGGGTCGCGACGAGGTCGCCGGGCTCTAGCCCCGGGGCATCCCACCACTCGCCACCAGGTGTTATCTGGATCACCATCGGCGGGTTCCCGCAGGTGGAGAATCCGATTCGTGGCTGCGCAGGGTGATCGTTCGGCCTCGACTCCAGGGGTGGAATCCCGTTCTGAACTGCGGTTTCCCGCGGGTTGAGACTCACCCCGGGTGGTGGGCGCGGGGATGCGGGCAGGTCACCGCCCCGGAAACCCCGGGGCGGTGCTTCCACAAAACCTACTTCTTAAGTAGAGTTTTGCTCGTCCCTCCGCAGAGACCCAGAAAAGGACCCCTGAATGCGTGTTTCCGCCACCCCGCTGCGAGCCGCTGCGGCCGCTATGGCGCTCGGGCTGGCCGCCACCGGATGCGTGGGTGCGGGAGCCGACGACTCTTCCGTCCTGACCCTGGGCTATTTCCCGAACATCACCCACGCGCCGGCGCTGGTGGGTGTGGAGAACGGGACCCTAGACGAGGCCCTGGGCGAGGTCGAGCTGGCCACCCAGACCTTCAACGCGGGCCCCGACGCCATCAACGCCGTTTTCTCCGGCGAGATCGACGCGGCCTTCGTCGGCCCCAACCCCGCCATCAACGGTTGGGCGCAGTCGAGGGGGGAAGCCCTGCACGTCATCGCCGGGGCGGCGACCCAGGGCGCGGGCCTCGTGGCCCGAGACGACATCAGAACCGTCGACGACCTTCCCGGAAAGACGCTCTCCACGCCGATGCTGGGCGGAACCCAGGACGTGGTGCTGCGCTGGTTCGCCCTGGACCGGGGATGGGAGGTCGACACCGCCGGCGGAGGGGACCTGTCGATCGTCCCGCAGGAGAATCCGGAGATCGTCAACGCCTTCAGAGCCGGTGAGATCGACGGAGCCTGGCTCCCCGAGCCCCACCTCAGCCGCCTCCTGGCCGAGGACGACGCCCACCTGCTCGTCGACGAGCGGGAGGTGTGGGAGCGCACCGGCGGCCAGTACGTCACCACGCTCCTCATCGTCAACGCCGACTTCCTGGAACGTGAACCAGAGGTGGTCGAGAACCTGCTCCGCGGCCATGTCGAGACCGTCGGTTGGATGAACGACAACCCGGAAGAGGCCGCTGAGGCGTCCCGGGTCCACCTGGAGGAGATCACCGGAGGCGGGCTCGACCCGGAGCTCACCGCCGCCGCCTTCGACAACGTGCTGTTCACCGTGGACCCGGTGGCGGAGTCACTGCTCATCAAGGCCGAGCAAGCCGAGGCCATCGGGTTGCTGGACCCGGTCGACCTCGATGGAATCTACGCCCTCGACCCGCTCAACGACGTCCTGGCCCAGGCCGGACACGAGCCGGTCGCCGGGTTGGAAGGGTAGGAGCCACATGACCACCATCACCGAGAGCAAGCCCCTCACCGACACGAAGGCCGTGGAGATCGATGACATCTCCAAGGTGTTCGGTCGGGGTCGGGGCGCCGTGACCGCCATCGACGGCATGTCGATCAGCGTCGGCACTGGTGAGTTCCTGGCCATCGTCGGCGCCTCCGGGTGCGGCAAGAGCACCCTGCTCTCCCTCATCGCCGGACTGGAGCAGCCCACCACCGGGGCCGTGGACGTCGGCGACCACCGCGTGGCCATGATGTTCCAGGAGGCCTCGCTCTTCCCGTGGCTGACCGTGGGCGCCAACATCGAGGTGCCCATGAAGGTCAACAAGGTGCCCAAGGCCGAGCGCAGGCAGCGCGTGCTCGAACTCCTGGACCTGGTGCGCCTGACCGGCTTCGAACGCAAGCGCCCGCACGAGCTCTCCGGTGGCATGCGCCAGCGGGTGGCCCTGGCCCGCGCCCTGGCCCAGGACGCCGACGTCCTGCTCATGGACGAGCCCTTCGGTGCCCTGGACGCCATGACCCGCGACATCCTGCACGACGAGCTGGAGCGGATCTGGCGGGAGAAGTCGCTGACCGTCGTCTTCGTCACCCACAACGTGCGTGAGGCGGTGCGTTTGGGCGACCGGGTCGTTCTGCTGTCCAGCCGTCCGGGGCGGGTCATCAAGGAGTTCACCGTGCAGGGCGAGCGCCCCCGCCGGATCGACTCCGGCCAGATCGCCGAACAGGCCGCCGCCATCACCGACCGACTGCGTGAGGAGGTCTCCCGTCATGCCTGAGTCCGACGTGCGGGACCGCCAGGTCCAGGGGCTCGACGCCCTCGAACTCCAACCCAAGCGGGGCGTCGACGAGCGCAGCGCGGGCGAGGTGGCCCGCGGTATCTGGGCCGCCACCTGGCCCAAACTGGTCGCCGTGGCCATCGTCCTGTTCGCCTGGCAGGCCGTGGTGTGGTCCGGCTGGCGCACGGAGTTCGTGTTCCCGGGACCGGACCGGGTGCTGCCCACCCTGTTCAACGAGATCACCACCCCCGAGTTCTGGACGGCTGTCCAGGTCACCATGCGCCGGGCCTTCATCGGTTTCGCGCTGGCCCTGGCCGTGGGTGTCGTGGTCGGTCTGGCGGTGTCGCAGTTCAAGCCGCTGCGCGCGGCGATCGGTTCGCTGATCACCGGCCTGCAGACCATGCCCTCGATCGTGTGGTTCCCGTTCGCGATGCTGCTGTACGGCATCAGCGAGTCGGCGATCATGTTCGTGATCATCCTGGGCGCCGCCCCCTCCATCGCGGGCGGCCTGACCTCGGGCATCGACTACGTGTCGCCGTCACTGCTGCGCGCCGGCCAGGTCATGGGCCTGCGCGGTGTCCAGCGCTACACGCTGCTGATCATCCCGGCGGCGCTGCCGATGTTCGTCACCGGCCTCAAGCAGGGCTGGGCGTTCGCCTGGCGTTCCCTGATGGCCGGCGAGCTGCTGGTGATCATCAACCAGCAGAACTCGATCGGTTGGGCGCTGAGCCAGGCGCGCCAGCTCAACGACGCCGAGCGCCTGCTCAGCTACATCATCATCGTGCTGGTCATCGGCATCATGATCGACGTCTTCTTCAACTGGGCGGACCGCTCCCTGCGCCGCCGCTGGGGCATCACCAAGTAGTTCCGACCAGGACGGGTGTCAGAGGCCGCGTGTTCCCGGGGACGCGCGGCCTCCGCCGTTCCTCAGGCCACCAGGCCCACCAGGTAGGCGACTCCGGTCGGCACGACCAGGCCGCCGAGCAGGAACCGCAGCGGCAGTTCGTCGAGGTGGCGTGTGCGGGGGCCTCAGCCGTACACGGCGTGGTAGAGCTCCACGATCTCCTCGGCCGTGGGTACCCGTGGGTTGTTGGCGGGCGAACCCGAGGCCAGGGCCTGCTCCGCCATCAGCGGGGCCAGCTCCCACCAGCGCTCCGCTCCGATCCCGTACTCGCGCGGAGTGGGCACCTCCAGCTCCTGGTTGAGCAGGCGCAGCTCCCACACCAGCGCCCCGGTGGCTTCCCCGTCCGTACTGCCGGAGGCGGCCAGCCCCATCGCCCGGGCGCACTCGGCGTAGCGCTCGGGAGCCGAGGGCACCGAGAACTCCGTGATGGTCGGCAGCAGCATGGCGTTGGACAGCCCGTGCGTGACTTTGAAATGTGCGCCGACCGGTCTGCTCATCCCGTGTACCAGGGCGACACTGGAATTGGAGAAGGCCATCCCGGCCTGGGTCGCGCCCACCATGAGGGCCTCGCGCGCCGCACGGTCCCCGGGGTCGGCGTACACGGCGCGCAGGTGCGTGAAGATCGTGCGCATCGCCTCGCGGGCCAGCCCGTCGGCGACCGGGTTGGCTTTGGCGCTCACGTAGGCCTCGATGGCGTGGGTGAGGGCGTCCACCCCGGTGTCCGCGGTCAACCGCCGCGGCATGCCCAGGGTGAGCTCGAAGTCCACCAGCGCGGCCCGGGGCAGCAGGGCCAACCCGGCGCAGAGCATCTTCTCCCCGGTCTCGACGTCGGTGATGATGCTGTACCGGGTGCATTCCGAGCCGCTGCCCGCGGTGGTCGGCACCGCCACCACCGGCAGGGCGGGGGAGTCCGTGACCACGGGCGCCTTGTAATCACGCATCCGGCCGCCGTGCGCGCCCAGCAGTGCCACGGCCTTGGCGGTGTCGATCGGGCTGCCGCCGCCCACCGCGACCAGCGAGTCGAAACCGCCTTCACGCAGGGCCCGCAGCCCCGCCTCCACCACCGTGGTCGTGGGATCGGGGACGGTCTCGGCGAACACCCCGGGGGAGAGCCCGGCCTTCTCCAGCCGGTGCAGGAGTTCCTGGAAGAAGGGCCGTCCGGCGATGAAGGGGTCGGTCACCACCAGTGGTCGGGACAGGCCGAGGGAGTCCAGGGTCCCGGCCAGTTCGGCCGAGGCCCCCGCACCCACGCGAATGACATGGGGCAGGGCGATGGTAGCGGTCACGTCGGTACCTCCGAGGGGGACGGGAGTACGGGCACCGGCGGCCCGCCCGGGATCAACGGCGGGCCGCGGCTCAACGCCGCTCTACCTACCCCGTTCCGCCCGCCGAAGCCTCAGGAGAAGGGGAAAGTGGGTTTTCGTGACTGACCGGTAACCGTGGCGGTCACGAATCCGGACACGAGTCCGGACGCATCTGGAGGCATCCGGACGCTTCCGGGCACGACGAAGGGCCGGGCGGGTGGCCCGGCCCTCACCCGCTTCGCTGCTCAGCTGCGCACGAGCGGTGTGTCCACCAGGTGTTCGGCCACGAACCAGGCCTGGAGTTCGTTGGTGCGGATCACGTCCGAGACGAGCACGTCGTTACTGCCGTCGTCGCCCATCTCCTGCACGCGCGCGGCGGCGTCGTGGGCGTCCTCCAGGATGGTCTCGTGCGCCTCCAGCAGGCGGGAGAGCATCGCCGGGACCTCCTCGACCCCGTTCGGCGGCCGCGGGATGTTGGTGATCTCCGCGACGTGCCTGGGGTCGCCGACCGCCACACCGCCCAGGGTCTGGATGCGCTCGGCGACGGTGTCGATGAGCGCCGTCTGCTCCTCGGCGTGCTTGTCCATGAGCAGGTGCAGTTGGTAGAAGGTGTGCCCGCGCATCAGCCAGTGGTGCTTCTTGTACATGTCGTGCAGGATCCGGAGATCGCACAACACCTGGTTGAGCCGCTGACACGAGTACATCCGCGCGTCGTAGGACAGGCCCACGGGGATCTGGCGGACGGTCCCGAACTGCTGGATCTCCTCACCCCGCTGGTGGAGCCAGGGCTGGCTGCTGCGGGGTCTGGGTGTCTGGCTCGAACGCTGGTCGGCGGTGGTCACTGCTGGTTCCCCCTCCGGGTCGGTGTACTGCGCGAGGCGAAATCGCCCCGCCCGCCAGTCTTGGCCACCGACCGTTGCCGGAAGTGAAAACGCACGCCATGCCGGGGCAAGGATTCAGCAGGCCTGCCGTTCTCCTGACCGCTCCTACCTGTCGAAGTCGACCGGCAGAGCGAACAGCCCGTGCATGATCATGCTCGGCCACCACCGCAGCTCGGCTTCGTCCGTCGCCAGGCGCAGCCCCGGCAGCCGGTCCAGGACCGCGGCGATCGCCACCCGCGCCTCCACCCGGGCCAGCTGGGCACCCACACAGAAGTGCGCTCCGTGGCCGAAGGACAGGTGCGAGGCCTTGCGGGCGGGATCGAAGACGTCCGGGTCCGGGTACTGCTCCGGGTCGCGTCCGGCGGCCAGCAGCGACACCAGCACCGGCTCGCCCGCCTCCAGACGCACCCCGCCCACGGTGGTCGGCTCCGCGGGGAACCGCCAGGTCGCGTTCTGCAGGGGGCTCTCCAGCCGCAGTGACTCCTCGATGGCCGGACCGAGGAGGCCGTGGTCCGCGCGGATCCGCGCCATCTGCTCGGGGTGGCGCAGCAGGGTCAGCAGCATGTTGCCGATCAGCGCGACCGTCGTCTCGTGCCCGGCCACCAACAGCAGGAAGGCCGTCGAGGTCACCTCGTCCCGGGACAGCCCGCCCGAGCGGTGGGACTCCACCAGGTCACCCAGGAGGTCGTCCGAGGGCTCCGCCAGCCGTGCGTCCACCAGGCCGCCCAGGTAGGAGTCGAACCAGTCCGTGGCCGCGCCGATCGCCTCGAACTCGTCCAGGGAGGCGGAATCGATCACCGCCGCCTGCCGGTGGAACTCGGGCCGGTCCGCCTCGGGCACCCCGAGGATGTCGCAGATGATCGCGATGGGCAGCGGATAGGCCAGATCGCGTACCAGGTCCGGGGCCTCGGCCCGCTCCACCGCCGCCAGGAGCTCGTCGGTGATCCGCTCCGCGCTGGCCTGGAGCGTCCGGACCCGCCGGGGCGTGAAGGCGCCCGAAACCACCTTGCGCAACCGGCTGTGGTCGGGCGCGTCCACGTTCACCATGCTCCGGACCAGGGTGGGCCGGTGGTCGAAGGGCAGCCCCAACCCCGCCTTGTACCAGGTCTCCTCGCCCCGGGACGGGTCCTTGAGCATGTTCGGGTCGGCCAGGACCTCCCGGGCGTCGCCGTAACGGGTCACCAGCCAGGCCCAGGCCCCGCCGGGCAGGTCCACCCGGTGGACGGGGTCGTGTTCGCGGAGCCATCTGTAGGCGGGGTGCGGGTCCGCCTCGAACTCGGGTCCGTACAGGGCGGGCGCGGTGTCGGTCATGTTCGGCCTCTCCGAAGGGGGGTGGTCCGAACCCTTCCTACCCGCCTGGACCCGTTAGGTGTACTGACCACAGAGGTTGAGTACGGCCCGGCAGTGATTTGACAGCAAGAGAGGGCCTCCGACATAGGTGTGGATTGTCTAGATCAACACCTGAAGTAGGTCAGGAGGCCCTCCGTGGCCCACACTACCCATGCCAACGCCCGTCTCACACCCGCCGGACGCCTGGAGTTGGCCCGCTGCGTGGTCGAAGACGGCTGGACACTGCGTAGGGCCGCGGAACGCTTCCAGGCCAGCGTGAGCACCACCAAACGCTGGGCCGACCGCTACCGCGCCCATGGCGAGGCGGGCATGGTCGATGCCTCCAGCCGCCCGCACCACTCACCCCGGCGTACCCCCACCCACCGTGAGCGCCGCGTCATCAAACTGCGCTGCCTCAAACGCTGGGGACCAGCCCGCATCGCCGGGCACCTGGGCATGTGCGCCTCGACCGTGCACCGCGTCCTGACCCGCTACAAGTGCGCCCGCCTGTCCCACCTGGACCGCGCCACCGGCCGCACCGTGCGCCGCTACGAACGCGAGCGGCCCGGTGAACTCGTGCACGTGGACATCAAGAAGCTCGGCAACATCCCCGACGGCGGCGGCCACAAGACGCTGGGGCGGCCCCAAGGCCGCAAGAACCGCGCCAACGTTGGCTATGCCTTCCTCCACAACGCCGTGGACGATCACTCGCGGCTGGCCTACACCGAGATCCTGGCCGACGAGAAAAAGGAGACCGCTGTCGGGTTCTGGGAACGAGCCAACTCCTACTTCGCCTCGGTCGGGATCACCGTGGAGCGGGTACTGACCGATAACGGGTCCTGCTACAAGTCCCACCTGTGGCGCGACGCCCTGGTCAAGGCCGGGATCAAGCACAAACGCACCCGCCCTTACCGGCCTCAGACCAACGGCAAGGTCGAGCGGTTCAACCGCACCCTGGTCGACGAATGGGCCTACGCCCGCCCCTATCGATCAGAGACCGAGAAGCGGGAGGCGTTCGGTGGGTGGTTGCACGAGTACAATCACCACCGGTTCCACACCGCCGTTGGCGGCCCTCCCGCTTCTCGTGTTCCTAACCTCTCAGGTCAGTACAGTTAGGGCACGGTGGCGCTGTGCTTGCTCAGGGCGCGGTGGCGCTGTGCTTGCTCAGGGCGCAATAGCGCAGGCGGTCTCCAGGACGAACCGGGGCCAGGGGCGGTGCGGGTCGTGGCCGGTGAGCTCGCGGACCCGGCGCAGCCGGTAGCGCAGGGTCTGGGCGTGGACGTGCAGCGAGTCCGCCGCCGTGGTCGCCACGCCCTCGCGGAAGTAGACGCGCAGGGTCTCCAGCAGGTGCCGGTTGTCGCGCGCCAACAACGGCCCGAGCACCGCTCGGCGCACGGTCGCCGGGGCGACCGCGCCCCCGTTGAGCAGAGCTATCACACAGGCGTCGGCCTCCCGCAGCAGGCCGTCGGGCCCGAGGGCGTGCGGGGGAGCGGCCTCCAGGGCCCCGTCGGCCAGCCGGTAGGCGGCGGACAGGTCGGTCAGCCCGCGCGGTTCCAGGACACAGCCGTGCCAGCCCCGTTCCACCACGGCACCGGTGACGCGCTCGGCGTCATCCGCCCCGGTGAGCACCACCACCCGCCCCGAGCGCGTGGTCACCATCGGGTCCGAGCTGGCGGTCGCCGCCTCGGCCAGCAGCTCCATCCCGACCGAGACCGTGACGCCCTCCGCCAGGGTCCGGCCCCGCTCGGCCGGGTCGCGCGCCGGTTCGGCGACCACCAGCACGGCCGGGTCGGGCGGGGTGGTGCCCAGGGTTCGCGCCCGGTCCCGGATGGCGCCCTGGGAGGCCTGGCGGCCGATGAGCAGGTCGTCGAGCAGCGCGCGCCGGGCGCGTTCGCGGTCCGCGTCCAGCTGTTCGGCGGCCTCGGCGTGACCGGTCGTCAGACTCTCGGAGATCTGGTCGATGGAGGCCAGCCACAGTTCGCTCAGAGCGAACACGTCGGCGGCGTCGAGCCGGTCCCCCGCCTGTTCGCGCAGGATCCGCACCGCCGCGGCCGAACCGACCCGGTGCGCCCGGACCACGGCGCCGATCGATCGTCCGTCCGCCGCTCGGGCCCGCCCGATCCCGCGCAGCCGTTCCACGTCCCCGGGCGGCAGACGCGCGGTGTCGCGCACCCACAGCTCCATTGACCGGGTGACCAGCCAACCGGTGATCGCCCGGACCTCCGCCAGTTGGGAGCCGTGCAGCGCCCGGTAGGCGGGCACCTCGGCGTAGACCTCGGCGACGATCCGGTCCACCAGCCCCGTTCGGTCCCGCTCCAGCTCGGAGCTGACCTGAACCCGCTCCTCGTGCCCCATGCGCTCCTCCGCTCTCCGGCGCCGGGCAGCCTATCGTCCGGTCCCGCGCCGCCTGCGCGCGCGGCCGCCCGTCGCCCCCGTGTCCGTGCGTTCCCTGTCCACCCCCTGTCCGGGACCGGCCATCCGGGTAAAAAGCGCGCACAACTGCGGCGCAGCCTCAGGCCCCGACCCCCGATGACATGGCAGTATGCGCACAAAGGCCCGGGAGAGCACGAACCCAACACCGAGCGACGGCGGGCCGGGCGCGCCGCTCACACCGGCCGGGCCGCGCAGCCGGTCAGGCCGGACGGGGAATACGGGGGATGAGGATGATGACGGTTCCCGGCATCACGCTGAACAACGGGCTGCGGATTCCGCAGCTGGGTCTCGGTGTGTGGCAGGTGCCCGACGACGCCGTGGTGGAGGCGGTCCAGCACGCCCTGGCGGCGGGATACCGCAGTATCGACACCGCCGCCGCCTACGGCAACGAGGAAGGGGTGGGGGAGGGACTGCGCCGGTCGGGGCTCCAGCGTGAGGAAGTCTTCGTCACCACCAAGCTCGCCAACTCCGACCAGGGTTATGACGCCGCCCTGCGGGCCTTCGACGCCAGCCTGGAACGCCTGGGCCTGGACATGGTGGACCTCTACCTCATCCACTGGCCGCTGCCCCAGCGCGACCTCTACGTCCCCACCTGGAAGGCGTTGGAACGCCTCTACGCGGAGGGCCGGGCGCGCGCCATCGGCGTGTGCAACTTCCAGCGCCCGCACCTGGAGCGGGTCATGGAGGAGGGTGGGATCGCTCCCATGATCAACCAGATCGAGCTGCACCCGCTGCTCACGCAGGAGGAGCTGCGCACCTTCGGCTCCGAGCACAACATCGCCACCGAGGCGTGGAGCCCTCTGGGCCAAGGCGCACTGCTCGGTCACCCGCTGATCATCGAGCTGGCCCGGGAACACGAACGCACCCCAGCGCAGATCCTGCTGCGCTGGCACATCCAGCTGGGCAACGTGGTCATCCCCAAGTCGGTGACGCCCGAGCGCATCCGATCCAACTTCGAGGTCTTCGACTTCAAACTCTCGGAGGATGAGGTCGACCGGATCAGCGCGCTCAACGAGGACCACCGGTTCGGCCCGAACCCGGACAGCTTCGACGGCGACTGAACCGCCCGGCCCGACAGGCGGACCGGGGCCGCGGGGGACTAGCGCAGTTCGCGGATCCTACGGGCGCCCGCCAGAGTGGCGTCGATGCCGTTGCGGCGCACCCGGGCGACGTAGACGCCACCGGCGACGAACATCGCGATGAAGAGCCCGACCACAGCGGTCAGGGCCAGGACGGACAACACGAAAGAGATCATGCGCTCATCGTAGCCGCATGCCCGGCACCGCGTTCACGGGGGAGCGCCCGGGCGCGCGCGGAGTGACACGGAAGGGCTGCCGATGGACCGGACACCGCACGAGATCATCAACCCGCTCACCCTCTCCGACCCGGTGGGCTACTCGCACGCCCTCGTGGTCACCCCTGGCCGCGCCGTGTACGTGGGCGGGCAGAACGCGCGCCGCTCCGACGGCGTTCTGACCGGGGACTCGGTGGTGCAGCAGTTCGACCAGGCCCTGGCCAACATGGTCGAGGCGCTGCGAGCGGCCGGGGCCGAACCCGTGCACGTGGTGAGCATGCGCGTCTACACCACGTCGGTCAGCGTCTACCGGGTCAACCTCAAGACCCTCGGCTCGGTCTACCGCCGTCACATGGGTCGCTACTATCCGCCGATGTCGGTCGTGGGGGTCACCGAACTGCTGGAGCCCGCCGCCCTGGTGGAATTGGAGTGCGCGGCGGTGGTCCCGGACGTGCGCGACAGCGCGGAGCTCGAGGAGGGCGCTCCCCGCGAGCTGGTGGAGGAGGTCGACGAGGCCTTCGCCGACGCCTCCGGTACCGGGGAGCCCGGGGAGGTCCCCGAGCAGACCCGGGCCTGAAGCCGGGGCCGAGCCCTCACCGAGCGGGGGAGCGCACCAGCCACACCGCGAGCACGCACACACCCATCCCGGCCAGGGCACCCGCGCTCACCGGGGCCCCGAACATCAGCCAGGTCCACACGAGTGTGGTCGGCGGGGTCAGGTAGAGCAGTGCCGACACGCGGGCCACGCTGGTGCGCGCGAGGTTGGCCCAGTAAAGCCCGTACCCGCCCAGGGTGGACAGCACGACCACCCACGCCACCGCGCCCCAGAACCCGGGATCGGCGGGCGGGGCGAGGGTCCCGGTCGCTCCGGCCAGGGCGGTGAACAGCACCGCGCTCACCCCGCACTGGACGGCGAGGGCCTCCAGCAGACTCCCGCCCGGCCGGGCTCTGCGCTCCACCAGGGTGGCCGCCACCAGCGAGAGCATCGCGCCGAACGGCAGCGCGTACGCCCACCACGGGGCGGCCGCCGGACGCAGCAGGTCCGAGCCCACCACCAGGCCCACCCCGGCCAAACCCACCGCCAGTCCGAGGATCTGGCGTCCGCGCACCCGTTCACCCAGCAGGGGGAGGGCCAGCGCCGCGGCCACCACGGGCTGAAGGGCGGCCACCAGGGCGCTCGTGCCCGCCGCCACCCCGGCCTCGGCCGCGGCCACCACCCCGTACAGGTACCCGGCCTGGGCCAGCGCCCCGATCCCCGCGTGCAGCGCCAGGTCGCGCCCGCCCATTCGCATGCCCCGACACAGGCACCAGGCCACCAGCAGGCCGCCCACGATCAGGAACCGCCAGGCCAGCAGGGTGGTCGCCGGGGCGTACCCGGTGCCCAGCTCGGCGCCGACGAACCCCGAGCTCCACATCACCACCAGGCCCGCCGCGAGCAGGAACGGGACCGCCCGCCGGACCCGGGAGAAGCGTTCGGGGGCGTGGAGGGCTCGGGAAGAAGGTGTCAGAGTGTCCATGGGAGTGAGGTAAACACACCGGTCGGTATACTCACAATGTAGTCGCCGACCGCAGGAGCTCAGCAGTAGGAGCCCGGTAGAAGGAGCACAGTATGGGCAGAGCCACAGCCGGACAGCCGCTCACCCCCGCCGCGCGCCGCGTCCTGGACGTGGCCACTGATCTCTTCTACACGCGGGGCATCAACACCGTGGGTATGGAACTGGTCGCCGAACGGGCCGGGGTCACCAAGAAGACCATCTACGACCGCTTCGGCTCCAAGCAGCGGCTCGTCGTCGCCTACCTGCGCGCCCGGGACACCCGCTGGCGCGACTTCCTCGGGGACCGCCTGGACCCGCGGGCCGCGGCCCGCGACCGGCTCCTCGCCACCTTCGACGCCCTGGGGGAGTGGATGGACCAGGAGAACGAGCGCGGCTGCGCGATGGTCAACGCCTACGCGGAACTCTCCGACCCCGAACACCCCGGCCGGGCCGTCGCCCGGGAACAGAAACTGTGGCTGCGGGAGCTCTACACCGGCCTCGCCCGCGAGGCCGGTGCCGCCGAACCCGAGCCGCTGGCCGACGTGCTCAGCATGCTGCACGAGGGAGCCGTGGTCGCCCGCAACGTCAGCGGGGTGGCCGACGCCGCTCACACCGCCCGCGAGGCCGCCCGGACGCTGATGGCCGCGCACGGGGTCCCGGGATAGCGACGGTCACAGGTAGCCCAGCCGCGAAAGTTCGTTGCGGGCGACCTCGTGCACGTCACCGTGGTCCTGGCGGCCCAGCCGCTCCTTCCACGAACCCACACCCCAGGAACGGTCCGTCAGCAGCTCACTGGCCGAAACCCGGGCGCCGGTGAACTTCAGCAGCCGCTCGGCGGTCTCGACCTCCTGGCCGTGCACGTCCTCGTAACGCAGAGTCAGCAGCTGCTCCGGGCCGATCTCCTGGCGCAGCCGGGCGGACATGCGCACCGCGCCCCGCCAACGCATCGCGCACTTGGTGGCCACCGAGCCGTCGGTGAAGTCGTCCAGGTCCGACTCCTCCGCCAGGCCGAAGAAGTGGTTCGGGAACTCGTGCTCCAGCTTCATGAAACTGGGCTTGAGCCAGGCCAGCGACCGCTCGTCCTCCATCATGTCCGCGACCACGTCACGGCCGTCCCGGATGATCTGGACGAACAGCGCGTCGGGGAACGCGGCGTGCAGGGCGCTCGCCGAGTACAGCAGGTCGGGGCTGGCGTCACCGTAGCGGCGCGCGTCGGCGCTGTGCTCGCATGGTTCAGCAGAAGCGCTGGCGGGCACCCGCAGGCCCTGAGCGGAGCACTTGGGGCAGGTCAGAGGGGTGAGGTGCCATATCTCGGCGTAGGCCTCACGAAGAAGGCTCGCGGTGCCCGAGACCTTCTCCAACGCCAAGGAGGGCCGCCTGGCCACGGCGTAGACGGCGTTGAGCACGCCCTGGGACCCCGCGCCCAGATGGAAGCCGGGGGCACGGGACAGGGCGCGGGCGATCACCGGAACCCCGGAATGGGGAGCGCCGAGCACGAACACCGGGCGCTGGACCTTGGTCCCGTTGACCACGAGGATGTAGGAGGGCTGCTTCATGATTGTGTCGTATTTTTGCACCCTTTGCCCTTCTCGTGTGCATCGGCCGGGCCTTGCGGCCACCCGCCCCATGCGTTCCCCGAGGTTAAGGCCCCCAACGCTCCAGAAAGGGCCACCTGGGACCAAGGCCGGGGAAAGTCGTGCAAAGGCGCTGTAAGAATGGGGTATGGCCTCGATGACCGACGACACCGCGCCGTTCGCCGACCCGGAGGGGTTCGAACAGGCTGCCGAGCTGCTGGCGTCCGCGCGACGCATCACCGTTCTGACCGGGGCCGGAGTGTCAACGGACTCCGGCATCCCGGACTTCCGTGGCCCCCACGGACTGTGGACCACCAACCCCAACGCCCAGGCGATGTCGGACATCGACAGCTACATGGGCGACGTCGACGTGCGCCGCCAGACCTGGCTGGCCCGCCGCGCCCACCAGGTCTGGGAGGCCGAACCCAACGCCGCCCACCGCGCCCTGGCCGACCTGGCCTCCTCCGGACGCCTGCACGTGCTCATCACCCAGAACATCGACGGCCTCCACCAGCGCGCCGGGGTCCCCGAGGACGAGGTCGTCGAGGTCCACGGCACCATGCTCCGTGTCATGTGCATGTCCTGTGGCCTGCGGACCCCGAGCGCCGCCGTCCTCGCCCGCCTGGACGAGGAGTCCGACCCCCGCTGCGTGGTCTGCGGGGGCATCCAGAAGTCCGACACCATCTCCTTCGGTCAGCGCCTGGACCCCGAGGTCATCGAACGCGCCGCCCAGGCCGCCCGCGAGTGCGACGCCTTCGTGGCCATCGGCACGTCCCTCACGGTCCACCCGGTCGCGGGCCTGTGCGACGTCGCCATGATGTCCCGCGCCTCCCTGCTGATCGTCAACGCCGAACCCACCCCCTACGACGACTACGCCAGCGCGGTCCTGCACGACCCCATCGGTGATGTGGTCCCCGCCCTGGTCAAGAGGGCTCTGGCCGGGTAGGCGGGCCCTCTTCCGGGCGGGGCGCCAGGCCCGGCGAGGACCGGGCCGCGTGTCGCGGTGCTGGAGGGCGTCGGTCCGAGGCCGATGTGGTTGGGCTCGGGCTCCGACCACGCCTCCCACACCTCCCGCTGGCCGCTCACCGCCGTCGCAGCGAAGCGGGTCGAGATGGAGCTCCTGACTCGGCGGTCCGAGCATGCCGCTCACCCCGGACCCGACCGGCTCGCGCGGGCCGGGGCCGCTCATGGCGTGCACAGGACGCACGCCCGGAGCGCGGTCGGCTCCAGCGGCGGCCTGATCCGCTTCTTCGGGCTGGGCCGCTGGTTGCGCGCCGCCAACGGAGCGGAACTGAAACCGCCTGGGTTCGGGGCGCAAGCGGGCAGCCCCTGCACGCGCGGATCAGGGGCCGGCTGAACCCGAGGGAGGCTTGGGTGGTTTGCCCGGGCGGAAGGGCACCGAGGGGGCGACCCGCGTGAGTGAGGCGGACGGATCGTCCGCCTTGAGGAGGCCTCGCTCTTCCCAGCGCAAGAGCAGGGACTGGTCCCCGTGCTCGAGGTGAGGGCGCAGCTGGTCCAGCAGAGCGCGCACGGAAGCATACGGAGCACTGATGACGTCCGTGCAGCGGTTGAGGAAACCCACCACCTCCTTCTCCAGGAGAGTCCTGCCGACGAGCCGGGCGGGCCACAGCCGCAGGTCCTCCGCCGCCTGGCGTAGGATGAGCAGTTCGATCCGGCCCAGGGATGTGGGGGCCAACAGGCGCTTGTAGCTCTGGAGGCGTTCGGCCACCCGCGCGTCGTCGAGCTCGCCGACCGGTTCCAGGCGGAGCCGGAGCACCTCATGAGCCTCCACCCAGGCGCTGCCGTCCTCGTCCGCGTACCAGGTGCCCAGGTCCTCTGAGACGTAGCGCAGGTACGGGGTCAGGATCGTGGCCAGCCGGGAGGCCGTCCCGTTGGCGCGCATCGCGGTGGACCGGAGCAGGCGGGAGGCCACCGTCCCGTAGGAGACCTCCACTGTGTAGGGGTTGAGGGTTGCCGGGGCACCGGGGGAGTCCGCACGGAGCTCGAAGCCGACGCACTCACCGAGGTTCACGGGCTCCTGCCGTTCGCGGCTCAGCGCACTGTAGGGCCGCTCACCCTCCCAGTAACCGATGTGGCGCATCCGTGCCAAGTCGAGGATCCCGAACCACTGGGACGCGGGCAGTGCCCGCCACAACGACACCGTCCGCCGCCAGGAGTGCCACGGGTCGCCGCCTTCGGGGTACAGGCTTTCCAGGGGGATGGGTTCTTCGCTCACCAGCACCAGCAGAGTGACCAGGTTCGCCGTGTACCGGGCCTCGCGCGAGGTAACCGGCAGCCTTTCGGGTTCGTACTCGGCGAAGGAACGATTGGGCGCGGGGAAGGGCGCTTCCCGGAAGAGCTCCAGCAGTAGCTCCCGGAACTCCGCGCGCAGATCCGGCTCCTCCTTCAGACGCCGGGTCAGCAACTCCTCCACAAAGGCCACCACCTTGTCCCGACCCGCGTAGGCGGCGAAGGAAGCCAGTGCGTAGAGCTCGCCGTCGTCCAGCTGCAGAGCCCTGCTCCGGCGGCGGGAGGCCCGGGCGCGGTCCTCGGCCAGCTCCTCCAGGGCCGCGACCACCATGCGGGCCACCAGGTACTCGCCGAAGGTGGCGTGCAGGAACTCGAAGGCGCTGTCGGTCCCGTCGGTAGACCTGGAGCGCGCCTGGTGGACGAAGAAGAAGCGGCCCAGCACCTGATGGGCGGGGGCGATCTGGCCGTGCAGGTCGGCGTCGTCCGGAGCCTGGGCCGCTTCGGGCATCAGGACGGCCAGGTCCTTGTCCAGCTCCTCGGCGCGCACGCTCTGACGGCCCCGGGCGAACATCGCCATCGCGGCCACCTCGAGGCGGCGCAGTTCGTCCTCGGCCGCTCGCTCCAGATCTCTCCCGCCCAGGTAAGGCCGGTGTTTTTCCACTTCACGTCGGGCGAACATCTTCAACAGCCGCTCGTACAGTTCTCCGAGCGAGAGCGTGCCCGAGGCCGTGAGCAGCGCGTTGTCGTGAGCGTCGTAGACCAACAACATGATCAGCAACAGGGGCTGCTCGGCCAGGTCGCGGTAGCGTAGCACCACCTCCTGGGTGAGCGGGCTCAGTCCGGAGGCCCGGAAGGCACCGGCGTTGGCCCGGTTCCACACCTGGAGCATCTGCTCGATCTGGCCGTCATCGAAGGGTTCCAAGCGGATGACGGTGGTTCCGGTGGGGAACCGTGTCCGGTCAGCTACGAGGGTCCGGCTGGTGACGATCACCGCTACCGGTTCGCCCATGCCCTCTTGTCTTTCCTGGAATTCCTGGACCCGCTCCAGGTAGTCGGAGCGGTCCACTCCGGTCGCCTGGAGCAGTTCGTCGAAGCCGTCCAGGATGATCACCGGCAGTGCACCTTCGGTGTCGTCGGACAGTTCCCGCCAGGACACACAGGTGTGCAGGTCGGCTGCCAGACCCTCCTCGATCTGGGCGTGCAGCGGCGCGTTCGGGCTGACCGCCCGCAGTTCCACCCGGATCGGCAGGAAGTCCTCAGGAGGCAGTCTCGCCGCGAGCATCTCGGTGAACTTGGACTTGCCCGCACCGGGGTGGCCGAGGAGCACCACTGGTTTGCGGGTGGCGACGGGATGGGTGAGCAGGGCGGCGGTGAAAGGTTGCAGGTCGTTCTGGACCGGTCTGGGCTCCCACCAGTCGGCGCGGGAGGGGGAGTCGTGGGAACCGTCCACGTAGGCGACCCGGCCGCGCGGGGGAACGTACGCCTCCCGCAGTGTCGGCGGGGCGAGCCCGGCGGTGGCATCGTTCGAGCGCAGTATCGGTCGGTTCAGGACCGACTGGTAGGCGGCGGTGAGCTCCCGCCTGCGGCGTGAGACCGAGCGCCCCGAAGCGAACTGCGAGAGCCTTTCGTGCAGACCGGTCAGGCCGGTTCCGATCTCTCGCCGTGTCCTCGAATGCTCCTGGACGTGCATCCACAGGCCGAACTCGGGGACCTGCGCTCCGAGCCGTACAAGCGCGGCGTCGAGACCCCTGCGGGCGAGCGGAGGGACGAAATCGTAGAGCTTGCCCAGGAGTGAGTGCTTTTCAGGGGTGAGCCCGTGCCGCTCCGCCACCTCCAGCCCCAAGGTGAACTCGACGAAGGCGTCGTTCAGGCGGAAGAAGAGGAACTCGGCTGCTGCCTCGGTCGGCTCGGGTTGGTTCACCCTGAAAGTGGGCGACATGTAGCTGACCGAGTCCAGGTGTTCACCGAGGACCGCGAACTGCTCCTCGGTGGTGACCTCCAAGTCCGCCAGGGTGAAGGGCGCCTCCTGGACACGCAGCGACTCTTCGACCGCTTCGAAGAATGTCGTGACCACCAGGACCTTGTACGCGGCCTCGATCTTCTCCGTCCTGGACAGCCTGCTCTGGCCCCGGAGCTTGCCGCCCAAGCCCTCCAGCGCCTTGCGGCCCCTGCTCACCAGGGCGCCCCGGACCCCGAACACGTCGGGGACCCCCACCAACCCCAGGCCGCCGTCGGCGACCTTCTCCGCGAGGTCCAGGACCTCAGAGTCGTTCTTGCCGAGGATCTTCAGGGCGTCGCTGTAGGTGAGCCGTTTCGCCATCGGTTCGGGCCTCTTCCGCGTTCGGGGTGCCAGGGGGGTGGGAAGGCGATCGGACCCGGCATCAGGGGAGACGCCGAGTCCGCGGGGCAGGAGCGGTTCTAGGGGTTGTGTCCTCTTACGGCAGCTGCCAGTTCACCGGTTCGGCGCCCTGTTCGGTCAGCATCTGGTTGGTCCGGCTGAAGGGCTTGGACCCGAAGAAGCCGTTGCGGGCGGAGAGGGGGCTCGGGTGGGCGGACTCCACGCAGGGGATGCCCGGCATCATCGGGCGCAGGTTGCGGGCGTCGCGCCCCCAGAGGATGGCCACCAGCGGCTTGCCGCGCTCGGCCAGGGCGCGGATGGCCTGTTCGGTGACGACCTCCCAACCCTTGCCCCGGTGCGAGCCGGGGTTGCCGGGGGCCACCGTCAACACCCTGTTGAGCAGCAGCACGCCCTGCTCCGTCCACGGAGTGAGGTCGCCGTTGGAGGGCATAGGAACGCCCAGGTCCTCACCCATCTCCTTGTAGATGTTGCGCAGGCTCGCGGGCAGCCGCACCTCCGGAGCCACCGAGAAGCTCAGGCCCACCGCGTTGCCGGGGGTCGGGTAGGGGTCCTGGCCCACGATAAGCACGCGCACGTCCTCGAAGGGCTGTTGGAAGGCGCGCAGCACGTTGTCCCCGGCGGGCAGGTAGGTGCGTCCCTCGGCGACCTCCTGGCGGAGGAAGTCACCCATAGCGGCGATCTGCGGGGCGACCGGCTCCAGCGCCTTCGCCCAGCCGCTGTCCATGATCTCGTTCAGGTCCCTGTTCGGCATGGCCAGAACACTAGTGCCAGACAGCGACAACCAGTACCGCTCCGGACGATCGAGGCGACGGTCTCACCTTGATGCCCGAAGTTCGGCGAAGGCCTCACGCAGGTAGTCACGGACGGCCTGTTCGGGAACCCGGTGGCAACGGCCGATCCGCATGGCGGGCAGAACGCCTGAGTGCGCCATGCGGTAGGCGGTCATCTTCGAGACCCGCGTGATGGCGGCCACCTCGGCCACGGTCAGGATACGAACCTGATCCGACGGTGGCGGCGAACGCCCCCGCGCACCGCCACGGGGGCGTCCCTCTCAGTCCTTCGGACCGCTCCGTGTCCTTCGCGCTACTCCGCGCGCCAGCCGCCCTGGCGGTCGGCGAGGTTGAGGGCCGTGGTCACCAGCGGGACGTGACTGAAGGCCTGCGGGAAGTTGCCCACCTGGCGGCCCGCCCCGGGATCCCACTCCTCGGCGAGCAGCCCGACGTCGTTGCGCAGGGCCAGCAGCCGCTCGAACAGCTCCTTCGCCTCGTCCTGGCGGCCGATGGACAGCAGCGCGTTGGCCATCCAGAAGCTGCACGCCAGGAAGGCGCCCTCGTCGCCGGGCAGCTGGTCGGCGGAGTTCTCCAGGTCCGTGCGGTAACGCAGGACGAAGCCGTCCACCATGAGGTCCTCGCGGACCGCCTCGATGGTGCCGACCACGCGCGGGTCGTCGTAGGGGAGGAAGCCGACCTCGGGAATGAGCAGCAGGGCCGCGTCCAGCTCCTTGCTGCCGTAGTACTGGGTGAAGGTGTTGCGCTGGGGGTCGTAGCCGTACTCGCACACCTCGGCGTGGATGGTGTCGCGCAGGGCCTTCCACCGTTCGATGGGGCCCTCCTTGCCGAACTCCTCGATGCTGCGCACCGCGCGGTCGGCGGCCACCCACGCCATGACCTTGGAGTGGACGAAGTGCTGTCGGGGGCCGCGCACCTCCCACAGTCCTTCGTCGGGCTCGTCCCAGCACCACTCGAGGTAGTTGACCAGTGAGCGCTGGAGACCCCACAGGTAGTCGCCGCCCCGGATGCCCGAGCGCCGGGCCAGGTGCAGCACGTCCATGACCTCGCCGTACACGTCGAGCTGGTACTGGCCCACCGCGGCGTTGCCGATCCGGACCGGGCTGGAGTCCTCGTAGCCGGGCAGCCACTCGGCCTCCCACTCGGTGAGGCGGCGCTCGCCCCGGATGCCGTACATGATCTGCATCAGCTGGGGTTCCCCGGCCACGGAGCGCACCAGCCACTCGCGCCAGTCCCGGGCCTCGTCGGTGTACCCGGAGCGGATCAGCGCTTCGAGGGTGATGGTGGCGTCGCGCAGCCAGCAGTAGCGGTAGTCCCAGTTGCGGACCCCGCCGATCTCCTCGGGCAGCGAGGTGGTCGGCGCGGCCACGATCCCGCCGGTGGGCCGGTAGGTGAGGCCCTTGAGGGTGATGAGGGAGCGCACCACCGCTTCGCGGTAGGGGCCGTCGTAGGTGCACTGGTCCACCCACTTCTCCCAGAAGCGTTCGGTGCGGGAGAGGGCCTTCTCCGCGTCCAGGTGGTCGGACTCCTCCACCTGGGAGGGGTGCCAGGTCATCACGAACGGCACGCGCTGGCCCTCGGTGACGGCGAAGGTGGCGTCGTGGGTGAAGTTGTGGCCCTGGAGGAAGATGGGGCTGCTCAGCCAGATGGCGTCGGGTCCGGCGATGGCCACCAGCTCGGTCCCGGACCGGTGCACCCACGGCACCACGTGGCCGTAGTCGAAGCGGATGCGCATGGAGGTGCTCATCCGCACGGTCCCGCGCAGCCCCTCCACGATCCGCACGATGTGCGGGGCCCCGCCGCGCGGGGGCATGAAGTCGATGACCCGAACGGAGCCGGTCTCGGTGTCCCACTCCTGCTCGAGGATGAGGGTCTCGCCCCGGTAGTGGCGTCGGTCGGCCCGCGGCTCGCCGTCAGCGGGGCGCAGGCACCAGCTGCCGTTCTGGTCGTCGCCGAGGAGGGCGGCGAAACAGGCAGAGGAGTCGAAGTCGGGAAGACACGCCCAGTCGATGGAACCGTCCCGCCCGACCAGCGCGGCGGTCTGCATGTCGCCGATCATTGCGTAGTCTTCAATCCAGCCGGGCACGCGGCTCACCCCCAACACGTCGTCATTGTTTCTGCGATGGCGCGAGTCGCCCCGTTGCCACGGGGTGCTTCGCTTCTTCGCGAACCGCCGCGCGCACGCCCGTGTGCGCGCCCCGTCGGGGTCTGTCGCCCGACCCGCCTCCAGGTCGGGGCGCCGTTCGGACCCTGTCTCCCCCAGACCGCCCGCCGCTGCCTCATATCCGGGTATGTGCCCAGGTGAGGGCAGGCGTAAAGGACGGTCATGGAAAGTGTCCGAACCCGGCCCTGTGCCGTTTACCGCGGTCCTATCTTCCATGCTCTGAGCTGGCCTGGCTACCCACGAATGCACGTGCATCTGGACGTGCGCGAGGTATGTCAGGGAATGGGTGGCTTTCTGCGGGGAGAAGTTATGACGCGGTGATCAACCGACGATGACGAGACGGCGAACCGAAGTGCTAACGGCCCGACGGAGTAGGGTTTGCCGGCGTTTCCTCGGGCATCCGCATCATCGGGAGGAACACCTGTGCCAGCGGTCCGATCGCCACCATGAATACCACGGTCCCCACGCCCACGGTCCCGCCGAGGAGGAAGCCGGACAGCGCCACGGTCACCTCGATGAGGGTGCGGGCCAGCCGGATCGAGAGGCCGCGCGCGGCCAGTCCGGTCATCAGTCCGTCCCGCGGCCCCGGGCCCAGCCCGACCCCGATGTAGCAGCCGCTCGCGATCCCGCAGACCAGTACGCCCGAGACCAGCAGGAGGACGCGCAGGGGGAGGGAGTCGGTCGCGGGCAGCAGCCACAGGGACACGTCGACGGACACGCCGACCATGACCACGTTGCTCAGCGTGCCCAGCCCGGCCTTCTGGCGCAGCGGGATCCACAGCAGCATCAGCAGGGCGCCGACGATCACGCTCCACGTGCCGATCGACAGTCCGGTCTGCAGGGACAGGCCCTGGTGCAGCACGTCCCAGGGCATCGCGCCCAGGTCGGAGCGGATGAGCAGGGCCCCGCTGAGACCGAACATGTACAGGCCGAGGTAGAGCTGGGCGAGGCGACGCAGTCGGGGGCGCGGTAGTACCGGGGTGATCAGCAACTGGCGGATCAGGCGTAAGCCCAGGCTCCGGGGCTGTTCGGACACGTTCGACCTCTGCTTTCGGGCGTACCGGTTCCCAGGCCGGTGAAGTTAAAGGTGGGGTGATTGGATGACCAACCATCGAGGGGGCCACCTCGGTATCGTGGCTCAAACAGGGCCGGGATTGAAGAGCCAATCCCACCAACTGGCCTGATTTGCCCCCCGACGAGGTGAAGATCCATGGTGAGACAGCGCACCGACCGTCCCGGAACCGGCGGCGGAACCCGGCGGATCAACGGTCGGCTGCTCGCCCGGCTGATCGGTGAGGCCCCGGTCGAACGCCCCTACTACCTGGCGATCGCCCGTGCCGTCAGCGGGCTGGTCCTGGACGGCCGCGTCCCCACCCACACCCGGCTCCCGGCCGAACGCGATCTGGCCACCGCCCTGGGGGTGAGCCGCAACACCGTCACCGCCGCCTACGCCTGGCTGCGCGACAACAGTTTCCTGGACAGTCGGCAGGGCGCGGGCAGCTGGACGGTCCTGCCCGACTCCGCTACCCGCGGGCCCGCCCCGTTCGTGCCCGCCGCCGAACAGATCGACCTCGGCGTGGCCGCGCCCCCGGCCGTCGACGGGCTGCGCGACGCCTCCTTCCACGCCTCGGAGCAACTGGCCGCGCACGTGGGCGGGATCGGCTACTACCCCTACGGCCTGCCCGAACTCCGCCACGCCATCGCCCGACGCTATGTCGAGCGGGGTCTGCCCACCACCCCGGAGCAGATCTTCGTCACCAGCGGCGCCCAGCAGGGCGTCACCCTGGCCATGGACCTGTTGGTGCAGGAGGGCGACGAGGTTCTGATGGAGACGCCCACCTACCCGCACGGCCTGGACGCGGCCCGCCGCAACGGCGCCCGCATCCGCACCACCGGAGTGACCCCGCAGGGCTGGGACATGGAGTACCTGGTGGACGCCTTCCGCCAGCGCAGACCCTCCGCGGCCTACATGATCCCGGACTTCCAGAACCCCACCGGCGCGCTCATGGACGACGACGAACGCCGGATCCTGGTCCGGGAGGCCCGGCGCGCCGGGACCCACCTCATCATCGACGAGTCCGGCGCCGAGCTAGCCATCGACTCTGGTGACCTGCCCGCCCCGGTGGCCGCGCACGACACCGACGGGCGGGTACTGACCGTGGGTTCGGTGGCCAAGCTGTTCTGGGGCGGGCTGCGGGTGGGATGGGTGCGCGCCACCCCGCCGATGGTCACCCGGATCATGGCGATCCGCCAGCGCTTCGACCTTGCCGGTTCGGTGCACGACCAGCTCACCGCCACCCACCTGCTCGCCGACGTGCTGCGGATCCGCGCCGAACGCAGCCGTCAGCTGCGCCGCAACCGCGACGCGCTCCTGGTCGCGCTGCGCGAGCGCCTGCCGGACTGGCGGCCCAGTACGCCCGGTGGCGGCCTGGTGCTGTGGGCGGCCCTGCCGTACCCGGTCGCCACGTCACTGGCCGAGGTCGCGATCCGGCACGGCGTGCACCCCGCGGCCGGACCGCTGTTCGGCGCGGACGGGACCCTGGAGCGGTACCTGCGCCTGGCCTACACCCGGCCGCCGGACGTGCTGGCCGACGCGGTGGAGCGGTTGGCCGCGGCCTACGCCGAGACCCTGGCCCACCCCACCCAACCGCGCGGCCAGCTCTACGTCTGAACGGCACCCCGCCACTTCCCCCGTGACGCTTCTTGCTACCAGGAGCACGTTCGGCGCCTCGGGTTTCAGCGGCTCAGCGCTCCTGGTAGCAAGAGCACGCGAAATCGGGGGAGGCCCGGGGTCAGAGGGAGAAGCGGTGGGCGAAGCGGATCACCTCGCCGAGCACCTCGTCGCGGTTGGTCTCGTTGAAGACCTCGTGCCGGGCGCCGGGGAAGATCCGCGCGGTGACGTCCTCGCCCGCCACCGCCTCGATGCCGACCTTCGTGTCGGACACCGGAACCAGCTGGTCCTCGTGCCCGTGTACCCACAGCAGGGGGAGGGAGCCCAGACTGCCCGCGCTGTTGCCCCGCTCCAGCTCGGTGAGCAGGGCGTTGACCGTGGTCCGCTTGAAGGGGCCGTGCCAGACCAGCTCGTCGGCCTCGTAGGCCTCGCCGACCGCCGGGTCCCGGGAGAGGGTGGCGGGGTCGATGGGGGCGTCGGGGATCACCTCGGCCGCGGCGAGCCGTTCGGCCGCGGTCCATCGGCCCAGGACCGGCCCGGACAGCACCAGCGCCTGCACCGAGCCCGGGTACACCTGGGCGTATCGGGTGGCGATCATGCCGCCCATGGAATGGCCGATCAGGACCAGCGGCAGGCTGCGGTAGGCGGTGCGCGCCTGGGTGAGGACACGGTGCACGTCCTCGACCACCCCGGCGTAGTCGTCGATCAGGACCCGCTCCCCGGAGGACCCGCCGTGGCCGCGGTGGTCGGCCCCGTAGACCACCGCTCCGGCGGCGCACAGGTCCCGGGCGACCTGCTCGTAGCGGCCCAGGTGTTCGCCGTAGCCGTGCACGAGCACGGCCAGCCAGGTCGGTTCGCCCTCGGCGGGCGCCCAGGCCCGTGCCGCCAGTCTCCCGGACCCGTCCGGCCCGCCGGCCAGACCCCACTCACGTGTGCTGATCACCGTGTCCTGCCTCCTCGCTGCCGCTTCCGTCTGCGACGATCGGATGGTCGCCGCCGGAGTGGTCACCCTAGAACACCGGGCCCGGGGGCCGGAGGGCATCGCCTGTGTAACGATCGACGCCGCTGCCTTGGGTCAAAGGCCAGACTGGGCAGCCAACTCTCGTGTGTGCCAACGAAATATGCCAAAAGGTGTGATTAGGGCTACACACCGTGAAACTGGATCTTCTACGCTTAAGGATGGGTATCCCTCGGGTGGGTGCAATTTCGTGTACTTCCTGCTCGGCAATCTCAGACTGGAGAGGGTGACGTCCGTGCTGGCCGACTCCTATGGCCGCGTGGCAACAGACCTGCGCGTGTCGCTCACCGACCGCTGCAACCTCAGATGTACCTACTGCATGCCCCCGGAAGGGTTGGAGTGGCTCCCCAAGGCGGAGCTGCTCACCGACGACGAACTCCTGCGCCTGATCCGCATCGGGACCACGCGGCTCGGCATCGAGGAGATCCGCTTCACCGGCGGAGAACCCCTGCTGCGTCGGGGTCTGCCGGGCCTCGTCGCCGGAAGCACCGCCCTCACGCCCCGCCCGCACACCGCGCTGACCACCAACGGGATCGGGCTCGCCCGGATGGCACCCGCCCTGGCCGAGGCCGGACTGGACCGGGTCAACGTCTCCCTGGACACCCTCGACCCCGTCGTGTTCGAGAAGCTCGCCCGGCGCCGCCGACTCGACGACGTCCTGGAGGGGATGGCCGCCGCCGCACGCGCCGGACTCACCCCGGTCAAGGTCAACGCCGTGCTCATGCGCGACGTCAACGATCACGAGGCCGCCGACCTCCTCCGCTTCTGCGTGGAGCACGGCTACGAGCTCCGCTTCATCGAACAGATGCCCCTGGACGCCCAGCACGGCTGGCGCCGCGACACCATGATCACCGCCGACGAGATCCTCACACGGCTGGAGGCCGAGTTCGACCTCGACCCCGCCGACACCGAAACCCGCGGCAGCGCGCCCGCGGAGCTCTTCCGTCTGCGCGGTCAGTGCTTCCCCAACGGCGAGCCCGCCACCGTGGGCGTCATCGGCTCGGTCACCCGCCCGTTCTGCGGGGCCTGCGACCGGGTCCGGCTCACCGCCGACGGCCAGATCCGCAACTGCCTCTTCGCCCGGGAGGAGTCCGACCTGCGCACGCCCCTGCGCGAGGGTGCCACCGACGACGAGATCGCCGACCGCTGGCGGGCCGCGGTCATGGCCAAGCTCCCCGGCCACGGCATCAACGACCCGAGCTTCCTCCAACCGGCCCGCCCGATGTCCGCGATCGGCGGCTGACCCCGCGCTCCGGACCCCGCCGCGCTCGCGCGCGAACACGCCGAACCGCAATAAACCGGTTGCCTCCCCCCGGGCCCCTCTGACTTGATGTTCCGGGGCACAGAACACGTCGGTGCCCCGGGGCTCGAACAGAAACGGGAGGTGGCCCCATGTCCTACACCGAAGTACCCGGCGAGCGCGTTCCCATCCGCATGTGGGCCGACCCGGCGCAGGTCGAGTCCGCCGCCATGGACCAGCTCCGCAACGTCACCCGGATGCCCTGGACGCACGGGCTGGCCGTCATGCCCGACGTCCACTACGGCAAGGGCGCCACGGTCGGCTCGGTGATCGCCATGCGCGACGCCGTCAGCCCGGCGGCCGTGGGCGTCGACATCGGTTGCGGGATGACCGCGGTCCGCACCGGCCTGAGCGCCGAACGACTTCCCGACGACCTCGGCCCCCTGCGCTCGGCCCTGGAAGCGGCGATCCCGGTCGGCTTCAACTCCCATGACACCCCCGTCGACCCCGCCCGGATCCCCGGCCTGAAGGGCACCGGCTGGGACGGTTTCTGGGGCGGTTTCGACGACCTCGCCTCCGCCGTGCGCCCCCGCCACGAGCGCGCCCGTCGCCAGATGGGCACCCTGGGCGGCGGCAACCACTTCCTGGAGGTGTGCCTGGATGACGACGGAGCCGTCTGGCTGGTCCTGCACTCCGGCTCCCGCAACATCGGCAAGGAGCTGGCCGACCACCACATCTCCCAGGCGCAGGCGCTGCCGCACAACCAGGACCTGCCCGACCGCGACCTCGCCGTGTTCCTGACCGGGACCCCGGAGATGGACGCCTACCGCCGCGACTTGTTCTGGGCGCAGGACTACGCCCGCCGCAACCGTGACGTCATGATGGGCCTGGCCTGCCAGGTCCTGGCCAACCGGATCCCCGGGACCACGTTCGAACAGCGCATCTCCTGCCATCACAACTACGTGGCGGAGGAGACCTACGACGGCGTGGACGTGCTCGTCACCCGCAAGGGGGCGATCCGTGCCGGTTCAGGGGACTTCGGTGTGATTCCGGGCAGCATGGCCACCGGGACCTACATCGTGAAGGGCCTGGGCAACCCGGCCTCCTTCAACTCCGCCTCGCACGGCGCCGGACGCCGGATGAGCCGGAACAAGGCCCGCAAGACCTTCACGGAGGCCGACCTGATCGAGCAGACCAAGGGTGTGGAGTGCCGCAAGGACCGGGGCGTGGTGGACGAGATCCCGGCCGCCTACAAGGACCTGGAGTCGGTGATCGAGGCCCAGACCGACCTGGTCGAGGTGGTCGCCCACCTGCGCCAGGTGGTGTGCGTCAAGGGCTGAGCCGGTGTGGGCGCACGCCGGGACACGGGTGCATGCTGGGGTGATGGAGAACCTGCACGCCGTGGTGCTGGCCGGAGGGGCGGCGACCCGCATGGGCGGCGCCGACAAACCCGGCCTGACCGTCGCCGGACGCACCCTGCTGGAACACGTGGTCGCCACTGTTCGCGCTCACGACCCGAACGCGGGCGTGACGGTGGTCGGCCCCGAACGTGAGAGCCCCCGGGCCCGCTACGTCCGCGAGGACCCGCCCGGGGACGGCCCCGTCCCGGCCCTGCGCGCTGGGTTGTCCCAAGTGAGCGCCGCCTGGGTGGCCCTGCTCGCCGCCGACCTGCCCCACCTCAACCCGGGCCACCTCGCCGCACTGGCCGGGGCTGCCGGGGAAGGCGCGGACGCGGGTTCGGCGGGCGCCGTCTTCGTGGACGCCGGCGGCCGGGAGCAGTGGCTCACCGGGATCTGGCACACCGAGGCCCTGCGCGCCGCGCTGGCCGATTACACGGGACGCTCGCTCTACCGGTTGCTCGGCCCGCTGAAGCCCGTCCACGTGCCGCTTGCCGACGCCCCCGCCGACTTCGACGTGGACACCCCCGAGGTCCTGGAACGCGTCCGCCGGGCCCTGGACCGGCCGGGGTGAACCGTTGCTGATTCTGTAGCCGAACATCAGCATCCCGAACATTTGTGCCCGTAGGGTCCGTGAAGGCGGCGGCCGCGCCTGCCAGGCCGGTGCTGTGGCCTCCTGTGAGTTGTCCGCCGGCCGCCCGAGCGGCCCCGCGGTGCGAGCTGGGCTGTGGTGCGGTTCGGCCGCCGGGGTCCAGGGCGAACACGAACGCCTGGACCACGTGTCCGGGACGGGCTCGAACCCCCGCTCGACCCGCCTCTTCTGCCGCTTCTCCCCAGGCGGGAGGACCCAGGCCGCGGGCCCTGGCCTGGCGGTCCTGCACGCGGGTGGTCTGTGATGACAGAAGTAGGTGTTCGTCGATGAATCACGGAACAGGTCGCGATCCCCAGCACCTGGCGGAGGCTGCCCGGCTCACCGACGCCCTCTTCCACGCGCGGGCACGGGAAGGGGCGGGCACTGAGGAACTGGTGGCCGTGCTCGCCACCGTGCTGGAACAGCTCGCCGGCCACCCGCTGTCCCTGATCGGCTGGCTGCGGAACCTGGTGCGTCCGGTGGTGTCCGGGCTCACGGCGCGCGGGAGCGGTGAAGGCGAGGCCCCACTCTGACGGGGCTGCTCCTGGAGCGGGCGCGGCGCATCCGGGGCCCGAAGGAGTGGCGGCGGGGGAGTGCGGTCACGGCCGGGTGCGTGAACTGGTCCGCGCGGTCTCCCCGGGGTGAGGGGTTCGGGCGCGGGCTGGCAGCGCCCCGGAGCTAGCCCTCGAACTCGGCCATGGGGACGGTCTCGCGCAGGAAGCCGCGCAGGTCCAGGAAGTTGGCGAGATAGTCGCGGTGCTCGTCGCAGGCCACCCATACCTTGCGGCGGTCGGGGGTGTGCAGCTTGGGATTGTTCCATACCAGGGCCCACTCGGCGGGCGCCTTGCAGCTCTTGCGTGAGCAGTGTGCGTCCGGTGCGGTATTACCCAATGCAGATCCCCAGGAGACAAAGCGGATTCGGTGGTCAAGCCCCGGCCACGGACGGGTATTCACGCCGACCGGGTGCGGACAAAAGGCGACGCCGGGTGGTTACGGGGGCAAACCACCCGGCGTCGCAGCGATGTTTCGACGGGGGCTCGAAACATCGTCCCGCGCTTCGACGGGGGACCGAAGCGCTAGGACCTAATGTACACCGCTGCCCCCCGGGGTACGTCAAGAGTCAGTGAGGTTTTCTCAGCGAAGATCATTTCCACTGCCTGTTGAGGACAAGAGCCGCACGGGCGATGTCTCCGATCCGGCTCGGGCTAAGCGTGACGTACTTCAGCGTCCGCCAGCGCTCCTTGAGTTCGGCGGCGGTGCGCTCACCGAGCGCACGCACGTGCCGCAACAGCGCGTTATACATCCGTGTGTCCACGTGCAGAGCCCCTTCGCCCTGGCCCGTAGGGCGCTTGATGGGGGTGTGCACGCCGATACCGGCGCCTTGGTAGCCCTTGTCAGCCAGGGTGGGCAGGCCCTCGGCCGCTGCCTTGTACAGGGCGGGCAGGGCGTGGAGGCGGGCGGCGGTGATGTCGGGGGTGGATCCGGGCTCGACTGCGGAGACCCACAGCGGGGTGCCGTCCGGTGCGGATAGGAACTGGATGTTGCCGCCGAAGGCCTTGTGTTTTTGGCTGAACCACAGGTCGTTGCCGTTCTCGCGGACGCCCGCGAGGCGGTCGGAGGCGATCAGCGTGCCGTCCAAGACTACGCGCGCTATCCCTTCGTTGTGGCAATTGGCCAAGACTTCGTGCAGGTCGGGGGCCTGGCCGGCGAGGACGTCGATGCCTTCGTGTAGGTAGCGGTAGCTGGTGGCCTGGGAGATTCCGGCGTCACGGGCCAGGCAGTGCACACAGCCGCGCTCACGGAACCAGCGCAGCACCAGCACCGCTTGGCGGAACGGCCCGAGTGCCCGTGAGCCCTTCGGAGTGGCGATGCTTCGGCGGTGGGCGGCCAGGTGTCGGGCGAGGAACTCGACGATGTGGCGTGGGACGTCGAGGGTGGCAGAATAGGTGACCAACGTGAAGCCTCTGGTGGTTACGGACATGATCTTGTGGTGAGACCTGTCCTACCAGGGGCTTTACGTCTGCTCGCATCCAGGTGCCACTCGTCCGGCCCGGCGGGGATCCGAAAATCACCCTGCTCCGCAGAGATCATTTCGCTGAGAAAACCTCAGTTACGACGTTGTCTCGGGAGAGTCCCGCGGGAGAGGGCCCTAAGTCCCAGGTCAGGACTTATCTGGCACTCCCGCTTCCCCTTCGTCTCATTATTCGATCCCCGCAACACCCGCCCCTGGGGTCAAGCGAGCCTCAGCCGGGGCCAAAGTCCTCGGAAAGAATCGGCAAAGTGCTCGGATCCGTTCTCCGGAAAGGTGCGCGGAGGAAATCAGGGTGCCCGTGTGGCGGGCGGGGATTGCGGGGAGGCAGGGTACGGGACCGGGTTTGGCCCGGCCGCACCACCACCGACTCAGCAGGGGGTCAACCATGACCGACCACACCTACCGCGTCACGGAGATCGTCGGTACCTCGACCGAGGGTGTCGACCAGGCCATCCGCAACGGCATCCAGCGGGCCTCGGCCACGTTGCGCGGGCTCGACTGGTTCGAGGTCACCCAGGTCCGCGGGCACATCGAGGACGGCGCCGTCGCCCACTTCCAGGTGGGGCTCAAGGTCGGCTTCCGCCTGGACGACTGACCGTCCGCCCACCGCCGCCCGCCAGGGCACACGAGCAGGGCCCGGGCCACCGCCTGAGTTCCAGCGGTGGTCCGGGCCCGTCGCCGCCGGGATGAATCCTGGTGCCCGGCCCCGGGGCCGGGCCCTCAGGCGTCGGCGCTGGGGTCTGTTCCGCGCAGCACGTCCACGTGGACGTGGTCCAGGTGGCGCAGGATCTCGTTGTCCGGGTCGGCGTCGTAGTGGCGCCAGCCCATCGACGGGTACCGCGTGCTCCAGATCTTGTCGTCGAAGATGATGACGTCGATCTTGTACTCGGGGGCGTGCGCGATCAGCCAGTGCGCGAGCAGCCATCCCTCACGGCGGTTGTCCTCGTTGACCGGCCGGTAGAAGATGTCGAGCGCGCGGCCCTCGTAGTGCGCCGAACCCTCACCGTGGCCGCTGTCGTAGCCGCCGGGCACGTACCCGCCGATGCTGGTGTCGGCGAAGTGTGCCTCGATGCCCGCCTTCATGGCCTCGGTGCGCGGGGTCATGCCCGAGGGCAGTTCCTCCTCGAACTCGACATCCTCACCCGAGTAGCGGCAGCTCATGGACGGTCCCGCGTCGTCCTCGGGGCCGTTGACGAGGGCGTCCATGACCTCGTCGGGGATGTCGTCGACATCGGGCTGCTCGACGGGGGCGCTGTCCCCCTGGTTGATCACGGCCGCGGCGGTACTGGCCCGCTGAGCCTGGTCGCGGTCGAGCTTGATCTGTTCCTCGCCGGTCCACACCGAGCACTCGGGCCCCCACGGTGCGGAGACGGGGAAGATCCGCTCCTGGTTCTCCACCACCCATCGGGTGCCCAACACGCCGACCGTGGCCAGGACGGCCAGGATCGCCACGGACAGGATGAGCCCGTGCCATCGGCGGTGCGCCATGGCGGACCCGGTGGATCTGTGTGTCATGGACTCTGCCCCTCCACGCCGGGGACGGGCGGCCGCGCCGCCGTCGACGTCCCGGGCGCCAGTGTCTTCACGGCTCCCTGCGGGATGCTCCGTCTATGGGACACATCGGACACGGCTCCCATTCCCGACTGTGACCGGAATCAACTCGGAAACCGTAAACGAAACACGGGGTGGGGCCGGTCACAGGGTCGGCCACAGCACCGACCAGAGGACGAAGACCCCGCCCAGGACCAGTGTCAGCGCCCAGATCCGGTCCATGGTCACGCCCTTCCAGCGCAGCGCGTGCACTCCGAGGAAGTCGTAGGCGATCAGCGCCGCCACTGCGGCGGCCGCCAGCATGGCCAGGGTGTGCACCCCGGTGGCGGCGAGCCCGAGCACCGTGGCGTCCCACAGGCTCCAAGCGGCCTCTCCGGCCTCTCCGGCCTGCGCGGCCCCACCGGTCCCGCCGACTGTCTCACCCGGATCCGCACCGCCCGCCCAGGGCCCCTCCGCCGCGGCCACGGTCTCGGCCTCCGTTCCCCGGCTTTCTGTCGCATGCCCCCCGTGTCCGCCGCCGTCCACGTGCGTGTGGTGGAGCTGACCGGCCAGGACCGGCATCAGCATCAACCCGGCGCCGTGTGCCGAGGACATCAGGAAGGACCAGGCGGTCAGCTGCCACAGGGGCAGTCGCACCTCGCGCCAGTGGAAGTGCCGCCGCGACAGCAGCATCACCAGCCCCACCAGGACGATCACGCCTGCGCCGAGCACCGGGAACAGGACCGAGGCCGTGGCCGAACCCGTGACGGTGATCACCACCGCCGCCACGGCGACACTGGCCGCGTGCCCCACGGCGATCGCGGGCAGGGCCCGCAGGACCTGGCGGCGACCGCCCTCCTGCAACCCCCTGCTGACGGCGAGCAACCACCCCATGCCGGGGTGTAGCCCGTGGAAGGCGCCCAAGGCGACGAGAGTCCAGAGCTGTGCTGTGGTCACCGCGCCAGCGTCACACGCCCGATCGGGGGTGACAACGGTCGGTGGCCAGCTGACCGACACCGGCCACCCGGGGGCTCCGGGGTTTGCCGGAACCCCCAGGGGGTGTCATTTCCGGAGGGGCGGGGGCTAGGGGCAGATGGCGTTGAGGTCGGTGGCCTCCGAGCCGACCTGGCGGCCCGGGTCGGCGGGGGAGGGCTCGTCCAGACCGGTGTAGCGCTGCCACTCGGTCCGCTCGTCATCCTCCCACTCCTGCCATTCCTCGAGGGTCGGGTCCTGGATCTGCTCAGGGCCCTCGACGCCCTCCTCGGCGCCGTCACCGGAAGCCGAGGGGGAGGGCTCCGAGGACAGGTCGTCGCCCTGTTCCTCGCTGGCTCCGATCGCCTCCCGGACCAGTTCCTTGATCTCGTCCCAGTCCGGGTTGCCGGTGGACACCTGCGGCGGGGACAGCTGGAGCGCGCTCATGTCGCCGTGGTCGGTCAGCAGGTCGGCCAGCTCGATGAAGGCCGGCACCTTCGTCTGCGGGATGTCGGTGCTCAGCGTCCGCTTGGTGGCCCCGGCCAACTGCCGGTAGCTGGTCAGCACGGTGGTCGGGTCGACCTGCTCCGCCACGTACTTGACCAGGCAGCCCTGGCGGCCCATCCGCCCGTAGTCGTCCGAGCCGATCCGCGAACGGCCGTACCAGAGCGCCTCGTGGCCGTCCAGGAGCTGGTAGCCGGGCTCCAGGACTCCGCCGTGCACCCCGTACGGGATGGGCTCCTCGATGCGTACCCGCACGCCGCCCACGGCGTCGATCAGGTCGCGGAAGCCCATCATGTCGACCATCGCGTAGTACTCGACGTCCAGGCCGATGTTGTACCCGACCACCTTCTTGAGGGTGTCGGCGGCCGGGTCGGAGGAGAGCGGGTTGAGCGCCAGCTCGTCGGGGTCGTCGGCGACCGCCTGGTAGAGGTCGTTGAGCAGCAGGTTGAACCCGTACGGCTCCGGGTAGCGCTCGGCGAGCTCGCTGCCCTCGGGGAACTGGATGTTCTCCAGGTTGCGGGGCAGGCCCACCAGCACCGCGTCACCGGTCTCGGTGTCCAGACTGGCCACCATCATGGTGTCGGTGCGCACCCCGTACCGCTCGTCCGCCGCGTCCGAGCCGATCAGCATCACGTTGACCCGGTCCGCGCCGTTCCAGGGGTCGGCGGCGTCGTGCGGCGGCAGGTCGTCGCGCTCGGGGGCGTCGAAGACCGAGCCCAGCGTCTCGTAGGCCGTGTACCCGCCGTGCAGGGCCCAGGCCGCCGGGGCGCCCACGGTCGCGCACAGGAGCAGGACCACGACGCCGCCCAGGAGCCGCTGGCCGAACTTCGCGCCCTCGGGCCGGGTGATTGCCCACGAGTGCACGATCACGGTCAGCCACAGCACCGCGACCACGAACACGGCGCCCATCGCGCCGAGCAACCAGCGGTCCTGCACGGCCATCCCGGTCAGTACCGTCGCGGCGCCCGCCTCGTGCGCGCCGAGCCGGACCAGCCAGAGGGCCAGGGCCGCGATACCCAGCAAGTAGGCGCCGAGGATCACCATCCCGGCACCCCTGCGCCCCATGCGCAGGTGCGCTGCACCTGGGAGGGGAAGAGACGCGGCGGTCCACAGCAGCGCCCCTCCCGTGCCCGGGCGCGCGGGCGCCTTCTCCGGCCGCTCGTCCTCCGCTGCCACCAGCGATTCCTCTCAAGCCGCGGGGCGATGACGACTGCTCCGTCCTGGTACTCCTGTGTACTCGCCACGGTCGCCGGGTGGCGGTCACTTCTCCTGCCGTCGTGCCCTTTCCCAGGTACACGTAGGGGAACGACCCGTTGGTTCCCGGGGTTCCGGATCTCCCGGTGCCCGCGTCGGCACCCGTGGGGCGTGGAGCCGCCCCCTCGCGGTGCGCCGGGGGTAGCCCCGGCAGGCCTCGCACGGGTCCGTGAGATCAGTGTGGCGCTTTGCGGGGGTTGTGTGCACAGTGGTCACCTCATCAGGGGTGTTCTATACAAGTCTGTTATGTGGTCGAGAGGGTTCGGTTGGGGCATTGAACGACGCTCCCGGGCCGGTCAAAGGGGTGAATCAACCGATTTCTTTCGCGATCGGTAGTGAAGAGGCGCCACAACTGCGATGATCTGCCCGGAGGAGGGGGCGTCGTCCGGGGGTAAGGACGGCGTCATGGGAACGAAAGGCAACCATCGTGCTCGATGCGGTTGACGCCGCGCTCATGCGGGCGTTGCAGGGGGACGGCAGAGCGACGTTCCAGGCCCTGGCCGACGGAGTGGGCCTGTCCCGGACTGCGGTACGCGCCAGGGTGCGCCAGCTCGTGCAGTCGGGGGCGATCAGAATCGTCGGAGTGTTGCACGCCGGTGTGGTGGGCATGGAGGTCCTCGGCCACGTGTCGTTCCGCGTCAGCGGCCCGGTCGGTCCGCTGCTGGAAGCGCTGGGGGAACGCGAGGCCGTGACCTTCGCGGCGCAGTCGGCCGGGAGGTTCCCGGCCATCGCGCAGGTCCGGGTGGCCGACGACGCGGCTCTCACCAAGGAGCTCACCGAGCTGCGCTCACTGCCGGGCGTGGACGGCGCGGAGGTCTTCCGCGCCAACGCCGTGTACAAGGACGCCCACAGCAGTGTGCGTGAACTACGCGACATCGAGTTGGACGCGCTGGACTGGCGTCTGGTGCGCAAACTACTCAAGGACGGACGCGCCTCGTACGCCGACCTGGCCCGCCAGGTCGGGCTCTCACAGGCCGCGGCCCGTTCACGGGTGGTGCGGCTGCTCAACTCGGGCGTGGTCCACGTGACCGCGCTGGTGGAGCCCTCGGCGGTGGGCGCCAACGAGCAGCTGGGCTTCGGCCTGCGCTGTCGCGGTGACGCCGACGCGCTGGGGACCGCCATGGCCAACATGGGCCGGATCTCGTTCCTGGCCAGCGGTTTCGGTCGTTACGACGTGATCGGCACCCTGACCGCTCCGGATCGCTGCCAGCTGGTGGAGGCCCTGGAGCGGATCCGGGGAACGGCGGGGGTGGCCCACGTGGAGACGTGGGACTACCTCCAGGTGCGCAAGGAGCGCCGGGGCGGTGAACGCTCCGCCGGTTGGGTGCCCGCCTGAGAGGTACCTACCTGAGGTGCCCGTCCGAACCCGGGGCAGGGGGCCGGTCGCCCGGCCCCCTGCCCCGGGCTCTTCGTGATGCCCCAGGATGGAGCCATGGTGACGGAACCGGTTGTGCCGGACGAGGCAGGAAAACGGCCCCTGGCGGACACACGACCCCCGGCGGGAACACTGAGGCTGCGCGGGCAGACGTTCGCGGGCCGCCGATACGCGGTGATGGGGGTGATCAACCGGACCCCGGACTCCTTCTACGACCGGGGTGCCACCTACGCCCTGGAGGCCGCGCTGGCCTCGGCCGACCACGCCGTGGCGGCGGGGGTGGACATCATCGACGTCGGCGGGGTCAAGGCCGGTTACGGCGCCCACGTGGACGAGGCCGAGGAGATCCGTCGCACGGTGCCGTTCGTGCGCGAGCTGCGCGACCGCTACCCCGGGGTGGTGATCTCGGTGGACACCTGGCGGGCCGAGGTGGGCCGCGCCGTCGCCGTGGCCGGGGCGGACATGATCAACGACACCTGGGCCGGTGCCGAGCCGGACCTGGCCCGGGTGGCCGCGGAGTACGGCACCGGGCTGGTGTGCAGCCACAGCGGTGGACTGGCCCCGCGCACCGACCCCCACCGCGTCCGCTACGACGACGTGGTGGCCGATGTCGTGTCCGGTGTGTGCGCCCTGGCCGAACGCGCGGTGTCGGTGGGGGTGCGCCCGGACGGGGTGATGATCGACCCCACCCACGACTTCGGCAAGAACACCTACCACTCACTCGAACTCACGCGCCGCCTCGGCGAGCTGTCGGCCACCGGCTGGCCGGTGCTGGTGGCGGTCTCCAACAAGGACTTCGTGGGGGAGACCCTCCGGGCCGGGGTCACCGAGCGCGGTGACGGGACTCTGGCCACCCTGGCCGTCTCCGCCCGTGAGGGGGCCCGGGTCTTTCGCGTGCACGACGTCGCCGCTGCCCGAGCCGCCCTTGACGCGGTGGCGGCGGTCGGCTGAGTCTGTTTCGAGTTCCTGTGTAACCATCGGTAGCAGTTTTTACGTGTTTCGGGCTGATATGGCTTGCGTCACGCTTAAGTTACCGGCGAGTATAGAGGGGGCCGGTTCGAGCCGGCCGCACCGGGCGCGGGTGTAATGGAGGCTGACGTGGCGCTTGCGAAGACGTTGACGGCTGTGGGAACGGTGGCACTGGCCCGCTGCGGAGGGCGTCCGTTCGGGACTCACCTCTTCTCCGTCTGGCCGGGGGCCGCGTTCGCCGCGACCGCCTTCCCCGTCCGCTGCTCGCCGGGGGACAACCTGGCGCTGCACGTCGCCGTGGCCCAGGCCCCGCCGGGGTCCGCCCTGGTGGTGGACGTCTCCGGCGAGCCCGAGTACGGCTACGTGGACGAGATCCTCGCGGTGGCGGCGCGCACCAAGGGCGTGGCCGGGATCATCCTGGACGGCTGCGTACGCGACATCGCCGCCATCGCCCACTGCGAGCTCCCGGTCTTCGGCGCCGGGGTGGCCGTCCGCGAGGCCGGGCACGACGCGGGCGGCTCCGTGGGCCAGCAGATCAACATGGACGCGAGCGGTCCCGCCCCGCTGCCGGTGCGCCGGGGCGACTGGATCGTGGCCGACGACGACGGCGTGGTCTGCCTGCCCCGGGGGCAGGTGAGCGCGATCATCGCCGAGACCATGGAGAACGTCAGCCGCGAGCGGGAGATCATCGACGCGGTCTGCGCCGGGGAGAGCACCTTGGACCTGCTGGGCCTGGACCCCTCCAGGGTGACTGGCTGGGACGGCGGCGCCGACCAGGCCGGGCGGTGCGGTCGGCCGCGCTCGTTGAACGCCCGCCGCGAGGGCCGCGCGGCGGAGGGACACCCCCGCCCGAGACTGGGTCCGCGCTCCGCCGTGGGCGACGTCTACGGCGGCGACTGACCCCTCTGGAGGCGGATACCAGAGCGGACGGGCCCGGAACCAGGGGATGGTTCCGGGCCCGTCCGTGTGTTTCAGACGAACACGGTGTCAGGCGCTCACCGCGGGCGCCTGACGCGGGCGCTCACTCCTCGGTGAGGGAGAGCAGCTCGTCGATGTAGCAGGTGGCCTCACGGGCGGCGAGAACCGGGTCCGCCTCCCGGATGGCCTCGGTCAGCCCGCTGTGGTCGATCCCGTCGGTGGCGGAGGAGGGCTGCTCGGAGGCCTCGTCGCTCTGCTCGTACGCGGTGTGCGCGATGCTGGCGTAGACGACCTGGGCGATGTCGTCGTAGAGGTCGATGAGCAGCGTGTTGTGGGTGGCGTTGACCACCGAGCGGTGGAACGTGAAGTCGGCCTCCACGAACGCGCCCATGTCCTTGGTCCGCCAGGCCTCCTCGCGCAGGGCCATGGCGCGGTCGATGTCGGCCATGTCCTCCTCGCTGTGGCGCAGCGCGGCCAGGCGCGCGGCCTCGACCTCCAGGGCGCGGCGGACCTCGAGGTTCTCCCGTAGGCGGGAGCGCTCCAGGCGGCGGCGCAGGGCCCCGCCGAGTTCGCTGGAGGCGCGGACGAAGGTGCCCGCCCCCTGACGGATCTCCAGCAGGCCCGCGTGGGCCAGGGCTCGTACGGCCTCGCGGACGGTGTTACGGCCGACCTCGAGCTGGTCGGAGAGCTCCGACTCGGTGGGGATGCGGTCGCCCACGCCCCACTCACCCGAGTCGATCTGGGCTCTTAACTGACTGATGACCTGGTCGACGAGACCGGTCCGGCGTGTCGAGGCGAGGGGCACGCGTATACCTCCTAGGGGCGGGTCGCCGGATGACAGGGCCAGCGCACAGGTACGGATCGGTTAAGGCCGGAGCTTAGACCAGTTGCGGACCGGAATAGGCCCTGAACGGCAATGCGTTATCCTCATGAAGTACATAGGGTCATCCTACGAATATGTGAGTCAAGTCCTATGAGCGCAACCCCCACGCGAAAGAAAACCCCGCAGAACCCCTCCCTGACCGGGCCCGTACGGGCCGCGGTCCCCTCGCGCGGGGCCCTTGTCCTCATCGCTGCGGCCATCGCCCTGGCGGCGCTGAACCTGCGCACCGCGATCACCAGCGTGGGGCCGGTCCTGGGCGAGGTCACCCAGGGGTTGGGCATGACCGCGGTGGGTGCCGGAATGCTCACCACCCTGCCGGTCCTGTGCTTCGCGGTCTTCGGCGGGCTCACCCCCGCGCTCAGCCGCCGACTGGGCTCACACCACCTGCTCGTCTACGCGCTGACCGCCCTCACCGTCGGCCTGATCGCCCGCGCCCTGGCCTCCGAGCCCTGGCTGTTCCTTGCTCTGAGCGTCGTGGCACTCTCCGGTGGCGCGATCGGTAATGTCATCCTCCCGGCTCTGGTGAAGCAGCACTTCCCCCACCGCGTGGGTCTGATGACCACGGTCTATACCACCGGGCTGGCCGTGGGGACCGCGATCGCGGCCGCCGCCACCGTGCCGCTGGAGCAGGCCACCGGCGAGTGGCGGATCGCCCTGGGCTCCTATGCCCTCTTCGGCCTGGTCGCCGCCCTGCCGTGGCTGTTGGCCCTGCGCCACGAACCCGCCCCCGGCGACGCCCGCGAGGCGCTGAGCGCGCGCCAGGTGCTGGGCACCGGGATCGGCTGGCAGGGCGTCCTGTACTTCGGCACCCAGTCCTCCATCGCCTACATCATGTTCGGCTGGTTCGCGCAGATGCTGCGCGACCAGGGTCTGGACGCCCAGTCCGCCGGGGTGATGCTGGCCTACCTCACCGCCCTGGGCATCCCGATGTCGCTGATCCTGCCCTCGCTCATCGTCCGCGTGCGCGACCAGCGGCCCTTCGTCCTGCTCTTCGTCGCCGCCTACCTGGTCGGCTTCACCGGCCTGTGGATCGCCCCGCTCGACGGCACCTGGGTGTGGACCACCCTCGTCGGCATCGGCCTGGGCAGCTTCGTCATGGCGCTCACCATCTTCGCGGTGCGCACCCGCACCGCCGAGGGCACCGCGGCGATGTCCGCCTCCAGCCAGAGCCTGGGCTACCTGCTCGGCGGGGCCGGACCGTTCCTGTTCGGGCTGCTGCACGAGCTCAGCGAGGGCTGGCACGCCCCGATGGCCATGGTGATGGGGCTGGTACTCCTGAACCTCGTCGTGGGGCTCCTGCTCGGCCGTCCCCGCTATCTGGAGGACGCCATAGCGGCGAAGGCCGCCAGCCGCGCCTGAACGCTTCAGAAGCACCGGGGCGGCGAGGCGCCCGGCCGGCTCCTTCACCGGACGCCTCAGACGGGCAGCCAGTCGACCCGGCCGAGGAGGTACACCGCGCCCACGAACGCCACGATGTCGATCACCGTGTGCGCCACCACCAGCGGCATCACCCGGCCGTAGCGCACGTAGAACCAGCCGAACACCAATCCCATGACCAGGTTGCCGAAGAACATCCCCACGCCCTGGTACAGGTGGTAGAAGGCGCGCAGCACCGAACTGGCCAGCACCGCCTTCCACGGCGACCACCCCAGCTGCCCCAACCGGTGCAGCAGGTAGCCGACCACGATCACCTCCTCCAGGAGACCGTTCTTCAACGCCTGGAGCACCAGGACCAGAGTGTCCCACCAGTTGCCGTCCAGCGTGCTCGGCACGATGGTACGGGTCAGGCCCAGCTGCCAGGAGACCACGTACACGACCAGCCCGCCCGCGCCGATCAGCGCGGCCAGACCCGCTCCCGTCCAGGCGTCGAAACCGGGCCGCTTCGCGTCGAACCCGATGGTCCGCGCGGACTCCCCGCTCCGATGCAGCAGGTAGACCACCAGCGCGACCGGGGCGAGCGCGAAGACCACCGCGTACAGCTGGAAGGACAGGTCGAGCCAGGGGCGGTCCTCTGCTCGGGACCGGATGAGGCTGGCGGTCTGGTCGGCCATGGACTCGGGCGCGGTGAGCACGCCGAGGAAGGAGATGGTCGCCGACACCGCGGCGGCGCCCAGGGAGAGGGCGAGCACGCACAGGATCTCCCAGCGCAGCAGGGTGCGGCCGGGGAGAAGGTCCGGGACGGTGGTGGTTTTCGCGCGCGTGCCCTCTGCTGTGCCTTTGACGGGGCTTTCGGCGGGGGAGGGGCCCGACTCGCGCGGGTTCTGCTGGATTCTGTCGGTCACCCGTCGAATCTACGCGCAACCGCACACGAAAACACGCCGGCCGGGGCGGTGGTACGCGGCCACCGCCCCGGCCTCGGGGTCTACGGGTTACTCGTCGCCCTCGCCGTCCATGCCGTCGTCGAGGCCGTCGTCGATGCCGTTCTCCATGCCAGGCTCGGCCGGGTCCTCGACGCCCGGGTCGACGCCCGTGTCCTCACAGGCGGCGACACCGAACACGGCGGCCGCGGCGATCGCTCCTCCGGCGAGGACGCGACGGGTGGTGGAGAGCGCTTCCTTGCTGATGTCCTCGAGCTTCACAGTGACTCCATGTGATCGGGGATGTTGGCTACGGGTCCGCCCGACGGGACGCCTGTAGGCCGTCTCGCTGTACCCACCCGGTAAAGGATGGAGCGAGTCGGGCGTTATTGTTCTGTGACCCATGCATGAGACACCATATTGGTGTTTTGCTGATGTGAACAGGGGGTCGGGTGTCCGTGTCTGGCCGAATCTGGCCAGTAAACCCTGTTTAACCCCTGTGATCTGGGAAGCCTTGGTCGCCTGGTTGCCCGGAAGGCTTTTATCAACGCGAGATCGGCGTGTTAAGGCAGCGGGGAGTCTGTGTATTAACCCATGTAATGAGACGCGAATGCAAAAGCCCGCACACGGGGCAAATCGCATGCGGGCTCCGCCTCATGTGCGGAGAAGGAACCGAGAAGAAGCGGAGAAGCCGTCGGCCATGCGCGTGTGACACGGACCGCGCATGGCCGACGGCTAGGGGGGAGAGGTCGTCCCGCCCCGCCCCAGCCACGAAAGCGGGGTGGGACGACCTCTGTGGGAACGAAGACCAGGGTCAGTGAGCCGCTGAGAACTGGTCTTCTTCGGTGGAGCCGGTGAGGGCAGTGGTGCTGGCCTCGGGGGCGATGGTCGTGCTGATCGCGTCGAAGTAGCCGGTGCCGACCTCGCGCTGGTGGCGGGTGGCGGTGTAGCCGTCGGCCTCGGACGCGAACTCGGCCTCCTGGAGCTCGACGTAGGACGTCATGCCGTTCTCGGCGTAACCCTTGGCCAGGTTGAACATCGAGTGGTTGAGCGAGTGGAAGCCGGCCAGGGTGATGAACTGGAACTTGTAGCCCATGTGGCCCAGCTCGCGCTGGAACTTCGCGATGGTGGCGTCGTCGAGGTGACGCTTCCAGTTGAAGGAGGGCGAGCAGTTGTAGGCCAGCATCTGGTCCGGGTACTCGGCCTTGATGCGTTCGGCGAAGTCGCGGGCGACCTCGAGGTCCGGCGTCGCGGTCTCCATCCAGAGCAGGTCGGAGTGCGGGGCGTAGGCCAGGCCGCGGGCCACGCAGGCCTCGACGCCGTTGCGGAAGCGGTAGAAGCCCTCGGCGGTGCGCTCACCGGTGGTGAAGGCCTGGTCGCGCTCGTCGATGTCGCTGGTGATCAGGGTCGCGGCCTGAGCGTCGGTCCGCGCGATGACCAGGGAGGGGACACCGGCGACGTCCGCGGCGAGGCGGGCGGCGTTCAGGGTCTTGACGTGCTGGCTGGTCGGGATGAGGACCTTGCCGCCCAGGTGGCCGCACTTCTTCTCGGAGGCGAGCTGGTCCTCCCAGTGGACGCCCGCGGCGCCCGAGGCGATCATGCCCTTCATGAGCTCGTAGGCGTTCAGGACGCCACCGAAGCCGGCCTCGGCGTCGGCCACGATCGGGGCCAGCCACTCGGGGGCGCTGTCGTCACCCTCGGACCAGGTGATCTGGTCGGCGCGCAGGAGCGCGTTGTTGATGCGGCGGACGACGGCCGGGACCGAGTTGGCCGGGTAGAGGCTCTGGTCCGGGTAGGTGCTGCCGGAGAGGTTGGCGTCGGCCGCGACCTGCCACCCCGAGAGGTAGATGGCCTTGAGGCCGGCGCGGACCTGCTGCACCGCCTGGTTACCGGTCAGGGCGCCGAGGCTGTTGACGTAGTCCTCGGTGTGGAGCAGGTCCCACAGGCGCTCGGCGCCGCGGCGGGCCAGAGTGTGCTCCTCGGTGACCGAACCACGCAGCTTGACGACGTCGTCAGCGGAGTAGGTCCGCTCGATACCGGCCCACCGGGGGTTGGTCTCCCAGTCGCGCTGGAGTGCGGCGCTGGCTTCCTGACGTCGAGCGCTGGTGCTCATGTTCGTTCCCGCCTTACGTGTAGTCCCCAAGGTGTTCACACCGGTCGAGGGAGGCCTTCCAGGGCCAGGGGGGTGAGCCCTGAGCGGTAAGTTCCCCGCCGGTAACTATGATTCTTAGGCAAGATCCAAGGGTTTTCCACTCGAAATCGGGTGAAGATCGTCGTTTCTTTCCGTAGGATGAAGCCATGGCGTACTTTGGTGCTGAAGAAATACCGTCTTTGACGGGTGACCTGGATCTCGTCACCTTTGGTCAGCGGCTCCGTCATCTCCGCAAGGCGCGCGGGATGACCCTGTCTGACCTGGGTGAACGCGTGGGGAGGGCGCCCTCGCAGCTCTCCCTGCTGGAGAACGGAAAACGTGAACCCAAGCTCTCCTTGCTCACGTCCTTGGCTTCCGCCCTCGGGGTCTCCATCGAGGAACTTCTGTCGAAACAGCCGCCGAGCCGCCGCGCGCAGCTGGAGATCTCGGTGGAGGAGGCCCAGCGCGACTCCCTCTACCAGGGCCTCAACCTCCCGCACCTGAAGGTGGGCAAGCGGGTGCCCAACGACGTCCTCGAACACATCGTGGGCCTGTACGACGAGCTCAAGCGGCGCCACGCCAAGCCGACCGCCACTCCGGAGGAGGCCCGGCGGGCCAACGCCGACCTGCGCCGCCAGATGCGCGAGCGCGGCAACTACTTCGAGAACATCGAGTCCGCGGCCACCGAGACCCTGGAAGCGGTCAACTACACCGCGGGCCCCCTCTCCCAGGGCCAGATCCTCGCGATCGCCACCCACCACGGGTTCTCCCTGAAGTACGTGCAGGACCTGCCCCGCTCGGTGCGCTCCCTGACCGACCACGTCAACCGGCGCATCTACCTCAAGCGGGAGACCACGCTGGGCATGCACAGCCCGCGCACGATCCTGCTCCAGACCCTGGGCCACGTGATCCTCGGCCACGACCAGCCCAAGGACTTCGGCGACTTCCTGCGCCAGCGGGTGGAGGCCAACTACTTCGCGGCGGCCGTCCTCATCCCCGAGAGCACCGCGGTCACCTACCTCCAGGAGGCCAAGAAGGCCCGCGACCTGTCCGTGGAGGACCTGCGCGACGTCTACTCCGTCTCCTACGAGATGGCCGCGCACCGGTTCACCAACCTGGCCCACCGCCACCTGGACCTGGTCTGCCACTTCATCCGCAACGACGAGACCGGCATCATCTACAAGGCCTACGAGAACGACGGGCTGGTCTTCCCCACCGACGACACCGGCGCGATCGAGGGCCAGCGGATGTGCCGCCAGTGGTCGGGCCGCCAGGTCTTCCAGTCACCGGACCGGTACTCGATCTACTACCAGTACACGGACAAGCCCAACGGCACCCACTGGTGCGTGGCACACGTGGACCCCAGCCGGGAGCGCAACTTCGCGATCACCCTGGGCGTGCCCTACAAGGAGTCCCGCTGGTTCCGAGGCCGGGAGACCACCAACCGCACCAAGTCCAACTGCCCCAACGGCGAGTGCTGCGTGCGCCCGCCCGCCGAGTTGGCCTCCCGCTGGGAGGGGAACGTGTGGCCCTCGGCCCGCGCCCACTCCCACGTGCTCTCCGCCCTGCCCTCCGGGACCTTCCCCGGCGTGGACGAGCACGACGTGTACACGTTCCTGGAGAAGCACAGTCTGGAGAACCACGGCGGGGAGTGACCCGCGAACGGCAGTGCCCCGACGTTTCCCGCACCGCGATGACGCCGAAGGGCCGGCGCCCGCGCGCCGGCCCTTCGTCACGTTTGAACCGGGTCTGGCCCGAACCCCCTCACGCCTGGTCGGGGATCAGCGCCATCGGCCGCGCGGAGTGATGGATCCAGCGGCCCCTGGTCCGGTACGGGCGCACGCTGCTCCACCCCTCACCCGGGCGCCGGCCCAACCGCAGCGACCACCAGGACCAGCGCCAGCGCAGGAACTCGCCGGTGTGCACGTTGATCCGCTCCCCGTGGTGCAGACTCGGCCGGAAGGTCACCCAGGTGACCTCCACCCACAGGTCGGCCGGATCGGGCTGGGGCAGGACGAGCGCCAGGTGCAGCGGTTCGGAGTCCGGGGAGCACCGGTTGCGGCGGGTCCTGGGCCGCCGTCCGCCGACCACCGACGCGCCCCGCAGCGTGCACACCACGCTGTACACCGTGTCGCGGCCGTCGGGATGCACTCGCACGTCCACCCGTCCCGGCTGGGCCGGTCCGCTCTCGCTGACCGGCACCGGGGGGACCAGGTGGCGGCGCACCCGCCAGACCTGCTGCGGGGTCTTCAGCCACTCCAACCGCCACAGGACGATGCCCGCGGTCGCCGCGACCAGGGAGAACACCAGGGTGAGTACTTCCACCAGCCCAGGCTAGCTCCACCCGCCGACCCGGCCCCGGGGACACACGGTGGACCGGGAGGCGGGCCGGATCCCGGCTTCGGAGGCTCCGGTGCTCAGGCCCGCAGGTCCTTGAGCGCCGCCGGGGTGAGGTCGGACAGCGACGGGTAGCCGTCCACCGCCATCAGCAGGTCGGCCTCGGCCAGCATCGTCCGCAGGACGTGCACGAGGCCCTCCACCCCGCCCAGGGCCAGGCCGTAGACGTAGGGGCGGCCGATCGCGACCGTCGTCGCGCCCAGCGCCAGGGCCTTGACCGCGTCCGAACCCGACCGCACCCCCGAGTCGAAGATGATCGGCAGGTCGGTGGCGGCGGCCACGTCCGGCAGACACTCCAGTGCCGGGATCCCGCCGTTGGCCTGGCGGCCGCCGTGGTTGGAGACGTAGATGCCGTCCACGCCCCCGTCGGCGGCGCGGCGGGCGTCGTCGGGGTGGCAGACGCCCTTGACGATCAGCGGCAGCTCCGTCAGCGAACGCAGCCACGGGAGATCGTCCCAGGTCAGCGGGTTTCCGAAGATCCCGGCCCAGTGCGCCACCACGGCCTCGGGGGCGGCGTCCCTACCCACGCGTTCCTGGAAGACGGGGTCACAGGTGTAGTTGGCCAGGCAGTGCCCGCGCAGCTGGGGGAAGTTCGCGGTGGCCAGGTCGCGCGGCCGCCAGCCGGTGACCCAGGTGTCCAGGGTGACCACGATCCCCTTGAACCCGGCTGCCTCGGCGCGCCGGACCAGGCTGGCCGCGAGCTCGCGGTCGGTGGGTGTGTACAGCTGGAAGAAACCGGGGGTGTCGCCGAACCGCGCGGCGACCTCCTCCATGGGGTCCTGGGACAGGGTTGAGGCGATCATCGGCACGCCGGTCCGCGCCGCCGCATCGGCCGTGGCCAGGTCGCCGTGCCGGTCCTGCGAGCACAGGCCCACCACCCCGACCGGAGCCATCATCAGCGGCGAGGGCAGTCGAACGCCGCACAGGTCGACGCCGGTGTCGCGTTCGGCGGCGCCCACGAACATGCGGGGGTACAGGCCCCAGCGCCGGAAGGCGGTGGCGTTGGCGTCCTGGGTGTGCTCGTCGCCCGCTCCGCCCGCGACGTAGGACCAGATCCACGGCGGCAGGGATTCGGCGGCCCGCCGTTCCAGCTCGGCGTAGGTCATGGGGTGGGAGGGGACGACGCCGGTGAGGCCGTTGAGGTAGATCTCCAGCTGGTAGTCGCCGTAACGCGAAGCCATGGACGCCTCCGGATGAGGGGGTGGGTGTGACCCGCATCATCTGAGTTGACACACGAGCGTGTCAAGATCTGCGCGAGCGCAGCACCGGCACGAACACCCCGGCGATGTCCGCCGACAGTTCCTGCGGCGTTCGCGAGCGGTCGCCCAGTACCCAGTCGACGACCAGCTCGTTGGCGGCGCCCACCAGAGCCAGCGCCTGCTTGCCGAAGGGCCGGTCCACCGCCGAACCCGCCCGCACGTCCCGCTCGTACTCGGCGGCGAACAGGGCCGCGATCTCGTGCCGCACCGCGCGGCGCCGCTCCTCCATCGAAGGGCTGACCCCCACGCTCTCCACCGCGATCACCCGCGGCCGCCGCGGGTCCTCCAGCGAGAAGCCCACATACGCGTCCACGGCGGCGCTCACCCGCTCCTCCAGCTCCGTCTCGGGGGCGCGGATCGCCTCGGCCAGCCGCCGCTGCGCCTCGGTGACCAAAGCGTCGTAGACCGCGCGCAGGCAAGCCTCGCGGTCGGCGAAGTGCTCGTAGAAGTACCGGTTGGTCAGCCCGGCCTCCCGGCAGATCCGGCCGACCGTCGCGGCTCGGAACCCGTCGGTGCCGAAGACCTCCAGCCCGGCGTCGAGCAGTCGTCGCCTGCGGGCCTCCTGCCGCTCGTGCGGCGACATCCCCCGCCAGGGCCGGACCAGTTCGACGCGTGGTTCACTCATGCGCCCACGCTAGAGCAGTGGAGCGCGGTCCCGGGGGCCGTTGGCCGGTGCTTGTCGTCAGGGGGCGGACGGCAGGGGCGAAGGGCTGTCCCGGAAAATGTTGTGCCTGACGGACCAGGGTGTTACCGTTGGTAACACGTATTGATCGTCCCTCCCCCCCGGAGGGTCCAACAAAGGATGTAAGCGCATGAGTGAGGCCACCGCGCCCGCCTTCAGCCTGGAACTGAGCGAGGATGTTCGCGACGTCCGGGACTGGGCCCACGGGTTCGCCGCCGACGTCATCCGCCCCGCCGCCGCCGAGTGGGACGAGCGGGAGGAGACCCCCTGGCCGATCATCCAGGAGGCCGCCAAGATCGGGCTCTACTCGCTCGACTTCTTCGCCAACCAGTGGCTGGAGCCCACCGGTCTCGGCATCCCCGTCGCCTTCGAGGAGCTCTACTGGGGTGACCCGGGCATCGCCCTGGCCATCACCGGCACCGGCCTGGCCGCCGTCTCCGTCGCCTCCAACGGCACCCAGGAACAGCTCTTCGAGTGGGTACCGCAGATGTTCGGCAGCGCCGACGACGTCAAGCTGGGCGCGTTCTGCTCCTCCGAGCCGGGCGCCGGTTCCGACGTCTCCGCCATCAAGACCCGCGCCGTCTACGACCAGGCCAAGGACGAGTGGGTCATCAACGGCGTCAAGACCTGGGCCACCAACGGCGGTATCGCCGACGTACACGTGGTGGTGGCCAGCGTGGAGCCCGAGTTCGGCTCCCGGGGCCAGGCGTCCTTCATCATCCCGCCGAACACCCCCGGCCTGTCCCAGGGCCAGAAGTTCCTCAAGCACGGCATCCGCGCCTCGCACACCGCCGAGGTCGTCCTGGACGACGTGCGCGTCCCGGGCTCCTGTCTCCTGGGCGGCAAAGACAAGCTCGACGAGCGCCTGGCCCGCGCCCGCGAGGGCAAGCGCTCCAAGGGCCAGGCCGCGATGAAGACCTTCGAGGCCTCCCGCCCGAGCGTGGGCGTCATGGCCGTGGGCTGTGCCCGCGCCGCCTACGAGTACGCCCGCGACTACTCGGTCCAGCGCGAGCAGTTCGGCAAGCCGATCGGCGACAACCAGGGCGTGGCCTTCCTGCTCGCCGACATGGCCACCCGCATCGACGCCGCCCGCCTGCTGGTCTGGCGCGCCGCCTGGATGGCCCGCAACGGCAAGGACTTCGACAACGCCGAAGGCTCCATGAGCAAGCTCTACGCCTCCGAGACCGCCACCTTCGTCACCCAGAACGCCCTGCGCATCCTGGGCGGCAACGGCTACACCCGCGAGTACCCCGTGGAGCGCTGGCACCGCGACGCCACCATCTTCACGATCTTCGAGGGCGCCAGCGAGATCCAGAAGCTCATCATCGGCCGCACCGTCACCGGCCTGCCGATCCGGTAACGCACACGAGCACGCCCGGGGCGGGCACGACGGGGAAGACGGCTCCGACGTGCCCGCCCCGGGCCGGTGGGGCCGCGGGTTTCAGGGGGCGGGATCCGAGGGGCCGGAGCGATCGCGGGGCCCGGCCGGGCTAGGATCACGAACGCCGGCACCCGCGCTCGTCCGGCACAGTCAGTGTGTTCTCGCCCCTCCGCCCCCACCCCCCATGGAGAGCTCAGTGCGGTTACCGCTTCCTTCGTCACCCCTGCCCGGATCCCGAAGAGCCGTGTACGCGGCGGCCCTGGCCATCGCCCTCACCGCCTGTACCGCCCAAGCGGAGGAACCGGCCGCGGACCCCGACACCGAGCAGGGTTCGGCGGAGGTGGAGGCCGCGGGCTTCGAGGAGCCCGGGGACCCCTACGCGCCCACCGACCCCGAACTCACCGAGCGGCTGCACCTCCCGCTGTACGACTACAACCTCGACGAGTACGAGCAGTGGACCATCCGCCGGGCCCAGGACGTCCTGACGGTGGATTGCCTCGACGAACTCGGTTTCGAGGCCTCGGTCAGCTGGGAGACGGACTCCCTCGAGGAGCTGCTGACCCACTTCGGCCCGCACCACTCCTACCGCCGCTACGGCGTGGCCAGCACGGACCTCGCAGAGGAGTACGGCTTCGGGATCCCGGAGGGCGACGACACCGGCAACCCCTGGACGGTCGCCGACGCCTCCCAGGAGGAGGCGGCCGCTGACGCGTACACGGGCTTCTCCCACACCGGCGGCGAGATCGAGACCCCCTCCGGGGACCCTGCGCCAGAAGGCGGCTGCAAGCACCAGGCCAACCTGGGCATCAACCCGGATTCCCCGCCTCCGGGCGAGGACGGCTACTGGTCGGCAACGGAGGGCGAACCCATGCCGGACACTCCCGGACTGCACAGCCGGGTCGACGACCTGCTCGGCGAGTCCTACTCCGCTGGAATGGAGGACCCCGCAGTGGAGGCCGCCAACGAGGCGTGGAAGGAGTGCGCGGGCCTGTCCGGGTACACCGTGGGCCCCGGCGGCGCATCCGAGGTGATGGGCGAGGGCGGGGACGCCGTGCTCAGCGCCGAGTGCGCGGACACCTCCGGCTACCTGGACGCCTTCGTCGCCGCCGAGACCCGGGCCCAGGAGGCCATGGTGGAGGAGCACCGCGCCGAACTCGAGGAACGCAGGGAACAGTTGGACGCGGAGCTGGCCGCCGCCCGGACCGTCCTCGGCTGGTAGGCCGGGACCAGCGGGGCCGGTCGGACGGCAGGACGAAGGGCGGGTACGCGGGGGAGAGCCCCGCGCACCCGCCCTCCTTCGTCTCCGGGGCCGGGCGGACCTACCCGGGGAAGTGGCAGGCCACCGGATGCCCGGCGCCGCGGTCGACGAGCTGCGGGGCCTCTTGCGCGCACAGGTCCTGCGCCTTCCAGCACCGCGTCCGGAACCGGCAGCCGCTGGGCGGGTTGACCGGGCTCGGGACGTCACCGGTCAGGACGATGCGCTCACGCGAACGCTCCTGACGCGGGTCCGCCCACGGCGCGGCCGACAGCAGGGCCTGGGTGTAGGGGTGCGACGCCCGCTCGTAGACGTCCTCCCGGGTACCGGTCTCCATCACCCGGCCCAGGTACATGACGGCCACCCGGTCGGAGATGTGCCGCACCACCGACAGGTCGTGCGCGATGAAGACGTAGGACAGCCCCAACCGCTCCTGGAGCTCCGCCAGGAGGTTGACCACCCCCGCCTGGACCGACACGTCCAGCGCCGAGACCGGCTCGTCCAGCACCAGCATGCGCGGCTCCAGCGCCAGCGCCCGGGCGATACCCACCCGCTGGCGCTGCCCGCCGGAGAACTCGTGCGGGTACCGGTTGCCGTGCTCGGGGCTCAGCCCCACCAGCCGCAGCAGCTCTGCCACCCGCTCCGGGCCGCCGTCGCGCCAGCGCTTGTGGACCTTGAGGGGCTCGGCGATGATGTCGTTCACCGGGAGCTTGGGGTTGAGCGAGGCGTACGGGTCCTGGAAGACCATGCCCGCCTCCCGCCGCACCTTCTGCATCGCCGACGAGGACGCCTTGGTGAGTTCCTGGCCCTGGAAACGCACCGAACCCGCAGTGGGCTTGACCAACTGCAGGATGGCCCGGCCGGTGGTGGACTTTCCGCAGCCCGACTCCCCGACCACGCCCAGGGTCTCCCGCTCCGACAGCCGCAGGGACACCCCGCTGACGGCGTGCACGTGCCCCACCACCCGGCGCAGGAAACCGGCGCCGTGCACGGGGAACCGCACCTCCAGATCCTCGACCTCCAACAGCGGGGCCGCGGGGTCGGTCTGCCGGTCCAGCTCTTGCTGTGGCGTCGTCATGGGGTGATCCCTCCGTTCCGGAAGAACGCCGTGGGGTCCTCGGCCGCGGCCAACCGCTCCCAGTGGTGACAGGCGGCCAGGTGCTCGCCGATCCGCACACCGTCCGCGGTCTCGATGACCTCTGTTCCTTCCGCGCCGCGGGACGCGCCGTTGGCCGGGGCCAGCGGCGGCTCGGCGGAGCGGCAGGTGTCGTCGGCCAGCGGACACCGCGGCGAGAACGGACACCCCTCGGGCAGGTTGATCAGCGAGGGCGGGGTCCCCTTGATGGGGCGCAGCCGCTCCCCGTGCGCGGAGGTCATCGACGGGATCGACCCGAGCAGCCCGGCGGTGTAGGGCATCCGGGTCCGGTAGAACACGTCGTCGGTCGCGCCGATCTCCACCGGCCGGCCCGCGTACATCACCAGGACCCGGTGGGCCAGCCCAGCGACCACGCCCAGGTCGTGGGTGATCAGCAGGATCGCGGAGTTGACCGCGTCCTTGACCTCCAACAGCTTCTCCAGGATCTGTGCCTGCACGGTGACGTCCAGCGCCGTGGTGGGTTCGTCGGCGATGATCACGTCGGGGTTGTTGATGATCGCCATCGCGATCATGACCCGCTGGCGCATACCGCCGGAGAACTCGTGCGGATAGCTGCGCAGCCGCTGCCCCGCCTGGGGGATACCCACCAGGTCGAGCATCTCCCGGGCGCGTTCGAGTGCGTGCTTGGGCGGGACCAGCTCGTGCGCCAGCACCGCCTCGGCCAACTGGTCCCCGACGGTGTGCACCGGGTTCAGGGCGGTCATCGGGTCCTGGAAGATCATCGAGATCTTGCGTCCGCGCAGGGACCGCAGGTCCTTCTGGCGCATGGCCAGCAGGTCCTGGCCCCGGTAGAGGACCTTGCCGCTCACCCGGGCGCTGCGCGGGAGCAGCCCCAGCAGCGCCATGGACGAGACCGACTTGCCCGAACCCGACTCCCCGACGATGCTGAGCACCTCGCGCTCGCGCAGGGAGTAGGAGACGTCGCGCACGGCCCTGACCACACCGTCGTCGGTGGGGAACTCCACGGTCAGGTTCTCGACGCGCAGGATCTCCTTCTCGGTGGGGCCCTTGGTGTCCTCGAGGGTCTTGGCGGTGTGCACCTCGCCGGTGGCTGCGGTGACCGCGGCGGCGCCGTCGAGGCCCTGCCCCGGCGCCGCGGCCGAGGGCGGTGGGATGTTGGGGGATTGCGTCATCAGTCACGCACCCTGTTCTGTCGTGGGTCGAAGGCGTCACGCAGGCCGTCGCCGATGAAGTTCACCGAGAGCGCGATCAGGATGATGAACAGCCCGGGCCAGTAGAAGAGCCAGGGCCGGGTGCTCATCGCGCTCCGGTAGTCGGTGATGAGCCGTCCCAGCGAGGTGTCGGGCGGTTGCACCCCCATCCCCAGGAAGGACAGCGCGGACTCCAGCAGCACCGCCGCCGCGATGGCCAGGGTGACGCTGACGATGATCACCCCCACCGTGTTCGGCAGGATGTGCTTGAAGATGATGCGGGCCGAGGAGGTGCCCACGGATCTGGCGGCCTCGACGAACTCCTTCTCGCGCAGCGAGAGCACGGAGCTGCGCACCAGGCGGGCCGTCTGGGTCCAGGTGACCAGGCCCAGGACTATCCCGAGGTAGAGGATGCCCGCCTGACCGGCGATCTTGGCCGCCGCCGCGGCGATGGCCAGCAGCGGGATCGCGATGAGGACGTCGGTGACCCGCATCAGGACGCTCTCGGTCCAGCCGCGGAAGTACCCCGCGCAGGCGCCGAGCACCGTACCCACGACGGTGGCCACGATCCCCACCACGAAGGCGATGATCAGGGACACCTGGGTGCCCTGCATGGTCAGCGCGAAGTAGTCCTTGCCGACGTTGTCCTGGCCGAAGGGGTGTTCGCCCAGGGCCAGGCCGGAGCCGCCGAGGAACTGCGGGACCAGGCTGAGGGTGGGGTTGCCGCCGTCGCTGAGCGGCCCGGTCGCGGTGGGCGACTTGTCCCACCAGCCCGGGACGGGGCCGTAGCCGATCGAGGTGAAGGCCAGCAGGATGACGCTGATCAGCAGGAACATGCCGACCAGGGCGGCCCGGTGTCGGAAGAAGCGGGCCCGGACCAGCTGCCACTGGGTGCGGGCGGCGATGTTCATGCCCTGGGCCGCGTCGGAGGCCGCGGGATCAGCGGTCCCGATCCGGTTCGGATCGTTCTCGTGTTCGGGGCCGGTCGCCCCGGACGGAGTGTTCTCGTTTGAGCTCATGGTGATTCTCCCTCCGTCACGACAGCCGGATCCGCGGGTCGAGGTAGGCGTAGGTGATGTCGGCGATCATGTTGAAGATGACGATCGCGCCGCTCGCGACCACGAAGAACGCCATCACCGGGGTCGGGTCCGCCTCGTTCAGCCCGGTGATCAGCAGGTGGCCCATGGCCCGCCAGCCGAAGACCGTCTCGGTGACCACGGCGCCGCCGATCACGGTGCCGAAGTCGTAGGCGGCCAGGGTGGTGATGGGGATGAGCCCGTTACGGAAGGCGTGCCGGGTCATGACCGTGCGTTCGGGCAGCCCCTTGGCGCGCGCCGTGCGCACGTAGTCCTGGTTCATCACCTCCAGCATGCTGGCGCGGCTGTACCGGGTGTAGGTGGCCAGCGAGACCAGGATCAGCGCCATGGTCGGCAGCGCCAGGTGGCCGGCCGAGTCCAGTGACAGTTCCCAGAAGGTGCCCTCGTAGTTGGGGGTGCTCGCCCCGACGGTGGAGATGGGGCGGCCCTGCACCGAGCTGCTGTAGGAGGCGAACGACTGGAGCATGCGGTCCACGAAGATCACGCCGCCGGTGAACAGGCCCGTCCACACCGCCGTCGCGATCGCGTTGCGCCGGTGCAGTACGCCGCCGACGCCGTAGCCGATCGCCACGCACACGACCACCGTCGTCAGGGCCAGCCCCGCGATGGTCGCCAGGTCGGGTGCGTCCAGCACCGGTGAGAGCACGAAGTACATGACCGTACCGACCCCCGCCGCGGTCAGCGCCGCGTACATCGGCCGGTTCGGTTTGGGGCCGGAGATCAGCACGGAGAAGCCGACCGCGGCTCCCAGGGCGCTGATCGCGACCGTGACCGGACCCAGCCCGGGGTCGGCGAACCACCGGGTGAGTGAGATGAACGCCAGCAGAGCCGCGGTGACGGCGGTGGCCCCGGCGAAGGCGATCAGCCGGGTTCGCCGGTCGCCCACCATCAGCGAGCTCCAGGCCAAGCCGGCCAGCAGCGCGACCACCCCGATGACCAGGGGCGGGATGACGGGTTGTGCCAGCCAGTTGTTGAACTCGATCGCGCCGTACTGCTTGAGCAGTACGCCGACCCAGAAGATGGGCAGGGAGAAGGCGACGAACGCGCCGAAGGTGACGGTGTGGTCGAAGCCGCTGTACTGGCGCAGCGCCGAGATGATGCCGATGGCGATACCGATGACGATCGCCAGGACGGTCGCCGCCACCACGAGCTGCATGGTGGCCGAGATCGCGTCCGCGAGCAGGATGTTGACGTCCTGCCCCTGGCGGTTGGTGCCCAGGTCGCCGGTGAGGGCCGCGCCCAGCCACAGGAAGTAGCGGGCGTAGACGGGTAGGTCGAGGTGCATGCGTTCGATCCGCTCGGCCATCGCGGACTCCTGGGCGTCCTCCGGGAGTTCCCTGAGGTCAGCCAGGGGGTCGCCGACGTTGGCCGCGAGTACGAACATCACGAAGCTTGCTGCGAAGAGCACGAAGAGGGAGACGACCAGTCTTCGTGCGATGAAGACGAGCACGAGCGCTGACTCCTGAGGTTCGGGGGAACGTTCACGCGCAGACGAAGGGACCGGAGGACGTGTTCGCCTCCGGTCCCTGGTCGGAGCTGGCTGACCGGTGGGTCCCACCGGTCAGCGCGGTCGGTTCTACGTGAACGGGGTGGTGCGGCCTACTGGGCCGTCCACTCCCACATGTTCCAGACGATGTCGGTCTGCGCGGGGTTGGGGACCACGTTCTCCAGGTTGTCACTCCAGGCGGCGGTGCCCGGGTGGCTGAAGAGCGGGATGGTCACCAGGTCGTCCCACAGGATCGTCTCGATCTCGTTGATGATCTCCAGCTGGGCGTCGGTGTCGAACTCCTGCAGCAGGTCGCTGAGCAGCTCGTCCATCTCGTCGTTGGAGTAGCAGCCGTTGTTGTTGCCCTTGCCGTCGGCGGTGCACTCGGAAGGCGTGCGGTAGGTGGAGTTCCAACCGCTCACCTCGGCCGAACCGGACCAGGCGAACATGGCGACGTCGTAGGTGTTCTGCGACAGGCCGCCGTCGGTGTCGAAGAAGGTGTCCTCGGCGTTGATCTGCACGTCGAAGCCGGCCTCGTCACAGGAGTCCTTGATCAGCTCGGCGGTCTGCAGGCGGCGGGGGTTGCCGCCGATGAAGCCCAGGCGCACCTCCTGGCCGACCGCGTCGGCCTCTTCGAGGATCTCGCTGGAGCGGTCCAGGTCCACCTCGGCCCACTGGTCGCCGCCGCTGGCCGCGACGGCCTCGTCGTAGCCCGGGTCGAACGGCGAGATGTTGCGCACGTCCATGGTCTCGGCGTCGGGCTGGACCGGCTTGATCAGGTTGTCCACGATCAGCTGCCGGGGCACGCAGTGCGCGAAGGCCTCGCGCAGCTCGTAGTCCTCGAAGGGGCTGGAGTCGAAGTTGAAGTCGAGGTGCTCGTAGATGTACTCGTCGTAGACCTCGTACTCGACCCCGGCGAGGCCGTCGAGCTGGTTGATCAGGTCGACCGAGGGCTGCGGCCGCATGATGTTGATCTCGAGGTTCTCCAGCGCCTGGGTCTGCTCGTCGGAGGCGATCCAGCGCACGACGATGTTGTCGGTGGCCGGCTCCTCACCCCACCAGTTCTCGTTCGGCTCCAGGGTCAGTGACTGGCCTGCGTCGTAGTTGGCGAGCTTGTAGGGGCCGGAGGAGGGGATGAGCTCCTCGTCGGGCAGCGCACCGCTGATGGTCCAGCCCTCGTTGAAGAACTCGGCCGCGTCGGCGAGCGCGTCGGTGTCCTCCTCGCGGATGGCCTCGACCAGTTCCTCGGTGGTCAGGCCGCCCTGCTCCGCCACCACGTGCGCGGGCATCAGGGTGGTGTTGCCGTGGCTGGGGCCGTTGCTGGCCCAGTCGGCGTAGGGCACCTCGTACTCGAGGGTGAAGTCCTTGTCGCCGAGTTCGCAGTCGGGCATGACGGTGTCCTCGATACCGCCGGAACCGATGACGGAGAAGTCGTACCTGCCGGTCTGCTGCGCCCACCACAGCATCATGTCGGCGCATTCGATCGGCTCGCCGTCGGACCAGACGGCGTCCGGGTTGATCGAGTACTCGACGATCTGCGGGTCCTCGGAGACCAGCTCGTAGCTGCCGAACTCGGGGTTGGCGGTGACCGCCCCGCCTTCGCCGAAGTACCAGAAACCGCTGGTCACACCGTGGTTGACGATGGCGTTCTTGCTGGAGTTGGCTCCGGCGGTGGTGTTGTTGTAGCTGTCGTACTCCTGGTCCCAGGCCAGGGTGATGGTGGTGCTGTCGCCGGCGCTGCCCGCATCGCCGTCACCGCCGTTGCTGGAGCACGCGGAGAGCACGAGCGCTCCCGCGGCGACCACGGCTGTGGCCTTGGTGATGGTTCTGGTCTTAGTCACAGAGGGTTTCCTCTACCGGTCAGGGGATTTTGTCCGTGGTACGGAATAGAACGGATTCTGGGCATTGCTCAATGTTTGGGCAATAGGTCATTGGGGGGTGTTGCACACCTGAGACGCATTTGGTGCCTAAACCTAGTCAAAATTAGAACTAAGAGGTCGAAAACGTGACAGATCGACTCTTGGGGTCGTGGGGCCTCGGGTTGGCCCCGTTGCTGGCAGAGTGACAGGTGGTGCCGCTGCTATCGGTTCCCCGGAGTCGACTTCCTAACATCCCATGAGTGGATGTTAGGAGGTAATCGACGTTTACCATTTTCTGTTCTGGTGGGAGGCCAGGTGGGGCTCATGTCTTAACTCCGCCGAAAGAATCCGGCAAGAGAAGCGCAAGAATGAAGGGCGCCCTAAAAACACGAAGGCCGGTTACTTTCCGTGACGGTTTTCGCCGCGGGTTCCGTGACATGCTCCGTGGCCCTGCCCGAAGCGCGGATCAGTCGCCCGGGTGGACCTCCACCAGCCCCTGAGCGATCCCGACGAACCTCTCCACCTGCTGCCGGGAGGCGGCCACGGTCAACGAGGGCAGACGGGGACGGCTCGGCGTGACCGGTTCGACCACCACCTGCGGCCGCTGCACGACCCCCTTGCGCAACCGCACCGACACGAGCTCCTCCCACCGCCACACCCACGTCATGTTCGGCGGGGTGGCCAGGGTGGTGAGCACGAACAGGCGCCGGTCGGTCAGCGCCACGAGCATCCCCGTCCCCTTGGGGTGGGTGAACAGCCCGGCGACCCGCTCCTCCCCGGGATGAACGGCCTGCTCCAACCAGTCCAACGACTGCGCGTGATGCGGCCCGGCCACCCACCGGGACGGCGGGTTCACCCAGGACACGGACTTGGGATCAGCGGTCACGATGCTCCGTCGGTGGGCTTGTCGGCGATCTCGCCGGTGGAATCGAGGGGAGACGGGGAACGCAGGGACTCCAGGAGCCCGGCGAAGCGGTCGGCGTCCTTGCGGCCCCGAGAGAACCGCAGTGTGTGGGTACGGCCCGCCCACGAGGTCTCCCGGGCGGTAAGGGTGAGCTCGGCCGCCAACGCGAAACGCTTCCTGGTCACCTCCACCGACTCGATCTCCGCCAGCTCCCACGAACGCACCTCGTTGCCGGGGTGCGTGTTGAGCGCACTGAAGAACCGTTCCCCGGTCAACAGGTGCAGGTAGGAGTTGCCCTCTTCGGTCTCGCCCTCCTCGTAGGCCACCGCCATCGCGCTCTCATCCTCGCCCAACAGCTCCAGCAACCACTTCAACTGCGGGCGACAGACGGCCCGCGCGATCGGCCCGCCGGGGCCGATCCACTCGAACCCGGACTGATCCATGAACACCTTCCGGTTGGGGGACATCACCTGTGCCGATGCCATGGTGCCCGGTGTGGTTCGGCGCGGCACTCGACAGCCCATCCTCCGGCGGGGCCGGTTGTCTACCCTTTGACGGATGACCCGATCCCCCGCACACTCCGGAGCCCTCCAGGCCCTGGGCTCCCTCCTGGACGGCTCCGTGGCCCAGATCGCCGAGGCAGCCGAAAGCCCCTGCGACTACCCCGCCCTGCGCAGGAACGCGGACGTGTGGGACAACAACACCCTGACGCTCTTTCGAGCCGCGGTGGCCCCCACCGTCAGGTCCCGAGAAGGCAGGGCCCGGGCCGCCCTGGCCTGGATGGCCGCCCTCGGGCCGGACCGCCGCGCGTGGATGACAGAACGTGCGCGGGAACGAGGGTTCACCCTGGCAGACCTGGTCGAGGGCAAGCCGGTCGTGGGCAAGCCGGTCGTGGGCAGGCTGGGCCCTGAAGCCGGGGCCGCAGCCCAGTTGCTGATCGGGGCGATGCTGCGGATTCGCTCGGTCCGACCGGAACCCGGCCAACCGGAACTGGTGCGCGCGCTCGCCCGGGCCCTGGACGGGGCGGGGACGGACATTCTCGCGGTCGGGGCACACCGCGGCCACTGGGCACGCGAGAGGGCTTTCCGGGCGCTTGGCGAGGAGTGGGTTCGGCGCGGCGGACCGTTGTCCGCGCCCGTGTTCGCCCGAGTCCTCAAGCGGCTGGGTCGCCTCGAACCGGCTCCGGCTACGAAGCATCGAGGGGGGTAGTCCGTGGACCGCTGCCCGAGGGCGTCCTAGTCTGTGGGGCCCACCCCCGGAGGAGGACCCGCTGTGCCCCACCCCTTGTTGTTCATCGACGTCGACGGCCCCCTGAACCCGTTCCGCGCCGGGCCCTCGGACCTGGAGGGCTACACCGTCCACCGCATGCGCCCCACCGGCTGGGAATCCCCGGCCCGGCCCCTGGACGTGTGGCTCAACCCGGACCACGGCGAGGAACTACTCGCCCTGCCCTACGAGCTGGTGTGGGCCACCACCTGGGAGGACGAGGCCAACACGATGATCGGTCCGGTCCTGGGCCTGCCCGAGCTCCCCGTGGTCAAGCTCCCCGGGGTGCTCGACGCCCGCCACGGGCTGTTCTTCAAGACGCCGGTCCTCGCCGAGTACGCCCAGGGCCGCCCGTTCGCATGGATCGACGACGGGATCACCGAACGGGACCGGGTGTGGCTGGCCCGCAACCACATCGCCGACGTCCTCCCGCACCGGATCGACCCCGCGGTCGGGCTGTGGGAGAAGGACTTCGACCTGCTCGCCGACTGGCCCCCGGCCCTGGCCGCCGTCGACTTCCCCCGCTGACGCTCCGCCGGGGAGCGGCTCGGGTCAACGGGCCGGGGCGGGCGAAACCACTCAGGCCACTCCCACTACCCTGTGACCCATGACACCAGGACTTGAGGGGTCGGGCAACGGCGCCACCACCCTCCTCATCCCGGGGGCCTTCAACGGCCCCGACGGATCCGGCAACGGCGGCTACAGCGCGGGACTGCTCGCCGGGCGGCTCACCGCCCCGGGCGGTCCGGCCGTCCAGGTCACTTTGCGCACCCCGCCGCCACTGGACCGGCCGCTGACGGTGGCGGGCACCCCGGAGGAGGGCTTCCGGCTGACCGACCCCGCCGCCGAGGACTCCGCCCGCCTGGTAGCCGAAGCCGTGATCACCGACTCCCTCGGCACCGACGCCGCATCCGGTGCCGCGGTGATCCCCGGCGGCCCGGTCGGCGTCGGCGAGGCTGAGGCCGCCCGCAAGCTCTACGCGGGCCTGGAGCGGCACCCCTTCCCGCGCTGCTACAGCTGCGGCCCCGAGCGCGCCGAGGGCGACGGCCTGTTGCTGTTCCCGGGATCGGTCCGCCCCGGGCAGGGCCCCGACGGGGTCGGCAACACCGTCGCCTGCGCCTGGGACGTGCTCCCGGCGGTGGACGGCGGCGACGGCACGGCCGCCCTCGCCCAGGTCTGGGCCGCGCTCGACTGCCCCGGCGGCTGGTCGAGTGACATCTCCGGCCGTCCGATCGTCCTGGGCCGGATGACCGCCCAGGTCCTCGCTGCCCCGCCGGTCGGCTCCACCCAGGTCGTCATGGGTCACCTGGAGGCGGTCGACGGCCGCAAGGTGCACACCGGCAGCGCCCTCTACGACCAGGACGGCCGCCTGCTCGCGCTGGCCCGGGCGACCTGGATCGCGATCCGCCGCTGAGGAGCGGACCGACCTGCCTGCCCCTCCAGTACGGTGAACCCTTGTGGCCTTCGAAAACACACAGCAGACCGCGCCGAACGACGACGGCGCCTCCGCCGAGCCCGCCGCCCAGACCCCGGCGCCCCGGCGGGGACGGAGCGGGCGCGGACGCGACCCCGAACGGCGGCGGACCATCCTGGACGCCGCCGACCGGGTGATCCAGCGCGACGGCCCCGACGCCTCCATGCTCGCCATCGCCACCGAGGCGGGGATCAGCAAACCGATCCTCTACCGGCACTTCGGTGACAAGAGCGGCCTCTACCAGGCGCTGGCCAAGCGCCACGTGGACCCGCTCATCGAGGTCATCCGCGCCGAGCTGTACCAGCACACCGAATTCGAGGTGCGGGCCCGCGCCACGGTCGGCGCGTACCTGTCGATCATCTCGCGCAACCTCAACCTGTACCGCTTCCTCATGGACCGGGCCACCTCCGAGGACGTGCGCACCCGCAGCGACCTCGGGCTCATGGTGCGCCGCCTGGGGGAGGAACTCGCCGACCTGCTGATCAGCGAACGCCGGATCAGGGGCCGGTTGCGCGCGCAGATCGCCGCGCACGCCATCGTGGGCATGGTGCAGGCCGCGGGGGAGTGGTGGCTGGAGCACCCGGAGGTGAGCGAGGCGGAGATCATCGACGACCTCACCTCCGCCGTGGTCGGCGCCATCCGCGGCAGCGGGACCTGACCGGATCAGCGCCCGATCTGACTTCGGGCTTGACCTGGAGTGCACTCCAGGTCGCATGCTTGGCGCATGAAGGACTACTACACGCCGGGTGAGGTCGCCGAACGCTTCGGCCTCACCCTGGACACCCTGCGCTACTACGAGAAGGCGGGCCTGCTCCGGCGGGTGGACCGCGCCCCCAGCGGGCACCGCCGCTACCGCACCGACGACGTCGACCTCCTCCACCTGGTCCGCTGCCTGCGCGACACCGACATGCCCATCGCCCGGCTCCGGGACTTCGCCGAGCTGGTCCGCGACGGCGACCACACCATCCCGGACCGCCTGGACGTACTGCAGAGCCACCAGCACCACCTCAACACGCGCATCGCCGAGCTGCGCGAGCGCCAGGACACGATCCAGCACAAGATCGACTACTACCTCGGGGTACTCGCCGACAACCCCGGCCTCGCCGAGCGGTCCGCTCCCACGGGCACCACCTCCGGCACCGCTTCCGCCCCCGAGGTGACGGCTGTCGCGGCCACCGGGAAGGAAAACTCCTGATGCGCTACACGACCATCCAGGGCCGCACCGTCAGCGCCCTGTGCCTGGGCGCGATGCAGTTCGGCAGCACGACCGACGCCGCCACCTCCGCCGCGCTGCTCGACCGCTTCGTCGAGGCCGGGGGCACCTTCGTCGACACCGCCGACTGCTACCAGTTCTGGGTGGAGGGCGGCCAGGGGCACGAGAGCGAGACCTTCCTCGGCGGCTGGCGGCGCGAGCGCGGGGTCACCGACGAGGTCGTCGTCGCCACCAAGCTCGGCGCCCAGCCCACCGTTCCCGGGGCCGGGTTGGAGGCCCAGGAGGGGCTCTCGGCCAAGGCCGTGGCCACCGCCGCCGAACGCAGCCGCGCACGCCTGGGCGTGGACACCCTGGACCTGCTCTACGCCCACCGAGAGGACCCCCGGACGCCGATCGAGGAGACGATCGGGGCCTTCGCCGAACTGGTCGCCCGGGGCGAGGTCCGGGAACTCGGGATGAGCAACCACCGCACCTGGCGGTTGGAGCGGGCCCGTGCCGCCGCCGAGGCCAACGGCTGGCCGCGCCCGCGCGTGCTCCAGTACCGGTACAGCTACCTGCAGCCCCGCCACGACGCGGCCCTGGAGTCCTCGGGCCACATGCACGTCACCCCCGAGCTCCTGGACTTCGTCCGCGCCGAGGAGGCCGCGGGCCGCGAGCACGCACTGGTCGCCTACACGCCCCTGCTGACCGGTGCGTACATCCGGCCCGACCGGCCCCTGGAGTACGCCTACGACCACCCGGGCACCGCGGCGCGCCTGGCGGCCCTGGACGAGGTGGCCGCCGAGGCCGGCGCCACCCGCAACCAGGTCGTCCTCGCCTGGCTGATGGACCACGAGCCCAGGGTGGTCCCGTTGGTCGGGGTGAGCAGCCTCGCCCAGCTGGACGAGGCGCTGGAGGCCACCGACCTGACCCTCACCGCCGAACAGCACTCCCGGCTCACCGCCGCGCACTGACCCCTTCCCGCACCGCCCCTCGCCCCCGGGCGCGTCCATACTTCGCAAAGCTCACAAACGCCCGCATAACCCCGCTTTCGCGGTTTCCTGTCGCTTCGGGCGGATACCTTCCCTAGGGAGACGCGGCCACCCGAGGTCGCGCGCACCAGCGCATCCGTGAACCAGTGGGAGGGGCCACTTGCCCGAGAGCACATCGTTGGAAGCGGACTCCGGTGCCTTCCACCAGATCCACTTCGCCTGGGCCGAGCCCACCCTCCTCGGCCGCATCGGCCCCGGGCCCGCGGCCACCTCCCTCCCGCAGCGCGACGAGCCGGTCCTGCGCTCCTGGCGCGACCGGCTGATCCCCGCCCTCACCGCGGACTACCGCTCGGCACTGCCCGACACCGACCCGGCCGCCTACCCCGAGACCCTCTGGGCCCGCCACTACCCGGACGGCCAGAGCGCCCTCGTCTACCGCTGGCCGGGCGACGTCCGCCAGGCCCACGCCTGGGCGATCGTCGGCCCCACCCGGGGACTCACCTTCTCCCGGATCCTCGCCCTGCACGAGAACCCCCATACCCGCCCTGCCCCGGCCAGGCCGCCGGCCCCCGGCTGGGCCGCCATGCGCACCCTGCCCGCCCCCGAACCCTGGGAACACACCTGCGCCCCCGGCGCCCTGCGTACCCGGGACCGCCGCGCCGCCGAAACCCGGATCGACAGCGAACCGATCCTCATCGGAGCCGTGGCGCGGGCCCTCGAAAACCCCGACCAACCCGTCCACATCACCCTGGACCCCGACCGCGCCGACCTGTGGCAGGCCACCCAGCTGCGGTTCCTGTGGGGGATGCACCGGATCCTGCACGACATCCTCACCCCCCGCGCGGCCCTGCCCGCCGAGGGCTGGAACTGGTCCTTCTCCACCTACGACCCCGTCCTCGGCCTCGAAGACGGCCCCCACCTGGCCTTCGGCCCGCCCACCGCAACCCCGGCCTCCCCCTTCCTGACCCCTGCGCCGAGCGACCACCTCAAGATCGCCGACGGCCTGGTCACCGTCCTCCGCGAAGAGGGGGGTGGCGCCCTCGGCGACCACCTGCGCGCCCGGGGCGTCCCGGAAACCATCGACTTCACCGATCGCCGGGCCCTCCTGCGCGACTGGTTCGACCCCCGCCCCAGAGCCGCCCCCCAACCCCGCGGCCAAGAGGAAACCCTCGAAACCGCGGATACCGCCGAACCCACAGCACCCCCCGGAGCCGCAGCGCTCCCTGCCCTCCACCCGCCCCAGGAAACCCCTGAGCCCCACTCCTCCCGTGAGCCTGCTGAGCCGCAGACGCCCGGGCAGGCACAGAGTCCTGGGTACAAGGAACCTGGAGGTGCTCAGGAGGCCTCGGAGACCGCGGAGCCCCCCAGGCCCGGGGCGGGCCGTGACACCGCCCCGGACCCCGAGCCCCAGACGGGCCGGAGCGGGACCGAGTACGAGTTGGCGGAGGCCCCGGACCCCTTCGCTGAGGAGGGGGCCCAGGACACCTCCGAACAGGAGACCTGGGCGGGCTCGCTGGGCGGGCGGCCGCACACCTTCCTGGGGGTGGGCAGACGCCCGTCCCCGGAAGCGGAGCCGCCGGAGGAGCCCGTCACCGACCCCGGGGCCGGGCAGCCCCTCGACCCGCCGCCGCCCCCTGAACCGGGTGAGGCCCGGACCGTCTCCGCCTCCACACCCCCGGAAGCGCCCGAGGGGGAACCCCCCGCACCCGCCCCCGTCCCCGAGACCCGCACCCCTGCCGACGCCCCCGTCCCCGAGACCCGCACCCCCGCCGACGCCCCGCCCCTCGCGGTACTGGCCGCCGCCGAGACCGAACCCCCCGACTACGCCGCCGAGACCGAACCCGACACCGACCAGTTCACCGAGGACTCCGACGACAACTGGCCCACCCAGTACGTCGACCTCCCGCTCTCCCGCCTGGAGCGGTGGCACTACAAACGAGGCCCCGAAGGGGCCTACACCGACGTCGTCGACGCCCGAGCGGCGGTGCGGGCCGAACGCTCCGAACTCCAACGGGTCCGCGACGAGCGCGATCACTACCACACTGAGGTCCAGGAACTACGCAGGGAGATCGCTCGCTTGGACCAGTCCTGGATCGACTCCGAAGCCACCTCCGACACCCCCGAGCACAGACGCCGCTGGCCCCGGGTCCTCCTGCTCCTGGTGCTGCTCGCCGTGGTCTTCGCCGCCGGCCTGCAGATCGGTGCCAGCACCGGGCTGGACACCCTCGGCCTCCTGGCCCTCCTCACCAGCCCCCTCACCTCCGCCAGCTGGTGGCCCCTGTGACGGGCAGCACCCACCACGCACGTTCTAACCTGGGAGGATGACCGACATTTCCCCGGCCCCCGCTGCGGTTCCGCAGCCGTTGTGGGACGCCGTCCGCGGCCTGGACCTGCCCAAGCAGCACCTGAGGGACCTGACCTCCTTCCCCGAGGAGGCGGGTGAGATCCTCCTGGACGCGGTGGACGCCCTCCGCGAGCGGGACGTCGGCGCCGCGCGCACGCTCGCCGAGGCCCTGCGCGAGCACGCCCCGCAGCCGGGGCACCGCCAGTTCGCCACCAACCAGCTCGCCGCGATGCTGCGCGCCGAAGGCCGGACCGAGGAATCGGACGCGCTGCTGGAGGAGCTCATGCGCCCCGGGCTCGAACGGGGCGTGGCCCTCCTCCTAGCCGAGGACCTCGCCGGGCAGGGCGCCTACGACAAGGCCCTGCACTGCTACAACGTCGTCTGCCGGGGCATCCTCGCCGAACCCCCGGAGACCGTCGCCGAGCTCAACCGCCTCGGCCTGATGCCGCTGCTGGGCCGCGCCCGCATGCGTGAACTGCTCGGCATGACCCCGGACGCACACGACCTGGCGACCCGCTCCACCGACGCCTACCTGCCCCCGCTGGAGAACCTCGCCGACCTCCAGGGCGGCGGCCCCAACGGCAGCGCCCCGCAGCGGGCCTTCCCCGGTGAGATCCCCGCCCGGACCGGCCCCGGAGAGCGCTCCACCCCGCCCCCGCCCGGACGCAACGAGCCCTGCTCCTGCGGTTCGGGCCGCAAGTCCAAGAAGTGCTGCGGCTCCCCACTGGCCCGCTGAACTGAGCCGTCGCCGTGGCCGACGGCCCCGTGCATGACCGCCGCCCGTCCGGCCGGAATCGGCCGGAACCAAACCCGAGGCAAAGGAGTCACATCCCGCGTCAGTGCGCGACAGGCGCACCGGGAGAAGAGGTGTCGGCTCGTGTTCGGAATCCTGCGGCCCTGCAGGCACAGCCTGTCCGAGGACCTGGCCCGTGAGTGGATGTCCCACATGTGCGGGCTGTGCCTGGCACTGCGTGACGACCACGGCCAGGCCTCCAGGGTCGCCACCAACTACGACGGTCTCGTGGTGTCGGTCCTGACCGCCGCCCAGTCCGAGGCCCAGGCGGGCAAACGCACGGCCGGACGCTGCCCTCTGCGCGGTATGCGCGGCGCCGAGGCCGCCGACGGCTCCGGGGCGCACCTGGCCGCGGCGGTCTCCCTGATGCTGGCCTCCGCCAAGATCACCGACCACATCGAGGACGGTGACGGCCTCTACGCCCGCCCCGGGGTCCGTGCCGTCGCCGGCCGGGTGGCCGCCCGCTGGCAGCGCGGCGCGCGGAAGGCGAGCAGCGGTCTCGGCTTCGAGGCAGGTGCGCTGACCGCCGTGGTCGACCGTCAGCGCGAAGCCGAACTCGCCGCGGGGGAGGGCACGGACGTGCTCACCGTGACCCGCCCGACCGAGGAGGCCACCGGCGAGGCCTTCGCGCACACCGCCGTCCTCGCGGGCGTCCCGGCCAACGCCGCCCCGCTCCAGGAGGCGGGCCGCCTGTTCGGCCGGGTGGCCCACCTGCTGGACGCCGTGGAGGACCGTGAGGAGGACCTGGCCAACCACGCCTGGAACCCGCTCACCGCCACCGGCACGCCCGTCAGCCGGGCCCGCGAACTCTGCGACGACGCCGTTCTCGGCGTCGAACTGGCTTTGGGTGAGGTGGCGTTCACCGACGACCGCCTGGTCCGCGTCCTCCTGGTCCAGGAACTGCGCCGCGCCGTGGCCCGCGCCTTCGCCCATGGCGGCCACCCCGCCGGAGGCGACCCGCTGAGTCCCGGACACCCGCTCAGCGGCGGCCACCAGCACGGCCCCGACCACGGCGGCCCCGAGCACCACGGCCCCGAGCACCACGGCCCGGGGCACGGTCACAGCGGGCACGGCCACGACGGCCGTGGTTCAGGCGGCCACGGTTCGGACGGTTCCGGGCCCGCTCACACCTCCGGTAAGCGGGGCTGCTGCACCGCCTGCGTGTGCGGCACACCCGAGCTCACCGAACCCCCGCACAGCCGCGGGATCCTCGCGGGCTGCGCCACGGCCCTGTTCATGTGCGGCACCTGTCAGTTCTGCTGCCGCGACCCCCACCCCGGCCCGTGGTCGGGCGAACCCCGGGACTCCTGGTGTGACGCCTGCGAGTGCGTGGGTGAGGCCTGCGGCAGCTGCTGCGACGCGGTCAACTGCTGCAAGGTCTGCAAGAAGTGTGACTGCGAATGCGACTGCTGTTGCTGCGGCTGATCCGGCCGCCGAACCCCTCCCGGGGTCAGCGGTCGCAGCTCCGGCACCGACGGGTGGCCGCGCGCTTGGTGTTGCCCCCGGTGGCCTTGAGGGGAGAGCTCTCACTGATCCGCCGCCACAACTGCGGGGCCGGATAGTTGACCCAACCCCACGTGGGGGCCTTGACCTCCGAGTCGGAATGGTACGAGCAGCCGAGCCGGTGGGCCACACCCCGCAGGGAGATGAGGATCGCGTCACCGGCCGGGTGCAGCCGCACGGTCGAGAACGGAGTCCCCGTCCCGCAGTTACCGATGTAGTCACGGGGCAGCGCACAGGCACAGCCCTCGCCGATGGGGAGTTCACAGAAATCGCAGCGCTTCATTCTCCTACAGTGCACCCACTCAGTGACGATTGGGCAACTTTTCGTGCCTAACGCGCCACGAAAAAAATAAACCTTCCCCGGGAGCCCACTACCCAAGCCTCCAAAACACCTCTGTTTTCCAGCGCAGAGCCGCATCCCGCCTGATGAGAGGTCCCCGAGCCCAACCGAAGGTGACACCCCTCACCCGACACGCGGCCTCAGGGATCCTGCCCCCGCACGTGATGGGCCTTGTCCTCGCCACACCTGCCTGGGGCCGACCCTCTGATCGGGGTCCCGGGCAGCTCCGGTCCTGCTCCCGTCCCGACTCGGAGTGATGTCGAGACCGGCTCTCTCCAAGAGGGAAGGTCTATCTGCCGGGGGACACCTGTCTGCTCCCCTCTCCCTCTTCCACGGGGGGAGCCGGGCGGCGTGTAGCGGCAATCATCGCGACTCTCTCAGACAGAAGGGAGGCGGCTGCTCCCATCCTGAACCAGATCCGAAATCCCCGCGGAGAGCCTGTGGACAACCCGGCTTCCTCCGGAAACCACCACCCGTGCACCGCGATGCGGGCCAGGACCGGAGCGTGTCGGAAAGCCAGTCCGGTCCCCTCTCCCCGGACCCCGAGGCGCGGGGCGGCACCGTGGCCTTCCCACGTGGGTCCCCTCCCCGCGCTGCTCCCTGGACCACTCGCGGTTCACGGGCCAGCCGTGCCTGCCGAGTTACCCAGGCCGTCCGCGTCAGTCCCGGCCGACGACGGCTGCCCCCCGCGCTCAGGGCTTCGCGGCCGCGGCCCGGAGGTCGGCCACCAGGGTGTCGGCGACCCTCTCCTCGTGGACCGCTACCCCCTCGGCGGTGATGGTGTCGGCCAGGTCCGGGTCCCACGGCGCGGGGGTGACCCGCCCGGGTGCCGGAGCCTCCTGGACCCGGGACAGCGCGGCCAGGTAGTCGTCGGCCCCCATCCGCCAGGGAGTCACACCAGCCACGGCCATGAGGTGGGCGGCGATCCGCAGCCCCTCCCCGTCGAAGTCCCCGTGGTAGCGGAGCTCGGCCCCGCCTTCGGAGAGCGTGCGCAGCAGGGCGATCGCCGCGCTGTTCGGCCACCCCGACACGCAGACCAGGGGCGGGCAGTCCGGTCCCAGAGCCCGTTGGGCGCGGGCGAGGACCGACGGGTTCTCCACCACGAACACCACCGGGGAGGGCTGTGCCAGCTCAGCGCTGTCGGACACAGCGGATATCTGGTCCAGGGTGGCGACGGCCGCCCGCCCGGTGTCGGCCCACATCCGAAGGGTCGAGGCAAGCGGACCCGCGCCACCCGGGCGCAACCCCAGGACCAGGACGGAGGTGGAATGGGAATCGCAGTCCACCCCGAAATCGCCCCACAGCGCACGCCGCTCCTGTGCGTTCGAGGGGGCGTCGACATCGCGCAGGACGGCCAACGCCCGCAGGACCAGACCGGGCAGCGCCCTGGTGCCGTCCAGGGCGTGCGGGTCCCCGGTCGCCTCGGCGGCCAGCGTCGGCAACGGTCGCCCGTCCGCCAGCGGGAGGGCGGCGAGCACCGCGAGGGCCTGCTCCAAACGGCGCCGCAGCCCTTCCGTGTCACCTCGCGGCACCCGGTCGGCGCGGACCAGATCCACCCACCGCGCCAGCGCGGGCTGCGCCGAGACGAGCGGGTGGGAGGACAGCCAGGCCCACAGCCTCTCGCGGTCCTCGGCCGCCCGCGCCCGATGCGCCGCCCGGTCGTCGATCGGCCCGACCAGCGCACGGGCCACGGTTCGGGAGTCGACGCCCAGCGGGGCGAGTGCCGCGTCCAGCCGGTCCAGGCGCACGCTCATCTTCGGGCCCGGGTAGGAGGCGAGCCCCAACAGGTCGGCCAGGGCCGCCTGGGACACCTCGTCCAGGTTCCGCACGGTCACCGAGCGTACGGTGGCACCCGAGGAGAGCCGGTCGTGCACCGCGTTCCACAACGGGGAGAGGGCCTCCTCGGCCAGATGATTCGGTACGTCAGAACTCACGTCCGCCTACTCCGCCTCGTCCGCCTCGTCCACCTCCAGGGCTCTGCCCGTCCACACCCACCGGGCCGTGGTCACCGCGTCATCCGCCTCGTCCGCCTCGCCAGGGATGAGTTGGTGGACGGCGATCCCGTCCAGCTCGGCGTAGGTACACCACTCGTGGTCGCTGGTCAGCACCATGTCCAGGTCGAGGTCGACCAGCAGGGCGAAGATCTGCCCCCGGTTGGCGGCGTCCACACCCACGAACACCTCGTCCAGCAGGATGAACCGCGGAGCCTGAGCGTCGGTGGTGTAGTGCGCCGCCACCGCGGCGAACAGCGGCAGGTGCAGCGCGATCGCCTTCTCCCCGCCCGAAAGCCTTCCGTGCGCCCGCCGGGTCAGCTGCTGCCAGCCCGCACCGTCGTCCTTGTCCAGCTCGACGGTGAACCGGTGCCAGGCGGTGTAGTCCAGGACCTGGCTCAGGTGCTCCTCCCAACTGGACGCGGAGTCATCCGCGCGAGCGTCGTCGATGCGTTCCCGGAAGAACCCGTGCAGGGCCTCGCGTTCATCGTCGCCGAGGTTGCGGGGATCGCGTTGGAGCAGACCCCGGGCGCGCTCGGTGCCCGCCGGTGCGTCCGGAGCGACGTCCCAGCGCAGGCGCACCGAGATCCGGGAGGCGGTACGCACCCGGGACAACCGATCGTTCATCCCCTCGACCAAGCCATTGGCCCGCCGGAGCCGGTCGGCCAGGTGCCTGCGCGTGTCACCGGTCAGCACCCGGTCGAACAGGGCACGCTCCTCATCGGTCAGGTCCGTGGACCGCACCCGGCGTTCGCCGACCAACGCGTCGTGCAACCCGCACGCACCCACACGTACCCCGTCAAGGAGTGCGCTGACCTCCTGAATCTCTCCCTCGTTGGTCAACTCCAGGTAGGTGCGCGCGGCCAGGGTGTCGCGGACGGCGTGCACGGCCTCGGCGACCTTGGCGCGCGCACCGCTGATCCGCTCGGGAGAGTGGTCGGCGCGCTCCGAGGTGGCCGCCACCGCACGCGCCGTTTCCAGGGTGTCCCGTACGGTGGGATCCGGGGGCAGGCTCGCGTCCAAGCCGGAGTCCTCGTGAAGAGGGGTCCCGAACAGGGAGCGGAAACGGTCGGCGGCGGCGTCGCGCGCGGCGACCGCCGCCTCATGCCTCTCCCGCAGGCCGCGCACCTCACCGAGCAGTTCCCCGTGACGCCCCCGCAACGTGAGCCGATCCGCGCGCAGCGAAGACAGTTCACGGCTGAGTGCGCTCAACCGCCTCTCCACGGCGGCCACGCGCTCCTGGACCCTGCGGTGCTCCACCCCCACCGTGGAGTCCATCGCGGCCAGTCGCTGCCTCAGGTCACGTGCGTTGGCCTGGGCTCGGGAGGCCGCTTCGGCGGTCTCCGCGGCCTCCTGTTCCTCCTCTTGGGCGAGGTCCACGGCCCGGTCCCGGCGTTCCACGAGCCCGGACAGCTCCACCTGCCCGTCCAACCAGTCCTCCACGGCCTGGCCCAGGGTCGCGAGGGCGGCGCGGGCGCTCTCCAGGGCCTCCCTCTCGGCGGGCAGCCGGTGCCGCGCCGCCACCGTGCGCAGGTCCTGTTCGGCCGCGGACAGGACCGGGAGGTGGGCGTTCAGGCGTTGACGCTGTCGCTCGAGGCCGCGGTGCCGGTCGGCGATCCGTTCCTGGGCCGAACGTGCTTCCTGCGCCGAGGCGCGCGTCACCGTGTCGGAGGGCAGGGATTCCGCTTCGGCGTCCAGCCGCTGACGCCTCTCCGCCAGGGTTTCCAGCTCGGCCTCGGCCCCGGTCAGGTCCGTGTCGAGCGCACGCAGCCGATCGCTGAGTTCGGCGACGGCCCGTGCTCGGGCCCGTTCCCGTGCGCGGGCACCGATGTAGGCGGGTTCGGGTTTGGACCAGTGACCGTGCAGGGGGCCCATCCGCCAGTGGCCGTCCCCTCCGACCGCCACCGGAGCGGACCGCCCGGAGCCCGGCTCCGGGCCGGACGCGAGCGCGGAAGGGGTCTGTCCCGACCCCGTGTAGGCGATCCCCGCCAGCAGGGTACGGACGTGTTCGGCGGGGACCGCGGCGTCCTCCTCCACCGTCAGCACGTCCAACAGGCTGGGGCCCCGGACCGGCCGCGCGGCGGCGGTCGCGACGGTGTCACCGACCACCCCGGCCGCGGGCACCGACCCGTCGGGCAGTACCCACGCGTCCAGCAGCCCCGACGCCTCCAGGGCCGCCTCCACCCCGGCCCGTTCCGCATCGGGGATGCTGTCGGCGAAGGCCACCAGACGCCACATCGGAGCACCCCGGAGCTCTGACCGGTCGCCCGTTCGGGTTCGCGGGGCCGGGGGCGCCACCTCCTTCTGCGACTCCCACTCGGTGATCTCCGCCGCCACTCGGGAGCGCTCGGCGGCGATGTCCTGTGCGCGCTGACGAATCCCCTGACGCAGGGCCGCCAGGGTCTCGCCCGCCCTCTGCCGGGCCGCGGCTACCGCGGTGTGCGGTCCGGCCCCGCTGTCCGGATCGACCTGATCGGCCAGCGCTTCGGTGTCGTCCAGGGACAGTTCGGACAGACCGCGTGCCCACACGGCCAGTGCTTCGTGCAGGTCCGCCAAGCGCGCCTCGTGTTCGGCCGCGGACTTGTCGCCCAGGGCTTCGGCGTCGGCGAGTTCCTCCGCCAGCTCACCCAGGTCCGACTCCAGCTCCTCCCGGCGTCGCAGCCGGTCGTGGTACACGTCCAGGGCCGTGAGGACGTCGCCGATCTGCGCTCTCCGGTTCTCGGCGGTGGCACGCAGCAGCCGACGGGCAGACCCCACCCCCTCCGCGCCGGCACCTTCCAAGGAGACGATCGCCTCACCGAACAACCCCGCCAGATCAGCGCGTTCGGCCGCACGTTCCACCACGGAACGAGCGGCCGCCACACCGCGGTCGGCCCGCGCGGTCCGTTCGGTCAGTTCCCGGGCCTGGCTCTGTGACCGGACCGCCGACGCACGGCGCCGACCGGCCTCGGCCTCCTTCCGCTCCGCCTCCGCTTCGGCCTGCCCGGCCTGCTCACGCAGGAGCGCGATGCCCGCCCCGGCCCGGTAGGCCTCGCTCTCCCGGAGCCCCTGGAGTTCGCTGGAGTCCGAACGCTCCCCTTCCTCCAGTTCCGACTCCCGAAGGGCGAGCCGCTCCAGGTCCTCCATCGCCCGCGAAGCCGCACGTTCGGCCTCCCCCGCGGCGCGGCCGCACCGGTCCGCGTCGGTGGTGGCGGAGATCAGGTCCGCGGCCGCGCCCCGCAGCACCCGGGAGGCGTAGAGGCGCTGCCGGTCGGCGAGGGCCTTGGCCGCTTCGACCTCCTTGGTCAGGGCCTGCAGTTCCACCCTGTGCCGGTCCAGGCGCTCGAACCCGCCCGCGATATCGGCGAGCTCCCCGCGCCCCAGGGGCGGCAGCGCGCTGGACAACAGGGACGACAGCAGCCCGGGGTCCAGGCGTTCGGAGAGCTTGGGCGTGCGAAGCTGCAGCAGGGCGGTGATGAGGGCGTCGTAGCGGGCCTGGTCCAGTTTCGGGTACAGGAGCGAACGCACCGCGGACCGGTATTCCTCCGGCCCCGGGTACACGGTTCCGACCCCCCGCTCCTCGACCGCCTCCTTGAGCTGTTTGACGGTGAGCGGCTGCTCCTCGGGGGTGAGCAGGGACAGTGAGTCACCGACGCGCGCGGCCGCGGTGAAGTAGGTGGCCTTGACCGAGGAGACGTCCCTGGTGGCCTGGAGCCGTGCCCCCAGGGTGAGGAACTCGCTCCCGGAGGGTCCTGGCCGCTCGAACTCCAACCACACGTACCCCACCCGGGTGGCGCCCGGGTAGCCGTGCCCGATCATGTTCCAGTGCATGACGCGTTCGTTGCCGCCGAACGTCGACAAACGGTTGGGGCGCAGGCTCGCGTCCAGCAGGAAGGGCAGCAGTAGTTCCAGGGCCTTGGACTTGCCGGTTCCGTTGCGTCCGCGCAGCAACAGCCGTCCCTGGTGGAAGGTCAGGACCTCGCGGTAGTAGCGCCAGACGTTGAGGATGCCCGCACGGCTGGGCCTCCAGCGTTCCCCCGAGCGCTCCATCAGGTCCTCCGTGCCGGTGTCGGTCATGCTTCCTCTCCGAAGTCGGAACGGTCGACGGCGTAGCGGTGGGCGGCGGGCAGGGCACGGTAGCCCACCGTGCCGGGCGGGCCGCAGGACCCGGCGGGCCCGCCGGGATCGGCCCGGACCAGGCCGTGACCGACCAGCACCTCCAGGGCTCCCCGGGCGAGCCGGGCCGCACCGCCCTCGCCCCGGAAGGACTTGGCCCACGAAGGCCTGCGCTCCAAAAGCCCTTCCACCTCGTCGCTCAGCGCGGCCAGGGACACCGAACCGGGGGCGGCCAGGAGCACGTCGAGCAACAGCAGGGAGGTCTGCTTCACGTGCCCCTCACCGGGGAACCGGTCGTCGGTGGCCCGCCCGTCGGCGTCGACCAGCAGATAGCCCTCGGCCCGCTCCTCCAGACGGAAACCCGCTTCCTCGGCGGCACGCCGGATCATCTTGCGGCCGGTCAGGCTCGACGCGTACTCCGCCTCGGCCGTGCTCAGGTCCGCCGTGTAGACCACCGGGTCGTCCAACAGGCGGCGCATCAGCGAGTGTCGGGCCCACAGGGTGCGCTGGTTGCGGGTGGGCCCCGCGTGTTCGGGCGCCCCCTCTTCCCCGGAAGCCCCGGCCTCACCGGACGTATCCGTCTCACCGGGGATGCCCGACTCGGCCGTGACACCGTACCTCTCCTCGACCAGGAGGGCGGCCAGGTCCGCATGCGCCCCGCCCAGGCGGGACGGCGGAACCGGTGCGCTGAGCAGCCGGGCCAGCCGCGCGCTGTCGGATCGGTAGAGGACCAGGGCGTCCGCTCCCGCCAGGTAGGACTCCGTGGCGCCGTCCACCGCGGTAATGGCCCCGTAGCTCTCCAACAGCAGCAACGCGTCCACCAGCGCCGACCGTTCCGCCCGGGACGAGGAGTCGAAGTCGGCGATGCCCTCCTCCGCCGCGCACGTGTGCGCCACCCGCTGGGCGAGCAGCCCGACCGTCGTCCGGTTCAGCACGGTCAGCTCCGCCGCGGCCAGACAGAAGAGCGTGTAGCGCCGCCGGTCGAAGGCCGACCTCGTCCCGCGCACCCGCAGCGCCGGACGCGGCGAGGCCAGGTAGGAGCCGCCCGCTCGCACCTTGGCCAACCGCGCGTACCCGTGCCGGGGTTCCACGGTGAGCGTCCAACCGCAGAAGAAGTCGAACCACCTGGTCAGCTCCGTGCGCTTGCGCCGCACCAGGGTGAACGCCTCCTCGTCGGCGTCCCGGGTCAGCAGCGGGGAAGCGAGCATCGACCGGATGCCCTGGGCCATGTCGTCCCTGGTCTCGGTCACCCTGCGGTTGGCCGTGCGGGCCCGGGGCAGGGTGCTCACGCCGCACCTCCTTCTGCGACACCAAAGGATCCGCGGGGCGGGGGAGCGTCCCCGGCGCGGGCCGGGCCCGGCACACTGATCGACACCACGTGGTCGGGTCCGGTGAACTCCCCGCGCGGTGTCCGCAGCGTCGCCACCCGGCCGTCCGGCGGCGGGTACAGGACGATCTCCATCCTCCCGTCGAAGGTCAGGGCGCGACGCGTACCGTCACTCGCGACCGGTTCGGCCAGGGCCTGGCCGAGCAGGGACAGCAGGTGCTCGAACAGGTCGTGTTCCAACATCCCGAACGAGGACAGCCGCATCGGGCCGTCCGTGGCCAACAGCTGTCGGGCCCGCTCCGTCTGCGCCCGCTGGGCCAGGGCCCGTTCCCGGCGGCGCCGCTCCGTCGCACGCACGTCGCGCACCCGGGCCGTGCGGGCGACCCGACCCGACCGCCCCGACGAACGCAGGTTCGGGGAGACGGGTACCGGGTCCGCGTCGGCCCACGCCGTGCCCGGCTCGATCAGCTCGCCGTCCTCGTGCCCCAGCACCGCGTGCCGAGCAGGGGAGAGGCCGGTCAGCGCTGACCACAGCAGGGGCAGCTCCTCCTCCGAGGCGGCCCCCGCGAACCACCGGGCGGCCGTCCGCAGGTCCTCGGCGGTGCTGGAGGCGCGGCGCCTCGATTCGGTGATGCGCTCCAACGTCTCCAGCAGAGCGCCGATCGCCCGGCGCGCCACCTCGTGCAACCGCCGCACACCCTCCTGGCCGTCCTCCGCGGGCGCGAACCACAGCCGCAGCCCCGACCACTTCGCGCGCCGACCGTCCAACCAGTCCGCACGGACCCGTTCGTCCGCGCTCGGCGGCAGGTTGGCCCCGTTCAGGGCACGCTCCAACAGGCGGGCCGTGCCGTGCTCCTCCACCCTGGCCAACGCGTCGGCGATGGTACGGGCGCGTTCCTCCAGGTTGTCGACGAACGCGTCCAAGTACCCCACGGTGGCCTTCTTGACCTCGTGGAAGGTGTCCAGGTCGGCGCCGTCGGCGCGCAGCAGCCGCTGGAGTTCGTTGTTGAAGCGCTTGGTGTTGTCGCGCAGCGAGTCCAGATGCCCCTCCAACTCCTGGAGGGTGGTGAAGACCCGGCTGTCCTGAGCCGGGTCGTCAGCACTCATCAGCGTGTCGAGAGCGGCCAACCGGTCGCCGACGGCGTCCAACACGGCGGTCTGCAGCGCGCCCTTCTCCTTCAGGCGCTCCAGGACGACGCGGACCCCGGCGAACTCGGCCTCTCCCCGCGCGGTCAGCGTGTACTGCACGTTCTTGCGCTCGAACTCGGCGGCGGTGGCGTAGGACGCCGTGTAGCTCTGGGAGGACTCCAGCAGGTCGAGGGATTCCAGGTGGCGCAGTGCCGCCTCCACCTCGTCCTCGTCCACCGGATCGGTGTACCCGGTCCCCGGCAGTCGGCCGTGGACCTGCTCCAGCAACAACGCCGTCTCCAACCGCTCGTTGGCGTCGTTGAACACGTGCAGGATCGCGAAGTACAGGTCGCGCCTGCTGCCGGAGGTGAAGTCGAAGACCCGCGCCGGAAGCCGCTCGAAACCCTGCACCCCGGTGCCTCCCATGCGTCGTCGGACCCTGGGCCCCAAACTACCCAGGGCGTGGGGAAGGCCGTCCGCCGAATCAGCCGAAAGCGTCACCTGTACCGTGCCCGGCCTGGACAATGAGCGTGTGCGTTTCATCGAAGCGTATTGGGAATCGGACCGTCTCCGGCTCTGGGCGATCGACTCCGATCTGCCCGCCTCGACCCCTTCCCGGAAACGGATCCGCCCCCACCCCTACGCACTGGGACCGGAAGGCCTGGCCGAGGCGTTGGGCCTGCCCGGCCCGGGGTCCGCCGAGCCGGACCAGGAGGTCCTGAACCTTCCCGGAGTACCCCGCCACCCGGTTCCGCCGCCGTACTTCCCCGCCATGGCCGATGCACCGCGGTACCCGACCGACCAGGTGACCGTCCGTCCCTGGCTGGTGCCCACCCTCGACCTGGCCGGACCGGGCGCTCTGGTCCTGCTCCGCCGCGCCCGACACAGCCAGGCGACCGCCGGCCCCGCCGTCATGTTCGCCTGGGCGTCCCTGCTCGACGAGCACCCCCTCCTGCTGTTCGCCTGGCTGGGCCGGACCGAGGAGGAGGTCCTCGACGCCCTGGAAGCGACGGTGCCCAGCGGCCCCGCAGGCGAACTGGCCGTCGAGGTCACACCGCTGTCCGAGAGCACCGCCGACTTCTGGACGGGCGGGCGACCTCACACCGCTCGCCCGCCCCCGCCCCTTCGACCCGCTCTCCCGCTGGGAGGGCGCCACACCGGCCGTCGCCTCCGGCCTGGCCCCGATGTACGAACGGCTCAGGCGCGGTCCCGGCGGCACGGAGCACACCTGACCTCACCGGGGCGGGGAAACCCCCTGAACCCCGTCATCACCCCTGGCTACGGGCCTTGTGCGCGGCACGCCGGGCCGTCTTCGCCGCCTTCTTGTCGGGGTGCAGCCGACCCAGCGCCTCCAGGACCTCGGTGGTCGCCGGGTGGTCGACCTTCCACAGCTGATCGGCGCGATCGGCCAGCAACTGCCCGATCGCCCCCGACCCCTCCTCGGTGGCCAGCCCGAGCAGGTCGACGAAGCCCTCCTCACCCAGCTCCAGCGGTCCCGACATCCGGTCGACCGCCAGCCAGAGGCCGTACTCGTCGTTGAGCGCCTCGGCCTCCTCCTCCGGGAGTTCCGGACGCGAAAGCAGCGCACCGGCGGCCAGAGCGGTCACCGTGCGCCGGTCCGAACCCAGTAGGGCGCGCAGCTCCGGTACGACCTCCTCCCCGGCCGAGCCCAGAACACCGGAACCGAGGACGCGGCGCAGGGGCCCGAATTCGGTGGGGTCCGCGGCGGCTTCGGCGATCTCCCGCACCGCCTCCTGCGGTGTGCGCGCGGCCAGCCAGGGGACGGTCACGGTCGAGTGCAGTTCCGGAGGAGTCGTGCTCAGCAGGTCGAGGAGTTCGGCGGCGTCTGCAGCGGCCACCTCCTCGGTGAGCGGAGCGGGGACAGCGGAACGGAGCAGGATCTGGCGTACCCCATAGCGGCCCAACGGGGTGAGCACGGCCAAGCAGTCGATGGCCGGGCCCGGCTGGTCGCTTTGGCCGCTCAGTCCGAACGGGTTCTGTTCCAGCACCGCCTCGCGAACCTCGGCGGAGGTGGCGTCGACCAACCGCACAGCGCCGGCCTCCGCGGCCTCGTGCATCATCCGGTACAGCGGCGGAAGGGTGAACTCGCCCAGGACACTGTCGTATTCGGCGGCGTGGTCCGCCGCGGCTCCGGTGTCCCCGAAATCCTCAGCAGCGGCAGGGGCCCCGGCGACGTCGAGCTCCCCGAAGTCCCCTTCGACAGCTGCCGCCATCGTGCGCACCAGTTCGGCCAGGTCGGCCTCGAACTCGTCGGGGGCCTCATAGAGCATACGCAGGGCCAGGTAGATCAGTTCGAGGTCGCTGAAGAGGTGGTCGGCCCCGCCCGAACTACTCCCGCCGACCCCGAAGGACCCTTCGACGGTGGGTTCGAACAGTTCCGTCCACCACTCCAGAACCCTGCCCGGGTCCGGCCCCGACCCCAGGAGCTCGGCGCAGGTGTACGCCCTTCCGGACCTGACCTCGACCAGCCCCAGATCCACGGCACTGTCCCAAAGGTCCAGGAACTCCGGTAGACCCCTGGCGGAACGCAACTTCCGCACCCGCTCAGCACGCTCCTCGGCCTCCGCCTCGGAGGCGTGCGGCCACAGGTCGAGCTCCCCGACCGCCGCACGGACGTCGTCGGGCCGGGGCACCCCGGTCCCGGTCAGCTTGTTGTCGGGCGAGACCCACCGGGCCAGCGCCAGCAGTTCGCGCAGGGGAGAGGTCTGCAGGGCCGCGGCGGCCAGCTCCTCCTCCGGCGGCAGGGCCACCGGCCGGGCCGGGGACGGTTCCTCGTCCTCCTCGCCCGGAGCCGTTCCGCCGAACATCTCCCGCAGCCCGTCCTGGATCAGCTCCAGGTCCAGCTCGTCGGGTTCGAGCGATTCCACCCACATGAGCTGTTCTTCGGCGACACTGTGGTCGCCGCGCCCGAGCTCCTCGGGGTGGTCGCGCAAACGGCGCAGCTGCTCGAACGCGTACACGCCGCCGCAGTCCTCCGGCGGCCCGCCGCCGTGACCGTCCAGCACCCGCGGATAGAACGTGTCGGGTTCGGCCTCCCCGGTCGCCTCCACCACGATCAGGTGCCGCCAGTCGTCCCCGAAGTCATAGGTGTAGACACCCCTGGACCCCTCGCGGCTCAGCACCTCACCGATGCTGGCCTCGAACTCGTCCAGGTCACCGGTGCCGGACCCGTCTGCCTCGCTGTAGCGCCGCTTACCGAACTCGAAGGCGTGCGGGTGCGCATGCTCCCAGTCCATCACGACCTGGATGACCAGGTGCAGGTGGCTCAGCCTGAGATCGGCGGGCACCTCCACCAGCCGCCACACCGGCGGCTCGGTCCCCTCCAACACGATCCTCAACCGGTACACCCGGTTCTCGGGAGACTTCTGGGTCATCACTGTTCCTCGTTACCCGTTCTTGTACGGGTACCACTCCTACCGCTTTGCAGGCCGTCTCGCAGCGCTTCGGCCGAGGAGGGGCACCCGTGAGTGGCACCTGTGAGGGAAACCGTGACCGCCGGAGCTCACCCGCCCAGCCCCACCCGGTCGAGTTCGGCCAGGAAACGCCGCTTGCGCCGGTGTTCGGTCCGCAACTCCACCAGGAACGACCGGGCCTGGTCTTCTCGGCCCGAACGTCCGTACAGGTCGTACACCCGCCGGGCCAGTTCGGCGGCCTTCGGGTACAGGCCGGTACTGGCCGGCCGGAGCTTCGTCTGCACCATCGGCGCGTACACCCCGATCGCGTCCTCGGGGTGTGTCTCCTCCCGCAGGGCGGCCACCCGCAGCCATTGGCCCGCGTCGCAACCGTGCTCGGCGGCCGCCGCCCACACCTGCTCCCCGTCGCCCTCGTCCAGCAGCACCTCCACCAGCGGGCAGGGGAAGTGGGGGCCGGGCCGCCGAGCCGCGGCGCGGCGCAGCAGCGTCAGGGCCTGCTCCCGCACCGCGGGCCAACCGCTCTGCGGGGTGTCCTCGCGCAGGGCCCGGTAGGCGGTGAGCCCGGGGGAACGCTCGAAGGCCTCCCAGCGCACCGCCTGGAGCTCCTCCGCGCGGCCCTGCTCCCTCAGGGCGCGTGTGAGGTGGTCGAGGAGCCGCTGATCCGGCCTCCCCGGTTCGCGCAGCCCCTTGAAGGCCCACTCAAGGGCCTCCTCGGCCCGACCCGCCCCCTGCAGGGCCTCGACGATCCCCGCGTAGTACACGCGCTCACCCTGGCCGTACACCCGCACTAGGAGGTCGGTGTCGCCGGTGAGCCGGGCGTACTCCGACCTCAGGAAGCGCATCGTCCACTCGCTCGCGGAGAAACCGTCCGCGAAGAGTCGCTCACCGTAGGCCTCCAGGCCCGCCTCGCCCAGAGCCTCCGCGTAGTGATCCAACAGCAGCTCCGGAAGACCCGACCCCTTCACCTGTAGTCCGAGCAGCCATCCCGTCAGTTCCGAGGCGTCCGGCCGCGCGGCCGCGCAGGCCTCCACGTGCACCTCCACCAGCTCGGCCGCCGCTCCGCCCACGTGTCCGGCCGAGTCGTCGACCATGCCCGCCTGCCCGCTCAGGGCCGTGATCGCGTGCCGCGCCAGCTCCTCGGCCGCAGCCGCCTCCCCCCGTTCCAGGAGGCCTTCCAGCTCCCCGACCACCCGGTGGACCGTCCCCGCGTACTCCCGCGCCTGCCGGTACTCCACGAAGCCGTCGATGCGCAGGGCCCGCTCCACCCGGGCGCGCGCTCCGGCACCCCCGGGGAGTCCGCCCGCCAGTTCCGCGCTCGTCTCCAGCCGCCGCCGGAACCCGGGATCGTCGTCGGCCGCCGCCAGGACCAGGTCCACGAGCTCATCGGTACCGAGCGAGCTCAGGTAGCAGCGCAGGCCCGGGGCCGTCGGTACTTCGACCGCGTGCTCGGAGTCGTACAGGTACACCAATCCCAGGGCCACGCAGTGCTTGCAGAAGTTGCCCTCCTCGGCCCACGGGCAGTCGCAGTCCCACTCCATCCCCCGGCGAGTGGGGGTCAGCTCCACCAAGTAGGTGTGCGTACCGGCGACGGTGCCGCGCACCGTCCTGCCGTCGAAGGTCACCCCGCTCACCTGGGAGACGTAGTCGACGCCCCGGTGGTAGGACTTCGCACCGGCCATGTGGACGAGGTCTTCACGCGTGTAGGAGGGCATGGGTCCATTGAACCGGGAACGCCCCTGTGCTCGCGGCCGGTTCCGCCCCCGCACACGCGTCAGGGGCTGAAGAGATCGACGGAGCCGCCCCGCCGGGGCGCTACACCGGGTCGGAGGTGTCCCGCACCGGAGAGCCCTCCACCCGGGAACCGGGAGCGCCGCGCTCGGGCACGGCGGGGCTGTGCGCGCGCTGGGGCGCCGCCGGGTCCTCGTCCGCGCCCGCGCCCGCCGGCGGGATGCGCAGGGCGAGCAGGGCGACGTCGTCCCCCTTGGGGTCGATACGGGCCAGGAGCCCGTCCAGGAAGTCCTCCAACTCGTGTTCGACCAGGTCAGCGGCGTGGCGGCGCAGCTCCTCCAACCCCGTGTCCAGGTGCCGGTCACGGCTCTCGACCAGACCGTCGGTGTAGAACAGCAGGGTGGACCGCTCGGGCAGCTCCTCCCGGGCGTCGGGCCACTCCAGGCCCAGGTGCAGGGCGGAGTTCATACCGAGCAGGGGGCCGTGCCCGTCCTCCAGGTAGCGGGCCTCGCCGCCGGCCGTGACGAGCAGCGGCGGAGGATGCCCGGCGTTGACCCAGTGCAGGTGCCAGGGACCGCCGTCGGGGCCCTCGATGCGGGCGAAGACGACGGTCGCCATCGGAGCGTCGCTGGTGTGGGTCATCACCCCGTCCAACCGCCGCATGATCTCGCTCGGGGGCTCCTGGCGGTCCCAGGCCAGTGCCCGCAGCATGTTGCGGACCTCGGCCATGTGCGCGGCGGCCTGGAGGTCGTGGCCCACCACGTCCCCGATGACCATGGTCGTGACGCCGTCAGCGAGGAGGAAGGCGTCGTACCAGTCCCCGCCGACCTCGGAGGCCTGCTGCGCGGGCTGGTAGCGGGCCGCGAACCACAGGTGGTCGACCTGCGGCAGCGGGGTCAGGAGCTGGCGCTGCAGGGTCTCGGCCATGTCGAGGCGCTGCTCGAAGAGCCGGGTGCTCTCGATCACCAGACCGGCGCGCCGTGCGATGTCGGTCAGCACCATGATCTCGGCGTCGGTGTAGGAGGTCTGCTGCCCGCGGCGGGCCACCGTCAGCGCGCCGAACACCTGTCGGCGCGTGTACAGCGGCACCACCATCGCGGAGCCCTCCCCCAAGTGCTCGAACAGTTGCCGGTGTGCGCGGGCGATCGGTTCGTCCGGCTCGCCGTCCTGGGCGCTCGCGTCGAGCAGCACGGGTTCGTTGTTGTACAGGGCACGGGCCAGCGCCGCACGAGAGGCATGCGGCAGCGGCGGCAGCGGACCCTTCAACGACTCCGCGCCGCCGCGGTCACCGCGGGAGTGCACGGCGACACGCTTCAGGTCCCCCTCCGTCCCGTCCTCGGGGAGCAGGTCGACCACCGCCCAGTCGCCGAGTTCCGGCACCAGCAGCCGGACCAGCCCGTCCAGCGTCTCACCGATGTGCAGGGAGGAGATGAGCAGCGTGGAGACCTCCGCCACCATGCTCAGCCGGGTGGTGAGCTCCTCCAGGGCCGCCAGGTGCGCGGCGGTCTGCTCGTTGGCGTCCCGGTGCTTCTTGAAGTCGTGGAAGACCACGACGGCGCCCTCGAAGGCGCCCCCGTGCTGGAGCGGGGAGGCCGCCCAGATGATGGGTACGAGCGTGCCGTCCCCCCGGAGGTAGAACTCCTCGCTCCCCTCGGAGTGCTCACCGCTGTCGAGCACGCCCATGATGGGGCACTCCCGGCGCGCGATCTCGTTCCCGTCCTCGTCGCGGTGCAGCAGGTCGTGCATGTCCGCACCCAGCAACTGCTCACCGGGGCGGTCGACGATCTGCCGCGCGTAGGGGTTGGAGGCGGTGATGAGGCCCGAGGAGTCGAGCACGAGCATCCCCGCGCCCACGCTGTCGAACACCGCGCGCAGCATGTCGGTCTCCCAGGGTCGGCCGATGTCGCTCATCCTTTACCTCCGGTCCTTTCGCCGATGGGGCCCGCGGCGCGCGGGGCCGGACGCGGCGGCCGGTCGTCCCGGCAGGCGAGGGCGGCCCCCGCCGACGCTGACTTCGATCCCGTTGCCGTTCCCGGCCCCGTTCACGGTCGCGCCGTGTCGGCTCGCAATACCCGTTCGGACGGGGTGCGTACACACCGGCACCCTCCGCGAACGGGCCAGGTCAACGGAGTACAGTCTGGTGCCCGGCACTGCCCAAAAGGGGGTATCGCGCCATCAATGGCATGTCACCGGCGGAGCGGCCGGCGCCGCACCGGGGCGCTTCACAAGAGCGAGCAGGCAGGACGGTTGCCGGGTAGCCCAGGTCGGCAGAGCTGTGAGGCGTCGACCTCTCCGGCGTCCAGGGTCCGGTCCGAACCGTCCGTCAGCTTCCAGCGGGGGCCTTGGACTCAGAGGTACCTGCGGTCGCACTCCCAGGCCAGCACGAAGGGATCCATCGCGGTCAGCTTGACCGTGAACTCCACCGGCCCCTCGTCGGGCTGCCCCCGGCCCTTCGTCGTCCTGCGCGGTTTCTTCGGGCCTCTCAGAGGCGGAGCCGGGCCCGACCTCCACCACCCCGCAGCCGCACGCCACGAGTGCCGCTGCCGCTGCCCCCACCACAACCCCGCGCATGACGCCCCCTGACCGGGTCCGGATCCTTCAAGTCTGGCCACACGGCGGCGCAAGGCTCAACCAGCTTCGGGTATCACGCCGCCAAGCATCTGTCCGGAACCGGACGGCGGACGCGGGAAGGTCCGATCGGGAAGGGCACGCGAGCATCCGCCGAAGAACTCCCGGACGACCGGGCTGGTAAGCCGATTCGTGCCCGAGTACGGGCGAACCTTGGCTACCGTTTCGGCATGGCGCACAACACTCTGTCCCCCGACCACCAGGTGGACCCGACAGGTGGGGCCTGGTGGCCGCTGTGACACCGATCGGGCTGCCGGAGCACGTCCTCGAAGAACTGGGCCGGTACCCGGAATCGGCGGGTGAGATCCTCCTGGAAGAGGCCAGCACGTCCGGGGCCGTCGAACACCCGGAACGGGCGGTGCGGGTTCTCGACGCGCTGATGGCCCACGCACCGGAGATCGATGACCGCCAGTACGCGGCTTCGGAGAAGCTGAAGTCCCTACTCCAGCAGGGGAGCGCCGAGGCGGACGGCCGGGCTGGGACCTCACCCGGTTCAGCCCGCACGCCAGCAGGGGCGTCAGGTCCTCTGCTCCAGGGAGGACTTCGCCTTGGCGGTGGAGAGCGGACTGCTGGACGGGGAGTCGGCGGCCGAGGGCGCGGACGCGTACTTCCGGGCGGGGGAGCGGGTGATGCGCGAGTCCTCGCGTGAGGACCCGGACCTGGACTGGTACACGGTGCTGTTCTCGGTCGAGGAGATGCGGGAGTTCGCACGCGAGAGGGGCGGGGACCCCTCGGACCGCGAACTCCGCGCTGAGCGGAGCCACACCCTCGCGCCCGACGACCCGCGGCTGTGCCCCTGGCCGCCCGAACGCAACCAGCGGTGCTGGTGCGCGTCGGGCCGCAAGTACAAGAAGTGCTGCGGGTCTGCGAACGCGCGCTGAGCCCTACCGGGTACCCGCGAGGAGGGGCGGCCTGCTGAGGCGGCCCGCACCGAAGCTGTGAGCACGGGAAAGGGGCGGTACGGACCAGGTCCGCACCGCCCCGGACACCGGCGGGTGCCAGTGCCGGTTCCACAGCCGCACGCCGCTCAGAACGACCCGACGACGGAGACCAGGCTCACGAGTGCGATGACCACGAGGACCGGGATGGCCAGGGTCACGACACCGAGGTCCTTGTAGGACTGCCGGTGGGTGAGCCCGCAGACGATGAGCAGGGTGACCACGGCACCGGAGTGCGGCAGCGTGTCGAGCCCGCCCGCGGCCATGGCAGTGAGCCGGTGCATCGCCTCCGTGGCGACACCCTCCTGCTCGGCCATGGCCCGCAGGTCCTCGCCGAGGGCGTTGAGCGCGATCGTCATACCGCCCGAGGAGGAGCCGGTGAGACCTGCGGTGATGGACACGGAGAAGACCGAGGTCCACAGAGCGCCGAGGCCGAGGCCGAACACCGAGTCGCGCACGACGGCGAAGGCGGCGACCGAGGCGACGACCGCGCCGTAGCCCACCTCGGAGGCGGTGCTGAAGATCGGGAACATGGACCGCTTGGCGCCGTCGACGGACCCGGCCCACAACGTGGCGAAGTTACGGAAGTTGAGGGCGACCAGGACGAGGATCGCCGCGATGATCCCCAACAGCACGGCCCACAGACCCATGCGCTGCTCGAAGGCGACCCCGCCGAACTTCTCCTCCGCGAGGTAGGACCAGTCGAGGGCCGGGAAGATGAGCAGGGTGCACGCGAAGTTCACGGCGAAGACCGTGAGCAGCGGTAGGAAGGGGACGAGGCGGTTCGCCGGTTCGAGCGTGTTGACCTGCTGGTCCCCGGTACCGGCATCGGTGGACCCGTTGGCCGAGCGCGCGCTCTCGGCGCTGTCGAAGCTCTCACCCTTGCGGATCAGCGCGGTGCGCCGGTACTCGAGCCACAGCAGGCCGAGGCCGAAGATGAGGGCGCCGCCCAGCAGTCCGATGCCCGGGGCGGCGAACGAACCGGTGCCGAAGAACTGTCCCGGGATGATGTTCTGCACCTGCGGGCTGCCGGGCAGCGCGGTCATCGTGAAGGTGAAGATGCCCAGCGCGATGGTCGCGGGGATAAGCCGGCGGGGGATGTCGGCGACCCGGAACAGCTCGCGGGCCAGCGGATACATCACGAAGGCCACGACGAAGAGGCTGATGCCTCCGTAGGTCATCAGGGCCGAGGTGACGATCGTCGCCGCGATCGCGCTCCGCGAGCCCACCAGCTTCGTCACCGTGCGGGCGATGCTCTCCGCGTAGCCGGTGACGGTCATCAGGACGCCGAAGATCGCACCGAACAGGAACACCGGGAACCAGCTGCCGACGAAGGCGGCCATCGCCGGCATGAAGATCTCGGTGTAGGAGGCCAGGATCGGGGCCCCGGAGAAGACCACCGCGACCACCGAGGCCAGGGGAGCGGCGAGGATGACGGGGACACCGCGGTAGGCGAGGGTGATGAGCAGGAGCAAGGACGTGATGATGCCTATGATTCCCAGGGCCATGGGACTCCTCGGGGGTCGGGGCAGCGCCTGCCGGGCTCTGGGCGGGGGACGGCTCTGTCTGAGAGTCCCGGTGCGGTCGTCCGGCGGCATGGGGGTGTGCCGTGTCGGTGGGATCGTCGCCGCCGGTCAGGCGGTCGAACACACCGGTTATCCTCGCGCCGAGGGGACACCAGGGGAAATGGTGGACAGTGGGGTAAACCACACGAACCTGTGGTGTGCCTGGGGGTTGAAATAGCGACGTCAGTTGCGGTAAAGGGCTCAGCTGGGGCGGGGATCACCGGCCGCACCGCTCCGGCCAGTACCCAGGGGCGCCGGCGACTGTGGACCTTCCCCGTGCGTTCTGTCCCCGTTCTCCTGTCTTCCCCAGCACCCTGCCCGGCCTGCTCCGGCGACACGGGTACACCCGTCGCCTCGGTATTCGATCTTCTCCAGTCGAAGGACATTTTCGATGAGGCCAAGGTCCCCCGTCAGATAAGCGCGGTTGTGCTTATCGTTTTTCTGTATCGCTATGGGTGTACCAGTGTTCGGGGTGGTTTCGGTGCAGAGGAGGGGTGGTGTCATGGCGTCGTATCAAAAACGCAGGTCAAGTCCATCAGGGGTTGTTCATGTGAGAACGACGGATTCTTGCCCTCGATGAATACGAGAAGATCGTGACCACTCGCGCAGGAGGAGAGAGTCGGGGGCTTTGGCTTGACTCGTCGATCGGGGCGCGTCATCCTCCGGGTGAATGGAATGGAGCTGTGCTGCGGAGTCAACCGCTGGGTCTCCAAGTGCCTCTGTCGACGGAGGGTCGCTGGGCAGTTTCCTTCGCGCCAGTAGGGGTTCCCGTCCTCCGGCTCGGTGGCCTGCGTGCTCACCTGGGGGTGGTGAACTCCTATGTCCCCAGGTCGAACCGGTGGCTTCCCTTTTTCGATGATCAGCCCGTTCGTCAAAATCCGATGGTGGCAGGTCCGGGTCTCCTGTGCGGCCTCGGAAAACGCTGTTGACCAGCTGGGTTTTTCGGTCGTGCCCTGAGGTGCCGCAGTGCTCATGCTGTTGAAAAATGCGTTCGATCATGACGAAGACCTGCGGCTTTATTCGTATGCATGCGGGCTTTCAGTTGGAGGGTGCAGCCGCGCTTCCGGGAAGTCCTGGGCCGGGTTGTGGTGTTGCTTCAACGAGTTGACTCCGAGATCCTCAGCCGTGTAGAAACGGTTCCGAATCACCCCCCCCAGCGGAAGAGTGATGACAATGACCGGATCGCAAGAAGTCTCCTTACGGAGAAAGTCGCGTCGGCCGGTCCTGGCCGGGCTGTTCGCCCTGACCGCAGCGGCCTCCTTCGGCCTCGTGGACCTGGCCGCGGCGGACCCCGCCCAGGCGTGCGTCCGCGGTACCCGGGACGTCACCGTCTCTTATGCCAGAGCCAGTACGTCCACCGGCGGTTGCGCAGCTGAAGGCCGTTCCTGGGCCTATCATGGGAGCGCTTCCGAATCCACCGGTTGGCATCGGACGAGCACCGTCGCCTACGCCTCCAGCAGCCGCGGAGCGACCCCCCGCTACGCGGACTACTCGTTCCGCTGACCCCTCCGCCGCGGCTGCCCCGGGGAACCGCCCTCAGGCAGCCGCGGCCCCCGGAAGGAAACCCCATGCGCAGGAAAGCCGGAGCCAGCGCCCTACTCACGGTTTTCGTGTTGGTCGGCTGCGGAGCAACGGAGCCGCAGGAAGGGCTGACCGAGGCCGCACGGGCGGCCGGAACCATGGACGAGACCCGCACCGAACTCCTCGAGGAGGCAAGGGAACGTTCCACCACCGACTTCGAGCGCGAAACCCTCGACCGCGCCATAGCCAACGGTGGCCTGACCCGACAGGACTACGAAGAGGCCTTCGACCGGTACCAGGAATGCGCCGAGGCCGCCGGCCTCCAGGAGACGTACCGAAAGATGCCCAGCGGTCTCTACCGGCTCGTGGAGACCGGAGCCGGTGACAGTGAGGACTCCACGGCCGCGGCCATGGACGCCAACGCCGAGTGCGCCGACGGGACCATCATGCGGATCGAGTCGATGTACGCCCTGCAGGTCGGCAACCCGCACCTGCTGGCGGACCCCAGGGCCGCGGTCATCCAGTGCCTCTACGAGCAGGGGTACGCGCAGGCCGACTACTCCACGTCCGACTTCGACCGCGACATGGAGGACGGCATGCGCAGCGCCCCCTTCGACCTCGCGGACGAGGCCGTGGACGACTGCTTCTACAGTTCCGGCTTCGCGATCTCCGCGCACAAGTGAGAAGGGGAAGAATGCGGTTCCACCTGAGCGGAGGCGCTTCGTTGACGGTCCTGGTGCTGGTTGCTGCCGCAGGCACCACGGGCTTCCTGCTTCGCCCCGCGGAACCGCCCGCCAACCTCTCACCCGGGCAGAGCGCGGACTCCGCTCCCTCGTCCGTGGAACGCTTTTCCGACGAGCGCAGCGTGGAGGTGGACCTGGTGACAGGCCCCGACCTCGACCTGGAGCTGGGCCGCGGCGGCAGGGTCACGTCCACCGAATGCTCCGCAGGAGCCTCACTGGCCTCCGGTGAGGCCGTCGCCGAAATCGACGGCGAACCGGTCCTGGCCCTGGCGACCTCGGCTCCCCCCTACCGCGACCTGGCACCGGGCGCTCGCGGTCCGGACGTGGCCGCGCTACAGAGCGAGCTCGCCCGGCTCGGCCACGACACGGCCGAGGACGGAACCTACGGCGAAGGAACCGCCACCGCCGTGCGCGCCTTCCAACGGGACGGCGGGCTGCCCCGCCCGGACGGCCGGATGCCGTTGGCGGGCACCTTGTGGATACCCGCCGCGGAGGTCGCCGTGGGGGAGTGCCACGCGCCGATCGGCACGACAGTGGGCCCGGGATCCTCCTTCGCGACGGTCCCCGGCACCTTGGCGGAGGTGACCGTCACCTCCCCGCCCACCGCGCGCGTGGACGGCGCACGCGTGCTGACGGTCGGCGGGGTCACCGGCCCGTTCGACGCGGACGGACGCGGCGACGACCCGGACTTCCTCCGGGAGCTGTCCGACACCGCGGAGGCCCGCGCCGCCCGTGACGGAGAAGGCACCCGGGCCATGGGCAGCCTCGCCCTCGCCGAACCCGTGGAGGTCCTCAGAGTCCCTCCCGGAGCGGTCTCCGGAGGCAGTGAAGGCACCGGATGCCTGGTGTCCGAAGGACGAACCCACGCGGTCGACATCGTCGGCTCCACCATCGGCTCGGCCCTGGTCGTCCCGGCCGGAGGCGGGGACCCGACGACACTGCCCGGCCGCGTGGACCTCAAGGGAGCGCAGGCGGGGACCTGTCAGGGCACCCGATCGTGACCGGTGGAGCCCGGGTACTCGCCACAGGCCTCGCCCACCGGTTCCCCGGGACGCCCTGGCTCTACTCAGGCCTGGACCTGGACCTGCGGCCGGGGGAGGTCACCGGGCTGTGCGGCCCCTCCGGATGCGGAAAGTCCACCCTGATGTCCGTCCTCGCCGGATGGACCCCGCCCGTGGAGGGCACCGTGCGCTTCGAGGGAGTGGAACGCACGGGCTGGATCTTCCAGAACCCGCATGGCGTCCCGGGACGCACGGCGCTGGACCACGTCGTCCTGCCGCTCCTGGCCCGCGGCTACGACCGCGAGGGCGCGCAGGAACGGGCCCTGGCCACCATGACCGACTTCCACCTGGGCGGGCTCGCCTCGCGCCCCTACCGCGAGCTGTCCGGCGGTGAGGCCCAACGGCTGATGCTGGCCCGCGCACTGTGCTCGGATCCGGACCTGATCCTGGTCGACGAGCCCACCGCGCAACTCGACCTGCGCACCGCCCGGAGCGTTAACACCACACTCGGCCGGGTGGCCGCGCAAGGCGCCATCGTGGTCGTGGCCACCCACGACCCGGGCACCCGAAGAGCGTGTACCCGCATCGTCGACTTGGGAGACTACGGGTGAGGCCGTCCGCGATCCTGTCCGAGGCCTGGCGCAACCTCGCCACCGGCACCAGCCGCGCCGCGGTGTTCGCTCTGGGCCTGGCTGCCGTGTGCGGGGCGCTGGCGGTAGCGGACGCCCGCAACATCGTCGCACTGGAACAGCGTGCCGCCGAGTTCGTGGCCTCGGGGGCCTCCGTGCGGGTACTCAGCGCCGAATCGGGTGTGACCGGCGCGTCCTGCGACGCACTCGCCGGTGTGGAAGGGGTGGGCGGCGCGGGCGCGTTGCGTGAACACCCCGCGCTCCGGTTGGACGCGATGCCCGACAACCCTCTCCCGGCCTACACGGTGACCCCGGGGTTCGCGGACGTCCTCGGAGTGGACGCGGTGACGGCGGAGGGCGTGTGGCTCTCCGAGGAGACCGCACGGACACTGGAGGCCGTCCCCGGCCAGAACCTCAGCACAGCGGAGGGGACGCTCACAATCGCGGGAACCTTCCCCTACCCCGACGACGGCCGGGACGTACGCCCCGGTTACGCGGCCCTGGTCCCCTCAGCGGACACCGAACCCTTCGACGAGTGCTGGGCCCGGGTATGGCCGACCTCGGAGAGTACACAGGAGCTCCTGCTCTTCGCCGTGGCGGCCGACTCCCCGGAGGACACGGCACTCACGACCGGCCAGCTCAACGCGAGCCTCGGCGAGACCTTCGACGGCGCCGCCGGATTCGACGGCCGCATCACGCGCTTCGCCGCCCCCTCGACTGTCCTTGCGGGGCTGCTTCTGGGCTTCGTCGCGGTCCGGCTGCGCCGGCTGGAGTTCGCGAGCGCCCTGCACGTGGGGCAGTCCCGCCGATCCCAGCTGGCGACGACCCTCCTGGAGACCGGCGCGTGGTCAGCGGCAGGACTGGTGCTGGCCGGATGCGCGCTCGTCCTCGCCTCCCACCTGGGACACCCGGGCGAACCCGGTGAGGTCCTGGTGGTGGTCGGGCCGGGGCTCCTGGCCACGGTACCGGGGTGCCTGGCCGGTGCGGCCCTGGCCCTGGCCCTGGTGCGGGAGGACCATCTGTTCCGGTACTTCAAGGACCGGTGAGCGCTTCCGGCAGTGCCAGAGGCGTTGAAGCCGGACACGCAGCCAAGGGCAGGGGACCCGAGGCGTAGCGCACGGAACAGTGCCTCGTGGCGCGTCGTCGTCCCCGCAGGGGATCGTCGCCCCGGTGATGGACAGCGATCCTCCGTGCCGCTGGACGACGACCTGTTCGACTGCGCCTAGGCGCTCGGACGGCGCGCCGGTGAACTGGTCGCCCTCGACGGCTCCGCTGCCCTGTCCGGTCGCCGTCGGCACGGGACCGGGTTAGTGGCCTGCCGGGGCGGGCTCCGAACCCACCCCTGCCCTGGCCGTTCAGTTGCCGGACCGTTCGGGCGGACACCTGCGGCGGGGAAGGACCGCGAGCCACGGTGAGAGCTGCTCATGAGCGAGTTCCAGCCGATCCAGGTACTCCGCGAACCGATCCCTCAGGGCTGCGGCTGGTACAGGTCGAGGGGGATCCCGTCCAGGTGCGGGGGAGGGCGGTCACCCGCGAACCCCAACCGCAGCTCGTGGCGGGCTCTGGTGCACAGGACGTAATACATCATCCGCTGGTCCGGGTCGCTTGGGTCAGCGGTGTCGCGATGGCAGTCGGGGACGAAAACGGTGTCGAACTCCAACCCCTTGACACTGGCACGAGTGACCAGGTGTACACCGGGCCGACTGGCGTCGATGTTCCGGTACCGGCCCTGCCCGCTACCGACATAGGCCTGGACGGGAACACCGGCCCGTTCGAAGGCCTCCAACAGCCGCATCTGGAGTTCACGGAACCGGACGACCACGCCGATACTGCGCTCCGGGTGGTGACGGACATGCGCACGCAGCTCGGTCGTGAGTTCAGCGAACGCCCGGTACCTGGCCACAAGCGGGGTCGGCCCCTCGCGCTGCGGTAGGACGGGCGGGGGCCCGCCCAGACGGAAGTGCTCGGCCAATTCAGCGATCGGTCGTGTGGTGCGGTGGTTCTCCGACAGGCCGACCTCCTCCGCGGCCAGGATGTTCCTGATCTCGGCGGTTGTACTCCTGGATTCTGTGATGGTCTGGTGCTCGTCGGCCAGCACGGTCACCCGGGCTCCCGCCAGTCGACACAAGCGGTAGAACTCCACAGGAAGATCCTGTCCCTCGTCGATCACCAGTGCCTCGGGAGTGGAGGGTTCCGCGGCTCCCACGGCTTCGGTGAGCAACGCCGTCCAGTCGATGTCGAACCCGCCGGGAGTCCTTGTGGGGGGACGACCGCCCACTGCGTGCGCGTACCAGCTCCCCACCCAGCTGTGGACGGTCGCCACCCGGGTCTGCGGCCTCAGCTCTGTGGCTGCCGGTTCTACGTGCTGGCGCAGCAGGTTGGATCGGCAGAGCAGGGTCGAGGGCGTACCGGTGAGGGCGAGCATCACCGCCCGGTGCGCCGCGAGCACGCTCTTGCCTGATCCCGCTGGGCCGCACACCAGGTGGTTGCCGTCGAAGGGAAGTGCGTCCAGTACCCGCTGTTGCTCCTCGGACAGGTCCAGATACCGCAGTACCCGGAGGGAGCCGTTGACAGCGGCGTTCATGGGAACTCCTTACCGCGGGCGATGCGCGCCGCCTGGTCACGGGCGGATTCGATGACCGGTTCGAAGAACCCGGGAACCCCCGGGCCGCCAGTGATCAGTATCCGGTCCAGGAGGGCGTTTCCCGTTTCGCAGCTGGTTTCGGGGAGTAGCGCGCAGGCATGACAGGCGGCCCGGTTGAGGTTGGCGAATCCTCGGGCCCCGTGTTCGGCGCACAGGGGGTCGGCCGAACACCAGGCTCCGGATTCCAGGAGTCTGAGCAGGGTCTCCGCCAACCGCTCGGAGGTGCCCTGCTGGGCGAGTCCGCCCAGCGTTCCCTCCGCGTCACCGGCGGCCGTGTAGACCAGGAGCCCGGCCTGGTGCCGGTCCTGGCCGGGGCGTGCGTACACTCGCTCGCACAGGGAGGAGATGCCGTAACCGCTCTCGAAGGAGAGCTGCCGGATGAGGAGGTGGGAGAACGTGTGCAGGAGTGGCAGGCGGGGCAACAAACGGTCCCCGACCGTTCCATGGAGCCGGTCCCTCTGGAATGCGGCGTCCAGGTCCTGTTCCAGATCGCGTACACGCTCCCGTACCCCGGCGTGTGACTCCCAGCGAGCGATCTCCTGCTCGTTGAAGGACAGGAACACCCCTTCGCCGAAGACCTCTATCGCGGGAAGCCAGGTGCGGCGCCCTGACACGTCCGCCCCCACCATGCCTTGGAGGGAGGGCTGCACCCGGTGGAAGCCGCGGAGGGAACGCACCTCGCGCAGCCGGTCAGCGACCACGACCCGTTCTATGCGTTTCCAGAGCAGCTGTCCGGCCTCAGAGTCTCCCTCTGGAGGAACCGCGCTGACGGGCCGCACCGAGAAGTTGCGCTGACTTACGGCGGTGGAAGTGTTCAGCGCTGACCATTCCTCCCAGCTCAGGTCTGCGGCCGGTGGGGTGTCCTCGGCCGGAGCGGGCTTCGGCGCGGGGGTGTCCGTGCCCGTCTCCAGACGCAGCAGGGCCGCCACATCCTCAGGGGTGACGCCTTCGTTGGCTTCGCAGATCATCCCGGTGACCGCCTGCGCCCGCGCCGAGTCCTGGAGACGGCACAGGCCCGGCCACAGCGGATCCTCTCGGATGAGGGAGGCGGTCCGGGGGTCCACTTCGTCTGGCTCCGAGCCGCCGGAGCTGGGGATGTCCAGTGCCGAGATAGTGACCGGGTAGTAGACGTTGCCCGCGTTGCGCTGGACGACACGGGCCTGCTCCGTGCAGGTGCCCACCTGTCCGCGGTCCTGCCAGGGGTGGCGTCCGGTGCAGCGGGCGCGGCCGCGGTCCAGGAGTTGGAGCAGATCCCGTGTGGTTTCACAGGCGCGGCAGACGATGGACAGGGCCTCCAAACCGATGGACGAGCGGTCCACCAGGAAGGACAGCCGGTTCTGGGAGCGCTCGCAGCTGGCAGTGCCGGACCGGCTGTGCGCCCACCACCACCAGTCGACATCGTCCATGTGCCCGGCCGGGCACACCTGGACGAACCGCATCGGTACGAGTACCTGCGGTGTGGGGCAGGCCGGGCACAACGGTGCGGAACCCGGTTGCTCGTCAGCGGTGGCCCACCGCTTCATCCGGCGGCAGGAGGCGCAGAAGAGCCAGGAGGGGAAGCGGACGCAGGGAGCCCCGTCGCCGTCGGGGGAGTCGAAGAAGTCATTGGCGGCCGGGGGAAGGCTCCGAAAACCTGTCACCTTCAGCCGTTCCGCGAGCCTGGGGGAGTCGACCCAGGGACTGGAGGACGGCCAGTGGGAGATGTCGGCGGCCACGAACGACTCGCCTCGGGTCTCCACGATCGCCCCGACTCCGAACGGCACGATGGTCTGGGCCTGGCGGACGCGCAGTTTCCGGTTCATGGGCGGGCCCCCTTCACGGTGATCTGGCACTCGCGGTCCACGGAACGAACCGAGTGCAGTGTCTCCCACAGGCCGTTCCTGCGGTCGAAGTTCTTCAGGACGTGACGTGTCGAGCGGCCTTGACCGCTCCAGTAGAGTTTCGCCCTGGCCTGCCGGGCCGCTGCGGCCGCGTCGTTCCAGTCGTCAACGAGCTCCTTCAGCTCCGCGGCGGCTTCGGGGGCCGCAACGGGATCTGCTCGCTCCACCCAGGAGACGATCCTCGCGACGGCGTCGGACACGACCTCCGGGCGGTCCAGAATCAGCGACGCACCATCCTCGGCGCTCCATCCGTGACCGTGTCGGACGAGAATGACCAGGGCGGCGTGCAGGGCGCGCTTGCGTGAAGGGATCGACCACGGGGTGACACTCGAGGGTTCCACGTGTCGGTAGAGCGAACGATGGAACACTTCGAAGGTTTCGTAGTGCGAGCGGTCCCGCGGCTTGGTGGTGTTGAAGAACGACACGATCAACCCGGGGACGACGTCGCGGCCCACCCGGCTGGTCGCCTGGATGTACTCGGCGGCGGCCTTGGGTTGGCCGAGCATCAGCATGAGGGCCAGGCGGTCGATGTCAACGCCGACGGAGAGCATGTTGGTGCAGGCGAGGAAGGAGACCGCGGAGGCAGAGGGCCAGCCCTCGTCCAGGCGCGCCAACAGACGCGGCTGCTCCTCCCGGTCCAGGTTGCTGGTGAGCTCCTGGACCGACGGTTCCGTGAGCTCCCGGGTCCCCTGGCCGTCCCCTCCCATGCCCATGAGCTGGGCGGGGATGTCGTCCCTGGCCGCGGTCAGGGTTCGGCCGAGTTCGCGGAGGCTGTGGTGGTAGGCGACCAGTGTCCAGTAGTCATCCCGGTGTTGCTCGGGGAGCCTGGCCGATTCGTGCAGGAGAGCGGCCGCGGTGGCGACGGTGGCACGGCCGGCGGTGTGCCCCTGAGCCATGACACCCGCGTAGAGGCGCCCCGGGGAGTCCTCGTCGGGTTCGGCGAAGTAGGAGTGGCGGGCGTCCAGCCCGGGGGGAGGGAACAGTTGGACGTCTCGGCCGTACATCCGGCGGACCTGTTCGCCGGACCGGCGGATCGTCGCTGTGGACGCCACCACCTTGGGTGCCACCCCGCTCCAGGAGCACAGCTGTAGGATCGCGGACTCGTACAGCCCGACCGTGGTGCCCAGCGGGCCGGTGAGCAGGTGCAACTCGTCCTGGATCACCAGTGAGGGCCTCAGCTGTCCGACTTTGCCGAACAACAGGCCGGCTCTGGGCTCCCAGGCCAGACGGGCGAACTTGTCCACGGTGCCGAGGAGGAAGGAGGGCGGGCGATCGTACAGGTGTGTGTCGACCACCCGTACGGGCAGTTCCTCGTGGAAGCGGCAGTCGTCGCGTGGGCAGTAGAACGAGAACGAGCTCGGCGAAGTCCGCACACCGTAGTCGCCGTGGTCCGAGGACTTGTTCGCGGGCATGATCCGGGTACCGCACCAGGGGCAGCGGTCCAGGACGAAGGCGTCAGTCGGCTGGGCCGCCTCCCGCTGCTGTCGGGCGAGCTCGTGGGCTCGGTCATAGGTGTTGGGAGTGGTGGCTTCACCCACCCACAGGCCGATGGAGAACGGTTCGGTGCCGAGGTTCGCTCCAGGGGCGGGCTGTCCCTCAGCGGATTGCCTCAGATACTCAAGAGCGCACACGGTGGTGGCCGCCCGCTGGAACTGCTGTGTCGTGAGCAGGCTGAGCGTGTAGCGGCTGAGCACTGCGGTTCCGCCGCCGCGGGGGCCGTGTCGCAGCCTCCGCATGATCATCTCGAAGCAGGAGAGCAGGAGGTAGGCCTCGGTCTTACCGCCGCCGGTGGGAAACCAGATGACGTCCGCGACCTCTCGGTCGGGGTGGGCGGGGTCGACCAGGCCGCTGGCACAGAGCAGGAAGAATCCGAGTTGGAAGGGACGCCACGAGTAAGTGCCCTCGGGGCCGGTGTCCTGGGGCAGGGGATCGTGGCGGGTCCGCGGCGCGCCAGCCAGATCCTTGGAGCTGTGGCGGATCTGTAGGGCCATCGCCTGGTTGGCGAATCGGAAGGCCGTCAGCGCGACGGGGTCCGCGCACATCAGGCGTGTCCCGGCTTCCATCCGGTCGATGGCCGTGCTGATGCGTTCCAGGATGCGTGCGGCAGCCTCCCTGCCCCACGGGGGTACCTGGGCGGCGGCCTCCTTTACACGTTCCTCGTACCAGTTCCGGTAGCCGCGGATGAAGTCGGACAGCTCACTGGCGAGTTCCGGAGCGGGAACGGAGGAGTCACTCAGGAAGGACAGCTTCAGCGCACGGGTGTCAGTCCTGCCGGAGTGCCGGACTCTCAGGACCTCCTCGGTCGGCATGACCTCGGTGCTGATCCGGTCGGGAGGGCCGTTCTCCGCGGTGGGGTCCGAGCGTTGCTCCTCGACTGCGCAACCGTGGCCGATGCTGAAGGTCCGCACGTGCCGGTACTGCAGTCGCAGTTCCTCTTCCTCTGGGTCGCGGCTGGTGAGAAGGACGTTCGGATACTCCAGAAACGTCCCACCGAGCGGCTCGACGCTGAACGATGCCTGGAAGAGCATCCGGTCCCAGTCGGTGCGGGCCGGCCGGCCGGTTGCCTCAGCGGAGTCCAGCGGTTCCGCGACGGCTGCGTTGACCAGGGCGATCGTGACCAGTGACGCGCCAGCGTAGTTCCGGCGGCGCACACGAAGGAGGGCATGACCCTCGAGGACGGGGATGTCGGCGCTCTCGAAGGCCCTGACGGTTTCGTCCGGCAAGGGAAGGCGGCTCCAGTTGCGCGTCCCCGCAGCCCGTTCGGTGACATATCTGGAGCCGCGGCAGACGACGCTCAGGCTGGGCGCGTCAGTGAACAGGGACAAACCCAGCGAGGAGGGCAGCCAGGCGTTGGCATCGGAGGTCGGGTCGTCCGCGAAGACGTTCTCCTCGTTGGCGGGCTCGGCTCCGTCGCTGTCGGCCTCCTCTCCCGCGGCCAGAAGGCGTGAGTGCAGGTCGGCTTCCTGCGGGTACAGCGTGCCCATCAGGTAGCGGCGATCCGGCGGTACGGAGAGCACCTCGTGCGCACCCTCCGCGGGACCGACGAGTTGTCGCCGCAGAGCGGACACGAGCAGCTGGCGGGCCGCGGTCTCATCCTGCGGGGTGGAGCGATCGGACATCCATGACCTGTTCTGATCGGGGACCACTGCGGCAGTGGTCTGTCGGTGACCCGTTCCTTCCTGGTACGTGAAGACATTTTGTCAGCGGCAGCTGACATTATCTGCACCATGGCGAACCTATCCTCTTCACCAGAGTCGGATTCCGGTCGGCATGGTCTGGCGAAAGTTGTCCTCAGGAGAATGCGCTCCGGGGCCGTCGACGGACGGATTGATTTCGACGAATTCGAACGCATGTGCGGAGATCTGGGAATCGGGGACGTGGCCCGAGGTCGGATCGAGGCCGCGCTTCCGGGGCTGGGGCTGACCCTGGGTGGCCAGACGAAGCCGTCCAGGGCCGAAAGTCCCGAATCTGTGGCTGATGAGCGAGCATCGGCCGTGCTGCGGCGGCAGTCGGAGTTGAGCCCTCGGGTGTCCGCGATCGTGCGTATGGCGCGGCGCTACGCCAATGCGGGAACGATCTCCCCAGTGGCGTTCGACGGCGTCGTCCGCATCTCCGGGCTCGAAGAGAACGAAATCGAGGAGTTCTCGAAAGGTCTGCGAGGAATCGGTGTATCGATCGGGCGTTCGAGTTTTTCCGAGGCGGAGGAGCCAGAGTCCGAACTGGCCTCGGAAGAGGTGCCTGCGCGGGAGGGAGCGGCGGTCTCGGGTGTTTCCGAGGTGCAGGTCGAATTCCCTCCGGATAGTGCGACTCCGAAGAATTCGAGCCTGGGTAAGGCGGTCGATACGGCCCGGAAGGTTCTGGAGCGGGACCGCTGGAACAAGCGCCCGGAGAAGGACCTCCTCGACGCGCAGGCGGAGGTGGGCCTGGCGGCTCTGATGAGGGGTGACCGACCGCTGGGTTCCCCCTTGGCGGAGGCTGACCTCGCGGCCCTGGAGCCCTCAGACGAACGCCGTCGGGCCTTCGACGCGATGGTGCTGCACAACCAGAGGCTCGTCTACGGTCTCGCACTCAAGTTCGAGGGCCGTGGGGTCGAAAGGGAGGACCTGTTCCAGCACGGTATGAGGGGCCTGATGCACGCGGCCGTCAAGTTCGACGGCGGTCGCGGTCTCAAGTTCTCCACCTACGCCATCTGGTGGATCCGTCAGGCCATCACCCGAGCGATCGCCGATGAAGGAGCGCTGATCCGACTTCCGGTGCACTTTCACGAGAAGGTAGTCAAGGTCGGGGCCGCCGAACGCGCACTCAACATCCGAGGCAGGCGTGCCGGTGCGGCGGAGGTCGCGGTGCACAGCGGCCTGACGGTGGACGAGGTGGAACAGGTTCGCCGCCTCACCTACCGAACCGACTCCCTGGACCGCGAGGTACGGGGGGACACCACGCTGCTCACCCTGGTGGGAGAGGACGTGAGCCGCGCTCTGCCCTCACCGGAGGCCCAGGTGTTGGAGGAGGAGCACCGTAGGGAGGTCAGAGGGATGCTCTCCTGTCTGGCAACTGACCGGGAACGTGAGGTCATCGAACGGCGCATGGGGTGGACCACGGGGGACAGGCAGACCCTCGACACCATCGGGGAGCACTTCGGGGTGACCCGTGAACGGATCCGGCAGATCGAGAAGAAGGCCCTGGAAACCCTGCGTGAGACACATGTACGGGCAACAGTGTCCACCGCGGACCCCGCGCCCCCGGCCGCCAAGGGAAAGAAGAAGCGAAGGAGGAAGAGGCGGCCCCGCAGTACCGAGATGACCGACTGAGCAGGCCTGCCCCGTGATGGCGGGCCCGGCGTACTATCTGTCGGTTCCGTTGGAGGCCTTGGTAGGTGAACTCGCGCCGCTGGCGAGTACCGACCGGAGGCGTATCGCAACGACCGCGAAGCGGTGGACGGCCCTGGGGAAGCCTCTCGTGGCCTGGGGCCGGAAACCGTGTGAGAACCAGCCATGGACGAAGCGGGTATCCGGAGGTCAGCCGGAGTGTGTGCCGTCCAGACGACTGGTGAGCGGCTCGCGTATGTGTTCGGCTCTGGGGTCGGGAAAGTCCTCCATGGCTTCCAGGGCCTCGCGCCAGTTCTCGCCCGCGTTTCCCGCGGTTCCGTGCATCGGGAAGAGTTTGGCGTGCGCGTGGTCGACACCGTAGCCCCCCGTACATGATCCCGGTGCGCGCCACGTCGGGGAAGGCCGCGTCCAGCAGGCGGGCGACCCCGGGAGCGGCCAGGTGCAGGGCGGTGTACTCCGGTGGGACCAGGAGCACGACGTAGCTGGTGCGGTGGGCCATGGGGATGACGACGGAGAAGCCCCCGGTGTTGGGAAGACCGACAGGAATGCCAGGTGCGTTCCGTCCTTTCAGATGCGGTGTGCGGGTGCTTCACCCGGCACGATTCGGCAGAAGGCACACTCAGACGCGTGCGGTGGTGTTCAACGTGTTCCTTGGAGTCGTTTCGTGCCGGGTGTGCTGTGTTGCCCCGCGTTCCGCTGGGAGTGTGCACCCTCCGGGTACGTGCTCTTGAGCCCGTTGGCTGCACCCGCGCGTGCGCACCAACCCCGCCCCAGAGTCACATCTGTTGCTCCAGCCAGTCCTCGCAGTGCCCACGGAACCACAACAGCACCTGGTGTACCCGCTGCCTGCCATCGTCAACGAGGACATCGAGCGGGAAACTCGGCCGCCGGTTCAGTGAGTCCTCGGGCAGGTCGATTCCGGGAACCGCGTTGAACTTGTGCAGCAGCTCCCTGCGCAGAGCCACGTCGTCGAAAGGAGGACGGCGCGCCATGTGTTGGAAGACCACCTCAGCGCGTCCCGACACCGGGTAGAGCACGATGGCCCACCGCCAGTCGGCGTTCACGCTCTCGTCCCAGGTGAGGAGGAAACAGCTGGTGTCGGCGCCGCTCCCCCAGACCAGGTCACCGCCGGCGGCGGTCCACTCGTCGATCAGGGCCTGAGTCGCTCGCACGACCACGGGCCGCTGGTTCTCCAGGAGAAGCGCGTGGAACTGTCGTTCCCGTTCGACGAACTCGTCCACCTCGAGCCCGACCAGTTCGGCCAGCGCGGCGGCTGGCACGAACCCCTCATGTCCTGACCCCGCCTCCTCCGCGGCTCTGGTATCGGGGAAGACCCGGTCCCCGTGCCCGATGCCCGGGTTGGCGTGCAAGTGCCGGGACACCGTCGCGGTCTTGGCCCCGACGAGCACCGCGAGTTCACGGTGCGTCGTCCAGCGACCGGCCGCCAGCATCACCAGCGCGTGTTCGAGCTGCTGAGCCAGATCCTCACCGATCTCCTCCGGCGTCTGCGCGTCGGAGGCTGCCGGTGCGGGCCACAGAGCGCAGGCGTGGTCGGCGAGCAGATTCGCCCGTGCCTCGATCTCCGGCCTTCCCCAACTGGGAGCATCGGCGATCTGCCGGTTCATGCTCAGTCCACTGGACTGGAAAATCTTCTGTTTGCGCTCGAACATGTGGTTGGACAGTTTCGAGTTCTGCGCGGTCAGGGTCAGATTGCCCAGAGTGTGGAGCAGGCGCCCGTGCAGTTCGATCTCGGTCTCGTCCGGGTCGGTCTGCTTGCGTAGGACCTCGTACCATTCCTCGGTCATGCTCTGCGGCATGACGTGCTCGATGCTCACCTTGGCCTTGCCGAAGTCCACCGGCTCGGGGGAACCGAAGCCCTCCTCCAACCTGCGCAGCACGAAGGTGCGCTGCAGGGCCTGGCCTGACCAGTAGAAGTTGCGCTGGGCCACGGCTTCGCGCAGCGCCCGATCGGATGGCCACCGCCGGCGCGGATCGGACAGGTAGCGGTGCACGGAGTCCGCGATCGAGCCACCAGGTTGGATCTCCTTGGGAGAGGACATGAAGATCCTGTTGAGGCCCTGAGTCGGCACCCCGGCGATCATGCGACGGACCAGGAAGCTCTCCACGTACCCCAACGCCCGGATGAGTTCGTCAGTGTCGGTGTGCCCCTGGTCGCGGAGCACCATCAGGTGCAGCGCCAGCGGGCGGTAGATCTTGTTCCCCCAGGACTCCAGCCGCTCCAGAACCTCGGCCAGATCCGGGTCGCTCTCGAAGACGGGGTCCAGGACCCGCTGCAACAGTTGTCCCAGCCGCCACAGGTGTTCCACCTCGCCGCGCAGGGCACTTTCACCGCCGACCTGGGACACCTTCTCCAGGCGCTCCTTCTGCCCGTGGTACACCTCGCTCTGTTTTGCCCGCTCGTCCCCGCGCAGGACCAGGTCGAGCCAGGCCAGGGTCTCCAGGGTCTCCGGCCCCAGCTCCTCCTGCATGGGAAGCCAGACCTCGTCGTACACCTCCTGGCCGGTGTCCGGTAGGAGCATGAAGACGTAGTTGCGCAGCAGGTCGGTCTGGCTGAGGCCCTTGCCGGTGTTGTTCAGGGACTCGAAGATCCGGAACACGTTGTCGCCCGCCTCCGCCTGGATGTCCACCAGGCTGAGGCGGTGCCCGATGATCTCCTCGATCTGGAGGAGTTCCCGCTCGCCGTAGTGCTTGACCTTGCGGGAGAAGAAGTTGTAGGCGAACCCGACCCTGTCGTCGCCGCCCGCGTCAGGCCGCCCGTTGACGATGGCGGCGAAGGAGGACCGGTCAGCCTGAGTAGGCGCGAGCCGGTACTTGTCGGGACCCTTGTTGTACTTGTTCACCAGGTAGACGTCATTGATCCGGTCCGCGCCGCTGGGGTCACCCTCCTCAAGTTCCTCCACCTCGCGCAGCCGGTCGCGGATGGCCGCGAGCGCGATGGAGAGCGAGGTGAGCCGTTGCTGGCCGTCGATGACCAGCCAACGGGTCAGCGTGCTCGCCGAGGACGACCCGGGCGCCAACACCACCGAACCCAGGAAGTGCCCGGCGGAACGGCTGGTAAGCGGATCCTCGTCACGTTCGACCTGTTCGGTGAGGTCGCTCCAGAGCCGTTCGAGCTCGTCCCGCCCCCAGGAGTAGGGGCGTTGGTACAGCGGCACCTGGAACTGCTTGGTTCCCTCGACCATGTTCCGGAAGGTGGTTTCGTTGGCCTGCATATCTCCGCAATCTCGGACGGGCGGTCAGTGAGCGTGGCTGAGTCGGGTGGAAGGACCGGGTCTACTTCGGTAGGAAGGGGCTGGGGTCACCGGAGTACGACACGTACAGCGTGTCCCGGGCCCGGGTACAGGCGACGAACAGCAGATTCCGCTCGCGTTGCAGGTCGTGGGCGTGGGCGAGCGGGTCCTCGGAGAGGTCCGTGACCCTGGACTCCAGGGGTAGGTAGGCGGCCCCCGCACCGACCACCGCCACACACCGGAACTCCAGGCCCTTCATCGAGTGCATCGTGCCCACCCTGACCCCGGAATCCTGAGCCAGACCGCAGGTATCGATGCCTTCGGCGGCCAGAGCGGATCTGATCTCCTTGACCAGGGCCTCGGTACGGGCCGCGACCGCGATCGTGCCGGGTTCGACGTCGGAGGTGAGCCACCCGGAGACCACCTGGGTGAGCGCGTCCAGTTCCGCCTGCTCCGTGGGGTGGGCGTGCACGGTCGGCGTCCGTCCGTGCAGGGGCGAGGTGTAGTCGGTCAGGTGGGAACGCACTCCGTCGAACCCCTCCACCGGTGCGGTGCCAAGGACCCGGACCGCCCAGGAGAGAATCTCCTGGGTGCTGCGGTAGCTCACGGTCAGACGGTGGCTCCGGCCGCGCACGTTGATCCCGACCGCCGCCATGGACACGCGGTGGTCGTAGATGCGCTGGTGCGGATCGCCCGCGACGAAGAGGTCATCCCTGCCCTCGGGAGCCAACGCACGTACCAATCGCCACTTGGCCGGGTGCAGGTCCTGGGACTCGTCCACCACGACATGCCGGTAGGGGCGTTTCCCGGTGCGGTTGAGGATGTCGGCGGCCTCCGAGGCCAACCAGGTGAACGTCCACTGCCCGTTGGCGCGCATCTCCTCGGTAGCGGCCAGAACCGCCAACCACACCCGACGCTTCTGCTCGGGGCCCATCCGCCCGGAGCGTCCCCGCCCGTGCCGTCGGGCCTTCAGGTAGTCACGTTCGGTGCGAAGGTCCTGCGCGAGGATCACGTGTTCCCACTCCTCCAGCAGGAACCTGCCGGACACGTCCGAACCCCCGGCGTGCCGGTCCCACAGCGCGGTCAGCTCACGCGAGTTCGGGAATTCGAGCTTGCCGTACACCTGACGCACTACCTGGTGCGCGACCTTGTCCAGGTTGCGCACGTCGACCAGTTTCCGACGGTCATCGTCGCGCACCAGTAGTTCGAGCTGCGCGCGCAGCGCCGCGTCCAGAGTCGTGGTGAACGTGGTGAGCAGGATGGGCTGTGCGGGTGTGACCTCACCGGTGTCCAGGGCGAGCTGCTGCCCGTCCGGGGCATACCGCTCGGCCAGGTGCGCCACCCGGTGCAGAGCGGTCACCGTCTTACCGGTACCCGCGCCACCGGTGACCATGACCGGCCCCGCGAACCAGTCCCGGCGGGCGATGCGCTCCTGACGCGGGTGCAGGAAGGTCCGCCACACGTCGAACGGGTGCTCCAGCAGTTCCCGCAGTTCCTCGGGGCCCTCCACGAACACCGCCTGGTCGGGGCTGCGCCTGATCGCCGAGGCCAGGTCGTCGGGGTCGACATCCTGCGCGCTGACCTCCTCGACGAGCTCACGGCTGAGCAGGGCCCACACCTCGTCCGGGGACATTCCCGAGGCCAACGCGGTAAGAGCGTCGTGCTGGGCCTTGGGCATCATGATCGCCAGCGCGTCCAGGTGGTTCTCGTCGGGGAGCAGTCGGGCGATTCGGATGGTGTCCGCGTCGATTCCCAGCTGGATGAAGTGCTTGTCCGGGACCTCCCCGAACACAGGGCTGTTGCAAAGTCGGGTGAGGGATTCGTTGCCCCTGTTCAGGGGATCTGGAGTAGCTCTAGAGGGCGAGTGAAGGTCTCGTAGGACACCCAACGGATCGCTTCGGGGATGCTGGTCATCCCCAGCTCCGTCAGCAGCGGAATCGTCAGGTTGCGCAGCATCGCCATGTTCTGTGGGCCGTTCCCGCACCGCACCCTGGAGGCGTCCTCGCCAAAGCTCACGTCCCGCACATGATGCAGCGCCTCGATCCGCCAATGACCCCGCACCAGGCCCGCCAACCGGGCAGCACCGGCCTGCTCTGCGGACAAACTCGTGATCACATAGGCGTAGGTGCGCCGCACCCGGCCAGTGGCCACCTCCTTGACCCACCGGTGCACCCGCACCACCTGGCAGGCGTAGGGAAAAGCGATCCGGGGAGCGGTGAGCACCTTGACCGTGCGCCTCTCCTGGCGCCCGTGCCCACGCGAGGCTTCGGTGAACAGGGCGGGCGCTTGCCTCCACGGAAGTGCTTTGACCTGGTTGAACAAGGTTGGCTGGTTGCGTTTGACGGTGAGTAGGTAGTGGGCCTTGCGTTCCTTGACCAGGTGCTGGGCGGTATCGGTCTGGGTGTGCAGCGCATCAGCGGAGATCACAGTGCCTTCGATGTCCATCCCGGCCAGGACGTCCTGGAGAGCGGGGATCTCGCTGGTCTTGTCCGCCACCCGGATCTGAGCGGCCACCTGTCCGGTGGGGGTCATCGCGGCCAGTAGGTGCACGGCCTGGGAGCGGCGGGTGCGCGAGCCTCGCACGCTTTTGCCGTCGATGATGAGCACGGCCAGGTCGGCGGCGGTGCTCATGCGGTTCAGCGCGGCGGGGTCCAGGCTGGTCAGCACCCTGCGGATCGTGGCCGCAGAGGGGGCGGTGCGCACTCCGAGTTCGGGGCGGGTGATGCGGGCTCCCAAGCGGGCCAGGGTGTGTTGGGGTGCGTTATGCGCCCACTGGCCGATCGCGGTCAGGGAGCGGGCTCCGCAGAGCACGGCGCACAGGCAGATCAAGATGATGCAGCCCAGGCGGTGGCGGCGGCCCCGCCGATCGCGAGGATCGGCTTCTTCTCCGGTGGGCGCGGACAGGGCGGGAGAGGGCGTGGCAGACTGGGGGCGCAACGGAGTCCTTGTGAGGCCAGGGGTGTGAGAGTTCCTGACCTTCTACCAGGGCTCCGTTGTTGTGTGTGGGGTCTTCTACTGGATCGCTGCAGGCTTGTGATCAGTGATAACGCTACTCATCCCCGACTTTGCAACAGCCCTGCCCCGAACAGGGTGTCGGCCGAAGCCGCGGCCACCGGGGCGAGTGCGGTGCTCATCGTGTCCAGCGCGGTCTCGTCCCGGAACTCCAGGACCCCGAGCGCCTGGTTGACGGAGGGGCGCCGGTTGCGGATGTACCGGTAGGCCTCCGTGTGCGCGAGCACGGTCACCAGGAGGAACACGTCTCCGGAATCGGGTGCGAGCACAACGCCTCGGTAGCCCTGGTTGATCCGGAGCGTTCGCCAACGGGGGTCCCGGCTGTCGGTGATCTTCTCCAGGTGGCCGCCGGCGAAGTAGGTGTCGGCGAACTTGTCCAGGGCCTCGTCGACGGCCTTGCGCAGCTTCTTGTCCAGTGCCGCGTAGGTGGTGAGGAAGTCCTTGGCGATCGCGAGCTGGGGCACGGGAGCCTTTCCGGGACAGGGGGCGGAGGAGGGGCGTCCAGGGGAGGGGCCTGCCCCCTCAGCATAGGGACCGAAACCCTGGAGGGGGCGGGCTTTCCGGTACCCGGTACCGATCTGTCACCGCATCTTGAGCGTCCCATCAGGGTGCGGCGGCTGCGGAAAGTTATGGGTTCGGGGGAGGGGGTTGCCGACTGCTCCGGTCGGTGCGGGGGTGTTCTCGACCTCTTGGCGGATCCGCTCCTTACGTGCGTCCTTGAAGTACTGGGATTCACATTCGAACAGCCACATGATGGCGAGGATCGGGGCGCCGATAGCGGCTAGTGGGACTGTGAATGCCGTTGAAATCGTCGCGACAGCAACGCATTTTGGCAGAGCGAACGAGGGTCGGTGGTTGCGGCCACTGGGATCACTCGGGAGAACCAAGCGCAAGACGAAAATCGCCAAGGTGATTACGAAAATAAAAGTTAGCGATCCCAGGATAAATTCACTAATTGCTCCGCGAACGTTCCGGAGGAATTCCGAGTCGACCCCTTGTTGAGCTGCTAGTAGAAGGATCATCCAGAAGGTTGCCGGAGCTCGGCTTGTCAGCATACGCCAGGAATGACTTCCGGCAGGTGCGTTCTCATAAATTTCGCGGCTGGTCGGTGCTAATACCATCCACACCAACAGGGCAGTGAGGGCACCCGAGAGTATTTGCTGAGCCGCAGGTGACCCGTTGGCGATGAACGGTGGTGCCTCCGGTCCGAACCACTGTCCCACCGCTTCCATTCCGAGCCAGGTGAAGAACTCTGACAGCAGGTCGGATGGGCGTTCCTGGTGGTAAAGAGACCCCAGGACCAAGATTGAGGCCACTGTCGCCATCGCCCGATAAGGCAGGTCACCACCAGGGCTGTTTCATTCTCGGTGAGCGGTGATGTTCGTGCTGGTCAGCGAAGACCGATCACGTCCAGCGGGCGGATGAACGCCTCATACGACACCCACCGGATCGCGTCGGGCACGGTGTCCTGCCCCAACCGGCCCAAGAACCCCAGGGCGAGAGCTCGCAGCACGGCCAGGTTGTCGGGGGCGTGCCCGCAGCGGACCTTGCAGCCGTCCTCGCCCAGCGACACGTCCTTGACGTGGTGCCAGGCCTCGATGCCCCAATGTCCACGCACCAGAGCGCCGATCCGGGCCGCGTCCGCCCGCTCCACCTCCAGCGAGGTCACCGCATAAGCCAAGGTCCACGACACCTTCCCGGTACGCAGATCTTTGACGTGGCGGCGAAGGCGCACCGCCTGGACCGCGTGCGGGAAATCCGTCCTTCCAGCGAGGTCGATGGCCTTGACGGTGCGGGTCTCAGCGCGCCCGTGGCCGCGCTCGCGGGTGGTGGCCAGCGTGGGAGCCTGAGCCCAGGGCAGTGCTTTGACCTGGGAGAACAACGTCTTCTGGTTGCGTTTGACGGTCAATACGTAGTCGGCGTGCAGCTTCTCGACCAGGTGAGTGGCGGTGTCGGTCTGGGTGTGCAGGGCATCGGCGGTGACCACGACGCCGGTCAGGTCTACACCGTCCAGCAACACGGCCAGGGCGTCGATCTCGCTGGTGCCCGCCGGCACCCGCACCTGCGCGACCAGGCGCCGGTCCGGGGTCAGGGCGGCGAGCAGGTGCACCGCCGCCTCGGCGGGGGTGGCCGATCCGCGCAGGGTCTTACCGTCCACCGCCACCACCTCAAGGACATCGGGCCGGGCCAGGGCGGCCAGGGCCTCGGGGTCCAAGGCGAGCAGGACCCGGCGGATGGTCGCCGGGGACGGAGCGGTACGCACCCCCAAGGCCGGACAGGAGATCCGGCACCCCAGGCGGGCCAGGGTGTGTTGCGGTGCGGCGTCGGCCCACTGGCCGATCGCCCGTAGGTGGCGGGCTCCGGCGAGCATCGCGCACAGGGCGCAGAACAGGACGCTGGCCATGCTGTGGCGGCGGCCCCGCGGCGAGCGGGGGTCGGCGAGGCGGGCGAGCTTGCCGAGAAGGTCGACGGGGCCGGTGGCGGGCATGGCAGACTGGGGGCGCAACGGAGTCCTTTGGAAGTCAGAGATGTGGAAGTCCCTGATCTTCTAGCGGGCTCCGTTGCTCGTTGGTGCGGGCTTCGACCGGATCGCTACGAGGCTGTGATCAGCGCTGATGGGTCACGAACCCGACTTTGAAACAGCCCTGGGTCACCACCCTTCCGCCACTCCTTCGCCAAGGTGATCGTGGAATTGGCTGTCTCCAACAAAGCATCCTCCGTCATCGCTGTTCGGATGGTCTACGTCCCTGCACACGAGGGCCATCGACACCGTAGGCGTCACCGCTGACACCGGCCCCTGGTATGACGGAGGCACACACGACGAAGGGCGGCGCACGCATGACTCCCCAAAGCGCGGCGGACATCGAGGTCCTCGGTCCCCATTCCGAGGAAGCGATCGGCGAGAGCGGCACACCGGCACCCAGCACCGGGCAGCTGGTCACCGTCCGCAACCGCCAGTGGGTGGTATCCGACGTGCGCGCCTCCCGGATCGTCTCCAGTGACCCCACCCGGGTCACCGGCAGGCCCCAGCACATGGTGTCCCTGGTGAGCATCGGCGACGATGTCTCCACTGACCGGATCGAGGTCCTCTGGGAGCTGGAGGTGGGTACCCGGATCCACGAGGGCAGAGACCTGCCCGCTCCCGCGCTGGGCTTCGACGACCCCGTCCGCTTGGACGCCTTCCTGCACGCCGTCCGCTGGGGCGCCATCACCTCGGCGGACAGCACCTCTCTCCAGGCCCCCTTCCGCTCGGGGATCGAGATCGAGGACTACCAGCTCGAACCGGTCGTGCGGGCTCTGTCGATGCCCCGGACCAACCTGCTCATCGCCGATGACGTCGGCCTCGGTAAGACCATCGAGGCCGGGCTGGTCATGCAGGAACTCCAGCTGCGCCACCGGGCCCGGACCATGCTCATCGTGTGTCCGGCCGGGCTGACCACCCAGTGGCACGACGAGATGCGCGACAAGTTCGGCCTGGACTTCCGGGTGGTCGACGCCGACCTGGTTCGCCGACTGCGCCGCGAACGCGGTCTGTACGCCAACCCCTGGACGCACTACCCCCGCCTGATCGTCAGCATCGACTGGCTCAAGCGTGAGCGTCCCCGGCGGATGCTCCGCGAGATCCTGCCCGCCAGCCCCCGCTACCCGCGCACCATCGACCTGCTGGTGGTGGACGAGGCGCACAACGTGGCCCCCGCGGGCAGCGGTAGGTACGCGGTCGACTCGTTGCGCACCAAGGCGATCCGGGAGCTGGCGCCGCACTGCGAACACCGGCTGTTCCTGTCGGCCACCCCGCACAACGGCTACCCCGAGTCGTTCTCCGCCCTCCTGGAACTGCTGGACGACCAGCGCTTCGCCCGCGGGGTCAAGCCTTCCGACGAACAGCTCGACCGTGCCATGGTCCGCCGACTCAAGCGAGACCTGCCCAAGCGCTGGGACGGCACGGCGCGCTTCCCCGCACGGGTGCTCGGCTACGCAGAAGTGGACTACTCCGAGGCTGAGCGCGAAGCGCACCGCACCCTGGTGGAATACGCCGACAGCCGCCGCGACCGGGTGGGCAAGGGAGGTCGCCACACGGTCGACTTCGTCACCACCCTGCTGAAGAAGCGCCTGTTCTCCTCACCGCAGGCCTTCGCCAGGACCGTCACCACCCACCTGGCCACCATGGACGCCAAGGGTGCTGCGGACGAGGCCTCCAGCGCCGCCGAGCAGGCTCCGGCCCAGGAGGTCCTGCCGGTACTCCAGGAGCGCCTGGCGGCCACCTCCGAACACGAGGAGGAGTACCAGGAGACCGAGGCGGAGGTGTTCGGCACGGTGAGCCGTGGCGCCCCCGGACTCACCGAACACGAACGCGGACTGCTCACCGGCCTGCGCTCCTGGGCGGAGAAGGCCCAGGGCCGTTCGGACTCCCGCTTTGCGGCCCTGAAGTCCTGGCTGGATCCGATCCTCTTCCACCCGGGCGTCGACGGAGAGCCGCTCGGACCGGGAGACCAGGCGGACTGGACCGACGAGCGGGTCATCATCTTCACCGAGTACCGCGACACCCAGCGCTGGTTGCGCGAGCGGCTCATCGCCGCCGGGTACGGCGGCAAGGGCGGGGAGCGGCTGGCCCAGCTGTACGGCGGCCAGGACCCGGAGGAGCGCGAGCGGGTCAAGAACGTCTTCACCGACCGCCCCGACCTCGACAAGGTCCGCATCCTCGTGGCCACCGACTCCGCCAGTGAGGGCATCAACCTCCAGCGGTACTGCCACCGGATCCTGCACTGGGAGATCCCCTGGAACCCCAACCGCCTCGAACAGCGCAACGGCCGCGTGGACCGGCACGGCCAGAAGGCGGACCAGGTGGAGGTCACCCACTTCGTGCCCAAGGGGTGGGAGGCCGCCGAACCGGGTTCGTTGGAGGACGAACTCGGTTTCCTGCGCATCGCGGTGGAGAAGGTGGACCGCATCCGTGAGGACCTTGGTAGCGCCGGTGACGTCATCGCCCTCCAGGTCGAACAGAAGATGCTGGGCAGGCGGGCGGAGTGGGCCGAGACCGACAGCGAGATCGCTTCCCGGGCGGGGGTGGCCCGGCTCAGCACTCAGCGGGAGCTGAACCGCCGGGTGGAGGAACTGGCAGCCGCGCTGGTCGGGAGCCGTGACCGTCTCGACCTGACCCCCGACACCCTGGAGCGGGTGGTCCGCGTCGGACTGGACCTGGCCCACCGCAAAGACCTCATCGACGCCGACCCGCCCGAGGGCGTCACCGCCAGGTGCTTCCGCCTTCCGGAGCTGGCCGGGGCGTGGGCGAGCGCGCGCAACGGCGGTCTGGCGCATCCGGTCACCGGGGCCGAGCGGCTGGTGACCTTTGATCCGGACGCCGTGGTGGGCCGCAACGACCTGGTACTGCTGCACCTCAAGCACCGCCTGGTGGACCTGTGCCTGACCCTGCTTCGGGAGGAGCTGTGGTCCCAGGGGTCGAAGCTGAGCCGGGTCACCGCGCGGGTGGTGGAATCCGATGTGCTGCGGGTGCCGGCGGTCGTGGCGCACGGCCGAGTGGTGATCACCGGCGCGGAGGGCACCCGGCTGCACGAGGAGGTGCTGCTCGCCGGTGGCCGGATCGAGCAGGGCGCGTTCGTACGGGCCAAGGAGGAGGACATCGACCGCTGGATGGAGGTCGCCACCGAACGCCTGGCCCCCGAGCCGGTCCGGGAGCGGTTGGTCGACCTGTGGCCTTCCTTGGACAAGGCGGTCGGCGGAGCTCTGCACCAGCGCGCCAATCAGCGGTTCAGGGCGGTCCAGCGGGACCTGGACCGCAAGTGCGAGGAGGAGGTCGATGCGATCGGCCTGGTGCTGGACGAGCTGGCGGCGGGGATCAAGGCGGCTCTGGACGACACCCCGCGCTGGGAGCAGACCAGCCTCTTCGAGCCTCGTGAGAAGGAGCAGCTCCGGCAGGACCGCGAGGCGTTGCGGGCCCGTCTGGAAGAGTTGCCCGAACGCAAGGTTGAGGAGCAGGCGGCCCTGCGCCACCGCTACGCCGACCGTCGGGCGCGCTGGTTCCCGGTGGCGGTCACCTTCCTGGTCCCGGCTTCGGTGAAGGGGTAGGCACTGTAAATTTAGCCAAATTTACATATGGGTATATCAGCTTGATCTAGGCTAGCTGTGCGATGATCGCACACATGATGGATCAGCTGAGTTGGGAGAGCATCGGCGAGCGCGTGCGGGACAGCCGCGCCTCCATGGGTCTGTCCCAGCAGGATCTGGCTGACCGGGTCGGCCTGGAACGCAGCATGATCTCCAAGTTGGAGAAGGGGGCCCGGCGCGTCGACGCGATGGAGTTGACCGCCATCGCCAGGGTGCTCGACTACCCGGTCACGCACTTCCTCTCACCCACCCCAGAAGTGGTGTCGCGCCGGGCAGCCACCACCGAAGCGGAGGAGCTCAGTGAAAGCACCGCTGCGCGTGGCGCCTACCGGAACGAAGCCGAACTCGCCCAGTGGCTGAGGGACGTACGCCAGCTCATTGACCTGGGCACGCTGACCCCGCGTCCCTTGGCGCTCTACCCGCACAGGGTCACAGACCTCGACTCGGCCCGGGATGCGGCCCGCTGGATTCGGACCCGTCTCGGTTTGGGAGACGCTCCCATCGAGTCAGTGGCTGATGTCTGTGAGAGCGCTGGCCAGTTCCTGGCGGTGGCTCCGCTGACATCGGACGGTGCCTCGCTCGTGGACGGAGATGTCGCGGTCGCGGTTATCCGCCTGGATCAGGAACCCGGTCGGCGGCGTAGCACCGCCGCTCACGAGCTGGGTCACATGGTGTTGGGCGACGAGTACTCCAACGATCTCGGCGTGCACACCCCACGCGAAGAGCGGGAGCGTGCGGTGGAGGTCTTCGCTGCGGAGCTCCTGCTGCCGAGCGGTCAGCTGGACCAGGTGTTGGCGGCACCTGACGAAGAGAGCCGCCGACACGCTCTGGTGAGACTGGCCGCTGAGTACCGGGTGTCGTGGAGCCTCGCGATCGCGCAGCTTCGGCGCTCTGGCACGTTGGACGGTGGTGAGCTGCGTAAGCTCCGGGGGCGCGTACCCACGGAGATCGAGTTCAGGGAAGCGGTGGGTTGGAAACCGCAGCCCGACCTGGCCTCGATCCGAGTCTCTCCGAGGTATTCGTCTGCGGTCGTCGCAGCCTTGCGAGAGTATGCGATCACACCCGCGCGCGCGGTGGAGATGATGCGCGGACAGATCGAACTCCGAGACCTCAGCGAGGACTGACGGGTTGACCCCTTTCGACGAGCCCTTCCTGTTCGACGCTTCCCCGCTGCTGCACGCAGCCAAGGCCGATCGCCTGGACGTGCTTGGTGACCTGGTCAGAGGCCACGACTGCCTGACCACGCAGTCGGTACTCGACGAGGTGCGGCGCAATGATCCCGACGCGCACGCTGTGGTGGTGCTTGCGCCCTGGGTCCGCACGGTGCCGACGGACTCCCTGGAGTTCCTGCGCAGATTCGGTACCTGGAGCACTCGGATGTCACTCAAGGACGATCACAACATCGGTGAGACCATGCTGTGCGCCTACGCCGATCTCCAGGGCGGCACCTTGGTGATCGATGACAGGGACGCTCGCAAGGTCGCTAAGCGTTATGGGCTGGTCGTCTGCGGGACCATGCGATTGATTGCCGATGCCTGCGTACGGGGTGACCTCACCCTGCCTGGCGCTTCCTCCCTGGCGGACACCCTGCTGGAGTCCGGTATGCGGCTGCCCTTCGCCAGGGGAGGTTTCGAAGCCTGGGCCAGGCGGGAGAACCTCCTGGGGTAGGGGGAGATCCAGGAGGAAAGTGTCTCACCAGCTTGTTAGGCTCAGCGCGAGCGCTGAGCCTAACAAGCTGGTGACCCCCACCTCACTGGCGCTGGTTGTTGAACCGCTCCTGGAGTTTGAGCAGAGCGTTCTCGTCCACCTTGGTGGCGAGCTCGGAACGCTGCGCGGGCACCGCTGAGGTCGAGCCCCTGCGCCGGTTCTGCTTCTTGTTCTTGGATCGCCTTGGCTGGGTCGGGATCCCGGCGGTCTTCGGCGTCGGCTGGCTCTGCCTGGGGGCGGGCACCGGAGTAGTGCTCGGTGCGGTCACCCGCTCCTGTGAGTGCACGGTCAGTGTGGCCCTGGGCATCAGGTGTCGCAGGGCCTTCCTGCTGATTTCCAGCAGCTCCTCGGCTTCCCCGCGATAGTGAGTGATTCCGATGTCCTTGGCTCCCTTCAGGAGCCACAGGAGGCGGTCACTGGACTGGCGTGCTTCCTTCCAGTCTCCTTGTTTCAGGGCGGTGCGCAGGCGCTCGATGCGGGGGTGGGGGAGGATCTGCCCGGGCTCTCTCGACCTACCACGAGCTCGTGGATTCGGCATCGGGGCAGGGGCAACCACGGGTTTGGGGAGCGCCATCGGAGGCGGGGACGACCTGTGCTCTATCTCCAAGGAGCATTCCTCGATCGGTCGCCACCAGGTCTGGCCGTCAGGGGAGGTGGTTCCGACGTCGACCCTTCTCTCGAACCCTTCGGTCCGCATACGGAATCGGAGGGCGTGCCCGTCGGTGCGGGTGAGGCGCTGGACCAGCTCGGAGTTGTTCTGCACGAACCAGGCCTGTGGCCGGTCGAGCCCCTGGGAGAGCAGACGTTGAACACCGGGGTTCACGTGTTTGGTGAACTCGAAGAGGATCGTCGGCTCTTCACCGATGGCGGGCAGGGTGAGCCGGTGGCAGGTGCCGCCGGTGTCGAAGTCCCCTTCGAAGCGTGGTTCTCGCTGAGTCAGGCCGTTGGCGCTGAGCCAGCGGTTGACGTGCTTGCCAGCGAAGAGGTGATCCGCGCTGTCGATCCCGCCGAACTGCCGGGTGCACTGGTTGGTACTGGAGTGGTGCGCGAAGTGCGCGACCTTCTCCCAGTAGATCTTGACCCCCAGTTGGCCGCCGCAGCCGCCGAGCAGCTCACCACACCAGAAGGTGGCCTCCGGGTCGCGGTCCTTGAACTCCAGGGCCAGGTGCCGCTCCATGGGGAGGAAGACGGGGTCGTAGGAGAGGCGACCGCCCAGAGTGGCGGTCTGCACCATCCGGTGATCGTACGTCATGCAGAAGGACTAACAGAACGCCGTGAATCCAGGTAGGGGCAGAGGTCCGGTTGGCCGGGTCCGGCCGATTCGCTCTCCTGGATACCGGGCGTGGTCGGTGGCCACCTGGTCAGCCAGCTACCGAGGCCGTGACGGGAGGGCCCGCACCAGTACAGCGAGGGCTGTGGCTGGGCCTTCGATGGCCGATAACCTCAAGGCATGCCTGGACCTCGCCGACGTCGCGCGCCCTCGATCCACCCTGCCGAACAGCACACCGAGTGGCTGGGACTCCTCGCACCCGACGGGCCCTTCCTCTCCGCGGAGGTCCTTCTAGAGGCCTTCCCCGACGGCCTGCCCGCGGTGGCCACCGAGGTGCGCCGGACCCTGCGGCAGGGGTGGCACGAACTCGACCGGGAACGCACCGGCGCGCTGGTGCCCGCGTGGATCGAGCTGGTGCTCGGTGAACTCCTCGGCTGGGACGAGGGGCAACGCGCGCAGTCGGCGGTGGAGGGTGCGCGGGTGGCACCCGAGTTCGCGCTCTTCGGCCCCGGGCCGAAGGGGCGGGAGGAACGCCTGCACTTCTACCGGCTTCCCCTGGGAACCGAACCCGCCCGCTCCCAGGGCGGCCGCCCCTCTCCGGTGGAGACCGCCGCGGCCCGCTGCCGTGAGTCGGGGGTGCCGTTGGCGCTGGTGACCGACGGCCAGTACTGGGCGCTGGTGCACGCGCTGCCCGGAAAACCCACCTCGGTGGGGGTCTTCGACGCCGATCTGTGGGGCGAGGAACCCCTGCTGCTTCAGGCGTTCGCGGCACTGCTGGAGAGCCAGCGGGTGCGGCTGCCCGCCCGGGACAAGGGCGGAGAGCTCACCAACGCGGCGGCGGCGCTGTTCGAGCGCACCTTCGACAAGCAGAGCGACCTCACCGAGGACCTGGGCAACCAGGTCTTGCGGGCCGTGGAGCTGCTCGTCGCCGAGATCGCCCGCTTGGACCGGGAGTCCAGCGGCCGGTTCCTGGAGCACGTGGGCGAGCGGGAGATCTACAAGGGCGCCTTGACCGTCCTCATGCGGCTGGTGTTCCTGCTGTACGCGGAGGAACAGCGGCTGCTGCCGACCGACGACCTGTACGCCGACCACTACTCGGTCAGCCGCCTGCACGACCAGCTCACCGCTGACCGGGACCAGCTGGGTGAGGAGGTCGTGGACCGCAGGGCCGCCGCCTGGCCCCGGCTGCTCGCCCTGTTCAACGGGATCCACCGGGGTTCCGAGCACCCGGACCTGAGGCTGCCGCCGTACGGGGGGTCGCTCTTCGACCCGCAGACGTATGAGTGGCTGGAGGGTTTCGCCGTCGCTGACCGGGTGGTGTTCGAGATCCTCGACGCGCTGGTCATGTTGAAGCCCAAGACCAAGAAGGGCACCCCGACCCGGATCTCCTACAAGGGTCTGGGGGTGGAGGACATCGGCCACGTGTACGAGGGGCTGCTGGAGTTCTCCGTACGTAAGACCAGCGGTCCGTACGTGGGGCTGCAGGGCAAGGCGGAGCCGGAACTGCCGCTGGCGAAGGTGGAGGAGGCCTACTCCGAGGGCGAGGAGGCCTTCCTCGACTGGTTGCAGGAGGAGACCAAGGCGACGCGGACCCAGCTCAAGAAAATGCTGGCGGCCGAGCCTGGGCCGGAGGAACGGTCGAGGCTGCACTCGGCCTGGGACAGCGACGCGGAGCTGACCGAGCGGACCCTGCCGTTCTGGGGGCTCCTCCGGACCGACCTGCGAGAAGACCCGACGGTGTTCCCGGACCGGTCGGTGGTCTTCACCCGGGTGGGGGAGCGTAGGAAGACCGGGACGCACTACACCCCGCGTGAGCTGGCGGAGAAGGTGGTGCGGTACACCCTGGAACCGCTGGTGTACCAGCCGGGACCGGCTGAGGGCGCATCGGAGGGGGAGTGGCGGGTCAAGCCCGCGGACGAGCTGCTGAAGCTGAAGGTGGTTGACCCCGCGGCGGGAAGCGGGGCGTTCCTGGTAGCGGCGACCCGGTACCTGGGGGAGCGGGTGGTCGAGGCCTGGCAACGGGACGGGCTTCCGGAGGAGCTCCGCCGGGACGGCGAAGATCCTGGTGAGGGTGAGAGCTCCGTTGAACTCGAAGACGTGCGGCTGTACGCCAAGCGTCGGGTGGCGGCGTCATGCATCTATGGCGTGGACCGTGACGACATGGCGGTGGAGCTGGCCAAGCTGTCGATGTGGTTGGAGACCCTGGCCAGAGACAAGCCGTTCAGCTTCCTCGACCACGCGCTGAAGAGCGGGGACTCGCTGGTCGGGTTGGTGAACGAGCGGCAGGTGAAGTACTTCCACACGGACCCTGAGGAAGGGCGGAGCATCAACGCTCGGCTCTCCGGTGACGTGGGTGAGTACATCGACCGTGTGCTGGGCGAGGTCACTGAGCTGAGACGGGAGATCGAATCCCTGCCCCCGGTGAACGACCCGGAGGAAGTGCGTCAGAAGGCGAAGCTGAATGCGGAGGCCAATGCGCGTCTCACGCAATTGCGGCTGGCGTGTGACGGTGTGGTCGCGGCGGCGTTGGCTGCTGAGCGGTACGCGGAGCTCGACCTGGAGGATTACGAGAAGAAACTCCAGGACGCGGAGGACAAGAAGTACAACTGGCAGGACGCGTACAACCGGCTGCTGACGTTCCTGTCGGATGAGTTCCTGGAGTTGTTGGACGAGAGCACGTACGACTTCTATAAGGAAGAGGCGACGCGCTCCAAGATCCGTGACTGGTTGCAGGGGGACAGGGAGCATCCGATCAAACCGATGCACTGGGCCATCGAGTTCCCCGAGGTGATGGGGGATGGCGGGTTCGATGCGGTGGTGGGGAATCCGCCGTTCATCGGTGGGCAGAGACTGACCGGAAACATTGGGCGGGATGTTCGCGAGTACCTGGTGGTAGACATCGCCAACGGGAAGCGCGGGAGCGCGGACCTGTGCTCGTACTTCCTACTGCGGAATCTGGCCCTTGCACCCAAGGGGCGTACCGGGATCATCGCGACCAACACCATCGCGCAGGGTGACACACGTGAGGTCGGACTCGACCAGGTGGTGGACCAGAAGGGCTGGCAGGTCTACCGGGCGGTGAAGAGCCAGAAGTGGCCGGGCAGCGCGAACGTTCACGTGTCGTTGGTGTGGGCAGGCCACGGCGGAGAGCGGGAGCAGGCTGTCCTGAGCGATGCGCGGGTTCCGGGGATCACGCCGTCACTTGACCCGCAGTCGCGGGTGACAGGTAACCCATGGCGTTTGGTCGCCAACGCGGGGCAGTCATTCCAAGGATCTAATGTGCTGGGTGAGGGGTTTATTCTGGATCCAGATCAGGCTAAGGAGCTGATTCAGAAGAACCCGAAGAACCAGGAGGTGGTTTTCCCGTACCTGATCGGAAAAGACCTCAACTCCAGGCCCGACTGTTCACCGAGTCGGTGGGTCATCAACTTCGGAGCCATGTCCGAGGAAGAGGCCAGGGAGTACTTGGAGCCGTTTGAAATTGTGGAACGGGACGTAAAACCTGTCAGAATGCAAAACAACCGGAAAATTTACCGGGACTACTGAGGTTTTCTCAGCGAAATGATCTCTGCGGAGCAGGGTGATTTTCGGATCCCCGCCGGGCCGGACGAGTGGCACCTGGATGCGAGCAGACGTAAAGCCCCTGGTAGGACAGGTCTCACCACAAGATCATGTCCGTAACCACCAGAGGCTTCACGTTGGTCACCTATTCTGCCACCCTCGACGTCCCACGCCACATCGTCGAGTTCCTCGCCCGACACCTGGCCGCCCACCGCCGAAGCATCGCCACTCCGAAGGGCTCACGGGCACTCGGGCCGTTCCGCCAAGCGGTGCTGGTGCTGCGCTGGTTCCGTGAGCGCGGCTGTGTGCACTGCCTGGCCCGTGACGCCGGAATCTCCCAGGCCACCAGCTACCGCTACCTACACGAAGGCATCGACGTCCTCGCCGGCCAGGCCCCCGACCTGCACGAAGTCTTGGCCAATTGCCACAACGAAGGGATAGCGCGCGTAGTCTTGGACGGCACGCTGATCGCCTCCGACCGCCTCGCGGGCGTCCGCGAGAACGGCAACGACCTGTGGTTCAGCCAAAAACACAAGGCCTTCGGCGGCAACATCCAGTTCCTATCCGCACCGGACGGCACCCCGCTGTGGGTCTCCGCAGTCGAGCCCGGATCCACCCCCGACATCACCGCCGCCCGCCTCCACGCCCTGCCCGCCCTGTACAAGGCAGCGGCCGAGGGCCTGCCCACCCTGGCTGACAAGGGCTACCAAGGCGCCGGTATCGGCGTGCACACCCCCATCAAGCGCCCTACGGGCCAGGGCGAAGGGGCTCTGCACGTGGACACACGGATGTATAACGCGCTGTTGCGGCACGTGCGTGCGCTCGGTGAGCGCACCGCCGCCGAACTCAAGGAGCGCTGGCGGACGCTGAAGTACGTCACGCTTAGCCCGAGCCGGATCGGAGACATCGCCCGTGCGGCTCTTGTCCTCAACAGGCAGTGGAAATGATCTTCGCTGAGAAAACCTCACTGGTGGCAGTGCGGAGAAAAGCGGCCTGCGATGATGGAGGCAATTTCTGGTCTAGGTCGAGTCCTGGTGATTGCGCGTGTGAGTGACACGGGCGTTCCGTTGTTCGTGCGGACTGGTCAGGTTTTCAATGAGAAAATTGTAGTATTTGCTACCGGGGAAAACAGTAGGCTGGCGCTGTTGTCTTCAGTTATCCATGGCGTTTGGGCTCGCAAGTATTCATCTACGCGCACGTCGGATCTTCAGTATACGCCGTCGAAGTGTTTTGAGACCTTTCCGATGCCTTCGGTGACGAGCCGAATGGAGGAACTTGGGGGGCAGCTTAATGATTTTCGTCGGAATGTCATGCAGAAAAACCAGCTGGGTCTAACTCCCTTGTATGGAAAGGTGCATGATCCTGATTGCGAGGAATCTGAAATCCTCCAACTTCGGAGAATTAACGGCCAGATTGATGAGACTGTCAAAGAAGCCTATGGTTGGACAGACCTTGAACTGGGGCTTGGTTTCCACGAGACACCTAAGGGTGTGCGTCTGACAGTGAGTGAAGCGGTCCGTGTTGAGATCTTGGACCGGCTGCTCCAGCTGAACTTCGAACGGCACAAGGAAGAAGAGCGCAAGGGGATCTGGCCGCCGAAGAGGAAGTCCCGAAAAAGGGCCGAGGCGAAGAAGGCAGCTCCACCGGTGATGCAGGACGGCCTGTTCCCTCCGGAGGGCACTCTCTTCTGAGATGCCGAAGCCTGGCGCGGGGTGTGCCTCCCGGGCCAGGCTTCGAGGGTTTGGGTTACTTGAGCGCGGTGGTGAGGAAGGATGCCCACTCGCTCTTAGGGAAGGGAAGGTGACCCGCGCCGGGGTGCTTTGAGTCCCGGATGGCTGCGCCGCCGAGGAGGGGGCCAGCCTCGACGCAGCTCTCGCCAGCGCCGCTGCGGAAGCTCGTCGGGATCTGAGCGACCTCCACGCAGTTCTGTGCATGTCCGCTGTAGCTACTCTTCCGGAACTCAAGGGCGCTGTTCATGAGGGGCTCTCTAGGGACTTCATGATGTCGATGATGAGATCAGCAGATCGCACGGTGCTCAGGGCAGATCCCTGGATGTCACCGAAGATAGCACTGTGTGCCTCAACGTCTTCGGGTTCCTCCAGGAAGAGCCCGTTAGACGCGGTGTCGATGTACACGATCGGAAGGTCGAGTGGGTCGGGGAAGTCCAGGATGGTGAACGGCGCGCATAGACCGGCATGCGAACCGGTGTCGCTGGTCAGGACCTGGATGTCCACATTGGGTAGCTGTGCCATGTAGTGCAGGTAGGCGAGTTGTTCCTTGAGCACCTCGGGGCCTCCGATGGCCCTGCGCAGTGCGCCTTCGTCGATGATGGCTCGGAAACGGGCGGGGTTGATGCGGGTCAGGATCTCCCGGCGCACCATGCGAGCTTCGGCCTTCTTCTTGATGATCTCAGGGTTGCCGAAGCGCCCTCCCAGGAGCAAGGCCTCCGCATAGGTAGGAGTTTGAAGGAGGCCCGGGACCATCTGTGCTTCGTAGGTTCGGATCATCGATGCCTCCGCCTCGAAGTCTGGCAAGGCCCGGTCTGTGAAGACTTCCTTGTACTTGGACCACCAGCCCCGTTGCCGCGCGTCCTTGGCAAGGGCATGCATGGATGCCCGCTGTTCTGCCCCCGTGATCTCGTACAGGTCCATGAGTTTGTCGAGATCGTCCGCTTTTATGCGTTTGGTCTCGGTTGTCTCCATTTTGGTGACTTTTCCGGCGCTCCATTTGAACTTATTGCCGACCTGGGTGGCTGTGTAGCCAGCCTCTTCCCTGGCTCGGCGAAGCATGGTTGCGAGGCGCCGCAGGCGGAGCGTGGGGCTGCTGGAATCGGTCATACGTGCACCTTAGTGGAGGAAAGCATTCGTAGAAAATTCTGCTTGAAAACTCTACGATTGCTAGTTACTGTGATGATTGTAGTTGGTGACCGGTGAGTTGCTGAAGGTGCTCGCTGGTCAGGCTATGCCTGGCCCGTTCTGTGCGTCACGGGGATCATGAATCTTCCAACGGGCGTCCGTTTTCACACCTTTTATGTCTTCTTGCGCCAAGGAGTGTGTTCGTCATGCCCGTATCCGCCCCCGAGGTGGTCCGGAGCGAGGTCACCGTGCCGATGACCAGCTTCATTCAGCCCTACCACTCCCACTACTTCTCCGGGCGGACCGACCGCCCCCACTTCCGGCAGCGTGACTACAGCTTCCCTGGCCTCCCGGAGCTGATGCCGCTGACCCGGCTCTTCCTGGACACCTGCGTGGCCGACTGCTCCGACGACTACCGGTACCTCTTCACCCTCCTGGGGTCCGAGCTGGCCGGGAACGCCATCCGGCACTCCCGGTCGGGGCTGCCCGGGGGCTTCTACGACCTCCAGGTCCGACGCTCCGCCCAGGGGATGCACCTGACTTGCCGGGACCAGGGCAGCACGGCTTCGATCCGCGCTGGTCAGTTCTCGCCGGACCCGAACGGGCTGAACCCGGAGGTCGAGGCCGGGCGCGGGCTCGCGATGATTGATGCCCTCGCGACCGCCTGGGGCGACAACGGGCTGCCCGAGCTCCGCACCGTCTGGTTCTTCCTCGCGCGGGACCTGGACGACAACCCCTGGTCGCAGCTCTGACCCGAATGCTTCGCACATGAGAGAGGGCTCAGGAAGACGCGGCAACGTCTCCTGAGCCCCGCAAACCCTGAATTCCACCGTTGCAGAAGTAAGAAAGCAGGATCGATGTCGCATCCTATCCCCGAGTCCCGCCGTCCGCTGGACTCTCGCCCGAACAACCCCTACCGGCCCCCGGCCGTGCCGGGCCCGGCCTGTGCCTCCTGCGCCCACCGCACCTGTCGCTCCTGCCGGGCCCAGACTCTGCCCCGCCTGGGCGGGCACCGCGCCGAGTTCGCCCTCGAACACCACAAGGCCGCCCGGCTCCAGGCCCGCCACCCGCACCAGATCGTGTGGTTCGGGGAGAGCACGCAGTCGTTCTGGGTGGCCTCCCGCAACTGCCTGTACGAGGCGAAGGACTGGGACGACCTGCTCGCCCACCTGTGGGCGCACACCCAGGTCAACCATCCCCGTCTCTGACCCGCAGGTCTGAGCCGCAGAGGCTCACACCGGGGCTCCGTTCCCAGCGCTTCCGCCAACCACGCCGGGACCGGAGCCCCTGAGGTGGGCGTGATCTTGCTACCAGAAGCTACTTCGGCGCCGAACTCGCCCCTGGTAGCAAGATCATCCGGGATATGAGCACCCCACCGGGCGGTACCAAGTCCCAACTCTCCCGTTCGCCTGTCACCGGGCTCCTCTAGCCTGTGTGCATGGCCGACCACACGGTGCTGCGCGCCCCCACACCGCGCGAGATCCGCGCTGAACTCGAAGACCTCGTCATCCGTGACCTCCACGGCCCCATCGGGGGTGACGAACACGAGGAGTTCCCCACCTCCGAGCGGGTGACCGACCGCTACATCCTGGGCAGACTCGCCCCCAACGGCGCGGTCATCGAACCCGGTGAGCTGGACACCCTCGCCGAATCCGGTATCGAGGACTCCGCGGGGATCGGGGAGGCCGACAGCGCGGACCCCGGGGCGGACGTGCCCGCCGCGGCCAGCATGTTCTGCAGCGCCCACGGCTTCACCGTCTGCGTCGAGCCCGACACCACCGAGCTGCACGCCCGCGCCTCCTGGGCGCACTACGAGAAGGTGAACGCACCCGAAGGCCGCGCCCGGTTCTACCGCCGCTTCCCGCACACCGCCGAGGTGCCCCTCATCCTGCCGGAGAAGGACGGCCACTTGGGACCGATCGAACTCGACCCCGAACAGCCCGGGGCGGTCCTGCGCGGGCGGGTCCGCACCTACGACGGCCGCCGACTGGTCACCGTCTTCCTCGTCAACGCCCAGCAGGGCAAGAGCAAGGAACAGCACCTGTGGCTCTTCCAGGCCGAACTCTCCTTGACCGCGGCCGACGGCGCCGCCCCCGTGTTCGTGCCGCGGCCGGAGAACTTCTCCGGCGGTGACCAGCGGGACCGCGACGAGCAGCGCAACCTGGCGATGACCCACCGGTTCCACGCCCAGTTCGCGGTCGGTCACAGCGTCGCGGTGGATGTTCGGACCGCGGCGGACGACCCGATGCGCGCGGTCAGGGTCACCACCAACGCCGCCCCCGGTTACGAGCTGCGGCACACCGACGTCCCCAGCGCCGACAAGGACGAGGACCTGCCCGAGCTGGCCGACCTCGTGGTCGATATGAAGCTCCTGGGTGAGGAGGGCGAAAGGGCTGTCGATGTCCGCACCGCCCTGGAACCGCTGGTCGACGGCTACCGGTCCTGGATCAAGCGGCAGCGGGAACGCATCGACGCCCCCGAGGCGCGGCTGCGACACGACGGCACCGACTTCCGCCGCCAGGCCAAGGCCAACATGGACGAGGCCGAACACGCCGCGAACCGGATCGCCGCCGCCATCGACCTGCTCGACACCGACCCCGACGCCCGTGCCGCCTTCCGGTTCGCCAATCGGGCCATGCACCGTCAGCGGGTGCAGAGCATCGCCGCCCAGGGGGACGGCAAGGTCTCCACCGCCACCCGGGTGCACGAGGCGGACATCCCGAAGAACCGGAGCTGGCGCCCCTTCCAGTTGGCGTTCCTGCTGCTGAACCTGCCCTCCCTGACCGACCCCGCCCACCCCGAGCGCTCCGGCAACGGCCCCGGCGGCAGGCGCGTCGCGGACCTGCTGTGGTTCCCCACCGGTGGCGGCAAGACCGAGGCCTACCTAGGCCTGACCGCCTACACCCTGGCCATCCGCCGCCTCCAGCACGTGGGCACCGCCCACGGCGGCAGCGCCCCGCACTCCGACACCGGGGTGGCCGTCCTGATGCGCTACACCCTCCGCCTGCTCACCATCCAGCAGTTCCAGCGGGCCGCCGCGCTCATCTGCGCCTGCGAGGTGGAACGCCGCCAGGACGAGGACCTCTGGGGCACGGTGCCGTTCCGGTTGGGCCTGTGGGTGGGCGGCCGCGTCACCCCCAACACCTTCGACGGCGCCCAGGAGTGGGTACGGGAGAAGCGGGCCAACCGGGGCGGTAGCGGCCAGGGCTCCCCGCACCAGCTCACCAGCTGCCCCTGGTGCGGATCGACCATCGAGCCCGGCAAGCACATCGAGACCGAGAGCAGGGCCCGGCGTACCCGGATCGTCTGCCCCGATCTGGACTGCCCCTTCGGTGACTACCTCAGTGGCGGTGAGGGGCTGCCGGTGCTGGTGGTGGACGAGGAGATCTACCGTCTCGTCCCCTCGCTCGTCATCGCCACCGTGGACAAGTTCGCCCAGCTCACCTGGAAGGGGGAGGCCCAGAGCCTGTTCGGCCGGGCCTCCCGGTACTGCACCCGGCACGGTTATCTGGCCGGTCAGATGCACGACAAGGTATGCGAAGGCTCCCTGACGCACACTGCCGTGCCCAAGGGGGTCAACCTCCCACCAGCCAAGGTCGGGCCCGCGGCCGCCGTCCGGCCGCCCGACCTGATCGTCCAGGACGAGCTGCACCTGATCACCGGCCCGCTCGGCTCTTTGGTGGGGCTGTACGAAACCGCCGTGGACCTGCTCGCCACCTGGGACTACACGGCGCCGGGGAGCAGGACCCGCTACAAGGTTCGGCCCAAGGTCATCGCCTCCACGGCGACGGTGCGCCGGGCCAAGGAACAGATCGGCATGCTCTTCGCCCGCGGCGAGACCCGGATCTTCCCGCCCCAGGGTTTGGACGCCTCGGACACGTTCTTCTCCCGGCAGCGCCCCGTCGACGCCCATGACGCCCTGGCGCCGGGACAGGGCGCCGACCACACCGCCGACGGCCGCCGTTACGTGGGGCTGTGCGCTCACGGGGTGCGGATCAAGTCCACCCAGATCCGGGTCTACGTCGCCGTCCTCGCCGCGGCCCAGAAGCTGCACCTGAAGTACGGCGACAACGAGATCACCGACCCCTACATGACCCTGGTCGGTTACTTCAACAGCCTGCGTGACCTCGGGGGGATGCGCCGCCTGGTCGACGACGACGTCACCACTCGGCTGACCCGCGCCGATCAGCGCGGCCTAGCCAAGCGTTACCTCCACCCCTACCGGACGGAGGAGCTCACCTCCCGGCGCAACTCCGACGACATCCCCTACATCCTCGACCGTCTAGGGGTGGCCTTCCCCGACGCCGTCGAACAGGCCGCCCAGAGCAGCGCGGCCAAGAAGGGCGGCGGAAAGGGCAAGCAGGAGGCGAAGGGGTCGCAGCCGCTGGACGTGCTGCTGGCCACCAACATGATCGCCGTGGGCGTGGACGTCTCCCGGCTGGGCGCGATGGTCGTCAACGGGCAGCCCAAGTCCACCGCCGAGTACATCCAGGCCACCAGCCGCGTCGGTCGTAGGCACCCGGGCATCGTCTTCACGGTCTACAACTGGGCGCGCCCGCGGGACCTGTCGCACTACGAACAGTTCTCCCACTTCCACGCGAACCTGTACCGGCACGTGGAGGCGCTGTCGGTCACACCCTTCGCGGCGCGAGCCATCGACCGGGGTCTGACCGGGCTGCTCATCGCCATGGTTCGCGGCTACGACCCGCTGCTCAACCCGAACGCCGGAGCCGGTCACTTCGACCGCACCGGGCGCACCGCCGACCACTTGGCGGCCGAGGTCAAACGGCGGGCCCGTGACGTCACCGGGGACAAGGCCGCGGTCCGCGCGATCGACGAGGAGGTCGATCGCCGCTTCGACCTGTGGAACGACAAACGCGGTCTGCAGACCCTGGAGAGCTTCACCCTGGGCTACACCAGGAGCAAGAAGGAGGACGTAGGGCTGATCCGGCACCCCGAGGACGGCCGCTGGACCGCCACCACCTGTCCCACCTCCCTGCGCGAGGTGGAACCGGGGATCCGCCTGGTCCTCGATCCCCAGGACGGCCTGGGCGAGGACGCCCAGCACCCATTCCAGGCCCAGAGCGGTGCCGGAGACGACCAGAACGGGGCCCGGTGATGAACAGCGATCCCATCCGCGTCGGTGAGCTGCGCACCAGCCAGCTCCTGCACACCTTCGGTATCGGCGCCCTCGTCGACCTGCCGAACCTGTCCGTGGTGGTGCGCGGACTGGACGCCTGGAAGAGCGCCCACGCCGCCCCCCTGCAGGAGGACCGGCTCCTGGACGCGGTCCGCCGCAAACTCGGCCCCCAGGTCAAGGAGCTGTGCAGCCCGCCCTGGGTGCCCTCCACCGCCAACGTGTTCGACGAGTGGGCCAAGATCGGTGTGCCCGTGTCCGCCTTTCCCCGGTGGTTGCGCTGCACCAAATGCCACCGCCTGTCCTCCGCGGACTCGGGAGCCTTCGACCTGATCTCCACCCCCTACAGCCCGGACCGGACCCGGTACGTGCACGGCTGCCGCGGCGAGGGCAACAAACGCCCCGCCGCCGTCCCCGCCCGCTTCGTCATGGCCTGCGAGGCCGGGCACCTCGACGACTTCCCCTGGGTGTACTTCGCCCACCGCGGCCTGGTCCCGGAAACGGGGGAGCACACCCTCAAACTGGTCGAGCAGGGCACCACGGGTGAGGCCGCCAACGTCCTGGTGATCTGCGAGGGCTGCGACGACGACCCGAACCAGAGGGGCGGGCGCTCCATGGGTGAGGCCTTCGGCCCCGAGAACGCCGTGAACCTGCCCCGCTGCCGGGGCCGCCACCCCCACCTGGCCGCGTTCGAGCCATGCGACCAGGAGCCCCGCACCATGGTGCTGGGCGCCACCAACAGCTGGTTCCCCACGCAGATGCGGGTGTTCAGCCTGCCGCAGGGCGACACCGCGCTCAAGGACGCGGTCGCCGGGCACATGAACACGTTGAAGGCGATGGCGACTCTGCCGAAGGAGATCGCGGAACACACCGTCCGGCAGCTGGTCTTCTGGGCCGACCTCGACGAGTTCGGCTTCGACGCGGTATGGGACGAGATCCAGGCCCAGGCCGCTGACCCGGAGCCCGGCGACACGGCAGCGCCGAGCGAGGACGAGGAGGTGGACCTGGCCGGACCCGAGTGGGAGGCCTTCACCCAGCCCAAGGACATGGACCTTCCCGACTTCACCACCAAACGGGTGGGCCGGGTCGCGAGGAACCACCGGGAGCGCCTGGCGGAGGTGGTGCTGGTACCCCGCCTGCGCGTGGTCAGCGCCCTGTACGGCTTCACCCGGGTGGACGCCCCCGAGTTCGACGTGGTCACCACCGACGACAAGCGCATCGCCCCGCTGTCGGCCAAGCCCCCCGAGTGGGTGCCCTGCGCCGAGCAGCGGGGCGAGGGCATCTTCCTGCGCTTCGCCGAGGAACCCCTGGCCGCGTGGGAGGCGTCCCCGGCCGTCAGGGAACGGGAGAAGCAGCTCGCCGGCGGCCACGAACGCTGGCGCCAGGCCCGGAGCCTGCCGCCCGCGGACTGGCCGGGGATGCGCTACGTGCTGTTGCACTCGCTCGCCCACTGCCTCATCCGCGAACTCTCCCTGGAGGCCGGGTACAGCGCTTCCGGGATCGCCGAGAAGGTGTACGCGCGCGGCGGATCCGACCGGATGGCGGGCATCCTGCTCTACACCGCCGCCCCCGACAGCGAGGGCACCCTCGGTGGCCTTGTCGCCCTCGGTACCGACCCGGACCGGCTGGGGCTGCTCATCGACCACGCCCTGGACGCCGCCCGGCTGTGCAGCTCCGACCCCCTGTGCGCCGAACACGCCCCCGACGACCACGACCGCCTGCACGGGGCCGCCTGCCACGTGTGCCTGTTCGCCTCCGAGACCTCCTGCGAGCGCAACAACCACTACCTGGACCGCGCCCTGCTGGTCGACACCATCTCCCAGGACCTGCCCGCCGGGCTCGGGTACTTCCGATGAGCGCGGACCCCGGGAACGCGGCGGAACGTGAACGCTGGGCCCAGGATCTGGCCGAGCTCGCGGGACGGCTCAACCCCACCGCCGTCCGGCGATGGGCCGGCGTCCTGGTGGAGTGCGCTGGTCCCGGGCAGGCTGAACGCGTTCTGCTCGACGCCCATCCGGTGGCGGGCATGGGTCACCACGCCGCCCGACTGGCCCGGCTCTGGGATCTCCGCCCTCACTTGAGCGGCGACGCCCTGGGCTTGGCCCTGCTCGGCGCGGCCGCCGCCGCGGAGAGGGCTGACCAGCGCCGTTCCAGCGTCGTGGCGAGCGGCCCCTCCGGCGGCTCCGCCCTGTACAAGAGCGCCGCACGCACCACTGGAGCCGCCCTCGAAGAGGTGATCCGCTCGGCACGCAAGCGGCTGCTGGTGGTGAGCTACGCCCACCACCCCTCGACCCGCATGGTGGAGGAGCTCACCGTGGTGGCCGAACGCGGGGTGGTGGTGGACGTACTGCTGGAGGAGAAGACCGGGGCGCTGAAGGCGTTCGAAGCCCCCTTCTCGCACATGACCGATCGGGTCCGGCTGTGGCGGTGGCCCGAGGAACGCCGCGGCGCGAACGGGTCGGCGTCCATGCACGCCAAACTGGTCGCCGCTGACACCAGCAAGGCGTTGGTGGGCAGCGCCAACCTCACCGGGCACGCCCTGCACCACAACATCGAAGTGGGGGTCCTGGTCCGCGACCCGACCCAGGTCAAGCGACTGGTGAGTCACTTCCGGTCCCTCATGGCACCAGACGGCTCCCTGGAACGCGTCTGACCCGATCCTCTTCCGTCTCCCCGGACGTGATTCCTCGACAGGGGCGAATCTGAGATTTTCCTGATTCTCGGACTTGCCGGGTGGCCAAACAGGGCATTCTGTTATGGCTATCCAGATTTCACCCCCTAAGGATCAAATGAGCAACTCTCCTGCCGGTCAGGATTTCGGTCTTGATGTCCAGTTTCTCGACGGTGCTCCTTCGCACTTGGTGGATATCGCTCGCCGGTACTGGGATCTTCGTGGCCTGGACGAAGCGGGCGTCTACCCTCTATGGCGGACGCCCGTGCGAGAGATCGACACCAACGGCTGGGGCGGCCGACACCATCTCCTGGCGGCCGCAGCGAGCAGGGCCGTGGTCAAAGGGTATTTTTGCCCCTCGTGCGAGGAAGAGTTCTCCCTGCCGAACCGGACCGCGTTGAACCAGATCCTCTCCGGTGACACCAGGGTGGTCTGTGTGAACTGTCATCCCACCCTGATCGAGGAAGCGGAAGAATACCGGAACCCTGATGCCGCAGCTCTTCGCCGGGCCGAACGGCGGCGAGAAAAACAATCGCTGAACGAGGCCTACGCCGACGCAGAGGAGCATTGGATCAAGGCGCATCGGGAAGTTCTGGGAAAAGAGTTCGCTCTTCACCATCACCCAGAAGAGGACTTCCCGGAGCTCGATGTTCGATGGGAGCTCGCCGCGCTCACCGTGGTGCGCAACGCCACCGAGGGCGGGATCATCAACATCAGGGACCATCCGGAGCTGTCCGTGCTCTCACCCGGCGGTGAAGACGCGGACGTGATGGAGGCCTTGCGCCGCCACGGGGTGCTTCACGTCCACCCGTCGACCGCGGTGAGCTCACAGCTGTGGAGGATCACTGCCTTCGGCGATGCCGTAGCTGCAGCCGGGGGAGACCTGGACGACCTTCCCACACCTGAGCTGAAAGGCTCCTACTATCCGCTGACGACCCGGTTCTACGTACCGTACGGTGATGATGTTCGGGCGGCGGTGGAGTCAGCGGGTACGCGACTCCTGCGCCGTCTGGCACGGGTCTTCAAGGACCATCGGCGCTTCGCCGCCCTGGAAGGGCTTCTCGCCGAGGTGATCGCCAAGGAAGCCGTGCGCTACTTCGACTACAAGTTGAAGGAGCACAACCTGCCCGCAATTCCGGAGGAGAAACGGCCCCGGCTGCGGGAGGCGGCGGACAAGCTCGCCCGGGTTCGATGTCTTGGACAGCTCTACTTCGCCTGCTGGGCCGCGACCCGGAACGCTGCCGCCGCTGCCCGACGAACCCCTCGCGCCCCTATGGTGAACATGACCGAGTACGGGCTCAAGAACTTCGAGGATATCGTCCAGGTGATGGTCCGGGACGACACCAAATACGCGAAGGTTTTCAGGGAAGAAGTCAAGTTCCCGCTATCGGCCATGACTCGGACCCTGTTCCACACGGTCTTGGACATGCACCCGATGGAGACCGGTCTGGCGCAGATCAGGGAGATGCGGCCCGCGCGGACCGTCCCTGTTCGGAATGAGGTCCCCGAACCAGGACCGGTATCCCCGGCGAGGGAACCAGAGCCCGAGCTCGTCCATCCGGAACTGGAGGAGAAGGAATTCCCTTCCGTCGAACTCCAGGCCCGTCGGTTGGCGGACGCGCCCGAGTCGTGGTCGTCGCAGGATTTCGCCGTGGCGTTTCAGACCGTGCGCGAGGACATTTCGCTCGTCTGGGATACGGACCACCCCAGCCACTCCACCCTTCAAGTGGCCGCGGGAGCACTGGAAATGCACCTGCTCCAACTCGGCACCTACCTCAAGGAGCGAGAATCCGTCCTGGCGATGGTGCTCGCAGCCGGTCTGTACAGGGAACTGATCGGAGCCCGTCCAAACGCACTACCTTCCGGAAGGGTGGTCGTGGGTTTGCTGGTGGAAGCCCTCGTTCGCCGTGGGCCGGAGGAGGGCCCCGTAGCTGAGGGCGGCGCTGAGTGACAATGCTCCTCCTCACTCAAGTCTGACAGGCGGGGCCTCCTGAATCTCCCAGGCCAGGTATGCCTCGGGGCCTCGCCGATCTCGATCTTGTTGCCGGGCAGTTCATGACGAGAAGAAGCTGCGGGCCTTCAACGGCGACTAGGTCCACGCCCTGGACGTGGACGAGTTCGTCAAGTGCTGCGCCCCCTATCTGGAGGGTGAGGGGTGCCGTAGCGGCCGGAGGAGTTCGGCGCGGATGCGTTCGCGCAGATCGTTCCGCTGGCGTAGAGCCGGGTGGCGGTGCTCAGCGAGATCCTGCCCAACGTGGACTTCCTGTTCCTGGACTCGCCGGTCTTCGATGAGAAGAGCTGGGCCAAGGCTATGAAGCCCGGCATCGGTTCGGGGATGCTCACCGCCGCAATCGCCACCTACTCGGATGAGTCCCTGGACTGGGAGGCCGAAGCCCTCAAGGGAGCCCTTGAGCAGGCCGGGGCCGCCCAAGGGCTCAAGCTCGGCAAGGCTCCGGTCCAGGTCGCGGTGACCGGCCGTACGGTCGGGGCTGCCGCTTTCCGAATCGCTGGAGTTGCTGGGCAGGGAGCGCACGCTGGAGCGGATCAACGCCTGACGGCCAAAGCCAGCCATGAGGCCGTCAACCGCACGGGCATGATTTCTAGCGGTGACGGATCTCAAGGAACGACCATGGGCTGCGTGCGGCGGTGCTGAACGGGATGGCCGTCGGTTCGGTGTTGGTGAGCGGTCCGGGGCGCGGACAGCGCACTCCACGTCTCCGGGAAGGCCAGGGACAACTCCTCGGCCACGGCCCGCCCGTCGATGAGGACGCTCTCGCCTCCGTGGTGCGCTGGAGTCAGGCACATGAGCATGAGGAGGTGTGGTGGTCTCGGTAGGCACGACCGCTCCGTGTGCGGGAGGAGTTCGGAGTCGGTGAATCCGAGTTGGCCGGCCCCGGGGCTCCCGTCCCGCGCGTGCAGCAGGGTCAGGCCGTCGGGGCCGCTGTCCGGGTGCGGGTAGAGGACGGCCAGATCACGCACCAAGTCGGCGAAGCCGGGGTTGCTGGGGATCTCGCTGAACGTTGCCAGATCCCGATCACGTAGGGCGGATACCAGATGTGGGTGGAGGTCGGTTCTGCGCGGGTCGACTCGGTGCCGTTCGAAGGGAGTGTCGGTGTCGATGGGCAGGGGAGGTGTCGTCTTGTGCACACCGCTCAGCTTCACGAATGCCGGGTGATGAGGCCAGTGACAATCTGTCAAGGCGCGAGCTGCCCGGGACCGGGTGCGCGCCTGCTGGCTTCACTACCGTAGCTACCGCTGATCTTCTCATGGATGCTGCGGGGCCGAGCGGAATCCTCTTCACCCCCTTCTCCCTGCGCGAAGTGCGTGTGCGAGGGCTGCTGGGAACCGGGCGCGCATCTGCGGCAGCGGAACTGGCCCGGACACGTCCAGGGGCGGGAGAGGCAACGGAGCCTCAACGGGGCGGCTATCGAAGCCGTCACCTTCGCCGACGCGCTGTCCGAGGTCGGGGACCTCACCAGTGCGCAGACTTTGTACAGCGAGGCGTTGTGCCTTGCCACACGTCTTCGATTGCCGCACCAGATTCAGCGCGTGGTGCGGAGCACCGCCAAACCCGAGCTCGAAGAAGTTCTGGCCGATGCCTTGGCACGCTTGCACGACCTCACCCGGCATCGAACAACGGCCGGTTCGCTCTCTCGTTGATACGGCGCCACAGGCTGACTGAGACGAAGAGAGAAGGGAGAGACCTCAGCCGATCGCCGGAGATCAACGTCCTGAGCGCGGCCCGTCCGTGCGGATGACGACTGGGTTCCGCAGAACAGCGCCGAAACGGTCAGGTGGCTGTCCGGAAGCGGTCACATCTGGCTCATCGGTAGCATGCGCCGTTAGCGTGACCGGATGTGAGCGAAACTCGACCCCCTCGTGACTACTCCACCCACATTCGGGACTGCGCCAATCTGGTCGACCGCCTGTACGCCCGCGGTCCGGAGCGGGTGGGTGTGGAGCTGGCCGAGCACGTACCCGGCTCAGCCGATCCGTCGACCGGGCCCGGAGCACTGCGCAGGCTCCTGCTCACACGTGCCCGGCTGCTCACACACTCCCGGAACCGGGATGAGGTCGCCTGCACCCTGCACCGTATCCTCGCCTTCGAGTCGCGAGCGGCGGCATGGCTGACCGGTGTGGAGGAGTCACTGCCCCCAGTACGACTGTCCGGCCGGGGACCCGACGTGGCACCGGTCGACGGGCGGCTGCTCCGTGTTCTCACCGGCCAGAAGGCTCCCGCGGTATCGGTCGACTGGTCACCCGACGGGACGTACCTGGCCGCGGTCGGCTCCTACGACGCCACCGTGATGATCTGGGACAGCCGTACCGGGGAGGAGCACCGCCGCCTGCGCATCCCGGGCGCCGCGTTGGACGCGGTGCTGTGGAGTCCCGACGGGCGCCGACTCGCGGTCCTCGGTAAGAGCGACCGATTTCGCGACGTGGGCGAGCACAGTGCCGACGACATCCACGGTTGGGAGAACCGAGTCGAAACCGTGCGTACTCTGCTCGTCTACGACACCGAGACCTGGGAGGAGCATGCCGCCACTCCCACGGCACCGCAGTTCTGGTACGGCGACCGCCCGGTCATCACCTGGTCACCGGACGGCAGGGTCCTCGCCGTCGGCGAGGACATCGGGGTGCGTCTGTGGTCAGTGGACGGAGGGGAGGAGCTCCCGTGGCTCATTCCGGGTGCGGCGGTTCGGCAGATCCTCGGCCTGCACTGGCATGGCACGGCAGGCCTGATCGCGCTGGCCAAGGGGCGTGATCCGGTTCCAGGGGGCAACCCTTCTGTGCCGGACAGTGTCCTGGTGACATGGTCCGACCCCACTCACGACCCCGGGTTCCACTCATGGGCGAGGGGCGTACCGTGGTATCTCACGTCCGGGGTGCGCTGGCACCCCGAAGGCGAACTCGCCTGTGTGACCTCAAGAAACGGGACGTCCGTGTGCGACCCCGGGTCCGGAAAGGTCCTGTGGCGCTCAGAACACGGACTCGGCGAGCCGCGCACGAGGGCGGTGGAGTGGTCCCCTGACGGCGGTGTTCTCGCTGAACTCCAGTCCCAGGAACAAGGGTGGTCCCGGATCGTCCTGTGGGACGTGGGGGGCGACGGCACCCTCACCCCACGCGGCCGGATCGAGTGCGCTCCGGAGGAGACCACGGCACTGTCCTGGTCCCCTGGAGGGGAGGTGATCGCCACCGCTGGATCGGCCGGAGTACGCCTGTGGGTTCCGCGGCCGGGGGAGGACGACAGCCCGGGGAGCCTCTTGCCCCGTCTCACCTCTCCCGTCTGGAGTCCTGATGGCGCGCACGTGGCGTTGTGGTCCGGTCGTCGGTGGTACGTGGCCGACGCGCGAGATCCGCGAAACGCCGAAGCGGCTGGGGACGAGTGCCCTTTTCCCCACGACGGCACCGAGGAAACACGGGAGCTGATCGAGGCCGCCCGCCACGAGGGGCAGGACTACGACCCGTACACCAGCATGTACGGCCACCACGCCCCGGACGCGGTCAGCCCGGGGAGAGGGCTGTACGCGCTCGCGGGCGGCCTGGCGCCCATCAGGATCTTCGACCTGCTCAGGGGAGGCAGTCGTCAGCTCAGCGGTTCCAAGCCTGAGGGGCGATGGGTCTTGGTCCGTTTCAACCCTGGAGGCGACCGGCTCGTCACCGTGCAGCAGCGCACCGTCACCTTCGAACGGGACGGCGACTGGGTGCAGGAGTCCGTTCTGACTCTGTGGGACGTTGTAACGGGCGAGCAACGTGCGTGCTCGAGGTCCACGGCGGACCTCAGACGGGGCGAGAGGACAGACGACCCGAACGACCTGGCCGTCGGCAGGGACCACGTGGTCTGGTGCGGCCGCGACGGCGTGGTCGCCCTGCACGACGCCCACACCCTGGAGCCCCTCAGCAGGGTGAGGGTGTCCGGGGCCCTGGGCCAGGTGGTGTTCTCCCCCGATGAGGGCGCCGTGGCCGTGACCGGAAACGCCGGAGTCCGGGTGTTCGACGTGGTCGGCGGCGTCGCCCGCCGGTAGCGGGTTCCCGGGGCGTCCGGACGGCTTCCCCGTCCCCGCCCCTCCGACTCGCGGAGGACCTGCCCGGCAACGCGCGCCGCCGGGCAAGGGAGTCGTGTCGTCGCGGCCACAGGAGAGTGACCACCGCCGGGGTACCTGCTGGCGGCCTCCCCGGGAGAAGGTGGCTTCGGCCCTTCCAGCCCGGAGCCGTCCCTTCCCCGGAGGTCGTGTGGAGCACAGCAAGAGGTGTGAGGAGGCCACCAGGCCCAGGTGTGTCTGTTCCACCTGCGGAGGAAGTGATCACGGATGGTCCGGACACCTGGAGAGGGCTCGTAGGGGCGCAGAAGGGATCAGGGAACTGCGCGAGCCCGCCGAACGGGTCTGGTGGGAGCAACGGCGTCGGTTCCAACAGAACGGGCGGCGGACACCGACCACGTACCTGCGGCAGGCCGGCGGCGGCGTGGCCGTCGCCTCCGTCGTTGCCTGGCTGGCGGACGACAAGCAGGCCGTGGAGCGGATCGACGAACTCGGTCGCCTGGTCAAGGAGGACGTGTTTCACGGCAGGTTGCGCGAGTTCGCACGGGAGCGGGCCGAGAAGGATCCGGCCTTCACCGAGTACGGTCGCGCGCTGGCGGGGCACTTCTGGTGTGACCTGCTCGTTGAGATCGTCAACGCCTTGGATCGGGGCGCCGAGCTGACGGGCAGGGTCCCCCGCGAGGTCGCGGACGCGGTGTTGGAGCACGAGGACGTCGCTGACTGGGGCCCGGTGCGCAGAAGGCTCGCCCAGGAGGCGCTGGTGTTCCTCTGGAAGGGATTACAGCTGCTCCTGGGGACTGACTTGAGAGTTCTGGTCCTGCAGTCGCGCATCCTCGCGGTTCTCATCTGCCCCGACCCGGGAAGCCACCCCCGCGTCGCCCGGAGCTGTCTGAGGCCGTTGCTGGGAGGAGCCCTGCGCGATCACCTCACCGTTGACGTCAACCCCGAGTGGCTCTGGGCCGACCGTTCCTGACGGCATGGCCGCGGTCACACCGCCGCGCCTGGTCCCGCCCCGCTCGCGTTCGACCACATCGCGTGATGGGCGCTACGGGGAGGACTCCGGTGTACACGCGCAGGGCAGGGCCCTGCCCTCTGTATGGCCGAGAGCGGTGAGGACCCTGCCGTCACGAACCCCACCACCGGATCAAACAGGTGGGGCGTCGGGCGGGAAAGTCGGCCCAGGTGGAAACTGCTTCTGCGGCACTTTCGGTAGGGCGGTCGATGGTCCGGCCTGAGCGCATGGGGCGTGGCGCACCAGATCCACCAAGCCGTGCCGGTTGTCCTTAGGGCCGAAGTGAGCTAGCCGGACAGGAGTCGTTCGCACGGGTCGGTTCCACCTCTTTCCGACCGCCGGGAGGCTCAGGGGAGCCCCTCCTGGCCGGTACCGGTCACCGGGTGTCCGATTAGGGACTATCAGCCGCTGGCTCGATCCCGCGCCCTCGTAGGATCGCCCCCAAAGAGCGCAGAAACCGCGTGACCGGGACGGGCGACGGCTGCGCACGCGAGGCGGAAAGGGGTTCGGTGCACGCCACACCGGAGCGGATCGCCGACAGGTACGAAGCCGTCGACACCATCGGTACCGGGGGTCCGAGGCGCCTCCGGAGGGGCTGCGCCCGGAGGGGCTACGGCACCGTCCACGAACCGCTCGCGGCCCGTACCAAGGTCCGAGGCCACCGGCGCGTGTCCTGGCCCGCCGATCCGGGGCCGTTCCTAGTGCAATCGGGTATCGCATGAGTGCGCCGACGCAGGGGGAGCACTCCCGCGAGGCCGTCATCGCCGAGGAACAGGAGGCGGTCGACCACGCCTACTCGTGCCTGGAGCGCATGAGAGCCGCTACGGCGAAGATGGTCCTCGACCCGGGCGGCGCCAACGCCAAGGACAGCGCCGAACTGCGCCGCGAGCACCAGGAGAGGCTGGAAGCCTACGACGACCTCGCTGACAAGCCCTTGGTGTTCATGCGCGTGGACGTGTCGGCCGATGACGCCGGGGCGGCGGAGAGCTTCTACGTCGGGCGCCGGAACGTGGTTGACGAGGAAAGGGAACGCGTCGTCATCTCATGGACCTCCGAAGCCGCCGTCCGGTGGAGGCAGGCCAGACAGAGTGACCCCGGTGACGTGCGGCTGCGGCGCGTTCTGCACTGTGAACGGCAGCACGTCCGGGGCTTCCACGACGAGATCCATCGTGCGCGCCCCTCCGTCTCCCTGGCCGGACGGAGCTCCCTGGACGCGTCGGCCTCGTCCGTTCCCGCCGACACTCCGGAAGCCCTCGACCCCTTCCTCGCCCGGGAGCTCGACCTGGCCCGTGACGGGCGTATGCGCGACATCGTCGAGACCATCCAGCGCGAACAGCTCGACCTGGTCGCCGACGACCGCCCCGGTGCCCTGATGGTGCAGGGCGGCCCGGGAACCGGTAAGACAGCGGTGGGCCTGCACCGGGTCACCTGGTTGTTGGACAACAGGGGGTGGCGGGCCCAGGACGTCCTCGTTGTCGGTCCGCACCAGGACTTCCTGGATTTCGTCAGTACCGTACTGCCGTCGCTGGGCAGCCGGGGCGTGCGCACCATGGAGCTCTCCCGGATCTGGGGTACGGGGGCCGCGCCCCACGACACCGGCCCGCGGGCCAGGGTCAAGTCCGACCTGCGGATGGCCGAGTTGCTCCGGCGGGCCGTCGAGGACGTCGTTCGCCCGGAGCGGTTGGAGGACTTCGTCGAGTACGGCGCCTTCACCATCAGCGGAGGCGGTATGAGCGCCGGGGTCGAGCAGGCCGACCTCCAACGCTCCTTGGAGGTGGCCCTCGCCCGCCCCGGATCTTTGCGCTACCAGCGCGACGAGTTCCACAAATCCCTGGTCACCGGCCTGTCCGCCCGCGTGATCCGCTCCTTGAGCAAGCAGGAGCGCGAGGACCGGGGCAAGGAGGGGCCCCATTGCGAAGGACCGGACCGGGGACTCCGTGAGGAGACCGTCGTCGACAGCCGCCTCCGCGCCTGGGCTGAGCGGCACCCCCGTGTCGATGCCCTGCTGAAGGCGCTGTGGCCGCTGACCGATGAGGAACGGATCCTGCGTCGTCTGTTCGGCGATCGGGCCGTCCTGGCGAAGGCCGCCCGGGACCTCTTCAGCGAGGAGGAGCAGCGACACCTGCTGAACAAACCCCGTACCAAGGTGGTGTGGTCGCAGGAGGACCGGGTCTGCTTGGAGGAACTGCGCTTCCTCGTCCGGGGTGAGCGGCCCCGCCGCTACCGGCACATCGTTCTGGACGAGGCCCAGGACCTCACCCCCATGCAGGCCCGCTCGCTGGCCCAGCGGTGCCCCGACGGGTCCATGACCGTCCTCGGTGACCTCGCCCAGGCGACGGGCCCGCACAAGTACGCCACCTGGGGGGACTTCGCGCGTTCGCTGGGGGCGGGCCAGTGGCACACCGCCGAACTCCTGGTCGGGTACCGCGTACCCCGCCAGATCATGGAATTCGCCGCCCCCATCGCACGTCGCCACGCCCCGGGGGTCGAGGTTCCCCGTTCGATCCGTGCGCATGGCGCGGACGCGCTGACCCTGCGGCACACGGCGCCGGAACTGCTGTTGGAAGAGCTGGAACGGCGCCTGTGGGAACTGGAGGCCGTTACGGGCGATCAGCGCTCCATCGCCGTCATCATCCCCGAGGACGCGGGCATCTTCGTGGGGGCCGAGGAGGTCGCGGAGGCCGTGGCCGCCAGGGGCAGGAACGCTCGACTGGTGAGGGTGCTGAACGTCCCGGAGGTCAACGGACTGGAGTTCGACCACGTCGTGGTCGTCGAGCCCGCCGCGATCGTCGGCGACGACCAGAACGGGCTGGGGAGCCTCTACGTGGCGCTGACCCGCTCCACCCAGTCGCTGTCGGTCATCCACGCCCGGCCGCTGCCGGCCGAACTGGTCGGGGGCGAGTCGGAGCGGGGCCCATCCGCGGAGACCAGTAGGGCGTCAACGGCCGAGTTCTCCGAGGTGGTGGCGAGACCAGGGGAACCGGAACGGGGCGAGCCGGAGCGGCGCGGGGCCGGGGAGGGGGAGGGCTTCGGGGCGCCCTCGGGCCTGGACGGACTGCGATCGCTCATCGAGCGGGGCGTCGAGCACGAACGTGGCAGCGAGCTCCGACAACGCCTGTGGTGCGCTCTGATGCTCGAACTCCACGGACGCGGACACGCCCCGGAACATGACGGCCTGGTGGACGCGCTCTGCACCGGGCCGGACGGAGACCGCCTGTTCCATGTTCTCGGAGAGGACGGCCACACCTATGAGGGCATGAGACAGGGTGCTCTGCGGGCCAAGGAGGTCGCCCACGTTCACGGTACGGAGGCGGACACCGTCTGCCTGGTGCTGCCGAAGGCCCCCGAACAGGCAGGGGCGGTGGAGGCCGTGCGTGAGATGTTCGGGATCCTCGTCATCTGGCGTGCGGGGCGACGCTGGGCGGGGCCCGACGTGTTTCGGGTCCTGCACTGAAACGCACTCCCGTCTCGGAGGACGTGGTGGGCGGTGCCGGTCCGGTCCTTGGCCTGCGAGCGGAGGCCGCAGGCACACCTGTGCCCGAATCCGGAAAGGGGCTCAACGGGTCAGCGTCCAGTCGCCTTCGGAGGTGATGGCGAGCAGGGCCGAGCCCGCAGACAGGCGCGCCTGGCCCTCGTAGGGGCCGATGGTGTTGACGATCAGGTCCCGGTCGCCGTCCGTGTACGCCCAGATGGCGAAGTTGCTGTCGCCGCTGTGGCTGAGGTCGAGGATGGTGAGCCCGTCGGGTTCCCACTCGAGGACGAGGACGTCGTCGCCGTCTCCTGAAGCCTCGTCGTCATCCTCGGGCCAGGTGTCGGCTTCGTCGAGGGGCTCCAGGGCCACCTCCCACGCGCCGTCCGCGCTGATGTCCAGGGCGGCCAGTTCCTCGCCGACCAGGTCGTTGTACAGAACCGTTCCCTCGTAGGGGCCGATGGTGTTGACGAGCAGGTCCTGGTTCTCCCCCTGGGAGCCCACGGCCCACACGGCGAAGTTGGAGGAGCCGTTGTGGCTGAAGGTGGCCACCCGCGGTTCCTCGTGCACGTCCACTCGGAGGACGGTGTCGCCGACCCCGTCGTAGGACAGGGTCTCGTCGGAGCCGGGTGCGGCGGGTGCCGCCGCTCCGAGCAGGGGGAGGACCAGGGCTGCCAGGGCGGGCAGGCACAGGGCGGCCCCGCGGTCGCGGCGGGTGTCTTCGGTCGTGCCGCGCATGGTGTCACATCCGTCTCCGACCCGGTCCTTCCTGCTGGCCAGGGTGCCGGGGCCTCCCCACCAGGATGAGCCCGAACAGCGGTTTCGGGATCATCCGTGACGGTTTTCAGAGGGAAGCTTTGCGCGCTGGTGCATTCGTGGTGCATTCGTGCTGCCGGAGTGCCCTGACCCGCGGACCAGCCAGGAGTGCCGGTTTTCCACAGGCCTCTGCGGGAGCGCGCCGATTCTGTGAGCATGGAGGTCGAGCACCCCCGAACCCGCGGCCACGAAGGGATTGCCTTTGGCTAAGGCCACCCGGGAGCGTCGCCGGGCCAAGCAGAAGAAGACGCGCGAGCAGCGGCGTCACCTGGCCTCGAACACCGCGAGCGGAGCCTTCGCCGGGCCGTGGCCCCCGCCGGGACGAACTCGTCCTCTCCCTGGTCGGCCAGGCCGTGCGCGGCCTCCACCAGGGCGCGGACGAACCGGAGCCCGAGCTGGTGGCCGTCCTGGCCGTTGAGACGGCTACCGAGTCCGAGGTCGGCGGGCGCCGTCGGCCGCTGGACGCCCCCTACGGGCAACACGAGGCCGTCCTGTTGAACGTGGTCGCCGAAGCCAACGGGTGCCGGTCGGCCTGACACAACCACCTGGGGTCGTGCACGGTGATGGGCCAGGCCGAGCACGTCGACGCCGTGGAGATGCTCTTCACCTCGTTGCTGGTCCAGGCGATGCGGGCGATGCGGCGCGCCGTTTCCACCCGGGACGCGCGGGCCCGGTCCAGGACGCGCTCGTTCCGGAGTTCCTTCCTGTCCGCCTTCGCCGCCCGGATCGGTGAACGCCTCAACGAGTCGGCGCACACCGAACAGGACCGGGCCGTGCACGAGTACGCACGGGACGGAACCGACCTGCTGCCGGTGCTGGCCTCGAAGGAGCGCCAGGTGGAGGAGGCGGTCACTGAGGCCTTCCCCGAGCTGGGGTCGGTGCGGCTGAACCACTCGAACAACGTCTGGGGCTGGCGGGCCGGGCGGGCGTCGGCGGACAGCGCCGCACTGCACACCGGTCAGCGCATCGAGCCCTGAACCGGTGGTGCGCCGTTCGGCGCTGGTCCGGTGTGGCAGTTCGGGTGAACACCGGGCGTGGCCCGGAGCGAGGGGATAGTTTCGCACCATGGACGAGATCTCTGCGCGACCAGCGCTACCCGAGCCGATCCCGCCCGGGTTGTCGAAGGCCCTTGAGGGACTCGACCTTCCCCGCGGGGTCGTGCGCGAGCTGGAGGAGGACCCGGAGGAGGCCGGGACGATCCTTCTGGAGACCGCTTACCAACTCGACCGTTCCGGGCGGCCGGACCAGGCGAGGGAACTCCTGCGAGCACTCCGGGAGCACCCTCCCGTGCCCGAGGACGGACAGCTCGCCTCGATCGAGATCCTGTGGCTGCTGCGCGAGGACGGTGGAGCCGACGCGGTGCGGGAGTCGGAGCGGATACTCGGGGAACTCCTGCGGCCCGGCGGCCTGGAACCGGGGACCGCCGACCTTCTCGCCGAGGGCCTGATGGAGGCGGGAGACCTGGAGCGGGCGCTGCGCTGCGCCAATATCGCCTCCCGTGAGCTGCTGGTCGAACCCGCCGACGCGCTCGTCGACGCCGACACGGGCATGATGCGCCCCCTGGTCATCCGTGCCCGGCTTCGCGGCAAACTGGGGCTGGCCATGGACGAGCACGACGAAGTGGGCCTGGCGGTGGCCAAGCGTCTGCTTCGGGAGAACACGGACCTGGACTGGGGCGAGGACTTCGAGGAACCGGGCGAGGACCTGCCGGGCCGGCGCGGAGGAGCCGTCCCACCGCCCGGCCGCCTCAGGGGGATCCAGGTTCTCGTCCGGCGCGGCGACTTCGACAGGGCGCGCTCGCGGGGCCTGCTCACCGATGACACCGCCGCGCAGGGGCCGGACCGCTACTTCAGGGCGGCCGAACAGGTCCTGCGGGACTCATCCGAGGCGAGCTTCGGGGCGTCCTTCCACACGGTCCTGTTCGGTGCCGACGAGATGGCGGACTTCGCGGCGGCCCGGGACCTGGACCCCGCTGACGCGGACACCCACCGGGCCTGGGCACACTCCGAGATCCCCGACGGTTCCCCGCGTCTGCTGGCCTGGCCGCCGGGGCGCAACGAGGCGTGCTGGTGCGGTTCGGGCCGCAAGTACAAGAAGTGCTGTGGTTCCCCGGCCCGCACCTGAGGCAGGCACGGGTGCGAAGCCCTCCCCGGCGCCGCGCACCGTGTCCGCGGCGCCCTCTTCCGGCCTGCTCAGGACTTGCGGCGCGGGACCCAGGGGTCGGTGGGCTGGAGCACGGCCTCGCTCAGGGCCTGGGAGCGCAGGTGGGTGATCTCCTGGTACTCGGGGTCGGCGACCATGCGGCTGAAGGCCTCCCGGCTTGGGTAGCGCACGAGTAGTACCGCGTCCCAGTCCTGGCCCTCCTCGGCGACCAGGGGGGTGGCTCCGTCGCCCGCGTAGAGCAGTTCGGCGCCGTATTTGCCCAGCAGGCGCCCCGCCCGCCGGGAGTACTCCTGGTACGAGGCGCGGCCGCCGGGGGCGAAGCGCAGCAGGTTGAGCATGACGAAGGGTCCGTCGGGCCCCTCGTTCAGCATTCTCGCGAGGTCGGGTCCGGTGGGGTCGACTGCCATGGGTGGCTCCTTGCCGTGGGGGAGGGCGTGGCCGGACCCCGTCCGCATCGGGGCGCCGGGGAGCCCGGTGGGCGCCCATTATGACAAACCGTCCGGTCGGTATCTTTCGGGGGTGCTGTTTGCGTTGCCCGAACCACGAGAACCCCCTCGTTTTCCGAACCGCCGCCAGCCCGAACCACCGCCCGCCCGGACCGACCGCCCTGTTTCCGTCCTCCGCCGACACCGCCCTCTTCGTCGCCTGAGGGCCCGGCGCCCGGATCCGGACCACTCTTGCCCCTCATCACTCCGGGTGGTGGCGCGGACCGTGCCAGCGGTGGTGGTGTTCGGTCATGTCCTGGTGTTCGGGGGCCGAGGGATGGTAGCCGCCCGCGCGGCGGGCGAAGGCGCGCGTCCACGGCGCCGCGGTGATCCCGTGCGCGTAGACGCTGATCAGCACGGTCACACCGGCCACGAGCAGGACCTGCTCGCTCACCCCGCCCCCACCCTGCTCGGCCACCATCAGCGCGAAGAGGATGGAGGCGAGCCCGCGCGGGCCGAACCAGCCCAGGAAGAGCACCGTCTCCGTTCGCAGGCCCGCGCCCAGGCTCGCCAGGGCCACGGCGAAAGGGCGCACGACGGTGAGGCTGAGCACCGCGTACGCCACGACGTGCCAGTCGACCTCTCCCAGCCTTGGGCCGATGACCAGCGCGCCGAAGAGGGTGAAGGTGACCATGCTCAGCAGCTCGCCCTCGCGCTCGGCGAACTGGTGCACGAAGTGCCGGTGGTCTCCAGCCGACATACCGAACGCGAGCCCGGCGGCGAAGGCCGCGAGGAAGCCGTTGCCCGCCACGGCTTCTGCCCCGGTGTAGGTCAGCACCGCCAGGGCGAGCGGGTACAGGCGCCTATGGGTGGCGTTGACCCACCCCGCCCCGTCCACGCGGGTGAGCAGCCAGCCGCCGGCTCCGCCCGCCGCCACACCCACCAGCAGGCCCAGGCCGATCTGCTGCGCGGCGAAGCCCGCCCATGAGGCGGAATCGCTCATGCCCCCCGAGCCCACCGCCAGCGCGGACAGGATGACGACCGAGGGCAGGGCGATGCCGTCGTTGAGGCCGCTCTCCACGTTGAGGGTCTGCCGGATACGCACGGGCAGGCGACGGTCGGCGACCATGGCCGAACCCAGCGCGGCGTCGGTCGGTACCAGTACGGCGGCGAGCAGGGCCGCCCCCGCGATCCCCAGCCCCGGGAGCACACCGTAGGCGAGGGCCGTTCCGAGACCGATCCCGAGCGGCATGCCCACGCCCAACAGCCGCAACGGCAGCCGGAACTCGCGGCGCAGGGCGCCCAGGTCGACGCGGACCGCGTCGGTGAACAGCACCAGCACCAGTGTGGCCTCGGTGAGCAGTCTCATGGCCTCACCGGTCACCGTGCCGGTCAGCAGTCCCAGGCCGCCCGCCCCCAGGGCCAGCCCCGCGGTGGTGAACACCATCGGGGCCGTCAACCAGGTTCCCTGGGTGCGTCCGGAGATCAGCGCGTAGCCCAGGAACAGCGCCGCCAGGACGAGGAGGTCGGTCACCGTGCTCCGCCTTTCCCCGCGTACGTGTCCCCGGCCGGGGCGGAACGACGCTCCCGCGCCCCGCGGTGTCGGTTCCGATCGTGCCACGCGGGGGCACGGGAGCGGTGCTGACGCTCAGGCGCGGCAGGGGATTCCCGGTTCTGCGGCAGTTCGGCGGCGGTCAGCGCGAACACCGCCGCGCGGGGCGACCTGCCCCTGGCGTCCCGGCTCTTGACGTCCCCGGCCCCGGGAACTCCCTTGCCGGTCCCCTGCCGCACGGCGAACCCCTCCCGGACAATGGTGCGGATGAAAGCCCGATACGCCGTCCCCGCCTTCGCCGCCGGGATCACCTCCCTCGCTGTCCTCTTCCCCGGCCTCGACGTGATGGGCGCCGGTTCCACGACCCCCAGCCTGGGCTGGTTCGCCTTCCTCTTCGTGCTGACCACGCTCATGGGAGCGCTCGCCGTGCTCAGGTGGCGCCGGGTAGCCAGGAACCCCCTCACGAGGGTTCCGCCGCCGCCGACGGACCCGCGCGTCCCCTTCGTGCTCTACAACGAGGCTGATCCGGAGGGTACCCAGGCCCCCTTCTACTCCGGGCCCACCGAGCAGGACAGGCCCGCCCGTGCCCCCGCCACACCCGAGCACGGCCGTGTCCTGCGGCTGCTGGCCGGGGCACCGGAGCAGGCCCTGACCACCTCCGCCGCGACGGAACTCACCGGCCTGCCCGCCGAGCGGCTGATCCCCGTACTGGCCGACCTGACCCGCGCACGACTGGTGGATCGAGATGCCGTAGCCGGTCTGTGGCGCGTCACCGAGCACGGCCGGAACGCATGAGCCAGCGCCGGGAGGCTGCACGTGGGCGCGTTCGTTCCGACCGGGGCGCGCATCGGCCTCCGGATCGGCGAACGGCTCTCCTGCCCACCCGCTGGTGCGGGCCGTGCGGGCCTTCGAGCGGCTACAGCACCGTGACCGCGGGTCCACCACGTGCCCCGCGGGTAGGGACGACGGTGCGAGGGGAAGCGGGGGTGGTCCGATGGGGGCCGACGCGCAGTGGCAGGGTGAACCCGGATCGGACGTGCGCCTGACGGACCTGCTGTGCGGGCTCACCCTGGTCATCGACCTGGGCATGGCCCACCGCCCCGGGGAGTCGCTGCGCTCGGGGCTGGTGGCCGCGGCCTTCGCCCGGGACCTGGACCTCGGTTCCGCTACCGTCGCCGACATCCACCACACCGCCCTGCTGCGCCATGTGGGCTGCACGGCCTTCGCCCACGAGGCAGCCCTGCTGCTGGGCGGCGACGACCGGCGGGTCAACGCGGCCGGGGCCAGGACCGACTTCTCCGACGCGCGCGACATCCTCGCCACGTTCCTGCCGGGCCTGTGGGAGGGGGAGGGACTCGCGCGACGTGTGCGCCTGGCCGCCGCCACCCTCCGCGCCGGGCCCGTGATGGAAGGGCCGGGCCGCCGCGCCAACTGCGAGGTCGCCGCGCAGATGGCCGACCGGCTCGGCCTGGGGCCGGGGGTCGCCGACGCCCTCAGCCAGACCTTCGAGTGGTGGAACGGCGGGGGAGGCCCCGTCGGGCTCGCCGGGGAGGACGTCTCGATCGTCACCCGGGTGACGCACGTGGCCACCACGGCCGTGCTCTTCCACGGCCTGGGCGGCGGTGAGGCCGCCTTGGCGGCCCTCGACCGCCGGTCGGGCAGCCTCCTGGACCCCGACCTGGTCGCGGACTTCCACAGCTACGGGCCCCACCTGTTGGAGGAGGCCGCCGCGGCCGACCCCGGGCCCGCCCTGCTGGAGGCCGAACCCCGCCCGGTGCGTCGGCTGACCACGGCGGGGCTGGCGGAGGCGGTCGCCGCCTTCGGTGACATGGTGGACCTGAAGACCCCCTACCTGCACGGGCACTCGGCGGCGGTGGCGGAGCTGGCCCACGGCGCCGGGACCCGTCTGGGCCTGACCGAGGCCGGGGACGGGCGGCTGCGCGCCGCCGGGCACACCCACGACCTCGGTCGGGCGGGCATCGCCTCCGGGGTCTGGGACCGGCCCGGGCCGCTGCGGGAGACCGAGCTCGAACAGGTACGGCTGCACGCCTACTACAGCGAGCGCGTCCTGCGCCGCTGTCCGCCGTTGAGCGGGATCGCCGCGCTGGCCGGCGCCCACCACGAGCGCTGCGACGCGAGCGGCTACCACCGGGGCCTGAGCGCGGAGCGGCTTCCCATGGCGGCGCGTGTGCTGGCCGCCGCCGACGAGTTCGCGGCGCTGCGGTCGGCCCGGCCGCACCGCCCCGCGCTGGGCCCGGACCAGGCCGCCGCACTGCTGTTCGAGCACGCCCGCGCCGGTGCCCTGGACCCCGAGGCCGTCCGAGCCGTCCTCGCCTGCTCCGGAAGGGGAGGCGGCCCCGACCCCCGCCCCGCCCCCGCCTGGCCCGCCGGTCTCACCGACCGCCAGGTCCAGGTCCTGCGCCTGTTGTGCGAAGGGCTCACCAACCGGCAGATCGCCCGGCGCCTGGACGTCTCACCGCGCACCGCCGAACACCACGTGCAGGACGTCTACACCAAGATCGGCGTCTCCACCCGCGCCTCGGCCGCCATGTTCGCCATGCGCCACCCGGTGCTGGCCCCCGCCCCCTGAGGTGAACGAACTCCCGTACCCGCGCGCGGTCCGCGCAACCGCGCCCACGGCGGTCCGCCCACCGGCGGGACCACTGGGTAGAACTACCGATGTGTCATCGCCCCACCGCGGCGCACGCTGGAGTCACAGCGGCGGACACCCTCCGCCCCCGGACCACCGGCGAGGCGATCACCATGACGATCCCGACCACACTCCACAGCGCCGCCTCACCCGACGGCACCGTCATCGGCTTCACGTCCACCGGCTCCGGACGGCCCCTGGTCCTCGTGCACGGCGGCACCGCCGACCGCCGCCGCTGGACTCCGGTCCTGCCGCTGCTGGAGCGCGGCCACCGGGTCCACGCCGTCGACCGGCGCGGTCGCGGCCTCAGCACGGACGGCGCCCACTACACGATCGAGCGCGAGTACGAGGACGTGGCCGCCCTCGTCGACGCCCTCGCCCGGGAGGGCGGCGGCGGGGTCGACGTGCTGGGCCACTCCTACGGGGCCCTGTGCGTCCTGGGCGCCCTGGGGCTGACTTCGTGCCTGCGCCGCGTCGTCCTCTACGAGCCGCCGCTCAACGCCGCGGGGCGGATCCCCGCCGAGGTCGTCTCCGAACTCGACTCCCTGCTCGCCCGGGGACACAACGCCGAGGCGGTCGCCTACTTCTTCCGTACGGTCGTGGGCATGCCGGAGCGCGAACTGGACCTACTCCGCGCGCTGCCCGCCTGGCGGGACCGGGTCGCGGCGGCGCCCACCATCGCCCGGGAGCTGCGGGCGGCCGACGCCTACCGCTTCGACCCCGCACGCCTGCGCGCGGTGACCTGCCCCGTCCTCCTCCTACTGGGCGGGGACAGCCCCGCGCCGGTGCGGGAGGACGCCCGGATGCTGGCCCGCGCGCTGCGCGGCTCCCGTGTGCATGTCCTGCCCGGACAGCGGCACGTGGCCATGGACACCGCTCCGGAGCTGTTCGCCCGTGCGGTCACCGCGTTCCTCGACCAGCGGTAGGGGGTGCGGGAATCATGACCGTCGACGGCCCGGCCCGAACGCGCCTCCGGGGCCGGACTTCTTCCACCACAGCGCCTCGGACCGCCTGGCAGTCCTGTTCGGTTCGGCGGGCCTGCGGGACGCCGAGGCCACCGCGGTGGAGTTCACCCAGCGGCTGACGGGCAAGGACGGCCCCTGGGAGGGCGCCATGTCGGGCACGGCCCGCATCCCGGCCCCGCACCAGGGCCGGGATGCGGGCCACGCGCGAACGGATCCGCGCCGAACCCGACAGGCTCCTGGGGCCGTTCACCGACACCTGCGGCGCTCTGGCGCTGCCCGTCTCGGCCCTGGCGGCAGCGCGCCGCACTGACCCGCAGGCGCCGGAGCGGGCGGCTTCGGAACGGGGAGGCGGCGAGCCCCGGCCCGTCAGGGGCGGCGGTACTCCCCGTTCAGGTAGTGGCCCGCGACACCGTCCGCCTCCTCGGTGACCGCGTTGTTCAGGTTGGTGTCCCAGCCCTGGTCCAGCAGCCAGAGGTGGACGGCCTGGCGTTCGGCCGTGATCCGGCGGTAGGCGTCGCGGGCCCTGGCGTAGCGTTCCTTGCGGGCGGGGCGTTCGCGCCGCAGCTCCCGCCGGGCCTGTGCGACCCGGCGTCCGTAGTACTCCTCGACGATCGCGGCCGCGTTGAGGTGGCTGAGGAAACCCTCTTCCTGCCAGGCCGCCAGTTCGCGTGCGCGCAGCGCTTCCAGTTCCTGGCCGGGAACGTCGGCCGCCCGGCCGTCGGCCCGCGCCGCGCGTGAGAGGTTCTGGGTGTTCTCCAACCTGCCGGTGAGGAAGTCCTCGATCGCCGCCAGTGCCGTGGATCGCGTGTCCTGTGTCTCCGAAGCCATCGTCGCCCCCGGTTGCCCGGTGCCCCCGTTTTCCTGGATTGCCGGTGAGCGCGGCCGGGCCGCGCGCTACTGGTGACCAGGTTCCCACGGCGGCGCGGTTGGGTGGTGCGCGACGGCGGGATTTCGCTCTTTCCCCTGTCCTGCGGTTTCCCCGGCGCGGGCGCCGGGGCGGTTCAGCCGCCGGTGTTGAGCTGCCAGATGGAGAAGTTGAGCGCGGTCGCGAACACCGTCCAGGCCCAGTAGGGCACCAGCAGGGCCGCGGCCCAGCGGGAGACGCGGGAGAACAGGACGATGGTCGCCGACAGCGTCACCACCAGCAGCACGATGTCGACCAGCGCGGTGCCGCGGAGTCCGGCGGCGAAGAACAGCGGCGTCCACGCCGCGTTCAACACCAGTTGCACGGCGAACAGGGACAGTTCGGTCCGAGCGCCCCGCCAGCCGCGTTCGCGCCAGACCAGCCAGCCGGAGAGCGCGATCATCGCGTAGAGAACGGTCCACACGGGTCCGAAGAGCCAGGAGGGCGGCGCCCAGGGGGGCTGTTGCAGAGCAGCGTAGTCTCCGGCGGTGCCGGGGCTGGAGAGCACGCCGATGAGCGCGGCCGCGGTGACGGCGGCGGCGAACACCGCGGCCGCGATCAGTGAGGCCCCGAGCGAGGAGCGGCCGGGTGCGGTCCTTGTGGTCATGGCATCTCCTGTCGACGGTGTGCGGGCACTTCTCAGGCGGGGCCGGGGCCCGTGGGAGGACGCGCCAGCTGTTCGGCAACTTTACTCTATAACCGAGCTTCTTGGAAAACGTGCTATTTCTGCCAAGTCGGTACGAACCATCGCTGGGCGCGTTCGGAGCACCTCTGCCGAGTCCGCCCCGGGCCGCGGCCGACACGCCCAGCGCCCTGCTGCGCCCGCGGGGAGCGGGCCCGGGCCGGAGCGGCCGACTACCTGACCCGGAGCTCGCGCTCCTGCGGATCGAACGCCAACCGCCTTGCACCGGACCGCAGTGCGCTCATCAGCGCCTCGACCAACGCGTCCACGGAGAACGGCTCCGGCAGCCTCGCCGGCGGCGCACCGGCCACGGCCCGGTGCGCGAGGCCGGTGTCCATGTGCGGGGCCCGGATGTCCAGGACGGACACCTTCTTGCGGCGGTACTCCGCGCGGGAGGCCTGCAACCACGCGGACAGGGCGGACTTGCTGGCCGAGTAGGTGGCCATGCCCGCGGTCGGGTAATCCGCGGTCACGGCCGTGATCACCGCCACCGATCCGCCCGGCTCCAGTTCCTTCAGCGCCGCGCGCAGCATAGTCATCGGGGCCAGCGCGTTGACCTGGAACACGTGCTCCGTCACCCAGTCCTCGGTGTCGGCCTCGGGACCGAAGGCCACGACGCCGAAGGCGACGATCAGCGCGTCGAGTCCACCGAGTTCCCCGGCCGCTCGGGCGACGACCGCCGCGCAGCTCTCGCTGTCCAGGGCGTCGAAGACCAGGGTGGCGGCGCCGGTCTCGGACGCCAGGGCCTCCAGTGCGTCCTCGTCGCGTCCGGCGAGCACGAGCCGGGCGCCGTCGGCGCTCAGCGCCCGGCTGATGTGTCCTCCGAGTACACCCGTGGCTCCGGCCACGAGTACACGCGAGCCCTCGATCTCCATGCGGCCAGTATTTCCGCATCACGTGCCCGGGCCACCCTCCGACACGCCCCGGCGGCACCGACCGCCCCCAGGGGCTGGGGCACCGGCGCGTAGCCGGTCACCTTCGCCGCTCACCCCGCCGGTGGCCCCTGCCGAACGGACCGGACCCTCGTTGCCCGATCAGCCCGACGCGGCGGCGGGGCCTGCCCCATACTGGTGTCATGAGTGATCCCGTCGTCACCCGAACCGCCCCGCGGTCGCCGCGGGCGCGCGCGGGCGCGTGGTTGTTCGCCCGTGTGGCCGGGTCCCAGGGACTCGCCAACCGCGCCCGTATCCACGGGGCGCCGGGACCGCGCTGGTTCGGGCCCGAACGCCCGATCCGGCGCGTGCACGGCGACGCGGCGATGTTCGTCGGCGGTGTACGCGCACTGCTGCTGCAATCCCTGCACCCGCTGGCGATGGCCGCGGTCGCCGCCCACTCGGGGTACCGGGGCGACCCGTGGGGCCGGCTGCAGCGCACCAGCACCTTCCTGGCCGTGACCACCTACGGCACCGACACCGACGCCTCGAACGCGGTGGAGCGGGTCCGCCGCGTTCACGCCACCGTGCGCGGCACCGCCCCTGACGGGCGTGAGTACCGCGCCGACGACCCCCACCTCCTGGGCTGGGTGCACGTCGCCGAGGTCGAGAGCTTCCTGTCGTGCCACCAGCGCTACGGTGCGCGGCCCCTGGACCGGTCCGGCTGCGACGCCTACGTCGCCGACACCGCCCGGATCGCCGAGGCCCTGGGCGTCATCGCACCGCCGAGGAGCACCGCTGAACTCCGCCAACGCCTGGCCGCCTACCGGCGCGAGCTGAGGGCGACTCCGCAGGCCCGTGAGACCGCCCGGTTCCTGCTGCGCGACCCGCCCCTGCCGCCGGTCGCCCGACCGGCCTACGCGGCGCTCGCCGCCGGGGCGGTGCGGGGGCTCCCGCCGTGGGCGCGCCGCGAGCTCGGCCTGCCCGAGCCCTCCGGCCCCGGCGCCCTCATCGGTCCGCTGGCCGCGGGTGTCGCGGTGCGCGGCATCCGGTGGGCCATGGCACCGGACACCCCGGACCACTGAGACCGCTTCGGCACGCGCCGCCGACCAGAAGAACGGACGGGACCCCTGTGGCCTGCGAACACGAGCGCTTCCGATCGGGCGGCTCCGCGGTCTCTCCGGCCCGAACCGGCAGGGCGCTCCTGCGCGCCTTCCCCCGCGTCATGGGGGCGGTCACCGTCGGCTACGCCCTCCTCGTCCTGATCGACCCCGCGGTGATGACCGGGGCGATCGGCCTCTCGCAGGACGGCGTCGATCCGGACCTGGCACTGCTCACCCGCACCATGCTGGTGCGGGATCTGGCCTGCGGCCTGGCCATGGTGTTCGTGCCTGCGGGCTGGCCCCTGCTCACCGCCATCGCGATCCGGGTCGCCTCCGACCTCGGGGACGCCCTCATCATGGGCACCGCCCTGCCCACCGACGCCGACCGCACCGCCGCACTCCTGGTCGCCGGCGGGTTCGGCCTGCTGTGCGCGCTCAGCGCCCTGGGCGCGCGACGTCGCCCCGACCCTGCCGACCCTTCCGGAAACCGACGGAAATGAGCTCTTCATGGACCGACAGCGGCCACTGTGGCTGTTCGGCGACCAACTCGGCAGGCACTTCCACAGCGCCGGCGGTGCCCCCGACCGGCCGATCCTGCTGATCGAGTCCGAACTGGCCCTGCGCCGGCGCGCCTACCACCGGCAGAAGCTGCACCTGGTCCTGGCGGCCATGCGCGGGCTCGCCGACGATCTGGGCGACCGGGTCACGTTGGTCCGGGCCGCGACCTACCGAGAGGGCCTGCGCCGGTTCGGCCGCCGGGTGGACGTGCACGAGCCCGGCTCACACGCCGCCCTGGCCCTGGTCGAACGCCTGCGCGCCGAAGGGATGGTCGGTGACGTCCTGCCCTCACCCGGGTTCGCGCTCGGGCGCTCCGACTTCGCCCGGTGGGCGGACGCGCGGTCGGGCTTTCGGATGGAGGACTTCTACCGGGACCAGCGCCGCCGGTTCCAGATCCTGATGGAACCGGACGGTGAGCCGACCGGCGGCCGGTGGAACTTCGACAAGGACAACCGCCAGGGCCCGCCCAGAGGCGCCGTCACACTCGGCGTTCCCCCTCCCTGGCATCCCCGCGAGAACGGCGTCGACGACCAGGTCAGGCACGACCTCGACCTGCTCTGCCAGGAGAGCGGAAGCAAGGTGGTGGGGCGCGACGGCCCGCGCCTGTTCGCGGTCGGCCAAGCTGAGGCCCAACGCGCGCTGCGCCGTTTCCTCGACGAACGGCTCCCGACGTTCGGCACCCATCAGGACGCGATGCTGGGAGCCGACTGGAGTATGTCGCACTCCCTGCTGTCGGTACCGCTGAACCTGGGGCTGCTGGACCCGCTGGCGGTCGTCGAGGCCGCTGAGCTCCGCTACCGGCAGGGCAGGGCGCCGCTCGCGGCCACCGAGGGATTCGTCCGCCAGGTCCTGGGCTGGCGGGAGTGGACCTGGCACCTGTACTGGCACCTGGGCCCGGACTACGCGCGCGGCAACCGGCTCCGGGCTCGCGCAGCGCTTCCCGCCTGGTGGCGCGAACTGGACCCCGGCCAGATCCGGGCGCAGTGCCTGAGGAAGGCCATGGGCGGTGTCCGTGACCGGGGCTACGCCCACCACATCGAACGGCTGATGGTGCTGGGCAGCCATGCCCTGCAGCGGGGGTTTCGCCCCGACGAGCTCAGTGAGTGGTTCGCAGCCTCCTTCGTCGACGGCTTCCCCTGGGTGATGGCCACCAACGTGATCGGGATGAGCCAGTACGCGGACGGCGGGATCGTCGCCACCAAGCCCTACACCTCGGGCGGCGCCTACATCAACCGGATGAGCGACCACTGCGGCTCCTGCGCGTTCGACCCGAAGGTACGGCTGGGACCGCGGGCCTGCCCCTTCACCGCCGGGTACTGGGCGTGGATGAAGCGCAACGAGGCCGAACTAGCCGACAACCACCGGATGAGGCAGCCTCTCGCCGGGATGCGCCGGTTGCCAGACCTGGATGCCGTCATCGAGCAGGAGCGGTACAGGCAGGGGTAGCGCGCCGACCCGGAGGCGGTTCCTGCGAGTGACCGGGAAGCAGTGGGGCCGTGCTCCGTCGACCCCGGACAGCCGGACCCCGGCCGTGCCTACGGCACCATCCGCGATCTCCCGAGACCGGTCCCCGCTCCTACGACAGCACCAGCCGCGGACCCCCCGGCGGCTCGGGGCGGGGCTCCCACTCGCGCGGATAGCCCAGTGAGACCTCGGTGTGCGGGACCCCGTCGACGCTGATGGTGCGGGGGATGTGCAGATGGCCGTAGACGACCGCGCGGGCCCGGTAGCGCAGGTGCCAGTCGGCGGTCTCCTCGGTGCCGCACCACTGGGCGAACTCGGGGTGGCGCAGCACCCGGGTGGGTTCGCGCACCAGCGGGTAGTGGTTGACGAGCACCGTGGTCATATCCGGGGACAGCGAGTCCAGCCGGGCGCGTGTGTACGCCAGCCGCGCGCGGCACCAGGCATCCCGCCCCGGGTGCGGGTCGGGGTGCAGCAGGTACTCGTCGGTGCACACCACGCCGCTGGCGTGCGCCGCGGCCAGGGCCTGGGCCTTGGTGCGGGCGCCCTCCGGTCGGAAGGTGTGGTCGTAGCCGATGAACAGGGGAACCACCGTCACCGGGCCGTCGGCGCCCTCCCACACGGGGTAGGGGTCCTCGGGGGTGTGCACGCCCAGCGAGCGCAGGCCCTCGACCAGGTACAGGTACCGTTCCTCGCCACGCAGCCGGACGGGATCCGCGGGCAGCGTCCACAGGTCGTGGTTGCCCGGAACCCACACCACGGTGGCGAACCGGGAGGCCAGCGCCCCCATGGTTTCGAGCACCTCGTCGGCGGTATCGGCCACGTCCCCGGCCACGAGCAGCCAGTCCTCGTCCGAGGACGGCACCAACGCCTCGGTGAAGGCGCGGTTGGCCTCGTACCTGACGTGCAGGTCGCTGATGGCGAACAGGCCCACGGCCACCGCCCTTCCGTGTCGACGCCGGATCGCGGCCACACTATCCGGTCGCGGTCCCGCCTGATCGTGTGAGGCGGCGAAGCCGAAACCGCCCGCGCCGACAGGGATCTTTCCACGAAAGGAAGGCGCGACCCCGGCACCGGTCAGTGGTTCGCTCTCCCCGACGTGTCCCCCGGCACAGGATCCGGGTAGCCCCGCCCCATGACCGCGGCACAGAGCCCACAGGGCACGGCGACCGTCACCACACGGATCACCGACAACTGCGACGGCCGCAAGCGGGCATGGGTGAAGGAGGCGGTCCGACTGCCGCCCGCCGACGCCACGCGTTCGGTGGACGCGCACGTCTTCCGGTTCCCGCCCCTCAGGAGTGGGGCGCCGACCTCTACGTCGTGGACGAGTCCGTCCACCGCTTCCGGCAGCCTGAAGCACCGTATGGCGCGGGCGCCTCTCGCGAGGGTCCTGGGGATCGCCGGGCCGGGAGGTCCCCGCCGACGACGGCCGGTCCCTCCTCCGGGTGCGCCTGGTGCCAGCTCTCGGGGCCGCCGACACGGACGTGCTGTCCTGCTGATCCGGAACCGGGGCCTCAGGCTCTGGCATCAGGTTCCTCGTGGAAAAACGAGGAGTGGAATGGCTGGTATGCGCATTTTGAATCATTCACTGGAGTGACCGAAACATAGCGTGTTCGGTTGACTCAGAACCTCGAATCATCGGGTCTCCGGTCGGCTTTCTGGTGAACTATGGGATGAGTTGGATTATTTGTCGCATTGCTGCTGTATTGGGGTTTTGTCGGGGTGCATGGTCGACATTCGTGCTGTTCATAGGGTTTTCTTGTTGATTTGATCTGAATTGAGCTGGCTATTTGTGTCGATGGTCTGATTCGGTTATCGGATTTGCGTGGGTGGTCCTTCTGCTGTCTGAAAAGGTTGTTCCTGTTCTCTTGTCTTGCTGTTTCTCGTAGAGTGATCCGCGGTTTGCGGGGCTCGGTCCGGAAGGCGTCGGAGCGGGTCGGGCTACCCCGCATTCCATCCCCTTGACCCTCTCGATCCGTTCACCGCGGCCTCCGCGGAGCACGGGTACGAACAGCACGAGGAGAGACACCGCCGATGTCGATCGATTCAGCGCCCGAAGTAAGCACCAGCCAGCAGAAGAGCCTGGCGACCGCGGCCGCTCGGAACCTGGCCACCACCACCAAGTCCGCTCCGCAGATGCAGGGCAAGAGCTCCCGCTGGCTGCTGAAGACGCTGCCGTGGGTTCAGACCGACGGCGGCGCCTACCGGGTCAACCGCCGCCTGACCTACACCATCGGCGACGGCCGGATCGACTTCGTGCAGACCGGCTCCCAGGTGCGCGTCATCCCCCGGGAACTGGGTGAGCTGGCCGTACTGCGCGACTACGACGACATCGAGGTCCTGGAGGCCCTGGCCGGACGCTTCGTCCAGCGGGAGTTCGAGCCCGGGGAGGTCCTGGCGCAGGAGGGGACCTCCGCGGACCACCTCTACCTGATCGCGCACGGCCGGGTGCACAAGACGAGCAACGGGGCCTACGGCGAGACCAACAGGCTCGGCACGCTGGCTGACGGCGACCAGTTCGGTGAGCGCTACCTCCTCGACACCGAACCCGACTGGGAGTTCACCGTCAAGGCGGCCACCGCGGGCACCCTGCTGGAGCTGCCGCGTCAGGAGTTCATCGCGATCCTGGACGACTCGCCGAGCCTGCAGGCGCACGTCCAGCGGTACCTTTCCGTGCCCGGCCAGCGCCAGAACAAGCACGGCGAGGCCGAGATCGCCCTGTCCTCGGGTCACTCCGGCGAGGTCGAGCTGCCCGGCACCTTCGTGGACTACGAGCTCAAGCCCCGCGAGTACGAGCTGAGCGTGGCCCAGACCGTGCTGCGCGTACACACCCGGGTGGCCGACCTCTACAACAAGCCGATGAACCAGACCGAGCAGCAGCTGCGGCTGACCGTGGAGGCCCTGCGCGAGCGCCAGGAGTACGAACTGGTCAACAACCGCGAGTTCGGCCTGCTGCACAACGCCGACTTCAAACAGCGCATCCAGACCCACTCCGGCCCGCCCACCCCCGACGACCTCGACGACCTGATCAGCATGCGGCGCGGCACCCAGTTCATGTTCGCCCACCCGCGCGCCATCGCGGCCTTCGGCAAGGAGTGCAACAAGCTCGGACTGAACCTCGGCACCGCGGACGTCAACGGCCACCACCTGCCCGCCTGGCGCGGGATCCCGATCCTGCCCTGCGGCAAGATCCCGGTCTCGGAGCACCACACCTCGTCCATCATCGCCGTGCGCACCGGAGAGGACAACGAGGGCGTCATCGGCCTGCACCAGACGGGGCTGCCCGACGAGGTCGAGCCCGGACTCAACGCCCGCTTCATGGGGATCGACGGCCAAGCGCTCATCTCCTACCTGGTGAGCACCTACTTCTCCGCCGCGGTCCTGGTACCGGACGCGCTCGGCGTCCTGGAGAACGTCGAGGTCCGTCCCCGTGCCTGAGGGCCCGGCACCGTCAGGGAAGGAGGTCTGAGACGGTGTCACTGATGTCCCGGATGTCCGCGTCCACCGCGGGGCACAGGACGGCGGAACTGGTGGCCGCCCTGCTCCGCGATCCGCACCGTCCCGGTAAGTCCGACCTGCTCGCGGCACCGGACGGATCGTCCCCCCACAGCCCGGCCGCGCCCGGACCGACCGCCTCGGGCCAGTCCGCGCCGGTCCCGCCCGCGCCGGTCCCGCCCGCCCCACCGGCGGCCGCGCCCCTGCTGCCCCCCGGGCCCACCGGGATCGGCACGTCCGCGGCGAGGGTGCTGCTGCCCGAGGCGCCTCGGGCCAACGGGGCCGTCACAGGGACTGCCCCGGCCGCCCGCGCCTCCAGCAGCGCCCGGGCCGTGCCGAGGATCCCGACCGCACCGTCCGGGCCCGGGTACACCGGCTCCGGCCCGGCACCGGGGGACGTGGGCTCACCGGTTCCCGTCCTGTACTGCCCTCCCGCGGTCCGGGACGACCCGGCCCTGGGGGAGGAGGTCGACGACCGGTTGGTCGAGTGGGCCGCCGAGGTCGGCGTCTACCCCGGCCAGCTCGACAGGGTCCGCTCAGCGGGCTTCGGCCGCCTCATCATGCTCGCCCACCCCGAGACCAGCGACCCCGACAGGTTGTTGGCGGCGGCCAAGTGCGCCCTCGCCGAATGGTCCGTGGACGACCACTACGTGGACGGTGAGGTGGAGGAGGCCCGGCCGGAACTGCTCGGCCAGCGGCTGGCGATCGCCCACTCGGTGATCGACCAGGCGCACCTGCCGCTGAAGTACGCACCCCAGTTGGAAGAGGTGGTGCGCGCGGACCCGGTGATGGTCGCCCTGCGCTCCAGCCTGGACAACCTGGCCAGATTCGGCTCCCACGCCCAGGTGCGACGGCTCCGGCACGAACTGGGCATCATGTTCGTGGCCTACAACCAGGAGGCTGTCTGGGCCGCCACGGGGCAGCGGCCTCCCATGTGGGAGTTCCTCATGCACCGGCACGAGAACAGCTTCGTCCCGTGCATGGCGCTGATCGACACGCTGGCCGGATACGAGCTCCCCCAGGAGGAGTTCGCCGACCCCCGGGTCCGCCGGGTGTTCACGATGGCGGGGTCGGCGACCGTGATCGTCAACGACCTCTACTCCATGGCCAAGGAGGACCCCTCCGACTTCAGCGTGCCCAGGCTGATCGCCACGGAGGAGGGCTGCTCCGAGCGGGAGGCGATCGAGCGCACCGTGCTCCTGCACGACGAACTGATGCACACCTACGAGGCGGAGGCGGCCGCGCTCGCGCTCACCGGCTCACCGGAACTGCGCCGCTTCCTCGCCGGAGTGTGGGCGTGGACCGGAGGCAGCCGCGAGTGGCACGCCAGCAGCGGCCGCTACCACGGCACCGGAACCGGCGCGAGCTGACCGGAGGCCGGTCCGTACACCCGAGGTCCCCCGGCGCGGGCCCACGCGGCCCCGCCCCGGTTCGGCGTGCCCCGAACCGACCGAATACACCACCACGACAAGGAGCCACACGCGATGACCGCGACCATGCCCTCTCAGAACCAGGCGCCGGCCCCGGTCCTGCGCACCGACTACCAGCGGTCGGTGGCGGACTACTGGAACGAGGAGCAGGACCCCGTCAACATCCGCCTCGGTGAGGTCGACGGCCTGTTCCACCACCACTACGGGATCGGCGACTACGATCCGTCCGTCCTCGAAGGGCCCGAGGAGACCCGCGAACAGCGCATCATCGAGGAGATGCACCGCCTGGAGACCGCGCAGGCGGACGTGCTGCTGGACCACCTCGGGAACATCACGCCCAGCGACCGGATCCAGGACACCGGTTCCGGCCGCGGCGGCACCAGCTTCATGGCCAACGCCCGGTTCGGCTGCCACGTCGACGGGGTGAGCATCTCCCAGAAGCAGGTCGACTTCGCCAACGACCAGGCCCGGGAACGCGGCGTGGACGACAAGGTGCGGTTCCACTTCCGGAACATGCTGGACACCGGCTTCGAGACGGGTTCGATGCGCGCCGTCTGGAACAACGAGTCCACGATGTACGTGGACCTGTTCGACCTCTTCCGCGAGCACGCCCGCCTCCTGGAGTACGGAGGCCGCTACGTCACCATCACCGGTTGCTACAACGACGTCACCGGCGGCCGGTCCAAGGCGGTCAGCCAGATCGACGAGCACTACACCTGCAACATCCACTCCCGGAGCGAGTACTTCCGGGCGATGGCAGCCAACAACCTCGTTCCGATCAACGTCGTCGACCTCACCGCCGCGACCATCCCGTACTGGGAGCTGCGGGCGCGGTCGCAGGTGGCGACCGGGGTCGAGGACCCGTTCCTGACCGCCTACAAGGAGGGCAGCTTCCACTACCTGCTCATCGCCGCCGACCGGGTCTGATCCCGCCTTTCCCGGCCCGGGACTCCGGCCGCCTCACGACCCGGGCGCCGGTTTCCCGAGGAAGACACGCGGGTGCCCGCCTCCGCGCGGGGCGGGCATCCCGGTCCCGGGTCGGAAAGTCGCCAAACCGTCGAACACGAAAGGTGCCGATGACCACCGACACCGATACCGGGGGCCCCGGCCCCGTGAACGAGACTGTGCCGGGTGAGCGCGAACAGATCCTGCTGGAACTGGTCGACGAGGCCGGAACGACGACCGGAACCGCCGAGAAGCTGTCCGCGCACCAGGCGCCGGGTCGGCTGCACCGGGCCTTCTCGGTCTTCCTGCTCGACGACCGGGGGCGTCTGCTGCTGCAGCGCCGCGCCCTGAGCAAGTACCACTCGCCCGGCCTGTGGTCGAACACCTGCTGCGGCCACCCCCTCCCGGGCGAACCGCCCTTCGCGGCGGCGGCCCGGCGCACGGGTGAGGAACTGGGGCTGGCCCCGGAACTGATGCGCGCGGCCGGAACGGTGCGCTACCACCACACGGACCCCGTGTCCGGGCTGGTGGAGCGTGAGTACAACCACCTGTTCGCCGGGGTGGTTCGGGCCGAGCCCCGACCCGATCCCGAGGAGGTGGCGCAGACGGCCTTCGTCGACTCCGCCGAGCTGGAGCGACTGCGGACAGAGGCCCAGTTCTCCGTGTGGTTCCCCACGGTCCTCGACGCCGTCCGCCCCGCCCTGCGCGAACTGGCCGACTCAGCCGACTGGTAGCGGACCCGAAACCACGGCCCCGGCCCTGACCCCGCCCCGGCCCGGTTCGGTTCGGCTCTGAACTGCCCTTCCTCGCCCCTCGGGCCCAGCCGTGGCATCCTTGGCGATACCAGGATCCTGGTGACCTTCGGGGGCGACAATGTTGTACGAACTCGGTTTGTCCGGCGGCCTGGCTCCGGTGCCGGAGACGACGTTCGCCGAGGCCGGAGTCTGGGAGCGCCGGGACCTGCAGGCCGCTGTCCACGACCACATCGGGGTGCTGGGTGATGACCTGAAGGTCGTCGCCGAGGAGTTCGACCGCTTCGAGGGCTCCCGGCGCCGGATCGACCTGCTGTGCGTCGACCGTCAACTGTGCCTGGTGGTCGTCGAGCTCAAACGCACCGCCGACGGCGGCCACATGGAACTCCAGGCTCTGCGGTACGCGGCGATGGTCGCCGGAATGCCCTTCGACGACCTGTGCGCCGCCCTGGCCCGGCACCGCCGCGCCGTCGACGGGGGCGAGTTCACGGTCGAGCGGGCCCGCGCCGAACTCCTGGAGTGGTGGGAGGACGAGGGTGACGAGGAACCGGTCATCGGACGCGACGTGCGCGTCATCCTCGTCTCCGCCGACTTCGGCCAGGAGGTCACCACCGCCGTGCTCTGGCTCAACGAGGTGTACGGCACCGACATCCGCTGCGTGCGCCTGTCGCCCTACCGGCACGGGGACAGCGTGCTCCTGGACGTGCAGCACATCATCCCGCTGCCCGAGGCCGAGGACTTCCTGATCCAGGCCCGTCAGCACAGCGACGCGGTGCGTACCGCCTCGGGCCGCGACCGGACCCGCTACCTCATCGAGTTCGAGGGGCGGAGCGAAGGCCCGCTGAACAAACGCAGAGCGGTGCTGGCCATGGTCGGGGCCGTGCACGCCGCGGGGGCGGACCCGGAGCGTGTCCGCGGCGCGGTGGGGGAGGGCAAGTTCAGGTCCGTCGCGGTGCCCGAACCCGGTCAGGAGCTCTGGGAGGCCTTCGCCGAGCGGCACGGGCTCAGCCGGGAGCAGCGCAGCCGGTGGTTCCACGAGGACCCGCTGGCCGACGGTGACCGGGTGTGGGTGCTCAGCAACCAGTGGGGGACCGACACCGAGGACGTCCTGCGAGCGCTGGCCGCGCTGGCGCCCGGGAACGGCGGACCGGCCTTCCGGGCGGTGTGAGCGGTCATAGTGCCCGCCGGGCCGCGCGGGTGGGTCTCCGCACGGCCCGGGGAGTCACCGGCTCTGTCAGCAGCGGGTGTTGATGGTGTTCTGGATGGAGGACTTCTCGGTGCTGGTCACCGAAAGGTCGTATCGGTGCTTCACGTTGACCCAGGCCTTGACGTAGTCGCAGTGGATCGCGGTGCGCGGGGGCATCCACGCGGACGGGTCTCGGTCGCCCTTGGAGCGGTTGCTGCTCGCCGTCACCGCCCACAACTGGGGTGAGGAGACGTCGTTGGCGAAGGCGCGGCGCCGGTCGGTGGACCAGGTGTTGGCACCCGACCGCCAGGCGTCGTACAGCGGCACCATGTGGTCGATGTCGAACTCGGAGGCATTGCCGGTCCACACGCCGTCGTACTCGCTGGACCAGCGGCCCGACGTCGGCCGGCAGTTCCCGTCGACCTGGACGGTGTGGCCGTCGCGGCGCAGGACGAACTGGCGGGCGTCACAGGGGCTGCTGACCACCACCCAGTGCGGGAAGAGGCTGCGGTCGTAGCCCGAACCGTTGTTCTTGGCGCGGACCGTCAGACCGTTCAGCTGGGTCTGTGCGACGGAGGTGGAGGGGATGCCGGGGGGAAGGATGTGGTGGGCCAGGGCCGGGGCGGCCCACCCTAGGACGGCGATGAGGACGGCGGCGGCGAACACGGCCAGGGAGCCGAGCACCGTTCGGCGCACACCGGTGACGGGGGAGGGAGCGGGGGATGCGGGCAACATGTCTCCTGGGGGGAGGAAGTGACAGGTCGGACATCCACACCATGATCGTTTTCGAGGCGTCCGACCAGTCCCCCTGCGTTAAATTCCCGCTGTCTTCGGGTGGCGCCCCGGTGACGGACCCGCCCGTGGAGCGGTCACCTGCTGGGCGGGGGGTACGCGGGGGCCGAGCTCCGCCGGGTCCACGGGGTCGCGCGGCGGGAGCTGTCACCGTTCGCGGCGGCACTGCCCGCCCGCGCGAACCCGCGGGGGTCCTTCGAGCGGTTGCTCGACACCGACGGCCCCTGAACCGGGCGGCTCAGTTCAGGGATGAAGCCTCGGAGAGCCACTGTCCGGCGTCGAGGGCCTCACGCACGCTCGCGTCCCGGACCTGCTTGATCGCCTCCAGGTCCACGGCGGCGGTCAGGCGGGTGACGTCGCCCAGCCCGGCGCTCGCCTGGGCGACCAGGTCGCCGTACTCCGCGTGTCGGGCGACGTTGGCCTCCACCTGTTCCCACTCGCGTTGGGCCCTGATCGCCCTGCTGACCTTGTCCCGGTACTCCTCGATGGTGCTCACCCGTCGCTGAACGGCCGACCGGGTGGCGTTGACGGCGTCGAACTGGGGCTGCATCGAATCCAGGACGGCCTGGGACATCGCCTTCCCGGCGCGTTTCCTCAGGTCCTTCTCCAACCGGGACTGCTCGCGCAGGATCCGGGCCAGGTGCCATTCCTGGTCGCGCAGGATGAGGCCGGGCTGGACCGCGTCGAAGGAGTCACCGAGCTCCCCGGAGGACTCGGCGACGTAGGTGCGGGCCCGCTGCACCCGCAACAGCAGTCGCTGGCTGTCCTTGTCCAGGTCCTCGGGCCGAACGTAGTGCCCGTGGTACTTGGCGGCCAGGTGGGACGGCCTGGCGTCACCGGCTCGGGACGGTTTGCTGTCACTGGCGACTCCCGTGATGCCGACGAGGAGCCCGAGCACGGCGACCGTGACGATGATCGCGATGGACGTCCCGTCCGGCCCCAGCCACTGGGCGAACACGGCCAGACCGCCGACCGCTACGAGAGAGAAGATTCCGAGCAGGCACCCGCTGACGGCGAAGGCTGAAAGGACGACCAGCAGGGCGGCGAGCGCCAGGACACCGATGACCAGGGGCAGCACGAACTGGGCCAGGAGCAGTGCGATGCCGGCGATCACCACCGACACGACCGTGAGGCCGATGAACAGCGCGACGTGGTCGTCGGCTTCCGCGGGCCGGGTGCGTTTGGGGGTCTTGTCCGGTGCCAGCAGCTTCCCGGGGGAGGCTGTCAGCTTCTCGACGACCTCTTCGGGGAGGTCGGGGTCGAATACGGGGCCGGCCAGGACGGTCTTCTCGGACACCTCGTCTCCGCCCTCGGCAGAGTCTTCCGGGTTCGCTGTCATCGCACCAACCTTGATCCCGCTTTGGCTTTGAGGCGAGGTTTGCACCGGGGTGAGGGCTGGGTTCTCCGGATCATTGCGGTTCTGTGCCGCGACACAGGAGGAGGGCTGTGAGCCTTCGGCGGGTGGTGTCGTGCCCGCCGCTGCGGCTGTCCCGCACGCCGTCACGCCGACCAGGGGGCGCCTCGGCGGATCGTGACGCAAGTGTGGCGTTCCTGAGCACGGGAAATGCGGATGAGCGAATTAAGTTCTCATTCGTCACGAAAAGAACGAAAGTTACCGTCATGCCCCCACGCTTCACCGCCGTCCCCTGGATGGCGGCTCTTCTCTGCCCGATCCTCGTCGGATGCGCCCCGGTCCAGGACTTCCTGGACCGGTCCGTGCCGGACCTGGAGTCCGTCAGCCAGCTGAACCCCGCGGACCGGGTGGACCGGGACGACCCGTTCGCGGGCAGCCCCGCCGAGGACTACGGCGAAGGGTTCCCCGTCCCGGAGGCCGAGGCCGTCGGATCCTTCACCCGGGAACAGGTCGAGTGGTCCTACGCGCACACCCAGGAGTTGCTGGAGGCCGTCTACCTGAACCAGGACGCGGTCTTCGACGAGGACAACAGCGAGCTCACCGGACTGCTCACCGGCCAGGCCCTGGAGTGGTACCTGGACAACCTCGGCAACGAGGACTTCGAGCTCAACAGCCGCCACCTGCCCTTCAACCTCACCCCCGGCACCGCCGAACCCATCGGTGACGAGGTCAGGGTGGACGGCTGGATGCGCGCGGAGGCGGCCCGGGACGACCAGGGCTGGGACTACCTCTCGGTGGTCACCGAGTACACCATCGTCCACCCCGTCGCCCGGCCCGGCGGCCACCCGGTCTCGACCCGGCTGGTCACCTCGCACTTCGGCGAGGTCGGCTTCTACGAGGCGGGCGGGCAGGAACTGGAGGCGGCGCCCATGTGGGCGCGCTTCGTGGCCCCGGTGCACTGCCTGGAGGAGTACACCTTCACCCCCCTCTACGAGGACGAGCAGCCCAGGGGGGAACGGCCCAGAGGTCTGCGCGAGGACCCCTACGAGATGGAGAACACCGAGGCCCCGGACAGCTGCGGGGCGGTCAAGGACACCTGACCGACTCGCGCCGAACTCCAGGGCCTGCCCGAGGCGCGCCGCGCCCCCCGGGACGGCGCCCGGCCTTCCCCGGCGGCGGCGCGGCAGCCCTCCGCTGCGGTGAAACGGGCAGGAGCGGACTCTCCACCAGCAGGCGACGGGCCTCACGGTTCCGGTCCCGTTTTCTCGCTCGGACCCGAACGGCGTATCCTTCGGCCGGTCGGAACGGGTACGGGAGAGGCGGGCTGATGGCGGCGGACGGCAGTGGTGTGCACGGGGGAGCGGCGGGAACGCGCTGCGCGGAGGCCGCGGGGGCCATCCTGCGCGGGTCGGCGGTCACCGGGCGCTCGGCCTTCGCCCCCGAACTCGAGTCCTGGACCCCGGAGGTGGTCGGGGAGCTGGTCCGCGGGTTCGTGGAGCAGCCGGACACCTCCAGTGACGACTTCCTGACCAAGCTCAGGAAGCAACTGCGCGGGGTCTCCGCCGAGGCGGTGGTCCTGGCCGCCGAACTGCTGTACCTGAACATGCTCCCGCTGGCCGGCTCCACCATCGGGATCGGCCGCAAACGGGAGATCATCGCCGAAGTGCTCTCCCTGCAAGACCGGGACGTGGAACTGCCCGAACGGTTCGACGCGGCGATGGAGGGCGTCGTCCTGGGCGGTATGGCCTTCCTCAACCTGCGCTGGGCCCAGTTCGCCTTCCTCATCCGGCTGGTCGGCGCCCTGCTCGACACGGAACCGCGGGAACGGGAGGCCCTGCTGTCCGACCCCTGGGCGTTCCGGGAGACCGCCCGGAAGGTGATGCCCGACAGGGGCGGCGGCGAGCGCGCCCGGGCCCAGTACCACCTCCTGCTCTGGCTGGCCTTCCCCGAGACCTTCGAAGCGATCGCCAACCTCGACCACAAGCGCCAGATCGTTGCGGCCTTCGCCGACCTGATCGGTGGCGGGAGCGCGGACGAGGACCGGGACCTCGCGGCCATCCGCGCCGAACTCCAGCAGGCCGAACTCCAGCAGGGCGGCGGCGCACGGGTCGACTTCTACGCCGAACCCTGGGCCGGGCGGTGGCGACCCGCCGACACCGAGGTCACCCAGCGCGGCTGGCTGGTGCGGGGCGCCAACGTGGGCGGGGCCAATCTCGTTCCCGAATGGCTGGAACGGGGGTTCTGCTCCCTGTCCTACCGCGAGCTCGGCGAGATCGCCCCGGGCACCCCGCACGAGGAGATCGACCGGCTGCTGGCCGAGGCGTATCCGGACGCCACCGCCAACTCCAACATCCAGCAGCGCTCACAGATCACGGCGTTCCTCGACCGGATGTCCCCGGGAGACCTCGTCGTCACCGTCGACCCGGACCACGGGGTCCACGTCGGGACCGTGAGCAGCGACCCCTACTACGACGCCGCTGACGGGCGGGACCGGGCACGGCGCCGGGACGTGGCCTGGGCCCGCCCGACGTCGACCCCGCACCGCCACGACTTCTCGGAGAAGACGCAGAACACCTTGGGAAGCGCGCGTACGGTCAGCGACATCACCCGCTACGTAGCCGAGTTCGCGGAGGCTGCGGGCCTGGGCGAGCAGGTGACGGAGGACGTCCTGGCGGTGGACGCCACCGGCGAGGTGCGCTTCCGCCCGGTCACCGAGGAACTCGTCCACAGGCTCCACTTCCCCAAGAAGTGGCTCCAGGAGACCGTGGAGCTCCTCCAGAACAAGAAGCAGCTCATCCTGTTCGGCCCGCCGGGCACGGGCAAGACCCACCTCGCCCGGGCCATCGCCGACCACGTCGCCGATCCCGCCGCCAACCCCGGTGCGGTCTCCCTGGTGCAGTTCCATCCCTCCTACTCCTACGAGGACTTCGTGCAGGGGTTCCGGCCCCGGCAGAAGCGTGACGGGACCATGGGCTTCGACCTCGTGGACGGGCCCATCGCCCGGATGGCGGACCGGGCCAGGCAGAACCCCTCCCAGCCGCACGTCCTGGTGATCGACGAGATCAACCGGGCCAACCTCCCGAAGGTCTTCGGTGAGCTCTACTTCCTCCTGGAGTACCGGCAGGAGGAGATCACCCTCCAGTACGCGGGGGAGGACGAGACCTTCTCGCTGCCCGGGAACCTGTTCGTGATCGGCACGATGAACACCGTCGACCGGTCGGTGGCGCTGGTGGACGCGGCCATGCGCCGCCGGTTCGCCTTCCTGCGGCTGAGCCCGGACCAGCCGCCGGTGGACGAGCTGTTGAAGTCCTGGCTCCGGGAACGGGGGCTGCCCGTGGAAGCGGACCTGCTGCTGCGCGAGCTCAACCGGCTCATCGGCGACCCCGACCAGGCCATCGGCCCGTCGTACCTGATGAACCCCGACGTCGCCGACCCGGCCGTGCTGGAGCGGATCTGGCAGACGGAGATCCTCCCCCTGCTGGAGGACCAGCACTATGGCCGCGGGATCGAGGTGGAGGAGGTCTTCGGCCTGGCGGCGCTGCGATCAGCGCTGGGGTCGGCCCCCGCCTCCCGGCCGGAAAACCCGGAATGATCCGCGGAGTGCCCGCCGGAGTGATCAACCCGAGGCGGATCGATCTGGCCGAGACCGGGCCGGGGGCATCGTTGGTGCTCACCCCGCCCCAGGTCGCCACCCTGACCCGCGCCGCCCATCTGGTGCGGGTGGAGCCCGGAGGTGCCCCGGGCCGGTGGCGGCTCTCGGCCCGGCAGCGGGTGGGCGCGGTCCGGCTGGGCTCCGGCGAGGGCGCGGTCGAGCTGCGCATCCGGCCCAAGGTCGCGGTCGACCGCCTGATGTACCTCCTCGGGTTCGGCTCGGGGCCCCGCCCCTGGCAAGCGGAGGCACTGCCCGCAGAGGTGTCCCACGACCTCGTCCCCGCTTTCGCGGAGGTGTTCGCGCAGGTCGCCTCCCGGGTCCTGGGCGCCGGGGTACTGCACGGCTACCGGGAGCGGGAGGACGAACTCAACGTCGTCCGCGGACGCATCCGTGTCCGTGAGCAGATGCGCCGCGGGTTCGGGGCGCCCATCCCGCTCGCGGTCGCCTACGACGACTTCACCCCGGACGTCCCGGAGAACCGCATCCTGCTCGCCGCGATCCGCGCCCTGATCGCGCTCCCGGGGGTCCAGCGGCGGACGGCACGCAACCTGCACCACCAGGCGGCCCGGTTGGGCGCGGTGGCCGAACTCCGGCCGGGGCCGCTGCCCGCCTGGACCCGCAACCGGCTCAACGAGCGCTACGCGCCCGCGCTCCGCCTGGCCGAGACCGTGCTCGGCGGGTCGGGGGCCGAGCACGGATCCGGGGACCGGGACAGGGACGGCAACGGGGACGGGGCCCCCGGGGCAGAGGCACGGGAGCTCCCGGGGCTCATGGTCGACATGGCGCGGGTCTTCGAGGACTTCCTGAGCGTCGCCCTCGGATCGGGGCTGGCCGCGCACGGACTGCGCTGCTCCACCCAGGAGGCGCACCACCGTCTGGACGAGGCGGGCCGGGTACGGATCAGGCCGGACCTGGTGGTGCGGGACCGGGACGGCATCCGCTGTGTGGTGGATGCCAAGTACAAGGACCTCAAGGGCGGGCTGCCGTCCACGACCGACCTCTACCAGATGGTGTCCTACTGCACCGCCCTCGGTGCGGAGCGCGCACATCTGGTCTACGCGGGCGGAGCCGGGCAGGCCGGGCAGGCGGACACGCACTCCGTGCTCGGGGCTCCGATCTCCGTGCACGTCCATGTCCTGGACCCGTCGGGCTCCGTGGCGGACCTGGAGAACCGGTTCCGTGCCCTGGCCGACGCCGTCGCGGGTTGAGGGGCCGCGCGGCGACGGCTCCTGTCGGCGCCAACACGTGAAAACGGAAGAGAAGGGTGGACGAATGGGACAACGGCCGTCGGTACGGGAGCTGATCGCGGAGTACGCGCGTGCGAACAGGGGGCCCTTCACCGCCGGGACCCTGGTGGAGTGGTTCGCAGAGCACTATCCGGACGTGGCCGCAGGGACCGTGCGCACCCAGTTGTCCGAGGCCGCCCGTGCGCGGGGCCGCGGGCGGCGGCTGCTGGAGCGGGTCGGGACGGGTGTGTACCGGCTGGCGGTCGGTGAGCCGGGAGGGCCGGGCGACCCGAGCAGGCGGAGCGACCCCGGCGAACCGAGCGGGCAGGACGAACGGGCCGAGCCGCGCGAACCGGGGGAGGAGGCCGTTGACGGGGCCTCCCGGCGGCCCGACCTGGTGCTCGTCGGCTGCGTCAAGGGAAAGAGGAGCACCGCCCTGCCCGCCCGCGACCTGTATCAGGGCGCTTTGTTCGACGGACGCCGTGGTTACGCGGAACGTTCGGGTGCGCCCTGGTACGTCCTGAGCGCGCGCTGGGGCCTGGTCCGCCCCGAGGAGGAGATCGCCCCGTACGACCTGTACCTGGGCGGCTGCTCGGTCTCCTACCGGAGGGCCTGGGGGAGTTTCGTCGTCGCCCGGCTGGCCGAGGAGCGGGAACTGGGCGGGGCGGTCGTGGAGGTGCACGCGGGTGGAGACTACGTCGAGGCCCTGCGAGGGCCGCTCAGGGAGCACGGGGCCCTGCTCCGTGTCCCGCTCGCGGCGTATCCCCTGGGGCGCACGTTGGCCTGGTACAAGCAGCGCCGCGCGCAGGCGGGCGACGGGGGCGACGCCTCCCGCCGACCTGACGGCACGGCTGACGGTTCGCCCGTGTCCGTCGCAACCGCGGACATGGTCGCGGGGCTCTCCGATCGAAGGGGAGCGCTGACCCCCGAACTCCTGCGGACCCGGAAGCAGGGGTTGTCCGTGCCGGGAATGTACAGCTGGTGGGTCGACGCGGCCGGTGCCGGGGACCTCGGCTCCGGGCTCGGGGCGCGGATCGAACCGGGGGTCGTCTACGTCGGCCAGGCCGGTGCCACGCGTCAGCGCAGCGGTGCGCGGTCCGACAACACCCTGTTCGGGCGCCTGGTGGGCATGCACCTGGGCGGGCGCGCCGACTTCTCCACTTTCAGGCTGAGCCTGGCCGCGGTGCTCGTCGAACGCCTCGGTGCCACGCGCGGGGACGAGGCGGCGCTGTCCGAGTGGATGGAGCGCCACCTCTCGGTGGTGGCCGTGGCGGCCCCGGACCGGGACGGCCTGGCGGAGCTGGAAGGCATGGTCGTCGCCGCGATGGACCCGCCGCTGAACCTGCGTCACGTGGAGAGTACCTCTGTCCGACGGCGGCTCGGTGAACTGCGCAAGGCCTGGCGCTCGGGCTGACGGACCGGTTCGGACCTCGGCACTGCCCCTGGGCGCGCGAGAGGTCCGGTCCCGTTCTCTGGGCCGGGGGCAGGGCGTCGACGAACTCGAAGTCCGTGCCGTCGTGTGTGGGCTCGGCGTCGAGCCAGACCAGCGCGTAGCAGCCGGGCAGGCCGTCCACATGGCGTTGGTGACGAAGTCCCCGGTGGCCGGCCGGGGCAGCGGGGGCGGAGGAGGGCCGGGGCCGAGGGGCCTACCGCCCTTCTAGATCGTTGATGGGAGTTTTCTGGAACTCCTGCGCCCATGACGAAGGGCGTCAAGGATCGGTGTGTGACGACCAACCTTGACGCCCTTCTGACCGCACTCTACGTCCATCTGGACGACCACGTCCTGCCTTCGCGTGAACAACCCCGCAAACGCGGCCCCAAAAGGCTGCTCACCGACCCAGAACTCGTGTGCGTGGCCATCGCCCAAGTCCTGCTGCGCCATGACTCAGAGCGCCACTGGATGCGCGCCGCACCGGCCCGGATCGGCCACCTCTTCCCCCGCCTGCCCGGCCAGTCCGAGTACAACCGCCACCTGCGCGATCTGGCACCGGCCCTGTTCACCGCAGCGATGTGGTTGGCCAGGGCCGTGCCTACCTGGTGGGAGCGGCTGCGGTTGATGGACGGAACCCCACTGCGCTGCGGTGCTTCGCGCACCACGGTCAACCGCTCCATGCTGGGCGAGATCGCCGGATACGGACGCGACGTCTCCCACCACGCCTTCTACTGGGGCGCCAAGCTCATGCTCATCACCACCACCGAGGGAGCGGTGTGCGCGTTCAGCCTGGCTCATCCCAAAGAGCTGGACGAGCGTGCTCAGGCCCTGCACCTGCTGCACGTTCAGGCCTGCGCTCCCGGGCCGGCCCCGATCGTGTGTGACAAGGGCTTCGCCGGAGCCAAGATCGAGGCTGATGCGGCTGAGCTGGGTTATCTACTCATCCGCCCGATCCGCGAGGATGAGCCCGAACCCGACGTGAAGGTGTTCCCCTCCTGGCTGCGCCAACGCGTTGAGGCGGTGATCTGGACGTTGAAGAACCAGCTGGGGTTGGAGCGTCACGCGGCCCGCACCACGGAAGGGTTGTGGGCGCGCACCTGTCAGAGGATTTGCGCGCTCAACGCCGCGATCTGGCACAACTGGTTGATCGGTGCCCCGGTCAAGCGGTCCCTGATCGCCTACGACCACTGACCAGGACACCAAACCCCCATCAACGATCTAGGCGACCGGCCGGACGGGGCGGGCTGACAGGCGCCTGAGCGAGTCAGCCCACCCGGGATCAGCCCTCCAACCGCTTGAGGAGGCCGGGCAGGTCGGCCTCGTGCGCCACGGTGAGGCGTTTGGTCGCACGGGTGAGGGCCACGTACAGGTCGTTGGCCCCGCGAGGCTGGGCCAGCAGCTCCTCGGGGCGGACCACGATCACCGAGTCGAACTCCAGCCCCTTGGACTCCGTCGCGGTCAGCACTACGACGGTGTCGCCCAGCTCGTCGTCCGTACCCGTTCCGGGGCGGCCCGCCCCGGGGAGTGCGGCCGAGGTTTCGGACAGCGAGGCGTCAGAGGTGACCACCGCGATCCGGCCCTCGCCCACCGCCGCGCGCTCCTCGTCGACCAGCGCGGGCAGGCCGCCCAGGCCGGTCAGCCGCACCGCGCGGGGCGGCTCGCCCTCCTCGCGTACGGATTCGGGAATCTGTTGGCCGGGCGCGGCCTCGCGTAGGACGTCGGCGGCCACGGCCATGATCGGCGCCGGGGTCCGGTAGTTCACCCGCAGGTGCTCCACGTGCACCTTGCCGGGGGCGTACTCCTCCAGCGACCCCTGCCAGGAGCTGGTCCCGGCGGCGCTGCCGGTCTGGGCGACGTCGCCGACGACGGTCAGGGAGCGGGTCGGGACCCGGCGCATCACGGCGCGCCAGGCCATCGGGGACAGTTCCTGGGCCTCGTCCACGATCACGTGCCCGTAGGACCAGGTGCGGTCCGCCCCCGCCCGGTCGGCGGTGGTCAGGTTCGGCCCCGAGTCGCGGTGGCGGGCGGCGAGGGTGACCGCGTCCAGTCCCTCCGCCGGGTCCTCGGTCAGGCCGGTGAAGTCCAGCACGCCCTGGGCGTAGCGGACCTCCTCCTCCCGTTCGGTGTCCAGCTGGCGCTGCCGCGCGCGCAGGAGGCTGTCGTCCTGGCCGAGGAGCTCGGCCACCTCGTCCAGCAGCGGCACGTCCTCCACGGTCCAGGGCGCTTCCGGGTGGCGGGCCATGGATCCGGCCTCCGCGACTCCGGCCTCGGCACCGACCAGGGCCAGGGCCTCGGGGTCGGCGTACAGGTCGCGCAGCACCCGCTGCGGGGTCAGGTCGGGCCACAGGGCGTCGAGGGCCTGCTGCACGGGGGCCTCGTGCCAGAGCCGCGCGCCCGTGTGCGGGAGGTCCTCCTCGGTGGCGGGGCGGCCGAGCAGCTGGGACTCGGCCCGGGCGAGTTCGGTGAGCAGCGTGTTCACCAGGTACTTGCGCGCGGTGTTGTGCGGCAGCTTCAGGTTGCGGGTGGTCTCCAGCACGTGCGCGCACACGTCGGCGGGCACGACCAGCGTCCCCGCGTCGGTCTCCACGCGCAGGTCCGCCTCGCCCAAGGCCCTCAGGGGCGAGCGCTGCCGGTCCCGGACGGCGGCGCCCACGAAGTCGACCATGCGCGGGGACCCCTTGAGCACGGCGGTCGCGTGCCGATCGCGGGCGGTGGCCTCCACACCGGGGAAGAGCTCGCCGACCGTGCGCATCACCACGTCGGTCTCGCCGAGGGAGGGCAGCACGTTGCCGACGTAGCGCAGGAACGCCGGGTTGGGGCCCACGACCAGGACGCCGCGGCGCTCCAGGATCCGGCGGTGCGTGTAGAGCAGGTAGGCGGCGCGGTGCAGGGCGGCGACGGTCTTGCCGGTGCCCGGGCCGCCCTGGACGACCAGCACCCCGGCCAGCTGGGCGCGGATGACCCGGTCCTGCTCGGCCTGGATGGTGGCGACGATGTCGGCCATGCGTCCGGTGCGGCCGCGGTGCAGGGAGGCCAGCAGCGCGGCCTCGCCGACCAGCTGGCGGCGGTCGCCCTCGGAGAGGCCGTCAGCGTCGAAGACCTCGTCGTCCAGGCCGAAGACCCGCCTGCTGCGCACCCTCAGGTGGCGTCGGCGGGTGATCCCCTCCGGGTCGCTGGGGGTGGCCGCGTAGAAGGGGCGGGCGGCCGGGGCGCGCCAGTCCACGAGGATGGTGTCGTGTTCGGTGTCACGCAGTCCGATGCGGCCCACGTAACGGGCCTCGGTGTCATCGGGGCCGTAGGAGATGTCGATCCTGCCGAAGCACAGGCCCTCCTCGACCGAGCTGAGCTGGGCCCGGCGCCGGGCGTGCTCGTAGGAGCGGGTCTCGCGTTCCACGATGGCGGCGTAACCGCTGCGTTCCTGCAGGTGGGCGTCGATGAGTCGCTGTTCGGTCTGCGCTCGCAGGGTGTCCAGGCGCTCGTACATGACGCTGACGCGCGCCTGCTCGACCGCGATCGCGGCCTCCTCGGGCGAGGGGGCCGAGCTGTCGGATTGACAGGAATCCATCTGGTTGCTATCCTTGCGGCTGAGAAGTTTATTGATAGCTTTTGTTTTGTGCAGGGGAACCGCAGCCTAGCAGGATGCGTGCACCATTCGCCAATCCGCGTGACCAGGACCCGCACCCTCCAGGGGTGGGGGTTTTGTTGTTCCCGGGCCCCCACCCGTTCCCCGCACCCGTTGGAACCCGCTCCGTGCGACCGGCCCGCCCCGCGACGTCCCGGGGCCCGGCGGCAGCGCCCTCAGGCCAGGCCCAGCCGCTCCAGGTCGGCGCCGATCCGGGTGTCCTCCTGGCTCAGGAAGTCGGCGAAGTCTTCGCCCTCCAAGAACGCGTCCGTCCACCGGTTGCGCTCCAGCCTCGCCCGCCACTGCGCCGATCCGTGCAGGTCCGACACCATGGACCGGAGCCGCCCCAGGTCGTCCGCGGCAAGACCCGGTGGTGCGAGCAGCCCCCGCCAGTTCATGAAGTGCAGGTCCACACCCGCCTGGATCAGGGTCGGCGCGTCGGTGCCCGGATCCGGCTCGGAGCTGGTCACCGTGAGGGCCCGCAACTGGCCGGCGTCGATCGCCGAGCGCTGCTCGCCCGGCCCTGCGGCAGCGAAGTCCACCTCGCGGCTGATCAGCGCCGCCTGCATGGGCCCGCCCCCGTCGAAGGAGCGGTAGTCCACCGCCAGCGGGTCGATGCCGAGTTTCTCGGCCAGCAGCATCGTCACCATGTGGTCGGGTCCGGCCGGTGTCGAGCCGCCCCCCACCGTGATGTCCTCCGGATTCTCGCGCCATGCCTCGAGGAGGTCCTCGATCGACCGGAAGGGTGAGTCCGGCGTCACCAGAAGTACCTCCGGCTCCTGGAGCAGGCGCGCCAGCGGCTCGGCCTCCGTCACTGACTGCGAAGCGGAGGCGGCGTGGGTGTTGGCGACCACTCCCAGACCCATCTGGAGCAGGAGGTCCGGTGTACCGCGCTCGTAGAGCAACCGCGCCAGCCCCGCCGTGCCGGAGGCCCCGGGCAGGTTGAAGACGGTGGTGTCCGTGACCGAACCGCTCTCCTCCAGGACCGAGGCCATCGTCCGGGCGGTGTGGTCGAAGCCGCCGCCGGGCGGCGTCGGCACCATGATCCGCAGGGAGCGCAGCCGCCTCGCGGGCAGACAGCCGGCCAGGGGCAGCACGAAGCCGGCCGCCAGTAAGGCGCGCCGGCTCATGCCACTCATCGCGTCCCCCGTTCCCCGGCCCGGGCGTTCCCGCCGTCGCGGCCGCCCGGGTGCCCCGGCGTCACTCTTCCTCAGTCCTTTGCGGAACCCGCCCGTTCGCGCTCTCCGGAGCGGTTCGCGCGCCCGTGCCCCCGAAGGGCCCGCACCAGCGCCGGTGTCACCGACAGCAGGGCGAGCGCCAGCAGGCTGGCGGAGATCGGTCCGCTGACGAACACCGACCAGTCACCGCCGGAGATCTGCAGGGCCCGACGCATGTTCGTCTCCATCAGGCCGCCCAGGATCAGCCCCAGGATCAGGGGCGCGGCCGGGAAGTCGTTGCGCCGCATCAGGAAGCCGATGGCGCCGAACGCCGCCAGCAGACCCAGGTCGAACACGCTGAAGCTGAGCCCGTACACGCCCACCACGCAGAATACGACCACCAGCGGAACCAGCACCGCCTTGGGGGTGTTCAGGACCTTGGCGAAGACCGGGATCAGCGGCAGGTTGAGGACCAGCAGGACCACGCTGCCCACGTACATCGAGGCGACCACGCCCCAGAACATGTCGGGGTTGTCGGTCAGCATCATCGGCCCCGGCTGCACGCCCAGCACCAACAGCGCGCCCAACAGGATCGCGGTCGTGCCCGAGCCCGGTACCCCCAGGGTCATCAACGGCACGAAGGAGCCCACCGCCGCCGCGTTGTTGGCGGCCTCGGGCGCGGCCACGCCCTTCGGGTTGCCCTTGCCGAAGGTGGCGCCGTCGCGCGCCAGCTTCTTCTCCATCGAGTAGGACAGGAACGAGGCCACCGTGGCCCCCGCCCCGGGCAGGACCCCGGTGAAGAAGCCCAGTACCGACGAGCGCAGCGTCGGCGGGGTGATCCGGCCGAGCTCGCGGCCGGACAGCCGCAGCGAGGTCACACCGCCGCGCGCTCCGCCCTCGCCGCGCCGGTTGAGCATGACCAGCACCTCGGCCAGCGCGAACACGCCCAGCGCGACGATGAGGAACTCCACGCCCTCGTACAGCTCGGGCAGGTCGAAGGTGTAGCGCACGATGGCGGTCTGGGAGTCGATGCCCACCAGGGCGATCATTACTCCGACCACGGCCGAGACCAGGCCCTTGACCAGGTTGCGCCCGCCCAGGGTCACCACCGCGGTCAGCCCCAGAATCATCAGCGCGAAGTACTCGACGGGCCCGAAGCTCACGGCGAAGGACGCCAGACTCGGCGCGATCGCCATCAGCCCGATGACGCCGACGGTGCCGCCGACGAACGACGAGAGCGCCGCGATCGCCAGTGCCTTGCCCGCCTTGCCCTGTCGGGCCATCGGGTAGCCGTCGAAGGAGGTGGCGACGGTCCCGGCCACCCCCGGTGCGTTGAGCAGGATGGAGGAGGTCGATCCGCCGAAGATCGCCCCGTAGTAGACCCCCGCCAGCATGATGATCGCCGAGGTGGGGTCCATGCCGTAGGCGATGGGGATCATCAGCGCGATCGCGCTCATCGGGCCCAGGCCGGGCAGGATGCCGATGACCGTACCGGCCAGGACGCCGATGAAGACGAAGAGGAGGTTCTCCGGGGTCAGCGCGATGCTGAAGCCGTGCAGGAGTTGGTCGAACATGCCCATGGGAGGGGATCCTTGGTTCGGGTCAGGTCAGAAGGGAAGCGGTCCGCTCGGCAGCGACACGCCGAGGCCCCAGGTCATCCCCGCGTAGAGGGCGAAGGGGAGCACGAGGGCGACCGCGGCCGTGACGAGGTGACGGCGGTAACCGAGGTACCAGGTCATCGACCCCAGGTAGAGGGCGGTGGAGAGGACGAACCCCAGGGGCTCGAACACGGCGACGTAGAGGCACAGGGCGCCGACGAACAGGCCGGTCTCCCAACGGGGGTCCTCCAGGCGGCCGAGCCGGGCCCCCGCCCCGCCGACCGCACCGCCCGCCGCCGGTCCGTCGGCTTCGGACGCGGTGCCCGCCGCTGGTCCGTCGGCTTCGGTCGCGCTGTCTGCCACCGTGTCCTCCGCCGGGGCGCGCTGGAAGAGCAGCAGCACCGCCAACAACAGCAGGACGACACCCAGCCAGCGCGGCAGGGTGGAGGGCTGTACCGGGACGCTCACCGCCGTGTAGTCGGGCATCTGGAAGGCGAGGACCAGGTAGCCGACCGCGAACAGCCCGATCGCGACACCCAGGGTCCGGGGGGAGAACCGGAAGGCCTTCTCGGGCGCGACCGCGCGGCCCGGCGTCCAGAGGCGCCGGGGGCGGCGCGCGGCCGCCCCCTCCTCGGGCGCGCCACCGGAGCGCGCCGTGGTCTCTTCGCTCACTGGAGGCCGACCTCCGTCAGGATCTCGGCGAACTCGTCACGGGTCTCGTCCAGGAAGGCGCCGAAGTCATCGCTGCCCATGTAGGCGTCGGTCCAGCCCAGGCGTGCGGACTCCTCCTGCCAGGCCTCGGTCTCCACCAGGTCCCCGAACAGCTCCTCGTAGTAGGCGACCTGCGCCTGCTCGAGCTCGGCCGGGGCCATGACGCCGCGCCAGATGTCGAACGTGAAGTCGATGTCCTGCTCCACCAGGCTCGGCACGTCCGGCAGGGCCTCGCTGCGCTCGGGCGAGGAGATCCCGACCGCGCGCATCTCGCCCGCCTCGATCATGCCCAGGGCCTCGCCCGCGCCGGTCACGGCCGCCTCCACGTGGCCGCCCAACAGGGCGGTCATGGCCTCACCGCCACCGTCGAAGGGGATGTAGTTGGCCTCGGCCGGATCGGCCCCGGCCGCCTCCAGCGCCCCCGCCAGCGCGACGTGGTCCATGCTGCCGGGCCCGGAGCCCCCGCCGATGCTGAAGCCCCCCGCGGATACTTCCGCGGCCAGGTCGCCGAAGGTCTCGACGGGTGAGTCGGCCGCCACGAGGTAGACCATGTAGTCGGTGGCCAGGCGCGCCACCGGGGTGAAGTCGTCGTGGTCGTGGTCGGAGTCGCCGGCCATCGGAACCAGCAGGATGGGCGGGCTCGTCACGAACAGCTTGTGCGGGTCTCCCGCGTTGTTGGCGATGTAGCCCCAGCCGATGGCGCCGCCCGCGCCGGGTTTGTTGACCACCTGGACGGACTGGTCGATCAGTTCCTGCTCTTCCAACAGCCGGGCGCTGGTGCGGGCCAGGGTGTCCCAGCCGCCGCCGGTGGCGGCCGGCGCGGTGATCTCGATCGGCTTGGTCGGCGCCCAGGTCCCGTCCTCGGCCACCCCGTCGGAGGAGCCGCAGGCGGCCAGCAGCACCGGCAGGGCGGCGCCGATCGCGGCAGCGCCCCTCATCCGGGTCCGAAGGGAGGGTGCTGAACCGGTGGCACGGGAACTGACGTGCGTCTTCGTCACGCGGAGCATGATTTCTCCGTAGGGGATCTGGCCGGGTATGTTCCGGTTATCGTGTGATGCAACGCACAGGCAATCAGAGGGAAACCCCCGCGAGAAGTGTTGTGTCTTTTGTGCGGGCAATGGTGGTAAGGAATGTTGTGGTCGTTGTGTTCGCGGTCACACCGGAGTCGGGGTGGGAATCGTGGTCACGGCGCGTCGGACGACGCTGGCAGGGCAGTTCCTCGCCCTGCAGCTGGGCATCGTCGTCATCGTGCTGGTGATGGTGGCCGCGGTCTCCCTGGCCCAGTCCGACGCCCGCCTGCGCCAGACCGAGGCCAGGCGCATGCTCTCGGTCGCCGAGAGCACGGCCGCCCGCGACACCGTCCGGGCCGGGCTGGGGGAGCCGGGCGGCTGGGAGGTCCTCGCCCCGACCGCAGAGGGTGTGCGGGTACTCTCCGGCGCCGACCACCTGGTCATCCACGACCGGGACGGGCAGGCCCTGACCCTGGACCCGGGGCCGAGGGCCGGTGGCTCCCAGGGCGACCCGGGGGTCGCGTCCGCGCTGCTGGGACGGGCCTGGTCCGGGGTGAGCGAGACCAACGGACAGCGGACCGTGGCCGCGGCCGTACCCGTCATCGGTGAGGGCGGGGAGGTCCTCGGCGCGGTGGTCGCGGGCATGGACTATCCCAGTACCGGGGAGCTGCTGGTCCTGGCCACCCCGAACCTCCTGGTCTACCTGGGCATCGCCAGCGTGCTCGGTGTGGCCGGATCCCTGCTGCTGTCGCGACGCGTCAAACGCCAGACGCTCGGGCTGGAGCCCGACCAGATCACCCGGCTCGTGGAACACCGCGAGGCCATGCTGCACGGAATCAAGGAGGGTGTCCTGGGCCTGGACGCCGACGACCGCGTCACCCTGGTCAACGACGCCGCGGTCCGCCTGCTCGGCCTGCCGGCCGACAGCGTGGGCGCCGCCCTTTCCGAGCTCGGCGTGCCCGGTGACCTGGAGGAAGTTCTGCGGGGCCGGGTGCGGGGGCACGACGCCGTCGTGGTCCTGGGCGACCGGCTGGTCGCCCTCAACCGCATGCCCCTGGAGAGCGACGGACGCCCGGCCGGGTCGGTGACCACCATGCGTGACCGCACCGACCTGGTCGAACTCCAGCACGAACTGGACACCAGCAGGAACACCGCCGACACACTGCGCGCCCAGGCCCACGAGTTCAGCAACCGGCTGCACGTCATCTCCGGGCTGCTGGAGCTGCGAGAGCACGAGGAGGCGGCCAAGTACGTCCGCCTGGTGGGAGGCGCCCGCGCCCAGCTCAGCGCCGATGTCACCGCCCGGGTCGCGGACCCGTCGCTCGCCGCGCTGCTCATCGCCAAGACCAGCCTGGCCGACGAACAGCGCACCCGGCTGCGCATCGCGCCCGCGACCCTGGTGGGGCCGGTCTCGGAGGACCTGTCCGAAGACCTGGTCACGGTCGTCGGGAACCTGATCGACAACGCGCTGGACGCGGTCGCGCACACCGCCGCGGACACGGAACCTCCCTGGGTGGAGGTCGAGGCCGTCGGCGGTGGCGGCGGTCCGGTGGAGGTCGCCGTCCGTGACTCGGGCCCGGGCGTTCCGGGCGAACTCGAGGGCCGGGTGTTCCAGCACGGCTACACGACCAAGGCGGGCCCGGACCGCAAGCGCGGCCTCGGGCTGGCGATCGTCGGCCTGGTGTGCGCCCGACGCGGCGGGGCGGCCACCGTCACCGGATCGGAGTTCACCGCCGTGCTGTACGAGAACCCTTCTGAAGGAGACGAGCACTGATGCCGGTGAGGACCCTCATCGTCGACGACGACTTCATGGTGGCCCGGGTGCACCGCGGCCTGGTGGAGCGCGTCCCCGGCTTCACCGTGGTGGGCGAGGCCCGTAGCGGGGCCCAAGCCCTCGACATGGCCCGGAGCCTGCGGCCCGACCTGGTCCTGCTGGACATCTACCTGCCCGACATGAGCGGCATCGACGTGCTGCGCGGCCTGCGCGGGGCAGCGCGGGGCGAGGACCTCGCGGACGTCGACGTCCTGGTCATCACCGCCGCCCGTGACAGCGCGACCGTTCGCCAGGCGCTGCGCGGCGGCGCCGTCCAGTACCTCATCAAACCGTTCGAGCCGGCCGCTCTCACCGAGCGCCTGCGGGAGTACGCCAGGCTGCGACAGGACCTGGAGCGGGAGGGCGCCGCCGACCAGGCCGCCGTCGACCGGGCCTTCGGCGCGGCCCGGCCCGCCGCACGCACCGCGGGGACGATGCCCAAGGGACTGACCAGGCAGACCGCCGAACTCGTGGAGAGAACGCTGAGCGACCTCGCCGTGACGGGGGCGGGCGGGGACAGCGGGATCTCGGCGACCGAATGCGCCGCCGCCACCGGGGTCTCCAGGGTCAGTGCCCGCCGCTATTTGGAGTACTTCGTCGAGACGGGCAGAGTCGAGGTCCGGTTGCGCTACGGCACCGCGGGACGGCCCGAACGCCGCTATCACTGGTCGGGCTGAGGGCGGCGGCGCGCCGCCGGTTCGGCGTCAGGGTGGCTGAGGCCCGCGCCAGGCGTTACACTCGGCTCCATGCGAACCAGTCCGACCCTTCGGGGACAGTGGTGGCGCCGCTCCTAGGCGGCGCACCGACAGTTCGCATTCCCCGAACACCGCAGCGACCGCCCCGGACCGGCGGTCGTTCTTGCTTTTGGCGGCCCCGGCCGGTGATGACCACCCCGACCGCACAGCGCCAAAAGGACCGGCCGTGAACCCCAGCGACGCACAGACCACCACGTACCGCACCCCGAGCGGCGTGACCGTCCACCGCAGCGCCACCCCCTGTGACCCCGAGATCCTCACCGAACTCGTCAGCTCGGTCGAGTACCGCCGAGGCGGCGTGCTCTCCTCGGGGATGGAGTATCCGGGCCGCTACGACCGCTGGCACCTGGGGTACGTGGACCCCTGCCTGGAGATCAGCACCCGGGGGCGCCGGGTCACCGCCACCGCCCTCAACGCCCGCGGGCGCGTCCTGCTCCCGGTCCTGGCCCAGGCGCTGGACACCGTGCCCGGGGCGAGTGAGCGCGAACAGGACGCCGACCGCGTCGCCGTCACCGTGCCCGAGCCCGACCCCGACGCCTTCTTCACCGAGGAGGAGCGCAGCCGCCGCCCCAGCGTCTTCACCGCCCTGCGCGCCGTGGTCGCGGCCCTGCGCAGCCCCGAGGACGCCAACCTGGGCCTGTACGGTGCCTTCGGCTACGACCTCGCCTTCCAGTTCGAGCCGGTGGAGCGGCACATCGACCGCGACCCCACCGACCGCGACCTGGTGCTGCACCTGCCCGACGCCATCGTGGTCCGCGACCGCAAGCGCGAGACCTGTGTGCGCTACACCTACGAGTTCACCGTTCCCGGCGACGCCGGAACCGAGGGCGGCGGTGCCGGGGGCGACAGTGCCAGCTGTGAAAGGGCGCGCCCCGAGGCCACCACCGAGGGCCTGCCCCGCGAGACCGAACTCACCCCGCCGGTGGTCGCCACCGAGGTTCCGCCCGGCCCCCGGCCCGGCTCCTACGCCCAGGTGGTCGCCGAGGCCAAGAAGAAGTTCCGCCGCGGCGACCTCTTCGAGGTGGTCCCCGGGCACCGCACCTACGCCCGCTGCTCCTCACCGGCCCGCTTCTACGAGCTGCTGCGCGACCGCAACCCAGCCCCCTACGAGTTCTTCTTCAACCTGGGCGAGGGCGAGTACCTGGTCGGAGCCTCCCCGGAGATGTTCGTGCGGGTCAGCGGTGAGCCCGGCACCGGCCAGCGGGTGGAGACCTGCCCGATCTCCGGCACCATCCGCCGCGGTGAGGACGCGCTCGGCGACGCCGAGAACATCCAGGAGCTGCTCTCCTCGGTGAAGGAGAAGTCCGAGCTCACCATGTGCACGGACGTGGACCGCAACGACAAGTCGCGGGTGTGCGAGCCGGGCAGCGTCAAGGTGATCGGCCGCCGACAGATCGAGATGTACTCGCGCCTCATCCACACCGTGGACCACATCGAGGGCACCCTGCGCCGCGACTTCGACGCCCTGGACGCCTTCCTCACCCACATGTGGGCGGTCACCGTCACCGGGGCGCCCAAGACCTGGGCGATGCGCTTCATCGAGCAGCACGAGACCAGCCCCCGCCGCTGGTACGGCGGAGCGGTCGGGGTGATCAACTTCGACGGTTCCATGAACACCGGCCTGACCCTGCGCACCGCGCACATCCGCGACGGGGTGGCGGCGGTGCGTGTGGGCGCGACCCTGCTCTACGACTCCGACCCCGAGGCGGAGGAGAAGGAGACCTTCCTCAAGGCCCGCGCGCTCCTGGAGACCCTCGCCCTGGGCGAGGAGGCCCTGGCGGCGCAAGAGAGCGCTGACACCGCGGGGCCCGCCGCGGAGGAGGCCGCGACCGGAACCGAGTCCGCGGCCCCGGCCGAGCAACCGGGTTCGGGGATGAGGGTTCTGCTGGTGGACCACGAGGACTCCTTCGTGAACACCCTCGCCGACTACGTGCGCCGCCACGGGGCCGAGGTGACCACCGTCCGCTACGGTTTCGACCCCTCGCTGCTGGACCGGCTCGCCCCCGACCTCGTGGTCCTCTCGCCCGGCCCCGGCCTGCCGGTGGACTTCGCGATGTCGGACCTGCTGGACGCGCTGTCCGCCCGCGGCCTGCCGGTGTTCGGGGTGTGCCTGGGCCTGCAGGGCATGGTCGAGCACGCGGGGGGAGCGCTGCGCACCCTGGACGAGCCGGTGCACGGCAAGCCCGGCCGCGTCAGGGTGCGCGGTGGACGCCTGCTGTCCGGGATGGGCGAGGAGGGCGCCTTCCCGGCGGCCCGCTACCACTCCACGTACTCCACGCCCGACCTGGTGAAGAACTTCGAGGTCACCGCGGTCCTGGACAGGGAGCCCGCTGAGGAGCCCGTGGTGATGGCGATCGAGGACCCGGCGGCCCGCTGGTACGCGGTGCAGTTCCACCCGGAGTCGATCCTGACCGCCGGCGTCGGCGAGGGCATCGTCGCCCGGGTGCTGCGACTGGCCCGCTCCTGACCGCTGACCGCTGACCGCGGGCGCCGCCGGTGTGACCCTGGGGTCACACCGGCGGCGCCCGCCCGCGGCGCACGCCGAAACCCTCCCGACACCCGCCGCGACGACCTGTGGCCCCGACTCCCGCGACGGCTCAGAGCGGCCACCGGCGACAGGACCAGGGCGGATGGGGGGCGCCGCGCTGGCAGTGAGCGCTCGTCGCGCAGCGCGGACACCCTTGCCACCGGTGTGGCACCGCTGGGTTCGTCACTCAGTGATCCGTCGCCGATACCCGGGGTTGTCGAATGTCAGGGCAATCTCAACTCTTCTCCGCCTGATTGCGTGACGCGGGCCATGGTGACCACCATCACTGCATCAAGGAGAAACACCAGGAAACTTCTCGGCAACAACGTCGTCGCCACTGGTTTTCTCCGGAGGCGGGCATCCGCTCCGCCCGCCTCCCGGATCCCCTCGAAGGAGAAGACCCACCATGGTGACCAGCGAAGCCCGCGGCAAGGCGGGACTGCCCGCCCTGACCACCGAGCAGGCTGCCAGACCCGAACCCACCCGAGCCAAGTTGATCGGCCTGATCCTCGGCCCGGTCCTCGCCCTGGTCCTGTTCCTGCTGCTCCCGGACTCCCTGGGCACCGGCGGAAGGATCACCGCGGGCGTCGCCGCGCTGATGGCCACCTGGTGGGCGACCGAGGCGCTCCCCATCCCGGTGACCGCACTGCTGCCGATGCTGCTGTTCCCGATGCTGCTGCCCGAGGTGGGCATCGCCGACGTGGCGCCCTCCTACGGCGCGGACGTCATCTTCCTGTTCATGGGCGGTTTCATGCTCGCCCTGGCCATGCAGAAGTGGAACCTGCACAAGCGCATGGCGCTGGCCATCGTCGCCTCTGTGGGCTCCAACCCCGTACGCCTCATCGGCGGCTTCATGGTCGCGACCGGTTTCATCACGATGTGGGTGAGCAACACCGCCGCCACGATCATGATGCTTCCGGTCGGCATCTCCGTGGTCGGCCTGGTCATCCAGCTGCGCGGCGGCAAGAAGGACGCGAACTTCGCGACCGCCCTCATGCTGGGCATCGCCTACTCCGCCTCCATCGGGTCGGTCGCCACCCTCATCGGTACCCCGCCCAACGCGCTCATGGTCGGCTTCCTCGCCGAGAACCACGACATCACCATCGGCTTCGGCCAGTGGATGATGGTGGGCGTCCCGCTGGCCCTGACCTTCCTGGTCGTGGCCTGGGTCGTCATCACCCGTTTCGTCTACCCGCCCGCCACCAAGAAGCTGGAGGGCGCGCAGGACCTCATCCGCGAGGAACTGCGGGAGATGGGCCCGATCAGCCGTGGCGAGAAGCTGGTCGCCGTCGTCTTCGTGCTGGCCGCGACCTCGTGGATCGCCATCCCGCTGCTCGCCAGGAACGAGACGATCTCCTCCGCCCTGCCCTTCCTGGGCGACATCTCCGACTCCGTCATCGCCATCGCGGTCGCGGTCGCCCTGTTCCTCATCCCGGTCGACCGCCAGAACCGCCTGCTGGACTGGGAGACCGCGGTCCGGCTCCCCTGGGGCATCCTGCTGTTGTTCGGCGGCGGCATCGCCCTGTCGAAGCAGTTCGGCGACACCGGCCTCAGCGAGTGGATCGGGCTCCAGGTCGGGGTCCTGGAGAACGTGCCGACCTGGGTCATGGTGCTGTGCATCGCCGTGCTGGTCCTGCTGCTCACCGAACTGACCAGCAACACCGCCACCACGGCGACGTTCCTCCCGGTGGTCGCGGGTATCGCCATGGGCATGGACCTGCCGGTGATGACCCTGGTGGTCCCGGCCGTGCTGGCCGCCTCCATGGCCTTCATGCTGCCGGTCGCGACCCCGCCCAACGCGGTGGTGTTCGGTTCCGGACACGTCTCGATCGGTCAGATGCTGCGCGGCGGGGTCTGGCTCAACATCATCGCGGTCTTCATGGTCATGTTCACCATGTACGCCTTCGCTGGCTGGGCCTTCGGAATCACCCTCTAGGAACTCCTGGAGCACTTCAGGTGACGGTGGCCCCGCGGAGAGCGCTCCGCGGGGCCACACCGGTGTGATCTGCTGCGCATCGAACACCTCTCACCTGCTTGGGGGATTTTCGTACACAAACTCCACCATCGGTGGAGTTTGATCAATCCGTTAGCGGACAGGGGTTGTGCATGAGTATTTTGCTGCTGATCCTCGGAATCATCCTCATCGTCTCCGGCGTCCTGGGCGTGCTGCGCGGCCAGCTCCTGTGGGGCATCGTCGCCATCGTCGTCGGTGTCATCCTCACACCCGGTGGTTTCGTCCTCGGCCTCTAGCCCCTCACGCGACCCCGCCCGGGGATCGGGCCCGGTTCCGTGATCGGGTGCCAGCGGGACGTGTACCCTCGTGGGAGGTCAATCGGCCCAGCCCCACACACGCTCCCGTGCCCCGGAAAACCCTGGTCATGGCCCTGACGTGTGCCTTGGGGCGGGGAGCTGCGAGAAGAGGTTTCTGTGAAGAAGGTCGAGCCCCAGGTCCGCCTGGTTGCACGTCCGCAGGTGGACTACGACGCGATCGCCGACTACCTCAAGGAGGTCGGTGGAGAGGCGTGGCTGGAGCGCTTCGACCGGGGCGACCTGGACGCCCACCTCAACGACCCGCAGAACCTCGCCGAGTTCGCCGGGCGCCTGTGCTACCGCTCCTGGGAGCCGGGTCTGAACCCGAACGTCACCCGGGTGCGCAAGGACCAGGACGCCTACCTCGGCAACATCCTGGCCAGCCTGCACGGTTCGGTCCTGGAGCACGTCAGCTTCAGCTTCGTGCTGCACAACGTCTCCCGGGTGCTCACCCACGAGCTCATCCGGCACCGGCCCGGCGTGGCCGTCTCGCAGGAGTCGCTGCGCTTCGTGCGCCTGAGCGACCTGCCGTTCTGGTTCCCCGACTGGGCCGAGGAGGACCCGGAGCTGATGGAGCGCGCCACCGCGATGCTCCAGCAGATGGAGGAGTTCCAGTTCTGGATGGCCGAGCACTTCGGGCTGGACGACGAGGGCGTGAAGTTCGCGGAGAAGAAGCACAAGACCTCCTTCATGCGCCGCTTCGCCCCCGAGGGCGTGGCGACCGGCCTGGTGTGGACCGCCAACGTGCGCACCCTGCGCCACACCCTGGAGGCCCGCACCGCCCCCGGCGCGGAGGAGGAGATCCGTCTGCTGTTCAACCTGATCGGCGAGACCCTCAAGGCGGAGGCCCCGGCGCTCTTCGGCGACTACACCGTCGAGGACGGCGTCTGGGTGCCCCAGCACCGCAAGGTCTGACCCAGGGTGCTGTGAACGCGCACGACCGAGCTGGACACTGGAGCGCCCGCCCCTGATTCTCGGGGGCGGGCGCTCCGTGCTGTTCGCGGGGCCCGCCCGGAGTTAACAGGTGACCAAGGGTCCGCCACTGGCTGATGAAGGGGGAAGGGGCAGTTCCATCGGGGGGTCTAGGGTCGGTACTCGCTCGTGCACGGAGTGGCGCGAAGGACCGTATCCGAGCTTGTCACCGGGTAGAGGCGGGGAGCGAACCGGGGGAGCACGCTCTCACCGCAGCGAACCAGGAAGGGGCTGTCCTGTGACAGGCGAATTCGTACCCGAGAACCTCGTCGGCCACCGTGTGCTCGACACCGAGGGCCACAACGTGGGCAAGATCAAACAGGTCTTCCTCGACGACCAGACGGGCAGGCCCAGCTGGGTGTCGGTCCACACCGGCCTGTTCGGGATGAGGGAGACCCTCATCCCGCTCCAGGGGGCCCAGCCGGTGGAGGAGGACATCCAGATCCCCTATGACAAGGCCACCGTGAAGGAGGCGCCGAACGTCGACGCGGACCGGCACGTGTCCCCCGAGGACGAGGAGCTCGTACGCGACTACTTCGCCCGCAACGGCGGTTTCCCGCGGCAGGCGCAGGGAGAGCAGCGGCTTCCGGGTGGCGCCGAAGAGGCGGCCGATGACGCGCGGGGAGCCCCGCTCGGGCAGGAGATGCCCAAGTGGCTGGGTGGCCCGGGGCTTCCCGAGGAGAGCCGGGACCGAGCTGAGGAGCCTGAGTCCCCGGGGGCTGGGGGCCACGGTCAGTTCGCGGACCCGCGCGAGGGCCGGGGCGACGAGCCGGAGATGCACGGGAGCGATCCGGCAGAGGCCATGACCGGGAGCGGTCAGGCCCACCCCATGCCTTCGGCGACCCACGATGAGACCGCCGACCACCGCACCGGCGAGCACGCCAGTGAGCGCCTCGGGGGAACGGCTGGGGCCGACACCGAGGACATGTCGGTGCTCCGCCACGAGGAGCAGGTGGACATCGGCGTCGAGCGGCGCGAGGGCGGGCAGGCCCGGATGCGCAAGCACGTGGAGACCGAGCGCTTCGACGAGACGGTCCCGCTGCACCACGAGGAGCTGGAGGTGGAGCGCCGCCCCATCACCGACCCCTCGCAGGTGACGGACACGGGCCGCATGGAGGAGGACGAGGAGACCTTCACCCTGTACGAGGAGCGCCCGGTCGTCTCCAAGGAGGAGGTCCCGGTCGAGGAGATCCGGGTCCGCAAGCGCGACGTCACCCGCGAGGAGCACGTCGAGGGCGAACTCCGCAAGGAGCGGATCGAGTTCGAGGACGAGGACGGGGAGCCGCCCAGGTCCTGACCGGGCCGGGGGCGCGACCGGTCCGCCCGTGACACCGAGTGGCCTCTCCGAGTGGAGGGGCCACTCTCCTTCTGGCATGCTCTTCTAGCGGTATACCAAAAGCGAGGAGGCTGCCATGGCCGAGCGGAGCCACACGACGATCTTCCGGAACGTCCGACCGATGGGCGGGGACGCCGTCGACCTGGTGGTGGTCGACGGGCGGGTGTCGGCGGCGCGGGCGCAGGGGAGTCCCGAGGTGGTGGACTGCGGCGGGCGGATCGCCCTGCCCACGCTCGTCGACGCGCACATCCACCCGGACAAGACCACCTGGGGCGAGCCCTGGCACTCGCGCCGCCCGGCCAGCGGGATCGCCGAGCTGGGCGAGCAGGACGCCGAGCTCTTCCGGGACACCCCCACCCCGGTCGCCGTGCGGGCGGAGCGGCTCATGGGCCACGCCGTCACCCGCGGCACCCGGGCGATGCGGGCCCACGCCGACATCGCCCCCGCCTACGGGCTGGAGGGCCTCCAAGGGGTCCGGGAGGCCGCCGAGCGGCTGGAGCACGCCCTGGACGTGCGGATCGTCGCCTTCCCCCAGCACGGGGTCCGGCGCGCGCCCGGAACCGACGCCCTGTTGGCGGAGGCACTGCGCACCGGGGCGGCCGACCTGGTCGGCGGGATCGACCCCGAGGGCTTCGACGGCGACCTCGACGGCCAACTCGACCTCGTGTTCGGCCTGGCCGACCGCCACCGGGTCGGGGTCGACATCCACCTGCACGACGGCGGCCCCGTCGGTTCGCGCACGATGTGGGCGATCATCGACCGCACCCGGGCCCTCGACCTGGGCGGCAACGTGACGGTCAGCCACGCCTTCGGGATGACCGGGGCGGAGGAGGACTTCGACGTGCTCGCCGCGGCCCTGGGGGAGGCCGGGATCGCTCTCACCACCGTGGCACCGAGCCCGGCCCGGGTCCTGCCCGTGGCGCGGCTGCGCGAGCACGGAGTGCGGCTCGGTGTGGGCTCGGACGGTGTCCGAGACTCCTGGAGCCCCTTCGGTGACGCCGACATGCTGCACCGCGCGCACCTGCTGGCCAAGGCGTCGCGGGCCCGCCTCGACGAGCAGCTCTGGGACGCCTACCTCACCTGCGCGCACGACGGCGCGGCGTTGGCCGGACTGGACCGGGCCGACTTCCAGCCGGGCGCCCCCGCCGACTTCCTCCTGGTGGAAGGCGAATGCCTGCCCCAGGTCGTGGTGGACCTGCCCGAGCGCCATGCGGTCGTGCGCGCGGGCCGGGTCGTGGCCCGGGAGGGACGCCTGGTCTGAGGCTCCCTCAGCCGCACACGGAGACGAGGGAGCGGGCGAGGGCGTCGGTGTGCACGCCGTCCGAACCCCCCTCGCGTGTGTGCCGATCGGTGCTTCGGGCCAGCCGGGCCGGGCAGTCGGCGCGGGCGCGTTCGCGCTCGGTGGCGGCCAGCTCCCGGACCAGGCCTAGATGTACTGACCACAGAGGTTGAGTACGGCCCGGCAGTGATTTGACAGCAAGAGAGGGCCTCCGACATAGGTGTGGATTGTCTAGATCAACACCTGAAGTAGGTCAGGAGGCCCTCCGTGGCCCACACTACCCATGCCAACGCCCGTCTCACACCCGCCGGACGCCTGGAGTTGGCCCGCTGCGTGGTCGAAGACGGCTGGACACTGCGTAGGGCCGCGGAACGCTTCCAGGCCAGCGTGAGCACCACCAAACGCTGGGCCGACCGCTACCGCGCCCATGGCGAGGCGGGCATGGTCGATGCCTCCAGCCGCCCGCACCACTCACCCCGGCGTACCCCCACCCACCGTGAGCGCCGCGTCATCAAACTGCGCTGCCTCAAACGCTGGGGACCAGCCCGCATCGCCGGGCACCTGGGCATGTGCGCCTCGACCGTGCACCGCGTCCTGACCCGCTACAAGTGCGCCCGCCTGTCCCACCTGGACCGCGCCACCGGCCGCACCGTGCGCCGCTACGAACGCGAGCGGCCCGGTGAACTCGTGCACGTGGACATCAAGAAGCTCGGCAACATCCCCGACGGCGGCGGCCACAAGACGCTGGGGCGGCCCCAAGGCCGCAAGAACCGCGCCAACGTTGGCTATGCCTTCCTCCACAACGCCGTGGACGATCACTCGCGGCTGGCCTACACCGAGATCCTGGCCGACGAGAAAAAGGAGACCGCTGTCGGGTTCTGGGAACGAGCCAACTCCTACTTCGCCTCGGTCGGGATCACCGTGGAGCGGGTACTGACCGATAACGGGTCCTGCTACAAGTCCCACCTGTGGCGCGACGCCCTGGTCAAGGCCGGGATCAAGCACAAACGCACCCGCCCTTACCGGCCTCAGACCAACGGCAAGGTCGAGCGGTTCAACCGCACCCTGGTCGACGAATGGGCCTACGCCCGCCCCTATCGATCAGAGACCGAGAAGCGGGAGGCGTTCGGTGGGTGGTTGCACGAGTACAATCACCACCGGTTCCACACCGCCGTTGGCGGCCCTCCCGCTTCTCGTGTTCCTAACCTCTCAGGTCAGTACACCTAGATCGTTGATGGGAGTTTTCTGGAACTCCTGCGCCCATGACGAAGGGCGTCAAGGATCGGTGTGTGACGACCAACCTTGACGCCCTTCTGACCGCACTCTACGTCCATCTGGACGACCACGTCCTGCCTTCGCGTGAACAACCCCGCAAACGCGGCCCCAAAAGGCTGCTCACCGACCCAGAACTCGTGTGCGTGGCCATCGCCCAAGTCCTGCTGCGCCATGACTCAGAGCGCCACTGGCTGCGCGCCGCACCGGCCCGGATCGGCCACCTCTTCCCCCGCCTGCCCGGCCAGTCCGAGTACAACCGCCACCTGCGCGATCTGGCACCGGCCCTGTTCACAGCAGCGATGTGGTTGGCCAGGGCCGTGCCTACCTGGTGGGAGCGGCTGCGGTTGATGGACGGAACCCCACTGCGCTGCGGTGCTTCGCGCACCACGGTCAACCGCTCCATGCTGGGCGAGATCGCCGGATACGGACGCGACGTCTCCCACCACGCCTTCTACTGGGGCGCCAAGCTCATGCTCATCACCACCACCGAGGGAGCGGTGTGCGCGTTCAGCCTGGCTCATCCCAAAGAGCTGGACGAGCGTGCTCAGGCCCTGCACCTGCTGCACGTTCAGGCCTGCGCTCCCGGGCCGGCCCCGATCGTGTGTGACAAGGGCTTCGCCGGAGCCAAGATCGAGGCTGATGCGGCTGAGCTGGGTTATCTACTCATCCGCCCGATCCGCGAGGATGAGCCCGAACCCGACGTGAAGGTGTTCCCCTCCTGGCTGCGCCAACGCGTTGAGGCGGTGATCTGGACGTTGAAGAACCAGCTGGGGTTGGAGCGTCACGCGGCCCGCACCACGGAAGGGTTGTGGGCGCGCACCTGTCAGAGGATTTGCGCGCTCAACGCCGCGATCTGGCACAACTGGTTGATCGGTGCCCCGGTCAAGCGGTCCCTGATCGCCTACGACCACTGACCAGGACACCAAACCCCCATCAACGATCTAGGGTGATCCGGTCCAGTGCGGGGCGTACCTCGCCCAGGTCGGGCTCCTCGGCCGGGGCCCGGCCGGGCAGAACGGTCCACCGTGCGTGCAGTGCGTGCTGGACCGTCTTGTGCGCCTCGATCTGGTCGCGGACGACCGTCGCCGCGCGCTCGGGGTCGGTCGCCGACCGTGCGGCCTGCTCCCGCGCCGACTCCAGAACCGCCTCCTCGCGCGCGGGGTCCTCGACCGGCGCCCCGGTGTGCCACTTGGCCGCGGCGACGGCCTCGGCGGTCGCCAGGCGCTCGGCGGACAGGCCCACCAGGGCGTCCAGGCCGGACGGGGGAGCCACGGCGACCGCGGGCACGGGCGACAGGGTCAGGGCCGCGGCCAGGACCAGGGTCAACGGGGTTCGGGGCAGACGCACGGGGCTCCTTCTCGCTACGGGCTGACTACGCAGGGTATCCAACCACCTGCCCGGCGCCAGTGCGAGGCGGGTTGGAGTCGATGGCTGGGGCGGTATCGGGAAAACGCTTTCCGTGCTAGCTTCCGGAACTCACCGTGCGGAATGAGTTCCGCACCGTGTTCGTGACCCCCAGCCCCCATGGGCCCGCACACGAGGAGCAGTATGCGTTCTCACAGCAACCGAACACGTCCGCGCTGGGCCCCGCCCACCGCGGCCCTGGCCGTCCTCGCGGGGCTGGGGGTGGCGGCGGCGAGCCTCGTCCCGTCGGCCCCGCCCCCGGAGCCCGAACTCCAGAGGGCCTCCGAAGGCGCCTCGACCGCCGCGGAGGCTCCCGTCGGGGCCGCCTCCCGGTGCGGGGCGGGCAGCTACGACGCGGAGGCCGAACTGGACGGGGCGACCTGGACCGTGCGCAACGGCGGGGAGGCCGTCCACGAGGGATCCGACATGCTCGCCGCCATGCGCGCCGCGGTCGACAGCCTCGATCCCGGGCGTACCACCCAGGAGAGCGTGGTCGTCCGCGGATCGGGGACCGTGCCCGCGGACGCCTCCCTCGACCTGCCCAGCCACACGTCCTTCGAGGTGTGCGGCACCATCGACGCAGTCGGGGCGGTGGGCGCGAACCACGCCGTCGTGCGCATCCGCCACGTCCAGGACGTGTCCGTTCCCCACCTGTCCCTGAGCGGATCGCCCTACTTCGGGGTGTTCGTGCAGAGCGCCCAGGGCGTCCACTTCGGACAGGTCGACCTGAGCATGTCCGGCGGCCACGGAATGCGCGTCGACAGCCGCGACAACGACGCCGTCAGGCAGGCCCGCGACATCAGCATCGACGACATCCGGGTCTCGGGCACCGACAACCACGGTGTGGAGACCTACGGCGTCGACGGGTTCACGGTGGGCACCGTCACGGCCCGGGACACCGGATACTCGGGGCTGCTGCTCAACGACACGGAGAACGCCGACATCGGGCTGGTGGACGCGGAGAACGCGGGGGCGGGCACCGGTTACGCGGCCTTCCGCATGGCCAACCGCAACGGCAGGGTCGGGGACGCCTACCCCGCCAACATCCGGGTCGGCGAGGTCCGCGCGCGCGGCGGCGGCCGCGGGGTCTTCTGCGTCTCGGAGAGCGGCGGGGCGGTCATCGAACGCGTGGACATCTCCGGGACCGGCGGCAACGCGGTCCTGATCGAGAACTGCCACAACGTCACCCTCGCGGGAGGGACGGTCGAAGGCCCGGGTGACATCCGGATCGCCGCCCGGGACGAGTTCGCCAACACTTCGGGCATCACCCTGGCGAACCTGACCGTCGTGGACACGTCGATCGACGAACGGCCCTGCGCCGAGGGGACCGTCCTGCGCAACATCACCTGGCGCGGCAGCCAGGACAACACCTGCTGATCCCCTGCCGCGAGGCCCCGGAAGCGGGAACGCACGGCAGGGTTCGGGGCAGAAGAAATCTGAAAGCCTTGCGCACTAGGTTCCTGGATGGGCAAACGCCCGGGAGGCGGTGCCAACGCCGTGCCTCCCGGCGGTGACGTGGACCCGGGCCCTGCCACCCGGGTGCCCTGAGCGGTCAGGACGGGACCGCTCCTACGTTCGGGCGGTCAGGACGGGACCGCCCGTGCATGTGGGGGCGGCGGTGGGTGTGAAGAGCGCCGACCGCCGCCCCGCCGCTGCGCGGCCGCTCCGAGCGTCCCCGGCCCGCGTTATCGTCGGGCCCTGCCTGTCGTCCGGCCCCGGTACGGATCGTCTGAACGGAGTGGGTCCCATGGAGCGAGAACGGAACGGAAGCGAACAGGGTGCGGGGAACGCGCGGGTCGACCGCGCCGAACGTGTCGTCGCGGCGCCGCCGCCGACGGTCTACCGGGCGATGACCGACCCCGGGGCACTGGAGGCCTGGCTGCCCCCGGAGGGCATGACCGGCCGGATCGAGCGCTTCGAACTCCGACCCGGCGGCGGCTTCCGGATGGCGCTGACCTATCTCGATCCCGGAACCGGGCAGGGCAAGACCACGGAGTCCACCGACGTCACCGAGGTCGGTTTCGCCGAACTGCTGCCCGGCGAACGGATCGTCCAGCGGGTGGACTTCGCTTCGGAGGACCCCGACTTCTCCGGGACCATGACGATGACCTGGCGGCTCGCACCGGTCGACGGGGGCACCCGGGTGAGCGTCGAGGCGACCGGGGTGCCGCCGGGCATCACACCCGAGGACCACGCCGCCGGGCTCGGCTCGTCGCTGGCCAACCTCGCCGCCCACGTCGAACCCTGACCCCGCCACCCCCGGCCCGGCCAATCGAGCCCCCGGGCCCTCCAGCCCGGCCAGGCAGGGGTCGCGGTCGCCGCCGGCCATCAGAGCGGCGATCGTCCCGCAGACGGCCCAGGGGCGTACGGGGGAGGGAGGCCCTCGGGGCGGCCTGCTGCGGGGAGGTACATCAGCGATCTTTTCCGTGCTCGGGCGGAACCGACGCCTCTGTTTCTCGCGGGCGCCCCGGCCAGCTGGGAAACGGGAGGCCGCGCGGGAGATACCTCGTGCGCGAGGTTATTGCTTGGAGTGATTCCCGGGTGACCGGTTCAGGTCAGGTCGAAGGCCCGCGCTTCACTCTCGACTCCGTGGTCACGGGGCCTGGGAGGCTCGCCAACTCCCGGGGCGACAACGACCCCAGCGGTTAGTACCTGGCGATCGACATGACGGTCGAGAACATCGGCGCCGAGGAGGAACGCATGCCTTCTCCGGGCCAGAGCCCCCTCGGCAGCTCCGGGACCGAGCACCGCCTGGCCGTCTGCCGCTGGCAGCGCCTACGACCGGCCCGCCCGGCGATCACCCTGCCGCCAGGGGAGAGCGGCGAGATGACGATCGTCTACGACGTCCCCGTCGACACCGAGCCCGACCACATGCTGATCAGAGGCCGTACCGTTCTCAACGGCCCGGTCCGCCTCGGCCCGCGTGACCCCCTGGGGGAGGGCCCGCAGGGTCCCTCCCCGACCTCCTTCCGGCCCCGTGCAGAGCTCCGTGGGTGTGTCGTCCCTGGTGAGGGCAGTTGGTGCGCATAAGGTCGCACTTGTGGGCCGCCGGCACGGAGGGGGAGTGCGATGAGCGAGGACGTGAGCGCGGAGGTCACCGGGAAGGAGGCCTCCGGGGCGGGTACCCGCGCCGAGCCCGAACCGCGCGGACGCGAGGCCGACCCGGGACGGGGGCACACCATCGTCGTAGGCGCCGGGATGGCCGGGCTGGCCGCCGCGGACCGGCTGGCCGAACAGGGCGAGCGCGTGACGGTGCTCGAGGCGCGCAGCCGGACCGGGGGGCGCATCCACTCGGTGCACACCTGGGACGGCACCACCCTGGACGCGGGGGCCTCCTGGATGCGCGGCCAGGAGAACAACCCGCTGTCGCGGCTGGTTGACGAGGTGGGAGCGCGCACCGCCGTGTTCAACCGCTCCACCGAGACCGCCTACGACCCCAAGGGCCGCAGGCTCCTGTTCGACCGGCACACCCGCAACATGGAGGACGTCAACCTCCTGCACGAGCACATGTACTGGGCCACGGTCGGCGCGAGCCCGGAGGAGTCCATGGAGGATGGCATCAAGCACGCCCTCTACGACGTCAACCTCGTGCGCTCGCGGGCCAGGGACGCCGCCGAGATCGTGCACCGCATCGCCGAGGCCGACCACGGGGCGGACGCCGAGGAGGTCGCCTTCTCCGCCGTGGCCTCCGTCCACGAGTTCAGCGGTGACGACGTGGTCTTCCCCGAGGGGATGAGCCAGCTCACCGACTACCTCGCCCGAGGGCTGGACGTGCGCATGGAGCACGTCGTGCTGAGCGTCTCCCACGACGACCGCGGAGCCAGCGTGCGGGTGGAGACCCCCGACGGTGAGGAGACGCTGACCGCCGACCGGGTACTGGTCACCCTGCCGCTGGGGGTCCTGCAGGCCGGGCAGGTGGACTTCACCCCGGAGCTGCCCGCGGACAAGCGCGATGCCGTGCGGCGCCTGGGCAACGGCCGGCTGGAGAAGCTCTTCCTGCGCTTCGACGACGTCTTCTGGGGCGACGCCGAGGTGCTGGTGCACCTGGGCACCGAGGAGGGCGCCTGGTTCCACTGGTTCGCCGGGCAGAACGTCCTGGGCGAGCCCATCCTGGTCAGCCGCAACGGGGGCAACGCCGCGCGGTTCCTGGCCGGGATGGACGACGGCGACGTGGTCGCGCACGCCATGGCGTCCCTGCGCGGCATGTTCAAGAAGGCACCGGACCCGATCGACCACTACCTGACGCACTGGATGGACGACCCCTTCGCACGGGGCGGGTTCTCCTTCACCGCAGTCGGGGCCGGGGACGAGGACCGCAGGGCGCTGGGCGCGCCCGTCGGCGATCGGGTCTTCTTCGCGGGGGAGGCCACCGACATCGAGCACACCGCCACGGTGCACGGGGCCCTGCTGTCCGGGCGGCGCGAGGCCGAGCGCATCCTCTCCCTGGACTAGCGCCGGCCGGGGCGCCGCGGCGGGCCGCTCCCCGTTCCGCGGCGGCTCCCCGGGCCCTCGTCCGCCCGGCGGCGCAGCCCTCTCGCGCCGAGGCGGGCAAGAAGCCCGCCGCCCGCCCTTCACCGTGGCGAACGTCACGTGCTAATTTCGCCTGCACTGTATACACCCTAGTCAGGCGCCAATCCCCTTTCCCAGCCGCACCCGGTGCCGCGAGTTCGAAGGAACCCCCATGTCGGCCCTAGCAGTCCTCCTCGGAGCCCTGGCGCTGTTCGCCCTCGGCTACCGGTTCTACTCGGCCTATCTCGCCAAGCGGGTCTACGCCCTGGACCCCGACTTCGTCACCCCCGCCCACGCCTACAAGGACGGGATCGACTACGTCCCCACCAACAAGCACATCGTCTTCGCCCACCACTTCATCTCCGTGGCGGGCGCGGCGCCGATCGTCGGCCCCGCCATCGCGGTCTTCTGGGGGTGGGGGCCGGCGCTCCTGTGGGTGGTGCTGGGCACCATCTTCGCCTCCGGCGCCCATGACTTCGGGGCGATCGTGGTGTCGGTGCGGCACAAGGGCAAGAGCATCGGTGCCCTGGCCAAGGACGTGATCGGGACCCGGGCCCGGATCCTGTTCCTGCTGATCATCTTCTTCCTGGTGACCATGGTCAACGCGGTGTTCGCGGTGATCATCACGGGCCTGCTCATCGCCAACCCCCAGGCGGTGCTCCCGGTCCTGGTCACCATTCCGCTGGCGATCGGGGTGGGCCAGGTCGTCTACCGCAGGCGCACCGCCGCGCTCGTCCCCTCGCTGATCAGCCTGCTGGTCGTGTACGCGTGCATCCCGCTCGGGCAGGCGTTCCCCATCACCGTGGACCCGCTGGCGAACCTGCTGGGCGCCGACCCCGCGCTGGTGTGGCTGGTGCTGATCTTCGTCTACACCTTCTTCACCTCGCGCCTGCCGGTGTGGCTGCTCCTGCAGCCCCGCGACTACATCAACCAGCAGCAGATGGTGGTGGGCCTGCTCGTCATCATGGTCGGCATCATCGTGGGCATGAACACGATCGAGGCCCCCGCCTTCCGCGGGGACCTGCCCGAGGGAAGCCCGCCCATCTTCCCGCTGCTGTTCATCACCATCGCCTGCGGTGCGGTGTCCGGTTTCCACAGCCTGGTCGCCTCAGGGACGACCTCCAAGCAGCTGGACAAGGAGACCGACGCACGTTACGTGGGCTACCTGAGCTCGCTCGGTGAGGGCACGCTGGCCGTCTGCTCGATCCTGGCCTGCACCGCGGGCATCATGGTCTTCTCCGCCAACGAGGGGACCGCCTGGACCGACCACTACGCCGACTGGGCGACCGCCGGTACCAACCCCGCGGGCCGTTTCGTCGAGGGGGTGGCCGGTTTCGCGTCCAACATCGGGATCCCCGAGGGCGTCGGGCTCGTGTTCGCCACCGTGGTCGTGGTGAGCTTCGCGGCCACGAGCCTGGACACCGCGGTCCGACTCCAGCGCTACACCATCCAGGAGATCAGCTCCATCGTGAGGGAGAAGGCGGCCGATGGCGGCGTGCTCGAACGCTCCTCGCGTTTCCTCGGCCGCAACATCACCGCCGCCACGCTCGTCGCGGTGGTGATCCCCTTCGGGCTGGCGCTCATCCCGGGGAACTTCGCCGCCGGGACCCTCTGGCAACTGTTCGGTACGACCAACCAGCTGACCGCGGGACTGGCGCTGTCGGTCATCGCCGTGTGGGTGACCAAGCAGGGGCGCAACCCCGTCGCGGTCCTGGTGCCCCTGGTGTTCCTCGCGGTCATGACCTCGTGGGCGCTCCTGGTGCAGCTGAGGGACTTCGCGTTGAGCGACGACCCGATGCAGCGCTTCGTGCTCGCCCCGCTGGACCTGGTCATCTTCGGCCTGGCGGTGTGGATGATGGTGGAGGCGTCCGTGGCCCTGCGCAAGGCCTTCGCCGCGCGCCGCGGCGCGCCTGACGAGGTCGGCCAGGACCGGGCCGCGGCCGAGGACGCTTCCGGTAGCGACGGGCCTGCCTGACCACGGGTCCGTCCCCCGTCGGCGGGGCCCGGTCGAGGCCCCGCCGACGGGCTGGTGAGCACAAAGCGGGCGGAGGCCGTCCCTCGTCCCGGGCGCCCCACGAGCCCCACCGGTGTCCCAAGGGACCGAAAGCCCAGGTGGATACCGAGTGAAGGGACAAATCCGTACACGATACGATGAGCGGGCGGTCCTCCGCCGGGCATCCTGGGCCCGGTGGAGCGCGAGGTGGCGGGAAACGACGGTCCCGCCGGTTATCGTTGGCGCCATGGGGCGATCCGCGGAAGAAGGCAGACACGAGGCGGGGGGCAGCGTGGCCAGCCCGGTGGTCAGTGACCGCATCTGGACGGTTCCCAACCTGTTGAGCATGCTCCGGTTGTTGGGCGTGCCGTTGTTCCTCTGGCTCATCCTGGGCCCGCAGGAGGACTGGTGGGCGCTGCTCGTGCTCGCCCTGGCCGGGCTCAGCGACTGGTTGGACGGCAAGATCGCCCGGGCCTGGGACCAGGCCACCAAACTGGGGCAGATCCTCGACCCGCTCGCCGACCGCCTCTACATCTTCGCGGCCCTGCTCGGCCTGGTCGTGCGCGGCATCGTCCCGTGGTGGCTGATGGCCCTCCTGGTCCTGCGCGACGTCCTCATCCTGGGCGCGCTGCCGCTGCTGCGCCACTTCGGTTACGGGCCGCTGCCGGTCAACTTCGCGGGCAAGGCCGCCACGCTCTGCCTTCTGTACGCGTTCCCGCTCCTGTTCATCGCGGGCTACGCGTCGATCGTCGGAGATGTGGCCAGGATTATGGGTTGGGCCTTCGCCCTGTGGGGAACGGCTCTGTACTGGTGGGCCGGACTGCTCTACGCCGTACAGGGACTGCGCCTGATAGGCCAGACCCGCCGCGACGAACGCGCTGATCACGCGGGTATCCACGCGGGTGCCCGGGACAGCGACCCCGCACGCGGCCACGGCGTGGACCGATCGGATCCGATCGCACCGGCGACCGCGGACGGTCGTCCCGGCGCGGCACCCGAAGGCCCGGACGGACCGGGCCTGCCGGATCAGGGCAGGACCGGGCCCTGATCCACTGAACGAACCGGCGGACCGGCTCACCAGAGTCCTGTCGGATCGAAAGGGAGTGTCATCTCCGCCATGAGAACATGTCCCATCGCGCGCGAGGCCGCGCGCTCCGAGTACCTACCCCCCGTCGCGCCCCTTGGCCGCGTTGACCGCACCGCCGTTCGGGGGTCCCTGCGATGAGTACGACCGATTCCGCGTCCGGCGCCGCACCCGACGCCACTGCGATCCCCCCGATGAAGGCCGTGGTGATGGCGGGCGGCGAGGGCACGCGCCTGCGCCCCATGACCGCCAACCAGCCCAAACCGCTCCTGCCGGTGGTCAACAAGCCCATCATGGAGCACGTGCTGCTCCTGCTGCGCAAGCACGGGTTCACCGAGACCGTGGTCACCGTGCAGTTCCTGGCCACGCTCATCCGCAACTACTTCGGCGACGGCGAGGAGCTCGGCATGAAGCTCCACTACGTCGCCGAGGAGGTCCCGCTCGGTACGGCGGGCAGCGTCAAGAACGCCGAGGAGCACCTGCGCGGGGAGCCGTTCATCGTCATCTCCGGCGACGCGCTCACCGACATCGACCTCACCGACATGGTCCGCTTCCACAAGGAGCGCGGCGCCAAGGTGACCATCGCCCTCAAGCGGGTCCCCAACCCGCTGGAGTTCGGCATCATCATCGTGGACGAGCAGGGGCGCATCCAGCGCTTCCTGGAGAAGCCCACCTGGGGCCAGGTCTTCTCCGACACCGTCAACACCGGCATCTACATCATGGAGCCGGAGGTCCTCGAACGGGTGGCCGCGGGCGAGGTGGTCGACTGGTCCGGCGACGTCTTCCCTGAACTCCTGGAGGAGGGCGAGCCCCTCTACGGGTACGTCGCCGACGGCTACTGGGAGGACGTGGGCACCCACGAGAGCTACCTCAGCGCGCAGGCCGACGTGCTCTCGGGCAAGGTCGACGTGGAGATCGACGGCTTCGAGGTGTCCCCGGGGGTGTGGGTCGGCGAGGGCGCGGAGGTCGACACCAGCGCCGTCCTCAAGGGCCCCCTCTACATCGGCGACTACGCCAAGGTCGAGGCCGGGGCCGAGCTGCGCGAGTTCACGGTGGTCGGCAGCAACGCCGTGGTACGGGCGGATGCCTTCGCCCACCGCACGGTGCTGCACGACAACGTGTTCATCGGCCGCAACGCCAACCTGCGCGGCTGTGTGATCGGCAAGAACACGGACGTCATGGCGGCCGCCCGGATCGAGGAGGGCGCGGTCGTCGGCGAGGACTGCGTCATCGAGTCCGAGGCCTACGTCAACAACGACGTGAAGGTCTACCCGTTCAAGACCATCGAGGCCGGGGCGGTGGTCAACACCAACGTGGTCTGGGAGTCGCGCGGGCAGCGTTCGCTGTTCGGTCCCCGGGGCGTGTCCGGCCTGATCAACGTCGAGATCACGCCCGAGCTCGCGGTCCGGCTGGCCAACGCCTACGCCACCACGCTCAAGAAGGGCGCGATGGTCACGACCTCCCGTGACGTCTCGCGGGCGGCGCGCACGCTCAAGCGGGCGATCATCAGCGCGCTGACGGCCGCGGCCATGGACGTCCGGGACCTGGAGGTCGTGCCGCTGCCGGTGGCGCGCTTCCACACCTCGCAGAGCGGGATGAGCGGCGGCATCATGGTGCGCACCAGCCCCGGCGACCCCGAGTCCGTGGACATCCTGTTCCTGGACGGCCAGGGCGCCGACCTCTCCCCGGGGGCGCAGCGCAAACTCGACCGGGTCTTCTCCCGGGCCGAGTACCGGCGCGCCTTCCCCGGCGAGATCGGTGAGCTGACCTTCCCCTCCCGCAACGTGGAGAACTACTCCCACGAGCTCCTGAGGGCCGTGGACACCTCCGGGGTGGCCGAGGCCGAGCTGAAGGTCGTGGTGGACTGCGCGGGCGGTACGGGCTCGCTGATCCTGCCCTCACTCCTGGGGCGGATCGGCGTGGACGTGCTCACGGTCAACAACCGGCTGGACGAGGCCTCGCCCACCGACACCGTGGCCAAGAAGATGCGGGACCTGGAGCGGCTGGGCGAGCTGGTGGCGGGCTCCGGGGCCGACTTCGGGGTGCGCTTCGACCCGGTGGCCGAACGGTTGGCCATCGTGGACGAGAACGGCGAGCTGGTGGACGGCGACCGAGCGCTCCTGGTGGTACTGGACCTGGTCGCCGCCGAACGCCGCGGCGGGCGGGTGGCGCTTCCGGTCACCACGACCCGGGTGGCCGAGACGGTGGCCCGCTCCTACGGGGTCGAGGTGCTCTGGACCGCCACCGCCACCGACGAGCTGACCAAGGCGGTTCGCTCGGAGGGCGAGGAGATCATCTTCGCCGGTGACGGCCGGGGCGGGTTCGTCCTCCCCGAGTTCAGTCCCACCAGTGACGGCATCGCCGCCTTCGTGCGGCTGCTGGGGCTGGTGGCGCGGACCCGGCGCTCGATCGGCCAGATCGACCGTGCGATCCCCCAGGCGCACCTGCTACGGCGTTCGGTGCCCACCCCGTGGGCGGTCAAGGGAAGCGTCATGCGCGCGGTCGTGGAGTCCGCGGGCGAGCGCGAACTGGACACCACGGACGGGGTCCGGGTGATCGAGCCGGACGGAAGCTGGGCCCTGGTCCTGCCGGACACGGCCGAAGCGGTCACCCATCTTTGGGCCGAAGGTCCTGATTCGGACAGCGCGCAGCGCCTGCTCGACGAGTGGGCGGCCGTGGTGGAACGGGCCGAGGGCTAACGAAGGTGCCGGGCGGGTGCGGGCGGTGGGGCCGTCCGCACCCGCCCGACGCGTGCAGGGAGGTTTCTGTCCTGGTCTCCCGTTCCGGAAAAATCAGCTGTAAAGTGAACAAAAGACCAGGTCAGGGCATGGTTTGGGGGTGTGTGAAAATCTATTCGGGAATCCGGAGAACCAAACGCCCGGACCGGGCATCTGTTCCAGAACAGGTGTTGGTTTCCCACGAGGCCTGTCCGAGGCCGAGGCGGCGCCCCAGGTGTCGACGCGGCCCAACCCCACAGTGCGGGCGCCCCCAGGGTGCTCGCGGCGGGCCGAGGGGGAGCAAAACCCTGTCTGGACAGGGATATGGTTTAAAGTCGAGTGTTCCCTGAAGCACCGTGTCACCACCCGCCCCGGGAATCCCGGCAACGGCGGACACCCAACGGGGGGTGACAAGTTGTACAACATGGGGGATGAGACCTAGCGACCGACCGTGTGGGCCGTACCGCTGCCGCGACAGCGGGCCGTCCCGCCGTGTCCCGGAAGACGGGTGGGCCCGGTGCCCGCCGATCGGCCGGGACGCGCCACCGATCAGCCGAATCAAGCACCGCCCCGTGCGGTAGGAGGCCGAGCCGACCTATGTCGAGCGTTTACTGCACGCAGTGCGGTCACGCCGTTGCGGATGATGCCCGTTTCTGCTCCCACTGTGGGACCCCCGTCCGCAGGGCCGAACCCCAGAGTCCCCAGCCCAGCGCTGGTGGCGACGCCGGGGGAGATGTCACTTCCACCATCTCCATCTCCGGTATACAGGCCCTCGAGGAGGAGGAGCCGGGTGACGAGCTCGGCGGCGACGACCCCGCCAGCGCCGACGCCCTTCCCCCCGGAACCGCTTTGCTGGTGGTTCGACGAGGCCCCAACGCCGGGAGCCGTTTCCTGTTGGACAGCGACGTGACCACCGCGGGTCGCCACCCCAACAGCGACATCTTCCTCGACGACGTCACCGTGTCCCGCCGCCACGTGGAGTTCTTCCGCCGCGGCAACGGTTTCGGCGTCCGCGACGTCGGCAGCCTCAACGGAACCTACGTCAACCGGGAACCGGTGGACGAGGCCGAACTGGGCGGGGGGGACGAGATCCAGATCGGCAAGTTCCGGATGGTCCTGCTGACCAAACCGCGCCGATGACGGTGCGCTGACCACGGTCGACGGGGGTGGGAGGGCCGAAGAGGTTTGCGGCCCCCCGCCTCCGGAGAGCTTTGTAACGAAGGGTGCCGATTTCGCCCTCGGGTCCTGGTCCGACGGGGGAGCAGGGACGAGCGCCCATCCGGCATGACGACTCGTGGGACGGAGCCGCTGTGAAGCACATGGAAGTCGTCGGCGTCCGGGTTGAGATGCCCTCGAACCAACCGATTGTCCTGCTCAAGGAATCCGAGGGTGACCGCTACCTGCCGATCTGGATCGGCGGGGTGGAGGCCACCGCCATCGCGCTCGCCCAGCAGGGCGTGGCGCCCGCGCGCCCGCTCACGCACGACCTGTTCCGTGACGTGCTGGACGCACTGGACACGGGGCTCGAGACGGTGAACATCACCGGCCTGAGCGACGGCATCTTCTACGCCGAGCTGGTCTTCAGCAACGGGGTGGAGGTCAGCGCGCGCCCCTCGGACTCGATCGCCCTGGCGTTACGGACGGGGACCCCGATCTACGCCCACGAGGACGTGATCGAGGAGGCCGGGATGCCGATCCCGGACGAGCAGGAGGACCAGGTCGAGGCGTTCCGGGAGTTCCTGGACAACATCTCGCCCGAGGACTTCGGCCGACGCAGCACGTGACATGACGGGGCCCGCGCACCGCGGGCCCCGCCTTGTGTCTCCCGGGGAGCCTGTGTCCTGTAGGGATAAGGAATTCTTGACCGGAATGAGTGGTTCGGGCGGATTCGGGGTGCGCCCCGAAGAACACGGCCGTGACCTGCGGCTTTGTCAGTTGTGTGAGTGGTAGATTAGGCGAAGGGAATGGTCGTGGAGTGCGCAGCCGAAAACCGCCGGGCGCGTTCGCGCGCCGCCGGCTCCGGTGCCGCGGCGGCGTCGCCGTACGCACTTGGCGACGCGCCGAGCGGCTTCGTTGACGCTGCCTTGCGGCCGTCCTACGGTCAGTGCTGTGAACCCCACGGCGCGCCCATTCCCTGAGTGGACCTTCCCCTGTCGATGCCGTCGTGGGCCGAGAAGCCGGAGGTCGGCGTGGCGGTAGCGAGCGGCAAACGGGATCCCCATGACAGGCGGTCCGCGCTGCGGCTAGCGGGGCAGCAGGGCCTACTGTGCGAAGAGGACGTGATGGCGCTGCCTACGGACGTCGGGTATCGGGGCCCAGCGGCGTGTACGGCCGCGGGGATCACCTATCGACAGCTCGACTACTGGGCCAGGACCGGCCTGGTGGAGCCGAGTGTGCGCACTGGAGCCCACAACGCCCCTCTGTACAGCCTCCCGGACATCCTGATGCTCAAGGTGGCCAAGAGGCTCCTGGACACCGGGATCTCGCTGCAGCAGATCCGGACCGCGGTCGACCACCTGCGCGGGCGCCCCGCCGCCGAGCTCTCCCGCATCACCCTGATGAGTGACGGCGTCAGCGTCTACGAGTGCACCTCCCCCGACGAGGTCGTCGACCTCATGCAGCGCGGGCAGGGCATGTTCGGCCTGGCCCTGGCCAACGTCTCCCGTGAGCTGGAGGAGGCCCTGGGGGTGGTGCCCGCCGAGGAGCGGGCCGACCTTCCGGCGGCGGCTCCCCAGCCCGTGGACGAGCTGGCCCAGCGCCGCAGGGAGCGGCGTACCGGCTGACCCCGGTTCCGTCTGCTTGGGCGCGGGCGGACATGGGCGAGTTTGGTGCGTATCCGGTGGGCCGCTGACGATCCTGGTGCGTAGTCTTGGGGCGAGTGGTGAAAGCGCTCACTCCTAGAGACGTATGCGGGCGCCGTATGTGCTCCGCTCACACAAGAAGGCCCATCCCCTTGAATCCGCCGCTCGCCTCCGGCCTCAAACGTTTCAGAACCCTGCCTGCTTGGGTGCGGGCTGCCCTTATCGTCCTCGTTGCCCTCTTGGCGCTGCTCGCCATCCGCGCTGTGGTCTCCGAAGTCCAGTTTCGTATCGCGTTGGCTGAGGCCAGAGATAGGCACCCGGTGCCGACGCGAGCGGCCGAAACCTGGTGGAACGGGGCCACGGAGCCGGAAAGGGTGAATCGGTGTGCTGAGGTCTCCCACAGTGCGGAGTTGGCTCAGAGAGGGCAATTGGACGAGGAAGCCCTGACCGCCCGCTTCTTGGCCCGTGATCTGGGTATGACGGGCGCCCTGGAAGGAGAGGCGGACCGTTACCGGGAGATGTCCGTGCTCGTCCTGTACTGCGGTCGCAAGGGCTTGCTCTAGCTCACTGGCCGTCTCGAGGACGCTCGGGCTCACTACTCGCTTGTCCGGTCGAGCCAGAACAGTGGTGGTCTGCGTTCTCTCGCCGCACGTGTCTGTGAGGGCGGTCACTCGTTCGGGTGGTGGCCAGCCACGACGTCCGTGCGATCCGCCGAAAAGGTGTGCCCTGGCTCCGTGGCTCGGGGCCGATCGAGTACGGTCGTAGTCGCAACGGGGATGAAAACCGACATCAACCCTGCTTGTACACATATACAGAGCGTCAGCAGGCTGCTGATACCGCGCGGGAGAGACCTCGGCAACGGGGCGCCGACGGGGCAATACTCCCCAGTAACCTCTCAGGCACCATGGACCGCGCGGAGTAGGCCGCTCTGAAGCCTGGGCACCGCCGTGCCCGGTGACAGAGGGGGAGACCGTGAGGAACACCGCCGACCCGATCGGCCCTGTCACCAGGAGGTCTCCGTGCCTGACCCGTCGAATGTCCCCACCTCGGGCGCGCCCGCCAGGGTGTTCGCCGACCGCCACATCGGCCCCACGCCCGCCGAGACCGCGGAGATGCTCAAGACGGTCGGCTACGGCTCCACCGCCGAGCTCATGACCGCGGCGGTGCCCGAGTCCATCCTCAGCGCCCCCGGGCAGAGCGCCGCGCTCAACCTGCCCGAGGCCATCGGTGAGGCCGAGGCCCTGGCCGAGCTGCGCGACCTCGCCTCGCGCAACAAGCTCAACACCTCGATGATCGGCCGCGGCTACTACGGCACGCTCACGCCCCCGGTCATCCTGCGCAACATCATGGAGAGCCCGGCCTGGTACACGGCCTACACGCCCTACCAGCCGGAGATCTCCCAGGGCCGACTCGAGGCCCTCATCAACTTCCAGACCATGGTCTCCGACCTCACCGGCCTGCCCATCACCGGCGCCTCCCTGCTGGACGAGGCCACCGCCGCCGCCGAGGCCATGACCCTGGCCCGCCGGTCGACCAAGGTCAAGAGCGACGTGTTCGTGGTCGACTCCGACGTCTTCCCGCAGACCCTCCAGGTCCTGCGTACCCGCGCCGAACCCCTGGGCATCGAGGTGGTCGTCGCCGACCTCACCCAGGGCCTGCCCGAGGGCGACTTCTACGGCGTCCTGGTCCAGTACCCCGCCTCCAGCGGCGTGGTGCGCGACCCCAGCGCCGTCATCGCCCAGGCGCACGAGCGCGGCGCCCTGGCCGTGGTCGCCGCCGACATCCTCGCCCTGACCCTGCTGCGCAGCCCCGGTGAGCTGGGCGCCGACATCGCGGTGGGCTCCACCCAGCGCTTCGGTGTCCCGCTCGGTTTCGGCGGCCCGCACGCCGGCTACATGTCCGTGGGCGAGAAGCTTCGCCGCCAGCTGCCCGGCCGCCTGGTCGGGGTCTCGGTGGACAACGCGGGCAAGCCCGCCTACCGCCTGGCCCTGCAGACCCGCGAGCAGCACATCCGCCGGGAGAAGGCCACCAGCAACATCTGTACCGCCCAGGTGCTGCTCGCCGTCATGGCCGGGATGTACGGCGTCTACCACGGACCCGACGGCCTGCGCGCGATCGCCCGCCAGGTGCACACCCGCACCGTCGCCCTGGCCGACACGCTCACCCGGCGCGGCTTCGAGGTGCTCCACAGCGAGTACTTCGACACCCTGCGCGTGCGCGTGCCCAACGCCGACCGCGTGGTCGAGCGGGCCCTGGAGGCCGGCATCAACCTGCTCGGCGTCGACCAGACCACGGTCGGCCTGAGCGTGGACGAGACCACCACCGTCGCCGACCTCGACAAGGTCCTGGCGGCCTTCGGCGAGGCCGACCGCGGCGCCGAGCGCGGCCCGGTCTCCGTGGACGAGGACGCCGACCGTCTTCCCGCGGACCTGGCTCGGGGCGTCGACTACCTCACCCACCCGGTATTCAACACCCACCGCAGCGAGACCTCGCTGCTGCGCTACATGCGCCGCCTGTCCGACCGCGACCTCGCGCTGGACCGCACGATGATCCCGCTGGGCTCGTGCACCATGAAGCTCAACGCGACCGCCGAGATGGAGGCCGTCACCTGGCCGGAGTTCGCGGGCCTGCACCCGCTGGCCCCGCTCGACCAGGCGGCCGGCAGCGTCTCGCTCATCCGCGACCTGGAGAAGTGGCTGGCCGAGGTCACCGGCTACGACGCGGTCTCCCTGCAGCCCAACGCCGGTTCGCAGGGTGAGCTCGCCGGTCTGCTGGCGATCCGCGGCTACCACCGCTCGCGCGGTGAGGCCCACCGCGACATCTGCCTCATCCCCAGCTCCGCGCACGGCACCAACGCCGCCAGCGCGGTCATGGCGGGGATGCGGGTGGCCGTGGTGGCCTGCGACGAGGACGGCAACGTCGACCTCGCCGACCTGCGTGCCAAGACCGACAAGCACCGCGAGGACCTGGCGGCCATCATGGTCACCTACCCCTCCACCGCGGGCGTGTACGAGGACACCATCACCGAGGTCTGCCGCCTGGTCCACGAGGCGGGCGGTCAGGTCTACGTCGACGGCGCCAACCTGAACGCGCTGGTCGGCTGGGCCAAGCCGGGCGAGTTCGGCGCGGACGTGAGCCACCTGAACCTGCACAAGACCTTCTGCATCCCGCACGGCGGCGGCGGCCCGGGCGTGGGCCCGGTCGCGGTCCGCTCGCACCTGGCGGGCTTCCTGCCCAACCACCCGGGCCAGCCCGAGGCGGGCCCGCACACCGGGGTCGGCCCGGTCTCTGCCGCGCCGTTCGGCTCCGCGGGGATCCTGCCGATCTCCTGGGCGTACGTGCGGATGATGGGCGGCGACGGCCTGCGCTCGGCCACCGAGACCGCGGTGCTCTCGGCCAACTACGTGGCCAAGCGCCTGGAGCCGTACTACCCGGTGCTCTACACCGGTGCGGGCGGCCTGGTCGCGCACGAGTGCATCATCGACGTCCGTCCGCTGCAGAAGACCAGCGGGATCAGCAACGAGGACATCGCCAAGCGCCTGATGGACTACGGCTTCCACGCGCCGACCATGTCCTTCCCGGTCAACGGTACGCTGATGGTCGAGCCGACCGAGAGCGAGAACCTCGCCGAGCTGGAGCGGTTCATCGAGGCGATGATCGCCATCCGCGGTGAGATCGACCGCGTGACCGAGGGCGAGTGGGACGCGGAGGACAACCCGCTGCGCGGCGCCCCGCACACCGCCGAGGCGGTCACCGCCGACGAGTGGAAGCACGGCTACACGCGTTCGGAGGCGGCCTACCCGCTGTCGGCGCTGCGCCAGGACAAGTACTGGCCGCCGGTCGGCCGGATCGACCAGGCCTACGGTGACCGCAACCTGGTCTGCTCCTGCCCGCCGCCCGAGGCCTTCGAGCTCTAAGGAGGCCCTGGGCGGGTCATAGGTGAGAGGGCGCCGTCCCGCAGGGGGCGGCGCCCTTCCCTTGGGTCATAGTGAATCTACGCTGTAAAGACGGTGCTGGAGTAGGCCGCTGGCGGATCGGGAAGAACCACGGAAGCCGACACCCGCACCGCGGGCCCCCGGCACCCGGGGGAGGGCGCGTTAGAGTTGCACCGCCGCGGATCCCCACCGGCCGCGGTCAAGCCGCACGGTCCGCGCTCCCCGCCGACCGGACCCGACACCCCCATGGAAAGCGGAACGAATGACCACGACGTCCGGACCCTCCGCGCGCTCTGGCCCCGCCGACCCCACGCCCCAGGCCACCGATCCCGACGACGCAGGGGACACCGAGGTGCCCGTCGCCGGGGAGGCGGACGACCTGTGCGCACAGGCCCAGGACCTGGCCGAGAACGGCCACCTCAAGCGGGCCGCCAAGCTCTACCAGCAGGCGGTCGCGGCCAACCCCCGGCCCGCGGTACAGGCCAGGGCGCTGCTCGGGCTGGCCGTGGTGCAGGACCAGCGCGGGGACCTGGCCGCCGCCCGGGAGGCCGCGCGCCGCGCCCTGGCCACCGGAGACGCCCGCTACGCCCCGCGCGCCGCCTACCACCTGGCGCTCTCCCTGGAACAGGAGGGCGCGCACGGCGAGGCCGCGCGGGTCTGGCACCGGCTGCTGGATCTGGGCGGTCCCGCCTACACCGCGGTGGCCCGCTACGGACTGGCCCGCGAGGCGGAGCTGCGCGGTGAGCCGGAGGAGGCCGAGGAGCACTGGGAGGCCGTGCTCGAGCTGCCGTCCGCCGACCAGCCGATCAGCCGCCTGCACGCCACCACGGTCGTGGAGGCCGCCCGCGACCTCGCCGGCCGCCTGCTGGAGCGGGGGCGGCCCGACGCCGCCGCCGTGGCGGTCGAACGCGGGCTGAGCGTGGGGGACGACCCCGGTCTGCGGCTGCTGCGCGCCGCCACCCACCTGGAGCGGGCCATCGCGGACGTGGGTGCCGTCGCCGACCAGTCCGCCAACGAAGAAGCGCAGGGCACGCACCCGGAGCCGCGCACCTCGGGTGCGGCGGTGGAGCTGCTCGCCGGGCTGCTGGCACTGCGCGGCGAACCGGAATCGGCCGAACAGGTCTGGCGGGCGGGTCTGGACAGCCGCGACCGGGACACGGCCGAGGCGGTACGCGAACGGCTGCGGCGCTCCTTCGCCCAGCCCCCGGAGGAGGGCGGGGAGGAGCCCCCCGAGCCCTGGTGGGACGTCTACCTGGAGGAGGCCGTGGCCACATCCAGCGCGCCCGCACTCGCCGGGGAGCTGTTCGCGGTCATCACCCAGATGCACGCCCTGCTGGCGGTCCCGGTGGTGGAGGGCGAGGCCCGCCCGGCCGCGTTGCGTGCCGCCATGGAGGAGGCGCTGCGCACTCCGAGCGAGCTGGTGTGGGGCGGTGCCGTACACGCCGACTTCCGGCGCCGGCTCAGCGCCGCGATGGGCGAGGACGTGCTGCCCGAGAACTGGCCCGACGGCCGCTGAGACGTCTCAGGCAGCACTGTCCACGCTGCTCAAGCAGCGGCCTTGGGACGGTGCGGGGCGACAACAGCCCCGTCGGGGAGGAGCTCGCCGGTGTCCTCGAAAAGGACGACGCCGTTGCAGAGCAGGCTCCACCCCTGTTCGGGATGGCTGGACAGGACACGCGCGGCCTCGCGGTCGGTGTCCTCGAAGGACGGGCAGGATGGTGAATGGCTACACATGACAGAGCCTTTCGTTGGAGTGCTCCTCGTTGAGCTGAGGTCAACAATAGTGTCTGACATCACATGGTGTTGTCGGTTTGGGCGACAACAACACGACCTTCTTGTTGTTCGCTCGTACTAACTGAGACCCACGTCACTGCCCACTGGTTCTGCTGGATCCGCTCCGTTCCTGACCGGGTCCGGCCAGGAACGGGCCCGCCAGATCAGTAACCGCCGCGGGTACGCCGTGCCGCCGGACGGCTGCGCATCCCCGCCCCGGCCAGACCGCCGCGCTGGAAGGCCCGGATGAGCTCGCCGCCGAGGTTGACCCCCGCGCCCAGCGCCAACGCCACCATGACCGCCTCGGCGATGCTGAGCAGCCCAGAGACCGCCGTTCCCTGGGTGATCTCGATCAGCCCCCGGTACAGGATGCTGCCGGGCAGCAGCGGCGCGATGGAGGGGATCAGGTAGGGCAGTACCGGCCGCCGGGTCCGCCGGGCCAGCCAGTGCCCGACCACGCCCACGGCCACCGCGCCCACGACCGTGCCCACCACCGGCGGAACCTCCAGCAGCAAGCGCAGTCCCGCGTAGATCAGCCAGATCATCACGCCCATCGCGCCGATCGTGGGCAGCATGCGAGGCGGCACCGCCAGCGAGATGGCGAAGGCCATGGCGATCCCGGCCGCGCCGACCAGCACCGGAACCTCCAGGGAGGTCCCGGCCGAGGGCAGGTTCTCCAGGTCCAGGTCCACCCCCAGACGCGTGGCGGTGTAGGCCACGGTGACCACACCGCTCACGATCGCGCCCAGGATGAAGAAGGTCTCCAGCAGCCGGGCGGCCGCCGAGACGTAACTGCCGCTGATGCCGTCCTGGATGCTGGACACCAGCGGACGGCCCGGCAGCAGCGCCATGATGTTGCCGGTGATGATCGCGCCCGCCTGCAGGCCTAGGTCCATCTCGGTGCTCACCCACAGCAGGCCCACCCCGATCGAGGCGGCCACGACCGCGGCCGCCGCCATCTGGTAGAACTCCGCGACCCCGCGGTTGGCCAGGAACACCGAGGTACGGTCGCCCAGCACCGTGGCGAGGAAGGCCACGGTCGCCACGATCGGGCCGCCGCCCACCATCAGGCTGGCGCTGGAGGCGATCAGGCCGAAGCCCACCGCGATCATCCAGTTCGGGTAGGGCATGCGCGCCCGGCGGATCTGCTCCAGGCGGGCGTTGGCGTCCTCCAGCTCCAGCAGCCCCAGCGCCGCCTGTTGGACCAGGGTGTGCAGCTCGTTGACGCGGAAGTAGTCCAGGGTGCGGCGGCGCACCACCCGCTCACCGGTGACCGGCGGGCTGTCCCCGCCCGGGTGGGTGGACAGGGAGATGGTGGTGAAGGTGACCGACACCTCCGAGCGGGGCAGGTCGAAGGCGACGGACAGGCTCAGCATGGCCTCGCTGACGGCCTCGGTGCCCTCACCGCTGGCCAGCATCAGCTCGCCCACGCGCAGGACCAGGTTGATCGCCCGCGCGTCCGGGAGCTTGACGTCCTCGTCCTCCAGCTCGTCCGGGATCAGCTCGCGTTCGTGCTCGGCCCGCCAGTCGCGCATCCGACTGAGCATGAACTCCTCGCTCGGCGGCCCCGAACGCTCCCGCTTGCTTGGCATCGCTGTACTCCGTTTCCTCCCCGTCGCCCGCACCCATGATGGCCGACGCACTGCCTCGCCAACCCCAAGGGGGACGCCGCGCCCCCCTGCCGGGTTCGCCCCCCGGGCGCGGTGGCACCGGTGAGTTCGGTCACCGGGTCATCCTGCCAAGGCGCGCGGTCGGCCGAGGGCGGCGACGCGCCGTTTCCAGGGGCTCCACGGAGCCCTCAGACCGAGGGGCCCGAAGCCTCACCGTGCTGCTTGCCGCTGGTTCCCTCACCCGTCTCGTCGGCCTGTCCTGGGAGGACCAGACCGGTCTCGTAGGCGTGCACGACCGCCTGGACGCGGTCGCGCAGGTCCAGCTTGGTGAGGATGCTGCCCACGTGGGACTTGACGGTGGTCTCGCCCAGCACCAGGTGCGCGGCGATCTCCCCGTTGGACCAGCCCCGGGCGACCAGCCTCAGCACCTCGCGTTCGCGCGGGGTGAGGGTGTCCTCGGGCGGATCGGGTACGGCGTCGGGCAGCGGCAGCAGGGTCGCGAACCTGTTCAGCAGACGGTTCAGGACGGCGGGGGAGACCACGGAGGAGCCCTCGGCGATCACCTGCACCGCGGAGAGGAGTTCGGCGGGCGGGGTGTCCTTGAGCAGGAAACCCGAGGCGCCCGCGCGCAGCGCCCCGACCACGTACTCGTCCAGGTCGAAGGTGGTCAGGGCCAGGACCCGCACCCCGTGGCCGAGCGGGCGGGCCCATTCGACGATCTCGCGGGTGGCCTCGATCCCGTCCATACCGGCCATGCGGATGTCCATGAGGACGACGTCGGGTAGCAGGCCGCGGGCCGCGCGCACGGCCTCGCGGCCGTCGGAGGCCTCGCCCACCACCGACACGTCCGGCGCGGACTCCAGGATCATGCGGAACCCCGCGCGGACGAGGGGTTGGTCGTCGACGAGCAGGACTGAGACGGGGGTTGAGGCGGGCACGGGCCGATTCTCCCGCATTCCCGGAGTGCCTCGTCCGGCTGAGGCGCCCGACCTGGGGCGCTCGTCACGGGTGCCCGTCATGACCCGGTCGCCACCCGCGTTCACTCCACCTGCTCGTCACCCCTGCTCGTTACATGGGGGGACCTCGTTACATGGGGGGACGCTCGGTGGGCAGCGGCGGCGGGGTCCCGCCGAACTCCGGGCACAGCGCCTGGTGCTCGCACCAGCCGCACAGCTTGCTGCGCTTGGGCTCCCACTTCCCGGCGCGCCCGGCCGCCTCGATCCGCGCCCAGATGTCGCCGATCTCGGCCTCGGCGGCGGCGAGCTCCTCCTCGGTGGGGTCGTACCAGCGCACCGATCCGTCGCCCAGGTAGACGAGCTGGAGCCGGGCGGGCACCACGCCCAGGTCGCGCCAGATCATCACCGCGTAGAAGAAGATCTGGAACTTGGCCTTGTCCTCGAACCTGGGGTGCGGTGACTTCCCGGTCTTGTAGTCGACCACCCGGATCTGTCCGCCCGGCGCCACGTCCAGCCGGTCCACGTAGCCGCGCAGCCGCAGGCCGGTGGGCAGGGAGACCTCCAGCCGCATCTCGCGCTCGCGGGGCTCCAAGAGCTCGGGGTTCTCCAGGTCGAAGTAGCGCTTGACCAGGGTGCGGGCCGACTCCAGCCAGTCGGCCAGCCCCTCCTCGCCGGGGAAGAGCTGTTCGGCCACCTCGGGCTTCCTGGTACGGATCCTCTCCCACTGCGGGTCGACCAGGCTCAGCGCGGTGCGGGGCGTGCGGGTGTCGGCGGGCAGCTCGTAGAGCCGCTCCAGGCAGGCGTGCACGAGGGTGCCGCGCAGTGCGGCGGCGCTGGGCGCCTCGGGCAGGCGGTCGATGGTGCGGAACCGGAAGAGCAGCGGGCACTGGAGGAAGTCGGAGGCCCGGGAAGGCGACAGAGCGGTCGGCAGCGGCGCGGTGGTCATGCTCCGAGCCTATGCCCGAGCCGATGAGGGGCGTCGACCCTGGAGGAGACCATCCAGGTGGGGGACCTAGTGTGGACCTGTGAGCAGAGGCAGTGACCGCACCGGACCCCCGACCGACGACCGCGCGAGGAAGAAGCGGCCGGGGTTACTCCTGGGCCGCCCGTTCGGGGTGCCGGTCTACGTCACCTCCTCGTGGTGGATCGTCGCCATCTTGATCACGCTGGTCTACGGTGGCATCGTCCAGTCCAGGCTCGCGCTGGGGCCCTCCGCCTACCTGCTGGCCTTCGTCTTCGCGATCCTGCTCTACGCCTCCGTGCTCGTGCACGAACTGGCGCACTCGGTGGTGGCCCGCTGGTACGGGCTGCCGGTGCGCCGCATCGTTCTCTACGTGCTGGGCGGGGTCTCCGAGATCGACCGGGAGGCGCCCACCCCGGGCCGTGAGTTCTGGATCGCCTTCTCCGGTCCGCTGCTGTCCCTGGTGCTTGCGGCCGCCACGTTCGCGCTGACCGCCTTCGCCGACCCCTTCAGCGTCACCGGTGAACTGCTCTTCCAACTGTGGGTCGCCAACCTGCTCGTGGGCGTGTTCAACCTGCTGCCGGGGCTGCCGTTGGACGGTGGCCGCCTGCTGGGCGCCGGGGTGTGGAAGCTGACCGGACGCAGACACACCGGCAGTGTGGTCGCGGCCTGGGGCGGCAGGGTGCTCGCCCTGGTCGTGGTGGCCCTGCCGTTCCTGTTCGCCTGGAGCGCGGGGAGCACTCCGGGGCCGTGGGCGGTCGTGTGGGGGGTCGTGCTGGCGGGGTTCATGTGGATGAGCGCCAGCGAGGCGCTGCGCAACGCCCGCATCCGGGCCCGGGTGCCGGGGCTGCGGGCGCGCGCCCTGGCCAGGTCGGCCGTGACCGTCCCGGCGGACCTGCCGCTGGCCCAGGCCGACCGCCGCGCCGAAGAAGCGGGCGCGGCGGCCGTGGTGGTCACCGACAGCGGGGGCACGCCGATCTCGGTGCTGCACCCCGCCGCCGCGGAGGCGATCACCGGCGCGCGCCGCGACTGGGTCCCGGTCGCGGACGTGTCCCGGGCGCTGACCGGGCACTCGACGGTCGCCGCGGACCTGGAGGGGGAGGAGCTCCTGCAAGAGCTCACCAGGTCACCGCTGCCGGAGTATCTTGTGCTGGAGGCCGACGGCACCCTGCTGGGCGTGCTGCGGGCCGTGGACGTCAACGCGGCGATGGCCGGCCGCACGGTGGAGGGCGCGGGGGACGTGGCCGGTGAGGAGGGGCGCGGCTGAGCCGCACCCGGGGCGGGCCGGAGCCCGGGGCGTGGCCGGACCCGGACCCGGACCCGGCCTCAGCGCTTGGCGCCCTCGGGCCACAGGACGGTGACGGGGCGGTTCAGCGCGCGGGCGTAGGCGACCACGTCGGCGGTGCCGCCGGGGCCGCGCGCGGGCTCACCGTCCCAGACCGCGACCAGGTGGTCGCACTGCTCGACGAGCAGGCGCCCTGCGGCCATGTGGGCACGGGGCGCGGACTCGCGATGGGGTAATTCGTGGACCAGGACCGCTTGCTCCAGGAGGTGGTCGTACACCGGGTGGTGCTCGGCGGGAAGGGCCTCCCGGTACCCGGCCGCCGGGATGATCGCCTCCAACGGGGCACCGGCGGCCACGACCGCCTCGGCGAAGACGGCGTCGGCTCCGTCCGCCAGGCAGGACAGCCCTACCATCTCGCATCCGTACGGTTCCAGTTGTGCCTTGACCAGACCGGCGACGGCGCCGATCACGTCAGGGTCCAGATTGCGGTGTCCGGTGATTCCGATCCGAATCACGCGACCTCCCTGCTGCTCGCTTCGCCAGCTTTCTACCCACTCACGGGAAGGCCGGTAACAAGGGACGAAAGTCTGTTGTCGAGGTCCTCGACGCAGTGTGCCCGTGGGCCCCGGTAGCGCTTTCGGAAGGAGCGCACCCGGCCCACCACGCGCTCGGAGTCGAAGCGCACCCCGGTGGTGAGCGCCTCCTGCGCGAGCCGGAAGGCCTCGTCGATGTCCCCGGCCTCGGCGTGGGTCGAGGCCAGCTCCACCTTGAGCAGGGCCGACTGCTTGACGTTGCGGGGCGAGGGGGCCACGGCCTCGGCGAAGGCGGCGCGGGCCTCGTGCGGGCTGCGCAGCCGGACCCCCACCAGCGCGCGGTATCCGGCGACCTTGGCCTCGTCGAAGGCGAACACCCACGGCCAGGGCGGTTCGGCGTTGTCCGGGCGGGCGATCTCGCGTTCGGCGTGCCGGATGGCCCGGGCCGCGGCCACGCGGTCGCCGATCCCCGCGTGGGCCAGCGCCCCGATGCAGGCCAGCCAGGCGCGGGCGGTGGGGTGGGCCGAGGGGCCCAGGACGTGCTCGGCCTCCTTCACCAGGCCCAGGCCCAGCTCCGGGTCCTCGGCGACGTCGATCTCGAAGGCGGCCAGGGAGCCGAGCATGTAGACGTCCAGCAGGCGCATCCCGGCCTGCCGGGCGCGCACGACCGCGGTCCGGTAGTGCATGCGGGCCGACCCCATGTCGCCGAGGTCGGCGTTGAGCCAGGCGGCGAAGCCGGAGGCCTCACTGGCCGAGGCGCTGAGTTCGGTGTGGAAGGGTGTCCCGCGTGCGTTACCGAGCATCTGCTCGGCCAGCTGCACGTGCGCCACCGCGCTGGGCAGCAGGTGGCGGGCGGGGGAGTTGGCGTCCATACGGCGCTGCCCGCCGGTGATGGAGCGCAGCGCGGGGGCGGTGGTCTCGTCGACCCCGTGGTAGGCGCCGGCCTCTGCGGCCTGGCGCGACGCCGTGGCCATGAACGTGCCCGCGGCGACCGTCTTGCCGAAGTCGCGGAATCTCGTGGTCTTCACCCCCTGCCTGGTGGAAGCCGCCCCCGGTGCCGTGGCCGCCTCGGACACGGAGCCGCCGAAGCGGAGCAGGTGGAGCGGGACGTGCAGCCGTTGGGCGAGGTCCTGAACCTGGCTGACGGTGAGGGTCTGCTGGCCGTTGACGACCCGGGAGACCCAGCTCTGCGAGTAGGTCAGCGCTTGGGCCAGTTCGCTCTGGGACCAGCCGCGCGCCGTGCGCACGCCTTCGATGACCGTCGGCATGTCACAGGTGGCCAGGGCGGCGGCCATGCGCGGTCTGGTCCACAGGTCGTCGGGAAGATCACCGTCTGCTTGGGGCATGCAGCTTAGGTTAGGGATTCCAGGCGCTCTTGGTGGCTATGTGTGAAAAAGAAGGCGTGATGCGTGATCCGCATAGCCGTACCCGGGCCGTCTCCGAGTGCGGCACAGTGAAGGGGTCGGCAGGTCCCGGTCGTGCGTGTGCCGGGCCCGGGAAGCGCAGGGGGAGGCCACGTGACCGTTGAGACACCACCGGCGGGGAACCCGAGTCTGGCCGGTGGCGGGCACCCGGATCACGGCGCCGACTCGCCGGGCGTGTTCAGCGGGCCCACCCGCACCGAATTCGGTGCGCAGACCCCCCTTGAGCCCGGTGCGCGCGCCTGCGCCGAACCTCTGTACCCGGTCGACCTGGCCGTCCTGGCCCTTCGGGGCATGGCGGTGGAACTGCGGGCCCGCGGGGTGGAGGCCCGTGAGGACGGGGTGTCCGGTGTGGTCGACGCCGGACCGGCCGCCAGGCCCCAGAGCGCCCTGCTGCGCCCCCACCGGGGCGACCTGTGGTGGTGGATGCGCTGGCCCCGTCAGGACGGCGTCCCCTCGGCGCTGTCCGGGGTCCCGCTCTCACCGGTCACCCGGACCTCCGATGCGGCCCGGAGGATCGTGGGCGCCCTGTCCGCGTCGGCGGAGGGCGGCTGACGAAGGGCAGCTGACAGAGGCGTCCGGGTGCCGACCGCGCCCGGACCACAGGACGGGCTGTGCGCGCACAGTCCCGGGTGTCGGAACGGTGTCCGGGGTCGAACCCGCGGCCCAGTCTCCCTCTGTGCGGGTCCTGGACCCGTTCGACACCCGAAGCGGGCCGTCCCCGGCCGCTCCCCGAGGGGCACCCGGCTCCGCCGTGTCGAGGCGGGCGCCCCTCACCCCCGTTCCCTCCCACCGAGGGTCCGTCGCGGAGGACCCCTAGACCTCCGCGGCGGACTGGGCCTGCGCGGCGTACAGGGCCGCGCCGACGATGCCCGCGGTGTTGCGCAGCTCGGCGGGCACGATCGGGGTGCGGATGTCCAGGTGGGGCAGGAACTTGTCCGCCTTGCGGCTCACCCCGCCACCGACCACGATCAGGTCCGGCCACACCAGGTCCTCGATGGTCCGGTAGTAGCGCTGGAGCCGCCCCTTGGCCCAGTCGGGGTAGGAGAGCCCCTCCCGCTCCTTGGCGCCGGAGGAGGCGCGTGACTCGGCGTCGTGCCCGTCGATCTCCAGGTGGCCGAACTCGGTGTTGGGCACCAGTCGCCCGCCCACGACCAGGGCGGTGCCGATCCCGGTGCCCAGGGTGGTGAGCAGCACGGTGCCGTCCACCCCCTTGGCCGCCCCGTAGCGGGCCTCGGCCAGCGCGGCGGAGTCGGCGTCGTTGAGCACTCGCACCGGTCGGCCGAGCGCCTCGCCGAACAGGGCGTGGGCGTCGGTGTCCACCCAGCCCTTGTCGAGGTTGGCGGAGGTGCGCACCACCCCGCCCTGGACCACACCGGGGAAGGTGACGCCGAGCGGAGCCCCGGCGGTCTCGGGGAAGTGCTCGGCGATCTCGGCGACGATGCTGGCCACCGCGGTCGGGTCCGAGCGGTCTGGGGTGAGGATCTTCAGGCGGTCCCGGAGGAACTCGCCGGAGACCAGGTCGACCGGGGCGCCCTTGATTCCGCTGCCGCCGATGTCGATTCCCAGGCCCGTGGTCTGCTGTGACATGGGTCGTGTCTCCCGGAGTCCTCGTGGATTGGATGGGTGCGTTGAAGTTCCCCACGCCTGATACTGCCCAAGGGGACGGTTTTTCGCACGCCTTCGGCTCCGTTCCCGGCCGTACCGGCGGCGGCGGTGGTTCGTCCTGGTGCCCGGGGCCGATACGCTGGGCGATTGCCCCGACCAAACGCGACGTGGGAAGACGAGAGCGACGTTGACCGGTATCCATGGCCGCCGCGGCCCCTTCACCGACGGCGACACCGTGCAGTTGACCGACCCCAAGGGTCGCATGCACACCATCACACTGCGTGAGGGCGGAAGCTTCCACTCACACAAGGGCAAGGTCGATCACGACGACCTCATCGGCGAGCCCGACGGCAGTGTGGTGACCTCCAACACCGGCACGGCCTACGTGGCGCTGCGCCCCCTGCTCATCGACTACACGCTCTCCATGAAGCGTGGTGCGACCATCGTCTACCCCAAGGACGCGGCCCAGGTCATGGTCGAGGCCGACATCTTCCCGGGCGCCCGGGTGGTCGAGGCCGGCGCCGGCTCGGGCGCGATGTCCAACTGGCTGCTGCGCGCGGTCGGCGAACAGGGCATGGTCCACTCCTACGAGCGCCGCGAGGACTTCGCGAAGATCGCGCGTAAGAACGTGGAGAACTTCTACGGGGGTCCGCACCCCGCGTGGAAGCTCACCGTGGGAGACCTGGTCGAGGAGCTCGACGAGACCGACGTGGACCGGGTCTTCCTGGACATGCTCGCGCCCTGGGAGTGCCTGGACGCGGTCGCCGAGGCGCTGATCCCCGGCGGTCTGGTGTGCTGCTACGTCGCCACCACCACCCAGCTCTCCCGTGTGGTGGAGGAGCTGCGCGGTGACGACCGCTTCTACGAGCCGCGCTCCTGGGAGACCATGCTGCGCACCTGGCACGTGGAGGGTCTGGCGGTCCGCCCGGACCACCGCATGATCGGACACACCGGCTTCCTGGTGGTCGCGCGCCGTCTGGCCGATGGTGTGGCGGCCCCCGAGCGCCGTCGCCGTCCGGCCAAGGGCGCCTACGGCAAGGACTACGAGGCGGCCAAGGCCGCCGCCGACGCCGGGGCCAAGGCTGCCAAGCCCGCCGCGGTCACCGCGACGGAGAGCGGCGCCGAGGCCGGGGCCGTCGAGGCGCCCCAGGTCGAGTCGCCCGAGGGCGGCGAGTAGCCGACACCCTGCCGGGCGACACGCCCGGCGCGTGACAGCGAGGGTCCCTTTTCGGGCATGGTGTCCGGAACGGGGCCCTTTTTGCTTTCGTGTCCGCGGAACCCTCGCGGGGCGTGAAAGACGCCCGGGGCCGTTGGGAACGGCCGGCTGTGGCCGGCGATGAACACCGAAACACCGGGGCGGCACTTGCCCCAGAGCTGCCGCAGAGGTTACTTTCTCATTACGTCGGGTCATCCGCTGCCGCTGTGACCTGTGTCTTTGTCAGTCGAGCGAGCGATCCCCGCGAGACTTCCAAAGTCTGAGTGGTTAGGAATAGTGTGCGATAGGTAGGACCCCCAGTAGTCGTCCTTCTCAAAGGGAGGTGGCGGACGTGGCCGAGCGCGAAGACGAGCGTCAAAGCGACCGGGACCGTGAAGTCGCTGAACTCACGGCCCAGGTCTCCTACATGGAAAAGGAACTCAGCGTGGTTCGGCGTAAGCTCGCCGACTCGCCCCGACATGTACGCCTGCTGGAAGAGCGGTTGCGGGAGGCCCAGGCCAACCTCGCCGCCACGAACGGGCAGAACGAACGGCTCGTCTCCACACTGAAGGAGGCGCGCGAGCAGATCGTGGCACTCAAGGAGGAGGTCGACCGGCTCGCGCAGCCGCCGTCGGGCTTCGGTGTCTACCTTGGGTCCCGCGACGACGAGACCGTCGAGATCTTCACCAACGGCCGCAAGATGCGGGTCAACGTCAGTCCCTCCGTGGACATGGACGACCTGCGCCCCGGCCAGGAGGTCATGCTCAACGAGGCGTTCAACGTCGTCGAGGTGGAGTCGTTCGAGACCGTCGGCGAGGTCGTCATGCTCAAGGAGCTCCTTGAGGACGGCCTGCGGGCGTTGGTGATCTCGCACCACGACGACGAGAAGATCGTCCGGTTGGCCGAGCCGTTGCTGGACGAGCCGATCCGGCCGGGTGACTCCCTGCTGCTGGAACCGCGCTCCGGATACGTGTACGAGAGGATCCCCAAGTCCGAGGTCGAGGAACTCATCCTCGAAGAGGTCCCCGACATCTCCTACACCGACATCGGCGGCCTGTCCGGGCAGATCGAGATGATCCGCGACGCGGTCGAACTGCCCTTCCTCTACAAGGACTTGTTCCGGGAGCACAAGCTCACCCCGCCCAAGGGTGTGCTGCTCTACGGCCCGCCCGGCTGCGGTAAGACGCTCATCGCCAAGGCGGTCGCCAACTCGCTGGCCAAGCGGGTCGCCGAACGCACCGGAAAGGACGTCGGCAAGAGCTTCTTCCTCAACATCAAGGGCCCGGAGCTGCTCAACAAGTACGTGGGCGAGACCGAGCGGCACATCCGCCTGGTCTTCCAACGCGCTCGGGAGAAAGCCTCCGAGGGCACCCCGGTGATCGTGTTCTTCGACGAGATGGACTCGATCTTCCGGGTCCGCGGCTCGGGCGTGTCCTCCGACGTGGAGAACACCATCGTCCCGCAGATGCTCAGCGAGATCGACGGCGTGGAGGGCTTGGAGAACGTCATCGTCATCGGCGCCTCCAACCGTGAGGACATGATCGACCCGGCGATCCTGCGGCCCGGCCGCCTGGACGTCAAGATCAAGGTCGAGCGGCCCGACGCCGAGGGCGCCCGTGACATCTTCGGCAAGTACATCACCGAGGACCTGCCGCTGCACGAGGAGGACCTGGCCGAGCACGACGGGTCCGCCCGGGCCACGGTGGACGCCATGATCCAGCGGGTCGTGGAGCGGATGTACACCGAGGGCGAGGAGAACCGCTTCCTGGAGGTCACCTACGCCAACGGTGACAAGGAGGTCCTGTACTTCAAGGACTTCAACTCCGGCGCGATGATCGAGAACATCGTCTCGCGGGCCAAGAAGATGGCCATCAAGGACTTCATCGACCAGCAGTCCAAGGGTCTGCGGGTGTCCCACCTGCTCCAGGCCTGCGTCGACGAGTTCAGCGAGAACGAGGACCTGCCCAACACCACCAACCCGGACGACTGGGCACGGATCTCGGGCAAGAAGGGCGAGCGCATCGTCTACATCCGGACCCTGGTGACCGGCAAGAAGGGCGCCGACTCCGGCCGTTCCATCGACACCGTCGCCAACACCGGCCAGTACCTGTAGCAGTCCGTAGCACTCTCACCGAAGCGGGGCCCGCGTTCACCTGTGGGCCCCGCTTTCGTGTGCCCGGTGGTCCGGGGAGCCCGCTTCCGCGGCTGCCCATTGCGGCCGGATCGCCTTGTGTCCGGAGGCGGCGGTACCGGAGCCCGGCTAGTCTCAGAACGGTAACGAAGAATTGGAAAGGCCTGTGCGATAGGGGACTCGGACGGATACTCAGAGGCCGGGGCCGCCCCGGCCTCCCTACCGAGAGGAGCGCCGATGGACGCTCTGTTCCAGCACGACCCCTCGATCATGGTCGCCCTGTTCGCACTGTTCATCCTCGGCGCGGTCCTTGTGGCGCTGAGTGTGGCGAAAGAGGTCCGCGGCTGGAAGGTCAGCGTCCTCGCGCACAGTTCGGTGTGGACGAGGCTCTCCGCGGGTGCACTGGGATGTCTGCTTCTCGGGGGTGGGGTTCTGCTCGCCCTGAACACCAGCGGGGATCGATCGGGTGACGGTGCGGGTGCCGTCGCACCCTCGGACCGGCCTTCGGAGCCGACCCAACCCCCTGGCCCCACCGTCGCCGAGGCCGACCTGGGCACTCCGGAGCAGGTGGACTTCACCTTCGGTGCCGGTCCCGGCCTCAGCGACCGGTGTCGGGACACTGGACGAGCCCGGGACCCCGATCGCCGAGAACGCTTCGTTCGGACTGTGCGCCGGCGGCAACGAGATCGACGTGCACCGGGGCTACGGGCTGTACCTGTGGGAGGAAGCGCATCCCCCCGCGCCCATGGAGTGCGTCGACCAGATCACCCGGCACGGCGTGCAGGTGACCCCGGTGGCCGTGGGCTCCACGCTGTGCGTCACCACGCGGGAGAACCGGGTGGCGGTACTGACGGTGGAGTCCATGGGCAACGGGATCAGGGTCTCCGGGGACAGTTGGGGTCCGCTGGTCTACTGAGCGGGGCTGAATACCCTTCGACCGGAGGGGTGAAACGTGCCGTTGATTCCCGGGTTCGCCCCGCCCTGTTTTTTCTTCGTGCGAATCCATCTTCAGTGGCCGTGAGCTGCGAGGACACGGCCGGTGGTGCCCTTTCGAAACGCCCGGGAAGACGGCGCTTAGGCCACAATTGGCGCGGAAGCGTTCAAGACAGGTCCGTGGCGGATAACCTTTCAACATGAGTGTGCGGCGGATTATGGGTATCGAGACCGAATACGGGATCTCCGTGCCGGGAAACCCCGGGGCCAACGCGATGGTCACCTCCACCCAGGTGGTCAACGCCTACCTTGCGGCTTCGGCTGCCCGGGCCAGGAGGGCCCGCTGGGACTTCGAGGAGGAGAACCCGCTGCGGGACGCCCGCGGGTTCGACCTGGCGCGGGAGGTGGCCGACCCCACCCAGCTGACCGACGAGGACCTGGGGCTGGCCAACGTCATCCTCACCAACGGCGCGCGCCTGTACGTGGACCACGCCCACCCCGAGTACTCGGCCCCCGAGGTCACCAACCCGCGGGACGCGGTGCTGTGGGACAAGGCGGGAGAGCGGGTGATGGCCGACGCGGCGGCCCGGGCCGGGGCCACCCCGGGCATCGAACCGATCCAGCTGTACAAGAACAACACCGACAACAAGGGCGCCTCGTACGGCTGCCACGAGAACTACCTGATGAACCGGTCGACGCCCTTCGGCGACATCGTCCGGCACCTGATCCCGTTCTTCGTCTCCCGGCAGGTGGTGTGCGGTTCGGGCAAGGTCGGGATCGGCTCGGACGGCCAGGGCAGCGGCTTCCAGATCTCCCAGCGGGCGGACTTCTTCGAGGTCGAGGTCGGCCTGGAGACCACCCTGAAGCGTCCCATCATCAACACGCGGGACGAACCGCACGCCGACCCGGACCAGTACCGGCGCCTGCACGTCATCATCGGCGACGCCAACATGAGCGAGATCTCCACCTACCTCAAGCTGGGCACCACCGCGCTGGTGCTGTCGATGATCGAGGACGGCTTCCTCAGCACGGACCTGTCCTTGGAGACCCCGGTGGCGGACCTGCGGGAGGTCTCCCACGACCCGGGGCTCACCCACCGGGTCCGGCTGCGCGACGGGCGCCGGATGACGGCGCTGGAACTCCAGGGCGAGTACCTGGACCAGGCCCGCAAGTACGTGGAGGACCGCTTCGGCACCGACGTGGACCCCGACACCGCGGACGTGCTCGACCGCTGGGAGTCGGTGCTGTCCCGGCTGGCCTCGGACCCGATGAGCCTGGCCACCGAGCTGGACTGGGTCGCCAAGCTCAAGGTGCTGGAGGGCTACCGCTCCCGGGACGGCCTGGAGTGGTCCCACCCCCGGCTCCAGCTGGTCGACCTGCAGTACTCCGACGTGCGCGCGGAGAAGGGCATCTACAACCGGCTGGCCGCCCGCGGCCGGATGAAGCGCCTGGTCGAGGAGCCCGAGGTCGTGCGGGCCGTCACCGAACCGCCGGAGGACACCCGCGCCTACTTCCGGGGGCGCTGCCTGGCCAAGTACGCCGACGAGGTGGCGGCCGCCTCCTGGGACTCGGTGATCTTCGACCTGCCGGGTTACGACTCCCTGCAGCGGGTGCCCACCCTGGAGCCCCGCCGGGGCACCAAGGAGCACGTGGGGAACCTGCTGGACGCCTCCGCGACCGCCGCCGACCTGGTCGCGGCCCTGGCCGGTGGCGGCCGGGGCTGATCGGCAGTGACGGCTGGCAAGGTCGGCGCGTCCGGGTAGGCGCGCCGACCTTCCCGCTCACCGCTTTCAGTCCTCCTCGACGGCCAGTTCGGCCCTCCCAGGCCCGCCCCAGACCCCGGTCATCAGGGCGACATCCACCTCCGTGCCCTCCGCCACGTCGAAGGGTACGGACACGGTCACCGTCGCGCCCGGGTTGACGTCGTAGTAGAGGACGTCGTTCTCGTCCAGGACCCGTAGGGCGTCGAGGTCGTAGGCGTACCGGTTGCCGTCGGCGTCCACCAGCTCGCAGCCGTCCACATCCGGGGTCTGCGGTCCGCTGGAGGCGTTGGTCAGCTCAGCCTCCAGCACCACGAACTCCCGGCCCGCTGCCGCTGTGGCATTGGAGTAGGAACCCGAGATGTGGGTGGTGCGCTCCACCCCGGTCAGGGTGATGTCCCAGGTGCCGTCCGAGGCGCTCTCACCCATGGGCGTGGCATTCGGCCACCGGTCGTTCCCGTCCGGGCTCTCGGAGCCGTCCGGTTCCTCGGCTGGCTCGTCAGTGGGGTCGTCGGTGGGTTCAGCCGGGCTCTCCTGTGCCGGATCCGCGGCGTCGAAGTCCTCGAACGCTGACTCGATGCTCTCCCTGAGGTACTGCTGGTGGGAGAACCAGCCCGCACCGAAGCCGAACACCAGCGCCAAGGCCACGGCGACCGCCGAGGCGGCGGCGATCCACACGGTCCTGTCCATGTCCGCTCCCCACGGCAAGTCGTGAGGGCACCCCTCACGGGTGCCTCACTGCCTCACGGCGGAATCCGCCAGGAAGGGGGCGAACGGGCTCGTTCCGCGTCACTCGTTTCAGGGTACGCCTGTTCGTCCAGTTCAGGCAGGGTGCGCTGTCGGTCGGAGCAGGGCAGGGCGCGGTGAGGGCGAGAACGCGGACGTCCCCGCCCGCTGGAGCGGACGGGGACGCCGTTGGTGCTTACCGCGTACTACTGGTGTGTCAGGTGCGCAGGCGCAGGTTCCAGGAGTTGAGCATGGGGTTGACCTCCTGGTAGAAGGTCGTGCCACCGGTGCGGCAGTTACCGGAGCCGCCGGAGGTCACGCCCTGGGCCTGGGTTCCGGAGATGAACGAGCCGCCGGAGTCGCCGGGCTCGGCGCACACGGAGGTCCGAGTCAGGCTGTGGACGGTGCCCTGCGGGTAGCTCACCGTCTGGTTGCGGGCCTGAATGGTGCCGCAGTACCAGCCGGTGGTGGAGCCGGAGCGGCAGACCTGCGAACCGATGGGCGCCGTGCTGGAGCCCGAGACGGTGGCGTAGCCGCCGCTGTTGTAGCGGCTGACCAGGTTGGTCAGGGTGAAGTTGGACGTGCCCCGGACGAAGGCGGCGTCGTTGCCCGGGAAGACGGAGCGCTCGAAGACGCCCCGGCCGTTGCCGATGCTGACCTGGGTCCCCACCCTGCCGCAGTGGCCAGCGGTGACGAAGCCGGGCTGGCCGGAGGCGTTGGTGGCCGCGAAGCCGACCGAGCAGCGTCCGCCCATGGTGTAGGCGAGGCCACCGATGATGTCGGCGTAGAGCTCGGGGGTCTCCGTGGTGGTCTCGATGGTGACCGTCGAGGCGTCCACGCCGGCGTCGGCGATGAGGGCCTCAGCGTCGGCCTCGGCCCCCTCGAGGACCTCCAGCACGACCGTGTCGGAGGTGATCTCGGGGTACCAGCCGACCACACCGGGCTGGTGGGCGGCCTCGTTGAGGTCGTCGATGACGGCTTCGAGCCCGTCCAGGCCGTACGAGACCACATCGGCCTTGGCACCGGTGGCTTCCACGGCCTGGACCGCGGCGGCGTCGGTGACCATGACGGTCAGGTCCAGGGTCTCGGTGTCGAACACCGAACCGCCGTAGGCGTCTCCGGCGGCTTGCGCCGCGGCCTCGTCTGCCTCGAAGGCGGCTTCCTGGGCGGTGAGCAGTTCCTGGGCCTCGGCCGAAGTGAGGTTCAGGTCGCGTTCCAACGCCTCGGCCATGGTGGTCGCGACGTCGGAGTCGGGGGAGGGTGACTGCGGGAGCGGTCCGGAAGCCGCGAGGGCTCCCGGGGCGGCGGCCAGGGCCAGCCCGAAGGCCAGAGCTCCGGTGCCGATTGCGGAGACAACGGGGGAGGGTCGCATTGGTCCCTACTCTCCTAGGGGGATTAGCGGGGGATCGGGGCCGGTTACTGCCGACCCCTGCCGTTTACCGAGACATTCGGTAAACAACGCCTAACCATAGGTGCACGTTTTGGTGAGGGAAAGAGCGCCGGAGAGATGAAGCATTCAATACGGGGTCGGGTCAACCTATGACGGGTTTTTTCTTGGTCGCTGAACGTGGCGACGAGGTCAGCCACCTTGAGTTTGTCGGAGTTGCTCCGTTACCGACCGAATTTGATCTTGGTGCGCAAGGGGGGAAATTTGGCCACATCCGGACAGCGGTACTGAGTACCAAAAGTGACCATCTGGACACACAGGCGTAACTCCAGTGGTCAAACGTCTGCCATGGGCACCCCTGTTGTACGCAAGGCGTCCCCACGTTCGGTACCCGGAATCCGGGTGCGAGGCGGGGACGCGAGGGGGACGCGGGAGGGTGACGAGTCGGTCCCGATGGTGTAGGGGAGCGGCTCGCGCGGACGCTATCCGGTCACCAGGGTCAGCCCCCAGGAGGTGAGCATCGGGTTCAGTCTCTGGAAGAAGGTGGTGCCGCCGGTGGCGCAGTTGCCGGAGCCGCCGGAGATGACGCCCTGGGCCTGGGAACCGGCCACCACGGGCGCCCCGGACTCACCCGGCTCCGCGCACAGGGTGGTCCTGGTCAGTCCGGTGACGGTCCCCGCCGGGTAGCTGACCGTCTGCCCGCGCGCCTCGATCGTGCCGCAGCGCCACCCGTTGACAGGCGCCGAAGCGCACACGGCCGAGCCGATCGGCGCCTCCTGGGAGCCGGTGACGCTGTGGTAGCCCCCTGAACTCCAGAGCTCGATCCAGGGGGTGAGGGTCCATTCCGGGCCCACCCGCACGAAGGCGCCGTCCCAGCCGGGGAACTGCGAGCGCTGGAACACCCCCAGGGCCGCGCCCTCGGAGTCGAGCGCGGTGGCGCCCACCCGACCGCAGTGCCCGGCGGTGATGAAACCGCCCTGGCCGCCGGAGGTGACGGCGGAGAACCCGATGACGCACTGGGCCGACCCCACGCGGAAGGGATGCCCGCCGATGAGCTCGGAGTAGGGCGTCGGGGCGTGGTCGACCTCCACCACGCGCACGGCGTCGGAGTCCGTCCCGGCCTCCTCCAGCAGGGCGTCGGCGGCGGCCGGGGCCAGCGCCTCGACCACGACCAGGCCCCGTTCGGTGTCGGGGTACCAGCCGGTGACGCCCTCGGGCACGGGCACTTTCTCGAGGGCGGCCATGGTCGCGGCCGGGTCCTCGTCGACCACACGGGTGTTCGCCCCGGTCGCCTCGACCGCCGCGACGGCGGCGGGGTCGGAGACCAGGACGGTGAGGCTGAGGGTTTCGGTGTCGAAGAGGGCGTCGACGTAGGCCTGTCCGGCGGCCGAGGCGGCGCTCTCCTGGACCGCCAGGGCCTCTTCCTGGGCTTCCAGGAGCTGTTCGGCCGTGGTGGGGTCCAGCCCGAGGTCGCGGGCCAGTGCCTCGGTCGCGGTGGCGGCGGGGGCGTCCGCCGCGGGTTCGGGGGTCTCGGTGGTGGCGGCCTGGGCAGGGGCGGTGGCACCGGCCAGGGCCAGGCCCAGGACGACGGACAGGGCGCGGCCGTGGCGGATGCGGCTGGGTTCGGGGAATCTTGGGGCGGGGGATACGGGGGAAGGGCGCATGTCCTCTGCTCTCCTGAGAGGGAAACGGGGGCGGAGCAGGTGCTGCGGTCCGCGCGGTGCGCGGCCGCTGTTGGTCCTACCCCGGTGTGGCCGCGTCGTCACCGGCGGTCGTGCGGGGCCCTGGGCGGCTGGGGGACGAGGGCCGGGAAACGAGAACGCCCCCGCCCGCCGGGTGGCGGACGGGGGCGCGGTGTGATGCGGGCCGGCTGGACGCCTAGCTCGTGACGAGGCTGAGGTTCCAGCTGCTCAGCGCCGGACCGACCTCCTGGTAGTACGTGGTACCACCGAAGGTGCAGTTGCCGGAGCCGCCCGAGGTCATGCCCTGGGCCTGGTCGCCAGCGATGAACGAACCGCCGGAGTCGCCGGGCTCGGCGCACACGTTGGTCCGGGTCATGTCGTTGACCGTGCCCTCGGGGTAGCTCACCGACTGGCCGCGGGCCTCGATGGTCCCGCAGTGCCAACCGGTGGTGGAACCCGAACGGCACACGGCCGAGCCGATCGGCGCCTGGCTGGAGCCGCCGACGGTCTGGGTGCCACCGGCGCTGTACATGTTGACCAGGTTGGTGACGGTCCAGTTGGACGTGGCGCGAACGTAGGCGGCGTCGTTGCCCGGGAAGACGGACCGCTCGAACACACCGGAACCGCTGCCGTCCCCGCTCTCGGCGGGGGTGCCGACCGTGCCGCAGTGGCCGGCCGTGACGAATCCGTCGTTGCCCGAGCTGTCGGTGACCGCGAACCCGATGGAGCAGCGACCGCCGCCCATGAAGTACGCGTCGCCGCCGACGATGTCGGCGTACAGCTCGGGCGCCTCGTCGGTCTGCTCCACCTGGACGGTGGAGGCGTTCACACCCGCGGCCTCGATGAGGCTCTCGGCACCGGCGGTGTCGGTGGCCTCGATGACGACCGTGTCGCTGGCGACATCGGGGTACCAGCCCACGACGCCCGGCTGGGTCCCGGCCGCGTCGAGCTCGTCGATGATGGCCGCCAGGCCCTCGGTGCCGTGTGAGACCAGTTCGGCCTCGGCGCCCGCGGCCTCGACGTCGGACACCGCGGCGCTGTCCGTCACCAGGACGGTCAGTTCCAGGGTGTCGGTGTCGAACACGGAGCCGCCGTAGGCGTCTCCGGCGGCCTCGGCCGCCGCCGTGTCGATCCCGTAGGCCTCCTGCTGGGCCTCGAGCAGGGTTTCGGCCTCGAACGGGGTGAGGCCGAAGTCCCTCTCAAGGGCTTCCTGCATGGTGGCCGCCTCGCCCTGCGGTGAGGGCTCGGCGGGAACGGTCACGGCAGAGGCACCGGGGGCGACCGAGAGCGCGAGCCCGAAGGCCAGCGCTCCCGTGCCGATCGCGGAGATAACGGGGGAGGGTCGCATTGATCCCTACTCTCCTTGGGGAATGGGCGGGGGTTGGGGTTCGGAATCCTCTGGGGAGAGGGGTCCGGCCCCGTGGGTCGGGGCCCTCGGACGCGCCAGGGGCCCCTTTGGTTTACCGAGACAGCCGGTAAACGAGGCACCACCATAAGTGCGCAAGTTGGACAGCGAAAGCCCGGGCAAGCCGCAAATTCACTTAGGCGACAAGAGGATCATCCGATGAAAGGCTCTATTGCGGGTCTTACTCTGGGTGACGTGGCGCCTGACCTCCTCGTTCGGTCACGCACTGTATGCGGATCACAAACCCGCGAGTAGGTCAAGGGGTCCAATGTGGCCGGATCCGGACGCTGGTACGTCGTACCATCCGTGATGGAACGGACACGGAGAAGTAATTCGCGTGGTCAGGGTTGTGTGTTGCGCGAAGATCATGTGCGCGATGAGAACAAAGGTTTGGTTTTCGAACAGGTGTGGAAGCCGGGCCCGCGTGCGCCGTCACCAACCGTCGCCGGGGTGCCGGCCGGTATCGCGCGGAACCCGCGCGCATCCCCGAACGCACCCCTGTTCGAGGACACGCCCGAGCCCGATCCGCGTCCGGTGTCACTCCGGGTGCGCGCACTCGGGACGATTTCGAGGTAACTAGCGGGTATCGGGCCTGAGGAACACGGTTGAGCCGGGTGCCGTTGGGCCAAGATAAGGGCGAGAGCCCCGAACGGGAGGTAGCAACATATGGCGAACGACAGCGGCGGCCAGAAGCACTCGTCACGCCGTGACGAGGAGGTCGAGGAGACCGAGGCCTCGGCCGAGGCCCAGGAGCGCAACGAGAAGCTCGACGAGGACGTCGACGACATCCTGGACGAGATCGACGACGTGCTGGAGAGCAACGCCGAGGACTTCGTGCGCCAGTTCGTGCAGAAGGGCGGTCAGTGACCGTCGGGTTCGCTGACAGCGCACCCGGGCACCAGCGGCCCCGGCGCGCACGGGTTTAGGGTCAAACTCATCGGCCGGTGCCATCTCGCCGGCCGTCAGACCACAGACAGACGGACGACAGGCGCCCCACCCGCCCCCGAGACGGGGTGGGGCGCGAGTGGAGGGAGTCGCGTGTTCGAAGGTTTCGAGGGCGGACGGATGTCGGCCGCTTTCATGAGTGCGGGGACCTCGTCCTTCACCGAGTTTCTTCGGGAGGTCAAGCCCGACCTGCTGCCCGGCCAGCACCTGGGTTCGGGTGGGGCGGTCAAGGCCGAGCACCTCACCCCGGACGCGACGACCATCGTCGCCCTGACCTTCCCCGGCGGCGTCCTGCTGGCCGGTGACCGGCGCGCCACCCAGGGCAACGTCATCGCCAACCGGGACATGGACAAGCTCTTCCGCACGGACGAGTTCTCCGCGGTGGCCATCGCCGGTTCAGCCGGGATCGGCATCGAGCTGGCCAAGCTCTACCAGGTCGAGCTCGAACACTACGAGAAGCTGGAGGGGCGCTCGCTGTCCCTCGAGGGTAAGGCGAACAAGCTCGCCCAGATGGTACGCGGCAACCTCGGCATGGCCATGCAGGGCTTCGTCGTGATCCCCCTGCTGGTCGGCTTCGACGAGAACACCGAACAGGGACGGGTGTTCAGCTACGACGCCGTGGGCGGCCGCTACGAGGAGCACCGCTACTACTCCGTCGGTTCCGGCTCGGTCTACGCCAAGGGCTCCATCAAGAAGCTCTACCGCGAGGACCTGGACGAGACCACGGCGATCAGGGTCGCGCTGGAGGCGCTCTACGACGCCGCCGACGACGACTCCGCCACCGGCGGTCCCGACCTGCACCGCAAGATCTTCCCCCTGGTCGACGTCATCACCGAGGACGGCCACCGGCGGATCTCCGCCGACGAGGTCGCCCGCCTGGCCACGGAGGTGGTCGAGGGGCGCGCCGCCGACCCGGACGGTCCCAAGGCCCGATTGGGCTGACACGGCTGAGCTGACACAGCTGAGCCGCGGCGGCCACCGCCCCCCACCCAGACTTCTCCCTACTAGGTAAGGAAACGATCCGCGGTGTCGATGCCGTTCTACGTCGCCCCCGAACAGCAGATGAAGGACAAGGCGGACTACGCGCGCAAGGGCATCGCGCGCGGCCGCAGCGCCGTCGTTCTGCAGTACGAGGGCGGAATCCTGCTGGTGGCGGACAACATGTCCCGCACACTGCACAAGATCAGCGAGCTCTACGACCGCATCGGGTTCGCGGCGGTCGGCCGCTACCCCGAGTTCGAGAACCTACGCCTGATGGGCGTCCGTTTCGCCGACGTACGCGGGTACCAGTTCGACCGCCGCGACGTCAGCGGCCGTCAGCTCGCCAACATCTACGCCCAGACCCTGGGCACCGTCTTCAGTGAGAGCCTCAAGCCCTGGGAGGTCGAGATCGTCGTCGCCGAGGTCGGCGACACCGCGGCCGAGGACGAGATCTACCGCATCACCTTCGACGGGTCCATCGTCGACGAACAGGGCTTCGTCGCGGTGGGCGGCTCCTCGGAGCACGTGTCCAGTCAGCTCAAGGACCGGTTCGCCGCCGACGCCCCGCTCAGCGCGGCGCTGAACGCGGCCACCCACGCCCTGGCCCACGAGAACGGTGAGGAGCGCGAACTGGAGGCCGGCAACCTGGAGGTCGCCATCCTGGAGCGGTCCAGGCAGCACCGGAAGTTCCGCCGCATCCACGGCAGCCGCCTGACCGCCCTCATCGAGGAGGGCAAGCGGGGCACAGCCGCGACCGCCGCCGAGACCGCCGCCGACAGCGGAGAGGGCAACGGAACCGGCGACGCGGACGAGGCCGACAAGTGATCTGAGATCGAAGAGGTGGTGCGGCGCCACACGGGCGCCGCACCGGGGCCGGGCGGGTGTGGGCGACGCGGCCCCGTCGTCCGCACCAGACGGGAAGTTGGTGAGGCCGCGTGGAACGACGGATCTTCGGGCTGGAGAACGAGTACGGGGTCACGTGTACCTTTCGGGGGCAGCGCCGGCTGTCTCCGGACGAGGTCGCCCGGTACCTGTTCCGGAGGGTGGTCTCCTGGGGGCGCAGCAGCAACGTGTTCCTGCGCAACGGCGCCCGCCTGTACCTGGACGTGGGCAGCCACCCCGAGTACGCCACCCCCGAATGCGACAGCCTCGTGGACCTGGTGGCCCACGACAAGGCCGGTGAGCGCATCCTGGAGGGGCTGCAGGTCGACGCCGAGCAGCGCCTGCACGAGGAGGGCATCGCCGGGGACATCTACCTGTTCAAGAACAACACCGACTCGGCGGGCAACTCCTACGGCTGCCACGAGAACTACCTCGTCGGCAGACACGGGGAGTTCGGCCGCCTCGCCGACGTCCTGATCCCCTTCCTGGTCACCCGGCAGATCATCTGCGGAGCCGGAAAGGTGCTGCAGACCCCCCGGGGAGCGCTGTTCTGCGTCAGCCAGCGCGCCGAGCACATCTGGGAGGGCGTCTCCTCCGCGACCACCCGGTCCCGTCCCATCATCAACACCCGCGACGAACCCCACGCCGACGCCGAGCGGTTCCGGCGCCTGCACGTCATCGTGGGCGACTCCAACATGAGCGAGACCACCACCCTCCTCAAGCTGGGCTCGACCGACCTCGTGCTGCGGATGATCGAGGCCGGGGTGGTCATGCGCGACTACACGCTGGAGAACCCCATCCGGGCGATCCGCGAGGTCAGCCACGACATGACCGGCCGCCGCAAGGTGCGCCTGGCCAACGGCCGCGAGGCCAGCGCGCTGGAGATCCAGCGCGAGTACCTGGAGAAGGTGCAGAGCTACGTGGACCGGCACGGGACCGACGCGGTGGGCAAGCGCGTCCTGGACCTGTGGCAGCGCACCCTGGAGGCGGTGGAGACCCAGAACCTGGAGACGGTCCAGCGCGAGATCGACTGGGTCGCCAAGTACATGCTGCTGGAGCGCTACCGGGACAAGCACGACCTGTCGCTGTCCTCGCCCAGGGTGGCCCAGCTCGACCTGACCTACCACGACATCCACCGCGAACGCGGGCTGTTCTACCTGATGCAAAAGCGCGGGCAGATGGACCGGGTGGTGGGGGACCTGAAGATCTTCGAGGCCAAGTCGGTGCCCCCGCAGACCACCCGGGCACGGCTGCGCGGTGAGTTCATCCGCCGCGCCCAGGAGCAGCGGCGCGACTTCACCGTCGACTGGGTACACCTCAAGCTCAACGACCAGGCGCAGCGCACCGTGCTGTGCAAGGACCCGTTCAAGTCCGTGGACGAACGGGTGGAGAAGTTGATCGCCGGGATGTGAGAACCGGGTGTGAATCCGGTGTGAGCGCTGTGTGGGCGCTGTGTGGGCGCACGACCCGTGTGCGCGGGCCCCGTGGGACGGCTGGAGACGGCTCCCCGCGGGGCCCTGACTTTCCGGAAGCTCATGATCTGTGTTCCCATGGGCCGAAAACCGGGATCGTCAGCTCCCAGGGGCTGGCCGCACTCCGACTGTTCGGTAGTGTGACCCTGTCCTGAGCCGGAAATCAGAGGTTGTGACCCATGCACCGACGTGTTGCCGCCCTCGCGGTGCCACTGACCGCCGTTACCTTGGTGGTCTCCAGCTGCGCATCGATCCCGGAGGAGTGGCGTACCCCCGCCTTCCTGCGCATGAACGACGACGCGCTCGACTCTCGGCTGCCCGAGGTCACCGGAGACGTCGGTGAGGAACCCGAGGTCACCTTCCCCGACATCGAGCCGCCGGACGAGGAGATCTCCGGTGTGGTCAGCAAGGGGTCCGGTGAGGACGCGCTGGTCGGCGCGGACGACCTCGTCATCGCCAACGTCGCCCAGTACCAGTGGACGGCGCCCGGTGAGGGTGAGCCGGTCGAGGGCCAGTCCAGCTACGAGAGCGGCGCCCCGGACCTGATCCGCATGGACCAGATGCCCGAGTACATCACCGACACCCTCATCAGCCAGCCCCTGGGCAGCCGCGCGGTCTACGTCTTCCCCGCGCTGAGCTCCGAGGAGATCGCGCAGGCCGAGGCGATGGGCCAGGAGGCGCCCGAGGGCGCCAGCGTCCTGGTGATCGACATGATCGACCGCTTCAGCCAGGGCGCCGTGGTGCCGGGCGAGCAGACCAACGACGGCGGCGGCGACCTGCCCACGGTGACGCAGGACGGCCGCAGCCAGCCCGAGATCGAGATCCCCGACGCGGACGCCCCCGACGAGCTGGAGGTGGTGCCGCTGATCGAGGGCGGCGGCGCCGAGGTCGAGGAGGGCCAGCAGATCATCGTCCAGTACACGGGTGTGCGCTGGGAGGCCGACGAGGACGGCAACCACGAGGTGTTCGACTCCTCGTGGAACCAGGGCGGTATCCCCTTCGACACCACCATCGGTGGCGGGGCGGTCATCCAGGGCTGGGACGAGGGCATCGTCGGCCAGAACGTCGGCGACCGCCTGATGCTCATCGTGCCCGGCGACATGGCCTACGGCGAGTCCGAGGAGGAGGCCATGGGCGCCCCCGCGGGCACACTGGTCTTCGTGGTCGACGTGCTGGGCGCCTTCGACAACGCGCCGCCGCCCGAGCCGGAGGAGTCCGAGGAGGACGCCGAGGATGACGGGGCCGACGAGGAGGCCTCGGAGGGCGACGAGGGCGCGGACGAGGAAGCCGGCGAGTCCGAGGAGGACTCGGAGTAGCGTCCACCCGCCGCATAGTTGAACAGCTGATCGCCCCCGCCGCGCCCGAGCGCGGCGGGGGCGATCGCTGTGCCGGGGGGCCTTCCGCCGTGGCCGCGGCGGGAGCGCTCGGATCAGGTCAGCCGTTGAGCGTCGGGTAGTCGGTGTAGCCCTTGGCGTCGCCGCCGTAGTGGGTGGAGCTGTCGGAGACGTTGTAGGGGCCGCCAGCGGCGATGCGGGCGGGCAGGTCGGGGTTGGCCAGCCACAGCTCGGCCAGGGCGACGGCGTCGGCCAGACCCTCGCGCAGGGCCTCCAGGGCGGTCTCCGGGGAGGATGGGAAGGAGTCGGCGGTGGGGTGCGGGTTGAGCACGATCGGCCCGCTCCAGGCCTCGCGCAGCGCCTTGGTCACCTCGCGGGTGACGATCTCGGAAATGTGCAGGAACGCCAGGCTCTCGGGCAGGGCGCGCGCCAGCTCCAGGTAGAGGGCGAGCGGGTCGCTCTCCACGATGTTGTTGTACGGGTTCCCGGGCGAGATGCGCAGGCCGGTGCGGTCCAGGCCGATGGCCTCGCCCACGGCCGTGACGACCTCGACGGCGAACCGGACGCGGTTGGTCAGCGAACCGCCGTAGGAGTCGGTGCGCACATTGGTGTTGTCGGCCAGGAACTGGTGGACGAGGAAGCCGTTGCCGCCGTGGATCTCGACCCCGTCGAAACCGGCCTCCACGGCGTTGCGGGCGGCGCTGACGTGGTCGGCCACGGTCTGCTCGATGTCGGCCGTGGTCATCTCACGCGGCTCGGGGTGGTCGAGCAGACCTTCCATGGTGAAGAGCTTCTCGCCGGAGGCGATCGGGGAGGGAGCCAGCGGCAGGGCCCCGTCGGGCTGGATGACGGGGTGCCCGATCCGCCCGGTGTGGGTGATCTGGGCCACGATCCGACCGCCCTTGGCGTGCACGGCGTCGGTGACCTTGCGCCAGGCCTTGACCTGCTCGGCCGAGTGCAGGCCGGGGGTGCCCAGGAAGCCCTGGCCGATCACGCTGGGCTGGACGCTCTCGCTGATGATCAGTCCGGCGCTGGCGCGCTGGGCGTAGTACTCGGCGGTCAGGTCGGTGACCAGGCCGTCGGCGGAGCGGGCCCGCGTCATGGGGGCCATCACGAGCCGGTTGGGCAGCTCCAGGCGGCCCAGGGTGGTCTTGGTGAAGAACTCGCTCATCAGTTGGTCCTCAAGTGTGCGGACGACAGGGTCACGGTGGCGTTCTCGGCGCCGGTTCCACCGTGCCGGTTGGGGGTTGCGTGGGGGTTCGGGTTCGCTTGCGGTCGCCCCGTAGCCGCCCCGGACTCCTGTGCTAGCGTGCTTTCCATGAGGTTCGGAGTGCTCGGTCCCCTCACCGTCTGGACCTCGGACGGGCGCAGCGTCCCCATCCCCGAGGCCAAGGTCCGGGTGTTGCTGGCCGGTCTGCTGGTCGAACCCGGACGCGTGATCCCCGCGGACCGCCTGGTCGAGAACCTGTGGGGTGAGCGGCCCCCGGCCAAACCGCTGCCCTCCCTGCGTTCCAAGGCCTCACAGCTGCGCCGCGCGCTGGAGGAGGCCGAACCCGGCGGACGCGAGCTGGTGCGCCACCGGACGGGCGGTTACCTGCTGGCCGTGGACGCCCAGGACGTGGACGCGGGACGTTTCGCGGCCCTGGTCGAGCGCGCCCGGTCAGAACCCGACTCCGAGGCCAGGGAGCGCACACTCTCCGAGGCGCTGTCGCTGTGGCGGGGCGAGGCCTTCACCGACCTCGGCGCCGAGTCCTTCGCCGAACCCGCCGCCATCCGTCTGGCCGAGCTGCGCCTTTCCGCCCTGGAGGACCTCTACCAGGCCCGGCTCGAGCTGGGGCGGCACTCCGCCGTCTCCGGTGACCTGGCCGACCTGGTCCGGCGCCACCCCTTCCGGGAGCGGTTGCGGGCCGTGCACATCCGCGCCCTGTACGCGACCGGCCGCCAGTCCGACGCCCTCCAGAGCTACCTGGACCTGCGTTCCGAACTCGACCGGGAGCTGGGGGTGGAACCCGGACCCGAGCTGGCCGAGCTGTACCAGTCGATCCTGCGCCACGACCGCGGTCTGGGTGCGTTCGCGGCGGGGCCCGCCCGGGACGACCGGGGCGGCCCGGGCAACCTCACCGCACCGGCCACCGCGCTGATCGGCCGCCAGGAGCAGGCCAGCGAGGTCCGCGACCTGCTGGCCACCGAACGTCTGGTCACCCTGACCGGAGCGGGCGGGGTGGGCAAGACCCGGTTGGCCCTTGACGTGGCGGCCGGGCTCACCGGGGAGTTCGGCGACGGCGTGTGGTTGGTCGAACTGGCCCCGCTGAGCGAACCTTCCCAGATCGCCGAGGCGGTCGCCGCCGCCTTGCGTCTGCGCGACGACACCGGGGCCGGGCCGGAGGTCGTCGACGCACACCTGTTCCGCGCCCTGGGCGACCGCGAGGCCTTGATCGTCCTGGACAACGGTGAACACCTGGTGGAGGAGCTGGCCGTCTTCGTCGACCGACTACTGGGTGTCTGCCCGGGCACGCGACTGCTGGTGACCAGCCGTGAGTCGTTGCGCCTGCCCGCCGAGCACGTGCGGGTGGTGCGGCCCCTGGAACCCCCAGAGGGCGACACCCCGGACGACCTGCGCCGCTCCAGCGCAGCCCGGTTGTTCGTCGAACGCGCCGCGGCGGCCGCTCCCGGGTTCGCCCTGCTAGAGGGCAACGCCGAGGCGGTGGCGGCCCTGTGCCGCCGGCTGGACGGCGTGCCGCTGGCCCTGGAACTGGCCGCCACCCGGGTTCGGGGGCTGGGCGTGCACGAGCTGGCCGCGCGCCTGGACGACCGGTTTACCACCCTGACCGCCCGTTACCGGGGCATCCCCGAACGGCACCGCACGCTGCGAGCCGTCATCGACTGGAGCTGGGACCTGCTGGAGGCCGTCGAGCAACGGGTGCTGCGCCGCTTGGCGGTACACGCCGACGGCTGCGCCCTGGCCGCTGCCGAAACGGTGTCGGCCTTCGACGGGGTCGACCGCACCGAGGTCCTGGACACCCTCACCCGGCTGGTGGACCGCAGCCTGGTCACCGTCACCTTCCACGGCGGCCGTCCGCGCTACCGGTTGCTGGAGTCGGTCAACGCCTACTGCCGGGAGCGGCTGCGCGAGGCCGGCGAGGAGGAGGCAGCGTACGAGCGGGCCCGCGCCCACTACGTGACGCTGGCCGAACAGGCCGAGGCCGGGCTGCGCGGCCGCCGACAACGGGAGGCCCTGGCCCGGCTGGACCTGGAGGCGCTCAACATCCGGGCCGTCCTGGGCCGCGCCGTCCAGGCCGGGGACGCGGCCACGGCGCTGCGCCTGGCCGCCGCCACGACCTGGTACTTCTTCCTGCGTGGCCGCTACCACGAGGCCCACCGGGCGCTGGCCGAGGCCCGCATCGCCGCCGAGCTCGCGCCGGTGCCCGACCACCTGCGGGGCACCCGGGCCCGGGTGGCCGCGTGGTGCGAGGCCATCGCCATGCTCGCGGGCACCAGTGCCTCCCCGTGTACTCCGGAGGCCACCGCCGACCAGGCGTTCGCGGGGGTGGACGACCCGGTCGGGCAGGCCCGGGCCGCGTGGTTCGTCCTGCACGCCCGCGCCGACCTCGGTGATCACAGCGGGGGACCCAAGAGTCTGGACCCCGTGGTGGACCGCCTGCGCGCCGAGGGCGACCTCTGGGGTACCGCCGCCGCCCTGGCCACCCGGGCCCGGTACGCGCTGGTCCTGGGTGACCTCGAAGCCGTGCGCCGTGACGCGGAGGAGGCCATGGCCCTGTTCGACCGGGTCGGAGACCAGTGGGGGCAGCTGCGCGCTGCAGCCGGGATGGCCTACCTGGCCGAGATCACCGGGGACTACGACCGTGCCACCGCCCTGCATCGGGACGGCCTGGGCATGGCCGAACGGCTGTCCCTGGCCCCCGAGGTGGTGGGGCGCCTGTCCGGGCTGGGCCGGATCGCCCTGCTCACCGGTGACCACGGACGCGCCGACGACCTGCACGGCAGGGCGGCCCGGCTGGCCGCGGAGCGCTTCGACCGCCAAGGGGAGGCGTTCGCCGAGTTCGGCCTGGCCATCGGGGCGCGCCGCCAGGGCCGCCTGGCCGAGGCCGAACGGTGGTGGAACCGGCTGCTGCCCTGGTGCCGAAGCGCCGGCGACCTGCCGGGGGTCGCCTTCGGCACCACCGAACTCGGTTTCGCGGCCGAACTGCGCGGGGACGCCGAGACCGCGCTGGACACCCACCTGCGGGGCGTGGAGGCCGCTCGGGAGACCGGGGATCCGCGGGCGCTCGCCCTGGCCCTGGAAGGGACCGCCGGGGCCTGTGCCCTGTACGGCCAGGTGGAGCGGGCCGCCCGACTGTTGGGCGCGGCCACCGCACTGCGGGCCTCGGTCGGTGCGCCCCTGCCCGAGACCGAGAGCGCCGACGTGGACAGAATCTCCGTGCGCTGCCGTGAGCTGCTGGGCGAGCGCTACGAGGCGGAGTTCGGGCGCGGGGAGCGGGCCGACCCGGGCGACCTGGTGTTGGAGGCCGCCCGGGACCGGGTCAGCCGCTGAGGTCCAGGACCGCCTTGCCGCGCACACGGCGCCCCAGGAGGGCCTCGGCCGCCTCAGCGGCCTTCTCCCAGGAACCGCGCCAACCGACCTGGGGCGCCAGCCGGTCCGACTCCACCAGCCGCAGCAGGTAGTCCAGGTCGGGGCCGAAGGGCGTGTCGACGATGAAGGGCTCGATACGCTTGAGCGGGCCGCGCGAGCGCTCTGTCTCGAAGTCGATGAGCGTGTGCTCCTTGGCGGCCATGCCGATCGCTATCAGGATCCCGCCCGCCTCCAGGTGGCCGAAGGCCTGGGCCAGCTGGGCACCGCCCACGTTGTCCAGAACGCCGTGGACCGGCGCGGACAGCTTCTCGGGGCCGAAGACGATCTCGGCGGCGCCCAGTTCCCGCAGCCCTTCGGCCCGGTGCGGTCCGCCAACCGAGGCGACGACCTCCGCCCCGGCCAGAGCTGCCAACTGCACCGCGTAGCGGCCAACGCCTCCGGAGGCTCCGGTGACCAGCACCCTGCGGCCGATCACCGAACCCAGCCTGCGCAGCGCCTGGAGGGCGGTGACCCCGGCAACCGGCAGGGTGCTCGCCTCACCCAGGTCCACGGAGTCGGGGACCACGGCGATGTCCTCGGTGTCCACCGCGCGCAGCTCGGCCCAACCCTGCGACCAACCGAAGGTGGCCACACGGGTGCCTTCGGCGGGCCCGGAGCCGTCGGCGGCGGACCGCTCCACGACCCCCGCCGCGTCGAAGCCGACCACGGCCCCCGGCACCCCGGCCTGGAAGGCGATCTCACCGAAGTTCAACGACACCGCCGACACCCGCACCAGGGCCTGGGCGGGGCCGGGACGCGGCTCGCCCACTTCGGCGATCCGCAGGCCCTGTGGTGCGTCCGGGTCGTGGACCAGTGCGTGCATGGGTGCTCCCTCGTCGTAGGTGTCACGGTGGCGTTCGATCACGCTGCCCCACCAGCCTGGGCCGCGAGGGTTGCGGACGGCTTCGGTTCCGGTTGCGGTGCACGTCCCGCGGGTCAGGCCGGAGGGTTGCCGTGCTTGCGTGAGGGCAGGTCGGCGTGCTTGGTGCGCAGCATCGCCAGGGCCCCGGCCAGCAGGGATCGCGTCTCACCCGGGTCGATGACGTCGTCCACCAGGCCGCGCTCGACCGCGTAGTAGGGGTGCATCAGCTCCGACCGGTACTTCTTGACCATCTGTGACCGGGTCTCCTCCGGAGCCTGGGATGCCGCGATCTGTTTGCGGAAGATGACGTTGGCCGCGCCCTCCGCGCCCATGACGGCGATCTCGTTGGTGGGCCAGGCATAGGTGAGATCGGCCCCGATGGACTGGGAGTCCATCACGATGTAGGCGCCACCGTAGGCCTTGCGCAGGGTGAGCGAGATCCGTGGGACGGTCGCGTTGCAGTAGGCGTACAGGAGTTTGGCCCCGTGCCGGATGATGCCGCCGTGCTCCTGCTGGACACCGGGCAGGAATCCGGGGACGTCGACCAGTGTCAGCACGGGGATGTTGAAGGCGTCGCAGAACTGTACGAACCGGGCCGCCTTCTCACTGGCGTGGATGTCCAGTACCCCGGCCATGACCTTGGGCTGGTTGGCGACTACGCCCACCACGTGCCCGTCCAGGCGGGTCAGGGCGCACAGGACGTTGCCTGCCCAGGCCGGCTGGACCTCGAAGTACTCGCCGTCGTCGACGATCTCCGCCAGAACCTCACCCATGTCATAGGGCTGGTTGGGTTCGACGGGTACCATCTCCAACAACCGGTCGGTGCGCCGGTCCACCGGGTCCGCGGTCGGCTCCACCGGCGGGGCCTCCCGGTTGTTGGCGGGCAGCAGGGACAGCAGGTAGCGCACGTCCTCCAGGCACGACTCCTCGTCGTCGTAGGCCAGGGTGGCCACCCCGGACTGCTGGGCGTGTACGTCGGCGCCGCCCAGCCCGTTCTGGGAGATCTGCTCCCCGGTGACGGCTGCCACCACATCGGGGCCGGTGACGAACATCTGGGAGGTCTCACGCACCATGAACACGAAGTCGGTGAGCGCGGGGGAGTAGGCGGCGCCGCCTGCGCACGGGCCGAGCATCACGCTGATCTGCGGGATGACCCCCGAGGCGCGGGTGTTGCGCTGGAAGATGCCGCCGTATCCGGCCAGCGCCGAAACGCCCTCCTGGATGCGGGCCCCGGCCCCGTCGTTCAGGGAGACGATGGGCGCACCGGCCTGCTCGGCCAAGTCCATGACCTTGTGGATCTTGGCGGCGTGCGCCTCACCCAGCGCACCGCCGAAGATGCGGAAGTCGTGCGCGTAGACGAACACGGTCCGCCCGTGCACGGTGCCCCAACCGGTGACGACACCGTCGGTGTGGGGTCTGCGGTCCTCCAGACCGAACCCGGAGGCTCGGTGGCGGCGCAGCTGCTCGATCTCCTGGAACGACCCCTGGTCCATGAGCAGGTCGATGCGTTGGCGCACCGTCAGCTTGCCCTTGGCCAGCTGGCGCTCGGTGGCCGCCGGGTCGGGGCCCTGCCGGGTGCGCTCACGGATTTCACGTAGTTCGGCCAGACGGCCCGACGCGGTGTCGGTCGGGGTTCCCTCGGTGATGGTCATGGCTCCGCCTTCAGTCGCTGGTGGTCGGACGAGTGGTGTGCTCGGCGCCGCGCTGGGCATCCGGCAGGGGCAGGTAGCCCACCTCGCGGAAGAAGCGCACGTAGGTGGTGAACAGCTCCTTGGTCAGGGACGGTGTGCGCAGGCCGAGCCCGGCCAGGGCCCGCTCCGTCGCGGCGGTGTCGATCCGGGGGTAGAAGCTGTCGCTGTCGGCCACCACGAGCTCGAAGGCGTCGAACAGCGGCAGCACGGCGTTGTCCCGGTCCGCGCGTACCCGCGCGCTCCACCGCTCCCAGGGCAGGGTGTCCAGCCGGTGGCCGAGCTCCCTGAGGTGGTCGGCCAGATCGCCGAAGTCGAAGTGGTCGGTGTTGTGGAAGTGGAAGGTACGGCCCGCGTTCTCCTCGCCCAGCGAGAGCGCGCACACGGAGGCGCTGACGTGGTCGACCGGGACCGGGTGGACGGTCCCGCCCAACCCTTCGGGGACCGCCCCGGACTGGACCAGGCCTTTGAGGGCCAGCCACACGAAGTCCTGGGTCTGGCAGGCACCGGTCCGCTGGTCGCCGCAGATGACGTCGATGCGGTACACCGACACGGGCAGTCCGCGCCCGCGTGCCAGCTCGACCACCTGCTCGGCCACCCACTTGCTCTGGAGGTAGCCGCTGGGCAGGTCCTGGGCGGGTCCGGTCGGTCCGTCCTCGGTCAGGGCACCGCTGTCGGGGGCGGGCCCGGCGAACACTCCGGTGGTGGACATGTGGTGGACCGGGACGCTGCGGTGCCGCGCGGCTAGGCGAAGTACCTCCTCGGTACCGGTCACGTTGGCGTCCCGCAGCGCCGAGTAGGGGCGCAGCCAGTTGACCGTGGCCCCGGCGTGGTAGACGGCGTCCACGGATTTGGCAAGGGAGTCGAACCCCTCGGGGGACAGCCCCAGCGCGGGGGCGGACAGGTCACCGGTGACCACGTGCAGCCGCTCGGGGTCCACCTCGTCCCACACCCGGTACCACTCGAGGTTCTCGCGCAGCCGGGCCAGCCCCGACTCGGGCGTGTGAGCACGCACAAGGCAGTGCACGGTCGCCCGAGTGCTGCGCATCAGGTCGCGCAGCAGGAAGGCGCCCAGGAAACCGGTGGCCCCGGTCAACAGCACCTCCTCGGGGGCGGTCACGGCCCGCACGACCTCCTGTGCCGGTTGGATGTCGTCCGCCAGGGCCACCTCCGCGGCGAAGTCGATCGCGGCGCCGGCGGCCTGGCGGTCGGACTCGGCGCCGGTGTCGGGTTCGGAGGTGAGCGCCGCCAACAGGTGGTCGGCGAGCGCCTCGGGGGTGGGGTGCTCGAAGACCAGGGTCGGCGGGAGCCGCAACCCGGTGGCCGCGGCCAGCCGGTTGCGCAGTTCTACCGAGGTGAGTGAGTCGAAGCCCAGCCCGGAGAACTCCAGGTCGGGTCCGACCCCGCCGGTTCCGGAGTGGCCCAGAACCTCGGCGGTGCGCTCCCGGACCAGATCCAGTACGGCCCGGTGGCGTTCGTCCGGTGCCAGCCCCGCCAACCGGTCGGGCAGGGGCTCCGACCCCTGCCCCGAGTTGTCGGCGGCGCGCCGGACGGGGACGGAGACCAAGCCGCGCAGCAGCGGATGGACCTGGCCTGAGTCCCGGGGCGCCGCGAGATCCAGCGGGGTGGCGAAGACGGTCGGCTCGCCCGAGGCCACGGCCCGGTCGAACAGCGCGGTGCCGAGCGTGGCGGGGACCGGGAGCAGACCGGAACGGGCGATGCGCTGGAGGTCGGCTTCCTCCAGGTGACCGCCCAGTCCGGTGTCGCGCCACAGGCCCCAGGCGATGGCGGTGGCGGGCAGCCCCAGGGAACGGCGGTGTGCGGCCAGACCGTCGAGGTAGGCGTTGGCGGCGGCGTAGTTGGACTGCCCGGGGCCGCCGATGGTCGCGGCGACCGAGGAGAACAGCACGAACGCGCTCAGGTCCAGGCCCTGGGTGAGCTCGTGCAGGTGCCGGGCGGCGTCCACCTTGGGCGCCAGGACCCGGTCGATCCGGTCGCTGTCCATCGCGGTGACCATGCCGTCGTCCAGGACCCCGGCCGTGTGCACGATCCCGGTGAGGGGGTGCTCGGCGGGGATGGTGTCGAGGAGGTCGGCGAGTTGGTCGCGGTCGGTGGTGTCGGTGGCGGTGATGGTGACGGTCGCACCGAGGTCGCTGAGCTCGGTGTGCAGGTCCTGGGCGCCGGGTGCGTCGGGGCCGCGTCGGCTGACCAGGAGGAGATGGTGGACGTTGTGTTCGGTGACCAGGTGACGGGCGAACCGGGCGCCCAGAGCACCGGTGCCGCCGGTGATCAGGACGGTGCCCGAGGAACTCCACACCGGAGCGGGCGTGGAGGGGGCTTCAGGCAGGCGTTCCAGGCGGGGGAGGAGGACCTGTCCGGCTCGCACAGCTGCCTGCGGTTCACCGGAGGTGAGCAGGGCGGTCAACAGATCAGTGAGCCCGTCGTCGAGGTCCGTGTCGACCAGGACGATCCGGTCGGGTGCCTCGGACTGGGCCGAGCGCAGCATCCCCCAGAGCGCCGTGGCCTCGGGGGAGATCTCGGCTCCGCGGGGGACCGCGCCTCGAGTGGCCACGACCAGGGGCACGTCGGTGAGCCGCTCCTCCGCCAGCCATGCCTGGACCAGGCGCAGGGCCGAACCCAGGGTCTCTCGCAACGGTGCGGCCGAGTCGAAGCGCACCAGTACGGCGTCCGGGGGCGCCGCTGCCTCGGCGACCTCGGCCACCGAACCCGAGGGGTCCAGCTGCATCCAGCGGAAGGTTTTGGGGGCCGCTGCCAAGCGGGTGGGGACCCAATCAACCCGGAAGAGGGCCTCATGGGCGTGGCGTGCGCGCAGACCGTCGGAGGCCGGCTGGTCCAGGGTGACCGTGGCGGTGGCGACGGGCAGCCCACTGCGGTCGGCCAACAGCACCCGGTGGCCACCGGTCCCGTCCGGGGAAAGGCGCACCCGCAGGGCGGTGGCGCCGGTGGCGTGCAGGCGCAGCCCCTGCCAGCGGGTGGCGGCGTCCGGGCGCGAGCCCAGCGGGCTCAGAGCCGCCTCCCACAGGAGCGGGTGCAGACCGAACCCGGCGGATTCGGGCAGCCCCTCCGGGCTGGGCGCGACCTCCGCGAAGACTTCCTCATCCAGCCGCCACAGACCGGCGACCCCGGCCGGTAGGGGCTGGTCGGTGACGGCCTCGGCCCCGGTGGGCGGCCAGACGGACAGGTCGGCGAGATCGGACGCGGCCGCGGGGGCCCCGGAGCTGAGCCGACCGTCGGCGTTGGCCTGCCAGGGCGTGCCGACGGCATCGGTGCGGGTGTGCACGGTGAGGGCGCGCTCGCCATCCCGCTCTGGGCCGACTGCCACGTTGACCAGGAGCGCGGCGTCTTCGGGCAGGACCACCGGGGTGTGCACGCGCAGTTCGTCCAGGCGGGTGCAGCCCAGCCGGTCCCCGGCGTACACGGCCAGTTCGACCAGCGCGGCGGTGGAGATCACGGGGTTTGTGGCGGTGGTGGTGAGCCAGGGGTGGGTGCGGCGGGAGAGCCTGCCGGTGAACAGGGTCTGCTCCCCGTTGGGCGGGGTGAGTTCGGCCCGCAGCAGCGGGTGTCCGGTGTCGGTCACCCCGAGGTCGGCGGCGTCGGCACGCACGTGGGAGGCGTCCAGCCAGTGGCGCTGGCGCTGGAAGGCGTAGGTGGGCAGCGGGACGGTGGCGGCGTCGGAGAAGACGGCGTCCCAGGCCACGTTCCGGCCGCTCAGGTGCAGTCGGGTCAGCGCGGTGAGGGCGGTCGTCGCCTCGTGGGCGTCGGCGTTCAGAGCCGCGGTGGCCAGAACCCGGCCTTCCAGACTCTGCTGGGTGAGTGCGGTGAGGACGGGGGCGGGTCCGAGTTCGAGGTAGGTGGTGGCGTCCTGTTCTTGAAGCGTGGTGAGTGCGTGGTGGAAGCGGACGGCGCCGCGGATTTGGTCGGTCCAGTAGTCGGGGGAGGTGAGTTGTTCGGTGGTGGCGAGCTCTCCGGTCAGGGTGGAGATGATCGGGATGCGGGGCGGGTGGAAGTCGGTTTTGGCGGCGATGGTGCGGAACTCGTCGAGCACCTCGTCCATGTGGGGTGAGTGGAAGGCGTGGCTGACGGTGAGCTGTTTGGTGCGTCGGCCTTGCTCGGCCCAGTGTGCGGCGATCGTCCGGGCTTCGTCTGCGTCGCCGGAGATGACCAGTGAGTTGGGGGCGTTGATGGCCGCGATGGAGACCTGGCCCGGCACGAGGTGCGGGGTGATCTCCTCTTCGGTGGCCTGGATGGCGATCATGGCGCCGTCGCTTCGGGCGGCCTGCATGAGACGGCCCCGAGTAGCGACCAAGGTGGCCGCGTCGTTCAGGTTCAGGACCCCGGACACGTGGGCGGCGGTGAGCTCGCCGATGGAGTGCCCCGCCAGGTAGTCGGGCACGACCCCCCACGAGGAGTAGAGCCGGAAGAGCGCGGTCTCCAGGGCGAAGAGGGCGGGCTGGGTGTAGGCGGTGGTGTTGAGCAGCGCGGCGTCTTCGCCGAAGAGGACGTCCTTGAGCGGCGCGTCCAAATGCGGGTCCAGGGCGGCGACCACCTGGTCGAAGGCCAGGGCGAACACCGGCGAGCTCTCGTAGAGCTCACGCCCCATCCCCAAACGCTGAGCGCCCTGACCGGTGAACAGGAACGCGGTCCGGCCGGACCGTGCGGGCTCGGTGAGGGCCGGGGCGGTGACCTCCTCCGACTCCGCCAGTGCGGTGAGGGAGTCCAACAGCGACGCGCGGTCGCCGCCGATGACGGCGGCGCGGTGGTCGAGGTCGGCGCGGGTGGTGGCGAGGGAGTACCCGACGTCGACCGGATCCAGCTCGGGGCGCTCGGTGACGTGTTCGCGCAGCCGGGCGGCCTGGGCGCGCAGGGCTTCGGGGCTCTTGGCGGAGAGCACCCACGGAACCGCGGAGCTCCCTGTTGAGGTCTCCACGGAGCTCCGATCCGCCACGGGTTCCGGCTCCGGGGCCTGCTCCACGATGACGTGCGCGTTGGTCCCGCTCACCCCGAACGAGGAGACCCCCGCGCGCCGAGGCGCGTCACGCTCGGGCCATTGCCGGGCCTGGGTGAGGAGTTCGACCGCTCCGGCCTCCCAGTCCACGTGCGGCGAGGGCTGATCCGCGTGCAGCGTGCGCGGCAGAGTCCCGTGGCGCATCGCCTGGACCATCTTGATGATCCCGCCGACCCCGGCCGCCGCGACGCTGTGGCCGATATTGGACTTGAACGACCCGAGGTAGAGCGGCCGGTCCGCGGGCCGGTTCTGGCCGTAGGTGGCGAGCAGTGCTTGGGCCTCGATCGGGTCGCCCAGTCGGGTGCCGGTGCCGTGTGCCTCCACCGCGTCCACGTCAGCGGCGGTCAGTCCGGCGTCGGCCAGCGCGTCCCGGATGACCCGCTCCTGGGAGGGGCCGTTGGGTGCGGTGAGTCCGTTGGAAGCGCCGTCCTGGTTGATCGCCGAACCCTTGACCAGGCCGAGCACGGTGTGCCCGTTGCGGCGGGCGTCGGAGAGTTTCTCCAGGACCAGCAGCCCGACCCCCTCGGACCAGCCGGTGCCGTCAGCGGCGGCCGCGAACGACTTGCACCGGCCGTCGGGGGCCAGCCCGCGCTGCTGCGAGAAGTCCACGAAACCGCCCGGGTCGCCGTTAACCGTCACCCCGCCCGCCAGCGCCAGCGTGCTCTCACCCCGGCGCAGCGACTCCAAGGCCAGGTGCACCGCTACCAGGGAGGAGGAGCAGGCGGTATCGATGGTGACCGCCGGGCCCTCCAAGCCGAAGGTGTAGGAGACCCGGCCCGAGGCGACACTGCCCAGGCGACTGGTCATCAGGTAGCCCTCGAACTCCTCCGGGGCGTTCAGGCCGAGGTAACTCTCCTCCACCGCACCGACGAAAACGCCGGTCCGACTGCCCTTGAGCGAGGTCGGCGCGATCCCGGTGTGCTCGAACGCCTCCCAGGCGGTTTCCAGCAGCAGCCGCTGCTGCGGGTCCATCGACCGCGCCTCACGGGGCGAGATCCCGAAGAAGGCGGCGTCGAAGCGGGTGGCGTCGGCGACGAACCCGCCCTCACGGGTGTAGGTGCGCCCGGGACGGCCCGGTTCGGGGTCGTAGAGCGCGTCCACGTCCCAGCCGCGGTCGTCGGGGAACACGGTGATCCCGTCCCGGCCCTCGCGAACCATCTCCCACAGGTCGTCGGGGGAGCTGATCCCGCCGGGGTAGCGGCAGGCCATACCCACGATCGCCACCGGCTCGGCGGTGGCCGATTCCAGCTCCGTGATGCGGGCCCGCGCCTTCTTCAGGTCGGCGGTGACCCACTTCAGGTAGTCCATCAACTTGGTTTCATCGGCCATCTGGCTGTCCTTGTCTCCCTTGTGGCCATCGGTGTACGAAAGCGGTTCCGTGCCTAGGCGCCGGACCGGCCGAGTTCGTTGTCGATGAGGTCGAAGATTTCCGAGGCCGAGGCCTGGTCGATCCTGCTGGTGTCGTCCTCCGCCTCCTGCTCCGGCGCGGCCGGTGCCAGCCGGGACAGCAGGACGCGCAGCCGCGAGGAGATCTGGCGGCGCTCCTCCTCGTCCTCGGGGAGGTCGGCCAGAGCGGTCTCCAATTGGTCGAGGCTGCCCAACGCCTGGCCGGCCCCGTCCGGTGCCAATCCCTCCAGCAGGTGCGCGGCCAGGGCGGCGGGGGTGGGGTGGTCGAAGACGACCGTGGCGGGCAGGCGTTCCCCGACCATCTCGCTCAGCCTGTTGCGCAGGTCCACGGCGGTGAGCGAGTCGAAGCCGAGTTCCTGGAAGGGCTGTTCGGGGTCGATGGAGGTGGTGCTCGGGTGGCCCAGGACCGCCGCGATGCGGGTCAGGAGTGCGTCGAGGACCAGGGCGGGGCGGTCAGCGGGGTCGGCGGCGGCCACCCGACCGGGCAGGGACGGACCGGACCCGGCTTCGGTGTGCGCCTGCCCGGAGCCGTGGGCGCTGTCCGTGTCCTCGGTGCCGATGGTGCCGTCGGGGGCCGCCGAACCTGCGATGAGGGGGTGGGTGCTCGCACCGGAGAGCGGCGCGGCCAGCAGGAACGGGGCCGCGGTGCTCAGGGCTTGGTCCAGGGCGCTGGTCCCCTCCTGCGGGGTGAGCGGCCGGAGTCCGTCGCGGCCGTAGCGGCGCAGCTCGGCATCGCCGAGTCCTGCGCTGATCCCGGTGTCGCGCCACAGCCCCCAGGCGACGGAGGTGGCGGGCAGGCCCTGGGCGGTGCGGTGTGCGGCCAGGCCGTCGAGGAAGGCGTTCGCGGCGGCGAGGTTGCCCTGCCCGGGCCCGCCCAGGGTCGCCGTGAACGAGGAGAAGAGCACGAAGGCGGCGAGGTCGTGGTTGCGGGTGAGCTCGTGCAGGTGCCAGGCGGTGTCCGCTTTGGGGTGCAGCACGGAGTGGAGCCGCTCTGCGGACATCCCGGTGAGCAGCCCGTTGTCCACGGTTCCCGCCGTGTGCACGATCCCGGTGAGGGGGTGTGCGGCGGGGATGGTGTCGAGGAGGTCGGCGAGTTGGTCGCGGTCGGTGGTGTCGGTGGCGGTGATGGTGACGGTGGCGCCGAGGTCGCTGAGTTCGGTGTGCAGGTCCTGGGTGCCGGGGGCGTTGGGTCCGCGTCGGCTGACCAGGAGCAGGTGCTGGACGCCGTGCTCGGAGACCAGGTGTCGGGCGGCGATCCGGCCCAGGGTTCCGGTGCCGCCGGTGACCAGGACGGTGCCCTGGGACAGGTCGACCGGCTGCCCCGGTTCGGACTCGGGCGCGGGGGCGGTGCTCCGGGCCAGTCGGGGGAGCAGGATCTGACCGTCGCGCAGGGCCGCCTGGGGTTCGCCGGAGGCGAGTAGGGCGGCGAGGGCGTCCGGCTGCGGTTCAGCGCCGTTGGCGTTGGCGTCGGCGCCGGTGTCTACGAGCACGAGGCGGCCGGGGTTCTCGGTCTGGGCCGAACGCACCAGCCCCCAGACGGTGGCCTGTGCGGGGTCGGTGTCCTCCTTCTCATGGACGGCGACCGCGCCCCGGGTGTGCAGGACCAGGCGGGACTCGGCGAACCGCTCCGCAGCTAACCAGGCCTGCACGGCCGAGAGGACCTGGTGGGTGGTCTCCCGGGCCCGCTCGGCCACGGAGCGGTCCCCGGCCGATCCCGCGGTGGGCGGTGACAGCACCACCACGGGCGGCACGGGGCCCTCCGAGTCCGCGAGAGCTGCCAGGTCCTCGGTGCCCGCCACGACCGGACCGGTGGGGACAGGATCGGCGACCGCAGCGGTCTCGGAGAACGGGGTCCAGGTGACCTCGGTGAGAAGCCCCAGAGCCGGGTCGGTGCCCTGCCGCAGGGAATCGGTGCTGAAGGGGCGCAGGTCCAGCGAACCGATGGAGGCCACCGGGCCGCCGGTACCGTCGACGACGGTCAGCGCGTAGGAGCCGCTGCCGACCGGCTCCAGTCGGACTCGGAGCACGCTCGCTCCGGTGTTGTGAACGCGCACATCCGACCAGGAGAACGGCAGTACCGGCGGCCGGTCCTCGTCCACGACCCCCGGCAGGAGGACGTGCAGGGCGGCGTCCAGCAGGGCCGGATCCACCGCGAAGTCCGCCGCGGTCGCCGCCTCGTCGGTCCGGATCTCGGCGTAGAGGGTGCCGCCGTCCCGCCAGGCGCGGTGCAGGCCCTGAAACACGGGACCGTACTCGTAGCCGTGGGCGGTGAGGCGCTCGTACGCGCCGGTCAGATCGACCTCCGCGGCCCCGGCAGGCGGCCACACCACCAGGTCACCGGTGGCGGCGGGCGGTGCGGACACGGTGAGAGCCCCCACCGCGTGGCTGGTCCACCCGCTGTCCGCATCGTCCGTACCGTTCGCGCCCACCGTGCTCTCCGCTCTGGAGTACACGGTGACGGCCCGGCGGTCGTTCGCGTCGGCTTCGGTGACGACCACCTGGAGGTCGACGGAACCCTGCTCGGGCAGCACGAGCGGAGCGGACAACGTCAGTTCCTCCACGAGCCCGTAACCGACCCGATCGGCGGCCTGCACGGCCAGTTCGACCAGTGCGGTGCCCGGGACCAACACGGTTCCGGCCACCCGGTGGTCGGTGAGCCAGGGGTGTGTGGCTGCGGACAGGCGTCCGGTGAGGACGGTCTCGTTCCGGTCGGCGAGGGTGAGCACGGCCCCGGTGAGCGGGTGCCCGGTGCCCTGAAGGCCGAGGCTGGTCGCGTCGGTGGGAGCGCTGCGCCCGAGCTCCAGCCAGTGGCGGTCGTGCTGGAAGGCGTAGGTGGGCAGGGGGACGGTGGTGGCTTCGGGGAAGACGGTGTCCCAGTCCGGGTTGGCGCCGTTGATGTGCAGGGTGGCCAGGGCGGTGGCGAAGGTGTGCGGTTCGGGAACGCCGGTGCGCAGGAGTGGGAGCGCGGTGACCGGTGACTCGTCCAGGGTCTGCTGGGTGAGTGCGGTCAGGACGGGGTCGGGTCCGAGCTCCAGGTAGGTGGTGGCGTCCTGTTCTTGAAGCGTGGTGAGTGCGTGGTGGAAGCGGACGGCGCCGCGGATCTGGTCGGTCCAGTAGCCGGGTGAGGTCAGCTGCTCGGTGGTGGCCAGCTCGCCGGTCAGGGTGGAGATGATCGGGAGGTTGGGGGCCGCGAAGGTGAGCGTCGCGGCGACAGCGCGGAATTCCTCCAGCGCCTCGTCCATGTGGGGTGAGTGGAAGGCGTGGCTGACGGTGAGCTGTTTGGTGCGTCGGCCCTGCTCTGCCCAGTGGGAAGCGATCTTCTGCGCGGCTTGGGTGTCGCCGGAGATGACCAGTGAGCTGGGGGCGTTGATGGCCGCGATGGAGACCTGGCCCGGCACGAGGTGCGGGGTGATCTCGTCTTCGGTGGCCTGGATGGCGATCATGGCGCCGTCGCTTCGGGCGGCCTGCATGAGACGGCCCCGAGTAGCGACCAAGGTGGCCGCGTCGTTCAGGTTCAGGACCCCGGACACGTGGGCGGCGGTGAGCTCTCCGATGGAGTGCCCGGCCAGCAGGTCAGGTGCGAGGCCGTGGTGTTCCAGAAGCCGGAATAGCGCCGTTTCCAGGGCGAAGAGGGCGGGTTGGGTGTAGGCGGTGGTGTTGAGCAGCTCGGCGTCTTCGGTGAAGAGGACGTCCTTGAGCGGGGCGTCCAGGTGCGGGTCCAGGGCGGCGACGACCTGGTCGAAGGCCAGGGCGAACACCGGTGAGGATTCGTAGAGTTCGCGGCCCATGCCCAGCCGCTGGGCACCTTGACCGGTGAACAGGAACGCGGTCTTGCCTCCGGCGGGGGAACCGGTGACCACGTTCCCGTCAGCACCTTCGATGAAGGCGTCGAGAGCACCGAGGAGTTCCGCGCGATCCTTGCCGATCACGGCGGCACGGTGGTCGAGGTCGGCTCGGGTGGTGGCGAGGGAGTGGCCGACGTCCGCCGGGTCCAGCTCGGGGTGCGCGGCCACGTGTTCGCGTAGCCGGGCGGCCTGGCCCCGCAGGGCTTCGGGGGTCTTGGCTGAAAGCACCCACGGCAGCGCTGTTACCGGTGCCGCTTGCGCGCTGAGGGCTTCGGGACTGTCGGCGGGGGTCTCCCGGCCAGAGTGTTCCGGTTCCTCGATGATGACGTGGGCGTTGGTGCCACTGATGCCGAAGGACGACACAGCGGCGCGGCGGGGACGCTCACTCTCCTGCTCCCAGGGGCGTTCCTCGGTGAGGAGCTCGACCGCTCCCGCTTCCCAGTCCACGTGCGGCGAGGGCTGCTCCGCGTGCAGGGTGCGCGGCAGAGCGCCGTGCCGCATGGCCTGGACCATCTTGATGATCCCGCCGACCCCGGCCGCCGCCTGCGCGTGTCCGATATTGGACTTGAGCGAACCCAGGTAGAGCGGCCGGTCCTCGGGGCGGTCCTGGCCGTAGGTGGCGAGCAGTGCTTGGGCCTCGATGGGGTCGCCCAGCCGGGTGCCGGTGCCGTGTGCCTCCACGGCATCGATATCCGTGGCGGTCAGTCCGGCGTCGGCGAGAGCCTGCCGGATGACCCGCTCCTGAGAGGGACCGTTGGGAGCGGTCAGCCCGTTGGAGGCGCCATCCTGGTTGATGGCCGAGCCGCGGACGACCGCGAGGACGCGGTGGCCGTTGCGTTCGGCGTCGGAGAGCTTTTCCAGCAGAAGAAGGCCCACACCCTCGGACCAGCCGGTGCCGTCGGCGTCGGCCGCGAACGACTTGCACCGGCCGTCCGCCGACAGCCCCCGCTGCCGCGAGAACTCCACGAAGGTGTTCGGGCTGGACATCACCGTCACACCACCGGCCAGCGCCAGGCCGCACTCGCCCCGGCGCAGCGCGGACGCCGCCTGGTGCAGGGCGACCAGGGAGGAGGAACAGGCCGTGTCCACCGTGACCGCGGGGCCCTCCAGACCGTAGGTGTAGGACAACCGCCCGGACACGACGCTCGACAGGTTGCCCGCGAGCAGGAACCCCTCGAAGTCCTCCGGAACCCGGGGCAGCCGGGAAGCGTAGTCGTCATACATCACGCCGGTGAAGACGCCGGTGTCGGTTCCGCGTAGGGCGGCGGGGTCGAGTTCGGCGTTTTCGAAGGTTTCCCAGGCGGTTTCCAGGAGGAGCCGTTGCTGGGGGTCCATCGCGGTGGCTTCGCGCGGGGAGAGTCCGAAGAAGGCCGGGTCGAACTGGTCGGCTTCGTGTAGGAAGCCGCCGTGCCGGGTGTAGGACGTGCCGATCCGGTCGGGGTCCGGGTCGTAGAGGGCTTCCAGGTCCCAGCCGCGGTTGGTGGGGAAGCCGCTGACGGCGTCGACCCCTTCGTGGACCAGTGTCCACAGGGCTTCGGGGGAGGCGACCCCGCCGGGGTAGCGGCAGGCCATCCCGACGATCGCGATCGGCTCGTCCGTGTCGGCGGCCACCCGCGCCCGTATCCGCGACGCCCCGGCCTTCGCGGCCGTCGCACCGCCCGCGCGCCGGGCCACCTCACCGGTCAAGTGCGCCGCCAGGGCACGCGGGGTCGGGTGGTCGAAGACGGTGGTGGGGGACAGCCGGACCCCGGTGGTCTCAGCGAGCCGGTTGCGCAGCTCCACCCCGGACAGCGAGTCGAAACCGAGGTCGCCAAAGGCCCGCTCGGCGGAGATCGCGCCGGTTCCCGAGTGCCCCAGCACCGAGGCGACGGTCGTTCGCACGAACTCCAGGACGGCGGCCTCGCGCTCCTCCACGGCCAGGTCGGCGATGCTCCGCAGCCAGGCGGAACCCTGTTCCCTGCCGCCCGCATCCGAGCCCGAGCTGGCGGCCCGGCGCGGCGAGGTCCGCAGCAGCCCGCGCAGCACCGGGCGCACCTCGTCGGCCGGAAGCGGAGCCGCCGCAATCAACCGGGCGGGGACGGCGAGCGGACGGCCGAGGGCGAGGGCCTGGTCGAACAGGGCCAGCCCCTGCTCCGGGTTCAACGGGGCGATGCCGATCCGCTCCCAGCGGGCGACCGCCTTGGGGCTCAGCCCGGCCCCCATGCCGTGGCTGTCGTCCCACAGACCCCAGGCCAGGGAGGTTGCGGGCAGTCCTTGGGCGCGGCGGTGCTGGGCGAGGGCGTCCAGGAAGGTGTTCCCGGCCGCGTAGTTGGCCTGACCAGCCGTGCCCAGGAGCCCAGACACGGAGGAGAACAGGACGAACAGGCGCAGGTCCAGACCCCGGGTCAGCTCGTGCAGGTGCCAGGCGGCGTCCACCTTGGGCCGCAGCACCGCGTCCAGCCGGTCTCCGGTGAGGTTCTCCACGGTGGTGTCGTCCAGGACTCCGGCGGTGTGCACGACCCCGGTGAGCGGGTGCTCGGCGGGGAGCCCGTCGAGCAGGGCCGCGAGCTGGTCCCGGTCGGTGGTGTCACACGCGGAGATGGTGACGGTGGCGCCGAGTTCGGTGAGCTTGGCGCGGAGCTCCTCGGCGCCACCTGCTTGGGGGCCGCGTCGGCTGACCAGCAGCAGGCGGCGTACGCCGTGTTCGGTGACCAGGTGGCGGGCGAACAGGGAACCCAGTCCTCTGGTGCCACCGGTGACCAGAACCGTTCCCTCGGACAGCGGTGCTTCGGACAGCGGTGCTTCGGAGGCGGTGGCCTCCGCAGCCGTCATCCGCTCCAGCCGGGGGATGTGCAGTCGGCCGTCCCGGATCGCCAACTGCTCCTCGCCGGTGGCCAGGGCGGCAGCGAACAGGGGGGCGGAAGCGAGATCGCCCCCGTCCTCAGTCTTGACGTCGATCACCGACACCAGACCGGGGTGTTCGACCTGGACGGAGCGGAGCAGCCCCCACACCGTGGAGTGGGTCGGGTCGACCGCCTCGCCGTCCTCGACACCCACCGCACCACGGGTGACCAAGACCAGGCGGCCGGTACCGTCCTGATCGTCGGCGAGGCGGTGCTGCACCAGCTCCAGCACCCGGCCGGCCACGGCCCTGGCCTCCTCGGTGGTCCGCTCCCCCTCTGCCTGAGAGGAACGCGGGAGGACGGCAACACCGATCCCCTCGGGGAAAGCTTCAGGGAGAGGGCTGACCGGAATCCGGCTCCAGCCCAGCTCAGCGTCCTCCGGAGCGCGAACCACCGGCCAGCCGAGGACCAGCGGGGCGGGTCCGTGTGGGCTGGCGGCGGCGGTCAGGTGCTCCGGTGCGACCGGCCGCAGAACCAGGGAGCGCACCGTTGCGACCGGGGCCCCGGACGGGTCGGTGAAGCTGAGCGAGACCTCGCCCGCACCGACCCTGCCACTGCCGGGGGAGACCCGGACCCGCAGCTCCGTCGCCCCTGTGGCGTGCAGCTCCACGTCCGACCAGGTGAACGGCAGGGTCAGCCGGTCCTCGGCAGCGCCCTCCAGCACCACCGGGTGGAGCGCGGCATCGGTCAGCGCCGGGTGCAGCTGGAAGAGCGGCGTGAGGTCATCGCCCTGCCCCTCGGGGAGGACGACCTCGGCCAACAGGTCGTCGCCGTCGCGCCACAGTGCCCGCAGGCCGCGGAACGCCGGACCGTACTCGAACCCGAGCCCGGCCAGCCGGTCGTAACCGTCGGCCAGGTCGACCGGGATGGCGGAGTCCGGCGGCCACGAGTCCTCCCCGACCGCGGCGGTGACCGTGTCGGTCGGGGCGAGCGTGCCGGTGGCATGGCGGGTCCAGGGCCCGTCCGCGCCCTCTGGGCGGGCGTGCACGCTGAGCGAGCGCAGTCCGTCCGCATCAGCGGCGCCCACGGAGACCTGGACCAGGAACCCGCCACTGCCCGCGGGTTCGGGGAACACCAGCGGAGCCGCAACGACCAGGTCGGCCACGCGGCCGCATCCCGTCCGTTGCCCGGCGGTCAGGGCCAGTTCGAGGAAGGCGGTGGCGGGCAGCAGCACGGCCCCGCCCACCCGATGGTCAGCGAGCCAGGGGTGCGAGTCCAGGCCGAGACGGCCGGTGAACACTGTCCCGTCCTGGTCGACCAGCTCCACACTTCCGCCGACGAAGGGGTGGCCGGTGCGGTCCAGGCCCAGTCCCCGCAGGTCACCGGTGCCGGCCGAGGACAACCAGTGGCGCTCCCGCTGGAAGGCGTAGGTCGGTAGGGAGACGGTGGCGGCCTCTGCGGGGTACAGGGAGGCGGTGTCCAGCGGGACCCCGGTCACGTACACGCGGGCCAGCGCCTCGGTGACGGTCCGGGTCTCAGGCACATCGGTACGCAGAAGCGGGACGGCGGTGGTGTCCCTTCCCAGGCTCTGGCGGACAAGCGTGGTCAGGACGGGGTCGGGTCCGAGCTCCAGGTAGGTGGTCACGTCCTGTTCTTGAAGCGTGGTGAGTGCGTGGTGGAAGCGGACGGCGCCGCGGATCTGGTCGGTCCAGTAGCCGGGTGAGGTCAGCTGCTCGGTGGTGGCCAGCTCGCCGGTCAGGGTGGAGATGATCGGGAGGTTGGGGGCCGCGAAGGTGAGCGTCGCGGCGACAGCGCGGAATTCCTCCAGCGCCTCGTCCATGTGGGGTGAGTGGAAGGCGTGGCTGACGGTGAGCTGTTTGGTGCGTCGGCCCTGCTCTGCCCAGTGGGAAGCGATCTTCTGCGCGGCTTGGGTGTCGCCGGAGATGACCAGTGAGCTGGGGGCGTTGATGGCCGCGATGGAGACCTGGCCCGGCACGAGGTGCGGGGTGATCTCGTCTTCGGTGGCCTGGATGGCGATCATGGCGCCGTCGCTTCGGGCGGCCTGCATGAGACGGCCCCGAGTAGCGACCAAGGTGGCCGCGTCGTTCAGGTTCAGGACCCCGGACACGTGGGCGGCGGTGAGCTCTCCGATGGAGTGCCCGGCCAGCAGGTCAGGTGCGAGGCCGTGGTGTTCCAGAAGCCGGAATAGCGCCGTTTCCAGGGCGAAGAGGGCGGGTTGGGTGTAGGCGGTGGTGTTGAGCAGCTCGGCGTCTTCGGTGAAGAGGACGTCCTTGAGCGGGGCGTCCAGGTGCGGGTCCAGGGCGGCGACGACCTGGTCGAAGGCCAGGGCGAACACCGGTGAGGATTCGTAGAGTTCGCGGCCCATGCCCAGCCGCTGGGCACCTTGACCGGTGAACAGGAACGCGGTCCGAGCGTTAGCGAGCGCGGTACCCCGCACGAGGTCGGGTGTCTCGCGCCCCTCAGCCAGGGCATCGAGTCCGGTGCTGAAGTCCGTCAAAACGACCGCCCGCTCATCGAACGCGGCCCGGGTGATGGCCAGGGAGTACCCGATATCGGTGGGGTTCAGCTCGGGGCGCTTGGCCACATGCTCGCGCAGACGTGCGGCCTGAGCTCGTAGAGCGGCGTCGCTGTGCGCAGAGAGCAGCCAGGGTCCCGGGGCCTGCTCTCCGGAAGGCTCCGGCACCGGGGCCACCTCGGTCCCGTGCTCTTCGATGATGACGTGGGCGTTGGTGCCGCTGATGCCGAAGGACGACACCGCGGCGCGGCGGGGCCGGCCGCCCTCCTGTTCCCAGGGGCGTTCCTCGGTGAGGAGCTCGACGGCTCCGGCCGCCCAGTCCACGTGCGGCGAGGGCTGGTCCACGTGCAGGGTGCGCGGCAGGGTGCCGTGGCGCATCGCCTGGACCATCTTGATGAGTCCGCCGACCCCGGCCGCCGCCTGGGCGTGGCCGATGTTGGACTTGAGCGACCCGAGGTAGAGCGGCCGCTCCGGTTCCCGGTCCTGGCCGTAGGTGGCGAGCAGCGCTTGAGCTTCGATCGGGTCGCCCAGCCGGGTGCCGGTGCCGTGTGCCTCCACGGCATCGATATCCGTGGCGGCCAGTCCGGCGTCGGCCAGTGCGTCCCGGATGACTCGCTCCTGGGAGGGGCCGTTGGGTGCGGTGAGTCCGTTGGAGGCGCCGTCCTGGTTGATGGCTGAGCCGCGGACGACCGCGAGGACGCGGTGGCCGTTGCGTTCGGCGTCGGAGAGTCGTTCCAGCAGAAGCACTCCGACCCCCTCGGACCAGCCGGTGCCGTCCGCGGCGGCCGCGAAGGGCTTGCAGCGGCCGTCACCGGCCAGTCCGCCCTGGCGGGCGAACTCGACGAACATGCCCGGGGTGGACATCACCGTCACCCCGCCCGCCAGTGCCATCGTGGTCTCCCCCTGACGCAGGGAGCGCACCGCCTGGTGCAGGGCGACCAGGGAGGAGGAACAGGCTGTGTCCACCGTGACCGCCGGGCCCACCAGACCGAGCCGGTAGGCGATCCGGCCCGACATCACGCTGGACGTCCCCCCGGTCAGCAGGTGCCCCCTGGAGCCCTCGGGTCCGTCGTGCATGCGGGGCCCGTAGTCCAGGGCGGTGCCGCCCACGAACACCCCGGTCCGGCTGCCGTGCAGGGATCCCGGGTCGACCCGGGCGCTCTCCACCGCCTCCCACGCGGTCTCCAACAGCAGCCGCTGCTGCGGGTCCATCGCCGCGGCCTCGCGCGGGGAAATCCCGAAGAACTCCGCGTCAAAGCGGTCCGCGTCGTACAGGAACCCGCCTCGGCGCACCGACAGGTCGTCCAGGTTCCAGCCCCGGTCGAGGGGGAAGTCACCGACCGCGTCCACCCCTTCGTGGACCAGTCTCCACAGGTCCTCGGGGGAGGCGGCCGCACCCGGGTAGCGGCAAGCCATCCCGACGATTGCGATCGGCTCGTCCGCGGCGGCGGTCGGGCGCGCCGCGTCGGAACCGTCGGGTCCGCCGAGCAGTTCGTTGACAAGGAAGTCGGTCAGCGCGCGCGGGGTCGGGTGGTCGAACAGCAGACCGCCACCCAGGCGCAGCCCGGTGGCCCGGGCCAGGGCGTCGCGCAGCTCCACTGACATCAGCGAGTCGAAGCCCAGGCCGCGGAAGCTCTCCCGCGCGTCCACGCCGGTCGTCCCGGTACTGGCCAGGACCTCGGAGGTCAGCCGCAGTACGAGATCGGCGACGGCGCGTCGGCGCGCGCTCTCCGGTCCGATGGCCCACGGCGCGCCCTCTGCGCTCTCCGCCGCGAGCGGTTTGGAAGCGCGCTCCGGGGTCTTGGGTGCGGCCTTCTCTGTGGTCAGCGGTCGGGGAGCCTCGCGGGTCCCGTCCAGCCAGTAGCGCTCCCGCTGGAACGCGTAACCAGGCAGGCTGACGCGGTGCGCGCCGGTTCCGGTGAAGGGCACCGACCAGTCCACCCGCGCGCCCCGCACGAAGGCGGTGGCCAGGGCGGTGTGCGCGGTCGCGACTTCGGGGCGGCCCGCGCGCAGCAGCGGAACGGCCGCCACCGCGTCCGGGTCGAGGACCCCGTTCCGGACCAGCGCGGAGCACACCCCGTCCGGTCCCGGTTCGAGGAAGGTGCGTGCACCGCTCTCCTCCAGGGCGCGCACGGTCTCAAGGAAGCGCACCGGACGGCGCACCTGGTCGACCCAGTACTCCGCATCGCTCCACTCGCCCGCGCCGACCCGGCGCCCGGTCACCGATGACACCACGGCGACGGTCGGCTCGTGCCAGGTGAGTTCCGCGGCCACCGCCCGCAGGTCGGCCAGCATCGGCTCCATGAGCGGGGAGTGGAAGGCGTGGCTGACTGTCAGCTGCTTGGTCCGGGCGCCCGCACGGGAGCACTCCTGCTCGATCTCGGCCACGGCGTCGGCCGCACCCGAGACCACCACGGCGCGCGGGCCGTTGACCGCGGCCAGGCCCACCTGCTCCTCGTACTGGGCGAGGAGGGGTGCCACCTCCTCCTCGGTCGCCTCCACCGCGACCATCGCCCCGCCCCGGGGCAGCGCCTGCATCAGGCGGCCGCGCGCGGCCACCAGCCGGCCGGCGTCCGCCAGGTCTAGAACCCCGGCCGCGTGCGCGGCGGAGATCTCACCGATGGAGTGACCGGCCAGGACGTCCGGGCGCAGGCCGCGCGCGGACAGCCACCGGAACAGCGCCACCTCCAAGGCGAACAGCGCGGGCTGGGTGTACTCGGTCTCGGCCAGGCCCTGCCCGGAGGCGATGACCTCGCGCAGCGGCCGCTCCAGGTGGGGGTCCAGGGCGGCACAGACCTCGTCGAAGGCAGTGGCGAACACGGGGGAGGCCTCGTGCAGCTCCTGCCCCATGCCCTGCCGCTGGGCGCCCTGACCGGTGAACACGTAGGCCAGGCCACCCTCGTCGGTCCGCCCGGTCGCCGTGCCGGGGTGGGTGCGCCCCGCGGCCAGCGCCGCCAGCGCCTCGTGGTTCCCGGGGTCCAGGACCGCCCGGTGCGGGAAGAAGGTGCGGGTGGTGGCCAGGGAGTAGCCGATGTCCGCGGGCTCCGCGTCCGGGCGCTCGGCCAGGTGGTCGAGGAGCCGGGCGGCCTGGCCGCGCAGGGCTTCGGGGCTCTTGGCGGAGAGCACCCACGGGGCGGCCGGCTCGCCGTGTCCCGGTCCGGCCTGGCCCGGTTCGGTCGCGGGCGTGTGAGCGGGTGCGTGTGCGGGGGCCTCGCCGAGCACCACGTGGGCGTTGGTTCCGCCCATGCCGAAGGAACTGACCCCCGCCACCAGCGGGCGGTCCGGTTCGGGCCACGGGGCGGTCTCGGTCTGGACGGCCAGGTTCAGCCGCTCCAACGGGATGGCCGGGTTGGCGGAGGCGAAGTTCAGGCTCGGCGGCAGCTCGCGGTGCTCCAGGCTGAGCAGTGTCTTGATCAGGCCCGCGATCCCGGCGGCGCCTTCCAGGTGGCCGATGTTGGTCTTGACCGAACCCACGCGCAGCGGGTGCCCGCCGTCCCGGGAGGAGCCGAGAGCCGCGCCCAGGGCGGCGGCCTCGATCGGGTCGCCGACCGGGGTGCCGGTGCCGTGCAGCTCCACGTACTGGACGTCCTGCGGGCGGACCCCGGCCTGCTCGACGGCCCGGGCGATGACCCGCTCCTGGGCCTCGGACCCGGGGACGGTGAGTCCCTCGGTGGCCCCGTCGTTATTGACCGCGCTGCCCAGGATCACCGCGCGCACCCGGTCACCGTTGGCCAGGGCCGCCGCCAGCGGCTTGAGGACCAGGACCCCGGCCCCCTCTCCGGGGACGAACCCGTTGGCGCGGGCGTCGAAGGTGTAGGTGTTCCCGTCCGGGGACAGAGCGCCGAAACGCTGTTCGGTGACCCCGTTCTCGGGGAGCAGGTTCAGGTTGACCCCGGCGGCCAGGGCCGTGGTGCTCTCCCCGCTCCGCAGGCTCTCGGCGGCCAGGTGAACGGCGACCAGGGAGGAGGACTGCGCGGAGTCGACGGTCAGGCTCGGCCCGTGCAGCCCCAGGTGGTAGGAGACCCGGTTGGCGATCACACCCCGGTTGGTGCCGGTCATGGTGTGCTGGGTGATCGCCTCGGTCCCGTGCCGGTAGAGCAGGCCGGTGTAGTCGTCCCGGAGGCTGCCGACAAACACCGAGGTGGAGCTGTCGCGCAGAGTGGCGGGGACGATCCCGGCGTCCTCCAGCGCCTGCCAGGCCAGCTCCAGCACCAGCCGCTGCTGGGGGTCGGTCGCCGCGGCCTCACGCGGGGAGATCCCGAAGAAGCGCGCGTCGAAGTCGGCGACCTGGTCGAGGTAACCGCCCCGGTTCGGGCCCTCTCCGTCACCACGGCGCTCCGGTGGTGTCGTTCCCACGGCGCTGGTGCCCTCGCGCAGCAGCCGCCAGAACTCCTCGGGACCCTCGGCCCCCGGCAGGCGGCAGGACACACCGACGACCGCGATGGCTTTCTCGGTGTTGATCGGCCTCTCGGGCGCCATGGGTTCACCTCTCCGTTTTCTCTGATGCGCTCCGGTGCCCTCTGAGGGCGTATCCGGGTCGCCGGGAAATCAGCTGGAATCGACGGTACGTCCGCTTCCATGGAGAGTGTTCTACAGTGCGTCCACGGCTTGGTAAGTGCCTTTTTTCGGTGCTTCTCACGAAGGCTCGATGGCTGTTCGGTGGGTCTCTTGTTCCCTGTTTTGTCTAGGCTTGTGGGCGCTTGGGGGTGGTGTGAGAATTTGGCTGGAGCAGCACGGAGTCCCGTGGATGTGACCCCGGTCATGAAATCAACTATTCGATAATCGTCCGGTAATCGGGCTTGAATCAGATCGTTTTTGAGTTTCTCTCAAAATTGCGAAAGGAAGGTTTCTGAAATGGTGAACAGCGAGGTAGGCGCGGTGCTCAGGATCGTGCGTGGCGACCCGGACGCCGAGGAGATCGCGGCGTTGGTCGTGGCTCTGGCACAGGCCGCCCGGACCACGGGCGGGGACACCGGACCCGCGCCGGAGCGTCCGCGCTGGTTCCGCGGGCACCGCAACACCTACCGCGCCCCCGGATCCTGGGCGGCGGGGGGCTGAGGGGCGGGTGTCGAAGGGCGCGCGTCCGCCGCATGGCGAGGCCCGCCGTGCCGCGGACGCGGTACGGCGGACCGAAGGGGTGGGCGGGGCCCACGGCAGGGTTCAGGGCACGGGTAGCCGGGGGACGCGATCGGCGATCAGGCGGGTGACCTCGTTCGCGTGTTCGGTCAGGTAGAAGTGCCCGCCGGGCAGGACGTGAACCTCGGCTCCGGCTCCGGTGTGCTCGGCCCAGGACCCGGCGTCCTCCACCGGGAACAGCGGGTCCCGGTCACCGGTGAGGACGGTGAGGGGACAGCCGACCACCGCGTTCGGGGACGGCGTGTGCCCGGCCAGCGCGGTGTAGTCCGCCCGCAGTGCGGGCAGGAACATCGCCCGCAGGTCCGGATCGTCCAGGGCCGCCCTGGTGGTGCCGTGTAGGGCCGCGACCTCGGCGAGGAGCTGGTCATCGGTGAGCCGCCACTGGTTCCTCGGGTAGGCGCGCGAGGGCGGTCGCCGACCGGACAGGATCAGGTGGTCGATCGGTGTACCCGAGACCAGCTCCAGGCGCTCGGCCACCTCGAAGGCGAGCAGGGCGCCCATGCTGTGCCCGAAGAACACCACGGGGGAGCGACCGGGTTCGGTCAGCGGTAGCAGCTCCGCGCTGATTCGGGAGACCAGTTCGTCCAGGTCCGTGATCCCGGGTTCGCTGTGGCGCTCCTGGCGTCCGGGGTACTGCAGGGCCAGGGTGCGCGTGTGCGGGGACAGGGCCGCCGACAGCGGATGGAAGAAACTCGCCGAGCCGCCCGCGTATGGGAAGCAGACCAGCGTCGGTGCCCCGTCATGGGCCGGATGGAAACCGCGTGTCCACGCGGAGGGGCGATCGGGGCTGGGCACGTGCTTCTCCGTTCATCGGGTTACGGGTGTACGGGTTCGGGCTGGCGGCGGGGGATACTCTCAGGCGTCCTTGATGTCGCAGACCACGGCGCCGTTGCCCACGGTCTCGCCCGGGGCGACCTTCAACCCGGTCACGGTCCCGGCCCGGTGCGCGGTCAGCGGCTGCTCCATCTTCATCGCCTCGATCACCACGACCGTCTCGCCCTCGGCCACGGTCTGGCCCTCGGCGGCCACGACCTTGACCACGGTGCCCTGCATCGGCGAGACCAGCGAGTCCCCGCTGGCCGAGGCCGCGCCACCGCTCTTACGGGCGGCGCGCTTCTTCTTCCCACCGCTGTTCCCGGCAGCGGGGGCCGCCGCCACGCCCAGGGAGGCGGGCAGGACCACGTCGATGCGCTTGCCGCCCACCTCCACGGTCACGGTTTCCCGCTCAGGTGTCTCGGCGGTTCCGGGCTCACCCGCCCAGGGCTTGATCTGGTTGTCGAACTCGGTCTCGATCCACCGGGTGTAGACCCCGAACGGCTGGGCGGGGTCGGTGGGGGCGAACGCCGGGTCCTCGACGACGGTCTGGTGGAAGGGGATCACCGTGGGCATCCCGCCGACCTCGAACTCGGCCAGCGCCCGCTTGGAGCGCTGGAGCGCCTCGGTGCGGGTGCGGCCGGTCACGATCAGCTTGGCGACCATCGAGTCGAAGGCCTGGGGGACGGTGAACCCCGCCTCACAGCCGGTGTCCACCCGCACCCCGGGCCCGCCGGGCAGGGTGAAGGAGGTGATGGTGCCGGGGGCGGGCATGAAGCCGCGTCCGGCGTCCTCGGCGTTGATCCGGAACTCGAAGGAGTGTCCGCGGATGGCGGGGTCGTCGTAGCCCAGGGCTTCGCCGTCGGCGATGCGGAACATCTCACGGACCAGGTCGATCCCGGTGACCTCCTCGGACACGGGGTGCTCGACCTGCAGGCGGGTGTTGACCTCCAGGAAGGAGATGGTGCCGTCCACGCCGACCAGGAACTCGCAGGTGCCCGCGCCCACATAGCCCGCCTCCTTGAGGATGGCCTTGGAGGAGGCGTACAGCCGCTGCGTCTGATCGTCGGACAGGAAGGGGGCGGGGGCCTCCTCCACCAGTTTCTGGTGGCGGCGCTGCAGCGAGCAGTCGCGGGTGGAGACCACCACGACGTTGCCGTGGGAGTCGGCCAGGCACTGGGTCTCCACGTGGCGGGGCTTGTCCAGGTAGCGCTCCACGAAGCACTCGCCCCGACCGAACGCGGTGACCGCCTCGCGTGCCGCCGACTCGTAGGCGTCGGGCACCTGGTCCAGGGTGTGGGCGACCTTGAGCCCGCGCCCGCCGCCGCCGAAGGCGGCCTTGATCGCGATCGGCAGTCCGTGCTGCTCGGCGAAGGCCACGACCTCCTCGGCGGAGGTGACCGGGTCGGGGGTGCCCGCGACCAGGGGGGCGCCGACCTTCTGCGCGATGTGGCGGGCCTGCACCTTGTCGCCGAGTGCGGTGATCGCCGCTGGTGGCGGGCCGATCCAGGTGAGCCCGGCGTCGATGACGGCCTGGGCGAAGTCGGCGTTCTCGGCCAGGAACCCGTACCCGGGGTGCACGGCGTCCGCACCGGACTCCGCGGCGATGGTCAGGAGTTTGTCGATGTCGAGGTAGGAGTCGGCCGGGGTGGAGCCGCCCAGGCTGTGGGCCTGGTCGGCGACCTTGACGTGCAGGGCGTGCAGGTCGGGTTCGGCGTAGACGGCGACGCTGGTGATCCCGGCGTCGCGGCAGGCGCGGGCGATGCGCACGGCGATCTCGCCGCGGTTGGCGATCAGAACTTTACGCACGGTCGAGTGCCTTTCCGTCACGGAGGACGGGCACATCGGAACCCCGGCACCGTGGACCCGGCGTCCGGGGTTCCGACGCCCCGAAGATCTGGTGAGACCGTCTCACTCAGACGGCCAGGGCGGACCCGCCACTGACGTCGATCACCTGGCCGGTCACCCAACGGGAGTCGTCCGAGGCCAGGAAGCCGACCACGTCGGCGATGTCGGCGGGCTGACCCAGCCGTCCGAACACCGAGTACCCGGCCGCCAGTGTCCGCCGCTCCTCGTCCTTGATCCACGGGTGGATGGGGGTGTCCACGGTGCCCGGGGCCACGGCGTTCACGGTGATCCCGCGCGAGCCCAGCTCCTGGGCCAGGGTGAGGGTCAGCACGTCGATCGAGCCCTTGGCCGCCGAGTAGGCGATGAGGTCGGGCATGGCCACCTTGGTGACCCCCGAGGAGAGGTTGATGATCCGGCCCCCGTCGCGCAGGCGTGACAGGCCTTCCTTGACGATGAAGAAAGGAGCCTTGGCGTTGACCGCGAACACCTGGTCGTACAGTTCCTCGCTGACCTCGTGGATGTGCGCGTACGCGGCCACCGCGGCGTTGTTCACCAGGATGTCCACGCCCTCGCGGTCGGTGTGCTCGCCGATCCGCTCCTCGAAGGCGGACCACAGGTTCCGGGCGTCGCCCGGAACCCCCAGCTCACCCTGGATCGCGAAGGCCCGGCCGCCGGCTTCCTCGATCTCCGCGACCGTCTCCTTGGCAGGGTCCCGGTCGAACACCGCGACCAGGGCGCCGTCGCGGGCCAGCCGCAGCGCGATTCCCCGGCCGATGCCCCTCGCCCCACCGGTGACCAGTGCCGTCCTGCCGTCCAGTGTTCCCATGCGAAATCCCGTCCTCTCGCCGCCCCGGCATGTCGTGCCGGGTTGTTCGTGACAGTGCCTCGGTGACACTAGTCCGGCGCGGGAAGGCCGTTCTCACCGTTCGGTCATCGGGTAGGCATCCGGTCGTTCGTGCCGGTGGGGCGGGGCCCGGTGCGTGTGCGCGGGACTGCGCAGGACCCGGTAGGGGACCCGTCGCGGTCAGTGCCAGGCCATGGCGGCCTGCCGGGCATAGGACTCGAAGTCCCGGGGCGCGCGCCCCAGGACGCTTTCGACCCCGTCGGTGACCTCGGTGTTGATGCCTGCGCCGAGCAGTTCGAACATGGTGATCAGCGCCAGCGCGTCCTCGTGGGGCACACCCTGGTCGAGTAGCTCCTCCAGGTAACGGCCGCGGGAGAGGGGCTGGAAGGCGATCTCCCGTTCCAGCGCCGCGGACATCGTGCTCACCGCCTCGCCGAAGCTGATCGCCTCGGGCCCGGACAGTTCCAGGGTCTGCCCCTCGAACCCGCCCCGCAGGAGCAGTTCCACCGCGACGTCGGCCACGTCCTGGGCGTCGATGAACGGTTCGTGGGTGGAGTCGATGGGCAGTCCCAGCCTTCCCTGCGCGAGGGCGTCGCGGAACAGACCCTCACCGAAGTTCTGGTCGAAGTTGTTCGGCCGCAGGAGCGTCCAGGACACGCCGCTCTCCCGGACCGCCTCCTCCGCGGCGACCATGTCCGCTCCGAAGGACACCCCGGGTGTGGCGAAGTGCTGGGCGCCCCGGCCCGAGAGGCCCACGATGCGCTCCACCCCCTCCGCCACGGCCAGTTGGACGAAGTCGCGCACGGGACGGGGGTCCTCCGGCGCTACCAGGTAGAGAGCCCGGGTGTCGGTGGCGGCCCCCTTCCAGGTGCTCTCGTCCGTCCAGTCGAACCGTGTCGAGCTCGAACGCGAGGCCGTGCGGTGGGGCACTCCCTCCGCGCGCAGCCGCTCCGCCACGCGGCGGCCGGTCGTGCCCGTGGCACCCAGGACCGTGATCACTCTTTCAGCCATTTTCCGTATCCACCCATCGGTTGAGGGTCAGTTTTCCGAACCGGTGTGTTCTTCGACGCCGTTCTTCGAAGGAGCTGTGTCCCGCACGGGCGTTGTGTCCTGCGAAGGCTCCGGCACCTGGCCGGAGGACACGCTCCGCAGCACCGCGAACGACAGGACGCCCAGCACGGCCGTGATGACGGCGCCCACCCAGGCCGCGCCCGCCACGCCGTCGGTGAAGCCGAGGCGCGCCGCTTCCAGGAGCGCCTCACCGACCTCCGGGGAGAGCCGCTCCGCCTCCGCCGTGGCGGCCGGGATCGAGACGGAAGCCGACTCCAACGCCTCGGCCGGTACGTCCGAGGGAGCCTCCCGGGCCAGTCCTGCCCGGTACAACACGGCTCCCAGGCTGCCCAGCAGCGCGATCCCCGCCGCGAAGCCGATCTCCATGCTGGTCTCCGACAACGAGGAGGCGGCCCCGGCCTTCTCCGCCGGCGCGGACCCCACCACCAGGTCGGTGGCGAGCACCGTCAGCGGTCCGGTTCCGACGTAGAAGAGCGTGAACCCCGCCATCGCCGCGAGCAGGCCGACGTGCGGCGCCTGGGCCAGCAGGACACAGCCCACCGCGGACAGCACCATGGCGGTTCCCAGGACGTTCGCGGGCCCGAACCGGCGGGCCAGGGCCGGTGCGGTCAGGGAGGAGACCACGGTTCCCAGGGCCGAGGGGAGCAGCCATAGCCCGGCCTGGAAGGGCGAAAGTCCCTGTACGGACTGCAGGTACTGGGAGACCAGCAGGTACAGGCCGCCCAGCGTGGCCAGCCCCAGCAGCAGTACGGTCAGCGCCACTCCGAAGGCGCGGTCGGCGAACAGCCGCAGGTCGAGCAGGGGATCGGCCAGCCGCCGCTGCCTGCGCACGAACACCACGCCCAGCAGCAGACCGCCCGCGAGCGCGGCCAGGTACTCCGCGCTCAGGCCGTAGGCGGCCAGTTCCTTGATCCCGTAGACGAACAGCAGGATCGCGGCCAGTGACAGCAGCACGCTGGTCATGTCGAGGCGACCGGCGCCGGGGGCCCGGTACTCGGGCAGCAGGAACGGCGCGGTGACCAGCAGCAGCACCATCACCGGCACCCCCATCAGGAACACCGAACCCCACCAGAAGTACTCCAGCAGCAGACCCCCCACGAGCGGACCGGAGGCGGCCCCCACCGAGAAGCAGGTCGCCCAGACCCCGATGGCCGTGCCCCGCTGGCCGGGGTCGCGGAACATGTTGCTGATCAGTGCCAGCGTGGAGGGCATCAGGGTCGCCCCGGCGATCCCCAGGGCCGCCCGGGCCGCGATGAGCATCGCGGGGCTGGTCGCGTAGGCCGCGACCAGGGAGGCCGCGGCGAACCCGGCGGCACCGATCATCAGCAACCGCCTGCGGCCGATCCGGTCACCCAGGGAACCCATGGTGACCAGGAACGCCGCGATCATGAAGCCGTAGGCGTCGATGATCCACAGCATCTGGGTACTGCTCGGCTCCAGGTCGGCGCTCAGGTGTGGGACCGCCAGGTTGAGCACGGTGATGTCCAGCGTCAGGAGCGTGGTGGGCAGCGCCAGGACTGCCAGCCCGATCCACTCCCGCGCCCCGGCCCGCGGGGGCCGGGTGTCGCGCGCCGGGACGGCGGACGGTTCCATGGTGTCCTTCCTCATCGGTACACGGCGGTCCGGGGCGTTCCCGGGCCGCCGCCTTGGTCAGCGGTGTCAGCGGTTCCAGGCCCCGGAGGCCTCGGCGTCCTCGACGAACGCGGAGAACGGGCGCGGAGGCCTGCCCAGCGCGAGCCGGACGCCGTCGGACACGTGCGAGTCCAGCCCCAGCCGGATGGGGGAGAGCACGGCCTCGTAACCCCGGGCGTCTTCCTCGGACATCCCCTGGGTGACCTTCTCCGCGACGAACTCCTCGGGTGTCAGCCGCACGTGGCGCACGCTCCGGCCGGTTCCGGCGGAGATCGCCTCGGCCACCTCGTCCAGGGTCAGGGCGCGCGGACCGGTCAGCTCGTAGACCTGACCGGAGTGGCCCGACCCGGTGAGGGCCTCGGCGGCCACGGCACTGATGTCCTCGGCGTCCACGAAGGCCACCGGCACGTCGCCGTCGGCCAGCCGGAGCTCCCCCGCGACGACGTCCTCGCGCAGAAAGCCCACGCTGAGGTTCTGGGCGAACCAGCCCGGCCGCAGGATGGTCCACTCCGCGCCGCTGGTGCGCACCGCCTCCTCACCGGCCAGGTGGTGGGCGACCGCCTCGTTCCCCTCGCCCCCGTAGCCGGGCACGTCCACGCCGCGCCCCGAGAGCAGGACGATCCGGCGCACGCCGAGGTCGACGGCGGCGCGCACGAAGTCGGCAGTGAGCGGTTCGGGGTCGTAGGGGAGCAGGTAGAGGGCGTCGACCCCCTTCAGGGTCGGCTCCCAGGTGCTGCGGTCGAGCCAGTCGAAGCGGTGCTCGGAGGTGCGGGAGGCGGCGCGCACGTCGTGGCCGCCCTGACGGAGCAGTTCGGTCAACCGGCGGCCGGTCGTGCCGGAGCTTCCCGTGACCAGCACGGTACCGAGAGTCGTGTTCTGAGTCATGACACAGAGTCAACACCCGGGTTATGAGACTCTCCATGGTTGGGAGGCTCACTCCGATGTTCCATCGTCTACATTGAAGTTATGGACGCTCTAGCGGATCTCCTCGACGGGGTCAGGGCCCGCGGTTCCCTGTTCAGCCAGACCCTGTTGAGCCCACCCTGGTCCCTGCTCTTCTCCCACCCCACGGCCCTGACGGTGGTCACCATGGTCCGGGGGAGCGGCTGGCTGCTCCCGGAGGGCGGCGAACCGCTGCGGCTGGACAGCGGTGACATCGCCATCGTGCAGGGCCCCGGTCCGCACACCGTGGCCGACCAGCCCGACACCGTGCCGCAGTACGTGATCAGCGAGGCGGACGTGTGCACCACCCCCGACGGCACACCGGTCCGCGCCGAACTCGCCCTGGGGCTGCGGGTGTGCGGAGTCAGCCCGGACGGCCCCGACCTGCTGCTCAGCGGCTCCTACGACGTGGCGGGCGAGGTCAGCCGGCGCCTGCTCTCGGTCCTGCCCCGCGCGTTCGTCGTTCCGGCCACCGAGTACCGGTGCGCTGCGATGGGCCTGGTGGTGGAGGAGACCCTCAAGGAACGGCCCGGCCAGCAGGTCGTGCTCGACCGCCTCCTGGACCTGGTGCTGATCTCCACCCTGCGGCACTGGTTCGACCGCCCCGAGACCCGGGCACCCAGCTGGTATCCCGCGATGGCCGACCCGGTCGTCGGCAGTGCGCTGCGCCTGATGCACGAGCGGCCCGCGCAGCCGTGGACAGTTGCCTCCCTGGCCGAACGCTGCGGTGTCTCGCGCGCCTCCCTGGCCCGGCGCTTCAACACGCTCGTCGGTGAACCGCCGATGTCCTACCTGACCGAGTGGCGCATCACCCGTGCCGCCGAGTACCTGCGCGAGGGTGAGACCACCGTGGAGAGCATCGCCCACCGGGTGGGCTACTCCAGCGCCTTCGCGCTGAGCGTCGCCTTCAAACGCATGCGCGGGACGACCCCCACCGACTACCGCAGGGCCTTGTGGGAGAGGGCCCCGCGTGCGGCGGGGACGTCCCGCGTCCCGCGCACGCCCGAACTCACCCGCGGACGCGTCCCAGGATCTCCTCGCTCACCGTTCCGGGAGCCTGTTGAGGCTGCCAGTGCGAGGTCTTCTCCAGAGTGACCAGCCGGTAGGGGCCGGTCACGTACTCCGCGGTCCGTTCGGCCGCCGTGGTGCTCACCGCCGGGTCGGTCCGGCTCCACACCAGTGTGCTGGGAACCGCGACCGGCCCCAGGTCGAACCGTTCTCCGAGGAGGTTGTTGGCCCGGTACCAGTTCAGTGCGGCGTCGAGCACACCGGGCCGCGAGTGCCAGGTGACGTAGCGGGAGATCTGCTCCTCGGTGAGCACGTCGCCCGCCTGCCGGAACCAGGCCTGCAGTTGGGCGCCGTCGTCGGCCAGGAACACGTCCGCGGTGTCCTTCGCCATGAGGAACTCGACGTACTTCGACCCGGCGCGCTGTTCGGGGTCGTCCCGGTAGGCGTCCTGGTAGGCATCCAGGTGGGGGATGGCCACCGCGGTCAGGCTGCGTACCCGGTCGGGGTGGCGGGCCGCCAGGTACCAGGCGACCGCGGCCCCCCAGTCGTGCCCCACCACGTGCGCGGAGTCCGCGCCCAGGGCGTCGAGCACCTCCAGCGCGTCCGCGGCCAGCAGCGGCAGAGCGTAGGCGGAGACGTCCCGGGGCCGGGCCCCGTCGCCGTAGCCGCGCTGGTCGAAGGTGACGGTGCGGACCCCGGCGCGGACCAGCTCGGGGACCACGTCGTCCCAGGACCGGTGGTGGTGCGGGAACCCGTGCAGCAGCAGGACGGTCGGGCCGTTCTCGGGGCCCTCGACGTAGGTGTCGAAGCTGAGCCCGCCGCTCGCGCCGACGCGGAGGCGGGTCATCGTCGCGCTCCTTCGACCTCGGCGGTCTCGGTGCCCTTGGCCCCGGCGGCCTCCACCCGGTCCAACAGCTCCAGGAACTCCGGGTCGCCCAGGGCCGAGGGCGGGTCGACCAGCCCGATCACCCGCGCGTAGCGGGCGGCCACCTCACCGCTGAGCGCGGCCGCGTGCTGGACCCGGGTGACGTGTTCGTGGGCCCGCAGCACGGCCTCGTCGCGCACCCCCTCCACTTCGGGGAAGCTGAGGTCGGCGCCGACCGCCATCTGCCAGACTCCGTCGACGGCCTCCTCCGCCAGGCTCTTGAAGTAGGAGGTTGGCGCCGGGCGCACTTCCTGGGCCAGGTGGCGGCGCAGGACCAGCGAGCTCATCGCGGCGACCGTCATGCCCTGGGCGTAGCTGGGGTTGAAGCTGCACACCGCGTCCCCGATGACCAGCAGACCCTCGGGGAAGTCGGTCAGCCGCTCATAGTGGCGGCGCAGGTTGGTGGGGAAACGGTACTGGACCGGGTCGGTGATCGGCTCGGAGCGTTCGAGCACCCGCTGGATGTCCGGTGCCGCCAGGGAGCCGATGAACTCCATGAACCCGTCGGGGGTGGTGGCGGCGTGGTCGCCCAGGATGCCGTACGCCGTCACGATCGTGCGGCCGCCGTCCACCTTCTGGCAGATCGTGCCCCGGGGGATGCCCGCGGAGGCCACCGTGTTGATCGAGATGTCCCCCTCGAAGGCCTCGTGGGAGGTGCGGTAGAAGCGCGTGGTGTACCCGAGGCCGATCTTGTGCTTCTCCTCCTCGGGGCGGCCGAAGCCCAGCTCCGCCAGCCACAGCGGGGTGCGCGACCCCCGGCCGGTGGCGTCCACCACCAGGTCGGCGGGGACCTCCTCCTCGACGCCCCCGCGCTCGACCACGACCCCGGTGACGGTACGCCCGTCGGGGGCGGTGACCAGGCGTAGGAGGTCGGTGCTCGGGGACAGTTCGACCTCGGGCACCTCCAGGAGCCGCTCCCGGATGTGGCGTTCGAGGAAGGGCCGGGTGCAGGTGATGACGGTCAACCCGGAGTCGGCCCGGCGCAGGTGGCGGCCGTTGATGATCCAGCGCACGTCCCGTGCCACGTCGCCGTGCTGGGCGCCGTCGGCGATCAGCTCCTCAGTGATCCCCGGGAAGTGCTCCTCCATGATCTGCTGGCCCCGGGCCAGCAGGCCGTGCAGGTGCCCGGCCTGGGGCAGTCCGCGCCGAGCCGAGACCGGGACCGACAGCTCGTCCCGGTCGATCAGGGTCACCTTCGCGTGGCTTTCCGCAACCACCCGGGCGGCGAACAGCCCGGCCACTCCGGCTCCCAGGACAACGGCGTGTCCGCGTTTCTCATTGCTCATTGGAAATCCTCTTCCCTGTGGCGGGTGATCAAGCTATCCGGGGAAGTTCAACCGTCCGGTCATTTTCTTTCGAGCAGTCAGTTGAGGAGCGCTGTTACACCGCAATTACCAGGTTAGGATCGCGTTTTCGTACGCTCCGACCAGCGTTGTGGGATACCGAAAGGAATCAGAAGTGAACTCTGGGCGTGCGGTACCCGAACTCGCCGAACCCTACTTGCGTGGGGTCCTGGCGACCGCCGGACTCGACGTCGAATACGTCCGCTCTGAGAAGGACACCGTCTACTACCTGGACGGTCAGGGCGAGGAGGTGGCCGTCCTGGACGTCGTGGGCGGCTACGGCTCCCTGCTCCTGGGGCACAACCACCCCGACATCAACGACTACGCCGTCGAACTGCTGAGCTCGGGCGTGCCGGTGCACGCCCAGTTCTCCAAACACCCCTATGCCAACGAGCTGGCGGACGCGCTCAACCGGATCCTGCACCGGGAGCTCGACACCGAGCAGCGCTTCTACGCCATCTTCACCAACAGCGGCGCCGAGGCGATCGAGGCGGCGGTCAAGAACGCCGAGCTCGACCGGCAGCTGCGCCTGGCCGACCTGACCGCGCGGATCGACACCGACATCGAGGCGGCCCGCGCGGCCGTCGCCGCCGGTGCGGCCACCCTGCCCGAGGGCCACACCGACGCCGACGCTCTGGCGGAGGGCGTCCGCTCCGACAACGCGGCCAGACTGGCCGCCGGGCCCCTCTTCCTCGCCCTGGAAGGCGGGTTCCACGGCAAGCTGGTGGGCAGCGTGCAGTACACCCACAACGAGGTATACCGCTCACCCTTCAGTGCCCTGGCCGCACAAGCCAGGTTCGTCCCGCCCAACGACGCCGGGGCGCTGCGCGCGGCCGTCGCCGCCGAGGACGCCCGGCTGGACACCCTGACCGTCGTCGACGGTCAGGTGCTGCGGACCGCGGTTCCCTTCCCGCTGTTCTGCGCCCTGCTCGTCGAACCGGTCCAGGGGGAGGGCGGTATTCACGAGCTGACGGCGGAGTTCGCCGAGCAGATCCGCCTGGTCTCCCAGGAGATCGACTGCCCGGTCATCGTGGACGAGATCCAGAGCGGTATGGGCCGTACCGGCGCGTTCCTGTCCTCGGCCCAGATCGGGCTGGAGGGCGACTACTACACGCTGGCCAAGACCCTGGGTGGGGGAGTGGCCAAGGCCGGGGTGATGCTGGTCCGGGAGAACCGCTACCGCGAGGCGTTCGAGATGGTCCACAGCTCGACCTTCGCCAAGGACGCCTTCTCCTGCCTGGTGGGTAACCGGGTGCTGGAGGTCCTGGAGGCCGATGACGGGGCGGTGTACCGCCGGGCTGCCGAGCGGGGTGAGCGGCTGCGGCGGATGCTGGAACTGATCGTGGAGGACTATCCGCAGGTCCTGCGCGAGGTGCGCGGACGCGGTCTGATCCTCGGGCTGGAGTTCGCCGACCAGTCGGAGTCCGGCTCCGAGGAGATCAGGGAAAGGGCCCGCTCCGGGTTCTTCGGTTACCACCTGGCGGGGTATCTGCTCCGTGAGCACCGCATCCGGGTGTTCCCCACCGCGAGCGCCATGCAGACCCTGCGTTTCGAGCCCTCCGTGTACATCACCGACGCGGAGGTCGACCGACTGGAGCAGGGACTGCGCGAGCTGTGCCGGCTGTTGCGCGACGGGGACCCCAAGGTGTTCCAGTTCTGACCCCCCGGGGTCACCGCGAAGAGGAATGAGGACGAGGCAGTGTCGTTGCCCGTGCGAGAGCGAGAGAAGTTCCTGGCCGAACCGCGCATCGCCACCCTGGCGGTGCGGCGCGAGGGGGACGCGGGGCCGTTCACCGTGCCGATCTGGTACCACTACGAACCGGGCGGCGACCCGTGGATCGTCACCTACCAGAAGTCGCGCAAGTCCCGGTTGATCGAACTGGCGGGTCGGTTCACACTGATGGTCGAACGCGTGGAGCCGACCCTGAGGCACGTCTCGGTGGAGGGGCCTGCCGAGCGTGAGGACGCCACCTGGGAGCAGCTCCGGGGGATCGCCACCCGCTACATGGGCGAGGAGGGCGGCCGCAGGTTCGTCGAGGAGAACTGGTCCTCCCCCGAGGGGCAGGTCCTCTACCGGCTGCGCCCCGAGCGGTGGGTCGGCCAGGACGTGGGCGCACTGCCGGGGATGAGGGTGGCGCGCTAGATGTACTGACCACAGAGGATGTGTGCGGTGGGGCCGCCCCGCGGGGCGGCCCCACCTTTCGCGTGTCCCGGTGGGCTCAGCTTCGGGAGCCGGCCTCCTCCCACGTCCCGTCGAAGGTGAACATGCGGGCGCTCTCGCCCTCGGCGGACGCCATCTCCGCGGGGATCTCGATCACCTCCAGCTGGAGCCCCCACGGGGTGGTGAAGTACACCCACCGGTCACCGGCGAGCGGGCCCTCCTCGATGCTGCCGGGACTGCCGAGGAGGCGGACCTCCGGGCGGCCGCGCAGGTAGTCGTTGGCCTTGTCGATGTCCTCGACCTGGATGGCCAGGTGGTGGCCGCCCACGTCACTCGCCTTCGGTACCCGCTTGCTCTGATCCGGGGCGGAGTACTCGAAGAGTTCGAGGTTGGTGGTCGGGCCCAGCCGGAGCAGGGCCAGGCGCACGGTGGAGTCGGGGTGGACGTCGAGCTTCTGGGCGATCCACTGCCCCTTGGGGTCCTCGACCGTGTCCAGGCGGTAGACGACAGCCGCCCCGAGCACCTCGGTGAAGAAGTCGACGGCCTCCTCCAGGGCGGGGACGGTGAGTCCGACGTGGTGGACCGACCGTGCTCCGGGAATTCCTGCCATGAGTGATGACCTCTTTGTTTGTCATATTGCTGAAACAATAAAGTGGAACAAAATGCCAGGGCGCACGCGCTGTCAATGGATTTGTCTGGGCGTTGGTGGGATGTTTGTCACTTCCCACTTCCATTCTGTTCACTCCCTGATCGCATGGAACGTCTCCTTGGTTCAGGCGTGCGCAGCGTGGCTCTCTCAGGTTAGGTGTTGCGCGCCGGATGGGCATATTGGTTGGGTGCCCTGTCCGGAATCGGCCAGAACTTCGCTGGATGCGTGTCTTTGAATGTAGCCTTTGGGCGCAGTCTGTTCGGGGATATCTGCGGGAAGTGAATTTCCATCTTTTGTGTGCATCGCGTTACAGTGCGGAATCGTTCCCGGTGGTGGAGGTTCACTCCTTGCCACACGGTCAGTGGACGCACGGTGCCCCGCTTCGGGCGTGAGAGAAGCGCAGGAGAGGTATGTGGATCCCCAATGGCTATGAGGAGTGAGCCTTGGTTGAGTTCAGGATGCTCGGCCCGCTAGAGATGGTGCATGACGGCCGCAGCCAGGACCTGAGGGGTGTCAAACAGAGGGCCACCCTGGCCTACCTGCTCCTACGCCCGAACCGGGCGGTGCCCACCAGCGAGCTGATATCGGCGCTCTGGGAGACACAGGACCCGCCCCAGACGGCCCGCAAGATCATCCAGAACGCCGTGTGGAACCTCCGGCGAACCCTGGACACGTGCTCCACCGACCCTGATCCGGTCCGCCTACGCACCCAGGAGCCCGGTTACGTCCTCTACGTCGGCACGGAGCAGGTGGACCTGCTTCGCTTCCAGAGACTGGCGGGGGAAGGGCGCGCGCTGCTGGTAGGCGGGAAGGCGGAGTCGGCCGAACGCGCTCTCAAGGAGGCGCTGTCGCTGTGGCGCGGTCCGCTCCTGGCCGACCTGGCGGAGGCAGGGATGCTCTGGCCCGAACTGGCCAGCATCCAGAACACCCGCCTGGACGTCGCCGAGGACTACTACGATGCCGCCCTGAGCGGAGGCCACCACCACTCCGTCCTGAGTGGACTGGAGACCCTCTCTGAGACCGAGCCCCTGCGGGAGCGGCTGAGCGGACAGCTGATGCTCGCCCTCTACCGCTGCGGGCGCCAGGCCGACGCCCTGCATGTATACCAGCGGGTGCGCGGCACGCTCATCGAGGAACTGGGCCTGGAACCGGGGAGGGAGCTGCGCGGCATCCAGCAGGCCATCCTCGCCCACGACCCCGCGCTCATGACCTGGGACTGCTCTGACCCCGTGCGCCTGAGCCCCGCCGCCCCCGAGGAGCCGGCTGTCAGGACCCCGGACCGTGAAGGACCCGCCACGACACCCGCCACCGCAGCACCCGCCCCCGAAACAGCCGAGCCCGGGCGGAGCGCGGACACCCCGAGCATGAGCAGGTACTACGAGACCAGCGTGGTCATGATCCGGCTCAAGGTCCACCCGGACTGCCAGCTGCTGGACGCGGAGCGCGCTGACATGATCCGCCTGTACATGACCGACACCGTCCGTGAGGTCGTCGAGTGCTACGGGGGCAACGTCACAGCCGCGATCGGCACCACCGTCCTGGCCCTGTTCGAGCCCGGGGAGAAACACCGCGACCACGTGGGCCGGGCCTCCCACATGCTGCTGAACCTGCGCGAGATCCTCGCCGCAGACGAGGGCACGGTCTTCCCGGTCGGCGCACTGACCCTGAACGCCGCGGTGTGCAGCGGGGCGGCGGTGATCAGCCGGCACGAGACGCACGACGGCAACGTGCGGACCATGGTCCTGGGCCAGCTCGTCGAGAGGTGCGAGGAGCTCCTGGCCACCGCCGGGAGCAACGAGATCGTGGTGGACGAGTCCACCCGCAGCGCGCCCAACACCACGGTGCTCGTCGCCGGTTCGGACCAGTGCCGACGGGTCCTGACCGCGCGCTGGGAGTACCCGGAGTGCCACGAGGGCGCCCTGGTGGACCGCGACCACGAACTCGAGCTGCTGGAGGGCATGATCCGCTGGGTCCAGCACCGGCACACGCCCAAACTCGTCACCCTGCTCGGCGGCGCGGGCGTGGGCAAGACCCGGCTGCTCGTGGAACTCCAGCACCGTGCCGGTCTGAAGGGGGAGGACACCCGGGTGCTCGCGGTCCAGGTCCCCTCCCCCAGGTCCTTGGGGGCACGGGCGACCGACATCGTGATCGCGGGCCTGCTAGCCGAGTTCTGCGGCCTGAACCCGCACGACACCAGGGACGAGGCCCGCGAGAAACTGCGCCGGTGCGCGGGTGAGCTGTCCGCGGACGACGAGGAGGCGCTCACCGTCCTGCTCCCGCCGGGCCCCCTCCCCGCCAAGGGGGAGAGCTGCCCCGATCGGCTGGCGGCGCTGGTACGTCTGCTCAGACACGCGGCCCGCGAACGGACCCTGCTCCTGCTCTTGGACGATCTGCATCGTGCCCACGACGATCTCCTGGGCGCCATCGAGGAGCTGGTGGGTACCGGCGACCTGACCCTGGTCGTGGTGACAGGAGCCCAGGAGGAGCTTCTGGAGCGCCGCCCCAGCTGGGGCGGCGCTCAGGGGCACGCGCTAACCCTCACTCTCGCACCCCTGCCGACCCTCACCCTGAGCGACTACGAGCACGCCCTGGAGGAGCGCCGCGCGGAACTGGCCGACGGTCGGGTCTGACACGCAGACGGGCCCGGACCTGCGCGCGGGAGCGGGGCCGGATGCGTAGAGTCAGTCACCCAGGGTGAGCATTGGGCGAGGGGGAACCATGCCAGACCAGCGGCGGTACTGCTATGTGTCCGGTCTGCGCCTGGGGGTTCCGGCACTGGAGGAGCTCTGTGCCCAGGGCCGTCCGCCGCACCTGGTGGTCTCCTATCCGGCCGAACTGGCGCACCGCTCCGGCTACGTGGACTTCGAGGAGATCACCCGCCGTCACGACCTGCCCCACCTGCGAGCCGCCGACATCAACACCGACGAGGTGCGCGACGCCCTGAGCGCGCACCGGATCGACCTCATGGTGGTCGCGGGCTGGTCGCAGCTGGTCCACGAACAGGTCCTGTCCTCCCTGCCCTTGGGCGGCGTGGGCCTGCACCCCTCCCCGCTGCCGGTCGGCCGCGGCCGCGCGCCCATCCCCTGGACGATCCTGCGCGACATGCGCTCCAGTGCCGTCACCCTCTTCCACCTCGAACGCGAGGCCGACGCGGGCGACGTCGTGGACCGCATCTGGTTCGACCTGGCCGCCGACGTCACCGCCACCGGCCTGTACGAGCGGGTCGCGCACCTGCAGTCCGAGCTGCTCGTACGCAACCTGGAGGCGCTCCTGGAGGAACGCGCCCCCCGCCGCCCGCAGACTGGCCACGTCTCCGTGTGGCCACGCCGCCGCCCCAGCGACGGCCGCCTGGACCTGACGGCTGCCGGACGGGACGTGGACCGGATGGTGCGCGCCCTGGCCGCCCCCTACCCCGGTGCCTTCGCGATGTTCGGCGGGGCCCGGATCACCCTGTGCGGAGGCAGCCTGTCCGAAGAGGTCGTGGGCGGCGACCCGGGCCAGATCGTCTCCGCCGGGCCGGGCCGCGAGTGGGGTGTCACCTGCGGGGACGGCAGCGTGTTCGTGCCCGAGGCGGTGCGCGTGGACGAAGGCGTGCTCGCCGATCCGACCTCCCTGGCCATGTTCCGTCCGGGGCGCTACTTCGACGCCCCCTCCGAGCACATGCTCGCCGCGACCCGCCGCACCCCGGTCCCCGGCAACGGCGACGCCGAACACCGCCGTCCCGCCGCCCGGATCCATGACGGACCCGACGACCAGTTCGACGATGAGCTCGGCGGCCGCCACGGCGACCAGCTCGACAGCCGGTTCAACACCCGCGGCGGCCTCAACCGTCGATGAGGGTGGCGGCGTGCCGCCCGGCAGCGGCCGCGCTCAGGAAGGCCGCCCGGTCCTCCTCCAACCCGCGCCCCATCGTGGACACCTTCACCGGCAGCGACCGCACCTCGTCCTCCAGGCCCTGCACCGACACCTCCACGAGCGTGTGCCGCTCGCCCAGGTGCCAGGCCTGGTCGCGAACGCGCTCACCGAAGAAACCGGGCAGGCTGGGGACCACCACGTCCGCCGGGGCCAGGGCCACCCGCCCGTAGGCGGTCAGGCTGTGGTGTGACACTCCCCGGTGCCGACCGCGCGCGTCCGCCTCACTGATCCGCAGGCTGGCCACCGGCCGCCCGCCCAGGACGGCCGCGGCATTGATCGCCTCGCCGCAGGCCACCCCCGAGAACCCCCACGGGGTGCCGGTCCCCAGGTTGCCCGGCCCCTGGCACACCACCGCGATCTGCGCCCCCAGCACGTGCCGGGCGGCCAGCAGCCCCGAATGCACGGTGACCGCCTCCAGGTCGCCGCCGAAAGCCTGCCCCGTCGTCACACACCCGGTGAGCAGGCCGTCCTCGCGCAGCGCCCCCACGATCCGCGAGAACGCGGCGGGCAGCGCTCCGCCGTCCAGCATCACGTTGACCACCCGGGTGCCGGGGCGTTCGGCGCGCACCCCCGCCAGCACGGCGGGCAGCGCGGAGTGCAGGTCGGCCACGACCACCGGCATCCCGTCGATCCCGTCGGCCGTACGCAGCGCCTCGTGGTGCGGCGAACCCTGCTCGTCCGCGCCCAGCACGGTGGCCTGGAGCGGGGTGTAGCGGGCCTTGACCAGGTGCCCGGGGCCTTGGCGGTCCGCGGGAAGCCGATCGGGGAGGGCCACCACCAGGGCGTATCCGCCGGTGCCCAGCCCCAGGTCCAGCGCCCCGGTGTTGAGCAGGACGGTGTCGCCGACCTCGGGGGTGCCGACCAGGTCCGTGTAGGCCAGCGCACGGCAGGTCACCGACGCCTCCGAGCTCTTACCGGTACCCTCTCCTGTGCCTTCCCCGTCAGCGGGTACCGAGACCGCGCACAGACGGACCCCGGGCCAGGAGGGCAGGACCTGACGGACTTCACCACGGCGCCACCGGATCATGCTGGGCACGGTACCGTCGGAGCTGAACCGAAGGTGGGAGGACGCGCCCTGGCGGCCCCGCCCGGTCCAACCACCAGACGGTGACCCCACCACAGCGGGCAACACAGCGGGTAAGAGGAGTGCGGACGATGTCGCGCAGGAAGACCGAACGGCAGCTGAACCTGGTCATCTGCCTGTTGTCCACCCGGCGCCACCTGACCGCGCAGGAGATCCGCGCGACCGTCCACGGCTACGCCGAGGCCGATACCGAGTCCGCCTTCAAGCGCATGTTCGAGCGGGACAAGCGGGAGCTGCGCGACAGCGGCATCCCCATCCAGGTCGGTACCGCAGACGCCTTCAGCGGCGAGGAGGGCTACCGGATCTCCCGCTCGGACTACGAGCTGCCCGAGATCGAGCTCCTCCCCGACGAGGCCGTCGTGCTGGGTCTGGCCGCCCGCGCCTGGCGGCACGCCTCCCTGGGCGAGGCCGCCGCCAACGCCCTGTTCAAGCTCCGCTCGGCCGGGGTCCCGGTGGACACCGAGGCCGCCCCCGGACTGACCCCGGCGATGCGCACCGACGAACCCGCCTTCGGCCCCGTCTGGCAGGCGATCCGCGACCGCCGCCCGATCTCCTTCGACTACCGCAAGCCCGGGCAGAGCCGGGCCCAGCGCCGGGAGATCGAGCCCTGGGGCATCGTCAACCTGCAGGGCCACTGGTACGTGGTCGGCCACGACCGGCTGCGCGACGCCCGCCGGGTGTTCCGCCTGGGCCGGATCCGGGGCGGGGTGCGGGTGGTGCGCACCGGCCCGGACGTGGTCGTGCCCGAGGGCGTGGACCTGCGTTCGGTCGCCTCCCGGCACAGCGCCGTGCCCGAGCGGACCGCGACCCTGCGGGTGCGCACCGACTCCGCGCACGCCCTGCGACGCCGCGCGCTGCGCGTGGTCCCGGGGGAGCGGGACAGCACCGGCGCCGGTTGGGACACGCTCACCCTGCCCTACACCAGCACGAGCGGGCTGGTGCGGCAGGTGGCCGCGTACGGTGCGCGCGCGGTGGTGGTGGAGCCCGAGCAGGCCCGGGCGGCGATGGTCGAGCACCTGACCGGGGTGGTCGAGAGCGCCGAGACCGCGGGGAACGCGGAGGCCGCCGGGGAGCAGGAGGGTGAGCACACCCCCGCGCGCGGCCCCCGTTCCGCCGATCAGCTGCGCCGGCTGCTCATGCTGGTCCCCTACGCGCTCGGCCGCGACGTGCGGGTGCCCGAGGTGGCCCGGCACTTCGGACTCAGCGAGAAGCAGGTGGTCTCGGACCTGAGCCTGCTGTGGATGTGCGGCCTGCCCGGCTACACCCCCGGCGACCTGATCGAGGTGGACCTGGACGCGGCCAAGGAGACCGGCGAGATCATCATCGCCAACGCCGACACCCTGGCCCAGCCGCTGCGGCTGACCGCGGACGAGGCGGCCAGCCTGGTCGTGGGCCTGTCCCTGCTGGAGGCGCTGCCCGAGGCGCAGGGCGTGGAGGGCGGTGCCCTCAAGCGGGTGGGGGAGAAGCTGCGCACCGCCGCCGGCGGAGCCGTGAGCGACCTGGCCGACGCGGTGCAGGTGCGGGTCGAGGTGGACGAGCAGGTGGCTCAGACCCAGCAGCGCTGCGCCGACGCCCTGGGAGCCGGGCAGCGCCTGCACCTGCGCTACCTGTCCGGGTACCTGGACCAGGTGACCGAGCGCGACGTGGACCCCATGGGGCTGGTGGTCCAGGACGGCCAGACCTTCCTCGAGGGGTACTGCCACCTGCGTGAGGACGTGCGGCTGTTCCGCCTGGACCGGGTCCTGGAACTGACCGTGCTGCCCTTCGCCGCCGAGGTGCCCGAGGGGGTGGCCCGCCGCGACCTGTCCGCCGGGGTGCTCCAGCGCTCCGAGCGCGACGCCCTGGTGACCCTGCTCCTGGAGCCCTCCGCGCGCTGGGTCACCGAGGACTACGTGTGCGAGTCGACGGCGGAGCTCCCGGGCGGCGGGGTGCGGGCGACCCTGCGCACCCCCGCCCCGGCGTGGGTGGCCAGGCTGGCCCTGTCCCTGGGGCGGGAGGGGCGCCTGGTGTCTCCGGAGGGACTGGCCAAGGACGTCCGGGCCGAGGCCCAGCGGGCCCTCGACCACTACGGCCCAGGGCAAACCTCCGGAAAATTGGTCGAGACCACTTCGTCGCCGGAGTGAGGCTCACCTGTTCACCGGGGGGTGGGGTGTAGGTCATCCCGAAAGGGATATGGTGAAAGCGTGATCGCCCTCGCTGTCCTTTTCGGTGCGTTCTGTGTCGGAGCGTACTTCGTCGGCGCCCTCGTCGTGAGAGCGCGCCGCGAGGCCTCCGTGCTGTCCGAAGAGGTGACACGTGCGGCGGGCGGGTACCAGGCGAGCAGCGCTGACCTGCGTGAGCGCATCCGCCGTGGCGGTGCTGGGACATGACGGCCCCGCGGATGAATGCGCGTACCATCAGAGGCGCTTGGTCGCGCCCCGTAGAGAGGTAGAACCATGGGACCGTTCAACGGACCTACCATCGCCATCCTGGTGATCCTGGCCATCCTGCTGTTCGGAGCCAAGAAGCTCCCGGACCTGGCCCGTTCCCTGGGGCGCAGCGCGCGCATCCTCAAGGCCGAGAGCAAGGGCCTGGTCGACGACGACAACGAGACCAAGGGCGAGGGCGAGTCCCAGGCCCAGCAGCCGCAGCAGCCCCAGCAGCAGGCCGCGCAGCCGAACCAGCCCCAGGCCGACAACCAGCAGGCGCAGCAGCAGGGCTACCCGCAGCTGCCCCCCGGCCAGCGCATCGTCAACGAGTCCGGTGAGCCCACCAACCAGACCTACAACAAGTAGAGCCAAGCAGCTGACTGGTAGTCGCCTGGTTCTGGCCGGTGGACTGGCGCGGTACCCCCCGGTGCCGCGCCGGACGGCTGTTTTCGGCGGGGCCGTCCTCTGGGGCGCCTCGCGCCGTCGGCCCGGGCCCGGACGAGAGCGGATGAGAAGAGAGTGACCGCACGATGAGGTCCCCACGTCGAACGGCGAACCCGGACGCCCGGATGCCGCTCATGGACCACCTGCGCGAGCTGCGCAACAGGTTGGCCAAGGTGATGCTCATCCTCGGCCTGGGGGCCGTGGTCGGCTTCGTCTTCTACGACCAGATCTGGGACTTCCTCAGCCGGCCCTACTGCTCGCTGCCCGCCTCCCAGGTGGTCGAGGGCGGAGGCTGCTCCCTCATCGTCACCGGCCCCTTCGACGCCTTCTTCGTCGCCTTCAAGATCTGGCTGTTCGCCGGAGCCCTGGTCACCGGGCCCCTCTGGCTCTACCAGCTGTGGGCCTTCGTGGCCCCCGCACTGCACAAGAGCGAGAAGAGGTACGCCTACATCTTCGCCCCGCTGGCCGGGATCCTCTTCGTCTGCGGCGCGGCCCTGGCGTACACGATCACCGCGCTCGCCCTCCAGATGCTCTTCGGTTTCCTGCCCGAGGAGGCGGACCCGTACCTGACCATCGGCGAGTACCTCAGCTACATGCTCATCATGATGGGCATGTTCGGCCTCGGCTTCGTCATGCCGCTGCTGGTGGTCCTGCTCAACATCGCCGGCATCCTCTCCCACGAGGCCATCGCCAAGTGGCGCCGCGTCATCATCTTCTGCGCCTTCCTGGTCGCGGCGGTCCTCACCCCGGCCGAGCCCGTCTCCATGCTCGCCCTGGCCGTCCCCCTCGTGGTCCTCTTCGAGATCGCCGAGCTGTTCTGTTTCCTCAACGACCGCCGCAGGAAGCGCAAGGACCCCGCCGGCGACCTGGACGACGATGAGATCTCCGAACTGGACGACCAGCCCTCCGACCTCGACTACACCCCCTCCTCGCTGGAGGAATCCGACTCCGAGGGTAAATCGACCAAGCGCTCCTGAACACCTTCGGGGGCACGCTAGGGTTCGGCTGGGGAGTGCCCCGGAGACGGTCCTTCGGCGAATGAATCCTCAGCCGGGAACTCAGCCGGACACACCGCCGAGCCATCAGTTGGGCCCCCTCCACCGATCTCTCGGACTAGGAAGAAGAGATGAGCGAGCAGACCGAGACCAAGAAGGACCTGCCGCCCGAGGCCATGGGCAACGAGAAGTGGCACGACACCACGCACGCGGTGTGGATGCGCTCCTCCCTGTCCAACCCGGACTCCGAGGCGATCGTCGAGGTTGCCGAGTTCGACGACGGCTTCCGCGCGGTGCGCGACGGCAAGTCCCCGGAGAAGGGCACGCTCTTCTTCACCCCCGAGGAGTGGGAGGCCTTCGTCCTGGGCGCCCGCGACGGCGAGTTCGACATCCCGGAGGAGTACCTCACCGAGGAGGAGATCAAGATCCAGCGTGGTGAGACCGAGGTCGAGGCGACCTGGGTGCCCTCCCCGCTGAACACGCCGGAGGTCATGGAGGAGTACCATCGCCGCCAGCGTGAGGAGGCCGAGCACAAGTCCGCGGCCGAGGACGACTGAAGCGGCTCGCCCGCACCCGGGCGCGCGGGTGTACGGGCGCTCACCCGACCCGTACACCCCACTGGTCCCGGATCCGGACAGCTCGACCCCGGCTCCGGGTAGGTAAGGACCGGTACATGCCCCCTCATATCGCCCTTCTGGTCAACCCGGCCTCCGGCCGACGCCGCGCCGCCGTCATCGCGGTGCGTCTGAAGGAGGCCCTGCGCGCCGCGGGCGCCCGCGTGCACGTCTACACCGGACGCTCCGCCGCGGACAGCCGCCGCCTGGCCCGCCTGGCGGCCGCCGACCGCCCCGACGCCCTGGTCGCCGTCGGCGGCGACGGCCTGGTCCACCAGGCCCTCCAGGGCGTGGTGGGCACCGGTGTGCCCCTGGCCGTGGTCCCGGCTGGCAGCGGCAACGACGTGGCCCGCGCCTTCGGAGTCCCCCGCGGCTCGGCCCACAAGACCGCCCAGGCGATTCTCGCCGGGCGCACCCGCCCCAGCGACGTGGTCCGCCTGACCACGGCCGACGGCTCCCAGCGCTACTACATGAGCGTCCTGGCCTGCGGCTTCGACGCCCGAGTCAACGAGCGGTTCAACAACTTCCGCTTCAGCGTCGGCCGCGCCGGATACCTGGTCGGGCTGATCGCCGAACTGCGCTCCTTCCAGCCCATCGACTTCGAGATCGACATCGACGACCGCAGCATCGCCGAACCCGGCATGCTCGTGGCCGTCGGCAACACCAGCGCCTACGGCGGCGGCATGCACGTGTGCGCCGAGGCCGTCCCCGACGACGGCCTCCTGGACGTGGTCTTCGTCAGGGAGGGCCCGATCGGCCGCTTCCTGCGCGTGTTCCCCCGGGTCTTCAACGGCAGCCACCTGGGCCTGGACGAGGTCGTCTTCGAACGCGGGCGCGTCGTCACCATCCGCGGCGACGCCGGGACCGCCTACGCCGACGGGGAACGCACGGGTCCCCCGCGACTGGTGTGCGAGGTGGTACCCAAGGCGGTCGAGATGCTGGAGCTGACCTCATAGGCTGGGAGCCCTATGAGTAGTCACTCCGAGCGTTACGCCGCCTTCCGCCGGCGCCAGAGCGCCTCCAGCGCCGCGATCGAGGCCTTCCAGGGGCTCTACGGGTTCGAGTTCGACCCCTTCCAGATCAGGGCCTGCAAGGCCCTGGAGGGCGGACACGGGGTGCTGGTCGCCGCGCCGACCGGCTCCGGCAAGACCGTGGTCGGCGAGTTCGCTGTGCACCTGGCCCTGTCCGAGGGCACCAAGTGCTTCTACACCACGCCGATCAAGGCCCTGTCCAACCAGAAGTACAACGACCTGGTCAAGCGCTACGGCGCTGACCAGGTCGGTCTGCTCACCGGCGACAACAGCGTCAACGGTGAGGCGCCCGTGGTCGTCATGACCACCGAGGTCCTGCGCAACATGCTCTACGAGGGATCCTCCACCCTCGGCGGGCTGGCCTACGTGGTCATGGACGAGGTGCACTACCTCGCCGACCGCTTCCGCGGTGCGGTCTGGGAGGAGGTGATCATCCACCTGCCGGAGTCGGTGCGCATGGTCGCGCTGTCCGCCACGGTCAGCAACGCCGAGGAGTTCGGCGAGTGGCTCCAGCAGGTGCGCGGCGACACCACCGTCATCGTCGACGAGAAGCGCCCCGTGCCCCTGTGGCAGCACGTGATGGTGGGCAAGCGCCTGCACGACCTGTTCGTGGACGAGCGGCCCGAGGAGACCGCCTCCGGCGGTGAGGACGACGGGGAGGGGCGCGGCGGCCGTGCCAAACGCAAGCGCGAACGGCGCCGCTCCCAGCAGCAGCGCCCGCGAGAAATCCAGGTGGGCGGCCGCAAGCTGCTCATCAACCCCTACCTGACCCGCACCGCCGAGGACGACTCGCGCACCACCCAGCTGGCCAACCGGCGCCGCCACCCGCAGAGCCGGGCCCGCGGCAACGTGCGCCCGCGCACCCGATTCGCCCCGCCCACGCGGCCGATGATCATCGAGGAGCTGGACGCCGAGGGGCTGCTTCCGGCGATCACCTTCATCTTCAGCCGCGCCGGCTGCGATGACGCCGTCCGCCAGTGCGTGGCCTCCGGACTGGTGCTCACCACCCCTGACGAGGCCGACCACATCCGCGAGTACGCCGAGTCCCGCTGCGCGGACATCCCGCGCGCGGACCTGACCGTGCTCGGCTTCGACTCCTGGCTGCGCGCCCTGGAGGCGGGCATCTCCGCGCACCACGCCGGGATGCTGCCCACCTTCAAGGAGATCGTGGAGCACCTGTTCTCCAAGGGGCTCATCCGGGCGGTCTTCGCCACCGAGACACTGGCCCTGGGCATCAACATGCCCGCGCGCACCACGGTGATCGAGAAGCTCGACAAGTGGAACGGCGAGACCCACGCCGCGCTCACCCCGGGCGAGTACACCCAGCTCACCGGGCGCGCCGGGCGCCGCGGCATCGACGTCGAGGGGCACGCGGTCGTCGTCTGGCAGGCCGGGACCGACCCCGAGTCGGTGGCCAGCCTGGCGGGCACCCGCACCTACCCGCTCAACTCCAGCTTCCAGCCCTCCTACAACATGGCGGTCAACCTGGTCGGCCAGGTCGGCCGCCAGCGCAGCCGCAACATGCTGGAGGCCTCCTTCGCCCAGTTCCAGGCCGACCGCGCGGTGGTCGGCCTGGTCAAGCAGCTGCGCAAGCACGAGGAGGCCCTGGACGGCTACGCCAAGGCCGCCGAGTGCCACCTGGGCGACTTCATGGAGTACGCGGGGCTGCGCCGCGCCCTGAGCGACCGTGAGGCCACGCTGGCCAGGAACCGTTCGGCCCAGCGCCGCGACGAGGCCCTGGAGAGCCTGGAGAGGCTGCGCACCGGCGACATCATCCGCATCCCCGCGGGCCGCTACTCCGGGCACGCCGTGGTCCTGGACCCGGGCCTCAAACACGACCTGCCCGCCCCCTTGGTCCTGACCGTGGACAAGCAGGTCAAGCGGGTCAACTCCAGCGACTTCCCGGTCCCGGTGCACCCCTCGGGGCGCATGCGCGTCCCCAAGTCCTTCTCCGCCCGCTCCCCGCGCTCGCGCCAGGACCTGGCCTCGACCCTGCGCAACAAGCTCAAGGAGCGGGGCACCGACCCCGCCTACGAGCGGGGCGGGCGACGGGGCGGCCACCAGGAGGACCCCGAGGTCCAGCGGCTGCGCACCGAGCTCAAGGAACACCCCTGCCACGGCTGCTCCGACCGCGAGGACCACGCCCGCTGGGCCGAACGGTACTTCCGCCTGCAGAAGGACACCGACGCCCTGCGCCGCCGCGTGGAGGGACGCTCGCACGTCATCTCCCGCACCTTCGACCGGGTGTGCGGCGTCCTGGAGGACCTGGAGTACCTGTCCGGCGACGAGGTCTCCGAGGACGGCGCCAAACTGGCCAAGATCTACTCCGAGCTCGACCTGCTGGTCGCCGAGTGCCTGCGCCGGGGGGTGTGGGACGACCTCAACCCGGTGGAACTGGCCGCCTGCGCCGCCTCCCTGGTCTACGAGGCGCGTCGCAACGACGACGCCTACCCGCGCCTGCCCGAGGGCAGGGTCGAGGAGGCCCTCACCGAGATGATGCGGTTGTGGGGCGAGCTGAACGAGGTGGAGAGCCGGCACCGGGTCTCGTTCCTGCGCCAGCCCGACCTCGGCTTCGTGTGGACCGCGCACCGCTGGGCGCGCGGCGACCGGCTCGACGCGATCCTGCGCCAGTCCGAGATGACCGCGGGCGACTTCGTGCGCACCGCCAAGATGCTGGTGGACATGCTCAGCCAGATCGCGGGCGCCACCGCCGACCCGCAGATGCGCAGCAACGCCCGCAAGGCCGCGGACCTGGTCCGCCGCGGCGTGGTCGCCTACTCCTCCTTCAACTAGCGGGTGTGAGTCCGCCGCCCCCTCCGGGAACCGCCGCCGGTTCCCGGAGGGGGTTCGTCGTGTGCGGGGGACCGGCATCGTCGCCCAGTACCGGGCTCTCGCGGAGGGCGACCGCCCGGTGCTCCTCGACGGGTCGGAGGCGTCGTTCGACGGGTGGGTCGGCAGCGACGGGTATCCGTTGCCCGTCCGGTACTACCACGAGTACAGGCACGAGGCTGGAGGCACGGTGAGCCGGGTCGGCAACCTGGTCCAGCTCGGTTGCCTCCAGTTCAACGAGCCCGTGGATGTCTTCTTCCCGAGTGGGGAGCAGATCGGGGACGCCCCGGACTTCGTGTTCTGAGCCCCGGCCCCGTTTCAGGCGGGCGGGGAGATCTCGCCGGAGCCCCGGGGGATCAGGGTGGTGGGTACCCGGAACTCGCGGGGCTCGGCGCCCCCGCCCGCGATGCGTTCGAACAGTCTGCGCACGGCCAGCGTGCCGATCTCCAACACGTCCTGGGCGACCACGCTCACCCGGGGGACCAGCAGGTCAGCCATCGGGAAGTCGTCGAAGCCCACGACCGCGATCCGCTCGTGCAGGCCGCGCTCCTGGAGCGCGTGGATCGCGCCGATGGTGACCAGGTTCTGCGCTGTGAACAGCGCCGTGGGCGGGTGCTCGGAGTCCAGCAGGGCACCCACGGCGCGCGCCGCCGTCTCAGGGCTGGGCAGATCGCGCACGACCCGCCCCGGGCGCTCGGGCAGACCACGCTCGGCCAGCGCCGCGCGGTAGCCCGCCACGCGTTCGCTGACCGTGCTGATGGTCTGCTCGTCACCCAGGAACGCGATCTCGGTGTGCCCGTGGTCGGCCAGGTGCAGGACCGCCTCGCGCGCGCCCTCGGTGTTGGTGCACAGTACGGCGTCGGCGGCCAGGCCGCGCGGCGGGCGGTCCACGAACACCACCGGGGTGCCGGTCCGGATCTCCCGGTGCAGGTAACCGTGGTCGGGTGCGGCCGGGGCGATGATGATCCCGTCCACCCGGTGCAGGGTCGCGGCGCGTACCAGCTCCAGCTCGCGCCGGGGGTCCTCGTCCAGGCTCCCGGCGAACACCAGGGTGCCGTGTTCGCGGGCCACGTTCTCCACCGCGCGGCTGAGCGTGGCCGAGAACGGGTTGGCGACGTCCTCCAACAGCAGGGCGATCTGCCGGGTGGCACCGTCGGTGCGACGCAGGCTGCTCGCGGCCAGGTTGGGCTGGAAGTCCAGCTGGGCGATGGCCTTGTGCACGCGGTCGCGGAGCTCGTCGGAGACCGTCGCGACCCCGTTGATCACGCGCGAGACCGTCTTGATGCTGACCCCGGACAGGGCGGCTACGTCACGCATGGTGGCGCGGCGCAGCTGCTGCTCGGAGTCTGCCTGCCGCCCGCTGGCTCTCTCGTTCACCGACACTTCGCGTGTTACCCCGGACTCTCTCCCCGACACTGTGGCCCGCCCCCAAGCGCGAGCCGGTACGGTACGCGGCGCGCACCGCACCGGTGCGTTCACGGCCGCCGCGGTGCGGGCGGGACGGGACTCATTGTGCCGCACCCGTCGGCGCGGTGGTCAGCGGACTGACCCGCAGGTCGCCCCAGCGGTCGCCCTCCGGGTTGTACTGGAAGTACGGGTGGTACAGGCCGTCGTGGCACACGAGCCCGTTGGGGTCGTTGATCCAGTTCTCGGCGGGGGTGAAGTGCGCCTGGGGGCGGTGCGGGTGGTCGGCGGCGGCCGCTTCGGCGACGGCGGAGCTGGCGGGGACTCGTCGGTGGCGGCGGTGGGGGCAAGCGCCGCGGCGGTGGCCAGGCCCGCGGTGGCGCCCAGCACGGTGCTGGTCCGGGCGGGTCGGGACTGTCGGTTCCCTGGGTGCATGCGGTCTCTCCGTTCCCGGCCAGCGGGGAGGGGGAAGGTGCCCGGTGACCTGGCTCACCCTGCATCGGCTGAGTCAACGTTGTCAAGCGGATGGTTCGGAGCGCTCCAGGCTTCTGAACTCCATGAATTTGGGGGGTTGACACGACAGCGAAGCCTCATCGAAACTTTCGGGACATCGTTGTCTCGGAGTGGTGCGGAGCCTCGCCCCTCCCTGGAACCCCCAGCCCGACCCAGGGCGCAGCGAAGGAGACCCCCATGAAGCACGCCTCCCGGACCCGCCGGGTGCTGGCCGCCGCCGTCGGACTGGGCCTGGCCGCCGCGTTGACGGCCTGTTCCGACGACGCCGCCGGAGACGGCTCCGTCCTGGTCGGCCTGATCACCAAGACCGAGACCAACCCGTTCTTCGTCAAGATGAAGGAGGGCGCCCAGGAAGCCGCGAGCGAGCACGGCGTCACCCTCCAGAGCTTCGCCGGGGACTACGACGGCGACAACGCCGCCCAGGTCCAGGCGGTGGAGAACATCATCGCCTCCGGGGCCGACGGCATCCTCATCACCCCCAACGACTCCGCAGCGATCGTCCCCGCCCTGGAACAGGCCGCGGCCGCCGGGATCATGGTCATCGCCCTGGACACCCCCACCGAGCCGGCCGACGCGGTGGACGCCACCTTCGCCACCGACAACTTCCTGGCCGGGGAACTCATCGGCGAGTGGGCCCAGAAGCGCTTCGAAGCCGAGGGGGTGGAGCCGCGCGTGGCCATGCTGGACCTCAACCCGAACCAGATCGCCGTGGACGTGGCCCGCAACCAGGGCTTCCTCCAGGGCCTGGGCGTCGACATCGCCGACGAGAACCAGATCGGCGACGAGGACGACCCCCGCATCGTCGGCCACGACGTCACCGACGGTGCCGAGGAGGGCGGTCGCACCGCCATGGAGAACCTCCTCCAGCGCGACCCCGACCTCAACCTCGTGTACACGATCAACGAACCCGCCGCCGCGGGCGCCCACGAGGCGCTCAAGGCAGCGGGCAAGGCCGACGACGTGGTGATCGTGTCCGTGGACGGCGGCTGCCCCGGGGTGGAGAACGTGGAGTCGGGCGTCATCGGCGCCACCGCCATGCAGTTCCCGCTGGAGATGGCGTCGATGGGAGTGGACGCGGTCGTGGAGTTCGCCGAGTCCGGCCAGACCCCCGACCCGGACGAGGGCCTGGACTTCGTCGACACCGGGGTCGAGCTCATCACCGACGAGGACATCGAGGGCCTGGAGTCCCAGGACAGCGCCTGGGGCCTGGAGCACTGCTGGGGCTAGTCCCAGCGCCGGATCCCCGCGCACCCGTCTCCGCGTACCCCGAATGGTCCTGACGACAAGGAAGACCCGAACGTGACCACATCCAACCCTGCGAAGGCGAGCCCGGAACCGCCTTCACCGGTGACCCTCGACGACGACGTCCGACCACCTTCCCTGGCAGACCGCCTCCAGCGGCTGCTGCACGCCCAGGCCACCCTCGGCCCGGCCGCGGTCCTGCTCGTCGCCGTCGCCGCGTTCGCGGTGATCAGCCCGGCCTTCCTGCAGGCCTCGAACATCTCGCTGATCCTCCAGCAGACCGCGGTGATCGGCACCCTGGCCCTGGGCCAGACCCTGATCATCCTCACCGCCGGGATCGACCTGTCCGTGGGCGCGATCATGGTGCTGTGCTCCATCGTCATGGGGCGCCTGTCCGCCGAGCTCGGGCTGCCCGGCCCCACGGCGCTGCTCGCCGGACTGGCCTGCGGTATCGCCTGCGGACTGTTCAACGGCTTCCTGGTCACCAAGGTCAAGCTGCCGCCGTTCATCGTCACCCTGGGCTCGATGAACATCTTCTTCGCGCTCAACCTGTGGATCTCACGCGGCGAGACCATCCGGGGCTCCGAGATGTCGGACCTGCTGCTGTGGACCGGCCAGGTGGTGACCGTCGGCGGCGCGCGCATCACCTACGGGTCCATCCTCATGCTGGTCATCGTCGCGGTCCTGGCCTACGCCCTGCACCGCACCCGCTGGGGACGGCACGTGTACGCCACCGGCGACGACCGGGAGGCCGCCCGCCTGGCGGGCATCCGGGTCAACCGGGTCCTGCTCAGCGTGTACGCCGTCGCCGGGCTGGTCTACGCGGTGGGCGCGTGGATCATGATCGGCCGGATCGCCTCGGCCAGCCCGCAGGCCGGGCTCATGGACAACCTCGACAGCATCACCGCCGTGGTGCTGGGCGGCACCAGCCTCTTCGGCGGCCGGGGCCTGATCATCGGCACCGTCATGGGCGCGCTGATCGTCGGCGTGTGCCGCAACGGCCTGTCCCTGGCCGGGGTGGACGTGCTGTGGCAGAACTTCGCGGTGGGGCTGTTGGTGATCCTGGCCGTGTCCCTCGACCAGTGGATCAGGAAGGCGCGACGTTGAAGCGGACGACAGAGGAAGCGACCGTGTCCGAGAAACCGGCGCCCGAAACAGCGGCGTCCGCGGCAGCGGCGCCCGAGAGACCCGCGACCGGCCAGACACCGATCCTCCAGGCGCGTGGCCTGGTCAAACGCTACGGCCGGGTGACCGCCCTGGCCGGGGCCGACCTGGAGCTGTACCCCGGGGAGATCCTCGCGGTGATCGGCGACAACGGCGCGGGCAAGTCCAGCCTGATCAAGGCGTTGTCCGGGGCGCTGGTACCGGACGCCGGGGAGATCCTGGTGGACGGGACGCCGGTGCGGCTGCCCAGCCCGATCGCGGCCCGTGAGGCCGGGATCGAGACGGTGCACCAGTCCCTGGCGGTCTCGCCCTCCCTGGACATCGCCACCAACCTGTTCCTCGGCCGTGAGCTGCGCAAGCCCGGCATCCTGGGTTCGGTGTTCCGGATGCTGGACCGCTCCCGGATGCGCGACGAGGCCCGCCGCCACCTGGACGACCTCGGCATCATGACCATCCAGAACCCCGGCCAGGCCGTGGAGACGCTCTCCGGCGGCCAGCGCCAGGCGGTCGCGGTGGCCCGGGCGGCGGCCTTCGGCAACAAGGTCGTCATCATGGACGAACCCACCGCCGCGCTGGGCGTACGCGAGTCCCGCGCGGTGCTCGACCTGACCCTGCGGGTGCGCGACAACGGTCTTCCGGTCATCCTGATCAGCCACAACATGCCGCACGTGTTCGAGGTCGCCGACCGCGTGCACGTCCAGCGCCTGGGGCGGCGCATCGCCACCCTGGACCCGGCGGGCTGCGGGATGGCGGACGCGGTCGCGGTGATGACGGGTGCGGTGGACCCCGCCGACCTGCCCGAAGAAGCCCATGCCCCGGGAGGTTCGCTGTGATCGTCGTGTGCGGTGAGGCTCTGGTGGACCTCGTCCCCCAGAGCGGTGAGAGCGGACCGGGTCAGTGGCGGGCTGTTCCGGGTGGTGGGCCCGCCAACACCGCCGTGGCCCTGTCCCGCCTGGGCGCCCCCGCCGCGCTGCTGGCGCGACTGTCCGGTGACGCCTTCGGCCGTCAGATCCGCGCCCACCTGGTCGAACGCGGGGTGGACCTGTCCCTGGCCGTGGCCGCGACCGAACCCACCACCCTGGCGGTGGTCGCGCTCGGGCCCTCCGGCGGTGCGGAGTACGCCTTCTACCTGGAGGGCACCGCGGACTGGGCCTGGCGGGCCGAGGAACTCCCCGAACCGTCATCGCTGGTCAGCGCGGTCCACGTGGGTTCGCTCGCGGCCGTGGTGGCCCCCGGCGCCCAGCGGTTGCGCGACTGGGCGCGGGCCCAGGGGCAGAGTTCCGTGGTGTGTTACGACGTCAACGCCCGGCCCGCGGTCGGCCTGGACCGGGCGGAGACGGCGGCCCAGGCCCGGGAGTGGATGGACCTGGCCCACATCGTGAAGGTCAGTGACGAGGACCTGGCCTGGCTCGAACCCGGCCGGGACCCGCTGGTCACCGCCGAACGCTGGGTGGTCCGCCACGAGCTCGACCTGCTGCTGCTCACCCGGGGCGGAGAGGGCGCCACGGCGCTGTCCGCGCACTGGGGCGAGCACGTGACGGTCCCGGGGGTTCCCGTCACGGTGCGGGACACCGTGGGCGCGGGCGACACCTTCGGCGCCGCGGTGCTGGCCCGCCTCGACGACCTCGGCCGACTGGGCGATCCCGCCCGACTGGCCGAACTGGACGCGGAGGCGGTCCGGGAGGTACTGCGGTTCGCCACCGCGGCGGCCGCCCTGGCCTGCACCACCGAGGGCGCCGACCCGCCGGACCGGTTCCAGGTGGAGGCCCTCCTGAAGGAGGCGGCCCCGGCCTGACCGGGTACCGGGACCGCCCGGAGAACGCCTACTTCCCGAGGGCTGCACGCACCTCTTCGGCGGCGCGTCGGCCCGATGCCACCGCGCCGTCGAAGTAGCCGTTCCACTCGGTGGCGGTCTCGGTACTGGCCCAGTGCACGACCTCCACCGGGGCGCGCAGCGCGGGGCCGAAGGTCACGGTGCTGCCCGGGACCAGGTGCCCGGAGAAGCAGCCGCGCGTCCACTCCTCGGCCATCCAGTCGAACTCCACGTAGTCGTCGGGGGAGAGCGCCTGGTCACCGAAGAGCTCGCCCAGCCGCTCCAGCACGATCTGGCGTCGCTCCTCCAACGAACGGCCGCGCAGCAGCACCGCCTCGTCGCCGTACACGAACCCGGTCAGGACCGCGCGGGGGCTGTTCGGTGGGGTGTTGTCCACGGTCTCGGTCAGCACCCCCGAGTCCGAGGTTGACATCCCGGACAGGCCCCGGTCCCGCCAGAACGGCGTGGGGTAGACGGCGTGCACCTTCAGGGCGCCGCCCGCCGGGGTGCGCTGCAGTGCACTGTCGGTGAGCGCGGGCAGAGGCGGGTCGTAGCGGATCCGCGCGGCCAGGGTCGGCGGGACCGCGACGATCACCCGTGACGCCGTGTAGGTGTGCGTGGTGGTGGTGAGGCGCGCTCCCGCGGAGTCGTACTCGACGGCGGTGACAGGCTCGGCCAGCCGCAGCACCCCGGACGGCAGCTCGGCTGCCATGTGTTCGGCGATGCTCTGCGCCCCGCCGACGATCCTGGTCTCTTGCGCGCCGCCCTCGTAACCCATGAGGGGCTGGATCCCGCCCGCACTGGCCACGTAGAACAGCGTCTCCAGAAGAGAGGCCTCCGCCGGAGCCCCGGCCAGCAGCCCACCGGAGACCACCCGGGCGACATAGCGGATGGCGGCCTCGGAGTACCCGGTACCCGCCAGCCACGAAGCGAAGGTCTGCTGGTCCCAGGCCCGCGCCTCGGGTGCGTCCCAGGGGCGTTCGGGGGTGATCTGCAGGGCCAGCAGATCGATCTCCTCCAACAGCGAGTCCACCTCGGGCGGAGGCGAGGTCAGTCGTTCCCCGCCGATGTCCACCACTGGATCACCGTGCGCGGGCGTGGGATAGGTGGAGATGCCGAAGTGGTCGACCAGTTCCCGGATCCGGTGCTGCGTCGGCCCGATCCACTGCCCGCCCAGATCCAGCTGGGTGCCGTCCGGCAGATACCGGGTGAGCGTGCGCCCACCCACCCGCGGCCGGGCCTCCAGGACCTGCACGGACAGCCCGGCCTCCAACAACTCCCGAGCAGCCCCGAGCCCCGCGAACCCCGCCCCGACCACCACCGCGTCATGGTGTTGGTGTCGTCCCCGCACAGCGCACCCCCGTCACCGAACCTGCTGCTCCAGCCCCGATCCTCACACGCACCCCGCCCCCGAACCGCTCTCCCACGCTGACCCGGGCTCAGGTGGCGGGCCAGGGGAGGACGGTGAGCTCCGGCCACAGCCGGTGCCAGCGCTCGGCCTTGTTCCGGTAGACCGCCTCTGGGGCCAGGGTGGGATTGGGGCGCAGGACCAGGTTGAACACGTCCGACAGGCCGTGCGGTGCGTAGAAGCGCCACCGGCCGTCGGGCTCCTGACGCACGGCCAGACAGCAGGTGGTCGCGGCGAAGGAGTCGACGGCGGACTCCACGCTCGTGTGCGGCGGGCACGGGACCCCGAACTTCTCCTCGTACCAGAGATGGACCCGGGCCTCGTTGCGGATCTCCACGGAGGCGGGCAGGTCCGCGAACAGGGCGGCACCGGCCTGGATGATGCGGTCCTCCGCCGCCCAGGACAGATCCGTGGGATCGAAGTAGAAGAGGTCGTAGTCCCTGATCCCGTGTGTGGGCGGTCGGTCGGTGACCACGTTCCAGACTGTCTGGAACAAGCACCCTGCGGTCAGGTACCAGTCGGGTGCGGCCAGTTCGGCGGCCCGGTCCAGGACCTCGACCAGGGTGTCGTTGCGGGAGAGCGCCTCCTCCAGGGCGAGGAGCTGGTCGTCCAGGGGCAGGCGGCCGACGGCGGTCCAGCCCGGCGTGGTCCCGTCGGTTGGCACGGGCATGTGTGGCTCCTTCTGGCGGCGGAACATCGGGGTGGGGGCGGGTGTTCGAGTCCGTAGTGGGGCCCCGGTGGACGAAGCAGGCCATACGGGGCGCCATCATGGGATACGCACGGGACCCCGCAGGGGGCCTGTAGTCCGTAAGACATCCTGAATCGAGGCTTCAGCAGTGCTGCGCACCCTCATGAACGGCAAGATCCACCGTGCCACGGTCACCCAGGCCGACCTGCACTACGTCGGTTCGGTCACCATCGACGCCGACCTGATGGACGCCGCCGACATCGTTGACGGCGAGCAGGTCCACATCGTCGACATCGACAACGGCAACCGCCTGGTCACCTACGCCCTCGTCGGCGAGCGGGGCAGCGGCGTGATCGGTATCAACGGCGCGGCAGCGCGTCTGGTCAGCCCCGGCGACCTGGTCATCATCATCGGCTACGCCCAGGTGGACGAGAAGGAGCGGGCCGACCACGTCCAGCACATCGTGCACGTGGACCGGGAGAACAGGATCGTCGCCCTGGGCAACGACCCGGCCGAGCCGGTTCCCGGCAGCGACCTGGTCGCCGGTCGCTGACACCGAGTTCCCGACGGACGCCCGTGCTTCGGCGCGGGCGTCCGTGTTCTCCGAGGTCCGAGCACCCGGGGTGCCCAAAGGCCCGAAAACCCGGCAGGGTGGCCGGTTCTGGCCTGATCGGACATCCGGCTCCCGGGTATGCCCAGGGGCGGCATGGACGAACGGGACGAGGAACGGCGCATGGTCGCCGAACACATCGAGTGGCAGAAGCAGGGCGCGTGGGTCATCCTCTGGGGGACCTACACCCGGACCTTCTGGGCGTTCGCCTGCTGGCCGGTGGTCCCCGAGGGCGGGGTGGTCGTCCACGCCGAGGACCCCGATCTGCTGTACGCCGAGATGCGCTTCGTGGAGCGCGAACACGACTTCCTGCGGTGGCGCTACGGGCGTGGCTACCCGGGTTGACGGAGTGGTTCCGGGGTATTCAGGAAGGTTACGATTCGTCTGGTGCCCGGATGAATCGAAAGAAGTGACCAGATGCCCACAGAAACCACCCCGGGCAGCGATGCCCTCTCCGAGGGGGAGCGGGCCCGACTGCAACGGCGCACCGTGCTGGTCCTCATGCTCGCCCAGGTCGTCGGCAGTATCGGCATGGGCGCGATGCTCGCCGTGGGCGCTCTCATCGCCCTGGACCTGAGCGGTTCGGACGCCTGGTCCGGGATGGCCACCACCATGATCACCCTGGGTGCGGCCGCCTTCGCCCTGCCACTGGCCTCCCTGGCCGCACGGCGCGGCCGCCGGCCCGGTCTGGCTCTGGGCTGGTTCCTGGGCGCCGCGGGCGGGCTCGTGGTCGTCGCCGCCACCCTGTGGGGACTGTTCGCGCTCTTCCTGGTCGGAATGCTGCTGATCGGCGCGGGAACCGCCACCAACCTCCAGTCCCGGCACGCCGCCGCGGACCTGGCCACCGAGCGCACCCGCGGCCGCGACCTGTCGATCGTGGTGTGGGCGACCACGGTGGGATCGGTACTCGGTCCCAACCTGATCGGTCCGACCGGGGGCCTGGCCGCGTCTTTGGGCCTGCCCGACCTGCTCGGCCCGGTCCTGCTCACCACGGCCGGTTTCCTGGGCGGGGCCGTGCTCATCGTCGCGCTGCTGCGCCCCGACCCCCTGGTGGCCGCCACCGCCGAGGCCGTCCGGGTCGAACGGGAGCGGGGGCGGGCCCCGAAAGCCGAGGTCAGCCTGGCCGACGGGCTTCGGGCGATCGGCCGCAGCCCGGTCGCGCTGCTGGCGGTGGTGGGGATCGTGGCCAGCCACACGGTGATGGTTGCCGTGATGACGATGACGCCGGTGCACATGTCGCACCACGGGGCGGCGCTCACCGTCATCGGGCTGACGATCTCCCTGCACATCGCCGGGATGTACGGGCTCTCCCCGGTCGTGGGCTGGCTGGCCGACCGCTTCGGGCGGGTCCCCGTGCTCCTGGCCGGTCAGGTGGTCCTGCTGGTGGCCACCGCCGTCTCGGGCACGGCCGGGCACAACGAGGCCCTCGTGACCACCGGGCTGATCCTGCTCGGTCTGGGCTGGTCCTTCGGGCTGGTGGCGGGCAGCACTCTGCTGGCCGAGTCGCTTTCGGCCGAGGTGCGCCCCCGCGCGCAGGGCTTCAGTGACCTAGCGATGAACCTGGGTGCGGCCTCGGCCGGCGCGCTCTCGGGAATGGTGCTGGCCGTGGTGGGCTTCGGCGGGCTGAACCTGTTCGCGGCCCTGTTCACGATCCCGGTGTTCGTGCTCGCGATCCGCGCGCTGCTCACCCGCGACCGGTCCTGAGCGCACCTGAGGCATCTGAGCGCACCTGAACCCGGGTGAGCGCAAAACACTTCCGGACCTTTACCGGAAACGCCCCGTGAGCTTCCCTCAGACCCTCCTTTACGCGGTTACGGTGCAGTTTTGAGGCGCCTACCGGTTTTGGTGGGCCCGTGCCGCTGGACGAAGGGGTGTTCTCAGTGAGCGATCGGGAACCCGAGGAAGGGGCCGGTGAGCGGCCGGAACCGGATCCGGTGAACCACCGTCCGCCGGAGGAGTGGCGTCCGGGCGACCCCGGGGACCCGATCGAGGGCGGACCGCAGCCGCCGGGGGAACCCGAACACGGCTTCCCCGACTACGGTCCTCCCCTGGGTGAGGCCCGCGGACACGGCGACCCCTCCCCGGACCAGCCCTTCGGCGGGCCGCCACCCGGTAACCCGCCGCCGACCGGCCGCCCGTACGGCGGTCCGCCGCCCGAGGGTCAGCCATCCGGCGGTCAAGCACCTGGCGGGCAGTCGCCCCAGGAGCCCTTCTCGGGTGGTGACCACCGGTACGGCGCCCCGCCCGGGGGACACACCGCCTACCGGCCTCCGGCGGGGGAACCCGGAGGCTACGGCGGTCCTCCTTCCGGCGGGCAGTCTCCGCAGGGGCAGCCGCGGTACGAACCGCCCGGTGGACATCCCACCGGTGGCCCGCCCGAGCCGGTGGATCCGGGTGAGCTCTCCGAGGGGCCCAGCGGTCCCGGCGGCGCGGGCCCCGAGCACCAGGGCTATGCCCCCGGATACGGCGAGTATCCGAGCGAACCGGTCGAGTACGGTCCTCCGGGTGGCTACGGTCCGCCTGGCCAGGGAGGTTACGGTCCGCCTCCGCCCAAGCCGGCGCCCTGGGGCAAGATCGTCGGGATCAGCTGCGGCGTCCTGCTGCTCCTGCTTCTGGTTCTCGGCGGCTGTGCGGCGCTGCTCCTGGTCACCGCGAACGGCGGTGTGCCCGGTGCGGACGGCCTCCCGGGTACCAGCCAGCCGGGGCCGGAGGGGCAGGAGGAGGGCGAGCCCTCGGGGGCCGAGGTTAGCGCCAACAACACCGAGTTCGAGCCCAGCTCCCTCTACGTGTCCGGCGACTACACCAGCGTGGAGGTCTCGGTCACCAACGGCGGCACGGACGCCCTGGACATCAACCCGCTCTACTTCACCGTGGTGGACGCGCAGGGCGTGGAGCACGACCCGCGTGAGGCTGTCGCGATGGACGCCAACGAACTCGAAGTGCAGACCCTCGACCCGGGCCAGAGCGCCAGCGGCGCGATCACGGTGGCCGGGCAGGTCGAGCCCGAACGGGTGCTCTTCGAACCGGTCTTCACCGGCCCGGTGGAGGTCCCGGTGACCTGACCGGTGAAGCGGCCCGAAGGGGACTGTTGGAAACGGTGACGGTTCTGCGCAGGGATCCGCTCACACGCTCAGGGGCACGAAGGTCGAGGGGCTCTGTCAGGGGGCGAGCGCGGGATCGCGCAGCCACTCCGACAAAGCCTCCTTGCGTTCACTGTCGCACTTGAGCGGGCAGGTCGTGCAGAAGCCGTGCTCTGGGTCGCCCTTGTAGTCGAAGCAGCAGGTGCCGCGGACCGCCCAGGTGCCCCGGGGGTGGTCCGGGGCGAAGGGGAACAGGCGCGGACGCTTGCGGGTGACCGCGCCCGCGGCGACCACCGAGTCTCCCAGCCGGGTGGCCAGCTCCCAGGCCTGCTCGGCGTCCTGGCCCAGGTAGCGGGCCGGGTTGAGCATGTAGAAGTGCAGGGTGTCCAGCACCCAGCCCCACAGGGTGCGCTTGCCCGCGCGCGAGTGCGCGTGCAGCGTGTCGATGAGGGGTTCGAAGGTGGCGAAGAGCCCTTCGGCGACCAGGCGCAGCTGCTCGTCCTCGTCGCGGGCGACCACGGTGTCGGGGTGGTCGGCGGCGGGGTCGTCGGGCAGTACCACGGAGCGCACGTCGACGACGGCGGGTGTGGCGAACTTGGAGCGGGCGGTGTCCCAGGGCAGGTAGAGGGTTTCCGGGGTGAGCAGCGGCCCGCGGCCGGTCAGGTACAGGGACGCGGCCACCATGAAGACGGGTTCGCGCAGGGTGACCCGCAGGAAGTTGGTGGCGGCCGGGAGCCGGTGCCCGGGGCCGTGCTCCGTCTGGAGCTTGTCGAACAGGACCGGGAGCCAGCCGTGATCGGTCATCGACGCGACACTGTGCCGCTGGACGCCGTCCAGGGGGCGGGCGTGCAGCTGGTCCAAGCCGGTGATCTCGGGCAGCGGCGCGAACTTCAGCCGCGCGCAGACACCGTGCAGAGCGTCGAGCGGATCTGGCTTCACCTGGCAACCCTTCGTCGCATAGCGGAACCGTCAAGTCCGGGGGCTGTGTGGTCGCAGCTACCACCGGGGGACGGGTTCACCTGCGCCTCTAAAGTGAGGCTACCCTAACCCTGCTTTCGGTCGCAATGTGTGCCGGGATTAGTTTGCCCAAACCTGGATGCTTGGCGTTCGGCCAAAGGGCAGCTCAGGGCAGGTTCAGGGCTTTTGACCGGTTTCTGTTGCGCAGAGTGCGCCCTGTGGTCAGGGTGTGTGAGGTGAGACGGGTGCGCTCTGAGCCGGGGTCTTCTCTCCGGTCGCTCGGGCGTGTCGGGACCGGCGGCGGGGCTTGTGGTACTTGAGCCACCACTCCAGGAACAGCAGCGGCAGGATCCACGACAGGAAACCCGACCCGGCGCCGGGTTCGAGCGACATCGCCGTCAGGTCGCCTCCGTACTCCGCGTCCACTCTCGGGGACATCGCCAGCACCAGGAGAAGGTGGGGAATCCGGTTGAACGCGATGCCGTAGACCAGGGCGAAGCTGCGCAGCATCCATTCGCGGTGGCTGGCGAGGTGTCGTCGGCGCGCCGACAGGCAGCCCAGGGCGGTGAAGGCCGACCACAGGACGGCCCAGACGAAGGCGCTGGTCTGCGCGCTCGCGTCGGCTTCGCTCAACGGTGCGATGAGCATCGCCGAAACTCCCACGAGGGGGACTCCCGCCAGGACGTACACCCGTCCGCTCCATCGGTGCACGGCTGGGTGGCGGGTGCGCAGCCACGGCCACACCTGGAGGGTGACCAGCAGGGTGATCAGTGCTCCGCCGAAGACGTGCACCACGAGCACCGGGGGAGTACCACGCCGGGCTCTCCGGAACCGGCAGAGGTGAGTCGGCCGGGCTCCGGACGCCGCGGGCGGCGCCAACCTGGCGGAGGGCCTACACTTCCCCGTCCAGCGCATCCTCGACGGAGCGGAGGCCTACGTGCGCGCCCGCGGCGAGGACTCACCATGGAGCCGGGCACTCTGATCACCCGACGGCGCGTGGTACGCGGGCCCGATCAGCGCGCACCGGCAAGCCACCGACGGGCTCGGGCAGGGGAAGGACTCCTGACCGCAACCCCGGCGACCGCGGCCAGCCGGAACTCAGCGCACCAGGACCAGGTGGTGGCGGCTGAGCGCGGCCACCACCTGGGCGCACACGTCCACCTCCACGCCCGCGTGTTCGGCCAGCTCGGCCACCGAAAGCTCGCGGTGCTCGGCGATCGCCGCCAGTACCGGCCCCGTCACCGGAGGAAGCCGGTACCGCTTCCCGGCGACGGTGAGCGCCACCCTGGCGTCCGCGCCCTCGCCCTCGTGTCGCAGCGGCGGCGGCAGGATCGGCACGAACTCCACCAGGGCGTCCGCGGGCGGCGCGCCCTCCTCCACCGGCCAGGGCAACGAGAACGACGTCCGGCGCGGGAAGCGCGCGTCGCGTTCGGCGAGGAAGGCGTCCAGGTCCATGGACTCGGCGAGTTCCGTGATGCGCGTCACCAGCTCGTGCCGGTGCTTGCGGCGCACGTCCGGCTCGGCGAAACGCGGCAGGTCCTGCCGGAACGCCTCCTGCTCGAACAGCCGGCGCACCAGCGCGTCCGCCCAGTCGATTCCGGTCGCCCGGGTGAAACCGAAGGTCAGGTGCATGCTGACCTCACCCGTCCCGGTCACCGTGTGCCACCAGCCGCGCGGCACGTGGATCACCTGGCCTGGCCGTAGCACCCCCTCCCACACCATGTGCAGCTCACCGTCGGCGTCCCGCGGCGGGGTGTGCGTGTGGTCGGTGTCGTTCTTCATCGGGAACGGGCGCGAACCCGGGCCGTGCACCTGCCAGTGCTTGGTCCCCTCCACCTGGACGATCACCGTGTCGTGGTCGTCCCAATGGGTGTCGAACCCGCGCGACTCACCCCAGATCAGGTACAGGTTGGCCTGGGCGCGCTCCTTGGTCAGCCGCATCAGGTCGTCGGCGGCCGCGCCGACCGGCGGGTGCATCCGGTCCACGCCGTCCAGGACCAGGCTCGCCCCGGAGCGCAGTTCGCGGTACAGCGACTCCGGGCGCACGATCCGCCGGGCGGTCCGCGAGGCGGTGCCCTGCTCGGTGTAGCGGTCCAACGGAACCGGAGAACCGTCCTTGTGCAGGCGCATCCGCGGCGGCTCCGGGGCGCAGTTGGCCAGCAGCTGGTTGAGGTCGTCGAAGGTCAGGAGCGGGCGCACGGCGTCCGCGCCCAGGTCGGCGAAGACGAACTCCTCCGACAACCGGGTGGTCAGGGCGTCGCGGCCCACGACGTCGCACAGGTTTCGGGTGAACAGGCTGCCGGGATCGGTCACGGCTGTCCTCTTCTCAGGGTGGTTCGGCGGGGCGGGTGCGAGAGGGCGCGCGGATTCTCGGTGTTCGCGGGTGAGGGTGTGCGTGGGGCAGGGAAAGGACCCGCCCGGTCCGGGACGTGGCAGCCGGACCGGGCGGGACCGGATCAGATGAAGTCCGAGCTGGAGTCGGTGCCGTCGCTGTCGCCGCCCGCGGTGGTGTCGCGGGAGGTCACCTCCGCCAGGTCCTCGACCTCAACCTCGATGGGGTCCATACCGCACCTCGCTTTCCTGAGTTGCTTGATCCTCATGGCCAGAGCTCACTCGTGCGCCGTCAGCGCCCGGTCAGCCCCGTTCTGTGGGCCGCGAACGCGTGTGCGTCGGCGGCCAGGCCCACGGCTCTGCTCACCGCGCGCGGGCCGTGCCCGACGTCGCGTTCGTAGCGGAGCAGTGCGGCGGGTCGGTCCCCGTCCGTACCGGCGGCCGCCAGCAGAGCCGCGCACATCTTGCGCGGGTGGGCGGCGTCGGTCCGGGTATCGCCGTCGAATCCGGTGAGCAGGACGCTGGGATGGCGCAGCCCCGGCGTGCGCACGGCGCTGTCCAACGCCCGGTGGTAGGGCGAGTAGGACATCAGGGCGGCGAAGTCGTCGGGGTCGGCCGCGGTGCCGAACTCCCGGGTCCACATCCGGCCCAGCCCCATGCGTTCGAAGCGGGCCATGTCGGCCAGCGGGGCCGAGGCGATCACCGCCGCGCACAGGTCCGGGCGGGCGGTGGCGGCGGCGAGTACGAGCAGCCCGCCGGCCGAACCACCGGACAGGCACAGCTGGGCGCGCGTGCACCAGCCGGCGCAGACCAGGGCGTCGGCGGCGGCCACCAGGTCCTGCACCGCGCGCGGCTTGTGGCGGCCCGAACCCTCCAGGTGCCACCGGCGCCCGGCGTCACCGCCGCCGCGCACGTGGGCCACGGCGTAGCGGCCGCCGGACAGCAGCCAGGCCAGGACGGTCGCGCTGAACCCGAACTGGCGGGGCCGCCCGAAACCGCCGTAGGCGTGCAGCAGGGTCGGACCCGGACCGGGGCCGCCGCAGGCGCCGGGGCCACCGGAGGTGTCGAAGACGGTGACCGGGACCCGGGTGCCGTCCTCGGAGCGGCACCAGACCACGGTCCGCACCACGGCGGGCGCGGCGTTCGACGCCCCGGGGCCGGAAGGCTCGGACGGCCAGAAGTCGGGTCTGTGCCGCCCCGGAGGCAACCGCAGCACCCGCTGTTGGGTGGCTACGTCCGCGTACCCGAGGTACAGGGTGCCGTCGGGGGCCGCGACAGGGCCGGAGACCATGCCCTCACCGGGCAGCTCGACCCGGTGGGACGGTGCCCCGGTGACGGCGTCGTGCACGGAGGCCGCGCTGATCCCCAACCGGGTGCGGACCACGAGCAGCGCGGGGCCCTGCGGGCTCCGGTGGGGGCAGAAGGCGTCCAGGGTCGCCCCGGGGTCCTCGGCGACGACCTCGCGCCAGTGCTCGGGTCCGAGTCCGTCAGAGGCGCCCGGGTCCACCGCGCACACACGGCGTCGGGGCGCGTCCAGGGTGGTGCGCAGGTACAGCAGCCCGTCAGGGCCCGGCCGTACTTCGGTCTCGGCCTCGGGTCCCACCTGCAACGCCCGGAAAACCGGCTTCTCGGGTGGGTCGGTGAGCAGATCGGCCAGCCACAGGTCCGTGCGGTACCCGGTGCCGTGGCCCTCGGTGACCAGCAGCCAACGCCCGTCCATCACCCGGACCCCGGGCACGGTACCCGTCCCGGCGCAGGAGTACACGAGCGTCTCTGCGCCGTCCGCGACCCGCCGCAACCAGACCCCTCGCACCCCCTGGGCCCCGTCCCGGCGCACGTAGTAGAAGGAACGCTCCGCCCCGGGCAGCCAGGCCACGTGTGAGTAGCGCACCTTGGGCACCGTCGGTCCGACCGGATCCCCGGTGTCGGCCCGGATCATCCGCAGCCCGCCCCGCTCCACCCCGCCGGAGGAGGTCTGAACGGCCACCAGGGCCCCGTCGGGGCTCGGCTCCCAGGCATCCAGCGTGGTCCGCCCGGTGGGGTCCTCGGCACAGGGGTCGTAGACGGTTCGGGGCTCACCGTGACCGTCGGCGGATCCTCGGGCCTGTGGTGAGGCTGCGAACACGACGAGGCGGGGGTGCTCGCCTCCGGCGGGACGGACGGTACAGAACAGGGCGCCCGGGCGGTGGACCGGCGGGGTCCACAGGTCGGTGGCCACCAGTGCGCGGATGCGCCTGGCCAGGTGTTCGCGCAGGTGCCAGGTGCTCGCCTCGCGGTCGTACTCCCGGCCGCGCTCCTCCAACCAGCGGAGTGTCTCGGGGGAGTCCGACGTCTCCAACCAGCGGTAGGGATCGGGTACGGGCCGACCGTGCAGCGTGTCGACGGCTGCCACCGGCTCGGGGGCTATGGCGACTCCTGGGGCTCGGTTGCGCACCATCACATGGTTCAAGTGCCCGATACAGACGGTCAAGGAAGAGATATCTGACCCCGGGGAACGAAAATGTCACCACAAGGGAAGGTTTGTCTGCCCGGCCAGGCAGGACAGGCAGCGCGGCCCGCCCGGGAGGCCGGGGACAGAACGGGTAGGTCCGAAGGGGAGAGCACGTATCCGAGGAGGACCGATGGAGAGCAGCGTCCGCAGGACACCCGAGCCGGGCCACTCGCTGATGGCCGCCGCGGCGTTCGCGGTGGCGGTGCTGGCCACCGCGCTGGTCGGGGGTTCGGCGGCGGCCGGCTCCGGGGAGGTCTACGCCCGGCTCGACCTGCCCGCGTGGGCGCCGCCCTCCTGGCTGTTCAGCCCGGTGTGGATCGCCCTGTACGTGCTCATCGGGGTGGCGGGCTGGCTGGTGTGGCGTGCGGCGGGCACTCAGGGCGCGATGGTCTTCCTTGCCGTCTACACGCTTCAGCTGCTGCTCAACGCCGCCTGGACGCCGCTGTTCTTCGGGGTCGGGCTCTACGGGCTCGCGTTCGTGGACATCGTGCTGCTGGCCGTCGCGGTGGCCGTGACCCTGCTGCTGGCCTGGCGGCACAGCCGGACGGCGGCCCTGCTGCTGGCGCCCTACCTGGCCTGGGTCTGCTTCGCCGCCGCACTCAATGCCGCGATCTGGGCGGCCAACTGAACAGCCCACCGAGACCCGGATGACCGGATTCGGGAAGCGGGCACCTGGCTGGTGGGAAGTGGACCAGCCGAAAATCAGCACCCCCCGGAAAACAGTGCGGGCGGCGCCCCGGGGGGATGGGGCGCCGCCCGCACCTGCCGGTCCGGGAGTGGGGGACCGGCGGGAGGGTGACGTCAGGGGATGAACGCCAGAGGATTCAGACGTTGTCCGGGTGGCCGATGGCCAGGCCGCTCACCTGGTCGAAGAAGTGCAGCTGGCTGACGTCCACGGACAGGCTGATCGTGCTTCCCGGGCGCACGCTGCTGCGCGGGCTCACCCGGGCGGTGAACAGCGAACGGTCGTCACCCAGCGGCATGGCGTCGCCGTTCTCCTCGTCTCCCGCGGCGTCCTTGGCCAGGGCGGTGGCGTCCTCGTGGCGCACGGGCGGGGCGTCGATGCCGAAGATCACGTTGATCTCGGTCCCCAGTTCCTCGGTGACGCTCGCGGTCACGTCGATGCGCGGGTCGCCGTTACCGTCGAACTCGGCGTCGTTGAAGTCCGAGGGGCGGATACCCAGGATGACCGACTTGCCGACGTACTCGCTCAGGTGCGGACGCTCCTCGAGGAGGCTGGCCGGGACGGGGAGCTTGTGGTCGGCGAACTTGAGCACCGCGCCGTCACCGTCGCGGGAGAGCTCGGCGTCGACGAAGTTCATCGCCGGGGAGCCGATGAACCCGGCCACGAACAGGTTGACGGGGGAGTCGAAGAGACGCTTGGGGGTGTCCACCTGCTGGAGGCGGCCGTCCCGCAGCACCGCGACCCGGTCGCCGAGGGTCATCGCCTCGATCTGGTCGTGGGTGACGTACACGGTGGTCACGCCCAGGCGCTCGTGGAGCTGGTTCAGGGAGGCGCGCATCTGCACGCGCAGCTTGGCGTCCAGGTTGGACAGCGGCTCGTCCATGAGGAAGGCCTGCGGCTCGCGCACGATGGCGCGGCCCATCGCCACGCGCTGGCGCTGACCACCGGAGAGCGCGCCCGGCTTGCGCTTGAGGTAGGGCTCCAGGCCCAGCATCTCGGCGGCCTCGGCGACGCGGCGGGCGATTTCGGTCTTGGCGACCTTGCGCAGCTTCAGGCCGAAGGCGAGGTTCTGCTCGACGGTCATGTGCGGGTAGAGCGCGTAGTTCTGGAAGACCATCGCGATGTCGCGGTCCTTGGGCGGACGGTCGTTGACGATCTCGTCGCCGATGACCAGGGTGCCCGCGGAGATTTCCTCCAGACCCGCGATCATGCGCAGCGCGGTGGACTTGCCGCAGCCGGAGGGGCCGACGAGCACCATGAACTCGCCGTCGTTGATCTGCAGGTTCAGGTCGTCGACGGCCTTGACGTCGCCGCCGTAGATCTTGTCGACGCCCTCGAGGACGATCTCCGCCATGGCTGTCAGCTCCCGCGTTGGGTCGGTGGTGTGGCGTATTCGATGTCGGGCGGATCCCGTGGCCGTAGACCCTGCCCTTCGGTGCTGCCAAACCAGCTTGGTGTTCGAAGTTGATCGAAGTGGGCTGGTTTGTTGATCACATCAGACATGATTGCGATCAAAATGTCCAGAGCGGCTTTGGTTTCGATCCGATTGCGGTCATGCGCAAACCACCCCCGGCCAGCTGGCGTGCTGGGCTCAGGTACGTTAGCCTGTCCGACGGTTCATCACTTTCTTCCCTCCCGTCACTTGATCCGGTAGCCACGACACGGCGCCCGGGTTGAGGCGAGGGGTCGGGGAGTCTGGGTAACCTAACGACCAGTCCAGCACTGGACGGACCGGTTGTGCGGCCCCCACTCGTCCGATTGGACGCTGCATCACGCGCCAGGTGCAGTTGGGATCGGGTGAGGGGCGGAGTACCGCGACCGGGCGGGGGGTTGGACCCGGAAAAGGCCCGAACATCCAGTAGACAACGGTCTTCCGAGCTCGCCGCCGACGGGACGGAGCCGGTCCGAAGGGTGGCTCGGGCCTTTTCCGCGTCCCCCCAATATGCTGACCGCCAGGACCCTCACACTCCAGCGGAAAGCGAGCACCCCACGTGGTTGCCGAGCAGAAGGGGTCGGAGTCCGCTCCGAGTCCCGACAGACCCTCGCCGAACAACACGGCGTCGGAGTCCGAGGCACGGACCACAGTGTGGTCCCCCTTGGCCCCGGGGTACCGCTGGGGCCGTCTCGACCTCCTCTGGCGGGCTCTGGCCGCGGTCGGAGCGGGCCTGGCCCAGCTCTTCGCGCTCCCGCCGTACGGCCTGTGGTGGCTCGGCCCGATCAGCGCCGCGCTCCTGCTCCTGGCCGTCGGCGGGACGCGAACGCGCCGCGCCGCCTGGCTCGGCGCCCTGTCCGGCGCGACCCTCATGGTTCCGCTGCTGAAGTGGCAGGACTTCATCGGCGTCGACGTGTGGCTGGCCATCTCGGCCGCCGAGACCGTCTACTTCCTGCCCATGGCCATGGGCCTGGCCCTGGTCGCGCGCCTGCCCTGCTGGCCGCTGTGGACCGCCGCCCTGTGGGTGGCCCAGGAGGCCGTACGCGCCCGCTGGCCGCTCGGCGGCTTCCCCTGGGGCAAACTCGCCTTCGCCCAGCCGGACACGCCCTTCGCGGGCTACGCGGCCCTGGGCTCCTCTCCGCTGGTCACCTTCGCCGTCGCCCTCACCGGCGCCATGCTGGTGTGGACGCTCCTGCGCGCGGTGGCCGCCCGGGGACGCGCCAGAGTGATCCTCCCGGCCGTCGGCCTGGCCACCAGCGCCGCGATCGTCCTTGGCGGCCTCGCGGCGCCCGCGATCGGCCGCCCCGCCCCGCAGGAGACCGTCACCGTCGGCATGGTCCAGGGCAACGTGCCCAACGTCGGCGAGATGTCCATCCTCGGTGAGCGCATGGAGGTGCTGCGCAACCACGCGAACGGCGTCCACGACCTCGCCGACGCGGTCCGCGCGGGCGATTACCCCGAACCCGACATGGTGCTGCTGCCGGAGAACGCCAGCGACATCGACCCCTTCCGCGACCCCGTCGCCGAACAGACCATCAATGACGCCGCCGCGGACATCGGGGTGCCCCTGCTGTGGGGGATGAGCCGCTTCAACGACGACGGCAGCCGCTACGTCCAGAGTGTCGTCTGGGACCCCGAGACCGGGCCCGGCGAGCACTACGACAAGCGCTACCTCGTGCCGTTCGGCGAGTACATCCCCTACCGCGACTTCTTCACCCGGTTCGTCTCCCGGCTGGAGCACGTCAGCTCCGACGCCGTCCCCGGCACCGAGCCCGGCGCCCTGGACGTGGGGGGCACCACCCTGGCCGTGGGCATCTGCTTCGACGTCGCCTTCGACCAGCCGGTGCGTGACTCCGTGGCCGAGGGCGGGCAGATCATCGTGATCCCCACCAACAACGCCAACTACAACTTCACCGGCCAGTCCAACCAGCAGCTGGCCATCACCCAGCTGCGCGCCGTCGAACACGGCCGCCCCGCCGTGGTGGTCTCCACCAGCGGGATCAGCGCCGTGGTCGAGCCCGACGGCCGGGTCGTCTACGAGTCACCCGAGGCCGCCCCCGACATCCACGTGGCCGAGCTCACCGCAATGGAGGGGCCCACCGTCGCCACCCGGCTCGGCCCGGCCCCCGAGGCTCTGATCGCGGCGCTCGGCCTGGGCGCCGTCATCGCCTCGGTCATCGCTTCCCGCCGGTCCCGTGCCCGACCCGAGTCCGGGCCCCCCTCCCGAGGATGATCTTGTTACCAGGAGCCCGGAACCACTGGAACCCACCGCGCCGAATTCGCTGCTGGTAGCAGGATCAGGGGGGATACAGGGGTTTCGGAAGTAGCGGACACCGCAGGGTGCGGGGTTAGGGGCATGCTCCGTCGGGCTGAACCCCGCGGGCGGATCCGGACCCGGGCTCCGATCCCAGCCGACCGGGACCCTTCGCCGCGGCTGTTGCGTCGGCAGCTGACGTCGGCCAGATGGGCCTCAGGGAAGGACCTCCCGGGTGCGTGAGCGGCCCTGTGCCGGGAACCATTCACACCACGGGGACGTTCTTCCCAGCAGGGGGAGACCCGTAGTTCGGTCCACGAGATTTGAGGATGGTTCGCGATGCCACTGCTGATTGTGCTGGCACTGATGGCTCTGCCGTTCCTTGAGGTGGGCCTGATGATCTGGGTCGGCGGTCAGATCGGCGTCCCGTGGACCCTGGCGGCCCTGGCCTCGCTGATGATCCTGGGCGTGGCCGTGCTGCGCCGCACCGGCCGTGCTTTTCGCGAGGTCATCGAGCAGGCCGACGAGGCGATGCGCACCGGAGAGCAGCCCCGCAAGGGTCTGCTCGACCCGCTGATGCTCATGGCCGGCGGCATCCTGCTGGTCATCCCGGGTTTCCTCACCGCCGCCGTCGGACTGCTCCTGGCCACCCCGCTCACCCGGCCGGCCCTGCGCTGGGTGTTCGCCGGCTGGGCGGTCCGCCGGATGAAGAAGATGCAGGAACGCGTGAACGAGGAGTACGCCGCCCGCGGCGCCACCATCCCGGGCCAGAGCCCGTTCGGTCCGGGCGGCCCCGGTGGCCCGGCGGGTTCGGGCATGCCGGGAAGTCCCTTCGGCCCCACCCCGGGTGGCCCCGCCTCGGGCCCGTCCGAGCAGGACAGCCCCACCCCGAACCGCGGCCGCGTCATCCGGGGCCAGTTCGAACCCGAAGAGGACGACAGGAACTGACTTCCCGGCTCCCGGGGCGTACGCGCCCCCGCCGAGCACCGAGGCCCGCCGCGGATCACCCCACGGCGGGCCTCGTTCAGTCTCCGGCCCTTCCCGGCTGATTCTGGCCTCCCCCGGGCTCGGGCGACGCCTCTGCGCACGGATGCCCCCAGGGGCGGGCGATGCGGCCCAGCCACTCGGTGAGCAGGGAGAGTTCGGCCGGGGAGAAGCGGTCGGTCATCGCCTCGATCCCGGTCTGGAGCGCGATGGCCTGGGCCGCCGCGCCCCCAGCCGCCGTGCCCCCAGCCGCCGCACCCCCGGCCGGGGCGGTCCAGCCCGAGCCGGTGTCCTCCGCCCCGGTGGTGATCGCGGCCAGGACGGCTTCCCTGGTGCGCGGGGAGAGTTCGGGGTCGCGCTCGCCCTCCGGTGTGCCGATCAGGGTGAGGACGACACCGCTGTTGGCCGCCTGGCCCATCTGCGCGGCCAGTTCGGGGTCCACGGCCAGCCGCCCCTGCTCGGCGATCCGCCTGATCAGCCCGCGCAGCAGCGAGGCGGCCTCACGGGCGGCCTGCGGCTCGTGCCCCGGGGCGGGCGCACCGTACATCAGCTTGTACAGCTCGGGGTTGGCCAGGCCGAACTCCACGTGGGTGTCCCAGCCCGCGCGCAGGTCGGCCACCGGGTCCGGGCCCGGAGGATGCGTGGCCTTGATCTTCAGGTAGGCGTCGAAGGCGTGGGCGGTGACGGCGTCGAGCAGCCCGGCCATGTCCCCGAAGATCCGGTAGATCGTGGGCGGTTGCACTCCGGCGGCCTGGCTCACGGCCCGGGTGGAGACGGCTTCGCGTCCCTGTGCGGCCAGCAGCTCCGCGGTCGCCGTGATGATCCGTTCCCTGGTCGTGGCCCTGCTGTCCGACCTGCTGCCCGGCCGGTCCTCCGGCCTGCTCTCCGCACTCATGTTATCGACGATAACAGAAAAGTGTTTCCATTGATTGATATCAGTGATAGCGTTATGGCGTTATCACTGGAAACGCGGGCTGTCCGGCAGCTCCGCGGAGAGAGGAAACACCATGCGTCAGCGCACCCTGGGCACCACCGGACCCGCCGTCGCCGAGCTCGGCCTCGGTACCATGGGCATGTCCGACCTGTACGGCCCGGCCGACGAGACCGAGAGCGTCGCCACCATCCACGCCGCGATGGACGCGGGGATCAACCTCCTCGACACCGGCGACTTCTACGGCGAGGGCCACAACGAACTGCTCATCCGCGAGGCCCTGCGCACCCGTGACCGCGACGACGCCGTCATCAGCGTGAAGTTCGGGGTTCGCAAGGACCCCGCCGGCGCGTTCCAGCACGCCCCCTTCGACACCACCCCGGCCGGGGTGAAGGACCGGCTCGCCTACACGCTGCGCCGCCTGGGCACCGACCACGTCGACATCTACCGGCCCGCCCGCCTCAACCCGGACGTGCCGATCGAGGACACCGTCGGCGCCATCGCCGAGATGGTCCAGGCCGGGTACGTCCGCCACATCGGCCTGTCCGAGGTCGGGGCCGACACCCTGCGCAGGGCCGCCGCGGTCCACCCGATCGCGGACCTGCAGATCGAGTACTCGCTGGTCTCCCGCGGTATCGAAGCCGCCATCCTGCCCGCCGCCCGGGAACTCGGGATCGGGATCACCGCCTACGGGGTCCTCTCCCGCGGCCTGCTCTCGGGCCACTGGCACCCCGAGCGCGAGCTCACCGCCGGGGACTTCCGGGGGATCAGCCCGCGCTTCCAGGGCGAGAACCTGACCGCCAACCTGCGCCTGGTCGAGGCGCTGCGCGAGGTGGCCGAGTCCCTGGACGCCACCGTCGCCCAGGTCGCCATCGCCTGGGTGGCCTCCCGGGGCACCGACGTCGTCCCGCTCGTGGGCGCCCGCCGCCGCGACCGGCTCACCGAGTCCCTGGAAGCCACGCGGGTCGCTCTGTCCCCGGCCGACCTGGCCGCCATCGAAGCCGCGGTCCCGCAGGAGGAGGTCGCGGGAGAGCGCTACGCCAGCTTCCTGATGGCCTCGCTCGACAGCGAGCCCGCCGCCTCCTGAACCGACTCCTGAGTCCTCGGGCCCAGAGCCCCTGGGCCCTGACTCCCCTGAGTCCCGAATCCTCGAAACCGCGGAGGCGGGCCCGCTCAGCCGTTCCCGGCGGGCGGGCCCGGTCCGGGGGAGCCGGGGCAGTCGGTTTCGGTGGGACCGTCGTCATCGGGATCCGGCCCGGGAGGGGAGACGTAGGCGCCCACGATACGGGCGATGACGGTGGCCAGGAACAGGGTGCCGGCCACGGCCTCGCAGACGGCCAGCGAGCGTGCCCAGGCCCCGACCGGCACCATGTCGCCGTATCCCAGGGTGACCAGGGTGACGAAGCTCAGATAGTTGAGTTCCTGCCAGGTCACCGGTGCGTGCGGGTCGAGGGAGTTCTCGAACCCGCCGGGCCACAGCGCCTCCATCAAGCCGAACAGGGCTCCGAACAGCCCGCCCAGCAGGAGGTAGACACAGATCGCCGCCATGACCAGCTGAGGTCCGTGGCTGCTCCGGTGCCGCTGTCCGTAGGTGAAGACGAACGTCAGCAGCGCCAGGATCAGGTAGCCCTGGAACAGCACGATGGCGGAGAAGAGCCCGAGCCGGGCCAGCGGGGTCTCAGGGTGGAACACGGCCCAGAATCCGGCGGTCAGGAACACCGCCGAGAACACCGCCACGGGGAGCAGACGCCTCCCCGGCGGCAGGACCACGCGCAGGCCCAGGAAGACCACCAACGGGTAGACCAGTGTGTACGCCAGCGCCCACAGCTGCCCGTTCAGGGTCAGCGGGTACGCGAAGTGCAGCAGCACGGCGGCGGCCAGGAACCAGGCCAGGGACCGGGACAGGCCGGGGCGACCACGCATACCCTCTCCTCCTCGACGACTCCACCGGTCGCCGGGAGGCTAGCTCCAAAACCCGCTGAAAGGGTTGAGGCACAGGAGTTGTTTGCCCGACCTTGGGACGCACGCGATGCCCGCAAAACCCCTGGCCTGGAAGCATCTTCAAGGAGTGGCGTCACCAAGGCCTCCACCCTCAGCTGTGCCCGTAGCAGCAGGGGAGGCCGACCAGGAACCATCCGCGTATCCCAGGGGGACATCCCATGCCCGGCCACCGTTTCCACTGCTTCTGTAGTCCGGATCCCTGCGGCCCCGATCTCCACCGCCGCGACCTCGGGGAGGCGTCATGACTCCGCCCCGCCAGGGACGGACCGGTGTCGCCGGTCCCGCGATCCCGCTCCAGGCCACCCCGGCCGACCGGGAGCGGGGCGAGATCGGACCCGAGGCCACCGACATCCTCCTCACCGTCAACGGCGCCTCCCACCGCGTCCGGCTCGAACCCCGGGTCAGCCTGCTGGACGCCCTGCGCGAGCGCCTGGACATCACTGGCCCCAAGAAGGGCTGTAACCAGGGCGCGTGCGGCGCCTGCACGGTGTGGGTGGACGGCCGCCGCGTGGTCGCCTGCCTGACCCTCGCGGTCGCCTGCGAGGGCCACGAGGTCACCACCGTGGAGGGCCTGGCCGACGGGGACGACCTGCACCCGATGCAGCAGGCCTTCGTCGACAACGACGCCTTCCAGTGCGGTTACTGCACACCGGGCCAGCTGATGTCGGCCGTCGCCCTCATGAAGGAGGGGCACGACGGCGACGACGCCGAGGTGGCCGAGTGGATGAGCGGCAACATCTGCCGCTGCGCCGCCTACCCCAACATCCGCAAGGCCATCTGCCAGGTCCGTGATGCCGGGGACCGCCGAACCGGAAGGGGAGGGGAGGCCTGATGCGTTCCTTCGCCTACTCCCGTGCCTCGGACATGGACTCCGCCATCGCCGACGTCTCCGCCGACCCCACCAGCGAATACCTGGCGGGCGGCACGACCGAGGTCGACATGCTGCGGATCGGCGTGGTCCGTCCGCGCCGCGTCGTGGACATCAACGACCTGCCCATCGCCGCCATCGAGGAGCTTGCCGACGGCGGCGTCCGGCTGGGCGGGCTGTCCCGGATGAGCGACGTCGCCGCGCACCCGGTCGTCCGCGATCGCTACCCGATGGTCTCGGAGTCCCTGGAGAAGGGGGCCTCCGCCCAGCTGCGCAACATGGCCTCCATGGGCGGAAACCTCATGCAGAAGGTCCGCTGCTCCTACTTCCGCGACGGCGACCGGGCCTGCAACAAGCGCGAACGGGGCAGCGGCTGTGCGGCCATCGAGGGTGTCAACCGCACCCACGCGGTCCTGGGCACCAGCGACCACTGCATCGCCACACACCCGTCCGACGTGGCCGTGGCCCTGACCGCCCTGGACGCGGTCATCCGCCTGCGCGGCCCCGAAGGGGAGCGCACGGTCGCCTTCGACGACTTCTTCCCGCTCCCCGGCGACACACCCGACCTGGAGCACCCGATCGGGCACGGCGAGCTCATCACCGCGATCGACCTGCCCGCCCTGCCCATGGCACGCACCTCCCACTACCTGAAGGTGCGCGACCGTGAATCCTATGAGTTCGCCCTGACCTCCGCCGCCGTCGCGCTCAGTACGGAGGACGACACCGTCACCGACGTCCGGATCGGCCTGGGCGGCGTCGCCACCAAACCCTGGCGGGCCCGGCGCGCCGAACAGATGCTCCTGGGCGCCACCGCCGAACCCGCCGCGTTCGCGCGTGCCGCCGCGGCCGAACTCGCCGACGCCGTCCCGCGGAGCATGAACGGATTCAAGATCGAGCTGGCCCAGCGCACCATGGTCCGCGCCCTCACCGAGGTCGCCTCGCGGACCCGAGGAGGGACGGTATGAGCATCCCACCGCAGATCGGCCGGAACCTGCCCCGGGTCGACGCGCACGCCAAGGTCACCGGAGCCGCACGCTACTCCGCCGAACACCATCCGTCCGGAACCGCGCAGGCCGTACTGGTGTGCTCGGAGGTTCCGAGCGGCCGGATCACCGGCATCGACAGCAGCCGGGCCCTCGCGGCCGAGGGCGTCCTGGCGGTGCTCAGCCACCTGAACCTGCCCAGGGTCGCGGCGCAGCCGCACCTGATCCCGTCCCTGGCCGGTACCACCGCGCACGGGCAGAGCTTCTTCCCCATGCAGGACGACCGGATCCACTACGCGGGCCAGCCGGTCGCCATGGTCGTCGCCGACACCCTGGAACGGGCCGAGTACGCCGCCGAACTCGTCGAGGTGAGCTACGCCGAGGAGCCCTGGGTCACCACCATCGACCAGGGCCGAGGGGAGGCCTACGAGGCCGAACGCATCTTCGGCGGGCTCGTCCCCGGCCGCATGGACCGCGGTGACGTCGAACAGGGCATGGCCCAGGCCCAGGTGGTGCTGGAGAACACCCACCACTTCGCGGCCAACCACCACAACCCGATCGAACCCTCCGCGGCCACCGCCGTGTGGGACGACCACAAGCTCACCATCCACGACTCCACCCAGGGGCCGACCGCCACCAGGCTCACCGTCGCCGAGCTCCTGGGCATCCCGCCCTCGGACGTACGGGTGATCTCCGAGTTCGTCGGCGGCAGCTTCGGCGCCAAGGCGATGATCTGGGCGCACCCCACCCTGGCGGCCATGGCCGCCCAGCACGTGCGCGCCCCGGTCACCCTCGCCCTGACCAGGACCCAGACGTTCAGCAACACCGGCCACCGGGAGGAGCAGGAGCACACCCTGACCCTGGGCGCGCGCCTGGACGGCACCCTGACCGCCCTCCGCTACCGCAAGCTCTCACCCACGTCCCACTACGACGACTGGGCCGAGCCGTCGCTGGGCCCCGCCGCCCAGATCTACGCCTGCCCGAACTTCGAGGGCGTCTACAGCCTGTTCCGGTCCAACACGATGACACCGACGTTCATGCGCGCGCCCGGTGAGGGCACCGGAGCGTTCGTCATCGAGACGGCCATGGACGAGCTCGCCCACGAACTGGGCATCGACCCGATCGAACTCCGGCTGCGCAACCACGCCGACACCGACCCCGAGACCGGGAACCCCTGGTCCAGCAAGGGGCTCAAGGAGTGCTACGCGCGCGGCGCCGAGCTCTTCGACTGGGCCTCGCGCGACCCGCGCCCGGTCCAAGGAGCCCGCCGGGACGGGAACTGGCTGCTGGGCACCGGGATGGCCAGTGCCATCTACCCGGTGTACGGCGTCATGAACCCGCAGCGCGCCCGCGCCCGGGTCTACGCCGACGGCCGGGCCGTCCTGGAGACCGGCTGCTCCGACATCGGTACCGGGGCCGGGGTCATCCTGCGCCAGGTCGGGGCCGAGGTCCTGGGCCTGACCGCCGAGTCCGTCAGCGTCCACTACGGCGACACGGAACTGCCCAACACCGTCGCAGCGGTCGGTTCCGCGGGCGCCGGGGCGATCAGCGCGGCCGTCCACGCCGCCGCGACGAAGCTGCGCGACCAACTCGTCGCACAGGCCGTCGCCGACGAGGGGTCCCCGCTGCACGGGGCCGATCCCGGCGAGGTGGAGGTCTCCGACGGGCGCATGTCCCTGCGCGGGGCCCCGGACACCGGGGAGACCTACGGCCAGATGCTGGGCCGCAACATGACCTTCGACGCCGAGGCCGTGGGGGCGTGGCACCCGCCGGGGCCCGACAGCGGCTACGGCATGGCCACCTTCGGCGCCCAGTTCGCGGAGGTCGCCGTCGACCCCGACCTCGGCCTGGTCCGGGTACGCCGGATGACCGGGGTGTTCGCCCCGGGCCGGGTGCTCAACCCCAGGACCGCGCACAGCCAGCTCATGGGAGGCATGCTCTGGGGCCTGGGACAGGCGTTGCTGGAGGCCACCCACATGGAACCCAACCAGGGCAGGTGGGCCAACCCGAGCCTGGGCGAGTACCTGCTGCCGGTGAACGCCGACGCCCCCGACGTGGTGGTGGAGACCATCGAGGTCGAGGACCGGGTGGTCAACCCGCTCGGGGTCAAGGGCGTGGGCGAGATCGGCCAGGTCGGGGCCGCGGCGGCGATCGCCAACGCGATCTTCCACGCCACCGGCCGCCGCTTCCGCGACCTGCCCATCACCATCGAGTCGGTGATGGCACCTGCCTGACGTGTCAGGACGACAGGGGCAGGGGGACGCGGCCGCCGGGGGCGGGCCGCGTCCCGGCTCCAGCGCGGATCGGGCTTCGGTCGAGGAACCGGTGACCGTGGTGTTCACCTGGAACGTCGCCCCGGGCCGGGAGAGGGAGTTCGAGGAGTGGCTGCACCGGGTCAACCAGGTGGCGACCGACTTCCCCGGACACCAAGGGGTCACCTGGATCGCCCCGGACGACCCCGGCGGCCACTACCACGCCCTGCTGCGGTTCTCGGGCAGTCGTGCCCTGGAGGCGTGGCTGGGTTCGCCCGAACGCGCCAGGACCATCACAGAACTGGAGGGCATCGCCGCCGAGGCCGACCGCAGGGTGCGCACCACCGGCATGGAGACCTGGTTCAGTCTGCCGAGGACCGCCGTCCGGCCACCGCCGAAGTGGAAGATGGCGCTGGTGTCCTTCAGCGCCGTCTACCCGTGCGTGCTGCTGTTCACCGCCTTCGTGTCACCGCTGTTCCAGGACTGGCCGCTGCCGCTGCGGACGGTGGTGATGCCGATGGTGATGGCGCCCCTGCTCACCTACGCCTTGATGCCAGCGCTGAGCAGAGTGTTGAGGTCCTGGCTCTACCCGGACCTGTGAGGACCTTCCGAAGTACGACCAGATTCATCCGAGCCGTGGAGACAGACATGAGTGTGAGCATCCCCGAGCCGGTGGCCTCGTTCATCGACAGGGTCAACGACCACGACGAACAGGGCTTCCTGGACGCCTTCACCCCGGACGGGGTGGTGGACGACTGGGGCCGCGAGTTCCAGGGCCGCGACGCCATCAAGCGCTGGAGCGACAAGGAGTTCATCGGGGCCCGGGGTGTCCTGACCGTCCAGTCGGCCGTATCCAACGGCGACGGCGTCACGGTGGTCGGCGACTGGCGGTCCAACTACGCCAACGGGCTGAGCTCGTTCGCCTTCACCGTCCAGGGCGACCAGATCACCCGTATGACCATCCGCGAGGGCTGACCCGGGCCTGGCGATTGCAGAGTTGGCTGCGGGTGTCTGCGAACTGAGTGATTTCGCAGGTATTCTTATATTGATATTTATATAGTCGCGCCGTGGCTGATCCCTGGAACATCGAGATCGAACCGGAGGTACGACAGTGGCTGGAGCTGCTTTCAGACGCGCACCATGACAAGGCTGAACGGGCCGTCGACATGCTGGCTGCCAGGCCGACCACTCTGGGTGAGCCGTACTCCCGGCACCTCGGCGGCAAGCTTCGGGAGCTGCGTTTCATCATGGACGGAAACGCAGTGCGCATCACGTATTGGCTGGCTTCAGACAGGCGGATCGTCCTGCTGACCGTTTTCCGTAAGACTCGCCAACGGGAGAGAAACGAGGTTGAGCGAGCCAGGCAGGCACAGAAGGAGTGCGAGGCACACCACGACCGGGCTGAGCACCAGTACGAGCGGACCAGAGAGGAGAACCTGTGAGCCACTCTCATTGGCTTACTCGCAGGACCAGGCGTCTGGCTGACGAACATGTGGAGGAATCCGCCGCCTATGTCGAAGCCGGTCAGGCTTTCGCCCTCGGCCAGGCCGTCTATGACCGGCGGACCGCGCTCGGGTTGTCACAGGCGGAAGTGGCTCGTCGGGCGGGGATGGCCCAGCCCCAGATCTCCACCATCGAGGGTGGTGACTCCGTACCGACGATCCCGTTGCTCAACCGTTTGGCGGGGGCACTGGACGCCGCGATGACCATCGAGCTCGATGGTGGCACAGCGGTCTTTCGTTTCGTCGCGCATGAAGGCCCCAGGCCGGACGAGAGCGCTGCGGAGGGACGTTCTTCGGCGGCCTGAGGCTGTGTGCCGCCTCAGGCCAGGGATTATCGGCATTGATCCGGCGTGTGAGGGACGGATCACGGACGGGCCGTAACCTCGGGCGGAGGTGTTTCGGCTGACAGAATCAGCGGCCACCGGGGCTGATCGATGTGATCAAGTTCTATCATCGGTGCGCCCGTGCCGGAGCGCGTGCAGGGCCCGGACCTCCTCGGCGAGGGAAGGGACCGGGCCCGCCACCGGCAGGTTCGGGGCCACCTCGGTGATCGGCAGCGGTCGTACCGGAGCCGACACGACACCCCACCTCGCCAACCAGGAGCACAGCTGCTCGGCGGAGCTGGCGTACACGATCCGGCCCAGCCCCACCCAGGCGTGCGCGGCAGAGCACATCGGGCAGTGCTCGCCCGAGGTGTACACCGTCGAGGCCGCACGGTCCGGCGGGGACAGGTTCTCGGCGGCCCAACGGGCGATCGCGAACTCCGGGTGCTGGGTGGCGTCGCCCCCGGCCACGTGGTTGTGGTCCTCGAACAGCACCGTCCCGTCCGCGCCTACCAGCACCGAACCGAACGGCTCGTCACCCTTGTCCAGCGCCGTCGCGGCCAGGTCCACCGCGCGCCGCAGATACCGCAGGTCGGTCTCGTCCACCATCGTCCGCCCCCTTCGCTCCGAGTCCGGCGCCACCGTACCGCGCGCGCCCGCCCTGCCTCGGGAAATTCCCTGGCCGACGGCGGCGCGGCGTCGTTACGCTGCCGCCCATGGACATCAGCATTCGCACCTATGCCCCTGAGGACGGTGAGGCCGTGGTCGGCCTGGCCCTGCGCGCCTGGGAACCCGTACACGCCTCGATGGCGAAGGTGATGGGCACAGAGATCTACGCCCTCACCGTGGGGGACTGGCGTCAGACCCAGACCCGGGACGTCCAGGCCGATCTGGACGCCGAGGAGACCCGGGCCTGGGTGGCGGTGACCGACCGGGTCGCCGGGTTCGCCACCGTCAAGCTCGACCGCAAGGAGAGCACCGGAGAACTGCACATGCTCGCGGTCGACCCCGACCAGCAGGAGCGGGGCGTGGGTGCGGCGCTCATCCGGTTCGCCGAGGAGTACATGCGCGCGGAGGGGGTGAGGGTCGCCCTGATCAGTACCGGCGGCGACCCCGGCCACGCCCCGGCCCGCGCCGCCTACGAGAGCGCGGGTTACACCGGCTTGCCCGTGGTCAACTACTTCAAGGCGCTCTGATCCGAGGGCTCTGAACCGAGCGGCGGCCAGCGCCGGTACACGTTCACGGGTGTATCCGGGGGCGGCGGCGACCATCACCCCGGGCCAGGCGACGATCGCGAGCCGGGTGCTGTCGGAGAGGCTCACCAGTTTTCTTGGTGATCCCTGGTTTTTCTGAGTTCTGCTCTGGGCGGCCTGGATGCGCTGACCGCTGGGTTTGGCTGAAACCCCTGCTTTTGTCTCTCCCTCGTGCCATGATTCGAACATGTCTACCCCTTCCCGGCCCGCGGCTGATCTCTTGACGGGGCGGGCGGCCACCCGGACCGTCCGCCCCGGCAAGGGTGCGCCGGCCTGGGCCGTGCGGGGTGGCGACCGGTGAGCCGCAAGATCCCGCTCGCCGAGGGGCAGACCTGCCGCACCGCGTGTGCCCCGGTGGTGCTGCGCGCCGGGGTGGACGAGGCCACCGGTGAGCTCCTGTCGGCGCCTGTGCTGGCCGAGCGGGTGGGCTGGGCCGCTGAAATGGTGGCCCAGATGGCCTCCGCACTGCTGGTTGCACACTGGAACACCGCCGATGTACACACCCTGGCCGCCGGGGCCGATGCCGGAGGCCGCAAGCTCCCCTCGAACGCGTGGATGGCGCTGCGCCGCTTGGGCTGGGCTACCGCACCGCCCCAGGGTGTGCGGGTCAACGACCGGATCGTGCGGATGGCCCAGGAACAGGCCGGACGCGTCTTGCGCTCAGCGGTGTGGCGGGCTGAACTCACCGCCGGGGTGCTCGCCACCTGGCCCGCCGACCCCACCAAGCGCACCCGGGCCGAGTGGGACGCCGTCCGCGACGCGGTCCCCGGCGGCACCGCTCTGCCTTCCGGCGTCATCAAGTCCCGCACCCGGCAGATCGCCTCGTACCTGCGCAAGCATGACCGTCTTCCGGCCGATGTGTTTGAGCTGGAACCGTCACCGCGTGTGGCGCGGATGGTGGGGCTGGCCGCGTGCGACGCTCAGCAGGCCACCATCGAACGCCACGAGAGCGACTCGACAAGAGCGCTGCTGCGGTTGCAGTTGCCCACCCGCCCCGCCCCCGAGTCGTACCGGGACTGGACGTGGGTGGCGTGCCCCCTCCGCTTGCCGCCCACCATCCCGGCCGATGCGGTCCTGCACCTGCCCACCCTGCGCATCGTCGGCACACAGGTACGCGCTGATCTGGCCTACACCCACCCCGTTCCCAAGGCCTCCCGTGCCGGGCACACCGTGGCCCTGGGCGTGGACTGGGGCCTGAACACCCTGCTCTCAGCTGGAGCGGTCCGACTGGACGAGGACGGCCGGATCACCGTCCTGGGCAGTGGCGGTATGTTCCGGGCCGGGGGTGTGCTGGCCAAGCAGCACCGGCTGCGCCGCCAGGGCGAGTTCCTGCACGCCAAGGCCGCCTGCTACGAGCGGCTCACCGCCGGGGACGACCAGCACCCCCTGGCCGACAAACACCAGGTGCTGCGGGAGGAGTTCGGGCAGGTGGCCCAGCGCCGGTCCAACCTCAACGACGCCCTCGCCTGGGCTGCCGCCCGCTGGACGGTGGACCAGGCGATCACGGCCGGGGCCAGGGTCATCTACCTGGAAGACCTGCGCTCGATGGAAGCGGGCGGCATGGGCCGCACGCACAACACCCGCCTGTCCCAGACCGTGCGCGGGCGCATCGCTGAACGGATGCGGCACCTGGCCGCCGAGGTCGGCATCGCCGTAGTCACCGTCCCGGCGAAGAACACCTCCAAGCACTGCCCCAACTGCCTCACCCCGCTACGGCACCGCAAGGCCCCCGACCGCCCCACCACACCCGGGTGGAAGTGGGCCCTGTGCCCCGACCGGGCCGGATGCGGATGGCAGGGCGACCGCGACCACGGGGCCTGGCAGCGCATCGCCGCACGCGGCCTCACCCACCAGACCAAAACCGTCACCGACCGCACCACGGGCGCGATGGCCATCCGCTCGGTGGTCGACAAGCTCGAAGCCAAGGCCGTGGTCACGGCCACCGCACCCAAGACCCGCCGGGCGGACCGGTCCAAGACCGGACCCACCCGACACCGCAGGACTCAACGCCCCGCGCCCAGGCGACGTAGGGCACCCTCCCCCGCCCGGCCCCAGGGCTGGGCGGGCCAGCGTCCGGAGGGACACGCACCAACGGACCGGCCAGGGCTGCCCCGCGCAGCCCACCGGCACCAGGGCGTGAAGACGATCAGCACACCCACCACCCGGCGAACCCGGCACAGACCGGCCGGAGCGGTGCTGGGCGCGGGCTTCCACCTCCACGCCCACGCCACCCCACCGCGGTGGGCAGATCCTCCCTCAGACACCATCAGTCTTGCTGAGGATCACTAAGCAGATCAGAGACGCTGTGGAAGAGGGCCTCGGCCGCATCCAGTCCGGAGCCCTCGCAGGCCCCTCCACACAGCCAGTATCATTCACCGCCATTGGCGATTATGTCCAGTTCTGGCGATGAATCAATCCGGAGGTATGACCGAACCACGGGATCAGGCGGGCGCTACCTCAGACTCCGCCACCTCAAACCCGGCCAACTCAGACCCCGGTCACTTCACCGTGGACCTCGGCGGTCGCGCTGATCTCGTTGGCCGTGCCGGGCTCCCGGGAAGCGATCGCCGCGCGGCTGGTCGCCAGGGTCTGGAAGATCTTCGCCGCCAACCGGGCCGAGGGCACATCGGTGTGCGGCCGCCAGGCGAGGACTCCGCCGACTCCGTCTCCGGTAGGCACCGTCGCCGCGGTCGCCCGGTACAGGTACAGGAAGGTGAAGTGCTCGTGTTCGGGCTCGCCCCGGTCCGGATCCTCCGGGATCCGGTAGGTGTCCAGGTCGAGCGGGAGCGGGTCCGCCGCGGGCTCGACCTGATCGGGTACCAGCCCGGTCGCCTCCGTCAGACGGCTCAGTGACGCCTCACTCAACGCGCCGTCCTCAGTGGTCAGGTGCCCGCCCGGCAACAACCAGGGGCCCCGGTCACCCTGCCGGACCATCAGCACGCGCCAACACGGGTCGAGCACCACGGCCCCCGCGGTCACGTGCCCGACACGGAACTCCTTGGGCGAGGAGAGCTCGTGCTCGCCGTCCAGCGCCCGCAGCAAGGGACCGGCCGCGTCGACTTCCTTCGGGAAGCGCTCCAGATAGCCGTCCAGCACGGCGCGGATGTGCGTGTTCGGGATGCTCAATGTGGCTCCTGTCGATCCAGACACGTGGCGCCCCCAGCATCGCGGCTCGGTAGCCGCCCTGAACAGTTCCCACGCTGACCAGTGACGAGGTGGTCACGGAATCTGTACTTCCCGCGAGCTTCTCCGACAAAAGGGCCCGCCACGAAACCGGACTGTTCCGTGACGGGCCCCGTCGATCCAGGTCAGGGCGGTGCCTCAGGTCAGGACGATGGGCCCGCGGCCTCCCGCTCCCGCGCCTCCTCCTCGTCCGCCCGGGACTGCGACCTGGCCAGCATCCGGTCGTCCACGATCCGGATGACCGTGATCGCCGCGATCGCCACCCCCGCCACGGTCAGACCGGTGAGGACCTTGGTCGGATCGCTCACGTCCAATTCGAAGAACCACTGCCCCCACGGCGTCACCATCGCCAGGGTCAGTAGCCCCACCATGGAACCGACCAGCACCACCTTCCACCACACGTACGGCTTGGCCACCAGCAGCAGCACCCACAGCGTGGTCGCGCACAACGTGATCACCACCGCCGTGCGGTCCGCGGGGTCGGGCACCGTCCGCCCGCCCAGCACCAGCAGATAGGTCGTCACCGCCGCCAGACCCGCCACCATGCCCGACGGGATCGCCAACCGCAGCGTGCGCAGCACGAACCCCGGCCGCGCGATGTCGGTGTTGGGCGCCAGCGCCAGGAAGAACGACGGGATGCCGAAGGTCACCGCGTTGATCAGCGTCGCGTGCCGCGGGAAGAAGGGGTAGGCCACAGCCAGCAGACCCACGATGATCGCGAGCGTCATCGTGTACACGGTCTTGGTCAGGAACAGACCGGCCACCCGCTCGATGTTGCCGATCACCCGGCGCCCCTCGGCCACCACCCGGGGCAGCACCGCGAACCGGTTGTCCAACAGCACCAGCTGGGCCACCGAGCGCGAGGCCGGGCTGCCCGAGCCCATCGCCACGCCGATGTCGGCCTCCTTCAGCGCCAGCACGTCGTTGACCCCGTCACCGGTCATCGCCACCGTGTGCCCGCGCTCGCGCAGGCCCCGCACCATGTCCCGCTTGCGTTCGGGGGTCACCCTCCCGAAGGCCGAGTGGTCCTCCACCTCGCGGGCCAGCTTCTCGTCGTCCTCGGGCAGGTCCCGGGCGTCCAACGGCCGGTCGGCTCCGTCCAGGCGCAGCTCACGACCGACCGCGCCCACCGAGGCGGCGTGGTCGCCGGAGACGATCTTGACGTCCACGCCCTGGTCGGAGAAGTAGTCCAGGGTCGGCCCGGCGTCCTCGCGCACCCGCTGGTCCAGCACCACCAGGGACACCGGCTCCACGCTTCCGGGGGAGGCGTCCTCGTCCACCCGGACCGAGGCCCGCGCCAGCAGCAGGACCCGCAGGCCCTGCGCACCCAGGCGGGCGGCCTCGGCGGCGGCGGGGGATTCCGGCTCGGCGAGGACGTCGGCGGCGCCGAGCACCCAGTGCTGCTCGCCGGAGGGCGTTATCAGGCTGGCGCCGCTCCACTTGCGGGCGGAGGAGAAGGGGGCCAGCGCGGTCACGGTCCAGCCCGGGGCCTGCTGTCCGCCGGCCGCGCAGCCCTCGGCGATCGCGACCATGCTCGGGTTCGGGTCGGGGTCACTGGCGGCCAGCGCGGCCAGCACCCGGGTCGGGGAGACCAGCGCCGGAACCCGCCCCGCGGTCCTGTCCCTGCTGCTACCGGTGCCGCTGTCGGCGCCGCCATTGGCGCCGTTGCCGTTCCCGTGCCCGTTGCTGTGAGCGCTCTCCACCGGATCAGCACCCTCGTGCGGCCATCCACCGCCCAGGTCGCGGATCTCCGTCAGCCTCATGCCGACCTCGGTGAGCGTGCCTGTCTTGTCCGTGCACACCACGTCCACCCGGGCCAGCCCCTCGATCGCGGGCAGCTCCTGCACCAGGCACTTGTGGCGGCCCAGCCGGATCACCCCGACCGCGAACGCGATGCTCGTCAGCAGGATGAGCCCCTCGGGGATCATCGACACCAGCGCGGCCACCATGCCGCGCAGGGCGTCGGCCAGCGGCCCCGAGATCCCCCCGGAGACGGGCTGGTCCAACGCGACGTGCCCGTTCATGAACAGCTGGCTGTAGATCAGCAGGCCGCCGATGGGGAACAGCGCGTACGTGATCCAGCGCAGAATGCTGTTGATCCCCGACCGCAGCTCCGACTGCACCAGCGAGAACCGGCTCGCCTCCTCGGCCAGCCGCGCCGCGTACGCGTGCCGCCCCACCTTGGTCGCCCGGAAGCGCCCGGCCCCCGCCACCACGAAACTGCCCGACATCACCGTGTCCCCGGGCTGCTTGAGCACCGGGTCGGCCTCACCGGTCAGCAGGGACTCGTCGACCTCCAACCCAGCGGCCCAGGTCACGACGCCGTCCACGACGATCTGGTCGCCGACGCCGATCTCCAGGACCTCGTCCAGGACGATCTCCTGGGTGGCCACCCGCACCGTCTCGCCGTCGCGCACCACCCTCGGGCGCGCCGCGTTCACGATCGCGAGCTTGTCCAGGGTGCGCTTGGCTCGCAGCTCCTGGACGATGCCGATCAGCGTGTTGATCACGATGACCAGCGCGAACAGCCCGTCCTGGACCGGTCCGATCACCGCGATGATCGCGAACAGCACGGCGATCATCGCGTTGATGCGGGTGAAGACGTTGCCCCGGATGATCTGCCCGACACTGCGACTCGCCCGGACGGGGACGTCGTTGGTCCGCCCGGCCGCGACGCGCTCGGCCACCTCCTCCCGCGACAACCCCGGTTCCGGGGGCGGCCCCATGAGAGCGGACCGGACCGGTACCGGGTCGGTCGCAGTCGGGGTCGGACCTCGTTCGGTCCGATCGGCTTCTTCGGGCACGGATGACTCCTGGTCGGGCAAGGAAGGCGAACAGGGGCCGGGCCGACGAAACCCCCGCTCAGCCGGACCCCAACGTCAATGCACACAAGACTAGGGAGAGTCCAGAGTAGAAGAGTCACCCCCGAAGGCGCCCGGGGGCGGCCCACCCTCTTCACCTGGGGGCCAGCACTACCCGGAACTGGGATCGCGCCCCACACGGGCACGAACGCGGTCCGCGTCGTAGAGTCCTTGCCAAGGGCCCTTGAACGCATGGGAGACAGGATGTGTACGGTCATCGTCGGCTTCGACCCGCAGGCCAGGACACCGCTGGTCGTCGCCGCACTCAGGGACGAGATGCGCTCCCGCCCCTGGGACTGGCCCGCACGGCACTGGCCGGAGCACCCCGACATCGTCGGCGGCCGTGACCGCCTGGCCGGAGGCACCTGGCTCGCCGTCGACCCCCAGCGCGAACGGATGGCGGCGCTGCTCAACGGCTGGCCCTGGGACGGCACGATGCCCTGGGAGGGCACCTACCCTGCCAGCCGGGGCGACCTGCCCCTCAAGACCCTCTCCACCCAGAACCGCGACGCCCTGGCGAGTGAGGACCCCACCCGCTACGCCCCCTTCCACCTGCTGGACGCGGACGCGCACAGCGCCACTCTGTACAGCTGGGACGGGCGGTGCCTGGACACCCGGGCCCTGCCCCGAGGCGTCACGACCCTGGTCAACACGGGCCTCAACCCCGCCGACCCCCGCGCGGCCCGCCACACCCCGGAGTTCGATCGCACCCGCCCCGACCCGGACCTGTCCACGGCCCGCACGGTCAAGGAGATCTGGGGCCAGTGGCCGGGCCTGATCACCAAGGCGGCCAACTCCGAACCCCGCTCAGCGGGTACGACCCCGGGCGGAGACCCCTCAGCCCTGATCGCCCACGCCGATCTTGGGAACGGGGAGGTCTGGGCCACGGGCTCGATCACCCTGATCGCCCTGGACCGCGATGTGGTCCGTTACGCCTTCACGGACACTCCAGCGGTCCTGGAGTCCTGGCAGCTGGTCGAGACCTGAGGTCCGCCGCCTTTTCCCCGCATGTGTGGGGCTCACGAGAACACCGCTGAGAACCCGCTGGTGTTCGGCGGTCCATCCCCGCGTGCGTGGGGCTCGTGCCCACGCACGCGGGGATGGACCGTGCGCCAACGACTTCTCGCTGAGTGGTGGCGAGGCTCCGGCCGTGGCATTCGGAAAACAGTCCTGTACCAACTACTACGACCTGCACGGCGTGCTTCTGTACATCGTTATCACAGGATCATTGGCAAGGCGCCAGCCGTCGCATGAGGGCAAGCCAACGTGGATGGATTTCGCTGTCTCGTCCACGTTGTCGATCCGAAGCAGAATCTGCCGAGCGCAATGCGATCCGGTTGAAGCGCTCTCTGTTCAATGTGGAGCACAACGACCTCCCGGACCGTGTCCGGCGACTCGTGGATTACCTGATCGACCGGGACCGGTGTGACTCGCTGGTGCCGTTGACCTCGTGCGGCTGACTCCAAAGTGGTGTTCGGCACGCCCGACGAATTCAGCGGAGACTTCTAATCTCGGTGGCTGTCCATCATCAACCGGGCCCCGCACACTAGAACCAGGAGGACAGCATAGACGACCTCGACCCGTGCGCGTGCGGCCCCCCATCCGTCACCTGCGAATGCGGCGACCCCCGATGCCCCGCATGCGACCCCACCTGTGAACCGTCCTGACCCCGCCAGCTGTGGAACCGCACCGTCAACGCCGTCTGGAATCGGAAGTGACCGCACCCTAGGTACTAAGCCCAGGACCCTTGCGGAGATTGCATGTCGCGCACAGCACCTGAAGATTCTCAGGCTCACTGGAACCACCCATTGCCACGGGAATCACATGGTCGAATTGCAGGTTGGATCGCGAACCGCACGCCTGGCACTGCCCCTCATCGCGGCGCATCACGTACTCTTTGACGTCGTCAGGAATGTGACTGCGCTTTGGCTCGCGCGGATAGTCGCCCATAGACATCATGGTTACAGCCCGCTCGACGTGACGTCGTCGTCGTTCCTGTTTGCTGGTAATTAGGGCACAGACCTGTTCGTCGTCCAGACACTCATCATCCCAGAAGAACGTGTCTTGGAACCACCAGTATGTGCGGTCGCCATCTGTTACCAACTGATACGGCCACTTGCGTTGTTCTCGCTGAACCTCGTCGAACCTTGCAGCTGTGACGAGGTTGTCGGAGCGGTGAGTGCGCTGGCCTATGTGGCACCACACTCGACCTCGGGAAGAGAAGAAGGACTTCCGAAATTCAACGGCTACGTTGTTGGCGCGCCGCAACATGGTCACCTCCGCACGCCGACGGCTTGAACTCATCTTCTCCGCCTGGCGAGTCGAACAGGGCAAGGCCAAGGGCAAGAACTGGCTAGAAGCGGGCTGGCGAGCGGAGTGCCAACACAGAAGGTGCTGTCGACGACGCGTGAATACTGGTTCAGGCTCAGATCCGGTGAAGCCCTCGGTCAGGCCGCCAGGACGCGTTTGCGTAGCAGGTCCGGTTTCGCCCGACCGTACATCTGACGCTTGAGCATCTTGAGCCGGTTGACGTGACCTTCGACCACCCCCGAGCTGTAGGTCAGGGTCAGCCCGGCCACCACCGCGTCCAGGTCCCGGGACAACCCCGCGACGAAGGAGACCAGCTCCGCGATCGATGTCCGCTTGGCCTGGGCCATCCACTCCTGGAGGCGGTGCCCCTCCCGTTCGGTCATGATCACGGCGAAGTCCTGTACGAAGCCGCTGAGCACCTCCAACTCCGGGCAGTCGGCCAGTACCCGTTTCAGCCCGGTTCGCTGCTCGGCTTCCAGGTCGTCGGGGCGGCTCATCATCCAAGCCGCAACCTGGCGGACCTTCGGCGGTTTCGGTTTCGGGGCGGTGGGGGCCACTCCGTCGCGCCAGGGGCGGACCAGGTCTCGGACGCTCGCTTAGCTGCCGCGGTAGCCGCGCTGGCGGACCTCCTCCCACAGCTGCGCGGCGTTGCGGCACCCCTGGGTGAACCGTTGCCGCAGGTAGCCCTCGAAGGGATCGGTGGCCTTGGGGCGTTTACCGGTCCCGTCACGGCCGAGCAGCTCCTCGGAGGAGGCCGCGCGGGCGAAGCGGCGCACGGTGTTGCCAGACAGGTCCGTTCGGCGGACGACCTCCAGCACCATCGCGCCCTCCTGGAGCAGGGCGTGCACCCGGGCGTGGCGGGCCCGGGTCCGCTCGGCGATCCGCCCCTGCCTGGCCGGCACGGCTTCCCGGACCTCTTCCTCCAGGACGGGGGCGGTACAGGTGGTCGGGTGCTGCGGATCCGGTCTGGTGAAGGCGGCGCGGTGGCGGGCCACCACCCGTTCGACCGCTTGGCCCAGGTTGTTCCACAGGTGCCACCGGTCGGCCACCTGCAGGGCGTCAGGGGCGCCTTGGGCGGCGCGCCCGGCCGCCCAGAGCCATGCCAGGCGGGTGAGCAGTTGGGGCAGGTGCGGGGTGCGGTGGCCGTAGCGGCGGGTCGGGTGTGGGGGTTGTTCGGCGAAGATCGTCTGTTCGCAGGGGGTGGGCGCAGAAGAAGCGGCGGGCCCGCAGGTGGGTGAGGATCTCCTGGCCGGAGGCGGGGGTGTCGGCCAGTCGGCGCTCGGAACGGCTGTGGACCCGTCGGGCTGTGTGTTGACAGGCCGGGCGGCGGGCCGCGCGGCTGGTCGTGGCCCCGGTGATGTGCACGGTGCGGCCGTGCCGGTGGGCTTCGTGGATGTCGAGCCCGGTCAGGTGGGGGAAGAACAGGTCGAAGAGGGAGGAGAGAGACACCTCGCATCATCGAGCGTGTGGGCCCATCGCGCAGGTGTTTCACCTAACCTGTGCCAGAGCCACATTTCAAACGACGTTGACACCTGAAAGCCTCTCACAAACGACCGTTTGTGAGAGAGTCCCGAGCGTCCCACTCGGCGAGCATGGCGTGCAGGCGCTGCCCCTCCGGCGAGCCGGGTGCGAGGCGCTGGGCTCGGTGGCGCAGGTACTCCTCGGCGCCCTGGACCAGACCGGACCAGGGGTGGGCCTGAACGGCTCCTTTGTGGGTGCCTGGGGTGAGGAGGTGGTTGATGGAGTCAGCATCCGGTTTCGGCTCACCGGTGACTTCGTCGACTGCGGGGATGTGCCCCTCCACGTAGTCGCCGCCGGGTTTCTTGCACGACCAGTGGTTGCGCGAGACGCACGTGAAGCAGCTGAAGGTGCCGCGTGCGTGGGGGAAGCGGCGCAGCCACTCGGCGTCCAGGACCTGGACATCCTTGTTGAGGGGGATGAGCTTGTCGCACAGGCAGCAGGTCAAGCGGAACTTCGGACTCGGCACGGGCCCTCCTTCACGTTCAGTGAACCCATGCTGTCAGCTTCGGATCGTCGCTACCGCCAAATCTTGTAGTAATCCTCCTCGATCCCCGTGTAGACCCGCGCCTGGTCGCCGACACGGGAACCGGGCCCGAAACAGGACCCCAGGAAACAGGCTCGCCCACTCCTGGGACGTTGGTCAGGCGGAAGACGGGGTGGTGAGGGCATGCGAGAAGGTCCTCACCACCCCGGACGTCAGGCGGGTTCACGGTTGGGGTGACTCGTCAGCGCACGATCACCCGGTCAGCCTTATTGTCCCAGGTGCCGCCATCGGGGTAGGCGACATGGGCGAGGTCGTAGATGGTCTGCCGGGGGTCGAACGTGATGCTTCGGTCACGGATGATTCCGCTGCGGAAATCCACGAGAGTCGACTTCGTACTCCGGTTGTTGTACAGGCTGGATGCCCGGTCACGGAAGAATTTGTCAGCGAGGTTGTAGGTGCCTGGCTGGTTGAACGAGACCAAAGGGGTGCCGTAGCCCTTGAACTGGTAGAGGCACATGTGGCCCGCTCCGCAGCTACTCAGGGAAGACGCGCCGATCTCACCGGCTTCTTCCCACGATTCCGCCGCGGCCGCCGTGGCGACGTCCTCGTAACAGACGAACTCGATCAGCGCGCCTGCTTCCTGCTGGATACACGCCTGCGCACCCTCCCAGTCTTCGGCGAGGTCGATGACTTCGCCCTGGTAGAGCGCGGGGGTCGTCGCCGCCGCGAGCTCCGAGGGGTTGGGGACCGAATCATCGGAAAAAGCCGGAGTGGCTGTCGCCAGGACGATCACGGCACCGAGGCACATCGCTGCGATGTTTTGTGCGGTTCTGTACATAGTCGCCTTTCGTGCGTGCGGGAACGAGAACGCGAACGTCCCTCCAGATCACTGGCACGAGACAGGCCCGACGTCCACTGACGACACTAGAGACGAACAAGAGAAAAAACATCACAAATAAGATACTTGTCCGACCTAGGGCAAGAGCGTGACATTTCGGTCAGCCTTCAAAGCTGTCGTTCAAGGCTGTGGAGGTGCACCCTTTACTGGGGACGAATTTTCGCCAGTCCGTATCGGGGCTCCACTGGAACTCGGGGGGAGACTGTCGACGACGCCTGAATACTGGCTTTGGCGCAGATTCGGTGAAACGCCTGCGCGATGGGCCCCGCACGCCCGAAGATGTCTCGTGCCGGGTGCTGAAGGGGTGCACCTGATCAGAGCAGCAGCGCTGTCGCGCTTCTGCACGAATTGTCAGTGCCTCCGGTTAGCGTTCGGGGCATGGCACAGCGCACGGTCTCCCAGAAGATGGGCGTCAAGGAAGCCAGCCGACCTCGACATGAAGAGGGTCATCGCGATCGGCTACGACCTCGGCATGGTCGAAAGCATCTGCCTGCGGGTCGATGAAGTGTGGGCCGGGCTCAAGTTCACTCACCCCAAGCCCGGCAAGGTCTACCGCAACAGCTACGGCACCCTGCCCCAGCAGCGATCAGAAGAATACGAGGAAGCCGAATCCCCCGAGCAGGGTCAGTGAGGTTTTCTCAGCGAAGATCATTTCCACTGCCTGTTGAGGACAAGAGCCGCACGGGCGATGTCTCCGATCCGGCTCGGGCTAAGCGTGACGTACTTCAGCGTCCGCCAGCGCTCCTTGAGTTCGGCGGCGGTGCGCTCACCGAGCGCACGCACGTGCCGCAACAGCGCGTTATACATCCGTGTGTCCACGTGCAGAGCCCCTTCGCCCTGGCCCGTAGGGCGCTTGATGGGGGTGTGCACGCCGATACCGGCGCCTTGGTAGCCCTTGTCAGCCAGGGTGGGCAGGCCCTCGGCCGCTGCCTTGTACAGGGCGGGCAGGGCGTGGAGGCGGGCGGCGGTGATGTCGGGGGTGGATCCGGGCTCGACTGCGGAGACCCACAGCGGGGTGCCGTCCGGTGCGGATAGGAACTGGATGTTGCCGCCGAAGGCCTTGTGTTTTTGGCTGAACCACAGGTCGTTGCCGTTCTCGCGGACGCCCGCGAGGCGGTCGGAGGCGATCAGCGTGCCGTCCAAGACTACGCGCGCTATCCCTTCGTTGTGGCAATTGGCCAAGACTTCGTGCAGGTCGGGGGCCTGGCCGGCGAGGACGTCGATGCCTTCGTGTAGGTAGCGGTAGCTGGTGGCCTGGGAGATTCCGGCGTCACGGGCCAGGCAGTGCACACAGCCGCGCTCACGGAACCAGCGCAGCACCAGCACCGCTTGGCGGAACGGCCCGAGTGCCCGTGAGCCCTTCGGAGTGGCGATGCTTCGGCGGTGGGCGGCCAGGTGTCGGGCGAGGAACTCGACGATGTGGCGTGGGACGTCGAGGGTGGCAGAATAGGTGACCAACGTGAAGCCTCTGGTGGTTACGGACATGATCTTGTGGTGAGACCTGTCCTACCAGGGGCTTTACGTCTGCTCGCATCCAGGTGCCACTCGTCCGGCCCGGCGGGGATCCGAAAATCACCCTGCTCCGCAGAGATCATTTCGCTGAGAAAACCTCAGTGAACCGAAGGCGACCAGCGCCACCAGTGCGTTCGTGCGGAACCGTTCCTCGTCGCCCGGGGAGAAGGGGTCGAGGTCGGTCGTGTCCTGGGACTGGGAGGTGTTGTGCATGACCTCATCCTGCCGTTCCGGGAGCCGCGAACCAAGTCGGATCGGGGCGGCCTTCACCTTCACTCCCGTGGCGAGCTCGCGTAGATTCGGTGGTGACGGGCGCCCGGAGCGGCGTCCCCGGCCAGAGGCGGTCATGCGATGGGCAGCACCGAACACGACCACTCCCCGCCACGGCTTCCCCCTCGGTGGTTCGTCCGCGCGTTCTGGGCCGGGCACCGGCTGCTGTGCCGGGTGAGCGGCGGCCGGGCCGGGCTCTCCCGGCCCCGACCCGGTAAGTACGGCATGCTCCGCTTGCACACGGTGGGCCGTCGCACGGGTAAGCCCCGTGCCGTGATCCTCGCCTATTTCGAGGACGGCCCCAACCTGGTCCTTCTCGCGATGAACGGCTGGGGTGACCCGCCGCCCGCCTGGTGGCTGAATCTGTCGGACCGGCCGGAGGCCAGGGTCGATCTGGTCGGGGAGCAGCGTTCCGTTCGTGCCCGGGAAGCTCAGGGAGAGGAACGCGAGCGGCTCTGGGCGAGATGGGGCGACTACTCGAAGAGCACTGAGGAGCTGAACGGGTTCGCGGCGCTGCGGTCCCGGCGGACCCCCGTGGTTGTTCTGGAACCGAAGACGTAACCCTCCTCCCCATCATCCCGCTCCCGCCGAACGCGTAGGCGCCGTCCACCGGGTGGGGAAGACCCGGTGGACGGCGCCTTGGCGCTTCACGTGTCGTCAAGCGACGCATGGGCGGTCGCGCGTCAGTCCAGGGAGTACACCCGGACGTAGTCGACCCGCATCTGCTGCGGGAACTGGGTGCTCCCGTCGGGGTAACCCGGCCAGTCACCGCCCACGGCCACGTTGAGGATTATGAAGAACGGCTGGTCGTACACCCACGGGTTACCGCGGGTGTCCTGCCAGGTGTAGGTCTGGTAGGCGATGCCGTTCACCGACCAGGTGACCGAGCCCGGGTACCAGTCCACGGCGAAGGTGTGGAAGGTGTCGGCGAAGGACCAGCCCTGCGGGTGCATGTAGGAGCCGGTGAGCGGGTTGCCGCCGTGGTACCCGGGGCCGTGCAGGCTGCCGTGCACCAGGTGGGGTTCGCGGCCGATGTTCTCCATGATGTCGATCTCGCCGCAGTCCGGCCACGGCGTGCCCGGGAAGTTGGCCCCGAGCATCCAGAACGCGGGCCAGATGCCCTGGCCGCGCGGGATCTGGATGCGGGCCTCGATCCGGCCGTACTGCGGCTGGACCCTGCCCTGGGTGGTCATGCGGGCGGAGGTGTAACCGCCGTGGGACTCCCGGCGGGCGGTGATGACGAGGTTGCCGTTGCCGTCCAGGGCGGAGTTGTCGCGGCTGGCGGTGTAGTTCTGGAGTTCGTTGTTGCCCCAGCCGTGGTCGCCGGTCTCGTGGTTCCAGTGGGCGGGGTTGGGCGCGCTTCCCGCGGGACCGTCGAACTCGTCGGACCACACCAGGGTGGCCCGCGCGGTCGTGGCCGACGGTCTCGGTTGGGCTGATGCGGAGGCGGCGGGGATGGTGAGTCCCGCGGCCGTGAGCGCCGCCAGCGCGGCGGGGGCGACCAGGGCGCGGCGAGGGTACGAGCGCATGGGCTACTCCGGGGGAAAGCCCCGTTGCTGCGGGGCGAGGGCGGGCGGAGTCAGTCAGCCACGGGCTGACTTGTGGGGACGCTTGGGTGAACACTCAGCGTGACCACCGTGTGTCCCGTTGTGTTGAAAAGTTACTTTACGTTTATTAACCCAGTCTCGCAAGAGGTGAGAGATCACCGATCTGGTTCGAGTTCCCGTTCGTTTTCTCTGTTCCTGTCCCTCCGTAGGGCCGCAGTGGCTCTCGGGCTGGTGCGTCACCCTGTGGAGCGGGGGTATCGCCGCTGGTCAGCTGGGGGTTGAAACTTTTCCGGCGGAAGTTTTTCGAAAGCGCGTCATAGGCGGGGTGAGGCAACGTCTCATCCAGGAAAGAGGTTCGACGATCTACCGAGGAAACCCCATGATGAGCGCCCACTCCGTTCCCACCCCCGCTCCCCGCCCCCTGGTCGACCCCGCTGGCCTGGTGGGACAGTGGGTCCGGGTGCACGAGGACGGAGCCGTTGGGCTGCTGCTCTCCGCTGACCGCGCCGGCTGGACCCTGCGTACCCCGACCGGCGTCCGCACCGGGCAGGGGAGGCTGGCCGCCGAGGCGGTCACCCAGCGGGCCGAGGTGCGACCGGTCCGCCGACGCCTGCGCGCCGTCATGGACGACCCCGGTTTCCCCGGTAGCGCCGATCTGGACCTGCTCGACCTCCAGCTCGCCGCGCACCCCTGACCTCCGTTTGACGGGCCGGGTCTGTGTGTCGGGTGCCCTCGGTCGTGCGCTGCCTGCCTAGGGTGGGAGAGCGAGGCCGAGGGCACAGCGTTTCGTGAGCCATGACCCAGAGAACACGTAAACCCCCTGCGTTACTGTGGCGTCTCTGAGAGAGGCGGCACTCGCCGTCGGGCGCGCGTGCAAAAACCACGCGTACACAGCAGGGGAAACCAACATGGACCGAAACGGCAATTACCTCGAAACCGGAGCTTACTGGCTTCTTTACGTGGTCTCCATCAGCGGTGCGCTGCTGCACTGGCGCCTGGGCAACGAGCTCCTGGCTGCGCTCTGCGGCGGAACAGCGCTGCTCAGCGCCCTGCTCATCGGCAAGGTCCGGATCACTCTGCCCGTTGAGGGGCGCTGACCGCGGGCCCTCCGGCGAACCTTCGCGTCACCCGCCGAATCCTCGAAGTCGTCCTCTGGCGTCCGCGTCGAATTATCAGACCCGCTCTTCGTCATGCCGATCTCCTGGTCCTTCGGGTTTCCCGTGCCCGGCCTTTTGGGCCTTTGGTCCCTTGGGTGCCGGGCCCACACGGTTCCCGGGTTCAATGGGGCACCGGTCACACCCATCCGACCGGTCGCTCCAGTCGCTGGTCGCTCCGCCCGTGCCAACGGCCGCCCCAGCCCTCGCCCGGCCCCGCCGTTCCCCGCGGGTCGCTCTGGTATTCCCACTTCACCTGGGGTGATGATCACCTCGGCGCGCGCCCGCTATCGGGTCGTTTGTCCCGTGCGCGTGCGGATAGGCTTCCCGGTATGCGTTCATGGTCTGCGCCTGACATCGTCCCCCTGCCGGGTACCGGCGGCCCCCTTCGTGTCCACGACACCGCCACCGGACGGATAAGGACGACCACGCCGGGCTCCACCGCTGGCATGTACGCCTGCGGTATCACCCCCTACGACGCAGCCCACCTCGGGCACGCCTTCACTTACCTGACCTTCGACCTGGTCAACCGGGTGTGGCGGGACGCCGGGCACGACGTCAACTACGTCCAGAACACCACTGACATCGACGACCCGCTCCTGGAGCGGGCCGAGGCCACCGGCGTCGACTGGCGCGACCTCGCCCACCGCGAGATCGACGTCTTCCGCGAGGACATGGCCGCGCTGTCCATCATCCCGCCGACCTCCTACGTCGGCGTCGTGGAGTCCGTCGACCTCATCAGCGAGCTGGCCGTGCGCATCCGCGAGACCGGCGCCGCCTACGAGATCGACGGCGACCTCTACTTCTCCGCCGCGGCCGCGTCGAAGTTCGGCGAGATCAGCAACCTCCGCCGCGAGGAGATGCTCGACCTCTTCGGCCAGCGCGGCGGCGACCCGCAGCGCGTCGAGAAGAAGGACCCCCTCGACTGGCTGCTCTGGCGTGCCGAGCGCCCCGGCGAACCCGCCTGGGACAGCCCGCTCGGCCGGGGCCGCCCCGGCTGGCACATCGAGTGCAGCGCCATCGCCCTGGACCGGCTCGGCCCCTCCTTCGACCTCAACGGCGGCGGCAGCGACCTGATCTTCCCGCACCACGAGATGGGCGCGGCCGAGACCCGGTGTGCGACCGGTCAGCCCAACGCCCACAACCACCTGCACGTGGGCATGGTCGGACTGAACGGCGAGAAGATGTCCAAGTCGCTGGGCAACCTCGTCTTCGTGTCCAAGCTGCGCCGGCAGGGCGTGGACCCGGCCGTCATCCGCCTGGCCATGCTCTCCCACCACTACCGTGCCCCGTGGGAGTGGACCGACGCCGAGCTGCCCGCCGCCACCGAGCGGGCCGAGCGCTGGCGTGCGGCCACGGCCCTGGGCTCGGGCCCGGACGCGGCCCCGGTGCTGGCCGCGGTGCGCGCCTCGCTGGCCGAGGACCTGGACTCCCCGGCCGCGCTCCTCGCGGTGGACGCCTGGGCCGATGCCGCACTCACCGGGGGCGGCACCGACACCCAAGCCCCCGGTCTGGTGCGCACCACCGTGGACACCCTCCTGGGCGTCAAGCTCTAGGAACTCCCTCTGGGAACGCTCCGGTGCCCCGGGGAGGACAGGTGCCTCCCCGGGGCGTTCGCGCTCCAGGAGGCCGGTTCCCGGATCGCACGAGTTTCCCGAAGCACCCGGTTTCTCGGGTTAGGCTGGTGGACACCGCAGACCTCCCACACCTCCGTGCCCGTTCCCGTCCGGTTCGTCAGGGGCGGGCACGGGGCTTTTCCCTGGGGGTTCCAGCGGGCTTTCTTCGGGGGCACGCTCAGGAGCCCGCACGCTCCAGGTCTTCCGTAGGCGTTCAGCGCTGCTTCAGCCCCGGGGCCTGGGCACGTCCGTCTCACGGGGAGCGGAGAAGTCGGGGAAACGGGCCTCCTCCGAGTCCGGGACCAGCCGCACCACGGGGATCCCGTCGACCGGGTCGGCGCCGAGGCGCTCGTACTCCGCCACGCTGTCGCCGACGTCGTGGCCCAGCCCCCGCATCATCGCGGCGGCCAACTCCGGGTGCTGCTGCGCGTAGTGCGCCAGCACCCGGCCGGACTCCTCCGGGGGCAGCAGCTCGGCGGTGCCCCGCCGACGCCGGTTGCCGACCTGGAACAGCACCCGGGGCTCCACCCGGATGTTGCGGAACCACTGGGACCTGTCCCCGAAGCCCGAGGCCACCAGCACCGTGCCGGTGGTGTCGTTGCCGCCCACCACCTCCAGGACCGCCTGCCGGGCCTCGCCGGTGCTGCGGCCCCGGTGGGTGAGCAGCACGAACCGGCCGCCCAACACTGCGCCCAACCCCAGCCGGTAGAGCCAGATCGGGGCTCGGAACAGTGCGCGCTGGATCGGGTCCTTCGGCGGCTGGGTGAACGTCATGGCGGCCTCCTGCGACAGGGTTTCCGGGCGCCCGAGTGTAGTGAGGAGCCCTTCCCCGACGCGCGGGTGCCACGCCAACGGTCACTGCCCGCTGCCATGATGCGCCCATGGACACCGCACCTGACAGCCTGCGCACCACCGACTGGTCCCGGACCTTCCACGCCTTCGGCCTCGGCACCGACACTCCCAAGTACCTCGCCGACCTGCGGTCCGAGAAGGACAGCAGGCGCGCGGACGCGCTGGGCTACCTGTACAGCGCGATCCTGCACCAGGGCACCGTCTACCCGGCCACACCCCCGGCGGTGCTCCACGTGGCTGGACTGCTGCCCGACCCCGCGGCCGACCGGCCGGTCCCCGGCATGTTCGACGAGGCCATGGGCACCGACGCCGCACCGCTGCGCCAGCACCTGCTCCGCTTCCTCGCCGACGTGGCCCGGTCAGTGGCCGAGGTCGAGGTCTGCGGTGGTTACTCGGACGCGGAACTGGACGCCCTGGCCGACCCGGGCGAGCGGCGCGGTGAGCTGGACGCGTTCCTGGAACGGATGGCCCGCGCCGAGGACGACGATGCGGACGACGGCGAGGAGGTCGGGGAGGACCCGCTCCTGCAGATGGTGATGAACACGGCCCTGCGCGATCTGCGCCGGGCCGCGCCTGCGCTGCTCGAGGCAGTCCGGCCCCTGCTCACGCACCGGGACCGCGGGGTGCGCCAGCACGCGGTGACGGCCGCCGGAGCGCTGAGCCGCATGGGCGGGGGGCTGGCTTTGGACCTGTCGGGCGCCGCCGACTACGCGGAGTCCCGCGACGAGGGCGCCGCGATCGTCCTCGCTCTGGTGGAGAGCGGTGGCGACACCGCCGGGTTCCTCACCCACCACGACCCGGCGATCCGTGCCTGCGCCGCGCTCTCGCCCGCCCTGGCCGACGATCCCGCCGCCACCGCCGAACTCCGCACGGCTCTCCTGGACCCGGCCACCGCCGACGCCTGGTTCGAGGGCCGTCCGGGATACTTCGACGGACACGTGCGGTTCTCCCTGGTCAAAGCGCTCGTGGAACGCTCCGGCCCCGAGGACGCACCCGACCTGCTCCCGGTCTTTCAGGCTCTGGCAGCGGTGTCATCCCCGTTCGCCGCGGACCGGGACCTGCAAGGCCTGCTCCGCCTGGCCCTGGGCCAGGAGGGACGGAACGCCTCTCTACCGCTGGAGCACCTCAACGAAACCCAACGCGCCTACCTCAGGGCGATGGTGGACAGCGACAGCCTCTGGGACCCGGCCATCGCCAACCCCGGCTATTCAGCGGAATTGGGAGGACCGACCCCTGACAGCACGAAAGGTGCCCCTACCTGCAAAGATGTGACTGTCTAGGAAACATCACAGCAGAATCAGGAGCACCTTTCTGGTGCACGAGCCTACCTGGGACCACCGCCTGTCCGTGACCGCCAACAGCACCAACCTCGTCGGGCATGCCGGAGCCGTCCTGCTCCGCCAGCTCGCCGACCGCACCGGCCTCACCCGGGCCCTCGCCACAGCCTTGCCCACCAGCACCGCCAACGGCTGGCGGGACCGGGCCACCACCCTGGTCCACCTGGTCATCGCCATCGTGCTCGGCGCCCGCAACCTCTCCGAAGCCGAACGCCTGGGCCTGCACCACCGGCCCGTGTTCGGCCCACCCACTTCCGACTCCACCCTGCGCCGCGCCCTGAACGTCCTCGACGAGAGGGCCCTGGCGGCGATCGCCAAGGCCCGGCGGCAGATCCGCCGCCACGTGTGGACGCTGCTGCACCTGCGCCCCGGCGGGTTCCCCCAAGTGAAGGTCGCGGGCAAACCCCTGAAGGGATGGATCGTGCTGGACGCCGACGCCACGATCATCACCACCACCTCCAACAAGGAAGGGGCCGCACCCACCTTCAAGTCCAGTTTCGGGTTCCACCCCCTGGCCGCCTGGTGCGCCAACACCGGCGAGTGCCTGGCCATGCTGCTGCGCCCCGGCAACGCCGGAGCCAACACCGCGAGCGACCACATCAACGTGCTCACCTGGGCCCTGGATCAGGTCCCCGGCTCTTCCCGGGCCAAGATCCTCGTCCGTATCGACGGAGCCGGCGCCACCCACGACCTCCTCGAGTACCTGGAGAAGCTGAACACCAGCCGCAGGACGGTGCGCTTCACCGTCGGGTGGAAGATCACCACCGCGGACGAGGAGGCGATCGCGAAGATCCCCGAGAGCGCGTGGGAGAGCGCCGTGGACCAGAAAGGCGACCTCCAAGAGGGCTATGAGGTCGCCGAACTGACCGGGCTCAACACCCGCGAAGGCTGGCCCAAGGGGATGCGGCTCATCGTCCGCCGGGTACGCCCCTCCCGCCGCCACACCGCCAAGCTCACCGCCATGGAGAGGAAGACCGGTTGGCGCTACGCCATCTGCGCGACCAACATCAAGCGGATGCATCGGGTGCCGGGCTCCCACCAGGCCCAGTTTCTGGACGCGCTGCACCGAGACCACGCCGAGGTCGAGGATCGGGTGCGCACGAACAAGGCGATGGGGCTCGCGTTGTTGCCGTCATCGTCCTGGCAGGTCAACCAGGCGTGGGTGCTCGCGGCCAACCTGGCCGCGGATCTGGACGCCTGGCTGCGGTTGCTCACCCTGCACGATGCGGAGGACCTCGCGGATGCCGAGCCTGAGAGCATGCGGTTTCGGATCTACCACCTGCCCGCCCGTCTGGCCCGCCACGCCCGCCGCCGCTTCCTGCGTATCGAACGGTCCTGGCCCTGGGCGGAGGCGTTCACTACCTGCTGGCAGCGGTTGACCGCTCTGCCGACCCTCACCTGAGGATCGGGACCTGATCCGACGAGCAGCAGGAAGGAGGGAGCACGCAGTTCCGGGGTTCGTGGAGCCCGGCGCGCACCGCGGCGTCACGCGAGGGCTCGTTCCTGCCCGGACCAGGGACACCATGGGCGAAGTGCCGGATCAGAAGACGCGATCAGACCCCTGACGAATCCGGGTCAACTTTGTCTTCCTCCTGAAAAGGCTTGGCCTGCCGCAGGCGCGGGAAACCTTGAGAGGACTGGCAGGGAATTCATGATCGTCTGAGCTCGAAAAACCGGGCGGTAGTGGACCGGAGCACACAATTCTGTTCTGGCCTGCATTGCTTTGCGGGTCGGAGCTCTGAGACGTAGAGCGCACTTGGCCCACATTCCCCAAATAAGGAACGGCGGAACTCTGGGACGGCTACCCGGAGGGGCGGCACCGATGACGGATGCCTTTCCGCAGGACCTCGAGGGCCTGGATGAAGACGGAGCCGATGATGGGCGTCGTCACGTTCCCGCCGGTGCAAAGGCGGGGGAGGAGGACGAAGAGTGAGAGCGCACCACTTTCCGCGGGTCCTTCTGGCGGGGGTGCTCCTGCTCGGGCTGGCAGGTTGTCAGGCGCGCGTCAACCAGGTCAGGATAGAGAACCGACTCGACGTTCCCGTGGTGAAATGGGTCAGCTCAAACCCCGATTCGATCCAGGAGCTTGAGTTCAAGAATCGCTGGAAAATAGCACCAGGAGAATACGAGTGGGTCTACTACTCTCCTGACGATCCGGGTTTCCCCTGGAACATCTGGCCGTTGATGTTCTGGGAGCCGAATCGCTGCGCGGACGACCTTTATATGTTTGTGGTGGCCGAGGACGGGCGTGAGTTCGTACGGGAACCACCCAGGGCTCCGGCAAAGTCGGGTTGTAGGGATGTGACCTGCGTCTTCGTAGGGCGAACAAGCAGAAGCGGGCGTGTCCGACCCGGTTGGATGGAAGTTCTTCACGCTTTCGCCCAACCGAGGAACACGCCCGCGAATGTCATCGTCTCACCCCGGCGAGCTCATCGTCGAGCCCGTCTCCCGCCAGGATCACCTGATCCAGGTCCTTCAAGGTGTGCCCGACCCACGCAAACCCCGCGGACGACGCCACACCCTGGCCGCGCTGATCGCCGTGGCCGTCTGCGCGACCCTGGCCGGAGCCAAAGGGTTCACCGCGATCGGCCAGTGGGCCGCCGAGACCACCACCCACACCCTCACCGCCCTGGGCATGCTCCGGGGAGCCGCCGACGAGGCGACCTTTCGCCGCACCTTCGCCCGCTTGGACGCCGACCTGCTCGATCAGGTGCTGGGCGCTTGGGCCGCCACCCGCCTGATGGTGGTCAACGGGCTGCGGGTCATCTCCTTGGACGGCAAGACCCTGCGCGGTGCCCGTACCGGAACCGAACGGGCACCGCACCTGGTCGCCGCCTTGTGCGGCACCACCACCCTGGGCCAGGTCGCGGTGGACGCCAAAAGCAACGAGATTCCCGCCGTGCGGGACCTGCTCGGCCTCCTGGACATCGACGGAGCGGTCGTCACCCTTGACGCGATGCACACCCAGACCGACACCGCTACCACCATCCGGACCGGGGGCGCCCACTACGTCTTCACAGTCAAGGCCAACAACAAAAACCTGTACGCCCAGCTCAAGAAGGTGCCGTGGAAGCACGTGCCCGTACACACCACACGCGATACCGGGCACGGGCGCAAAGAGACCCGCACCATCAAGACCGCCCAGGTCCCGGCATGGGTCACCTTCGAAGGCGCCGCTCAGATCGCCCAGCTACGCCGCACCACCTGGCGCAAGAAGTCCAAGGGCTCACCCAAACGCAAGAGCGTGGAGGTCGTCTACCTGATCACCTCGGCCGACCACCGCGTTGCTCCTGCGTTGGTGCTGTCCGGGTGGGTGCGCCAGCACTGGGGGATCGAGAACAAGCTCCATCACGTGCGGGATGTGACCTACGACGAGGACCGCTCCCAAGTGCGCACGGGCAGCGCTCCCCAGGTCATGGCGACCCTGCGCAACACCGCGATCGGACTGCTGCGAGCAGCCGGGTTCGACAACATCGCCCAGGCCAACCGTCACATGATCCGCGACGAGGCTCGCCCACTCAGACTCCTACAGACCTGACTTTGCCGGAGCCCTGGGGAACCACCGCTGTGTGCGGATGACGGTGCGGAGTGGGTCGTCTCCGACTGACGCCGGACCGGGGCGGGTTGTCTGATACGGGTGTTGGGTTCTGTCCTATTTCGCCCTGTTGTGTGTGGCCACCTGTGGTCACGACCTCGCGGAAACACCACCATCGGGGTGCTCGGCGTGGTGGGATAACGCCCATGACCACGACCTCGACCGGTACACCCACCCGGCCCAGCGCCGCGGCGGAGCTCATCGCGGACTTCGTCTCCACCGGAGGCCGCCTCTCCGACCGCGCCGACCTCGCCCAGTTCCTGCGACAGCACCGCCTGGTCACCGAAGGCGCCATCCCGATCACCCTCGCCGACCTCGACGAGGCGATCACGCTGCGCGACGGCATGCGCTCCCTGCTCGACCGCGGGACCGCCCCCGATCCCGAAGTCCTCGGCCGCGCGCAGAAGGTCCTGGACGGGCTGCGCGTCACCGTTCGGCTGGAACCCGCCGAGCAGGCCGAGTCCCCCTTGGCTCCCGCCGTCGTCGACGAGGTCCGCCGCGGCCTGGCCCGTATCGCCGGGGCCTGGGCGGCGGTCCTGGCCACGGGGGAGTGGCGCCGCCTGCGTCTGTGACCGCTCGCCGGGAGCCGCTCCCCTGCCGGCACGAGCTCTACCTGATCGCGGCCTCCGAGGGTGGCCGCCGGTTCGTGCACGAGCCCCCGCTGCGCTTGGACGGGGAGTGGATCCTCGCGGCGTGAAGCACTCTGTGGCGCGACTCGGCGGGCTCGGACCGCAGCCGAGGGACTCAGCCGAGCAGCGCTGCCAGCGGGCCCTTCTTTTTCGGGGCGGCGGCCCAGCGCTGTTCCAGGAACTCCTCCCACCGCTGGGTGATGTCCTCCAGCTGGTAGGCCGAGGCCGAGGCCAGCGCGGCCTCGCCCATGCGGTGGCGTTCCTCGCGGTCGCTGACCAGGCGGGACAGCGCCTCGCCGAGAGCCTTGGTGTCCTGCGGCGGGACGAGCAGTCCGTTGCGGCCGTGCTCGATGATCTCCCTCGGGCCGTGCGGGCAGTCGAAGCTCACCACCGGGACCCCCACGGAGAAGGCCTCGATGATGGTCATCCCGAAGCCCTCCACCCGGGAGCTGACCGCCAGCAGGGAGGCCTTGGACAGCTCGCCCAGCATGTCGGTGGTGCGGCCGCGCAGGCTCACGTGGTCGCCCAGACCCAGCCGGTCGATGGTCGCGCGCAGCTCCTCGTCCCGGTCCCCGCCGCCGTGGATGTGCAGGCGCCACTGCGGGTGCTCGGCGACCACGTGGGAGAACGCCTCCACCAGCAGCGGGTACTGCTTGACCGGGGAGAACCGCCCGGCCGCCGCGATCACCGGCTCGTCCAGGGTGGCCCGGGGCGGCTCACCCGGCTCCAGGGCGTTGGGCAGCGCGGTCAACCAGTCCTCGGAAGCGCCGAGCAGCTTCTCGTAGGCGGCCCGGTCGGTCTGGGTGAGTACGCTCAGCCCGTCCAGCTTCGGGTAGGAGCGGGTGATGGCCTTGCGGACCTCCGGTTTGTGCTCGGCCAGGTTGAGGTGCTCCTGTCCGATGGTCAGCAGGCGCGAGGGCGCCCATGCGGCGATGAGCAGGTTGATCCCCGGGCGGGTGCCGATCACCACGTCCGCCTTGGTGGTGCGCAGGTAGTGGCGCAGCCCGGTGACCGCCTCCGGGGTGAAGTTCTTGTTCCGGCGCCGCTCCGCCTTGGGCACGATCTTGTCGGCCTGCTTGGCCCAGCGCTCACGCACGCGTTCGCGGGGGCGTTGGACCACCGGCTGGTCGGTGTCGTCGCTCAACGGGACCAGTCGGACCCCGTCAGCGGGGGTGAAGAAGGGGTGTCTGCGTTTGCGGACCAGACTCACGATCTCCACTTCGTGGCGAGCCGACAGCCCCCGCGCCAGGTTGTGCACGGTCCGGACCGTGCCACCCATGGCGTAGCCGTTGGCGATGACGAAGGCGATCCTCACAAGTTTCCCCTGTAATCCCACCTCGCGCGGTCGGGGAGGGCACTCGTCCCAGGCCCCGGGGCGACAGGCCGTCGGACCCCGGAGTGCGTGTACCCCCGTACCACGCACTCCGGGGCCCTGGCTCTTCCCCCGGTCCGCGAGCCATCACCCGCAAACTAGCGGGGAGCACCTAAAGATGAGGTAACGGAAAACCAGGACCCTGTGGACATTCATCCGGAGATCGGTTAAGTGCCGACTCGGGCCGACCAGGCCGGGTGGCCCGCCCTAACCGTCGTCGCGGCGGCGCAGGTAGCGCTCGAACTCCTGGGCGATGGCGTCGCCGCTGGCCTCGGGCAGCTCCACCGTGTCCTTGGCCTCCTCCAGGCCGCGCACGTAGGCCGCTATGTCCTCGTCCTCGGCGGTGAGGTCGTTGACGCTCGCCTCCCAGGAAACCGAGTCCTCGGGCAGGTCGCCCAGCGGAACCTCGGTCTCCAGGAAGTCCTGGACCCAGCTCAGCAGGGCCAGGGTCGCCTTCGGGCACGGCGGTTGGGCCACGTAGTGGGGGATCGCCGCCCACAGCGACACCGTCTCCACACCCACCGAGCTGAACACGTCGTGCACGACCCCGACGATGCCGGTCGGCCCCGAGTACGTGGCCGCCTCCAGCCCGTACCGGGTGCCCAGCTCCAGCGGCGAGGACATCCCCGTCACCGGGATGGGGCGGGTGTGCGGGGCGTCGGCCAGCAGCGAGCCGAGGATCACGGCGCGCCGGACCCCCAGTTCACGGGCGATCGCGAGCAGGTCGGCGGAGTAGGAGCGCCAGCGCATGTTCGGCTCGGGGCCGGTCACCAGGACCACGTCGCGCCGCGAACCGGGCGGCCTGACCACCCGCACCCGGGTGGTGGGCCACTCCATCGAGTTCAGCTGGCCCTCGGCCACGGTCATCCGCGGCCGGGTGACCTGGAAGTCGTAGTAGTCGTCCGGAGCCAGGGCGCACAGCTCCTTGGCGCCCCACTTCTCGGACAGGTGTTCCACGGCGAGACTCGCCGCCTCACCGGCGTCGTTCCATCCTTCGAACGCCGCCACCATCACAGGCTCGACGAGCTCGCGGTCGAGCTGGATCATGGACGGCCCCTTCCTGGACGCGGACGATCACCACCCTATGGGGTGGCGCCACAGCCCGGAAACCGTAATTCGGACTCCGTCCGCAGAGGTTACTCCCGCCACTTTGGGACACCTGTCTCACGTGGCGAAACTCCCGATGGGGTAGCCTCGCGACCAGCGACTGACCGGGCGTGATCGCCCCAGGGCCTGTTCCGCGGAACTCGCCCGAGGACACTGCCGTCCCCGGCCGCCCGACCCCGCCCCGCGCCGTGGGCCGACCCAGCCACCGTTCCCATCCGTGCCGCTTGTCACCGGGGCGGACACTGGGCCGCCGCGGTGCCCCGAGACTAGAGTTGCTCAATATGAGAGATCGACGGACATTCCGTGAAGCACTGTCCCAGCGAGTTGTCGTTGCGGACGGGGCGATGGGCACCATGTTGCAGGCGCACGATCTCGACCTCGACCAGTTCGAAGGTCACGAGGGCCTCAACGACATCCTCAACCTGACCCGGCCCGACATCGTCCGGGACACCCACGCCGCCTTCTTCGAGGTCGGCTCCGACTGCGTGGAGACCAACACCTTCTCCGCCAACTACGGAGGCCTCTACGAGTACGGCATCGAGGACCGCACCTACGAGATCGCCGAGGCCGGGGCGCGTATCGCCCGCGAGACCGCCGACGCCTACAGCACCGCGGACCAGCCCCGGTACGTCCTGGGGTCGGTCGGACCCGGAACCCGGCTGCCCACCCTGGGCCACGCCCCCTACACCTTCCTGCGCGACTACTACGAGAAGTCGGCGCACGGGCTCATCGACGGCGGCTCCGACGCCATCCTGATCGAGACCTGCCAGGACCTGCTCCAGGTCAAGGCCGCCGTGGTCGGCGCCAAGCGCGCCCGCGCGGCCCTGGGCAGGGACGTGCCGATCATCGCCCAGGTCAGCATCGAGACCAACGGCACCATGCTCATGGGTTCGGAGATCGGCGCCGCCCTCACCTCCCTGGCCCCGCTGGGCATCGACGTGATCGGGCTCAACTGCTCCACCGGCCCCGCCGAGATGAGCGAACACCTGCGCTATCTGTCGCACCACTCGCCCATCCCCATCTCCTGCATGCCCAACGCGGGCCTGCCCGAGCTGGGCCCCAACGGCGCGGTCTACAACCTCTCCCCGGAGGAGCTGACCGACGCCCACGACACCTTCACCGCCGAGTTCGGCCTGAGCCTGGTCGGCGGCTGCTGCGGCACCACCCCCGAGCACCTGCGCCAGGTCGTGGAGCGGGTGCAGGGCCGCGGTATCAAGAACCGCAAGCCGCTGGTCGAGGCGGCCGCCTCCTCGCTCTACCAGAGCGTCCCCTTCCGCCAGGACGCCAGCTACCTGGCCGTGGGCGAGCGCACCAACGCCAACGGCTCCAAGAAGTTCCGCGAGGCCATGCTGGCCGAGGACTGGGACACATGCGTGGAGATGGCCCGCGACCAGATCCGCGACGGCGCCCACGTGCTCGACCTCAACATCGACTACGTCGGCCGTGACGGCGTGCGCGACATGCGCGAGCTCGCCTCGCGCTTCGCCACCGCCTCCACCCTGCCGGTCATGCTCGACTCCACCGAGCCCCCCGTCCTGGAGGCCGGCCTGGAGGCGCTGGGCGGTCGCGCGGTGATCAACTCGGTCAACTACGAGGACGGCGACGGCCCCGACTCCCGCTTCACCCGCATCATGCGGCTGGTGCAGGAGCACGGCGCCGCCGTGGTCGGCCTGTGCATCGACGAGGAGGGCCAGGCCCGCACCGCCGAATGGAAGGTGCGCGTGGCCAGCCGCCTGATCGACGAGATCACCGGCGACTGGGGTCTGAACACCGGCGACATCATCATCGACTGCCTCACCTTCCCCATCACCACCGGGCAGGAGGAGACCCGCAAGGACGGCATCGAGACGCTTAACGCCATCCGCGAGCTCAAGTCCCGCTACCCCGAGGTGCAGACCACCCTGGGCCTGTCCAACCTCTCCTTCGGCGTGAACCCGGCCGCCCGGATCGTGCTGAACTCGGTGTTCCTGCACGAGGCCGTCCAGGTCGGACTGGACTCGGCGATCGTGCACGCTTCCAAGATCGTGCCGATCAACCAGATCCCCGAGGAACAGCGCAAGATCGCGCTCGACCTCATCTACGACCGCCGCGAGGGCGACTACGACCCGCTCTCGGAGTTCATCGACATGTTCCAGGGAGTGGACGCCAAGGCGATGAAGGCGTCCCGCGCCGAGGAGCTGGCCGCCCTGCCGCTATGGGAGCGCCTGGAGCGGCGGATCATCGACGGCGAGCTCACCGGCATCGAGGCCGACCTGGACGAGGCGCTGGCCGAGCGCTCCGCCCTGGCCATCGTCAACGACACCCTGCTGTCGGGCATGAAGACCGTCGGCGAGCTGTTCGGCTCAGGCCAGATGCAGCTGCCGTTCGTCCTCAAGTCCGCCGAGGTCATGAAGAAGGCGGTCGCCTACCTCGAACCGCACATGGAGAAGACCGACGACGAGGGCAAGGGCCGGATCGTGCTCGCCACCGTCAAGGGCGACGTCCACGACATCGGCAAGAACCTCGTCGACATCATCCTGTCCAACAACGGCTACGAGGTCGTCAACCTCGGTATCAAGCAGCCGGTGTCGGCGATCCTGGAGGCGGCCGAGGAGAAGAAGGCCGACGTCATCGGCATGTCCGGGCTGCTGGTCAAGTCCACGGTGATCATGAAGGAGAACCTCGAGGAGATGAACTCCCGGGGTATCTCCGAGCGCTTCCCGGTGCTGCTCGGCGGCGCCGCGCTCACCCGCTCCTACGTGGAGCAGGACCTGGCCGAGATGTTCGGCGGCGAGGTCCGCTACGCCAAGGACGCCTTCGAGGGCCTGCGCCTGATGGACACCTTCATGGCGGTCAAGCGCGGCGAGGAGGGCGCCAAGCTCCCCGAACTGCGCCAGCGCCGGGTCAAGCGCGGGGCCACCCTCAAGGTGACCGAGCCCGAGGAGATGCCCGCCCGCAGCGACGTCTCCACCACCAACAGGGTGCCCGTGCCGCCGTTCTGGGGCGACCGGATCAGCAAGGGCATCCCGCTGGCCGACTACGCCGCCTTCCTCGACGAGCGCGCCACCTTCATGGGGCAGTGGGGCCTCAAGGCCTCCCGCGGCGGCAACGGACCCACCTACGAGGAGCTGGTGGAGACCGAGGGCCGTCCGCGCCTGCGGATGTGGCTGGACCGCATCCAGACCGACGGCCTGCTGGAGGCCGCGGTCGTGCACGGCCACTACCCCTGCTACAGCGAGGGCGACGACCTGGTCGTGCTGGACGAGGACGGGGCCACCGAGCGCACCCGCTTCACCTTCCCGCGCCAGCGCCGGGACCGGCACCTGTGCCTGTCCGACTTCTTCCGGCCCAAGGAGTCGGGGGAGCTGGACGTGGTCTCCTTCCAGGTGGTGACGGTGGGCGCGGCGATCAGCCGGGCCACCGCGAAGCTGTTCGAAAGAGACGCCTACCGCGACTACCTGGAGCTGCACGGGCTGTCGGTACAGCTCACCGAGGCCCTGGCCGAGTACTGGCACACCCGGGTCCGCGCCGAGCTGGGCTTCGCGGGGGAGGACCCCGCCGAGCTGGACGCCTTCTTCAAGCTCGGATACCGGGGCGCCCGCTTCTCCCTGGGCTACGGGGCCTGCCCCGACCTGGAGGACCGCGCCAAGATCATGAAGCTGCTGGAGCCGGAGCGTGTGGGAGTGGCGTTGTCCGAGGAGTTCCAGCTTGTTCCCGAACAGGCCACCGACGCGATCGTCATCCATCACCCTGAGGCGACATACTTCAACGTCTGACCTACCGGTCGAGAGGGCGGCCCCGCCGGTGAACGTCACCGGTGGGGCCGATCCCTGTCAGGGGTCAGCCAGCCATCGCCGGAGGCCGGCCACCACCCGGCTGCCGGCCAGCCGCCACGCCACGAGTCGAGATGAGTGAGTTGAGCACTGTGAGTTCCGAACTGCCCGAGACCTCCGTCGCAGCGGAGCGCCGCCTCCAGGCGGTGCTGTTGGACATGGACGGCACCCTCATCGAGAGCGAGCACCTGTGGGGTGAGGCCGAGGCCGAACTCACCGCGGAGCTGGGCGGGGTGTGGACCGCCGAGGACCACGAGGCCAACGTCGGCAACGCCGCCGAGCCGGTGGGCCGCTACATCATCGAGCGCACCGGGGCCCACCACATGTCCCCTCGCCAGGTGGCCGACATGCTCTACGCCCGCTTCCTGGCCAAGCTGGAGGGCGGGGCCGAGCTGCGGCCCGGCGCCAAGGAACTGGTGACGATGCTGGCCGAGGCCGGGATTCCGGCCGTGCTGGTGACCTCCACCGAGCGCGCCCTGGTGGAGACGGCGATCGACGGTATCGGGCTGGACAGCTTCGTCGACTCGATCGCCGGTGACGAGGTGGACGCCAACAAGCCGCACCCCGACCCCTACCTCCGGGCCGCCCGCCGCCTGGGTGCGGACCCGCGCCGCTGCGTGGCCGTGGAGGACTCGGTGGTGGGCGTGGCCTCGGCCGCCGACGCCGGGTGCCTGACCATCGCGGTACCCAACCACGTGGAGATCGCGCCCCGTGAGGGCGTGGTCTTCCGGGACAGCCTGGTCGGGGTGGACCTGGACTGGCTGGAGTCGCTGGTCGCCGACCGCTGAGCACCGGCCGCCGCCCGCCGATCACTCCGTCTCTCCGTCTACGCCTGGCTGTTGGCGGCGTGCACCCCGATGAGTAGCGTGGGTGGGAGGGGCGCAGTGCCCGGCCGGACTGCCGATCACTGCCGGGTGAACCGCCCTAGATCGTTGATGGGAGTTTTCTGGAACTCCTGCGCCCATGACGAAGGGCGTCAAGGATCGGTGTGTGACGACCAACCTTGACGCCCTTCTGACCGCACTCTACGTCCATCTGGACGACCACGTCCTGCCTTCGCGTGAACAACCCCGCAAACGCGGCCCCAAAAGGCTGCTCACCGACGCAGAACTCGTGTGCGTGGCCATCGCGCAAGTCCTGCTGCGCCATGACTCAGAGCGCCACTGGATGCGCGCCGCACCGGCCCGGATCGGCCACCTCTTCCCCCGCCTGCCCGGCCAGTCCGAGTACAACCGCCACCTGCGTGATCTGGCACCGGCCCTGTTCACCGCAGCGATGTGGTTGGCCAGGGCCGTGCCTACCTGGTGGGAGCGGCTGCGGTTGATGGACGGAACCCCGCTGCGCTGCGGTGCTTCGCGCACCACGGTCAACCGCTCGATGCTGGGCGAGATCGCCGGATATGGACGCGACGTCTCCCACCACGCTTTCTACTGGGGCGCCAAGCTCATGCTCATCACCACTACCGAGGGAGCGGTGTGCGCGTTCAGCCTGGCTCATCCCAAAGAGCTGGACGAGCGTGCTCAGGCCCTGCACCTGCTGCACGTTCAGGCCTGCGCTCCCGGGCCGGGCCCGATCGTGTGTGACAAGGGCTTCGCCGGAGCCAAGATCGAGGCTGATGCGGCTGAGCTGGGTTATCTACTCATCCGCCCGATCCGCGAGGATGAGCCCGAACCCGAGGTGGAGGTGTTCCCGTCCTGGCTGCGTCAACGCGTTGAGGCGGTGATCTGGACGTTGAAGAACCAGCTGGGGTTGGAGCGCCACGCGGCCCGCACCACGGAAGGGTTGTGGGCGCGCACCTGTCAGAGGATTTGCGCGCTCAACGCCGCGATCTGGCACAACTGGTTGATCGGTGCCCCGGTCAAGCGGTCCCTGATCGCCTACGACCACTGACCAGGACACCAAACCCCCATCAACGATCTAGGGGATCGGCCGGATGTGTGTTCGGGCGCGGGATGGGAGACTGGTCGCATGCCTGAGACTTTGAATGACAATGTTGGTGTGGGGCTGGGGGCGGCCCTGACGGCGGTCGGGATCGTCATCTCCTACTTCGTGTGGCGGAAGAAGGGTGCCGCCTACGGCCTGCGCGGTGTGGCCTGGTCGCTGCTGCCCCTGATCGCCGGGCTGCTCCTGCTGATGGACGTGGTGATGCAGTTCGTCCTGGGCGTGCTCGGGATCCTGCTGACGATGGCCTTCAAGCTCCAGTCGTGGGTCGGCCTGGCCCTCGCCGTGGTGATGGTGGTCCTGTACGTGGTCTCGGGCTTCATGAAGTCCAAGGGCATCGGGGTCAAGCCCGGTGCGCGGCCGCAGGACAAGGCCCAGGCCAGGGCCCAGGGCGAGGGAACGCCCGCCGCTGGCGGCGCCTCGGCCGCCGCGGGTCAGGTCAAGGCTCCCAAGCAGGCCAACGCGCCCGCCGCGGACGACGACTTCGGTGACATCGAGGCGCTGCTGCGCAAGCGCGGTATCGACTAGCCGACTCTGACGACGACGAGGACGGCCCCGCTTCGGCGGGGCCTTTCTTGTGCGCAACGGTGTCTTCTTCGCGCGAGAACTGTGCGCGGAAGCCGCTTGGACGTGCAGTTTCGTGCGTCGCTGGCCGCCCGTTGCGGGCGATTTCGTTCACACGCCCGTGTGGCCCCGTTCACCCGGGGGATTCATGTGAACACGTTCTGATTCATAGCACTTGCCATAGCGCAACTGAATTCGGGCGAAGCGCGCGGGGGGTGCCCTTAGGGTTGGCTCGGGTGTGATCCTCCCCCTCGTTCCAGCTCAGCCATGGTCGTCCGATGAATGCCTGCTTTGCGGCTTTAGTCCCCATATGGGTTGATTGTTAGGTTTCATTACGGTTTGGCCACATGGGCAGACTTTGGACGACATGCTGGCAACAGGCGAGTAAATTGGTCGTTGTGTAACATCCCGGGCGTAAAGGTCCGCGATGTGTCCAACCTCTCAACCGGGTGGGTGCGCCGCGTGCCAGTACCGACGAGACGGGCAACCCTCTCGCCCCGTCGGTCACGCCCACGCCAGCCAGAGTCGAGAACCGGCCGGCCCCACCGTGAGACCCAGCAGGGCTAACCCCTGAGCGGCTCACGCATGGGATCTGTCCCCTCGGCCAGAAGCGTATGAGTGGAGAGTGGTGGCCTGATGAGCGCGCCCTCGCATGCCCCTGAGACGACCGAACCGGTCGCCTCGGACCCCGGCGCGTCGGCCTCGGGTCGCAGCGACGCCGACAACCGTTCCCTGCGACAGATCGCCTGGCAACGACTGCGGCGCGACAAGGTCGCCATGGTCTCCGGCGTGGTCGTGGTCCTGCTCATCCTGGCGGCGATCTTCGCGCCCCTGCTGACCAAGTGGTTCGGGCACCCGCCCACCCAGTTCCACCAGGACCTGATCGACCCGAGCCGCCGCGTGCCCTACGTCGACCCGCAGAACCCGGAACTCGGCGTGGACCGCTGGGGCGGGATCAGCTCCGACCACCTGCTGGGCGTGGAGCCCACCACCGGCCGCGACCTGTTCAGCCGCATCCTCTACGGCGCCCAGATCTCCCTCCTGGTCGCCTTCCTGGCCACCCTGGTCTGCGTCGCCCTCGGCACCGTCCTCGGCATCATCGCCGGTTACATGGGCGGCTGGGTCGACACCGTCATCAGCCGCGCCATGGACATCTTCCTGGCCTTCCCGCTGGTGCTGTTCGCGATCGCCCTGGTCGGCGTCATCCCCGAGGGCGTCCTCGGGCTCACCGGCAACGGCCTCAGAATCGGCGTCATCGTCTTCATCATCGGGTTCTTCAACTGGCCCTACATCGCCCGTATCGTCCGCGGACAGACCCTCGCCCTGCGCGAGCGGGAGTTCGTGGAGGCGGCCAAGAGCCTCGGCGCCAGCAACCGGCACATCCTCTTCAAGGAGATCCTGCCGAACCTGATCACGCCGATCATCGTCTACTCCACGCTCCTGATCCCCACGAACATCCTGTTCGAGGCGGCCCTGAGCTTCCTGGGCGTCGGTATCAACCCGCCCACCCCGAGCTGGGGCAAGATGCTCTCCGAAGCGGTGCCCTTCTACCAGACGGCGCCCTACTTCATCATCTTCCCCGGCCTGGCCATCTTCATCACCGTCCTGGCGTTCAACCTGTTCGGTGACGGCCTTCGCGACGCCTTCGATCCCCGGACCTCGGACTGACCCGCACCCGTGCGCGGACCCGCCTCGTACCGCGCACGGGCACGCGACAACCCCATGGTCCAGCCATCCCCACATCAGGTTCAGAGAGGTATTTCCTTGAGGAAACGCACCCTCGGCTTCGTCGCGCTCGGCGCGTCGGCGTCCCTCCTTCTGTCCGCTTGCGGCGGCGCCGCCACCGGCGGCGGCTCCGACTCGGCCGGCACCTTCGACCTCGGCTCCACCGAGGTCGTCAACGCCTCGGACAAGTCCGGCGGCACGCTGAAGTACGCCATCGCCGGCGACTTCGACTCCACCGACCCCGGTAACACGTACTACGCGTTCAACTGGAACTTCTCCCGTTACTACGCCCGTACGCTCCTGGCCTTCAACCCGGAACCGGGTGAACGGGCCACCGAACTGATCCCCGACATGGCGGCGGAGCTCCCGGAGCCCAACGACGACTTCACCAAGTGGACCGTCAAGATCCAGGAAGGCCTCAAGTACGAGGACGGCACTGAGATCACGTCCGAGGACATCAAGTACGGGATCGCCCGCGCCAACTTCAACGGCGGCACCTTCAACCTGGGCCCGCAGTACTTCAGCACCCACCTGGACCAGGACGACCACAACGTCTTCGAGGGCGAAGACCCGCTCGCGGGCTTCGACTCCATCGAGACCCCGGACGACTACACCCTGGTCTTCCACCTCAAGGACTCCTTCTCCGAGTTCCCGAACGTGCTGACCCAGCCGCAGACCGCCCCGGTGCCGATCGACGCCGACCGCGGCGAGCTGTACCAGGAGAAGGTCGTCTCCTCCGGCCCGTACAAGTTCGACGGCGAGTACGAGCCCGGTGTGAAGCTGCACCTGGAGCGCAACGAGCACTGGGACCCCGACACCGACCCCGTGCGCCGGGCCCTGCCCGACCGCATCGAGGTCGAGATCGGCGTCAACCAGGACGAGATCGACGAGCGCCTGCTCAGCGGTGAGATCGACGTCGACCTCTCCGGTACCGGTGTGGGTCCGGCGATGAACGCCCGCCTCCTCGACGACGAGTCCGTCCAGGGCAACCTGGACAACCCGTTCTCCGGCGCCCTGCGCTACGTGAACATCCACACCCCGATCATCGAGGACGTCGCCTGCCGTCAGGCGATCATGTACGCGGCCGACCGCGACAGCATGTGGCGCGCCTGGGGCGGCAGCGAAGGCGGCGAAATCGCCACCAACCTGCTCCCCCCGGCCATCCCCGGCTCGAACCCCGACTCGGACCTGTACCCGTCCGAGGACAACAAGGGTGACCTCGCCAAGGCCGAGGAGAAGCTCGAGGAGTGCGGCGAGGCCGACGGTTTCAAGACCAACATCGCGGTCCGCGCCGAGCGCGAGAAGGACGTCCAGACCGCCGAGGCGCTCCAGCAGTCCCTGGCCCGCGTCGGCATCGAGGTCGATGTCAAGTCCTACCCGGCCGCTGACTTCTTCGGCCAGTACGCCGGTTCCCAGGACTTCGTCCGCGAGAACAACATCGGTCTGAGCGTCTCCGGCTGGGGCCCGGACTGGCCCACCGGCTACGGCTTCGCCTCCAAGATCACGCACGGCGACGCGATCATGGAGACCGGTAACTTCAACACCGCCGAGATCGACGACCCCGAGATCAACGGTCTCTGGGACCAGGCCCTCAAGACCGAGGACCCCGAGGAGCGCGCCGACCTCTACGAGCAGATCGACACCCTCGTCATGGAGAACGCCGCGATCCTGCCGGTGGTCTTCGACAAGGCCCTGATCTACCGCTCCGACGAGCTCACCAACGTCTACTACCAGCCCTCGTACATGATGTACGACTTCATGGCCCTGGGCGTGGACCGGGACTAGGTCCCGAACTACCAGCCTGAACTAGTACGAGAAGGCAGGTGAAAGCGGCGGGGCGCCCGAGGCGATCCCTCGGGTGCCCCCGCCGCCGACCGCGATGCTGAACTATATTCTTCGCCGCCTTGGTGCGGGTCTCTTGCTTCTCGCCGTCGTCACGGCGGTGACCTTCTGGATCTTCTACGTCCTGCCCCGGTGGGCGGGCGTCACCCCGCACGGTATGGCGGCGATGTACGTGGGTAAGGCGCCCACCCCGGAGGCGCTCGACGCCACCGTGGAACGCCTTGGCCTCGACCAGCCGATCGCGGTCCAGTTCTTCGACTTCCTGCGCACGCTCCTCTTCGGCCAGGAGTTCACCTTCGGTCGCGAGACCGTCGAGTGCGCCGCCCCGTGCCTGGGGTACTCCTTCAACACCAACTCCGAGGTGCTCCCGCAGCTCCTGGACCGCCTCCCGGTCACCCTCTCCCTCGGCCTGGGCGCAGCGGTCATCTGGGTCATCGGCGGTGTGGCCGTCGGTGTGCTCTCCGCGGTCAAGAAGGGCAGCCTCTTCGACCGTCTGGCCATGGGCACCGCCCTCGTCGGCGTGTCCCTGCCCATCTACTTCACCGGTCTGCTGGCACTGGCCTTCCTGGTCCACGAATGGGGCCTGTTCCCGGTCTCGCGCTACGTGCCCTTCACCGAGAATCCGGTGGGCTGGTTCCAGGTCATGTTCCTGCCCTGGGTGACACTGGCCTTCCTGCACGCCGCGCAGTACGCGCGGCAGACCCGCGCGGGCATGCTGGAGACCCTCAACGAGGACTACATCCGTACCGCGCGCGCCAAGGGCCTGAGCGAGCGCAAGGTGATCTTCAAGCACGCGCTTCGCCCCACCCTGACCCCGATCGTCACCATCCTGGGTCTGGACATCGGCATGGTCCTGGGCGGCGCGATCCTCACCGAGACGGTGTTCTCCCTTAACGGTGTGGGCGCCTACGCGATCAACTCGATCGTCGCCAAGGACCTGCCCGTCGTCCTGGGCGTCACGCTCCTGGGCGCGGTGTTCATCGTCGTCTGCAACCTGGTCGTCGACCTCCTCTACCCGCTCGTCGACCCGAGGGTGCGCATCGCCGCCTAGGCGACACGCAAGCGGACCGAACACGCCCCAGCGCCTGCGCGCTGACTCCAGACCAGCTCTACCGAAGGAAAAGTGACATGGCCTCGACCGGACCGGCACCGGCTGCCTCTGACGCAGTCGTGCGCGTGGATGACCTGCGGGTGACCTTCCCGACGATGGACGGCGACGTCCAGGCGGTGAAGGGTCTCTCCTTCGAGGTGCCCGCGGGCGGTGCCCTGGGCATCGTGGGGGAGTCGGGTTCGGGTAAGAGCGTGACCTCGCTGGCCCTGATGGGTCTGCACCGGGGCAGCCGCGCCCGGATCACCGGCTCCATCGAGGTGGCCGGGCAGGACGTGGTGACCGCCAGTGACAAGAAGCTGCGCTCCATGCGCGGCAACGACATCGCGATGGTCTTCCAGGACCCGATGCAGTCGCTGCACCCGCAGTACACGATCGGCAACCAGCTGGTCGAGGCCTACCAGGTGCACCACCCCAAGGCGAGTAAGGCGGTCGCCCGCAAGCGCGCCGTGGACGCCCTGGACCGGGTCGGCATCCCCGAGCCCGCCAAGCGGATCAACTCCTACCCGCACGAGTTCTCCGGCGGTATGCGCCAGCGCGTGGTCATCGCCATGGGCCTGATGTGCGACCCCAAGGTGCTGCTCGCCGACGAGCCCACCACCGCCCTGGACGTCACCGTGCAGGCGCGCATCCTGGATCTGCTGGACGAGCTGCGCCGCGACCTGGGCATGGCGCTGATCCTGGTCTCGCACGACCTGGCCGTGGTGGCCGGATCGGTGGACGAGGTCGTGGTCATGCGCAAGGGCCAGGCCGTGGAGCGCGGCGACGTGCGCAGGGTGCTGTCCGCGCCCGAGCACCCCTACACCCAGGCTCTGCTGGCCGCGGTGCCGCGGGTGGAGGTCTCCCGGGCCGAGCGCCGCGCCCAGGACCGCGCCGACCGCGTCGCCAAGGACAAGCGCGAGGGCGCCGTCACCAAGCCCGGCGACTTCGAGGCCTTCACCCCCGCGGACACCGGCGGTGAGCCGCTGCTGCGCGTGCGGGACGTGGCCCAGCGGTTCAAGGTCCGTGGCGGCATGTGGGGCAAGTCGACCGACTTCTGGGCGGTCAAGGGCGTCAGCTTCGACCTCCACAAGGGCGAGACCCTCGGTGTTGTGGGCGAGTCCGGTTCGGGCAAGAGCACCCTGTCCCGCATGGTCATGCGGCTGCTGGAGCCCACCGAGGGCACGGTGGAGTTCGAGGGCCGGGACATCACGCACATGTCGGAGCGGGCGCTGCGTCCGCTCCGCCGCGACGTGCAGATGGTCTTCCAGAACCCCTACTCCTCGCTGAACCCGCGTCTGATCATCGGCGAGAGCATCGGCACCGCGCTCAAGGTGCAGGGTGAGCGCGACGGCCGTAAGATCCGGGGCGAGGTCCAGGAGCTCCTGGAGCGCGTGGGTCTGGAGCCCAACCACTACAACCGGTTCCCGCACGCCTTCTCCGGCGGCCAGCGCCAGCGCATCGCCATCGCCCGCGCGCTGATCCTCAAGCCCAAGCTCATCATCTGTGACGAGCCGGTCTCCGCGCTGGACGTGTCCACCCAGGACCAGGTGCTGCGCCTGCTCTCGGAGCTGCAGGACGACTTCGGCCTCACCTACGTCTTCGTCGCCCACGACCTCGCGGTCGTGCGCCAGGTCAGCGACCGCGTGATCGTCATGCGCAAGGGCGAGATCGTGGAGATGGGTGACAGCGACTCGGTCTACGAGAACCCGCGGAGCGACTACACCAAGCAGCTGCTCACCGCGGCCCCGGTCCTGGACCCGGACGAGGCCCGTGAGCTGCGCGCCGAGCGCGTCGCCAAGCGTGCCGCCGAGGCGGCCGCCTGACAGCCGCTGGTAGTGGCCCCGAAGGAGTAAGTCCGAGGCTCCGCTCGCTGAACCCGATCCAGTGGGCGGAGCCTCGGACTTTTCGGCTTCGTGGAATCTACTCGGGCTTGCGGAGTTCGGTGACGCAGTCGCGGTACTTGTCCACCGTGTACTGGCCCCGCGGGCCCCACGAGGTGCGCTGGCCGGTCACCTCCAGGCCCGCCTCCTCGGACCAGCGGGCGAAGGCTTCGGGGGAGACGTCCGAGCGGTTGCCGTCGTCGCGCCAGCGGCGCTGGCTGATCCAGCGCTGAGCGATCTTGCCGGGGCGGCCCGCGCGGCGGTTCAGCGGGGCCAGGCGCAGTGACCAGTCGGGCTTGCCCGCGTGGTGGATGACCGCCCTCGCGCCGGGGGCCATGACACGGGCGGCCTCGACCAGGTAGCCGGCGACCACGTCCGTGTCCAGGTGGACGAAGACGTCGAAGGACCAGACGAACTCGACCGAGGCATCCGGCACAGGGTCCATCGAACAGCCGGAGGTGTGGTGGACGTTGAGCTCGGGACGGTCGGCGAACCTCTCGCGGCAGCGCTCCAGGCAGCTCTCGTTGACGTCCACGATCCAGACCTTGGGGGAGTGCGCCAGCAGGTGCTCGGTCCAGCGGCCGTGCCCGGGGCCGATCTCCAAGGACGGCCCCCGGGTGGCACCCGGCACGAGCAGCGTGTCCACGAGGCTTCCCTTCCACTCCTCGTAGGGCTGGCCGCAGTACGCGGCCATGTAGGCCCACTCGTCGCCGCTGAGTTCCCAGGAGTGCGTTTTGCCCCAGGTTTTGCGATTCCATTCAACGGTGGGCATTTGTCTCTTTCCTCCCGGAACGGTTACCCGTAGTTTTGCGCAAGACGTGTTCTCGGTTCGCCTCGGATCCTATATCCGCGCTGTTGGGGTGCCCTATCCATCCGGATTCTCTCGGTTTCTGGTATGCGTGTGCCGAACTTCGGGAATGACGATCGAATGGGTGAACTGGTTCTGATCAGACACGGACAGACCGAGTGGAGCAGGCAGCGCCGACACACCGGCCGCACCGACCTGCCACTGACCGAGGAGGGGCGGCGGCAGGCCCGGGCGGTGCGCCCGCTCCTGGCCGGACGGCGGTTCGAGCTCGTGCTCACCAGCCCGTTGCGCCGGGCGGCCGCAACCGCTGAACTCGCCGGGCTGGTCGGGGCCGTGCCCCGACCCGACCTGGTGGAGTGGGACTACGGCGCCTACGAGGGGATCACCACCGCCGAGATCCACCGGGAGCGCCCGGGTTGGAACCTGTGGACCGACGGCGTCCCCGCCGGGCCACCGGAGCACCCGGGGGAGAGCCCCGAACAGGTGGGGGTGCGGGCCGAGCGGGCCCTGGCCGAACTGGCGCCCGCACTCGAACGCGGCGACGTGGCACTGGTGGCGCACAGCCACTTCCTGCGTGTACTCACCGCCCGGTGGCTGGGACTGCCCGCCTCGGGCGGGGCGCTGTTCCGCCTCGACACCGGTTCGGTCAGCACCCTGGGAACCGAACACGACCGCCCGGTGATGACCTCCTGGAACCGTTCCGAACCGAGACCGGAAGGAAAGGGGCATCCGTTGTCCCGGGACGACGGAAGGGGCTTGGAGGCAAAAAGCCGGTGATTTCGTGTTTCGTTCCCGCGGGGGGACTGGGTACAGATCCTATGGATGGACACCGAAGCACGACACGGAAACTCCCTCCCGATCCCGCGTCCACGCCCCGCTCCCGATGACGGGCCACCGCCCCGATGGCTCCCGCCGCCCCGACCACGACACCCCAGCCGTTTCGCGCACAACCGCGCCTGACCAGGCGGCCGCGCCGGATCCCCTCATCCCGTGCGGCCGCCCCCGAGACCGGGGCCGGGCCCCTGCCATCCCCTGATGCGTTCCCGCAGGTGATCAGCTTCCGTCAGCAGGCGCTGCCGGTCCTCGGGGAAAGCGCCCTCCCAGGTACCGGACAGCGGGAACCACGCCGCGGGCCGCCCGGCCTCCCCGCCCAGAGGGAGACCGCCGTGCAGGACGGCCGTGTAGGCCAACCCGAGGGTGGGCGACCAGCCCGCACGGTAGGACCGCACCCACGCCGCCGCGGGCACTGCCGAGGCCTGCGCACTCAGACCGGTCTCCTCCCGCAGCTCCCGCACGGCCGCCGCGCGCGGGCCCTCGCCGGGATCCACACAGCCGCCCGGGCACACCCAGCCGCGCCAGCGGTGCCGGACCAGCAGCACGTGTTCGAAGCCGGGGTCAAAGGCCCACACCTCCGCGGACACCGGGGCCATGGGTTCCTCCAACGCCCGCACCAGCCACGCGTGCGCCTCATCGAACTCACTCCGCGCCTGGCAGGTGGCGGCCAGCACCGCCTCCAGGGAGGCCTGCTCCAGGAAGCCACCCCTCATGCGCGCGACGCTACCGGGACCGGACGACAGGCCAGCCCCGAAAGGTTGTGGGTTGTCGGCGCCCGGGATACGTGTCCCTCTCGAAGTGAAGCCTGGAAAGGGATCCCCCATGGGATACCACGGCACGCCCAACCAGCCTCCCCGACCCCCTGAGTCCACGGGGAACGCGTTCGGCGCGGGTCTTTCCGGATGTCTCGGAGCCGGGTGCGCGATCGTGGCCGTAGTGCTGGTCATCTTCGTCTTCATGGCGGCGTGCGTGGGCGCCCTCGGCTGAGTACGGACGGACACCGGGGCGGTCGACTGCGACAATGACGGGATGTCCAAACACAACCCGCGCCTCCAGCCGTCCCGGTCCGCCGATCAGCCCTGCCCCTGTGGCAGGCCGAAGAGGTACGGGGAGTGCTGCGGCCGCCTGCACGAGGGCTCGGCGAAGGCGGCCACCGCCGAGGACCTGATGCGTTCGCGCTACAGCGCCTTCGTGGTCGCGGACGAGGCCTACCTGCTGCGCTCCTGGCACCCGGACACCCGCCCGGCCGGAGTGGACCCGGACCCGCGCACCGAGTGGCTCGGTCTGGAGATCCTCGGCACCGGAGAGGGCACCCCCTTCCACAACGAGGGCACGGTGGAATTCCGCGCTCGATTCAGGGAGGGCGGCCGCACCGGCGAACTCCACGAGCACAGCCGCTTCCTCCGCCATGAGGGCGCCTGGGTCTACTTGGACGCCCTCGACAGCTGATCACTCCGCTGGGCTGGGCAGTACGCGCAGGGCGGGGCGTCCGGTGGCCCGGCTTCGTCCGCCGCCGGAGCGGGAGGTCAGGGCCAGGCCGAACACCAGGGTGTTGAGTTCGGTCAGCGGGATGTGCAGGGCCGAGGCCACGCGTGCGGGCGGCAGGCCCTGGGCCCGCAGCGCGGAGAGCACCTTGGGCAGGACCTGGGAGGTCTCCCGGGGGATGCCGCCCGGTTCGGCGGAACGGTAGCCGAGTTCGGCCAGGTTTCGGCAGACGGCGCGGTACTGGTCGTCGGTGAGCAGGTCCAGGTCGTGCAGACGGTGGGCGAGCGCCATCGCCGAGACCCGCCAGATCGGCCGGGCGGACAGGATCTGGTCCACCTGCGCACCGGAGGGCATGCGGGCCAGGACGTCGGCCCGGGGCATCAGGAGGGCGCTGGCGAAGCGGTTGGCCTCGCGTTCGGCCTCCGGGGTGTTCAGGGCGCGGTCGCGCCCGTGCATCACCAGGTGACCGAGCTCGTGCGCCGCGTCGAAGCGCCCGCGCTCGCCGCTCTTGGCGGTGTTGAGGAAGACGTAGGGCACCCCGTCCCGCCACAGGCTGAAGGCGTCCACCTCCTGGTGCTCGCTGTCCAGGGAGAACACCCGCACCCCGCGCGACTCCAGCAGGTGCACTGTGTTCGGGGCTGGGGCCTGGCCCAGGCCCCAGCGGCCGCGCACCAGCTCGGCCGCGGTCTCCGGCTCCGGGTAGCCGTGGGTGGGCACGTCCGGTTCGGGGAGGGTCAGCCGTTCGGCCAGCCAGGTGTTCAGCTCCACCGCGAGCGCCGCCTGGGAGCGCACCGCCCGCTGCTTGCGCAGTGAGGTGCTGCTCAGGGCGCGGAAGGCCACCGCCTGGGCCGGGATCTCCTCGACCTCGTCCCCGGTGAGGAAGGAGACCGGGAAGGACAGGGCCGCGGCGAGCGCGCGCAGGGCGTCCTCGTCCGGGGCGGCGCGGGCGTTCTCGTACTGGGACAGCCGTTGCGCGCCGATGCCGCTCATCCCGGCCAGACCCGTGAGGGTGAGGCCCCTGCGCTCCCGTGCGAGCCGCAGGCGTGACGGCGTGACCATGGTGTGTACTGCCCTGTCGTGCTCCTCGGCCCGGCGCGGTGGTCAACGCGGGCCGATCTGGATGTCGAGTTCGTGCTGTCCCTCATCGACCGGGTGGGTCACCGCGCCGATCTCCAGGACGGGGAGCGGGACGCGCTCCTGCCACCTGGTGAGGTAACCCGCCTCGTCGGGCGGGTGCGGTCGGGAGAGTTCGCTGTGCCAGCGTACGCGCCCGGTGTCGGGTTCGTGTTCCCGGTGGACCAGGAACACCCAGACCTGCAGGTTCTCGTACTCGGTGAGTTCGATCTCCTCCCGGGGCGGCAGGGGCAGGACGTGGTCGGGGAAGAGCGTGAGCTGTTCGGTGCCCCCGTCGCCGCCCAGTAACCGCTGGCCGTTGGGGCCGCGCGGGTGCAGGTTGCGCGGGGGCCGCTCGGGGGTGACCATCCCGGTGTGGCGGTCCCCGATCAGGGTCTGAAAGGCGATGGTGCGCTCGGGATCGACGGTGAGTTCGATCTTGAGCACGCGTGCCCTGTCCCAGCCGTGGTGGAGCTTCTGCTCCTCGCGCAGGGCGGCCAGCCGTTCCCGGTAGGCGTACTGGGAACGGGCGCCGTCGCCGTGGTTGTCGGTGGCGGCGCGCCAGCCCGCCTCTCCCCGGAGCAGGACTCTTCGCAGGAGCGGCCAGGAGGTTCCCAGACGGGTGAGTCGGCGATCACGTGTGGTCGGTTCGTGGGACAGCAACCTCGTCCTCCAGGGGTGTCGACGCGGGAGGCGGTTCGGGGCCTTTCGGGGCCTTGGTGGTCCTGGCGCACATCATGCGCGGAGGTGGTGACAATCCGTGCCCCCTCGCGTCGGCAGAGGGGGCGTGAGAAGGGACGGAGAACCAAACACTGGCACGGATCACGGAATCGTGCTGAGGGCCTGTGGACAACTCCCGTCGCACCTCAGGGCGGTACCGTCCGCGCACTCGGCCGGGGTCGGTGACCAACCGGACACGGACCGTCCGCGGAACAGGGTAGGAAGGACTCGGAAAAGCGACAGACAGACACGGAGCCGCCCTTATGGATTCCCGCGACCTCAGCCCCCTGGAACAGGGCGAGTTCCTCCAGGACCTCGCCCGGAGCCTCGTCTCCGTCATGCCGCGGGGCTGGCAGCAGCTCACCTACCTGGCCCGGCCGATCGGTGGGCTCAACGAGCACGTGTTGGCGGTCCAGGGAGCGGACGGCCAGGTCAGCGAGGTCGAACTGCCCGACGACGCCCACGTCAAGGCCACCGCGCTCAAGAAGGCGGGATTCCAGGAAGGCAAGGGATCATGGCTCTCGATGGTCATGTCCGTCCACCACTCCGGCCAGATGAACGTCGAGTACAACCACGACGCCCAGCCGGACATCTCTCCCGTACCCAGCCCGCTGATCTACCTCCAGGAGCTGCGCCGCTTCCCCCGGCCGCAGGACCAGATCCCGGACTGGATGCGGGAGCAGCTCCACCTGGCCCGGCAGATGGACGTGGCCGGGATGACCGAGGAGTTCTGCGCCGCCGTGGCGCAGGCCTGCGCACGTGAAGGGCTGCACGCCGAGTACCTGCGGCCGAGCCATTTCCGGATCTCCGCCCCCGGGGCCGGTGTCCTGCTGGAGAGCGACCTGGCCACGACCATCGACAGCGCGCTCATCTCCCCGGCGGACCACCGGCCCGCGCTGGCCGCCCACTTCGCTGGTTACGTGGCCCGCCACGCACGGCGGCAGGGCCTTCTCGGTGAGGCCCCGCACGCGCAGCCCGCGCCGTCGAACCAGGGGGCGCCCGGCGACCCGCTGTCGGTCGCACTCGTGTCGGCCTTTCGCGAGGGCGGTGCCCAGGCCTCCTTCCAGGATCCGAACACCCTGGTCCTCCGGCTCCAGGACGGTAACAACGCCAGCACGGACATCAGCGGCTTCCGCTCCCAGCTGGAGGGTGCCTCACCCGAGCAGATCGCCCAGCACACGTCCGGGTTCGCCCGGGCCGCCCTCGAACAGATCTCCCGTCAGGTCGCCCAGGGGCAACGCAACAACGAGGAGGGCGCCACCGCGGACTCCGGGAGGCTGCGGGTCCGCCTCTACCCGGTGAACGCCTTCCCCGAGGGCGTGCTGGACAAGCTGCTCTCCCGCCAGATCGCCCCGGGGCTGTGGCAGACCGTGGTCGTGGACAGCCCAGAGACCCTTCAACCGCTCTCACGCGTACACCACGAGCGGTCGGGCCGCCCCGACGGCGAGGTCTTCGCCGAAGCGGTGGCGGGCGCGCTGGGCGAGGCCGTCGAGGTGAGCGAACACGGCCTTGACGGGACCGAGGTCGTGCACATCGGTGCCCAGCACCCCTACGTCGCGGCCCACGCCCACGCGCTGGACCGTTACGTGGGTGAGTCGCCCTACGGCTCCCTGGTCGCCTTCCCCGTGCCCGAGGTGATCCTCGCGCACCCGCTTGGCAAGGGCCACCCGATCGCTGCGATGGACCACCTGCAGGAGCTCGCCGCCCGCTTCACCGGGGACGCGGAGAAGCCGATCAGCCCCCAGCTGTACTGGTGGCACCCGAACTCGCGCGGCCGCGCCCAGGGCGAGCCGCTGGACCTGCGTCCGGTCGGGATCACCATGGACCACGAGAACAGGTCGGTGTCGCTGCACACCGGTGACGAGGAGTTCGCCGCCCTGCTCAACTCCCTGACCCAGCAGGGCTGATCCCGATGGCAGCGGCCCCGGTCCGGGACGCCTCGCCCCGGGCCCTCGTGTGGCCGCCCGGCAGCAGGGGCGGGCCGGCCGGGTCGGGTCCTGGAGTCTCAGTGCGTGTCACGCAGGTGTTCGGCCAGGTCGCGGGCGCGCGCCGCGGTGGTCGAAACGGGGTGGTGGCGGGCCAGCGCGTCCAGGACCGGGAGGGCGTCGGGGTGGGCGCGCAGACGGACCGGGTCGGGGGAGTCGAGGAGGCTCCGCTCGACGTCGGGGGTTCCCTCGGCGGCCAGGAAGCCGGCCAGGTTCGTGTTGTCGGGGGGCATCGCCGCCGCGACCATGTCGATCACCACCCACGGCCCGTACTCGCCCAGGAGCCGGTCGATACCGCGCTGGCTGAGCATCCCGGAGGAGAGCAGGACGACCGCCGCCATGCTGGCGACGGCGGGCAGCGGTGAGTGGAGCAGGGAGCGCAGCTCGGGTTCGAGCTCGGAGCTGGTGGTGTTGAGCACCTGAGTCGCCACCCAGCGGCGCAGTGCCACACCGGGGCCGGAGACGACCTCGGCGATCTGCCGCAGCGCCTCGGCGGGTCCGCGCCGGTCCAGCCATGGCCCGGCCTCGGCGAGGCGTTCCTCGAAGGGCAGCACGGACAGCGCGTCCAGGAATCGGGAGGCGCTGGCCCCGGCGAGGGTGTTCACGAGCGGGGCGTGGATGCCCACCTCCAGCAGGAGCCGACGGACCCCGTAGCGGCCCAGTGCGGTGAGTTCCACCGTGCAGTGACCGTGGCTCTCGCGGCCCGTGGCGGTGGCGGGGCGGTGGTCCAGTGCCACCGCCCCGGTGTCGGAGAGCTGCCACAGCACGTGCAGCAGCAGGTCGCTGGCCCTGGACAGGGGCGGTAGGGGGCAGAGCAACGCCTCACGGGCCAGGGTGTCCAGGTCCGGGCGGGAACCGTCGGGGGCCTCGTACAGGTGGCGCAGCACCCCGGGCAGCAGGTCGGGACCGGTGGTGCCGGGGGCGGGCGGGTCGGGGTGGTCGAGGTCGCCCCGCGCGTTCTCGATGGTGTACTCGAACTCCCGGAACCACCAGCCCAGGACCTGCTCCGGATCGTGTATCCGATCCTCCAACCCCGGGGCCGGGCGGGCGTGGGCGTCGACGATCTCCACCAGGCCCAACCGCAGGGCCGCGGACCAGGGGACGACGAAGTGGGCGACCTCGGCCGCCGAGTGGAGCCCGCCGAGCCAGGTGGTGCGTTCGGCCGCGCGTCCGGGCAGGTCGGGCGGCCAGAGCGCGAATCTGGTGATCGCGGTGCGGGCGTCGTCGATGCCGGGCACCCCGTGGCGGGTCACGGGTGTGGCCGGGGCGCTCCAGCGGGCCAGGCTGAGGGCGTCGCACAGCAGTGGGGAGTCCAGGGCCAGGCGGGCCAGGGCTTCGGAGGGGAGCAGTGACACGGGCCTTGCGGCGAGGGGTGGGTGCTCCGGGTTTGACGGGTCATGAGAGGGCACGTCCGCTCCCGGTTTCTTCTCAAGGGTTCTGCGTGAACACCTCTTGTACCGCCCTGGCCCGGGGCGGTGTGGTGGTTTCGCACAGATCGGTACGAACCCGGGAGCCGGTGGTGCACCCTGTGGCCCGTTTCGCCCGCCGAGGTGCCGATCCTCCACTCGGGCGCGGTTTGTCCACAGATCGCCGGGCGGGCGGTGTGCCCTGCGCCCGCGGTGTCTAGGCTGAGTGGATGGACCGTCGTGCAGCGCTGGAGTCCCATGTTCGCTCGATGCCGCCGGAACGGATCGCGGATCTGCTCGCCACCCTCACCGAAGGGGTGGTCAGGTATGCCCGGGCCACACCGCAGACGCTCCTGCACCTGCTGCCGCTCCTGGCCTACCGGCCCAGAGCCTTCGAACGCCTCACCCTCGCCCACCACCAGGTGATCTACGCGGCGGTGGGGCTGGCCGAGGACCAGAACGACCTGCGCACCGTCGACGACCAGGAACAGTTCCGCCAGGCAATGCTCCGCCGGGAGGCGCCGCCCTACTACCAGGAGCCGGGACGGGTGGACCACGAAGCGCTGTTGGCGAAGCTGGACGCCGACCGCCCCGGGCTCGCCCGGGTCCGGGCGGAGGAGACCATCGCCGACCTGGTCGCCCTGGTTTTCCTGTGGCCGGACGGGGAGGGCGGCTACCACCTGCTCGACGACGCCTTCGACCAGTTCGGCCTGCCCCGGGAACCCCCTTCGGTGGCGAAGGGGCTGGGGGAGTTCGACTTCGCCGGGGTGCGCAGGATCGCCCTGACCCTGGGGCTGGATCCCACGGGTGAATGGGACGCCATGACCGATGAGGTCGGCGCGGTCCTGCGCACACCCGAACGGGTGCGGAGCCTGTTCCGGGATGCCCAGCACGACGTCGTTCACCAGTTGCTCGGCTACGCGTTCCTGGGCACGGAGGCGCGCACCTTCCTGATCAGGGCGGCGGGGGGCCCGTTCCACTTCCCGGCGGACGGTACCGGCGATCCGGACCTGGACTGGGCGATCGAGCGGGGTCTGCTGATGCCCTCGGACGCGCTCAGCGACAGGCTCGTCATGCCGCGCGAGGTGGCTCTGGCGATCCGGCGCGCCCATCCCTGGCCGTTCAACCCGGCACCGCAGGCGGTGGTGGGGGTACCGGTGGAGCGGATGATGCCCGGTGGCGGCTCGGACGTGGCCGAGGGCTCCCGGCGGGCGTTGACCGCCCTGGCCGGGGCCGACACCCGGCTGTTGGCCGCGTGCGCCGAACGGCCTCCGCAACTTCGCAAGGACGGCCTGCTCATGAAGCGGGAGCGCAAGAGGCTCACCAAGGCGGCGGGCCGGGACGAGGACCTGGCCAGGGTCTGGGTGGAGGCAGCAGCGGTGCTGGGGCTCCTGGACCACGGGCACGGCCGGATCGTGCTGACCGAGCGGGCCGAGATCTGGCGGGAGCACGACACCGAGACCAGGCTGGCCGCGCTGCTGGAGGCCTGGACGGGGACGGAGGACGCGGCGTGGTGCTGGCCGAGTCCGGAGAGCCCGCCCAGGAGCAAGGGCCGGGACCGCAACGGACGGGCCCGGGTGCGCTGGGCGCTGGCCGGCTCGCTCAACCACCTGCCCTGGGGGACCAGCACCGGGGTGGTCGGCCACCGGCTGTTGGCGGAGCGGGCCCAGGGGCAGGAACTGCGGACGGGCGCGCAGTGGTTGCTCGCTGCGGTCACCTGGTACCAGCCGACCGTGGAGACCGAGGCGGGTACGGAGGGCAGGGTGATTCGGGCGCTGTGCGAGGCGGAGGCGCTGGGGGTGGTCTACGGCGGTGCGACCACCGAGGTCGGCCGCGCGCTGTCCGAGCACTGTCGGCGGAGCTGGGAGCCCTGGCCGAGGGCGGACGGGGAGCTGGTGGCGTCGGTGCGTCGCACCCTGGGGCTGGACTGGTCGGAGGAAGGGCCGCAGGGAGTGTGGGGATCCGGATCGGCGGGCCCGGAAGGCCGGTACGACCGGGGCGAACGAGCCGGCCGGACCGTGACCGGGCAAGGCCGGGAGCCCGGCGCGGAGCACGGGGAAGCGGACGGGACCGGGGCGGGGCGGGAGCGAGGGCTCGGTTTCGCCGCTCCCGGGGAGGAAGAGCACCGGGAGCTCAGAGAGGTGGCCCGCAGGCTCTTCGGGGAGGAATGGACCTGAGGGGCCGCGTAGTGCGGGCATGATCATCCTCACCGTGATTTCTGGCTGTGGTGGTGTGTGGGTTCCGGGCGCGCGGGTAGTCGACCACACCTCCGTGCAGGGGCTGGAGCGTGAAAGCGCCAACAGCAGCGGTTCTCTGTTTCCCAGGGTTTCCTGCCGGTAACAAGACTTTCGGTAGTGTTCCGGCTCCGGGACGACAGCGGTGCTTTGCCGCCCCGCCACCCTGTCTTGGTGACTTCGTGACCGTGTGTAGGATTCCCCAAGCGTTCGCGTAAGTTGAGCCACTTCCGTACGCGATCTACCTCCCAGCCACACAGCCCTTGTGCGTTCGTGCGCCCTTTCCGGGCCCGCGCGTCCAGGGGCGCACCTATGCCCCTTGCCGCCCCTGCGCGCCCGCGGGACCGTTTTGAGAGGTAGATATGTCCCCTGACACCGTTGGCCTCGCGCTCCTCCTCCTAGGGGCGTTGCTGCTGATCTCCAAGCTCGTCCGGGTCAAGTGGAAGCTGACACAGAAGCTCTACCTGCCGAGCTCGATCATCGGCGGCGGTATCGCGCTGCTGCTCGGCCCCGACATCTTCGGCTGGGCCATGGGGCTGCTCGCCGACCGGGGCATCGCGGTGGGCTTCGCGGAGCGGGCGGCCGAGGGCGGCCTGTTCGGGGTGGACATCATGTCGGTCTGGGCCGCGCTGCCCGGCCTGCTCATCTCGGTGGTCTTCGCCAGCCTCTTCCTGGGCAAGCGCATGCCCAGGATGCGCGAGGCGGTCGACCTCGCCGGGCCCAACCTCTCCTTCGGCATCACCGTGGCCAGCGGTCAGTACGTCATCGGCCTGCTGCTTGCCCTGCTGGTCCTGGCGCCCTTCTTCAACGTCCCGGTGATCTCCGGCGCGCTGATCGAGATCGGTTTCCTCGGCGGTCACGGCACCGCCGCCGGACTGGGCAACACCTTCGAACAGGTCGGCTGGGCAGAGGGCCAGGACCTGGCTCTGGGCATGGCCACCGTCGGTCTGCTCTCCGGGGTGATCATCGGCATCATCCTGATCAACTGGGGTGCGCGCCGCGGTAAGACCAGCGTGATCAGTGCCGACAACAAGGGCACCGACCGCGAGCAGGCCGGTCTGATCGAGCGCGAGAACCGCACCGCCGGTTCGACCATGACGGTCCACCCGTCGTCGATGGACCCGCTGACCCTGCACTTCGGCCTGGTGGCCCTCGCGGTGATCATCGGCCAGCTCATCCTGTCCGCCCTCCAGTGGGTCGAGCAGGCCGTGTGGGCCGACTCCATCGAGATCGTGGCCTACGTGCCGCTGTTCCCGCTGGCGATGATCGGCGGCATCGTCGTGCAGATGTTCGTCGACCGCTTCGACAAGAACCACCTCGTCGACGAGAAGTCGGTGGAGCGCATCCAGGGCCTGTCCCTGGACGTGCTCATCATCGCCGCGATGGCGACCCTGTCCCTCCAGGCCATCGCCGACAACATCGCCACGTTCGCGATCCTCTCCGCCGCCGGCGTCCTGTGGTGCCTGTTCGCCTTCCTCTTCCTGGCGCCGCGGATCATGCCGAACTTCTGGTTCGAGCGCGGTATCGGCGAGTTCGGCCAGTCCATGGGCGTCACCTCCACCGGCATGGTGCTCATGCGCGTGGTCGACCCCGAGGCCAAGACGCCCGCCTACCCGGCGTTCGGGTACAAGCAGCTCGTCTTCGAGCCCTTCTTCGGCGGTGGTCTGGTCACCGCTGCCGCGATCCCGCTGATCGTCAGCCCGCTGGTCGGACCGTGGGGCTTCCTGGCCATCATGACCGCGACGATGATCGCCTCGCTGTTCTTCGGCCTGGTCGTGCTCAGGCGCAGGCGCCGCAAGGAGGAGGAGCGCGCGGAGCGCGAACGCGTCTCGGCGGGCTGACGGTCTCAGAGCTGGCCTCAGGGCCGGGGCGGGGCGTGCGCCTCGGCCGCCCTGGCCCTGGCCGCGATCGACGGGTCCGGGTGGTGCCGCCCCAGGACCCGCAGGACCTCGCGGGTGTCGGGGTGCTCGGGCTGCCAGAGCCGGGTGACGTCACCCAGCAGGAAGCGGTCGATGCCCTCGGCCGCCTCGGAGACCAGGAACGACTTCAACCCGGTCTCGCCCAGGCAGGTGGCGGCGGCGAACATGTCGATGGCGGTCCAGCGGCCGAACTCGGCGGTGAGCCGCGCCCGTTCCGCGTCCGAGAGCATCCGGGAGGCCAGCAGGACCGCCGAGGCCAGGCTGGAGACGGTCGGGTCCGCGCTGTGGAGCAGTGCGTACAGGTCCGGTTCGATCCGGGAGCTGATAGTGCCCAGCGCCATGGTGGCGTTCCACCGGCGCAGGGCCAGCCCGGCCCCGGAGGAGGCGGCGACGATCTCCCGTAGCGCCTGCTGGGGGGCGCGCGCGTCCAGCCACGCGGTGAGTGCGACGAGCTGGCCGTCCGGGGAGAAGTCGGCCAGGGCGTCGAGGAACTCGTCGGCGTCGAGCCGGATGAACTCCTCGGTCAGCGGGGCGGACTGTTCCTCGGCGAGGAGGATCTGGCGGATCCCGAACCGGCCGAGGTCGGTGAGTTGCACCCAGGCAGGCCCCGGGCGGTGGCCGTGCGCGCCGGAGGTATCGGACCACGGGTCGTGCCAGGGGTCGTGCCAGCCCATGGAGACCGCTCCGGCGTCCGCGAGCTGCACCAGGGCCCTGGTCAGCAGCACGGTGCTCCAGGCCGGGCAGCGAGAGGGTAGGTAGTGGGTCTCCCGGGCGGGCAGGACCTCCTGCGTGACCAGCCGCAACGGGATCCGGGCTCCGTTGGGGGACTCGTAGAGGCGGCCCAGCGCGGTGTGCGGTTCCAGCCCGGCGGTGCCGCGCAGCGCGCGATCCACGCACAGGTGGAAGGCGAGCGTCCACCACCGCAGGATCCGGCCGGTGGAGCCGAGCCAGTGCTCCAGCTCCGGGGCGGGCCGGGCCTGTCCGGTCTCGCACTCGATCATGCCCAGGTGCTGAGCGGTGCGCCAGGTGGCGAGGAACTCCTCGGCCTGGGAGACGGAGTCGAGCTGCTCGGTCCAGATCTCACGCTGTTCCCGGTCCCGGCACAGGGCCCGCGGCCACAGCCCGAACTCTTCGATCGCCACGCGGACGTCGGCCAGGTCCGGTACGCCGTCCACGTCCACCGGGGTGACCGGCCCGCACCAGCGGGCGAGACCGACCGCGGTGCGCATCAGACGGCTGGACAGGGCTCTGTGGGCGAGTTCCTCGGTGGGCAGTAGGGACACCGGTCGGGCCGCGAACCGACGGTGGGACGGCGCCTCCGGGTGGTGGGATGACATCTGTGCCCCCGCGTTTCTCCTCGCGTCGAGTTTCCTTCCCTTGTACAGCGAGTCCGAGGGGCCGTGGTGTGGTTTCGAGGACATCGTGGCGAAAGCGTCGTCGAAAGAGGTTTTCGGATACCGGGACATGAGGGGTGGTCGGCGGAAAAACCCGGATTCTGGTTCCGTTAACGATCTGTCCGTGACCTGCTTCCCGCACGTCCTGGCCTTCCGGGGTGGATTCGCCGGAGTTCGCTGTATCAGCGCAGGTGGGAAGCGCCGTTCAGGTCCAGGATCGCCCCCGAGGACCAAGTCGCCTCGGGAGAGGCCAGGTAGCGCACGGCCGCGGCGATCTCCTCGGGCTCCGCCACCCGACCGAACGGGCTCTGCGCGCGGACTTCGTCATTGACCCGCTCGGCCACGCGCTCGGTCGCCACGAACCCGGGGGCCACGGAGGCGACCGTGATGCCGTGCGGGGCCAGGGCGACCGCCAACGACTGGCCGAGTGAGTGCAGGGCGGCCTTGCTGGCCCCGTAGGCGGGGTGGTCCGGTTCGCCCTTGAAGGCGCCGCGCGAACCGACGTTGACGATGTGCCCTTCGGCGCCCCGGTCGATCATGTGCCGGGCGACGAGGTAGGAGACGTTGGCCGCACCGAACACGTTGACGTCCACGGTCTCGCGCCAGGCCGTCTGCCAGTCCGCGTAGGAGGTGTCGGCGATCGGATGGGGCAGATTGACCGCGGCGTTGTTGACCAGCACGTCCACACCGCCCAGCTCCTCCACCGCCCGCTCGACCAGCGCGGCGGCGGCATCGGGGTCACGTAGGTCGGCCCCGACCAGCACGTGCCCCTGTCCGGGGAGCGCCGCCAGGGTGGCCTCCGCCTCCTCCCGGCGGTTGCCGTAGTGCACGGCGATCCGATCGCCCGCCTCGGCGAAGGTGGTCGCGACCGCCCGGCCGATCCCCCGGGCGGCACCGGTGACCAGCACGTTGCGACTCATGGTGTGACCTTTCGACGGTGTGACGGCGCCCCGAGGCTATCGGTCTCCGACAGGGCCGCAGCCGCCCAGGTCCGGCTGACTCCGCGGCAGGCCCCTGACCGGCAAACGCCAGGGCGCCGGATGTTCCGTAATCTCGGCAGAACCAACCGGGCGCGGGCGGCTTCTCAACACCGACGGGCGCCGGGAGGGCATGTTCGGTGAGAAAGGGCGCTGACGAGGTGGAAGATCGGTGGGACCTGGTAACGGGGCCCGGTGACGGCGAGATCGTGCGCGTCCGGCTCGACGACGGTCAGGAGGCCGAGGTGTCGCCCCCGATGATGGCCGCCGTGGCACGGGCCCGCCCTCAGGAGAACCGCCCGGACCCGTTCTCACTGGACCCCGGGGTGCCGGAGAAGACCGTCTCCGATCTGGTCGCCGGCGGACTGGCCGGGTACGACGAGGACTCCGGCGGCTGGTGCCTCACCGTGGTCGGGGCACAGTTGCGTTCCGCGCTGGTCCTGGACGCGCACCGGCACCACGCCGAACCCCGGGGCGTCAGCGTGCACCCCGAGCTCAGCGAGGACGACCGTGAACTCCTGGTCGAGGCCCTGAACTGGGAGGGCCGGGAACCGGAGCCGGTACAGCCCAGCGAACTCGCCCCCACGGATCCGGCCCCGAGATCGCCCACGGAGTCCGTCAGCGCCCTGGTGATCCTCCTGGGCACGGTGACCGGTGTGCTGTGTGTGGCGCTGATCAGCTCTTTCGAGGCCTTCGCCCTCCTCCTACTGCCCGGCCTGCTCCTGGGAGCGGGTGCTCTGTACAGCTTCCAACGCCAACGCGCCGCCCAGATCCAGGCGATCGCCGAGAACGACGAACCCGACGTCATCGAGGAACTCCAGGGGCACTTCGTCACCGGCGACATGCTGGACACCCCCGCCCGCTGGATGCTCGGCCGGGCCCAACGGGCCGCGGACGCCGTCCTCGACTCCGCGATCCACCAGCGCGGACTACTGCTCGACGAAGTACGCAACCGGGTCGTGCTCGCCGACGTCGAGTGGGCGGTGGCCCAGAGCCTGCTCCGCCAGTCCCGGGCCCGCGCCAGGATCGAGACCACGCCGCTGACCGGCGAACGCAGCCGCCAGGCGGCCGAACGGGCCCGCACCGCCCTGCACGAGGACGTCGCCGAGGTGGAGCGGCGGATCCGCACCCTGGAGGACTACGCCCGCCGGGTGCGCGAGGCCGAACTGGAGGACCAGGACCGCCGCAGCGCCGCCGAGCTGGACGCCATCGCCGACAGCACCACCGAAGCCGGGGCCGCCCACCCGCACCAGGAGGATGCCCTCTCCCACTTGGTCCGGGCTCAGGAGCTGGCCCTGCGCGTGGCCGCTCTCAGCGACGACGCGCAGGGCTCCTCCTAGCGGCGGTGGTCCGTTTCCAGGCGGGTGCAGATCCAGCGCTGTCCTTCGCGGCGCAGGCGGAAGGCGAAGGCGCGTGCGCGGTGGTCGCAGCCGATGACGGCGCTGGCCTCGACCCCGGCCGCGCCGAGCGGTTGGTGGAAGACCCGGCTCAGTCGGGGTGCGATGGCGCAGCTGACGGAGCCGCGCAGGCGGCGCAGTTCCTCGCGGACCGGGACGGTCACGTGCCGGTTGAGGACTTCGGGAGCGCGCCTGCCGACCAGGACCTCGGCGATCTGCTGGGCCAGGAGGCGCACGTGGGCGGGGGTGCGGTGGCCCGCCAGGGGTGAGGTCGCGCAGGGGCCGGAGGTCATGCCTCGCAGCGGGGTGCGGGCGGGGGTGCGTACCGGCTTCCAGGGGTTGGCGGTGGTGCGGGCGCAGACCGGGCGGGGGCAGGGGCGGCCGTGGCAGGGGTGGTTCATGGACAGATCCCTTCCGGGGAGGAACGAAACCCTGATGCCCTACATAGAGCGAGCAATCGCCGTCTGGTGCCACCTGGCATTCCAGGTTTCGGTGGTTTCTTTTCGCACTGGCCCCGCCAAACCCTGACAGACCACACAAGTCACCCGTCTCCGCCTGTACGCAGGTCGTGAGCTTCGCGGCGGCGGTGCGGGCCGGGACCCGGTACCTGCCCCGGTTGGGCAACACCGCGGTGTGAGCGGGCCCCGCCCCCGATGGCGCAGCGGCTCGCCCCACTCCCAGCCTGGTAACGCCTGGTCACCCGGTAGTGGCGAGTGCGGCCGGGGCAGACGACAGCGGGGTGCGCTCAGGACCCCGCCCCCACCGTGCTGAACCTGGCGCGGCGGGCGGCTCGGGCGGCGTCCGGGCCCACAGCGCCGAGGGCGATCGCGGTCAGTACTCCATCGGCCGCCGGGTGTCCCGAGCGCCACATCAGCCCCGTGACCGCCTCCGGGTCCCGCCAGACCCGGGTGTCGGCGGGTAGGGGAGTGCCTAGCTCCACCCGCAGGGCGTAGGTGTCCAGCAGGACCACCACCAGTTGCTCCAGCCGGACTCGGCCGGGGTCGTGGCGGGCGTGCGCGATCCACCCGCCCAGTACGGGGTGGTCGCGGTAGGCCGCGAACACCGGGCCGAGCTCCTCCTCCAGGCCGTGGAACAGGCGGAAGACGTCCACCCGCTGGCGCCAGGAACCGAGTTCGGCACAGACCTCCAGCAGCTCACGGGCTGCGGGCCGCACCCCGCGCTCGGTCATCCACTGCCGTCCGATCACCTGCGCGTCCACCGGCCGCCCCTCCCAGAGCTGGAAGAGCAGTTCCCGCGCGCTCATCTCCGTGGTCGGGGGGTAACCGGGCAGGGCGATCCCCCAGCGCCGCCACCGGTGTGCCATGCCCTGGTCGCCCAGGGGGGTGATCCGCAGACCCGCACCGGGGAGGGACTCGATCGCGCCCAGGCCTACCAGGGTCCGCACCGCCGCCGAGACCTCCTCCTCCGGGCACATCCCCTCCTGCCCCCGTTCTCTCCGGCCGGGCCAGGGGGCGAGCACCTCCACCAGGTCGGCGACGATCCACACCCCGCCGGAGGTGAAGAGCTCGCCGAGCACCCGTAGCCCCAGCGTGCCGTGCCCAGAGACCATGGTGGGCAGCGCTTCGGCCCAGGAACGCACGACGCGGACGTCGTCGTCCCAGCCGCCCACGGCTGGTCCCGGGCGGACCCCGGTGTAGGTGGTGCGCAGGAACCCGGCGCGCAGCGCGGTCTCGAACAGGTACGGGACCTCCTCCGGGGCCAGCCCCAGGTGCGCGGCGGCCTCGTCCAGGGCGTGCTCGGTGAGCGTTTCGTGCTCCGCCTCCCCGTCCAGCGGCAGGCCCTCGCCGACCCACGAGGCCAGGCGCAGCGCCCGTCCCAGGACCGGGCAGGCGCGGGCGGCGGGGGCCGACCGCTCGGCCGGGGCGAGGTGGACCCGGGGCAGGTCCTCCGGCTCCCAGAGATGCCCCCACCACGGGGACTCCCGGTGCTCCGGCGGCCAGGGCGCCTGGTCACGGGGGAGCACCTCGGCCGCGGCCACGGCGGCGCGCAGGACGCGCGGGCTCTCGGCCGGGCCCAGCAGGCCCCGGGCCACGAGGTAGTCGCACCAGGTCAGCCAGGTCTCTCGGAAATCCTCCGGTACCGCTCCCTCGGCGGACAGGGTGAGCGTGACCCGGGTTACGTCGTCCCGGTCCCAGTCCCCGGGGTCGGCGCGCACGGCCCCGTGCGCGGTGAGCACGCGGGTGAGGAAACGCGGATCGGCGGTACGCGGCGGACGGGCGTTACGGGCCCATTCGAGGCAGGAACGGACGGCTTCGGAAACGGAAACGGTCATGGCGTCCTCGCTTGTCTCCCGGGGGGCGGGGCGGCCGCGCCCCCTCGCACCATCGACGGGGACGCGGCCGCGAAACCATCATCGGAGAATTCGCGATTTTCTGCCGGGGGCCTGTGGACAACTCACGTTTTCGCAGTTCGGAGAGGAAAAGGTGAATTCGGGAGGGGTATGAGGGAAACCCGCTGGAAAGCCCGGGCGCCGGGTTGGTTGAATACGGCCATGATGATTCGAACCGCCCTCCCCGCCGAGCGGGAGACCGTCGGCGAGCTCCGGGTCCTGGCCTACAACGCCCAGGGGCTGCTGGACGCCAGCCCTTCGTACGCCGACACCCTGCGCGACCTCGGCTGGCAGGGCCGTGACGAGGTCCTGGTGGCCGTGGCGGACGAACGGGTGGTCGGCACGGTCGTGTTCGTGCCCTGGGGGCCGCACTGCGAGGTCGCCCGAGGCCCGGACGAGGCGGAGGTCCGGGCCTTCGCCGTCGACCCCTCGGCCCAGCGGCGCGGGGTCGGCGCGGCGCTCGTGCGCGCCGTGGTGGAACAGGCCGAGGGGGAGGGCGTCAGCCGTCTGGTGCTGTGCACGCGGACGGTGATGACCGGAGCGCAGCGCCTGTACGAGGCCCACGGGTTCGTGCGCCTGCCCGAACGCGACTGGGAGCCGGTACCCGGCGTCGACCTGCTCGCCTACGGGCTGGTCCTCAAGGACCGACCGGCCCTCTTGGAACCTGCGAGTTGAAACAACACGAGTACGCGGACCTGGACGCGACCGCACTGGCGGCGGCCCTGTGCTCGGGCGAGGTGAGCCTGGACGAGGTCGAGACGGTGGCCCGGGAGTGCCTGGCCAAGGCCGACGCCGACCTCAACGCGCTCACCCGGCCGCCCTTCGAACCCGGTCTGTCCCACGATCCCGAAGGCCCGCTCGCCGGGGTTCCCTTCGTGGTCAAGGACAGCGGTCCCGTGGCCAAGGGGGTGCCCTTCAGCCTCGGCAGCCGTGCCCTGCGCGGGGCGGTGGCCGCCGCTGACCAGGACGTGATGGCCAGGTTTCGGGCGGCCGGACTGGTGGCGCTGGGGCAGAGCACCGCCCCGGAGCTGGGGCTGAGCTTCGCCACGGAGTCCCTGGCACACGGCACCACCCGCAACCCCTGGGACCCCGCTCGCGGGGTCGGCGGCTCCAGCGGGGGAGCCGCGGCCCTGGTCGCCGCGGGTGCGGTGCCCTTCGCGCACGGCAACGACGGCGGGGGCTCCATCCGGGTCCCCGCCTCGGCCTGCGGGGTGGTGGGGCTCAAACCCAGCCGGGGCCGGGTGCCCTGCGGGCCGCTGGTGGGGGAGGCGGCCTTCGGGCTGGTGTGCGAGTTCGGCCTGACCCGCACCGTCCGTGACGCCGCGCTCCTGCTCGACCTCGTGGGCGCCCCGCCGGTCGGCGAGAAACACGTGGCACCGCCACCGCCCGGCGGTTCCCACACCGCGGCCCTGCGCACGGACCCCGGGCGGCTGCGGATCGCGGTGAGCACCCGCCCCTGGGCGCCGGCCGAGGTGGATCCCCAGGTCGCCGAGGCCGCGCGGGACGCGGGCCGGGTCCTGGAGTGGATCGGGCACACGGTCACCGAGGACGCTCCGGCCCTGACCGCCGAGGACGTGGTGGAGGCTTCGGTGCTCGCCGTCGTCTCCACCGTCGCCGCGCTCTCCGAGGGGCCGTACCCGGCCGACCCCGCCCGGATGGAGGCCGTCCCGGCGCGCCTGCTCACCGAGGCCCGGGGGTACGGCGCCCTGGACGTGATGGCCTGCCTCCAGGCCCAGCACCGGGTCACCCGGTCGGTGGGGCGGTTTTTCCAGGAGCACAGCTCTCAGCGGCACTGTTTCCAGGGCTGCGACCTGCTGCTCACCCCCACGGCGGCGGGGCTGCCCGTCCCGCACGGGACCCTCGACCACGGCGCCGACCACACGGTGCGCTCCTGGCTGCGTCGCATCTACGCCCACGGTCCCTTCACCGCGCCGTTCAACGTCTCCGGGAACCCGGCGGTCAGCCTGCCGTTGGCCCAGAGCCGGGAAGGGCTGCCGATCGGGGTGCCGCTCGTGGCCGCCCACGGGCGCGAGGACCTGCTGCTGGCGGTCGCCGCGCAGCTGGAGGAGGCCGTGCCCTGGCGGGACCGTCGGCCTCCGATGTCGGTCGGCTGAGCGGCCCACAGGGGTCCCTAGCCGACCAACGCCGTGTTGGCATACGTTCCGATCTGGGGCAAGCTGGGGTCGTAGGCACACGAGGGCTGTGGGGGCTCATGACGGATGGATCGGGTATGACGGCGCCGCTGGAATCGAGCTCGGGGACCAGCGGAAGCCTTCGGGCCGCACAGCGGATGCTCCAGCTGCAGAACAGCCTGGTGGAGCTGCTGCGGACCAAGCCCTTCAGCCAGATCACCTACAAGGAGATCACCGAGGGCGTCGACATCGACCGGTCCACCGTCTACCGCTACTACAACCACAAGAACCAGGTGCTCCAGGCCGCCGTGGACGTGCGGCTGACCGCGTTCTCCTCCCAGGTGGATCTCACGTTCGGCCGGATGGAGTCCATCGACGGCTACATGGGCCGCCTGGTGGACGCCTGGATCGGCCTGTGGCTGGAGTCGGGCGGGCTGCTCGCGGCCGCCTCGGGCCTGGGCGCGGAGCCGGGGCCGCAGCGCCAGTGGTGGCGGGAACGGATCGAACCGTGGATCGAGGCGGTCCGCGAGGCGATCGAGGTGGCCCGCTTCGTGGAGGAACTGCCCAAGGACGGCCGCCCGGCGCTGCCCCTGGCCGAGATGACGGTGGGCCTTTGCCTGTCGACCTTCAACACCGAGCTGACCGTCCAGCACACCGAGGAGCACCGCACGATGGTTCGGGACCTGTTGCTCGACGCGATCCTGCGCACCATGGGCCGCAAGTGACCCGAGGCCGCGGCCCCCTCGCGTAGGCCCGTTGGTGCGGAACGCGCCTCAGGCCCGCTGGCGCGCCACGTTGCCGAAGGAGCCGACGACCGCCCCCAGCGCGAACATGGAGGCCTCGTCCTCGTCCATGTGGACGATCCCGGCCGGGATGCGCACACGATAGGGCCTGTCCTCGCTGGCCAGGATCTCCAGACCGTCGATGATCCCCTGCCCCTCCAGCATCAGCAGGGCCTCTCCGACCCTCCCGGTGCGGTCTCCCCGCGCCCATATCGACATGCGTTCACCCTAACGTTCGGCCCGGGGCCGAAAGCGGAGTCGGCCTGAAACAGGGGGACGCGAAACGGGGTTCCGGGAGGTTCCGCGGCAAAGCGAAACCGACCTGGAATTCCTGGTCCGCAGCACCCTGGCTTCCCCTGTTGGGATAGGGGACTGCGTTCCAGTGATACCACCGGCGGTGCAGTTGCACGTGCATGTTCACGTGTAGATGGCCGAAAGCGGCCACCAGCCCGGGATTCTGGGCGGTAGCCGGTGCGGTGGAGCACGGTTCCGGGTACGGGTCTTAGGCCGTTCCGGGACTGCCCGAGCCGCTCAGGGGCTGAGAACGGTCATCTCGTCGCCGTGGGCGTCCAGGGCGGTGAGCACGACCTCCTCGACGGGAGGGGAGTCCGAGCGCGGACCGCTCACCGCCAGGAAGCCGCTGCCGTCCTCGCCGCTGCCCTCGACACCGCCGACCGCCGTGATCGTGTCGACCTCGCGTGAGGCGGCGGCCAGGTAGTGCCACCGGCCGTCGGCGTCCTGCCACCAGGTGCCCGCGGCCACCTGGCGGTTGAGGTTGCTGCAGTCCCAGCCGCCCTCGCGCTCCCCGGCCACGATGGTCTCGGTGCCGTCATCGGTCTGCGCGACCAGCACCGCGCGAGCCAGGCCGCCGCCGTCGTGCGCACCGAACCTGACGCACGCCCATCGCCCCTCTCCGCCACCGGGCAGCTCCTGGACGGCGAACTCCCAGGCCGTGGCGGTGCGCACCGGACCCTCGGGTGGTGCCCCGGCGCAGGCCAGCTCACCCCACAGATCGAAACCCTGCTCCGGGGCGAGCACCTCGTGCGGCCCCAACCGGCGGATCTCGGCGGGCGGGGGCGGCATGTACCCCAAGTGGGCGGTGTCCAACCCGCCCAGGTCGATCGCCGTGTACGGCTCTCCGTGCGCCACCTCGGGGGCGCGCAGCCGCAGGACCGGGCCCACACCGCAGTGCTCGCCGGTGGGCAGCGCCTCGGTCACCCCGTCCTCGTGGCCGACCTCGGACCAATCGGCCCCGGCCTGCCCGAGCGGTGCGGTGTCGGCCTCGCTCACCCACGGCGGCAGCAGGTAGTGGGTGCCCGCGTCGGTGTCGGCCAGCCGCAGGGCGGGCCAGTTGGCCACCCCGTTGCCGGGTTCGGCGAACACCTCGACCAGCTCCTCGCCGCCCTCACGGGTGTAGCGGGCCACCCGGGGGCCGTCGTGCAGCAGCACCACGTCCCGGTCGGCGACCTCACCGGCGAACAGCAGCGCGGGCCCGCTGGGTGCGCGGCCCGGGACGTGGCCCTCCTGCTCGGTCCAGGCGGCCAGGGAACGCCGGACCAGGGCGTCGTCCCCGACCGCCTCGCCCCGCGGGTGCCAGGCGGTCAGGTCCAGGCGGAAGCTCTCCCGCCAGGAGTCCGGGGCCACCGCCCCGGCCAGCCGGGGCGGTGGAGCGGTGAAGGTGGTGACGCCCGTCCCGCCACTGGTACCGGCCCCGGTCAACCCCAGGGCGGCCACCGCCAGCACCAGGACACCCGCCGCGGCGACCAGGCCGCGGCGGTGCATCAGCGAACCCCGGCCGCTGACCCGAACCACCGTCGGGTCGGGCAGGCGCAGGGTGGCCGGAACCTCCCGGGCCCGCTCCACGGCGGTCGCAGCCTCACGGACCCCCACCGAGGCGAGCAGTGCGGTCGCGGCCTGGGCGTCCAGGGATTCCATCCGCATCAGGGCGTAGGCCGCGCGGGCGGGGGAGTCCAGACCCTCCAGAGCCTCCAGCGCGCGGACCTCGCCGCCGGTTCCGTCCACCGGGGAGACCCGCATCCCCGCCTGACCGCGCGGGTGCCAGCTCCGGGGGAAGAGCGAGCGGCGCAGCACCCGGCGGCGGACCCTCGCGTACTCGTGGGGGCGGGGGTGGCGGCGTCCGCGCGGAAGCGCCCCGGTCACCAGCCGGTGCGCGTCCTCCAGCAGACCGGGGGAGTTCCGGTGGCCGGAGAGCGTGACCAGGGCGAGCAGGACCAGGTTCCGGTACGGGTTGGGCGAAAGGCGTTGCTCCAGGGGGCCGGGCATCGAGTCTCCTTGGGATCTTTCCGAGCGAGACTAGGGAAACCGGGCCGGACTCACCCGGCGAACGCCGATACCCGCCCCCTATGCCCCGAAAGTCGCACCCAGTCGGCGCTCCCGGTCATCCGATCGTGCTCGCGGCAGGCTCCCGGAGAGCCGGTGGCTCCCCGCCGAAGAAGGTGCCCTCGCCGCTTCCCGGCACCCGCTCGTTTTCGCGACTGGAGGTTTCACCGAGAGCGCTGCGGAGTGGTTCGAAGCGGTTCAGAGCGGTTGTGGGAGGTTCCTGCCCCCAAGATCTCCCACCGGGGGATGGGCGGGTACTGGGCGGGGCACACGATGCGCGGTGTCTGGCCGATCGGCAGGTGCGCGGAATCCTCGCGCAGCTCGCCGTCCCGCCGCATGTACTGGAAGGTGCCGTCGACGAACACCAGAGAGCCGGTGGCCCGCTGCCATGCCGCGACGGTTTCGGGCACCGTGGCGGGGATCCGCCGACCCGTGTACCAGACGGGGTCGGTCGGAACGAGCACGGTTCGTTCCTCGGGCAGGCACAGGTCGAACCCGGGCTCGAAGGCGTGTCGCCGGGTCACGCCCACGGGCCCGGCGCCGAAGCGGTGCTACCGGCTGACGGTCGGCCCCGCGGGCAGCCGTGTCACCGGGCCCGCCGTACCGGTGCCTCCGGTGGAGGCCCGGGTACGGTGGCCCGGGTGGCAGGTCAGGCGTGCTGGTGGTGGGCGTGCACGCCCCGCACGTCCCACACGGGGAAGGGGTCGGCCAGGCGCTCCCAGGGGGTGTGGAACTCCTCGTCGGTCAGCAGACAGGAGTCCAGTGCCGACTTCAGCGCCTCATGGCGCAGTTCCGTGCCGATGAACACCAGTTCCTGTCGGGGTTCCACGGTCTCGCTGCCTTCGAGGTCCTCGGGGGAGTAGCCGAGGGCGAGGCCGTCGGCGGGGTCCCAGACTCCGGCGGGTTCGAACCGGGCCACCGGTCCGGCCTGGGACCACAGGCCGGTCATCCTCGGCCGGGTGGCCAGCCAGAAGAACCCCTTGGTGCGCAGGATCGTGCCGAAGCCGCTCCCTTCGAAACCCGAGGAGAGCAAGTCCCAGAGCCGCTGCGGGTGGAAGGGGCGTTCCGCCCGGAACACCAGGCTGGAGATCCCGTACTCCTCGGTCTCGGGCACGTGGTCGCCGTTGAGCTCGTTCACCCACCCGGGCGCGCGCGAGGCCCGCTCCAGGTCGAAGCGGTTGGCGCCGACGAGTTCGACCGGGTCCACCTGACCGTGTTCGATCCGCAGGACGCGTGCCAGGGGGTTGAGGCGGCGCACGGCGGCCTCCACGTGGTCGGCCTGCTCCGGCGTGACCAGGTCGATCTTGTTGACCAGGATCAGGTCGGCGAACTCCACCTGGTCGACCAGCAGGTCGCTGACGGTGCGTTCGTCGTCCTCGTAGGCGTCCAGGCCGCGTTCGACCAGGTCGTCCCCGGCACCGAGCTCGCTCAGGAACCCGGCGGCGTCGACCACCGAGACCATGGTGTCCAGACGCGCCCCCTGGAGCAGGGGGTTCCCGTCCGCGTCCGGGACGGCGAAGGTGGCCGCCACGGGCATGGGTTCGGAGATACCGCTGGACTCGATGATCAGGTGGTCGAAGCGGCCCTGGCGGGCGAGCTCGGCGACCTCCTCCAGCAGGTCGTCGCGCAGGGTGCAGCAGATGCACCCGTTGGTCATCTCCACCAGGCGCTCGTCGGTCCGGGTCAGGTGGCCCTCGCCCCTGACCAGGTCGGCGTCGATGTTGATCTCGCTCATGTCGTTGACGATGACCGCCACCCGCAGGCCGTCCAGGCGGTGCAGCAGGTGGTTGAGCAGGGTGGTCTTGCCCGCGCCCAGGAAACCGGAGAGTACGGTCACCGGGAGTGCGGGCGCGTCAGCGGGTGCTGTGGCGGTTGCGCCGGTAGGCGTGCTCGTGGAGGTGGACATCTCTACTTCTCTTCTCGGAGGACCTTGAACAGTCCTGCTTCGGGCGGGCCGTGCGGGACGACGCTCAGGCCGTGCGGCGCGGCTTCGGCGCGCAGGGCCTGTTCGTTGACCGTCCACCAGTCGTAGTGGACCTCGTCACGGCTGATGAGCCGGTCGCCTTCGTGGACCTCGTAGGTCATGTGCCAGGAGAGCTGTTCGGTGCCGGCCGGTTCCGCCCCGGCCCAGCCGACGTAGGAGCGCTCCCCGACGCGGAGTTCGGACATCCTGGTGCGCTCGACGTGCTCCGGTTCGACCGGTACGGGCAGGTTGAGCAGGGCGAACGCCCCCGGAGCGAGGCGGGTCGCCAGGTCCTCCCAGAGACGGTCCCGCTCGTGCGGGCTGAAGTGGCCGATGAGGTTGGCCGCCACCAGGCCGCCGATCCGGTCCGGCAGGCGGGCCGAGAGCAGGTCGTCGCCGTCCACGGTCACCCGGGGCCGCAGGTCCGGATCCTCGAAGACCCTTGACAGCAGTACCGACCGCAGGGGAAGCGACGGTTCGATCGCCAGCACCCGTGCTGACGCGAGTGTGCGGGCGATGAGTCGTGTTCCCAGGCCGCCGCCGGCACCGGCGTCGACCACCGGTCCGGCGTCGGTCGGCAGTTCCCGCAGGGCGTCGGCGACCGTCGCCGCGTGGTGCTCCCACCACCCGGCGATCATCAGGTCGATGAACTGGCCGGAGCGGTCGTAGGGGTCGTCGTATCCGGTCAATGCGTGTCTCCTCGGTGGAACTCGGCACTCGGTGAGCGGCCGGGGGCGGTCGCTCACCCGTCCGGTCGGTGTTCGTGGGCGAAGAACGGCTGGAAGGGGTCATCGGGTGGCGGGCCGGCCGCCTCCCACTCCCGTTCCTCGGCTGGGTCGAGAAGACAGGAGTCCAGGAGGGTGAAGAGGCGGCCGGTGTCCAGACCCAGGCCGGTGAAGGCCAGGTGCTGGCACCGGTCACCGGTGCCGGGGCGTGAGTCGAACGCGGTGGTGGGAGGCCGGAAACCGGTCACGAGGTGGCGGGTTCGCGTCGGGAGCGCTGCCGTCCACGGCCCGCCGGGTTCCAGGGACAGCGAGGTGCCGTTGGCCTCCCACACGACCATGGTGTCGGGCCGTCCGGCCAGCCACAGGCGTCCCCGGCTGCGCAGGCTGGTGGCGGTCATCTCGTCCAGGACCTCGAAGAACCGGCCGGGGTGCAGCGGGCGGAACCGGCGCCAGACGGCGGTCTGTGCGGCTTCGTCCTCAGCCGGGTCCGACGGCGGCGGGGGAGGGAAGGCGGGCAGGACGCGGTGGAGCGCCGCCGCGAAGTCGAAGCTGCCGCGGAACAGTGTCGGCGGGTGTTCTCCGTTGGTGTGGGAGACAACGCTGGCCGCCGGGTTCAGGTGGGTGACCAGGGACCGGCACACACGGACCTGGGCGGCGGGTGCCGCACCCCTGACCACGGCCACGTGGTCGGAGAAGTCGATCTGGCGCAGCAGTACGTCGCCCAGGGTGCGCGGATCGCTCGCGGAGTCGGCCAGCCCGGCGGAGAAGGCCGTCTCGCCGCCCAGCAGGTCGGGGACGAGCAGCTGGGCGTCGACCGCCGTGACCACGGCGCAGAGGTGGAGTTCGGGGTGGCGCTCCAGGAGCGTTTCCACCGCCGTGTGCGGCTCGACGTCCGCGGGGGCGTCGAACACCTGGTGGAGGGGGCGGGAGCCGGGAGGGTTCGGGCTCTGTGCCGGAAGTCCTCGCGCAGCCTGAGGAGCTCCGGCTTCGAGGCGGTGCGGTTCCGTACCCGGTACCGCTTCGGTCAGGGATCGCGCGAGGCGTCGTCGGGCAGCCTCATGGGTGCCCAGGACGAGCACGGCGCGGGGCCGACGGTCACCGTTCACGGGCCTACCTCCGGTTCTCGGTGGGAGATTCGGTCACCGGTGCTCCTTGAAGACGGGTGTGACCAGTGGTTACGTTGTTACTGTTCGCGCGAGCAGTGAGCCGGACACGCATCTGGGGGAGAACATGGCGACCGCACATCTGACCCACGAGGGCCACACGCATCAGCACGGCGAGGGCTGCGGACACGTTTCGGTGCCCCACCAGGGCCACGTGGACTACGTGCACGACGGGCACCTTCACCGCGTCCACGACGACCACTGGGACGAGTGCCCCACCGAAGGGCACGCCGTACACGAGGACCACACGCACGCGCACGGTGAGGGCTGCGGGCACGTGGCCGTGCCGCACGAGGACCACGTGGACTACGTGCACGACGGGCACCTTCACCGCAAGCACGACGACCACTGGGACGAGCACTCGGCGTAGCGGCCGACGACGGTCCCGGGCTGTTCCTCGCGGGCGGTCGGGTTCATTTTTCCGAGAACTCGGCGAAGGGGTCGTTGTGGAATTCCTGGCCTGCCTCTGCCTCGGTGACCAGGCACGACTCCAGCAGAGTCAGCAGGGCTCCGGTGTCCATGCCGACCCCGGTGAAGGCCAGGTGCTGGCGGCGGTCGCCCACCACCGGGTCCCAGTCCAGGAGGGCGGAGGACCGCCGGGTCCGGGAGACCAGGTCCATGGCCGCGTCGGGGAGCGCGGCCATCCAGGGGCCGCCGTTCTCCACCATGAGCAGGTCCTGGTGGGAGTCCCACACCAGGAGGGTGTCGGGCTGGCTGGCCAGCCAGAACCTGCCCCTGCCGCGCAGGCTCATGGCGACGATCTCCTCCAGCGCCTCGGCGAGCCGCTCGGGGTGCATCGGCCGGGTCCTGGTCCAGGTCACCGTTCGTACGCCCTGGTCCTCGGCGTGGTCCGTGTAGTGCGCCCATGCCGGGTTGGTGCGGGCGTGAGCTGACTCGGGCTCGAAACGCCCGTCGAGGAAGCCCTGGAGGTCCGAGCTGGAACGGACGATCACGGCCGCGGGGTTGAGTTGCCCGAGCAGGGCCCGTGCGTGGCGGTCGGCTCCCGAACCGTGCAGGACGATCACGTTCGGGTACTCCAGCTGCCGGTTGAGGACTTCGGCGACCGTGCGGGAGTCGTCCTGGGCGATGTCCAGTCCGCGGTCGCTCAGATCGTCGTTACTGCCCAGGTCCGCGGTCAGATGGGCGAGATCGACGGCCGCGGCGACGGTCGCCAGGCGCAGCCCGTCCTGCGCGGCGATGTTCTCGGCGATCAGTCGGGGTTCCACCCCGTCCCAGGACTCCACCACGCACAGGTCGTGTCGGCCGGCGTCCGCGGTGCTCAGGAGGAAGGGGATGAGGTCCTCGCGCAGAGTGCAGGAGGCGCAGGCGTGGTCGAGGTGTACCTGCTCGCTCTCCAGGGGGCCGGAGCAGTCGCGCACCTCGCGGTGGACCGCTCCGTCACTGATGTCCTCCATGTTGTGATGCACGCTGATGGAACGCGGAACCGCGGCCAGGAGGTCGTTGACGGCCTGACGGCGCGCGGCCGCGTGCAGACCGGTGACCAGTGCGATGCGCATCGGATGCTCCTCTCCATGGTGTCTTCAATATTGAAAATGAAAATCGTTTCCGTACTTTACACGACCCCGTCGGTGGCCGGTGCGCCCCGGGTGGGGCGGTTGGGGTAGCTGCGGGCATGTTACGGTACTGATAATCATTTTCATCTACCCGAGTCGTGCCCCCCAGGAGTCCTCCTCGTGTACGTAGGGCGATGCCAACGCCGAGTTGGCCCCGTGTCGCCGGTGATCCCCCATCGGGCAGTCGGCTGATATGGCCAACACACCCAAGTACGACGATGCCGTGCTCAGGGTTCTGGGCCGTGGCTCCCGCTTTCGCAGCTGTCGGGAGATCCTCCGGGACCTGGACCGGTCGAACCCCTCCGCCTCCGGTCCGCCGAGCCTGTCCACCATCTACCGCACGGTCCACCGAATGTCCCAGGAGGGAGTGCTGGACACGATCCAGTCTCCGGAGGGGGAGCGTCTCTATCGGCGGTGCAGGACGCCCGTTCGCCACTACCACCTGTTCTGCCGGGTCTGCGGTGAGGTGGAGGAGGTCGATCAGGTCGCCGAAATCACGGAAGTCGTGGAGAAGATCCAGGGCATGAGCGATTTCGATCAGGTCGACCACACCTTCGAGCTGACCGGTGTCTGTCCGCGTTGTCTGTCGACCGCCCGCGGCTGAAGCCCATGGGCTTGCGGGTGGGTGTCCGCCCGGATGGTGGATCCGGCCTCCCCCCTCCGGCGTCCTCCCTTTGTGCAGAGCGGGTCGCCCCGGCGCTTCCGCCGGTGCTATACATGGACATGTCAGCAATGAAAACGGTTTTCGTTATTGCTCGCCGGGCGCAAGGCGACCCCAGGGGGTGCGCGGCTCAGTGACGAACGAATCGAACCCGCCGGAGCCAAGCCGACGGTCACCGTGCGGGACCCGCGCGACCTGAGCGCTGACGGGGTCGAACAGGCCCTGGCGAGGATCAGGGAGTGCCCGCCGACGCCTGGACGTCGCGGAAGCGCTCAGCTCCTACGGGGAGCGGCTGGTCCCGGGCGACCTGGACCTCGTCGAGGCCCCCGCAGACCACCCCTGCCCCTTCCCCAACGGCAACAGGCGGCCCCAGCCCTGGCCAACCGGGTCGACCCCCCTCCCCGGCCCACGACTCAGGGGCCTGGCCCAGTACCCCCTGACCGATCACGTTCGAGCCGCGTGCACGCGAACCCACACCTTCCCTCTCGTGGAGGACACGATCCCAGCCATCGACTGCTACTCACCGGACGCCGAGCTCTTCGACCTCGTCGGCCACCGCCAGGTGTCCTCCGACCCCGACCCGCGCTGTCGGGTCACCGTCCTGCCCGAGCCCGCGCGGGAGATCCCGCTGCCCGACCCCATCGCGGCGGCGGCGCCCTTCGGCGTCGCCGGGCACCTCCCCCGTGCGGAGCGCGGGGAGCCCTCGCGGCCTCCGGTCGACCGCCTGCCCGGCGGCGGCCACGAGGCCGCCCCGGAGACCTGGGGGCCGGTCACATGAGCCGGACACCGACCGCACCCACCGCTGAGGCCCGGCCGAAGGCCGAGCAGTCGCTCTCGCCGTTGCAGACCCTGCTCCGACCCGTCAAGGGCCGGATCCGGACCGCGGTGGTGCTCCAGGGACTCGCCTCGGCGCTGGGACTCGTCCCGCTCATCTGCCTGGTCGAGTTGGCCCGTGCGCTGCTCGCCGACGGCGTGGTCGACACCTCCCGCGTGTGGCTCCTCGTCGGCGTCGCCGTGGGCGCGTCGGTCGCCGCGCTCGCCGCGGGCACGGTCTCCACCCTGGTCGGCCACCTGGCCGACAACGACATGCAGCTGTCGGTCCGCCGCGCCCTGGCCCACCGCATGTCCCGGGTACCCCTGGGCTGGTTCACCGGCCGCGGATCGGGCCGGGTCAAGAAAGCCGTGCACGACGACATTGAGGACGTCCATTCCCTGGTCGCGCACACCCTGCCCGACCTGGCCTCGGTCGTCACCGTGCCGCTGGTCGCCCTGGTCTACCTGTTCACCGTGGACTGGCGGCTGGCCCTGGTCTCGGTCCTGCTGGTGGCGGCGGGGATCTTCCTGTTCTCCCGGGCCATGGCCGGGGGCATGGCGAAGATGGCCCAGTACGCCGAGGCGATGAACCGGATCAACTCCTCCGCCGTGGAGTTCGTGGACGGCATCCAGGTGGTCAAGCACTTCGGCGGCCACCGGCGCGCCCACCAGCGCTTCACCCGCGCCGCGGACGACTTCGCCGACTTCTTCCTGAACTGGTCGCGCAGCACCACCCCGGTGACGGTCGGATCCTTCCTGCTGCTGTCGGCGCCCATGGTCACCGTGGTCACCGTGCTCGCGGGGGTGGGCTTCGCCCTCGCCGGGTGGACCGAGCCGGTTGCGATCGTGGCCTTCGCCCTGCTGGCACCGGCCCTGTGCGCGCCGATGAACGTCATCGGCTCCCAGATCCGGCAGACCCAGGCCGCCGGGGCCGCGGCCGGACGGGTGACCGCACTGCTCGACACCCCGACCCTGCGCCAGGGTGAGGAACCACCGCCGCTGGAACCCCGCGTGGTCTTCGACGGCGTGTCCTTCTCCTACAACGATGACCGGACGGCGGGGGAGGGCCCCCGGGCCCTGGCCGAGGTGGACCTGGTCCTGGAACCGGGCACCGTGACCGCCCTCGTCGGACCCTCGGGAGCAGGGAAGAGCACCCTGGCCGCCCTGCTCGCCCGCTTCCACGACGCCGACGCCGGATCGATCACCGTCGGCGGGGCCGACCTACGCGAGATCGCCGACCCCTACCGCAGCGTCGGCTTCGTCCTCCAGGACGTCCGCCTGCTCGGGGAGACGGTCGCCGACAACATCGCCCTGGGGCGCCCCGAAGCCACCCGCGAGGAGATCGAGACCGCCGCACGCGCGGCACAGATCGCCGACCGGATCGAGGCCCTGCCGCGGGGCTACGACTCCGTGATCGGTGAGGACGCCGACCTGTCCGGCGGTGAGGCCCAGCGCGTCTCCATCGCCCGCGCCCTGCTGGCCGACACCCCGGTCCTGGTCCTGGACGAGGCCACCGCGGCCGTGGACCCGGTCTCCGAGGCCGCCATCCAGGACGGGCTCAGCGAACTCGCCCGCGGCCGCACGGTCCTCGTGGTGGCCCACCGCCTGACCACCGTCACCGGCGCGGACCGGATCGCGGTCATGGATGAGGGCCGGGTGGTGGAGACCGGAACCCACGACGAGTTGCTGGCACGGGGCGGCCGTTACGCCGAACTCTGGCGGGCCCAGGCACACCACCGATCCCAGGCACACCACCGAGACGAACCGGGAGCAGACCAGTGATCCGTGCTTTCCTCAGGGCCCTGGGGCCGGAACAGGCCGGTCCCGTGAAGAGGAGCCTGGCCCTGACCACCGCCGTCTCGGTGCTGCAGGGGGTGGTCTTCGCCCTTCTGGTGCCCGTGCTGACCGAACTCCTCCGGGAAGGGCCCCGGGCCGCGCTGGGCTGGGCGGCGGCCCTGGCCCTGGTCACCCTGGTCTACGCCCTGCTGCGCACCCTCGGCCTCTTCGTCAACTTCCGGGTCGGCGGGGCGATCTCCCACGGCCTGCACCACCGCATCGGCGAACACCTGGTCCGACTGCCCCTGGGCTGGTTCACCGGGAACCGGGTCGGCGAGCTCAACCGGGTCGTCACCGACGGGGTCTCACGCAGTACCAACGTGCCCGTGCACATCTACCCGCCGCTGGCCGACGCGGTGGTCACCCCCGTCGTGGCGGTGTCGGTGCTGTTCGTCTGGGACTGGCGGATCGCCCTGGCGGCCGCGGCCTGCCTGCCCGTGGTGTGGATGGTCTTCACCCTGTCCAACGACGCGGTGGGCCGCAACGACGCCGCTCGGGACGCGGTTTCGGACGAGGCCGCCTCCCGGGTGCTGGAGTACGCCAGGTCCCAGCCGGTGTTGCGGGCCTTCGGCCGTACCGAACAGGGCGGTCAGAGCCTGGACCGGGCCCTGACCTCCGAGCACGGGGCCGCGCGCCGTCTGCTGCTGCGCATCGCCCCGGTGATGCTGGCCTACTCCTTCACGGTCCGGCTCACGTTCGCGCTGATCATGGTGTGCGCGGTCGTGTTCGTCCTGGACGGCGGACTCGACCCCGCCCTGGCCGTGGCCCTGCTGGTACTGGTCGCCCGGTTCACCCACCCCCTGGCCACGGCGGCCGACCAGGGCGCCGCCCTGCGCATGGCCACCAACCGGCTCGACCGGATCAACGCCGTCCTGGACGCCCGACCCCTCCCCGAGCCGGAGTCGCCGGTCCTGCCGCAGGGCGCGGTCGTGGAGTTCGACGACGTGACCTTCTCCTACGATCGCAAGAAGGACGCCCCGGCACTGGACGGGGTCACCCTGCGCGCCGAACCCGGTACGCTCACCGCCCTGATCGGCCCCTCCGGTTCCGGCAAGACCACGGTGGCCCGCCTGCTGGCCCGCTTCCACGACGCCGACCGCGGGCAGGTCCGCCTCGGCGGGGCCGACGTCCGTGACATCGGCAGCGAGGAACTCTCCCGGCACGTGGCCCTGGTCTTCCAGGACGTGTACCTCTTCGACGCCACCATCGCTGAGAACCTGCGCCTGGCCGCCCCCGACGCCACCGGCGAACAACTCGACCGGGCGGCCGCGCTGTCCGGGCTCGACACGGTCCTGGCCGACCTGCCCGAGGGCTGGAACACCAGGGTCGGGGAAGGCGGAACCGCGCTGTCCGGCGGCCAGAAACAGCGGGTCTCCATCGCCCGGGCCCTGCTCAAGGACGCGCCGGTCGTCGTCCTGGACGAGGCCTCCTCGGCCCTGGACAGCGAGAACGAGGCGCTGGTGACGCGTACGGCCGTCGAACTCGCCCGTGACCGCACCGTGCTGGTCATCGCCCACCGCCTCGCCACCGTGGCCGCCGCCGACCGTGTCGTCTTCCTGGAAGCGGGCCGTGTCGTGGAGTCCGGTGCCCCGGACGAACTCCTCGAACGGGGAGGGCGGTACGCCGATTTCGTCCGGACCCGCGAACGCGCCCGCGGTTGGCGCCTGACCGCTTCGGACGTTACGCCCCCTCCCGCCTCCACCGCCACGGAAGACCATGAGAACGACCCGGCCCGTGCCCGACCCCTCCGGCGAACCCGCCCAGGCACCTCCGGTGCCCCGGGCGCCGTCACCGCCCACGAACCCTCCTGACCCGCCTTCCCCCGAGTCGGGAGACCTCTTCCGGGACCGTGCCGACCACGGCCCCGCCCCGAGAAAGGCCGAACGATGAGAGGACGATCCCTGGCGGCGGGCGCCTTCGCGGTGTTCCTGGCGGCCACCGCCTGCGGTGGCGCTGAAGGCGAGCAGGCCTCCGCCGACGGCACCACCCACGACCCGCACGGCCGTGTCGGCAACGAATCCGACTACCTGCGGTTCGCCATGCTCTACGACGTACTGACCGTGACCGACGAGAACGGGGCCGTCCAGCCCCGCCTGGCCGCCTCCTGGGAGCCGGACGGAGACGACCTGACCCGCTGGACCGTGACCCTGGGCGAGGACGCCGTCTTCTCCGACGGCGATCCGGTCACCGCCGACGACGTCCTGTTCTCCCTGGAACGCACCCTGGACCCGGGACCGCAGGCCGGGGAGTCCACCGCTGCGGAGACAGGCCGCCCGCACGCGGTCGGGGCGTCCGCGCGCAGCCACCGCGGCTGATCCAGGCCGCACCGTTCTCACCGCGGTCACGGGGCGTCGACTCCCCGGTCCGCCCGACGACGGCCGCGAGGGCTGGGACTGACTCGGGGCCGGGCGGGCCCGGCCGGTACCAGCGGGCGCGCCGTGCTACGGCTGTGTTAACAATCGGTCGGGGCGAGCCCCTGGCCAGAGGCTTCGCTGCCGCGGGGCGATAACCTCCCGGAAGTAACATCCCACTTCACAGAGCAGGAAATCCCCCGATGCAGAACCAGAGCGCACCCGCGATGCCCGGTGTGGTGACCGCCGCGCGCATCATCCTCTTCGTGGTCTGCGGCCTGTCCGGTGTCCTGTTGGTGATGAGCCTCCTCGGGATCGTCGGTGCCTTCCTGCACTCCGACGGGCCCGACGCCGTCTTCGCCACGGTGGGGGCGACCACCGCCGGCATCCTGCGGAGCTTCGTCCTGGGGCTGGTCGTGATCGTGCTCCTGCTGGTGGCGGCGCTGCGGATCGGCCGGGGCGGAACGAGGAACCACCTGGTGGTGCGGCTGCTCGTGGGCGGCGGCGGGTTGGTCGCGGTGCTGAACACGGTCCTGAGCGGTGAGGGCACTGCCTTCATGGGCTTCGTTCTCCCGTTGATCGTCCTGATGCTGATCCAGACCAAGCGCTCCCGGGAATGGTTCGCCGCCATGGACGAAAGCGCGCGAAACAGCTGAATCTACGCCATAAAGGTGCCTGCTCTGTTGAACCACGAGTTTTCGGGCTGAAGCGACTTCGGGGTCACATGTGCTCCGCGTGAATTTCGCCGAACCGTCCACCCGCGTTCGGGCGGAGTCCGTACTCTGGACCCGCGCGAATCCGCGCGAGCGCCGGTGCGGGACGCGGTGGACGGGTGGCCCGCACCGGCTTGAGCGGGTCGGCCGCGCACCGGGGTGCGCGAACCGATCTCCAGGGAACCGTCGGCCATACCGGTGGTGACGCTGTTCCAGGCGCTGACACGGGGCTCGGCCAGGCGACGGACCCCCGGGGCCGTCGTGGTTCAGGGCACGGCTGAGGAAGGGCGCGGGCACCCCGGCGGAGCCGGGATCCGGATCAGCCCGGGTTGTGAGCCAGGACCAGGTCGGTCAGCTCCTGACTGGGGAAGTCCATGACCACCACACCCGTTCGGGACGCCACCACGGGACGCAGGTGGTCGGTGGCGCGGTGGTTGACCCCGCGGATACCCAGCGCGCCCCAGGCGACCTCGCGGGGGTTGGCCCAGGGAGCCCCGCTGCCGCTGAGGTGGTTGACGTGGAGCACGTCGCCCGGTCCCGCCTCGGTCGCGTCGAAGTGGTCGCGGGCCTTCTCCCACTTGGCGGGGATGTCGAAGAGCGTGGGCACCCGGTAGTCGTCCTGGATGTCCAGGGCGGGCCCGTTCCAGTGGACTCCGTAGTCACGGGAGGCGGAGAAGTCCTGGACGATGATGATCCGACCGCGCACCTCGCCCAGGTCCGGCACGCGCTCCGTGCCCTGCTCGGGCACCCACAGGCGCGTCGAGAGCACGTCGCGGGTGTCCGGGTTCTCGTGGATGTAGTGGTCCAGGGTCTCCTCGTAGGTCCGGGTGTTCTCGGCCTCGGTGTGCTCCTTCTTCATCCGCATGAGCACCGTCTCGGTCGGGCGCGCGTCGAGGAAGGCACCGATGTCGGTGACCACGTCGGTGAAGTTCAGGTGCAGGTACTCGACACCGTGGTGGATCGGGAAGGCGTCGCGGTAGTGGCGGGTACGGACGTCGAGGAAGCGCACACCGGAGTCGAGCTGCTCGGCCAGGTCCAGGTCCTGTGTACGCGACCACACGGTGCCGCGCCAGGCCCCGGTGTCGTGTGTGCCGGGGATGGACAGCGCCGCCAGGTTGGCGCTGTCGGGGACGGCGGACATCCACTCGGCACGGGCCACCGACTCTTCCGGGGCCGGGACCGGTTCCGCGGCCGCCGGCGCAGCGGCGGCCAGGAGCGAACCGACCATGAGAACGGCGGCCAGGGCAGGGCCCGTGTGGTGAGCCAGGGCGCGCTGGGCGACGGGGGAGGTGAGCATGGGAGCATCCCTTCGCGGGCGGGGCGGGCCCGGGGGAGCGGGCCGCCCCTCACCCTGCCACGCGGTGTCGGCGCTGCCACCCCCCTTTCCCTGTTGGATTCGGGCTCAGGCGGTGGCGCTGAGGCCGTAGCGGGGGCTGAAGCGGGTGGACAGCTCCAGGATCCGGTGGGCCCCGGGCAGGGGTCCGGTGGAGAGGAGCGTCCGCAGGCAGGGGCACCATTCGATGCGGTTCTGGGCGAGGCAGGCCTGGACCCCGAGCAGGCGAAGGCAGAATGCCAGGTCGCGCAGGGGCGGGCCCGGATCGGCCGGTTCCAGCCCCCTGGACAGGGCCAGGTCGGCGACCTGGTTCTGGCGGGCACGCGCCAGAGCCCTGACGATGCCGTGCTCGGGGGTGCGGCCCAGGTCGGCGAAGCCGTTCTCGGCGATGGTGAAGAGGGCGTCGCGCTCAGCGGAGCGGACCGGATCGCAGGCCCGGGCGAGGGTCTCCAGCAGGGGGCAGTGTGCGCGGGCCCGAGGACCGGACACGCGCTGCCACAGGCGTGCCGACATCAGCTGGCCGAGAGTCCCCATTGCCGCCCGGGTCTCGGCGGAGTACCAGTCGCGGGCCAGTCCGGCGTTCTCGGGGCGGCGGATCTGAGCGGGCGGCGGGTCGGATCCCAGGAGCGCGGCCAGCAGGGCCCCCTTCCGGCGCGGGGGCAGGAACAGGTCCGAGTAGGGCGGCCAGGGCGGGTCGGGGGACTCCATGTGTTCGAGGGTCCGTCAGTCCGGGACGAGGTGCCATGACCGCGGCGGTGAGGTTCCTCGGGCCCTTCGGTAAGCCCGTCGGACCGGGTTGCTACCGGTGTGGTGTCGGGGTTGGGAGTGTTTTCCCCTTGTGTGTTCGTAGCGGACGGTGTTGCATGTTTTCTGATTTTGCTGCCGTTGGTGGGCGCCCGTCGTACCGTGAGTGCGCAGAGCGGTCGGGCCGCCGTGGGGAGGAACGCGGGCGCATGGCGCAGGGCAACTGGCAGTGCGGGATGTGCGCGGCCTACAACGAGCCGTCCAAGCACGTGTGCATGGTGTGCGACACCTTCCGGGAGCTGGGCACGCGCGGGGCCGAGCCCACCAGCGGCGACCTGCTGGCACCGACGCAGGACATGTTCGGGGGCCTGCTGGAGGAACCCGTCGCAGCGCGGCCTTCCGAAGCGGAGGACGATCTCCCGCCGGTGCGGGTGATGGAGCCGCCACCGGCCCGCCTCGGCGGGGCACGGTTACCGCAACCGGAGACCGTGCCAGCGGCGGAGCCCGATCGGGTCTCCGAGCAGGTATCGGAAGGGTTGACCGAACCAGTAGCGGCCGAACCGGTGCCGCTGGCCGAGCCCGAACAGGACCCGGGGTGGTGGGATCGGCAGGCCGTGGCCGACACCGAACCGGTGCCGGTACCGGTGGCGACCGGTCCCGAGCCCGGAGCCGGTGTCACCGAACCCCTGCGGACGGTGTCCGGGACCACCGGTACCGCCCACAGGGTCAGCGGTCGGTGGAGTCCGCCGCGCTGGCCGCAGGGGAGCGTGCGGGCGCTGGCACTGGCCGCGGTCGGCGGCGTGACGCTTGTTCTGGCGTGGCTGCTACCTGGGAGCGAGGAGGATGCGACCGGGCCGGCGGAAGGGGAGGGACGGGAGCGGGAATGCCCGGAGCGGGTCGCCGCGCACGTCCCGGGAACGGGGCGGGGGGCGCTGGTGGACGCCTTCGAGACCGAACGGCACCGGATCGTGCTGTGTGCGAACGGCGCGGGCGAGCTGTACTACTTCGGGGAGTTCCTCGACGGTAACGGCGAGGTGATGGTGGTGCCCGCCGTGCGCACGGACGAGGGATACGTCGCGGACGCGGGACAGACCCGCTATGAGATCGGCGGCGGGGTGGTCGTCATCACCGGAGGGGACGGGGCGGAGATCGCCCGGCTGCCCCTGAAATCGGTGCCCGATCCGGAGTGACCGGCTGTGGGGCACCAAGAGAGAGGTGGGTGACGGGTGCGTGGCCGTGCTCGGCGAGCACCCGTCAGCCCAGTGCTCCCGTCAACCCAGTGCTGGAACGTCCGTCCCTAGCGGGTCTTCACGACGGCCGCGATGAGACCGGAGATGATCATCATCGACAGGCTGATGATCATGAGCACGAACGCGACGGTTCCGACCATGGTGTTTCCTTCACTGTTTCGTCCCCCGGGCACCGCGGGCCGTTTACCCCCGGCACCCGGCACACCGGGACACCCGGAGTTTCGGGCGCGGCATGTACCTCTTCGGTGGATCACCCTATCTCGCCGTCACCGCGACGCCGCGTCGGGTGCCCGCTCTGACCAGCGTGGTTCAGCTCTCGTTCCAGAACTGTTGGTAGGCCCGCACCAGCCAACGGTCGGCCCAGCCGGTGTCGGGGTGCTCGGGCAGGTGGGAGGTCCGGCACAGCTCCTCCAGCCGGGCCTCCAGCTCCTTGGCCCGGGACAGGGCGTCGTCGCGGCTGTGCTCGCCGCGGCGCAGGGCCAGCAGCCACCCGCGGTCGGGTTCGGGCATGGGCAGGGTGAGGCCGCCGGTCTCCAGCAGCTCTACGCCCTGAAGGCCCAGCCGGACCATGTGGTAGGCGTACTTGGTGTCGAAGCCGTGCTGTTCCACCAGTTCGGGGCGGTTGGTGTGCTTGCCGCCGCGGGTTCCCGCCATCCGGTCGCGCTGGGCGCGCAGGTAACCGAGGTAGCGCTCGCCCGCCCTGCGGGAGAGGAAGCGCTCGGCGTTGGCGCGCAGGTCGCGGCCGAGGGGGGTGATGGTGACGATCTCGTGGTCGGGGACGAAGAGCGGCAGCAGGACGGCGGGGTTGCCCTCCAGCGCCAGACGGGTCCACTTGCGCAGTGAGTAGACGGTCAGGTCCAGGTCTCCGAAGCCCGACCGGGTGTGTTCGGGCTGGCTGCGGTAGATGTACTGCTCGAAGGCGCGCAAACCGATGACGTACTCGGGCGGTTCGACGCACACACCCATCTCGTCGCGGTCGTTCTGGCCGTCGAGGCTGAGGCCGTGCGCGCCGGAGCCGACCTGGCAGCGCAGCACGGTGCCCTGCTCGGCGACGCGGGCGAACTCCTCGGTGGAGTGCTTCACCTGGGCCTCCCTGTTCGGTTGCCGTGTCTGCCGCAACCTATCGGGACCACGGTGGCTCCGACGACCGAATAAAAGGGAGTTTTGGTACTTGTCGGGCGGCTGTGGAGTCCGTTTACTGGTCCCGTAGTTCGCCCGGCACCAGTCGGGCGCGGCAGTGGAAAGCAGGACCGTGCCCCCCGAGAACCCCGAGATCCCCGAACCGAAGATCGACACCGCCGTTCCGCACAACGCCAGGATCTGGAACTACTGGTTGGGAGGCAAGGACAACTACCCCGTCGACCGGGAGATGGGTGAGCAGATCCGCTCGTTCTTCCCCGAGATCGTCGACAACGCCATCGCCGACCGTGCCTTCCTGGTCCGCGCCGTCACCTACCTGGCCGAGGAGAAGGGGATCCGGCAGTTCCTGGACATCGGTACGGGGCTGCCCACCCACAACAACACCCACGAGGTCGCCCAGGCGGTGGCCCCTGACGCGCGCGTGGTGTACGCGGACAACGACCCGCTGGTCCTCGCGCACGCCCGGGCCCTGCTCACCGGCTCCGAGCAGGGTGCCACCGACTACGTCGACGCCGACCTGCGCGACCCGGACTCCATCCTGTCCGCGGCCGCCAAGACCCTGGACCTGAGCCAGCCGGTGGCCCTGATGCTGCTGGGCGTGGTCAACTTCGTGGCCGACGACGGGGAGGTGCGCTCGATCCTGGACCGGCTGCTGGGCGCTCTCGCACCCGGTAGCTACCTGGTGGTCTCCCACCCCACCGACGACATCGACAAGGAACGCGCCCACCAGGTGGCCGCGGCGTGGAACGAGAAGGGCACCCCCAAGCTCACCATCCGTTCGGCGGCCGGCATCGAGGCGCTCTTCGAGGGTCTGGAGCTGTTGGAGCCGGGAGTGGTCTCCTGCTCGCTGTGGCGCCCGGAACCGGCCGAGGTCGGCAGTATCCGCCCGGTTGCCGAATACGGCGGGGTGGCCCGCAAACCCTAGTGCGACAGGAAAGTCGCACGTGATGAGTGAACTACGCAAAGAGGGGGCGGTGGATGCCGAACAGATGGTTCCAGGTCAGTGTTTCAGGCCTGTTCCCACCCTGACATGCGTCGCTGGTAACGGCGGGGTGTGAAGCCCAGGGCTCAAGCCCGAGGAATCCCGCACCCTCCGGGAGTCACAGGCCAGGCAAGGACCGAGCGGGTGAACGCCAGTGAACCCCCCAATGACGTCTCGTGATGCGGCCCTCGGGCGCGTCAGCCACCGTGGCGCAGACCAGGCCCCTTCCGGTGCCCCGGGGAAGAGCCCAGCGATGCTCCAGCGGCACGACATCGGGACACGACGCGGGTGCGCCCTGGTAGGCCCGGGGGCCGGACACAGGTAAGCCCCGGGTCCGTGCACCGTGACTGGTGTGTACGGACCCGGGGCAGGTGTGCGTGGGTCTACTGCTTGGGTCGCTGGTCGATGATGCGGCGGAACTTGCCGACCGAACGCTCGATCCGCTCGGGGTCGACGACGTCCACGGTCACGCTCACACCGACGCGGTCCTTGATCGTCGCGGTGATCTCCCTGCTCAGCGTCACCCGGCGGTCGGCGGTGCAGTCCGGGGCGGCCTCCACGCGCACGGCCATGCGGTCCAGGCGGCCCTCCTTGGTGAGCACCAGCTGGAAGTGCGGGGCGAGCCCGTCCAGGCCCAGGACGATCTCCTCGATCTGGGTCGGGAAGACGTTGACCCCGCGCAGGATGATCATGTCGTCGCTGCGGCCGGTGACCTTGTCCATACGGCGCATCGGGCGGGCGGTGCCCGGTCGCAGGGTGGTGAGGTCGCGGGTGCGGTAGCGGATGACCGGCATGGCCTGCTTGGTCAGCGAGGTGAAGACCAGTTCCCCGTTCTCGCCGTCGGGCAGCACGTCCTGGGTGAGGGGGTCGAGCACCTCGGGGTAGAAGTGGTCCTCCCAGACGTGCAGGCCGTCCTTGGTCTCCACGCACTCGTTGGCCACACCCGGACCCATGACCTCGGAGAGGCCGTAGATGTCCACGGCGTTGATGTCGAAGCGCTCCTCGATCTCCAGGCGCATCTTCTCGGTCCACGGTTCGGCGCCGAAGATTCCGATCTTCAGGGAGGTCGTGCGCGGGTCGATGCCCTGGCGCTCGAACTCGTCCATCAGGGTCAGCATGTAGCTGGGCGTGACCATGATGATCTCGGGCTGGAAGTCCTGGATGAGCTGGACCTGCTTGGCGGTCTGCCCGCCGGAGGCCGGGATGACCGTGCAGCCGAGCCTTTCGGCGCCGTAGTGGGCGCCCAGGCCGCCGGTGAACAGGCCGTAGCCGTAGGAGACGTGCACCTTGTGGCCGGGGCGGCCGCCCGCGGCGCGGATCGAACGGGCCACGACGGTGGCCCAGGTGTCGATGTCCTCACGGGTGTAGCCGACGACGGTGGGCTTGCCGGTGGTGCCGCTGGAGGCGTGGATGCGGCTGACCTGCTCCTGGGGGACCGCGAACATCCCGAAGGGGTAGCTGTCGCGCAGGTCGGCCTTGGTGGTGTGCGGGAAGAGGGAGATGTCCTCGAGGGTCCTGAGGTCCTCGGGGCGCACACCGGCCTCGTCGAACTTGCGCTTGTACAGGGGCACGTTCGTGTAGGCGTGCTCCAGGGTCCAGCGCAGGCGCTCGAACTGGAGGGCGCGCAGTTCGTCGACACTCATGCGCTCGGCCGGGTCCAGGGACTCGGGGGCGGGAGCCTGTCCCAGACGCTGCTGGAGGGCGGTACCGGCCGACTGCGTGGTGGTGTCCTGGCTTGCCATGGGCCTCTCCGGGTACTGTGCGCGGTGTTCCGTCAGGCTTGCGGGGCCTGGGAGGTTCGGCGGCGCGGCCGCGCTGAGGTGGATCTTCGGCCGGTCCGCTGGGAGGGCCGACTTGCTTACTGACCGAACGTTCGGTTACTAATGCATTTACTCAGTCTCCGACATGCCGTGTCAAGGAGGTGTGTCGATGAGTTCACACTGGACGGTGGCGCAGACCACCGTAGTCAACATGGGAGGCCGTTCGTGAGCGACGTCTACGTGGTCGACGGGGTGCGTACCCCTCAGGGCCGTTACGGGGGCGCCCTCGCGGCCGTCCGTCCCGACGACCTCGCCGCCCGGGTCGTGTCCGAGGTGGTCCGCCGCGCCGGAGTCCCCGGTGACGTCGTGGACGAGGTCATCCTCGGCGCCGCCAACCAGGCCGGTGAGGACAACCGCAACGTGGCCCGGATGGCCGCCCTGCTGGCCGGACTGGACCCCAAGGTCCCCGGCTACACCGTCAACCGGCTGTGCGCCAGCGGCCTGACCGCCGTCTCCTCGGCCGCGCAGGCCATCCGCGCCGGTGAGGCCGACGTGATCGTCGCCGGCGGCGTGGAGTCCATGACCCGCGCCCCCTGGGTGATGGCCAAGCCCGGCACCCCCTGGGCCAAGCCGGGCGAGGTCGCCGACACCTCCCTGGGCTGGCGCTTCACCAACCCGCGCTTCGCCGCGGCCGACGCGAAGGTCGCCGACGGCGCCGCCCCCGACGAGCTGCGCTACACGCTGTCCATGGGCGAGACCGCCGAGGAGGTCGCCACCCTGGAGGGCCTCACCCGCCAGGAGTGCGACGCCTTCGCACTGCGCAGCCACGAGCGCGCCGTCGCCGCCGCCCAGGCGGGCCGCTTCGCCGACGAGATCGTCCCGGTCACCGTGCACGGCCGCAAGGGCCAGACCCACGAGGTCACCGAGGACGAGGGCCCGCGCCCGGGCTCCACCATGGAGAGCCTGGGCAAGCTCCGCCCGGTCTTCCGCCAGGGCGGCATCGTCACCGCCGGTAACTCCTCCTCGCTCTCCGACGGCGCCTCCGCGCTGGTCCTGGCCAGCGCCGAGGCCGTGCGCAAGTACGACCTCACCCCCCGCGCCCGGGTGGTCGCATCCGCCTCCGCCGGGGTCGACCCCCAGGTCATGGGCCTGGGGCCGGTCCCGGCCGCCCAGAAGGTTCTGGCCCGCGCCGGGTGGAAGCTGGACGAGGTCGGCGCGGTCGAGCTCAACGAGGCCTTCGCCGCCCAGTCACTGGGCGTGATGCGACAGCTCGGCCTGGACGAGTCCCGGGTCAACGCCGACGGCGGCGCCATCGCCCTGGGCCACCCGCTCGGCTCCTCCGGCGCCCGCATCCTGGTCACGCTGGTGAACCGCATGGAGCGCGAGGACGCCCAGCGAGGTCTGGCCACCCTGTGCGTGGGCGTGGGCCAGGGCACCGCACTCCTGGTGGAGCGCCCGTGAGCCAGTACTCCGAAACCCGGTTCGAGACGCTTGAGGTCGAGTGGCGCGAGGACCGTGTGGTGGTCGAACTGCACCGCCCCGAGGCCCGCAACGCCATCAACGCCGAGATGATCGCCGAGCTGCACCAGGTGTGCGCCCGGATCGAGGCCGCTCCCAAACCGCTGCTGCTCACCGGCCACGGCACCGTGTTCGCGGGCGGGGCCGATATCTCCGAGCTGCGCGAACGCGGCCGGGAGGAAGCCCTGGCCGGGATCAACAGCCGTCTGTTCGAGCGGCTGCACCGGCTCCAGGCGCCCACCGTGGCGGCGGTCGACGGCTTCGCGCTGGGAGGTGGCGCCGAGCTGTCCTACGCCTGCGACATCCGTATCGCCACCCCCACCGCCGTGTTCGCCCAGCCCGAGCCGGGCCTGGGCATCATCGCCGGGGCCGGAGCCTGCTGGCGGCTCAAGGAACTGGTCGGCACCTCGGTCGCCAAGCAGGTGCTGATCGGCGGATTCAAGCTGGACGCCGAGGCCGCGCTGCGCCACGGCCTGGTCGCCGAGATCGTCCCGTCCGAGACACTTCGTGAGCGCGCGCACGGCCTGATCGACCGGATGGCCGCCTCCTCGGCGATGGCCCTGCGCATGACCAAGATGGTGCTGGACGCCGACGGCGTGCACCCGCTGGCCGACGACCTCACACAGGCGGTGCTGTTCGAGAGCGCCGACAAGCACGACCGCATGACCCGTTTCCTGGAGAGGAAGAAGCGTTGAGCTCCGACAGCAGCGCCCCCGACGACACCGCCTCCGGCATCACCCCGCAGGGTGTGCCCGCCACCGTCGCCGTCATCGGCGGCGGCACCATGGGCGCCGGCATCGTTCAGCAGTTCCTGATGGCCGGCGCGGGCGTGGTGCTGGTCGAGGCCACCGCCGAGGCCGCCGACGCCGGTCGCGGCCGGGTCGGCGCCGGTCTGGACAAGGCCCGCGAGCGCGGCAAGATCGACGCCGAGCCCGCCGCCTACCTCGCCCGGCTGAGCACCGTCACCGACGCCTCGGACATTCCGGCCGACGCCGGTCTGGTCGTGGAGGCCGTCCCGGAGAGGCCCGAACTCAAGCTCGCGGTGCTCACCGCCGCCGAGGCCGCCGTCGGTGAGGACGCCGTCCTGGCCTCCAACACCAGCTCGCTGTCGGTCACCGAGCTGGCCGCCGCGCTCAAGCGCCCCGGCCGTTTCCTGGGCACCCACTTCTTCAACCCGGTCCCCGCCTCCAAACTCGTGGAGATCGTGACCGCCCCCGAGACCGACCCCGCCGTCCTCGAAGCGGTGCGCGGCTGGGCCGGCGCCCTGGGCAAGACCGAGATCGTGGTCCGCGACGCCCCCGGCTTCGCCACCAGCCGCCTCGGCGTCATGCTGGGCCTGGAGGCTATCCGCATGGTCGAGGAGGGCGTCGCCTCGCCCGCCGACATCGACACGGCCATGGAGCTCGGCTACCGCCACCCGATGGGCCCGCTCAAGCTCACCGACCTGGTCGGGCTCGACGTGCGCCTGGCCATCGCCGAGTACCTGGCCACCGAACTGGGGGACCGGTTCTCGCCGCCGGAGCTCTTGCGCCGTAAGGTCGCCGAGGGCAAGCTCGGCCGCAAGAGCGGCGAGGGCTTCCACATCTGGGACAAGGGATAAGGGAGACAAGGCGTGAGTGAAGTCAAGGCGGCGGAGTTCGTCGAGGCCGACGGGGTCGCCACCATCCGGCTGAACCGACCGGGGCTGACCCGCGGGGCCAAGGAGGAGTTGCTGGCCGCGGTGCGTCAGGCGGCCGAGTCCACCACCGCCCGCGCGGTGCTGTTCCTCGGTTCGGACAAGGCGTTCTGTCTGGGCCAGGACCTGGCCGAGCACGCGCAGATCCTGTCGGAGACCCCCGACCAGGCGCTGACCACGGTGCGCGAGCACTACAACAAGATCGTGCTGGGCCTGGAGGAGATCCAGGTTCCCGTCGTGGTCGGGATCGGCGGTGCCTGCGTGGGCGCCGGGATGGGGTTCGCCCTCGCCGGAGACGTGCGCGTGGCCGCCCGCAAGGCCAAGTTCGGGACGGCCTTCACCGGTATCGGCCTGGCCTCGGACTCGGGGCTGGCCTACCGCCTGGTGAGCTCGCTGGGCCAAGCGCGCGCCATGGAGCTCATGCTGCTGGGCACGGTGTTCGGTGCCGAGCGCGCCCGCGAGCTGGGCCTGGTCACCGAGGTCGTGGACGACCAGGACTGGGAGAAGCGCGCCCGCGAGCTCGCCGTCCAGCTGGCCTCGGGCCCGACGGCGGCCTTCGTGGCGGCCAAGCGCGAGGTGCGCTCGGCGGCCGAGGGCCAGATGGAGCTGCCTGAGCTGCTGGAGGAGGAGGCCGAGCTGCAGAACCAGCTCGGTGTGACCGCCGACCACGTCGGCGCGGTCAAGGCCTTCCTGAACAAGCAGAAGCCGACCTTCACGGGTCAGTAGAAGTCCGCTGGAGGGCCCGTAGCCGGTCCCCGCGGGGCACCGGCGGGGCGCCGGCTCAGTGACCTGCTCGGATTCGGGGGCCCGGGGACTTGCGTTGGGCGCCCGGATCCGGGGATACTAATTACTGACCGAACGTTCGGTTATGAATGGGGAAAGAGCAATGTCGACCACGGCCCAGGAAGCGCCCCCCGGCGCCGACGAGGCGCTCCAGGCGGAATTCGACGCCCGGATCGCCGCCAACCAGCGCATCGAGCCGCGTGACTGGATGCCCGAGGCCTACCGCAGGACCCTCATCCGCCAGGTCTCCCAGCACGCGCACTCGGAGATCATCGGGATGCAGCCCGAGGGCGACTGGATCGCGACCGCGCCCAGCCTGCGCCGCAAGGCCATCCTGCTGGCCAAGGTCCAGGACGAGGCCGGGCACGGCCTGTACCTGTACGCGGCCGCCGAGACCCTCGGCGTGGACCGGGGCGACCTCACCGAGCGGCTCATCGAGGGCCGCCAGAAGTACTCCTCGATCTTCAACTACCCCTCGCTGAGCTACGCCGACGTCGGCGTCATCGGCTGGCTGGTCGACGGCGCCGCGATCTGCAACCAGGTCCCGCTGTGCCGCACCTCCTTCGGCCCCTACGCCCGCGCCATGGTGCGCATCTGCAAGGAGGAGTCCTTCCACCAGCGGCAGGGCTACGAGCTGCTGATGCGCATGATGGAGGGCACCGAGGGCCAGCGGAAGATGGTCCAGGACGCCGTCGACCGCTGGTGGTGGCCGTCCCTGATGATGTTCGGCCCGCCCGACGCCGACTCGCCCAACACCCAGCAGTCCATGACCTGGGGCATCAAGATCGACACCAACGACGACCTGCGCCAGAAGTTCGTCGACATGACCGTCCCCCAGGCCGAGAAGCTGGGCGTGACCCTGCCCGACCCCGAGCTGGCCTGGAACGCCGAGCGCGGCCATTACGACTTCGGTGACCCGGACTGGAACGAGTTCAAGCAGGTCATCTCCGGGGCCGGCCCCAAGAACGCCGAGCGGATCACCCGCAGGCGCGCCGCCCACGAGAAGGGCGCGTGGGTCCGCGAGGCCGCCACCGCCTACGCCGAGAAGCAGCAGAAGAAGAGCGCCCAGGAGGCCGCCGTATGAGCAGCAACGACAACGCGGCCCCGGCCCGCCCCGAGTGGCCCCTCTACGAGGTCTTCGTCCGCGGCAAGCGCGGCCTGAACCACGTGCACGTCGGTTCGCTGCACGCCCCCGACGAGGTCATGGCGCTGCACAACGCCCGCAACCTCTACACCCGCCGCAACGAGGGCGTGAGCATCTGGGTCGTGCTCGCCGAGAACATCACCGCGTCCAGCCCGGACGAGAAGGACCCCTACTTCGAGCCCAGCGGTGACAAGGTCTACCGCCACCCGACCTTCTACCCCATCCCCGAGGACGTCCCGCACATCTAGCGGAACACCGAGCCGTTCGGGGCGCCGCCCGCAAGGCGCCGGGGCCAGGTCAGCACGAGTCTTCAAGGAACAAACATGAGTGGCGAGAACATTTTCACCGGTCTGACCGAGGAGCACGACGGCGACGCCCGTTGGGCCTTCGGCACCGGCTTCACCGAGGCGCTCGCGGGCGTGGACACCACCCTGCCCGCGGGGGTGGACGGTGCGGACCTGGCGACCTACTGCCAGATGCTCGGCGATGACGCCCTCGTCCAGTCCCAGCGCCTCGTCCAGTGGGTGACCGACGCCCCCGAACTGGAGGAGGAGGTCGCCCTGGCCAACATCGCGCTGGACCTGCTCGGCCAGGCCCGGCTCCTGCTGGCCCGTGCCGGACAGGCCGACGGCACCGGCCGCGACGAGGACGCCTTCGCCTACCACCGGGACCCCGCGCAGTTCCGCAACACGCACCTGACCGAGGCCCCGCGCGGCGACTTCGCCCGCGCGATCGCCACCCTGCTCGTGCTCTCCAGCTGGCGCCTGGCCGTCTTCACCCGCCTGGCCGACAGCAAGGACCCCGTGCTCTCCGCGATCGCCGCCAAGGGCGTGAACGAACTCGCCTACCACCGCGAGTACGCCGTGTCCTGGGCCCTGCGCCTGGGTGACGGAACCCCCTACTCCAACGAGCGCATGCGCGAGGCCGTCGCCGAGGTGTGGCCGCTGACCGGCGAGCTTTTCGCCACCCACCCCGTGGAGGCCGCCCTGGCCGCCCAGGGTGTGGGCGTGGACCCCGCCTCGGTACGCGAGGAGGTCCACGAGGTCCTCACCCGGGTACTGACCGCCGCGACCCTGGCCGCCCCGGCACCGTTCCCCCAGAGCGCCGTCGCCGGACGCGAGGGCAGGCACACCAGCGAACTCGCCCCGCTGCTGGAGGAGCTCCAGCGCGTGGCCCGGGAGCACCCGGAGGCGACATGGTAACCAGCACCAGCACGGACACCGGAACCGGCACGGCTCGGGGTGCCGGGGCCGAGCGCAAGCTGTGGGAGGCCGCCGCCGCGGTCACCGACCCCGAACTGCCGATGCTCACCCTCGCCGACCTGGGCATCCTGCGTGACGTCGCGGTGGAGGACGACGGCACCGCCGCGGTGTGGATCACCCCCACCTACTCCGGGTGTCCCGCCCTCGCCGAGATGCGCGTGGACGTGGACCGCGCCGTGCGCGCCGCCGGGTTCGAGCGCGTGGAGGTGCGCACCGCGCTCTCCCCGGCCTGGACCACCGACTGGATCACCGACGAGGGCAGGCGCAAGCTCACCGAGCACGGCATCTCCCCGCCCGGTGGGGCGCCCAAGCGCCCTGCCGGTCCCGTCCCGCTCACCCTGATGCCGACCCGTACCGTCCCGCGCTGCCCGCTGTGCGGCGCGGCCGACACCGAGGAACTGTCCCGGTTCGGCGCGACCTCCTGCAAGTCGCTGCACCGCTGCCGGAGCTGCCTCGAACCGTTCGAGCACGTCAAGGAGATCTGACCGTGACCACACCCGTCACCGAGACCGCTCCCGCCGCCGCGCGCGGCCGGGCGGCGTTCCACCGGCTGCGCGTGGCCGCCGTCGAGCGCCTGTGCGACGACGCCGTCGCTGTCACCTTCGACGTCCCCGACCACCTGGCCGAGGAGTTCGCCTTCGCTCCGGGCCAGTCGCTGACCCTGCGCCGCCAGGTGGGCGGCGTGGACGAGCGGCGCAGCTACTCCATCTGCGCGCCCGTGGGCGAGGCCCCCCGCGTGGGAGTGCGCCTGGTCTCCGGGGGCCTGTTCTCCAGCTGGCTGGTCCGCGAGGTCGAGCCGGGCGACGAGATCGAGGTGGGGCCGCCCGCCGGCCGGTTCAGCCCCGACCTGACCGAGGCCGCCCGCCACGTGCTGGTCGCCGCGGGTTCGGGCATCACACCGATGCTGTCCGTGGCGTCCTCGCTGCTGCGCCGCACCGACTCCCGTGTCACGCTGCTCTACGGCAACCGCCGCAGCGACACGGTGATGTTCGCCGACGAGCTCGCCGACCTCAAGGACGCCTTCGGCCCCCGGCTCGAACTCGTGCACGTGCTCTCCCGTGAACCCCGCGAGTCCGAGCTGTTCAGCGGCCGTCTGGACGGGGAGAAGCTGGACGCGCTGCTGTCCACGATCATCGCCCCCGACGCGGTCGACCACTGGTGGCTGTGCGGTCCCTACGGCATGGTCACCGACGCCCAGGAGGTACTGGCCCGGCACGGGGTGGAGGGCGAGCGGGTCCACCAGGAGTTGTTCTTCGTCGAGGGCGCCGAGCCGCCGCCCCAGTCCCGCCACGAGGAGCCCGGGATCGAGGGCCCGGCCAGCGAGGTGACCGTCGTCCTGGACGGCCGCACCACCACGCTGACCCTGCCCCAGGGCGTCCCGGTGCTGGACTCCGCGCAGCGCTACCGCCCCGACCTGCCCTTCGCCTGCAAGGGCGGCGTGTGCGGAACCTGCCGGGTCAAGGTGTGCGGCGGTGAGGTGAAGATGCGCCGCAACTACGCGCTCACCCCCGCCGAGGTCGAGGCCGGGTACGCCCTGGCCTGCCAGGCGCTGCCGCAGACCGACGCCGTCACCGTGGACTTCGACTCGTGAGCGCGGAGGCGGCGCCGGGGAAGCGCAACGAGACCGCCTGGCGGATGTTCGAGGCCGACCGGGCCTCCAAGAACCTGGGCATGCGCCTGGTCGAGGCCGGCGAAGGGCTCGCGGTGGTGGAGATGACCGTGGGGCCGCTGATGGTGAACGGTCACGGCATCGCGCACGGCGGGTTCGTGTTCACGCTCGCCGACACCGCCTTCGCCTGCGCCTGCAACCTGGACGGAGGCGGGGTGACGGTGGCCTCCGGGGCCGACGTGACCTTCGTGGCCCCGGCCAAGGAGGGCGACGTGCTGGTGGCGACCGCCGTGGAGCGCGTGGTCTACGGTCGCAGCGGCCTCTACGACGTCACGGTTCGCCGCGGCGAGGAGGTCATCGCCGAGTTCCGCGGGCGCAGCCGCACCCTGCCCCGGAACGGGTAGTCCGGGGCGGTGGGGCGGCAGGGCCGGGGCGATTGCCCCGGCCCTTTCCGCGTGTCCGCGGGCATGGTGGACAAAAGCGGCGCAGGAGCCCGAAGATGGAAGGAAAGCGCTTTCTATGCGGCCTGTCCGCCCTGGGATCCCTGGGTGGAGGCGGACGGCTCAGGTGATCGGGTAAAACGTTGTAAGCAGCGGCCCCTGGTGCTTTCTCTTTGTCTCCCAGTGTGACTGTTGACACCTCTGCTGGTGTAAGGATAGCTTTTTCGCCAGTTGGATAAAACGATTCAATGATCGCTTGAGCCGCGATCCCGTACCAGCCGAACGGAGCCCCACCGTGGTCACACCGCATGCGGCCTCGCACTCCGACACCCTCGCGGTCCTGCGCCGCCAGCACATCGAACTCCCCTCCTGGGCCTTCGGGAACTCCGGAACCCGCTTCAAGGTGTTCGGTCAGCCCGGAGTGCCCCGCGACCCCTGGGAGAAGCTCGCCGACGCGGCCCAGGTGCACCGCCACACCGGTGCGGCCCCCACCGTCGCCCTGCACATCCCCTGGGACCGGGTGGACGACTACAGCGCTCTGGCCGACCACGCACGTGACCTGGGCATCGGTATCGGAACCATCAACGCCAACGTCTTCCAGGACGACGACTACCGGCTCGGCAGCGTCACCAACTCCGACCCCCGGGTGCGCCGCAAGGCGATCGACCACCTCCTGGAGTGCGTCGACGTCATGGACGCCACCGGCTCGCGCGACCTCAAGCTCTGGTTCGCCGACGGCACCAACTACCCCGGCCAGGACGACCTCAGGTCCCGGCAGGACCGCCTGGCCGAGGCCCTGCGCGAGGTCTACGGGCGCCTCGCCCCCCACCAGCGCCTCCAGCTGGAGTACAAGCTCTTCGAACCGGCCTTCTACGCCACCGACGTCCCCGACTGGGGCACCGCCTACGCCCACTGCCTCGAACTGGGGGAACGGGCCGTGGTCTGCGTCGATACCGGCCACCACGCGGCGCACACCAACATCGAGTTCATCGTCGCCTTCCTGCTCAGAGCCGGGAGGCTCGGGGCCTTCGACTTCAACTCCCGCTTCTACGCCGACGACGACCTCATGGTCGGCGCCGCCGACCCCTTCCAGCTCTTCCGCATCATGTACGAGGTGGTGCGCGGCGGCGCGATGGCCGCCGACACCCAGGTCGCCTTCATGCTCGACCAGTGCCACAACATCGAACCCAAGATCGCCGGGCAGATCCGCTCGGTGATGAACGTGCAGGAGGCCACGGCCAAGGCCCTGCTCGTGGACCCCGACGCCCTGGCCCGCGCCCAGGAGGCCGGTGACGTCCTGGGCGCCAACGCCGTGCTCATGGACGCCTACAACACCGACGTGCGCCCGCTCCTGGCCGACCTGCGCGAGGAGCAGGGGCTGCACCCCGACCCCATGGCCGCCCACGCCGCGTCCGGCTACGCGGAGCGCGTGGCGCAGGAGCGCAGGGGCGGCGCCCAGGCCGGATGGGGCGCATGACCCCGCCCGCCCAGCACCCCGCCCGGCCCCACCACGACACCGAACAGGGAAGCACCGTGTCCGAATCCGTCGTCGCCCAGCTCGTCGAACGCAGCAACGCCCTGGGAGCCGATCCGCGCAACACCAACTTCGCGGGCGGCAACACCTCCGCCGCCGGTACCCGCACCGACCCCGTCACCGGGCAGCCGGTCGAACTGCTCTGGGTCAAGGGATCCGGCGGCGACCTGGGCACCCTCACCGAGGAGGGCCTGGCCGTCCTGCGGCTGGACCGCCTGCGCGCCCTCGTGGACGTCTACCCGGGCGAGGAACGCGAGGACGAGATGGTCGCCGCCTTCGACCACTGCGCCTTCGGCAAGGGCGGCGCCGCGCCCTCCATCGACACCGCCATGCACGGCCTGGTGCGCGCCCCCCACGTGGACCACCTGCACCCCGACTCCGGCATCGCCCTGGCCACCGCCGCCGACGGCGAACGACTGACCCGCGAGTGCTTCGGCGACCGCGTGGTCTGGGTGCCCTGGCGCAGGCCCGGTTTCCAGCTCGGCCTGGACATCGCGCAGATCGCCGAGGACAACCCCGACGCCATCGGCGCGATCCTGGGCGGCCACGGCATCACCGCCTGGGCCCAGACCAGCGAGCAGTGCCAGGCCAACTCGCTGGAGATCATCCGCACCGCCGAGCGCTTCTTGGAGGAGAGGGGACGGCCCCAGCCCTTCGGCCCCGCCCTGGAGGGCTACGGCGCCCTGCCCGAGGCGGAGCGCCGCGAGCGCGCGGCCGCCCTGGCGCCGCTCATCCGCGGACTGGCCTCCACCGACCACCCGCAGATCGGCCACTTCACCGACAGCGACGTCGTCCTGGACTTCCTCGCCGCCGCCGGGCACCCCCGCCTGGCCGCGCTGGGCACCTCCTGCCCCGACCACTTCCTGCGCACCAAGGTCCGCCCCATGGTGCTCGACCTGCCCGCCGACGCACCGCTGGAACAGGCGGCGGAGCGGCTGCGCGAACTCCACCAGCAGTACCGGACCGACTACCGCGCCTACTACGAGCGCCACGCCCGGCCCGACAGCCCCGCCATGCGCGGCGCCGACCCGGCCATCGTCCTGGTCCCCGGCGTGGGCATGTTCTCCTTCGGCAAGGACGCCAAGACCGCGCGCGTGGCCGGGGAGTTCTACGTCAACGCCATCAACGTGATGCGCGGCGCCGAGGCGGTCTCCACCTACCGGCCCATCGAGGAGTCGGAGAAGTTCCGCATCGAGTACTGGGCCCTGGAGGAGGCCAAGCTCGCCCGCCTGCCCGAGCCCAAACCGCTGGCGGGCCGGGTCGCCTTCGTCACCGGCGCCGCGAGCGGCATCGGCAAGGCCATCGCCACCCGCCTGGCCGCCGAGGGCGCCTGCGTGGTCGTCTCCGACCTGGACGCCGACAAGGCCGCCGGGGCCGCCGCCGAACTCGGCGGCGCCGACACCGCCATCGGCGTGGCCTGCGACGTCCGCGACGGCCGGGCCGTCGCCCGGGCCCTGGGCGAGGCGGCGCTGGCCTTCGGCGGCGTGGACCTGGTGGTCAACAACGCCGGGCTGTCCATCTCCAAACCGCTGCTGGAGACCACCGAACGCGACTGGGACCTGCAGCACGACGTCATGGCCAAGGGCTCCTTCCTGGTCTCGCGCGAGGCGGCCCGCATCATGATCGAGCAGGACATGGGCGGCGACATCGTCTACATCGCCTCCAAGAACGCGGTGTTCGCCGGACCCAAGAACATCGCCTACTCCTCCGTCAAGGCCGACCAGGCCCACCAGGTACGCCTGCTGGCCGCCGAACTCGGCGAGCACGGCATCCGCGTCAACGGGGTCAACCCCGACGGCGTGGTACGCGGTTCGGGCATCTTCGCGGGCGGCTGGGGCGCCCAGCGCGCCGAGGTCTACGGCGTCAAGGAGGAGGAGCTCGGCGCGTTCTACGCCAAGCGCACCCTCCTGGGCCGCGAGGTGCTGCCCGAGCACGTGGCGGCCGCGGTGTTCGCACTCACCTCGGGGGAGCTGTCGCACACCACCGGCCTGCACGTTCCCGTCGACAGCGGCGTGGCCGCCGCGTTCCTGAGGTGAGCGCCGTGGTCGAGAAGGGGGGCGCGGCAGTGCACGCCGCGATCGACCTGGGCGCCTCCAGCGGCCGGGTGATCACCGGCCGCGTCCGCGACGGTGTCCTGCGCACCGAGGAGGCGGCCCGCTTCGCCAACACCCCGGTCACCGTGCCGGTGGAGGGCGGCGAGCGCCTGCACTGGGACGTGCTGTCCCTGTACCGGGGAGCCCTGGAGGGGCTGCGCGCGGTGGCCGGGTCCCACGGGGGCCTGGCTTCGGTGGGCATCGACTCCTGGGCGGTGGACTACGGGCTGCTCGACGCCGACGGGGCGCTGCTCGGGAACCCGGTGCACTACCGGGACGCCCGTACCGAGGGTGTGCCGGAGGAGGTGTTCGGGTACCTGCCCGCCGACCGCATGTATGCCGTCAACGGGCTCCAGGTCCAGCGGTTCAACACGGTGTTCCAGCTGGCCGCGGCGGCCGACGACCCCCAGCTGGTGCCGTTGGCCCGCGACGCGCTGCTCGTCCCGGACCTGCTGGGATACTGGCTTACGGGGGAGCGGGTGTGGGAGGTGACCAACGCGTCCACCACCGGGCTGGTGGACGCGCGCACCCGGGACTGGGCCCAGGAGTGCCTGGACGTGCTGGAGGGGTCCTTCGGGGTGCCGGTGCGCGACATGCTCTCCCGTCTGGTCGAACCGGGCACGGTCGTGGGCCGGCTGTGCGCCCGCGCGTCGGTGGGAGGCGCGGCGGGGGCGCCGCTGGTGGTGGTCGGCTCGCACGACACCGCGTCGGCGGTGGTCGCGGTCCCGGCCGCCACTCCCCACTTCGCCTACGTCTCGTGCGGGACGTGGTCGCTGGTGGGGGTGGAGCTGGACGCCCCGGTGCGCAGCGAGGAGAGCCGGGCCGCCAACTTCACCAACGAGCTCGGCGTGGACGGCACGGTCCGCTACCTGCGCAACGTCATGGGCCTGTGGCTACTGCAGGAGTCCCTGCGCACCTGGCGCGAGCAGAGCCGTGACGTGGACCTGGCCAACCTGCTGGAGCGGGCTGCCCGGGTGCCGGCGCTGGCCTGCGTGGTCGACGTGGACGATCCCCGGTTCTTGCCGCCGGGCGACATGCCCGCGAGGATCGCCGCGTGCGCGGCCGAGAGGGGGCAGCGGCCGCCCGAGGGCGAGGCCGAGCTGGCCCGGTGCGTCATCGACTCCCTGGCCCTGGCCTACCGCAGAGCGGTGCGCCAGGCCGCCGAACTTTCCGGTCGGGACGTCGAGGTGGTGCACGTGGTGGGGGGAGGGTCGCGCAACACGCTGTTGTGCCGACTGACCGCCGAAGCCACCGGCCTGCCGGTCGTGGCCGGTCCGGCCGAGGGCACCGCCGCGGGCAACCTGCTGGTGCAGGCCCGTGCCGTCGGCGCGGTCGAGGGGGAGCTGTCGGACCTGCGCCGGATCGTGGCCGCCTCCTTCGAGCTGCGGCGCTACGAGCCGCAGGGGGACCGGGCCCGCTGGGAGGACGCCGAGCGGCGCCTCTGGGGCTGACCCCGGACAGGGCCCCGAGGACACCGGAGGAACCGCCACGACCCGTGGTGCCTCCGGGGTCCTTCGCGTGCTTTCGGTGCGTCTTTCCCTCTCCAGGTCCTCACGCTTGCGGAGCGAAGCAGTCAGGAGCCGACTGGACTGGTGAGCTTAGGTGGCCCGGGGCCGGCGCAAAACTCTCGCTGTGGCCGCATTCGGCCTTTTTTGACATGAATCTTCCGGAGGGTTTTCTCAGCTTAGGGTCGATATGCGTGTATTTGCGCCAGGCGGGCACCCGTCAGCTGTTCCCCTGCGCCTGATAGCTTCGCCTCTTGTCCCAGGGCAACCACCGGCCGCGTCCAGACGGCACGGCCCCCACAGGTGATCCCCATCCTGGGCTAGAGAGTCTGCCATGCTCCGTCGTGCTCGGGTTCGGGTCGCCGCCCTTCTGGCGCTCGTCCTCCTGTTTCCCTTCCTTCCCGTGCCGGCCTTCGCAGATGTCGGGATCGAGGTCACCTCTGCGGACTACCCTGCCGGGAACGAGTTCCACGGCTCGCCCGGTCAGCCCGGCGATTTCACTTTCTCCAGTCGTGGCGCCGAGGACGTCCAGAGCTACTTCTACGGCCTCAATGACGGCAGCTGTGTTCGCGAAGCCGTGCCTGAGGAACCAGGCGGGTCGGTGACAGTGACCCTCACCCCGCGTCACGCGGGGCCCAACAGGATCTACGCACGCACAGTGGACGCCTCCGGCAAGTCCTCCGCCTGCACGTCCGTCTACTCCTTCCTGGTCGCTCCGCCCAGTGATCCGGTGGCCTACTTCGCCTTCGACGAGGGGCAGGGAAACCGTGCCGCCGACCTCGTCAACCCCGACCAGGGCGCCACCTTGTCCGAGGGTGTGGAGTGGGTCCGCGGCCGAGTCGGGACGGTCGAGAACCCCAACACCAACCCTGCCCCGCGCCTGGAGGGCACGGCCGTCCACACCAACGGCCGCACCGACGCCGAGATCACCGTCAACCACTCCACCGTGGACACCTCCGGTTCCTTCTCCGTCTCCACCTGGGTGAAGCTGGAGGGTGCCCGCGCCGACCACATAGCCGTTGCTCAGTCGGGCGCCGCGCAGAGCGCCTTCCAGCTCGGTTACCAAGGAGACACCGGTCAGTGGGTGTTCAGGATGTTCCCCGAAGACGAGTCCGGGGACACTTCCCGGGAGTGGGCGGTGGCCGCATCCACCGCCTCCGCCGAGACCGGGGTGTGGACGCACCTGCTGGGCACCCACGACGGCCAGACCGGTGAGATCACCCTCTACGTCGACGGCATCGAACAGGGCACCGTCACCCACTCGGGGCCATGGAACGCCCGGGGGCCGCTCGCCATCGGACGCACCCTGTCCGAGGGCACGGGCGGTCACCACTGGTCCGGCGCTATCGACGACGTTCGTGTGTGGAACCGACTCGTCCTGGACGAGGCCGTGGCCGGCTCCGAAACCAACTCCGAAGTGTGGCGACTGGCCAATCGCCCTCTCGCGGCCGAAGGCCGGTGGATGCTCGACGAGTGGGACGGCACGTCCGTGGCCGACGCCACCGACCACGGACTCGAAGCCACCCTGCACGCAGATCCCCTCACTGCCTGGGACGCTGCGGAGAACGACATCACTTTCTCTCCCGCGCTTCGTTTGAACGGTGACGACGAGTACGTCGAGACATCCGGCCCCGCTCTGCGCACGGACCGCAGCTTCAGCATCGCGGCCTGGGTGCGTCTGGACGAGACCGGCGAGGGTGTCGACGCCACCGCCGTCAGCCAGGCCGGCACGCATCAAAGCGGCTTCCACTTGGGTTACCAGGGCGACAGCGGCCGATGGGTGTTCAAGATGGCCGCCCATGATGACGCGAACGCCGTGGGTTCGACCGAGTGGACCTCCGCCTCCTCCGCCTGGCTCGCCCAGCCGGGGGAATGGGCCCATCTGACGGGTGTCTACGACCACACCAGCGGTGAACTGGTGCTCTACGTGGACGGCTTCGAGGCCTCTCGTGCGGCGGTGGAACACACTTGGCACGCAGAGGGCCCGCTGCGCATCGGCAGCGCCCAGCACGGCGGTTCCAACACCGACCACTGGCCCGGTGACATCGACGATGTCCACGCCTACCAGGGCGTCCTCGAGGCCCACTCGATCTCCAGCGTCTACGAAGGGCTCTTCCCCAGCGCTCAGCGCTGACCCGCACACGAAGCGACGCAGGCCGGCTGGGGCGCTGCCCGGCGCGGGAGCGGAACCGGCGTGGTGTAGATCCTTTCCGGTTTTCTGAAGCATGGGGCCCCTGTTCCACCGCACGTGGATGAACTGCTCCCTGGAAGTTGGACTGGAAATCCAGTTCCATCGACCAGGGAGCAGTCCCATGAGAGCGAACAGCTCACTCACCCAGGACCAACGCCACCAAGCGATAGCGTTGTTCGAGCAAGGCAGAGCCGATCACGCGGTAGCGGCCTCTCTGGGGGTCTCGCGATGGGCGGTCCGAAGCCTGTACCGACGGTGGCGGATTGATGTTGCTTCAGTTCGGTAGACACCTGTGAGCTGGGGTTTTACGCGGCCTGAGACAGCGCCGCAAGCCTGTCTTGAGCAACTTCGGTGTGGCGACGTTCATACTCAGCCGGGCTGAGCTGACCATTGGCCGAATGCCGCCGCCAGGGGTTGTAGAACCCCTCGATATAGGAGAACACCTCCCGCTCCGCATCCGCCCTGGTGGCGAAACGGGTGCGGTCGATCAACTCGGTCTCCAACGACGCGAAGAAGCTCTCGGTGACGGCGTTGTCGTAACACGACCCCGTCCGCCCCGTCGAGGGAGCGATCCCTGCCTCTTCGCAGCGGCGACCAAAGGCCAGACTGGTGTATTGCGATCCCTTGTCCGAGTGATGGATCAGCCCCGGACCGGGACGGCGGGCGGTCACCGCCATGGCCAGCGCGTCGCAGACCAGATCGGCGCGCATGTGAGGGGCCATCGCCCAGCCCACGATGCGGCGCGAGAACAGGTCCATCACCACCGCCAGGTACACCCACCCCTGGTCGGTGGGCACGTAGGTGATGTCCGCGCTCCACTTGGTGTTGGGGGCATGGGCGGTGAAGTCACGACCGACCAGATCCGGTGGGGCTGTGGCCATCCGGTCCTGGGAGGTCAGGCTTTTGCGGCCGGTGCGGCGGTGGACCCCGACCAGGCCCTGGCGGCGCATCAGCCGGGTGATGCGGTTGCGTCCAGCGCGGATGCCGTCGAGCTCGGCCAGGTCGGCCTGGAGCCTGGGGGAGCCGTAGGTGCCGCGGGAGCGCTCGTGGTGGCCCTGGATGCGCTCGGACAGGTCAGCGTCGGAGCGTTCCTTGGCCGTGGGGCCGTCCTGGATTCGGTGGTGGTGTTTGTAGTAGCCCTGCCGCGATACGCCGAGCAGCCGGGACATCAGGGAGACGGAGTGGCGTGTCTTTTCTTCGTCGATCAGCCGGAACATCACCGACTGGTCTCCCGGACGAAGAAAGCCGTGGCCTTGCGCAGGATCTCGCGCTCTTCGCGCAGCTGGGCGTTCTCTCGGCGAAGGCGGGCCAGTTCGGCCTTGTCATCGCTGGTGGTGCCCTCTGCCTGGCCGGAGTCGATCTTGGCCTGATTGATCCAGGTGCGGATCGTCTGGGCCGAGGGTTCGAACTCAGCTGCCAGGTCCTCGGGGCTACGGCCGGAGCGGGCCAGCGCGATGATCTGATCGCGGTACTCCGGCGGGTACGCAGGGCGGGTCTTGGGCACTTCAATCTCCTCGTTCAATGACAAAGTATCCGAAAGCGGACACCTGTCCACCGAACCGAAGCAAGATCAGATCCACGGCCCGGGAGCGCTGGTGACCAAACAAGCGAAGAAGTCCTACTCCTTCGAGTTCAAGGTCGAGGCGGTGCGCCGCCTCCTGGCGGGCGAGCCCAAGACCGAGCTGGCCAAGGAACTGGAACTGTCCTCACCCAAGCTGCTGGAATCGTGGGTGCGCACCTACCGCACCCAGGGCTCAGAAGGGCTACGCCCCAAGCAGCGAGGACGCCCGCCCAAGAGCGCACCACAAGAGCCAGCCTCAGAGCTGGAACGACTACGCCGTGAGAACGAGCTCCTGCGTGCCCAGAACGCCTACCTGGGAAAAGTGCGGGCCTTGAGGGAACATCCACCAGAGTGAGGGTTCACGCTGTGGTCGCCCTCAAGGCCGAACACCGATTGGACGTGCTGCTGCGGGTTGCTGGGCTGGCCCGCTCCACGTTCTTCTACCACCAGGCCCGACTCCAAACCCCGGATCCCCACGCAGCGCTCAAGGCCCAGATCAGGCAGCTCTTCGACAAGAACAAGGGCCGCTACGGGCACCGCCGGATCCATGACCAGCTCCTCAAGAAGGGGTGGCGGGTAGCGAAGAAGACCGTACTCAAGCTCATGAACCAGCTGGGCCTGGTCTGCCGGGTGCGCCGCAAGAAGCCCTACGGCTCCTACCGGGGCCAGGCGGGCCAGGTGGCGCCGAACCTGCTGGAGCGTGACTTCACCGCGCAGGGGCCGAACCAGAAATGGGTGACCGACGTGAGCGAGTTCGCCGTCGCGGGCCACAAGGTCTACCTGTCACCGGTCATGGACCTGTTCGACCGGCAGATCATCTCCTACACGGCCGCTCTGTCACCGAACCTGGAGTTGACCAACACCTCCTTGCGGGAGGCGTTGAAGACCCTGCCCCCTGGTCAGAGCCCGCTGGTCCACTCCGACCAGGGGTTTCAGTATCAGCACGTGTCCTGGCGGCGGCTGCTCGCCGGGGTCGACGGTCTTCAGTCGATGTCGCGCAAGGGCAACTGTCTGGACAACGCGGTGATCGAGAGTTTCTTCGGTCACCTGAAGGAGGAGTTCTTCACCCACTCCGAGTTCGAGACCGTCGAGGAGTTCACCGCAGGGCTGGATGAGTACATCGCCTGGTTCAACCACGAACGCGTCCATAGCTATCTTGAGGGCCTGAGCCCGGTGCAGTACCGAGCTCAGGCCCTGGCGGCCTAACCTTTAGTTAGCCGGTCCAACTATCGGGGACCAGTTCAGGAACGGGGGCCCTCCGTGCTCAGCTCCGGTGGGCCGCCGTGGATCCGCGCACGACCAGTTCCGGGGTGAACAGCACCCGCTCGTGCAGGTGGTCCGGGTCGTTGAGTTCGGCGTGCAGCAGCCGCATCGCCTCCCGCCCCAGCTCGTACTTGGGCTGGGCCACGGTGGTCAGTCCGGGGTGCACCAGGTCGGCGAAGTCCAGGTTGTCGTAACCGACCACCGAGATGTCCTCGGGGACGCGCAGCCCCCGCCTGCCCAGTCCCTTCATCAGCCCCAGCGCGAGCTGGTCGTTGGCGCAGAACACCGCCCGCGGCCGCTGCCTGGGCCCTCCGGTCAGCACCTCGTCCACCGCGCGCTCGCCGTGTTCGGGGTTGAGCAGGGGCTGCTCCACCACCCGCACCGCCGCGTCCGGGTCCAGACCGGCCTCCTCGAAGGCCGCGCGCAGCCCCTGGTGGCGCCGTCGGACCTGCTCGATGGCGAACGGTCCGGTCAGGAAGGTGACCCGCTCGTGGCCCAACCCGATCAGGTGCCGCCCGGCCGCCAGGCCGCCCTCGTGGTTGTCCACGCTGACGCTGCACCCCACGTCCTCGGAGACGTCCCCCCGGTCGAGCGCCACCCAGGAGGTTCCCCGCCGGCTCAGCCACAGCAGGTCGGACAGGTCGTCGTCCACCGGCATGACCACCGCCCCCGCCGCGCGCTGCTCGGCCAGCAGCCGTACGTTGCGTCGCTGGCGCTCGTGTGTTTCGGCCGAGTTGAGCAGGACCACGGCCAGCCCCGAGGTCGCGGCCTCGTCCTCCACACCCCGCGCGACCTCCGCGAAGAAGGGGTTGGTCACATCCAGTACCAGCAGCCCCACGGACTCGCTGCGCCCGGAGCGCAGGCTGCTGCCGGAGGAGTTGCGCACGTAGTCCAGCTCGGCGATGGCGGACTCCACGCGCAGCCGGGTGGCCTCGGCGACGCGCTCGGGCCGGTTGAGCACGTTGGAGACCGTGCCGGGGGAGACCCCGGCGTGCCGGGCGACCTCGGTGATGCCCACGGTGCGGCGGGTGGAGCGGGACCTGGTGGACAAGGATTCTCTCCCGTGCGTGTACTGGGGGGACGGGAGGCATCGTACTGACCCGGACGCGTCTCCGGCTGTGTGCGCGGCCCGTTGGGGTCACATGTTCACATCCGGATTGAAACGTGTCAACGCCAGATGGCCCGCCGGTGTGGCCTCTGGCTCTGCTGCGTAAGCGTTCCGATGGAGGTCGCGGCGTCGTTGCCAGGGCGATACCTGCTCATTTTCCCATGATCCCCTTGACGGTGGAATGTGCTGCACTTAACATCCCCATCATATTAAAACGTTTTTTAGCCTGGTGGTCCATTGCCGGACCCGCACCGAAAAGGAGGGCGCACGTGGACCCGACAGAGGTCCCCCCACCCCTCGCCCTGGTCGACGTCACCAAGTCCTTCGGGAGCGTCAGGGCCCTGCGAGGACTGTCCCTGGAACTGCGCTCCGGAGAGATCCACGCCCTGGTCGGCGAGAACGGGGCGGGCAAGTCCACCCTGGTCAAGACCATCGCCGGAGTGCACCGGCCCGACGGCGGACAGGTGCTCGTGGACGGAGAGCCCACCGCCTTCTCCGCGCCCGCGGACGCCCAGAACGCCGGCATCGCGGTCATCTACCAGGAACCGACGCTCTTCCCCGACCTGTCGGTGGCCGAGAACATCTTCGTCGGCCGCCAGCCCCGCACCCGACTGCGCACCATCGACCGGCGACGGATGCGCCATGAGACCGCGGAGGTCTTCACCCGGCTCGGCGTCCAGATGGACCCCGACCGCCCCGCACGCGGGCTGTCCATCGCCGACCAGCAGCTGGTGGAGATCGCCAAGGCCCTCACCCGTCAGGCCAGGGTCCTGGTCATGGACGAGCCGACCGCCGCCCTGTCCGGCGTGGAGTCCGAGCGCCTGTTCACCGTCGCACGGACGCTGCGCGAGACCGGTGCGGCACTGCTGTTCATCTCGCACCGCTTCGACGAGGTCTTCTCCCTGTGTGACCGCATCACGGTCGTGCGCGACGGAGCCTTCGTCTCCTGTGACCCCGTCTCCGAGGTGGACGTGGACACCGTGGTGCGCCGCATGGTCGGACGCGAGGTGAGCAGCCTCTACCCCAAGGAGGAGGCCGAGCACGGGGAGACCGTCCTGCAGGTCCAGGGCCTGACCCGCGAAGGCGTCTTCGCCGACGTGTCCTTCAGCGTACGGGCCGGGGAGATCGTCGCCCTGGCCGGACTCGTGGGCGCCGGACGCAGCGAGGTCATCCGCGCCGTGTTCGGTGTGGACCGCTACGACGCCGGGTCCGTCCGCGTGCGGGGCCGGGACCTGGCCGGCGGCAGACCCGGGGCGGCCATGGCCGCGGGCATCGCCCTGGTCCCCGAGGACCGGCGCCAACAGGGACTGGTCATGGAGTCCTCCATCGAACGCAACGCCACCGCCACCCGCCGCCGGGCGCTCAGCCGCCTCGGGCTGCTGCGCTCCGCTGCCGAACGCGCCTTCGCCGAGCACTGGGGCGAACGGCTCAACCTCAGGTTCGGCCGACTCGACGACCCGGTGTCCACGCTCTCCGGCGGCAACCAGCAGAAGGTCGTGCTGGCCAAGTGGCTGTCCACCGAACCCCGTGTGCTCTTCGTCGACGAGCCCACGCGCGGAATCGACGTGGGCACCAAGGCCGAGGTGCACCGCCTGCTCTCCACCCTGGCAGGCCGGGGCCTGGCCATCGTCATGGTCTCCAGCGAACTGCCGGAGGTCCTGGGCATGGCCGACCGGGTCCTGGTCATGCACGAGGGCCGTATCACCGCCGAACTCGACCGCGCCGAGGCCGACGAGGAGTCGGTCATGTACGCGGCCACCGGACAGCGACCGGGTGAGGCCGCATGACGAACGCCCCCGCCAACGCCCCCGATACCTCCACCGCGGGCGCGCCGCCCCAACCCAGCGGGCGCCCCGCCCGCCGCCAGCGGCAGTTCCGCGAACTCGGCGTGCTCCTGGCCGTGTTCGTGCTCATCACCGCCACCTGGCTGCACAACCCCGGATTCCTGTCCAGCCAGGGGGTGCGCGACCTGTTCCTCGGCGCGACCGTCCTGGCCGTCCTGGCCGTCGGCCAGGCCCTGGTGCTCATCACCAGGAACGTCGACCTGTCGGTCGGTTCGGTCATGGGCCTGTCCGCCTTCGGCACGGGACTGCTCTTCGTGACCTTCCCCGGCCTGCCCGTCCCCGTGGCCGTACTCGCCGGGGTCGGCATCGGCCTGGTGTGCGGTCTGGTCAACGGCCTGCTCGTGACCACCGTCCAGGTACCCGCTCTGGTGGTCACCCTGGGCACCCTGTACGCCTATCGCGGCCTCAACCACTGGTGGGCCGACGGCGGCCAGGTCAACGCGCACGACATGCCCGCCGCCTTCCTCCTGCTGGGGCGGGTCAGCGTCCTGGGCGTGCCGCTGCCGGCGGCTGTCGCCATCGCCGTGGTCGCCGCGGTCGGCTTCTACCTGGCCCATTACCGCTCGGGGCGGGAACTGTACGCCATCGGCTCCAACGCCGACGCCGCCCGCCTGTCGGGCATCCCGGCCACCCGTCGCGTCATGCTCGCCTTCGCGGCCAACGGGGCCCTGGCCGGGCTCGCCGGAGTCCTGTTCGCCGCCCGCTACGGCACCGTGGACTCCACCGTCGGCACCGGCATGGAACTCCAGGTCGTGGCGGCCGCCGTGGTGGGCGGCGTGGCCATCGCTGGGGGAGTGGGCACCGTCTACGGCGCCGCCCTGGGCGCGGTCCTGCTCACCACGATCACCGCCGCCCTGCCCATCTGGCGCATCGACCAGTTCTGGCACCAGGCCGTGGTGGGCGCGCTCATCCTGGCCGCCATCGGACTGGACCGGCTGCTGGCGCTGCGCACCGCGCGCAAACTTCGAGGAGGAGGTGCCCGTGGCGCCTGAACGCACCGTCACCGCGACCGCACCGGACCGGGTGGCCGACCCGGAACCGGGACCGAACAGGTCCTCCCGGGCCGCCCGCCTGCGCTCCCTGCTGTCCGCACGTGAGACCCCGGTCGTCTCCGCGCTCCTGGTCGCCGTCCTGGGCGCCGTGCTGTTCGTGGACATGTTCGCCACCGCGCGCAACATCGACTTCCTGCTGCTCAGTGTGGCGGCCATCGCCCTGATGGCGCTGCCGATGACGCTCATCGTCATCACCGGTGAGATCGACCTGTCGGTGGCCAGCACCCTGGCCCTGACCAGCGCGACCCTGGGCGTGCTGTGGGAGTCGGGGGTCCCCATCGAGGCCGCGCTGTGGATCTGCCTGGGTGTGGGCGCGCTCCTGGGTGCCTTCAACGGCTTCCTGGTCACCGTGTGCGGGCTGCCCTCCCTGGCCGTCACCATCGGCACCATGGCCCTGTACCGGGGCCTGGCCTACGTGCTGCTGGGCGATCGGGCCGTGGCCAGCTACCCCAGCAGTTGGGTGGGCGGGGCCCGCGAGCACTTCCTGGGCCTGCCCGGTCTGCCGTGGATCGCCGTGGCCGTCCTGGCCCTGGCCGTGCTGTTCGGGGTGCTGCTGCACGCCACCGCCGTCGGCCGGTCGCTGTTCGACATCGGCAACAACAGCGAGGCCGCGCGCTTCACCGGGGTGTCGGTGCGCTGGACCAAGTTCTGGCTCTTCACCCTCAGCGGCACCGTCGCCTCCGCCGCGGGCGTCTTCTGGACCCTGCAGTACGGCACCTCGCGCGCCGACACCGCCTTCGGCCTGGAGCTCCAGGTCGTGGCCGCCGTCCTGCTGGGCGGGGTCTCCATCTTCGGCGGCGTCGGATCGGCCCTCGGAGTGATGAGCGGGGTCCTGCTGCTCGGGGTCATCCGCAACGCGCTCCAGCTGTTCGGCATCGGCAGCGACGTGCTCCAGGTCGTCACCGGCCTGATCCTCATCGCCTCCGTCGTCACCCCCAACCTCCTGGCCCGGCTCAGAGCCGCCCGCGCGCCCCACCCGTCCCCACCGCCCGCCCCCGTGTCCGCCTCCACCAAGGGAGAACAGTCATGACCCAGCCCCGCCCGCGCCACCTGTTCCTGGCCGCGTCCGCCTTCGCCGTGCTGATGACCGCCGCCTGCGGCGGCACCACCATCGACAGCGCCGAGGAGGAGAACGACTCCCGCCCCACCGGGACCGCCGACCCCGGCGCCGAGATCCCCGAGGGCCTGCGGATCGACTTCCTGCCCAAGCAGCTCAACAACCCCTTCTTCGACATCGTCAACGAGGGCGGCACCGAGGCGGTGGAGGAGGTCTCCGGCAACGCCACCGAGCGCGGGGGCACCGAGGCCACCGCCGACTCCCAGGTGGAGTACATCAACGCCGCCAGCCAGGCGGGCAGCGACGTCATCGTCATCGCCGCCAACGACCCCGACGCGGTGTGCCCCGCGCTCAACGAGGCCCGGGACAACGGAGCGGCCATCGTGGGCTACGACTCCGACGCCAACTGCACCGACGTGTTCGTCAACCAGTCCACGACCGAGCTCGTCGGCCGCACGCTGGTCGAGATGGTCTCCGAGCAGCTCGGCGGCGAGGGCACCTTCGCGGTCCTGTCGGCCACCCCCAACGCCACCAACCAGAACGCCTGGATCGCGGCGATGGAGGAGGTGCTCCAGGAGGAGGAGTACGCCGACCTGGAGCTGGTGGACACCGTCTACGGCAACGACGACGACCTGCAGTCCTTCCAGGAGATGCAGGGCCTGATGCAGTCGCACCCCGACCTGGGCGGCGTGGTCTCGCCGACCACGGTGGGCCTGGCGGCGGCGGCGCGCTACGTCAGCGACTCCGAGTACAAGGGCGAGGTGGCCGTCACCGGCCTGGGCACGCCCAACCAGATGCGCGAGTTCGTCAACGACGGCACCGTCGAGGAGTTCGCCCTGTGGAACCCGCTCGACCTGGGCTACCTGGCCGGGTACACCGGTGCCGCGCTCAAGGCCGGGCAGATCACCGGAGCCGAGGGCGAGACCTTCACCGCCGGGCGCCTGGGCGAGTACACCTTCGAGACCGATCGCGAGATCGTGCTCGGCCCGCCGCAGGTCTTCGACGCCGACAACATCGACGACTTCGACTTCTGACCGGAGGTAAGGCATGCGACGCGTCTGCTTCGTACTCAAGGTGCGCGAGGACCGGCTGGAGGAGTACAGACAGCGCCACGCCGAGGTCTGGCCGCAGATGCGCCGAGCGCTGTCGGAGAGCGGGTGGCACAACTACTCGCTGTTCTGCGACGAGCGCGGCACGGTGGTCGGCTACCTGGAGACCGAGGACTTCGACGCCGCCCGTGAGGCCATGGCCGGAACCGAGGTGAACGCCCGGTGGCAGGCCGAGATGGCGCCGTTCTTCGAGGGCCTGGACGGTCGCCCCGACGAGGGGATGGTCCCGCTGACGGAGATCTTCCACCTGCCCTGATATGTAGGGTTTTGTCAAGAGGCAAGTCCTGACGTCCCGCTCGGGCGGCCCTTCGTTCGTGGCCGCCCGAGCGGGACGCCGCCTTTTCTGCGGCCGCTGACATCCCGGTACTGCGAAGTCCGGTCGTCGTGGTGCGGACGCTCCTTCACCAGCGTTCCGGTCTGACCCGACCGAGGCCGCATGGACGCACGGGTCGGCCCCGTCCGCGGGACACGGGGTCCAGTGGACGGGGCCACGCGTTTGAGCCGGGCCGGGTCATTCGGTCCGGCGCACGATCAGGCGCTGGAACATGATGAAGGCCAACAGCAGCACCCCGATGACGATCCGGGTCCACCAGGAGCTGAGGGAACCCTCGAAGGAGATCAGCGTCTGCACAGTGCCGAGCACCAGCACGCCCAGCACCGAGCCGGCCACGTAGCCGACCCCGCCGGTCAGCAGGGTCCCGCCGATCACCACCGCGGCGATCACGTCCAGCTCCATGCCGACCCCGTGCAGCCCGTACCCGGAGAGCATGTACAGGCTGAACAACAGCCCGCCCAGGGCCGAGCAGAACCCGCTCACCGCGTACACGCCCACCCGGACCCGGCCGGTGGGCAGGCCCATCAGACGGGCCGAGGAAGCGCTGCCGCCCACCGCGTACACGGTGCGGCCGAACCGGGTCAGGTGCAGGACGTACACGGCGGCCAGCACCACGGCCAGGGCGATCAGGACGCTGTAGGTCAGGGTCACCCCGTCCGTGAGGGTGATGGTCCCGGTGGCCATCGTCCGGAAGAGGGGATCGGTGATGGAGATCGACTCCACGCTGATCAGCAGGCACAGCCCCCGGGCCAGGAACATCCCGGCCAGGGTGACGATGAAGGGCTGTACGTCGAAGACGTGGATCACCAGCCCCATGAGCAGGCCCAGCGTGGTACCGGTGACCAGGACTGCCAGCACCGACATCAGCGGCGGCCAGCCCGCCTGCAGGGTGGCGGCGGCGATCATCGTGGACAGCGCCGCCACCGCGCCCACCGACAGGTCGATGCCGCCGGTCAGGATCACGAAGGTCATCCCCACCGCGAGCACGATGAGGAACGCGTTGTCCACGAACAGGTTGGTGAAGATCTGCGCGGAGGCGAACCCGTCATAGCGCACCGCCCCGGTGCCGAAGGTCAGCACGAACACCGCGAACGTGGCGATGACCGGCAGGAACCGCTGGGGCAGGCGTTCGACGCGGTTCCGCGCCCGGGTCACGTCCAGGACTCTCATGCCGCGGTCACCTCCTTGGAACGGGACGGGGCGGACCCGGCGGGCCGCCTGGGACCGAACAGCCGGGCGGAGCGGGGGGACTGCAGCAGGCACACGGCGATCACCACGAGCGCCTTGAACACCAGGATCGCGTTGGGCGCGATCCCGACGTTGTACACGGTGGTGGTCAGGGTCTGGATCACCAGGGCGCCCACCAGTGTGCCGGTGAGCGAATAGCGCCCGCCGGCCAGCGACGTACCGCCGATGACCACGGCCAGGATCGCGTCCATCTCGATCCACAGTCCCGCGTTGTTGGCGTCGGCGGCGCTGACGTTGGAGCTGATCATCAGACCGGCCACCCCGGCGCACAGCCCGGCGAACACGTACACGGTCCACACGATGGTGCGTGAGCCCACCCCGGCGAGCCGGCCGGCCCGCGGGTTGGTCCCCACGGCCTCCACCAGCATGCCCAGGGCGGTACCGCGGGTCAGGGCGCCCACCAGCAGCAGCACGCCCAGGCTGATCAGGATCGCGATCGGCAGCACCAGGAAACCCGCTCCGATCTGCCGGTAGAGCGGATCGTTGACCGTGATGATCTGACCCTCGGTGATCAGCATGGCGCCGCCGCGACCGGCGGTCATCAGCACCAGGGTCGCGATGATCGGCTGGATACCCAGGACCGAGACGAGGAACCCGTTCCACAGGCCCAGGAGAACGCACACGGCCAGTGCCAGGACCATGGCGGTGAACGCGTGCCCGCCCCCGGCGATCCAGGTACAGGCGACGGCCCCGGAGATCGCGGCGACCGCGCCCACCGACAGGTCGATACCGCGGGTGGCGATCACCAGGGTCATGCCCACCGCGATGAGCAGGGTGGGCGCGCCGTTGCGCAGGATGTCGACGACCCCGCCGTACAGGCGCCCGTCCTGCAGGCGCAGTTCCAGGAACGCCGGGTTGACCACGGCGTTGAGCACGATCAGCAGCACCAGGGCGGCGACCGGCCAGAAGAGGTGGTGTCGGATCACGGGGACACCGCCGTCGGCTCGTGCCCGGCGATGGCCGCCATCACCTCGTCCACGGTGACCCCGTCACCGTCGAGTTCGGTCACCTTGCGGCGGTCGCGCAGCACCACCACGCGGTCGCAGACCCGGACCACCTCCTCCAGCTCCGCGGAGACGAACAGCACCGCCATACCGTCGGCGGCCAGGTCGGTCACGACCTTCTGGATCTGTGCCTTGGCGCCGACGTCGATACCGCGTGTGGGCTCGTCCAGGATGAGTAACCGGGGCCGGGTGACCAGCCAGCGCGCCAGCAGGACCTTCTGCTGGTTCCCGCCGGACAGGTTCCCCATGACGGCGTTCGGGTCGGCCGGACGGATGTCGAGCCGTTCGATGTACTCCTCCACCAGCGCGTCGGCGGTGCGCCGGGGTACCGGGCGCATCCACCCCCGGGCGGCCTGCAGGGCCAGGACCAGGTTGTCGCGCACGGTCAGGTCGGCGATGACCCCCTCCGCCTTGCGGTCCTCCGAGCACAGGGCCACCCCGCGCGCGATCATCGGGCGCGGGCCGCGGGGGCGGACCCGGCGGCCGTCGACGCTGAGCGTCCCGCTGTCCGCCCGGTCGGCGCCGAACAGCAGCCGCGCCGTCTCGGTGCGCCCCGAACCGAGCAGCCCGGCCAGGCCCACCACCTCACCGGCGTGGATCTCCAGGTCGAAGGGGGCGATGGCGCCCGTGCGGCCCAGCCCGCGGGCGGTCAGCACCGGTGCGGTGCCGGGGGAGCGCTCCTCGGAGCGGCGCTCCACCTCCTCCAGGGTGCCCAGTTCCCGGCCGAGCATCGCCGAGACCAGTTCGAGGCGGTCGGTCTCCTGCGGAAGGTACTCACCGACCAGGGCGCCGTTGCGCAGGACGGTCATCCGGTCGGCGATCTCGTACACCTGGTCCAGGAAGTGGGAGACGAACAGGATTGAACTGGTCCCCGATAGTTGGACCGGCTAACTAAAGGTTAGGCCGCCAGGGCCTGAGCTCGGTACTGCACCGGGCTCAGGCCCTCAAGATAGCTATGGACGCGTTCGTGGTTGAACCAGGCGATGTACTCATCCAGCCCTGCGGTGAACTCCTCGACGGTCTCGAACTCGGAGTGGGTGAAGAACTCCTCCTTCAGGTGACCGAAGAAACTCTCGATCACCGCGTTGTCCAGACAGTTGCCCTTGCGCGACATCGACTGAAGACCGTCGACCCCGGCGAGCAGCCGCCGCCAGGACACGTGCTGATACTGAAACCCCTGGTCGGAGTGGACCAGCGGGCTCTGACCAGGGGGCAGGGTCTTCAACGCCTCCCGCAAGGAGGTGTTGGTCAACTCCAGGTTCGGTGACAGAGCGGCCGTGTAGGAGATGATCTGCCGGTCGAACAGGTCCATGACCGGTGACAGGTAGACCTTGTGGCCCGCGACGGCGAACTCGCTCACGTCGGTCACCCATTTCTGGTTCGGCCCCTGCGCGGTGAAGTCACGCTCCAGCAGGTTCGGCGCCACCTGGCCCGCCTGGCCCCGGTAGGAGCCGTAGGGCTTCTTGCGGCGCACCCGGCAGACCAGGCCCAGCTGGTTCATGAGCTTGAGTACGGTCTTCTTCGCTACCCGCCACCCCTTCTTGAGGAGCTGGTCATGGATCCGGCGGTGCCCGTAGCGGCCCTTGTTCTTGTCGAAGAGCTGCCTGATCTGGGCCTTGAGCGCTGCGTGGGGATCCGGGGTTTGGAGTCGGGCCTGGTGGTAGAAGAACGTGGAGCGGGCCAGCCCAGCAACCCGCAGCAGCACGTCCAATCGGTGTTCGGCCTTGAGGGCGACCACAGCGTGAACCCTCACTCTGGTGGATGTTCCCTCAAGGCCCGCACTTTTCCCAGGTAGGCGTTCTGGGCACGCAGGAGCTCGTTCTCACGGCGTAGTCGTTCCAGCTCTGAGGCTGGCTCTTGTGGTGCGCTCTTGGGCGGGCGTCCTCGCTGCTTGGGGCGTAGCCCTTCTGAGCCCTGGGTGCGGTAGGTGCGCACCCACGATTCCAGCAGCTTGGGTGAGGACAGTTCCAGTTCCTTGGCCAGCTCGGTCTTGGGCTCGCCCGCCAGGAGGCGGCGCACCGCCTCGACCTTGAACTCGAAGGAGTAGGACTTCTTCGCTTGTTTGGTCACCAGCGCTCCCGGGCCGTGGATCCGCCACCGTCGGTACAGGCTTCGGACCGCCCATCGCGAGACCCCCAGAGAGGCCGCTACCGCGTGATCGGCTCTGCCTTGCTCGAACAACGCTATCGCTTGGTGGCGTTGGTCCTGGGTGAGTGAGCTGTTCGCTCTCATGGGACTGCTCCCTGGTCGATGGAACTGGATTTCCAGTCCAACTTCCAGGGAGCAGTTCAGCGGTGGGTGCGGGTCAGGGGCGCGCCGGGGCTCCGAGGAGGGGGTCCTAGTACTGGCGGTCCGGGAGAGCGGCCTCGGCCTCCTCCTGGGTGAAGGTGGTCTCCTCCACCTCGATCCGCTTGGGGACCTCCTCGCCGGCCGCGACCTGCTCCACGAGTTCCATGAGCTGCTCGCCCAGCAGCGGGTTGCACTCGACGATGAAGTTGATGTCGCCCTCGGCCAGGGCCTCCATCCCGGCTCGGACGGCGTCCACCGTGATGATCCGGATGTCCTCGCCGGGCTCCAGACCGGCGGCGCGGATCGCCTCGATGGCGCCGAGCCCCATGTCGTCGTTGTGCGCGTAGACGACGTCGATGTCGTCGTGGGAGCGCAGGAAGGCCTCCATGACCTCCTTGCCGCCCGAACGGGTGAAGTCACCGGTCTGGGTGGCGATGACCTCGATGTCGGGGTGGTCGGCGATGACCTCCGCGAACCCCTCCTGCCGGTCGATGGCGGGCGCGGCACCGGTGGTGCCCTGGAGTTCCACCACGTTGGTCTGGCCCTCGGCGTTGTCGACCAGCCACTCGCCCGCCTTGCGGCCCTCCTCGACGAAGTCGGAGCCGAGGAAGGCCTCGTAGAGGGTGTCGTCGTCGGAGTCGATGGCCCGGTCGGTGAGGACGACCGGGATGTCGGCGCGCTGGGCCTCCAGCAGGACGGCGTCCCAGCCGGTCTCCACGACCGGGCTGAACGCGATGACGTCGACGTTCTGCTGGATGAAGGAGGGGATGGCCCGGATCTGGTTCTCCTGTTTCTGCTGGGCGTCGGAGAACTGGAGGTCGATCCCGGCGTCCTCGGCCGCCTGCTGGATCGACTCGGTGTTGGCGGTACGCCAGCCGCTTTCGGCACCGACCTGGGAGAAGCCCAGCGTGATGGTCCCGTCGTCGGCCGCGGGCGAGCCGCCCGACCCGCAGGCCGTGACTGCCAGCAGGGCGAGTGCCGCCGCGGAGGCGGTGATGCACTTCTTCATCGGGGGTCCTCCAAGTCAGTGCGACCCGAGGGGTGGGGGTGATCCGGGTCACTTTGCCAATATAGTGAGCGCTAACATTTCCCGCGTCAATCCCGTTAACCGGATATTTCAGGGTTCTTGTCGACCATCGGAGAGTGCAGTATGTTAACGCCAACTATGTTTCCGAAAGAGTTGCTCGGTGTCTGTGTGCGGGCCCCTGGGGAGCTGTCAGGGCGAGCCGCGCGGGAGCCTGCGCCCAGGTGAAACCGCCAGATGTCCGACGAACCGATCACATAGCCTGGTAGTGCTCACAAAGGCGGTGAGCGGTAGCCCCGGCAGCCAAGGAGTCATGGGTGGAGCGCACTTCCCAGTCCGTCCGAGTGAACCGCGAACCGGCGATGACGGACGTAGCCCGGCTCGCGGGCGTCTCCCACCAGACGGTCTCCCGGGTGCTGAGCGGACACCCCAACGTCCGCGAGCGGACCCGCCTGCGGGTACGCGCCGCCATCGAGCAACTGGGATACCGGCCCAACCGGGCGGCCCGCACCCTGGCCACCGGAAAATCCCAGCTCCTCGGCGTGGTGGCGCAGAACTCCACTCTGTTCGGCCCCTCCTCGCTGCTGGCCGCCTTCGAACAGGCCGCCGCCGCCCGGGGTTTCGTGGTCAGCGTGCGCCGCGTCGAGGTGCTCGACCCCGTCGCCATCGCCGCGGCCGTGGAACACCACCGCGAACAGCGCGCCGCCGGGATCGTGGTGATAGCGCCGACCGCCGCCGCCGACGAGGCCCTGGCCCAGCTGCCCACCGACATGCCCCTGGTGACGATCGACGGCGACCCCACGCGCCAGCACGGTCTGGTGACGGTGGACCAGGAGGCCGGAGCCTACGAAGCCACCCGATGCCTCCTGGAAGCGGGGCACGAGACCGTCTGGCACGTGGCGGGCCCCGCCGACTGGTTCGACGCCGCGGGACGGCTGCGGGGCTGGAAGCTGGCCCTGGAGGACCGCGACGCCGAGGTCCCGCCGGTCAGCCCGGCGGACTGGAGCGCCGCCTCGGGCTACCGTGCGGGCCTGATGCTCGCCCGGATGCCGGAGGTAACGGCCGTCTTCGCCGCCAACGACCATCTGGCGCTGGGGATCCTGCGGGCGATGCACGAACGCGGCCGCCCGGTCCCCGGTGACGTGAGCGTGGTGGGCTTCGACGACGTGCCCGAGGCCGCCTACTTCATCCCTCCGCTGACCACGGTGCGGCCCGACTTCGACAAGGTGGCCGCTGAGACGCTGAGCGTGCTCCTGGCCTCCATCGTCGGAGAGGAAGAGGACCAGCACGGCTACTCCACCCGGCGGGTGATCGTTCCGACCCTGGTCGAACGCGACAGCGTGGCCCCGCCGCCCGAGTGACCGACGGGGGCCCGCCCGCCGCGCGTCCTCGGATCGGCTCCGGCTCCGGGCGCCGCAGCGGCCGCATGCCCCCGTGTGACTACACTGTGCGCCGTCGGGCACAACGGCGGCGATGTCCGCCACGGATACGGGGGCGTGCGGATGTCCGAGGGAGCGGAGACCGCGGCGGGAGCGCGCGGGCGCGGTGCCCGGGTCTCCATGGCCGATGTGGCCAGGCGTGCCGGGGTCTCCTCGCAAACCGTCTCCCGGGTCTCCAACGGCAGCCCCAGCGTGGTTCCCAGGACCCGTGAGCGCGTCCTGGCGGCCATGCGCGAGCTCGGCTACCGGCCCAACAGTGCCGCCCGCGCCCTCAAACGCGGTGAGTTCCGCACGCTCGGGGTCATCGTCTTCACCCTGTCCACCACCGGCAACGTACGCACCCTTGAGGCGATCGCCACCTCGGCCGCCCAGGAGGGGTACGCGATCACCCTCATCCCGGTGGCCGTGCCGAGCCAGGACGAGGTACTGGGCGCCTTCACCCGGCTGGGCGAGCTGGCCGTGGACGCGGTGATCGTGATCATGGAGGTCCACCTGCTGGACGCCGCCGACTTCCGGCTGCCGCCCGGGCTGCAGGTGGTCGTCGCCGACTCCGAGGTGGACGACCGGTACGGCGTGGTCGACACCGACCAGATCAGCGGGTCCCGGGACGCCGTAGAGCACCTGCTCGGCCTCGGCCACCGCACGGTGCACCACCTCGCCGGCCCCGCGGAGTCCTTCTTCGCCGAACGCCGCGCCCGCTCCTGGCGCCAGACCCTCCAGGAACGGGGCCGCCCGGTTCCCGCGCCGGTCAACGGCGACTGGTCGGCTGAGAGCGGCTACCGGGCGGGGCGGGCGCTGGCCGCCGATCCCGAGTGCACGGCGGTGTTCGCGGCCAACGACCAGATGGCCCTGGGTCTGCTGCGCGCCCTGCACGAGCAGGGCCGCTCGGTTCCCGGGGACGTGAGCGTGGTGGGTTTCGACGACATCGCGGAGGCGGGTTCGTTCCTGCCGCCGCTGACCACCATCCGCCAGGACTTCGCGGAGGTCGGCCGCCTGCTCGTCGCCAAGGCGCTGCGGAGGCTGCGCGGCGAGGCCGAGGATCCCGGGGCCACACTCGTGCCCACGGAACTCGTCGTGCGGGCCAGTACGGCGCCGCCCCGGGGGTGAGCCCCGCGGGTCCCGCGGGACGGGCCCCGAGGTCGCGATTGACCCGTTCACCCCCTTGACCGTTCGGCAACACGGGTGCAACACTCCCGGCACCGCAATGTTTGCGTAAACATCACTCGGTGTCCACCCCCTCGCCCCTGGTCCCAGGGGCGTCACCACGGTCGACACGGACTGCTCGACGAGGGATCCGATGACGTCAACGACCACCGCCGAACGCACCCCGCACCGGCCGCCGAGGCCCGGTCGCCCCCGGCACCGCTGGACCGGATGGGGCTTCCTCGCCCCGTTCATGGCCGTCTTCGCGCTGGTCTTCGTGGCGCCGATCCTCTACTCGCTCCACCTGAGCGTGTACCGCGACCAGCTGGTCGGCGGAAACTCCTTCGTGGGCCTGGCCAACTACCGGAGCGCCCTCACCGACCCGGTGTTCTGGGAATCGGTGACCCGGGTGACGCTCTTCCTCGCCGTCCAGGTCCCCGTCATGCTGTTCCTGGCCCTGCTGCTGGCTCTGGCCCTGGACAGCGGCCGCCTCTACGGGCGCGACTTCTTCCGGATCTCGATCTTCATGCCCTACGCCGTGCCCGCGGTCGTGGCCACCCTGATGTGGGGCTTCATGTACGGCAGCCGGTTCGGGCTGGTCGGCAACGTCAACGACATCCTGGGCGTGACCCTGCCCGACCCGCTCTCGCCGGGGCTGATCCTGGCCTCCATCGGCAACATCGTCACCTGGCAGTTCGTCGGCTACAACATGCTCATCCTCTACTCGGCTCTGCGCACGGTGCCGCACAACCTGTACGAGGCGGCCGAGGTCGACGGCGCGGGCCAGCTGCGGGTGATCACCGCCATCAAGCTCCCCGCCCTGCGCGGGGCCCTGGTGATCGCCGCGATCTTCTCGGTCATCGGCAGCTTCCAGCTGTTCAACGAACCCAGCATCCTGCGCAGCCTGGCACCCAACGCCATCTCCAGCGGGTACACGCCCAACCTCTACACCTACTCCCTGGCCTTCTCCGGTCAACAACAGAACTACGCCGCGGCCGTGGCGATCATCATGGGGTTGCTGACCATGGTCATCGCCTACGCCGTGCAGCTGTTCGGCATGCGAAAGGCGGCGTGAACCATGGGCAACCCCACCTTGCCCCCCACCCCGCGGCTCCGCCGCCGCACCGCCCCCAGCCCGCTGCGCCCACCGCGTCCACGGCTCCGGCCGCGCCGCGGCGGCAGCCCGGCCCACCCCCGCCGCAGCGCCGCCCTGACCCTGCTCACCGGACTGGCCCTGCTCTACTCCCTGGTGCCACTGGTCTGGCTGGTCGTCAACGCCACCAAGAGCCAGCAGTCGCTGCTCACCAGTTTCGGGCTGTGGTTCGGCTCCGACTTCGCGCTCTTCGACAACATCGCCGCCACCCTCGCCTACGACGACGGGGTGTTCGTCCGCTGGCTGCTCAACACCGTGCTCTACGTGGTGGCGGGCGCGGGCGGGGCCACCCTGCTGGCGATGCTCGGCGGCTACGCCCTGGCCAAGTTCGAGTTCCCCGGCCGCCGCGCCGTCTTCGCCCTCGTCCTGGGCGCGGCCGCGGTACCCGGCACCGCCCTGGCCGTGCCCACCTTCCTCATGTTCAGCCAGATGGGCCTGACCAACACCCCCTGGGCGGTGATCGTCCCCTCCCTCATCTCGCCCTTCGGCCTGTACCTGATGTGGGTCTTCGCAGCCCAGGCCGTGCCCAGGGAGCTGCTTGAGGCGGCGCGCATCGACGGTTCCGGGGAGATCCGCACCTTCTTCACCGTGGCCCTGCCGCTGCTCGCCCCCGGCACCGCCACGGTCCTGCTCTTCACCATGGTGGCGACCTGGAACAACTACTTCCTGCCGCTGATCATGATCCGCGACCCCGACTGGTTCCCGCTCACCCTCGGCCTCAACGCCTGGAACGCCCAGGCCGCCACCATCGGCGGCGAACCCGTCTTCCACCTGGTCATCACCGGCTCACTGCTCACCGTCATCCCGTTGATCGCCGCGTTCCTACTGCTCCAGCGCTACTGGAGGTCGGGCCTGACCGCCGGAAGCCTCAAGGGCTGAACCGTTCCCGGGCGACGGAACCGTTCGGGCCCGGACCACCACCACGACCGAGGAGACCCCCCATGAGAAGCCAACCGGACGCCCGCCGAACCGTCATGGCCCGGCTCCCCCGAGCCGCCGCCGCGGTCGGCGCCCTGTGCCTGGCGCTGAGCGCCTGCGGCTCGGGTGACGGCACCGCCCCCGACATCGGCGCCGAGGACGTCGGCGCTGCCCTCGAGGAAGGCGGTGAGATCACCGTCTGGGCCTGGGAGCCCACCCTGGACCGGGTCGCCGAGGCGTTCGAGGACGAACACCCCGGCGTCACCGTGAACGTCGAGAACGTCGGTACCGGAGACGAGCAGTACACCGCCCTGCAGAACGCCCTGTCCGCCGGATCGGGGCTGCCGGACGTCGCCCACATCGAGTACTTCGCGCTGGGCCAGTTCACCATCGCCGGGAACCTGGTCGACCTGGCGCCGCTGGGCGCCGCGGAACTGGAGGGTGACTACACCCCCGGCCCGTGGGGCGCGGTCCAGGGCGAGGAGGGCGCGATCCACGGCCTGCCCATGGACTCCGGCCCCATCGCCCTGTTCTACAACCAGGACGTCTTCGACGAACACGACGTGGAGGTGCCCGCTACCTGGGACGAGTACGTGGAGGTCGCCCGGGAACTGCAGGAGGCCGACCCCGACGTCTACGTCGCCGCCGACAACGGCGACGCGGGGGCCACCACCACCTTCGTCTGGCAGGCGGGCGGACAGCCCTACCGGGTCGAGGGGGAGGACGTCACGATCGACTTCACCGACGAGGGCACCGCCCGCTTCACCGACACCTGGCAGCAGCTCATCGACGAGGACCTGCTCCTGCCGGTGACCGCCTGGAGTGACGAGTGGTACCAGGCGCTGGGCGACGGCAGCGTCGCCACCCTGGTCACCGGCGCATGGATGGGACTCAACCTCGAAGCCGGTGTCCCCGACGGCGCCGGCTCCTGGCGGGTCGCCCCGCCGCCCGCGTGGGAGGAGGGGGACACGTCCAGCGCCGAGAGCGGCGGCAGCGCGCTCGCCGTGCCCGTGGGGGCGCAGAACCAGGCGCTGGCCTACGCGTTCATCGAGTACGCCAACGCCGGTGACGGCGTCCGGCACCGGATCGACCAGGGCGCCTTCCCCGCCACCGTCGCGGATCTGGAGTCGCCGGAGTTCCTTGCCGCCGAGTCAGAGTACTTCGGCGGCCAGGCGGTCAACGAGATCTACGCCGAGTCCGCGGCGAACGTGCGCGAGGGGTGGCACTACCTGCCCTACCAGGCACACGCCAACTCGCTGTTCAACGACACCGTCGGCCAGGCCTACGTCTCCGACACCACGCTCGCCGAAGGGCTGGCCGCCTGGCAGGACGTCTCGGTCCGCTACGGCCAGGACCAGGGCTTCACCGTGACCACCGGCGACTGACACCGACCCACTCCACACCGAGCACCCGACCCGGGTGGGGGCGGCCCGGAGCCGTCCCCACCCGTACCCGTGTCCACTCGAAGGGATCCACCATGACCGACGCCGCCTCCCGCGACTGGCTGCGCTGGCCGCACGACCCCGACCGCCCCCGCTTCGCCTACGGCGCCGACTACAACCCCGAGCAGTGGCCGCGCGAGGTGTGGGAGGAGGACCTGCGCCTGATGCGCCGCGCCGGGGTCAACATCGTCACCCTCGGTGTGTTCTCCTGGTCGCGGCTGCAGCCCGGCCCGGACACCTGGGACTTCGGCTGGCTGGACGACATCATGGACCGGCTGCACGAGAACGGCATCGCCGTCGACCTGGCCACCGCCACCGCGTCCCCGCCCGCCTGGCTCACCACCGCCCACCCCGAGGTCCTGCCCCTCACCCGCACCGGCGAGACCGTCGGCCCCGGCGCCCGCCAGCACTGGCGCCCCACCTCGCCCGTGTTCCGCCGGTACGCGCTCGAACTCACCACCGCCCTGGCCGAACACTACGGCGGCCACCCCGCCCTGGCCGCCTGGCACGTCAACAACGAACTGGGCTGCCACAACGTCCACGACTACTCCGACGACGCCGCGGCCGCCTTCCGCACCTGGCTGCGCGGCCGCTACACCACGATCGACGGGCTCAACCACGCCTGGGCCACCGACTTCTGGTCCCAGCGCTACACCGACTGGGAACAGGTCCTACCGCCCCGGCTGGCCGCCTCCCACGCCAACCCCACCCAGCAGCTCGACTTCGCGCGCTTCTCCTCCGACGCCCTGCGCGACCACCTGCGCGCCGAACGCGAGATCCTGCACCGCCTCACCCCCGGCATCCCGGTCACCACCAACTTCATGGTCATGGGCCACACCGCGGACATGAACTACGCCGACTGGGCCCACGAGGTCGACTTCATCGCCAACGACCACTACGTACGCCCCGAACCCGGCGGCGCCGACGAGCTCTCCTTCAGCGCCAACCTCACCGGCGGACTGGCCCGCGGCCGCCCCTGGTACCTGATGGAGCACTCCACCAGCGCCGTCAACTGGCGCAGCGTCAACCCGGCCAAGGCCCCCGGCGAGATGGCCCGCGACTCCCTGCTGCACGTGGCGCACGGCGCCGACGCCGTCTGCTACTTCCAGTGGCGGCAGTCGGCCGGCGGCGCCGAGAAGTACCACTCGGCGATGGTGCCGCACGCCGGAGCCGACAGCCGGGTCTACCGGGACGTGGCCGAACTGGGCCGGGTCCTGAAGGAGGACCTCGCCGAGGTCGCCGGAAGCGGACGGCTGCCCGCCCGCGCCGCCCTGCTCTTCGACTGGGAATCGCGCTGGGCGGTGCGCCGAGACTCCCTGCCCAGCTCGCTGCTGGACGTGCACGACGAGGCCATGAGCTGGTACACCGCCTTCCTCGACGCGGGCGTGCGGGTGGACGTGCTGCCCACCGACGCCGACTGGGAGGGCTACGACCTGGTCGTCACGCCCCTGCTGCACGTGCTGCCCGAGGCGACCGCGCGCCGCCTGACCTCCTACGCCGAGGGCGGGGGTCACCTGGTCACCACCTACTTCTCCGGGATCGTCGACGAGAACGACCACGTCCACCTGGGCGGCTACCCGGGCCCGCTCCGTGAGCTGCTGGGCCTGCGCGTCGAGGAGTTCGCGCCCCTGCCCGAGGGAGTCCGGGTGGCTCTGGACGACGGCTCCACCGGGACCCTGTGGTCGGACCGGATCACCGTCACCGACGCCGGGACCCAGGTCTGGGCCCGCTACGCCGACGGTCCCCTGGCCGGGGGAGCGGCGCTGACCCGCAGGGCCCTGCCGGGCGGCGGCAGCGCGGCCTACGTCTCCACCCGCCTGGACGAGGAGCACCGCACCGCCCTGCTGAACCGGCTGCTGGACGGGGCCGGTGTCGAAAGCGAACTACCCGAGGAGCTGCGCGGCCGGGTCGAACTGACCGTGCGCGCCGGCGAGGGCGTCGAGTACCGCTTCCTGACCAACCGCACCGACGAACCCGTCAAACTCCACCAACTGCCCGGCACCCCGTTGACCGGGGCCGTCGCGGCCGGAGAGGAGGAGCGCGTCCTCGCGCCGCGCGCCGTCACCGCCTGGCGCGTCCCGGTATCCGGCCCGGCGACCCGCTGACCCCACCGGGTGCGGTGCCTCCCCGGCCCCTGAGAGAGGAACCCCTCGGCACAGGGCACCTTCGACCGCCCCGCCGTGCCCCGTTTCGAGGTGTCCACCCTCGGAGCCCCGGGGCGGCCACTGGAGGAGGTCGTCCGTCTGGCTCACGCCGCCGGAGCCCGAGCCCTGGCACTGCGGGTCGGCGCCGGGGAGGCCGCCGACCCCGCGCTCGGCCGCCCCCCGCGCTCAGCCCCGCCGCACCCTGGTCGAGACGCACGGGATGAGCGTGCTCGCCGTCGCCTCCTACTCCCGGGTGGCGGCCGAGGGCGACAACGCCGAGGTGGTGGCCGACCTCGCCGAGCACCTGCGCCTGGCCGAGCTGCCGGGCGCACCGTACCTGCGGGTCTTCCCCGGCGGCCCCGTGGCCCTGACGGAACGGACCCGGTGACGCAGTCCGTCCGCTTCTATCCCCGATGACGCTTCTATGTCAAGTGGCGGGTTGAAGACAGACCTCAGCCCGCCCTCTCACCACTTGATCAGCGACCATCGCCCGATACACCACATCCACCAGATGCCGCTTCAAAGCCCGATACGCACCCTTGGTGCCCTTGGCCCCCTCCCGGGAACGCACGAACTCCCGCGCTGGCTCACCCAGCCGGACCTGGACCACCCCGATCGAGTGCAACGCCCGATTCACCTGCCGGTTCCCACCCCGGTGCAACCGGTGCCGATCCCGCCCCGAGGAAAACACCGGAATCGGCGCGCTCCCCGCCCACCGCGCCATCCTCGCCGAGGTCGCAAACCGCGACACATCCCCCACCTGCGAGAGCAACACCGCAGCCCAGACCACACCCACACCACGAATCCCCAACAGGTTCGGCGCCAACGGCTCCACCAACTCCTTCAGGCGCCGCTCCACCTCGGCCGCACGCACGAACAGGGTGTGGATCTCCTCCAACTGCTCCAGCAGAGCCCACCGCACCATCTCGTCCAACCCGGCCCCCTCCACCAGCGCACGCACCCGCCCCACCTTGGCCCGGGTGGCCAACGCCCCCTGGCCCAGACGGTGGTCCAGCTCGATGTGCACCGCCGCCAGCACCCGGTTGGTCAGGGCCACACGCTGATCGGTCAGGTTCTGGCGCAGGTTCACCAGCACACGCACCTGCCGCACCTGCGGGTCGATCCGGTGACGGGCCAGGCCAGGGTCGGCCAGGGCCGCACGCGCGATGGCCACCGCGTCGATCACGTCGGACTTGGCGCCCACCGGCCCGCCCAGGCGGCGGTGGGCGGCCATAGCACGCGGTGGCACCCACACCACCTCCTGGCCCGCCCCCAGCAGAGCGTCGGCCAGGGCCCGGCCCAGGCCGGGGCCGCCCTCGATGGCCCACAGCACCGGGCTGTTTGCGGCCAGGGCACGGATCCAGGCCAAGAGCTGGCCCAGGGCCTGGGGGCCCGTGTTGACCTTCTTGGCCCTGCCCAGGCGGGTGCCGTCCTGGGCCAGCGCGACGGCCTGGTGCATGTCCTTGTGCGGATCGATACCCACTGTCACCATGGTGGTGTCCTGCTTCCTCTTGGTCAGGAACGGGACGACTACCAGGGCCCTGGCCCGGGGGACAGATCTACTGTGAGTTATCGGCTGCACAGGCTTCTATGAGGTCACTCCCGCGGCCAGGGCCTTGGCCTGCGAGCGCTGGTGGACAGGTCATCGATAGGTCCACGCGGGACAGATCTTGCTGGAGTCACCCCAGCGCCGCTGCCGGGCGGCTCCCGTCGAAACCCTCCCGACACCCACCATGGTGAACCAGTAGATCTTGCTACCAGGGGCGAGTTCGGCGCCGAACTTGCCCCTGGTAGCAAGATCATCTTTGAGGAGGGGGCGGAACCCAGGCCGACCCGAACAGGGCGGCGTCTGCCTCGTCGGCCGCCGCGGAGCATCGTGCGGGCACGCGGGGCCGGAGGGCCGCGCTGGTCGGGTCCGGCCCCGGTCGCGGTTACTCGGACGGGACGAGGTCGTCGCGCACCACCGATAGCGCGACCTCGCGCCCCGCGTCGTGTTCCTCCAACCGTGCCACCAGGGATCGACGTACGTGGTGGTAGGTGTCAGAACCGAGAGGCAGTCTCAGTGGCACCTCACCGCTGTCGATGAGGTCGATCATCGCACCGGTGATCTTCTCGGGAGAGTTGACCAAGACGAACGAACCATCGGCGAGGGAACGCCGGACGTCCCCGGCGGGCCCGTCGTCGTACTCCGGCATGACGGGTCCGGACGCCAGCGCGCCGCCGAATCCGGTGGGAGTCGCCCCGGGCTGGAGGATGGTCAGACCGATGCCGAAGGGCGCGATCTCCTGGGCGACGGTCTCGCAGAACCCCTCGATGCCCCACTTGGAGGCGTGGTAGTACGAGAAATTCGGGTAGGTCGTCTGTCCCCCCGCGGTGGACACCTGGAGGATCCGGCCGTGCCCTTGCGCTCGCAGATGCGGCAGGACCGCGCGCACCACGTGGATCGACCCGAGCAGGTTGGTGTCGACCACCGCGCGGATCTGCTCGTCGGTTGCCTCTTCCACAGCTGAGAAGACGCCGAACCCGGCGTTGTTGACGACGACGTCGATACTGCCCAGGTCCGCGAAGGCACGGTCGACGACCCTCTGCACCTCTCCGGTGTCGGTCACGTCCATCCGCGCCACCCAGAGCCGGTCGCCGTGCTCGGCGCGCAGCCCGTCAAGAGCCTCCGGAGTGCGGAGCGTCGCCGCCACGCGGTCTCCCCGGTCGAGGAGCTGTTCGGTGAGCAGGCGACCGAATCCTGAGGACGTACCTGTGATGAACCATGTTCTGGTCATGGGGCTGCCTTCCGTCGTTGGCTGTGGCCGACAGTAGGAGTTCGAGTCGACTCGAGGTCAAGACTCCGCTTCGTATACTCGGGCCATGAGCGCCACATCTGAGAAGTCGATGGCCATCGGTGAGGTGAGCGAACGGACCGGACTGTCCGCTCACACGTTGCGCTTCTACGAACAGCAGGGCCTCCTGGTCGAGTCGGTCCGGCGGGACTCGGCGGGACGGCGGACCTTCAGCGAACAGGAGGTCGGTTGGCTGCGAGTGTGCGCTCGGTTGCGTGACTCGGACATGCCCCTGCCCGACATCCGCCGGTACGCGGAACTGGTCCGGCAGGGCTAGGAGACCGTGGCCGAGCGGTTCGAGCTCCTGCGGGGACACCAGGCGCGTGTACGGCAGCGGATGGCCGAACTCCAGCAGTCGCTCGACGTCATCGATTTCAAGGTCGGGCTGTACGAGGACCACCTCGACGCGGGGTCCGCCGGCACACTCTGGCGTGACGGCCCCGAATGCGCTCCGAACACCTACTGAGCCTGCGACAAGGGTCGGATCGCGTGGATGCGTCCAGGGACGAAGCGCGTGATCGTGCCTGATCAGGCCGTTGGGCAGGCCCACCGCACAGCGACTGTGGCAGGGTAGCGATCGCCACCGCTCCTGCGGGGCGGCCACGGCCGAATTGTTGGCCGGCCAGGGGGGAGGGTCCGGCCCGGCAGGCAGCGCCCGCTCACGGGATCGGACCCGTGCTCCCGGACGCATTTCCCTATCAGGGGTGGTACGGGCACCGGGCGCGTCAACCGGTGGCCCGGGTGTCCGCCGTCGCACCCCCGACGCGAGGACGGCCTTTGGCGTGCGAAGGATCTTCGCGGCCCGATGGCCGTCATTCGTGTGGAGCGGATGGCGGAAATCAGACCCGTGCTTCCCGCTCGGCGGCTTCCTCACGGCCGGACCCGTGGCCGGGGACGCTCGCCGACGGATGACGGAACGCCCATTTCCCCTCACGGTTCCGGCCGGTCAACCGGTTCAGCCGACCTCGGTGAGTGGGGGAGTGCTCCGCCGCTGCCACCGACCCCTTCGGGGGCCGGGACCCGCCGGACCGGGAGTCGCGAACCGATGAGCTCAGTTCCGTGCATCTGGGTGCGTTCCCAGTCCGGCGGGCGGGTAAGGCGGACCCGCCACCTGATGTTGCGTGAGGGCTACGGCTGCGATGGCCGAACCCGACCGGGGGCCGACGGCTTCAACCACGACTCCACCGGCGACCAGTCGGATCCCACGATCCGCCGCTCCCCGTCAGCGCTGCAGCGTCAGCAGACCGGGCCTGTAGGGCAGCAGGCCGTAGTCGGTGCCGTCGGAGCCGGGGTCGCGTCCCTGGTAGAGGAACTGAATGTCACAGGCGTTGACGGTCATGGTCTGGTCGGGGTTGGTGCGGATCAGCTCGCCGTGGCTGATGTCCCTGGTCCAGTCGGCGCCGCTGTTGGCCTGGCCGGCGAAGGGGTTGCCCTCGGTGGTGGCCTGCGGCGTCCAGTCACCGTCCAGGCTGGTGGCCGTGAACGAGCGGAAGTAGCGGCCGTTGGCCCCCATGGCCTCGACGATCATGAGGTACTGGTCCTGGCCCTCGATCCTGTAGACCTGGACCGCTTCGAAGAGGTTGCTCCGGGTGTCGCGCATGATGACCGTGGAGGACGTGCCGAAATTGCCCGGGAACTCGCTGTTGGGCATGCTGGACCGGTAGATCTCGCCGTTGTTCCCGGCGAAGAACAGGTACATGTGCGTGTCGTCGCCGATGAGCGCCTGGTCGATGGGGCCCGTGTCGGAGTCGCCGATGCTTCCGTCGAAGAGCGTCTGCGCCGGTGACCAGCTGTTCACGTCATCGGGATCGGTCGAGGTCCGGTAGGAGAAGGCGGGTCCGGCCCACTGGTAGGCGAGCACCCAGACGTCGTCGGGGGCGAAGTAGAAGAGCGACGGTGCCACGGCGTTGAAGGGCATCGGGTTCTGGTTGGCCGAGCCCATGTCGGACCAGTCGTCGAAGAGGTCGAACTTCATCGATCCCCATGACGTTCCGGTGTCGTGGGTGGTCGCGTAGACGAGGTGCTGGCCGTTGTAGGGGGCGTGGGTGAAGTCCTTGAGCGAGACCCACCCCGGATCCGGCTGAGCCAACGGGCCGGTCGACGTCCAGGTGTAGGAGGACGGAAGAGCGCACGTGTCGCCCGGCCCCGCGCCGTCGACGCGGACGGGCAGCCACTGCTGGTTGCCGCCGCCCCAGTCGTCGTACTGCACGACGTTGGCGCCGTCAGCGCCCGAGCCGCCCTGGACCTCCACGGCCTTGCCGCTGTGCCGGTTGATCAGCCGGACGTGGCCGCCGGGCGAGTCCTCCAACCGGAACTGCTGGTTGGCCTGGTCGTGATCGGTCCACTGGACGATGCCGGCGCCGTTGGCGGTCGACCAGTTGTGCACGTCGAGCACCTTGCCCGAGACGCGTGACTCCAACCGGTGGTAACCGTCGCCGGAGTCGACGAACCGCCACTGCTGCTGGTGCTGGTCGTTGCGGGTCCACTGGGTGATGCGGGCCCCGTCGTTGGTGGCCTGGTTGTACACGTCCAACGCCTTGCCGCTGTCCCGGTTCACCAGCACGTACCAGGCGTCGGTGTCGACCGTCGCCGACGCGGCGGGTGTCGGCGTCACCACGGCACCGGCGCTGCCGACCACCACGGCCATCACGCCTGCGGCGGCGACTCGCAGTAACCATCGTCGTAGCCGTGAGTGCGGGGTGCTCGCGGGCTTGCTCATAGACATGGTCGTTCCTCCAAAGGCCTGGAGCCGCACGGCCCGCTCGAGGGGCGTGCGAGTCCTGGGCCTGCGCTCGGGGGTGTTAGCGCTAACAATCTTCCGAGTGGAATGGCGCATGGCCGAAGTGGACTCCGGTGCGTCAGACCTCCCCGGAAAGTCAGGGCGTCATCGTCCTTGCCGTTGAATCTGAGCGATAACACACCGGAAGTCAAGCCGTAATTTACGGAAACATTCCGCAAGGATCGGTGGTCGCCACCTGGTGGTGCGCCAGAACTCCTGGTGAGGAGGCTGTCGCTGTGAGCATCGAAGCCGGGAGCTCATCTCGAAAACACCTGAGGGGCGACTCCGGCTCACGCGTGACCCCGGAATCACTCCGCTCCGTGAGCCACAGATCGGCTGAGGGCCTCGTGAGAGCACCCGCGTCCGCGGACGGCACGCCACGCCGCCGCATCCGGGTTACGGCCGCCTCGGCGGCGGATCGGTGAAGATGGCGCCGAGGACTACCTGAGTCCCCGGTTCGCTTCCCGTCGGCACCACTGTGCCCGGAGGGCACCCGAGCGGGAACCGGCCAGGCCCGTGCGCTCCGCGCCGGCACCGCGCGCTCCCCGGCGCGCCACCCGGCCGCGGCCGCGGAAGACCCCCGGTCCCCTCCACGACGCCCCCGGCACCGACGCCAGCGAGGAGCCGAGACCGGTACCGCGGGAACGAGAGGTGAGATCGGTGGCGACCGATGACGGAGGACGGAACCGCCAGGAGGACGAGGCGGAACCGCCGCCCCCGGCGGACCTGGAGAAGGCCGGGCCCCGACGCAGCCGGCTCAAACGGACCGTGTTCTTCGGCTCCTCGATCCTGATCCTCGCCCTCTCGGTCTGGGCGATCATCACCCCCACCGGAGCCGAGTACGTCATCGGCACCGTCGTGGGATGGATCACCCAGGTGTTCGGCTGGTACTACTTCCTCGCCGCCACCTTGTACCTGGGGTTCGTCGTGTTCGTCGCGGTCTCCCGGTACGGCACCATCAAGCTCGGCCCCCAGCACTCCCGGCCCGACTACGGGGTGTTCGCGTGGGCCTCGATGCTGTTCGCGGCGGGGATCGGCATCGACCTGATGTTCTTCTCCGTGGCCGGTCCGGTCACCCACTACCTGGCGCCTCCCGAGGGTGACGCGCAGACCGTCGAAGCGGCGCGGCAGGCCGTGGTGTGGACGCTCTTCCACTACGGCATCACCGGGTGGGCGATGTACGCGCTGATGGGCATGGCCCTGGCCTACTTCTCGTTCCGCTACCACCTGCCCCTGGCCATCCGTTCGGCCCTGTACCCGCTGATCGGCAAGCGCATCCACGGCCGTATCGGCGACGCGGTCGACCTGGCGGCCGTCATCGGCACCATCTTCGGTATCTCCGTGTCGCTGGGCATCGGCGTGGTCCAGCTCAACTACGGGCTGTACTTCCTCTTCGGAATCCCAGAGGGGACCGCCGCGCAGATCGGCCTGATCGTCGTCGCCGTGCTCGTGGCCACCGTGTCGGCGGTGGCGGGCGTGGACCGGGGCATCCGACGGTTGTCACAGATCAACGTCGTGCTGGCGATCGTGCTGATGCTCTACGTGCTGGTCTTCGAGAACCCCGTCCAACTCCTCAACGCCCTCGTGCTCAACATCGGCGACTACGTCAGCCGGTTCCCCTCGATGACGCTGAACACCTTCGCCTACGATCCGCCGATCGACTGGCTCAACGACTGGACGCTGTTCTTCTGGGCCTGGTGGGTCGCCTGGGCGCCCTTCGTCGGTCTCTTCCTGGCCAGGATCTCGCGCGGACGCACCATCCGGCAGTTCGTGACAGCGACCCTGGTGGTCCCGCTGCTGTACACGCTGACGTTCCTGTCGGTCTTCGGCAACAGCGCCCTGAGCGTCGTGCGCCAGGGCAACGTGGCGTTCGGGGAACTCGCCATGAACGAACCCGAACGGGGCTTCTACACACTGCTCACGCAGTACCCGGGCGTGCTGTTCAGCGCCGGACTCGCCACGGTCGTGGGCCTGCTCCTCTACGTCACCTCGGCCGACTCCGGTGCGCTGGTCATGGGTAACCTCAGCTCCCACCTGCGCACACCGGTCACCGACGCGCCCGCCTGGCTGCGCGTCTTCTGGGCGGCGGCGACCGGCCTGCTCACCCTGGCCATGCTCCTGGTCGGCGGGCTGGACGCGCTGACCAGCGCCACCATCATCATGGGGCTGCCGTTCTCGTTCGTGATGCTCCTGATCATCTGGGGGCTGTACAAGGCGCTGAGAGTCGAACGGTTCCGGCAGGACGCGTTCCGCACGACCCTGTCGTCCTCCCTGTCGGACCGGACCACGGTCGACCGCCGGGGCGCGGAGCGCAACTGGCGCCAGCGCATCGCCAGGGCGGTGAGCTTCCCCGGCAGGCGCGCGGCCGACAGGTTCGTCCAGCAGGTGTGCCGCCCCGCGTTCGAGGACGTCGCCGAGGAACTGCGCGACCAGGGCGCGCAGGCCTCGGTGACCGAGGGCGTCGACGAGGAGGCCAAGATCCCGCACCTGGACCTGAAAGTGCCCATGGGTGACGAGGAGGACTTCAGCTACCGGGTGTGGCCGGTCGTGGTCCCCACCCCGGCGTTCGCGATGCGCTCGCTCGCCGAGCACGACACCTACGTGCGCTTCGAGGTCTACCTCACCGAGGGCAGCCAGGGCTACGACGTGATGGGCTACACCAAGGAGCAGCTCATCGGGAACATCCTCGACGAGTACGAGCAGCACCTGGAGTTCCTGCGCCTGCACCGGGAGGCGCAGGCCCGCTCGGCCATGCCCGACCACGGACCCGGCACGGCCGACGTCCAGGCCGAGGAGGGGCAGTGAGGCTGTTTCCTCGGGTCATGTGCCAGGGAACGTCGTAGTGAGAGGACCTGCGGTCCGGCGCCTTTCCCGTCGGAGGGAGGGACGCCGGACCAGCTGCGATGGTCCGTGGCCTGGGAGCGGGGCTGCGCGCCGCTGCGTGCGCGTATAGCCGGCCCCGACAACACGGAAGCCTCTGACCGGCGTGGACACGCCGGTCAGAGGCTTGAGTCTGCGCTGGTGAGTGAACGACGAGACTCGAAGGCTGGTGGGGGAGTGGGCTGACCTCAGCCGGTTGGAGAACCCACAGTTCGTGGGGAGGAGGCCGCCCGGTTGGGCTGCAGCACGCTGCATTCCGCTGGGGAGCATGCGCCCTCCGGGCACGCGGACGTATCCATCTCCGGCATGGGATTAGAAGTTCCATGGTCGCGTATCGTGACGTTTCGCTACGTACCGTTGCGTTCTGCGCCATCCGAATCAGGCTGTCGTTGTGTGCCGCGTTGTGCCGCCCGGTGACGTTCCGGTCCAAAACTGCGGAGCACAAACGGAGCACACACGGGTGGTTGACGGCGTCCGATGGCACCTCGCGAGGTTCTCGTCCATCGTCCGTTTGCCGGGGTGTGTGACCGAACGTCGTCTGGCCTCAGCTTGCGCGCCAGTGTCGCCGGGCCCTTGAGCTGGCCCTGACGGCGAGGTGGAGTGTCGCTGCGGTATCACACACTGGGTGACCATGACGACCGAACCCGTGCTCCACTGCGTACGCGACTACTACTGGGGCTGCATCTACTGCTTTGACATCGAAGGCTACGACGGGGATGACGACCACCTCTCCGGCGACGGCCCGTTCTTCGCCGTGGACGACCATGTCGCCATCCAGGTGGCCAACAGCCGCATAGTGGATCCGCAAGACGCTGACGTCGAGCTGAACGCGTACGTCCATGCTGTTCCCATGGCCTCGTCCGACTACGCGTCCGTGATCGTTCTGCCTTCCGGGGTTCTCTCGATCGGTGACGCAGACGGCTTCGACGAGATCTCCCTTCGTCCCGGGCGTTGGTTGATGCAGGTCGACCTGGATCCCCGTCGACCGGAGGAGGCCCGGTGGGTGAAGATCCATTTGTCTCCTGCAGATCCGCAGTAGATGAGGAGCCTTGTCCGAGTTCTGGTGTGTGCCGGGATCGCCTCCCGTCACTCGTGAGGTTCGGGTCTTGCTGGAGCAGGAGTGGAGCAGGTACCCAGTCGCCGTGGTGTCTCGTTACTGACCGCATAGGAGATGACTGGTTTGGTCTTCGTGACTGACGCCGCGGGTGCCGACTGAGCCTGCTGGCACGGGTATGGACAAGGCATGAGTGGAAGACCTGGCCCGACCTCGGTCCCACTCTGGACAGACTGGCCCGACGACTCTGCTGAATCCTGATCTTATGGGCTTCTGACCTTGGGTTTTGTGGTGCACTCGGCAGGGTTCGAACCTGTGGCCGTCGGATTGGAAGGGTTTACCTGTTGGGGTGGCCAGATGTGGCCAAAGGCAGGGTGCTGCAGGTCAAGAGTGGTTCCCGGTTCCACTTTGGCAAAGTGGGGGTTTTGGGTAATTGTGGGCGATGTGAGGGCTGGCTAAGGTTCTGCTTTGTTCCCAGGAGTGAGGTTCGTTCCCGGGTCCTCGTAGCCCTCTTACACGAACGGCACTCTCATGCGTCGCCCCTGGACCCGTGCGATGGCGGTCTCGACCGCTGCTGCCCTGGCTCTGTCCCTGCTCTACGCCCCTTCTGTGGCCGCTGAACCCGCGCCGTCGGACTCGACCAGCTCTGAGGAACAGCAGGAACTGGACGCGTTGGCGTTGGCGGAGCAGACCGGTGAGCCGGTGGAGATCCCGGGGCTCACGGATGAGAAGACCCAGCACTTCGCCCACCCGGACGGGTCATTGACCGCGGAGATCTCCGCGCTTCCGGTGCGGGTGCGATCGGGTGATTCCTGGGTGGATGTGGACACCACCCTGGTGCGGGCCGAGGACGGGCTGGTGCGTCCCAAGGCGGCGGGTATGGACATCGCCTTCTCCGGCGGTGGCGATGACGTGATGGCCCGCATCGGGATCGGCTCCAACAGCGTGGCTCTGGGATGGGTCGACAAGCTCCCTGAGCCGACGCTGGACGGGGAGCAGGCCACCTACCCCGATGTGCTGCCCGAGGTGGACCTGGTGCTGACCGCCGGGGTGGAAGGTTTCACCCAGGTCCTGGTCGTGCATACCCCCGAGGCCGCCCAACTTCCCGAGCTGACCGAGCTGCAATTGCCCCTGGACACCACCGGGGTGACCATGAGTGCCGACGAGCACGGCAACCTTGACGCGACCGGTGACGAGGGCGGGCAGAGCGTGTTCTCCGCTCAGGCCCCGGCCATGTGGGACTCCACTGGAGGGGAAGAACAAACCTCGGCTGAGGACCCGACGGTGGCCGCTCCCTCCGGTGCCCGGATGGAGCTGCTGGAGACCTCGGTGGAGGTCGACCGGATCAGCCTGGTTCCCGATGAGGGCATGCTGGTGGACGAGGCCACCGAGTTCCCGGTTTACATCGACCCGTCGGTGAGTGTGAGCCGCCCCAACTGGGCGTACGTGGACCGGGCCTTTCCCAACCAGGCCTACTTCAACCCATCGTCCGCGGATCCTGTGGGTGTGGGGCGTGTGGAATGGGACCGGGTCTACACCCGCCGGGCGTTCTTCCAGTTCACGGTGGCCGGGCGCACCAACCACCCGAACACGATCATCAACTCCGCCACGTTGCGCACCGAGGTCGACTGGGCCTACAGCTGCAACAGCAACTCCTACATCCAACTGCAGCGAGTAAGCGCCTTCAACCGCAACACCACCTGGAACAACCAGCCCTCCACCCAGGGCGGGGTCCTGGACACCCAGAACGTGCGCGGCGGGTGGGCGACCTGCCCCTCCTCCAGTGGGGTGGAATTCAACGCCACCTCCGCCTACCGGTGGGGGGTCAACAACAACGCCTCCCACATCTACCTGCGGCTCAAGGAGCGCGACGAGTCCGGAACCGCGGCTTGGCGCCGGTTCGACGTGAAGAAGAAGCCGCCGGTTTTGGTGGTGGACTACAACCACCCGCCGGAAAAGCCGGTGACCTCGACCATCTCCGACTCGCTGGGCGGGGCGTGCCAGACCGACCGCACCTAGCCTCGGTTGATCAACGACACCACGGTCAGGTTCAACGCTCAGATCCGGGACCGGGACTCCTACTGGGTGGGTCAGCAGGTCAAGTCCCAGTTCGAGTGGAAACTCACCGGGGTGGACGAACGGTTGGGAACCGCCGACTCGACCTATGTGACCGTGGGTAAGTGGTCGGGCGGCTCCTACCGGCCGGTCACCGCTAGAGATCTACCGGAGCGGGAGTTGATCGCCTACCGGGTGCGCGGCCATGACCGCTCCCACTGGGGACCGTGGTCCTCGTGGTGCTTTATTCAGGTCGACACCACCAAACCCGACTCCGGCCCTGAGGTGACCTCCACCGACTACCCGGCTGGCGATGAAGCCCACGGTTCGGTGGGTCGTTCGGGGGAGTTCACCTTCGCCAACAACGGTGTCGAGCAGGCCACCAGTTACCACTACAGCGTCAACGACGCGACCTGTGCCACCGAGATCGAACTCGATTCACCGGGAGCGTCGGTGACGGTGCCCATCACCCCGACTCGTGATGGGCCGAACCTGATCCACGCCCGCATCACCGACGGCTTCGGTAACTCCTCCGAATGCGGTTTGGTGTATGTCTTCACGGTTGCTCCGCCCGCTGATTCGGTCTCCTACTTCCCGCTGGATGAGGGACAGGGGAATACCGCTACCGACGTGATGGACGCGGGCCGCACCGCGAACGCCTCGGGCGGCATCGACTGGACCCGAGGTCGGATCGGCCATCGTCAGGGGGGTTCCTACCGGCTGGAGGGAACCGCAGTGAACACCGGTGGTCAGTCGCTGTTGAACACCCCCGAAGCGGTCATCGACACCACCGAGGCCTTCTCCGCCTCGGCCTGGGTGTACCTGGATGAGCAGCCCAGTACGAATGTCACGGCCCTGGCCCAGGAAGGCGACTTCCAGTCAGGGTTCCATCTGGGCTACCAGGCCGGATCAACACGCACCTGGACCTTCAAGATGGCCCCGCACGACGACGGGCCCACCTCCGGCGGTGCTGGTTGGGTCTACGCCCACGCCACCGAACCCGCGCAGCTCGGCGTGTGGACCCACCTGCTGGGCACCTACAGCCCCGACACCGGCGAACTCACCCTGTACGTCAACGGTGTGGAGCAGTCCCGCAACCAACACCCCCAGGCCTGGAACGCCCAGGGCGGTCTGGTGATCGGCGGTGCCAAGCACCAGGGCGATCTGACCTACCACTGGCCCGGGGCCATCGACGACGTACGGGTGTGGGACCGGATGGTCTTCGACCAACCACTGACCGAGGACGACGGAGAACGTTCCGAGGTGTGGGAACTGGCCAACCGCCCCGCGGCGTTGGAAGGGCGCTGGAAGCTCGACGAGAGCGAGGGCACCGTGGTGGCCGACTCCTCCGACCACGGCCTGGACGGCACCTTGCACGCGGACCCGGCCACCGCCTGGAACCGGGCACTGAACGACGTCACCTTCGCCCCCGGGGTGACCTTCGACGGCGCGGGCGAACACATCCGAGCCGAGTCGGCGATCCGCACTGACCGTTCCTGGAGCGCGGCGGCCTGGACCCGTCTGGACGAGGCCTCGGGCAACGGAACGATGGTCTCCCAAACGGGCGCGGAGCAGTCCGGGTTCCTGCTGGGCCACCAGTCCGGTTTCGACGACAAGTGGGTACTGGAGACCGCTGCCGCTGACGTGGCCGGGTCCGGGGCGGGCCCCTGGTCGCGGGCGATCTCCGACCACGCGGCCGAGTTCGGGACCTGGACCCACCTGGTGGCCACCTACGACCACGCCACCAACGAGCTCACCCTGTACGTGAACGGCCAACGCCAAACCACTGTGGGTGAGTGGCGTACCCCCTGGCACGCCAAGCACGGCACGGTGATCGGCCGGGCCTGGCGGATGGGCCAGGACGATCTGTTCGCAGGTCAGGTCTCCGACGTCCACCTCTACCAAGGGGTGCTGTCCCAAAACGACATTTACAACGTCTACGAGGGCCTGATCCCGACGAGCTCCCTCTGAATCTCGCCCCCACCCACCCCCACACCTCACCCCATTACTCGTTCACTGAACCCGGCGGCAACGACGACCGCCGGGACGGAGGCCTCCTGTGTCCGAATACCCTTCCACCAACAAAGACGGCGTCGACGAACCCGTATCCAGAGGTGCTCGCGTCCGTCGCGTACTGAGCCGGGGACTGTCCAACACGGTCGCCCTGGCGGTGGTGGCGACGCTGCTGGCGGCCCCCTCCTCACAGGCCACCCCTCAGAACTCGGCTCCGGAGGTCGAGGACGAGCCGTGGATCGAGGGTAACGAGGTCGTCGCCGCTGCGATCGAGGAGGATGACGCGGCGGACGAGGCATCGATCTCCACACTGGAGCAGGTGCGCTGGCCCGAGCCGGAGACCGCTGACCTCACCGCCGAGGCGGACGGGACCGAGGACGTGGACGCGCTGTCCACCATGGCCCAGGACGAGGGCGCCGTGGTGGGTATCGGCACTGTACCCACCGAGGTCATGGACACATGGGAGATGCCCTTTCCCGTCGAGGAACCCTTGGAGGATGCTGACCTTCGCGAGGAACGACGCGCGCCCAGGGAACCCGACGGTGAGACCTCTCCCGAGGGTGTCACTGAGCCCGAGCCGGAAACCGAACCGAGCGAAGACCCGGGCGAGGAACACCCCGAGGCCGAAGAGAGCGACGAGGGGGACGGGGGAGAGGCGGCCGAGGACGAGACCGCTGACGCTGAACCCGTCGAAGACGAGGTCCCCCAGCCAGTGGAGTCAGCGCGGGTCGAGCTCCTCAGCAAGGAAGAGGCCGCCGAAACGGGGGTGGACGGACTCCTGCTCGAGGTGACCCGCACCGACGGCATCCAAGCGCCCGGCCCGGTCGAGGTCGTGCTGGACTACTCCGAATTCGACTCCGCCTTCGGCGGTGACTACGGATCCCGGCTCCGCCTTGTGGCCCTGGCCGACTGCGACACCGACCAGGAAGAGGAGTGCACCCGGGCCTATGACCTGGGGTCGGTCAACGACCCGGCGACCAAGACTCTGAGCGTCATCGCTCCGGCCACCACCTCCGGGGTGATGCTCATGGCCGCATCCGGAGGGGGCGGCGGCAACGGCGGGAACGGCGACTACCAGGCCAGCGACCTGTCACCCTCGGCCTCCTGGGACGTGAGCCTGCAGACCGGTGACTTCTCCTGGACCTACCCGCTGGAGATCCCGGACGTGGCCGCCGACCTGGCACCCGACATCGCCCTGTCCTATTCCTCTGGCTCCGTGGACGGCCGTACCGCCTCCACCAACAACCAGGCCTCCTGGATCGGTGAGGGCTTCGACTACCACCCCGGTTTCATCGAGCGCACCTACATCCCCTGTGCCGAGGACGGGCAGAAGGACCCGAACAAGACCGGGGACATGTGCTGGAAACGACACAACGCCACCCTGTCCCTGAACGGCATGTCCAGTGAACTCCTCTTCGACTCCGACGGCACCTGGAGAATGCGCGGCGACGACGGTTCCAAGGTCGAACGCCTGACCGGTGCCACCAACGGCGACAACGACGGTGAGTACTGGAAGCTCACCACCACCGACGGCACCCAGTACTTCTTCGGCCGCAACCGCCTGCCCGGCTGGTCCTCGGGAAAACCCGAGACGAACTCGGCCTGGACCATGCCGGTCTACGGCAACAACTCCGGGGAGCCCTGCCACAAGTCCTCCTTCGCTGACTCCTGGTGCCAGCAGGCATGGCGGTGGAACCTCGACTACGTCGTCGACGTGCAGGGCAACGTCATGACCCTGCACTACACCAAGGAGAAGAACCACTACGGCCGCAACATGAAGGCCGACGACGCCACCCCCTACGACCGCGGCGGGTACCTGCGCCGTATCGAGTACGGGCTGAACAGCGACGACGTGTTCGCCACCGCCCCGGCCCGGGTGAACTTCACCGTCGCCGAGCGCTGCCTGGCCACCGATTCCTTCGACTGCGCACCCGAAAAGCGGGAGAAGACCAACGCCAAGCACTGGCCCGACGTACCGCTGGACCAGGACTGCAAGGCCGGGGCCAAGTGCACCGACAAACTCTCACCGACCTTCTTCACCACCAAACGGTTGGACAGGGTCGCCACCCAGATCCACGACGGTTCGTCCTACTCCACCGTCGACTCCTGGAAGTTCGAACACCTCTTCCCCGCGCCCGGTGACGGAACCGACCCCACCCTGTGGTTGGACTCCATCACCCACACCGGCCACGTGGGCGGCACCCTGGCCAACCCCTCGCTGACCTTCGCGGGTACGCCCATGCCCAACCGTGTGGACTCCACCAGCGACGGTGTGGCACCGCTCAACAAGTGGCGGATCACCGCCGTCTACACCGAGACCGGCGGCCAGCTCGACGTCTCCTACTCCGACCCGGACTGCATCGCCGGATCCACCCCTACCCCGCACACCAACACCAAGCGCTGCTATCCCGTCCGGTGGGTGCCCAGCGGGCGCGGTGACGACGACATCACCGACTGGTTCCACAAGTACGTCGTCACCCAGGTGGCGGAAGTCGACCTGGTCACCGACCAACCGGACGTGGTCACCACCTACGACTACCGGGGCGGCGGTGCCTGGCGGTACATGGACGCCGACGGGTTCACCAAGGACGACAAGCGCACCTGGTCCCAGTGGCGCGGCTACGAGGTGGTCCGCGTCCGGAGCGGACTCGCCGACGAGACCCAGTCCGAGGAGGAGCACCGCTTCTTCCGCGGTATGCACGGCGACCACCTGCCCAGCGGTACTCGAAGCGTGAAGGTCACCGACACCGAGGGCGGTGAGCACACCGACCACGACCGCTACAACGGCCAGACCCTGGAGACACTGACCCGTAACGGGCCCGGCGGGGAGGTGGTGGAGAAGGAGATCAGCCTGCCCTGGAGCCGTAAGACCGGCTCACGCACCTACTCCTGGGGCACCGTGGAAGCCCACATGGTCGACACGGCCTCGGTCCGCAGCTACGCCCCCCTGGCCGAGGGCGGTTGGCGCCAGCACCGCGTCGACACCACCTATGACGACTACGGCCTACCTATCGAGGTCTTCGACCGCGGTGACGTCTCGGTGAGCGGGGACGAGGTGTGCGCACGCACCACCTACACCCGCAACACCGCCAAACACCTACTGGAACTGGCTTCCCGGGAAGAACTGGTGTCCGTGGGGTGTGACGCGACCCCCGACCGTCCCAAGGACGTGATCGGCGACATCCGCACCCACTACGACGGCAAAGCCTTCGGAGCCACCCCCACCCACGGCGTGCAGACCTCCTCCGAACGACTGGTCGGCTACGACGGCTCCACCCCCCGCTACCAGGTCACCGAAAACTCGACCTTCGACCGGTACGGGCGCCAGCTCACCCAGACCGACGCCGAAGGCAACACCACCACCACGCAGTACACCGACCACACCTTGGGCGGTAACACCACCAAGATCACCACCACCAACCCGCTCGGCCACACCAGCACGATCGAGCTCGACCCCGCACGTTCACTCACCATCGCCGAGATCGACTCCAACGGCAAACGCACCGACCTGGCCTACGACCCTCTGGGGCGTCTCACCGAGGTCTGGCTCGCCGACCGGCCCAAAGCCCGGCTCACGCCGAGTATGAGATTCGGCTACCACCTGTCCAAGGATGCCCCTACCTACGTCACCAGCAGCGCGCTCAACCCCCACGGCGACTACGTCACCAGCTACCAGATCCACGACGGCTGGCTACGCGTACGCCAGACCCAGACCCCGACCTCCGGGGGCGGGCGCCTGATCAGCGACATCCTGCACGACACCCGCGGACTCCAGGTCCAGACCCGAGCCGCCTACCCCAACGAGGACGCTCCCAGCGGCACCCTCTTCGTCGTCAACAACACCGATGAGATCCCCCGCTACACCCTCGCCGTCCATGACGGGGCCGAACGCCCCCTCCACCAGATCCAGATGTCACGGGGCCAGGAGCAGTACCGCACCACCACCGAATACGCGGGCGAACAGACCCGGATGACCCCGCCGGAAGGCGGCACCGGCACCACCACCATCACTGATCTGCGCGGCAACACCGTCGAACTACGTCACCACCACGGACGCCAACCCACGGGTGACTATGACGCCATCCACTACACCTACACCTCCAGCGACGAACTGGAGACCGTCACCGACACCGCGGGCAACGAGTGGCGCTACACCTACGACATCAACGGGCGCCGCACGGCCAGCACCGACCCCGACACCGGCACCACCACCTACACCTACGACGCGCTGGACCAGGTGACCTCCAGCACCGACGCACGCGGTCAGACCCTGGCACACGTCTACGACGCGCTCGGCCGCAAAGTCGCCCTGCATGAGGATTCCACCGACGGCCCGCTGCGCATCGAGTGGGTCTACGACACACTGGCCAAGGGGCAGCTGACCTCCACCACCCGTCACGACGGTGACCTGGCCTACAGCAACCAGGTCCTGTCCTACGACGACCTGTACCGGGCGATGGCCACCACCGTCACCATCCCCCAGGAAGAAACCGGACTGGGCGGCACCTATCGGTTCATCACCCGCTTCAACCCCGACGGCAGCATCCGCAGCCACGTCTCCCCTGCCGCGGGCGGGCTCTCGCAGGAGAACATCAGCTACACCTACGACAACCTGGGCAGGGTAACCGCTGTGGCCGGTGACGGTGCCTACGTCACCGCGGCTGAGTACTCCAAGGTCGGCAACCTCGTCATGCGGATCCTGGCGCGTACCTCCAACAGCGCCAACCGCTACTGGCAGGCGTGGGACTATAACCAGGCCACCAACCGCCTCAACGAAAGCTGGGTCACCCCCCGGTTCGGCACCGGTTCCCTGCAACACCTGCACTTCGCTTACGACGACGCAGGCAACATCCTGTCCCTGCGCGACGAGCCCAGCGACAGCGAACGCCCCGCCGACGTGCAGTGCTTCGCCTACGACCACATGCGCCAGCTCACCGAGGCCTGGACCCCCGACGCCACCGGCGCCGGGGCCTGTCAGGCGGCCCCGCAGGTGGAGGACCTGGGAGGCCCCGCCCCCTACTGGCACTCTTACACCTACGACGCCGTCGGCAATCGTGTCACCGAAACCCAGCACGGCGGCATCGGCGGTGCCACCGAACGCACCTACACCCACCCCAATGCGGGCCAGGACCAGCCCCACACCCTCACCCAGGTCCACGAGAGCGGTCCCGCAGGTGAGCGGTTGGAGCACTACGGCTACGACGAGGCCGGCAACATGGTCTCGCGCACCACTCCCGCCCACGAACAGGGCCTGGAATGGGACGCTGAAGGGCTCTTGGTCCGCGTCGAAGATGCCTCCACCGGGGTGAGCACCTACACCTACGATGCCAACGGCGACCGACTCATCCGCCGCGACGCCACCACCTCCACCCTCTACCTGCCCGGCATGGAGATCCACCACGAACGCACCACCCTGGTCACCCGGGCGCTGCGCTTCTATGAGCACCACGGCGAGACCATCGCGGTCCGAGACGCGGACAACAACGTCACCTGGGTCTTCGCCGACCACCACGGCACCGGACAGCTGGCCGTGGCAGCTGAGGGCGGGGAGATCACCCAGCGCCGCTTCACCGCTTTTGGAGCCGACCGCAGCGTCGGCGCGGGGGCCTGGCCCAGCGAGCACGGGTTCGTCGGCGGCACGATCGACGCCTCCACCGGCCTGACCCAGATCGGGGCTCGCGCCTATGACGCGGCGCTGGGCCGGTTCATCTCGGCCGACCCGGTCATGGACGTGGCCGACCCGCAGCAGATGCACGGGTACGCCTACGCCAACAGCAACCCGGTCAGCTTCACCGACCCCGACGGGCTGTTCCTGCGCAAAACCTGGAACAAAGTTCGCCGTACTGCCAGTCGAGTGAAGAACCGTGCCCGTACTTCGGTGCGACGGGTGTGGAACTCCTCGCGAGTACGCAACATCCGCTCCACGGTGCGGCGCACGGTGGTCTCCCGGGCTCGGCGCACGCACAGCTTCGTGAATCGGACGGTGCGCCGGGTTCCCCAGCGTCCGCGCAACTTCATCGCTGGTGTGGGCAGTGTCTTGACCTGGAGTCCGGCGCGTGTCCTGGGTGATTACGCGGTGCGTAAAACCGGTCGTGGAATGACCTGGGACCAGCAGTTGGCGAGTGTGGGGATCAACTCCAACTCTGGTGCGTTCAAGGCTGGCGAGGCGACCGTCGATATCGCTGTGGAGGCGGCGACCGGTCCCATCCCCGCGGGTACCGGCCTGCGGGCTCTACGTAACGGCGACAAGCTTTCGGGTCTGTTCAATAAGTTCCGTCGTGGTGGGAGCAGTCGCTGTAACAGTTTCGCTGCGGGCACGTTGGTGGTGATGGCCGACGGCAGTACCAGACCCATCGAAGAGGTTCAGGTCGGTGAGCAGGTGTTGGCCACCGACCCCGAAACGGGGGTGGAGGGCCCGCGCGAGGTTTTGGCGACCATCGTGGGGTCGGGGGTCAAGACCCTGGTCGAGATCACCGTGGACACCACCACCCAGGTCGAGCTCGCGGGCCTGGAACAGGGTGAGTTCGAGGAGACGGGCGCTCGTCCGGGGCCGATGGTGTTGGGCGATGTCATCATCGCCACGGACGAGCACCCCTTCTGGTCCCCGGAACTGGATGCCTGGATCGATGCCATCGATCTGGTGCCGGGGATGTGGTTGCTCTCCTCCGAGGGCACTCTGGTCCAGGTCACCGGGCTCCATGCCTGGGTACAGCCTGCCACGGTCCACAACCTCACCATCCAGGGCATCCACACGTACTATGTACTCGCTGGGCAGACTTCGGTTCTGGTTCATAACAGTGGAGGATGTCTTCCTGCCCTCCGGGATTGGGGCAGTCAGCGATTCCAGTTCGGGAATCAGTCCTTCTTGCTTGATAAGAAGGGAATGGAGCACATCCTCACTCGTCATCACCCGAATTATTGGGATGGCTCGGTAAAGAAGACGCAGTCCTTCTTCGATTCGAGAATGAGTGTTGGCGACGTCCAAGGTGCTATCGGTCAAGTCATGCGGCAGAACCGCGATACGCTGGTTCAGCGAGGAAGTCAGGGCATGTACCAGATTCGCGGTAATGTTAAAGGCATCGATTATGTACTCGGCATGAACAGAGGTCGAGTGGGTCAGTTCTATCCGGAATAGTCACCATCTAGGGGCCTGAAACGTGGTTGAGATTGAGACGTTCCTGAAGGGTGCGGACGGTGGGTTCGTGCGGTTGGAAGCCTGCCGTGTCCCGCCGCCCGACCTTGACTATATTGAAGGTGCCATCCGGATGTCCGTTGATGGATTAGAAATCATCGGCTTTGAAGAGTGGGACTACGTTGACCAGCTCTGGTGTTACATTGCCGAGATGGTGGCGAAAATGCAGTCGTTGGGTTACGCAGAGATATATTTCCCTGATCAGCCGATCAAGCTCGCTTTTCGGGTTGTAGGGTCTCGTACCTTGGTGGCCGCCAAGATTGGCAAGGAAACGAAGATGGTAGATGTTTCATCTGTGGATTTTCTGAAGGCTATCAAAGATGCTGGGATGGCCTTCTTTCAGAAGATGTCCGAGCTTGTCCCGGATAATTCTTATGCCGAGGCTCAGCAGGAATTGTCAGTTTAAAAAAGCAGAAGCTTCGCTGGTAGTTCTTGAATCCGGCGGGGTCTCTCGGGATCTTGACTGCAGTCAGCCTCGATTCTTCAGTGGTGGGGATGGGCTGAGGAGCGGTTGGGTTCCCCCCGGTTCGCCCCCGCGATGCGGGGGCGAGACCTTCGCGTGTCGCTGCGGGCCGCGCCGGGTTCCACCGTCCTCTTCCTCCCTCCTGCTGCTCGTCGGGGCAGGCCCGCCTCATCTGAACGCGGGCAGCTCCCCCAACCGATGCCAGCACGAGGTGAACGCCCGTGGGTGGTGTCATACCGTCGTAGCAACACCGCAGGTCAGAAGGGTTGCCGATGGGGACACGACGGACGCTCACTTTGGAGGATCGCGAGGAGATCGCGCTCGCACACACACGGGGTGAGGGCGTACGCTCCATCGCCCGTGCTCTGGACCGGAACCCGTCCGTGGTCAGCCGGGAGATCGACCGCAACACCAGCAAGCGCGGCTACCGGGCCACCACCGCCCACCAGCGCGCCAGGACCCGCCGGTCCCGTCCCCAGCAGCGCCGCATCGACACCGATGCGATCGTCCGTGAGCGGGTCCTGGCCGACCTGGGCCGGGGCCGCACACCCCGCCAGATCGCGGGCCGGTTGAAGCTGGAGGCCGAGAACGCCAGTGTAGAGCCCAGGATCAGGTGGCCCATGCCTTGGGCCTGGCAGTGTTGGAGGACGTGGTGCGGGTCGGGGCATGATCGGCCAGGACATCGATGGTTTCGTGCAAGTGGCGGTAGCCGGTGGCCTGAGAGATGCGCGTATCGCATGCTAGGCGGTACGCGCATCCGGCTTCCCGGAACCAGCGTAGGGCGAAGGCCGTTTGCAGGAATGGGGTCAGGACTTGGGACCCTTCGGGGTGCCGACGGCTCGGCAGTGCGCGACCAGGAGGCTTATTCACAAGCTCCATGATGAGATGAAGTCCGATCATCCGATGAAATGACCCACCATGCAGACGTGCTGAGTTTCCGCGTTACCAAGACACAGCAACGGCTCCTCCGCTGAAATCTGGGGGTTACCAAACCAAAACCAGACCCGCGAAGAAGCCGTTGGACCTGCAGCGTATAACCGGACTCTCACCCGAACAACTCACCGAGCTCACCGCCCGTATCCACCACAAACTCGGCCCTCTCGCCCGGCCCGGCGGTAGACCTGCCGCGATCGGCCTGCACGCCTCCGTCGCCCTGGTCACGGCCCTGCACCGCCACAACCTCACCCAAGACCTGGCCGGAGCCCTCTTCAACGTCTCCCAACCCACCGTCAGCCGCCGATGGGATCTGCTCCGCCCACTCATCGCCACCGAACTCGCCGCCTTCGTCCTGGACCCCACCGAAACCGTAGGAGGATCGACCGTCCTGGTCGATGGCACCCTCGCCCCCACCTGGGACTGGAAGCACGCCGAAGGCATGTACTCAGGAAAACACCAGACCACCGGCTTCAACCTCCAGATCGCCTGCACACCCGCAGGCGACATCGCCGCAATCGGTCCCGTGCCCGTGCCCGGATCACGCCATGACGCCCACGCCCTGACCGCCAGCGGTCTGGCCGATCTCATCGCCGACCTGGACAGCACCCTGGGTGACAAGGGCTACCAAGCCCACGTGGACATCTCACCGGCCAGGAAACCTCCGGGCGGAGATCTCTCCCCGGAGCAGGAGGCCAACAACACCGTGATCAACCCCGGCTATTCAGCGGAATTGGGAGGACCGACCCCTGACAGCACGAAAGGTGCCCCTACCTGCAAAGATGTGACTGTCTAGGAAACATCACAGCAGAATCAGGAGCACCTTTCTGGTGCACGAGCCTACCTGGGACCACCGCCTGTCCGTGACCGCCAACAGCACCAACCTCGTCGGGCATGCCGGAGCCGTCCTGCTCCGCCAGCTCGCCGACCGCACCGGCCTCACCCGGGCCCTCGCCACAGCCTTGCCCACCAGCACCGCCAACGGCTGGCGGGACCGGGCCACCACCCTGGTCCACCTGGTCATCGCCATCGTGCTCGGCGCCCGCAACCTCTCCGAAGCCGAACGCCTGGGCCTGCACCACCGGCCCGTGTTCGGCCCACCCACTTCCGACTCCACCCTGCGCCGCGCCCTGAACGTCCTCGACGAGAGGGCCCTGGCGGCGATCGCCAAGGCCCGGCGGCAGATCCGCCGCCACGTGTGGACGCTGCTGCACCTGCGCCCCGGCGGGTTCCCCCAAGTGAAGGTCGCGGGCAAACCCCTGAAGGGATGGATCGTGCTGGACGCCGACGCCACGATCATCACCACCACCTCCAACAAGGAAGGGGCCGCACCCACCTTCAAGTCCAGTTTCGGGTTCCACCCCCTGGCCGCCTGGTGCGCCAACACCGGCGAGTGCCTGGCCATGCTGCTGCGCCCCGGCAACGCCGGAGCCAACACCGCGAGCGACCACATCAACGTGCTCACCTGGGCCCTGGATCAGGTCCCCGGCTCTTCCCGGGCCAAGATCCTCGTCCGTATCGACGGAGCCGGCGCCACCCACGACCTCCTCGAGTACCTGGAGAAGCTGAACACCAGCCGCAGGACGGTGCGCTTCACCGTCGGGTGGAAGATCACCACCGCGGACGAGGAGGCGATCGCGAAGATCCCCGAGAGCGCGTGGGAGAGCGCCGTGGACCAGAAAGGCGACCTCCAAGAGGGCTATGAGGTCGCCGAACTGACCGGGCTCAACACCCGCGAAGGCTGGCCCAAGGGGATGCGGCTCATCGTCCGCCGGGTACGCCCCTCCCGCCGCCACACCGCCAAGCTCACCGCCATGGAGAGGAAGACCGGTTGGCGCTACGCCATCTGCGCGACCAACATCAAGCGGATGCATCGGGTGCCGGGCTCCCACCAGGCCCAGTTTCTGGACGCGCTGCACCGAGACCACGCCGAGGTCGAGGATCGGGTGCGCACGAACAAGGCGATGGGGCTCGCGTTGTTGCCGTCATCGTCCTGGCAGGTCAACCAGGCGTGGGTGCTCGCGGCCAACCTGGCCGCGGATCTGGACGCCTGGCTGCGGTTGCTCACCCTGCACGATGCGGAGGACCTCGCGGATGCCGAGCCTGAGAGCATGCGGTTTCGGATCTACCACCTGCCCGCCCGTCTGGCCCGCCACGCCCGCCGCCGCTTCCTGCGTATCGAACGGTCCTGGCCCTGGGCGGAGGCGTTCACTACCTGCTGGCAGCGGTTGACCGCTCTGCCGACCCTCACCTGAGGATCGGGACCTGATCCGACGAGCAGCAGGAAGGAGGGAGCACGCAGTTCCGGGGTTCGTGGAGCCCGGCGCGCACCGCGGCGTCACGCGAGGGCTCGTTCCTGCCCGGACCAGGGACACCATGGGCGAAGTGCCGGATCAGAAGACGCGATCAGACCCCTGACGAATCCGGGTCAACAGCTTCGAGCCGCGGTGGAAAGAGCTGTCGCCCACCTGAAGAACTGGCGCATGCTCCAGACCCGCTACCGCGCTCCGCTGGCCAAGTTCAGTGAGGCCCTGTCCGTGATCATCGGTCTGTACTTCTTCACTCGATACTTCGAGGCTTATGAATAAACCTCCAGGAGCCGAGCGAGGAACTCTACGACCGATCTTGTGGTGAGAACCGTCCTAACAGGGGCCTTGCGTCTGTGTGGGGTGATTCCCCGGTGTCTACTTATGTCTCTTTCATGAACTTGAACCGGTTTTCCGGGTCACGTTGCTTTGGGAAGGCCTCAGTGTGGCTTTCGATAACATGCGAAGGGATATTCCTGGGCTTTGGGAAAGGGGTGGTTGATATGGCTCCATGAAGAGGGTGGGGTGGGTGCAGTCATTTTTGGTGAAATTTGGGTGGGGTCTAATCATGTCATGTTTGTTTTGGGGTGGCGAGTGCGGATGATTTACAACTCACTTCTCAGTGAGATGGTTGACATGAGTATCGTTGACTCGATTTCTGATGGTGATATGACCGAGTTTCACAAGGAAGTTCTGGATGCTGGTTGGTGTGCAGAGGCTAATGGTGCCTGGGTGCTCCAGCGTTTTCGTGAGGACTACTCGGGTATTGTTTCGAAATTCTCTGATGTTACTGGCTATGAAGCCGCAGTTAATGGTAGGTCGATTCCTGATTTTGATATCGAGGAAGGGGAGTTCCTGGCTGAGTCATTGTTTCGGCGGGCGTATTCCTTTGCTCGGAGGGCCCTCCTTGATCTGGGCGAGATTCCCGGATCTCCGCCAGCTGTCGCCTATGTATCAATCTCCCCGGCTCTCTATGATGAATCGATTATTACCGGCCATGTTACATTCTGTGCGGCCAGGGAGGAGGAAAGACCTTATATTGAGGAGGTTTCGGGTTTCACTTTGTCTGGAATTCTCTTGCTGAGTTCATCTGATTTTCACACGGACTAATGACTTGGGCTGGCTCTGAAGCGGTCTCCCTTGTGGGTGGGGTGCGTCAAAGCTGATCAGTTCTTCTGCTCCTCTTCGAGAAGAATTTCGGTTAGATAGGCCAGGATTCAGTTCAGTCATAAATCAGGTGGGACCGAGAGGCAGCCCCGGGCGCCGCTGGGTCGGGGGCAGATGTAACCGCAGCGAATTCTCCGGATCCTCAAAGCTGAACGTACGGTTTTCCAGATGGTTCTTTATTCGTGACTGAAGCGCCTCGACCAGGTTTAACTCCCGGGGTTTACTTGGGCGGGTGCGCTATACTCAAACACGTCCGATCCGCTAGCTTCTGGTTCGTCCTACGAGCGGTGTGTGAATTCGTGCTATAGCAAGGCAGGAAGCTTCTTAAAGTGGCAGGGCGAGATGAATAATGAAGCAGCCAATCGGCTCTGCATTAAGCATGGCGAAAGACATTATTGATCAGCCGAGATCGGATGGATGGATATCATCTGTGCAGGATGCGGTGGCAGCTATTCGTGATTTCGCTCAGATTGAGTTTAATGTCCCGTCTGGTCCTGACTCAGATGGATTCCTTTTTCAATATTGCGAAGTGAACTGGTTTTCTGAGTCTACGTTCACGTTGGGTTTTGTGCGTCAGATGGAACTGGTTGGCGCAGAGGTGGAGCATGAAGGCTACTTGTAGGTTGAATTTGAGTATCGGTACCTTTCCGATGCCGACCTTCGGTCGCTTAAAAGTCACAGTTCCTGGTGGTTCCGCGGGGATGGGATTGTTTTCGATGAATGGCTCGGCCTGGTGCAGCGATCCCCTGTTTGGAAAGTAGTTGAAGGAAAAATTCCTATGGGTTTCTACATAACGCAGGAGTTTGCCTGAACTTGATAATTCTTAGGGTGAGGATGGTGGTTCCGGCCTACAAGGACTACCTGGAGATCCCTGGCGGGTACATGGAGCACGGGGAGGTCCCGACTCGGGCCGTGGCGCGTGAGGTGAAGGAAGATTTGGGGGTCGCTCCGCCGATCGGGCGGTTGCTGGTCGTGGACTGGGCACTCACGCCATCGGAGGGGGTAAACAGTTGTTCGTCTTTGACGGCGGACTGCTCGACCAGTACTGGCTGGACCGGATCGTCCTCGACCAAGACGAGTTGGCGGGATAAGGGTTCCATGAGGTGGCCGAGGTTGGGATGGCAACGATCCCCCGGCTCGCTCGAAGGATTACTCAAGGGGATCGTGCACGTCGTGAAGAGACCACGCTCTATCTGGAGAGCGGCGAGGCCGTCGCGTAACGGATTACCGGTGGCTGTGGAGAGTGGCCTCGACGAAAGCGTTCCACTCCGTGCGGGTGAAGGTCAGGTGGCCCAGCTCTCTGTTCTGGGTGTCTCGCACGTCGGCTCCGGTCTCGTGCTCCCGGGATTCGACGCACTCGTTGGTTCCGCCGCTGTAGCTGCTCTTGTGCCAGTCACTCATTGTCAATCGCCTTCATCTCGTCGTAGATGGCCTGCAGTGTTTCCTGTGGGTCCCTGGCGGCTCCCTGTAGAGCAGTGAACACCATACGGCTCCGGTTGATGTCCGCTGAGCCGGAGATGATGCGGCCCTCCTCAGCGGATTCCATGTACACCACCTCGGGTTCTTCTGCTGTGGTGATGATCCGCCTGGGCCCCGACGTCCCCGCGTGCCGTGGTGCCCGGATCGGAAGCATCTGCACGGTGACCCGTTCACGCTCGATCTGATGGGCTACATACGCCAACTGCTCTTTTTGTACCTGCGGGGAGCCGTAGCGTCGCCAGAGCACGCTTTGGTCGATGATCAGCCAGATCACCGGAGACGTGGCCTCTGCCATACGCTTCGCCCGGTCGTTCCTCTCCTTGGCCAGGGCGAGGACCTGCTCCTGGGAAAGCCACGGTGCTCCATATCGGATGAGCGCGTACGAGTACTCCTGTGTCTGGAGATAAACCGGGAACACCAGAGGCTGGTACTCGAACAGGGCGTCGGCATCGTGGGTTCGTTTGGTGACTTCGTGCAGCCACACCTGGCGTCCGGAGCCCGTGAGCTCCTCCCAGAGCTTGTCCAGCCTGCCGTCGCTTTCAAGGACTTCGTCCAGGAACTTCCTCAACCAGGGGCGCGCCATGGCTCGGCCGTTCTCGACGTCGGACAGGTGTGAATCGCTGATGGTCGTGCCTCGCTGGCTGATCCTTCGTGCCAGGGCCTGCTGGGTCAGCTCTGCTTCTACTCGAAGCCTGCGTAGCTCCCGCCCGAATGCCTTCAGATCCCGTTCGTCCGTGTGCATGTAGCCATAGGAACACAAGGGGCGACGCCCTGTGGGGGATTCCAGAGAATTCCAAGCGCCTGTGGAAGATTCGTGAGCTCTCCGAGCAGCCTTCACATGCCATTGCCCCAGGCCACACCCTTGCTGTCGCGGGCCCGCAGCCACCAGCGCGACAACGAAAGGAACCGGTGGATTCCATGACTCCCACCCGGCCGCCCCTCGACCTGCCCCGGCGGATCCGCTGCACAGACCCCGAGCAGGCTTCTCTGGAGTGCGGGCACCAGCTCTGGCACCTCAAGGCCGCCCGTAGCTGGGCCACCCACGTGGCCCGCACCACCCCCGCCAGCGCTGACCCGCTCCTGGTCTCGCTCTCCGAGCTGCACACCAACGCGTTGAATCACAGCGCTTCGGGGCTGCCCGGTGGGCGGGTGCGTGTATCGAGATCGAGCGGCGACGGCGACTGTTCCTGCTCCGTGTCACCGACGACGGGCCCCGCCCCGAGGCGGAGGCGACCGTGCCCGAGGCACGCCCGGTGGAGGGGCTGTGCGGGGCTGACGGGTTGCTCGTCGAGGGCGGATACGGCCTGGCCCTGGTGGACGCGATGGCCCTGTACTGGGACTTCACCCGCGAGCCCGACGGCGGGTTGATGGTTCGGGCCGCTTTCGACCGATCCGGGCGAACCCGGATTGCCGCGTGAATCCCCGCGATCGGATTGTGGCCGACAGGGGTTGAAGCAGCTCGCTCACCCAAGCGAACATCGACCACCCCTCGCGGGAACGGCGTGTCCAGCGGGGGATCCAGGGCCGTGGGCCCTGTGCGGCGTGGCTGGGAAGCGCAGCCCCGGGCGGCATGAAACCTCGGGGCCACAGACACCCGCCCATGCCGAGCAACGAAGAAGGACCCAGAAGTGGAGGCGCCCCGACGCGGTGCGGCGAACACCGGGCCGGGGCTGAAATCCCCACCTGAATGAGCAGGAGGAGATCCGTGGAGAAGCCTACTGGTAGGCACCGCAAACCCGTACGGGGCTGGGGACAGCGCGTGCGGTGGCTGTTCGGCGCGGTCCTGGCCGCCGTGCTGTGCAGCCCGCTCGAAGTCGCAACGCGCCGCAGCATCGACCGTCCCAGGGGCGAAGGCCGGGCGGTGCTGGAACGCCGCGCGACCCCCAAAGCCCTGACCGCCTCCTCTGCCGTGACGCGGAGCAGGACGGTGGCCGAACTCGCCGCTCGGGAGGGCGAACCCCAACCTGAACCGGGGCCGGTGCGAGTGCCGCGACCCCGACAGCCCCACCCCTCGGAGCAGGGGTGGTGCGTGGACGACGACGGGGTGCGCGGGGTGCGCCCCTACCTGTTCCACGACGCGGAGCGGGCTCGCCTCAGCAGGGAGCACTCCTCGGTGGTGCAAGCGTCGGGGGAGTTCGATGATCTGGCCGCCGCGGTGCGCACCTGGTTGAGCCTGGCCACCTGAGGCCACACTTCTCGTCTCGGGGCGGTGCCGTAGGTCGCATCGCCCCGATTCCCTGCTTCGTGAGTCAGGTCTGAGCCGCTCTCGCAGACCACACCCCGTATCGGGTCCCGGGGCGCTCGCCTGGAGGAGTCTTCACGGGAAGGCCTGTCCTTCGAGTCGCCCGTCCCCGTCCAGCCAAGGTTTCTTGAAAGCGGGTATCTGGGTCGCACCCCTGTTCGGAATTCTGGCTGTCCTCATCTATGAGTGGGCGGTGCCGATGCGGGTGCGCGACATCCCCATTCGGGCTACCAGGTTTCGGTTTGATATGAACCTGTATTTGGTGGCCGCCGGATAAAGAGGGTTGCGGCCCCGGGGTCATTCGGCCTGGTCGGGCGGCTTTCTCTGGTTCCGGTTTTTCAGATGGCGCTAACTATATTTTTGGACTGCATTTATACCGGAGGAATTTGTGGGCGCCGATGGGAATTGGGTAAATTGCTGGTGGTTGGAGCGGGGTATTGATGCCCGCTCGGATTTCTTTTCGGTCGTAGTTAGAATGTGCAGGCACCACCCGTAATGCGTCGTTCCCTGACCCGCGCGACGGCGGCTTGTGTGGCTTACACCCTCGTGCTTTCGATGGGGGTCGCTGCTCCTGCCGCAGCCGACGCCGATGCCTCAGCCGCCACCGGTGGCACGGCCGCCTCCGAGCAGCGGAGCGGTGAACTGGGCGGGATCCTCCCTGCCGATGTGGCAGACCGCAACCTGACCGGGTCCGATAGCACTTCTGCCGCCGATGGCACTCTCGACCCCGCACATTTCGGCGAGGGTCGGAGCGAGACCGAGAGTTCCCTGTGGACCTACGTCGACCTGGCCTCTCCCGACAGCCCCCACCATGGCGCGGAGATCACCAGCGTGGGTACCGGGCGCCTCGTGTGGGACCGCGTCTACACCCGTAGGGCCCTGTTCCGGTTCCCGGTCGAGTCGGGTCCGGGAGCCGCTGTGGACTCCGCCGTGCTGCGTACCGAGGTCGCCTGGTCCTATGACTGCCACAGCGACTCCTTCCTGGAACTGCACCGGGTCGACCCCTTCGACGGCGGGACCACCTGGAACGATCAGCCGACGGCCCGCGCCCTGCTCGACACGCAAAGGGTCAGGGGCGGGCGGGCCGCCTGCCCGGTGAGCGGCGGTGTCGAGTTCGACGTGACCGAGGCCTACCAGTGGGCCGTGGACCACGGAGAACCCCACATCGACCTGCGCCTCGGGGAACGCGACGAGTCCGGGACCACGGCCTGGCTCCGCTTCGACGTCGAGGACAACCCACCGGTACTGGCGGTCGACCGGAGCGCGCCGCGGGTACCGGCCGAGGGCTCCGATCCGACCGGTACCCCGAACCGCTCCCGGTACGGTGCGCAGGGCCCCGCCCCGATCACGTTCGCAGGAGGCCACGACCCTTCCGGCGACACCGTCCCGGCAGGCACGGACCTGGGAGGCACCCCCCCCCGGAAACGCGGACCCGGGGGTCCGGGGAGCCTCCGACATCCGAGCCCAGGTCCCCGCCTCCAGTGACCGGCTCCGAGCCGGGGACGGTCGGGTCCCCGACCTACGGGGGGAAGGGGCGGGTTCCCCGAGCGCTTCGCACGCTCACCCGCAACGGGACGGGGCCATGGATCTCCAGGCCAGGGGACCTCCGGCCCGCACACCGGTCGGAGAACGCACTCGGGTTCACCGACCACGGGATCACGGTTGACGGACGACGGCGCCTCTCTCGCGGTACGTCCTCCGGTAGGGCGGGGGACGCATCGGCGGTGGCCCGAGGGGTAGGGCCGGTCGGTTCCGGAGCGCCACGGCGGCGAGGTGCCCGGAAACGGCCGAGGGGACCGTGCCGAAGCAGCACCGGCCACGGAGCAGGGTGGCCGCCCGCGGTGAGGGCACGGTTCCGCGCCGATGGAAGAGGCGTCCGTCCCCGATACCGCAAACGCCTGGGGCAGAGCCGGAAGGGGGCTGCGCCTCAGGAGGGCGCTGCGGCCGGGAACCCCTGTGCGCATGGGCACCGCACAGGGGTTCCCGGAGCGCCGACGCCGGACCGCTCCTCGGCGTGCCGTGAACCGCGGACGCGGGTGTCGTGCTGCCTCGTTGGCGGATCAGGGCGCGTGCTCGGAACCAGGCCGAGGCCACCCGTACGGTCCTGAAGCAGCCGTCGTGCACGCCGGTGACCGCGACCCCGCCTGGGGTGGCGGGTCCGCGGTCACCGCCGCGCCTACCGGCTCAGGCCGGTCAGGCCCCGCCGGACACCCGGTCGGGTTCTCCGCTCCGCTCGGGCCCGCTTCGCCGCAGCCGCCACCGCAAGCCCGGCAGGATCGGCGCGGAGCCGCCCACCCGGCGCTTGTTGTAGATGTCGAAGGCCACCGCCAGCAGCAGCACCAGGCCCTTGATGAACTGCTGCCAGTCCACGCCCAGGCCGATCAGCGACATGCCGTTGTTGAGCACGCCCATGAACAGGGCGCCGATGACCGCGCCGATCACGCTGCCCACACCACCAGCCGCTGAGGCGCCGCCGATGAAGGCCGCCGCGATGGCGTCCAGCTCGAACATGGTGCCCGCGCCGGGGGTGGCGGCGTTGAGCCGGGCGGTGAAGACGAGCCCGGCCAGCGCCGAGAGCACCCCCATGTTCACGAACACCCAGAACGTGGTGCGCTTGGTGCGGATACCCGACAGCGCGGCGGCCCGCTCGCTGCCGCCCACCGCGTACACGCGCCGCCCCATCGTGGTGGAGCGCATCACGAACGCGTACCCGGCGATGAGCGCGACCAGCAGCACGCCCACCAGCGGCAGGCCGTTGTGGCCGGCCAGCGTGTAGGTGAAGGCCACGATCACGGCCACCACCAGCGCCGAACCGGCCGCGGTCACCGCCGCCGGGGCCGTGGGCAGGTCGCGTGCCAGGGAGCGGGCCCGCGTGCGCCACTGGATCCACACGATCACCGCGGCCCCGCCCAGACCCAGGGCCAGGGTGGGCAGGTGCAGACCGTCGGTCTGCCCGGGCAGGAACCCGCTGGCGATCACCCGCAGCGACTGCGGCAGGGGCGCGATGGACTCCCCGCCCAGCACCGCCAGGGTGGCGCCGCGGAAGATCAGCATCCCGGCCAGGGTCACGATGAACGCGGGCACGCCCACGTAGGCGATCCAGAACCCCTGCCAGGCGCCGATGAGGCCGCCCAGCAGCAGGGCCAGGGGGACGACCACGACGGTCGGCAGGCCCCAGGAGGTCAGCATGATCGCCGACACCGCACCGGTGAACGCCACCACCGAACCGACCGACAGGTCGATGTGCCCGGTGATGATCACCAGCATCATCCCGATCGCCAGGATCAGGATGTAGGAGTTCTGCATGATCAGGTTGGTGATGTTGAGCGGGGTGAGCAGCAGCCCGCCGGTCAGGACCTGGAACAGGATGATGACGGCGACCAGGGCGATGGCCATGCCGTACTGGCGGGTGTTGCCCCGCAGCAGCTCCCGCAGGCGGGAGCGCGAGGGGTTTCGGGTCAGGTCGTTCACGTCGGGTCCCCGGTTCGGGTCATGAGTCTCATCAGGGTCTCCTGGTCGGCGTCGGCCCGGGGCACCTGGCCGGTGATCCGCCCCTCGCACATGGCGTAGACGCGGTCGCACATGCCCAGGATCTCCGGCAGCTCCGAGGAGATGAGCAGCACGCAGGCCCCCTCGGCCGCCAGACGGCGCACGATCAGGTAGATCTCGTACTTGGCGCCCACGTCGATGCCGCGGGTGGGCTCGTCCAGGATCAGCAGGTCGGGCCGGGTGAACATCCACTTGCCCAGCACGACCTTCTGCTGGTTGCCGCCGCTGAGGGTGCGCACCGTCTGGTTGACGCCGTGGCTGCGCACCCGCATGCGTTCGCTCATGCGCTGGGCCTCCACCGTCTCCAGGCCCGGGTCGATCACACCCCGGGTACAGACGCGGCCCAGTGCGGCCATCGTGGTGTTGTGGCGGATGTCGTCGTCCAGGACCAGCCCCAGGGACTTGCGGTCCTCGGGCACGTAGGCGACCCCGGCGGCGATGGCGTCGGCGACGTCGCCCACGCGCAGTTCCTCGCCGTCGCGCAGCAGGGCCCCCCGGACGTAGCGGCCGTAGGAGCGCCCGAACAGGCTCATCGCGAACTCGGTGCGCCCGGCGCCCATGAGCCCGGCCAGTCCCACGACCTCGCCGGCGCGCAGGTCGAGGTCGACCCCCCGCACCATGCGCCGCCCCGCCTGGGTGGGGTGGTCCACCGTCCAGTCGCGCACCTGGAAGCGGACCGGGCCGATCTCCCCCTCGCGGTCGGGGTAGCGCTGGTCCAGGTCGCGGCCGACCATCCCGCGGATGACGCGGTCCTCGTCCACGGAGGGGCGGCCGTCGGCGTCGCGCTCCACGGCCAGGGTCTCCACGGTCCGGCCGTCGCGCAGGATGGTGACCTCGTCGCTGACCCGCATGATCTCGCCGAGCTTGTGCGAGATGAGCACGCACGCCACACCCTGTTCGCGCAGTTCCAGCAGCAGGTCCAGCAGCCGGTCGCTCTCGGCTTCGTTGAGCGCCGAGGTCGGCTCGTCCAGGATCAGCAGCCGCACGTCCTTGGCCAGTGCCTTGGCGATCTCCACCATCTGCTGGGCGCCGATGCTCAGCGTCGAGACGGGCGCGGCCGGGTTCTCCTCCAGGCCGACCCGGAGCAGCAGTTCCCGGGCACGGGCGTGGGTGGCGCCCCAGTCGATGACGCCGAAGCGGGTCACCTCGTGGCCCAGCAGCACGTTCTCGCTGATGGACAGCTGTGGGATGAGCGCGAGCTCCTGGTGGATGATCGCGATCCCGGCCCTTTCGCTGGCGGCCACGTCGGCGAACGCGCGGGGCTCGCCGTCCACCTCCACCAGGCCGGTGTAGGAACCGGCCGGGTGGACACCGCTCAGCACCTTCATCAGGGTGGACTTGCCCGCCCCGTTCTCCCCCATGAGGGCGTGCACGCTGCCGTGGGCCACGTCCAGGGACACCCCGTCCAGGGCCCGCACCCCGGGGAACTCCTTGCGGATGCCGCGCATGCGCAGCAGCGGCCCCGGGGCGGCGGGTTCGGTGTCAGCGCTCATCATTCGAGCTCGGACTCCTCGTAGTAGCCGCTCTCGACCAGGACCTCGTGGTAGTTCTCCAGGTCCACCGAGACCGGCTCCAGCAGGAAGGAGGGCACGACCTTGGTCCCGTTGTCGTAGCTGTCGGTGTCGTTGACCGGTACCTCCTCGTCGGCCAGCACCGCCTCGGCCATGTCCACGGTCTGCGCGGCCAGCTCGCGGGTGTCCTTGAAGACGGTCTGGGTCTGCTCCCCGGCGATGATCGACCGCACCGAGGACAGGTCGGCGTCCTGGCCGGTGACCACCGGCAGGGGGCGGGCGTCGGTGCCGTAGCCCACCGCCCGCAGGGACTCGATCACCCCCAGGCTGATGCCGTCGAAGGGCGACAGGACCGCGTGCACGTCCTCGTCGGAGTAGTTGGCGCTGAGCAGGTTGTCCATCCGGGACTGGGCGACGGAGCCGTCCCAGCGGGTGGTGGCGATCTGCCCCATCTCGGTCTGGCCGCTGCGCACCTCCAGGGTGCCGTCGTCGATGTGCGGCTGCAGCACCGACATGGCGCCGTCGTTGAAGAAGTAGGCGTTGTTGTCGTCGGGGGCTCCGCCGAACAGCTCGATGTTGAACGGGCCGTCCTCGTTCTCCAGGTCCAGGGAGTCGACGATGTACTGCCCCTGGATGACGCCGACCTCGAAGTTGTCGAAGGTGGCGTAGTAGTCGACGTTCTCGCTTCCCATGATGAGGCGGTCGTAGGCGATCACCGGGATGCCGCTGTCGGCGGCGGTGTCCAGGACGTCGCCCAGGGCCTCCCCGTCGATGGAGGCGATGACCAGGGCGTCCACGCCCCGGGTGATCATGTTCTCGATCTGGGAGATCTGGTCCTGGACGACGTCCTCGGCGTACTGCAGGTCGGTGCCGTAGCCGCGCTCCTCGAACTCGGCGACCATGTTCGCGCCGTCGTTGATCCAGCGCTCGGAGGACTGGGTGGGCATGGCGATACCGATGACGCCGTTCTCGCCGTCGGTGCGGGCGGCGTCGCCGACACCGCCGCAGGCGGTCAGCAGCAGAGCCCCGGTGGTGAGGGCGGCGGTCAGGGCCGTGTGTGGTGGACGTGGCATCGTGAGGTCTTCTTCCTGGAAGGGGCCGGTTCAGCCGTTGGCGGGGGAGAGGGTGATGACGGACCAGGACACGGGCGGCAGCACCGCGGTGAGCCGACCGTCCGCCAACCGGACGTCCTTGGCGGGCCGGGGCACGACCCGGTCGGGGGCGTCCATGGTGTTGGCGGCGTAGGGGTCCTCGTCGGACAGCGTCTGGGCGTCGGTGACCGCCCCGGGCGCCACGGCGCTCAGATCGGCGTCCAGGGTCAGGTGCTGGTCGGTGGAGCGGTTGACCACGAACAGCGACGTGCTTCCGTCCTGGTCGTCGTGGGTCACGACGGCGTCCAGCGCGGGAACGGTGCCGTGGCGCTCGGTCGCGTACTCGGGCGTGCTCAGGCGGGTGCGCAGCACCTGGCCGCGGGCCGCGCGCGCGGTGAGCGCGAAGGGGTGGAAGATGCTCTGCCGCCAGGCGGGGCCGCCGGGCTCGGTCATGATCGGGGCGATGACGTTGGCCAGCTGGGCCTGGCTGGCGGCGGTGACCCGGTCGCTGTGCCGCAGCAGGCTGATCAGCAGGTTGCCGACCACGACGGCGTCGGCGACGTTGTACTGGTCCTCGATGACGCGCGGTGCCACCCGCCAGTCGTCGGTGGGCTGGACGGCGGCCTCGGCCTGGTGGCGGCTCAGATACCACACGTTCCACTCGTCGAAGGAGAGCTGGATGCGCTTGGGATTGCGCAGCCGCGCCCCCACGGCGTCGGCGGTGGCGGTCACCGAGTCGATGAAGGCGTCCATGTCGGTGGCGCTGGCCAGGAAGGAGCCCAGGTCGCCGTCGTGCTCCTCGTAGTAGGCGTGCAGGGAGACGTACTCGACGCTGTCGTAGGTCTCCTCCAGGACGGTGGCCTCCCACTCTCCGAAGGTGGGCATGGAGGACCCGGAGCTTCCGCACACCACCAGTTCCAGGTCGCGGTCGGCCGTCTTCATGGCGCGGGCCACCTGCGCGGCCTTGCGCCCGTAGGAGCGGGCGTCCAGGTTGCCGATCTGCCAGGGGCCGTCCATCTCGTTGCCCAGGCACCACATGCGGATGTCATGGGGGGCGGGGTGCCCGTTGGCGACCCGCTGGTCGGACAGGTGGGTGCCGTCGGGGTGGTTGCAGTACTCCAGCAGGTCCAGGGCCTCGGCCAGGCCCCGGGTGCCGAGGTTGACCGCCATCATCGGTTCGATCCCCAGGTCGCGGCACCAGGTCATGAACTCGTCGAGGCCGAACTGGTTGGTCTCGATGCTGTGCCAGGCCAGGTCGCGGCGGACGGGGCGCTGTTCCCGGGGGCCGACCCCGTCCTCCCACTTGTAGCCGGAGACGAAGTTGCCGCCGGGGTAGCGGACGGTGCTCACCCCCAGCTCCCGGACCAGGTCGGCGACGTCGCGCCGGAAGCCGTGGGGGTCGGCGGCCGGGTGGCCGGGCTCGTAGATACCGGTGTAGACGCAACGGCCCATGTGCTCGACGAAGGAGCCGAAGGTGCGCCGGTGGACGGGGGCGACGGGGTCGGCGGGGTCGACGTGCAGTGAGGCGTTGAGCATGGGTCTCCTCGGTTGGTGGGAGGGTCCGGCCTGTGTGGAGCCGGGCCCCTGGCTGATCCCGCGGTCGCTATCGGACGTAGGGCCATCCGTCGTCGGTCCAGTGCAGTTCCCTGATGGCCATCCGGAAGTCGAAGTCCGGGCCCAGGTCGGTGTCGTAGTAGGTGTAGGCGAGCAGGCCCCCGGAGACGGACTGGCCGCCGGATCCGGTGATGGTGCCCTCGTCGGCGACGATCACGGTGCCGCCGCCCTCGAGCATCGGGACGCCGTCGGCGTCGAGGTAGGGGCCGGTGATGTCCTCGGAGCGGCCGACGGCGATCTTGTAGTCGCTGTCGACCCGGCAGCAGTGGTCGAAGGAGACGAACAGGTAGTGGTAGCCCCCGTGTGCCGTCAGGAAGGGCGCCTCGACGGCGTTGGGCGCTTCGGTCCGGTCGACCAGGTGCACGGGCTCCGCTCCCTGGACCGGCTTGCCGCTGGGCCAGTCGAGTTCGACCAGGTGGATTCCGCTCCAGAAGGAGCCGAAGGTCATCCAGTGGCGCCCCTGGGCGTCGGTGGCGATACCCGGGTCGATGGCGTTGTAGGAGTCGCCCTCGAAGGACTCCAGCACCATGCCCTCGTCGACCCACTCGTAGGCGGGGTCGTCGGGGTCGAGCGTGGTGTTGGTGGCCAGGCCGATCAGTGACCGGTTGGAGCCGAAGGTGGAGGCGGCGTAGTACAGGTAGTACGTGCCGTCGGAGTGGTGGATCTCGGGTGCCCAGAGGGTCTCCACCCCGGGCACGGCCTCGTCGATCCATCCGGGCCTGGTGTCCCAGACGGTGCCGGTGAACGTCCAGTACGAGCCGTCCGGGGAGGAGCGGATCTGGATGTTGCCGTCCCCGATCTCGGGGTTGCCGGTGCCGAAGACGTACCAGTCCTCGCCCTCACCGCCCGCGTGCAGGCCGGGGTCGTGGACCCGCAGCCCGCCCGCGAAGGGGTGGAGGTGGTCGGGCTGGTGCCCGTACAGGGGCAGCCCGGGGTTGTTGGGCGGAACGTCCCAGTCGTCCTGGGCCGAGGCCGCCGTGGCCTGGGAGCCGGGCGGCGGCCCGACCAGGTTGGCGGCCAGCACGGCCGTCAGCGTCGCGGCGGCCAGTGCCGTCACGGTCCAGGGGAGTGCGTGTCTCACGGGGGTCTCCTGGGGGTCGGGAGCGGGTCAGCCCTTGATGCCTGCTCCGGCGACACCGGTGACGATGTGCCGCTGGAACAGCAGGAAGACGATCAGCAGTGGGAGGGCTCCCAGTACCGCGGAGGCCATGACCTGCGCGTACTGGATCCCGTAGCCGCCCATCACCGTGCCCATTCCGACGGGGAGGGTCATCGTGTCCGGGTCGGTCGTGACGAGGAACGGCCACAGGAAGTTGTTCCACGCGCCGATGAAGGTGAAGATACCGACCGCGGTCAGGATGGGCCGGGACAACGGCAGCATCACGTTCCACAGGATCCTCAGGGAACCGGCGCCGTCGATCTTCGCTGCGTCCTCGTAGTCACGGGGGATGGCGTCGAAGAACCGTTTGAGGATGAACACGAACACGGGCGCGACCACCTGCGGCAGGGCGATCCCCCAGTAGGTGTCCACCAGTCCCAGCTGGGTCATCAGGATGAACTGGGGAACGATCAGGGTCTGCGGCGGGATGAGGATGCCGCCGATGATCAGTGCGAACAGCCACGGGCGGCCGCGGAAGTCGAAGCGGGAGAACCCGTAGGCGGCCAGCACGCACACGATGAGGGTCAGGACCGTGACGATCGAGGTCGTGACGAACGAGTTGAACGTCCACCGGATGATGTCCCCGCGACCCAGCACCTGCGCGTAGGCGTCGAAGGTGGGGTTGGCCGTGAACCAGGTCGGGGGCGTGATCGTGGTCTCGCCCTCGGGTTTGATCGAGGTCGCGAACGACCACAGCAGCGGAACCAGCCACAGCAGGGCCGCCAGGAAAGCGGTCGTGTAGAGGATGATCCGACCTGCGTTGGGCCGGCGCCCGCGCCGCACGGCCGCCGGGCGTTGGGGGGCGGCGGTCGGTGCGGGGCGGTCGGTGGTGGTGGTCATGTCACCCCTCCTTCCGGGAGAAGAGGCGGAACTGCGCCACGGAGGCGATGATGATCAGGACCATGAACACGTAGGCCATGGACGAGGCCAGACCGATGCGCAGCCCGACGAACCCGGAGTCGTAGATGTACTGGATGACGGTGCGGGTGGCGAAGTTGGGGCCGCCCCCGGTCATCAGGTAGATCTGCTCGAACACGCGGAGCGAGCCGATCAGCTGCAGGACGGTGATCAGCACCGTGGTGCGGGCGAGCAGCGGCAGGGTGATCCGGCCGATGCGCTGCCAGGCACCCGCGCCGTCGATCGCGGCGGCCTCGTACACGTCCTTGGGGATGGACTGCATGGCGGCCAGGTACAGCAGGTAGTTGAACCCGACCTGCCACCACGCCGTGGCGATGACCACCGAGACCATCGCGGTGTTCTCGCTGAACAGCCACTCGGAGCCCTCGAACCCGAGCTGGCCCAGGATCCCGTTGAACAGCCCCAGGCTGGGGTTGTACATCCACTCCCACATGAGCGCCATGACCGCCACCGGCAGCACGAACGGCGCGAAGAAGGACAGCCGCAGGAACCACCCCAGCCGTCGGGCGTGGTCGGTGAGCAGGGCCAGCCCCAGGGCGAGCAGCACCATGACGGGCACGCTCAGCACGGTGAACACGAGGGTGTTCCACAGGGACTCGTACAGCGCCGGGTCGGTGAGCGTCTCGTTCCAGTTGTCGAAGCCGACGAAGGAGACGGGGCCGCCGGCGAGGCTGCGGTCGGTGAACGTGTAGCCCAGGCCCACGATCGCGGGCCAGACCAGGAAGAGCAGGTAGAAGGCGAGGAAGGGGAGGACGTACCAGAGTCCCGTCCACGTGGCGGGCCTGCGGCGCACGTCCACCAGCCCGGATCCGGCCGTGCCGGACCCCTGAACGCGTGGGGTGTGTGTTCGCTCGGACATGTTCGCCTCCTACACCGGTGCCGGCGCGTTGATCATGGTGCGGAAGGTCCGTTTGAGCTGCTGCAGCGCTTCCTCGGGTGTCTGGGTGCCCTGGTGCAGCGCCGTCAGGGGACCTGTGGCGTCGTCCTGCAGGCGCCCGGCCGAGCCGCTGAACCAGGCCTCGGGTTCGAACTGCACGTTCTCGGCGGCCTCGCGGTACTCCGACTGCGGGTGCAGCCGGTCGTACTCCTCGCTCTCGGCGACCGGCAGGTAGGCGGGGATGTGGCCCGCGCCCTCGGACCAGGAGAGGCTGTTCCGCAGCATCCACGCCGCGTACTCCAGGGCTGCCCGGGTCCTCGCGGGGTCGCGGTCGCGCTGGTGCGGGAACACGTAGCAGTGCGAGTCGCCCCGGGTCCGGTGGTTGCCGAAGACGTTGGGGAACTGGGTGACGGAGAAGGACACGTCCGTGGCGTCCAGTGTGGTCATCTCCCAGTTGCCGTGGATCATCAGCCCCGACTGGCCGTTGGCCAGGTTGGCGGAGGTGTCCGCGCCCTGGGACACACGCGGCGACAGGCCTTCCTCGGAGAGCCGGTAGAGGAAGTCCATGGCGGCCAGGGCCTTGTCGTCGTCCAGCTCGAAGTCGTCCTCGCCGAAGACGAGCTCACCGTCCTGTTGGCGGTACAGAGCCCAGAAGTTGGACCAGGGCCCCCAGGTGTCGAGGGACAGCCCGAAACCGCCGGTGGCGGCCTTGATCTCGCGCAGGGCCTCGACGTAGGTGTCCCTGCCGTCGAGCGGTACGAGCCGGTCGTCGGAGTCCAGGAGCCCGACCTGGCGGCACACGTCCAGGTTGTAGAACTGCACCAGCAGATGGGTGTCCAACGGGATGGCGTAGAGCTGCCCCTCGAAGAAGCACTCCTCCCAGATGTTGGGCAGGAACATGGTCTCGTCGATCCCGGCCTCGGCCAGGGCCGCCGGATCGATGGGGTCCAGGAGGCGGCCCGGGGCCAGGCTCTCCAGCCGGGAGACGTGGACGGTGGCGATGTCGGCGCCGCGCCCTCCGGCCGCGCCCATGGCGACCTTGGTGTAGAAGGGCGCCCCCCACTCGAAGGTGGTGGCGCGGAAGTCGACGTCGGGGTGTTCCGCCTGATAGTCCTCGTGCATCTGCAGCATGCGCAGACCGTCACCGCCGCCGAAGAGGTTCCACTGGCGCAGACGGGTGCGCTCACCTGCCAGGGGGTCGTAGGCGCCGCAGCCGGCCGCCGTGACCGCGGCCGTGGTCAGGGCGGCGGTGAACAGTGTTCTGCGCCCGACACCGGGTACGGGCGGAGGGTGGTGGGGGGATGGGTGGTGCGAAGTGTCGCGCACGGTGTACTCCTTGCGCTGGGGGCGGGAGGGCCCGGAACGGGCCCTCCCTCTGGGGGGTGGGGGCGCCGTGCGGCGCCGGGGCCGGTCGCTCAGACCGGGGCGTACTCGATCCCGGCCAGCTCGCACAGGACCTTCCAGTCCTGGGCGATGTGGCCGGAGTTCATGACCATGTGGTGGGTGCCGCCCGCGCGCAGCCAGGCGTCCATGCAGCCCCGCACCCCAGAGGAGGGACGGAACTGGCCGTAGGGCATCTCCAGCGCGGGCAGTTCGGGGGAGTCCAGCACCTCGCCCTCGGCCACCACCAGCCGGAAGCGTTCACCGCCCAGCGAGACCAGGGAGGCCAGGGTCGCCGGGCCCGGCCGGTAGCGGAACAGGATGGTGGGCGGGTCGGCCAGGCCGCCGATGCCCAGGGGGCGTTTGATCAGGCGGGCCTGCTCGTCCTCGCGCGCCACCCGCCAGTTGCCCTCGCCCATGTGGCTCATCAGGATGGAGTCGCTGGGGAAGTCCATCGCGTACATCTCGGTGAAGTGGCCGTCCCCGGCCAGGCGGTGGCCCGCGTAGACGATCGACGCCGCCAGGACGTCGCCCTCACCGGCGAACCCGTACCCCTGCGCCATCAGGGTGGAGGCGGCGGCCATGGGCAGCCGGGCGAAACGACCGTCCTCGCCGATGGCGTCGAAGTGGGTGGAGTAGGCGCCGCAGCCGGACTCCTCCAGCAGGTGCTCGATGCCCAACTGCATGCGGGCGTGGTCCTCGCGCTCCTCCTTGGACAGCCGCTCGTCCACGTCGAAGGCGCCGTCCTCCCACGCCAGCAGGTCGCTCACCGCCTGCTCGGGCAGGTCGGCCATGGTGCGGTGCAGCGTGCCGGGGGCGATGACGTGCACCTCGGGGCCGAGCTTGCGCAGGAACGCGGTCTCGTCCACCCGGGCGTCGCCCATGCCGTTCATGGGATAGCCGAACACGCCCACGCGCAACCGCCGCAGGGCACTGACGGTGTGCGCGGCCCGGGCCCAGCGGTCCACCCGCGCGGCGAACTCCTGGCTCTGCCAGTCACCGGTGATGACGTCGAAGTCGACCCCGGCCCGGACCAGCGCGTTGGCGGTGTCCTGGGCCCCGTGGATGCCCTGGTTGTAGGTCATGTCGTCCATGTTCCAGGACGCGCTCACCGCGGGGTCGGGCTGGGTGTTGGCCAGCGCCACGGGCAGCCGGGTCCCGGTCAGCGCCCGGGTGACGCGGATGGAGGGGCCGTAGGTGAGCATGACGACCAGGACCCCGTCGAGGTCGGCGCCCTCGAAGTCGCGGATCGCGCTCTCGGCGTCCTCCCGACCCCGCACCGGCGGGGCCACGGTCCACTCGGCGACCTCCGATAGCCCTTCGGCGAGCCGCTGGGCGTAGGCGGCCTGGTGTTCGGTGATGCCGGGGATCATGGCGTCGTAGAGCGGCTGCATGATGCCGAGCAGGCCGATCCGGGGGCGGCTGGAACGCACCGCCGGGTTCTGGCTCGGGGGCGGCGTGGGTAGAGACACAGGGGGTCCTTACTGTCCGTAGACGTTCTGGTAGCGGTGGTAGAGGGCGTCCACGTCTTCCTGGGGCAGGCGCTCGACGGGCCCGCCCTGGCGGGCGATGTGCACGGTGCGGGCCACGTCCTCGCACATCACTGCGGCCTTGACCGCGGCCCTGGCGGTGGCGCCGACGGTGAACACACCGTGGCCGCGCATCAGCACGGCCGGGGAGCGTTGGCCCTCCAGGGTCGCGACGATGCCCTTGCCGATGGAGTCGTCGCCGATGAGCGCGAACGGGCCCACCGGGATGTCCCCGCCGAACTCGTCGGCCATCGCGGTGACGGCGCAGGGGACGGCCTCACCGCGGGCGGCCCAGGCCGTGGCGTAGGGGCTGTGGGTGTGCACCACCCCGCCCACGTCCGGGAGGGCCCGGTAGACGTAGGCGTGGGCGTCGGTGTCACTGGAGGGTTTGTGGTGTCCTTCGACCAGTCGTCCGTGCAGGTCGCACACGACCATGTCCGCCGGGGTGATGTCGTCGTAGGAGACACCGCTGGGTTTGATCACCATCAGGTCGGTATCGGGGACGCGCGCCGAGATGTTGCCGCTGGTCCAGGTGACCAGGTTCCACCGGGGCAGTTCCCCGTGCAGTTCGCAGACCTTCTGGCGCAGGCGTTCCACCTCGGCGCGGTGGTCCGCCAGCTGTCGCTGGAGCGGGTCGGTTGAGGTCATCGCTTTCCCTCGGGGGTGGTGGGGCCGCTGGTGTACGCGGCGTGTCGCAGGGACCGCAGGCGGCGCAGGCTGTCGCTGCCGCCGCGGCCGAAGTGGTCGTGGAGTTCGGAGTAGATGGCGAAGAGGGGGTCGTAGGCGGCGGCCCGCTCCGGGTCGGGGTCGACGGTGCCCTCGCGTACCCGGCCCATCGCCGCGGAGGCGGCGTGGACGTCGGGGTGGGCCCCGGCGGCGACCGCGGCGTGGATCGCCGAACCCACCGCGCAGCTCTGCTCCGTGGCCACCACGCGCAGCGGCCGGTTCAGGACGTCGGCGTAGATCTGCAGGACGAAGGGGTTGCGGACCATCCCGCCGCCGATGGTGAGGTCCTCGACCGGAACCCCGGCGGCGGTGAAGGCCTCGACGATGGTGCGGGTACCGAAGGCGGTCGCCTCCACCAGCGCCCGGTAGACCTCCTCGGGTCTGGTGGCCAGGGTCATCCCCACCAGCACGCCGGACAGCGAGTGGTCCACCAGCACCGAGCGGTTGCCGCTGTGCCAGTCCAGGGCCACCAGGCCGTGCTCGCCCACGGCGGCCTCGGCCGCCTTGCGGGAGAGCAGGTCGTGGACGGAGAGTCCGAGTTCGGCTGCCTCATCGTGGTAGGCGGGCGGCACGTAGGAGTCCACGAACCAGCCGAAGATGTCGCCCACGCCGCTCTGCCCGGCCTCGTAGCCCCACATGCCCGGGGTGATACCGCCCAGGGCCATGCCGCACATGCCCGGCACCTCGGCCAGGACCTCGGAGTTCATCACGTGGCAGGTGCTGGTGCCCATGATGGCGAGCATCCGCCCGGGAGCGGTGGTCTGTGCCGTGGCGGCGGTGACGTGCGCGTCGATGTTGCCGACGGCCACGGGCAGGCCCTCGGGCAGGCCGGTCCAGGCGGCGGCCTGTGCGGTGAGCCCTCCGGCGCGTTCGCCCAGCTGGGACAGGGGGTGGTCGAGCCTGCTCACGGCGAAGTCGGCGAAGCGGGGGTCCAGGGCGGCGAGGAAGTCCTTGGTGGGCCAGGACCCGTCCTGGTAGATGCCCTTGTAACCGGCGGTGGCCGCGTTGCGGGTCTCGTACCCGCACAGCTGCCAGACGATCCAGTCCGCGCCCTCGATCCAGCGTTCGGTGCGCTCGTAGACCCCGGGGTCGTCGCGCAGGACCTGCAGGGCCTTGGCGAACTGCCACTCGGAGGAGATCTTCCCGCCGTAGCGGGGCAGCCAGGGTTCACCGCGTTCGGCGGCCAGGGCGTTGATCTCGTCGGCCTCGGGCTGGGCGGCGTGGTGACGCCACAGTTTGGGCCAGGCGTGCGGGCGGCCCGCCAGGTCGGGGAGTTCGCACAGGGGGGTGCCCTCGGCGGTCACGGGCAGGACGGTACAGGAGGTGAAGTCGGTACCGATCCCGATGACCTGACCGGGGGAGACCCGGGCCTCGCGCAGGGCTGCGGGGACGGCCCGGCGCAGGACCTCGCGGTAGTCGTCGGGGTGCTGGAGGGCGGTGTCCGGTTCGAGGGGGTCCGTGTGGCCGGGCAGGTGGTCGGTGATGACCCCGTGCCGGTAGGTGTACTCGGCCGAACCCAGTTCGGTGCCGTCGGCGACCCGGACCACGACGGCACGGCCGGAGAGGGTTCCGAAGTCGACCCCGAGCACCACCGTGTCGGGTTCGGTACCCGCGGAGTGATGATTGTTCGCGCTAACATTCGCGGCCAACGAGAGTTCCCTTCGCGGATGGACGTGCTGAATAGTCCCCCTTGGCTGGCCAATGTCCGGGACTCCAAGAGGGCTAATGTGACCTGGGCAATATTGTTGGCGTTAACAATCGATGAAGTCAACCCCCCGAGGGCGCCCAAACCCGCACGACGCGCACGACGGAGCGCCCGCCCCGAAGAAGGGGAGCGGGCGCTCTGGAAGCGGTGGAGCGGGAGTGGGCCAGCGGCGGGTCAGGCCCTGATGGCGGATACGGAGGCGGGTTCGGATGCGCGGACGGAGGCCTCCGGGGCGGAGCCCCTGCGGTCGATCAGACCCGCGGTGACGGCGATGCCCAGGCCCGCCACGGCGAGGACCGCGCCGATCACCGCCGGGGAGGCGTAGCCGAACCCCATCGCGATACCCAGACCGCCCAGCCAGGCGCCTCCCGCGTTGGCTAGGTTGAACGCCGAGTGGTTGGAGGCCGACGCCAGGCTCGGCGCGGTACCCGCCCGGCTCATCACCAGGACCTGAAGGGGTGCGGTCACGCCGAAACCGACGGCGCCCAGCACCACGACGCCGATCGCGGCGGTCCAGGGGTTCTGCACGGCCACGGCGAACAGCGCGAGCACCACCGCCAGGCCCGCCAGGGAGCCGTAGATGGTGGGGCGCAGCCAACGGTCGGCGAGCGGGCCCACGATCAGCGAGCCCAGGGTCATGCCCACACCGAACAGCGCCAGCACGATCGGCACTCCGGCGCTGGGCATCCCGGCCAGCTCGGTCATCATCGGGGAGATGTAGCTGTAGACGGCGAACACGCCCGCGAAGCCGAACACCGCCGTGAGCAGGCCCAGCAGCACCTGGGGCCGGGCTAGCGCGGAGAACTCCCCGCGCAGGCCGCCCCGCTGGGCGATGGGCACGTGCGGCACCCAGCGGGCCACCCCGAGGACGGTGAGGGCGGCGATCGCCGCCACCACCAGGAAGGCGGTGCGCCAGCCGGTCAGCTGGCCCAGCAGGGTTCCCGCGGGCACACCGACGATGTTGGCGATGGTGAGTCCCAGCATCACCCGCGCCACCGCAGTGGCCCGGCGGGCGGGCCCGGCCAGGTGGGCCGCGACCAGGGCGGCCACCCCCAGGTAGGCGCCGTGCGGGATGCCGGCGAGGAAGCGGGCGGCCAGCACGGTCTCGTGCGAAGGCGCCACCACGGTGAGCAGGTTTCCCAGGAGGAAGACCGCCATGAACAGCAGCAGGGCGTTCTTGCGGGGCAGGCGTGTGCTCAGCGCGGTGAGCAGGGGAGCGCCGACCACCACTCCCAGGGCGTAGGCGGAGATGAGGTGTCCCGCGGTGGGGATGGACACGCCGAGATCGGCGGCGACTTCGGGCAGCAGGCCCATGATCACGAACTCGGTGGTGCCGATGGCGAAGGCCCCGAGGGCCAGAGCGAGCAGTGCCAGGCGCATGGATGTGCCCCTTCCGGAGGGTGGTGGAGTGTGTGCGGTGTCCGCGCGGCCTCGCGGGCGTCGGCCCAGACGTGATGGCGGGGTGGGGCGTCGATGCCCTGGGAGGTTCGTCGCCGTGTGATCGGGCGCGGTCCGGATTCGGGGTCGCGCCAAGTGATTTAGCACGTGCTAAATCAATGATGTCACCTATGAGCGCCGATCATCAACGGCGCGGCGCGTGATCTGCCTCGCGCCGGGCCCGGGCGGGCGCCCGGGGCCTGTGGGATCCAGCGGGCGAGGTTCAGGAACAGGCGGGGCGCGGGGGAGCGGTGCTTCCGCGAACGGTGAGCGTGGTGGGCAGCACCACGTGGGTGCACTCGGTGCGCCCCTCCTCCAGACGTTCGGCCACCGCGCCCAGAGTGAGCTCGGCGATGCGGGTCACGTCCTGACGGACCGAGGTCAGACTCAGGAACGACAACCGGGCGGCCCGGCTGTCGTCGTAGCCCACCACCGACACCTCCTCGGGCACCGAACGACCCGCGCGCAGCAGAGTCTCCAACAGTCCGCGCGCGGACTGGTCGTTGCAGCACACCACGGCCGTCGGCAGTTCCTCGCGGGCCAGCAGAGCGGCCGCGGCGCGGGCCCCCGCCTCCTCGGTGTAGGCGCCCGGCACCAGGTCCACGAACCCGTCCAGGCCGTGTGCGCGCATGCCCTCCAGGTAACCGGTCCGGCGCTCGGGGGCACTGGGCAGGTCACCGCCGTGCACGTGTGCGATGCGCCGGTGGCCCAGGGCGACCAGGTGGTCGACCGCCTGACGCACCCCGGAGACGGCGTCGGTGCGCACACTGTCCGTCCCGGCCGCGTTGGTGCGCTGACCGATCTCCACCACGGGCACCCGCTCGGCGACCCTGGCCAGGTCCTCGGGGGCCTGCGCGGACATCCCGATCAGTACCAGCGCCTCGCAGCGCAGCCCCACGAGTTCGTCGATCGCCTGGCGTTCGGTGCGGTTGGCCAGCATGGCGCTCAGGGCCACGCTGTAGTCGAGCCGGGCCGCCTCCGGGTACAGCGCCTCGACCAGGTCGGCGTCCATCGGGTGCTCCATGGTGAAGAGCACGCCCACCTGACGGCTGCGGGCCCGGCGCAGCAGCTGGGCGGCGGTGTCGGCGCGGTAGCCGAGTTCCTCGGCGGCGCGCAGCACCCGCTCCCGGGTGGCGGCACTGGGGCCCGGGCGGTCGCCCAGGACCAGCGAGACCAGCTGCCGGGAGACCCCCAGGTGCGCCGCGACATCGGCCATGGTCGGCCGCCCGCCGGGTGCCCCGCCACCGCTGTTCCCACTCGCCACTTCGGTCCCCTCCCACGCAGGCGCATCGTACCGTTGTCCGGGCCCGAACCAAGGATCCTCCCGGCGACGAACCTTCCGCGTTACCGGGACATCAGAACGTCCGGGGCGAGTCCCCCAGCTCACCTCCTTCGCCGACCTCCTCATGAAGGGCACCGATGTCCGTCTCCCCTGACACTTCCCCACCGCCCGGGCTTGCGTCGTTGGAAGCGGGTGACCCGGCCGAGGTCGGGCCCTACCGGGTGGTGGGGCGGATCGGTGCGGGCGGGATGGGTGCCGTGTTCGGGGCCCTGGACGTGTACGGGCGCTGTGTGGCGGTCAAGACCGTGCACGCTGACATCGCCCGTGAGTCCCGGTTTCGGGAGGCCTTCGCGCGTGAGGTCGAGATGCTGGGGCGGGCGGACGGGGTCAGCACGGCTCGGCTCCATGCGGCTGACACGGAGGCGGAGGTTCCGTGGCTGGCCTTCGACTACGTTCCCGGCCGTGATCTGCGGGCCCACGTGCGTGAGTTCGGTCCGTTGGCGGGTGGTATGTTGCGCACCTTCGCCCTGGGGGCGGCTGAGGGTCTGGTCGCGCTGCACGCGGCGGGGATCGCGCACCGCGACGTCAAGCCGGGCAACGTGATCCTGTCTCCGGACGGGCCGAAGATCGTGGACTTCGGTATCGCGGTCGAGGTCGGCACAGAGAACTCCGATGATCCGTCCTCTTCCTACGGCACCCCTGGTTGGACGGCCCCCGAGCGCTACTCCGGGGCGGTCGCGGACCCGTCGGCGGACGTGTTCGCCTGGGGTGGGCTGGTGGCGCTGGCCGCGACCGGGCGTGAGCCCTTCGGCAAGGCGGACGCGAACGAGCTCGCCCGGCGGGTGAAGGCGGGGGAGCACGACGTCGAAGGCGTACCCGAGGACCTGCTCGGCCTGGTGAGGGCCGCGCTGTCGGTGGACCCGAAACAGCGCCCGAACTCTCAGGCCCTTGTACGGGCGTTGATGCCGGTACCCGCCGAGGAAACGCAGAACCAGTACGGGCGCCCGCCGGCCACGGCCGATTCCCTGCGCGGGATGTTGCGCGACTACTGGCGCGGCGTGGACGACGCGGGCCACGACCCAGGGCGCTGGGCGGCGGCCCTGGGCGTCGCCTCCGTGGTCGGTCTGGGCACGAGCGCGCTGGGTTCCGGTGTTGTGGGTGCGGGCGCGATGGGATCGGGAGGCGCCGCTGGATCCGGTGCGGCAGCTGGGGCCGGTGCGGCAGCCGGCACGGCTGGAGCAGGTCCCACGGTTGCCGGTTCGGGGGCGGTGACCGCTGGGGGAAGTGCGGCCGGCACGGCGACCGGCGGCATGATGAGCGGCATCGCGACATCCAAGTTGGGCCTGGCGGGTGCTGGTGTGCTGGCGGTGGCCGGTCTGGCCGCGGGCGGGTTCGTGGTCTACAACCAGGTGAGCGAGAGCCCGTCGGAGACGGTCGCCGCCGCGGCGGGCGTGCTGGAGGAGAGCGAGGGGTTTACCGCCAGGGTGACCCGCTCCTTCTCCCAGTCGCATGCCGAGCGGGTCGCCGAACGCACCGGAACCCCCGTGGACCAGGTGGTGGAGGGCAGCCTGGTCGAGGAGGAGTACCTGTACTCGGCGGCGGACCAGACTTTCCTCATCCGGGGTGCGGCGATGGGCCCGGGTACCACAGGGGTCGCCAACCACCGGGGCGACCTGTACGTGTACGAACAGGGTCCGGAGGACGGCTGGCCCCTGCCCGAGCGGATCGAACTCGCTCCCGGCGTCGGTCCGGAATCCGTCGCCGTCACCCTGGTCACCGAGCCGCTGCGAGCCCTGGCCGAGAGGGGCGAGGCGGAAACGGTGGAGGGGCAGGAAGGGGTGTATACGGGGCCCACACTGTTCGGGCTCCTCGATGAGGGGGCCTTCGTGGAGACAGAGGCGATCGCCCGGGTCGAACTCGACGAAGAGGGGGCACCGCTGTGGGCCGAGTACACCACGGACCAGCGGGAGGTGCGGATCGACTTCGAGGAGAGGGACACCCGGGTGCCGATTGAGGATCCCCAGCTGTGGGCGCTCGACAATGACCTTCGCTGGGATGTGGTGTACGCCCCGGTCTGCGGGAGTATTCTCTCGGGCTGGCCCGCCCAGCAGGAATGGGATGTCCAGGCCAGCGGCTGGGACATGAGCTGCGACGATGCGATGGATATCGCGGGTGTGGTCGCGGACTCGTCAGGCCAGGAGGACCGGGTGACGTTCCTCTTCGGTCGGTTCTCCAGGAGTACGGCCAGGGCGATCGACGAAACGGTGGCCTGTGGCGACGGCTGGAACCTCGACTTCGGAGAGGAACCGGACCCCACCGAGAACGTCACCCCCCTTCTTCCTTGCAGGCCGATCACGAACTTCACCGAACCCACCGAGGCATCACCCGATTTCTATGACGCCGACATCGTCCCCATCATCCTGATCGACTTCCAGCTACGGGACTGACCTGCGGACGCGGCCTCGGGCACAAGAAAGGGGGCGCGCCACCGGGCGCGCCCCCTGAAGTCTGGCCGGTTCCACGTCCCCCAACGCGGAACCGGCCACGCGGCCCGCGCACTGAGTGCGGTACGGCCGCTGGGCGGCGAATACGGTGATCATTCCGTGTCGGAAACCCCCATTTACGACGCGGACACTCGTATTCGCTTGGTCTTGGCCGGGTCCCACGTCCCCCAACGCGGGACCCGACCGCGCGGCCTACGCACTAGGTGCGGTCTGGCCGCTGGGAAGGCGGTTGTAGCGATGGTTTCGTGTCGGAAACCCCCATTGCCGACACGAACGCGTACAACCGCGCATGGTCTGAAGGTGATGTTCGAAGCTTCGCACAGACGCTGGTGGGATTGTTGGGGTCGGGGTCGGTCTGGGGTGCTTCACCTGTAAGAACGCTTCGTACAGGTGAGGTGTTCCCGCCCCGGCAGCGGATTTTCATCCGGCCCGGTAAAAAGCGGGTGCGGAGTGGGGCACGGAACCCTAAGCTCCTCTTCGGACCCGGGCGGCGAAGGAGGCGGACATGCCCGAACCGGTGACCCTGTGGCGGCCCACCGGGCCCGCGGAGCTCGCGTTGGTAAGGGATTCCGGCTGGCGGGAGTGGCCGCCGCGCCTGCCCGAGCAGCCCATCTTCTACCCGGTGCTGAACGAGGACTACGCGACGCGGATCGCCCGGGAGTGGAACCTGCCACGAGACGGTGAGGGGCACGTCACCCGTTTCCGGGTGGACGCCGGATTCGCCTCCCGGTATCCGGTCCGGCAGGTGGGCGGGCGCACGATCCTGGAACTGTGGGTGCCAGCCGGGGAACTGGCCGAGTTCAACGCGCACATCCACGGGGAGATTGAGCTGGTGGGGTCCTTCCTGCCGGCGGGATAGGCCCCGGTCCGGGGCGGTGGGAGCGACGTGAACAAGGGCGGGGCCGGTGCACGAGGGCGCACCGGCCCCGCTTTTGTGTACGCGAAGGTCTGCCGTGGTAGGTGCGGGGGAATACCTGAGTCCGGGCCGGGGTTCGGCATGATAGTTTTATAGAAAGCATTTTCCTGGGAAGCTAGTTGGAGCGGGGAACGGCCATGCAGTTCGGAATCTTCTCGGTCAGCGACGTGACCACCGACCCGACGACGGGACGTACGCCGACCGAAGGCGAGCGGATCAAGGCGATGGTGCGGATCGCCCTCAAGGCCGAGGAGGTGGGTCTGGACGTCTTCGCCAGCGGCGAGCACCACAACCCGCCCTTCGTCGCCTCCTCGCCCACCACCATGCTCGGTTACGTCGCGGCGCAGACCGAGAAGATCGTCCTGTCCACCTCCACCACGCTCATCACCACCAACGACCCGGTGAAGATCGCGGAGGACTTCGCGATGCTCCAGCACCTGGCCGACGGCCGGGTGGACCTGATGATGGGGCGCGGCAACACCGGACCGGTCTACCCCTGGTTCGGGCAGGACATCCGACAGGGCATCCCGCTGGCGCTGGAGAACTACAACCTCCTGCACCGCCTGTGGCGCGAGGACGTCGTCGACTGGGAGGGCAAGTTCCGCACCCCGCTGCAGGGCTTCACCTCCACCCCGCGCCCGCTGGACGGCGTGCCGCCGTTCGTCTGGCACGGTTCCATCCGCAGCCCGGAGATCGCCGAACAGGCCGCCTACTACGGTGACGGCTTCTTCCACAACAACATCTTCTGGCCGGCCACCCACACCAAGAAGCTCATCTCGCTGTACCGCCGCCGCTTCGAGCACTACGGCCACGGCCGGGCCGACCAGGCCGTCGTCGGGCTGGGCGGACAGGTGTTCATGCGCAAGAACTCCCAGGACGCGGTGAAGGAGTTCCGGCCCTACTTCGACAACGCGCCGGTCTACGGCGGCGGTCCCTCCCTGGAGGAGTTCACCCGTGAGACCCCGCTGACCGTCGGCAGCCCGCAGGAGGTCATCGACCGTACCCTGGGCTTCCGGGAGTCCTTCGGCGACTACCAGCGCCAGCTCTTCCTGATGGACCACGCGGGCCTGCCGCTCAAGACCGTCCTGGAGCAGCTGGACCTCCTCGGCGAGGAGGTCGTCCCGGTGCTGCGCAAGGAGTTCGCCGCGAAGAAGCCCGAGCACGTGCCCGACGCGCCCACCCACGCCTCGCTCCTGGCCGCGAAGGAGCGCGCGACCACGAACACGGAGGTCCAGGAATGACCCGCAAGCTCGTCACCGTCACGGCCGGGCTCAGCAGCCCCTCCTCGACCCGGCTGCTCGCCGACCGACTGACCGGAGCCGCCGAGGAGGCCCTGGCCGACCGCGGTGAGAAGGTCGAGGCCAGGACCGTCGAGCTGCGCGAGGTGGCCCACGACATCATGAACGCCATGACCACCCGGGTCCCCACCGGAGACCTGCCCGGGGTCCTGGCCGACATCGCCGAGGCGGACGGGGTCATCGCGGTGACTCCGGTCTTCAACGCCTCCTACAGCGGCCTGTTCAAGTCGTTCTTCGACGTCGTCGAACCCGGTGTGCTGGACGGAAAGCCGGTCCTGGTGGCCGCCACCGGTGGCAGTCCGCGCCACTCGCTGGTGCTGGAGCACGCGCTGCGCCCGATGTTCTCCTACACCCGTTCGGTGGTGGTGCCCACGGGCGTCTACGCCGCCTCCGAGGACTGGGGCGCGGGCGAGAGCGGCGGCCGCGAACTGGCCGAACGCATCACCCGGGCGGCCCGGCAGCTGGCCATGCTCGCCACGGAGAACGCTCCGGCCGTGGCCGACCCCTACGAGGAACCCACTCCCTTCACCGATCTGATGTCCGGCCTGGGGAGATGACCGTCCGTTCCCGCCGGTCCCCGGCGGGAACGGACCCCAGGGGCGGGAAACGGGCGCGGTGGCCGGTGACGGCCGGATGCGAGTTCCGCTGAGTTTTCCTCTCATCACCCGTTGCAGTTGCTTTTCAATGGTGTTAACTTTCCGGAAAGTGCTGCATGGGAGCGCTCCCGAATTGGGGTGGACCCTCAGTGCACCGTCTGGACCGCACCACGACCGGCAGGCGTACGGCCCGGAGCGGGAGGTAGTCCCGTCCCTCCGAGGCGCCGTGCTCCGCGTCGCCCTTCCGGATTTTTCCGGAAGTAATGCGACGTTCCCCGCAAGCTCACACTCCTGGCACCCCCCTACGCGAGGAAACCACGATGAGCAGAGCCCCCTCCTCCTCTCACAGAACCCTGCCCCGCCGGGCGCTTGCCACGGCCTCCGCCCTGCTCCTGGGTGTGGCCACCGCACTCACCGCCTCCGCCCCGGCCACCGCCGCCACCGGCTGTTCCGTCGACTACCAGCTCAATGACTGGGGCTCGGGCTTCACCGCCGACGTCCAGATCACCAACCTGGGAAGCGCGGTCAACGGCTGGACCCTGGACTGGACCTTCGACGGCAACCAGCAGATCAGCAACACCTGGGGCGGTACGCACAGCCAGTCCGGCCAGAGCGTCTCGGTCACCGACGCCGGACACAACGCCGCCATCGCCCAGGACGCGACCGTCTCCTTCGGCTTCCAAGCCGCGTACTCCGGGAGCAACGCCGTCCCGACCGACTTCACCCTCAACGGGGTCCTCTGCGAGGGCAGCGTGGACCCGGGGCCCGACCCGGATCCGGACCCCGATCCCGACCCCGACCCGGACCCGGATCCCACGCCCGGCGAGCGGGTGGACAACCCCTACGTGGGCGCGGACGTGTACGTGAACCCGATCTGGTCCGCCAACGCCGCGGCCGAACCCGGCGGCGAGGCCGTGGCCGACCAGCCCACCGGGGTCTGGATGGACCGGACCAGCGCCATCGAGGGCAACGACAGCCCCACCACGGGAGACATGGGGCTGCGCGACCACCTGGACGAGGCGGTCGCGCAGGCCGCGGGCGAACCGCTGGTCTTCCAGTTGGTCATCTACAACCTGCCCGGCCGTGACTGCGCTGCCCTGGCCTCCAACGGCGAACTCGGCCCCGAGGAGATCGACCGTTACGAGTCGGAGTACATCGATCCGATCGCGGACATCCTGCGTGACTACGAGGACACGTCCCTGCGCGTGGTCACCACGATCGAGATCGACTCCCTGCCCAACCTGATCACCAACATCTCGCCCCGTGAGACGGCCACGCCCGAGTGCGACGTCATGCTGGCCAACGGCAACTACGTCAACGGGGTCGGCTACGCGCTCGCCCAGCTCGGAGCCATCAGCAACGTCTACAACTACGTGGACGCCGGGCACCACGGCTGGATCGGCTGGGAGGACAACTTCGCCCCCTCCGCCGCGCTCTTCTACGAGGCCGCCAACGCCAACGGGGCCAGCCCCGACGACGTGCACGGCTTCATCGCCAACACCGCCAACTACTCGGCCCTGAAGGAGGAGCACTTCGCGATCGGTGAGACCGTCAACGGCACACCGGTGCGCCAGTCCAGCTGGGTGGACTGGAACAACTACGTCGACGAGCTCTCCTTCGCCCAGGCGCTGCGCGTGGAACTGGTCTCCCAGGGCTTCGACCCGGGGATCGGAATGCTCATCGACACCTCCCGCAACGGCTGGGGCGGACCCGACCGGCCCATCAGCGCGGGCCCGACCACCGACGTCGACGCCTACGTGGACGGCGGCCGCTTCGACCGCCGTATCCAGTACGGAAACTGGTGCAACCAGGCCGGCGCCGGGTTGGGCGAGCGCCCCACCACCGCCCCCGAGCCCGGGATCGACGCCTACGTGTGGATGAAGCCCCCGGGTGAGTCGGACGGCTCCAGCGAGGAGATCCCCAACGACGAGGGCAAGGGCTTCGACCGGATGTGCGACCCCACCTACGAGGGAAACCCGCGCAACAACCACAGCATGAGCGGCGCACTGCCCGACGCGCCGGTCGCCGGCCACTGGTTCTCCGAGCAGTTCCAGGAACTGCTGGCCAACGCCCACCCCCCGGTCCAGTGACCACCCTGCGGTAGAGATCCCGACCGCCGGGCGCCTGCCCCTCCCCCCTCCCCTCCGGGGCGGGCGCCCGGCCCGGTGGCACCGCGTCAGCGAAACCTCACGCAGAGCCCGGCCCGGGGCGGCGGCACCGCCCCGGCCCCTCCACAGAACCAGCCCTCTCGTGCGCCCGCACGGTGGCGCCGTCGCGCCCGCGCCCGCCCTCCGGGCACCGGCCCGCGCCGAGCAGGGTCCCCCACAGGAGGACAACATGATCACCCCCCGCTCAGACCGGGTCCCGGGCCGTCGCCCGCGCCTCGGCTCCCTCTTCATCACCACGGCCCTGGTCGCGGCACTGCTGCCGAGCAGCCCCGCGCAGGCCCAGGGCCCCTGCTCGGTCGACTACCGCATCACCAACGACTGGGGCTCGGGCTTCACCGCCGAGGTCACGCTCACCAACGAGTCAGCCGGCCTCTCCCAGTGGTCCCTGGGCTGGGACTTCGACTCCGGCCAACAGGTCACCAACGCCTGGAACGCCGAGGTCTCCCAGGACGCCGCGTCCGTCACCGCGACCGGCCCCGCCTGGGCCCCGGGACTACCCGAGGGTGCGAGCACCACCTTCGGTTTCCAGGCCACCCACAGCGGCGACAACCCCGCCCCGGAGAACTTCACCCTCAACGGGGTGAGCTGCGCGGACCAGGAGGAGCCCCCCGCGCAGGAGCACGCCCTGCTCGTCGAACCCGCCACGCTCACCCTGGACCCGGGAGGCGAGGCGGGCTTCGAGGTCGTCCTGTCCAGCGAACCCGACAGCACCGTACAGGTCGCCGTCGACCGCACCCAGGGCAGCGAGACCCTGTCGGTGAGCTCCACGCAACCCCTCACCTTCGACGAGTCCGACTGGGGCACCCCGCAGGAGGTCACCGTCGCCTCCTCGGGCGCCTCCTCCGGCGAACCGGCCCAGGCCGAGTTCACCGTCTCCGCCCAGGGCTACGAGTCCGTCGTCGTCACCGCCAGGGAACGCGCCGAGGCGACCAGCGACTACGAGCAGCGCTTCCTCGACCAGTACGACAGGATCAAGGACCCCGCCAGCGGCTACTTCCGTGACTTCGACGGGCTCCTGGTGCCCTATCACGCCGTGGAGACCCTGATCGTGGAGGCTCCCGACCACGGTCACGCCACCACGTCCGAGGCCTACAGCTACTACCTGTGGCTGGAGGCGACCTACGGCCGCATCACCCAGGACTGGGCCCCGTTCAACTCCGCCTGGGACTCCATGGAGGCGTTCATCATCCCGGGCACCGCGGACCAGCCCACGAACGCCTCCTACGACCCCGCCGACCCGGCCACCTACATCGCCGAGTCCCTGCAGCCCAGCGACTACCCGATGCCGCTGCGGCCCGAGGTCCAGGTCGGGCAGGACCCGCTCGCCGAGGAGCTCAGCGGTACGTACGGCACCGACGAGGTCTACGGCATGCACTGGCTGCTGGACGTCGACAACACCTACGGCTTCGGTTTCTGCGGCGACGGCACCGACGACGCCCCGGCCTACCTGAACACCTTCCAGCGCGGCTCCAACGAGTCGGTCTGGGAGACCGTCCCGCACCCCTCCTGCGAGACCTTCGCGCACGGCGGCGACAACGGCTACCTCGACCTGTTCACCGACGACGAGACCTACTCCGAGCAGTGGCGCTACACCAACGCGCCCGACGCCGACGCCCGTGCGGTCCAGGTCGCCTACCTCGCGCACGAGTGGGCCGCCGAGCAGGGCAACGAGTCCGAGGTCGCCGACAGCGTCGCCAAGGCTTCCATGATGGGCGACTACCTGCGCTACGCCATGTTCGACAAGTACTTCAAGGAGATCGGGGACTGCGTCGGCGCCGAGTCCTGCCCGCCCGGAACGGGCCGGGACTCCGCCCACTACCTGCTGTCCTGGTACTACTCCTGGGGCGGCGCCCTGGAGAGCGCCGAGTACCCCTGGGCCTGGCGCATCGGCGGATCCTCCGCGCACCAGGGCTACCAGAACGTGATGGCCGCCTACGCCCTCTCCGAGACCGAGGCGCTGCGCCCGCAGTCAGCCACCGGAGCCGACGACTGGGGCGTGAGCCTGGACCGCCAGCTGGAGTTCATCCAGTGGTTGCAGTCCTCCGAGGGCGGCATCGCCGGGGGCGCGACCAACAGCTGGGAGGGCGTCTACGGTGAGCCGCCCGCGGGTACTCCGACCTTCTACGGCATGTACTACGACGAGAAGCCCGTCTGGCACGACCCGCCCTCCAACCAGTGGTTCGGCTTCCAGGTCTGGGACATCGAGAGGGTCGCCGAGTACCACCGCCTCACCGGTGACGAGCGGGCCGGGGACGTCCTCGACTCGTGGGTGCCCTGGGTGATCGCCAACACCACGATCGGCACCGGCGGTGATTTCGCCATCCCCGCCGAAATGGAATGGAGCGGTGCGCCCGACAGCTGGACCGGCACCCCCACCGGTAACCCGGGGCTGAGCGTCGAGGTGGTCTCGCACAACCAGGACGTCGGTATCGCGGCTGGTCTGGCCAAGACCCTGATGCACTACTCCGCCGCCACCGGGGACCAGGCCTCCCTGGAGATGGCCGAAGCCCTGCTGGAAGCCCTCCTGGAACACGAGGGCGAACTCGGCGTGGCCATCCCGGAGACCAGGGCTGACTACGAGCGCTTCGGCGACCCCTACGACCCGGCCACCGGAGAGGGGACCTACGTCCCCCAGGGCTGGACCGGCACGATGCCCAACGGTGACGTCATCGACTCCGACGCCACCTTCGCCTCCATCCGCTCCTTCTACCAGGACGACCCGAACTGGGGCCAGGTGGAGGACTACCTCGACGGGGGCCCGGTTCCCGAGTTCACCTACCACCGCTTCTGGGCGCAGGTCGACGTGGCCACCGCCCTGGCGACCCACGGAGAGCTGTTCGGGTCCTAGGAGACCACAGCCGTAACGGGGCCGGGCCCCGTCAGAGCGCCCGGCCCCTCCCTCACCAGCCCCGGCCCCCGGGCCGATCGTCAACAACGGAAGGCATCATGCCGAGAACACCCGTGCGGCTGAGAGCCGCGTTCGCCTCACTGACCGCCGCCGTCCTACTGGCGGCCGGAACCGCCACCGCCGCGCACGCACAGCAGCCCCCGCTCCGCGACCTGGCCGACCAGCAGGGATTCAGGATGGGAGCCGCGGTCGCCTCCCACCTCCTGGACGACGCGGACTACCGGCGCACGGCCGCCGCGGAGTTCAACTCCGTGACCCACGAGAACGACCTCAAGTGGGAGAGCGTCCAGCCCCAGCCGGGCCAGTACTCCTGGTCCGGGGCCGACCGGCTCGTGGAGTTCGCCGAACAGAACGGTCAACAGATCCACGGCCACACACTGGTGTGGCACAGCCAGCTGCCCTCCTGGGTGGAGAACGGAAGCTTCACCCCGGCCGAACTGACCCAGGTCATGGAAGACCACATCGACACCACCATGGGCCGGTACCGGGGACAGATCCAGACCTGGGACGTGGTCAACGAGCCGATCGGCGACGACGCCCAGTTCAGGAACTCGGTGTTCCACCGCGTCCTGGGCGAGGACTTCATCGCCCAGTCCCTGCACATGGCCAGAGCGGCGGACCCCGACGCCACCCTGTTCATCAACGACTACAACATCGACGGGATCAACGCCAAGAGCGACGCCTACTACGAACTGGCCCAGGACCTGCTCGCCCAGGGCGCACCGCTCGACGGCATCGGCCTCCAGGGCCACCTCATCTCCGGACAGCTGCCCCAGGACATCCAGCAGAACATCCAGCGCTTCGCCGACCTGGGCCTGGAGGTGATGATCACCGAACTCGACATCCGCATGACCATGCCCGTCACCCAGCAGAAACTCGAACAGCAGGCCAGGGACTACACCCAGGTCATGGACGCCTGCCTCGCGGTCTCCGGCTGCTCCGGTGTGACGGTGTGGGGCGTCACCGACGCCCATTCCTGGGTCCCGGACCACTTCACGGGTGAGGGCGCGGCCCTGCCGATCGACGAGAACTATCAGCCCAAGCCCGCCTACTGGTCGGTCCACGAGGCCCTGGGCGGCGACGGTCAGGGGCCGGACGACCCGGGACCCGGCGAGCCGGGCACCGGAACCTGCGAGGTCGCCTACGAATTCACCTCCCAATGGGAACAGGGAGCCGTGGTGGAGGTGACCGTGCACAACGGCTCGGCCTCCGCCGTCCAGGACTGGTCCCTGACCTGGGCGCGGCCCTCCGGTGAACAGATCACCTCCGCCTGGAACTCCCTGATCGAACAGAGCGGTAACACCGTCACGGCCGCACCCGTGGAGTGGAACCGTGCCATCCCCGCCGGGGGCCAGGTCTCCTTCGGCTTCCAGACAACCCACACGGGAGGGCCGTCGGTGCCCGGCGGATTCTCCCTGGGCAGTGAGAGCTGCACCGTCCGATGACCCGTCAGGGCCCCGTGCGTGTGAGCGCACGGGGCCGCTGCCCCGCCCGAACGGAGCCACATGAGACAACGCCTGACGATCGCCTCGGCGGCCGTCCTCGCCCTGATCGCCGCGCTGCTCGTGCACGTTCTGCCCGCCCACGCCGACAACGGGTTCCGGGTCAGCGAGGGCCGCCTCGTCGACGCCTCGGGCAACGACTTCGTCATCCGCGGGGTCAGCCACCCCCACTCCTGGTACACGCAGGAGACCGGCGCCTTCGCCGACATCAAGTCACTGGGCGCCAACACGGTGCGCGTGGTCCTCAGCAGCGGTGACCGCTGGTACGAGAACGGGCCCGCGGACGTGGACAACGTGGTCTCGCTCTGCAAGGCCAACCGGTTGATCTGCATGCTGGAGGTCCACGACACCACCGGCTACGGCGAGGATCCCGAAGCCGGCACCCTGGACCAGGCCGTCGACTACTGGCTGCGGATCCAGGACGTGATCGAGGGCGAGGAGGACCACGTCCTCGTCAACATCGGCAACGAGCCCTACGGCAACGACGCGGTGACCAACCAGGGCTGGGCCGACGACACCTCCGACGCCATCCAACGGCTACGCGCGGCCGGGTTCGACCACACCCTGGTCGTGGACGCCCCCAACTGGGGCCAGGACTGGCAGGGGATCATGCGCGAGGGAGCCCAGGACGTCTTCGACTCCGACCCGCACGCCAACACCGTGTTCTCGATCCACATGTACGGGGTCTACGAGCAGGAGCCGGTGATCGTCGACTACCTGGAGCACTTCACCGAGCGCGGGCTGCCCCTCATCGTCGGGGAGTTCGGCTTCGACCACAGTGACGGCACCCCCGACGAGGACGCCATCATGCACCACACCGAACGGCTCGGCCTGGGCTACATCGGCTGGTCCTGGAGCGGCAACAGCGCCGGGGTCGCCTACCTCGACATGGTCGAGAACTTCGACGTCGACTCCCTGACCCCCTGGGGTGAGCGCATCTTCCACGGCCCCGACGGCATCGCCGACACCTCGGTCGAGGCCCCCGTCTACGGCGGGGACGGCGGTCCCACCGACCCGCCCACCGACCCACCCACGGAGGAACCCACCGACCCGCCCACCGACGCTGACTGCGCCGCTTCCTACGAGCTCGTCGGCGAGTGGCCGGGTGGTTTCCAGGCGCAGGTGACCGTCACCGCCCTGAACGCCGTCGACAGCTGGAACGTTTCCTGGTCCCTGACCGACGGCCAGAGCGTGGGCCATGCCTGGAACGCCGGAGTCAGCACCAACGGCGCCACCGTCACCGCTGCCAACGCCGCTCACAACGGCACACTCGCCGCCGGTGAATCGGCCTCGTTCGGATTCACCGGCAGCCATACCGGAACCGTCACCGTGCCCGACGTGCTGTGCACCTCGGGCCCCTGACCGGGGCCTACCGCCCCCGCCCGCCCCGGCCGCGCACGGTGCTCGGCCGGATTCCCCCCGACCGGAGGAGGAGTGATCCATGAGATCACGTCACACCATCGCCACGACCCTGGCACTCGGCGGCCTGGCCATCGGCTACGCAGTCGTGGCCTCGCCCCAGCCAGCCGAAGCCCACGGGGCCTTCACCTATCCCGCTTCCCGCACCTACGCCTGTTTCCAGGACGCCACCGGCGGTAGCTCCGGCGGTGCCCTCCAGCCCGTCAACCCGGCCTGCGCCGACGCCCTCGCCGAGGGCGGGGACTATGCCTTCTGGAACTGGTTCGGCAACCTGATCAGCAACTCGAACGGCCAACACCGGGAGTTCGTCGCCGACGGGGAGCTCTGCGGGCCGACCGACCAGTTCAGCGCCTTCAACGCGGCCCGTACCGACTGGCCCTCCACCCAGCTGCAGCCGAACACGACGGTGGAGTTCCACCACAACGCGTGGGCCCCCCACCCGGGCACCTTCTTCACCTACGTCACGGTCGACGGCTGGGACCCGAGCTCGCCCCTGAACTGGGACGACCTGGAGTTGATCGACGAGGCCGTGGACCCGCCGCTGCGCAGCGGGGGAGTGGCGGGCGCCGAGTACTACTGGGACGTGGACCTGCCCGACCGTGAGGGACGTCATCTCGTCTACTCGGTCTGGGAGCGCTCCGACAGTCCGGAGGCCTTCTACAACTGCTCCGACGTCGTCTTCGGCGACGACCCGGGGCCCGGCCCCGACCCCGACCCGGGTCCGGACCCCGACCCCACGCCCGACCCCACGGACCCGCCCGGCCCCGACCCGACGCCGGACCCCACGGACCCGCCCGCGGCCGAGTACTGCACGGCCGAGTACACGGTCACCAGCGAGTGGTCCGACGGCTTCCAGGCGGAGGTCGAGGTCACTGCGGGCGAGGACGGGGTGAACGGGTGGATGGTGGACTGGGTCTTCGCCAACCGCCAGGAGATCACCAACATCTGGAACGCCTCGGTCGTGAACCACGGAGCGCACTTCGAGGCCTCCAACGTCGCCCACAACGGCACCCTCGCGGCCGGTGACTCCACGTCCTTCGGCTTCACCGCCACCTTCGAGGGAGCAAACATCGAGCCCCGGGTGGAGTGCCAGGAGAACTGATCCCCACAGGTCTCGAACGCTCGCTGAACGGACCGGCCCCGGATGGCACACCGGGGCCGGCCCCGTTTTTCCTAACGGTGTTAGTTACGATGGTCCGATGGACTCCGCGCGCATCTACGAGAACTGTCAGAACCGGCTCCTGGAACTGGCCGCCACCCTGGACCGGGACCAGCTCGCCACCGTGGTGCCCGCCTGCCCGGACTGGACCGTCCAGCAGGTCTACGCACACCTCGCCGGACTCGCCACGGACGTCGTCAACGGCGACGTCACACCCCCGGCCACCGACGAGGTCACCGGTCGACAGGTCGCGGCGCGAGCCGGCCACGGCATCGAACGCCTTATCGCCGAGTGGACGCGCACCGGCCCCGGGCTGGTCGCGTTGCTGCGCACCCAGCAGCGCCGACGCTACTCCCTGCCCGCGCTGGACGTGTGGCACCACGAGAACGACATCCGCGGCGCCCTCGGCCTGACCGCGCAGACCGAGGACGCCGACCAGCTCGCGGACTTCCCGCTGGGCGGCCTGGCGAAGGGCTGGCCAGCCCAAGCCCCCTCGGTACGCGTGGTCGCCACCGACACCGGCCAGGAGTGGAGCCTCGGCGAGGGCGCCGCGCTCACCCTGAGCGGCACCGCCTTCGAACTGGCCCGGGCAGTGACCGGCCGCCGTAGCGTCAACCAGATCCTGGCCATGGACTGGACCGGCGCCGACCCCGCCCCGGTGGCCCCGTTCCTGCCCACCCTGCCCGCGCCCCAGACAGACCTGGCCGTGTGATCGTGAACCAGCCCCGCGGGGGCACGGCGGGAACGCCCGCTCACAGGCACAGGGGGTCAGGGGGCGTAGGGGATGCGGTCGATCGCGCGCACCTCGCCCAGGGTGGACCACTCGTTGCGGCCCAGCCGGGCCATCGGGCGTAGCCGGGTGACCTCAGGGAGGCCGTCCACCACCACGGACTCGTCCACGGCCACGTTCAGCACCCGGCCGAAGACCACCGTGGAGTCGCCCAGCCGCAGGGTCGAGTGCAGGGCGCACTCCACCGCTGCCGGGGACCCGGCCACCCGCGGCGGGCGCACCGCCGTACTGGCCTCCCGTTCGATGCCCAGCGCGTCGAACTCGCTCACGTGCGGCGGGTAGTCGGTCCCGCTCGCGTTGATCTGGTCCTGAAGCGGCTCGGTGGCCAGGTTGACCACGAACTCGCCTGTCGCCTCGGCGTTGCGCAGTGAGTCCTTGCGCCCCACCGAGGTGAACTGCACGATCGGCGGTTCGGTGCACGAGATGGTGAAGAAGGAGTGCGGAGCCAGGTTGTCCACACCGGACTCGGAGGTGGTGGAGACCCACGCGATCGGGCGAGGGACCACCAGCGACGTCATCAGTTTGTAGAACGCCCGGCCGGGCAGGTCGTCAGGGGTGTGTTCGGTACGCATCGGCACCGATTATCCCGTGTGCCGGGGCACGCGGTGGCATACTCGCCGGATGGAACTGGTCACCGCCGACGACGTCCGGGCCGCCGCCACCCGCCTCCAGGGCCATGTGGTGCGCACCCCGCTGACCGCCGCTCCCGAAGAATCCGACCTCCTCCTCAAACCGGAGAGCCTCCAACCCACCGGTGCCTTCAAACTGCGCGGCGCCACCAACGCCGTCGCCCTGCTCAACCCGGTCCAGCGCGAACACGGGGTGGTCACCCACTCCTCGGGAAACCACGGCCTCGCCCTGGCCCATGCCGCCGCCCGCCAGGGAGTGTCCTGCACCGTCGTGGTGCCCGAGGGCGCGCCCGAGACCAAGGTGGACCGGATCCGGGCCCTGGGCGCCCGGGTGGTGACCGTGCCGCCCGCCGAACGCCTCGCGGCCGCCACCGAGCTCCGCGACCGCGAACTCCTCGCACTGGTCCCGCCCTTCGACGACCCCCGGGTGATCGCCGGTCAGGGCACCGTGGGGCTGGAGATCCTGGAACAGTCACCCGAGGTCACGACCATCGTGGTGCCGGTCGGCGGGGGAGGGCTCGCCTCCGGGGTGGCCACGGCCGCCGGGACGGTGCACCCGCACCGGGTCCGGGTGGTGGGCGTGGAACCGGAGCTGGCCGCCGACGCCGCCGAGAGTCTTCGGGAGGGGCGACTGGTCACCTGGGGCCCCGAGCTCACCTACCGGACCATGGCCGACGGGGTGCGTACCTGCCTTTCCGAACGCACCTTCGCGCACCTGGCGGTCCGCCTGGACGAGATCGTCACCGTCACCGAGGAGGAGATCGCCAGTGCGGTCGCGGCCTTGGCACACGGCGCGCGCCTGGTCACCGAACCCAGCGGTGCCCTGGCCGCGGCGGCGGTACTCGCGGGGAAGGTCGACACGGTTCCGGGCCGGCCGGGCGCCACGGTCGCGGTGGTCTCCGGCGGAAACGTCGACCCGGACCTGTTCGGTCGGCTCGTGGCCCGGACCTGGCCTGCCCCGGGCCCTTACCCGGGGCAGGCCAGGTCGTGAGCCACCTCCCGGGACGGCTCCCGACTGGACCTCGGCGCGAATGCGCCCATCAGAGGTCGATCGGTTCGGACCCCGGGCCCAGCGGGTCGTGACCGACGCGCATCAGCCTTCTACGCCAGGCATCGTCCTCGGGGCGGGGGTCCGAGAGCTCCTCCCGGACGAACCCGGAGACCCGCTCCATGAGTTCGAGGTCGGAGGAGGTCACATCGGTCCTGCGCTTGTTCAGCAGCCGAACGATCTGTTCTCCCTCGGCGTCGACACCGCCCGAGGCCGGCAGGGCGTCCTCCCCGGAAGCGTCGGTGAGAAGCCATCGGCGGAGCTCCTCACCGGTCATGTTGACCGACGTGTGGAACTCTTCCCAGACACGGTCGGTGTTCGGATCGCTTACGGCCATCGCAATCTCCCCTTCTCTCGGCGGGCGCACCGGCACCGGTCCACGGGCGGGTGCTTCCCTGTACCGCGCGGTGGGCGCTGCAGACGCGTTCGAACGCCCCATGCGCCACCCTCACCCATCACGGCTACCCGTGGCACCTCGCGTTCATACGTTCGTTCCGGGTCCGGAGGGTCCCGTGCGGAGCCGCTGCCCGTGCGCCCCCTTCCCCAGAGGCAGGCCCGGCTCTGCGCGGGGCAGCGGACACGCTCCGGACGCTCGGGGCCCTGTGCTTCTGGAGGACACGCCGGGGGAGGCGCCCGACTCCGCTCGGGCCGCCGCAGAAGGCAGCCGGGGCCTTCGTCCGGGTCCTTGCAGTTGCTTCTTGAAAATGCACCGATCTGCGATCAGAGTCATAAATTTTTTTAATAAATAAATTAATCGTACGAAAAGGGGAATCTGGTTCAGGCAAGGTTTGACGGGGCTCTGATGATTCCTGCGTGAAGGCTTCTGTCCTTGGTAGCTTGGTGGCTTGATTGATCGGTTGGCGGGGGCGAAACCGAGCTGCTGCGGGTTGGGTATTTCGAAAGTTTCGGGCTTCTTGGGTGAAATAACGACAACGGTCGCTTCTGTGATCGGCCTGCTGGTGTGGGTGCTGGGGCTCGCTGGTTCCCCTGTCGATCCCGATCAGCCCTTGAGGGCTCGGCCCACAGGGCCCGTCAGAAAAGAATTGAGAGGAACCATATGTCGGTTGAGGCCGGTGTGCAGAGCTCTCTGCCCGAGGAGGCGAGGGACAAAGGCAGGGGTTCGATCCTTGTCAAATGGTTGACGTCGACCGACCACAAGGTCATCGGGTACATGTACCTGATCACCTCCTTCGCCTTCTTCCTCGTCGGTGGCGTGATGGCGCTCCTGATGCGGCTGGAGCTGTTCTCGCCGGGCATGCAGTTCATGGCCAACGAGCAGTTCAACCAGCTGTTCACGATGCACGGCACGATCATGCTGCTGCTGTTCGCGACCCCGCTGTTCGTCGGGTTCTCCAACGTGATCGTGCCGCTGCAGATCGGCGCCCCCGATGTGGCCTTCCCCAGGATGAACCTGTTCAGCTACTACCTGTTCCTGTTCGGCGGCCTCATCGTCCTCGGCGGGTTCCTGACCCCGGGTGGCGCGGCCAGCTTCGGCTGGTTCGCCTACACGCCGCTGTCCGACGCGGTCCGCTCGCCGGGTCTGGGCGGTGACCTGTGGATCCTGGGCCTGATCGTGTCCGGTCTGGGCACGATCCTCGGCGCGGTCAACTTCATCACCACCGGTCTGTGCATGCGCGCGCCCGGTATGACGATGTTCCGCATGCCGATCTTCGTGTGGAACACCCTGCTCACCAGTGTGCTGGTGCTCATCGCCTTCCCGGTGCTGACCGCGGCCCTGATCGCGCTGGGCGCGGACCGCATGGTCGGCACCCAGGTCTTCAACGCCGAGCACGGCGGTGCCATCCTCTGGCAGCACCTGTTCTGGTTCTTCGGTCACCCCGAGGTGTACATCATCGCGCTGCCGTTCTTCGGCATCGTCACCGAGATCCTGCCGGTGTTCAGCCGCAAGCCGATCTTCGGTTACAAGAGCCTGGTGGCGGCCACCATCGCCATCGCCGGTCTGTCCGTGACCGTGTGGGCCCACCACATGTTCCCGACCGGCGCGGTGCTGCTGCCGTTCTTCTCGTTCATGACGTTCCTCATCGCGGTCCCCACCGGGGTGAAGTTCTTCAACTGGATCGGGACGATGTGGCGCGGTCAGCTCACCTTCGAGACGCCGATGCTGTTCAGTATCGGCTTCCTGGCCACCTTCCTCTTCGGTGGTCTGACCGGTGTGCTGCTGGCCTCGCCGCCCATCGACTTCCACGTCACCGACTCCTACTTCGTGGTGGCGCACTTCCACTACGTGGTGTTCGGCACCGTGGTGTTCGCGATGTTCGCGGGCTTCTACTTCTGGTGGCCCAAGTTCACCGGCAAGATGCTCAACGAGAAGCTGGGCAAGTTCCACTTCTGGCTGCTCTTCCTGGGTTTCCACGGCACCTTCCTGGTCCAGCACTGGCTGGGTGCCATGGGCTTCCCGCGCCGGTACGCGGACTACCTGCCCGGGGACGGCTTCACGGAGCTCAACCAGATCTCCTCGATCTCGGCGTTCGTGCTCGCGGCCTCGACGCTCATCTTCTTCTGGAACATGTACATCACCGCGAAGAACGCGCCGATGGTCAACGTGGACGACCCGTGGGGCTACGGCAACTCGCTGGAGTGGGCGACCTCCTGCCCGCCGCCGCGACACAACTTCACGTCGCTGCCCCGGATCCGGTCCGAGCGTCCGGCCTTCGACCTCAACCACCCGTATGCGGCCTCTCCTGTCAAGACCGACCCGGAACGCACGTGAGCCCGCCGCAGAGGAGACACCGCGCAGTGAATGAAGAGGAGAATCCTGTCGTGAGCACGAGCGCCCCGCTGACCGGCGCGGTCCTTCCGAGAGGACGCTCCGCCGCGGTCTTCTCCCTCCTGTTGTCCGCGGCGGGTCTGATGATGGTGTGGACCTGGACCGGAGGGACCGTATTCGCCGTCTCCGCCGGGGTTCTGGTCGCGGCGGTCGTACTGTTCTGCCTGAGCGGGCGGCACCGTGCCGAGTTCGAGGTGATCGGCGGCCCTCTCGATGGTGCCCGGTTGCCCCGGGAGACTGTGGAGGCGGGTACGGGGATTCTGCTTCTGCGTACCCCTGACGGCGGTGGTGCCCGTTACGCGGTGGCCGGCTCCCGCAGTCTGGTCTACCGGGGACAGGCCGGAACCTCGGGCTGAGGCGCTGGCGGGGCGCCCGTGGGTACTGCGCTAACACGAACCCCTGCCCGAACACGTGGAACTCGGGTTGCGGATGCTCGCCGAACCCCGGGAGAACCCGCCGGTCCGGCGGTACGTCCGAGGTACCTGGTCCACGGCGCCCCGCTTAGCAGTGCGTCTACCAGGAAACAACGGTCAACAGGAGAACAGGAGGTAGCCATCATGAGTGTGCTCGGACAGATGCTGTACGCCCACCCCGACGATCCGGAGGGAGTGGGGGAGAAGGTGCGGGCGGCAGTGGAGGCCTGCGGGCTCTGTGCCCAGGTCTGCGTGGTGTGCGCGGACGCCTGTATGCGGGAGGGCGAGGTGGCCGAACTGGTCTCCTGCGCCCGTTCCGACCTGGACTGCGCCGACGTCTGCGAGACCACCCAGCGTGTGCTCGTGCGGCGAACCGCCGAGGAGGACGGTTTCGTCACGTCGGTTCTGGAGGCGTGTGCCCAGGCCTGTGACAGGTGCGCCGCGGAGTGCGAGGAACACGCGCAGGCCCACGAGCACTGCCGGGTCTGCGCCCAGGTGTGCCGCGAGTGCGCCCGTGCCTGCCGGGACCTGGTTCTCGCCCTCGTCTGAGGAGGGCGTGGCGGAGTTGGGTGGGAGGCCGGGAGCGGGGGCACGCCAGCACTCGTCCGTACCGCCGCTTACGCCGCCCCGGGGTCGCGGCCGCCGGGTCCCGGGCACACTGGTCCGTGGCTCGCCCTCCGTTGCTCACCCGTGCCGGTCAGGCGGCGCGCCAACGGAAGCGGCTGTCCTCCGCCGTGGTGGTGCACCGCATCAGTGTGCCGTTGTTCGTGTGGCCGTACTGCCAGTGCTGTGAGCAGAACGCCCCCGGGTGCACGCCCTGCACGGGAGCCGGGGCGGGTTCGGGTTCGGGAGCGGGCTCGGGCTCGGGGGCGGGTTCCGGATCGGGGGCCGGAGCGGGCTCCGGCTCGGGTTCGGGCTCCGGCTCGGGCGTGGGGCTGGGGTCACCGATCTCCTCGGGGCAGTCCGTGTCGTCGGAGACGACGAGGAGCTCCACTTCGAGGGTGTCGGAGAACGGTGCCGTCTTCTCGCCCTTGCCGGGGGACTGCCCGCACACGGTGTCCCCGGCGGCGTCCGCCAGGTCCGGGGCGTCCACATCCCCGAAGGCGCTCCCGACCGCCACCCTCAGACCCGCGGCATCGATCCATTCGCTGGCCTCGTCGACGGTCCCGTCGGTGAACCCCGGCAGTTCGGGCCACTCCTCGGAGGCGTCACCGTCCTCGGGGCAGTCCACGCCCTCGGGCACCACGGCCAGTTCGGCCGCTTCCTCCGTCACGTCCTGACCGCACACGACCATCGCCGAGCGGGTCCACTCCACGCCCTCGCCAGCCGCGGCGAGTACCAGGTCCCCGAGCTCGAGGTCGGCTTCGGCCACCAGCTCCTGGGCCTTCGGCAGGCGCAGCCCCACCAGTTCGAGCTCCGGTTCCGCCGAGGGGGACTCAGACACGGCCACGGCCACGGATCCCTCGTCCGGTGGTGGGGAAGGCAGGAGCAACCCGAGGATGACCAGCCCGAAGAACCCGAAGAAGGCCAGGGAGGCACAGCCGCCGCAGCCCAGCCCGATCTTGGCCAGTGGAGACAGCTTCTTACCGGGCCCCGGGGGTGGACCCGGTACATGCGGAGGAAGGGACAAGGATGCTCCGTCTCAGGTCAAGGGGAGGGCGGAGCGAGCGCCGATCACCGTGCCGCACGGTGCGGCGAATCAGCACCATAGCGAGGCCGGGGTCTCGGCTCGACCTGAATGACCGAATTCGACGGTCCTGAACACGCAGAGTGAGAAGCCGGTACGGCGGCCCCGGTAGCCGAAGCCGCGTTCGTGGTTCGGTGGGTGTCGTATGGCTGTGCAATCCTCGCGTCTTAGGCCAAATTACGGAGAGCCATGGCTGCCGCCTACGTGCTGGCGGCCCTGCTCGCGACCGCCCCCTGAAGCGCGGGCAGCCAGGGCTGTCGTCGGGGCCCAAGCAGGTGGACGCCACGGTTCGTGGCGGCGACCGCCAGGGCGCACAGGGTGCGCTCGCGAGGCCTGGCGTCTGGCCGCTCGTATCTGAGAGGGCTTGCGTTCCGGAGCCCTCGGATCAGTCTTCCGTGGAGTGCCGGTTCACGGCGGCCGCGCGGTCCTCGCGGCGGCGCATGGCCATGTCGGACAGGATCGCCAGGCCGAAGGCGATCACCATCGCGGCGATGACCGCCAACGCGGTCAGGGCGGTGCCGAACGAGTCGGGGTCGATCACAGGGGCTCTCCAGGTGCCGAGGGGTGCGCCTACATCCACACCGTAATAGGCGTTAACTTTCAAACCCAGCGTTAGCTTAAGTGAACTGTGTCATACCCAGATGTCGAAAAGGGTCTCGGTGCCGCTCGGGTCGCTGTTGGCGAATCGGCAGCGTTGGGTGCTGGGGTTCGGGTTGGGGTTCCCCGTTTCCCGCCGCTTGAGGGTGGCCGTCTGCGCTGCGCGCGTCAAGTCATGCGTGCCATCGGCACACGCGGTGGTGAGGGTGGGGTTCAGCGCTGTGGTGTTGGCTCTGGAGGAAGTCGGGGTGTCCGTAACCTGCACCTGGGGGTGTCCGCTGCTTCCGAAACCCTCTCATCCCCGGTGATCTTGCTACCAGGAGCAAGTTCGGCGCTGAACTTGCTCCTGGTAGCAAGATCATCTTTGAAAAGGGGGGCCGAAACCGGGCCCGGGGGGCTGGAGGGCCGCTGGTGGTGTTCGCTGGCACGCATGACCGGCCGCGACACGCGATCCGATGCGCGCGGGCCTTGGGAGCCTGGCGCCTGCGCTGCCGCTTTTCCGTCCGGGCGAATGACCGGCCGCGACACGGCCAGGCGCTGGGCTCCGGCCTGGGGAAGGCACCGGCCGAAGGCCGAGGTAGTCGGGCCCCCTTGAATCCACCGGGTCCCTTCGGGGCCCGGCCCCGTTGGCCACCCCGGACCACTCCTCCCCCGTTTCCCGATAGCCGCCCACCGCCGTCGCGGCGAAGCGGGTCAAGGTGGAGCGCCCTGCGGGCGAAGCCCTTGACGCGACGACCTTGACGCGCGCAGCGCAGACGGCAACCATCAAGCGGCGGGAAACGGGGGAACCCCAACCCGAACCCCAGACCCCGGTCCCCACCCGGTCCGCACCCCGGAATTAACCAACAGGATCCCGCTCGGCAGTGGGGCCGGCCCCCTGGGGCGGAGCGGGCTTACAGAATCGACCCCGGGGCGTAGGCGGCGGCCTCGGGGCGGGCGGAGGTGATCTCCCCGATCCGGGACACCACCGAGTCGACCTGGTCGGCGGCGGCACCGGTGAAGGTGATCCGGTCGGCCAGCAGCGCGTCCAGGGCGGCGCGGTCCAGCGGGAAGCGCTCGTCGGCGGCCAGCCGGTCCAGCAGCTGGTTGCCCACGCCCTCCTGCCGCATGGCCAGGGCCGAGCCCACCGCGTGCTCCTTGATGAGCTCGTGCGCGGTCTCGCGGCCCACACCGGCCCGCACCGCGGCCATCAGCATCTTCGTGGTGGCCAGGAACGGCAGGTAGCGGTCCAGCTCCGCCGAGATCACCGCGGGGAAGGCACCGAACTCGTCCAGCACCGTCAGCATGGTCTCCACCAGGCCGTCGAAGGCGAAGAACGCGTCCGGCAGCGCCACCCGGCGCACGACCGAGCACGACACGTCGCCCTCGTTCCACTGGTCGCCCGCCAGCTCGCCGGTCATCGACGCGTAACCGCGCAGGATCACGGTGAGCCCGTTGACCCGCTCGCACGAACGCGTGTTCATCTTGTGCGGCATCGCGGACGAACCGACCTGGCCCTCGGCGAAGCCCTCGGTGACCAGCTCGTGCCCGGCCATCAGGCGGATCGTCTTGGCCAGCGAGGACGGCCCGGCGGCCAGCTGCACCAGGGCGGTGAGCACCTCGAAGTCCAGGGAACGCGGGTACACCTGGCCCACACTGGTGAACCGGTGCTCGAAGCCCAGGTGGGCGGCGACCTCGTTCTCCAGGGTGTTCAGGGCCGCGCGGTCGCCGCCGAGCAGGTCCAGCATGTCCTGGGCGGTGCCCACCGGGCCCTTGATCCCGCGCAGCGGGTACCGGGCGATCAGCTCCTCCAGGCGGCCGTAGGCCACCAGCACCTCGTCGGCGATCGACGCGAACCGCTTGCCCAGCGTCGTGGCCTGCGCGGCCACGTTGTGGGAACGGCCCGCCATGACCGTCTCGCCGTACTCGGCGGACAGGCGGCCGAGCCGTGCCAGCAGCGCCACCACGCGGTCGCGCACCAGCAGCAGGCTGTCGCGGACCTGGAGTTGCTCGACGTTCTCGGTCAGGTCGCGCGAGGTCATGCCCTTGTGCACGTGCTCGTGCCCGGCGAGGGCGTTGAACTCCTCGATCCGGGCCTTGACGTCGTGCCGGGTGACCCGCTCGCGCTCGGCGATGGAGGCCAGGTCGACCTGCTCGAGGACCTTCTCGTAGTCCTCCACCACACCGTCCGGGACGTCGACGCCCAGACGCGCCTGGGCACGCAGTACAGCCAGCCACAGCCGCCGTTCGGCGACCACCTTGTATTCGGGGGACCACAGCCGGGTCAGCTCCGCGGACGCGTAGCGGGCGGCCAGGACATCGGGGATCACAGGTTTCGCGCTCACGTCGTGTCACTCTATCGCCCTGAGCTGGGGCGGGCGCGCACAGGCCCGCCCCAGCACCCGGGTAGGGCCGTCCCTACCGTGAACCGGCGGGCTCAGCGGATGTCCCCGCCCGGGGGCGGCGTCCTAGCGTTGGATCCATGAACACGCGGAACGTCCACACAAGAGCGCCGAGTACCCTACTCAAGGCTCTCGCCGGCCCCAGATACCTGATCTCGGCCTGGCCCTGGCGGTCCCTGGCCTACGTACTGACCACCCTGCTGGTCGGGGGCGTCCTGCTCTTCGTGGCGATACCCGTGTACATGCCCTGGACCCTCTTCGTCGCGATGACCGGTACCGGGGCCTCGACCGGCGAATTCGCCTTCGCGTTTCTCTCCGGCCTGTTCACGGTGCTCTGCTTCGCCCCGCTCGTGGCCATCCCGCTGGGCGCCCTGGAACGCCGTCGCCTGTACCTGGTCATGCCCGGAGAGAACGGCAGCGGACACCGTACGCCGCCGCCCGGCCTGTGGGGCTGGATCCGCACTCGCTACGCCGAGGCCGCGACCTGGCGCGAGGTCGCCTACGCCGCGGTCATGTTCCCGCTCGTCGGGGTCGCCTTCCTGGTGGCGTTCACCTTGGCCAGCGTCACCATCGCCCTGGCGGTCACGCCCCTCATCCTGCTCGACGAGGACGAGCCCCCCATCGCCATGGGCTGGACCACCCTCGCCACCCCACTCGAAGCACTGCCCTACGCCCTGCTCTCCCCGCTCGTGGTGGTCCTGCTGCTCTACAGCTGCGGGGCCATGTCCTACGGCCACGGCGTCATCGCCCGCGCCCTCCTGGTCGGCCCGCCCAAGGAGGAGCTGCGGGCCGAACTCGACGAGGTCACCGAGTCCCGGGCCCGCCTGGTCAACGCCTTCGAGTACGAGCGCCGCAGGATCGAACGCGACCTGCACGACGGCGCCCAACAGCGGCTCGTGGCGCTCAGCATGGACCTGGGCATGGCCCGCATCGAACTGGAGGAGGGCTCCCCGGCCGACCGCAGGGTCGTCGCCGCCCAGGCCAAGGCCGATGAGCTCATCGACGAGATCCGCGAGCTGGTGCGCGGCATCCATCCGCGCGTGCTCACCGATCGCGGACTGCACAACGCGCTCCAGGAGCTTGCCGACCACTGCCCGGTCCCGGTCACCGTCGAGACCGCGATCCCGTACCGGTTGCCCCCGCACGTGGAGGGCACCGCCTACTTCGTGGTCGCCGAGGCCCTGACCAACGTCTACAAGCACGCCGAGGCCACCGCCGTGACCGTCCGCGCGCACCTGGCCTCCGGCGACATCCGGGCGGTCGGGGCCGCACAGGGGACCGTTACAGCCACCCTCACGGTGGAGGTCACCGATGACGGGGTGGGCGGGGCCGACGCGGCCAGGGGCAGCGGGCTGACCGGGCTCGGTGACCGGGTGGCCGTGATGGGCGGCACAATGGGGCTCACGAGCCCCGCAGGCGGGCCGACCCGAATCCGAGTGGAGCTGCCGTGCGGACCGATTCCAGCGGACCCGACGCCGTGACCCCCGTACCGACCGTGCTCGCCGAGGACGGCGTTCTGCTGCGCGAAGGCCTGGTGGGTGTCCTGGAGCGCTTCGGCTTCCCTGTCGTCGCCGCGGTCGAGGACGGCGAGGCCCTGGTCGAGGCGGTCACCGAGCACCGGCCCGGTCTGGTCGTCACCGATATCCGGATGCCCCCGGACTTCACCGACGAGGGGCTGCGCGCCGCGGTCCGGCTGCGTCAGGAGAACCCGGGACTGGCCGTGGTGGCGCTCAGCCAGTACGTGGAACTCAGCTACGCCACCGACCTGCTCGACTCCGGTGACGGCAAGGGCGTGGGATACCTGCTCAAACAGCGGGTGGGCGATGTCCGTGAATTCGCCTCGGTGCTGCGCAGGGTCGTGGAGGGCGCGACCTTCGTGGACCCCGAGGTCGTCCGGCAGCTGCTGCGCCGCAGCTCCGACCCGCTGGAACGGCTGACCGCAAGGGAACGCCAGGTACTGGAACTGATGGCGGAGGGCCACTCCAACGGCGCCATCGCCCGCAAGCTGGTGGTCAGCGACGCGGCGGTGGGCAAGCACGTGGGCAACATCCTGGCCAAGCTCGACCTGCCGCCCGACGACGACATCCATCGCCGCGTCCAGGCGGTCCTGGCCTATCTGCGCACCCAGAGCACCTGACTCGGACCGGTCGGCCCGTGCCTGCCGGCCTCCCCGGTCAGTACACCCACCTCACGCGGCCCGGGCCGACCGGAGAGCCGGGCCCGGGCGCCTGCCCGTCCTCCGGCTTCTCCGGTGGCGCCGCGTCTCCCGTGTGTCTAGCGGTCCATGCTCCACTCGACGATCACCGCGGGTTCGTCGCCCTCCACCCACGCGTCGTGGCCGGGCGGGATGAACGCCACCTGGCCGGGCCCGACCCGCTGCTCCTCGCCGTCCGCGGTCCGGAACGCCAGCGTGCCCTCCATGCCCAGGCAGGTGTGGGTGCGCATGCACAGGTCGGTACCGGCCTCGGCGCCCATGTGCTCGGACCAGCGCCACCCCGGCTCCAGGGTCATCCGGTTGAGGAACTGCCCGCCCAGGTGCACGGCCTCGGTGTGCCCGTGGTCGAACTCCACGCGGGCGTCGGTGGTCGCGAAGTCGGCCACCCGGGGAGTGTCCCAGGGCCCCGGAGTTCTCGCGGTTTAGATCCATACAGGCCGAGTTCGTCTGATGCCGTGTAGGTCGAGGACTTTGTCCTTGCCTGTGTGGGCTCTGCGCCCGGACTGTGTGTTCTTCCACCCCGCGGCGCTCAGCGCCTGGCGGACGATGTCGGTCAAGCAACCCAACACGACCGGGGCCGCCCCGGTGCGGGTGCGCCGGGCGTCTTCGTTGAAGGTCACGTCCCGCACGTAGTGCACCCGGTTCTCCACCGTCCAATGACCGCGAGCGTGGGCCGCCAGTTCCGCGGGCGAGACCTGGTGGGCGTCCAGGTCGGTGACGGCGAAGACCACCTCGCGGCTGCCCTGGGCCTTGCCGTGCTCGCGGCGGTGGCGCTCGATGCGCACCACCTGTCGGGCCCCGGGAAAGGCCAGGCCCGTCACGGCGGTGACCTTCACCGACCGGTGTTCTTCGCGTCCGTGGGCGTGGGTGGGGCCCTGACTGTGGGCCACCGGTATCTGTGACCAGGGCAGAGTGGACAGCTGGGAGTGCAGCCTGGGCCGGTTGCCCTTGACATAGATCAGGTAGTGGGCGCCGCGCTCAAGGAGGTAGGTGGCGTGGTCGGCCACGGTGTGCAGGGCATCGGCGGTGATGATCGCGCCCAGGAGCTCGGTGTCGTGGAGTTGGTCGAGCAGGGCGGTGAAGGCGCTGGTCTCACCCTTCTTGTTGCCCAGCTGGGTGCAGGCGGCCACGGCGGCGTCGTGGTGGCGGGCGGCGTGCAAGGACATCGAGATCGAAGCGCGGCCCTTGCGCGGTCGGGCGCCGCGCTGGGTCTTGCCGTCCACGGCGTAGGCGGTGTGGCGTAGCCGTGGGGGTGGCATCTGGCATTGGCGGGTGCGGTGGGACCGGCGGTGTTCGCGTTCGGGTGCCCCGCCGGGGGTGCGGGCCGCACTGTGGGGTGTGGGTGGTGGGCCGGTGCGGGTGTCCAGGGTGGCCAGGCCGGCCCGGGCGAGTTGGGCGGGGTCCAGGCGGGCGAGCACCTCGCGCAGGGTGCGCTCGTCGGGGATGTGAATCCGCCCTGTGAAAGGGCAGACGGGAAGCCCCAGGCGCAGGAGGATGGGTGGGGGTGCGTTGTGAGCCCATTCGGTGATGGCTGTGGTGGTGTTGTGGCCGGTGGTGGTCAGAGCGCACACGCTCAGGGCGAGCAAGGCGGTCAGGGGGTAGCGGCGGCCGCGTGGGTGGCGGGGGTCGTCGATGGTGGCCAGGTGGTCCATCAGGTCCGGGGTGAGCGGTTCGGCGGGATCGGTTGTGAGAACGCCTTGGGAGCGAGATGATGACACAGCGGGTGCGGAGCCTTGCGGATAGTGGTGTCTCGACAACTCCATGATCCTTCAGGCCCGTGCCCGTTTTTGCATGTCAGAACCCGGTTATGTCCTCACAGGCGGTGTAGATCCGGCGTTCGTTACTTCCCCGACAAACCGCGAGAACTCCGGGGCCCTGGGGAGTGTCCGGGGCCTCCTCGTCCCAGGCCTGGACGGTCGACTGGTGGGTGATCCGGCCGTCGGTCAGGTCCAGCATGGTCATGCTCATGACCGTGAGGCCGTCCGGGTAGGTACAGCGCTCCGTGTAGGCGGCGTGGTCGCCCTCCATGACGCACTGGAGGATCTCGTGGTCGGTGTCCGTCGAGTACACCTGCCGCATGTAGTACTCGATGGAGTCGCGCCCGTGGATGACGGTGGGCGCGCTGGGCGGGGTACGGCGGTCGACGGTCTCGATGTCGGCGTCGTCGGCGAACTGGCTGATGAGGGTGTCGGTGTCACCCTCCTCCAGGGCTCGCCGGAAGGTATCGAGGTCGAAACCGGATCCGCTGCTCGTGGTGGCCATGGTGCGGACTCCTTCCGCGAAGAACGGGAAACCTGCGAGGGAGAGGGCCGCCGCCGGGAACGGGGCGATCTGCTTTCCACCCTCCACCCGCACCAGCTCAGGGTTCGCTCAAGCGCGGGTCACGGATCGGTGTGCCCGCCTCGGCCGACTCGCTGACCGGCCCGGCCACCCCGCCAGCCGATCCGGCGGATCGGCCCGGGGAAGCGGACGTATCGTGGAAGTGCTCTGCCACAAGGTTTCTCGTCACACGGTTTTCTTGCAACACGGTGCGAAACCCGGGTGAACCCTCGCCCGGCCCCCACGCAACCCCGGAGGAGACAGGATGCAGCCTACGGTCGCGGCCCCCGAGAGCGTCACCTGGAGAGTGCACCTGGACCGTTCGATGTGGGTGGCGGGCGTGCGCGCCCTGATGCTCCAGGCACTGCACCCGATCGCCATGCAGGGGGTCTGGCAGCGTTCCGACTTTCGAACCGACCCCACCGGCCGCCTGCTGCGCACCGCCCACTTCGTGGCGGTGACCACCTACGGCAGTCTGTCCGAGGCCGACACCCTCGGCGAGCACATCCGCCGCGTCCACCGCTCGCTGAGCTTCACCGACCCCGCCACCGGCAGGCTCCACCGGGTCGACCAGCACGACCTGCTCGTGTGGGTGCACTGCGCCGAGGTCACCTCCTACCTGGAGACCTGCCACCGGGCGGGGCTCGAACTCAGCACCGCCGACCTCGACCGCTACCTCGACGAACAGGCGCACACCGCCACCTACGTCGGTCTGGACCCGAGCGACGTTCCCCGCAACGTCGCCGACATGCGGCGCTACCTCGCCAAGGTCCGACCGAGCCTGAGCGTGACCCCCGAGGCCCGCCAGGCGGTGCGCTTCCTGCTCTGGCCCAAGGTCCCCGAACAACTCGCCTGGCTGGCCCCGCTCAAACCGCTCTGGTTCCCGGTGGGCGCGCTGTCCTACGCCACCCTGCCCGCCTGGGCGCGCCGCGCCTACGGCATGCTCCCGGAACCGCCCGGAGCTGATCCGGTGGCCACCGCGGGCCTGAGGGCGCTGCGCTCAGGGCTCAACCGGATCCCCGAGCGCTACTACAACCTGATCTTCGACGAGGCCACGGTACGCAGCGCGGACGAGGCCAGAGAGCGGCTCCTGGCGGCCGGATACCAGGTGGAGAACGGATTCCGGGCCCTGCGGTCCCGCACCACCTTCCGCCCCCCGGACGCCCCCGCCCAGCGGATCCCCGCCAAGGCCTGAGCACCACCCGGAACAGTCGGGGCGGGCGGGAATCCCCGCCCGCCCCCGGCTCGGCTGTCAGAGCCGATCCAGCGGTCCGGCTACTCCATCGCTTTGTCGAGCGTGCAAACCTGGACTTTCAGGACCGGGGTCCCTTCACCGGTCCAGGACGCGGCGCAGGGCGGCCAGGGCCAGCTCGGCACGGTCCAGGCGGGCGTTGTGGCCCATCAGGCCGATGCGCCACACCGTCGCCGCGTAGGGGCCCACGCCCGCGCCGATCTCCAGGCCGTACTCGCGCAGCAGCCGCTCGCGCACCTTGCCCGAGTCCACGCCCTCCGGTACGCGCACCGACGTCAGCTGCGACAGGCGGTGGCCCTCGGCGGCGAACAGCTCCAGGCCCATCTCCAGCAGTCCTTCGCGCAGCCGCGCACCAGCCGCCTCGTGGCGGGCCGCCACGGCCTCCAGGCCCTCCTCCTCGATCCGGGCCAGCCCCGCGTCCAGGGAAGCCACCATCGCGGTCGGCGCGGTGTGGTGGTAGGCGCGCCCACCCGGGCCGCCGCGCACGTAGGCGCCCAGCAGGCCGAGGTCGACGTACCACACGGGCGGGGCCTGCACCCGGCGCTCCCAGGCCCGCTCGGAGAAGGTGAAGGGCGCCAGCCCCGGGGCCACGCCCAGGCACTTCTGCGTGCCGGAGTAGGCGATGTCCACCTTCCACTCGTCCAGGGCCATCGGCATGCCGCCCAGGGAGGTGACGCAGTCGGCCAGCAGCAGGGTGTCGTCCGAACGCTCGCGCAAGGCGCGGCCCAGGGCTCCGATGTCGCTGACCACGCCGGTGGAGGTCTCCGCGTGCACCGCCGCCACGATCCTCGGCGCGGGGTGGGCGTCCAGGACGCGCTGGACGTCCACGGGCCGGCCCCACTCGTGGTCCACCCGGACCACCTCGGCGCCGTAACGCCCGGCCACCTCGCACATCCGCTCGCCGAACAGCCCGTTCACGGCCACGACCACCACGTCACCGTCGCGAACGGTGTTGGCGAAGGCGGTCTCCATCCCGAGCGAACCGGTGCCGGACAGGGGCAGTGTGAGCGGGTTCTCCGTGCCCCACAGGGAACGCAGTCGCCCGCAGGCGCGTTCCAGCAGGGTGATGAATTCGGGGTCCAGGTGACCCAGCAGGGGAGCGGCCAGACCCAGAGTCGCCTCCGGGTACGGATTGCTCGGGCCCGGGCCCAACAGGGTGCGTTCGCTGACTGACATGCTCGAACACTAGCCGGAACGCCGTGACCCCACCGAAACGGGGGTGTCGTCTGCGTGAAGCTCGCACCCCGGTGCGCGACTCCGCGGAGTTCGCGACGGGCCGTAGGATTCCGGCGGGCGAACGGACGTGACGCGTGTGAGAGGGACACCGATGACCGAGACCAACACCAGGGCGGATGCCGGAACGGGCACCGGCGGAGCGGGCGGCGCCGACGTGCACACCGGCGCCGTGCGCATGCTGCGGGTGCCCCATGACGACCCCCGGGTGGCGGGCCTGCTCGCCGGGCTCATGGAGGAGTACACCGAGCGTTACGGGGCCGAGGGGGCCGCAAACGAGCTCAGCCGCTACCCGGTCACCGAGTTCGTCGCCCCGCACGGATGCCTGGTCCTGGCCGAACTCGACGGCGAGGTCGTCGCCGGAGGGGCTCTGCGCCCCTACCGCAAGGGCCGGGTCGACCAGGCCGACACCGTCGAGTTCAAACGCGTCTGGACCTCCGCCCGGCACCGGCGGCGCGGGCTGGGACGGCAGATCATGACCGCCCTGGAAGAGGCCGCGCGCGACCTCGGATACACCCGGGTCATGCTGTTCACCGGACCCTCCCAGCCCGAGGCGGTCGCCCTGTACGAGCGGATCGGCTACCGGTGGGTGGACCCGACCACGGTCGAGGACCTCCCCTACCCCAAGGCGATCCCCTTCGCCCACGACCTGCGGAACCGAACCCCACAGCCGTTGGCCTGACCGGAGCTGTCCGGCCGGAGCTACCTGGCCGCAGCCGCCTGGTCGGGAGCTCCCAGCCGGGCATGACCCGTGCGGGCCGGACGTTATGGGGAGCGCTATGTCCGGGGAACGGACAGGGGTACGAACACCCCCGTACGATGGAGGAAACGGCCAGGCCGAAGGCCCCGGCCAGGTTGCCGGTCCTCGCCAGCGGCCAGGCCGCCCCGCACCTTTTCGACCAACTCTGGAGAGTCACAACGTGAGCGAGCAGCAGCGTCCCGAGGCCGAGGCGAACGCCCCCGTGTTCAGTCCACGAAAGAACGGCCAGGCGCAGTCGGTCTCCGACGAGCTCGCCGCGTGGATGACCACCGGCTGGGCCGACACCGAGCTGCGCGACCTGGAGCCGATCGAGCAGGCCGAGCACACCGCCCGCCGCCGCGCCGCGCTCAGCGCCGCCTTCCCCGGCGACCGCCTGGTCATCCCGTCCGGCCAGCTCCTGACCCGCTCCAACGACACCGAGTACCCCTTCCGGGCCGCCACCAACTACGCCTACCTGACCGGCGACACCACCGACGGCAACTGCCTGGTGCTCACCCCCCGGGCCGACGGCGGCCACGACGTGGTCCTCTACCTCAAGCCGCGCTCCAACCGCGACAACGGCGAATTCTGGCTCGGCGGCTACGGCGAGCTGTGGACCGGCCGCCGCAACAGCCTCGGCGAGGCCTCCGACCTGCTCGGCGTACCCACCGCCGACGTGCGCACCCTGCCCGGGGCCCTGCGCGCCGACGCCTCGGTCACCACCCGTATCGTGCGCGGCCACGACGCCGAGCTCGACGCCCTGGTGGACGAGCTGCGCGCCGACGCCGACGACCAGGCCCGCGCCAAGTCCGCTCAGCTGGACGAGGACCTCGGCGTCGCCCTGGCCGACCACCGCCTGGTCAAGGACGAGTGGGAGATCGCCCAGCTCCAGCTGGCCGTGGACGCCACCGTGCGCGGCTTCGGCGACGTGGCCAAGGCTCTACCGCAGGCCAAGGACACCTCCGAGCGTTTCGTGGAGGGCACGTTCTTCCTGCGCGCCCGCGTGGAGGGCAACGACGTCGGCTACGGCACCATCGCCGCCTCCGGCGCCAACGCCACCACCCTGCACTGGACCCGCAACGACGGCCCGGTTCGCGATGGCGACCTGCTCCTGCTGGACGCCGGCGTGGAGACCACCACCCTCTACACGGCCGACGTCACCCGCACCATGCCGGTCTCGGGCACCTTCACCGACATCCAGCGCAGGGTCTACGACCTGGTGTACGAGGCGCAGGAGGCCGGAATCGCGGCCGTGGCCCCGGGGCGGCCCTTCAAGGCCTTCCACGAGGCCTCCCAGCGCGTCCTCGCCGAGGGCCTGGTCGAGTGGGGCCTGCTGGAGGGCCCGGTCGACCGCGTCCTGGAGCTGGGCCTGCAGCGCCGTTACACCCTGCACGGCACCGGTCACATGCTCGGTCTGGACGTGCACGACTGCGCGGTCTCCCGCCAGGAGGTGCACCTGTACGGCGAGCTCAAGCCGGGCATGGTGCTCACCGTCGAGCCGGGCCTGTACTTCCAGCCGGACGACCTCACCGTCCCCGGGGAGCTGCGCGGCATCGGCGTGCGCATCGAGGACGACGTCCTGGTCACCGAGGAGGGCCGCACGGTCATGTCGGCCGGTCTGCCGCGTTCTGCCGTCGACGTCGAGGCCTGGCTGGCCGAGCGACTTCCGCGCTGACCGGTCGCGTCGGGTGTCGGCGGGCCGCCTCCCCCGGGGAAAGGCGGCCCGCCGACACCCGTCCGCCACGAGGGCGGCCCCGGCGCCGCCCGGTATGCGGAGCCGGGGCCCGACCCTCACGCGAAGCGCACGAACGAACGCAACGGCGGGGCGTGGTCGTGGACCTCCACGAACCCCAGGCTCTCGTAGAAGGCGCGTTGCCGGTCCTCCTCATCGGTGACCAGCACCCGCTGGCGTACCCCGGCGTAGCCCGCGAACAGCTCGTCCAGTAGCTGTCGGCCCACCCCGCGGCGCTGCTCGTCCGGGTGCACCAGCACGTCCTGGAGGTAGACGATCGTGGCGCCGTCGGAGATCGACCGGGCCAAACCCACGAGCTCCCCCTCCCGTCGGGCGCTCACCAGCCGGTGCGACCCGGCCAGTGCCCGCAGGAGCACCTCCGGGGACTCGGTATAGGCGCTCCACCCCACCGAGCGGTACAGGGCGAGCACCTCCTCGCGCTCAAGCTCGTCCGCCGCACACACCGTCACCCGGAACTCCGACACGCACACACCCCTGTCGCCGTCGACCTCTGTCCGGGGAGTCTGCCACGCCGACCCCGTTCTTGGTGAGCCCCCGCGGACCCCGGTTTTCCTCTCGGGTACCTCCCCGGGGCGAACCGGACAGCTGTCGAATGAGGCGCTTTCCCCGGGCATGCCGACCGGTTTCGGATAATGTCGCAGGTCACGGAAACGGTAGGGAGCGCTGCACACCGCGCCGGTCCGGCCGACGGCCCGCCTGATCCGGGGGCGGCCCGTTCCGGCACCCGCTACGGTTTTCGTGGCGACAGTACGTACGGAAGATTCGGCAGAACCGGGGGAGGTCCACTCGTGCGCGCGGAACGGCTGTGGCGCAGGGGGTTGAGGTTTCCGCGCCTGTTCCTGGCGGACCGGACGGTCCTCGTGCACGGCGACGTCGATCCCAACCCGGACCCCAGGAAGTCGCGTTACGAGGCCCGGGCCTTCGACACCCGGTCGCTGCGTCCGCTCGGCACGGCCTTCGAGGTGCAGGGTCCGGTCAACCTGGCGCGGTCACCCGAAGGGGAGGGGTGGCCGGGCACGGTCCTGGTCCAGGCCTCGCGTCGCTCGGTGAGCGTGCGCGACCCGCGTACCGGCAGTCCCCTGCTGGAGACCGACCTGGCCGAACCGGGGGAGCTGTGGCCCGACGACGTCGCGCTGCGCGTCCTGGACAAGGAGGCGGTCGTCTTCCTCTTCGGTGAGGACGGAGACGGCGGCAGCCGATGGTGGGCGGTGGACCCGCACACCGGGGCGGCCGTGCCCGACCTCGCCGACTCCCGCCCGGGCCACGAAGCCCGTGGCGAGCGCATGTCCTTCGCCGGTGACTTCCTGGTCGCCCCCGGCCAGGACCCGGGTTTCGACCCGGTCATCCTCGCCGACTACGAACACCCCCGCGAACGCGTGTACCGGCTGGAGGACGGCGAGTACCTCGGCGAGGTGGAGAGCCACGCCGACTCCGAGACCGTGGCCGCCCGGGTCGGCGGTCGTCCGCTGCTGGCGGTGGCCGGGCGCATCCATTCCCTGCCCGACCTGGACCTGGTCGCCGAGCTCGGCGGCCCGCGCACCCTGGTCTCCCTGGTGGAGTGGGAGGGCGAGGCCGTCGCGGTCTACCAGGAGGAGGACGCCCGCCCCGGTGGTCTGGGCTCCTGGTACCTGGACCGGCTGCGCGTGCGCTACCTGGACCGGCCCGGCCAGCCGGTCGTCGAGATCCCCGGCACCTGGCCGGGCGAGCTGGAGGACCTGGTCGCGGCCCCGGACCGGGTGGTGGTCCTGGCCACCACGGAGGGCGTGTACGCGCTGCACGTGAACGGCTAGGGCGGGGGCTCGGAGCCGGTTCGGGACTGAAGACCCGGCCCGACCCCGGGCGCCGGGCCCGGACGGGCCGTCGGTAGCGTGCGGTGCGACGGTTCCGGGACGAAGGACGGTCGGGCGTGCACGTGACGCGGTTGTGGGATCGGACACTGGATTCTCCCCGGTTGTACCGGGAGGGCGCCATCCTCATGGTTCTGGAGGAGGAGAGCTGGGACTACGGCACGAGCGGGTGTCACGCACGCTCCTTCGACCTGCGCACCCGTGAACCCTTCGGCCCGGTCTTCACCCTCCCGGAGAGGGTCTGCCTGGCCGACGTCCCCGAACGCTGGCCGGTGCCGGTGCTGGCCTACGTGAAGTCCGAAACCCTGGTGGTCAAGGACGCCAGGAACGGGAGACCTGTGGAGCGGATCCCCCTGCCGGAGCGGGAGTGCCGCAGCCTGAGTGACGCGGCTCTCACCAGGATCGACGGGCGCACGGTGCTGTACCTGCTGGAGAACCCCAACCGCCACGACCACGGCTGGACCGTGGTGGGTCTGGATCCGTCCGAACCCTTCCTCGCCTGGGAAAACTGGTTCCCGATGTACAGGGAGCACCAGGAGCGGATGTCGTTGGGCGGTGAGTGGCTGGCCGTACCGGACGAGGAGTACGTCGTATGGGGTGTGGAGTACACGGCCCACGATCCGGCTTTCGTTCCGGAGCACCTCCCCGAACCCCGGGTGGGCGTGTACCGGGCCAGTGACGGCGCACGGATGGGGAAGGTCGAACCGGAGGCCGGCACCGCCGTGGTCGCCACCGTGGGAGGGCACTCCTACCTGGCCCAGGAACAGTCTGTGCTCTGCCTGCCGGAGCTGACGCCGGTGGTCAGGGTGCCCCTGTCGGTCGGGGTGGCCCTGGCCGAGTGGGAGGGGCGGCCGGTCGCGGCCTTCGCGCAGAAGAAGGAGGACCCGCCGTCCGCGGCGGGGCGGGTCCCGCCGATCCGGTTGGTCTACTGCTTCCTGGACGTGCCGGAGAACACGGACGGCGCGGAGCCCGAGCTCGTCGCGATTCCCTGGGAGATCCCGGGCGGCTTCTGCGACCTACTGGCCGGCCTGGACGGCGAGGTCGTGGTAGCCACCTCCGAAGGCGTGTACGTGGTGACCATCGACCTGTGATCCGAGCAGCAGGGCCCGGCCACCTAACTGGGCAGCAGGGCGCGGGCCCGGCCGATGAAGTCCAGCTGTTCCTCCCAGCCCAGGTTGTCCGCGCCCGCGACGACACGGTCGGCCCCGGCCTCCGCGTACGCGGTGTAGAGCTCGGCGAGCTCCTCGGGTGCGCGCGCCAGCATCGGGCCCCGGGCGGCCTCCTCCTCGGGGATACCGTGCTCCTCGACGAGCTGCCGGACCAGGGTCTCGTAGGCCTGCCGAGCCGAGCGATCCTCGCCGAGGACGAGGTGGCCGCCCACGGTGATCGGGGGCCGGGGCAGACCCTGTTCCCGCGCGCGGGAACGCAGGCGCTCTGCGGCCGCGGCCAGACCGGCGGGGGACAGTTGGGAGGGCAGCCACCCGGCGCCTACCCGCAGGATCCGGTCGAACGCCTTCTCGGTACCGCCCACCAGGACCGGCGGCATGGGTGCGGCCGGGGCCAGCCGCAGCGTCGTGTCGGCTTCCTCGAAACGCACCTCCTCTCCGGTGACCAGACGGGGCAGCAGGTCAAGGGTCGTGTCGGTGGCCCGGCCCCGCCCCTTCGCGGGCACGCCCAGCGCTCGCCAGAGCGGGGAGTCGGGGAACCCGCCGATGCCCACGCCCAGCAGGAGGCGGTTCGCGGACAGGTGCTGGAGGGTGGCGATCTGCGCGGCCAGCCAGGGCGCGGGCCTGGGCGGGACGGACAGGACCCCGAAGCCCAGCCGGACCCGCTGGGTGACGGCGGCGGCCGCTGCCAGGGTCAGGGTCGGTTCCAGGGCCGGGGTGCCGTCACCCAGGAGCAGGTCGGCGACCCACAGGGACTCCAGGCCGTGCTCCTCCACCGCGATGGCGGCCTCGGTGACGCCGGGGGTGCGGGGGTCGGTGAGTTCTTCCATGGCGGTGGGCAGCACCGCGCCGATGTCGATCGTAGTCATGACCACCACCCTGAATGCTCAACTTTGGTTGAGGTCAAGGGGGAGGGTCGGATCCGGACCGGCCGTGTCCAGGTCGGCCGAACTCACTTCGGACGGTTCTCGTCGACCCACGCGTCGATGGTCTCGAACCAGTCGTAGAGCCACCGCTCGCGCTCCTCGCGCCCCCGGGGAACCCGCCCCGCCGGGACGTGCCAGCCGTGCATCACGATCTCTTTGTCCATGGGCAGTTCGCGCCACACGTCCGCCACCGTCACCATCCGGTCCAGACCCGTGTGCCCCACGAACACCACGTCCGCGTCCGGGGCCGCGTCCAGAGCGGCGAACAGTCCGCCCGGCTGCGGCGCCATCACGTTGCGCATCCCGTCGGCCCGCCGGGCCAGCCCCGGGGAACCGCCCTCGTGCAGTCGGGCGATCCGCTTGCGCCTGCGGTCCGGGGTGAAGTTCCCGCCCTCGGGGAAGATCACGAACGCGTCGTTGCCGTCCAACCCCGCCGCCAGCTGGCCGACCTGCTCCCGTACCCCCTCCGGGCGCGGCCCGCCGCCCCTGGTGAACGGCGAGGGCGCGATGAACCGACTGGGCAGCCGGTTGAGCAGGACGTCGATCGCCGGATCCCACTGCAGGGCGTCCTTGAGGACGATCCGGGTATCCCGGTGCGCGCGGTTGATCAGCGTGTGGATCAGGATGAACGAGTCACCCGGCCCCGCGTGCCGACAGGCCACGACCAGCGGCCGCCCGGGAGCCATCGGATCCCCGAAGAAGTCGGTGTCCGTGCCGTCCCCGACGCCGCGGATACGCAGCCGCAGTACCCACCGCGCCTGTCGGAACAGCACCCGGAGAAAGTATCCGGTCAGCGCGTAGTGTGCCCGCTGGAACGCCGGGGTACGGATCCGCCAGCCGAACCCGGAGGCCACCCACAGCACGAACAGCGACACCAGCGCGGCCGCGTCCCACAGCAGGTAGAAGATGAACATCCACAGCACCCGGGGCACGCGCATCCGCCTCGGCACCATCGACACCAGCGCCAACGCCACCAGTAACCACAGCGGCAGCGTGCTCAGCACCAGGAAGCCCAGCAGCACGACGGTCGGGGCGATCACCAGGCGCCGGAACCAGCGCGGGGGCAGCCGCATCAGGCCTCGACCCCGGCCAGGTAGCTCCGGGAGGCCTCGTAGGCCCGCTCGATCCGCCGGTGGACGGTGTCCAACCGCCGGAAGGACAGCGGACTCTCGTCACCCTCCAAGGCACCCCCGCTGGGCAGCACGTGCAGCCGGACATCCTTCGGCAGCGTCGCCAGGTCCCGGGCGAAGCGGTGGCGGCGGGCGATCTCGAAGGCCACCCGAGCCGTCTCCACCGTGTTGGTCGGCACCGCCAGGGGCTCCTCCACCCGCCCCACCTGCAACACGTACACGGTGCGCGCACCGGCCCGCACCGCGCCCTCGATGGGGATGGAGTTGACGATCCCGCCGTCCATGAAGTGCTCCCCGTCGATCCGGGTGGGCGGCAGCAGCCCGGGCACCGACGCCGAGGCCATGACCGCCTCGACCAGCGGCCCGGCGGAGAACCAGTGTTCGGCGGCGCGCTCGATACTGGCCGCCACCACCCGCAGCGGTACTGCCAGGTCCTCGAAGGCCGGCTCGGGTCCCAGCGCGGCCACCAGCAGGCGGCGCAGCGGCTCCGGTGAGATCAGATGGGTGCGGGTCGTCACCAGGCGGCGCAGCTGGCGGCTCACGGCGTCCCCGAACACCGCGTTGGCGTCCTCGGAGGTCCAGGTCCTGATCAGCTGCTCCACCGCCGCCATCGTGGGGTCGGCGGCCAGCACCGCCCCGTTGATCGCACCGATGGAGGTGCCCACCACCAGGTCCGGGGTGACCCCCGCCTCCAGCAGCGCTCGGATCATGCCCACCTCGACCGCGCCGCGCACCCCGCCCCCGCCGAGAACGAAGGCCACCGGACCAGGGTCACCGTGCCCGCCGGAGGAAGTGCCGTCGGAGAGGTCAGAAAAGTCTGTCACCGGCACAGTCTAGGAATCCGCACCCGGAGAACCAGGGAATCCAGGGCCGGGAACGCTGTGAGGAAGAGCCGGGATCGGCCACCCAGAACGGGAACTCCCGCGAGCGCACCCCGACCAGCACGGGTTCCGGTGTGATACTCGATGTGACGATCCGACTCCGGGAGGACACCATGACCGCACCGACCGACCTGACCGCCGCGACCGTCACCCGGGCCGTCCTGCTCGGGCTCGCCGCCGGGTCCCGCAGCACGCTCGGGGCGGCAGGGCCCTTGCTCGCCGGGGCGCGGTCCCGGGGAAGCAGACCCGCACAGTACGCCATCGCCCTGGCCGTCACCGGCGAGTTGGCGACCGACAAACTCCCGTGCGCGCCGAGCCGTCTGGCCGGGCCGGGAAAAGCGGTCCGGGTGCTGGCCGGTGGCCTGGGCGGTGCGCTCCTGGCCCGCGGACTGGGCCAGCCGGTGCTGGCCACGGCGGGGATCGCCGCGGCCGCCGCGCCGGTGGGGGCCGCGGCCGGGGTGCGCTGGAGGTCCCTGTGGGGTACCGGTCGCGGGGCGTGGGTGGGCGCGGTCGTGGAGGACGCGGTCGCGATCGGCCTGGCCCGGGCCGCCTGTGCGGGGTGGCCCGGAACCCGGCCAGGCCGGGGCTGAACCCAGGCCTCGGAGCCCGAACCCCGGGGCAGCCCCCGGGACTCGTGCTCCCCAGGGCTCACGCGCCCGGATCAGTCCTCAGTGCCCGCCCTCCCCGGGATCAGACCTCGAAGGTGCGCAGGACCTCGAAGTCCACACCGGCGCGAGGCAGGCGGCGGATCAGGGCCTCGCCCATGGCCACCGCCGTGGTCACCTGGCCCGAGGTCCGCGGAAGGTCGTCCTGCCACAGGCACAGCGCCGACTCCGCGAGCATCCCCGAGGTCGCCGCGTACCCCGGCTCGCCGCCGGAGACCAGGGTGTGCACCCGGCGGCCGCCGCCCGAACCCGCGAAGTGCACGGTGAACCACCCGTTGGCGAGCTGCTCCTCGGTGGGGCCCTCACCCTGCGGGCGCAACGACAGCAGGCGGTCGCGCAGCGGCGGTACCTGGGCCGCCGCCATCACCCCGGCGGCGCCGCCGACCGCGCCCACCACGCTGGTCAACCGGCGGAAGGCCGCATAGTGGCCGTAGGAGAAGTCCGGCCCGTACCGCTCCAGGGCGGCCGCGGACCTGACCACCACCTGCGGGTCCAGGGTGGGCAGTGGGACCGTCCACCCACGGGCCAGCCGGGTGCGCGGGCGGCCGCCTGAGTCGATCCGCACCCGGCGCCCCTCCGGGAGGCCCTCCAGCTCACGCCGCTCCCGGGCCGCCGCGAGCATGCCGGCGGGGTCGGCGAAGGCACCGACGGCCGAGTGCAGGGTGCCGCCGGAGACGTTCCCCCGAGCCCGGACGAAACCCTCCACGTGCAGCGGGACCCCCTCGGGCAGCCGCCCGACGGTGAACAGCGCGCCCAGGTCGTGCGGGACCGAGTCGAAACCGCAGGCGTGCACGAGCCGGGCCCCGGTACGCACCGCGGTGGCGTGGTGCTTGACGTACACGCGGTCCACGAACGCGGGCTCACCGGTCAGGTCCACGTAATCGGTGCCCTCCGCCGCGCAGGCGGCCACCAGTGGTTCGCCGTACTCGCTGTAGGGGCCCACCGTCGTGATGACGACCCGGGCCGAAGCGGCCAGCTCACGGATCGAGGCGGGGTCGTTGACGTCGGCGACCAGCAGTTCGGGCAGCGGCCGGTCCGGGTCGATCTCGGCCAGCTCGGCGCGCACCGACTCGAGTTTGTCCCGGTTCCGTCCGGCCAGTGCCCACCGAAGCTCGCGCGGGGCGTTCGTGGCCAGGTACTCGGCGGTCAGCGCCCCGGTGTATCCGGTCGCGCCGAACAGGACGATGTCGTGCCCGCGTTCCAAGGTGGTTCAGCCTCTCAGAGTTGCTCGATGCGCCGCCCACAGTCTCGCACGCGTCCCGAAACCGGTTTGGCCCCCGGGGTCCGCCGGGTACGCAGGCCCGCAGCGATGTCCACGACCGCGTCCGGGGAAGCACAGGGGGAGACATGACCGACCTGGTCGACCTGCACGGCACCGCGATGGCCGAGTTCGACCGCCGGGTGGCCGAGGTGACCCTGACCGACTGGGCACTGCCCACGCCCTGCGCGGACTGGGACGTGCACGACCTGGTCAACCATCTGACCGCCGAACAGCTGTGGGTGCCGCACCTGCTCGCGGGGGCGCGCGTCGAGGAGATCGGGAGCCGGTTCGACGGCGACAACCTGGGTGAGGAACCGGCGGCCACCTGGACGGTCGCCTCCCGCGAGTCCCGCACCGCCTGGCTGGCGCCCTCGGCTCTGGACCAGACCGTCCACCTGTCCTTCGGTGATGTCCCGGGCCGCGAGTACCTGTGGCAGATGACCTTTGACCTGGGAATTCATTCCTGGGACCTGGCCAGGGCGATCGGAGCTGACGAGAGACTCGACCCGACTCTGGCCGAGGAGCTGCTCACCTGGGCCAAGGGGAACGAGGCTGTCTTCGCTGGCAGTGACCTGTTCGCTGCTCCGGTCCCGGTGGGAGAGGGCGCCGATCCCCAGACCAGGCTGCTGGCTCTCACCGGAAGGAAGAACTAGGACCGAAGCCCCGGACCTGAGGACCGCGGGGGCCGAGGCTCACCAGAACCAGCGCCAAGGCCCTCGGGTCCGGTTTGGCGGCCCCTGCTTCCTCACTGATCAAAACCGCGTCCACGTGCGGTTCCCGGTCCAACGCGGCCAGTTAGCGCCGCTGTCCGTGCGAAGGGCCGTTGGCGAGCGCCGCGCTCCCCGCGCCGACAGAACGCGGGGGGCGCGGGGCGGGGAGGGCGTCGACGAACAGGCCGGTCTCGGTGCTGGCGATGTCGACGTACGCGGTTCCCGAAACCCCCACCCCGCGGCCGCGTCGGTGACCGCGTGCGGGCCCGCCCCACCTGAGACAGCGCCTCCTTGCCCAAGACGCCAAGCCCGCCAGCGGGGTGGAACGCGCCTGGCCTCGTCCGGCGGGTGAGTTCGGGGACTACGCCGCCACGGCCGCCCGTACCGGGTCATGGAAGTACTGAGGCCACCGGCCATGGAGCGGGGCCGACGGGACGGTGACCAGGCCGATGTCAAGCCCGCTGCTCCGGGGCCTGTGGGGCGGCGGCCCGGCCTGGTGGGCGGTCGAGAAGGAAGTCGGCCGCACGGGTCAGGACCTCCGCTCGGCTGCGGCCGGGGTGGTCGGCGGCGAGGAAGTGCTCCCCGATCGCGGCGCAGAAGGCGAGCAGGCTGCGGGCCTCCACCTCGTCGGGGTCGGCGCAGAAGGTACCGATCTCCTCCCGCAGGAGTTCCATCCGCCGGTTGTCGACCCGCCGAAGCCGCTCCGCGACCGCCGTATCGCGTCTGGCCCAGCCGCGGATCGCGAGATCGACGGGCAGGAGGCGGTCGTCGGAGAAGGGGAGCATGCCCGCGCGGTGCACCTGTTCCTTGGGGTCGGCGCCCTCGCGCTCGATCTGGTCGATGACGTCGTCGGTGCCCTCCCGCCCCCAGGTCTCCAACCCGGACCACTCCGCCGCGCGAGGTCCGCAAGGCCCTCCGGGGATCGCGTGCTCCGTACCGATGGGTGGTGATGCCGAGCACGGACAGCAGTTCGGCTACTGGCCGCGATGTCATGGCTCCAGAGCTGGTTCGGGGCACGGGCTGCCACCATCCAGGGCCCGGCCGAGCAGCCGTACCCCTTCCGGGAAGGTGCCCGGGTTGGGGCCCGCGTAGTTGAGGCGCAGGTACGGGGCGGTGGGTTCGGCCGGGAACCACTCGCCGCCGGGTGCCAGGAGGACCCCGGCCTCCTCGCACTCGCGAACGACCCGGGGCAGGTCGGCGGTGTCCGGCAGCCGTACCCACAGGTTGAGGCCGCCTTGCGGGACCGACTCCAGGTAGGCGCTGGGGGCGTGCTCCCGTAGCGCCTCGACGAGCAGGTCGCGGCGGGCCGCCAGCTGCTGGCGCAGCCCGCGCAGGTGGGTGCGCCACGCCGGTTGGGTGACCACGTCCAGTGCCGCGGCCTGCAGTACGGCGCTCACGTACATGGATTCGGCCTGGACGTCGGCCAGGATGCGCTCGCGGGCCGGGCCGCGAGCGATGATCCCGGCTATGCGCACCGCGGGGGAGACGCTCTTGGTCAGCGAGCGCAGGTACACCAGGTGCCCCCCGTCGTCCCGCGCCGCCAGCGGAGTCGGGTCCGCGTCGATCCCGAAGTCGCGCGCCCAGTCGTCCTCCACCAGGAACGCCCCGTGCCGGCGCACGGTCGCCAGGACCTGGTCGGCCAGGTCGAAGGACCAGCGCGCCCCCGTGGGATTGGCGAAGTTCGGCTGCGCGTACAGCACCCGGGCGCCGGTCCGTTCGAAGGCGCGGGCCAGCTCGCGCGGGTCGGGCCCGTCGACCCCGCTGGGCACCGGAACGACCTCCACCCCCGCTTGCTCGGCGGCGCGGATCGCTCCCCAGTACGTGGGCGACTCGATCAGCAGCGGCCGCCCCGCGCCGACCAGCGAGCGGAAAGCGCTACTCAGCCCGCTCTGACTGCCGGGCAGGATCACCACGTCGCTGGGCGCGGGCGGTGCTATGCCCGCCGGGGCGTGGGAGCCGAGTTCGGCGGCGAACCAGGACTGGAGTTCGGGCAGTCCCGCGGCCGGGGGCCTGCCGACGGCCGCCTCGCCGCGGGCCGCGCGGTTCAACGCGGCGCGGACCAGGCGTTCGGGGAGCAGCTCCCGGTCCGGGTAGCCCGAGTGCAGCGCGATCATGTCGTTGGGCGGGCTGCGCAACGCCGTGTGCAAACCGAAGGTCCGCTGCTGGGGTGCGCCGAGCGCGGCGGTCTGCCACCCGTAGTCGTTGGGCCGGGCGACCCGGACCGCCCGAGCGAAGGTGCCCACCCCGGGGCGGCTCTCCACCAGCCCCTGCCCGGCCAGTGTCCGCAGCGCCTTTTGCACCGTGACCGGGCTGGCCCCGTACTGCGACACCAGGGCTCTGGTCGAAGGCAGCTTCGCCCCGGCCGGGGCGGCCGCGATCCACTCTCGGAGTCCCTCGACGATCTTCGTACTGCTATCGTTTGACATGAAGATTGATAGTAGCGCTACTCATATTATGCTTCCAGCGCTATCCCAGCGTGCCGGCCTGTGGTGGGGGCTGCTCGGGGTCGCGGCGTTCTCCCTCACCGTCCCGATGACCCGCGTCGCCGTCGCCAGCGGCACCCTGTCACCCCTGTTCGTCGGCTCGGCCCGGGCGGTCATCGCCGCCCTGCTCGCCGCCGCCGCGCTGGCGCTCACCCGCCAGCGCCTGCCCCGGGGCGATCAGTGGTTCCGCCTGGCCCTGGTCGGCGGGGGAGTGGTGATCGGTTTCCCGCTACTGACCTCCTACGCGCTCACCACCGCCTCGGCCAGCCACAGCGCGGTCGTCATCGCCCTCCTGCCCGCCGCCACCGCCGTGCTGGCGGTCCTGCGCGGTCGCGAACGGCCCCCGGCGGTGTTCTGGGCGATGGCGGCGGTGGGGGCGGTCGCGGCACTGGGCTTCGCCGCTCTGCGGGGCGGCGGCTTCGGCTCCGGATTGGCCTGGTCCGACCTGCTGCTGTTCGGCGCCGTCGTCGCGGCCGCGGTCGGCTACGCGGAGGGCGGCCTGCTCGCGCGCGAACTCGGCGCCTGGCAGACCGTCTCCTGGGCGCTGGTGCTCTGCGCACCGCTGATGATCGTGCTCGCCGTCGCCTCCGCCGTCCAGCAGCCGCCGAGCGGAACCGCGGTCGAGTGGGGCGCGCTCGCCTACCTGGCCGCGGTGAGCATGTACCTCGGCTTCTTCGCCTGGTATCGGGGCCTGGCCATCGGCCCGATGGCCCAGGTCAGCCAGGTCCAGCTCAGCCAACCCGTGATGACCATCGGCTGGGCCGCGCTCCTGCTCGGCGAACCGCTCACCTGGCCCACGGTCCTGGGCGGGCTCGCCGTGATCCTGTGCGCCACGATCGCCGTCCGCGCCAGACTCGGCCGGACGGTGATCGTGCCGACGAAGCGGGAGGCCAGACCGCACATCCGCTCAGGGGGTGGCCGTGCTTAGCCGACTCCGGCCCCGGTCCCGGCCGTGGTTTCGGCGTCGGTCGCGGCACCCGGCCCGGGCACGGTGACGATGCCCTGTTCCACCGCCATCTCCCTGACCAGGCGCGGCGCGCTCCACAGCGCGGGCAACAGGATCAGCCCCACCGGTACCGCGGTCACCACGATGAAGGACTGCAGCGCCTGCACCCCGTTGTCGCCCACGGTCAGGAGCACGATGGCGGCGGCGCCCATGCCCACGCACCAGAACGCCCGCACCCACGCGAACGGCTCGCCCGAGCGCGTGCTCGCCGAGGAGATCGAGTAGGACATGGCGTCGAGCGTGGCCGCGAAGAAGATCAGCGTTACGACGACCATGACCAGCGCCAGCACCGTGCTCAGCGGTAGCGCCTGGACGATGGCCAGGGCCGCCGCGGGCAGGCCGTCCTCGGCGTAGGGCCCGGAGACCACCCCGGGGTCGTTCTGTTCGAGCCACAGACCGCTACCGCCCAGCGCGGTGAACCACACGGAGGTGACCACGGCGGGCAGCACGGTCGCCCCCACGAAGATCTGCCGGACGGTGCGGCCCTTGGAGATACGCGCGATGAAGATCGCCATGATCGGCCCGTATCCGATGAACCAGCCGAAGAAGAAGACCGTCCAGTAGCCGAGCCACCCCTCGTCGCCGCGGAACAGCGTCATCGGTACGAACTCACGCACGTGCACGGCGCTGGCCTGGAGGAACAGGTCCACGACATAGGGCAGCGAGGACAGGCCCACCACGCACACGATGAGGATCAGCGCGGCCCACACGTTGATCCGGCTGAGCAGCTGGATGCCGCGGTCGAGGCCGCTGAGTACCGAGATGGTCGCCACCACGGTCAGACCCACGATGATGGCGACCTGGGTGCCGAAACCGGACCCCACACCGAACATCTCGCCGCCGATGTAGGACATCTGCAGGCCGAGGAAACCGATCGGGCCGACCGTCCCGGCCACCACCGCGACCACGCAGCTGATGTCGGTGACGGTGCCGATCCAGTGGGTGCGGATCCGCTCGCCCATGATCGGCCACAGCAGGGTGCGGGGCCGCAGGGGCATGCCCTTCTCCACCCCGCGCATCATCACCAGCGTAGCCAGGGAACCGCCGATCGCCCACGCCGGGAAGCCCCAGTGGACGAAGCTCTGCGCGAGGGCGAGCGCGGCACCCTCCATGCCGCCTTCCACCTGCGCGTACTGCGGCGGTGGGTCGACGTAGTGGGCCAGGGGCTCGGCGGCGGCCCAGAAGACACCGCCCGCGGCGAGCAGGGTGGTCAGCACCATGGCGACCCACCGGAACCAGCTGAACCCGGGGGTATCGGTGCCGCCCATCCGGACCCGCCCGTACCGGGAGAAGGCCAGGACCGCGGCGACGGCCAGGGTGCCCAGGAGCAGGACCTGCCAGTAGGCGCCGAACCAGCGAGCGGACCACGCGAACGCGGTGTCGACGGCGGCGCCGACCCCGCTGGGGGCCACCAGTGCCGCCAGGACGAACGCGATCAGAAGGGAACCGGAGACACCCAGGACCCGGAGGTCGGGTCTGCGGCCGGTTTCGGGCACGCCTGTACGCGGGGCGGAAGACATGAAGAAGAGGATTCTCCTCGATCGGGGACAGCCGACCGGGAAGGCAACCTCCGGTCGGCGTGCTGCACGGCGCGCCGGGAGGCAGTCCGGAGTCAGAGGCGGGGACGGCCGTCACCACGGCGCCACAGCGCCACCGAAGCGCTGCCCCAGCCTCGGGTGGCACGTCGCGAACGCCCCGAAGCCCGGGGCGACCCGGACGAGTCTATGTGCGTTTGCCCAGCGAGGAGGTGGTGAGGAGGGTGGGTCCCGCCACCCGGGTGTGTGTTCGCGAACGCTTGCCCGGCGCTGCGGCGCCGGGGGCTAGGAGAGCTCCGGCAAGGCCTCTGCCAGCGGGCCGTCAGCGCGACCGGACCGAAGCCGCGGGTGGCCTCGGGCCTGGCCGGGGTCCGTGCCGGCCCGGCCGTTCGCGGGTGCGCCTCTCACCTCGCCGTACACTGCCATCGGCGCGTCTTGACGGCACGCCGGTAGCCCGCCGCTCATCCGGACCGGCCGAACACCAGGGGGACCCATGACCGAATCGACCTCCCTCACCCGGGACGAGCTCCGCCGCGTCGACACCCCCGTCGGCCCCGTCGTCGGCAGGGTCCTGGGAGACGTCGTCCGCGCACTCGGCATCCCCTACGCGCGCGCCGAACGCTTCGCCCCGCCCCGTCCCGAACCCGCGTTCACCGAACCCTTCCAGGCCACTCAGCCCGCGCCCGCCTCACCCCAGCTCTCCTCCAAGGTGGTGTCCGCGGCCGTGGAGGGCGTCTCGGTCGGCCGCCACGACGAACACTGCCAGCGGCTCTCGGTCACCCTTCCAGCCGACCTCGCCCCCGATGAGCGCCTGCCCGTCATGGTGTGGATCCACGGCGGCTCCTACGTCACCGGTTCCGGGGACATGGAGATCTTCGACCCCACCCGGCTGGTCACCGAGCAGCGCGTCATCGTCGTCGCCGTCACCTACCGCCTCGGCATGCTCGGTTACCTGCGCATCGGCGACACCGCCCCCGCCAATCTCGGCCTGCTCGACCAGATCCAGGCGCTGCGCTGGGTGAACGCCAACATCGCCGCGTTCGGCGGCGACCCGGACCAGGTCACCCTCTTCGGCCAGTCCGCGGGCGGCGACGCCGTCGCCCACCTGATGATCAGCCGGGGTACCGAGGGCCTCTTCCGGCGTGCGATCATCCAGAGCGCCCCGCTGGGCATCCTGACCGGTCGCTCTCGCATGTCCCAGGCCATGGCGGCGGCTGTCGGTGTGCCAGCCCCGGACACCCCGGCCGCCGAGATCGTCGCGCTGGAGGGCAAAGCGGCCACGGCGGCCAAGAAGTTCGGCCTGGCCAGCGCCATGCCCTTCGGTGTCCAGTACGGGCACGCCCCCCTGCCCCCGGAGTCCCTGCGCGTTCGCGCCTGGCGCGAGGCGGCGCCCGGGATCGACGTGCTCGTCGGCGCGACCAGCCAGGAGACGGGGCTGTTCGCCGACTTCCTGCCGCCCATCCAGCGCCTGAGCGCACTGCCGCTGGTGGGCCGGGCCCTGCGCCGCTTCCTGGTGTGGGCCACCACGTACCGCATCTACACCGGCCCCGCCAAGCGCTTCGCCCGCGACCACCGCCGGGGCGGCGGCAGGGCCACCCGCTACACCGTCACCTGGCAGCCGGAGGGCAGTCCGTTCGGCGCCGCGCACATCGTGGACCTGCCCCTGCTGCTCGGCACCAGGAAGGCCTGGGAGCACACCAAGCTCGTGGGCCGCACCAGCTGGACGGATCTCGACCGCCGAGGGAAGGCGGTTCGCGGGCTCTGGGCCGACTTCGCCCGCACCGGAGCAGTCTCCAGCCAGAACGCCGGTGCCGCATCCGACAGCCTGACCGTGCACCGCTCCTGAGGGCTACCGGGGCGGACCCGCCCGGAGGCGGCTGCTTCCGGGCGGACCGGCGTCCCACGGTGGCGGCCGTGCCGGGGCCGCCCGGCCTCACGAAACCCCGGACTTGCCGAACATCACCGCTTGACGTCCTCCCCGCGGCGAACCCCCGGGGATTCCCATAGCCTCGCGGCCATAGCCGCGGTGCGCCTCGCGGCGTCCGCTGGTTCCTACTTCACTGGCCGGTGCCCCACCCGAAAGGGTGGTGGTCCTAGCCGGCCCCCATAGGCGTTTCAGCTCTCCGCTTCCCGCTCTCGGGCGAGTCTGCGTCCAGCGGCGAGCACGACCCGGGACGAGGGGACTGTGAGCACAGCGGCCGTCACCTGCTCGGCCTCGCGCTGGTCCTCGTACTCTCAGAGTTCACGTGCCTCGGCCAGGAACTCGTCGTAGCGCATGGTTCACCTCTCTTCTCGCCGAAAGTCCTGATCCCTCGTCCCGTGCGGCGCCTGCCCGCTCGGGCTCCTGGAGGGCACCGCGCCGTGTTCCAACTGGTGCAGGCGGTCGTGCAGCATCTCCAGCACTCTGTGACGACTGCCGTAACACTCCTCGAAAGCGATGAGCCGACGCATCTCTTCGGCGTCCAGTACCCGGACACGCTGCCGGAGCGTCCCGACCGGAACAGAGGCGTAGTCCTCGATCGGAGCGTTCTTTCGTGCGATCATCGCCCCTCTCCTCTCTTCCCCCAGGGGTGAAGCCAAGGGTGTGTGAGGGCGACTACCCGACCAGGTCACGGTGAAACAGCAGGTGGGGACCTTCCGATCGCCGCGTCGCGGTGCGGTTCTCCGGAGCACGGCGAAAGCGGTGCGGAATCGACCGGACCCCCCAGAGGGAAGGGTGTCCCGAGGCGCATCAGCTGGCCTTCTCCTGGCCCCCGCCCGCCCGGGCGGGCCGGTTCACGATGGGGCCTGGCCCGGTGGGGAAAGACCGGCCAAAGTCTGCCCGCCTCCCCGGTTCGGATGGACTGTTCCGCTCCCGCCCTGGGTAGGCGGACGACCATGAGACTCGGTGAGCGCATCCGCGAGATCGAAAACGACGAGCGGTGGGACCCGGCGGTCCTCCGGCTGAGGAGACTGGCCGACCACCTCCCGTCGGGCCCGGTACGCGATCTCCTGCACGGCGTGCCGCTGGGCCACCCGGCGCATCCGACCCTGGTACACCTGCCCATGGGCACCTGGCTGGCCGCGGTCGTGCTGGACGCTCTGCCCGGCGACCACCGGCGCGGTGCCCACGCCCTGGTCAACATCGGTCTGCTCGCCAGCCTGCCGGCGGTGGTCAGCGGTCTGGCCGACTGGTCGGAGCAGCATGGGCGCCAGCAGCGGGTAGGGGCGGCGCACGCCGCGGCCAACGGCGGGGGCGCGCTGATGTTCGCGGCCTCCTCGGTGGCCAGGGCCCTGGGCCGTCAGGGGTGGGGGAGGGCTCTCGCCCTGGCCGGGATGGGCGCCGTCGGCATCGGAGGAACCCTGGGCGGGCACCTCACCTACTACCGGTCGGGTGGCGTCAACCGGGCCGACCACCTCCTCGACCTGGTGCCCGAGGGATGGCATGACCTCGGCCCGTTGGACGGCTTCCCGGAGGACGACACCTGCCAGGGCGACGTGGACGGTGTTCCCGTCGTGGTGGCGCGTACGAACGGGTCGGTGCGGGCCCTGCTGGGCACGTGCCCCCATCTGGGCGCCCCGCTGGGCGAGGGCGAACTGGTGGAGGGGTGCGTACGCTGCCCGTGGCACGGAAGCGAGTTCCGTCTGGACAGCGGGACGGTGGTGCACGGGCCCGCGACCGCGTCCTTGGAGCCGTTGGAGACCTCGGTCGTGGACGGGCGCCTGATGGTCCGGCTGCGCTCCGTCGGCGGTTAGCCGCAGCGGTCGGGCCGTGACGGGTTCGCCTCTTCGCGGCGGTCCGTGTCCTCCTCCCGGGTCAGTTCGTCCCGCAGCTTCTGCAGCGAGGTGGAGAGCAGCCGGGACACGTGCATCTGGGAACAGCCCACCTCGCGGGCGATCCGCTCCTGCTTCCACTCGTCGAAGAAACGTCGTTTGAGGATCAGCCTCTCCCGGGGCGGCAGGACCTTGATGGCCTCGCGCGCGGACTCGCGCTCCACGACCAGGTCCAGGTTGTGGTCCTCCGTGCCCAGGGACTCCTCCAGAGTGGGGGTGCCGTCCTCGCCGTGCGGTTCGGGGGCGTTCAGCGACAGGGTGTTGTAGGCCTCCGAGACCAGGAGGACCTCCTCGACCTCCTGCTCGGAGATCCCCATCTCCTCGGCGATCTCCGACGGCTTCGGATCCCGTGCCAGACGCTGCTCCAGTTCCCGCCGGACCCGGTTCATCTCGGGCCTGCGGGACTGAGGGGTACGGGGCGTGTGCACGGACCAGGTGTGGTCGCGGAAGTGCCGTTTGATCTCCCCGGTCACGGTCGGCAGGAGATAGGAGATGAAGGCCTTCCCCCGCTCCGGCGAGTAGCCGCGGATCGCCTTCGCCAGCCCCACGTGGGCCGTCTGCCGCAGGTCCTCGACCTGCTCGCCGCGACCGCCGTAGCGGTGGGCGATGCGGTTCAGCAGGGGCTGGTAGTGCATCATGACCCGTTCCCGCAGTCCCTCACACCTGGGGTCCCCGGAGCCCAGGGATTTCAGCAACGACAGAAGCTCCTCGGCGGAGGCGTCCTCTGACGGTTCGCTGGGCGGAGCCGGGGCCGGGACGACGGCGCCTTCCGCGCCCGCGCTAGAGGAAGCGGGCAGGTCGCCCGCTCCGGGCAGGGCGGTTCTGGTTGAAGCACGCATGCTGTCCTCCTCGATGAGCTGCGGGGGATGAGCGGTGCACAGGGGCCAGGCTTCCCGCTGAGAGCCGGAGAGAACATCCGGTCACGCTGGTTGTCGAATGATTGCCACAAGTTGCCCCGCCGCGGGAGTGCTCGGGGCGGCCGTGTTTAACAGCTCCGTCCCCTGGTACTCCCACCCATGTACCCCGTGGTCGGACCGGGCCGTGTTCTGGAGGGGGAGATCATGAAGGTGCTGGGTGTCAACGCCGTCTTTCACGACCCGGCGGCGGCACTCGTGGCGGACGGCAGAGTCCTCGCCGCCGCTGAGGAGGAGAGGTTCTCCCGCCGCGAGCACGGCAAGGAGCCGGTCCCCTTCTCGTCCTGGGAGCTTCCGGTCCAGGCCATGCGCTGGTGCCTTGACGAGGCGGGACTGGCCCCCGTGGACCTGGACGTGGTCGCCTACTCCTACGATCCCTCACTCGCTCTGCCACCGGGTTCGGAGCCGCTCTCGGGCCCTCGGCCCCCTCTGGACCCCGCCTGGGGCCAGCTGCGGCCGCTCTACGCCGAACACGCGGCGCACTTCCTGGCGGCGGCCCTGCCCGGTCTGCAGCCGGCCAGGGTCACCCACGTCCCGCACCACCTGGCGCACGCAGCCTCCGCCGCCCTGGCCGCGCCACCGTCCGGGGGCGGTCGCGAGGACAGCGCGGTCCTGGTCGCGGACGGTAGGGGAGAGAGCACCTCGCACCTGGCGGGCTTCTACTCCGGCGCGGCGCAACCGCGCGTTCTGGTACGCCAGCCCCTCCCGGAGTCCCTCGGTCTGGTCTACCGGGAGCTCGCCCAGCACCTCGGGTTTGGCGCGGTCGGCGACGAATACAAGGTCATGGCCCTGGCCGCCCGCGGGCAGCCGACGATGGCCGGACCGCTGGAGAACCGGATCGCCTACCGGGGTGACGGCCTGATCACGGCATCGGAGGTGGACTGGGCGGCCCTGGCCCCGGCCCTGCCCCCGGGCGCTGAACACACCCCACAACACGCCGACCTGGCCGCGAGCGTCCAGAACAGGGTCGAGGAGGTACTTCTCGCACTCGCGGGATGGCTGCACGAGCAGACCGGCCGGAGCCGTTTGACGATGGCCGGAGAGGTGGCCCTGAACCACGCCGCCAACAGTCGTCTGGCCAGGGACGGACCCTTCGAGGAGGTGTGGGTCCAGCCCGCCGCGGGCGAGGCGGGGACAGCCCTGGGCAGCGCCCTTCAAACCGCGGCCGACCTGGGCGAGACGGTCGAGCCGATGCCCGGCGCGGACCTGGGCCGCGGCTGGGACGAGGACGCGCTGGCCGCCGTCCTGGACTCGGCGCGCATCGGGTACGAGCGCCCGGACGACCTCACGGCGGAGGTCGCCCGCGCGCTGAGCGAGGGCGCGCTCGTCGGATGGTTCCAGGGACGCTCCGAGTACGGCCCCGCGGCACTGGGCCGCCGTTCGCTCCTGGCCGACCCCTCAAGGAGGGAGAACCTCGACCGGATAGGCCGGGTCCGGGGAGAGCGGGAGTTCTGCCCGGTGGCGTCGCTGGTGGCCGCCGAACACGCGCCGGACATCTTCTCCGGCGGTCCCCTGCCCTGTCCGTATCCGCTCTTCGAACATCACGTGGCTCCGCGGTGGCGCGCCCGGATACCGGCCGTCGTCCGTCCGGGCGCAAGGACGAGAGCGCAGACCGTCCGGGCCGGAGACGACCCCCTCACCTGGCGGCTGATCCGCGACTTCGGCTCCCGCACCGGCCTTCCCGTCCTGGCACACACCGAACTGCGCCGGGCCGGGAGCCCGAGAGTGGACTCGCCCCGTGACGCGCTCGAATGCTTCGGATCCGCACCGGTGGACGTCCTGGTCCTGGGCCCCTACCTCGTCAGACGGTGCAGGGCGTAGCCGACGGCTCCGGCCGCGCCCGTAGCGGCACCGACCAGGAGAACAGTCCCCCGTCTGCGGTTCACCTCGTCCAGGACGCTGACCTGACGCGCCTCCTCGTCGAACTCACCGTGCGATCCGTAGTCGCGGACGTCGTCCACGGGCGCGAACAGGTTGTCCCTCGCGGGCGCGGGTTCGTCCCGCACCTGGCTCCGCCGTCCCGTTCGGCCCAGCTGCAGGTCCAGTACCCGCGGTGCCAGGCGCTGGGCCAGCACGGTGCCCGCGGTCGAGGCCCCCACCCAGTAGCGGCGCCGTCCGGGGTGTTCGGCGGCCCACACGATCGCGCGGGCCGCGACCTCGGGCTGGTACACCGGCGGCACCGGCCTGGTCCGTCCGCCCATCCGTGAGCGGACCCAGGAGAACTGCGGTGTGTTGACCGCGGGTAGGTGCACCTCCGTCAACCTGATTCCCGAACCGGCGTCGACGAGCTCGGCGCGGAGGGAGTCGGTGAAGCCGCGGATCGCGTGCTTGGCGCCGCAGTAGGCCGCCTGGAAGGGGATGCCCCGGTAACCCAGCGCCGATCCCACCTGCACGATCACGCCCCGCCCCCGGGGAGCCATGCGCTCCAGCGCGGCCCGTGTCCCGTGCACGTAGCCGTGGTAGCAGACATCCGTGACCCGCTGGAACTCCTCGGGCTCCACCTCTGAGAAGGGGGCGATGACGGAGGCGAAGGCGGCGTTCACCCACACGTCCACCGGGCCCAGCTCGGCCTCGATCCGGTCCGCTGCCGCACGCACCCGGTCGGCCTCGCTGACGTCCACGGGCAGGGCCAGAGCCGGGACCCCGGCCTCCTCCGCCTCCCGACGGGCGGCGGCCAGGCCCTCCTCGCCGCGTGCCAGCAGGGCCACCGCGTATCCGCGGTCGGCGAACTCCCGCACGGTCGCCCTCCCCACGCCCGCGCTGGCCCCGCTGACCACGGCCACCTTGCGTTCGCTGTTCTGATCCGCCATGCCTTCCTCCGTTCCTCGAACTCGTGCAGCCCGTCCGCGGTAGTCCCTCTCCTCATCGGCGCTACCCCGTGACCGGTTTCTTATGTGCGGGACCGGGTGCCTGAGGGACCGCTGGCGCTCCGCGGTTTCGGCACAGGCATGGTGGGGCAGTCGAGGAGGACGGCCCACACCAGTGCGACCGGAGGGATCCATGGGGCAGAGCGAAACAATGATCGGGGACCACGCCTTCCTCTCCGACTGCCAGACCGCCGCGCTCACCGCGCCGGAGGGCACGATCTCCTGGCTGTGCGTACCGAGGTTCGACGGCCCGGCCTTCCTCGCCGGAATCCTGGACTCCGAGCGGGGCGGCGAGTGGACCGTGCAGGTCCGGGGCGCCCGCCCGAGGGCGCGCTCCTACGCGCAAGACAGTCTCGTCCTGGAGACCCTGTGGCAGGGCCGGGGCGTGGAGGTGCTCGTCCGCGACCTGCTCGCGATCGGGCGACCCGAGCACGGTGAGGGCCTTTGGCGCGAGGGTGTGCTCCTCAGGCTCGTCGAATGCCGCTCGGGGAGCGCCTCCGTGCGCTCCCGGCTGCGCGCCCGCCCCGACTTCGGCCGGGTACCGCCCTCCTGGGAACACGTGGACGGAGGCCTCAAGGAGGCGTCGGGGCCGCTGCTGTCGGGGGCGCCCTCCCCGCGTCTGGCGGAGACGGGAGACCCCGAGTTCCACGTCGAGCTTTCCGAAGGGGAGTCCGCGGTCTTCGCCCTGGACTACCTCCGCGGTGAGCGCCGGATCGGCCTTGAAGAGGGGGAGGCGCTACTCGGGCAGACCCTCGAAGCCTGGCAGGCCTGGTCGTCCAGAACCGACTACCGGGGCGTGGGAGCCGACCACGTGCGGCGCAGTGCCACCGTCCTGCGCGGACTGCTCCACGAGGAGAGCGGCGCCCTGATCGCCGCACCTACCGCTTCCCTGCCGGAATGGCCGCAGGGGCCCAGGAACTGGGACTACAGGTACGTGTGGCACCGCGACGCGGCTCTGGTGGTGCTCGCCTTCCTGCGCCTGGGCCACGCGGAGGAGGCGGGGAGCTATCTGCGCTTCCTGCTGCGCATGTGCGGTCGGCCGATCACCTGGGTCCCGCCGGTCCAGGCGGTGGACGAGAAACCGCCGCCGGAGGAGGAAACCCTCGACCACCTGGCCGGGCACGGAGGAGCGAGGCCGGTGCGGATCGGCAACGCCGCCTACGCCCAGCATCAGCTCGACGTGTACGGGCACATCCTGGACGCGGCGCTCTGCTACGAGCAGGCCACCGGTGACCTCGGACCGGAGGAACTCTCCCAGCTGGACTCCGTGGTGGAGTCGGCGCGGGAGCTGTGGCATCAGCCCGACGAGGGGCTGTGGGAGGTCAGGTCGGATCCTCGCCACTGGACCAACTCCAAGCTCTACGCCTGGGTGTGCCTGGACCGAGCGGTCCAGCTCGCCGAGACGACCGGACGCGAGCAGGAGGTTCCGCTGCGGGCCTGGCGCGAGGAGGCCCGGCTCATCCGCGACCACGTCCTCCGTCACGGCTACGATCCTGCCAGCGGATCCTTTGTCCAGTCGTTCGGGGCCGCCAACGTGGACGGGTCACTGCTGCAGCTACCGCTGCTGGGTTTCCTTCCGGGCGACGACCCCCGGGTGCTGGGCACCCTGGAGCGGGTCGACACCGAACTCGGCCAGGACGGCTGGCTCGTGCACAGGTACGACCCCAAGGAGACCGACGACGGGATCGGCACACCCGAGGGGGCCTTCCTGCTGTGCTCCTTCGACCTGGTGTCCGCGCTGGTGCTCGCCGGTCGGAGCGAGGAGGCGGCCCGCCGCTTCGAGCGCCTGTGCGGGAGTTCCGGGGAGTTGGGCCTGCTGGCCGAGGAGATGGCACCGGACGGCACCCAGCTGGGCAACTTCCCCCAGGCCTTCACCCATTTGGCCCTGATCGAGGCCGCGGTCAACCTGGACGGCGCCGGGGACCGGGAGGCGTTGCACGCCTGGGCCCGTGACCGGGCCGCTCAACAGGCCGGAGCAGGTGTGCGCCGCGGTGGCCAGGGCACGGAGAGGACAGGAAGGGACCGAGACGATGGCTGACGACACCAGCGGGGCGGCGAGCGTGCGCAGGGCCGCCCGGCGTGAGGCGCAGGCCTACCGCGCGGGCAGTGACCAACCGCTCGTCGGGTACGCGGTGACGGCCGCGTCCTACGCGGGCCTGGTCGCGGCGGGTACGCTCCTGGCGCGTCGAAACGGAACCCGTGAGGCTGCCGCCACCGTGGGTCCCTGGGACCTGGCGCTGATGGGCCTCACCACGCACAAGCTTTCGCGGCTGCTGGCCAAGGACGCGGTCACCAGCCCGCTGAGAGCGTTCTTTACCCGTTTCCAGGGCACGTCCGGACCGGCCGAACTCGACGAGGACGTACGTGAGGCGGACGGTCGCAAGGCGATCGGTGAACTGATCACCTGCCCCTTCTGCATGGCCCAGTGGGTCGCCACGGGGTACGCCTTCGGCCTGGTCTTCGCACCCACGCTCACCCGCAGCGCGGGCGCGGTGTTCAGCGCAGTGGCCGTCTCCGATTGGCTGCAACTCGCCTATACGCGTCTCCAGCAGGCCCAGGATTGAACGGCCGTTGGGAAAGAGTCACGTCCGCGGCCGGGTGCCGCCGGGCTGAGGCGTTGGCGCCGCAACAGCGCCTGGGCGCACTTCCCCTGGCCGGGCCCTGCGCCGCTTCCCGGTGTGGGCCACCGCGTACCGCGTCTACACCGGCCCTGCCCGCTGTTTCGCCCGCGACCACCGCCGGTGTGGCGGTAGGGCCATCCGCTACACCGTCACCTGGCAGCCGGAGCGCGGCCCGTTCGGGCAGCCACCAGGAGCGTTACCGTCCACCGTTCACGACGAGTCGTCCTCCGTACACCCCGGGGACGCGTCGCGGGGGTTCCCGGCGCCATCGACGGCGGGAAAAGGAATCCGAGGATCTGAGAAGGGGACCAGCGGCCCGGGAGGCGCCCGGGAGAGCCCTCAGCGCCCCTGCGCGGTCAGCCCTTCTCATGGTCCTGGCTCCCCTCGGGCTCGACGATGGTGGCTTCGGGCGGGGCACCCACGATGAGGCCGAAGAACACGTGGTCGACCAGCAGGGCCGCACGCTCCTGGGGGCGGGCCCTGCGGGCGTGGGCCAGGCCCAGCGCCGGGGCCAGGCCCAGTTCGAACAGCCCCCACGCGAGCACGCCGTAGACCGGGCCGGTGAGCCTGGAGACCCGCAGACGCCCGGGCAGCAGTCCGAAGGCCGCACCCGCGGCCGCGCCGTAACCCCAGTGCGCGAACTCGATGAAGGCGGTCCGCCGGTGTTGCGGAACCCTGCGGAGCACGGCGGGAACGCCCTCACGAAGGATGGCCTCCGGGGGCGTGCGTTCGATCATCCCCAGCCCCACCGCCGCCTGGCGCGCCCCGCTCATGGCCATCGCCGCCACCGCGCCTCTGGCCGCTCCCCTGAGTAGGGGCCGACGCGGTGGGGACTTCGTCTCGTTCGTCATCGTCTGGCTCCCTCGCTCATGGTCTTCCGTGCACATCCCCTAACCGAGTCGCCGGGCTCGTACACATGGAACCGCTCGCTGGCGCTCCCTGGCCGCGCACCGCGAACCGGGCCCAGGCCCGTGCGCGCCCATGGTTCGGGGCCTGCCCTGCCCCGCACCGGGTAGCCGGGCGGCCATGAGACCGAAGCCGGGCCCTCCCCATCGGAACGACCCGATCACTTCCCCTCGGCCAGTACCTCCCGGAGCCTGTCCAACGAGGCGGTGAGCAGCCGTGACACGTGCGTCCAGGGGAAGCCCACCTCCTGGGCGATCCGCCCCTGCTTCCCCTTGTCGAGGAAACGGCGTTGGAGGATCAGCCTCCCCGTGGCGGGAGCCCCGAAGGACAGAACGCCCGGACTCGCTGGGCACGACCTGGACGGCACCGTCAGATGCGTCAGTTATTGAGGAAGCCGGCCATGTGCGGCCTCCTCCGGTCCCTTGAGTATGCTTCTGCCCGGTTGTCCTGCGTTTGCGGGCCCGGTGCCTCTGATCAGGGTTGTTCTTTGGCGTGTTGGTGGTGGGGCGGGTCCGGGGAGCTCCCGGCCCGGGTGGGCGAACCCGCTTGCGGCCGGTCCGCTGGCAGGGTCTGCTTGTTGATTCGGTGTTGGAGTGAGCGGGGGGAGGGAGCAGAGTTCTTGGGTTCCGCTTCCCGTGCACGATCGGTCATCGGGGTCCTGGCGGTCACGGCTCTTGCGTCGGCCGTGATCGTTGTGGTGTGGCTCCTGATCGGGCCGGGGGGTTTCGCCTTCGCCTGGGTCACCCATTTCGTGCTGATGGCCTGGGTTTCCGTCGTCCTCGACGCCCGGCCCGGTCCGTTGGAGCACCCCTGGTTCCGTGTCAGGTCCTGGGAACCGGGATGCTACCGGGCTTTGGGTGCGGGCCTCTTCGGCTGGGTATTGGAAAGCACTGGTTGGAACAGGGTGGTCAGGCGTGATCGGGCTTTCGACGGCACCCGGGCGGGCCTGCTGGGGCTTGACCAGCTCACACGGAGCTCCGAGACCGGACACCTGATGTGCGCGACCGTGACCGTGATCGTTGCCGTCGCCGCTCTGTGGGCGGGGGCCTGGGGCGGAGCCCTGTGGCTGGTGGCTCTGGGCGTCGTGCTGCACGTGTACCCGGTCATGCTCCAGAGGTCACTGCGCAGCCGGATCCAGGCCCTGAACAGCTGTTGAACCCACCCCAACCAGGGCGTTGAGGCCTCGCCACAGGGGGCGGGGCCGGTCCTGGCTCGGGTCGAGCCTGAACATCGTGCCGCCCTGCGGGGTGCCCGGGTGGAAGGTGAGGTCAACGCCGCCGTGTTCGCCGATGACCCCGAAATGCTCGTGGTGTGGGGCCCGTGGTCGGGTGGGGCGGGGTTCGACCGGGGCCGGGGAAGCGGGCATCGCGTTTTTCGCGGTCCGGATCAGGGCCGCGAGGCCGGGGGCTTGGCCACCCCGCAAAGGATCGTCGGTTCCGGACTGACCACCCACTCGCCCGTACGCAAGAAGGGAACCCGTCGGGACCTCGTCCCCGTGTCTGGGCGGACCCCGCGACTGGGGAGGTCCCTGGCACACTGGCTCGGCACTTCGGGTACCGGCCCTGGGCCCTAAGCACCGCGTGCTTGGCTCCGCGGTACGCCGCCTGGGAGAGGAAACCCCGATAGGTCCAGAGCGGATTCGACCTCTACGACCACGCCCCGGCCGCGAGCGTCCCTCAGAACCAGAGCGGTGCGGGTGCCGTTCGCGTAGCCGTGCTGGCAGGCACCGGTGACCCGGCGGGACCCTTCGGGTCCGATGTCCTCCGGAGGAGCGAGGACGGAAACGAAGGACGAGTGCACCCGTCCTCTGTTTCGCCGTGGCCCTCCCGGGGCAGGCGGACGGATAGGGCGGAGAAGGGCCGCGCAGGGGTGGGACAGGACCGCGCCGGGACGACGGGGGACCGATGGGCCAGAAGGAGACAGCTATCGGAGACCACGGCTTCCTCTCGGACTGTCACACCGCCGCGCTCACCGGACCGGACGGCACGCTCACCTGAACGCCGCTTACCCGCAGCACCGGTTGGACGTCTACGGGCACAGCTCGGACGCGGCGCTCTCCTATAGGGAGGCCACCGACGACGGGACCGGCACACCTGAGGGCGCGTTCCTGCTCCGATCCTTCGACATGGTGTCCGCTCCGGTCCCCGCCGGCCGGACCGGCGGGGCCGGGCGCAGGTTCGACCGCCTGTGCGCGAACACGGGGGAGTTGGTGCTCCACGCCGAGGAAACAGCACCGGACGGCACCCAGCTGGGCAACTTTCCCCAGGCCTTCACCCGTGTGGCCCTGATCGAGACCGCCGTCAGCCCCGACGCCGCGGGCGACGGGAAGGCACTGCACGCCTGGGCCCGTGACAGGTCCACGGGGCAGAGCAGACCACGGCGGCCACGGGACGAAGGCGAGGAGTGAACAGGCCATCGCCGACCAGGGCCCCGGGCACGCAAGAGAGCCGTGGACCCGGGCTGGCCGTGTGACCGAGTCGGACGAGAGGAGCTTTTCCCATGAACGGACGGAGCGCGTCCCCCACGACCACGTGTCAACCATCGAGCCTCGCGGAGACGGCGGAAGTCCTGACATCGGTCCTGCTCCCCACCGTGGTGCGCGGCGCCATCGTGCGCCGCCCCGCGGGGGAGGCCCTGGCCACGGCGACCGAGAGCGACCGCCGGATCGTCTCGGTCCTGCGATCGCTTCGGGAACGTCACGGTGACGACCCGCTTCCGCTGCGCCACACAGGTCGACGGATAGCGCTGGTACTGGCACCGGCGGACGTCCGCAGGATCCTGGAGGGCACCCCGGACCCGTTCTCTCCTGGCGGAGCCGAGAAACGGGGAGCGCTCTCCCACTTCCAGCCCCATGGCGCCCTGGTTTCCGACCACGGGGCCCGCCCCCGCCGACGCCGGGCCAACGAGGAGGCCCTCGCACTGGGAGAGCTGATCCACCCCGAGGCCGACACCGTCGCCGAGCACGCGTACTCGGAGGCGCGAGCCCTGGTCCTGGCCCTGCGCAACGCGGGGCCGCAGGGCGGTGTACTGGACTGGTCACGGTTCTCCGAGACCTTCGACGCGCTGGCACGCAGGGTGGTCTTCGGGAGCTTCGCGGTGCGGGACCGCCGAGCCACCGAGCTCCTGCGCGCTCTGCGGGCACGTGCCAACTGGTCGTACCTGCTCCCAGCGGATCAGAGGAGAAGGAAGGAGTTCCTCGACCGTGTCCGCGCGAACATCGACCGCGCCGAACCCGGGAGCCTGGCCGCGCGTCTGGGCCGACCGGGGTCCGGGGAACGCCCGGAGGACCAGGTGGCCCACTGGCTGTTCGCCTTCGACGCCGCCGCCATCGCCTCCTTCCGGGCGCTGGCCCTGCTGACCTCCTCGGGCCCGGCCGCGGAGGCCGCCCGTACGGAGGCCCTGACCGAGGACGGGGCCGACCTGCCCCTGTTGCGCGCGACCCTGCGTGAGTCGGTCCGGCTGTGGCCGACCACCCTGGTGGTGATCCGGGAGAGCACACGGGAGACCGTCTGGCGCGAGCGGACCATCGAACCCGGTACGGCGTTCCTGGTGATGAGCTCCTACTTCCACCGAGACCCCGCACGACTGCCCTACGCCGACACCTTCGAACCCGGCGTCTGGACGGACGGGCGCGCCGAGGGCGAACCCGCAATCGTGCCCTTCAGCCACGGACCCGCGGGGTGCCCGGGGCGTGACCTGGTTCCCCTGACGGTCTCCTTCCTGCTGCGGACGCTGCTCAGGGGCGGCCCACTGAACCGGGTGGACGGTGCTCCGCCGCTGCGGTCCCACGGGCTCCCCTCGTCCCTCAACCACTTCGCCCTGCGTTTCTCCTACTAGAACGGGTTTTTGCCCTTGGGCCGCTGGAGCGGTGCGGGTCTCAGCGGTAGCCGTACTGCGGGGCGGGGACCCGGTTGCGGCCGATGAGGAACCACAGGAGGGCTCCGATCAGTGGGGCGAGGAAGACGAGGACGATCCAGACGAGCTTCATCGGTACGTCCAGCCCGGAGAACAGGATGCTGAACACCGCGGCGACGATGAGCACGAACGCGGCCAGGGCCACCAGGAGCGCCCCGACCACGAGGACGGCCGCGACCCAGGTCTCCACGGGCATCGATTCGATGGACGACGGCAACGACGTGACAGTTCCCCTTGTGGATTCTCGGGGACGGCCCGCGGCCTTCGCGGTGCGGAACCCGACCCCTGACTACGCATTCCACGCTAGGGCCCCCGCCCCTGCCTGGGCATCCACCTGCGGGAGGCGCCGGGGTGATGCCTAAGGCGGCCCCTGCCAGTCCCCGGACGGTGCTTTGGTGGACCCGGCCACCGACTTTCGTCGATGGTCGCCGCGTGCCGTGCCCGTCGTCGAATCCTTCTCAGGGGCGGTGAGCCGGTCCAGCTCGGTCCGCAGGGCCTGTTCGGCCTCGGCCGCGGACAGGCCGCCGATGAGGACGCGCATGGACAGGCCGTCGGCGGCGGCCATCAGCGACCGGGCGGCGGCCCGGGGGTCCTCCAGCCCGGGATTGACCCTGCCGAGCAGGAGGGAGGTCGCGCTCTCCTCGCCCTCCTTGGCCTCGGCCAGCATGCGGGCCAGTGCCGGGTGGTTGAAGGCCGCGGCCACGTACTGGTGGAACACCGACACACCGGCGCGGGAGGACTCCGCCAGGGGGATGGGGTGCCCGACCAGCCGCCACAGCGCCTCGCGGTCGTCGGCGTCCTCGGTGGCCTCGGAGTGGATTCGGGCGGCCGCCGAAAGCATCTCCTCCAGGCTGGCCCGCAGGAGTTCGTCCTTGCTCGGGAACCAGTACTGGACCCGGCCCACGGAGGAGTCGGCGGCCGCGGCCACGTTGCGCATGGACACCGCGCCCATGCCGCTGTGCGCGATGACCTGCCACACCGCGTGGATGATCGCGCTGCGGCGCTCGTCGTGTTCGGCGTTGCTCATGCCGTCATCCTAGCCAAGGAGAAATACGAACGTATTTGAAGGTGTGTACACTCGGAGTCCTGAACAATACGATCGTATTTTTGGAGGGGTCGTGAGGGACGAGTCGAAACACCGGATCCGCCGTCGCCGGGTGTTGTTGGCCCTGGCGGGGGTACTGGTGGCCTGGCTGGTGGTCGACAAGGCCCTCGCGGTCATCGCGCCCGAACCCACCGTGGGGCACTGGCGCAGCCAGGAGGGTTTCGAGGCCTACCGGGCCGCCTACGACGACGTGATGGCCACCCTGCCCGAGCCGGCCCGCGCCCACGACGTCGCCACCGAGTACGGCACCGTCCGCGTGTACGAGTGGGCGGCCACCGAAACCGGGGAGCGGGCCGGGGAGACCGAGGAGGAGCGGACGGACGCGGAGGAGGAAACAGCGTCGGGGGAGAGGCTGCCGGTCGTGCTGCTGCCCGGGATCCGTTCGGGGGCACCCATGTGGGGCGAGAACCTCCTTCACTGGATCGGTGACCGCACCCTCTACGCCATGGACGCCATCGGTGACGCCGGGATGTCGGTCCAGTCGGTCCCCTTCACCTCCTTCGACGACCAGGCCGCCTGGGTGGAGCAGGTGTTGTCAGGGCTGGAACTGGAACGCGCCCACGTCGTGGGGCACTCCTTCGGTGCGGCCGTCGCGGCCACCCACACGCTCCATCACCCCGGCCGGGTCGCCTCCCTGACCCTTCTCGAACCGGTGATGGTCCTGCGCGGGCTGCCCGCCTCCGTCTACCTTTGGTCGTCACTGCTGCTCCTGCCCGCGCCTCAGTCCTGGAAGGACCGCGCCCTGGCCGAGATCGGCGGCGTCACGGTCGAGGAGGTCCGCGAGCGCACGCCGATGTCGGTGATGATCGACGAGGGCTCCCAGCACTACGCGGCCCTCGCCCCGACCCCGCGGACCCTCTCCGACGAGGAATGGGGGTCGATCTCGGTGCCGGTGCGGGTCGACATCGCCGACGACCACTCCCTGGCCGGCGGCGAGGAGGCCGCGAAGCGCGCCCGTGACCTGGGCAAGGGGCCCGTCACCGTCTGGCCCGGGACCAGCCACTCCCTTCCCATGCAGGCCGCGGAGGAGCTCGGCCCGGAACTGGAGGCCTACTGGACCGAGCACGACCGGTGAGGTTGCGCCCCCGCACTTTCGTCGGGCACGGACGCCGAAGACACCGACGTTGGTAGGACGGCGACTTGGTCCCCGCGGTTGATGACCCGACCCCTTCTGTTCCGTAGCTTCGTTGTCACACGGAGAACTCGAACGACCACGAAGGGCGGGTCATCCCGTTGCGCGAACCCGAAGCAGACAGCCGAGCCGTTGCGTTCATGCGAGGGGCCGGTCCCCGAGCGGTGGTGTCAGCCCTGATCCTGGCCCCTGTCCTCACCATGGGGGCTTCGGCGCACGCCGCACCCGAACCCGCGTGCCTGGCTGAGGAAGGCGCCACGATCGAGGAGGCACGGGTCACCGGGGCAGTCCCCCAGGAGATCCTCGACCGCTCCGGGCTGACCCCGCAAACAGAGGGCTTCATCCGGGACCTGTGCGCGGCGCCCGACCTGGAGGCGGCGGGCGCGGTCGTCGAGCGCCACGGTGAAGCGCTCTGGCGCACGGCGGTGGACCGGGTCCAGGAGACCGGCTACGCCGAGGGCGACCTGAGCGCCGGGGACGACCGGCCGCTCTACTGGGCGCGGCTCACGATGACCTCGGCCCTCAACCGCTGGGAACCGGGTTTCGAACTGGACGCCGGAGACCGGGGCGCGCTGGTGGCCGACCTGGAACGCCGCTCCCGAGGACACCACGACGCGGGCTTCCCCGAGGTCCCCGAAACGGCGGGAGCACCCGGGAGGGCCTCTGAGGCCTCCCGGGTCATCGTGACCGGGTTCGACCCGTTCGGCCTCGACGACGACATCCGCCAGGCCAACCCCTCCGGCGCGGCCGCCCTGGCCCTGGACGGAGCGATCCTCGAGACCGGTGAGGGCGTCGCGGTGGTCGAGGCCGTGCTCTTCCCCGTGCGCTGGCGGGACTTCACCGACGGCATGGTCGAACACGCCCTCCTGCCGCACTACATCGGTGACCGGCCGGTCGACGCCGTCATCACCCTCAGCCAGGGCGGTGCCGACTGGTTCGACCTCGAAGCCCACAACGGCGCCTGGCGCGGCGGTTTCCCCGACAACGAGACGGCCGAGGCGTTGGAGACCATCCCCGTGCCGGACGGCGTGCCCACCCTCACCCCGCAGCCGCAGTGGTCGGACTCCTCACTGGACCGTCCCGCCATCGTGGCGCGGACCCACGGGAAACCCTTCCCCGTGTTCGACAACACCATGGTGGTGGAGATCCCCGAGGGGGAGAGCGAAGCCGTGCTGAGCCCGGACGGCCCCACCCCCGGATCCACGGCGCGGGCCGGAAGCGGGGGCGACTACCTGTCCAACGAGATCGCCTACCGCAACACCCTGCTGCGCGACGCCACCGGACGCGACATCCCCGCGGGCCACGTGCACACCCCGTTCCTGGAGCTCGGCCCCGGTGGCGCCGTCACCGACCCGGAGTTCGAGGAGAACCGCTCGGCCCTCATCGGCCAGATCGAGGACATCATCGCGGCGGCGGTACGCGCCTGACCCCGGACTGAATCCGACCTGACTCCGGAGGAGAAGGCGCCCGAAGGCCCGGGTGGGGGGGTGAGCAAGGCGGGAGTCCCCTCTCCGGCAGCGGTCATCACCGAAACCGGAACCACCGCCCCCGAAGCCGCCACCAAGCCGTACACCTCGGGCCGGACCGCGCCGAACAGACCCTGCATTCGCAGTGCGCAGTGCGCAGTGCGCAGTGCGCAGTGCGCAGTGCGCAGTGCGCAGCGCGCAGTGCGCAGCGCGCGGGGCCGCCGCAAGCGGCGGCCCCGCGGCGTTCTCTGGCCCTCCCCCTTCCGGTCCGTTGCCGATCAGGCACGCAGGGGCGTGAAGTCGCGCGCGGCGACGAACTCGGGCCGGCGCTCCCCGGCGGAGAAGGGCTCGGCCAGGGGGTTGTCCACGCTGTTGAACACCACGAAGATGTTGGAGCGCGGATGGGGCGTGATGTTGTTGCCGGACCCGTGCATGCTGTTGCAGTCGAACCACAGCGCCGACCCGCTCGGCCCGGTGAACTGCTCGATGCCGTGCCGCCTGGCCAGCTCGGCGACGTCCTCCTCCTGGGGCACGCCGACCTTCTGCGCCCGCAGCGAGGACCGGTAGTTACCGTCCGGCGTGCGGCCCAGGCACGGCACGAACGTCCGGTGCGCGCCCGGCATGAGCATCAGGCCCCCGTTGAAGGGCAGGTTCTCGGTCAGCCCGATGGACAGGCTCACCGCGCGCATCCCGGCCATGCCGTCCTCGGCGTGCCAGGTCTCGAAGTCCGAGTGCCAGTAGAAGCCGCTACCCCGGAAGCTCGGCATGAGGTTGACCCGGCTCTGGTGCACGTACACGTCCGATCCCAGGATCTGCCGGGCCCGGTCCAGCACACGCGGCTGCCGGATCAGGCGGGCGATCCGTTCGCTCAGCAGGTGGGCGTCGAACACCGAGCGGACCTCGTCCGTGCCCGGTTCGGTGACCGTGCGCTCGTCGGCGAGTACCGACGGGTCCCGGACCATGGCCTGGAGGTCGTCCCGGCAGGCCGCGACCTCCTCGTCGGACAGCAGGTCGCGCTGGATGTGGAAGCCGTCGCGCTCGTGCGCGGACAACTCCTCGGCGGAGGCTGGCCCCTGGGGGCCACCCGGGTGGACTGTGGGCTCCTCGCGTGCGATCCACTCCCGTCCGGTATCGGGGTCCACGCGTGTGGGATAGCGGTCCTGGATGGGGGCTTCGACGAGTGTCATGGCAGCCCCTCCTCTCACGTCGTCCGTCGTCTTCCCTTCTGTGGGCGGAATCTGGTTACCGGCCCTGGGTGCGACACTGCCCTTCGGGGACGCCCGGTAATCATCGCTGGTCGTCGGGTTCCGGTGGCGGCTGTCGCTCCTTCGGCCCCCGGTCCTGAGGCCTGTGCGCGTTCGGCCGTCCGCTGTCGCCGGTGGACCAGCGCGTACTCGGGGTCGGCGGCCGACCGCATCCGGCCCGGGAGGCCCCAGCCGGATCAGCGCCGAACCCGCGAGCAGCGCCGCACCGCCTCGCGCCGACACCGTGCGGCGGGACGGACCGGGGTCTTCCAGATGACACGCCGAACCGGGACGAACGCTTGCCTCGCACGTGAACGCGGCCTTCGGCCACGCCCCGAGCAGGCGAACTAGGGGTCAAGTCCCGGCCATGGGTGTTTACGGGACCGCAGGGTCGGTCAGGGCGAAGCAGGACAGTCCGTACTCGGACGCGCCCCGAACCCGGAGAAGGGATCCGACCATGACCGACGGAGAGCAGGACGCCAAGGATCGGCTCCTGGAACAGGACCGCACCGACTCCCGGGGCCCGCTGAGCACCGACACCGGCGTCAGGGTGGAGGACACCGACAACTCCCTGAGCGTCGGTGAACGCGGGCCCACGATCCTGGAGGACTTCCACGCGCGGGAGAAGATCACCCACTTCGACCACGAGCGCATCCCCGAACGGGTCGTGCACGCCAGAGGCGCGGGGGCCTACGGCCACTTCACCCCCTACGAGGACCTCTCCGACCTGACCGCGGCCCACTTCCTCAGCGGGCCCGACGTCACCACGCCGGTCTTCGTCCGCTTCTCCACCGTGGCAGGGTCCCGGGGGTCCGCGGACACGGTCCGCGACGTGCGCGGCTTCGCGGTCAAGTTCTACACCGAGCAGGGCAACTACGACCTGGTCGGCAACAACATGCCCGTGTTCTTCATCCAGGACGGCATCAAGTTCCCGGACTTCGTGCACGCGGTCAAACCGGAGCCGCACAACGAGATCCCGCAGGCCCAGTCGGCACATGACACCCTGTGGGACTTCGTCGGTCTGCAACCGGAGACCACCCACATGATCATGTGGCTGATGTCGGACCGGGCGATCCCGCGCAGCTACCGCACCATGCAGGGCTTCGGCGTGCACACCTTCCGTTTCGTCAACGCCCAGGGCCGGGGGACCTTGGTCAAGTTCCACTGGAAGCCGCTCCTGGGCACGCACTCGCTGGTGTGGGATGAGGCCCAGCGCATCCAGGGCAAGGACCCCGACTTCAACCGGCGTGACCTGTGGGAGTCCATCGAACGCGGCCAGTACCCCGAGTGGGAGCTGGGAGTCCAGCTCGTTCCGGAGGAGAACGAGCACGACTTCGACTTCGACCTCCTGGACGCCACCAAGATCATCCCCGAGGAGCAGGTCCCGGTGCGCCCCGTCGGGAGGCTCGTGCTGGACCGCAACCCGGACAACTTCTTCGCCGAGACCGAACAGGTGGCCTTCCACACCGCGAACGTGGTCCCGGGGATCGACTTCACCAACGACCCGCTGCTCCAGGCCCGCAACTTCTCCTACCTGGACACTCAACTCCTGCGCCTGGGCGGATCCAACTTCCAGCAGATCCCGGTCAACCGCCCCGTCAGCCAGGTGAGCAACAACCAGCGCGACGGGTTCGCCCAGCACCGGGTGCACCGCGGCCAGACCTCCTACTTCCCGAACTCCCTGGGTGGTGGCTGCCCTGCCCTGGCCGACGAAGGGGTGTACCGGCACTACACGGAGAAAGTCGAGGGGGCCAAGATCCGCAAGCGGGCGGAGAGCTTCAAGGACCACTACTCCCAGGCCCGGCTGTTCCTGAACAGCCTCGCCGACTGGGAGCGCGAGCACCTGGTGGCCGCCTTCCGCTTCGAGCTGGGCAAGTGCGAGGAACTCGCGGTGCGCCAGCGGGCGGTGGCCAACCTGGCCCACGTCGACCACGGCCTGGCCGTCGAGGTCGCCGAGGGCCTGGGCGTGGAGCCGCCCGAGGACGCCGGGGGCGCCCGCCACACCGACGCCTCACCCGCGCTCAGCCAGGCCAACACCGCGTTCGGGGAACTCACCGGACGCCAGGTCGCGGTGCTGGTCGACCACGGTGTGGACGGCGCGGACGTCGAGGCCCTACGGGAGTCCCTGGTGGCCGAGGGCGCCGTGGTGGAGGTGCTCGCCCCGCTGGACGGCTCGGTGCGCACCCGGGAGGGCGGCGTCCTGCCGGTGGACCGTTCCCACACGACCGTCTCCTCGGTCCTCTACGACGCCGTGGCCGTTCCCGGAGGTGGTGACGCCGCGGCCTCGCTGGCCCGGGACGGCCAGGCCCGACACTTCGTGCTGGAGGCCTACAAGCACGCCAAGGCCATCGCCGCGGTCGGCGCGGGTACCGCTCTGCTCGCCGGGCCGGGGCTGCCCGAGTCCCTCGGCCAGCCGTCCAGGGACACCGAGAGCGCCCACGGCGTGGTCCGGGCCCCGGCAGCGGACGAGGGCCTGGTCCGGGAGTTCGCCCGCCTGATCGGAGCGCACCGCGACTGGACCCGGTCGACCGAGGCGGTCTCGGCCTGAGGCCGCCGCGGGGGCCCGCGCTCGTGCGGCCCCGGCCCGATCGGACGGAGTGCTGTACGGCCACGGGGTCTGACGGGACCAGGGAGACAGATGATGTTTACGCGACGGGCGGTCGGCTAGTGGACCCAGTGCGAGGCAGTCAACGTGAAGGGAGAAAGCCATGGTGGACAGCATCGCCGAAGTGATGAACTCGAACGTGCGCGCCGTCACCCCGGACACCACCATTCGGGAGGCCGCCCAGATCATGCGTGACGCCGACATCGGCGACGTGGTGGTCAGCGAATCCGGTCGGCTGCGCGGCGTCCTTACCGACCGCGACATCGTCGTGCGGTGTCTGGCCGGGGGAGGGGACCCGGACAGCGCCACGGTGCGGGAGGCCTGCAGCACCGAACTGGTGACGATTCCCCGCCAGAGCAGTGTCAAGGACGCCGTACACGCCATGCGGACGGCGACCGTGCGTCGCCTTCCGGTCGTCGAGGGTGACGAGGTGGTAGGGGTCGTGACCATGGGCGACCTGGCCCGGGTGATCGACGAAGGGTCCGCGCTGGCCGACGTGAGCGCGGCCGAGCCCAACCGCTGAGGGCTCCGCAGACCTGCGTCCACCGACCAGACCAACCAGGGGACGGCGGCGCCCCGCCCGGTAGAAGGGGGCTCGGGCGGGGCGCCCGTCCCGTTCCCGGCACACAGCGGAGCACGGACCGGCAGCCGCGAGCGCATCGGAGGAGAACCGTGAGAGCAGTGGTGTGGAACGGCACACGCGACGTCAGGACCGAGAACGTACCCGACCCGCGCCTCGAACAGCCCGACGACGCCGTCATCAGGGTCACCAGTTCCGGTCTGTGCGGCTCCGACCTGCACTTGTACGAGGTCCTCGGACCGTTCATGAGCCCGGGCGACGTCCTCGGGCACGAACCGCTGGGCGTGGTCGAGGAGGTGGGCGCGGACGTCACCTCGCTGGCACCGGGGGAGCGCGTGGTCGTCCCCTTCCAGATCTCCTGCGGGCACTGCGCCATGTGTGGGAGCGGCCTGCAGACCCAGTGCGAGAACACCCGGGCCGAGGGCCAGGGGACGGGGGCCAGCATCTACGGCTACAGCTCCCTGTACGGGTCGGTCCCCGGAGCCCAGGCCGAGTACCTGCGGGTGCCGCGCGCCGACGACAACGCCATCCCGGTCTCCGGCCAGGGGCCGGACGACCGCTTCGTCTTCCTCTCGGACGTGCTGCCCACCGCCTGGCAGGCCGTGCGGTACGCCGACGTCCCGCGGGGCGGGTCCGTGGCGGTCCTGGGACTGGGGCCCATCGGTGAGATGTGCTGCCGGGTCGCCCAGCACCTGGGTGCGGGCCGGGTCTTCGGTGTCGACCCGGTGGCCGAGCGGCGCGCCCGCGCCGCCTCACGCGGGGTCGAGGTCTTCGACTCCGCCGAGGGAACCGACGACCTGACCGAGCAGATCCGGGACCGCACCGACGGGCGCGGCCCGGACGCGGTGATCGACGCCGTGGGCATGGAGGCCCAGGGCCACGAATCCGCGAAGTTCGCGCAGCGCATGGCCTCGTTCATGCCCAAGGGCGCGGCTGCCAAGGTGATGGAGACCGCCGGAGTGGACCGCTTGAGCGCATTCCGGACCGCGATCGACCTCGTACGCCGGGGCGGGACGATCTCGCTGATCGGCGTCTACGGAGGCATGGCCGACCCGCTGCCCATGCTCACGCTCTTCGACAAGCAGATCCAACTCCGGATGGGACAGGCCAACGTCCGCCACTGGGCGCCCGAGATCCTCCCGCTGCTCGACGATGACGACGTCCTGGGCGTGGACGGCTTCGCCACCCACCACGCGTCCCTGGACGAGGCCCCGCGGGCCTACCAGAACTTCCAGGACAAGTCGGCGGGGACCTTCAAGGTCCTCTTCCGGCCCTGAACGAGCCGGAGGCAGCGGTAGAGAACCGCCAAGCGACACAGCAACGGCACAGCACAGACAGGAGTTGAGGACGATGCCGGGAGTGGAGGAACTGCCGGACACCCTGCGCAGGTCGCCGAAGAAGGCGCAGCGCACCTGGATCAAGGCGCACGACAACGCCGTCAAGGAGTACGGGGAGGGGGAGCGAGCCCACCGGGTCGCCTTCGCCGCCCTCAAGCGCGGGTTCGAGAAGGTGGGCGACCACTGGGAGGCCAAGGAGGGCGACGGGAAGGGGCCCTCGGACGAGCAGGCCGAGAACCCGCGGGCCGGGAAACGTCCCGGGCCGGACCGGCCCACCGCGGGCGGGGTCGACGCCAACGCCACCAAGGACCACCTCTACGAGCGGGCCAGGCAGCTCGACATCCCCGGCCGCTCCCGGATGACCAAGGACGAACTGGTGGAGGCACTGCGGAAGGAGAGCAACCGCCGTACCTCCGGGAGCGGGGGCTCCCGCTGAACCGCACGGCACCGGCCGGCGCCGAACGGACGCCGCGGCGCCGGGCCGCCCAGTGGAGGAGGGGACATGGTCCAGAACGTCGCCAACCACCTGCTGCAACGCCTGTCCCAATGGGGGGTCACCGAGATCTTCGGCTACCCCGGGGACAGCGTCAACGGCCTGGTCGCCGAGATGGCCGAAGTGGAGGACGGCCCGCGCTTCGTCCAGAGCCGACACGAGGAGATGTCGGCCTTCGAGGCCGTGGGGTACGCCAAGTTCGGCGGAGGCGTCGGCGTGTGTATGGCCACCGGAGGGCCCGGGGCCGTCCACCTGCTCAACGGCCTGTACGACGCCAAACTCGACCACGTACCCGTGCTCGCGATCGTCGGACAGGCCAGCCGCAGCGCCATGGGCGGCGCCTACCAGCAGGAGATCGACCTGCACAGCCTGTTCAAGGACGTCTCCAGCGCCTTCCTGGAGACCGTCAACGTCCCCGAACAACTCCCCAACGTCCTGGACCGCGCGGTGCGAACGGCCCTGTCCGAGCGCGCGCCGACCACCGTCATCGTGCCCGCCGACGTCCAGGAACTCGACTACTCGCCTCCGGGTCACGAGTTCAAGCACGTCCCCTCCAGCGCCCCCGACCGGCTGGTGGGCGGCGGTACGGTCCTGCCGCCCGACTCCGAACTCGACCGCGCGGCCGAGGTGCTCAACTCCGGGGAACGGCTGGCGGTCCTGATCGGCCAGGGCGCCCGAGGCGCCAGCGAGGAGGTGCTGCGACTGGCCGACGCGACCGGCGCGGGTATCGCCAAGGCGCTCCTGGGCAAGGACGTCCTGCCCGACGACCTACCCCAGGTCACCGGGGCCATCGGCCTGCTGGGCACCCGGCCCTCCTGGGAGCTGATGCGCGACTGCGACACCCTGCTCATCGTGGGTTCGAACCTGCCCTACTCCCAGTTCCTGCCGCCCTTCGGGCGCCGGGCCGTGGAGATCGACATCGACCCCCGCTTCATCGGCATGCGCTACCCGACCGAGGTCAACCTCGTGGGCGACGCGGCCAGCACACTGCGTGCGCTGCTGGAGCGCCTCGACACCGGCCCCGAGCTGGCCAAGGGCCGCAAGCGGTGGCGTGAGACGGTCGAGGAGAACGTGAGCCGCTGGCGGTCGGTCCTGCAAGCCCAGGCCGGGGTGGCCGCCGACCCGGTCAACCCGATGCTCGTGGTGCACGAGCTCTCCTCCCGGCTGCCCGCCAACGCGGTGGTCACCGCGGACTCGGGCTCGGCCACCAACTGGTACGCCCGCTTCCTGCGCCTGGGCGAGGACAACCGCGGCTCCCTGTCCGGGACACTCGCCACGATGGGATGCGCCGTGCCCTACGCCATCGGCGCGAAGTTCGCCGCCCCCCACCGGCCGGCCATCGCTCTGGTGGGCGACGGCGCCATGCAGATGAACGGCCTGACCGAGCTCCTGACCGCCCGCCGTTACCGGGACCTGTGGCAGAACCCGGGTCTGGTGGTGTGCGTCCTGCACAACAACGACCTCAACCAGGTCACCTGGGAGCTGCGGGCCATGGCCGGATCACCCAAGACCCCCTACTCACAGGACCTGCCCGAGATGTCCTACGCCGACTTCGCCGAATCAGTCGGGCTCGTCGGGATCCGGGTGGACCGGCCCCAGGACGTCGGCCCGGCCTGGGACCGCGCCCTGACCGCGGACCGCCCGGTCGTCCTCGACGTCCACTGCGACGGCGACGTGCCGCCGATCCCGCCCCAGACCGAGTGGGGCCAGGTCACCGACACGCTCAAGTCCATGCTCGCGGGCGACCCCGACCGCACCGGAGTGGCGGCGCGCGGGATCGCCACCAAGGTCCAGGAGTACCTGCCGCACGGGCGCTGAGGGCCCGGCCAACTGCGCTGGCCCCCGGAAGGTGGTTTCCGATGCCGGATTTTCCCGCCAGGATCCTCATCGCGGACGACGGCTCCCCAGAGGCGGGGAGGGCGATCGACGCGGCGGTGAACCTGGTCCGGGTCACGGGCGCCGCACTGAGCCTGGTCCACGTCAAGTCACTGGAGCCGGCCGTGGCCGGTACCACCGTAACCCCGGTCCGCGTCGACCAGCTGCGCGAGCAGGGGGAGGAACTCGTGGGGCGCCGAACCGCCCGGATCGGCGAGTACGGCATCCGACTCGAACACGTCGAGGTCCGACTGGGCAGGAGCATCGAGGCGACGGTGCTCCGGGCCGCAGCCGATCTCGGCACCGACCTGCTCGTGGTCGGGGCCCGAGGCAGGGGGACGGTTCGGCGCAGGGCGCTGGGCGACCTCTCCACCCGGCTGGTGGGTGACGCGCCCTGCTCGGTCCTGGTCGTACGCGGGCAGCCGAGCCCGGAACCCGCCCGTGGCCTGCGTGCGTACGGGGACGAGGACCACTGACGGGAGACCGCTGTGCCTGATTTCCAGCTGGGCACGACCGACATCGTCGTCGTCGTGCTGTTCGTGGGGGCGGTCCTGGCCGTCGCCCTGTGGGTGGGCCGCCGGCAGGAGGGCACCGAGAGCTACTTCCTCGCCGGACGCACCATGGTCTGGCCCGTTGTGGGCTTCTCGCTCTTCGCCACCCAGTTCGGCGGAACCCAGTACCTGGGGTTGGCCGGTGCGGGGTTCGAGACGGGGATCTCGGTGTGGAACTTCGAGTGGGTGGCCACACTGGTCCTGCTCGTCTTCGCCCTGCTGATCCTGCCGTTCTACCTGCAGTCCAAGATCACCACCGTCCCGGAGTTCCTGGAGAGGCGCTACGACCGCCGGGCCCGTTACGCCTTCTCCGGGTTCACCGTGGTCACCGCCATGCTCCTGGACAGCGCGGGCGCCATGTTCGCCGGCTCGCTGGTGCTGTCCCTGCTCTTCCCCGAAGTCCCCCTGGGCGTGCACATCGCCATCATCGCCCTGCTGGGCGGCGGATACGTCCTGGTAGGCGGTCTGAAAGCGGTGATGGTCACCGACACCATCCAGGGCGCGGTGCTGCTTGCGGCCGGAGCCGCGATCTTCGTGACGGTCTTCGCGCAGTTCGACTTCGACTGGTCGGTGCTGCCCGAGCTCGCCCCCGAGGACGGTTTCACGGTCGCGCCGCCGCCCGACGACGACTTCCTGCCGTGGCCGGGTGTCTTCACCGGCGCGATCTGGCTTTCCTTCTATGTCTGGGTGACCAACCACATGGTGGTCCAGCGTGTGCTGGCGGCCAAGAACATCGACCACGGGCGCTGGGGTGCGCTCTTCGCCGGCGCCCTGCAGCTGCCCCTGCTGATCTTCCTGATCTTTCCCGGCATCCTGGGCCGCGGCGTCTACGAACCCGACGAGGTCCCCGACAGCGACCTGGTCTGGCCCGCCCTGGTGTTCGACTTCATGCCCGTGGGCGTGCGCGGCATCGTGGTGGCCGCGCTGATCTTCGCTCTGATGTCCACGCTCGACTCGGTGCTCAACGGCGCGGCGAGCCTGGTGGTCAACGACTTCGTCAAGACCCGCGGACGGGAGTTCACCGAGCGGCAGCTCCTCATGATCGGACGCCTGCTGGTGGGACTGTTCATGCTGGTGGCGGCCCTGTGGGCGCCAGTGATCACGACGTTCTCGGGCATCGTGGCCTACTTCCAGTCCTTCCTGGGGTACGTCACCATGCCGCTGGTCGTGGTGCTGCTCGGCGGGATCTTCTGGCGCAGGGCCTCCACGGCGGCGGGTGTGTGGACCCTGGCGGTGGTGCCGTTCGGGTTGGTGGCCTTCTTCGCCGGTGAGGTCTTCGGCCTGTTCGACCTCCAGTTCCTGTACGCCACCGGCATCATGTTCCTGCTGAGCGTGGTGGTGTTCGTGGTCGTGACGCTGGCCACCGAAGCCCCCGCGAAGGAGAAGGTCGAGGCGATCACCTGGAGCAGGGCCACCTGGCTCAAGGAGTCCGAGGACCTGAAGGGGACCCCGTGGTACGGCAACTACCGGGTGCTCGCCCTGATCCTGGGCGCGGTCACCCTCTGTGCCGTGGTCCCCTTCATCTGACCCGTCAGAGAGTGCCCTCAGCTGCCCTGGATCTCGCCGCCGGTCGGGGTGAGGGTCTCACCCGTGTAGTAGGACGACATGCGCTCACTCGCGAAGAACACGTAGGAGGGCGCGATCTCGTCCGGATCGGCGGCCCGCCCCATGGGCGCCTGCTTGCCGAAGCCCTCCGCCCCCTGCTCACCGAGCGTGGCCGGGATGAGCGGCGTCCACACCGGCCCGGGGGCCACACAGTTCACCCTGATGCCCTGGTCCATCAGCACCTGGGAAAGCGACAGGGACAGGTTCATCACGGCGGACTTGCTGGAGGCGTAGTCGATCAGCGAGTCATTGCCCCTCAGACCGTTGATGGACCCGGTGATGATGATCGAGCCGCCCTCGGACATGTGCGGGAGCGCCTCACGCACCGTCCAGAAGACCCCCATCACGTTGACGTCGAAGGTCCGCCGCAGCTGCTCGGTGGTCAGGTCGGTGAACTTGTCCACCGGTCTCTGGGTGGCGGCGTGCTCCACCAGGACGTCGATCCCGCCCAGTTCCTCCACGGCCCGGCGGACCAGGTGCGCGCAGTGCGACTCGTCGGCCAGGTCGCCCCTGACCCCCACGGCCCGGCGGCCCTCCTGCTGGACCAGGCCGACGGTGTGCTGGGCCTCGGCGTCCTCGCTGAGGTAGCCGAAGACGACGTCGGCGCCCTCCTTGGCGAAGGCCACCGCGACGGCCCTGCCGATACCCGAGTCGCCCCCGGTGATCAGCGCTCGTTTGCCCTCCAGAAGCCCTCGGCCCTCATAGCCGCGCATCTCGTCGCGCGGCTGCGGATCCATGGGTTCGGTCCGCCCCGGGTGTGGCTGGCTCTGCGCTGGTGGCTGCTGATCGTTCATGACTCTCTTTCCTTCGCCTTGCGGTTCTCCTGTCGTGTCCCCTAACCGCCGGTCTTCGTCCGTACACCTGGTGACCGGCACTGATTCGACACGCGCCACTGGCCGGAGCCCCGGTCAGCCCGGCACACCGCAGCGGGGCTCCGCGCAGCGCACGACGTCGTGGTCGAACACCAGAGTCGGCCGGTCCTCCTCGTCCAGGAGGACCCTGGTGATGCGGACGTCCTTGAACCGATAGGGCTGTGTGACGTCCTCGCGGTGGAAGACCACGGAGCTCTCCCACGTCGAACAGGCGGTATCCGCGCAGGCCGCGTAGGTGAGGCTGTCCGGGTCCGGGCCGGTGAAGGCGAGTTGGGGGCGGCCCAGGGAGTCCACCGTCAGCCCCGGGGCGTTCTCCTGCCCGGCCCTAGCGAACTCACGGATGTTCCAGTCGGCGCAGCCCGGGTCCTGGCAGTCGAGCAGGTGTACCGCGTTCCGGTCGGCGCGATGGGCGATGACGGGGACGCCGCCCGGGCGCATCGCGACCCGCGCGCCGGGAAGATCGGGCAGCTCGCGTGCGGCCGGTTCGGCGCATTCGAGGTCCGAGCAGGTCACCAGGCTGGTGGTGCCCGACTTCAGGTCCCGGAACAGGACCGAGTACGCACCGTCGCCCCCGGCCGCCAGCTCCAGCTTGTAGTGGTACGGGGAGACGTTCTGGTCGGGCATGGGCAGGTCCGGCAGGCGGACGCTTTCGGGCGCCGAACAGTCCGGGTCCGCGCAGTGGTAGGCCAGGAGCCCCATCGGTTCCTCCGGCGGGGCCATGGAGGACTCCCGCAAGGGGGTGTCCACGGCCGCGACCAGAAGGCCGTCGCCCATGGGCGCCACGGCGGACACCAGCCCCCAACGGTCGGAGGGGCCCGGGTCCGCGGAGTTGTGGGAGAACGTGTCGATCACGGTCGTCTCCGCACCGTCCGCACAGGTGTCCCGGCACACGCGCAGCTCGAGTTCGCTGTGGGCCCGTTCGTCCTCGCTCCGCCAGCGCCACTGGGTGGCGGCGTAGCCGCCCGTCACCGCTGTCTGCGCGTCGGGCAGGTCAGACCTGGACCAGCCGCGCACGTTGTTGCCGTCGCTGGTCGTGCAGTCGGGGTCGCACAGGAGAGTCTGCGGATGGGCGGCCTGTACCATTTCCACCCGTACGGCGCCTCCCTCGTGTTCCACCGACATTCGCGACAGCTGTCCCTCCGTGTCAGGCAGGGACGGCACCGTGGACCCGGGAACGCTGTGTGGATTGGACCACTGCACTCCTGCGCCCGCGAGCGGGGGCAGGGCCAGGGCGGCGACCAGGAGGGCGGCCGCTCCCGGGCGGCGCGAAGGTTTCCGGGCCTCCTTCCCCGGCAGCCGTTCCAGTACGCGGTCCGAGTTCAGGACCGAGGGCGAACCGCCCCCGGCGAACAGCGCCGGGGCACAGACCAGGAGCGCCGCCAACGGAGCCCTGAGGAACTCGAGCAGGCCCTGGGCCGCGAAACCGACCGCGAGGGCGGGACCGGTCGCCTCCACCGGGCCCGAGAACAGGCGACCCGCGACAACCGGCGCCACCACGAGAGCGGCCGCCAGCAGGATGCACAGGACGTTGCGGGCCCCGACGGTCCCGACCTGCCTTCCAGGCCAGGGCGATCGCGTCGTCCAGCGGGCGGTCCTCCAACAGCGCGATCGGCCAGGCCGGGGCCACGGCGGCGAGTACGAGGAGGAGCAGGAACAGGAGCAGGGCCCCCGGGATCCACAGCAGGCCCTGGAGCGCAGACGTGCCCGACAGGAAGGACGCCACCGCCGACACCACCCCGAACACTGCCACGGCGACGGCGGCCGCGGTGACCAGAGTGATCAGAGCGCACCAGCCGATGAGTACCCAGGGCGGGTGAACAGGCGGCGCAGCGCGGCACGGAACGGGATCGGGCGGTCGAGCAGGAGCCCCGCGGCCACCAGCGCGGTCAACCCGAGTGAGAACGCGCCGCCGAGCACGGACACCAGTGCCGTCGTCCATTCCAGGAAAGCGGAGGGGGCGGCGTCCACCGCCGGGTGGGCCCTGCCGTTGACCATCCGGCAGCCCTCCACGTCGGTGATCGACGTGTACGCCGTCAGCGTCCAACCGGGGACGAGGGGGAGCGCGGCCGCCGCCAACAGCACACGCGGATACCGGGCGAGGAGCGCCCAGGCCCGGCGCAACGGCCGGGGCGGCGGGGCCGCCGTAACCGTAGGGGCAGAGGCCGGAGAAGACGGGGATGACGGGGGAGTCGGGGGATCAGGCAGCACGATGACTGGGATGCCGTTCCCGGGCTGCGGGTTCGTCATGCAAGGGGGCGGCTTCGGTCGGCCACCCGGCCTACCACCGGCACCGACAGGTCAGCCGGGGTCGATCAGCCCGTGTCTTCCCTGGTAGGCGGCGGTTGGTGGCGTGCTCCACCCCTCGACGAGCTTGGGGGAGGGGCGGTGGACCTCCACACCCAGGGGACGGCACACGTCGATCGGGTCCCGGGCCCGCGGCCCCCACAGCGGGACCGACAGGTCCCCGCCGGGGCAGGTCGAGAGCGCGCAGAGCAGGTCCTGCTCGGCGAAGAACTCGAAGAAGTCACCCGGCCGGGCGGGGGAGGCCTTCATGAAGTACTGGTCCTGCTCGTTGAGACCGGTGCACTGGAAGACGTTGAGGACGTCGTGCACGTCGAACTCGGTCAGCCCGAAGGGCAGCACCGCGCGGGTCAGGTTCGAGTGGCAGTGCCGGTCGAAGTCCTCCCCGGTCAGCATCCGGTTCGCGTAGGGGTCGCACCTGGTACCGAGCAGGTCGTGCACCCGGCCGCCGTCCTCGTCCGTCCCGTACCAGTCCAGGCTGTCGCCGGTGATCGTCACCAGGGGGCGCAGGTACGGCAGCGTCGACCACAGGCGGTCGTGCCTGCTCACGTGCGCGCCCTGTAGCTGCCGGGTCCGCGCGGCCCACAGGCGTTCGCGCGGGTTGTGCCGGTTCCAGATGTTGAGGTCCCCGACCTGTGGGCCCTCCGGCGTGGAGATTCGGCACAGATAACCGGCGGGGACCTCCCAGGCCCGACCGGACCGGATCGGCAGTACGAACCTCTCCACGAGCTCGCGGTCCTCGACGTGTTCGGCGAGCCGGTCGTAGAAGGCGGTGTCGGCACTGAGGGCGCTGCCCTCACCGGACTGGTAGGCGGCCTCGGGTGAACCCAACGGAACCCTCGTTTCCAGGCGGGCCCGTGATCCGGGTACGCCCCCAGACAGCAGATGCGCCCGGGAGCGTACCCCGGTGCCCTTCACGTAAAAGGGGGCCGGTCAGCGGCGGTCGACCAGGAGCCGTCCGTCAGCTGCGCTTTCGCCCGCCGGACCGCGGCCGTAGTTGGCCTCGACCCTCGAACGCTCGGAAGCGTTGGGTGCGGCGTTGGTGCAGTTCACGCCGCCGGTGGAGCCCGACATCAGCGAGGAGCACGGACCGGATTTGGTGTCGGGCAGGCCCAGGCTGTGACCGAGCTCGTGCGCGGCGATGCGCACCGCGTCGTAGCCCTCGGCGGTGCCTTGGCGTCCCATCCAGACGGTCACCTGCCCGCCCGGGCGCACCGGCCCCAGATGGGCGCGCGGCCAGCCATCGTCGGTGATGATCCGGATCTCGGCGTGCTGCCCGCTGGCTGCGGGCTCCAGGCGGACGTTGCCGACGCTGGCGTTCCACACGTCCACGGCCGAGGAGACGGCGGAGCTGTACTCCGCGGCCCGGCTGGAGTCGTAGTACAGGATCGTCTGGTTCAGCTGCCGGGCCTGATTCGAGGGTGCCGCGCTCGTTGGCGCAGCGCTCACCGGGGCGGTGCCGACCAGCGTGAGTGTGAGCGCGCACAGCGCGACGAGTAGCGGTGTGGGGAAGCGTCTCAGCATGAGGGGGTCTCCCTGGGGGTGCGGGGCGCTGATGCTTTTGGTGACCCGGTGGGGTCACGCCGATTCTCATCGTGGTGACTTGCCGCCACAAGGAGGTCAAAGCGTCAAGTTTCCGGCACTGCGTCCCAGGGCGGTCAGACTCCGGCCGGGCACGACCTGCTGGCTCCGGCGTCTCAGCGGTAGTCGACGGGGGAGGTGCCACCCTCCTGCTGTGCCAGGCTCTCCGCTCCGGACACGCGGTCGGTGTTCTGCGCGGCCACGGCCGTCCAGCCGGTGTCCGACCTGCTCACCACGAACGTGAAGACACCCCTGCGTAGGCCCGAGGGAGACCCGTCGGGCAGCACCTGTCCGCTGACCGACCAGCGGCAGTGCACCACGGCCGCCTCCGTGCCGAGCATGCGGGAACGGACGCCTGACACACGCATGGTGGACCCGGGGAAGATGACACGCAGACCGTATTCGTGGGCATCGCGGATGCTCTTCCGGTCGTGCCACCACAGCCCCACCACGTTCACGAAATCCGCGTCCGGGGCGAACAGCTCCGCGATCCCGTCGGCGTCGCCGCGGTTCCAGGCCTGCGCGAAACGGTGCGGGACGCTCTCCGGGCCCTCGTCTTGTTCCATGTCTTCCTCTCTGCGATCGCAAGGACGAAGCTCTCCAACGCCGCTGCCAGGGTGGCCCGTCGGTCTCCGGTACACGTGCTCGAACAGCCGGAGTCGACGGGAAGGCTTGGGACTGAACGGGATTCGACACTTGTTGACTTCCTACACAACGGTCCCACCGGATGGTAGGAAGTCAACGCACAGGGTTCCCCCGTCATCCCCCGCCCGGAGGCTTGCGATGAACCGCCGATGGCCGACCCGTTCACGTACGAAGTCCGCGAGGGCCGCGGTGGCCGCGGGTTCCGCCCTGGTCCTCGTGCTCACCCTCGCTCCGGCCGCCGTCGCGAGTCCCCCGCACGAGGACCCGCGCGAACACACCGCGTTCAGCGAGACCGTCGAGATCCCACCGGCTGGCTCGGTCACGCGGGCCGACGCCCCCGAGTCCCGGTTGGAGACCTTCAACACCGAACGCCCGGTCGCCCCCGGCGTCACGCTCACCTCGTTCGACGCCTACGGGCCCGACGGGTACACCGGTACCCCCAGCTGGTTGCAGGCCGACCTGCTGACCACCGACCTCACCGGCGGGGTCAGCGTCGACTACCTCTTCCCCGGCCGGCTGACCGACCCGCAACCGTTGAGCGAGCAGGCGGACCGGACCGAAGCGGTCGCCGCGGTGAACGGCGACTTCTTCGACATCAACGCCTCCGGCGCACCGCAGGGAGTGGGCGTCCAGGACGGTGATCTGGTCCAGTCCCCGATCACCAACGACTACCGCGAGTCCGCCGCGATCTTCACCCCCGACGGCCTCGGCTCGATCGGGGAGGTGTTCTTCGAGGGCACCGTCGAGCTGCCGAACGGTCGGACACCGTCGCTGGACGCGATCAACAAACCCGCGCTGGGCGCCGGTGAGATCGCGGCCTTCACCCCGCTGTGGGGGGAGTACTGCCGCTGCCGGGCGGTCGAGGGCGCGGAGGAGACGCTGGAGGTCGTGGTCACCGACGGCGTCGTCACCGAGATCGTGACCGAACCGCGCGAAGGCGGGATCGCCGAGGACGCCTTCGTCCTGGTCGGCCGCGAGGACGGTGCCCAAGCACTGTCCGACCTGGCCGAGGGCGACGCGGTCAGCATCGACTACGACGTGCGGGACGGCGCGGACCAGGAGATCCACGCCGCGCTCAACGGCCGCCAGATGCTCGTCGTCGACGGCGAGGTCCAGCGCGCCAGCGAGGGCAACAACGTTCCGGGCGCCCCGCGCATGGCCCTCGGGTTCTCCGCGGACGGCTCCCAGATGTACCTGCTCAGCGTGGACGGACGCCAGCCCTCCTTCGCCGAGGGCGTGGGCCTGGACGAGCTGGGCGAGATGATGGCCCAGGCGGGCGCGCACACCGCGGTCAACCTCGACGGCGGCGGATCGGCCACCATGGTGGCGCGCACCCCCGGAGCGGAGCAGGTGCGACTGGAGAACCGGCCCTCGGACGGCGAGGAACGCCCGGTCCCCAACGGGCTCGCCCTGTTCGCCCCCGAAGGCAGCGGTGAGCTCGACGGTTTCTGGGTCCGGACCCGGATCGAACCCGAACGCGCCAACGGCTCCGGCTACGTCGCTCCCAGCCGGCCCGACCGGGTCTTCCCCGGTCTGACCCGCGCACTCACCGCGGCCGGTCACGACGAGACCTACGCCCCGGCCGAGGCGGACCCGCACTGGCGCTCCGACGACAGCCGCGTCGGCACCGTGGACCGCGAGGGCGTGTTCACCGCCCGTGCGACCGGCACCGCCACCGTCACCGCCACGCGGCGCAGCGCCACCGGCGACATCGAACTGACCGTGCTGGGCGGGCTGGCCCGGATCGAGACCACACCCGAGCGGGTGGGGCTCGCCGACGCCGATGCCGCCACCGCGGTCGAGGTGATCGGCTACGACCCGCACGGGTTCGCCGCGCCGATCGAACCGGCCGACGTCGAGCTGACCATCGACGAGAGCGTCGCCAAGGCTTCGGTGAACGAGGACGGGCGGTTCGAGATCCGGGCCGCCACCGACAGCGGCGCCACGGTCGCCACCGCCCGGGTCGGCGAGGTGGAGACGAGCTTCGCGGTCACCGTCGGACTGGACGAGGTGGTCGTCGCCGACTTCGAGGACGCGGCCGACTGGACCTACTTCGGTGAGCGCGCCGAGGGAGGCGTCGCGCTCACCCAGGGCCGGGACGGCTCCGCGTTGGAGCTGACCTACGACTTCACCACCTCTACCCAGACCCGGACCGGCGGCATCGCGCCACCGGGAGCGTTGGAGATCCCCGGCCAGCCGCAGGAACTGCGCGCGTGGGTACACGCCGAGGGCAACGGCGAATGGGCCAGCCTGCAGGCATGGGACGGCGCCGGTCAGCTGCTGCCCGCGATGCGCGCCGGCTACCTCGACGAACCGGGCTGGCAGGAGCTGGTCTTCCGGGTACCCCCGGGCACGCACTACCCGCTGTCGCTGCGGCGGATCTACTTCGCCGAGACCGAACCGGGCGCCAGCTACCACGGCGAGGTGATCGTGGACGAACTGACCGCGATGGTGCCGCCCCCGGTGGACCTGCCGCCCGCCGAACCGGTCGCCGACCCGGTCGTGGCGCCCGGCCGGGTGGTGGCCGACCAGGACTGGCGGTTCGCCGTCCTGGCCGACGCGCAGTTCGTCGCCCGGGACCCCGAGAGTGAGATCATCGCCTACACCCGGCGCGCGCTCCGCGAGATCCGCGCCAGCGACGCCGAGTTCCTCATCATCAACGGCGACTTCGTCGACGAGGCCGCCCCCGAGGACTTCGCGCTGGCCCGGCGCATCCTCGACGAGGAACTGGAGGGCGAGCTGCCCTACTACTACGTGCCCGGAAACCACGAGGTGTCCGAGGGGACGCTGGACAACTTCCGGGACGCGTTCGGCGACACCCGACAGGTGGTCGACCACCACGGCACCAGGTTCATCCTGCTGGACACGGCCCGGTTCTCCTACCGGGCCAGCGACTGGTCACAGCTGCCGCTGCTGCGCCGGGAGCTCGACGACGCGGCCGAAGACCCCGCGGTGACGTCCGTGGTGGTCGCCCAGCACGTGCCCTTCCGCGACCCCCTGCCCTCCAAGGCGAGCGAACTGTCGGACCGCAAGGAGGCGGCCACCGTCGAGAACTGGCTGTCCGAGTTCCAGGCCCAGACCGGCAAGGGCGCCGCTTTCATAGGAGCGCACGTGGGTGTGTTCCACGCCGAACGGGTGGACGGCGTGCCCTACGTCATCAGCGGAAACGTCGGTAAGAACCCCTCCGCGGGCCCCGCGGACGGCGGCTTCACCGGCTGGTCGCTGTGGGGCGCCGACACCGGCGGAAACCCTGACCAGGACTGGCTGGTGACCGAGCTGCGCCCTCACGTGGACGGTCTGGAACTGGACGCCCCGACCTCGATCGACGTCGGGGAAGAGGCCGAGGTCACCGCGACGGTGGACAACGACGGCACCGACGTCCCGGTCGCCTACCCGGTCAGCGCGGACTGGTCCGGCTCGGAGAACCTGCACGTCGGTCCGGTCGATGGCGCCGGCCCCGACCACGCGGCCGCCTTCGACCCGGCCACCGGGGAACTCACCGCGATCACGGAGGCCACCATCGCCCTCCGCGTGACGGTCAACGGCGTCACCGAAGAAGTCAGCATCAAACTGATCTCCTGACACCCTGATTCCCTGACCAGGACGTTCCGGGCCCCGCGGTGGCACCTTGGGCTCTGCCGGTGGCCGCGAAACCCTGATTCTGGGTAGGTCGCGGCCACCGTGTCGTTTCCAGGCAAGAACTGGCCCGGATGGGGGAACGTTTCCCGGAGCTGATGGCCGAGATCGGTAGCGTCACCGAGGTGGCCCGCGGGCTCGGTGACAGCCGGGGGAACCTCATGAGGTTCCCCCGGCACGGTTCGGGGCGAGCGGGGCCCGGGCGGATACCACAGTGTGGGAATGACCGACAGGTGTGATCACTGTCCGTTTGTGGACGGTTGCAGTTTTTCTGGATCCCACCTGCGCAAGGAACCCTTTCATTGCTTTTAGTTGTCGATAATTGCTCAGGGTTACTTCTTTGCCCGTGTCTCGCGGGTTACGTTACTCCTCGTCCTGAAGGCAACACTCCAAGGAGTGCGACTATGGCGGATTCCCCGCTTATCAACGACCTCAACGGCGACGACGAGCTCGACATCGATCTGATGGCGGCCGGTTGCCGTGTGCGCCCCACCTACGCGGACGAGACCACCGGAGCGGAGGAGCTCCTGGAGCTCTACGGCTTCAACGACGAGGAACTGTTGTCCGTCATCGGCGTCCTGGTCCGCGAGGGGACTGTTCAGCCGACCGACCTCTACGCGGCAGCGGAGCGCGTCGCGGCGGACAAGGCCGCGTCCTCCGACTGACAGTGACTGCCGGGAAGCCCCCAGTCCGGCAGCCCTTTCCTGCACGATCGGAGGGCTGCCGGACACAAGCCCGTGGAGGGTCCGCGCCAGCGATGGATGAACAGACAGCCGCACGCCCGACGGAACCGGCGCACCAGCGGGTCCTGCACGGTCTGGCTGACGCGTTGCACCGGCTCGGCGAGTACGAACTCGAACTCCGGACATGGGAGCGGCTCGACGCCCTCTCCGAGGGCACCGCCGACCGCTCGGCCGCCGCAGCATGCTCGGCGGCTTCGCTGGCGGACTACCGTTCCACGTCGGCCTGGCTCGAACGGGCGAAGAAGGCCGGGGCGCCCCCGGAGAGGCTTCTGGAGATTCGCGGGCGGATTCTCTCCCGGCGCGACCACCGCGCTGCCGTGGCCGTGCTGCGGAGATCACTGGACTCGCGCCCGACGGTCAGCTGCCTCAACGCGCTGGCGCTGCTCCATGCGTCAGCCGGGGACGAGAAGGCAGGGAGGGACGCGGCGCGCTACGCCTTCCGTCTCGCCTCGCCCGGGGACACGGCCGACCCCTCCCACTGGTCGGACGACCGTGTGGACGCGCTGGTGAACGCGGTTCTACTGAATGCCGTCCCCGACGCGGACCAGTATCTGGGTCCGGCTTTGACACTGCGTACCGACCGCGCCGACCTGCACGAACTGTGGTCGCGCACGACAGGGAGGGGACAAGACCCGGCTCACCGGACACGACGATCCCTGCGTTCGTCCTGGAGCGGCCTCCGTCCCGGTCCCGCCTCCCCCGCCCCGGTCACCGGGACGGTCAGGGGCACGTGTGACCCCGACGGGTTCAGGCTCGACATCAGCCTCACTCGCAACGGCGGAGCCGACCGAGTGGTCCTGGTGATCAACGACGGTTACACGGTGAGCGTCCGCTCCGGAGGCGACCTCCGCTCCTGGGGGAAAGCCGCCCCCGACCGCTCGCTCCCAGTGGTGGGCGGCTGCTCCCGTGAGCTGTTGACCTGGCGGCAGGGCGAGACCACGGCACACCTCACTCTTCGTGGACGCCCACGGGGCGGTGCCCGGTTCCGCACGGACCTGGTGGAAGTGGACGGTCTCTCCGCCTGGCTGCCGGTGACCGAACACGTCCGAGGGATCAGATGGTCCGGGGTGCACCTCAGGCCCGCCGACGGATGGGAACTCCGCCTCAGCGAACCCGACGACGGGAGCTGGTCGCCCGGTTTCGTCATGCGCGTCCGCGAGGACACACCGGCACGGAACAGGGCCGCCGCGGCTGCCCCCGCGATGGCGTGGTTCGACAAGGGTATGGAGGTGTGGTCCGAACTGGTCGGCCCGGCCAAGCGCCCCGAACCCGTGGTCGTCCGGGCTGACTCCACTTTCTGCTACACGCGACCCGGTTATGTCCGTATCCCTTCCGGGATGCTCGACCGCCCCGACCAATGGCCGGTGCTGGCGCACGAGGCGGGCCACCTGTGGTGGGGGCGCCCCGGTCAGTTCGAGCACGAAGACGCCTGGATAGCAGAGGGGCTGGCCGAGTTCACGCTCCATTTGCTGGAGGACGCCCGCCCGCGCCTGGCCTACCGGAAGGCGGCCCTGCGCAGCCTCGGTGGCCTGGCCGCCGTGCCGCTGGCGGAACTGTGGAACACCCGCCAGGGCCCCGACGGGATGGCTGCCCTGCGTGTCAAAGCGGGCTTCTTCGTGTCCATGCTGCGAGAGTCCCTGGGGCAGAGGGCTTTCCGAGGTTTCCTGCACGACCTGCTGACCTGGTCTCAGACTCAGCCCTTGGACGCCTTCACCGTCATGGCCCGGGCCTCCAGCGACCTGATCTGGTTCGGAGAGCAGTGGATCCACCACCGGGGGACCCTGGAATTCGACATGAGCGGCAGTACGGAAACAAGGGGGCCGGATCGGTACCGGACCTCGATAGACATTCGCACGCTCAGCGTTTTCACGCCGGGCGCGCATCTGTGCGTCGAGTTGGAACTCTGTTCCGGTGCGCGATCACGGCAGGATGTCCGTGTGGAGACGGGCCGGGCCAACGCGGTTTTCCTGACGAGCTCACCCCCGTTCAGAGCGACCCTGGACCCGGACTCGCGGTGGCTCATCCCCGAACAGAAAATCATCGAATTCAGCGACGCCGCAAGAGCCAGACGAATTGCGAAGGAGCCGCCCGCACATGCTGAAAGTCAGTGATCTCACCGTAACGAGGGACCTGTCCGAATGGGGTATGCCCGGTCAGCTCCTGGTCTTCAACACCGAGACCGGAAGATCCTTCACCGTCGCGGACCAGGACTGGAAACGTATCGTTCAGGGGGCGAAGGCGTACGGTGAAGCCACTCCACAGATCCAGACCACGCTCAGGAAACTGGCCGTATCCCGATACCTGGTGCCCCATGGCGAGGACGAAATCGCCCGAGCCGTCCAGGACTTCGAGGACAAGCGCCGCCACCCTCCCCGCATCTTCCCCCTCCTCACAGTGACGACCGCTTGCAATATCGCCTGCACGTACTGCTATGAGGAGGGCATCAAGTCCCAGCACATGACCGACGAAGTCATCGACGCCGTCGTCGCCTGGCTCGAAAGGCGTGTCGTCGAGGACGGCATCACGGAGATCAACCCCGGGCTGTTCGGTGGTGAGCCCTTGATGCGGCCGAAGATGCTGTTGCGGCTCATGGACGAGTTCAACACCATGATGGAGCGACACGGCGCCTCCGGGTATTTCTACTGCTCCACCAACGGTGTCCTGCTCACCGATGAACTCGCGTCCCAACTCTCCGCGCGGGGCCTCAACCAGATCCAGATCTCACTCGACGGCCCCGCGCACATCCACAACCTGCGTCGCAAGGGCCACAGGGACCAACCCAGCTTCGAGGAATCGCTGCGGGCGCTGCACATCGCCGTAGACCATTTCGAGAGTGTGACCCTGAAGGTCAACTTCGACCGACAGAACGTCGGATACTTCGCCCAGCTCTTCGACGAGGTCGCCGCCGCCGGACTGCGTGACAGGATCGACGTCAAACTGGAAGCCATCGCCGCCCAACTCGAGGACAGCTCGGTTTCCCACGACCCGGACTACCCCATTCCACCGGAATCACCGGAGATGGCCAACGCCTACACCGGTGGGTGGAAGATCGCCCGGGACAAGGGATTTCGCGTCGACGGGTCGACCGCGCACACCACACCCTGCATGTTCACGTCCGAACACGGTGTCATCATCGGTTCCGACGGCAGCCTCTACAAATGCATCAGCATGGTCGGGCGCCCCGAGGTCTCGGTGGGAACGGTCTTCAGCGAACAGTACGATTCCGCGTACGACCGTCAGATGAACGCCACCAAACGCATATCCGAGTGTGTCGAGGAGCGCTGCTCCTACCTCCCGGTGTGCGCCGGGGGGTGCGCGTACGAGTCCGTGGTTCGTACCGGAAGCTACGAGCCCAGGTACTGCACCAAGGACTCCCTGGCAGAATTCCACTTCAAGAAGCACCTGGTCCGGCACGAGAAGGCGCTCGTCCGACGAGGTATGCGGCCGCTGAACGCGACGGACGACTTCCCGGTCCGACTCAGTGACACTTTGCCGTCCCCGTCAGTGGGAGGAGGGTGCGGCGGTTGTCCCAGCTCGGGAGGTTCCCCCGACGGGGGAGCACCTGGGGGAGCGACGTTCATCCCCCTCGACCTCGGGTCTTTGAGGAGGCGTTGATGCGGCCGACACCGGGTGGCAGCCGCGCTCGCGAGATGGGACTGGCCGGACTGCACGAGGCAGGGGAAATCACGCCGCGTGACGTGGACGTGGTCTCTGTCGCTTTCGGCCAGATCAGTTATGAGGGTGTCGATGCCCTGCTCCGGCGGCGCGACGGTGACACGGAGCCACTCGTCGAGGACTTCGAGGCCGCGGTACGGCGCGTGGTGCGTCGGATCAACGAGTGCCAGCACCATGACGGAGGGAGCACCTCCATCCGTGAGCTGGCTTCAGATCACTGTCTGCTCGAGGTCGGCGGCCCCTGCGTCCACTGCCCCCAGATCATCTACACCATGGGTGTGGTCGCGGAGGCGATCAGGTGCCTGTGGCCCGGCGACGAACAGGTGGAGTTCACCGGTACCAGGTTCGAGGAGAAGACCGAGCGCCCTCCGGGGGCGCAGCTGACCATGGCCATGGTGATGCGCGGCTTCTCGCTCACCTTCGCCCAGATCGACGTCGCGCTGCGTCAGGGGCCTGTGAACGACGAGCGCTTGGAGGAGCTCGCGGGGCGCTCTCACCTGCTGGCGGAGCTGAGGGCCGGGCGGTGATCCCCACCGAGGCCAACGGTATGGTCACCGTCCCCGGTGGTAAGACCCTGGTCGGAGCACCCGAAGGCGAGCGGAAGTGGATGCGGGACCACTACCCGGACGCCCCCGCGATCCTGCACGGCACGATGGTGCCGATGAGGGCCGCCCACGTTGATCCGTTCGCCATTGGTGTGTTCTCGGTGACCAACTCCGCGTTCGCGGACTTCGTCTCTGACGGAGGGTACGAACGTCCTGAACTCTGGGTTCCACTGGGTTGGCGCTGGCGGCGGGCCAAGGGCATCAGCGCCCCCGCGTTCTGGGATCGGGACGGTTGGCGGGAATGGCGGAGGGAGGAGCGCCCCGTCGTCGGCGTCTCATGGTTCGAGGCCGACGCCTACGCCCGGTGGTCCGGCGCTAGGCTCCCCAGCGAGGCAGAGTGGGAAAGGGCCGCCAGAGGGGACGACGGGCGCCGTTTCCCCTGGGGCGACGAGTTCGACCCCGCCGCGGCGAACACCAGCGAACGGTGGCTCGGCAGAACCATCACGAGCATGCGCGACTGGCAGGTCTCCTTCGCTGACCGGCGCCCGTGGCGCGACGCCTGCCTCACCCTGCCCGACCTGGACGGGGACGGGCAGAGCTCTCCCTTCGGTGTGCGCTCCATGAGTGGCAACGTATGGGAATGGTGCGCGGACGCGCAGTTCGGCACCGGGGCCACGGTGCCCGAACGCGTCTGCAGGGGCGGCTCCTTCGGGTACCCCTCCTGGTCCGCTCGCGTGTTTGACCGCGGGCACCATCCGCCTTGGTGGCGCGGACTGGGCAACGGTTTCCGCTGTGTCCGCACACCCGTCCACAACCCCCGAGCAGAATGAGCGCCGTGTCCTCTCCACCCCCGCCCTCCACACCCGAACACCCCGAGAGGGCGGCGCGGCGGCCGCAGCCGCTGGGCCGTGACTTCACCCTGCTCTGGGGTGCCTCCGGCAGCGCGAGCCTGGCGGACGGGCTCGTCCGGGTCGCGCTGCCCCTGGTCGCGGTCGAACTGACCCGGTCCCCGGCACTGGTCGCCGGGGTCGCGGTCACCACCACCCTGGCCTGGATCCTCGTGGGCCTTCCGGCCGGGGCGCTCGGTGACCGGCTGAACCGGCGCACCATCGCCATGAGCGCCGCCCTCCTAAGAACGGTCCTGTTGGGTGCGGTCGGTGTCCTCCTGTTCACGGACCAGCTCACGGTGGGGATGCTGTTCGCGGCGGCCTTCCTGCTCGGGGCCGGTGAGGCGTTCTTCGACACCTCCACCCCCGCCATGGTTCCCGGGCTGGTCCCCGAGGAGGAGCTTCCCCGCGCGCACGGCCGCCGGCACGCCGTCGCCATGACGGCCAACGAACTCGTGGGGCCCGCCGCCGGCGGCACCCTGTTCGCGCTCTCCAAGGCCGCGCCGCTGCTGGTGTCCACCGTGTGCCACGCACTGTCCGCGCTGATGCTCTGGCGCATGCGTGCCGTCCCCGACAGGTCACCGGAACCGGAGACCAGGCGCACCGCCCTGTTCAACGAGATACGGCAGGGGCTCGTCCTGTTGGTGCGCAGCCGCCGTATCGCCGTCATCGCGCTGTGGGGCGGGATGGTCAACTTCGCGGGCAGCCTGACCTTCGCCGTGCTCGCCCTGCATTTGGTCGCGCCAGGGCCGGTCGGTTTGGACACCTGGGGTTTCGGCCTGCTGATGGCGTCACTGGGATTGGGCGGCCTGATCGGCGCCCTGCTCGCGGGCCGGTTGGCGGCGCGGGTGGGCGAGCTCCGCCTCCTCACGCTCTCCTGCGCGCTCATGGCCGCTGACAGTGTCGCGCTGGCTCTCACCACCCAGATCTGGGTGATCGCGGTGGGACTGGTCGTGGGTTCGGCCGCCGCCGCGGTCTTCGGCGTCATGGCGATCACCGCCCTGCAACGCGCGACCCCCGACAGCCACCTGTCCAGGGTATCGGCGGGCAACCAGCTGGTCATGATGAGCGGCACCGCCCTGGGCGGTATCGCCGCGGGTGCCCTGGGCGAGGTCACCGGCGACCTGCGCGTCGGGTTCGCCGTGGCGGCGGTGCTCCTGTTGGCGCTCACCTCGATGCGTGCCGCGATCCCCGCCACTCCCACCGGTGGGCTTGACCCGGACCGGGGCCGTTGATGGCGGGCGGTGGAACCGAGGCTGACCATCGCCACCCGCGTTCAGGTCAAGTCACGGCGGTGCAACGTCCCCGCTTCGGCTCCGACCGCACCGGGGGAGCGGGTGAGGTGTGGGCGCATGCGCCTGAAGGTTGCTTCGGGGTGGTGTTGCGTATCGCACCTGGTCAGGGCATTTTCAGCCCTGGTCAAAGCCCGGGTCATGACGTACGTTGCAGGGGTGAACTTTACAGAACTGATGCCAAAGAGTGTGTTTACCGCGACAACTGGCCTGCTTTTGGCCGGTGGAATCCTTCTGGCGGGGCCGGGTGTGGCCGCTGCCGATGACGGTTCCGACAACTCCGAGAAGGGGTGTGCGGCGCTGAGCTCCGACGACAGCGCGGATGTGTACACCGACGCCGACAAGAAGGCCGCCAAGGACCTCAATGGCAAGCTGAGCGACGACATGGCGGGCCACATGGACGGCCACCGCGCCTCCTGCGCCCGTGGGGTGGTCGAAACCGCGAAGGAACGCGGACTCGACGAGAAGGCCGCCTCGATCGCGATGGCCACGGTCATCGTCGAGACCCACCTGGAGAACCTCACCGGCGGTGACCGCGACAGCGTCGGTCTGTACCAGCAGCGCGACCACTACGGCTCCGCGGAGTCCCGACTCGACGTCGCCTGGGCCACCGACGCCTTCTTCGACGAGCTGGAGAACGTCTACCCCAACGAGAGCTGGAACGACGCCTCGATCGGTGTCGTCGCCCAGGACGTGCAGCGTTCGGCCTACCCCGACCGCTACGGCTACCAGGCCGACGACGCCAAGGTCATCGTGGACTACTTCTGGTAGAGCGGTCGGCTCAGGGGCTGTCGACGAGGCCGGTGAGCACCCGGCGTACCAACCGTTCGAACAGCACGTGTGTGTTCTGGGGGGCCTCGGTTCCGGTGCCGTGCGCCAACGCGGCGGTGATGAGCGGGTGTCGCTCCTCGGTCGCGGCGGAGGCCAGGTAGGAACCGTGCGCGCGCCGGGGATCGGCGGGCGGGTGCTGTCGGCTGAGTTCGGTTCGGGCGAACAGCGTCACCATGCCGTTCACTAGTCCGATGGTTTCCAGCTGGGCCGGGTAGGGCAGCGATGTCGGGGCCAGTGCGAGCAGCGACCTCTCCAGGTAGTCCATGCCCCTGGGGCCGAGCGTGGGTGCCGCGGATAGATCGAGCAGCCACGGATGGGACAGGTGTACCTGCTTCGCCCGACTCGCCAGCACGGCGAGGTCCTCGACCGGATCCCCGCTCAGCGGATCACCGAGGTCGATCTCCCCGGCGGCGGCGTCGGCCATGAGGTCGAGCAGTTCGTCCCTGGTGGAGACGTAGCGGTACAGCGAGGCGGGGCCGGTGCCCAGCCGTTTGGCCACTTGCCGCATGGACACCGCGGCGAGCCCGCCCGCGTCGGCCAGCTCAATCGCGACGGCGGTGATCTGCGCTCGGTCGCGCAAGGGCGCGGGGCCGCGGGTGCCCCGTTCGGGGCGGCTCCACACCGTCCTCGGTTCCTCGGTCACCGGCCCCCCGTTTCGTTCTGTTGCGACGCGCCCCCTATCCTAATACTGAGAACGATGATCGCAGTATTAGAGGGAGCGGGCGCATGGGCCAACGACAGTGGACCCCGACCAGGTGGGCGCGGAACGGCGATGTCCGGCTGGCCTTCGACACGCTCATCGGCGCGGACGAGGGCGATCCGCTTCTGCTCATCATGGGCCTGGGCGTCAGCCGACTGTGGTGGCCGGACGGCCTGTGCGGAGTACTGGCAGACCAGCGCTTCGCGGTCGCCCGCTTCGACCAGCGCGACTCCGGCGAGTCGACGCTGCTGCCGCCGACGAGGACCCGCCTGCCGGTCACCGCGCTCCTGGGCAGACGCGGCAGGGCCTACACGGCCGAGGACATGGCGGACGACGTCATCGCTGTACTGGACGAACTGGGGTGGGACTCAGCACACCTGTTCGGCGTGTCCCTCGGCGGGGCCGTGGCCCAGCGAGTCGCGATCCGCCATCCGCACCGCGTCCGCACCCTGACCTCCATGTCGGCGGTGCCCGCGGACGCTGCGGGGCTGGGCACCTTGCGCTACATCAACATCCGGGCCCTCGCCCGGCTCAGTCGGACGCGTTTCCCCGACACCAGGGAGGGCGCCGTCGAAGCCAGCCTCGCTGTCGCCCGGTTCTGTGCCTCACCCCATCAGCCCTTCGACGAGGACGAGGAACGCACGAGGGCCGAACGCCTCGCGGACACCGGGGCCCGCGACGTCCAGGCGCAGAGCCGTCAGATCGGGGCCCAGTGGCACGGCCCGGCGATCAGCGCCATCACGGCACCCACCCTGGTGCTGCACGGCCAGGACGATCCCTTGATCCGGCCGCGCGCGGCCACCGCGATCGCCGCTCGTATCCCCGGCGCGCGCCTGGTCATGCTGCCGGGCGTCGGGCACGAGGTCTCCGCGCCGGTGTGGCACACCGTCGCTGCGCAGATACGCGCGCTCGCGGACGACGCGACGGGCCGGACCGGGCCGCGCCCACCCGAGACCCTTTGAGGCGCCGGTTTCCGACCGTTCCTCAAGGCTGTGCACGGGCCGCACACGCTCGGCCGCGCACCCCGAACGGTCTTGGGCGCACTGCTCCCCGGCGTACTCGGGCCCCGGGGCGGTGACAGGCGTCCTGTGCGTGGTCCGGTTCCTGGAGGCCGGTTCCCGCACGACTCGGTCGTGCGGGTGCGGTCAGGGTGTGCGGGAGGCGCCGGGCCATCGCGCTGGTGGCAAGGGGCCCGAACACTGACACCGCACCCGTTGTCCCGAGGCGCACGCACATGGTGACCACGACCGTGCGGTGCCAGCAGAACCCCCGTCCCTGCCGGACCCGCTCATGTACACGCATGCCCACCCGTATGTACTCAAAGGGGGGCAGTTCATAACCCCCGGGAGGCGTGCTGGCCAGGGGCGTCGGGGTGGCTTCGGCAGCATGCTCTTGCGCCTTGCACCCCCGCGCAGCCGCGGCTCCCACCTGCTGCTCCCCTGCGGAGCCCGATCTGGTCGGGACCTGACCGATCCTGGCCACCGAACACCAGGCTCCCGGCGAAGTCGGGTGAGGGGGACGCCAGCCCGTAGTCGAAGGACGAGGGCAGCTCGTTGGACGGCAGGGCTGTCCGGGGCCCAGAGCGGGCGCAGAACTCGATCATGTGCTGGAGTTCCTCGTCGCGGCCCTTCAACCTCTCCGTGCCGGTCTCGCGCACCTGGTACGGGCGGGGCCTGGGCGTCGCGTGCTGGTACGCCTCCCCGACGCGGAGGCCGATGCGGCCAGCGGGTGGCCTGGTTCCACCTGAGGCCGAGGGAGTCCGCGGCGAGCGGTGCGACGACCGAACACGTGATGACCAGGACCCAGCGGCCCCCGCCCATGCCGACATGATGGCAGGGGCGTCCCCTTCCCTCACCGCCTGCTCCGGCGGCTTGCCCCCCTAACGCGCAGGGCGTCGCGGGGATGCGCGCACAGGGCCCCGGGTATGCCCGGAGGGACCGCACCCCCGACAACACGTGCCCCCGGCAACCAGGAGAGTCAATGGTGGACACCGGTCGCGAGCCCAGCACGCCCGGTTGGAGCGCGGCCCTCAGCGCACTGGCCGACAGGATCCTCGGCCCGGAGCACCGGACGATCGTCTTCCGTGAACAGGCCGGGCCGGAACGCTTCTTCGAGTACCGCGCCGAGTGCGGGGAACTCACGGTCACGGCTTCCGACGCCATCGCGGCCGCCGTGGGCCTGCACGCCTACCTGCGCGAGGTCTGTGCCGTCACCGTGGACTGGGACGCGCATCTACCGCTACCGGTCGCCGAGTTCTCGGACGCCCCGACCACGCGCCGCACCGCCGAGGTCGACCGGGCCTACTACCTCAACTTCTGCACCACCGGCTACACCTCCCCCTACTGGGGCTGGGACGAGTGGGAGCGCGAGGTCGACTGGATGGCCCTGCACGGGATCACCACACCCCTGACCGCGGTGGGGCACGAGGCGGTCCTGCGCGACGCCTACGCCAAACTGGGCCTGAGCGACGAGCAGGCGCGCGCGTTCATCGGCGGCCCCGGTTACCTGCCCTGGCACTACATGGGCAACCTGGACAACTTCGCCGGACCGCTGCCCGCCTCCTGGGCCGACAGCCACCTGGAACTCGGACGGCGGATCCTGAACCGGCAGCGCGAGCTCGGCATGACGCCCGTCCTGCCCGGGTTCACCGGGCACGTCCCGCCCGAGATCGCCCGGGAACGGCCGGGCGAACGCACCCGGACCCGTAGCTGGCAGAAGCTCCTCACCCACGTGCTCGACCCCGCCGACCCCCTCTACGCGGAGATCGGCGCGCAGATCACCCGCAGCCAGATCGAACTGCTCGGCACCGACCACCTGTACGCCATCGACCCCTTCATCGAGATGGTCCCGGTCGACGCCGACATCTCCTTTCCCGGGGCGGTCGCCGACGCCACCCTCGAAGGGCTCGTGCGTGCCGACCCCGAGGCCGTGTGGGTACTGCAGAGCTGGCCGTTCTCCTACCAGCGTTCCTTCTGGAGCGATGAGAGGGTCGCCGCCTTTCTCGACGCCATCCCCGCCGAGCGCCTCCTGCTGCTCGACCTGTTCGGTGAGCGCGAGCCGCAGTGGTCGCGGTTCGACTCCTTCGGGGACAAGAGCTGGATCTGGTGCGCGCTGCTCAACTTCGGCGGCCGCACCGATCCCATGGCCAACCTTCAGCGCACCCTCGACGGGATCAACGCCGCCAAGGGCGCCCGCAACCGTCCCGCCGGGATCGGGCTGGCCATGGAGGCCACCCGCAACAACCCGGCCTTCTTCGACCTGGTCATCGACCAGGTGTGGCAGCGGACCGAGGACGTGGCACCGGACTGGCTGCCCGGGTTCGTGCGGCGCCGCTACGGAAGGGGGCACGACCCCGCACTGCTGGAGGGCTGGCGGGGGCTGCTCGCCACCATCCACTCGGTACCGGGAGACCTCCGCCATCCGGCCGACGAGTACGGGGTCCTGGGCCATCGTCCGCACTACCAGGACCTGGCCGACCCCGAGGACCTGCGCGCCCGGGTCAGCGCCCGGGTCTGGTACGACTGGCCGGACCTGATCGCGGCCTGGGAACAGCTGGTCGGCGCGGCCGAGCGCAGCCCGGAACCGGTGGAGGGGGCCTTGGGCACAGACCTGGCCGACGTGGCCATGGCGGTCGTGCTCCGGGTCTTCGACCAGCGCTACCTGAACCTCGTCGAGCGGGTGGGCGCGGGCGGTCCCCGGTCGGGAGCCGGTCCTCGACCGGGAGAGGGGACCGACCGGACGGAGGGGCCCGGTTCCAGGGAGGAGCTGAACGGGCTCCTGGCGGTGGTCGATGACCTCGATTCGCTCCTGGCCACCCGGCCCGAGTACCACTACCAGCGCTGGGAGGACCAGGCCCTCGCGTGGGCGCGGACCCCGGAGGAGCGACGGGTGCTGATCGACAACGCCCGCCGGATCCTCACGGTGTGGACCACCGTCGGTGACGGAGAGCTCGACGACTACGCCAGCCGTCTGTGGGCCGGGTTGGTCGGCGACTACTACCGTTCCCGCTGGGAGCTGTGGGGGCAGGGGCTGGAACGGGCCGCGACCGACCGGGCCGGGGCCTCGGACGAGTTGGAGCGTGCCCTGGCCGAGCGGGAGGAAGCCTTCCTGGCGAACGGTGTTCCGCGCCCGCCGCGGGCCGACGGTGACGTCGTCACCCGCTCCCGAGCACTCCTGGACCGCTACGGCCGGACCGAACACCCCTGACCCGGACCCCTTGGCCCGGTCCCCGTTACCCCGGCCTCTGCCCCCGCCTTTGGCCCCAGACCCGCTGATCCCGAACAGGCTGAACTACTGAACCCGAGCGCCCCGGCCCCGGCGCTCGAGCCCAACCGGGGCCCCGGCCCGGGCATCCCGGAGAAACTGTCCGAAAACTGTCCGGAAAACCCATGGCGGCGGCGCCGGGACGGCACTAGGTTGCCCGCATGGCTGACACTGATCGGACACGGACCGAAGCGGCACCGGTGTGGGACGCCGAGATGGCGCGCAGTTACGACACCCCGGGGGAGGGGATGTTCGCGCCAGAGAAGGTCGACCCCGCGGTCGCCCGGTTGACCGAACTCGCCGAGGGCGGCGCGGCGTTGGAGTTCGCGGTCGGTACCGGCCGGATCGCGGTGCCGTTGGCGGAGGGCGGGGTCCCGGTCACCGGGATCGAGCTGTCCGTGGCGATGGTCGAGCGGCTGCGGACGAAGGCCGACGAGGACACGGTTCCGGTGGTGATCGGTGACATGGCCACCACCCGGGTGGCGGGCGATTTCTCGCTGGTCTACCTGGTCTACAACACCGTCTCGAACCTGCTCACCCAGGCCGAGCAGGTCGAGTGCTTCCGCAACGCTGCCCGGCACCTGGGGCCCGGCGGACGGTTCGTCGTCGAGCTGGGCGTCCCCAGTCTCAGACGGCTTCCGCCCGGCCAGGACGGGTTGGTGTTCGCGCACCGGGACGGGTACGTGGGTCTGGACACCTTCGACCTCAAGCACCAGCACCTGGTCTCGCACCACATCAGCTTCACGAAGGGACGCGAACCCCGGGTGATCCGGGTGAAGCAGCGCTACATCTGGCCCGCCGAACTCGACCTCATGGCGCACATCGCCGGTTTCGAGCTGGAATCCCGGCACGCGGACTGGCAGGGGAGCGAGTTCACCGGCGACTCCGGCTCCCACGTGTCCGTCTACCGGCTGCCCGATGCTGACTGAGCAGGAGTTGGAGCACGAGTAACTGAGTGCGTGCCCGAGCGGGGGCGGGGAGTACTGAGAACGGTGGACAGGGCCGGGAATCCGTCAGACATCGCGGTGGGTGAAGAGCAGGGCAGCGACCGCTCCCACCGCCAGCAGCCAGCCGCACAGCACCAGGGGCCCGGTCCAGGGCGTGAACACCGTGTCGGCCCCGGGGAGGTAGAGGGGCTGCCCGGCCCGGTCCGGCAGCCAGCGCGCGTGCTCGGTGAGCCCGCCGAGCAGAGGTGAGACGATCAGGACCAAGGCCAGCACCCCTACCAGCGGCGGCAGGAGTGCGCGCGCTACCACCGCGATCAGGTGGGCCAGCAATCCGAGCAGGGACAGGTAGACCGCCGCTCCGACCAGCCGCCAGGGGGAAGCCCCGCCGAGCAGGCTCCCCTCCGTGACCAGCCATGCGCTTGTCAGCGCGGTACCCACGGCGACGGCCCCGGTGAGAGCGCTGACCATCAGACAGGCGGCGGACTTGGCCGCCAGCAGTACGCCGCGCCGCGGGGTCGCGGCCAGGGTGGTGCGGATCTGGCCGCCGGCGTACTCGCTGGCCGTGGTCAGGACCCCCAACAGTACGGTGCCGACCTGGAGGAACACGATCAGCCCGAAGACCGTCGAGGCCGCGTCCGCCGGACCGTGCTCAGGATCGGCTGTGAGCGCCGCCATCCCCGCGGAGACCGCGATCGTGCCCAGCACGGTGGCGCGGGCCGCGGGCAGGGTGACGAGCTTGACCAGTTCGGCGGCGAAGGTGCGTGCTGGCTCGATTCCGGGTTCGGGCAAACGCACGGGTACGGGGACGTGATCGACGTCGGAATCCGGCGCGGCACGGCGGCTCATACGTCCCTCCGGTGCAGGACGACGGCGGCGACGACCAGCATCCCGGCCGTCCAGGCCGCCATCACCAGTCCGCCCGGCAGCGGGGCGAGCAGGAGCTCGGGGTCGACGAACAGGTCCGGGCTCGGGCCGAGCACCATGGCGGTCCCGGCGAGGTCCGGCAGGTACCGGGCCAGGCGGGTGACGTCCGACAGCAAGAGTGAGAACGACACCAGGGAGCTGTTCACGATGAGCAGGATCAGCGGAATGATCCCGTTGCGGGTCAGGGTGGTCAGCCCCAGGGCGAACAGCGCGGTCAGCGCCCAGTAGGCGAAGACGCCGAGCGAGCGGGCCGCGAACTCGCCGGTCCCCACGCTTTCGTTCGCCGCGTCACCGATGGCGGCCCGGGCCAGGACGAGGCCGGCCGGGATCGTCACGGCGGCGGTGAGCGCTGACAACGCCGTGACGACGGCGGCCTTGGCCGTCAGCACGGACAGGCGGCTCGGGGCCGCGGTGAGGGTGGCGGTGATCTGCCGCCCGCCACCGGCGTCACTACTGTTGGCGGTGTACTCGCTGCTGATGACGACCACTCCGAGGACCACCGCGCCCATGGTGCCCAGCGGTACGGCCGCGAAGACGGTCTCGATCGGCGAGGTGTCGGCGACGAGCTCGGGGTTGCCCGACGCCACGGCGTTGCGGACACTGAACGAGTTCAGCAGGGTGACCGCGAGCGATCCGAGGATCGCCACCGCCAGCCCGGCGAACACGGCTGGCAGGGTGAGGGCCTTGCGCGTCTCCGCGCTCACCTGACGGAGAAGGTTCACCGGTGGCCCCCCTCAGATGCGCGGGCTCCATCGGTCAGGGCGAAGAAGGCCTCCTCCAGGTTCCCGTACCCCGCGGTGATCTCCCGCAGCGGTCCGGTGGCGGCGATCCGGCCGCCGGAGATCACCACGAGGTCGTCCGCGATCTCCGCGACCTCGCTCATCAGGTGGCTCGACAGCAGAACAGTGCCCCCGGCGTCGGCGTGTGCGCGCAACAACCGCCGGAGCCACCGGATGCCCTCCGGGTCCAGGCCGTTGACCGGTTCGTCCAGCACCAGAACCCCGGGCTCGCCGAGCAGGGCCGCGGCCAACCCGAGGCGCTGCCCCATCCCCAGGGAGAACCGGCTCACCCGCGTCCGACCCGCGTCGGCCAGCCCGACCTGTTCGAGGACCTCCCCGACCCGTCGGCGCGGAATCCCGTTGCTGCGCGCCACCCAGGCCAGGTGGTCGCGGGCGGTCCGGGACCGGTGCGCCCCGGAACCGTCCAGTACCGAACCCACCGTCCGCAGCGGCGAGCGCAGACTCCGGTAGGGGAGCCCGGCGACCAGCGCGCTGCCGCTGGTAGCCCGGTCCAGCCCCAGCAGAATCCGCAGTGTGGAGGACTTGCCGGCGCCGTTGGGGCCGAGGAAACCGGTCACCCGGCCGGGCTCGGCGCGGAAAGTCACGTCGGAGAGGATGACGCGGGACCCGCGCCGTTTGTTGAGGTTGTCTATGGACAGCATGGCGCCATGCGAACACCGCGGCCCCGGGCCGGGCATCGGGCCCTGGACCGGACCTGGCCGCCCGACCGGGACCCTGGTCTCTCAGACCCAGGTCCGATGTCCAGCCGGAAGCGCGCTCCTAGAATCAGGACGGTGCACAACCTCAGACCGTCCCGAGTCCCCCGCCTGTGGCTGATCCCCGTACTGGCGCTCTGCGCCGTGGCCCTGGCGGCCCTGACCACGGGCAGCAGCGGCAGCGGGACCGCCGTCCTCGCGCTGATGGCGGTGGTCGCCGCGGCCGCCACCGGGGTGACGACGTGGACGGTGCTGCGTGCCCGCCGCCAACGCGAGGAGTACGAACAGCGACTGGCGGCCTGGGCGGGGGAGCGGGCCGTCCAGGAGGAGCGGATCCGGATCGCCCGTGACCTGCACGATCTGGTCTCCCACGGGCTCGGCACCGTCACCGTGCGCGCCGCGGCGGCGGTCAGGGCGACCGGCCCGGCGGGTCCCGGGGAGCGGGTCACCGCGTTGGCCGACATCGAGGAGGTCAGCCGGCGCACCACCACCGAGCTGCGACGCATGCTCACCGTGCTGCGCTCCACCGACCCCGAGACCGCCCCCGTACGGCCCGCCGAGACCCTGGAATCCCTGCCCGGGATCGTCCGTGCAGCACGGGACCAGGGCCTGACCGTCACCCTCGACCTGTCCGAACTCGGCTCGGTCTCACCCGGGGTGCAACTCACGCTCTGCGCCGTGGTCCGCGAGGCGCTCAACAACACCGCCCGACACGCGGGACCCACCACGGTTCGGGTGGGCGTGCGCCGAGCGGAGGATCGCGCGATCCTGGTCTCCGTGGCCGACGAGGGACCGGCAACCGACTGGGAACCCCGCCCGGGCGCCGGTTACGGGCTCATCGGCCTGCGCGAACGCGTCCGTGCCCTCGGCGGCACCCTCGACACCACCGGCCCCGGGGCAGAGGGGGCGCCGGGCTCGGGCTCCGATGACACCAGCTTCGTGCTCACCGCGCGGATCCCCGACCGGGAGGCGCCGTGACCGAGCCCGAGCCCGACACCAGCACCCGCAGCACTGCGAACCCGGCCGTAAGTGTGCTGGTCGTGGACGACCAACCCCTGCTTCGGCGCAGCCTCACCCTGCTCATCGACGCCGCCCCCGGCATCACCGTGGTCGGCCAGGCGGGCACCGGACGCGACGCCGTGTCCCTCAGCCGCGATCTGGCCCCCGACGTGGTCCTCATGGACATCCGCATGCCCGGCGGCGACGGGATCGAGGCCACCCGGTCGATCACCGCCGACCCCGACCGGGCCCGAACCAGGGTGCTGGTGCTGAGCATGTTCGAACTCGACGAGTACGTGCACGCGGCCCTGCGCGCCGGAGCCAGCGGGTTCCTGCTCAAGGACGCCCACCCCGACCAGCTGGTCGACGCCATCCGCCGTACCCACGCCGGGGAGTCCCTCCTGGCGCCCAGCATCCTCACCCGGGTGGTCGAGCACTTCCTGCACGGCCCCGGCGCGGCCCCCGCGCGTGGGCTCGACGGTCTCACCGAGCGCGAAACCGAGGTCCTGGCCCTGGTCGCCCGCGGACTGTCCAACACCGAGATCGCCGACGCCCTCACCATCTCCGTCAAGACCGTCAAGACCCACATCGGCAACCTGCTCGCCAAACTCACCGCCCGAGATCGCGCCCAGCTGGTCATCGCCGCCTACGACAGCGGCCTGGTCACCCCGCCCTGACCCTGTTCCCCGGTACGAGGCGGCTGTGGAAGGGAAGGTGCTGACGCCCCCGAGTTCGGCCACTACGGTCGGCTGCGCCCGAGGGTGGGGCGCGACCGGGGCGACGTGGGCCGACCCGGCCAGGTCGGCCATCCGGTGCGCCGGGCCAGGTCCTCGCGTTCGTCCATGAGCCCCTCCTCGCAAGCGGGAGCGGGCAGCGTGTTCCCCCGGGAGAGGGAGGGGGACCCGCTTGCGGGGGAGGCGGGGGCGGGTCGGGGCGAGCATCCTGGGGCAGAGCCGACCACGACCAGGGAGCGATGAGATGGCGTTCAGTCCCAGGAGCCGGAGCCACGGAGAACAGGGGTCGCGGAGGCAGAGGCCGCAAGGGCGGGTGCGGTGGCCCGCGTACACGATGGCGGTGCTGTTTCTCGGTTACGCGCTGGGCAAGGCCGTCCGCGCGGCACAGGGGCGCCTCGGCTTCCCCGGCGGGCCGGACCCCTCCGCCGGGGATTACGAGCGTTACTCCCAGGTGGTGGACGTGGCCACGGCTCAGTGGATGGCTGTGGCCACCGGACTCGCCGCCGCCGCGCTGGTCCTGGCGACCGTGACCGCCGCGGGCCGCCGGATTCCGCGCCCGCTGATGCTGGTGCTGCTGGCCCTGGCCCTGCTGGGGGTCGCCTCGGGTGCCGTGATGGTCGCGGCCGGAGGGTTCTTCGGTCTCGGCGCGGACTGGGAGTGGTACCAGGGGGTGGCGGGGGTCGCCGTTACGGCCCTGTTGGGGGCGACGGTCTGGTCCTATGCCAGGGCGACCGCGCCCGTTCGGGGATCCGCCGAAGAGGACCTGACCGAGGCCGGCACACCTGGCTAGAGTGCGGCTTTCTGGTCGAGGACACGGCAAGAAGGCGGGAGCGTGAAGCAGCGGGTACGGGTGCACAGGTCCAACATCCATTACTGCGCACCCTGGCAGGTCTGATCGGCGCCTTCGCTCCCGGATTCCGGGGACTGACTTCGGGGAAGGGTCCTTGAGGCATCGGACGTCAACGCGAGGGGGCGTGATGGCCACGCGTGAACAGGCCCGGTACCCGGCCGGGGTGCCCTGCTGGGTGGAGCTCACCGAAGCCAACGGCGAGCTCTCGACCTCGTTCTTCGGGGACCTGCTGGGATGGCGGTTCGAGGACCGCGCACCCGAGGGCGCGGCGGCGCCGTACTTCGTGGCGAGCCTGCCCGACCAGGACGGAGACGTCGCGGGGTTCGGCTCACTGCTGGCCGAACCCGTCCAGAACCCGGTGTGGACCACCTACGTGCGGGTGGACAGCGCTGATGAGTCGGCCGAGCGGGTGAGCACGGCCGGTGGCACCGTCCTCCAGGGGCCGACGGACGTCGAGGGCGTCGCCCGGGTGGCGGTCTGCACCGACCCCGCGGGGGCCCGGTTCGGCCTCTGGGAAGCGCGGGGGAGCGGTGGTGCCCACCTGGTGAACCGGCCCGATACCTGGAACTTCAGCAACCTCGTGACCTCCGACCCCGAGGCGGCGGCCGACTTCTACGGGAAGGTGTTCGGCTGGCGGACCCAGAACGTGCGGTTCGGGGGCGGGGCGCAGGACGCCACGATGCTGCTCCTGCCGGGATACGGCGACTTCCTGGAGGAACTGGCGCCGGGCACCAAGGACCGGCACGCCGAGTCCGGCGCACCCGAGGGGTTCTCGGACGCGGTCGGCTGGCTGTCCGCGGTGCCTTACGAGGCTCTCGCCGAAACCGTCGCGCAGTGGTCGGTGGAGTTCTCCGTCGCCGACGCGGAGTCGGTCCTGATTCGCGCGGCACAGCTCGGCGGCACGGTCGTCACACCCCTGGCCGACATGGGCGGTATGCGCTACGGCGCCTTCCAGGACCCGAGGGGCGCGGCCATGGCGATCAACGAGTTCCATCACCTGTCCAGCTGAGACCCCCACCTGAACTGGGCCCCGGAGCCGGGTCGGGCCAGTTGTCCACAGGTGGCAGTTCGCCCTTGCCGCTGCTGGACACGCCCCGCAGACTTGGGTTCGGGAGAGCCGTCCACCCCGTCTCTCCCCTTCATCGAGCAGTAGGGACGGTCATGCCGGAAGCCATGTTCGACACGTACGCCTGCCTCGACGCGATCGTGATCTACACCGACCGGGTCGAGGAGTGCCGGGACTTCTACGCCTCGCTCGGCCTGTCCTTCGGCGAGGAGCGCTATCCCCTCGCCGACGGGTTGATGCGCTACTCCTGCCGAATGCCCCTGGGCCCCGTCCTGGAGATCCACCCGACCACGCACAACCATCGAACCAGCGACCTCCGGCTGAGCCTCGCCCTGGCGGGGGCTGATACCAATCCACCGCTCTCCCCGGGCGAGCACCTGCTCACCGATCCCGACGGCCGCAAGGTGGACGTGACCGTTCTGTGAGCCCGCGCCCCCGACCCCCAGACCGTACCTCGACCTCGAACCCGTTGCCCTCCCCGGCGCCAGTCCTCGCACCGTCCCCGGCCGCCGCCCCCTCGCTGGTATCCGCGCCTGTCCGGGGTCAGCGCTGCGTGAGTTTCATGGACACGTACGCGTTGAAGCCGCTCCACCTGGAATGGTTGACCTCGCGCCGTCTGTACTCGTGGAAGCCGACGCGCTCGTAGAGCCTGATCGCGGGTTCGTTGGTGTCCTTGATGTCCTCCAGTGTGTACTCGTCGTACGCGGGGAGGGTGAGGAGGTGGTTCAGGACGGCCTTGGCGGCGCCCCTGCCCCGGAAGCGCCTGGCGCTGGCGACGAAGCCGATCTCGGCCAGGCCCGGCTTCGGTACGGGGGAGCTCCCCTGGAAGTGGGTGCGGAAGACCCGGTCCGCGATGGTGCCCTTGACCAGACCCAGGTGCCTGCGCAGGACGCTGGCGTCGTGGTCGATGGCCTCCTGGTCTGCCTCGGTGAGGCTGGCCAGTGCCGCGGGTTCGCCGTCGATCAGTGCCACGTGGAACCGCTCCGGTACCAGCATGTGCTCGACGGCCTCGGTGAGCCGTTCCGGGTCCCTGGCGAAGTACTCCAGGTCCTGGCCGAACCCCTCGACGAACACCCGGGCGATGCGCCTTCGGTACCGCTCGCCCAGCTCGTCTGCCCGTCTGACTTCGATCGGCACCGTTTCCCCAGATGTCTCAGGCATCTTCACCCTCCTTGAGCAGCAGCCCCATCACGGTGGCCGTGCTCGGCACGGTGCACCCCTCGCCCAGAGCGAAACGCATGGTCACCAGGCCGTCGAACATCGCGAAGTAGCAGGACGCCAGTTCCTCGGCCGGTCCCGGGCGCATGGACCCCTCGGCCTGGCCGCGTTCGATCAGCCGGACGGTCGCCTCGAGCAGTTCCGCGTTGCGTGCGATCAGGTCGCGGACGGCGGTCGGCGCATCCTCCCCGGAAGCGGTCCCCTGAGTGAACGCCTGATGCATGAGCAGGAAGTACTCGACGAAGTCGCCCGTGCCGGTCAGATCTGCCAGGAACTCCTCGGTGAACGCCCGGAGCGACTCCGCGGGGTCTCCGGAGCCGCGGAACAGGTCGACGGTCCTCCCCAACCCGCGGGCCGCCTCGGCGACCAGGCCGCCGAAGAGCTCCTCCTTGGTGGCGAAGTGGCGGTAGATGGATCCGGTACTGATGCCCGCCTCCTCCGCGATCTGCCGCATGTTCACCGTCGCGAAGCTCTGGCGTGCGAACAGCCGGACCGCCGCCGAGCGCACCCGCTCGCGGGTGGCGGCGCGCATCGCCTCGTACTGCTCGGGACTCCGTGGCATCGAGCCGTCAACTCCCCAATTTTTGAATGAACATGTGTTCATTCTATCCGGGGCGCGGCTGGCGGCAAGACCTGGTGCCTGAACTGTCCGAAGCGCCCGAGTCGCGGCCCATGCCTTCGCCAACACAGCCCCTCCCGCGGATAGCATCGGCCACCACCGGCGACCCACGGCCAAGGGGACAACACACATGACCACGACGATCCGACGCGCGGTGATCCCCGCCGCAGGCCTGGGGTCACGGCTCCTACCGCTCACCAGGGCCATCCCCAAGGAGATGCTCCCCGTCGGCGACAAGCCGGTCATCGAGCACGCCGTCCGCGAGCTCGTGGTCTCCGGGATCACCGACATCACGATCGTCGTCTCCGGCGGCGAGTCTCTCATTCAGGACCATTTCCGCCCCGCCCCGACTTGGTCGAGCGCCTGCGCGCGGACGGCAAACGGGATCATGCCGACACCGTGGCGGAGGTCGGCGAACTGGCCCGCCTGGGGCACATCACCCATCTGGACCAGCACGGTCCCTACGGCAACGGCACCCCGGTCCTCAACGCGGCCCGCGGCGCGCACGACGAACCGATACTCGTCCTGTGGCCCGACGACGTCTTCGTCGCCGACATCCCCGTGCCCAGCAGCTGGTCAGCGCCTATGAACGCACCGGACACCCTGTGCTCGCCCTCATGCCCATGAACCCCGCCGACTCGCGCCGCTACGGTGTTCCGAGGGTGGCCGAAGACCTTTCCGGCGGCCTCCTGCGCGTCACCGGCCTGGTTGAGAAACCCAAACCCGAGGACGCGCCCTCCGGCTACGCCGCGATCGGCGGTTACGTGATCACCCCGGACATCGTCGAGGAACTGCGCGCCCAGACCGAGCAGTGGTACACGCATCGCACCGGCGAGATCTACCTGACCGACGCCATCAACGTCCACGCCGCCGCGCACCCGGTCTACGGCCAGGTCATTCGGGGCCGCTGGTACGACACCGGAAACCCGGCCGACTACCTGGTCGCCCAGTTCGCCTCAGCCCTGGCCCATCCCGACTACGGCCCCGTGCCGCGCCACCTCGCCCAGGACCTGAACTACTCCGGTTGGTCGACGGGGTCACAAGGGGATTCCGGCCACCGGACGGCCGGAAGCGGACATCGGCGGGTGCGTCGGTATCCCTGAGACGGCGGGCCCCTGGGATCGGGGAGGCCATGACCACGCGCCGCTCATGCGCGAACACCCCCAGGATGCCAATGGTGCCGGAAGGCCACCGGAACGATATGGGGAGACGGTGGCCCACACTTCGGTTCGCTGCCTCACGGCAGGGTTCTCTAGTCGTCGTGCCCGCATGTTCCCGGTTCGGCAGGTCGGCCTACGGGACCCGGACACCGCCTCCGTGACCGGCGGTCGCGCAGAGCACGGCCTCAGGAGCGTTCGCGTCGCACGACACCCGCACGCAGTACCGCGCGTACCCCCCGCTCGGGCTCGGCCAGCAGGGAGAGGTCGGCGAGCGGGTTGCCGTCGACCACGATCAGGTCCGCGCGCGCCCCCGTGCGCAGCGTGCCGACCTCACCCTCCAGGCCGAGCAGCGCCGCCGCTTCGCTGGTGGCCGAGCGCACCACGTCCGCAGCGGGCTGGACCTGACCGCGGATGGCGAACTCCGCGCTCTGGTGGGTCTGCATGCCGCCGAGCAGGTCTGTGCCGAATACCAGGCGTACACCCCCCTCGTGTGCCATCCGAAGAGCTTCCAGCCCTCGGTGCAGGACCGTGTCCACCTTGGTCTGGCTTTGGGCGGGCAGTCCGTTGCGCGCGCCCTGACGTGCGAGTTCGCGGTAGGTGACCAGGGTCGGGACCAGGAACGCGCCGTGCTCCACGAACAGCTCCACGCTGCTCTGGTCGATGAGGTTGCCGTGCTCGATGCAACGCACCCCCAGGCGCAGACCACGGTTGACGGCCCGCGCGGTGTAGGCGTGACCGGTGACGTAGCGGTTGGCGGCCTCGGCTTCCTCCACGACCGCGCGCAGCTCGTCTTCCGAGGACTGGGTGGAGTCGATCCGGTCGGTGGGGGAGGCCACCCCGCCCGAGAGCATCACCTTGACATGGTGTGCTCCGGTGCGGAGCTGCTCGCGGGCGGCCCGGCGGAACTCGACGGGGCCGTCGCAGACCAGCCCGGCGCCGGGGCAGCACCCGTGCTGGTCCGTGCCGTGTCGGCCCCGCGGCCGGAAGTCCCCGTGTCCGCCGGTCTGGGAGAGGGCCTTGCCGCCGAAGATCAGCCGGGGGCCGTCCACGAGCCCCTCGTCCACGGCTTGGGCGAGTCCCCAGTCGGCGCCGCCGACGTCGCGCACCGTGGTGAAGCCGCGGCCGAGCATGTCGGACAGGGAGTTGGCGGCGTAGGCGGCGACGTAGGAGGGGGAATGGTCGACGACAGCACCGAGGTCAGCGCTCAGGGCGGTGACGTGTACGTGGGCGTCGATGAGCCCTGGCATGAGGGTGGCTCCGCCGAGGTCGACCGTTTCGGCCCGGTCGGTGACGGCGGCCGGTACCTCGCCCGTCCCGCGGGCCGCGATGACGCCGTCCTCGACGAGCAGCCAGGACCCTGGGGCGCGGGAGCCGGTCTCGGGGTCGAGCAGAGCGGTGTTCGTGTGGACGGTGGGCCGAGGACTCTCGGACACGGGGAACCTCCATGGGTCGGATAGGCGGTCCGCTGCGGAGCGACTCGCAACGACTTAATGCAATATACGTTGCATGTGCTTTCCGTGGTCGAGGCGGGGTGGTATCGCTGTGGTTGGCGTGACCCGGGTGCTCCGGACCGCTCGAACGGAGGAAGAGGAGACCGATGGCGGACTGGATCGAGGAGACGCTGGCGCGCGGGCGCCTGGGTAGGGCCACCGAGAGGGTGCTGTACGTGCTGCGCGACGAACCCCGGTTCGTCTCGTACGCAACCGCGGCCGAGGTGGCCGGCCGGGCCGAGGTCAACGTCGCCACGGTGGTGCGCGCGGCCCAACAGCTGGGGTTCACCGGTTGGCCCGCGCTGCGCGTGGAGCTGCGCTCGCGCTACCTGGCCTCGCTCAGCGCGGGGGAGGTGCTGGCCGAGCACTCCGGGTCCGACGTCGACCCGGTGCGCGCCGCCGTGCGCTCGGACCGGGAGAACCTCAGGCTGCTGGAGCGCACGCTCGAACCCGAACGGGTCAGGGCGATCGCCGCGGCCATCCACGGGGCCCGCAGCACCCTGGTACTGGGTTCGGGCACTTTCGCGGCACCCGGAGTCCAGCTCTCCCACGCCGCCGCGATCATGGGCTATGACGTGCGGGTCCAGGACTCCGGTGGTACCGCTCTGGCCAACTCGCTGGCCAGGATGGGGGAGGGCGACCTGTTGGTGGTGTGCGACCTGTGGATGCTTCCGGTGGCGCTGCGCCGCGCGGTGGAGATCGCGGCCGAGGGCGACGTGGCGGTCTCCCTCATCACGGACCGGCGTGATTCCCCCCTGGTGCCGCTGGCCGGGAACGTCGTGGCCGTGCCCAGCGAGGGGGTCGGCATGTTCCCGTCGCTGACGGCGGCGATGGCGGTCGTGCACGCGGTTCTGGCGGAGTTGGCCCGGATCGGTGGTGAGGAGGCTCTCGTCGCCGTGAGGCGCGCGGAACGGCTCTGGGAGCGCGCGGAACTGTTCTGAACTGGGCGGATCCATTTCAGTGATCTGGATCACATTAGATGCAACAACCATTGCATGCGTGAAGGTGTTGCTGGTTACATCGGGCCTCACCCGCTGTTCACCCGTTCACGTCCCCTTCCGAGGCAGTCCATGCAAACGACCCACCTGCTCCTCATCACCCTCTATCTCCTGGTGATGGTCGGGATCGGCCTGTACCACTCCCGATCCTCCAAGATCCGCACCGGCGAGGACTTCCTCTTCGCCGGGCGGAGCCTGCCCACCCCCGTCATGGTCGCGACACTCGTCGTCACCTGGGTCGGTTCGGGGACGATCATCGGAGGCGCGAACTTCGCCTACAACTACGGACCCGTGGCGGGCATGGTGTTCTTCGCCGGAACGCCCCTGGGGATCCTCGTGCTGCTGCTGGCCGCGCGCCGTATCCGCAGGGCGGCCCGGCACACCGTCCCCGAACTCCTCGAAGCCCGGTTCGGTGCCGGGGTGCGCACGGTGGCGGCAGTCGTCACCGCCCTCGCCTACGTCGGGCTGGTCGCCTCCCAGTTCGTCGGCGGCGGCTACGTCCTGGCCCTCATCACCCCGCTCACCACCACCCAGGGAGCACTGATCGTCGCCGGGGTCGTGACGGTCCTGACGGTCACCGGCGGGTTGTTCTCCGTCGCCTACACCGACTTCGTCTCCGCCGTCCTCGTCCTCAGCGCCCTGATCGTGGCCGTGCCGCTGGTCCTGGTCGCCCTCGGAGGCCTGCCCGTCTACTGGGAAGGGCTCCCCGAGACCTCCCGCACCCCCACCGGCGGTCTCAGCCCCCTCCAACTGCTCGGCTACTTCCTCCCCCTCTTCCTGCTCCTGCTGGGCGACCAGAACCTCTACCAGCGGCTGGCCGCGGCCAAGGACGAGCGCTCCGCCCGCAACTCCACGCTGGGCATGCTCTTCGCCAGCTTCTTGGTCTTCGTCCCCGTGATCATCCTGGCCACTTCGGCGTCCGTGATCATGCCCGACATCAACGGCGACGAGTCCGTTCTGCGACTGGCCTCCGAGGGCCACCTGCCCACGCTCATCGGCGGCCTGCTGCTCGCCGGAGCCGTCGCGTTCGTCATCACCACCGGCTCCTCGTTCATGCTCTCCGCCGCCTCCAACATCGCCTTCGACCTGTTCGCCAGGTTCGGCGGGGACAAAGCGGGCGAACGGGGGACGCTGGTGGTGCAACGCCTGTCCGTCGTGGCCATCGCCCTGATCGCGATTGCCCTGGGGCTGTACTTCCCGACCGTGCTCGACCTCCAGATGTACTCGTACACGATCTACGGGGCGGCCATCACCCCCGCCGTACTGGCGGTACTGTTCTGGAAGCGCGCCACCACGGCCGGTGCCGTGGCCGCCCTGGTCGTTGGCACCGCCGTCACCATCGGCTGGCAGGTGCTCGGAGCACCCGGCGGATTCAACGGCGTGATCGTGGCCCTGCCCGCCGCCGTGCTGGCGCTGGTCGTCGCCAGCCTGCTCACCAGAGCCCCCAGCACCCGGGCCCTGGAAGCCGCGGGAGTGGACTGACACCCGGCGTCCGCCGCCGCACCCCAGGTTCAACCTCCGAGTAGCAGCACCCCGCGTTCGTTGGACTGACCACGGGGCCGCCGATCCCACCCCGGGCCGCATCGCGAGGGGGTGGGATCGGGGCGGGTAGGGCCTTCGCTCCGACCTGCGGGGCAACGCCGGAGGAGCAGTCGCGAGGCGAGCACAGCGGACCTCTTCGGCGCCTCCGCCCGCAGGAACAGGGCTCAGAGCTCGCGGGTCACCCGGGGCGCGGACTCCGCTCGGGCGAAGTCGGCGCCCATCTCTCCCGTCGCGGCCAACAGCAGCGGCAGGTGGTGCTGGATCAGGTGCTCCAGGCCCGAGCGGTTCGGCGAGCACCCGATCCACCTCCTCGGCGGGCAGCGCGGACAGCATCACCTTGCCCGGGGAGGTCGGCAGTGCCGGGAAACGCGTGCCGATCCGCAGGGCCGGGGTGACGGTCTCGGGCACCGCGAACCGGGCGATGTGGACGACGCCGGACCCGTCCAGCCGTGCGACCGAACACGACTCACCCGTGCTCTCGGACAGCTTCTCCAGGTGCGGACGGGCCATCTCCCACAAGCCCGGTCGAACGCCCCACGAACCTCGCGCTGTCCGGGCGCATGTGCCCCAACTCCTGCAGGCTGAGCAGGATCCGCCGCGCCGTCGGCCGGGCCGACCCGGTCTCCTTCGCGACCTCCGCCAGCGTCATCACCGGCCGCTGCGGTGGGAGGCCCGGATCACGTCCAGGCCTCGTGCCAGGGCCTCGGCGAAGTCAGGCCCGATGCCTCGCGCGGCGTGCCTTCCCTCCGTCGGCGCCGTGGAAGCGCCAGCATATCCGCGAGCCGTCAGGGAGGTCGGACGCCCCGGTACCGAGCGGTTCTCGCGGTCTAACCGGCGTGGGTGCTCGCGTCCCGGTAGTCGGTGTAGGTGTAGGGGTTGTCCAGCACCTTCGACTCGGGGACGTCCGGGTTCATGCCCGCCGCCCACTCCTGCTCACCGATGGTGGAACGCAGGTAGTCGACGGTGGCGCCCACATCCGCGCGTACCGCCGCCAGGTCCGCGTCCACGAGCCGGTGCCGGTACTTGACCACCCGGCCGTCCACCAGCACCGTGTGCACGTCACCGCGCTGGGCCTGGAAGACCACGTGGCCGTGGGGGTTCAGGATCGGGAACGAGACGGGGGAGTCGTCGTTGCGGATGAGCACGAGGTCGGCCTTGGCCCCCGGGGCGATCCGGCCCAGGTCGTCGCGGCCCAGTGCGGCCGCCCCGCCCCGGGTGGCCCACTCCGTCACCTGGGCCGCCCGCAGCGCGGAGTGCGTGACGGTGTTCCCCTGGCGCTGCGCCTCCAGGTGCTCGCGGGAGCGGTCGGCGCTCAGCGTGGAACGCATCGCGCTGAACAGGTCGCCGCTCCACCACACGCTCGTGTCCATGGACAGCGACACCGGGATGCCGTGCCTGCGGAGCGTCCAGGTCGGCGGGTAACCCTGACCGGCGCTCTGCTCGCTCTCGGTGGACACCGACACCGAACCCCCGGTCGCGGCGATGCGCTGGTAGGAGTCGTCCGACAGCGAGGCGGCGTGCACGTAGATGGTCTCGGGTCCCATGAAACCGTTCTCGTGCATGAGCTTGATGCTGTTGTCGCCGGTGGCGCCCCACACCCCGGCGTGCGTGGTGACGGGCAGCCCCAGTTCCCGGGCCACCTCGAAGGCGGGTCTCTCGGGGAAGGACGGGTCGCCGGTGACGTCGAAGGCGATCTGGAGGTCGAACAGGTCACCGCCGCGGTGGCGCTCCACGAAGGAGCGGAACTCGGGGGTCGCGCTCCACTCGGCGGGTGCCTGCTGGATGTTGCCGTAGGCCAGCACGTAGCGGCCGGGCACCGACTTCAGGCCTTCCACCGCGGCTTCGGCGTGGTCCGGGGTCTGTAGTCCGTGGGACCAGTCCACGACCGTGGTCACCCCGGCCTCCAGTGCCTCCAGGGCGGCGAGGGTGTTGCCCGCGCGCACGTCCTGGGGGCGGAAGTGCCTGCCGTGCTCCAGGTAGTTCCATACGAAGTACTGGGTGAGGGTCCAGTCGGCGCCGTAACCGCGCATGACCGTCTGCCACATGTGCCGGTGGGTGTCGATCATCCCCGGCATGACGATGCCGCCGCGTGCGTCGATCTCCGCGGTGCCCACGGGAACCGACAGGTTCGGGCCCACCGCGCTCACCCGGTCGTCGACGACCAGGACGTCGGCGCCTTCCAGGACCGTTCGTGCGGCGTCCATGGTCAGGACCGTGCCGCCGCGCAGCACGACGGGGCGGCCTGAAGGGAAATCGGCGTGCGCGTTCATGGGGAGTCTCTCCTCGATGTCGGTGTTCTCCGGGTTGACGCTATCCGGTCGAGGCACCGCTGCTTCACCGATATCCCGGACGAAGGTCCATGTGCGGTCGCCGGACTACTGGCCACCCCTCGGTGGGATCTCGCTCTTGTCCGGGAGGAGGGCCAGGGGGTTTCCCTCGAGCTGTCGAAGTCCTCATCGAGGGCTTGACCTGAGCCGGGCCGGAACGCAGCATCACAAACGTTGACCTGTGTCCGTATAACGAACGATTGACGAGGGGCAGGTGCGGGACGCCCAGGCCGCGCGAGACCGAGCGAGCGGAAGGAAACGGAACACCGTCCCCAAGGGGCCGAACAGCTCGGGCCGCGGCGAGACTGTGCCGGACCTCCCGGACGGCAACGCCCGGGATGCCGAGAGTTGATGAAACTCGACGTAGCGGTACACCATTCCGCTGGACGGGCCCGTGGGCGAGCCCGTCAACCGTGCGGACACCAGCTCCTTCCGGCCGCGCGCACCCGCTTCCCGATCGAGGAGCCGGGCTTCGCGCGCCTGATCACCCACCTGTTCCAGGAGGGCGCGGACCACCTCGCCACCGACGTGGTCTTCGGGGCCAGGGACGAGCCGGTCGTGCCGTTCACCGATCCCTCGGCGTGCCAGGCTCCCGACGGCGGTGCTTCCGCCGAGCCCCACCTGCGGGCAGAGTACGATGTGGTGCTCCACCGCGAGACCCGAGACGGGGAATCGGAGTGCGCAGCTCAGGACCCACGGCCCGGTGCCCGATGCAAGGGGCTCAGCGGGACCAGGAGTCCAGGCCGTCCAGCAGGCGTTCGAGTCCGAAACGCACGTGCGGCGGCAGAACGCTCCGGGAGGCCTCGGCAGGCGCCCCGTCTGCTCCCGGGGTGAAGAGGGCGCCCGCCGCGTACACCTGGGCCAGTGCGGGAAAGCGCTCGGAGTCGAGGACATCGGCCATCAGGCGGTCCATTCGGGGGCTCGCCTCCGACGTGTCGCTGCTCCGGGCGATGTCGGTGTCCACCTGGGCGGCGCCGCGCACCGACGCGATGATCTGGAGGGCCCCCGCCATCGCCTCCTGGGGCGCCAACCCCCGACCCAGGAGCGGGTGGAGGAGTCGGTCCAGCCAGGCCAGCTGTCGGGGGCCCATGGGCGCGTGGTCCATGGGGATGCGCAGCACCCACGGGTGCGCCTGGAAGGCGCCCCACAGTTCGGCCGCCCAGTGCAGGACCGCCTCGCGCCAGTCGTCGAACCCGGCGACCTCGGGCGCCTCGCCCGCCGCCGTGTCCGCCATGACCTCCAACAGCAGGTCCTTGCTGGGGACGTGGTTGTACAGCGACATCGTGGTGTAGCCGAGCCACGAGGCGACCCGCTGCATGGACAGGGCGTCCAGGCCCTCGGCGTCGGCCACCTCGACCCCCGCCCGGGCGATCCGACCGACGCTGAGCTTGGCGCGTGGGCCTCGTCGTCCCGGTGCCTGTTCCTGCCAGAGCAGGGCCAGGCTGCGCTCGAGTCCGTTGTTGCTCGTCATGCCCCCACTCTAAAACTCTGTATGTCATACATTAACATGTATGGCATACAGAGTTTTTGTTCGGACGAGGGGCCCTCCATGACCACCAGCATCTCCACCCGAAGCCGCCCCGTCGCCCCCTGGTGGCGCAGACCCTGGATGGGCCCTCTGTTCCTGCTGGTGGCGGTGTTCCTCGGGTTCTCCGTCCCGCGGTACCTGACCCTGGACCCGGCGCTGTCCAACCTGGAACCGCCACCCGGAAACCCGGTCTACTACCCGATCCTGGTCGCGCACGTCCTGTTCGGTGCCGTCGCGATGATCACCTGCTGCTTCCAGGTCTGGCCCCGGTTCCGGAGCCGCCACCCCGGAGGGCACCGGCTCACCGGTCGCATCTACGTGCTCGCCGGAGTGCTTCCGGCCGGGCTGACCGGGCTCTACGTCGGGCAGTTCACGCCCTTCGGTCCCTCCGTGCAAGTGGCCAACACCGTCATCGCGCTGCTGTGGCTCGCCGTCACCGCCATCGGCTTTCGGATGGCCCTGCGGCTGCGCTTCGCCGAACACCGAAGGTGGATGCTGCGCAGCTTCGCGCTGACCATGTCGATCATCGTGAGCAGGCTGGTCAGCGTGCCCGCGATCGTCTTCCTGGCGCCTCGAACAGAGACCCGCTTCGGCGGCAGCGAGGAACTGATGCTGCAGAGCGCGACGAGTATCGGCGTGTGGTCCAGCCTGGTGATCACCCTCGTGCTCGCCGAGTGGGCGATCGAGCGCGGAGTACACGGCCGCGAACGACGAGCACCGGCGCGGATCGCAACCGAACAGCGGGCCTGAACGTGTTCCGCTACCCTCGGCTCACCGGTGGTTGGGTACCGCGAGACCGACGGGGAACGGGAGTCCAACGTGATCGTTCTGCTCAACGGACCGTTCGGCGGTGGCAAGAGCACCACCGCCGAACTCCTCGTCGAACAGGTGCCCGGCAGTCGGCTCTTCGATCCCGAGGAGATCGGCTTCATGCTCCGCCACCTGCTGCCCGAGTACCCCGGAGACTTCCAGGACCTCCCGCCCTGGCGGGCTCTCTTCCACGCGGCCGCGGCCCAGGTGCACGCCTTCACCGGGCAGGCCCTCATCGCCCCGATGAGCATCCTGCGCCGGGAGTACGCCGAGGAGGTCGAGACCGGTCTGAGGTCCCGAGGACTGGGGGTGCACCGGGTCGTCCTCGCCCCTGAGCGGTCGGTGCTCGAGGAGCGCGTCGCCGGCCACGACGTCGCCCCGGGCCACCCCGAGGCGAGCGAGGACGCCCGCGCCTTCCGGCGGTCCAAGGTCGACCCCTTTTACGAGGCCTACCAGGAGTGGCTACGCGAGTGGGCCGACGTGGTCGTCGACAACACCCGCCTCACCCCGCCCCAGGCCGCGGACCGGGTGCTCGCAGGACTGCCCGACCTGCTTGTTCACGGCGCGATCTCCGGTTAGGGGCGGCGCCGTGGCGTCCACTCCGGCCTGTGGGCAACCCCGCGCCCTCTGGCGCTGCGCGGCATGACTGGCCGCGACGTCCGGCCCGGTCTGTGCGGGGGCAGGAGACCGCCGCCTTCGCTGTCGTTCTCCACTCGGGGTTGTGGTTGGCGGGCATACGCGGGCAACCGGGCCTCGGGCTGGGCTCAGGCCTGGAGGGTGTACCAGGGGCGGGTGGTCTGTTCGGCGGGGGTGCCGTCCAGGATGGTGGCCCGTTTCCGCCCCGGGTCCAGGAGCACTGTGGCCAGGCTGGCCCAGCGTCGGCCCAGGGGGAGGGCGAAGTCGGGCAGGCAGGTGAGGGAGGCCTCTTCGGGGGTGGACACCAGGAGGGAGAGCAGCTCTTTCTCGGTCCGGGGGGTTGCTCGGGCCAGGCGTTGGAGGAGGAGGTCGCGGCGTTGGGTGGAGTCGGGCTGGTACAGCCAGGACTTCTCGTTGGGGGAGAGGCGCTCGGTGAGGAAGTGGTTGGTGCGCACCTTCGAGGGGACGACGTAGACGCCTTCGGGGCTGATGTCGAGTAGAACGGACTCGTGTTCGGTGAAGAGCATCAGGGAACCCGACGAGGTGACCGGCGTGCCGCGCACGATCTCCTGGGCGTGGTTGGGGCTTTCGGCCTCTTCCAGAACGGTGGCGGCGAGAATGTGCATGGGGACACCGCTCAGGCGGTCCTGCCGGTGGCCGAGGATGTTGAAGTGCAGGGCCAGCCCCGCGGAGTTCACACCGATCTTGGCCAGGATGCCGTGTTCGGTCAGTCCCGCGTAGCGGTGGTCGGCGCCGCCGGACTCGACGGTGTGCCAGCTGGCGCTCAGTTCGACGTGCCAGTCCCAGGTCTGGACCCCAACGTGGGCGTTTCGGCCGGGGAGTTCCTGCACGACCGTGGAGCACTCGCCGGGGGCGGAGGCCGACTGGGCGAGGATTTCGGTGCGGGCGTTGAGCGCGGCGATCTGCCAGGGTTCCAGTCCCGCTCCCTGGGCCAGGCCGAGGATCTGCCCGGCGAGACCGGCACGGTGGCTGGCGATGATGTCGAGGGCTCGGTGCCCGGCGTCGCGGACCTGGGTTTCGGTGAGACCGGCGCTGCGGAAGAGGCGGTCGTAGGTGTCGAGGGTGTGCGCGAGCTCGAGGGCCCGGCCGCGCAGGCGGCCGCGTTCCCGGGGGTCCGCGGAGTCGATCACCAGGTGCGGGCGCTCGGTCGGGCGGAAGTCGGACAGGTCCATGGTTCTCCTCAGATGTGCCGGATGACGTCACCGGCGACGACGGTGGCCAGGACCGGGTTGGCGGCCTGGTCCTGCGGGGTCAGGGTCAGCGGGTTGCGGGCCAGGACGGTCAGGTCGCCCCGGTAACCGGGAGCGACGCGCCCCGCGACCGGGCCCAGACCGGCGGCCAGGGCGGGGCCCCGGGTCATACCCAGGTGGGCCTCACTGGCGCTGATCCGCTGGTCGGGCTGGACCGCCGGTACCGAAGCCCGCTCCACCGGGCGGCGCAGCTGCGCGTCGGCCATGGTCACCCGCGGATCCCGGTGGCCGATGGGCCAGTCCGAACCCAGCGCCACGGTCGCGCCCGCGTCGATCAGGTCCCGGATCCGCCACCCGTGCGCGGCGCGTTCGGGCCCCAGCCGACGCGACCAGTTGTCGCTCTGGTCGGCCCGGGTCATCCGGGTGGCGTGGGTGGGCTGCATACTCGCCACCGCCCCCACCTCGCTGAACCGGCCCACCAGGTCGTCGGGGACCGACTCGACGTGCTCGATCCGGTGCGGTCCGCGCTCGGGGTGCCCGACTTCCTCGATCACGTCCAGCACGAACTGGACCGCCCGGTCGCCGATCGCGTGGGTGGCGGTGGGCACCCCGTGCCCGGTGAAGAAGCGGACGGCGCGGCGGTAGGCGCCCAGGTCCTTCCAGAGGGGCCGGGTGTTCTGGTCCAGGCAGTCCGGCTCGTCGAACCAGGCCGATCCGTTGTCGGCGGTCCCGTCGAGCATGAACTTGGCCCCCCGGACCTCCCAGCGCCGCCCGCCGACGCCTTGAAGGTCCAGCGCGTGTCGCCAGGCCGCCACACCAGAGTCGGCGGGCACCAGCGGAGAAGCCCTAACCCGCACCGGAAGCTCACCGGTCCGCTCGATCTCGCGCAGCACGTCCTCGGAGGGGTCGGCGAAGTCCAGCGCGTGCACCTGGGTCACCCCCGCGGCGGCGAACAGACCCAGATGCTTGGCCACGTGGGCGGCGGTCTCGGCGACCGGGGGGCGGGCGTAGTGCGCCAGGACCAGGTCCATCGCCTGGAGTTCGAGCACGTACCCGCTGGGTGCGCCGTCGGCTCCGACCACCACCTGGGAGGCGTCGTCGAAGACCTCCCGACCGGTGAGACCGCACAGTTCGACCACCCGCGGGCTCACGACCAGGGCGTGGGCGTCGTTGGTCATCAAGGACACGGGCGCGTCGGGGAACTCCCGCTCGAACACCGCGCCGCCGGGTGCGTCGTCGAAGACGTTCACGTCCAGGTTGAACCCGGTGACCCACTCCCCGTGCGGAAGGTCGCGCAGCCGTTCACCGACCCGCCGGCACACCTGGTCGAGGGTGCTCTCCCCGGCCAGGTCCAGCCCGGTCTCGGCGTCGACGGACCCCCACACCGGGTGTGTGTGGGCGTCGGTGAACCCGGGCAGGATCGTCGCCCCGGGAAACTCCGTGACCTTGGCGTCAGAGCCACGGCAGGCCTGGAGGAGCTCGGGACCGCCGACCGCCGTGATGACGCCTTCGTGCAGTGCCACGGCACTGGGCGTAGCGCCCGTCACGGCGTCGAGCGTCTCGACTTCACCGGCGGTGATGACGCGGTCGATCTTCAACGGCTGGCCTCCATGCTGCTCACAGGTGTTTCAGAAATCTGCTCGGCGCGTGCGGACCGGCTGCCGCGCGACAGCAACCAGTACAGGGCCGCGGACACCACCAGGCCCACGGGAACCGCCAGGTTGAGCCCGTGCAGCGCTTCGCTGACCGGACCGGCCCAGATCTCGGTGCTCACGCACAGCGCCGACGCGACGACGCCGACGGCGGTGGCCGCGGCCCCGGCCGGGTTGACCCCGCCCCGGTACCAGAACGGCCCGCCCCGGCCCTGGTCGTGGAGCTGCTCGCCCAGGTACCGGTTGCGGCGCATGACGACGTCGGTGGCGAAGACCGTCATGAAGGGCACGGTGAGCACCACGACCAGTTCGAGCATCATGTTCACCGCGTCCATGAAGTCCACGACGCTGACGGCCGCGACCGCCAGGGCGGTGCCCATGAGACCGATGACCAGGACGGCGGGCACGCGCGGCAGCGGCACGCCCACGGACTGCATGGCCAGCCCCGCGCTGTAGGCGGTCACGCCGTTGTTGGCGATGGTGTTGAGGACCACGGCGATCACGAAGACCGGCACGAACCAGCCCGGCATGATGCTCTCCAGGGCGCCCTGCGGGTCGCTCATGTCCAGTCCCGTCGCGGCCAGGGCTCCGGCTGCGGTGAAGACCACGCTGGGTACGAAGCCTCCGGCGGCGCTCCACAAGGTGATCCCGACCCTGCTGGAGTCGCGCGGCAGGTAGCGGGCCAGGTCGGGGCTGTTGACGTAGGAGAAGGAAGTCGAGGCCACGATCGTGAACGCGATGGTCAGCACCATCCACCTGCCCCAGCCGGTCAGGGGCTCGGCCGGGACGTAGGCGAAGTCGGCGTTGGCCAGGATCAGCACCGTGAGTACCGCGAACACCGCCAGCAGCAGGATCGTGAGCACCGAGTAGAGCCGCACGATGGTGGCGTGGCCGTACACCGAGACCAGGATCGTGGCCGCGGCGATCACACAGACCACACCGACCTCCACGGGCGCGGTCTCGGGCAGCCCGAGGTAGCGGGTGAGGCCGAACCCGGCGACGGAGGCCGCGGCCCAGTTCAGCCCCAGGTACAGGGCGGCGATCAGCCACCCGGAGATCGCCACCAGGACCTTGTTGCCCCGCACTCCGTACATGGCGCGGGAGATGACCGACCCGGTGGTGCCGGAGGCGGTGCCGCTGACGCCGATGAACCCGGTCAGCAGCCAGAAGAGGTTGCCGACCACGATCACCAGCAGGGCTTCGATGAGTGAGAGCCCCATGAGGACGAGGGCGGCGCCCACGATGATGCTCAGGTAGCTGACGTTGGGGGCGGCCCACACGACGAACAGCTCACGCGGGGAGCCGTGGCGTTCCTCGGCGGGTACCTGGTCGATACCGCGGGTCTCGATGCTGCCGGGGCGGTCGACACCGCGACTGGCGGTGTGTCCGGGATTGGTGCTGCGCATGCTCGGGGGACCCTTCGGCTTCGGGGAGGGCGCTGGGAGGGCAAGCATTATTGGTGTCGACACCAATAGCTATTGGTGTAGCATTCAACAGCATGGCCCAGATCACGTCAAGCACCCCCGGCAAACGCGTCCGCAAAGCCCCCGAGGAGCGGCGCGCGGAGATCCTCGACGCCGCCGCGCGGCTCGCCCTGGACGAGGGGATCGAGCGCGTGACGATGAAACAGGTCGCCACCGAACTCGGGGTGCGGCCCGGGCTGATCAGCCACTACTTCGCCTCGATCGACGCCCTGCACTGCGAGGCCTTCGAACACGCCGTCACCGCCGAACGGGAAGCGCTCTTCGAAGCACCCCAGGGCGCCCCTGCCCTTGACCGCCTACGGGAGTTCCTCGGCCGGGTCGCGGGGGAGCGGTTCGCTGAACTGGGCCGCCTCTGGATCAACGGGCGCCACCTGGCCCGCTACCGGGGCGAGCTGCGCCGGGTGGTGGACGAGCAGGAGGCGCGGATGCGCGCCGGCCTCACCGAACTCATCACCGCGGGGCAGCACGCGGGCGAGTTCACCGCGGCCGATCCCGAACGCGTCTGCCTCGTCCTCCTGGTCGTCATCGACGGGCTGCACGCCTCCGCCAACAGCGACACCCGGGTCGAGCACCCGGTACTGGACGGACTGGTGCAGTCCGTGGCCGAACGCGAACTGGGCCTGGCCCCGGGCACACTGAAGCCGCGCTGAGGGCTCTGCCCCCAGCGCGGCTGACCATCTTTCCCTCCCCGGCTTCTACCGCAGGCGCGGGGTACGGGGCGGTTCCTGGCGGCGTTCTCCCGTCGCCTCGAAAGCCGCCGCGATGCGCAGCAGGCGCGCGTCGTCGTAGGCGCGTCCGGCGAAGGTGAGCCCCACCGGCATGCCGGTGTCGGGCATCGTGCCCATCGGGACCGTCACCGTGGGGATGCCCAGGTGGCGCCAGACCAGGTTGCCGTTGGCCACCCACACCCCGTTGCGCCAGGCGATGTCGGCGGACTCCGGGTTCACGTCGGCGTCGGCCGGAGCCACGTCGGCCACCGCCGGGAAGGCGATCGCGTCCAGGCCCAGCTCGTCCAGCCAGTCCTCGAAGTCGATCCGGCGGGTGCGCTCCAGGCCCCGGACACCCTCTTCCAGGTACGGGATGTCGGTGAACGAGGAGATCCCCGTGCGGCGCACGAACTCCGGGTAGGCGGCGATGTCGTCGTCGAACCCGTCGTAGCGGTCCGGCAGCGCGCCCGGGACGTCCGGGAAGATCCGCGTGCCGTCCACCTGGCCCAGATCGTTCAGCTTCGGGTCGCCGTTGGCCTGGAGGAAGTCCTGCCAGGCCCACGCCGACAGGTCCATCAGCTCGCGGTCCAGGTACTCCCGGCTCACCAGCCCCCGGGACTTGATGGTGGGTGCGCCCGGGCGGTCGCCCTCGTAGTTGGTCACCACGGGCAGGTCGGTGTCCTGGACCGAGACCCCGGAGGCCTCCAGGTCGGCCCGTGCCTCCTCCCACAGCCGCAGCACGCTGGGCCGGGTCGCCACCCGCTGCCCGGTCGGCCCGCCGATACCGGGGTTCTCCGCGGTACCCGCCTGCGGGTCCCGGCCGGTGTAGAGCCGTGGAGCGCCGATCCGCAGCCCGGACAGCGCCTGCCGTCCCGCGTCGGCGTCGGCCACGGCCAGGTCGGAGAAGCGGGCGGGCCGCACCCTGGAGGCCGGCGGGACCTCGATCCACGGCTGGCATCGCCAGAAGTCCCCGCGGGTCTCGGTGTCGTCGGTGACGACGACCTCCAGCAGCTCCAGCATGTCCGCCATGGTGCGGGTGTGCGGAACCACCACGTCCATGGTGGGCACCAGCGGCCAGTTCCCCCGGATGGAGATCGCGCCCCAGGAGGGGGTGTAGGCGCACAGCGCGTTGTTGGACGCGGGCGCGCGCCCGGAGGACCAGGTCTCCTCGGCCAGGCCGAAGGCCGCGAAGCTGGCCGCGGTCGCGGTCCCCGAACCGTTGGAGGAACCGGAGGCGAAGGCCGAGGTCAGGTAGTCGCCGTTATAGGGGCTCTCGGCGCGCCCGTACACACCGCGCTGCATGCCGCCGTTGGCCATGGGCGGCATGTTGGTCAGCCCGATCAGCACCGCCCCGCTCTCCCGCAGCCGTCCCACGGTGAACGAGTCGCGCTGGGCGATCAGGTCCTCGAAGGCGGGCGACCCGGCCGCGACGGTCAGACCGCGGGCCTGGTAGCTGTCCTTGGCGGTGAAGGGGATGCCGTCCAGCGGGCCCAGGGCCTGCCCGCGCGCCCGGCGTTCGTCGGACTCCCGGGCCTCGGCGAGGGCCTCGGGGTTCATCACCACCATGGCGTTGAGCCGGATCCCGCCCCGGTCGTAGGCCTCGATCCGGGCCAGGTAGGCGCGCACCAGCGCCTCGCTGGTGACCCGTCCCCGTTCCAGGTCCGTGCGCAGCTGCGCGATCGGGGTCTCGACGACGTCGTAGTACTCGGTCATGGCGTTGTTCTCGGTCACAGGGTCCTCCACTGGGCTCGCGGGGCGGGCTGCTGCTGGGTGATGCAGTGGATGCCGCCACCGAAGAGGAAGATGTCTCGGGCGTCGACCAGTTCGATCCGGCGACCCGGGTAGGCCTCGGCCAGGATGCCTGCTGCGACCTCGTCCTGCGGGTCGTCGAAGGCGCACAGCACCACGACCCCGTTGGCGACGTAGTGGTTGATGTAGGACCAGTCGACGAACTCGCCGTCCTCGTCCCGGATCTGCTCGGGCGCCGGTACGTCCACGATCCGCAGCGGCTCGCCTTCGGCGCCCACGGCCTGCTCCAGGACCTCGCGCAGGCCCCGCGTGACCTGGTGGTCCGGGTGGCGTGGGTCGTGCTGGCGGTGCAGCAGCACGGTGCCCGCCTCGGTGAAGGCGGCCACGATGTCCACGTGCCCGCGGGTGCCGAACTCGTCGTAGTCGCGGGTCAGCCCGCGCGGCAGCCACACGGCGTGGGCGGTGCCCAGCCTGGCGTGGATCTCCGCCTCGACCTCCGCCTTGCCCAGGTCCGGGTTGCGCCCCGGGTCCAGCTGGACGGTCTCGGTGAGCAGGACCGTGCCCGAACCGTCCACGTGGAAGCCGCCGCCCTCGTTGACCAGCGTGCTCGGCATCCGGCGGACCCCGGCGAGCTCGGCCATCCGGCCGCCCACCAGCCGGTCCGATTCCCAGGCCGCCCACCCCTGGGCGCCCCAGCCGTTGAACACCCAGTCCACGCCCCAGACCTCACCGCCCGGCCCGTGTACGAAGGTCAGCCCGATGTCGCGCATCCAGGCGTCGTCCAGCGGCATCACCGCGGTCTCGATCCCGCCGCCGAGCAGAGCCCGGGCCGCCTCGGCGTCCTCGGGCGCGACCGCCACCGTCACGGGCTCGTGGCGGGCGATGGTGCGCGCCACCGTCGCCCACGCCCTGCGGGCCCGCTCCAGGGTGTCGCTCCCGGGCCGGCCGAAGGTGTCGTTGGCGGGCGGGAACGCCATCCACGTGCGTTCGTGCGGTGCCCACTCCGGCGGCATCACCGTGGCGGGCGAGGCGCCGCCGGACTGGTCGGCGGACTTGTGAGCGAACATCTCAATCCTTGTCATGGAACAGGGCGCCGGTGGTCCCGGGGCCCGGAGCGGGGCCGGACCCGTGCTGGATCCGGCCCCCGCACCTCGAACCTCTAGCTCGCGGTGGGGTACTCCGTGGTCTCGAACCGGCGCCGGAAGAACTCGGGGCTGCGCAGGTACTGGACGACCATGGCCGCGCCCCCGATCACGAAGATGGCGACCCCCAGGAGGAACACCAGCCCCACCCCGCCGATCTGCGATCCGGAGCCGTAGGCCGGGTCCATGGAGTCCCAGGCGGTCTGGAAGAAGAAGACGAGCAGCAGGAGTCCGCCCAGCAGGGGTGCCACCACCTTGGTCGCCAGGCTCCGCAACGACGCGGTGGCCTCACGGCGGAAGTACCAGACGCACGCGAGGGCGGTCACGCCGTAGTAGAAGCAGACCATCATGCCCAGCGTGGTGATGGTGTCCCACAGGACGTTCTCGGAGACCACGCGCATCACCGCGTAGAAGACCGAGGCGATCACCACCGACACGACCGTCGCGTACCCGGGGGTCTTGTGCACCGGGCTGACCCGGGCGTACTTCGGGGAGAGCGCCCCGTAGTGGCCCATCGCGAGCATCGTGCGCGCCGGGGAGATCATGGTGGACTGCAGGGAGGAGGCCGAGGAGGACAGCACCGCCAGCGACATCAGGACCGCGAAGGGCCCCATCACCGGACCGGCCAGCGCCGCGAAGATGTTCTCCTGGATGTCGGTGTTGCCCAGGCCGAACTCACCGTCGGAGACACCCGCGAAGGAGAGCGTGGCCACCGACACCGCCATGTAGAGCGCCACGACCACCAGGATGGTGGCGATGGCCGCCTTGCCCGGGGTGCTCGTCGCGCCGCGGCTCTCCTCGTTCATCGTCACGACCACGTCCCAGCCCCAGTAGATGAAGACCGAGAGCGCCACTCCGGCGGCGAAGGCGGAGAAGGACTCCACCCCGAACGGGTTGAACCAGTCCAGCCGCACCGGGGTGGCATCGAACGCAGATCCAGCGCTGACCTGCATGAACGCGGCGATCGAGAACCACGCCAGCACCACCAGTTGGAAGGTGACCAGGATGTACTGGAAGGCCTTGGTGGCCTCCAGACCCCGGTAGGAGATCCATGCGGCGGCCGCCATGAAGGCCAGGCAGGTCGCGATGTTGACCGGCACGTTGCGGGTCAGGGCGGCGATCTGCTCCTGCCCGGTCAGCTGTGCGATCGCCAGGTAGAAGAAGTCGACCGCGATGCCAGCGAGGTTGGACAGCACCAGGATGGTCGCGGCCAGCAGACACCAGCTGGCCATCCACCCGATCCAGGGGCCGAAGGCCCGGGAGGCCCACGTGAAGGTGGTGCCCGAGTCCGGCATGGCCTTGTTGAGCTGCCGGTAGCCGATCGCCACCAGCAGCATCGGAACGAAACCGACCAGCAGGATCGCGGGCAGGTGCTCACCGACGGCCGAGGCGGTCGGGCCCAGGGCACCGGAGAGCGTGTAGGCCGGGGCGATGGTGGAGACGCCGATGACCAGGCCTCCCAGGAGTCCGATGGCTCCCCTGCTGAGGCCCTTCCAGTTGTTCGGGGTGTCGGCACCTGCCTGCGCGGGCCGATCGGTGGTGTGGGTCATGGGTACTTCCTGATGGTCGCCGGGATGGGTGTCGGCGCCGACGGGGCGACGCCGCGGGAACCGGTGAGCGGGGCGGGCCGAACTCACCAGGGGGCGGGGTTCACGCGCCGTTGCGTTTCCCCGGGGACGGCGGGTGTCCGATCGCGATCTCACCGAACACCCGCCCGGGTCATCCGTCTCAGCCGTTCGCGGCGAGGATGGCCTCCGCGGCCCGACGGCCCTGGCGCAGCGCCCCGTCCACGTGCTGGTAGCCCTCGGCGGCCAGGTCCGAGCAGGCCCAGCTGATCGGACCCACCGGGGTGCTCTGGTCGGCTCCGTAGCGGTGCAGCCCGCCCAGGTCGTAGCTGGCGGCGTAGGCGCCGCGGGTCCACTCCTCGGAGGCGAAGTCCGACTCGAAGTACACGGTCGGCTCCAGCGCCTCCTCACCGAGGTAGTTGGCGAGGGAGCGCAGGATCGCGGCGCGGCGCTGCTCCGCGGGCTGACGGAAGAGGCCGTCGGCGACCTCGTCGGAGACGAAGGCGACCAGGGTGCCGCGGGTGTCCCCGTGGTTGGTGTTGTCGTACACCTCCTGGCACAGCTCCTTGGCGCCGAAGCCGGTGCCGGACAGGCCCTTGTCCCGCCAGAACGGGCGCTCGTAGACGGCGTGCACCTTGATGACCAGACCCATCGAGGTGTGCTGGTGCATCTGTTGCTGGAGCCACGGCAGGGCGGGCTCGAAGGAGATCCGCGAGTAGAGGTTGGGCGGCACGGCCACGATCACGTGGTCCGCCCGCACGGTTACGCGCTCGGACCGGACCAGGACCCGGCCGTCGGCCTCGTCCTCGCTCCAGCGGATGGTCCGCACCGGGGTCTCCAGGAAGACCGTGCCCTCCTCCAGGGCGGCGGCGATGTTCTGCGAGACCGACTGCATACCGCCCACCACACGGCGGTCCAGGATGAAGTCCTCGTCCACGAGGTTGGAGAACGACCCGGCCGAGGCGGCCATCAGGACCGCCTGGAGCGCGGAGAACGCGTGGGCGGGCTTGGTCAGCATGCCGCCGGCCATGAAGATGCCGATGTTCTCCCGGGCGGCCTCGTCGTCGGTCTGCTGGCGGAGCCACTCGGTGAACGTGACGGTGTCCAGCTCGCGGGCGAGCGGGTGGGCCCAGGGGCGCTCGACGCCGATCTCGGCGACCAGCTTGTCCAGGGCCGCGATGACCCGCTCCATCTCGGCCTCGGTCTGCTCACCGGCGGGGAACATGTCCCCGTTGAACTCGTGCCGGGAGCCGTCGGCGGCCAGGTAGACGCTGGAACCCTCGCGGTGGCGGGGATAGGTGCTCATTCCCAGCTCGTCCAGGAGCCCGAGGAGCTCGGTCTGGTCGGGTGAGACCCACTGGCCGCCGATCTCCAGGAAGGCGCCGTCGATCTCGCGGGACCAGGTGCGACCGCCCACGCGGTCCCGGGCCTCCAGGACCGCCACGGACCGGCCGGAGGCCTGGAGGGTGCGTGCGGCCATCAGCCCAGCGGGGCCGGCGCCCACGATCACGACATCACGATCGAGGATCTCGTCGCTGCCGATGACGTGTGTGCCACTCATGGGTGTGCTCCTTCGAACATCAAAATGAACTGTATTCATTAACGGGGAAGGCGTCCCCGATGTCAAGTGGCTCACACTCGCCATCAGGGGGCCAAAGAGGCCGGTCAGCGGGCCGAAGGCCCACCACTACGCCGATCCGACGCGTGCGCGCCGCTTCTACACTTGAGGGAAATCTGGTTGGTGCCCGACCGGACGGACAACAGGAAGTAGGCGTCAGTGACCCAGCAAGCGCGCAGCGGACGGGGAAGGGGCAGGCCCTCCTCACCCATCCTGTCCCGTGAACGCGTCAGCCAGGCGGCGATCCGGATCGTCACCGACCAGGGCTACCGCCATCTGACCATGGCCTCACTGGCCCGCGAGCTCGGGGTGGCGGCCTCGGCCCTGTACAACCACGTCTCGTCCAAACGCGACGTGCTGGTGCTCATCCAGGACCGCATCAACGAACAGATCGACTGCTCGTCCTTCGACACCGAACCCTGGGACCAGGCGCTGCGGGACTGGGCGCGCTCCTACCGGCAGTGCTTCATGGAGCACACCGCGCTCATCCCGGTCATGGCGGTGCTGCCCGTGGCCGACTCGCCCCAGACGCTGCGCATGTACGAGCGCGTCACCCGCGCCCTGCACGACGCCGGGATCGTCGGCGCGGACGCCGTGGACATCATCGTCGGCATCGAGGCGCTGGTCTTCGGTGCCGCCTACGACGCCACCGCCCCGACCGACATCTTCGATCCGGGCAGCCTGGGGGACCTGGCCCCGACCTTCATCCGCTTCGCCGCCCAGCGCTCGCCGGACCCCCGGGCGGCCGCCGACCGGGCCTTCGAGCTCGCGCTCGACGCCCTGATCAGCGGCCTGCGCCAGAAGTTCACCGACGCCGGAGTCGACTGAGGCCCGGACCGCCGAGTCAGGCCGTCCTCACGCCTCCAGGGCGTGCATGACGTGCTTGACCCGGGTGTACTCCTCCACCGAGTACAGCGACAGGTCCTTGCCGTACCCGGAGGACTTGAAGCCGCCGTGCGGCATCTCCGCGGTGAGCAGCACGTGCGTGTTCACCCAGACGCAGCCGAAGTCGAGGTCGCGGGTCAGGCGCATGGCGGCGCCGTGGTCGGCGGTCCAGACGCTGGAGGCCAGCGCGTACTCCACGTCGTTGGCGAGCCGGACGGCCTCCTCCTCCGAGCTGAAGGTCTGCACGGTCAGGATCGGCCCGAAGGTCTCCTCCTGGACCAGCTCGTCGTCCTGGCGCACGCCGGTGATCACCGTCGGCTCCACGTAGAAGCCCTTGGAGCCCTCGACGGCCTTGCCCCCGGTGACCACGGTGGCGTGCTCGGGGAGCCGGGCGAGCTTGTCGGTGACCGAGGCGAAGTGACGGGCGTTGTTCAGCGGGCCGAAGTCGTTCTGGGACTCGTCGGGGTCACCGGTCCGCGTCGCACGCGCGGCCTCGGCGAGCAGCTCCACGAACTCCTCGTGCGCGCTCTCCTCGACCAGCACCCGGGTCACGGCGGTGCAGTCCTGGCCGGCGTTGAAGGTGCCGAACTCCACCAGCGCCTTGGCTGTGGCGGGGAGGTCGGCGTCGGCGAAGACCACCGCGGGGGCCTTGCCGCCCAGCTCCAGGTGGCCGCGCTTGAGGTTCTTGGCGGCTGAGGCGGCCACGTGCTGGCCCGCGCGGACCGAACCGGTGATCGAGACCATCACGGGCTCGGGGTGCTCCACCATGAGCTGTCCGGTGCTGGCGTCGCCCAGGACCACGTTGAACACGCCGGCCGGGAAGATCTCCCCGATCAGGCGGGTGAGGACCAGGGTGGACTCGGGTGTGGTGTCCGAGGGCTTGAGCACGACGCAGTTGCCCGCGGCCAGGGCGGGGCCGATCTTCCACACCGCCATGAGCAGCGGGTAGTTCCACGGGGCCACCTGGGCCACGACGCCGACCGGCTCGCGGCGGATGTAGGAGGTGTGGCCCTCCATGTACTCCATCGCCGCGCGGCCCTCCAGGGTGCGCGCGGCCCCGGCGAAGAAGCGCAGGTGGTCCACGCCCATGCCGACCTCCTCCTGGGAGATGAGCCAGCGCGGCTGACCGGTGTTGCGGTGCTGGGCCTCGACGATCTCGTCGGTGTGGGCCTCCACCGCGTCGGCGAGCTTCAGCAGCAGGCGCTGGCGCTCGCCGGGCGTGGCCTTCTTCCAGGTGGCGAAGGCGTCACGGGCGGCGCCGAAGGCGGCGTCGACGTCGACCTGGTCGGAGACGGGGGAGACGGCCACCGTCGTTCCGTCCGTGGGGTTGACGACGTCGAGGTGCCCCTGTCCGTGCGCGTCGACGAATGTGCCGTTGATGAAGTTCTGCAGGCGGCTGCCCATGATGTCTCCTAGGCCACAGTTAAATGATCAACATTCATTTTAGGGGCAGGCGCAGTGAGCGGCAACACAACACTCGGCCGAGCGGCCGCGCCAGCAGTCCAGCCATCCGTCGGACCGACCACCAGAGGGTGTTTCGTGCTGGACGTGGTGGAGGACCTCAAACCCGGGAGGGACGGCACGAGGGCAGAACCGCCACGACCGGTGCGCGACTCCTCGGGCACAGTGGTGAACGACTGGGATTGCACGCCCGACAAACAGGTGAACCAGGAGCAGGGCCGTCCGGGTCCGCCGTCAGTCGGCCCCGGGGACCAGGACGGCTGCTCCGGCGAACCGGCCCGCCTTGAGGTCCTTGAGCGCCTGCTGTGCCTGTCCGAGCGGGTACGCCGTGACGGTCACCGAGACACCGGCACGGTCGGCCTCCTCAAGGAAGGCGCGGCCGTCGGCCCGGGTGTTGGAGGTGACGCTGCGCAGTTCCCGTTCCTGGAACAGGTGCTCCTGGTAGTTGAGCGGGGGCACGTCGCTCAGGTGGATCCCGGCCACGGACAGCACCCCGCCCCGGTCGAGCGCGCTCAGCGCGACGGGGACCAGCTCGCCGACCGGGGCGAACAGGATCGCGGAGTCGAGCTTCTCCGGCGGTTGGTCGTAGGCGCCCCGTGCCGAGGACGCGCCGAGTTCGAGGGCGAGCCTCCGCGCCGCTTCGTCGCGGGTGAGCACGTGCAGCCGAGCCCCTCGCGCCAGGGCGACCTGGGCGGCCAGGTGGGCGCTGCCGCCGAAGCCGTAGACGCCCAGACGGCCGCCCTCGGGCAGGCGGGCGCGCTCCAGGGCCCGGTAGCCGATGATGCCCGCGCACAGCAGCGGCGCGGTCCCTCGTGGGTCGGCCCCGGCGGGGAGGCGGTAGGCGTAGGCGGCCGGGGCCGTGGTGTACTCGGCGTATCCGCCGTCGGCGTCCCAGCCCGTGTAGCGCGAACGCGGGCACAGGTTCTCCTCACCCCGCAGGCAGAACCGGCACCGCCCGCAGGTGTGGCGGAGCCAGGCCACGCCCACCAGCGAGCCGACCGGAGCGCCCTGTGCGTCGCGGCCCGTGCCGACCACCTCACCGACGACCTCGTGTCCGGGCACCACCCGGGGCCGGCGTACCGGCAGGTCACCCTCGCTGACGTGCAGGTCGGTGCGGCACACACCGCAGGCCAGGACACGAATCAGCAGCTCGTCCGGTCCTGGCTCGGGCACCGGCCTGCGCACCGGGCGCAGGGGCTCGGACTCGATGGGTCCGGGTTCGGCCACCTCCCAGGCGGCCATGGTATCCGTGACGAACTCGGCCGTTGCGTACCCGGTCTTCGTGGACATGATCGCCTACCCTTCGTCGGCCGGTGCCGAGTGCGTGCCCGTCGCGGTCTCCTCAGCGCTGGCGGTTTCCTCGGCCCCGTCGGTGACCAGTACCCGGTTCACCCCCGGTACCGTCCGGGCCACCAGGGCGAGCAGCCCCTGTTCGGCGGCGTTGGCGCCGGGCGCGGAAATCCGCGCCGTGCCCGCGGTGACGGCGGCCTTCCATCCCTTGACGTAGGGCGCCCCCACGGACAGCGCTTCGTCCAGGGCAGCCTCGACGTGGGCGTCGGGGCTGCTGTGGGCGCGCAGGAGGTCGGTACGGCCGACCAGACCGACCAGACGGCCGTCCCGAACCACGGGTACGGTCCGGATGCGTTCGCGCACCATGAGCTCGGTCAGCTCGGCCACGTCGCGGTTCTCCCGGGTCGTGACCACATTGCGGGTCATCACCTCCCCCACGGTGCGCGGCGGGTCCTGTCGGGGTTCGGGCCCGCGTACCGCCGTGGCCCGGGGGTCGGTCAGGAAACCGCGGCGCAGGAGGTCGATCTCGGTCACGATCCCCACCAGTTCGCCCGCGCGGTCCACCACGGGGGCGGCGATCACCCCCTGTGCCACGAACTCCGCCGCGGCCTCGCGGATCGAGCTCTCCTCGGTCAACAGCACAGTCGGGGTGCGCATGACCTGTGCGACCAGCATGGGAGCGCCTCCTTCAGGTTCGGCCCGGACGGTCCGGGCGGATCTTCAGCGGATGGGCAGCGAGCACGAGGTCCCCGGTGCCACGGTGGCCGTACGCGACTTGACCCGCACCTCCAGGGGCGGCAGGTCCGACGGCGGCACCCGGACCTCCACCCGGTCCCGGAACAGGCGCAGACGGATACCCCAGTGCCCCCGGTAGCGCAGCTCGAAGGAGAGTTCGTCGAGCTCGGCGGGCAGCAGCGGGCTCAGGTCAAGGACGCCGCCGCGGGTACTCAGGCCGCTGTAGCAGCGGGTGAGAAGGTCCACGGTGCCCGCCATGGCCCCCAGGTGCACGCCCTCGGCGGTGGTGCCGCCCTGGGTGTCGTCGATGTCGGAGCGCAGCGCCTCGCGGAAGAACCGCCACGAGTGCTCGCGGTCGGTACGGGCGAGCACCCAGGAGTGCACCACGGAGCTGAGGGTGGAGCCGTGGGAGGTGCGCTCCAGGTAGTAGGCGACGGTGCGCGGGATCAGTCCGGGGTCGACCGGGTAGCCCAACCGTCTGAGGGTGTCGCCGAGCTCCTCCGCTGGCAGCAGGTAGAAGAGCATGAGCACGTCGGCCTGTTTGGCCGCTTTGTAGCGGTCGCAGTTGTCGCCCCGCGATTCCAGGATCCGGTCGAGGCGCCGGATGTCCCCGTACTCCGCGCGCAGTCCCGCCCAGTCCAGTTCCCGCAAGTGCTCGTAACCCGCGAACTGGCTGATCACCCCGTCGTGGAAGGGCACCCGCAAGGTGCGGGTCAGCACGACGAACCGTTCCAGTTCCTCCTCGCCCAGACCGATCTCCGCGGCCAGTTCCCGGCGCCGTGCCGTGGGCAGGGCCTCCAGGGCGTCGAGGGCGCGCAGCAGCACCCAGGCGGTCATGACGTTGGTGTAGGCGTTGTCGTCCAGGCCGGGGCCGGCGCGGTCGGGGTAGCCCTGGTGGTACTCGTCGGGGCCCATGACACCCCGGATGACGTGCCGGCCCAGGCCGGGGTCGTAGACGGCCAGGTCCGCCAGGGCGCGGGCGGTCTCCAGCAGCAGTTCGGCGCCGAAGTCGGCGAGGAAGCCGGGGTCGCCGGTGGCCCGGTGGTGCTGCCACACGTTGTAGGCGATCGCGACGTTCACGTGGCGTTGCAGGTGGGAGTGGTCGGGCAACCAGCGGCCCGACATCGGGTTCAGGTGGGCGCGCTGGGTCTCCTCACGGCCGTCGCTGCCGCTCTGCCAGGGGAAGAGCGCTCCCCTCAGACCCTTCTCGCGGGCGGCGGCCCGCGCCTTGGGCAGTCTGCGCCACCGGTGGCGCAGCAGGGCACGGGCGGTCTCGGGGAAGTGCAGGTCCAAGAACGGGAAGACGAACACCTCGTCCCAGAAGACGTGCCCGCGGTAGGCCTCCCCGTGCAGTCCCCGGGCGGGGACCCCCGCGTCCAGGTCGACGATGTGCGGGGACAGGACCTGGAGCAGATGGAACAGGTGCAGGTTGAGCACGCGCTGGTCGCCCTCGTCGCCCACGTCCACCGAACACCGGTTCCACAGGTGCCGCCAGGCCAGTGCGTGCTCCGTGCGGAGCTGGTCGAAGCCCGGAGCCGATCCCACCCTCTCGCGGGCCGCCGTGAGCGGGTCGCTGACAGCCGTGTCGCGCGAGGTGTGCAGGGCCACGGTGGTGGTGACGGTCACCTCCGTCCCCTGGGTGAGTTCGATGCCCAGCTCGGCGGTGACCAGGTCGTGGTGGGTTCCGACCCGTCCCGAGGCCGGTGCGGGGCCATGAGCGACCCGGGTACGCGCTGCCATGGCGAGCGTGATGTCCGAAGCGCTGGTGCGCGCCAGCAGCCAGGTCAGGTCGGGGGTGGCGCCACCGCTCCCGCGGGCGCGCAGGTGGTGTCCGTCCAACTGCCGGTAGCGAGCCACGCCGTCGTTGGTCACCCGCCCGTCCAGGCCGGAGCGGACCGTGAGGGTCCCGGACCAGTTCCGGGGCAGGAAGGTCGTCTCGACCGCGGCCAGGTGGGGGTCGGCCATCGAGACCAGGCTGCGCTGGCACACCCGGGTGCTACGCCCGTCGTCCTCGGTCACGAGGAAGGTGCGCGTGAGCAGGCCCCGGAGCATGTCCAGCTCGGTCCGCTGCTCCCGGACGCGCGGGTCGCCGCCGGCCAGCCAGGGTGAACCGGGCAGGTGGAAGGTGAGGCAGAGCCAGTCGGGGGCGTTGACCAGGTCCTCGTTCTCCACCGCCCGCCCGTCGACGCGGGACACGAGGCGGTTGTAGCACCCGGCGACGTAGGTGCCGGGGTAGTGGACCCCGTCCGCCCGCGCCTCGGGGGCCGCGCCGCGGGTGGCGAAGTACCCGTTGCCCAGGGTGCGCAGGGCTTCGCGCCGACCCTCTTCCTCGGGGGCGAAGCCCTCGTGGACCAGCGTCCACGCGCTCACCGCGAAGCCGCCTCGATCCGCAGCTCGGCCAGGTCGGTGACGACGACGTCGGCGCCGTACCGGTACAACTGTTCCCGGCGTCCCGCTGCGTTGGAGGCCGACCTGTCCACGCCGACGACCAGCCCGAACCCGCCGCGCGCCCCGGCCGTCACCCCCGACAGCGCGTCCTCCACCACCGCCGTCCGGGATGCGGGCCGGCCCAGCCTGCGCGCGGCCTCCAGGAAGAGGGCGGGGTCCGGTTTGCCGGGCAGGCCGAGCCGGGCCGCCTCGACTCCGTCGACGCGGGCGTCGAACAGGTCGGCGGCCCCGGCGGCTTCCAGGACCACGGAGCAGTTGCGGCTGGCGGTGACCACCGCGACGCCCGCTCCTGCGGCGCGCAGGGCGCGGACCAGGTCCAGGGTGGAGGGGAAGGCCCTCACCCCGTGGGCGGCTACCTGTTCGAGGAAGAAGCGGTCCTTGTCACGGGCCAGTGAGGCGACACTGGGGGTACCGGAGTGCCCCTCCGAGGTCTCGGGGAGGTTGATCCGGCGGGCGGCGAGGAAAGCGCGGACGCCGTCGGTGCGGGAACGGCCGTCCAGGTGGGTGAGGTAGTCGCCGACAGGGTCGAAGGGCCGCGTGTTCGGGCCCGGCTCCAGCGTGCTCAGCAGGGTGTCGAAGGTTCGCTGCCACGCGGCGGCGTGCACGGAGGCGGTGTCGGTGACGACCCCGTCCATGTCGAAGGCGACCGCCTCGATCTCGGTCAGGAAAAGAGCGGGTCTCCTGCTGTTCGTCACTGCTGCACCACCTCCGCGGCACCGGTCCGTGGTCGGTAGGGCCTCGCCTGCGCGTACACGTCCGGGCTATCAGCCTCACACCACAGGCGGGGCCGGACCAGGGACCTGGGGCACACGCCCTACCGGCCTTTCGGCCCGGATCGGCTGCCGACCGGCTCGCCCCTGCCGGGGCCTGTGTTGCTCATACCCACGGGTCCGGACGAGTGCACGCCCCGCGCGGAGCCGATGGGTAACGGGGCGCCACTGATGGCTCGTGCCTCGCGCGGGCCCGGGCGCTGAGCCGAGCTCTCACTCGGCCCCTCTGACCCGCACCGGTCCGGGCGCGGCGGGCACCCCGACCTTCACGCGGTGGCGCCCGGGGTCGCCGCCGCCCAGCTGGGTGGGGGCGCGGACACCGTGACCGCCGAGGGCGCGGACCGGCGGAGAACGCCGCCGGCGTGTATGGGACCGGCGCGCACGAGAGGTGAGCGGCAGACAAGGAGGGGGCGGTGGCCGGGCGAACCGGTCACCGCCCCCTCCTGTTTCCCATGGCCCGGCCCGGCTCAGAAGGTGATGCTCACGAACTCCGTGTCGGCCGTGTTGCGCACCACCACCGAGGCCACGTCCCGCGGGTCGATGTCGGCGAACCCGCCGGGGCGGCTGCCCTCGGCCTCCGCTTCGGCGGAGACCGTCCAGACGGCGGCGACCTCGGTGCGGCCGTCCTCGGTGAGGATGACCAGCTCGCACTCCTCGCCCTCCGGGATGCCGGTGATGAACGACTGGAGCCGCAGGCCCGCGCCTTCGGGTTCCAGCCGCATGGTGGCGCTCGCCCCGGTGTCCGGGTTCTCCTGCGCCGCGATCACGGTTCCCGCCGCCAGCTGGGTCACCTCCCCCTGCTCCGGTGCGGGCGCCGACGCCCGTCCGACGACGCCCCCGACCCCGGCGAGAACGGCTCCGGCCAGGACCGCGGCCAAGGCCAGGCGCAGTGCGCGTCGGCGGCGGCCGACGGCGCGTTCGGTCCCAGCCCGCTCGACCGTGGCGCGCAGCAGGGCCGCGCCTCCCTCGGGCGGAGGCCCGTCCAACAGGGCTTCGGGGGGCAGTTCCCCCAGGGTGTCGCGGACGGCGTTCAGCTCGCGCAGCTCCGCCCGGCACGGTTCACAGCCCGCGAGGTGGGCCGCCAGGGAGGCGGCCTCTTCCGCGTTCAGCGTGCCCAGGGCGTAGGCGCCCAACGGCTTCGGGTCGTGGTTACCTGCTGCCATCTGGTCACCCCTTCCCTGACGGTGTGCGGCTGCCGAAACGGCGTCTGAGCGCCTGGAGGGCGTGGTGGGATCGTGACTTGACCGTACCCGGCGGTATCCCCAGTGTCTGGGCGGTTTCCGCGACGCTGCGCCTGCGGAAATACACTTCCATCAGGACCGCGCGGTGGTCCTCGGAGAGACTCTCCAGCGCCTCCATCACCACCATCGAGTCCACCACGGAGTCGGCGTGGTCGTCCTGTGTCGGCTCGGCCCCCGCGACCGGGGCCACCTCCGCGGGCCGTGCCTGGAGGGCTCTGACCCGGTCGATGACGATGTTGCGCGCCACGGTCAGCAGCCAGCCGCGGACCGATCCCTTGGAGTTCACCAGCGCGTCGGGGTTGCGCCAGGCCCTGATGAGGGTCTCCTGGACGACGTCCTCGGCCGCGGCCCGGTCACCGGTCAGGCGGGTGGCGTAGGCGATCAGGGCCCTGCCGTGCTCGTTGTAGAGCGAACGGATCAGCGCCTCGTCCTCGGCTTCGCGCCGACGACGCGATCCCCACAACGCCATCCATCCCTCCTCCTTCGACGGTAGGACCCCAAGCTTTGCGGAGCGGGGTTGCGAGCGCAATCCCTCTGGAGGATCGAGGCGAGGTATGTCGGCAGGAGCGGAGTCGGAGGACGGGCGGGGGCCTCTGGACGGGGGAGGGAGTCGGCCCCCGCCCAGAGGCCGCGGGTACGCGCTGTGCGCGGGGTCAGTAGCCGCTGCCGGAGTCGTCATCGTCGCCGTAGCCGCTGTCACTGTCGCCGGTATCGTCGTTGCCGGCGTTACCGCTGTCGGCTCCGCCGCCGGCGATCGCGCCCTCCGGGGTGACCGCGTACCAGACGTCGCCCACCCCGTGGCCGTTGACCTCGCCGGGGGCGTTGTCCTCGGCGTAGCGGTAGAGCGCCCATCCGTTCAGGGTCACCTGGGACAGCCGGTGTTCCCGCTCCACCTCGCCGAACAGGGCGGTGTCGAGGCCCTGGCCGAAGTCGAACTGGGACATGGCCAGCACCGGGGGCCAGATCTCGGCGCATTCGTCGAAGCAGGTCGCCTCGGGCGGGTTGGCGGAGTCCTCCTCGAAGCGGTACAGGGTGAAGCCCTCGTCGTCGACCACGATGTCGCCCAGTTCCGGATCCTGCCGCACCTGGAAGCCCTGCGGGCAGTAGCCCTCGGTCCAGGGCTCGTCCTGGGCCTTGGTGCCCACCGGGCTCGCGGCGTACCAGGCCTCCTGGGCTCCCTCCCCGTTGGTGTCGCCGGGACCGGCGTCGGCCGCGTGGCGGTACAGCGGCCATCCGTCCAGGGTGACCTGCTCGATGCCGTCCTCGCGTTCGAAGCTGTCCAACAACTCGTCGCCGCCGGGGATCGTCATCTCCTGCGCCGCGGCGACCGGGATCCAGTTGTCGGCGCAGTCGCCGTAGCAGGCCGAGGACTCCTCGTCCGGGGAGTCCTCGTCGAAGCGGTACAGGGTGTGACCGGCGGCGTCGGTGACCAGCTCGCCGAGGGTCTCGTGCCCCCGCAGGACCAGGTTCAGCACGCCGTCGGCGATGCCGGTGTCCTCGACCCCGGTGTCTGCGGCAGGCTGCTCCTGCGGAGGGTCCGCGGCATAGGGGTCGGTGGTGGTCGGGGCGGCGTTCCCGCAGCCGGTGAGCAGTGCCAGGCCGAGCGCTCCCGCGGCCAGGGAGTGGAACCTCTTCGCACGCATGCTTCGCGTCCTTCCGTCGTTTCCCGTTCCGGGTTGCGATCAGAATCCGCGGCTGCTGAGTCCCGACCCGAAGTTTCGTTGTCACCCGGTACACGGATGCTCGACGGGTTCGGTTCAGTTTTTCTCAGAGGTTTTTTCAGGAGGGATGTGAGCAGGCACAACGGTTCTCCTCTGCTGTTTCGCGTGGCCCTCGACGGCGCGCGGGTGCGGCAGGAGCTCAGGCGGTCGCAGCGCGGGCGACTACCCGTGGCTGAAGCCACGGGCTCGCGGGTAGGCGCCCACCTGGCAGGTGGAGCCGGCCTCCGCGTCCAGCACCCCTCCTATCGTCACCCAGGAGCAGGGGACCGGTCCCACCCGGAGCGAATCGGGGCCGGGAGCACACCATGCTCGTGTCGGGGGACGACGAGCAGCCGCCGTCCTGACCCGATGGCCCCCGGTCACCGATCCACCCGCAGGGTCAGTTCGCTCAGGCCCGGACCGCTCAGCCCCTTGAGGTCGGCTGCCAGCGCGGCGTGTTCGGTGGCGATGAGTCGCTTGGGGGCGGCGGTCTCTATTTTCGGGTACGGACTGACGGGGACAATTTCCGGGCACTTCGGAAATCTACGACATAAAGGCGGCGGTTCTGTTGGCTCCTCAATGAACCGGAACCGACACGCACGCCAGTTCGGTGTCCTCGTCCGCCGTCAGCTCGCCGGGGGAGTCCTCCGGAACATGCAGGAGGTCGCCGGGGCCCGCCGGGAGGGTGCTCCCGCCGGTGCGTAGGGTCAGCGCACCGGTGATGACCATCCACACCTTCGCGTAACCTGCTGGCAGCGCGGCCCCCTCGCCCCTGCCGAACCTCGCGTAGTAGGCGCTCAGCGGGCCGCCCTCCGCCTTCTCGACGAGCGGACCGACCTGGACGGCGCGGCCGTCCATCCCCGAACAGTGCAGCACCTCAACCAGGGCTGAGGTCAAGGCTTCGGGGCGTCCTCGAGTTTTCCGGCGTCCCGAAGCCGAGAGTGCTCTGGTCCCTTGAGGGGACGGCAGGGGAGAATGTCCCCATGGACTTCTCCGATCTCCTACCGAACACCACAAGCGAGGACGAGGGCGCCAGGGCGGCCCGGATCGCGCTGCTTCCGGTGGGCAGCCTCGAACAGCACGGCCCCCACCTGCCATTGACCACGGACACCGTCGTCGCCTCGGCCCTGGCCCAGAGCCTGGCCGACGCCTACCCCGGCCTGCGGCTCCTGCCCCCGATCACCTTCGGCTGCTCCCACGAACACGAGGCCTGGCCCGGTACGGTCAGCGTCTCGGCGCCCACCCTGCACGCGATGGCCGCCGACATCGCCGAATCCCTGCACCGGGCGGGCACACCGAAGCTGGTCCTGGTCAACGGGCACGGCGGCAACCACGTCCTGGCCAACCTCGTCCAGGCCTCCCGCGGCGACATGGCGCTCTTCCCCGGCCCCCACGACTGGGAGGCCGCCCGCACCGCGGCGAGGATGAGCACCGACAACGACCGCGACATGCACGCCGGGGAACTGGAGACCTCGGTGCTGCTGCACGTGCGCCCCGACCTGGTCCGGCCCGGTTACGAGGAGGCCGACCACATCGCCGACCGTCGCGACCACCTGCTCACCGCCGGACTGTCCCGCTACACCCGATCCGGGGTCGTGGGCCAGCCCTCACGAGCCGCCGCGGCCGAGGGCCGGGACCTGCTGGCGCACCTGGTCGAGGTCTTCGCCGGGTACCTGAACGTGCTCGACCCGCAGCAGGCGCCACACCAGCACCAGCCCGCCGGGAAGAGCGGCGACCAGGGCAAGAAGCCCGTACGCCACTGACACCGTCAGGCCCTGTTCCGCACCCAGCCCGGCCGCGCCGAAGGCCAGCGCCGTCACCGCCTCACGCGGCCCCCAACCGCCCACGTTGGCCGGGACGCCCATCGCCACCAGCGCCAACACCAGCAACGGCAGCAACGCCAGGGTGGCCGCGGTGGTGCCCGCGGCCCGGGCCGCCACCAGGAACAGGGCCAGGTGCCCGGCCAGCGCGGCCAACGACAGCAGTACCACGCCCGGACCGGTGGTGAGCGTGAACAAACCGGCCCGGGTGTCGGCCACCGTCGCCGACAGCGCCCGCCACCAGCGCGAACCTCGTCGCCGCCCGACCACCCAGCCGATGGCGACCACCAACGCCACCACCGCGAACACCGCGACGGAGGCGGCCACCGCGAGCAGCCCCGGGCCCAGCAGAGCGGCGGGCAGAGTGAACAGCCCCGCCGCGCAGACCCCGGCCAGCACCAACTGCCCGGCCATCCGCTCCAGCACCACGGCTCGCACACCCCGGGCCAGGTCACCGGCGTAACGGCCGTGGCTCACCGCCCGGTGCGCGTCACCGAGCACCCCGACGGGCAGCACGGCGTTCAGGAAGACGGCACGGTAGTAGTCGCCCACGGCGCGGAGCCAGGGCAGACACAGCCCCACCCCCCGTGCCACCAGCACCCAACGCGCCGCGCACAGCACGGTCGTGGCCAGCCCGATCCCCAGCGCGGCAGCCACGGAACGACCGTCGACCGCGCCGAACGCGTCGGTGAAGGCCTCCAACGGGTACCACCACAGCAACCAGACCAGGAACGCCACCCCGACCAGCGGACGCAGCAGACCCGAACGCCGCCACCCGGGGCGGGAGTCCTCCGCTCCGGAAGGTCCCTCCCAACGCGATGACCCCGTGCCCGTCATGGGCGCTCCGCGCTCTCCCCGGGTATCACCAGCAGGTCGGTGTGGTGCACTACCACGCCCAGTTCGCCCCGTTCGCACTCACCGAGCCGACGCTCCAGGTAGCCGCCCGCGGCGGCCTCCGGTTCCTGTTCCAGGGCGGCCCCGACCCAGCCCCGCAACCAGGCCGTGGTCAGCGGGACGCGCTCGGGCCCCAGCCGCCAGGGGCTCGGGAAGGTCGAGGTCCGGTAACCCAGCTCCGCGAAGACCTCACCGGCCGCCCCGACCGCGTCCGGCCCCAGCCGGCCGGCGCGCCGCTGGTGTTCGTTGAAGGCCTTCGCGAGCGCGGGATCGTCCGGATCGCTGGGGAAGAGTTCCACCCGGCCCACCACCGACAGCGTGAACAGAGCAGCGCAGCCCGCTTCGGCCACTGCCCCGGCGACGGCCTCCAACTCCTTGCGGGTGAGCAGGTCCAACAGCGCGGAAGCGGTGACCAGGTCGAACCCGGCCAGGTCCGGTGCGGTGATCGAACCCAGGTCCCGCAGGCACATCCGCGCGCTCACCGGGGAACCGTCCGCGGCCCGCGCGGGCATCCGGACCCCCGCCAGCGACAACAGCCCGGGGTCGATGTCGTACAGGACCCACTTCTGCGCCCCGGAAAGTTCGGGCGCCAACCAGCGCCCCTGGGAGCCGGTACCGCAGCCCAGGTCCGCGACCCTGATCGGCCGTGCGGGCGCCCCCGCGCCGCGACCGGCCAGGTACACCCGCAACGGGTCCAGCGGCGCGGTCGCACGGGCGTCGGCGTCGGTCTCCTCGCGCAGGGCCAGCCAGTCCGGCTCGAAAGCCGGAAGCGGGTTGTCGGAAACAGGGCTCAACGCGACTCCTTCCGGTGGAGTACGGCCGCCAGCGGACGGTCGCCTCCCCCAGAGTGCCAGCTCGGCCGCGGTCGGGCGGCCCGAACAGGGAAGCTTTTGCCCGGGTCTGTCTGTGAGGTCCTACCCGTTCCCGTCCGCCCCTACTTGGTCCGGGCCCGGTGGTGCTGACCCGGGTGGTGGGAACTCAGGCCTTCTTGGCCAGGCCCGCGTACTGGGGGATGTCGCGGACGGTGCCGACATCGGCGGGTTCGGGGCGCCAGCGCAAGACCGAGACGGCGCCGGGCTCGACCAGTTCGTAGCCGTCGAAGAACCGGCCGAACTCCGCCACGCTGCGCATGTAGTAGGTCTGGGCGACCTGCTCCTCCCAGATCCGCATGCCCTCGGCGGCGCGCTCGGCGTCCTCGGCCTCCATGTGGGCCATCACACCGTCGCACACGGCGAAGAAACTGCCCGGGGCCAGACGGTCCGCGTAGGCGCGGACCAGGCGGAGGGCTTCCTCGAACTCGAAGTGCCCCATCGTGCCCAGCAGGGTCAGGCCGATCGGCTTGTCGAAGTCCAGGGTTTCCTTGGCGGCTTCGATGACCTTTTCGATATCGCGCAGGTCCGCGTCCACGAACTGGGTCTTCCCTGTGTCCGTGCCCATGAGCAGAGCACGCGCGTGGGTCAGGACCAGGGGGTCGTTGTCGACGTAGACCACGCGGGCCTCGGGATCGAGCGCCTGGGCGACCTCGTGGGTGTTGTCGGCGGTGGGCAGGCCGGTGCCGATGTCGAGGAACTGGGTGAGGCCCTCTTCCCGGACAAGGTGGCTGACCGCGCGGCGCAGGAACAGCCGGTCACCCTGGGCGATCTCCGCCACCAGGGGGAACAGCTCCTTGACCCGGTCGCCCACCTCGCGGTCGACGGGATAGTTGTCCTTGCCGCCGAGCCAGTAGTTCCAGACCCGGGCGGTGTGCGCGACGTTCGTATCGATCTGCGTGTCCGTCATGGGGGCCTCTCACCAGCGGAGGGGATCTGGGGTGATCCGGGGGTTTTCTGCATCCGAAGTCTGCTGTGTCGTGCCCGTGCGCGCAACCCGAAACCCTTCTGCCACAGGGCTTTCGGACACGACACCGGCCCCACCGGCCCCACCGGTCGGGACCGGGTGGGATCGAGTGGGGCACGCTGATCAGGCGGAGAGGGTGCTCCTGTCGTGCCGTGGCTCCGGTTCGGGGGTCTCCTCGACCGTGTCCACGGTGTCGCGTAGCTGGACCCGGGGCAGGAAGAGCACCACCACCAGGCCGACCAGGGCGATACCGGTGGCCACCAGGAAGATGTCACCGGTGGAGGCGCCGTAGGCGCTCTCGACGATCTGGCGCAGGAAGGCGGGCATACCGGCCAGGTCCAGGGTGCCGCCGTCGGCCCCGCCGGCGGGGATGTCCACGCCCGAGGCGGCCACTCCCTCGGTGATGCTGGTGCTCACCCGGCTGGCCAGGATCGCGCCGAGCACCGAGACCCCGATGGTGCCGCCCAGGGAGCGGAAGAACGTGATCGCTCCGCTGGCCGCGCCGAGTTCGCGCAGCGGTACCGAGTTCTGCACGACCAGTACCAGGTTCTGCATGGACAGACCCACGCCCACACCGACCCCGAGCATGCCCAGGGAGACCACGAGCAGTGAGGTGGTCTCGTCGATGGTGGACAGCAGCCCGAATCCCAGGGTCAGGAACACCAGGCCGGTGACGACGTAGGACTTGACCCGGCCCGAGCGCGAGATCATCCAGCCAGAGACGGTCGAGGCGGCCATCATGCCGAGCATCAGCGGGGTGGTGAGCAGTCCCGCGGCGGTGGGGGAGTAGCCGCGGGCCAGCTGGAAGTACTGGCCGAGGAAGACGGCGCCGCCGAACATGGCCATGCCCACCGCGACGCTGGCCACGATGGCGATCATCGGCTCGCGGCGGACCACCAGGTGCAGCGGGATGACCGGCTCGGCGACCCGGTTCTCCACCCGTACGGCCAGGGCGAGCAGGAGGAGGCCGCCTGCGACCATGGCGCCGGACTGCCAGGAGATCCACGCGAAGCTGCCGCCGACGAAGGTCACCCACAGCAGCAGGGTGCTGACCCCGGCGGCGATGAGGGTGGCGCCGAGGTAGTCCACGCGCACGTCGGTGCGGTGTTCCTCGGTCAGGTGCAGGGTGCGCGTGAGTACGACCAGGGCGACGAGCATGAACGGTACGCCGATGAAGAAGCACCAGCGCCAGCCGAGCCAGGAGATGTCGGTCAGGGCGCCGCCGATCAGGGGGCCGCCCACGGTGGCCACGGCCATGATGGCGCCGATGATCCCGTTGAAGCGGCCGCGTTCCTTGGGGCTGACCAGGGCGGCGATGGTGGCCTGGACCAGGACCTGGGAGGCGCCCATGCCCAGCCCTTGCAGGACTCGGAAGGCGATGAGCTGTTCGGTGCTCTGCGCGAACCCGCTGAGCAGGGAGGCGACGATGAACAGGACGATCGAGATCTGGAGCAGGCGTTTCTTGGGGAACAGGTCGGCGAGCTTGCCCCAGATGGGGGTGGAGGCCGTGGACGCCAGCAGCGTCGCGGTGACGACCCAGGTGTACTGGGACTGGGTGCCCTGGAGGGACCCGAGGATCTGGGGCAGCGCGACCGAGACGATCGTGCCGCTGAGCATCGTCACGCCGAGGACGATCATCAGTCCGCTCAGGGAGCGCATGATCGGTGTACGTGCGGTGCCCTGGGACTGCGCAGTGCTCAAGGCTGGCCTCTGGAAAAGTGATTCTGGAGAGTGGGTGCAGGTGGAGGAGGCCTGCTGGGTCGGCAAAAGTGCAGGATAAGAATTTTTGCACTCCATGCAGAGTATCACCCGGGGTGAGACGCGAACCAGGCGCCCGGGGGATGAGAGCGCCCACATCCGGGCCCGGGAATGAGCGGGGCCTACAAGCCGAGCACCTGAGCCATCGTTCGGGCCGCCTCCGGCCACCCGGCCAGCTCCGAACGCCGCAGCCGGGCCGCCTCACGCAGCCGTTCGCGCAGCCCCCGGTCGGTCAGCCAGTCCCGCAGGGCGTGCTCCAGCGCCGCCGCGTCCTCGGGAAGCGCCAACAACCCGGGGACCCGACCGTCCGAGGTTCGCCCCAAGGCCTCGGGGACCCCGCCCACCCGGGCGGCCACCACCGGCACGCCCCGGGCCAGCGCCTCGGTCACGACCATGCCGTAGGTCTCGGCGCGTGAGGCCAGCACCAGGAGGTCGGCGCAGTCGTGGACCTCCGCCAGCGCACCGCCGACCACCGCTCCGGTGAACCGCACCCGGTCCTCGAGTCCCGAGTGCGGGGGAGGGGTGCCCGGCCCCGCGCACACGCACGTCCATGACAGGTCCCGCAGCCCGGACAGGGCTTGGAACAGCAGGTCGTGGCCTTTGCGAGGGGTCAACGAGGCCACACACACCAACCGGGGGACGCTGTCCGCGCGCTCCTCGAAGCCGCTCCCGCGGGCCAGCGGTGCCGGATCCACCCCGGGGCGCACCACCGCCACCCGTTCCAGGCCGTGCTGCTCGGCCAGCCGCCGTGCCGCCCACGCACTGGTGGCCACCACTGTCACCCCACCGCGCAGTAGCGCCCGCTCCCGGGCATTCAGGTCGCGTGCGGTACCCGCTGCCAGCCCGGTCTCGTCGGCCAGCGGCAGGTGCACCAGTACCGCGATGCGCAGCCGCCGCGCGTGCGGGAGCACCGCCTCGGGTACCCCGCAGGCCACCAGCCCGTCCACCAGCACGCGAGAACCGTCGGGCGCCTCGGCCAGCACGGCGGAGAGTTCGGCGACCGCCCCGCGGCCCGGGCGGGGCCAGGCCCCGCCCAGCGCCACCGTCCGGACCGGCCGGCCCAGTTCCCCCAGCGCGGCCGCGACCCGCTGGTCGTAGGTGTGGCCGCCACTGGGCGCCGTCGCCTCGGGGACGACGAAGAGGAGAGCGCTCACAACCCGGGTTGCAGTTCGCGTTCGTAGGAGGCCCAGGCCACGTGGGACTCGTGCAGGGTCACCGTGATCGAGGCCAGTCCGTCGGCGTGCGGGCCCAGCGCGCCCGACGCGATCCGTTCGGCCAGACGGTCGGCGACGACCTTGGCCAGGAACTCGGTCGAGGTGTTCACCCCCGCGAACTCGGGCACCTCGTCCAGGTTGCGGTAGTTGAGCTCGGCCACCACCGCACCCAGCTCCCGGGTGGCCGCGCCGATGTCCACCACGATGTTGTCGGGGTCCAGCTCGGGGCGGCGCAGGGTCGCGTCCACCACGAACGTCGCCCCGTGCAGGGCCTGGGCGGGGCCGAAGACCTCGCCCCGGAAGCTGTGCGCGACCATCAGGTGGTCTCGGACGGTGACACTGAACAACGGGGCTCCAGGGTGTCGGAGGCGGTCAGGACAGCGGGTCAGCTGTCGTAGGTGATCCGGTGACACAGGGCTGGTAGTTCGCCGCTGGCCAGCCTGGGCAGTACCCAGGGCAGGTCCTCGAAGCCGCTCTCACCGGTGAGCAGCGCGTCGAAGGCCGCGTCGCCGAGCAGCCGCAGCGCGAGCTGGAGGCGTTCGGAGTGGTCGTACCGGGAGCGCCTTGCCGGTGAGATCATGCCGACCTGGCTGGCGCGCACGGCCAGCCGGTGGGAGTGGAAGTCCTCGCCCAGCGGCAGGATGACCTGCCGGTCCCCGTACCAGCTCAGTTCCACCACCTCGCCCTCGGTGTGCAGCAGTCGCAGCGAACGCACCAGCCCCGCTTCGGTCGCGCTGGTGTGGAAGACCAGGTCGCGGTCGCCCTCGGCCTCCTCCGGCAGGGCGAAGTCCACGCCCAGACGCCCGGCGACCCCGGCCCGGCTCGGGTCGACGTCCACCAGCTGGACCCGGGAGCCCGGGACCTGGGCGAGCAGGCGCGCCACGCAGCAGCCCACCATGCCCGCGCCGACCACCGCCACGCGGTCGCCCACCAGCGGGGCCGCGTCCCACAGGGCGTTCACGGCCGTCTCCACGGTTCCGGCCAGGACCGCCCGGGCCGCGGGGACGGTGTCGGGCACCACGGAGACCGCGGTGGCGGGCACCGCGAACCGGGTCTGGTGCGGGTAGAGCGTGAACACCGTCCGCCCCAGCAGCTGCTCGGGCCCCTCCTCCACTACCCCCACGTTCAGGTAGCCGTACTTGAGCGGGCCGGGGAAGTCCCCTTCCTGGAAGGGCGCCCGCATCACGCCGTACTGGTTGGGCGGCACCCCGCCGCCGAAGACCAGCGTCTCGGTGCCCCGGCTGATCCCCGAGTACAGGGTGCGCACCATCACCTCGCCGGGGCCCGGGGAGGGGAGTTCGACCTCGCGCACCTCGCCCACTCCGGGGGAGCTCACCCAGAACGCCCGTGCCGTCCGCGTCATCCCTCACCTCTCCTCGGCGGCGCTGGTCCGAGGGGAGCGCGCCCGCCACAGTCCCATCACGTCACGTCCGAACGACCACACCAGGGCGGCCAGCGCCAGCGCCACCGCGGCCGTGCTCACCGGCTCCGGAAGCACCCCCGAGGCGACCACCGTCAACACGATCCCCTGCGCGGCGGCCACGGCCTTGCGGGCCAGGCTCGGCGGCAGGGGCCCCCGCAACCACGGTGTCAGCCATGCGGCGGCTCCGAACAGGTACCGCATCGCCCCGATCAGCAGCACCCAAGGCCCCAGGGCCCCGGACACGTACACGCTCAGCACCAGGATCAGGAAGGCGTCCGCCTCCATGTCGAAGCGCGCCCCGAAGTCCGACTCGGTGCGGGTGCCGCGGGCCACCAGTCCGTCCACCCAGTCCAGGACCAGGGCCACCGCGGTCACCGACACCACAGGCAGGGGCGGTGCTCCGTCGGCGACCAGCGCCGTCACCACGCCGATCAGGCCGACCCGGACCAGGGTCACCAGGTCCGCCGGACCCAGCGGCCAGCGATCGTAGCGGCGCACGGCCACTGTCAGCAGCACCGCCACGAGCAGGACGTACAACAGCCCGGCGGCCCACCCCGGGGGGCCCAACCAGGGACCCGGGTCACTCACTCGCCCGCCTCAGCGCTGCCGGGGTCGGGCAGACGGTTCCCTGTCCCGGAACCCCCGTGTGCTCCGGAACCGCTCCGGGGCTGGGGAGCCCGCGTGGCGCCGGGTGCCTCGGCGGACGGCCCGCCGCCGTTCAGGTGTGGCAGGTCGTGGCCCAGGCGGTCGCGCTTGGCGGTCAGGTAGCGGGTGTTGTCCGCGTGCGCGGCCACCAGCAGCGGCACCCGGGCGGCGACCTTGATCCCGTGCTCCTCCAGGGCCCGCACCTTGGCCGGGTTGTTGGACAGCAGCCGCACCGAACGCACCCCCCGGTGGCGCAGCACCCGCGCGGCCGGGCCGTAGTCGCGCACGTCCACCGGTAGCCCCAGCGCGGTGGCCGAGTCCACGGTGTCCAGCCCCCGCTCGTCCTGGAGCAGCTGGGTGCGCACCTTGTTCACGAGCCCGATGCCGCGCCCCTCGTGGCCGCGCAGGTAGACCAGCATCCCGCGGCCCTCGGCCAGGATCGCGTCCAGGGCGGCGCGGAGCTGGTCGCCGCATTCACAGCGCAGTGCTCCGAAGACGTCCCCGGTCACGCACTCCGAGTGCACCCGCACCAGGACGTCCTCGCCGTCCCCGATCTCGCCCAGGACCAGGGCCAGGTGCTCGTGGCCGTCGACCGGGTCCCGGAAGGCCACACAGCGAAACGTCGCACGGCGCAGCACGAGATCGGACTCGGCTACGCCGGTGTGCTTCAGCCCGGTGCCGTTCGCGTCGCTCGGTCCGGCACCGTCCAGGTCGATGCCGTCCGGTTCGGGGCCCGCCGGCCCGCTGCCGTCCGGTTCGGGGCCCGCCGGCCCGCTGCCGTTCGGTCCGGAGCCCTCCGGAGAATGCTCTGACATCTGCCACTCCTCCACCGCCGTTGGCGGCACGTACAGGTGCCTGCCCCGTACACCGCCCGAGTACACGGGTCGTGTGGGCGCACCGCGCTCGTGTGTTCAGTCGGGCAGGTCCACCTGGATCTCTCCGCCCAGGGCGAAGCCGCCCTCCAACTTCAGGGAGTCCCCGCTCCAGAACCGGCCCGGGTCGTAGTAGCCGGGGCGCCTCCCGCGGGCCAGCAACCCCATCTCCTCGTAGGTCAGCGCTATCACCTCCGCGCAGTAGGCGGTCTCCAGCTGGCGTTCGCGCGCCTTGCGGTGGAAGGGCATGCGGCCCAGCGCCCAGCGGCCAGCGAGTTGGGCGGTGGAGGGGAAGGGGGTGCCGTTCAGCCGGGCCACCATCCGCAGCGCGTCGTCCTCCATCTGGCGGGTGGCCAACGGGTCCAGCTGGCGCAGCCAGCCCTTCTGGCCGTAGCGGCGGCCCCACACCAGGACGGCGTCGCGCAGGTCGTGCAGCTGGACCCCGCGCTGGTGGGTGCCGGTCCACATGTCCACCAGGGACCTGCCCAGCTCGGCGTGCCACATCAGTGGAGGCAGGTCGTCGACCACGATGGACATGCCCACGTGGTTGACCGGGCTGTTGGTGGTGAGCTGGATGGCCCGGTCGGGCACGCTCGTGCCGCGGAACACCCACACGTCACCGGTTCTGGTCAGGTTCACCGCTTCGTCTAGGGACATGCTCGTCTCTGCCACAGGCGTTAGCCTAAATGCATGAAGTGGTGGAAAGCCGTGGGAGTGGCCGCTTTCGTGGGTGTGGCGGCCACCGGAGTGGCCCTCGCGCGGGCCGAACGACAACGCCGCGCCTACACCCCCGAGCAGGTCAGGGACCGGTTGCACGCCAGGGTCGCCGAGGTCGGCCAGGCCGGGGACGAGTCGGCTGCGGCCGGGGAACCGGAGGTCCAAGACCTGGGGGGCGGTGCCGCGCGAGCGATGGCGCGCCGGGTGCGCGCGGGAGCGGCCAAGGTCAGGGCGCTGCCGCCGGTGGCCACAATCGGCCGCGTGCTGCGCCGGGCTCGCGGGGACCGGGCCGGGGATCGCTAACATGTGCGCTTCGTGCGCATCCCCGCTTCCCCCGAGGTCCCTCCTTGTCCCACTTGCCCCGCGTCCTCCTACTGGTCGTGCTCGCCCTGCTGCTCACCTCCTGCACCTTCCCGGGCGCCAGGGACCGCATCACCGAGTACGACACCCGTGCCGTGGTACACGCCGACGGCACCGTGGACGTCACCGAGACCATCACCTACGACTTCGGCCGCGACCCCAGCCCCGGCCTGCTGCGTGAGATCCCGCTGAGCCAGCGCGTCGGCCTCATGCGCCACCGCGTCTGGGAGATCAGCGACGTCGAGGTCACCAGCCCCTCCGGCGCTCCGGCCGGCATCGAGAAACAGGACGAGTGGCGCCGCGTCCTCACCCTGGAGATCGGCGACACCGGCGCCCCCGTCACCGGGGCGCAGACCTACGAGATCTCCTACACCGTCCACGGCGCCCTCAACGACGAGGGTGACGGCCCCCAGCTGCACTGGGACTTCGTCGGTGACGAGTGGGGGGTGCCGGTCAACGGCGTGACCGTCCGGGTGGAGGCCCCCTCGGTGGTCGGGGCCGAGTGCTTCTACGAGGAGAGCTACCGCGACCAGGACGGCGACACCGAGTACTGGGACGAGGAGTGCGACCAGAGCGGGCACGACGGTGCCGCGGCCGGCTTCGGCCACCCGCGGCTGGACTCGGGCGCGCCCCTGAGCGGAGTGGTGTACCTGGAGGAGGGGACGGTCGAGTTCACCGAACCCGAACACGCCCTGGCTCCTCTGCCGCGCTGGATCACCCTGGCCGGTGCGCTCTCCCTGCCCGTGGTCCTGGTCGCTGCCTTCTTCCTGGACAGGCACGTCACCAGGTGGCGGGAGAAGCGCCGGTTCCGGATCCGGCAGGGGTTCGGTGAGGAACTGCCCGACCTGCCGCCAGCCGTCGCGGGATTCCTCTTCCACAAGAAGCGGCTGCGCGCCGAACACGCCCTGGCCCTGCTGGTCAGCCTGGAGGAGAAGGGGCACCTGGCCTCGGTGCCCAAGGAGAACGGCAAGGGCGGGGACTGGTTGTTCGTCAAGCAGGACTCCAACGTCGCGCTCACCCCGGCCGAACGGTCCCTGCGGCGGGGGATGTTCGGGCTCAACAGCGAGATCGACCTGACCTGGCTGGGCCGGTCCATGAGCAAGACCCGGATCAAGTGGATCGAGTACGCCCTGCTGCGCGAAGCGGGACAGCACGGGCTGGTCGTCAGACCCTGGCTCTGGTACCCGGCCGTGCTCGGGTGCGGGCTCGTACTGATCGCCGCGATCTGTACCGGTGTGATCGTCAACGCGCTCACCCCGCTCGACCTGGCCGGTCTGGAGATGTTCAGCGCGGCGGTACTGCCGACGGCGCTCATCGCCCTGTTCCTGCCCAACCAGCGCACCCCCTACGGGGACCACGTCCGCGACCTGCTCGCCGAAGGGCGCAAGAACCCCCGCGAGCTGGAGCCGGTCATGGCCATCGCCCTGGGGCTGCCGGACGAGACGGTGCGGGCCCTCAACGCCAAGGTGCCCAACCTGAGCCCCTATCTGCGTGACCACGGGTACCGGCGGGGTTGGAACCGTACGGTCAACGACCGCATCCGCAGTTCCAGGAGGACCAGCAGCGGCAGCGGCAGTGGCGGCGGCCGGGTCTCGGGCCGGGGCGGCGGCGGTGGCGGCGGAGGCCGCCGTTGACCTGGGCCGGGCGTACCGGACGAGGGGCCGGCCGCCGGAGCGGGCACGATCGGGCTACCGGTCCGGAGCGGCTCAGTGCCTCTGAACGAAGGAGAGCAGGGTGCGCTCTATCTCCGCGGAGGGGCCGACCGCCAACGGGGGCTCGCCGCGCTCGCGGTCCCAGGCCAGGACGTCGGCGGCGGTGGTGACCAGCGGCCGCAGCGGCAGTCCGGCCTCCCGGGCCCGGCTGAAGTCGCGCTGGAAGGTCTGCTCCCACACCCGGTCGGGGCGCACCAGGGGGAAGGAGGCCATGATCGTCTCCTGGGGAACCAGGACGATGTCGATCTCGCTTCCGGCCGCCTCGGCGCAGGTACGCAGCATCTCCACCAAGGTGAGGGGTTCGGCGGGTCCCGTCGCGTTGAACACGCCGCCGCGGTCGTCCTCCAACAGACGGACCACCAACCGGGCCAGGTCACGGGCGTCCAGGAGCTGAACCGGCTGCCCGGGATCGCCCGGCAGGACCACCTTGCCGCCCTTCGCGGCCCGGCGCACCCAGTAGGTCAGGTGGTCGCCGTTGTCGTGCGGCCCGGCGAGCACCCCGGGCCGCACCACCGTGGCGCGGCTCCCGTAGCGGGAGCCCAACTCCTGCTCGCAGGCGGCCTTGAGCGGACCGTAGGTGTGGCGCCCGATCTCCTCGGTGTTCCACTCGGGCGCTCGTACCGGGGCGGACTCGTCCGCCCCGGGCCCGGGTCCGGGAGCGTAGACGGCGTTACTGGAGACGAACAGGTACCGTCCCACCCGGTCATCGAGGGCGCCAGTGGCTTGGCGCACATGCCGGGGCACGAACCCGCTGACATCCACCACCGCGTCCCAGGTGCCTTCGGCGAGGGAGGCGTAGTCGCCCTCGTCCCGGTCGCCCAGGAGCCGTTTCGTCCGGGGAAAGAGGTCGGGAGCGCTGCGGCCCCGGTTGAAGAGCGTGACCTCGTGTCCCGCCTGCAACGCGTCCTCAACGATCGCCCGACCAACGAACGAGGTCCCACCCAGCACGAGAATCCGCATAGGGACTGACTTTAGCGTTCCACCTGGACATCAGCGATCACCAGCGCCGCTTTGACGGGTACGGCGGGGGCCGCGTCCGATCGCGGGATCACAGGGGCCTGTTGAGGTGGCCTGCCTGTTCCAGGAGGGAGATGTGGTCGGTGCCCAGGGTTTCCAGGTGGGCCAGGACGTCGCGGTGCGGGACCCGGTGTAGTGGGGCGCTGGTGCGCAGCAGGCCCACGCGGGACAGTCCCTCGCCGCCGCCCAGACGCGAGGACGGGGTGGCGGGCGGGTCGACGCGGTACAGGCGCCAGGCACTGCCCCTGGGGGCGGATGCCAGGAGCAGCATCGGTCGGCTCCACACGATGAGCGCCCAGCCCTTGGGGCCCTCGGCGTGCACGTAGACGGTGCCCACGTGCTTCTCCAGGAGTTCGGCGACCTGGGCGGCGACCGGAACCGGGTTGGTGAAGGTGCCGTGGACGCGGTGGATGCCCCCGTCGTACTCCAGGCGCCAGCCGGAGGCCTCCAGTTCGCCGGCGATCTGGGACAGGTAGCCCTCATCCTCGGCGGCAGGGGAGGACGCGAGGTCCGCGGGTTCGGGTGAAACGGTGGTGGGGAGGATCAGGCCCAGCTCCAAGTTCGTTCGTGTTGTGGCGGTACGGGTGAGCGCGGTCAGGTTGGCGCCGCAGGTCAGGGCTGTGTTCTGGTCGTTTGAGGTCCACTCCAGGAGTCCGCCGTGCGCGGGGAAGCCCTCGGCGACGGGTCGGGCGGTGGCCTCGACACCGGCTTCGGCCAGGGCGCGTACGGCTTCCTCGCGGTCTTCCTCGGGCCACGAGCCGGGTACGCCCAGGGTCACCCGGGCAGGGGCCAGGCGGTCGGTGAGGGCGCTCAGCGCCCGGGGGTCGTAGCCGCGCAGCGGGGCGTGCAGGGTGAGTTCGGCGACCGGGCCCTCGGGGAGCTGGGACAGGAGCGGGGCGTCCAGGTTGTGCACCACGCGTGCCTCGGTCTCCACCGGGGAGGTCAGCAGCAGGTCCTCCAGCCGTTCGGCCAGTTCGGTGAGTCGATCGGCCAGAGCACGGGGCAGGGTGATCGCCTCCGGACATCGCCGCAGCCACACCCCTAGCTCGGCGAGGGCCCAGGGCACCCCGTCGGGGCCACCGCGCAGCACCGTCCAGGAACGGTTGGCGGTACCGGGCGCCCCGGCACCGAAGGCGGCCGCGACGTGCTCCTCACCCACCAGCAGGGCCAGCTCGGGCAGCGGGTCGGGGACGACGCGCTCGATCAGGGCATAGGTGTGGTCCGGCCGCTGCACGGCGGCGGGTTCGGCCCCCTCGGCGGCGGCGCCCAGTACCGTGGCCCACGCACCCAGCTCCCGGGCGGCGGGGACCACGTCCGCTTCCAGGACGGGCAGGTCGATCTCCGTTCCGACCAGGAGGAACTCGCTGAGCGGGGCCCCGTCTGTACGGGAGGTCCACTCGTGCAACAGGGCGAGCGGGGAGACGGACACAGGCGACCTCTGTTCTCACGCTGGGGACGTTCACGAGCATAGTCGAGGCCGCCGCGTCAAGACCGGTCGGGTCCGTTTCGGTCGGTAACCGGCCCCTGTGGCGGGTGCGCGGCCACAGGTGCGACGATATGGGGACGATGAGCGAGAGCGAGCAGTGCCGACCGTTGCGCGCCGGGGTCTTCACCCTGGTGTGCGCGAGCCTGTCCGCGATCGGTCACGCGGTGAGCTCGGGGCACGACGTCCCCGTCGCCGGTCTCCTACTGGGCGTGCTCGTCGTCTTCGCCATGGCGTGGGCGGCCTCCAGCCGCAGGCAGAGCCCCTGGATGCTCACCGCCTGGATGCTGTGGGGGCAGCTCGCCCTGCACGTGACCTTCGCCTACACCCAGGGGGCGGGTTCGGGGCACACGGATCCGGCGCACACGGGCCAGGCCGAGGCGGTGCTGGCCCAGGAACCCATGCCGGCGTGGGCGATGATCGCTATGCACCTGGTGATGGCCCTGGTCAGCGCCTGGTGGCTGCACCTGGGTGAGAACGCCCTCTTCGAGTTCCTGCGGTTCATGGCGCTCGCGCTGATTCCGATCCTGCTCGTGGTCGGGGCGATCCCGACCGCGCGGGAGACCACGGCCCCCAGGTTCTCCGCCACCGACGAGCACTCCCGCTCGCGTCCGCCCTATCTGCGCCACTCCCGGGTCCTGCGCGGGCCGCCCTTCGTTCTGGCCGCCTGAGCGGGGTTCCTCCGAGGCCGTGCGGTGCGGGGCGCACAAGTCGCCGCCGCCCTGTCCGCCCGGTCCCCGCTGTCAGGCCGCCCCTCGGCGTTCCCGCGGCGTCCTTCTACGTGGCGCCGCCTGCCCAGAACACCCCGTGGTCCCCGACCCTCAGCCCTTCGCCTTCTTGCCTGATCTCCTGTCCGGGCGCGTGCTGCGCTGCGCCGCGTGGTCCTGCCCGGGCCGGACCCGGCGCGCGCTAATTCCCGGGCTCAGCTGACCCGAGTCGGTCGGGCGACCGCGCGGGCGGTGACAGAAAGCACCAATGACATGACCCGTAGTGAGGGGCGTGTATCCGCCCCTGCCCACACCGCCACCCCCACCCGCCACCCCGACCTGGCCGGGCTCGCGCTGCGCGCGCGAGCCGGTGTACCCGGGGCGATGGACACCCTGTTCGCGCTCACCCGGGCCGACGTGGCCCGTTACATCGCGCGCCGGGTCGACCCGGCCTGGGTCGAGGACCTCACCCAGGAGACCTTCCAACGGGCCATGCGCGGGCTACCCCGCTACGCCGGGCGGGCCCCCGTCCGGGCCTGGCTGCTCGGGGTGGCCCGCCACACGGTCGCCGACCGCTACCGCAGCCGGGAGCGCGCACCGCGCACCGAACCGGTCGAGGACTGGGAGCGTGCGCTGGGCCCCGGGGCCGCCGATCCCGGGCGGTTCGACGAGTACCTCGCCCTGGTCTCCCTGCTGGAGAACCTGCCAGAGGAACGGCGCACCGCCTTCGTCCTGACCCAGGTCCAGCGGGTGCCCTACGCCGAGGCCGCGCGGATCACCGGTGTGCCGATCGGCACCGTCCGCTCCAGGGTGGCCCGAAGTCGCCGGGAACTGGCACGCCTGCTCCGGGAGGCGGCGTGAGTATCCACCACCGCGCTCTCGTACTCGCCCGCCACACACCCGGCCCCCACCCCTGCCCCACGAGAACCCGTTTCCGCCCGATGAGACCTCGCCCTGTAAGGACCCACGCAGTGAGAACCCGCCGTCTGACCCCGCTCCGCTCCCTGACCGTCGCGTCCGCTGCCGCCTTGTTCGCGCTCACAGCGTGCGGCGGAGCGGATCTGGCCGGGGCCGAGCACTACACCGATCTGTCCGACCAGCCCATGGCCGCCTCCGGCATCGAACTGGCCACCGTCGAGGGTGAGCCCTGGGGCTTCACCGACGTCGCCGATGACCGCCTCACCCTGCTGTTCTTCGGCTACACCAGCTGCCCGGACGTGTGCCCGATGACCATGGCCGAGATCAACCTGGCCCTGGACCAGGCCGGGGACGACGCGGACCGGTTCGACGTGGTCATGGTCAGCAGCGACCCCGTCCGTGACACCGACGAACAGCTGCGCTCCTGGCTGGACCGGTTCGACCCCGGCTTCCAGGGGGTACGCGGGGACGTCGACGACACCGTGCGGGCCGCCCTGGACTACGGCGTCCCGATCGACGCACCCGAGGAGACCGAAGGCGAGTACCTGGTCACCCACGGCGGACGGATCCTGGTCCTGACACCCGGGGGTGAGGCGGCGGGCATGTTCGCCGAAGGCGTCGAGGCCGACCAGATCGCGCCGCTGCTGCCGGTGCTGCTCACGGAGCTGTTGTGAACGGCGGGCGTGCGGGGCAGGGCCGGGCGGGGGTCTCCCGCCGCGGACTGCTCACCGGACTGGGCGCGGCCGGGATCGCCGGGGCCGCAGGAGCGGCGGGCCTGGCCACGGGCGGTCTGATCGAACGCGAAACCACGGCACAGGGGGACACCGCACGGGAGCTGAGCCTGGGCAGGTCCGCCCCCGAGGAGGGGCGACCGCCCGCGCTGCTGACCCCGACCCCCGCTCATGTCCACGTGGTGGCGGTGGACCTGCGCGCCGAGCGGCCCGAGCAGGTTTCACAGCAGGCCCGCACGGTGCTGCGGCTGTGGGGCGAACAAGCACGTGGACTGCACGAACACGGGCTGGCAGAGATCGTCGAGGGCGCGCCCACCCAAGGGCTGCGCCCCGCCTCGCTGGGGATCACCCTCGGGCTGGGCGCGTCGCTGCTGGAGCGCGCCGGGCTGGCCGAGCGCCGTCCCGAACCGCTGGCGGACCTGCCCGAGTTCGCCTCCGACCACCTCGACCCCGCCCTGTGCGGGGGAGACCTGATGCTGCACGTGGGCGCGGAGGACCCGCTCGTGGTCAGCGCCGTGGTGGAACACCTGCTGGGCATTGCCCGCGAGCAAGCCCTCGTGCGCTGGTCGCTGCCCGGGTTCCAGCGGGCGGCGGCCACGGCCGCCGACCCCTCGGCCACCCCGCGCAACCTCATGGGGCAGGTCGACGGGACGGTGAACCCCCACCCCGATCAGGCGCAGTTCGGCCCGCAGGTCCTGGCCGCGCACCCCGACGGCGCCGCGTCCTGGATGGACGGCGGAACCTACGTGGTGGTGCGCCGCATCCGCATGCTCCTCGACGACTGGTTCGACCTCGAACCCCACCAGCGCGAGCGGGTGGTGGGACGCCGGTTGTCCGACGGCGCGCCGCTGGGCGGCGACCGCGAGGACGCCCTGCCGGACCTGGCCGCCCGGGGCGACGACGGGGAACCGGTCATCGCGGCGAACGCGCACATCCGGTTGGCCAGCCCGGAACGCACCCTGGGCGCGCGCATGCTCCGGCGGGGATTCAGCTACGACCTGGGCTGGTCGGGCGGGCGCCGGGAGGCCGGGCTGCTGTTCACGGCCTGGCAGGCCGACCCGCGCACCGGTTTCACCGCCGTCCAGCGCGAACTCGACGAGGGCGGCGACGCGCTCAACACCTACATCCGCCACGAGGGCAGCGCCGTGTTCGCGGTGCCGCCGGTACGCGAGAACCAACCACACCCCGCCCACGACCTCTGGTGACCGACGTGAAGGACACGACCATGACCATGAGAACCCGGACCGCTAACCCGTTCGCGCCGCGCCTGCCCCTGGCGGCGGCGCTGGCCCTGGCACTGCTCGCCACCTCCTGCGCCTCGGAGCCCGAGGCGCCCGAACCCGTGGCGGCAGCGGTTGAGCGGGGCAGCGCCCAGTCCGAGGAACTGCTCATCGAGGACGCCTGGATGCCCGAACCCGCCAACCCCGAGGTGGGGGTGGTCTACCTGGCGGTCACCAACACCGCCGCCACCGCCGACGCCGTCACCGGGGTGCGTACCAGTGCCTCACCCGACGCCGACCTGTGCAACACCGAGACCACCGACTCCGGGGCCGGGATGATGCGCGTCGTCGACGAGATCCCGGTCCCGGCCGGGGGAACTACGACCTTCGTCGACGGCGGCTACCACGTGATGGTCAACGACATCCCCGAACCGCTCGAAGTCGGAGACACCGTCACGGTGACCCTGACCTTCGCCAGCGGGAGTGAGGCGGACGTGGAGGTCCCCGTCCAGGAGATGACCGGCCCCGCCCCCGACCACAGCGGACACGACGACCACGACGCCCACCACTGACGCATCGGAGGAAACGAACCGGGGCTCCCCGCACGTCAGTGACGCGGTGCGGGGAGCCCCGGGGTCTACAGGTGAGAGGCCTCGTGTGGTGGTCAGCGGTGGGCGGGGTCCGGTTCGGGGCTTTCAGCCGGTTGCGCCGACCGCGTGGCGGACCTGCGGGACCGCCAGCCGATCAGGGCGTCGATCAGTAGGAAGGCGAGCAGCGAGACACCCAGAACAGGCAGCGCCCAGGCCAGGGCGGCACCGGTCGCGACCACCGCCGCCTTCAGCGGCCAGGACAGGGCCGGGAAGGAACCCCTGGGGTAGGGGCGCCCCACGCCCCAGGCCTCGGCGCGGGTGGGCCTGCGCTGCCACCACATCCGGTAGCCGAGGACGATCACCCAGATCAGCCCGCCGCAGAGCACGGTGAGCAGGATCTGGTTGGGCACGCCGAACAGCAGACCCATGTGGCCGTCCACGCCCCAGCGGCTCAGTTTGGCCATCAGGGGGTGGTCCTCGAACCGGATCACCTCGGTGACCTCGGCGGTGTCCTGGGCGATGGCGGCCGAATCCGCCTGGGTGGGCCAGGAACGCTCCAGCTGGGAGACGACGTAGGGGGAGGAGTGGTCCGCGGGCAGGTTGACGATGACCCGGCCGTCCAGCCCGGCCGCACGGGCGCTGGCCAGGGCGGCGTCGATCCCCGCGTCCACTCCCGGGCTGGCGGAGGGGGTTTCGGTGGAGACCGCCGGGGTGGTCCAGGACATCTGCTGGCGCAGGTCGGTGATGTTGGCCCCGGCGTACGTGGACCAGGTCAGGCCGGTGGCGGACAGGAACAGCAGCCCCAGCAGGAGCCACACTCCGGTGGCGGCGTGCAGTGACACGGTGCGCCCCCGCCCCGGCGAGCTTCCGGAGCCGGGCAGGAGCAGTCCGCGCGCCCGCCGGGACCTGGCCCGGGCCATCCACAGGGCGAAGCCGCCCAGGGCCACCACACCCAGCCAGCTGGCCGCGAGTTCGCTGTACAGGCGCCCGAAGTCGCCCAGGTGCAGCTCCCGGTGGAGCAGGTCGATCCAGGTCCGCATCGGCAGGGCGCCGCTGGTCCCGTAGCTCTCGGACACCCCCAGCACCTCGCCCCGGTGGGGGTCGACGAACACCGTCGTCTGCGTGCTCGAATGCGGGTCCGCGTCGGCGCCGGGCAGGCTCAGGTGCACCCAGGTGGAGTCCTCGGGGGTGGTGGCCGGACGTACCGAGTCCGCCTCGGCGCCGGGGATCTCCGCCTCGGCGATCCGCACCTGTTCGGTCAGGGGCAGGGACTGCTCGGCGGCCGGGACGCGCAGCAGGTCCTCGTACAGGGCCTGTTCCACCTGCGGGGTCCACACGTACAGCAGCCCGGAGACGGCAGCCACCAGGATGAAGGGGCCCACCAGCACCCCCGCGTAGAAGTGCAGGCGCAGGATCAGTGGTCTGAGCTGGGCCCACACCCCTGGACGCCGTCGGGTGCGCTCTGGTTCCGCCCCGGCCGCGGGCTCGGGTGCGGGGGTGGTCGTCGCTGTCGGATCTGGGGAAGCGGGTACCGGATCCATGGGTCTCCTCATGCCGGGGGCATCGTGGTCGCCACTGACGTCGTCCGGTAGGCCCCGAGAGTTCCCGGAGAGGGAGGATTTTTCAGCAGGGGGATGGGGTCAGCCGGGGGAGCCCTTGTCGGCCAGTCGGCTCACCCCGGGCACCAGCAGTGGAAGCAGGCTGGTGAGCAGTCCCACGGCGGCCGCCCAGAACAGCACCGTGCGGGCGCCCACCGTCTCGGCCAGGGCCCCGGCCACCGCGTACCCCACCGGTTCCAGGCCGAAGCTGCCGACCTGGTCGATACTGATCACCACGCTCAACCGGTCCTGCGGGATCGCCTTCTGCAACGCGGTGTACCAGTACACGCCGAACATCATGAAGCCCACACCGGTGGCTACGTAGCCGACCAGCAGCACCGGCACGGTGACGGTCAGCGCCAGACCCAGCAGCGTGAGCGGGAAGCAGAGCACGCCCAGCAGGGACACCAGACCGGGGCGGGCCGGGGTCCAGCGGGCCGCCACGACCCCGCCCACCAGCTGGCCCGCCGCCATGCAGGACAGCGCCAGCCCGTAGACGGGTTCGGGGTAGGAGTCGGCGACCACGATGGGCAGCAGCACGAACCCGGGAGCCAGGGTGGCGGGCGCCTGCACGGTGGCCACCGCGATGACCGCAAGCACCCAGGGCCTGCGCGCCACCTCGCGCCACCCCTCCCGCAGGCTCGTACCCATGGACTCGGTGGCCCGCTCGGGTGCGGGAGGGGCTTCCCGGATCCACACCAGGGTGCCCACACAGACCGCGAAGAGCGCCGCGATGATCAGGAACACCGTCCGCACGTCCACCATGGCCAGCAGCACCCCGGCGGTGGCGGGCCCGGTGATCCCGGCGGCGCGTCCCACGATGTTGCGCAGGGCGTTGGCCTGCTGGAGTTGATCGCGCGGCACGATCACCGGCATCAGGGAACCGCTGGCCGGTTCCACCACCGACCCCGAGACCCCGCTCAGCGCGGCCAGCGCGAGCAGCCACGGCCCGGCGTCGGGGCCCAGGGCGAACCCCAGCATCACCAGCAGCTGCACGGAGTCGTTGGCCACCAGCGCCGTGGACTTGCGCACCCTGGTCAGCAGGGCCCCGGTGAGCAGCGCGAACAGCGAACCGGCGGCCCCGCGCACGCCCAGGACCAGACCGAGCATCAGGGGGCCGTGTTCGACCAGGACCAGGCCGACCATGGCTACCGGAAGCATCTCCGAACCCAGATCGCCCGCGCTCCGGCCGCCCAGGAGCAGGCGAAAACCCCGGTTGCCCAGGGTTCGGGGCACAAAAGAAGCCAGACGGGACAAAACGGGGCCTTGGTTGAGTCAAACAGGTGGTGAGTCAGACAGACAGCGGGGGTGGCGTAGCCTCCAGCAGTGTCGCGCAGGTGCCGGTGCCCGCGCGAAGGATTTTCGGTGCCTCTCGGCACCGTGTTCGGGGACCGGCCCCACGGGATGCTGTTGGCGAATCCGGGTGGGGGCCTGGGGTGGTTTCCGGCAGCGGGTTCGAGGGCTTGGGGGTGGGTGGAGGTGTCCGAAACCCGGGCTGGCACGTGTCCGTTGCTTCCGTAACCGTCAGGTCCCCGGTGATCTTGCTACCAGGAGCAAGTTCGGCGCCCTCGACTTTCGCGCTTTCTGGAACTATGGGAACTTATGTCCTTTATCTGCCGCTCTGCCTATTTCGCCGGTATTGATGTATCCGAAGGCGACATGAGCGTTCGACCACTGGCAAACGTGGGCATAGCAGCCCAACTGGCCTGGACGGATGCCGTGTCTAGAGCCTGCGCGCCCCCTGGTCCGTGAGCCCCACGGAGCCAGGGCACTTCATCGAGAGCCACCAGACATAACGGTCATTAGGCAACACAACCTGACAAAACTTCGAAAACCACGAAAGTCGAGGGCGCCGAACTTGCTCCTGGTAGCAAGATCACGCTGAAAGGAGGGGCCGAAACCGGCCGGGGTGGCGCTTCGATCGGTCTGTTCACCGGGCCGGGTAGGGGGTCCCCGCTGGGCCGAGGGACCAGTGTCTGCTGCGCTGCCGCTGTTCGTCGGGGCGCGTGACCGGCCGTGGCACGAGCACCGATCCCCGCCGAGCTGGGGGCGCTCCTTCCTTCGCTGCCGCTTTTCCGTCGCTCACCTTGATCAGCCGCGACACGTCCAGGCGTTGCCCGCAGGCCGGTGGAGGGCTCCGGCCGAAGGCCGCGCAGTTGGCAGTTGCCGTTGGCTTTTGGGCCTCTTGGGGCCCGTCTGCTACCCGACCACTCCTGCCCGTTTCCCTATAGCCGCCCACCGCCGTCGCAGCGAAACGGGGCAAGCCGGAGCGCCTGATGACTCGGCGAAGCCGCGACGGCGATGACCTTGACGCCCGCAGAGGAGACGGCAGCCATCGAGCGGTGGGAAACGGTGACTACAGACCGGACTCCCACCCGGATTCGCCAACAGCATCCTGATACGCCGGGCCCCGGAAACCTCTTGCCCCGCCCTCCCTAGCGTCGTGAAACTGGCTCCGGCCCTCCCAACACCGGGAGGGCCGTGAGCGAAAGGAGAACACATGTCGGACACGACCCTGGTGGTCGGGGCGACCGGGAACGTCGGTTCCCAGGTGGTGCGCCGCCTGCTGGAGGAGGGCCGACCCGTACGGGCGCTGAGCCGCACACCCGAGGCCGCTGACCTACCCTCAGGGGCCGAGTTGGTGCGCGGAGACCTCACCGACCCCGCGAGCCTCGACAACGCCCTGACCGGTGCGGACGCCGTCTTCCTGGTCTGGCCCGGGGCGGACACCCAACACGCCTCGGCGGTTGCGAAACTCCTTGCTTCACGGCGCGTGGTGTACCTGTCCTCGGCCGGGATCGACGACAGCCGACCCACCCAGGCCGACCCCATCAACCAGATGCACGCCGACGTCGAACAGGCGCTGGAGGGTGGCAGCACGGACTGCACCTTCCTGCGTTGCACCAGTTTCGCCGCCTCGCTGCTGGAATGGGGCGACCAGATCCGCGAAGGGGTGGTGCGCGAGGCCTTCGGGCAGGCCAGCCGTCCCCTGTTGCACGAGCGCGACATCGCCGACGTGGCGGTTCGGGTGCTGCTCGACGGTACACACCGGGGTGAGCGCCTGTTCCTGAGCGGCCCGGAACCACTCACCCAGGTCGAGCAGGTTCGGATCATCGGCGAAGCTCTGGGAACTCCGGTGCGGTTCGAGGAGGTCCCGCTGGATGACATGCGGGCTCACATGCGTGAGGAGGGCTGGGCCGAGGCCGACATCGAGGGCATGCTCACCGCCTACGCCGCGATGTCCGAGACCGAACCACCGGTCTGGGACACGGTGGAACGGATCACCGGGCGGACCCCGCGGAACCTGACCCGGTGGGTACGCGACTACGAGGACTCCTTCCGCTGATCCCGACCTGATCTGAGCGGCGCGAGCGCGCTTTACGGTCCCGTCCCGGCCCGGGCTACCCAGCCAGATGGGCGCGTAGGGCGTCAGCGGTCGCGCCCCGCCCCGAACCGGCCAGCTCGGCGGGGGTCCCCTCGTAGACCACCCGGCCGCCCTCGGGTCCGGCGCCCGGGCCCAGGTCCACCACGTGGTCGGCGACGGCCACCACGTCCATCCGGTGCTCGACCACCACCACCGTCGCCCCCTCGTCCACCATTCGCTCGAACAGGGCGATCAGCGCGGCCACGTCACCTCCGTGCAGGCCGCTCGTGGGCTCGTCCAGCACGTACAGCCGCGCCGAGGCGGCCAGCTCCCGGGCCAGCCGTAGCCGCTGGCGCTCCCCGCCCGACAGCGTGTCCAGGGACCGCCCCAGCCCGAGGTAGCCCAACCCGACCCGCCCCAGGCGCTCCAGCGCCCCGGCGATCGTTCGGTCCCCGGCCTGCGCGTTCTCCAACCCGCTCTCGAAGAAGCCGCGCGCCCGCGCCGCCGTCATCGCCAGCACCTCGGCGATGTTCAGACCCGCCAGGGTGTACGACAGTGCCTCGGCGTTGAAGCGCAGCCCCCGGCAGTCCTCGCACTCGGTCCGGACGTCGTCGAGGAAGGCCAGGTCGGTGACGATCACCCCGCGCCCCCGGCAGGTGGGGCAGGCCCCCTTCGAGTTGGCGCTGAACCAGCCGGGCGCGAGGCCGTGCGCCCGGGCGAACAGCCCCCGCAGCGCGTCCTGGATCCCCAGGTAGGTCACCGGAGTGGACCGGGGGCCGCCCTGCAGTGCGCCCTGGTCGAGTACCACCGCGTCCGGCCGGACCCGGGGGAGTTCCCCGTGCGCGAGTGAACTCTTGCCCGAACCCGCCACCCCGGTGACCGCTGTCAGCACCCCGGTGGGAACGTTCACGTCGATCCCGCGCAGGTTGTGCAGACGGGCGTTTCGGATCTCCACCGCCCCGTCCGGAGTGCGCGGGCGGGACTTGACCGCGCGGGGGAGGCGCAGGTAGCGGCCGGTGGGGGTGTCGGCCTCCCGGAGCCCCGCCACCGGGCCCTCGTACACCACCCGGCCGCCCTCGGGTCCGGCGCCCGGGCCCAGGTCCACCACGTGGTCGGCGACCGCGATCACGTTTGGGTCGTGCTCCACCACCAGCACGGTGTTGCCCTTGTCGCGCAGCCGTCGCAGCAACCCGGTGAGCCGGTGCACGTCCGCGGGGTGCAGCCCGGCGCTGGGTTCGTCGAGCACGTAGGTCAGCCCGGTCAGCGCTCCGCCCAGGTGCCGCACCAGGCGCACCCGCTGCGCCTCGCCGCCGGACAGCGTGCCCGAGGCCCGGTCCAGGCTGAGGTAGCCCAGCCCCACCTCCTCCAGTCCGCGCAGGCGCTCCAGCAGCGCCGTGGTCACCGGGGCCACCCGGGGGTCGTCGATCGCGGCCACCACCGGGCCGAGTTCGGACACGGTGAGCGCGCACAGGTCGGCGATGTTGTGCGGGCCGATCCGGCAGGCCAGGGCCGCCGGGTTGAGCCGCTTGCCCGCGCATTCGGAGCAGGGGCCGCGCCGGATGAAGCGTTCGAGCTCCTCGCGGTCGCGCGGGTTGAGCTTGGCCGCGTCCAGCAGGCTGCGGGTGATACGGGGGACCACCCCCTCGAACACCCCGGCGTCCGGGTACTCCGGGTCGGGGTTCTTCAGCCGCACCCCTTCGCCGTGCAGCAGCAGACGGCGTTCCTCAGGGGTGTAGCTGCCCACCGGCACGGTGCGGTCGAACAGCCCGGCGTGCACATACCTCTTCCAGCGCCATGAACCCGGGGCGAAGGTGCGCAGCCTGATCGCGCCCTCGTCCAGGGACAGGGCCGGGTCCAGTAGCGCGTCGGCGTCGACGCGCCGCACGGTGCCCAGTCCCTCGCAGCCGGGGCACATGCCGCTGGGATCGTTGAACGAGAAGGCGGGGGAGTATCCGGCCCGGGGCTTTCCGATCCGGGAGAACAGCAGCCGCAGCAGCGGGGCCAGGTCCGTGGCGGTGCCCACGGTCGAGCGGGTGTTGGCGCTGAACCTGCGCTGGTCCACGGCGAGGGTCACGGTCAGGTTGGCCAGCCGGTCGGCGTCGGGCACGCCCAGGTGGGCCATCCGGTTGCGGGTGAAGCTGTCGTGCGCCTCGTTGAGCTGGCGTTGGGACTCGGCGGCGATGGTGCCGTACACGAGGGAGGACTTGCCTGAACCGGACACCCCGGTGAACACGGTGAGCCTTTCCCTGGGCAGGGTCAGGTCCACTCCGCGCAGGTTGTTCTCCCGTGCGCCGACCACGGTGATCCCGGGGACCGGGGCTCGGGCGGCTTCCGGGGCGGTGAGGGCGGGCGGTGTCGGGGTCGTGGTGCTCATGGCGGTCACGCTACGAAGAGTTGTGGCCAGAATCCGGCCACAACTGAGCAGAATCAGGGAAGAATGGCAGGCATGGCCGATACCAGTCAGCGGATGCTGCGCCTGCTCTCCCTGCTCCAGAACGGCCGGGCCTGGTCCGGTGCGGAGTTGACCGAGGCGCTGGGCACCAGCCCGCGGTCCATGCGCCGCGACATCGACCGCCTGCGCGAGCTCGGCTACCCGGTCGAGAGCCTGCGCGGCCCCGGCGGCCACTACCGGTTGGTGGCGGGTAAGGCCCTGCCGCCGCTGATGTTCGAGGACGACGAGGTGGTCACCGTGGCCCTGGGGCTGCGGATGGTCGCGGGCGGACTCAGCGGTGTCCAGGGCGCGGAGGACGGCGCCGAACGGGCCCTGGGCAAGATCGAACGGGTCCTGCCCTCCCACCTCTCGCGGCGCGCCAGCACCCTGGCCTCGGCGGTGGACCCCGGTCGGCGGGTCTGGCCGGGCGCCTCGTCGGAGGTGCTCACCGGACTGGGTGAGGCGGTCGCCGCCGGGCAGTGGGTGCGGATGACCCACCGGGGGCGCGACGGCCAGGAGCGGCACCGCCGGGTGGACCCCTACCGGCTGCTCCTGCTGGGGCGGCGCTGGTACCTGTTCGCCTGGGACCGGGACCGTGCGGACTGGCGTTCCTTCCGTCTGGACCGGATCACCGGGCTGACCCCGACCCGCGCCGCTTTCACCCCCAGGGAGCTTCCGGCCGAGGACCTGGCCGCGTACCTGGAGCAGGGCTTCGGGACCGGCGGGAGGGGGCGGGGCGAGCAGCGGCTCACCGTCAGGGTGCTCTTCCACGCTTCGGCCGCGGAGGTGGCCGCGCGCATTGTCCGGGTGGACGGTTCCCTGGAGGCCGTGGGCGCGCACAAGTCCCGCTACACCGCCCGAGTGGACTCCTACGAGTGGATCGCGATCGTGCTGGCCATGACCGGTCTGGACTTCACGGTGGAGGGCCCGGAAGGGTTCAGGGACTACGCGACCCGGCTCTCGGCCAGGCTCGGCCGCGCGGTCGGGGCGTTCATTCCTCCGTCCGGGTGAGGACCACCGGGTCGCCTGCGCGGGCGCAGACCAGGTGTCGCGAGTCCCCGGCCAGGACGGTCAGGTGTCCGGGCACCCGCGATACGTCCGTCGTGGTTCGGCTCCGGGTGTCCCAGGTCCGGACCGTCCCCCCGCGGCTGGCCGCCGACACGGTGTGGCCGTCCGATCCGGGTGCGTACACCGCGTACACCTCCTCGCCGGGGGCGGTCGCGTACTCGCCGACCCGCTCACCGGTGCCCACGTCCCACAGCCGCACCCGTTCGTCGTCGTGGCCGGTGGCGATGGTGAGCCCGCCCCGGGCCGGGGCCAGCAGCGCGGCGGTCTCCGGTGGGGAGGGCATCGCGGTGTCCAGCCGCACCACCAGACTGCGTCCGGCCAGGTCCCACACGCCCAGGGCGGTCTCCCGGTCGTGGGCGAGTACGGCGACCGTTCCGTCGGGCAGGGTCGCGGCGTCCAGTACCACCAACCAGTCCGAGGAGTCCGCCAGGAGGTCGTCGACGGGCGTCTGCGCGGCCAGGTCCCAGGCTCGGGCGGTCGACCCCCAGCCTCCGCCGGTCACGGCGATCGGAACCCCGTCGGGGGTCAGGGCCGTGGCCAGGCAGTCGATACCGGTTCCGTGTCCGGTGTCTATCCAGCCCAGGGGCTGGCGCTGGTCGGGGTCCCACAGGCGTAGGGACCCGTCGGAGTAGCCGCCCGCGAGGATCCGGCCGCCGTCGGGCAGGGCGACCACGCGGGCGCAGGTGATGGCGGCGTGCGGTGAGGACGACCCCGGCGGGGTCCACGCCTGGCGCCCGGGGGTGGTCGGGGGCTGCACGGGGGTTCCTGCCTTTCCGTGGTGTTGCGGGTGATCCGGGCGCTATGTACCCATCGTCGGCCCTTGTCACCGTGGAGGGGAGGCCGTTTCCGGTCAGGGCGCCGTACGGGGCGAACGGGGGTGTGTGGTCGTGCTCACGCGGAGGAACGGGGTGAGTCCTCCGGGTTACCCGGGGCGTATTACTGACTGGTAGGTTCGCGTAGTTACCCGACGGTAGAAAGATGAGGAGACCCGTGCACGAGGGCGCCCTGACCCGGCTCAGACCCGTTCCCCACAGCCGTTTCCGGCTCTTCGTCCTGCACCACGCGGGCGGCTCCCACCTCGGGTACCGGGGCTGGGTCCGGCACTTTCCCGCCGACTGGGAGATCTGCCTGCTGGACGCGCCGGGCCGGGCCCGCCGGGCCGACGAGGAGCCGGTCCGCGACGCCGCCGCCCTGGCCGAACACATGCACCGGGTGATCCGTCCCGAACTCGACCGCCCCTTCGGCCTCTTCGGTCACAGCATGGGTGCACTGGTCGCCTACGAACTCACCCGCCGCCTGACCGACGGCGCGAACCCGCCGGTCTGGCTCGGCGCCTCCGCCTGGAGCCCCGAGCCCGGCCCCGAACACGCCGAGCCCCGCCACCTGGTCTCCGCCGACCGTCTGCGCGAGGCCATCGCCACCATGGGCGGAACCCCGCGGCACGCCCTGGAGGACCCCGACCTGTGGTCCTACGTCGAGCCGCTGATGCGCGCCGACCTGGAACTGGTCGACACCTGGAGTCCCGACCCGCAGGCCGAACCGCTGCGGGTTCCGCTGTCCGTCTTCGGCGGCACCGAGGACCGGGGCATGACCCCCGAACGCCTCGCGGGCTGGGCCGACCACGTCGAGGGCGGCTTCGCCCACCACACCCTGCCCGGCGACCACTTCTACTTCACCGGCCGCACCGCTGACGTGGTCTCCCGCATCGTCAAGGACGTCGAACCGCTCCTCGCCTGATCCGCCGCCGGCCTGATTCCGGCCCGTCGGTCGAGCTCCGCCCGGGCCGGCTAGCGGATCCGCATCGGCTCGCCCGTGGCCAGGGCAGCGGTTGCGCTGATCAGCTGCCGTAGGCAGAGCTCCTCGGCCTCCGGGTCCGGTGCGGTCAGGCTCTGGCCGCTCAGGCCGTCGAACCCGGCCAGGAAGAAACGCGCCAGTGCCGCCGCGGGTACGGCCAGATCCTGCCCGTGCCTCATGGCGATGGTCTCCAGCACCTCCGCGGTCACCGCGCGCATGTCGGCGTCGTGTTCGGCCGTGAGCTTCCTCATCTCCTCGTCCCGCAAGGTCTGGAGTGCCAGCTCGGTCCAGAGCAGCTGGCCGCCCGGATCCGCCTGAACGGTCTGCCACAGGGCCCGCGCCGCCAGGTTCAGGCTCTCCTCGAACCCGCTGCCCCGCGCCGCCTCGGCGGTCGGGCGCACCTGTTCCACTACGCGCCTGCTCAGCTCCCGCAGGATCTCCCGCGTGAACTCGGCCTTGGACCCGAACACGTAGTGCACGGTCATCTGGGCCACGCCGATCTCCGCGGCCACCGCGCGCGTGCTTCCCGCCGCCGCGCCTTCCCTCGTCATCAGGGTGATCGCGGCATCGATGAGCTGGGAGCGCCGTTCGGCGGTGGGGACGTGTGCCATGCCCCCAGCATACCCGCTTGAACAACCGACATGGTCGTGTAACATTGTCACTCGACAAAGTCGGTTGCATGAGCCCGTGGGAAGGCGACCGACCCACCACCGAGGGGGACCGCACCATGACCGCAGCCACCGACACAGGACTCACCCCGATCCCGGAGCCGCCCGGCCTGCCACTGATCGGCCACACCCTGGACTTCCTCGGCTCGGAGGGGTTCATCGCCCAGCTGAGTGCTCTGGCCCGCGGCGCCGGGCCGATCTTCCGGGTGCGTCCGATGGGGCAGGAGTTCGTCTGCGTCACCGGGCCCGACCTGGTCGCCGAACTCAGCGACGACACCCGCTTCCGCAAGCACGTCCACGAGGACCTGCGCTTCCTGCGCGGCCTGGCAGGGGACGGCCTGTTCACCGCCTTCGGGCACGAACCCAACTGGCGCAAGGCCCATGACATCCTGCTGCCCGCCTTCTCCCTGGGCGCCATGCGCGACTACCACGCCACGATGCTCGACGTCGCCCGCGAGCTCGTCGGCAAGTGGGACCGTCTGGCGGGCAGCCCGGTGGACGTCACCGAGGACATGACCCGCCTGACCTTCGACACCATCGGCCGGTGCGGGTTCGACTACGACTTCGGCTCCTTCGGCCGCGACGACCAGCACCCCTTCGTCGACGCCATGTCCCGGGCCCTCGCCCACGCGCAGAAACGCTCCGGCTACCTTCCCGGCACAGAACCCCTGCACATGGGAGCCCGTGCCGCCTTCGACCGCGACGTCGCCTACATGGGCGAGGTCGTCGACACCGTCATCCGTGAACGCCGCGCCTCGGGTGACACCTCGACCCACGATCTCCTCGGGCGGATGCTGCACACGACCGACCCGGTCACCGGACAGACCCTGGACGACCTCAACATCCGCCACCAGGTGATCACGTTCCTCATCGCCGGGCACGAGACCACCAGCGGTGCGCTCTCCTTCGCCCTGCACTACCTCACCCAACACCCCGCGGTCCTGGCCCGGGCGCAGGCCGAGGTCGACGCCCTGTGGGGGGACACCGACAGCCCCGATCCCTCCTACGGCGACGTCGGCAAGCTCCGCTACGTCCGCCAGGTCCTCAACGAGGGTCTGCGCCTGTGGCCCACCGCCCCCGCCTACGTGGTCGAACCCCTGGCGGACAACGTGATCGGTGGCCGCCACGCCGTCGCCGCCGGAACCCCGCTGCTGGTGTTCACCCCGCTTCTGCACCGGGACGCGGCCTGGGGCGACAACGTGGAACTCTTCGACCCCGAACGCTTCTCACCCGAGCGTGAGCAGGACCGACCCGTCCACGCCTACAAGCCCTTCGGCAGCGGCGAGCGCGCCTGCATCGGCCGCCAGTTCGCCCTGCACGAAGCAACTCTCGTCCTCGGCCTGCTCATCCACCGCTTCCGCCTCATCGACCACGCCGGCTACCGGCTCCGGGTGAAGGAGACCCTCACCGTCAAACCGGACGGGTTCACCCTGACTCCCGTTCGCCGCAGCTCGGCCGACCGACGCTCCGTCCAGGCGAACGCGAGCCCGCTCTCCGCCCCGGTGGCCGAGGCCGCGCCCCCGCGGGGCGCCGCCACCGTGCTCCGGGCACCCGGAACCGCCCTCACCGTCCTGTACGGCTCCAACCTGGGCACCTGCGCGGCCCTGGCCCGCCACCTCGCCGAGGAGGGCAGCGGACACGGTTTCACCACCACTGCCGCTCCTCTGGACGAGGCCGTCGCGGCGCTCAGCCCCGACAGCGGGCCGGTGCTCATCACCGCCGCCTCCTACAACGGCCGCCCCACCGACGACGCCGCCCGTTTCCTGGACTGGCTCGCCACCCTCGGCCCCGACGACCTCACCGGGGTCCCCTACGCCGTCCTGGGCGTGGGAGACCGCAACTGGGCCGCCACCTACCAGCACGTCCCCACCCGTATCGACGAACTCATGCACGCGGCGGGCGCGACCCGCATGCTCGACCGGGCGGCCGCCGACACCTCCGGTGACTACGCGGGCACCGTCGACACCTGGACCGCACACGCCTGGGCCCACCTGCTCGGGGAGTACGCAAACCCCACCGAGGCCACCACCGAACCAGCCCCGGCGCAAGGCACGGGTACCTCTGGGGAGCCCCTCTACTCGCTCGTCCCGGTCGCGTCCACCGTCACCGGCGGCCTCACCGAACAGCACGGGCTGAGCCCCATGACCGTGCTGGAGAGCCGCGACCTCGTCGACACCGGCCACCCGCTCGCCCGGCCCAAGCGCTTCCTGCGCGTCGCACTGCCCGAAGGCCTCACCTACCGGACCGGCGACCACCTCGCCGTACTGCCCCGCAACCCCGACCGGCTGGTCAACCGGGCCCTGGCCCGCTTCGGCCTGGACCCCGAACAGACCGTCGAGCTCCGGCCCCGCCGCCGCTCGCGCTCGGTCCTGCCGGTGGACCGCCCGCTCACCGTGTGCCGACTGCTCACCGAGTTCGTGGAGCTGCAGGCGCCCGCCACCCGCGAACAGATCCGCCTCCTCGCCGAACACACGCCCTGCCCGCCCGAACAGCGACCACTGGCGGCCCTGGCCGAATCGGTGGAGAACGAGGAGGTCCCTTCGGCCCACAGCGTCCTGGACCTGCTGGAAGCCCACCCCGCCTGCGCTCTGCCCTTCGAGCGCTACCTGGAGTTCCTCCCGGTCCTGCGGCCCCGGCACTACTCGATCTCCTCCTCGGCCGCGGCCGCTCCCGGCGAGGCCGACCTCATGGTGGCCCTGCTGGAACAGCCGCACCGCGCGACCGGGGGAACCTTCCGGGGTGTGGCCTCCGAGTACCTGCACCGGGTCGGTGCCGGGGACACCCTCCTGGCCCGGGTCCTGCCCTGCGCCGAAGCCTTCCGTCCGCCCGCGGACCCGGCCGTCCCGGTCATCATGATCAGTGCCGGAACCGGACTGGCGCCCTTCCGGGGGTTCATCGCCGACCGCGTACACGAGGGGACCGGCGGCCCGGCCCTGTGCTACTTCGGCTGCGACCACGAGGACGTGGACTACCTGCACCGCGAGGAACTGGAGGCGGCCGAACGGGCCGGAGCGGTCCAGTTGCGCCCCGTCTTCAGCCAAGCGCCCCAGAACGGGGACCGCTACGTCCAGGACCGCATCACCCGTGAGGGTGAGGAGGTCTGGGACCTGCTCGAACGCGGCGCCCGAGTGTACGTGTGCGGTGACGGCCGCGCCATGGCCCCCGGTGTCCGCGCCGCCCTGCACGGCCTGCACACCCGCTTCACCGGATCCGATTCCGCCGGTGCGCACGCCTGGCTGGAAGACCTGCGGGAACAGGGAAGGTACGTGGAAGACGTCTGGGCGGGCTGATCCGGCCACGCGCGTTGTCCCGCTGACCGCTGATCCACGGGCCGCCCCCGGGCCGACCGGCCCCGGGGCGGCCCGTGCTGTTGTCCGGACCTCAGGGGAGGATCCGGGGATCCGCCCGCTTCAGCGTGCCCGCGTCCGCCTCGTCAGGCCCGGGTGCCGACCGCCACCGCGTAGCCCGGGCCCTCGGCGGACAGTTCCACCTTCTCGCCCGGCCGCACCCGTGCCTGACCCTCGCTCGCCACGACCTCGAACCCCGCCGCGTCCAGCTCCTCCGGAGCGGCGATCCGGTCCCCGTGCGGGCCGTCGGTCAGGTGCACCAGGACCACCTGCTCGCCCAGGGTGCGCAGGAACGTCATGTGGTGCTCGCCAGCGTCCAGCCAGCGCAGCCCACCGCTCTGCAGCGCGGGCAGCTCCCGGTGCAGGGCCAGCAGGCGGCGGTGGGATGCCAGCACCTGGCGGTCCCAGTCCTGGGGCCGGTGCCAGGGCATCGTGCGCCGCGAGTTCTCCCCGTCGCGCCCCTCCAGCCCGATCTCGTCACCGGCGAACACGAACGGCACCCCCGGCAGCGTGGCCTGGGCGGCCACACCCACCGCCTGACGCACCGGGTCGCCCACCACGGTGCGAAAACGCGCGGAGTCGTGGGTGCTCAGCGCGTTGACGCTGTGCGTGCGCACCCGCCAGGGCAGTCCGGCGTTGGTGGCCCGCATCGCCCGCACGGCCTCGGCCGCACCGCTGCTGGGCAGCGGCGCCGACGTGTGCGTGGCCGCGTACCGCACCCCTTCGGGGCCGGTGTTCAGCCAGGCCCACACCGGTCGGGTGAACCCGGCGTAGTTCATCACCCCGTGCCAGCCGTCGTGGCGGGTGTCGGGCCCGGCGTCGTAGAAGTGCTCGGCCAGCAGCCACGCCTGCGGGGCCGCCTCGCGCATCCGGGCGGCGATCTCCCCGGAGACCTCGTGGTTGACGTCCTGGGCGCCCAGGCGGCCGGTCATGTTGGCCACGTCGATCCGCCAGCCGTCCAGCCCCTCCTCGCCGCCCAACCGGTCCACCAGCACCGAGTCGTCAGCGCCGTACACGCGTTCGCGCAGCGCCGCGGAGGAGTAGTCGAGCTTGGGCAGCGAACGCACGTTCAGCCAGCTGACGTAGTCGTCGGGGTGCTCGTCGAAGTAGTAGTAGCCCGCCTCCTCCGAGTCCGGGTCGGCCTTGGCGGCCAGGAACCACTCGTGTTCGTCTCCGGTGTGGTTGGTGGTGAGGTCGCCCATCACCTTCATCCCGCGTGCGTGCGCCTCCCGGGTCAGGGCGTTCAGCGCCTCGTCACCGCCGAGCAGCGGGTCCACCTCGGTGAAGCTGGAGGCGTCGTAGCGGTGCGTGGAACGGGCCGGGAAGAAGGGGGTGAGGTACACGACCTGAGCGCCGAGCTCGGCCAGGTGGTCCAAGTGGCGGCGCACCCCCTCCAGAGTGCCGCCGTAGTACTCTCCGGGCGCTGCCGGGCCGAACCCCGCGGGTTCGTCGTCCCAGGCCCGGGGCACCGCCCAGTCCGGGTGGTCGGCCAGCGGACCGAGGGAGTCGTCGTCGCGGGCGAACCGGTCCGGGAAGATCTGGTAGACGGTGGTCCCGGGCACCCAGGAGGGCGGGTTCGGCGCGTTGACCAGCCGGAAGTTTCCGTCGTCGGTGACCTCGTGGTCGTGTGCGCCCGCCTGGTTGAGCCAGGTGTAACGGCGCTCGCGCACGATCGCGAAACGGTAGGAGGTCACCACCTCCTGCACGGGGATGTGGACCGCGAACCAGCTCACCCCGTCCGCGGTGTGCTCCAGTTCGCCCTCGACCAGGCCCGACTCGCCGTCCTCCACCACGTTCGCGTACACCGCGTCCGCGCCGCCGGGGACCCGCACCCGCAGGCGCGCCCGGTTCCCGTCGAGGGTCACGTAGTCGGGTGAGCCGTCGTGGTGGGGGTCGTGGCTGAACAGCATGTGGGGACTCCGTAAGTGCCAAGAGGAAAGAGCAAGTCACATAATGGCAAGAATCAGGCGTGATCGCGAAAGTTTTTACGTATTGATCTTGCGTTCGACGGAATCTGCGCAGCCCAGCCCCGTCAGGGATTCCGGTGGCCCCGGAGGCTGAAAGGCCCCGGCGCACGCGAGCCCAGACTCATGAGGTACCCCCCTGTCCTGGTGGTTTCTCTCGGGTTACCGTTGTGGTATGAGCCTTGAGCTGCCAACCGAACGACTCCTGATCAGGGAGTGGGAGCTGGGCGATGCCGATGCGGCCCTGCAGATCTACGGGGCCGAGGAGGTCGCGCACTGGCTGACGCCGGAGTGGCAACCGGTAACCGACATCAGCGCGATGCGCTCGGTGCTCCACGCCTGGATCGAGGCGGGACCGAACCTGATCCCGCCCGCCGGGCGCTGGGCGATCGTCCGTAAGGAAGACGGACAACTGGTGGGAGGGCTGTCGTTGAAGCTGCTTCCGCCCTTCGAGGAGGACTTCGAGCTGACCTGGGCGCTGCGCCCGGACGTGTGGGGTCAGGGCTACGCCACCGAGGCGAGCCAGGCCATCATCAGCTGGGCGTTCAAACAGGGGATCGAGGAGGTGTTCGCGGTCGCACGGCCGCGCAACGAGCGGGCGATCGCCGTCGCGCGCAGACTCGGTATGGAGTGGGTCGGCGAAACCGAGAAGTACTACGACATGCGCTTGCAGGTGTTCCGTCTGCGTCCCAGCTGAACCCGGGGGCCGCGGCTGCCACGACAGCCGCGTCGCGTAGGGGGCAAAGCCGCGCGGGGAACACGGCCGCACCGGGCGGCATGGCCGCACTGAGGACGCGGCCACGCGACCAAGGGTGCTGGCACACAGCTTGACGGCCGCGCGGACGCGACCCCTCGGAGGGCTCCTCCGGCGGGTCGCGTCCGCGTGGCCGGGTGTATGGCCGGTCGTGTGTTCACCGAAGCCCCCGCGGGCCGTCGCGACAGCCAGTGGATCCACACCTGTGGCACGGTCCGCACGTTCTCGGCGGTCACCTTCGAGAGCACGTCAACCACGTCGGGGAGCAGCTCCTCGACCACCGGCGGTCCGGGCCGCGGGTGCGGTGCGGACGGTTGCGCTCGGGCAGGGGCGACCCCTTAGGGCCTGGACCAGGACTTCCTCGGCCGCGCCGTCGGAGGAGGCGTCGGCGCTGTCGAACGGGGGCACTCCGGCGTCCAGGCATCGGTCCACCGGCTGTCGGGCCTGTTCGGGGCCGGTGGTGCCCCACTCCCCGAACAGGGGGCCGCTGCCTCCGAAGGTGCCGGTGTTCGGGCTGAGTTCGGGGACGCGCAGGCCGCTGGCGCCCAGATGTCGGTAGCGCATGGCACGCCAGAGCTAATAGCACGAAAATCCCGTTATTACGGCGCGTAGGCTAGCAGAAGAGAACCGTTAACGGAATGGGAGTCCCTTCATGGTGCAGGCAGGGGAACCCGGGAGTACGCGTCCGGGCGGCCGGACCGCCCGGGTGCGCGCCGCCGTACTGGCCGCCGCGGGCGACGCGCTCGCCGAGAGCGGCATGGACGGCCTGGACCTGACCGATGTCGCCCGCAGGGCCGGGGTCGGCCGGACCACCGTCTACCGCCGCTGGGGAACGGTTCCCGCCCTGGTGGCCGACCTGCTCCAGGACATGGCCGAGCAGTCACAGCCCAGGGTCGAGACCGGGTCGCTGCTCAAGGACCTGCTCGCCAACGCCCGGCTGGTCCGCGAGACCCTGGCCCACCCCCGCCAGGGGCGCCTGTTCAAAGCGATCATCGCCGCCGCCACCTGCGACGAACGCACCGCCCGGGCCCTGCACCGCTTCTACGAGGTGCGCATCAGCGAGTGGGCGCCCTGCGTGGAGCAGGCGGTGGAGCGGGGCGACCTGCCCGAGGGAACCGACGCCCGCGAGGTCATCCGCGCGGTCTCCGCGCCCCTGTACTACCGGCTGCTCGCCAGCGGCCACCCCCTGGACGAGGCCACCGCCGAACGCTGTGCGCGGGCGGCCGCCGTGGCCGCCCGCGCGGGTGTCTATATGCGTTGAGCGAGGGCCCCGGTTCCCGGGGGCCGGGGTTGCCCGTGCCGCGGCGGCGTGCGCCCGGGGCCGGATCCGGCCCCGGATCCGGACGCACGGTTCGCGCTCGCTCAGGACAGCAGCTGACTGATCCGCTCGACCTCTTCGGGGGAAAGGCGTACCGCGGCGGCCGCCGTGTTCTCCTCCAGGTGGGCCACCCGTGAGGTGCCCGGGATCGGCAGCATCACGGGGGAGCGGTGCAGCAGCCAGGACAGTGCGAGCTGAACCGGGCTCACCCCGTGCTCGGCGGCGATCGCGGCCAGCGGGGAGTCAGCCGCGGCCATCTCGCCCCGGCCCACCGGGGCCCAGGGCAGGAAGGCGATCCCGTCCTTCTCGCACTGTTCCAAGACGTCCTCGGACTGGCGGAAGGACGGCGCGTACTGGTTCTGTACCGAGGCGATCGGGGTGATGGCGCGGGCCGCCGACAGTTCGTCCACGCTCACCTCGCTCAGTCCGATGTGACCGACCTTGCCCTCGCCCTGGAGCTCCACGAGGGCGCCGAGCTGGTCGGCCAGCGGCACCTCGGGGTCGATGCGGTGGAGCTGCATCAGGTCGATCCGCTCCACACCGAGGTTGCGCAGGCTCACCTCCACCTGCTGCCTGAGGTACTCGGGGCGGCCCAGCCGGTGCCACTGCGCGGGACCGGTTCGCACGAACCCGGCCTTGGTGCCGATGACCAGGTCGTCGGCGTAGGGGTACAGCGCCTCGCGGATGAGCTGTTCGCTGATCTGCGGGCCGTAGGAGTCGGCGGTGTCGATGAAGTTGATTCCGAGCTCGACGGTCCGGCGCAGTACGGCCAGGGCCTCGTCCCGGTCGCGGGGCGGGCCCCACACCCCTTCACCGACGATCCGCATGGCTCCGAACCCCAGGCGGTGGACGGGTAGGTCGCCTCCGAGGAGGAGGGTTCCCGCCTGCTCGGCGATGTGGGGTGTGCTGTGTGCGTCGGTCACTGTTTTCCTTCCACTGCGGCACGGCGGCCGGGTCTGTGCCATGGTGCCAGCTCGACCGGGGCGGCCGGTGTCCGCCGCTCCGTGTCGCCCCTCCGGCCGGGACGGCAGGATTCCAGGCACCGCCGGGGCGCGCAAGGTGCCCGGTTCGCGCCCTGGGGCGAGGGGCGCCTTGAGGGCGGCCGATTCGGCGTCGCGGCCCGGCCCGACCCCGGTATCCCGTTCAGGGCCACCCGAACCCGGACTCACCGGTGCCGGCCGACCGCGAGTTCGTGCGGGGCGTCCGCGGCGCCATCGGCCGCCGGGAGGCCTTCGGCACCGTCCTGCCCGAGTGCTCGCCGGGTATTACCGGAAGGCGTCCAGGTGGTCGGCGACCCACTGGGCGTAGGTGCGCCCGGGGCGGCCGATCACCCGCTCGTAGTCCTTGGACACGAACTCGTCCGCGGCCCACCCGGTGCTGTCCTCGGGATCGGGCTCCCACAGCAGCCAGTCGCAGATCTCGAGCGGCACACCTTGGGAGATCCACATCTCACGGGCCTGGGCCGTGGTCAGGTGCTCGAAGGTGATCTCGCGGCCCAGGGCCCGTGAGATCACCGCGGCTCGCTCAGCCGGGGTGATGTGCTCGGGGCCGGTCACCTCGTAGGCCCGGCCGTGGTGGCCGTCCTCCACCAGGGCGGCCACCGCCATGTCGGCCATGTCGGCCTCATGCACGGGGACCCCGGGGTTGTCGCCGTAGGGCGCGCGGATCACGCCCTCGGCGCGGACGGAGTCCGGGTAGGAGTCCAGGTCGTTGACCATGAACTCGCCTCCGCGCAGGTGTGTCCACTCCAGTCCCGAGCGCTCCACGGCCTCCTCCACCGGGCGGTGGTGCTGATGGCCGAAGTTGTCGGAGGTGTCGGCCTCGGGGTCGGTCTCCACGGAGGCCGAGGACATCAGCACGATACGCCGGGTCCCGGCCGCCCTGATCCGCGCCACGACCTCCTCGGCCGTCTCGGGGTGCGGGTAGAGCATGACCGCCTCCACGCCGTCGAAGGCGCCTTCGAGGCTCTCGGGTCGGTCGAGGTCGCCCGCGACGGCTTCCACGCCCTCGGGGAAGACCCGGTTGGCCGGGTCGCGGCTGAGCGCGCGGACGGCGGCTCCGCGCTCCAGAAGGCGCGGGACCACTTCGGAGCCGACGGTTCCGCTCGCTCCGGTCACCAGGATGCGCATGGTTCGGGGTCCTCTCGTCGAGTTGATGGGGTTTCATTAAATCATAATGGGACATGCATGTCTCATAAAGAGTCTGAACTCCCCCGTTTTGGTGCGGACGATAGGTTGGCGCCATGACGAGCACCGAGAACCCGAGGGTGGGGGTGCGCGCCAGGACCCGCAGTGCGATCCTGCGCGCGGCCGCCACCGTCCTGGCCCATGACCGCAACGCCCCGCTTTCGATGGTCGCCGAGGCGGCCGCGGTGGGTCGCAGTACCCTGCACCGCTACTTCCCCGAGCGCGAGGAACTGCTGGCCGCCACCTACCAGGAGGCGCTCTCGGAGATCGGCCGGGCGATGGACGAGGCCGCGGTGGAGGAGGGGCCGGCGCTGGAGGCCATGCGGCGGGTGGTCGCCGCGCACGTGGAGGCGGGTGACTGGGTGACCTTCGCCTTCGGTGACACCGCCAACGAGGCCTTCGACGACGCCCCGTCCGGTACCGACCCTGAGCCCGCTATCCTCACCGACCTGGTCAAGCGCGGGCAGCGGGAAGGGGCGTTCGACCCCGACGCCGACCCCAACTGGGTGGTCCAGGTCCTGTGGGCCCTGGTGTTCACCGGGCTGGAGCGGGCCGAACGCGGGCACATGCCCCGGCACTCCGTGGCCCCCACGGTGGTGCGCACCCTGGAGCGGGGGATCGGCGTCCGGGGGTGAGTCCTGCCTGGTGTAATGGATTCATGCACCTGAACCCTTACGGACAGGATCCCCTGGCCCTCGCGGTGGACCTGGTGAACCGCCCGTGCGCGGACACCGCCGACCTGGAACAGCGTTGCGCCGGGGCCGGGTTCCTCCTGGAGCGCGCGGTGGGGGAGGCGGACCTGGCCGCCGTCCGCGATTTCCTGATCGGCTGGGCCGAGGTCATCGACAGCCCGGACGAGCCCACTCGCGCCGCGCGGCTCAACGCCCTCCTCGCGGAGTACTCCGGGCCGCCGAGGCTGACCGACCACGCGGGCACCGGCTGGCACCTGCACTACCGGCCCGACGATCTACCCGCCCACCGGCAGATCGCCGCGCTGGTCGCGGTCGGCACCGCCCTGCACCTGACCGGTCGGGGTATGAGCCGCCTGGGCCGCTGCGCCGCCCGGGACTGTACGCACGTGTACGCCGACTTCTCCCGCAACGGCCGCCAGCGGTACTGCTCGTCGGTCTGCGGAAACCGCGACGCCGTCCGCCGCCACCGGGTCCGCGCCGCGCGGGAGAACGGGGGACGCGAGAGCGGGAGGGCTCTGCCCGGAACCTGATCCGGCTCGTTCTCCGGTCCGGGGTGGTAGACGGGCCCCAAAGGGGCCCAACGGCCCAACGGTAACTACCAACGGCAACGGTAACTGCCCCGGACTTCGGCCGGAGCCCTCCCCAGCCCGGAGCCCAGCGGCTGGCCGTGTCGCGGCCGCTCACTACCCCGGACGGGAAAGCGGCAGCGACGGCAGCGGGCTCCTCACCTGCGCGGGGACCGGGTTGCGTGTCGCGGCCGGTCACGCGTGCCATCGGACCCCCGGTGGCGAGGGTGGAGTTCAGCGCTGGGGCCCTTGGCCCCGGGCCAGCCGGGGTGTCCGTCACCCGCACCTGGGGGGTGTCCGCTGCTTCCAACCCCCCCTCACCCCCGATGATCTTGCTACCAGGGGCAAGTTCGGCGCCGAACTTGCCCCTGGTAGCAAGATCATCTTCGAAAAAGGGGGCCGAAACCGGGCCCGAGGTCCGGCCGGCCCTCCCCGGTCAGCGGGAGGGGTCGCGGCGGGCGACGGAGGCGAGATCGGCCTCGATGCGGGCCGTGGTCTCCAGGAGCGCGGGGAGCAGGTCGCGGCGCACGTCATCGATGGAGGAGCGGTTGGCGTGCGCGGACACGTTGGCCGCGGCGATCACCCGGCCACTGTCGTCGCGGATGGGCGCGGCCAGCGAGCGCAGGCCCTCCTCCAGTTCCTGGTCGACGATCGCGTAGCCCTGTTCGCGCACGCGCAGGATCTCCGCGCGCAGGTCGGCGGTGTCGGTGATGGTGAACCGGGTCAGTGGCTTGAGCTCCACCCGGTCCAGGTAGGCGGTGAGCTCGGTGTCGTCGTATCCCGCGATCAGGACCCGGCCCATCGAGGTGGTCGAGGCGGGGAAGCGGGTTCCCACGGCGATGGACACGGCCATGATCCGCGAGGTGGCCACGCGGGCGACGTAGAGGACGTCGTCGCCCTCCATGACCGAAACCGAGGCGGACTCGCGCACCCGGGCGGACAGGTCCTCCAGGTGCGGCTGGGCGACGTCGGGCAGCCCGGCGGAGGCCACGTAGGCGTAGCCGAGCTCCAGGACGCGCGGGGTCAGGGAGAACATGCGGCCGTCGGTGCGCACGTATCCCAGGTCCACCAGGGTCAGCAGGAAGCGCCGGGCTGCGGCCCGGGTGAGGTCGGTGGCGCGCGCGACCTCGCTGAGCGTCATCGACGGGTGATCGGCCGAGAAGGCGCGGACGACCATGAGTCCCCTTTCCAGGGACTGAACGAAGTGGGCTCCGCGGTCGGGGGCGTCTTCGGTGGTCATGATGCCTTCCAGATTCGGGGGCAGAAGGTGGGGCCGTGTCGCGGCGTGGCTTGGTCATCGAGATGTTCTCATACCGAACAGTCGGGGCATGCCTTGACCCTTCCTGTGATCGGCGCTACCGTCATATCCAGTTGTTCGCACTGTGAACATTCATTCGCTATACGAACGGGAGGGTCACCATGGCCGTGCCCCTGGACGAGGCGGTTCGGCAGCTCATCCACGACGGGGACACCGTCGCCCTGGAAGGGTTCACCCACCTCATCCCCGTGGCGGCCGGGCACGAGATCATCCGGCAGGGCCTGCGCGGCCTCACGCTGGTCCGGATGACGCCCGACATCGTCTACGACCAGCTCATCGGCGCCGGATGCGCGCGCAGACTGGTGTTCTCCTGGGGCGGCAACCCCGGCGTGGGCTCGCTGCACCGCTTCCGCGACGCGGTCGCCGCCTCCTGGCCCGGCCCGCTGGAGATCGAGGAGCACAGCCACGCCGGGATGGCCAACCGCTACGTCGCGGGCGCCTCCGGGCTGCCCTTCGCGGTCCTGCGCGGCTACAGAGGCACCGACCTGGTCGAGCACAACCCCAACATCAAGACGGTCTCCTGCCCCTTCACCGGTCAGGAGCTGGCCGCCGTCCCCGCGCTCAACCCCGATGTCACCGTGATCCACGCCCAGCGCGCGGACACCGCGGGCAACGTGCAGCTGTGGGGCATCGTCGGCATTCAGAAGGAGGCCGCCCTGGCCGCCGACCGGGTCCTGGTCACCGTGGAGGAGGTCGTGGACGCCCTGGACCCCGTTCCCGGACAGGTGATCCTGCCCAGCCGGGTCGTGGACGCGGTGAGTGTGGTCCCCGGTGGCGCCGCTCCCTCCTACGCGCACGGCTACTACGAGCGCGACAACGCCGCCTACAAGGCCTGGGACACGATCGGCCGGAACCGCGAGGCCTTCACCGCCTGGCTCGCCGAACTCACCTCGACCGAGTCCGGTTCCACGGCCGCCGTGCTCTCCGGGGCCGCTCCGACCACCTCGACCCCCACGGCGTCCGCCGCCCCGGACGCCGGTGACCCCGAACCCGCTGGGAGAGGCACGTGACCACCGTGACCTGGACGTCCGACGAGATCATGACCGTCACCGCGGCGCGCTCGCTACGCGACGGGATGGCCTGCTTCGTCGGCATCGGCCTGCCCAGCACCGCCGCCAACGTGGCCAGCCGCACCCACGCTCCCGACCTGTGGATGATCTACGAATCCGGCACCCTGGGCGCGACCCCCGACCACCTGCCGCTCTCCATCGGAGACGGGATCCTCGCCGACACCGCCGACGCCGTGGTCTCCGTCCCGGAGGTCTTCAACTACTGGCTCCAGGCCGGACGCATCGACGTCGGGTTCCTGGGCGCCGCCCAGATCGACCGGTACGCCAACATCAACACCACCGTCATCGGTGACTACGACGACCCCAAGGTGCGCCTGCCCGGAGCGGGCGGCGCCCCCGAGATCGCCGCCTCCTGCCGTGAGGTGGTCGTGATCATGCGGCACAGCCGCCGTGCGTTCGTGGACAAGGTGGACTTCGTGACCTCGGTGGGTCACGGGTCCGGCTCCGGTGACCGCGAACGGCTCGGGCTGACCGGATCCGGTCCGGTCCGGGTCATCACCGACCTCGGCGTGCTCGAACCCGATCCGCGGACCCGCGAACTCACGCTGGTGGGCGTGCACCCGGGCGTGGAGGTGGCGGCGGTACGCGAGGCCACCGGCTGGGACCTGCGGATCAGCGACGACCTCGCGCGGACCCCGGACCCCACCGGCGCCGAGCTCTCCGTGCTCCGCTCCCTCACCGGGGCGGCCTGAGCGATGCGCCCTACGCGGGAGCCGTCGGGGTCACGGCACGGATCCGAGCCGAGGCGGACCGGGGTCGGGCGCCTGGCCCGATACAGTACCTAACACTGTTAGGTAATGGTGCCGGGGTCGCCCCGGAGCCCGCCCGACGGGCCCGCGTTACGGATCCACACCCCTCGAACCCAGGAGGCCCACGGTGACCGACGTCCACGTCCTCGACGCCGTCCGCACCCCCTTCGGCAAGTACGGCGGCGCCCTCTCCGGAACCCGCCCCGACGACCTCGCCGCGCACGTCATCAGCGCCCTCGCCGAGCGCGCGCCCCGCCTCGACCCGGCCGCCGTCGACGAAGTCGTCCTCGGTAACGCCAACGGCGCGGGCGAGGAGAACCGCAACGTCGCCCGCATGGCCACCCTCCTGGCCGGGTTGCCGACCACCGTCCCCGGCACCACGGTCAACCGGCTCTGCGGCTCCGGCATGGAAGCCGCCATCCAGGGCGCTCGCGCCATCCAGACCGGCGACGCCTCCCTGGTCATCGCCGGGGGAGCGGAGTCCATGAGCCGGGCCCCCTGGGTGCTGCCCAAACCCGCCAAGGGTTTCCCCGCCGTCAACGCCACCCTGCACTCCACCACCCTGGGCTGGCGCATGGTCAACCCGCGCATGCCCCAGAAGTGGACCCTCTCCCTCGGCGAGAGCACCGAGGGCCTGGCCGGTCAACACGGCGTCAGCCGGGCGGACCAGGACGCCTTCGCCCTGGCCAGCCACACCAAAGCCGCACGGGCCTGGGCCGAAGGCACCTTCGACGCCGAGATCGTCCAGGTCGAGGGCGCCCGCCTGGACCGCGACGAGAGCATCCGCGAGACCTCACCCGACAAGCTCGCCGGGCTCAAGCCGGCCTTCCGCGACGACGGCACCATCACCGCGGGCAACGCCTCACCCCTCAACGACGGCGCCGCGGCCCTGCTGCTCGGCGACGCGGCGGCGGCCAAGGCCACCGGCCTGGAACCCCTGGCCCGCGTGGTCAGCCGGGGCGTGGCCGGGGTGGATCCCGACGTGTTCGGCATCGGCCCGGTCCGCGCCGCGGAAATCGCCCTCGAACGCGCCGGGATCGGCTGGGGCGACCTGAGCGCCGTCGAACTCAACGAGGCCTTCGCCGCCCAGTCCCTGGCGTGCGTGCGCGCATGGAAGGGGCTGGACCCCGACATCGTCAACCCCAACGGCGGAGCCATCGCCATCGGTCATCCGCTCGGCGCCTCCGGGGCGCGTGTACTGGGGTCGCTCGCCCACGAGCTGCGCCGCCGGGGCGGAGGATGGGGGCTGGCCGCCCTGTGCATCGGGGTAGGCCAGGGCCTGGCCGTCGTCCTGCACGCCTGATGCCGCATGCCTGAGGCCGCACGCCCGAAGGCACACGCCTGACAACGCGTGACCGATGTCCCCAGCCGCGGGCCCCGACCGTCCCGGGGCCCGCTCCGACGCTCCGAAAGGAAGCACCGCATGTCCACCACCTCCGGGCTCCACGTCCCCGGCTACGTCCGCGACCACAGCACCCACCCGCCGCTGGACTACCCCGGGTACAGGAGCACCGCGCTGCGCCACCCCAAGCGCCCGCTCACCCTCCTGCCGCACATGCTCACCGAGATCACCTCACCCGTACTGGGACAGGACCGCCTCGGCCCCGACGACCACGACCTCACCCGCCAGCACGAGGGCGAACCCCAGGGCCAGCGCATCCTCGTGCACGGCCAGGTCCGCGACAGCGACGGCCGCCCGGTCCCGCACAGCCTGGTGGAGGTCTGGCAGGCCAACGCCGCCGGCCGCTACCGCCATACCGGCGACAACTGGCCCGCCCCGCTGGACCCCAACTTCACCGGGGTCGGACGGGTCCTCACCGATGACCGGGGGCGCTACCGGTTCGTCACCGTCCGGCCGGGCGCCTACCCCTGGAAGAACCACCAGAACGCCTGGCGCCCCGCCCACATCCACTTCTCGTTGTTCGGGCGGGCCTTCACCCAGCGCCTGGTCACCCAGATGTACTTCCCCGACGACCCGTTGTTCTTCCAGGACCCCATGTGGCAGTCGGTCCCCGACGACAGGGCCCGCGAACGCATGCTGGCCCGCTTCGACTACGAGTCCACCGAACCCGAGTGGGCCCTGGCCTACAAGTGGGACATCGTGTTGCGCGGACGCGAACAGACCCCGTTCGAGTCCGAGGAAGAGGTCCTGGAGGAGGACGAGTGAGCGCTCACGGCAACCAGACCGCGGTCCCCACCACCCCGTCCCAGACGGTGGGCCCCTACCTGCACATCGGCCTGCCCTGGCCGGACGGCCCCTTCGCCGTCGCCGAGGACACACCCGGCGCGCTCTGGCTGCGCGGCACCGTCTACGACGGCGCGGGCGCCCCCGTCACCGACGCCCTCGTCGAGACGTGGCAGGCCGACCCCGACGGTCGCTTCGACCACCCCGACGACCCCCGGGGTGCTCGCGAACTGCCGGGCTTTCGCGGCTTCGGACGCTGTCCCACGGACGCCTCGGGCTCCTACGCGATCCTCACCCTCAAACCCGGCCCGCTCCCCGGGCCCACCGGCGACCAGGCACCGCACGTCGACATCTCCGTCTTCGCGCGCGGCATGATGCACCGGGTCGTCACCCGCCTGTACTTTCCCGAGGAGGAGGCGGCCAACGCGGCCGACCCCGTCCTGAGCTCCATCGAGGACCCGGCCGCCCGCGCCACCCTCGTCGCCGGCCGGGAGGAGGACGGCTATCGCTTCGACATCCGCCTCCAGGGAGAGCAGGAGACCGTCTTCTTCGACGTCTGAATCCCCGACGTCCGCCCCGACCGCGGGTGCCCGTCGCGCCGTCGGCTGCCCGCGGCCGAGCGAGCCCGCCCCTGAGCAAGACAAGGAACCATCTATGACCGGCCTGTTCGACGGTGTTCTCAACCACGGTCCCCTGGGACCGCTCACCGACGACAGCGCCTGGCTCCAGGCCCTGCTCGACGCCGAGGCCGCCCTCGCCCGGGCGCTGGTGGTGAGCGGTCACGTCACGGACCGGCAGGCCGAGACCATCGCCGCCGCCTGCCAGGTCGACCGCTTCGACCCGGCCGCCCTGGGCCGGGCGGCCGAGGACGGCGGCAATCCCGTGATCCCCCTGGTCAAACAGCTCACCGCACACGTGCACGAGACCGATCCCGAGGCCGCCCGCCACGTCCACCGCGGGGCCACCAGCCAGGACATCATGGACACCGCCGCCATGCTCCTGGTCCGCCGGGCCGGTCGAGCCCTGCACACCGAAATGTGCGCGCTCACCACCGACCTGCACGGCCTGGCCGACCACCACCGCACCACACCCATGCCCGGTCGTACCCTGCTCCAGCAGGCCCTGCCCACCACCTTCGGTGCCGTCGCCGCGGGCTGGGCCGCAGGGCTCACCGGGGCGGCGGAGCGGCTCGAGGACGTGCTCACCCACCACCTGGCCGCCCAACTCGGCGGCGCCGTGGGGACCCTCGCCTCCCTGGAGTCCCAGGCACCTCCCGAACCCCACTCATCCTCTGAAGCTCTCGCTCCCCAGGAGTCCCCGGCTACCCACGGAGCCCCACCTCCCCCGAGAACGCGTGCTTCTCCGGGATCACCCGCCCTGGCCGTGGCCGCCGCCTTCGCCGAACGCCTCGGACTCCCCGAACCCCTGCTGCCCTGGCACACCGAGCGCGGCCGTGTCACCGAGATCGCCGCCGCTCTGGGCCGGGTCTGCGGAGCGGTCGGAACCACCGCCCAGGACGTCGTCCTGCTCACCCAGACCGAGGTCGGCGAACTCACCGAGGAAGGCGGCGGCGGGGTCGGCGGGTCCTCCACCATGCCGCACAAACGCAATCCGGTCGCCGCCGTCAGCGCCCTGGCCGCCGCCCGCCAGGCCCCCGGACTGGTCGCCACCCTGTTCGCCGCGCAGATCCAGGAACACCAGCGCGCCGCCGGGGCCTGGCACGCCGAGTGGCTCCCCCTCACCGACCTGCTGCGGCGCACCGGCTCAGCGGTCTCCTGGCTGCGCGTGAGCGTCCAGCGCCTGCGCGTGCACCCCGACCGCATGCGCGCCAACCTGGACCTGACCCGCGGACTGGCCCTGAGCGAACGCCTCACCACCGACCTGGCCCCCGAGCTCGGTCGGCTGGAAGCCCACCGCAGGGTCACCGACGCCTGCCGGGAAGCCGTGGACCAGGGGCGCGACCCCGTCGAGGTACTGGCCGAGCACCTGCGGGTCCTGCGCACCCGCGAGCGCATCAGCGCCCTGCTCGACCCCGCCGACTACCTCGGCGCCGCTCCGGTGTTCACTGACCGGGTCACGGGTAGAACCGGCCAGGCAGGTCCCACCGGTACAGCGGCCAGCCGCGCTGGAACGTTTGCCGGTCCCACCGGTACGGAAACCGGCCCCGCCGACACAGCAACCGGCCCCAACGACACAGAAGAAGGAACCGATGAGCGTTGACCTCCACCACGTCGTGAGCGGACCCGCGGACGCGCCGCCCCTGGTGCTCGCCGGGTCCCTCGGCTCGACCGTCGGGATGTGGGAACCCCAGGTCGAGGCGCTGTCCACCGTCTTCCGGGTGATCCGCGTGGACCTGCGCGGCCACGGCCGCTCGCCTGCCCCCGAGGGCCCCTACAGCATGGTCGACCTGGGCGGGGACGTCCTGGCTCTGCTCGACCGGCTCGGCATCGAGCGCGCCCACTACGCGGGCCTGTCCATCGGCGGCATGGTCGGCCAGTGGCTGGCGATCAACGCCCCCGAACGCCTGGACCACCTCGTCCTGCTGGCCACCTCGCCGTACATGGGCCCCGCCCAGAACTGGCGCGACCGGGCCGCCCTGGCCCGTGACAAGGGCACCGCGGCCCTGGCCGACGCCGTGGTGGAACGCTGGTTCACCCCCGACTACGCCGCCGCGCATCCCCACGAGGTCACCCGCCTGCGCGACCAGATCGTGGACACCCCGGATGAGGGCTACGCCGGTTGCTGCGGCGCCATCGAGCACCACGACACCCGCGATGACCTGCACAGGATCACCGCGCCCACCCTGGTCGTCGCCGGGGCCGAGGACCCCTCCACCCCGCCCGACCCCCACGGTGCGCTGATCGCCGAACGCGTTCCCGGAGCCCGGCTCGCGGTACTCCAGGGCGCCGCCCACCTGCTGTCCTGGGAACAGGCCGCGCGGGTCAACACGCTCATCACCCAGCACCTCGCCGCCGCCGACCGCCACGAAGCCGGGATGCGGGTACGCCGCGATGTGCTCGGCGACGCCCACGTGGACCGCGCCGAAGCCCGCAAGACCGCCTTTACCGAACCCTTCCAGGACCTCATCACCCGCTACGCCTGGGGTGAGGTCTGGACCCGCCCCGGCCTGGACCGGCGCACCCGCAGCTGCATGGTGCTCACCGCTCTGGTCGCCCACGGCCACTGGGGCGAGCTGGCCATGCACGTGCGCGCGGCCCTGCGCAACGGCCTGACCCCCGACGAGGTCGGCGAGGTCTTCCTCCAGGCCGCCGTCTACTGCGGTGTCCCGGCCGCGAACAAGGCCTTCGCCATCGCCCAGGCGGTCTTCGACGAGGACACCCCCGCCTGACCCTGGAGACGGCGGGAGGCGGTTCGGGCCCGAGGAGGACCGGGGAGTCTGCCGATTCGCCGGACAGGGACCGCCCTGCCCGGTAACGTGGTTCTCGAACACCTGAACGAATGCCGTCGATGTTCGGCCGCGGAGCACGCGGCGTTGGAAGGAACCCATGGACAACACCGAACAGGCTCTGCGTGAGCGCGGGGAGCGTTTCCGGGAGCTGCACCGGGGGCCGGGCGCCTTCGTGGTGGCCAACGCCTGGGACGCCGGGACGGCCCGGTTGCTGGCGGGGCTCGGGTTCACCGCCCTGGCCACCACCAGCGCCGGGCTCGCGCACTCCCTGGGACACCGGGACGGCGCCGGGCTGGTCAGCCGGGAGCAGACCCTGGGCAACGCCGCGGCGATCGCGGCCGCCACGGACCTGCCGGTCTCGGCGGACCTGGAGAACGGGTTCGCCGACAGCCCCGAGGAGGTGGCTCGGACTGTGCGGGAGGCGGCCGGGACGGGGGTCGTCGGTGGTTCGATCGAGGACACCACCGCCGACCCCGACGCCCCGATCCACGAGTTCGGGCTCGCGGTGGAGCGGGTCCGCGCCGCCGCGGAGGCGGCGCGGGCACTGCCCTTCCCGTTCACGCTCACCGCCCGGGCGGAGAACTTCCTGTACGGCCGCCCGGACCTCGAGGACACGGTCCGCCGCCTGCGCGCCTTCGAGGAGGCCGGAGCGGACGTGCTGTTCGCGCCCGGGCTGCCGGACGCCGATGCCGTCCGAACCGTGTGCGCCTCAGTGGAGCGGCCGGTCAACGTCCTGGCGGCGGGGGCCGCGGCACAGATGTCGGTGGCGGAGCTGGGTGACCTGGGCGCGCGGCGGGTCAGCCTGGGGTCGGGGCTGTCGCGCTCGGCGCTGACCGCGGCCCTGGCGGCCGCCCGCGAGGTCGCCGAGCACGGAACCTTCGCCCGGATGGCCGAGGCCGACTCCAACCCCGAGATCCACCGACTGCTGTAAGCCCGGCACCGACTGCCGCGACCTCTTTCGCCCCGGCCGCTACCAGCCCTGCGCCTGGCCCGGCCGCTGCCTGCTGGCCGTGCGGGCCCTCTTGCTCTGGGTGCGTCAGGGTTTGAAGGCCACTCCGGCCAGTTCCCAGCGTTTGACGTCCGCTTCCTTGGGACGGGCCACCGGATCCCGGTCGGGGTGGCGCCAGGTGCTGCAGTCCACGGCACGGGGGCCCTGGTCGCGGCCGTCGGTCCAGGGGCTGACCAGCTCCAGTCCGGCGAAGACCTGGGAGGCCTCCTCCGGGCTGCGCACCCGACCCCACGGGGTGCCGAAGGACAGGATCTTGTCGGTCATCCAGGCGGCCGCCGCGGTGTCGTCCGAGACGATGTGGGAGAAGATCACGCAGGACCCGGGGGCCAGCCGACCCATCAGGTCGCGCACCAGGCCGAAGGGGTCGGACTCGTCGGGCAGACAGTGCAGCAGGGAGACCAGCATGACGCAGACCGGCAGATCGGGGTCGATCAGCCCCTGCGCCTCGGGGGAGCCGAGGATGAGGTCGGTGTCGCGCATATCGGCCATCAGGAAGGCGGTCCCGGAGCTGTCGGCGACCAGTGCCCTGCCGTGGGCCAGCACGATGGGGTCGTGGTCCACGTAGAGCACCCGTGCCCCGGGGTTGGCCCTCTGCGCCACCTGGTGGGTGTTCTCCCCGGTGGGCAGTCCCGCACCGAGGTCGAGGAACTGCTCCACCCCCCGGCCGCTCACGTACTCGACCGCGCGTCCGAGGAAGGCCCGGTTGTCCCTGGCGAAGGAGACCAGCTCGGGGATCCCCGCGGCGAGTACCTCGCAGGCATTCCGGTCCGCCGCGAAGTTGTCCTTTCCTCCCAGTAGGTAGTCGTACATCCGAGCGATGCTCGGAGTGTCCATGTCGATGTGGGGGGGGAAGCGATCGGCCATAAGGAGAGGTACCAATCAGGACTAGATCGTGCGGGGTCGTATCCAGTCGAATCGTAACCATGTTTCGGTGCGCTTACCGGCGTTTTCCACAAGAAAACCAAGCGGATACTTCACGGGTCCTCTTCGCGTGTCGAAAAGGGCTTCTCGGAACGGTCGAAACCGGGCAGGTGATCGGCGACATGGCCTGGCGCTGCGGCCCTGACGCGGTCCGCGGTGTCCGCGGGCAGGAGCGGTGGAGGGGGAGGTTCGGGGGTTGACCAGAAGGCCGCCGGGGAAAGGGGATCCGCTGTTTGTGCCTGGGCGGCTAAAACGCCATCGCCAGCTCCGGGGTGTTCTTCGGAAAGACGTGTGGGGTGATCGTCGGCCAAAGCCGCTTCTCGAGCCGAAGGTCCCTTTGTTCCGGAGGGGAGGTCCCTGACCAGTTCCACCAGCGTCCGCCGTTCACGGCCCGCCCAGCGGGTCAGGACGAAGGGGTCGCGGTCGGCCTCGGCGCCCAGCGCGGCGGCGGTCGCCAACAGGTGCGCGCACCGCCCCCGCCAGTGGTCACAGGAGCAGGTCGCCACCAGTGCGCCCCAGCCGCGCGGCACCAGGTCCAGGCCGAGCAGCCCGAACACCCGGGCCGCGGCGTCGGGCAGTTCACCGGAGAGCAGCCGTGCCCGGAACAGCGGCTGCGAGGCCAGCGCCGCGCATACCCGGACCCACTCCTCGTCGGCCCACACCGCGCGGATCAGGCTCACCTCGTGCCCCCGCACCCGGGCGAGCACCTCGCCGGGCCGCACCGAGAACCGTTCCACGGCGGCGGCGCCCGGGCGCTCACCGGGACCGCCCAAGGCCTCGCCGACCAGCTCCGACCAGCTCATCCCGACACCGCCTCCGGCGCCAACCGCACCACCTCGCGCAGATCCTCCACCGACAGTGCGCCGAGCCACTGTTCCCCGGTGGCCACCGCGCCGTCGGCCAGCGCGCTCTTGCGTTCGATCATCTCGTCGACCCGTTCCTCCACCGTGCCCACACACACCAGCTTGCGCACCTGCACGTCCCGGCGCTGTCCGATCCGGAAGGCGCGGTCGGTGGCCTGGTTCTCCACCGCCGGGTTCCACCACCGGTCCACGTGCACGACGTGGTTGGCCGCGGTCAGGTTCAGCCCGGTCCCGGCCGCCTTCAACGACAGCAGGAACACCACCGGACCCGACACCGCCTGGAAGTGATCGGTCATCCGCTCGCGGTCGGCCCGGGACGTGCCGCCGTGCAGCCACAGCACCGGAACTCCCAGCCTGGAACGCAGGTAGGGCGCCAGCCTCTCGCCCCAGCGCGCGTACTGCGTGAAGCACAGCGCCTTGTCGCCCTCGGCCACGGCCTCGCCCAGGATCGACTCCAGCCGGTCGAGCTTGCCGGACCTGCCCGACAGCACCGAGCCGTCTCCCAGGAACTGGGCCGGATGGTTGCAGATCTGCTTGAGCCGCGACATGGTCGCCAGCACCAGCCCCTTGCGCTCCTTCTCGTCCGCCTCGGCCATGCGCTCGGCCATGTCGTCCACCACCGCCTTGTACAGCGAGGCCTGCTCGGGGGTGAGCGTGCACCAGGTGCGCATCTCCTGCTTCTCCGGCAGGTCCGCGATGATCGAGCGATCGGTCTTGAGGCGGCGCAGCACGAACGGACCGGTCAGCCGACGCACCAGGTCGGTGCCCTCTCCCGCGCCCTCCTCGGCCTCGGCCCGGTCGGCCACCGCGCGCTGGAAGTCGGCCGCCGTGCCCAGCAGCCCGGGGTTGGCGAACTCCATCACCGACCACAGCTCGCCCAGGTTGTTCTCCACCGGGGTGCCGGTGAGCGCGATCCTGGTCGCCGCGGGCAGCGAGCGCACCGCCCGTGCCTGCCGGGTGGAGTGGTTCTTCAGCGCCTGGGCCTCGTCGCAGACCACTCGGTGCCAGGGCATCCCCGAGAGCTCGTCCGCATCCCGGGCCACCACCCCGTAGGTGGTGACCACCAGGTCGCAGGCGCCCACGATCCGGGCCAGGTCGTTGCCGCTCGGCCGGTCCGGGCCGTGCTGGACGTGCACCCGCAGCCCCGGAGCGAACTTCTCCGCCTCGCGCCGCCAGTTGCCCACCAGGGAGACCGGGCACACCAGCAGGGTGGGCCCGGGAGCGGGGGCCTGCGCGCGTTCGTCGGTGAGCAGGGCCAGCAGCTGCACGGTCTTGCCGAGCCCCATGTCGTCGGCGAGCACCGCGCCCAGCCCCAGCTCGCCCAGGAACCGCAGCCAGGCCGAACCCCGGTCCTGGTAGGGGCGCAGCTTCCCCTCGAAACCGGGCGGGGTGCCCATGGGGCGGGGTCCGGCCTTGGCCCCGCCGTCGAGCAGGGCGCCCAGCGGGCCGTCCGCCACCACGTCCGCCACCGGCAGCGGGGTCTGCGCGGCCCCGATCGCCGCGCGCAGCGCCTCCTCGCGGCGCATCCGCCCGCGTCCGCCGCCGCTGCGGCGCATCAGTTCCAGGGCGGCCTCGACCCGTTCGGGGTCCATCTCCATCCACCGGCCGCGCACCCGCACCAGGGAGCGCTTGAGCCGGGCCAGCTCGGCGAGCTCGTCCAGCTCTTCGGCGGCCAGGGGCTCGCCGGAGCCGGGACCGCGCAGCAGCGCTTCGAAGGAGACGTCCACGAGGTCGGTGGGGCCGACACCGCCGCGCCCGCGCTTCTTCGGCTCCTCCTTCACCGTCATCCGCAGTTCGAGGGCGCCGCGCCCGCTCCACTCGGGCAGGACCACCCCGAACCCCGCCGAGGTCAGCCGGGCCGCGGCACCGCCCACGAAGGCTTGTGCCCCCGCGGTGTCCAGGGTGAGCCGGGCCGGTGCCAGGTCTCCCAGGGCCCGCCGGAGGGCGGGCAGGTGGCGTACGGCGCGGCGCAGGTCGGCCAGGGCGGTGGTGCCCACGTCCTCGGGCAGCCAGGCGGCGCCCTCGCCGAGCCAGACCCGTTCCAGGGGGAGGCGCAGACCGGGGTCGGTGGTGGAGCGTACCCAGAACTCCACGGTCCAGGGACGGGGGCCGCCCCGGGAACTCTCGGGTTCGGGCTCGCGCAGTACGAACAGCAGCTGGGCCCGGCCGCCGCCGCGCACCCGGGAGCGCCATTGGCGCAGGGGGCCGCGCAGCGCCTGGGCGGTGCCGTCGTCCACCCGGGTGCGCTGCCCGGTGAGCGCGTCCGCCAGCCGTGCGGCGGGTGTGGTTTCGGGGTCGTGGGCCGTGCCCGGGTCGCCCGCGTCGGCACCGGCGCTGGGGGAGTGCCGCTTCGGGGCGGTGGCCAGACGGCGGGCGGCGGCGTCGGTGAGCAGCTCCAGCGGGGCCAGCACGCAGACGCGGGCGGCATCGCCCCGTTCGCGCGGATCCAGGTGGGCGGTGGCCGCGGCGGGCAGGGTTTCGGTGAGCGCCGCCAGGTGGGACTCGGCGGTGTCCAGCGGGGCGGGCCGCCAGCGGGCGTGGGGCGGCTGTCCGACCAGGTCGGGCAGGACGCCCCCGGCCAGGACGAGCCGTTCGGCGAAGGCGTGTACCGCCCGCAGGTGGGTCAGGGCGGGGCCCGCTGTGACGGGGAGGCCGTCGAGCACGGTGAGCAGGGTGTCGGCCTGGGCCGCGGACAGCGCCAGAGACGGCACCCGCCAGGGCCGGAGCACGGCGGGCGCCGTGTCGGTGGAGTCGGAGGGCGCGGGGGAGGCCGCGGTGCCGGGCAGGACGAGCACCGACGCGGCGCCGTCGGGGGATCCGGGCACGATCCCGGCCTTGGCGGCTACCCCGCGCAGCTCCGCAAGGCTTGCGGCGAAGGGGTGCGCCCCCGCCAGGGCTTCACCGTCGTGTTCGCCCTCGCCCCAGAGCACCAGTGTGTCCCTGGACCACACCCCGTGCAGAACCCGCACCACACCTCCCGTGGAGAAAAAGCGAACGTCGTCGGCCCCAAGTATCGCGGGGGCCGACGACGTTTTCGCACGTGCGGGTCGGGAGCGCGAGAGCGCGGGGATCCCGGACCGGAGCGCGGATCAGAGGTTGGCGGGCACCTTGTTGCCGACCGCCTCGATCCCCTCCTTGAGGTTGGTGCGCCACAGCAGGATCCCGCCGATGACGAAGAACACCACCAGGGAGAAGATCGCGGTGCGGAACCCGCCGGTCAGGTTGACCACCAGGGTGATCGAGGCGGCGCCCAGCAGCACCGAGCCCCGGTCGGCCAGCTGGAAGAGGCTGAAGTACTCCGCTTCGCGGCCGCGCGGGATGAGCAGCGAGTACAGTGCCCGGGCCAGCGACTGGGTGCCGCCCAGGACCATGCCGATGCCCGCGCCCAGCAGTAGGAACAGCACCGGGTCGCCCGGCGGAAGGTAGTAGCCGCAGGTGACCAGCCCGCACCAGACGACCAGGCTGGCGAGCACGGTGTTCTTGGTGCCGAAGCGGCGGCCGATCCAGCCCATCAGCAGCGCGCCCGCGAAGGCGACGAACTGGATGAGCAGGATGGTGGCGCTCAGGACCGCCAGGGACAGGCCCAGGTCCTGGCTGGCGAAGCTGCCCGCGAAGTAGATGACGGCCTGGATGCCGTTGTTGAACAGCACGAACGCGATCAGGAACAGCAGGGTGTTGCGGTACTTGCCCATCTCGCGCAGGGTGCGCCAGTACTGCTTCAGCGAGGCGCCCAGCTTGGGCGGTCCGGGTTCGGCGGCGAGTTTGCCGTAGCGGTTGCGCAGCACGCGGATGCCGACGATCGAGAACAGCAGCCACCACACGCCCACCGAAGCGAAGGCGATGCGTACGGCGTGGCCTTCGTCGATGCCCAGGGCGTCGGTGGAGGCCAGCAGCCCCATGTGCGCGGCCAGCAGGAGTCCGCCCCCCAGGTAGGCCATCGCCCACCCGGTCACCGACACGCGGTTGCGTTCGTCGGCGGTGGCGATCTCCGGCAGGAAGGCGTTGAACACCACCAGTGACATGCCGTAGAAGGTGTTGCCCAGGATGAACAGCAGCACCACGAGCTGGTAGTCGCTGGTGAAGTACATCGCGCTCACGCACAGCGAGCCCAGGGTGGCGAGCGCGAGCAGCCAGCTCTTCTTGTGCTGGGTGTGGTCGGCCAGCGCCCCCACGACGGGCAGCATCACCAGCAGGATGAGCCCGGCGACCGTGGTCACCAGGGGGTGCAGCGAGTTCGGGTGCACGCTGAACCACTCGACCCCGAGCGGGTAGAGCGCCAGGCCGGGCTGGGTGCAGTCACCGCCCGCTCCGGCCTCGGCGCAGGCCAGCCCGGACAGGTAGGGGCCGATGAGCACGGTGACCACCGAGGTGATGAACACCTGGTTGGCCCAGTCGTAGGTGTACCAGCCGCGCTGCTCGCGCCTGCGCTGCCGCGGATCGGTCGACGGTGAGTTGTCCGCTACCGGGGGAGAGGGTGTGGAGGCCATGTGAGGGGGCTATCCGTTCTTCGGGGTTCTCGTGCTGCCCGGGGTCCTGCCCTGCCGCCCGCCCTGGTTCCAGCGGCCGCGGCGGCGGAGCACCTCGCGCAGGCCGGCGGTGTTGTCGGTGACGATGCCGTCCACACCCGCGTCGAGCAGGCGCTCCATCACCTCGGTCTCGTTGATGGTCCACACGTGGACCTGCATGCCGAGCCGGTGGGCGGTGCGGATCACGTCCCGGCTGAGCAGCGGGAAACCGTTGTGGCTCAGCGGGATCTGGGCGCACACGGGGGCGCGGCTGGCGGCGGGGCGCAGGATCGGCGACAGCGAGGCCAACCGGAGCCGGGCCACGTCCACCGGGCCGCAGGAGGTGGCCACGCGGGGCCCGTACAGGTGGCGGGCCCGGTCCAGGCGGTCCTGGTCGAAGGAGCCCACGCACACCCGGTCCCAGGCGTTGGTGCGGCGGAGCACCTCCAGCAGCGGCAGGACGGCGCCGTCGGCCTTGAGGTCGATGTTGAAGCGGGCCTCGGGCCAGGCGGCGAGCAGGTCCTCCAGCAGGGGGACCGGTTCCTTGCCCGCGACCCTGGCGCGGGCTACCTCCCGGTAGGGCAGCGCGCGGATGGCGCCGTCCCGGTCGGTGGTGCGGCCCAGGGTGTCGTCGTGGAAGGCCATGAGCACGCCGTCGCTGGTGGCGTGCACGTCCGTCTCCAGGTACGTGTAGCCGAGGTCGACGGCGTGTTGGAAGGCCACCGCCGTGTTCTCCAACTCGGTGCGGCGCACGCCCTGGTCGTCGGTGAGCCACCCGCCCCGGTGGGCGAGGGCGACAGGCACGGGGGAGGAAAGGTACGCGTGAGTCACACTCTGAAGTATGACGGTTCCCGGGCGGGTGCTGTTCGTCCCCGCCGCGCTGTGCCGAACCGCCCCTGGTAGTGCCCGAAAAGTCTGAAAGGTATAGATGCGTCCGGTCGGGCGTCGATAGGGTCCGGATGTGATGTCCCTCGCCGGGGCTACTCCGGCCAGGGGCACCTCCGTAGCCAAGGGAAGGAGACGGCGGACCGCGCCACCGCGTGGCCGCCACTCGTGTATGAAACCCGCTGACATCGCTCACCTGCACAGCATCAGCGCACCGTCACTGTCCCCCGACGGTGACCGGGCGGTCTTCGCCGTGACCCGGCCGGACCTGGAGGAGGACGCCTACCTCGGCTCCCTGTGGAGTGTGCCCACCGACGGCTCCGAACAGCCCCGCAAGCTCACCCGCGGTGACCGGGACAACGCGCCCGCCTACTCGCCCGACGGCCGCTGGATCGCGTTCCTGCGCCCCGACGAGGACAAGCGCCCCCAGATCCACGTCCTGCCCGCCGACGGCGGCGAGCCGTGGAAGATCACCGACCACCCCCTCGGGGCGGGCGCCTTCAGCTGGAGCCCCGACTCCGCCCGCCTGGCCTACAACGCGCGGGTCCCCGAGGAGAAGCGTTATGTGGACGGCACGCCGGACCAGGAGCCGCCGCGCCGGATCACCGCGCTGAAGTACCGGGTCGACAACCTCGGCTTCACCAACGACCGGCGCCAGCACGTCTTCGTGAGCGCGCCCATCGACCCGTCGGGCGAGGCCGGGGAGCCGGTCCAGGTCACCGACGGGGACTACGACCACGGTCGGCCGGTCTGGACTCCGGACGGCACCGCCCTGGTGTTCGAGGCGGCTCTGCACGAGGGCCGTGACACCGACCTGGCCAGTGACGTGTGGGCCTGCGCCCCCGAGGCCGGGGCCGAGCCGCGCCGGATCACCCGGGGCGTGCTGTCCGTGGGGGCGGTGAGCCTGTCCGAGGACGGCGCGACCGTGTATTTCCTGGGTGACGAACTGGGCCCGGAGCTCGTCGACTTCGCGGGCCGGGTGACCGGTCTGTGGTCGGTGCCCTTCGACGGATCGGAGGAGCCCCGGCGCATGACCGCCACCGAGGACCCCCGGCTGGGAGTAGGCCCGCAGTCGACAGCGCGGGGCGTGCTGGTCGCGGGTGAGAACCGGGGCGCGGTCGAGCTGTACCTGATCAGCCCCGGTGGGGTGCGCACCACCCTGCTGGGCGGCCATGTGGAGGTCCAGGGCTTCGACCACGCGGGCGGTGTCACCGTCGCGGTGGCCAGCGGGGTGCACGACAGCGGTGAGCTGTACGTGATCACCGAGGACGGTACCCGTGCGCTGACCTCCTTCGCCGATGAGGCGCTGAGCCCGCTGACGCCGACCGAGCTGACCACCCGCACCGCGGACGGCAACGAGGTCCACGGCTGGCTGGTGGTGCCCGAGGGCGAGGGCCCGCACCCGGTGGTGCTCATGATCCACGGCGGCCCCTTCGCCCAGTACGGCTGGCAGCTCTTCGACGAGACCCAGGTCTACGCGGCGGCCGGGTACGCGGTCCTCTACTGCAACCCTCGCGGTTCGTCGGGCTACGGGCAGGAGCACGGGCGGGCGGTCATCGGTTCTGTGGGCGCGGTCACCTCCGTCGACGTCCTGGCCTTCCTGGACAAGGCGCTCGAGGACGACCGTCTGGACGCCTCCCGGGTGGGTGTCATGGGCGGCTCGCACGGCGGGTTCATGACCTCGTGGATCGCCGCCCACCACGGTGAGCGCTTCCGCGCGGCCATCAGCGAGCGCGCGGTCAACGCGATCGAGAGCTTCCACGGGGCGTCCGACATCGGCTTCTTCTTCCCGGAGCCGTTGTACGGTCCGCCGCAGAACTGGGCCAAGGAGAGCCCGCTCACCTATGCGGACCAGATCGACAAGCCGTTCCTGATCATCCACTCCGAACAGGACTGGCGCTGCCCGCTGGAACAGGCACAGCGCCAGTACGTGGCGCTCAAGCGGCGCGGGCACGAGACCGAGATGCTGCTGTTCCCGGGTGAGGGGCACGAGCTGTCGCGTTCGGGCCTGCCCAGCCACCGGGTGGCCCGGTTCGAGGCGGTTCTGGACTGGTGGGCCCGCTACCTGTGACCTCGGGTCGGTGAGGCCGAGGGGCCGGGGCCATCGCTGCCCGGCCCCTTCCCTCCTTTGATGTGATACGCATCACGGTCAAGTCGGTGCTTGGTGTGGTTTTGGTGCCATCTGGTCGGGAACGAACATTCGCCACCCGCGCCCACGGCGGGTTTCCCGGGCGTGACGCGCTCCGCGCGCGGCGGGCGGGTTGCCCACCGGGAAGTAACGAAAGGGTCGCGTGCGGTCCAAGGGATGAATTAGTGTTCCCCCAGGTCGGAACGCCCCAGTTCGTCGCCACCAGGGTGACAGCGTCCGGCTTGCCGTTGCACTCTGCTCAACAGCTGTCCTTTTCCCATGAGCAGAGGCCGTCACAACGCCCGGTGTCTTCTCGCGACCCTTCTCGTCGCCGCCGGATCCCCCTCGCCGCGCATCCCCGCGCCGTCCCTCGGTGTGCCTTCGGGATGCCCAAGTGCCGGTAAACGGGTGTGGGAGAAAGGCAGTCGGTGCTTTGACTCGCAACCCCGAACCCACGCGTCGTATGACCACGGTCGGCTTCGTCGCCCTCGGCGCCGTGATGCTGTCCTCCGGTGTGGCGCTGGCCGACCCGACCGAGTCGGAGGCCCGTGAGCGCTACGAGGAGCTCCAGGAGGAGCTTTCGGAGCTGAACGCGGTCTACAACGAGGCCCAGGAGGACCACGCGGCGGCCGAGGCCGAGCTGGAAGACCTCCAGGAGCAGCTGGAGCAGGCCCAGCAGGAACTGGAAGCCAAGTCCGGCCAGATCTCGGTGATCGTGCAGGGCGCCTACACCGGTGCCACCCACAACCCGATGGACGTCCTGTTCGGCGGTGACGCCGACAGCGCACTGCAGAACATCGCCGACCTCGACTTCATCTCCGAGGGCCAGCAGACGACCCTGGCCGACTACGTGACCGAGGTCGACCACACCGAGCAGCTCCACAGCGCCGCCGAGGCCACCGAGCAGGCCGCGGCCGAGTCCCTGGAGGCAGCCGAAGCGGCCGTGACCCGGAGCGAGACCGCCCTGGAGGAGCAGGCCGAGGTCCTGGAGAGCCTGGGCGGGGTCGACCCCACCGCGGGGGAGGCCACCGAGGCCGCCGACGACAACGGCGCGGCCGGTGCCGGCGCCTCCTCCGGCGGCACCGCGGCCGTCTCCGGTAACGTCCAGGCCGTCCTGGACTTCGCCCGCGCCCAGATCGGCAAGCCCTATGTGTGGGGCGGCACCGGCCCGAACGGCTACGACTGCTCCGGCCTGACCCAGGCCGCCTGGGCCCAGGCCGGGGTGAGCCTGCCGCGCACCACCTACGACCAGGTCAACGCGGGGACCCCGGTCTCGCGCGACCAGCTCCAGCCCGGCGACCTGCTGTTCTTCTACAGTGTCTCGGCCCCGAGCCACGTGGGCATCTACTCCGGCAACGGCAACATGATCCACGGCTCGAACCCGTCGAAGCCGCTGGAAGAGGTCAACCTGGCCGCGTACTGGGACGGTGTCTTCACCAGCGCGGTCCGCCCGGGCTAACCGACCCGGGTCATCTGCCCCCGGCCCGCATCCGGTGCGTGGAGTGCGGGCCGGGGTTCCACCAGTGGAGAAGGCCGCGTATTCTTCGGCGCATGGGACGTCTTCTGCTCAGGGTCGCTGCGGGTGTCGCGGCCGTTATCGCCCTCTTCTGGCTGCTGTCGGTGATCATCGGCCTGCTGGTGTGGGTCGTCATGATCGCCCTGGTCGTCGGGGTCGTCTTCCTCGGCGTCCGGATGCTCGATTCGGAGTCCTCCGGCCGCTGACCGCTGCCCGGATGTGCAGGAGGCAGGGTTTTCAGGAGATACGGGCGGCCACGGAGTCCACGGCCGCCCGTAGCGCTGTCCGAAACAGATGCGGTCTAGGCGCTCCGTACCCGATGACCAGCGCAGCCCTGTCGTCGCCGACGCCTTCCCGAAAGGCGGAGATCCCCTCCACGGCCAGACCGCGTCCGGCGGCCTCGGCGCACACGTCTTCCTCCTCGTCTACCTGGGCGCGGACGGGCCTTGGCCGTACGCGGTGGGCGCCGTGGGTTTCGTGGTGGCCCAGACCGGGCTCGGCGCGGCCCGGCACGCCCTGGTCGCGGCGCAGGCGGCCCCCGAGCGCAGGGTGGCCGCCCGGGCGCTCATGCACACGCTGCTCAACGCCGGGATGGGCGCGGGCACGGTGGTCGGCGCCCTGGTGATGGCGCTGGACGTGCGGGCGGGCTATCTGGCCCTGTACGGTGCGGGCGCGCTGGTGGCGTTCGGCTGTGCTGTGCTTCTGGCCGGGCTGCCCAGCGAGCTCGACCGGCGCGGTGGCCAAGCCCGAGACCGGCGGGTGCTGGCCGCGCTGGCCGACGGTCGCCTGGTCGCCGTCACCGCGCTGACCTCGCTTCTGCAGTTGAGCATGCCCGTGCTGTCCGTGGTGCTGCTGCTCTGGCTGGCCACCCGCACCCAGGTCCCGATCTGGGTGGTGGCGGTGGCGCTGGGGCTCAACACCGTTCTGGTGCTCCTGGCGCAACGGCCGTGGTCGGCACGGGTGGACTCGGACGCCTCGGCGGCCCGTTCGGCCTGGGTGGCCGCTGCGGTCCTGCCGGTGGCCTGCGTGATGTTCGGTGCCGGGGCACTCGGTGGCCCGGGCGCGGCGGCGGCCGTCGTACTGGCGGGCATCGTCCTGCTCACCCTGGGTGAGGTCGCGGTCGGCCCGCCCGCCTGGCACCTGGCGCTGCGCGAGGCGCCGGTCGAGCTCCAGGGCCGGTACCAGTCGGTGTTCGGCATGGCGGGTGCCCTGGCGCGCATCCTGGGCTCGGCGCTGGTACTGCCCCTGATCCTGTTCGCCGGTATCGCGGGCTGGGCGGTCCTGGGGGCGGTGATGTCGGCTGCCGCCGCCGGGTTGGCCCTGCTGGCCCGGCGCTCCTGTAGGGCGTCGCGGTGACGAGGCTTCGGGCGCGCCACGCGGATCCAGCGGGGCGGAACTCACTCTCTGTGGGGAAACATCGCTATAGTGACTCTGTGTCACTGAATAAGCACGTAGGGTCTCATGTTGACGGGGTGTCGCACCGTGGCCGGGTGGAACGGGTCACCGCCCGCGTCTTCCGCAACGACTGGAGCGCGCTGACACCCCCCGCCACCGGACGCTGGACGCCGGAGCTCAGCGTCAGCGTCATCATCCCCGCCCGCGGCGGCCAGGACCGGCTGAACCTGGCCCTGGCCTCGCTGTCCGCCCAGACCTACCCCGAGCAGCTCTTCGAGGTCGTGGTCGTCGACGACCACTCCGTGCCCGCCCTGACACTCCCCGAACACCGACCACGGCGCTGCCGAGTGGTCAGTGCGCCCGACGGCGGCTGGGGCGCCGGATACGCCCGCGCCTACGGCGCGCACTCCAGTACCGGCGACATCCTGATGTGGATGGACGCCGACATGATCGCCTGCCCCGAGTTCGTCGAGGCCCAGGCCCGCTGGCACCACGTCCACGCCGAGTGCGTCACCCTCGGCCGCGTCCGCTTCTCCGCCACCGAACCCCGAGGGCCCGAGGAGCTCCTGGCCGCTGCCCGCTCCGGCGACCTGTACCGCGACCTGGACACCGGAGGGCGCCACAACTGGATCGAGCGCCTCCTCGCCCAGAGCGACTACCTGCGCGACGCCGACCACCTCGGCTTCCACGCCTACCTGGGTGCCGCGGCCGCCGTGCGGCGCAGCCTCTACGAGGCCGCCGGGGGTGTGGACCCCGACCTGGACCTGGGGCAGGACACCGAGTTCGGCTACCGGCTCTGGCAGGCCGGGGCCGTCATGGTCCCCGAGCGCGCCGCCACCGCCTGGCACGTGGGCCCGGCCTCGACCGCCCGCACCCGCCTACCCTCGGAACGCTTCCGTACCGAGGTCCTGGCCGAACTCATGCCGCACCCGCACGCCTATCGCGAACGGGTCCCCGAACCGCGCCGTCGCACCCCGCTGGTGCACGCCGTGGTGGACGTGTCCGGAGCTCCCTACAACTTGGTCCGCGGCTGTGTGGATCGGCTGTTGGGCGGAACCGAGACCGATCTGACCGTGACCCTGGTCGCCGACTGGGAGGGCGTCGAGGCGGCCGCCGGGGGATGCGAGGGACCGAAGCTCGACCTGCGCCTGGTTCAGGCCAACTACCTGCGCGAACCCCGAATCTCCTTCGCCTCCGCCGCGCCCAGGACCGGCTTCCCCTCACCCTTCCTCCTCCAGGTCCCGGTCGCCTGGGGGGTGGGCGAACTGGCCCTGTCCCGCCTGCTGGCCAGCGCCGAACGCGCCCGGGCCGGGCTCACCGAACTCTTCCTCGCGGCCTCGCCCACCCGCGACGCCGGGGTCCGGCTGTGGCGCACCCGTGCCCTGGCCCGCGCCATGCGGGTGTGCGGGGACGAGGAGGACCTGGCCGACGTGGTCGCCGAGCTGCACGGCCGCTACCGGATCCACGGTGGCGAGGGCACGCTCATCGACCTCACCCTGCACCGTTCGGTCCCGCCTCCGCCCCGCGCGGCACTCAGGTCGGAGAACTCTGAACGGGCCGTGCCGGGCACCGAGGGTGTCCGGCACGAGGGCGCCCGATCCGAGGAGAACGGTTTCACGCGGGGCTCTGTCGAAGGCGCTGACGAAAGTGCCGATCAGGAGGCACGGCCGCGGCGGCGGGGACTGCGCGCCCGGCTGCGTTCACTGTGGCACCGCGCCTGCCGGGCCTGCGGGCGGGAGATGCCCGACGAGGCGGACGGGCAGAGCCGGACCTGGGGGTCCGACCGCTGACGGGCAGGTGGGGGTTGTGAGCTGTTCCGTGGTTCATCGACGAACATCTACTCCTGATCATCGCGGATCACCGCCGTGCGTGCCCGCCGAGACCAAGGGTGGAGACCTGGGCCCTCGGCCCGGGGAGAAAAGGTCGGCGGGTTGTCGTATTCGGCGCGCACGCCCCCGACCGGCCCGCCAGCGTTTGATCTCGAACACCTGAGCGACCAGTGTCGGGGAGGGGGTGAACCCTGTGAACACGACCATCGAACCGCACCCCGAGCAGCAGCCAGAACCTGAGAAGAAGCAGAAGAAGCGGGTCAGGCGAGGGTTCGAGCCCCGCCCCGGGCACGTGGTCCAGGCGTTCGTGTTCGCTCTGGACCCCGGAGCCCGAACCGAGCAGCGGTCGCGCTCGCACTGCGGGGCTGCTCGGGCGGCCTATGCCTGGGCTATCTCCCACGTGCTCGCCTCTTGGGAGCAGCGCAGGGCCGAGGCCTCCTACGGCATCGCCGAGGACGACCTCACCCCCCTGGCGTTCGTGGTCGCTGCCGAGCCCGCGCAAGGCGTTCAACGCGACCAAGCACACCGACCCCAGGTTCGCCGGGTGGTGGGCGGAGCACTCCAAGGTGGCCTACAACACCGGCCTGGCCAGCGCGGCCGCGGCGTTCGACGCCTACACCCAGTCCAAACGGGGCGAACGCCAGGGCCCCGGATGGGCAAGCCGCGCCGTAAGCCCAAGCATCGCTCCCTGCTGGCCTGCCGGTTCACCACCGGGGCCATCCGGTTGGAGGGCGAACCTACGCGAGGACGCCCTCCACCAGCTCACCACCAGCCTGGCCCGGGAGTACGGGACGGTGGCGGTGGAGGATCTGAACGTGGCCGGGATGGTCAGGAACCGGCGTCTGGCCCAACATATCGCCGACGCCGGTTTCGGCCAGATCCGCCGTCAGCTGGACTACAAGTCCCGCTGGGGTGGTGGGTGTTTGATCGTGGCGGACCGGTGGTTCGCCAGCAGTAAGACCTGCTCGGGGTGCGGCGCGGTGAAAGCCAAGCTGGGCCTGCACGTCCGGGGGTTCGACTGCGACGCGTGTCCCCTGGTGTTGGACCGGGACGTCAACGCCGCACGCAACCTCGCCCAACTGGCGCAGAGCATGAGTAATACCGGTACCGGAGTGGCCGGAGACCGGGGAGCGCGAGCTCCGAAACCCCGTGGAGCCGACCGTAGGACCCGCACCACCCGCCCTGGTCGTAAGACCGGGGTGGGGCGGGCTGGTGGTGCGACACCGCGCAAGCGGAAGGAAGCGGGAGACCGTCCTCGGGGCACCCAACCGAGGTTGTGGTGACACCAGCACGGACCTTCCGGGCAGAAATGTTCGGGATGCCGATGTTAGACGACAGACCCAGCAACGGAAGACACCGACCACTGCGGGCGGACCCCGCCACGCAGCACGGCACGCGCCGGGAGAACAGCACCGAGCGCGACGCGGTCAGTGCGTAAGGTACTCGATCGCAAGCGTGAAACGGGCGCGCCACCGCTGTGACGCGCCCGAAGATCCTGCCTCCGGCGGGTGATTCACCCCCGCCGGAGCCGCATCAGGAACCGATCGCCTCGATGGAGGCCAGCAGCTCGGCGCGCAGGGCGTCGTTGACCGGGGTCGAGTCGGTCTCCTCGGAGACCTCGGCCTGGCCCTCCTCGCTCACCACGTACTTCAGGAACGCCTTGACCCGCTCGGCCTCCTTCTCCTCCGGGTAGTCCAGGCACACCGTCTCGTAGCTGACCAGCACCATCGGGTAGCTGCCCGGCTCGGTGGTGCCGTAGTCCAGCTCCAGGGCCAGGTCGAACTCGTTGGTGTTCTCCTCGCGGCGCGGGGAGTCTGCCACGACCCTGGCGGCCGCTTCGGGGGAGATGTCGACGAACTCCCCGCCCACGCCGATGCTCGCGGTCGACAGACCGTGCAGGTGGGACATCTCCACGTATCCGATGGCGCCCTCGGCCCGCGAGACCGTGTCGGCGATACCGCTGTTGCCCTGCGCGGACTCACGCGGGGTGATCGGCCACTGCCCGTCGGACTCGTGCGGCCAGGAGTCGGGGGCGGCCTCGGCCAGGTACTGGGTGAAGTTCTTCGTCGTGCCGGAGTCGTCGGCCCGGTTGACCGGTGTGATCGCCAGGTCCGGCAGGTCCAGTTCGGGGTTGTCCTCGGCGATCTCCGGATCGTCCCAGCGGGTGATGTCCTGGCCGAAGATCCGCGCCAGGGTGTCCGGGCGCAGGTTGAGCTGCTCGACGCCCTCCAGGTTGAACACCACCGCGATCGCCACGATGTAGGCGGGCAGGTTGATGGTGTCGGAGCCGTCGCAACGCGCCAGGGCGTCGGCGTTCTCCTCGGGATCCATCGCCGCGTCGGTTCCGGCGAAGGTCACCGCACCGTCGATGAACTGGTTGCGGCCACCGCCCGAACCGATCGAGTCGTAGTAGATGCGCGCGTCATCGCAGGCCGACTGGTAGCCCGCGATCCACGTCGTCATCGCGTTCTCCTGCGCGCTGGACCCGGAGCCGTGCAGGCTGCCCGAGAAGCACTCCAGGTCGTCGGGGACGGCCGGGCCCGAGCCCTGGACGGCGTCGTCGCTGCCACAGGCCGTGGTCGCCAGCAGAAGCCCGGCCAGCGCGGCCGAGGCCGCACCCCGGTAGGCGCTCGAGCGGTCCTTGGTGCGGGTGTGCTTGTTGGACGGGAGCACGCTGCTTCTATCCCCTTCGTCGGTGTCGGTGGTCCTCATTGTCTTCGGCGCTCGCCACCTGTTTCCGGCGCGTTGTCGCTGGTAATGGAACACCGCCGAAGAATTTAACCATTACCGGACGACCTTCCCCAACGCGGGTGTGTGCGGAACCGGACGCGTCCGTGGCGCACCGGGGGACGTCAGGTGGACAGCAGGTGAACGAGGAGTTTTCCGCCGGTGAAGGTTGCCGGGAGGGTCGGCCGGCGGCGGGTCGGAGACGGTCGCGCACGAGTGGCCCGGCCCATGCATGACACGCCGAACCGGCGGGCACGGACCCTGCGTGATGAGTGCGCACACTATCTCCGCGAACGGCCCCCAGCCGCCCACGTCGACCTACCGGCTGCAGCTACGACCCGGTTTCGGCTTGGCCGAGGCGGCCGATCTGCTCGACCACCTGCACCGGCTGGGGGTGGGTGCCGTGTACCTGTCACCGATCCTCACCGCGACCCCGGGCTCCGACCACGGCTACGACGTGGCCGATCCCACACGGGTCTCCGAGGCGCTGGGCGGGGAACGGGCCCACGCCGACCTCGCCGCACGCGCGCACGCCCTCGGCATGGGGGTGGTCGTCGACATCGTGCCCAACCACATGTCCGTGGCCCGCCCCGACGCCAACCCCTGGTGGTGGGACGTCCTCGAACACGGCCGCGACTCCGTCTACGCGCGCTGCTTCGACGTGGACTTCGACTCCGGACCCGTCCTGGTGCCGGTCCTGGGCGACGACGGCGACGACGGACGCGCGGCCCTGGGCGAGCTCACCCTAGCCGACGGCCACCTGGTCTACTTCGACAAACGCTTCCCCCTGGCCCCGGGCACCTTCACCCCCGGCGACAGCGCGGCCCAGGTGCACGAACGCCAGCACTACCGGCTGGTCTCCTGGCGGCGCGGCGACAGCCAACTCAACTACCGCCGCTTCTTCGACGTCGACCACCTCGCCGCCGTACGGGTCGAGGAGCCCGGGGTCTTCGACGCCGCCCACGCCGAGATCCTGCGCTGGGCCGAGGAGGGCCGCGCCGACGGGCTGCGGGTGGACCACGTCGACGGACTCAGCGACCCCGGCGGCTACCTGCGCCGCCTCGCCGAACGCTTCCCCGGATGGATCGTGGTCGAGAAGATCCTCGCCCCCGGCGAGACCCTGCCCGCCTCCTGGCCGGTCGCCGGAACCACCGGCTACGACGCCCTGCGCACCGTCTGCGGGGTCTTCGTCGACCCCGACGCCGAACCCGTCCTGACCGCCCTGGCCCGCGAACACGGAGTGCCCACCGACATCGCCGCCGTCGACCACCAGGCCCGCTCACACGCCGCCAACGAACTGCTGCGCGCCGAGGTGCGCCGGATCGCCGCGCTGCTGCCCGCATCGGAGCACACCGAGGAGGCCGTGGCCGAACTCCTCGCCTCCTTCGACGTCTACCGGTCCTACCTGCCCGAGGCCGAACCCGCCTGGGCGCGCGCGGTGCGCACCGCCGCCGAACGCCGCCCCGACCTGGAGGCGACCCTCAAGACCCTCGACCGCACCGTCCGCGAGGACCCGCACGGCGAACTCGCCCGCCGCGTCCAGCAGACCAGCGGCATGGTCGTGGCCATGGGTACCGAGAACACCGCCTTCTACCGCAACACCCGCTACACGGCGCTCAACGAGGTGGGCGGCGACCCCGCGGAGTTCGGGGTGGGCGTGTCCGCCTTCCACGAGGCCAACCTGCACCGCGAGGCGGCCGAACCGCACACCATGACCGCGCTGTCCACCCACGACACCAAACGCTCCGAGGACGTGCGCGCCCGCCTGGCGGTGCTCTCCGAGATCCCCGGAGACTTCGCCGATGCCGTGCGCCGCTGGAGCGCACGGGTCCCGCTGCCCGAACCGTCACTGGACCTGCTCGGCTGGCAGACCCTCCTGGGCGCCTGGCCGATCAGCGACGAGCGCCTGGTGGAGTACCTGCTCAAAGCCGCCAGGGAGGCCCGCCTGGGCACCTCCTGGACCGCACAGGACCCCGACTTCGAGGACCGTATCCGCGCCTGGCCCGGACAGCTGCGCGCCGACGCCGACCTGTACGCCGAGATCAGGGCGGTGGCCGAGTCCCTGGACCGGCCGGGGTGGAGCAACTCCCTGGGCCAGAAGGCCGTCCAACTGCTGGGCCCGGGCGTGCCCGACGTCTACCAGGGCACCGAACTGTGGGACCTGTCCCTGGTCGACCCGGACAACCGCAGGCCGGTCGACCACGGCAGGCGCGCCGAACTCCTGGACCGGATCGAGCGGGGCTGGCGCCCGCCGGTGGACGCCAGCGGAGCCGCCAAACTCCACCTGGTCCGCACCTGCCTGCGCGCCCGCGCCGAACTGCGCCCCAGCGGCTACCTGCCGCTGGCCGCCGAGGGGGCCGGCGCCGAACACGCCCTGGCCTTCGCCCGCACCGCCCGGGGTTCGCGCGAACCCGCGCTGGCGGTGGTGGCCACCCGGCTGCCGGTGACCCTGGCCGACGCGGGCGGCTGGGGTGAGACGGTACTGCCGCTGCCGCCGGGGGAGTGGACCGACCGCCTCACCGGCCGCACCCTGGCGCCTGAGCGCATGGACGGCCTGGTCACCGCCCATCTGGCCGAGCTGCTCGACCGCTACCCGGTGGCGGTCCTGGTCAGGAGGTGAGTACCGGGGTCGGTGCCGGTGAGCGGTGCGGGTGGGCGCCGGTAGGCTGACCGCGATCATGACGAACACCCGTACCGGTACCCACAGCGGCCCCGAGCTGCGTATGCCCGCCTCCGTCGCGGCCGCCCTGACCTGTCCTGTCTGCGGGAACCCCCTGATACAGGGGCCGCGCGGGCTCTCCTGCGCGAGCGGGCACAGCTTCAACATCGCCCGCGAGGGCTACGCGGGCCTGCTCACCGGGGCGACCCCGCCCGGGGCCGGGGACAGCAAGGACATGGTCGCCGCCCGCCTGCGCTTCCAGGCCGAGGGGCACTACGACCCCATCGGCCTGGCCCTGGCGGAGCAGCTCGCGGCCGGGGGCGCGGCCGGGTTCGCGAACGGGGGCGTCATCGTCGACGTGGGCGGCGGCACCGGCCACTACCTGAACCAGGTCCTGGACCGGATCCCCGAGGCGGTCGGCCTCACCACCGACGTCTCCAAGTTCGCCGCCCGCAAGGCCGCCAGGGCCCATCCCCGCAGCGGAGCCGTCACCGCCGACTCCTGGCGCCGCCTGCCCCTGGCCGACGACACCGCCGACGCGCTGCTCAACGTCTTCGCCCCGCGCAACGCCGCCGAGTTCCACCGCGTCCTCAAAGCCGGGGGCGTCCTGCTGGTCGTCACCCCGGCCGCCGACCACCTCGCCGAACCCCGCGAGGCGCTGGGCCTGCTGGACGTGGACCCCCGCAAGGACGAGCGCCTGGCCGAGGGGCTCAAGGACCACTTCGCCCTGGAGTCGGGCCGGGACCTGCGCTTCACCATGGAACTCGCGCACGAGGACGTCCTGACCGTGGTGGGCATGGGCCCCAGCGCCCGCCACGTCACGCCGGGGGAACTGCGCAACCGCATCGGGGAACTTCCCGACCCAGTCGCCGTCACCGCCTCCGTCCGCCTCCAGACCTACCGGGCTAGGTAGGGGAGGAGGGCGTGTTCTGCGCCCTGTCAGGGAAGATGAGACATCGGACTTCTAATCCGACGGTCGCAGGTTCGAATCCTGCCGGGTGCGCCACAAAACCCCAGTTCAGATCGGGTGCGTGAGGGCCTCGGGAGAGGCCCTCACGGCGTTTTCGGGGCTTGTGTGCTCCTCGTGTGCTCCCCAGTACAAGGTGAGTGCCGGTGGGGCGACCTCCCGGAGTGCTTTACCGGGGCCTGACCTCGTCCCGCGAACAGAGTGTGTCCTGCAGCAGCCCACCAGAGCACCATCAGTCCGCACCACACAAACAGTAGGAGCCGCGCCTCGACTTTCCCTTCTCCCGTTCGCAGCGTTTCCAAGCCACCGGTGAGCGGAGCGGTACACCCGTGCCAAACCAAGGCAAGCCCTCCAGCACCAGAACGAATCGAGCGCACTCGACCGAGGTGTGGTTTCCGGGTCGGCAGCCGGGCACCCTTACAGGGGATTCGCCCTCAACTGGCGCTCCTGTCAAGATGGCCGCCGCCGCGACGACGGAGGAGAGCAACCGTGGACGGACTGCGAGAGCTGACCCGGGACAAGGACCTGGGAGCGCTCAGGAACTGGCTCGGCGAGCACGGCACACTCGACATCGCCGAGGGGCTGACCAGGGTCCCCCCGGCTGAACGGGCTATCGCCTTCCGGCTCTTGGCGAAGGACCGTGCCCTGGCGGTCTTCGAGGCGCTGGAGCCCCTCTACCAGCAGGAGCTGTTGGATGGGCTGCGCGATGCCCAGGTGAGGTCACTCGTCGAGGAGATGGAGCCGGATGACCGGGTTCGCCTGTTCGACGAGATGCCCGCCACCGTCGTCACGCGGATCCAGGCCGGGCTGAGCCCCAGTGAACGTGAGGCCACCGCGTCACTGCTCGGCTACCCGACCGAATCGGCGGGGCGCGTGATGACGCCCTCCTTCGTGAGCGTGCGCTCGTCCATGACCGCCGCTGACGCGTTGTCCAAGGTCCGTCGCGCCGACGTGGATCCGGCCGTGTTGCACGTCCTGCCGGTCACCGACGACCAGCGTCGTTTGAAGGGCATGGTGGACCTGCGTCATCTGGTCTCCGCGCCCTCCTCCACCCGTATCGGTGACCTGGTGGGCGGGGAGGTGTACTCGGTGACGGCTGGCACCGACCAGGAAGAAGCGGCACGCCTGATGCGTACCGCCGATCTGGTGGAGCTGCCGGTGGTCGACGCCGAGGACCGTCTGCTCGGCGTCATCACGGTCGACGACGCGATGCGGGTACTGGATGAGGAGATGACCGAGGACCTCGCCCGTACGGGTGGTTCCGAACCTCTGGGGCGCCCCTACCTGGGCTCCAGTGCCTTCCATCTGGCACGCAAGCGGGCCGTGTGGTTGCTGTTGCTGGGCGTTGCGGCCGTGCTGACGGTCAACGTGCTGGCCGCTTTCGAGGGCACCCTGGAATCGGTGGTGGCGCTGGCCCTGTTCATTCCGTTGCTGATCGACACTGGGGGGAACTCCGGGTCCCAGGCCGCCACGGTCGTCATCCGTGCGATGTCGGTGGGCGAGGTGCGTTTCCGGGACCTGCCCACGGTCGTGTGGCGTGAGGCCAGGGTTGGGTTCATGCTGGGCCTGATGCTGGCGGTGGTCGCTTTCCCAGCCGTGTGGCTGTTCTTCGATGTGCAGTTCGCCACCATCATCGCTTCCACGATCGCGGTGATCTGTCTGTGGGCCTCCTTCGTCGGAGGCCTGCTCCCCATGCTGGCCCAGCGGGTGGGGATCGACCCGGCCGTGGTCTCCGCCCCCCTGATCACCACACTCATCGACGCGACCGGACTGATCCTCTACTTCATGATCGCCATGGCGGTACTGGGTTTGTGAACGTTCCGTGTCACAGGAGGGCACTCGATGCCAGTTGGACATCTCCTCGAGGAGCAGCAACCTCTCGACTCGAAGAACACAGCAGGTGTCCCGTTAGGTGAGGCTCATGTGTGCGTACGCGTCCGCTGCCCAAGAAGGTCGAGAGACCCTGATGAGGTAATCCCAGCGAGTTTCATGTCAGGCGCCCGTGTTCGAAGTGCGTGAGGACGAGGGCGGCTCTGGCGATGTCCCCGATCTTGCTGGGGCTGGTGGTGATGTGCTGTAGCAGCCGCCACCGCTGGGTGAGCAGTGCGAACCCGCGCTCGCCCAGACAGTGCATACCCCGTTGGAGCGTGTTGAGGGTGCGGTCGTCCAGAGCCAGCGGCGGCCCGTCGGCCGGCGATCGCGCCCTGCTCCGCCATCCAGTCCCAACAGGTCGGCCCCAGACGCGCCATCCACGCCAGGGCCGCTCGGGCACGTCGTTCCCGCGCGCGAGGGGTTCGGCCGGTCGCGGCACGCAGCAGGGGGAAGGTGGTGTTGTCCCAGGCGTCGCAGAGGGCTCTGATGGTTTCCCGGTCGAAGGTGCGTGCGTCGCGGGCGGCGTCGGCGATCTGGTGCAGGGAGCGGCCCAGCAGGGCGCCCAACGCGGCCAAGGACGGTTCGGCGGGGTCAGGGGGTGCGCTCATAACCGAGAACCCTGGCACAAGACCACGGTGGGTACATCAGTCGGTGGTACAGGAAGGAACCACGCTCTCGCGCACCAGCGGGAACAATTCACGGGTACCTTGCGAGGTGTCATCGGACGCCGTCAACACCCGTGTGTGCTCCGTTGGTGCTCCGCAGTTTTGCACCGGGACGTCACCGGGCGGCACGACGTGGCACAGGGCGGCATCCTGATTCGGATGGTGCGGGACACAACGGCACGAAGTGACACGTGGCGGAACCCGGGCGCCGCTTCTAATCCGACGGTCGCAGCTTCGAATCCTGCCGAGTGCGCCACAAAACCCCAGGCCACAGCCTTAGCAGATCAGGGGCCAGCAAGGTCGCCCTGCCGGTAAGTCCAGGGCGGGGCCGAAGTGGGACCAGGTCTTCCACCCCTGCCTCGTCCATACCCGAGCCTGCAGGCTCTGTCGGCACCCCGCGGCGTCAGCCACGAAGACCAGCTAGTCGTCTCCTGCGCGGTCAGCAACGAGGCACCACGCCGACTGGCTACCTGCTGCTCCAAGTTCAGCGACGGCCCGCTCTCTTGAGTGACGGGAGGCGATCCCGCGGGCCGCTGAAGGGGTGCGGTGACGCAAGGTTCGGTCCCGGTGCACCCGGGGTAGGCCACCCCGCGTGAACGAATTGGCGATGGAATCGACCCTGTCCAGCTCACCCGGCCGGGGGGTCCGCGGGGACTTCTCCGTGTGGGCTCCCCGGGCCCGCCGCGTACGGGTCCGCGTCGACGGGACCGACCACCCCATGGAACGCGCCCCCGACGGCTGGTGGCACGCCCGGGTGGCGGGCGCCGGACCGGGCTCGGACTACGCCTACCTCCTCGACGAGGATCCCCAGCCCCTGCCCGACCCGCGCTCCCTGCACCAACCCGAGGGGGTGCACGCACCCAGCCGGGTGTACGACCACGCCGCCCACGCCTGGGCGGACGGCGACTGGACCGGGCGCCCGCTCGCCGGAGGCGTGGTCTACGAACTCCACGTCGGTACCTTCACCCCCGAGGGCACCCTGGACTCCGCCGTCGACCGCCTCGACCACCTGGTCGACCTCGGTGTCACCCACGTGGAGCTGATGCCGCTCAACGCCTTCGACGGCACCCACGGCTGGGGTTACGACGGCGTCCTGTGGGCCGCAGTCCACGAACCCTACGGCGGCCCCGACGCGCTCAAGGTGTTCGTCGACGCCTGCCACCGCCGGGGCCTCGCGGTCCTGCTGGACGTGGTCTACAACCACCTCGGCCCCTCCGGCGCCTACCTGCCGCGCTTCGGTCCCTACTTCTCCGGAGAGAACGCCTGGGGGCCCTCGCTCAACCTGGACGGCCCCGATTCCGACCCCGTCCGGCGACTGGTCGTCGACGGCGCCCTGGACTGGCTGCGCCACTACCACCTGGACGGACTCCGCCTGGACGCGGTGCACGCCCTGCGCGACGACCGGGCCGCGCCGATCCTCGCCGAGCTCTCCGCCGACGTCGACGCCCTGTCCGCCGGCCTGGGCCGCCCGCTCGCCCTGGTCGCGGAGTCCGACCGCAACGACCCGCGCACCGTCCTGCCCCGGGAGGCGGGCGGGCTCGGGATGAGCGCACAGTGGTCCGACGACCTCCACCACGCCCTGCACGTCGCCCTCACCGGCGAGAAACACGGCTACTACGCCGACTTCGACGGCCCCCAGGTGCTCGCCGAGACCCTGCGGCGCGTCTTCTGGCACGAGGGCACGTTCTCCACCTTCCGCGGCAGGAGGCACGGGGCCCGGGTGGACACCGCACTGATCCCGGGCAGCCGCTTCCTCGGCTACCTCAGCACCCACGACCAGATCGGCAACCGGGCCCGCGGCGACCGCATGGGCGAGCACCTCTCACCCGGCCTGCTCACCTGCGGCGCCGCCCTCGTCCTGTGCTCGCCCTACACCCCGATGATCTTCATGGGGGAGGAGTGGGGGGCCACCACCCCCTGGCCGTTCTTCGCCTCGTTCACCGACCCCGAACTCGTCGAGGGGGTGCGCCGGGGCCGCCGCCGCGAGTTCGCCGCCCTGGGCTGGGCCGAGGAGGACATCCCCGACCCCATGGACCCGGCCACCCGCGACAGCGCGGTCCTGGACTGGTCCGAGCCCGAGCACGAGTCCCGAAAACCGGTCCTGGACACCTACCGCGCCCTGATCGCCCTGCGCCGGGCCGAACCCGAACTCTGCGACCCGCGCCTGGACCGGTTCGCCGTCAGCTCCAGCCAGGACGGCCGCACGCTGGTGCTGACCCGCGGTTCGCTGCGCCTGGTCTGCAACCTCGGCCTCGAAGAGACTCGGACGGAACTGGAGGCGGCACCCCGGGAGCTCCTGCTCGCCAGCGGCGTCCCGAGAGTGGACGGCACCGCGGTCAGCGTCGCGGGGGAGTCCTTCGCGGTGCTGCGGGTGTGAGGTGCCGGAACCGCTTACTCCACCGGCCCCCGGAAGTGCGCCTCGTCCAAACCGTTGGCCACGGAGACGAGCACGGAGTCAGGGGACTCGGGCAGGTCGCACACCATGTCCCTGGTGTGGGTCCCGGCCTCCAGCTCCCCGAACGGCTCCCCTGCGGTGGCGGAGACCGTGTGCTCGCCGTGGGAGCACCGCGCCTCCAGGAACGCGGTTCCGAAGACCCGGCCCAGGTCCGGCACCTCCACTGTCAGGGTGAACTCCACCTGCCCGGGGGCGCCGAGGGCGACGTCGTCCACCGTGTAGACGACGTCCTCCTCGACCCCGTCCTGGTACTCGTGTTCGTAGGCGCCCACCGGGTACGGGAAGGCGGCACCCTCCCCGAAGTCGTACTCGTGTCCGGGACCAGCCGTTTCCGGTGGGTCCTCGACGCCTTCCCCCTCCGGGGAGTCCTCATCGGCGGGGTCCTGCGTTGCGCTCTCCGTTTCCGTGGCGCCCCCGTCCGCGTTCGGCGGGTCCAGGACCACCTCTTCGGTGGTGCCGCACGCGACGGCGAGCAGGATCGGAAGAACCAGCGTGTAAGGGAATATCCGTCTCATATCCCCACGCTAGGCGAGGCGCACCGCTTTCCCTGTCCCCAGCGGGGCCTCATCCGGCCAGGGCCCGGAACACCGCCACCCACTGGTTCGGGTTGACCAGCCCCACCGGCGTGCTCGGAGCGACCCCCGCCACCCCAAGCGCGGCCACCACCCGACCGGCCGGATAGACCCGGCGCAGCGACGCGGAGAGTGAACCGCCCACCCCGCCGAAGCCGAGTTCGACCATGCGCCGGTACTCGCCCCGGCGCTCCCATGGCACCAGGGCTTCGGCTCGCCTGCGCAGTACCAGCACCCCGGCGTCCACCCGGGGCTCCGGCCGGAAGCGGTCCCGGCCGATCCGTCCGGCCAGCCGCCAGGACCACCACGGCCAGGTCAGCACGGTCAACCTGCTCCACCTTCCATAGGCGCCGGTGCGCTTGCGCGCGTACTCCAGCTGGGTGACCAGGGTGGCCGAGGTGAGTTCCGGGGCGTCCAGACACCAGCGGACGATGTCAGCGGTTCTCGAGTAGGGGATGTTGCCGACCACCGCGAACGGCTCGCGCGGCGGACGCGCGCGGGTGAAGTCGCCGTGCACCACCCGTACGCCCAGGGCCGGGTCCCGGTAGCGGTCGGCGAGCCGCGCGGCCAGCCGGGGGTCGAGTTCGTGGGCGAGCACCCTCCTGGCTTCCGGGGCGAGGAACCGGGTGATGGCGCCGTCACCGGGACCGACCTCCACCACGAGGTCGTCGGGGTCCACCTCGGCCAGTCGCACCACCCAGCGGGCGGTACCGGGGTCGTTGAGGAAGTTCTGCGACAGGCGCCGACGGTTGCCGCTGCGCCGGTTACCCGAGCGGTTGCCCGAGAGATCGTCGCGGGAGGCTGAGCCATGGTTTCGGTGAGTGCGGCGTGCCATGTGTGGTCCGTTCTGTCACCCCGAGGGGCGGCTGACGCGGACGGGCAGCACGAAGGGGCGCCTCACCCGGTGAGGGTGCGCGTGTGCTATGACAGGCCCCTGGTCGCCCGTCCGAAGAGAAAGAGGACGTCGGCGGAACCTGGACCGGTACGCGTCTACGAAGTCACGTCTGGCACGAGCCCCTGGCACCGCCGACGTCGCGCCCGGGAAACGGGGCACGGAAACGGCGGTGCGCTCGGAGGGGGCTCGGTTACCGGCCCAGCGGGGCGGGCCGGAGACGCGTGTACGGGTAAGCGACCCCGGACCAGGCGTGCTGGCCCTCGAAGATCGCCGCGAAAGCTGCCATGGGCAGAACGCTAGGCCAGCCGCCACCGGTGGGGCAACGGGTTTTCCGGCTGCCCCGACCACCCCGCGTTCCTGGGAAAACCGGTCGCGTGCCCGCCATCGGCCACGCGATACTCGGCCCCATGCCGAACTTCTCCGACTTCGACACCCGCCACTACCGGACCGTCGACGTGGCCACCGGCTACGACGGCTGGTCCAGCACCTACGAGGACTCCGTGCTCGACGCCATGGACCTCGCGCTCCTGGACGGGCTCACCGCCCCCGACTGGTCCCAGGCGCGCCGTGCCGCCGACCTGGGTTGCGGCACCGGCCGAACCGGAGCCTGGCTGCGGGGCCGGGGGCTGGAGCACGTCGACGGGGTGGACCTGAGCGCCGGGATGCTCGCCCTGGCCGAGAAACGGGGCGCCCACGACACCCTCACCCAGGGCGACGTCCGCGCCACCGGCCTGCCGGGCAACACCTACGACCTGGTCATCGCCTCGCTCATCGACGAGCACCTGCCCGACCTGGCACCCTTCTACACCGAGGCCCGGCGGCTGACCAAACCGGGCGGGCGCTGCGTGCTGGTCGCCTATCACCCGCAGTTCATCATGGCCTCCGGCATGCCCACCCACTTCACCGACGCCTCGGGCGAGGAGGTCGCCATCACCACCCACGTGCACCTGATCGGCGACCACGTGCGCGCCGCCCTGGCTAGCGGCTGGCGGCTGGAGGAGCTGAACGAGGCGGTCGTGGACGAGGGCTGGGTGGCGGCCAAACCCAAGTGGGAACGCTTCCGCGGCTACCCCATCTCGGCCGCGTTCGTGTGGGTCCGCCCCGCCTGATCGGCCAGCATCTGACCCCATCGCTCCTGGTGGCGTGCGATGTAGGCGGCGGCCGCGCCCCAGTGGTCGGCGTGCCCCTCGGTGTACAGACGGGCCCAGGGCTGCTGTCCGGTCCGCGCACCCTCCTCCAGGACCTCGAACATGCCGCGCACCCGCCGAAGGGCGGCCCCGGGGAGCGTGCGGCGCTGGTCGGCGTCACAGCCGTAGCCCTCGGCCAGCGCCCGCAGCCGCCGCCCGTCCGCCTCGGGGTCCCCGCCCTCGTGCAGGGGGACGAACCCGTGCGCGGCGTAGCCGAGGTCGCCCATCCGGCTGGCCGGTCCGGCGCCGTCCCAGTCGATGAGGCACCAGGACTCCGGGCCGCCCCCGGGGTCACGGACCAGGTTCCACGGGGCGAGGTCGTTGTGGCAGATGACCTCGGGCTCCTCCGGCGGGAAGACCGATTCCCACTGCGCGTCGGCCGCGGGGCGGTAGTCGGCGGTGAGGTCGTGCAGCCGACGGACCATCGCGCCCAGCTCGCGGAGTTCGTCGGTGGTCATGGGCGGCATCCGGTCAGCCAGGGTGCCGGGGACGAAGGCCAGCCGCTGATAGCCCCGGGGCCGCTCGCCGTAGGTGATCGGAGAACCGGAGTACCCGCGCAGGTGCAGGTGGCGCAGCAGGGAGGTCACGGCGGGGGAGGACCGCAGCCAGGGTTTGCGCACGGTGGCACCGATCCGCAGGACCTGATCGGAGACGTTCCCGCCCTCCAGGACCTCGACGTCGTCGTAATCGTTCTCGGAGGCAGCGGAGGGGGCGGCGGGGGAGCGGTCGGAGTGTGTCACGCGGCCATCCTCACCGCCCGGCGCGGCCGCGTCCACCGTTTTCCGGCACGAGGACCTTCAATCGATTGGTCGATCGGTTAGCCTGGTCCCATGGCAGAACCGGCCGATCAGGAACCCCAGCGGGAACCCGCCTCCGCCCCCCGCAAACGCCGCCCGGCCACCGCGCGCGAGGCCAAGGCTCTCGGCCACCCGCTGCGCCTGCGCATCCTGCGGCTGTGCCTGACCAGAGAGCTCACCAACCGCGAGCTCGCCGACCGGCTCGACACCAACCCCGGAACCGTGCTCCACCACGTGCGCACACTGCTGAACGCGGGCCTGCTCACGGCCGCCCCGGTCCGTACCGGGGCCAGCGGAGCCCTGGAGAAGCCCTACCGCGCCACCGACGAGTCCTGGTGGCTCGACGGTCCGCTCCAGGACCTGCCATCGGAGGAACGGACGTCCCCGATCACCGCCCTGACCGATGAACTGGACGAGGCCGGGCCGGAGGCGGTGCGCACCTACGCCAGGTTCGCCCTGCACCTGAACGACGAGGAGGTGGCCGAGCTTGACCGGCGCATCCTCGCCGTCCTCGACGAGTACGTGGCCACCGACGACCAGCGCCTGGACCGCCCCGTCCACGGCGGCGCGTTCCTGCTGTACCGCTCCCCGGACACTTAGCCCCCTCTCCCGGGATGATCTTGCTACCAGAGGCTAGTTCGACGCCGAACTAGCCTCTGGTAGCAAGATCACGGGGAATATGGGGGTTTCGGAGGCACCGGACAGGCTACCGGTCGGGTTTCGGTCCGCGGGGGTGTCGCCCCGCGCCCGCACCCACCGATCCTCGACGTCCTTCGGCGTGGGCGCAGGAGTTCCCCAAAAAGGCTCCCACCTAGTGAGTTGAGGGATCTCCGGAGCTCTCGGCGGCGTCGAGGGCGGTGTCGTCGATCCGCAGCAGCGGGACCAGCAGGGTGAGGATCAGCAGCCCCATGACGAAGAACATGGTCTGCGTGCCGAGGAACTGCGCGAGCAGACCGCCCACGCCCGCGCCCAACGGCCGGGTGCCCCAGGCCAGCAGCCGGTAGACGCTGTTCACCCGGCCCAGCAGGGCGCCCGGGGCCATACGTTGGCGCAGGGACACGGTGATCACGTTCCACACCATGATCCCGATCCCGCCGATCACGAAACCCGGTCCCACCAGCCACACGTTGGCGGTCAGCCCCGGGGTCAGAGCCAGCAGCGCGAACGGCAGGACCGACAGCCACAGGACGCGGGACCGGCCCAGTACCCGCTCGCACCACGGGGCGACGAACGCTCCGACCAGACTGCCCGCGGCGAACGCGGAGAACAGCAGGCCGAAGGCGGCCTCGGTGAGGCCCAACGGGGAGCCCGGGCCCACCGCGTACACCACGAGCAGGGTGAACACCGCGCTCAGAGCGAAGTTGGAGACCCCGGCCAGCACGGCGAAGGTACGCAGGACGCGGTGGGACCACAGGAACCGCACCCCCTCGGCGATGTCGGCGCGCATGCTGGTGGGCGGGCCGGTGCGGCTGACTCGGAACCGGCCGCGGACCAGGAACAGGGCGCCCACGGCGGCGAGCCACAGCGCTCCGGGGGTGAGCAGGGCCAGGGCCAGACCCACCGCGACCAGGGTGCTGCCCAGGGGAGGGCCGATGAACTCGTTCGCGGCCATCTCCATTCCGTACAGGCGGCCGTTGGCCCGGGAGAGCTGGTCGCGGCGGACGAGCTGGGGCAGTATCGACTGCGCGGTGGTGTCGTAGAGGGTCTCGGTGGTGCCCAGGAGGAAGGCGACCGCGTAGATCAGCCAGATCGACCCGAGGTCCAGACTCAGGCCGAGGAACAGGGCGAGGACCAGGGAGCCGCGCACGGTGTTGGCGCTGAGCATCGCCCACCGCCGGTCCAAGCGGTCGGCCAGGGCCCCGGCGGGCAGGGCGAACAGGAGCCAGGGCAGGCTCAGGGCGACGCCGACCCCGCCGATCAGCAGTGGGGAGTCGGTGAAACGCAGCGCCAGCAGGGGCAGGGCCACCTTCAGGACGCCGTCGGCGAGGTTGGAGAGTCCGGAGGCGGTCCACAGTCGCCAGTAGTCACCACCCAGAGGGCCGGGGGCGGTCGTGGTGTCGTCGTGAGGGGCGGATCCTTGGTTGTCGACCATGAATTGAGATTGGCAGATGGATTGAGAAAATTCAATCGATCAGCGAAAGTCGATCGACTCGCCTTCCCGAGACAGCTGCCATGCGGGACTGATGAGGGTGATGGGGCCCCGGGGACGGGGCCGCCGGGCCAGCGGGGCACCACGAACGACTCCAGGCTCTACTCGTCCCCGGAGGCTGTGCCCGGAGCTGCTTCAGAAGGCGCGGTGTTTCACAAGGCGCGGTACCTCAGAAGAACTGCCACGGTCCCTTCGGGGGCCGTTGGCCCTCGCCCGGCTCGGACCAGTCGCACACCCCCGCCGAGAACACCTCTCGGGCGCGCTCGGTCTGATCCTCGTCGAACACCATCGGATAGGCGGTCTCGTCGAAGTCGGTCAGGCGGCACTTGACGATGTCGGAGGCGAGCGGGCCGCCCGCCGCGATCCTCGGTGACCCGTACGTGGGGAAGGCGTCCGCGCAGCGGTCGCCCTGCCCGCCCGGCAGCGGCAGCTGTGGGGTGACCACCCGTTCGTCCCCGATCCAGCAGGAGTCCGCGAGCCACTCCGGGCGGGCCTGGCGCAGATACTCGATCGGTGCCCCGCCCGGGTAGGCGCGGGCGCTCTCGGCGGCTGCGGTCACCCAGGCGTCCAGTTCGGTCAGGGCGCGCCCGGCCACCGGCTGGTCGGCGGAGAACACGCCGCTCCGGTGCGCCTCCACCAGCATCACGTGGTTGTCGGCGGTGCCGTTGGCGGACAGTAGCCGCTCGCGGGTGCTGAAGGAGTGGTAGCGCATGTGGATGTCGCCGTTCGCGGCGTGGTCCTGGTAGGGGCGGTGGTCCACGATCGGGATGTCGGCGAGCCCGCCGCCGGTGTGCAGCAGCCGCCCGCTGTCGTAGGCGGCCGCAATCGCCTCCGCGTCGCCCGCGGTGCGTTCGGGGACGACCCGGCCGTCCTGGTCGAACCCGCCCACGTGCTCGTTCAGGTGCAGGAACTCGTCGACGTCCAGGATGCCGTCCAGCAGCGCCGCCAGTCCGTACTGGATTCCCACGTTGTCCAGCGGGCGCCGGGGCAGGCCGGTGTCCGGGTCCGTGCCGTAGACGTTGCGGGCGTGGGAGAAGACGTCGCAGCGGGCCCCGCCGGGGTTGTCCTCGGAGTGGTAGCGCTGTTCGGCGGGCAGCGCGGCCGGGCACACGCCCCGCGGGTCGATCCGGGCCGCGGCGTCGGCCATCGCGCCGATGCCCTCCCAGGTGCCGAACCCGGATACCGCGCGCTGCTGCTCCCTGGTCAGGGCGCCCGGGTGCGCCTCGGCGTAGGAGCGCAACAGGAGGGCGTCGCTGACCGCGGGCACGGTCGAGAACCCCACGTCCGGGTAGCTCTGGGAGACCACGATCCCGTCGAGCAGCCCCGGGTAGTTGTCGGCGATCTGGTGTGACTGGTACGCGCCGCCGGAGGCGCCCCAGCCCAGGGTGTGGTCGGGGACCCCGTGGGAGAGGGCGAACCGCTCCTTGACCGCGTTCATGGTCTCGGCCGCCAGCAGGTCGTCGCAGTTGGTGCCGAACACGTTCAGCGAGGCGGAGGCCACCGCGTACCCCTGGGCGAGCATGCCGTGGTCCAGCACCCCGGCGGTGCGGTTCCCCTGGACGAACCAGCCGCCCGGGCAGCCGCCGCCGAACTTGTACACCAGGCGCCGGTTCCAGCCCTCGGGCGAGATCCACGGGTCGGGTCCGGGCTCGCGCGGGTCGTGCAGGACGGCCGTCTCGTACACGGCCCGGTTGGCGGTTCCGGTCTCCACCCGCACCGTGTACGGCACCTCCTCGCCGGTGGAGGTGACGGTGGTGGCCACGTCCGAGGGCAGGCGGCCGCCCTCGGGTAGCGGGGCGAAGCCGCCGCCGGTGGTGCGGTACACGTACCCCACCACGGTCTCCACCGAGCAGTGTTCGTCGGTCGGCGCGCCCAGTCGGCCTTCCCAGGCGAGTCGGAAGTCCTCGGTCTGACAGATGAACGGTTCCTGGTGCGGGCCGGAGAACACCGGGCCGGTGCCCGGGTGGTTGGTGACCACGACCCGGGCGGGTTCGGGTGGGTCGGGGCTCTCGGCCCCGGCGACGGTATCGGGGATCCAGGCCGTCAGCGTGCTCTTTCCTTCGGGCAGGTCCTTGACCAGACCCTCCAGCACGTGGCCGTCGCCGGGCAGGTAGACGGGTCGCAGGGACTCGGTGACGTCGGTGCCGTCCGCTTGCAGTCGCACCTGGTGGGGCTCGATCGGAGCAGGAAGAGCCACCCGGACCAGGACGGTTCCGCCCATGACGGTGTCCGGGCGCGAGGACAGCACGCTCAGGTCCAGTTCGTCGGGGGACTCGGCCTCTGGAGGCTGCATGGGAGCGGCGGACGGGGGCAGCGTCAGTGCCGTGGCCTGCTGGAGCAGTGGAGCGCCGGACACGGTGAAGGCGGTGGCGGTGACCGCTGCCGCCACCCCCAGGGCCATCCGGCCCCAGCCGGGCCTCACCAGGCGTCCGCCGGGCCCGCCGGTGAACCTGCCCTCGTGCAGGGCTCGGGACTTTGGTGGTGCTGGTGACCGCTGTCGCACGGGGTGATGTTCTCCGCCTGGCATGAGCAGGAGTGGGGGACACACCGGCGATGAGACGGGCTTTGCGCTCCCATGCCGCCACCGATACCCCGATCGCGGACAAAAACACCAAAGGCCCGGTGACCACATCCGTCCACCGCGCCGTTCGTCCACGGCGCGGGCCGCTGCGGCCGCCGGACCTCATCCAGACCTGTGACAGGAACTGGCGGGAACCGGTCAGGACCGGTGGATCTCCCGCCCGGTCAGCCTGGCCGGGGTGATCTTCAGAACCTGGTCGCGCGGGCCCTCCACCCAGGGCTGGGGCAGCCGGCCCTGGGGGATGCGTTCCAGCTCGCCGGAGTCACGGACCCACCGGCAGCGCCCGGAGGCCAGCACGCTCCACCCCTCCCTGCGCTCGTCGTCGAAGTGGTCGACCTGGAAGGCCGCGTACCCGCGCGCGTAACGCATGATGGTCCCGGCCAGCGTGGACCGGAAGATGACGGTGTCGTTGAGCAGGGTGTAGTTGACCGGGAGCACTGTCGGTGCGGCGTCCCCCTCGATGGTGAAAGCCACCCGGCCGATGTCCCGTGTGGACATCAGGTTGAAGCAGGTCTGACGCTCCAGAACGGTGAACCTCGCCCGCTCGTTGTCAGCCAGGTCGGTACCGATCAGCAGCCGCTCGTCCTCGCCGAGCCGCTCGGCGCCCTCCGCCGCCTCGGCGGACTGCCGCTGCTCCGGGGGCGAGGTCGGCCCCACGACCCAGTCCCGCCCGTGCGCCGACGCGTCGGCACCGCTTGTTCCAGCCATCACAAGCCCCCCGAAGATTGGTGCCTTCTGTTCCTGCCCTCGCCATCCTCGCTGGTCGCGGCCGCGAAGGCAGCAGACACGAGTCCCCGAACCGGTGGCGAAGGTCCTCCCTTGCGCATTACCCGCCGGGACACTCGCCTCAAACAGAAAGGGACGTTCGCCTCATACGGTGGCAGGTATCGACACCTAGGCTGGAGGTGCACCGTCAAGGCGCACAGCGGAGGCCGCGGGGCCCGACGACCCCGGGGACGTGCCGCGGCCCGTTCTCAGTTGCCTCACAATGGGCAGGGACGGGTTACCCACAACCCAGGGCGGCCAGGCCGCCTCAGGTCACCACATCCAGCGCTGAGGAGGTGCGCACCTGATGGGCGGCGACAAAGCGATCAGGGTGTTCCTGGTGGACGACCACGAGATCGTCCGACGAGGGGTCGGTTCCCTCCTGGACGACGAGGACGGCATCGAGGTGGTCGGCGAGGCCGGAACCGCCGCGCAGGCCATGGCCCGGGTGCCCGCACTCGAACCCGACGTGGTCGTGCTCGACGTGCGTCTCCCCGACGGGGACGGCGTCACGGTCTGCCGGGACATACGCTCGATGCTCCCGGACACCCGCATGCTCATGCTCACCTCCTACTCCGACGACGAAGCGCTCTACGGCGCCGTCATGGCGGGGGCCTCCGGCTACATCCTCAAGCAGATCCACGGAACCGACCTGGTCGGCGCCGTCCGCACGGTCGCCCAGGGGCGCTCCCTGCTCGACCCCGAGTCCACCGCGCGCATGCTCAAGCGCCTGCGGGACGAGGCCGGGCGCAAGGATCCGCTGGGCGAGCTCACCGATCAGGAGAAGCGCGTCCTGGAGCTCATCGGCGAGGGGCTGACCAACCGGGAGATCGGCGCCAGGATGTACCTGGCGGAGAAGACCGTGAAGAACTACGTCTCCCGCGTCCTGGCCAAACTCGGCATGGCCCGCCGTACCCAGGCGGCCGCCTACGCCGTGCGGCTGTCCATGAACCAGACCGCCTGATCTGCCCACCGGCCGGCCGGGGCGTTGCGCGAAACACCCCGGTCGTCGTGTCGGGAGACCACGGGTGCGCGAGATCCACGACAGCGACCCGGCACGTGTCGCAGTGGTGAACCGGAGGCGGACGGGGCAGAGTGGGCGGGTCCCGCCTGCAAAGTGAGATCCGAGGCACCCATGAACCTGGTCATCGGCCTTCTGGCCGCGATCGCCGCGCTGACCCACGTCTACATCTTTGTCCTGGAGTCGTTCCGCTGGACCGCGCCCGGTACGCGCAGGATCTTCGGCTTCTCCGAGCAGGCTGCCGAGAGCACCCGCGAACTCGCCTACAACCAGGGCTTCTACAACCTGTTCCTGGCGATCGTCACCGTGGTCGGCCTGGCCCTGTGGCCGGCGGTCCCCGCAGCGGGTGTCGCCCTGATCCTGGCGGGCACCGGCTCCATGGCCGCCGCCGCTCTCGTCCTGGTCACCCGGGACAGCAGGAAGATGCGCGCCGCCCTGGCCCAGGGAGCCGTCCCCGCCCTCGCCGTCGTCCTCACCCTGTTCACGTTTTAGAGCCTCTCCTGCCCCGGGCGGGGCGGCGAGGCTCCACGGGTCTAAACCGTCTCGTCCTTTTCGGAGTGCCGCATCGGCACCGACCACTCCACCACGGTGCCCTCACCGGGGCCCGAGACCACCGACACCGCCCCGCCCAACTCCTCGGCGCGTGAGGCGGTGTTGCGCAGACCACTGCGGTTCACCCCCTCCGGGATGCCGCGGCCGTTGTCGGAGACCCGCAGGACCGCCTTGCCGTCGCCGACCGACAGCTCCACGTCCACCGAGGTGGCCCCGGAATGGCGGGCCGTGTTGGACAACAGCTCACGCAGCACCGCGACCAGGTGCTCGCCGGTCCGCTCGTCCACCGCGTTGTCCACCGGGCCCTGGGTGAGCAGGCGCGGAGCGAACCCCAAGGTCTCCGCGGCCGTGTTGACCACCTCCAGCACCTGGGAGCGCAGCCACGACGAGTCGTCCTCCGCGGAGCTCTGCAGGGCGAAGATCGTGGACCGGATCTGCCGGATGGTGTCGTCCAGGTCGTCCACCGCGCCCTGCACGCGCCGGGACGAGGTGGAGTCGTCGATGCGTCGCACGGTACCCATCAGGGTGATGGCCGTGGCGTACAGACGCTGGATGACCGTGTCGTGCAGGTCCCGGGCGATCCGGTCCCGGTCCTCCAGAACGCTCAGCCGCTCGGAGTCCAGCCGCGCCTCGGCCAGCTCCAGGGCGACCGCGGCCTGGTTGGCGAACGACGACAGCATGCTCAGCCAGCTGCTCTGGAAGGGCTCCCGGTCCCGGTCGCGGGCCAGCACCAGTACGCCCCGGGCGCCGTCGGGCGGACCGAAGGGAAGTACCAGCACCGGGCCCACTCCCATCCTGGTCAGGAAGCCGACGCCGAGGTGCTCGAACTCGGACACGTCGGTGCGCACCGGGGTGCCGCTCAAGTAGACCCGGCCGAGCAGGGTGTCGGCCTCCCGGGTCAGGGTGGCGCCCCGCGCCCCGGTGGCCAATGATTCGCACTGGTCCTCTGGGCCGTCCCACACGCGCACGGTGAGCGTCTCGGGATCCTCGCCGGGCATGGCGATCACGGCGATGTCGGCGTGCGCCATCAGCCGCGCCCGCCGCGCGACCAGCCGCAGGACCTCCTCGGGGGCCGCGCCGGACAGCAGGCGGGTGGTGATCTGCCCGGAGGCGTCCAGCCAGGTCTCCCGGCTCTGGGTCTGCGCGAAGAGCTGCGCGTTCTCGATCGCGGTGCCCGCCGCGGTGGCCAGCGCCCGCAGCAGGAGTTCGTCGTCGCCGGTGAACTCCGCGCCGTCGGTCTTGTCGGTCATGTACAGGTTGCCGAAGACCTGGTCGCGGATCCGGATGGGCACGCCCAGAAAGGTGTGCATCGGGGGGTGCCCCTCGGGGAACCCGCGCGACTCGGGGTGGTCGCGCACGTCCCGCAAACGCAGGGGTTCGGGTTCCTTGATGAGCAGCCCGAGAATGCCCTCGCCCTTGGGCCAGTGGTCGATGCACGCGATCTCGTGCGGTTCCAGGCCCACGGGGATGAACCGGCTCATGTTCCCCTCAGGCCCGATCACCCCGAGCGCCCCGTACCTGGCCTTGACCAGACTGGTGGCGGTCTCGGTGATCCGCATCAGCAGGGGGTCGAGTTCCAGGCCCTCCCCGATGGAGACGACGGCCTCCAACAGCGAGTGGATGCGCTCCTGGGTCCGGGAGATCTCGGACATCCGGGACCGGACCTCGTCGAGCAGGTCGTCCAGGCGCACCTGCGGCAGCGACAGACGGTCCTGCCCGAGGTGGTCGTTCGGATCGCCGTCTGTCTCACGCATGTGGGGACTCTTTCCGGCTGCTGTCTAAGGGCTGCCCCCGAGTCTAGGCCCGAGTTCCGTGCCTCTGCGGCTGGCTCCACAACTCCACCGTGCCCCGAGTCACCCTCCCCGAAAGCTACGTCTTCCATCTGTGCCACCACATCCGACAAGAGTTCAAGGTCCCCCTTGCGCCAGTTTTCTTCGCCCCCGCAGAACAGACGGAAGGCCCCGGCTCCTAACGCGTCCACGAGCCGTGTCAGGTTCTTCGGGGAAGAAAAGGGTTGTACCGCACCACCCGGGACCCCTCTCCAAGCAACTCAGATCCGGTTGCTTTGAGTGATCGGAACCGGGGCAGCTCCACGGTCAGGTTGGTGACCCCCGCCAGCGGGGTCAGGTCCACGGGTCCGCGACCGTGCATCCGCAGGGTGTGTAGCTCGGGTAGCTCACGGAGCCATGCGGGGGCCTCAACATGCGCCACGTTGTAACTGAGCCTGACACTACGCAGAGAAGGCAGGCTGGTGATCACTCGTGTGAACTCTTCGGTGTTGGCGTGCCTCAGATTCATATCGATGCTGTCGAGGTTGGGTAGTTCCTTGAGAACAGAAATGTCCATTATATGATTGGCGCCACCCTGGTAGGAGAAGCCGGCCAGGGATTCAGCCTGGCTCAGCAGACCCGTTAAGTCCTTGAGCTGGGGGCAGGTAATGATTCTGATGTGGTCTAGAGAGTGAGGAGCTACGCGCAGGAAGTCCAGGTCGTGTATGGCCCTCTGGTATCGGAGTGTCAGTTCTAAGGGCTGATTCTCTGCTTGTAGGATATCGCTGAACGGTTGTACGGGGAGTTCCCAGTCGAACTGCAATCGTTTGAGTTCACGGAACGAGGCGATGAGGTGGAGATCGCAGACCTGTGTTGGGGAAGTGAGGACAAAGTTCGTAAGCGGGCTGCCAAGCAGCGGTTCGATCCTGGCGACAGAGGTCCGACCACCGTTCATGAACGTTCTCAGAGCTGTTGAATCACGAAGAGGGGAGAGATCGATTTCGCGCCATGGCTTTGGGGTGTCGGCATGCAGAATGACTTTTCCTAGATCGGGCATGCCAGCGAGCGCTTCGATGGTGTCACTGCCCTCTCCCTGTATCACAGCAGTGCGTGCTCTGGGGGCATAGCGGGACAGTAATTCCAGATGCACGGTCCGAATGGGGAAGGTGTAGTGATAGGAGTTTATCGCATCCTCCAATAACACCTCGGCTAGTTCTGGAGAGGCCCCACGTTCCCAGGCGTCCTGGGCTGCGAAGAAAACATCTCTGCTTCGGAAGGGCAAGGCCTGCTTGATCACAGGTGTGGACCTTGAACCGCCGATTAAAGCGGCCGCCTCGATGGTCTTCGCAGCTTGGCGAGCGTTTTTCGGCGGAGTTTTGGCGAGCAGCGGAAGCACGGATTCGCCGACCATACTCAAAGTATGAACGTGTTCCTTCGTTCTCGGTGGCAGGATGCTCCGGACTCGTTTCTCTACCTCTTCCCGAAGGTGCTGGGGCAGGTGAGGGGAGGTCTCCAAGCAGGCGAAGGCCACGAGTAGCAATCGATCATGATGCTTCTTCACCTCGTCGGCCTTGTCTAGCAGCCTGGTGACCATCTCCTCTCGCTGGGCAGGCGTGGCGTGACCGGCGGCCATCATCACCACCTCGTGCCACTGATCGTCATGGGCCTTGCTGACCAGTAGGGGGAAACTGTCCTCCTCGACGATCGCTTTCGCAGCCAGGTACTCCTCGAAGGTGCGATGCAGGAAACTCACTCGGTCTGCCGTGGGGCACTGGAGCAGCCCGCTACGGACGATCAGGTGGGTGAAGACCTCCTCAGGGTTGTCCTCCACACGATGCATGCTGGCCAGCACCCTGGTGACCTGGCGTTGAGCAGTATTCGTTGGTGCGTCCGAGCTGCCGTTGATGACCAGCCACTTCGCCAGCTCTTGGAGGAGCAGCACCAGTTCCTTGCGAGATAGCTCCACTCCCTCTATTCCGCGTTCCTGGTCGCGATCCTTGAGTAGCATCGCCAGAGCCGCCTCGTACACCTCCATGCGGTCCCGAGGCAGCGCTGTCTGCCGGTCTCGGTGCAGGGCGCACAGCAGCGCGCACAGGAGTGGGGTTGACGCGATCACACTCAGGTGCCTTTGTCCCATCACCTTTCGGGCCAGGTCATGTTCATAGGTGGTGAGGAGCGCCCGCTCGGTTTCATCAACGATCTCGCTACGGACCGCCTCATGCCAGTGATGGATGAAGGAGCGCACATCCTTGTCGGTGAGCGGTTGGAGTTCCGCACTGATGAACCCGTCCGTCTCCAGCCAGGACTCCTTGGCCGCACCTGGTCTGGTCGTGACCACGTACCGGCAGTCGGGGAAATCGGCCATCAGATCCCGCAGCCACCGCCGGGCCACCTCACGCTGGCCCTGGGGAAGTTCGTCCACCCCGTCTACCAGAACGATCCCCCTCCCCGCTTCCAGAACGCCGGTCACCCATCCCTCGGGTGCCTGGTCGGCCAGGTGCCGACCGGTGTGCCGAACGAAGTCGGCGGGTTCGGGGAGCTGCTCGCCCACGTACTGGCGCAGCGGCACCATGAATGGAATGAGCCCATTCCAGGAGGACATCGCTTCGGGGAAGTCACCACGGCTGGCTCGAACCCCTACCCAGCGCAGCAGGGTGGTCTTCCCTGTTCCCGCCGGGCCTCGCAGGAAGGTGCGCCGGTGCTGGGCCAGGGCCTGCTCTACTCGCAGATCACCGCTGGGAAGTGATTGGATTTCGCTGATCAACCTGTCCCGTTCCTGCTGAGCCCAGGCCACCCGCAGGCTCAGGTAGGCCAGGGTCAGCGGGTAGCTGCGGGTATGCGCCTCCGTGCCGAACAACTCCAGGACGTCCCAGCGCTCCGCTGCCTTTCTCCGGTAGGCCGTCTCGAACGCCGCTCCGGTGTCCTCCTGTCGGCCCACATCCTTCGGGATGCGGTCCAGGAGCTCGTCCAGCTTGCCCAGGATGAGGCTTTCCCGGCGCAACAGCTCGGTGAAGGCCCCCGCCTGGAAGCGGGGCAGGGTTCTCAGAGTCGCCATCACGTAGGCGCAGGACTCCGGGAGTACCCGGTCGTACAGGGCCACGGCAGCGTCATTCAGGTCTCGGGTAGCTCGGGGCACCTTGTCGCGGACGTAGCCCTCCAGGTACAGCGGGTCCAGGTCCTGTTCGAAGAGGACGCGGTCGGTCAGACCGGCCCGTTCGAAGGTGTCCGCGACGGCCAGCACCGCCGCTTCGCGCTCGTTCTCCGGCAGCCCGCGGAACTCGTGGTCGAGGTAGCCGAGCACCCTCTCGGCGATGCTCTCCTCGATTTCGGCGAACTTGCGCTCCAGCCTGCGCTGGTCGCGTTTACCGGTGACCTTCTCCTGGACCAGGTCCACGACGGTGGTCGCGGCGTTCTCCGCCATCGGGTTGCCTATCCAGATCCCACAGGCGGCCTTGACGACCGCGACGCCCAGTTTGAGCGCGGCTTCGTACACGAGGGGTACTCCGGGAGGTAGGAGAAACAGGGGGCCATTTCCAACCCTAGGACGGCGAAGGCCGGTTCGGGCGGTGCCCACAGCCTGAACCGGCCTCAGTTTCTGACATACGCCAAGTCAAGGAGGTCGGGAGGAGAGGACGAAAAGGCGGACGGGCCGGGGACGGCGTGTGCCGTCCCCGGCCCGTCCTCGGGGAGTGGGGGGGGAGCGAGGGCTCCTGGAGGGTCGACCGCCGACGGTCAACCGGTCACTTGGTCACCTTGGCGGAAATGGTGTCCAGGTCGTCGTTGCTGGTCTCCCTGCTGACGATCAGCGCGCCCAGGGTGATCGTGGCGACCAGGATCAGGTAGCCGCCGACCCAGGCCAGGCCGAAGGTGGCCGCGAGCCAGGTCGCGATGTAGGGGGCGAACGAGGCGCCCAGCAGGCTGGCCAGGTTGTAGGCGGCCGAGGCGCCGGTGTAGCGCACCTTGGTCGGGAACAGCTCCGGCAGGACCGCGGCCATCGGGCCGAAGGTCAGCCCCATCAGGGACAGGCCGATGACGAGGAAGGCCAGCACCCCGACGGTGCTGCCGCTGCCCAGGAGTGGTCCCATGGCGAAGCCGAACACGATGATCGCACTGGTGACCGTGATCAGGACGGGCTTGCGGCCGAACTTGTCGGCGAGCAGTCCGGAGATCGGAGTGAAGACTCCGAAGAACACCACACCTATGAGCAGGAAGACCAGGAAGTCGGTGCGGGCGTAACCCAGGCCGGTCTCGGGGTCGGTGCCGAAGCCCAGGGAGAACACGGTCATCAGGTAGAAGAGCACGTACGTGGCCAGCATGATGAGGGTGCCGATGACCACGGCGGGCCAGTTGTGGCGGAAGACCTCGACGATGGGGGTCTTGACGCGCTCGCCGGAGGCGATCACCTTGGCGAAGGCCGGGGTCTCGTGCAGGGTCAACCGGACCCACAGGCCGACGATGATCAGCACGGTCGAGAGCAGGAACGGGATGCGCCAGCCGTAGGCCAGGAAGGCCTCGTCGCTCATCGCCTGGCTCAGGATCAGGAAGACGCCGTTAGCGAGGAAGAAGCCGATCGGTGCGCCCAGCTGCGGGAAGGTGCCGTAGAAGCCGCGTTTGCCCGCGGGGGCGTTCTCGGTGGCCAGCAGTGCCGCGCCGCCCCACTCGCCGCCCAGGCCCAGGCCCTGGCCGAACCGGCACAGTGCCAGCAGCAGCGGGGCGGCCACGCCGATCTGGGCGTAGGTGGGCAGCAGGCCGATCGCGATGGTGGCGATGCCCATGGTCAGCAGGGAGGCCACCAGGGTCGCCTTGCGGCCGATCCGGTCACCGAAGTGGCCGAACACCCAGGAGCCGATCGGGCGGGCCACGAAGGCGATGGCGAAGGTCGCCAGCGACTGCAGGCGAGCCGCCGTCATGTCGCCCTCGGGGAAGAACAGGTAGGGGAAGACCAGGACCGCGGCGGTCGCGTAGATGTAGAAGTCGTAGAACTCGATGGACGTGCCCACGAGGCTCGCCGTGAGGACCTTCCGCTTCGGGTTGGTCGGTGGCTCGGCCGTCTCGGCTTGTGGCCGTTTCGGTGCCGGAGTGTCTTCGGCGACGTCCGTCATTGGAAGTTCTTTCCAGGTCAGCGCGGTGTGATGGATGGATGCTAGCCCCCGTGGACACTATGTGGAACTTCTGTCTCAGGATATGGACTTGCGGGGTGATTGTGGTCATCGCGTGACGCTGGGGCGGAAACCGGAAATCCTTACCGCCTCGGTGTTTTGTGCTTCTCTGTGATCCCTGCCACGGGATCGTCGTGTCACGTTCCCGGGCTCCCGTCCCGTCATGTGGTTCACCACCGCTCGAAAGCTGGAGGAGAATCCATGACCCACGAGATCCTGGTGCTCGGCGCGGGCTACGCCGGACTGGCCGCGGCCTCCAGGGCCGCCCACAACATCCGCCGCGACGCGCTCGACGCCCGCATCACCCTGGTCAACGCCGCCCCCGACTTCGTCGAACGCGTCCGGCTGCACCAGGTGGCCGCCGGGCAGGACGTCGGCGTGCATCCCCTGTCCGCCTCACTCGACGGCACCGGGGTCGACCTGGTCCTCGGCCGGGTCGAGCACGTGGACACCGGGCGGCGCACCGTCCGGGTACGCGCGGGAGGGCAGGAGGGACGGGAAGGGCGAACCGAGCCGGAGCGCGAGATCAGCTACGACACGCTGGTGTACGCCCTCGGCAGCGACGCCGGGTCGGGCGGGGTCCCCGGAGCCGCCGGACACGCCCACAACGCGGCCTCGTTGGGATCCGCGCGGGCCCTGGCCCGACGCATCCGTGAGGACGCCCCGCGCAGCGTCGCCGTGGTCGGCGGCGGACTCACCGGCTTGGAGGTGGCCACCGAGGTCGCCGAGAGCCACCCCGGACTACGCGTGGAACTCCTGACCCGGGGCCGGGTCGCCGACGGCCTCAGCCCGCGCGGCCGCGCCCACGTCCACCGCGTCCTGAGCTGTCTGGGGGTGAGCGCCCGCGAAGGCGTCTGCGTGGCCGGGGTGGACTCGGCCGGTCTGCGCCTGGCCGACGGATCACGGGTGGACGCGGACCTCGTGGTCTGCAACGCGGGCTTCGGGGTGGCGCCTCTGGCCGCCGAGGCCGGGCTCACGGTGGACCGGGACGGCCGCGCGGTGGTCGGCACCGACCAGCGCTCGGTCTCCCACCCCGACGTGTACGTGGTGGGGACGCCGCGCACGCGGTCGGCGTGCACGGCGATCCCCAGCGGATGTCCTGCGCGATGGGGCTGCCCATGGGCTGGACCGCAGCCGACGCGGTCACCGCGCGGGTGCGCGGGGACGCACCGGAGCTCCCGCCGTTCGCCGACCTTTTCCAGTGCGTGAGCCTGGGGCGGCGGGACGGTCTGGTCCAGTTCGTGCGCGGCGACGACTCCCCGGCCCGCTTCGTCCTGACCGGGCGGCTGGCCGCGCTGTACAAGGAGTACATCGTCGCCTACGCCTACGGCGTGCTGAACGGCGGCCAGAGGCGGCCCGACCAGTACCTGATGCTGGTCCGCTGGGCCGCCCGGCACTGGTTGAAGCGGCACGTTTCCCGGAGCCGGGGTGCCGAGGTCGCCGGGTCCGTCTGAGCCGCCGGACAGACGCGCGCTGCTCGGGAGCGGTTCTCGATTCGTGCGGGCCGGGTCGGGACGGGGCTCAGCGTGCGGAGTAGCGGTCCTTCGACCCGAGCCGGGGGACCCCGCTGACCCGAACGATCCTCGTGCAGTTGTCCCGCAGGCCCTTCACCAGCTCGCCGTTGGGGCGGTCGCTGCGCTCGACCCACTCCTGGGCCGCGTTCGCGCTCGCCCCGCCCGCCACCTGTCGCCGGTGCAGACGGCGCTCACGCACCTGGTCGTCGGTTTCCACGTACCACAGCTCCGCCAACAGCCCGCGGACCCCCGCCCACGGCTCCTCGTCAAAGGCCAGGTAGTTGCCCTCGGTCACGACCAGCCGGGTGCGCGGCTCGACCACGTGCTGGGCGGCGATCGGCTCGTGCAGCCTGCGGTCGTAGTCGGGCACGTAGACCGGGTTGGCGGTCTCCGCCAGGAGACGCCGCACCATCGCCAGGTAACCGTGCGCGTCGAAGGTGTCCGGGGCGCCCTTGCGGTCCCTGCGGCCCAGCCGGTCCAGCTGGGCGTTGGACAGGTGGAAGCCGTCCATGGGCAGGTAACCGGCGGTGCCGGGCCCGGCCTGCTCGTCGACCGCGTGCACCAGGTAGCGCGCCAGGGTGGACTTTCCGGCCGCGGGCGCGCCGGTCAGGCCGAGTACCACCCGTACGGGGCCCGCGGAGGTCCCCTCCGGGACCAGGGCGAGGGCGTCGGCGACAAGCGATTCGAGCATGGTTGCCAGCCTAGACCCCGTGGTGCGTGGGCGTCCCGGTGGATTTTCGGTGGTTGGGCCCCGCATCCGGGTTCGGATACGGGGCCCGTGCGGTCAGACCCGTGTGCTCAGGTCAGCGGGGTCGTGCCGGAGCGATCCGGCCTGTGTGGCCCGTGCGTCGGGCGGGAGGGGTCAGGGGGCGTGGCCGACATAGGCCAGCGCCTGGCGGACCAGCACACCCTGCCCGCCGGGCATCTCCGCGCGCACCTGCGGGCTGGTCGCCTCCTCGGGGGTGAACCACACCAGGTCCAGCGCGTCCTGGCGGGGCTGGCAGTCACCGCTCACCGGCACCACGTAGGCCATGGCCACGGCGTGCTGGCGGGGGTCGTGGAAGGGGGTGACGCCCGGGGTGGGGAAGTACTCGGCGACGGTGAAGGGCTGCGGTGAACTGGGGATCCGGGGGAGGGCCACCGGGCCCAGGTCCTTCTCCAGGTGGCGTAGGAGGGCGTCCCGGACTCGCTCGTGGTACAGCACCCGCCCGGAGACCACCGAACGGTTGAAGCTGCCGTCGGGGTCGGCGCGCATGAGCAGCCCCACGTGGGTCACCGATCCGGACTCGTCCACCCGCACGGGTACCGCCTGGACGTAGAGCACGGGCATGCGGGCGCGGACGCTCTCCAACTCGTCGGAGGAGAACCAGCCGGGCTGGGTGTCAGCGGTTTCGGTCATCGGGTTCGCGGTCGCGGGACTGCGCGGGGCGGTCCCGGCCGCTCCCTCCCTTCGCTCTCTTCGTGTCCATGAGGGCGGTCAGGGGCCCTCCCCGCGCGGGGAACAGGGCCACCGGCCGTCACACGGGTGTCCAAGTACCGCTTTTACCGCACGGGCGCGCGGAAAGCACGGTGCGGGTGCCTGTTCGGGAGTGTCCGAGAGGGATGAGGAGTGTCCGAGAGAGAAGTGTGGGGGCCTGTGCTGTGCCGGGCCCCGCGAGATCGTGGCCCAACCACGCCGGGCGGTGACACCTGTGTGACGGGGAAGCCGCATCAGCGAGATTCTGGCGGGTTTTCTCATGGAAACCCTCCCAGAACCTCACTGGAGAGGTTACGATCTCGTACGCGGTTGCGTAGTGGAAAGGTTACGTCCGGTGAGAGGTGGCCCGAGTGGCGATGGATGCCCTGTTCTCGGCCCAGGAACGTTTTCCATGTACAGGAGTGACGGTGGTGCGCGTCCACGGTGAGGTGGACCTGGCCACCGCCGATCTCCTCCGGGATCGGCTGCTCAAGGCCGCGAGTGCCTCACGGTGCGACTGCCTGGTCGTGGACATGTCCGGGCTCGGCTTCTTCGACGCCAGCGGTGTGCGCGCCCTGGTGGCCGTCTACCGGGAGCTGACCCGCCAGGGCCGACACGTGGTCCTGGCCGAGCCCTCGCCCATCGCCGACCGGGTGCTCGAAGCCCTCGGGATGCGGCGCCTGTTCGAGGTCTACCCGATGGTGGAGATGGCGCTCACCCACACCAGCGGCCTTCGGGTCGACGGGGAACCCATCTTCGACAACCCCGTACCCTAGCCGATTCGGGCCGGCTTCCGTCCCGAACCCGTCCCGGGTTTCGGGATGGTCGCAAGTCCGGAAGAAACCCGGAAGAACGCGTGTGTCCCGGTGTCCCGGTGCCCCGGGGAAGTGGGGCACCGGGACACCGGTCCGAGCGGGTCGACGTGCCTAGGTGTACTGACCACAGAGGTTGAGTACGGCCCGGCAGTGATTTGACAGCAAGAGAGGGCCTCCGACATAGGTGTGGATTGTCTAGATCAACACCTGAAGTAGGTCAGGAGGCCCTCCGTGGCCCACACTACCCATGCCAACGCCCGTCTCACACCCGCCCGGACGCCTGGAGTTGGCCCGCTGCGTGGTCGAAGACGGCTGGACACTGCGTAGGGCCGCGGAACGCTTCCAGGCCAGCGTGAGCACCACCAAACGCTGGGCCGACCGCTACCGCGCCCATGGCGAGGCGGGCATGGTCGATGCCTCCAGCCGCCCGCACCACTCACCCCGGCGTACCCCCACCCACCGTGAGCGCCGCGTCATCAAACTGCGCTGCCTCAAACGCTGGGGACCAGCCCGCATCGCCGGGCACCTGGGCATGTGCGCCTCGACCGTGCACCGCGTCCTGACCCGCTACAAGTGCGCCCGCCTGTCCCACCTGGACCGCGCCACCGGCCGCACCGTGCGCCGCTACGAACGCGAGCGGCCCGGTGAACTCGTGCACGTGGACATCAAGAAGCTCGGCAACATCCCCGACGGCGGCGGCCACAAGACGCTGGGGCGGCCCCAAGGCCGCAAGAACCGCGCCAACGTTGGCTATGCCTTCCTCCACAACGCCGTGGACGATCACTCGCGGCTGGCCTACACCGAGATCCTGGCCGACGAGAAAAAGGAGACCGCTGTCGGGTTCTGGGAACGAGCCAACTCCTACTTCGCCTCGGTCGGGATCACCGTGGAGCGGGTACTGACCGATAACGGGTCCTGCTACAAGTCCCACCTGTGGCGCGACGCCCTGGTCAAGGCCGGGATCAAGCACAAACGCACCCGCCCTTACCGGCCTCAGACCAACGGCAAGGTCGAGCGGTTCAACCGCACCCTGGTCGACGAATGGGCCTACGCCCGCCCCTATCGATCAGAGACCGAGAAGCGGGAGGCGTTCGGTGGGTGGTTGCACGAGTACAATCACCACCGGTTCCACACCGCCGTTGGCGGCCCTCCCGCTTCTCGTGTTCCTAACCTCTCAGGTCAGTACACCTAGGGCAGCACCGAGGGCTTGGGTTCGGCGGGCCCGCTCCCACCCTCCTCTCGGACGAGGAACGGGGCGAGCAGCTCCGGTACCGCCTCGTCCGCCCACGCCAGGCCCTGGCCCAGACCCACGTCCCCGGCGGTGTACATCCCCTCGCCGGAGGCCGTGGTCGCCGACACGCTCGCCAGGCCGACCCTGCGTTGGAACGGCGAACGCGTGATCCGCCAGCCGATCACCGCGGAACGCTCCAGGGTGACGGTGTCGCGCACCGCCATTCCCTGGCGCACCACCAGGTACTTCGGGTGCAGGCCGTGGCCCAGGCCCCGGTAGGAGCCGACCGCGTACCAGAACGCCGCCAGCGCGAACACCGCCGCCACCGCGAACCAGCCCCAGCCCGGGGTGGCCTGAATGGTCGGGCCGGCCAGCGGGAACGGCATGAACTGTTCCTCCGCCACCTGCAGCCCGTCCCACCAGGCCTGGGTGGCCACCTGCTGCAGCCGGGCGAGCCCGGCGGCCAGGGCGATCGCCACCACCGAGCAGACCGCGGCCCGGGTGAACCGGCGGCGCAGTGCCGCCCGCGGGTGCTCGGCCAGCGGCGCGTCCAACGCGGAATCGGGCTCACGCATCAGGGCGGCCCCCAGCTCACGGGCACGCGCCCGGGGCATCGCGGGGGACAGGCGGCTCTTGGCCTCGGTCTTCTGGGCGTCACCGGCGGACAGGCCGGTCGCCACGGCACGGATGGAGGCGCCGCGCACCGAGCGCAACACGAAGGGTTCGTGCAGGACGACACCGTTGAGACGGCGGCCCTCCACCGACAGCGACACACTGGTCAGCAGGCCCCGGCGCAGCCGCACCGTACCGTCGGCCTCGCGGACCAGCCGGTAGTCCCACCAGGTCTCCACCGCGATGAGGACCAGGATGACCACGCCGGACAGCATCAGCGAGAGCAGCGCGATCGGGACGACCAGCAGCAGCTGGCCCATCACGAAGCTGGACATCTCCTGGGAGCTGGGCATGTCGGTCTGCTCGGAGATCCACCGCCAGCCGTGGCCGCCGCTCTGGGCGTTGATGCCGATCAGGGCCGCGATCACACCGAGCCCGATACCGAAGGTCGCCATGGTGGCGGGGGCGTAGGCGAACCAGCGCGGGTTCAGCCGGACCAGCTCGGTCTCCTCCGCGTCCGCCGCCTCATCCCCGGTGCCCTCGGAGCCCTCGGCGGAGCCCGTGGCCGGGGCGGCCCGGCGCAGCAGTTCGCGGCGCAGGCTCTCGCCCTGCTCCGCCGTCACGAACAGCAGTTGAAGCTGGTCGGTACCGCCGGCGCCGGCCGACTCGCCGGTCCCCACGGTCACCGAGCACAGACCGAAGATCCGCACGTAGACGGGGGCGGCCACGTCCACGCTGCGCACGCGTTCGCGGGGGATGGAGCGGAAGGCCTTGGCGATGACGCCCGAACGCATCTCCATGCGCTCGGCGGTGACCCGGTACCGGACGGCGCGCAGCCGGACCAGGTCGATGTAGGTCATCAGCCCGATGAAGGCGAGCGCGGCGGGGACGGGAAGGAGCGCCCACGGGTTCGGGGCGTCGGTGAAGAACAGCGCGAGGGTCGCGACGACGGCACCGGGCACCATGAACAGCGTCACGAGGGCGGTGTTGGCCCACACGCTGAGCGTGCTCAGGCCCTGCCAACCGTCCTCCTCGTCCCGCTGCTCGGTTGCGTGCTCCTCCGCTTGTTCCCGGGCGTGCTCCTCCTCCCGTTCCTCGGTCTGCCCCTCGCTCTGGCCCTCCGTTTGCTCCACTGGCTGCGGAGTCCCGTCCGGCTCGGCGTTCGGCCGCACGTCCGGTGCGGGGTTCGGTTCCGGGTTCAGCTCGTCCTTCGGGCCCTGGTCCGGCGCCTGGTGCGGCTCCCCGTCGGGGGCCTCACGCGGCTCCTGGTCCGGGCGGTGGTCGTCGTGGGAGGTCATGTCGCATCCCCCGGAACCGCCTCGGTGCTGTCTGTGAGCTGGTCGGCCACCTCGGTCGCCAACTCGTGGTCCAGGCCGCTGATCTCGATGGGCCCGGCCGCCGAAGCGGTCGTCACCGTCACGCTGGAAAGACCGAAGGCCCTCTGCAGCGGTCCGCGCGCGGTGTCCACGGTCTGGATGCGCGACATCGGGGCCACCCGCCACTCCTGCCAGATCCACCCGCTGGAGGTGTAGACGGCGGTCTCGGTGACCTCCCATCGGTGCACGCGGTAGCGCCACTGCGGCATCACCACCGTGATCAGCAGCCCGACCCCGCCGAGGACCCCGGCGGCGACCAGGAACCAGAAGCGCACCGGCTCCCAGATCAGGGCGGGGATCACGGGGATGACCGTGAGGACGACCGTCACCGCGAGGGACCTGGTCGTCCACCACCAGATGGCACGCCGGTCCACGCGGTGGTGGGGCGGTCGCAGTCGCAGAGCGTCGGTGCTCATCGCGTCCACGTCTCCTCTCAGTCGGTGGCCCCGGGGGCGGGCCGTCTGTTAAAAGTGATATCACAATGCTATTCTCAAGTCATCACCTCAAAGGACGGGCGCCCCAGAGCATGGAAGACAAGAGGACGGAACACAGATGAGTGAGACACCGAGTGTCACCAGGCCGGCGCCGCAGTACCGGGAACGCGAGGCCTTCGGCTCCAGCGGGATTCCGATGTTCGTGGTGTCCGTCGTGCTGTTCCTCGCCGGTGCCGGAATCGCCTGCCTGCCCCTGATCGGCCTGCACGCGTCACTGGTCGCGGTCGGGATCGTGGTCGCCGCCGCCGGAGTGGTCCTGGCCGTCGGACTGACGATGGTCGCGCCCAACGAGGCCCAGGTCGTCCAGTTCTTCGGACGCTACGTCGGCACGATCCGCACCGACGGCCTGCGCTGGGTCAACCCGCTGACCGTGCGCAACGCGATCTCCACCCGCATCCGCAACCACGAGACCTCCGTCATGAAGGTCAACGACGCCGCGGGCAGCCCCATCGAGATCGCCGCCGTCGTCGTCTGGCAGGTGGAGGACACCGCGCGGGCCTCCTTCGAGGTGGACGACTTCATCCAGTTCGTCTCCACCCAGACCGAGGCGGCCGTGCGCCACATCGCGGGCAAGTACCCCTACGACTCCTACGGAGACGACGCCGTCCCGTCCCTGCGCGACAGCGCCGACGCCATCACCGAGCAGCTGTCCAAGGAGGTCGCCGAACGCGTCGACGCCGCGGGCGTGAAGATCGTGGAGTCCCGCTTCACCCACCTGGCCTACGCGCCCGAGATCGCCCAGGCCATGCTGCAGCGCCAGCAGGCCAGCGCCATGATCGCCGCCCGCGCGGAGATCGTCGAGGGCGCCGTCACCCTGGTCGACCGCGCCCTCGCGCGCCTGTCGGACGAGGACGTGGTGGACCTGGACGAGGAGCGCAAGGCCGCCATGGTCAGCAACCTGCTCGTGGTGCTGTGCTCCGACCGCCCCGCCAGTCCGGTCGTGAACACCGGGACGCTCTACCAGTAGATCCGGGTGAGGTTGCCGTGCCCGAGCGCAAGAAGGTGCTGTTGCGGCTCGACCCCGCCGTCCACGACGCGCTCGCGCGCTGGGCAGGGCAGGAGCTACGCAGCACCAACGCCCAGATCGAGTTCCTTCTGCGCCGCGCCCTGGACGAGGCGGGGCGGATGCCCAAGGAGGCCGGGGACATCCCCAGGAGGGGGCGACCCCGCAAACCCGAGGCCGACGGACCCGCCGCCGGGAGCGACGGCGAGGGTTCGTCGGAAGAACCAGAGCAGACATGACGGAGCCGGGTGCCCGAGGGGGACACCCGGCTCCGCGCCGTCGAGGTGAGAGCTACGCGTCGCTCTCCGACTTCTTCGTTTCCTCCGCCGTCTTCGCATCGTCCGCCTCCTTCGGTCCGCCGATGTGCAGACGCCAGTCACCGTCGGCACGCAGCAGCCACTGGGGCACGACCTTCACGGGGAAGGGCAGCTCGGTGTCCAGCACTTCCTTGTCGAAGGCCGCGGCCACCTCGGTGTACTCACCGTCCTTCAACCGCATCTCGATGATGCTCGGCCCGTCGGGGTCGGGGGTGATCACCCAGTACGAGGGGATGCCGAAGGCCGCGTACTCGTGCTTCTTGGTGTGGTGATCCCGAAGGACGCTCTCGGGGGAGACCACCTCCACCGCCAGGAGCGGAGGTTGGGTCAAGTACGGACTCTCCGCCTCGTCGGCGCTGATGACCACCAGGTCCGGGATGCGGTGATGTGTCCTGTCCCCGTTGAAGTTGATGCCGGGGCCGGTGATGACCTCACATTCCACCGGCGCCAGATTGCTCAGGTGAAAGCCAAGTCGGGATTCGACGCGACTGTGCAGGAAGACGGGTGCGGGAGACACGTCAAGCCTCCCGTCGACCAGCTCGTAGCGCCGCCCGTCGTCCGGCATGCGTTGCAGGTCGTCCACGGTGAGCGGTGCCGGTCCCAGATCCGTCTTGCCGGTAGTCATGACACTCATGATGCCTCCTCGATCGCATGGAGACCAGCGTGTCGGAACCTTTGGGCGCCCAGGCGCGAATCGCGGAATTCGCGAGTAAGTGACCACATCATTCGCCTCCTGGGGCTGCCCGGAACTGGGTAGGGGCAGGACACGCGTTCGTGCCCGCCCCTGCACGACCGTCTGCCTAACCCAGGGCGGCCGCCGCGGCCCTTCCCGCGGTACGTCCCGAGAAGATGCAGCCGCCCAGGAAGGTGCCCTCCAGGGAGCGGTAGCCGTGCACGCCGCCGCCGCCGAAGCCCGCGACCTCACCGGCCGCGTACACGCCCGGAAGCGGGGCACCGTCAGAGCGCAGCACACGCGCGTCCAGGTCGGTGTGCAGGCCGCCCAGGGTCTTGCGGGTGAGGATGTGCAGGCGCACCGCGATCAGCGGACCCGACTTTGGGTCGAGGATCTGGTGCGGGGTCGCCACCCGGGCGAGCTTGTCGCCCCTGTAGTTGCGGGCCCCGTGGATCGCCATGACCTGGAGGTCCTTGGTGAAGGTGTTGACCATCTCCCGGTCGCGGGCCACCACCTCGCGGGTCACGGTGTCGGCGTCCAGGACGTCGTCGCCGGAGACCTCGCTCATCTTGCGGATCAGCTCGGGCAGCTTGTCCGCGACCACGAAGTCGGCGCCGTTGCGCTTGAACGCCTCCACCGGGCCGGGCGCGCCCGGCAGGACCCGCTTGAGGACCAGCTTGAGGTCCTTGTCGGTCAGGTCCGGGTTCTGCTCGGAGCCGGAGAGGCCGAACTCCTTCTCGATGATCTTCTGTGAGAGCACGAACCACGTGTACTCGTGGCCGCTCCTCATGATGTGGTCCAGGGTGCCCAGGGTGTCGAAGCCCGGGAAGTACGGGGCGGGCAGCCGCTTGCCGGTCGCGTCCAGCCACAGGGACGACGGTCCGGGCAGGATGCGGATACCGTGCTTGTTCCAGATCGGGTCCCAGTTCTGGATGCCCTCGGTGTAGTGCCACATCCGGTCGCGGTTGATGATCTCACCGCCGGCCTTCTCGGTGATGCCGAGCATCCGGCCGTCCACGTGGGCGGGCACCCCCGACAGCATGTGCTCGGGCGCGGTGCCCAGCCGCTCGGGCCAGTTCTGCCGGACCAGGTCGTGGTTGCCGCCGATCCCGCCCGCGGTCACGATGACCGCCTGCGCGCCCACCTCGAACTCACCGGCCTCGTCCCGGTTGCTGGCCTGCCCCCGCTTGATGTCGCTGGGGGCCAGCACCGTGCCGCGCACCCCGGTGACCGTCCCGTTGGTCACCACGAGCTCGTCCACCCGGTGGCGGAACCGCAGGGAGATGAGCCCGCGTTCGGCGGCCGCGCGCACCCGGCGTTCGAAGGGCGCGACCACCCCCGGGCCGGTGCCCCAGGTGATGTGGAAGCGGGGGACCGAGTTGCCGTGCCCGTCGGCGAGGTAGCCGCCGCGCTCGGCCCAGCCCACGATCGGGAAGACCTTGAGCCCCTGCTGGCGCAGCCAGGAGTACTTCTCCCCGGCGGCGAAGTCCACGTAGGCCTCGGCCCACTTGCGCGGCCACTCGTCCTCGGGGCGGTCGAAGGCGGCGGTGCCCATCCAGTCCTGGAGGGCCAGCTCCTTGGAGTCCTTGATGCCCATGCGGCGCTGCTCGGGGGAGTTCACGAAGAACAGCCCGCCGAAGGACCAGAACGCCTGCCCGCCCAGGGACTGCTCGGGCTCCTGGTCCAGCAGGATCACCCGTTTCCCGGCGTCGGCGAGTTCGGCGGCCGCGGCCAGTCCGGCCAGCCCTGCCCCGACGACGATGGCGTCGGCCTGGTCGACTCCGGTACTCATGCGGTTCTCCTCGGGGGGTCGTCCGTGCCCCGGAGGACTCGGTCTTTACGGGCACGGTGTCCTTTTGGCGGCACAGAGTGCGCGATGGTGACGACTGTGCCCCGGTCCGGCCCGCGGGACAAGACCAGCGTGTGTCCCGCGCCACATCATTTGTCAGGGTGTGACAAACACGTGCCGATCGGACAGAATCTCGCTGTCGCGCTCCCGTGGTCCCGATCCTCAGGGCCATCGCAGGTCACAGCGCGCTCCGCTGAGAAAGATCCCCCGTGCACTTCCCTCTGCCGACCTTCGTCCCCGGTCCGGTCGCCACCGCCATCGCCCTGGTCCTACTGGCCTACCACGTGGTCTCACCCCCGCTGCTGTGGCGGTTGCGGACGAGGAGGGACCGGCGCCGAACCGAGCCGGACCCCACGCCCATGGCCAGTGAGTTCCGCCTCGGCACGTGGTGCCTCCCCGTCGAGGCCCTGCTGGTGATGGCCTTCCTCGGCACCGCGACCGCGGTCTTTCCCGCCGACATCGGTTGGGCCGCGCCAGCTGTCGCCGACCCGGAACCGCTCGGCCATCTCCTGGCGGGGGCGGGCGGCCTGGCCGTCTTCGTGCTCTTGGTCCTGGCCCTCGCCCGGTCCCACCTCAAGCTCCTGGCCCACGTCCGCGCCGGAGCACTGCCGAGTGGTGTGCGCAGGGAGGATCTCCTCCCCTCGCCACGGGACCGGCGTGAGCTCGGGTTCATGGCCGGTTGCTGCGCCGTGACCGTGCTCTCCCAGGTCCTGGTGGTCTACACGGTCCTGTTCCCGGTGCTGGCGCAGGTCTTCGGCTCCGCCCTGCTCGCCGCACTCGTGCTGGGCCTGCTGGGCGGCTGGCAGTACGTGGGCCAGGGCGGCGGCATGATCGGGACGATGGCGGTGCTGAGCACCGCCGGACTGCTCGTCTACGCGCTGCTCCTCCCCGGATCCCTACTGGTTCCCGTGCTGCTCTGGGTCAGCTACTACGCGGTCGTGACGGGGGTCGCCATCGCCCTCGCCCGGCTGCCGATCCCGCAGAACTCCCGCCCCCGGCACCCGGTCGAGGTGACGATGCTCGACGCCGACGGCAACCCGGTCGAGCGCCCCGGGCAGGGAGCGCTCGACCGCTGAGGCCCGAACCTGTTGAACCCTGTGGCCGTGCTCAGGCGCCGAAGCGGACCAGGGACCGGCCGCCCTTGCCCTGGCGCATGCGCTCGAAGGCGTCGGGCAGACCCTCCAGGGAGATCTCGTCGGTGATCATCGCGGCGAGCTTCAGCTCTCCCGCCCGGACCGCCTCGGCGAGCACCGGGATGTCCCGGGCCGGGTCGCTGGAGCCGTAGACGCAGCCCTGGAGGGTGCGTGCCTGGTGGAACAGTTCCAGGGCGTTGAAGGACACCTCGTCCTGCTTCGAGCCCAGCCCCACCACCGTCACGGTGCCGCCCCGGCGGGAGGAGTTCCACGCGGTACGCACCACCTGCGCCTTGCCGACCACCTCGAAGGCGTGGTCGACCCCCCGCCCGCCGGTCAGCTTGCGCACCGACTTGTGCACCTTCGGGTCGGAGACCAGGAATTCGGTGGCGCCCAGGGAACGGGCCAACTGCTCCTTCTCGGTGGAGACGTCGACCGCGATCAGCGGGTCGGCCCCCGCCATCCGAGCGGCTTGGAGGAGGGACAGGCCCACTCCGCCCAGCCCCAGCACCAGGGCGGACTGGCCCGCCCGCAGCTTGGCGGCGTTGTTGACGGCGCCCCATCCGGTGAGCGCCGCGCAGCCCAGCATCGCCGCGACCGCCAGGTCGACCCCGTCCGGCAGCGGGACGAGAGCACCGACCGGGACGACCGTGGCCTCGGCGAAGGCGCCGGTGTTCAGTCCCGGGTGTACCGGGGTGCCGTCGGTGAGCTCGGCGTAGGGGGTGAGCATGCGGTCGAGGGCGTGCTCGCACAGGTGGGGTTCGCCCTGTTCGCAGAACCAGCACGCGCGGCAGGGCGGCGCCCAGTTCAGGATGACCTGCTGGCCCGGCATCACCTCGGTCACACCGGGGCCGACCGCCTCGACGGTGCCCGTGCCCTCGTGGCCCAGGACCGCGGGCAGGGGCTGGGCCAGCGTCCCGTTCGACAGGGAGAGATCGGAGTGGCACACGCCGGCCGCGACCATCCGGACCCGGACCTGGCCCGGGCCGGGGTCGGGCAGGACGACGTCGCGGATCTCGGGGGGAGCGTCGGTCTCGTGGAAGACGGCTGCCTTGACGGTCGTACTCATGAGGAGGTCTCCAATCGCGGAACTGCGGAGACCTTAGCAATACCGGCCGGTCGGTCGGTGGTGCGGGGCGCCCTCCGCCAGGCAGGGCCGCACGGTTTCGGCGGACATTGGTCGACTTTATGCAAAAGCTTATATTGGCGGGCCTTCAGTGCGGGTATCTCACTTTTGTCCGCCGGATAACGCGGTGTGGTAAATGCCTGTACCACTGCGGGCCGTACGGCCTCCGGTGCACCTCAACGGGGAGGTTTCATGGCTCGACCTGTCGACTCGGCGGCCGCGGTGACACCGCGGCACTACCTGATGTGCAGACCCACCTACTTCGCGGTGGAATACGCGATCAATCCGTGGATGGATCCGGCGGCGGGCGTCGACCGGGCGCGCGCCGTCCGTCAGTGGGAGGGGCTGCGGGACCTGTACCGGTCCCTGGGTCACAGGGTCAGCGAGATCGCGCCGATCGAGGGGCTGCCCGACATGGTCTTCGCGGCCAACGGCGCACTGGTCGTGGACGGGCGCGTCTACGGTGCCCGGTTCGCCAGTGCCGAACGCACCCCGGAGGGCCCGGCCTACCTGGACTGGTTCCGCAAGGCGGGCTACACCGAGGTCCGGGAGCCCAAGCACGTCAACGAGGGCGAGGGCGACTTCATCACCCTCGACGACGTGGTCCTGGCCGCCACCGGGTTCCGTACCGAGGCCGCCGCCCACCAGGAGGCCGAGCGTCTCCTGGGCCGCCCGGTCGTCACCCTGCAGCTGGTCGACCCGCGCTTCTACCACCTGGACACCGCGCTGTTCGCACTCTCCGGCGACCAGGTCGCCTACTACCCCGGCGCATTCTCCGAGGGCAGCTGCAGGGTGCTGCGCGCCCTGTACCCCGACGCGCTCCTGGCCACGGAGGAGGACGCGGCGGTGCTCGGGCTCAACGCGGTCTGCGACGGCCGCAACGTGGTCATCGCCGCCGAGGCGACCGCGCTCGCCGGGCGGCTGCGCGCTCTGGGCTTGGAGGTCCACCCCGTGGAGCTCGACGAACTGCGTAAGGCCGGCGGCGGGGCCAAGTGCTGCACCCTCGAGCTGAGGGGCGCATCGGAGTGACAAACCGCGGGCGGGTTCCGCGCACCCCCGTGCGGAATCCGCCCGCCTAAACAACTCTGGGTGTGGGATGCGCCACGTTCCGAATTCGCCTCGGTCGCGGCCCCACAGGTCACGTACACCGGGGTGCCGAACCCGTGGATCGGACGGGGAAACTCATGTCCGGCGGCCTCTGGCCAAAGCCGCCGATCCCACTAGCTTGGCGTTTAACCTCGAGCCCGCGCTCAGAGCAGGTCAGTCAGATGTGGTGGGCTTATTTGCGCCGGTTCGACATCGAGCACACCTTCCGCTTCCTCAAACAGTCGTTGGGGTGGAACGCACCCCGGCTACGGGACCCGCGATCGGCGGACCGGTGGTCCTGGCTGGTCGTGGTGGCCTATACCCAGCTACGTCTGGCCCGGTTGTTGGCGCGTCAGGTCAGATTGCCCTGGCATCGGCTGGTGGAAGCGGACCGGATGAGTCCGGCGCGGGTGCGTCGGGGGTTTCGGTACATTCGCGCTGACCTGCCGGTGTGTGTGGGTGCACCGAAATCCTGCGGGCCTGGTCCGGGGCGTCCGGTGGGGAGCCAGAACAAGCGTCCAGCTCCCCGATACGGGGTTCCCAAGAAGAACAAAACGGGCACTAGGGGGCACCCCGGAGCCAAGCAAGCAGGTTAAACGCCAAGCTAGGGTCGGTTTCCGTGAAGACCAAACAGCGCAGACTTCCACGTCATGTCAGGGAACGACAGCTGATCGACGCCGCCGTCACAGCGTTCTCCCGTGGTGACTACCACACGGTCAGCGTTGAGGAGATCGCCGAGGTCGCCGGGACGTCCAAGCCGACGGTGTACCACTACCTGGGTTCGAAGGAAGGGATCTTCACCGCCTGCGTGCGCAGGGAGATGGAACGGCTCGTCGAGACCATCCGGGCCGCCGTGCACGACCCCGCCGCCCCGCTCGGCGACGACCCGCTGCACCGCGGGATGCAGGCCTTCTTCACCTTCGTGGTGGACAACCAGGAGAGCTGGACCGTTCTGTACCGGCGCGCGGCCGTGCAGGGAGAGCCCTTCGCGGGCGAGACCACCCGCATGCGCGACCGCGTCACCGAGGAGATGGCCGAGCTCATCACCGCCTGCACCAGCGGGGACTTCGGCGCCCTCGACCCCAGGGACGCCCAACTGCTGGCCCGGGTCGCGGTGAGCACCGCGGACGCCTTCGTGGACTGGCTGCTGGAGAACCCGGACGAGACCCCCGACACCATGGCCGGACACGTCACCGAACTGACCTGGTCCCATCTGAGAGCGCGTCGCCCGGCCGGGGTCTGAACCGGCCCGGCCGGGCAGCCGGACGCTAGTCCAGGGAGCTCATCACGTGCTTGACGCGCGTGTAGTCCTCCAGGCTGTAGGCGGACAGGTCCTTGCCGTAACCCGAACGCTTGAACCCGCCGTGCGGCATCTCCGACAGCAGGTCGCCGTGGGTGTTCACCCACACCGCACCGAAGTCCAGTCCGCCGGAGACCCGCAGCGCACGCGCGTGGTCGCGGGTCCACACCGAGGACGCCAGGCCCTGCTCGACGCCGTTGGCCAGCTCCACGGCCTCGGCCTCGTCGGTGAACCGCTGCACGGTGACCACCGGTCCGAACACCTCCTCCAGGACGATCTCGTCGTCGGCGCGCAGCCCGGAGACGACCGTGGGGGCCAGGAAGTACCCCCTCTCGCCGACCCGGTGCCCGCCGGTCTCCACCTTCGCGTGCGCGGGCAGGCGCTCCAGCAGCCCGGTGACCCGGGCGAACTGGTCGGCGTTGTTGAGCGGCCCGAAGTCGCTCGCCTCCGCTGAGGGGCGCCCGGTCACCTGTTCGGCGGCCAGGCGGGACAGCTCGGTGACGAACGCGTCGTGGACGGAGTCGTGCACGATCACGCGGGTGGCGGCGGTGCAGTCCTGCCCGGCGTTGAGGAAGCCCGCCGCGACCACTCCGGCGGCGCTGTCGGCCACGTCGGCGTCGTCGAAGACCAGCACCGGGGCGTTGCCGCCCAGCTCCAGGTGCAGGCGCTTGAGGTCGTCGGAGGCGCTCTTGGCCACCTGCGCGCCGGCGCGGGTGGAACCGGTGACCGACACCAGGCGCGCGGCCGGGTGTTCCACCAGGGCGCGTCCGGTGTCGCGGTCGCCCACCACCGTGTTGAGCACGCCCGCGGGCAGTACCTCGGCGGCGATCTCGGCGAGCAGGACCGTGGTGGTCGGCGTGGACTCGGCGGGCTTGAGCACCACGGTGTTGCCCGCGGCCAGCACCGGACTGATCTTCCACACGGCCATCATCGATTTGTTGGGCATGGAAATCCGGCTTCTCACAACCGGGAAAAAACGCTCTGCTCTTTCCTGGTGGTGTAGGCGTAGCCATCGGCCCTCTGGAGCAACCGAACATGCCGGTGGCTGATGCCCTGAACGCTGCTCTGGTTGGTGGCGATATTAAAACTTCCGGTGGCGCGTACCGCGACCCGCCCGATGTATGTACCTGCCTTCTTCCCTCTGGGGACGACGGCACGGACCAGGTCACCGGTGGCGAAGGAGAAGAAGTGCTTGGTGCGGGGTAGCCGGAGCCGGGGGAACCCGTGTTTGTCGGTTCGGGTGCGGGAATAGGAGCCTCGCCCGGTGCACCCGGCCACCAGGATCGTTTTGACCGTTTGAGTGATGGTGTCGAGCTTGCCCACGGCCAAGGCGTCCAGGGTGTGGGACTTGGGAAGTTGGTTGCGGGTGCGGTTCCATTTGGTGCGCCCACCCGAGGAAACACGGGTGGGCAATCTTGCGTCCAGGGCTCGCCAGAGCGCCCGCCGGGTGGTGTTGACGGCAGCGGCGTCACGTAGTGGGGCCTTTGCCTGGGCGAGGATTCGGTTCAGGGTGCGTGTGTTGGTGACGAACTCTTCGACGGGCTTGTTGTCCTTGGCCTGGTTGCAGGGGATGCAGGCCAGGACCAGGTTGGCGACCCGGTCTGAGCCGCCTCGGGAACGGGGGTGGACGTGGTCGAGGTTGAGCGGGGTGTTGGTCGCCCCGCAGTAGACGCAGGTGCGGTCGAACTTGGCTAGCAGGTATTCCCGCACCTCGAACCCGTGTAGTGTGCCGTGCTGATACTCCAGCCCCTCCAACGGACGTCCTACGGAGAGGGCGTGGGTGTCGAAGGCGACCCGCTCCACATGCACTGCCCGCACCGGCGCCCATCGGCTGAGCCGGTCTACCCACGCGATAGTCGTGTCCACCCGGTGCTTCAGGGACGGCGGAAACCACCCCTGAGGGCGGGCGCGGTTGTCGAACCGAGGTGCCCGGTAGCGCAGGTTCGTGCTCCGGCGCCGACGACGATAGTTTGCGCGCTGGTCGAGCTTCTTCTTGATCCGCGCGCCCCGGTGGTCAAGCTGGAGGCTGAAGCGACTTCGACGCTCGCCTGCTTGGGTAGTGAACACGGCGATGCCAGTGTGCTTGGAACCCGGATCGATGCCGACTTCGACGCCATCGACTTCAGACTCAGCGACGGTGCGGTCTTTGACTCGGATGGTGAACGGGGTGTGGCGGGCGACAACGGCCCGGCCTTTGGTCAGGAGCTTGCGAGCTCTGGCGGACGGGCAAGGTTGTAACGGGAGGCCGTGTTTGTCGAGGACGAACACGGACGGGTGGGTGGTGCGCACCTCACGGTGCTGCTCCCCGGCCCCGGAGGGTCCGGGGGTGACGCCACCGGCACCAGGTGAGGTGCTGGTGGTCTCCCCTCGACCATGTTCCACACCGGGTACCGCAATTGCGCGGTGTCCGTGCCCCGTTTCGTTCCCGATCCGGGGAGTGTCTGCTGGCACGGATTCCAGAGCAGGCCGCTGAGGAAGCACGGCCTGGTGGGTCTGCTGTCCTGTGCGGAACGTAGCCATCAAGGTCACCTCCTGACAGGTGATGGCTGGGTCTGGTAAAGGCAGCCTTCGATCACGGGGGTTGAAGTCTCGGCCTTCAGGGCCGGGATCCCTTTACCAGCGGGTAGTTCCACGGTGTGATGCCAACGCACACCCCGACCGGCTCGTGGCGGATTAACGAGGTGCCGTTCTCAACGACCATGGTCCAACTTCGAGTCTTAGGCAGGTGAGTGCGCGAGTTGGAAGGGAAACCCGACCTGTCGTTTGCTCACACTTGCCGCACCCATGTTCGAGAGCGTAGCGCCGCAAGACGTCTCCGCGTGGGTGTTCCCTCACATTGTGCGCACCAGATCAACTGGAAGTCAGTTGCCAATAAGTGGTGTGGGGTATGACTGGGACACGGCTGGACTCCTGAGGGGATCAGAACGGAGTGGGAGGGGAAGGGGGCGGGGGTGCGCGGCGCCGTTGACGCGCACCCCCGGAAAGGACGGCTGAGGTCAGCCGTCCAGGTGGGTTGCGGCGAACAAACCCACGTGCATCGGAAGAACCACCACGCTCGGCCCCGGCTCCGACAGCGCCACCGCCAGGTCCTCCTCGACCCTCTCGGGCGAGGTCAGGGTGGCCGGAACCCCGAAGGAGGCGGCCAGCGCCACGAAGTCCGGGCGGGTGAGCTCGGTGTGCGTGGCCTCGCCGAAGGCGCCCTGCATGTACTCGCGGAGGATGCCGTAGCCGCCGTCGTCCACGATCAGCCAGGTCACGTCCAGGTCGTGCTGGCGGGCGGTGGCCAGCTCCGCGATCGAGTACATGGCGCCGCCGTCACCGGAGACCGCCAGGACCGGGCCGCGGCCGGTCGCCGCCGCGCCCAGCGCCGCCGGGAAGCCGTACCCCAGACCGCCCGAACCCTGGGCGGAGTGCATCTGACCGTCGCGCGGGTCCCAGGCCGACCACGCCCAGTAGGCCAGTACGGTCATGTCCCAGAAGCTCGGAGCGTCGTCCGGCAGGGCCGCGCGCACCGAAGCCAGCAGGGTCTGTTCGGCTGCCAGGTCCTGCCCGACCAGCCTCTTGGCCACCCGCGCCTTGACCCCGGCGACCTCGGCCGCGACCTCCGGGTTCCGGTCGCGCGGGCTCACCCGCTCGGCCAGGGCGGCCAGGGTCAGCGCCGCGTCGCCGTGGATCCCCAGCGCCGGGACGTTGGCCTCCAGCTTGCCGAGGTCGGCCTCGACCTGCACCACCCGGCCCTTGGGCGCGAAGGTGTGGTAGTTGCTGGACAGCTCGCCCAGCCCCGAACCCACCACCAGGAGGACGTCGGCGCCCTCCAGGTAGTCGGTGGTGTGCCGGTCCTCGATCCACGACTGCAGTGAGAGCGGGTGCTCCCACGGGAAGGCGTCCTTACCGCCGAAGGTGGTGGCCACCGGCGCCTGCAGCGCCTCGGCCAGCTCCAGCAGCGCCTTCTGCCCGCCCGAACGACTCACCCCGCCGCCTGCGAGCACCACCGGACGCCGGGCCTCGTCCAGCAGCCGGGCCGCCTCGTCGACCATCTCCGCACGCGGCGCCAGCGGCGCGGGCATCGCGTCCACGTCCGTGACCGGCGGCACGACGGTCGGCTCCAGCAGCACGTCCTGCGGGATCTCCACCAGAACCGGGCCCGCGGGCGCCGCCGCGGCGGTCCGCCAGGCCTCGGCCAGCGCGGACGGGATCTGCGAGGCGTGCCGGACGGTGACCGCCGACTTCGTGACGTTGGCGAAGCTCGCCGACTGCTCCGGCAGCTCGTGCAGGTAGCCGTGGCGGCCCCCGCCCAGCCCCGCACGCGGGATCTGGCTGCTGATCACCAGTACCGGGGCGCCGGCCGCCCGCGACTCCTGCAACGAGGCCAGGGTGAGCAGCGCACCGGGTCCGGTGGAGACCAGCAGCGGTGTGACCTCCCCGGTCAGCCGGGCGTGCCCGTCGGCGGCGAAGGCCGCGTTGTTCTCCACCCGGCTCGACACGAACCGCAACTCCGGGGCCCGACGCAGCGCGTCGAACAACCCCAGTGCGTGCTGACCGGGGATGCCGAAGGCCACCCCGGCTCCCAACGCGGTCAGGGTCTCCGTCACCAGGTCACCGCCGTTGCGCGGTGCGCTCCCACCCATGTGTCTAGTTCCCCGTCTTCCGCTGGTGGTTCAGGGCCAGCAGGCTGACCAGGTCGTAGGCCACGTGCGAGGCGGCCGTGGAGGTGATCTGTGCGTGGTCGTAGGCCGGGGCGACCTCCACCACGTCGGCGCCGACCAGGTTCAGGTCGGCCAGCCCGCGCAGGATCTCCAGGAGCTCGCGGCTGGTGATACCGCCCGCCTCCGGGGTGCCGGTACCGGGGGCGTGCGCCGGGTCCAGGACGTCGATGTCCACGGACACGTACAGCGGACGGTTCCCGATGCGTTGGCGCAGGGAGTCGGCGATCTCGTCCACGCCCTTGCGCAGGACGTCGGCGGCGGTGACGATGCCGAACCCGAAGCGGCGGTCCTCCTCCAGATCGCGCTTGCCGTACAGGGGGCCGCGGGTGCCCACGTGCGCGATCGCCTCGGTGTCGAGGATGCCCTCCTCCACGGCCCGGCGGAACGGGGTGCCGTGTGTGTAGGGCTCACCGAAGTAGGTGTCCCAGGTGTCCAGGTGGGCGTCGAAGTGCAGCAGGGCGATCGGACCGTGTTTGCGGTACAGCGAACGCAGCAGCGGCAGCGCGATCGTGTGGTCGCCGCCCAGGGTGACCAGCCGGGTCCCGGACTCGACGAACTTCGAGGCGCCCTGGTCCAGGGTCTCCACGGCGTCGCCGATGGAGAACGGGTTCACGGCGATGTCGCCGCCGTCGACCACCTGCAGGCGCTCGAACGGGGCCACGTCCAGACCCGGGTGGTAGGGGCGCAGCAGGCGGCTGGCCTCGCGGATCGCGGAGGGGCCGAAGCGGGCGCCGGGCCGGTAGGACACCCCGGTGTCGAAGGGCACGCCGATGACGGCGACGTCGGCGCGCTCGACCTGGTCGATGCGGGGCAGCCGGGCGAAGGTCGCCGGGCCCGCGAAGCGCGGGACGAGGCTGGAGTCGGTGGGTCCGATCGGGCTGTTCATCTGGTCCGTTTCCTGTCGTCGGTGCTGTCGGTGCTGTCGGTGCTGTCGGTGCTGTCGGTTCAGTTGGTTCGGTCGGCCTCGGTCTGAGCCGGGGCCGCGCTGTCAGCGCTGCCGGTGGTGGCCGCGGCGGCTTCGTTCTGGGCCTCGTTCTCGGGGACGTCCTGGCCGCGCAGGCGCCGCTGCCAGAGGCCGAGGACGGCCGGGTCGGTGGGCTCGGTCATCAGGCTGACGACCACGTAGACCACCAGCGCGGTGCCCAACCCCACGTAGACGGGTTCATTGGCGAGCAGGCCGGTGATCGCCATGGTGATGATGACGGCCACGGACCCAGCCAACATGGAGGCGAGCGCGCCCGCACGGGTGCCGCGCCGCCAGACCAGTCCGCCGAGGATCGCGACGAGCAGACCGCCCACGAGGATGTTGTAGGCCAGGGTGAGCGCGGCGACCACGTTGTCGACGGCCAGCGCCACGCAGATGCTTGCCACACCCAGGACCAGGGTGAAGATCCGGTTGGCGGCGACCTCGTCGCCGCCCCTGGTCCCGGTGCCCGGGCCGCGCCCGAAGAGACGGCGCACCTGCGGCCACAGGTCGGTGGAGGTCACCGCGGAGCAGGCGATGAGGGCACCGCTGGCGGTGGACATCACGGCCGACAGCGCGGCGGCGATGACCAGACCGGCCAGGCCCACGGGCAGGGTGGCCTCCACCATGAGGGTGAAGGAGTCGTCGGGGTTGGCCAGGTTGGGGAACATGACGGCTGCGGCGGTACCGATGAGCGCCCCGCACACGCCGTAGATCAGGCAGTACACGCCCGCGCCGAGACCGCCGACCTTGGCGATCCGGTCGTTGCGGCCGGTGAAGACCCGCTGCCAGATGTCCTGGCCGATGAGCAGCCCCAGCGAGTAGATGACGAAGTAGGTCAGGATCGTCTCGCCACCGATGTTGGTGGGGCTGAAGTAGGCGGGGTCCAGGGACTCGCGCATCCCCGAGAAGCCGCCCGCCGACCAGATCGCCACGGGGGTGAGGATCATGACCAGGCCGACGGTCTTGATCGCGAACTGCGCCATGTCCGTCATGGTCACCGACCACATGCCGCCCATCGTGGAGTACAGCACCACGATGGAGCCGCCGATGATGATCGCGGCCACGCGCGGCAGCCCGAACAGGCCGCTGAAGATGGTGGAGAAGGCCAGGGTGGAGGGCACGATCAGCATGAAGGTGTAACCCCACATGACCAGGCCGGAGATCACCCGGGAGTTGCCGCCGTAGCGCAGGTCCAGCATCTCCGAGACGGTGTAGACCCGCAGCCGGGAGATGCGCTTGGCGAAGAACAGGTGCAGAACGAGGATGCCGACACCGATCGCGACCACCAGCCAGGCTCCGGAGACGCTGTAGGTGTAGCCCAGACCGATACCGCCGACGGTGGACGCGCCGCCCAGGACCACGGCCGCCATCGTGCCCGCGTACATCAGGGGGCCGAGCCGGCGCCCCGCCACCAGGTAGTCGGACTTGTTCCGCGTACGGCGCATCCCCCACCAGCCCAGGGCGATCATGCCCAGGAGGTAGGCGGCGATCACCGCGAGGTCGATGAGCATGGTGCTCCTTACGAGGGGAACGCGCTCGGGGGAGGGCGTGCGGACTGGGTGGTGGCCGACCGCGGCGACGTTGACGCAGGTCACAGTGCTTCGGTCAGCGTAAGCAGCCGATAAGCTCCGTTCCAGTGGCCGAACCGCACGAGTCGGCGCCGTTTTTTGGCCGAATCATCCACGAGGTGCGCCTGGCGTACCCGTGTACGCAATGTCCAGGACACGTAGTGGCAAGCGCGGGTTCAGCGGCGAAGCGATGGCGAGGCGGGGGAGAACATGGTCGACGGCACCGGCGGGGCGGACAGCCACGACGTACCCCTGAGCGTGGTCACCGGGCGCCGCGACCTCGCCCTGACCACCGTGGTCGCGGCGGGCGACCCGGCGATCACCTGGGCGGTGGCCAGCGAGATGGTCGAACCCGCCGCCTATCTGCGCGGCGGTGAACTCCTGCTCACCGCGGGCGTCAACCTGCCCGCCACCGCCGCCGGTGTGCGCGCGTACGTGGACTCCCTGGTGCGCACCGGGGTCGGCGCCATCGGCTTCGGGGTGGCGCCGGTGTACGACAGCATCCCCGAACGGCTCATCGAACAGTGCCACAGCCAGGGTCTGCCGCTGTTGGAGGTCCCCCAGACCACCCCCTTCGCCGCGGTCAGCCGCGCGGTCGGCGAGGAACTCGAGGAACGCCACCTGCGCGACGTGCGCCGCCTGGGCGAGGCCCACCAGGCACTGGCCCGCGCCGTCACCGCCACCGCACCCGTGCAACGGGTCCTGTCGGTGCTGGCCGACTCCCTCGGCGCCTGGGCCGTCCTGGAACCCTCCGACCCCGGTACCCCCGCCCACCGCACCACCGGAGCGCCCCGCTCCACCGACCCCGAACTGCGCCCCCTGATCGCCAAGCTCACCGACCCCGCCGGGCCGCGCGGCGCCAAGGCCCCCAGCGGTAGCGACGAGGTCTTCCTGCACACCGTCGGCGTTCCGCCCCAGGAACGCGGCGTGGTCCTGGTGGGCCGCCCCGAACCGCTCGGCATCACCGACCGCGCGGTCCTGCGCACCGCCACCGCCCTACTCGACCTGCTCTCCCGCACGGTCGAGGACGCCCCGCCGGTCCCGGGGCGGCTGCTCACCGGACTCCTCCTGGACGGCGGCCTGGACGAGGCGACCGCTCCCCTGCTCGCCGAACTCGCCGACACCCGCGGCCGGACCGGCGCGGCCGGCGCCTACCGCGTCCTGCGGGCCAGGCCGCTGACCCGGGACCGCCACACCGCCCCGGGCGACCTCCCCCTGGGCACCCACCTGGTCGACCGGGCCGCGACCGACACGGAGACGGATGCGGGGGAGGGCGTACGCGCCGTTCTCGCGGACCGGGGCGAACAGGTCCATCGCGAGCACCTGGACCTGCTCCGGGCCCACGGGTGGATCGCCGCGCTCAGCGAGCCCGTGCCCGCGCCGGAGCTGCCCGAGGCCGATCGCCGAGCGGCCGCCCTGCTGGTCCGCGCCCGCGCCTCGGGCGAACCTCTGCTGTGGAGCGAGGGCACCGACCCCTTCGCGGTCCTGCTGGACCCCGCCGGCACCAGCGGCCTCAGGCGCGAACTGCTGGGTCCGCTGGCCCGCGACACCGGGGCGGCCCGCACCCTGCGCGAGACGCTGCGCGTCTGGCTGGCCCGCCACGGGAACTGGGACCGTGCCGCCGCGGACCTGGGCGTGCACCGCAACAGTGTCCGCTACCGGATCGGCCGGATCGAACGGGACCTGGGGGTGGATCTGGCCGACGCCGAACAGCGCATGCGCCTGTGGTTCGCTCTCACCCGCGGCCCTGACCCGCACTGAAGCAGGACCCCGCTGACCGTTTCGCCCCTGAGGGTTCGCCCCTGAGGGGCGCCGATACCAGAGCCATCCCGCTCCGCGGTGCCGGTGGCTGCTACCGGCCACATCCATGTTCGCCCCGGGCACCCGTCGAATTCTGGGAACGCTGCACCACCAGGGACGCCGATCCCCACAGGAAACGGAAGGGCTCGCCGGAAAGACCTTCCGAAAAGAACGCTTCTCCCGGTTCTGTTGGCGCTGCCGAAGCCGAGGCAGGAAACTTGGGGACTCCGTGACGCGCATGTGATCTTGGGGGACCGGTAAAGGGATCCCGGCCCTGAGGGACCGGGCCTTCAACCCCTGTGGTGGAGGGCCGCCTTTGCCAGACCAGCCATCACCACGAGGAGGTGACCTCGATGGCTACGTTCCGCACAGCACTACAGACCCACCAAGCTGTGCTTCCTCAGCCCACCCGTCGCCCGCCACCGCCCTCCCGTCTCCCACCACCCTCAACAGACACGCTTCGCGTGCGGCGCTTGCCTCTTACGGACGCTCGCGGCGCGGTTCTTGTGCCGGTCCTGCGGCCGGGTCGCGGTTCGCGCCACCAAGCGCTTCGACATCACCACCGCCCAGGGCACCGTTCAGGGCATTGACCACCGGCATGTCCGGTTGCTTCAGCGGGCCGATGGCTATTCCTACACCGTCAGGAAGGAGAAGGGCGTTTCCCCTCGGTCCTGAGGGACCGGGTTTCCACGCCCGACAAAGCGATGACGTTTCCGCCGTTGGACACGGCTCTCCCCTCCGGGACGGACGCACGTGAACACGCCGTCCTGCTCCGCCGTGCTCACGACGCACAGCTCAGCGGGCGCCCCGCGCCCGCACCGCTGCGCCCGGTGATCGAGGACTCCTGGGGGAGGATGCGCGGCTTCGGCATCGACCCGGACAGCGCTCCGCCGCCCAAGGTGGCCCGGTTGGACGAGCTCCAGCGCTACCGGGACGCCTCACCGATCGCCGAGGTCCTGCCGCTGATCCGCCGCTCCCTGGTCTCGGTGGCCGACGAGGCCGAGCACATCATGCTGGTGACGGACGCCGCCGGGCAGGTTCTGTGGCGGGAAGGCTCCCATCGGATGCGTACGGTCGGCGACCGGGTAGGCCTGGTCGAGGGCGCCTACTGGAACGAGGGCAGTACCGGTACCAACGCCATCGGGACCGCGCTCGTGGTGGGACGGCCGGTCCAGGTCTACTCGGCCGAGCACTACGTGCGGAACCTGCACACCCTCACCTGTGCCTGCGCCCCCGTGCACGACCCCCGGGACGGGCGGCTGCTCGGCGCCATCGACGTCACCGGCCCGGTCTCCACCATCCACCCGGCGACCCTGGCCCTGGTCAGCGCGGTCGCCCAGCTGGCCGAGGCACACCTGCAGGGCATCCACCACACCCATCTGGAGCGGCTGCGCTCGGTGGCCGCGCCGCTGCTCGCCGGGCTCACCCGGCCCGCCCTGGTCGTGGACGACAACGGCTGGACCGCGGCCGCCGTCCACATGGAAGCGGTCCGGCGTGTCCTGCTGCCCAAGCAGTGCGAGAGCGGGACCACCTGGATTCCGGCGCTGGGGGAGTGTGCCCTGGAACCGCTGCCCGGCGGCTGGTTGGTCCGGCCCCGACCCGAGGAACAGGCCGCGCCCTCCACCGTGACCCTGGACCTGGCCCGCCCCGGTGCGGCCTCGGTGACGGTTGCCGGGGACAGCGGGGAGTGGGTCCAGCACCTGTCCCCGCGCCACACCGAACTCCTCCTGCTGCTGGCGGTACACCGGGGCGGGCGTTCGGCGGTACAGCTGTCCCGCGACGTGTTCGGCTCCGACAAGCACGTGGTGACCGTGCGGGCGGAGTTGTCCCGGGTCCGGCGCAACCTGGGCGGGGTGATCGAGAGCCGCCCCTACCGGTTCTCCGACGAAGTGCGGGTGCGGGTCCTGGCCCCCGAGTCACCGCTGAACCTGCTGCCCGGTTCACTGGCGCCAGGAGTGCGGGCTCTGCGGGACCGTACGCGCGCAGAGGACCTGTTCGATTTCACTGGGTGATGACATCGCAACCTGTTGCAACCGTTGCCGCTCTGGCCTGGATGGGATCAACTGGTGCTGCGCGGCCCGCCTACCGGTGGGCGGCCTCCGGGCAAGAGAGGGCACGGCGGCTGCTCACCGGTGCGGGACGCGTCCGCGACCTTCGCGCCTTGAGGGGGGTGACGGGGGATGAGAGCGGACGCGTCCGCGGGCTGGTGCCCCGTGAGGATCGGGGGAACCTCCGGGGCCATCGCGCGCACGACGGTACGGCCCGAAGACACTGACGCCTTCGGGCCGTACCGTTGCCCGCTCGGCCGGTCGGCCCGCACCCGTGGCCGGTTGGTCAGTCCGTGTCGGCGGCAGACTCCGGGGGTTCGTCGTCCTGGCCCCCGGGTGACTCCGGCTCGGCGGGCCCGGCGTTGACCGGGGAGCACTGGAAGCAGTTCATGGTGAAGACCTCCTCCTCCCCGACCAGCCCGGTGAAGGCGCCGCGCAGGCTGTCGTCGCCCACCTCGCGTCCGGCCAGGGCCTCGCGCAGCAGCTGACCCTCGAAGCGCAGTTCCTCACCGTCGCGGCTGTGTCCGGTGCAGAGCACGGCCAGTCGGCCGCCGCGCTCCTCCTGTGTGTCCTCGCCGGGGCCGTCCTCGCGGTGACCGTCCGCGTCGGTATCGTCCGCGACCGGATCCTGCCCGGCTTCGGTCCCGCCCGCGGTCACCGACTCCTCCCCGCCTTCGGCCAGCTCCTCCGAGGACGCGTCGCCGGAAACCGCGGTACAGGTGAGCGGGGCCGCCACTGGGTGCCCCTTGCGGGCGAAGGCGCGTTCGGCGCCGGGGCGCAGGATCGTCACCGACAGCGCGTCGGCGGCGAGCTCCAGCTCCAGCAATGCGGCGTCGACCTCCTCCTCGGGCGCCCCGTCGGCCGTGCACGAGGTGAGCGAGACGCACAGCAGCAGTGCCAGTGAGGCGGTGGCGGTGACGGTGGTCGAGCGGACTCCCATGACTTCCCCCTCGGGATGGTGGTGTCGCCGTGCACGGCGAACGCGGGTCCACTGCCCCAACGTCCTGGATGACCTCTAAGTAACCAATGTCCGACTCGGGGTTAAAGAGTGAAAAGTGAGTCATGTTCTGGTCATCCATGTGTGAGTCGGAACACCTGGCTGGGTACCGTGCCCGGTGGGGCCTCGGGGTGCCCAGGGTGTTCGGCGGAGCGGGGACGGGAGGGTAAGCCCTGCTGAAGCGCGCGAACACAGCCACTGGGCTACACTCGGGGCATTTCCCGAACCGTGCTCTGGCATGGTTCACACAGACCGAACGCAGCACCGGACTCCTCACACGGCCCAGCCGAACCAGGAGAGTCCGGTGAACCAGGGGACCGCTCGAAGCGTCGAACCAGGCATCAACGATGATCCTGGATCATCCCGCGCCGACGGCCCCACAGACCGTCCTTCCTTCGGAGGTGGATCGTGTCCGCTGACCACCGAGAGCAGCAGCCCAGTCAACAGGGTTCGCGTATCGACCCGCACGTCGGCCGTTACGCACTCCGAGCAAAGGGCATGGTCGCATCGGAGGTCAGGGCACTCTTCGCGGTCGCGTCCCGGCCGGAGATCGTCTCCCTGGCGGGCGGTATGCCCAACGTCGCCGCCCTGCCCCTGGAACAGCTCGGCGACCTGGTCAAGGACGTCGTCTCCGAGGAGGGCGCCACCGCCCTCCAGTACGGGTCGGCCCAGGGCGACCCCGTCCTGCGCGAACAGATCTGCGACTACATGACGCTCGAGGGCGTCCACGCCAGCCCCGAGGACGTCATCGTCACCGTCGGCTCCCAGCAGGCCCTGGACCTGCTCACCCGGGTCTTCGTCGACCCCGGCGACGTCGTCCTCACCGAGGCGCCCACCTACGTCACCGCGATCAACACCTTCGCCGCCTTCCAGGCCGACATCCGCCACGTCGGCCTGGACGAGCAGGGCGTCATCCCCGAGGAGCTGGAGGAGGCGCTGGTCCGCGCCGAACTGGACGGGAAGCCGGCCAAGTTCTTCTACACGATCCCCAACTTCCAGAACCCCGCGGGCATCACCATGACCGCCGAGCGCCGCGCCCAGGTCATGGAGGCCTGCGAGCGCCACGACGTGCTCGTGATCGAGGACAACCCCTACGGGCTGCTCCGCTACGACGGCGAGGCCGAGCCCACCCTGTACTCCCAGGGCAACGGCAACGTCATCTACCTCGGCTCGCTCTCCAAGACCCTCTCCCCGGGCCTGCGCATCGGCTGGGCCCTGGCCCCCTCGGCCGTGCGCGCCAAGCTGGTCCTGGCCGCGGAGTCGGCGATGCTCAGCCACTCCACGTTCAACCAGCTCGTGGTCCGCCGCTATCTGAACACCTTCCCCTGGAAGGAACAGATCAAGGCGTTCAACTCCATGTACAGCGAGCGCCGCGACGCGATGCTCGGATCCCTGGCGGCGATGATGCCCGACGGGTGCACCTGGACCAAACCCGAGGGCGGGTTCTTCGTCTGGGCCACCCTGCCCGAGGGCATCGACGCCAAGGCCATGCTGCCGCGCGCCGTCAACGAGCGCGTGGCCTACGTGCCAGGTACCGGCTTCTACGCCGACGGTCGCGGCCGGGACAGCATGCGCCTGAGCTTCTGCTACCCCACCCCCGAACAGATCCGCGAGGGCGTACGCCGCCTCGTGGCCGCGATCGAGGGGGAGATCGATCTGCGCGACACGTTCGGTAGCACCATCGCCCCGCCCACCGAAGGCAGCCAGGCACCCACCCCTGACCTGCCCTGACATTCCCTCGTAAGGGCAAACGCACCATGACAGCAGTACAGAAGGAGGTTCGCGCCGTGGCTGACCTTGACCGGGTTCTCGTTCTCGCCGGAGGCCTGTCCCCCGAACACGAGGTGAGCGTCCACTCCGGCCGCAGCGTCGCCGAGGCCTTGCGCCGACTCGGCGTCGAGGTGCAGGTCACGGATGTCGACTCCGGTCTGTTGAACCGCCTCGCCGCCGACCCGCCCCAGGTGGTCTTCCCCGTCCTGCACGGGTCCGCCGGTGAGGACGGCGCGATCCGCGAGGTCCTGGAACTGGTCGGGGTGCCCTACGTGGGTGCCCGTCCCGACTCCTGCCGCCTCGCCTACACCAAGCCCGCCGCCAAGGCGCTGCTGGCCGAGAAGGGCGTACGCGTGCCGCGCGGCGCCACCCTGCCCAAGTCGGCCTTCCACGACCTGGGCGCCCCGGCGCTGCTGGACCGCCTCGCGGACCGGCTCGGCCTGCCGCTGTTCGTCAAGCCCGACCGCGGCGGATCGGCCTTCGGCGCGACCCCGGTGGCCTCGGTCAGCGACCTTTCCGCCGCCCTGGTCTCCTGCTTCGCCTACAGCGACTCCGCGCTCGTGGAGGAGCAGGTGCAGGGCACCGAACTGGCCATCGGCGTCCTGGACACCGGCGACGGCCCCGTGGCCCTGCCGCCGGTGGAGATCGTCCCGGACGGCGGGGTCTACGACTACGCGGCCCGCTACACCGCCGGTCGCACCGAGTTCTTCTGCCCGGCCCGCCTGGACGAGTCCGTGGCCGCGGCCGCCACCGAGGTGGCCCTGACCGCCCACCGCACCCTGGGACTGCGCGACTTCTCCCGGACCGACATCATCGTCGACGCCGACGGCGAGGCCATTTTCCTGGAGACCAACGTCGCCCCCGGCCTGACCGAGACCTCCACGTTCCCGATGGCCGCCGCGGCCGCGGGGCTGGACTTCGCGGTCGTGTGCCGCGAGCTCGCCCACCAGGCCTACCTGCGCGGCTGAGCGCCGCCCCGCAACGGCAGGACCAGCGGCACCGGCGGGAGCCGGTGCCGCTGGTCCCCCTCTTCTCCGCCGACCCGTCCGACAAGGGACCCGGCCTGCTGGAAGGAAGGTGCGAAGGGTAGGATCCATCACAAACCGACTGTTCGGTATGTGAAAGGTCTCCCTCATGCAAACGGCCCTGCGGATCTGCCCGCTGTGCGAGGCCACCTGCGGCCTCACCCTGACCATCGACGCGGGACGGCTCACCGGTGCGCGCGGCGATCGCCAGGACGTGTTCAGCGCGGGGTTCGTCTGCCCCAAGGGCGCCACCCTCCCCGCTCTGGACAACGACCCCGACCGGCTGCGGCGGCCCATGATCCGCGACGGAGAGCACTGGCGCGAGGTGGACTGGCCCGAGGCATTCGCCGCCGTCGACGCCGGGCTCACCGGAGCGGTCGAACGGCACGGCCGCCAGGCCGTGGCCAGTTACCTGGGCAACCCGAACGTGCACACACTGGCAGGACAGCTCTACTCGGGTCTGCTGGCGCGCACCATCGGCAGTACCAACGTCTACAGCGCCAGCACGGTCGACCAGATGCCCAAGCACGTCTCCTGCGGGCTGATGTTCGGCGATCCGTTCGCCATCCCCGTTCCCGACCTGGACCGCACCGACCACCTGCTGATGCTCGGCGCCAATCCACTGGAGTCCAACGGCAGCCTGTGCACCGCCCCGGACTTCCCCGGCAGACTCAAGGCACTGCGTGCCAGGGGAGGCCGTCTGGTCGTGGTCGACCCCCGGCGCACCCGGACCGCCGACCTCGCCGACGAGCACGTCCCCGTGCGCCCTGGCGGGGACGCCTTCCTGCTCTTCGCCATGGTGCACACCCTGCTGTCCGAGAACCTCGCCGACCTCGGAAGGCTCGCGGAGCACACCCGCGGCCTCGACGAACTCCGCGCACTGGCCGGGGACTTCGCTCCTGAGATCGTCGCCCCGGTGTGCGGGATCGAGGCCGAGCACATCCGCGCCCTGGCCCGGGACCTGGCAGCGGCACCGGCCGCCGCGGTCTACGGGCGCCTGGGAACGACCGCCGTCCAGTTCGGCACACTGACCAGTTGGCTGGTGGACGTGCTCAACCTGCTCACCGGGAACCTGGACCGGCCCGGCGGGGCGATGTTCCCCCAACCCGCGCACCGCGGTCCCGTCTCCAACCGCAGCCGCCCCTTCCAGATCGGGCGCTGGCACAGCCGGGTGCGGAACCTGCCCGAGGCCAAGGGCGAGTTCCCCGCCGTGACCCTGGTGGACGAGATCGCCACCCCCGGCCCCGGGCAGGTCAGGGCCCTGGTCACCGTCGCCGGAAACCCGGTGCTGTCCACCCCGGGCGGAGAGCGCCTCGCCGAGGTGCTGCCGGACCTGGAGTTCATGGTGAGCGTGGACCCCTACCTCAACGAGACCACACGCCACGCGCACGTCATCCTGCCGCCCGCACCGCCCAGCCGCTCCAGCCACTTCGATCTGGCCTTCAACGAGCTGGCGGTACGCAACAACGTCCGATACTCGCCTCCGGCCCTGCCGCTGGGCGAAGGAGAGGCCGACGAGGGCGAGATTCTGCGCCGCCTCGTGCAGATCGCCGCCGGGCAGGGGCCCCACGCCGACCCCGACGCCGTCGACGAGGCCGAGATCGCACGACTGCTGTCCCGAGCCGTGGCCGACCCGAACTCCCCCGTGCACGGGCGAGACCCCGCCGAACTGGCGGACCGCCTGCACCCCGGCGGCTGGGCCGAACGCCGCGTCGACCTGTTCCTGCGCCTGGGCGCCTACGGCGACGGCTTCGGGGCCCGCCCCGGGGGCCTGTCCCTGCGTTCCCTGCTGGACGCGCCGCACGGCATCGATCTCGGAGCGCTGCGCCCGCGCGTGCCCGCTGTCCTGGCCACCGCCTCCGGCCGCGTCGAGATCTGCCCGCCGCCGATCGCCGGGGACGTCGCCCGGCTGCGGGCCGGACTCGCCGAACGCCGCGAGTCCCTGGTGCTGGTGGGACGGCGGCACCTGCGCTCCAACAACAGCTGGGGACACAACGTGCCCCGGCTGAACGGAGGCAGCAACACCTGCACCCTGCACGTGCACCCCCAGGACGCGGCCCGCCTGGGTCTGCCGGACGGTGTGACGGCCACGGTGCGCAGCGGCGCGGGCGCCGTCGAAGCCGTCGTGGAACACACCGACACCGTCGCACCGGGAGTGGTGAGCCTGCCGCACGGTTGGGGACACGGGGTACGGGGCACCCGGTTGTCGGTCGCCGCCCGGAACCCGGGCGTGAACGTCAACGCCGTCACGGACCCCTCCCTGGTGGACCCGCTTTCCGGCAACGCCGTCCTGAACGGAGTCCCGGTCTCGGTGACCGCCTCGGAGTGAGGGACCGGGCGGAGGTTCGGTACTCAGGTTCCGCCCGGGTGCCCGGCGGTCGACGAGGCGGCCTCCACCCGAGGCGCCCGGGCCAGCACCACGATCCCCGCGGCGAGGAGCCAGACCAGCAAGGTCAGGAACCCGAGTGCCCAGACGAAGAAGAACGGCCACAGGAGCGCCATCAGGGGCGTGAGCACCAACAACCCGCCGGCGGCCAGGGCGACCCTGCCCAGCCACCGGGGAGTGAGGTCGCTTCCCCCGGACAGGGCATACCCGAAGGCAGCCACCGCCGCTCCCAGCAGCGTCCACCCGAGGAGCCAGGTCGCCCAGTGCAGGGTGCTCAGAACCACGACCGTCCCCAGCAGGTACTCGCTGCCGGCAGACACCAGGCCGCCTTCGGCGTACTCCGCGGCGGCCGTGACCATCCCCATGCCCACCATGCCCTGCAGAGCCGCGACCAGGCCGCTCAGCACCAGCATCAGCAGACCGACCAGACCCAGCCCCGGTGAGGACCGCCGGACCAGCGTGAACAACCCCGCCCCGGTGAGCGCGGCGACCACGACCGTCGACACCTGGACCGCCTGGGCCACCACGATCAACGGCACCCTGTCGTGGACGGCCACCACTTCCGAGGAGAAGGCGTCGGCCGTCCCGGCCTCCGTTCCTGGGTCGGCGAACGTCGTTCCCACCAACAGCACCAGGGCCAGCACCAACAAGCCCGCACCCGTCCACCGTGTCGTGCCCATCGTCGTCTCCCGCGCGCCGAAGCTGGGGACCCCAGTGTCAAAAACCCCGTTGAACTGGGATGACACCCCTACCGACAATCCGATCGTACTCCTGCGGCCATGACCGGACGAGAGCATGGCCGGTAGAGGACACAGCACGCCGGGGCGGGTGGGCCGCCACGCCACGGCGGCCCACCCGGCCCTACCCCGGATCACGCGCTCCGAGCCCGTGTCACCGGTTCGGAGCGTCCAGGGACCGTTCGATTACACCCCGTACGGTCGCCCGGAGCAAGGGGACCTTGTACCCGGTGGCGGGCAACGGGGAGCAGATTTCGGCGAGAGCGTCCAACGCCTTCGCCACCGCCGTACCCGGATCCCGGCCCGGAACCGAACCCACCAGGGCCCGCTCCACCCCGGTGAGCCGCAGCGGGGTACGGGCCACCCCGCCCACCGCCACCCAGGCCCGGGCGACCGGGCCGGTGCCGCCGTCGGCACACTCCAGCCGGGCCACCGCCTCCACCAGCGGCCACTCCGCGCGCGAACGCCCCGCCGCGCGCAGGTGGGCCGCCCGTTCCCCGGCCACGGGGGCGGGCAGGCCGACCGAGACCAGCAGATCCCGGGTGCCGAGCACGTGGTCACGGGTGGGGTCAGCACCCTCGTACAGCTCCGCCACCCCTCTTTCGGTCTCCGTATCCGAATCCCGCCCGGAGCCGTGCCGGACCCGCACGGTCGCGTCGTAGGCCAGCAGCGCGACCGCCAGCGACGACGGGTGCGGGGCCACGCACGGCCCCTGGTCCACGACCACACCGCGCAGGTGGTCACCGGTGCGGGAGGGGCACGAGTCACCCCCGGTCTGGAAGCAGTCGAAGGCGGGATTGCGCAGGTAGGAACAGCGGTTGCGCTGCAACAGGTTGCCGCCCACCGTGGCCGTACCCCGGATCTGCGGGGTGGCCAGCGCCCGCGCCGCGACGGACAGCCCCGGGTAGGCCCCGACCAGGCCGGGGTCGGAGGCCAGCTCGGCGACGGTGGTCATCGCGCCGATGCGCGCCGCGCCGTCCCCGGCCCATCGCACTCCACGCAGTTCGGGCACGTGCAGCAGATCCACCAGCGGGCCGGGCGCGAGCGCGCCGACCTCCAGGCAGGCGGCCAGGTCCGTACCCCCGGCGCGGGGGCGCGCACCGCCCCCGGACAGTTCCCGGGCCGCCTCGGCGGCGCTCGTGGGACGGGCGACGGTCAACATGGGCTGTGGCGCCGCGGTCAACGCTGGCCCCCCTTCGGTCGGTTGGAGCTGATCAGTCGGTCCGGGCGGAGCGGAAGGTCGTGCGGGCGCCGGCCGGTGGCGTCGTACACGGCGTTGCCCAGGGCCGCCGCCACACCCACCACCGACACCTCTCCCAGGCCGACCCCGCCGCCCACGACGTGCTCGAACCCCTCCTCGTGGAAGTACACCTCGGTCTCGGGCACGTCGCCCATCCCCGGGATGCGGTAGTCCTCCAGGTTGTCCGACAGCACCACCCCGGTGGCGAGGTCGTCGCGCCGCTCCTCGAAGAGCGCGTAGCCCACGCCCTGCACCACCGCGCCCTCGCACTGGTTGCGGGCCAACCGCTCGTTGTAGACGCGCCCGGCGGCGATCCCCGCCCAGCAGCGGGTGGGCCGCACCCGGCCGAGCAGGGTGTCCACCTCCACCTCCATCACGTGGACGGCGCCGCTCATACCGCGCCCGACGGCCAGGTCGTCCATGTTCGGGGTCAGCTGACCCCAGCGGTCCGAACGGCGCTCACCGACCACGCTCACGCCCTCGGCGGCGGCCAGCGCCTCCTTGAACACGTGCTCGGGGACGGGACCCGCGGCGGGCACGTCGGGGGAGAGCTCGCGCAGGGCCTCGCGCAGCCGGTCGGCGGCGTCGGCGGCGGCCGGGCCCATGGAGGTGGTGGTGCGGCTGCCGAAGGAACCGGTCCCGTGCACCGAGGAGCTCTGCCCGATCTCCACCCGCAGGTCCGTGGCGTTCACCCCGAAGCGGTCGGCGACCACCTCGCCGAGCAGGGTCCGGATACCGGTGCCGATGTCCTGGGTGGCCGAGCGCACCACCAGGGCGCCGCCCTCCACCACCAGCTCGACCCGGGCGTCGGGCGCCAGCAGGTAGGGCCAGCCCGCTGCGGCCAGCCCCACCCCGCGCCGGAACCGGCCGGTGCGCCCGCCGCGCGGACGGTCCCGCCACAGCGCGAGGTCGGCGACCCGCTCGTACAGGGCCTGCCGCTTGGGGTTGCCGTCCCAGCGGCGTCGCAGGGTCAGCGGGTCCTCGCCGAGCCGCTCGGCCATGGTGTCCACCGCCTGCTCCAGGGCCCAGGCCATCGGCGGCCCGCCGGGCCCGCGCATGGGCTCACCCGGCGGCCGGTTGGTCACCACGTCGAAGTCGCGCACCCGGCGCGGCGAGCGGCCGTACATCAGCGCGGCCAGCACGGCGGCGTTGGAACCCACCGAAACCCCGCCGTCGCCGTGGGAGTCCACGCTCATCGCCCGTAGGGAACCGTCCTGACCGGCCAGTAGCGCCACCCGGGTGCGGGTCCCGGGCCGGTGCCCGGCGTCGGTCAGCTCCTCGGCCCGCTCCAGGCCCACCCGCACCGGGGTGCCGGTCAGCCGGGACAGCTCCACGGCGGCCACGACGTCCGCGGACAGCGAGTTCTTGGCCCCGAACCCGCCGCCGACGTACTCGGTCACCAGGTGGACCCGCTCCCGGGGCAGGTCCCAGCGCTTGGCCGCCTTGGCGGCGATCTTGCTGACCGACTGTGTGGACACGTACAGGTGCAGGTCGCCCCGCTCCCACCGAGCCACGCTCACATGCGGCTCCAGCGGGCTGTGCACCTGGGTGGCGGTGGTGTACTCCTCGGCCACCAGCAGCGGGTCCCGTCGGCGGGAGGCCGCCCGCAGCCGGGCCACGGCGGTGGGCCCGCGCCAGCTGAGGGTGGATTCAAGGGGTCATCGCAACACCTCGTTGATCACACGAGTGTATGCAAACGCTCGGCTGGAGTTTTCCAGCCGAGCGTTTTGCGTGGCCGACCGTTCAGCTTCTGAGCCACGTGCTCCAGGTCCAGCGGGCCGTGCACCGACAGATCGGTGCCCTTGGGAAAGTACTGGCGCAACAGCCCGTTGGTGTTCTCGTTCGACCCGCGCTGCCAGGGCGAGGCCGGGTCGCAGAAGAACACCGGCACCCCCGTATCCACCGAGAACCTTCTGTGACCGGCCATCTCGCTGCCCTGGTCCCAGGTCAAGGACCCGCGCAGATGCTCGGGCAGCGTCTGGACCAGAGCGCTCAGAACGCCTCCCACCGCCTCGGCGGTGTGCTCGCCGGGCAGGTGCCCGAGCATCACATACCTGCTCGACCGCTCGACCAAGGTGATGATCGCGGACTTGTTATGCGCCCCCGTGATCAAATCGCCCTCCCAATGCCCTGGAACAGCACGGTCTTCGACCTCGGCGGGGCGCTCGCTGATCATCACCATCGGATCAACGAACCGGCTCTGCCTGTGCTCGGAGGAACGGCGGGGCTTGCGTCGGATGCGTCCGGTGCGCAGCGCGGCGGCGACCTCGCGTTTGAGCCCGCCCCGGGCCTGGACGTAGAGCGCCTGGTAGATCGTTTCGTGGCTCACACGCATGTCCTGGTCATCAGGATGGTCCTCAACGATCCGGTTGCTGATCTGCTCGGGGGACCATTGTTCCTCCAACCCTTGGGCGACGTAGTCGCGCAAGGGGCCGGGGCAGGCGAGCTTGGCGGGTTTGGGACGCGCCCGCTGTGCGATGGCCCGGCGTTGGGCCGTATAGGCGCCGTAGGAGCCGTCCTGGCCACGGTGGTGGTCGAGTTCACGCTTGATCGTCGAGGCGGGTCGCCCCAGGTCGCGGCCGATCGCTCGCAGGCTCCACCCGGCCCGGTGAAGGTCAGCGATCCTCTCCCGCTCGTGCAGGGTCAAAAAGCGTGGATGCACCTGCCGTTCGAGTGCGTCCAACGCTGGTTGGGGGCTGGTCATGGGCTCTATGGTGGTCTGTCCGGTGGAGTAGTTCACCCGGCGGCCATCGGCATAGATCCTTGAGTTGCCGGACTTGCGTACCCCGCGGTCCCAGTCTTTGGCGGTGCGCTCGTTGATCCCGACCCGCCGGGCGGCCTCTCGGCGGGGCACAGCGCTCTGACGCAGGCGGTGGTACTCGTCTCGTGCTGGGTGGCGGCGCTGCTGGCGCCTGGAGCGTAGTCCGGCTTTGCGTGCCCAGGTGAACGCGGTGTTGGGGTTGATACCGAGCTTTCGGGCTACCTCGGTGACGTTCCCGGACTCGGTCATCAGCTCCAGGAACCGCTCCCGCAGCCGGGCCAGTTCTTGCTTGGAAAACGACACGGTGGTCGCAACCTCCCCAAAGTCAGGGTGTTGCGACCACCACTAGAACCCAAGGAGCACCCCGGGGCCGCGCACGTTGCCGTTCCAGGGCGCCGCGGGAGTGGGCGCCTCACCGTAGGTGGGCGCGGCGGCGCGCTCCTCCTTGGTGGGGTAGAGCACGGGGGCGCCCGGGGCGCGGGCCGCCTCGGGGTCGGTCACCGCGGGCAGAGGTTCGAGGTCCACCCGCACCGCCCCGGCCAGCTCCCGGGCCGCCGCCCGGGTGGGCGCGGCCACCGCGGCGATCGGTTGCCCGACGTAGCGCACCACACGGTCCTCACCGAGCAGGTCCACCAGCGGCGGTGCGGCCCCGCCGGGGCCGGGGTCGACGCTCACCTTGAGTACGCGGGCGTGCGGCACGGTGGAACGCACGATCACGCCCTCCCAGGTGCCGGGCGGGGCGAAGTCCGCGCTGAACCGGGCGCTCCCGGTCACCTTGGCGGGGGCGTCGGCGCGCGGCGGGGCCTGGTCGGGTTCGGTGTCGAACTCACCGGCGCAGGCGGCGGCCACGGCCGAGAAGATCCCCTCGTAGGCGCCGCAGCGGCACAGGTGACCGGCCAGGGCGTCGGCGATCTCGCCGCGCCCGGGGCGGGTGTCCCCGTGTTCGGCGCGCCAGGCGTCCACGAACACCGAGGCCTCCACGGCGAAGCCGGGCGTGCAGTAGCCGCACTGGAGGCCGTCATGGGCGGCCAGGGCACGCTGCGCGGGATGGGCGCCGTCCAGCCCCTCGACGGTGGTCACGGAGCGACCGGCCAGGTGGTCGGCGGGCAGCAGACAGGAGGCGGTGGGCGCTCCGTCCACCAGGATCGTGCAGGCCCCGCACACCCCGGAGCCGCAGGCGACCTTGGTGCCGGTCAGCCCGAGCCGGTCGCGCAGGTGGTCGGCGGCGCTGAGGCCTGGGGCGTCGGGTGCGGGGGAGGGTGCGCCGTTGACGCGCGTGTCCATGGGCGGCTTCCTGGGTGGAGGTGGAAGTTGTCATTGACAACTTACGGTTCCGGAAAGCCCAGTGTCAAAGGTTTTCCCGTGGGCCGGTACTCGTTCCCGGTACCGGTGTCACCTGCCGAACGCGCTCTGGTACGACAAGTCCAGCTGAGCCTGGGCATGCTCCAACTGCTCGGTGAGCCGCAGCACCGTGGCCTGCACACCGTCCGCCTCGACCACCACCCACTCCGGCGGCCTGCGTCTGCGCCAGCCGCGTAGCGACCAGGAAACCACCTGTTGCAGGACCAGGGGCGCCAGCACCAACCCCCACAACAGTTCGTCGGGCGTGTTCGCTTCGCTCAGGTTCAGCAGGGACGACAGAGTCAGTCCCACCACCAGGGCGACCACCACGGACATGGCCTCCCGGGTTCCAGCCCGCCCGAAGCGGCGCAGCTCCTCCAGCCGAGGACGGGTCAGAGCCTCTCGTTCGCTCAGTTCGGTCAGGGCCAGGGACACCTGGATATGGACCGCCTCCACCCCGGCGGCCTCGGCCGGGTCTCCCGACACCTTCGTCGCGGGGGCCAGCTCGGCCCACCGCCCCACCACGTGACTGGAGCGACGCATGCGCCCGCGCCACAGCTGGGGGGCGAGCAGCGCGGTCAACAGCTGGCCCATGAGCCCCGCTGAGGTCGGATCCACCGGGCCTGATCCGATCCAGTCCAGCCCGCTCAGCCAGGGGTTGTACCTCTGGGCCGCGCGCTCGGCGCTCCTGGCCGCGGTACCCAGGTCAGAGGCGAACTCGCGGTACCCCTGGCAGGGGAACCCATGACAGTCGTGACCGGGTTCGGAGCAGTGGTGCCCGGACAGCGCTTCGACCACCTCGACGGTCACCCCCTCCTCGAGGAAGAGGCCCTGCGCCGCTCGGATCCGGCCGGTCAACGCGGTCAGGGTCATGTCCCGGCCGCGGAGCAGCGGGGGCAGGTCCGGGCGCAGCCGCGCCAGCAGCCGCACCAGAGCCAGCTCGGGGTCGGCCCGGGCGTCGGCGGCCACCAGGGACCCGGCCTGTTCCCGACCGTGCAGGTCGATCAGCCACGAACCCAGCACCCGGCACTGCCGGGGCTGGGCCAGGAACGCCACCGCTGCCCCCCAGCGCTCACGCATCGCCTCGGCAAGCTCGTCCGGGTCGGAGAAACCGGAACCGTCGAACCACAGCGGCGGACCACCCGCCGTCCGGGCCGTTACCGGCGCCGGTACCAGTTTCGCAACCGGAGCTGGCGAGACCGCCTGTGTTACGGCCGGAGCTTCGGACGCACCGGTGAGTAGGTCGATGAGCTCCCGCGCACCGGGGCGTTCCTCGGGCTCCTTGCTCAGACAGCGCTCCACGATCCCGCGCAGCCGGTCGGGCAGGGCCGAACAGTCCGGGGTGTCGACCAGGACGCTCTTGACCAGCGCCCGCTGGCTTCCGGCGCCGAAGACCGGCCGCCCGGTGGCGGCGTAGACCATCACCGCGCCCCAGGCGTACACGTCCAGGGCCGGGGTCAGCCGCGCCCCGTCCTCCAACTGCTCCGGGGCCATGTACTGCAGGGTTCCGATCACCGCGCTGGCGGTCAGGGAGGTGGCCTCCTCGAAGGGCCGCGCGATCCCGAAGTCGATCACCCGCGGACCGTCGGCGGCCAGCATGATGTTGCCCGGCTTCAGGTCGCGGTGCACCACCCCGGCCGCGTGGATCGCCGAGAGAGCCGTGGCCGTGGACACTGCCAACCGGTCCAGGTCAGTCCCCGTCCTGGGTCCGTTCTCCCGCACGTCCTGGGAGAGCGTGGGCCCGTCGACGAGCTCGCTGACGATCCACGGCTGTGCCGCCTTGGGGTCGGCGTCCAGAACCTGGGCCACACAGAACGGTCTGACCCGCCGGGCCGCCTCGACCTCGCGGGCGAACAGGTCGAAGAACCGCGGGTCGGTGCCGGGTCCGACGTGCAGCAGTTTGACCGCGACCCGCCTGCCCCGGGCGTCCTCACCGAGGTGGACCGAGCCGAAACCGCCCCGGCCGACCTCCTTGAGCAGACGGTAGCCGCCGACCTCGACGGGCGCGGATGTGGGGGACACGGGGCCTCTTCCTTGTGTTTTCCGGCGGGGCCCGGGGGTGGGCCCGCCCTGTGGGACGTACGTGCGTCCCGTCGGGTTTTACCTGCCCTGGGTTACCCTGGGCACCGCTGACGCTACTTCTTCCTCCTCCCCCTTCCCAAAGGACCCCGAGGATCTCATGCACGTCGCCTTACAGCCCCGCGTTCACGGCTGGACAGAACCGGCCTTCGCGCCCGTCCGCGAGGCCTTCCAACGCAACTTCACCGAACACGGTGAGCTGGGCGCCGCCGTGGCCGTCCACCATCGCGGCCGACTGGTGGTGGACCTGTGGGCGGGGGTACGCGACCAGAGCACCGGCGCCCCCTGGGAGTCGGACACCCTGGCCATCGTCTTCTCCGCCACCAAGGGCGTGACCTCGATGGTCCTGGCGCACGCCCACTCCCGCGGGCTGTTCTGCTACGAACGCCCGGTCGCCGACTACTGGCCCGAGTTCGCCCAGCACGGCAAGGAACACGTCACCGTCCGCGAACTCCTCTCCCACCGCGCGGGCCTGCCCTACCTGGACTCCGAACTCAGCCCCGCCCTGCTGGCCGACCACGACCGCCTCGCCGACGCCCTGGCCGCCCAGCCGCCGGCCTGGGCACCGGGCACCCGGCACGGCTATCACAGCGTGACCATCGGCCTGTACGCGGGCGAACTGCTCCGGCGGGTGGACGGGCGCACCGTCGGTACCTACCTCGCCGAGGAACTGGCCGGGCCGCTGGGCCTGGACCTTCACGTGGGGCTGCCCGAGGACATCGACCCCGACCGGCTGGCCCCGATGGCCGGGGGCACCTGGCGCGACCTGGCCGCCGACCCCACCGCCGTGCCCCTGGGACACGTACTGGCCCGCTCCCTGCCCTGGACCACCGCCGCCCGCACCTTCGCCAACCCACCGCTGAAGTCCGCCAACCAGCTGGCCGGGCCGGACTACCGGTCCGTGGAACTGCCGCACGGCAACGGGTTCGCCACCGCCCGCTCCTTGGCCGTGCTCTACGGCGAGTTCGCCCAGGGCTCACCGGTGCTCGGGGTGGGCCAGGACAGCCTGCGCGCCCTGGAGGAGCAGCCCACCGAGCCCTCCGGCGGTGAGCGCGACGTCAACCTCAAGGTGCGCACCCGCTACTCGCTGGGCCTGTGGAAGCCCTTCCCCGGATGGCGGTTCGGCAGTGACGGCCGCGCCTACGGCACACCCGGCGCAGGTGGCTCCTTCGGGTTCGCCGACCCGGCCACCGGGACCGGGTACGGGTACGTGCCCAACCGGATGGGTCTGCGGATCTGGGATGACCCGCGCGACGTCAACCTGCGCGAGGCCCTGGCCGACTGCCTGCGGTCCGCGACGAACGACAGCTCCGCCTGAACCCGCGGGGCCCGCCGGCCGCGCGGCGTGCAGGAGAGGTCACTCGGTCTCCGCGCCGCCCTCTGGATGCGGGTCCGCGCCTCCGTCGCCACCGCTCTCGTCCGTGCCGGCGCCGTTACCAGCACCGCCGCCACCGCCGCCGTTACCGCCCTCGCCACCGTGACCGCCGTCGCCGCCACCGGCACCCTCGGGCTCGCAGGCCTGCGGGTCGTAGTCGCACACGTCAGGCTCGACCGGTGCGCAGCCGGGGGCGTGCGGATCGGTGTGGCAGTCCACCTCGGGAGGCGTCCACTCCGTTTCGGGGGGAGTCCATTCCGTCGGGACGCCCTCCTCTCCCACGGGGTCCTCGGTTCCGCCTCCGTCGCCTCCGGCCGGCTCCTCCTCCCGGACCTCGGGCTCCTGCCCTTGTTCCGGTTCGGTGACCGGCTCCGCGGGTTCGCTGGCGGGTACGGAACGGGCGGGCTCCACCTGGTTCGGTGCTCCCTGCCCGGTGGCCCAGATCAGCAGCGCGCCGAGCAGCCCCAGGAACGCCACGGCACCCACGGTGAGCAGCCCCGCCTTCGAACGCCGCCGAGCACGGCTCCGCCCGCCCGGGCCCGGGGAGGGGTGCGGCGGTACCTCCGGGACGGTGCCGCCCACGGGCGGGTAGTCGCCGGTCTGCTCCCCGGCCCCGGCGGTGCCCTCTCCCGGAAGCGTGCCCCGTACGTCCGGTGCGGTGCTGTCCGTGGGCGGGTAGTCGCCGGTCTGCCACGGAGCGCCGGTGTTCTCCCTGAACCCGGCTGCTCCGATGCCCTCACCCGGGAGCGGGCCTCGCGCGTCTGGAGCGACGCCGCCCCTGCCCGGGAGCGGGTTCCGAGCGAACGAAGCGGGGTTGTCCGTGGGCGGGTAGTCGCCGGTCTGCCACGGAGCACCGGTCTGTTCTTCGCCCGTGCCTCCGAAAGCGCCCGAGTGGATAGCGCCCACGCCCGGTTCCCGGCTCTGGGCGGGGACCGTGTTGGCTGGCGGTAGGGGCGGGGGAGCCTGGGCGGGGACACCGGCCACGGGCGTGTCCACGGACACCTCCGAAGCCGCCGGGTCGGTCGATCCCCACGCGCCGCCCCTCTGCGAGGGCACGTAGCCCGCGACCGGCAGGACGCGGATGCGGGCGGTGCCCTGGACCACGGTCGCGGACGCCTGTTCCAGCACGGTGGTCGGCTCCGTCTTCGAGGCCGTCGGGACGCGTCCGATCAGGCGGTCCAGGACCTCCACCGCGGTGGGCCGGTCCGCCGGGTCCTTGGCCAGGCAGTGCTCCAGTACGGGCAGCAGCCGCTCGGGCACGCCGGTCAGGTCAGGTGGGTCCGAGAGCACCTTGTCGATCACGGCCACGGTGGTCTCGCCGGGGAAGGCGTGTCGGCCCGAGGCCGCGTAGGCCATCACGGCGGCCCAGGAGAACATGTCGCCGGAGGCCGCGGCCGCGTCGCCGCGGATCTGTTCCGGTGACATGTAGGCGGGGGTGCCGGTCACCGCAGTGGTCTGGTGGGTGGCGTCGGTGAAGCGCGCGATACCGAAGTCGATGACCCGCGGTCCGTCCGGTCCCAGGATGACGTTGCCGGGTTTGAGGTCGCGGTGGACGACCCCGGCCTCGTGGACGGCGGCCAGCGCGGTGACGGTGGCGATCGCCAGTCGGTCCAGCGCGGCTCCGGTCCGAGGCCCTTCATCCGTGACCGCGGTGCGCAGGGTGGGGCCGGGAACGTACTCGCTGGCGATGTAGGGAACGTCGGCGTCCATGTCCGCGGCCAGGACCGCCGCGGTGCAGAAGGGGGCGACCTTGCGTGCCGCCGACAGCTCCCGGGCGAAGCGCTCGCGCTGGCGCTGGTCGTCGTCCCAGAGCCCGGCGAGCACCTTGATCGCGGCGGGGGACCCGTCCTCCCCGTGCCCGAGGTAGACGACCCCCTGCCCTCCGCTGTCGATCCGAGCGGCCAGGGTGAACGGGCCGATCTGTTCCGGGTCGGTACTGGTCAGAGGAGTGGTCATGGTTGCGCCCCATCGGGAGGGAGTCGCCGGTTGCGTGCTCCGTCATGGACTATGACGCCGCGGGGGACAGGAACGGGCCTTGCCTACAGGTAAGATTCTCCTCCTTTTTTCCCGACAGGAGGGGAGGCCGAAGGACAAATGTGTGCAATCGGCCTCCCCTGGCTGTCACCTGCGAGTGAAGGAACTGCAAACCCGGTGCCGGTGACGACCCTTGCTCTACAATCCGAAGGCGTGCATCGCGAAGTGGAAGGCGAACACCGCGCTCAGGATCCACATCAGCCAGCCGACCTCGCGGAAGCGGCCCTGCGCCGACTTGATGAGGGTGTGCGCGATGATCCCGATCCCGATTCCGCTGGCGATGTCGTAGGCGAACGGCATGATCGCGATGGTCAGGAACGCGGGGATGGCCACCGAGACGTCCGTCCAGGCGATCTGACCCACGTGCATCATCATCATGGCGCCCACCAGCACCATCGCCACGGACGCCGCCTCGGCGGGCACCATGCCGAAGACCGGGGCGAAGAAGATCGCGCTCAGGAACAGCAGGCCGGTCACCACGCTGGCCAGGCCGGTTCGCGCCCCCTCGCTCACCCCCGCGGTGGACTCCACGAACACCAGTGTCGCCGAGGAGCTGGTCAGACCGCCGGTCACCGCACCGGCGCCGTCGGTGACCAGGATCTGGTTGACCCGGGGCATCTGCCCGTTCTCGTCGGCGATGTTGGCCTTGGTGCCGATCGCCAGGATGGTGCCCAGCGCGTCGAAGAACCCGGCCAGCACCAGCGTGAACAGGATGACCCCGGCCGTGGTGGGTCCCGCGCTCGTCCAGGCGCCGAACAGGTCCACCTGGAACAGCAGGCCGAAGTCGGGTGTGGCCACCGGGCTGGAGGGCAGTTCGGGGACGCCGCCGCCCCAGGCCCCGGCGTCCAGCCGGAACACGAAGTGCAGGGTCACCGCGAGCACGGTCGCGCCGATGATCCCGTAGAAGATCGCGCCGGGCACGTTGCGGGCCAGCAGTACGCTGGCCAGGACCAGCCCGGCCACGAACACCAGGATCGGCCAGCCGTTGAGGTGCCCGCCGCCGCCTTCGGCGCCGAGCTGCAGCAGGCTGCCGCCCTCGCTGGCACTGACGAACCCGGCGTTGGCCAGGCCGATCAGTGACACGAACATGCCGATACCGACGCCGATGGCCAGCTTGAGGTTGTGCGGAAGCGCGTTCATCACCGCGGTGCGCACGCCGGTGACCACCATCAGGATGATGGCGATGCCCTGCCAGATGACCAGGCCCATCACCTCGGGCCAGGACATCACCGGGGCCGCCTGGTAGGCGACCACCGCCATCACGCCCAGGGCCGCGGCGCAGGCGATCGGGGCGCGGCCGACCACGCCCATCATGATGGTGACCAGCCCGGCGGCCAGGGCGGTCATCGTGGTCAGTTGGCCGGCGGAGAGGTGGTCGCCGTTCACGTCGGCCACGCCGCTGAGGATGATCGGGTTCAGGACGATGATGTAGGCCATCGCCATGAAGGTGGTCAGGCCGCCGCGGATCTCCCGCCCGAAGGTGGAGTTCCGCTCGCTGATGAAGAAGAAGCGGTCGAGCCAGGATCGATCCGTACCGGCCTGCGGCCGCGGCCGCGAACCGGTGTCGTTGAGTTTGGTCACGTCCCCTCCTGGAGGGATATGAGCACGGCGAATATCGCCATGTGTGGGGGGTTTGCTACTTTGCGTAGTCAAACTTGGGTGATGCCAGGACGGCACTGTCCTGACGGCCCGCCCCGGGGCCGAGGGCGTCGGATGTCCGGGGCGGGTGTCTGGGGGCGGGGACGGCGACGGGTGCTGCCGCCGCCCCACCGGTTCAGGGGGTACTTACTACGTGGAACCGGCCGCTACACGGCCAAGGCGCCCTGGATCAACCTGGAATCACCAAGCCGGAGCCACCAACCCGAGATCACAGGTCGATGCCCACGATGTCCTCCGGGCGCACCGGCGCGTGCGTCAGCGGACGCTTGGTGGCGTCGCGCACCGCAGCCACGACCGCGGGGGTCGACGACAGCGTCGGCGGCTCGCCCGCGCCGCGCAGCCCGTACGGGGCGTGCGGGTCCGGGTGCTCCAGCACGTCGATGCGCATCGGCGGCATGTCCAGGATGGTCGGGATCAGGTAGTCGGTGAAGGACGGGTTGCGGATCACGCTGTCCTTGACCTGGATCTCCTCCATCAGCGCCAGCCCCAGACCCTGGGCGGAGGCACCCTGGATCTGTCCGGCCAGCTGCTGCGGGTGGAGCACCTTGCCCACGTCCTGGACGGCGTCCAGGGCCACCACCTTCACCAGGCCCAGATCCACGTCCACGTCCACCACGGCGCGGTGCACGCACATGCCGAACTGGGTGTGCGAGGAGCCCTGGCCCAGCGTGGGGTCGAGCATCTCGGTGGGCCGGTGGTGGTGCTCGCGGGTCTCCTCCACGACCGTGCCGCCGCTGGCGGACTCGCCCAGCAGGTCGGCCAGGGACACCAGGGCCCCGGCGGTCTCGGACTCGATCTTGCCGCCGACCAGCGACAGCTCGGCGTCGGCGACGCCCTCCGGGATCACGCCGCGCTCGCGGGCCAGCGCGAACACCGCCTCGCGCACCGCCTCGCAGGCCATCTTCACCGCGCCGCCGGTCATGTACGACTGCCGCGAGGCCGAGGACGAACCGGCCGAACCCACCTGGGTGTCGGCGGGGGCGATGGCCACCTTCTCCACGCCCAGCTCGGTCCGGGCGATCTGCCCCTTGACGGTCACCAGGCCCTGGCCGACCTCGGCGGCGGCCGTGTGCACCAGCACCACCGGCTCACCGCCCACGATCTCCATCCGGACCCGGGCCGTGGAGTAGTCGTCGAAGCCCTCCGAGAAGCACAGGTTCTTCAGACCCACGCCGTAACCCACACCGCGCACCACGCCCTCGCCGCGGGTGGTCCCGGCCACGCCGCCCGGCAGGGTGCGCTGGTCGGAGGGGTCCTCCAGGCCGGTGCGCTCCACCGGCATCGGCAGGTCGCGGGCGCGCTCGAGCATCTCCGCCATCGGCAGCGGCATGTCGATCTCCTGGCCGGTGATGATCCGGGAGCCCTGCGCCATGGCGTTCTTGACCCGCAGCGCCACCGGGTGCATGCCCAGCTTCTCCGCGAGCCTGTCCATCTGCGACTCGTAGCCGAAGCAGGCCTGCACCGCTCCGAAGCCGCGCATGGCACCGCACGGCGGATTGGTGGTGTACACGCCGTAGGCGTCCACCAGTACGTTCGGCACCTCGTAGGGGCCCACGCCCAGCGAGGAGGCCACACCCACCACGGCGGGCGTCGCCGAGGCGTAGGCGCCGCCGTCGACGATGATCTCCATCTTGACGTACAGCAGGGTGCCGTCCGCCTTGGCGCCGTGCTCGAACTTCATCTTGGCCGGGTGCCGGTGCACGTGGCCGTAGAAGGACTCCTCGCGGTTGTACACGAACTTGACCGGCTTGCCGGTGCGCAGCGCCAGCAGCGCCGCGTGGATCTGCATGGACAGGTCCTCGCGGGCACCGAACGCGCCGCCCACGCCGGCCAGGGTCAGCCGCACCTTGTCCTGGGGCAGCCCCAGGGCCGGGGCGATCTGCTTCTGGTCCACGTGCAGCCACTGGGTGGCCACGTACAGGTCCACGCCGCCGTCCTCGGCGGGCACCGCCATGCCGGACTCCGGGCCGAGGAAGGCCTGGTCCTGCATACCGACCTCGTACTCCTCGGCCACGATCGCGTCGGCTTGGCCGCGCAGGCGCTCCAGCACCTGCCGCTGGCCCTCGCCGGACTCGGCCACCCCGACGAAGTCGCCGGTGCGGATCGGCTGGTGGCGCACCCGGTTTCCGGACTGGCGGTACTCCTCGTGGATCTTGAGGGAGCCCTCCTCGTGCACGAGCGGGTAGTCGGGGTCGTGGGCGGCCCGCACCGGGTCGCTCACCGGCTCCAGCACCTCGTAGTCGACCTTGACGCGCTCCATCGCCCGGCGCGCGGTCTCGGGGTGGTCGGCGGCCACGATCGCCACCGCCTCGCCCTTGTACCGCACCTTGCCGTAGGCGAGCACCGGCTGGTCCTGGTACTCCAGCCCGTACCGCTTGTTGCCGGGTACGTCCTCGTGGGTGAGCACCGCCTCCACCCCGGGCACCTTGAGCGCCTCGGTGATGTCGATGCCCAGGATGTTCGCGTGCGGGTGGGGGCTGCGCAGGGTCGCGCCCCACAGCATCCCCTCCATCCACAGGTCCGAGGAGTAGGCGAACTCGCCGGTGACCTTCAGTGTGCCGTCGGGTCGGCGCGGGCTCGCGCCCAGTCCGTCCTTGGTGGTGCTGGACAGGTCCGTGGTCACGGTCTTGGTGGTCGCCGTCATCAGTGGTTCGCCTCCTGCATGAGGGATCGGTGCGCCGCGCGGCCCCGCGCGGCGGCGGTCTCGGCGGACAGGGTGCGCAGCTCACCGCGGTCGACGACGGTGTTCCCGCCGACCAGGAGCCGCTCCAGGGGCGGGACGGGACCGAAGGTCAGCGCCACCACCGGGTCGGCGATCACGTCGAAGCCGAAGCCGTCCACGCGCCACAGGGCCACGTCGGCCTGCTTGCCGACCGTGAGCGAGCCCAGCTCCGCGTCGCGGCCCAGGACCCGGGCCCCGCCCAGGGTGGCCAGTTCCAGGGACTGCCGGGCGGTCAGCGCCTGCGGGCCCTTGCGGGCACGGGCCATCAGCAGGGCCTGGTGCATCTCGCCGGCCATGGTGGACAGCTCGCTGGAGGCGGGGCCGTCCACACCCAGGCCGACGTTCACACCGGCCGCCAAGAGCTCGGGTACTCGGCAGATACCGGCGCCCAGGCGGGCGTTGGAGGTCGGGCAGTGCGCGATTCCGGTACCGGTCGCCGCGATCCGGCCGATCGCGGAGTCCGACAGGTGCACGGCGTGCGCGAACCACACGTCATCGCCCAGCCAGCCGAGCTTCTCGGCGTACTCCACCGGGGTGCAGCCGAACTCGGCCAGGCACTTCTCCTCCTCGTCGAGGGTCTCGGCGAGGTGGGTGTGCAGGTTCACGCCCCTGTCCCGGGCGAGCGCCGCGCCTTGCGTCATCAGGTCCCGGGAGACCGAGAACGGCGAGCAGGGGGCCACCGCGATGCGTGTCATCGAGGAGGCGGAGGCGTCGTGGTGGGCGTCGATCGCCGCGGCCGTTCCGGCCAGCGCGCCCTCCAGGGTCTCCACCACGCTGTCCGGCGGCAGGCCGCCCTGGCTGTGCCCGCGGTCCATCGAACCGCGCGCCAGGTCCAGGCGGACGCCGACCTCGCGGGCGGCCTCGACCTCGGCGGCGACGATGTCACCGCGCCCGGCCGGGTAGATGTAGTGGTGGTCCGAGGCGGTGGTGCACCCGGACAGCGCCAGGTGGGACAGCCCGGCCGAGGTCGTCCCGGACACCACGTCGGCGTCCAGCCGGTGCCAGATCTCGTAGGAGCCGACCAGCCACTCGAAGAGCGTGCCGTCGGCGAAGAGCCCCTGGGTCGCCCACTGGTAGAGGTGGTTGTGGGTGTTGACCAGGCCCGGCGTGGCCACGCAGCCGCGGCCGTCGATCCGCTCGACCTCACCCTGGGCCTCGGGGGCGGGACCCGCGCCCACCGCGGTGATCACACCGTCGCGGGAGACCACGTGACCGTCGGCGTACTCGGCGCCGTCCACGGTCACCACGTGGGCGCCCTCGATGATGACGGTCCGGCTCATGAGTTGCTCCCGGCTGCCTCGGCGCGCCGCTCGGCGGCCAGGTGGACGGCGTCGATGATCTTCTCGTACCCCGTGCAGCGGCACAGGTTGCCCGCCAGGGCCTCACGGATCTCGGCGTCACCGGGGGCGGCCTTGCCGCAGCCCACCGTGCGCTCCAGCAGGTCGTCGGTCTGCACCAGCAGACCCGGCGTGCAGAACCCGCACTGGACCGCGCCCGCCTCGACGAACGCCTCCTGCACCACGCCCAGAGCGCGGTCGCCGCCCTTGCCGGTGCCCTCGGCCAGCCCCTCCACGGTGCGGATCTCGCGGCCCTCGGCCTGCCCTGCGGCGATCATGCACGAACACGCGGTCACGCCGTCGAAGTAGACTGTGCACGAACCGCATTCGCCCTGCTCACAGGCGTTCTTGCTGCCCGGCAGACCCAGCCGCTCACGCAGCACGTACAGCAGGCTCTCGCCCGGCCACACGTTGTCGGCGCTGACGTCCTCGCCGTTGACGTTCATGTTCACGCGCATCGCGTGGACCCCTTCCGGTAGTCGGTGACGGACCAGCTCAGCGCACGGCGAGCCATGACCGACAGAGCGTGCTTGCGGTACTCGGCGGTGCCGCGCTGGTCGTCGATGGGGCGGGCGGCCGCGGCCACGAGGTCGCCGAAGCGGCGGACCACGGATTCGGCGAGCGGGCGGCCGTCCTCCCAGTCGAACTCGTTCGCCAGGAACTCCTCGGCGGCCTCCGAGCGCAGCGGAGTCGGACCGGCCGAACCGATCCCGGTGCCCACCGCCCGCTTGTCGGTGTCCAGTGCCAGGCTGAACGAGGTCACCGCGATGACCATGGCGTTGCGGGTGCCGATCTTGGCGAACTGCTGCGGGCCGGTGGCCTCTGGCAGCAGGACCGCGGTGATCAGCTCGTCCTCGCGCAGCGCGGTGGTGCGCAAGGACAGGTAGAAGTCGCGTGCCCTCACCCTGCGGGTGCCGCGGACGGAGGCGAGCTCGATCTCGGCGTCCGTGGCCAGCAGCGGCGGGTGGGACTCACCGGCGGGGGAGGCCCCGCCCAGGTTGCCGCCGACGGTGCCGCGATTGCGGATCTGGGGGGATGCCACCGACCGGGAGGCCTTGGCCAGAGCGGGGGCGCGCCCCGACAGGTGCTCGATGATCCGGGTGTAGGGGACGCCGGCGCCCAGTCGCGTCCAGCCGTCGTCCACCCCCCACTCGGTCAGCTCGGGGACCCGGGTCAGGTCGATCAGCGCCGAGGGGCGGCGCTTGTCGAAGTTCAGCTCCACCATCACGTCGGTGCCGCCCATGATGGGCACCCCGTCGGGGTGGGCGCTCCTGGCCTCTAGGGCCTCCACCAGTGTGGATGGCCTCAGGAATTCCATGCTCGTCCTCGTCCTGGCAGTGCGGTCTGGTCGCGTCGAATCCGGCGCGGTCCCTCGTTAGTAGGGCGATCCTGTGAAGTACAACACTCGAAAGGCCTCCTTAACCAGCGAGTGAAGACATGAAGTGATCATGGAACGAACGGCAGGTGTTGGGCGTTTCCTACAAGTGTCGTCGGAGACAAACTCCGGGACCGTCGGCACTGTCATTCCGGGCTGTCTGATCAGGGCACACTGTCCTGGTACGAACACACCGACACCCACACCGGCCACCACTGGTGGGCAGTGCCCCACCCGACCAACAGAGGGACGTTCATGCAGATCAGTGAGCTGATCGCCGTCAAGCGACTGCACCTGCGGTTCCTGGCGGGCGCGGAGCACGCCCATCGCGACATCCGGTGGGCCTACACCACTGACCTGCTCGAACCCGCCCGGTACCTGCGCGGCGGGGAACTCGTCCTGACCGGGATGATGTGGCGCACCCGCCCGGAGGACTCCGAGGTCTTCGTGTCCTCCGCGGTCAGTGCCGGGGCCCTGGCCATCGGCGCGGGTACCGCCCTGGGCGAGGTCCCCGAGGACCTGGTCGACGCCTGCCAGGCGCACGACGTCCCCTTGGTCGAGATCCCGCCCGAGACGTCCTTCGGTGTGGTCACCGAGGAGGTGCTGCGCTCCCTCACCCAGCGCCGCTTCACCACGATCGCCGAGACCCGTGACCGCCAGCGCCGACTCATGGCCGAGGTCGCCTCCGGTGCCGACTTCCCCGAGGCCTTCGCCTCGGCCGCCAGACAGGCCGGAGTCACCGCCTGGGTGATCTCCGCCTGCGGTCGCCACGTCGCCTCCTCCGGTGCCCCGCTGTCCGCCGAGGAACGGGAGAACCTTGCCGCCAAGGCCCTGACCTGGTCGGCCTTCCCGCGGACCACCCGCCTGCACTCCGGCGGGGAGGGGCGGGTCATGACCATCGTTCCCGTCCAGACCAAGGAGTCGCACCCGCTCTCCAACTGGCTACTGGTCTGTGGCGGCGACCACAACGCCTGGAGCGAGGAGGAGCACGAGGCCGTCGCCGAACTCGTCTCCGTCAGCGTCCTGGCGCGCAGCCGCGACGAGGAACGCTCCCTGACCACCGCCCGCCACCTGGAAGGGCTGCCCCGCCTGCTGGCGGCCCAGCGCTTCGACGAGGTCACCGCCCTGATGCGCGGTACCGGAGACGGGGAGACCGCCGAACCGGACGAGCGCGCGCACGTGGTGGTCAGTGCCATGATGCTCCCCGAGCCGCGCGTGCCCGACCTGGCGCGCCGGGTGATCGCCGAACTCGTCGCCGACCACCCCGGCGCCGTGGTCACCGGCGACAACGACGCCCTGGCCGTCATTCCGGTGGAGGGAACCGAGGAACAGGCACGCGGCAGGGCCGAGAAGATCCGCGCTGAGCTGGTCCACCGCGCACGCGTCCTGGAGGGCGGCCTGCTCGACTACCGCCTGGCCGTGGGCCTGAGCTCGGCTGCCCGCGGGATCCCCGAACTGCGCGGCGCCGCCGTGGAGGCCCGGCACGCCCGCCGCCTGGCCGAGCTGCGCGGCGGCCGCTCCCGGGTGATCGCCGGGGCCGAGATCGACTCACACGAACTCCTGCTGGCCTCGGTACCCGAGGAGGTGCAGACCTCCTACCGCGAGCGCCTGCTCGGACCGTTGGTGGACTACGACCGCGACCACCGCTCCGAGCTCGTGGACACCCTGGAGCAGTTCCTGGCCCACTCGGGGTCCTGGCAGCGCTGCGCCGCCTCCATGCACGTACACGTCAACACCCTGCGCTACCGCATCGGCCGGGTCGAGGAGCTCACCGGCCGCGACCTGAGCAGCCTCGAACACCGCGTCGACCTCTTCCTGGCCCTGAAGCTGCGGGACTGAGCCGGGAGCCGGACGCGCTTTGTCGGTGCTGACCGCTAGGGTCCGGGACGTGAGCACCGACCTCCTCGCCCAGGGCGAGATCACCGACGCCGACCTGTCCGAACTCGACCTGCGTGACGCCCTGGCCAAGGACCCGGGCGCCCCGCGCGTGCTGACCCGCTGCGACCTGAGCGGTGCCGACCTGCGCGACGCCCACCTGGTGGACGCCCGGCTGGTCGACTGCCGCCTGGACGGGGCCCGCCTGGACCGGGCGGTCCTGGAGGGCGCGGTGTTCACCCGGGGAGGGGCGCCGGGGGCGAGCTTCGCGCACGCCGAGTGCACCGACACCCGCTTCGAGCGCACGGACCTGGCCAACACCCGCTGGCAGGGCGCCCTGCTCACCGACACCGCCTTCACCGGCTGCCGGATGACCGGCGCGGGCCTCACCTCGCTGCGGGGGATCGGCTACACCTTCTCCCAGTGCAACCTGATGCTGGCCCGCTGCAAGGGGCTGGTCCTACGCGGCCAGACCCTGGAAGGGCTGCGCATGGACGAGGCGGACCTGGCCTCGGCCGACCTGCGCGAGACCGTGTGGACGGAGTCGCGCCTGCGCGGTGCCAACCTGGTCAACGCCGAGTTCGCCGGGGCGGACCTGCGCGGCGCGGATTTGGGGGAGTTGGAGCTCCAGCAGGCCGGTTACCTGCGCGGGGCCACCATCGGCCCCGCCCAGGCCGGGCTGATCCTGGGGTCGCTGGGCATCACCGTGGCCGAGTAGACACCTGGAAGCGACCGGGGCCGGATGCCGCGTTCCCCGCGACACCCGACCCCACTGCGAATCTACTTCGTAAAGCCGTGGCTTTGGCTTCTCACACCTTGCCGGTCACGACTACGCCCACTGGGCGTCGAAAGTCCGGATGACGAACTCCGTGAAGTCGCGCGGCTCGCGTCCCAGCGCCTCCTTGACGCCGGGGGAGACCTTGGCCTCCAGACCGCGGCGGATGGCCGAGAGCGCCGAGACCAGCTCTTGGGCTCCCTCCTTGGGCCAGCCCTGCTCCAGGAGATCGTTCACGTACTCGTCCACCGGAACCGCCTCGTAGCGGATGGGGCGCCCCAGGGCCTCGGAGATCTCCGTCAGGGCCTCCGCCACGGTCAGCGCCCGGGGCCCGCTCAGCTCGTAGGTGCGCCCGTGGTGGCCGGGCCCGGTGAGCGCGGCCACCGCCACGGCGGCGATGTCCTCGACGTCGATCCAGGTGGCGGCACCGTCTCCGGTCGGCAGTCGCAGCACCCCCGTGCGCGCTCCCTCCGTCAGGAACCCCTCACTGAAGTTCTGCGCGAACCACCCCGGGCGCAGCACGGTCCACTCCAGCCCGCTGGACCTCAGCGCCTCCTCACCCTCCAGGTGTGACGGGATACCGTCCACGCCCTCGAAGTAGCCCGGCTGATCGACCCCGCGCGCGGACAGCCGCACGATCCGCTCCACCCCGTGGGCCACCGCGCGCTCCACGAACTCCGGGGTCCGCGGGTTGGTGTCGTCCTGGATCAGGTAGACCGACCCGGCGCCCTCCAGCACCTTCTCCCAGGTCTGCGGCTCGCTCCAGTCGAACCGCCACTCCGAGGAACGCGAGGCCGCCCGGGTCGGCACCCCCAGCTCGCGCAGCTGTGCCAGGACCCGGCTGCCGGTCATTCCCGTCGCGCCGGTCACCAGGACCGGTCGCGCAATCACGTTGTTCTCTGTCATGGCCCCGATTCAACCGCCCAGGCCTGAGACGATCCATGGCCAGGAAGCTCATATGAATATCCGATCGTCTACAGTTGTCGGCATGGACGCACTCGCCGACCTCCTGGAGGGGGTCCGCGCCCGAGGGGCGCTCTTCAGCAGGTCCGTCATGAACCCGCCGTGGGCGATCCGCTTCGCCCAGGACGCCCCTTTGACCCTGGTCACCATGGTGCGGGGGCGGGCGTGGATCGTCCCCGAGCAGGGTGATCCCCTGCCCCTGGTGGCCGGGGACACCGCGATCCTGCGCGGCCCCGGCCCCCAGGTCATCGCCGACCCAGCCGACGCCCCGGTCAGTTGCACCGTCCTGGACGGCGACCGGTGCCTGGGCCCGGACGGTGAGCTCCTGACCGAGGAGGCCACCCTGGGCCTGCGTACCTACGGTGACTCCCTGGACTCGCAGGACCTGCTGCTGAGCGGCTCCTACGAGGTCTCCGGGGATCTCGGCCAGCGCCTGATCGCGGCGCTGCCCCCGGCCCTGGTCGTCCCGGCGGACGAGTGCCACGGGCGGCTCGAGGAGATGATCGCGGCAGAGATCGACTGCCCGGCCCCCGGCCAGCAACTGGTCCTGGACCGGCTGCTGGACCTGGCCCTGATCACCAAGCTCCGGGCCTGGTTCGACCGCCCCGGCGCCACCCCGCCGGCCTGGTACTCCGCCATGGCCGACCCGGTGGTGGGCCAGGCGCTGCGCCTGCTGCACAACCAGCCCGCCCACCCCTGGACCGTGGCGCTGCTGGCCGAGCGCTGCGGGGTCTCCCGGGCCACCCTGGCCCGCGACTTCCGCGCTCTGGTCGGCGTGCCGCCCATGACCTACCTGGCCGACTGGCGGGTGGGCCGGGCCGCCGACCTGCTCCGCGAGACCGACACCACCGTCGAGGCGATCGCCCGCCGTGTCGGGTACTCCAACGCCTTCGCCCTGAGCAGCGCCTTCAAACGGCTGCGCGGCACCACCCCCACCGGCCACCGCTGCGGCTCCGCCCCGACCGGCCCCAGCGCGACCGGCCCCGACCGGGCCGATCTCAACCCGCCAGGATCCGACGCAGCCATGGCAGTCGCTGGGCCGAGGCGTCCAGACTGAGCGCGGCCTCCCGCACGAAGCCGTCGAAGGAATGGAACCCGCCCGGCCACACGTGCAGCTCCGCCGCCCCGCCCGCCCGCCAGATCCGTGACGCGTACTCCACGACCTCGTCCCTGAAGGTCTCGGCCGAACCCACGTCCAGGAACGCCGGGGGCAGACCGGACAGGTCCTCGGCCCGCGCCGGGGCGGCGTAGGGCGACACGTCGGGCCCGCCCCGGTCCGCGCCCAGCAGCGCGCCCCAACCGGTCGCGTTGGACACCCGGTCCCACACCCCGACCCCCGCCATCTGCCGCGCGGAAACCGAGTCGTTGCGGTCGTCCAGCATCGGGCACAGCAGCAGCTGACCCAGCAGCGAGGGCCCGCCCCGGTCCCGGACCAGCAGACAGGTGGCGGCCGCCAGCCCGCCCCCGGCACTGACCCCGCCGATGACCAACCGGTCCGGTGCCACGCCCAGCTCCCCGGCCTGATCAGCCAACCACAGCAGACCGGAGTAGCAGTCCTCCACCGGGGCGGGGTACGGGTGCTCCGGGGCCAGGCGGTAGTCGACCGAGACCAGCACCAGATCCAGATCCCGGGCGAACTCCAGCAACCGGGGGACCTCCCAGCCGCGGTGGGTGCCCGCGACCATTCCACCGCCGTGGACCCAGTACAGCGCCCCGGTGGCCGCCGTGGTCCGCTCCGGCCGCCACACCAGTAGCGGGACCTCGGTGCCGTCCGCGCCCAGGGCGGTGTGCTCCTCCTCCCGGAACATCCCGCCCAGGGTCATGTCCACGTCGGCGCCCGGCGCGCGTCTTGCGCCCTCCGAGCGCAGGACCGGGATCATCTCCGGGGTGATGGCGGGCGGGACCTCCCTGCCGATCTCGGCCAGCGCGGCGGCGAGTTCGGGATCGAAGGGGGGACGCGGGGGTACGGACACGATGGCCTCCGAAAGGGGGTGGGGGCGCGGTGCAGGCCCATCATGCCCCTGGCCGGGCACGGAACTCCAGGGCTTGAGGCCTCCCGGCATCCCCATTCCGGCTCGCGGGCCTCTGGACCGGCACCCCCTCCGGGGCCTCATTCCCCCATGGCGTGGTCCATCAGGGCGTGGAAGCGGGGGACCCCGTGGCGGGCGGCCTCCATCCACAGGCAGTCCTGGAGGAGGCGTACCCGGGTCCAGGCCCGTGCCCGGTCCCGCTCGATCCCGGCGGCCTCGGTGAGCAGGTCGAAGCGGCGCCGCGCGGCGCGGACCGGGTCACCGGTCTCCTCGGCATCCGCCCAGCGGTTGCGCAGCGCGGACAGCAGCTCGAACCCCGGATCACCCGCCAGCGGCTTGGGGTCGATGGCCAGCCAGGTGCCGCGCCCGGAGGCGGACGAACCGTCCAGCGGGGCCAGCACGTTCTCGAAGTGCAGATCCCAGTGCAGCAGGCGGTCGCCGGGCTGGGCGGCCATCTCCTCGGCGACGGCGGCCCAGCGTTCGTACACCGGGCGCCACTCGCTCCCGACCCGCTCGATCTTGGCCCGGCCCCGCTCGGCGATGTCGAGTGCCATGGGCCCCAGGCCGCGCATCCCCTCCGGCGCGGGGTGGGAACTCAGCCGTGCGATAAGACCGCCGATCACCGTCAGCGCCTCCTCCAGGGGCTCCTCGTCCAACCTGCGTCCGGCGTCGAGGGACTCCAACAGCATCGCCCCGGTGCCGGGATCGTGCTCCAGCAGGCGTACCGCCCCGTCACCGCCCCAGGCGTGCAGCGCCACGGGCTCACCCTCGGTCTCGGAATCCTGCGGCTGGAGTTTGAGCACGGCCGGGGTGCCGTCGCGGCGACGGACCGGGACCACCAGGGCCACCGCCCCGTGCATGGACTCACCGGCCACGGTCAGGTCCCACAGGTCGAGTTGGCGCACGGCCAAAGCGGGCAGCTCCCGGGCCCAGGCCGGGCCGAAGAATCCGCTGACGGACTCGATCAGGCCCCGCGGCACGGTGACCGGGTGGACACTGCTGTCGTCCATGGCTGGACTCCTGGGTGGAAGGGAGCAGGTGCGCAAGTGCCCAGGATGGCGGGTGCGGGCCGGGGCCCGCACCCGGTTTTTCGCGTCAGCTCTCCAGCTCAGCGCTTGGCGCGGCGGCTGTTGCGGCTGAGCGCCTCCACCATTCCGCCCAACGCGGGTTTGGGGGCGTAGTCCTCGTCGAAGGGCAGCGCGGCGGTGTAGCCGGGGAACCACTCCGGGATCCAGGAGTGCGCGTCGGTCACACCCCACACCGACACCCCGACGCAGCGCGAGACCGCCAGGCAGGACTCCAGGACGTACTGGTACTCGTCGGCCTGGGCGGCCAGGTCCTCCGGGGTGACCGGTTCGGGGATGCGCACGTCCAGCTCGCTGATCTCCACGTCCAGGCCCAGGTCGGCGAAGCGCTGCATGTTCTCGGCCAGGTCGTCGGGCACGTTGCCGTGTACGAAGTGCCCCTGGAAACCGATGCCGTGCAGGGGCACACCGCGCTCCAGCAGGCTCGAGGAGAGCTCGTACAGGGCGTCGGCCTTCTCCCCGCCGCCCTCGGTGTTGAACTCGTTGATGTACAGCTTGGCCTCGGGGTCCACCTCGTGCGCCAGCCACAGGGCCTCGGCGATGTAGTCCTCGCCCAGGGTCTGGTACCACAGGTTCTCGCGCAACTCGGGGGAGTTCTCCTCGAAGGGTTCGTTGATCACGTCCCAGGAGTCGATCCGGCCCTCGTAGCGGCCCAGCAGAGCCTCGGTGTGCTCGCGCATGACCGCGCGCAGCTCGTCGGCGTCGAAGAACCCCTGCGCCAGCCAGTCGGGCTGCTGGTTGTGCCACAGCAGTGTGTGCCCGCGGACGGACAGCCCGTTGTCCTCGGCGAAGTCCACCACCAGGTCCGGTCCGCTCCAGTCGAACTCGTACCTCTCGGGCTGGACGTGCTGCCACTTCATCGTGTTCTCGGCCGTCACCGACGTGTAGTGGTCGGTGACCAGGTCCCGGTACACGGCATCGTGCGCCAGCGGGTTGACCGCCACCGCCACGCCCAGCTTGATCCCGTGGGCCTCGGCCAGGCCGGGAAGCTCACTCGAGGGTTCCTCGACCGGCCCCGGAAGGAGCAGCACCAGAACTGTTACCACCACGAAGATGACCACGCATACCGCCCCCGCTGACAGAAGAACACCCCGCCCGCGCGTGGCCGAGCGCCAGCCGTCCTGGACAGCTTCTCGCACCCTTGCGGCCCCGCCCTCTACCGGCGCCCGGCGGTGACCGGGAACGCGGACAGGGACCGTACCGTCAGGGTGCCTCGCCGGGTGGGCATCGCCGTGGGGCGCAGCCCCGGGGCCCGCTGCGCCAGGGCCTGGAAGGCGATCTCCCCTTCCAGCCTGGCCAGTGGCGCCCCCAGGCAGTAGTGGGCGCCGCTGGAGAAGGACAGATGCTCTCCGGAGTCGGGCCGGGTGATGTCGAACCGGTCCGGGTCCCCGAAGTGCCCGGGGTCCCGGTTGGCCGATCCGATCAGGCACATCACCTGCTCACCGGCGCGGACCCGGACGCCCTCCACCTCGGTGTCCCGTTGGGCCCAGCGCCCGGTGATCTGGACTGGGGAGTCGAAGCGCAGGACCTCCTCCACCGCTCCGGTGACCAGATCGGGGTCGGCGGTCAGCCGCTCCCACTGTTCCCGGTGGCGCAGCAGGGCCATCACTCCGTTCCCGATCAGGTTCACCGTGGTCTCGAACCCGGCGAGCAGCAACAGACGGCACATCGAACCCAGCTCGGACGCGGTCAGCTCCCCGTCGTCGGACTGCTTGACCAGGGTGGAGACCACGTCCCCGCGCGGGTTGGTGCGGCGTTCGGCCATCAAACGCTCGAACAACAGGTCCAATTCTGCCGTCGCGTCCCTGATTTCCCGCAGGTGACGCGCCGAACCGGCCCCGTCCAGGGCCCCGCCGACCACGTATCCGATGCGGACGAAGTCGGCGTTGTCGCGTTCGGGGACCCCAAGCAGCCGACTGATGACCGTGATGGGCAGGGGTTGGGCGAAGTCGCGCATGAGGTCGAACTCCCCGTGCGCCAGGGCCGTGTCCAGGAGTTCGGCGGTGATCTTCTCGATCTCGGTGCGGTACTCGGCCATCCGCCGGGGACTGAACGCGGGGCGGGCGAGTTTGCGCAGCCGGGTGTGGTCGGGCGGGTCCTTCTGGAGGAAGGACAGTTCGACGGCGTTGAACTGCTCGGCGATCTCCAGGTCGCCGGGGGGTTCGACGCCGAAGTCGCGGGAGCGCAGGACCTGGTCGACGGCGGCGCGGGTGGTGGCGGTCTGGAAGGGCAGACGGCTGGAGACCAACGGGCCCTGTTCCCGCAGCCTGCGGTAGGTGGGGTAGGGGTTCTCCCGCCAGGGCCAGTGTAGGAGGCGGCTGGGATGGTCACCGCTCTGCGCGGTGAGCCACGACACGCCGTGGGCCACCCGCAGTCGGGTGTCGATGCGGAGGGTGTCGAGAATCTGCATGGGCGTGGAATCCTCTCGGTGGCGTTTCCGACCCTAGGGGGCCCTTCCCCTCCTGCCTGGTCGGAGCGCCGAGTTGGCCGTCTGTGGCCAGTCGGGAACTCTGTGCCCGGGTCCGGACGTTGCGACCTCACGCCGCCCCCTCTTCAGGAAGCCTCCGCCGCCTTTCCGTGAGCCCCGGCGCACCGGCGCGGATCACACATGGTCACGTTGGTCCGTACGGGGAACCGGGGCCCTAGACTGGGGCCCCGTTCGGTAGGAACACGCCGCAGAGCCGGAGGTTGAGGACGTTGGGGCCGCTAGAGAGCACTGATCCGGAGCGGGTCGGTCGGTATCGGCTGATCGGGCGCTTGGGCGCCGGTGGCATGGGTCAGGTGTTCTTCGGGCGCTCGGCCGGTGGCCGCGCGGTCGCGATCAAGCGCATCCATCCGCACCTGGCCACGGACCCTTCCTTCAGACAGCGGTTCGCCCGGGAGGTCAACGCGGCCCGGCAGGTCAGCGGCGCGTTCACCGCCCCGGTCATCGACGCCGGGCCCGATGACGAGGTGCCCTGGCTGGTCACCTCCTACGTGCCCTCCCTGCCGCTGGACGAGGCGGTGCAGGCGCACGGCCCGCTGCCCGAGGCCAGCGTGATGGTGCTGGCGGCCGGTCTGGCCGAGGCATTGGGCGAGATCCACCGGGTCGGGCTGATCCACCGCGACCTCAAGCCGGGCAACGTGCTGTTGTCCGAGGACGGGCCGCGGGTGATCGACTTCGGTATCGCGCGGGCCACCGACGGCACCGCGGCCACGCAGTCGGTGATCGGCACCCCGGGGTTCATGAGCCCCGAGCAGGTGCAGGGGGCCGAGCTCACGCCCGCCAGCGACCTGTTCGCCTACGGTGCGGTGCTCGCGTTCGCGGCGGCGGGCACCGGGCCTTTCGGCGAGGGCAACATGCCCACGATGGTCATGCGCATCATCAGCAAGGAACCGGACCTGTCCGCGGTCCCGGAGCCGCTGCGGCACCTGATCGCGGCCTGTCTTTCGAAGGACGTGCAGGGGCGGCCGGGTCCGGGCGAGATCCTGGACTACCTGGGCGACGTGCACGCCGGCGCCTCCTGGTTGCCCCCGGCGGTGATGATGGGCGTGCAGGAGCAGGTGGCCAAGGTCAACAAGGCCCTGGCGACCTCGGCGGGCGACCCCGGGGCGACCGGTGGCCACCAGCGGACCGAGGTGCTGGGCGCGGGCGGTGCGGCGGCGCTGGGCGGCGCCGCTGGTGCGGTGGCCGGCGCCGCGGCCGCGGGCGCCCTCGGCGACGACCAGTCCACCCAGGTGGCGCCGTCGGGCGGTTACGGTACCCAGGACCCCTCGGCGGGTGCGACCTCGGTGCTGGGCAACCAGCAGGGCGCTCCCTACCAGCCCACGGCTCATGGGTTTCAAGAGACACGGCCCGGAACCCAGGCGCCGGGGCAGCCGGGGCAGGGGCAGGTCCCGCCCACGTCCCAGTACCAGCAGCCGCCGAACCAGGGCGGGTACCAGCCCACCCAGCAGTTCGGCCAGGGCCAGGGCCGTCCGGTCGACGACGACCCCTACGCCGATCTGTACGGTGAGCGCCGCGGTCCGCGGTCCGACCCCCGGCAGCAGCAGGAGCAGCAGTACCGTCAGGCCGAGGAACAGCGCCGGCGGCAGATGGAGCAGCAGCGCAGGGCTCAGGAGCAGCAGGAGGAGCAGCGGCGCCGTCAGGAGGCTGAGCGAGCCCACCGCGAGCGGGTGCGCGCCGAGCAGGACGCCGCGCGGCGGGCCCAGTCCGAGGCGCGCCGGGCCGATCAGCCGGGCCTGTGGGGCTTCGTCAAGCTGCTGCCGTGGATGATCATCCCGATCATCCAGATCCCGCTGGGGTACGGTGCGGCGCTGGCGTGGTCGTGGTTCACCACCGAGACCGACGTGTGGACCGGGGCGGCCTACTTCTTCGAGCCGTGGAGCATGGACTCGTTCTGGCACGGGATGATGCTGGGGTACTTCATCCTCAACAACCTGTTGTCGTTGGAGTTCCTGGTGCGATCGCTGCGGACCTCGTTCGTCACCGGTTCGGTGCTGGCGCTGAGCGCCATCGCCGCCACCAACTTCCTGCTGTACAACTTCGGTTTCTGGGCCTGACCGGCCGGGACCGACACGGACGACGGCACACGAACGACCACGAGGGGGCGGGCCCGGCCGGGCCCGCCCCCTCATTGGTGTGACCAGTGCGTGTGCGTCTCCGGTGATCCGGTTCGAAAAACGTCCTCAGATCCCCTGTTGTCATTGGGTTTCGGTTTTGTTAACTTGCCGGGCAAGGGCGCGTGGGAACGCTCCCAGGCGCCGTCGAGAACGAATGGTACTCAGATACACGAACTCACCCCGCTACCCCGAAGGACCCCCTCATGGGAACCCCCACCGGAACCGCCAGGACCTCCACCAGAACCTCCGCAGCGGCCAGAACCGCGGCCCTGACCGCTACCGCCGCCCTCGTCGGCGGGGTCGCGCTCACCGTGAGCCCCGAGGCCGCCGAGGCCCACGGTGCTTTCACCTACCCCGCCAGCCGCACCTACGCCTGCTACGTCAACGGGCTGGAGGGCGGTAGCGGCGGGAACGTCGAGCCGACCAACCCCGCCTGCGCCGACGCCCTGGCCGAGGGCGGCAGCTACCCCTTCTGGAACTGGTTCGGCAACCTGATCAGTGACGCCGACGGCCGTCACCAGGAGGTCGTGGCCGACGGCGAGCTGTGCGGCCCCAGCGACGACTTCGCCGCGTTCAACGCCGTACGCGACGACTGGCCCACCACCGCGCTGCCCTCCGGCCAGACAGTGGAGTTCCACCACAACGCCTGGGCCCACCACCCCGGCACCTTCTTCACCTACGTCACCGACGCGGGCTGGTCCCCCGACTCCCCGCTGAACTGGTCCGACCTCGAGCTCATCAGCGAGGTCACCGACCCGCCGCTGACCGAGGGCGGCGTCGAGGGCGCGGAGTACCGCTGGGACGTGGACCTGCCCGAGCGCTCGGGCCAGCACATCGTCTACGTGGTCTGGGAGCGCTCCGACAGCCCCGAGGCCTTCTACAACTGCTCCGACGTCGTCTTCCAGTAGACCGGGTTTCCAGTGACCCCGGCGCGGTGCCGATCGGATCCGGTGCCGCGCCGCGGGCGAGGAGGGACCGGCCCCGCGCCACGGGGCCGGTCCCTCGGCCTTCGAGGGCCGGGAGCGGCGTTACACCGAGGCGCTCCCGGGCAGACCGCCGCCAAGCGGTGTTCCGGTGATCTGGCGCACCCGGTGGTGGACCGGTCGGGTGGGGGAGACCACCGAGCAGGTGGTGGGGCACTCCTGACCCTCCACGGTCTCCACCGAAACCGAGTACAGGCCGCCGTCGTGGCCCAGGGTGAGCCGGACCCCGCCCCCGGTCTCCTCCTCGGCCAGGCGGGTGATGTCGTTGACGCCCACGGGGCGGCCGATGCGGGCGCGCAGCGCGGCCTCGGCGGCCTGGGCGGCCCCGGAGTCGGTGCAGCGGCCCCGGTAGTTCTCCGGTAGGACCAGCCCCCGCTCGAAGGCGGCCACGGTCGGCGGTGCCGACTCCGGGTCCAGGCGGCCGAAGTACACGCCCTGGGGCAGGGCCACCAGGTTGGCGGCGAAGCGGTCCCCGCCCACGTGGGTGGTCTCCCAGACCTCGGCCTCGCCCCCGGCCAGCGCGGCGGCGACCGGGCGGCCCAGCATCGCGCAGCAGGGGTCCTTCTTGGCGTGGGTGCACACCAGGTAGAGGGTGTGGTCCACAGCGGCGCCGAAGGAGGGCGGCTCCGGGCGCTCGGCGGCGGTGAGGTCGATCTCCAGCAGCTCGGCCAGGTCCTGGAAGTCGATCCGGCGCACCCAGGGGCTGGTGCGGCTGGCATGGACGAGGTAGGCGCGCAGGGGGCCCTCGGCGGGGGCGCGTTCGCCGGCCCCGGGGCGTTTGATCAGCTGGGGCCGCACATCGCTGCCGACGATGCGTTCGGCCAACCGGGAGACGACCGCCTTGTCCAGGCCGGGGCTGGCGAAGGCCGGGTGGCGCCAGGGGCCGTTGTGCTCGACCAGGAGCCAGCCGCTGCTGAGGCCCGCGGTGCCCGCGATCTGCTCGTCGGTGTAGCGGGCCAGAGCCGAACAGCCTCGGCGGCCGTCCGGGGCGGTGGGAAGCCGCACGGGTCCACGTCCAATCGGGTGGTGCTCACTGCTGGGCACACGCGAGGACGCCGTCGATGCGGGCGTACACCTCACGTGGCGGTTTGGTTAGGCAACCCTATCTTGTTCGTGCGCAGCCCGAGGAGTCGGGGTGCGGGTGGGGCCGCCCGGGATTCAATGCACGCGCAAAAGGCCCTGACCAGGCGTGGTCATCCGATCCTCCGCTGTTCACGTCTTCGAAATGTGCCCCGCGCACACCTTGACCCGGTGATGCGCATCACCTATGTTCACTCTCAGAACACGTGTTCGCTACACGTACAAATCTGGGTGGCCGCCTCCCACCCCGCCCCCCTCACCAGTTGGAGTTGCGATGCGCCCCACCCCGGCCGCCCTGACCGCGGCGGTTGCGCTGCTGGCCGCCACCGCCTGCGGTAGCCCCGCCGACGACCACCCCGACGGCCTGACCACCGTCACCGCCGGGGTCATCCCCATCGTCGACGTGGCCCCCGTCTACCTCGGCGTGGAACAGGGCTTCTTCGCCGAACACGGCATCGACCTCCAGTTGGAGTCCGGCTCCGGCGGGGCCGCGATCGTCCCCGGGGTGATCAGCGGCGAGTTCGACTTCGCCTTCAGCAACGTGGTCTCGCTCGTCATCGCCCGCGAGCAGGGCCTGCCCCTGACCACCCTCACCAACGGCGTCACCAGCGCGGGCGAACAGGGCGCCGACTTCGGCGGGGTGTTCGTCCTCTCCGACAGCGACGTCACCAGCGCCGCCGAGCTGGAGGGCCTGACCGTGGCCGCCAACAACCTCAACAACATCGGCGACACCACCGTCCGCCAGTCCGTGCGCGAGGCGGGCGGGGACCCGGCCCAGGTCGACTTCGTCGAACTGCCCTTCCCGGACATGCCCGCCGCCCTGGAGACCGGCCAGATCGACGCCGTCTGGGCCGTGGAGCCCTTCGCCTCCACCATCCGTGAGGCCGGGCACCGCGAGATCGCCTCCAACTTCGTGGACACCCATCCCGACCTGTCCGTGGCCGTCTACTTCACCGCCGAGGACCGGCTGGCCGAGGACCCCGAACTCTTCGAGGGGGTCACCGAGGCACTCCAGGAGTCCCTGGCCTACGCCGAGGACAACCCCGACGAGGTCCGCCGCATCCTGGCCACCTACACCGAGATCGACCCCGACCTCATCGAGCTGATGGCCCTGCCGCGCTTCCCCGGACAGGTCAACGAGGAGTCCGTGCGGGTGCTCGCCGACCTGATGGTCACCGACGGCCTCCTGAACACAGGACCCGACCTCGACCCGCTGCTGAACTGACCCGCGCCCGACCCCCCGCCCCCCGACCCCCCGCACAGCCCCGCGTCCCGTCCCGCCCCCTCCCGTCTGCCCGTCCCCAGGAGAGAACACATGACCGCCACGAAGAACGCCCTGGGCGTGCTCGCCGCAGGCGCCGCACTCACCCTGACCGCCACCGCCTGCGGTTCCGGCGACACCGCCGACTCCGGGGACGGGCTCACCCCCGTCAGTGTGGGCGTCCTGCCCATCACCGCGGTCGCGCCCCTCTACCTCGGCGTGGAACAGGGCTTCTTCTCCGAGCGGGGCCTGGACGTGACCATCGAGACCGGCGGGGGCGGCGCCACCACCGTCCCCCGCGTGGTCAGCGGAGAGCTCGACTTCGCCTTCGGCAACGTCGCCTCCCTGCTCATCGCCCGCGAGCAGGGCCTGCCCCTGACCGTGGTCGCCAACGGCATGACCACCACCGGCGACGCCGACACCGACTACAGCGCCCTGGTCGTGCCCGCCGACAGCGACGTCACCGGACCCGCCGACCTGGACGGGGCCACCGTGGCGATCGACAACCTCAACAACATCGGGGACACGTCGGTGCGCAACTCCGTGCGCGTGGCGGGCGGAGACCCCACCGACCTCGACTTCATCGAACTCGCCTTCCCCGACATGCCCGGCGCCCTGGACAACGGCCAGGTCGACGCCGCCTGGGTGGTCGAACCCTTCCTCACCGTCGCCCTCGAACAGGGCGCCACCGAGATCGCGGGCAACTTCGTGGACCTGCACCCCGAGCTGTCCATCGCCACCTACTTCACCTCCGACGAACTCATCGCCCAGCACCCCGACACCGTCGACGCCTTCACCGAGGCGATGAACGAGTCCCTGGCCTACGCCCAGGACCACCCCGAGGAGACCACCCAGACCCTCACCGCCTACACCGAGATCGACCCGGACCTGTTCGACCAGCTGCGCTGGCCGCGCTTCCCCGCCCGGATCGACACCGAGGCCGTGCGGACCCTGGCCGACCTGATGGTCACCGACGGCATCATCGACGCCGACCCCGACCTGGAAACGCTGATCCGATGACCGCCACACTCAACCGCGCCCGACCCGGCCGCTCCGCGCCTCGACGCCCGGTGCTCAGCCGCTCCGCGCCCAACCGGCCCCTGCTGGGCTCCCTGGGCATCATCGGCCTGCTCGCCCTGTGGGAACTCGCGCCCCGCCTGGGCGCGGTGCCCGAACGCTACTTCCCGCCGGTCTCCGAAGTCCTGACCACCCTGGCCCGGCGCGCCACCACCGCACCCTTCTGGGAGGCCATCGGCCACACCCTGTACGGGTGGGCGCTGGGACTGGCCATCGCCCTGGCCGCCGCCGTCCTGCTCGGATTCGCCCTGGGCGCCACACCCCGGCTGCGCGCCTTCACCACCTCCACGGTGGACTTCCTGCGGCCCATCCCCTCGGTGGCGCTCATCCCGCTGGCCGTGCTGATGTACGGCACCGACATCCGCTCCACCCTGCTCCTGGTCGTGTACGCCTGTTTCTGGCTGATCTACATCCAGGTGCTCTACGGGGTGGCCGACGTGGACCCCGTCGCCGAACAGACCGCCCGCTCCTACGGTCTGGGCCGCCTGGCCCGCATCCGCTACGTCGTGTGGCCCACCACCCTGCCCTACCTGATGACCGGCCTGCGCCTGGCCGCCGCCGTCGGCCTGATCCTGTCCATCACCGCCCAGCTGATCATCGGCTCCCCGGGTATCGGGGACCAGATCACCAACGCCCAGCAGGGCGGCGCCGTCGCCCTGGTCTACGCCTGGATCGTCGCCACAGGCGTCCTCGGCGTGGTCATCAACATCGGCGTGCGCGCCCTGGAACGGCGCGTCCTGCGCTGGCACACGTCCGTCCGCGGGGAGGTCGCCGCATGAGCCAGCCCACCACCGTCCAACCCGGCGCCACGGGGCCGAGCGACCACGAAGGACCCGAACAGGGCCCCCAGGGCCGCGCCCCCGGCCGTGCCGCCGGCTCCACCGCGAGCCGGCGCCGCCGCCCCGGAGCCCCCGGGATCGGCCTGCGCCTGCTGCACGTACTGGCCCTGCCGACGCTGATCGTCGGCGTTTACTGGGCGGTCACCGCCCAGCCCGGCGCCAGCTTCTACACGCCCACCCCCGCCGCCATCGCCTCGGCCTTCGCCGACCTGTGGTTCTCCGAACGCTTCTTCGTGGACGTGTTGCCCAGCCTGGGCCGACTGCTCGCCGGGTTCGCGATCGCCGCGGTGATCGGCGTCGGACTGGGCGTCCTGCTCGGCCTGGACGCGCGGGTGCGCGCCACCATCGAACCAGTCCTGGAGTTCCTGCGCGCCATCCCGCCACCCGTGCTCGTCCCGCTGATGATCATGCTCGCCGGGATCGACGACTCGATGAAGATCATGGTGATCGTCTTCGGCTGCGTGTGGCCCGTCCTGCTCAACACCGTCGAGGGCGTGCGCGCGGTCGACCCGGTCCTGTCCGACACCGCCCGCTGCTACGGCGTCTCCGGACTGACCCGGCTGCGGGTGCTGGTGCTGCGCTCGGCCAGCCCGCAGATCATGGCCGGCCTGCGCCTGGCCCTGGCCCTGGCCATCATCCTCATGGTGATCAGCGAGATGTTCGCCAGCTCCAGCGGCCTGGGTTTTGCCATCGTGCAGTTCCAGCGCACCTTCGCCATCCCCGAGATGTGGGCCGGAATGGTCCTGCTCGGCGTGATCGGCTTCCTGCTCTCGTCCCTGTTCGAGCTCGTCGAGGGCCGCGTCCTGGGCTGGTACCGCGGCCTGCGCGCCGCCAACCGGGGGGAGTGAGGCACCATGAACCACAGCGACAACCAGGGGGAACGACCCGCCATGCTCAAGGTCACCGGCCTGCAGAAGATCTACAACGGCGGCGCCGCGGCCGTGGAGGCCGTCCGCGACCTCACCTTCGAACTCGCCGAGGGCGAGCTGGTCTGCCTGGTCGGGCCCTCCGGCTGCGGCAAGACCACCCTGCTCAAGTGCATCGCCGGACTCATGGCGCCCACCAGCGGCACCGTGGAACTGGCTGACCAGCCGGTGCTGGCCCCGCCGCCCGGCATGGCCGTGGTCTTCCAGGAGTACGGGCGCAGCCTGTTCGCGTGGATGAGCGTGCGCGAGAACGTGGAACTCCCGCTCAAGGAGAAGAAGCTGCCCAAGGCCCGCCGGGCCGAACTGGTCGCCGAATCCCTGGAGGCGGTCGGCCTGGCCGAGTTCGCCGACTCCTACCCCTGGCAGCTCTCCGGCGGCATGCAGCAGCGCGTGGCCATCGCCCGGGCCATCGCCTACGAACCCCAGGTCCTGCTCATGGACGAGCCCTTCGCCGCCGTGGACGCCCAGACCCGCGCCGACCTGGAGGACCTGGTCCGCCAGATCTGGCAGCGCCTGGGGGTGACCGTCCTGTTCGTCACCCACGACATCGACGAGGCCGTCTACCTGGGCGAGCGGGTGCTGGTGCTGTCCAACTCACCCACCGTGGTCCAGGACGACATCACCGTGGACCTGCCGACCGAACGCGACCAGCTCACCACCCGCCAGGACGAGCGCTTCACCGACCTGCGCGCCCGCGTCTACGCCCAGATCCAACGCGCCAAACGCGGAACCGGCCAACCGGTCGCCTGAACCGCGCCCGCGCCCGCGCCCGCGCCCGCGCGCCGCACGGGCCGCAACCCGAAGTACCGCATTCGCACTCGTAAGGAGCCACACCGTGAGCCTGCTCGCCGCCGAGGATTTCACCAGCGCCGTCTTCACCGGGACCTGGACCCCGGCCCGGGGCGGTGACGCCGAGGTCGTCTCGCCCTCCTCCGGCGCCGTCCTGGGCCGCACCGGCATCGCCGACGCCGAGGACGTGCGCGAGGCCGCCGCCCGCGCCGCCAAGGCCCAGCGCGACTGGGCGGCCACCTCCTACGAGCAGCGCGCCGCCGTCATGCGCCGGGCCGGCGACCTGCTGGAGGCCCACGAGCAGGAGATCACCGGCTGGCTGCGCCGTGAGGGCGGGGCGGCCGCCGGGATGGCCGGTTTCCAGGTGCACGTGGCCGCCAGCGAGTGCTTCGAGGCCGCCGCCCTGGCCTCCCAGCCGCACGGCGAGATCCTGCGCACCGCCAAGCCCCGCCTCAGCTTCTCCCGCCAGGTCCCGGCGGGCGTGGTCGGGGTGATCGCCCCGTTCAACGTCCCCCTCATCCTGGGTATCCGCTCGGTCGCCCCGGCTCTGGCCCTGGGCAACGCCGTGATCCTCAAGCCCGACCCGCGCACCGCCATCTGCGGCGGCGCCGTCCTGGCCGAGGCCTTCCGCCAGGCCGGGGTGCCCGAGGGGGTCCTGCAGGTCCTGCCCGGCGGCATCGAGGCGGGCGAGGCCCTGGTCGCCGACCCGCACGTGCGCGTCATCTCCTTCACCGGCTCCACCCCGGCCGGACGCAAGGTGGGCGAGGCCGCCGCCCGCCACCTCAAGCGCGCCCACCTGGAGCTGGGCGGCAACTCCCCGCTGGTCGTCCTGGACGACGCGGCCCTGGACTCGGCCGCCTCGATCGGCGCCTGGGGCTCCTTCCTGCACCAGGGGCAGATCTGCATGACCACCGGCCGCCACCTGGTGCACGAGTCGGTCGCCGACGACTACGTGGAGCGCCTGGCCGCCAAGGCCGAGGCGCTGGTCGTGGGCAGCACGGAGGAGGACGGCGCCGCGCTCGGGCCGATCATCGACGCCGGCCAGCGCGACAAGATCCACCACCTGGTCACCAGCAGCGTCCAGCACGGCGCCCGATTGCGCGCTGGCGGCACCTACCAGGACCTGTACTACCGGCCCACCGTCCTGGACCGGGTGAACCCCGAGACCCCCGCCTACGCCGAGGAGGTCTTCGGCCCGGTCGCCCCGGTGGTGCGCTTCTCCTCGGTGGACGAGCTGGTGGAGCTGGCCAACTCCACCGAGTACGGGCTGTCCCTGGGCGTGGTCACCACCAACCCGATGCGCGGTATGGAGATCGCCGACCGCATCCCCAGCGGGATCGTGCACATCAACGACCAGACCGTGGACGACGAGGCGGTGGCGCCCTTCGGCGGCGTGGGCTACTCGGGCACGGGTTCGCGCTTCGGCGGCACCCGCGCCAACCTGGAGGCCTTCACCGAGACCCAGTGGATCACCATGCAGGCCGACCCGGCCCGCTACCCCTTCTAACCCCCGTGACGCTTCTTGCTACCAGAAGCGCTGAGCCACTGAGACCCAAGGCGCCGAACGTGCTCCTGGTAGCAAGATCATCCGGGTGGGGAGGGGCGGAGGAGGTGTGGGTGAGAGTCAGGCGGAGATGCCGCCGTCACTCTTCAGGAGTTGGCCGTTGACCCAGCCGCCCTGCGGTGAGCACAGGAAGTCGACCAGGTGCGCGGTGTCGCGCGGGGTGCCCAGGCGGCCCAGCGGGGTGTGTTCGGTGCAGTGCTCGCGCACCTGGTCGGGCATCCAGCCGGTGTCCACCGGGCCCGGGTTGATCACGTTGGCGGTCACTCCCAGGTGGGCGAGCTCGCGCGCCGAGGCCAGCACGATCCGGTCCAGCGCGCCCTTACTGGCTCCGTAGGGCAGGTTGTGTACCACGTGGTCGCTGGTCAGGGCGATGATCCGGCCACCGTCGTGCTCCCCGGCAAAGCGCAGCCCGAACTCGCGCACCAGCAGCCAGGGTGCGCGGGTGTTCACGGCGAAATGGCGGTCGAAGCTCTCCACGGTGGTGTCCAGGATCCCCGAGTCGACCGACTCGCAGTGGCAGACCACCAGGGCGCGCACCGGGCCCAGGCGCTGTTCGACCTCGTCGAAGACGCGCGCGGGGGAGGCGGGGTCGGCCATGTCGGCCTCGACGGCGAGCGTGGCTGCGCCGCGTTCGGCGAGCTCGGCCCCGATGGTGTCGGTGGCGGCTTCCTCCGCGCCCCAGGGCATGCGGTCGTCGTAGGGGGTCCACTGGGTACGGGCCACGTTCCAGCCCGACTCGGCCAGCTGACGTGCGATGGCCGCGCCGATCCCGACGGTGCGGCCCACTCCGGTGATGAGGGCGACGGGGCGTTCGGTGGCGGGCGCGGGGGGTTCGGCCGAGCTGTGCTGAGCGTTCATGGGGACCCATCCTGATCCGCCGGAATCGCTCCCACAACTGGTTTTCGCCGTGCGGTGGGCCGCCCGGATTCGGTCGAAATAAGGATGATTCGTACCATCGGCCGCATGACAAGTGGACAGCAGTGGGCCCTGACCTCCCTTGAGCTGCGCCTGGACGCCTGGGCCCACCGGCGCCTGGCCTCCCTGGGCGGAAGGGGGAGGGCGCGCGGGTACCTGCTGGAGTTCGCCGTGTTCACGGTCAAGCAGGCCTGGGCCTGTGTCTTCGGTGCCCTGATGCTGGCCCTGCTGCTGGGCACCCACCTGTGGTACCCCGAGGGCGTCGCGCTCTCCCGCAGCGACGCCCTGGTCCTCGGGGCGGTGGCGATCCAGGCCTTCATGCTCCTGGCCCGGCTGGAGAGCGGCCGTGAGCTGTGGGTGATCGTCCTGTTCCACCTGGTCGGCACCGCCATGGAGATCTTTAAGACCGCCGTCGGCTCCTGGCACTACGGCGGCGACGGGCTGTTCTGGATCGCCGGCGTACCGCTCTACAGCGGTTTCATGTACGCGGCGGTGGGCTCCTACATGGTCCGGGTCTTCCGCCTGTTCGACCTGCGCTTCGACCGCTACCCGCCCCGTTGGGCGACCGCGCTGCTCGCGGTGGCCGTCTACGCCAACTTCTTCGGACACCACTACGTGGTCGATTCGCGCTGGATACTGCTCGCCCTGGTCGTGGCACTGAACATCCGCTGCGTCATGCACTTTCGCAACCACCGCTCCCGGCCCTGGCGGCGGATGCCGATCCTGGCGTCCTTCCTCGGCGTGGCCTTCTTCATCTGGGTGGCGGAGAACATCGCCACCTTCGCGGGCGCCTGGATCTACCCCAACCAGGCCGAGGGGTGGGAACTGGTGCCGCTGTCCAAGCTGGTCGCCTGGTTCCTGTTGATGAACATCTCCGTGGTCCTGGTGACCTTCGTCTACCGGCCCCGGCCGCTGAAGGCCCCGGAGGGCCCGCAGGGGCTCGAGGGGCCCGGCGAGCCCGCCCCGCTCAGCCGGTGAGGTCGGGGATGACCTCGGGGCCCACCCGGCGCACGTAGTCGCGAAACAGCGCCACCGCCGGGGGTTCGTAGCCGCCGCCCGACCCCTCCTGCGGCCAGACCAACCCCACCGGCCGGGTGGCGTCCCCGTTCCGCAACCGCAGCTCCACCGTTCCGCCCAGCGGCCCCCTGGGCCGGGCGGGCAGCACCGACACCCCCAGGCCCGCGGCCACCAGACCGCGCGCGGTGGCGATGTCGTCGGCCTCGAACGCCACCCGAGGGGTGAACCCGGCCCGGTCGCTGAGCCGGTCGGTCAGGTGCCGCACCCCGCGCCCCGGTTTGAGCAGGATGAACTCGTCCCGGACCGACGCCAGGGACACCGGCCCCTGAGCGGCCAGCGGGTGGTGCTCGGGCACCACCAACCGCAGCGACTGGGTGTGCAGCACCGCCGAGACCAGCCCTGCGCCCGAGGGCAGCGGCGATGTCAGCGCCAGGTCCGCTCCGCCCGAGGCCAACCGGCGCAGGGAGTCGGCCCACGCCTCCTGGGTCAGGGTGAACCGCACCCCCGGATGCTCGGCCCGAAACCCCCGCAGCAGGACCGGTACCACCTCCACGCCCAGGGTGGGCAGGAAGGTCAGCGCCACCCGGCCCTCCTCGGCGCCCGTGAGTTCGGCCACCCCCTGGCGAAGGTCGTCCAGTGCCCGCTCCACGTGCGGCAGCAGCAGCCGACCGGCCCGGGTCAGCCGGATTCCCCGTCCGGTGCGTTCCACCAACGCCATCCCCAGCTCCTCCTGAAACCGGGCCAAAGCCCTGCTCAGCGTGGGTTGGGGCATGTCCAAGGCCTCGGCGGCGTGGGTGACGTGCTCGGTCCTGGCGACCTCCGCCAGCATCCGCAACCGGGGCGCCAGGATTCGGGTCAAAGACTCCACGTCAGGGTCATTCATACGAAACAGTATGCAACAACGTGAAACCATGTATTGGACGTATGAAAACACGCTTTCTAGCGTTGAACCATGACCGTGACCAGCACTTCCCCCGCCACCCACGATCCGCGCCCGCGCGCTGGCACGGCCGCCTACCGGCGCACGGTCATCGCCCTGGTCGCCGCCGCCGTGGCCACCTTCGCCCAACTGTGGTCGGTCCAGCCGATCCTGCCCGCCATCGCCACCGGCTTCGACACCTCCGCGGGCCAGGCCGCCCTCGCCGTCTCCCTGGCCACCGGCGGCCTGGCCGGGTTCACCCTCATCTGGAGCGGGGCCGCCGACCGGATCGGCCGCGCCCGCGTCATCGCCCTCTCCCTGCTCCTGGCCATCGTGCTGGGCGCAGCCATCCCCTTCTCCGCCGAACTCTGGACGCTGCTGGTGCTGCGCACCCTCCAGGGCGCCGCCCTGGGCGGGGTCTCCGCCGCGGCCGTGGCCTACCTCGCCGAGGAGATCCACCCCCGCGACGCACCTAAGGCCACCGGCCTGTACATCGCCGGAAACCCGCTGGGCGGCATGGGCGGCCGCCTCCTGGCCGGCTTCGCCGCCGAACACGGCGGCTGGCAGTGGGGCGTGGCCGCCAACACCCTCCTCGGCCTTGCCGCCCTCCTGGTCTTCGTCCTGGTCCTGCCCCGCCACAAGACCGGCACCGGCGCCCCCGCCCGCCGTTTCGGTTCTGACGACGGCCTCAGCATGGGCCAACGCCTCAAAGCCGCGATGACCACCCGCGGACTCATCCCCCTGTACGCCCAGGCACTCCTGCTCATGGGCGCCTTCATGGCCGTCTACAACGTCCTCGGCTTCCGCCTCACCGACCAGCCCTTCGGCCTGTCCCAGGCGGTCGCCTCACTGCTCTTCCTGTCCTACACCGCGGGCATGCTCGGCTCGGCCATGGCCGGAAACGCCACCCTGCGCTGGGGCCGCTACGGGGTGCTCACCACCGCCACCCTGCTCCTACTTCTCGGCCTGGGCGGGCTGTTCACCACCTCGGTCTGGCTGCTGCTGGCCACCCTGCTCCTGCTGACCTTCGCCTTCTTCTGCGCCCACGCCACCGCCTCGGCCTGGGTGGGCTCCCAAGCCGTCACCGGCCGCGCCCAGGCCGCCGCCGTCTACACCCTCGCCTACTACCTGGGTGCCAGCCTCTTCGGCTGGCTCGGCGGGGTGGTCTACGACGCGGTCGGCTGGAACGGCACCGTTGCCCTGGCGCTGGGGCTGACCGTACTGGCGGGCCTGTTCGCCCTGCGGCTGCGCAAGCTGCCCGCCCCCGAACCGGCCACCCGTGCCTTCTAGCGGGTTATCCGGCCGACAACCGGTCTGCTGAGCTTCCAGCGGTCACCGGGCTCCACCGGCCTCCCCGGTTCCGCCGCCCAGGCCCTGGCGGTCGGGGGTCAGGGCGAATTCCCACAGGTGCTCGGGCAGGTGGCGCTCGCACGCCCGGCGCAGTTCCCGCCGGTGGCGGCGCAGCGCCGGGCGGCGGTCGTCCGCGACCGTCTCCTCCAGGTCCCGCAGAGCCGCGGACAGGCGCCGGGTCACCTGGACGTGTTCCCCGCTCTGCAGCATCAGCTCACCGAAGGCCAGGTCCACGAAGCCCTCCCAGGCGGGTATCGGCAGCTGTGCCCGGGGGGCGCCCTTGCGATCGTGGATCGTCCACTCGCGTACCGAAACCTCGGCGAAAGCCTCGACCAGGGGCTGGACCCGGTCGATGCACTGCACCACCGTGGTCGGATCGTTCACCCCGGGGGACTGGGCGCGCACTCCGATGTCAACGATCTGGCGCAGCCCGAAGGCGGGATCCTGGAAAGTGGACCGTTCCCGGCCAGTACGCAGCGTTCGCGCGGCCCGCTCGGGGGCTCGCACCGCACGGGAGGAGTGCACGGTCAGGACCACGCTGTTGCCGGGAACGTAGTCCCCGATGGAGGGGATCACCCGGACGAAGGCGTCGTTGCGCCGGGCCCACCAGGCCAGCGCGCGCTCGTCCAACCAGGTCAGCACCCCGGAATCGGCACGGGAACGCACATGGGTCACCTTCGCCCCGACGGGGTGGGACACGGTGCCGGAGGACGGGTCTTCCGAGTCCGGGGGAGCGCTGCGGGCCAGGTAGCGGATCTGCTCCAGCGTCCTGCCGGCGATCCGGTCCATCACGATGGTGACGCGCATCAGGTTGACCGAGTTGCCCACGAAGCACAGGAAGATCAGCAGGCACAGCACCAGAAGGAACACCGACAGCGAGGTGGACAACAGCGGTACGAAGGGGCGCTCCTCGCCAGCGAAGAGCCCACTCAGGTACAGGACCCCGACGGTGTAGACGAAGGTGCCGAGGAAGACGGTCAGGGTGAGCTTCGTGGTCCAGCTGCGGGTGAACAGGTAGATGATGCGCGGCGAGAGTTTGTCCGTGGCCGTCTGCAGGGCCACCAGGGTGATGCTGAAGACCACACCCATCACCGTGAGCGTCGCCGGACCGATGGTCTGGATGACCCTCCGGCCGCTCTCCACGAGCTCGGAGTAGCCCTGACGGGTCTGATCCGGGGCCCCCTCACCGAGTTGGACCAGCACCTCGCCGACAAGGCTGTCCACCATGACGGTGACGGGCACCAGGAGGGCGAACAGCGCCATTCCCAGCAGCGGAACCAGGACGAACGACTCCCGGACCCGTTCACCGATCGCCCACCCGGCCAGCCTGCGTATTCGCGCCATGCACCGAATGTAGTGATCCGGTGGCCACGGGGCCGGTTCCCGACACGGTGACCAAGGGTTTTCCGAACCCAGCGGCTTCACCTGTGTTGGTGAGGGGGTCTGGCCTGCGCTGTCGGGCTCGGCCTCGCCCCGGACTTCGACGCCAGGTTCGAGCGGGAGGAGAGCTCCTTGCCCGACCCGAACACCGATCGACCAGATGCGCGGCCCCGGGCAGATCTGTCCGCCGGAGCGCGCGTCCCCGGGCGCGGTCGAGATCGGCATCGCAGGGGTAGGCCCTCCTCTGACACAAGGAGGTTCCATGGCCACATGCGATCACAACTGGAGTGCCGGGCCCAACGGCGGTACCGAGCAGTGCTCGAACTGCGGGGCGATCCGGTCCAGGAACTACCTTGATGTAGCGAGAGTGCCCCGGCCCTCAGGCCGGGGGTGAATCGCGTTGCTCCTTGAGGGGGTGTCTGCGGCGCCATTCCTCCAACGGATCGCCCAGCCACATGAGGGTGCGGCCGAATCGGTCCGGTTCGGGGAAGTCGTCGTAGTCCCGGGCGTAGTAGTAGACCGTCCGCAGAGAATTGGGTGAAGGGGGTGGGTGTGGAGATTCAGCGCGGCATCAAGTACCGACTGTGCCCGACCCCCGAACAGGCCGAGACCCTGGACGGGCAGGGGCATGCCGCCCGCGCCCTGTGGAACGCACTCCACGACTGGTGGACCATGGCCTCGCAGAACCGACGGGTGTCCTTGAAGGACGCCGACGCGGCGATCAAGCAGGCCCGCAAGGAGATCGATTTCCTTGCCGCCCTGCCCGCCCAAGCCGCCCAACAGGTGTTGAAGCAGTACCACCGAGCGTGGGTGAACTGCTGGGAGGGCCGTGCCGAAGCACCCCGGTTCAAGTCCCGTGTCCGAGCGAAGATGAGCGTGGACATCCCTCAGGGCCGGGACCTGAACATCACCTGTCTGTCCCGCCGCTGGTCCACCGTCAAGATCCCCAAAGTCGGCACGGTCCGGTTCCGTGCCCACCGGGCCGTCCCCGGGACCGTGACCGGCGCCCGTCTGGTGCGCGAGGCCAACGGCTGGCACATCGTGCTGCGCACCCACTGGGAACAGTCCGACCCCGCACCCCACACCGGCCCCACGGTCGGTATCGACCGGGGCATCGCGGTGCCCCTGGCCCTGTCGGACGGCACCAACCACACCCACACCCTGTGGGAGCGCCCCAAGGAAGCCGAACGGCTCCTTCGCCTGGAACGCAAGGCCGCACGGCAACGCCCCACCACACCCGGGGCGAGCAGATCAGCAACCGGCTCAAGGCCACCTACGACACGATCGCCGCCCTGCGTGCCCGCCTCGTGCGACGGCGCTCCGACTGGCAGCACCAGACCACCCGCACCCTCGCCGACACCTACAGCCTTATCGGGTTGGAGGACCTCAACGTCGCCGGGATGGTCCGATCCGCGAAAGGCACTGTCGAGGCCCCGGGGCGCAGTGCCGCCCAGAAGGCCGGGCTGAACCGGTCCATCCAGGGAGAGGCGTGGCATCAGCTGCACACCCAACTGGCCTACAAGACCACCGAACGCGGCGGCACCGTCATTGTCGTCCCCGCCCCGCACACCTCCCTCAGGTGCCACCGGTGCGGGTTCTCGGATGTGAAGAACCGCAAGAACCAAGCGGTCTTTGCCTGCCGGAACCCCACCTGCGGATGGGTCGGGAATGCTGACACCAACGCCGCCCACAACATCCACCATGCCGCCGAACAGGCGGCCAAACGAGATCCCGCGCAAGGAAGAGGCGTGGCAGGACGTGGAGGCCGTTCACGGCCCGGGAAGCGTCAATCGAAGCGAAAGGGCGACCCGTATGGGAAACCCTGAGCTGGAAGCCCCCGCGTTCACGCGGGGGAGACTTCACTGAGCTCGGACCTGGCGTGCAGGGGTGCGGTCGCAGTCCGTGCAGTCGGTGCGGCAGGGGGCGTCGAAGTTGTTCATGCTCATGGATTTACAGCGAACGCACACCAGGCGCTTCCCACCCGGCGGGTCGTGCCGCCACTCGTGATGGCCGCGGCGGCAGATCCCGGAAGGATGAATACGGGTGGGGTCGCTCGTGCTCATGAATGACACCGTAGCCGCGAGAACCGAGGCCGGGGAAGGCCTCCGGCAGAACGTCACGGTATGGGAGCGGGTGTGACACGGGTGGTGGGGCGGGAAGGGGTGCTCCGACACTGCTGGTCTTGACGGAAGCTAGACCGGTTCCTGGGCGGGGGAGGGGCGACTGTCGCACGGGAATAGTTTAAGATTCAACTTGTTGGTGTCAGTGACCAGCCGCACCAAGGAAGGATGAAGGACATGGACGTGCGCCCCTCGGGGATTCATCATGTGACCGCGATCGCGAGCGACCCCCAGGCCAACGCCGACTTCTACCTGAACGCGCTGGGCATGCGCATGGTGAAGCGGACGGTCAACTTCGACTCCCCCGACACCTACCACTTCTACTACGGCGACCGCGCGGGCAACCCCGGCACGATTATGACCTTCTTCCCCTGGCCCGACGCGCCCAAGGGCAAGATCGGCGCGGGTCAGGCCACCACCACGACCTTCTCCGTGCCGGAGGGGTCCCTGGGCTGGTGGGCCGAGCACCTGGCCGGGCTCAACGTGGAGACCACGCGTCCGCGTACGCGCGGCGAGGAGGACGTCCTCTCCCTGCGCGACCCGGACGGGCTGATCATCGAGTTGGCCGCCAGCGCCGACCACCACGACACCGACCCCTGGGACGGGGGAGTGGTGCCCGCCGACCACGCCATCCGGGGCATCCGCGCGGTCACCCTCACCGAGCAGGACGCCGAGGGCACCGCACAGATGCTCGGCGGTCAGCTGGGCTTCCACCTGCACAGCGAGGACGGCAACCGGATGCGGTTCCGCACCAACGACACCGGTGACGGGGTGGGCACTATCGTCGACGTGCTTGCCGACCCCAGGGCCGAGCGGGGCCTGGTCGCCGCCGGGACCGTGCACCACGTCGCCTACCGCGCCCCGGACACTCCGGTGCAGGACGCCTGGCGTCAGCGCCTGGAGCAGGACGGGGTGGGGGTCACCGAGATCCGCGACCGCACCTACTTCACCTCGATCTACTTCCGTGAGCCCGGCGGGGTGCTGCTGGAGATCGCCACCGACGGCCCCGGCTTCGACTACGACGAACCGCTGCTGGAGCTGGGGCGCTCACTGAAGCTGCCGCCGTGGCTGCAGCCCGACCACGACCAGATCGCCGCCAGCCTGCCGCGGGTGGAGGTCAACCAGTGACCGCGCCCGAGGTCGGCGTCGAGGACTTCACGCACGTCTTCGAACCGGCGACCGCCTCCGGCGCCCCAGCGCTGCTGTTGCTGCACGGAACCGGCGCCGACGAGCACGACCTGTTGCCGCTGGGTCGTGCGCTGGCTCCGGGCGCGGCCCTGCTCTCGCCGCGCGGCAAGGTCACCGAGAACGGTATGAACCGCTGGTTCCGTCGTCTGCGGGAGGGTGTCTTCGACGTCGACGACCTGATCGCGCGCACCGCCGAGCTGGCCGCGTTCGTCCGGGCCGCCATCCTCGCCTATGACCTGGATCCCGAGCGGATCGTGGTCAGCGGGTTCTCCAACGGGGCCAACACGGGCGCGGGTCTGCTGCTGCTCCACCCGGGGCTGGTCGCGGGTGCGGCGCTCTTCGCTGGGGGCGCTCCTCTTCAGGGGCGCGAACCCGACCCGGTGGACCTCTCGGGAGTGCAGGTGTTCCTGGGCAACGGTGTGGCCGACCCGATCACCACCATCGACCAGGCCCGCCTGGTCGCCGCCCAACTGGGGCAGCGGGGCGCGGACGTGGAGGCCCGTGAGCACCCCGGGGGACACCAGTTGACCCCCGACGTGTTGACCCAGGCCAGGGAGTGGTTCGAGCGCGCGAAGTTCTGAGCGCGGTCCCCTCCCCACCGAACGGCGGTGGCGCCCCTTGCGCTCGGGCGCCACCGCTTTCCTTCACGCTACTGCGAATCTACTTCGTAAAGCTGTGCCTTCTCTGAAACGCACACATCCGTATCGCACACGAACGCCAGCGCTCCGTGTCTTGTAAGGGGATCAATGCTCCGGTCCCCTGACGAAGCGGTCGGTTCGGCTGGCTAGATTGGCTCGCGTCCCGTTCCCCGGCCCTGAAGAGAACCGATGATCCCCTCTCTGTCCGCCCTCGCCGAGAACCCCCGGTGATGGACCCCGAAATCCTCGGCCTGCTGTTGCTGGCCGCCGTCGCCGCGGGCTGGATCGACGCCGTCGTCGGGGGAGGGGGCCTGCTACTGCTCCCCGCCCTGATGGTCGCCGCTCCGCACATGCCGCTGGCCACCCTGCTGGGCACCAACAAGCTCGGCGCGGTCTTCGGCACCACCTCCGCCGCCATCGCCTACGCCCGCAAGGTGAGGATCGACCGCAAGGTCGTGATACCCACCGCCGGGCTCGCTCTCCTCGGGTCCGGACTGGGCGCCGCCCTGGCCACCGCCCTGACCGCGGACGTGCTCAAACCGATCATCATGGTCGTCCTGGCCGGGGTGGCCCTGATGGTGGTCTTCCGGCCCGCCATGGGCACCTCGCCCGACCCGGCCATGCGCACCCGCAACCGCGTCCTGGCGGCGCTGGCCCTGGCCGGGCTCGGGGTGAGCTTCTACGACGGCATCATCGGCCCCGGCACGGGCGTGTTCCTGATCATCGCCTTCACCGCGGTGCTGGGCATGGACTTCCTGCACGCCTCGGCCTCGGCCAAGATCGTCAACGTGTGCACCAACATCGGCGCCCTGGTGGTCTTCGCCCTGGGCGGCCACGTCGACTGGCTGTTGGGCCTGGGCCTGGCCGTGTGCACGATCCTGGGCGCCCAGGTCGGCGCCCGCATGGCTCTGCAGCGGGGGTCGGGGTTCGTCAGGGCGGTGCTGCTCGTCGTCGTCCTGGCCCTGCTCGTCCGGATGGGTTGGGACGTCTTCGCCTGAGCGCCCGCGGGGCAGGGCGTCCCCACCCCGCGGGGGCCGTCATCTGTTCAGCTTCGCGATACCGGGCAACGGCATCAGCCGTCACTCCCGGGCCTTGCCTGGGAACGGGTGCGGCTCCTACACCGCCGGGGCCGTCTCCCCGGTCAGCGCCGCGGTGACGTCCTCGATGATCCGGTGGGCGCCGTGGTAGTTGGCCGAACCCCAGAAGTCGTAGTCCATCCGGTACAGCCGCTCGTCCTGGACCGCGCCCAGGTTGGACCACAGGCCCTCGGAGAAGGTGTCGGGGGCGTCCGGGTAGCCCGAACCGGCCAGCACGAAGACCGCGTCTCCGTCGGCCTGGTCCAGGTTCTCGTAGCTGTGCGGGATGAAGTCGGTGTCCCCGTCGGCCTCCACCTGGGTGTCCGGGCGCGCGAAACCCAGGTCGTCCACGATCTGCCCGGGGAAGGACGCGGGCGTCTCCAGCCGGATCTCGCTCTCGCTCTGCAACCGCACCAGGGACAGCTCGGTCCGGGCCGGGTCCACATCGGCCTCGGCCAGGTCGGTGCGGGCCTGCTCGACGGCGGCGTCGTAGGCGGCCACCTCCTCCTCGGCCTCGGCCTGAGCGTCCAGGAGCTCGGCGACCTCCTCAAGGTGACCGCGCCAGGAACCGGTGCCCTCCCACTCCAGCAGAACCGTGGGCGCGATCGCCTCCAGGCTGTCCAGGAGCTCGGTCTGGGCGCCCACCGCGGTGCTCACCCCGATGATGAGGTCGGGCTCGGTGTTGGCCAGTTCCTCGATGTTGATGTCGTCCTCGGCCGGAGAACTGGTCACCAGCGTCAGGTCCGCGCCGTCCACGCCCTCGGGCAGGAAGGGCGCGAGGCCCTGGTCGGCCTCGCCGGGGCTGCCCATGGTGCCGACCACGTCGTGGCCCAGCTGGGTGACGGCGGCCAGAGTGGGCCGCCACAGTACGGCGATCCGCTCGGGGGAGGCGGGGACCTCCACGCTCCCGTTGGCGCCCTCCACCGTGCGGGTCTGGGCGCCTTCCTCGGAGGCGGAACCGCCGCTCTCGGCACCGCCGTCGGTGCCGCAGGCGCTCAGCGCCAGGGCCCCGGCCAGGGCGAACACACTCAACGAGCGTGCGGAACGTATGAATTCGGGCATGTGTGGGGACCCTTTCGTGCGAACAGGATGTAGGTAAGGCTAACCTGTCCGGGTGGGATTCGGTTGATTCCGACCGGGCCCCAGCCATTCACCCGCATGCCCAGTAAGACGAACGGGGAAGCCGTGGCCCTGCGCGCGCCCACACCAACGCGCCCCACCCTGACCAGACGCGTCATCCGCCCCATCGGCCTGATCATCGCCGTGGGCGTCCTCGCCGTCTGCGCGCTCCTGAGCGTCACCGTCGGAGCCAAACCCATCCCCGCCGCCGACGTGTGGGCCGCCCTGACCGACTACAACGGCTCCTATGACCACGACGTCATCCGCAGCCTACGCGTGCCCCGCACCGTCATCGGCATCTTCGTCGGCGCCGCCCTCGGCCTGGCCGGCGCCCTCATGCAGGCCCTGACCCGCAACCCCCTGGCCGAACCCGGCATCCTGGGCATCAACTCCGGTGCCGCCGCGGCCGTGGTCGTGGCCGTCTTCGTCTTCGGCGCCACCGGAGCCGGCCTGGTCTGGCCCGCCTTCATCGGCGCCGCCCTGGCCGCCGTAGCCGTCTACGCCCTGGGCTCGCGCGGCCGCGCCAGCGCCACCCCCGTGCGCCTGGCCCTGGCCGGAACCGCCCTGGCCGCCGTCCTCCAAGGGCTCATCTACGGCGTCATCGTCCTCAACGACTTCGTCTTCGACCGGATCCGGTTCTGGCAGGTCGGCTCCCTGACCGGACGCGACCTCGACATCTTCCTCCAGGTCGCCCCCTTCCTGGTCATCGGCATCCTGGTCACCCTGGCTCTGGGCCCCTCCCTCAACGCCATGGCCCTGGGCGACGACCTGGCCGCCACCCTGGGCGCGAAGATCCCCCTCATCCGCGCCGGGACGGCCGTGGGTGTCATCCTGCTGTGCGGCGCCGCCACCGCCGCCGCCGGACCCATCTGGTTCGTGGGCCTGATCATCCCGCACGCCGCACGCGTGATCACCGGCCCCGACCAGCGCTGGCTGCTTCCCTACGCCGCGGTCCTGGGCGCGATCCTGCTCACCGCCGCCGACACCCTCGGACGCGTCATCCTGCCCAGCTCCGAACTGGAGGTCGGCATCATCACCGCACTCGTCGGGGCGCCCCTGTTCATCGCCCTGGTCCGCAGCAGAAAGATGGCCCAGCTGTGAGCGACACCCTGACACCCCGCCCCCGCACCAGCGCGCCCGTGCCACTCACACCCCGGGGCACCCGGGCCTGGCGCTCCCCGGGCGGCCGCGTCTCCTTCCTAGTGCGCCCGCGCACCCTGGTGGTCAGCCTGGTCCTGATCGCCGTCAGCCTGGCGACCCTGGTCGTTTCGGTCTCGGTCGGCGACTACGAGATCGCCCTCTCGGCCGTGCCCTCCGCCCTGATGGGGTACGGCGAACGCCTGGACGTGTTCTTCGTCCAGGGGGTGCGCCTGCCCCGCGCCCTGACCGCCATCGGCGTGGGCGCGGCCCTGGGCATCGCCGGAGCGGTCTTCCAGAGTCTGTCCCGCAACGCCCTGGGCAGCCCCGACATCATCGGCTTCACCTCCGGCGCCGCCACCGGCGCCGTGGCCGCCATCCTCATCCTGGGCGCCGGACGCCTGGTGGTCTCCCTGGGCGCCATCACCGGCGGCCTGGTCACCGCCGGTGTGGTCTACCTGCTGGCCATGAAGAACGGCGTCCAGGGGTACCGGCTGGTCCTGGTCGGCATCGGCGTCAGCGCCATGCTCGCCTCGGTCCGCGACTACCTGATGACCCGCGCCGACCTCACCGACGCCCTGGGCGCCCAGATCTGGATGATCGGCAGCCTCAACAGCCGCGGCTGGACCGAGGCGGCCGCCGTGTGGATCGGACTGGCCCTGCTGGCCCCGGTCATCTTCGCCATCGGCCAGCGCCTGCGCTTCCTGGAACTGGGCGAGGACACCGCCCGCGGCCTGGGCGTGTCCGCACAGTCCACCCAGATCATCGCGCTGGCCGCCGCCAGCGCCCTGACCGGCGCCGCCATCGCCGTGGCCGGCCCCATCGGCTTCGTGGCCCTGGCCGCACCACAACTGGCCCGACGCCTGACCCGTACCGGCGGCACCACGCTGGTCGGCGCGGCCCTCATGGGTGCCGCGCTCCTGGTCGTGGCCGACCTGGCCGCCATGCGTCTGATGGCACCCACCCAGCTGCCCGTGGGCGTGGTCACCGCCGTCATCGGCGGCAGCTACCTCATCTGGCTGCTCTACACCGAGTGGCGCGGCGGCCGAGCCTGACCCGCACCCGCCCGAGCCGCGGCCCGGACCAGCGGCCGAGGACGAGCCACCACCGAGCCACACCCGAAAGAGAACAATGACCGACGACGCCAGCACCCGCCTCACCGGACAGGACCTCACCCTGTCCTACGACCAGCGCGTCATCTCCCGCGACCTGGCCGTACGCATCCCCGACAACTCCTTCACCGTCATCGTCGGACCCAACGCCTGCGGCAAGTCCACCCTGCTGCGCGCCCTCTCGCGCACCCTCAAGCCCGCCCAGGGCAACGTGCTCCTGGACGGGCAGGTGATCAGCTCCTACCCGGCCAAGGAGGTCGCCCGCCGCCTGGGCCTGCTGCCGCAGTCCTCCATCGCCCCCGACGGCATCGGCGTGGCCGACCTGGTCGCCCGCGGCCGATTCCCCCACCAGAGCTTCCTGCGCCAGTGGTCGGCCCAGGACGAGGCGGTGGTCGCCGAGGCCATGGCCGCCACCGGGGTCAGCGCCCTGGCCGAGCGCTCGGTGGACGAACTCTCCGGCGGCCAGCGCCAGCGCGTGTGGCTTGCCATGGTCCTGGCCCAGCAGACCCCGCTGCTGCTGCTGGACGAGCCCACCACCTACCTGGACATCGCCCACCAGATGGACATGCTCGACCTGTGCGCCGACCTGCACGCCGAGCAGGGGCACACCCTGGTCGCGGTCCTGCACGACCTCAACCACGCCTGCCGCTACGCCACCCACCTGATCGTGATGAAGGACGGCGCGATCATCGCCGAGGGCGAGCCCGCCACGGTGGTCACCGCCGACCTGGTGGAGAAGGTGTTCGGCCTGCCGGTGCGGATCATCCCCGACCCCGAGACCCACACTCCGATGATCGTCCCCGTCGACCGCCGCGGCACCCGCCGCGACCACGACTGAGCGAACACCAGCCGAGCGGGCCGCGGCCATCCGGCCGCCGACCGGCCTGACCGGGGCGCCCCGAACGCAGGACCCGCCCGGGCCCCCGCTATCGTTCCCCCGAACCCACTGCGCCGGTACACGACCCCGCCCTCCCCGCCCACCAAGGAGCACGACCATGAGCCCTGCGCCGGAGCCCTCCGGGGAGGGCGCACCGGTGAGCGGCCCGAGAACGTGCGGGACCCCCGGTGAGGTGTTCTGGGCCTTCCTGTTGCTGGGGCTGACCTCGTTCGGGGGACCGGTGGCCCACCTGGGCTACTTCCGCGACGCCTTCGTGGTACGCAGGGGCTGGCTCACCGAAGCCGCCTACGCCGACCTGGTGGCGCTGTGCCAGTTCCTGCCCGGCCCCGCCTCCAGCCAGGTCGGCATGGCCATCGGCCTGCGCCGCGCCGGGTACGCCGGCATGGCGGCCGCTTGGGTCGCCTTCACACTCCCCTCGGCACTGCTGCTGGCGGCCTTCGCCCTGGGCGTGCGGGCGCTGGGGGCCGAACCCGGCGCCGGATGGCTGCTCGGACTCAAAGCCGCCGCCGTGGCCGTGGTCGCCCACGCGGTGGCGGGCATGGCCACCAGCCTGGCCTCGGGCACGCGCCAGGCCACGATCGCGGTGGCGGCGCTGGTCCTGGTCCTGTTGCTGCCCTCGGCACTGAGCCAGGTCACGGCCATCGCCCTGGGTGCCCTGGCCGGAGCGCTCTGGCTCACCTCCCAGCCCGACGCCGGCCCGGCGGACTTCGCCACGCACGGCTCGGGGACCGGTGTGCGTCGCCGAACCGCCCTGGCGTGTCTGGCCGTGTTCGCCGCTCTGCTCGCGGCCCTGCCGGTCCTGGCCGCCCTGACCGGGAACACGGCCCTGGGGACGGCGGACAGCTTCTACCGCGCCGGGTCACTGGTCTTCGGCGGCGGGCACGTGGTGCTGCCGCTGCTGGAGGCCGAGGTGGTGGGAGCCGGGGCGGTGGACCACGAGTCGTTCCTGGCCGGATACGGCGCGGCCCAGGCCGTACCCGGCCCGCTGTTCACCTTCGCCGCCTACCTGGGCGCCCTCATGCCCGTGGCGGGCAGCCCTCTGCTGGGGGCGACGATCGCCCTGGTCGCGGTCTTCGTGCCTTCGGCGCTGCTGGTCGCGGGCGCGCTGCCGTTCTGGGAGCGGTTGCGCGCCGACGCGCGCGTGCGCCGCGCGGCCGCCGGTGCCGGGGCGGCGGTGGTGGGGATCCTCGCCGCGGCCCTGTACGACCCGGTCTTCGTCCAGGGCGTGGTCTCACCCGCGACGATGGCCCTGGCCGCGGTGGTGTTCGTGGCCCTGGCGGTGTGGCGGGCCCCGGCCTGGGCCGTTGTGCCGGCGGCCAGCGCGATCGGGTTCCTCCTGTTGTGAGGGGCAGCCGTGTGCGGGGCGCGGCCCCGCACACGAACGCGGGTCAGCGTTCCAGGAGATCCCGTAGTTCCCTGACGACTCCGGCCGGGTCCTGCTCGGCCATGAAGTGTCCCGACGTCACCGTGGCGTGCCGCAGGTCTGAGGCCCACGCGCCCCACAGCGCTGCGGCGTCGTAGCCCAGTGCCGCGCCCCAGTCCTGCTGGAGCACCGTCACTGGCATCCCCAAGCGCCGCCCCGCGGCCCGGTCGGCCGCGTCGTGTTCGATGTCGATCCCGGCCGAGGCCCGGTAGTCGGCCACGATCGAGGGAACCGCCCCGGCGCTGGCCTCCAGGTAGGCCCGGCGCACCTGGGCCGGGATCGCCTCCGAACCGGTGGACCAGGCGTCCAGGAAGTACCCGAAGAACGTCTCCGCGCTGGCGGCGATCATCTGCTCGGGCAACCCCGGAGGCTGCGCCATCAGGTACAGGTGGAAGCCCACCGCGCCCCGTACCCCGCGCAGCGCCTCCCACATGTCCAGGGTCGGCAGCACGTCCAGGCTGGCCAGGTGCGTGACCGACCCGGGGTGGTCCAGTCCGGTGCGCACCGCCACCAGCGCCCCGCGGTCGTGCCCGGCCAGGGCGAACCGCTCGTGCCCCAGGGCCCGGGCCAGCTCCACCACGTCGGCGCCCATGGTCCGCTTGGAGTACACCCGCGGCCCTGACTCGAGCGGTTTGTCGCTGTCCCCGTACCCGCGCAGGTCAGGGCAGATGACCGTGTGGTCCGCCGCCAGGTCAGCGGCCACGTGCCGCCACATCAGGTGGGTCTGGGGGAACCCGTGCAGCAGCACCAGGGGCGGCCCCGAACCCCCGACCGCCACGTTCAACGACACGTCCGGTGCCACCCGCACCCGCTCGTACCCGAAACCCTCGATGACCGGAGCCATGCTCACGCCCTGCTTTCTCTCGTGGGGCCTTCCCCGCTGGGATGTGATCCCAGCCTGTCGCGCCCCGATGAGCAACCGATGAGCAGCCCGGCCGGGCCCGCCGGCCAGCGCGTCGCCTGGCCGCCTACCAGGCTGTACGTTGAGCACGGACCACACGGACGCAGGGGAGGGGGTGCCGATGTGGGTGGGTTTCGGGGTGCTCGGCCCCGTCACGGCCTGGGACGAGCACGCACAGCCGCTCGCGCTGCGCGGACCGCGCCACCGCGCCGTTCTGGCCCGGCTGATCGTGGCCCGCCGCCGCGTCGTCCCCGTCGACCTGCTCATCGACGACCTGTGGGAGGGCGCCCCGCCAGCCGGGGCCACCAGTGCGGTGCGCACCTTCGTCGCCGCCCTGCGCCGTGCCCTGGAACCGGACCGCCCGCCCCGGACCGCCGCATCCCTGCTCATCACCCAGGGCCCCGGATACGCACTGGACGCGGCCCCTGAAACCGTCGACGCCTGGCTCTTCGAACACCGCCTCCAGCAGGCCGCCGACCTGGAGCCCGAGCAGGCCCTGCACCGGCTCCAACAGGCCCTGGAACCCTGGCGCGGACCCGCCTACGCCGACTTCCCCGACGCGCCCTGGGCCCGCACCGAACGCGCGCGCCTGGCCGAACTGCGCCTGCACGCCCTCGAACACCTGGCCCGGGCCCGCCTGGACCTGGGGCAGGCAGCCCGAGCCGTCCCCGACCTGGACGCACACGTGAGCGAACACCCCTGGCGCGAGGACGGCTGGCGTCTGCTCGCCCTGGCCCTGTACCGCAGCGGCCGCCAGGGCGAGGCGCTGGCCGTCCTGCGTCGCGCCCGCGCCCTGCTCGTCGAAGACCTGGGCGTGGACCCCGGCCCGGCCCTGCGCCGCCTGGAGCACGACATCCTCCACCAGGCCGCCCGCATCACCCCCGAAGAGCAGCTGCCCGGCGAAGCAGGCCATTTCTCCCGTGGGGGCGGCGAACCCGCGACCGGGACCGTCGGGCCGCACGGTTCTCGTGACCCGGAGCGGAGCCCGGCACCCGGACAGATCACCCAACCCCCAGCCGTGGATCTCGCCTCAGGTGAGTTCCCGGACCCGCCCTCGGACCGGGTCGCTTCCGAGAGTCTTGGGAGCGGTGGCACCCGGGTGTGGGACCGGGCAGCCGACGCCTACCAGCGGACCGTCACCCCGGGGTCGCGGGTCCGGCTCGAATCCACCGTGAGCCTGCTGCGCGACCTGGCCGTCACCGGGCCCGAGGGGCTCAAGGCGGCCCGGTCCCAGCGGGTGGCCGCCATCGACGCGGCCGAGGAGCTGGGCGACGCCCACCTCACGGCCCGGGTGATCGGAGCCTACGACGTTCCCGCCAACTGGACCCGGGTGGACGACCCGGAACAGGCCGTTCAGGTCATCGCCGCGGCCGAGCGCACCCTGAACGCCCTGCCCGCGGCGGGGTACGACGCCGTCCGCGCCCGGCTGCTGGCCACCGTGGCGTTGGAGTCACGCGGCACTCGTGAGCCGCGCGGCCCCGAGGCGGCCCGGGCGGCGGAGCGGATCGCCCGCGATCTGGGCGACCCCGTGCTGCTGGCCTTCGCGCTCAACGCCGGGTACATGCAGACCTTCCACCGCACGGGGCTGGCGCCCGAGCGCGACGCGCTGGGGGTCGAGCTCCTCGCCCTGGCCACCCGGCACGACCTGGTCACCTTCCAGATCCTGGGCCACCTCATCCGGTTGCAGTCGCGCTGTGCCCTGGCCGACTGGGCGCGGGCCGACCAGCACGCACAGGCCGCCCAAGGGCTGGCCCGGCTGCACGAGCGTCCGCTGGCCGAGGTCTTCGTCCGCTGGTACCGGGCACTACGCGTCGGAGCCGACCCGGCCACGCCGTTCGGGGAGGCCGAGGCGGCCTACCGCGACGCCGGAGCTGTGCTGGGCGCTGCGGGCATGCCCGGGCTCGCACACGGTCTGGAGCCCCTGGCGGTGCTGTGCCTGCACCTGGGGCGCGGCCGCGCCGCGCCCACCGGGCCCGGTGTCGACTACGGCCCCCACGAGCCCTGGGCGCGTCCGCACGTGCTGCTGGCCCAGAACCGGCCGGCGGCGGCCGCTGAGGCCGTGGCGCGCCTGCCCGAGCCACCCCGCGGCCTGCTCATGGAAACACATTGGTGCCTGACCGCCCGGGCCGCTCTGGCCTTGGGGGACCGGTCAGTGATGCGCCGGGCCCGGGAGACGCTCGCCCCCGCGGCGGATGAACTCGCCGGGGCGCAGACCGGCATGCTCACCCTGGGCCCGGTCTCCGGCCACCTGCGCGATCTTGACCGCGCCCTGCACTCATAGAGAATCAGGCATTTGAGACTTCTTGGCTTCAGGTCCGGTTCTAGACAGAGAAAGTCTCCAAGGGAGATTGAAGCTCTGGCTTGAAGGAGTAGAGGATCGGAGTCCAGCCGGGGACCGCTGATCCCCACCAGCCAGGGCAGCAACCACCGGGCACACCGCACCGGGTTCCACACACGGCGCGTCCAGCACACCGACCAGAGCTTCCCGCATCCGGCGCAGGTCCTCGATACGTGCGTCGATCTCCGCCACCTTGGCGGCCCCGCGCTCCCTGACCTCCCCGGCCAGGACCACACCGTCACGGGAACGGTCCGACAGGGCGACGAACCCGGCCAGCTCGTTCAGCGTGAACCCCAGCTCCCGACCCCGCCGCAGGAACCGCACCCGCCGCACGTCCTGCGCCTCGTAGAGCCGGTAACCGTTGGACGAGCGCAGCGGTACGGGCAGCAGCTTCCGGCGCTCGTAGAACCGCACCGTCGACACCTTGGGCAAGGCCTCACCCGAGCGATTGCGGGCGCTGGCCCTGGTCGAGACCGACCAACGGGGCCAGCGCGGGCTGCGCTGGCTCACCGGCTACGACTGCAACGGCGAACCGCGAAACGAGCGGGAACGGGAGGCGTACCGCCTCATGCGCGCACGCCTGGGGCACACCCCCGTCACCGACTGAAACCACTCAGCTAGGCACCCGACAGCTCCAGGCGCAGCACCAGTGACACCAGCTCCACCACGACCTCCTTGACCGACTCACGCTCACGGGCATCGCACAACAGCACCGGCACCCCTTCGGCCACGTCCAACGCCACCCGCACGTCCTCCGCACGGTGGGTCAGCTGACCATCGAAGCAGTTCACCGCCACCACGAACGGCACCCCCCGCGACTCGAAGAAATCGATCGCGTCGAAGGAATCCGCCAACCGGCGCGTGTCAGCCAGCACCACAGCGCCCAACGCCCCCTGCGCCAACTCCTCCCACATGAACGAGAACCGCCGCTGACCCGGCGTCCCGAACAGGTACACCACCGTCGAGGCGTCCAACGTGATCCGGCCGAAGTCCAACGCCACCGTCGTCGTGGACTTGGACTCCACCCCGTTCAGATCGTCCACACCCACACTCTCGGAGGTCATCACCTCCTCGGTGTGCAACGACTCCACCTCGCTCAACGCCGAGACCAGCGTCGTCTTACCCGCCCCGAAACCACCCGCGACCACGATCTTCAACGTGTCCGGAACGGGACCACCGTCTGGGGCCAACGAGCCCTCCATCACCACCACCTCACAACTCCCGGATGCGTTCCAACACCGAACGCAACGTCCGCGCGTCCGGCCGACGACGCTCCCAGTCCGAGGTATGCACCATCACCAACCCCTGATCCAGCAGATCCGCCAACAGAACCCGCAACACCCCCAACGGAAACCCCGAATACGAGGCCACCTCCGCCACCGACACCGGACGCACACACACCGACAGAATCAGCTCCAGCTCCGCGTCCACCTCCGAGCGCTCCACCGCCGCAACCGCGACCACCTGCGAGGTCATCGAGAAATCCGTCCGCGAAGGCCGTGTACGACCCCCCGTCAACGAGTACGGACGGATCAGACTCGACTCCGCCGACCACCCCCCGCCCCGCGGAGGCGGCGAACTCACCCCTGCCCTCCCCGCCCCCGGGGCAGTGCCGACAGGTACGGACCCACCTGCCGCACCAACCGGTTCACCTCGAACGCCGCCTGCCCCATGTCACAGGAGGAATCAGCCACCAGAGCCAACTGCGCCCCCTGACCGGCCGGCAGCACGAAGAAGAACACACTGTCCATCTCCACCACGCTCTGCCGCACTTCGGAAGCGCCCAACTGCGCACGCGCGCCCCGGGCCAGACTCGAGAACCCCGACGCGATCGCCGCCAACCGCTCACCCTCCTCCCGGTCCACACCGGGCGAACGCGACAACAGCAACCCGTCCGCCGATAGCAACAGCGCCTGCCGCGCCCCCGCCACCCGCTCCACCAGGTCACCCATCAGCCAGTTCAGCCTCTGTCCCGCGGACACCCCGTCCACGCCGTCCCCGGAGCTCCAGCCCTCGGCCGTGGCCTCAGCCGACATCGACATCACCTTTCCGAACTCTCATCGTGGTGCGACCCCTGCTCGAGCCCACCCTGCGCGCGCTCCACACCGAGGGACTCGGCGCGTCCGCGCTCCGTCCCGGCCTGGAAGGCGCTCATCATCGACCGGATCTCCGACAGCGGACGCTGCCCACCGGTGGCCTGGTTGTTGTGCGCACCGCTCTGCGGCGGGACGGCAGGTACCCTGCGGCGCCGACGCCGCGGCAGGCCCTTGTAGGTGTCGCCCGTGTCGGCGGGAGAGGGGGTCGGGACACCGGATTCGCCCCCATCCTCAGCAGGGAACCGCTCAGCAGGGAACCAGGATCCGCTCGGAGTCGCGAACGCCTCGGGGACACCGGGGCGCGCACCCGCGGGCCCTCCCGGAGTGTTCCACCGGCCGCTCCCGCCCGCCTGGGACTGTGCGCCCGACCCGTTCGGTCCGTCGGGGGCACCCGGCGATCCGCCACGTGGACCTTCGGGGGGCCCGGGGGTCCCCACCGGCGCCGCGGCGTGCCCGGGGTAGGTCGCTCCGGCGGTCCGGGCCGGTAGACCCGCGCTGGTCCGGTTGCCCTCATCGGGGTCCGGCCCGCTGGGCAGCCTGGTGTTCTCCGCCGCCCGGTGCCGTCCGGGGCGCACACGCTCGACCACGGACCCAACCTGACCCGGGGCCGGACCCGGAGCCGAAGCCGGACCCGCAACGGGGTTCACGGTGGGGGAGGAGGGCACAGGCGAGTCCTGCCCGCCGCCCGGACCCGCCAGACCGACCCGGCGCATCGGCCCGGTCTGCCGGACCTGCTCCACCACCGCCGACGCCGGGATCCGCACCAGCGCACGTGTGCCCTCGTAGGGCGAGGCCCGCAGCTCCACCCCGAACCCGTGCCGGGAGGCGATCGTGGCGACCACGTACAACCCCAGCTGGGAGTCCTCCCGCATCCGGCCCAGGTCGAACCGCGGCGGATCACCCAGCAGCGCGTTGGCGTTCTCCAGCTGACCGGCGGTCATCCCCAGACCGCTGTCCTGGACCTGCACCACGTGCTCGCCCGCGTGTTCTCCGCTCTCCAGCGTCCGACCGCTCACGATCACCTCCGTGCCCGGCGGGGAGAAGGAGGCCGCGTTCTCCAGCAGTTCGGCGATCAGCCGCACCAGGTCCGACCCGGCGGCGCCTGACAGCGCCACCTGGGGCAGTACGAGCACCTGCACCCGGGCGTAGTCCTCGATCTCACTGGCCGCGGCCCGCACCGCCTCGTGCAGGCCCACCGGGGACGCTTCGCGGCGGGTGGGCCTGTCGCCGCTGAGCAGCATGAGGTTCTCGGCGTTGCGTCGCATCTGGGTGCTGAAGTGGTCGATCCGAAACAGCGACTCCAGGACCTCGGGGTCGGTCTCGGTGCGCTCCAACCGGTCCAGCAGCGCCAGCTGCCGGTGCACCAGCGACTGGGTGCGCCGGGCGATGTTGCGGAACATGTTGCGCACTCCGGCCCGCACCTGGGCCTCCTCGACGGCGGAGACCACCGCGGCGCGCTGGGCGTCGTTGAAGGCTTCGGCCACCTGGCCGAGTTCGTCGTTCTGGACCTCGGCGAACCGGGGTGTCTCGGCGTCCACGTCCACGCTGTGGCCCGCGCGCAGGCGCGCGGTGACCTGGGGGAGCCTGAAGCGCGCGTGGTGCAGGGTGTGGCTGCGCAGGGCTTGCAGGCGTCGGCCCAGGCGCTGGGAGCCGGTGACGGCGATCACGACCGATGCCAGCGCGGCGGCCAGGGCGATGACGCTGATCACCAGGGCGCTGATGAGCAGGTCCCGGGTCTGGGCGTGGCCCAGTTCGACGATCTGGGCCATGCGTCCCTGTTCGACCTCGCGCATGCGTTCGTCCAGGGCGGCGTTGGCTTCGCTCCAGGTCTGGGCGTCGACGGGTACTCGGGTGTCGGGGCCGCCGGGGTTGCTGATGACGATGTCCTGGAGGCGGTGGACCGAGTTCATCCAGGATGAGCCGGTGAGGTTGCGCGAGTCGGGGCTGCGCCGGCTTCCGGGTGCGGATTCCACCTGGGCCCAGGTGTGCCGCTGGGCGCCCGCGGCGGCGGCGAACTGGGTGTGCGCGTCGGGGGTGAAGGTGTCGGTGGCCGTGGAGTGGGCCAGGATGGCGTCCTGGCGGCTGAGGAACTCGCGGGTGCGCAGGACTGAGGCCAGGGAGCGCAGCTGGGGGGAGATCGCGATGTCGGCGTGGTCGACCTGGGCGTCCCAGATCTCCAGGCCGGTCTCGATGGTGCGGGTGAAGGGGTAGCCGGCCACCTGGAGGGTGTCGACTTCGGGGGAGAGGTCGGTGAGGACCTCCTCCCGGTGGCGGTTGATCAGGTTGAGTTGGCGCTGGAAGGCCAGGACCTGCGGGGGGAGCTCGTCGCGGTCGTACTGGGCCAGTGCCAGAGTGAGGTCTTCGTTGGCCTGGTCGGTTGCGGCGCGGGCGGTCTCGAGGCGTTCGGTGTCCCCGGTGCTGGGCCCGTCGATGGCTGCCATGGTGGCGTGTCGTTCGCGCTGGAGCTGGGTGATCGCGTCCACGACGGGGGCGCCGACCTCGTCGATGAGAGTGGTGGTGGCGCGCAGGTCGCGGATGTCGAAGGCCAGGACGGTGGTGAAGACCGCCCACAGGGCCAGCAGGGCGGTGCTGGGGATGAGCACCAGGGTGATCATGCGGGCGCGAAGCGAGGTGCGCTTCTCGTGGGGCATGGGTTCGCTTCCGGGGGGGAGTGGCGGGGGTGACTGGTGGGGGCCGCCGGTGGGGGATGGGGGCCGGAGTTCCACAGAGCTAATCGTTCCGTGCGGGGATTTGCAAGGCTTTGGTGGTGCTCGGATCCGGTTGGGGCGGGAGTGGCGGGGGCGTCTTTTCGAGCTGATGGGCCCGGTGTCCTGTTCGACTTATAAATCTACGATGTAAAGGCGCCGTGTCTTTTCAAGAAAAACAGCAGGTAAACGACATAGTGGAGCGGCTTACGCCGCACCGATGACACCTGTGCTCCTTCGGGGGAGATGCTGTGCGTGGTGAATCGAGCACGTATGACCGTGGTGTTGGCTGTTCGGGGCTCTGCTGGGCGGCCGGAACCGGCCAATCACGAATTGGTACTGAAACTGGCTCGAACATGGATCGCCCCGGTCCCGCGGCGGGTTCTCGGCAAGGGGCGCTGGGATGGGAGGGGCCGCCCGGCTCAGCGGTCCTCGCCACCATTTGCTGCTCGCGGCCGTCGCTGGGGGCAGCGCGTCCCCGTCCAGCCCAGGTCCCTCGCCCCAGGGTGGAGCGGTTCCTTGGTGAGCGTGCTCGCGGACGCGGAGGTGGACTCTTCGGGTGCTACAGGAGCCCCCGCTGGCGGTCGCCAGGTGCGCGCTGCTTACCTCGGGCCAGCTTGACCGGTACGACTGGGGAGGGCGCCGAGCTGTTGCTGGTGGAGTTCTTCAACAACAACCTGCAGCTGAGGGACTGGTGGTGACCAGCGGTTCCTCGGTCCGTGCTGGCCGGCGGCACCTTTGTGCCGCGGGCGAGTGGGTAGGGGCGGGGGAGGAGCATTCGTGTGAGCGGAGGGGTAGCCATGGCCGGTTTGAGCGGGGAGCAGGTCCGTGAGGGGTTGGGGCGGCTCGACGGATGGGAGTGGGATCCGGAGGCGGTGTTGATTCACCGTACGGTGCGGTTGCCGGACTTTCTGGCGGCCGTGGCGTTGGTGAACGAGGTCGCGCAGGCGGCTGAGCAGGCGGACCACCACCCCGATATCGACATCCGGTACAACACGGTGCGGTTGGCGTTGAGTACGCATTCGGAGGGCGCGGTGACCGACAAGGACATGGCGTTGGCGGCCCGGGTGGACGAGCTGGTCGCGGCGACGGCGCAGACCCTGGAGTGAGGTGGCCGGGGGCTACTGGTCCGGCTCGCGGCCAGGCGGGGCCCGGTTCGTTCGCGGGATGTCGAGGGGCACGGCGGGGCGCTCGGACAACGGCGCTTTCGACCGTGCCCTGCCTGGGTGTGAGGGATCCTCGTGTCGGACACCCCTGCCGCCGGTTCTGGATCCGGGGCCGATGCGGAGCTGCGGAGCGGTCGGTGCGAGCAGGCGCAGGCATGGGGTGGGCGGCCAGGAGCCGTTGGGCGCGGGTTGGGTCGCGTTGGTGCACGGTCGTGGTGCACCCGTGGGCGAGGGCGGGTGCGGTGGGGCGTGTTCGACGATGAGTCGGGTGAGGGCGTGGGTCAGGCCTTGGTCGGTTCCGGTGGTGGGGTCCGGTTGGCGTTGTGGGTCGTAGTCGGGCCAGGCGAGGGGGTCATCGTAGTCGGGCTCGGCGCATTTTTCCGGAGGCGGTGCGGGGGAGTTCGTCGATGAAGTCGACGGTGTGGGGTGCGGCGTGGGGTGCGAAGTGGGTGCTGACCCAGTCGCGGAGTTCTTCGGCGAGTTCGGGGGTGCCGGTGTGGCCTGGGTTGAGGACGATTCGGGCGCCGACGAGGTGTCCGGCGAGTTCGTCGGGGATGGCGTAGACGCCGCATTCGTCGACGGCGGGGTGGGTGGCGAGGGTGGCTTCGACTTCGGTGGGGCCGATGCGGTAGCTGCGGGTGATGATGGCGCCGTTGTCGCGGGTGGAGAAGTGGAGGTTGCCTTGGCGGTCCATGATTCCGGTGTCGCCGGTGAGGTGGTAGGTGCGTTCGGGGGTGAAGCGGATGTCGATGGTGTTTTCGTAGCCGAGGTAGCCGTCGAACCAGTCGAGGGGGCTTTGGGCGCGGTCGATGGCGATGCGGCCGTAGGCGCCCAGGGGTGCGGGTTCGTCGGTGATGGCTTCGAGGACTTGGATGTTCCAGCCGGGGAGGGCTGGGCCGATGGCGCCGGGGGGTGTGGTGGTGGGCGCGTCTTGGAGGTCGCCGTTGGGCAGGCCTGCGCACCAGCCGAGTTCGGTTTGGCCGTAGTGGTCGCGGATGGGGATGCCGAAGAGGTCGGTGGCCCAGTCGATGACGTCGGGGGAGAGGGGTTCTCCGGCGCTGGCGAGGCGTTGGACGATGATTTCGGGGGGCAGGGTCTTGGTGGCTGCGCGCAGGGTGCGGTAGGTGGTGGGGTCGGTGGCGAAGTTGGTGACTTGGTAGAGGCCGAGGACGTCGAGGGTGAGTTCGGGGTCGAAGAATCCGGCGCGCAGGGCGAGGGAGTTGTGGCCGGCGAGGAGGGGGGAGATGAGGCCGTGGTAGAGGCCGTAGGCGGAGCCGGGGTCGGCGGTGTTCCAGTAGACGTCGTCGTCTTGGACGCCGAGGCCGTAGTGGTGGTAGGCGTGCATGGCGGCTAGGGCGCGGGCGGGGACGCGGACGCCGCGGGGTGGGCCGATGAGGTTGGAGACGTAGACGGTGGCGATGTCGCCGTTTCCGGTGGTGGTGTGGGGGGTGGTGTGTGGGGGGTGTTGGCTGAGGGTGGCGAGGGTGTGGTCGTCTTCGCGTAGGGGTTGGGTTCCGGTGGTGGCGATTTTCCAGGTGGGTGGGGTGGGGGTGTGGGGTGTGGGGTCGAGTTTGGTGCGGTATTCGTCGGCGGTGATGACGATGCGGGCGCCGGAGTCGGTGAGGCGTTGGGTGATGGCGGAGGGGGCGAGGGAGGTGAGGAGGGGGACCAGGACTGCGCCTAGGCGCCAGGTGGCCAGGGCGGTGATGGTGAGGTCGATGCCTTTGGGGATGAGGGTGGCGATGCGGTCGCCGGGTTGGATGCCTTGGTGGGCGAGGCCGGTGGCGAGGGTTTGGGAGCGTTCTTTGAGTTGGCCGTAGGTGAGGGTGGTGGGTTCGAGGGTGGGGCCGATTTCGGTGGTGGCGGTGGTGTTGGGGTCGTGGCGGTCGCAGAGGAGGTGGGCCACCGACGTGGTGGGGGAGTTGTAGGTGGCGATCCAGTCGCGCAGGTTCTGCGCTGGGTCGGACATCGGTGGTGTTCCTCTTTTTCGGTGGGTGGCGGGTTGCTTTTAACACTATGCCCACCTGTGGATCTGGTCTCACTGGGCGGTGGGTGGGTTTGGACCGCCTGAGTGTGGTTTTTGTTGGCTTTGTGGTGTTTGTGTGTGGTGTGGTTCTTCCCTTGGGGCGGGTGGGGGCGCCAGGATGTGCGCATGGATAGTGCGCGTGTGGTGGAGCGGTTCGGGCTGGATGCGGGTGTGGGGGAGTGGTTGGCGGCCTGTGAGGGGTTGCCTGAGCCGGGGGTCGCGTTGGAGGTGCCCACGGGGTCGGCGGCGGCCGAGGTGCTCGACATGTTCGTGCTGGCCGAGGATGATCGCGCGGAGTTGGAGGCGCTGTGGCCGGGCGCGGACGGTCCTGGGGGTGAGTGGCCGCAGGAGTTGTGGCACCTGGTGGGGTGTATGTACCGGCGGTTGTGGGCGGATGTGGATCTGCCCGCGGGGGTGTGGCGGCCCTGGCCGGAGTTGGTGCAGGCCGAGGATGCGCGGGTGCGGGCGGCGTCGTTGTGGGCGTTCGCGGCGATGGTGCCCGAGCAGTTGCGGCGGCACGCCCGGCGGGGGATCGACCGTTCGGTGACGGTGGCGACTTTGGCCGATGTGGGTGTGCAGGTGTTGCGGTCGCGGCGGTTGTTCGGGCACTTGAGCGTGGAGACGTCGGCGTGGGTGGCGGCGCAGTTTCGGGACCGGTTGTTCTGGGTGGGGGGTTTGCAGCTGGAGCCCGCGCTGCTCGGGGATCAGGGTCCGGTGGGTTGGTACCCGCCCGAGGAGGCGCGGGCGTTGGGTGCGGGGTTCGCGGTGGGGGATCCGGTGCTGCGGCTGCACATTCCGTCCGGGGGGTTGGGGCCGGAGTCGGTGCAGGATGCGTTGGAGCGGGCCCGGCCTTTCGCGCGTGAGCAGCTGGGGGTGGACGCGGTGGTGGCCACGTGTACCTCGTGGTTGTTGGATCCCTGGTGGGGGCAGGCGTTGGGGGAGGAGTCCAACATCGTGCGGTTCCAGCGCAGGTTCACCTTGGTGGGTGAGGGGTCGCCGGGTGAGGGGGACGTGTTCCGGTTCGTGTTCGGGATGCCGCGGGTGGAGGTGGAGCGGGCTCCTCGGCGTACCCGGTTGGAGCGTGCGGCTGTGGAACGGTTGGAGTCGGGGCAGGGGTTGAAGGTGTGCACGGGGTGGTTGCGTTTGCCCTGACCTTGGGTGTGGCGAAGGGGGTGTGGCGAAGGGGGTCTGCCCGGGTGGGCGGCCCCCTTTTTTTGTGTCGGTGCCGGTGCGGTTGCCGTGGCCTTTCCGGGCCGCTGGGCTCAGATGGCCATGAGGGCGTGGGCGCTGGCGTGGGTGAGTTCGGTGCGTGGGCCGGTGTGGACGATGCGTCCGGCGTCGATGACGGTGATGGTGTCGGCCAGGCGAAGGGCCACGTCCAGGTACTGCTCGACGAGCAGGATGGTGATGCCTTGGGCGGCGGTGGCGGTGATGGCGGTTTCGATCTCGGCGACGATGTTGGGTTGGATGCCTTCGGTGGGCTCGTCCAGGATGAGCAGGGTGGGGTTGGTGACCAGGGCGCGGGCGATGGCCAGTTGTTGGGCTTGGCCGCCGGAGAGGAGTCCGGCTTTGCGGTTCAGGAGTGGTTTGAGGCGGGGGAAGCGTTCGAGGGCGGTTTCGATGAGGTGGGGGCCGCCGCGTTGGGTGGCTTGGTGGGCGACGTGGAGGTTTTCTGCGACGGTCAGGGGTGCGAAGGTGTCGTGGCCTTGGGGGGCGTAGGCGATGCCGCGGCGGGTGCGTTGGTGGGGTGGTAGGTGGGTGATGTCGGTGGTGGTGTGGGTGATGGTGCCTTGGGTGGGGGTGATGAGTCCGGTGATGGTGTTGAGCAGGGTGGTTTTGCCGACGCCGTTGCGGCCCATGATGCAGGCGATGGTGCCGGTGTGGATGGTGAGGTTGATGTCGAATAGGACGCGGGCGCGGCCGTAGCCGGCGTGGAGGTTGTGGACGCTCAGGTGGGGTGTGGTGGGGGTGGTGGTCATGGGGTGGCTTTCTGGGGGGTGTGGCCCAGGTAGACCTCTTGGACGCGGGGGTCGTTCTGGACGGTGTGGACGTCGCCGTGGGTGAGGATGCGTCCTTCGTGGAGGACGGTGACCTGTCTGGCGTAGCGGCGTAGGAAGTCCATGTCGTGTTCGATGACGATGATGGTGTGGTCGGTGGCGATCTCGGTGAGCAGGTCGCCGGTGCGGGTGCGTTCTTGGGTGTTCATTCCGGCGACGGGTTCGTCTAGGAGGAGCAGGCGGGGTTGTTGGGCCAGGAGCATGGCGATTTCCAGCCATTGGCGTTGGCCGTGGGAGAGGGTGGCGGCCTTGGTGTGGGTGTGGGCTGTGAGTCCGACCCGGTCCAGGATGTGGGTGAGGGCTGGGGGCAGGGTGCGGCGTCGGCGTAGGAGCTGCCAGGGGTGGAGGCGGTGGGAGGCGGCCAGGTCGACGTTGTCGGCGACGGTGAGTTCGTCGAAGACGACGCTGGTTTGGAAGGTGCGGCCGATGCCGGCGCGGACGATGCGGTGTTCGGCTTTGCCGTTGAGGGTCTGGTTGTTGAAGGTGATGGTGCCTGAGGTGGGTCGGGTGCGCCCGGTGATGGCGTCGATGAGGGTGGTCTTGCCTGCGCCGTTGGGGCCGATGAGGAAGCGTAGTTCGCCTTCGGTCAGGGTGAGGTCGATGTGGTCCAGGGCGGTGAAGTCGCCGAAGGTGACGGTGAGGCCGTGGATGTGCAGCAGGCTCATGGGGTGCTCCCGGTGGTGGTCTGCTGGGGTGAGCGGTCGCGGGTGCGTTGGCGGCGGGTGTGCAGGGCGTCGCTGATCTGTTGGGTGAGTCCGGCCAGGCCTTGGGGTGCCAGGGCGATGACGATGATGAACAGGGCGCCTTGGAGGTAGGTCCAGCCGCTGGCGAAGTTTTCGGAGAAGGTGGTTTGGGCGGCGTTGACGAGGATGGCGCCCAGGGCGGCTCCGGCCAGGGAGTAGCGGCCGCCGATGGCTACGGCCAGGACCATCATGATCGAGGGGATGACGCCGATGAGGGAGGGGGAGATGATGCCCATGATGGGGACGAAGAGTGCTCCGCCTAGGCCTGCGGCCATGGCGGAGAGGGCGTAGGCGAGGGTTTTGGCCCAGGTGGGGTCGTATCCCAGGTAGCGGACGCGGTCTTCGCCGTCGCGGATGGCGATGAGGAGTTGTCCGTAGCGGCTGCGGGTGATGTGGCGGAAGAGCAGGTAGACGCCGGCCAGGGTGAGGACGGTGATGGCGTACAGGGTGGTTTGGGCGGTGGGGGTGTAGAGGCTGTGTCCGGCGAAGACGGGGAAGTCGGTGAGGCCGTTGGAGCCGCCGGTGAGGTGTTGTTGGCCGATGAGGAGGATGACGAAGGCGGCGGCCAGGGCCTGGTTGAGGATGGCGAAGTAGGCGCCGCGTACGCGTTGGCGGAAGACGGACCAGCCCAGGAGCGCGGCGAGGGTTGCGGGTATGAGGATGGCGGCCAGCACGGCCACGGTGGGGCTGGTGAAGGGTTGCCAGAACCAGGGGAGTTCGGTGAGCCCGGACCAGACCATGAATGGGGGGAGGCCGCTGGGGTTGAGGGGGTCTTGTTCGGCGCGGGCCAGGGTCAGGTGCATGGCCATGGCGTAGGCGCCCAGTCCGAAGTAGACGCCGTGGCCCAGGGTGAGCATGCCGCCGCGGCCCCAGGCCAGGGCGATGCCTAGGGCGACGATGGCGTAGCACAGGTATTGGGCGAGCAGGTTGAGGCGGAAGGGTTCCAGTACCAGGGGTGCCACGAGCAGGGCGGCGGCCAGTAGGGCTGCGAAGGTGGCGGGGCCGCGCAGGCGGGTGAGCAGGGTGGGTGCGGTTTCGGTGGCGGTGGTGGGGGTCATGTGAGGGCCCTGGTCTTGACGGTGAACAGTCCCTGGGGGCGGGCCTGGAGGAAGGCGACGATGGTGGCGAAGACGATGAGTTTGGCCAGGGAGGCGTCGGCCCAGGCTTCGACGGTGGCGTTGAGGATTCCCAGGGCGAAGGCGGCCAGGATGGTGCCGCGTAGTTGGCCCAGGCCGCCCACGACCACCACCAGGAAGGCGTCGACGATGTAGTTGGTGCCCAGGGTGGGTCCGGTGGGGCCGATGAGGGTGAGGGCGACTCCGGCGATGCCGGCTAGGCCGGAGCCGATGAAGAAGGTGGTGGCGTCGACTTTGCGGGTGTTGATGCCGCTGATGGCGGCCAGGTCGCGGTTGTGGATGACCGCGCGCATCTGTCGGCCTTGGCGGGAGCGGTTGAGGTAGTAGGCGATGGCTGCCACGCACACGAGGGCCAGGGTGAGGATGAACAGGCGTGAGTAGTGGATGCGGATGCCGTCGGCCAGGGTGATGCCGCTGGTGAGCCAGGCGGGTGCAGGGACGTCGACGTTGGGTGCGCCGAAGGTGTCGCGGGCGGCTTGTTGGAGGATCATGCCGATGCCGAAGGTGAGGAGCAGGGTGTCCAGGGGGCGTCCGTAGAAGTGGCGGATGAGGCCGAGTTCGAGGAGCCAGCCCAGGGTTCCGGTGACGGTGAAGGCGACGGGGAGGGCGATCAGGAGTGAGTAGGCGGGGTTGAGGCCGACCCAGGCGTGCAGGACGTAGGCGGTGTAGGCGCCGATCATGATGAGTTCGCCGTGGGCCATGTTGATGACGCCCATTTGGCCGAAGGTGAAGTTCAGGCCCAGGGCGGCTAGGAGGAGGACGGCGCCGATGGCCAGGCCGGTGGGGAGTTGGCTGATGATGGCGTCCATCGCTGCTCCTTTCTGTGTGGGTGGGGGCTGCGCGGTGGCGGGTGCGGCCGGCTCCTGTGCGGGGTGGCTGCGGGCAGGCGTGTGTGGGGTGGGGTGCCTGGGGTTGGTGGGTCGTGTGCGGGTGGGATCGGCCGCACCCGTGCTGTCGGGGTGTTGCTGGGGTGGGTGTGCGCGCTTTCAGCCGGTAAGGTCGGCGGCCCAGTCGTAGCCCTCGAGGTAGGGGTCGGGGACGATGGGGTCGGGGGAGGCCCAGATCTCGTCGATCAGCCCCTGGTCGTTGACTTGGCCGATGCGGGCGGTCTTGACCACGTGCTGGGTTTGGCCGTCCACCGTGATGGGGCCCTCGGGGGCGTCGATGCTGATGCCCTCCAGTGCGGCGCGCACGTGGTCGACCTCGAAGCTGTCTGCGGCTTCCACGGCTTCCTTCCACAGGTAGACGCCGTTGTAGGCCGACTGCATGGGGTCGGAGGTGACGCGGTCGGCGCCGTAGGTGTCGGTGAAGGCCTGTACGAAACCGGTGTTGGTGTCGGTTTCGGTGGTCTGGTAGTAGTTCCAGGCCGTGAGGTGACCGGCGATGTTGGCGGCGCCGATGCCCTCGACTTCTTCTTCGGCGACGCTGACGCTGAGTACGGGGACGTCGTCGGGCTCGACTCCGGCTGAGCGCAGCTGTTGGAAGAAGCTGACGTTGGAGTCGCCGTTGAGGGTGTTGAAGACCGCGTCGGGCTGGGTGCGGGCGATGTCGTTGGTGATGGTGGAGTACTCGGTGTGGCCCAGGGGGGTGTATTCCTCGGCGGTGATCTGCATGTCGTGGTGGTCGGCGTAGGCGGTGATGATCTGGTTGGCGGTGCGGGGGAAGACGTAGTCGGAGCCGACGAGGTAGATGCTGGTGTGGCCTTCTTCGCGCAGGTAGTCCAGGGCGGGGATGATCTGCTGGTTGGTGGTGGCGCCGGTGTAGACGATGTTGTCGCTGGCTTCGAGGCCTTCGTACTGGACGGGGTAGAACAGCAGGCCGTTGTTGCGTTCGAAGACGGGCAGCATGGCTTTGCGGGAGGCGGAGGTCCAGCCGCCGAAGACCGCGACGGCGTTGTCGGACTGGAGGAGTTTTTGGGCGCGTTCGGCGAAGGTGGCCTCGTCGGAGGCGCCGTCTTCGAGGACGGGTTGGATCTGGCGGCCCAGGACGCCGCCGTTGGTGTTGATCTCGTCGATGGCCAGCTGGACGGAGTCGCGGACGGTCACTTCGCTGATGGCCATGGTGCCGGACAGGGAGTGGAGCATGCCCACGGTGACGGTGTCGTCGTCGGCCCCGGCGGTTTGGCTGCCTGTGCAGGCGGTGGCGGCCAGGGTGAGGGCCAGGGCGGCGGCCAGGGTTTGGGGTAGGGCGCTCGGGCGGGAGCGGGCCATGCCCACCTCCTTGGGTCGGGTGCTGTTCGGGGGTGCACCTAGGAGGCTGGGGGCGGGGTGTTTCGCGTGGCGTGCCCGACCGTTACGTATACATGTCGGTATCCGGTGTGTGGGTTAAATCCCGTCTGTGTCAGGGGTGGGGCGGTGGGTGGCGGCCAGGTGGTGGTGGCCGTTGCCCGCGCAGTGGGGGCAGGGGCGCGGGATGAGGGTCTGGGCTGGTGGGAGGTGTCGGGGCGTGTAGGGCAGGATCTGGATCTGTGTGCCGCTGCCCAGACAGCCTCGGCACAGGGCGCGGATGAGCATGGGGGCAGGGTACGGGTGTGGGGTGGGTGGTGGGGGTGGATCGGGTGAGGTTGGCGGGGTTGATGGGTGGTGGGGTGTGGTCGAGGTCTGGCTGGTGCGCCCCCCGCAGGGCTGGGGGAGTGGTTGGGGCCGGGCTTCGGGCACGGGGCGGGGTGGAAAACGGGTGGGTTCGGGTCCGGGTGGTGGTGCAGGATCGGGGCCATGCACGAGTTGAGCGCACACGGGTGCGGGTGCGGTGGCAGCTGTGACGGGGCCCGGGGGCAGCTGGCGGCCCAACGGGCGCTGGAGTGGGTGCGCAGGCGTTCTTGGGGCGGCGGGTTCGAGTCCGGGTGGTCGGTGACGCTGAACTTCCACCCCGACCGGCGGGTGGGTGGGCACACCGTGGTCGAGCGCATGGCCCTGGAGGGTGTGTACCGGTCCCAGTTCGTGACCGGGATCAGCAACGGCGGGTTGACCGCGTTCCAGGGCGGGGACCGGTGGCGGTGGGAGAGCCGCATGTTCGGTGGGGCCTATGACCGGGCTCCGGTGTGTTCTCGGCCGGTGTACGGGGCTTTGGACTGGGCGGGCAGCCAGGTGGGTGCGGCGCCCCGGTTCGGGTCGTGTTTCTTCCGGTTGGGGCCGCAGGTGGCCCGGCGCAGCACGTTCTGTTACCCCGACAGCACTTTCGAGCCCTGTGATTTTGGGGTGGGTGAGCGCATGGGGCTGGTGGAACTGGCCCGCGGGGCGGTCAAGGGTGGTGCGGGCCGGGACGTCCTGGATGAGTACGTGGAGGCTCAGGTGCACGGGCCCGTCCGCTGGGGCGTGGACGTGGACGAGTTGGTGCTGGATCCGAGTTTTCGCGGTACTGCGGTGGAGGAGGCCGCTCGGGGGTTGGGGTGTGCGCTGTCCTGGCACGGGGGTTTTCGGTTGTCGGTGGGGGAGTTGCGGCGTCATCCCACCTATCGGGGGCGGGAGTTCGTGGAGCTGGGGGAGCGGTTGGCGGTGGGTGGGTGGTTGACGCCGAAGGTCTTGGGTGATGCGGCGCGCTCGGGGGAGTGGGGTTCGCAGTCGTTGAAGCGGGTGTGGCACTACGTGGCCAGGTTCGGTGCCCCGGGGTGAGCGGGGTGGGCTGGTTGGGTCCTGTTCGGTGTTTTAGGTGGGGTGGGTGAGCAGGGTGTTCAGGAGGCGTTGGCAGCGGTGGGTCATGTCCTGGGCGCTGTGTTCGGGGTGGGCCAGCCACCAGGTGACGGCGGTGGTGACGGTGGAGAACCACACCTGGGTGAGGAGGTCGTGGTCGTGGGGGTCGTGGTCGCCGTGGTGGTTGAGGATTTGGCTGATGCCGGTGGCGCCCAGGGCGTTGAGGCGTTGGCGGTAGTGCTGTGCGGTGGTGGTGGGGGTACCGGGCGGCAGGGTGGGGTCGTAGAGCACGGACCAGTCGTGGGGGCGTGGTTGCAGGGTGGTGAAGATGGCCTGGAGGGTGGCGGCGGCGCGGATGTGGGCGGGTGCGGGGAGTTGGGCGTCGGTGACGGCTTGGACCAGGGGTTTTCCGGCGCGGTGCAGGCAGGCTTGGGAGAGGCCTTCTTTGGAGTTGAAGTAGGCGTAGACCAGGGGTTTGGAGATGTCTGAGCGTTGGGCGATGGCGGCGACGGAGGCGGTGGCGTAGCCGTGGTGGGCGAACTCGTGGGCGGCGGCGTCCAGGATGAGTTGTTCGCGTTGGGCGCGGGGGACGCCCTTGGTTCCGGTGCGGTGGTTCTTGGTGGTGGCCACGGGGGGAGTCTAGCCACCGAATTGACTCACTGGTAACTTACCCGGAGGTCAATTCGGTGTCGTCGGGGTCGGGGTGCCGCCGGGGACCGGAACGTGCCGGGGTGGCGTGTGGCGGGCGGGTGCTCGTGGTGGGGCTGGGGGTCAGCCCTGGTGGGCCTCCCAGTTGCTTCGGGCCTGGTCCAGTTCGATGTCACGGCCCAGCGCGGGCAGCGCCAGGTAGGCGCTGGCCAGGGCCGCGCTCAGCAGCAGGACCCAGAAACCCAGGGCGTTCCACCACGGTGGCGACGGGGAGAGCAGTGGCAGGGCACAGGCCGCGAACGTCAGAGCTGTTGGTGGAACCCAGGCCCGTCCGGTGGGGGAGCCCTGGGCTGACCAGGTCATGGACACCATGAACGGGGTCATGGCGATGATTCCGCTGACCATGGCCGCCCCGGCCATGGTCAGCGCCAGGGCGAGCAGGGGCCACAGCTCCAGCCACGGGCTCAGGGCCCACACCGTGGTGCTCGCCGCGACCACGGCGATGGCCGCTCCCAGCACGATCAGGGGCAGGGGCAGCCCTCGGTTGCGCTGGTGAGGCGGGGAGTCGGGGGAGTTGGGGGAGTGCGCGCCGTCGGTCAGGGAGTGGAGGGCGTTCAGGGTGCGGCGCAGCGACAGCGTCGCGAGGAAGCGGTGCTGGCCGGTGTGCGGGCTCTGGTCCATGACCTGTCGTCACCTGTCGTTGTTCTGCGGGCCCGGGGGTGGGACTGGTGTGTGGTGGGGCCGTGCGGGTGCTGTTTCGGGTTCGAGGGCTGTGCTCCCAGTCTAGGAGTGGTGCGGGTGCGGGTGGTGTTCGACTGATCGCGGGTGGGGCGTGGGGGTGTGTTGGTGGTTGAGGGGAGGCCTCCGAATGATCTACTTGACATAATGTGCATTATCGGCGTTTCGGGAGGGCCTGTGGGGAAGGGGTTCTCGCGCTTTGGGCGGGTCGTGGTTGGTGTGTGAGGCGCCCCCGGGGCGTGTGGCTCGCCGGGGGCTGGCAGGCCAAGGGGCTCGCCGGTGTGCCTCTCGCAGGCGCGGCCGCGGTGTCGGAGGGGCTTGGTCTGGCGGGTCGGGTGTTGGCGGGCGGCGTCGGGTCGGCGTCGCTGCGCGGGTGATGTGCGTGTCCGCCGGCGATACCTGGGGTCCCCGGGGCCGAGCCTGTCCCGCCGGAGTCGCGAACGGCGGGGTCGGGTTCAGTGCCTGTGGGTGGCGTTTCTCGGGTCGTTGGTGCTCTGGCGCTCCTCGGGCCCCGGGGCTCCTCGGTCCTTGGCGGGCGGTCGATGCTCCCCCGGGGCGCGGGAAGCTGGGCTGTGGGAAGCCCGCGGGGCGCCCCCCAGGGTGTCTTTGGCGGGCTCGGGTGCTTTGGGCTGGGGTTTCCACCGGGGCTGGCGGGTGGGGGCCGGGCCCCTTCCGGGCGCTGGTGTCTCCATGTTTCATGCATAAACGGTGTTATGCATCTTTTTGTGGTTGTTTGGCAACACATGACTGTTTTCTCATGCGGGTCTGGCCGCACCGGTGTCGTCCGCGCGGCGTGGACCCTCGCCCCGCGACCCCGGCGCACCCGCCCTTGAGTCGAACACCAGTTCGCGGAGACGGCCGTCGGGATGCGCGTCGAATGCCTGTACGCATCACACCGCTCCCCTGGAAACCGTCCGCTGGGACCACTCCCCTACCCGAGCCAGCACGAAGGGCCACGAACACCCCACGGCAATCACTGTGCGTAACAGCAACGCGGGCGCAGTGGCACCAAGACACGGGACCAATGGCCGTGAAAGGCCCGGGGGCGGGCGGTTACGGTGGCCTGGACCGGGTGTGCCCTCCCCCGGCCTGGTCCGCCACCTGGCCCAGGCCCGGTGCGGTCGGTCGGCCCCGCGGCGCATACGGGAACGTTCTCGGCCTAAGGAGAGTGGGCTCATGGCCCCGGACCGGTTGGACCAGACCGAACTGGAACTGCTGGACGCCTACTGGAGGGCGGCCAACTACCTGTCGGTGGGGCAGATCTACCTGCTGGACAACCCCTTGCTACGCCAGCCCCTCCAACCCGAGCACATCAAGCCGCGCCTGCTCGGACACTGGGGCACCACCCCGGGGGTGTGTCAAGTTAAGGGTGTAACTGTTGTTCTTGGTCAGCGGCGTGTCGCGGTCAACCGGCCATCAAAGGTCAGATCGAACGCGTTCAGCGCCTTCTTCCAGCGCGCGCTCCACTTGGCCCGCCCGGTCCCCTTCGGATCCAGAGCCATCAACGCCATGTAGACGCACTTGAGCGCGGCCTGCTCGTTGGGGAAGTGCCCCCGAGCCTTGACCGCGCGGCGGATCCGGGCGTTGATCGACTCGATCGCGTTCGTGGTGCAGATGATCTTGCGGATCTCCACATCGAAGGCCAGGAACGGCACCATCTCCGCCCAGGCGTTCTCCCACAACCGCACGATCGCCGGGTACTTGTCCCCCCACTCGGAGCAGAACTCGGAGAACCGCTCCAGAGCGGCCTCCTCGGTGGCGGCGGTGTAGACGGGCTTGAGCGCCTTGGCGACCTTCTCCCAGTCGGCCCGGGAGGCGTAGCGGAAGCTGTTGCGCAGCAGGTGCACGATGCAGGTCTGCACCACCGTGCGCGGCCACACCGACTCCACCGCCTCGCTCATGCCCTTGATCCCGTCGGCCACGAGCATGAGCACGTCGGCCACACCACGGTTCTTGAGTTCGGTGAACACGTGCGCCCAGTACTTGGCGCCCTCGTTCCCATCGCCGGCCCACAGACCGAGGATGTCGCGCTCACCCTCGGCCGTGACGCCGAGCACGACGTAGATGGGCCGGTTGGCGACCTGGCCATCGCGGATCTTGACGTTGATGGCGTCCACGAACAGCACCGGGTAGACCTGGTCCAGGGGCCGGTTCTGCCACTCGGCCATGCGCTCCATGGCCGCCTCGGTGATGTTGGAGATGGTCTGCTTGGACACGTTGGCGTCGTAGACCTCGGCCAGGTGGGCGCAGATCTCGCCGTGGGTCAGGCCGCGGGCTGAGAGTGAGAGGACGATGCCGTTGACCCCGTTCAACCGCCTCTGGCGCTTGCGGACGATCTGGGGCTCGAAGGAGCCGTCGCGGTCGCGGGGCACGTCGAGCTCGACGGGTCCGGCCTCGGTGGTCAGGGTCTTGGACCGGGTGCCGTTGCGGGTGTTGCCGCCGGGCTCGGTGGAGCGTTCGTGCTTGGCGTAGCCCAGGTGGGTGTCCATCTCGGCGGCCAGGACGTTCTCCAGGGCGGTCTTGGTCAGGCGGGCCAGTAGCCCGTTCTCGCCGACCAGCTCGATGCCCTCGGCCTCGGCCTTGGTCTTCAGTTCCTGGACGAACTCTTCGTCCGACCTGCCAGTATCGGCCTTGACCTGCGTCTTGTCACTCATGGTGCACTCCTACCCCCTTGGAGTTACACCCCTACCTTTACACTCCCCACCCCGGGGCTGAACTTCTGCTACGCGCACCTGAACCGGGTGATCCGGGCGCGCGATGCGGACATGATCTACGTGATGGGGCCGGGCCACGGCGGTCCGGCGGCGGTGGCCAACTCCTGGTTGGAGGGCAGCTACAGCCAGGTCTACCCGGATGTGTCCCAGGACGAGGAGGGCATGCGCCGCCTGTTCCGGCAGTTCTCCTTCCCCGGCGGGATCCCCAGCCACGTGGCGCCCGAGACACCCGGCTCCATCCACGAGGGCGGAGAGCTGGGGTACTCCTTGGCGCACGCCTTCGGTGCGGCCTTCGACAACCCCGACCTGGTGGTCAGCTGTGTGGTGGGTGACGGTGAGGCCGAGACCGGTCCCCTGGCGGCCAGCTGGCACTCCACCAAGTTCCTGGACCCGGTGCGCGACGGCGCGGTGCTGCCGATCCTGCACCTGAACGGGTACAAGATCGCCAACCCCACGGTGCTGGCCCGAATCCCCGAGGAGGAACTGGTCAAGATGCTGGAGGGCATGGGGTACCAGCCGCTGATCGTCAGCGGCTCCGAGCCCGCCTCCATGCACCAGCGTATGGCCCGGGCCCTGGACGAGGCGATGGACCGGATCGCCGCCATCCAAAGGCAGGCGCGTCAGCGGGCGGGGCGCGCGGGCCGGTCCTTTGAGCGTGCGGTGTGGCCGATGGTGGTGCTGCGCTCCCCCAAGGGGTGGACGGGGCCGCGGGAGGTGGACGGGCTGCCGGTGGAGGGGACTTGGCGCTCGCACCAGGTGCCGCTTTCGGGGGTGCGGTCCGATCCCGGGCATCTGCGGCAGTTGGAGGAGTGGATGCGCTCCTACCGGCCGCAGGAGTTGTTCGGGGACTCGGGTGCGCCGGTGGCGGAGCTGGTGGCGTTGGCGCCCGAGGGTGAGCGGCGGATGGGTGCGAACCCGCACGCCAACGGTGGTGTGTTGTTGCGGGACCTGGTGTTGCCTGATTTTCGGCGCTACGCGGTGGAGTTCGACGGGCACGGGACGCACACCAGTCAGGCCACACGGGTGCTGGGGTGTTTCCTGCGTGATGTGGTGCGTTCCAACCCGGACAATTTCCGGATCATGGGCCCTGACGAGACGGCTTCGAACCGGTTTTCGGAGGTGTATGAGGCAACGGACAAGGTGTGGCAGGAGGAGGTGCTGTCCACTGACGAGCACCTGGGTCGGCACGGTCAGGTGATGGAGGTGCTCAGTGAGCACCTGTGCCAGGGGTGGTTGGAGGGGTATCTGCTGACCGGGCGGCACGGGGTGTTCAACAGCTATGAGGCGTTCGTGCACATCGTGGACGCGATGTTCAACCAGCACGCCAAGTGGTTGAAGGTGAGCCGTCACCTGGCGTGGAGGTGGCCGATCGCGTCGCTGAACTATGTGTTGTCCTCGCATGTGTGGCGTCAGGACCACAACGGGTTCACGCACCAGGATCCGGGGTTCCTGGATGTGGTGATGAACAAGCCCGCGGAGCTGGTGCGGGTGTACCTGCCGCCGGACGCGAACTCGTTGCTGTCGGTGGCCGACCACTGTCTGCGTTCGCGTGATTACGTGAACGTGGTGGTGGCTGGCAAGCAGCCCGCTCTGGACTACCTGTCGATGGATGAGGCGGTGGCGCACTGTACGCGTGGGATCGGGATCTGGGAGTGGGCCAGTACCGGGGGCGGGGCCGATCCGGACGTGGTGTTGGCGTGTGCGGGTGATGTGCCCACGTTGGAGACGGTGGCCGCCGCTGACCTGTTGCGGCAGTTCTTTCCCGAGCTGGGGGTGCGGGTGGTGAACGTGGTGGACCTGATGCGGTTGCAGCCGGCCGGTGAGCATCCGCACGGGCTGCCCGACGCCGAGTACGAGGCGTTGTTCACCACCGACAGGCCGGTGATCTTCGCTTTCCACGGGTACCCGTGGCTGGTGCACCGGTTGACGTATCGGCGCAGGGGCCATGAGAACCTGCACGTTCGGGGGTTCAAGGAGAAGGGGACCACGACCACGCCGTTCGACATGGTGATGTTGAACGACCTGGACCGGTTCCATCTGGTGATCGACGTGATCGACCGGGTGCCGGGGTTGGCGCAGCGGGCGGCGCACGTGCGGCAGCGGATGGTGGACGAGCGGTCGCGGCACCGGGCCCACACGCGGGAGTTCGGTGAGGACCCCGCGTCGGTACGTGAGTGGGTGTGGCCCTACTGATGCGGGTTCTGGTGGTCAACGCGGGCTCGAGCAGTCTGAAGCTGAGTGTGCTCGATCCTGATGACGCGGTGCTGGACGAGTGCAACATCCCGGTGGAGCGTGATGTGTGGGAGCGCTCTGCCCTGGAGGAGGCGCTGGGCCGGTTCCCGGCCGTGGACGCGGTGGGGCACCGGGTGGTGCACGGGGGTCGGGAGTTCGTGGAGCCGGTGCGGTTGGACGCCTTCGTGGTGGGGCGGCTGCGGGCCCTGGGCGGTTTGGCGCCCTTGCACCAGCCCAAGTCGTTGGCGGGCATCGAGGCGTTGGAGCAGGCGCTGCCGCGGGTGCCCGCGGTGGCGTGCTTTGACACCGCCTTCCACGCCCGGATGCCGGTGGAGGCCTCCACCTACGCGGTGCCCGCGCGTTGGCGTGAGGAGTTCGGGGTGCGCCGGTATGGGTTTCACGGGCTTTCGCACGCCTATGCCTCGCGTAGGGCTGGGCAATGGACGGGGGCGGAGCGGGTGGTGGTGGCGCATCTGGGTGCGGGGGCGTCGTTGTCGGCGGTGCTGGGTGGGCGGTCGGTGGACACCACGATGGGGTTCACCCCCTTGGAGGGGTTGGTGATGGCTACCCGTTCGGGGAGTGTGGATCCGGGGTTGGTGCTGTGGGTGCACGAGCACGCGGGGGTGGCGATGGCCGATGTGGGGTGGTCGTTGGAGCACGATTCGGGGTTGTTGGGGTTGGCCGGGTCGGCGGACATGCGCACGGTGCTCGAGCGTGAGGCTGCCGGTGATGAGGTGGCCCGGGTGGCGGTGGGGGTTTATCTGCACCGGTTGCGGGCGTTGACGGCGTCGATGGTGGCGTCCTTGGGTGGGGTGGAGGCGTTGGTGTTCACCGGTGGGGTGGGTGAGGGTTCGGCGCAGATCAGGGGGCGGGCGGCGGACGGGTTGGGGTTCTTGGGTGTGGGGGTGGACGAGGCGTTGAACGAGGGTCTTGAGGGTGAGGGTGAGATCACGGCTGCGGGGGCGCGGGTGCGCACCGTGGTGGTGCGGGCGCGTGAGGACGTGGAGATCGCCCGGGGGGTGCGGTCGGTGTTGTCCGGGGAGCGGTAGGGTCCGGGGTCTGTCGTTGGTGGATCCGGTGCCTGGGGGTGCTGCCCGAGGGGGTGGCGCCCCCCTTTTTTTTGTGGGGTCGGGGGTCGGGTGGGGTGTTCCTGCGGGGCGTGGGCGTTGGGTGTGTGGGGGCGGTGGTGTGGCGCAGGAGTTCGGTGCCGAGTAGGCCGGTGGCGCCGACGATGAGCAGGGTCATGGGCGCACGTTAGCGCCTGGGGTGGGATTTTTCGGTGTTTTCGAGTGTGGGCCGCTCCCCCGCTGTTCTGGTGAGCCTTTCGATGTGCCCGGGTGCGCGCGGTGGGGGCCGGGATCGGGAATGCTGGGGGTATGAGTGGTGATGGTGTGTCGGTGGAGCAGGCGATCGAGCGGTATCTGGTGGCCAGGCGGGCGGCTAAGCCGTCGCCGCACACGGTGGCGGCCTATCGGCGTGACCTGGTGGGGGTTTTGGGGTGTGTGGGCCAGGTGTTGGGGCGTGAGCCTGCCGGGGTGGGGTTGGGTGAGTTGGAGGCGGGGGTGTTGCGGGAGGCGTTCGCGGAGTTCGCTGAGGAGCGGGCGGCTTCCAGTGTGTTGCGGGCCTGGTCGACGTGGAACGGGTTTTTCGCGTTCTGGGTCTCGGAGCGGGTGGTGGCCGGTAATCCGATGTCGGCGGTGCCGCGTCCGCGGGTGAAGCCTTCGGGTCCCAAGCCGTTGATGGGTGAGGACACTCCTGAGCGGTTGTTGGAGGCGTTGGCGCGGGGGGCGCGGCGGGCGCGGGATCCGTGGCCCGAGCGCGATCTTGCGGTGTTGGCGTTGGCGTTGTTGACGGGGATGCGGTCGGCGGAGATGTTGTCGTTGCGGGTGGAGTCGTTGGGTGGGCGGCCCGGGGAGCGGCGGATTCGGGTGGTGGGTAAGGGCGGTGGTGAGCGGGTCTTGCCGATCGAGGTGCCGTTGGAGGCTTTGTTGGAGGCGTATCTGGCTTCGCGTCGGGTGCGTTTTGACGCGCCGGTGCGGGGTGCGGATCCGTTGTTGGTGGACAACCGGGGTGAGGGGTTGCGTCGGGGTGGGTTGCAGTATCTGGTGAAGCAGTGTTACCGGTATGCGGGGGTCAATGACCGGGTGGCGCGGGGGACGTTGGTGCACGCGTTGCGGCACACGTTTGCCACGCGGTTGGCGGAGGATGGTGCTTCGGTCACCGAGATCATGCATTTGTTGGGGCATTCGTCGGTGACGTCGTCGCAGGCCTATATCGAGGTGACGGCCAGGGCGCAGCGGGAGGCGGCTTCGTCGAATCGGACCTATGGGGTGTTGCGGCGTCTGGCGGCTGATGGTGTGGGTGGTGAGGGGTCGGCGGGCCAGGGTGGTGGGTGAGCGGGGGTGAGCGGCGGCTGGGGGTTGGTGTGGGTGCTGTGGTGGTTACGCTGAGGGGCGTGAACCAGTCGAGTTTTGTAGTGTCCAGCGTCAACGTCAACGGGTTGCGGGCGGCCGCGAAGAAGGAGCCGGGGTTCGTTTCCTGGTTGTCGTCCACGGAGGCGGACGTGGTGTGTTTGCAGGAGACGCGCGCTGAGCCTGATCAGCTTTCCGCGGAGGTGCTCGCACCCCAGGGGTGGCATGTGGTGTTGTGTCCGGCGCAGGCGAAGGGGCGTGCGGGGGTGGCGATCTATGCGCGTGCTGAGCCGGATGAGGTGCGGATCGGGTTCGGTGAGCAGGAGTTCGCGGACGCGGGCCGGTATGTGGAGGCGGACTTCGGTGAGGTGACGGTGGCCAGCCTGTACCTGCCCTCGGGTGAGGTGGGCACTCCGCGTCAGGAGGAGAAGGAGCGCTTCATGGAGGCGTTCTTGCCCTATCTGGTCAAGCGGCGCGCTCAGGTGGAGGAGCGGGGGCGGTCTCTGGTGGTGTGCGGGGACTGGAATATCGCGCACACCGAGGCGGATCTGAAGAACTGGCGCGGTAACAAGAAGAACTCGGGGTTTTTGCCCGAGGAGCGTGCGTGGTTGTCGCGGGTCTTCGATGAGGCGGGGTATGTGGACGTGGTGCGTTCGCTGTTTCCGGACCAGGAGGGCCCGTACTCGTGGTGGTCCTACCGGGGTAAGGCCTTCGACAACGACACGGGTTGGCGTATCGACTACCAGGTGGCCACGCCTGGGTTGGCGGGGCGGGCGCTGTCGGGTGGGGTGGAGCGTTATCCCAGCCGTGAGGGGCGTTGGTCCGACCACGCCCCGGTGACGGTGGCCTACGGGATCGGGAAGTAGGGGGCAGGTCATGGGTGTTCCGATCGTTTTGGCTCACGGGTTGCGGTCCTCGTCGAGTATGTGGCGGCCGCAGGTGGAGTTCTTGGAGGCGCAGGGGCGCACGGTGGTGGCCCCTGACCTTCCCGCGCACGGGTCGCGTCGGGGTGAGGAGTTCTCGGTGGGGCGCGCGGTGGATACCGTGCTGGAGGCCATCGACTCGGTGGGTGGGCGGGCCCTGTTGGTGGGGTTGAGCATGGGTGGTCTGGTCTCGATCGCGGCGGCCGGTGCGGCCCCGGGGCGGATCGCGGGGCTGGTGGCGGCCAGTTGCACGGCTCAGCCCGACCAGTCGTTGGCGCAGGTGTACCGGATCCCGTCGGTGTTGATGGAGCGGTTGCCGGACAAGGGTGCGGCCGTCAATGAGCGTTTTCACCGGTTGACGTTGCGTGATGGTGCGGCTGACGCGGTGGTTGATGGCGGGTTGGCGGTGGAGTCGGCGACGGCGGTGATCGATGAGCTGGCCACGATCGATGCGTTGTCGGCGTTGTCGGCCTATCCGGGGCCGGTGTGGTTGATCAACGGGGCGCGGGACCACTTTCGGATCCATGAGAAGGCGTTCTTTGACGCGTGTGCTGAGGGGCGGTTGGTGAATGTGCCGCGGGCCGGGCACATGGTGAGTCTGGACCAGCCGGTGAACTTCTCGCGGATCGTCTCCGACGCGGCTGACGTGGTGGGGGTGCGTGAGGCGAGGGCCGGGTTGGAGCCGGGCGCTCAGGTGCCGGGTGTGGTGGATTCGCCGCCCTCGGATGTGGAGGATGAGGTGGCGGCCGGGGTGGACTCGGTGGCCACGGTGGATCCTGAGGGGCCCTGACCGGTCGGTGCCTGGGGCATGCGGGGGCGGATGGACGATGAGGGGGCGGTGGGCCGTGGGGCCCGCCGCCCCCTTTTTTTGTGGTGGGTGGGGTTCAGGGTTGGTGGGTGGGGTCGTCGGTGTGGGTGCGGGGGCGGGGTGGGGCGGCGATGGCCTGTCCGGGGCGGGGGCGTTCGGGCAGGCGGAAGAAGATCATGGGGTTGTGGGGGGAGGTGCGTACGGGGGTGTCCAGGCCGAGTTCGGTTTTGAGGTCGTTCAGGGCTTGGTGGTGGTGGGGTGCGCGGGCGGCTGAGGCGGTGAAGTAGTCGGTGGTGTTGTTGGTCAGCCACTTGAGGACCACGGCTCCTTCGGTGAAGGGCAGGGCGTAGCGCTGGTGGAAGACGTCGTGGACGCTGACGGGGATGTGGGCGGGCAGGGTGGGCAGCAGGTGGTGGATGTACCAGCGGGCGAACCAGCCGTTGTGGGCGGCGTCGATGAACAGGTAGTCGGTGTCGGTGGGGATGTGGGTGATCTTGGCGCGGACGTCGCCTTTGGTGAAGGTCCAGCGGTCGGCGGCCAGGTGTTCGGGGACGTGGGTGGTGGCGTGGTCGACGATGTCGAAGGAGTGGAGGTGGCCGGTGCCGTTGTCGCGGAGGGCGGAGAGGATCCAGGAGGTGGACCAGCCGTAGTAGGTGCCGATTTCGACGACGTTGGCGGGTTGGTGGTGGCGTAGGAGCAAGTAGGTGATCTCGGCTTCGAGGTCGTCGAGTTGGGGGGTCATGGCGGGGTCGGCGTCGGCGTGGAGCCTGCGTTGTTGGTCGCGCACTTTGGCCAGGTCGTCTCGGTGGGTGCGGTAGAGGGTGCGGATGAGGTCGAGGTCGATGGCTGTGGGCGCGGTGGACATGGTGTTCTCCCCCGGATGTGCTGGTCTGAACCGCCTTTGAGTGCTGAACGTAACAGTGTGGTTGCTGTGTGTTGGTGCTTTGGTGGGTGTGTCGTGGTTTTCAGGAGGGGTGGTGGGGGTTGCCGGGGCGGATGAGGCCGGAGTCGTAGGCGGCGATGACGGCTTGGGTGCGGTCGCGGACACCGAGTTTGGTGAGGGTGTTGGACACGTGGGTTTTGACGGTTTGGAGGCCCAGGTGCAGGTGGGTGGCGATTTCGGCGTTGGTTAGGCCTTGGGCGATGAGGGTGAGGGTTTGGGCTTCGCGTTCGGTGAGGGTGGCCACGGCTTGGGCGGCGGGGGTGGGTTGGGTGGGTTGGGTGGCGGCCATGGTGCGTAGGGCTGTGGGGAAGAGCAGGGTGTCGCCGCGGTGGACCAGGCGGATGGCGGCCAGGATGTTTTCGGGTGGGGTGCGTTTGAGGAGGAAGCCGTGGGCTCCGGCGCGGAGTGCGCCCCAGACGTAGTCGTCGTTGTCGAAGGTGGTGACGACGATGACGCGGGGTGGATGGGGTGAGCGTTGGAGGGTGTGGGTGGCTTGGATGCCGTCCAGGCCGGGCATGCGCACGTCCATGAGGATCAGGTCGGGGCGGGTGCGGCGGACCAGGTCGGGTACGTCGGCGCCGTCTGCTGCTTGTCCGGTGACTTGCATGTCGTCTTCGGCGTTGATGAGGGCGGCTAGGCCGGCGCGGATGAGGGCTTCGTCGTCGACGAGGTTGATCCTGATCACGGGGTCTCTTTCCAGGTCAGGTGGAGTGTGGTGTGGAAGTGGGTGGTGGTGGGGCGGGTGGTGAGGGTGCCGCCGATCAGGTGGGCGCGCTCTTGCATGCCCTGGATGCCGCGGCCGCCGGTGCGGCGGCGCCGGTGGGGTTTGGTGGTGCGGGGTGGGAGGGGGTTGGTGATGGTGAGGGTGAGTTGCCCGGGGGTGGTGTGCAGGGTGAGGGTGAGGGGTTGGTGGGGTGCGTGGCGTAGGGCGTTGGTGAGGGCTTCTTGGGCGATGCGGTAGGTCTCGCGTGAGAGCAGGGCGGGTACTCGGGTTGCGTCGCCGTGGATGTGGCAGGTCAGGTCGGTGCCGGTGTGTTGGGTGGCTTGGGTCAGGTGGGTGAGGTCGCCCAGGTCGGGTGGGGGTGCGGTGGGGGTGGGGGTGTCTTGGCGTAGGAGTCCCAGGGCGTGGTCGAGGTCGGCGGTGGCGGTGCGTGCGGTGTCGGCGATGTGGGTCAGGGCTTGGCGGGCGAAGTCGGGGTTGGTGTCGATCAGGCGGGCGGCGGTGGCGGCTTGGAGGGTGACCACGGACAGGGCGTGGCCCAGGGAGTCGTGGAGTTCGCGGGCCAGGCGGTTGCGTTCGGCCAGGCGGTGGGCGTGGGTGTGGGCGGCGGCCAGGCGGTCGGTGGGGGTGGGGCCGAGGAGGTGGGGTGCTGCTTTGGTGAGTAGGTGGCCGGTCAGGGCGATGGTGTAGATCAGGGCGAGGACCCAGGTCAGGGCTAGGGGTGGGCCCCACAGGGGGTGGGTGAGGTGGCCGTAGCCGAAGAGGGTGAAGGGGCCTTGGGCGATGGGGTGGGGTTGGGGGGCCAGGGGTGCGATGGCCAACAGGGCGGCTTCGGTGAGGGCGACCATGGTGGCCAGGCAGGCGGCCATGCCCAGGGTCAGGTGGAGGTGGAGCCAGACGGTGGTGCGCCATCGGCTGGTGGTGGGGGTGGGGTCCAGGGGGGTGAGGAGGGCGCGGGCCAGGTGGAGTTGGCCGGTGCGGGTGGCGGTGATCAGGGCGGTGGCGGTGATGAGGGTGGTGCCGATGAGCAGGGTCAGGGCCCAGAGGGTGGGGTCGGCGGTGGCTTGGGCTGCGGTGGTGGGGTTGGGGCTGGTGAGCAGGGTGCTCAGGACCAGGGCGGCCATGAGGTAGGGGATCAGGAGTGCGCCGCCGATGATCAGGTAGGCCCAGCGTTGGTAGGTGTGGGCGCTGACCAGGGGGTGGAGTGTTCTGGTCAGGGGGGTGGTGAGGTGGCGCATGGGTGGATCGTGGCACGGGCGGGTGGGTGTGCGCCTCCCCCTGGGGTGGGAGGGCGTGGCGGCGGATGGGTTTGGTCACCTTGGGGATGGGGTGGGGGTGGTGTGGTGTTGCACCAGGCGCGACACACACTTGGGGTTTTCATGGTGTTTTCTGCCCCCGGGTGTGGTGGATGACCTAGCTCACATTCGTAGGTTCATGGGCTTTTTGCTGGGGCCAGTGAAAAATGTGATGAACCTTTCGTCCTATGGTGGGGCCCGTGACACGCAGTGAAACGTCGTCCGAAGAGACGACCCCAACAGAAAACGGGTCGGGGCTGGCACACTCGCTACGCCGCCGACACATGGCACTGATCGCGATCGGCGGATCGGTGGGCGCCGGGCTGTTCATCGGCTCAGGCGCGGTGATCCAGACCGCGGGACCCGCGGCGGTTCTCTCCTACGCGTTGGCTGGAGCCCTGGTCTTCTTGACACTGCGGGCTCTGGGCGAGATGGTCGTGTCGGTTCCGGCCGGAGGCTCCTTCTCCGACTACGCCCGCCTGGCGTTCGGGCCCCGGGCCGGGTTCACCATCGGCTGGGTCTACTGGTGGATGTACGCGGTCCTGGTGGCCGCGGAGTCGGTGGCCGGAGCCGCCATCCTGAGCCAGTGGGTGGATGTGCCCGGCTGGGCCCTGGCATTGACCGTGCTCTTGACCATGACCGTGGCCAACCTGATCTCGGTCAAGGTCTTCGCTGAGACCGAATCCCTGTTCTCCCTGGTCAAGGTCGCCACCATCGTGGCCTTCCTGCTGGTGGGCGGCCTGTACGCCTTCGGCCTGTGGGCCGGTTCCGATGGCTCCACGGTCACCAACCTGTGGGAGCTGGGCGGGTTCGCCCCCAACGGATGGATCGCGGTCCTGGGCGCCACCGTGGTCGTCCTGTTCGCCTTCGGCGGCGTGGAGATCATCACCATCGCCGCCGGTGAGAGCGCTGAACCCGAGCGCGGGGTGGCCTCGGCCATCACCAACGTCCTGTGGCGCATCGGCCTGTTCTACGTCGCCTCCATCCTGGTCGTGGTCATGGTCGTGCCGTGGAACTCCACCGAGCTCAACCGCAGCCCCTTCGTGGTGGTCATGGAGACCGTGGGTATCCCCGGTGCCGCACTGATCATGGAGATCGTGGTCCTGATCGCGGTGCTGAGCGTGCTCAACGCCGCCATGTACACCTCCTCGCGGATGCTGTTCATGCTCACCCGCCAGGGCGACGCCCCGCGCGTGCTCAAGGGCACCAACCGGCGCGGGGTGCCGGTGCGCGCCATCTTGCTGGGCACCGTGGTCGGCTACGCCGCGGTGGTCGCCGACTACCTCTTCCCCGGCCAGGTCTTCCCGTTCCTGGTCGCCTCCATCGGCGCGATCCTGCTGGTGTTGTTCTTGACCATCTGCGCCTCGCAGCTGGTGGTGGGCTCCCGGGTGCGCCGCAACGCCCCCGAGCGGATCACCCTGCGCATGTGGGGCTTCCCCTACCTGACCTGGGCCACTCTGCTGGGGCTGGCGGCGATCTTCCTGGCCATGGCCACCCTGCCCGAACACCGCCAGGCCCTGTGGGCGACCATCGCCTCCATCGTGATCGCGGTGCTGGCCTACGAGGCACGCCGCCTGTTCGGATCCACCAGGCCCAGCCGCCACGTGCTGGGTGTGGAGGGTCGGGCCACCCCCGAGGAACTGGACCGCATCGCCGGAACCGGGGCCGCAGCCGTGGCGGCCCCGGCCGCCGACGGTGGCCACAGCGGCGGCCCGGACGGTGAGGGGGCCGGGCACTCCCCCGACCGCTAGGGCAACACCCCCCGGCCCCACCCACCGGGGCCGCTCCCCCACCAGGGGCTCCCACAACCAAGGGCTCCCACAGCCAGGGGAGGAAACACCTCCCAGAGCCCTGACGGACACCCGTGGCGCCGTCCCCCACCCGGGGGCGGCGCCACGGTGCGTTCAACGCGAGTCCGGTGACCTTTCAGGCGCCCGGTTCAGGGTCGCGGTGCGCGCGCCTGGCGGGCACGTCGTTGCCGAACAGCTCCAACAGCTCCCGCTGGCCGAACATGCGGGCGCTCTCGCGCGCCGAGGGGGTGCCTGTGTCGGGGTCGGCGCCTGCTCGCACCAGGGCCCGCACGATCTCGTCCTCGCCCTTGAAGACCGCCCCGGCCAGGGGTGACTGGCCGCGGTCGTTGAGCCGGTCGGGGTCGGCGCCGTGCTCCAGCAACAGTTCCACCACGGGCAGGTGGCCGTGGTAGGCGGCCAGCATCAGCAGGGTGTCGCCGTGGTCGTTGGCCAGGTTGGCGGGCAGCCCTGCCTGGAGATAGGGGGCCAGTTTCGGGGCGTGGCCTGCGCGGGCGTGGCCGAACAGGCGGGTGGCGAGTTCGATGACCTCGGGGTCGTGTTCTGGTTGGCTCACGCTGGGCAGCCTAGTGCGGTTCCGGGGGTTTGCCAGGCGGGTGGTGCGGGCGTGCCGCACACTGGTGTCCGAGATGGCCGATGTGGGGCTCATAGTGCTGATCTTGGTTTTTGTCGCTAAGGTTCTGCGCAACCCCTGAGAGGAGCACCCCCGTGCGACATGTTGTCGGCTTCCTGTCGGGCCTGATCCTGGGTCCAATGCTGCTACTGGTGACCGGCTGGGCGTTCGCTCACCTGCGGGGCCTGCACGCGGCTGGTACGAGTGTGCTGCAGGGCAGCGGCCCGGTGGCGCTGGCCGGCCTGGTGGGCCTGGGCCTGTTGGTGGCCCTGGTCACGGTTCCGCCGCGGATGACCCCGATGCTGCCCTTCGCCGCCGCGCTGGTTCTGGGCGGGGCGAGTGGGACCGCTCTGGTTCGTATGCACCTGTTGGAGCGGTTGCCGGTCCTGCCCGGGACGGAGGGCGCCCTGACGCTGTTGCCCCTGGGTGTGTTCGTGCCCCTGACGCTGGTGCTGTTGGCCCCCTTGTTCGTGGGCACCCGCTGGGTCCGTGAGGAGGAGGGCCCTACGGATGAGGACTACTTCGACGGCCTCTACGACGAGGACGATGAGGGCGGGGCCCGTCCCCGCAGCTCCACCCGGGCCGAGCCGGTCCCGGCCCACCACGAGCCGCGTCACCGGCTGGAGGATGACCACTGATCCCGCCTCACAGGCGAGGGGCCCGGGGGTGAACTGCGGTGCTGCGGTGGGGCGCTCCACCTTCTTGACCCGCTTCGCTGCGACGGTGGTGGGCGGCTGTCGGGAAACGGGACAGGTGCGATCCGGGGTGGCCAACGGGCCCCCAAAGGGGCCCAACGGTAACTACCAACGGCAACGGTAACTGCCCCGGACTTCGGCCGGTGCCCTCCCCAGCCCGGTGCCCAGCGGCTGGCCGTGTCGCGGCCGCTCACTACCCCGGACGGGAAAGCGGCAGCGACGGCAGCGGGCTCCTCACCTGCGCGGGGACCGGGTCGCGTGTCGCGGCCGGTCACGCGTGCCATCGGACCAGCCGGTGGCGAGGGTGGAGTTCAGCGCTGGGGCCCTGGCCCCGGGCCAGCCGGGGTGTCCGTCACCCACACCTGGGGGTGTCCGCTGCTTCCAAACCCCCCCTCACCCCCGGTGATCTTGCTACCAGGGGCAAGTTCGGCACCGAACTTGCCCCTGGTAGCAAGATCATCTTCGAAAAGAGGGCCGAAACCGGGCCCAGGGGCCCGGCCGGGCCGCTGGTGGTGTTCGCCAGCACGCATGACCGGCCGCGACACCCGCCCCGATCCCCGCGGGCCTGGGGAGACCGGGACCGTCACTTCTCCGGGCCCCAACGCCGCGGATCCGCCACAGCACCGTGAACTGCTCCCGGGCCCCTCACCTGTGAGGTGCGGGTGCCCGTGGTGCTGGGCTCAGCGCCAGGTGGGGCCCCAGGCCGAGCTCTGGGAGACCCCGCGCGGCATCCGCGGCAGCCCGGTGGAGGTCGTGTTCGGGTTGGCGGCGGGCGGGGCCTGAGCGCCGGTGTCCTCGGGGTCGGGGCCTTCGGGCCCTTCGGGTTCCTCGGCCTCTGCGGTGTCAGGGTCCGGTTCGGTATCGGCCACCACGGGGATCTGGGCGGTCAGTCCGTCGCCTGGCTGCCCACCGGTCTCGTGAGCGGCTTCGAAGGGGTTCTGGGGGCGGGCGCGGTCCTCGAACGTGAACTCGGGGCCGGTGGTGACCGGGGCAGGCGCCGCGATGTCGGGCTCGGGCTCGGGCTGGGGTGGGGCGTCCCCGGCCCCTTCGGGCGCGGGGGTCTGCTCGGCCGCGGGCGGCTCGACAAGGGGTTGTGGAGTCTGGAGCGGTGCCTGGTCCTCAGCGTGCTCGGCGCTGGCCTGGGCGGAACCCGCCGTGGCGGAGCTGACCGCATCAGGGTTGAGGGCCTCGGGTGTCGCCGGTGCCGGGCCTGCCGCCTCGCTCGCGCTCTGGGGGTCCTGCGCGGCCTGGGCCTTGGCCTCGGGTAGGAAGCCGCGCACGCGCTGGGCGTCGGGGGCCGGTCCGGGGGGCTGGAGCACCACCGGTTCGGGCAGGGGCGTGTGGTCCTCGGGGTCGGGGATGGCGGGCTCGGCCGGGGCCACCCGCTTCCACCACAGCTCGGCTTCCTCGCGGCTGAGTTCGGATTCCACTTCCAGCCAGCCGCGCACGTGCATGTGGCGTCGGCCAGCGGTCCAGGAGCGGGGGTAGGGCTGTTCGTCCAGGACCAGGACGTGTTCGCCGTCGACGGTGGGGATCTCGGCGGGCACGCCCTCGTTCCACACCCAGGAGCCGTCGTGGGCGACCATGTTCCACCAGCCCCACACGGTTTGGGCGGTGGGGTCCACGGGGCCGTCGCGGAAGGAGGCGGTCCAGCGCGGGTCGGGTGCCTCGCCGCTCAGGCCCTGGCCGTTGGGGCCGATGAGGGCGTCGGCCAGCAGGGTGTGCAGCTGGAAGTTGTCGCCGATGCCGTCGAAGAGCACCCGGAAGGCGCGGCTGGAGGCGCGGTCCATGACCAGGGCCGAGGTGGCCTCGGCCATGCGTAGCAGGGCGCGGACCTCGTCGAACTCGGTGAGCAGGTCGCTGAGCTGGTTGGCGATGGCCACGAGTTCGGCGTGCAGGGAGGGGTCGCGGCGGATGTGGGCGCGCACGCTGGATTCGCTGAGCATGGTGCGGGCGGCCAGGCCGTGGCGGCGGATGGTCCACCAGCACATGGTGGCGGCTGGGGCGTCGGGGCCCAGGTCGGCGGCCACGCGCGCTTCGGCGTCGGCGGTGACGGCGTCGGGGTCGGGCGGGGTGCCGCCGCCGGTGCGTTCCCAGGCGCGGACGAAGACGATGGCGCCCTTGCCCATGGTGCGTAGGCGGTGCAGGGTCTCGATGCCGGCGGGGCCGGGGTCGGTGCCCATTTCGACTAGGGCGCCGGCGACCACGGACAGGTCGGCGATGATGCCGGGGGCGGCGTGGTCTCCGGAGAGCAGGGGGGTGAGGGCCTCCAGGGCCAGTTCCCGTTCGGAGGCGGGGATCTGGGAGGCCAGGAGGTAGACCTTGTGGACGGCTGGTGGGAACTGTTGGGGGTCCGTGGCGACGGAGGCGTCGATCAGTTCTTGGAAAGCCGCGCGAAACTCGTCGACCATGGGTCCGTCCCCTTTCTCACGCAACCAACCTAATGTCTCATCAGGGAAGGATCGCACTTTAACTGGCTGTATCAGGTGTTACTGGTGTGTTTGTTGGTGATTCGAGATGGGGCGGTTGCCGGTGAGTTGCCGGACCACCTCCCCTGGCGGGGGCTCACAGCCCCAGTCGGGTGACCGCGTTGTCCTCCAGGGGGTTGGCGGTGCGGATGTAGTCGTGGACGGTCTGGGCGTTGGTCCATCTGCCCTGGCGCATGATCTCGCGGTCGGTGGCCCCGCCCAGGGCGGCCTGGGTGGCGAAACCGGCGCGCAGCGAGTGCCCGCCGAAGTCCTTGGGGTCCAGCCCGGCCCGCTGTGCGTAGCGTTTGACCAGGTCCCCCACGGCCTTGGCGGACATGGGGCGCTCGGCCAGGCGTCCGTGCCGGTCCACCCCCGGTAGCAGGGGGCGTCCGGTTCCATCTGACAGCTCCAGGCGCCCCAGGCTTTGGCAGGAGTGCGCGGGTGCGGCCTCGGGCGCGGGCAGGTTCTGCAACCACTCGCGCACCGCTCCCGCTCCCCCGTCGCGGTGCACCACCACCAGCTGCGACCAGTCGGCCAGGGCGCACACCGGGCAGGTGGCGCGGTGGCGGCCGCGTGGCAGGGCCACCCGGTGGTTGGCCCGCCCCTCCTGGTCGGTTTTGGTGGCCCACAGTGAGATCACCAGGGTAGGCGCTCCGGAGTCGGGGTCGATCCGCAGCTGAAGGTCGTCGAAGCTGAGCCCCGCCAGTTCCGAGCGGCGCAGCGCCCCGGCGAACCCGGTCAGCAGCAGCAGGGCGTCGCGCCTGCGGGCCACTCCCCCGGGGTACCCCTCGGCCGGGCGCACCGCGAGCAGCGTCTCCAGTGTGCTGAGTACCACAGGGGCCTTGCGGTGCGGGCGTGCCTTGCGGGTGCGCGCGATGCCGCGCAGGGTCATACGTACCACCTCGGCGCGGGTGGGCGAGTCCAGGCCGTGGGCGCCGTGGACCGCGGCGATCGCCGCCGCCCGGCGTTTGAGGGTGGCCGGGGACAGGGCCCAGCGGGCGCCGTCCTCGGTGCGCTGTTCGGCGCAGGCGGCCAGGTAGACGGCTACGTCCACCGCGTCGGCCGGCAGGGAGGTGCGCTCCTCGCTCAGGCACCAGGCGCTGAAGGAGGTCCAGTCGGCGCGGTAGGCGCGCAGGGTCGCCGGTGACTGGGCGTTGGTCAAGAATCGGCCCAGGGTCTGGGCCTGCTCGGTGTCGAAGCGTTCGCGGACCCTGGCCAGGGCGCGGGTGTCCACGAGCACGCTGTGATCCAGGTGCTCCAGGCGGGCGCGTACGGGTGCGGGCAGGGCGAGCTGGGCCCGGGGCGCTGCGGGGTCGTCGGGGTCGGTGGTGTCCACGGGTTCCATTGTGACCGGTGCCCGCGCCCGCGAGTGGCAGGCGGGGCGGGCGGGGCGTACTCGGGTGGGCTCTGGTGCGGCCCCGCAGGTGCTGTGCGGTACCGGTGTCCGGTGCGGGTTGCGTGCCGCGGCTGCGGTCGGAGCGGCCGGATCAGTCCGGGGCGGGTGCGACGGTACCGAGCAGGTGGGCGCTGAGCGCTTCCCACAGTTCCACGGGTGGCACCACCAGGAGCAGTAGTCCCACCGACAGGGCCAGGGCCACGGTGAAGGCGATCGCGGCCATCTTGCGGCGGAGCACGGCGGCGGTGACGGCGCCCACGGCCGGGACGAGCCAGGCCATGATCAGGAACCAGACCAGGGCGGTGCCGATGGCGCGCACGGCCTCGGCCTGCTGTTCGGCGAGCAGGGCCGGGTCGACCATCGCGCCCGGCTCCATGATGGCCGGGTCGGCGGCCATCTCGAAGGCGTTGAGCGCGGTGAAGAGCAGGGCGGTCAGCGCCAGCGGGCTCCCCAGGGCCCACAGCACCCACAGGGTCACCCACAGCACGGTGACGCGCCGGTCGGGCGGTTCGGTGAGGGCGACCGGGGTACGGCTCACCGGCCGTTTCTTCGGTGTCTGCCCGGGTTCGAGGCGGCCCGCCTGCGGGGGGTCGCCCTGGTGCTCGGCGCCCGGAGCGGGCCTTGGGGTCCCCTGCTGGGGTTTGCGGCGGTTGCGTTTCTTGGGTGACACGCCCGGGAGCCTACCCGGCCAGCCCGAACAGGTGGATGACCACCACGAACACCACGGGCCAGACCAGCAGGGCCAGCGCCCACAGGGCGGCCTTGCGGTCGCCCGCCACGGTGGCCACGGCCGCGGCCAGGAAGGGGATGCCCACGGCAGCGCCGAAGGCCAGGGTGAACCATTCGGCGGCCGAGCCGGCATGGGAGTCGGCGTCGATCCCCATCAGGTAACCGAGGGGGCCCAGGACCAGGGCGAACAGGGCCAGGATGGCGACGACGACACGGATTCCGGTGGGGTGGCGGGTGTTGCGGCCACCGCCGGGCGGGGAGGGACGTTCAGACACGGGGGCCGTGGTGCCTTTCGAGAACGGGTGGCGGACCAGGGCGGCCTGGCCCCGCTCTTCGGGTGCGGGGCGGGCCTTGTGGGGCAGGGCACAGCCCGCTCGCGAAAGGCGCGCGGGCGCTCGCGGTCGGGCGTTTGGTGCTCCCTAAAACGTACTCCACCTGGGAGGTGTCCGAAACCCTGGGAGGGGGTGGGCCAGGCGTGGTTGCCCGTGCTCGGGTCAGTGGTCGGGCCAGGGCCGGGCGGAGCTGACCAGCCCGGTGAAGGAGGCCAGCAGGCGGAGTTCGTCGATGGTGCGCGGGGCGGTGGTGAGCAGGTCGGGTGAGTGCACCACCAGGGCTAGGAGTTGGGCGCGGGAGAGGGCGACGTTGAGGCGGTTGCGGTCCAGGACGAAGGAGGGGCCGCGGCTGGTCTCGGCGGCGTTGGAGGTGGTCATGGAGCAGATGACGGCGGCTGCTTCCTGGCCCTGGAATTTGTCCACGGTGCCCACCCGTACCCCCTCCAGGGCGGGGGTGTCCTGCTGGGCGCGGGCCAGGGCCTGGCGCAGGGTGCGCACCTGCAGGTTGTAGGGGGCCACCACCAGGATGTCCTGGCCGGTCAGCGGGCGCGGGCCCTGTTCGGGGTCGGTGGTGAGGTGTTCGGCGACCAGGCGGCGGGCCGCGGCCACCACCTGCTCGACCTCCTCGGGGCTGTGGGTGGTGCGGCCGCTGTGGTGGACGGGGTCGGTGTACACGCCCGGGGTCAGGGTGGACAGGGTGCGGTGGGCGGTGGAGGGGTGGGCTTGCAGGCGGCCCTGGTAGGACAGGGCCGAGACCGGGGCGCACACGGCAGGGTGCATGCGCCGGGTCTGGTCCAGGAAGTAGCCCAGGGCGGGGTCGATGATGGCTGCTTGGCCCATCAGGTGTTGCAGGGCCGAGGCGTCGGCGCCCTCGGAGTGCACGCCCTGGACGACCTGGGGCAGTTGTTGGGGGTCGCCGAGCAGGACGAGGTTGTGGGCCGAGGCGGACACGGCCAGGGTGTCGGCCAGGGCGAACTGTCCGGCCTCGTCGATGATCATCACGTCCAGGGGGTCGGCGATGGTGTCGGCGCCGGACATGCCCCAGGCGGTGCCGCCGATCAGTACGGGCTGTCCCTGGGCGGCGTTCTTGGTGCGCCAGTTGGCCAGGACCTGTTGGCTGGAGGGCTGGTACCAGGGGGCGTCGGGGTCCTTCTTGCCGCCGCGGGGGCGTTTGGCGGCGGCCACGTTCAGGCCTTGCTGCCCGGCGGCGCGCAGGGCGGCGCTCATGACGTTCTCCACGGCCTTGTGGCCGGTGGAGCACACGCCCACGCTGCGGCCTTCCTTGATCAGGTGGGTGATGAGCTGGGCGGCCAGGTAGGTCTTTCCGGCTCCGGGTGGGCCTTGGACGGCCAGGTAGGAGTGGTCCAGGCGGTCCACGGCGCTGATGGCGGCGCCGATCAGGTCGCCCTCGGCGGCTTCGGGGAGCGGGCCGGGCGGGTTCAGGCGGGGCGGGATGCGGCGCAGGGCGTCAAGGCCCGGGTGGCGGGGCCAGGTGGGTAGCTCGGCCACGGCGGTGTGGGCGACCGTTTCCAGGGCGCCGTCCTTGGGTTTGGGGTCCACCGGTGAGCCGGGCAGCACCGCGACGGGGGCGCGGGAGGAGACGTCCTCGGGGGCTGCGGTCTCCAGCAGGGTCAGGGAGTCGGGTTCGGCCTTGGTGACCTTGGCGGGGCGGGTGGTGGCCCCCTGGCCGGGGGCGCCGGGGTGGAGCAGGTGCACGCTCTCGCCCAGGGTGAAGGGGTTGGGGTGGGCGCGGTCCAGGCGCATGGCCACCTCGCGGCGGGCGTTCTTGCGCCGGCCGGTGGGTTCTTCCCACTCGCCCACGTGGACCTGCCAGGGCACCGCGCAGTTGCTGTCGGTCTCCAGGTCGGTCAGGGGTGCGCTCTGGCGTTGGAAGTGTTCGCGCCAGGGCGGGGTGTTCTCGCGCTGGTAGTAGCCGACCAGGGCGGCTAGCGCGGCTCGGGGGTGGTCCTCGGGGGTGCGCTGGGCCGGGTCCTGGGGCACCTGGTCCAGGAGGGGTTCGGTCAGGGCGGCGTGGCGTGCGGCCTTGTCCGCGCGCCGTTGGGCGCGCTCGGCCTCCTCCTCGGAGAGTTCGAACTGGATCAGGGGCCGGTCGGTGATGCCCTGCTCGGTGCGCCTGTCCTCCAACCAGTCGCGCAGGCGTGCGGTGGAGCGGCAGTCGTCGCGGTTGTAGTCGGCGATGTCGGCCAGCACCTGGGCGGCGGCCCGGATGTCGTTGGCCTCGCGGGCGGCCAGGTAGGCGGCGTAGGCGTCGATGCTGGAGGTGGCGGTGGTCACCCCGCCCTGGCGTGAGGTGTCCAGGTAGAGGGGTTCCAGGTACTTGATGGAGTAGGAGCGCTGGGACACGCGCAGGCTCTTCTTGACCACGGTGAACAGGTCGATGAGGCGGTTCTCCCGCAGTAGCCGGTCGACCTGCTCGGTGCGGGTGTCGAACTCCGAGCTCAGGTGCTTGAGCCGGTCCACCTCGTAGGAGGCGTAGTGGTAGATGTGCGCGTTCTCGTCGGCGTCGATGCGTGCGGTGGCGAAGTCGACGAAGTCCTCCAGGGCCTTTTTCTCCTGGGCGCGGTCGTGGGCCCAGAAGGCGTGGAAGGTTTCGTGGCCGCTCGTGTCCTCGGTGGTGGCGCCGAACAGGTACTCCAGGCCGCGCTCGCCCTGGCGGGAGTGGTAGGGGTAGCCCTCCATATCGAAGAAGACATCGCCCGGGCTGGGGGCGGGCAGGGCGGCCAGCCCGTCGGGGGCGAAGACCTCGGCGGTGACGGTGCCCTGGGGGTTGGCGGGGGTGCGGGTGGTGTCCTGGCGCACCTGCAGGGCGGCCTGGGCGCGTAGCTGGTCGAAGGAGCGGCGCGGCAGGGTGGCGGGGCGGGCCTGGTCGGGGGCGCAGGCCAGGGCGTCGATGGTGGTCAGGCCGGCGTCGGTGAGTTTGGCGGCCTGGTCGGTGCGCAGCCCTGCGACCAGGGACAGGTGGCGGGCGGCGGTGCGTCCCTGGGAGCACCAGGTGTTGTAGCCGCAGCCCTCACAGGCGGGGCGGGGTTGGCCCCAGGTGGGGGTGGGCAGTGCCGGTTCGGTCGCCAGGTGGGCCAGCAGGCGGTCGGTGATGGTGGTGAGGATGGGGGTGAACTCGGCGGTGGGCAGGGTGTGGGTGCGGCTGTCGCCGGTGAGCAGGTGCATGTGCTGGGGGGTGCGCCCGTGCAGGACGGCCACGGCCTGGGCGTAGGCGGCTAGTTGAACCACGGCGGAGGGGCCGGGGCGGCGGGCGAGTTTGGTGTCCCAGGGTTCGTAGGTGAAGGGGGTGGGGGCTGGGGAGCGGGGGTCGCCGGTGGCGGGGTCCACATCGGAGCGGATGAGGAAGTCGGCGCGCCCGTGGAAGGCCACACCGTCGGTGAGGGGGTGGTGGAAGGAGGCCTGGTAGATGACGGGGGCGCCGGCGTTCATGGCCTGGGCGGTCTGGTGTGCGGCGCGGGCCAGGGAGTGGTCGTCGGGTCGGGGTTCCTCGACGCGGATCAGGTCGTCGCCGAACAGGGCGGTGAGGCGTTCGAGTTCGGCTTTCTCGTGCAGGTCGCCGTGGCGGGCGATGAGGTCGTCGACCTTCTCGGGGCGGGGTGCCCCGGTCAGGTTCGCGGCCAGGGCGCTCTTGAGGGCGCTGCGGTGGTCGCACTCCAGTGTGTCGACGAGGTCGGTGGGCGAGACGACCCAGCCGGTGGTGGTGCGGAACAACGCCCGACTCCCCTTGGTTGTGTGGTGGTCGCGGAGGCTGCTTGGCCTGTGGCGGTGGTGATGGGTGGGGATTGTGCCACGCCCGGGTGACGTGCGGGGGCTCACACACGCGGGTGGGCAGGGGGTGGTGTGGGGTGCGGGTGTGGGCCTTGGGGCTGGATTCTACGCGGGCTGTGCGGGAGGTGGTGGCTGATCGGCGCAGGTGGGATCGGGGCGGGGCAAGGTGTTGGGCCCGCGCAGGGGGGGCGGTGCCTCGTGGAACAGCGGGTCGACCCACCCGGCGGTGTCTCGCCCGTGGGCCGGGGGTGGTGCGGAGGGCAGGTGCAGGAGAGGACGACGCGCCCCGGACCGGGTGGTCCGGGGCGCGTGCGCGTACGTGGTGTGCGGGTGGCTAACCCACGACCTCCCAGGCGACGGTGCCCACACCGGCGCCGGTGCCGATGATCTCGTCGAAGGCGGCGGTGGACAGGTCCAGGCAACGACCGGCGATGAAGGGGCCGCGGTCGTTGATGCGTACCGTCACCGACTTGCCGTTGTTGGGGTTGGTCACCTTGACCATGGTGTTGAAGGGCAGCGTCTTGTGCGCGGCCGTCATGCCGTAGGTGTCGAAGGTTTCGCCGTTGGCGGTGGTGGCGCCGTGGAAGCCGTCGCCGTAGAAGGAGGCCTCACAGGTGCCGCCCTGGCCGGTGCCCTCGGATGCGCCCTCGGAGGTGCCCGAGTCGTTGGAGGGGGCCTCGGGTTCGGGCTCCTGCTCTTCTTCGGGTTCCTCGTGGATGCCTGAGCCCGAGGCGGTCAGGGCCTGGGGCGCCGCGGCCTGGGAGCGTTCCTCGGTGCCCTCGGCCGGCTCGGGGGCCTCCTCGATGTCCTGCACGCTCAGGGTCTGGGTCTGGGCCTGCGGGATCCCGGCTGCGCTGGTGGCGCTTTGCGGATCGCCGCCCGAGACGATGACGGCCGCCGCCGCGGTGCCGCCCACGACCAGGGTCAGGCTGGCGGCCGAGGCCACGACCAGGGCGCGCTTCTTGCGCGAGCGTGAGCGCGCCGCGGCCTGGCGCGGGCCCACGGCGTGAGCGGCCTCGGTGGCCGCTTCGTACTCGGCCGCGTACTCGGCCTCGTGGTCGCCTTCGTAGTGGGCCTGGGGGCCGTCAGCGGGTGGGATCTGGGGCTCGTGTTTGCCCACAACACAGTCCTTCGAACGGGAACAGGGGCGTGGCGGTCGCCTCCCGGCGTGGTGCCGGGCAGGGCGTGGTGCGCCAGGTGGTGCGGGCCCCGTGTGAAGGGTGGGGCCGGGCGCGCCGGAGTTGGGACCGCCGGTGGCATCGCACGGGGTCTGAGCGCAGAGCCTAGGGGTAACGCGAGAGTAACGGTACCGGAAAGTGCCGCTTTGTGTAACTTGTCACCCGCTGACCTTGACTTTGCGCAGCTCAGGGCGGCGCGGGGGAATCCCTTGGGGGAACAGGACCGCCGCCGGATCGGGCAGCTCCAGACCGCTGAGCTCGGCCACCGCCCTGGACAGGGTGGGGTTGTCCAGGTGCCCGCCCACGGCGTGGATGAGCGTGGTCATGCTGGCCAGGGGCGGCGCTCCCAGGGCGGCGCTGGCATAGCGGGCGGCCACGGCCGGGGTGCGCGAGGCGCCCGCCCAGCAGTGCAGCAGCACCCGCTTGCCCTCCGCCCGCAGTCCCGCCACCGCCGCGGCGGCCTCGTCCAGGGTGAAGTGCAGGTTGGAGTTCTTGCCGGGGGTGTCGTGCAGCCACACCCGAACCCAGTCCGGTCCGGCCAGGTGGGGTGCGTCGCCGGGGTGGGTGCGGCACAGCGAGACGGCCGCGTCCACACTGCCTGGGTGGGTGCGTAGGTAGTCCAGGTTTCCGAGCAGCACCTGGGGGTCCAACGGGTGGGGCACGGCGAAGGGCGGAAGGCGCTGCTCGGGCCGGTCCCGGATGGGCCGCTGGGGCCACCGGTCGGGATGAGGGCCCTGCAAAGCGACCAGGGCGGCGCTGGTCAGCGCGTGCGGATCGGTGTGTTCGCTCAGCCTGCGCAGGGCCTGCAGAGGAAGGGCCGAGCACCCCCACCGCGCCCCGGCCAGGGCTCCGGTGTACATCGCGGCTAGGTCACCGCGGGCGTGGTAGGCCGACCAGACGGCCTCCACCAGGTGCGTGCAGGCAAAAGAGCTCTGGGCGGGATCGTGCGCGGGCTGGGGGGTGCGGGTCAGGGCCTGCCAGGAGGCGCCCAGGGGGTCGTTGGTGGTGGTGTGTTCCAGCTCGGGTTGGGTGGCGGGCGCGGTGGCGGTGAGCACCAGCGAGCCCAGCACCCCTACCCAGGCGCGGTGCACCGGGTCGGCCACACCGGCATCGGGGCCGTTGGCCGGGGTCAGGGGTGGGGCGGCCGCGGTGGTGGTCAAGGCGGTGGGCGGGTTGGTCGCCGGGGCGGTGGCGGTGAGAGCGGTGCGGGTCAGGTGGGCCAGCAGCGCGGCTTCGTCCCGACCGGGGGTGCCCGGGGCGAGGGCGGCGGCGGTGAAACGGTGGGCCAGGGCGGTGGGGGCGCCGACCAGGGCCGCGGCGGCCACCGCACCCAGCAGGGCGCCGACGGCGCGGTCGTGGGTGGGCTCCTCGACAGGGCGCGAGGGGGTGGGTGCTGAGAGCACGGCTGTCCTCTACGAAGGGGGTGAGACCGGGTGGGGAGGGGCCGACCGGGGCGGGGCCGGGCCGGGCCCACCGGTGGTCTTCCCTGTAGAGGTGGATTTTGCCCGTGGATGGCTGATTGTTGCCGATTGTGGCCATAGGTGTGCACTCGGCGGTCCCAGCGGGCACCGCCCGCTCGCCACGCCCCTGCCCTCGGGGCCCCGGTGCCAACGGCGGGGTAGGTCGCAGGGCAGGAGCCCCACGCGCTGTGAGTACGGACAGCGTCCACCGGGCCGCCTGGGTTTCCTATGGCAACGGTTTTTCGTATCGGGTGACCGGGTGCCAGGTGCAACCCGGGCCGAAAGTGGCCTGCCCGCGCGGGTGGTAGCCGCGTTGTTCGTAGTAGGCGCGCAGCCGGTGGTTGGTGGACACGCAGTCCAGGCGCACGCAGGTGTGGTGGTGGTCGCTGGCCCTGCTCTCGGCCCAGGCCAGCAGGTGAGCGCCAAGGCCCTGGCCGGAGGCGGATCTGTCGACCATGAGCCCGTGCACGTAGGTGGCGCGCACTGAGTCCGAGTCGGGCCAGATCTGCGGGTCTTCGGTGAGCAGGCGGAGTGCTGCCAGCAGGGGGCCACCGGGCGCAGCACCCACCACTGGGCGCTGCGGACCTGTTCGGTGATCTGTGCCTGGTCCACCTCCCCCGCAACCCACTGGGTGATGCCCTGGTTCTGCTGCCAGCGGGCCAGGGACTCACGCAGGGCGTGGATGGCGGGGGCGTCGCCGGTGCGCGCGAGGGCGGGAGGGGCGGGTCGGGGTGAGGGGGGTGGGCGCAATGGCTTCTCCTGGGGTTCTGGTTCTTGGAAGGGGTGGGGCCGTGGGGTGGATGCGCGCTCGATGTTCCCCGGGTGCCGGACTTCGGGGTTCTGCGTTCGTTGTCCTGAAGCGGGTGCGCGCCCCTGATTTCCATCCGGGCTCCGGGCTGGCGGGGGCGCTTGGGGCATGCTGAGGCGGGCGCCAACGGAGCTTTTCCCGAAATCAAGGAGACACCAGAACCGGGTCGTTCCGCCACCGTGGGCGGGCCGGGCTGTGGATAACCAGCTCTCCTGCGGGGGCGTGGGGGCCGGTGGCTTTGGGGGCCTGCTTGATCCGCTCACGGGCCCAGGCGGCCAGGGCTTGGGCGTTGGGTGCCAGCTTCGGGCCGGAGAAAACCCGATCGGATTCGGGGTTCGGGCTGCGCTGGAGAGGGTTGAAGCGTTGGACTCCATGACCAGTCGCCTTCCTGCTTTGGGCAGGCAGATAGTCATAGTCGACAGACCTGTTTACGCAGGCGCCGACCACAACCCGACCAGGTGTTGTCAGCACCGGTTCGGGTTTTTTCTTGTGGCGGTTCAACCTAGCGAGCCGAACAAGAGTTCGCAGGGCTTTCTTTCAAATCCGCTCACGCGAGAGATCCGAGGAACAATCCGCAAGCCCAAAACGCGGGACTCGCCCCACTCGGCCCGTTGTGCGAAAGCGCCCCTTCCGCACAAAACGGCCCTCCGTCGAAACGAAGGACCGCCGGGGGATCTGAGGTCAACGGGTCTGGGAACGCACCCCGCCGAGCAGAGCCGCCCACTCCTGCGAAGCGAAGCTCAGATGCCCGGCCTCACGGTTCTGGGTGTCACGAACATCCGCACCGGCAGTGCCCTGCCGAGCCTCCACACAGTTGGCCCCACCGTCAGAGTAGGTGCTCTTATGCCAGGTGGATTTACTCATCGTCCAACTTCCTAAGCTCCGCCTTCAGCCTCGTCAAGGTGGCTTCAGGACCCATCGCCGTTCTCTGTAGGACGGCGAACTGCATCCGCCGGTTCGCTGTCTCCGTGGTGTTGGTGACGAGCTGGCCCTCACGAGCGCTTTCGGCAAACATGACATCCGGGAGAGACTTCGTGGTGATCAGCTTAAAGGGACCAGAGGCCTTGGGGTGTGGGGGTGCGTCCATGGGGTCAGCTGCAAGGTGACCCTGCCACTCTCCACCAATCCAGTGACAAGCGACAGCTGTTCGCGCGTGGTTTCCGACCCGCCGTAGCGCCGGTACAGAAGTGCCTCGTCAGCGACCAGCCACAGTCGCGGTTGCTCTGTATCCGTGAGCCGCTGCGCGTGCACCGCTCTGTCCCGCGCCCGGGAACGGACCTCATCCGCCGATAGCCACTGGGCGCCATATCTGATGAGAGCGTGCGCTTACGCCTCCGTCTGGAGGTGGGCCGGCCACACGAGCACCAGGTACTCGTAGACGGCGGTGGCAGCATCAATCAGCTCGGCGACTTCCCGCTTCCATGCCTCACGGCCATCGCCGGTCAGCTCTTCCCAGATTCGGGCCAGATGCCCCTTGCCCAACTCTCGGTCGGAGGGCGCCAAGTACTGGGCGCACGTGTTCACCGAACTCAAGAACCGTGGTGTGGCCGACGTGCTCATGCTCGTGGCCGACGGGATCAAGGGCATGAGCGAGGCGGTGGAGTCGGTGTGGCCGCGCACGGTGGTGCAGACCTGCATCGTGCACCTGCTGCGCAACAGCTTCCGCTACGCCTCCCGGGCCGACTGGGAGAAGGTCGCCAAGGCGCTCAAGCCCGTCTACACCGCCGCCACCGAGGAGGCCGCTCTGGAGCGGTTCTCCGAGTTCTGCGAGGAGTGGGGGGACAAGTACCCGGCGATCGTGCGGTTGTGGGAGAACGCCTGGGCGGAGATGGTGCCGTTCCTGGCCTTCGATGTGGAGATCCGCAAGATCATCTGCACCACGAACGCGATCGAGTCGATCAACGCCCGGATCCGCCGCGCGGTCAAGGCTCGGGGGCACTTCCCCAACGAGCAGGCCGCGCTCAAGTGCGTCTACATGGCGTTGATGGCTCTGGATCCGAAGGGGACCGGGCGGGCCAAGTGGAGCGCGCGCTGGAAGAAGGCGCTGAACGCGTTCGATCTGACCTTTGATGGCCGGTTGACCGCGACACGCCGCTGACCAAGAACAACAGTTACACCCTTAACTTGACACACCCCCCGCCGCGCGCAGCTCGGCGACCTTGTCGGCCACCGAAGGGCTGCTGGTGGCGGCGTAGGCCAGGTGGACGGGCTGGCCCGTGCGTTGGGACAGGCGCTGGGCGGCCTGGTCGAGTTCGGCCTGGGCGTGCGGGTCGGAGGTGCCCGCGCACGCCAGGACCAGGGCGTCGCCGCTCTGGTACCCGGCCTGGGTGAGGCGGCGCAGGGCGGTGGCCAGCAGGGCGGGGTGGTCGCCCAGGGCCGGGGTGATGACGGCGTCGGTACGGCCCGCCTGGAGGAGTTGGTCGGGGATGTCGGTGCGCACGTGGTAGCCCGAGGCCAGGAAGGCGGGCACCACGACCAAAGGGCCGGGGGTGTGGGCGGCGACCTCGGTGACGTTGGGGTGGGTGACGTCGGCGAAGGCCAGGCGGGTGGGGCGCTGGGCCACCTCGGCCACGCGCAGGGCCAGGGAGTGGGCGATGGCGGTGCCGCGGGGTGAACGGGTGCCATGCAGGACCAGCAGCAGGGTGGGTACGCGGGTCGGGTTCAGCATGGGTGGGTGTCCAGGGCCAGGCGGTAGCCGCGTTTGACGACCGTTTGGATGATCTTGGGGTCGCCCAGGGCGGTGCGCAGGCGGGCCACGGCCGTTTCGACGGCGTGGGCGTCGGCGTCCTCGCCCAGGCAGGTGAGCAGGTGGGCGCGGTCGCGGACCTGGCCGGGGCGGTGGGCCAGGGCGCGCATCAGGCGCATCAGGGTGGGCGAGAGGGTGTGGACGGTGCCGTCGACCAGGACGGCGTGGCCGCGCAGCCGTAGGCGGTGTCCGGCGACGTTGAGGGTGGGGAAGCGGGCGGGGAGTTCTTCGGTGAGTTTGCGGACCTGGGCGCCGATGCGGGCGCGGCCGGGCCACACGGTGGGGATGTCGCGGGCCATCAGGGGGCGTGCGGTGACCGGTCCCACGCACAGGCAGAGCACGTGGCCGCGCAGGGCGCCGATGAGGGCGTGTTGCTGGCCGATGGTGTGGGCGCGGGCGAGGAGTCCGGCGGCGGCCGGGGCGCTGGTGAAGGTGACGGCGTCCACTCCCCCGGTGGTGACGGCCTCGATGAGGCGGTCCAGGGGTTCGGTCTGTTCGGGTTGGGTCCAGCGGTAGACGGGGACCTCGATGACTTCGGCTCCGGCCAGGCGCAGGGCGGCGGTGAAGTCGGGCAGGGGTTCGCCGTGGAGTTGGATGGCCACGCGCAGGCCTTGGACGCCGCGTTCGAGGAGGTAGTCCAGGACCTCGGCGGAGGATTCGGAGGGCGGGGACCATTCCTCGGTGAGTCCGGCGGCGCGGATGGCGCCTTTGGCTTTGGGGCCGCGGGCGAGCAGGCGTGAGGATTTCATGCTGTTCAGGAGGGGTTCGGCCATGCCCCAGGTTTCGCAGGCCTCGACCCAGCCGCGGAAGCCGATGCCGGTGGTGGCGATGACGACGTCGGCGGGGGTGCGGGTGAGTTGTTCGGAGACCGAGGCCAGGCGTTGGTCGTCGCTCAGGGGGACGATGCGCAGGGCGGGTGCGGCGATGACCTGGGCGCCCTTGCGGTGGAGCAGGGCGGTGAGTTCCTCGGCGCGGCGGGCGGCGGTGACGGCGACGGTGAACCCGGCCAGGGGTGCGGTGGTGGCCTCGCCGGTGGGCGGTGAGGCGGGCACGGCAGTGGTCATGGGGTCCCCTGTTCGGCGCGTGTGGTGCTCTGGGCGGGGGCGCAAGCGTTCTGGGTGGGGTGCGGGGTGGTGGCGATCTGTACGTTCTCGCCGTCCACGCGTACCGGCCAGGTGTTCAGGCGCACGTCGGGGGCGTCCAGGCTCTGGCCGGTGGTCAGGGAGAACACGTGCTTGAGCATGGGTGAGGCCACGGTGGGCTCTCCGGCGCGGTCGCCGACGATGCCGCGGGAGATGACGGTGGCGCCGGTGTGCGGGTCGAGGTTGTCCACGGCGTACAGGTGGTGGTCGCGGGTGGTGAAGAGGGCGACCTGGTGGCCGTCGGGCAGGAGGACGGCCAGGCCGATGCCGGGTTCGAGGCGGTGCTTCGGGCAGGCGTGGATCCAGCCGGTGGTGGGTTCGCTCGGCTCCTGGGCGGTGGCGGTGTGGGTGAGGACGCTCATCGGGTGCTCTCCTTGCTGGTGCGGGGGGTGGGCATGCCCAGTGGGGTGGGTGCGCCGGGCACGGGCTGGTCGCGGGTGGTGGTGAAGCTGATGGTGGGGTCGGGGGTGGTGGGGGCGTTGGTGAAGGACTCGAAGCGGGCGAGCTTGTCGGGGTCGTTCAGCACGGCCGCCCATTCGTCGGTGTAGGAGTCCACGTGCTGGGCCATGGCCTCCTCCAGCTCCTGGGCGATGCCCAGGCTGTCGTTGACCACGACCTCGCGCAGGTGGTCCAGGCCGCCCTCCATGGCCTCGATCCAGGGGGCGGTGCGCTGCAGGCGGTCGGCGGTGCGGATGTAGAACATCAGGAAGCGGTCGATGTAGCGGATGAGGGTGTCCTCGTCCAGGTCACCGGCGAGTAGCTGGGCGTGGCGGGGGGTGAAGCCGCCGTTGCCGCCCACGTACAGGTTCCAGCCGGTCTCGGTGGCGATGATGCCGAAGTCCTTGCCGCGGGCCTCGGCGCATTCGCGGGCGCATCCGGAGACGGCGGACTTGAGTTTGTGGGGTGAGCGCAGGCCCCGGTAGCGCTCCTCCAGGCGGATGGCCAGTCCGACGGAGTCCTGGACGCCGTAGCGGCACCAGGTGGTGCCCACGCACGACTTCACCGTGCGCAGGGACTTTCCGTAGGCGTGGCCGGACTCGAACCCGGCCTCGACCAGGCGGGTCCAGATGGCGGGCAGCTGTTCCAGGCGGGCGCCGAACAGGTCGATGCGCTGGCCGCCGGTGATCTTGGTGTAGAGGTCGAAGTCGCGGGCGACCTCTCCGATCACGATGAGTTTGTCGGGGGTGATCTCTCCGCCGGGGATGCGCGGCACCACCGAGTAGGTGCCGTTGCGCTGGAGGTTGGCGAGGTAGCGGTCGTTGGTGTCCTGCAGGGTGGCGGTTTCGCCGTCCAGGATGTGGCCGCCGCCCAGGGAGGCCAGGATCGAGGCCACCGCGGGCTTGCAGATGTCGCAGCCGTGTCCGGTGCCGTGTGCGTCGATCAGCGCGGAGAAGGTCGTGGTGCCGGTGGCGCGGATGATCTCCAGCAGTTCGGTGCGTGATTGGGTGAAGTGTTCGCACAGGGCCTTGGACTGGGTGATGCCGGCCTGGGTGAGGATCTGCTTGAGCATGGGCACGCACGAGCCGCAGGTGGTGCCGGCCCGGGTGCAGGACTTGAGTTCGGCCACGTCGTGGGCGCCGCAGGAGATGGCCTCGCTGACCTCGCCCTTGGTGACGGCGTTGCACGAGCAGATCTGCGCGGAGTCGGGCAGGGCGTCGGTGCTGAGCCCTTCACCGTCGGGGGTGATCAGGGCCAGGGGGTCGCCGGGCAGGGGTGAGCCCACCAGGGGGCGCAGGGTGGCGTAGGCCGAGGCGTCGCCGACCAGGATGCCGCCCAGCAGGGTGGTGGCGTCGTCGGAGAGTACGAGTTTGGCGTAGCGGCCGCTGGCGGCGTCGTTGACGACCACGTCCAGGGCGCCGGGGGCGCGGCCGTGGGCGTCGCCGAAGCTGGCCACGTCCACGCCCAGGAGCTTGAGCTTGGTGGAGGTGTCGGCGCCGGTGAAGGTGGCGGCTCCGCCCACCAGTCGGTCGGCCAGGACCTCGGCCATGGCGTTGCCTGGGGCGATGAGCCCGTAGACGGTGCCGCGGTGGTGGGCGGCTTCGCCGATGGCGTGGATGTGGGCGTCGCTGGTGGTGCAGGTGTCGTCGATGACGATGCCGCCGCGTTCGCCGACGGTGAGTCCGGCGTCGCGGGCCAGGTCGTCGCGGGGGCGGATGCCCACGGAGAAGACGACCATGTCGGCGTCCAGGTGGTTGCCGTCGGCCAGGGCCAGGCGGGCGGCGCGACCGTCGGGGCCTGCTTGGACGGCGGTGGAGGCGGTGCCGGTGTGCACGTTCACGCCCAGGTCGGTGACCAGGTTCTGCAGCAGCGCTCCGGCGCCCTGGTCGATCTGGGCGGGCATCAGGTGGGGTGCGAGTTCGACGACGTGGGCGCTCACACCCAGCAGGCGCAGGGCGTTGGCCGCTTCCAGTCCGAGGAGTCCGCCGCCGATGACCACGCCGGTCTTGGCGTTCTCTGCGTCGGCGGTCAGGCCGTCCAGGTCCTCGATGGTGCGGTAGACGTGGCAGCCGGGCAGGTCGTGGCCGGGGATGGGGGGCACGAAGGGGGTGGATCCGGTGGCCAGGACCAGGCGGTCGTAGGGCAGGACGCGGCCGGAGGCGGTGGTGACGGTGCGCGCGGCGCGGTCGATGGCGGTGGCCTGTTCGCAGACGTGCACGTCCACGCCGGGGCCGCGCAGGTCGCCCAGGGACAGGTCCTGGGCGCTGGCGCCGTCGAGGTAGGTGGACAGGGCCACCCGGTCGTAGGCGGTGCGGGGTTCTTCGCCCACCACGGTGATGTGCCAGTGGTGGGCGGTGTCGCGGTCGCGGAGCGCCTCGACGAGCCGGTGGCCGACCATGCCGTTACCGATGACGACGAGTTCTTCCATGGGGCGGCTCCTCCTGCGGGCTGCGGGGTCGGACGCTTTTCAGGTAACCGGCAGGGTGTTACCCGTGGGTTGGGGGTAGGTGTCGGGGATGTTTCGTTGTGCTGTCACCGCAGGTGAAAAGCGCGTGATCGGTGTGGGGTGGCGTGGAATCGGTGCCCGGTCTGGGGTGCCAAGGGGGCGGTGGCGGGGGCTGGGGGCGCGCACAGGCGGGGCATGGGGGCATGGACAGCCGGGGTCGGGTTGTCCAGGATGGGAGGCGATATGCACACCATCGCCATCGCGCGCCCGGTGCGCGCTCTTGCCTCCCTGTCCGCTCTGGCCGTGGGCGACGCCTTCGGCTCCCAGTTCTTCGTTCCCGGCAACCGCCCTTTCCTGACCGGGCGGGAGCTGCCGCCCGGCCCATGGCAGTGGACCGACGACACCGAGATGGCGGCGTCGGTCTACGCCGAGGTCGTGCGCGGCGGGGCTGTGGATCCCGATCGCCTGGCGGCTTCCTTCGCCCGCCACCACGACTTCGACCGCGGGTATGGGCCCGCGACCGGTCGGATGCTGCGGCTGGTGCGTGAGGGCGGTGACTGGCGGTCGTTGGCCTCGGAGCCGTTCGAGGGGGCGGGTTCCTTCGGTAACGGGGCGGCGATGCGGGTGGCGCCGTTGGGTGCCTGGTACGCCGAGGACCTGGACGAGGTGGTCGAGCAGGCCGCTGTGAGCGCGCGCGTCACGCACACCCACCCCGAGGCGGTGGACGGCGCGGTCGCGGTGGCGGTGGCAGCGGCCTTGGTGGCGCGACGCGAGACGATGGGCGCCGGATCGTTCCTGGACCGGGTGGTGGAGCACTTGCCCCAGGGTCGGGTGCGTGAGGCGGTGCGCGACGCCCGGGCCCTGCTGATCACCTCCAACCCGCTGGGGGTGGCCGCGGAGCTGGGAAACGGGTCCGGGGTCAGCGCCCTGGACACGGTGCCCTTCGCGTTGTGGGCGGCGGCCCGGTACCGGTCGGGGCTGGCCGCGGCGCTGTGGGCCACGGTGGTCCCGGGCGGGGATATGGACACCACCTGCGCGATCGTGGCGGGCATCCTGGGGGCGGGCCTGCCGGAAGGGGCGATCCCGCGGGAGTGGTCCGGGCGCACCGAGTCATTGCCCGGTTGGGCGCTGGCCGCCGCCTCCTGATGATGTGCCTCGGCGCCCGCGCCTGGTGTGTGCGGGCGCCGAGGGTCAGGTGCTCGTGCCGGTCAGGTTTGCTGGGGGCCGGGGCCCGGTGGTGATCCCGGGCCCTGCGGGCCTGATGGCGGGCCGTCCTGCGGTGGGTAGGGCGGTTGGCCCGGGTAGCCGCCCGGCGGGGGTGGCTGTCGCTGCCCCGGGTACGGGCCGGGGTACTGCCCGGGCTGCGGGCCCTGGGCGGTGCGTTCGTTGGTGAGCTGCTGGCGGTGTCGGTTCCGGCGTACCGCCGTGACGACGATCAGGATGATGCCGCCCACCACGCCCAGGAACGGGATGAACAGCAGGGAGCCCAGAGCCCCGAGCACGCCGGTGGCGATGTTGCCGGTGGTGTCGCCCGCGTAGGCGATCCCGAAGCGGACGCTGTCGGGGGCCTGGCAGGTGAGGGTGTACTCGCCCGGTTCGGTCAGGTCGGCCATACCGACCATCGCCCAGGCGCCGTCCTGCCCTTGCGCCTCGTGGTTGAAGGTGGGGTAGGCGAAGCTCAGGATCTGGTCGTCGGGGCCGGTCAGGGCGCAGGCGGTGTGGTCCACGTTCGGGGGTGAGCCGTACAGCAGCCACCCCGACTCGGGGTGTTCCTGGGCGTTGACCGTGAAGGTCGTGCTTTGGGTGCCCTGGGTGAGGGCCTCGAACTCGGGCAGGGCCAGGCCCCGCAACAGCAGTACGACGAACAGCACGACGCCCAGGACGATCGAGATCGGGATGAGCGCGCCGCCTATCCAGAACCAGATGCGGGAGGGGCGCAGCTCACGGGGGTCTGGCTGGGGCGGTGGCCCGTAGGGGCCCGGGTATGGTGCGGCCATGCGGTGAGTGTCGCACGGTCCGGTGGCCAGGACACGCGTCCTTGGCGCAGGTTTGGAGGTGTGTTGTCCAACCTTGTGCCCTCAGGCGGTGGGTTCGGCGACCCGGGCGGGGTGTTCGGCGGTGCCGGGGCTTGGCCCCGGGTGTGCAACGGGTCGCGGTGGTGTTCCTGGGTCCGGTGGTTGAGTGTACGGGTGGGATTTGAGGGTTGCTGCTCGAGAAAGCGCACCCACGGGGATCCTTTCGGGTGAAGTCTCACAAAGCAGTCCAATGACACACTTGAAGCGGGGGTGACCAGGAAGGACACCCCAACGACTTCAGGGGGCGCGATGACCGAGGACGAGATCATCCACTTCGTGGCCGGGCTGGGCCAGGTGGATGTGATGACCGCGAGTCGGGAGAGCGGGGCACCCGAGATCGCCTGGGGCGACTCCTTCTTCCTGTACGACCCTGACGGGCGGGCGCGTGAGCGCAGTGGTTTCACCCCGTTCGCGACCCTGGTGACCAAGGACTACCCGGGTTTCGACAGCGACTGCGACCTTGATCGGCCCGGGGTGTTCCGGGTCAACATCGCGGTGGGCCGCGCTCTGTTCGAGGAGGTGGTAGGCCACACTCCGGCGGCGCACGCCGGGCACCGCGAGGGCTTGGACTACACCGGGCTGGACCGTCTCCTGCCGCACCCGGTCTATGCCGCCCAGGGGTGGGTGGCGGTACTCAACCCGGGTTCGCGAACCTCCGAGCGGGTGTGTGAGCTGCTGTCCCTGGCCAGGGATCGGGCCGCCGCCCGCCACCGCCCACCGGAGCGGTGATGCGGCCCTTCATCGCGATTCCGGCTCAGCGGGGGCGGGAGCAGGGGCACGGTCCCCGGTGTCGTCACGGGGGCCGTGCCGTGTTCGGAGCGCTGTGTCCAGGGCTGGTTCAGCCCTGTTCCTGACGGTCGTGGCGTTCCCGGGCGGCGCGGATGTCGTCGCGGTGTTCGTTGGCCCAGCGGTCCAGGGCGGTGAGCGGCTCCAGCAGGGTGTGCCCGAGTTCGGTCAGTGTGTAGTCCACTCGCGGCGGGACGCTGGCGTGTACGGTGCGCTCGACCAGGCCGTCCCGGACCAGGGCGCGCAGGGTCAGGGTGAGCATGCGCTGGCTGATGCCGTCGATGGCGCGGTCCAGCTCGCTGTAGCGGTGGGTGCGCTGGCCGAGCATGACGATGATGAGCACGCTCCACTTGTCGCCGACCCGGTCCAGGACCTCGCGAACCGGGCAGTCCTCGGGGTTCTGGGTGAGCTGGCGTTCGGTCAGGGGAACACGGGTGTTCGTTTCTGACATGAAAGTTCCTCCTTGTGGCCAGCCTTTCCTCCCTACATACTCACTGATAATAGGGTTACGCACAATAAGTATGTAAGGGTCGGTGGTCAGTGTGAGCGGCTCGGAGCCGGACAGAGCGCGGGAATTGGAACCGCGGACGGTGCACGCACCTGAGGGCGGTCCTGGGGCGAGCGGGGGCCAGGAGCCCCTGCCCGCGGTCAGGGGCCTGGTGGCGTTGGGATCCGAGGACGCGCCCGCGTGCTCGGACGGAATCTGCTTGTGAGGGGAACGGCAGTGCAGATCGAAGTGTGGTCCGACATCGTGTGCCCGTGGTGCTACATCGGCAAGCGGCGCCTGGAGAAGGCCCTGGCGAGCTTCGAGCACGCCGACGAGGTCGAACTCCTCTGGCGCAGCTTCCAGCTCGACCCCGCCTTCCCCCAGGGGGTTCGCGAGCCGGTCTATGACTCCCTGGCCAAGAAGATGAACGCCACCCCCGACCAGGTCAGGCAGATGACCGAACAGGTCGAGCAGGTGGCGGCGCGGGAGGGGCTGCACTACGAGTTCGAGAACGCCGTCATGGTCAACACCTTCGACGCCCACCGGCTCACCCACCTGGCCAAGGAGAAGGGGCTGGGCGACCAGGCCCATGAGCGCCTGATGCGCGCCCAGCTGGTGCAGGCCCGCGTCCTGGACGACGTGGACACCCTGGTGGAGCTGGCCGGGGAGATCGGCCTGGACACCGAGGAGGCCCGCACCGTCCTGACCGGTGACGCCTACACCGCCGAGGTCCACAGCGACATCCGCACCGCCCAGCAGCTGGGCGCCACCGGGGTGCCGTTCTTCGTGATGGACCGGGCCTTCGGTGTCTCGGGGGCCCAACCGCTCGAGGTCTTCACCGCGGCCCTGGAGAAGGCCTACGCCCAGAAGGCTTGACCGCCCAGGGAACGGCCAGGGGCTCTGGCAGACCCGGGAACCGACTCAGGGACCGGCCTTGCGCCGCGTGCGGGCGCCGGTCCCTTTCGTGTGCCCGGAGTATGTTTCGTGCCGGGTTCTTTAGAGGCTCGGAACCAACGCTTCGTCGTGTGCTGACACCGATTCCTGCCGGTAGCCCGGATTCGTCAGGGGTCTGATCGCGTCTTCTGATCCGGCACTTCGCCCATGGTGTCCCTGGTCCGGGCAGGAACGAGCCCTCGCGTGACGCCGCGGTGCGCGCCGGGCTCCACGAACCCCGGAACTGCGTGCTCCCTCCTTCCTGCTGCTCGTCGGATCAGGTCCCGATCCTCAGGTGAGGGTCGGCAGAGCGGTCAACCGCTGCCAGCAGGTAGTGAACGCCTCCGCCCAGGGCCAGGACCGTTCGATACGCAGGAAGCGGCGGCGGGCGTGGCGGGCCAGACGGGCGGGCAGGTGGTAGATCCGAAACCGCATGCTCTCAGGCTCGGCATCCGCGAGGTCCTCCGCATCGTGCAGGGTGAGCAACCGCAGCCAGGCGTCCAGATCCGCGGCCAGGTTGGCCGCGAGCACCCACGCCTGGTTGACCTGCCAGGACGATGACGGCAACAACGCGAGCCCCATCGCCTTGTTCGTGCGCACCCGATCCTCGACCTCGGCGTGGTCTCGGTGCAGCGCGTCCAGAAACTGGGCCTGGTGGGAGCCCGGCACCCGATGCATCCGCTTGATGTTGGTCGCGCAGATGGCGTAGCGCCAACCGGTCTTCCTCTCCATGGCGGTGAGCTTGGCGGTGTGGCGGCGGGAGGGGCGTACCCGGCGGACGATGAGCCGCATCCCCTTGGGCCAGCCTTCGCGGGTGTTGAGCCCGGTCAGTTCGGCGACCTCATAGCCCTCTTGGAGGTCGCCTTTCTGGTCCACGGCGCTCTCCCACGCGCTCTCGGGGATCTTCGCGATCGCCTCCTCGTCCGCGGTGGTGATCTTCCACCCGACGGTGAAGCGCACCGTCCTGCGGCTGGTGTTCAGCTTCTCCAGGTACTCGAGGAGGTCGTGGGTGGCGCCGGCTCCGTCGATACGGACGAGGATCTTGGCCCGGGAAGAGCCGGGGACCTGATCCAGGGCCCAGGTGAGCACGTTGATGTGGTCGCTCGCGGTGTTGGCTCCGGCGTTGCCGGGGCGCAGCAGCATGGCCAGGCACTCGCCGGTGTTGGCGCACCAGGCGGCCAGGGGGTGGAACCCGAAACTGGACTTGAAGGTGGGTGCGGCCCCTTCCTTGTTGGAGGTGGTGGTGATGATCGTGGCGTCGGCGTCCAGCACGATCCATCCCTTCAGGGGTTTGCCCGCGACCTTCACTTGGGGGAACCCGCCGGGGCGCAGGTGCAGCAGCGTCCACACGTGGCGGCGGATCTGCCGCCGGGCCTTGGCGATCGCCGCCAGGGCCCTCTCGTCGAGGACGTTCAGGGCGCGGCGCAGGGTGGAGTCGGAAGTGGGTGGGCCGAACACGGGCCGGTGGTGCAGGCCCAGGCGTTCGGCTTCGGAGAGGTTGCGGGCGCCGAGCACGATGGCGATGACCAGGTGGACCAGGGTGGTGGCCCGGTCCCGCCAGCCGTTGGCGGTGCTGGTGGGCAAGGCTGTGGCGAGGGCCCGGGTGAGGCCGGTGCGGTCGGCGAGCTGGCGGAGCAGGACGGCTCCGGCATGCCCGACGAGGTTGGTGCTGTTGGCGGTCACGGACAGGCGGTGGTCCCAGGTAGGCTCGTGCACCAGAAAGGTGCTCCTGATTCTGCTGTGATGTTTCCTAGACAGTCACATCTTTGCAGGTAGGGGCACCTTTCGTGCTGTCAGGGGTCGGTCCTCCCAATTCCGCTGAATAGCCGGGGGTAGAAGTGGTCCTCGAACTCCGCTGGCGGCACCAGCCCGATCTCGCCGTGCAGACGGCGGTGGTTGAACCAGTCGATGTACTCGGCCACCGCGATCTCGACCTCGTCCAACCCCTTCCAGGGCCCGCGGTTACGGATCAACTCGGCCTTGAACAGCGAGTGGAACGCCTCGGCCAGAGCGTTGTCGTAGGAATCGCCGGTGGTACCGACCGAGGCCACCGCCCCCGCCTCGGCCAGGCGTTGGGTGTAGCGCACCGCGAGATATTGCACGCCGCGGTCGGAGTGGTGGACCAGACCGTCGATGCGCCGACCGACATGGGACCGGTTCCACACGGCCATTTCCAACGCGTCCAGGGCCAGGCTGGTGTGCAGCGACCTCGCCACCTGCCAGCCCACCACCCGGCGCGAGTGCACGTCGATGACGAACGCGGCGTAGACCCAGCCCGCGAAGGTGCGGATGTAGGTGATGTCGGCAACCCACAGCTGGTTGGGAGCATCAGCGGTGAACGCGCGTTCTACCAGGTCAGGGCGGGTGTCCGAGGCTGTAGTCCCGACCGTGGTGCGGGGTCCCTTGGTGCGGGAGATGCCGCGTAGCCCGGCCCGTTTCATCAGGCGTTGGACCGTGCAGCGGGCTACCCGGTGGCCTTGGCGGTTCAGCTCTGCGTGGACCTTGCGGGCCCCGTACACGGCGTAGTTGTCGGCGTGTACCTGGTGGATCTTGGCGGTGGTGACCTCATCGGTGCGTGAGCGCAGTGACGGGGCCCGGTTCTTGGCGGCGTAGTAGGTGGACGGGGCGACCTGCAAGACGCGGCAGATCGGCTCGACCCCGAACTCCTGCTGGTGGATGTCGATGAACGCGACTATCTGATGTGTGGGCGGTCGAGCTCCGCCGCGAAAAAAGCCGACGCGGACTTGAGGATGGCGTTGGCTCGCCGCAACTCGTGCACTTCGCGTTCAAGTTCGGCCAGGCGTTGGGCCTGGTCGGTGGTGGTGCCGGGGCGGTCTCCGGCGTCGACCTCGGCCTGGGTGACCCAGTTGCGCAGGGTCTCGCGGTTGATGCCCAGCTGGTCGGCGATACGGGCGATGGCACCGCTGCGGCTGGCCGGGTCCCGGCGAGCGTCCACGGCCATGCGGGTGGCACGTTGCCTCAGCTCATCGGGGTATTTCCTCGGTGCTGGCATGTCTCTCATCCTTCCCAGGTTTGAGAGCCTCCATCACACCCGGCACGAAACAGTACTCGGATGCTGTTGGCGAATCCGGGTGGGGTCCGGGGGTGGTTTCCGGCAGCGGGTTCGAGGGCTTGGGGGTGGGTGGAGGTGTCCGGAACCCGGACTGGCACGTGTCCGTTGCTTCCGTAACCGTCAGGTCCCCGGTGATCTTGCTACCAGGAGCAAGTTCGGCGCCGAACTCGCTCCTGGTAGCAAGATCACGCTGGAAGGAGGGGCCGAAACCGGCCGGGGTGGCGCTTCGATCGGTCTGTTCACCGGGCCGGGTAGGGGGTTCCCGCCGGGCCGGTGGAGGGCTCCGGCCCAAGGCCGCGCAGTTGGCAGTTGCCGTTGGCTTTTGGGCCTCTTGGGGCCCGTCTGCTACCCGACCACTCCTGCCCGTTTCCCTATAGCCGCCCACCGCCGTCGCAGCGAAGCGGGGCAAGCCGGAGCGCCTGATGGCTCGGCGAAGCCGCGACGGCGACGACCTCGACGCCCGCGGAGGAAACGGCAGCCATCGAGCGGTGGGAAACGGTGACTACAGCCCGGACCCCCACCCGGATTCGCCAACAGCATCTACTCGGGGTGAGCCCGGCTCCCCCCTGCGGGGGAGGCCGAGGGGGCCGAACCACCCCTGTTGGGGAGGTACCCGGCGGTCTTTGGAGCCAGGGTGGAGGTGAAGGTTCGCCCACCCGCGAAGGAGCCGCTCATGTCCGCCCCGCGCAGTACCGACCCGACCGGTTCCACTCCGGCTGCTGCTGGACAGTCCGCTACCGCCGCTGCTGCTACTGGACCGGTGGGTTGCGACCCGCGTTCCGCTCCCCGCGGCCGCGACCACTCCCCCGGCACCCGTCACCCGCCCGCCTGGTCCCTGCCCTACGGGGCCGCGCTGGCCTGGTCGGCCGCGGCCCTGGGCATGGCGTTGGGCTGGCTGACCGGGGTGGTGCCCCCGGGGCTGTCCGAGGCCAGCGCCTTCGGGGCCCTGCTCACCACCGGCCACCTGGGGGTGGCTGCCTCGGTCACCTTCCTGGTCGGCGCCCTGGGAGTGGTGATCGCCCTGCTCCTGCCGCGCTCTCGCGCGCCGCGCCTGCTGGAGGCCTCGGCCTGGACCGTGTTCGCCGTACTGCTGCTGGCCTACATCGATTCCACCCTGCTGGTGTGGTTGGGTTACGGCCTGGCCATGCCGGTGCTGGTGTGGGTCGAACCTGCCCTGGGGGTGGACTACGTCGCCCTGACCCTGTCCGCGCACCTGCTCCAGACGCTGTACTTCACCGCGGGAGCGGGGATCTGGGCGTGGGCGTCGCTGACCCACCGCAGACGGCGACTCGGCGGATGCGTGCGGTGCGCACGCACCACGGCCTGGACCCCCGACGCCGAACGCGCGCTGCGGGGGCGGGCGCTGCGCACGGGCAGGGTCGCGGTGGTCGGCGCCCTCGTCCTGGCCCTGTTCTACCCGGCGCTGCGGTTGCCGTGGCTGTTCGGATACTCCATGGGGATGGCGGAGGAGGCTTTCGCCGCGGTCTCCTCGGACCCGACCGCGATGATGACCGGGCTGGGACTGGGGGCGGCCGGTGTGCTGGGCGCCGTGCTCATGCTGGGCCTGGTCCAGGGGTGGGGTGTGCGCTTCCCCCGGTGGATGGTGGGGCTGGCCGGTCGCCGGGTGCCGGTGACCTTGGCGGTGCTGCCCGCGACGCTGGTGGCGATGGCCCTGGTGGGGATGGGGCGCAGCGTCCTGGTGCAGTTCTGGCAGCTGGGCGGGGTCGAACCCGGAATGGGTTCGCACGCGGTGGCGTTCGGCGCGATGCCGCTGTGGGGCGCGGCTCTGGCGGTGGCGACCGCGGCCTACGCGGTGCGCCGCCGCGCCGAGTGCGGAGCGTGTGGGCGGGGCCTGCCCGAGGCCTGGCCGGTGGCGGCGCCTCCCCTCCTGCCCCGCAAGCGCTGACCGGCTGCCCGACACCGCTCCGGCGCGACACGGGGGCGGCGCCCGCTCCCCCGCGGGGGAAGGGGCGCCGCCCCCGTTCTGCCGTGTGCTGGCTCTACCTGAGGGGAGCTGTGGGACCTACTGGAGGGGGACCCCGGGGATCTCGCCGAAGGCACCCGCGTACAGGGTCATCTCCTCGACCTCCGGGCCGGGGGCGGGGAAGACCGACAGCGCCAGGTACTCCTCGCCCGGGGAGAGGGTGAAGATCTCGTCGGCGAAGTCCTCGTACTCGCCTTCACCGTCGCGGATGCGGATCACGTAGCGGATCAGGCCGTTGCCCGGCTCCTCCAGGCGGAAACCGCCCATGGTGCCCTCGGTGTACTGCTGGGGGCTGCCGGGCAGGGAGGCCTCGTCGCCCTCCAGGTCGGCTTCGAGGTCGGACAGGGTGGAGTTCTGGAAGCCCACCATCTGGAACAGGTAGGCGCCGTCGCGCACCATCGGGTAGACGTTCAGGTCCAGGTCCTCATGGGTGACCGTGGTGAACGGGTCCAGTTCCTCGAAGTAGGGCGCGGGCGGCCCCACGTGGCGCTTGGCCGCGTCCAGACCCGACTCGCCCTCCTCGGAGTCGGTGTCGGACATGGGGACCTCGTACTGGAACTCCACTCGGCGGTTGCGGGCGCGGGCCTCCTCGTCGTCGTCCCCGCCCTCCTCGGCGACCGGTTCGTCGCTGCCCCGGCCCTCGGTGGTCAGGGTGAAGTCCGCACCCAGCTCCTCCTCCAGCAGATCGCGTACGGCCTCGGCGCGCTCTTGGGACAGGCCCTGGTTGTAGTCGTCCGCGCCCTTGCCGTCGGTGTGGCCGATGACGGTGATCTCGGTGCCCTCGCCCAGGTTCTCCCGCATGGACTGGGCCGCCTCCTGAATGGTGTCCACGGCTTCGTCGGTGGGGTCGGACTCGTCGAACTCGAACATGTTGTCCGCGTGCAGGGCGATGACCTCCTCGTCGCCCGCGCGGGTGGTGGAGGCGGTGGGGCTGTCCACGAAGCTCTCCATGGACATGACGAACCCGTCGGTCTCCAGGCCCGGCTCCGGCGGGCTCTCGGGGTAGACGATCTCGTCCTCGGGCAGGTCCCGGATGATCACCCAGGTTTCGGGGTCGATGTAGTCGTGGACGTCGGGTTCGGGCAACGGGGTGAACTCGTCGACGTAGCTGACCGGGATGCCGGGCACGTGGCCGGCGGTGGCACCGGTCAGGGTCAGGAACTCCACGTCCTCGCTGGGGGCGGGGAAGTACCGGCGGATGGGCTGGGGCAGGGTCTCGTGGATGGGGTCCAGGTCGCTGCCCTCGATGAAGTAGGTGCCGTAGGGCTCGCCGTGCTCTTCGCTGGTGATGGGTTCCAGCACCTCGCCGGAGACGGGGTCGACCAGGCGCAGGGGCGCGCCGGCGTACTTGAGTTCCTCGCCGGTGATGAACTCCAGGATGTTGCGGCTGATGTCGAGCATCAGGTACTCGCCGTTGTGCTCCAGGGCGTCGATGGTCATCTCGACGGCGACGTCGTTGCCGCCCTCGACGAACATGCGGCCCGTGCGTACGAAGGGGAGTTCGACGTCCTCGGCGGAGACCTCCTCCACGGTCTCTGCCGTGGGGCTCCCCTCCTCGCCCTCTTCGGAGGTCAGGTCGCGGATGAGACCGCAGGAGCTGAGGGCCATACTCAGCGCGAGGACCGCGCTGGTCACGCCAAGGGCTCGTTGGGACATGGTCGGGGGACTCCCTCGCGGTGGTGCCGTGTTCCGGCTGGGGTGCCGGGATGGTTCGTCAGCGGCTCAGACGCCTGGCGTGGCCGGCTGGTTCGGGGAGTCTAACTGTGGCACGGATGCGGCCCCCGCGCCGAGGGGATCGGGCGGGGGCCGCTGGGGGATGTGTGGTGGCTATCTACGGGTGCTACAGCCTGACGGTCTTGCTGAGCGAGCCGGTCGCGCCGGTCTCGTCGGTGACGGTCAGGGTGATGGTGTAGGTGCCCGGTCCGGAGTAGAAGTGCCAGGCGCTGGAGCCGCTGGCGGTACCGCCGTCACCGAAGTCCCACCGGTAGGAGGTGATGGGGGCGTCCCCGGCGCTGGAGCCGGAGGCGTCCACCTCGCAGAAGTAGAAGAACGTGTAGCAGTAGCCGCTGAAGTCGGCGGTGGGCGCGACGTGGTCGGGGGCGCCCACGGAGATCTCGGCCTGGGCGGAGTCGGTGCGGCCCTCGTCGTCGGTGACGGTCAGGGTGACGGTGTAGTCGCCCTCGGCGGCGTAGGTGTGCTCGGTGGTGGTGCCGGTGCCACCGTTGCCGTCGCCGAACTCCCAGGTCCAGTCGGTGACCTCACCGGCGCTGCCGGAGCCGTCGAAGGAGCAGGTCAGGGTGGTGTCGTCGCAGGAGTGGGCGAGTGAGGCGACCGGGCCCTGGGGCGGGGTGGTCTCACCGTCGGCGGGGAAGACGTCGGGGTCGCCCACGTCGAGCAGGGGCTCGTGGATGCCGTCGCCGGAGGTGTCGTTCCAGTCGTAGTTGCCCGCGCTGGTCAGGGTGTCGTAGATGGCCAGGACACCGGCGCGGTCGGTGGGCTTGGCGTCGCCGACCGCGAGCAGGGCCAGGCCGCCGGCCGCGTGCGGGGCGGCCATGGAGGTGCCGCTCATGGTGCCGTACCCGCCGCCGGGCATGGTGGAGGTGATGCAGGAGCCGGGGGCGGCGATGTCGATGGTGGCGCCGAAGTTGGAGAACGTGGACAGGGTGTCGTCCTGGTCGGCGCGGCAGGTGAGCGGGCCGCCGATACCGCCGGGGGCGCCGTCGGAGTCGGCCATGGAGGAGACGGTGAGCACGTCGGGGTGGTTGGCCGGGAAGAAGTTGGCCGCGTCGCGTGCGCTGTTGCCCGCGGCCACGGCGTAGGCGACGCCCTCGGCGACGGAGTTGGTGATGGCCTGGGTCAGGGCCTGGTCGGTGCAGCCCTGGCAGCCCAGGCTCATGTTGGCCACGCCGATCTGGCCGGCGTTGGCGGTGACGTAGTCCACGCCCGCGGCGATCCCGGCGAGGCTGCCGCTGCCGCTCGCGGTCAGGACCTGGACGTTCCACACGTCGGCGCCGGGGGCCACGCCCACCACGCCCAGGTCGTTGTCGATGGCGGCGGCGCTGCCGGCCACGTGGGTGCCGTGGCCGTTGCCGTCGGTGGCGCTGTTGGGCACACAGGTGCCGCTGGTGCAGTTGACCGAGTCCACCACGTTCAGGTCGGGGTGGTTGCCGTCGACCCCGGTGTCCAGGACGGCGATGGCCACGTCGGGGACGTAGTTCTCCTGGCCGTCGATCTGGAGGTTGGGGTTGTCGGGGGCGAAGACCCGGGCGATGCCGTTGGGGATGTCCTGGTCGAAGGCTTCGACGACCTGGTCCTCCTGGACGTAGGCCACGTCGCTGTCCTGGAGCAGTTCGGCGGCGTCGGCGGCGGTCATGTCCGCGGCGTAGCCGGTCAGGGCGTGCTCGTACACGCCCAGGGGGTCGTCCCCGTGGCGTTCGGCGACGGTTTCGGGGTCGGCGCTCTCGTCCAGGACGACGATGTAGGTGCGCTCGGCGGGGTCGGTGGTGTCGAGGAAGGAGGGGAGGTCGGGGTCGGCTGCGGCGGGGCCTACGGCCAGGATCGGCAGTAAGGCCGCGGCGGCGATCACTGCACCGAACTTGCGCATGTGTGCGGGGACCCTTCTGTGGCGGGGAACTGCGGGGGGTTGGGGGATTGTGGAAGGGTGGCCACCCGAGAGTCATGATGTGTCGCTCGGTGGAGCCAGGCAATACGTAGTCACTACGTAGTTCGGGCCGGGGGTGGCGACTACGTAGTGCCGCAGGGGTGGTCCAGGGGCCGGGTGTGCCCTGGGGCCCAGGGGCGCGTGCGGTTCTGTGGCGTTCTCAGGGGTCGGCGGGCGGGGTCAGGTCGCGGCGTGAGCGCAGGCCGAGTTTGGCCAGGGCGTTGGCCACGTGGGTCTCCACAGTGCGCGGGGACAGGTGCAGGAGCGCGGCGATCTCGCGGTTGGTGTGTCCGCGCCCGGCCAGGGCGGTGATCTCGTTCTCCCGGGGTGAGAGGCGCTCGTTGCCCGAACCCCCTGTTCTGGCCGGGGGCGGGTTGAGGCCGTGCTCGCGTAGCAGGCGGCGTACGCGGGCGGCGTCCCAGGTGGCGCCGAGTTCGGTGTACTGCTCCAGGGCGGCCTGGAGTGTGGTCACCCCCAGTCCGGGGCCCTGGCCGCTGGCAGCGGCCAGGTGGGTGTGGGCGGAGGCCTCGCGGACCTGGGCGGCGTCGTAGGGGCGGGGCATGTCCCGGTAGGCGGCCTCGGCCTCGGTGTACAGGTGCAGGGCGCGGTCGTGCTGGCCGTTGTGGTGGGCCAGGGCGGCTTCGAGGCGGATGAGGGCGGCCTGGGCGGCCGGTGCGCTGGTGCCCCGCAGTCCGGCGCGGAAGCGGGTGCTCAGGTCCTGGGCCACCGCGCGTCTTCGGCACAGCAGGAGGGCCTCGATGCCCGGCACCAGGTCGGCGGCCCAGACCCAGATGCCCTTGCTGGCCACGAGGGAGACCAGGCCTTCCACCCGCTGCCAGGCGGCGTTGGCGTCGCCTTGGGCCAGGGCCATGCGGGCCAGTAGTCCGGCGGCGAAGGCGCGCACGGGCACGGTGTAGTCAGGGGTCGCGTGGTCGGGGGGTACGTGGTTGGTCGCGGTGCCGGTGGGGCCGGTGTGGTTGATGTGTCCGGCACGGTCGGTGGGGCTGTGGTGAGTGGTGGTGGGCCCGGGGTTGGCGGGGCCGGGCAGGATCCGGTCCAGGTGGGTGCGTGTGGTGGCCGGGTCGCCGTGGGCCAGGGCCAGGGCGGCACGCACCACGGCGAGTTCGGCGGTGACCGAGTGCAGGTGGGCCAGTCGCCCCGAGCGCAGGTCGTGTTCGGTGCGTTCGGCCAGGTCGGACCAGTGGCCGCGGTTCCAGTCCAGGATCAGGCGCAGCACCCGCGCGCTCTCGCGGATGTAGGGGTCGCAGGCGCCGGTGACATCGGCCAGGTGGCGGTCGGCCCGGTCGTAGTGGCCCAGGATGACGGCGGCGTCGGCCAGGTTCAGTGAGGCGCGGGAGAACTCGCGGCGCCGGGCCAGGGCCTGGGGGTTGCGGTGGGGCGGGGTGTCGTCGGGGCGGGGCAGGGCCACGTCCCAGGCGGCCGGGTCACCGATCTGGGCGAGAAGGGTGGCCTGGTTGACGCGCACGGTCTGGTCCACCGCGGGGTCCTGGCTGCGCTGGGCGGCCTGGACTGCCTGTTCCATCCAGCGCCGGTGGGTGGCCACCGAGTCGGGGGTGGAGCGGGGCACGGCCAGGGCGCACATGACGCGGGCGGCCAGGGCGGGGCGGGAGGAGAGTTCGGCGGCGGCGCGGACGAGCTCGCCGCGGGCGGAGCGGTTGCGGGAGGCCTGGTTGAGCAGGAGCAGGCCCAGTTCCATGCGTAGTTCGCCGCGTTCGGCAGAGCACAGGCCGGGGGTGTCCAGGACGTCGCGCAGCAGGGCGATGGTGTGTTCGGCGGAGATACCGGTCAGGGCGGCGCGGCCGAGTTTGAGTGCGAGGTCGCAGCGGCGGCGCGGGGGCAGGCAGCGGCGGGTGAGGGCGTCGCGCAGCAGGGCGACGGCGGTGGTGTCCTCACCGCGGGCCAGGGCCTGGTCCGCGGCGAGTTCGGCGTGGTCGGTCCAGGCGTCCAGCAGCCCGGCTTCGCGGGCGTGGTGGGCCATGCGGGCGTGCGGTGGTTCGGTCTGTTCGCCCAGGACCTGGAGGGCGGCCCGGTGCAGCTGGCGGCGTTTGTCGCGGGGCAGGGAGGTGTAGCAGGCCTGGCGTAGCAGCGGGGTGTGGGGTTCCAGGGTGGCCGGGCCCAGGGAGCGCAGCAGGCCGCGTTGGTGGGCTCGGGCCAGGGCCTTTTCGGCGCGGGCGGTGGACAGTGCGGCCACGCGGGCCAGTTGGGTGTCGGTGGCGGGCTGGTCCAGGACGCAGGCGGCGCGGACCAGTCGGCGGGTGTTGCGGTCCACCGAGCGCAGGCGGTCCAGGAGCCAGTCGCGCAGGGGGGCGGGGATCGGCGGGGTGGCGGGCACGACCGCCTCGCCCGGGGCACCGCGGGGCTGGGCCAGGTGGCGCAGGGTCTCCACCACGGCCAGGGGAAGGCCGCCGGTCCAGGCGTGCAGGTGCTCGGCGTCCTCGCGGGAGGCCTCGGCGGTGAGCAGGCGCTGGGCCAGGGTGTGGACGTGTTCGGGTGGCAGGGGGCCCAGGGTGATTTCGTGGTGCTCGGTGCCTGGCGGGGTGCGGGCGGCCAGCGCGGCCGCGGGGAAGGCGCGCGGGAGTTCCTCGGGGCGGTAGGTCAGAACCAGTGTGAGGTTGGCGGGCAGCCGGGGCGTCAGGTAGGTGAGCAGGTCACGGGTGGCCGGGTCGATCCACTGCGCGTCCTCCAGGATCAGGGTGGTGGGCCCCAGGGCGCTCAGGAGCTCGGTCAGGGCGCGGTAGGTGCGGTGGTGTTCGGCGGCCCGGTCCGCCGGGGGCGGCGGTGGGGGCAGCAGGTCGCCGTGCTCGGGCATCAGGAGGGCCAGCGCGCCGCACAGCGGGCTGAGCCCGGCCGGGATCGGGGCGTGGCGCAGGGCCTCGACGACGGGCGCGTAGGGGAAGGGGTCGGTGCGGGGCGGGCAGTGTCCGGTCAGTACGGTGCTGTCGGTGGCCTCGTGCAGTTCCTGGACCAGGCGGGTCTTGCCTGTTCCGGCTGTCCCTGACAACAGGACGATGGTGCCGGGAACCGCTGCCTTGCGCAGCTGCCGTCGTTCCGTGTCGCGCCCGACGAGTGGGGGGGAGCACACGCGGTCACGGTATAGGCACGGTGGGCTTCGCGGTAGAGGGAGAGAAGTTACGTATCGGCTTCGTTGGTGACCGGTTTCGGACGGGCCGTTCAACGGGTCGCCGGTCGGGCGCAGACGGTGCCGTAGGTGCGGTGGACTCCGGCGTATGGCGTCCGGGCCCCGGTGGTGCTTCGGTGGGAGGCGTGACGTGCCGCGTGGGCGGCACGGCCGGGGGGGGGAGGGCACGTTCCGATGGCGGAGATGGTGTTGGGGGTCGTGCCGGTGTTGGCCGCCGTGCTGGCAGGGCTGTTCGCGGGGCTGTTCCTGGCCTTTTCGATGGCGGTGATGCCCGGGCTGGCGCGCGCCGGTGACCGGGTGATGGTCGAGGCCATGCGGGGGATGAACACCGCCATCCTCAACCCCGTGTTCGCCCTGGTGTTCGTGGGTGCCCCGGTGGCGGCGCTGGGTTCGACGGCGTTGTTCTTCGCGGCCGGAGCGCATGGCTCCGCGGTGTGGTCGGGGGCGGCGCTGGTGCTGATGGCGGCCACGGTGGTGGTCACCTTCGCGGTGAACGTGCCCCGCAACGACGCCTTGGAGCGGGCCGGCGCTCCGGCACGGATCCAGGATCCGGCGGCGGTGCGCGCCGCCTTCGAGCCGGTGTGGGTGCGGTGGAACCACCTGCGTTCGCTGGCCTCGGCGGCGGCTCTGGTCTGCGCGGTGGTGGCCCTGGTCACCGGCTGACCCCGGTGGCGTACAGGCGGCCCGGACTGCCGGGCGGCCCGGGTGCCGGGGCGCCCCTTGCCCTGGTTCGGGACGGGCCCGCACCAGGGCGGTCAGCCCACCGGTTCGGCGCTGCGGCCGCTCTCCATCCCCGACAGCAAGGCGTTCACGTCCCGCACGCAACCCCCGCAGCCGGTGGTGGCGCGGGTGCGCTCGGCGATGCCTTCGCGGGTGCGCGCACCGTCCAGCCAGGCCTGCTCGATGTCCTCGCGGCTGACCGCGTTGCACCGGCACACCAGGGCCGGGGCGCCCGTGCCCTGGCCCGCCTGATCCACCGGTGGGGCGGTGGGCAGTCCCTGCAGCAGGGCCAGCCGGTCGGCGGGCACCGGGGCGCCGGTGTCGTAGAGCTGGGACAGGGTGGCCGCCGCCTGCGCGAACCCGAGCAGGACCGCGCCCACCACCCGTTCCTCGCTCACCGTGAGCTTGGCGTAGCGGCGCCCGTAGGGGTCGCTGACCGTCACCGTCTCCATCTCGGGCCCCAAGTCGTCCTCCTGCACCAGACCGAACGAGGTGAGTTCGATGCCCTGGGCCTTGAGCCGGGTGAGCGGACGCGCCCCCGAGTAACGGGCCTGGGGCGCGGCCCCGGTGAGCCGCCGAGCCAGAACCGAGGCCTGCTCCCACCCGGGCTGGACCAGCCCGGCCCCGCCTCCGGGGTGCTGGGCGCAGTCACCGATGGCGTGCACGCGGGCGTCGGAGGTGGCCAGGGCGTCGTCCACGAGCACCCCGTGCTCAGCCTCGATCCCGGCCGCCTTGGCCAGCTCGACGTTGGCGCGCACACCAGCGGTGACCACCAGGGCGTCACCCGGCAGGACCCGGCCGTCATCCAGCTCCAGACCGGTACCCGGGATCCACCGCGAGGCCACCCGCCAGGAGTGGACGCTCACCCCCAGGTCCTCGTAGCAGCTGGCCAGTACCTTGGCCGCGCTCTGGTCGATCTGCCGGCGCATGATCCAGGGCGAGGACTCCACCACGCACACCCGGGCCCCGCGCCCGACCAGTCCGCGGGCGGCTTCCAAACCCAGGACACCGCCGCCCAGGACCACCACGGGGGCGCCGGGACGGACCAGGGAGAGCAGGCGCTCGCAGTCGGCGAGGTCGCGCAGAGCGCTCACCCCTTCCCCTGGTACGCCGTCGGAGGCGCTGACCCCGGGGATGGGCGGGAAGGCGGCGCGGGCGCCGGTGGCCAGGACCAGCTCGTCGTAGGGCAGATGGGTGCCGTCGTCCAGGTCCACCCGGCGTTCGGTCGTGTCCAGGGCGGTGGCGCTCACCCCCGTGCGCACGCTCACCCCGGGGGTGCGCGGTACCGGAAGGTTGATCTGGTCGGGTGTGTAGTCGCCCGCGACCACCCCCGAGAGCAGGACGCGGTTGTAGGCCGGGTGGTGTTCGGTGCCCACCACGGTGACGTGGACGCGTTCACCCTCGGGGTCCAGCCGGGCTACCTCCTCGGCGAAGCGGGCCCCGACCATGCCGTTGCCCACGACCACGATCCGACGCGCTGACACGCTCTGCTCGCTCACACGCTGATCGGTGCTCAACTACTGCCTCCTGCTGTGGGGTGGTACCTGCCCGGGCGGCGTCGGCCGGGTGAAGCTGTCGTGGGGAGTCGGCTGTGCCGCCCTAGCGGCCCGCTGCGGTGGCGGGGTCGTGGTCGGGTTCGGGTTCCAACCGCACGGCGCTGACCTTGAACTCCGGCATGCGGCTGGTGGGGTCCAGGGCTGGGTGGGTGAGGTTGTTGGCGGCCTGGGCCCCCGCGTAGTGGAAGGGCATGAACACCGTGTCCAGGCGGGCGGTGGGCTCCAGGCGCACCCGGGCGCTGGTGTGGCCCCGGCGGGAGGTGAGCCGGGCCAGGTCACCGGCGGCCAGCCCCGCGCGGGCGGCGGTGTCGGGGTGCACCTCCACGTACACCTCGGGTTCGGCGCTGTTGAGTTCGGGGACCCGGCGGGTCTGGGCCCCGGACTGGTAGTGGCCCATGAGCCGCCCGGTGGTGGCGATCAGCGGGAACTCGGTGTCGGGTTCCTCGGCGGCGGGGCGGTGGGCCACGGCCGTGAACCGGGCGCGGCCGTCGGGGTGGGCGAAGGAGTCCAGGAACAGGCGGGGCGTGGGCTCCTGGCCCGCGCGTACCGGCCAGTGCAGGGCCTCCCCCGCCGCCAGGCGTTCGGGGGTGACGCCGGAGTAGTCGGCGGCTCCCCCGGCCGAGGCCGCGCCCAGCTCGGCCAGCACGGTGTCGGGTTCGGTGGGAAAGCGTTCGGCGGGCTGGCCCAGGCGCACCGCCAGGGCCGAGAGCACCTCCAGGTCGGTGCGTACGCCTTCGGGCGGCGGGATCGCGCGGCGGCGGCGCAGCACTCGCCCCTCCAGGTTGGTCATGGTGCCCGACTCCTCGGCCCACTGAGCCACCGGCAGGACCACGTCGGCCAGGGCGGCGGTCTCCGAGAGCACGAAGTCGGCGGCCACCAGCAGGTCCAGGCCGACCAGGCGCTCACGCACCCGCCCGGCGTCGGGGGCCGAGACCACCGGGTTGGAGCCGAACAGCAGCATGGCGCGCGGACCGCCGGGGGTGCCCAGGGCGTCCAGGAGTTCGAAGGCGCTGCGTCCGGGTCCGGGCAGGGAGTCGGGGTCCACGCCCCACACCCGGGCCACGTGGTCGCGGGCGGCGGGGTCGTCGATCTTGCGGTACCCGGGCAGCTGGTCGGCCTTTTGGCCGTGTTCGCGTCCGCCCTGGCCGTTGCCCTGCCCGGTGATGCACCCGTAGCCCGAACCCGCGCGGCCGGGCAGTCCCAGGGCCAGGGCCAGGTTGATCCAGGCCGAGACGGTGTCGGTGCCCTTGGCGTGCTGTTCGGTGCCGCGCCCGGTCAGGATGTAGGCCGAGTGGTTGCGGGCGGCTTTTCCGAGCAGGTCGGCGGCGGCGCGGATCTGCTCGGCGGGCACCCCGGTGAGGAGTTCGGTCTGCTCGGGCCACCAGGCCGCGGCGTGTTCCCATGCCGGTTCGAACCCGCTGGTGCGTGCGGCGACGTAGTCGGTGTCCACCCAGCCCTGGACGCGGACGGCGTGCAGCAGGCTCAGGGCCAGGGCCAGGTCGGTGCCCGGGCGCGGGGCCAGGTGCAGGCCGCCGTTGTCGAGTGCGACCCGGGCGGTGGCGGTGCGGCGGGGGTCGATGACGATGAGTGCGGGTGCGGACAGGTGGCCCATCATCGGCGGCATGGTCTCGGCGGGGTTGGCCCCGGCCAGCAGGACCACTTCGGCCGAGCCGACGTCGGTGAGCGGGAAGGGCATGCCCCGGTCCAGTCCGAAGGCGCGCATGCCCGCGGCCGCCGCGGAGGACATACAGAAGCGGCCGTTGTAGTCGATCTGGGAGGTGCCCAGGGCCAGGCGGGCGAACTTGCCCAGGGCGTAGGACTTCTCGTTGGTGAGCCCGCCGCTGCCGAAGACCGAGACGGTGTCGGGGCCGGACTCTGCGCGCAGGGCCAGCAGGCGTTCGGCGATGTGGTCCAGGGCGGTGTCCCAGTCGACCTCGACCAGGTCGGAGTCGCGGTCCTTGCGGAGCAGGGGGCGGTTGAGGCGGTCGGGGACGGTGAGGACGTCGGCGGAGGTCCAGCCCTTGCGGCACAGCCCGCCCCGGTTGGTGGGGAAGTCGGCGGGGCGGGCGGACAGGCGTCCGTCGGCCCCGGTGTCCAGGTGCATGGCGCACTGCAGGGCGCAGTAGGGGCAGTGGGTGCGGGTCGAGGCGCTGGGCGGGTTCATCGGGTGGCCGTTTCCTGGGCGGCGCCCGGGGTGGTCCCGGCACCGGTGGCGGTGGAGGGTGCGGCGGTGGCCGGGCGACGAAGGTACACCAGGTAGGTGATGGCCGCGCAAACCAGGTAGAAGACCCCGAAGGCAGCGAAGGCGGGCGCCGTGGAGCCGGTGGCGGCGAAGGCCTCACGGAAGGTGACGTTGATGCCCACCCCGCCCAGCGCGCCGACCGCGCCGATCAGCCCGAGCATGGAGGAGGCGGTGCGCTTGGTACGGGCCAGCGCCTGCTCACGGGGCTCACCAGCGGCGATCGCGTCCTCGGCCTTGGCCGCGTAGATGGAGGGGATCATCTTGTAGGTGGAGCCGTTGCCCAACCCGGTGAGCGTGAACATCACCGCGAACGCGCCCACGAACAGCACCAGCTGTGCGGCCTGGACCGCCAGCACCAGGACCGTGGCGCACACGGCCATCGCCAGGAACACCCACAGGGTCACGCGGGCACCGCCCAGGGCGTCGGCCATCCGGCCGCCGACCGGGCGGATCAGGGAGCCGATCACCGGGCCCAGGACGGCGATGGCGGCAGCCTGGATGGGCACCAGCCCGAACTGGGACTGCAGCAGGAGACCGAAGGCGAAGCCGGTGCCGATGAAGGAGCCGAAGGTACCGATGTAGAGCACCGACATGATCCAGAAGTGGCGGTCCCTGGTGGCCGAGAGCTGCGCGGGGATGTCGCTGCCAACGTTGACCAGGTTGTTCATCGAACGCGTCGCCCACCAGGCGGCGAGCAGGATCAGCGGGGCGTAGAACAGCGGGACCAGGTATCCGGCCGAGGTGGTGAACAGGGCGATCACGGCCAGGCCCACCAGCTGGACGGTGGCCACGCCGATGTTGCCGCCGCCCGCGTTGAGCCCCAGCGCCCACCCCTTCTCCCGTTCGGGGAAGTAGGAGTTGATGTTGGCCATCGAGGAGGAGAAGTTGCCGCCGCCCAGGCCGGCGGTGGCGGCCAGCACCATCATCAGCCAGAACGGGGTGTCGGGGTTTTGCACCAGGAAGAACGCGGCCGCGGTGGGTACCAGCAGCAGGAAGGTGGAGATGATCGTCCAGTTGCGGCCGCCGAAGATCGGTACCGCCAGGGTGTAGGGCACCCTCAGCACGGCCCCGACCAGGGTGACCACCGACAACAGCAGGAACTTCTGCTCGGGTGTGGTGGAGAAACCGTGCTCGGGGATCATGAAGAGCACCAGCACGGACCAGATCGACCACACCGAGAAACCGATGTGCTCGGAGGCGATGGAGGCCCACAGGTTGCGGCGGGCTACCGGGCGTCCGGTGCTCTCCCAGAATTCCCGGTCCTCGGGGTCCCAACGGGAGATCCAGCTCGGTCCGGTGCGTGGCACGCGTGTTCCGGTCTCGGAGGTCACGACCAGGCCTTCCTGCTCGACGGGTGCTGACATAACCGAAGGTAGGCAGGGGTCGTTGCCTGAATGTGTCGGGCCGTAACACACGGGAAACACCTGTCTCACCCGGCGGGTGCGGGCACGGTGAGATGAGCTCCGGTGCCGGAGCGGGCGTGCCCGTACGGGGGACGGGAGGCCCTGAGGCGTCACGGTTCGGGGATGGGAACGCCCTGGTGCGACACGGTTGCGGGGTGAGCCCTCACCTTCGAGGCCTTTGATCCTGTCACGACCGCGATCCCCGACCTGGCGGCCTGCGTTGTGGCCTATGCCACCGGCCGGTCCGACCGCTGCGGTCGCGGCCCTGAACAGCAGGGGCGGCTCATGCCCGTGCAAGCGGAGGAGGACCTGGCTCATGGGCTGTCTCCGCTGGTGAGAGCCGGGGTGAATCGGCATGGATTTGAACTGTGTGGTGGGAGACAGTCCGGGCCCAGGTGTGGCAACGTGGTGTCGTGAGCTCAGTGGTGGAAGTTCTCGAACCCAGCACGGCCCCGGCCGAGGAGCTGGCCGCCTGGACCGCGCTGCACAGCCACGGTATGAACGAATTGATGGGCAGCGCGCCCCGCCCCCAGGACCTGGCCGACCAGCTGCGTACCAAACGCGCGGGCCAGAACTGGTGTTGGTCGGCCCGGAGCGCGCCGGGCGAGCCCATCCAGGGCGTGGCCGAGCTGCGCAGGCAGCCCTACAACCCGAAGGTCGGGCTGCTGCGCCTGTACGTTGCCGAACCGGCCCGCCGACGGGGCATGGGGACCCGATTGCGCGAGGCCGCGGTGGAGCGGGCCCGCGCCCTGGGAATGGAGCGTCTGCGCAGCCACACCCTGACCGGACCGGAGATGGAGGCCTTCGCCCGCTCCGACGGGCGCCCGCGCACCCTGATCCCGTTCAGGGTGCAGGAGCAGCAGCTGGACGAGGAGACCCTGGAACACTGCTGGCACCTGGCGGCACGCCCCGCGCGCGGCTACCTGGTCACCCACTGGGAGGGCACGGCACCCGAGAACCTGGTGGCCTCCTTCGGGCAGGTGGCCGTGTACTCGATCGACGCGATCGAGGGTGCACGGCCCCTGGTTGAGCGGGCATGGGCCCCGCAGCAGGTACGCGAATGGGAACGCGAGGTCGTCCAGGACGGGTCGCAGCTGGTGGTGTGCGCTGCCCTGGACCGCACCTCGGACCAGGTGGTCGCGGCCACGGCCACCACGGTGGGTCAGTCGCTGGTCGCCAGGCAGTACGTGACCGCGGTGTCGCCGGACCATCGGCGCCGGGGACTGGCCACCCGGGTCAAGGCCAATCAGACACTGCGGGTACACGACCTGTTCCCACACGTCAGAAGGATGGCGGTGGCCGTGGACGAGGGGAACACGGCGATGCTGGAGCTCAACAGGGCACTGCGTTACGAGCTGGCTGGCGGGCGTTACCTGGTCGAGGAGGACCTGACCGGGCGTTGAGGCGCCCGAGGCCTGGGGCCCGGGCCCCAGGGCGGGGCTACTCCTCGCCTTCGCGGGGCTCCCGGGCGCCGAAGGCCAGACCGAAGATCAGCCCGAGCGCGATGCCCAGGGCCAGGTTGTCCAAAGCCGCCCCGAAGACGACTCCGAAGCCCAACCCGAGCGCGATCCCGGTGCCCTGGCTTGGTTTCTCGCCCATCCGCCTTCTCCCCTGTGTTCCTCGGCGCCTTGTGCCTGCCGTCCGTCATCGGACGTGCTGAACATTCCTCGGGTTCCCTGACCGCGGCGGCTTCCTCGCCCCGCGCATCCTGTCGGAGGTCCCGCACGATCACCGAACCACGTTCACCCATGGTGGCCAGTTTGGTGTCATGGCAGAATAGTGTTCGGCAAACCACCCATAGAGCTGCTTCTCCAGCTACTTTCTTCCTGGTTCGCACGACATATGAACGGGGAGAAATTCATGAGCATGTCCACCAAGCTGGTCGTCGTCCTGCGCTCGGACCTGGAGCTCGCGGTGGCCGCCAACGCCAGTGCGGTGCTCGGGCTCGCCCTGGGAGCACGGTTGGAGAACTCGTTGGGGGCCGACGGTAAAGACGCGCGGGGACACCTGCACGCCGGGATCAACCCGCACCCGGTGCCGACCCTGGCCGCCACCGGAGAGCAGCTGCGCCGGATCAAGGCCCTGGCTGATGAGCGCGACCTGACGGTGGTGGGCTTCAACGAGGTCGCTCGCGGCTCACGCACCTACGTGGACTACCTGGACCGGCTCGCGCAGACCGCCCCGGAACAGCTGGAGTACGTGGGGCTGGCGGTGTTCGGCCCGAAGAAGGACGTCAACAAGCTGACCGGGAGGCTGTCCCTGGCCGGCTGAGCGGGCCCGGCACGGGCCGGTACGACGAAGCGCCCCCGCCGCCAACTCGCGTGGCGGGGGCGCCGTTCCACCCGGAAGAGCGGATCAGCGTTCAGATACCGAAGGCGGCCGGGTACTGGATGGTGCCGCGCGGGGTCTCGCGCGAGGGGTCCAGGGAAAGAGCCATCATGGCCTCGTCCGGAACCTCGAACGGGGCGCGCACCCCGAACCCGGAGGCCGGGGCGAACCCGAACCTCGGGTAGTAGTCGGCGTGCCCCAGCACCAGGACGAGGTTCTCACCCATGGCGCGGGCGGACTCCAACCCGGCGCGGATGGCGGCCGAACCGGCGCCGGTGCCCTGGTATTCGGGTAGCACCGCGCACGGAGCCAGCGCCAGGGCCGGGTGGCCGTCGACGTGGCAACGGGTGAAGAGCGCGTGCCCGACGAGGGCGCCGTCAGCGGACTCGGTGACGACGGACAGGCCCTCGATCCACGCTTCGGTGTCGGCACGCAGGGCGTCGACGAGGTCGGCTTCGGCCGGGGTCCCGAAGGCGGCGCTGTTGACGGCGTGGATGGTGGCGGTGTCAGCGCTGGTCTCGGGTCGGGTGGACCAGGCGTGAGCGGAAGTGGACAACGTCAAGGACCTTTGGATCTCAGGGGTCCCGTTGAGCGTTCTGGGCCGGGACCCGAAGGTGGGAAGGACCGAGGGCGCTGCTCACGGCAGCGCCGGTATTGACAGTCATCAACTCACCCCAGGTGGGTCCACGCGGCCGACTCCCGGCTCCGCGAGGGCCAACGCTATCAGGAACCTGGGTGTTCCCCGAGGTGGGAGCGTTCACTCCGGATTCGTGTTGCCCGGACCTCCTGTGGGAACCGTACCGCTGGCTAGGGTGTCTCATCCATGGGCTTTCCGAAGTCCGGGAAGCCCTGCGGACAAGGCGGTGCGACGGCGTGGAGGACGGTTCGGTGGATCTGGTCGAGGAAGCTGCCAAGACCCTGACCCAGGAGGTGGCCAAGGGAAGCTGGACGGTGGTCCGGGGGTGGATCACCCAGGTCTTCCAGGGCAACGAGGTCAAGAAGCAGAAGGCTCTGGAGGAACTGGAGGAGTCCCGTCGTGAGCTGACCGCGGACGGCGCGGACGCCCTGTCAGCCGAAGAGGTCGAGCGGAACTGGAAGACCCAGCTGCGCCGCCTTCTGCGCGAGGACCCCGGGGCCGCCGCCGAACTGCGCGCGATCCTCGACGGGGTGGCCCCGGAGCGCGGAACCCAGAACGTCACGAACATCGCCCGTGACGTGCACGGAATCCTGATTCAGGGAGGCAACATCCACGGCGGGGTGCACCAGCACGAGACCAAGTACGAGGGCGACCACATCGACATGCGCGGCATCAAGGCCAAGGGCGACGTGATCGGCACCCAGCACGACTACGGTGACCGCCGCCGCAAGAGCTGAGCGGAGGTGGAGCGCTGGCCCCGGCGCGCGACCCGCTCAATTCAGGTGGAGGCTCAGCTGAGAACCCAGCTCCCTGAACCCCAGGGTTAGCGCAACCCTGCGGGACTCCTCTGGGCGGGCGCGCCACTGGGGTAGGAGGTTCCGGGCGAGAGCGTCGCTCACGGCGGCGGAGGAGACCTTTTTGCCAGGCCCCGACCCCGGTGCGTGGGAGCGGTGAGCACGCTCAGGTGGGCGACGTTCCCGGGTAGGACCTCGTAGCCGGCGGCAGCGATGGCCTCGCTGCCCTCGGTGAGCGTGAACAAGGGGATGCTCAGCCCGGCCAAGCCGCTCTCTTCGGCTTCCTCCGGGCCTGCCTTCCGCAACAGCGCTTCGGCGGCGGCGCTCTCAGCTGGTAGGCGGGTCGCGTCCGATGCGGGCACGGGGTGGAAGTCGGTTTCGGTCAGGTAGGCCAGTGTCGCCGGGCCCAGGGCGCCGGTGATCGGGAGCGCTGCCTTCAGCGCCCGGGGACTGGTGTGTTCGGCCGCCTCGACACCGGCCAGCGCGGCGCGCAGGAGGTTCGCCTGTCCGGTGGTGGGCGCCGTGGCCAGGGTGGTGCCGTCCAGGCGGACGATGCCGCACCAGCCCGGCGGGCACAGGCGGGAATCCGGGGCGACCGCCACGGTCAGCGCCCCCTCGGCCCGGGTGGTGGCGAAGTGTTCCCACAGGGCCAGGGCGCGGGCACGGGTATCGGGCATGGGCCGACCATCCCAGCCGCCCATGGGCGGGGCAACCGCTTTTGTCAGCGCACCGGACGGCCGGACCTGCGGATCGGAGGGCCCAGCAGCCGGGTGAGACGGTCCTCGACTCGGGCCAGCAGCTCTGTGCCGAACACGCACAGGGTTCCCTGACCGTGCGGTCCCTCCTCCCAGGGGTGGCCGAAGGTACCCAGGCGCAGGTCCTTGGTGAGGTTGATGTAGTAGTCGCCGTTGGGAAAGGCGAACGCCGGGTTGCGCGGTTGCTCGGGGCCGCCGACCCGGCGCGGGTCGTAGCGGTGGCCGATGTGCTGCCAGTCCAGGGTGTACAGGGACTCCCCCTCCGGGACGCTCGCGGCCAGGCCTTGTCGTACCGTCCGGTCCAGTTCGGTCCGGTGCTCGGGGTCCTCGTCGGCGCGGTGGAGCGACCAGGTCACCGAGGCGGCGGGTTCGACGATGCCGGGGAAGAGCGTGGTGCTGGGGGCGAAGAAGAAGCGCGACGTGAACCGGTCCCAGATGTCGTCGTGCTCGGGGCCGTCGAAGAGCTCGGTGACGGGGCGGCTTGTGGCGGGGGCGCCGGACGGCTCCCATGTGTGGGTGCGCACGGTGGTGATCTCGTGGAAGCCCGAGTCCAGGAGCATCTCGTATAGGTCGGGTTGGGCCTGGGGGTCGACCTCGGCGGCCATGAGGCGGGCCTGGGCCTGGTCCCACACCCACCATCCGGACTTGGGGCGGACCGTTCCCGCTCGGTGGGCCCACTCCCAGAGGAACGTTGGGCGGGGTGCGGTCATCCCCTCCAGGACGACGAACGGGGTTCCGGTCCGCAGGACGGCCCAGCTGGCCGCGCGCACCTGTGCCCGGTGCACGAGGGCCAGGGTGCGGTGTTCGAAGGTGGTTCCGTCGGACTCGTGCTCGACCAGAGAGCGCCGGTGCGGCCCGGAGGCCGTGGCCAGCTGGCGGACAGCGCTGCTGGTGACCCGGTCGTTCTCCCGCAAGCGCTCTTCGGCGGCGAGATGAGCAGAGGGGATGTCGGCGAGTTCGGCCACCAGGACGGAGCGCTCCGGCCCGGGGACGAACCCGGCCGCGTGCAGGGCGGGGGCCAGCGCGGGCGGGTCGTGGGCGTGCACCGGCCAGCGGGCGGGTTCGGTGTGCGCCTCGAACCGTTCCTGTTGGCGTGCTACCAGGGCGGACAGGTCCGTCTCCGGGGGCAGGGGGCCGTGGTCGACACTGCCGTGGGTGCCGAAGTGGGAGCGGACCAGGCGGGCACTGGTCAGGTACGGATCCTGGAGGTGAACCGCTCCGGCCTTGGGCGGGACCGGCAGATGACCGCGCAGGTAGGTGTCGTAGGCATGGCGGAGGACGTGCATGGTGGCAGCCAGGAGAGGGTCGAGAGGGCAGGGCACGGCTGGGCACCTCGGATCTGTTGAGGACAGGGCCGAGGGGCGGAAAAAGGGGGTGTTGTACAGCGGCCGCCGGGAGGGAGTGGCGGCGCCTCATTGTGTCAGGGCGGGTGCCCCTCGGGTGCAACCCGGTGGGGTGGATCGGGGCCGGAAGCCGGTGCGGCGGTGTCCGATTGTCAGGGGTGGTCCGTAACCTCGGCCGCGTGGTCTCAGGGGGCGCAGGCAGCCCGTATCCACACCGGCGGAGGAAGCCCCGAGGAATCCCCAGGACCAGCTGGACACGCAACTTCTGCCCCGGGCGGACGGTCGCCTCCGGGGAAGGGCTGTGCCCCTGGGAGCCGGGTGAGCTCGTGCTCGAAGGGATGGGTCCCCTTGCGCAGCACGCCCCCCCCCCGGGGGCGCTCACTGGCTGGTGGCGTCAGTACAGCGTGGCCGACGAGGACGACAGCCGCCCCCGGAGCAGTGTGCTGCCCGCCAGCAGGTCCGGGGGCTTCGCGGGTGGCGGCAGAGCACTTCGCGTCCTGCCCGGACAACGCCTGGCAGCGCGACGCTGACCACCCGTTGGAGGTCGACGCCGAGCAGCCGGCCGGCGGGTGATGGGATCTTCTGGTGGGACTGACCACGGACTCCCGGCTGCTCTGCCGCCCCTTCCACTGTTGAGGACCGCGCGTGCTACCGGAGCCCTTGTCCCTCAGGGTGTGCGTTCGGCCGGGACGAGGAGCCCGATGCGGTCGTAGTGGTGCAGGGTGCGCACGGTCTGTCCGGTGAGCCGCGCGCTCTCGCCGACGGTGTGGCCCACGGTTGGTCCTTCGTTCTTGTCGGTGGCCCGTTTGTCGGACGGTTCGGTCGCGGAGGCGGATTCGGATGCGGGTCTGGTGCCGGGTTGCGGGCCCGTCGTGGGGGACGGTCTCGGTGTCGCGCTGACGACGCTAGCCCCTGACGTCGCGTCAGAGTCAAGCGGAGGTTCGGGAGGTTCCGGTGGCCGGGGCGGCGTGTGTTCGCGCTCACAAAACCGAATGAGATTCTGTTTTGCGGTAGCCGACGTGTCTACTGGTCAGTAACATGACTGTATGAGCCTTGACCACCCCGCCGAGGGCTACGAGTTCGACCAGGACACCCGGGTCGAGAAGCGAGCCGACGGCGAGTTCACAGCCACCCTCACCGACGGCTGGACCACGTTCACCTCGCACCCCAACGGCGGTTACGTCCTGGGGGCGGCGCTCAACGCCCTGGGCCAGACCCTCACCCAGCCCGACCCGCTCGTGGTCTCCGCCTTCTACCTGCGCCCCGCCGCCCCCGGCCAGGCGCTGCTGCGCACCGAGACCATCCGCGAGGGCCGCCGCACAGCCACCGGCGCCGTCGTGATGGAACAGGGCGGCAAGGAGATCGTGCGCGCCACCGCCACCTACGGCGACCTCACCACCGAAGGTCGGGAGCTGCACCTGGAGGGCCCGCCGGAGCTGCCCGCCCCCGAGGACTGCCACGTGCCCCCGGAGTTCGCCGGAAGGCCGGAGGGCGTGACCATCGCCCACCGCATCGAGTACCGCTACCCCCAGCGTCCCGGATGGCTGGACGGCCACAAGGACGGTCGCCCCCAGACCGACTTCTGGATGCGCTTCGCCGACGGCCGCGACGCCGACGTGCACTCCCTGCCCGCCATGGTGGACTTCGCCGTCCCGGCGGTCCTGGAGATCGGCGAGTTCAGCACCATCACGGTGGAGCTGACCACCCACGTCCGCGCCAGGCCCGCCCCCGGCTGGCTGGCATGCCGGGTCTTCACCAAGCACGTCTCCAACAGCCTCCACGAGGAGGACATGGAGATCTGGGACAGCCAGGGCACCCTGGTCGCCCAGGCCCGCCAGCTGGCCATGCTGCTCTGACCTGTTCGGTTCCATCGCACCCTCTCCGGGTCGCGGCTCCCAGCGGGTCGCGGCCCGTCGCGCTTTTTCCGTCCCGGTCCGGGGTAGTCGACGAGAGGTCCTCTGTTCACCCGAATGACGGCGAATGATGCTTCTGGTCTGTGCCGTTGGGTCGCCGGGGGCGCTTGAGTCGCTCGTGCAACTGGTCGAGGAGCGCCCGGGTTCTGGGTGAGACCCCCGAGCCGTGGGCGGGCCGGACCTCGCTCTTCGACTCCGGTTCGGCGTCGGGTGCGCGGTCGTCACCGTTGAGAGAGTCGAGTATCCGCGCCCGCAGCTTCGGGTTCAGGTTCTCTTCCAGGCCAGGAGGGGGATCGGATGGCTCCGGTGCAGGCGCGCTCTCGGGGCCGCCCTGGGCTGGTGTACCGGCTTCCGTGTCGGGCCGCTCCATGACCTGGCCGGGCTCCGAGCGGCACAGCTCACCGCAGATCCTGCAGTTGCCACCGGGGATGTTGCGCGTGTTCTCGTGCTCGGGGCAGGTGCCGGTGGCCTGCCCGAGACTGTCCGTCCGGAAGCCCTCGGGCGGGGCGGATGCCTCGCCCCCGTCCGACGGGTCGGGCCACGGGGCTGTCCGCGGGGGCGATATGTGGATGCCTCGACCCAGCGAGCCGTTCAGGAAGTCCAGGGCGCACTTCAGGTTACGCAGTCGCAGCATGAGCACCGGGAATGGCCGGCGCACCCGGTCCATCCCCGCGAACAAAGCGCGCACGTCGGTTTCGCTCAGCCCTTGGCGCAGGAGTTTCTCCACCGCCAGTGCCAACAGGTTCCGGTCTGCCTCCGGGGAGGCCAGGAATGAGTTGGGTATGCGATTGATGAGGCTAAAGATTCCGCTCCGTAGCTTTTGCCGGTTTTGCTCTCCTGTACTTGAGGTGTCACGGACGGAACTATCCACCTCGCTCTCAGAACAGTCCCCAGGGAAACAGTCTGTAGGTCGATCTGACCTGGGGGCGGGTTCAACGTGAACTGGGGTCGGGCGGCGCTTCAACGGGGGCCGGTTGTGCACGGTGAGGGGCTCCTCCCCCAGCTGCGCACGGCAGGCGTTGATGTCGGCCAACACCGGCTCGGGATAGTCCTGAGCCGGAACGAGCAGCTCCAACACGCACGGCAACTGATAGGCGGAGCGGCCCTGATCGATGTCCTCGGCGAAGAACCCGATGGTCTCCGAGCGGGTCAGCTTGCGCACGATGCCCGCCTCGACCAGGTCGTCGATGGCGCGCTTGAGGCTGCTGATACTGAGGAGCCAGCCCATACTCTTGGCCAGGCTCTCCAACCGGAAGTAGCACCAGCGCCCGTCGGAGTCCACCGCATCGGCGATGGCCATCAGGGCCAAAACCGAACGAGGCTTGGTCAACAGGCCCTTGCTGAAGACCTGATGGACCCAGATGGCCAGAATGAACCCGATGCCCTTGAGTGCGCCCTTGGGGCGCTTGCGGGGCGCCGAGAACCCGGCCGGATTCGGGGTTTCGGCTGCGCTGGAGGGGGTCGAGGCGTTAGACTCCATGACGAGTCGCTTTCCTGGTGAGTGCAGGGAGGTGGCAGAGTCGACAAACCTGTTTGTGCAGGCGTCGGCCACAACCCGACCAGGTGCTGTCAACACCGGGTCGGGTTTTTCTTGTCGCGATCCAAACTAGCGATACGAACAAGAGTTCGCCGGGCTTTCTCTCGAATACGCACACGAGAAAAACAACCCACAGGGCCAAAAAGTCGCACTAGCCCTTTAAGTCCGAAAAGTAGTACGCATCGGATTCGCCCTACGGCACCACATCATCTGAGCAGCACGCTCCATCCGCCCGGAGGAATCAACAGCACGGAGCTTCGGAAGAAGCCGAGGGGCGCGGAACCGGAAGCGGTTCTCAGCGCTCACTCGCCCACTGGCCGCTCCCCAGCCAGCGGCCGAACCAGGCGCGGGTACGTTCGAGCAGGTCGATCTGGTGGTCGCGGCGGGCCAAGCCGTGCCCGGCGCCCGGGTAGACCACGAACTCCTGCTCCACGCCGTAGTGGCGCAGAGCCCGGTGCAGGTACACCGCCTGGCTCAGGGGAACGTTGGTGTCCGACTCACCGTGCACGATCAGCACCGGTGTGGACATACGCGAAGCGAAGGAGATCGGGCTGACCGCGTCGTGCGGGTGCGGCCCCGGGCCCTCCCAACCGACGCTCCCGCTGAGCCCCGCCTCGCTGGCGCCGTACTCGCCGGTGGCCGCCAACATGCCCCAGTCGGTGACGCCCGCGCCCACGACGGCCGCGCGGAACCGATCGGTGTGCCCCACCGCCCAGGCCGCCATGGTTCCGCCGTGGCTCCACCCGCCGATCCCGAGCCGGTCGGGGTCGGCCACGCCGCGCTCGACCAGCAGGTCGATGCCGTCGGAGATATCGTCCCACTCCCCCGCCCCGAGCGCGCCCACCACCTGCTCGGCGAATGCCTGACCGTGCCCCTCACCACCGCGCGGATTGGGCAGGAACACCGCGTACCCCGAGTGGGCCAGCCACTGGGCGGGCGCGTGCGGGTCGAGGGTGAACTGGTCCATGTAGCGGCCGTAGGGTCCCCCGTGCACCCAGGTGACCAGGGGGAAGGGGCCGTCTTCGGGCGTTGCTCCTATCGGGGTCACCAGGAGCCCGTCGAGGGTGAGGCCGTCCCGGGCCCGGTAGGAGAGGCGTTCCCGAGCACCCCAGTCGAAGCGTTCGAGTTCGGGGCGCAGCCGGGTCAACCGGGTGAGCGGGCAGGCGGGGTCCCCGACGTCCGCGGAGTACACCTCCCTGGGGTGGGTGGCGTTGGCGGCCTGAACCGCGACGCGGGCTCCGGTGTGGCCCGAGGTCAGGGACTCAAGGAGGCCCGGGGACGTGGCGAGCCGGGTGAAGCTTCGGGTGCGGGGGTCCAAACGGTGGATCTCGGTGTCGAGTCCGTGCGCGAACAGCGCCAGCGGCGGGCCCTGCGCCACCTGGGCGAGTTCGAGGGGACAACGGTCCAGGCCCTCGGTGAGATCGGCGGGGGCCGCCTGCCCGCTGCCGGGTATCAGGTCGAAGACGGCCTGGCCGCCGTCCGGGCCCGGTTGCATCGCCAGGTAGGACAGGTGCCAGCGCTGGCGGTCATGCCACCAGGCGGGTGAGTGGGCGTCCCAGCCGAGAGCGCCCAAGTCCTGGACCTTTCCGGTGCCGGTGTCCACCAGGTGCAGCTCCCAGCGGGGGTGGACCGGGTCCAGGTGCGGGCTCGGCCGGGTGATCACCGCCAGCACCAGGCCGTCGGGGCGTGCGGATATCTCCTGGACGTGGCGCTCACCCAGGCCGGTGATCGGGATCGGCTGGTCGGCGGGCCGGGAGGCGGTGCCCGTGTCGAGCAAGGCCATCCGGTCGCGGGGTTCGGGCCCTCCCCACACCCGCGGAGCGCTGCCCCGGTGATCGGGATCGGAGATCACCACCGCCACCAGCGCCTGACCAGTCAGCGGCAGGTGATCCACCACCCCGCCTTCGACACCGGTCAGTACCCGGTGTCCGGAGCCGTCGGCGTTGATCTGGTGCAGCTGGGCTGTGCTGTCTTCGGCGACCGAACCCGACTCGCCAGCCTCGGCCCGGTCGGAGAGGAAGTACAGCCGTCGTGAGTCCGCGGCCCAGCGCGGCCGGTGCTCCCGGCAGGCTCCGTCGGACAGCTGTCTCGGTGGGCTGGTTCCGTCCGCGGCGGTCACCCAGAGGGTGCTTGTCGGCCGGGGGCCGTCACCGCTCAGCGCGGTGGCGGCGTAGGCGACCCAGCGCCCGTCCGGGGAGACCACCGGGTCCAGGGGCATAACCCCGTCGACCACTGCCTCGGCCGTGATCCGGGCTGGGGCGACACTCATGAAGTCCCTTTCGATCCGATGACGCACCCTGCGCCAGCTGCCGGGCAGCCTACAGACGGGCGCGGGGCGACTACGAGTGGCTCAGGGCACCGTGCGGAAGCGGGTGGTCAGGGAGGCGTCCTCGGTCAGACGCGGAAGGCCACGCCCGGGGGCTGGGGTCGGGTGAGGCCGGTCGCGCTCTCCCAGGTCATGTTCAGCCTGGAGGTGAGGCCGGGGACCAGGAACACGGGGCGTCCGGCGAGCTGGCCCGCCGCTCCGGTGCGGGCGTGCCCGGCCAACACGCCGACGATGGCGGGATGCTGCCGGATGAGCTCGTGCGGGGGCGTCTCAGGTGGAAATCCTTCTCGTTCACGAGGAGGAGGTCAACAGGACGGCCCGGTCACTGCGATTCGGCCAGGCGGATGACGCGGTCGGCGCGAACGTCGAACGCCAGGACCGGATGACCGTAGTCGCCTTCGGGATCCATCAGGACAGGTTTGCCCAGGCGTCGCCCGATCTCTGCGAGGAAGCCGCACAGGACGTCCAGCCGCTCCTGTCCCTGGAGTTCACGCAGGTCCACATCGAAGTCGATCTCCTCCGGAGCGTAGAAGCGGAAGATCGCGAGCACCTTCTCACTCGGCCACACCCGTAACTCGGGGCACTCGGCGCCAGCAGGGCGGGACAGCACGTCCTGTGCCTGTGGCAGGGGCGCCACGACATCACCTTCGGAGTACCGGTGCCTCCACCCGCGCTCGACGACCAGGTGAAGGAGAGTCTGCCAGTCGTTCACCGCGGTGCCGGGGACCCGCAGGTCCGGCAACGAGCCCATGGTGCGCGGGTCGAACAGGTCCTTCACGTCATCCCAGGGCAGATCGGCCATATGACCATGCTGGCACCCTGTGCTCAGGTGTGGGGAAGGGGACCCGGGTGCCAGCCACACGGGCCGTCGCCGCGATGCGCGAGCCTCACGGCAGGGTGGCGGACCACTGGGGCTTGGACGCCGCGGAGTGGTGCTTGAGTTGGGCGCCGCACGGCTGGGCAGGCGCGGCGGGTTTCGGGGCGTGACGGCTCGTCGATCTCCCAGCGTTCCTGGCTGCGCCTGCTTCCTGACGCCGGGGTGGCGGTCTTCGGGCGGTACCCAAAGTCCCCTGATCCCACCGGCCCTGGCTTGCTCCGCCCCGGTGGGCGCCGCTCTCCCCAATCGGCTTCGGGCCAGGGTCAGCTTTCGTCGCCGGTGCGTTTGACCAGGCGTTCGTGGCGCTGGCGGGCGGCCTGGGCGGTGCCCAGGCCCAGGCCGAAGGCGAGTTCCTGCCAGGTCATACCGCGGCCCTTGGCCATGGTGAGCAGACCCGCCTCCATCTGGTCGAACTCCGCGCGGGCCCACGGCACCAGGGTCAGTGCCGCGGTCAGGTCGCCCTGGTCGACGTCGGGCGCCCCCTCGTCGGGCAGGGCGCTGCCCGCGGCCAGGTCGCAGACGCGGGCGATCGCCTCGTGCGGGGGCATCGGCATGCGCCGTTCCGCCCATCGGGTGCGGGCCTGGCCGGTGGCGTGGCGCTCGGTGATGCGGAAGAGGGCCTCGTGAGCGCGCTGGCGCCGGGCCTTCTCGGGGTCGGGCCGGGTGAAGGGATTGTGTGTCTGCGTCATGACCCCACCGTGCATTCCCAACTCTGTGTTGTCAACAAATTAAAGCAAACAAGTCATTCAAACACTGGAGTGTGCCCTTTCCCGGGCGAGCGCGGGCCGCGACCTCAGCCGATGGCGCGGGTCCCGCGACTCCCGCGGGCCCTGAAGGCCCGGACGGCACGCCCCTTCCAGAGCACGCCCTGGCGGGGCGAGAACAGGTAGGCCAGGGTGAACGCGAACGCCTGGGCCAGCACGATGCAGCCACCGGTGGACACGTTCAGGTGGAAGCTGGTGAACACCCCCGCCACCGCGGCGAAGAAGGCGACCGCCGCGGAGATCATCAGCATCCGCTCGAAGCGGTCGGTGAGCAGGTAGGCGGTGGCACCCGGGATGATCACCATGGCCACGACCAGGATGATGCCCACGGCCTGCAGCGCCACCACCACCGTCACCGACAGCAGACCCAGCAGCAGGGTCTCCAGCAGGCGCGGGTTGACGCCGATGGCGTGGGCGTGGACCGGGTCGAAGGCGTACATGGTCAGGTCGCGGTGCTTGTACCAGACCACCACCAGCACCACGGCGGCCAGGATCAGCACCTGGAGGATGTCGGAGTCGGAGACCCCCAGGACGTTGCCGAACAGGATGTGGCTGAGGTCGGTCTGGCTGGGCACCCGCGAGACCATCACCAGGCCCAGGGCGAACATGGCGGTGAAGACCACGCCGATCACCGCGTCCTCCTTGACCCTGGAGGTGCGGTTGACCACGCCGATCAGCGCCACCGAACCGGCGCCGAACACCAGGGCGCCCAGGGCGAAGGGCAGCCCGAACATGTAGGAGAGCACCACGCCGGGCAGGACCGCGTGCGAGACCGCGTCACCCATCAGCGACCAGCCCACCAGGGTCATCCAGCAGGAGAGCACCGCGCAGACCACGCCCGCGACCACACTCACCAGGAGCGCGCGCTGGACGAACTCGAACTGCATGGGCACGGTGAACCACTCGACGAGCGCGATCAGGCTGTCCACGAGCGTCCTTCCTCACTGGGGTGGATACCGAACGCCTCCAGGAGCACGTCTGGTTCCAGCACCTCCTCGGGTGCGCCTTGCGCGATCACCCGGCGCTGCAGCAGCACGGCCTCGTCGCACAGCTTGGGCACCTGGGCCAGGTCGTGGGTGGACACCAGCAGGGTGTGCCCGGCCTGACGCAGTTGCAGGAGCAGATCGGTGATGGTGGCCTCGGAGCGTTTGTCCACGCCCGCGAAGGGCTCGTCCAGCAGGAGCACGTCGGCGTCCTGGGCGATGGCGCGCGCCACGAAGGCGCGTTTGCGCTGGCCGCCGGAGAGCGCGCCGATCTGCCGGTCGGCCAGTTCGGTGAGGTCGGTGCGCGTCAGGGCGTGCTCGACGGCCTCGCGGTCGGCGGGGCGGGGGCGGCGTCTGCGCCCCATGTGCCCGTAGCGGCCCATCATGACCACGTCGCGCACGCGCACGGGGAAGGCCCAGTCGACCTGTTCGGACTGGGGTACGTAGCCGACCAGCCCCTTGCGGCGGGCGGCGGTGTTGGGCATGCCCAGGATCCGGACCTGGCCGCGGTCGACGGGGACCAGGCCGAGCACGGTCTTGAACAGGGTGGACTTGCCCGAGCCGTTCATGCCGAGCAGTCCGCACACGCGCCCGGGTTCCAGGGAAAGGTGGACGTCGTCCAGGGCGAGCACGTCGCCGTAGCGGACGGTGGCTCCGGTGACCTCGATGGCCGCTGTCATGCCAGGTCCCCCTTCCTGTCGGGCGCCCTCACGCGCTGTCCTGTGTCATGCCGGTGGTCCTCACGCGCCGGTCAGTCCGGCGACGATGGCCTCCGCGTCGTGGCGGAGCAGGTCCAGGTAGGTGGGCACGGGGCCGTCGGGTTCGGAGAGGGAGTCGACGTAGAGGGTCTCGCCCATGGCGGCGCCGGTCTCACGGATCACCGACCGCTGGGCGCTGTCGTTGACGGTGCTCTCGCAGAACACGGCGGGTACGTCGTTGTCGCGGACGAACTCGGAGACCGCGGCGATCTGCTGGGGTGTGCCCTCGCGCTCGGCGTTGACCGGCCACAGGTACTGCTCGGTCAGCCCGGCGTCGCGGGCCAGGTAGGAGAAGGCGCCCTCACAGGTGACCAGGGCGCGGGCGGGCTCGGGGACCTCGGCGAGTTCGGCCTCCAGGTAGGCGCCGACCTCGGTGATCTCCTCCTTGTAGGCCTCGGCTGCCTCGGCGAACTCGGCCTCGCCCTCGGGGTCGAGTTCGGTGAGGGCGTCGCGGATGTTGTCCACGTAGACCAGGGCGTTGTCGGGGGACATCCAGGCGTGCGGGTTGGGTGCGCCCTCGTAGCCGCCCGAGGCCACGGGAATGGTGTCGATGCCCTCGGTCAGGACGGCGGTGTGGGCGTCCACGCGGTCGGTGAACTGCTGGAACCAGGCCTCCAGGCCCAGGCCGTTCTCCAGGATGAGGTCGGCGCCCTGGCCGCGGACGAGGTCGTCGGGGGTGGGCTCGTAGCCGTGGATCTCGGCGCCGGGCCTGGTGAGGGAGGCGACGTCCACGCGGTCGGCGGCCACGTTCTCGGCCATGTCGGCGATGACGGTGAACGTGGTCAGGACGAGGAGGCGGTCGGAGTCACGGTCGGCGTCGTCGCGGGTCTGTCCGGCCGAGGTGGAGCAGGCGCTGAGAGCGAGGGTGAGGGCGAGAGCCGGGATCACCTTCGGCCAGGTGTTTGAAGAGGACCCATCTATAAAGTTCGGCACGCCTAACTTTTTACCACAAGAGGGCCAAACTGCGCATTGGAGTACTTGCGCGGAGGCCGGTCGGCGCCCGCGTTCCCACCTCCGGCGGCCGGGCCTGGGACGCCCGTGAGCGCGACCAGCGCCGGGAGTGCCTCGGCGCCACGGTGTCCTCGCATGATGCCCGGCACCCGGGGCGAGATGCGGGTCCGGCGGAGGACTCCCTCTGGGGCACGCGCCGGCCTGGGACCCCGCTCGATCCGGCGCCGCTCCCACCACCCCCGCCGGATTCGCTTCCCGCGCCTTCGGTCCACCGGGTCATCTGGCTCCTGACCTGTTCTTTGTCCGCTCCAACCCTCCCCTTCCTAGAATGAGTGCCCCGGCCTGTGCACGGTTTCCCGCGCACGGTGACCGGCATCGCTGTACCGCGGTCCGGTGCGGCCCTCTCCTCGGAGGACGTCCATGGAGGTCGAACCTCTGCGCACCCTGTGCGGGCGCTACCAACTCCACGCCGAGCTGGGCCACGGCGGTATGGGCCGGGTCTGGCATGCCCACGACACGCACCTCAACCGCACGGTGGCGGTCAAGGAGATCCTCCTGGGGCCGGGCATGGACGAAGGGGACCGCGACCGGATGGCCGCCCGCGCCCGCCGCGAGGCGCAGGCCACCGCGATGGGCCAGCACCCCAACATCGTCACGGTCTACGACATCGTCGAGGACGACGGCCGCCCCTGGATCGTCATGGAACTCCTCGACGGGGACTCCCTGCTCCGATTGATGCGCGACCGGGGCCCGGTCCCGGCCGAGCGGGCCGCGGCCTGGGGGCTGGACCTACTTGACGCGCTCACCACCGCGCACGAGCAGGGCATCACCCACCGCGACGTCAAACCCGAGAACGTCATGGTCACCCGTTCGGGGCGGGTGGTGCTGACCGACTTCGGGATCGCCACCATCGTCGACACCGCCGCGGTCACCCAGACCGCCGGCGTCATGGGTTCGGCCGCCTACGTGGCCCCCGAACGGCTCGCTTCCCAGCCGGCCACCCCCGCCAGCGACCTGTGGTCGCTGGGCGCCACCCTGTACCACGCGGTGACCGGAGTGTCCCCGTTCCAGCGCGAGGGCGTCCCGGCCACCCTGCACGCGGTACTCAGCCTCGACCCGCCCCAGAGCCTGCCCGGGCCGCTGGGAGCGGCGATCAGCGGCATGCTCGTGAAGGATCCGCTCCAGCGCCTGGACGCCCGAGGCTGTCGGGAACTCCTGGGCGAGGCGGCCCGGGGCGGACAGGCGACCGGATCGCACCTGCCGCCCACCGCACCGGGGAGAACGCCCCCGCGAACAGGAGCGCCCCTCCGGACAGGGGTGAATCCTCCGACAGGAGCGGTCCCTCCGGGGGCGGCCTCCGCCGGTCCGCCGCTCGCCCCCATCGCCGGGGCCACCGCCGTCCACACCGAGCCGTGGCGCCCCCTGCGCCTCTCATGGCCGTTCGTGGCACTCACCCTGGGGCTGTCCGCCCTGCTGGTGGCCGGCGCCCTCGTCATCGTCAACCCCTGGGCCGAGGGAGGGGAGGAGACCGATCAGGCGGGGCCGCAGACCCAGGCGGACACCTCCCCCGCCCCTGAGCACTCCCCCGGGCCGGAGCACTCCCCCGGGCCGGAGGCCACAGGGCAGGGTTCGGAACAGGGGCCGGAGGAGCAAGCGGTCGAGCAACCCGTCGCCGAGGGCATGACCTGGACCGAGGACCCCGAGGGGTTCGCGATGCTGGTCCCCGACGGCTGGGTCCGCCGCGTCGACGGCGCCAGCGTCTACTACGACTCCCCCACCAGCAACGCCTACCTGCAGATCGACCGCACCCCGCACTCCACCGACGACGAGTACGCGCACGTGTTGGAGCAGGAGAGCAACTCCATCGCGGAGAACCGGCTGCCCGGATACCAGCGGATCCGGCTGGAGGACGTCACCGACCAGACCTCCTTCGCCTCCGCCGCCGACTGGGAGTTCAGCTGGGACCGGGGCGCGGGCACCTGGCGCCTGTTGGCGCGCAACATCGCCGTCACCGCGGGCGACTACTACACGCTGGCCTGGAGTTCCAGCGAGGAGCACTGGGCCGGTGACGCGCGGTGGCGCGACCACGCGATCGGTTCCTTCGACCCGTTTTGACCTCGGCGGTGTGAGCGCACCGGTACGCTCGACCCGTTCCGCACCAGCACAACGGAGGTAGCCGGGGTGTCCCTCACCTGGACCGCGATCGACTTCGAGACCGCCAACCAGGACCGCGGCAGCGTGTGCGCCGTCGGTCTGGTCAAGGTGAGCGAAGGGCGTGTGGTCGACCGTTTCAGCACCCTCATCCGCCCGCCGGAGCCGGTGTCCTTCTTCTCCCGGCACAACACCGCCGTGCACGGAATCACCGCCGCCGATGTCACCGGGGCTCCCACCTGGGAGAAGGTGCGCGAGCAGGTGGTGGACTTCGTCCAGGGCGGTGCGCTGGTGGCGCACAACGCCCCCTTCGACATGGGTGCGCTGCGCCAGGCCTGTGCCCACACCGGCCAGGCGCTGCCCGCCTTCGACTACGCCTGCACCCTGGCACTGTCCCGCCGCACCTGGGACCTGCCCGACCACCGGCTGCCCACGGTGTGCGCGCACCTGGGCCACCAGATCACCCAGCACCACCGGGCCGACGCCGACGCCGAGGCTGCCGCGCACATCATGATCGCGGCCATGCTCCGCTACGGCACCAGCTCACTGCCCGAGCTCTCCCGCGCCGCGGGCCTGCGCCTGGGCCGCCTGGAGGCGATCCAGCCGGTCGCCGTCCCGGTGGCCGCCCCCGTGGCTCCGGCGGCCCCCGCCCCGCAGGACCGCTACGGGCGCTGGCAGCGCGCCGCCCAGTCCCCGCTGCCCGAGCCCTCCCCCGACGCCGACCCGGCCGGTCCGCTCTTCGGACGCACGGTGTGCGTCTCGGGTGACCTGCGCGCGATGGACAAGCCCGAGGTGTGGAAGCGCATCGCCGAAGCCGGGGGCCGACCCGCCAAGAACGTCACCAAGAAGACGGACGTCCTGGTCGTGGGCGACAGCGACCACGGCGGCAAGACCTCCAAACACAAGCAGGCGGAGACCTACATCGCCAAGGGCCAGAGCATCGACATCATCACCGAGGCCGAACTGGTGGCCCGCCTGGGCATGGCCTCCGCCTGACGGGTTCCTTCATCCTCAGCCCTCGAGGAGCTGGCGGGTGACCGCGTCCGCGGCCCACTGCGTCCAGCGCTCAGGGCTCCAGCCGAGCTGGGCCGTGTAGAGGGTGTACAGCTCGGGGCTGAGCAGGCCGAGCAGGGTGTCGGCTGCCTCCTCCGGGCTCAGGTTCGGGCGCAGGGTGCCCCGGTCGGACAGGGTTTGGGCGAAGACCGTGTGGACGGTGCGGCGCTGCTCGGTGTTGATGCGCCACAGCGCGGCCAGCTCGGGGTCGGAGGCGGCCGCTCCGCGCAGGACCTCGATCAGGGCGGCGACGCGGGCCATGACCTGGGCGGTGCCCCGCACCTGGAGCCGGATCAGCTCATGGGGGTCCTCGGCGGACAGGGCCTCACGGACCCAGGGGCGGTCCAGGGTGGCGACGGGTTCGGCGTCTCCGGCGACGGCCTGGTCCAAGGCCTCCTTGAGGAGCCCCGCCTTGGTGCCGCAGGTGTTGTAGACGGTCTGCGCGGCCACCCCCGCCTCCTTGGCGACACTGGTGATGCTGGTCGCGGCGTAGCCGTCGGTGGTGAACAGGCGGGTCGCGGCACGGGCGATCCGGGCGCGGGTGGCGAGGGAGCGGGCGGTGCGGCCGTCGGCGGGCTGTGCGTCCATGCTCACGATCCTACGCCTTGACTGTAGTGCCACTACACATATCTAATTTGAGTGTCACTACAGAAAGGTGGGCGGGAATGCGGGTACTCGTGCTGGGCGGATACGGAGCCGTGGGGGCGCCGACGGTGGCTGCGCTGCGGGCGGACGGGCACAGCTGTGTGGTCGCCGGACGCGACCCCCGGCGTGCGGAGCGGGTGGTCGACCTGGCCGAGCCGGGGCTCCTCGGCTACCGGGAAGCGCTGGACGGAGTGGACGCGGTGGTCAACGCCTCCGGCGCCGAGGACCCGGATCTGGTCACGGCCGCCACCGGCCAGGCGAAGGCCTTCGTCGACCCCACCGCCACCCCCGGATACGTCAAACGAATCGAACAGCTGGAGCCGCGCGCCCCGGTCCTGCTCAGCGTCGGCCTGGCTCCCGGGTTGACCAACCTGCTCGCCGCCGACCTGCCCGGGAGGGAGCCGATCGATCTCGGGGTGGTCCTGGGCTCGGGGGAGCGGCACGGGGCGGCGGCCACCGCCTGGTCCCTGGGCCTGCTCGGCCGCTCCTTCGCCGACCCGGCGACCGGAGAGGCCGTCCGCAACCTCACCCGGGGGCGCGTCCTGGACCTGCCCGACGGACGGCGGCGCCTGTACCGGGCCGACTTCAGTGACCAGCACACGCTCACCCGGGACCTGGGGCGGCCGGTGCGCACGCACCTCGGACTGGACTCGGTTGCGGCGACCCGCGCCCTGAGCGTGCTCGCCCGCCTGCCCGGAACCGGGGCGCTGCGCGGGGTGCGCCGGGTGCCGCGCCTGCCCGGCTCCGAGGAGTGGGTGCTGGTCGCGACCTCGGCCGGGCGGCGCCGCTGGGCACGCGGGCGCAACCAGTCCCGGGGTACGGCGGTGGTGAGCGCCTGGGCCACCGGGTTGACCGAGAACCTGCCAGCCGGGGTCCACCATCTTCACGAGGTGGCCGCGCTGGCTGACCTGCCGCCGCTGGAGGAGGTCACGCTGGGTTGATCTGCCTGGGCGGGGGCCAGATTCTGCCACTCTGCCCCGCACTGCCTCTGGCGTGGCGGGGTAGCTTTGCTCTACGCTGGAAAGCGCTTTCACAGAAAGGGTGGTAACGATCCATGGGTGATCGAGTACTGGGCATCGCCATGAACGGCGTCACCGGACGCATGGGGTACAGGCAGCATCTGACCAGATCGGTGCTGGCCATCCGGGACGCCGGAGGCGTGGAGCTGCCCGACGGCTCGCGCGTCATACCTGAACCGGTACTGGTGGGGCGCTCGGAGCGCAAGCTGCGGGACATCGCCGAAAAGCACGGCATCGAACGCTGGACCACGGACCTGGACTCGGTGCTGTCCGACGACGGCGTCCCCGTCTACTTCGACGCCCAGATCACGCACGCCAGGGAGGCCGCGGTCCGCTCCGCGATCGCCGCGGGCCGACACATCTACGTCGAGAAGCCCACGGCCAGCACCCTGGACGCCGCCCTGGAGCTGGCCAAGCTCGCCGAGCAGGCCGGGGTGCGCAACGGCGTGGTGCAGGACAAACTCTTCCTGCCGGGCCTGATCAAACTCCGTCGGCTCCTGGACAGCGGCTTCTTCGGAAAAGTCCTTTCCATCCGCGGGGAGTTCGGTTACTGGGTCTTCGAAGGAGACGGACAGCCCGCCCAGCGCCCCAGCTGGAACTACCGCGCCGAGGACGGCGGCGGCATCGTCCTGGACATGTTCCCGCACTGGCACTACGTCCTGGAGCACCTCTTCGGTCCGGTGCGCACGGTCACCGCGCGCACCGCCACCCACATCCCGCGGCGCTGGGACGAGCACGGCGAGCCCTACGAGGCCACCGCCGACGACGCCGCCTACGGCATCTTCGAGGTCGGCGACGGGATCATCGCCCAGATCAACTCCTCCTGGAGCGTGCGCGTGGACCGCGACGAGCTGGTGGAGTTCCAGGTGGACGGCACCCACGGCAGCGCCGTGGCCGGGCTGCGCTCATGCCGCGTGCAGCACCGCAGCGTCACCCCCAAGGGCGTCTGGGACCCCGACGCCGCCGACCCGGTCCGCTACCGCGAGGACTGGTCGCACGTCCCCGACAACGGGGAGTTCACCAACGGCTTCCGCGCCCAGTGGGAGGACTACCTGCGCCACGTGGTCCTGGGCACGCCCTTCCACCACGACCTCCTCTCCGGCGCGCGCGGTATCCAGATGGCCGAGGCGGGGCTGCTCTCCTCCCGCACCGGCCGCACCGTCGAACTCGGCGAGGTCTCGAGCACGTGAACACCCTGAACCTTCCCTCCGGTGACGGTACCGTCGCCCCCTACGCGCTCAGCGGGGCCGCGGCCGACGCCGCGCCGCTGCCCCCCGCCACGGCCCGAACCGCCTACGCGGCCGCGCACGTGGTCGCCGATCCCCTGGCCCCCAACGCGCCGGGCGCCTCGGCCGTCCTGGACTGGGAGGCCACCCTGGCCTTCCGCCACCACCTGTGGGACCAGGGCCTGGGCGTGGCCGAGGCCATGGACACCGCCCAGCGGGGCATGGGCCTGGACTGGGCCGCCACCGCCGAACTGATCAGCCGTACCGGCGCCGAGGCCAGGAGCCGTGGCGCCCTCCTGGCCTGCGGGGTCAACACCGATCAGCTCGATTCTTCGCGTGTCGACCTGGAAAGCGCTATCACCGCCTACGGCGAACAGCTGGAAGCGGTGAGCGAGGCCGGGGCCACGCCCATCGTGATGGCCTCGCGCGCCCTGGCCGCGGCGGCATCCGGGCCCGAGGACTACGCCCGCGTCTACTCCGCCGTCCTGGAACGGGCCGACCGCCCGGTGATCCTGCACTGGCTGGGCACCGCCTTCGACCCCGCCCTCGCGGGCTACTGGGGCTACGACTCCCCCGCCGACGCGGTGGAACCGGTCGCGGAGCTGATCGCCGAGCACGCCGACCGGGTCGAGGGGATCAAGGTCTCCCTGCTGGACACCGCACTGGAGGTACGCCTGCGGCGCCTGCTTCCGGACGGCGTCCGACTGTACACCGGGGACGACTTCCACTACCCCGAACTCGTACTCGGGGACGAGGAGGGTTTCTCGCACGCCCTCCTCGGGGTCTTCGCCGCCATCGCCCCGGCCGCCGCCCGGGCGCTCGCGGCCCTGGACCGGGGCGACACCGACGGCTACCTGGCGCTGATGGAGCCCACCGTGCCGCTGGCCCGCCACCTGTTCTCCGAGCCCACCTACTACTACAAGACCGGGATCGCCTTCCTGGCCTGGCTCAACGGCCACCAGAAGGGGTTCCACATGGTGGGCGGCCTGCACAGCGCCCGCGACCTCCCCCACCTGGCGCACACCCTGCGCCTGGCGGACACCGCGGGGGTGCTGTCCGACCCCGACCTGGCCGCGCGGCGGATGCGCGCCCTGCTCGAGGTCTCGGGGGTGGCGCAGTGAGCACCACCGCCAGCGGTCCTCACGCCGCCGTGGCCCCGGCCCCGGTGGACGTCCCCTCCGGCCGCCCCGCCGCGTCGGACACCCCGGCCCCGGGCGACCCCCGGCTGGCCCGGCTCTCGCTCAACCAGGCCACCGTCAAACGCTGGAGCCTCACCCAGGCGGTGGACGGCTGCCTGCGCGCGGGGGTGCCCGCCATCGGCCTGTGGCGCGAACCCGTCCAGGAGATGGGACTGGAACACTCCGCGCGCCTGATCCGCCGGGCCGGGCTCCGGGTGTCCTCCTACTGCCGGGGCGGCTTCCTGACCGACCCGGCGCGCACCGATGCCCTGGACGACAACCGGCGCGCCGTGGACGAGGCCGCCGAACTCGGCGCGCCGGTCCTGGTCATGGTCGCGGGCGGGCTGCCCGAGGGCGACCGGGACCTGGACGGCGCCCGGGAGCGGTTCGCGGCGGGGATCGGGGCACTGGCCCCCTACGCCGCCGAGCGCGGCGTGCGGCTCGGGCTCGAACCCCTCCACCCGCTGTTCTGCGCCGACCGCGCGGTGCTGTCCACCCTGGGACAGGCGCTCGACCTGGCCGAACGCTTCGACCCCGATGCCGTGGGCGTGGTCGTGGACACCTACCACGTGTGGTGGGACCCGCACGTGCGCGCGCAGATCGCCCGCGCCGGGGCGGCGGGCCGGATCGCCTCCTTCCAGGTCTGCGACTGGATCACCCCGCTGCCGGTGGACTCCCTGCTGGGCCGCGGCATGGTCGGTGACGGGCACATCGACGTGCGCTCACTGCACCGGGCCGTACTGGCCGCCGGCTACGAGGCAGACGTGGAGTGGGAGGTCTTCAACGAGGACGTGTGGTCAGCTGACGGCGACGAGGTCATCGCCACGATGGCCCGCCGCCACGTGGAGTGTGTGTTGTGAGGATCACCGCGGTGACGGCCCGCGCCCACCGGCTCCCGCTGCGGAGGGCTTGGGACGGCGGGGTCGACCGCAACGACATCGTCGTGGTCCGGGTCAGCACCGACGAGGGCCTGGTGGGGACGGGGTTCTCCTGGACCCCGCTGATCGGGGCGCGGGCCGTGGAGGCGCTGGTCAACGATGACCTCGCCCCGTTCCTGCTGGGCCGGGAGGCGCACCCCGCCCTGTGGGACGAGTCGCTCTGGCACCTGCGCGAGGCCGGTACGACCGGGCTGACCCTGATGGCCCTGGCCGGGGTCGACATCGCTCTGTGGGACGTGCACGCCCGCTCCCTGGGCGTGCCCCTGGTGGATCTGCTCGGGCGGCGCCGCGAGTGGGTGACCTCCTACGGCAGCGGCGTGAACCTGGACTACGACCTCCCGGCCCTGCTGGACCAGGTCCGGGGCTGGGTGGACCGGGGGCACCGCGCGGTGAAGATCAAGGTGGGTTCGGCCCCGGTCGAGCGCGACGTGGAACGGGTGGGCGCGGTGCGCGACCTCCTGGGCCCGGAACGGCTGCTGATGGTCGACGCCAACCAGCGCTGGGACGTCCCGCAGGCGGCCCGGGCGCTGGCCCGGTTGGAGCCCTTCGACCCGCACTTCGTGGAGGAGCCGCTGCCCGCCCAGGATCTGGCGGCCCATGTCCGGCTGCGCGCACGCACCGGTCTGCCGTTCGCGCTGGGTGAGAACCTGCGCTCGGTGGCGGAGTTCGAGCGGTTCGTGGACGAGGGCGTGTGCGACGTGGCCCAGCCCAACGTGGTGCGGGTCGGGGGCATCACCCCGTTCCTGCGGATCGCCGAGTCCGTGGCCCGGCGCGGAGTACCGGTCGCGCCCCACCTGCTGCCGGAGCTGTCCGGCCAACTGGCCCTGTGCCTGCCCCGGGTCGCCATGGTCGAGGACATCGACCACGCCTCCTTCGCCGCCCTGGGGGCGTTGGCCGCCCCCAGCGGGGTGGAGTTCGCGGGCGACCACCTGTCCGCGCGGACCGGGCCCGGCCACGGTCTGGTGTTCGCGGACGACCTCGCCCCGCTCCCCTAGCACCGGGTTCGCCGGTGGGGCGAGAGACGGCGGCGGCCCCGGTGCGGGGCCGCCGCCGCGGCTTCGGTTCCGGTGGGCCGGGCCCACCGGTCAGCTCAGACCTTTCAGCTCTTGGGCGGGGCGGTACTCTCCCGGGACATGACCGTGCCCTCGACGCTGATCACCCGCGGTTCCCCCTGGTATTCGGTGTCCAGGGCGAGCGCGGCGGCGCGCTCGCCCATCTCCTCCAGGGGCAGGCGCACCGTGGTCAGGGCGGGGGTGAGGTCGCGCAGGGTGGGGATGTCGTCGAAGCCCGCGACGGACAGGTCGTCCGGGACGCTCTTGCCCATGTCGCGGAGCGCGGCGATGGCACCGGTGGCCATGACGTCGTTGACCGCGAACAGGCAGGTGGCGTCGGTGCCCAGGGCCGTCAACCGCTGTGTGGACTCGTAGCCGCCGTCGCGGGTGAAGTCACCGTGCACGACGTTGTGGTGGGCGAGTTCGAGACCGGCGGCCGAGAGCGCGGAGTGGAAGCCGTCCAGGCGTTCGCGAGCGGTCCGCAGATTGGTGGGCCCGGCCAGGATCGCGAAGCGCCGGTGCCCCTGGCCGACCAGGTGCTGCGCCAGGGCCGCGGCCCCGGCGTGGTTGTCCGGGCTGACGGTGTCGGCCGGCAGGGTGGCCTGCGAGACGAGGGCGACCCGGCCGCCCTGGCGTCCGAAGGCCTCGATCTCCTTGGCCAGGCGGGAGTCGGTCCCCTCGCTGGTGGTACGCGAACCGGCGATCACGATCGCCTTGGCGCGGTGGGAGCGCAACGCGGAGAGGATGCGGGTCTCCGCCTGGGGTGAGCGGTTGGTGGTGCCCAGCACGAGGACCAGTCCCAGCTCCTCGGCGTACCGGGTGACCCCGGCGGCGATCTGGGAGAAGTAGGGGTCGGCGATGTCGTGCACGACCAGTCCCATCAGCGAGCTGCTGTTGCGGGCCAGGGTCTGGGCCGAGGCGTTGGCCAGGTAGCCGAGTTCGTGGGCGCTGGCCTCGACTTTCTCCCTGAGCCGCTGGCTCACCTGGCGTGTGCTCCCGTTGATCACGCGCGAGGCGGTCGCCAGGGAGACTCCTGCGTGCTCGGCGACCTGTTCCAGAGTCACGTAACCGGGATCCACTCCCCTGCCCCTCCTGCCGCCGCTGGGAAAACTCTTTCCCAGCGTAGCGGAGGGGAGGGGGTTTCCCTGCGTGCCCACCTAGATCCCTTCCGTGTGATCGCCGCGCTCGCTGTGGTCGGGGCGTTCACCGGGGTCGACGTGGTCGCGCCAGGTGCGCTTGGGCTTCCAGCCCAGGTCGCGGTGGGCTCTTGCCGAGGAGAACACCGCCCGTCCGTCGGCCAGCGCCGGGGCGAGTTCGGCGGTGGCGGGGTGCAGCCGGGCCAGGTCGGCGTCGACCGGACCGTGGGAGAGGGGGTCGGGGGCGACGGCGTTGTAGACGCTGCCGCCGGGGACGCGCTCGGGGTTCTCCACGATCAGCGCGAACAGTTCGGCGGCGTCGTGGGCGTCCACGTAGTTGAACAGGGAGCCCGCGGCCAGGGCCGGATCGTCCAAGCGCTCGGCGATGGTGTGCCCCTGCTGGGTGGTGGCCCCCCGCCACTCCTCCGGGGAGACCACGTAGCCCGGGCGCACCGCGGACAGCACACAGCTGTCGGCGGTGCGGGCCAGGGCCCGGACGGTCTCCTCCACCACCGCCTTGCTCAGGCCGTAGGCGTGCCAGGGCGCGACCGGGTGGTCCTCGTCCAGGGGTAGGTAACGCGGTTTCCAGGAAGGCGTGTTGTACCCGTAGACGGTGGGGCTGGATGCGGCGACCGCGCTGTGGGCCCCGGCCCGGACGGCGGCGGTCAGCACCTCCCAGGCCAGGGTGGTGTTGACCCGCAGGGTCTCGGCGTCGGGCCGGGCGAAGGGGACCGCGATCCCGGCCAGGTGCACCACCGACTCCGGGGCCGCGCGGGCGAACAGCTCGGTTCGGGCCTCGCTGTCCAGCAGGTCGCAGACGGCCGGGGTGATCCCTTCGGGCCACGGGTGTTCGGCGGTGTCCACCGAGGTCACGTCGTGTCCGCGTGCGGCGAGCACGGCCACGACGCTTCGCCCCAGCCGTCCGGAGCCTCCGGTGACGAGCACGCGCATGTGTGCGGTTCCTTTCCAGTCCCCGGTGCGGGGTGTGCGTGGTGTTGTGAGCGGTCAGACCAGGGCCGCGCAGGCTTTGGCCAGTGCTTCGTGGTCGCTCACCGGGCCCTCGGTGACGGCGGTGCGCAGTCCCAGTTCCAGGGTCTGGCCCGCGGCCAGGTCCAGTCGGGTGTCCCAGGCGGGGGCCGGGCACAGGCCCGGGTACTCCTTCGCCCGGAGGAACCAGGGGTCGGTGCGCGGGCCGGGCTGGAGGAAGAGCAGTGTCCACACCGAACCCCGAGCGGTTGTCGAGGACAGCGCGAGCCACCGGGCCCGTGAGCCGTGCAGGGCCTCCTCCCCCGACATCCCGTCGGGTCCGGTGACCGTGGGCGGCTGGTCCCCGATCGGCGCCCGCCAGAACACCCCGCCGTACCCGGCGCCGGGGCGGCCGTTGGTGGCGGGGCTGCCGATGCCCAGTTCGCGGCCCGAGGTATTGCGCAGTGACGACCGCAGGTCCAGGACCCAGGTCGTGGAGTCCAGCGGCAGGGCCCGGGTCGTGCGCTCCTCCCGGAGCAGCTCGGTGCCTTCGGGGCTGACCCAGGAGAGCAGTTCGGTGGTCCATCCGGCGGAGCGGTCGTCCCAGGCCAGGTGCTCCTGGCGGCCGTGGTTGTCGAGCATGACCGAGCCGTGCTCGCGCGTGAAGGTGCGCCCGCCCCAGAAGCTGGTCCCGGCGACGTCGGCCAGGGTCACGCTGACCCCCAGGTGGTGCCGGTGGTCGTCCGGGAAGGCCTCGGTGACCTCGGTGCCCGCCAGGGTGCGAACCGGGTGCAGGTAGGGGCGCGGGGAGAGCTCGGCGGGTACGCGGTCTCCGCTGTCGTGGGTGGCCACGGGGGTGCGGCCGACCGACAGGTTCACTGGTGTGCCTCCGTGTTGGTCGTGCTGGCCGGGCTGGTCCGGGCGGGGCGCGCCCAGGGGGCGCCGAGTTCGGAGTACAGCGTGAGGGAGCGCGCGCTCTCGTGCACGAGGGAGGTGATGCCGGGGACGCTCCGGTGGGTGACCCCCTCCAGCCGTTCCACCTCCTGGTGTTCGGCGGCGATGGGCCTGGGATCGGGTGCGGTGCGCACGGAGTCCAGGACGTGGGTGAAGCCCCGGGTCCGTTCGGGCGGGACCAGGAGCGGGACCCCTTCGCGCACGTGCGCGACCAGGTTTTCCATGAGGTCGGTGCGCCCGTGGGTGGTGGTGCGCGGTTCCTGTCCCGGCTGGCGCAGGGTGAGCCGGTCCAGGGTGTACTCCAGGGTCAGGCTGGCCCGGTCGCCGTGGAGGGTGATGGCCGGGGGTTGGCTGTGGGGCGCGCACAGGGTGACGGCGACGGTGAGGGTGGTGCCGCCGGAGGTGCGCAGGCGCAGGGAGGAGGTGTCGTCGCTCTCGATGGGGTGGGCGCGGTACATCTCCAGCTCCAGGGAGCGGGGCGCGCCCGACTCGGCCCCGGCCAGGGCCAGGGAGGTGGCCACGGCGTGGGCGAAGGGGTTGGTGAGCGCACCGTCCACCACCTCGTGCCCGTCCATCCTGCGCCGCCCGGCCCAGGGCGCGCGGTCGTAGTAGGCGGAGGCGCGTTTCCAAGCGCCTGCCGCCCCGATCCCGCGCAGCTCGCCCAGGGCGCCTTCGCGCACCAGCCGGTCGACCTCGCCGATGGCTTGCGACCCCAGGCTCTGGAACCCGATCTGGCAGGCCAGGCCGGAGGCGCTGACCGCCTCCTCCAGCTGGGTGAGCTGGGCCAGGGAGGGGGTGGTGGGCTTTTCGAGCAGCAGGTGGGAGCCGTGCTCCAGGGCCACGGTGGCCAGGGGCAGGTGGGTGTGGATCGGGGTGACCAGGACGGTCAGGCGGGCCCCGGTCCGTTTCAGGGCGCTCGCCAGGTCGTCGAAGTAGGGGACGGCCCCGTGGCCCTCCAGGTCGTCGTCGGGCGCGGGGGGCCTGCGGTCGCAGACGCCGACGAGCCGGATCGCTCCGGCCTTGGCCAGGGGCAGGAGAGTGCGCAGGTGGGAGCGACCGTGCCCGTGGACGCCCACGAGCAGCAGGGGCAGCGGCGCGGTGTCGCCGGTGCGGTCCTTCAGGGGGCGGTTCGTCAGGGGACGGGCCATCAGGAGTTCCCGGAGAGCAGGTCAGCCACGCGTACGGGTGAGCCGGAGGCCATGGAGGCGTTGGCGGCCAGTCCGGTGAGCAGGGCGTTGCCGCCGTCGGCGTGGTCGGGGCGGATGCCGTCGTCGGCCCCGCCGAACAGGGAGGTGAGCATGGCGCTGTCCCCGCCGCCGTGGCCACCGCCGCCGACCTCGGCGGGGATCTCCTCCGGGGGCTGCCAGTGGCGGCGGAGCAGGAGCCTGGCTCGGGTGTTCTCCTTGGGCGCGGGCATGCCGCGTACGGGGTGGGACTCGTCCCGGCCCGGTGAGGTGCTGGCGAACTCGGTCATGTCGAGTTCGAGTCGGCCGCGGCTTCCGGTGAAGGCGATCCGGTAGCCCTCCCAGGGGGCGTAGGCCACGAGGTGGTAGCTCAGGCGGGCCCCGGTGTCGTACTTGACCAGGACGGACATGTCGTCCTCGATGGTGATGCCCGGGCCGAAGACGTTCAGGTCGCGCTGGTAGCCGTCCTCGTGTTCGGCGTCCAGGTAGAGGGCGGTGAGGTCGGGGCTGTCCTTCATGTGCAGGGCGAAGGGGTCGTTCTCGGCGGACCCCGCTCCGTGGCCGCGCTCGTAGTCGTTGAGCAGCCCGTGGCGGCGACCGTTGTCCTGGCCGTAGAAGAAAAGCCCGCCCCAGGCGAAGACCTCGCTCGGTCGTGCGCCCACCCACCAGTTGACGAGGTCGAAGTGGTGACTGGCCTTGTGCACCAGCAGTCCGCCGGACTTCTCCTTGTCCCGGTGCCAGCGGCGGAAGTAGTCGGCGCCGTGGCGCAGGTCGAGCAGCCACTCGAAGTGCACGGACCCCACTTCGCCGATGGCTCCGGAGGCGATCAGCTCGCGTACCTGGCCGTGCACGGGGTTGTAGCGGTAGTTGAAGCCGACGGTCACCCTGCGCCCGGTCCGGGCCTGCGCGTCGTTGATCCTGCGCAGCCCCTTGAGGTCGGCGGTCATGGGTTTCTCGGTGATGGCGTCCGCGCCGGCCTCGAGGGCGGCCACGACGTAGTCGGCGTGGGTGTGGTCGACGGTGCACACGATCACCTCGTCCACGGCCTGTTCGCGGAGCATGCGGGTGAAGCCCGCGGCCGGATAGGTGGGTACGGCCTCCTGCCCGGCGTCGGTGACGATCCGGTTGTGCACGGCCATTCGGGTGCGGTTGGTGTCGCACAGGGCGACCAGCCGCCCCAGTTCACGGTGGGTGTCCACCAGGGCCCGGGTGTACATACGCGCCCGGGAGCCCGTACCGACGATCGCGTACCTGCGTTGAGTGGTGTCGTTCACATCGGCATGGTAAACGCTTTCCCGAGTGGTCGACAAGAGGTTCGCCTGCTGGAAAACGCGAAGGGTGCGCGATGCCGCCCGTGGGATGGGTGCGCAAAGTCGTCGATCGGTGACTTTTGGTGGTTTTTTCTGGCGCCGTGCGGCCCGGAGGGAAGGTAACGATCTGGGGCGCGCTCGGGTCGCGGGGGGAAACAAAGCGTTGACAGCCCCGTAACCCGGTGCTAGAAACTGAACATCCTAGTATCTGGATAGCGCTTACCAAGCCTCAGCCTGCGAAATCTGACCGTGTTCTCAGCCACAGGCGCACGGCGCGGGTCCCCACAGCGCGTTTTCCGACCAGATTGGCGGTCACCACATGAACCCCGGCCCCAGCGTGCGATGTGCGCGCGAGACCCCGGTGCGGAAGGGAGGTGGGTCGCCTTGACCGCTCTGCTCCACGGCAAGACCGAGGCCGGAACGGCTGACGAATCCGGCACCGGCGCCAAGCCGCCGCGGACCCGCCGTAAGGCCGCGACCTCCCGAGGGGGGAACCGCAGGTACGAGAACCTCGCCGCGCTGGGGTTTCTCGGCCCGTGGTTCCTGGGCCTCGCCCTCATCACCGCGGGCCCCCTCATGGCCTCCCTCTACTTCTCCTTCACCGACTACAACCTCATCGGTGACCACCAATGGGTGGGCCTGGAGAACTACGAGCGCATGGTGACCGACACGCGCCTGCACAGCGCGCTGCGGGTCACCTTCGTGTACGTGTTCGTCTCCGTGCCCCTCCAGCTCGCCATGGCGCTGGCCCTGGCGATGGTTCTGGACCGGGGCCTGCGGGGACTGGCTCTGTACCGCTCGGTCTACTACCTGCCCTCGCTGCTGGGCGGCAGCGTCGCGGTGGCCATCCTGTGGCGCCAGGTCTTCGGCGCCAACGGCCTGATCAACCAGGTCCTGGGCTTCTTCGGTATCCAGGGCGAGGGGTGGGTGTCCCACCCCGACTACGCGCTGGGCACCCTGGTGATCCTCAACGTGTGGACCTTCGGTGCGCCGATGGTCATCTTCCTGGCCGGCCTTCGGCAGATCCCGGCCATGTACTACGAGGCGGCGGCGGTCGACGGGGCCAGCCCCCTGCGGCGCTTCTGGCACATCACGATCCCCATGCTGACGCCGATCATCTTCTTCAACCTCGTGCTGCAGATCATCAACGCCTTCCAGACCTTCACCCAGGCGTTCATCGTCAGCGGCGGCACCGGAGGCCCCTCGGACTCCACCCTCTTCTACACCCTCTACCTGTACCAACGCGGTTTCGGCGCCTTCGACATGGGCTACGCCTCCGCGATGGCCTGGCTGCTCCTGATGATCATCGGGGGGTTCACCGCGGTGAACTTCCTCGCCTCCAAGTTCTGGGTCTTCTATGGCGACTAAGACCGCGGCCCCCGTGCCCAAGCAACAGCGCACCAGGGCCGAACGCACACGGCGACTGCTCATCCACCTGGGGTTGATCGGCTTCGGCCTGATCATGCTCTACCCGCTGCTGTGGATGCTCTCCAGCTCCTTCAAACCCACGGCGGAGATCTTCCGGGAACCCGGGCTGATCCCCTGGAGCTTCACCCCCGAGAACTACACGGAGGGGTGGAACGCGCTGCAGTACCCGTTCCACCGCTACCTGCTGAACTCGGCGATCGTGGTCGGCGGGGCCATCGTCGGCAACCTCATCGGGTGCTCGATGGCCGCCTACGCCTTCGCCCGGCTGGAGTTCCGCGGCAAACGGCTGTTCTTCGCCATCATGCTCGCCACGATCATGCTGCCCATCCACGTGGTGATCGTGCCGCAGTACATCCTGTTCGCGCAGCTGGACTGGATCAACACCTTCTACCCGTTGATCGTGCCCAAGCTCCTGGCCACGGACGCCTTCTTCATCTTCCTGATGGTGCAGTTCATCCGGGGACTCCCCCGCGACCTGGACGAGGCCGCGCGCATCGACGGGTGCGGGCACGTGCGGATCTTCTGCCAGATCATCCTGCCGCTGTCCATGCCGGCCCTGGCCACCACGGCGATCTTCACCTTCATCTGGACCTGGAACGACTTCTTCAGCCAGCTGATCTTCCTGACCAGCCCGGACATGTACACGGTGCCGGTGGCCCTGAGGACCTTCGTCGACTCCAGCTCCCAAACCTCATGGGGGCCGCTCTTCGCCATGTCCGTCGTGGCGCTGGGGCCCGTGTTCGGTTTCTTCCTGGCTGGTCAGCGCTACCTGGTCAAGGGCATCGCGACCACCGGCATCAAATAGAGGAAAGGAAGTCCACCCATGAACTCCCCGCCCGGCGGTGCCCGCTCCCCGCGCCGGCGCCGCCCACTGCCCGCCACGACCGCCGCGGCCTTCGCCCTGGTCATGGCCGCCACCGCCTGCGGCGGCTCGGACTCCGACGACGGTGTCGTGGAGCTGCGCTTCTCCTGGTGGGGATCGGATGCCCGGCACACCGCCCTCCAGGAAGCCATCGACCTCTTCGAGGACCAGAACCCCGACATCCGGATCACGGGGGACTACACCGACTGGGCCTCCTACTGGGACCGGCTGGCCACCAGCACCGCCGCCAACGACGCCCCGGACGTCATCATGCAGGACGAGAGCTACCTGCGCGAGTACGGACAGCGCGGCGTCCTGGCCGACCTCAGCGAGTTCAACGGCGTCCTGGACCTGTCCGGAATCGACCCCAACGTGGCAGAGAACGGCGACCTGGACGGTCAGACCTTCGGGATCGCCACCGGCGTGAACGTCTCCGCGATCCTGGCCGACCCGCAGGCGTTCGAGGAGGCGGGTGTGGAGATGCCCGACGACGCGGCCTGGACCTGGGACGACTACATCGAGACCTCGGTGGAGATCAGCGAGGCAACCGGCGGGGAGATCGTCGGAACCCAGGGCATGACCAACGAGAACGCCTTCCACGTCTTCGCCCGCCAGCACGGCGAGAACCTCTACGACGACGAAGGAAACCTGGCGTTCTCCGCCCAGACCCTGGCCGACTGGTACGCCATCACCGAACGGCTCCTGGAGGACGGGGGCCAGCCCAGCGCGGCCGAGGGCGTGGAGATCGCGGCCGGCGGCCCCGACCAATCCGTGCTGGCCACCAACACCGGTGCCACGGCGTACTTCTGGACCAACCAGCTCGGTGCGGTCACCGAGGCCGCCGGCCGCGACATCGAGCTGCTGCGCTTTCCCGGCGAGACCGAGCACCAGCGGACCGGCATGTACTTCAAGCCAGCGATGTACTACTCGCTCTCCGCGGGGTCGGAGCACCCGGAGGAGGCCGCACGGTTCGTGGACTTCATGCTCAACAGCACGGAGGCGGCTCAGGTGGTCCTGTCCGACCTGGGGTTGCCCGCCAACCTGGAGGTGCGCGAGGCCATCACCGGCGATCTGCCTCCGGCGGACGAACGCGGGGCGGCCTTCCTGGCCGAGGTCGAGGACGAGATCGTCGACGGCAACCCGCCCCCTCCGATCGGATCGGGCGAGATCGTCACCATCAACGAGCGCGTCTACCAGGAACTGGTCTTCGGCAACCTCACCGCCGAACAGGCCGCCGAGCAGTTCATCGAAGAACTGGAGGCCGCGATCGGTAGCGGATCCTGAATCCCCGCGCCTCCTCTTGAATCGTTACAACGACCGCTGGGCTCCGGCGCCCCCGCCCCGGCCAGAGCCCCCGAATTCATCCGTATCACCCAGCAGAGAGGCAAATCCCCCCATGAACCACCACTCCGGCAGGGAGCTCGCACGGCGTCGGCGCCGCCCACTGCTCGCCACGACCGCCGCGGCCTTCGCCCTGGTCATGGCCGCCACCGCCTGCGGCGGCTCGGACTCCGACGACGGCATCGTGGAACTGCGCTTCTCCTGGTGGGGTGCGGACGACCGCCACGCCACGATGCAGGAGGCCATCGACGTCTTCGAGGACCAGAACCCCGACATCCGGATCACGGGGGACTACACCGACTGGGGATCGTACTGGGACCGGCTGGCCACCAGCACCGCCGCCAACGACGCCCCGGACATCCTCATGCAGGAGGAGCGGTACCTGCGCGAGTACGGACAGCGCGGAGCCCTGGCCGACCTCAGTGAGTTCGGTGAGCACCTCGACCTGTCCGCCATCGACCCCCTGGTGGCCGAGACCGGTGAGCTGGAGGGGCAGACCTTCGGTATCCCCACCGGTGTGAACGCCTACGCTGTCCTGGCCGACCCCCAGGCGTTCGAGGAGGCGGGCGTGGAGATGCCCGACGACACGACCTGGACCTGGGACGACTACGTCGAGATCGCGAACGAGATCTCCCAGGCCACCGACGGAGAGATCGTCGGTGCGCAGAGCATGGCCTACAACGAGTCGGGCTTCCAGATCTTCGCCCGTCAGCACGGGGAGAACCTCTACGCCGAGGACGGCACCCTGGCCTTCTCCGAGGAGACCCTGGCCTCCTGGTTCCAGATCACCAGCGACCTGTTGGACGGGGGCGGGCAACCCAGCGCCTCGGAGAGCGTGGAGATCGAGGCCGGCGGCCCCGACCAGTCGGTGCTGTCCACCAACCAGGGAGCGATGGCCCACTTCTGGACCAACCAGCTGGGCGGGATCAGCGGGTCCGCCGGGCGTGACATCGAGCTGCTGCGCTACCCGGGCGAGACCGAGAACGAGCGCACCGGGATGTACCTCAAGCCCGCGATGTTCTACGCGGTCTCCGCCGGTTCGGAGCACCCGGAGGAGGCGGCCAGGTTCGTGGACTTCATGCTCAACAGCGAGGACGCCGCCGAGCTGACCCTGTCGGACCTGGGGCTTCCGGCCAACGTGGACATGCGCGAGCACATCCTGGGAGACCTTCCGCCCGCGGACGAGCGCAGCGCGGCGTTCCTGGAGGAGATCACCGGGGACATCATCGACGGCAACCCGCCGCCGCCGATCGGTGCCGGCGAGGTCGTGGAGATCACCAAGCGGACCTCCGACGAGCTCGGCTTCGGCGACCTGACCCCCGAGGAGGCCGCGGAGCAGTTCATCAAGAACGTCAGCGAGGCCACGGGCAGTTCCTGAGCGATGGCAGGGTCGCGCTGAAAGCGCTCCCCCTCAGCTGAGAGCAGCCGGTCCGCGGACACAGTGAACACCTCTGGTCAGGGGCTCGCGGAAGCGGGTCCCTGACCTGTGTCCACCTTCCGGCGCCCCGTCTGGGACAATCCGAACGCGAAAGCGCGCAGGTCCCCGTGCACCCGGCCCCACAGCCGGCGGCGCGGCGGGGACGTCTCATCGGAAGGAAGAACCCGTGACCACCCCTACCAACGCAGAGACACCGGCCGAGATCCTGGCGGCGGCGCGACGCGACCACGCCGCCCTGGTCGAGCGCGGACTCTCCCTGAACCTGACCCGGGGCAAGCCCTCCGCGCGCCAGCTCGACCTGTCCGCCGATCTGCTCAGCCTCCCCGGTGACCGCCACACCGCGGCCGACGGCACGGACTGCCGCAACTACGCGGGCGCGCCCCAGGGTCTGCTGGAACTGCGGGAGATCTTCGCCGACCTCCTCCAGGTCCCGGTCGAGCAGCTGATCGCGGCGGGCAACGCCAGCCTGGAGCTCATGCACGACTGCCTGGCGGGCGCCTTCCTGGGCACCCTGCCCGGGGCGGAGGGCCGCTGGGCCGACGCCGAGCGCGTGGCCTTCCTGTGCCCGGCCCCCGGCTACGACCGGCACTTCACGCTGTGCGAGCGCTTCGGCATCGAGATGATCCCCGTGCCGATGACCGACCAGGGCCCCGACATGGACGTGGTCGAGCGCCTGGTGAGCTCCGACGCGGGCGTCAAGGGCATCTGGTGCGTGCCCAAGTACAGCAACCCCGACGGCGTCAGCTACTCCGACGAGACCGTCCAGCGCCTGGCCTCCATGGAGACCGCGGCCCCGGACTTCCGGATCTTCTGGGACAACGCCTACGCGGTGCACCACCTCACCGACGAGGAGGTGGAGATCGCCGACCTCCTGGCGGCCTGCGCCGAGAGCGGCAATCCCGATCGCGCCTTCGTCTTCGGATCGACCTCCAAGGTGACCTTCGCCGGTGCGGGCGTGGCCTTCCTGGGCTCCTCCCCCGCCAACGTGCGCTGGTACCTGGAGCGCGCCGGGGCCCGCTCCATCGGCCCGGACAAGATCAACCAGCTGCGCCACGCACTCTTCCTCAAGGACGCCGAGGGGGTGCGCGCCCACATGCGCGGCCACCGTGAGCTGCTCCAGCCCAAGTTCGAGGCGGTGGAGCGCATCCTCAGCAAGCAGCTGGCGGGCACCGGTCTGGCGACCTGGTCCACCCCCAAGGGCGGCTACTTCGTGCGCCTGGACGTCCTGGACGGCTGCGCCCGCGAGGTGGTGCGCCGGGCGGCCGAGGCCGGGATCGCGCTCACCCCCGCTGGCGCCACCCACCCCTACGGTGAGGACCCCCAGGACCGCACCATCCGTATCGCGCCCTCCTTCCCCGAGCTGGACGCTCTGGAGGAGGCCATCGAGGGGCTGGCCGTGTGCGTGCGGCTGGTCGGCGCCGAGAAGCTCGTCGCCGACCAGGGCTAGGGCCGCCAAGCGTGTAGCACCTGGTTCTTCGCGTAACCGCGAGGCGCCCCGGTCCGAGCTGGACGGGGGCGCCTCGCGTGTGCGGTGTCCGTGACGGCGACGTGTCCTCCTGGCGGGGGACCGGGGTGAGGGGCTGGTCACGCAACTCCTCGGGCAGGACCTCCTGGGGCGCGTTCTGCCAGGCCATCGGTCGCAGGAAGCGGCGGATCGCGGTGATACCCACCCAGGTGTACAGGGCGTTGGTGGTGGACGCCCTGCTGCCCACCGACTTGGTGGCCCTGGCCGACCGCACCGTCACCGACCGCGGGGAGCTCCTCGCGGAACTGACCGCGGTCCGTGATCGGGGCCATGCCACCGACGACGGCGAGAACGTCGAGGGCGTGCGCTGCCTGACCGGGCGGGGACTCTCAGGAACCCAGGAAGCGCAGTACCGCCAGGACCCGGCGGCTGTATTCGGGGGTTCGGGCCAGGTCCAGCTTGTCGAAGATGGCGTTGATGTGCTTCTCGACCGCGCTCAGGGACACGAAGAGCCGCTCTGCGATGGCCGCGTTGCTCAGCCCCTGCGCCATGTTCTCCAGCACGTCGCGCTCACGCGGGGTCAGCCGGGCGAGCGGATCGGTCCGGGTGGTGCGGGCGAGCAGCTGGCGGACCACCTCCGGGTCGAAGGCCGCTCCCCCGGCCGCCACCCGCTCCAGGGCGTCCAGGAACTCGCCCACCTGCGCGACCCGGTCCTTGAGCAGGTAGCCCACCCGCTCCGGGGCGCCGGTGAGCAGCTCGGCCGCGTACCGCTGTTCCACGTACTGCGAGAGCACCAGGACCGCTACCTCCGGCCGCTCGGCACGGATGCTCAGCGCCGCGCGCAGGCCCTCGTCGGTGTGGGTGGGAGGCATCCGCACGTCCACCACCGCCGCGTCGGGCTCGTGCTCGGCGACCGCGGCCAGCAGGCCCTCGCCGTCCTCGGCCGCCGCCAGGACCTCGTGTCCCTCCTCCTCCAACAGCCGGATCAGGCCCTCCCTGAGCAGGACTGAGTCGTCGGCGATCACCAGGCGCATGCGGGCTCCGTATCCGGGGGGCTGAGAAGAGTGGCAGGCGAGAAGGGGAGAGGTCGATTATCGGTCAAGCGGGAGCAGGGCGCGCACGGTCGTGGGTCCTCGGGGCGGGCTGTGCACCTCCAGGGTGCCGTCCAGCGCCCGGACCCGCCGGGCCAGCCCGGTCAGGCCACCGCCCCCGGGGTCGGCCCCGCCCCGGCCGTCGTCGGTGACGGTCAGCCGCACCCGGGCCTCCTGGACCCGCAGGTCCACGATCACCTCGCCCGCCCCGGAGTGCTTGGCGGCGTTGGTCATCGCCTCGCGCGCCACGAAGTACACGGCGGTGGCCAGCTCCTGCGGGAGGGGTTCGGGCAGGTCGAAGCGGACCCGGACCGGGAGAGGGGCGCGCTCGGCCGCCTCGGTCAGCGCCGCCTGGAGCCCCAGGGTGTCCAGGGCCGTCGGGTAGATCCGCCAGGCCACCTCGCGCAGCTCCTCCAGCAGGACCCGGGACTCGGTGTGGGCCTGGCGCACCAGGTGCGCGGAGCGCTCGGCGTCACTGCCGCGCTGGGCCCGCCCCAGCAGCATGGCCAGCGCCACCACCCGCTGCTGGACCCCGTCGTGCAGGTCGCGTTCGATCCGGCGCCGCTCCTCGTCCACGGCCCGCACGATCCCGGTCCGGGTCCGGGTGAGCTCCTCGATCCGCCGCCGCATCAGCTCCTCGTCGGTGGGACCGAGCACCGTGCGGGCCAGCCACCTGTCCATGCCGCCCAGGAACATCACCACCCACCAGGTGAGCACCGACATCACCAGGGCCGCGACCAGACCCAGGGGGACGCTGGAGGTGGTAACCCCCACGCCGGGCCAGTTCACTGACACCTGGGTGGCGGTGTCCGTGACGGCCTGGGCCACCGCACCGTAGACCAGGAGGAAGGGCACCGGCGTGATCACGAAGACGAGACAGACAGAGCCCAGATTGACCGGTAGGCGCAGGAGCAGGTAGGCCGTCCGGGCCCGGGCGCCCGCCTCCGGGGTGATGGTGGCTCCCAGCCAACGGGCGAGTCGGTTCAGGTCACGGTCGCACAGCCACAGCACCCACGCGCTCGACCTGCGCCGCGCGTGCGGCCGCAGCGACGGCCGGACCACGCCGGCCGACAGGACCAGGACCGAGGCCGCCGCCCACACCAGGGTCAGCGCGCTGACGTACAGCCCCGCCCACAGGCCGAGAAACTCACGGCCGCGCCGCCCCACGTGCGCCAGGGCCCGGCTCCCCCGGAGCCCTGCCTCGTATCCTTTGGCCACGGTCCTCTCCCCTGCCTGCCGCTCCGGCGTCCCGGTGCTCATGCGCGTCCCCGTCTTCCTACCGGAAGAGCCCACCGCTACCACCGGCGCCCACCTGCTCAGCTGGTCCACCCGACCGACCGAAACGGGGGTGATCGCAGAGGCCACCGGGGACTGACGCGGCTCGTCGTCCGCGTTCTGTCGTCCCCTTCGGGGACAATGCCCGGCATGAGCGACGCAGCGCAGCACACACACCACACCAACGACTACGTCGAACTCTCGGTCACCGACCTAGAGGAGGCCAAGAGGTTCTACAGCGAGGCCTTCGGGTGGCGGTTCAACGACTACGGGACCATGTACGCCGGTATCCGTTCCCCCGACGGCGAGTCCGAGGTGGGCGGGCTCAACCCGAACGGTGAGGTCCGCGGCGGCGGCCCCCTCGTCCTGCTCTTCTCCGAGGACCTGGACCGCACGGTCGAGGCGGTGGCGGGCGCCGGCGGCCGGATCCTGAAGGCCCCCTACGCCTTCCCCGGCGGGCGGCGCTTCCACTTCGCCGACCCCAGTGGGAACGAGTTGGGCGTGTACGCCAACTCCTAGGACTTGGGCGGTAACGCACACAGAGTCAGCGCGCGCGAAGGTGCCCCGCTCCCCCACGGATGGGAGCGGGGCACCGGCTCAGGGGCCTACCGGGGCGTTGTCGTCCGGCTGTGCGCTACTTGGGGAAGCGCAGCGTGGCGCCGGCGTTCGTGGTGTCGTGGTCGGTGTCGAAGTCCACGTTCTGCTCGGTCTGGGGCAGCTCGGTGAATCCGGCGTCCGACATCACCGCGGCCCGCAGCATCAGCGCGCTGGCCGGGGCCTTGAACCCGGCGTCCGGGTCGTCCAGGCCCCTGGGCGAGGTGTCCACCATGACCGGTGAGTGGTAGGAACCCCACAGTTCGGGCTCGTTGGCACGTTCGGCGCCCAGCAAGAGCGTGTCCACCCGGCCCTCGGACAGCATCGGCAGGATGGAGGTGGTGCCCCTCACCGCCTGGTCGTGGGCGAGCTTGCGCTGGTAGTCGGAGAAGGCCTGCTCGCGCTCCTCGCGGACCAGCTCGTGCAGGCACTCCTCGGCGGTCTCGTGCAGGCGTTCCTCGGCGTCGGTCCCGCCGCGTCCGCCCGCGACCACCTTGATTGGGATGGTGAGCTGGCGGGGCCCGAGGTTCTCACGCAGATAGGCGATGGCCTCGTTGTCACCACCGACGATGATCGCCTTGGCGTCGACCTTGCGCACGGCCTCGCGCACCATCTCGGCGACTTGGGCGGTGTTCTCCTTCCACAGTTCCTGGGCCATGTTGGTGTCGGCGCGCCGACCTCCGGCGTCACCGCGCTGGGCCGGGTAGATCCGCCCCTGTGCTTCCATGTCCTGCAGGTCGTAGCCCTCGTTCTCGACTTCCATGACGGGTTTGGGCATGGGCTGAGCGGCGTAGGCGAACACCTTGGCGTGGATCCGGTCCAGAGCCACGAGCACGTAGGGAAGGCGGCGACTGCGGTCGATGGCCAGGGGGAGGGTGTCCGGGACCGGCAGGAACGTAGCCCGGTCCTGCGAGGGCGGTTCGGCCAGAGTGTGCTCTCCGAGGAGCCGCCCCTCGGAGGCGTAGAGCGCCTGACCGTGGTCACCGTAGGCGCGGGACGCGCCTTGTCCCACGGCCTCCTCCAGCACGTCCAGGGTGGCCTCGTCGGTCCCGAGCGCGGCCAGCTCCTCGCGCAGGTGCCGCCAGCGCAGTTCGATCTTCTTGTCGGCGTCCGTGGTATCGCGGGTGGTGTCCAGGTGCACCGATGCCACCGGGCCGTCGCTTTCGTACAGAGGTCGCAGAAAACCAAGGTCCATAGTCTGCGGGGCGCGTGTACCCCCGCCCCGCCCACCTCCTTCTCGGGGTCGGCCTGCGGGCCATCCTGAGGGGCCATCGTGCGCATGGGAAGGGCGCCACGTCGAACCAGACACGGATGTTGCCCGAAGATTTCCAGGTTTTTCCCGATCACCCGTTTTTCGCGGACGGGGCCGGGCTCAGTCTTGCCGGCATGCGGACCCTTGACCGCTCTCCGCGTCGGGCCCGGGTGGGGACTCGGGATCGGCATCGGCCAGCGCCTGGTCGATCACCCTCGGAGTGAGCACCAGGGCGGGGGCGGCGGCCAGGGCCAGGCCGATCAGCCCCGCCGCGATGAAGGGGGAGGCCAGCGCCCACTCGCGCCCCAGCGGCCCCTCCAGCACCGCGGCCAGGGCCCCGCCCAGACCCATACCCACGGACAGCAGCCCCCAGGACAGCGTTCGGTGGGCGCTGAAGGCCCGGGAACGCAGCCGGTCGGGGGTCAGGCGCTGGAACAGCGAGATCAGGGTGATGTTCCACCACGTGATGATGAATCCGTTGATGAAGTAGCAGACCACGAACGCCGGGATGCTGTGCAACAGTCCCACGACGAGCGCGGTCGAGCCCAGCACCGCCAGGATCACGCCCATGGCGGTGGAGGGGTGCACCCGCGTGGAGAAGGAGGGCACCACCAGTGCTCCCAGGACCGCGCCAGCCGCGGTGACAGTCATCAGCAGCCCGTACCCCTGTGGTCCCACCCCCAGAACGTCCTGGGCGAAGAGCACCAGTACCGCCCCCGTGAACGCCGCGGCCATGTTGGACAGCCCGGACACGATCGCCATCGGGCGCATCACCGGATGCCGCCACAGCCACGCCAGGCCCTCACCCAGCATGGTCAGGATCGCCGGGTGCGCTTCCCCGTCCGTCTTCGGGCGGAAGTTTCCGCGCATGGTGAGCAGGCAGACGACCGCCAGCAGGATGAGCGCGGCCTGCGCGCCGAACGCCCACGCGGTGGACACAGCCAGCAGAGCCCCGGCCAGCGGGGCGCCCAGGAAGCTGTTGAGCACCCTTTCCACGGCCTGCAGGCGGCCGTTGGCCCGTTCCAACTGCGAACGCGACACCACGCTGGGCACCACCGACTGCGCGGTGTTGTCGAAGAACACCTCACAGGCCCCCACCAGCAGGGCCACCGCGATCAGCAACGGGATCGACCCCGCGCCCAGGACGATCACGACGGTCAGCGCTGCCAGCAGCAGCGCCTTGGCTCCCCCGGCGGCCACCTTCAGACGCCTCCGGTCGACCCGGTCCCCCACCACCCCCGCGAGCAGGGCGAACAACAGCCACGGCAGGCGGGTGGCCGCGCCGACCATCGCCACCAGGAAGGGATCGTCGGTCAGGGTGGTGGCGTACCAGGGCAGCGCCACCACCGCGATCCCGTCGCCCAGGTTGCCCAGCCCCACCGCCCCCAGCAGCTTGTGGAACTGCGCGCCGAGGGGTTCACGGCGGGAGCGTCCGGTCTCGGACGGTGGTGTGTCCTGGGGTGCTGAGCTCTGCGACATGGGACCTTCCAGACAGGGGGTGTCGGCCTCAGCCTGGCACGCTAGTACGGGGCGGTGACAGACGGTTATTCCCCGGGCAGAAACACGTTCCGCACGGGGCCGCCGACCTGACCGAAGACGCACGTGAACTGTCGGGTCCGGGCGGGGCCCGCATCCCTAATTTGGGAGGTGAACAAGGGAGGCACACATGCTGGACCGGTTGAACGAGGCGCTCCAACAGGTCGAGAGGGACCTGGGCGCACCGGTGGACGTGGCCGCGATGGCGCGGACCGCGCTCACCTCCGAGTACCACTTCCGACGGATGTTCTCGGTGCTGTCCGGGATGTCGATCTCGGAGTACGCGCGTCGGCGCCGCCTCACCCTGGCCGGGGCCGAGGTGATCGCGGGCAGGGACACCCTGCTCGACATCGCGGTCCGCTACGGCTACGGGTCCGCCGAGGCCTTCGGTCGGGCCTTCCGCGCCGTGCACGGGATCAGCCCGGGCGAGGCCCGCAGGTCGGGGCCGCGCTCAACTCCCAGTCACGGCTGACCTTCCGCCTCACCATCGAAGGGAACACCACCATGCGCTACCGGATCGTCGAGAAGGACGCGTTCCGCCTCATCGGCCCCAAGGCCCGGGTCCCGCTCGTCCATGAGGGGGTCAACGAACCCATGGTCGAGTTCGTCAAGGGCATCCCGGACTCCGACTACGAGCGGATCGAGGAGCTGTCCGACCAGGAGCCGCACGGCGGCGTGTCGGTCACCGTCACCCACGACCCCGATCGCCGCGAGGGCAGCGAAGTCGACTACTACGTGGCGGCCGCGACCTCCGTGGCCGAGGCCCCCGAGGGGATGGAGGCCCTGGAGGTGCCCGCGGGCACCTGGGTCGTCTTCCCCTTCGAGAAGTACGCCTTCCCCGAGGCCATCCAGCGGATCTGGCTCTACGCCGGTGCGGAGTGGTTCCCGTCCAACCCCGCCTACCAGCACAAGCACGGTCCCGAGCTGCTGAGCGTGGAGTACGACGGTCAGGACCAGAACCTCGCCTCGGGCGAGCTGTGGCTGCCGGTTGAGAAGGCCGTCTAGCCTTCTCCGCCCCACGGCTCGGCCCCTGTCCCTGTGGCTCCTGCCGCGGGCCGCGGGGACTCAGCGGGTGCGGTTTCGGGCCTGTTCCAGGAAGCGGCGCAGGACCTCGTTGAACCGGTCCGGGCGCTCCAGATTGGGCAGGTGCCCCGCTCCCTCGATGATCTCCACGACCGAGTCAGGGACCTGGACGTGCATCAGCTCGGCCCCCTCGGGCGGGGTGAACCCGTCGTGCTGACCCACCACCAGCAGGGTGGGGGCCGAGATGCGTTTGAGCAGCAGGGTGTGGTCGGGGCGTTCGGCCCGGCCCAACTGGGCGGCGGCCGCGCCCTCGGGCGGGGCCGCGTACATCATGGCGCGCACGTGGTCGGCGACGGCGGGCAGCCCCCGCACGTTCTCGGCGGTCATCATGCCGACCAGCATCTCGTCGGTGTAGCCGCGCATGCCCTCCTCGCGCAGGCGGGCGGCCATGCGTTTGCGGGAGAGTCGGCCCTGCTCGGTCTCGGGCATCGGGTTGGTCGCCGCCAGGGTCAGCGAGTCCACCCGGTCGGGGAAGAGCCGGTACAGCTCCAGCGCGACCTGACCGCCCATGGACAGGCCAACCACGTTGACCACGTCCAGCTCCAGGTGGTCCAGGAAGGCGGCGAGGTCGCGGGCGAGGGTGTCCATGGAGGTCACTCCGGGCACGACGGTGCTGCGCCCGTAACCGCGCAGATCCGGCACGATCGTCCGGTAGCCGCGCCCGGCCAATGCCCTGACCTGGGGTTCCCACATGGTTCTGTCGAAGGGGTGACCGTGGATGAACAGGACGGGGCACCCTGCTCCGCGGTCGGTGTAACTGACGCTGATCCCGCGTACGGACGCGAGACCTGGGTCGTCACTGTTCGCGGTGTTCGTCGTCTGAGGTGTCACAACAAACGATGCTATTCAAGGACGCAAGGGGATCAATAGGGGGCACCGAAAAACCGGTCGGGCCGTAGGTGGTCCCTCGTCACCTACGGCCCGTGCACCGTGACCCGCCGTCCTCGGGCACGGTGCCACGCGGCGGACCGGGGGTCCGCCGCGCCCCTGTCGGAGCGTGGAGACTCCGACACCAGTGGAGACGCGTGCCGAGACGACCGGGTTCGGTCCGATCGGCTACAGAACTCGGAAAATTCTCCAGAGAGGTTGCGGAGGGTGACCGTACACGGTGTTATCGAACCCGGTTCAGCCGGTGGTGGGCACGGGTCGGGCGCGCCTGATCCGCGCCATCAGCACGGCGGCCAGCACGTACGGGGCGGCGAACAGCACGAAAGCCATCCCGTGCCCGAGCACCAGGAACACCCCCGCGTACAGCGGGAAGGACACCACGCTCACCGACTCCGCGCCGGCCTCAGCCAGCGAGGTGACGGTGGCCCGGCTGGAACCGGTGATGCTGTCCTGCAGCCGGGCGTCGGCGACCACGTTCATCATCTGGCACACACCGAAGCCGCAGCCGAGCAGTACCCAGCCCAACGGGTTGCCCAGCAGGGCCCCGACGGCGATGGCCGCGGCGGCCAGGGCCAGAAGGGCCCCGAGGGCCCGCGGTGAGAGCCGGGTGGCCGGCCCGGCGAGCAGACCGCCCAGGGTCACGCAGACCCACACGGTGAGCACGACCAGGGGGACGTCCTCGGTGCTGACTCCGGCGGAGGCGGCCAGCAAGGGCACGTACTCCTCCAGCATCCCCCAGAACGCGGTGATGACCACGAGCAGAATGAGTGCGTTGCGCACGGCGCGGCTGCCGCGGGCCTCGGCCAGGCCGAGCCGCATGGTCTGGAGATAGCCGAGGTCTGATCCGCCCCCCTCCTCCGGGCCGCTGCCGCGGTCAGCGGCAGCGGAGCGTCGGGACCGGTGTTCGGGCAGGGCCAGACCGGCCAGCGCGCACAGCAGGCACGCGGCCACGCTGGCCAGGCCGATCGCCGCGTAACCGCCGTGGGCCATCACCGGAACGGCCAGCAGGGTCGCCGCGCCCACGGCGGCCACCCCGAGGGCTCGGGTCACCCCCATCACGCGTGCGTACTGCTGAGCGGCGCCGAGGCGGGAGAGCTCGGTGTAGACGAGCGCTTCGAAGGCACCGGAGACCAGGGCCCCGGCCGTCCCCCACAGCACGAAACCCAGGGCGAACACCCAGTACGACGGGAAGAGCAGCCAGAGCGCGAACCCGGTCCCGGACAGCAGCGGAGCGGCGGACAGCAGGTAGTGCCGGGGCACGATGTCGGCCCAGGCGCCGGCGGGGATCGCCAACAGCACACTGGTCAGCGACCAAAGGACGAAGAGCGAGCTGATCTGGGCCACGGACAGCCCGTGCTCGGTGAAGAGCAAAGCGTACAGGGGGTAGAGGAGGATGAACTCCTCGAGGAGGGCGTAGGCGTAGAGCGGCCAGGTCAGCCTGGACAGACGCGTGTGTGGCTCACGCGTGGACTGGGTGGTCATGGAGGACTTTCGGTCGGACGAACACGGGCACCCGGGGTGGTGGCCACCCGGTGGTGCGCGGGCGTTCGCCTCGGACCGGCCTCGGCCGCGGCCTGGGACTTAATGTCGCTGGTTCATGGCTCCAGGCTAGGTGATGGGGCGGGCTGGCGCGAGAGGGTCGTGGACGAGTCCGGGCGGGCCCCGTCGGCGGTGCCGGGCGCCGGAGCACGGAATCGGTGATGAGGGTTTCGAGGGCGTGGCCCACGGCGGCCTTTTCGGCCTTCGAGGCGGGAAACCGGGATGATCCCCATATTCGGGTCCGAAAGAAACTCCCAGCTCGCAACCCTGAGTCACCTCCTCGTCACTGAAACAGGGGTAATGTTCACCGCGTAGTGGTTGGCGCGTACCTGGTTCCATGACGGGATGGAGCACGGTTGCTCCCGCTCCGGGCAGTCCGGGGCGGTCCTCCACACGAACCCAGGAGACCGTGCATGCCGGGTACACCCGCATCCCCCGCATCCCCCTCAGCTTCCGGACCGTCCGCTTCGTTCGCCTCCGGGCCCGACACCACCCGCCGAGAGGCGCTGGTGGGCGGAGCCGTCACTTTGGGCGCCGCCGCACTGGGTACCACTCTGGGCGCCCCCTCCGCGCTCGCGGCCACCCCGGCCCCTCGAGGCCCCGTGATCTCCGAACCCTTCACCCTGGGCGTCGCCTCCGGCGACCCCCGCCACGACGGCGTCGTGCTCTGGACCCGACTGGCCCCCGACCCGCTCGCCGAGGACGGCCTCGGCGGAATGCCCGACCGCACGGTCGAGGTCGAGTGGCAGGTCTCCCACCGTGAGGACTTCGCCACCATCGCCGCCTCCGGAACCACCGAGACCGGACCCGACCAGGCGCATTCGGTGCACGTGGAACTGGAGCGGCTGCGCCCGCGGGCCGACTACTTCTACCGCTTCCGGGTCGGCAACGAGATCAGCCCGGTCGGCCGTACCAGGACCGCCCCGGTCCCGGGCACCCGACTGGACCGCTTCGCCTTCGCGTTCGCCAGCTGCCAGAGCTACACCCACGGCCACTACACCGCTCAGGCCCGCCTCGCCGAGGAGGACCTGGACCTGGTGGCCTTCCTCGGCGACTACATCTACGAGACCGCCGACCAGGGCAGCATCGGCCGCGGCCACTTCCCCGCGGTGGAGGTCCGCTCCCTGGCCGAGTACCGGCTCCGGCACGCCCAGTACAAGACCGACCACGACCTCCAGGCAGCGCACGCGGCCTTCCCGTGGGCGGTGGTCTTCGACGACCACGAACTGGAGAACAACTGGGCCGACGACACCTCCTATGAGGAGGACGTCCCGCCGGAGGAGTTCCTACTGCGCCGCGAGCACGCGCTCAAGGCCTACTACGAGCACATGCCGCTGCGCGCCGCCCAGCGGCCGGCCGGTCCCGACCTGCACCTGTACCGCAGGCTGACCTTCGGCAACCTGGTCGACATGCACCTGCTGGACACCCGCCAGTACCGGGACGTGCAGGTGGAGGACTCCGAACGCGACGATCCCGAGCGCACCCTGCTCGGCGCCGACCAGCGCAGGTGGCTGTCGCAGAGCCTGGCGGACTCCAGCGCCACCTGGAACGTCCTGGCCCAGCAGGTGTTCTTCTCCCAGCGCGACTTCGCCGAGGGCGATGCCACCAACTTCAGCGACGACGCCTGGGACAACTACAAGGTGGAGCGCGACAGCGTCCGTGACGAGATCGCCAGGGTGTCCAACCCGGTCGTGATCACCGGCGACGTGCACGCCAACTACGTGGTGGACGTCAAGGCCGATTTCGACGACGCGTACTCGGAGACCGTGGCCACCGAGCTCGTGGGCACGTCCTTCACCAGCGGCCGCGACGGGGTGGAGCAGAACCCGGGCGACGCGGTCCAGCTCGCCGAGAACCCGCACATCAAATTCATCAACCGCAACCGGGGCTACGTGCGTAACACGGTGACCCCCACGGAGTGGACCGCCGACTACCGGGTGGTCGACTACGTGAGCGAGCCGGGCGCCCCCATCCGCGATCGCGCACGCTTCGTCATCGGCTCCGGCCAACCGGGCGCGCGCCCACAGGCCTGATGCTCCGGGACGGCCGTCGTCTCCCTTGGCTCCTGGGCACGGGTAGCCGGTCCCAGCCGAGCGAAGGGAACGACGCGTCCGGTCATTCCTCGGGGCTGAGCCAGAGGGCCTCGGCGGCGACCAAGCCCAGGACCTGGTCTCGGGTCTGGCCGCCCTTCTCCGGGTGGACCGAGAGCTGGAGGGAACCGGCGAAGGGCAGCCGCTCCACGACCTCCACGCGCATGCCGATGCCGATGTCGATGTCAGCGAGGTAGCGCAGGAGTTCGGGGTCGGTGTCGTTGACCCGGACGACCACCCCCGAGGTTCCGGCCTCGGCCTCCGAAAGCAGCACGGACTCGCGCTCGACGATGCTGCCCTCACGAGTGGGGATCGGGTCGCCGTGCGGATCCACGACCGGGTCACCCAGGTGGGCGGCGATGCGGTCGACGAACTTGTCCGAAACCACGTGCTCGAGGATTTCGGCCTCGTCGTGCACCTCGTCCCAGGAGTAGCCCAGCTCGGCCACCAGGTAGGTCTCCAGCAGCCGGTGGCGACGCAGCACCGCCAGGGCGGCCTTGGTGCCGGTCTCGGTGAGGCTGACGTTGCCGTAGCGCTGGTGCTCGACGAAACCGAGTTCGTTGAGTTTGCGGAGCATCCCCGAAACCGAGGAGTTGGACACCGACAGCCGCTCAGCCATACCGGAGATCGTCACCGGCCCCGTGCCGCGTTCCTGGAGGTCGTAGATGACCTTCACGTAGTCCTCGGCCGAAGTGGACGGCCGCGCCGGTGTGTTCCCCATGCCCGTAACCGTATCGCGGACGGCTCCGGGGCCACGATTTCCGCACCGTTCCTGTGGATAACCGCCCCGATCGACCGGGGCGGCGAGTCCGGGCTGTCCTCATGCCGCGCAGGGCGGGTTCTGCGGGGCCTGGGGCGGGCGGCCGCGCGAGATGATCCGGGTACCGGCGACACCGATCTCACGGATCCGCGTCCGACCGCAGGCACAACACGGAGGAGCCCGTCCTGCTGGCCCGGCTGGGGCAGGTGCGCGGCCCTCCGTGCGCGGTTCGACGGTGAGGCGGCCGCCCCTTTCCAGCCCGCTTCCGAGGACGACGCGGAGATGCCCGAGTGCCCGCCTCGGATGACCCCCGGCACCTTCGCGGCGGCAGGGCCCGCGGAGTCGCAGATCGGCGGGTTCGTTCTCGCCCTCGCTGACGTGACCGGCACCAGGTACACCGACAACCGGACGAGGGCGAGCGGCTGCCGCGGACGCTCCGGGGCCGACGGGCCCAACCTGCTCTGCGCCGCTTGTGGTGCGGAGGCCGGCACCGAGAGCTCGGACTGCTGGACGGCCCACGAGGTCGTCCTTGAGGCCGCCGCGGTGGAGCCGGGCCGGAGCTGACCGGGCCGAGCCCCGTCTCCATGGGCCCGCCTCGGAGCCCGGCCAGGCCGATAACCAGTCCAGGTGACCACCAAAACGAGCGGTAACGAACGGCGTGATCGCGGGTTCATCCGTGTTCGCGTCGTTTTCCGGGTCCAGGACCGTTGATTGGGAGCACCAAGTTCCGAGAACCCGCCCCATGGCGGATCCCGCACGCCAACACTGGGAGACGGCGACGCGGGAAGGGAGACCATGGGGCACATTCGGGCTCGGTACGTGTTGGCGTTCGACTCCTCGTGCGACAGGTGCGCGGACATCTCCAACGCGGTGGAGGCGGTCTCGGGGGGCAGGCTGGAAACACTTCCGCTCACCCATCCACAGGTGCAGGAGTGGAGGGTCCGGCAGTGGGGGCCCAACGCTCCCTGGGTGCCGACCCTGGTCCGTCACCGAGGCACCGAGGTCCGTTGCTGGCGCGGGGTATCCATGGTCCGCCCGCTCGTGCGGGGGCTGGGCGCCCAGGCGACCCTGCGGGTGGTGGAAGCCCTGGGTGAACTGAGCCGCCAGCGCCGCCGCGCCCCCTGGGAACGGGCACGGGTCACCACGTCCAACCGGCCGGGGAAGGCGTGCCTGCAACGGCTGCGGGAGGGCGGAGCCGCGGTGATGACCCTGGCCCTGGCCGGGCGCACCCCCGAGCTGGCCCGCTCTGACCACGCCCTGGCCCGTGAGTGGGTGGAGGCCCACCGGGACCGCCTGCCGAGGGACTACGACGAGTTCGCGGCCCATCCCCTGGTCCGCCGCCGTCTCGTCTTCGCCGAACTCCCTCCCCGGGCCCGCCGCGACCTGTGGCTGGAACACCTGCGCCGCTACGAGCGGGCCCACCCCCGTCTCAGTCCCGCCCAGCGGGAGGTGGTGGACCTGGCCCGCCGGACCCTGTCCGACATTCTGGTGTTCCGGGACGGCCTGGACCCGGCCCGCGAACGCGAGCTGCGCGGCCTGGCCGTGTCGGCCTTCGGCACGGAGGAGGCTCATGCGCTGCTGGCCACCCTGGGCCCCGACGAACCCGACCCGCACGGCAGCGCCCTGGCGAGGAAGAAGGGGTGCGGCGCCTGGGAGCCGTGCCTGTCCAAGGGCTGCACGGAGGTCCCCTTCACCTGCGGCACCGCCTGGACGTACACCCGGGACGGCATCCGGGCCCGGGCGGAGCCCCGAGCCTGAACCCGGGACCGGGTCGCGGGTGAATCCACCCTGACCAACGAGAGCAGCTGGGACGGTCCGACCGGCCCGGCCCGGTGCGATCGTGGCGGGTCGGGATCAGCGCAGGTGGGCGAGGTCCTCGTCCGCGATGGGGTACGGGGTTTCCTCGGGCAGCAGTGCGGCCGCTACCTCCAGGTCACCCTGGCGCACCAGCTCGTGCACCCGGTGGGCCAGCGGGGTGACGTCGGTGATGGACACCGTCCACTCGTCGGCGTAGCGGCGTGAGGCCTCCCCGGACAGGCCCAGCTGGAGTGAGCGGTGCTCCAGAGGGTTCAGACGCAGGTCGCGTTCGGGGTCCCACTGCACCCGGGCGGGGGCCGCGTGCAGCTCGCGCTTCCAGGTGTCGTGGTCGGCGTGCACGTCCCGTCTGTAGTGCGAGAGCGCCGAGTTCCGCAGCGCCCACCCGAATCCCTCACGGGTGATCTCCACGGCCAGGACGGTCTCCTGGTCCTGTTTCTGTCCCCAGCCGCACCGATACATCATCCACAGGAATGACGGCTTGATCCAGGTCATGCGCTCGCGCTTCCACGAGGCCGGGAAGCGGCCCTGGCGTGCGGCGCTCACCCCGATGGCGGGGGCGTAGGCCTGGTAGACGGTCACCGTGGCGTCGGTGTACCGGGCCCGGATCTGGAACGGGGGGATGCTCATGGGGCACCAGGGTGCCGCTGGCCAGCAGCCGGTGCAACCGGTTTCCGCTGGCCAGCGGAGACCGCACAGCGGTCAGTGCAGCTGGTTCAGCCCAGGAGCCCGAGCAGTTCCCGCGCCAGCGGGGCGGAGGAGGCCGGGTTCTGGCCGGTGACCAGGTTGCGGTCCACCACGACCTTCGGAGCCCAGGGCTCGCCCTCCTGGAAGTCCACCCCGGCCTCGACCAGGCGGTCCTGGAGCAGCCACTTGGCCTTGTCGGCCAGACCGGCCTGGGTCTCCTCCTCGTTGGTGAAGGCCGAGACCCGGTAACCGGCGAACACGTTGGTGCCGTCGGAGCGCTCGGCGGCCAGGAGCGCGGCCGGGGCGTGGCAGACCACGCCGAGCGGCTTACCCGAGTCCAGGGTGGCGGTGAGCAGGTCTCCGGAGTCGGTGTTCACGGCCAGGTCCTCCATGGGGCCGTGACCGCCCGGGTAGAAGACAGCGGCGTAGTCGCCGAGGTCGACGTCCTCCAGCTTGACGGGCGAGCGGAGTTCGGTGAAGGAGTCCAGCCCGGCGGCGATGCGGTCGGCGTTCTCCTGGCCGCCATTGGCGGCCGCGGCCAGGCTGCCCTGGTCGACGGGGGGAACGACTCCGCCCGGGGTGGCGACGACGATCTCGTGCCCCGCCTCCTTGAAGGCCTCGTAGGGCGCGACGGCCTCCTCGGCCCAGAAACCGGTGGGGTGCTGGGTGCCGTCGGCCAGGGTCCAGAAATCGGCGCCGGTCATCACGAAAAGAATCTTGGACATGCCGTGTCGCTCCGAGGTCGTACGGGCGCTGTGCCCGGATGATGGTGGTCCTCACCGGCTCCGACGGGCTGCTTCCACCAGGTTCTCACCCCGGTCCGCAACGTCAGAGCGGCGATAACCCCGAAGTTAGTTGCTTGTGCAATAACTTTCCAATGTCATTTCCAATGTCTGTCATCAAAATATTGATGACTCGGCCGGAAGGCGCTCCAACCTCAGGAAACGCTGACCGCCGCCCCCCGGAACGTGCGCCGGTAAGTGATCGGAGACACGCCGATCGCGGCCCGCAGGTGTTGCCGCAGCGACGTCCCGGTGGCGAACCCGACCTGCCCGGCGATCTCGTCCACCGGCAGGTCGGTGGATTCCAACAGGTGCCGGGCCCGCAGGACGCGCTGCTGGATCAGCCACCGCCCCGGGCTCACCCCCACCTCGTCGTTGAACCTGCGGATGAAGGTGCGCAGGCTCATGTGCGCGTGTTCGGCCAGGTCGTTGAGGGTGATTGGCTCGCTGAGGCGTTCCATGGCCCAGGCCCGGGCCGCCGCGGTGCCCTCCCGCCCCTCCTGCGGCACGGGCTGCTCGATGTACTGGGCCTGACCGCCGTCGCGCCAGGGCGGTACCACGCAGATCCGCGCCACCCGGTTGGCGAGCTCGCTGCCGTGGTCGGAGCGGACCAGGTGCAGGCACACGTCCACCCCCGAGGCCGCGCCGGCCGAGGTCAGCAGGTCACCGTCGTCCACGAACAGCACGTCGGGGTCCAGGTCCACCTTCGGGAACCAGGACCGGAAGACCTCGGTGAGCGACCAGTGGGTGGTGGCCGGGCGCCCGTCGAGCCACCCGGCTGCGGCCAGGACGAACGCACCCGTGCAGATGGACACCACACGCGTGCCGGAACGGATCGTGTCCAGGGCGGCGGACAGCTCAGGGCTCAGATCGCGGCTGAGCCGGTCCATGTCGAAAGGCGGGATCACCACGGTGTCGGCACCGGCCAGGACTTCGGGACCGTGCTCCACAGTGATACCGAAGTCCGTGTTGGTGGGGACCTGGGTGTCGCCGACCCCGCAGGTCACCAACTCGTAGCGGCCCTCGGCCGCGCCCAACACCCGGTTGGGGATGCCCAGCTCGAAGGGATAGACGCCGGGCAGGGCCAGGACGACCACGCGGTGCGGAACACTCATGGCATGATCCTATCCAAAGATGACAATCATGCCATGGTGTGTCGGGGGTGCCATCGGCCAGGCTGAACCCATGAGCGACGACACCGGCGCCACCATGCGCGCCATCAGCCAGAACACCCACGGCGGCCCCGAGGTCCTGCAGGAGGTCCGCGCCCCCCGGCCCGCGCCCGGGCCCAGCGAGATCCTGGTCGCGGTCCGCGCCGCCGGGATCAACCCGACCGACTGGAAACACCGCTCGGCCGGTCTCTTCCTCAACCGGCTCCCCCTCGTGCTCGGATGGGACGTCTCCGGAGTGGTGGTGGCCGTCGGCTTCGGCGTGACCCTCTTCCAGCCCGGCGATGAGGTGTTCGGAATGCTGCCCTACCCGCACGGGGTGGGATCGCACGCCGAGTACGTGGTCGGCCCGACGCGGGCCTTCGCCCGCAAGCCCGCCGGGATCGACCACGTCCAGGCCGGAGCACTGCCGCTGGCCGCTCTGACCGCCTACCAGGCTCTCGTGGACACCGCCGAAATCCGCGCCGATCAGCGGGTCCTGGTGCACGCGGCCGCCGGCGGGGTCGGTCATCTGGCGGTCCAGATCGCCAAGGCCCACGGAGCGCACGTCATCGGCACCGCGAGCGCGCCCAAGCACGAATTCCTGCGGGAGCTGGGCGCGGACGAGGTGATCGACTACCGCGAGGTGGACTTCACCGAGGCCACCGGGGACATCGACGTGGTCCTGGATCCGCTGGCAGGCGAGGTCGCGGCCCGTTCTCTGGAGGTGCTGCGCCCGGGCGGGACCCTGGTCTCCCTGCTGCCGCTGCACGGCGAGGTCGTCGAGCAGGCTTCCCAGCGCGGAATCCGGGCCACACCGATGCTGGTGGAGGCCGACCACGCCGGGATGAACGCGATCGCCGAAATGGTCGAGAAGGGGGCCCTCAGGGCCCACGTGGAGGCGACCTTCCCGCTGGCCGAGGCGGCCGGGGCCCACGCCCTGGGCGAGACGGGCCGCACGACCGGCAAGATCGTCCTGACGGTGGCGGGCCCCGAGGCGTAGTTTTCGGTCATCAACGCCAATCAGCAACCGTTCCGTGCCCGCCCCGAAGCGCCCCGGGGCGGGCACGGGCGGCTAGCTCCGAGGGCCGTCCTCGGCCATCGCCGCCACCACGGCGGGGGCGCTGACACGCGGCACGTGACCGAATACGTGCGCTTCCAGAGCGTGGTGCCCAACCGCCGTGGCCGGTTTCCGGGGGTGTTCGCCCTCGCGAACGGGCTGGCCCGAACGGGTCTTCTGACTCAGCAGGACGCCACCTGGCACCGCGCGGCCAACGATCGCGGAAACGCGATGCACACCGATCCGATGACGGTCACCCCCGACTGCTACGACCCCGTCCTGCATCCTGGCGCCCGGGCCTGGTTCCGGGCCTCCGCTACGGAGCTCCTGGACATGGCCAAGGACTATCTTGACCTGCTCGATCGCTACGGCGTCGGATGGGTGGAGCTGCGAACCGCCTCGCCGGGGCGGATCACCTACGAGGACGCCGTCCAGTGCATCGCCGTGCCCCAGACCTTCGCCGAGGACTGGCCCTGGCCCCGGGCGGACTGAGCGGGGCTCATTCGCGTCGGCGCAGGTAGGAGTCCAGTTCGGCGGCTCCGGTGAGCATCGCCCGGCCGCGGGCGGACAGGCGGCTGCGCCAGTCGGCCAGAGCGGTCTCCAGCGGCTGCAGGCCGCCCGCGCTCCGGACCTGGGTGATCAGCGGCGCGATCTGGTCCAGCAGGTAGCCGCCGCGTCGGAGCTGGTGGGCCAGGCGGGCGTCCCGGACGTCGGCCTCGTCGTAGACGCGGTACCCCGTCTGCGGATCGCGGCGCGGCGAGACCAGACCAGCACGCTCCCACTTGCGCAGGGTGGCGGGCCGGATCCCGAGCTGATGGGCGAGCGGCCCGATGAAGGTGTGCCCCGACCCCCCACCAGGATCAGCTTCCACGGCGGGATCCAGGTCGTGCAGGGCGCTCTCCACGGACTGGAGGGTTCGCCGGTCTTCGAGGAGCTGGGCGTGGCTCTCGTCGATGAGCCGGAACGACGCGTCGACCGCGCCCCGGTTCACCGAACGCAGGATCGACGCAGCCGTCGCGTGGCCGTGGCCCGGGACCAGGGCGAGGAAGGCGCCCAGCGCCGCCGCGTGCAGCGGAGTGTAGACGCGGTAACCGTGCGGGGTGCGCTCGGCCTCAGGGAGGATTCCGTCCTCCTCGTAGTTGCGGACCGCTTGGGTGGACAGACCGTGCCCGCGCGCCAGGTCGATCGGCCGCAGGCGTACCCCGCTTTGAAGCTTTTTCACCATGCACAGGACACTATCGCTCGCAAGTCTCAACCGAGGGTTCAGCGATACCGTCGAAGGTATGGATACTGACATCACGGACAGCACCCATGCCTTCGTATCCGGCTCCGTCCGGGGGCTCCTCGCGAACCGGCCCCGGATCCTCGCCCTGGGCGAGCCCACTCACGGCGAGGACACCCTTCGCCAGGTCCGCAACGAGCTCTTCCAGCAGCTCGTCGAACAGGAGGACTACCGCACGATCGCGATCGAAAGCGACTGCCTGATGGGTCTGGTCGTGGACGAGTACGTCACCTCGGGCGCGGGCACTCTCGACGAGGTCATGGAGCGCGGGTTCAGTCACGACCTCGGCGCCTCCAGCGCCAACCGCGACCTCGTGCGCTGGATGCGCTCCTACAACGAGAACCGTCCGGCGTCCGAGCGGGTCCGCTTCGCCGGTTTCGACGGGCCGCTGGAGATCACCGGCCCCGCCAGCCCCCGACAGGCGCTCAGCGCGGTCCACGACCACCTCTCGGCCCACGTGGACGCGGACCTGCTCCCCTGCACCGCACCGGAACTCGACGACCTGATCGGGGCGGACCAGCTCTGGACCCACCCCGACGCGATGACGGATCCCTCCCGGTCCGTGGGGCAGTCCGCCGAGGCCGCCCAGCTACGGCTGATCGCCGACGACCTGGCGGCGCTGCTCGAGGAGCAGACCCCGCTCCTGCTCGCGGCGACCTCGAGGGAGGACCTCGACCGAGCCCGCATGTACGGACGAACCGCCGTCGACCTGCTCCGCTACCACCACTGGCTGGCCGACACCTCACCCGCCCGGATGAACCGGCTGCTGAGCGTGCGGGACCGGATGATGTCCGAGAACCTTCTCTCCCTCGCCGAACGCGGGCCGGTGCTGGCCCACGCCCACAACGCCCACTTCCAGCGGGAGCAGAGCTCCATGCGGATGTGGCAGGGGACGGCGGACTGGTGGAGCGCCGGTGCGCTGGTCAGCACCCGCCTCGACGAGGAGTACGCCTTCATCGCGACGGCCCTGGGCACCATCCGGCACCGGGGGGTGGACGCTCCGCCCCCCAACAGCCTCGAAGGCCTCCTGTACGCGCTCCCCGAGGGCCGGTGCGTCGTCGACGCCCGACGTCTGGCCGCCACCCTCGGGGACACGCGCCCCGAGCCCCGCGTGTCCCCGTGGTTCGGCTATGCCCCCTTCGACCCGGCCCACCTGGCCGACAGCGACGGCATCGTGTTCATCAAGGACACCATCGAGAGCTGACCCCGCAGGTCAAACGTGCGCGGGGAAGGAAAAGCCCGCCGGACGGCGATCCGACCAGGGACTGGCCTCCTCCAACTGGGCGGCCAGACGCAACAGCAAGCCCTCTCCTGCCGAAGCCGCGATGAACTGCACGCCCAGCGGCAGTCCGGACTGCGTCCAGTGCAGCGGAACCGACATCGCGGGAGTGCCGGTGAGGTTCGCCATCAGCGTGAACGGGGTCGCGGCGAGGTTGTTCATGACCTCCGTGGTGACCAGATTGGTCACGGTGACCACCCGCTCGGTTCCGGTGCGCACCAGCAGGCGCTCGGCCTTGCGCAGCCACGGCGGCGGGTCCAGCCGGCCGATGGTCACCGGCGGGCCCGCGATGGTCGGGGTGAGCAGCAGGTCGTACTGGGCGTGGAACTCGGCCAACGCCAGAACGTGGTCGTTCCACCGGTCGTTGCCCCGCACGTAGTCGGCGGCCGTACGGCTCCGGCCCATGGCGGCCAGCATCAGGGTGTCGGGCTCGAAGTCGGCGTCCGAGCAGCCGGTGTCGGCCTTGATCCCGTCCACCAGTGCGGCCATCGACCCGTACCAGAGGTTCAGGAAGTCCTCGGTGAGCGCCCGGCCGTCGATGGCTGGCTCGGCCTCCACCACCTCGTGGCCCAGCTCTTCCAGCAGAGCCGCGGCCCCACGCACCGCCCGAACCGCCTCGGGGTGCACTCGCGTGCCCAGCGGCGAGTACTCGGTGAATCCGATCCGCAACCGCCCCGGGGCCCGACCGACCTCCTCGGTGTAGGGGCGCTCCGGCGGCGCGATCGGATACGGCGACGTCGGCTCCGGTCCCGCCATCGCCTCCAACAAAGCCGCGCTGTCGCGCACCGTGCGTGTGATGACCCCGTTCACCGAGGCACCGTGCATGGGCTCGCCCCAGTTGGGCCCGAACGGAACCCGTCCGCGTCCGGGCTTGAGCCCGAACAGCCCGCAGCAAGCCGCAGGAATCCGAATCGAACCGCCACCGTCGTTGGCCCCCGCAGCCGGAACGATTCCCGCGGCCACAGCGGCAGCCGATCCACCCGAGGAGCCCCCGGGCGTGTGCCCCAGGTTCCAGGGGTTGCGAGCGGGTCCGAACTCGTCGGACTCGGTGACCGCCTTGGCCCCGAACTCGGGAGTGTTCGTCTTCCCGAAGGGCACCAGCCCCGCCGCAAGCCACCGGTTCACCACCTCGGCGTTACGCCGCACCGGAACATGCCGCAGCGCCCGGTTTCCCGCCGACGTGGCAAACCCTGCGTAGTCCTGGAAGAGGTCCTTGAGCAGAAAGGGGACCCCGCCCAGCGGCCCCTCCGGAGAGGTCGCGGCCACCCGGCGCCCCTCCTCGTACATCGGCAGGATGATCGCGTTGAGCTCGGGATTCACCTGCGCGGCCCGTTGGATCGCGGCCTCCAGGAGTTCGGCGGAGGTGACCTCCTCGCATCGCACCAGCTCGGCAAGTCCGACAGCGTCGTGTCTGAGGTACTCGTCAACTCGCATGACCGGAACCTAGCACCGAAATGGAACCGGTTCTATTTTTTCGGTGTGGGGTGCGGACAGCGACACCCCAGCCCCGAGCCGTCCGCCCGAGGCGCCCAGCCCGGGTTCCGCCTCCTGGAGGGGCCTCCCCGTTCGCACTAGCTTGGCGTTTAACCTCGAGCCCGTGACCGGATACCGTCCCGGTCACGGGCTTCGTTGTTTCCCGGACAGCACAACGGCCTTCGCGTGATCATGTGCTTCAACCACGAACACACCTGATCACAACGAAGGCCGTCACCATGAGTCTGCTGCACCAGCACACCCCTGTCGAGCCACTGTCGACATTGGCCCGATTCCGCTCCCAGTTCCACGCCTGCCTGACCACACGTGCTGACGCCCTCTTCGAGGTCTGCGAAGCCCTGGTCAGCACCCCGACCCCCGTGCGCCACCTGGCACAACTCTCCCTGGAGCCCGAACACCACCGCGGCCACGGCTCGGCCTACGCCGCCCTGGCCCACGGAAGCATCGACACCACCCAACTGCGATCGATCCTGGCCTCGCTGCCCCTGCCCCGCTTCCACGGGCGCATCGTGTTGGCCTGCGATGTCTCCCCCTGGCTGCGCCCGGACGCCTGGACCAGCCCTGACCGGGCCTGGTGCCACACCTACGGGCGCGGCACCGGCCAGGCCGAGATGGTCCCGGGCTGGCCCTACTCCATGATCGTCGCACTGGAAGAGGGCTCCACCTCCTGGACCGCGCCCCTGGACCTGCGCCGCCTGCACAGTGACGAGGACCCCACCACCGTCACCGCCCACCAAGTCCGCCAGCTGATCGCCCGATTGATCAGGGCTGAACACCACCAGCAGGGCGATCCCGACATTGTGGTGGTGGTTGACGCGGGCTATGACAGTCCTCGTCTGGCCTATCTGCTCGCTGATCTGCCCGTTCAGGTGGTGGGCCGGTTGCCCTCCAACCGGGTGCTCTACGGCCCAGCCGAGCACCGACCGATCTCAGCCAACGGGCGCCCGCCCAAACACGGGGCTGCCCTACGGATGGCCGCCCCCGATACCTGGCCCGAGCCGGAGACGGTGACCACCGCTGCCACCCGCCGCTACGGCAGTGCCACCGCGCGCTCCTGGGATCGGATGCATCCCCGGCTGACCCACCGCTCAGCCTGGGCCGAGCACCCCGGTGAGCTACCGGTGATCGAGGGCACCCTGGTGTTGTTGCAGGTGCAGGCTTTGCCCTCGCGGCGCGATCCCAAACCGTTGTGGTTGTGGTCCTCAGCCACCGGCATGCGCTCAGAGCAGGTCAGTCAGATGTGGTGGGCTTATTTGCGCCGGTTCGACATCGAGCACACCTTCCGCTTCCTCAAACAGTCGTTGGGGTGGAACGCACCCCGGCTACGGGACCCGCGATCGGCGGACCGGTGGTCCTGGCTGGTCGTGGTGGCCTATACCCAGCTACGTCTGGCCCGGTTGTTGGCGCGTCAGGTCAGATTGCCCTGGCATCGGCTGGTGGAAGCGGACCGGATGAGTCCGGCGCGGGTGCGTCGGGGGTTTCGGTACATTCGCGCTGACCTGCCGGTGTGTGTGGGTGCACCGAAATCCTGCGGGCCTGGTCCGGGGCGTCCGGTGGGGAGCCAGAACAAGCGTCCAGCTCCCCGATACGGGGTTCCCAAGAAGAACAAAACGGGCACTACGGGGCACCCCGGAGCCAAGCAAGCAGGTTAAACGCCAAGCTAGCCGGTGTCCAAGGAACGCAGCGACTCCTCCCAGCGGTGGCGGCGCTCGTGGATACGCATCTCCCACCAGGGGGAACCCCTCTCCCCCAGCCCTTCCTTGGCCAGCTGCACCCGGCCCCTGGCGCGTTGCTCGGCCTCAGGGTCCTGGGCGCGCAGCGCGGAGCCGACGTCCCGGCGAGCCGACATCAGATGGGCGACCAGGCGCTCGCGGATCCCATCGGGCAGCTCCGGATCGCTGGCACGCCAGCGCCGTCCGCGGATCACGACGTGGTGGCCCTCAGCCGTACGTTCGGGGTCCGTCATGTCCGGGTCCTTCCCCGCCTCGCGGGCACACACACGGGCCGCGCCGCCCCGGGACCGGGCGGCTGGCTCAGCGACCCTTCGCGGGGACCCTGGCCTTGAGGAGCATCTCCTCGTACTCCTCCTGCGGATCGGAGTCCAGCACGATCGCTCCTCCGGCCCCCACGGTGGCCTCTCCCCCGACGAGGACGGCGGTGCGGATGACGATGCTCAGGTCCGATTCTCCGCTGTGCGAGACGTAGCCGAGCGCACCCGAGTACACGCCTCGTGCCGAACCCTCCAGCCGGTCGATGAGTTCCATGGTGCGCAGTTTGGGGGCCCCGGTCATCGATCCGCCCGGGAAGCAGGCGCGGACGGCCTCCAGGGCGGACACCCCGGGACGCAACCGTCCCCGGACGGTGGAGACCAGCTGGTGCACGGTGGCGTAGGACTCGGTGTACATGAAGGCGGGCACCTCCACGCTCCCGACCTCGCACACCCGGCCGAGGTCGTTGCGGAGCAGGTCCACGATCATCAGGTTCTCAGCGCGGGTCTTGGCGCCGGTTCGCAGGTCGGCCGCGATCTGTGCGTCGGTGGCCGGATCCGGGTGGCGGGGGGCCGTGCCCTTGATGGGGCGGCTCTCGGCCACTCTCGCGGCGTCCACTCGCAGGAAGCGCTCCGGGGAGGCGCTCAGCACGGTCACCCCCTCCATCCTCAGCAGTGCGGCGTAGGGCGCGGGGCTCGCGGCGCGCAGGCGGCGGTAGAAGTCCAGTTCACCGCCCTCGCCGAGGTCGGGCAGGCGGACCCGGTTGGTCAGGCAGATCTCGTAGCTCTCGCCGTCGGTGAGGTGGCCCAGGCACGCCTTGACGTCGTCCACGTACCCCTCGCGCGGCTGCTCCAGGAACGCGGAGAGGTCGAGGGCGGGAGCGGAGGGAGGGGGTGCGGGCAGGGGAGGCAGTCCCTCCAGGAGGGCGCGGGTGGTCTCGATCCATTTCTGAGCGTCCGGGGCGCCGTCGGCGCAGACCACGTAGGTGCGGTCCTCGTGGTGGTCGACGGCCAGGAACCGGTCACAGCGCATCCACACCGCGTCCGGGGTGGCGGCCGTGTGGGCGCGGGCGGCCCCGCAGTCGGCTTTGAGCTCGTAGCCCAGGTAGCCCACGTACCCGCCGGTGAAGCCGAAAGGCAGGCCGGTCGCGGCAGCGGGGCGCCCCGTGCGGCGTTCGAGCGCCTCGAACACGCTCCCGGGCTCGGTCCGCGTCCCGTCGGCGGTGCGCACGCGTACGCCCCGGTCGCCGACGTCGTAGGTGAGCACCTCGGCCGTGGGGCCGGAGGCGTCCCCCAGGAAGGAGAAGCGTGCGGGCCCCTCGGGGCGGGAGCTGTCCAGCCAGAAGGAGTTCTCGGAGCCGGCGTACAGGTGGGTGAAGGCGCGCTCGGTGTCCACCGCGTAGGGCAGCACGGTGAACCGCAGGTCAGCGGCAGGGTGGGCGGGTACGGGGGCGCTTCCTGCCACGTCCACCGGATTCCCGGTTCCGGTTTCGGTCGGGCCGCGGTGCTTCCGGGCCAGTTCCAAGAAGTTGGCGATCAGCTCGGCCCCGTACTCGCTGGCGATGGATTCGGGGTGGAACTGCACCCCCCAGCGCGGCAGGTCGCGGTGGCGCAGCCCCATGATCACGCCGTCCTCCGCCCAGGCGGTGGCCACCAGGCTCTCGGGCAGGGGCTCGGGCACGGCCAGCGAGTGGTAGCGCACGGCGGTGAAGTCCTGCGGGATTCCCGCGAAGAGATCCGTTCCGTCGTGCCGGACCCGGGTCAGATGCCCGTGGCGGGGCTCGGGCGCTGAGGCCACCTCACCACCGGCCAGGTGCGCGATCGCCTGGTGACCCAGGCACACTCCCAGTACCGGGATCTGCGTCTGTTCCAGCAGATCGGGGACTCGCCCCAGATCACGCGCGGTCTGCGGGCGCCCCGGCCCCGGGGAGACCACGACAGCGTCCACCGAAGCGGGATCGAAGTCAGCCCAGCCCGGGTCGTCGTTGGTCAGCACCCGGGGCTCCTCGCCGAGCACACCGGACAGGAGCTGGAACAGGTTGTACGTGTAGGAGTCGTGGTTGTCCACGAGGAGAACGCGCATCCCGCCCTTTCTGGAACGGCCTACGGATCGCGATATCCCAGGTTACGTCGTTTGGGGTGGTATCGGAGGCCTCTGGCCCTGGCGGCGGGATCCGTCGAGGAGTAAACAGGAGGGAGGTGGGTCTGGCCAGGCCCCGTACTGTCGAAGGAGTTGAGCCGTGAACGTCTTCGTCGCCGCGATCTCGATCGTGGTCGTGCTGGGGTTGGCCTTCTTCTTCGTGCTCACCGTCACCGAGGTCGGCCAGGCCGTCAAACAGCGCTACACCAAACCCCCGGTCGCCCCGGATCCCCAGCCGGCTCCCCCGCCGCTGGACGCCGCAGCCCAGGAGCTGCGCATGCGCTACGCGCGGGGCGAGATCAGCCGCGAGGAGTACCTCCAGCGCAAGATCGACCTGGAAGAGTACTGACGCCGCCCCACTGCAGATCCACTCCACGTTCCACACGCGAAAAGCGGTTGACACCCGGAACCGAGTGGGTACAGTACTCCTCGTCCTGTTGTCTACGATTGAGGTGGACGTTGCGCATCTAGGTTCGCGATCATCACGCGGTGCGGAGCCGGTAACCGGTCTGTCCGTCGCGTGTACGGAACCTTGGTGCATGAGCCGTCCCTGTCTCGTCCAGGACCCTCTCGCCTCTCCTTACGGTCCTCTCGGCTGGCCGCCGCGTGGTGCTCGCATACGAAGCCCTTCCCACACCGCTTCCGTCTGCGAGAACACCCATGTCAAAAACCAGCACCACCACGAGTGCCGCGGCCGCCGTCGCCTGCTCCGACCTGTCCTTCCAGTGGAAGGACGGCACGGTCGTCTTCGAACGCCTGTCCCTGACCCTGGGCAGGGGCCGCACCGGTCTGGTCGGCACCAACGGCGCTGGCAAGTCCACCCTGCTCCGGCTGCTGGCCGGGCAGCTGCATCCGTCCCGGGGGTCGGTGACCATCGGCGGCAGCCTGGCCTACCTGCCCCAGAACGTCACCCTGGACACCGGTGTGCGGGTCGACCAGGCGATGGGCATCGCCGACAAACGCGCCGCCCTGCACGCCATCGAAGCCGGAGACGCCTCCGAGCATCACTTCGAGACGGTCGGTGACGACTGGGACATCGAGGAACGCACCCTGGCTGCCCTGGGCTCGCTCGGCCTGGACGGGGTCGAACTGGACCGCAACGTGGGCCAGCTCTCGGGTGGTGAGACCGTCCTGCTGCGCCTGGCCACGGTCCTCCTCGCGCGCCCCGACGTCCTTCTGCTCGACGAGCCCACCAACAACCTCGACCTCTTCGCCCGCCGCAGGCTCTACGACACCGTGGAGACCTGGCGCTCCGGCTCGCTGGTCGTGGTCAGCCACGACCTCGAACTCCTGGAGCGGGTGGATCGCATCGCCGAACTGCGCTCCGGCTCGGTGGCCATCCACGGGGGCGGCTGGACCGACTACCAGGAAGCCCTGGCGGTCCAGCAGGAAGCGGCCGAACGCACCCTGCGCGCGGCCGAGTCCGACGTGCGCCGCCACAAGCGCGAACTGGAGGAGACCCAGATCAAACTGGCCCGCCGCCAGCGCGCCGCCAAGAAGGCCGCCATTGACGGCGGAATCCCGAAGATCGTCCAGGGCGCGCTGAAGCGGGCCGCCCAGGAGTCCGCGGGCAAGCTCAGGGGCACCCACGAGGACAAACTCGACGAGGCGCGCGAGCGCCGCGAGGAGGCGGCCGAAGCGGTCCGCGACGACGCCGAGATCCGGGTGGACCTGCCGCACACCGAGGTGCCCAACGGCCGGTCCGTGCTGAGCCTGAGCGGGGTGCGCACCCGGTTCGGCCGGCTGCGTTGCGGCGATCTCCTGGTCAGCGGTCCCGAGCGGATCGCCCTGGTGGGCCGCAACGGCGCGGGCAAGACCACGCTGCTGCGCGCCATCGCCGGACTGGAGGCCCCGCTGGAGGGTGAGGTGGAGGTGTCCGTGCCGACACGGTTCCTACCGCAGCGGCTGGACGTCCTCGACGAGGGAGTCAGCATCGCGGAGAACGTCGGCAACGCCGCGCCTGGCGTGAGTACCCAGCACATCCGCGCCCAGCTGGCCCGGTTCCTGTTCAAGGGCCACCGGGCCGCGCAGATCGCCGGGACCCTGTCCGGCGGTGAGCGCTTCCGGGCGGCCCTGGCGGCGACGATGCTGGCCGCACCGGCGCCGCAGCTGCTGATGCTGGACGAGCCCACCAACAACCTGGACCTGTCCAGCGTGCGGCAGCTGGCCAACGCCTTGGCGGCCTATCAGGGCGCGCTGCTGGTCGCCAGCCACGACCTGCGCTTCCTGGAGTCCATCGGAATCACCCGGTGGCTGCTGTTGGACGAGGACCTCCAGGAGACCACCGCCGAGGAGGTGCGCGAGATGTTCACCGGAACAACCACCTCCTGAGCCGGATCGGCCCGCCCGGAAACCCGGGCGGGCCGGTGGTCCTGCCAGCGCTTCCTCGGCCTCAGCCCTTCATCTCCTCCAGGGTCTTGCCCTTGGTCTCCTTGACGAACTTCAGCACGAAGAAGAACGACAGGAGCGCGAACCCCGCGTACATCACGTACGCCCCCGGCAGGCTCCAGTCGCGCAGGCTCGGGAAGCTCACGGTGATCAGCCAGTTGGTCAGCCACTGGGTCGCGGTGGCCACGGCCATCGCGGCGGCGCGAATGCGCAGCGGGAACATCTCGCCCAGCAGCACCCACACGACCACACCCCAGGACAGGGCGAAGAACAGTACGAACGAGCTGGCCGCGGTCAGCGCCACCGCACCCCACACGAAGGGGAGAACGACGTCCTCACCGGTGCCGGTGGCGTGGCTGAACGCGTAGGCGGCCGTCGCCAGCGCCACCGTCATACCGGCCGAACCCACCAACAGCAGGGGTTTGCGGCCGATCCGGTCCACCAGCATGATCGCGATGACGGTACCCACGATGTTGACCACCGAGGTGAACAGGCTCAGCAGGAGCGAGTCGGCCTCGGCCACGCCCACCGACTGCCACAGCGAGCTGGAGTAGTAGAAGATGACGTTGATCCCCACCAGCTGCTGGAACGCCGAGACCGCCATACCGATCCACACGATCGGCAACAGGCCGTAGCGGCCGGTCAGGTCGCGCAGTCTGGGCCGCACCTCCGAGCCCAGGGCCTTCTTGATCTCCTCGATCCGCCGCTCGATCCGGGACTCCCCGCCGCCCTCGACCTCGTGCAGGATCTGGCGGGCGCGGTCCACCCGCCCCACACGCACCAGGTACCGGGGCGATTCGGGGATGACCAGGCTGAGCCCGAGGTAGACCAGCGCGGGCAGGACCTCGATGCCCAGCATCCACTGCCAGGCCTGTACGGGCCCCAGCATGTTGTGCGCGCTGCCGTCGGCCGCCTGCGCGATCGCGTAGTTGACCAGCTGCGAACAGGCGATGCCCAGTACGATGGCGAGCTGTTGCAGGGAGGCCAACCGGCCCCGGTAGGCGGCGGGTGAGACCTCGGCGATGTAGGTCGGTGCGATTACCGAGGCCATACCGATGGCCACGCCACCCAGGACGCGCCAGGCGGTCAGGTCCCAGATCGAGAACGGCAGGGCGGTACCGATGGCGCTGACCGCGAACAGCGTGCCGGCGATCTGCATGACCCGGATCCGGCCCAGCCGGTCGGCGAGGTTGCCGGCCGTGGCCGCGCCCACCACACATCCCAGCAGCGCTGCGGCGATGGTGAAGCCCAAAACTCCGGAGCCCACGTCGAACCGCTGCTGGATCGCGTCGACCGCGCCGTTGATGACCGCACTGTCGTAGCCGAACAGGAACCCGCCCATCGCGGCCGCCGCCGCGATCATCGTGACGTGGACCAGACTGGCGTCCCCCTCGGACACGCCACTCCGGCCGCTGCCGACTCCACTCACTCCGGACTCCCTCCCCTGGGCACGCCCGACAGCCCGGGCTGGCACCACGATGCAGCACGGGTCGCGGACATGCGTGAACGCAACGCTGAGGAGGCCAAACACAAGTCGGTCCTTGGCCCTCGGACAACCGCCGGGGACTTTACTACTGATCCTTTCCATAAGTGCGCATAGGGGGTGCCCTAAGTTGCCTAATGGTGATTTGATTGGCCATCAGTGTCCGCATCCGGCCACCTACCTGTCGGTACACGCCATCAGGCAAACAAGACTTCAACCGGTTTTTGGTGGGTTCGGTCACTGTGCAGGATCGCTCCCACCCTGCAAGATCAACCCCGTGACGACATTCGACACCCAGGCCGAGAAGGCCCTTCGCCGTGAGACCCCCACCCGCGACGAACTCCTGGAGGTGCTCACCAGTACTGACGACGACCTGATGGACCTGGTCGCCGCCGCTTCGCGGGTCCGACGTCGGTACTTCGAGCGCCGTGTCAAACTCAACTACCTCGTGAACATGAAGAGCGGCCTGTGCCCCGAGGACTGCTTCTACTGCTCCCAACGCCTGGGTTCACAGGCCGAGATCGTCAAGTACACCTGGCTCAAGCCCGACCAGACCCGTGAGGCCGTCTCCCACGGGGTCAAGGCCGGGGCCAGCCGCGTGTGCCTGGTGGCGAGCGGGCGCGGCCCCACCGACCGCGACGTGGACCGCCTCGCCCCGGCCGTGGCAGGGATCAAGGACGAGTACCCCGGAGTGGAGGTCTGCGCCTGCCTCGGGCTGCTCTCCGACGGGCAGGCCGACAAGCTCCGCGACGCCGGGGTCGACGCCTACAACCACAACCTCAACACCTCCGAAGAGCGCTACTCCGACATCTGTACCACCCACGAGTTCGCCGACCGGGTGGAGACCGTCGAACAGGCCAAGCACGCCGGGCTCTCCCCCTGCTCGGGGCTGATCGCCGGGATGAAGGAGAGCGACGACGACCTCATCGACGCCCTGTTCGCCCTGCGCGAGCTGGGCCCGGACTCGGTACCGGTCAACTTCCTCATGCCCTTCGACGGCACGCCCCTGGAGGGCACCTGGGAGCTGACCCCGCAGCGCTGCCTGCGCATCCTGGCCGCAACCCGCTTCGTCTTCCCCGACGTGGAGGTGCGCCTGGCGGGCGGGCGAGAGATCCACCTGCGCTCCCTGCAGCCCCTGGCGCTGCACATCGCCAACTCGATCTTCCTCGGCGACTACCTCACCAGTGAGGGCCAGGCGGGCAAGGACGACCTGGAGATGATCGTCGACGCCGGTTTCGTGGTGCAGGGGGCGGGTGAGCCCACCCTGCCGGGTGAGCGCCACGACCTGCTCAAGACACGCCAGCGGGGCGCTGGAACCGCTCTTCCGCCCAACGCCTGACACCCCTTCCGCCGGTACCGGGTGACCGGTGACGGGCGTCCTGCCACTGGCGTGACCGACGGGCGCCGCGCTCCCCCGCGCGGCGCCCGCCCCTTCCCCTCCTGGCTGGCCTCAGGCCCTGGGGACGGGCGGCTGCTCGCCCTGCCAGATCGGCAGTTGCTGGTAGTACTGCGCCTGTTCGGCCAGAGCGGCGTCCTCCTGCCGGTCCCGGACGCACTTGGCGAGGGTGAACGTGGACGTGATCACGAACAGCACGCTCATTGCGAGGAAGGCGCGCATCCACAGGTCGACGGGAAGGTAGACGATGCCGATGCCGACCCCCACGGTGGAGACCGCGAAGGCGATCATCGACTGCAGATAGAACTGGGGCGTGGACCGGGGCTGAGGGATCGGTGCGTTCATGCGTCCATGGTGCGCGGGCCCGCCGCCCCACGCCTGAGTACGCCTACTCAACCCGCCAACGAGCCGCCCTGCTCCTGGACGCGGTCGGGGACGAACGCCGACAGGTCCACCCCGGGGTCCTCACCCATCGCCAGCCGGGCGGCGACCACTCCCTGGAACGGACCGAAGGTCAACCCCTGCGAACCCAGCCCCGTGGCGACCAGCACACCGGGCAACCGCTCGATGGGGCCGAGCAGCTGCAGACCGTCGTGGGTGCCGGGCCGAAACCCCACCCGGGTCTCCACCACCGTGGCGTCGGCCAGTCCGGGGAGCACGTCCAGCGCGGTGGACAGGTTGTGCAGCATTCCCGAGGCGGTCACCCTGCGGTCGAACCCCGCCTCGGGCTCGACCGTTCCGCCGGTGACCACCCGGTCCGGGGCGAAGGCGCTCACGAAGTAGTCCCTCTCCCCGAAACGCACCACCGGCCAGCCGCGCGTGTCCCGGCCCGGGAGCGCGAAGTGGGTCATCTGCCCGCGCACCGGGTGCACCCCCAACCCGACCCCGGCCACCGCCAGCAGGCCCGCCGACCACGCCCCGGCCGCCACGATCACCGTCGGCGCCTCCAGGTCCTCGGCGCCCACCCGCACCCCGGTCACCCGGTGCCCGTTCCACAGCAGCTTGGCGTCGCCCTTGTAGTAGTGCAGCCCCCGCTCCTCGGCGGCGTTGAACAACGCCGCCCGGGCCACCCGGCCGTTCAGCCGGGCCAGCCCTTCGATGTACACACCTCCGTAGGGTTCGGGAACCAGCGGGAAGTGCTGCCGGGGCTCACCCTCGGCCAGGCGCTCCACCCGCCCCATGGACGCGAACTCGGGGCGCTCCGCAAGCGTGCGCAGCAGCTCGAACCCCGCGTCGTCCCCCTCACGGTCCACCGACATCCCGCCGACCACCTCGTAGCCGGTGGCCTGCCCGTCCTCGGCCAGCTCGGCCATCAGCCCCGGGTAGTGCTCGGCGGCGCGCGCCTTGAAGTCCCACAGCGGCGGCGCGTCCCACGGGAACGGCCACGGGAAGACGATCCCCGTCCCGGCCGCCGTGGCCTGCCCCAGATGGGAGGAGTCCACCAACGCCGTGGACACTCCCTTCTTGGCCAGGTGGAACGCCGCGCTGGTCCCCACGATCCCGCCACCCACAACGATCACGTCCATGGCATCCACCCTGCCCCGGGCGGCCTGCCCGAACAAGCCGTTCGGCCCGCGTGCCGGTCCGCTAAACCGGGTAGGGGACCGCGATACGCTGCGGCTTCTCCCACGAAGCCCGGCCCTCTCAGCTCTTTTTCCTTCCCAGGAGGTCGAATGGACGGTTACTCCTCATACGGGGTCGCCCTGATGCGTCGACCCAGCCCGCGGCTGGCCGACGGCATCGTCACGCACATCGCCCGAACCCCGGTGGACCCGGTGCTGGCCGCGCGCCAGTACACCATCTACCAGGAGACGGTCGCCTCGGCCGGCTGGCGGGTGCACGAGGTGGACCCGGCGCCCGAGCACCCGGACTCGGTGTTCGTGGAGGACCCCCTGGTGGTCTGCGAGGACCTGGCGGTACTGACCCGGCCCGGGGCCCAGACCCGCCGCGGCGAGGTCGAGGGCGTGGAGCGCGCGGCCCGTACCCTGGGCCTGCGGGTGGCCCGGATCGAGGCTCCCGGAACCCTGGACGGCGGTGACGTCCTCCAGGTCGGCGAAACCGTCTACGTGGGTGTGGGCGAGCGGACCAACACCGAAGGCGCCGACCAGCTCGAACAGATCCTGGCCCCGATGGGCCGCAAGGTCCACCGGGTCGCGCTGGGGCGGGCCCTGCACCTGAAGTCCGCCGTGACCGCGCTGCCCGACGGAACGCTCATCGGCCTGCCCGAACTGGTCGCGGCCACCTCGCTGCCGCCGATCCGGCGCCCCCCGGAGGAGCCGGGCGCGCACGTGCTGCCACTGGGCGGCCGGGACGTCTTGGTCAGCGCAGCCGCGCACGAGACCATCCACCAGCTGACCGCGGACCACTGGCGGGTGCTGCCGGTGGACATCTCCGAGTTCGAGAAGCTGGAGGCCTGCGTGACCTGCCTGAGCGTGCTGGTCCCCGACCGCGCCCGGCCCGACGGCGATTAGGGCTCCGCGTCCGCCCCTTCCCGTATCGTCGGACAGCGCCGGGTGCTGGGCGCGCGAGTCCGGACCCGCCCCCCCGGGCGGTCAGCTGCCCGCGAGCCTGCGGCTTCGGCCGCGGGCAGCTGACCGCCCTGCGAAATTGACTGGCGCCGTGCGGCACCAGCTGGCACCGTGCCTTCTCGGTAAGGAGTGTCGACACGAGCCGCTGATGCCCCCGGGGCATCAGCGAACGGGGAAGAGGGATCCATGAGCGGTGCGGTCAAGCTGGTCCGGAACGAGGAACTGAGCTCAGTGGCGGAGTACGCCTACGCGGCCACGGCACAGGCCCCGGCCCGGGTGGTGTGGACCGCAGGCGCCTGCCCGTTGGACGAGCACGGCGCCACGGTGGCCGTGGGCGACTACGCGGGCCAGGCCGAGCAGGTGATGCGCAACCTGGTCACCGCGTTGCGCGGGGCGGGCGCCGAGCTCACGGACGTCGTGAAGACCACGGTGTACGTGGCCTCCACCCGGCAGGAGGACCTGGTGAAGGCCTGGGAGGTGGTGCGCTCCCACATGGGTGGGCACGACGCTCCCAGCACCCTGCTGGGTGTGGCGGTGCTGGGCTACGACGACCAGCTGGTCGAGGTGGAGGCGGTGGCCGTCACCTTCTGAGGCCGTCGGGCACCGCAGCGGGTTCCCCGCGCTCTCGGAAGGTGCGCCGGTAGGTCTCCGGCGGCACCCCGAGCGCGCGGCGGAAGTGCTTGCGCAGGGTCGCGGCGGTGCCCATACCGGTGCGAGCGGCGATCTGCTCGATGGTGTCGTCGGCGGTCTCCAACAGTTCCTGGACGCGGTGCACGCGCTGGTGGTGCAGCCAGCGCAGCGGGGTCAGCCCGGTCACGGCCACGAATCGTCTGGTGAGGTTACGGGTGCTCATGTTCGCCTCCCGGGCCAGGTCCGGCACGGTTAGCGGCTCGTCCAGGCGCGCGCTCGCCCACTGCAGCAGGTCGGCGAGCGCACGACCCGGCTCCTGGGCTGCCGGGGCGGCGATGAACTGGGCCTGGCCGCCCCTACGGTGCGGCGGGACTACCAGACGGCGGGCGATCGCGTTGGCCACGCCCGCGCCGTGGTCGGTGCGGACCAGGTGCAGGCACAGATCCATCCCGGCGGCCTTGCCCGCCGAGGTCAGCACCGAGCCCTCGTCGGTGTAGAGCACGTCCGGCTCCACCCGGACCCGCGGGTAGCGGGCGGCGAGCGCGGCGGTGTGCATCCAGTGCGTGGTGGCCCGCCGCCCGTCCAGCACACCGGCGGCGGCCAGTACGAACGCCCCAGTACACAGCGACACGATCCGTGCGCCCCGCCTGTGGGCGGCGCGCACGGCCGCGACGAGGTCAGGCGGTGGATCGGCGGCGACGTCGTCGAAGGCCGCGACGATCACGGTATCCGCCGTGGCCAGTTCGGCGTACCCGAAGGCGCCCTCCACGCGCAGCCAACCGCCGAGAAGGGACCGCTCCGAGGCACATACCCCGAAGTCGTACCAGGGGTCGACCAGGCCGCGGTCGACCCCGAACACCTCCAGTGCGGCGGCGGCCTCGAACAGCATGGCGCCGTCGTAGAGCACCAACCTCACTGACCCGGTCATGTCTGAAATTATACGCATGTGGTCGTTTAAGACACTCGTGCACGGAGATCCGATTGGTGAACATGGACCCATGAACCCCAACCACCGAACGGTCGCCGTCTTCGGCGCCTACGGGCACACCGCCGTCTTCGTCCTCGCCGAACTGCGCCGACGCGGTCTGCCCCCTGTTCTGGTCGGCCGCGACCACGAGCGACTGCACGCTCTGGGCCGAAAGTTCCCGGAGTCCCCCGCCCGGGTGGCCTCCCTCGACGACACGGCCTCCCTGGACCGCGCGCTGGCCGGTACGGCGGCGGTGGTCAACTGCGCGGGGCCCTTCGCCGTCACCTCTCCCGCCCTGCTCGACGCCGCGCTGCGCGCCGGGATCCCCTACCTGGACGTGGGAGCGGAACAGGCCGTGGCACTGGAGACCTTCCAACAACATCAGGCGCAGGCCCGGGAGATCGGGGTGGTGGTCGTTCCGTCGGTGGCGTTCTACGGCGGTCTGGGCGACTTGCTGGCCACCGCGGCGATGGGCGACTGGTCCGAGGCAGAGGCGATCGACATTGCATTCGGGCTGGACGGCTGGGAGCCCACCCAGGGCACACGCAAGACCGGACGACGCAACGCCGGACGACACGTGGTGTACTCCGGGGGCCGCTTCCACAGTCCCGCCCAGCAGCCCGAGACGAGCGACTGGGAGTTTCCCGCTCCGCTGGGCGTCCAGAAGGTCACCGAGTTCTCCACTGCCGACCAGGTCACCGTCTCGCGCCATCTGCGCACCCCAGACATCCGCGCGCACATGAACCTGGCACCCCTGCGCGATGTGCGCGACCCCGACACCCCCGAGCCCCGGGCAGCCGACGACAGCGGGCGCTCGGCGCAGACCTTCGTCGTGGACGTGGTCGTCCACCGGGGCGCGGAGAAGCGGCGGGCGAGCGCCTCGGGCCGCGACATCTACGCGGTGACGGCGCCGCTGGTGGTCGAGGCCACCGCACGGATGCTCGACGGCCGGGTGCGTGGATCGGGTGGGGTCTACGCCGTCGGGGAGCTCTTCGACGCCGAGGACTTCCTGCGGTCGCTCTCCCCGGAGCACCTGACCCTCGACCTGCCCGGCCACCGAACGATCACCACTTCCTGAACCCCGCTCAGCGGCGGGCCCGGTGGGCGGCCACCCGTTCCCTGGTGGCGCAGCGGCGCGAACAGTACCGGCGGCGGCTGCCGTGCGCGGTGTCGATGAACACCAGTTCGCAGCCGCGCGCCGCGCACACCCCGCCCGGCAGTCGTTGGCGGTCGCTGACCAGCAGTGCCAGCAGCATGCTGGCCGAGGCCAGGAACCACTCGGCCAGGGGAGCCTCCTCGTCGTCGCTGTCCACGTGGAGGTGCCAGCTGAAGGTTCCGCCGTGGTTGCTCAGCCGGGGCGGGTGCGCGGTCCGGCTGAGCAGGGCGTTGACCCGTTCGGCGGCCTGGTCCAGGGAGTCCGCGGCCAGCACGGAGCGCAGTTCGTCGGCGGCCGCACGCAGCTCCGCCACGTCCTCCGCGGTGGTCACAGGGTCGACCTCGCCGTGCGCGCGCAGGACCGCGTCCACCTCGTCCGGGGCCACGTTCGGGGCGGCCAGGGCGTTGAGGAGGTCGGCGGTGCGGTCGACGACGGCCTGCACCGCCCCTACGGCGATCACCGGTTCCGTTGGCTTCATGCTCCCAATGTAACGCCCATGGTGCGTTCTGGCGTTACTCAGTACCGTACGGGAGATGACCCAGCGCCATGCCCTGCCCCGCTACCTGTTCGGGGCCGCCGCGGCCAGGACCGGCGACGAGATGTCCGGCCCCGCCCTGCTGCTCCTCGGGGTGGCCGCCACCGGCACCGCCACCACGGGTTCGACGCTGCTGGCCGCGGTCACCGCGACCGCCGCCGTGGGCGGACCGGCGGTGGGCGTCCTGCTCGACCGGGCGCTGCGCCCCGGCCGGGTCCTGGCCACGGTTCTCGCCGTCTACGCCGCCGGACTGGCCGCGGTGGCCCTGCTCCTGGACCGACTCCCCCTCGCCCCCGTGCTGGCGCTAGCCCTGGGCATCGGCCTGCTGGGCCCCGCCCTGTCCGGCGGGTGGACCGCGCAACTCCCCCGCCTTCTACCCCCGGCCCGCATGACCAGGGCCAACGCCTGGGACGCGATGACCTTCAGCAGCGCCAGTCTGATCGGCCCCGCTCTGGCCGGGGCGGTCGCGATCACCGCCGGTGCCACGGCCGCGGTGGTGGCCTCGGTGGCCCTGGTCTCCCTCACGATCCCGGTGGCCTGGTCCCTGCCAGCACGCCCCGCTCGCCCCGAACCCGCTCCGGTGCTCGGTGAGCTGGCCGCCGGAGCCCGCGCGGTCCTGGGCAACCGGGCCCTGCTGCGGGCCACCGTGGTCACCACGGTCTCCATCGCCGGGACCGGTGTGCTCGTGGTGAGCCTCCCCGTGCTGGGCCAGAACCTGCTGGGCGGGCCCGAACGCGGCGCGATGCTGCTCTCGGTGATGGCGGTGTCCGCACTGTCGGCCAACCTGGTTCTGGCCAGGCACCCGCTGCCGGTACGCCCGGACACCGTGGTTCTGGTCTGTGTACTGCTCCAGGTGGCGGGCGTGGCGGGTGTGTTCCTGGCGCCCTCCGCGCCCTGGCTGATCCTGGCCGCCACGGTGGTGGGCACCGCCGAGGGACCTCAGCTGACCAGCCTGTTCGCGGTCCGCCACCGGGAGGCGCCCGAGCGGCTGCGCACCCAGGTGTTCACCACCGCCGCGAGCCTGAAGGTCAGCGCCTTCGCGGCCGGGGCCGCCCTGGCCGGACCGCTCGCCGACTTCTCCCTGCCCCTGTGCCTGGCCGCGGCCGCCGCACTCCAACTCTGCGCTGCCCTGGTCCATGCGGCGGTGCGCTCTACCAGTTCCCCGAGTCCGGCTCACGGATCAGGGGCCGACCGGTGAGCCGGGCACGGGAGTGCAGGACAGAAACCGGCCTGCACCCCTGGCAGACTCGGGGCATGAAGTCGACATCGGCCCGGCTGCTCCAGCTCCTGTCCCTGCTCCAGACCCGCAAGGACTGGCCCGGCAGTGACCTCGCCGAGCGCCTCGAGGTCAGCCCTCGCACCGTCCGTCGCGACGTGGACCGCCTCCGCGAACTGGGCTACCCCATCCAGGCGACCATGGGCACCGGCGGCGGCTACCAGTTGGGCGCGGGCGCGGCCCTGCCCCCGCTGCTGCTGGACGACGACGAGGCCGTGGCGGTCGCGGTGGGGCTGCGCACGGCGGCCCAGGGCGGGGTTTCGGGGATCGAGGAGACCTCGGTGCGGGCACTGGCCAAACTCCTCCAGGTGTTGCCCTCCCGGTTGCGCCGCCGGGTGGACGCGCTGGGGACCTTCACCGTGCCGATGCCCGGCGAGGGGCCCACCGTCGACTCCCAAACCCTCACCCTGGTGGCGGCGGCCTGCCGGGACAGCGAGCGACTGCGGTTCGACTACGAAAGCCACGACGGCACCACCAGCCGCCGGGTCGTGGAGCCGCACCGGCTGGTCTCCCAGGGGAGGCGCTGGTATCTGGTGGCCTGGGACACCGACCGCGACGACTGGCGCACCTTCCGGGTGGACCGGTTGCGCCCCCTCACCCCGACCGGCCCGCGGGTCCCCCCGCGCGACCCGCCTGAACAGGGAGTGGCCGCCTACCTGACCGACCGGATGAACCTGCACATGTGGCCGATCAAGGCCCGGATCCGTCTCAAGGTGTCGGCGGAGACCGCGCTGGCGGGTCCGGCCGCCCGCTACGGCCGTATCGAGGCGGTGGACGAGCACTCCTGCGTGCTGCTGTGCGCGAGCGAGGACCTGGTCGGCATGGCCTGCTACCTGGCCATGTTGGACCTGGAGATGGAGGTCGAGGAACCCGCCGAGCTACGCGAGGAGATGGCCCGCCTGGGCGAACGCCTCACCCGCACGGGCCGGGACACGGAGCGGTCCCACCAGTCCGGGGCCTGAACAGCTCACATCCGGCGGTACTCGTTGAGATCGATGTCCATGGTGTACGGAAGATCGACCTTGAGGCGGTCGTGGTATATGCCGGTGACCACGTAGCACAATGTGGCGGGCTCGAGCTCGTGCACATAGACGACCGGGCCGTCTCCGTTGTCCTCGATCCGCCAGAAGTGTGGAATCCCGGCTTGCGCGTACAGCAACGGTTTGCGCAGGCGATCGCGTTCGATCGATTCCGGCGACACCACTTCGACCACGAGTTTCACGACATCCGGGGGAAAACTGGACTGCTGGTTGTCGACAGCGTCCGCGTCCACGACCATCATGTCCGGCTCCGGCCGCTGTTTCGGTCCCAGCGTCACAGTCATCTCACGCCGAACGCGGTACTGCTCCGGAACAGGCCGCATCCTGATCGTGAGCAGATCCAGGACTGCGGAGTGAAAGCCTTTCTGCGGGCTCACGAGGACGAGGCTCCCGTCGATGAGTTCGGTGTGCGGAGGCAGGTCGGGCAGATTGTCCAGGTCCTCGGCTCTGAAGCCCTCCGTCGGTGGAATGAGCCAGTCCGGCACGGGCTGCGCGCACATCTTGCCTCCACTGATCGCGTCCTCGTAAGGAGAATAACCGGGGGCGAGTCGATTCCGCTCGGCTTCGCCGAGGGAGGTGCCGCGAAAGGCCGGGCCGTGCGCATGAGTAGGTGTACTCATCGGTACTGGGTAGGAACTCCGATGAGCGGGCAGCCCTTCTCGTCCTAGGTTCGGCACATGAGTTACCTGACCTACCTCCTCATCGGCCACGTCGCGATGCTTCTCCACTACCTGTTCTTCGCCTACGTGGTCTTCGGCGGCTTCCTCTCCTGGAGGTGGCCGAGGATGTTCTGGCCGCACCTGTTGGTGGCCGCCTACGCGCTGGGGATCGTCATCATCGGGTGGCCGTGTTTCCTCACCGACATCGAGAACTGGTCGCGGCTCAACACCGGCCGCGAGATCATGGAGAACGGCTTCATCGACCACCACATCACCGGCGTCTTCTACCCGCCTGAACATCTGATGACCTCGCGTTACGTGATCGCGGGCATCGTCGCGAGCGCCTACGCGGGTCTGGCGTGGAAGCTGTACCGGCGGCGTTCGGCGGCCGTGGGGGCAGTGTCTGAGTAGTCCCGGGAACCTCCGGTTGGGTCAAGTCGGCCCGAGCCCACCGCAAAACCGCTACGTTAAGGAGTCAATTACTTCCTTAGAGTAACGAAAGTGGGGCTTCCGCGTGCCCGACCAGACCCGACAGCACTGCCCGGAACTGCGTGAGCTCAGCGTTCCCCCGGTGATCCGTCCTCTGCGGCCCGGCTACCGCGTCGCCCGCTGGGACAGCCCCACCGCACTGGCCCCGGAGTGCCGAGAACGCCTCCACCTGGCCCTGCGCGACCTGGCGGCCCGGGCGTTCGGGGCCGACCACTCCGGCTACTGGCGCACCCGGATGGCCGCCGGATTCTTCGACCAGATCTCCTCCCTGGCCCTCATCCTGGGCCCCGACGGCGTCCCCGTCGGCTGGGGCGGCTACCACCGGCGCAGCTTCGCCTCCCGCCGCGCCCTGTACCTGGACGCCGCCGGAGTGGTCCCCGCCCACCGGCGCTCCGGGCTCTCCGCCGCCCTGATGACCCACTTCCTGAACCGCGAGGTGCTGGCCCACCCCCTGACCAACACCTACGTAGTACTGCGCACCCGTCACCCGGCCGTCTACGCGGGCTGGCGCAAGGGTCTGGGACAGGCCCGGGTCTTCCCCCGCCAGGACCGCCCCGTGCCGGGCCTGGTCCGCCGGATCGCCACCGACGCCGCCGACTGGCTCGGCGACGGCCCGCGCCTGGACCCCGACACCCTGACGGTCCGCGACGCCTACCGGATGTTCGACGGGGAGATCTACGGGGTGACCCCGCGCAGCGGTGATCCCGCCCTGGACACGCGCTTCGCCCGCGAGGTGGGGCCCAAGGACGCCGTCCTGGTCGTGGCGCGCATGAGCGTGCTGCCCCTGGCCCGGGTCGCTTTGGGCCGTCTCCTGGGCGCCCAGCCCCACCCCGCGCCGCGCGCCGGCGGCCGACCCGTCCCGGGCGCGGTCCCCGAGAACCTCACCGCACGGGCCACCCCCACCGGCGCGGGCGCGGCCGGGCTCATCCCAGGGGGACGGCTTTGACGTTGGCCGGGCTGTAGACCAGCCCTCCAGCGTCCCGGACCTGGTCCATGACCCCGGCCAGCCGCTGGCTCTCCGCCCAGGTCATGTCCGGGCTCTGGCGTTCACCGGCGGCCAGGCACCGGGACACCTCCTCGATCTCGTACTCGTAGCCGTTGGCCTGGAAGGGCCGGTGGAACCGCTCGGGCCCGGCCCCCCGCCGGTGCAGGACGAGCTCGGTGGCGGCCCAGAAGGAGGGGATCTCGATCCATCCGGCCGTCCCGGCCAGCACCGCCCGGTTGGGTAGAACCGTGCGCGAGGCACAGCCCAGGGTGGCGCTCACCCCGTTCTCCCCGCGCACCAGCACCGTGGTCTGGGTGTCCACCATCCGGTCCGGGGACAGCTGACGGGTCGCGCCCACCACCGTCAGCTCGCCCAGGTACTGCGAGGCCAGAGCCAGCGGGTACACGCCCAGGTCCAACAGGGCCCCGCCGCCCAGGTCGGCGTTGAACAGCCGGTGGTCGGGATCGTAGGGGACGTTGATCCCGAACTCCGCCGAGACCGAGCACAGCTCCCCGATCGCCCCGTCGGCGACCAGCTCGCGGGCCAGCCGGGAGGCGGGCAGATAGCGCGACCACATCGCCTCCATCAGGAAGCGGTCGCCAGCTTGCGCGGCCGCCACCATCTCCGACACCTGCAGGGCGTTCATCGCCATGGGCTTCTCCACGAGTACGTGTTTGCCCGCGCCCAGCATCAGGAGAGTGTTCGGATAGTGCCAGGGGTGGGGCGTGGCCACGTACACCGCGTCCACATCCGGGTCGGCCGCCAGCGCCTCGTAACTCGCGTGCCGGTTCGGGATGTCCCATTCCTGCCCGAACTCCTCGGCTCGGGCGCCGGTACGCGAACCCACCGCCGTCACCCGGGCCGAGGGGACGGCCCGGAGCCCCCGCATGAAGGAGCGCGCGATACCGCCGGTCCCCACCACGCCCCAGCGGATCCCACTGTTGTCTTGTGTCATGTTGGCATCCTAAAAACACGGTCATGTCGGGGTCGAGGCGGGTAAGGTACTCGGTTTCGGGGCCGGTGAACCGTACGGTGGCCGAGGAGGCCCACGCGCGTGAAGGCCGCACGCGTCAAGGCCGCACACGTGAACGGAGGAGGAATGTCGGAGACACTCGCCCGGAGGTTGGGCGTCGAGCCCGGAGACCGGCTGCTCATCCTCAACGCCCCGGAACGCTATCTGCGTCTGCTGGACCCCCCGCTGGACATCCACATCGACCTCGGCCCGATCGAGGGCGCCGAGTACGACGACGTGCACCTGTTCGCCCTGGACCGGGGCACAGTCAACAGGGAGGGTCCGCGGGCCCTGGAGCTCACGGGCCCCAAGACCCGGCTGTGGGTGTGCTTCCCCCAGCGCGGCGGGACCATCATCACCGACCTGACCTCGGACCGGGGCTGGGATCCCCTCACCGAGGCCGGATGGCACAGCACGGACCAGGTCAGGATCGACTCGGACTGGGCGGCGCTGCGCTTCGAACGCCGCTGATCGAACGCCGCTGGCCGACTGATCAGTCGGCCGCCGGTCAGCTGACCGGCGGCCCCTGCCAGGGAGCGGCTAGTTGCCGTCGATCCGCACCCGGCCGCTGGTGGTGGAGACGTCGATGCGGCTGTCGGCCCCGGCCGCGGTCGCCACGCCGAAGTCCCGGTTCCCGGACACCGACTCGCCGGTGACGTCGTAGGTCCCGTCCGGCACCGTGGCCTCGACGGAGCCGCTGACGGTCTCCACCTGCATCAGGTCGAAGGGGGTGCCGGTGCTGACGGTCACGTTCCCGGAGACGGTGGAGGCCTCCAGGGTGGTGAACCCGCCGCCGAGCATCAGCTGCCCGCTCACCGATTCGGCACGGACCTCGCCCGCGTCGAAGCCCGCGGCGTCGATCTCGCCCGAAGTGGTGCTCGCCTCCAACAGCTCACCCGAGCCGGTCGCCACGATCCGACCGCTGGTGCTCTGGGCCCTGGCCGATCCCTCGATGTCCTCGAGATCGATGCTCCCCGAGATCGCCTCGGCCTCCACCGCTCCGACGTGCTCCCCCACCTGGACGTCACCGCTGATGGTCTGGGCGTTCAGGTCACCCTCGAGGCCGTTGGCGGCGATGCGGCCGCTGACGGTCTCCACCGTCACCTCGGTCCCGGCCGGAACGGTGATGTCGTAGTTCACCGAACAGCCCGAGAAGAACAGGAAGCCCGAGCACCCGGTGTCGATCTCCAGCCGGTCGCCGTTGGCGTCGATGTCCTCGTCCGGTTCCGACAGAGGGCTGCCGCGCAGGTCGCGTTCCACGAGGACCTCGTCCCCGTCACCGCTGTGCAGCTGCACCCGGCCGCCGGTGGAGTTGTCCAGTCGGATCACGGCCACCCCGGTATAGGAGTCCGTGCGGTCCGTCTGGTGCACGGCCACGTTACCCAGCACCGAGACGGCGGTGAACACCACCACGATCACCACGAGCACCGCGCCCAGGAGCAGCCAGGGGCCCCGACGGAAGCCGCCCGGTTCCTTGCTCGACGAGGCGTACAGGCCCCGTGCCTTGAAAGTCATGTCCTCTTCCCCTCTCGGAAGGCCTGGCCCTCCTTCGTTTTCCGTTCGTCTCAGTCACGGTCCGCGCCGCGCAGATAGCGCAGCACCGCCTGGACCCTGCGGTGGTCGTGGTCGTCCTGGCCCAGGTCCAGCTTGGTGAAGATCGACCTGATGTGCTTCTCCACGGCCCGCTCGGTGATGGTGAGCCGGTCAGCGATACCGGCGTTGTTCAGTCCCTGGGCCATCACCTCCAAGACCTCGCCCTCACGCGGGGTGAGGCGCTCCAGGGCACGGTCCCGGTGCCTGCTCAGCAGCTGCGAGACCACCTCGGGGTCGATCGCCGCCCCGCCGTCGGCCACTCTGCGCAGTACGGCCAGGAAGTCCTCGATGTCGGCCACCCGGTCCTTGAGCAGGTAGCCCACCTTGGACGCCCCGCCGCCGAGCAGGTCGGCGGCGTACCGGCTGACCACGTGTTGGGACAGCAACAGCACCGCCACCTCCGGGTGGGTCCGGCGGATCTTCACCGCCGCCTGGATGCCCTCCTCGGAGTAGGTGGGCGGCATCCGGATGTCGATCAGGCACAGGTCCACGTCCGGGTACTCGGCGACCGCGGTGATCAACGCGTCGGCGTCCCCCACCGCCGCGACGATCTCCACCCCCGAGTCCTCCAGCAGCCGCGCCATGCCGCTGCGCAGCAGCACGGAGTCCTCGGCGATGATGACGCGTGGCCCCTGCCGCTCGTCCTGTGTGTTGGCCGTGCTCACGGTCATGCCTTCCATGGGATGTTCGCGGTCAGGACGGTTCCCCCGCCGGTCGGGCTGTGGACGGTCAGCACCCCGTCGACGGCGTCCACCCGGTCCCACAGCCCGTAGAGACCGGTGCCCGCCTCGGGGTCGGCTCCCCCGACCCCGTCGTCGGTGACGGAGATCCGCAGCAGGTCGCTCTGGCGGCCGCGGCCCTGGACCCGTTCGGCGGCCACGGTGACCTGTTCGGCTCCGGCGTGCTTGGTGACGTTGGTCAGCGCCTCGCAGACCACGTAGTAGGCCACGCCCTCGGCCCGCGCCGAAGGACGCTCGTCCAGTTCCACGTCCAAACGGACCGGGACGGGGGAGCGACCGGCGGCGATCGGCAGGGCGGCGCCGAGCCCGTGGTCGGTCAGGACCCTGGGGTGCAGTCCCCGCGCGACCTGGCGGAGTTCGGTCATGACCTCCTTGGACTCCGCCAGGGCCTCGGCGATCAGCGCACCGGCCCCCTCGGGGTCGTGGGCCAGCCGTGCGCGGGCCCGGGTCAGGGTCATGGTCAAGGCGAGCAGCCGCTGCTGGGCGCCGTCGTGCAGGTCGCGTTCGATGCGTCGGCGCTCGGCCTCGGCTTCGTCCACCATGCGCTGGCGGCTGTCCTGGACGTGCAGCAGGCGGCGCCGTATCCGCACCTCGGGGGCGTCGAAGAGCAGCAGGCGGTGCAGGAGGACCTCGGAGGAGATCATGTGCGGGGTCAGGCGCAGCCCGATCACGGCGGCCAGCGGCCCGGCCACGACCAGGGCCATCGGCCCCACCAGGTCCCCCGGTGAGCCCTGGGCCAGGATGTACACCACCCCGAAGAGCGCGCCCACGGCCGCGGCCCCGCCACACACCACCAACACCACGACCAGCCCCGCGGCGAACAGCCCGTGGATCCCGGCGACGGTCGTGTAGACCACCATCGACCACGCGTCACGGCCGAAGACGAACCGCCAGGCACGCCACCAGGGGTTGTCGTCGGCAAGGGGGTCGGGCGGGCTGGTCTCCACGATCCCGAACACGTTGGCGAGCCGGTCGCGCTGCACCTGGCAGGCGAACCGTGCCAGCAGGGTGGCGGTAACCGGCATGACCACCAGGAACCAGACGGTGTCGCGGACGAGCCGGCCGAAGCTGAGGTCGACCGACGGGTCGGTCCAGGGCAGGTACAGCGTCAGTGTGAACCAGGCGGCCGCCGCCCCCAGCAGCAGTGCCGCCGGGAGCAGGTAGAACAGGGCCAGTGCCAGGGAGGTCATCAGGTGCAGGACCTCGACCAGGAGCACCCGCCAGGTGTTGCCGTGCGCGTCGCCGGGGAAGGGCACGTCGACAGCGCGGGGCAGCCGGAAGTCTCTTCCCCCGCTGCCGTACTGTGCGTCTGACGCCTGCTGTCCATGTGTGCCGCTCACAGGACCAATCTAGGTTTCCCGAAGGCTGGGGCACGAGGTCATCAGCACGAGGAACCCGGGTGGTGCCAGCACTACCGGCCCTGCCCGGAGCCGGTAGCGCCCACCGTTTCGGGAGAGGCCGCCCGGCTCTGCTGTGCGGTGCTGCTGACCCGGCGGGGCCGGGCTGACAAGGTGGGCAGGGCACAGTGGGGGCAGTCCTCATCTGGTGAGCGGGGGCATGGTGCTGGCGGAGGTGCTCGGGGATGTCGGGCGGATCAACATGTTCTTCCAGGTGGAGCCGCGGACGGGGCCCGAACCCCGGGGAGAGGGATGGGAACCGGTCACCGTGCTGGGCGGGGCGGACGGAAAGCTGGCGGCTGAGGAGGTCCGTCGGGTACGGGCCCGGCTCGGGGCGCTGTCGGGCGGCGGTGTCCAGGACGTGGAGTGGCGGGTGGGCGCGTCGCTCTTCCACCAGGGGCTGGCCTCCCGGCTGCTGTCCCCGGCCCTGGCCCTCGCGCTGTGCCACGGGGTGCGTCTTCGGGCCCCGGATCTGCGTTTCGACCCCGGCCGCTCGGGGCCGCTGACCCTGCGCACCGTACAGAAGCGGGCCGAGCCGATCTCCGCGATTCCCGCCGAGGTCGCGGAGTGGTTGGACGAGTCAGTGGTGGGGCCGGTACTGATGGGGGTCGAAGCGGCGTTGGCCGGTGTCGGCCGGATCTCCACCGGCCTGCTGCGGGGCAACACCACGGCTGCGCTGGCCGGGGCGGCCCGGGCCCTGGGCGGTGCCCGGCCGGAGCGGCGCGCGGCGGCCGAGGAAGTGGTTCGTCTGATGTTGGATCGACCTTCGCTCAGCGGGACCGGCCACTACACGGGGAAGGACCGGTCGGGGCTGGCGGTGTTCCGGCGCACCACCTGCTGCCTGTACTACCGGTTGCCGGACGGCGGCCTGTGCGGCGACTGCGCCCTGCGCCACTGAGAGAACGGATCCGTGGCCTGCGTTCAGGTGCCGTCGGCGGCCCGGCGGACCACGTCCAGGTCGATCCGGCGCATCATGAGCATGGCCTGGGTGGCCCGGTGCGACCGTTCCGGGTCGGGGTCCTCCAGCAGGGTGTTCAGTTCCTCGGGGAAGACCTGCCAGGACAGGCCGAACCGGTCTCGGAGCCAACCGCACTGGCTCTCCTGGCCGCCGTCGGTGAGCCGGCCCCAGTAGTGATCGGACTCGGCCTGGTCACGACAGATGATCTGGAAGGACACCGCCTCGTCGAAGGTGAACTCCCCGCCGCCGTTGAGCGCGGTGAAGGGGTTGCCGTCCAGTTCGAAGTCGATGGTCAGCACGGTCCCCTCGGGCACCGGCAGACCGGGGCCGTAGTAGGTGGTCTTGAGGACGCGTGAGTTCTCGAAGACGTTCGTGTAGAACGTCACCGCCTGCTCTGCGTGCCCGTTGAACCACAGACACGGCGTGATCCTGTTCAGGAGGGCCATGGCCTTCCCCTCTCCCCTGTCTCCCCCGGATGTTCCCCTCTCCTCACCCGTACCCGCTTCTCCATCCCTGCACCGAACTCCTCAAAGTTCTCTTTTCTTCCTTGGAATGGAGTAGGATTGAGGAAGTTTAGGGATGAAAAGAGCTCTGGTGAGGCGAGGAATGACCCAGCAGTACTACTCGGTGGACCAGGTCGCGGATCTCCTGGGGCTGCATGTCAAGACCGTGCGCGCCTACGTCCGCGAGGGGCGCCTGACGGCAACCCGGATAGGTAAGCAGTACCGGATCCGACGCCAGGACCTGGAGGAGTTCACCGGCGGTCCGCTGGCCGCGGGGCAACCGCCCGCTACTGAGGAGACCCCGCACGCGGAGGCGTCCACCGTGGTCCAGGTCGACGGGGTCGACCGGAACACCGCCGACCGTCTGACCACCCTGCTCACCGTCACCGGGCGCCCCGAGCAGCGCGGGCGCTCCCACGTCCAGGTCGTCCACGATCCGGAGCGTTCCCGGCTGAAAGTGGTCATCGTGGGCGACCTGAACACCACCGCCACGCTCCTGGGGTACATCGGCTCCCTCACCGGAGACCAGCCATGAGCTCTCCGAAGACACCCGAGCAGCGCCCCGTCGCGAAGGAGCCGGAACTGATGACCGAGACACTCCCCGAAACCCGCCGGATGGGCGGGCTCCAGGTCATGCTCTGCCCGTCGGAGGGATCGCCGCTGCGTGAGGCCGCCGAGGTGCTGGGCGACGCCTTCCACCACGGAGCCGACTGGGTCGCGGTGCCCGCCGAACGCCTCGACCCGGACTTCTTCCGGCTGCGTACCGGTGTGGCGGGCGAGTTCTTGCAGAAGTTCGCCAACTACCGGATCCGCCTGGCCGTGGTCGGGGACGTCACGCGGCAGGTGTCCGCCAGTGACGCCTTCCGCGACCTCGTCCGCGAATGCGACCGCGGCACCCAGTGCTGGTTCGTCCCAGGCCTGGAGGCCCTGGCCGAGCGCCTGCCCCGCGCCTGAGGCGCACGGACGGCGGCGGCCGCCCCCGCACGCCGGGAACAGCCACCGCCGCTCATCCGGACCCCGGAATCATCGGCGCCCGGGACCGGGCCCCGGTCAGGGACGCTGGCCGATCTCCTCGACCCACCCGGCCCAGACATAGCTGACCTGGGAGGACAACACCGGGTACGTCAGCCCGTAGTCCTCGATGGGGGTACTCGGGGAGTGCTCGTCCACCAGCGTGGTGTCGCTGTACAGCAGCGAGCCGTCCCGCGCGTCGTAGAGGTAGCGGTACTGCAGCACCTGCACGCCGGGCTCGTCGACGACGAAGGAGAAGAGTTCGCCCTCCCGGTTCAGCGGATCGGTGGCGGTGCCCAGGTGACTCACCTCGGCACGGTCGGCGATGAGCCGCTGGACGGCGGCCTCCTCCTCGCCGGACAGCGGCCGGTTGCCGTAGAGGCGGGTCACGGAGTCGAACAGGGCCGCGTCGGGGTCCTGGGCCTCCACGGGGTCCTGTCCGAGGTCGGTGAGCACCTCCACCAGCTCGTCGGGATCGGTGGGCAGTTCCTCGGGCAGGACCAGGCTGGGATGCAGGGTCTCCTCGTGGATCTCGCTGATCTGCTCCAGGAACCACTCGTGGTCGCCCTCCTCCCCTCCGGTCTCGGTCGGGGGCTGGGGGCGGCTCTCACTGCGCACCTCACCTTCCAGGTCCTGCCAGTGGTCCCAGTCGAAGGGGACGAACCCGTAGCCGTGGGTCTCCTCGGGGTCCTCGTCGCCAGCGTTGGCGTTCATCCGGTACAGGGTCGTGCCGGTGGAGGAGACGAACCCGACCTCACCCCGGCCCTTGGGCCCGCCGCGCCCGGCCGCGACCTCGGCCAGCTCCAGCAGCGGCCCGGTGCCGTCGACCGGGTCACCGCCCACCACCTCAATGGGCTCGGGCGGGGCGGCGTAGGCCACGGGTACCCCGGCCGGGTGGTTAGTGGGCAGCATCAGTGCGGCCGCGCCCACGGCCAGGGCGGCGGTGGCGGCCCCGGCCACGAGCACGGGGATGCGGCGCCACGGGGGGCGTGTCATGGGGGTGTTCTCCTTCAGCCGGGCGATGGCGTCGGCGCGGGACCGGTGGCGGGCCTCTGCGGTGGGGGCGGCGTCTGTGGCGGGGTCGGTGCCTTCGAGGGCGTTACGCAGCGCGGTCAGGTCGTCCATGCCGTCTCCTTCTCCTTGAAGGCGGTCTCCCGCTCGGATTCGGGCGTTTCGGCCAGGTGGGCGGTGAGCCTCTTGCGGGCACGGTGCAGACGCCCGCGGGCGGTGACGTGGGTGCAGCCCACGACCTTGGCGGCCTCGCGGCTGTCCAGTCCCTCCCAGGTCACGAGCATCACGAGTTCGCGCTCGATCTCGGTGAGCCGGGCCAGGGCGGCCAGGGCCCCGTTGCGTTCGATGACGCGGTCGGCGTCGTCGGCATGCACCCCGACCCGCCCGGGCTCGCGGGTCAGCGACTCGGCTATCCGGTCCTGCCGCTGGTTCCTGCGCAGGTGGGCCAGGGTGATGCGGCGTGCGCACGCGTACAACCAGGGCAGTTCCTGTTCGGGGATCAGCCGCCTGCGTTTCTGCCAGGCCACGACGAAGGCCTCCGAGGCCACGTCGTCGGCGTGGTCCGCACCCACCCTGCGCCGCGCGTACCGGTACACGGCGTCGTAGTGCCGTTCGAACAGGGCGTTGAAGGCACGCTCGTCGGAGCGTGGGGCTCCGACCTCACTGTGTCCCATAGGCGTTCCTCCCGTTCTCTCACCTGCTTATGTCGGTACGGGGGCGTGTGTTAGGCCGACGCCGAGGATTTTCCGAACGGTTCGCGCAAAGGAAGCCATGTTTCAAATAGTGAGAAAGCAATCTCACTTATAGAGACGATGGGGTAGGATCGACCCGAACCCCCGACACGAAGGACGGCAGGCGATGGCGGAGTACACCCACGGACAGCACCCCACGGTCACCCTCTCCTACCTGTGGCGCAACGCGGAGAACTCCACCGCCTACGCCCTCGGGGAGATGAGCCCCGGCCGCTCCCTGCTGGACGTGGGCTGCGGCCCCGGCAGCATCACCGCCGACCTCGCCCGCCGGGTGGCCCCCGGCAGGGTCACCGCCGTGGACGCCTCCGGCGAGGCGATCGACCAGGCCCGCGCCAACGCCGGAGAAGCGGGCGCGGACAACATCGACTTCCTGGTCGGCGACGTCCACGACCTTGACCTGCCCGACGACAGCTTCGACGTCGTCCACGCCCACCAGGTCCTCCAGCACGTGGGCGACCCGGTGCGCGCCCTGGCCGAGATGCGTCGCGTGGCCAGGCCCGGCGGCGTGGTGGCCGCCTGCGACAGCGACTACTCGGCGATGCACTGGTATCCGCGTCTTCCCGAACTGGACGCCTGGATGGACCTGTACCAGCGGGTGGCCCGCGCCAACGGCGGCGAGCCCGATGCTGGACGCCACATGCTGGCCTGGGCACACGCGGCCGGTTTCGAGGACGTCACCTACACCGCCGAGGTGTGGAACCACTCCGCTCCCGAGCGCCGTGCCTGGTGGGGCGGCATGTGGTCGCGTCGCATCCTGGAGTCGACCATGGGACGCCGCGCGGTCGAGAAGGGCTTGGCGAGCGAAGAGGACCTGCGGGCGATCTCGGCGGGTTGGCAGCGTTGGAGCGAGCACCCCGACGGGGTGTTCGTCATCCCCCGCGGCGCCATCCTGTGCCGCGTTCCGTGATCGCCGCCGCCCTCCTCCCCTTCCCGCTGGCCCATCGTCCTCTCGCCCCGTCACGCCCTGCGCGCACGGCCAGTCCGCGTCGTAGACGGTGACGCGCACACCCCGGTCCGGGAGGCCTTCCTCGGTCAACGGCTGCACGCGGCTCCACTTGCCGCCCGCGAGGCCGCAGCCGATCCGGGGCATGTGTACCGTCGCCCCAGTCCAAGGGCCTGGTCTGCCAGGTGTCCCCGACAGGTGGCAAGCGCCTCGTATCGGATCGGCGGCCCGCTGCCGTGCCCGACCCCGTCCAAGGCAACCATGTTGGCCACGTGGACTCCGGGGCGCACCCGGATCAGTCGGACCGCGCCCAGCGCGAAGTCGTTGCCGGAGCGGCCGCTGCGCCAGGTGCGGTAGTCGCGTTCGGGTCCGGACCAACGTCCGGACAGGGCCAGGACGAAGGGCTTGCCCCATCCGCCCCGGTTGTTGCACACGTGGGCGATGTTCTTGGGGCCGGACGCCCGCGGGCCGGTCGCGTCGCCGCGCATGATTCGCAGACCGGGGGGTGGGTCTGGCATATCGGACATGGGGGCGGGTTGGCGACCGCCACCGACACGCGGCACCGGCTTTTCGGGCAAGGCTGGTCGCGGTGTGAACGGACGATATATCTTCGACCTGTCGGGACGCAGTCATCGGCCCTCCGGAGGAACCATGTCCGACCTACCGATCGGATTCTGGCTCAAGCACCTGGACCGTCTCATCGAGAACGACTTCGACCGGGTCCTGGCCTTGGAGTCCCTCGACCGCCGCCAGTGGCAGGTACTCAACTCCCTGCACACCGAACCCGGAACCGTGCTCCAGCTGGACCAGCGCCTGGCCCCGTTCCTGGACGAGGACGAGACCACCGTGGCCCCGGCGGTGGAGGCCCTGCGCCAGCGCGGCTGGGTGAGCGGCCTGGTCGCCCTGGAACTGACCTCCGAGGGGCACCGGGCCCACGACGAGCTCCTGGCGAAGGTCCAGCAGACGCGCAGTCGGCTGTGCGCGGGAATCAGCGACCAGGAGTACCGGGACACCGTCAACGTCCTGGAGCGGATGTCGGCCAACCTGGAACAGGCCTGAGGGACCCCTCGCCCACATCGGGGCGAGAGAGCTCCGCGTCGGCACGTGGCGAAGAGCCCTTGGGCCCCTACGGGCCGGCGGGCAGTTCCCGGGTGAGCTCGACGAAGACCAGGTCGTCCCGCCTGGGCAGGCCGAAGGCGTCATCGCCGTAGGGGAAGGGCTCGGTCTTGCCGGTGCTGGTGTAACCGCGCCGTTCGTACCAGGCGATCAGCTCGGGCCGCTGCTTGAGGACCTTCATCCGCATCAGGCGGCAGCCCCATTCCAGGGCGGCCGTGCGCTCGGCCTCGGCCAGGACGGCCCGGCCCAGCCCCGCCCCCTGGAGGTCGGGGCGCACCGAGAACATCCCGAAGTACGCCCCGTTGATACTGCGCTGCAGCTCGCAGCAGGTGACGATCTCCCCCTCGGACTCCCCCACCAGGACCAGGGAGTTGGTGCGGCCGAGCAGTTCGGTCATGGTGTCGGCGTCCACTCGCTGACCGTCGAGGAAGTCGGCCTCGGTCGTCCAGCCCTGGCGGGAGCTGTCGCCCCGGTAGGAGGAGTTGACCAGGGCGACCAGGGCGGGGGCATCGGCGGTCGCCGCGGTCCGGAACTCGATCTTGGGACGGTCGTCCGGCACGCCCTCACCGCTCTGCATGGTGCTCACGCCCTGTTCTCCATCGGTTCTGCTCAACTGTGCACTCCAGTATGGCCAAGCCCGCGAGGCTACCGCGCCCCGTCCCGAGTCCCTCCCAAGACCCCACTGGCGGCGCGGAAACCCATGGCGGGCTCGACCCCGGCTTCGTAGCGTGCGGCGAATGCGCTCTGCTGATCTCTGCACCGGGATCGTCGCCGACCGCTACGGGCCGTCGACGAGCTTCGCCTCGGGCCCAGAAACCTGTGCGCCCTTCCCGAGCGAGGTCTGCGGGCGTGGTCTGGAACCGGGCTGCGGGTGGTGGCGGTGACCTGTGCAGACAGATCCCCCGACACCATCGATGCCGATTTTCGTCTCCATGCGGTCTGACCACACCTCAGCCGGTACCCCTCACCCGGCCCCCTCAGCCCGGCGGGTGGACTCGATGAAGGCGAGGAAGGCGCGGATCTGTGCCTTGGCGGTCTCCGGGGGGACCTGGCTGGAGGCGAGCATCATCTGGATCGCCAGGCCGTCGATGTAGGTGTGCAGATGCTCCGACCAGGTCTCCAGCCAAGGGTCGGGGTGCTCCTGCCCGGGGTCGTCCAAGGGCGGCAGCCCGCCGAGCGCGCCGACGAGTCGGCGGTAGAGGCCGCGTTGCCGGATCCAGCGCTCCTCGCGCCGGGGGTCTCCTTCCCCGAGTGCTCCCGCGGCTTCCCAGGCACGGAACTCGGCGCGCCGCATCTCGTCCAGGGGGAGCATCTGCTCGGCGAACCTGGCGACCCGCTCGACCACGGGCAGGCCGGGGTCCAGGGTGCGTGAGTACTCCCGCATCCGCTCGCTCACCCGCTGCTCGGACAGGTCCATGGCGAAGACCAGGAGTTCCTCGCGGGTCTGGAAGTAGTGGCGCAGCGCCCCCGCGGACAGCCCAGCCTCGGCGGCGACGCTACGGATGGACACGGCTTGGGGGCCGGAGGCGACGATCACCCTCCACAGGGCTTCGGCGAGCTCTCGGCGGCGCTCTTCGTGGTCGACGATCTTGGGCACGCTTCCTTTTTAGCACATCTGTGTTATTTTATTTAGCACAGTCGTGTGAAAAAGAAGCGAGGAGGACCCCGTGCCACCCCTGGAAGTACTGCTGCCGGTCGCCGGACTGGCACTCCTGGACACCCTGAGCCCCACCACCCTGGGCGTCACACTCTTCGTGCTGCTGAGCGGGGCCCGCTCGGTCGCCCGCCCCCTCTTCGCCTACCTCGGCACGGTCGCGCTCTTCTACTTCGCCCTCGGATGCGCGCTGATGCTGGGCCTGACCGCGGTCCTGGACCGGATCTCCGGGCTGTCCGACAACCCCGTCACCGGCTGGGCCATGGTGCTCCTGGGCGGCGGCCTCTTCGCCTACTCCTGGGTGATGCCGACCAAGAAGCGCACCCCGCGCCGCCCGACCTCCTTGCGCACCACCACCATGATCGGCCTGGGACTGGCCACCGGCCTGCTGGAGGCCGGAACCGCCTTCCCCTACCTCGGCGCCATCGGCATCATGGGCGCCGCCGGACTGGCCGCGCACACCTGGGTACCGATGCTGGCCGCCTACAACCTGATCATGGTTCTGCCTCCGATCCTGCTCTACCTGGGCCACCGCGCCTTCGGTGAGCGCCTGCGCCCCAGACTCGAACGCTGGCGGGAGAAGATCGACGCGGGCTCGCGCGAGGCCCTGGCCTGGATTATCGGCATCGTCGGCTTCCTGCTGCTCATCAACGGCCTCGGCCAAGTGGGATTCACGGACGTGCTCGATTCCCTGCGCGACTGACCCCCCCCCGGCCCACGGGCACTCCCGCCCGTCGCGGGGTGGGGCCAGCACCACCCCCGGCCCTCACGCCAGCGACCCTTCGTCGTGTGCGGTCACTCCGCCGCCGACGTCGCCGCGCGCCTATCCGTAGCGACGACGGGTACGACCGGTTCCACGAGCGGTCCGCGAAGGGAGACGGAGATGACGCGGGATTCGATGGGACCGGCCCAGCGGCACGCGGACGACGCGGCCCTCATCACGGCGTTGGCCGAGTCCGCCTCGGACGAGGACTGGGGGCGTCCCAGCCCGGTCGCCGAGTGGACGGCCCTCGACGTGGTGCGGCACCTGGTCGAGTGGCCCGGCGAATTCCTGGAGGGCGCAGGGATCAGGCTTGCGGAACTGGACGTCGGGGCCGACCCGGTCGGTGCCTGGCGACAGCACGTCGCCCGTATCCAGGACATCCTCGAAAACCCCGAGGGGCGGGTGCTCAGCAACCCGGAGATCGGGGACAGACCCGTGGACGAGGCGATCGACGAGTTCTACACCACCGACGTGTGGATGCACTCCTGGGACCTGGCGAAGGCACTCGGCCGGGAGCCGGACCTGGGAGCGGAACGCTGTGCGACCGTTCTGGCGGCGATGGGGCCGATCGAGCAGATCCTGCGGGAGAGCGGGGAGTACGGACCTGAGGTGCCCGTCTCACCGCAGGCCTCGGAGCAGGACAGGCTGTTGGCCTTCATCGGCCGCGACCCAGCCTGGCAGCCGCCGAACTGAGGCTGCGTACGCGAGGGTGGTCAGCGCCCCTTCGCCCCGTGCGGGCCCTTCCGGTACAGCTCCGAGAGCAGCGCCACCGCGGCGTGCGTGGCCGGGTGCGGGTCGTGTCGCCGCCAGACCAGCCGGACCGGGATGAGCGGGGCGTCGCGCAGGGGCCGGAAGACGATCCCGTCGCGCCGGTACTGGGTGGCGGTGCTCTCCGGAGTGATGCCGACCGCCCGCCCGGTGGCGATCTCCGCCAACCAGTCGTCGATGTCGTTGACGTGCTCCATGACCGGGCGCTCTCCCTCCGACCACAGTTCGGCGGTGGTGGTCCCGGTGCGCCGGTCGAACAGCAGCAGCCTTTCGGAGAGTTCGGCCAGACGCAGCGAACGGCGCCGCGCCCAGGGGTCGTCCGAGGCCATCGCGCAGTGCCGTCTCTCGTGGCCGACCACCGCGCTGTCGAAGCGTTTGCCGTCGAAGGCCGCCCGTACCACCGCCAGGTCGCACAGCCCTTCGGCCAGCCCGCCGGTGGGTGTGTTGGTGCGGATCAGGTGCAGGGCCACGTCCGGGTACAGGTCGGCCCAGCGGCGCTGGAACTCGGCGGTGTGGCGGCCCACCGCCGACCAGGCGTGCCCCACCCGCAGTCGGGTGTGTCCGGTGGTGGCCTCGCTGACCAGGTTGTCGGCCTCGGCCAGCAGGTGACGGGCGCGGGCCAGCACTTGGACCCCCGCCGTGGTCGGGGTGACGTTGCGGCTGGTGCGGTGCAGCAGCCGCGCCCCGAGGATGCCCTCGAACGCGGCCAGGGTCCGTGACACCGCCGCCTGGGAGACCCCGAGTTCTAGGGCGGCGTCGCTGAAGCTACCGGTGTCGACGATCGCGATGAGGCAGCGCAGGTGACGGAGTTCGAGATCCATGCGTCTAGCGTATGGATGTTCACTCGTATGCATTTTGCGTATGTGAAAGGTGGATGGATGCTCGCCCCATGACGACCTCCACCGACACCGGACAGGGCGGGAACGGCACCACGGGGCCCGACGCGGGCACGGGTCCGCGTGCTGCCTCGGATACGGGTTCGCGGAGCTTGCGGGGCATGGCGGTGATGCTGTTGGGCGGCGCCTCCAACCAGGCCGGCGCGGCCACCGGCGCCCTGGCCTTCCCCGTTATCGGGCCGGTCGGGGTGGTCGCGGTCCGCCAGTGGGTGGCGGGCGCGGTGCTGATGGCGGTGGGGCGGCCCCGGCTGCGCTCGTTCACCTGGGCGCAGTGGTGGCCGGTGTTGTCGATGGCGGTGGTGTTCGGGGCGATGAATCTGACCCTGTACCTGGCGATCGACCGCATCGGGTTGGGGCTGGCGGTCACCCTGGAGTTCCTCGGCCCGTTGGCGGTAGCCCTGGCCGCCTCGCGTCGGTGGACCGATCTGGTCTGCGCGCTGGTGGCTGGTGGCGCGGTGGCGCTCCTGATGCGCCCGCAGCCCTCCACCGACTACTTCGGGATCGCCCTGGCCCTGGTCGCGGCGGCCTGCTGGGCGGGTTACATCCTGCTCAACCGGACCGTGGGACGGCGCCTGCCGGGCATCGAGGGCTCCGCCGCGGCCGCGGGGGTCTCGTCGCTGGTGTTCGTGCCGATCGGGATCGCCGTGCTGTACCTGAACCCGCCCACACCGGTGGCCCTGGCCTGCGCGGCCGTGGCGGGCGTGCTCTCCTCGATGGTGCCGTTCCTGGGCGATCTGTACGCGCTGCGCCGGCTTCCGGCCCGTTTCTTCGGACTGTTCATGAGTGTGCACCCGGTGATGGCGTCGTTGGCGGGCTGGCTCGTGCTGGACCAGATCCCGCACTGGGTGGAGGGGACAGCGATCCTGGCGATCGTGGCCGCCAACGCGGTCAGCGCCGGAACGGTCGGGCGAGGCGGGCCGGAGCGAGGCTGAGCCGCCCCGCTGCGGCACCCGACGCTCTCAGCCCCGCAGGAACTCCAGGACCGGCTCGGTCTGGCCCGTGATGCCGTGGCCGACACCGGGCAGCACCCGCACCCGTGCGTGCGGCACGCATTCAGCGAAACGCCGCGCGGTGCGGGCGGAGTCGAACATCCGGTCGCGCTCACCCACGGTCACCTGGACCGGAAGCCCCAGCCCGCGCAACGCGTCATCGGAGAAGACCGGCAGGGTCTCGGTGCGCGGCCGGAACTGGGCGAACACCTCCGTGATCGCGTCCACCACCGCCTTGTCCCCGGTCCGCCCCAGGCCCAGCAGAAAGCGAACGGAGCGCTCCCGACCGCGCCGGCCGAACAGCATCAGCAGCCACGCCCCCAGAATCGGCCACTGGCGTTGGGGACCCACACCTGCGGGGCAGCCCAGGGCGAGGCGGGTGACGCGGTCGGGGCGTCGGATCGTGTAGTCCAGCGCCGTCCAACCGCCCAGGGACAGCCCTGCCAGGGCCGCCCGCTCCAGGCCGAGCGCCTCGAACACGTCGTCCAGCCACAGCGCGCTGGCTTCGGTACTCAGGTCGGGACGGGAGGGTGCGCTCAGACCGGGCTCGCCGACCAGGTCCACCGAGTACACCCGGAAGTGTCGGGACCAGGCGGGCAGGTCCGCGAACCAGTGGCTGCTGTTGGCGCCCGAGCCGTGCAACAGCACCAGGGGCGGGGCCTGCTCGGGGCCGCAGGCCAGCACGAAGGTCTCTCCCTCGCGGGTGGGCGCGAGCAGGTGCTCGGCGGGGACCGGCACCTGTGCCAGGTCCCGGCGGTACCGCTCCTGGAGTCGTTGCCCTCCGGCCTCGGTTCGGTAGATCGCACTCATGACACAACCCTCTCTATAGTTCCTTAAAGTACTCTAACCTTCCTTGTTAGATGGAATAAAAGGAATTATAGAGAAGTTTAATCGGGAAGTTGACCTGAACTAATGTTCAGGTTCTACGGTTCAGAGGTAACCAACCCAACGGACCGGTGAACCCCATGAGCATGGAAATGGCAGCGTGGAACTCGATCTACCACGCGATGCACGCACAAGAGGACCAGCGCCCCTTCTCTTTGCCGGTCCTACGCAGGATCGCCTCCTTCGCCCGCCCGCACTCGCGCCAACTGGGCTGGTTCCTCGCCCTGAGCGTGCTCATGGCCGCCCTGGCCGTGGCCTCCCCGCTCCTGGCAGGAGAGGTCGTCAACGCCATCGTCGACGGGTCCGCGCTCAACCCCATCCTCTTCCTGGCCGGACTCATCGCCCTGGTCGCGATCGCCGAGGCGGGCCTGTCCCTGATCGTGCGGTGGCTGTCCGCACGAGTCGGCGAAGGCCTCATCCTGGACCTGCGCACCACCGTCTACGACCACGTCCAACGCATGCCGGTCGCCTTCTTCACCCGCACCCGCACCGGCGCCCTGGTCAGCCGACTCAACAACGACGTCATCGGCGCCCAACGCGCCTTCAGCGACGTCCTGTCCGGGGTGATGAGCAACCTCGTCACCCTGCTCCTGGCCCTGGTCGTCATGATGACCCTGTCCTGGCAGATCACCCTGATCGCGCTCCTGCTCCTGCCGGTCTTCGTCCTGCCCGCCCGCCGTATGGGCGCCCGCCTGGCCAAGATCGAACGCGAACGCACCGTCCACAACGCCGCCATGGGCACCCAGATGACCGAGCGCTTCTCCGCGCCCGGCGCCACCCTGGTCAAACTCTTCGGCCGCCCCGACGAGGAGTCGGCCGAGTTCGCCCGCCGCGCCAGCCGCGTCCGCGACATCGGCGTGCGCACCGCCATGGTCCAAGAGGTGTTCTTCACCGCCCTGACCCTGGTCTCCGCGCTCGCCCTCGCCCTGGTCTACGGACTCGGCGGCTTCTACGCCCTGCGCGGCCAACTCGACGCCGGAACCGTCGTGGCCATGGGCATGCTCCTCACCCGCCTGTACGCCCCGCTGACCGCCCTGGCCAGCGCCCGGGTGGAGGTCATGAGCGCCCTGGTCAGCTTCAGCCGGGTCTTCGAGGTCCTGGACCTCAAACCGCTGGTGGACGAGAAACCGGACGCGCGCCCGGTCCCCGCCGGACCGGTCTCCCTGGAGTTCGACGCCGTCACCTTCGGCTACCCCACCGCCGACAAGGTCTCCCTTGCCTCCCTGGAGGAGGTCGCCACCCTGGACACCACCGAACACGGCCCCGTCCTGCACGAGGTCTCCTTCCGCGTCGAACCCGGCCAGACCGTGGCCCTGGTCGGCTCCTCCGGCGCGGGAAAGTCCACCATCGCCCAGCTCACCCCGCGCCTGTACGACGTCGACGAGGGCACCGTCCGCCTGGCCGGAACGGACGTGCGCGACCTCACCTTCGACTCCATCCGCGCCACCCTGGGCATGGTCACCCAGGACGGCCACCTGTTCCACGAGTCCATCCGCGCCAACCTGCGCCTGGGCGCCCCCGAGGCCAGCGACGAACAGATCTGGGACGCCCTGCGCCGCGCCCGCCTGGACACCCTGGTCGCCGACCTGCCCGACGGCCTGGACACGGTGGTCGGCGAACGCGGCTACCGCTTCTCCGGCGGCGAACGCCAGCGCCTGACCATCGCCCGCCTCCTCCTGGCCGGTCCCGAGGTGGTCATCCTCGACGAGGCCACCTCCGCCCTGGACTCCACCTCCGAGGCCGCGGTCCAAGCCGCCCTGGCCGAGGCTCTGGAGGGGCGCACCGCCCTGGTCATCGCCCACCGGCTTTCCACCATCCGCGCCGCCGACGCCATCCTCGTGGTCGAGGCCGGACGGATCGTCGAGCGCGGCACCCACACCGAGCTGCTGGCCCGCGGCGGACGCTACGCCGAACTCCACCGGACCCAGTTCGCCAACGGCGACCCCGAGCCGGTCACGACCGGGTAGGTATCTCCCAGAGACCGCGGCTCTCCGCCGGGGCGTGTTCCGCCGAACACGCCCCGGAGCGGGGCCCGCGCCCGGCCCCGTCCCCCGGTGGCGCCACACCGGGGGACGGCCACGTTCGGCCACGGGCGGCCACGGAGCGGGTTCGGTCGCGAGGATGGAGGCATGGCCTCGAGCGCACCACACCCCTCCGCCCCGTCCCATCACCCCTTCTCCCCCTCCTCTTCCCGCGCCTCCTCCCGGGTCCGCCGACTGGTCGGACACTGGGTACACGGCTGGGCCCTGACCCGGGGCGTACCCGCCCCGGTCCGGGTTCCGCACGGACACCGGCTCGACGTGGGGGTGCCCGGCCACCGCGTCCGGCACGTGATGCCCGATGCCCGCCGCATAGCCGAGCTCTCCCGCGCCCTTTCCGCCCCGGACAGCTGGCTCAAGGTCTGCGGGCCGCGCGAGGAGACCCTCGCGGCCCTGGACCCGCGCTGGCGGGTCGGAGACCCCGAGTACCTCATGTGCGCGGAACTCTCACCCGTTCCGGTGCCGGTCCCGGAGCCCTACGTCTACCGGCTCAACCGCGGCGGCGCCCACCACCGGGGCCGGGCGCTGACCACCGAGGGCGCCACGGCGGCCAGCGCGCTGATGTCGACCCACGAGGGCTCGGCGGTCTTCGACAAGGTGGTCACCGAACCAGAGCACCGTCGGCACGGCCTGGCCGGGGCGGTCATGAACGCCCTGGGCCGCACCGCCCGGGCCCAGGGCGTGTACACCGGGCTGCTGGTGGCCACCGAGGAGGGTCGCGGCCTGTACGAACACCTGGGCTGGGAGGTGGTCTGCGAGGTCACCCCGGCCCACCTGAGCCGCTAAACCCGTGGCCCTGGGCTGAACCATGTGCCAGGATGCCCGTCATGCAGGCGAACGAGGTGCGCGAGACACCCTCTGGCGGGGGCACCGTCCTGGTGAGCGGGGCGACGGGCGGGATCGGCACGGCGCTGGTGGAGGCTCTGATCCGGAAGGGGCGACCGGTGGTGGCCCTGGGCCGTGACGCCGACCGCCTCGCCGAGCTCTCCGATGAGCAACCGCTGGTGCGCCCGCTGCGCGTCGACCTGCGTCACCCCGAGTCCCTCGCCGAGTCGGTGGCCGGTCTCCCGGAACTGGCGGAACTGGACGCGTTCGTGCACTGCGCCGGGGTCTCCCCGGTCGTCTCGGTCGCGGAATCCCCGGTGGAGCTGTGGCGGGAGGTGCTGGCGGTCAACCTGGTCTCGGCCGCCGAACTCACCCGCCTGATGCTGCCCGCCCTGCGCGCCAGTGGGGGGCACGTGGTACTGGTCAACGCCTCCCCCGGCCTACACGCGGTACCGCGGTGGTCGGCCTTCGCCGCGAGCAAGGCCGGGCTGAGCGAGCTGGCGGGATCCCTACGGCAGGAGGAGGGGCCGAACGGGGTCAGGGTGACCAGCGTCCACCCCGGCGGGACCGCCACCGAACTGCTACGCGAGGTCCGCGGTGCGTTCGGCCGCGACTACGACCCCGCGGAGTGCATCCAACCCGCCACCCTGGCCCGGGCCGTCGTCGATGCCCTGGACCTGCCGCGCGACGCCCAGATCACCGAACTCCACCTGCGCCCGAGTCCCTGACCAGGCAGTCACCGGAGCACGGACGCGGTGGGCGCATAAGCGGACACGCTTGCCCCTCCCGGCGATGAGGGGTTCGGAAGCTACGGGCACTCCCAGACGGGGTTGAGGGACGCCCCGCCCCTGCCGAGCTGGCTCCCCACGGGCTGCCCGCTGACCGAGTCTCCTCCGCTGCCGAACACGCCCTATTCGTCGACCAGGCAGAACTCGTTGCCCTCGGGGTCGGCCAGCACCACCAGATCGGGACGCCGGGTCACCACCCAAGCTCCCAAGGACAGCAGCCGCTCCAGCTCCGCACCGTCCCCGACCAGGTCGACGTGCATCCGGTTCTTGACCGCCTTGGATTCGGGAACCTTCTGGAAGAAGAAGGACGGGCTCCCCGGCGGGCCCTCCACCATCACCTGGGGATCGTCCTCGGGGTCGAACACCCCCATCGAGCGCAGCCGGGCCAGCTCCTCCGCGGGATAGGGCGCCACGGCGTAACCGTCCATGGCCGCGGCCCAGAACCTGGCCAGCGAGGCGGGGTGGTGACAGTCGATGACGATGTCACGGAAACGGGCCATACACATCAGTTTAGGCCCCGGAACACCCGTCGAACCGTGTGTCGGGTGGTCCCGTTCGGCTCACGGGCGCCTCCCGTGGGAAACTCTCCCATGACCAGCGAACACATCGCAACGCCGGAGAGGACCCCCTTGGCAGGCCTGCTGAAATGGCGCGGAGGCATCGATGTCCTCCTGGTCATCGGCCTTGGAGGGGCGATCGGCGGGAGCGCGCGCTACGCCTTCCTGGCCGTGCTCCCCCACCGTGGTTCGGAGTTCCCCTGGGCGACCTTTCTGGAGAACGTGGCAGGCTCGTTCCTCATGGGCGCTCTGGTCGTACTCCTCATGGAGGTGGCCCGCCCGCACCGTCTGATCCGCCCCTTCCTGGGGGTCGGAGTCCTGGGCGGCTTCACCACCTTCTCCACCTACGCCGTGGACGTGGTGTCCCTGACCGAGGCCGGTTCCCCCGGTACGGCCCTGGCCTACCTGACCACCACCCTGCTCGGCGCCCTGCTCGCCGTCTGGGCGGGCATGGCCACCACCCGGGGCCTGGCAGAACACCGAAGGTCGAGGTCTACGCGAGAGTCAAAGGAGAAGCAGTGACGAGCCTGTCCGGACCGGGGCTGCGTCTGACCGTCTACGTCGGCGACAGCGACACCTGGCACCGCAGACCCCTGTCCACCGAGATCGTGCACCGCGCCCACGCGGCAGGGCTCGCCGGTGCCAGCGTGTTCCGGGGCATGGAGGGATACGGCGCCTCCAACCACATCCACACCACCCGGATGCTGTCGCTCTCGGAGGACCTGCCCGTGGCGGTGGTCATCATCGACACCCCCGAACGGATCCGCGCCTTCCTGCCCCAGATCGACGAACTCGTCACCGAAGGGCTGATCACCCTCGACGAGGTGGAGGTCATCCGGTACACGGGCCGGGGAGCCGACAGTTGAGCACAACCGTGCTGGCGGTGGCCGGCGGCGCGGCGTTGGGTGCCGTGAGCCGCTACCTGATCGACCAGTTGATCCAGTCCCGCGGCGAGTCCGTCCTGCCATGGGGAACCTTCACGGTGAACATGACCGGTTCCCTGCTCTTCGGATTCGTGCTGGCCGCCTCGGCGTCGGACGCCATCCCCAGCCTGGCGGTGGCCGCCCTGGGCACCGGCTTCTGCGGGTCGCTGACCACCTTCAGCACCCTGAGCTACGAGACGCTGCGCCTGGCCGAGTCCGGCGCCCGCGTCTACGCCGTGCTCAACATCGCCATGACGGTCCTGGGCGGGATCATCCTGGCGACGCTGGGCTGGGTACTGGCGCTGGCGCTGTGGCCGCTCGGCTGACCGACCGCCCCCAGGCCCCTGAACAGCCTGGCGGCGCGGGTCAGGTCACCTCGGCCGGGGCTGACCGTGCCCCCGCTCTCGGACCGTGCCGACCCGCGCCCCTGCCCTCGCCTACCCTGAACCGCATGTCCTCGCTGACGCCGCTGATCACCCGGCTGGACCGGTTCAACCAGCGCCACCCCTGGAGCCACAACGATCTCTACGCACCGTGGGTGGTGCGCCGGGTCACGGCCAGCGGGGCACGCGAGGTCCTGGACGTGGGATGCGGCACGGGAAACCTGCTCGCCCGCCTGCACCGCCGGGTGGATTGGGCCGAAGGGCTGGAGCCCGACCCCGGCACCGCCGCCCTGGCACAGGCCCGCTTCGCCCGCACCCCCGGGGTCACCATCAACCCTGTGGGCTTCGCGGACCGCGCCCCGCACCGGCGCTGGGACGCCATCACCCTGGTCGCCGTCCTACACCACCTCCCCCTGGAACCGACCCTGCGCGAGCTGCGCGCCAGCCTGAACCCCGGCGGGCGACTTGTGGTCGTGGGCTGTCACCGCGACGAAGGACCGGCCGACCAACTGGCCGGTCTGGTCTCACTCCTGCTCAACCCGCTCATCGGCCTGGTCAAACACCCCGTCCCGGCCGCCGAACCGCCGCCGCACATGCGCGCGCCCACCGCGGAACCACCGGAGACCCTCGCCCGGATCCGCGCGGCAGCCGATCGGGAACTACCCGGCGCACGCGTGCGCAGACGCCTGTTCTGGCGCCACACCCTGGTCTACGACCACCCGGCCTGACCCCCGTTTCTTGCCGTTCCCGCAACAAAATTTGCCGCTACCCCCACGGTCGGGGCACCTTGGTGGCGGAGCGGGCCGACCTGTCCCGTTCGCCCCACCACCGAGGAGACCCGCCATGGACGCACAGTTCTGGGACGACAGGTACGGCGGTCAGCCCCAGCTCTTCAGCGGCAACCCCAACGGCGTCCTGCTCACGGAGCTGACCGAACTACCGCCCGGACAGGCCCTCGACGTGGGCTGCGGCGAGGGCGCGGACGCCCTGTGGCTGGCCCGACGGGGCTGGATGGTCACCGCGGTCGACATCTCCCAGGTCGCACTGAAGCGCGCGGCCGCGGCCGGAGCGGACGTCGAGGGGCGGGTGTCGTGGAAGCGCGGCGACCTGACCACCGCGCCGCCCCCGGCCAACGCCTTCGACCTGGTCTCGGTCCACTACTTCCCGCTTTCCCGGCAGGACGACCACCTCGCACTGCGCGGCCTGCTCTGCGCCGTGGCCCCGGGCGGCACCCTCCTGTTCGTCGGACACGACATCACCGGCCTGCCCGAACGCCTGGACGACGGCCACGTACCCGCCGACTACTACCAGCCCGCCGAGATCGCCGAACTCCTGGACGCGGACTGGACCGTCACCGTCAACGAGACCCGTCCCCGGGTCGTCCCTCCGCCTCCGGGTTCGCACCACACCCATGACACCGTCCTCAGGGCCCGGCGCACACGCTGACCGGGACCCGTCCGACCGCTCGGGGTGGTGGCCCGGCGGCTGCCGGAGTAACGTGGAAGCTGGCGCGGTCCCGCGCCCAACCTCCGGCCCCGGCGCCCACGCCGTCGGCTCAGTGGAGGCAAAGGGGGCCCTGGAGTTCTCGGGACGCCGGTCTGACGTGTGCAGCCCTTCCGGCGGGGCGATGGGAGCGTGGGTTTCGTCGCGGACCGCCGAGGAGCCGTCATGACCAGCAACAAGTCCTTCAAGAGCAGCGTGCGCGCCCGTATGGACAAGACCGGCGAGAGCTACACCGCCGCCCGCGCCCACCTGATCACCGACCCCGAACCGGCACCGGCTGCCCCCGCCGACCAGCCCACGGGCACCGGCGCCGCCACCATCCGCGAACGCGTCTCCGACCCCAAACTCGCCGAGGCCACCGGCCGCGACTACCACACGTGGTTCGCGCTGCTGGACGCCTGGGAGGCCACCACCCGCACACACACCGAGATCGCCGCGTGGCTGGTCAAAGAGCACGACGTGAACGGCTGGTGGGCCCAGACCGTCACCGTCGCCTACGAGCAGGAGCGCGGTCTGCGGGTGCCGGGCCAGAAGAAGGACGGCTTCGCCGCCAGCGCCAGCAAAACCGTGAACGTCCCGGTGGAGCGGCTGTTCGCGGCCTTCGCCGACCCCGGCCTGCGCTTGCGCTGGCTGCCGGTGGAGGCTTCCGAGCGCACGGCCAAGCCGGGCAAGCGGTTCACCGCCGACCTGCCCGAGGACACCCGTATCGCCGCCACCTTCCAGACCAAGGGCGAGGCCAAGTCGATGGTCGGCATCGAGCACACCCGCATCGGCTCCGCCGAGCGTGCAAGCGAGTGGAAGAGCGACTGGCGCACCTGGCTGACCGACCTCAAGAAGCTCCTGGAGAGCTAGGGATCCGGGCGGTACCCGGGCCGCCCGCTGCCCGCCCGAGGGGTTTCTTCGGGCCGCGGGGGAGCACCCGGCCTAGACCCAGACGTAGTTGTCATCGGTGACCGCGGCCAGAGCGGCGTCGGCGACCACCGCGTGCGGGTCGGGCAGGGCGGCCAGTGCCGATCCGATCAGCGGGAAGAGCGGAAGGTCCGCGGCCCGGCGGTGGTCCACCCACTCGACGATGCCGACCTCGTGGCCGCCGCCGGGCTGTTCGTCGTACTCCTCCACCGCCAGCTCCTGACGAACCTCAGGCGTCACGTGCAGGCGGTAGATGAGGTGCAGCTTGCGCGGCGGCGGGGTCGGCCCGGGGCGGCTGACCCGCTGGTCCACCACCCACAGCAGCTCCGGTGCGCTGGCCGGGTCCGGGTACAGGTTCAGTTCCTCGGCCAGTTCGCGCCGCAGGGCGCCCTCCAAGTCCTCGCCTGGTTCGACGTTGCCGCCGGGCGGCGTGTAGTGGAACGAGCCGGGCCGGTCGCGGCGGATCAGGGCGACCTCGCCGCCGCAGAACACCAGAGCCCCGACCCGGATCTTGATCCGGGAGAACGGTGCGGGTCCGGCAGCGGAGGGCGTGGCGGGAGTCGTCATGAAGGCCAGTATCGTGATCGGCCCCCGGGTCGGGGTCGAACCGGGGGCCGTTGCCGGGATCAGTCCAGGACGGCGTAGGCCTCGACCTCGACGAGCACGTCGGGCTCGAAGAGGTAGCTCACCCCGATGGCCGACAAGGGGGGCAGCGGCTGCGGGATGCCGAGTTCGTCCGCGACGTTCTCGATCCCCCGCATGAACTCGCCCAGCTTCTTCTCGCTGGTGTCGGGGCCCCAGTCGGTGAGGAAGAACCGCAGGCGCACGACATCGGCGAAGGTCGCCCCGGCTCCGGCCAGGCCGCGCGCGGCGTTGCGCAGGACCTGTTCGACCTGACCGGTGAGGTCACCGGTGGCGACGGGCCCGTCGGCGCCGTCACGGGCGATCTGTCCGGCCACGTGCACCTGGCGGCTGCCGGTACCGATCGAGACGTGGTGGTAGGGCACGGGCTGGAACATGCCCTCGGGGGTCAGCAGTTGCACGGTCATGGGAAGTCCCTCCATTGGCACCGGGTAGGTATCCCATATCTACTTGGTACCTGAAGGGAACCTCAACGAGACTAGGTATCATGCCGGAAACCACCCCGCCCCAGCCCACGACCCAGATCACCGCGCAGCACCGCGAACTCCTCGACCAGGTGCTCGACAAGTGGTCGCTTCAAGTCCTGGACCGCCTGTGCGAAAGCCCTTCGCGCTTCAACGAGCTGCGCCGGGCGATCCCGGTCATCACCCAGAAGTCGCTCACCGCGACCCTGCGGCGCCTGGAGCGCAACGGGATGGTCGACCGGGTCGTCGTGAACACGCGCCCCCTGGCCGTGGAGTACCGCATCTCCGCGCTGGGCAAGACACTCCAGGACCTCATCGACGCGCTCCTGGGATGGACTACGGCCACCATGCCCGAGGTCGAGCGGGCCCGCGAGCGCTTCGACGAACACGCCTGACCCGGCCGCACGGCTCAGCACCAGCTCAGAGCATGCGGTACATGATGTGCAGTCCCACGTATCCGTGCTCGGGGTGGCGGAACCCCTCCTGGAGGGTGCCCGCCACCCCGAAGCCCAGTGACTCGTACAGCCGCACCGCGCGGGTGTTGGTCTCCACCACCGCGTTGAACTGCATGGCCCGGTAGCCCTGATCCCGTGCCCACTCCAGCGAGTACTCGCACAGGGCCCGCCCCACCCCCTGCCCGGAGCGGGCGGGGTCGACCATGTAGCTGGCTGAGGCGATGTGCGCGGCGTTGCCCATGTGGTTGCGGTTCATCTTGGCGGTACCCAGTACCGTCCCGGCCTCGTCCACCGCGACCACCGTCCGGTCGGGCGCGGCCAGCAGCCACCCGTCGTGCGCCTGCTTCTCGTCCATGTCCGCCGGGTAGGTGAAGGTGTCCCCCGCCGTCACGATCGGACGGAAGAAGGACCAGATCTGTGCCCAGTCCGAGGCTTCGGCTTCTCTGATCAGCATCCGGACAGCCTGTCAGAAGGCCTCGGACGCGCGCCTGTCATTATTCGGGGGCACCCGCTGCCAGCATCAGTCCAGGTTGAGCCAGATGGCCACGGCGTCCCGGGTGCCCTGGTTGGAGATGCGGTGCGGGGTGGTGGAGGGGTAGGTGATGGAGTCGCCGGGGTGGAGTTCGTAGGTGTCGAAGCCGACGTCCACGGTGAGCACCCCGCTGACGACGTTGCCGATCTCGTGGCCCTGGTGCCTTACGTATTCGGCGTTCTGGCTGGAGTAGGCGCCGGGCGGGTACACGGACTCGAAGTAGTTCATCCCCGGGACCGGGCCCGGGGTCAGGCGGCGGTAGCGCACGCCGTGGCCGAGCTCGAGAGTGGCGGCCTCGGCCCTGCGGGTGACGGAGACGCTGCCCACACCCGAGGCGGGTGCCGGTTCCCAACGCGGCTCGGGCGTCTGCCCCATGGGAGTGGTGTAGGCGTCGGGCGCGGCCGGCTGGTTCGTCTCGGAGCCGAACGCCGTGGCCATGGGCACGTTCAGCTCGCCCATGATCTGGTACAGCCGCGTGACCGAGGGCCGCATCTTGCCGCGTTCGATCTGGGACAGCGCGCTGGCGCTGATGTCCAGGCGTCCGGCCAGCTCCCGCAGGGACAGGCCGCGTGCGGTGCGCAGTTCGCGGATGCGCTCGCCGAACCTCTGCTCGTCGAACCGTGGGGGCGCGGGGTTCTCGGTGTAGTCAGCCATGACGCTGTTAAGTATAGATGCCGATCGCGTGAAGCCATTGCTTTAAGGGTTTTGAAGTAATAGCTTCACATGTGCGCGAGGTCACTCTCGCGCGGCACCGGAAGGACCCCATGCGCATCCTGATCGTCAATGTCAACACCTCGACGGCCATCACCCGCGCCCTGGCCGAACAGGCCCGCACCGTCGCCCGCACCGGAACCGAGATCGAAGCGCTCACCCCGCGTTTCGGACCCGCCTCGGTCGAGGGCAACTTCGAGAGCCACCTGGCGGCCGTAGCCGTCATGGACCGCGTCATGACCTACGACCGCCCCTACGACGCCGTCATCCAGGCGGGCTTCGGCGACCACGGCAAAGAAGGGCTCCAGGAGCTCTGCCCGACCCCCGTCATCGACATCACCGAGGCCGCGGCGCACACCGCCTGCCTCCTCGGCCACCGCTACTCGGTGGTCACCAGCCTGGACCGTACCGTGCCCATGATCAGGGACCGCCTCACCCTGGCCGGGCTGCGCACCCGATGCGCCTCGGTGCGCGCCAGCGGCCTGGGCGTCCTGGAACTGGAGAGCGACCCCACCGCAGCGGCGGAGGCCGTCGCCCGCCAGGCCAGACTCGCAGTCGAACAGGACGGCGCCGAGGTCGTCGTACTCGGCTGCGGCGGCATGGCCGGGATGGAGCTGACCCCAGAGGACACCGCCGGAGCCCCGGTCGTGGACGGTCTCACCAGCGCCGTCGCCCTGGCCGAGTCCCTGGTCGGACTCGGCCTGACCACCAGCAAGGTCCGCACCTTCGCCACACCGCGTCCCAAACCCGTCACCCACTGGCCGCTGAGCCCCGGACTCGAAGCACGGAGCCCCCGCAGAGCGCCCGCCACCACCGAAACCCGCCCCTGACCCGTACTCTCCCGGAGGAGCACAGGCCCATGGATGCCTCCACCCCCCGACGCGGCAGCTCGTCACCGCCCGCCAACCACCTGCTCGAAGAGTCGATCCTGCCCACCTGGCTCAACCAGCGCCCCATCTCCCTGCTGGGCTTCGTCTGGATCTGGGTGGGGCTGGCCATCGTCATCGTGACCTTCCAGTACGGTGCCAACGGCGTGGAGGGAGGCCTCTCCCTGCCCACGGTGATGCTCATCGTGCTCGCCGCCACCATGACCCTTTCCGTGATCATGACCCTGACCGCGGACATCGGCACCGAACACGGCCTGTCCTTCGCGGTGTTCCTGCGCGCCCCGTTCGGCACCGTGGGCACCCACGTCCCCTCGGTCTCCCGCGGGATCGTGGCCGCCTGCTGGTTCGGCATCCAGACCTACCTCGGAGCACTGGCCATCAACGGCCTGGTCGAGTACTGGACCGGGTTCGCCTCCTGGCCCCTGTGGTACGCGTTGTTCCTGGTGGTGCAGATCGTCAACGTCGCCCTGGGCATCAAGGCGATCGAGCGCCTGGCCTCCGTCGCGGCCCCGTGCATCCTGGCCGTCTCGCTCTGGATGTACTACACCCTGGACGGCATCGCGGACCTGGAGGGCTCCAACATCTGGACCTTCGCCTCCGGCGGCGACCTGTCCCTGGTGGCGTTCTTCCTGATCAACATGGTGGTCTGGGCGCCGCTGGCCGTGGACATCCCGAGTATCACCCGCTTCATCCGCACTGTGCCCGGGGAGCGCCGCTTCCTACGCCGCAACCGCAACGTCCTGGTCGCCCAGTTCGTGGCCCTGCCCCTGATGCAGGCCTGGATCTCCTTCATCGGCGCGGTGTCCTTCATCGTCACCGGCGACTGGAACCCCATCGACGTCATCCAGGGCCAGAGCACCGGCTTCGTGCTCGGGATCCTGCTGGTGATGATCATCCTCGCGCAGTGGTCCACCAACACAGCCGCCAACGTGGTGCCCGCCGCGCTCAACTTCGTCAACGCCGCCGCGCCCCACCTGTCCTACCGCTCGGGCGTGGTGCTGGCCGGAGTCGTGGGCACCGCCGTCATGCCCTGGCTGCTGCAGGACAACCTGTTCACGTTCCTGAGCTACTACGGCGGCTTCATCGCGGCCATCGCCGGAATCATGGTCTGCGACTACTACGTGCTGCGCCGCCGCCGACTGAACGTGCCCGCGCTGTACGACCCGCAGGGCCAGTACCGGTACGCGAGCGGGTTCAACCCGGCCGCGCTGATCGCCTGGTTCGGCGCCTCGGGCGCGGCCCTGTGGCAGCCCGACTACGCCTACGTCATCGGCTTCCCGGTCGCCTTCGCGGCCTACCTGCTACTGATGCGCACCTGGATCCTGCGCCGCCACCCCCAAGCCGAGATCGACGACCCCGGAGACACCTACCTGGCCACCAGCGTGGGCCGCAGCTGGGTCTACGACGCCGAAACGCGCACCTTCAGCCGCCGCACTGTGGACGAGCTGCCCGGCAAGGGCGACCGCGCCGACATCTGACCCCCGACCCGACCCTTCCCGAGCCCTGCGTGAGGACCCCATGAGCAGCACTCCGCGATCCCGACCCGCGCCCAGCGGCGAACCCGCACACGAGGCGACCCGCACCGACGAGCTGACCGTCCACTCCCCCGACCCCTCCCTGTACAACGACGACCTCGCCCCCGTCCCCGCGAAGAAGCGCAGTTGGGGCGCGTTCGAGATCTTCAACGTGTGGACCAACGACATCCAGAGCCTGTTCGGCTACACCCTGGCCGCCACGCTCTTCATCTCCTACGGGCTCAACGGCTGGGCGGTCTTCGCCGGGATCGTCCTGGCCGGACTCATCGTGATGTTCCTGTGCGACCTCGTGGGCCGGCCGAGCGTGCGCTACGGCATCCCCTACGCCGTCATGGCACGGGCCAGCATGGGCGTGCACGGCACCCAGTTCCCCACACTCATCCGCGGCGTCACCGCCATGTTCTGGTACGGGGCGCAGACCTACTTCGCCTCCACGGCCGTGGCCCTGCTCATCACCGCCCTGTTCGGCCCCGGACCCGAGGGGGCCGGGAGTGTAAAGGTAGGGGTGTAACTCCAAGGGGGTAGGAGTGCACCATGAGTGACAAGACGCAGGTCAAGGCCGATACTGGCAGGTCGGACGAAGAGTTCGTCCAGGAACTGAAGACCAAGGCCGAGGCCGAGGGCATCGAGCTGGTCGGCGAGAACGGGCTACTGGCCCGCCTGACCAAGACCGCCCTGGAGAACGTCCTGGCCGCCGAGATGGACACCCACCTGGGCTACGCCAAGCACGAACGCTCCACCGAGCCCGGCGGCAACACCCGCAACGGCACCCGGTCCAAGACCCTGACCACCGAGGCCGGACCCGTCGAGCTCGACGTGCCCCGCGACCGCGACGGCTCCTTCGAGCCCCAGATCGTCCGCAAGCGCCAGAGGCGGTTGAACGGGGTCAACGGCATCGTCCTCTCACTCTCAGCCCGCGGCCTGACCCACGGCGAGATCTGCGCCCACCTGGCCGAGGTCTACGACGCCAACGTGTCCAAGCAGACCATCTCCAACATCACCGAGGCGGCCATGGAGCGCATGGCCGAGTGGCAGAACCGGCCCCTGGACCAGGTCTACCCGGTGCTGTTCGTGGACGCCATCAACGTCAAGATCCGCGATGGCCAGGTCGCCAACCGGCCCATCTACGTCGTGCTCGGCGTCACGGCCGAGGGTGAGCGCGACATCCTCGGTCTGTGGGCCGGCGATGGGAACGAGGGCGCCAAGTACTGGGCGCACGTGTTCACCGAACTCAAGAACCGTGGTGTGGCCGACGTGCTCATGCTCGTGGCCGACGGGATCAAGGGCATGAGCGAGGCGGTGGAGTCGGTGTGGCCGCGCACGGTGGTGCAGACCTGCATCGTGCACCTGCTGCGCAACAGCTTCCGCTACGCCTCCCGGGCCGACTGGGAGAAGGTCGCCAAGGCGCTCAAGCCCGTCTACACCGCCGCCACCGAGGAGGCCGCTCTGGAGCGGTTCTCCGAGTTCTGCTCCGAGTGGGGGGACAAGTACCCGGCGATCGTGCGGTTGTGGGAGAACGCCTGGGCGGAGATGGTGCCGTTCCTGGCCTTCGATGTGGAGATCCGCAAGATCATCTGCACCACGAACGCGATCGAGTCGATCAACGCCCGGATCCGCCGCGCGGTCAAGGCTCGGGGGCACTTCCCCAACGAGCAGGCCGCGCTCAAGTGCGTCTACATGGCGTTGATGGCTCTGGATCCGAAGGGGACCGGGCGGGCCAAGTGGAGCGCGCGCTGGAAGAAGGCGCTGAACGCGTTCGATCTGACCTTTGATGGCCGGTTGACCGCGACACGCCGCTGACCAAGAACAACAGTTACACCCTTAACTTGACACACCCAGGGGGCCTTCCTCGGACTGTCAGTGGTGGGCTGGATCTCCTACGCCATCGTCGCCACCATCCAGTTGGCGCTGTTCAGCCTGGGCATCAAATGGATCGGTGTCTTCCTGAACTGGGCCGGACCGGCCGTGTACGCGGTCATGATCGCGATGATGACCGCCCTGTGGGTGATGGCCGGCAGCGACCTGTTCTCCGAGTTGGGAACGGTGTTCGCCGGGGGCGGGGACTACCCGGGCGGCTCCCTGGCGGCCTTCTCCGCGGTCGTGGGCACGATGGTCGCCTACTTCGCGGCGGTGGTCGTCAACTACGGTGACTTCTCCCGGTTCGCCCGCTCCGAGCGGTCCATGCGCCGGGGCAACCTGTGGGGTCTGCCGGTCAGCCTGGCCGTGTTCTCCTTCCTCACCCTGGTCATCACCGCGGGAAGCTCGGTGCTGTACGGGGAGGCGCTGACCAACCCGGCCGACATCGTCGCGCGCGTGGACAACATCTGGCTGACCGTCGTGGCGGCGCTGACCTTCTTCCTCGCCACCGTGGGCATCAACCTGGTCGCCAACTTCATCCCGCCCGCCTACGGGCTGGCCAACCTGGCCCCCTCGGTCATCAGCGCCCGCACTGGGGGGCTCATCACCGCGGCCGTCGGCTTCGTCGTGGGCGCCCTGTGGGTCGCCTACATCGACAACATCGGTATCGCCTCCTTCGTCGACACCCTCGGTGCGGTCCTGGCCCCGCTCTACGGCATCATCGTCGCCGACCACTACCTGCTGCGACGCCAGCGCCTGAACCTGGACGCCCTGTACTCGGCCGCGCCCGGCTCCGAGTACTACTTCACCAAGGGCTGGAACCTGCGTGCGCTGTCCGCCTTCTGCCTGGCCTCGGTCTTCTCGGTGACCGCGGTGTGGCTGCCCGCGCTGCAGGCCTGGTCCGGGTTCGTGTGGATCTTCGGAGCGCTGCTGGGCGGTGCCCTGCACTACACCATCGCCCGCGCCCGCAAGGCCGTGCCCGCGGCCTCCTGACCCGGGTCGCGGTCCGCACTCGCGAAAACGGACGGGCCCGCCTTCCGGAGACTTCTCCGGAAGGCGGGCCCCCTTCGCCCTACGCGTTGGTCCTGGCGCCTGACTCCTACAGCCCCAGGTAGGTGCGCAGGTGGCGGGCGGTCAGGGTCTGGCCCCGCTCCACCAGTTCGGCCGGGGTGCCCTCGAAGACCACCCGGCCGCCGTCGTGTCCGGCGCCCGGGCCCAGGTCGATCAGGTGGTCGGCGTGGGCCATGACCGCCTGGTGGTGCTCGATCACCACCACCGTGTTACCGTCCCGCACCAGCCGGTCCAGCAGCGCCAGCAGCCGGTCCACGTCGGCCAGGTGCAGGCCGGTGGTGGGCTCGTCCAGCACGTACACCGCGCCCTTCTTGGCCATGGAGATGGCCAGCTTCAGGCGCTGGCGCTCACCGCCGGACAGAGTCGTCAGCGGCTGGCCCAGCCCCAGGTAGCCCAGGCCGACGTCGTACATCCGGTCCAGGATGGTGCGGGCCTGGCCGGAGGTGAAGAAGTCGCGCGCCTCCACCATGGACATGGCCAGGACCTGGCTGATGTCCTTGCCGCGCAGCTTGTGTTCGAGCACCTCGGTCTTGAACCGGCGCCCCTCGCACTGCTCGCAGGTGGAGGCGACCCCGGCCATCATGGCCAGGTCGGTGTAGATCACCCCGGCGCCCTTGCACTCGGGGCACGCCCCCTCGGAGTTCGCGCTGAACAGGGAGGGCTTCACCTTGTTGGCACGGGCGAAGGCGGTGCGGACCGGGTCCAGCAGCCCGGTGTAGGTGGCCGGGTTGGAGCGGCGCGAACCCCGGATGGCGGACTGGTCGACGACCACGACGCCCTCGCGGCCGGGCAGCGCCCCGTGGATGAGCGAGCTCTTGCCTGAACCCGCCACCCCGGTGACCACGGTCAGCACGCCCAGGGGGATGTCCACGGACACGTCCTGGAGGTTGTGGGTGCTGGCCCCGCGGATGGGGATGGTCCCGCTGGGGGTGCGCACGCTCTCCCGCAGCCGGGCCCGGTGGTCCAGGTGGTCGCCGGTGAGGGTGCCCGAGGCGCGCAGCCCGGCCACGTCGCCGGTGTAGGTGACGGTGCCCCCGGTGGGTCCGGCGCCCGGGCCCAAGTCCACGACGTGGTCGGCGATGGCGATGGTCTCGGGCTTGTGCTCGACCACCAGCACGGTGTTGCCCTTGTCGCGCAGGCTGAGCAGGAGGTTGTTCATCCGCTCGATGTCGTGCGGGTGCAGGCCTACCGTGGGCTCGTCGAAGACGTAGGTGACGTCGCTGAGGCTGGAGCCCAGGTGACGCACCATCTTGACCCGCTGGGCCTCACCGCCGGACAGCGTGCCCGACTCCCGGTCCAGGCTGAGGTAGCCCAGCCCCACCTCCACCAGCGATTCCAGGGTGTGGCCGAGGGTGTCCACGAGCGGTTTGACGGCCGCTTCGTCGATCTCGCGGACGAACTCGGCCAGATCGCTGATCTGCATGGAGGCGCACTCGGTGATGGTGCGCCCGTTGACCTTGACCTCCCGGGCGGCGGCGTTGAGCCTGGTGCCCGCGCACTCGGGGCAGACCGAGAAGACCACGGCCCGGTCCACGAAGGCGCGGATGGCGGACTGCATCTTCTCGCGGTCCTTGGCCAGGTAGGTCCGCTTGATCTTGGGGACCAGGCCCTCGTAGGTCAGGTTGCTGGTGCCGACCTTGACCTTGGTGATCGGCTTGTGCAGGAAGTCCTGCCACTCCTGGTCGGTGTAGTCGCGCAGCTTCTTGTCCGCGTCCAGCAGCCCCGAGTTCGCGAAGATCTGCCAGTACCAGCTGTCCACCGCGAACCCGGGGACGGTGATGGCGCCCTCGTTCAGGGACAGGTCGCGGTCGTAGAGCTCTGCGAGGTCGACCTGGTTGGTGCGGCCCAGGCCCTCGCACTCGGGGCACATGCCCTCGGAGTTGTTGAAGCTGAAGGCGCTGGAGGGCTCCAGGCGCGGGGTGCCCGCCCGGCTGTAGACGATGCGCAGCATGGCGTGGGCGTCGGTGGCGGTGCCGACCGTGGAGCGCGAGTTGGCGCCCATGCGCTCCTGGTCCACGATGATCGCCGCGCTGAGGTTGCGCAGCGAGTCCACGTCGGGGCGGCCCACGCTGGGCATGAAGGACTGCAGGAAAGCCGTATAGGTCTCGTTGATGAGCCGCTGGGACTCGGCGGCGATCGTACCGAAGACCAGCGAGGACTTACCGGAGCCGGACAGCCCGGTGAAGACGCTCAGCCTCCGCTTGGGGATGTCGACGGAGACGTTGTCGAGGTTGTTCTCCCTGGCCCCGCGGACCTGGATGGTGTCGTGGGTGTCCGCCGTGGTGGTGGATTCGGAAGACAAGCTGCTCCTCAGGGTCCGAAGAAATCCTTATGCGGTAAACTAACAGCCAGCGAACATTAGTTTATTCCGTAAGGAGATGCAAGTGGTGATCTACGCCGGGCAGGGTGACCCGCGCCGCTCCATGGCCCTGCTGTGGCGCGACGGCGAAGCGGCCGAACGCACCGGACCCGGCCCCAAATCGCAGCTGAGCGTGGACCTGGTCGTGGAGACCGCCATCGGGGTCGCCGACACCGAGGGCATGCAGGCCCTGTCCATGCGCGCCGTGGGCGAACGCCTGGGCCGTACCGCCATGTCCCTGTACACCTACGTGGCCAGCAAGAACGAACTCATCGACCTCATGTACGACCACGCCCTCGCCGAACTGGTCCGCGAGTGGGAGGAACCGTCGCCCCACACCCCGAGCCTAGAGACCGCCACCGACAAGACCGGATGGCGCGAACAGGTCCTGGCCCAGGCCGGCGACCTGTGGCGCTTCTACCTGCGCCACCCCTGGCACCTGGAGATCTCCCAGGCCCGCCCGGTGCTGGGCCCCAACGAGTACCGGCTCTACGAGTCCCTGGCCACGGTGCTGCACCGCGCCGGACTACCGCCCAAGGCCATCAGCGGCGCCTACGGCAGCATCCTCAACCTGCTCCGCGGCATGGTCCGCACCGCCGCCGAGGCCCGCCAGTCCGAAACCGTCACCGGAGTGCCCGAGGACGAGTGGTGGTACGCCCGCTCCGCCCAGCTGGAGGAGGCCGCCGACGACTTCGCCGAGCGCTTTCCCACCCTGACCCTGATGTCCGCGAGCGGAGCCTTCGACAACACCGACCCCGAGCAGCCCTACCTCGAACGGGAGGCCTGGGAGTCCTTCCAGTTCGGCCTCGACGCCCTGCTGGACGGCGTGCAGCACCGCATCGACACCGCAGCAGCGGGCGGGTGAACGGAGCGCGCGGACGAATAAGCCCTGGGCCCGGGGAAGACCCGCGTGCCAGACTGACCGCCATGGGAAAGATCCACGACTCCATCGAACCCCGACTGGAACGGTTCCTCCTGGACCAACCGGTGTTCTTCGTCGGCACCGCGCCCCTGGATGCCGACGGCCACGTCAACGTCTCCCCCAAGGGCATGGGCGGCACTTTCGCCGTCCTGGACCCGCACCGCGTGGCCTACCTCGACTACACCGGATCGGGCACCGAGACCATCGCCCACCTACGCGAGAACGGCCGCGTCGTGCTGATGTTCTGCGCCTTCGAGGGGCCGCCCAACATCGTCCGCCTGCACAGTCGCGGCCGCGCCGTCCTGCCCGCCGACCCCGAGTTCGCCGAACTGCGCGCACACTTCACCAAGGAGCGCACCCTCGGCCAGCGCTCGGTGATCGTCGTGGACGTCCAACGGATCTCGGACTCCTGCGGGTGGTCCGTGCCTCTGATGGACCTGCGTGGTGACCGCGACATCCTGGACCGCGCCCAGGAGCGCCGCGACCCGCAGTACTTCGACGACTACTGGCGCGAACGCAACGCCGCCAGCATCGACGGACTCCCCGGGGTCCCGGGATGAGCGCCTTCGCCAGGAAGATCCCTAGGGAGGGGCTCCTGGGGCCGGGCCGAGTCAGATCCAGCCCAGCAGGTACAGCAGCAGCAAGGTCACAGCTGCCGAGACCAGCAGGGACGTCACACAGCCCCAGCGGCTGTTGTAGAAGAAGAACACGGGCACCTCCTCCCGAAGGCCGGACGGCGAACCGGCATGGATATTCTGCCTCGCATGCCCCGTCCCTCTCCACTCCCCTGCGTACTGCTGGCCCTTTCCGTCCTGACCGCCACCGCCTGCTCGGTGCTTCCCGAGGACGCTCCCGCCGCTGGCCCCCGCCCCGATTCGGGGGTCATTTACCTGGAGGAGCACGGATACTCCCCCACCAGCTCCGAGATCAGCCCCGACGAAGCACAGCTGTGCTTGCCGGGCGAAGGAATCGAAGGAGCGGACGGGATGGAAGATCCGAGCGGTGACGACCCCGCCGCCAACGACCGGACCGAATGCGAGTCCGGCGGTGAACTGCGCTGGTCGCTTCCGCTGGAAGGCGACTACTTCTTCATGGGCTACTCCATGCTGTCCCACCCGGCGACCGGCACCGTGCCCACCGACGACAGCCGGAGCAGAACCGGAGACTTCCACGCGGTGGCCACCCCCGCCGGACTCCTGTACGCCGAGAACACCCTGCTGCGCATGGTGGATCCCGCCACCGGTGAGTTGCTGTGGACCAAGGACCTCCACGAGGAGGCCGCCTCAGGGGAACCCGAGGAACGCGAGCGGATCGGTTTCCTCGGAACCGGCCTGCGCTCGGCCAGCGCCACCGAAGACCACCTGATCCTGCACTTCGAGGGCGGTCTCATCCGGCTGACCCAGGACGGCGACTTCCTGGACAGCGTTCTGCTGCTCGACTGCCAGGGGGACCTGGAGTACGCCTCAGATCAGGAGGTCGTCCTCGGAAACTGCGGAAACAACTCCTCCAGCATCTTCCGCTTCGACACCGGTGAGCGGACCACCGGCAACCGGCGGGCCTTCGACGAGGACCTCACCGAAGCGCCGCTCACCAGCAGCCTCCACCGCGGCCTCCTCGACGTGGAGGCCGTGGACGAGGGCCCCTTCACCGCCCTGGCGACCGACTACCACCGTGGCCCGCCCGGCCTGGGCACCATCCCGTTGGTCTCCGTCCCGGTCGAGGAAGCGGACGAGCAGGACAACGGCATCGCCATCGCGGTCGCCTGTGTGCCCGACGGGATGGGTGAGGCCAGCCCGGAACAGCCCTCCCCCGGCGTGCCCTGCGAGGGTGCCCGCCTGTACGCGGTCAACCACTAGCGCACACTCACATACGGCACCCCCGAGGAGCGCGAAAACCTCTCCGGGGCGGCCATGGGCGCCATGTATCAGCGTTCGCAATCGAGGCCAGGCCCGCCCCCCCGGCACGCCGGCTCTCGGAAGGCTGCCGGGCGGGTTCCTGGAACGACGCGGTCCGGCCGGGTTCAGCCCGCGCAGTGGGCCTGCTCGCAGCGTGCGACCTCCACCGTGCCGTCCTCGCGCCCGCCGGGATTCCGGTACCAGGCCAGGTGAGGACGGTCCCGCTCATCCAGTTCCAGCGCCACCCACCCGGGGCGTACCGGGATGTTGTCCACCACGGACCGCTCGTACTCCGCGCATTCCGCGTCCGCGCACGCCAGGTAGACCAGCTCCCGTGAGGCCACGTCATGGGTCGCGATCTGCGGCAGCCCGGCCGAATCCAGGGCCAAGGCGGGCGGGGTTCGTTCCCAGGAGGGGCCGAACAACTCGATCGTCGTGAAGTCCGAGCACGCGCCATCGCCGCAGTCCACCAACTGCACCGATCCGTCCGTACGGTCCAGGTACACCACCACCGGGGTCCTGTCCGGGCGCACCTCCACCGAAGCGCCTATGTGCGTGTTCGCGCTGGACTGCCCGAGGCTCTCAATCGTGCTGGCGGCGGAGGCGGCGACCAGCTCAGTCTCGGTAACCTGATCGCATCCGGGTAGTTCGCAGCTGTACAGGGTCACAGCCCCGTTCGCAGGCTCGCTGACGGTGACGCTGACCCGATCTCCCTCGGAGGAGATCGCCGCGTCCACCAGTCCCGGGTAGTTCCGGCTCAGAGCACCGGGATCCTGGCGCCGGGCGAGCTCGCGGTCATTCAGCTGGTGGGACCCCAACACGTCCAGCACCGCGGAGAAGGGTTCGGAGCACCCCTGCGTCAGGCATCCGTACAGGGTCAGGTGCGCATCGTCGGAGCTGGTGGAGACGGGCAGGGTGGCGACCACCAGTGTGTGCTCGCCGCTGACCGTTCCCCAGAGCTCGGTCTCCCCCTGCCAGGTGCGCTCGGTGGACTCGAACTCCGGCTGCTCCCGCAGGTTCCACCTTCCCTCCGGCTCGGCAGCCGCCTCCAACTCCCAGGGGCCGCCGAGAGCACAGGGCATCGTCTCGACACACACGTTCTCCAGCACCACCGAACCGTCGGCGTAACCTTCGTCCCCACGCGTGTCCGGCAGGGAAGCGGTGACGACCGCGTTGCCCGACACCCCGACGGCGATCGGGTCCGGTGTCGTCGGTCCTCCCTCCGAGCTGGTCCACCTGGCACCGTCAGCGATGTCCGCGCACCTGTTGTCCTCGCAGAGGAACAGGCTCTCCCCGACGACGGCGTAGGCCCCGTCCTTCGGTAGGTGGAAGGTCTGCGGCAAGGCACCGAGCCTGAAGTTGGTCGACTCCCGTTCCATGGTCGGACCCTGCCCGCGATCGTCCGGTTGCGCCTGGGCGTACACACCGGCGGGCAGGATCACACAGGCCACGAGCACCCCGGCCGTGCTGCCCCACACCTTCGGTGTCACCAGGGGTTCGGGGACGGGAAAACTGGTCCGGGTACGCAAGGCGGCGAAGGTGAACCCGACCAACGCCGAGGCCAGTGCCAGCAGGGCGGTCAGGGAGCCGAACAGCACCCACGGAAGGGAGAGCGCGTGGTTCAGCATGAGTACCGGAGGCAACGCGCCCAGCGGTGCGAGCAGGACCCAGCCCACAGACTCCCATCCGGTGAGCAGCCCTGCCTGACGCAAGCGGGACCAGCTCTGGCTTCCCCACACCGTCCCCTCGCCCACATGCGCGAACACGCTCGGGTACCAGAGCGGTGCCAGGTAGGCCAGGAACACCGTGCCCAGGAAGTAGCGCCAGAACCCGGGGACGTCCTCGAACACCGTCAGCAACGCGCGGTCGGCTCCATACAGCACCGTGCCGGTCAGCGCGGCAGCGCCCAGCGTCAGGGGCAGCCCTTGCAGCGACCTCGTCAACGCCGGGCCGATCCGCGGCACACGCCCCATGGTCGCGTCCGTAAGAAGCCGAGCGGCCGTTCCCCAGGAAAGAGCCACGGTCATCGCAAGGCCCAGGCCCACCGCCCAGAACACCCATGCGGGAACCAGCTCGCCGAGCGGCGTGAACAGCCACGGCTCACCGTCGATGAACACACCGTTGTCGGCGACGAATCCCGGCGCCACCAGCGCGGCGATCAGCGCCCAGGGCAGTAGGGGAACCGCGAAGATCGCGAGAACCAGCACGTACACACTCGGGTGTGGCAGCGAGGGCAACCCTGGGTCGGGGGTCAGATCACGCTGCGCCAGCGGAGGCTTCGGGGGTCGCTCGGGTTCCGATCGCTCTGCCATGTCACGCTTTCCACCCCGAGTGCCGTCCGGTCGGGATGACCCTAGCGAGAGCGTTCAGACAGCCCCTACGGGGGGTGTGGCACACCGGTCGCGACCCCTGCCCTCCGTTCCTGGGCGGGCTAGATCAGCCCACGCGACGGGCGGCCCCTCAAGAGGCGTACCCGATCAAGGGGTCGGGGTGTGCCAGGGCATGACGGGGCGGCGTTTGTCCGAGCCAGATCCGTGTCCGGGGCGGCTGTTCCACATCAAGAGCAGGTCGCGCACGAAGTAGCGGGCTCGCGGATACCAGTGCCGTGAGCCGCCAGCGGTGGGTGGCAGGGTGTCGGGCCTTTGGTCCTTGATCTGGGTGACGCTTCGGTCGTTGACGCCGATCAACCTGGCGAACCCGCCGAGGGTGACCTGCTTGTTCAGGTGTTCTTCCGCCACCTCGACGGGGTCGGGCCCCCGGGGCCGAAAGGGTTCGAGCTTGACCGGGTCATAGAGGTTGCTACCACCCCCACCGCCGTTGGCCGTGGCTCCCCGACGGGTCTGCTCGGGGGCAGGGAAACCGGGGTAGTAGCGAGGCATGACCTGAACGACGTAACTGTGGCTGTACCCGCACTGCTCGGCCCAGGCCTTGAGAGTAATCAGGTCACCGGTTCCCTTATCGGGCTCCACGAGGCCACCCTCTCGCTTCTCACTTCTCTTTGGCACTGTGCACAGGGACTGTATCGGCCCGTGCACCTCACGCCAGAGCACGGCGGCGGAGGACAGCCCAGGAAACAGATCAGGCGGCGCGGGAGAAGGTGATGATCTCCGTGCTGGTGTCGGTGAGCGGGCTGCGGTCCCAGTAGCCGTACTGGGCGCTCACCTCCAGCCCGGCCTCGGCGAGGAAGGCGTTCAGGCGATCTGCGTCCAGGAAGCGCAGGGTGCTGTGAATGACCTCGGGTTCGCCCCAACCCTCGACGCTGTAGTCGGAGGTGAAGGTGACCAGCTCGCCCGCCACCTCGCGCAGGCGGTGCACGCAGGTCGCCTTGAGCCCGCCGGGGCCGTCCACGGTGCGCACTCGCTCGGGGCTCCAGGCCTCCCAGCCACGTGCGGCGGGGTTGCGCGTCTCGAACACGAACCGTCCGTCCTCGGCCAGCAGGCGCCGAGCGGCGGTCAGGTTGGCGCGCACATCGTCGTCGGTGAGGAACACCTGGAAGGCGTGCCCGGACATGAAGATGAGATCGAACCCGCCTTCCTCCAGCGGTTCGGCTTCCCCGTCGTAGGGGCCCGAGACCAGGTCGCCCAGGGTCCACTCGACGTCGTCCCGGTCCTTGTTGGCCACGTCCAGCATCGCGTTGGCCGGGTCCAGACCCACCAGTCGTCCGGTGTGCCCGCGCTCGCGCGCCACCCGCAGGATCTTGCCGGTACCGCACCCCACGTCCAGGACGGAGCGGGAGTTCATGACGAGGTCGAGGTAGAAGTCGTCCTGTGGAGAGACCTGCCAATGGCTGAAATAGTCGTACAGCTCGGCCAGGTTCGGAACGGAGAAGTGTCGATCAACCATGAGGGCATTGTGGTTCCCCGGCCCCCTGAGGCCAACGGGTTTTCCGCCCTGAACCCCGTGCTTTGGCGCGGCCATGCGAACGGGCGGCACCACCGTAACGTGGTGGTGCCGCCGACTCACATGGTCGTTGGGTCTCATGCGATCTGGTACGTCACCCGCCTGGTGTCGATGAGCGTGGCTCCCTCGGGCAGCGGGGGCGCCTTCGCGTCGGCGATGAGGACACGCAGCCAGATGTCGCTCTTGTAGCCGTAGGGGTTGAGGCGGTCCAGCATCTCCCAGAACCCGTAGGGCAGCGGGGCGCAGGTGCAGGCGCAGCGCTGGTTCCGCAGGGTCGAGGCGAACGGGGAGATCAGACCGGCCAGCGGCATGCCGTCCTCGTCGGGCTCACCACCCTGGATGACCTGGACGACCTCGGTGTAGGCCTCGCTCGAGATGCAGGCAGCGGTAGATGACGCCATGAAGTCAGCTCCTTGCAGAGAGGAGTTGGCACCAGGTAGAGGTGCGCGACTGACTTCAGTATCGTTCTTGCGCGCAAAGATCTCAAGCTATTTTTGCTTGTGCGCAAAGATTTTTTCTAGACCAAGCTGGGTCTACGATCGAAACACCCAGACAGCAAAGAGAGCGGGGGTCCACGTGACTGCGAGCCAGTCGCCAGGCGTGCGTCGGCGTCGATTGTCGGCAGCACTCCGGAGATTGCGCGAGACGCGAGAGCTCACGGCCACAGAGGTGGCGAAGAGCATGGGATGGACCTCGGGAGCTCGGCTCACCCGCATCGAACGCAATGAGTGGAAGTTCCCCAAGCGCGACGAGATCGAGGCTCTGCTTGACCTCTACGGGGTGGAGGGTGACGACCGCGCGCATCTTCTCAGTCTGGCCGAGGAGGCTCGCGGGCGCAGCGATTGGCACAAATACGCTGACCTTTTTCCAGGGGCACTGCCTGACCTGGAAGCGGAAGCAGTCCGAATTCGGACATACGAGGTCGTTCTCATTCCCGGCTTGCTGCAAACGCCGGATTATGCCGCTGCTGTCTCCTTGGCCAGCCAAGTTGTTCCGCCCGAACAGATCGACCGCAAAGTGGAATCACGGATGGCTCGTAGAGCGGTACTGGACCTACCGCAAGGGCCACAGCTGACGGCAGTCATTGATGAGCCTGCGCTACGCAAGGTTGTGGGCTCGCACAGCATCATGGCAGAACAGCTGCGCTTCTTGATCGGGATGGCAGCGCACTACAAGGTGACACTGCTAGTGATCGCTGATGAATCCGGGGCTCACCCTGCAGTCGACGGTGCTTTCACCCTGTTCGATTTCCCTCGTCCAGAGCCGGGCATAGTCTCAATCCCTACTGTGGTGGAGGCGCTGTACGTTGAGGACGAAGATTACTTCGACAAGCACGCACTGATCTTTGACGCCGTCCAGAACCTGGCACTGGACCCGCAGAGGTCACTCGACCTCATCGGTTCCATCGCCGCCGAGCACGACAAGCGAGCCTGAACATGTTGCTGGAGTTCCGCAAGTCCTCCTACTCCACCAGCGGAGAGAACTGCGTGGAGATCGCGCCCATCCTCAACTTCCGGAAATCCTCCTACTCCACCGGTGGAGACAACTGTGTAGAGGTCGCCCAGGTGGCCCCTTCCTTCCGGAAGTCCTCCTATTCCTCTGGCGGAGAGAACTGTGTAGAGGTCGCGGACCTGCCCACCGGAGCTGCTATCCGTGACTCCAAGTACCCCCACCTGGGATTCCTCCCTGTCGGGGCCAGTGAGTGGACCACCTTCGCGCGGTTGGTCGCTGCTGAGGCACCCCGCTCCTGACTCTGAGCGCTGCTCGGTGGTGGGTCGATCCCCCAGCCCACCACCGGCCGCAGCCGGTAGGTTCGAGCGATGATCGCTCAGGTTCATGGAGAAGGCACACCACTCATCGTCATCCACGGGTTCGGGGTCGACCACCGGATTCTGCTCCCGCTCGAGGACATGCTCCAGGGGCGGTCCTGGAAGCGGATGTACCTGGACCTTCCGTGGGCCGAAGGCGCTGACGACACCGGGGAGCGGACTCCTGGCGAACTCGCCGACGCGGTCCTCGCCGAAGTCCGGGAGATCGTCGGCGAAGGCGACTTCGCCGTCGTGGGCAATTCGTTCGGTGCGATCATCGCCCGCCACGTCGCGCACGCGCTTCGTGCTCAGTGCCTTGGCCTGGCAACACTCGCCGGGGTCTTCCAGGCTGACCACACGCTGCGCCAGCTTCCGGAGCACCGGGTCATCCTCCACGACGCCGATGTCCTTGAGCGCGCTGGTGAGGCTCGGGATGAGTTCTCCGGGGTGGCGGTGGTGCACACCTCCGACGCCCTGGAGCGTTTCCAGCGATTCGTCCTTCCGGGCCTGCGCGGCGCGAACCAGCAGGTCCTGGAACGGATCGGCGCGCGCTACACGCAAGCGCCCGCGCCGGAGGCCGACGCTTCGGGACCCTTCGACGCCCCGTCGTTGCACCTCTTCGGCCGCCAGGACCAGGTGGTCGGGTCCGAGGACGGCCTTGCGCTGCGGAACCACTACACCCGCGGGAGCTTCGTCACCCTGGACTCCGCCGGGCACAACGCGCACCTCGAACAGCCCGAGGTGGTCGGGGCGCTCCTCCGTGACTGGCTCGACCGGGCCGACACGGCACGGCAGATGGCATCCACCGCCCTCCTGGGCGTGGAATGATCATCCGATGACCGCATTCCTCACCCCGGAACAGCTCGCCGAGCGCACCTCCGCCGCGGTGGCCGCCGCCGTCGCGGCCGGGCGCGAGCTCGGGCTCACGGTGACCGAGCCCCGCCTGCTGCACGACCTGTTCTCCGTGGTCGTGCACCTCGAACCCGCACCCGTGGTGGCCCGCGTCCCCACCGTCCTGCCCGACTCGGTGACCCCGGACGCCGTCTCCCGACGCCAGCGTTCGGAGCTGGACGTGACCCGGTGGTTGGCCGAGCAGGGCGTTCCGGTCCTGCCGCCCAGCCCGCTCGTTCCCCGCGAACCCGTCCAGCGCGACGGGTTCTCCATCACCTTCTGGGAGTACGTGGCGGAGAACCACGACAAGGAACCCGACTACGCGGCCAACGCCGAGAGCACCGCCACCCTGCACGCCGCCCTGCGCGACTACCCCGGCCAGCTGACGTTCCTGGGCGCGGCCGAACCGCACTCCCTCTCAGCCGGCCTCACCCAGTTGGAGAAGAGCCCCGACCTCATTTCCCCGCAGGACCTGGCACGCGCCCGCCGCGAATGGGAGGCACTGGAGCCGATCGCCAGCTCACAGGAGCAGTTCCAGAAGGCGTTCCCCGGCATCGACCTGCAGCCCGTCCACGGTGACTCCCCGCCCGCGAACATCTTCGCCGCCACGGACGGGGACCGCTACGCCGACTTCGAGCTGGTCTCCTACGGCCCGGTGGAGTGGGACCTGGCCGCGCTGGGCCCGGAGCTGGAGGCCGCCTACAACCGCGGCGCGCGCCGCAACGGTCAACGGGAGCTCGACGAGGACGTGCTGGCATTCGTGAACGCCGTGGGGATGCTGCGGGTGATCGCCACCCTCGAACTCGTCCCGAAGCTGCCGGCCCTGGCCGACTACCTGAACCCGGCCGTCGACCAGTGGCGCGCCGGCCCCTCCCGGCGCTGAACGGGGCACCGGCCGTGGAGGGCCCGGCGCGGCCGACCGCTCAGGCCGGGGAGTGCTCCCGGCTCATCAGTACCGGCGCGGTCAGGTCGTAGTAGTTCAGATTGGTCGTCTGCGCCTCCATCTGTCCCCAGAGCTCGGTGAACCCCTCGGGGACGGGCTGGCTCTCGCCCCGCCGGGCCTCGGCCTCGGAGGTGAAGCAGACGGCCTCGACGAACCCGCCCGGGTACCACACGCAGACGGAACCGATGATGTCGGGGCGCATCGGCATGAAGTCGTCGTTCATCTGCTGGGACAGCTGCCGTGCCCGCCCCTGGTCCTGGACCTGGCCCCGCATGAACTGCACGAACCCCGCCTGCATCAGGTCCCCGGAGCCGAAGCGGTCCACCACGGCGCTGTCGATGACCTCGGGGGTCCCCTCCAGACAGGTCAGCAGCGCCCTCCACCAGTCGCTCTGCTCGGGACGGTCGCTGTTGCGGCGCGCCTGCTCCTCGGACTCGAACAGCACCATCATGACGCTCTTGCCCTCTGCCGTCACGCCGCCGATGCCCATGAGCCATCCGTCGGCGCGCTCGGACTGCTCCTGGTGCCAGTGCCGCATGTGCTCGGTGTAGGCCGCCCGGTCCGACACCTTGGCTGCGATGAACTGCGCGAACATGGTTCTCACCCTTTGCGGTTGCTGATGTCTGCATCCTCCAACCGAGCTGGGAAACAGCGGTGCAATTGCGTGTCAGGGAACGTCCATGCCCGGACCGCGAGACCCGGCCAGGAGCGTGCGGCGGCAACACCACTCCCCTTCGTCCGAGACCTCCCGTGCCCGAACCCGCCTCTGGTTCGGGCACGGTCTGTTCCCCGAAAGCCTGTTGCCTGTTCACCCGGCCCTGGGGCAGCGTGGCCGACATGACCCCCTCTGTCGCACCAGCCGTCGCCCACCTGAGCGATCCGCACCTGACCACCGGCGCACTCGGCGCCGAACCCGCCAGGGGACTGCACCGGGCGCTCAGCCGGGTCCTGGCCCTGGACCCCCGACCCACCTGCGTGGTCATCACCGGAGACCTCACCGATCACGGCCGCGCTGACGAGTACGCCGCCCTGCGCGCGGTCATCGGTGACTTCCCGCTCCCCCTGCACCTGGCCGTCGGCAACCACGACGACCGCGAGGCCCTGAGTTCGGCTTTCTCGAGCAGCCCGCACCTGAGCGAGAACGGCGACACCCGCTATCTCGCGGAGTACCCCGAACTCACCGTCATCGTCCTGGACTCCCTCATCCCCGGCTCCGCCAAGGGGAAACTGGGCGCCGAACAGCTGGCCTGGTTGGACTCGGCCCTTGCCCAGCGCCCCCACGTCCCGGTCTTCGTTTGCGTGCACCACCCGCCCGCCCCTGTCGGCATCCCCTTCCTGGACGGCATGGGCCTCGACGACGGCCCAGCCCTGGAGGAGGTGGTCGCCCGCCACCCGAACGTCGTGCGGGTCCTGTCGGGCCACGTGCACCGGCCGACCGTCAGCGCCTTCGGCGCAAGCCTGCTGACGACCGCGCCCAGCACCTACCGGCAGAGCGGACTGGTCAGGAGCGCAAAGACCCCGATGGGTTACGTGCACGAACCCACCGGTTTCCTCCTGCACCAGCGAACCGGCCGAGGCTGGGTGACCCACACCGTCCAGGTCAGCCACACCAGCGGCCTGATCGGTCACTACTGAGCACGCACTGCTGAGCGGGGGCGGACGGGCGCAGCTGACCGAGGTGCTCCACCCTGCTCCCCTCGGCCCCGCGGACGCATCAGCTGAAGAAACCGGCGACGCCCCGCCCGACAGTGGCAGCGGTACGGCACCACTCCATGGCGGACTGCGCGGCCTCCAACACGTAGGGGTCGAGGTCGGACTTGGCTTCGTCCGTGACGGCCTCCCATTGTTCGAGGGCCTTCTGGCACTCCTCGAGACTCCACTCGCCGCACCCGGACTCGATGCCAGACGAAGGGATCGGCGAGGGAGGGCCTCCGTAGCTGAGTCCAGTGACGCTGACCGCGCTCACCCCCAGCTCCTTCAGCCCCTCGTCGACGGTTTCCAGCCAGCCGGCCCTCATCGGGGAGAAGTCGCTGTTGTCCAGGAACCGCCCGTGGAACTCGCAAATCCACTTGTAGGCGTACCCGTACATGAACCCGTACCGCTCGTCGAAGGGGCCGCCCTCGATGACAGCGCGGATCGCGTCGCGGATGCTGGGTCCGCCCTCGTCGGTGACGTGGTCGAACTGGGAGTCGTCGAAGTCCAGGTGCTGCTTGAACCGGCCGCCGATCATGCGGCGGAGTTTGTCGTCGTTGGAACCGACGGAGGCGTGCAGGACATCGAGGTCGACCACGTACGGCGTCAAAGCGAAACTCATGGGGGAACAGTATCGACGGCCTACGACATCGCAGCGCCAGCCGGTGAAGCGTTGGAGGAGGGCGTCCGCCAACCGTCAAGTGTCGACCGGGGCACCCCTGAGGGGCGGGTCAGGTCAGGGCGTGCCCGGTGGTGGCGTCCACGTGGTCGGGCACCTCCCCGTGCCGGTCGCCGACGGTCAGGGTCCCGGTGGGTTCGAACAGCAGGATCGACGCTCCGCCGTCGGACTCGGGGCGGTGTTCGGTGCCGCGCGGGACCACGAACGCCGAACCCTGTTCCAGGGTGACCGCCCGCTCCTCGGCACCGGCGTGCTCGCGGAGCCGGATCCGCAGGTCACCGGAGAGGAGCAGGAAGAACTCGTCGGTGTTCTCGTGGGCGTGCCAGATGTACTCGCCCCGGACCTTGACCACCCGCACGTCGTAGTCGTTGACGCGGGTGACCACGCGCGGGCTCCACAGCTGGTCGAAGGTGTCCAGCGCGGCTTGCAGGCTGATCGCTCGTTCGCTCATGCGTCCATCCTCGCGCTGGCTTCCGCCGCCGAGAAGTGCTAGGAATCGCATATGCCGCAAGAATCCTCGCACCGGGTGGCGCTGATCGTCGACGAGGGGTCCAACCCCTTCGAGATGAGCGTGGCCACCGAGCTCTTCGGTCTGCGTCGGCCCGAACTCGACCGCCCTTGGTACGAACTCACCGTGTGCTCACCGCGCCCCGAGGTCCGTGTCCACCTAGGTATGTTCACCATGTCCGGTCTGGCCGGGCTGGAGGCGGTGGCGGAGGCCGAGACGGTCATCGTGCCCAACCGCCCCGACCCCTGGGTGCCGCCCGCCCCCGAGGTGGTCGAGGCCGTGCGGCGCGCCTCCCTGCGGGGCGCACGCCTGGTCAGCTTCTGCAGCGGATCGTTCACCCTGGCGGCGGCCGGGGTCCTGGACGGGCGCCGCGCGGCCACGCATTGGCGGTTCGAGGAGCTGTTCTCCCGGATGTACCCGCTCGTGCGCCTGGAACAGGACGTGCTGTTCGTGGACGAGGGCGACGTGCTCACCGCCGCGGGCAGCGCCTCCGCACTGGACTTGGGCCTGCACCTGATCCGCCGCGACCACGGCGCGGAGGTGGCCAACACCGTCAGCCGACGGCTGGTGTTCAGCGGCCACCGCAGGGGCGGCCAGCGGCAGTTCGTCCCACAGGCCGTCCCGAAGACGGCGGACAGCTCCCTCGGACCGCTCCTGGAATGGGCCCGGGAACGACTGGACACCCCGCTCACCGTCGCCGACCTCGCCGCTCGGGTGGCGGTCAGCCAGGCGACCCTGCACCGCCGGTTCCGCGCCGAACTCGGCACGACCCCGCTGGCCTGGCTGCGTTCGGAGCGTGTGCTGCTGGCCTGCCGTCTGATCGAGGCGGGCCAGATGGGCTTCGACGCCATCGCCCGGATCAGCGGACTGGGCACCGGAGCCAACCTGCGGGCGAGCGTGCGGGCGCACACGGGCATCAGCCCGGCCCTGTACCGCGAGCGCTTTGGACCGCGAGCGGCGAACCAGGCGGGCAGCGGCGTTATTCCCGCGGGCTGAGGTTGTCCACAGACTCGAGGACCCCCTTCTCCCCCCGGCACACACTCCCTAGTGTGGAAAAGTGACCGATTCCGCGAGCACTCCCCAGCAAGCACACCCCTTCGACGTCGACGCCTTCCTCGCCCAACCCCTGGTCGCCCGGGTGGCTACTACCAACACCTCCGGGTCGCCCACGGTCAGACCGGTCTGGTTCCTGTGGGAGGAGAGTGTTCTGTGGTGGATCACCGGGGAGTACTCGGTCATGTCCAAGCACCTGGAACGCGATGCGCGCGCGGCCGTGGTGGTGGACACCTGCGACCTGGAGCGGATGGAGTTCCTGCAGGTGATCATGCGCGGCAGAGCCGAAGTGGTGCCCTTCGACCCGGTGTTGAGCAGACGCAAGCTCCGGCGCTACCTGGGCGATGACGAGAGCGCCTGGCACCCGGACTTCCAGTTCTACGCCGACGACGCCTGCCTGGTGCGCTTCACCCCCGAACGCACCGTGGCCAAGGACCTGTCCAAGTCCCTGCCCTGACCCGTCCTGAGCAACGACCGGCTCCCTGATCAGGGGGCCGGTGGAGTAGGCGGGCGATCTCGTGCAGGGAGGGTCTTTTCCGGGCTGCGGCCAGGAGGCGGGCGGCGTGGTTCAGCATGCGCTGGGTGCGTACCGAAGCCACCGCGTCTTGGTGAGGCAGAACGTCGTGCACCAGCACCTTCTCGGCCTCCGTCCAGGAGCGCGCCCTGGCAAGGGCGCACAGCAGGCTCGCCCGGTAGACGGCGGCCGAGCGGCCCTGCTGCGGTGTGCGCCGACAGGCTTCGGCGAAGTGTTCGGCGGCCCGACCCCAGGAACCGGTGTCGACGTGCGTCATGCCGTGGTGCCAGCTGATCTCCGCCCCGGTCAGCCACCAGGTCCAGGCCGGATCACCTGGTCGGGGACCGTCCAGGTGGCGCTCGCGGGTCTCGCGGATCAGGCGCCGAGCTCGGCGGTGTTCGCCCGTCTGCGCCGCGGCGCGGGCGGCGCGCAGGGTGAACAGGGTGGCCGTGCTCCCCCGTGCCCCGGGCAGGGCGCTCTCACAGATCCGCGCGGCCTCGACCGGCTGGCGCAGATGGACGTCCTGCATGGCCAGCTGGCTGAGTACGAAGTGCTCCATGGGCCGGTCCCCGGCCGCTCCGGCCAGGTGCAGGGCTCGCACGCTCATGCGTCGGGACAGGCCCTGGAGTTCGGAGTCGAAGGCGAGCCAACCGCAGATCTGGTGTGCCTCGGCGGCGGCTGCCAGGACATCCCGGTCGCCGCCGAACCTGGTTGTGGCGGTGCGGTGTGCTCGGGCAGCGGCCCGCACTGCAGTGCCCACCACGTCACGGGCGCCCAAACGGGTGTCCTGGTCGATGATCTGCGCGCTCACGGCCCGTACCCCGGCGACCGCGTCCTCGGCTCTGCTCTGACCGGGCCCCATCGACGACTCCTCCCCACCACGACTTGAACGGCTGCGACCTCGCCATCCTGGCACTGGGCTCTGCGGGGCCAAAGCCCAGAAGACCAAGAAAGGTTTGACCAACGCATGGTTGTCACCGGACGGAGCCGGGAGCACGGTAGTGGTACGAAGCTTTGAGGCGAGCCTGAGAGGAGCGCTGCCATCAGAAACCCCGGGTGCGCGCTACCCCGCCCCGGTGCCGCAGGTCTCGGTTCGGAGGAAGGTGATTCACGGTCACCCAAACCGCGATCCCCGCTTTCCCGTCCCAGCTTGATCCAGGAAAGCGGAAGACCGGCATCAGCCGGTAGATGGCAATGATTTCTCGGGCCCCAGCAGGAGCTGGGGCCCTCTCTCTGTGCCCTGACCGCGCCCTGGCTGTGCCCTCAAGACCCTGGCCCTGGAACCGCGGACGAACTCGCGGCGAAAACCGATTGACCTGCCCGGTCACCGGGTCGCTAACCTCGAACCGCTTCCCGAACCCTTGCGGGGAGACCCCGTGTAGAAGAAGTCCAGCGCACAAGGAGACCCGTGCCCGCCCCCGACCCGAACCGTCTGCACCCCACCACGCGCCCGGACCTGACCAACGTGGTCTTCCTCAAGGCGCAGGTCACCTCCGAGCTGATCGAGGTCGGCGAGTACACCTACTACGACGACGAGGGCAGCGGGATCCCGTTCGAGCAGGCGTGCGTGCTGTACAACTACGGTCCCCAACGCCTGGTGATCGGCCGGTTCAGCGCCATCGCCCCCGGGGTCACGATCCTCATGCCGGCGGGCAACCACCCCACCATCGGCCCCTCGACCTACCCGTTCACCATGTTCGGCGGGGAGTGGGCCGAACGCACCCTGGACACCTACCTGTCCGTCCCGGCCCCACCGGACACCCGGATCGGCAACGACGTGTGGATCGGCCGCGGCGCCACGATCATGCCGGGGGTGAGCATCGGCGACGGCGCGATCGTGGCCGCGCACAGCGTCGTGACCAAGGACGTGGAGCCCTACGCGCTGGTCGGCGGTAACCCCGCCCGCCAGATCCGGACCCGCTTCCCGCAGCGGGACGTGGCGCTGCTCCTGAGGGCCCGGTGGTGGGACTGGCCGGTCGAGGCCGTCACCGAGCACGCCGCCCTCATCATGGGCGGAACACCCGCTGACCTGGCCTCGATCGCCCGGGAAGTCCTCAAGGACTGAGGTGCCGCTGCGTGGTCCCGACGCGACACGGACCTATTCCCCGGTGACCCCGTCGATGCGTTCACGGAGCAGGTCCGCATGGCCGTTGTGGCGGGCGTACTCCTCGATCATGTGCACCAGGACCCAGCGGTGCGAGCAGTCCTGGCCGTGTCGCTGCCTCTTGCCGACCGCGTCCAGTTCCAGCCCCGCCGAGACCTGCCGGGCGTGCTCGATCTCGGACCGCCACAGCGCGAAGGCCTCCTCGACCGAGGCGGTGTCCGCGTGCAGGAAGTCACCGTCGGGTTCGTGGTCGGCCTTGATCGGGGAGCTGTACTCCTGGCCCTGGAGGATGACGCGGAACCACATGTGTTCCACGTAGGCCATGTGCCGGACCAGCCCCAGCAGGGACAGTGTCGAGGGCGGCGCGGACCGCTCACGCAGCTGTTCGTCACTCAGCCCCTGGCACTTGACCGCGAGGGTCTGGCGGTGCCAGTCCAGCCAGTTGTCGAGCATGGCGCGTTCGTCGGCGATGAAGGGCGGGTTGACCCGGGGGTCGCTGTCGTTGTGTGGCTCACTCATGAGCCGCGACCCTAGGCCCTCCGCTCATCCGGGGCAACGGATTTTGTGAGCTCGAAACCACCGCTCAGGCCGGGGTCAAGGGCTCGGGCGGGGTCCACCGGACCGCCCCCAAGGCCGACCGGACCAATGCCCGACCCGGAACCAGCCGAAAGGCCGAGTTGCGCAACCTCTGGCGCCAGCCACCGCCCAGGTCGCAGCCCACCCGCGCCATGACGCGGGCCATACGGGCGATCGACTGGCAGCGGGGGCGCCGCAGAGCGTCGAACTCGGCCAGGGCCCGCTCCAGGTCGGCCGCACCGGCCGGTCCGGCCAGACGGCCCAGCGTGGCGCCGTCCTCCAGGGCGGTGGCCGCGCCCTGGCCCATCGTGGGCAGTGCGCCGTGGGCAGCGTCCCCCACCAGCACCACCCGCCCCTGGGCGTAGCGCTCCGGGCCCTTCGGGAGGTGGTGGACGTCGTGGCGCATGAGCTGGTCGGAGGTGGTGGCACCGAGCAGGGCGACGATCTCGGGGGCCCAGTCGGCGAAGTGGGCGCGCGCCGCGGCGAGTTCGTCGGTGAAGACCGTCCGCTCGGGCTGTTGGATGTACCCGTACCAGTACACCTGGTGGGTGTTGACCTTCATCAGCCCGAACTCCGAGCCCGGCCCCCAGTACTCGACGAGTCGCCCGTCCAGTCCGGTGCCCTCCAGTGCGGCGGCGGGCACGACGGCGCGCCAGCTGGTGCTGCCGCTGTAGCGGGGGCTCACCCGGGGGTGGAGGGCCTGACGTACCGCGCTCCACATGCCGTCGGCCCCCACCACCAGGTCCGCCTCGGTCTCGCGCGCGTTCTGGCCCTGCTCGTTCTCGCCCTGCCCGGCCCAGGCCTGATCGGACTCGGTCCGTCCCCAGCTCACCACAGCGGGCTCGCCTCCCGCTCGCCCTGCCGAAACACCCCTCACCCGGGCCCCGTCCACCATTTCCACGCCCTGGTCCAGGGCGGCCCGGTACAGCATTTCGTGTAGCCGTCGGCGGTGGAACCCCCACACGGTGATGGCCCACCGCACTCGGGGGTCGTCGTCGGGGACGGTCAGGATGCGGCACCCGCGTGTGTCCACGAACCCCGTGCCCAGGGTGCGGTGGCCGGTCTCCTCGATCAGGGCGTCGCCGATGCCCAGGGCGTTCAGCGCCACGGCGCCGTTACGGGGCAGGGCCAAACCCGCACCCACCTCGGGTGTGGCGGAGCGCCGCTCCAGTACCTGGGTGCGCCAGCCCGCCCGTCTCAGGGCCACCGCGCTGGCCAGGCCCGCGATGCCCCCGCCGACGACCACCGCTGTGCGTTCACGCATGGCTTTCCCGCTTTCTCCCGAGGCGGCGGTTCAACTCCGACCACCCTCATTCAATACGATAGTAGTGGCAAGGGTTCGGGTCCTATAATCGCCCCATGCCACCCGCCAACCCGCAACGCCGCCGTGCCCTGGCGGACGCGGCCGTCGCACTCCTGGCCGAGCAGGGGGCACACGGGCTGACCCACCGCGCCGTCGAAACACGCGCGGGCGTGCCCGCCGGGACCGCCACCAACTACTTCCGCAACCGCGAGAAGCTCCTCATCGCGGCCGCCGAACGGATCGTCAGCCTCCATCTGACCGAAGCGGCCCAGGTCACCGCGGAAGCGGAGGCCGCTACCCAGGCGGCCCCCGCCAACGCTTCGCCCCAGGGCCGCGAGGACATGGTCCGTGCCATGGTGGAACTGCTCACCGCATCCCTGTGGGCCGCGGTGACCACCCTGCGCGAGCGCTACCTGGCGATCTTCGAACTCCAACTGGAGGCGCGCCGCCGCCCCGCGCTGGCCGCCGCCCTGGCGGGGCTCACCGAAACCGCCTTCGCCAGCACCGCGCAGCTGCACGAGGACCTGGGCACCGGGGCCTCCCCTGAGGAGATCGGCACCCTCATCACCCTGTACGGCGGCGCCCTGTTCACCCTCACCATGAGCCCGGCCGAACTCCTCGACAGGTCCTCCGTGCGCGCTCTGGTCGAGGCGATGGTGCGCGGCGCTCTGGCCACCCGCTGACACCACCCGCTCGCCCCGATGCCGGCCTGATGCGGGCCCAGGCCGGACCAGGGCCGAAAGCCCTGGCTGGGAGCGGTCCCACAGGGCTTAGGATCACCTCCATGGACAAACGTGAACTCGGTACCGTCGCCGATGTCGGCGTCATCGGTTTCGGCGCCTGGCAGATCGGCTCCGCCTGGGGCGAGGTCAGCGAGGCCGACGCCATGAACGCCCTGAACACGGCCGTGGCCGAAGGCGTCACCTTCGTCGACACCGCCGACGTCTACGGCGACGGGCGCAGCGAGCGCCTGGTCGGCCAACTCCTCAAGGACCACCCCCACCTGACCGTGGCCACCAAGATGGGCCGCCGCATGGCCCAGGAGCCCTTCCACTACAACTCGGGCAACTTCCGCGCCTGGAACGACGACTCGCGCCGCAACCTGGGCGTGGACACCATCGACCTCGTCCAGCTGCACTGCCCGCCCTCGGCCGTCATCGACAGCGACGCCGTCTTCGACGACCTGGACGCCATGGTCGACGAGGGGCGCATGCGCGCCTACGGGGTCTCGGTGGAGACCTGCGACCAGGCCCTGGCCGCCATCGCCCGCCCCAACGTGGCCAGCGTGCAGATCATCCTCAACGCCTTCCGGCACAAGCCCCTGGAGCGCGTCCTGCCCGCGGCCAAGGCGGCCGGGGTCGGCGTCATCGCCCGGGTGCCCCTGGCCAGCGGCCTGCTCTCGGGCAAGTTCACCGCCGAGAGCAGCTTCGGCCAGGACGACCACCGCAACTTCAACCGCCAGGGCGAGGCCTTCGACAAGGGCGAGACCTTCTCCGGTGTGGACTACGAAACCGGGCTGGAAGCCGTAGAACGGCTGCGCCCGCTGGTCCCCGAGGGCGCCACCCTGGCCCAGTTCGCGCTGCGCTGGATCCTGGACCAGGACGGGCTCAGCGTGGTCATCCCCGGAGCCCGCAACGGCGACCAGGCCCGCGGCAACGCCGCCGCCGCACAGCTGCCGCCGCTGGACGCCAAGACCCACCAGCAGGTCCGCGAGGTCTATGACGCCCTCATCCGCCCCCAGGTCCACCACCTGTGGTGACCCCCGTCCGGGCCAGGGCCTGGCGCGCCAGCGCGGCCCCGGCCCGGGCCACACCCGGCTCCCGCCCCACCTTCGCCCAGTCGGGTGGGGCACCTGGGGCACCCGTATCGGCATCGTCCTGGACCGGCGGTGATTGCCGCCCCTGACCCAGGGAGTGGTGCATACGCTCCAGCTGATCCGGGTACAGTTCCTCATCGTCAGGGCTCTCCCCCGCATCCGCCAGGAACGTCACCCCGTTCGTCCTGGGCACGGGGACCAGCCCGGCCTCCAGCTGCAAGGACCTGCCGGAAACCGGCCCAGGCGTGGCCTGGTCGGCCTTGGCGGGCCAGGGACCCGGCTCACTCAGGCAGGGTCCTGCGCACAGCGCACAGCAACCGCCGGGGACGTTGCGCACGGTGGGGTGCTCAGGGCAGGTCCTGACGGCCGCCCCGTTGACGTCCACGACGAACCGGGGAGGCGCGTCAACCGCACCCCTCGGGTCAGGCCCCATCGGCGCGGGTTCGGCCGCTCCCTCAGCGAAACCCCGGCCCGGCTCGGGCCAGACCGCGGAGCTGCCCCAGGGGCGGTGTACACCCCGTCCCAGCTTTCCGTCCAGGAAGGCCAGGGCGTTCTTGAGGTTGGCCATGCGCCGCAGCAGGGCTCCGAAGGGGCGTCCCAGCCCTTCGACGCAGGAGAGCAGAGCGCGCAGCTGGTCGGCGCTCAACCCCTGCCGCAACAGCGAGACTGCTTTGCGGCCCAAGGTCGCACGGTCCGCTTCCGGGCTCAGCAGCAGCCAGTCGGGGATGCGTGCCAACAAGTCCCAGAACCCGTCCCGGCGCTCAGCGGCAGCGCCCTTGGGGGTAGAGGTTTCAGACCCGGACGGACCCCCTTCGTTCCCCTTCCTTCGTCCATCAGTACTTCGTGTATTTGTCCTGTCAGGGCCGGACTTTTCGCGGCCGGACCTTCCAGAACCGTCAGGCCCGCACCGGGGAGTCCGAGGGGTGTCGTAGACGGTCACCAGGGTGACCAGAGCGGTGCCGCGCCGTTGGATCTCGCGGAACATGTATCCCGCGTCGACGAGCTCGTTGAAAGCCCGCATGTAGGCCAGGCGCCCATCGGCCCGGTCGCCGCGCTGCTGGCGGTCCCAAGCCCACGTCTTCTCCGCCGTGGCGTGCGGCCAGTGTGAGGGGTTGGAGAGCAGCTCGATGAGGATGCTGCGGGCGAGCCTGCTCAGACGACCATCACGGATGATGGAATTGGGGATGATGGTGTAATTCGCCTCATGATGGCTGCGAACGACCTTCATCGCACACTTCCCGCCAGGGGCTGGGTCAAGACCGCCAGAGGGATCTGCGAAGTCGCAAGCTTTTCGGGCTGGAAGAAGTTACACTCCAACACGAGCCGCCTTCCTGGGTTTTGGGTAGGAGAGTCGGTGAGCCGCATCCCTGCTGATCACAGGGATCGGTCAGGGGTCGCCGTACTGGTGCTGTCAACACCAAGGCGACCCCGAACTCTTTTTCGGGCATGCCGCAGTCGACCAGGCGAACACCCGTTCGCCCGGCCCGGGCATGAGGAACACTGCCACACCCTCACGACGGGCGCTGGACTTTTCGTTAAATCCGCTTCCCTCGTCTTTTCTCGCGCCCACAAGAAAGACCCCTTCACCGCAAAAGGCAAACGGGTCTACATTCTGAGAAAATCGGGCAAAACAGCGGGGCGGCCCCTGGGAACCCCTCCGGGTTCCCAGGGGCCGCCCCTGACGACCTGCCCTACGCGCTAGATGAGCCCCTGGGCCAGCATGGCGTCGGCGACCATCTCGAAGCCGGCGACGTTGGCGCCCAGCACGTAGTCGCCCTTGGCGCCGTGCCGCTCGGCCGCCTCCTCGCAGCGGTCGTGGATCCCGGCCATGGTCTGGGCCAGTTCGGACTCGGCGTGGTCGAAGGACCACGAGGTACGCCGCGCGTTCTGGCGCATCTCCAGCACACTGGTGGCCACACCGCCGGCGTTGGCCGCCTTGCCCGGGGCGAACAGCACCCCGGCCTCGCGCAACACCTTGACCGCCTCGGGGGTGGTGGGCATGTTCGCGCCCTCGGCCACCGCCACCACACCGTTGTCCACCAGGGTCTTGGCCGCGTCGGTGTCGAGTTCGTTCTGGGTGGCCGAGGGCAGCGCCACCTCGCACGGCACGTCCCACACGCTGCCGCCCTCGACGAACTCGGCTCCGGAGCGGCGCTCGGCGTAGGCGCTGATCCGCTCGCGCTCGACCTCCTTGACCTGCCTGAGCAGGTCCAGGTCGATGCCCTTCTCGTCGACCACGTAGCCGCTGGAGTCAGAGCAGGCGACCACGGTGGCGCCCAGCTGCTGGGCCTTGTCGATCGCGTAGATCGCCACGTTGCCCGAACCCGACACCACCACGCGCATGTCGCTCAGGTCGCGGCCGTTGCGCTCCAGCATCCGCTCGGTGAACATCACCGTTCCGTACCCCGTGGCCTCGGTGCGGACCGCCGAACCTCCCCAGTCCAGGCCCTTGCCGGTGATGACCCCGGCCTCCCAGCGGTTGCTCAGCCGCCGGTACTGCCCGAACAGGTAGCCGATCTCGCGGGTGCCCACACCGATGTCGCCCGCGGGGATGTCGGTGTACTCGCCCAGGTGGCGGTGGAGTTCGGTCATGAAGGACTGGCAGAAACGCTCGATCTCGGTGGCCGAGCGCCCCTTGGGGTCGAAGTCGCTGCCGCCCTTGCCGCCGCCGATACCCATGCCGGTGAGGGCGTTCTTGAAGGTCTGCTCGAACCCCAGGAACTTGATCACGCCCAGGTTCACACTGGGGTGGAAGCGCAGGCCGCCCTTGTAGGGGCCCAGGGCGCTGTTGAACTCCACCCGGAAACCCCGGTTGACGTGGACCTTTCCCTGATCGTCGCGCCACGGCACACGAAAGACGATCTGCCGCTCGGGCTCGCACAAACGCTCCAGGACGCGCTCGTCGGCGTACTCCGGGTGCCGGGACAGAGCCGGTGAGAGGCTGTCGAGCACTTCGAGTACGGCCTGCTGGAACTCCGGCTCGTCAGGGTTGCGACGCGCCACGTGCTCGTAGGCGCTGCGCACACCCGGGTGATGGTCCTCTCGGGCGCCATGGGAAAACGGCATACGAGTGCGTTCCCTTCTTCACTGCTGGAACGGGCCCCACACCTCGTTGTGCCGGGAGCCGCGATCGTCGAAAAAAGCAGGGGAGGAGCCGCCGCTCAGGGCTCATACCGGCGGCTGACACCCCTTGTGTCGCCAGTGTATTGCTAGGATGTAAACATATTTTTCGGGTCCGGCGCCAAGGCGAGTCGCGCATTTTCCGCCCGCTTTCACTCAGGGCGCGCGGCGTGCGACCACTACACTCGCCTGTACCCGCCACCCCAGCCGCGAGTACATTCCGCGCCCCTGAACTGTGGAGACCAGCAGGCCCTCCTCGGCCCCGTGCTCCCGGGCCCGTTCGGTCAGAGCCCCCATCACCGCCGAACCCAGTCCGTGGCGGCGGTGGTCCGGTTCGGTCCTGATGGCGTGGACCACCAGGTCGGTGTCCACCAACGCCCCGATCCCGCCAGCCGCTCTCGTGACACCGGGTGCGGCCAGGTGGGCTCTGAACACCGCCGCACGCCCAGGAACCACGTGTTCCTCACTCAGCCGGGCGGTGTAGGGCGCCGAAGCGCCGGGGACGGGGTGCGCGGTCAGGTCCGCGCTCATGAACGCCTCGTGCTCGGGGTCCACCACCAGCCCGGCCTCTCCCAGCAGCCGGACCGTCCGTGCCGGGTTGTTGGTGGGGACCGTCAACCAGTCCGGCTCCGCCGCGGCGGCGACCCGGGCGGCCAGGGCCCGAACCCGCTCCGGGCGCTGGTCGGCGTCGAGCACGATCCGCTCCGTCTTTCGGCCCGGACGGCCCAGGTCCACGTGCAGGGCGCCGTCGGATTCCTCGGCGGGCGCCAGAGCGGAGGCCAGCCCCCACCCGCGCTGCCAACGGCGGATCAGCGGGGCCAGCGGTTCAGGGGAGGTACGGCTCATGCCCAACATCCCAGCATCCGGCTCCAACATTCGCGGGCACAACCGCAGAACCCGCCGGGCCCCGCACCATCAGACCGAGTCCGGGTAGAGCTCGGCCACAGCCGCGACCTCCCGGGCCAGGGCCCACCTGAGCTCCGCCGGACCCAGGACCTCGACCTGCGCGCCCATCCCGAGCAGGTCACCGACCGCGACGGTCGAGGCCTCCACCTCCAGGTCCGCTTCCACCCACCCCTGGGCGTCCGGCGGCCCCGCACCTTCCAACGCGCGCGTGCCCGCGGCACCGAACCTCATCGGCAAGAGTGCGCTGGCCCGGGGCGAGAGCCGCACCCGCGCGACGTCCTGGCGCACAGCCGCCTCCAGACGGCGAGAGGACTCCTCCCAGAACGCGGCCAGGTCGAACCCCCCGGGCCGATCGAAGACCTCCCCGGCGTCCTCAACCTTCAGGAACCGGGAAACCCGGTAGGTGCGCACCGGCCTCCCCGTCCCTTCCGTCTCCCCCGGCTCCTGCCCTCGCTCCTGCGAGCCCTCCACCGCGCTCTTCAGCCCCGGGCCCCTGACCTGGGCAACCAGGTACCAGAGCCCGCCCTTGAGCACGACTCCCAGCGGACACAGCTCCCTGTGCACCTCACCGCGCCAGCGCCGGTAGTGCGCGCGCACCACCCTCTGGTCCCACACCGCCCCCGCGACCGCCGCCAGATGGGGCACCTCGTCGGCCTCACGAAACCAGGCGGGCGCGTCCAGGTGGAACCGTTCGGCCACCGCCCGGGTGCGTTCGGCCAGAGCCGCGGGCAGGGCGGCGCGCAGCTTGAGCTGGGCGGTCGCCAGCACCGCCCCCAACCCCAGGTCCTCGGCCGCACCAGGGGTCCCGGCCAGGAACAGTGCGTGGGCCTCGGTGCCGCTGAGCCCGGTCAGGCGGGTGCGGTAGCCCTCCACCAGCGCGAACCCCGCCCCGGGGGCCGCGATCGGCGTAGACCGGGATCCCTGAGGCGCCCAACGCCTCCACGTCCCGGTAGACGGTGCGTACCGAAACCTCCAGTTCAGCGGCGATCTCGGGCGCACTCATCCGCCCCCGGTTCTGCAAAAGCAGCAGCAGGGACAGAAGCCGGTCAGCGCGCATGAGCGCATGGTCTCACATACCTGACAGAACATGTCAGGTACCGCGACCAGGCTGTTCCTGACAGCGCGCACCGTGCGCGCACACCGACGAAGGAGCACCGCCATGTCCGCTCAGCTCACCGGCAACATCACCTACCAGGGGTGACTCCTCCCGCCGCTGAAGCGGCGGGCTTCTCCTGTCTCCACTCAGGCGACAGGAAGGACCAGCCCGGCCCTGATACCGACGTTGACCGCTCCCACCCGGTCGGCGTGCTCTGTATAGCCGCACCGGACGCAACGGAACTTCTCTTGACTGGTGCGGTTGTCCGCGCTCACATGCCCGCACGATTGGCGTGGGCAGGTGCGCGAGGTGTTGCGGGCGTCCACCGGGGTCAACTCACGACCGGCGCTCTCAGCCTTGTGCGCGAGGATTCCCAGGAACACTCCCCAACCCGCGTCCATGATGCTCTTGTTCAGCCCGGCCTTGGCGGCGGCGTTGTTCGGAAGAAACGCGCCTTGCTGTTCGGGGTCGGGCTTGGGTGCGGGCTTCTTGGTCATACCCGCGATGTTCAGGCGTTCGTGTGCGATCGCGTCAAAGCGGCGGATGAGGTCAAGCGCCGCCTTGTGGTGGTGGTCCACGCGTTGGCGCCGCACCTTCGCGTGCAACTGGGTGACCCGGGCCTGTGCCGCACGGTGCTTGCGGGTGCGGTTCTTCGCCTTGACCCGCTGGGGGAAGGCGGACAGGTCGCGCTGTGCGGCGGCCAGCTTCTGAGCGGACCGCGCGAGGAACCGGGGGTTGTCGACGTGCTCACCCTCGCTTGTGGTGAGGAAGGAGGCCACACCCATGTCGATACCGGCCACACGCCCCGTGGGTTCCAGGGGCTGGGCCGGTACCTGGTCGCAGGCCACAACCACGAACCACCGGTCGCCCTCGCGCTTGACGCTGACCGTCTTCACCCGGCCCTTGATTGGCCGGTGCCGGTGGACCCGCACGTGCCCCACACCCTGGAAGCGCACGCGGGTCACCGCGTCGGTGGGTGTGGAGTCCCAGCGGCATCCGTCGCCGTCCTTGGGAAAGACCACGGTGTCGAACCGGCCTACCCCACGGAACCGGGGGTACCCGGGCTTGTGCCCGGTCTTCACCCGCCTGAAGAACGCTTGGAACGCTTTGTCCAGGCGCCGCAGCGTGGCTTGCTGGGAGGAGAAGGACCAGCGCCCTTGGCGCTCGGGGTCGAAGGAGCGGATCTCTTTGAGCTGCGCGGACTGGTCGCCGTACCTGATCTTCGTCTTGGAGGGGTGGGCGTAGGCGTCGCGGCGTTCCTGCAACGCTGCGTTGTACAAAGAGCAGTGGTCGCGCAGCATCTCGACAAGTGATGCCTGTTGGCGCTTGGTGGGGCGAAGGAGGAACTTGTACGCGCGGATCACCTACCCTGTCCCTTCTTCCACGGGCGTTCCCACTGGGTGTCGATGTAGCGCTGTACGGTGTCGGCGCTGAGGGCTCCCACGGATGCGGCGAAGTACGACGACGACCACAGGGTGGGGAGCTTCGACCGAAGGTGGGGGAACTCCTCACGCAGCACGCGCGAGGTGTACCCCTTGAACTGGTTGGCGACGTATGAGGCCGATGCTTTGGGGTCGTGCTTGACGAACAGGTGCACGTGGTCGGGCATCACCTCGATTGTGATGATCTCCCAGCCGCGCTCACCGGCCTTGTTCCGGATGAGGTCTTCCAGGCGCTGTGCCACGCGTGCGTCAAGGACCGGGCGGCGGTACTTCGAGCACCACACGACGTGGAGTCCGAGGTCGTACACGCCACCGGAGAACCGGCGAGGCTTGCGAGTCACAGACACGAGAGCAGTATACAAGTTCCACGGGTCTATTTGCTGTGTCCTGTGGTGGATGCCGGACCGCCTGGCGGGGGTTCGGCTGCCCTTGTCCCGTTACGCGGGAAACCTGATTCCCCCACCGGCTCAAGCTGGTGGTCCCCTCAGGAGGATTTGATGGAAGGAAGAGGGGACCGGTCCGGCCGGGACGTATCCGAGGCTGGCCTGCGCCTCGGTCACCAACAGCTTCTCCGGTGGTATCGAGGCAGCCGCCACCAGCTGCGAGTACACCGTGCTCTACGTGGACGAGGCCAACGGCACCTTCACCGGCCTGGAGCTGGTGACCGGAACCCTGGACGGGCGTGCGGGCACCTTCGTGCTGGCCGAACGGGGCTCCTTCACCGCGGACGGGACGGTGCACGGCCATATCGAGGTCGTCGAGGGCACCGGCACCGGCGACCTGGCCGGGCTGCGCGGCACGGGAAGCTTCGTCTATCGCAACGGGCAGAGGGCCTTCCCCTACAACTTGGACTTCGAGCTGGGCTGACCCGTCTGAGTCCCGCACAACGGGCGCGGGGCTCAGACAGTCGGGTCCTGGCGGCGCACACGGGCGTGAACACGTCGGATCCGCTCCAGGCGCCGGGCGTTGGCCCCGTCCTCCCCCCTCGGCCCGCACCCGCGCCTTGAGCTTCCACAGCACGTCCTGGGCCAGGGTCGCGTCAGGCCATTTGGACCAGACGTGGCGTTCGGTGGGCCTGCGGCCCTCGACCCGCTCCTGGGCCCGCGCACACGAGTCCGGGTCGGCCACGCCTCGCAGCGTGGCCAGCGCCTCGGTGGCCCGGCGCCGTGGCACCCGCACCTGGCGGCGCTTGTTGCGCCCGATGTTCTTGCGGGAGCTCTTGTCGTTCTCGCCGTAGTTGTTGCGGCGATCCTTCTTGTAACTGAGGAGTTTCTTCTCCTGGGGCGAACGTCGGCGCGGCATACTTCTCCTCGACACGAAAATCCCTGGCCCGGGTGACAGGCAGAACAGTAGATTGTTGAGCCTTGGCGCACCACGGGTTTTCCTGGTGCCGCAGGCTTTGCGAGGAAAAGGACACCGGGTATGGTCGTCGGCGCCGAGGGGCGGGAACAGGACCAGCCGCTCAGCGGCGGCATGATGAACACCGTCTTGCGCCGCGGCGACCGGGTCGTGCGCACCGCCCCGCCCCATGCCCCCGCCCCATGCCCCCGCCCTGCAGGAGTACCTGAGCGCCCTGACCGCGAGCGGGTTCGAGGGGGCTCCCCGGCCGCTGGCCCTGCACGAGGACGGCACCGAGGAGCTCACCTTCGTTGAGGGGGACGTGGCCGTCCCGCCCTTCCCCGCCTGGGCCACGGAGGATGGGGTGGTGAGCGCCTCCGCACGTCTGCTGCGCCGCTACCACGACGCCGCAGCGCACCTCTCCTTCGACAGCGGTGCGGACTGGCCCACCGCCCTGAGCGACCCCGAGGGCGGCACGCTGCTGTGCCACAACGATCCCTGTCTGGAGAACCTGGTCTTCCGTGACGGTGAGGGCCACGCCCTGATCGACTTCGACCTGGCCGCCCCGGGCCGCCCGGTGTGGGACCTGGCCGCGCTGGCCTTCTACGTGGCACCCACCCTGCCCCCGGAGGTGCTCGCCGAGTCAGAGTTCGCCGGGGCGAACGTTGTGCACCGGCTGAGCCTGCTCGCCGAGGGCTACGGCATGTCCGCCGAGGACCGCCGGGCGTTGCCGGAGGCCATCGAGCAGTACAACGAGGTCTCACGCGCCTTCGTCAAGGGCATGCTCGAGCAGGGCAACCCGCTCTTCGTCGAGATCGTGGAGCAGGCGGGCGGCTGGTCCGCGTGGGAACGCGTCAAGGACCGCCGCAGCGCCTGGCTGGAAGAGCAGCGCCCCGCCTTCCTCAAGGCCTTGGCCGCCTGACTCCCACCGCTCTCCCCGCTGCACGGCGCCCGTCACGGGCCGGTCCCCCGACCGCACCGAACGCTCAGCGCTTCCCGGGTCGTGCCACGGCGTAGCCGTACTGCTCGGGCCAGGAAGGGCTGTCCCCGAGTTCGGCGCGAGCGCGGTGGGGCCAGTAGGGCTCGCGCAGCAGCTGGCGGCCGAGCATGGTGGCGTCGGCCCGTCCTGTGGCCACGATCTCCTCGGCCTGGTCGGGTTCGAGGATGAGTCCCACGGCTGCGGTGGGGATGCCTGCCTCGGCGCGCACGCGTTCGGCGAAGGGCACCTGGTAGCCGGGCTCGGCGGGGATACGGGCGTCGTGGGTCATGCCGCCGGTGGAGACGTCGAGCAGGTCCACGCCCCGGGCAGCGAGTTCCTTGGCCAGCTGAACGGTGTCCTCGACCGTCCAGCCCCGGCGTGTGTCCTCGGGGTCCTCGCTGAGCCAGTCGGTGGCCGAGGTACGAAAGAGCACCGGCAGGTGTTCGGGCCACACCTCTCGTACGGCCTCCACGATCTCCAGGGCCAGGCGCACGCGGCCCTGGAGGTCACCGCCGTAGGCATCGGTGCGGTGGTTGGCCACTGGGGAGAGGAAGGAGTTGATCAGGTAGCCGTGGGCGCCGTGGACCTCGGCGACCTGGAACCCGGCGGCCAGGGCGCGTTCGGCGCAGGCGGCGAAGTCGCCCACCAGCTGGGCGATCTCCTCCCGGGTGAGTTCGTGTGGGGTGGGCAGCCCTGCGAAGGGTTCGGCGCTGGCGGAGACCGTGGTCCAGCCGCCTTCACCGGCGCCCAGTCCGCGGCCTCCGAGCCAGGGCTTGTCGGTGGCGGCCTTGCGTCCGGCGTGGGCGAGTTGGATGGCCGGGACCGAGCCGTGGGCGCGGATGGCGGCGGTCACGCGGGCGAAGGCGGCCTGCTGGGTGTCGTTCCACAGGCCCAGGTCCCAGGGGCTGATGCGGCCGTCGGGGCGCACCCCGGTGGCCTCGGCCATGACCAGTCCGGCGCCGCCCGCGGCACGGGAGGCCAGGTGGGTCAGGTGGAAGTCCGTGGGCGCTCCGATGTCCGGGCCCTGTTCGGGTGCGGAGTACATGCACATCGGAGCCATCCAGACGCGGTTGGGGATCTCCAGTGACCGCAGCTTCAGCGGGGTGAACAGGGTGCTCACAGTCGGCGTCCTTCGCATAGCGGGTCGGGCACGTGGGCTGGCCGGGATGCCAACCACCGCTTGTACGGTACATGTCGTACTACGATGGTTGTCAAACTATGGCGCCTCTCGTACATTGTCGAAAAGCCCGCGCCTACGGAGGTCACCGCATGTCCAGCAGCGCACGCACCACCCAGGGTCGACAACTGGAGCACCCCGAGTCCGACCAGATCCAGCTGGAGACGGTGCTGAGCGCGCTCGCTGATCCGATCCGGCTGCGCATCGTGCACGAGCTCTCCCTGGGCCACGACGACATGGCCTGCATCGCCTTCGACCTCCCGGTGAGCAAGTCCACCTCGACCCACCACTTCCGGGTGCTGCGCGAGGCCGGGGTCATCCGCCAGTACTACGAGGGGACCTCCCGCATGAGCCGACTGCGCGAGGAGGAGCTACAAGAGCGCTTCCCCGGCCTGCTCCCCGCCGTGGTGAACGCCCAGAGCGCACACCAAGACCAGGATCCGGCCGACAGCTGAAGGCCGACCGCCCCGAAGCTGCGCCCCTAACCCCGGCGGGTGATGGCCACCAGGTAGCGGCAGGACTCCTCGGTCGGATTGCGGTACTCGCAGGGCGCGGGCGCGCCGATCTGGAGGCAGTCCCCCCGCTCCAGGACGTACTCGACCGATCCCTCACGGAAGGCGAGCGTGCCCTGAAGCACCCAGATCTGGTGGCGGGTGAAGGTGTAGGCCTCCAGCGGGTAGGCCACCCGGGCGCCCGGCGGGAGCTCGACCTCGACCAACTCGAGGGCGCCACCGGCGGTGGGTGAGACCGCGCGCCTGCGGTAACCGGTCTCGGGATCGGTCCACACGGGCTGCTGCTCCAGCCGGGCCAGACGGCGATCGCCCTGCTCGGCCTGGGCGATGAGCTCGGACAGGGTGATGCCCAGGGCGCCGGACAGGCGCCCCAGCAGGGAGGCGGTGGGCTGGGCGTCGCCGTTCTCGATCCGGCTGATCATGGCGCGCGAGACCCCGGAGAGCTCGGCCAGGGCTGCACCGCTCAGCCCGCGGTCACGGCGTAGAGCCTGCAGGGTCACGGCGAGGGAGGGTCCCAATTGGTCACTCATGCGTTCACCATAGTGGACACAGTCGCTTACTATCTTCAACATGAGTTCCCTGCTGCCCCACGCACGCATCCGTGACGCCACGGCCGCCGACGCCGCGGCGTGCGCCCAGATCTACGCGCCCTACGTCACCGACACCTCCATCACCTTCGAGCTGACCCCGCCCTCGGACCAGCAGATGGCCGAACGCATCACCACGGCCCAGCTCCAGCACGCGTGGATCGTCATGGAGGACGAACAGGGGGTGCTCGGCTACGCCTACGGGGGGACCTTCCGTGCCCGAGCCGCCTACCAGTGGACCTGCGAGGTCAGCGTCTACCTCAGGCAGGTAGGGCACCGCCGGGGCGCGGGGCGAGCCCTGTACTCCGAACTGCTGCCGCGCCTGGCCGCACGCGGCATGCGCACCGCCATCGCCTGTATGACCCTGCCCAACGACGCCAGCCTGGGCCTGCACCGGGCCATGGGCTTCGAGGACGTGGGCCTCATGCGCCGGGTAGGACACAAACACGGGGCCTGGCACGACGTGGCCTGGGCCCAGCTGGACCTGACCCCCGAACCCTGATCCCGGGTTCCCGCCCTACCTCCCCCGCAGGCCCGCCATATGCCCACAGCTCGCCTGGTCCTTGAAGCCGACGGGCTTGTCCTCGGTGGAATCCCCTCACCTCATCCCCCCCTTGGAGTGCCGTTCGTGTCCGCCCCCACCGCGCGCCACCGCCCCTCCGGGCTGGTCTTCGCGCTCGCCTCCGCCCTGGCCTTCGGCGGTTCGGGAGTCTTCGCCCGCCCCCTGCTGGACGCGGGGATGGACTCCCTGCACGTGACCTGGCTGCGCCTGGCCGGGGCCGCCCTGATCCTGCTGCCCGTGGCCGCGCGGCACTGGCGCGTCGCCCAGCGAAAACCCCTGCTGGTCCTGGCCTACGGGGTGTTCCCCATGGCCGGTGTCCAAGCCCTGTACTTCGCCGCCATCGCCCGTATCCCGGTGGGGATCGCGCTGCTGCTGGAGTTCCTCGGCCCGGTGCTGGTCCTGCTGTGGGTGCGGGTGGTGCGCCGCAACCAGGTCTCCCCCGCCGCCGTGGTGGGCGTGGTCCTGGCCGTGGCCGGGCTCGGCCTGCTGCTGGAGGTCTGGGCGGGGATGCGCCTGGACGCGATCGGGGTCGGCCTGGCCCTGGGCGCGGCCGCCGCCCAGGCCGCCTTCTTCCTGCTCGGTGACGCCATGGGCGAGGACACCGACCCCTTGGCGGTGATCGCTTTCGGCGCGCTGATCGCCACCGCCCTGCTGGGGGTGCTCGCCCAGCCCTGGACACTGCCCTGGGGACTGCTCGCGGACCCGCTTCCCCTGGGTGCCCTCGCCCTGCCCGGCTGGATGATCGCGCTGTGGCTGGGCCTGGTGTGCACCGCCATCGCCTACTTCACCGGGGTCTCGGCGATCAAGAAGCTCTCCCCGCAGGTCGCGGGAGGTGTGGCCTACCTGGAGGTGGTCACCGCGATCGTGCTGGCCTGGGTGCTGCTCGGCGAAGCGCTCACCCCCGTGCAGGTCCTCGGCGCCGCGGTGATCGTGACCGGAGCCTTCATCGCCCAGACCGCCGTGCCGAGAACCCCAGAAACCGCGGTGCTCCCCGCCACCGAACAACCCGCCCCGAACGGGAACCAACCGGCTCTGGAACGGAGTTGAGCTCCCCCGCCCCTTCTATCCAGGGCACTCACTCCAGGGGTAGGCCCTCGAAGTCACCGAAGGGACCCGCCGTGAACGTCACGGTGTCCACCTCCAGCGGCGGGGCCGGAAAGTGCAGCTGGACCCGGTCGGTCGTACCCGACTCACCCCGGTAGGGATAGCCGAACGGCTCCATGTGGCGGGTGGCGTCCCCCTCGGGCCCGATCCGCAGCGACCGGTACACGTCCGCGCTGCCCGGGTCCTGGATCCCGAACCACCCGAACCGGCCGCCATGGACCCGTCCTGCCCGAAGTTCGCGCCGTAAAGGTGGTTGACGGTACCCGGGCCGTTGCCGGTCAGGTCGAACTCGGCGGCCACGAACGCGCCGTCACGGCGCGGGGAGAACAGCGCGAAGCCGTAGGAGCCCTCCGCGGTGAAGATCCCCTGGGTGCCGGGGGTGGTCAGACTGGTCCGGCGGGTTCCGGCTGGCAGGGGCGGAAAGCGCGCCTCGATCTCGTAGTCCGCGCCGACCAGCGTGAAGGCGGAGAGCTGCGAGCCCACGAATTCCGTGTCGCTGCAGGCCGGGGGGGTAGGGGCGCTGGCCCACCGGGGCGATGATCCACAGCCCCGGTGGGCTGGTGGTGTGCGCGCCCAGTACGCCGCCGCCCAAAGCGTTGACGGCGCTGACGGACTCCCCCTCCTGCCCCGGGGAAACCGGAACAGGGGTGGAGACCGGTCGGGGGGCATCAGGAGCCTTCCACAGTGCACAAGTGCAACACTGCGTTGGATACCGCCAACCCACCCATGCTTCTTCTGGGATCAACGTTTTTTAGAATGCCCCAAAAGCCCAGATCAGCGCCGCCCGGGAACCGAAATCCGGTCCAGGTCAGCGGCCAACACCACCGGACCGTCGAACTCCGCACCGGCCTGGGACACGAAGTTCGGCTCCTCGGACTCCTCATAGCGTTCGGACAGGTGGGTCAGCACCAACAGGCGCACCCCCGCCCGCGCGGCGATCCGCCCGGCCTGGCGCGCGGTCAGATGCCCGTACCCACGAGCCAGGTGCTCCTCCGAATCCAGGTAGGTCGACTCGATGACCAGCATGTCCGCCCCCTGGGCCAGTTCCACCGCCTGCTCGCACTCACCGGTGTCCATGACGAAGGCGAACACCTGACCGGGCCGGGGAACCGCGCAGTGGGCCAACTCCACCACACGCCCGTCCGCCAGTTCCACCGACCCCTCGCGCTGGAGCCGGGAGACGTCCGGGCCGCGCACCCCGAATTCCCGCAGTCGCTCGGGCAGCATCCGCCACCCGTCCGGTTCCTTGAGCCGGTACCCGTAGGCGGGCACCGAGTGGCGCAGCGGCAGCGCCGTGACCGTGAAGGGTTCGTCCTCCCCCACCGGGCAGCCGCCCGACCCGCCCACGGGCTGGGGCACGATCACGCCGGTGTCGCGAAAGGACGTGGCGTGGCGCAGACGGCGCCAGTACTGCTCACCGGCCCCGGGATAGGCCACCCGCACCGGGTGCGGCACCTGGTCGCGGGCGATGCGCTGGATGGTGCCGGGCAACCCCAGGCTGTGGTCGCCGTGGAAGTGCGTCACACAGATCCGGGTGATGTCGCTGGCGGCCAGCCCGGCCAGGCGCATCTGGCGCTGGGTGCCCTCGCCCGGGTCGAACAGCACACCCTGGCCGCCCCAACGCAGGAAGTAGCCGTTGTGGTTGCGCCGCCGGGTGGGCACGGCGCTGGAGGTCCCCAGGACCACGAGTTCGCGTACGGACATGGTGCGCATTGTCCCACCGCTGGACCGGAGCGCCCGCGCTCCCCCAAACGTGCGCCCAGCGGCCCCGGAGGCACATTCAGCGAGCGCGGACCCTGTTCACGCGGCCGCCGCGGTCACACCCGACCGCATCCGAGAGGGGCAGCGGGGCGTGCGGCGGTTCAGCGCACGCCCGTGGCCCGGGCCCGGATCACCGCCGCGCGGGGCCCGTCGGTGAAGGGCTCACCGTGACCGGGCAACAGCACCGTCTCCTTGGGCAGGTCGACCAACCGCTCCAACGACTCCAAGGCCTGGGCGCTGTCATGCGTGGACATCCGGCTCACCACCCGCGGCCCCGAACAGCCGACGCTGGGGTCCTCGGTGACCAGGGCGTCACCGGTGAACACCACCCCCCGGTCCGCGAAGGACACCAGCACACTGCCCGGGGTGTGCCCCGGCGCGGACAGCACCCTGGGCCGTCCCGGAACCTCCGCCAACACCTCGTCGTCACCGAAGACCGAGTACTCGCACACCCGGTCCGAGCTGAACGCCCCTGCATGACCCAACTGCATCAGCGACCGGGTCGAGGAGGGGTAGCGCGCCAGGTAGGACAGCAACCGACGCTCGGGAGGGGCGTGGACCACCGAGCTGGTCGGACCGTCCTGGAGGATGGGCGCGTCCGCCTCGTGCACCCACACCCGGGCCCCGCCCTTGTCCCGGGCGCGCTCGGCCAGCCCGGTGTGGTCGGGGTGGGCGTGGGTGAGTACCACCGCGCGCAGCCGTCCCCCCACCCAGGCGACCGCGTCTAGCTTGGCGTTTAACCTCGAGCCCGTGACCGGATACCGTCCCGGTCACGGGCTTCGTTGTTTCCCGGACAGCACAACGGCCTTCGCGTGATCATGTGCTTCAACCACGAACACACCTGATCACAACGAAGGCCGTCACCATGAGTCTGCTGCACCAGCACACCCCTGTCGAGCCACTGTCGACATTGGCCCGATTCCGCTCCCAGTTCCACGCCTGCCTGACCACACGTGCTGACGCCCTCTTCGAGGTCTGCGAAGCCCTGGTCAGCACCCCGACCCCCGTGCGCCACCTGGCACAACTCTCCCTGGAGCCCGAACACCACCGCGGCCACGGCTCGGCCTACGCCGCCCTGGCCCACGGAAGCATCGACACCACCCAACTGCGATCGATCCTGGCCTCGCTGCCCCTGCCCCGCTTCCACGGGCGCATCGTGTTGGCCTGCGATGTCTCCCCCTGGCTGCGCCCGGACGCCTGGACCAGCCCTGACCGGGCCTGGTGCCACACCTACGGGCGCGGCACCGGCCAGGCCGAGATGGTCCCGGGCTGGCCCTACTCCATGATCGTCGCACTGGAAGAGGGCTCCACCTCCTGGACCGCGCCCCTGGACCTGCGCCGCCTGCACAGTGACGAGGACCCCACCACCGTCACCGCCCACCAAGTCCGCCAGCTGATCGCCCGATTGATCAGGGCTGAACACCACCAGCAGGGCGATCCCGACATTGTGGTGGTGGTTGACGCGGGCTATGACAGTCCTCGTCTGGCCTATCTGCTCGCTGATCTGCCCGTTCAGGTGGTGGGCCGGTTGCCCTCCAACCGGGTGCTCTACGGCCCAGCCGAGCACCGACCGATCTCAGCCAACGGGCGCCCGCCCAAACACGGGGCTGCCCTACGGATGGCCGCCCCCGATACCTGGCCCGAGCCGGAGACGGTGACCACCGCTGCCACCCGCCGCTACGGCAGTGCCACCGCGCGCTCCTGGGATCGGATGCATCCCCGGCTGACCCACCGCTCAGCCTGGGCCGAGCACCCCGGTGAGCTACCGGTGATCGAGGGCACCCTGGTGTTGTTGCAGGTGCAGGCTTTGCCCTCGCGGCGCGATCCCAAACCGTTGTGGTTGTGGTCCTCAGCCACCGGCATGCGCTCAGAGCAGGTCAGTCAGATGTGGTGGGCTTATTTGCGCCGGTTCGACATCGAGCACACCTTCCGCTTCCTCAAACAGTCGTTGGGGTGGAACGCACCCCGGCTACGGGACCCGCGATCGGCGGACCGGTGGTCCTGGCTGGTCGTGGTGGCCTATACCCAGCTACGTCTGGCCCGGTTGTTGGCGCGTCAGGTCAGATTGCCCTGGCATCGGCTGGTGGAAGCGGACCGGATGAGTCCGGCGCGGGTGCGTCGGGGGTTTCGGTACATTCGCGCTGACCTGCCGGTGTGTGTGGGGTGCACCGAAATCCTGCGGGCCTGGTCCGGGGCGTCCGGTGGGGAGCCAGAACAAGCGTCCAGCTCCCCGATACGGGGTTCCCAAGAAGAACAAAACGGGCACTACGGGGCACCCCGGAGCCAAGCAAGCAGGTTAAACGCCAAGCTAGGAACCGGCCGCTGTGCGCGGGCAGCCCGGCATCCACCATGACCAGCCCTCCAGCGGTCTCCACCAGGTAGAAGTTCACGAGCTCGTCACCGATGCGGTGCACACCGGGGGCGACCTCCACAGGCACATGGGTCATGTTTCCTCCCGGTGGGTCACGGGTGAGTACACGGCGATGGACCCCACCTTTCACTTCTACCCCCCTACACCCCTTCTAGCGCTCCGCGACCCACCGGCCACCAGCCCTTTCGGCGCACCCGTGCTCCCCAAGCAGTGGATGCCCCGGTGAACCTTCGGCTCCACTGCTGCGGGGCTGCGTGCGCGCGGGGTCCCCCTGGGCTAGCGTCGGCCAGGTGAGCACCATCGAGAACCCCACACCACCACCCCGGTCGGTACCGCGAGAGCTGATCGCCTTCACGGCACGCGCCTCGGGTGAGCCGACCTGAGGGTGACTGATAAGCCCGCCTTGACGCTCAGAACCCCGCCCCCACTCCGCAGCCTCTAGATAAACCAGCACCAAAACCGCGAATCCAAACGACATACAGCGCACATACCAGCCCCAACAATGCCCAAAAGGCCAAATCCTGCTACCGTGCGGATCGCGAACTACGGGATGATTTAGGAGACCTGAACATGGGGCAACAGCCTCGCGAGCAGTGGGGGACGCGCGCGGGATTCCTGATGGCCGCAATCGGATCGGCCGTCGGACTGGGCAACATCTGGCGATTCCCCTACATCGCCTACGACAACGGGGGCGGGGCATTCCTCCTCCCCTACCTCATCGCCCTGTTGACGGCGGGCATCCCGCTGCTCATCCTCGAGTACAGCATCGGACACCGGTACCGTTCCTCGGCTCCGCTCGCCTACCGGCGCATCTCCCGCCCGGCCGAGGCCATCGGCTGGTGGCAGGTAGCGATCTGCTTCGTCATCGCCATCTACTACGCCGTCATCGTGGCCTGGGCCGTGCGCTACACCTGGTTCGCCCTCGGACAGCAGTGGGGTGATGACCCCGACGGATTCTTCTTCAACGACTTCCTCCAGGTCAGCGACGGCCCCGGGATGGTCTCCGGATTCGTCAGCGGGGTGGCCTGGCCCCTGGTGGCCGTCTGGGCCCTGGTCCTGGCCGTGCTGGCCCTGGGCGTACGCAAGGGCATCGAGAAGGCCAACAAGATCTTCATCCCCCTGCTGGTGGTGCTCTTCGTCCTGCTCGTCATCCAGGCACTCACCCTGGACGGGGCCACCGCGGGCCTGAACGCCCTGTTCACCCCGGACTGGGGCGCCATGCTCGACGGCGGGGTGTGGATCGCCGCCTACGGGCAGATCTTCTTCTCCCTGTCCATCGGTTTCGCCATCATGGTCACCTACGCCTCCTACCTGCGCCGCAAGGTCAACCTGACCGGGTCGGCCATGGTCGCGGGCTTCGCCAACAGCTCTTTCGAACTCCTGGCGGGTATCGGCGTCTTCGCGGCCCTGGGCTTCATGGCCGCCACCGCGGGAACGGCCGTCGACGAGGTCGCCACCGCCGGGATCGGACTGGCCTTCGTCGCCTTTCCGCAGATCATCTCCACCCTGCCGCTGGGCGGTGCGCTCTTCGGGGTGCTGTTCTTCGGCTGCCTGGTCATCGCCGGTCTGTCCTCGTTGATCAGCATCGTCCAGGTGATCGTCTCCGCGGTACAGGACCGCACCGGCCTGGGCCGCGTCCAGACCGTACTGCTGGTCGGCGGAGCCACGGCGCTCGCCTCGGTCCTGCTCTTCCCCACACCCCAGGGCCTGTACTTCCTCGACACCTTCGACCGCTTCATCAACCAGTACGGCATCGCGCTGGCCGGTCTCGTGATGGTGCTCGTGTTCGGCTGGATCCTGCGCAGGCTCCCCCTGTTCGAAAAGCACGCCAACGCCATCTCCTCCGTCCGCCTCGACTGGTGGTGGAAGATCGCCCTGGGCGGTATCACCCCCGTCCTGTTGGGCTTCATGATGTGGGACAGCCTGCGCGCCGAACTGACCTCCCCCTACGAGGACTACCCTCAGGCCTTCCTCCTGGTCGCCGGCTGGGGAGTCGCCATCGGCGCCATCGTCTTCGGCATCGTCGTCGCCTGCGTCCCCTGGAAGCGCGCCGACACCATCGCCCGCCGAGACGCCGAGCACGTCGCGGCCCAGCCCGACGGTGAAGCACCCGCCCAGCTGGACGAACCCGACAAGATCACGGCACCCCGCCCAAGCGACGACGACCAGGAAGGGAAGGGCCACTGATGTCCACCAGCGCCATCGTCATGATGGTCATCTCGATGATCGTTCTCTGGGGCGGCCTGGCCGCAGCCGTGCTGCACCTGCGCCGCCACCCCGACGAGCCCGAGTCGGAGCAGACCCCGAACTGAACCGCGAACGTCCCAGGGGCGGTGGATCGCACAGCGCGGTCCACCGCCCCTCGGACGTTCCCCCGGTCGACGCGGGACAACAGCCCGGCTGTCGGCTCACTGCCCACTCCACCGGACCGGCCCCGTCGCTGGAGGGGCCCCTGGCCCGGATGGAGTCAGACCGGACCAGGGACAGCTCAGGCAGCTCAGACCGCTCAGGCGGCGAACTCCCGCACGATCCGCGCGCAGAACGCGGGCAGGTCATCGGGGTTGCGGCTGGTGGTGACACCGTGGTCGGTGACCACCTCCTCCTCCACCACCACACCCCCGGCGTTGCGGATGTCGGTGCGGATACTGGGATAGGAGGTCACGGTGCGCCCGCGCACCACGTCGGCCTCCACCAGAACCCAGGGGCCGTGGCAGATGGCCGCGACCGGTTTGCCCTGGGCCACGAAGTCGCGCACGAACCCCACCGCGTCGGCGTCCGACCTCAGATTGTCCGGATTGATCGTGCCGCCGGGGATGACCAGCGCGTCGTAGTCGTCGACCCCGGCCTTGGACACCTCCTGGTCCACATCGAACCGGTCGGCCGGTTCGATGTCGCCGTTCATCGCCTGGATCCGCCCGCCGTGCAGCGAGACCAGATCCACCCGGGCCCCGGCCTCGGCCAGCGCCTGCCGTGGTTGAACCAGCTCCACCTGCTCGACTCCGTCAGCGGCCAAAATCGCCACCCGGCGTCCGGTGAGTGCGTCAGCCATGGTGCCCCCTTGTGTACTGCTCGGTACTACGCGCATACGCGAACCCGGATGAGTCCGCTTTCACGTGCGCCCCTACCCACCCGGGGCCGATCACTCACACCTTGCGCCCCGACCGTGCAGCTCCGGCCCGCCCAACCGGGTTAGGCCCGCCTGGGCAAACCCGTACATCCGCCCTGACGTCCGCCTTCGACCCCGAGAACGCCCCGTAGCCCTCGCTGAGCACGAAGCACATTCGACCGCGAACCACCCGCCGCCACGGTGGATCGCACCCAAGAACCACCCCCAGCAACACCTCAGCGACCGGAAAGGGCCCACATGCCCGCGACCCGCCACCTGTACCTGGCCCGCCACGCCCAAGCCGACCCGGCCACCGGAAAACTCACCGACACCGGCCACCGCCAAGCCGAACTCCTCGGAGCCCGGCTGCGCGAGTTCGCCCCCCAGGCCCTGTGGCACGGCGGCCTGCCCCGCGCCACCCAGACCGCACACCTGATCGCCGACCACCTGGAAGGCGTGACACCGGTCGAACTCGCCGAGGCCGGCGACTACGCCCCGCACCTACCCCAACGCCACGAGGTCCCCGACGCCCACGCCGACGGGGTCCTGGACTTCCTGGCCCGGATCCCGGCCCCCGAACGCTCCCCGGAACTGGGCCAACGGGCACTGGAACTCCTCACCGGTCCCGCAAAGGGTTCACAAGAACGCCGGGAAGTGGTCATCACCCACGCCTACCTGGTGGCGTGGCTGGTGACCGCGGCCCTGGACTCCCCGCCCTGGCGGTGGGTGAGCGTGGGAGTGGCCAACGCCGGGCTGACGATCATCCGCTACACACCCCGGAGCCCTTCGTCACTGGTCACCCTCAACGACCTGGACCACCTGCCGCCCGACCTGCGTTGGACGGGCTTCCCGCCGCACCTGCGCCCCTGACTCAGCCCGGGCCCCTCCCAGACCTGGGCGGGCCCCCACATCACCGTCGTCGACCAGGCCCACGACGGCCAGGCCGCCATCGAAGCCGCCCGCCGCCTGCTCGCCAGCGCCCACACATCCCAGAGCCACCGCCTGGACCGCGCCACCCTGGTGGCCTCCCTGACCGAACGCGAAACCGAGGTCCTGGCCTGCCTGGGCGAGGGGATGACCAACGGGCAGATCGCAGGGCGGCTCTGCCTGAGCGAGGCCACCGTCAAGGGCCACGTCTCCCGCCTGCTGGAGAAACTGGGCTGCGACAACCGCACCCGGGCCGGGCTGCTGGCCTACGAGGCGGGCCTTCGCTGAACCCGCACCCGGCCAACCCCGGCGCGCACCACCGCGCCCGCGCCGGTTCGCCCTATCCTGGCCACCACACACTCCCGGGAGGAACACACGTTGGACGAGCCCCGCGATCGGCTGCGCCCCATCGACCTGGCCCGGGCCGCCGGGATCTCCACCCAGCAGGTGCGCAACCACGCCGACGAGGGCGTCCTGCCCCCGACCGCACGCACCCCCGCCGGTTACCGGGTCTTCACCGAACGCCACCGCCGGGCCCTGCTCACCTTCCGGGCTCTGAGCGCGGGGTTGGGCGGTGCCACCGCCCGCCAGATCATGGCCGCCGTGCACGCGGGCGACCTGCCCCGGGCCCTGGCGCTGATCGACGCCGCCCACCACACCCTGCACGAGGAGCGCACCGCCCTGCACGCCACCGGCCAGGCCCTGGCGGCGGTCGCCGAACAGTCCCCCCAAACGCACGCCGCGCCCACCGGGGATCTGCGTATCGGTGAGGTCGCCGACCACCTGGGGGTGCGCACTTCCACCCTGCGGGTGTGGGAGGACGCCGGACTGCTCGACCCCAAGCGCGAACACCCCACCGGATACCGCCTGTACACCCCGGCCGACCTGCGCGAGGCCCGGATGGTTCATCTGCTGCGCCAGGTCCGCTACCCGCTGCCCGACATCCCTCCGGTCATCCACGAACTCCGCGCCAGCGGCGGCAGCCAGGCCCTGCACGCCGCCCTGGCCCAGCGCGGCGCCGAACTCACCCAGCGCTCACGGGCCATGCTCACCGCCGCCGCCCGCCTGGAGGAGTACGCCGGGTACGCGAGCTGACCCGGCTCTCACCCGTCCACGGCGAAGACCTTGCCCGGGTTGAAGATGCCCCTGGGGTCCAGCGCGCCCTTGACCGCCCGGTGCATCGCCAGCACCCGCGGTCCCAGTTCGTCAGCGGCGCCGCGCATCTTCAACAGCCCCACCCCGTGCTCACCGGTGACCGTCCCACCCAAGGCCAGGGCCTGGTCCACGATCACCTCGAACGCCTGCTTGGCCCGGTTCTTGGCGTCCTCGTCCCCGGCCGGCACGATGAACAGGGGGTGCAGGTTGCCGTCCCCCGCGTGGGCGATGTTTCCGATCTTGGTGTCGAAGCGCTCCCCGGCCGCCTCGATCGCCTCCAGCATGTGCGGCACCTGCGCCTTGGGCACGCACACGTCCTCGGTCAGCAGCGGCCCCAACCGCTCCAGCGCCGGGTAGGCCAGCCGCCGCGCCTGGAAGAGCGCCTCGGCCTCCTCGGCGTCGGTGGAGCGCACCGCGTAGACCGCCTTCTCCTGCTCGAAGCACTCCAGGATCCGCTCGGCCTCCTGCTGCCCCGAAGCCCCGGGCAGGTCACTGCGGGCCAGCAGCAGCACCTCGCCCTCGGCGGACAGGCCCATGTTCTTCCACTCGTCCACGGCCTGCAGGCAGAACCGGTCGATGAGTTCCAGTGCCGAGGGCACGATGCCCGCAGCCGAGACAGCGGCGACCGCGCGCCCGGCGTCCACCAGGGAGTCGAAGTAGCCCACCACGGTGTGCTCCACACCCCGGCGCAGCGGCACCAGACGCAACGTCACCTCGGTGACCAGCCCCAACGTGCCCTCCGAGCCCACCATCAGCCCGGCCAGGTCGTACCCGGTCACCCCCTTGGCGGTGGTCCTTCCCAGCCGCACGACCTCACCGGTGCCCACCACGGCCTCCATGCCCAGCACGTAGTCCCGGGTGACGCCGTACTTGACGCAGCACAGCCCGCCGGCGTTGGTGGCCACGTTCCCGCCGATCGTCGACCACGGCGCCGAAGCGGGGTCGGGCGGGTACCACAGGCCGTCCTGGGCGACCCGCTCGCGCAGGACGTCGTTGACCACACCCGGCTGGACGGTGGCGGTCTGCTGGACGGGGTCCACCTCCAGCACCCGGTTCATCCGTTCGAAGGAGACCACCACCCAGCCCTGACCGGCGTTGGCCGCACCCGACAGGCCCGTCCCGGCCCCGCGCCCGACCACCGAGACCCCGCGTTCGGCGCAGATCCGCACCACCTCGGCGACGTCGGCGGTGTGGCGGGGCCGCACCACCGCGGCCGCGGCCCCATAAGGCGCCCACTCGGCCTCGTCATGGGAGTAGCCCCGTATCACCGCGGGGTCGGTGACCACCTGTTCCGTTCCGATCGCGGCCACCAGCTCCTCGACGACCCCGGACATGGGCACGCTCCTCACCACTGTGTGTCGGCGCTCACTGCGCTGACGCTGCCCAGCACTCTAACCGGACAACTCGCCCCGTCCCCCACGTCTTTCGGGGGCTGCCACTCCGCACCGCGCCCCGAGCGCGCCGGGTGCCGAACCCCCACCCGCTCCCACATCCCGCCCACCTGCGATGACACACCACGAAACCCCACCAAAAGTCCCCAAAACCACCCTGTGGGGGTGCTAGCTTGGACCACCAAAGCCCGACAGACACCAGCAACAGCCAGCATCAACCGCGGCCGCGGAGGTGGGGACTTGAACACGATCCTGGTCACCGGCGCCACCGGAACCCTGGGCATCCCCCTCGTAGAACAACTACGCCGCACCGACCACCCGGTACACACCCTGAGCCGCCACCCCGGCACCCTCGCCGACACCGCCCACGCCGTCGACCTGCGCACCGGGCGGGGACTCACCCAGGCCCTGACCGGCGTCCACACCGTCGTGCACTGCGCCACCAGCCCCACCGGCGGCGACATCCAGGCCGCCACCCACCTCATCCGCGCCGCCCGCACCACCGGCCTCACCCACCTGGTCTACATCTCCATCGTGGGCTGCGACCAGATCCCCCTGGGCTACTACCGAACCAAACACACCGTCGAGGAAGCCCTGCTCGCCTCCGGACTGGGCGTGACCATCCTGCGCACCACCCAGTTCCACCCCCTCATCGAGGACATCTGCGCCCGGGCCTGCCGCCTGCCCGTGATGCCCTACCCCGACATCGACGTCCAGCCCATCGACCCCGCCGAGGTCGCCCTGCGCCTGGCCCGCCTGGCCCTGGAAGAACCCGCCGGACGCGTCCCCGACCTGGGCGGACCCCAGGTCGAGTCCTTCCACGACCTGGCCCGCACCTACCTGGACACCACCCGCACCGCCCGCCGCCTGATCCCCCTGCGCCTACCCGGGGCCACCTTCGCCGCCTACCGCTCCGGCGCCCACCTGACCCCCGACCAGGCCGTGGGCCGCACCACCTTCGCCCAGTACCTGGCACGCGACCAATGACACACCCCGCGCCCCGGCCCCGGGCACCGTCTTGACCCTGACACCGTGTCAGCCCTTGTACTGGACAGCACCATGTTGACCATCGGAGAGTTCGCCAAACACGCGGGGGTCTCGGTACGCATGCTGCGCCACTACGACTCCATCGGCCTGCTGCGCCCGGCCCGCACCGACCCCATCACCGGTTACCGCCACTACGAAGCGGCCCAGCTGGCCCGGCTCAACCGCGTCATCGCCCTCAAGGACCTGGGTTTCAACCTCGAACAGGTCGGCGCGATCCTGGACGAGCGCCTGAGCTCCACCGAGCTGCGCGGCATGCTGCGCCTGCGCCGCGCCGAACTGGCCCAGTCCGTCACCGAGGCCGAAACACGCCTGGCCCGCGTGGAAGCGAGGCTCCGCATCATCGAGAACGAGGGAACCATGTCCGCCAACGACATCGTCATCAAACCCCTGCCGCCCGTGCGCGTGGCCGAGCTGACCGGCACCGCCGCCACCTTCGAGCCCGAAGCCATCGGCCCGGTCATCAGCCCGCTCTTCACCGAACTGTGCCAACGCCTGGAGTCCGCGGGCGTCACCCCCGTCGGCCCGGGCCTGTCCCGCTACGAGGACGCCCCCGAAGGCGGCATCCTCGTGCACGCCTCGATGCCCGTGGGCACCGAAGTCCACGACATCGACGGGCTCTCCCTCGTCCAGGTCCCGGCCGTGGAACGGGCCGCCACCATCGTGCACCGCGGCCCCATGGCCGAGGTCCTGCCCACCGCGCAGGAACTGGCCCGCTGGATCGAGGACAACGGCCACCACACCCACGGCTACACCCGCGAGGTCACCCTGGCCGCACCCGAGGACCCGCAAGGATGGGTGACCGAGATCCAGGCTCCACTGGCCTGATCCGCCCCACCGCACCTCACACGAAAAAAAGGGGTGGGGGCGCACACCCCCACCCCCTGGCGGACTGGCAGACCCCGGCCCCGGCCACTCCAGCGCTCAGCTGAGCAGCCGATCAGCTGCTCAGTTTCCGGTAGCGGCGCAGCGCCAGCGGAACGAACACCGCCAACAGCACCAGCGGCCACACCACCGCCATCAACAACGCGTTCTGCGCCACCCACGACTCACCCACCACCGTGGTGTTGCCGAACAGCTCACGGCAGGCCAACACCGTCGCCGACAGCGGATTCCACTCGGCCACCGGCGCCAACCAGCCCGGGATCACCTCGGTGGGCACGAACGTCTCGGCCACCATCGCCAGCGGAAACACCAACGAGAAGAACTTCATCGCCGCCTCGGGGCTGCGCACCAGCAACCCCAGGTAGATCCCGATCCAGGTGAACGCCAACCGCAGCAGCAACAGCAACCCCAGCGCGGCCAACGCCGCCACCGGACCGTTGTGCCACTGCCACCCGATCAGCAACCCCATCCCCACCAGGACCACCAGGTCCACCACGGCCGAGACCACATCCGCCATACCGCGCCCCACCAACAGCGCCGAGGGCGCCATCGGCAGCGTCCGAAACCGGTCCACCACACCACGGCCCACATCCGTGACCACCGCGATCGTCGTGTTCCCGATCCCGAACGCCATCGTCAGCGCGAACAGCCCCGGCATCAGGAAGTCGCGGTAGTCCTCACCGCCCACCCCCATGGCCGCGCCCATCGCCTCCCCGAAGACGAACCCGAACAGCAGCACCGCCAGCACCGGGATCATCAACGTGCCGATGACCTCGTCGGGCTTGTACACCAGGTGTGCCAGGTAGCGGCGCGCCACCACCGTAGAATCGGCCACCGCCCACCCCGCACGGCGCACCCACACGCGCGGACCCCGCGGCTCGCGTTCGGGGACGCTCAGTTCGGGTACCTCCTGCCCGCCAGGCACCGCTTTGGTCGGCGTGATGGTCATGACCGCTCCTCCCGCGCCCCGCGCCAACTCGCACCCCGCTGGCCGGAACCCCTCGGCTCCGCCCCTCCGCGCCCGGGGAGCGCACCGACCGAGCCCGCCTGAACACCCTCATCCTCCCCACCGCCCCGCTGACCGGCCCTCTCCTCCCCCGTCAGACTCAAGAACACGTCATCGAGAGTGGGGCGCCGCAACGCGATGTCCTCCACGTCCAGACCCGCCTCGTCCAGCGCCCGCACCACCCTGGTCAGCGCCGCACCGCGCCCACCCATCGACACCCGCACACCCAACGCGTCCACATCCACCTCCGGCCGCGCCCCCGACACCCGGCCCAGCACCTGCGCGGCCACCGACAGCTCCTCGGCCCGGGCGACCACCACCTCCACCCGGCCACCGCCCACCCGCTCCTTCAACTCCTCCGGGCTGCCCTCGGCGATCACCCGACCGGCATCCACCACCGAGACCCGGTCGGCCAACCGGTCGGCCTCCTCCAGGTACTGGGTGGTCAACAGGACCGTGGTGCCCGCCGCCACCAGCTCACGCACCGCCCGCCACACCTCGGCGCGGCTGCGCGGATCCAACCCGGTGGTGGGCTCGTCCAGGAACAACACCCGCGGATCCAACACCAACCCGGCCGCCAGATCCAACCGGCGGCGCATCCCACCCGAGTAGGTACGCACCGACCGGTCAGCGGCCCCGGTCAGATCGAAACGCTCCAGCAACTCCACGGCCCGCTCCCTGGAGCGGCGCCGCCCCAGGTGGTACAGGCGACCGAACATCTCCAGGTTGCGCCGCCCGCTCAGGATCTCGTCCACCGCCGCGTACTGGCCCACGAACCCGATCCGGGACCGCACCAGCCGCGCCTGGGTGGCCACATCCGCGCCCGCCACCCGGGCCCGGCCCCCGTCGAACCCCAACAGGGTGGCCAGAACCCGCACCGACGTGGTCTTGCCAGCCCCGTTGGGGCCCAGCAGCCCGTGCACCGTCCCCGGCTCCACCACCAGGTCCACCCCGTCCAAAGCGACCTTGCCGCCCGGGTAGAGCTTGCGCAGCCCCTCGGCCACGATCACCGGCCCGCCACTCACCCGGGTGCTCACGAGACCACCGCCTCCCCGGTGAACTCACCGAGCGGCCGCCGCGGAGCCGCAACCACCACCGGCGTCACCTCCTCATAACGCCCCAACGCGATCCGCGCGATGTTGCGCACCGACTCACTGCCCTGCCGGTAGTAGGAACAGTGCCCCCGAATGTCACCGGTCTCGAAAACCCGCGCCCCGTACCCGGACCGCATCGGCGAAGGGCCGTGCCCGATCTCGCCCACATGCCCCCGAGGAAAGAACCGGATCCAGTCACTGGGCCCCAGCGCCGCCCACAGATTCCCCGAAAACCCCAGCTCCTGGCGCGAGCGGACCCCCATCCCAGGGCTGCCCAACGCCACACAGTCACTGACCCGCCCCTGCCCCAGAGCCAGACCGCACACCACCGTGCCGTAGCTGTGCCCCACCAACGTCACCCGCGCCGAACGGGGCAGGAACCGGGTCAGCCGGACCAGATCCCGGGCCCCCTCCAACGCCGGACGGCGCGAGACCGCCTCACCGAACCCGCGCGGGGTCCGGTACCCGACCCACACCACCACCGCCACCCGCTCACCCGGCGCCACCTCACGCATCGTCGCCAGCAGCGTCTGGGCGTTGGCGCGCGGCCGCGTGGCCCGCTTCTGGTTGAAGTAGTTGCCCAGGTAGTTGTCGTTACCCGGCACCAGGACCGCGATGTGGTCCGCCGTGGCCGCGTCCCCCAACTCCTCCACGATCCGACCGTCCTCGGTCCCGTCACAGGCCAGCAGGCGAACGCCGTACCCCAGAGCGCGCCCGTAGCGGAGCGGGTCAGTGACCGAGTTGGTGGATGGGCCCGCCGCGACCATGACTCTCCCCGAAGTTCCGCAGACAACAGGCTTTCTGATGGATTCCACGCTAGAGACGCCGCCGTCCCGGCACGATGACGCAGACACCCTCTTGCAGGTCCAGTCCCGCCCACCACCAGCAGTGGTGCCAGCACTACCTCGCAGCAGAGCAAACGCCCTGAACAGCACAAATTCACTTGCCAGCCGTCTGGGGCCACTGCGAGCATGCCCCCATGCAGATCGCGGCCCCGGCCCAGTGCCCGGACCTGACCGAGGTCCTGGAGCGCCCCGAACTCAACCTGGGTCCCGAGCTGATGTTCCACGACGCCGAACACGGAGCCACCCCGATGAGAGCGCTGACACCACCGCCGCCCCAGGGCCTGAACCCCGACGGCACCATCACCCGCGAAGGCTCCCTCGACCAGGTCACCACCGCCTTCACCCCCGTGGTCGACGCCCTGCGCACCCGCCTGGGCCCCACCTTCAAGGACCGCATGCACAGCGCCTACCTGTACGGCAGCATCCCCCGCGGCACCGCCACACCCGGCGTCTCGGACCTGGACGCACTGGTGGTCCTGCGCACCACCCCAGGCGGAGACGACCACGCCCGGGCCCGCACCCTCCACGAAGAGATCGACGCCGCCTTCGACCAGGTCGACGGCGGCGGCATCCTCCTTGACTCGGTGCCCAACCTGACCAGCGACCTGGAACTGTACGACGCCGGATTCTTCCTCGCCTGCCTGTGCACCCCGCTGATCGGCCCCGACCTGGCCCAGCAGCTCCCCGACCACCGGCCCACCACCCTGCTGGCCCGCGAGACCAACGGCGACCTGCACCTGACCCTGCCCCGCTGGCGCACCCGCATCGCCCAGGCCACCAGCGACACCGATTACCGAACCCTCAGCCGCGGCGTCTCGCGCCGCCTGGTACGCACCGGCTTTACCCTGGTCATGCCCTCCTGGGGCGGATGGACGAGCGACCTGGGCCTGGCCGCGGACGTCTTCGGTCACTATTACCCCGACCGCCACGACCAGATGCGCACGGCGGCCCACACCGCCCAGCACCCCACCACCGACCCCGACCACCTGCACGAACTCGTCGAAGACCTGGCGCCCTGGCTGGCCAAGGAGTACACCGCCACCCACGGCGTCAAGGCCCCCCGCCCCTGAACGGGACGCCCACCCCCGGTCCGGGTTCGGAGCAGGCACGCACCTGAAACGGGCCCAGGCCCGAAACAGAGCCGACCAGAGCCGGGTGCGCAACACCCCCGGCCGACACAAGGCGGCCCGGTCAGACCCGTTCCAGGGGTACGTGCGCCCCCGCCGGTTCGGCCACCGTCACCGCCATCCCCGGCTCGACCAGCCCGCCCGCCAGCACCACACCCATCACCCCGGCCCGGCGCACCAGCCCACCCTGCTCGTCCCGGTACACCATCTGCTTGAGCAGCCCCTGGGAGAACCCGTCGATCTGCGCGCACGGGTTGCGCAGCCCGGTGACCTCCACCCGCGCCCGCCCGAAGCCGAGCACCGTGCCCCGGGAGAGCCCCAACAGATCAATCCCACGGGTGGTGATGTTCTCCCCCATCTGCCCCGGCGCGACCGCGAACCCGGCCAGGGCCACCTCCTCCAGGAGTTCGGCGTGCATCAGGTGCACCTGGCGCAGGTTCGGCTGGGTCGGGTCCACAGCCACCCGCGACCGGTGCTTGACCGTGGTGCCCAGGTGCGCGTCCCCTTCCACCCCCAACCCGGCCAACAGGCGGATACTGCCTCGGACAGGTTTGCTGAACGTGTGCTCACCACTGCTGCTGACCGACTCCACGACGGCGGCCATGGCCACCCTCCTCCTGGACGCGTTTGCACGGGCGACCCCAGCCTAGACAGCCCACACCAACGACCTTCAGGTCGCCCCACACCGGCCAGGCACATGCGCGCACCCCTGGGTCAGTGCTCACCGCCCACCGCACGCAACCCCGTGCGGGTCAGCCGCTCCAACGCCACCTCCGACGCCTGGTCCGCGGGCAGGTACACCACCAGGTACTGGCCCTGGGTGTCCCATCGCTCATAGGAAAGGCGCAGCTCACCCACCTCAGGGTGGGCCAGCCGCTCCACCCCGCTCACCTGCGGCGCCGACTCCGGGCCCGCCATCCGCTCGGTGAAGGGCGCACCGCCCACGATCGCCAGCTCCTCCACCAGGTGCGCCAGGTGCGGATCCTGCGGGGCCGCCTCCGCCCGCAGCTCCGCCAAGCGCGCATCGGCCACCTCCTCCCAGTCCGGGTAGACCGACCGGGCCCGATCATCAGCGAACACGAACCACACCCGGTTCGCGGGCTGGTCGTCCTCCACGTCCAACAGCCCCAACGGCCCCATCAGGCACTCATAGCCCCTCGTGTACGCGAGCGTCTCACCCAACCGGTTGAACAGCGCCGCCGGAGCGGGCTCCAACCGCCCCAACACAGCCCGCGTGGCGGCCCGCACCTCCCGCTCGGGAGGCAACCCGCCCGGGCACAGCGCACCCGCACCCGACGCCACCTTCGACAGGTTGCGCAACCGCACCCGCTCACCCACCGACAACCCCAACGCGTCAGCCAACGCCACCAACACCTGCGGCGACGGGTTGCGATCACGTCCCTGCTCCAACCGGGTCAGGTAGTCCACGCTCACCCCCGACAACGTGGCCAGCTCCGCCCGACGCAACCCCGGTGTACGACGGCGCGCGCCCACCGCCAACCCCACCCGCTCGGGCGGGGTCGACTCACGGCACTCACGCAGGAACGCACCCATTCCGCTCTGATCCATGGGCCGAGTCTACGAACCAGCCCCGCAGCCGAACCTGGCCCTGTCAGGGCCAGCCCCACCACGGCCTTCCTCCCCACCACCCACCGGGCACAGACTGAAAACCCATGCCACACACCCACACCGCGAAAAGGACAACTCCGATGCGCCACCAACTCCTGGGCCCCTCAGGGCTACGTGTGTCCCAGCTCCTCCTGGGCGCCATGACCTTCGCCAACCCCGACCAGGCCCGCCGCATGGTCGACCTCTACCAGGACGCGGGCGGCAACCTCATCGACACCGCCTCGGCCTACCAAGACAGCGAACAGGTCCTGGGCGCACTCCTCAAAGGCCGCCGCGACCGCTTCGTACTCTCCACCAAGTTCACCCTGCCCAGCGATGCGAGAGACGCCAACTCCGGAGGCAGCCACCGCCGCAACCTCACCCACACCCTCGAACAGGGCCTGCGCCGCCTGCGCACCGACCGCATCGACCTTCTGTGGGTGCACACCTGGGACGAGTACACACCCCTCGAAGAGACCATGCGCGCCCTGGACGACGCCGTACGCGCAGGCAAGGTCCTGTATGTGGGCGCCTCCAACATGCCCGCCTGGGTCATCGCCCAAGCCAACACCCTGGCCCGGCAACACGGCTGGACCCCCTTCATCGCCCTCCAGGTGCCCTACAACCCGCTCCAACGCGACATCGAACGCGAACTCCTGCCCATGGCCCGCACCCTGGGACTGAGCCTGACCACCTACAACGGCCTGGCCGCAGGGATCCTCTCCGGCCGCTACACCGACACCACCGCCCCCGCCGGCCGAGTGGACCCCACCACCCTGACCGAACACCAGCACCGCGCCGCCCGCACCATCACCCGCATCGCCCAGGAGGTGAACGCCACCCCCGCGCAGGTCGCGATCGCCTGGGCCCTGCACCGCTCCCCGCGCATCCACCCCATCCTGGGCGCCAGCCGCACCGAACAACTCAAGGACAACCTGGGCGCACTCCAGGTGACCCTGCCACCCGAGGCCATCGAACACATCAACGCCCTGGCCGACTTCGAACCCGGCTACCCGCACGACCTCAACGCCACCACCCAGACCTGGCTCAACGGCGACCACCAGGTCATCCCGCCCACGCACGAGCGCCCCTTCGGCCCCTAACCCGGACACTTCCGCCTCGCGCACGGTGCGCCCCGCCCCCACGGCGGACGCCGTGCCTCACCCGATGTCCACTGGCGCGCGGCGGGAAGCCACAATGGTCCGGTCCCACCCCACGACCAGAAGGCCCCGATGTCGACCCCGGCCCTCCCGCCACCCGCCCCAGGCACCCCCCCCAAACCCGCCGAGCGACCCCACCGCTCAGCACCTCAGAGGGCGCCCCACCCCCCGCAAACTGGTCGCGATGCTGACCGCCCTCACCCTCCCCGCCATCGCCGTCCTGGCCGCCGGAATCGCCTACCACATGCCCCGCACCCAGGTCGGGCTCTCCCACACCCCGGCCCAGGCTCCACCCCAGGGCACCGACCTCGCCGCAGCGGCACTGCGCCAGCTCCAGGACGCCTCCACCTACCGGATCAGCGGCCTGGTCCACGAAGGCGACGGCGGCGGCCCCTACCAGGACCGGCCCACCGACACCCGCCGTGTGCTCGGTCTCTCCCACCAGTGGTTCACCCACACCACCCAACCCACCCCCGCGGTGCTGGTCGACCGTGCCGGCGACGGAGCCGCCCCCACCAGCATGTGGGTCCACGACACCCCGGTGATCTCCTGGGGACGCGACCCCTACGAATGGTTCCACGACAACCCCGTCTACGACCTGGACGAGGAGTCCTTCTTCCCCGTCCAGACCACGCTGGAGGCCATCGTCAACGACGGGACCATCGCTGATCAACGCCGCGCTCCCTTCCGCGCACAACTGACACCCGCCATGGGCGAGAACGACACCGACCACGCCGAGCGCCCCGCCGTCCGGTTGGAAGGCAGTGTCCAAAGCGCCGAAGGCACGACGGAGTTCGTCCTGTTCACCACGGTGAAGGGGACCCCACTGGGACTGTCGGCCGAGACCACCCGCAGCGGTGCCGACCAGCAAGAGGCCGAATTCACCACCTACTCGGAATACGAGATCCACAGCCTCGACGAGCCCGTCGACCTCACCGTGCCCGCACCGGACGAGATCGGCCCCTGGGAGGACGCCGGAGGACCCTGACCCACCACAGGCACGTGGCCCACCCCGCACCGCCCCGTGCCCGTGTTCCTCAGGCGGGCTTGGCGCTCCCGGACGGCGACAGGTCCTTGACCACCCGGGAGGGTTTGCCCGACAGCGAGGTCGCCATCCACCGCTCCACCCCCGGCAGCGCCGACAGACGCAGGAACAACCGCCGCAACCGCAACCGGCCCGGAGTGCTGGGCAAGAACCAGGAGGTTCCGGTGCGAGCCGCTCGCTGGCGCTCCTCCACCACCGGCCGCCACCGCTGTTCGTAGCGCTCCAACCCCTCGGCCAGAGTGCCCGCGCGCGCCAACTCCTCCCCCAGAACGTAGGCGCCGCCCATCCCCATCGACGCGCCCTGGCCCGCCAGCAGCGACACCGCCTGGCAGGCGTCACCTATCAGCACCGTGCGCCCGCGGCTCCACCGCTCCATCTCCACCTGGGCGACGTGGTCGTAGTAGATCTGACCGGGTTCGGGGCACAGCTCCAATGCCCGGGGCACCAGCCAGCCCAGCCCGGCGTAGGCCCGACGCAACTCGGCCCGCGGGTCCTCGGGCAGCGTGGTGTCATCGGTGCGGTGCACGGTGAAGGCCGCCACCCGATCCCCCTCCAACGCGTACAACCCCATCTGCGCGCCCAGGCTGTCGGTGAGCTGGAAACGGCCCCGGGTCGCGGCGTGCACCCGCGCGTCGTGGAAGGTGAACGCACCTGTGTGGAACCCCAGGTGACGCAGGTACCGCTCCTCCTCGCCGAAGACCAGTCTCCGCACGGTGGAGTGGATGCCGTCGGCCCCCACCAACAGGTCGGCCTCCACCACCTGACCATCGCCCAACCGCACCCGCACCCCGCTCCCGTGTTCGGTGATCTGCTCGGGGGTGCTGGAGTAGCGCACCTCCACCCGAGCGGGCAACGACTCACGCAGGGCCCGCTCCAGGTCCGGGCGCATGATCGAGACCAACTCACCGCCCAGGGCACGGGCGTAGCCCTCGAACTTGATCGCGGCGCGCTGGCGGCCGTGCTCGTCCACCAGGGCGGCCTCGGGGAAGCGGTGGCCCAGCTCGCGCAGCCGGGGCAGGAGCCCCATCGCCGCAGCGGCGTCGTAGCCGGGCCCGAAGAAGTCGATCATGTAACCCTGCGGCCGCGGACCCGGCGCCCGCTCCAGCACACTCACCCGCCAACCGTGCCGGTCCAGGCGCTGGGCCAGGGCCAGACCGGCGATCCCGGCCCCGACGATAACCGCCCGAGCGGGCCATTGGGGTGTGTTCGTGGTGCTCATCCTTGCTCCTTGTCGGTGGGGTGGGCGGGCACCAGCAGGCGCCGCAGCACGGGTGCGACGGCGGAGGCGTCCAGTGCGGGGTCCAGGGCGCGGTGCAACATGACGCCGTCCACGGCCGAGGCCAGCACCCGGGCGGTGGCCTCGGGGTCGGCGATGCCGCCGGCGCGCAGCCAGTCGGCCAGGGGGGCGCGGAAGCGCTCCAGCACGGCGGTGATGCCGCGGCGCAGCTCGGCGTCGCGCCCGGCCGCGAGGTAGGCCTCGACGAACAGCGTGGAGGCGGGGTCATCGCCCGGGTAGGCGTCCAGGGCCGCCAGGGCCAGGTCCAACCCCTCCTGGGGTGTGGTGCCTTCCAGCTGGGCCAGGGTCTGCTCGGCCACGGATGCCATCACCCCCAGGGCCGCCTCGTTGAGCAGGGCGTTCAGCGAGGGGAAGTGGTAGTGCACCAGGCCCGCTCCCACCCCGGCCCGCTCGGCCAGCACCCGGGTGCTCACCGCGGACCACCCCCGTTCGGCGATGAGCTCACTGGCCGCCGTGAGCAGGCGCTCGCGCACCTGTCGGCTCCGTTCGGTCCCCACGTGTGCCCTCCTCGAAAATTCTTTGGCCGATCGCCCTGGACGACTGCCTTGGTCAGCCGCCCAATTTCGAGGATGTCACGAAACCCGCCCCCCGTAAAGCCCTGCGGGCTCCCAACCCCCGCCGGGAGGTTCGAAGCCCGCAAGGGGAGATCACACCACGACGAAGGAGAAGTCCCCCATCGTCCTGCGCTTGAGCGGGATGTCGGCCTTGACCCTGCGCAGCACCTCACCGCGGCTGATCCCCAGCCCGTGCGCGATGAGCTGTTCGGGGCGCACCGGCACGGGCTGATCGAAGGTGACCCGCACTTCCAGGGGCCAGGGATCATCCGCGACCTGAGGGGCGTGGAGTTCCCAGCAGCCCCGCCAGTCGAGCACGAAGCGGTGGCGCCTGGCGAGTGCGGGGTCGAGCAGGACTCCCGCGACCAGGTCAGCACAGTTCTTCGTGTACCCCTCCAGGAGGTGGACGGGCAGGGAGCGGACCGGGATCCGGTGGTGGACGGTGAGCCTGCTGGTGCGGTCACAACCCACACAGTTGACCAGCAGCCACACGTCCAGAAGTTTGCCGTTGGCGTTGACACGGAACCTGCCCGCACCCGTGGTGGCCCGCTCGGCGGGGCAGTCCACACACGGCAGGGCGAGCAGGGGCAGGCGCGTGCGACGCACGGCCCAGGGCAGCACGAAAGAAGATCGCGTAGACATGACTCTCTTACAGACCTGACGAAAAGCACGGGAAACAGAGCCGACGGCGACGTCGGCGACCAATGCGGGAAAAGTCAGATCTAAAGAGCGGGGGGCGTCATGTGCGCGCGCGTCCTCTCGTAGGGGGCCCCGTCAACGTAGAGGAGCGCCTCGCGTCCGCGCCACCGGTTTTTCGGCGGAGCCGCCTCAGCGGTCGGGCACAGTACCGCCGTCGGCATCGGACTCGGGGTCGGGAAGGGGAACGCTCAAGCCGACCTTGACCGGGTCCAGCACCGGCAGGGTGTCGTAGCGGCGCACGTTGGCGTCGTTCATGAACAGCCGGTCTGACAACGCACGACAGGCCGCCAGGTTCCCGGTGATGAGCATGACCAGGTAGTCCCATTGTCCGGCCAGGTCGTAGCACTGCTGCACCCGCGGTTCGGCGAGCATCCGGGCGCGGAAGCGGGCGTGGTGCTCGGCCGACTCACGCTCCAGGGTCACCAGCACCACCGCCAGGGTGGTGGCCCCCAGCGCGACCGGGTCCACCAGCGCGATTTGACCGGTGATGACCCCGGCCCGGTGGTAGGCGCGGATGCGGCGCTGGACCGCGCTGGGCGAGAGCCCCACCTGTTCACCGAGGTCGCGCAGGGTACGCCCGGCGTCCTGCTGCAGCAGACCGAGCAGGTGGTGGTCGATGGGGTCAGGTGTGAAGGACACGCAACAATATTGCGCCAGGGCCGAAAACTTTTCAATCGCGACCAGCGCCTTTCGCTCTACTGTCGAAGGAGCGGCCGCCCCCGAGAACGAGGGACTCTGCCTGCCCCGCCCCGCGTCGGCGTGCGCGCCGCACCGGACCGACCCCTCACCTCCTGCGAGAGAAAGGCCTTTGGCATGCACACACTGGATCTGGACCTGGAGCGGATCGCTCGGGCCGCGGAACTGATCGACCCGGTCTTCCTCGACTCCCCGCAGTACGTGGACGAGCAGCTGTGCGCCGCGCTGGGGCGGCGGGTGCTGGTCAAGGTGGAGACCCTCAACCCGCTGCGCAGCTTCAAGGGCAGGGGCGCGGACCTGCTGGCCCGGGAGCTGGCGCCGGGAACGCGGATGGTGTGTACCTCCACCGGAAACTTCGGCCAGGCGGTGGGGTATGCGGCCACCCGGCACGGGCTGGGGGCGGAGGTGTTCGTTCCGGCGGGGATCAGCCAGGTCAAGCTCGCGCGGATGCGTTCGCTGGGCGCGCGGGTGCACGAGGCCAAGGGGAACGGTGTGGACGAGGCGGCCCGCGCCTTCGCCCGCTCCCACCCGGACGCGGTTTTCGTCGAGGACGGCCAGGACCCCCGCATCGCCGAGGGTGCGGGCACCATCGGTGTGGAGCTGTTGAAGGCGGGGCCGATCGACGCGGTGGTGCTGCCGGTGGGGGACGGGGCGCTGATCACGGGGGTGGCGCGTTGGTTGAAGGAGCATTCGCCCGCTACCCGCGTCGTGGGGGTGTGCGCGCAGGGCGCGCCGAGTATGGCCACCAGTTGGCGGTTGGGGCGGGCTGTGGGCACAGAGCGCGCGGACACCTTCGCCGAGGGGATCGCGATCAGTGATCCGATCCCGGCTTCGGTGGCGCGGATGCGGGTCTTGGTGGATCAGATGGTGGAGGTCTCCGATGCCCAGATACTCCGGGCGATGCGCACCGCGTTGGTGACGCTGGGGGTGGTGCCCGAGCCGGCGGGCGCGGCGGGGCTGGCGGCGATCGCCGCCCATGAGCTGCCGGGGGCGGTGGTGGCCACGCTCATCACGGGCGCCAATGTCGATCAGGGGCTGCTCCCCCGGCTGGTGTCGGCTCCCTGACGGGGCTGGATGTCGGAGCACCCCTCTGAATAACGTTTCGTTGATTACGTTATTAATTAACGTTAAGTGGTTTTCATGACGAAACGAATGCCCGTGGAGCTGGAAATCCTGACTTCCGATAACCGAACGTTCTAGGAAGCCAGACGCTCAGGGGTGCCCCAAGCCCCTCCCCGCCCCCGCAACGGCCCGCCAACGTTATTGAGACCAGGTCAGGACCCCACACAAACGAGACGGGTACACCCCCCGCTGTACTGTCCGGAGGTGTACCCGCCTACTGTGTCCCGCTCCTGCTCTCAAGGCACCTCCAGGACGAAGACGCACAAGAGAAAACCGATCCTGGTCGAGGGCCCCTGGAAGTCCTCGGGAAACAACGCACGAGCGGCCGCGTCGGGCTGGGGCTCGCTGATCACACACAGCCGAAAAACCGCACCGGTGAAGGCACCGGTCATCGCGTGCAGGGGATCGGCCAGATCGCCACCCGCAGATCCACCTCATCCCCCCAGGCGCCGCCTGGCCAACGCCACCGTCGAAGCACTGGCGTCGATACCGCTCACCTGGGCCGCGCTCGCCCAGAGCGGCCGAGAGCGGGCCCGCCCCGCAGCCCGCGTTCAGGATCCGCCGCCCGAACACCTACCCGACCAAGGACAGCATCGCGGGCCGCTCGTAGTAGGCGTTCTGGATACCGCTTTCGCTGGGGGCCGCGTAGTCCTCGGCGAAACCGTCGTAGTCGTTCACCCGAACCCCGTCCACAGACGAGGCAGGGACGTCAGTTGCTCGATCCTTCACCGGAGCCTGGTGCGCACCCGACCGCGTCCGACAGGACCACCGGGCACCTTCACCCGGAGGGCGGAGGCCTGCCGTCCCACTCACTCAACGGGGCGGTGTACCAACGCCACCCCCGCCCGCCCGGCACCCCGGCCAACTCCACCCGGCCGTGCACCCACAACAGACACCGCCACGCATCCATGCCGGGCTCCTGCCAGGGAAAGAGCCGCGCCAACACCCGGCCGGCCAACCCCTGATCCACACAGAAGTCCTCCCCCCCAACCGGTGGCCGCGTCATGGGTGTGCACCAAGATCTCCGCGCACGCCATCGCCGCGAACCCCGAAGGGTCGGACGCGCCCATCGGATGGAACCCGCGCGCACTCGACGGATGGGCGTCCACGCTCATCGCGCACAGCCGTGCGGCGCTGTTCAAGGAACGCAGCAGCGCGTGGGGGTCTGCGTCCGGCCGCACCGTGATCTCGAAGGCTGCCTCATCTGCGGTGCCGCCGATCAGATCCAGGCAGTACCACAACGGGCCCTGTGCGGCGTGGGCCAGTACCGAGGCCACGGTGAAGTCCATCCCGGGAATGGCCGCCGACCAGTCACGCCCCAGGCGGGGCTCCAGGAACTCCAGTGCCGTATCGGCCGCCGCCCGCACATCTTCGCCTCGCATGCGGGGGAGTCTAACCACGGCCACCGACATCGCCTCGGGCGAACCCTTCCGAGGCCAGAAGAATAACTACGGGACGGAGCAGTAGACCTTCGACCACTCACCGCTCGAAGGTGAGCCCCTCCAACGCCCGGGTCGTGCCCGCCTCCCCCCTACGGCGAGGCGGGCTTCGCCGAGCTGCCGAACAGGCTCCACCTTGGAAGCCGCGACACACCGCCGCATCAGTGCACGCTTCCACGAACCCGTCTTCTGTGAGGGTGCCCCCTTCTCCCGCGCGCGCCCAGACCGGCCCCCGGATGATCCGACCACCCTCGACGACGCCACCGCGACCCCGGGAACCACCCACCGCCCGACACCGCAGACACTCTCCTCACCCCGAAAACCCCGGGACGGGCCAGGCAAGGGCGTGCCAGGATCAGCGATGATGATCCACGACGCCCTCGCCACCGCGCACACGATCGCCGAGCGCCACAACGTTCCCGCCGAGCACGTACTCCCCCTACCCGAAGGGGTGGCCAACCACGTACTGGCACTGGGCGAACACCTGGTCCTGCGCGTTCCGCGCGGCCCCGGATTCGAAGCGCACCTGCGCAAGGAGGCCGCACTCGTTCCACTCGCCCGCCAGGCCGGTGTCACCACGCCCGCGCTGGTCGAGTTCACCGACCCGCCTGGCGGCACCCCGTACATGGTGCTGGAACGCGTGGCCGGTAGTGACCTGGTCGGCACCGAACCCGACACCGCCCTCCTGGACCGCCTCGGCCGGGAACTCGCCCGCATCCACACCGTCCCCGTCGACGGCCTTGTCGGCCTACCACGCGACTCCGGGGTCACCGACGCCGGTCCGCTACTGGAACGCCTCCTGGGTTCGGGGCACATCGACGCCGAGGCCGCCGACTGGCTGGGGGCCTGGTGTGAACACCTGTCAGCCCTCGTGCCCACGGGTGCGGACCCCGTCCTGGTCCACGGCGACATCGCACCGCAGAACCTGCTGGTGACACCGGGCAAAGACCTGGGCGGGATCGTGGACTGGGGTGACGCCGCGGTGGCCGACCCAGCGATGGACTTCGCCAAACTCCCGCCCTGGTGGCTGCCCCGGGTCCTGAACGCCTACCGGAGCGAGGGCGGCGAGGCGATCGGGCAGGGGTGGGAGGCCAGCGTGCTGTGGCACCATCTGACCTGGGCGTTGGGCCGTCTGGAGGACCCGGCTCCACAACCCGGTCAGCGGCACTGGACCGCGCCCCCGGCCAGCCGTCTCCTGGGGCTGCTGCGCCTGTTCGCCTCGAACCCTTCCGGGCCCTGGGCTGCCCTTGCGCCCAAAGGCCCGGCGGGCGGGGCAGCGGGACGGGGTTGAGGGTTCAGCCCGGGTCCAGAAGGGCCTGGGCCCCGCACACAATCGGTTCGAGCCGCTCATGGTGGGCCCCGGGCCAGTACACCTGTCCACACGAGTGGCAGCGCGCGAAGGTGTCGTAGGTAGCGCGGGTGCCCGCACACAGGTGCTCGTCAACCTCACCCTTGGCAGCCGAAGTGAGCAGTCCGTTACAGGCCAGACACCGTGTCCACGGCTCCAGCGGCGGCGCGAACCTCTCCAGCACCTCACACAGCTGATCGTCGGGGCGGTCATGGCGGACATGCCCGCCCGTGTGCAGGTTCTTGCGACACAGCAGTTCGCGGTCGCGTGTGAGCAGAACGCGCCCTTCAGCGTTGGCCTGGCGGACCAGTGAGGGGTCGTCGCGGTCGTTGTCGTAGGCGGTGTCCACACCCAGGAGACGGAGCCTGCGCGCGAGCGTGCCCAGGTGGACGTCCAACAGGAACGTCGGCGGCCACTGCGGCAGGGGTTGGGGGCGTTCAACAGCGGCGACCTCGACGTGATCGCCGGGGTGCGGGCGGTAGGAGGATGTGACGGCCGCGCCGTGCACCGTGAACGCCCCGACCTCGGTCGGCGGGACACCGAGCGAGTCCACGATGTGGCCGAGGGTGGAGGTGGGATCAGGATCCAGGTGCACCTGTGCGTGCCGGTGGCATGGCAGTAGGAAGAAACGGAGCTCGGGCGCGAAGCGCACGACCAGGTTCGCCGGTCCCCTACCCCCACCATGGCACGGGCGACGGCGTCACGGGAGGCTACGGCACCACCGCCCCGGTCAGGCCGCTTTCGATTCATGGCCGCCTTCACCCGAGCAGGTCTGAGGGCGTCCTGGGTGACCTGCCCCGACACCGACACCTGCGTGGTGCTGGGCCTGCGCCCGCACCCCTGATACCCAAGTCTGTGGTCGGGCGTGCACCGCCCCGACCGCAACCACCCTTCGAAGACTTGCCTAGGCGTGGGCCAGGGCCCGACCCAGGTGATACTCGACGATGTCGAGCATCTCCTGCCGGTCGGGGTAGTCGCCCTCCAACAGGCGCAGCGGACCGGCCACCAACGACAGGTGGTGGGCCAGCATGTACAGATCCATGCGGGCCGGGTCCAGGCCGGGCCGCTCCAGGTGCTCGTACAGGTCACCGAAGCGCAGCCGCAGGAAGGTGTGCTCCCACTCCGCGTCGAAGTACATCAACCCTTCGATGTCGATGAGCACCGGGTTCTCGCCCTCGTCCACCAGTACGTGGTCCGGGCCCAGCTCCCCGTGGATGACCCCGTGTTCGGGGCGCGCCTCCACCCGGTCAAAGAACTCACCCAGCCGGCGCTCCAGCCGGGGTGCGACCCGGGCCAGCTCGGGGCGCCGCCGCGCACCCTCAGCCACATCAACCAAGGCCCGATCCAGCACCACACTCTCGCAGGAACGATCGTGCAGCAAAGGCCGCGACACCTTGCCCACCCCCGTCTGCACCGGCACGGCCATGGCTGCCAGCGCTTCACCCAACCGGCCCAACACCCGCCCCACCAGGTCCGGGTCCCCGTGGGCGAGGTGCTCCTCCAAGGTGGAGCCGCGCACGTCCTCGGCGATGGCCACGTCAGCGTTGAGCTCGGGATGTGCGCGCTCCACCAGGTGCACCCGCGGGCTGCGCACCCCCAGCGACTCCAGGGCCTGGGAGGCACCCACGAACAGATCCACTCCGTCGGCGTGGGCGAAGGGGTCACTGTCAGGGTCGGGGGAGCTGCACATGTCCTGGGGCCAGAAATTCTCCGCCGCACCCCACACATAAGCGATCACCGAGGAGCCCTGCGCCAGCTCCAACCGGTACACACCCTTCTTGGTGCCGCCGCGCAACCGCTCCAGCCCGCTCACGGTGACCTCCCCTCGCAGGGCGCGTCCCACCAGGTCCTGCAACGGGGGGATCTGGGCGAACTCGCGGGCACCGCTCATGACAAAGACTCCCGGGGGGAAGGGGGCAGAAGGAGGGGGACCGCCAACCCTAATGCCGGGCCCGCACCGGGCGCATCGGGTTTCCTGTCGCCCCCACCCCCGGGCCCGCCACAAGGGCGGGGTTGTCGCCCTCTGGCAGGGACGCCGTCCCCGGATGTTCAGGCTGTGTTGTCCCCGGGTCGTTAGCCTCACCCTCGTCCTGTCCCCGCACGGAAGCGGTCCCCATGAGCGCCTCCATCCACCCCACGCCCTCTCAGGCCCCGGCCCGTCGTCCCCTTCGGATCCGGCACGCGCTGGCACTGCGCTGCCCCACCTCGCCCGCGGGAACCGCCCTAGCGCTGAGCCGTTCGGCTTCCTGTGCTCTGGCGGACGGGCACCCCCTCATCCCCGACGACCAGGACCAGCAGGTGACAGGCACGTCCTGATCCGCAGCCACCAAACCTTCTCCCCCGGGCGCCCCGCCCTCACCGGTGAACACCCAAGGGGGGGTACAGAGCCACCCGCTCCCTGCACCCCCTCATTCCCCGCCCGTTCACAGGCTGGCCCCCACCCCAGCCCACTCCCCTCAAGGCAGCCGCGGCGGCGCCCCCTCACCGCACGGGCTCTGCCTGCACGTCCTGCCCGGCTCGGGCCAGGGCCTGCTCGGCCTCGGCCATGACCAGGTCGGCGTTGATCATCGCCCCCGCCTTGTTACCCGCGGCGGCCGCACCGATCACCTGCTCGCTCACCGAGGTGACATTACCGGCCACCCACACACCCGGCACCGAGGTGGCACCGTTGGGATCGGACTCCACATAGGTGCCCATCAGGTGCTCGCCCATCCACTGCTCGCTCACCTCCACACCCAGGTCGACCAGCAGCTCAGAACGTGAACGCATGAAGGTGGGCACCACCACCGCGTTCACCGCCACCACCGCACCGTCTGCGGTGCGCACCCCGCTCACCCCGCCCGGCCCCGACTCCACGGCCTGGACCGGGCTGTCGATGACGGTGATGCCGCGGGCGGCCAGCTTCTCCCGTTCCGGCTCGCCCAGCCCGGTGCCGGGGTGGGCGAACAGCGTCACCTGATCACTCCACTGCCGCCACAGCAAACTGGCGTGCACGGCCACGGGCCCGCCGGCCACCACCGCCAGCGGCTGGTCGCGCACCTCCCAACCGTGGCAGTAGGGGCAGTGCAGCACCCCGCTGCCCCAGTGCTCGGCCAGACCCGCGATGTCGGGGAGCTCGTCCACCAGCCCTGTGGTCACCAACAGCCGCTGGGCCGCGACCACCGCACCGTCCTCGCACTCCACCTCGAACCCCTGCTCGGTGCGCCGGGCGGCCACCACCCGCCCCGACTCGACCACACCCCCATAGGAAGCGACCTCCTGGCGGCCCTTGGCCACCAGGTCAGCGGGGGGCACACCCTCCATCCCAAGGTAGGCGTGCACCCCCGCCGCGGGGGCGTTACGCGGCCCACCGGCATCGATGACCAGGACCGATCGTCGTGCCCTGGCCAGCGTCAGCGCCCCGGCCAGCCCGGCGGCGCCACCACCGACCACCACGACCTCGAAGCTGCGTACGGGTTCGTTCATGGGTGTCTCCTTCGCTCGTGACACCCATCCTGCGCACCACCCCAAGTCATGACAACAAACCTTGCCAAACCAGCAAATTCGCAGGTGGTGTCCGTAGATCACTGGGTCGACGAACGCCCCCAGTTCCCCCTCCCGATGTCCTCCAACCGCCAGTACTAGTCTCCGGCTGCCTTCTCCCGCCCAGGCTCCTCCGCCAGCACTTCCGTGAGCACATACATCGCGTGAGTGTCACCCTGTTCCGCGGCTCGCCGCCACCAGTCGAGGGCTTCCTTCTTTCGGCCCACCTTCCCCAACAGGCGTCCCAGACCCGTCATCGCGTCCTTGTCGCCTTGTTCGAGGGCCTTGCGATACCAGCTCTCGGCCTCCCCCTCCCGCCCCCTCTCCTCCGCCAGCAGTTCCGCGAGCCCGTACACCGCCTCCGAATGGCCGTGATCAATGGCATCCGAGTACCAGTACTCGGCGATCAGCTCCTGACCCGGCAACTCAATCGCGTACAGTTCCGCGACTTCGAACATCGCCTCGACGTGACCCCGACCGGCGGCCCGCTCGTACAATTCGATGGCCTCCCACACCCACCCCTGTCCGGGTCTGAGAGACAGCTGGAACGCGTAGTAGAACATCGCGTCGAGGTGGCCCCGACGAGCCAACGGGCGAAAGGCCTCCTCAGCGATATCGTCCTGCTCGAAACTCCGTGCCGTGACGCCCACAGCGATCCGATCCTGTTCACTGGCCGTGTCCAAGGCCGTGCGCCACACCGCATCAGGCACGTGGCCCTGGGGGGTGAGGTAATCGAAGGCCCGCCACCGGCCCTCGTGGTCGGCGGGCACCAGCAACCCCGCCAGACCACTGCGCTGTCGGATCGCCCAGGCCCAGGCCCGATCAACTTCCTCCGGCAAAGGCGGCGGATCGGGAAGGTAAGCCGTGTGAGCGGCGTAAATCTGCTCCCGGGTCAACGGGCTCGCCACCCCGGCCTGGGCCAAACCCACCGCGGCGGCCACCAACGCATAACCCCGCGGATGGCCACTGTCCGGCCCGCCAAGCCAGATCGGTTCCAGCACCGGGCCCGCAGCCAGCTGCTCAGCCACCCCGAACCGCTCATCGCTCGCCGCCTGCACCACACGCTCGTCCTCGCTGGCACGAGCCCGCTCACGCTCCTGCGTGTTCCACCGACGCTCCACAACCACCGGCAGGCTCTTGAGTACCGCATACCCCACCCCCACCGGGGCCGAGGCATCACCGTCGGTGACACTCGGACGCAGCGCCTCCAACTGGTGGCTCCGAATGGTGGCAGCCACCACCCCACCGGCCACACCCAATTCAGCAATCAGCGCCGGGGTCAGCCCCGAAGCGCTCAAGTGACGGTCCAAGTCGTCCAACCACACCACCCACCCCTGCGGCGCACGTTCGGCCCTTGCGGCGAGCCAGCCGGGCAAAGGACGCAGGTCGGCGTCCTCGGGCGGGGCCACCAGCATCCGCTCAGGCAGGGTCCGACCCACCGCCGCGACCAGCGACCTGGTCTTACCCGCGGTCGAAGCACCAGCCACCAACACCAATCCGCCACGCGGCGAAGCTGCCGCCGCGGACAGGCGCTGATCGAGTTCGCTGTCCACGTCCCTGACCACATAGGCAGGCAACCCAACCCCCTCAGAGCCGGGCAGGCAGCCGTGGACGCCCAGCTCGCCCGCCCCGTACCGGGGCACGGGCATGGCCACCTCCACCCACCCGGGCACCGGCGCGCCGGGCAGATGAGTGTTCACGGTCAGGGACCCGTGGATGACACCAGCCTGGATGGAAGTCCCGTGGATATCGCCCGTGCGATTGTCGACCACCGCGCTCACCACCACCGGAGCCGAGAAGCCGCGACAAGACCAGACCGCACCAGCGACACCTCCACCACCATGACTGTTCGTGCCCAGGCCCACATGCGTCGCCTACGACGATTCTGCCCTCCGCACAGTTATCCCCGACACACCGGCCCCGGCCCAGACCCCCACCCACAATGCACAGCGCGCTACCACCCAACCCCGAACAGCACCCCTTCAACTTCAAGGGCGAACGAAGCACACCCACCGTCCCGACCGCTCCCCACCCCCTCAGCTACGCTCCCCACACATGGACAAGCTGTGGAACACCGACACCGTCTGGCTCAACACCGCCCAGTACGGCATCCCACCCACCACCGCCCACCAGGCCCTGACCCAGGCCACCCACGCCTGGCACACCGCCACCGCCGACCCCCACCACTGGTTCCAGGCAGTAGAAGACACCCGCACCCGCTTCGCCCAACTCATCAACGCCCCCGCCGACGACATCACCCTGGGCGCCACCACCTCCCAACTCGTGGGCACCAGCGCCGCCTCCCTCCCCCCAGGCGCCCACATCCTCGTGCCCCAAGGCGAATTCACCTCCACCACCTTCCCCTTCCACACCCACACCGACCGCGGCCTGACCGTACACACCGCACCCCTGCACGAGCTGGCCGAACACATCACCCCCACCACCACCCTGGTCGCCTTCAGCCCCGTGCAATCAGCCACCGGAGCCCTGGCCCCCACCGACCAGATCCTGGCCGCCGCCCGCACCCACCACACCCTCGTCCTGGCCGACGCCACCCAAGCCGCAGGCTGGCACCCCCTGGACGCCACCCGCTTCGACGCCCTGGTCTGCTCCGCCTACAAATGGCTCATGGCCCCACGCGGCCTGGCCCTGGGCTACCTGTCCCCCACCCTGCGCACCCGACTACGCCCCACCAACGCCGGCCCCATGGCCGACGCCACCCCCACCACCGCCTTCTACCGCGACCACTTCGAGCCCGCACCCACCGCCCGCGCCTTCGACCTGTCCCCCAACTGGTTCGCCGCCCTGGCCGCAGCCCCCGCCCTGAAGGTCCTGCTCGACCACGGCGTCGAACACGTGCACGCCCACAACACCGGCCTGGCCGACCGCTTCCGCGCCCACCTGGACCAGCCCCCAGCCCGTTCGGCCATCACCACCGTGGACATCCCCGGCGCCCTGCACACCCTGCGCGAAGCCGGGATCGTGGCCACCGAACGCAGCGGACAGACCCGGTTGGCCTTCCACCTGTACAACACCCAAGCCGACGCCGACCTGGCCGCCAAGGCCCTCACCGCCTGAACCCGCGCACGAAAAAGGAGGGCTGGCGTGCGCATACGCACACCAGCCCTCCTCACACCCTCAACTCAGGGAACGATCCCCGCACGCTCGGGGCGCACGTTACCCATCACCCGCTTGACGGCGATCTCGATCACCACCCGGTCCGGGTTGGGGCGCGGCTGCCGGTACCGCTCGGCGTAGCGGCGCACCGCCTCGGCCACCGCCCCCTCCTCCCGCGAAACCGTGGCCTCACCCTCGAGCGTGGACCACCGTCCCCCCTCCACCTGGCACACCGACACCCGCGCACCCGGACGAGCAGCCACATTGGTGGCCTTGTAGCTGGAAGCGAAGGTGATCACCCGCGCCAGATGCCGCTCAGGGTCATAGGTCACCCCCACCGGAACCTGGTGGATACTGCCGTCCGGGCGCGGCGAAGCCAAAGTGCACAGGCGGTACTCACTCCAAAACACCAGAAAAGGGTCCTGCTCCCCCACCTGCTGAGCCTCCTGGGCCACAGACGCGGGATCGGCGGGTGAAACACGATCGGACACGAGGGCTCTTCTCCAAACTCCGGGAACATGCCAAACACCAGCTTCCCAGCCCCCCACCGGCTCACAAACGCGGCTCCCCCACCCGCGACCCCAGATCCACCCACCCCCGATAGCCCGAAGGCGAAGCACAGTACACCCGCCCGCCCGGAGCCAACCGCCCATCACAGGCAAACCGCCGCGCCAACTCCTCCTCCGCACCCCCATCACCCGCATCCGCAGCCACCACCAAATGCGCCACCTCATCAGCCAACGCACTCTCACCCCACCGACCCATCGCACCCCACCCATCCCACAACAACGTCTCCACACCCAACCGGTGCGCCACCTCCAACCACACGTAGTCACGCACCAACCACCCACCCCGCAACATCGGCAACTCCGGATCCACCCCGAACCCCCTCCCCTCCACCTCACCGGAACGCACCGCCAACCACACCGCCGACGCCCCCGAGAACGCCACCTCACCCACCGCACCCTCATGCCCTCTGTGTCAGGCTCAAGTGGGACACCAAGGGATAACCTTCACTAACTGGCACAAGCAGGGCGAGAACAGGCAACCACCACCGTGACGATGACCAACCACGACCTCCACACCAACGATGAAGGGCCTCGAGCCACCCGGCCCAAGCGCCGGACCTTCACCCACGCCTACAAGCTGCGGGTCCTGGAGGAATACGACACCGCACCCGCCGGCGAGAAAGGCGCCCTGCTGCGCAGGGAAGGACTCTACGACTCCAGCATCCAGCTCTGGCGCAAACAGAGAGATGGCGGCGAACTGAGCACCTCACCGGCCGGGGCGACTTCCAGAAAGAAGACACCTGAACAGGTCGAACTGGAACAGCTGCGCCGGGAGAAAGCCAAACTTGAGCGTGACAACGCCCGGATGTCCAAGAAGCTGACCCAGACCGAGGCAGCCATGGAAATCCTGGGAAAAGCACACGCGCTCTTGGAGATCGTGTCCGAGAGCGCGGACTCGGAGAACTCGTAACCGAGGTTCGCGAGAACACACGAATCCAACTCGAACCGCATACCGGCGTCAAAGAGTCCTGTCGCCTGTCGGGCATCAACCGCTCGACCCACTACCGCAACCGGGACCGAAACCCCTCCGCCCCGACCGAACCCGCCAGGACGCCTCCCCCGAACCGGCTGGAGAGCGAAGAACGCGAACACATCATCGCAGTCCTCAACAGCACGAGGTTTCGGGACAAAGCTCCCCGGCAGGTGTGGGCGGCCCTGCTGGACGAGGGCACCTACCTGTGCTCGGTGGCCACGATGTACCGGCTGCTGCGCGAACGCGGCCAGAGCCGGGAGCGGCGGGCCCAGGCCACCCACCCGCCCAAGACCAAACCCGAGCTGGTGGCCCACGCCCCGAACCAGGTGTGGAGCTATGACATAACGAAACTGCGTGGACCCGGCCCGGGCAGGTTCTTCGATCTGTACGTCATGATCGACATCTACTCCCGGTGCGTGGTGCACTGGGAAATCCACACCAGAGAATCAGGCGAGATCGCCGAAGGGTTCATCGCCAACTCCATCGCGGCCAACGGCCAGATCGCCGCCGAAGTGATCCATTCCGACCGCGGTACCGCGATGACATCGCAGCCCGTTTCCGAGCTGCTGTCCATGCTCGGCATCACCAAATCGCACTCCAGGCCGAAGACGAGCAACGACAACCCCTACAGCGAAGCGCATTTCAAGACGCTGAAGTACTGCCCGGCGTTTCCTGACCGGTTCGGGTCCATTCAGGGAGCCCGGCGGTTCTGCCGCAGATTCTTCCAGTACTACAACCACGAGCACTACCACTCCGGGATCGGGCTGCACACTCCTTTCACGGTGCATATCGGCACCGCGCACGCGATTCAGGACAAGCGAGCGCAAGCCATTGAGGCCTTTCGCGCGGCCAATCCGCAGCGGTTCACCCGCAGGCCTGTGCTTCCTGCTCTTCCCGAGGCCGCGTGGATCAACGAGCCGGACATCGTGCCTACCGCACAGCACAGCGCTGACCTGCGTGAAGCGGCCTGACGATCACCTGCCCCTGTCCGATTCGACTTGACACACTCCGATGGGACAAATCCAAGGGATCCACACCCCACCCCACCTGCGGGTCCAACTGGGTGTCCGCCCACACCCACCGCTGCCCGTCCCAGTACTCCACCACCACGTGATCGGTACCAAAATCCCGGTTCAGATACGACGCGAACCCCACCCGCGAACGCGCCGCCACCCCGTGCTCGCGCAACGCCGCCACCGTCAACACCGCGAAATCCCGACAGCACCCCACCAACGGCTCAGCGCGCTGCACCGACCACTCCCGCCCATCCCGGGCAACGTCGGTGGCCAACATCGCCTCCACCCACCGATGGTCGATCTCCTCCCACCGCTCACCCACACCAACCAGCCCACCGGACCTGTAGTGCGTCAACACCTTGCGCACCCGTGCACCGATCCCCGCCACGTCCAAGGGCAGGGCCGCCAATACCTCCCGGTAGCCACCCGGGTCGGTGAAGGGGGTGTGCGCACGCCACCGATCCACCCCCACCGGGGCAGGAGCGCTCCTCACACCCGCCCCCGCCGAACCGTCCCACGCCCGCGAGGCACCCCCGCCCTCGTTCACCCGGGCACCACCCGCAACCGCACCGCTCTCACCCATCACCCACACGACCTTTCACCCCACCCGACCCAGAACACCTGTCTCACCAAACCCAGCCCTCAGCCCTGGACCACCGGCCGCACCACCCACGCGAACGTCTCCCCCTCACCCACCGACTCCCACGGCCGCACATACACCTCCCGAAACCCGTCCACCGAACGCAACCCCCGCTCGACCAACCCCCGCTCCACTGCCGCATAAGCCCCCATGATCCGCGGATAGAAACAATCCCGCCGCGCCACCGCGGCCACCAACCACACCCCCGCCCCCTCCCACCGCAACGACACCCCACGCTCCGGCCACGCCACCCCCTCATAAGGCACCGCCACCTCGATCAACGCCGCCCCATCAGGCGAAGGCGTCCCGTGATAGATCACCCACGTCTGCTCCCCGACCCGCGCACCCTGCCCCACCACCACCCGCCGCACCCGCTCGGCCAACCCCAGATAGGTCTCCACCAGATCCTGCAAACCCACCCGCGCCCGCGCACAGGCCACCCTCACCGCCGGCACCGTTTCCAACCAGGTCGCCCCCACCCCCTCGCCCGCACCTGACACCTTCGGCGAACCCGACCCCGGCACCGCACCGGTGACCGACTGCGGGCTGTGCTCACCCACCAGGTCGCACACCCGCTCGAGCATGGCCTGCCGCGAACGCTCCACCTCCTGGCGCACCCGCCACCAGGCCCGCACCAACCCCACCGCCTCCTGTGGTGAGGCCGCCACCACCTCGGCCACCATCGACAACGGCATGTCCATCCGCCGCAACTCACGCACCCGCACCGCCACGCCCACCTGCCCAGGAAGGTAGAACCGGTACCCGTTGGCAGCCTCCACCCGGTGCGGCACCAACAACCCCGACCGCTCATACAGCCGCAACGCCTTGGGGGACAGGCCGCTGCGGCGCGCGAACTCCCCGCGCGTCAGCTCTACCTGCTCCGACTGCTCCGATGACTCGCTCATGCCCCTGAGTCTGAACCCTGCCCCAAGGGCACGGTCAACCCGCGCTCCACCCCGCAGCCCCGACCGGGACCACCCCAACGGTCGGTGCCCGCGCACGGTGATCGATAACATCAGCGCCGGGCCAGACCGGGCCACACCCCGCCAGGACAGCAACCGCACAGCGTCCCGGCGCACCGGTCCGCAAACGCTCACCCACCAGGCCCCCGCTCCCGCCCCGCCCCTGATCGGAGCCACACCCGTGTACCCCACCAGCACCCCCCACACCAGCGGCTACCTGATCCGCCCCGACAGCAACCGCGTGTTCTGGCAGGAGGCCGGAAACCCCCACGGAAACCCAATCCTCATGGTCCACGGCGGCCCAGGCTCCGGGGCCAGCCCCACATGGTCGAGGTTCACCGACCCGGACCGCTACCGGGTGATCCTGCTCGACCAACGCGGTACCGGCCGCAGCACCCCCAGCGCCGGTGACGTGGACACCGATCTGTCCACCAACACCACCGCCCACCTCATCGACGACTTCGAAGCCCTGCGCACCCACCTGGGCATCGAACGCTGGCACGTCCTGGGCGCCTCCTGGGGGTCCTGTCTGGGCCTGGCCTACGCCCAAGCCCACCCCGACCGCGTCATCTCCCTGGTCCTGTTCGCCGTCACCGCCGGCACCCGCGCCGAGATCACCTGGATCACCCACGACATGCGCCGCGTCTTCCCCCAACAGTGGGAGGACTTCTACGCCGCCGCGGGGCCCGATGCCGACCCCCGCGCCCTACCGGCCGCCTACGCCCGCCTGCTGGCCGCCCCCGACCCAGGCGTGCGCCACGACGCTGCCAAGGCCTGGTGCCGGTGGGAGGACACCCACGTGGCCACCGCCCCCGGTTTCACCCCGGACCCCCGCTACGAGGACCCCGACTTTCGCTACACCTTCGCCCGTGCCGTCACCCACTACTGGGCCAACGACTGCTTCCTGGCCCCGGGCCAGCTCCTGGAGCAGATCCCGCAGGTCGCGCACATCCCCGCCGTCCTCATCAACGGCCGCCTGGACATCAGCGGCCCCAGCGACACCGCCTATGACCTGGCCCGTCATTGGAAGGCCGCCGAACTGGTGATCGTGGGCGACGCCGCGCACACCGCCAACACCGGGGGGATCGGCGCGGCCGTGGTGACCGCCACCGACCGCTTCGCCCACCTTGACTAGCACCCGGCCCTCACGGGCACCAGGCCGCGCCGATGTCTGGCCCACCCCGCACACGCCAGCGGCCCTGCGAGGCCACCACCTCGCAGGGCCCTGGAGTCTGCCGGCCCGCCCCGTTCAGGCCAGCGCCCGTACCAGCTCCACCACCCGCTCCAGCTCCGTCTCGGTGTTGTAGTAGTGCACCGAAGCGCGCACCACCGCCGGAGCCGACCCCTGGGCCGCCTCCTGGGTCCACACCTGGTCCGAGGGCCGCGACAGGCTGGTGCGCACCCCCTGCTCACGCAACGCCTTGACCACCCACGCCGACTCACGGCCCGCCAGCGAGAACGTCACGATCCCGGACAGTTCCCGGCCCCGATCGTGCACCCGCACCCCCGCCACCTGCCCCAACTCCCGGCGCAGCAACCCCGACAACTCCCCGATACGCTCCCGGGCCCACACCATCCCCACCCAGCGGGCGTAACGCGCGGCCACCCCCAACCCGATCTGGGCCGCCACCGCATGCTCAAAAGACGCCAAACCCGCCGCTCCGGGCAACACCCGGTACTCCTGCGCCCCGCTCCACTCACCACCGATGTGGTTGACCAGCAAAGGCTCACCCAACCGGGCACCCGAGCGCACATACAAAAACCCCGTCCCCCGCGGCGCCCGCACAAACTTACGGCCGGTGGCCGAGAGCAGATCACACCCGATCCGCTCCACGTCCACCTCCCACTGACCCACCGACTGGCACGCGTCCAACAGGTAGGTGACCCCGAACCTGCGACACAGCACCCCCACCGCCTCAGCCGGGTTCACCAGACCGCTGTGTGTGGGCATGTGGTTGATCGCCACCAACCCCACGTCCCCGCGCGCCAGCTCCGCCTCCAGCACCCCAAGGTCGAGCACCCCCTCTGCGTCATCGGGCACCACCTGCACCCGCACCCCCCGCAACCGGGCCACGCGCAACAACCCCACCCCGTTGGAGGCGTACTCACTGGTGGTGGTCAACACCCGCTGCCCCGGCACCAACTCCACCGCCCCCAGAGCCTGCGACCACGCCTGGGAGGCCCCCTCGAAGAACACCACCTCACCCGGGGCCGCCCCGATCAACCCCGCCACCTGCTCCGTGGTCTGTGTCAGCGCCCCCTCGGCCAGATCCTGGGCCTCATAACCCCCCACCCGCATCTCCAACTCCAGGTGCTCCACCACCGCCCGGTGCACCTGACGCGGCACCAACGACGCCCCCGCGTTGTCCAAGAACACCACCCCAGCACAACCCGGAGTGTCCTCACGAAGCTCCGCCACATCCACCACAGCCCACTCCTTCACACCGGCCCACCCCTACCGCAGGCACCCTGCCACACCCCACCCCGCCCACCGGAGCCAACCCCACCGTCGAACGCGAGCACGGCCAACCCTCACCGAACTTTGACACCCACCGCCCGGTACACCGCACCGATGTGGCCCACACCGCCCCCACACCCACCCACAGACGGCCCGCGCACCACCGCTCATCAGCCACAATGGCCAACAACCACCACACCCCCCACCCCGAAAACCCAACGAAAAAGGTGCCCGGCAGTCATGGCCATCCCCAAAGCCGAACTCCACATCCACATCGAAGGCACCCTGGAGCCCGAGCTCGCCTTCCACCTGGCCGACCGCAACGGCATCACCCTGCCCCACACCGACGTCCACGCCCTACGCGACGCCTACTCCTTCACCGACCTGCAGTCCTTCCTCAACCTCTACTACGAGCTGATGGACGTCCTGCGCACCGAAGCCGACTTCCACGACCTCGCCGAGGCCTACCTGACCCGCGCCGCCGCCCAGGGGGTGCGCCACGCCGAGATCTTCTTCGACCCCCAGGCCCACACCGGCCGCGGCGTCAGCCTGGACACCGTCATCAACGGCCTGGCCTCGGCGTTGGACACCAGCCTGGAACGCCACAACATCTCCACCAGCCTCATCCTGTGCTTCCTGCGCGACCGCCCCGCCACAGAAGCCATGGACACCCTGATGGCGGCCCGCCCCCACCTGGAGCGCATCAGCGCCGTCGGGCTGGACTCGGCCGAGGTCGGCAACCCGCCCGAGAAATTCACCGAGGTCTTCGCAGCCGCCGCCGAACTGGGCCTGCGCCGCGTGGCCCACGCCGGCGAGGAGGGCCCCGCCTCCTACATCTGGCAGGCCCTGAACCTGCTGGGAGCCGAGCGCATCGACCACGGCATCCGCTGCCTGGAGGACCCCGAACTCGTCTCCCACCTGGCCGCCACCCAGGTCCCGCTGACGGTGTGCCCCTTCTCCAACGTGCGCCTGCGCGCCGTGGCCACCCTGGCCGACCACCCCCTGCCCGCCCTGATGGAGGCGGGCCTGCTGGTGACCGTCAACTCCGACGACCCCTCCTATTTCGGCGGCTACGTCCACGACAACTACCGGGGACTGCAGGAGCACCTGGGGTTGGACACCGAGCAGCTGCGCACCTTGGCCCGCAACTCCTTCACCGCCTCCTTCCTGCCCCCAGAGCGCCGCCGCGCCCTGTTGGCCGAGGTGGACGCCTACACCTTCTAGAACCCCAAAGAGGGGGCCTTCGCATCATGCGAAGGCCCCCTCTGGGGGTCAGGGGTCAGCGCCAGGTCACCGACTGGCCGTGCTCACCGGTGTAGGCCACCACCCGCCCGTCCAACGCCATGGTGAAGTTGGTCGGCTCCGGCGGCCGCACGTGCTCCCAACCAGGGATGACCCGCCCGCCCTCGTTGGAGATCCAGTGCCCGTCCAGCTCACCCATCATCTGCTCCAGCTGCCCACGCTCGGACTCGGACAGGTAGGCGGCCACCGCACTGTGGAAGACCACCAGCGTGGCATCGGCGGGGGCCTTGGCCGCCAGCTCCGGCAACGCCTCCAGCAGGTTGCCCGCCACCAACAACGGCGGCTCCGCGGCGGCCACCGAGGCCGCCGCCCGCAACCGCTCCACCCGACCGGCCCAGGTGGGACCGGGCCAGATGAGCGACTCCAACCAGCGCACGTCGTCGGCGTCCCCCGCATGGAGCGGGTTCAGATCCACCCCCGCCCGCCACACCACCCGCGGCACCTCCTGCGGGACCGGCACCGGCCCACGTGTCTCACACTCCAGCAGCACCGGGCTGTCCGCCGGGCCGATCGGCGCACCGCCGTCATAGGAGTACCGGTACCGGTCCGGGTACAGGCACAGCCCCGCCGAGGCACCCACCTCGATCAACGCCAACGGCCCCTGCAACTGCGCCAGCACCGGCAGCAGAGTCGCGCACCGCCGCACCTCGTTGGTCTGGGTCATGCGCTCCAACACCACCGCGCGCACCCGATCCCAGTGGGCCACCACCCACTGGGCGAACCCCGCGAAGGAGTCGGTGGGCCCACCCAGGAAACGCACCGCGCCCAACAGCAGGTTGGGTTGGCGTTTGTTACCCGCGGGCAGCGACAGCACCAGATCCAGTATCTGCTCGTCCTCGGCCACCCCCAGAGCGATCCGCTCATAGTCGGGCGAGCCACCCCCGGCGCAGCTGGCCGCGAAACGCCGGTAGGCGGCGACCGTCCTCTCGCGCTCGGAGTCCGCTTCCACGCTCAACTGGCACCCTCTCGTGAAGACAGCACGTGTGCGGCCACCTACTCCCCGCTACCCCCGCGTCTTCACACCGCCCCCGCCCCCAGGCGCTCCCGGTAGTGCGAGGGCGCACACCCCAGCACCCGAACGAACGCCCGCCGCATCCCCTCATCGGTGCCGAACCCACATCCGCGCGCGATCGCCGCCACCGGAGCCGACCCCTGCTCAAGACGCCGACGCGCCCACTCCACCCGCACCCGTTCCACGTACCGCCCCGGGCTGCACCCCACCTGGGCGGTGAAGACCCGCGAGAACTGGCGCACCGACAACCCCGCCCGCTCCGCCATCCGCTCAAGCGACCACCCCTGCCCCGGATCGGCGTCCACCAGGTGCTGTACCTGGCGCACCTCGGCCCGCTCCGCGCTCTGGGTCGTCAACTGGGTGGACCACTGGGCCTGCCCCGCCGGACGGATGAGGAAGACCACCAGCATGCGGGCCAGTTCCAGCGCCACCTGTCGGCCCAGGTCCTCCTCCACCACCGCCAGGGCCAGATCGATCCCCGACGTCACCCCGGCCGAGGTCCACACCTGCCCTGAGCGCACGAACACCGGGTCGCGCTCCACCTGCACGCCGGGAAACTCCTTGGCCAGGCGTTCGCAGTGCCGCCAGTGGGTGGTGGCCCGCCGCCCCTCCAGCACACCGGCGTGGGCCAGTACGAACGCGCCCGAGCACACCGAGGCCACCCGCCTCGCCCGCCCGGCCAACTCCCGCACCGCCGCCACCAGTACCGGGTCCGGGTGGTGGGCGCCCTCGCCCCCGGCCACCACCAGGGTGTCGACCCCGCCCACCTGTTCCAGCGCCACCGAGGGCACCAACCCCAGCCCGCTCGAACACCTCACGTTCGCCCCGCCCAGGGAGGCGGTGCGTACCCGGTAGCGCGACCCCGCAGCGTGGGCCGCCCCGGCCCACACCTCCAAGGGGCCGCTCACGTCCAGGCTCTGTACGCCGTCGAAGACGACGATGACCACCTCGTGGTGGGCACTGTTCTCGCTGTTGTGCTCCATAACCGCTATCCCACCAAGCCCCCACCACAGGTCACAAGGTCACACACCCCAACGATCCGGCCACCCACCCCACACAACCCAAAACACGCAGCAAAACTGACAAAAACCCCCGCCAAGCTGATGCCCTCCTCACCCACCCACCCCTAACCTGAACCCACGAGACCAAGGACACGAACAGATAACAAGAACTCTCACACGCCCGGGACAATCCCAGGCAGGAGACGACCACCCACACGAACGGACACCCGTGAGGCTCTCCACCCGCCACCACCTACGACACACCACCCACCACCACCCACCACCCACCACACCCCTGCTCAAGCTCCACGACGTGTCCCTCACCCACAACCACCACACCCTCATCCACCACCTCGACCTCACCCTGCACCCCGGCCAACACATCGCCCTCCTCGGCCTGCCCACCACCACCGCCCACGCCCTCACCCAACTCCTCAACCACCACACCCCACCCACCACCGGCCACATCACCACCCACACCACCATCCACACCACCCACCCCAACGCCACCCTCGCCCAAACCATCACCGGCCACACCAACCCCGACCACCACGACCCCTACCTCGCCCACACCCTGACCACCACCCACCTGACCCACCACCACCTGGACACACCCACAGCCGACCTCGACCCCGCACTCGCACCCCACATCCACCACGCCCGCACCCTCCACGCTCACCACACCGGCGCCCACCTCCTCCTCATCAACCAACCCACCACACCCACCCCCAGACCCACACCCACCACCGCCCACCTCACCCTCACCAACCACCCGCGCCTGACCCGCAACGCCGACCACATCCTGCTCCTGAACAACGGACACATCACCGAAACCGGCACCCACCACCAACTCCTCGTCCGCGGCGGCGCCTACGCACGCCTGTACGCCCTCCAAAGCACCCAAACCCCACACCCCACCACGCCCTAAACTAGGACCCGTGCCACCCATCACCAAGGAACTCACCGTCGGCCAGGTCGCCGAACGCGCCGGAGTCGCCATCTCCGCCCTGCACTTCTACGAACGCCAGGGCCTCATCCACAGCCGCCGGACCACCGGCAACCAACGCCGCTACCGCCGCGACACCCTCCGACGCGTCTCCTTCATCCGCATCTCCCAACGCGTGGGCATCCCCCTGGCACGCATCCGCCAAGCCCTGGACCAACTCCCCGAGAACCGCACCCCCACCCGCGCCGACTGGGCCGCGGTCTCCGCGCAGTGGCGCGACGAACTCGACGCCCGCATCACCCAACTCATCCGCCTACGCGACGACCTCACCGGATGCATCGGCTGCGGCTGCCTGTCCCTGAACACCTGCGTGCTCTCCAACCCCGAGGACGAACTCGCCGCCACCGGCCCCGGCCCCCGCCGCCTCATGGTCGACCCCTTCAAGGACGAGGGCTAGAGCCCCAGAGCCCCACCCCACCGCAACCACACCCCCAACAGCGCCCCACCGCTCCTCCACCAACAGGCAAGGGCAAGAACCAACCCGGGTCCACCCACTGACCTGCACACCCCCCACACCCCCCACGCGAACAACCCCCGGGACCGCACACCCCCTCCCCCACCCGAGGGAGCCACACCCCACCCCAGAGGGAAGACCCACCCCACACCCCACGCACACCCTGGGAGCATGCCCACCACCCACACACCCCGCGCCCACACCAGCGCACCCCACACCCTGATCCGCACCACCCTGGCCTGGGCCGCCCTCTACACCGCCCTACGCCTGTACTGGACCCTCACCGACACCCGCCCCCACCTACCACCCGTAGGCGACGACCTCCTCATCGCCTCCGACTGGGGCATCATCACCCTGGGCACCCTCACCCTGGCCCTCACCCCCCTCCTCGCCCGCACCCACCCCCCACACCTGCCCCGCACCCTCCTCACCACGGCCGCCACCACCGCGGCACTCACCACCGCCACCACCCTGCTCCTCCTCCTGGACACCGTCGGACTCCTCCTCCTCGGCATCTCCGACATCCCCCTCAATCCCCTCGCCATCGCCACCCGCCTGGGCGCCCTGACCATGGCCCTCCTCCTCGCCGCCACCACCCGCGCCGCCCACCGACGCTGGATCGCCACCTGCACCACCTGCGGACGCACCCCCCACACCCTCCCCGCCCTGAACACCACACCCCCCTGGGCCTTCACTGCCGCCTACCTCACCATCGCTGCCTGCACCACACGCCTGACCGCCCAGGCCGCCACCACCGGCACCCAAAGCCCCCTCACCACCGACCCCGCCACCGCGACCACCGCCATGACCGGACTCGCCCTCCTCCTGGCCGCCGCCGGCATCCTCCTCCCCCTGGCCCTGGTCCACCGCTTCGGCCGCACCTGGCCCGCCTGGACCCCCCCTCCTGGCCCACCGCCCCATCCCCCGCAACCTCCTACTCGTCCCCGCCCTGTTCACCGCCACCGGCCTGAACCTCTACTTCGGCCTCAACCTGAGCAGCCTCATCCTCCACGGCACCGACGCCTTCGGCCCCGGCTACCCCGACTGGTTCTGGTGGACCAGCATCGGCTCCTACGTCCTCTGGGGCATCGGACTGACCCTGGCCACCACCGCCTACGCCCGCCGCACCAGACCCACATGCCCCACCTGCCACCACCGCTGAGACCCCCACCGACGACACCGCCCCACCACACACCCCAGACACGACAAAGGCGGCGACGCCCCACCCCAGGGGCACCACCGCCACACCAACAGGTCCTACCGAACTCTCATCAACCCAGGGCCCCTACAACCCGGCGGCCTCATCACGACCGCGCCGGGCCAGCTCGTCCGCGCGTTCGTTGCCCACGTCACCGCTGTGCCCGCGCACCCACTTCCACTCCACGTCATACCGGGCCGCCACCTCGTCCAGGCGCTGCCACAGGTCCACGTTCTTCACCGGCTTCTTGTCCGCGGTCTTCCACCCGCGCTTCTTCCACCCGTGCACCCACGACGTGATGCCGTTGCTGACATAGGAGGAATCGGTGTGCAGCAGCACCGGCACATCACGCTTGAGGCTCTCCAGCGCCTGGATGGCCGCCATCAGCTCCATCCGGTTGTTGGTGGTCTGCGCCTCGCTGCCGAACATCTCGCGTTCGTGTTCCCCGTAGCGCAGCCACACACCCCAACCGCCAGGTCCGGGGTTGCCGCTGCACGCCCCGTCGGTGTAGATGACCACACGTTCCGTCGACCCCTGGTCGACCTCGTCCCCGTTGTGCATGCCGGGCAATCTACCGCCCTCCCGGGTCACAAAAAGGCCACAGCCCCCACCATGGGGGCCACTTCCAGCGCCAATCCATCCCAATGGAGCCCACAAACCAGCCATAGCGGACCACCGACCCAACCAAAGGCGCCCCAAGCCCCCCAGAAACCAACCACCCAAAACCATCGCCCACAGTGATATCCCCAGAACACGAAGCGGGGGCGCGCCAGGAAGAACCCGACACGCCCCCGCCCAGGACCCAGGGAACCACCCCGGCTACCCCGCCAGTTCGCGCTCCAGCTCCTGGGCGCGCTCCTCCCGGCGGGCGAACACGCTGTCCGCCATCTCGTTCATCTTCTTCAGCACCCGCTTGCGCTCACGCGCCGAGAGCCGGTCGATGTAGAGCTTGCCGAAGGTGTGGTCGGTCTCGTGCTGCAGGCAGCGCGCGAAGTAACCGCTACCGCTGAGCACCACCTCGTTGCCGTCCTTGTCCAGCCCGCGCACCGTGGCGTGCTCGGCCCGCCCCAGCTCCGCGTGCGGACCGGGCACCGACAGACAGCCCTCGTTCTCCACCACCACCGCGTCATCCAGGTCGCGCTCGTCCAACACCGGGTTGACCACGTGCCCCACGTGCCGCACCCCCTCGTCATCGGGACAGTCGTAGACGAACACCCGCAGGTCCACGCCCACCTGGTTGCCAGCCAGGCCCACGCCCTCGGCCGCGTACATCGTCACGAACATGTCGTCGATCAGCTGCGCCAGCTCGGCCCCGCCCAGCATCGACTCCGGGACATCGGCGTTGACCCGGTGCAAGACCTCCTCACCGGTGACCGTGACGCGCAGGACACGACCCCGGGCGGCCTCGGGGGCCAGCTCCGGAAAGTCCGACACCTCCCGGCCCTGGACAACGGTAACGGGCACGGGCATGGACTGCTCCGACATGGTCCTACTCTCAAGGCGGGCTCAAGGGGATTCGGTGGCCACAACACCACCAAAGACGAAAAATAGCACGAACCGGCAGGTCACCCCAGCACACGAGAGCCAAGGCCCCCGGCCCCGCCCACACAGGCCAGCGCTAGCGGAACCACGCGTTGCCCTGGATGAAGCACCGGGCCAGGTAGTCGCGCAACGACACCACCACCAGCCGCCTGCGGTCACTCTCATGATCCCACACCACGATCCCCGGACCGTAGTCCGTGTGAACGTAGGCGAACTGCGGCCCCATGTCCGAGTCACCGAAGAAGATCATCTCGTCGAAGGGCGCGTACAACTCCAGATAGTCCGGCTCCCCGCGCATCGCCAGGTTGTCCTCCACCAACCGACGGGCACTCCACACCACCGCGTCCCCGTACTCGTTGGTCACCCCGTCCGTCTCCCTCAACAGGGAGGCCAACTCGAACGGCAAGGGCAGCATCAAGTGCTTCTCGACCTCGGCCAGGGTCACCTCGTCAGCCGGATCACTCAGATCGGCCTCGGGATACATCTCCAGGATCAGTTCACGCCACACACCCACGATCATCACAGGTCGTGGCAAGACACGGGAAATCGCGGGCGGCGAGTTGCGCCGAAAATCGACCGAATCCGCACCCACACCCCGTACAAAACACCACTCACACCCCACAACCACCCCGCACCGAGCCCCCGACCCACCCCCGACCGACTCACCCCCAGGCCACCCCACCTGCACCTTTCACACCGAACGCCCCACAAACGCCAAGAATGTCACTACGCGTGCACACACCAACATCAAAAGCCCATAATGGAACCCATGAAACACACCACAACCCCCCACACCACCACCCCACACCCAACCCCCACCAACAGGGGAGCCACCACCCCCGAAACCACCCACACCCACCCCCCAGAATAGAAAACCAGGAAGGCGCACCACCCACGAAAGAAGACACCACCATGGCCACCGCCAGCCCCAAAGCCGGCCCCCTCACCGCCCTGGCCTACACCCTCCTCCTCGTCTCACAAAACATCGCCGCCTTCCTCCTCCTCCCCCTCGTCCTCGCCTCCGCCATCCTCACCCTCATCTGGGTCGGCCTCCCCTTCACCATCCTCACCGCCACCACCCTGCGCACCATCGCCAACGCCCAACGCTCCACCCTCACCCGCATCAACCCCCAACAACCCGTCCCCGCCGCCTACCGCCCCCTCCCACCCACCGGCGTCCACACCCGCGTCCGCATCATCCTCACCGACCCCGCCACCTGGCGCGACCTCCTCTGGTTCACCTCCGCCCCCCTACTCACCTTCCTCGCCCTCCTCCCCCTCACCCTCTACGCCCACGCCCTCTTCCAAACCGCCTACGCCCTCTACCTCTGGCGCCACATCCCCGACCTCTACGGCCTCATCACCCCCCAAACCCCCACCCAAGCCCTCCTCGTCCTCCCCCTCGCCCTCATCACCTTCCTCATCGCCCACACCCTCCACCCCCTCACCACCACCGCCCACCACACCCTCGCCCGACTCATCCTCGCCCCCTCCGAAAAAGCCCGACTCACCGCACGCGTAGCCCACCTCGCCACCAGCCGCGCCGACACCATCGACACCCAAGCCGCCGAAATCCGCCGCATCGAACGCGACCTCCACGACGGAGCCCAAGCCCGCCTCGTCGCCCTCGGCATGGACCTGGGCATGGCCGAACACATCGTCGACACCAACCCCCAAGCCGCCAAACAGATGCTCGCCCAAGCCCGCGAAACCACCCGCCAAGCCCTCATCGAACTGCGCGACCTCGTCCGCGGCATCCACCCACCCGTCCTCGTCGAACGCGGACTCGACGGAGCGGTCCGCGCCCTCGCCCTCACCCACCACCTCCCCATCACCGTCACCACCCACCTCACCGGACGCCCCGGCGACCCCGTCGAATCAGCCGCCTACTTCGCCATCGCCGAACTCCTCACCAACACCGCCAAACACGCCCAGGCCACCCACGCCTGGGTCCACATCAACCACGGCCGCCAACGACTGGTCATCACCGTCACCGACAACGGGCAAGGAGGCGCCCGACCCACACCCGAAAGCGGGCTCACCGGCATCGCAAGCCGCCTGGACGCCTTCGATGGCACGATGAACATCACCAGCCCCAAAGGCGGACCCACCATCGTGACCCTGGAGATCCCTTGCGCGTTGTCATCGCCGAAGACCTTGCCCTCCTCCGCGACGGACTGATCCGACTCCTCGAAGCCCACGAATTCACCGTCGTGGCCGCCCTCGACAACGGCCCAGACCTCCACAACGCCCTCATCGAACACAAACCCGACGTCGCCGTCGTCGACGTCAGACTCCCCCCGACCTTCACCGACGAAGGCCTCCAAGCCGCCATCCAGGCCCGCACCCACGTCCCCGGCCTGCCCATCCTCGTGCTCTCCCAGCACGTCGAACAGCTCTACGCCCGCGAACTCCTCTCCGACGACGGCGGCGGCGTCGGCTACCTCCTCAAGGACCGCGTCTTCGACATCGGCCAGTTCATCGAAGCCATCCGCCGCGTCGCCGCCGGCGGCACCGCCATGGACCCCGCCGTCATCTCCCAACTCCTCGCCCGCCAGGACCAGAGCGGACCCCTCGCCCAACTCACCCCCCGCGAACGCGAAGTCCTCGCCGAAATGGCCGAAGGCCGCTCCAACTCCGCCATCGCCGGACGCCTCTACATCACCGAAAAAGCCATCAGCAAACACATCAACAACATCTTCACCAAGCTCGACCTGCCGCCCTCCTCCGACGACAGCCGCCGCGTCCTGGCCGTCCTGGCCTACCTCAACGGCCAATAACCGAACCAGCCCACCGCCCGGACCGACCCACCGCACCAACACAAGAGGCCGCGGCCCCGAAGGGACCGCGGCCACCACCGCCCAGCTCAGACAGCCAGCTCAGAACCTAGTCACGACGCACCCGGTACAACCCGTCGATCTCCTCCGAGAACGCACGCAGCACCGCCTCACGCCGCAACTCACCCGTCGGACGCACCAACCCCGACTGCACCGTGAACTCCTCAGCCAACACGTGGAACGACCGCACCGCCAAATGCCGAGGCACGCTCCGGTTCGCCTCGTACACCAGGCCCTGCACCTCACGCAGCAGATCCCGGTCCCCCGCGATCTCCTCCGGCGCCATCGACAACGGACGCCCGTTCACCAACCGCCAGTACTCCAACTGATCACGCACCAACGTCACCAGAGCACTCGCGAACGGACGCCCCTCCACGATCACCAACACCTGACTGATCAACGGATGGGCCCGCAACCGGGCCTCGAACTCCGCCACCACCTCGGCATCACGCGAACGATCACCCGAAACACCCCCGGCGCCGACAGCGCCACCTGGACCCGCCGCCACCGCCGCGAACTCACCCGTCCCCGGCCGCACCGACGTGCTCTCCCCCCGGCGCTCCACCGGCTCCTCCACCGTCGGAGCCACCTCCAGCTCCCGCGTGGGCGCCTCAGCCAACGGCAACGCCACCGTGGCGGTCACCGCCGGCTCGGCCCGCCCCGCCGACTCCCCCAGCACGACCGGGTCGGCCTCCACCGCCGGAGCGGGCCCCCGAGGCACGAACCGACCCGGGACCGGCGCCATCGACGCCTGCGGCCGCAACCGCGCACGCACCCGCACATACCCCTCGTCGTCCACCTCGGCCAGCACACCCGTGGCCAGCCACCCCTCACGGAAGGCCGCCCGCGAGCCCTCACCGTCCGCCCAGTAGCCCGAGAACACCGCACCACCGCGCACGTACAGCTCGCCCTCGCGCGAAACCCACACCTCACGCCCGGGCATCGCCTTGCCCACCGTGCCCGGCACCCGCTCACCCGGAGCGTTCGCGGTGAACACACCCGCGGTCTCCGCGGCCCCGTACACCTGCATCACCGGCACACCCACACCGCTGAAGTAACTGTCCAGCCGCTCCGAGAGCCCACCGCCCCAACACACCGCCAGGTGCACCCGGCCACCCAGCAGATCCCGGATCTTGGAGAACGACCAGTCGTACATCGACCGCGACAGCCGCTGCCAGGCGCCCTTCTTCGGCGACTGGTCGAACTGCACCGCCGCGTCCATCGCCGCGTTGAACGTCCCCACCGAGTCCCAGTCCGTGGAGTGCGCGCTCTCCCGCTCCACACCGTGCACCCGCTCGAACAGCCCCGGCTGGCACACCAGCACCGTGGGCTTGAACCGCTCCAGCTCACTCCGCAACCGCCCCGGCGCCACCAGGCCCACCCGGATCCGGCCCACCACACACGCCACCAGCGAGGCCAACCCCGCGAACTGCGACAACGGCAGGTCCAGCACAGCACTCGCCCGTCCGGGGGCCAGGCCCTCCAGCCGCGGCCACATCCGATCCACCAGGTCGGCCGCGGCCGTCAGCAGCGCACCGTGCGAGAGCACCACACCCCGCGTCTGCCGCGAGACCGTGCTCACCGGATACAGGATCACCGCGGGGTCCTCGGGCGCCACCTCGTCGCGCCGGAACCGCACCGCGGAGGCGTCCATGTACGTGCCCAGGCTCACCACACTGGGCAGGCCCTCCTCCAGGCGCCACACCCGGCCCAGGTCCGGCAGCTCACGCTGGAGCCCCACCACGGTCCGGTACTGGCGATCACCCTGGACCACGGCCGCCGACGGGCGGGTCTGGCGCACCACATGCCTCACCCGCTCGGCCGAGGCCGTCTCCGGCAGCGGCACCAGCACCGCCCGCACCGACCACACCGCGTAGGCCACCCGCACCCAGTCCTGGTGCGAGGCCGACACCAGAAGCACCCGGTCGCCCTCGGCCACACCGGCCGCGACCAGCCCCTTGGCCAGAGCCGTCACCTCCGTGGCGAACTCCCCGGCGGTCCGCCGCTCCCAGGCCCCGTCCGCCAGGACGGAGAACACGTGCGCGTGCGCGTCAGAGGTCGCCACCTCATACACCAGGTCGCTCAACCCTGAGTGTGCTCGAGCCAACGAACCGGGGGTCTCGCCCATACCCTCATCCTCTGTCACATCATGAAGGCGGGCCCCACACGATTCCCACCCGCCTCAGTCGGGGAATTGTGCCCTACTGTGCCCATTTCCCTAACGAACGGCAACCTCAGGGCGCAGAACTCAAGACTCAGAGCAAAACGGGCAAGGACCTGGGCTCATCCCACCTTTGACCGGGCCGACCACACGAAAGCCAACAACGACAGCACCGCCACCGACGCCATCACCACGGCCATACTCACCAACGAGGCCTCACCCGAAGGCGTCATCCCCGCCATCGCCGCGATCGCACCGCCCAACGCGAACTGCAGCGAACCCATCAACGCCGAGGCCGTACCCGCCACCGCCACCGGCTGACCGTCCAGGGCCGACACCGTCGCGTTCGGCATGATGAACCCGACACTGAACATCATCAGCGCCAGCAGACCGGACACCATCCACAGCTGAGCCACCCCGGACAACGCGAGCGCCAGCAGCGTCCCCACCGCGACCAGCGCCAGCAGCAGACCCAACAGCAACCGGCGCGAGGTGTCCACCCGGCCCACCAGCAGACCGTTGCCCTGTGTCCCCGCCATCATCGCCAGCGAGTTCACCGCGAACAACCACCCGTAGCCCTGCGGCGAGATCCCGAACTCGTTCTGCGACACGAACGAGAACGCCGAGACATAGGTGAACAGCATCCCGAAGCTCAGCCCCAGCGTCAGCACCGGACTCACGAACTTCGGATCACGCACCAGCGTCCCCACCGTCGAGGCCAGCTGACGCGGACCCTGAATGCGCCGGGCCTCCCTCGGCAGGCTCTCGGGCAACCACAGCAGCACCAGCACGAAGCTCAGCGCCGACATCGCCGCCAGCACCCAGAAACTCAACTGCCACGGGCCCACCAACAACAGCTGCGCACCCACCAGCGGCGCGAGCAGCGGGGCCAGCATCATCACCAGCGCGAGCCGGGAGAAGAACCGCACCGCGTCGTCACCCTGAAACAGGTCGCGGACCACGGCCCGGGCCACCACCGCACCCGCGGCACCGGCCACACCCTGCAGGAATCGCAGCACGATGAAGACCGTCACGTTCGGCACGAACACACACAGCACCGACGTCACCGTGAACAGCGCCACGCCCACCAGCAGCGGACCGCGACGCCCCCAGGCGTCACTCATCGGCCCGATGACCAACTGCCCCACGGACAGACCCAGCATGATCGCGGTCAGGGTCAGCCCGACCTGCCCTTCCGTCGCCCCCAGCTCCTGGGTGATCTGAGGAAAGGCCGGCAGGTACATGTCGGTCGCCAGCGGCCCGGTGGCCGTGAGTACACCGAGGACCAGCACGAGCAACGCGATCGACTTGCGCGACCGAGTCGAACTCGGGCGAATCTCCTGTTCAGGGGAGGCGGAGGGGGACGATGGGGACTGCACAGGCACTCCAGTTCGAAGAAACGTCAAGGGGTGGTTGGGAGCGCGCCCATGGGTATGGACCACTCCATACCAACACCGAAGAGGAGGTTTTCGCTCCCCACCCAACCACCCAAAACCTGTGACGTCCCTTACGTCCCGGCCCCAGTCACCGCACCAACCGGTCCAACAACCTCTCCACCTCGGCAGCCGGATCCAGGGTCAACCCGCCGTGGATCGGCCCCGGCTGCACGATCGTGCTCCTGGGCGCGGTCAGCCACCGGAACCGCTGCCCCTGCCGCTCCCGACCGGCCAGACCCGCCTCAGCACCGCCCCGGCACATCACCTCGACCGCCTCCAGAGCCCGGCGCACCCCCGCGACGTCCACCCGGGGGTCCACCGCCCGCAGCCGGTCCTCGTCCAGGGCCGAACGCGACGCCAGGAAGGCCCGCTCCTGCGAGTACACGATCACCCCGGCGTTCACGCACTCACCGCGCTCCAACCGCGGGATCACTCGCAGCAGCGCGTACTCGAACACCGCGCGTTCGCGCTCCACACCCACCTGTCCGGTGGTCACCGTGGTGTACCGCTCGCTCACGAGGACACCTCCGGCAACCAGGAACGGTCCGCCACACGGGCCACCAGGTGCTTCACGTACGCCTCACGCACTTCCTCCGCCGAGGCGAACCCCGGCTCGTCCACCAGCCACTCGTCGGGCACCAGCCCCACCACGTCCCGCAACAGGCCCTCGTCCACCAACGGGGCCAGGGCCGCGTCCGCCGCCGCCAGATCCGGGGCCCCTCCGGACAGCACGTGGTCGGAGGCGTCGTAGGCCCGGCCGACGAACTTCTCGGCGTTGGCCCAGCTGTGGTGGAAGATCAGCGTCGCCCCGTGGTCGATCAGGTACGGCCGGCCGTGCCACAGCAGCATGTTCGGGTTGCGCCAGGAGCGGTCCACGTTCCCGGTCAGGGCGTCGAACCACAGCACCCGCCCGGCGAAGTCCGGGTCCACCTCGAAGGTCAGCGGGTCGAACCCCAGCGAACCGGGCAGGAAGTCCATCCCCAGGTTCAGTCCGCCGCTGTTCTTGAGCAGCTCCTGGACCTCCTGGTCGGGCTCGCCGCGGGCGATGACCGCGTCGAACTCCACCAGGGCCAGCTGCGGGACCGGCAGCCCCAGGGCCCGGCCCAGCTCACCGGTCACGACCTCGGCCACCAGGGTCTTGCGCCCCTGACCGGCACCGATGAACTTGACCACGTACATTCCCAGGTCGTCGGCCTCGACCAACCCCGGGAGCGAACCTCCTTCGCGAAGCGGCAGCACGTACCGCGTCGCGATCACCTTTTTCAGCACGCTGGCCAGCATAGGCACCGATCCGGACCACCGCACCGCCGAAGAACGAACCGCACCCCTCTGAATCAAACACAGCGGAGACGCGTTCCCCGACCCACCCGGACACTGTCGGCACCGGCCCAGGGCCCGCCAAACCAAGGCTGAACACGTTCTAGATACCAGCCAGCCCACACCCCGACACGCCGAGACCTCCGAAACGAGGAATTAGGAGGCGTGCGGCGTAGCCGCGCGAATTCATTTTCCGTATCTGCTTTGATAGAAAAACTACGCTGCCTTTACGTCGTAGATCTATAGTGCGAACAGCAAGAGCGAGGACCTCTCCGGAGCCAACCCCCGACTCAAAAAATGGCGGGCCCCGCCCCGACACGCCCCCTAATCTGGTCTCTCCGAACGCGAGGGCTCTCCCACCCCGTCACCCGGCCCCGAACCACACGCACTCCCCTCAAGGAGAACCGATGATCGATACCCGCCTCTCCGGCCAGACCGTCCTGGTCACCGGCGGCTCCAGCGGCATCGGTGCGGCCATCAGTCGCGCCTTCGCCGCCCAGGGGGCCCGCGTGGCCATCCACTACCTCGCCCAGGAGGACCCCGCCCCCGAGGGCTCGGAGTGGGCACACCTCACTCCCCCGCCGGAGGAGAGCGAGAAGCTCGCGACCGAGCTCGGGCACGGCTCCTTCACCGTCGGCGCCGACCTGTCCGAGCCGGGCGGGACCGCCCGGCTGATCCGCGAGGTCACCGAGCGGGCCGGGGCACTCAACGTCCTGATCAACAACGCGGCGCACTGCGAATCCCCGGACACCGTGGACACCCTGACCCACGCCTCGATGGAGCGCCACTACCGGGTCAACGCCGTCGCCCCCGCCGTGCTCATCGCCGAGGCGGCCCGGCTGCACCGCGGCGACGCCCCCCTGTCCGTCGTCAACATCTCCACCGACTCGGCCCGGGCGTTCCCGCGCCAGATCGGCTACGGCACCTCCAAGGGGGCGCTGGAGGCGCTCACCCGCTCCACCGCCCTGGAGCTCGCACCGCGCGGGATCCGGGTGAACGCCGTCGCTCCGGGCCCCGTCCAAACCGGGTGGATGGACGCCGACCTCCTGCGGCGGGCGGAGCAGATCGTGCCGATGGGCCGGGTCGGCGCCCCGGAGGACATCGCCGACGCCGTGGTCTACCTGGCCTCGCACCAGGCGCGCTGGGTCACCGGGCAGGTCCTGCAGGTGGCCGGCGGCCACGCGCTGTAAGACCCAGCTGTCCCTCGTCGACGTCTCCGCTCCCCTACCGGAGCCTGCGGGCGCGGATCACCGCGTCATGCATGCTGAACTCCCGGCCGTCCGGGCGGGTCACCCGGTGCGAGCGGTCCTCGGCCACGAGCACCTCCCAGTCCGCACGGTCCAGGTCGGCCGCGAGCTCGGGCGCGGTGAAGTGCACGTGCGCATCGTGTCCGCGGTCGTGGGTGCTCTGCTCGTCGCCGGGGTGGTGGCCGACGAAGAGCAGTGTCCCGCCCGGGGCGACCGCCGCCGCCAGTCGGGCGAGCAGGTCCCGCAGCGACCCGGTGGTGTGCACGTACTGGCTGGTCACCAGGGCGAAGTGGCCTTCCGGCGGAGCCCAGCGGGTCAGGTCGGCCTGTTCCCACGTGATGCGGTCCGCGATCTCGGGCCCCTGTGCGGCGGCGCGCTCGCGGCCGCGGCCCAGCGCGGTCTCGGACAGGTCCACCGCCTTCACCCGCCAGCCGCGCGAGGCGAGCCAGAGGGAGTCGCCTCCCTCGCCGCAGCCGGCGTCCAGCGCCGTGCCCGGTTCCAGGTCGGAGGCCTCTGCCACCAGCTGCGGGCTGGTCCGCACACCCTGGCCTCCGTGACCGGCATGCCCACCGTGGCCGCCGTAGCGCTTCTCCCAGTACTCCTTGTCGAAGTCCTCAGACAACATCAACGCTCCCTCTTCCCCCCGGTACCGTCCGTGTCGCCAGCGGCTCCAGGCCGTGGCGCCGGTCACCCATGACCCGTTCGCAGAGCCGCGCCTGCGCTTCCGCGCCCCCGGGCCCATCCCTCAGATCGTTGGTCACACGACCACCTCCACGAAGGATGATGCGAACTCGCGGCGTTTCGCGCAATGTTCGTTGCCGATCTGGCAAACTGGGCGGATGGACGACAAGTTCGACGAGACCCTCTCCGCGGTCGGCCCCCGCCTGCGTGAACTCCGGCGGCGGCGCGACGTCACCCTGGCCGAACTGTCCGAGGCGACCGGGATCTCGGTGAGCACCCTGTCCCGGCTGGAGTCCGGCGAGCGCCGCCCCAACCTCGAACTCCTGCTCCCCCTGGCCCGGGTGCACGGCGTCACGCTGGACGAGCTCGTGGACGCCCCGCCCACCGGGGACCCGCGCATCCACATGCGCCCGGTCACCCGGCACGGGATGACGATGGTCCCGCTCACCCGCAAGGCAGGCGGCATCCAGGCCTACAAGCTCATCCTCCCGGCCAACAGCCCCCGGCGGGAGCCCGACCCTCAGACTCACGAGGGCTACGAGTGGCTCTACGTGCTCAACGGAAACCTGCGGTGTGTGCTGGGCGAGCACGACATGGTGCTCTCCCCCGGCGAGGCGGTGGAGATGGACACCCGGCTGCCGCACTGGTTCGGGTCGGCCGACGACGGAGCGGTCGAGATGCTCAGCCTCTTCGGTCGCCAGGGCGAACGCGCCCACCTGCGGGCCCGACCCAAACGCGGCCAGAGCCACGCGGGGGAACCGGGAAGGACTTCTGAGAGCCTGCCGGCCCCGGAGGACTAGAGGTTGTCCTCGGGCAGGTCACCCCAGTCGTCCCCGCCGTCCTCACCCGGGTTGGGCACGGTGGGCACCGGGCTGGCAGGATCCCCCTCACCGTCCTGAGGCGACGGGCTCGGCTCGGTCTCCTCGGCCGGTTCGGACTGTTCGAAGTCGGGCTGCCCCGAGGTCGGCATCTCCGGGGAGGGGAACTGCATCATCCACAGGTACAGGGAGAACATCAGCAACAACAGGAGCAGGAGCAGAACGCCCAGCCCTCCGATCAGCCACCAGTTGGCCTCACCGGTGGCCACCGCGCTCTCCCGGCGGCCCGTCCAGGGCGACCAGCGCACCGCCGATCCGCCCCGCTCCCCCGCCCAGTGCGGCATCACCACCGGCCCCTGCCGGACCACGGGCCCGCCCCGGCCGGCCTCCTCCAGGAAGTGCCCTGCCCCGGCGCCGCCCTCCTCGTAGGGCACCGCCACCCACAGCGCCGAGCGTCCGCTGGTGCGTGCGGAGGCCACCCCCGCGCCGTCGCGGACCGCGTGCGCGAACCGCTGCCGGGTGGGTTCGTCGATGGCCGCGGCGTCGTTGAGCATCGCCACGCTCATCCGCTCCCCGGCGGCGTCGCGCCCCAGGTAGACCACGCCCAGGCGGGACTCGTGCAGCCTGCCCAGCAGCCGGTAGCCGCCGAGCTGGCGCGGGTCGACGTCGTTGAGGCCTCTTGTCGGCGCGGTCATGTCACTTCCCCTCCCCCGTCGGTACCGGTCCCATGCGTCCCCTGACCTGTGCTGTCCTGTGTGTCCGTGCCGTTCTCCTCGTCCGTGCCGTTTTGTGCGCTGTTCCCGGTCTCACGTCGCCTACCGGACCGAGAGCGCCCAAACAGGGAGTGTCGCCACAGGTGATCCACAACCTACTCCTTACCGGCGTCCACGCACAGGACACCGCGAAGCACCCTCCTCTCCCCTCCTCAGGTCCCCGGGCGGGGACCGCTGAGTCTGTCTCCCCGCTCCCGCAGAGGCGCCCTGCCCTCGGCCGCAGGCTCAGGGCCTCCTCCCCCGCCGACCGCGTTGGAGGCCCAGTTCGGACACGGCCAGCAGGACGAGCCACACGAGTATGACGGGCACGGCGAACCACAGCACCACCGCACCATAGAGGTCGAGCGCGCTGTACCCTCCGGCTTCCAGGACCAGGTAGCCGATATAGGCGCAGTAGAAGAGCAGGAGCACCGCACCCTCCCACCGGGCCACGGCGAACCTGGTGAGGGCGATGGGCAGCAGGATCAGCGTCACCGCGAACATGATCGGTATGTCGAACCGAAGGGCGCTGGCCGCCACCTCGATCCCCTCGGGGGCGACCACGGCGCTCAGCCCGAGCACGGCTCCGATGTTGAACACGTTGCTGCCGACCACGTTGCCCAACGCCAGGTCGCGCTGGCCTTTGACCACCGCCACGACGCAGGTCACGAGTTCCGGTAGCGACGTGCCCACCGCCACAACGGTCAACCCGATGACCAGGTCGCTCACCCCCAGCTGAGCCGCGATCCGGCTGGCGGCGTCCACCAGCAGCCTGGCGCCCGCCACCAGCAGGGCGGCCCCCAGGACCACGAGTCCGAGGTCGGCCAGGACCCGGAGCGCGCGTGCGCCCCGAGCGCGCTCGGGGCGCTGAGCGAGGCCATCGGCCCCGGGGGCCGGGGCGGAGCCGGCGTAGGCCCGGCGCCGGGAGACCACCACCGTGACGGTTACGTAGACCAACAGCGCGGCGAACAGCACGACGCCGTCGAACCTGCTGACGGTTCCGTCCAGGGCCAGCAGGAGCATCCCCGCGGACAGCACGATCATCACCGGGATGTCGGTGCGTACCACCTGGGAGTTCACCGCCAGGGGCGCGGCCAGCGCCGCCGCCCCCAGTACGAGCAGGATGTTGGCGATGTTGCTGCCCACGACGTTGCCCACGGCCAACCCCGGGTAGCCGTCGAACACCGCGCCGACACCGACGGCCAGCTCCGGCGCGGAAGTGGTGAACGACACCACGGTCAGCCCCACCACCAACGGCGACATCCCCAGGGTCCGGGCCAGCGAGCTCGCTCCCCGCACGAGCGACTCTCCTCCGGCTATCAGGAGCACGAAGCCCAGGATCAGCGCGAAGACCGTCACCGCACTCAACTCAGCCCTCCACAGGACGCACGGCACACCGAGCCCAACCTACCCCTGGCTGGGTCCCTGCTCCTCGTCCCCCGCCCCGGCCGCGGCCAACACTTGCCTCTCGGCCGGGACAGCGGGGCTCCACAGCTCCCATTGCCCGTCACGACGGCGCCGCTGCCAGGGGCGTTCGGGCCCCTCGCGCAGAACCAGGGAGACCCATCCTCCGTCGAAGTAGTTCTTGAGCAGGTCGTTTCGCGCGATGAGCACGTCCACCCGTTCGATCGGCGCCTCGACCGCGTAGAGCGCCCGCATCGGCTCGTGGTACAGACGGTCGCCGGCCCCGACCGACTGCCAGGGGAGCCCGAGTCTCAGGTCCCCGCTGTGGCCCTCCAGCACACCGACCTCGCCCACCACGTTGTGCAGCGTCTTGTCACCCGCCCCCAGGACCCGCGGGTCCACGCTGGAGAAGTAGTACTGGGCGTTGATCCCCTGCACCACCAGGCCGGGAGCGGTCAGGATCGTCTCCAGCACGGTCCCGTCGGGGTCCACACGCCAGTCGTAGGAGTGCAGGAACGTCCGGGTCTGCAGGTCGAGCCCGCGCACCATCTCGCCCGGGCCGATGATGAAGGCGGCGTGACGGGCCAGTCCCCATTCGGGACGTACCTGCGCCCAGTCGGCCGCACGCCCGTACGCGGACCCGGCTGCGCCGGGAAGGTGTTCGGCGCGCTCGCGGGCCAGCCCCGATCCGGCGGTGGCCAGATCCGCCCGTAGCCGGTCGATGTCCGCGCGGTGCGTCCCGGGAATCGTGTGCGCGTCGAGGAAGCGCACCCGGTCGGTGGCCGTGTCGTGCTCGGCCGCGACGAAGACGGTGTCGTCGGGGATGGTGGTCCCGCGTTCGGCCAGCGCCGCACGGACCTGCGGCCGGTTGAGGATCGCACAGGCCGCACGGGCGTTGGGGCCGCCGCGCTGGCCACCGCAGGCGCCGCAGTCCAGCGCCGCCTCGTAGGCGTTGTTCTCGGTGTGGCTGCCGTGGCCGGCCAGGAGAACGATCCGTGCGAAGTTCTCCACCAGCCCGAAGGTGCGGAGCGCGGTTTGGGCCCACAGGACCTGTTCCTCGACGTCGGAGCCGAGCCGCCGCGCCTGGCGGACGCGGTCGGCGTGGCCCTCCTGGGTGAGGGCGAGCTGTTCCCGCAGACGGGGTTCGCCTCCGGCGAGCGCCCGCAGACGGTACTCCTCGCATTCCTGTTCGGAGAGTCCGGGGCGGGCGAGCAGGGCGCGGATCCCCTGGTGTTCGGCGGCCCGGGCCAGGGCCTCGGCCTCCTCCCAGTCCGGGGCGTTCACGGTGAGGTCGGTGGTTCGTCGGGTGGCCCGTTCGGCGAGGCGGCCGCGTAGCCGCGTGTAGAGGGCGGGGGCCGCGGTCCTGACGGCGGACAGCGGACCGGCTACCCACCCGGCGGCCTCCGCCAGCGCGAAGGGGGACGCCAGGTCGTCCTTGGCGCCGTGGAAGGCGCGCGCGAGCGCGTCGGAGTGGCGTTCGGCCGCGATACCGCGTGCCGCCTCCGTCTCGGCGCCCTCTGCCGGAAGCTCCGTGATCCGGGTGTTCGGGGTGAGCGGTGCCGGGCACAGACGTGCCTCGTGGGGGCTGGACAGGCCCCGGTAACGGATGGCCAGCTGGTAGAAACCAGCGAAGCCGAAGGTCTGGTAGGGGCCGAGGTCTTCCAGGTGGCGGCGTAGTCCCTCCGAGCGCGCGTCGATGCAGAACACGGCCTGCGCCGGGGGGCGTCCGGTCCGCTCGGGCGGAGCCGGGCGGTCCAGGGCGGTCAGCAGTCGGTCGCGGTAGTGCCACTCGTAGGCGTCCAGCCAGACCCATTCGCGCTCGGTGGCGGGCAGGCGTTCGAGCACGTCCCTGAGCCGGTTCAGAGCCGGCCCTCCAGGCGTCGAGGCACCCAGGGCGCGTGCGACGCCACAGGCGCGCGCGAAACCGGACTCCACCCCCGAGAGCGGACGCTCGTCCACGAGCCGTACCTCGATGAGGGCCCGCAGCGAACCGCTTCCGTAGGGAAGCTGGCTGGTGGCCGCCTCGACGAGCGCGGCCTCGTAGGTCAGACGCATCGCCAACAGGTCGACCAGGTCGGCGGGGTGCGGTGCCTGGTCAGGGTGTTCACCGCGCCATTTGACCTGGCTCGCCCAGCCCGGGGTGCGTGCGAGCTGGGCCCGCAGTTCACCTCGGTGCTCGCCTTCGGGCACGTTCAACGCGGCCAGCGCCCCGAGCACCGCGTCCTCGGGACGCTCGGGCAGGTCGGTGAAGCGCTCCTGGGACAGGCGCAACCGCCGCAGGGCGGGGTCGGAGGCGACCAGCGCGCGCCAGGACCCGTAGAGGCCGTGTTCGCGCCCCGGCATCGACCAGTGTGCCTGTGCGGTGTCGAAGAACGCCGCGCACCACTTGCTGACCTGACCGTCCACGGCCTCGGCGACCCGTGTTCCGAGGAGCGTGTCGCACCACTGGCCGGCACCGCGTGGCCGTGGTGCCCCTTTCGCCGGCTCCTCACCGTGCAGGAGGTCGGTACGCAGTACCTGCAGTGCCGTGCGGGGGCGCTCGCCGAGCAGGACCGGGTCGAGTCCGGCCAACTCGGGCAAACGCCGCAGCAGGGCCGCGTCCAGGTCCGCGTCGTTGATCCGGCCCTGGACGTGCAGGGCGCGAAAGCGTTCCAGGGGCAGGTGGCCGCGCAGCCCGAGCAGGTCGCCCGCCATCCGCACCGCCTCTTCGAAGGGAAGGTGCTCGACTCCGCCGAGCGGGTTCACGGCCACGAAGGTCTTCAGCGGCCAGGCCGCGGAGAGGACCCTCTCCGCCGAGGCCACCTGCGCCCGCAACCGGTTGTGGCTCTGCGATCTGAGAGCGGTCATCTTCAGACTCCAGACGGGATTCGAAGGGAGGGCTGTCTCGGGGTCGTGCTGCGCCATCCGTCATCGGTGACGACCGTGCCCGCGTCGAGCGCCCGTGTGTACAGCACCGAGCGCGTGCTCTGCGAAGACCTGAACCAGACCAGGGAGAGCGCCGCCATGACGGCTGCGGGGACCAGTACCAGCCAGGGGCTTGCGGAGTGGGCGGCCTCACCGAGCACCGGCCCGAGGAAGTCCTTGGCCACGGCCACCAGGGCCGCGTAGGCCACGCACACGCTCGCTGCCGCACCCATGCCCACGGCTGCGCGCCCCGGTGTCGCTCCGAGCCAGACCCACAGGGCGCGCGCCGCGCTGAACCAGGCGAAGGCGAGCAGCACGATCGCGCCCGGCTGTTCGAGGGCCCCCCGCGCGAAGGTGGCCAGGGCCAGTGAGATCGCCGCGGCGGGCACGAGCGCGGCCGCTGCCAGCCGCAGGGGTGGCGGCCAGCCGGTTCCGGCCGGAGCGGGGAGCGGGACGGCCCGGTGACGCTTGCGGTTGTGGATGGCGGAGTCGACGCTCAGGAACAGTGTCGCCTTGTACATTCCGTGCGCGACCAGGTGGAAGACCACGGCGGCGAAGGCGCCCAGCGCGCAGGCCATCACCATGAACCCCATCTGGCCGATCGTGGAGTAGGCGAGCGCGCCCTTGGCGTCGGGGCGAGCCAGCATCAGCGCCGTCCCGTAGAGGGCCGTCAGCGCTCCTACCGTGAACGCCAGGTGGGTGGCCAGGCCGGACGCGCCGAAGACCGGGCCCATACGGACCAGCAGGAAGCCCCCCGCGTTGACCAGCCCGGCGTGCATGAACGCGGAGACCGGGGTGGGGGCTGCCAGGGTCGCAGGCAGCCAGCGGTGCAGGGGCACCAGCGCGCAGCGGCCCATCGCCGCCACCAGTAGCAGGCAGGCCACCAGGGGGGCCGCGGGTACGCCCACGCCGAAGAGGTGGAGCTGTTGTCCCGCCAGTTCCTGGGCCCCGGCCTCCACACCGCGCAGGTCGAGGCCGCCGATCGTCGTCCAGAGCACGGCCGCGGCCGCTATCAGCGCGAGGTCGCCGACGGCATGGGCCGCTGCGGTCCGGCGCAGGCCCGTTCTGGCAGCAGGCAGGTCCGAGCGTTGGGCGAGCATCACCAGAAGGCCCAGACCGCTGGCGACCCAGGCGGCGACGAGCACCCCGAACGTGGCGGAGCTCACCAGGACCGCGACGGCCGTGGTGGTGGCTCCCATGGCCGCGATCAGGCGTGCTTGACGCGGGTCGCCCGAGAGGTAGCGGTTGGCGTACGACTGCACCACGGCGCTCACGCCGAGCACCAGGGCCAGCATCACCACCGACAGGCGGTCGGCGAACAGCCCGGGGGCGGTGACCGGGCTCTGGGAGAGCGCGGAGAACGCTGTGGGGACGACCGCGCAGAGCGCGGCTGCCGCGGCTGCCGCGCCGAGCGCGCCGGCGCGGTCACCGAGACGTTCGGAAGCCAGCACGCATACCAGCGCGGCCAGTCCCGGCAGTGCCACCGCCATGACCAGCAGGGCGCTCATCGGGTCCGCCCCGGGGTGCGCAGCGGTCGGGCCGCGAAGCGGGTCGGGGGTTCCTGGGGCTCAGCGGTGCCGTGCGCGGGCCCGTGCACGCCCTCTATCGCCGCGTCGGCTTCTCTCCATGACATACGCAAATCTATACACGAATTATAAGACGTGAGTCAAAGAGCGCGACTGAACCGTCGCATGAAGTAGGGTGGGCCCGTGGCCGACTGGACTTTTCTCACCAACCACGCCCATGTACTGCTGTGCCTGGCCCGTGATCCGTACATACGCCTGCGCGACGTGGCCGAGGCGGTGGGCATCACCGAACGCGCCACCCAGCGGATCGTCGCCGACCTGGCCGAGGCCGGCTACCTGGAACGCACCCGCGAGGGCCGACGCAACCACTACCGCCTGCACCCCGAACTGCCCCTGCGTCACCCGCTCGAACGCGACCACGCGGTCGGCGACATCCTGAGGGTCCTGGACAACGGCTCCCCTCCCACACAGGGCGCAGCTTGAGCGGCACCCACCCCTACCGGGGCACCCCCGTCGCACTCGCCACCAAGCACGCCAAGGAACACGTACTGGCCCCCGCGCTGGCCCGCGCCCCCGGCCTGCGCGTCAGCGTCCCCGAACTGGATACCGACCGGCTCGGCACCTTCACCGGCGAGATCGAGCGTCCCGCTCCGGCGCGGGAAACCGCCCTCCTCAAGGCCCGGCTCGGGATCGAAGCCAGTGGGCTTCCCCGCGGGCTGGCCAGTGAGGGCAGTTTCGGTCCCCACCCGCAGGTGCCCTTCGTCCCCGTGGGACTGGAGATCCTCGCCTTCGTGGACCACGACCTCGGCATCGAGGTCGTCGAGCAACGGCTGAGCGAGCACACGAATTTCGCCCACACCACCGCCTCGGCACTCGACCAGCAGACCGAGCGCTTCCTGGCCTCGGCCCGCTTCGGGGAGCACGCCCTCATCGTCCGTCCCAACGCCGGCGACACCAACGACGGCCTCCAGAAGGGGATCGTCTCCCGCGAGGAGCTCGCGGAGGCGATCCGCCGCTGTGCCCACGCCTCAGAAGACGGCCTCGCCTTCGTGGAGACCGACATGCGGGCCCACCACAACCCGACGCGTATGCGGCAGATCGCCCTGCTTGCCCGACGTCTGGCCGACAGGCTCAGCGCTCTGTGCCCCGCCTGTGCAGCACCCGGCTACGGCACCGTCGACACACGCCCCGGACTGCCTTGCTCCGCATGCCGCACCCCTACCGCCCGTATCGCGGTCGAGGTCCAGGGCTGCGCCCGCTGCGAGCACCGGCGACCCCGCCCGGTCGCGGGCGCCCGCGCGGCCGACCCCGGGGAATGCCCCTACTGCAACCCCTGACGGATCGGCAGCCCCCGGCCGCTGCCCAGCTCACCCCGCTCCCATGCCCGTCCCAGGTTCTGGCCTGGCGTTGTCTAACGGACCGAGAGCGCCTAAACAGGTAGTGTCGCCACAGGTGATCCACAACCTACTCCTTACCGGCGTCCACGTACGGGGCGCCGAGTCCGGGAAGGACGGGACATGGCAGAAACCTCACCCGGGAACGGTTCCGCTCCCGCACCGGGGCCGGAGAGCGCTCCGGGCGAGCCGACCCGGCTGCTGCGGGCGGCACTGCACGAGGTGTCCACGGTCATCGTCGGCCAGGAGCGCATGGTGGAGCGTTCCCTGATCGCCCTGGTCGCGCAGGGGCACTGCCTCATCGAGGGGGTGCCCGGCATCGCCAAGACCCTGGCGGTGTCGACCCTGGCCAAGGTCACCGGAGGTTCGTTCTCCCGGGTGCAGTTCACCCCCGACCTGGTGCCCTCCGACATCGTCGGCACCCGTATCTACCACCCCTCCACCGAGCGCTTCGACGTCGAGCTGGGCCCGGTCTTCGCGAACTTCGTGCTCGCCGACGAGATCAACAGGGCCCCGGCCAAGGTGCAGTCGGCGCTGCTGGAGGTCATGGCCGAACGGCAGGTGTCCATCGGCGGGACCACCTACCCGCTGCCCTCCCCCTTCATCGTGATCGCCACCCAGAACCCGGTGGAGTCCGAGGGCGTCTACCCGCTGCCCGAGGCCCAGCGCGACCGGTTCCTGATGAAGGTCACCGTGGGCCACCCCCAGGCGCACGAGGAGATGGAGATCCTGCGCCGGATGAGCTCGAAGCCGCCGACCGCGCACCAGGTCCTGGACCCGGTCACCCTGGGAGAGTTGCAGGCCGACGCCGAACGCGTGCACATCCACCAGCTGATCGCCGACTACGTGGTGCGCCTGGTCATGGCCACGCGTGAGCCGGAGAACTACCAGATGCCCGACCTGCGCCAGGCGCTGGAGGTGGGGGCGAGCCCGCGCGCCACCCTGGGACTGGTCGCGGCCGCCCGCGCGCTGGCGCTGCTGCGCGGGCGCGACTACGTGCTCCCCGACGACGTTCGGGTACTGGCCCACGACGTGATCGCGCACCGCCTGGTGCTGACCTTCGACGCCCTGGCCGACGGCGTCACTCCGGCCCAGGTGGTCGACCGCATCCTGTCCACCGTTCCCGCGCCCCGGGTCATCTGGGACGAACCGCCCACCGGTGAGACCGCCTCCTTCGCCTCGCAGAGATAGGAAAGGGTGACGAGGTGATCGTGTGAACACACCCGCCATCGGTACCGATCCGCGGCTGCGTGCGGCGTTGCGGCGGTTGGACCTGCGTATCGTGCATCGCCTGGACGGGTTGTTGCACGGCGAGCACCTGGGGCTGCGCTTGGGGCCGGGTTCGGAGGCGGCCGAGGCCCGGCTGTACCAGCCCGGTGAGGACGACGTGCGGCACATGGACTGGGCGGTGACCGCCCGGACCGACACCCCGCACGTGCGCGACGTGGTGGCCGACCGCGAGTTGGAGAGCTGGACGCTGCTGGACCTGTCGCCGAGCATGGACTTCGGGACGGGTCTGCGTTCCAAGCGTGACGTGGCGGTGGGCGCCCTGGTGGCGACCAACCTGCTCACCCAGCGGGTGGGTGACCGCTTCGGCGCGCACTTCCTGCACGAGGGGCGGGTGCGGCGCTGGCCCGCACGGTCGGGCAAGGAGGCGCTGCTGTCGTTGTTGGCCACGGTGGCGGCCGCTCCGCGGGGGGACCAGCGCTCCGCGGACGCGGAGCGGGCGACTCTGGCCGAGGCGGTCGGCGATCTGGTGCGGACCCGGCGCAGGCGGGGGCTGCGGGTGGTGATCTCCGATTTCCTGGACACCCCGGCGTTCGGCGGCGAGGTGAGCTGGGAGCGTCCGCTGCGCCAGTTGGGCTCGCGCCACCAGGTGCTGGTGGTAGAGGTGGTGGACCCGCGTGAGCTGGACGTGCCGAATGTGGGTGACGTGGCTCTGCGTGATCCGACCACGGGACGGGTACGTGATGTGCGTCTGACCCGTACGGTGCGCGAGCGCTACCGCAGGGCGGCCGAGGCACAGCGGGCGGCGGTGCGGGGGGCACTGCGCCGGTGCGGGGTACACCACCTGGTGTTGCGCACGGATCGGGACTGGGTCCTGGATACGGCGCGGTTCGTGATCCACCAGCGCCGGACCGCCCACCACATGGCCAGGCACACCCCGGGGGTGCCGCGGTGAGTGCTTCTGAGGACTCGGGGGACTCGGACGGAGTGCGGGTGACAAGGGCGCGGGAGGGTCCCGCGCCAGGACGGGCACGGGGGACGTGAGGCAGCCATGACCTTCCTGGAGCCGCAGCGGCTGTGGTGGCTGCTGGCCCTGCTGCTACTGGTGGGCGCGTACGTGTACGTGCAGCGGCAGCGGCGCGAGTACACGGTGCGTTTCACCAACCTGGAGCTGTTGAACCAGGTGGTGCCGCACCGGCCCGACGTCCGCCGGCATGTTCCGGCGACGCTGTTCACGCTGGCTCTGGGGGTGCTGATCGCCGCGATGGCGGTGCCCGCGATGCCGGTCGAGGCGCCGCGGGAGCGGGCGACGATCATGGTGGCGGTGGACGTGTCGTTGTCGATGGCGGCCAACGACATCGAGCCGGACCGGTTGCACGCGGCCAAGGAGTCGGCCCAGGGGTTCGTGGGGACGCTGCCGGACCGGTTCAACGTGGGGTTGGTGTCGTTCTCGTCGACCGCGACGGTGGTGGCGCCGCCCACACAGGACCACGCCTCGGTGATCGGGTTGATCGAGAACCTGCGGCTGGGGCCGGGGACGGCGATCGGTGAGGGGGTGTTCGCCTCGCTGGAGGCGATCCGCGGCTTCGACGAGGACGCGGAGGAGGATCCGCCGCCGTCGGCGATCGTGCTGCTCTCGGACGGGGAGAACACCAGTGGGCGCGATATCGCGCAGGCTTCGGCGGCTGCCGCCGAGGAGGAGGTGCCGGTGTCCACGATCGCGTTCGGAAGCGGGGCGGCGATGATCGAGATCGACGGCTACCAGGTGCCCGCCGACATCGACAAGGAGGCGTTGCAGGGGTTGGCCCAGGACACCGGGGGGCACTTCTACGAGGCCGAGAGCGAGACGGAGCTGGACGAGGTCTATGAGGACATCGGTTCCTCGCTGGGTCTGGAGATGGTGCATGAGGAGATCGTCACTCGGTTCGTGATGGTCGCGATCGTCTTGGCGCTGGCGACCGCATTGACCTCACTGCTGTGGTTCCAGCGACTTCCCTGATGTGGAGAGAACCAACCCTCGGCATCAGTGATGTTGGTCACATCCCTTTAGGTGGGGTTTACACCTTTTCCTGCGCGGCTACCGGTTAGCGTTGGCATGTTTTGTCATGCCCATCCACTTCGAGGAACGATGCCGAACACACCCGCACCCCCGGCCGCGATCTGCTTCGACCTGGACGACACCCTCATTGACGACGTCGCCGCCTCGTCCGCGGGTCTGCGCGCGGTCATGGAGCGGCTCGGCCACCCAGACTTCGGCGCCGCCCGCGCGCTGTGGGACGCCCAGACCGAAATCTCCTTCGGCGCCTACCTGCGCGGCGACCTGAGCCTTGAGGACCAGCGCCGCGAGCGCATCCGGGCCCTGGCCGTCCAGGCCGGCCACAACGACGTCGCCGACCAGCACTGCGACGACCTCTACCGCCTCTACCTGGACGGCCACCGCGCCGGCTGGCAGGTCTTCCCCGACACCTTCGCGGTGCTGGGCGCCCTGTCCTCTGCCGGCTACCGGCTGGCCGTGCTCACCAACGGCATCGAGGCCCTGCAGCACGCCAAGCTCCAGGCCCTGGAACTGACGCCCTACTTCCACGCCGTGGTCTGTGCCGACACCGTGGGCGCGGGCAAGCCCGACCCGCGGATCTTCCACGCCACCGCCCAGCGCCTGGGCGTGGAGCCCAGCGCCTGCTGGCACGTGGGCGACCAGATCCAGGCCGACGGCGTGGGCGCGGTGTCCTCGGGTATGCGCCCGGTGATCGTGGACCGCCAGGCCCGCCAGCCCCTCGAGGGCATCACCACCCTTACCGGCCTGGACGGCCTCCTGCGCATGCTCGGTCTGCCCAGCGCGGCCGCGACGGGCGCACTGTGAGCTCGATCGACGACTGGATGGCCCGCCGGGTCACCGCGCACCTGATCACCTCCGGCCCCCAGGGGCCGGTCCTGTCCGGCACGCGTGTGCTGTTCGGCCAGGACCCCGAGGAGGTCGCACGTGAACTGGGCGGGCTGGAGCCGCAGGCGCCGCTGGTGGCCCTGGAGGTGCTCACCGAGACCGTGAGCCTGTACCGGGGCCGGGCCCTGCACGTGGACCGGGTCGTGTTCGCCGAGCCCCACCTGGTCTCGGCCTGGCCCTCGGTGGTGCCCGTCGAGGGGTTCACCCCCGCGGCCCCCGCCCTGGCCGAGGAGGAGCCCGGTCCCGCAGACGACGCGCGGCCCCGGCTGCGCCGCTTCGCCTCCTACGGGATCGTCACCGACGCCGCCGGGCGCATCCTGCTGAGCCGCATCGCCGAGGGCTTCCCCGGCGCGGGCACCTGGCACCTGCCCGGCGGCGGCGTGGACACCGGTGAGGACGTGCGCGCGGCGCTACGGCGCGAGGTGCTCGAGGAGACCGGTCAGGCCGGTGTGGTCGGTGACCTGATCAAGGTGGCCAGCCACCGCCGGACCCGGACCAGCGGAACCGACATCTACTCGGTGTGGGTCTTCTCCCACGTGCACGTCCTCGAACCGAGCGAACCGCACGTGCTCGAACAGGACGGCTCCACCGCCGACTGCGGGTGGTTCACCCCCGCGGGGCTGGCGGAGCTGCGGCTGTCCACCACCGCCCGGCGCGGCATGGAGTTCCTGGTCCAGCACCGCCGACTGCGGTGACCGGGGTTCCTGGGGCCGGAGTTGTTGAGGCACTGCGGAGCCCCGGCCCCGACCGGGCCCCACCGACCGGCGGCGGCTAGACGAGCACGTGGTGGCGCAGCCACCACAGACCCGCGCCCGCCCCCAGCACAAGGACCCCGGCCACGACCGCCGGCAGCGGCAGGCTGGTCGCCAGGACCACACACCCCACCAGGCCGGTGACCGGAACGATCAGCGGCGGACGGTTCTCGTCCGGGCCCAGGCGCAGCGCCGAGGCGTTGGTGATGGCGTAGTAGACCAGCACCCCGAAGGCGGAGAAGGCGATCGCGCCGGTCAGGTCGGCGACCAGGATCAGACCGATCACGATGGCCGCCACCACCGCCTCGGCCCGGAAGGGCACCCCGTAGCGTTCGCTCATGGCGGCCAGCGGACGCGGCAGGTGGCCGTCGGCGGCCATCGCCGCGGTGACGTGCGAGACCCCCATCAGCAGCGGCACAAGGGCGCCCAGACTGGCCAGCGCGGCCCCGGCGATCACGAACGGCACCAGCAGGGGGAACCCGGCCACCTGGACCGCGTCGACCAAGGGCGCGTGGCTGGTGGTGAGGCGCTCCCGCCCCAGCACGATGAGCAGGCCGGTACCGATCACCAGGTACAGGGCCAGGACCGTGCCCAGCGAGAGCGTGATCGCCCTGGGGATGGTGACCCGCGGATCGCGCACCTGCCCGCCCAGGGTGGCGATGCGCGCGTACCCGGCGAAGGCGAAGAAGATCATCCCCGCGGCGCCCAGCACGCCGAAGGAGCCCGGCCAGGGCCCCAGCCCGTCCACCTGGGCCACCGCGGCCAGGCGCCCGCTCAGCAGCATCGTGACGAACACCGCGACCAGGACCGCCAGCACCAGCAGGAGCAGCACCTTGATGACCAGGGTGGATCTGCGCACCCCCCGGTAGTTCACCGCGGCCAGCACCACCACCGCGGCCACAGCCACCGGTTTCGCGTACTCCGGGACCGTGTAGGCCGCGAAGGTCAGGGCCATCGCCGCGCAGGAGGCGATCTTGCCCACCACGAAGGACCAGCCCGCCAGGTACCCCCACAGGTCGCCCAGGCGCTCACGCCCGTAGACGTAGGTACCGCCGTTCTCGGGGTGCCGGGCGGCCAGCCGGGCCGAAGAGACCGCGTTGCAGTAGGCGACCGCCCCGGCGATGAGGATGGCGACGGGCAGCCACGCCCCGGCGCCCAGTGCCGCCGGGGCGAAGACCGAGAACACCCCGGCGCCGAGCATCGCCGCGGCGCCGATGGCGGCCGCGTCGACGGTTCCCAGCGTCCGGGCGGATCTGGCCTGCGGTCCGGAAGAGGTGGCCAACGAGGTCTCCTTGGGTGAGTGTCTGCCGGCGCCTGGCCGGCGAACGCGCTTCTCCCCGTTCCCGCGGTCCTGGTCGCTCCGGAAGGGAAGCACGAGCGGCGGGGGACGGGGAGGCCCGTAGGAACGGGACAAAGGTCGTGTCCAACTTCCGAGTGTGCCCGATACCGGCGACCGCCGGGTGCGAACCGTTCCACATCAGTATCCAGGAGTGACCTCTGACGCCGCCTCCCGGCACCGCGCGCGCCCCGCACGGTGCCGGGTTCGGGCATGGAGCGGCCCCCGGTGGTGGACCGGGGGCCGCTCCCAGTACGGTCGCGCCCGGATGGGCGCGGACAACGCTGTGGGGTCAGGTCGGACGCCAGGGCGAACCGGTGTTGTCGTTGATGTCCTCGGCCGCGACCTGGCGCAGCTGACGTGAGAGGTCCGACAGTGCCCTGGAGACGGCGAGCTCCTCGCCGATCTCGGGGACGTCCATGTCCGACGGGTGCTTGCGGGCCATCCCGTGGCCGCGCAGAGCCGTGCCGTCGTCGGCGATCAGCCCCACCTCGGCCCAGGTGCGCGCGGCGTCACCCTCGCTCTCCTCGGCGACGACCACGTCCACGTTCCAGCGCTTCATCGTCTGCATGGCATCCGCTCCCTCTCCGTCCGCGCCCGGACCGGGCGGGTGTTCGATGTGCGCGTCGGGTCCCGGGTAGACCAGGACCTCGTGGCCCTGCTCACTGTCTTGCCAGTGCACCTGGTACGGCGGTGCCCCCTGCGCGCCCCGGACCTCGGTGACCACCCCCGTGCGGCGGTGGGTGTCGGCGTTCGGGCTCTCGACGACCAGCCGGTCTCCTACCTCTGCTCGCATGGGTTCCCCCACAAACCTCGCTTGTCTCTATCTTCCGGGCAGTTTCGCCCGGGGACAGGGGGTTGATCCTTTCGTTTCCGGTGGTATGCGAGGTTTTTGCCGTCACGACCTCCCAGCGCCGCCTGGTAGCGTCACGGCGTGGCCCAGCACTACTTCGACTCCGATCCCGACGCCGCCAGCCGGCCCTCCACGGCCGACCTGGTCCTGCCCGACCTGCACCTGCGTCTGCACACCGACCGCGGCGTCTTCTCACCCGACAAGGTCGACCTGGGCACCCGGGTCCTGCTGGAGAGCGTTCCCGCGCCGCCCGCCGAGGGCCGCCTGCTCGACCTGGGCTGCGGCTACGGCCCCATCTCCCTGACGATGGCCTCGCGTGCGCCCGGGGCCCAGGTGCTCGGGGTGGACGTCAACGCCCGGGCCGTGGGGCTGGCCCGGCGCAACGCCGCCGAGCACGATCTGCGCAACGCCCGTTTCGCCGTGGTCGCCCCCGAGGGCGGCCTGGCGGCGGAAGGGGGCGAGGGCCCGGCCCCTGCTGCCGAGGACCTGCTCGGCCCCTTCGACGCGATCTGGTCCAACCCACCGATCCGGGTGGGCAAGAACGTGCTGCACTCGATGCTGCGCACCTGGTTGAACCGGCTCACCCCCGAGGGCGTGGCGCACCTGGTGGTCCAGCGCCACCTGGGCTCGGACTCCCTGCAGAAGTGGCTGGACGCCCAGGGCCTGCCCGCCGAGCGGGTGGCCTCCCGGGCCGGTTTCCGCGTCCTGGCCGTACGCAAGGCCCATTAGGCCCCGCCGGCCCTGGCGCCGCACCGGGCACGCGCCCCGGTACCAGGCCGGGCCCACCGGTCGGCTCCGAACCCGAATGCCCGAACCTACCGTGACGTGTCACGGGTCACGCGTGCGCGCACGACCCCCGCCCGGTAATGTGTATCGACAACCGCCGGGACCGCCCGGCCCACAGCTTCGAGGAACACACCGCAGTTGAGCACGCAGTTGCGTCCCACGGACGTCAAACGCCTGAACCGCCAGTGGCGCAGGCGCACCGAGGGGCGTCTGGCCCTTCTCGTCGAGTCGGTCACCCAGCCCTACAACCTGGGATCGATCCTGCGCACCTGCGCGACCTTCGGCGTCGACCAGCTCTGGCTCACCGGCAACAGCGCGGACCCCGACGACCCCAAGGTCGGCAAGACCGCCCTGGGTACGTCCGCGAAGGTCGCGCACACCCGCTTGTCCAGCACGGCTGAGGCCCTGGACGCCGCCCGCGCCGGCGGCTACAAGGTCGTGGCCCTGGAGCTGGCCAAGGGCGCCGTGCCGCTGCACGCCGCGCCGCTGGAGTCCGACGTGTGTCTGGCCGTCGGAGCCGAGGACCACGGCTGCTCCCCCGCCCTGCTGGCGGGCGCGGACGCCGTCACCTACATTCCGCAGATCGGCCGGGTCGGATCGCTGAACGTGGCCGTGGCCACCTCGATCGCCCTCGCCGAGGCCCGCCGCCGCGAGTGGGCGACCTTCGGCGACGAGGCCGACGCGCCCGTCGGGAACTGAGCCGGGGAATCTTTCCCCGCCGCCGGTCGTCCCTTCTTTGACCAGAACCACATATTTCACACACCCCACGCGCACAGGCGCAGAGAGAGGAACAGTGGATCCGTCCCGAAGTACCGGCAGCGTCCCCCAGGGATGCTGTGACCCAGACCTCGACGAGCCCCCTTCTCCGAAGGGCGCGCACCTGAGCAGGACCCCTGTTAGCAGGCGGAACCAGGCGGTGCGTGCCCGATGATCAGCACCATTCTCACCATCTTGCTCGGCGTAGTCGTCGTTCTGCTGCTAATCGCGGCCAACGGGTATTTCGTCGCCCAGGAGTTCGGCTACATGGCCGTGGACCGATCACGTCTCAAGGCGCGGGCCGCAGCCGGCGATACGGGGGCCAGAAGGGCCCTAGCGGTCACCAACCGCACTTCGTTCATGCTCTCCGGGGCACAGCTGGGAATCACGGTCACCGGACTGTTGGTCGGTTTCGTGGCGGAGCCCATGATCGGCACCAGTCTCGGAGAATTGCTGGGAGGCGCCGGTGTGCCCTTAGGCACCGGCGTAGCCATAGGAACCATCACCACGCTGCTGTTGTCGACCGCAGTACAGATGATCTTCGGAGAGCTGTTCCCGAAGAACCTGGCCATCGCCAAACCTGAGCCGGTGGCCCGCTGGCTGGCTCTGTCCACGAACATCTACCTCAAGGTCTTCGGGCCTGTCATCTGGGTGTTCGACCAGGCCGCGATCTGGCTGCTCAAGCTGGTGAACATCACCCCGGTGGAGGACGTCCAGCACGCGGCGACACCGCGCGACCTGGAACGCATCATCGCCGAGTCCCGTGAGACCGGTGACCTTCCCGCCGAGGTGTCCACCCTGTTGGACCGCACCCTGGACTTCCACGACCGCACCGCCGGGCACGCGATGATCCCGCGCCCAGAGGTCACCACCGTGGAGGAGGGCGACCCGGTCAGCCGGGTCGTGGAACTGATGGCCTCCGACCACTCCCGCTTCCCCGTCCTGGGTGAGGGTGTGGACGACATCGTGGGCGTGATCTGCCTGCGCGACGTGCTCGCCCTGGGCGACCGCGACCTGTCCGGCATCCGGGTCAGCGAGGTGGCGCGGCCTACCGTCATGGTCCCGACCTCGCTCCCGCTGCCGGGTGTCCTGGACCAACTGCGCGAGGCCGGTGAGGAGTTCGCCTGCGTGGTGGATGAGTACGGCGGACTGGCCGGCGTGATCACCACCGAGGACCTGGCCGAGGAGCTGGTCGGTGAGATCGCTGACGAGCACACACCGGAGGAGAAGGCCCCGGCGCACCTGGACGGCGAGGACGGCTACCTCGTGCCCGGCGCGCTGCACATCGACGAGGTCGAGCGGCTGATCGGCCACGACCTGCCCGAAGGAGACTACGAGACCATCGGAGGTCTGGTCATCCACGAACTCCACCGGCTTCCGCTGGTGGGCGACCGAGTGGACCTGCCGCTGCCCCGGCCCTCCAGCGCTCACGACGGCGACCCTGACACAGCGCTGACGCTGACCGTGAACGCGGTCCAGCGGCACGTGCCCAGCACGGTGGAACTGCGGTTGATCAAGGTCACCGATGAGCAGGTCAAGGAACGGGAGGTGTGGGCATGAGTGACATGAACGTGTGGTTGGCCCTGCTGCTGACCGCCCTGATCATCGCATTGAGCGCGTTTTTCGTGGCGATCGAGTTCGCCTTGGTGGCCGCGCGCCGGCACCGTTTGGAGGAGGCAGCACAGACCAGTTTCGCTGCACGGGCAGCGCTGAAGAGCGCCCGCGACCTGTCCTTGCTTCTGGCCGGTTCTCAGCTGGGTATCACCCTGTGTACTTTTGCCCTGGGTGCGATCTCCAAGCCCGCCTTCCACCACATGCTGGAGCCGTTGTTCGGTGCTCTGCCGACCTCGTTGGGCTACTTGCTCTCATTCGTATTCTCCCTGATCATCGTGACCTTCCTGCATCTGGTGGTCGGCGAGATGGCACCCAAGTCCTGGGCGATCTCGCACCCGGAGAAATCAGCGACCATGTTGGCCGTCCCGATGCGGGCGTTCATGCTGGTGACGCGCCCGGTCCTGATAATGCTCAACGGCATGGCCAACTGGGTCCTGCACCGCTTCGGCGTACAGGCGGTGGACGAGCTGATCAGTGGCCACAACCCGGACGACGTGCGCGAGCTGGTCGAGCACTCGGCCAAGGCGGGCGCTTTGGATTCGGAGCGCCGTGACCAGCTGGCCACGGCCCTGGAGGTCAACTCCCAGCCGATCCAGGAGCACATCACCCCGCGCGAGGAGATCGCTTGGGTGGGTCCGGACGCGGGGGTGGAGGAGATCAAGCGGGTCTCGCGCGAGTCCACGCATCTGCGCCTGGTGGTGATGGAACAGGGTGAGGCGGTGGGTGTGCTGCACGTGCGTGAGGCGCTGACCAGCCCGGCCGACACCACCGCCGCCGACCTCATGCGCCCGGTGCTGACGCTGTCGGCGGCCACACCGATGTACGCGGCGATGGGCATCATGCGGGAGAGCCGCAGCCACCTGGCTCTGGTCGAGGAGGCGGGTGAGCTGATGGGTCTGGTGACCCTCCAAGACATCCTGGACCGGCTGTTGCTGCTGGACACCGCAGCCTGAACCGAGCAAAGGACGAATAAGAGGGCGAAACCGGTTGGTTTCGCCCTCTTATTCGTGCCATCTGGAGCTGTGCCAGAAAAAATCTTCCTTCTCTTTAAAGTCCCAGAGAACTTGACCCCCTTTTCAAACGGCGCGAAGGCTCGCAGAGTATGAGGAAGTCAAGGGGCAGGGGGAACGGGAGGGCCCCAGGTCCCGATCCATGACATTCGGGCATAAGCAACATGTGGCCTGTGGAGCCCGACCCTGTACACCAGGCCACCCGGATTGCTAGGTTCTCACCATGACTGAGCCGCGGGAAATCCGCGTCATTGAGCAGAAAAAGCTCTTGGTCAGCGTCCGCAAGGCAGCACAAATACTCGACGTATCCGAACGCGTAGTCTACGACCTTTGCTACAGCGATGAACTCGAGTCCGTGAAGATCGGCCCCAAGAAATGGATTCGCCGAATCACATGCGAATCGCTGAACCTGTACGTCGAAAAAGCCGTGCGCGAATCACGAATCGGCCATGAGCCCGAAAAACCACACCGTTGAAAGGTGGTGTCCGGTGAACCCGACCCCCACGACAGACAGCTCCCCGGCCCCGACCCGGCTCGAACCCCTGCTGCCTGGCCCCCGCAGGCTCACCGCGAGCGCCCGCGACGTGGCCGAGCTGATCGAGGCCGATCCCAGCCTGTGGCCCGCCCTGACCACCTGCGTGGCCGACACCAACGGCCAGACCATCATCCACTACGCCGCCGCACACGGCCAGGGACAGGCGGCCTCGCTCTTCGGCCCCGACGGGGTGGTCTCGCGCTGGCGGGCGCTGATGAGCGACGCCTCCGAGTCCCGGCGCGAGCACGCCCGGGGCCGCGAACGCGTGGTCACCCTGCGCGGCCACCACTCGGGACATGCGCTCACCGTGCTGTTCACCGTCCTGACCGGCAACTCCGCCGAACCCGCACCCGCGACCGGGCCTTCCGTGGGTGAGCCGAACGCGGACCGGACCCCGCCCGCACGGGTTCCGGTGGGCGACGCGCTCGCACCCGCCCCCGACCCTGCGCATCCTGACCCGGTGCGCCCCGACTCCGTACCCGCTCCCGCCGCACCGACCGGCCCCAAGGAGCGACCGTGACCATCGCCTATGCCCACACCGCCGGACGGCTGCTGTACAGCGACGCCAACTCCGTCCCGTGGCCGCTCAACCACTTCGCCTACGTGCGGGCGTGCGCGGAGCGACTGCGCAAGGAGATCCGGTTCGAGCCCTCGGTCCGCTTCCCGCCCAGCCAGCTCCAGCTCAAGGACGCCCGGCGGGCCCTGGTACGGCTGGAACCCACTGAGGACAGCCCGGGGATACTGCTGTCCTGGGACGAACTGCGCGGCTGGTACCGGATGGAGGGGTCCACCCGCAGAGCCCTGGTGCTGGGGGCCGAACCACTGCTGTCCCCGGAGGCGTTCACCCTGGCCGTGACAGCGCTGCTCTCGGCGGGGACCCGGGAGCTGATCATGGTGGCCGAGCGCGACCGGGGCTCGGCCCATCCGGTGGACTCGCTCTTCGAGCGCCGCCTGGCGGCCTACCGTCGTCCGTGAGCCCGGGGGCGTACACGGGCCGCGGGGGCGGCACAAGAATCGGGGCCGGTCACAGAAGATGTGACCGGCCCCGACCCGTTGACCCTGAAGCTGGGAACTCCTCAGCTCTGGAGTCTGAACTCCGGGGACCCTAGGCGGTCTTGGTGGTCAGCTTGACCTCGATGTTGCCGCGGGTGGCGCGGGAGTAGGGGCACATCTGGTGGGCGGCCTCGACCAGCTTCTCGGCCTCGGCCTGCTCCAGGCCCGGGATGGTGACGGTCAGCTCGACCGCGATGTCCAGGCCCTCGTCGGACTTGCCCAGGCTGACCTGGGCGTCGATGGCGGAACCCTCGACGTTGGCCTTGGCCTGGCGGGAGACGTTCTTCAGGGCGCCGTGGAAGCAGGCGGCGTAGCCGACGGCGAAGAGCTGCTCGGGGTTGGTGCCCACGCCGTCGTCGCCGCCCAGGCCCTTGGGCACGGACAGGTCCACCGCGAGACGGTCGTCGTCGGTCTTGCCGAAGCCCTTGCGGCCCTCACCGGTGACGGTGGCGTTGGCGGTGTAGAGGACGTTGTAAGCCATGGAAGGTTCCCTCTCGTTCGGCCCGGCCGTGCGCCGGGCCCGTTGGATGTACTGCTTTGGCGTACTGGCTGGTGGTTCAGGTGTCGGTGTCGCAGGGGGCACGTGCTGCGCCCCGCCCCGTGGCCTGGCTGACCGCACGGGTGAGGTGGTCGAGCGTGCCCTGGAGTTCAGCGAGCCTGGCCGGCGGAAGGTCGGTGGCACGCAGGACCCGCTCGGGGATGCCCCCGGCCCGTTCGCGCAGCCGCACGCCCTCCTCGGTGATGCTGACGTGCACGATCCGCTCGTCCTGGGGGCCGCGCCTGCGGGTGAGCAGACCGGCGCCCTCCATCCGCCGCAGCAGCGGGGACAGGGTGCCCGAGTCCAGGCTCAGGGCCAGGCCGAGTTCCTTGACCGGCAGGGTCTCGCGCTCCCACAGCACGAGCATCACCAGGTACTGCGGGTAGGTCAGCTCCAGGTCGGCCAGAATCTCCCGGTAGAGCCCGGTCAGGGCCCGGGAGGCGGTGTAGAGCGAGAAGCACAGCTGCCGGTCCAGAGCGAGGGGGTCCCCCTCGTCGATGCCTGCCATGGTTCCTCCCCCGCTTCGCAGTCCCGGCCACCGTAGCAGAAATTCGATTGTGCACAACAGGGTTGGACACAACCGATTTGGGTGCACCGCTCACCACCGGGGACCGCACAGGGAAACGGGCCCGGGGAATAACACCCCGGGCCCGTGTCAGACCGAGAAGCTCAGGCCCGACAGCCCGAACTCACAGGAAGCGCACACCCTGCGCCAACGGCAGCTCCCCGCCATAGTTCACCGTGTTGGTGGCCCGGCGCATGTACGCCTTCCACGAATCCGAACCCGACTCACGACCGCCGCCGGTGTCCTTCTCCCCGCCGAACGCACCACCGATCTCGGCTCCCGAGGTACCGATGTTGACGTTGACGATCCCGCAGTCGGACCCGGCCGCGGACAGGAACCGCTCCGCCTCGGCCTGGTCCTGGGTGAAGATCGCCGAAGAGAGCCCCTGCGGGACCCCGTTGTGCAGCTCCACCGCCTCCTCCAGGGTGCGGTAGGTGAGCACGTACAGGATCGGCGCGAAGGTCTCCTGGCGCACGATCTCGCCCTGGCCGGGCATGCGCACCACGGCCGGCTCGACGTAGTAGGCGTCACCGGCGTCCTTCTCCAACCGCCGGTCCCCGCCCACCAGCACCTGGCCGCCCTCTGCCTCGGCCCGTTCCAGCGCCTCGCGCATGGCCGTGTACCCGCGCTCCCCCACCAGCGGACCCACCAGCGTGGACTCCTCATAGGGGTCGCCGATCCGCTCGCGCAGCTGCTTGTAGCCGTCCACCACGCGCTCGACCACCTGGTCCACCACGTCCTCGTGCACGATCAGCCGCCGCAGCGTCGTACAGCGCTGCCCGGCCGTGCCCGCCGCGGAGAACACGCTGCCGCGCACCACCAGGTCCAGATCGGCCGACGGCGCCACCACCGCGGCGTTGTTACCACCCAGCTCCAGCAGGTAGCGACCCATCCGGGCAGCCACCTTGGGCGCCACGGCCCTACCCATCGCCGTGGAGCCGGTCGCCGAGAGCAGCGCGATGCGCTCGTCCTCCACCAACACCTCACCGACCTCGGCACCTCCCAGGACCACCCGGTGGATGTCCGAGGGCGCCCCCACGTCGGCGGCCGCGCGCATCAGCAGGCCGTGGCAGCCCAGCGCGGTCAACGAGGTCAGCTCAGAAGGCTTCCACACCACGGTGTTGCCGCACACCAGCGCCACACAGGTGTTCCACGACCACACGGCCACGGGGAAGTTGAACGCGGTGATGACCCCGACCACGCCCAGCGGGTGCCAGGTCTCCATCAGCCGGTGGCCGGGCCGCTCCGAAGGCATGGTCTTCCCGTAGAGCTGGCGCGAAAGCCCGACGGCGAAGTCGCAGATGTCGATCATCTCCTGGACCTCGCCCAGGGCCTCGGAGCGGATCTTGCCCGCCTCGATGGTGACCAGCTCGGCCAGGTCGGCCTTGTGCTCGCGCAGCAGCTCACCGAGCCGGTGGACGAGCTGCCCCCGTACCGGGGCGGGGGTGTCCCGCCAGACGGAGGTGAAGGAGTCCCGCGCCGCGGCCACCGCGCGCTCGGCGGAGCCAGGGGTGTCGAACTCGACGGGGAACAGGGTCTGTCCGGTGATCGGCGAACGGGCCGCGCCGGGTGCCCCGACAGATTCGGGCAGGCGGGTCACGCCGCACCGCTCCAGAGCGGTCCGCGCGCGGTCGGCGAGGACCTCGGTGTCGGGGAGGGCACCATTGTGCATGTGTGTTCTCTCTCCGTTGAGAGGGGGAGACGGTCACCTCACACCTTGCCAACTCCAGGACCCCCGGTCCACCCCCAACGTCCAGTTCCGGTGCGCGGCGCGGCTGGAACGTGCCAGGCCGGCTGTGACAGGCGTGCCGCCAGGGCCGGCACACGGTCCTCCAGGGCCTGGCCCGGGGGGCCGACCACAGTCCGCTCAGCCCGGTGGCCAGCACCATGATCGTGGTGGCGATCTCGCGTGGGGTGCGCGCGGCGCCGCCCCGATGGCGATGTGGCGCGAACCGGAAGGCGCCACCCCCTCCTGAGCGGCGGCGTCCCCAGGACGCGACGGCGCACACCCGAGTGCGCGCCGTCAGCCCCGGGACGGGCAGGCCCGCTCCCGCACCGGAGTGTCACCAGTGGACGTTAGACTCGCGTGGCCCGCTCCCCCGTCCCCGACCCAGACAGCTGGCCCGTGCACCACGACACCACCCTCGAAGAGCGCCGCGCCGACCGCCCCGAGCCCCGCCGGATTCTGGCGCGCTCCGGCTTCGGCGCCGCCGACCCCCTGTTCGCCGCAGACCTGCGCGCGAGCACCGACCTGACCCAGGCCCGGGAGGTGGTCGCCTCCCACGCCTCCCGCCTGTGGACCGAGTCCACCCGCACCGGGTCCGACCCCGTCGACGACCGGCCCCTGTACTGGGCCCGGCTGGTGCTCCGTTCCCGGCTGCGCGCCTGGGAGCCCTCCTTCCCGCTCTCGGAGCAAGGGCACGCCGAGCTCCTGCACCTGTTCGAGACCGCCTCCCGGGGCATCACCGACCTGGACTTCCCCCCGGGCGATCGGTGGCTGCGCGTGGTGGTCACCGGGTTCGACCCCTTCCACCTGGACACCGACCCGGAGTGCTCCAACCCCTCGGGGGCGGCCGCGCTGGACCTGCACGGGTGGACCTTCCCCGTGGGTGAGCGCACCGCGGTGGTGCGCGCCGCGGTCTTCCCGGTGCGCTGGAGCGACTTCGACGCCGGACTGGTGGAGGAGGCCCTGGCCGACCAGTACGGGGTGGCCGACGCGGTCATCACACTCAGCCGCGGCCGCCCCGACCGCTTCGACCTGGAGGTCTGGAACGGGGTGTGGCGAGGCGGCGGCGCGGACAACCTGGACGTGTCGCGGACCGGACGCGCCCCGATTCCGGGCGAGCACGCCCCGGAGTGGACGCGTTCGTCCCTGCCCGCACAGCGGATCGTGGAGGCGGTGGCCGGACGGCACCGGATCGTGGCCAACACCGAGGTGACCGAGGTGCCCGCCGAGGGCGAGGCCCCGGTGACACGCCCGCAGGGGCCCAGTGAGGGTTCCCTGGCCCGGCGCGGGGGCGGCGGCGACTACCTGTCCAACGAGATCGCCTACCGCAACACCCTGCTGCGGGACCGGGCCGGGGCCAAGGCGGCGGCCGGACACGTCCACCTGCCCAAGACCTCGCGCCCGGCCGAACACGCCGACACCCTGGCGCAGACCCGCGCCATCGTGGCCACGGTGGCCGCCGAGGGCCCCGAGGCGACGGCGGAGCCCGAGGAGTCCGAGGAGTCGTGAGCGCACGGTGCGGCACTGAGCTCCCCGTACCCTGGTGAGCCCTCCGCCCCGCCCCGAGTGCGGCGGTGACACGCCCGAGCCCGAGAGGAGGCGACAAAATTCGCCTTCTGGCCACCAGAGGGCAATTTGTCACTCTCTGCTTATGTATCGTCGCCCTAAGGTTTCCTGTCGGATACCCCTCTCCGATATGGTCCCCAGGTGGCTGACACCTCTCTGCGACGAAAACTCACTCTCAGTGCTGCCCTGGGCCTACTACTGGTACCCGGCTGTCACACCGTCGAACAGAACCTGCCCTACGCCGAGACGATCCAGTTCTCACCGGACGCCCTGGAAGGCCTGGCCACCCGCACGGTGTCGGTCCAGGCCGACCACAGCACCGTGAGCTACCGCTACCCGGTCCTGGGCGAGTCCCATCCGCTGACCACCGAGGTCCGCACCCGGATGGCCGAACACCAGACCGCCTTCCTGGAGGGTCTGCCCGACAGCGGAAAGCCCGAACTCGCCCAGGACGTGGAGATCCTGGCCGCCTCCGAGCACGTGCTCGGCGCCCGGATCACCGCGACCACCTCGGGGGTACGCGACGCCGGAACCGAGTCCTCGACGCTCTGGTACGACACCGCCAGCCAGGAGATCCTGCCCTGGACCGCTCTCTTCCAGGACGAGGAGTCCCTGGAGGTCGCGCACCTGGCCGTGGCCGACGTCCTCCAGGACGGCTACCGGATCTCCGCCGAACAGCTACCCGGGCTCGTTGGCGAGATCGCCGTGCGCGCCGAGGCCGACCCGGACTCGGTCTCCGCCGCCGCCTCCGAACCGGCCCAGGACACAGAAGACGCAGAGGGCACAGCAGAGGGCACAGAGGAACCCGAGGGCACCGAAGGGCCCGACAGCCCGGCCGCTTCCCGTGCGCCCGCGGCCCCCGAGGAAGGCAAGGACGAGGCCGCTCCCCTGGTCGGCGACGCCGACCTGGGCGACCCTGAGCAGGCCTGGGAGGCCGCCGAACGCTGGTCCGCCTCCCCCCTGGCCGACCTGGCCTTCAGCACCGCGGGCGGGCTGGCCGTACGCATGGACCCCGCCGTGGTGCCCAGCGCGGGCCGGATCAGCGAGATCCTGCTGCCGGTGGAGCCCGAGACCGCCGAGGAAGTCCTCTCCGAACTGGGTTACCAGGCACGCAGCGCGGCCGTGACCGCCAACGCCGATCCAGAGGACTTCCCCTTCGACGGCACCCTGACCGCCGAGGGCACCACCCTGGACTGCCAACGCCTCAAATGCGTGGCGCTGACCTTCGACGACGGCCCCGGTGAGCACACCGAGGAACTTCTGGACCACATGGCCGAGTACGAGGCCAAGGGCACCTTCTACGTCCTGGGCTCCCTGGTCGCCGAGTTCCCCGAAATCGTGGGACGCACCCACGCCGAAGGCCACGAGATGGGCAACCACACCTGGAAACACGACGACCTGACCACCCTGTCCGCCGACGGGGTCGCCAAGGACCTGGAACGCACCGACAAGGCGATCGAGAAGGTCACCGGCGAGCTCCCGGCCACCCTGCGCCCGCCCTACGGGGCACTGAACGGCACCGTGCGCAGCGCCACCCCGCACCCGATCATCCTGTGGGACGTGGACACCATGGACTGGCAGAGCCGCGATACCGCCGCCGTCGCCAAACACGCGCTGGAGGAGACCGTCCCCGGAAGCGTCGTGCTCTTCCACGACATCCACAAGAGCAGCGTCGACGCCATCCCCGACGTCCTGGACGGGTTGCACCGGGATGGCTACCACTTCGTGACCGTCAGCGACATCTTCGGGCTGGACGGCATGGATCCGGGCGAGGTCCACACGGACGCGCGGCCCAACTGACCCGCCCGACCACCGAAAGCACACCAAGCGCAAAGAGGCCCCGGTCGCCGCTCAGGCGACCGGGGCGCGCCGATGGCCCCTCATAGCAGAGGTTCCCGCGTTCCATTCCCCGCCCGGCACAAAGAGTCCTTGCTCACTTCCCTGCTCTGAGCTGGCCTTACCTTTGCCCTTCACGGCATCTTCACATACATTTCGACGCGTGAACGTTACCTCTTTGATGCGCAAAGCCACCGTCGGGACGACCGGAAGCCTGCTGCTCGCCTCGGGCCTGGTCCTGAGCGCCTCCGTCCCCGCGGCCGCCGCACCCACCGCCCCCGCGGACCGGATCTTCAGGGGCGAGGACTCCTCGGACCGGGCCCCTGACTGCACCGAGGCCAAGTGCGTGGCGCTGACCTTCGACGACGGCCCCGGCGAGTACACCGACGAGCTCCTGGACGTCCTGGACGAACACGACGCCAAGGCCACCTTCTACGTCCTGGGCTCCAAGATCGGCAAGTTCGAGGACACGGTCGAGCGCATGGCCGAGGACGGCCACGAGGTCGGCAACCACACCTGGGACCACGAGGACCTGGCCACGCTCTCCGCCGACCAGATCAAGGACGACCTCGAGCGCACCGACCGCGCCATCGCCGACGTCACCGGCGAGAAGCCCGCCACCATGCGCCCGCCCTACGGCTCGCTCAGCGACACCGCCCGCGAGGCCATCCACCACCCCATCCTGCTCTGGGACGTGGACACCCTGGACTGGCAGCACCGCGACAGCGACAAGATCCTTGACATCACCCTGGACGAGACCGACCAGGGCAGTGTGGTGCTCTTCCACGACATCCACGAAAGCAGCGTCGACGCCATCCCCGACGTCCTGGACGAGCTCGCCGACCAGGACTACGAGTTCGTGACCGTCACCGACCTGTTCGAGGACGACCTCGAGCCGGGCACCGCCTACAGCGACGCCCGGCCCAAGCAGTGATCCGGACCGAATAGCGGCCCGGATCAAGAGCGTCCCGAATCAGAGCATCTTGCGCAGGATGCGCTCCTTGACCTGGCTGATCGGGGCGTAGGCCACCCGCATGGTGTCCATCAGCAACGACTTGTCGAGCACCGACTTGGTGTGCGAGAACGTGTCGATGGAGGCCGCCGAGTGGTAGGCGCCCATCCCGCTCTCCCCCACCCCGCCGAAGGGCAGGTCGGGCACGGCCAGGTGGGCGATGGGCAGACCGAAGCCCAGACCGCCCGAGGAGGTCTCGGTGGTCAGGCGGCGCTTGGTGACGTCGGAGTTGGTGAAGCCGTACAGCGCCAGCGGCTTGTCGCGCTCGTTGACGAAGCGGATCGCCGAGTCCAGGTCGGGTACCCGCACGACCGGCAGGATCGGCCCGAAGATCTCCTCGGCCATCACCGGGGTGTCCGCCCCGACGTTCCCCAGCACCGTGGGCGCGATGTACAGGTCCTCGCGGTTGGTCCGCCCGCCCGCGACCACGTCACCGCTCTCCAATAGCGCGCTGAGCCGGTCGAAGTGGCGCTCGTTGACGATGCGCCCGTAGTCGGGGCTCCGCGCCGGGTCGGAGCCGAACATCTCGGTGATCGCCGCGGCCAACTCCTTCTGGAGCTCCTCGGCCGTGTCCCCGATGGCCAGCACGTAGTCGGGGGCCACACAGGTCTGCCCCGCGTTGGTGAACTTGCCCCAAGCCAGCCTGCGGGCCGTGGTGGCCAGGTCCACGCCGGGCTCGACCACGGCCGGGCTCTTTCCGCCCAGCTCCAGGGTGAGGGGGGTCAGGTGCTTGACCGCCGCCGCCATCACGATGCGGGCCACCGCCGAGTTGCCGGTGTAGAAGATGTGGTCGAAGCGCTCCTCCAGCAGCGCGGTGCTCTCGGTGACGCCGCCCTCGACGACCGCGACCGCCTCGCTGTCCAGGTAGCGCGGGATCAGGTCGGCCAACGCCCCTGAGGTGGCCGGAGACAGCTCGGAGGGTTTGACGACGGCCGCGTTGCCCGCGGCGATCGCACCGACCAGCGGGGACAGGGCCAGGTTGACCGGATAGTTCCACGGGCTGACGATCAGCACCGTACCCAGGGGCTCGCGCACCCGTCGGGCCCTGGCCGGGGCCAGCGCCATCGGCACCGACACCCGCTGGGGGCGCAGCCACGAGGACAGGTGCTTGAGCGTGTGGTCGATCTCGTTGACCACGAAACCGATCTCGGTGGTGTGCGCCTCCACCGGGGGCTTGCCCAGGTCTGCCTTGAGGGCCTTCTCCAGGGTGGCGCGCTCCTCGGTGAGCAGCCGCCGAAGGGCGCGCAGCTGGGCGCGGCGCCAGGCGACCGGCTTGGTGCGGCCGCTGGCGAAGGCGCCGCGCAGTCTGGCGACGATCGGGGGGATCTCGGTGGTCAGCGTCAGGGGCTCGGGGGTCTCGGTGTTAGCCATGCCACAAGACTAAACGAAAACGTTTCGTTTCCAATAGTCGGCTGGCATAAGATCTCACCATGACGACGGACCATCTGCCGGAGACGTCCGCGGAAGCCGCCCCACGGGGCCGCCCCCGCGACGCCAACCGGGACCGCGCGCTGATGGACGCCACCCTCGCCGAACTGCGACTACACGGCTACAGCGGGCTCACCACCGCCGCCGTCGCACGCCGGGCCGGGGTCTCCACCGCCACCCTGTACCGCCGCTGGCGCTCCAAGGAGGACCTGGTGGTCGGCGCCGCCCAGGCCTGGGCCGAGAACCTGGGCCCCGACATCGACCACCAAGACCTGCGCTGCGACCTGGGCGCGCTGCTCCAGGACAAGGCCGCCGCCCTGGAGGGCCCCTCCGGCCAGCTCCTACGCGCCGTACTCGGCGAGGCCGCCCACAACCGCGCCCTGGCCGACGTCCTCTTCGACGCCTTCGTCATCCCCCTCCAGGAACGGGTCTTCGCCCTGTTGGAGCGGGCCGTGGCCCGCCAGGAGATCCCCCCGGTGGAGGACCCGCTGGTGGTGGCCGAGATGGTCATCGGCCCGATGGTCAGCCACACCTTCCTGATCCCGCCGGGCCAGGACGACGGCGCCAGCCCCGGCACCGACATCGCCGACCGCCTCCTGCCCTACCTGCTGCGCGCCCTGGGCGCGGCCTCGGACTGAGTCCGAGAACCGGCCCAAGGGGTTGCCCTGACCGGGGTCTGCGGTAGTCGTCGGGATCTCCCGTGGTGTAGGTCTTCCCGTCGTTTCCGAACCAGCACCTTGACGATGTAGATTCGATCATGGCCCGCAAGGATGGCCCGGGGGCCGCCTCGCCTCACGTACGGGACGGCCCCGAGCCCTCTTCCGTCTGCCTCCTCCAGCTTGCGGCCGCGCTCCCCCGCCGAGCTCTTCGGCGAGGGGCTCAGGCGCCCATCCCCCCGTCCACCTTGAGCACCGCCCCCGTCACGTAGGAAGCCCGGTCGCTGAGCAGCCAAGCGGCCGCCTCCGCCACCTCCTCCGGCCGGGCGGCCCTGCGCAGCGGAGTCGAGGCGTTCAGGTGGTCGAGCACCCCCGGCACGGCTTCCTCCCAGCCCAGGACCATGTCGGTCAGCGTGGTGCCCGGGGCGATGGCGTTGACCCGGATGCCCTCGGGGCCGTAGTTGAGGGCGGCCGACTCGGTGAGGCTGTTGAGCGCCCGCTTCATCGCCGCGTAGGCGGGCAGCGTCGGGTTGCCGCCCAGACTGCCCACACTGGAGGTGTTGACGATCGCCCCGGTCCCGCCGGTCGCGCGGATCGCGGCGACCTCGGCGGACAGCGCCAGCCAGCTTCCCCTGAGGTTGACGGTGTAGACGCGGTCCAGGTCGTCCTCGCTGACCTGGTCCACCGCGCCGGGCGCGATCGCGGTCGCCCCGTTGTTGAAGGCGACGTCCAGGCGCCCGTGCAGCTCCACCACGTGGTCGACGGCGGCGCGCACGCTGTCGCCGTCGGCGAGGTCGCTCACCACGTGGTCGGCGACTCCCCCTCCGTCGCGGATCTCCCTGACCACGCCCTCCAACTGTTCCCCGGTGCGGGCCGTGAGCACCACCTTGGCGCCCTCCCTGGCGAAGAGCCGCGCCGCGGCGGCCCCGATGCCGCGCCCGGCACCGGTGACGAGGGCGACCTTGTCGGCCAGCAGGCCGGCGGATGTGTGGGTGCGGGTGTTCTCCGTGTTGTCCATGACGGCAAGCCTGCTGGGAGCCTCCGCCGCTATCCAGGCACTGGCTGTACCTGGCTCGGCCCTCGGTTACCCGCGCATACTGGGCGGGTGGACACCCGAGAGCTGGCCTCCTTCCTGCGCAGCAGACGCGAACGCATCGCCCCCTCCGACGTCGGGCTGCCCCGGGGCAAGCGCCGCCGTACCCCCGGGCTGCGCCGCGAGGAGGTGGCGCAGCTGGCGTACATCTCCACCGAGTACTACACCCGGCTGGAGCAGAACCGCGCCCCGCGCCCCTCCCGCGAGGTGCTGGGCGGTCTGGCCCGTGCCCTGCGGCTGACCGACGCCGAACGCGACCACCTCCACCGGCTCGCCGGCAGCCCGCCGGAACCGCCGCCGGGCCCCTCCCGCGAAGTGCGCGAGAGCGTGCTGCGCCTGATCCACCGGCTCCCGCAGGCGGCGGCGATCGTGCTGTCGGCCACCTACGAGGTCCTGGCATGGAACGATCTGGCCGCCGCCCTGCTGGAGGACTTCTCCGCACGCCCGCGGCGCGAACGCAACCTCATCCGCCGGGCCTTCCTCGGCCCGCACCCGGGTGGACGGCGCCTGCACGGCCTCTCGGACGCCGAGACCTTCGCCCGCGGTGCCGCCCAGCATCTGCGCGCTGCCGCGGCCCGCTACCCGGGCGCCCCCGAGATCACCGCGCTGGTGCGGGAGCTGCGCACGGGCAGCGAGGAGTTCGCACTGCTGTGGGACTCGCACGACGTCACCTCGGCCGCCTCCGAACCCGGCCTGCGCAAGACCATCGACAACCCCGTGGTCGGCCCGGTCACCGTCAACTGCGACGTCCTGGACATCACCGACCTGGACCAACGGGTGGTCGTCTACACCGCCTCCCCGGGTTCCCCGGCCGAGGAGGCGCTGAGGCTGCTGTCCGTGGTGGGCACGCAGCGCATGGACACGTCCTGCTGAGACCGGGGAGGCCGATTCGGTTCGGGGGTTGACCTGGAGCGCGCTCCATCTCCCAGACTCCTGTGCCGAGGGACCGTGCGTAGCGGCCCCCGGACGGAGGGACCCCCATGCGTTACCGCACCATCGGAACCGACCCCGCCACCCGGCGCGAGGTGAGCGTGCTCGCGCTGGGCGCCATGCTGATGGGCTGGCGCACCGACGAGAGGACGTCGTTCGCCCTCCTGGACCGGTACGTGGAGGCGGGCGGGACGTTCATCGACACCTCCAACAACTACGGCACCGACGGCGGCTGGAACGGCGAGAGCGAGATCCTGCTCGGCCGCTGGCTGCGCAGTCGGGGCGTGGGCGAGGAGGTCACCGTCGCCACCAAGCTCGGGGCGCGCCCGGCCTCCCCGGGCACCACCTACGTGGACAACCGCGAGGGGCTCTCCGCCAAGGTCATCGCCGAGTCCACCGAACGCAGCCGGGAGCGGCTGGGCCGGGACCGGATCGACCTGATGTACGCCCACATCGAGGACCCCGACGGTGCCGTCCAGGAGACCGTGGAGGCCTTCGGCGAGCAGGTCCGCGACGGATCCATCGGGCTGCTCGGGGTGAGCAACCACCCGTCCTGGCGGGTGGAGCGCGCCCTCCGGCTCGCCGCCGCCTCGGGCCTGCCCGGCTACGAGGTGCTCCAGTACCAGCACAGCTACCTGCGCCCGCGCACCGACATGGGCGACGCGGTCTGCCCGGACGGCAACATCGGCGGTGCCAACACGGACATCCTGACCTACGTGCGCCACAACGAGGGGCTGGTGCTGGTGGCGTACACCCCGCTGCTGAGCGGCGCCTACGTCCGCGAGGACAAGCCGATGTCCCCCGACTACGACCACCCGGGCACCCGGGCCCGCCTGAAGGCGCTCCGGGAGGTCGCCGGGGAGACCGGGGCGACCCCCAACCAGGTGGTCCTGGCCTGGCAGCTGGGCCACGACCTGCCGATCGTCCCGCTGGCGGGCGTGTCCTCGCTGGCGCAACTGGAGGAGAACCTGGCCGCCGTCGACCTGGAACTGAGCCCGGAACAGCGTGTGCGTCTGGACGCGGCCCGCTGATCCGCCCGGGGCCGGGGCCGGCACGAGCCCGCCCCGGCCCGGCGGCTCATACCGAAGGCCGCCCCGCGGCCCGCAGCCGGACCACGACGGGGTTTCACCAGGTCCTCGAACAGGGGAGAACCGTGGAGGCGACACCTTTGACGGCACCGACCCGAAGGCGGGGAACCCTTGTTGCGCTCACCGATCCTGGACTACCTCGACGCCATCGTCGAGCAGACCGGGCACATCGACTCCGGTGCCCCGGCCGACTACATCCCGGAGCTGGCGGCCGCCGACCCGAACCGGGTGGCGGTGGCGCTGTGCACGGTCAACGGAACCGTGTACGCGGTCGGGGACGCCGACCACGAGTTCAGTATCCAGTCGATGTCCAAGCCCTTCGCCTACGCGCTGGCCATCGAGGACCACGGCCTGGACTACGTGCTGGAGCGGGTCGGCGTGGAACCCAGCGGCGAGGCCTTCAACGAGCTGTCCCTGGATCCGGAGACCGGCAGACCGCGCAACCCGATGATCAACGCGGGGGCGATCGCCACGCACGCGCTCGTCCGGCGGGACGAGCGACCCGCGGTGGAGCGGATACTGGCACTGTTCTCCGACCTGGCGCAGCGGCCGGTGGAGATCGATGAGGGGCTGGCCGCCTCCGAACTCGCGACCGGGGACCGCAACCTCGGTATCGCCTACCTGCTGCACGCCTCCCGCCGACTGGCCGGGGAGCCCTCGGCGTCCGTGGAGGGCTACATCCGCCAGTGCTCGGCCAACGTCACGGTGCGCGACCTCGCGTTGATGGCCTCGACCCTGGCCAACGGGGGTGTGCAGCCCAACACCGGCAGACGACTGTTCAGCAGGCGGACCACCCGGCAGGTGTTGAGCGTGATGGCCTCCTGCGGCATGTACGACGCGGCCGGGGACTGGTTCACCAGCGTGGGCATCCCGGCCAAGAGCGGGGTGGCCGGCGGCATCATCGGCGTCCTGCCCGGCCAGGTGGGGGTGGCGGTGTTCTCCCCGCGCCTGGACGGTCACGGCAACAGCGCGCGCGGGGTGGCGATGATGGAACGGCTCTCGGAGGACATGGGCCTGCACCTGATGGAGGCCGGCCGCCCGGCCCGCTCGTCCCTGCGCGAGGTCCGCAAGGAGGTCTTGGAGGGCGAACCGGCCACGGTCTACGTCCTCCAGGGCGACATGGTGCTGAGCAGCATCGAGGCGCTGGTGCACGAACTGGTCGGGAACCAGCCCTCCACCGGCCTCGTGGTGTTCGACATGAGCCGGGTCGCCGAGGTTCTACCGGTGGCGCGCCGCACGTCGTCGGCGATGGCCGCCAAGCTCATCGACGCCGGGCACCGGATCATCCTGGTCGACCCGGAGGAGACCGTGCCCGAGTTCCAGGACAGCCGGGGGCGTGCGGTGGAGCGCTGGAGTACCGAGCGCCTCGAACGGGGACTGCTGCGCGACCCCGGCGAGCGGTAGAGGGCGCACCGACTGCTGCGCCGGGGCGGATCGGAGCGGCAACACCGGCAGCCCCCGAGCGGGTGGACGCCGGTTCCGGGCCCGCCGCACCCGCCCGCGGTGGCTGCTCGCCCGCGGACAACGCCCCCGGGCGGGCGCCGGGCCCACGACGCGGGCCGGGGCCCGCACCCGGGAGCTCCTGTCCACAGGGCACAGTGGACAGGAATTCGAAACTATGTTCGAATTGCTTTCATGCGCTGGGAGAACCTCCGAGAGGGCACCGGGAACGCCGGGGCCGGGAACACCATGCAGCAGGCACTCTTCGAACCCGCCGCCGCACCGGCACCGCCACGCGGTACCGGGCGGGCGGGGGTGCGCACAGCCGGTCCCGGGCCGGTGCGGGCGGGCGAGAACGGCGAACCCGTCGCGGTCGAGGTCCGGGCCCGGTCCATCATCAACCGCGTCCAAGGGGACTCCCCCCTGTTCCGCTGGACCGTCAACCCCTACCGGGGCTGCTCGCACGCCTGCGTGTACTGCTTCGCCCGACGCACCCACGAGTACCTCGACCTGGACAGCGGACGCGATTTCGACACCCGCATCCTGGTCAAGGTCAACGCCGGTGAGCGGCTGCGCGCCGAACTCGCCCGCCCCTCCTGGCGCGGCGAGCACATCGCGATGGGAACCAACACCGACCCCTACCAAAGGGCCGAGGGCCGCTACCGGCTGATGCCGCAGATCATCGCGGCCCTGCGCGAGGCCGCCAACCCGTTCTCGATCCTCACCAAGGGCACCCTCGTGCTACGCGACCTCGATCTGCTCGAACAGGCCGCCCGGGTGACCGAGGTCGGCATGGCGGTCTCGGTGGGTTCCGTGGATCCGGCCGTGTGGCGCACGGTGGAGCCGGGCGCCCCGAGCCCGCGCGCCCGTCTGGACGTGGTCCGCCGCCTGGCCGAGCGCGGCATCGGGTGTTCGGTGCTGATGGCGCCGATCCTGCCCGGACTGACCGACTCGGCCGAGCAGATCGAGGAGACCGTCGCGGCCGTCGCCGAGGCCGGGGCCACCCGCCTCACCCCGGTCGTGCTGCACCTTCGCCCGGGTGCCCGCGAGTGGTACCGCGCCTGGCTGACGCGTGAACACCCGCGCTTGGTGCCCCTGTACCGCGAGCTGTACGGCAGGGGTTCGTACGCCCCCGAGTCCTACCAGCGGATCGTCACCACGGCGGTGCGCGAGATCGCAGCCCGGTACGGTCTCGGCAGAAGCGGTTCGGCGCGCCGACCGCAACAGGGAGGTGAATCCGGGACCGGGGGGAGCGCGCAGGCCGACACGGAGGCCGAGCAGCTCTCCCTCCAGCTCCCGGAATCCGCAGTCAACCGCCCGGTCACCAGGACTCGACGAGGGGGTCATCGTGCTCACCGCGCCGCCAGGCCTCGGTGAACCGTTCGAGCCGCTCCGGTGAGGCGGTACCGATCACGTCCGTGGCCCTGCCGCCACGGACCTCAAGGACCACCAAGCCCAGGACCCGGTCCCCCATCACGGCGACCATGGCGGGGGCACCGTTGACCACGGCGGCGTGGAGCGACGGAGAGCCGCCGACGATCCTGCGCTTGGCCGGGGTGGGTTTGAACCCGGCCCGCAACATCACGGCGACCTTCTGCGCCCCCGAACGCCGCTGCACCTTCCCGGACAGCCCCGCGCCGTCACTGGCCGCGGACACGTCGTCTGTCAGCAGCTCCACCAACCGTCCGGTGCTCCCCGAGGAAGCGGCGGCGATGAACGCCTCCACCACCCGGCGGGCGGCGACACGGTCGATCTCCCCGGCCTTTCGTTCGTCCGCGACCCTGCGCCGGGCCCGGTGCAGGTGCTGCTGGCTGGCGGACTCACTGATGTCGAGGATCTCGGCGACCTCACCGTGCGTGTACGAGAAGGCTTCCCGCAGCACGTAGACGGCCCGCTCCACCGGGGAAAGGCGTTCCATCAGCAGCAGCACCGCCAGGGTCACCGACTCGCGCTGTTCGACCGTGTCGGCGGGGCCCAGCATCGGGTCCCCCTCCAGCAGCGGTTCCGGCAGCCAGTCCCCGACCGCCCTCTCACGCTGTGCCCGGGCCGATTTCAGCCGGTCCAGGGCCAGGTTGGTGACCACCTTGGTCAGCCAGGCCTCGGGGACCTCGATCAGGGCGCGGTCGGCGGCCTGCCAGCGCAGGAACGCGTCCTGCACGGTGTCCTCCGCGTCCGTGGCCGACCCGAGCAGGCGGTACGCCAACGAGGCCATCCGGTCCCGGTTGGCCTCGAAGCGCTCCACGGTGGCGGTGTCCATGAGTGACACGCTAGTCGGCGACCACCTTCCCGACGCGGCCGGACACGGCCACCGCACGGCGTTTACGCGCGGGCAGCCCGTAGGTGGGGTTGGCGGTGTTCCAGGCAACGTTCTTGAGCACGGCCGCCTTGAACACGGTGGCCGTCCAGCCGCGCACGGACCAGGTCTTGGACCTGGCCTGGCCGTCGACCACCTGGAAGAGCGCGTCCCTGCCGCCGAGGCTGACGCAGTTGCCCGGGTAGAAGAGCGGTGCCTTGGAGACCTTGCGGCCGGTCAGGTCCCCGATGATGGCGGCGGTGACCTGCATCCTGGTCAGGTTGGCGGTGGCGCAGGACATGGGCAGCGGCCGACCGTTGTCCCCGACGGCGTGGGCGCTGTCCCCGGCGGCGTAGACCCGCGGGTGGGAGACCGAGCGCATCATGCGGTCCACGGTGATCTGGCCGTTGCGTTCGACCTTCAGGCCGCTGGCGGCCGCGATGGGGTGGGTGGCGAATCCGGCCGCCCACACGACGACGTCCGCGTCGAGGACCTCGCCGCCCGCGGCGACGGCCCCACCCTCCTCGACCCGCTCGATCAGGGCGTGCTCGTGCAGCTCGACCCCCAGCCGGTCGAAGGCCTTCAGCAGGTGCGCTCGGGCCTTCTTCCCGAACCAGCCGCCCGCCTCACCGCTGGTCGCGAGCGATACCCGCAGCCCGGGGCGGGACTCGGCGATCTCGGTGGCGGCCTCGATCCCGGTCAGGTTGCCGCCGACCACCAGTACCCTCCCCTGCCCGCCCAGCTCGTCCAGGCGCTGCTTCAACCGCTCGGCCGCCGGTCGTTCCGCCAGGTGGAAGGCGTGCTCGCTCACCCCCGGCACTCCCCCGCTCGCCGCGGTGCTGCCCAGCGTGTACAGCAGGGTGTCGTACCCGAGCTCCTCTCCGCCCTCCAGGGCGACGGTCCTGCGCTCGGCGTCGACCGCGGCGACCCGGGCGACCTTCAACCGGATCCCGGTGCCCGCGAACATCTCGGCCAGTCCGAGCCCGCGGAGCTCCCGCCCCGCCGCCAGCTGGTGCAGCCGCATCCGCTCGACGAAGTCGGCTTCGGCGTTGACCACGGTGATCTCGAAGTCGCCGGGGTGCAGATGACGAGCGAGGTATCCGGCCGAGGCGGCTCCGGCGTAGCCGGCCCCGAGGACGATGATGCGGTGACGCATGTTCTTGCTCCTGTCCGTTCGAGTACCCCTTGAACGAGACAGCCTCCGCGTCCCTGACAGCCTTCAAGTGTGACCTGAGTCACCCTGAAACCATCCATCGCCTTTACGACGTAGACTTTCTCCGCGCCATCTCCCTGATCCAGATCGGCGCGAACGGCGAGGTGCAGCCCGGCGGGGTCGGGTAGTCCTTCAGGACCTCCAACCGCTCCCCGATGTCCAACGCCCTCTCCCGGTACCCGGCGTGCTCGATCCCGATCTGCGCCAGGCACTCGTTCATCGCCCACCGCAGGCGCTCCGGAGCGTCCTTCATCCGCGCTTCGACCGTGTCGAGCAGCCCCGGCAGGTCCAGGCCCTCCGGGCTCCTCACCACCCGCTCGGCGGTGAGCGCCCACCCGGCACTCGCCACCACCGGATCCGGGTCGTCGAACCAGGCCAGCCGGAGCTCCTCGGCGTGCGGGCCCTTCTGCACCACGTAGTTGACCAGCCAGTCGTGCACCTTGCGAGAACGCGCCCGCCGCAGCATCGCGTCGATCTCGTCCCGCCCGTACTCCTCGGGGCGGCTGATCAGAATCGCCAGCAGCCGCGCGGCGCTCTCACCCGTCGCCCAGAGCTCCCGCGCCAGGGCCTGCTGCTTCCTGAGCCGCTTGACCACCGCCCGCAGCCTGGTCAGGTTGACGCCGTGGTCAACGCCGACAGAGCTGCTCCGAGTCAGTCAGCGCGCCGGTAGTGCACGGCGACCGCGCCGCTGCGCAGCGGCCTCGCCGAGACCAGTTCGAGCCGTCGCGTGCCGGGCAGACCGCCCTCGTACAGGGTCGGGCCGTGGCCCGCGATCCTGGGATGAATCAGGAACCGGTACTCGTCGATCAGGTCCAGCCGGTCCAGCTCGGTCGCGAGCCCGCCGCTGCCGAGGAGCACCCCGTCCGGGGTCGCGTCCTTGAGCCGCTGTACGCCCGTGCGCAGGTCGCCCGCGATGTGATGGCTGTTGGCCCACGGGAAGTCCGTACGCGTCGAGGACACCACGTACTTCGGCTTCGCCTCCAGCTTGACCGCCCACTCGCGCATCGCCGGGGGCGCCTCCTCCTCACCGCGGGCGACCGCGGGCCAGTAGCCCTCCATCAACTCGTAGGTGGCGCGGCCCCACAGCATCGCCCCGCCCTCGTCCATGAGGCGGGTGAAGAAGGCGTGTGACTCATCGTCGGCGATCCCCTCCCGATGGTCGACGCAGCCGTCCAGGGTGACGTTGAGGCTGAAGGTCAGGAGTCCCATGCGGCGAACCTAACCGATGGGGTCCCACCGTGTGCCGCACATTCGGGCCCTCTCCAACTGCTCGCGTGCCCGGTCGGCCCAAGCGCGGGCTCTGGGCCTCAGCCCCGGCCCGGAGGAAACCCGCCGACCGTTCCCCGGGACCGGCTCGAAGCCGTGGGCACGCCCGGCCCCGCCCAGGGAGTCATGCATCCGCCCCAGCAGCTCCGGGTCCAGGACGACCTCCTCTTGCGGGGAGAGGTCCGCGGCCCTCGGTGTCGGCGCGTCGTCGGGCAGGTCAGCGGCGCCCGGCGCGGGTTCGTGCATGAGCTCGCCGGGGACCGAGCGGCAGCGTCGACCGCAGATCGCGCAGTCGCCACCCGGGAGGTTGCGCACGGTCAGGTGTTCGGGGCAGGTACCGCTGGCTTTCCCCTGGCTGTCCACCGGGAACTGCTCCGGCCGGGCGAACGGGTCGCCGTCCTCCCCCGGCACGGGCCACGACGGCGTGGGCGGGTTCGATCCGTGGAGGCCTCGGCCCAGCGAGCCGTTCAGGTAGTCGCTCGCGGCCTCCATGTGGCGCAGCCGCCACATCAGCGCCGGGAAGGGTCGGCGCAGCCGCTCCAGCCCCGAGAGCAGCGCCCGCACGTCGGCCTCGCTCAGCCCCTGGCGCAGGAGCCTGTCCACGGCCTGCGCCAACCGTTCCCGGTCCGCCACTGGGTCGGCCAGACATTTGTTGGGAATTCGATCAATTATACCGAAGAGTCCGTTCCGTGGCTTTTGTTGGGTTTGTTCTCCTGTACCTGAGGTGCCACGGACGGAACCATCCACCTCGGCATCAGAAAGGTCCCCAGGGAAACAGTCTGTGGGTCGATTTGAGCTGGGGGTGGGTTCAGCCTGAGCTGGGGTCGGGCGGCGCGTCAGGGGCGGCCGGTTGTGCGCGGTGAGCGGCTCCTCGCCCAGCTGCGCGCGGCAGGCGTTGATCTCTTCGAGTACCAACTCGGGGTAGTCCTCGGCCGGGACGAGGAGCTCCATCACGCACGGCAGCCGATAGGGGGAACGGCCGCGTTTGATGTCCTCGGCGAAGAACTCGATGACCTCCGAACGCGTGAGCTTGCGAACGATACCCGCCTCGGCCAGGTCGTCGATGGCGCGCTTGAGGCTGCTGACACTCAGCGTTCCGCTGGAGCGCTGGACCAGGTTCTCCAGGAAGAAGAAACACCACCGGCCGTCGGCGTCGACCGCGTTGGCGATGGCCGTCAACGCAGCCAGCGAGCGCAGCGTGGGCAGCCGACCCTGGCTGAAGATCCGCACGACCCAGACGGGGAGGATGAACCCGATCCCCTTGAGCGCACCCCGGGGGCGCTTGCGGGGTGGAGAGAACCCGGACGGATTCGGAGTTTCGGATGTGCTGGAGGGGTGCGTGAGGGTAGACTCCACGACGAGTCGCCTTCCTGCTGGTGTCAGGGAGTGGCTCAGTCGACAAACCTGTTTGCGCAGGCGTCGGCCACAACCCGACCGGGTGTTAGCGCACCGGGTCGGGTTTTTTCTTGTCGCGATCCAACCTAGCGAGCCGAACAGGAGTTCGCGGGGCTTTCTCACAAATCCGCACACGCGAGAGAAACGAAGAACAACCCGCACACCCAAAAGCGAAACTCGCCCTTTTTCAACCCTTTGCGTGAGAGCTTCCCCTCCGCACAAGAACAGCCCTCCCACTTCTGGGCTGGAGGGCCTTCGTGTGCCGTACCCGAACAGCATTCCCGCGCACACTCCGGGGTCGCCCGCACGAGTGACCAGGCACCCGTACGGGCGACCCCGCTGACGCGTCACCGTCCGGTGGCGCCCCGATCGGGGCGCGAGCGGATCCGTCAGGCGGCGCTGCCGTCGCCCGACCGCATCCAGACGGTGCGCTGGGGGAACGGGATCTCGATCCCCGCGGCGTCGAGGGCGATCTTGACCCGGCGGCGCAGCTCACGGGTCACACCCCACTGCTCCAGGGGAACGGTCTTGGCGGCCAGGCGCACGACGACGCCGTCCGCGTCCAGGGACTGCACACCCCAGACGGCCGGGTCCTCCAGGAAGAACTTCCCGAACTCGGGGTCCTCGCGCAGCTCCCGGCCGGTCCGCTCCAGGACGGCGTAGACCTTCTCCAGGTCGGACTCGTAGGCCACCGAGACGTCGAGGACGGCGCGGGCCCAGCCCTGGCTGTCGTTGCGCACCCGCTGGATCTCACCGTTGCGGATGTGCCACAGGCCACCGTTGATGTCACGCACCTGGGTCAGGCGCAGACCGACGTTCTCGACCTCGCCGACCGCCTCACCGAGGTCGACGACGTCACCGACGCCGTACTGGTCCTCGGCCATGATGAGCAGGCCGGACAGGTAGTCGGCGACCAGGCTCTGGGCACCGAAGCCGATCGCCAGACCGACCACGCCCGCGCTGGCCAGCAGCGGGCCCAGGGCGATACCGACCTCACCGAGCACCATCGCCAGGGCCGTCACCACGATGACGATGGTCGCGAAGCTGCTGAGCACCGAGCCGAGGGTCTTGGCGCGCTGCTGGCGCCGCTCGTCGGCCCGCGCCGGATCCCGTTGCAGGACCGCGGGGCCCCGCGCGGGGCGGCGCTGCCCGTTCCGGCCCTCTCCGGGCTGCAGGACGCGTTCCAGGAGGCGGGAGATGGCGCGTCTGGCCAGGGCTCGCACGACCAGCGCGACGACGATGATCAACAGGATCCGCAAGGGGACACCGATCAGCACGTCGAGGTTGCTCTGAACCCATGCGGGCAGGGCGGTGGCCTGGTCGACGACTTCGCTGTTCACCAGGTCGAGCTCGGCGGGTGTCACGGAAAATACTCCACTGTGTCGGAGGGATACGAGCGACGATCGACGTAGAACGTACTTGCGCGTCTCCGCACTGGTCAAAGGCTGTGGGACTGCTCTCCGCTCCACCACCGTCCCGCCGAGGAGGAGACGCCTGTGCGCGGGGAGCGGGACTCCCCCCACTGGCGCGGCGTCATGCGCCCGCAGCGGTGGGACCGCCCGGCGTTCACCCGTGAAAAACCACGACCCCCGCACCTCCCCGAAGTACGGGGGTTGGGAGGACCGCTCGAACCCGCCAGTGGGCCGGGGTCCCGATGGGCGTCTCGTACCGGACCATCCCCGCTAGGACCCGCAGGCGCGCCGTTGCGACCGCGTCGCGGTTCGGATGTACGCCAACCCCTGATCTGGCCGGCGCGCGGGCGCACAGCCCGCTGAGCGGGCCCGCCCCCTTCCGGAGCGACGAAGCTCGGGTGCCCGGGCTCTGGACGCCGTCGATGACGGACCGGCCCACAACCCGGACGACGTCCTCAGGAGCCAGGTCCCGGTCGGGCGCGGCGCCAGCGTTCGCGCACCTGGACGATGGTGCCGCGCACGATACGCATGAAGTGCGCGAGTTCGGCCATCCGCGCCCCGGCCGGGGTTCGCGGACCCAGCAGGTGCGCGCCGCGGCGCGCCCCGTCCTCCCAGGGGGCGAACAGTTCCTCGCGGCGGGCGAAGGTCTGCACCCAGTCCCCGCTGAACCGATAGAGGTCCCGCCGCTGGCCCGGCGGGCGTTCCCGCCGCACCAGGGAGAAGGCCTCAAGGAAGCGCACCGCCTTGGAGATCGCGCCGGGGCTCGCCGAGAGCCTGTCGCAGAGCTCGCGTGCACCCAGGGCCCCGGTGTCCGTGACCAGCAGGTGCGCGAGGACGCGGGCGGGCATGCGCGGTGTACCCGCGAGCATGATCACGCTGGCGAAGTCCTCGGCGAAGTCGCGCACGGCCCCGGGGCCGAGGCCGGGGCCGCTCTCCGCGGGCTGTGGCGCGGGACGCGGTGCGGCGTGCGCTCGCCCCGGGGTGGCGGAGCGGCCCCGGCGGGCGCGCTGGTCTGTGGCCTGTTGGGCGCGCTCGGGCGCGTAACCCGAGCGCCCGCCGTTGCGCGCCACCTCCCGGGTCACGGTGGAGGTCGGTCGCCGTAGTTGCCGGGCGATGGCGGCACAGCTCTGGCGGGCGCGGAGCCCGTCCGCGATGCGTGCGCGCTCCCCCGCGGTCAGCCGTGCGCCGGGCATGGGTCCCCTCCTCGAGCATGAGTTGCAATGAGCGCGGATACTACACCATTTTCATTGCAACACCCTGTCGGACTGATCCCAGGAGTCATCCCGGTTTTTCCCGACTACTGAGACGTCGTGCTCGGATTCTGTTTCGCGCAGCTCGGGGGCCGGGCCGCCAGAGTATTCACGTTTCAGGAAAACATGTCTAGCGTTCCGGGTATGACAGCTGACAGCCGAGAGCCCCACACCGTCCCCGTCGCGATCATCGGAGCGGGCCCGGTCGGCCTGAGCCTGGCCCTGGGCCTGGCCCGCCACGGGGTGCGTTCGGTGCTGCTGGAACGCCAGCGGACGACCAGCGAGCGTTCCAAGGCCCCGGCCCTGCACCTGCGCACCCGCGAGATCCTGCGGCAGTGGGGTGTGGAGCACACCCTGCGTGAGGCCGGGACCCTCCTGGAGCGGATGCCGGTGTACACCGCCGCCGGGCGGCGCCTGCTGGAATTCGACTTCACCCGCCTGTCGGGGGAGGCGCAGCGGCCCGGGATCCTCTTCCTGGAACAGGGCAGGACCGAGCAGCTGCTCCTGGAGGCGCTGCGGGCCACCGGCTACTGCGACGTCCGGTTCGGTGCCGAGGCCACCGGTGTGGAACACGGGCCGCGGCACACGGCCGTCACCTACTCGCAGGGAGCCACGGAGCACGTGCTTCGCGCAGGATTCCTGGTGGGCTGTGACGGGGCGCGGAGCACGGTCCGATCCGCCCTGGGGCTCCCCTTCGACGGGGCCGCGCTGCCGGTCCGGGCCACCCTCGCCGACGTTCGGGTCACGGACGAACGCGACGCCCTGCCCTGGCCGCGCAACCACAACGGGGCGCGGGGCATCACCGGAGCACAGCGCCTGGCCCCCGGGCACTGGCGCCTGGTCAGGGTGGAACCGACGGGGCGGGCTCCCGGCGGTCCTGCGGCACGGGACGAGGAGGTCACCGCTCAGGAGGTGGACGCCTGGGTGGGCGAGGTGCTGGGACCGGGCCCCGCCCCGGTGATCTGGGCCAGTCGTTTCCAGTTCCAGCGGCGTTCCAGCCCGCGCTTCCGTGTGGGACGGGTCATGCTCGCCGGGGACGCGGCCCACGTCTTCCCGCCCGTGATGGGCCAGGGCATGAACGCCGGTGTCCAGGACGCGCACAACCTCGCCTGGAAGCTCGACGCGGCGCTGGACGGCGGCGACGTCGAGGCACTGCTCGCCTCCTACGACGAGGAACGCCGCCACGCTGTCGGTACCGTGTCCCGCTATGTCGAACGCCGGGCCCGTCTGGGGGTCCAGGCGCCCCGTGCGGTGCGCTCCGCGGCCATGGCCGTGATGCGGACCGCGATGGCGGTGCCCGCCCTGCGCGACCGCGGCCTGCGCGGTCTCGCCATGCTCGACCGCGGCTACCGCGCCTCACCGCTGTTGGACCCGGCCGACCGCGCCGCGGGGGTCCGGCTGCCCGACCCCGAGCTGCGCGATCCACAGGGCGGGCCCGTCCGGCTGCACGACGCACTGCCCGCCGGGGCCGCACTGCTGCGGCTCGGTACGCGGCAGTCGGCGGCCGCGCGGACAGTGGGGCTCCCGGAGTCCGAGGGGGTGCGGGTCCTGCACGTGGGCCCGGGCGGCCACAGTGATCCCGCGGGGGCACTGCGCACCCTGCTCGGTGCCGCCGAGGGCTGGATCCTGGTCCGCCCGGACCGCCACGTGGCCTGGGCCCGTACCTCCTCCCAGGGCCTGGTCCCCTCCCTGCGTCGGGCCCTGGGGCGTCCTGGAGGAGACGGGTCGCGGTAGCCGGCCGCTCCTCCGGTGTGCGCGGGTGCCCCCGCCCCGCCCCCGGGACGGAACAATCCCCTGGCCCTGGTGGCAGAGGAGCCCGTCCCGGGGCCGGTCGGAGACTCGCGGACGGCCGCACGGCCTGTCGGAGTCAGCGCTGTGCCGCCGGTCGCACCACGATCTCGTTGACGTCGACGTCATCGGGCTGCCCGACCGCGAAGGCGATGGCGCGGGCGATCGCCGACGGCGGGATCGTGTTCGCGCGGTAGGCGGCCATCGCCTCACGGGCCGCGGGGTCGGTGATCGTGTCGGCGAGTTCGGACTCGACCACGCCCGGCGTGACCGTCGAGACGCGCAGCCAGGGTTCGCTTTCCAGCCGCAGGCCCTCGGTGATCGCCCACGCGGCGAACTTCGTGCCGCAGTACACGGCCGCGGTCGGCGAGACCGCGTGGGATCCGACCGAGGCGACCGTGACGACGTGGCCGCCGCGCTGTGACTCGAACACGGGCAGGACGGCGGCGATGCCGTTCAGCAGTCCGCGTACGTTGACGTCGAGCATCCGGTTCCACTCGTCCGTCCTCAACGAGGACAGCGGGGACAGCGGCATGACGCCCGCGTTGTTGACCAGCACGTCCACGCGTCCGTGCTCGTCGACGGCTCCGTCGACGAACGAGCGCACGGCTGCGGGGTCCGTGACGTCGAGTGCGCGGGCGCGGGCACGCCCTCCGGCGGCCTCGATCCGCTCGACCAGCGACCGGAGCCGGTCGAGGCGGCGCGCCCCCAGCACGACGGTACAGCCCCGCTCCGCCAGGTGCAGCGCGCTCGCCTCACCGATACCGCTGGAGGCGCCGGTGATGAGCACGGTCTTGTCCTTGAGCCCGTCCATCAGGCGGTCCTCCTGTCGGCACGGCGGGTGAGCACCATGCCCGCGTGGTGCAGGGTGTTCGCGTCGACGAAGTCTCCGTCGGCGCTGAATCCGCTGTCGTCGACGTAGTCGATGTGTGTTCCGGTCACCGTGTACCGGCCCGTGTAGGCGCGCTCCCGGCTGCCCCGGGCCTCGACGTAACGGCCCTCGGCCAGCAGTTCGTGGCGGATACGGCCGTCGGCGGTGACCCACATACCGGCGTAGGGGTGGTCTGTCATGGCACTTCTCGCCCCGTCCGTGGGAGTTCGGCTTCTGTCGGGGCACCACTGTGCGCGCCAACCGCCCGACGGGCCAGGCCGGTGCGAGCCTGGGTGCGACGCACCCTCCCTGTTCGGCGGGGTCCGGGGTAGCGTCGCACCATGACACCACCGCCCCTGGCGCAGTTCCTGCGCGCCCGCCGTGACGCGACCTCCCCCGGGAGTGTCGGGCTGCGCGGTAACGCGCGGCGTCGGGTGCCCGGGTTGCGCCGGGAGGAGGTCGCGATGCTCGCGGACGTGAGCGTCGACTACTACGTCCGCCTCGAACAGGGGCGGGAGACCGGGCCCTCAGCGCAGGTGCTCGACGCCCTCGCCGACGCCCTCGCTCTCGACGACGACGGACGCGGCCACCTCTACCGGTTGGCCGGGCTCGCACCGCTCCCGCGCGCCGATCTCAGCACACGTCGTGTCGACCCGCACCTGGTGCGGCTCATGGACTCGTGGCCGGGCACCCCGGCGCTGATCGTCAACGCCGCCTACGACGTTCTCGCGGGCAACATGCTCGGGGAAGCCCTCTTCTGCGGGTTCCCGGTCAGCCGCAACCTGCTGGAGAAGGTGTTCCTCGACCCGGACTCCCGCGGTTTCTACGCCGACTGGCGACTCGCCGCGGAGAACGCCGTCGCCGGAATACGTCTCGCCGAGGGGCGGGCGCCGGAGCATCCGCGTATCCGTTCGGTCATCGACGGCCTGCTGGGGGCGAGCCCGGAGTTCGCGAGGATGTGGGCCGCGAACCGCGCCCGCGGCAAACGCCTGGAGATCAAGGAGTTCGTGCATCCGGCCGTGGGTGAGCTGACCCTGTGGATGCACACCTTCGACGTCGCCCAGACACCGGGCCAGCAACTGCTCTGCTACCAGGCGGAGCCGGGCAGCCCCAGCGCCGAGGCCCTCAGCCTGCTGGGAACGATCACGGCGTCCAGGCCCTGACCGGGCGCCGTGGGGGCCGTGCGGAACACGCTCCGCGCGGAGCACGTTCCGCTCGGAGCACGTTCCGCTCGGAGCGCGCCTGCCGTTGGCACAGCACCACCGCTCTGTGTGCGACACGGGACCCGCGGCCCCGAACCGGGGTCGGTGGAACGGTTCCCCGCCTCGTCTCCAGCGGTGGAACAGCGGTGTGTGGCCGGTACCGCCCGGAGCCGGGGTGGTCCTGCCCGCCAGCGGACGGTGATCGGGCACCGGTGGGAGGGAGTGGCGAATCCGGGCTCCGGGAAGAGCAATGGAACAGCGCCCCTTGGGGAGGATCGCGAGCGTATCCGTCACCGACTGCCAGGAGGTTCAACCCATGTCCGTCCGCCGGGTCGTGCCAGACATCCAGTCCGAGGCCATGGAGGAGAGCCGGGACTTCTACGGGCAACTCGGGTTCGAGACCGTCATGGACCTGGGTTGGGTCATGACGCTCGCGTCCCCCGCCAACCCGACGGCTCAGGTCATGTTCATGAGCCGGGACGAGTCCGCGCCGGTCGTGCCCGACATGAGCGTGGAGGTCGACGACGTGGACGCCGTCCACGCGGTGATGCTGGATCGGGGCGCGGAGATCGTGCACCCGCTGCGGGACGAGGAGTGGGGCGTGCGCCGGTTCTTCGTCCGCGATCCCAACGGCCGGGTGGTCAACGTGCTGACCCACCGGTGAACCAGGTCGGGGCGGCCAAGGACCCGGGGAGGAGTCCTCGCGGGGTGTCCGGTTCGCGGGTCCGGTTTCGACGTACCGGGTGAGAGCGCCGCCGGGGCGTTCTGGGAAGGAACCAGACCATGAAGTACCTGATCATGATGTACGCGACCCAGAACGACTTCGCCATGATGGCCGGCCGTCCCGTGCCGGAGCAGCCGCCGGAGCGGATGCTGAGCCGGGACGAGGTGCAGCAGATGCACCGGTTCATGGAGGAGTACCACCGCAGGCTCGAGGAGTCCGGGGAACTGGTCGAGGCCCGGGGGCTCACCCCGCCCGCGCACGCGCGGCGGGTCACCCTGCGCCAGGGGGACACGGTGGTCACCGACGGCCCCTACCCCGAGACCGAGGAGGTACTGGTCGGGTACACGATCGTGGAGTGCGCGAGCTACGACCGGGCCACCGAGATCGCCGCCGACCTGGTCCGCCCCGGGTTCGAGGGTGAGTGGGTGGACGTGCGACCCATCGCCGAGAACATGGAGGACCTGGGGATCTGAACAGCCGGATGGTGAGTGCGGAGCGGACGGGGCTCGAGGACCTGTGGCGTGAACTGGCCCCGCAGGTCCTCGGCGCGCTGGTGCGGAGGTACGGCAACTTCGACACCGCCGAGGACGCCGTCCAGGAATCCCTGCTGGCCGCTGCCGGACAGTGGCCGGGCCAAGGCGTCCCGGCCGACCCTCGGGCCTGGCTGATCACGGTGGCCTCGCGGCGGATGACCGATCTGCTCCGCCGCGACCAGGCCCGCAGGCGGCGCGAGGAACGGGTGAGCGCGTGGGTGCTGCCCCGGGACCGTACCGCTCCCCCGGCGGACCGGACACCGACGGCCTCCGACGACACGCTCGTCCTGCTGTTCCTGTGCTGCCACCCGGCGCTGCCGCGCCCCTCCCAGATAGCGTTGACGCTGCGCGCGGTGGGTGGTCTGGGCACTGCGGAGATCGCCCGCGCGTTCCTGGTGCCCGAGGACACCATGGCGCGGCGGATCAGCCGGGCCAAGCGGCGGATCAGGGAGGACGGGCTCACCTTCCGGCTGCCGCCCTCCGACGAGTTGCACGGGCGGGTGGCGGCGGTCGCGCACGTGCTCTACCTGGTCTTCAACGAGGGGTACGCGGCCACGGCCGGTCCGCGCCTGTACCGGGTGGAGCTGTCCGCCGAGGCCATCCGGCTGACCCGGCTGCTGCACCGACTGCTGCCGGAGGACGACGAGGTCACCGGCCTGCTGGCGCTGATGCTGCTCACCGACGCCCGCCGTCCGGCCCGCACCGGCCCCCGCGGGGAACCCGTGCCGATGGCCGAGCAGGACCGTTCGCTGTGGGACGCGACACTGATCGCGGAGGGGGTAGCCCTGGTGGAGGAGGCCCTGCCGGGCGGGGACGTGGGCCCCTACCAGCTCCAGGCCGCCATCGCCGCCCTGCACGACGAGGCGCCGGACTTCGAGGACACCGACTGGCCGCAGATCCGCGCGCTGTACGAGCTGCTCACCGAGCTCTCCGACAACCCCGTGGTCTGGTTGAACCACGCCGTCGCCGTGGCGATGGTCGACGGGCCGCGGGCGGGCCTGGCCCGGCTGAGCGACCTCGGCGGGGAGCGCGGCCTCACCGCCGACCACCGCTGGCACGCGGCCCGCGCCCACCTGCTGGAGCGTTCGGGAGACCGGGAGGCGGCGAGGGAAAGCTATCTGGAAGCGGCCCGGTTGGCGACCAGCCTGCCCCGTCAGCGCTACCTGTACACACGGGCCGAGGCCCTGGGCCCCTTGGATCCGCCCCCGATGGCCCGACCCCATGTTTCTCGGCACGCCCCTTGACCTTGACCCAGGGTCAATCCGGACGCTGGTCCCATGACGAACTCGAACACGAACACGCATCCCCGGCCCTGGAAAGGCATGCTGCCGGTGGAGGACACCGCGCTGGCCGTTCACGACACCGGCGGTTCCGGTACCCCCGTGGTCTACCTGAACGGCTCCTACGCCGGTAAGCGGCACTGGCGGCCCGTCATCAGGGCCCTGGGGCCCGGGTGGCGGCACATCACCTTCGACGAACGCGCCCGCGGCCGGTCCAAGCGCTCAGCGGACTACTCCTTCGAAGCCACGATCCGCGACCTCGACGCAGTTCTCGAAGCCCGGAAGGTGGAGCGACCGATTCTGGTGGGCTGGTCCTACGGGGCGTTGATCGGAGCGCACTGGGCCAACCGCTGTCCGGACCGTGTCACCGGGGTGGTCGGGGTCGACGGCCCCTTCCCCTGCGGTTGGACCGACGAAGCCTCCCACGACCGCATCCGCCGGCAGTACCCACCGGTACCGGTGGGTACTGCCGGCGGCCCGCCTCGTCGGCAACGCGGCGCGGATGAGCGCCCGGCAGCACGCCGAGATCAACATCGAGGCGCACCTGCTGCACGCGGCCCTGGAGCCCCTTCTCGAAGGCCTGACCGTCCCGCTCCGGTACGTGGTCGCCTCAGGGGAGGGATTGGGGAGCGAGAATGACCAGCAGGAGCAGATGCGCCGCACCCTCGACCCGGTACGCGCCCGCAACCCGAACCTGACCATCAGCGCCAAGGTCGCCAGCGACCACGGCACGATCGTGCGCAAGGACTTCCGCGCCATCGCCGAGGCCGCCCGCGAACTCGCCGCCCTCACCCGCGAAAGCTGACCACCATGACCAACGGTGTCACCATCGGCCGAGCCGCGGCCTTCGCCAACGTCACCGTCAAGACCATTCGCCACTACCACCGTCTCGGGCTGGTCGGCGAACCTCCCCGTGACGGTTCGGGCTATCGCCGCTACGGGTCGTCCGAACTGCTGCGCCTGGTTCAGGTGCGGACCCTGGCCGAGTCCGGGGTGCCCCTGGACGGGATCGGTGAACTGCTCGACGCCGACCCGCGCCGGTTCGCCGCAGACCTCGTCGAGATCAGGCAGCGGCTGACCGAGCGGATCGAGGAGCTGACCGCGCGCCGCGACCAGCTGGAGCGGTTGACCCACGGCGACCGGGCGCTGCTGCCGGAGCGGGCCTGCGCGCTACTGGCGCGGGCGGCCGAGGTAGGCCTGCCCCCGGAGGCGGTGGCGGCCTACCGCGAGGGCATGGTGCTGACCAGGGCCATGGCCCCCGAAAGCCTCGACTCGCTCCTCACCGGGGCCGAGCACGCCCTGGGCGATCCAGGGTTCGTGGCCTTGAACAAACGGTGCTGGGAGGCCAGGGACTGGTCCCCTGACGACCCCCGTCTCGAGGAGCTCGCGACCGCCGTGGCCGATGCCTTCCTCGCCGACCCCGAGCTGCTCACGATCCCCGAAAGCCTGCGGACCCGCACGGACACCTCCCGGTACAGGATGCTCAACCAGCACCGTGAGGACGAGAGCCCGGCGATGGCCCGGATGGGCAGACTGGTCGAGGGGCGGTTGCGCGCCGCGGGCGTGGACATCCCCCACCGGTAGGCGCCCCGTCCTGAGTCTGGGCGCCGGGTGCGTTGGCGGGCACCGCGCAGCTTCCGTGAAAGGCCGTCGCGAGGGCCGGGGCCAGCGGTTACGCGAACGCGCTCCGTCAGTCGGTGCCGGGAGCCGGTGCCGGGGTCCTGGGGCGCCCGGCACCGGAAACGACCGCCCGTGGGAGTTGGGCCCGGTTCGGGCGGTGTCGGTGTCCGGAAGAGGCGGGTCAGGCAGCGGGCACCGGAGCGTCGGGAGAGATCAGCCCTTCCTCGCGCAACCCGTCCCAGAACGCGGCCGGGATCCGCTCGTCGAGCGCGGCGCGGTCCTCGCGGACCCGGCTGGGCCTGGTCGCTCCCGGGATGGCGGACACCACGGCCGGGGCGGCCAGGGCGAACTGCAGCGCCGCGGCCTTGACGCTCACTCCGTGACCGGCCGCCAGTTCCCTGATCCGTTCCACCTTGGTGATGATCGCCGCGGGCGCCTGCTGGTACTCGAAGGTGCTACCGCCCGCGAGGATGCCGGAGCTGTAGGGGCCGCCCACGACGATGTCGACCCCCTGGGCGGCGGCGTCGGGGAGCAGTCGCTGGAGCGCCCGGTCGTGGTCGAGGAGCGTGTAGCGGCCAGCGAGCAGGAACGCGTCCGGGGTCGGCTCGTCCAGGTCGAGTGTCATCTCCAGCGGCTCCACCTTGTTGACGCCCAGCCCCCAGGCACCGATCACCCCTTCCTCGCGCAGGCGGGTCAGGGTGCGGAAGGCGCCGGTACGGGCCGATTCGTAGGCCGCGATCCACTCGTCGCCGTAGAAGTCCTGTGCGACGTCGTGGACCCAGACGATGTCCAGCCGGTCGGTCTTCAACCGGTCCAGGCTGTCCTGGATCGAACGCAGGGTGGCGTCCGCCGAGTAGTCGTTGCGGATCCGGTTGGGCCGGCCGTGGGTGAAGATGCCGCCCTTCTCACCCAGGTCCCGGCTGTTCGGGTCCTCGGTCTCTTCCAGGACGAGGCGGCCGACCTTGGTGCTCAGCGCGTAGTCCTCACGAGGCCTGCCCGCGAGTGCCGCACCGAGCCGGATCTCCGACAGGCCGGCGCCGTAGAAGGGAGCGGTGTCGAAGTAGCGCACGCCTTGTTCCCAGGCGGCGTCGACGGTGGCGGCGGCCTCCTCCTCGGGGACGGCGCGGAACATGTTGCCGAGCGGGGCCGTTCCGAATCCCAGTGCCCCCGGCAGGAGTGACTTGATACCCATGCGTGTTCCCCTCGTGTGTTCTTCGGCTCTCTCGCCGCGAATGTCGTGCGGGCGGGCGGCACCCTCCCCCGAGCGGTGCTCCCGGACCTGCGCCTTCGACGCTAGGGTCAGAAGTTGAGTCTGTCCAAGACTTGTTTTAACGGACTTGAGTCCCTGGAGGTCTTAAATGTTGGATCTTCGTCAGCTGCGGTACTTCGTGGCCGTCGCCGAGAGCGAGCACGTGGGCCGTGCCGCCGAGCGGCTGCACATATCGCAGTCACCGCTGAGCCGCCAGATCGCGCAGTTGGAGGGCGAGCTGGGTCTGACTCTGTTCGAGCGCGAACGCAGACGCGTTCGGCTGACCGCTGACGGGCGCACCTTCCTGAGCGAGACCCGGTCCCTGCTGCGCCACGCCGACCGGCTCGAAGGGCTGGGGCGCAGGCTCGGCAGGGGCGAGGAGGGCGGCCTGTGTGTCGGGTACGTGGACCAGGCCATGCACACCGGTGTACTCCCGAGCGCGCTGCGCCGTCTTCGCGAGGAGCGGCCGAACGTTCACGTGGCGCTCCACGACCTGCCCCCGGGCGAGCAGTTGGAGGGACTGCGACAGCGCAGCCTCGACATCGCCCTGCTCGGTACTCCTCCGGAACAGGACGATCCAGACCTGACCGGCTCACTGCTGGCGAGCGAACCCCTGCTACTGGCCGTACCGGTGGGGCACGCGCTGGCCGACAAGGAGGCCGTCACACCCGAGGACCTCGACCAGCAGCCGTGGATCGCGGTCGAGAACACCCGGCTTCCGGACTGGCGGGACGCCTTCCTGTCCGACAGCACCCGGGCGGGTTTCACACCGAGGATCACCCTGGAGGCGGCCGAACCGCTCAGTGCCCTGGGTCTGGTCGCCTCGGGTTTGGGGCTGGCCCTGGTCCAGCGGAGTATGGCACGTGGGGCACCGGAGGGCGTCCTGGTCCGGGAGCTGCCCTGGTACGAGCAGAGCGTGCCGCTGTGGGCGGCCTGGCACCGGATCGACCTACGCCCGCTGGTCGCCTCGTTTCGGCGGACGGTACTGGCGACCAGCACCGAGCCGACGGGCCACGGAGGCTGACCCCGCAACAGCGCCGCCGGAGCCAGCAACCGTCCGGCTCCGCTCCCCGCCGGTGAACGAACGCTCCTAGGGAGAGCCCGCAGCAGGCAGGCAGGGGTCGGATTCCCCTGCCCCGGGCGCCGAGGCCCGTCGCGCTGGAACTGCTCCAGGCGCGGACGTTCGCCTCGCACGCGACGCACGAACACCACCACCGCGTCGGCGAAGCCGTCTGGCAACGGCGCGCTCCCGCGACGGGGGCGGCACACGCACGAGCGGACCGTCGCCGGCCCCGACACGGGGGGTGAGGTCTGGTGGACAGCACCGCTAAATTCATCCGATCATTCCATAATCGGTTTTTTGATGACTGTCTGCAACCACGTCACAAAATAACGAAACAGTCAACAAATCCCGCCTCGCCCAGCCCGGAGCAGCAGCTCGGAGCTGGCCAGCGCCCGCCACCCGCATCCCTTGAACCACAAGGGATAACGCCCCAACAGGCCCAAAAGGTAATCACTGATTACACAGCGTCGCCGCCCTCCTGTGCCTCATGTGGCAAAAGTAAATGTTCGGGGCTTGTGTGCCGGATGCCACTTTTTGGCTCTAGGATCCCGAAGGTGAAGTACTGCTAAAGCTCAGCCATAGGCGGACTTAACACTCCGCTCACAGTGGAGGCAGGAACCTCACTCACCACTTCCGTCCGACGGATCAGACACGACTGCCCACAAGGCAGTCGCGCGGTTCCCCGATGCCCAGTCACTGGGACACGCGGGCCGACCTGACCGTCACGTCCGGCCGAAAGGTGCGCTACATGCTCAGCGCTGACGCCGTCCCCCAGGAAGGGGGCATCGGCGCGACCATCGAGAACGCCGTCGATGTCGTCTTCAACCCGATCGCCACCGTGCTCAGCGACGTGGTCTTCGCCAAGGTCACGATCTTCGGTGCCCAGTTCCCGTGGATCGTCGCCTGGCTCGTGGCCGCCGGCGTCGCACTCACCCTGTACTTCGGGTTCGTTCAGTTCCGCCACCCGATCACCGCCGTCAAGATCGCCCGCAAGGGCCTCGGTAACGGCGCTCCGGGCGAGGTCACCCACTTCCAGGCGCTCACCGCGGCCGTCTCCGGCACCGTGGGCCTGGGCAACATCGCCGGTGTGGCCATCGCGGTCACCATCGGCGGCCCCGGTGCGACCTTCTGGATGATCCTGGCGGGCCTGCTGATGATGGCCGTCAAGTTCGCCGAGTGCACCCTGGGCGTGAAGTACCGCGAGATCGGCCCGGGCGGCAAGGTCAGCGGTGGCCCCATGAAGTACCTGGCCAAGGGGCTGGCCGAGCGCGGCATGGCGGGCGTCGGCAAGGTCCTCGCCGGCCTGACCGCCGCGTTCATCCTCATCTTCGCCGTGGCCGGCGGCAACATGTTCCAGGCCAACCAGACCCTGGAGCAGCTTCGGACGGTCACCGGCGGCGAGGAGGGCCTGCTCGGCGGCAGCACCGGCTCGTTCGTCTTCGGTGTGTTCCTGGCGCTGCTCGTGGGTGTCGTGGTCATCGGCGGCATCACCAGCATCACCAAGGTCACCAGCAAGCTCGTTCCGAGCATGACGATCGTCTACGTGCTCGCCTGCGTCGTCGTGATCGGCATGAACATCCCCATGCTGCCCGACGCGGTCGGCCAGATCATCAGCGGCGCGTTCTCCCCGACCGGTGTCGCGGGCGGCGCCCTGGGCGCCATGATCATCGGCTTCCAGCGAGCGGCCTTCTCCAACGAGGCCGGGATCGGCTCCTCCCCCATCGCGCTGGCCACCGTCAAGACCAACTACCCGGCCAGCGCCGGCCTGGTCGCCATGCTCGGCCCGTTCCTGGACACCGTCGTCATCTGCACCATGACCGCGCTGACCATCGTCATCGCCTCCCCGCAGTCCTGGATCGCGGCGCGTGAGGCCGCCGCCGCGGGCGAGCCCCTGCCCGGCGGTGTGAGCCTGACCTCGGACGCCTTCGGCACCGTCCTGCCGTGGTTCCCCTACGTCCTGACCGTGGCCGTCGTGCTGTTCGCCCTGAGCACCGTCATCACCTGGAGCTACTACGGCCTCAAGGGATGGACGCACCTGTTCGGCGAAGGCAAGCGCAGTGAGCGGATCTACCTGGTCATCTACTGCGTGTTCCTGGTCATCGGCTCCGTGCTGACCCTGGGCGCGGTCCTGGACATGGCCGACGCCCTGGTGTTCGCCGCGGCGCTGTTCAACATCATCGGCCTCTACCTGCTGGCCCCGGTCGTCAAGAAGGAGCTGGCCCGCCTGCTCGCCCACCTGCGCGGCGAGGGCGAGAAGGAGCCCGCCAAGGCGGACGACAAGCCCGAGGGCCCCGCCGAGGAACTGGTGAAGTAGCCGGTACCGCCCCGGTGCTGCGCACCACCCCGTGAGAGTGCCCGCCCGGTCCCCGACCGGGCGGGCACCGGTGTTCCCGGAGCCATGGGCATTTATCATCCGGGCCCGGATGAGTACTCTCGCCCCATGGACACCGACGAACACCTGATCCGGGAGGCCTCACCCGAGGACCTCGGCGCGGTGGTGGCCTCCGTCAGCGGACTCTTCGCCGAGGACGGCGCCCGACACGACCCGCACGCGGACCCCTCCTGGCCCGAGCGGGAGGGGTCCGAGTACTATGCCCGGCTGATCTCCTCCCCCGACGGCCTGGTCCTGCTCGCCCTCACCGGGCAGCGACCCGTCGGTCACCTGGTGGGACGGCTGAACGGCCCCGATCCCCTGCGACCCCCGGTGCGGGGAGCGGAACTGGAGAGCATGCGGGTGGCGCCCCAGGCGCGCGGCAGCGGGGCGGGTTCGGAACTGATGCGCCGCTTCCTGGCCTGGGCGGCCGAGCGCGGCGTCAACGAGACCCGTGTGCGCGCCTTCGCCGCCAACACCGGCGCACAGCGCTTCTACCAGCGCTGGGGATTCGCCCACACGCACGTGGACCTGGCCCGGCCCCCGTACTGAGGAGGGCACGCACCCGTCGAGGCCCCTTGGCCTGATCCGGTGAAGGGCCCCGGCAGGCCCCGGGGCCGAACGGATCCAGGGGGCCCGCCGGGTCTCCTCGCTGCGAAGTGCCCTCCGAGCCTCAGGGTTTGCGGGCCACTCCGCAGTACTGGTCGACCTCGGTGGCCTTGCCGACCTCGGCCTGCGCCGGTTTCCAGAAGGGGGCGGAGACGACGCCGGGCTCCACCAGGTCGAGTCCGGCGAAGAAGCCCTCGATCTCCTTGGGGGTGCGCAGGTGGTAGGGGATCGCCGCGGTCTCGTTCCAGCGGCGGGCGGCCTCGATCATCGGCTCGCTGGTGGCCGTTCCGTCGCACATGGCCAGGAAACTGCCCGAGGGCAGCGCGTCCACGTAGGCACCCACCGCGGCGTAGGCCACTTCGTTGTCGGGGGTGTGCCCCATCGTGCCCAGGATGGTGAGGGCGATCGGCTGCGAGAAGTCCAGGTGTTCCCGGGCGGCGGAGAGCACGGTCTCCGGCTCGTGCAGGTCGGCGTCGACGTAGTGCACCTCGCTCAGGCCGTCGCCGGTCAGCAGGGCGCGGGCGTGGGCCAGCACCATGGGGTCGTTGTCGACGTAGACCACCCGGGACTCAGGGGCCACCGCGTGGGCCACCTCGTGGGTGTTGTTGTGGGTGGGCAGCCCGGTGCCGATGTCCAGGAACTGGCGGACCCCGCACTCCCTGGCCAGGTAGGTGACGGCCCTGATGAGGAACTGCCGGTCGGCGCGGGCGGCACCGACCATCTCGGGGTAGGCCTGGAGCACGTAGTCACCGACCTCGCGGTCCACCGGGTAGTTGTCCTTTCCTCCCTGCCAGTAGTTCCACACCCGGGCCGAATGGGCCTTGGTGGTGTCGATCTGGGGGAGCTGCTCACTCATGGGGGCGCCTTCCTCGGGGAGTTGACGCCAGTATTCTCGCGTTCCCGGCAAGCGGGGACAAATCCGCGACCCCGACGGCCGGCACGGGGGCAGCGGAGGACACCGGGTGTGGAGGGGACGGGTGGGCGGCGGTGCGCTGCGCACCGCCGCCCACCCGTTCGCGCGTCCTGGTCCTGGCGCGGCTACCGCGCGGGCAGGATGCGGCCGGTGACCTCGCCGAAGTCGATCCGGGTGCCCTCGGGGCCCGGGGCGGTGGCGGTGATGGTGACCTCGTCGCCGTCCTCCAGGAAGGTGCGCTCGGTGCCGTCGGGCAGTCGGAGCGGCTCCCTGCCGGACCAGGTGAGCTCCAGGAAGCAGCCGCGCTGGGCGGCCTCGGGGCCGCTGACGGTACCGGAGGCGTACACGTCACCGGTGCGCAGGGAAGCGCCGTTGACGGTCATGTGCGCGAGCTGCTGCGCCGCGGTCCAGTACATCTGGGAGAAGGGCGGGTTGGAGACCAGGTGACCGTTGAGCCGCACCTCCAGACGCAGGTCCAGGCCCCAGGGCTGTGAACCCTTGAGGTAGGGCAGCGGTTCGGGGTCCTGGGCGGGCTGCTCGACGCGGGCCGACTCCAGGGCGCTGACCGGGACGATCCACGGGGAGATCGAGGTGGCGAACGACTTGCCCAGGAACGGCCCCAGCGGCACGTACTCCCAGGCCTGGAGGTCGCGCGAGGACCAGTCGTTGAGCAGGAACACGCCGAACACGTGGTCGGCGAAGTCGTCCACCGCCACTCGCTCGCCCATCGGGCTGGGTGTGCCGACGACGAAGCCGACCTCCGCCTCGATGTCCAGGCGGGCCGAGGGCCCGAACACCGGGACGGGTTCGGTCGGGGGCTTGCGCTGGCCGGTGGGGCGGACGATGTCGGTGCCCGAGACCACGATGGTGCCCGAGCGGCCGTGGTAGCCGATGGGCAGGTGCTTCCAGTTGGGGGTGAGCGGCTCCTGCTCGGGGCGGAAGATGCGGCCCACGTTGGTGGCGTGGTGCTCCGAGGCGTAGAAGTCCACGTAGTCGGCGACGGTGAACGGCAGGTGCAGCGTCACCGAGGCGCGTTCCACCAGGTGCGGACGTACGGCGGCCTCGTGGGCGGGGTCGGTGAGCCAGGAGGTGACCGCCGCGCGGACCTGGTCCCAGACCGGGCGTCCGGCGGCCAGGAGGCCGTCCAGATCGGGCCCGGAGACGGCCTCGGCGAAGGGTGCGCCGAGAGTGCGGGCGGCCGCGCCCAGGTCCAGCACCTGGTCGCCGATCGCCACACCCGGGCGGGTGGCGGGGTCGTCCCCGGTGGAGAACACACCGTAGGGCAGGGTGGCCGGGCCGAACTGCGCGTCCGGAGCGATGTCGAGCCAGCTGTCGGGCATGGAGTGGAGCTTTCTGCGAGTGGGTGTGGCGGGCGGATACGTCAGACGGGTGCGGCGAGCAGGTGTGGTCAGGGGTTGAGCGCGCCGAGGACCACCAGGTCGTCCAGGGGCTCGACGATGCTGCACGTGCCGAAGGAGCGGAAACTCGAACGCACCCGCTCCACCTGCTCGGAGGTGAGCCCCGCGACGCGGGCGGCCAGGGCACGCCCGTCCCGGTCGGCCAGGACCTCGGCGGCATCAGCGGCGGTTCCCCCGGACAGGAGGATGTGGGTGGCCAGCAGCACGTTGAGGAAGCCGTGCTGCTCGAAACCCTCGGCGGTGGTGTGCCGGACCGCGTGGTGCAGTCCGGCGGTGCACTTGAAGGACACCCCCGCACCGATCGCGGCGGCCAACAGCGCGGCGAGCTCGGTCTCGCTCGGGTGGGCCTCGGCCCTGACCCCGCCGGTGCGGAACTTGGCGTGGGCGCCGGTGCCGACCAGGGCCTCGATGTCGGCGGTGGCCTTCTCCCCCCGGGCGACCTCCACGTAGCCGTCGGCCCCGGGCTCCCCGCCGTCCCCCGCCATCGCCTTGACCACGGCGGCGGCGGTGTCGGCGGCCTCCCCCGGGGCGGCCGCGACCTCCACCCCTGCCAGGCTCAGCGCCGGGTCGGAGCGCACGGCGTCCACCGCCGCGGCCAGGCCGTCGGCGCCGCCGGGGACGGTGACCACCAGCGCGAGCGGTTCGCCGTGGGCCTGGTCACGGGAGAGCACCGTGCGCAGTTCGGCCAGGCGGGCGTCCGCGACCAGGAACGGGCCCACGTAGGGGGCGCGCCGGGAGGCCCGGTGCGCCCGGTGGGCGGGGATCGCCTCGCCCATGGGCGCGTTGCCGGGCGGGAACAGCGCGGCGTCGTCGAACAGGGCCCGGTACAGGGCGGGTCCGGAGTCGCGCACGCCTACCCCTCCCCCTGTTCGCGCTGCTCGCGCCGGCCCTTGGCCCAGGTCCAGGCGTAGCTGCCGTCGTCCACGGCGGTGCCGCCCTCGCCCAGGTCCAGCGGGCGGAAGGTGTCGACCATGACGGCGAGCTCGTCGAAGGCCTGCACGCCCACGCTGCGCTCGTAGGCGCCGGGCTGGGGGCCGTGCGAGTGACCGCCGGGGTGCAGGGAGATGGAGCCCTGCCCGATGCCCGAACCCTTGCGGGCCTCGTAGTCGCCGCCGCAGTAGAACATGACCTCGTCGGAGTCCACGTTGGAGTGGTAGTAGGGCACGGGGATGGACTCGGGGTGGTAGTCCACCTTGCGCGGCACGAAGTTGCAGATGACGAAGTTGTGCCCCTCGAACACCTGGTGAACGGGCGGCGGCTGGTGGATACGGCCGGTGATGGGCTGGAAGTCGTCGACGTTGAACACGTACGGGTACAGGCAGCCGTCCCAGCCCACCACGTCGAAGGGGTGCGTGGGGTAGGTGTAGCGGGTGCCGGAGATACCGCCGGGGCCGTCGCCGCGGTGCTTGATGAGCACGTCCACGTTCTCGCCCTCGACGAGCAGGGGCTCGGCGGGGCCGCGCAGGTCGCGCTCGCAGTAGGGGGCGTGTTCCAGGAGCTGCCCGTAGCGGGACAGGTAGCGCTTGGGCGGGGCGATGTGGCTGTTGGCCTCGACCACGTAGGCGCGCAGCGGCTCGTCTCCGGTGGGCACCCAGCGGTGGGTGGTGGCGCGCGGCAGGATGACGTAGTCGCCGCGTCCCACGTCCAGGGCGCCGAACACCGTCTCCACCCGGGCGGTTCCGGACTCGACGTAGACGCACTCGTCACCGATGCCGTTGCGGTACAGCTGCGAGGGGGCTCCGGCGACCACGTAGGAGATGCGCACGTCGCCGTTGCCCAGGACGAGGCGGCGGGACTCGACGACGTCGTTGGCCTTCCACTCCTGGCCCTGGAAGAGGTCGTGCAGCTTGAGGTGGCGGGGCACCATCGGGGCGTTGCGCCTCAGGGACTGGTCGGGGACCTCCCACTCGGCGGCGTCGACGATGGCCGAGGGGATGGCGCGGTGGTACAGGAGCGAGGAGTCGGCGGAGAAGCCCTCCTCGCCCATCAGCTCCTCGTAGTACAGGCCGCCGTCCGGGTTGTGGTGCTGGGTGTGGCGGGTGCGGGGCACCTCGCCGACCTTGCGGTAGTACGCCATGTCGGGGTCCTCCTCCGTGGTCGGTTCGGGTCGAGTGGTCGTGTCGGCTGGTCGGGCCGGGCGATCGAGTCAGGTGGCCGGGTCAGGCGGGAACCGTGTCGACGGGGTCGGTGGCCGGGTGGCCCAGGGCGGTGCGCACCGCCGCCCGGACGGCTTCGGGGTCCGTACCGGGGACGACGGCGGCGACGTGGGCGTCGGGGCGCACGAGCCAGACCTGGCCGGGGCCGGGGTCCAGGGCGCGGCGCAGGGCTCCGGTGGCGTCGATGTCGTCGAGGTGCAGCGTGGTGACCGGGGCCGGGGTGGCTCCGGTGGCGGTGGCGTGCACGAGGGCGCGCAGGGCCTCGCGGTCAGACGGGTCCCCGCCTTCTCCGGCCGCACCTTCTCCAGCACCCAGCAGCAGGGTGAGCCCTTCGCGCAGCAGCGGCCGCAGGCGCTTGACCTCGGGCCGACCGGCCACGGTGACGGGGGCGTCGGGCAGGATCACGCCGGGGCAGGGCACGGGCGCCTGGCCGCGCGGGGGCCGGCCGCCGAAGGGGCGTTCGGGGCAGGCGGTGGTCAGCGCGGAGCCGGTGTACCAGAACGGTTCCGCCAGCCGCCCGGAGTCCACGTTCGGGTGCGCGCCGGCGTCGGTGACGGCCTGTCGCAGAACGCTGATCCGCCGCTCGCGCTCGGCCTCGTCCTGGGGCACGAGGAAGCGCATGGTGGCGCTGGTGACGTCGGCGTTCTCCAGGGCGGCGGCGTGGCGTTCGGTGTGGTAGCTCTCCAGGAGCTCCTCCCCCGCCCAGCCTTCGCGGACGTAGGCGAGCTTCCAGGCGGCGTTCTCGGCGTCCTGGACCCCGGAGTTGAGGCCGCGGGCGCCGAAGGGCGCGACCAGGTGGGCGTTGTCCCCGGCGAGCAGGACGCGCCCGCAGCGCATGCGGTCGGTGACGCGGGTGTGGAAGCGGTACACCGAGTGCCACACGATCTCGTAGGGGGTGTCGCCGACGATCTGGCGGATGCGGGCGTCCAGGCGGCCGCTGGACTCCTCGGCCTCCAGGTCGAAGTCGGAGGGCACCTGCCAGTCGATGCGAAAGACCGAGTCGGGGCAGGGGTGGATGAGGACCTGGCGGCCGGGGTTCCACTCGGGGTCGAAGTAGAAGCGGCGTTCGCGTTCCCAGTCGCCGAGGTCGGCGCGGATGTCGCAGATGAGGAAGCGGTCGTCGAAGCTGGTGCCGGAGAAGTCAAGGCCCAGGGCCTTGCGGACCACTCCGCCGTGGGCGCCCATGCAGGACAGCGCGTGGGAGCCGCGCAGCCGCACCGGGCCGTCGGGGGTGGCGCACTCGACGGTGACCCCGTCGGCGTCCTGGTCGATGCCGGTGACCTCGTGGCTCCAGCTGATCTGGACCCCGGCCCGGGCGAGCAGGTCGTCGAGGACCTCCTCGGTGCGGGACTGGGAGATGTTGACGAAGGAGGGCAGGGAGGAGGCGCCCGGGTCGGGCAGGCGCACGCTGAACAGCTCGTGCCCCTGGTAGAAGGTGCGGGCGGTGTCCCAGGTCAGCCCTTCGGCGATGATGCGGCCGCCGCCGAGCCAGTCCCAGACGTCGAGGACGTCGCGCTGCTGGCAGATGGCCTTGGAGCCGACGGCGTCGCGTTCGGGGCGGCCGTCGACGACCAGTACGGGGACCCCACGGCGGGCCAGCAGCAGGGCGGCGGTCTGGCCGACCGGGCCCGCGCCGAGCACCAGGACGGGGTCGGTGGCGGTGTCAGCCGGGGTGCGGGGCGCTGGGGGGCGCATGGGCGGCTCCGTTCGTGGGGCGCCCCGTACGGGCGCGGTGGGCGGTGGAGGGCGGCGCGGGGATCAGCCCTGGAGCTGGTCCCAGACCTCGCGGTCGCGCTCGGCGGTCCAGATGACCGGGCGCTCGATGCCGCGGAACTCGTCCCACAGCCGTGAGACGTCGAAGGGCAGGCAGTGCTCGAAGATCGGCCAGTGGCCGTAGTCGTCGGCCAGGGCGGCGTGGGTGGCGGTGAAGGCCTCCTTGAGGGTGCCGCCGCGCTCGTGGACGGCGCCGACCTCGCGGATCATCACGTCGAGGAAGTTGCGGGTCTGCTCGATGGCGGCGTCGACCTCCTCGCGGCCCCGGCTGACGGCGCCCCGGCCGCCGACGAGCATTTCGGCCCGGAGGGCCTTGACGCTGTCGAGGGCGGCCCCGGCCCAGTCCTTGTGGAAGGCGTCGCCGGTGTAGAGGGCGGCCTGGGCCTCGACGAGGTCGCCGGCGAAGAGGATCCTCTGCTTGGGCAGCCAGGCGACGATGTCGCCCTCGGTGTGGCCGCGGCCGAAGTACTCCAGGACCAGTTCGCCGCGGTCGCCGCCGAGGTCGATGGTGGTGCGGTCGGCGAAGGTCTGGGTGGGCCAGGTCAGGCCGGGGACGGAGTCGGCGTCCTTGGCCAGGCGGGGCATCCGGCCGAACTCGCTGGCCCAGTCCTCCTTGCCGCGCTCGCGAATCAGCTCGTGGGTCTTCTCGTGGGTGAGGATGACGGTGGCGTCGAAGGCGCTGGCGCCCAGGACGCGGACCGCGTGGTAGTGCGAGAGCACCAGGTAGCGGATGGGCTTGTCGGTGTGCTCGCGGAGCTTGGCCAGCCACTCCTTGGCGGCGGTGGGGGTGGCCAGGGCCTCGAAGGCCACCACGAAGTCCTCACCCTCGATGGCGCCCACGTTGGGGTCGCCCTCGGCGGTGAGGGCGTAGACGCCGTCGGCGAGGACCTCCAGGGTCTGCTCCTTGGCCTCGGTGTCGGCGGATGAGGCGAACGGCTTGGCTGCCATGGTCAGACCCTTCACTCGTCGCGGGCGGCTGCCGCCGCCCAAATAATCAAACGTTTGATGAATCTGACCATAACGTGCTCCGGGCCACAGCGCCAAGAGGCGCACGGCTACTCGGCAGGTGATGCAGATCACACATTCAGGCTACTCACCACCGCCCGAACCCGAGGGGCGAACACTCGCGGCCGGACACCCCAGCGAGCCCGGCCGGGCGGAAACAACCGGAAGGCTACGAAGCAAAGGGGAGGCAAACGCAGGAGACGGCCTCGTACTAGGCTGGTCCGCGTGACTCACAACACCGCACCCTCTGACGAACTCACCTTCTGGTCATTCGTGGACTACGCGGTGCACAAGGCCGAAAAGGAGCTCCCCTCGGTCAACGCCGAGGCCATGCGCATGGTCCTCACCCTCAACCGGGCGACCAGCATGGTGATCTACGACCTGGAGTCCTCCGTCCACCGCCCCCGGGGCTGGACCTGGCCGGGGTTCCGTGTGCTCTTCGCGCTCTGGCTGGCCGGACCCATGGAGGCCAAGACCACCGCCGAGATATCCGGCATGAGCCGCGCCGCGCTGTCCGCCCTGCTCAACACCCTCGAACGCGACGGACTACTCAGCCGCGAACGCGCCACGCACGACCGCCGGGCCCTTCAACTCAGCCTCACCGAAGCCGGATACGGGGCGATCCTGGGCGTGTTCCGCGCCCACAACCGACGCGAGAGCGCCTGGGCCGAGGCCCTCGAACCCGAGGAGCGCCTCGAACTGGTCCGCCTGCTCAACAAGCTGATGGCCGGATCCACCGACGCCCAGGCCAAGTTCCGCAACTAGCCGACCGCTGACAGCCGACCGAGCAACGGAAATGGTCCCCTCCCACCCCGGAATTGGCCCTTGAGCGCGTGATCCGCGCCTGTGAGCATCGGCGGCATGGACCACACCGGCCGCGCTCGCCTGAGCCAAGCACAAAGCCAGTTCTCGCCCGGGAACACCTACCTCAACACCGCCACCCACGGCCTGATCCCGCACACGGCCCGACTGGCCCTGGAGCGGAACACCCGCGAGGTGGCCACCGGCGGGTTCTCCCCAGGCGCCGTCGACAGCGTCGTCGACGCCGCCCGGAGCGCCTACGCCCGCCTGGTCGGGGTCACCGCCGACCGGGTCGCCGTGGGCACCCACACCTCGCAGTTCGTCGGCACCGTCGCCGCGAGTCTGCCGCCGGGCTCGGAGGTCCTGCTCGCCGAGGGCGAGTTCACCTCGATCGCCTTCCCGCTGTTGACCCGGCTGGAGCACGGGGTCCGGGTCCGCGAGGTCCCCCTGGACCGCCTGCCCGAGGAGGTCGGCCCGACCACCACCCTGGTCGCGGTCGCCGCCGTCCAGTCGGCCACCGGAGAGATCGCCCCGATCGAGGAACTGCGCACCGCCTGCGCCGACCACGGCGCCCGGCTCCTGCTCGACACCAGCCAGTCGGCGGGTTGGCTCTCCACCCCACTCGACGGTGTGGACTACATCGTGTGCAGCACCTACAAGTGGCTGCTGGGCCCCCGGGGAGGGGCCTTCCTCACCGGGACCGCCGAAGCCCTCGCCCAACTCTCACCCCTGGCCCCCGGCTGGTTCGCGGGCGCCGACCCGTGGGACTCGCTCTACGGCGGACCGCTACGCCTGGCCGAGGGAACCCGCCGCCTCGACTTGGCCCCGGTGTGGCCTGCGTGGATCGGCCTGGCCCCCGCCCTGGACCTGCTGAACGAGGTCGGGGTGGCGACCATCAACGAACACGACGCCGCCCTGGCCGACCGCTTCCGGAACGCGATGGGGCTGGCGGAGACCGGCTCGGCGATCGTGTCGCTCCCGGCCCCCGAGGGCACCGCCGAACGCCTCGCCGAGGCGGGGATCTCCGCAGCCATCCGTGACGGACGGCTGCGGGTGGGATTCCACCTGTACAACACCGAGGAGGACGTCGAACACCTGGTCAAGGCGTTGTCCGAGACCGGATGAACCGTCGGTTACGCGGCCCTTTCCCGAAGGAGAGGGACCTGCACCACCTGCCCTCGGCCTGGGTCGCGCTCATGCACGCAGGTGTCTGAGCGCGACCAGCCTGGGGCGCGGGTGATTCAGGAAGCGCGGGAGATGACGAAGACGGGGATGAGCCGGTCGGTCTTCTCCTGGTAGTCGGCGTAGGGCGGGTAGGCCGCCACCGCGCGCTCCCACCAGAGCCGGCGCTCCTCCCCCTCCACCTCGCGGGCGCGGGCGGCGAAGGGTTCGGGGCCGTCCTGGAGGGCGACCTCGTCGGGGGCCGCGCGCAAGTTGCCCACCCAGGCGGGGTCCGAGGGCGCACCGCCCTGGGAACCGATCACCGCGTACTCGCCGTCGTGCTCGACCCGCATGAGGGCGGACTTGCGGACCTTGCCACTGCTGCGGCCGCGCGTGGTGAGGATGACGACCGGCATGCCCGTGTCCATGAGGGTGTTGGCCTCGCGGCCGCCGCTGCGCTCGTACTGTTCGACCTGGTCGCGGACGAACTTCGACGGGCTCGGCACGTACTCGCCCGGCAGGATTTCACTCGTGGTCATCGCTCTCCCTGGGGTTGGGCTACGGAGTCGGTCCCGATCGTGCCACGTCCGCCTCCGGCGGGGCGGGTCCGACATGCCTCAGAAGATCACCCCGCACAGGGGCGCGCGGGGCACGCGCAGCGCGGTGTCGAGCAGGTCGGCGGCGCCCGGGGTGTGCTCGGCGACCGTTCCGGCCGCCACCTTGGCCCCGACCGTGAACTGGCCCAGGAAGGCCGCCCCCAGGTGGGCGGCGTCAAGGGACAGGTCCGGGGCGTCCGAGGCGGGATCGCAGGAGGCACCGGCGCGGTCCGCGCGCAGCCGCCAACGCCCGGCGTTCCAGGGCGCGTGCCGGTCGGCCACCTCAAGGACCACGTCCACCGGGGCGGCGTAGGAACGTTCAGCCAGGGCGCCGGGCAGGTCCACCAGACGGATCCACAGCGCGACGCGTGACCGAACCTCCAGACGCAGGGGGTCGGCGACCAGGGACCAGAGCGGATCGTCCACGGGCAGGTGCTCGAAGTTGACCCGGATGACCAGGTCGCGGGTGAACAGGTGCTCGTACAGTGCGGTGCGGGCGGCCGGGGTGGCGGCAGCCACCTCCCGAACGTCCAGTACCCCGCGCAGGCCGCCGTCCGCCACCGGGACCCGGTGGCTCCGGTACAGGGCGTAGCCCACCGGTGCGCGGGTGTCGTGGACCACCACCGCCCTGAGCGGCCCGGACTCCCCTCGGGTCTGGGGGTCGTCCCGCAACAGCCGGTCCCACCAGGACTCGTCTCGCTGGTAGTCGCCGGGCCGGGTCGGAGCGACGGCCCTGTGCACCCGGGCCAGGTCGGCCCGGGCCTCCTGAGGCGGGGCGAGCACCGTGGTGAGCGAGGGGTCGCGCGGTACGTCCGCGGACAGGAGGTCGTGCGGACGGTCGACGCTCACCCGGTGCTGGACCGAGGCGGCGCCGTAGCCGAACCGCCCGTAGATACCGCCCTCGGAGGCCCACAGCGCCGCCACCTTCTCGCCACGGTCACGCGTGTCGGCGAGCTGGCGGCGCATCAGAGCGGTGAGGACCCCCCGACGGCGGTGGGTGGGCCACACCCCGACCGCGGTCACCCCCGCCACCGGGCGCGGCCCGCCGGGCAGGGTCATCTCGAAGGGGAAGGCGTTGGTGCTGCCCACCGCCTGCTCTCCGTCCCAGGCCACCAGGACGCGCTCGTACCCCTGGGCGTCCATCAGGGGACGCCACCGTTCCAGGAAGGAGACGGGGTCGCCGGGGAACAGCAGACTCTCGTGAAGGACCGGGGCGACGGCAGCATACCCCTGCCGGTCGACCCCGGTCACCTTCCATTCGGAGCGCTGTCCGGTCATGTTCTCTCCTTGCGGCTCTGCCGGGAAACCCTGCCTGTCAGCAACCCTGCCTTAGAAAGCCTGGTCGCAGAAGGGTGCGTCGGAGCGGAAGAGGGCGGTGTCCAGGGCCGCTACCGCGCCCGGGACGTGCTCGGTGAGCAGACCGGAGCGCAGGTACCCGCTGAGGGTGTGCTGGCCCAGGTAGGCCGCGCCCAGGTGAGACACGTCCAGGGACAGGTCGGGGGTGTCCGAGGCGGCCTCGCACACCGCGCCGGAGCGGTCCGCGCGCAGCCGCCACCGGCCCGCGTTCCACGGCGCGTACCGGTCGGCGACCTCGATCACCACGTCAGCCGGGGCCGCGTAGGAACGCTCGGCTAGCGCCCCGGGCACGTCCACCAGACGCAGCCAGAGGGGTTCGTCGAACCTGCTCGCGAGTCGGTGGGGATCGGTGATCAGGTACTGCAGCGGATCGTCCGGGGCGGTGGACGCGAAGACCAGTTTGGTGATGAGGTCGCGGCTGAACAGGTGCTCGTACAGTGCGGTCCGAGCGGACGGGACTGCGGCGACGATCTCCTGGACGTGCGCCTCCCTGTTCCCGGTTCGGTAGAGGGCATAACCCTGGGGCCCGTCCGTACCGGAGACCACGGCCGCCTTGAGGTGGCTCCGGTTCTGCCGTGACTCCGGGGTGTCGCGCAGGTTGCTGTCCCAGAAGGCCCGGGAACGGTGGATACGGCCGATCTGATGTGCCGTCACCGCCGCGTGCACTCGTTCCAGGTCCGCCCGGGCCGGAGGCAGACGGAGCAACTCGGTGGTGAGCGCGGGATCGCGGGGTGCGTCGGGGCGCAGCCGGGCGTGGGCGGCTTCGAGGGTCACCTCGTACTGGCTGGTCGCCGGGGCGTAGCCGAAACGCCCGTAGATCGCGCCCTCAGAGGCCCAGAGGACCGCCAGTTTCTCGCCCCGGTCACGGATGTCGGCGAGCTGGCGGCGCATCAGGGCACTGAGGATTCCCTGGCGACGGCGAGTGGGCCACACCCCGACCCCGGTGATCCCGGCGACCGCCCGCGTGCCGCCCGGAACCGTCATCCGGAAGGAGAAGGCGTTCACCGAACCGATGACACGCCCTCCCTCGACGACCCTGCCGTCCCTGGACCCGGTGGCCTGGTCCGGCCAGTGCGTTTCGGTGACCACCAGTTGGCGGGCGTAGCCGTCCTCGGAGAGGAGCGGGCCGAGGCGCTCGATCCAGAACTCGCTGTCCTGCGCCCCGAGGAGGGCCTCACCGACGACCTCGACGACGGCGGGGAAGTCGTCCTTGCTGCCGGGGCGGAGCGTCCAACCGCGTTCGGCGAACCCCTCCGGAACCCCCTGCGCCCGCTGCGGCTGTTCGGCCTGGCCCATACCGTCGTTCTCCCCCTGGGTTTGGCTGCGCGCCCTACCTCGTGGCCGGGGTCCGCCCCGGCCGACTGGCACTGGGTTTTTGTACCAGTCGGCCGGGGCGGGCGGCCAGTGGTTTTCCCGGCGCGGGTCCCGGAAGCGGGGGCAGGGAAGCAGGAGGCGGCGGCTAGAAGATGACCCCGCAGAAGGGCGCGTCGAACCGGTGCAGGGCCGCGTCCAGACGTGCGACCGTGCCCGGGGTGTGCTCGGTGATCAGGCCCGCGCGCAGGAAACCGGTGAGCGGAGTCTGGCCGAGGTGGGCGGCGCCCAGGTGGTGCACGTCCAGGGACAGGTCGGGTTCGGCCTCGGTGAGCTCCACCCGCGCGCCCTCGGTGTCGGCCTTGATCCGCCAGCGCCCGGCGTTCCAGGGGGCGTAACGGTCGGTGACGGCCAGGACCCCCTCGAAGGGCGCGGCGTAGGGCCGCTCCGACAGGGCACCGGCCAGGTCCACCAGACGCACCCACAGGGAGGGGTGGTGGGTGGCCACGGCCCGGCCGCGGTCCGGGAGCAGGTGGTGCAGCGGGCAGTCCGCGGGCAGGAAGTCGAAGACGACCTTGGCGACCAGGTCGCGGCTGAACAGGTGCTCGAACAGGGCGGTCCAGGCGGCCGGGGCGGTGGCGGTGATCTCCTGGACGTGTACCTCGCCCTGGGCGCCGCCCTCGTCCCACTTGGCCTTGGTCCGGTACAGGGCGTAGCCGAGGGGGCCTTCGGCGTTGCCGACGACGGCCGCGACCAGCGGCCCCTTGTCCCCACGGCGGTGGGGGCGGTCGTCCAGGGCACGATCCCACCAGGGCCCGGTGCGGCGGAACTGGCCGACCTGGGCCGCCGAGACGGCCTCGTGCACGCGTTCGAGGTCGGTGCGCACCCGCTCCGGTTCGCGCAGGACGACCCGCAGGTCCCGATCGCGGGGAGCGTCGGCGCGCAGGGCGCTGTGCGGCCTGGAGATGTCGGTCGACAGCTCCGTGCAGGCGTTGCCGTAGCCGAAGCGTTCGTAGATGGAGCCCTCCGAGGCCCACAGGGCGGCGTAGCGCACCCCTTCGGCGTGAATGTCGGCGAGCTGGCGGCGCATCAGGGCGCTGAGCACGCCCTGTCTGCGGTGGGTGGGCCACACGCCCACTCCGGTCACCCCGGCCACGGGGACGCGGCCGCCCGGCATCGTCAGCTCGAAGGGGAAGTGGTTGGTGGTACCGATGACCTCCTCTCCGCCCTCGGCTTCGTCCACGGCGACCAGGAGCCGTTCGTAGCCCAGGGCGTCGTGCAGCGGGCGCATCCGCTCCAGCATGGTGTCGATGTCGTCGGGGATCAGGAGGGCCTGCCCGAATACCCGGCCCGCCCTGGCGAACTCGTCCGCGTCGCTGTGCCGCACGGTCCAGTCCCGCTTCGGCGCGCTGCTGGGGTCCACCCTCTGGTTCTCGCTCATGGGAAAAGGCATATCAGCGGCCCCGGAGCGGTGGCCAATGGTTTTGTCAGCGGTCGGGGTGGACGGGCGGGCGCTCAGAAGAGCTGCCCGCAGAAGGCGGCGCGGGGTACGTGCAGTGCGGTGTCCAGGCGGGCGGCCGCACCGGGGGTGCGTTCCTGCACGAGTCCGGCCTCGACCAGGGCCGACAGCGAGCGCTGGCCCAGGTGGACCGAGCCCAGGTGGACCACGTCCAGGGACAGGTCGGCGGGCCGGGGGACCCGTTCACAGGTGGCGCCGTCGCGGTCCGCGCTCAGGTGCCAGGTGCCGTTGTTCCAGGGGGCGTAGTGATCGGTGACGGCCATGGTCACCTCGACCGGGGCTGCGTAGGGGCGGTCGGTGAGGGCACGGGGCAGGTCGACCAGCCGTACCCGCAGGGAGCCGCTGCTGGCCTCCACCAGGCGGTTGCGGTCGGCGACCAGGAGGGTGAGGGGGTCGTCGGCGGGCAGCGCCGAGAAGGCGATGCGGGTGACCAGGTCCCGGGAGAAGACGTGCTGGTAGAGGGCGACCCGTGCGGCGGGGGTGGCGGAGACGACCTCCTTGACGGTGACCAGGGAGTCGGTGCCGTCCTCGGACCAGCCGTTGGTGGTGGCGTAGAGGGCGTAGCCCAGGGGTCCGTCGGGGCCGCTGACCACCGCCGCCCAGGGAGCATCGCTGCTGAGGATGCGTCCCCACCAGGAGTCGCCGCGCTGGAACTGGCCGACGCGGGTGGCTGCGGCCTCGCGGTGCAGCCGGGCCAGGGTCGGGCGGGCCTGCGCGGAGGGCAGCAGTTCCACGGTGAGTTCGGGGTCGCCTTGGGCGGCGGGGCTCAGCACGGCGTAGGGGGCGCGGATCCGGGCGGAGAGCTCGAAGGCGGCCAGACCGAAGCCGTAGCGGCCGTAGATGGCGCCCTCGGAGGCCCACATGGCGGCGACCGCCTCGCCGCGGGCGTGGATGTCGGCGAGCTGGCGGGTCATGAGCGCGGTGAGGATCCCGCGGCGGCGGTGGGTGGGCCACACCCCGACCCCGGTGATCCCGGCGACCGTGCGGGGCCCGCCGGGCAGGGTCATCTCCAGGGTGTAGGCGGCGGTGGTTCCGACCATGCGTTCGCCGTCGAGGGCGACCAGGATCCGGTCGTGTTCGGCGAGCGGGTGTTCGCGTTCGGTGGTGAGTTCGTCTTCGGCGGAGAGGATCATGGGCTCGGCGTACACCCCGACCACGTCGGGGAACTCCTCGGGAGTGACGCCCCGGATGGTCCAGGGGGTGTCACGGGGCTGCTCGGAGCGGGGGATACGCTGTGTTTCCATGGCTTCACTCTTGCAGCCGTGAAGTCAGCCGGGCCACCTGTTTTTCGCGGGACAGACTCGCCGGGGCACAGCCTCGCTCGGGCAAATTCGGGGCGCGGAAGGCGTCAAGACGGTTGACCGGGCCGCTGCGGCATCCGAGGATGACTGCTCGCGCGCCGGGATCCCACCGCCGTGCCGCCGACCGCCGGACGAGGTAACCGCAATGCCCCACGCACCGCAGGACCACACACCGCCCGACCGCGGTGGACGACCGCTTCCCGTGGTCCCCGAGGGGGTGGGCTGCGCCGACCTGGTGGACGCGATGGGCCGCCTGCACGGGCACCGCGCCGACCTCCTGCCGTTGACCAGCCCCGCCCCGGAGCGGCCGCTGTTCGGTCCGGCCGCGACCATCGCCTACCTGCCCTTCCGGGACGATTTCGCCGAGGGCAACCGGCTGGGTTTCGCCGGGTGGTTCTACCGTGCCGTGGGCGAGGAGCCGAGTGGCAAGGTGCTGGTGCTCTCCAGCGGCGGCTACCCGGACGCCTCCCACGGGGGCGCCACCAAGCTGTCCCGGCTGGCCAACCACGGGCTGGCGGGGCTGCTCACCGACGGGCGCCTGCGCGACCTCGACGAACTCGGCGCGAGCGGGCTGTCCGTGTGGTGTTCGGGTGAGGCCACGCGGTGGGGCGGGGACACCGTGGCCCCTTACGCCGCAAACGTCCCGGTCCAGGTGGGCGGGGTGACGGTGGCCCCGGGCGACTTCGTCTACGCGGACCGTTCGGGGGCGGTGGTCCTCCCCGCCGCCAGCCTGGACCGGGTGCTGGCCGAGGCGCAGAAGATCCGCGAGACCGACCTGGGTTTCCTGTCCTCGATCCGCGAGGAGAACCCCGAGGCGCTGCGCCGGGGCGAGGACAGCAGTACCGAAACCTGACGGAACCGGGTTCCAGAAGCGGGTTCCCTGGCGCATAAGGCGACCCGGGGTAGGGCAGGCTCCAGATGTGACGAAACGACAGACCACTGCCTCTCCCCCGCCCCCTCCCTCTGCCGCCGCGTCCGCCCTGGTCGTGGGGGTGGACGCCGGCGGCACCACCACTCGCGCCCTGGTGACCACCCTGGGCGGTGAGCGCCTGGGCGAGGCCTGGGCGGGTGGCGCCAACCCCAACACCCACGGCCCCGAACACGCGGCCGAGCAGCTCACCGAGGCGATCGGCACCGCGTTGGACCGGGCCGATCCCAGTGCGCGGGATGCCGTGGCGGCGACCGTGGTCGGGCTGGCCGGGTACTCCGGTCTGCGCGACGAGGCCGTCCGGTCCAGACTGGAGCGTGCGCTGGGCAAGGCCGGGCTGACCGCCACCGGGCAGGAGTTCACCGGTGACGACGCCATCGCCTTCGCCGCGGGTACCGCCGAGCGCGACGGCACCGTCCTGATCGCCGGGACCGGGGCGATCGCCACCCGGATCGAGAACCGGCACCGCAGCCGCTCCGCGGACGGCATGGGCTGGCTGATCGGTGACGAGGGTTCGGCGTTCTGGATCGGGCACCAGGCGGCCAAGGAGACCGCCCGCCAGCTCGGCCGCGGCGGTGACCTGAGTCCGCTGGCCCGCACGGTGGCCAAGCAGGTCATCCCCGGTCAGCGGCCCAGCGGCCCGGACCAGTGGCCGGAGGAGCACGCCCGCGACTTCGCCCGGACGCTCACCTCGGCTCCCCCGATCAACCTCGCCGGACTCGCCCCGCTGGTCACCGACGCGTACGCGCTCGACGACCAGGCCGCGGTGGTGATCGTGAACGCGGCCGCGGGCCACCTGGCGCAGTCGGTACACCAGGTGCGCGTTCCGGGTGAGCCCCTGCCGGTGGTCCTTTCCGGCGGGGTGCTCACACATTCCGCACCGGTCAGGGAGGCGCTCACCCACAAGCTCACCATGGGGACGGGGGCGCCGGTGATGCTGGCCGGATGCACCGCCGGGGGCGCCGCCTGGCTGGCGGCGCTGCGCGCGGGAGCGGACGAGCGGGACGTGGACCTGCACGGAGTGTTCACCCGGCCCGGGGCCGACCGGGTCGGGGCCTGACTGTTTCGGGGGGCGGCCCGGACGCGCGCCGACCGGGCCAGGAGCCGCCCGGTTCAGGGTTCAGTAGGTTCCAGGGCCGACCCGGCGGGTGCTCATTGCCCGTCGGGTTCGCCCAGCCCGGCCAGGTACCGGTCGAGGGTGGAGGCGAACACCCGGTCGTCTATGGTCGCGGGGTCCACGGCCGCGATGGCGTCGGCCAGCGGGGCGTACTCGGGGCCGTACTCGTGCGGGGCCGCGACGAACCCGGTACTGAAGGGGACGATGATCGATCCCATGACGATGTAGTCGACGGCGAGCACGATCTCCAGGGCCTGGGCGCGGGACCATCCGGCCTTGGTCAGGGTCTCCACGGCGGTGGAGTAGTACCGCAGGGATGAAGGGGTGTTGACGGCGCGGCGGGCGATCACCGCCGCCGCGTTGGGGTGTGCGAGGAAGGCCTTGCGGTAGACGCCGGCGAAGCCGCGCAGCGCCTCCCGCCAGTTCTGGTCGTGCAGGAGTGTCAGGTCCACCTCGGAACTGATGAGTTCGGTGACCAGGTCGAGGATCTCGGACTTGGAGCGCACGTGGTTGTAGAGGGATGAGGCCTTCACGTCCAGGCCCCGGGCGACCTCGCGCAGGGTCAGGGCTTCCTCGCCCCGCTCGTCGAGCACGGCGAGCGCCGTCGCGGCGATCACCGTGCGGGTCAGGACCGGTCGTGGTCCGCTGTTCATGTTGGCGCCAGCCCATCCGCACGTTTGACCGTCATTTTTACCGTGAGGCACTTCACAATTGCCCCCATCAGCGTCTACGGTACCAACTAACAACGTTAGTCATAAGGAGATCCGGTCATGCATCCAGACGATCTGGCGGAGCTGGAGCGCCGTATCCGCATCATCGAGTCCCCCGGATACCACGACCCGGCCCACGCCGACCTGCCCGCCTGCGACCTCGCACTGGTCGTGGTGGCCGTGACCGCGGTGAGCACCCTACTGCTGTGGTGGGGGCTGGCATGAGCGAGACCGCCCCCACCGCCGCGCCCGTGTCCGCTCCGTCGTCCACCTCCCCCGTCGCAGGCGTCCGCGGCGGCGACACCGGCGGATTCCCGCTGCTGCGCGGCGAGCGCACCTGGGGTTTTTGGAGCTTCACCTCGGTCAACGTCAGCATGGCGATCGCCACCTGGGCCTTCCTCACCGGCGGCAGCATCGCCCTGTTCGTCGGTGCCCAGGCGGCGGTCGCCACGATGGTCGTCGGCAACCTCGTCGGAGTGGTCCTGGTCGCGCTGACCACCTGCGTTCCCTCCGCCAAGTACGGGGTGGAACAGTTCGTGGCGCTGCGCAGCGTCTTGGGCCGCAACGGCGTCCGCCTCCTGCTCGCCCTCCTGCTGCCCTGCCTGTTGGCCACCTGGAACGCCATCCTGGCGATCATGATCGGCCGCGCGCTGACCAACATCTCCAACGCGCTCCTGGGCACCGAGCTGCGCCAGGACTCCCCCGTGGTCATCGGACTGTGCCTGTTCGCCCTCGCCCTGGCCTGGATCCTGCTGCTGCGCGGTTCCAGCGCCGTGAGCCGGGTCAACAACCTGGTCGCCCCGGTCCTGGCCGTGCTCACCCTGCTGATGCTGGTCGTGATCCTGCGCGAGCACGGCCCGGCCGAGCTCACCGCCCTGGCCCCGCTGGACCCCGTCGGGCTGCCACTGCTGGACTACACGATCGCCCTCGAACTCTGCCTGGGCGCGGGCTTCTCCTGGTGGGCGATCACCGGCAACCTGGCCCGGCTGACCCCCACTCCGCGGGTGGCGTTCTGGCCCAACCTCATCGGCCTGTTCGCGGCGAGCACGGTGGCCGGTCTGGTCGGCTGCTTCGCCGCGCTGGCCTTCGACTCCAGCGACCCCACCACGTGGCTGATCCCGATCGGCGGGGTGGCGCTGGGCTCGCTGGCGCTGCTCTTCGTCGCCTTCGCCAACCTCACCAGCATGGTCGGCCAGACCTACTCCGGAGCCCTGTCAGTGCAGCGCCTGCACCAAGGGCTGCGGCGGCTGCCCTGGTCTTTGCTGGCCGCCCTGCTACTCGTCCCGGGCGCCGTGATGGTGTTCTTCCCCGGCGGGGTCTACGACCTGTTCTTCCGTTTCCTGGCGCTGGTGTCGCTGGTGATCGCGCCGCTGTGCGCGGTGTACTTCGCCGACTTCTACCTGCTGCGCCGCCGCACGCTGCACCTGCGCGACCTCTACATCGAGGACAGCGAGTCCCGCTACGGGTTCTGGCGCGGGTTCAACCCGGTCGCCTTCGTCTCGGTGGCGGCGGGCACGCTCACCTACCTGGCCCTGCTCAATCCCTTCACCTTCGAGAGCGCAGCGCTCTTCCCGTACCTGACCGCGTCACTGCCCGCCTTCGCCGCCACGGCGCTGGTGCACGTGCTGCTGACCAGGACCATCGTCCGACCGCTCAACAAGGGAGGCTACAAGTGAGCCCCGCACCCGATCTCCTCATCCGCGGCGCCCGGATTCACACCATGGACCACGACCGCCCCGCCGCCGGCGCCGTCGCCGTGCGCGGGGGCACGATCGTCGCCGTGGGGGACGACGCCGACGTGGTCCCGCTGGCCGGGCGCCGCACCGAAGTGATCGACGGTCGCGGGCTCACCGTCACCCCCGGTCTGGTCGACTCCCACCAGCACCCGGTACTGGCGCTCTCCAACGCCCAAGGGGTGGACCTGACCGGGATCGAGGACCTCGACGCCCTGCGCGGCGCGCTGCGCTCACATTGCGCGGACCTGCCCGCGGACGCCTGGGTGATCGGCTACGGCACGGAGTACACCGCGTTCTCCCCGCGCACCCCGCGCCGCGAGGACATCGACGAGGCCGTGGGCGGGCGGCCCGCCCTGCTCTCCATGATCGACGCGCACAACGCGCTGATGAGCAGCGAAGGGCTGCGCCGTGCGGGGATCACCGGCCCAATGGAGTTCTCCGACCGTTCCTCGATCGACGTGGACGGGGACCAGCGGCCCACCGGCTACCTGTGCGAGATGTCGGCGGTGTTCCTGGCCCGCGAGGCGATCCCCGCGATGGACGTGGAGACCAGCGCCAGGGAGCTGCGGCGCGTGCTGGCCGAGCAGAACGCGCTGGGTCTGACCGGTCTGCACATCCTGGACCTGGTTCCGCGGACCGTGGAGGTCCTGGAACTGCTGGACCGGCACGGCGAACTACCCGTCCGCGTCCTCCTGGCCCCCTGGGCGCTGCCCGGTCAGGTTCCCGACACCCTGGAGACCGTGCGCGAGCTCCAGTCCCGATCCGGGTACCTGTGGCGCACCGCCGCGGTGAAGTTCCTGCTGGACGGCACCATCGACGGCGGAGCGGCCTGGCTACACCACCCCGACTGCCAGGGCGAGGGCGAGCGGCCGCTGTGGCGCGACCCCGAGGGCTACCGCAAGGCCGTGCGGGCGGTCGCCGGGCTGGGCCTGCCCTCCTTCACCCACGCCATCGGCGACCAGGCGGTCACCTACGCCCTGGACACCTACGGCCAGGTGGGGCGGCCCGCGCTCGGGCGGCACCGGATCGAGCACGCCGAACTGGTCCGCGACGAGGACGTGCCCCGCTTCGCCGAGCTGGACGTGGTCGCCTCGATGCAGCCCACCCACATGGACTGGACGCTGCCGGACCTGTCCGACAACTGGTCCGCGCGGGTGGGCGCCGGGCGGCACGCGCGTGCCTGGCGCTACGGCGACATCGTCGCGGCGGGCGGCCGGGTGGCGCTGGGCTCGGACTGGCCGGTGGCGGCCTTCGACCCGCGCCCGGTGATGGCCGGGGCACGGCTGCGCCGCCCCGCCGGAGACCGCGAACGCGGCGCGGTCGGCTCCTCCCCTTCGCTCACACCGGCTCAGGCCTTGGCGGGGTACACCCGCTGGGCCGCCTACGGAACGGGCGAGGAGGAGAGCGCGGGGGTCGTGCGCGAGGGGGCCCGCGCCGACCTGACCGTCTTCGCCGGTGACCCGCTCACCACTGGAGCCGACGAGCTTCCGGACCTGCCGGTGGCCCTGACGATAGTCGACGGGCGGGTGGTGCACCGGGGCGCGGGCCAGGGGTAACGGCCAGGGCCCCGCCGGGTGAACTGCTCCCTGGAAGTTGGACTGGAAATCCAGTTCCATCGACCAGGGAGCAGTCCCATGAGAGCGAACAGCTCACTCACCCAGGACCAACGCCACCAAGCGATAGCGTTGTTCGAGCAAGGCAGAGCCGATCACGCGGTAGCGGCCTCTCTGGGGGTCTCGCGATGGGCGGTCCGAAGCCTGTACCGACGGTGGCGGATCCACGGCCCGGGAGCGCTGGTGACCAAACAAGCGAAGAAGTCCTACTCCTTCGAGTTCAAGGTCGAGGCGGTGCGCCGCCTCCTGGCGGGCGAGCCCAAGACCGAGCTGGCCAAGGAACTGGAACTGTCCTCACCCAAGCTGCTGGAATCGTGGGTGCGCACCTACCGCACCCAGGGCTCAGAAGGGCTACGCCCCAAGCAGCGAGGACGCCCGCCCAAGAGCGCACCACAAGAGCCAGCCTCAGAGCTGGAACGACTACGCCGTGAGAACGAGCTCCTGCGTGCCCAGAACGCCTACCTGGGAAAAGTGCGGGCCTTGAGGGAACATCCACCAGAGTGAGGGTTCACGCTGTGGTCGCCCTCAAGGCCGAACACCGATTGGACGTGCTGCTGCGGGTTGCTGGGCTGGCCCGCTCCACGTTCTTCTACCACCAGGCCCGACTCCAAACCCCGGATCCCCACGCAGCGCTCAAGGCCCAGATCAGGCAGCTCTTCGACAAGAACAAGGGCCGCTACGGGCACCGCCGGATCCATGACCAGCTCCTCAAGAAGGGGTGGCGGGTAGCGAAGAAGACCGTACTCAAGCTCATGAACCAGCTGGGCCTGGTCTGCCGGGTGCGCCGCAAGAAGCCCTACGGCTCCTACCGGGGCCAGGCGGGCCAGGTGGCGCCGAACCTGCTGGAGCGTGACTTCACCGCGCAGGGGCCGAACCAGAAATGGGTGACCGACGTGAGCGAGTTCGCCGTCGCGGGCCACAAGGTCTACCTGTCACCGGTCATGGACCTGTTCGACCGGCAGATCATCTCCTACACGGCCGCTCTGTCACCGAACCTGGAGTTGACCAACACCTCCTTGCGGGAGGCGTTGAAGACCCTGCCCCCTGGTCAGAGCCCGCTGGTCCACTCCGACCAGGGGTTTCAGTATCAGCACGTGTCCTGGCGGCGGCTGCTCGCCGGGGTCGACGGTCTTCAGTCGATGTCGCGCAAGGGCAACTGTCTGGACAACGCGGTGATCGAGAGTTTCTTCGGTCACCTGAAGGAGGAGTTCTTCACCCACTCCGAGTTCGAGACCGTCGAGGAGTTCACCGCAGGGCTGGATGAGTACATCGCCTGGTTCAACCACGAACGCGTCCATAGCTATCTTGAGGGCCTGAGCCCGGTGCAGTACCGAGCTCAGGCCCTGGCGGCCTAACCTTTAGTTAGCCGGTCCAACTATCGGGGACCAGTTCAGGGCTGGCTCCAGCACGATCGGCCGCGGTTTGCCCGGTTCCGTCACGGTGTCCTACTGTGTGTCTGGTTAGGCTTACCTAACCTGAACGAGAGGGGATGCCGTGACGGAGCGGCAGGCGCGTCCGAAGAGGACCGTGCACACCGGCCGGGTCGAGCGCGTGGAGCAGCTCACCCCGCACATGGTCCGGGTGGTCCTGGGCGGTGAGGGGTTGTCGGAGTTCACCACTGGCGGCGCCACCGACAGCTACGTGAAACTGCTGTTCCCGGCACCCGGACCGGGCGATCCCGAACCCTACGACCTCGACGTGATCCGGGCCGAGCGCCCCCGCTCGGAGTGGCCGGTCACCCGCACCTACACCGTGCGTTCCTGGGACGCCCGGGCCCGAGAACTGGCCATCGACTTCGTCCACCACGGCGACGTCGGCCTGGCCGGGGTCTGGGCCGCCGGCGCCAAGCCCGGCGACCAGCTGCGCTTCCTCGGGCCCGGCGGCGGCTACGCCCCCGCCCCCGAGGCCGACTGGCACCTGCTGGCCGGGGACGAGAGCGCCCTGCCCGCCATCGCCGCCAGCCTCGAGGGCCTCCCCCGGGGGCGTCCGGCGCACGTGTTCGTCGAGGTGGAGAACGCCGCCGAGGAACAGCCCCTGGCCGAGCGCGACGACATCCACGTGAGCTGGCTGCACCGCGAGGGCGGCGCCCCGGGTTCACGGCTGGTACCGGCCGTGCGCGCGCTGGAGTTCCCGTCCGGCGACGTACAGGCCTTCGTGCACGGCGAGGCCAACTTCGTCCGCGACCTGCGCCGCCTGCTGCGGATCGAGCTCTGCCTGCCCAAGGAGCGCCTGTCGGTCTCCGGTTACTGGCGCCTGGGCCGCGACGAGGACGGTTGGCAGGCCTCCAAGGCCGAGTGGAACCGGAGCGTGGCAGCTGAGGAGGCCGCCGCTCTGGGCACCGGACAGAACACCGATCCGAGCTGACCCGCCATGGCCTGCGGCCCTCAGACGTCCAGCGCCTCCAGCGCGATCAGGTAGCCCTCGTTGAAGGTCGGGAACTGCGGGACCGTGTCGCGCAGGGCGCCGATCGGCAGCCCCATGCGGATCGCGAGCGCGGCGGTGTGGATCCACTCCGAGGCCAGCGGACCGAACGCCCAGGCTCCCGCCAGCACCCCGTGCTCGCGGTCGGCGACCAGCCCCAGCGCGCCGACCGGATCGGACTCCATGGTCCAGGGCCGGGCCAGGGCCGCGGTCAGGTCCGTCTCGGCGGTGGCCACGTCCATGCCCTGGCCCCGGGCCTGCTCCGCGGTCAGCCCCACCGCCGCGATCTCCGGGTAGGCGAACACCACCCGCGGGACGGCCGTGTAGTCGGCCGCCCGGCCGTTGCCGAGGATGTTGGCGCTGATCACCCGCCCCTGGTACTTGGCCACGTGCGTGAACATCGCGCGGGCGGTGACGTCCCCGGCCGCCCACAGGCCGGGGGCGACCCGGCAGTGCTCGTCCACCGGCAGCGCCTTGCCGTCCAGCTCGACTCCGAGCTCGGCTAGGCCCAGCTGGTCGCCCCGGGGCTCGCGTCCGGTGGCCAGGACCAGCACCTCGGCCCGGACCCGCTCACCCCCGGAGAGGATCGCGGCGACCCCTTCGCCCTCCCGGGTCACCGAGGTGACCTGGCTGTCCAGGTGCACGGTGATGCCGTCCCGGTCGAACTGGTCGCTGATCAGCTCGCACAGCCGGGGGTCCTCGCGGTCCAGCAGCCGGGGGCCGCGCTGGACGATGGTGACCCGGCTGCCCATCCGCGCCAGGAACTGGCCCAGCTCGACCCCGACCGCGCTGCCCCCGACCACCACTGCGCTCTCGGGGATCTCGGTGAGGGTGGTCGCCTCGCGGTTGGTCCACAGCACGTCGGGACCCAGGTCGTCCAGGCCGTCGATCGGAGGCACCAGCGCCCCGGCACCGGTGGCCACCACCACGTGTTCGGCGGTGTGCTCGGTGTCGCCGACCGCCACCCGCCAGGGGTCGCGACCCACGATCCGGGCCTCGCCCCGCAGCACCAGGGCGCCGCGCTCCTGGTAACCCTTGACCTGCTTCGCGTCGTCGAGGTGGCGGATCATCTGATCCCGGTAGGCGCGCAGGGCGGGCCAGTCGAGCGCGGGGGCGTCCACACCTGCGGCGCCGACCGCCTCAGCGCGCACCTCGGGCGGGCGCAGCAGCACCTTGGTGGGAATGCACGCCCAGTAGCCGCACTCCCCGCCGATGAGTTCGCGTTCGACCACCGCCACCCGTTTTCCGGCGGCGAGCAGCCGGTCAGTGACCGTCTCACCGCCCGGACCCATCCCGATGACGATCGCGTCCAGGTGCTCCATGTGCCTCGCTCCGCCCGTGGTCCGGTGTCTGCCACTACCGATGGTGTCCCGCCGGAGCGGCGTCGGGAAGACCCGACACGCGTCCCAGTGACCCGACACGCGCCCCAGGTGGGCGGGTACCCGGCCGGGCACGCTCTTCGGGGCCCTCGCAGCCAGATCCGGGAGGGCACCCCCGCGACCAGGTCACGGCCGCGCAGCATCTGGATACGCCACGGATCCAGGCGCAGGACCTGCCCGCGGGCGTGGGCGCCGCACTGGTGGACAGCGCGCGACGGGCCTTCACCGACGGGTTGAACGCCGCCGCGTGGGTGGCCGCCGCGTGGGTGGCCGCCGCGCTGTCCCTGGCCGCCGCCGTACTGGCCGTGGCCCTGTTGCGCCGAACCCCGCCGTCGGGAGCACCGAAGTAGGAGGCGCGGCCGAGGGGAAGGAAACCGCCGAGGCCTGAGCTCAGGGCCCGGGCCCTGAGCCCGGGCCCGCTCGCCCCTGCCCCGGACGGGCCGTGGGACGCCTCACAGCGCGGACCTGCCGAAACCGGGGTGGTTTCGTGTTCTAATTCTCGGTTGGCACTCGGTCCGAACCGGAAGGAACGCCGCTCCCGGCGCACAGGTATGTCCACGCTCGACATTCTTCTCATCCTCGATCTCATGGGGATCTTCGCGTTCGCCCTGGACGGTTCGCTGACCGCGATCCGCACCGCCCGGGTGGACATCGTGGGGGTGATGGCGCTGGGGACGGTGACCGCCATCGGCGGCGGCATCATCCGCGACGTCCTCCTCGGCGAGACCCCGGCGACCTTCCAGGACTGGCGGTACCTGGTGACCGCGCTGGCCGGGTGCACGCTGGCGTTCTTCCTCAGCCGCCAGCTCACCCACCTGAGCAAACCCATCCTGGTGTTCGATGCCGCCGGGCTGAGCCTGTTCGTGGTGATCGGTGCGACCAAGGCGCTGGAGTTCGGGTTCGGGCCGCTCCAGGCAGTGATCCTGGGCGTCATCACCGGGGTGGGCGGCGGCACCATCCGGGACGTGCTGCTGAACCGGGTGCCGACGGTGCTCAGCGCCAACTCCCACCTGTACGCCATCCCGGCGATGATCGGGGCGGGGTTCGTGGTGCTCGTGGACCTGACCGGCTTCGGCCCGGGCTGGATCGCGGTGATCGGCGCGCTGCTGTGCTTCACCATCCGGATCCTGGCCCTGGTCTACCGTTGGAACGCTCCGAACCCGCCCGGCGCCCCGCCGCTGTAGGCACAGGTGGGCACCGTCCGGTTACGGCCGCACGATGAGCTGCCAGACGTGGCCGTCAAGGTCCGCGCACAGCGCCGTGTACCCCCAGGGCTTGTGCTCGGGTTCGGCCGGCACCGCTCCCCCGGCCCGCCGGACGCTCTCGACCAGCGCGTCGACCTCGGCTTCGGTGGTCAGGGACATCCCCAGCAGGCACTCGCTGGTCCCGGGCGCGGCGAGTTCACGGCCCTCGCCGAGAACCCAGCCGAACCCGCCCCTGGGGATCAGCACCAGCAGGGCGCCCTCCCCGGTGCGGAACACGAGCGGTTCGGGCACCCCGTCCTCGGTGGGTTCACCGACCGGCTCGAACCCGAAGGCGTCCCGGTAGAAGGCCATCGCCCTCACCCGGTCGCCGATCGGCAGGGCGACGGAAAAACTGGTGGCGGTCGCGGACACGGATGCTCCGTTCGTCGGTGTACACGGCAAACTCACCTGTACCGACCTCAGGCGCCTGGGAAACTCATCGCGTGCGGGCGTCAGTTCCTCGGGCCGCGGGCGGCGTCGCGGCGCGGGGTGGCCCGCGGCGCCCCTTCCCCGCCGTACCACGTGGCACGGCGAGGCCGCACAGAACGAAGCCTGGCACGGAGTCGTGCTGAACGTTCTTCGGCAGACCCGACTTTGCGTCGATGACCAGTAGGGGCAGAGTGGAGACATGAGCACCACAACCGCGCCCGCGGTGCCCACGTCAGCCGACGTCCGCGCCGCAGCCGAGCGCATCGCCCCGTACGCCCGCCGGACCCCGGTGATCCGCACCGAGCTGGACGGACGCCCCCTCACCCTGAAGCTGGAACACCTCCAGCGCACGGGCTCGTTCAAGCTGCGCGGTGCCCTCAACGCCCTGCTCGGCGGGGAGCCCGCCGACCGCGTGATCACCGCCTCCGGCGGCAACCACGGCCTGGGCGTGGCCACCGCGGCGCGCATACTGGGTGTGCGCGCCACGGTGTACGTGCCCGAGACGGTGCCCGCCGCCAAGGCGGAGCTGTTGGCCGCCACCGGCGCGCAGATCATCCGAGCCGGCGAGCGGTACGCGGTGGCCGCCGAGGCCGCGTTGGCCCGCGCGGAGTCCGACGGGGCCCGCTACCTGCACGCCTACGACGACGCCCTCGTGGTTGCCGGTCAGGGCACCATCGGTCTGGAGATCGACGCCGACGCCCCTGAGTGCGATGCGATCGTGGTCGCGGTGGGCGGTGGCGGACTGGCCGCGGGGGTGCGCCTGGGCGCCGAGGGCCGCCGTGTGGTCGCGGTCGAGCCCGAGGGCTGTCAGAGCATGCACGCGGCGATGGCCGCCGGTCACCCGGTGCAGACCCCGGTGGACTCGGTCGCCTCCTCCGCGCTGGGCGCCTCCATCCTGGGCCGGGTGCCCTTCGAGGTGCTGCGCGCCGATCCGGTCACGACCGCGCTGGTCAGCGACGCGGAGATCATCAGCGCGCAGACCCTGCTGTGGGAGGAGTTCCGGATCGCCGCCGAACCCGCCGCCGCGGTGCCCTTCGCCGCGTGGCTGGCCGGGCGCGTTCCCGGAGACCACCCGTGCCTGGTCGTGTGCGGGGCCAACGCCAGCTGGCGTTTGGCGGATTGAGGGGAGCCGACCCCGCAGGCCTGGTGCGGGAGCGGTCGGGAGCTGTACGGCCGAGCGCGGGGCCGCCCCTCGCTGGGTGGCGCGGTCCCGCGTTGAACTCCCGTTTCTCCCGGTACGTGACGTAGCGCACTCTGTGTGCGCCAAGCCATTATTACCGGTCAGTCACCATTACATTGAGGTCGGCTCCGTCCGACAACACAAGGGAGAAGCACGTGCTCTACGGTGCGTTGCGGCAGACCGCGTCGGTCCTCGCCAGGACCCTGTGCCGCCCGACCATCGAGGGCCGTGAGAACGTCCCCGCCACCGGACCGGTCCTACTCGCCAGCAACCACCTGTCCTTCGTGGACAGCGTCGTGATCCCCCTGTCGGTCACCCAGCGCCCGGTCCGTTTCCTCGCCAAGTCCGACTACTTCGAGGGCCCCGGCCTCAAGGGCAGGTTCACCAAGACCGTGTTCAGCTCCCTGGGCGCCATGCCGGTCCGGCGCGGGAACGCCCGCGACGCCCTGGTGTCGCTGGAGATGATGCTGGACCGGCTCAACGACGGCGAGGCCTGCGTGGTCTACCCCGAGGGCACCCGCTCACGCGACGGCCGCCTCTACCGCGGCCGCACCGGTGTGGCGCACCTGGCCCTGGAGTCCAAGGCACCGATCGTGCCGGTCGCGGTCTCCGGCACCCAGCAGGTCCAGCCCATCGGCGCGAACCTGCCGCGCCCGCACCCCTTCACTGTGCGCTTCGGCGAGCCGATGGACTTCTCCATCGGCTTCGACAGCATGGCTCCGGGCAAGGCCCGCCGGGTGATCACCGACGAGGTCATGGACGCCATCCACGCGCTGTCCGGCCAGGAGCGCGCCAACGAGTACAACAGCTTCGGCGGCGACGAGTAGGAGGACCGGTCGACACGGCCGACCGGGAGGCGTTACCCGTCGACAGGGCGGCCGCCGGGGCCAGTGCCGGAGCGGTGGCCGCGACCCGCCCGCGCCGGAGTGGGCGGGCAACGAGCGGGTCGCGCCGCTCAGGGGCACGGCGGGCCAGGAGACTTTCCCGGCGGGCGCGGCCCCCGCCGACAGGTACAGACCCGGAGGTGGTCAGAACCTGTCGGGGTGCAGGCCCTCGGCGATGTGCTCGACCGCGCCGATGTTGCCGAGGGTGCCGGGGAAGAGGTCTGAGGCGGGGACCGCGACCAGACGGTCCTCGGACACGGCGGCCACGTCGGGGAAGGTCTGGGCCAGGTAGTCGCGGGTGGCCTCCTCGTGGTCGGCGTCGTTGACCGAGAAGACGATGGCCTCGGGGTCGCGCGAGGTGACCTCCTCGGGGGTGATGGTGGCGGCGAAGAAGTCGCTGAACGCGGCCTCGTCCGGGTCGAAGACGTTGTCGCCTCCGGCGCGGGCGATGATGTCGTACTCGATCCCCCCGCCGATGGCCATCAGGGTGGCGCCCTCCACGTACAGCTGCGCGACGCTGGGGGCCTCGGCCCCCTCGATCGCCTCCTCGACGGCAGTGAGGCGGGACTGTCCCTCCTCGGTCATCTCGTCCGCCCGGTCGGGGAGGGCGAAGATCGTGCCGAGGTTCTCGATGTCGGTGAACAGGTCGTCGACCGTGCCCTGGCTCCTGCGCTCCGGGCAGCCGCCGGTGGCCACGTAGGCGTCGGCGCCGACCTCGGCGAGCTGTTCGATGCTGGCGAAGCCCTGTTCCGTGGTGAACTCGTAGGTGGTGGGCGAGTAGACGAAGTCGGGTTCGGCCTCCAGGAGCACCTCCCGGGTGGGCGGCGCGACGTCACTGAGTTCGGGGACGTCGGCGACCTCGGCCTGGACCTGCTCGGGGAGCGGGTGGGTGTCGGTCTGCGCCTGGCCGACGAGGCGGTCGGTGAGCCCGAGTTCGACCAGGAGTTCGGTCTGTGAGGGGCTCAGTCCGACCAGGCGGGTGGGTGCGGCCTCCAGGACCAGTTCCTCGCCGCAGTTCTCGACGGTGACCGGGTAGCCCTCGGCCGCGGCCGTGTCGGGCTCGTCGGGGGTCGACACGCCCGTCCCGCAGGCGCTCAGGCCGAACGCGGTGAGTCCGGCCAAGGAGATCGCGGCGGTCCGGAGCCGGTTCGGAGTGCGGTCGACGGTCATGAGTGGTGTCCCTTCGTGGTGACGGCGGCGGGCTCGGGTTCGGCCCGGACCACGCCGTTGAGGAGGATGTGCGAGCGTTCCCGCTCGGGGTTGCGGACGATGGCGGCCTCCACGCGGAAGCGTTCGCGCAGGACCTGGGCGGTGAGGACCTCGTCGGGGGTGCCGGTCCGGTCGATGCGGCCGTCGGCGACCAGGGCGACGCGGTCGCAGTGGCCCAGGGCCAGGTCGAGGTCGTGCAGGGCGATGAGGGTGGTCAGCCCCGTCTCCCGGATGAGGTCCATGAGTTCGAGGCGGTGGGCGATGTCCAGGTGGTTGGTCGGCTCGTCCAGCACCAGGACCCGGGCCTGCTGGGTGATCGCGCGGGCCAGCAGGACGCGTTGGCGCTCTCCGCCGGACAGTTCGCCGATCTGCCGGTGGGCGAGGTCGCGCACACCGACGCGGTCCATGGCCCGGGCGGCGATCCGGCGGTCCTGCGCGGTGTCCAGTGAGAAACCGCGGTGGTGCGGGGTTCGCCCCAGGAGCACGGCCTGGGAGACGGTCATGCCGAACTCGTCGTTGGTCTCCTGGGCGACGACGGCGACCCGGCGGGCGGACTCACGGGGGCTCAGCCGCCACACGTCGTCGCCGTCGAGGAGGATTCTCCCGGCACTGGGGCGCAGGACGCGGTAGACGGCGCGCAGCAGGGTGGACTTGCCGCTGCCGTTGGTACCCAGCAGGCCGAGCACGGTGCCGGAGGGCACGTCCAGGGACACCCCGGCCACGATGGTGCGCTGTCCCCGGGCCACGGAGACGTCGTCGAAGGAGACTCTCATCGGTCCATCCCGGCTTTGGAGGCGCCGTCACGGCGCATGATCCACAGGAAGAAGGGGGCGCCGACCACGGCGGTGAGGATCCCGATGGGGATCTCGGTGGGCGCGGCGACCGTACGGGCCAGCAGGTCGGCTGCGGCCAGGAAGAACGCCCCGCCGAGCACGCTCACCGGCAGCATGATCCGGTGGTCGCTGCCGACGGTGATCCGGGCGATGTGCGGGATGATCAGCCCGACGAACCCGATGCTGCCGCTGACCGAGACGACGGCGCCGACGAGCAGGGCCGAGACCAGCAGCAGGACGGTGCGCAGCCGGTCGACCTGGATACCCAGGGCCGTGGCGGCCTCGTCGCCGATCAGGACGGCGTTGATACCCCGGATGTTGAAGGCCACGACCACCAGCGCGAACAGCAGAGCCAGGGCGGGCACCAACAGCGATCCCATGGTGGCCGCGGAGACCGAACCCAGGAGGAAGAACATGACGCTGAAGACGTTCTGCGCCTCCGTGGTCAGGGTCAGGTAGCTGGTCACCGCGCTGAACAGGGAACCGAGGGCGACCCCGGCCAGGATCAGCCGTTGGGGCGCGATGCGCCCGTTCTTGCGGGCCAGGAGGTAGACGGCCGCGGTCGCCACGGCGGCTCCCACGAAGGCCGCCGACGACAGGGAGAGCCCGCCCACCGCTCCCCCGGCACCGACGACGACCAGGACGGCGCCGACCCCGGCTCCGGAGGAGACACCCAGCACGTAGGGCTCGGCGAGCGGGTTGTGCACCACGGCCTGCATGAGCCCGCCGGCCAGGGCGAGGCAGGCCCCGGTGATGGCGGCGAGCAGGACGCGTGGCAGCCGGAACCGCCAGACCGCTTGGTCCTGGAGGGCGGTGTAGGTCCCGTCGGTCATCCAGGGCATGCCCGGGACCAGGTGTCCGAGGATCAGCTTGGCCGCGTCGAGGGTTCCGACGTGGACCGATCCGGTGCCCGCGGAGACCAGGACGACCAGGAGCAGGCCGAGGGTGAGGGCGATGACGACGAGGGCGTTGGAACGTGTTCTGCGCCGTCGTGGGAGGTCGGTCCGTTCGGCGGCGGGGGCGCTTTGAGCACTGACGCTCATGCTGTGGGTTCTTCCTGACCGGAGGGGTGACAATGAAAACTATTATCATTACTGGACCATGAGCGCGAATCGGAAACTACCGGACACCCCCGGGGCCGCCCCGGACTCCACAACCCCCGCGGGGCGAAACCGCAGTGCAGAGGTTGATATGCAAGAATTCACTTGCCTATAGTGGTGCCGTGTCCGACCCACTGTTCAAAGCCCTGGCCGACCCGACCCGCCGCAGGATCCTCGACGAGCTCAGCGAGCGCTCCGGGCAGACGCTGTTCGAACTCTGCGCGCGGCTGGTCTCCCGGCACCAGCTCGCGATGTCGCGCCAGGCGATCTCCCAGCACCTGGCCGTCCTGGAGGAGGCCGGCCTGGTCAGGAGCAGGCGCGAGGGGCGCTACAAGTTCCACGACATGGACCCGGAGCCGCTACGGCACATCACCGAGCGGTGGCTCCGACCCGAACCGGAAGAGAGCGGCTCATGAGAATCCACATCAACAGCGTCTTCGTGGACAGCCAGGTCAAGGCCCTGGACTTCTACACGAACGTGCTGGGCTTCGAGAAGAAGCACGACGTGCCCCTGGGCGGCCCCGAGGGCGAGAACCGGTGGCTGACCGTGGTCTCCCCGGAGAACCCGCAGGGAGCCGAACTCCTCCTGGAGCCCGCGGGCCACCCCGCGGTGGGCCCCTACCGGGAGGCCCTGGCCAACGACGGCATCCCGGCCACCCAGTTCGCCGTGGACGACGTGCGCGCCGAGTACGAGCGGCTGCGCGCGCTGGGGGTCGAGTTCACCCAGGAGCCGCTGGAGGCGGGCCCGGTCACCACCGCGGTACTGGACGACACCTGCGGCAACCTGATCCAGATCGTGCAGGGCCCGTAGGCCCCCTGCCCAGGCGCGGCGGCCGCGGGGCGTCGAGAACCGGTCCGCGTTCGCCGCCCGCCGCCCGTGCTCGTGCCGGGCGCCCTCTCGTGGCGTGCGCCGCACGGACTCCCCCTACGCGGTCGCTGGAGCCCTCCCCTCGGGCCCGGTGGCCGCGGCGGCGAAACTGAGGACGGTGGCCCCGAGGCGGTGCAGGCTGTCGAGGTGGTTGCCGCCGTGACCGGTCTGCGGTGCGCGCCATACGGCGGCGCTGCCCCCGGCCCGGCGCAGCGCGTCGGCCACCGCCAGGGTGTCGTCGGCGGCCACCCGGGAGTCCTCCGCCAGGACGATGCCCAGGAAGCGGGGAAGCGGGGTGCCGGGGGTGAGCGCCCTGGCCCGGTGCAGCGGTGAGATCCGGCGCAGGTGTTCGATCGCCTCGGGGGTGTCCGAGGCTCCGAACTCGCTGGCCCAGCGCTGCCCGAGCGGGTGGGCACCGAGATTGAGCAGGTCGAGCGGGGCCGCGGTGCTGACGACGCCAGCGCACAGGTCAGGAGCGCCCAGGGCGCAGCTGGTGACCAGGACGCCGCCGTGCGAGGCTCCTGCCAGGACGAGCAGGTCGGGTCGGGTGAGCCCGGCCTCAACGAGACCGCGCGCGATGGCGACGAGGTCCTCGATGCCGCGCTCCTTGGCGAGGCCGTGCCCGGCCCGCCGCCAGGCGGGACCGTGCTCGCCGCCTCCCCGCACCTGGGCGACGGCGTACCGGCCTCCGTTCTCGACCCACGCTGGCACGGTCGGCTCGAACACCGGCAGGCTCGGCACACCGAAGCCGCCGTAGCAGGTGAGGATCAGCGGTGCGGGCCCCTCGGCGCCGATCGGCGAGGTGACCAGGACGGGGACGCGCGAGCCGTCCCCGGCGGTGAAGACGTACCGTTCGGTGTGTGCCGGGTCGGTGCGCGCCGGGGACCGCGTGCGGGCGGTGGCGGTCGGGTCGGACAGCAGTTTCTCGACGGGTACGACCCGCGGGGGCAGGACCGGGCCTTCGATGAGGGCGTGGAAGCGGCCCGCGTCGGCGCTCACCCCGGTAGCGACCGCCGGGGAGCCCCGGTAGGCGACCTCGCGTTCGGCCACCGCCGAACCCCGGACGAGCCGCACGAGGACGCTGCGGCCGGCGCGTACGCCGACGGCGACGACCTCCGATCCGCTGGCGGCGACGGAGGTGACCCGCACTTCCGGATCGTCCCAGCACCACTTCTGGGCACCACTGCCCGGGTCGATCCCCTGAAGGCCGCTGCCGTCGTCGACGACGACGTCCTCACCCGCCCGCAGGACCCGGACGATGGCGGCGAACGCGGCGATCTCGGCACCGGTGTCCCGGTCGATCAGGCGGCTGGGGCTGCCGGGGCTGCTCTGGGCGAGCAGGCCGCGGCGCCCCCCGGGAAAGAGTCTGAGCCGGGCGTCCGGGGACACGTCCGAGGCCGTCGCCTCCCCGGTCCTCGCGTCGACGCGGACGAGGCGGTGGGAGCCGCCCGCCACCAGTGCGGCGCCAGAGGAGTCGGCGTCCCAGAGCACGGGGTCGTAGCGGCAGCGAAACTCCGGGTAGAGCCGCAGGGCTCCGGTCGCGGTGTCGACCAGCCCCAGCGCGGCGTCCTCGTCAGCGCGCTCGGCCAGTTGGACACAGATGCTTCGCCCGTCCGGGGAGGGATCCATGCGCAGGATGTGCCCGTCGGGTTCGATCACCGGCGCCCCGGTGTCCGCCCGGTAGATCCCCCGGCGTCGGCGTCCGGTCGGTCGGCTGAGGGTGAACCCGTTCTCCGGCAGGCCGGGACGGCCGTGCCGTTCCCACTCGGTGAGCGCGTCGTCGAGGGCGGGGTCGAGAGGCGGAGGGGAGTCGTGCATCGCTACCGGCCGATGGTGTCGGTGTCGACGGCGCCGCCGTGCCAGTACAGGTGCCCGCCCTCGTCGAGCGGGCTGGGCACGCTGACGGTGTCGAGCCGTCCGTCGCGGAACAGGTGCAGCTGGCCGTCGCCTCCCCGGGTCACCGCGACGGTCGTCCCCGTGGGGTCGACGGCCAGGGAGCGCCGTTGCGCGGGCGCGTCGCCGACCGGGTCCCAGGGCAGGTGCCCGGGGACGGGCGGGCACGACATCGCAGGGAGCGCGATGGTGCGGGCGAGGCTCATCGAGGGCTCGGTCCGCTCGATGACGGCGAGCTCGTCCCCGTCCGGGTGGATGGTGGCTACAGCGGCCCGGGGGCCGCCGAGCGCGAAGCGGAAGGCCAGCCCCCGGGGAAGCTCCAGGTAGCGCGTCGCACCGGTGGACAAGTCGACGTCGACCAGGTGGTTCGTCCACTCGGTCCATGCCGTCGGGGATGCGGGACCGCCTCGGACCACGCCCACCGCGCGGCCGGTCTGCGGGTCTAGGCGCAGGTAGTAGGCGCGCCCGGGCACGGGCCAGGCGACGGTGTCGAGCATGCGCGGGACACCGCCGTCGACGACGAAACGCTCCAGTCCCCTGCTGGTCGCGGTCGCCGCGATACCGGTGCGCTGGTCGACGACGTCGCCGTGTCCGTCGTCGGCGATACCGCGAAGGGTCTCACCGGTGATCCGGGGCACGTGCGCGGCGACGCCCAGGCACTGGGAGAGGGGGAACGCCTCCAGGGACCCGGGCTCCCTGTGGCGCAGCACGACCGCGGGCTCGCCGCCGGCCTGGTCGGGGACGACCATGGCGCCGGGTTCTCCGACCCGGGAGCGGAACCGTACGGACTCGCTCCGCTCCAGGTCGACCAGGGTGACGACGTCGCTCCACGGCTGCTCGTTCGCGCCCAGTCCGGTCGTCACCACCACGTAGCGGCCCGAGGCGTCACAGGCGAGGTGTTCGCCGGGGATGGCCGCGGGGAAGCGGCGCTCCCCCCGGGTGCCCGAGACCACGAGCGCGCCGGAGCGGTCGTCGACGAAGGCCCACTCGCCGGGCCCCCGCTCCGTACCGGGCAGCGCCAGGAACCCGGCGTGCTCGGCGAGTACGGCGTTGCCGAGCTCTCTCACCGCGCCGTCCGCTACGGCGTAGGTGCGGCCCGCACGGTAGTCGGCCACGAGGAGGTTCTGGAAGTTCATTGCGCCAAGCTATTGGAAATGAAAACCATTATCAAGTACAGTGAGCGCCGTTCGTCCCCCACGAACACGTATCGGCGCCTATGACCGATACGCCATGCATTGAGAAGGGAATGACCTATGGACAACCAGATCGTCGCCGAGGTCGAAGAGACCGAGCAGCTCGCCCACCTGTCCGCCTCCCACTCCAACGCCCTCGTCGAGAACCCCTTCGACGTCGTCGCCGAGATCGAGGAGACCGAGCAGCTCGCCCACCTGTCCTCCACCCACTCCAACGCCCTCGTCGAGAACCCCTTCGACTGACTCCCGTCCCCGCGACGTAGGACGTAGTCATTGAGAACCACCCGGTCGGGCAGCCCCGCGCTGCCCGACCGGGCCGTTTGAGAGGTCGGCCATGCCCCCAGAACCATCCGTCTCCCCCGTGCCGGGAACCGGTGCGCACGCCATCATCGACAGCGCGGGCACCGGTGTCGTACGCACCTCCTCAGGGCGCTTCCTGCGCCTGGTGTCCCCGCCGGACGACCTCCTGGACGTTCTGGGCGGCGCTTCGGGCGCTGACGGGAGAACCGCCGCGTACGCCGAGGCACTGCGGGCGAAGGTGTCCGCACGCGAGGAAGAGGACGCACAGCACCGCTGGCCGGGTCCGCGACGCGAGGTCGCCCTGATCGGCACGGGCCCCCTCGTCGACGCGGTGGCTGAGGCCCTGACCGGCTGGGGTGCGGCCGTTACCCGCCACACCGACGGCGATGCCCTGCTCGCCTCGATCGACGGAGCGGCTGCCCCTGATCGACCGGCCCGCGGCGCGGTCGGCCGCCGCGGAGAAGGCACTCCACCGTGGGGGCTGATGATCGCGTACGCGGACTCCCACGCAGAGCGCCTCGGCTGGGACCGGCTCGACGCGCTGCCGGGCCAGGGCGTCGCCTGGCTGCGCGCCTACCGCGAGGGCGAGAACTGCTTCGTCGATCCCCTCTCCCTGAACGGGGACGACCCCGGTGCCGAGCAGGTGTACCGGCGGCGCCTCGCGGCGAGCTTCGTCCCCCGCGAACTCGACACCTGGCGGCGCGCGGCCATGGCCTCCACGCCCCCCTCGGCGGCCGCGCACACTCTGATGACGGGCCGGCTGCTCACCCTGGCCCTCGCCTGGGCCCAGCGGGCGGACACGTTGGAGGGCTACCGCCGCACGCTGTGGAAGTTCGTCCCCGCCACCGGCACGATCAGCGAGCATCCCGTCCTGGCCTACGACCCGCCACCCTCCATCGACCCGGACGCGCGTCGGCGGGTATGACCGTGGAACCCGGACGCGAACACCTGTGCCAGGGCGGGGACGGCGCAGTACTGCGCGGGCGCGTGTGGGAATGCGCGAACCCGGCGGGCCTCGTGGTGATCCGCACCCCCTACGACGCGGACCAGCACGCGGGGACGGCACGCTCATGGAACGCCCGTGGCTACCACTGCCTCGTCCAGGACGTGCGCGGACGGTACCGGTCAACGGGAGCGTGGGCCCCCTACTCCCATGAGGAGGACGACGGCGGCCGGGTACTCGCCCGACTGACCGAGGAATACGAAGGGCTGCCGCTGGTCCTCTTCGGTGCCTCGTACGCCGCCCACGCCGCTCTGGAAGCCGCTCGGGCCGTGACGGGTGACCACGCGCCCACGGTCGCGGCGATCATCGTCCTCGTCCCCGCTCTCGGGCTGGCCGAGACCGCGTGGGACCACGAGGGCGCCCCGCAGATCCTGCACCGGATCGGATGGTGGCACGAACACGGGCGCCACCGGCGCTCCCAGCCCCCGCTGTCAGCGGCCGAGCTCGACCGGCGCGTCGCACAGGCGCGCGGCCGGGGCGTGGTCGAGGCCGCCCGGGACTGGGGCTGGTCGCCAGCGACGTTGGCCGGCTGGCGGCGGCTGTGGAGCGCTGAGCGAGTGGACCTGGCGTCGCGCTACGGCCGCGTCGACGCGCCGCTCCTGGTGGTCAGCGGCGATGACGACTTCTTCGACCATGACGCCCGGCGACTCGCGCGCGAATGGGGCGCCCCGAGCCACTTCGCCAGCGGCCCGTGGGGACACGGTCTGGTCGGCGGCGTCGCCGACCGGGCCCTGCGGGCACGTATCTCGGCCGCGGGCGGACTGGCCCACATCATCGATCCGTGGCTTGCGGCCCAAGGTCTGCCGGGCTCACCAGCGGAGTGGACCGGGATCCTCACGGCCGCCTCCACTTCCCGTACCCGGTCGACCCTCGATTCCGCGTCAGAGGCCTGGCGCCACGAAAGGACCTCACCTTGAGCACCACCACAACGGGGCGGCACCGCCCGAGTGCCACCGAGACCGCTACGGCAGGAACCGATCACCCCCTGCCCGTGGAGGCGCTCGTCGACCCCGAATGCGGAATCATCCGCTCCGTGCGGGCCGTGAAGCATCCCCCCGGCGCTCCCGCCTCCTACACGGGGCTGACGGCGGCCGTCGCCGACGCCCGGCAGCTCGGCGAGTGGCCGGCCGACCGCGTCTCGCTGGGCACGACGTTCGGTGACGTCGAGCAGGCCCGGATCGCCGCGATCGCCGAAGGGGTCGAGCGCTACTGCGGGAACTGGCTCCCCGCCGACCTCCCCCACGACGAACTGCGCATCGGAACCCGCGCGGAACTGCTGGCCGCGGGCCGTCGACCGATCGCCCTGGACGACCTGCCCCGGTGCGCTCCGTGGCAGTACGGCCGCGACGGGTTCCCCTACCAGCCCCTCACCGAGGACACCCCCACCCTCTGGACGCGCTGCGGCGAGCGCGACGGCTCCGAGGTGTGGATGCCGGCCTCGCTGGTCTACCTCAACTGGCGGCAGTCACGCTTTCGCCACCTGCCGCGCGTGCACCACCTGAACTACGCCGGGATCGCCACCGGGCAGGGGGCCGACGACGCGAGGGACCGCGGGGTCATGGAGGTCATCGAACGCGACGCCCTCGAACTGTGGTGGCATCTGGACGGGCCCACCTTCGGGATCGACCCCGCCAGCGTTCCCGGGCTCGCCGACGACCTGCGCGGCAGCTCCCTGGAGGTGTCCCTCGCGGTCATGCCCTCGGAGTTCGCCCCGGCCGTGGCCGCGCTCGTGCACGACGGGGAACGCGGCCTGTACGCGGCGGGGTTCTCCGCCGCACTCGACCCGGTCAGGGCCGCCCGCAAGGCCGTGCTCGAAGCCGTCCACACCTGGGTCTACACCCAGGGCTGCACCACCGCCGACGGGTGGGTCTTCCGCGCCGTCGAACAGGGCCTGATGGCCCGCGGCCTCTACCTCGACTTCCGTGCCGACACCAACTACCTCGACGCCGCCGGCGCCCAGTTCGAGCACGTCGTCGACCTGGGCGCGCACGTCCAGGTCTGGCTCGACCCCCGAGTCCACGGCGAGGCCCGGCGCTTCACCGCACCCGCCCTGGGCGTCCGGCCCATCAGCGAGGTCGCGCCCGTGTCGATGGACGAGGTCTACCAGCGGCTGGACGCTCGCGGGCACCGCGTCATCACCCGTGACCTGACGACGAGCGACGTGCGCCGCACGTCGCTGCGCGTGGTGCGCAGCTTCGTCACCGGGCTCGTCCCCAACGCTCCCGCGGCCTTCGCCTACCTCGGCATGCCGCGTTTGGAGGAGGCGGCCCTCGAACGGGGGTGGCGCACCTCGTGGGACGGGAGCCCCGGGGACCTCACCCTCGTCCCGCCGCCGCACATGTGAGGCCGTACCCATGCCCCTTTCCTTCCCGCAGGGCCCCGCCCCCTACGATGCGGAACCGGGCCCGGCGGGGCCCTCGCCCCTGCCACCCGCCCTGGCGCGCGCCTTCTCCGCCCAGGTTCCGGGCCCGCCCGTGCCTCCCGGACCGCGTGCCAACCCCTGGCACCGGGCCGGAGCCGACCCGGTGGCGGTACCGGAGCGCGAACGCGCCCTGCTCGACGGCCTGTGGCTCAGCAGGGGGCACCACCGCCTGGCCGACGGGACGGCGACCCGTGTGCCCAGGCGACCGGTGCCCTCCGCGGGGGCGGCCTACCCCGTGCACACCCACCTGGTCGTCGGCGCGGACGGCCCCCTGGAGGCGGGCCGGTACGCCTTCGACATGGAGAAGGGCGTACTGCTGCGGCGCGACGCGGCCCGCGAACGGGACGCGGGTTGGGACGCCCCCGGTAGCGGTACCGCCGTGCGGGGGACCCACCTGGTCCTGACGGTGCAGCCGGGTCGCAGCTTCGGCCGGTACCGCCACCGGGCCTGGCCGCTGTGGATCGCGGACACCGCCTACGCCCTGGCCGCGGTGGAGTTCCTGTGCGCCCCGGGCCCCGCCGCGGTCCACCTGGGCCCCGGGCCGTGGCTGCGCGAGCTGCTCGGCGTGCCGCGCGCCTGCGAGCACGGCCGGTGGCTCGCACGCGGACTCGCACCCGAGATCGCGCTGGCCGCCGTCGAACTTCCCGGGACCTGGTCGGTCCCGGCAGATCGCCGCGACGCCCTGGCCGCGAGGCGTTCCCCGGCGATCGGCGAGTTCGAGGCCGCTGAGCGCAACCGCGACCCGCGGTCCGCGCGGGCCGCGAAGGAGTCCGGGCAGGCCTGGGTACTCGGAGCCCACCGACTGAAGACCTGGTCCGTGGCGGTGGGCACACCCGCCGCCGCACTCGCCCCGGCCCTGTGGCGGGCCCACCGGCAGGCGGCCGGGCTGTGCTACGCCGGCGCCCTGTCCCAGCGGTGGCGCTGCCGCCCGGTGTCGGGGTTCACCGCCGCGCGCGGCCGCTGGACCGTCCACGCCCTGGCGATGCTCCCCGGCGCACACCATCTCGACAAGGAGTCAGCCGCATGATGATCGTCCCCCTGCTGTGGCGGGAGGCGACCCGATTCCCCGCTGCCCTGACCCGGAGCGTGGCCCTGCTCGTCCTCGTCTTCCTCACCCACGTCGGACAGGCCGTGGCGATCGCCTGGTCGATGTCGGCCGTCCTGCACGGCCAGGCCCGGGAAGTACTCCTGGCGCTGTCGCTGATCCTCGGGATCGCACTGCTGCGCCTGGTGCTCTCCCTGGCGCAGGCGTGGGCCGCAGCGTCCCTGGGCGGCCTGGTCAAGCAGGCGGTGCGCCGCCGTGCGATGGAGGCCGCGCTCGTGCCCGAGCGGCTGCACGACACGGGCGCCCGGGACGGCTCGATGCGGGCCAGCCTCGGTGACGGCGTCGACGGGATCGACGCCTACGTCTCCAAGTACGTTCCAGCGATCGTGCAGCTGCTCCTCACCTGCCCCGTCGTCGTGGTCGCCCTGCTGTGGCTCTCACCCTGGGCCGGCCTGTTCGTGGCCGCCGGGGTGGTGTTCGCCCTGGTGGGCCCGCTGGCCTGGAAACGGATGATGGCCCGGCGCGGACTCGACCACTGGGACAGCTACGAGGCGCTCAGCGCCGACCTGCTCGAATCCCTGCGCGGTATGGCCACCCTGCGCGCACTCGGCGACGTGTCCGGCACCCGGGCGCGGCTGGACCGCCGCTCGGAGGCGCTGCGCAGGGCCACCGAACGCGTGATGCGCGGCTCCCTGGGCGAGACGTCGGTTACCGACGCCGCCGTCCAGGGGGGCGTGGTCGCCGCGGCCGCCGTCGCGATCACCCACGCGGTCACCGGGCAGGCCCCGGCGCTGGAGGTCTACCTGATCCTGTTGCTCTCCTCCGAGGCGTTCCGCCCCGTCCGGGACCTGTCCCGGCACTGGCACGCCGGGTTCCTCGGCCTGACCGCGATCCCCGGCCTGAAAAGGATCGGGGCCTTCACCGAACCGGGTGGCGCCGAGGCCGAGCGCCCCGCCGGCCCCGCCGCTCCCGGCCCCGGGGATGCTCAGTCCGGCGAGGTACGGTCGGCGGACGAACTACGGGTGAGGGGCCTGAGCTTCGGCTACCCCGACGCCGCGGGCGACGTCATCCACGACCTCGACCTGACCGCCCGGCGGGGCTCGCTCACCGCGATCGTCGGAGAGTCCGGAGCCGGTAAGTCCACCCTCTTCGACCTCCTCCTGGGTTTCCTCACCCCGCGTACCGGAAGCATCGAACTCGACGGGCGGCCGCTGCGCGCCCGCGACATCGCCGTGGTCTCCCAGCGGCCCGTGCTCTTCGCCGGGACCATCCGCGACAACCTCGCGGTCACCGGCGCCACCGCGGAAGCGGACCTCGTCCGGGCCTGCCGCGACGCGGGCATCCTCGACGAGATCCAGCGCTTCCCGCGCGGCTTCGACACCGAGGTCACCGAAGCCGGGACCAGCCTCTCCGGCGGCCAGCGCCAACGCCTGGCCCTGGCCCGCGCGCTGCTGGCACGGCGCCCGGTCCTGCTGGTGGACGAGCCGACGAGCGCGTTGGACGCCGACCGCTCAGCGGATGTCGTGCACACCCTGCACCGCGTGGCGCGCGACCGCGTCGTCCTCATGATCAGCCACCGCACCGAGACGCTCACCGAGGTTCCCGCCGTGTTCAGCCTCGACTCCGGACACCTGCACAGGAGCACCTTGTGAACACCCTTTCCGCGTTCCGGGCCTTCCGTGAACTGCTGCCCGTCCTGCGCCCGCAGTGGCGGGGGATGGTCTGGAGCTACCTGCTGGGCACCCTGAGCGCGCTCGCCCTGGCCGCTCTGACCGTGCTCACCGCGTGGGCGGTCGGCCACGCCGTGGTGGAGCGCACACCGCCCGGCCCCGTGTGGTGGGCCCTGGTCCTGGGGCTCGTGGTGCTGCGCGTGCTCCTGACCTGGCGGGAGATGGACGTCTCGCACGCCCTGGCCTACCGTGTGCTGGCCCGGCTGCGGATGGCGCTGTTCGACGCCTACGCGCGCAGTGTCCCCGGTCGGCGCCGGGAGCACTCCGGGCGCGCCGCGTCCGTCGCGATGGACGACATAGAAAAGCTCGAGTTCTTCTACGCCCACACCCTCGCTCAGCTCGGCGCCTCGCTCACCCTGTTCGCCGCGTCCCTGGCCACCGCGTCCCTGCTGCTGCCCGAAGCCGCACTGGTCATGCTCCTGGGCTCCGCCCTCGTGGCGAGCAGCGCACTGTACTGGGCGCGGACCGCCCGGCGGCTGGGTGAGCGGGAGCAGCGGGAGCGCTCCGACCTGTCCGCGCACATCGTGGACGCGCTGGGCGCACTCCGCGAGGTACTCGCCTACGGACTCGCGCCCCGCACCATCGCCCAGACCAACGACGCCACCGCCCGCGCCACCGCCCTCGCGCGACGGCGCGAACTGCTGTCACAGCTGGTCACCAGCCTACGGGAACTCATCCTCACCGGCGTGGTCATCGGCGTCATCGCCACCAGCGCCGCCGCGGCGGGCGTGCTCTCCGCGGGCGCCCCGGTTCGGCTGGCGCCCGCGGAACTGCCCGCGCTGGTCGCCCTGGCCCTGGTCGGCATCGCCGCGGTCGTGGACGCCACCGACACACTCACCCGGCTCCATCCGCTCGTCTCCGGCGCCGAACGCGTCGCCGCCGGCATCAACCGTCCCCCGGTCGTCGCCCTGCCCCAGGCTCCGAGGCAGCTGCCCGACGGGCCGCTGGGCCTGCGGTTCCGGGACGTGTCCTTCTCCTACGAGGGCCGACGGCCAACGCTCACGTCCTGGTCCGCCGAACTCGCCCCGGGCGAGCACGTCGGTCTGGTCGGCCCCTCCGGTTCGGGCAAGAGCACCCTCATCGCCCTGGCCGCCCGCCTCTGGGATCCTTCCGCGGGCGCCGTCGAGCTCATCACGGCCGACGGCGAGGGCGTACCCGTCGCCGAACTGGACGACGGGGCGCTGCGGGGTGCGGTGGCCCTGGTCGACCAGGACGCCGTGCTCTTCCACGGCACCGTCCGCGACAACCTGCTGCGCGGCTGCGGACCGCGCTCCGACAGTGAACTGACCGCCCTGCTCGAACGCGTCGAAGCCACCACCTGGATCGGTCTCGACGACGAACTCGGAGAGGCGGGGGTGCGGTTGTCCGGCGGACAGCGGGCACGCCTGTGCCTGGCCCGCGCCCTCGCCCGCCGACCGCGCGTCCTCCTCGTGGACGAGGTGACCGCCAGCCTCGACCCGGCCACCGAACGACTGGTCTCCGACGTCATCGCCGAATTCCAGGGCACCGTCCTCATCGCGTCCCACCGAGCCGAGACCCTGGCCCGCCTCGAACGCGTCGTCGAGGTGGCCGCGACCCCGCAGGCCGCCCGGGGGTGACTCGGCCGCGGCCGCCCCAGGCCCCGGGGAAACACGGGAGACAGTGGCGGGAAGGGCCCCTGGGGCCTTGTCCGTGAGCCCGCGCGGCTGCGGCTCATGCCGCCCGGGGCCGAGCCGAGGGCACCGACCGCGCGAAGCCGACGGCCGAGCTCTCCGGCGAGGGGTCGGGGGTGTCACCGCCACCACGGGTCAAGGCCGGGCAGGCTGTGGAACTGAGCGACTGCCCGGCCGTTCCGTGTCTGTCAGGCGCAGTGTTCTCCGACGCGAAAAACCTTTTTGGCGATGGAGGAACCGCAGCGGGCGAGAAGTCCTGGGATTCACCCCGAATCGGCCTCCCCCATGAGGCCGGAAAGCGCTTCGGATGGCCCTCCAGAGCAGCTCACATGGAATTCAGCAGAGGCCTGAGCAGCCGCACTCCCGACATGCACGCCTTCTACCTTCCGGGAGATGCATTTCTTCGTGACGAGGATATACCGAAGACGGATACGCCCTCGGAGGGCATCGCACATGCTGACACCGGAGATAGGCCTTCAACGTTTTCCTCAAGTCCATGCGGTTCAACTAGACCTCATCCGAGAGACCTCTGGATAGACCTCCACACCTTCCCGAGAAGACTTAACCTCCCTGTTCACACCCCTTTCAGACCTCGCAAAACTTCACAAATCAGCATATTGCCGACAGCACGTCAAGTGCAGAGAAATACCAGGCCAGAGGCCTCACAGCGCTTCGACCTGCCTTCATCGGCCACCTCCGAAGCAGAGAGGCCTTTCGACCCTGGAAGTGACAGGGAGGAGCCCGTAGGAACCCCGCAAGCCAGACCCGGCGCCGAACCTGGCCCCAGGAGCAGCGAATACGCAGATCAGGACCGAAGAAGGACGCCCTTTTCCACCCCGTAAGTTAATGACGAGTAAAGGAAGACCCGAAAAATAACAGGCAAAGGTATGGACATGGAGATAACCCACATGCCACCCTTTGGAAGGCCGCTGACCAATTAAGCCGTGAGGGAGTTCGTATGATCAAGGGGTACGGTGTGTTCTGCGACGCCGACCGCTATTTCTACGACACGCCCCACCGCGTCTGGGCTGGTTCCGACACCTCAGGAACGGTCGGCGAACGCGACCAGGTCTTCACCAGGGCGGCGTGGCCGGCACCCGAGGGGTGGCAGAGGAACCGAGCCGGTGACTGGCTGGCGCTGCGTCCCGTCGAGCACCGGCTACCGGACCAGGGCTGGAAGATCCATGTCTCCGCCTGCCTGGACAACGCGGAATCGATCCTGGCCCGGGTCTGGGACTACTGCGTGGAACGGGCCGTCTCCTTCAAGTTCGTCCCCACCCGGTACCTGCTGCACAACCGGAACGCCAAGTACGCGGATCGCGGGGGCAGCGGGAAGTTCATCACCGTCTACCCGACCGACGACGAGTGCGCCTCGGTCGCCGCCGGTCTGGACGCACTCGTGGGCGGCGAACCCGGCCCGTACATCCTCAGCGACCTGCGCTGGAACGCGGGACCGGTCCACCTGCGCTACGGGAGCTTCACCCGGCGGCACTGCTACGACGAGCACGGCGAGCCGGTACCCGCGCTGGAGAACGACGAGGGCGTGCTCGTGCCGGACCAGCGCGGCCCGGCCTTCCACGTGCCGGAGTGGGTGACCGTCCCCGACTTCCTCCGTCCGCACCTGGAGGCGCGCGAGGCCGTGGACGTCACAGGTCTGCCCTACGACATCGAGCGCGCCCTGCACTTCTCCAACGGCGGCGGTGTCTACGCCGGGCGGGACCGGCGCACAGGTGAGCCCGTGGTGCTGAAGGAAGCCCGGCCGCACGCCGGCCTGGCCGCCGACGGCGCCGACGCGGTACACCGCCTGGAACAGGAGCGCAGCGCCCTGGAACGCCTTTCCGGACTGGCCTGCGCCCCCGAGGTCAAGGACTCCTTCACCCTGGGCGAGCACCACTTCCTGGTGATGGAGTTCATCCACGGCAAACCGTTGAACTCCTTCTTCGCCCATCGGCACCCCCTGGTCGAGGCCGACCCCGCACCGGAGGCGCTGAGGGAGTACGGCCGGTGGGCGATGCGCCTGCACGGTCTGGTGGAGGAGGCCATCGAGGCGGTGCACGCGCGCGGCGTCGTCTACAACGATCTGCACCTGTTCAACATCATGGTTTCCGAGGACGAGTCCTCGGTGGTACTGCTCGACTTCGAGGTCGCCCGGAGCGCGCACGAGGGCAGCCGACAGACGGTCGCCAACCCGGGTTTCGTCGCCCCGCGGGGGCACCGGGGCTTCGACGTGGACCTGTACGCACTGGCCTGCCTGCGCATCGCTCTCTTCCTACCCCTGACCAATGTGCTGGCGGTGGACCGGGGCAAGGCCCGGCACCTGGCCGAGGAGGCCACGCGTGTCTTCCCCGAGGCCCGGGAGTTCCTGGAGACCGGTGTGAGGGAGATCCTGCGCGAGCCGGACGGCGCCGCTGGGGCGGGCACCTCCACCCGAAGGGTGCGCCCCGCGGCCAGCGACGCGCGCGCCCCCTTCCCGCCGGTCGAGCCGGGGGACTGGCCCCGCAGCCGGGACTCGATGGTCCGCGCCATCCTCGCATCGGCGACCCCCGACCGGGAGGACCGCTACTTTCCAGGCGACATCACCCAGTTCACGACGCCCGGCGGCGGGCTCTCCTTCGGCTACGGCGCGGCCGGGGTACTCTACGCCCTCGCTGAGAGCGGCGCCGCGCGATACCCCGAAGCCGAACAGTGGCTGGTGCGGCACAGCAAGGAGCCCGACTCGGGAGCCCCGCTGGGTTTCTTCGACGGCCTCTCGGGACTGTCCTGGACCCTGCACCGCCTCGGTCACGTGGATGCCTCCCTGGCTCTGGCCGAGCTGGTCATGGAGCAGCCGTGGGAGGGGCTGGGTCCGGGCCTGCACGGCGGGACGGCCGGAATCGGGCTGGCCCTGGACTCCCTGGGCACCGGAACCGGGGAGTCGGAGCTGCACTCGGGCGCGCTGCGCTGCGCGGAACTGGCCGCAGAGGGCTTTCTGGCGGCCGCGCCCGAGCGGCGCCGCGCCGGACTGCTGCACGGGGGCGCGGGCGTGGCCCTGCTCTGCCTGCGCCTGTACGAGCGGACCGGTGACACCGCACTGCTCGACCTGGCCGAGCGCGCCCTCCGGGCCGACCTCGACCGTTGCGTCACCAGCGCCTTCGGCACGCTCCAGGTGGACGAGGGGTGGCGGACCATGCCCTACCTGGGTGAGGGCAGCGCCGGTGTGGGGATCGTGCTCGACGACTACCTGGAGCACCGTTCCGACGAGGTGTTCGAGCGGGCCCGCCCGGGGATCGTCGGAGCCGCGCGGTCCGGCTTCTACGCCCAGCCCGGCCTCTTCCGCGGTCTGGCGGGAATGATCCTGTATTTGAGCCGGACGACGGCTCCCGGGCCCGGCACCGAGCCGGCACAGGTGCGTCGCCAGATCGACGCGCTGACCCGGTACGCCATGCGCTACCAGGGCCACCTGGCCTTCCCCGGAGAGCAGCTGATGCGGCTCTCCATGGACCTCTCCACGGGCACCGCGGGCTGTCTGCTGGCACTCGCCGCAGCGCAGAGTGAACAGCCTGCCCGGCTGCCCTTCCTCCCTCCGCTGCGGCGGACCCAGAACCGGCCACTGCCATGGTCCGGAACAAATGAATAACGGAGAAGCGAATTCCGATCGAAAGGATAACAGCTATGACCCTGCTCGACCTGCAGTCCATGGAGACCGCCAAGAACGAGGCGCACGGCGGATCCGGCGGCACCAGCACCGCCAGCCTGCTCCTGTGCGGCGACAGCAGCCTGAGCGTCACCACCTGCTAGGGAGCCCGCCGCGGACGAACGCGGCGTGAGCGAGCCGTGGGGGCGGGATCCCGCCCCCACGGCCCCGGGTCCGGTGAGCACGGACCCTGCTGCGGCCCGGCGGTGCCCACGGGCGCCGCCGGGCTTCACCACGAGCCATGCAGGAAGGCGACCGGATGGTGTCCACCCGCCCCCGTGACGGCAAGGCAGACCCCCGTGCCGTACGCTCCGCGGACGCCCTGCTCGTCCGGGTGACCAGGGCGAGCGCCGGACGCACCGCGGCTATCCTGCTGTGCGCCGCCGCGGCGGCGGCTGCCTCGCTGGCCCTGCCCGCCGTGCTCGGCCTCACCCTCGACCTGCTCCTGGAAGGCCGTCCGGGCGCCGGACGCGCGTTGGCGGCGACGGTGGCCCTGACCGCGGCCGAGGTCGCCCTGGGCGCGACCGTCGCCCTGCTGGCGGGAACGGTCGGCGCACGATCGACCGCCTGGCTGCGGCTGCGTGCGATCCGACGGCTGTTGGCAGCCCCGCCCAGGAGCGTGAGCCGGTTCTCCCCCGGCGACGTGGCTACCCGGCTCTCGGTGCACGCCACCGAGGCAGGTGCGGCCCCGGCCGCCGCGGCCCAGGTCATCACGGCGGTCCTCGCCCCCGCCGGAGCCCTGGTCGCGCTGTTCGTGATCGACCCGTGGATCGGCTTGGCCTTCCTCCTGGGACTGCCCGCCCTGGGCCTGCTGCTGCGGTCCTTCGCCCGCGACTCCTCCGACACCGTCTCCCGGTACCAGCGGGTGCAGTCCCTGCTCGCGACGCGGCTCACGGACGCCTTGGGCGGTGCCCGCGCCATCGCCGCCGCCGGGACAGCGGACGAGGAACGCGCACGCGTCCTGCGCCCCCTGGGTGAGCTCGGCACCGAGGGGCGGCGCATGTGGTCGGTGCACGGCTCCGCGATGGCGCGCAGCGGAGTGCTCATGCCCCTGCTCATCACGGCCGTGCTCGCGGTGGGCGGGTTCGGCCTCGCGGAGGGGAGGATCAGCGTCGGTGACCTGCTGGCGGTGTCCCGCTACGCCGCACTGGCCGCGGGGCTGGGGGCGGTGGCCGGTCCGCTCGGAGCGCTGATCCGCGGCCGCACGGCCGCGCGCCGCGTGAACGAGCTCGTCACCGTCCCCCCGCTGACCCACGGGCGGAGGGAGCTGCCCCTCGGCGGTACCGGGACCTTGGAACTGCGCGGTGTCGGAGTGGCACTCGACGGCGTGTGGGTACTGCGCGGGGTGGACCTGTGCGTGCCCGGAGGCCAGACGGTGGCCGTCGTGGGGCGTTCCGGCTCCGGCAAGTCGACGCTGGGCGCCGTCGCGGGACGGCTCACCGCCCCCGACGAGGGCGAGGTCCGCCTGGACGGCGTGCCCCTGGAAGCGGTGGCCGCCGATGTACTCCGCCGGGAGGTCGGGTACGCGTTCGAGCGGCCCTCCCTCCGGGGCGCCACCGTCGCGGACGCGATCGCCTCGGGGGTCCAGACCCCGTCGGCCGAGCGCGTACGGGCGGCCGCCCGAGCGGCCGGAGCCGACGACTTCGTCAGAGCGCTCCCCCGGGGGTACGCCACCGCGTTGGAGGAGGCTCCGCTCTCGGGCGGGGAACTGCAACGGTTGGGACTGGCCCGGGCTTTCGCCCACGCCGGACGGCTGATGATCCTGGACGACGCCACCTCAAGCCTGGACACGGCGACCGAACGGCAGGTGGACCGGGCTCTGGCGCGTGAGGTCCGCCCGGGTACCCGAATCGTCATGGCGCACCGGCTCTCCACCGCGGCGCGCGCGGACCAGGTGGTGTGGTTGGAGGGCGGCCGTGTCCGAGCCGTGCGCACGCACGCCGAACTGTGGCGCGACCCCGAGTACCGAGCGGTCTTCGACTGCGGCGACGCACGCGGCGAGCGGGTGGACCGGTGAGGCCCGCAGCGGTGGCGGAGCAGGCCGGAGCGGCGCGGACAGCCGGGGCGGCCAGCCAGCCCTCACCCCGGCCCGCCCACCACCGGGGCGCGCTGCGCCGGCTGATGCCGCACGCCTGGCCCTTCCTGTGGCGCCACAGGCGGGTCCTGCTGCGCCTGGGCGCCTGGTCGTTGCTGGAGTCAGCACAGACCTTCCTCGTCGGGATCTGTCTGGCGCGCGCCCTGGACCAGGGGTTTCTGGCGGGGCAGCCCACCGTCGGCCTGGGGTGGCTGGCCGTCGCCGCAGTCTCGATCCTGCTGGCCGGACCCGTACTGCGCGGTGTGTTCGGTCAGCTCTCCGGACTGGTGGAACCGCTGCGGGACGGGCTGGTGCGGCGCGCGGTCCGCCAGGCGCTGAACCGGGCCGTGGCCGATCCGGCACGGGCGTCGGGTGCCCGGCGCGCCGCGGTCTCGCGGCTCACCCAGCAGACGGAGATCGCGCGGGACAGCTTCGCCGGCCTGGTCCTGACGGTTCGGTCCTTCCTGTTCATCGCGGCGGGGGCGCTGGTGGGGATGTTCGCCCTGGCCCCCGAACTGCTGCTGGTCGTGCTACCCCCCATGCTGCTCGGGCTGGTGCTCTTCCTACTGACCCTGGCCCCCATGGCCGCGGCGCAACGCCGGTTCCTGGACGCCGACGAGGCGTTCACCGACCGTGCCGGAGGCCTGCCGGGCCAACTGCGCGACCTGGTGGCCTGCGGGGTCACCGACACGGCGGGCGAGGAGACCGGAGCCCTGGTCGAGGAAGCAGCCGCGTCGGCGCGGTCCCTGGCCCGGTGGACGGCCGTGCGGACCCTGACGCTCGGCGTCGCCGGTCACCTCCCCGTGCTCATGCTGCTAGCCGCAACGCCGTGGCTCCTGCGGCAGGGCGTCACCACGGGCGCGATCATGGGAGCCCTTGCCTATCTCGTACAGTCCCTGCTGCCGGCGCTCCGGGCGATGATGACCGCCGTGGGCGCCGCGGGCAGCCGTCTCGTGGTGGTCCTGGACCGTTTCGTGGCCGTGGATGCGGACGGCGCGGACACCGCGGGCGGGGGAACCCGCCGGACGGCGGAGCCGGGTGCGCGGCGGGCGTTCTCCTTCCCGGACACCGGACCGGGGCCGGTGCCGGCGGTGTGGTGCCGTGGTGTGCGGGTGTCCTACGGGGCGGGCACACGCCCCCTGGTGGAGGGTTTCTCGCTCTCGGTCGGGGCTGGGGAGCGCATCGCGGTCGTCGGCCCGAGCGGGATCGGCAAGTCCACGCTGGCGCACGTGCTGTCCGGCCTGCACGCCCCGGACGAGGGAACCGTACGTCTGGCGGGACAGCCGGTCTCCGGGCGCTCCCCACGGGAACTGGCCCGGATGCGGGTGCTCCTCCCCCAGGAGGGCTACGTCTTCGCTGGTTCGGTCAGGGAGAACCTCGCCCAGCTGGAGCCCGGTGCCGGGGACGAGCGCATCGTCCGGGCGGTGGCGGCGCTGCGCATGGAAGCGCTGGTGGACCGCCTCGGCGGCCTGGACGCCGACGTGGATCCCGCGAGCCTCTCGGCCGGGGAGCGGCAGGCGCTCTGCCTGGGCCGGGCCTACGTGTCCCCGGCGCCGCTGCTCATCCTGGACGAGTCGACCTGCCACCTGGACCCGGCCGCCGAGGCGCACGCGGAGGACGCGTTGGCGGGCCGGCCGGACACGACACTGCTCGTCATCGCGCACCGGCTGTCGTCGGCGCTGCGGGCCGACCGGATCCTCGTCCTGGACGGCGCGGGTACGGCCTTGGGCACGCACGAGTCCCTGCTACGCGACTCCCCGCTCTACCGGGACCTGGCGGGGCACTGGAACGCGTCCGGCTGAGCACGCCGGGCCCCGTGTGCGGGGCAGGGCTCCTCCACCCCCGCCCGCGGTCCGGGGCCGCGCCGACGGTTCGCGGTCGCAGGGGTGCGCGCCCCTCCGTGCGGCCGGGAACCGCGGTCCAGGGTTTCGCGGAACGCTGCCCGTTGACTGCGGCTGCACGCGGCCCTCCGTGTGGACCAGGCGCGGACCCGGGCCAAACCGTGCTCCCGCGTTCCCCCGGGGCCTGGGCGGGTCACCGCCCCGCCCAGGGTTGGGAGGGGCACGGAGCTGACCGGCGGTGGCGGTGTGGTGGACCCGACCGGTGCGGCGCTGGCTGGCGCGGTCGCTGGTACCGCTGTCCGGAGTGAGGAGTAAGAGGAATAACCGGAGTCCCTCCGGGGACCATGACGGTTGCGCAGCCCCCCCCCCCCCCCCCCCGAGAGAGCGAGATCCCCGTGGCCAACAGGTCCCGTTCCGCCAAGCGTCGGAAGAGGCGGGACAAGATCCGTGCCGCCAAACGCCGACACGAACGCGCCCACGCGCTCAGAGCCATCGAGCACAAACCGCAACACGACGCCCCGCTCCAGACCACCGAAGACGAGCAGGAGCACCCCAGACCCCCCGTCACGGCCCTACTCGTGGGAAGCGCCTCACTGTTGATCCTGCTCGCCCTCGGCCTCCACCTCCTCCTCGACCGGGAAGCCGAACCGTATCCCGGATGGCGCATCACAGGATTCGATACCCAGGTCACCGTGCACGCCTCAGGATCAGTCGACACGATCGAGACCATCACCTACGACTTCGGTAGCCACCCCTCCCACGGCCTGACCCGAGAACTACCCGAGACCGGCTGGATCGACGGCTACGGCTGGCGCGACTTCGGCCTCACCAGCATCCGGGGAGAGGGACCCGACGGCCTGCCGGTGGAGATCAGCCCCCACCACCGAGAGGGCCGCGGAGAGAGCACGACCGTCGTGCGCATCGGCGACTTCGAAGCCGGTCCGGCTCTCACCGGTGAACACGTCTTCGAGATCGCCTACACCTACGAACGCCTCACCACCCTGGGCAGTGACGGCGCGCCGAACTACTACGCCGACATCATCGGCACAGGCTGGAGGGTTCCCATCGAGTCGGTCGACGTGGCGTTCCACCTGCCCGACCTCGCCCACCCCGACGGTTCGCCCGAAGAGGGGCGAGCCGGGCAGGGGAGCGGGACGGGAGAGCCGCACACCGAGATCGACGCTGCCTGCTACGCGGGGTACACCGGCGAGCGCGGCGACTGCGCGGACTTGGTGTGGGCGGAACCGGATCCGGTCGGGCCGCTGTTGACCGCAGGACACGAATGGCTCTCGCCCGGACAGGCCGTGAGCGTGCGACTGTCCCTTCCCCCGGCCGTCTACTCCGCTGATCGCACCGGTGAGGGCGAGGGCGCTGCCCGACCCGATCCGCCTGACCCCGCGGTCTCTTTCGCAGCTGTCGGTGTCTTGGCCCTCGTCTGTGTGGGTGGGCTGATGTTCAGCATGGTCCACCTGGTCGGGCACTACTTCCCGCCCAGGCCCGGGTCCGCCACCGGCCCCGGAGCGGTCGGAGGCGGTGGCGGCATGGGCGGAGGAGGAGGCGGGGGTGGCGGAGGTGGTGGGGGTGGCGGAGGTGGTGGGGGTGGCGGAGGAGGCGGTGCCGGAGGAGGAGGTGGAGGCGGCGGCGGAGGCTGAGATCGGGCCGTCCGGGGGACCTCACCGCGAGCACCCCGCCCCGAGCTGTTCCACCGGCCAGAGCCGGGCTCCGTCGAATGAAGTCGACCCGGGGTGCGCCCCGCGCTGCCCCAGCCGGCCCAGAGCCGCACCCCTCCCGAGGATTTCGCCGCGATGGTGGCCCCTGCGCCGACCCCGAGCCGCGTACGCGTTACCGAGCCGGTTCGGACTCCCGGTTGGTGAACGCGATGCCCCAGGTGCTGCCAGGCCCTCTGCTCGACCGCTGCTCCGCGGGAACCGTCTCAGCTTGACGGGCCCCGGGGAGGAGGGTCCAAGCAGCGGCCCTCCTCCCCTCGCGGTTTCGGCGGCGCGCTCAGCCGAGCGCCGGGCGCTCGGCGGTGGCCAGGTAAGTCTGCACGGGCAGAACCACACCGTCGTCGTCCAGCTGGTCGGCGAGCAGGTGGCCGGTCTCCTCGATGAGCGCGGCGCGGGTGACGTCGCCGAGCCCGTCCACGTGGGCGGCCAGCGGTGAACTGACCGTCTCCTGACGGACCATCTCCGCCACCGACGGGTAGCGCACGCTCGTCACGGCGATCCGAACGGCGACCCGGGCGAACCCGGCGCCGCGCATGAGGTCGCGCAGGTCGTCGACGGCCAGGTTCGCGAACGGGGACCGCATCATCGCCCCGGCGTCGGGCCCAGCGTGGTGGTCGAGCGCGTCGGCGAAGTGGCGGTAGGCGGCGTTGTGGCTCAGCGGACGCAGCACGCTCAAGGCCACCCGCCCTCCGGGCACCAGCACACGGCGCATCTCGGACAGGGCCGCGTGGCGGTCGTCGAAGAACTGCAGGGCCTGCTGGCACAGCACGGTGTCGAAGTCGGCACCGGGCAGGCCGAGCGAGCAGGCGTCGCCGACCACGAAGGTGATCGGCTCGGCACGTTCGGGGGCGACCGCGCGGGCGACCGCGATCATGTCGGGGTTGACATCGACCCCGGTGATCTCGGCGTCCGCGTTCAGCCGCTCGGCCGCGATCCGGGCCATCACGCCGGTGCCGCACGCGACGTCCAGGACTCGGGCGTCGGGCGCGGGGTCGGCCGAACGCAGGAGTTCGCGGCCCCAGGGAGCGAAGATCGCCGGGACGAGGAACCGCTCATAGGCCTGGGCGGTCGAGTCCGTCAACTGCCAGCCCTGCCACGACGGAGACTGCTGAGGAATGTTCTGAGTGGTCATCTCGGCCTCCCTGGATCACGGTGGACACTGTCACCGTAGGCCGAAGGCCGCTGCAGCCACATCGCCTGACCTGCCTATTCACCCCCGGTTCCGGGTATGGTGCGTTCTGCCCACGGGCCCGGGTCCGGAGCGGGCTCACACGAGGCGGCTCCGGAAGGCGATGGCGGTGGCCGCCGCACGGGAGGACACTCCCAGCTTGGTGAAGATGTTGTTCATGTGGCGGGCCACCGTGTGCTCGCTTATGTGCAGCCCCGCGGCGATGCACCGGTTGCTCCTGCCCGTCGCGACCAGTCGCAGGACCTGTGCCTCGCGCGGGGTCAGCCCGTGCGGCAGACGGGTGGCCGGTCCCAGGAGCCCGGACACGTGCTCGGCGTCGGCACGGGCCCCCACCAAAGCGAACTGCTCGCGTGCCTGCGCCCAGTCCTGTCGGGCACCGTCCAGGTCGCCCTCCTCGGCGCGGGCGGTCCCGGCCAGCATGCGCGCCTGAGCGGCCTCGAAGGGCAGTCCGATCCCCGTCAGCGCGCCGTGCGCACGGCGCGCGGAGACCAGTGCCGTCGCGGGACGGCCCTCCATGAGGCGTAGCCGCGCCGTCGTCAGGTCCGCGGCGGCGCCCTCCAGGGTGCTGCGCGCGTACTCGGCCAGTCCGGCCGCGGCGGACTTGAGCGCGGGCAGGTCACCGCGTGCGTGTGCGACCTCGGCCACCGCGGTCAGGTGTCGGGCGCGGCTGGCGGGGTCCATGCCGGACACGGACCCACGTCCTTCGAGCATGTCCGCCGCCACGTCGGGGTCTCCGAGCGCGAGCCGTACCAGGGCGAGCCCGGGCTGGCCGTCACCGCCCAGGTCGCGGGCGCGGGCGAAGGACCTGTCCGCGTCGGCGGCCGCGCCCCGGCGACGGAGGATCTCGCCGAGTACGGTGTATCCCTCGGCGGCCGAGGCGGGCTGGTAGGCGAGGAGTTCGTCGCAGGCGCGGCGGCACTCGCGCTCGGCTCCGTCCAGGTCGCCGCGCAGCGCGCTCAGCTCAACCCGTTTGATCCGGCACATGCCATGGTAGGGGGCTTCCGGATCCAGGCTCTCGCACCAGGTCATGGCGGCCTCGGTCCACTCCTGGGCACGTTCCAGGTCACCCACGGCGAAGCAGTCGGACACCACCAGGCAGTGGATCCAACCGGTGAACAGCGGGGTGGTCTCCTCGGCCAGGACGGCGCACATGGCCTCGTCCAGCAGGCCCAGGCCCTCCTCCACCAAACCCTCGGCGACACGGACGCGCCCCCTGACGACGGTGCCCATCGCCGCCAGGTCCGAGTCGCCGTGCCTCTCACCCAGATGTCCCATCCGCCCGGCGGCCTCCCACGCGGCGGCCAGGTCCGAGCGCTGGAAGGCGCCCTCGGAGTCCGCGAAGGCCAGGTAACCGTGCACAGCGCACTCCGGCACACCCTCCAGGCGCCTGCGTGCGCACCGCAGCCATCCGGCGGCCACCCGCTCCCTGGCGGACATCAGGTGGGCGTCGAACAGCCGCCAGGCGGCCATGGCGGCCTCGGGCGCCGCTCCGGCGGCGTGGTGGGCGGCGTAGGCGCGCTGGCGCGCGGCGATGGACTCCTCCAGTCGGCACCGCCACCAGTGGGTGTCGGCGAGGTCGTCCAGCGCGGGCCCGTCCAGTTCGGCGGGGTCCAGGTCGCGGAAGCACCGCTCGGCCTCCGCCCACCGGCACGCGAGGGCCGCGGCCCGCGCCGCCTCCACCCTCGGCTCGTTCGCCACGACCAGGCACCTCCCCCAGGGGACACCTCCATTGTGCCACCGGTCACATCGCGTTCCTGGGCGCGAGGCAGGCTGTGGCCGCGACCACCAGCGCAGTGACCAGGCGCTGGCCGCACCGCAGATCGCACGGCGGCTGACCAGCCTGGGCGGCGTGGTGGACCTGACCGGTGCGGCACTGGTCGGTGCGGTACTGGTCGGCGCGGCACTGCTCTCCCCGGCGGACCCGCTCGCCCAGCACTCGCTCGCACACACCTCGCTGCGGGTGGGCGCGGTCACGGATGAGAAGGACGGGACGAACCTGAGCCCTCTTCTCCCGCGCCCCTCTCCTCGGGGATAGAGGGGTTGCGGACGTACGGCGGAGCGCCAGGAACCCGGTCAGGCTCAGAGTGCGCCCTGAGGGCGGACGGCGGTGTCCGCCGCCCGTCCCGCCGGAACGCTCTCGCCCGTGCCCGCCTCGCGCAGCATCGCGTAGAGCGTGGGCCCTTCGGGGAGGGTGATCTCCTCCGTCGTGCGGAACCCGAACCTCTCGTAGAAGGGCAGGTTCTCGGCCTTGCTGGACTCCAGGTGAACGGGGAGTCCGCTCTGGTCCGCGCGGCGAAGGCCGGAGCGCAGCAGGGCGACCCCGGCTCCGGCGCCCCGCACGTCCGGGTCGGTGCCGAGCTCGGACAGGTACCAGTGCGGGGTGCTGGGCGCGCTCGCCCCGAGCATCCCCATCCCCCTCATGATCACGGGCAGCCTGCGCGGTTCGAAGAGCCCGGCGAGGTGCGGGGCGGAGCGCAGGAGGGCCATCGCGGAGGCCGTCCGCGATGCCTCGGGGTCACCCCACATCGCGGCGCCGACCACCTTCCCGTGGAGCTCGGCGACCTCCACCCGACCGTGCGGGAGGTACTCGAACCCCGCCTCGATCGCGTAGAGCCGCCTGGACCTGCCCGGCAGCTCATCGGGGTCGGGGAACATCCACGCGTTGACCGGATCCTGCTCAAAGGCCCGGCCCAGGACGCGGGCCACCTCCACCACGTCCGAGGCTCGCGCGGCCCTGACCCGGGCTCGGTCCTTGCGCTGGGTCCCGTTGCCCACTCTTCTCCCCCTCAGTTGACCGTCTGGACGGTACAGTACCGCAGGCAGGGGCCGTGGACCCCGTGACATTCCCCACGGGGCAAGGGATCTCGGGGCGACTTCTCAGGGAGCGGGGGGACGCACGAGCACGTCGTAGGTGTCGGTGGTGCGCTCCAGCTCCACACCGAGCCCGCGCGCCCAGGCGTCGAGTTCGTCCTGGACGGCGGGCCCGTCACGATCGTCGTCGGCGAGCACCTCGAGCTCGACGAACACCCCGGCGCCCTCGACGACGTCCACGCACACACCGATCGGCCCGGCGTGCCCCGTCCGGCGGTCCTTGACGATGCGCACGGCGGGCTCGTATCCCAGCGCCAGCAGCGCACCGTGCATCTGCTCCCGGTCCGCCACCACGGTTTCGTACTCGACGCATTCCATGGGGTTGGCCAGCGGGGTCTTGGTCGTCATGGTGTGCGTACCGCCCTGCGTCCGCAGACGGGCGAAGGTGTGACCGACCTTGCCGCGTGCGGGCTCCCACCCGGCGGGCGCGTAGGCCTGGTCATCCTGGTAGGCGGGAGCACTCATCTCCACCCCGGCCTCCTTGAGCGCGACCAGCAGCGCCTCCAGGTCGACCACACGGTACTTCGTCTCGATTTCCCGCAATACGTATCCCCAGCGTCTAGATCGTTGATGGGAGTTTTCTGGAACTCCTGCGCCCATGACGAAGGGCGTCAAGGATCGGTGTGTGACGACCAACCTTGACGCCCTTCTGACCGCACTCTACGTCCATCTGGACGACCACGTCCTGCCTTCGCGTGAACAACCCCGCAAACGCGGCCCCAAAAGGCTGCTCACCGACCCAGAACTCGTGTGCGTGGCCATCGCCCAAGTCCTGCTGCGCCATGACTCAGAGCGCCACTGGCTGCGCGCCGCACCGGCCCGGATCGGCCACCTCTTCCCCCGCCTGCCCGGCCAGTCCGAGTACAACCGCCACCTGCGCGATCTGGCACCGGCCCTGTTCACAGCAGCGATGTGGTTGGCCAGGGCCGTGCCTACCTGGTGGGAGCGGCTGCGGTTGATGGACGGAACCCCACTGCGCTGCGGTGCTTCGCGCACCACGGTCAACCGCTCCATGCTGGGCGAGATCGCCGGATACGGACGCGACGTCTCCCACCACGCCTTCTACTGGGGCGCCAAGCTCATGCTCATCACCACCACCGAGGGAGCGGTGTGCGCGTTCAGCCTGGCTCATCCCAAAGAGCTGGACGAGCGTGCTCAGGCCCTGCACCTGCTGCACGTTCAGGCCTGCGCTCCCGGGCCGGCCCCGATCGTGTGTGACAAGGGCTTCGCCGGAGCCAAGATCGAGGCTGATGCGGCTGAGCTGGGTTATCTACTCATCCGCCCGATCCGCGAGGATGAGCCCGAACCCGACGTGAAGGTGTTCCCCTCCTGGCTGCGCCAACGCGTTGAGGCGGTGATCTGGACGTTGAAGAACCAGCTGGGGTTGGAGCGTCACGCGGCCCGCACCACGGAAGGGTTGTGGGCGCGCACCTGTCAGAGGATTTGCGCGCTCAACGCCGCGATCTGGCACAACTGGTTGATCGGTGCCCCGGTCAAGCGGTCCCTGATCGCCTACGACCACTGACCAGGACACCAAACCCCCATCAACGATCTAGACCCCACCGTCCCGGCGAGCGTACCGAGACAGTCGGCTGTATGTGCCGCGTTCGCCGCCGAAGGCGCCCGCAATGACACCGAAGCATCGGCGGGAGCTTCGTCTTTACAGAAGAATCAAAGGCCGGGGATTGAGCGGCAGGCGATCTCCCCGCACCTCGCCGTCCTGGAGACCGACGTCCTGGTCGAGAGCCGACGGGAGGGGCGCCAGAAGTTCCACCACATGGACCCGGCACCGCTGAGGCACATCACCAAGCGGTGGCTCAAGCCCGACGAACGAGAGCGGCCCATGAGGATCCACCTGAACGGCGTCTTCGTGGACGGCCAGGTCAAGGCCCTGGACTTCTACACGAACGTGCTGGGCTTCGAGAAGAAGCACGACGTCGCCCTCGGCGAGCCCTCGGAGGAGCACCGCTGGCTGCCCGTGGTCTCGCCCGAGAACCAGGAGGCGCCGAACTCCTGCTGGAGCCCTCCGGCCACCCAGCGGTGGGGCCGCACCGCGAGGCACTGGTCAGCGACGGCGTTCCGGCCACCCAGTTCACCGTGGACGACGTGCACGCCGGGTACGAGCGGCTGCGCGAACTCGGCGTCCGCTTCACCCAGGGGCCGTTGGAGATGGGGCCGGTCACCACAGCGGTACTGGACGACACCTGCGGCAACCTCATCCAGATCATGGACGATGGGACGTACGACGAGGTCCTGTTCCGCCAAGCGTCGGAAGAGGCGGGACAAGATCCGTGCCGCCAAACGCCGACACGAACGCGCCCACGCGCTCAGAGCCATCGAGCACAAACCGCAACACGACACCCCGTCACGGCCCTACTCGTGGGAAGCGCCTCACTGCTGATCCTGCTCGCCCTCGGCCTCCACCTCCTCCTCGACCGGGAAGCCGAACCGTATCCCGGATGGCGCATCACAGGATTCGATACCCAGATCACCGTGCACGCCTCAGGATCAGTCGACACGATCGAGACCATCACCTACGACTTCGGTAGCCACCCCTCCCACGGCCTGACCCGAGAACTACCCGAGACCGGCTGGATCGACGGCTACGGCTGGCGCGACTTCGGCCTCACCAGCATCCGGGGAGAGGGGCATCCCACGCGCCCGTCTTCCCGCTGAAACCCGCAGAAACCGACCCGGTCCACCACTGTGGCCGCTATCTCCGCGCAGGGTGCGTGGCCGGCCCCGGTCACGCCGGGCGTACGACGGTGTGGGCGCGCAGGAGCGCCTTGTCGCGCCTCTTGCGTTCGGAGCGCACTTCCGCGAGGGCTTTCCGCAGCCCTTCCTCGGGCTTCTTCGTGTCCTTGGAGAGGTAGCTGTCTCTCGGCTTGGTCAACTTGATCTTGCCCATGGCATCCATTTCGCTTCTCCAGGGTCTATGACCCGGACATACCGCCACGTGCCGCTTCCGCGAACAATATACCCAGCGCGGCGGCGAACAAAGCGATCGTCGACCCGTGCTGATGGTCCAGGCTTCCCGGGACGGGAGCGTCGATGGTCACCATCCCGAAAGCGTGCTCGGTGGAGCGGATCGGCGCGGAGATGAACGTCCGGTAGCGCGACCCCGTACCGGCCCAGTAAGGGCTCCGAGGCCCTTCCCTGTCAAGGTCCTCCACGATGTAGAACCGGTCGGTGAGCTCGTCCAGGATCCGGAAGGCGCTATCTCCCCGGGGCGTTCCCCGCTCGAAGTCCCCCGGCCGGTCCGGCCTCCCGGCGGGGAAGCTCGGGGTCATCCTCTGCCCGTCCGCGCTGACGACGAACACCACCGCCCGCACCCCGGGGACGTCGCTGAAGGCGGAGCGCAGGTCGCCGGCCACCCGCATGGCGGCGCCTTCAGCCACCTTGCCGCGTTCGTCCCGGTTACGGAAGGTCGTGGTGGCCGCCAGTTCGAGGAGAGGAGCCAGTGAGGTGATCCCAGCGACTTTGAAGTGGGATGAAAACGGCAATCCGGATCCTGGAGGAGGAATGACCGTTCGGCAGACATAGACGTGGAGCCCCAGGTAGAAGGCGAGGTGTCGAATCTTGCCGGGCTACCGTGAAAGGCTCCACGTGGTCACCTATCGTGCCATCCTCGACGTCCCCAGGGAAGCCGTTCTCTCCCTGGCCCGCCTTCTGGCCGCCGAACGCGCACTGCGCGGCACCCGGAAGGGGACCCGTGCTCTGACTTGCTACCACCAGGCGATCATGGTCCTGCGCCATTTCCGCGAGGGGACCGACCCCGCCACTTTGGCCCGCGACCACGGCATCGGCCGATCCACCGGCTACCGCTACATCGACGAAGCCACCGCTGTCCTGGCCGATCAGGCCCCGCACCTACACGACGCACTCCAGCAGGCTCACGAGGCGGGCGTGTCCCACCTGGTACTCGACGGCATGGTGATCCCGACCGACCGATGTTTGGAGAAGACGACCAGCGTCAAAGGAAAGAGCATCGATCTGTGGTACTCGGGAAAGGCCCGCCACCACGGAGGCAACGTCCAAGGCGTCATGGAACCGGACGGGTTTCCCCTGTTCATCAGCGATGTCGAGCCCGGATCAGTGAATGACCTGCCCGCGGCCCGCTCCCACGTGCTCGGCGCCCTCTACGCCTTCGCGGCCAAAGGCCTGCCCACGCTGGCCGACCTGGGATACGAGGGTGCCGGAATCGGCGTCATCACCCCCATCAAGCAGCCGAGTGACGGGTCGGCACTGGCCCTGGACAACCGCGCTCTCAACAAGCTCCAACGGGGTGTGCGCTGTCTGGGCGAGCGTGGGTTCGCACTGCTCACCCAGCGGTGGCGGCTGCTCCAGCACATCACCGCCAGCCCCAGCAAGATCGGGGGCATCGCCAGAGCCGCCCTCGTCCTCACGCACTTCGAACACGGGCGCCTGGCATAAAACTCACTGGGATCACCTCAGTGCCTCTTCCAGAACCTTCTCCCGTGCCGAGGCCAGAACGTCGTTGTTCTCGCTCTTGCGCTCCCACCACAGGTCGAGGGCGGGGATCGTCACGCCCATCAGGATGGGTGGTGCTCCCCACCAGACACTGGATCCGGCCAGGACACCGCCGAAGGCGAACAGCAACCCGGAGAGCAGCAGAGCGACCGGCTTGTGACGGTGAGCGACGTATCCCAGCCACAGAGTTGTGGCCAGCAGGGGGTTGACTGGCTTTTTCACACCGCCAACTTTAGTGGCACCCTTTCCCCGGATAACCACGATTCGACAGGATCGTGGAATTGTTACGATCGCCAGAAAAAGGCGTCACACTTCGCTGAACTGCGAATTCTCTTTTTCCTTGGGGTCGGCTCTCCTCTGAGCCGAGCAGGGGCCGGAGGAAATCAACGGGTGTCGTCCTCCGGCCCCGTGAACGGCTCAGACTGGAGCGGGTCAGGAGGTCACGGCGACCTGGCCGCGGTCCTTGTGCTCAGGCCCGGCCTTACCCGGGCGGATGTCGTCGGCGAAGATCTCGGTGGGCAGGTAGAGCGCGCAGCAGGCGTTGGGGATGTCCACCACGCCCCCGATCCGCCCCTCGATCGGCGAGGTACCGAGGATCAGGTAGGCCTGCTCCCCGGTGTACCCCCACTTCTTGAGGTACTCGATGGCGTTGAGGCAGGCGTTCCGGTAGGCCTCGGTGGCGTCCATGTACAGGTTGGTGTTGTCCCGGTGGTCGACGGAGATCCCGATGAACGTGAGGAACTCCGAGTACAGCGGGGCGACCCGGCCCGGCTGGAAGACGGGGTTGCGGTGGACCCCGTAGGTCTCCATACCGTTCTTGATCACGTCGACGCGCAGGTCGATGAAGCCGCCCATCTCGATCGCGCCGCAGAAGTTGATCTCGCCGTCGCCCTGGCTGAAGTGCAGGTCTCCCACGGAGAGCAGCGCCCCGGGGACGTGGACCGGGTAGAAGATCCGTGACCCCCGGGTGAAGTTCTTGATGTCGTGGTTGCCACCGTTCTCCCGCGGCGGCACGGTGCGTGCCCCTGAGGCGGCGATGCGGGCCAACAGGTCGCCGTCGGCGTTCCCCGCCAGGGTCTGATCCACCAGGGGCGGCAGCGCCAGCGGGGGTACCCGCTCCGGATCGGTGTCGATGAGCGCCTGTTCACGGCGGTTCCAGGTGTCGAGCAACCCGTGTGAAGGCGCCACCCCCATGAGACCGGGGTGGGTGATCCCCGTGTACTCCACGCCCGGCACGTGCCGGGAGGTGGCCGCCTGGCCGTGGAAGTCCCAGATGGCCTTGTAGGCGTCGGGGTAGTAGTCGGTGAGGAATCCTCCCCCGTTGACCTTGGCGAAGATGCCGCTGTATCCCCACCCCTGGCCGCACACGGGCCCCTTCTCCTGCGGGATGGGGCCGAGGTCGAGGATGTCGACGATGAGCAGGTCGCCCGGCTCGACCCCCTCGACGCGGACAGGACCGCTGAGCATGTGGCAGCGGTTGAGGTCCACGTCGCGCACGTCGTTGGCGGAGTCGTTGTTGCCGATCTGGCCGTCCGTCCACTCCCGGCACTCGATGCGGAACTCCTGGCCGGGGCGCACGCTGGCCGCGGCGGGGACCTCGGGGTGGAAGCGGTTGTGCCCGGGGACGGCCTGCTGGGCCATGGGCTTGGACGGATCGTGGCTGAAGACGACGTCGGGCATGACGGGCTCTCTCTCCGAATGTTCACCGGGCGTGGCCCGGGTGGTGGTGTGCGGCCCGGAACGGCTGTCCGGGCCGGGGCGGGATCGGGTGGCGGGATCGAATCGGGCTCATGGCGGAGCGGGCTCGGGCGACAGAGGACTCAGGTGCTGTGCGCGGGTTCTGCGGGTGTGGTCTCTTCGGGCGCAGGGCGTGCAGTGGACAGCCACAGCCAGGCGAGGCTGAGCACCCCCACGCAGGCGAGCGCGATGGCGACGGGTGTGTTGGTGGGCCAGTAACCGCTCACGAGCAGGGCGCCGGGAACCGCTGCGGTGACCACGCCGGTGATGATCGCGAACCAGCCGGTGAGGCGGGCCAGGTGCGTGCGCTCGACTCCCAGGACACAGAAGAAGAGGAACCAGAGCACAGCCCAGTAAAGCCAAATCACCGCGAAGGGACCGTCGCCGCGAATCAGGCCGGTGTAGACCGCCGTGGTCAGGGCGGTGGCGGAGACGAAGAGCGAGAACCAGCCCAGGCCGTGCTGCTCCCAGCCGGTGATCGCGTTGACGCCGACCCACAGGTAGGTGAACCCGAACAGGTACAGCGGGGCGGCGTCGGCGATGGCGAACGTGTCGGCGGCCTGGACCAGCAGGACGGTCGGCACGACCACCTGCAGGGAGCCGACGAAGAGGTTGAGCGGGGCGGCGGCCTTCGCGGAGATGACGCCCAGCAGGAGAAGGCCGTTGATGATCAGTACGGCTCCGACGTAGAAGAGTCCGGCGGCACTCATCTCCTGCTCCTCAGGCCCGTGGGAGGAGGGCGTGGCGGGGGTCGGCGAGCGGCTGCGGGGCCGGCGCCGACATCGTGGTGACCGCGGGCAGTTCCGTGCTCTGCTCCGCGGCGTCGCGCACCCGTTCCCCGGTGCGGGGGACGGCTCGCACCATCGGTGCGGTGAAGGTTCTGCGCGCCTGGTTTCCGCAGGCGCAGCCGGTGTGTGCGGGGGCCTGCCCCATGGGGGCGGCCAGGTCGGTCTCGTGGCGGTCCGGACAGCGGTACAGGTAGGTGACCATCATCACTCCTTTCAAATGAAAATAATTCAAATGAAGGGAAGTGGCAAGGGAGGGACGGAGACTTCATCGGGAAGGCCGGGGCGCATGCTTCAGGGCGCGGGCCCCGGAGGCAGGAGCGTCAGAGGCGGGAGCGTCAGAGGCGGGAGCGTCAGAGCCGGGCGAGGATCTCGAAGCCCAGGCCCTCGGCGCGGGCGATGTACACGCGCTGGTGGATGTTGCCGGACCTCAGCTGCATGGGCCCGCGCGGCCCGTCGTAACCCACGGAGTCGCCCACCCGCGAAAGGTGTTCGGGCCGGGTGGTACCCGCACGCCGGACCAGCGCGCCGAGCGCCATCAGACCCTCGTAGCACGATTCGGCCATGTTGTTCAGCGGAGGGGCCTCCGGGCCGTGCATACGCGTGTAGGCACCGGAGAGGTCCAGGGCGGATTCGGTGGGCAGCGAACGGAAGTAGGCAGCGGCCACGAAGAGGTTCGCCGTGCAGTCCGCGCCACTTCCGAGCAGCATGTTCTCCTCCATCAGCGGAGTCAGGCGCCGGACGTGCTCGTGGAGTCCGCGCGCGGCGAACAGTCGGTTGAAGGCCACCGCGTCCTGGCCGACCAGCAGCATGAGCACGGTGTCGGCCCCGCTGCCCCGGACACGTTCCAGGGTGGGGCCGAAGTCCTCCGTGCCGAGTTCGACGAACGACTCCCCCACGACGCGCATCCCCAGTTCGCGGGCGTAGGCGCGGACCGAGCGCGAGGTACTCCGCGGCCAGACGTAGTCGTCTCCGACGACGAAGAGGTCCCGGGTTCCCTGCTCGTCCCGCATCCACCGCATGGCGGGAGCGATCTGGTCCGGGGGTGTCTCACCGGAGCAGAAGACCCCACTGGAGTTCTCACCGCCCTCGTACAGGGAGGTGTACACATAGGGAACGTGGCCCCGCACCACGGGGACGAGGTGCTGGCGGACCTGCGAGATGTGCCAACCGGTCACCGCGTGGATCTCTCCTGAGCGCACGAGCGCCCCCACCTGGGCCGCGATCTCGCGAACGGGTCGGCCGCCGTCGATGACCACGGGTCGCACGCGCCTGCCCAGCAGACCTCCCGAGGCGTTGATGTGGTCGAGAGCGGTCTCGGTGACAGCCTCGCAGGAGGGACCGAAGATCCCGGCGGGGCCGCGCAGCGGGATGACCACACCCACGGGGAAGTCGTCGGAGGACCGCTCCGCGCCGTGTTCGGGACAGTGGCACAACATGAACGCTCCCTCCCGGGCCACACATCACCGACTCATTACTGAAAGTAACCAATGATGCCGAGTATGCTAAATTTACCCCCGAATGAAATCTTCTCGAATGAAGATGTTCCAGGCAAGGTACCGGACGAGACACGAGATGTGGAGCTGCAGACGATGCTCGGCGGAGGTCTCCCACCCCTGCTCCTGCGCAAGATGGCCGCGAGACTGGACGCCTGTGCCGCGGGCCTGGTGCGCGAACACGGCCTGACCGTCGACCGGTGGCGCATGCTCGAACTCCTGGTGGCCCGCGGGCCGCTGTCCATGGCGGTGCTGTCCGAGGAGCTCAGCCTCACCGGGCCCACCGCCAGCCGTGTCGCGGACCGTCTGGTCAGTGAGGCACTCGCCTACCGAAACGTCGACCCCACCGACCGCAGGCGCGTCGTCCTCCAGGTCTCCAAACGCGGTCGCACCCTCCACGGCCAACTGGCTCCCGAGGTCGAGGAGGCCCAGGCGCGCGCCTTTCACCTGCTCACCGAGAGTGAACAGGCGGAGTTCGCCTCGCTCCTACGCTCCCTCGGCACCGAACGGGAAGGCAGCCAGAGCGTCTGAGCAGTACGAGGGTTCCGCAAGGGCGGGGGAGTCCTCGAGCATGACCGAGCCGTGCTCGCGCGTGAAGGTGCGCCCGCCCCAGAAGCTGGTCCCGGCGACGTTCGGCTTACAGGTTCTTCCCGTCCCCGCGTGCGCGGGGCTCACACTTAACGAACTGCGACAATGCGGGCCGTTATCTTGCCGCAACCTAGATTCAGGGCATGGGTTCCGAGATTCCGGTACTGCACTGCAACACATGGTGAAGGGCCGGACATGGGGGCGAGCGCCTCGCGCAGGCCAGTGGGGCTGGACGCAGTAACGAGGTCCGGCGGGCAGGGACAGCTCCGGCGGAGAAGAGTCGCCACGAACACCGGCTGGCCGTGGCGGTCGTGGAGCTCGCCGATCAGGTGGTGCGGGAACTCCCTGCGCAGCCGCTGGATCTCGTGGCTGGGAAAGACGCTGTAGCCGACCACGCTCACCCCTGCCCGAGGGGCGGCCACGTGATCGAGTGGCGAAGTCCATCGACGTAGCGCCGAGCAGCATCACCAGGTGGGAGGACCCAGCAGGGGCGATCCCCCGCCGCCGTGACCTGCGCGCCCTCCTGGAGTACTACGGCGTTTCCGAGGACGACGCCGCCCGCTACCTGGAACTACGGGAGCGTGCTCGCGAATCGGGCTGGTGGCAGCGCTACGGCATCAAGGGGGAATACGGGGCCTACATCGGGTTGGAGAGTGACGCCCGCAGGATCCAGCGCTACGACGCCCTCCACATACCGGGCCTCTTCCAGACCTAGGTGTACTGACCACAGAGGTTGAGTACGGCCCGGCAGTGATTTGACAGCAAGAGAGGGCCTCCGACATAGGTGTGGATTGTCTAGATCAACACCTGAAGTAGGTCAGGAGGCCCTCCGTGGCCCACACTACCCATGCCAACGCCCGTCTCACACCCGCCGGACGCCTGGAGTTGGCCCGCTGCGTGGTCGAAGACGGCTGGACACTGCGTAGGGCCGCGGAACGCTTCCAGGCCAGCGTGAGCACCACCAAACGCTGGGCCGACCGCTACCGCGCCCATGGCGAGGCGGGCATGGTCGATGCCTCCAGCCGCCCGCACCACTCACCCCGGCGTACCCCCACCCACCGTGAGCGCCGCGTCATCAAACTGCGCTGCCTCAAACGCTGGGGACCAGCCCGCATCGCCGGGCACCTGGGCATGTGCGCCTCGACCGTGCACCGCGTCCTGACCCGCTACAAGTGCGCCCGCCTGTCCCACCTGGACCGCGCCACCGGCCGCACCGTGCGCCGCTACGAACGCGAGCGGCCCGGTGAACTCGTGCACGTGGACATCAAGAAGCTCGGCAACATCCCCGACGGCGGCGGCCACAAGACGCTGGGGCGGCCCCAAGGCCGCAAGAACCGCGCCAACGTTGGCTATGCCTTCCTCCACAACGCCGTGGACGATCACTCGCGGCTGGCCTACACCGAGATCCTGGCCGACGAGAAAAAGGAGACCGCTGTCGGGTTCTGGGAACGAGCCAACTCCTACTTCGCCTCGGTCGGGATCACCGTGGAGCGGGTACTGACCGATAACGGGTCCTGCTACAAGTCCCACCTGTGGCGCGACGCCCTGGTCAAGGCCGGGATCAAGCACAAACGCACCCGCCCTTACCGGCCTCAGACCAACGGCAAGGTCGAGCGGTTCAACCGCACCCTGGTCGACGAATGGGCCTACGCCCGCCCCTATCGATCAGAGACCGAGAAGCGGGAGGCGTTCGGTGGGTGGTTGCACGAGTACAATCACCACCGGTTCCACACCGCCGTTGGCGGCCCTCCCGCTTCTCGTGTTCCTAACCTCTCAGGTCAGTACACCTAGGACTACCAGCGCGCGCTTGCCGCCGGAAGCATGGCCGATGTGAGCCAGGACGAGATCGACATCCGGATCGGAGTCCGCAAGGAACGGCAGCGTGTCTGGAGGAGCAACCGACCGCAGACCTGGGCGATCATCGATGAAGCCGCTATCCACCGAATGGTAGGCGGACCCGCTGTCATGCGGGAACAGCTCGAACATGTCATCGCCCTGATGAACGAGCCGTACGTGACCGTTCAGCTGCTCCCCTATGAGGTGGGTGCGCATGCCGCGATGGAAACCGGCCCGTTCACGGTGATAGACGTCGGGTCCTTGGATGTCGTGCACGTGGAGCAGCACAAGAGCGTCCTGTTCCGCGATGACTCCCATGAGGTGGAGGAGCACCTCCGGGTGCTCGATAGGCTGCGCATGAAAGCCCACGGGGACGCGAGGACCAAGGACGGTCTGCGCAGCGCCCTGAGGTGAGACTTGATCGGGCAGTGGCACAAGAACAGCTACGCCAAAGCGATCGGGTAGTGCGTTGAGGCTGCTCTATTCGCTTCGGGCAGCTGGAACGCCTTCGTCTCCTCGGTGAAGGCCCCGCGCGCCAGCTGACCCTCGCTCCCCAGCACGCTCCGAGCCACGGGACCGTCCGCACGGCCCTGGGCTCGGCTGTGGAACGGCCTCAGTTCAACCTGAGCAAGCCCGCCCGTGTCGGGCCGAAGCCGCACGCCTCGCGGTAGAAACCTTCGAGGTGGGGCTCGTAGTCGACGTGCACCCACTCGATGCCCAGCCCCCGCAGGTCCTCCAGCAGGGCGGCGACCACCCGCCCGCCCACGCCCCGACGCCTCATGTCCGAGGCCACCGCGGTGTCCAGGACGAACGCGTGTTTCCCCCCGTCCCACACCGCGTGCACGAAGCCGACCAGCCGCCCCCGGACGAAGGATCCCGCCCAGGAACGGCTGTGCCGTTCCAGCCTCTCGCCCCAGGGGACGAGGGCGACCTCGTGGGAGAAGGCGTCGGCGTGCAGGCGGGACAGCTCCCCGTCGTCGACGGGGAACCGCAGTCGAATCTCCTCGCGCATGAGGGAAGGCTAATCACCGGTTCCCCTCGGTATCGGGCTGGCTTGGTGCAACGGCCGGTTCCTGCAGGACCTGGGCGGTGCGCAGTCCGGCGAAGGCGACGGCCAGAGCACCGACGCTGACTACGGTGAGCGCTCCCCCCGCCATCAGCGCGCCCGCCGCGCCGATGAGCGGCGCCAGCCCGCCGAGGGTGAGCGCACCGGCCGAATCTCCGATGGTGGCCTGGGCGGTCCACACCGAGTTGACCCGCCCGCGCAGCCGGTCGGGGGTGTGCGACTGCAGCAGCGCGTACCGCAGGATCTCCTCCACGACCTGGCCGAAGCCGAGGAAGACCAGGAACAGGAAGGCCAGCGGTGCCCAGGTGCTGGCCCCGAAGCCGAACACCGCCAGGCCGCACAGGGCGACCGCGACCAGCAGCAGAGAGCCGGTCCGGCGGGCGCGTCCGGCCCAGCCGCTGGTGAGCGAGCCGATCAGCGCGCCGACCGCCGGGGCGGTGTACAACAGCCCGACCATGGCCGGTCCGCCGCCCAGCACCTTGTCGGTGAACTCGTTGATGAGTACCTGGGGCGCGGCGAACAACATCTGCGCCAGCCCCAGGAGCAGCAGCGGCCCGACGACCCGGTGCCGGAAGGCGAACCCCGCCCCTTCGCGCATCGCGGCCAGAACGGACTGGACGCGGGCCTCCTCGGGGGCTTCGAGCCGGGGCAGCCGCCAGACGAGGACGGTCGTGAAGAGGGAGAGGACCGTGGTGATCAGGTAGTTTCCGCCCATCCCCGCCGCCGCGATGATGACACCGCCCAGCGCCGGTGCCAGCACGGAGCCGAGTTCGCCGTTCAGGGCGAGCAGCGCCCCGGCGGCCGGGAGCTTGTCGCGCGGCACGAAGCCGGGCGCGGCCGCCTGGAGGGCGACGGCGCTGAAGGAGCCGAGGAAGCCGTTGAAGGCGGCGACCGCGTAGATCACCCACAGCCAGGGCTGGTCGGGGACGAGGGTGTTGACGGCCAGGGCGCCGAAGCCGAGGACGGCGGAGGCCCGGCCGATGACGATGAGGCGCCGCCGGTCGCCGCGGTCGGCGAGCATCCCGCCGACCAGTGTTCCGGCCAGCACGCTGACCGCGGAGGTGGTGTGCACGGTGGCCACCAGCAGCGAGGACCCGGTGAGCTGGTAGACCTGCATCGGCAGGGCCACGGCCGCGAAGCCCAGCCCGAAGATGGAGACGAGCCGGGCAACGAAGACGATGCGGAACTCGCGGCTCAGACGCAGGGGGCTGACGTCGACCATCAGCTGGGAAAGTTTCACGGAGGCCTTCGCTGGTGGTGGGGCGGGGTCGCAGGGCGTGCGAGGCGAGGGGCCGGGGCGGGGCCGCCCCGGTGCCCCCTCAGGCGGCGGTGCCCGAGGGCACCGCCGCTTCCTAGTCGTCTTCCTCGTGGTGGTCGAGGTTGGAGGTGCCGCGCCGCCAGTAGCCGTCCACCTCGCAGGTCTCGTTGCGCACGAAACCGCGTTCCTTGAGCAGTCGGCGGATGGGTTTGAGGGTGTCGGCCTCCCCCGCCGCGTAGACGAATCCCTCACCCTCGGGCAGTTCGAGGGCGCGGAAGGCCTCCAGGAGCAGGTCGGTGCTGCCGGGCTCCGCGTCGCCGCGGTGCAGCCAGGTGAGCTTGCTGCCCTCGGGCGCCTTGATCTGCTGCTCCTCGGCCGCGTCGAAGACCTCGAAGAACGCGATCACCTCGGCGTCGGCGGGCAGTTCCTCGATGTAGCGGGCGGCGGCGGGCAGTGCGGTCTCGTCGACCAGGAGTACGTGGTAGTCGAACTCCCCGGTGATCCAGGCGGTGCCGCGGGGGCCGAGCACGCCGAGCTTGTGGCCGGGTTCGGCGTTGATCGCCCAGCGCCCGGCGGGGCCGTGGTCGTGGGCGACGAAGTCGATGCTCAGGCGCTGGGCCTCGGGGTCGAGGGCGCGCACGGTGTAGTCGCGGAAGAGGGCACCGTCGGCGCGGAAGTTCAGGCAGCGGTCGTCCTCGACGACCGGGAGCACGTGCCCGCCGGTCTCGTTCGGGAACCAGAGCTTGACGTGGTCGGCGAAGTGGTCGCTCTGGATCCCTTCGAAGTCGGGTCCCTCCAGGTGGACGCGGATCATCCTCGGGGTGATCCGCTCGACCTCGGCGACCTCCAGCACGCGTCGCTTGAGCGGATACATCTCGATGATGCGTTCGTGGGTCACTGCTTCCTCATCCTTGGGGTGCTGGTTGCGTCGCTCCGGGCGGCGCCGCCCGGAGCGACGGGCGGTGTGCCGGGAGACGGCGGGTGGAGCCCCGGTTCATGAGGGGCTCCGCCGCTCGGGTAGGGGTGCGGGTCAGGCCATGGCCTCGCGCAGGCTGCGGGGGCGCAGGTCGGTCCAGTGCGTGTTGACGTACTCCAGGGCCTCGTCGCGGGAGACGGGGCCGTGGACGGGTGTCCACCCCTGGGGGACCTGGGCGAACCCGGGCCACAGCGAGTACTGGTCCTCGTCGTTGACCAGCACGAGGAAGCTGCCTTCGGTGTCGTCGAAGGGGTTGGTCATGGTGACTCCTCCGTTGGGGTCGCGGGGTGCGGTCCCCCGGGGTTCGGGGGCGGGGTCCGCCGGTGCCGGTGTGCCAGGGGGCGGTCAGAGGCCCTGGAGGACCTCCTCGATCTGATCGAGGACGTCGTTGGCCTGGGCCCAGGTACGGGAGGCGCTGTAGCGCATCGGGTGGACCTGGTCGTTCTCGGCGGCGGGCAGGCTCTGCCAGAGGCTCTGGTCGAGCAGGTCGGCGGTGAAGGGGTCGGGCTCGTGGGACACGTCGGTCTCGTAGAAGACGACGTCGGCCTCGTCGAGCTTGTCGATGTTCTCGTAGGACTGCCAGGCGGCGAAGTCACCCTCGGCCTCCTCGGTGACGGAGACGGCCTGCGCGCCGAGTTCGTCGAGGACGTAGGCGCCCCAGGCGTTGGTGTTGATGACGGCGAACTCGCTTTCGACGCCGAACACCACCGCGAAGGTGTTGTCACGGAGCTGGTCGGCGTAGGTCTCGCCGAGCTCGACGAGGCGTTCCTGGTAGCGGTCGCGTTCGGCCTCGGCGTCCTCGGCGCTACCGATGACCTCGGCGAGCTTCAGGTTCATGTCGCGCATCTCGGGGCCGGCGCCCTCGAAGTCGAAGAAGACGGTGGGGGCGATCTGGGAGAGGTCCTCGTAGTGGTCCTCGTAGGCGTCGTGGCTCTGCTCGCGCACACCGCCGATGATGAGGTCCGGCTCAGCCGAGGCGATGGCCTCGATGTTGAGTTCCAGGCTCATCTCCTGGACCACAGCGGCCTCTTCGAGGATGCTCAGCTGCTCGGGGGTGTAGAGGCTGGGGTTGGGGTCGATGACGCCGACGGGGGTGATCCCGGCTTCGACGACGGCTTCGTTGCCGAACTCCAGGGCGACGATGCGCTCGGGCTCGGTGGGGACCTCGACGGTGCCGTAGTCGGTCTCGACCGTGGTGGTCTCCCCTGCGGTCTCGGCCTCGTCGGAGGAGTTTCCGCAGGCGGTGAGGGCCAGGGCCAGGGCGAGGCCGCTCGCGGTGAGTGCGCCGCCGCGGAGGCGGGTCGTCAGCTGGGTCACGGTGTCCGCTTTCGTGGGAGTGGGGTTCGGGGAGTCTGTTCAGGGGTGTTCGGCAGGAGTGGTCGGGGGTGTCGCAGACGCACTCCGGGCATGGTGCGCGGGCGGTGTTCCGGAGAGCGGAGAGGAACGCGCGGCATCGATAAGGCTAGCCTTGCCTTACCCCCAACGGGAACCCGGGGGCGGGTTTTCCTTAGGTGAGGCTTCCCTCCCCTGGCTGTTCGCCGCGCAGTGCCCGCTCCAGGACGGGGCCGATCACGGCCAGCGCCGCGGGTCCGGTCAGGTCGTTGTGGTGGTGGTCGACCGGGGTGTCGTGCACCTGTCCGCGCACGTGCTCCTTCCACAGTTCGGCGCTGATACCCGAGTCCGGGTCCCGCTGCGCGGTGGCGGAGAAGAAGTGCAGGTCACCGTCGAAGACCCGGTAGCCGGTGCGGTACATGACCTCGTTGGTGTACATGCGCGCCCGCACCACGCGCTCGATGGTGGCGGTGTCGAAGTCGGCCCAGACCCCGTCGCTGTCGCGCATGAACTCCACCACCTCCTCGCGTTTGTAGGGCCTGGTCAGCCGGGATGGCAGGTCGCGTTGGGAACTGGAGAGCAGGAAGTCGAGCGCTTCCTGTTCTGCCTCGTCCTCCGCCATGGCGCCGCCCGCGCGCAGCACAGGTTCGGAGTCGGTGGGGTAGGTGTCGAGCAGCCCGAGGAAGGCGACCCGCTCCCCCTCGGACTGCAGCAGCGTCGCCAGCCCGTAGGCGATCTGTCCGCCGAAGGACCAGCCGACCAGGTGGTAGGGGCCGTTGGGCTGGACGGCGCGGACCAGGCGTGCGTAACGCTCGACGAGCGCGTCCATGGTGGGCGGCAGGTCGTCCTCGCGCAGGCCGGGGAACTGGACGCCGACGATGGGCCGCTCCCTGTCGATGTAGGGGGCCAGACCCGCGTAGGACCAGCTGAATCCGCTCGCCGGGTGGAAGCAGAACAGCGGGCTCCTGCGGCCGCCTTCCCGCAGGCGCAGGACCGGGGCGAGCAGGTCCTCGCGGCGCGGGGACTCCAGGTACTCCCGCAGCCGGGCGACGGTGGGTGCCGCGATGAGGTCTCCGGCGCGCAGCCGCTGGCCGGTGCGCTTGCGGATCCGGCCGACCAGGCGCATGGCCAGCAGGGAGTGCCCGCCCAGGTCGAAGAAGTCGTCGTCGATGGTCGGTGCCGGGGATCCGGCTGCCCCGCTGTCGGTACCCAGGCCCAGGACGGCGGCGAAGTCGGCGCACAGGTCGCGGTCGGTGTCGTCGCGGGGCGGGCGCCCCGCCGTGCCCTGGTGGGCGGGCGCGGGCAGGGCGGCCGCGTCCAGCTTGCCGTTGACGGTGAGCGGAAGCCAGTCCAGGGCCACCAGCGCGGCGGGCACCATGGCGTCGGGCAGGGCCTGCTGGAGGCCGCGCCGCAGAGCGTCGGTGTCGATACCGCCGCCCGCGGCGGGCACCAGGTAGGCGACCAGCCGTTTGAGGCCGGGGGTGTCCTCGCGCACGAGCACCGCCGCCTGGGCGACGGACGGGTCCTCCTCCAGGGCGGAGACCACCTCGGCGGGTTCGATGCGCACGCCGCGGATCTTGACCTGGTCGTCGGCGCGGCCCAGGTAGTCGATGAGGCCGTCGTCGTCCCAGCGCACCAGGTCGCCGGTCCGGTACATCCGGGAGCCGGGCGGCCCGTAGGGGTCGGCGACGAAGCGTTCGGCGGTCAGGTCGGGACGGCCGGTGTAGCCGCGTGCCAGTCCGGCGCCGGTCACGTAGAGCTCTCCGGGCACCCCCGGGGCGACCGGGCGCAGGGCGGAGTCGAGCACGTGGACGTCGGTGTTGGCGATCGGGCGGCCCACCGTGGGGGTCCGGCTGTCGGCGGTGCCGCCGCCGAGGGTGTTGATCGTGTACTCGGTGGGCCCGTACAGGTTGTACCCGAGGACGCCGTCGGCCTCACGCAGGGCGTCCCAGACGGTGGCGGTGACCGCCTCGCCGCCGAGCAGGACCAGCGGCGGCCGGTGCGCGAAGCCCCCGGCGCCGGTGCCGCCCGCTCCCGACGGCCCCAGCAGACCGTCCTCGATGAGCTGTCCGCAGTAGGAGGGGGTCACGTTGATCACGTCGATGTCGTGGTCGGCGCAGTAGGCGACCAGGGCGGCGGAGTCACGGCGCAGCTCCTCGTCCATGAGGTGGACCTCGTGGCCGTCGATCAGCCACAGGAGTTCCTCCCAGGACATGTCGAAGGAGAACGAGACGGTGTGCGCGATGCGCATCAAGCGCCCGCCCTGGGCCCGCACGACCGGACCGAAGATCTCCTCGCGGTGGTTGACCAGCATGTTCACCAGGCCGTGGTAGGGGATCTCCACACCCTTGGGCCGTCCGGTGGAACCCGAGGTGAAGATGGTGTAGGCGAGGTGGCCGGGCCGGTGGGCGGCCGGGGGCCGGGGCTGGGAGAGGTCGGTTCCGGCGAGGGCGTCGACGGTGTGCGGCTCGTCCAGGTAGACGCGGTGTCCGCCGGTACTCCGCCCGGCTGCGTCCTCCCCGGGCAGGTGCTGGGCCGCCCGGGTGGTGGTGACGGTGACCAGGGGGCCGGAGTCGGCGATCATGTGTCCGAGCCGGGCGGCCGGATGCTCCAGGTCCAGGGGCACGTAGGCGGCGCCCAGTTTGAGGACGGCGAACAGGGTCACCACCCAGTCCGCCGAGCGGTGCAGGGCGATGGCTACCCTGGCCTCGGGTCCCGCGCCGAGGCCGCCGAGCAGGCGGGCCAACCGCTCGGCGCGCTCGTCGAGCTCGGCGAAGGTGAGGCTCTCGTCGCGGGTGACCAAAGCGGTTCGCTCAGGATTGCGCCGGACGGACTCCTCGAAGATTCCGGCGAGGGTGGTCTCGGGCAGTGCGCGCCGCACCCCCTCCCCCAGGGCGAGGGCGGCTCTCGCGGCGCGTACCGGGAGCGGGTTCAGGTCGGCGACAGGGGCGTCGGGCTGGGCGGCGATCTGTTCGAGCAGGCGCACGACCCGGTCATACAGGTCCTGCGCGACCTCCGCGGCGACGACGTCGGTCCGGTAGGCGAGACTGAGGCGCAGCTCCTCACCGGGCTGGGCGACGAGGGTCAGCGGGTAGTGGGTGGCGTCGTTGCCGGTGACCGACTCCAGGCCGGTCCGCTCGCGCACGCTCTGGTAGCGCTCGTCGTCACGGGGGATGTTGCGCTGCACGTAGAGCGAGTCGAAGAGCCGCTGGCCGCCGACCGCGCCCTGGATGTCGGCGAGGCTGACGTGGTGGTGCGCGAGCAGGTCGGCCTGCTCTCCCTGGAGGCGGACCAGCAGCTGACGGACGGTCTCCGCGGGCCGGACCCGTACCCGGACCGGGACGGTGTTGAAGAAGACGCCGACGATCGAGTCCACCCCGTCGATCTCGGGCGGGCGCCCGGCGACGGTGCTACCGAAGACGATGTCGTCGCCACCGGTGTGGGAGCGCAGGACCAGCCCCCAGGCGGCGAGGAAGAGGGTGTTGGGGGTGACCCCGGTGCCGCGGGCCAGTTCGGTGAGTCGGCTCACCAGGTCGGGGGCGAGGACCCCGTCCACGGTGCGGGGCATGATCGTGGTGTCCCCGGTATCGGCGGCCGAGACCAGGGTGCCCTCCTCCACCCCTTCGAGGGCGGAGCGCCAGGCGTCGACGGAGCGCTGGTGGTCCTGCCTGGACAGCCACACCAGGTAGTCGCGGTAGGGGCGGGGGGCGGGCAGGCCGGTGTCGTCTCCGCCGCGCAGGTAGAGGTCCATGAGCTCGGCGTTGTAGAGCTCGCCGGACCAGCCGTCCATGACGATGTGGTGGAAGGTGAGGACCAGGATGTCGCGGTCCTCGGGCAGGTGGACGAGGACGTGCCGGATGAGCGGCGGCCGGGCGAGGTCGAAGCGGCGTTCGCGCTGGCCGACACGGACGTGCTCGAAGCGGCGGCGGGCCTCGGCCGGGGGCAGGTCGGACAGGTCGGTCTCGTGCCAGGCGGCCGGGACCTCGCGCGGGATGAACTGGACGGGGCGCTCCACGCCCTCGTGCATGAACCCGGCGCGCAGGGCGGGGTGGCGGCGCAGGAGGGTCTGCGCGGCTGCGCGCAGGGCCGCGGCGTCGACCCGGCGGGTGAACTCGAAGACGTTCTGGACGGTGTAGACGTCCAGGTGCTGTTCATCCTTGACGGAGTGGAACAGCAGCCCCTCCTGGAGGGTGGCGAGGGGGAGCACGTCCTGGATGTCGCCGGGGCCGGTGGCGCTGGCGTTCATGGGTGTCCTCTTCTTGTCGGTGCTGGTGTGGAGGCGGAGTGCGGCCTCTGCGGCCGCGGGGTCAGTCCCGGGTGTCCCAGAGCTGCTGGAGCCGGCCCATCTCGCCCGCGTCGAGCAGGTCGGCGAACTCGTCCCCTTGCGCCGGTGCGGGGTCGGGGCCCTCGGTGTGCGGCCCCGGGGAGGGCTGGGCGGCGGCCCGCTCGGCGTGTTCGGCGAGGCGCTGCGGGGTGCGGTGGGTGAAGACGTCGCGCACGGTCAGTTCCAGCCCGGCGGCGCGGGCCCGCCCGACCAGCCGGATGGAGGTGACGCTGTCTCCGCCCAGGGCGAAGAAGTCGGCGTCGGCGGGGACCTGGTCCGCGGCCAGGCCGAGGATGTCGGCCGCGGCCGAGCACAGGGTGCGTTCGGCCTCGCCCTCCGGGGGACGGCCGGGGCCGGGAACCGGTGCGGGTTCGGGCAGGGCCTTGCGGTCGAGCTTGCCGTTGACGCTCAGGGGCAGGCGGTCCAGGACGGTGACGGTGGCGGGCACCAGGGCCGGAGGCAGTGCCGCGGCGAGTTGGGCGCGCAGGTGTTCTGGGTCCGGGGCCAGACCGGGGGCCGGGACGGCGTATCCGGCGAGGGCGGTACTGCCTCCCGCGGGGCCCGTGGCGCCGGTACGGACGGTGACGGCGGCGTCGGCGACTCCGTCCAGGGCGCGCAGGACCGCTTCGGCCTCCCCTGGTTCGACGCGCACTCCGTTGATCTTGACCTGGTCGTCGGAGCGTCCGAGGTAGACGAGGGCGCCGCCGGCTCGGCGGCGCACCAGGTCCCCGGTGCGGTAGAGACGGGCTCCGGGCGGGCCGGAGGGGTCGGCGACGAACCGGGCCGCCGTGAGGTCTGGGCGGCCCGTGTAGCCGCGGGCGAGCTGGACCCCGCCGAGGTAGAGCTCTCCCACAGCTTCGGGCGGGACCGGGCGCAGGGCGTGGTCGAGGACGTGCAGGGTGGTGTTCCAGACCGGGTGGCCGATGGGGACCGGACCGCCCGGTCCGGTGCCGGGTACGGCGGGAGGAGGACCGGGTACGGCGGCGGGGTGGGAGGTGACGTCGATGGCCGCCTCGGTGGGGCCGTAGAGGTTCTCCAGCCGGGTGGCGGGCAGGGCTTCGGCGAAGGCTCGGGCGAGGTCGCCGGTGAGTGCCTCGCCGCTGGCGATGACCAGGCGGAGGCTGGCCGGGCGGCCGGTCCGCGCAGGCGCCGGAGGGAGTTCGTCGAGGAACAGGCGGAGCATGGCCGGGACGAAGTGGCAGACCGTCACGTGCTGCTCGGCCAGGAACTCGACCAGGTAGACGGGGTCCCGGTGGCCGTCCGGGCGGGCCGGGACGATGGCCGCTCCGACGGCCAGCGGCCAGAGGAACTCCCACACCGAGACGTCGAAGCCGATCGGGGTCTTCTGTGCGATGCGGTCCTCGGAGGTGAGCTGGTAGGCGGCTTGAGTCCACTCGACGCGGTTGGCGATGGCTCGGTGGGAGACCCCGACGCCCTTGGGGCGGCCGGTGGAGCCGGAGGTGAACAGGGTGTAGGCGAGCTGATCCGGGTGCGGTTCCGCCCACGGCAGGGGCGTGCGCCCGGCCAGACGGGCCCGGGTGGCCGGGTCGTCGAGTTCGATGCGAACGATGTCGTCGGGCAGGTCGGCGAGGGCCTCCCGCTGTGCCGAGGTGGTGATCACGACGATCGCGCCGGCGCGCTCAGCCATGTCGGCCAGGCGCCCGGGCGGCTGGTCCAGGTCCAGCGGGAGGTAGGCACCGCCGCTGCGTACGGCCGCTACCAGAGCGGTGACCAGTTCGGTTCCGCGCGGCAGGGCCACCGCCACGGCGGTATCGGGACCGGCTCCGTGTTCGCTGAGCAGGCGGGCGAGGCGGGCGGCGTCGCCGTGTAGCTGCCGGTAGGTGAGTTCGCGGTCCTCCGCGACGACGGCGGGCCGGTCCGGGTGGGCCCGCTCGGCGGCCGCGAGCAGCGCGGTGATGGTGCTGTGGGTGGTGGGGTGTGCGGTGCTGTTGTGGCGGGAGAGCTCTGAGTGCTGATCCGGCGTGAGCAGGTCGAGCTCGCGCGGGGTCCGCCGGGGATCGGTGCAGACCTGGGCGAGTAGGTGCTCAAAGAGTTCGAGCAGCTGGCGGGCGGCGGGTTCGGGTACCGCTGCGGGCAGGTGGTCCAGGCGCAGCAGGGTGCTCCGGTCGGGGCCCTCGTCCGGCAGGACGGTGAGCATGGCCGGGTAGTGGGTGGCGTCGCGGACCTGGATCTCCCCGGCGCGGACACCGGCGTGGTCGGCCCGGGCGGCGGCCTCGTCGAGCGGGTAGTTCTCGACGACCAGGAGGGTGTCGAAGAGGGTTCCGTGCCCGGCTGCGCGCTGCACCTCGGCCAGGCCGGTCCACTGGTGGTCCAGCAGGTCGGCCTGGTCCATCCGGACTCGGGTGAGCAGGTCGGCGAGGGGTTCGGCGGGGTCGAGGGCGACCCGGACCGGGAGGGTGTTGGTGAACAGGCCCACGGTGTCCTGGGAGCCGGTGAGCTCGGGAGGACGCCCGGAGACGGGCTGACCGAAGACGACGTCGCCGCGGCCGGTGTGCGCGGCGAGCGTCAGCGCCCAGGTCACCTGGAGGACGGTGTTCACGGTGACCCCGGTTTGGGCCGCGAGGGCGCGGAGCCGCTGGCTGGAGTCGGCCCCGAGGACTGATTCGATTGCGGCCCGCGCGGGATCGGGTGTGCCGGTGTCGGCGCAGGCGAGCAGGGTGGGTTCGGGCAGGCTCTCCAGAGCGGCGGCCCATGCCTTGCGGGCCGACTCGTGGTCACGGCCGTTGAGCCAGGCCAGGTGGTCGCGGTAGCGCGGGGCGGCGGGCAGGGCCGCGCCGTCGCCGTTGGCCTCGTACAAGCGCAGGAGGTCGCGGGCGAGGATCGGCAGCGACCAGCCGTCGAGCAGCACGTGATGGGCGGTGACCACCAAGACGGTGCGGGCGGGGTCGGTGGTGAGGGCGTGGAACCGGATGAGCGGCGGCGCCGAAAGGTCGAACCCCTTCGCGAACTCCTGCTCGGCCACCCGTTCCTCGGCCGCCCTCAGGGCCCCCGGGTGCGCGGGACCGGTGCTCGTGCCCAGATCGGTGCGGGTCCAGTCGAGATCGGTGTCGGCGGGGACGAACTGGACCGGCTGGTCGAGCTCCTCGTGCAGGAAACCCGCACGCAGGTTCGGGTGTCGTCCGAGCAGCGCCGCCGCGGCCAGGCGGAGGCGTTCCGGATCGACCCGGCCGAGGAGTTCGACGCGCAGCTGGATGCCGTATACGTCTCCCTCGCCCCCGGAGAGGGCGTGGTGGAACAGCAGCCCTTCCTGGAGCGGGCTGAGCGGCAGGACGTCGGCGATCGCTCCCGGAGCGGGCCCGTCGGAGGCGGACGAGTGGGGGGCGGGGGTGGGGTCGGTGGGCTGGATCATCGCCGCTTCCTCCACATCGATTCGAGCTGGTCGAGCTGGCCGGGGGCCAGGGAGATCAAGGGTTCCTCCGGAGCGGCGGGAGCGGGTTCGGGTTCGGTTGGGGAGGCGGGCTCGGCCACGGCTGCCAGGTCGGCGACCACGGGGTGGCGGAAGACCTGGCGACCGGTGACGGTCCACCCGGCCTGGCGGGCCCCGCCGACCAGGCGCAGGGTGAGGACGCTGTCGCCGCCCAGGGCGAAGAAGTCCTGGTCGGCTCCGACCTCGTCGAGGCCGAGGACGTCGGCGTACACCGCGCACAGGGCGTGTTCGGCCTCGGTGGCGGGGGCCCGCCCGGCGGGTCGGTCACTGGCTGTGGTCGACGGGTCGGGCAGCGCCTTGCGGTCGACCTTGCCGTTGGCGGTGAGCGGCCAGGAGTCCAGCGGAACGAAGGCCGAGGGGATCATGTAGCCGGGCAACTGCGCGGAGAGCGCGGCCCGCAGGTCGACCGGTTCGGGCACGGCCTGCACTGCCGTGAGGTAGGCGACGAGGCGGTGGCGGCCGTCGGTCCCCTCCTGGGCGGTGACCACGGCCTGGGCGACACTGTCGAGGCGGGCGAGTGCCGTCTCGATCTCGCCGAGCTCGATCCGGAAGCCGCGCACCTTCACCTGGAAGTCGGCGCGGCCCAGGAAGTCCAGGGTGCCGTCGGGCTGCCAACGGGCCAGGTCACCGGTGCGGTACATCCGGGAACCCTGCTGGTCCGGGGTGGCGTACGGGTCGGCGACGAAGCGTTCGGCGGTCAGGCCGAAGCGCTGGTGGTAGCCGAGTCCGACCCCCGCGCCCGCGATGTACAGGTCGCCGGGGACCCCGGCCGGGACCGGCTGCAGGTCGGCGTCGAGCACGTAGACCCGGGTGTTGGCCATGGGGCGACCGATGGAGACCGGATCGTCCGTGTGAACCGGAGAGGTGGTGGACCAGATGGTGGTCTCGGTGGGCCCGTAGACGTTGGTGACCTGCGGTGCGTGCGCGGCGAGGTCATCGGCCAGCGCCTGCGGCAGGGCTTCGCCGCCGACCAGTACGCGGAGGTCGCGCAGGACCTCGGGTTTGGTCTCCAGGAGCATCCGCCACAGGGTGGGGGTGGCCTGCATGATCCCGATCCCGCCGCCTTCCAGCAGGTCGGCGAGGGCCACCCCGTCGCGGACGGTGTCCTTGTCGGCGAGGACCACCGTGGCCCCCGCCAGCAGCGGCAGGTACAGCTCCAGGGCGGAGATGTCGAAACTCACCGTGGTCACCGCCAGCCAGCGCTCACCCGGGGAGAGCGGGAAGCGCTGACCCATGTCGGTGAGGAAGTTGGCCAGGTTGCGGTGACTGATCACCACACCCTTGGGCTTACCGGTGGAACCGGAGGTGTACAGGACGTACGCCACCGAGTCGGCGTCCGTCGGGGTGCTCTCGGAACCATGGGCACCCTGAGCGCCCTGACCAGGACGTGCTCCGTCCAGGTCCAGGACCGGGGTGGTGGCACCGGCGGGGGCCTCCACTCCCCCGCCGGTGAGAACGAGGACCGCACCGGAATCAGCGAGCATGTACGCCAACCGGTCGGCCGGGAACTCCGGGTCCAACGGCAGGTACACACCACCCACCCGCTGCACCGCCAACAGCGACGCCAGCATGTCCACCGAACGCGGCACCGCCACACCCACGACCTGGCCGGGTTCGACACCCCGCTGCCGGAGCAGGCCCGCGATCGCCGTCACCCGTTCGAGAACGGCGGCGTAGGTGTGGGTTCCCGAACCGTCCTCGACCGCGATCGCCTCGGGTGCACGCTTGGCCCAGTCCACCAGGGCGTCGCAGGGGCGGGCCGCGGTGATGGCGGTCCCGGTGCGGTTGAAGCCCTCGATCAGCTGGTCGCGTTCGCTGTCGCCGAGCACGTCGATCTCGCCGATGGACAGCTCGGGGGCGGCCGCGACCTGGCTCAGCAGCCGCACGAGACGGTCGGCCATCATCTGGGCCGTCGAGGCGTCGAACAGGTCCGCGGAGTGGTTGAGCGCCAGTCGGGTTCCCTGCTGCGGGTCCTCGATGTAGGCGAACTCCAGGTCGAACTTGGCGGTCTCCAGCGGGATCTCGACCAGGTGGGTGGTCGAGCCGAAGAGCTGGTCGGCGCCCTCGGGCCTGCGCTGGTAGGACACCATCGTCTGGAACAGCGGGTGTCGGCTGACCGAGCGCTCCGGGCGCAGCGCCTCGACCACGGCGTCGAAGGGCGCGTCGGCGTTGGCGAAGCCCGCCAGGTCGACCTCGCGCACCCGGGCGAGGAGTTCGGCGAAGGTCGGCCGCCCGGACAGGTCCAGGCGCAGGACCAGGGTGTTGAGAAAGAATCCGACCGCGTCCTGGAGGCCCTCGTCGGCGCGGTCGGCGACCGGGCTGCCCAGGGGGATGTCCTCGCCCGCGCCGAGGCGGTGCAGGAGGGTGGCGACGGCCGCCTGGACCACCATGAACACGGTGACGCCGTGGTCGGCGGCCAGCTCGCGCAGGGCCGTGTGGAGTTCGGGGTCGACGGGGGTCCGGGCGAGGCCCCCGGTGTGCGAGGCGACGGCGGGTCGGGGGCGGTCGGTGGGCAGGGCGAGTTCGTCGGGGAGACCGTCCAGGCTGCGACGCCAGTGGTCGAGTCGCTGGCTGAGCGGGCTTTCGGGGTCCTCGGCGGTGCCGAGCCAGTCCGCACGGGAGGCGGCGTAGTCGGCGTACTGGAGCGGCAGCGGCGCCCAGTCGGGGGCTCGGCCCGCGGCACGGGCCCGGTAGGCGGCGTCCAGGTCGGCCAGGAGCGGCCCGAAGGACCACTCGTCGGCGACGATGTGGTGCAGGACGATCAGCAGGACACAGCCGGAACCGGGACCGGTGAGCAGGCGGACCCGCAGGGGCGGGCGTTCGGCGAGGTCGAAGGGCTGGGCGGTGATACGGGCGAGCGCCGCGTCCACAGGCTCGCTGATGTGCTCCGCCGCGACGTCGACCAGATCCGAGGGGTCGTCGGGGTCGGCCTCCAGCAGGTGCGGGACGGGGGTGCCGGGCTGGTCGGGGTCGGCCCGGATGACGGTGCGCAGTACTTCGTGGCGTGCGACCAGGTCGGCGACGGCGGCGCGGAGGGTTTCGGGGTCCAGGGAATCGGCGACGCGCACCGCGAGGGGCACGTTGTAGGCGCCACCGGACTCGTGCAGGCGGTCGACGAGCCAGAGCCGGTGCTGGGCGTGGGACAGGCGGCGCGGCTGGTCCGTGGAACGCGGGGTGACGCAGGGTCGGCTGTGGGCGGTCTTCTCGGTGCGGCGGGCCAGGGCGGCCGCGGTGGGGGCTTCGAACAGGTCGCGCACGCCCACGTCGGCGCCGAGGAGGGCCCGGACCCGCGCCGCCACGCGGGTGGCGAGCAGGGAGTGCCCGCCCAGGGTGAAGAAGTCCTCGTCCGGTCCGACCGTCTGCCTGCCGAGGACGTCGGCGAGGATTGCGCAGAGGATCTCCTCCCGCGCGGTGGCGGGGGCCCGGCCCTGCCGGAGGGAGCCGCCGGGGTCGGGGAGGGCCTTGCGGTCGACCTTGCCGTTGGCTGTGAGCGCAAGGGCGTCCGTGACCACGATGGCCGAGGGAACCATGTACTCGGGCAGCTGAGCCGCCACGTGAGCCCGCAGGTCAGCGACCGAGAGACCTGAGCTGGCAGTGGGGACGACGTGGGCGGCGAGCCAGGCCCTGCCGGACTCGTCCTCGCGGGCGGTGACCACGGCCTGGGCGACGCCCGGGGCGGACAGCAGGGCGGTCTCGATCTCGCCGAGCTCGATCCGGAAGCCGCGCACCTTCACCTGGAAGTCGGCGCGGCCGAGGAAGTCCAGGGTGCCGTCCGCGCGCCAGCGGGCGAGGTCGCCGGTGCGGTACATGCGGGACGCGGGCGGGCCGAAGGGGTCGGCGACGAAGCGTTCGGCGGTCAGGCCGAAGCGCTGGTGGTAGCCGAGTCCGACCCCCGCGCCCGCGATGTACAGGTCACCCTCGACCCCCACGGGAACCGGGCGCAGGGCCGCGTCCAGCACGTACACCCGGGTGTTGGCCATGGGGCGCCCGATGGTGACGGGACCGGTGGTGCCCAGGGGAATGGTGGTGGACCAGATGGTGGTCTCGGTGGGCCCGTAGACGTTGTGCGCGCCCCGGGAGTGTTCGGCGAGTGTGACGGCCAGCGGCGGCTGTACCGCCTCACCGCCGACCAGGACGCGGAGCGGGGCCAGGGTGGCCGGGTCGTGTTCGGTGAGGGAACGCCACAGTGACGGGGTGGCCTGCATGATCGTGGCACCGGAGGTGGCGGCCAGTTCGCTGAGCAGGCGGGGGTCGCGGACGGTGTCCTTGTCGGCGAGGACCACCGTGGCCCCGAAGAGCAATGGCAGGTACAGCTCCAGGGCGGAGATGTCGAAACTCACCGTGGTCACCGCCAGCCAGCGCTCACCCGGGGAGAGCGGGAAGCGCTGACCCATGTCGGTGAGGAAGTTGGCCAGGTTGCGGTGACTGATCACCACACCCTTGGGCTTACCGGTGGAACCGGAGGTGTATAGGACGTACGCCACCGAGTCGGCGTCCGTGGGGCCGTTGCCCGGCACCGGGCCGGTGGTCGCGGCCGGTCCGTCTGCCGGGGCCGCGGCCAGGCGCTCGGCCGCAGCCGTGCTGCCTGAACCCTGGTCGGGGGCCGGGGTCGCCGCGGGGCCTTCGGGACCCTCGGGGCCCAGGACGGAAAGGTCCAGCGCAGGGGTACTGACACCGGCGGGGGCCTCCACTCCCCCGCCGGTGAGAACGAGGACCGCACCGGAATCAGCGAGCATGTACGCCAACCGGTCGGCCGGGAACTCCGGGTCCAACGGCAGGTACACACCACCCACCCGCTGCACCGCCAACAGCGACGCCAGCATGTCCACCGAACGCGGCACCGCCACACCCACGACCTGGCCGGGGCGGACCCGGTTCGCGCGCAGCAGGGCGGCGATCTCCTCCACCCACACGTCGAGTTCGGCGTAGGTGTGCTCGCCCTCGGTGTCGACCACGGCCGTACTGCTGGGCGCCCAGGCCGCCCAGTCGGCGAGGGCGTCGCAGGGGCGGGCCGCGGTGACGGCGGTCGCGGTGCGGTTGAAGCCCTCGATCAGCTGGTCGCGTTCGGTCGGGGTGGTGGTGGCGATCTCGGCGACCGACAGCTCGGGCTGGCCGGCGATCTGGTTGATGACCGCGCGCAGGCGGTCGAGGAGCGCCTCGGCCTGGTCCGCGCCGACGGCGTCGGGGCGGTGGTACAGGCGCAGGCCCAGGCTCTGGCCGGGGAAGACGTTCAGGGAGACCGGGTAGTGGGTGGCGTCCTCGACCTGGACGTCGGTGAGGCGGACCCCGGCGTGGTCGTGGTCGGCCAGGGCGGCGCGGGCCGGGAAGTTCTCGAACACCAGCAGGGTGTCGAAGAGGGGCGCGTACCCGGACAGTTCCTGGGCGCGGGTCAGGCCGGTGTGGTGGTGCTCGGAAAGGGCGGCCTGGCGGCGCTGGAGGTCGGTGAGCAGTTCGGCGAGCGGGGTGCCGGGGGCGGTGCGCACGCGGACCGGCACGGTGTTGATGAACAGGCCCAGGGTGGACTCCACGCCGGGCAGGTCGGCGGGGCGGCCGGAGACGGTGGCGCCGAAGACGACGTCGGTGCGTCCGGTGGCCGTACCCAGGACCAGGGCCCAGGCCGCCTGGACGAGGGTGTTGGTGGTGACGCCCAGGGCCCGGGCGGTGGCCGCCGCCCGGTCGGTCTCCTCCGGAGTGAGCGCGGCGGTGATGACCCGCTGTCCGCGACCGCCGTGGGCGGGTGCCTCGGGGGCGAGCAGGGTGGGACCGCTCAGGTCGGCGAGTTCGGTGGACCAGGCGTGGTCGGCGGCGTCGGTGTCGCGGTCGGCCAGCCAGGCGAGGTAGTCCCGAAAGTGCGTGCTGGGCGCGGGGGTGTCCGACCGCGCGTAGCGGTCGAAGAGCTCGCGCAGGAACAGTGGCGTGGACCAGCCGTCCAGGAGGGTGTGGTGGTCGGTGGTGACCAGCACGTGGCGGGTGGGGTTCAGGCGTACCAGGGTGAAGCGCAGCAGCGGCGGGTGGGCGAGGTCGAAGGGGGTGGCGAGCTCATCAGCGCGCAGCTGTTCGAGTGCGGTGCGCGGGTCGGGGTGCTCGGACAGGTCGACGCTGCGCCAGCGGGGTTCGAGGGCGGCCGGGACGAACTGGATCAGGTCCTCGCCCTCGGCGTGGAAGCCCGCGCGCAGGCTGGGGTGGTGCTCCAGCAGGAGCGCGGCGGCACGGCGCAGGCGCTCGGGGTCGAGGGCGCCGTCGACCCGCACGGCTGACTGGGCGGTGTAGGCGTCGTGGCCGGAGCCGTAGAGGCTGTGGAAGACCAGGCCCGACTGGAGCGGGGTGGCGGGCCAGAGTTCGGCCACGCGGGCCGCGGGGTCACCGCAGGTGTGCGCCCAGGCGCGCTCGACCTGCTCGATCCGGGAGGGTTCGAGTTCGAGGAGGGGCAGGTCGGAGGGGGTGAGGGTGTGTGGGCCGGGGTCGGTGGCGGCTTCGGCCAGGGCGCGCAAGGCGGCGGTGAGGTCATCGGCCAGAGTGCGGACGCCGTGGTGGTCGTGGACGCCGGGCGCCCAGCGCAGCGTCAGGTGCAGGCGGGGGCCGCCGTGGCCCTCGTGGGCGATGGCGCCGATCTCCAGGCCGTGGGTGAGGGGCTGGTCGGGGTCCTCGCCGAGCATGACCCGGGTGGTGGCGGGGGCCGACTCCCAGGGTTGGGCGGCGGGGGCGCCGAAGCGGCCGAGGTAGTTGAAGAGGACGTCGGGACGAGCGCGGCCGGTGAGCCGGGGCGCGGTCTCGGGGTTGAGGTGGCGCAGGAGACCGTAGCCGAGGCCGTGCCCGGGGGTGGCGCGCAGGGTCTCCTTGACCCGCTTGAGGGTACGGACGGGGTCGGCGCCGGGGGTGAGTGCGACCGGGTGGGATGTGGTCAGCCAGCCGACCGTGCGGGCCAGGTCCGCGGGTGCGGTGAGCAGGTCGCGGCGGCCGTGGCCTTCGAGTTCGACCAGGAGGCGCTGGTCGGTGGCGAGGGTGAGGGCGGCCAGGAGGACTTCCTCGGCTCCGACGCGGTAGGTGGCGCCGATGCCGGTGAGGACCTGGTGGGTGAGCTCGGGGTCGAGTTCGAGTTCGAGGCTGTGGCGGGTGGCGACCACGTCGCGGTCGGGGTCCAGGTCGCGGGCGCCCAGGCGGTGGTGGCGGGCGGGGTCGGTCTGCTCGGTCCAGTGGTCGAGTTCGGCGAGGCGGCCGGGATGGCGGGCCTCCTGCTGGAGCAGGGTGGTCCAGCGGCGCAAGGATGTGCCCGCGCCGGGCAGCTGGACGGCGCGGCCCGCGCTCAGGGCGGCGACGGCGTCGGCGAGGTCGGGGCCGATGACGCGCCAGGACACACCGTCCACGGCCAGGTGGTGGACCTGGATCAGGAGTTGTCCCATGCGGTCGGGACCGCTGTCGAACCACACGGCGGTGAGCGGGCGCCCCCCGGTGAGGTCGATGCGGGTGTGGGCGCGGGCCGCCTCCTGTTGGACCAGGTCGGTCAGGGCGTCTTCGGTCAGCCCGGCGGCGTCCACCCGGATGAGGGGGTCGAAGCCGCGCAGATCCCTGGCGGGCAGGACGTCCATCCGGCCCTCACGCAGGCGCAGGCGCAGGGCTCCGTGGTGGGCGACGACGGCGCGCAGGGCGGCGGTGAGGAGGTCCCGGGTGATCCCGGCCGGGGTCCACAGCACCTGGGACTGGGTGAAGCGGGGGCGGGGTCCGCCCTCGGCGAGGAGTTGGGCGGTGACGGGGGTGGGCTCGACCTCGCCGACCGGGTTGTCGGGTACGCGCGGGGCGTTGACGGCGGCGCCCGCGCGGGTGGCGAGTCCGGCGGCGGTCGGCGCCTCGAACACGTCGCGCACGGCCAGTTCCAGTCCGGCGGAACGGGCGCGGTTGACCGCCTGGATGGCGAGGATGCTGTCGCCGCCGAGGCGGAAGAAGTCGTCGTGCGGGCCGAGGTCGGTACCGAGGACCTCGCGCAGGATGCCGAGGAGGGCGTGCTCGGCGGGGGTACCGGGCTCGGTCGCACCGGCGCCGGTGGTCGGGGCGGCGGGTTCGGGCAGGGCGCGGGTGTCGACCTTGCCGCTGGAGTTGAGCGGTAGCCGCTCCAGGGTCACCACGCGGGTGGGCACCATGTAGTCGGGCAGGCGCACGGAGAGGTGGTCGCGTACCTCCTGCTCGGTGAGTTCCGCGGCTGGCCCGGCCGACTCCGCGGTGCCTTCCGCGCCGGACGGCTCCGTCGCGGCCGCGACCACGTAGGCGACGAGTTGGGCGGCTCCGGCCGGGGTGCGGCGGACCACGGTGGCGCACTGGCCCACCCGGGGGTGGGTACGGGCCACCGCGTCGACCTCGCCGGGCTCGACCCGGTAGCCGCGGACCTGGACCTGGCCGTCGGCGCGTCCCAGGTAGGCGACGTTGCCGTCCTCGCGGAGCAGGGCGCGGTCGCCGGTGCGGTACATGCGGGTGCCGGGCGGGCCGTAGGGGTCGGCTACGAAGCGTTCGGCGGTCAGCGCGGGACGGCCCGCGTACCCGCGGGCGAGCTGGTCGCCGGACAGGTACAGGTCGCCGGGCACGCCGGCCGGGACCGGGCGCAGGGCGGCGTCCAGGATGTGGGCGCGCACACCCGCGACGGGGCGGCCGATGGCGCACTCCTCGCTGTCGCGCACGTCGCAGACCAGGGCGTCCACGGTGTTCTCGGTGGGCCCGTAGAAGTTGAGGGCGCGGGTGCCGGGCAGGGCGCGCAGCCGGTCCCACAGGCGCTGGGGGCAGGCCTCGCCGCCGAAGGTGACCAGGGCGGGCGGGTGGTGGAGCTCGCCGGAGTCGAGCAGGCCCTGGAGGTAGGTGGGGGTGAAGTCCAGGTGGTCGAGGCGCTGCTCGGCCGCGTGCGCGGCCAGGCGGGCGTGGTCGAAGAGCAGGTCGGAGTCGAGCAGGTGGAGTTCGTGGCCGTGGACCAGGCCCAGGAGGGTGTCCCAGGAGGCGTCGAAGGTGAACGAACCGGTGTGACCGATCCTCGCCCGCTCGGGCAGGTACTGGCCCAGGTGGGCGCGCTGGGTGGCGGCCAGGGCGGCCAGGGCGCGGTGTTCGATCACCACGCCCTTGGGCTTTCCGGTGGAGCCGGAGGTGTAGATGAGGTAGGCGGCCGAGCGGGGGTCGGGGGCGGGGAGCGCGCCGCCGCACTGCTGGGCCAGGGCGGTGCGGACCTCGTCGGTGTCGAGTTCCAGCAGGCGGGCCTCGGCGGTCTCGGGTAGGCGGTGCGAGGTGGTGGAGTCGGCCAGGACGAGGGTGGGTCGGGCGTCGGCGAGGACGTGCCCGATCCGGTCGGCGGGGTGTTCGGGGTCCAGGGGGACGTAGGCGGCGCCCGCGCGCAGGACCGCGAAGAGGGCGACGACCAGCTCGACTGAGCGGGGCAGGGCGAGGGCGACCACGTCGCCGGGGCCGACGGTGGCCTCGCGCAGCAGTTGGGCGAGGCGGTCGACCCGGTCGGCGAACCCGGCCCTGGTCAGGTGGGTGTCACCGTGTACGAGCGCGGTGGCGTCGGGTTCGGCGGTGGCAGCCCGGGAAAGGAGTTCGGGGACGGTGAGCGGGTCCTGGGCCACCGCGGGGGTGACCAGCGGGGCGCCGGTCGGGTCGGTGGTGTCCAGGGCGGCCACCGTGGTCGAGGCGTCGGCGCCGGCGAAGCCGGTGAGGAAGCGCGCGAAGCCGTCCAGGCGGGCGCGGGCGCCGCGCCGGTCGTAGCGGGCGTCGTTGGCGTTGGCTTCCAGGACCAGGCCGCCGGTGGCGGGCCGGTAGACGGACACGGCGATGTCGTCGACCGGCCCCTCGGAGAGGTTGGTGGTGGTGGAGGGGACGCCGTCGAAGGTGAAGGTGTAGTCGAAGAGCTTGACGTTGATCTCGGGTCCGTAGAGCCCGAAACGGTCGCCGACGGCGGAGAGGTCGCGGCGCAGCTGTTCGGAACGGTAGCGCTGGTGGGTGCGCAGGTCGCGCTGGGCGGCGGCGGTGTGCGCGATCACCTCGGACACGGTGTGGGCCGAGGTGGTGCGCAGGCGCAGCGGCAGCACGTTGACGACCATCGCGGGGGTGCGCAGGCCGACGGAGCCGACCCGGCCCATGGACGGGGATCCGAGGAGGAGGTCGTCGGCTCCGGTGAGGCGGTGGGTGTAGGCGGCGAAGGCACCGACCAGGGCGTCGGCCCAGGTCGCGCCGGTGGTCTTGGCCCCGGTGGCTGCTGCCAGGGCGTCCAGGCCTTCGGCGACCCCGGGGCCCACCGTGGTGCGGACCCGTAGGAAGGAGGCGTGCGGGGCGGGCGGGGCGGCGGAGAGCAGCGCGGGTTCGGGGCGGTCGGCGAGCAGCTCGTTCCAGTAGGCACGGTCCCGGGCGCAGCGGTCGGAGGCGGCGTAGGCCTCCTGGTCGGCGACCAGGTCGGTGAGGGCGCCGAACCTGCTGGCCGGGATCTCCTCGCCCCGGCCCAGGCGGGTGTACACGTCGGCGACGCGGCGGGCCATCATCGTGATGGCGTAGGCGTCCACCGCGATGTGGTGGAAGCGCTGGAACCAGAACCAGCGCTGCGGCCCCACCCGCAGCAGCGCGTACCGGTACAGCGGTTCGCGGGTGGGGTCCACCGGGCGTTCGCGGTCGGCGCGCATCCAGGCCAGGGCGCGCTCGACCGCTCCGTGCTCGCCGTCTCCCCCCGCGTCCTCACCGTCGCCGGTGCCGGTGAGGTCGACGACCTCCAGTTCCCGGGGAACCCCCTCCCCTACGACCTGGCCGATCCGATCCCCGTCGGCCACCACGCGGGTGCGCAGGGCGTCGCTCTCGGCGACCACCGTGCGCACCGCCGTCGCGAAGCGGTCGGTGTCCAGGTCAGCGGGGATGTCGGTGTACTGGCCGACGTTGAACACCGGGCTGTCCGGTGCCGTCTGTTGGGCGTACCAGACGCCTGCCTGGGCGCCGGTCAGGCCCAAACGGGTGTCGTGGATGTCAGCCATGGGATCGGGCTCCTCGGAGAAGTACGCGGGTCGAAGCGGGGCGGAGGCGGGGAGGGCGGAAGGGGAGGCGAGGGGTGGCCGGGTCAGCGGTTGAGGAGGGTGACCCAGGCCTGGATGGTGGGCTCTTCGGCGAGGTCGGCGAACTCGACCTCGGCCCCGGCGGCCCGCCACCGCTCCATGAGGCTCATCATCCGGACCGAGTCCATGCCCCGGTCGAAGAGGTTCTCGGCGGGATCGATGTCCCCGGTCGGTTCGGCGAGGATGTGCGCGGCCTCGGCGAGCACGCGCTCCACCGTGAACTCCGTACCGGTCGTGCCGGCGGTTCCGGTCGTGCTGTCGGTCTCCTGGGTCACGGGTCAGGCCCTCTCTTCGGCGGGGGCTCCGGCGCGGGTGGCGACGGAGTCGATGATCTCCGCGACGCGGGTCGCGATGTTGGACAGCAGGGAGGCCGACACCCCGTGGCTGTGCTCGGTACCGCCCTGCAGGTACAGACCGCAGGTCAGGGTGTCGTCGGTGGCCACCCGGTAGTCGCGTTCCACGACCGGGCGCCCCTCGGGGGTGGTGACCACCCGGTCGGCCAACTCGCCCAGCAGCGGACGGGCGTCGGCCGGGTGGTAGCCGGTCGCGAACACCACGTAGTTGGCGGGGACCGGGGTCTGCTTACCGGTGACCAGGTCCTCCACGACCACCGCCACACCCTCGGTGCTCTCGCTGAGCCCGGCCACCCGCGAGGTGTTGTGCAGGTGCAGGCGCTGGTCACCGTGGACCTTCTCGGCGTAGTGGCGCCGGTAGAGCTCACCGATCAGATCCGGGTCCACCACCGAGTAGTTGGTGTTGCGGTGGTAGCCGGTGAGCTGGTCCTTGACCTCCTGCGGTGCCCTGTGGAAGGCGTCCACGGCCTCGGGGTCGAAGATGCGGTTGGCGAAGGGGCTGTCGTCGGAGGGGCTGTAGCCGTACCGGGAGAGCACCGCGTGGACCTGGGCGCGCGGGAAGCGCTGGTGCAGGTGGTCGGCGACCTCGGCCGCGCTCTGCCCGGCGCCCACGACCACGAAGGAGCGCGGGTCGGCCTTGGGCGCGAGCTCGCCCAGACGGGTGAGCAGGTACTCGTTGTGCCACACCCGGGCGGACTGCTCCACGCCCTCGGGCATGCGCGGGCGCAGGCCCGAGCCGAAGACCACGTTGCGGGCGCGCAGCACGGCCTGCTCCCCCGCGCCGTTCTCGGCGACCACGTCCAGGTGGGTGACGCGCTCCCCCGAGTACACGGGCCGGACCTCGACGACCTCGTGGCCGTAGCGCACCTGGTCGGCGACGCGTTCGGCGCACCAGGTCAGGTAGTCGTGGAACTCCTGGCGCAGCGGGAACAGGGTCTTGTGGTTGATGAAGTCGTGCAGCCGCCCCACGTGGTGCAGGAACGACAGGAAGCTGAAGTCGCTGGCCGGGTTGCGGGTGGTGACCAGGTCCTTGAGGAAGGACACCTGCATGGTGGCGTCGTCGATGAGCATGCCCCGGTGCCAGCCGAAGGCTTCCTGCCTCTCCAGGAAGACAGCGGACAGCGGCGGGTACCGGCCCTGGTCGCGGCGTTCGGCCAAGGCGATGGACAGCCCCAGGTTGGAGGGGCCGAAACCCACCCCGACCAGGTCGTGGACGACGGGCGGGTGGTCAGTGGAGGCCACAGTTGTTCCTTCTCGGTGGTGGTCGTTCACGGTCACGTCAGACCCCGGTGCGGGCGGGGACCTCCCGTAGGGCGGTCAGGGCCTGGTCGGCGGTGATCACGCAGGCGCAGCGCCCGGCGGCGTAGACCAGGGCGGAGCGGTGGTGCTCGGTGCTGAAGTCCGCGACGGCGTCGGCGACCAGGAACGGCTGGATGTCGCGCATGAACGCGTCGGCGGCGGTGAGCTGGCAGCCGACGTGCGCGTACACACCGGTGACGATGATCTGGTCGCGGCCCTGGGCGGCCATGCGTTCGGCCAGGTCGGTCTGGGCGAAGGCGCTGTAGCGCCACTTGGTGAGCAGCACGTCCTCGTCCTCGGGGGCGAGGGCGTCGGTGATGTCGGTGTGCTCGGCGACCGCCTTCATGCCGCCGCCCCAGAAGTCGCGTTCCAGGCCGCGCTGCTGCGGGGTCATGTCGCCCGGCTTGGCCGTGTACACGACCGGGACCCCGGCGGCGCGGCAGGCGGCGCGCAGGGCGGCGATGTTGGCGATCACGTCCGCCACCGGCTGGGCTCCCTCGGTGTAGGGGCTCAGGAAGTAGCGCTGCATGTCGTGCACGAGCAGCACCGCCCGACCGGCGTCCGCGGTCCAGTGCGCCCGGTTCTCGGGCAGCTCCTCGGCGGTGGGTAGCGGGTAGGGGTCGATGGTGGGTAGTGCCATCACTGGTCTCCGGATGGGTCGGTGGAGCCGCGCAGGTCGCGCTTGGAGGTCTTGCCGACGGCGGTGGCCGGGAAGGAGTCCACGAAGCTGACACGGTCGGGGATCTTGTAGGCGGCGAGTCCGCGCTCGCGCAGGAAGGCGAGGAGCTCACCGCGGGCGGGTGCCTGGCCGCGTGCGATGACGTAGGCGTGGGTGCGCTCACCCAGGTAGGCGTCCGGGACGGCGACGACGGAGGCGTCGTGTACGGCCGGGTGGGCGAGGATGTGGTTCTCGACCTCTTCGGCGCCGATCTTCTCCCCGCCGCGGTTGATCTGGTCCTTGGCCCGGCCGGAGACCACGAGGTTGCCGCCGGGGTGGCGGCGCACGATGTCGCCGGTGCGGTAGAAGCCGTCGGCGGTGAAGGCGGTGGCGTTGTGTTCGGGCGCCCTGTAGTAGCCGCGGATCGTGTAGGGCCCGCGGGTCAACAGGTGGCCGGGTTCGCCTTCGGGGACCGGGCGGTCCTGGTCGTCGACGACGAGGATCTCGTCGTGGTCGCTGATCGGGCGGCCCTGGGTGGTGGTGACCACCTCGGCGGGGTCGCCGTCGCGGGTGTAGTTGACCAGACCCTCGGCCATGCCGAAGACCTGCTGGAGGGTGCAGCCCAGGACCGGGGTGACCCGACGGGCCGCCTCCTCGGGGAAGGTGGCGCCGCCGACCTGGAGCATGCGCAGGGACGACAGATCGCGCTGGCCTTGCGAGCCGTGCTCGACGGCGTCCAGCCAGAGCATGGCCACCGGCGGGACCACGGCGGTGATGGTGACGCGCTCGCTCTCGACCAGCGCCAGGGCGGTGGCCGGGCTGGGGTCCGGGGCCAGGACGACCGTGCCGCCCGCGTGCAGCACGCCGAGGAACCCGGGCGAACTCATCGGGAAGTTGTGGGTGACCGGCAGGACGCCCAGGTAGACGGTGTCGGTGTCCAGTCCGCAGATGTCGGCGCTGGCCCGCACCGAGTACAGGTAGTCGTCGTGGGTCCTGGGGATGAGTTTGGGCAGGCCGGTGGTGCCGCCGGAGAGCTGGAAGAACGCCACGGCACCGGGGTCGGGGGCGGCGAGGACGGCCGGGTCCGGTTCGGCGCGCAGCTCGGCCAGGGCGGTCAGGCCGCCGGAGGGCTCTCCGGGGTCTCCGGCCACGACCACGTGTTGGAGGCCGGGGACCTGGGCGCGCACCTCGGCGGCCATCGGGCGGCAGTCGAACCCGGCGTGGACGTCGGAGGTGACCAGGGCGACCGCCTCGGCGGTGGCGGCCAGGTGCAGGAGTTCGCTGCGACGGTGGGCGGGCAGCGAGTAGACCGGCAGGGCGCCCAGCCGGAACAGCGCGAAGACCACCTCGAACAGTGCCGCGGTGTTGGGCAGGTGCACCACGACCCGGTCGCCCTCGGCCACGCCCAGCCGGGCCAGGCCGGTGGCCAGGGAGTCGGCCCGCCGGTCGAGTTCGGCGTAGGTCCAGCGGGTGGCGCCGTCCACGACGGCGGTGTTCCCGGCGAAGCGGGTGGCGCGCTCGCGCAGGAAGTCGGGGAAGGTCTCGCCGGTCCAGTACCCGGCCTCGCGGTAGGTGTCGGCGAAGTCCTTGGGCCAGGGGGTCCAGTCGCCCTCGGAGATCGTCCGGGGGGTCGGGGCGGGGTTCGCGTCGCCGCGCGGGTGGGAGGTCATGGTCAGGCGGCCCCGTCCACGCCGAGGGCGAGCAGGAGGGTACGCAGCTTGGCCGAGGTCTCGGCGAGTTCGGAGTCGGGGTCGGACTCGGGCATGACCCCGCCGCCCGCGTACAGCTCCAGGGTGCGTCCGGCGACGTCGGCGCAGCGGATGGTGACCACCCATTCACCGTCCCCGGCGGCGTCGGTGTAGCCGACGGCACCGGTGTAGAAGCCGCGGTCGAAGGGTTCGAGTCCGCCGATGGTGTCGAAGGCCCGCCCGGTGGGGGTGCCGCACACGGCGGGGGTGGGGTGCAGGTCCGCGGCGAGCCGGTGGGCGGGCACGTCGGGGTCGGTGAGTTCGCCGGTCACCCGGGTGGACAGGTGCCACATGGTGGCGGTCTTGATCAGCTCGGGTTCAGCGGGGACGGAGAGGCTGCGGCAGTAGGGGCGCAACGCCTCGGTGACCGCCTCCACCACCACGGAGTGTTCGTGGCGGTCCTTGGCGGAGGTGAGCAGGCCGACGGCGCGGCGCTGGTCCTTGGTGGGGTCGGCGCTGCGCGGCGCGGACCCGGCCAGGGGGTTGGAGAGCACGTGGCGGCCGCGCTTGGCGATGAGGAGTTCGGGGCTGGCGCCGAGCAGCGAGCGGGTGCCGGAGCCGCGCTGGGGCAGGTCGGCGGCGAAGACGAAGGCGGTGGGGTCGCGCCAGAGCAGGTTGGCCAGGACGGTGGCCACGTCCACGTCCTGGTCGCTCCGCACCTTGAGGCAGCGGGCGAGGACGACCTTGCGCAGCTCGGTGTCCTCGGCCATGAGCTTGACCGCGCGTTCGACGGCGGCGACGTGCGCGTCGGGTGCGGGGACGGGGGTGAGCGTCCACTGTCCGCCGAGCGGGCTCCACTTGTGCTCGCTCCTGGCGGCCCTGGCCGGGGAGGGCGACCGGCGAACCGTCTCGGGGACGACCAGGTGGGCGGGCTGGGCCGGGTCGAAGGGGACGGCACCCATGGCGAGCGCTCCGTCGCCCGCCTCGGCGAGGGCGGCGGGGATGGCATCGAGCCGGTCCAGGGTGGTCAGGGCCCCCGTCCCGTGGAGGGCTCGCGTGGCGGTGGAGAAGAACGAGTCCCCTGGCCGGTACTCCGCCAGGAGTTCACCCGCCGTGGCCGCGGGGGCGGCGGTGCGCTGTTCGGGCATGGGTGTGGCCTTTCTGTGTCAGGCACGTGGGAGGGCGGCCGGGTTGGAACCGCCGGGCAGGGGGCGACTGCGGTGGTGAAGGCGCGCAGGCGGTGGAGGTCGAGGCGTCGGGGTGTGGGGTGGTGGGGTCAGCGCAGGGTGGCGCCGCCGTCCACGTAGAGCTCGTGCATGGTGATGTGGCGGGCGGCGTCGGAGACGAGGAAGCGCACGGCCGCGGCCACGTCCTCGGGCTGGCCGATTCTGCCCAGGGGGATGCCGACCTTGAAGTGTTCTGGGTCGCCCGCGACCAGGGCTTGGGGGTCGGCGGCCATGGTGCGGAGCATCGGGGTGTCGGTGGAGCCGGGCGAGACGACGTTGCAGCGAACACCCAGGGGTGCCAGTTCGAGGCCCAGGGACTTGGTGAGGGCGACGGCGGCGGCCTTGGAGGCGGCGTAGGCGGCCATGCCGGATCGGGGCACGCCCGCGGCGTTGGAGGCGACGGTGACCAGGGTGCCGTGGCCGCGGGGTCCCATCCGGCGGGCGGCCGCTCGGCAGACGGCGAAGACTCCGGTGGCGTTGACCGCGATCATCCGGTGCCAGTCACGGTCGGCACAGTCGACGACGGGACCGGTGGCGAGGGTGCCGGCGGCGCTGACCACGACGGTGACCGGCCCGAGGAGCGCCTCGACCTCGCCGAAGAGCGTTTCGACCGCGTTGGTGTCGGTGACGTCCGCGGTGAAGGCACGGGCTTGGTGTCCGTTGCCCTCCAGAGCGCGGACGGTCTCGGCGAGCCCGTCGGGGTCGATGTCGACGGCGGCGATCAGGGCCCCGTGCTCGGCGAGGTCGGTGACGACCGCGCGGCCGACACCGCTCGCCGCTCCGGTGACCACGGCGACGGCACCGTCGATCCCGTTCAACCGCTTCTCCCTCCTCATCTGTGGTTCCCCTAGCCGTGCTGAGCTGCAAAAAGTAAGGCAAAGCTTGCCTTAATTAGGCAATCCTTACCTAATAAGTCCGCGGCAAGTCTCCGGCGGGTCACGGCGGGATGTCAACAGGAGCCAGTGGGAGACCTGGGTCACATGGACTGAAGTCGAAGCCCGACCGCACCTCACTCGCGGCCAGTCGGACACCACATAGAGCGATGGCATTTGTCCAGTTCAGCTCCGATTCATGAGAACGAAAGCACCAGTCTCACCACCACCGGAAACCGCACCGACACCCACGAAGAACAGACTCGAAACCTGCTCGGGGTGAGGCGGTTGTCACCTTCACGCACACCCGGGCCGGGCATACCCGGCACCCGGCACCCGGCACCCGGCACCCGGCACCCGGCACCGACAGGAGTCGCACCCCGCCGAACCAGCCGGGACCCGGAGTCAGCACGCCAGAGAGTTCGTCTAGCCTGGATGCGGCCCGCGGAACGACCCCCGGGACCCCTCCCCGACCGCGATGACGATCCCGAGGAACCGCGTTGAGCATCACGACCCTGACCGCCCGAACCTTCCGAGTGGTGGCCGTCTTCGAGGCCTTCACCTGGGCCGGACTCCTCGTCGGCATGTACTTCAAGTACCTCGGCAACGGCAGTGAGCTGGGCGTGCAGATCTTCGGCCCGCTGCACGGCGGAGCCTTCATCGCGTACGTACTGGTGGCCCTGGCCGCCGCCTACCGGCTGCGCTGGGGCGTGTGGCCGACCCTGGTGGCGCTGGCCGCGTCCATCCCTCCCCTGGGCACCCTGCCCGCTGACTGGTGGCTGCACCGGACCGGCCGCCTGGCCCCGCCCCGGGAACCCGGGAGCACGAGTGTCGAGCAGGCCGAGAAGGTCTCCTGAGAAGGTCTCCGAAAGACTTTTTTGGTGAAACCAGGTGCGGAACGGGCCCCGGCAACAACCGCGGCCCGTTCTGCGTTCGGTGGGAAAATGCGCAGAAATGTCGTCCGGCGACGCCCGGGAGAGCATCCGCGGACACCCGGCGGAACGAATCAAGACCCAGGTCGAAGGGTTCTGCCGCACACCGCGCTGACCATCCCGCACCTTCGACGGTTAGGCCCGAACCCCCGAAACCGCCAGCTCCAGCGGCTCCGGCGGCTCCGGAAGTTCCAGCAGTGGAGCCAGCCAGAAAAACGCACAATAGGGGACGCCCCAAAACCCGAGCGCAGCATACGCCTATTACCCCCAAACCCCCATCATTCCCCGTGATCTTGCTACCAGGAGCGAAATGGGCGCCCATTTCGCTCCTGGTAGCAAGATCACGGATGTGAGAGGGGCGGAAACCGGCTGTGCCCCGTGGTCAATAAACTCGTGGGATGTCCAGGCTCTGTCGGACCCCGCGGCTAGAATCGCCTCGGCTGCGGCCTCGAAGCGGGACCGCGGGGCGCAGACGAAGGGGACGGACATGGGCGTACAGGAGCCGACCGAGGTGTTCACGTCGACTGCCGGGGCGGTGCGCTGGGGCGCCGTCGGCTCCGGAGAGCCCGTGGTCCTGCTGCACGGCACCCCGTTCTCGTCGTACGTGTGGCGGGACGTGGCCGCAGCGCTGGCGCTCCGGTACCGGGTGTACTTCTGGGACATGCCCGGCTACGGGACCTCGGAGATGCGTTCGGGGCAGCGGGTGTCCCTGGCCGCGCAGGGGGAGGTGTTCGCCGAGCTGCTCGGGCACTGGGGCTTGGAGAGCCCGAGGGTTGTCGCACACGACTTCGGCGGTGCGGTGGCACTGCGCGCGCACCTGTTGCACCGGACCGCCTACTCGCGGTTGGCACTGGTCTCGCCGGTGGCCCTGGCCCCGTGGGGTTCGCCGTTCTTCCGGTTGGTGGGCGAGCACACCGAGGTCTTCGAGCAGCTGCCGCCCGCGCTGCACCGGGCCCTGGTGGCCGAGTACGTGGGCTCGGCCAGCGCGCCCGGGCTGGGGCCGGGGGTTGTGGACCGGTTGGTGGAGCCGTGGACCGGGGCGGAGGGCCAGGCGGCTTTCTACCGCCAGATCGAGCAGGCCGACCAGGCGCACACCGACGAGATCCAGGGCCTGTACCCGGGGTTGGACCTGCCGGTGCTGCTGGCCTGGGGCGAGCAGGACGCGTGGATCCCCCCGGAACGCACCCGTGAGTTGGCCGCGATGATCCCCGGCCTGGTCACCTGCCCCATCGAGGGCGCGGGCCACCTCGTCCAGCTGGACGCCCCCGCTCAGTTGACCGCGGCCCTGACGGACTTCCTCAGGGGATAAACCCCGTTCTGGGCTCGGAGCGAAGGGCAGCCGGGCCGGGTGCGGGCCCGCACGGGCGAACGCCGGAGCACCCCCGTACGGCTAGGCTGCGCGACGTGGAGCTACGACATCTGAGGCACTTCGTGGCGGTCTGTGAGGAGGAGCACTTCACCCGGGCCGCTGAATACCTCGGCATCACCCAGTCCGGCCTGTCCGCGTCGATCCGTGCCCTGGAACGCGACCTGGACGCGCAACTGCTGCTGCGCACCACCCGCCGGGTCTATCCGACCCCCACCGGGCACGTGCTCCTGGCCGAGGCCCAGCGCATCCTGGCCGCGACCGAGCGGCTGCGGGAACTGGCCACCGACGACCACGGAGTGCGCGGCGCCCTGTCCCTGGGCACCGAGCAGTGTATGGGCGTGGTGGAGGCCGCACCCCTGCTGCACGAGTACCGGGAGCGCCACCCCAACGTGGCGATCAACCTCCAGCAGGCCGCCACCGGGCAGCTACTCGAACTCGTGGGCACGGGCAGGATCGACGCCGCGCTGGTGGCCGGTCCTCTCGACGCGGGCGGGGACGTACGGCTGTTGCGGATCACCGAGGAACCGCTCATGCTGCTGACCGCCGCCGACCGCCTCGTGCCCGAGGGGGCGATCCCCTCGGCCCTGGGCGAGGAGGAGTACGTCGACCTGCATCCGGGGTGGGGCGCCCGCGACTGCGCGGACCGGGCGTTCGCGGACTTCGGGATCGCCAGGCGCGTCGCCCTCCAGGTCAACGACGTGTACACGCTGCTGGACCTGGTAGGTCGCGGTATGGGAGTCGCGGTGGTCCCCCGGCCGGTGACCCGAAAGCCCCAGGCTGAGGGGCTCAGAAGCGTCGCGGTTCCCGGGCCGACGCGGTGGCGGGTGGCCCTGGCCCTGCCCGGGGCCGCGCGTCCGTCCGCCGCCACGCGGGCCTTCGTGAAGCTGCTCGGAGAGAACCATCCGATTGATGACTCCCACTTCTGAATCCCAGACGTTCCACATGTTGGACACGTGCACGGAGGGTGGGGCAGGGTGAACGGAGACGGTGCCCTCCGGTGCCGCCTGCCCCGAGGTTCAGGAAGTGCTCTCATGTCTCAAACGGTCCAGGGTGTGATCTCACGTGCGAAGGGCGCACCGGTCGAACTGACCGCCATCGTCGTCCCCGACCCCGGGCCGGGGGAGGCGGTCGTCCAGGTCCAGGCGTGCGGGGTCTGCCACACCGACCTGCACTACCGCGAAGGCGGGATCAACGACGAGTACCCCTTCCTGCTCGGCCACGAGGCCGCCGGTGTGGTGGAGTCCGTCGGCGCCGGGGTCACCCAGATCGAACCCGGGGACTACGTGATCCTGAACTGGCGGGCGGTGTGCGGGCAGTGCCGGGCCTGTCGCCGGGGGCGGCCCCAGTACTGCTTCGACACGCACAACGCCGAGCAGAGCATGACCCTGGAGGACGGCACCGAACTCTCCCCCGCCCTGGGCATCGGCGCGTTCGCCGAGAAGACGCTGGTCGCCGCGGGCCAGTGCACCAAGGTCGACCCGACCGCTTCGGCCGCCGCCGCGGGGCTCCTCGGCTGCGGGATCATGGCCGGGATCGGCTCCGCCATCAACACCGGCGGGGTGGGCCGTGGTGACTCCGTGGCGGTGATCGGCTGCGGCGGGGTGGGCAGCGCGGCCGTGGCCGGGTCCCGCCTGGCCGGGGCTGGCAAGATCATCGCCGTGGACCTGGAGGACCGCAAGCTGGAGTGGGCGCGCGGCTTCGGCGCCACCCACACGGTCAACGCCTCCCGAACCGACCCGGTCGAGGCGATCCGTGCGCTCACCGACGGGTTCGGCGCGGACGTGGTGATCGACGCCGTCGGTCTGCCGCAAACGTATGAGCAGGCGTTCTACGCCCGTGACCTGGCGGGGACCGTGGTGCTGGTGGGCGTGCCCACCCCTCAGATGCGGTTGGAGTTGCCGCTGCTGGACGTGTTCGGCCGGGGCGGGGCGCTGAAGTCGAGCTGGTACGGCGACTGCCTGCCCTCGCGCGACTTCCCCATGCTCATCGACCTCTATACCCAGGGCAGGCTGGACCTGGACGGTTTCGTCTCCGAGGAGATCGGGCTCGGTGACATCGAGGAGGCCTTCGCTCGAATGGAGCGGGGCGAGGTACTGCGATCGGTGGTGCGGCTGTGAGTGACACGCGTGTGGAACACCTGACCACGTCCGGGGTCTTCACCCTGGACGGAGGTTCCTGGGAGGTGGACAACAACGTCTGGCTGGTGGGTGACGATGACGAGGTCGTGGTGATCGACGCCCCGCACGACCCCGCCGCGATCGTCGAGGCGGTGGACGGTCGCCGAGTGGTGGCGGTGCTGTGCACGCACGGGCACAACGACCACGTCAACGCCGCCCCGGCGGTGGCCGAGGCGACCGGCGCGCCGATCCTGCTGCACCCCGAGGACCGGGTGCTGTGGGACATGACCCATCCGGACCGGGCCCCGGACGGTGAGCTGGCCGACGGCCAGTCCCTGAAGGTCGGCGGGACGGAGCTGACGGTGCTGCACACCCCGGGCCACGCACCGGGCGCGGTCTGCCTGTACGCGCCGGATCTGGGTGTGCTGTTCAGCGGCGACACCCTGTTCCAGGGCGGTCCGGGTGCGACGGGGCGTTCCTACTCGGACTTCCCGACCATCGTGGAATCGATCCGCCGCAGGCTGCTGTCACTGCCGGAGGAGACGGTGGTCAACACCGGGCACGGCGACTCCACGACCATCGGCGCGGAGGCCCCGCACCTGCAGGAGTGGCTGTACCGGGGGCAGTAGCCGCTCCACGTACGCGCATGGAGCGGGGCGGGGGTTGGCACTGACCCCCGCTCCGCTCGTTTCCCGTGGTCAGTCGAGCTGGATCCGGATCGGGTCGTCGAAGCTCCAGACGTCGTCCACCTCCAGAGCCACCGGCTCGGTGCCCTCGGGCACGTCGAACACGGCTTCACCGGAGGCCTGGTTGCCGGGATTGATCTGTTGCAGGAAGAACGAGTCGGCGCCCAGGACGACGCCGGCGGAGTGGCTGTTGCCATCGGCGTCGATCAGCGAGAGCGCGGAGTCGTCGAAGGTGGTGGACTCGCTGCCACCGTTCTCCACCGTCATGTCGACGATGACGAACTCCCCCTGCGCCTGCTCCTCGAAGAACTCCTCGCCGTAGGTCGCGGCGGTCTCCGTTCCGTGCACGGTGACCACCCAGTCGCCCAACTGGGCGGCCTCACCCATGGCGAAGTCCCCGCTTTCCTCGTCGGCCTCCTCAGTTTCCGCTCCGGTCGTATTCTCCCCGGCGCCCGAAGTGGTTTCGGCCTCCTGTCCGCCTCCGGCGGTGCACGCGAACATGCCCACGATGAGGACGAACACCGCCAACAGAATCCACGGCCACTTCCTCCGCTTTCGAGGTGCGGCCACCGGCGGCGGCCCGTACTGGGGCGGAAGGTACTGCTGCTGGCCGTACGGGGGCTGACCATACGGGGGCTGCTGAAACTGTTGGGGATTCTCCTGAGGCTGCCCACCCTGGTAGGGGCCGTGCCGTTCCGGACCGTCCTGCATGCCGCTGCTCATCGCGCGCCCTCCCGAAGCCGCACCCGGGGGGAGCTTCACCCCCTGCTTCCAGAGTCACGCACAAACCCGAAAAAAAGAGGAAAACGAATGGAAATCGTTTTTCCTGAAAAGGTCGATGAAACCGCCAATCAATGGCCCGAATGCGGGACGCAGGCAACCTTTGAACACATTCCCGAAAAACAACTCGACAAATGACCGGAAGCGGACACCTGAAAAGTTTGCTCCGCGAGGGAACGCTCGGTTCATACCCGGAATGGCCGACCGTTGTCGGCCACCGGCCGGGTCAGACGGTGGCCGAGCGGTCGGTGCACACCTGTTCCGACGGGGCGATCTCCTCCACGCTGAGCACGGCGACGACGAAGCAGTACTCCTGGTCCGGTTCCAGGCCGCTGACCCTGGCCTGCCCGGAACCGGGCTCGGCGTCGGCGAGGTTGCCCGGTGTCTGACCGGCCGGGCCGCCGATCACCTGGTGGTTCGCGGCTGGTTCGGTGTTGTCGGTCCAGGTCACCAGCACGGTGTGTCCGGAGTCCTCCAGGCCGAGGTCGGTGGGGGCCGCCTCCTCCACCTGGAGTGCGGGAGCCGGAGGGGCCTCGTTCTCGCCGCTTCCGCCCGGCTGGGCGGCGGGGGCGTCGGGAGTACCGGAGGCCGCCGGGGTGTCGGAGGCGTCCGGGACGGGTTCGGCTGTCCTGGCCTGGGCCAGAAGGTCTCCGCCGACGCCCGGCCGAAGGACGGCGACCAGGCCGAGGACGACGGCCACGAAAGCGATGGCGGCGACGGTCACACCGATGAACAGGGGGCGGCGCCCGGGTTGTCCCGGCGGCCGGGTAACGGGCCCGGGTGACGCCGGAGGTTCGGGCGGCGCCGGTGGCTGGGGCGGTACCGGTGGCTGGGGCGGTGCCTGGCTCTGGTCCCAGTGGTACCCGGGGGATGCCTGCCCCGGAACGAGCGCAGTGTCCGGGGCGGCCTGGTCCTGGCCCGGGACGGCCGTTGCCGTGCCTTGGCCCGGTGTACCGGCCGGGGATTCGGCTGAGGCGCCCCCGGCCCACCCGGGCAGGGACGCCCAGGCGATTTCCGGGTGGTCGGCCAGAAAGCGGGCGGGGTCGTTGTCGGACCTGGCCGGTGGGCCGCCGTGAGCGTCCCGCCCCTCGCCGGGCTCGGCCGGTTGGTCTCCGTCTGAGGCCACCGGTTCCGGGGCCGAGGACGGGGACGAGTCCGGGGAGGTGCCCGGTCCCCCGTGCGAGGTCGGTTCGACCGCGGCCGTGACGACGGCATTCGGATCAGCCGCTTCGGGGAGTCCGGGACCCGGTTCCCGCCCGCCCGAATCCCGGCCATCCAGATCCGGACCACCCGGATCCGGACCACCCGGATCCGGACCGCCCAGCTCCCTGGCGAGGTCGGCGGCGCTCTGCCGTTGGGCCGGGTCCCGGGACAGGGCCCGTTCGAGCACCGCGCGCAGCGGTGCGGACAGGTCGGACCGGGGAAGGCGCGGCAGCTCCCCGGCCAAGGCGCGTTCCCGGTAGGTGAACGGGTCCCCCGTCGAACCCGGCCCCTCGGCGAAGGGCGGGTGCCCGGCGAGCAGGGTCCACAGCACCGCCCCGAGCCGGTAGACGTCGGAGGCGGGGGTGAGGGGGTGCTGTCCGCTCAGTGCCTCGGGCGAGGCGTAGGCGACCGCCACAGGGTCGAGGCCGACCGGTTCGGTTCGCTGGTCCGCGGGCAGTACCCCGCCGACGTCGGTCAGGACACCGCCGCCGGGGGCGCTCAGGATGTTGCCAGGTTCGATCCGGTGGTGCAGCAGGCCCCGGCCGTGCAGGGCGGCCAGGGCGCCGGCCACGGACCGGCCCACTGCGAGGGCCTCGGCCAGTGGTAGCGGTCCCCGGTCCGCGAGGACGGAGGCGTAGTCCCCTGCCGGGTGCAGGTCCATGGCGACGAACGCCCGCCCGGATGAGGTGCGTCCGCCGCCGATCGCTGTGACCAGGCCCGGGGTCCCGGACAGCTCGACCAGCCGGTCGGCCTCCCGGCTGCCGGAGCCGTCCCGCATGACCTTGAGCGCGACCGGGTGGTCGTCCCCGTCGCGCAGGGCCCGGTAGACGGTCGAGTCCGCTCCCCGGTACAGGACCTCCGTGGAGTGGAAGCCCAAGGCCAGTCTGCTGTGCTGCTCAGCGCCGCTCATCGGCGTCCTCTCCGTTGACGGCCGGTTCTCGGGCCGTCCCTCCAGAACAGGGGGCGGGGATCGAACCACCAGATGAGTCGTGCGAGCCGGGGCCGTCCTCTGCGCAGGATCCGCTGGTGGGCGCGTACGACCCGCCCCGCCTCGTCCGCGGCCCCGGCGTCGATACCCGATCCGCCGCCGAAACCCGCCCCGTTGACGGCCGCCGCCAGCCGGTCGAGCCCGGCGTCGAGCGTCGGGGGCGGAGCCAGGGAGCGGGCGACGGCCACGGTGTCGGTGACGGTGTCCCCGGCGCTCAGGACCGCCGAGCCCAGCCGCAGGGCCTCGCGCATTTCACGCCAGGCGCCCAGGACGCGCTCGGTCGGGTCACCGGACCCCAGCCGCAGCGCGCGGCGGGTGAGCCTGAGTGCGGGGACCAGCAGGATCAGGGCGAAGGTACCGCCGGAGGCGGCCCCGGCCCAGATCCACGCACCGTGGTCGGAGTCCGCGCGTTCCGTGGCCGTCCCCTCTGCGGCCTCGGCGGCGGAGGAGCTCTCCAGTTCCTCGGTTTCGGGGTCTTCGGAGTCGTTCTCGTCCGCGGGGCTCTGCCCGGCGGCGGTGTCGTCCTGACCCCCGGGGGTGACGTGGAAGGGCACCCAGCCCAGGCCGTCGAAGTACACCTCGCCCCAGGCGTAGGCGTCGCCGGTGGTCACCTCGTACTCGCCCTCGGTCCGCTCCGTTCCGGGGGCGAAGCCGACCGCCACCCGGCTGGGCAGACCGGCGGCGCGGGCCAGCATGGTGAAGGCGCTGGCGAACTGTTCCGAGGTGCCGCCGCCTCCCCGGCCGCCGGGGGCGGCCAGCAGCGCGTCGATGTGCGCGTACCCGTGGCCGCCGGGGGTGGTCGGGTCGAAGGTGTGGGATTCGCGCAGGTAGTCGGCGAGGGCGCGGGCCCGGTCGTAGTAGTCGCCTTCGGCGGCGATCTCGGTGACGACCTCGTTGATGATGGGCGGGGCCCCGGGCGGCAGGTCCCGGTAGAGGTCGTAGACGTCCCCCACGGGCGGCGCCGAGCGTGCGGGGTCGACCCCGCTCCAGTCGGCTACCTCGCCGACCGTCTCGTAGCTGCGCCCGGCCACGTCGCCGTCCAGGGTGACGACGGTGCCGGTGAGGGCGTCGTAGCCGAGGGGGTCCAGCCCCACCTCCCGGGGCGCCCCGACCACCGGCGCCCAACTGCCCGGGAGTTCCTCGCCGACGGTGACGTGCGCGCTCACGAGCTCGGCCCCGGGCGGCGGGGGCACGGGTTCGGGCAGGATCTGGCCGGCGTTGCGGTAACCGCTCTCGGGCAGCCAGGTGGTGCCGGTGAAGTCGGCGAGGGCGACCCAGCGCAGGCCGACCGGCCGGTCGGCCGCCACCGTGAGCAGGTGCCGGTCGGGTTCGGCTGCCCACCCGGGCAGGTAGCCGAGGGGGTTGCGGGCGTCGTGGGGGTCCATCGGCGGGGTGAGGACGGCGCGCGGGTCCGCGGGTTCGGCGGCCCATCCGGCGAGCAGATGGGGGCCGCCGAGCACGGCGGTGGTGGCGGTGAGCGCACAGATGGCCCCGGTGACCGCGGCGTCGCGGAATCGGGAGGGGGCCTGGGGTGGGGCGTCCACCTGGATGACCAGAGCGGACGATCCCGTCGAACCGCGCGCTGTCGAACCCTGCGCTGGTGAACCCTGCGCCGCCGCCCCCTGGTCCCCGCTGCGCGAGCCCACGGACATCACCAGGACCGCGGCCACACCGAGCAGGCCGATCGAGCCGAACCCGGGCGGGGTGACCGGCCCGTTGAGGACCACGGCGCCCACGAGCAGCAGCAGTCCGGGCAGCAGGGCGAGCGCCCGGCGGTCGGCGTGCCAGGCCAGGGCGGCGGCCGTACCGGCGAGCCAGGTGGCCAGGAGGGGCAGGGTGAGGGTGTCGGCGGTGAGGGGGGTGGGTGCGGTGGTGGTGAGGATGCGCGCGCCCGAGTGCAGCAGCGCTTCACCCGCTCCGCGCAGCACCCCGGTCGGTCCGCCCGCGCCGTACCCCTGCCCGGGGATCCACACGGCGCTCACCAAAACCGCGGTGAGCGGAAGGGGGATCCCGGTCAGGACCGTGCGGAGCGGGCCGAACCGCGAGCGCAGGAACAGTGTGGCCGCCACGGACGTGAGCGCGCACGTCACGAGGACCGCCAGCACGGTCACCGGTGAACTGTAGGAGTCGGCCAGGGCCGCGCCGCCCGCGGCGGTGGCCAGGACCAGCCCGGCCCAGGCCGGGAGCGCGCCGATGGACGGACGGGGCGTACCGCCGGGGCGCCGGGCGGTGGCCGCGGGCGCGGAGCCGGGGCCGGTACCGCCCGGTGTGGTTCCGCCCCGGTTCTGAGCCGGGGCCGTCACCGTGGCCATGGCGCCTCGTTCCAGCGGTCCGCGAACGAGGCGGCGTCGCCCGCTTGGATGAGTGTGACGGGGTCGGGTGCAGGCGGGGTCTCGCGCTGGCCGATGGCGGCCGCGAACAGCCCGGAGTAGCGATCGCCGAGCTGGCCGAACAGGCGCAGGTCGGTGGCGTCCAGGCCCCCGCTGACCAGGATGGCGGTGTCGCCCTGGCTGTGGGTGCGGGCCAGGTGGAGTGCGTCGGCCAGGTCCGCGCCGGGAGTGGGTTCGGCCTCGGCGAGCAGATCCAGCAGGGAGGGCAGGCCCGCGCTGCTGTCCCGGCCGCGTCCGCTGACCAGCCGGAGTTCGCAGTGGAGTGAGGCCCGCACGCCGGTGGCGAGCAGGGAGGCGGCCGCCCCCGCGACCTCGTCCAGCCGGGCCGCGCCGTCCTCGGTGGGGCGGTCGTCGACCAGGACGCACACCCGGGTCTGGGAGGTGTCGACGTACTCGCGCACCACGAGCCGGTCCAGCCGGGCCGAGCTGCGCCAGTGCACGTGGCGCAGATCGTCGCCGGGGGCGTAGTCGCGCAGCGTGTGGAAGGTGAGGGTGCCCGCCCGGGCGCCGTCCACCTCGCCGTCGGGGTCGGCGACGTTGCCGACCGGGATGGCCTTCAGGTACTGCCAGGACGGGTGGATCCACACCTGGTCGGTAGCGCCGTGGACGCGTACGCTCCGGGCCAGGCCGAGGGGGTCGGAGCGGCCCGCGCTCAGCGGGCCGAGTTCGAGGAGTCCGCGCCGGTGGGACTGGAGCCAGTAGTCCGATCCCCCGGTGCCGTTCCCGGGCAGGGCGGGCAGGGTGACGTCGTGCCCGCCGTCGGGGCCTACCACCCGTTCGCTGATCCGCAGGGTGCGGCGACCGGTGTTGCGGGCGCTCATGTGCACGCGAACAGACCGGCCGGGGCTGGAGCGCGTGCCCATCGGCAGGGACCGGGTCACCGTGACCGCGGCGGGGCGGCCCACGGCCAGGGCGGCCGTGGCCACCGCCAGGACGGCCAGGGCCCCGAGCAGGGCGAGTTCCTGGTACTGGGAGAGGGTTCCCCCGACGAGCAGCAGCGCCCCCGCGGCCGCCACCAGCCACCCTCGTGTGGTCGGCATCAGCGGGTCGCCGTCGCCCCCGGGTGGCCCGGCTGGGGGGCCGGGGTCGCCTCGAGGACCTCGGCGAGCACGTCGGTACCGGTGCGGCCGCCGACGGAGGCCTCCGGGGAGAGCACCAGCCGGTGCGCCCACAGCGGCTGGGCCAGGGTCTTGACGTCCTCGGGCGTGGCGTAGGGGCGGCCGGAGACCAGGGCGCGGATGCGGGCCGTGTGGGCCATGGCGACGGTCGCGCGGGTGGACAGGCCCACGCTGAGCGCGGAGTGCTCGCGGGTGGCGCGGGCCACGCGCAGGACGTACTCGTAGACGGCCTCGTCGACGCGGACCCGGCGGGCGGCCAGGCGGACCTGTTCCATCCGGGCGGCGTCGGTGAACGCGGGCAGGCTGTCCGGTGTGGTGAGGCGGTCGCCGCGGATGATGGCGAGTTCCGCTGCGGGGTCGGCGTAGCCCACGGTCAGGCGCATCAGGAACCGGTCGAGCTGGGCTTCGGGGAGCCGGTAGGTACCCGACATCTCCACGGGGTTCTGGGTGGCGACCACCTGGAAGGGTTCGGGGACCGCGTGGCGGACGCCGTCCACGGTGACCGCGCCCTCCTCCATGACCTCGAGCAGGGCCGACTGGGTCTTGGGCGAGGCCCGGTTGATCTCGTCGGCGACGACGACGTTGGCGAAGACCGGCCCCGGATGGAACTCGAACTCACGGGTGCCCTGGTTGAAGACGGTCACGCCGGTGACGTCGGAGGGCAGCAGGTCGGGCGTGAACTGCACGCGCCGCCAGACCCCGTGCACGCTGGCGGCGATGGCGCGGGCCAGGGTGGTCTTGCCGGTGCCGGGAACGTCCTCCAGCAGGAGGTGGCCCTGGGAGAGCAGGGCGACGAGGGCGAGGCGCACCACCTCGGTCTTGCCCAGGAGCGCGGACCCGACGGAGGCGACCATGGAGTCGAAGGCGTCCGCATGGACCGCGGCCTCGTCCGTGGAGAGCGGAGCTGAGGGAGCGTGCAGGTTCACGGCGTTTCCTTCGGGTGGTGGAGGAGGCGGGACAGGGCGGTTCAGGGCGGGCCGCCCGGCCCGGCGGTGGTCCGCTCCTGGGGGATGAGCGGGGTCGACGGGTCCTGGGTCTGCTCCTGTTGGCGCTGTTCGTTGAGTTCCTGCTGGACCTGGAAGGCGTTGGCGACCACGATGCCCGCGGCGAGCACCGCGGCGGCGATCAGGCCGACCACGACCGACGGCCACACGTGGTGGCGTCTGCGCCAGTAACGGCTGGACCCGTACAGGATGGCCGCGCGCAGTTGCCTGCGCCGCAGTGCGTCGGCCTGCAGGACGTAGCGCTCGGTGTGGGGTGTGCTCTGGAAGGCTTCCGGAAGCGGGGTGGGCGGGGGCCCTTCGGGTCGCTCCCCCCGGCCCGCGGGCGGGGGATGCCGGGTCGGGGGTTGCCCGGTGGCGCCGTAGGCGCCGTACGGCTGGCTCACTCGAAGAGGTTGTTCAGGTAACTCTTGGTCTCGCGGTAGCCGTCCACGGTCCCGTCGACGGCGTCGATCATCCTCGAGAACCCGCGATTGGTCATCTCGAAGGCGTTGTTGAACTCGGCGGCCCTGGCCTGGAAGGCCTCGTCGCCGCCCTCGAACTTGGCGACGGTGTCCTTGGTCTGGGCGTCGATCTCCTGCATGATCGCCTGGAAGTAGCCCAGGTACTGGCGCTGGTCGGTGCTCAGCTGCTCGAGCTGGTCGATGTCCGCGCCGACCTCGTACTTGCTCACGCTCACGGCGTGCTCTCCCCTCGGTGCTGTTCCGTGCCGGACCCGGTGCGGGTCCCGGTCAGAGTCCCGTTCCCGGTCAGATCGACCGGTTCAGGAAGGTGAGCTCGGTCTGGGCCTTGGCGAAGTCCTCTTCACTCTGGGCGTCGGCCGCGTTGATCTTCTCCTGGCCGAGGGTGAGGTTGACGCCGTACTTGTTGCACCAGTCGGTCAGGGCCTTGAACCCCGCGACCAGTTCGGCCTGCCCCTGGCGGTAGGCGCGGAGCGCGTTGCCCTGGAGTGCCTGACCGTCCTGGTCCAGCACGTCCAACAGGGACTGCATCCGGTCGTTGATGCCCCTGCTCTGCTCGTCGAGGCGGGAACCGCCCTGGGACAGGGAATTGCTCTCCTCGCTGCCGACGTTCTGACTCATCCGCCCGTCCTCTCCCCGTTGACCTCCCCTTGCCCCGCGCTACGCCGGTCGCAGAGGCGTGGTCGCCCTGTGCGGGCCGGGGCCGGGGGGTTCGTTCGCGATCACCGAACAACCCGAACCGGAAAGTAATGAAGTTCCGGGGTGGCTGTCAACGCGAGGGGGTCCTGGGCAGGGGATGTGACCGAAACAGGACATTCCCAGATCCAAACGGGCTCCGCGTGCGTCCCACAGGTCACCGGCCATCCATGCGCAGGTGTGCGCGGAACGCTCCGCCGGGGCCTCCGGCCGGATGCGGGTGCCGGGACCAGGGCCGGGCCGCGGGCGCGGGCTGTGGGTCAGGGCAGCGCGTGGGGGCTGTGGTCAGGCTCCGATGCGGATGGTGGTGACCACCTCGTACACGCCCAGCGCCCAGACGGCGGCCACGCACATGGCGGCCACGACCGCGATCTCCACACCGTTGAGCAGGCGCCGGAGCGAGGCCCGGGGTACGTCGGTCAGGCGCACCGCGCTCAGGGCGGCGACGGCCGCGCACAGCACCAGGGCCACGGCCGGTAGTGCGACGAGCGCCCAGGTGTGGGTCAGGGCCGCGGCCGCGCCGGTCGCGCCCAGGCCCACCAGTCCTGCCAGACGCACCGGCAGCACGTGGGAGACGCGGTCGAACAGGCGTGAGCGCATCAGCAGCGCCAGCGACACCAGGGCCGCGAGGACCAGGTCGCGGCCGCCGTCCCCGGTGAAGGCCAGCAGGCAGACGGCGAACGCGGCGGTGACCACCACGCCCAGCAGGGTGCCGAGCAGCACCCGGTCGCTGTTGGCCAGGCTCTCCTCGAACCTCGCGTTCTCGGTCTGTCCGACCTGGCGCACCTCGTAGTCCAGGCCGGACAGACCGCCGAGGGCCAGCGCCATCCTGGGCAGCGCGCCGATACCCAGGGCCAGCAGGACCGCCAGGAACCGTACGGCCATGGGGCCGTCCGCGAACAGCCCGAGGCCCACCAGCAGCACCAGGGAGACGGTGAGCACGCCCAGCCCGGCCAGGTAGGGCAGCAGGAAGTGGGCCAGGGACCAGCCCCCGGTCGCGGCCGCCAGCGCACCGAAGCAGGCGAACAGCGCCGTGACGATCGGAGATGGCGCCGCGGTGCTCACCGCCGCGACCGCGAGCACCGCGGTCAGGGCTCCCCAGCCGCAGGCGGCGATCTGGGCGGCGTGGGCCACCCCGGGCAGGGAGCGGTTCCCAGCCAGCCACAGGGCGCCGAGCGCGGTCAGGAGCCCGAGGAGGCAGACGGCGAGATCGAGCGGCGCGGTGCGGACCAGGGTCATGCCGACCATGAGCGGCAGCGGTCCGAGCGCGGCCAGGACCAGGCCGAAACCGAAGGTGGTGGAGGGCTTCCAGAGCCACGCCCGTTCGTCGACGCGGTCCTCCACGGTGCCGCGCACGTCGTCCACGAAGGCCGGGCGGTCCGGGGCGGTCACCCGGTCCAGCAGGAGGACGTCGCCGTCGCGCACCCCGGCGTCGGTCAGGGACCCGCCTGGGGGGACGGGTTTGCCGTCCACCGTGACCAGGTTCCAGGCCGCGGACTGGAGTCCGTCGTCGGCCGGGGAGCACACCCGCACCACCTGCGGCATCAGCGCCGCCACCGTCACGGTGCCCGGCAGGACCAGGTCGGCCCACCGGTCCGGACCGGTCACCGTGACCCGGCAGTATCCGCTCACTCAGGGCTCCCCGCGTTCGACGTCCGTACTTGCTTGTGCGGCGCGCGAGCGTCCGGGGACGGACGCGAACCGAAGTGCCCGCGCGAGGATCACATCCGGCCGTGGTCCGGTTGTCCACAGGCCCGTGCGCGCCGCTTGTCCGGCACCGCCGGGGCGCGGGATCATCACCGTAGCAAGAGTGCGTTCGGGGCGTTCCGGGCGCACGGGACAGGAGAGGTGCCCGTGACAACGACGCTGGTGCATCGGCCCGCGCGCAACGCCGTGCCCGACCCCGGCCGGTCGCCCCTGGTCATCGCGACGCCGCCGCAGCTGCCGGAGAACCCTCCCGCGGCCAGCTCCTCGGCGATGATCATCATGCCGATCATCACCGGCTCGGGCTCACTGCTGATGACCGTCACCCTGGGCAACCGGCCGTTGTTCGCGGTGGCCGGGGCGATGATCATGCTGGCCAGTGTCGCGGTCGGCATCGTCATGTTCGTGGCGCAGCGCAACGGTCCCCGCAAGCGCATCCGGGAGCAGCGGGAACGCTACCTGGACTACCTGGACCACCTGCGTGAGACCGTGCGTGAGGTGGCGGGGCTACAGCGGTCGGCGTCCCTGTTCCGGCACCCGGAGCCGCACCTGTTGGAGGAGACCGCCAGGCTCACCGCCAGACGCTGGGAGCGGCGGCCCGGCGACCCGGACTTCCTCGAGCTGCGGATCGGCGAGGGGTCCAGACCGCTGGCCCGACGGCTCAGCCTCAACATCGACCGGACCAACCCGCTCATCGTCTACGACCCCGTCTGCCAGGGCATCGCCGAGCAGATCGTCGACCTGTACTCGGAGGTGTCCGAGCAGCCGCTGGTGCTGCGACTGCGCGAGTGCGGGGTGGTCTCGGTGGTCGGCGACCGGGCCGTCGGCAGACAACTAGCGCGCGCCCTGGCCGCGCAGCTGGTCACCTTCTCCGCCCCCGATGACGTGCTGCTGGGGGTGGTGCGGCACCAGCGGCTGACCGAGGAGTGGGACTGGGTCAAGTGGCTCCCCCACAACACCTTCGAGGGCGTCCAGGACGGTCCGCTGCCCGCACGGCTGGTCGCGGGCAACACCGTGGAGATGACCGAGCTGCTGACCGCGGAGATCGAGCAGCGCACCATCGACATGCAGCGCAGACGGGGTGCTCCGCCCGGCCCGGGTACGCGGCGGCTGGTGGTGGTCGTCGACGGCGAGTTCCAGGCGACCCTGTCCGGGCTGGCCGCCGAGCCGCCGGTCGCCTCGCTGGCCGACATCGGCATCCACGTGGTGGTCCTGGTCGGGGACCGCCGGGAGGAGCCCGAACACGTGGACACCCGGCTGTACGTGTCGGCGGACGGCACGCTGCGGGAGGACCGCGAACCTCGGGCGGCCTCGCCCGGACAGCCCTCGGCGGAGGAGGACGACCCGCCGCTGCGCGGCCGGTCCGACCGGGTCGGCCGGGAGCTGCTCACCACGCTGGCCCGCACGCTGGCGCCGCTGCGGCTGGCCGCCGGCGACAGCACCGACGCCATGCACGCCACGGTGGGGCTGCCCGAGATCCTGGGGGTCCCGGACGTCGCCCGGCTGGACACCGGCCGGGCCTGGCGGCCGCGCGGCGCCGGGGACTTCCTACGGGTGCCGATCGGGGTGGGGCCCGAGGCCAACACCGTGCTGCTGGACCTGAAGGAGTCCGCGTTCGGCGGGATGGGCCCGCACGGGCTGGTCGTGGGCGCGACCGGTTCGGGCAAGTCGGAGATGCTGCGCACCCTGGTGGCGTCGCTGGTGATCAACCACCCGCCCGAACAGCTCGCCCTGCTGCTGGTGGACTTCAAGGGCGGTGCCACCTTCGCCGACACCGACCGGCTGCCGCACAGCGCCGGACTCATCACCAACCTCGCCGACGACGACGGCCTCGTGGAGCGCTTCCGGGAGGCCATGTTCGGTGAGCTGAACCGGCGCCAGCAGGTCCTCAAGGACGCGGGGAACCTGCCCAACCTGCACGCCTACGAGACGGCGCGGGCGCGGCGGCAGGAGCTGGAGCCGCTCCCCCACCTGCTCGTCATCATCGACGAGTTCTCCGAGCTGCTCACCGCGCACCCCGACTTCGCGGAGCTGTTCGTGGCGATCGGCCGGATCGGCCGTTCCATCGGTGTGCACCTGCTGCTGGCCACCCAGCGGCTGGACTCGGGCAAGATCAAGGGCCTGGAGTCGCACCTGTCCTACCGGATCGGGCTGCGCACCTTCTCCGAGGCCGAGAGCCGCGAGGCCATCGGTGTCGGCGACGCCTACCACCTGCCGCCCGAGCCGGGTTCGGGTTACCTGAAGGTCGACACGACCGTGTTCGAGCGGTTCAAGGCGGCCATGGTCTCCCAGCCCTACGTGCCGCCCGCCCGCGAGAAGGTGGCGGAGGTGCCGCAGATCCTCCCCCTGATCTCCTTCAACGGGCTGGGCTCCCTGGTCCGGGGTCCCCGGCTGGCGGAGGAGTCCGAAGCCGAGGAGCAGTCGGCCGAGGAGGCACCCACCACCCTGCAGGTGGCGGTGGAGCGGATCGTGGACTCGGGGGCCGCACCGGTGCGGCCGGTCTGGGTCCCGCCGCTCCCCGACGTCCTCACCCTCGACCAGCTGCTGGACCGGCTGGGCGAGACCCGGACCGGTCCGGACGGCAGACCGATCGAACCCGCCCCGGAGGAGGTCCGGGCGATCATCGGGCTGGCGGACCTGCCCCGCGAACAGCGCCAGTGCGCCGCCGACCTGGACTTCACCGGCGGTGAGAGCAACATCGTGATCCTGGGCGGGCCCCAGTCCGGCAAGTCGACCATGGTCCGGACGATGATCTCCAGCCTGGCCTGGCGGTACCCGCCGGGCCGGGTGGCGGTCTACGCGATCGACTTCGGCGGCGGGTCGCTCGCCCCCTTCGCCGAGCTGCCGCACGTGGCCGGGGTAGCGGGCCGCTCCGAGCTGGAACTGGCCCAGCGCATCCTGGCCGACGTGCGCGGCCAGCTGGACCTGCGCGAACAGGTCTTCCAGCAGTCGGGACTCGACTCGCCCGCGGCGCTGCGCCGGGCCCGGGCCGCGGGGAGACTCCCGGCGGGCACACACGGCGACGTGTTCCTGCTGATCGACGGCTGGGCCGGACTGCGGGAGGCCTTCCCGGACGTGGACGACGTCCTCACCGACATCGTCTCGCGCGGCCCCTCCCTGGGCGTGCACACGGTGCTGACCAGCTCGGCCGCCAACCAGATCCGCACCAAGCTGCAGTCGTTGTTCGGCGGCCGCTTCGAGCTGCGCCTGACCGACTCCTACGACTCACAGCACGGCCGCAAGGTCGCCGAACGCATGCCCAGGGACGTGCCCGGACGCGGACTGCGCTCGGATGAGGCGTTCGTCCAGGTGCCGCTGCCGCGCCTGGACGGGATCGCCGAGGACGCGGACCTGGGCGAGGGGGTGCGCGACGCCCTGAGCCGGATCGCGGACCGATGGCCCGGCCAGCCGGTGCGCCGGGTGCGGGTGCTGCCGGGCAAGGTCTCCCTGGACAAGCTCCTGCCTCTGGTGCAGGGTTCTGGGCAGCAGGGCGCCGGGCTGGTCCTCGGCATGGCCGAGAGCGACCTCGGCGCGGCCCTGTACCGTCCGCACGAGGACCCGCACCTGATGGTCTTCGGCGACCCGCAGACCGGCAAGAGCACCCTGATCCGGGCGTTGGCCCGGCAGGTGATCCAACGCCCCGCCAGCGAGGTGGGTGTGGTGATGGTCGACTACCGGCGCGCCCACCTGGGGCTGGTGCCGCAGGAGTACCTGTTGGCCTACAGCACCAGCCCGCAGCAGACCGAGGGGGTCGCCCGCGAACTGGCCGGGCTGGTGCGCCAGCGCCTGCCCGGACCGGACGTCACCCCCCGGCAGCTGCGCGAACGCAGCTGGTGGGAGGGGCTGGAGGTGTTCGTCTTCGTCGACGACACGGACCTGGTGGCGGGGCGCAGCAACCCGCTCGCCCCGTTGGCCGACCTGCTCGCCCAGGGTGCCGACCTGGGGCTGCACCTGGTCACCGCCAGACGTACCGGCGGCGCCTCGCGGTCGATGTTCGAGCCGGTCTCCCAGACACTCACGGACATGGCCACCCCGGGGCTGCTGTTCTCCGGGGACCGGATGGAGGGTCGGCTCGCCAACGGGGTGGTCTCCCGGCGGCTGCCCCCGGGGCGGGCCCTGCTGGCCCGCCGCGGGCTGCCGCCCGAGCAGGTCCAGGTGGCCTGGACCGACCCGGCGGAGTGACGTACACACGGCGGGGCCCGCCCGGTGATTGATGCTGTGGCGGATCCGCGGCGTTGGGGCCCGGAGAAGCGGAGAGGCTGGCCTGGGAGGGCTTCTTCGGGTCAGGCTCGGGCTCGGGTAGGGCGTCCGGTGTGGGGGCTGGGGTTTCGTTTCTGGGGTTCGGGGTTCCCCGTTTCCCAGAAACGAAACCCCAGACCCCACACCGGAATTAACCAACAGCACCGGTGATTCGGCGGGCCCCTGGTCTCATCGCCCAGCGGCGGGGCCGGTGCTGGTCACTCCTCGCAGTTGGTGCCGGAGCTGCTGAACGAGCGCTCGCCCACGGCCCCGGTGACGTCGATACACACCCCGGGGGCCTTGACGTACACGGGTCCGGCGTGCGTGCCCCCTCCGCTGTCCCAGTCGGGGCCGGTGCCGTCGGAGCGTCGGAGGCCGACGTCGATGTAGGCGCCCCCGGAGCCGTTGCTGACGACCACCGCGCAGTTGTGTCCGGTCACTCCCTCGTAGAACACGAAGATCCGGCCACCGGGCTCACCTGGGATGGGCTGGGGCCAACCGTCGGCGTTGTTCCGGTAGGCCGGTACATCGGGGCCGGGCTCGGGGTGACCGCTGGTGCACAGCGCCGCCGGGTCCACCGCCTGGGCGGCGGTGGAGCCCGAGAGCACCAGCCCTGCCGCGACGAGGGTGGCCGCGCTCACCAGCGCGGCCCATCCGGTCCGACGCGGTCCGCCACGGTGCGCGATCGCCTGCTCCTGCGTACCATTCGCTGCCATCAGAGGAACTCCCTCTCGCACGCGGGTGTACTCCGGGCCGCGCCCTCACCCTCGATCCCGCCCGGGCCCAGCGCCCGCACGGTGAAGGAGAAGCAGCGGCCCTGGGATCGGGTGAAGCTGTGGGAGGTGTTCTCGGCTGCCACGGTCGTCTCGGCCATGCCGTTCGCGGCTCCGTCACCGTGCGGGGTGATCCGGTACTGCTCGGCGTTCTCGACCGCTGTCCAGCTGACCGAGACCGAACCGCTCGAGACGCTGTGGGTGACGCTGTCCGGTGCGCCCACCTCGATCTCCGGCATGGTGACCGAGGAGCTGGTGGCGGACTCTCCGGTGACCCCGCCGGCCCCGCGTGAGGTGACCGTGAAGGTGTAGGTCGCCCCCGGCTCCAAGCCGGTGACCACCAGCGAGGTCGAACTGGTGGTGCGGTTACTGGGGGCGGATGCGCCGCCCTGGGCGTTGGAGGAGACCAGGTAGTCCACGGCGTTGTCGGCGCCCTCCCAGGAGACGGTCGCGCTCTCGTTACCGCTGGCCTCCGCCAAGACGCTGCCGGGCGCGCCGGGCGCCTCCCGGTCCGGTATGACCTGGGGGGACTGCGCGGCGGGCCCCGTGCCGTACTCATTGATCGCACGGACCCGGAACCGGTAGGCGGTGCCGTTGGCCAGGCCGGTGATCTCGGTGTGCAGCTCGGAGCCGCCGACGGTGGTCCCGCCGCCCTCCCAGGTGATCTCGTAGGACTGCACAGGGGCGTCCGGCGAGTAGGCCTCGGGCCAGGTCAGTTCGACACTGCCGTCCCCGGCCTGGGCCGTGACGGGGGTGGGGGCGCCGGGCGGTCCGGTGGACTGCCCGGGTTCGGGGTCCTGCGTTCCGGGGTCGTTGGTGGTCTCGTTGCCCGGTCCGCCTTCCGATCCGCCCGGGGACCCCTCGTTCTGGTTGCCGGGATCGCCTCCGGGGTCGGGGTTTCCCACGGGCGGGGAATCGGGGACCGGTGCCCCGTTTTCGGGCTGGACGGCGGGGGTCTCACCACGGATCTCACCGGGGCCCGGCGGGGCCTCGGCGGTGTCCACCAGGGTGGCCCGGCCGGTCTCGTCCACGACCGCGGCCGAACCGGTGTCGGGGGCGTTGACGAACAGGCTGCCCTCGCGGGCCTCCAGTTCCAGCGGGCCCTCGGCGTCCGGCAGGGTGAGGGAGTCCAGTTCACGGCCGTCCGGAGCGTAGGAGCGGACGATCCCCTCGTCGTCGAAGGGCACGTAGACGCGCCCGGCGAAGGGCACCGCCACGCCGCTGCCGGGCTGTTCCACCGGGAAGAGGGTGGTCTCGGCAGCGCCGTAGGGGTGCAGGAGGGTGACGATCTCGTCGTCCTCGGTCTTGGTGACGGCGGCCATCTCGCCCCGGGTGCGGGCGGGCATGGCCGAGTCCGCCATCGGCGCGGGCATGGTGACCATCACGGGGTCGTCGCCCTCGCGCATGGCCACCACCCGTGAGCCGCCCCGGTCGACGGCGAGCGCGCCGTCGTCGAAGACGGTGACGCCGATGTCGGCGCCCGGGGAGGCGACGGCGACGGTCTGGGTGATGGCGGCCTCCCCCTCGGTGACCTGGATCCCGACGGTGTGCCCCTGGCTGGGAGCCCCCACCCAGAGGGTGTCGGAGTCGTCGAAGGCGCCGCCGACCAGCGGGCCCTCCAGGGTCAGGGAGTTGCCGGTGGCTTGGAGGGTGGCGGGGTCGACGGCCCTGATCTCGCCGCCCGCGCGGTCGATGACCACGGCGGTCTCCTTACCGAGCACGACCCCGTGGTCACCGGAACCGAGTTCGAGTCGGCCGGAGAAACCGAGTTCGTTGAGGTCGACCGAGGTGACCTTGCCGGTCTCGGGGTCGATGAGGAGGAGGTGGTCGTCGTTCTGCTCGACCTGGACCCGGGCGCCCTCGGCCTCGGGCAGGGAGGCGACCAGGTCGATCTCGGCATTGTTGCCGTTGATCCGCAGCGCCTCGTTGGTGGCGGCGTTCCACAACCAGGCGGCGCCGTCGGAGACCTCGTCCGACTGGCCCAGAGCACCCACCCCGAAGGCGGTGCTGACCAGGGCGGTGGCCATGAGGCTGAGGACCAGCCCGGAGGAGCCCGCGCGGGTGCGCTGGGCGAGGCTGCCGAGCAGGCGTCGGGAACGGCCCTGCTCGGGCAGGTGCTCACGTAGCCGGTTCGCAGCGGTGGGCGCGGCGTCGGCGCGCCGGTGCGGGGGTTGGGTCACGATCGTTCCGATGCAACTGGACGGGCTTGTGGTTCTGGTTTCGCGCGGGAAAATCCGGGCCCCGGCGGGGACGGGGGCCGGAGGCGAAGGTCAGAGGAAGATCAGTCGAGAAAGATCTCGCCGATGACCTCCGAGTCCTCCACTCGTCCGGTCTTGCGGAAGCCCAGGCCCAGGTAGAAGTCCTCCGGACTGGCCTCGCCCGGCACCCAGGAGACCGTGACCCGGGACAGGCCGCGGCGCCGGGCCTCGGCGAGCGCGCCCTCCACCGCGAACCGGCCGTAGCCCTTGCCCTGGTGCTTCTCGTCGATGTTGAGCCGCCAGATCTCGGCCTGGAAGTCGGGGTCCTCCTCTTCGGGGTCGAACTGGAGCATCATGAACCCCACCGCCTCGTCACCGTCCATGAGCAGGCGGGGCCAGGCGGTGTCGCGGTTCGTGTACGCCTGGGCCAGGGAGCGCAGGACCGGAGCGACGAAGCGGTTCTGGTCCTCTCGGACCTGCACCCGGACGGCCGCGTCGAAGTTGTCGTCGGTGATCTCGACCAGCCGCGGTGCGCGCTGAGAGGGGGAGGGGGCTTCTGTCATGATGCGTAATTTATGCCCTGGTTCGGGTGGGCGCCACGTGTTTTCGGCAGGCGAGGGTGTTCAACGGGCTCTGCTGTTCAGCGGGCCAGACGGGCGAGGGCCCGGTCCACGTCGAAGCGTTCCGGGGCGGTCAGGGGTGCCCCGATCCGCTCCCGGATCCGGGTGGCTTCGGCGAGCAGGTCAGCGGCGATCGCGTCGTCTGCGGCCAAAGCGTGCGCCCCGGCCAGTCCTTCGAGCGCGGCGGCGACCGCGCGGGGATCCCCGCTGGCATCGGCGTCGGTACGGGCCCGGGCGTGCAGGTGCAGGGCGGTCGCGGCGTCCCCGCGCTGTTCGGCGACGTACCCCAGCTGGGTGCGCAGGAACGCCGTTCCGATGTGGCTGCCCGCGCGCAGGTTCCACTCCATCCAGCGGCGCAGGAGGCGTTCGGCTCGGTCGAGGTCGCCGCGACGGCGGGCCGCCAGCACGGTGCCCGCCTCGGCGAACTGCTCGGCCCCGGTGTCGGACTGCTCCGCCGCCAGGGCCGCGGCCCGCGCGTGCAGCACGTCGGCCCGGTCCAGGTCGCCGCGGAGCAGGGCCACGCGGCCCAGGCCGGACAGGGCGAGGGTGGCGTTGCCCCACAGGCGCAGTTCCTCGGCCAGCCGCAGGGCGCGTTCGTGGTGGTCGGCGACCCCGTCGAGGTCGCCGAGGGACTCCAAGGCCTGGGCGAGGGCGTCGGTGGCCTGGAGGACCCCCCACCCGTCACCGATCTCCCGTAGGGCCTGTTCCGCCTGACGGGCGGTGTCCAGGGCTTCGGCGATCTCGCCTCGGCGCAGTGCGGCGTAGGCGAGGGTGACGCGGGAGACTTCGGCGCCCCAGCGGTCCCCGGCCCCGGCGGCCGTCGCGTGGGCGGAGCGCACGCGGGCGACGGCGCGGTCCTGGTCGCCCAGTCCCCAGCGCAGGTGTTCGATCAACCAGGAGAGCCGGGCGCGCGTGACGGGGTCGCTGACCCGGTCCAGGTGTTCGGGGGCGCGTGCGCGCCGGCGCTGTTCGTCGCCGGTGGCGGGTACGGCGAGCGCGGTACGCCACAGGGCGGCCTCGGCTCGGTCAGCGGGGTCCGCCCCGGGCAGGGCGAGGGCCCGGTCCAGGGCGGCCCGTGCCGATCCTGATCGTCCGCGCAGGTAGCGGTGCCAGCAGGGGGCGACGGCCAGGCGCAGGGCCAGCTCGGTGTCGCCGGCGTCCGCGGCGTGGTCCAGGGCGGTGTTGAGGTTGGCGCTCTCCCGGTCCAGGCGTTCCAGCCACCGGTGCTGTTCGGGGCCGCGCAGGTGGCTGTCGGCCCGGGTGGCGAGGTCGGCGAGGTGGCGGGCGTGCCGGGCGCGGACACGGGGTTGGTCGCCAGAAGCCGCCAGGTGTTCCAGGGCGTAGGCGGCCACGGATTCCAGGAGCCGGTAGCGGGTGTGGGAGGGGTGGGTCTCGACGGTGACCAGGGAGTGGTCGGCCAGGGCGCCGACCAGGTCCAGGACCTGGTGCGCGGGCACCCGCACCTGTTCTTCGGCCACGGTCGTCCCGGCTTCCTCCCCCGTTTCCGGGCCGGAGCAGAGGGCCTCGGCGGTGTCGGGTTCGCAGCCGTCGGCGGTGACGGCCAGACGGGACAGCACGGCCCGTTCGGCCGGGGTGAGCTGCTCCCAGCTCCAGTCGATCACCGCGCGCAGGGTGCGCTGGCGTTCGGGGGCGTCACGGCGACCGGTGCCCAGCAGGGCGAAGCGGTCGTCCAGGCGGGCGGCGATCTCGTCCGCGCTCAAGTGGCGCAGGCGGGTGGCGGCCAGTTCCAGGGCCAGCGGGATGCCGTCCAGGCGGCGGCAGACGGTGGCCACGGCCGGGGCGGTCGCGGTGTCCAGGGAGAAGGTGGCGCGGGCGGCACGGGCCCGGGCGGTGAAGAGCTGGACCGCGCCCGAGGCGGAGAGTTCGTCGGGGTTGGTGGTACCGGGTTCGGGCAGGTCGAGCGGGGGCAACGCGTACAGGTGCTCCCCGGCGATGTCGAGGGGGACCCGGCCGGTGGCCAGGACGCGCAGGTGGGGCAGGGCGCCCAGCAGGCGGGCGACGAGGGCGGCGGCCGGGGCGACGACGTGCTCGTGGTTGTCCAGGACCAGGAGGGCGCGACGGCCTCTGAGCATGGCCACGATCCGGGCCGCTTCCTCGGAGTCCTCGCCCGCGCGACCGTCCCGGACGCCGAGGGTGGCGGCCAGCAGGGGCACGGGGTCGCCGCCGGGGGGCAGCCCGCCCAGTTCCACCAGCCAGGCGCCGTCCCCGGCTTCGGTGCGGTGGGTGAGCGCGGCCCCGGCGGCCAGGGCGAGGCGGGTCTTGCCGACTCCACCCGGTCCGGTGAGGGTGACCAGCCGGTGTTGGGCGAGCAGGGCGGCCAGGTCCCGCAGGGGGCGTTCTCGGCCGACCAGTGCGTCCACGGGTTCGGGCAGGCGGCCGGGCGGCGGGACCGGGTCGGGCACCGGGTCCAGGGCGGGGTCGCGGGCGAGCATGGCCCGGTGCAGGTCGAGGAGCTGCTGCCCGGGGTCCGCGCCGAGTTCCTCGGCCAGCCGGTTGCGCAGGCGGGCGTAGGCGGCCAGGGCTTCGGCGTGGCGTCCGGCCCCGTGGAGGGCTCGGAAATAGGCGGCGTGCAGGCGTTCGCGGTAGGGGTTTCGGGCGACCGGTTCGGCGAGCTCGGTGGCCAGGGCGCTGTGTTCGCCCAGTTCCAGGCGGGTTTCGGCGAGGTCCTCCAGTGCGGTCAAGCGCAGCTGTGCCCAGCGGGTGAGTTCGCCCGCCCAGGCCTGCTCGGCCCCGGCCGCGGAGTCGGCGAACTCGGCCAGTGCCGGTCCGCGCCACAGCGCCAGGGCTTGGGTGAGCAGGTCAGCACGGGTGAGCAGGGACGCGCGGGGACGGGTTTCGGTGACCTGGGCGGCGCGGCCGAGGAGCTGCTCGAAGTGCGCGGCGTCGAGGTGGTCGGCCACCAGCAGGTAGCCGGGGGCGCGGTGGCGGACCAGGGCCCGGGCACCGGGTTCGGCGGCGTCCAGGGCACCGCGCAGCTGGGAGATCCGGGCCTGGAGGACGGCGGTGGGGCGGCTGGGCGGGGTGTCGCCCCACAAGTGGTCGACGAGCTGGTCGACGGAGACGGGGCGGCCCCGGGCCAGGAGGAGGCGGGCCAGGAGGGTCCGGACCTTGGTGTCGGGGATCGGGACGGGATCGCCGCGGTCGGTCGTCACCGACAGTGGTCCGAGCACCCCGAATCGCATGCCTTCACCGTAGCGGCCCGGCAGCGGCTCCGGGCCAGGCCGGTTTCAGGTCCGAGGAGCATCCGTGGCGGACCCGTAGCGCAGCCGTGGGGAACCCGTGGCGGTGCCCGGCACCGTGGTCACCAGTCGGGGCGGTCACCGGACCGCCCGAGGCAAACGGAACGGGGATTCGGGCATGGGTGCCTATGAGGGCAAGCGAGCTGTGGTGGTCGGCGGAACACACGGTATGGGTCTGGGCGTGGTCGAGCAGCTCCTGGACGGTGGTGCGAAGGTCCTGCTCACCGGTAACAACGAGAAGAACCTGGAGGAGGTGCGGGGCAGGTTCGGGCCCCGGGTGCAGGCGGTGCGTGCGGACGCCGCGCGGGTCGGGGACGCCGACGTACTGGCCGAGGCGGTGCGCGAGACCCTTGGCGGGATCGACTTCCTGCACGTGAACGTGGGTGTGGCCGCGGCTGAGCCGTTCGCCGCGGTCACCGAGGAGACCTATGAGTGGATGTTCGGGATCAACGCCAAGGGCGCGTACTTCACCGTCCAGCGCTTGGCCCCGATGATCGCCGAGGGCGGGTCGATCGTGTTCACCACGTCGGTCACCAACGCGACCGGATCGGGCGGGCTGAGCGTGTACACCGGGACCAAGGCGGCGGTGGCGGGCTTCGCCCGGACCTTCGCCGCGGAGCTGATGCCGCGCGGGATCCGGGTGAACAGCGTCGCCCCGGGGTTCGTGCACACCCGCTCGGGCGGGTTCGCCGGGGCTTCGGCGCAGGAGCGCGCCGCGATCGAGGCCACCGGTGACCAGGTCACCCCGATGGGCCGCCACGGGACGGTGGCCGAGGTAGCGCGGGCGGTGCTGTTCCTGGGCTTCGAGGCCACCTTCACCACCGGCGCCGAGCTGCCCGTGGACGGCGGGCTCGGCCCCGCCCTGCAGCCGTTCGGCTAGTTCGGGTTCGCGCCGGAAGCACGAGTAGGGGGGCCACCCCGGAAGAAGTGTCCGAGGTGGTCACCCGTGCCGCCTGACCGTTGCGGGGAACGGTCCTCGGCGTTGTCACCCGTGTGGCCCGGGGGCGGGACTACCGCGCCTCGGTCGGTGTGGCGGTCCAGTACAGCGCCTGGGCCACCTGGCCGAACGACCCCTTCGGATGGTTGCGGAAGAGCGGTTCGGTGCCGAAGAGCACCACGGACGCACCGGGGGCGGCCACACCGCTGACCACGGAAGCCCGCCCGGCCGCCGCGTCCTGACCGCCCGAGCCGTCGGCGGCGGCCCGCCAGTGCCCGGCCAGCAGCGGGTTCTGGGCGCCGTAGGTCTGCTCCGCCACGACCCCGGGGCCGAGGTCGGTGAACCAGCCCGGCGAGTACACGAACCCGTAGCCGCCGGTACCGGCGAGCTCTCCACCGCCGTCCTCCACCAGGACCACGCCGTTGGCGTCCGAACGACCGGCCTGGTGGCGCACGTCCAACAGCCCGGCCTCCTGGTTGAACCTCGCTCCGGTCGTGCCGCGGGCGACCACACCACCCTCCTCCAGGAAGACGTCCAGGCCGGTACGGGCCTCTTCGGTCAGGTTGGAGTAGACGAGGCCGCTCGACACGTACAGCACGTCGGTGCCGGACCAGTCGAAGCCGTCGTTGAGCACGGCGGTGGACACCGTCTCGACACCGAAGCCCAGTTCACCGAGGGTGTGCACCTCGTCGGCCGCTCCGGCCACGGCCACGTTCACCGTCTCCGACACCGCTGGCCCGGATGCCGCGTCGGACCCGGGCCCGGTTTCTGGATCCACGGGGTGGAAGACCGCGCCGTGCTGCTCCGCGGCCTCGGCCACGGCGTCGGCGGCCTCGGCGGGGACCCGCACGGTGCCGGACCCGGCCCAGGTGACCCCGGCGCCGGCGGCGACCAGATCGTTGAGGGCGCTCACATCCGCAGTGTCGTCCAAGCGCAGTGTCCAGTCCCCGTCGCCCTCGACCGCACCGGTGGGCGCGGCCCCGGTCACGGGTGCGGTGGCTCCGGGCGGGGCGGACTCGGTGGACTCCACGGTGGCACCCCACAGGCGTCCGTGGCTCCACCCGGAGATGTCGTACATCGCCTCGATGTCCTCGGTGATGTCCCGGCCGTCCTCCAGCAGGACGTTGGCCATGCCGCGCTTGGGCTGGTGCATGTCCACCAGGTAGGTCCCGGCGGGGTAGGCGGTGCCGTCGAGTTCGAACGCGTTCCGGACCCGCTCCACGCGCACGTCGTTGGCGATGAGGAAGTCCACCAGGCGGGCGGCGGCCGGGGCGGACCGCTGGCCCTGCCCCACCGGGATCACGTAGGCGCGCGGGAAGTCGGTGGTGTAGACGTCCTCGGGGCCGAACCCGGGCACCCAGTCCTCGGGCGGGACGACCTGTTCCTCCCCCGCGGCGCCGCGGCGGAACACCTCGATCTGGTCGCCGAGCAGTTCCTCGCGGTTCTCGTACGCGAAGTCGAGGGTGGCCTCGATGGTGGCGGCGGAGATGTCGGTGTTGATCGCGGTGCGCCGGTGCAGCTCCGCCTCGGGCAGGTTGTAGTCGGCGTTGTTCACCCGGAGCGGGAACTCGATGGTGGCCGCGGCGACCGCGCCCTGGTAGGGGGCGTACATGGGGGTGAAGATCGGCGGCCAGTCGTCCCAGCCGTCCTCCCAGTCCCGGAAGGGGATCTGCGGCGGCCGCACCCCGTCGTCCTCGGGTGTGTAGCCGAGGTCGAGCACGGCCTGCTCCATGGCGAGGCCGTTGGCGTAGGTGTTCTTGATGAACAGGTCGTACTCGTAGTTCTGGCCGTGCGGCGGGGTGGCCGGCTCGATCAGGGTGCCGTTGACGTACCCGTGCTGGTCGATCATGACCAGCGGCTGGGTGTCCAGCATGACCTGACGGATCGCGGCGGTCTCGGGCTGGGAGACGGTGACGAAGTCGCGGTTGAGGTCGAAGCCGGCGCTGTTGGCGCGGGTGCCCGCCACCCGCCCGTCCGGGTTCGCGGTGACGGTGAAGTACAGGCGCGAGGCGCCCAGCAGGTCCAGGGTCTGTTCGTCCTCGGCGGTGGCCAGTTCCTCGATGATCCGCAGGGAGGCGTCGGTGCCCTCCCACTCGTTGCCGTGGATGTTGGCGTTGACATGGACGGGGGTCTTGTACCGGTCGGGCAGGGTGCGGTCGCGGGCGGCCCGGTCGGGGTTCTCGGCGATGAGCTCGCGCATGCGCTGCTGGTGGCGGGCCTCGGCGCGGGTCTCGGGTTCGGTGAGGGTGACCAGGTACAGCTCTCGGCCCTGGAGGGACTCGCCGATGACCTCCACACTGACCCGGTCGGAGGTCTGCTGGAGTTCGTTGAGCGCGGGCGCGAGGCCGTGGTAGGGAATCAGGTCGAGTTTGACCGACGCGTCGTCGGGGTCCTCGGGGGGTTCTGGCAGCTCGGTCTGGCGGGGGTAGGCGGCGCCCGGGTCGATCCCGACGGCGTCCAGGGCACCGGCCATCGTGTCGGCGGCCCCCGGTCCGGCGGGCAGCGACTCGGGGCCGGCGGCGATCTCGTTGCGGTCGGCTCCGTCGGCGTCCTCGCGCGGCTCGGCGAGGGCGGGCACGGGGAGGGCGATCAGCCCGACCGCGACGAAGGCGGCCGCGGAACCGGCCAGGGAAAGGGTACGGGTGAGAGGGCGGGCGGAGACGGGGGACGGTGCTTCGGGGGTCTGTGACACGAAGAAGGCTCCTCTGTGGTCTTCGACGTTCCTACCGTCCCGAACGGCCCGGAACAATACGCCAAGTCATGAAATGCTTGTTTCGTTGGACGTTCGGAGCCGTGCGGTCGGGTGCCCGCTGCGTGTCGGCACCCCGGGATAGGGTGACGGCCAGCACAGGTGACCACGATGGAAGGCATGCCATGGCGTCCCAGAACTCCCTGCGCCCCCGGGCCGAGGCCCTGACCGACCACTCCCCCGGTGCCTGGGCGAAGGTGCTCCCCCACCTGAGCGAGACGGCCGGTACGTACTGGCTGTCCGTGCCCCGGGAGGAAGGGGCCGTGCACACCCGGCCGCTGCTGGCGGTGTGGGTGGCCGGTCGGCCGTACTTCGCCTGCGGGGACGGCACCGGCAAGGCCCGGCTGCTGGCCGGCTCACCACGGGTGAGCCTGGCGGTGACCACCGGCAGCCTGGACGTGGTCGTCGAGGGAAGGGTGGCCCGGGTCCAGGACGAGAACCTGGTCAAGGAGGTGGCCGGGGTCTACCCGGCGGTCTACGGCTGGGCGCCGGTCGCCGAGGGCGAGCTGATCACCGGCCCGGAGGGAGCCCCGACCGCCGGTCCCCCGCCCTACGCGGTGTACGGGATCACCCCCGAGACCGTCTACGCCTTCCCCGCCGACGACGTCGGCCACGGCCCCACCCGCTGGCGGTTCGACACGTAGGCCTGAGCGCCTGCGGGGTCAGGCCGCGGGCGGACGGAGGGGACAGCGGTCGGGCAGGAGAGCCTTCACCTTCACCGGAACGGCTTGGCCGCGTTCCGCGCCACGCCTCGGCGGCCGGAGACGGCCACCACCCTCCGAGCGCGTCCGGCCAGAGTGGCGCGGACCTACCGGTCCCCACCGCCATTTCGCGCAGCGCCTGCCCGGCACGTTGCGGGCCAAAGTCGGGTGAAGACGGGAGGCCTGGGGTAGGAGGTGTACAGGGCCCTGGCCGAACCAGCTCGGGCCGAAGCGGACCGACGGCTCCCGCAGGCCCGCCACCCGCATAAGCCCCACCCCCAGGAGGCAACAGTGCGCACCAGTATCACCCTGTCGGTACTCGTCCTCATCTGGTTGGCCATCGGCGTGGCAGCCGCCGTCCAACGCGGCTACTTCAGTACCTCCGAGGCTTCCTGTTCGAGCTTGGGCAGCACCGTGGTGACCATCTTCGTCGGCCCCCTGAACTACATGGGCGTCAACCCGACCGTGGAGTGCCCGCCCATCCCCGAACCCTCCGAGTAACCCGAGCTCCTTCCTCACCCTGGGCTCGGTGGGCGGCCCCGGGCCCCAGTAGTCTGCCGACACACGCGACTCAGCGCGGTTTCAGAAGGCGCAAGGGGAGATGATGGGCGAGCCGGACGACAGACCGGATCACGACGGTGACGGTCAGGAGAAGCCGGACGCCGACCATCCGGACGGGAGCCCCGGGGCCGGAGGGGCCGCTGCGGAGCCCCCGGACGCGGCCCCCACGGATCTTTCCCTCCAGGACTACGCCTCGGACCTGCGCAAGCGGGTGTTCGAGGTGTACGCGCGGAACCTGTGGCCGCTGCTGCTCGTGTCGGGTCTGCCGGTCGTACCCCTGGTGCTGCTCGCCCAGATCTCCGTGGTGCTGCCCGCGCGCGAGGGCGCCTACCTCAACGGCGTGCTGCAGAGCACCGCCGAAACACTGGGGACGCCCTCTCTGGTCGTGCTCGGAACCGTGTTGGTGCTGGCCGTGCTGGTCGGGCCGATCCCCCTCGGCGGGTCGGTCCTGCTCGGCGGCGGTGCGCTCCTGGGCCGGAGGATCACCGTCCGGGACGCCTGGCGGGGAGCGCTGCGCCGCTACTTCACCACCCTGACCTGGGCCCTGATGCTTTTCGGTCTGGTGGTCGTGGCCCTGGCGGTCTCGCTGTGGCTGATCCTTCTGGGGTGGCCACTGCCGCTGATCGGCGTGGTGGTCCTGCCGCCGCTGCTGTACCTGCTCACCCCGTTGTCGGTGATGCTCCCGGCCGCCCTGTTGGAGGGACACGGACCCTTGCGCGGATTGGCGGCGGCCTGGCGCGTCGGCCGTGAGCGCCGGTGGCCGCACTTGCTGTTCGTCGCCGCCTCCTACGGCGTCACCGTGCTGTTCAACACCGTGCTGCCACGGTCACTGTCGCGCTGGGCCGAGCTGCCCGAGGACGGCCTGCTGACGGTGGCCCTCACCGCGACGTCGGCGACGTTGGTGGCGCCACTGGCCCTACTGCTGCTCTGCGCACCCGTGGTCTACTCCGGAACGAACTCCGTAGGGCTCCGGCCCACGGACGACCTGGATCTGAGCCGGGTCGACCGGCAGCTGTCCGCGATCGCCCCCGGAACCGCCGCTCCCGCCTCGGATGTCCCTCAAGAGGGCTCCGAAGCGCCCCGCCGAGGCCGCGGTCGACGGTGGATCACCATGACCGCGCTGGTCGTCGCTCTGTTCGCACCCCCGCTGGTCGGCCCGGTGACGGTCGCCGCCAACCCCTTCGGGCTCGCCGAAATGACCGCGAGCCCTTCGGAGACGGTGGCCGGTTACGGCAGTCCGGTCAGCATCGGGGTCACGGACGGGGCCGCGCTGATCGGCAGAGCCCATCACAACGGCCTCGAATTCACCAGCTGCGACCCCGACTGCACGGTCGAGCTCCAGCACGACACCTGGGACGAGGGGAAGGGTTTCTCCGTCGAGGGCGGCCAACCGCTGCGGACGCAGTGGATGGAGTTCGAGCACGCGACGGGAGCCGTAAAGGAGCGCCGGGCCCCGCACCCGGAGTCCGGGCTCTACCTGTACGCGTGTGACCAGGCCTCGGCGTGCGGGGACGACACCGACCCCGTGTTCCTGCGGCCCTTCGGCGGCCGCATGGCAGCTCCCGCCTCCGCTGTGGCACCCATGCCCGGGGGCGGAGTAGTCGTGGCCTCCTACGTCCGCCACGACGATCGACTGGCCCCCGACGAGGTGGTCGACGGTGACACCGGAGGTCTGCGTGTGCACGTGTGCGAGGACACCGGCTGCGCGGGCCCGCGCGTACTCGACGTGCCACCGGAACTGATCGAGGACGGTTTCGACCTCGACCGGGCCCACCTGGACGTGAGCGGAACCCCCGAAGGCGGGTTCGCAGTGGCGGCGATGGATCTGAGCTTCGGTGCGTTGTCCCTGGTGACCTGTGCCGACGCCGACTGCGCGGAGCCGGAGGTGACCGAGCTGGTCGGCGACCGGTTCCGGCTCAAGAACGAGAGTAGGCAAGGGCTGAAGGCGGGTGCTCGGGTCGAGTACCGCTCCGACGGCGCACCCGTGGTCGCCTACCGTGACGCCCTCACTGGTCAGGCACATCTGGTGGACTGTCACGACGCGGTGTGCTCGGAGTTCACCGACACCGCCGTGACCGGGCCCAGCTGGGCCCGGCCGGTTCCGGGGCTGGCGGTCGACTCGCTGGACCGCCCCCACCTGCTGACCACGGACATGGAGGAGAACCGCCTGGTCCTGCTCTCCTGTGTGGACCGGGGGTGCGAGGAGACGGTGAGCCGAGGGCTGGTGGGGTTCGAGGACGAGCCCGTGGTCACCGCCCTGGCGTTCGACCCCCATGACCGTCCGCACATGGCGTGGGTCGGGCACAGCGCGGAAACGGCCTTCGGCGGGCCCTTGACCGAGCTCCTGTACCTGGGGTGCGCGGAACCCTACTGCGGCTCGGAGCCCCTCACCCCGTAGTCGACGGCGAACAGGCGGGGTGCGACACAGGCGCGGTGGACGGTCGCTCGGTCCCAGCCAGTCGAGCGCATTCCGTCGGGGGCACAGGCCTGGTAGACCCCGACGTAGGCGCCGTCTTCGGTGCGGTAGTTGGTCAGATGGCGGGCGCCCGCACCGAACTCGATGATCAGGGCGTCCTCGATCCCGGGACCGAGCACCCGGATCGGGGCCAGGTACCGGTCGGAACCGGACAGGTCGAATGCGTCCGAGTTCCAGAGACTCTGGTTCTCGAAGGCCTCCGGCCGCGGATCGGGGGCGTCCTCCTCGACGAGTTCACCGGTGCGCGCCTCCAACACCCAGGCGTCCCCACCCTCCTGGACGTGCAACAGGGCCGGGTCGTCCTCGTCGAACCGGCCGGCGCCGTCGAGGGAGGCCTCCTCACCCAGGCGCCCCTGCGGATGCGTCCAGAGGAGCTCTCCGGTCGCGGTGTCCAGGGCGCCCCGGGTCCCCATCAGGATGTCACCGTCAGGGCTGGCCACCAGGGTGGGCCTCCCTTCGGGGTACAGGCCCCCGGGGACCGGGATCTCGTCCACCACCCGGCCGTCGGTCAGGTCGATCCGCCGGATCAGGTCCGGTTCGCCGTCGTCCTCGTCCGCTCTCTCCAGGGTGAAGGCGGTGTCGACGACAAGAGCGGTGGGATCGATCCGCCCCGGGAGTTCGGCCGACCACTCCACCTCCCCGCTGACTGTCTCGACGTAGTGGTGGAGCCCGGCGCCGCCTTCCTCGGGGACCAGGAGATGGGTGTCGTTGGCCGGGAGCTCACGGTTCCAACCGGTGTCCGCGGTGAAGTCGAGGGCCTCCCACTCCAGGCCGTCCGCGCCGGGGTCCAGGATGTAGACCAGGTCCTCCCGCCCGCGGTTGTGCTGGGCGAGCATGAGCAACCGGTCCCCCACCGGTTGGAGTATCTGCACCTGCTTGGCCTGCTCGGGGTCGACCTCCTCGGTCCACAGCAGATCCAAGGTGTCCAGGTCGACGGCTCTGACCCGCTCGTGTTCGAAGTGGTAGAGGACTCCGTCGTGGGCCACGGCCCCGGAGTAGGGGTACGCGCCGGCGACCGCGTGCTCCTCGTCGAGCAGCACGGCCGCGTCATCGCCATAGGTGTACATCACGTAGTCGCCCTCCAGCGGCAGCGACCAGCGCACCGAGCCCGCCTCACCGCAGTCCCCGTTCTCCTCGCAGGTGACCAGCGCGTCCGGGCTGATCGCGGTGGGTTCCGAGGCCGCAGGGTCACTCTCCTGCGCCCACCGGGAACACGCGGTGAGCCCGAGTACGCACACCAGCCCCACCACGGAGAGGGTTCGCACACCGGGAAGAAAACCGGGGGGAGGGAGCGCGGAAGGCATACGCGCATCGTAGCGATCCGGGCTCCCGGCCCCGTTCCAGGGGCGTGGCCGGATGCGCCCGCCCTGGCATCAGGAAAACGACCAGTCCGGGTTCCGGGCGGCACAACCCCCGTTGTGGGCGCCCACCGAAGGGTTTACGTTCGCCTGGCCGCCAGTGATCACTCCGGCCCGCCCCCTACCGGCCCCACGAAAGGCACTGCCGTGGCTGTACTCGCGTCCCGCCTGGGAACGGTCGCCGCCCTCGGCGTCAGCACCGCGTTACTCGCGTCGACGGCGTCGGCCTCCCCCGCGCCCGACCAACCCCTGATCCCCGTCCCCGTCCCCCAGGTGGAGGGCCCCCTGCCGGGGGGTGTTCCCGGGGACCGCGACGCCGACAGGATCGAGGACACCTACCCCTTCTTCGCCACGACCGAGGACCTCGACGCCTACGGGTACGTGGAGGAGGAGTTCGTCGTCTCCGGCACCGGCCACCGGTACTCCGACGGCGCGGTCGTCTCAGAGCACCCCTACCGGACCCGGGTCCTGGTACGTCGGCCGGCCGACCAGGGCGGCTCCAACGGGGCCGCGTTGGTGGAGTGGCAGAACGTCACCGCGGGCAATGACCTGGACGCGCTGTGGGGCCCCAGCGCCGAGCACATCATGCGTTCGGGCTACACCTGGGTGGGGGTGTCGGCCCAGCACGTGGGCGTGTCCCACCTGACCGGGTGGAGCCCCGCGCGCTACGGCGGTCTGGACGTGACCGACGACGGCACCGTCGGCGACGACCAACTGTCCTACGACGTCTTCTCCCAGGCCGCGAAGGCCCTGCGCTCTCCGGAGACGGGGATCGCGGGCGGGATCGAGTTCGACGAGGTCCTGGCGATCGGCGCGTCCCAGTCAGCGATGCGGATGACCGTCTACTACGAGGAGGTCCTGCCCCACATCGAACCGGTCTACGACGGATACGGCTTCGTGGTGGGCACCGCGCCCGCGGGAGAGCGGCCGGAGCCGGTCTTCCAGGTGATGTCGGAGACGGACGTGACGCTGTTCCCGGTCCAGGAGGACGGCGACGACGTGCGGGTGTGGGAGGTCGCCGGGACCGCGCACTCCGGTTGGGACGGCCGGGAGGCCCGGCGCGAGGCGGAGGTCCGCGACTTCGGCGAGCAGGGCGAGTACGACTGCGCGGAACCGCCGTTCAGCCGCGCTCCCCTCTACCAGGTCCTCAACGCCTCCTACGACCATCTGCGCACCTGGGCCGCCGACGGGACCCCGCCGCCGACCGCGGAGCCGATCGAGCGGGCCCCGGGCGGCGGGGTGGCGCGTGACGGCGACGGTTTCGCCCTGGGCGGTATCCGCCTGTCCCAGGTGGAGGCGCCCCGGGCCCTGAACACCGGCACGAACCTGCCTGCTTCCCCGGAGAACGAGTTCTGCGTGCTGTTCGGCACCCATGTGCAGTTCAGCGAGGAGCAGCTCGCCGAGCGGTACCGGGGCCACGGTGACTACGTGTCCCGTGTGGTGCGGGCTGAGCGGAAGAACGTGTCCGCGGGTCATGTCACCGCCGCGGACTCCGCGCAGAACCGGCAGGAGGCCGCCCGCCTCCGCGGTTCCGAGTAGGCCCCCGCCCGAGCCCCCGGCGGGAGCCCGCTCCCTCACGGTGTCCCTGTCAGCCGAGCGGGTGACGGGGGCACCGGCCGTTCGGCCTGCTCAAGTCAGTCGGTGGCCCACCCGACCGCCCGTCAACGTCCGCGTGCGTTCATGCGATCGCGAACAGGGACGGAGCACAGGAGCTGTTCCTGGTCGGCCTCCGGGACTGGCAGCTGATACCGGTCCACGGGGCCGCGCGCACGCCGGGCGGCCTCGGGCGCTCTGGTCCCCGCGTTCTTCCGCCCCCGGCCAGGGCAAGCGCATCGCAGCGAACCGGCCGCCGCCGGTCCACGGGACCGGCGGCGGGGTTCTGGCCGGAGAGCACCCATTGACCTCAAGTCAACTAGAGGTTCTAGCTTGGTCGGAACCGAAGCGGGTTCCCGGCGACGAGAGAGAACCATGACGACAGAATCAGTTTCCGCCACCACCGCGGTCACCGTGCTCGGCCTGGGCGACATGGGGTCCGCGATCGCCCGAACCCTGCTGGAGCGGGGCCACTCCACCACGGTGTGGAACCGCACCGCGAGCAGGACCGCGCCCCTGGTGGCGGCCGGGGCCACGGCGGCGGACTCCGCGGCGGAGGCGGTGCGGTCCAGCCCGCTGGTGGTGCTGTGCGTCCTCGACTACGCGGCGGTGGACGAGGTGTTGGCCGCGGTCGGCGACGCGGTGTCGGGGCGGACCCTGGTGAACGTGACCAGTGGTTCCCCGGAGCAGGCGCGGGCGGTCCAGCGGTGGGCGCGGGAGCACGGCGCCGCGTACCTGGACGGCGGGGTGATGGGTGACCCGCCGGAGATCGGCTCGGGGGAGGTGCTGCTCCCGGTCAGCGGTTCCCGGGAGGCCTACGAAACCCATGAGGGGATCCTGCGCGAGCTCGGCTCCCCCACCTACTACGGGGCCGACGCCGGTCTTGCCTCCGTGGAGTTCATGGCCCAGGTGGCACTCGGCTACGAGCTGCTGATCGGCTTCCTGCACACACTCCGACTGGTGCGCGAGGAGGGGGTCGACCCGGCGGAGTTCGCCGACCGCGCCGCCGAGACCGTCGCCATGTACCCGCCCCTGCTGAAAGCCATCGGCGAGGCCGTCCGGGACGGTGAGTACCCGCCGGACCTGGGGCCCCTGTCCGTGCAGTCCGCGCTGATGGGCGACCTGGTCGAGCACCGGCGGACCCTGGGCGCGGACACGGTGCGGATGCGCGAGGTCCAGGAGCTCATGGCCAAGCGCGTCGCCGACGGCCACGGGGAGCAGGGCTTCTCCAGTCTGTTCGAGCTCCTGGGCGAGCGGGGGTGAGCAGAGGTCCGGACACGGCCCCGCTCCACCCGCGGACTTCCGGACGCGGACCCTCCTGGCCATGGCCGACAGTCTCGGCGGAGAGCACGTCCGGTTCGAGGCCGGGTCCGGCCCGGTGAAGCTGGCGCTCTCCGAGCGCCGTGGACTGGCCGAGGTCGCGGGTCCCCCGAGGGCAGTGGATCGCACCGGCTCACCCTCGGAAACGGCGCCACGGCCCTCACCGGCCCGGACGGGGTCGTCCGGGAGTCCGTCCGCGAGAACGCCCAAGCCTGACAGGACAAGCGGCGCCGGGCAACGTGACCGGGACCCCGCTCAGCCCTCCTCGGGGCGCCGCGGCCATTCGGGCAGGACGTCGCGGTACTCCTCGACGCGGCCGGAGAAGCGGGGCGGGCGCTTCTCCGGGAAGGACAGCGCGTCCTCGGCCGCCTCGCCACCTCCGCCCAGCCGGTGGATCGCCCGGGAGTCCATTAGGTGCGCGTCCCGAGGGCCCTCCGCGCCCGGCATCGACCACAACATGCGGCGGGAGAGCGTCACCGACACCGCGGAGGTGTTCTCGGTGATCCCGCGGGCTGTCCCGTAGGCGGTGGCAAGAAGCCCGTAGGCGGGTTCGGCCCGGGAGACCGATCCTCCGGGGAGAGCCTCCTGGGCCTCGAAGACCCGTCCGGCGGCCACCCACTCATCGCCTGGGAGATGCCGACGATCCGGGGCGGGAACATCTGGAGGACGAGCTCAACGCGGTGATCGGTGCCGGGGCGGCGCGGGGCGGGTTCACCACCCCGTACCCGCGCGGGGCGGACCGGGCCGTGCTGGCCATGTGCCGGGCGGTGCCGCACCGGTTCGACCCCGACGGTGATATCGACTCGACCGAGCCGGCCGAACGGTACGCGGCCCTGGCCCCAGGCACGGTCGGCCACCGCCCGACAGGCCGTGGCCGCAGCCGCAGCCGCAACGCTTCGGTCACCCCGTCTCCACCTCGTAGGCCCCTGGACGGCGGGGCCCGCCCCGAGCGGTGGTCTTCCTGACCGCCACGGTGCGTGAGGGGTCCGAGTCGGCTGTCCCCGACCTGCTCTGTCCGATCTCTCGAGGCCGCGCCGCTCCGCTGGGGCACCGTCCGGAGTCGTCACCGGTCGCCCCCTGGCGCCCGGGCTATCATGAGCCCCGTCGTGGCAGGGCTTTCCGGCGTGCGCCGCTTTCGGGTGTGCTGCGGTTCGCCCGGCCGCGGAGCCGACCCCCGACGCACCCGAGGTGGACACACCCCCATGACCGACGACGCGACGCCGTCCGCTGCTCCCTCCGCCGGCGCCCCCTCCGGCGACAAACCGCAGATCGACACCACCCGGACCCACTCGGCCCGGATCTGGAACTACTGGATGGGCGGCAAGGACAACTACCCGATCGACCGCGCCGCCGGTGACCAGGTGGCCGAGTTCTTCCCCGAGATCGTGGACCTGGCCCGCACCAGCCGCGAGTTCCTGGTCCGCGTGGTGACCCACCTGACCGCTGAGGTCGGCATCCGGCAGTTCCTCGACATCGGCACGGGCATGCCCACCGCCAACAACACCCACGAGGTCGCCCAGTCGATCGCCCCCGAGTCCCGCGTGGTCTACGTGGACAACGACCCGCTGGTCCTCACGCACGCACGGGCTCTCCTGGTCGGCACCCCCGAGGGGGCCACCGACTACGTCGACGCCGACCTGCGCGACCCCGACACGATCCTGGAGCACGCCGCCCGGACCCTGGACTTCGACCGGCCGATCGCGCTGATGCTGATGGGGATCCTGGGCCACATCCCCGACGACGAACTGCAGCCGATCGTGAACCGTCTCGTGGCCGCCCTGCCGTCCGGCAGCTACCTGGCGAGCTACGACGGCACCAACACCAGCGAGGCCTACAACCAGGCCATCGAGGTGGGCAACAAGCAGGGCGACGTGCCCTACCTCCTGCGCAGCCCCGAGGCGGTCGCCGCCCGGTTCGAGGGGCTGGAGCTGTTGGAACCCGGAGTGGTCCCCTGCCCGCTCTGGCGCCCGCACATCGAGGGCGCCCGCAAGGGGCTGGACCAGTACGGCGGAGTGGCCCGCAAGCCCTGACCCGGTGACAGTCCGCCCTTCGCAGGGTTGAGAGGGTCGTGGGGACCGGGGCCTCCGGGACCAAGCCAGCCGAGAGGGGCGAACAGGCCGTGAACACACGCGTCGACGGCTACACGAGGGCGGACTACGGGAGGGTGACCGTGCTCCACGGCGCCGAGCGGGGAGCCTACCCGTACGGGAACTCCCTGCTCGTCAAGGGATCGGACGCGACGCTGGTGGTGGACCCGTCGCTGTCCCTGGTCGAGGGTGCGCCGCCCGCGGACCTGGTGCTGGTCAGCCACGCCCACGAGGACCACATCGCGGGCCTGGGCAGCTACGACGTCCCGGTCCACGTGCACGAGGGCGACCTCGAGGCGCTGCGCTCGCCCGAGTCCCTGGTCGCCGGTTTCGGTTTCGCCCCGGAGGAGGCCGAGGAGGCGGCGGCGATGCTGCGGGAGCGGTTCCACGTGCGAGGACGCCCGGACGCGCGAGGGTTCGAGGACGGCGCGGTGTTCGACCTGGGCGGGCGCACGGTCACGGTCGTGCACCTGCCCGGCCACACCGCGGGGCACTGCGGTTTCCTCGTCGAGCCGGACGGCTTCCTGTTCGTTGCCGATGTCGACCTGACGTCGTTCGGCCCCTACTACGGGGATGTGGGCAGCAGCCTGGCGGAGTTCGAGGCGTCCATCGGCCGCCTGCGGGAAATCGACGCGCGCTGGTACGGAACCGCCCACCAGAAGGGCGTGATCGAGGGCACCGGAGAGTTCCGCAGTCGCCTGGACGCCTACGCCGGGGTGATCCGGCGGCGCGAGGAGACCCTGTTGAGGTTCCTGACCGAACCGCGGACCGTCGAGGAGATCGTCGAGCACCGGCTGGTCTACCGGCCGCACGTGCGGGGGCGCACGTGCGGCCGGTGGAGCGGCGCACGGCCCGGCGGCACCTGGACCAGCTGATGGAGCGGGGCCGCGTCACCGAGGCGGAGCCCGGGCGCTACCGCGTCGTGTAGCCGGAACCGGAGCCGGTCCCTCCCCGGCCGAGCCGGTCCGCGAGCCGGTCGACCGCCCAGACGGTACGCAGAACGGGGGTGTTGAGGACCGGTGAGGGCGCGAAGCGGGGGCGCTCGCGCCACAGGGGGCCGAGGTCCTCGTGGGGCCGGTCGCCGACGATCCGGTCGGCCAGCAGGGTGCCCAGGTAGGGAGCCTGGGACAGGCCGTGCCCGTTGCACGCGATTCCTTGACTTCCTCTCCCGCCTGAAGGCGGGAGAATCCCTTACGCCGCCTGTGGCGGGTTCTCGGGTGGTTCGCGCTTCTCAGACCGCCTACCGGCCAGGTCTCCACGCACTGACACCGCCAGTCCGGCGGCGTGATCAATGTTGTTCGCAGCGTTGGTGTCCGCGTTATCGGTGTGCCCGCAGGTGGGGTCCTTGCACACGAACCTGTCCTGCGACTCCCGGTTCCCGGATGTGATGAAGCCGCACACCGAGCACCGCTGAGAGGTGCCCTGGGCGGGAACCCTCACCACGGTCCCACCACGCTCAGCTGCCTTGTATTCCAGCAGGGTGACAGTGCGCCCCCACGCCTGACCGGCGATGGCGCGGTTCAACCCGGCCTTCTGACGGACCTGTGTGCCGGGGGTTTCCACACTACCCCGGGCAGACCTGGTCATCCCTTGGATGTTCAGATCCTCCACCCCGATGCGGGAGAAGTCCCGCGCGAGTTCGGTAGTGGTCTTGTGCTGCCAGTCCAGGGCTCGGCGCTTGGCTCTCGCGCGCAGCCCGCAGATCTGGTCATAGGTCCGCTTCAGCCGGTTGGAGTTCCTCTCGCCCTGCTTGCGCGCGTGGCGCTGACGTGCGGCCTTCTTCTCCAATCGGCGCAGGCGTTCGGTCTCGCCATCGGTCATCCACGGGCCGTGTTCACAAAATGTTCCGTCGGACAGGGCCAGGGGTTTGGCGATGCCCCGGTCGATGCCCACGGTCGGCCCCTCGTGCGGGACCGGGCTGTCCACCTGGCGTTGGACGCGAAAGACGATGTGCCACCCGTCGGCCTCACGCACCAGGCGGGCGCCGGTGACCCGATTGTCCTTGTTGGTCTGCTTACCGATGGGCAGGCCCCGGGTCCACCGGAACTTGACACGGCCGACCTTGGGGATCTTGACCTGTCCCCATCGGCGGTTGAGCCGAACGATCTGGAGGTCGCGGCCTTGGGGGACGTCGATCGCGGCGCGGGAGCGCATCCGGGCCTTGAATCGGGGCTCGGCGCGTTTGCCCGCCCAGCAGGCCCGCCAAGCGTTGAAGTAGATCTTCAGTACCTGTTGGGCGGCCTGCGCGGGCAGCACCGCCAGCCAGGGGATGTCCTTGCGTGCCTGCTTGATCGCGACATCGGCGTCGGCCAGTGACACCCGCCGGTTCTCCGACGCCATGGTCCACCAGTCGTGGAGGAGGTTCCACAAGGCGCGGGCGGCGTGGCCCTGGTCTTCGACCAGGGCGGCCTGGTCGCGGGTCGGGTCGAGTCTGGCCTTGTGTCCGCGTTGGAGTTGCACAGGGAACCTCCCTCCCGGCGTGTTCGGTGACGTGCTCATTCTATCGTTTGGTTCATGTCACCACGTTGGGAACACAATCCTGAAGTGCGCAGGGGTGTACATGTCGCTTATCACCTTCATGCCCATTTGGTCTTTGTCACGAAGTATCGACGCGGAGTCTTCACCACCGAGATGTTGGGCCGGTGCGAGGAGATCATGCGGGATGTGTGCGCGGACTTCGACGCCGAGCTGAAGCAGTTCAACGGCGAGCGCGACCACGTGCATCTGCTGGTGCACTACCCGCCCAAGGTCGCGCTCTCCAAGCTGGTCAACTCGCTCAAGGGTGTGTCCTCCCGATATCTGCGCCAGGAGTTCACTGGTCAGGTGAACCGCAACATCATGCACGGACGGTTCTGGTCCGGGTCCTACTTCGCCGGGTCGGTGGGCGGCGCGCCGTTGGAGATCGTGCGGCGCTACATCCAGGCGCAGGAGCGTCCCGGCCGCCAGCCCGAGGGGTGGTGGGGCGATTCACCCACCGGCTGAAGCCGGTGGCACTCTCGCCAGGACCAGGTAGACGATCATCGCGCCGGGGGTACCGATGTCGTCGGGGTAGGCGAGCACGGCCCCGTCGAGGTAGCGGCCGCCGCGCCCTTCGATCCGCCGCTCCATCTCCTCGACCTCGGAGGGCGCCCCGCTGGCGAGGTTGACCAGGGTGGTGCCGGTCCAGTCGGTGACGGGGTCGATGGCCGCGAGCGTGGCGGCGTAGTCGGCCAAACAGGCGACGACCAGCCGGGCGGACCCGACCGCCTCGGCGACGGTGCGTTCCGCACTCATGCGTTCACCGGCCAGTGCCTCAGCCCGCTCCGGTGTGCGGTTCCAGACCGTCACCGGGTGTCCGGCGGCCGCGAGGGCCCGCGCCAGTGCGGATCCCATCAGTCCGCACCCCAGGACGGTGATCTCGGTCGGTTCGGCGGCGCCGTGCGGTCCACTCATGGGGGTCTTCCGTTCAGAGAGGCATAATTTTTCGATCTCGAATCGAGTTCGACTTTAGGGGCGCGGAATTCCCACGGTCAACCCCAACCCCTTGACGACCATCGACCGATCGGTAAACTCGAACTCGATTCGAGATCGAGTGTGGTGCGTTCGGGCCGTCCGACCGGGCGCACCGCCGCCAACCCGAACGGAGTGAGCCATGGCCGCGAGGCATGACGTGGTGGCGACCGAAGCGAGCCGTACCGAAGCCGCCGGTTCCGGAGCCGCCCTATGAGCGCGGGGCGGATCGTCTTCATCGGCGCCGCGGGCGAGATGTGCCGCCTGGCCATCGAGCGCTTCGCCAGGGCGGGCGGGGACTGGGAACTGGTCCTGTGCGACATCCGGCCCGAGATTCTCGAGCCGCTGGTCAAGCGGCTGCCGAGCGGGCGGGCCACCGCCCGGCGGCTGGACCTGTTCGACAGCGAGGACCTGATGGATGTGGTCGAGGGCGCCGCTCTGGTGGTCCTGGGCGCGGGCCCCTACATCCGCACCTCCGAGCCGGTCATCTCGGCCTGCCTGGAGGCCAAGGTGCCCTACCTGGACTTCGACGACGACGTCGAGAGCACCCAGGAGGCGCTGGCCCTCGACGACAAGGCGAAGGAGGCCGGAATCCCGGTCTACGTCGGCTGCGGCGCCTCCCCCGGGATGAGCAACGTGCTCACGGTGGACGCTGCCAACGAACTCGACACCGTCGAGAACATCGAGATGTTCTGGCTGGTCGGCGATGAGCGGCCGAACGTGGGCCGGGCGGTGCTGGAGCACCTGCTGCACATCGCCGGCGGAGACTGTTTGACCTGGGAGCACGGCGGACCGGCCATGCACCGCTCGTACGAGGAGACCGGGATCGCCCCGATGGGCGGGGGCCTGGGCGACACCCTCCTGTACGAGACCGGGCACCCCGAGCCGGTCACCCTGCCCCGCCGCTACCCAGGGGCACAGCGCATCCGCTGCCTGGGCGGGCTCCGTCCGGCCCCGCTCAACGGCATCGCCCGGGGCCTGGGCCAGGCGGTGCACGAGGGCCGCATCCCCCAGAAGGACGCGGTCGACTTCCTGCACGACCTCGCGCGGCAGCGCTACGGCCCCTCGGCGGGCTGGCGCCACTCGGCGGCGGGCATGATCGAGCAGATCCGCCGCAACGAGAGCGGGACCGGCCAGACGCTCGGCTTCCTGGCCTCCTCGGCCCTGCACCGGACCGAACCCTGGAAGGGCGGCCTGGTGTCCCGGGTGAGCGGCACCAGGGACGGCAGACCCGCGGTGGCCGTCCGACGCACCCCGGTCAGCGGGCCGCAGACCTACTTCGCTCGCAGCATGGCCACCCTGACCGGCACCGCCTGCGCGGCGTTCATGGTGCTGGCCCTGGACGGGCTCGGGGAGCGCACGGGTTCGTTCGCCCCCGAGGACTGGGCCGAGCCGGAGGCGTTCTACACCGCCCTGGAGCGCGTGGGCACCCCGCGCTCGGAGATCGTGGAGTCGGTGCGCTAGGGACGCCGGTCGCGCGAAACGGATCGGGCCCCGCGACGCTCAACGAGTATCGCGGGGCCCGGCCCGTACGTCGCCCCGGCGCCGACGGGCGGGCGCCGGTCAGGCCGCGGGCGGGGCGTAGGTCTCCAGGTAGGCGGTGACGGCGCGCCGCGCCTCGACCATCGTGGTGTCGTCCCCGTCCGGGCTGTCACGGAAGGCGATGTCGAAGAGGCGGCTGCCGATCTCGAAGGCCAGCTCCAGGGCGAGCTTCGGGGTGTCCTCCCGGAGGAGCCCGTGCTCGACCAGGAAGCGCCAGAGCCGTTCGGCCTGGGCCCGGTCGAATTCCAGGACCAGCTGGTCGAGGGTGGTGTGCCGCCCGGCGAACCACAGCACGGTGCAGCTCGGGTGGCGGCGGAAGTAGTCCCGGAGCAGGCCGATGAAGGCGTCGACGGCCGCGGACAACGTACTCACGCCGGAGGCCTCCATCGACGCGCCGATGAGCGTGTCGAGTTCGCCCACGTGGTAGCGCAGGAGTTCGGCGTCGACCCGGTAGCGGTCGGCGAAGTAGTGGTATACGGAGGCGGTCGGGATGCCCGCCCGCTCGCCGATCGCCTTGAGGGTGGCGGCCTCGTAGCCCTGTTCGCCGAGCAGCTCCTCGGCCGCCTCCAGGATGGCGCGTCTGCGCTGCACCCCTCGGCGCTGTACCACCGGGCGGCTCGGCTCCTGGGTCGTCGGATGTTTCTCGAACACGATTCGGGATCGTACCAGCACCGGGCCCGGCTCCCCCTTTCCCCCGCTTCCCATGACTCCTCCGCTCCGTGGTTGACAGGCGCCGACCACCGTGCCATAAACTCGAACTCGATTCGAGATTGAGTTTACTATCCGTGGGCGGCAGGACGCCCACCGACCGCCTCGCCGCAGCGGGCGAGAGCGACAGATCGGAGAGTCATGACCGACAGCTGTGACGTCGTGGTAATCGGCGCGGGCCTGGCCGGGATCACCGCGGCACGGGACCTGGGAGCGGCAGGACACTCGGTGCTCCTGCTGGAGGCGCGAGAGCGAGTCGGCGGCCGCACGCACACCGGCGAGGCCTTCGGCCACCCGGTGGAGCTCGGCGGCAGCTACGTGCACTGGTCCCAGCCGCACGTGTGCCGCGAGCTCCAGCGCCACGGCATCCCCCTACAGGTGCCGATCGAGGCCGACACCGTGCACTGGCTGGCCGACGGCTCCGTGCGCTCCGGCAGCCAGGAGGAGTACGCCGAGATCGCCGCTCCCCTGGCAGCCCGCTACTTCGCCGACGCCCGCGACCGCTTCCCCCTCCCCCTCACCCCCGGCCTCGTCGACAACGGCGACGTGGAGAAGCAGACCCTCGGCGACCGGCTCGACGAACTGGACCTGTCCGCCCACGACCGCGACGTCCTGGACGGCATGATGGCCACGCTGGTGCACTCCTACGGCGAGCAGGGCCTGGCCCAGATGCTGCTGTGGGCGGCCACGACCTTCGGCGACTGGGGCGCCTTCCTCGAGACCGCCGGATTCTGGCCGATCGAAGGCGGGACCACCCGGCTCGTGCAGGCCGTGCTCGGCGAGTCCAAGGCCGAGCTGCGCCTGTCCACCCCGGTCGCCTCGGTGGAGGACGACGGTGGCGGGGTCACCGTGACCACCCGCGCGGGCGAGCGTTTCCGGGCCGGGCACGCGGTGCTGGCGCTGCCCCTGAACACCCTGGGCGAGGTGGCGATCGCCCCTGAGCCCGCTCCCCCGGTACGTTCCCTGATCGAGCGCGGGCACCCGGTACGCACCGCCAAGGTCTGGGCCCGTGTCCGGGGTGAGATCGAGCCCTTCGGGGCCTTCGCCCCGCTCGGTTCGAACCCCGTCACCACCGCCCGGGTGGAGCACCGGCACGAGGGCGACACGCTCGTCGTCTGCTTCGTCTCCGATCCCGCGTCGCTGGCCGCCGACGACCGCGCGGGAGTCCAGACCGCGCTGCGGACTTTCGTCCCCGGCATCGAGGTGTTGGAGACCGCAGGCCATGACTGGGTCGGCGACCCGTTCGCCCGGGGCACGTGGGCCCACCACCGCCCCGGGGACCTGACCGGGGCGCTGCCGCTGGTGCGGGAACCCCACGGGCGGATCCACTTCGCCGGCGGCGACATCGCCCCGGTCTACGTGGGCGGGATCGAGGGCGCCCTGGAGACCGGGGCCAGAGCCGCCCGGAACATCGAGGCGGCCCTGGCCGCCACGGCTGAGGGGAGAGACCGGTGACCGCCACACCCGCGGACCGGGGACGGTTCGCCGACACCGACGTCGACGTCCTGATCGTCGGGGCCGGGATCTCCGGGATCGGCGCCGCCTGCCAGCTCAGGGCGCGCCGCCCGGGCACCTCGTTCGCCGTCCTGGAGGGGCGCGCCTCGCTCGGCGGGACCTGGGACCTGTTCCGCTATCCGGGCATCCGCTCGGACTCGGACATGTCCACCTTCGGCTACGGCTTCCAGCCGTGGACGCGCCGAAGGGCGATCGCTGAGGGGCACAGCATCCTGGACTACCTGCGCCGCACCGCGCACGAGCACGGGGTGGAGCGACACATCCGGTACGGCCACCGGGTGGTCGGAGCGGAGTTCTCCTCGGCCGAGGGGCGATGGACCGTCACCGCCCAGGTCAGCGACCCGCGGGAGCCCGGCCCGCAGGGCGCCGTCGAGTCGCGGGCGGTCACCCTCACCGCCCGCTTCCTCTTCCTGGGGACCGGCTACTACGACTACGACTCCGGATTCACCCCCGACTTCCCCGGGGCGACGGAATTCGAGGGCCGGGTGGTTCACCCCCAGCACTGGCCCGAGGACCTGGACCACACCGGAAAGCGGGTGGTGGTGATCGGCAGCGGTGCCACCGCCGTCACCCTGGTGCCGTCGATGGCACCCGAGGCCGAGCACGTCTCCATGCTGCAGCGCTCGCCGAGCTACGTCTTCTCCATGCCGTCCCGGGACCGGCTGGCCGCCGGGCTGCGGCGGCTGGTCGGCGAGCGACTCGGCCACCGCCTCATCCGGCGCCGGAACATCATATTCACCCGCGGGATCTACAAGGCCTGTCGACGCACCCCCGGCTTCATGCGCAAACTGCTCATCGCCCACGTGCGCAGACGCCTGCCCCACGGCTTCGACGTGGACACCCATTTCTCCCCCGCCTACGACCCGTGGGACCAGCGGCTGTGCGTGGTACCCGACGGCGACCTGTTCGAGGCGCTCTCCTCAGGGCGTGCCTCGGTGGTGACCGACCGGATCGCGCGCTTCACCCGGCACGGCCTGCTGCTCGAATCCGGGCGTGAACTGCCCGCCGACCTCGTCGTGACCGCGACCGGCCTCAACATGGTGCCCTTCGGCGGCATCCGGCTGAGTGTGGACGGGCGGCAGGTGCGGCCCCGGGACACCACGGCCTTCAGGGCGATGATGCTCGACGGGGTGCCCAACCTCGTCTTCGCGCTCGGGTACACGAACCTGTCGTGGACGCTCAAGGTGGACCTGGTCTGCGAGCACTTCTGCCGGCTGCTGGACCACATGGACGCCCACGGGCACGACATCGTCCAACCGGTACTGACCGACACCGCCATGGAACGGGTACCGCTGATGAACCTGAGCGCCGGTTACGTGCGCCGGGCGATCGGGGCGTTCCCGCGGGCTGGGACCCGGGGCCCGTGGACGGTCGAGATGGCCTACGAGAAGGACGTCCGGAGGTTGCGCGGGGGTCCGGTCGCCGACGACGCGCTGCGGTTCTCCTCGGCCCCGGCCGCCGTACCGGCCCCCCGCGCGGAGGGCCGCCGATGAAGAGGGGCGAGATCACTTTCCGGAGGAACGACGACGAATGCGCCGCCTGGCACCTGCCCGCGGTGAGCGACCGCCTCGCCACGGCGTCAGGGCGGCCGTGCGTGGTGATGGCGCACGGTTTCGGCGGTACCCGGGACGCGGGGCTCCTGCGCTACGCGGAGGGCTTCGCCGAAGCGGGGATCGACGCGTTCGTCTTCGACTACCGCGGTTTCGGGGCCTCCGGCGGCACCCCGCGCCAGGACGTGTCGGTCCGCGGACAGCGGCAGGACTACCACGCGGCCCTCGCGGCAGCCCGCGGCCTGACCGGTATCGACCCCGACCGGATCGTGCTGTGGGGGACGTCGTACTCGGGCGGACACGTACTGGCGGTGGCGGCGCGCGACCGGGGTGTGGCGGCGGTGGTCTCGCTGACACCCGCCGTGGACGGGCTGGCCACCCTGGCGCACGTGGTGCGGCACGCGGGGTTCGGGCGGCTGCTGCGCCTGGCCGGGCACGGGCTGCGCGACGCCGCGCGCTCCCTGGCCCGGGGGCGGCCGCACCATGTGCCGATCGTGGGCCCGCCCGGGTCCAGTGCGGTCATGACCACCCCGGACGCCGAGCGGATCATCGCCTCGATGGCGGGTCCCACCTGGATCAACGCGGTGCGTGCCCGAGCCGCGTTACGGGTGGGGCCGAACCGGCCGACGCTCTTCGCCGGGTTCGTGCGGTGTCCGCTGCTGATACAGGTGGGGACCAAGGACCTTGTCGCTCCGCCCGCGGCCGCCCGCCGGGCCGCTTCGAAGGCGGGCCGCTGGGCATATCTGCGTGAGTACCCGCTCGGCCACTTCGACGTCTACGACGGACCGTGGCAGCTGCGGGTGCTGGCCGACCAGATCGAGTTCCTCACCCGCGTCCTGACCCCGTCGAACGACCGACGGCTACCCCCCTCCGCAGAAGGAACGCTCAGCGCATGACCAGTACGTACGACCACATCATCGTCGGCGCCGGATCCGCGGGCTGTGTGCTCGCGGCGCGGTTGTCCGAGGACCCCGACGTCCGGGTGGCGCTGATCGAGGCGGGCGGCCCCGACCACGCGCAGGAGATCCACGTCCCCGCCGCCTTTCCGCAGCTGTTCAAGTCCGGCCTGGACTGGGACCTGGACACCGAGCCCGAGCCGGGCATCGACGGACGGCGCGCCTACCTGCCCCGAGGCCGGGTGTTCGGCGGTTCCAGCTCGATCAACGCGATGATCTACATCCGGGGCGACTGGGCCGACTACGACCGCTGGGCCCGGGACGGGGCCGAGGGCTGGGCCTACGCCGACGTCCTGCCGTACTTCCGGCGGGCGGAGGACAACGAGCGCGGCGAGGACCGGTTCCACGGGGTTGGCGGACCGCTGACCGTCAGCGACGGCCGGTCCGGGCACCCGCTGCCCGCGGCCTTCGTCCGGGCCGCCGAACAGGCCGGGTACCCGGCCAACGACGACTTCAACGGCCGAACCCAGTTCGGGGTGGGCCGCTACCAGCTCACCCAGCGCGGCGGTCTGCGGTGCAGCGCTTCTGTGGCCTACCTGCACCCGGCCCTGGAACGCCCCAACCTGACCGTTTTCCCCTCGGCCACGGCCCACCGCGTGGTGATCGAGAACGGCCGGGCCGTCGGTGTGGAGATGGAACGGGACGGCACCGTCGAGATGGCGCGCGCCGAACGCGAGGTGGTCCTGAGCGCGGGCGCCTACGGGTCCCCGAAGCTGCTGATGCTGTCCGGGATCGGGCCCGCGGCCGCCCTGGCGGCCCTCGGCATCGACGTGGTGCGCGACCTTCCGGTGGGCCAGGGGCTCCAGGACCACTACATGGCGCTGCTGAACTTCCGTACCGACGTCGCGTCGCTGCTCGCGGCACCGACCCCGGAGAACGCCGCGCTGCTGCAGAACGAGGGGCGCGGACCGCTGACCTCCAACATCGGCGAGACCGGCGGGTTCTTCCGCAGCAGGGAGGACCTGGACTCCCCCGACCTGCAGTTCCACGCCGCCAACGTGCTGTTCCATCAAGAAGGGCTGGGCGCCGCGACCGAGCACGGTTTCGCCTTCGGGCCGTGTGTCCTGGCACCGACCAGCCGGGGCGCGGTGACACTGCGCTCGGCCAGGCCCGACGCCGCGCCCCGGATCACGCACAACTACCTGACCACCCGGCAGGACCGGGACAGCCTGCTCGCCGGGATCCGGATCGCCCTGGAGATCGCCGCCCAACCAGCCCTGGCCGACCTCATCACCGGGCCGTTCGGCGACACGCCGACCGGGGGTTTGGACGCTGACCTCCTGGCCTGGGCACGGCGATCCGGCCAGACTCTGTACCACCCAACATCAACCTGTGCCATCGGCACGGTGGTCGACCCCCAACTGCGCGTCTTCGGCGTGGAGGGCCTGCGGGTCGTGGACGCCTCGGTGTTCCCGGCCGTGCCGCGGGGCAACACCAACGCGCCCACGATCATGGCAGCGGAGAAGGCGGCCGACCTCGTCAAGGCGAGCGGCGGCCACACCAGGGGCGCGTGAGGAACGCTCACGCGCCCGAGGAACGGAGTAGATGTGCAATCCCAGTGGCCAGGGGTCGGCTCCCTTGTGAACAAGTGGAACGCCGCCCGCAGGGCACGCGCCGAGCGCGACGCCCGGCAGGAGGCCGAGCAGCAGGGGGCCGAGGCCGAACAGGAGACCGAGGACGACGCGCGCGCCGGTGACCTGCTGCGGGTGATCAGTGACGCGGCCTGGCGCCTGCTGGTCATCGGTGTGCTGGCGGGCCTGCTGGTCTACGCGCTCACCTACCTGGCGGTGGTCACCCTCCCGATGATCATCGCGGTGTTCCTCACCGCCCTGCTGATGCCCCTGGCCAACTGGCTTCGCCGGCCGAACCCGATCAAACGGAGCGGGTTCGGCCGCGGAACGTCGACGGTGCTCACCCTGCTGGTCGCCCTGATCGTCTACAGCGGGGCGGTCACCCTGATCGTGACCCCCGCCGTCGCCAGCTTCGACGCCCTCGTGGACAGCGTCAACCGCGCCGTCACCCAGCTCCAGACCATGGACCTGCCCTTCGGCCTGGACCCGGCGCTGCTCACCGACGCGATCAACAACGCCTGGGCCCAGGTGCAGTCCCTGATCACCGAGAACAGCAACCAGATCCTCAGCGGTGCGTGGACAGCGACCACCGCCGTGACCCGCGTCGTACTCGGGATCGTGCTGATCATCGTCCTGACCATCTACTTCGTGCACTCGGGCGACAAGCTCATGGACTGGGTCGCCGGCCTGTTCCCGCCCCGGTCCCGCCCGACCCTGCGCCACTCCGCACAGGTGTCCTACGACGTGATGGGCAACTACATCCGGGGGGTGGCGCTGGTAGGTGTGTTCGACGCGGTGGGTATCGGCATCGTGCTGCTCATCGTCCTCGACACCAGCCTGGCCATCCCGCTGATCGTGCTGACGTTCATCGGCGCGTTCCTACCGATCATCGGGGCCTTCCTGAGCGGGCTCATCGCGGTTCTGGTCGCCCTGGTGACCGAGAACTGGATCATCGCGCTGGTCGTGCTCGCCGCGGTCATCATCGTGCAGCAGCTGGAGAGCAACGTGTTCGCGCCGCGCATCTACGGCCGGGCGCTGGAACTGCCCTCGGCCGTGGTGCTGATCGCCCTCACCATCGGCGGCATCCTCGGCGGCATCGCCGGCCTGTTCCTGGCCACCCCGGTCGCGGCCGTGCTGGCGGCTCTGCTGCGCAACCGGCCGACCGCGCACCCGCAGTCCGGGGACGAGCACGAAGGCGCCCGGGAGGAGCCCGCCCAGGAAGGCTCAGGCAGCACCAGGGCAGGCGGCTGAGGCCAGGGCCCAGCAGGCGCACGGCCCCTCCCGAAAACCGGACCATCCGGATTCGTGGCGGTCACGTTCAGCGTCATCGACCACCTCCTGGTCGTACCTGTGATCGACCTTTCCTGGCCCAAGAACCAACACTCATCACTCCCTGTCATCCTGACTGGCGAAAAGAAACGGAGAGTGATCAAATGCCCTACGGACCAGCGGCCGACTCCGGAGCCACCCTGGCCGTCACCGGCTTCGCCACCGGACACCTGTGGATCATCGCCATCGGCCTGCTTCTCACACTGGTGGGCACGGCCTGTATCCGGTTCTCCTTCCGCTCCGGGGTGGGGCCGACGCAGTAGTGAGCCGCCAACTCGACGAACTTCCACGGGCTCGCTGTGTGCGCCCCGGAGTGGTCGCCGCTCTCGGGGCTCTGGCCCTGTGCGGCTTCCTGTCCCGGGGCCCTTCACCTCATCGTCATGATCCGCCACGGGATCGGAGCCGAAGCCAACCTGGGCATGGTCTGGTTGGCGTGCTTCGCGCTCCTGTGGTGGGTTCCCCTGGCCTGGTTCGAACGTCCCTTCCGGATCACCGCCGACCAGCGGGAGGCACTCGACCGACTGTTCGTCACCGTGCAGATCCCCGTCTACAACGAGGACCCGCGGGTCCTGGAGATGTGTCTGCGGTCGGCACTCGAACAGAGCCGGAAGGTGGACCGGGTCAGGGTCGTCGACGACGGCTCCCACGATCCGGACACCGGGGCGGTGGTCGACTACGCCGGAATCCGCGACGCGTTCCTGCGCAGGGCCGCCGAGGCCGGGGCCACCGCCACGTGGGACCGCACGCCCAACCGGGGCAAGCGGTTCGCGCAGGTGCGCGTCCTCGCCGACGACGACGCGGACATCTTCGCCACGCTCGACAGCGACTCGGTCATGGACCGGCACGCCGTCCGGGAGGGTTTGGCGCCCTTCGCCGATCCCCGGGTGCGTTCCGTCGCCGGGCACGTCATCGTGCTCAACCGGGACGCCAACCTGCTGACCCGGATGACCGGTCTGCTCTACCTGCCGTTCACACGAGGGCTGCGCAGTGCGCAGTCGGTCATGCGCAGGGTCACCATCAACTCGGGAACGTTGGCCTTCTACCGGGCCCACCTGGTCCGGAACGCCGCGGGGGTGTACGAGAACGAGAGCTTCATGGGTCGTCCCATGCAGATGAACGACGACTCCATGCTCACCTGCGGTCGGACCGCGCAGTGGGGTACCCGCGACAAGGTCGAGGTCTCCGCGTAACCGGAACCGAAAAGGGCGAGGGCCGTGTCACTCCTTGCGGCAGGGCCCTCGGCCTCTCTTCGTCATCACTCCGTGAGTCGCGGAGCGCGTCCACCGATGTGGTGTCCGGGTGGGTCACGGCCTCGGCGTTGGCCATGAAACGGCGGATCCGCTCAACGCCCTCCCCCGCTTCGGGCCCTCGTTCCCCTTCGGCCCGGGCACGGGTGCGCACCTGTCGAATCCGGGCCGACATTTGGACACGGCCTGCCCTCGACGGTGCCCGGACCGGGGAATGCTGTCCGAGCAGGCGAGGGCCTGCAAGGGAGCACCGCGGGTCAGCCGGAGCGGGGTCCACCATTCCGGGCGGCTGATTCCACGGTTCTGTGAGCAGGAGGCGATCCGATGACGGCACCCACACCGCGGGAAGAGGCCGTGTCCGGAGACAGCACGTCCACGAAGGGGTTCTCCGTAGCCTCGGTCCCACCCCGTGTGTGGGTGGCGCTGGGCCTGCTGGTCGTCGCGGTCGTCTTCGTGACCCAGAACCGGGACGTGACCGAGATCCAGCTCCTGTTCATCTCCCTGACGGCGCCGCTGTGGGGCACCCTGGCCGTGTCGGTCTGTGTCGGTCTGGCCATCGGGCTGCTGCTGCGCCCTTCGGAACGCCGCAAGCGCAAGGGCTCGAGGAGATGACGGTCCTCACCGGAGAGGTTCACCCTCCGACCGGACCGGCGTCGACACGCTGACCGGCCGTCGTGTCCACCACCACGTGGAACTGGGCGGGGATCCGGCCCCGCAGGTCCGCCAGGAGATCGTCCGTCGAGGGCGCCGACTCATCGACGAGGACCTCGACGTGCATGGTCCTCGATACCAGCCGCACACTCGTCACCGAGGAGTCCGGCTGTCCGGACAGCCACCGGTCGGCCGCGTCCTCGACCCGGTTGGTCCACACCGTGATCAGCACGGTGGCGGCCGTGTTGGCCGCCAGGGGTACGAACACGGCCGCGAACAACAACCCCAGGGCCAGGTACGCCCTGCGCGCGGCCCGCCTGTTCCGGTGCTCCCGGGGTTTGCCGTAACCGGAGGCCGCGAACACCACCATCCCCGCGAACACCAGCGCGAGAAGGTTGGACAGGAACAGCACGAGCGCCCCCGCCGCCTGCCACAGGTCGGCCTTGCCCAGGCAGACCCCCGCCACCACCAGGGGCGGAACCAACGAGATGGCGATGGCCACGCCCGGAAGCACCGCCGCGACGTCCCGGCGGGCCAGCCCCACGGCCCCGGCCGCTCCGGTCGCCAACGCCGCGACCAGAGCCATGAGCCCGGGCGAGGTCCGCCCGGAGACCTGCGCGTTCTGGAGCAGGTCGTAGCCGCCCGGCACCACCAGGGAGAACAGCAACCCGACGCCGACCACCAGCAGACAGCCGAGCACGACCGTCCGAACAGCACCGGTCCGGCTCTGGCGGACGATGTCCAGGGCGATCCCCATGATCGGGGTCGACAGGGGTGCGATGATCATGGCTCCGATCACCGTGGCGGTGGAGTCGGTGAGCACCCCGCCGGCCGCGATGACCGACGACAGTGTCAGCATCGTCCAGAACGCCGACCTCTTGGCCCGGCTGTCGCCGACCGACAGGTCGAGGTCCTGGGCCAGCTCGTCCGGCGTACGCCGTTGCGAGGCGGGCAGGACACGTTCGAGGAATCCGCTGAGCATGGGTCGAGTATCGCCGCGGCCCCCTTCAGCGGGAGTACGACACGGCGCGATCTGCCAGGTGAACTTTACTGACCGCGTCGGCGACGCGGTCGACGCGGTGCGCGGGGATCCCGGCGAGGTTGATCCGGCCCGAGGGCAGGCCGTGGACGGCGTGGTCCTGGCGCAGCAGGCCCATCTGGGTTTCGGTCAGGGGCAGGCGCAGGAACAGGCCGCGCTGCTCGCGGAGCGGCTCGAAGTCCGCGGTTCCGGTCCGGTGGGCGAGGGCGTCGGCCAGGGCGGTGCGCAGGGCGCTCAGGCGCTCGCGCATGGCGTCGAGTTCGTCGGTCCAGCGCATGCGCAGGCCGGGTCCGGTGAGGATCTCGTGGACGATGCGCGCGCCGTGGTCCGGCGGCTGGGAGTAGCCGGCGCGGGCGACGGTCTCCAGGACGCTGTAGGCGTGCGCCCGGCGGGCGGGGTCGTCGGAGACGACGATCGCGCAGCCGGTGCGTTCGTTGTACAGGCCCCAGGCCTTGGAGGCGCTGACGGCGACGACCGCTTCGGGCAGGACTTCGAGCATGCGGCGCATGCCCGCCAGGTCGGCGTCGAGCCCGTCGCCCAGGCCGAAGTACGCCTGGTCGATGAAGGGGACCACCCCGCGCGCGGCCATCGCGTGGGCGAGCTCCTCCCAGCGCTGTACGGGCATCTCGGTACCGGTGGGGTTGTGACAGCACCCCTGGAGCAGGAGCACGTCGCCGGGGGCTGCGCCGGCGATCGCGGCGAGGGCGGCGTCGGGATCGGGGCGGCCGTCGGGCAGCAGCATCGGGTACTCGCGTACGCGCAACCCCGCGGTGCGCAGGATCGTGCGGTGGTTGAGGTAGGCGGGGGTGCCCAGGTGCACGGTCCGGTCGGGCCCGGTCTCGGCGAGGAGTTCGGCCAGCAGCCGCAGCGCCCCGGTTCCGGCGACCGACTGGACCGCGAGCGTGCGGTCGCGGACCTGTTCGGCGGGGAAGAGCAGTTCGGTGAGCGCGGCGCTGAAGGGGCGGTTGCCCGCCGGGCCCAGGTACTCCTTGGAGGGTGCGCGTTCGGCGAGGCGGCGTTCGGCCTCGGCGACGGCGCCGAAGACCGGGGAGGCGCCGGTGTCGTCCCGGTAGACGCCGACGATGAGGTCCAGGCGCTGCGGGCGCCGGTCCGCGTCGCAGGCGGCGGTGAGCTGCCAGAGGGGGTCGGTGCGCGGGGCGCGCATGGACGGCATCAGCATGAGGGCTCCAGTTCGGGTCGGCGGCCCGCGGCCGGGGTGCGGGGCAGGTCGGGCGGAGACGGCGGGCTCGGTGGTGCGGGCCGGGCGGCCAGGAGGTTGAAGGCGACCACGCCGGTCAGCACCAGCAGCAGGGTGACCGTGGTCGCGACGGTGACCGGCTCGCCGAACAGCGGCACGGCGAGGAGCAGGGTCAGCACCGGGCTGAGCGCGCCCAGGGTCGCGGCGACCGGACCGCCGAGGCCGCGGATGGCGATGGCGTAGCAGAGGGCGGCGAGCACACCCACGCCGATTCCCTGCACGACGATGAAGGTCAGGACGTCGCCGAGGGCGGCTCCCCGGGGCAGGGAGGAGGGGACCAGGCCGAGCAGGATCGGCGCCCCGGACAGCAGGGCGGAGGGACCGCAGAGCACGATCGCCGCACTGACCGGGTCAAGCACGGTCTCGCGCAGCGCCAGGGTGTACACCGACCACACCAGTCCCGCGCAGAGCAGGACAGCGACCCCGGCGACCCGGTCCGGGGAGGTGGCGGCCACCACGGTCACCGCCACACCCAGGACGATCAGCACCAGCGCGCCCAACTGGGCGGGACGGGCCCGGGTCCGCCAGAGCCCGAAGGCCAGCACGGTGACGAACAGCGGCACCGTCCCCGGGATCACGATCCCCACCAGCGCGGCGCTGGTCAGGGATCCGCCCCAGGCGGCGATGAGGAAGTACGGGAGCCCGGCGCCGACGCACAGCGCCGCCAGGACGCCCTTGCGTTCGCGGCGCACGCGGCGCAGGGCTCGGGGGATCCAGGGGGCGAGGACGATCAGCGGGGTGAGGAAGCGGAGGAAGGCGGTGTCCAGGGCGGTGAGGTCGGAGGCACCGATCCCGCGGATGCTCAGGGCGAACCCGGCCCACAGCACCACGGTCGCCGCCATCGCGGCCAGCCCGACGGCGAGCGAAGGGGTGCTGGCGAGCGCGGAAGGGGCGCCGGTTGGTCTGCTCATAGGAGCGACGGTACGGAAAACACCGAGACTGACGATTGCAAATTATTGCTTACAGAACGACGATATTGGCAGAATCTGCCATATGAACGCATTGGACGAGATTGATCTGCGGATTCTGCACGAACTCCAGAGCGACGGGCGGATCAGCAACCAGGAACTGGCCGACCGGGTGGGGCTGTCCCCGTCCCCGTGTCTGCGCCGGGTGCGCCGCCTGGAGCAGTCCGGTGTGGTGGACAAGTACACCGCCGTGGTGGACCCGACCGCGGTCGGGCTCGACATCACCGCGTTCGTTCGGCTGCGCCTGGACTCGCACGGCACCGGGGTGGTGGAGCGGGTGGAGGAGGCGATCCGGGAGATCCCGGAGGTCATCGAGGCCTACCTGCTCGCGGGCGACCACGACTACCTGCTGAAGGTCGCCGCCGGTTCGTTCGCCGCCTACGAGGAGCTGATGCGCACCAAGCTCCGCGCCATCCCGGCGATCTCCTCCATCGAGACCACCTTCACCATCAGCGTCACCAAACCCACCTCCCCGCTCCCGATCCGCGAGGGCGCGCGCCCGTAGCCTGTCGGCATGGACAAGCACGAAGGTGTCGGCGTGAGCGTCGACGCGATGCTGGAGGACCTGCGGACGCTCGTGGAGACCGAGTCCCCCTCACGTGACCTGGCCGCCCTGGAGAGGTCGGCCAAGGCGGTGGCGTCGATGATCGAACACCGGTTGGGCGGACGGGCGGAACTCGTCGCGAGCCCGGCCGGCCCGCACGTGCGATGGTCGGGCGGGGGCGAGCCCCGGGTACTGGTCCTGGGACACCACGACACGGTGTTCCCGATCGGCACCCTGGAGCGGCGCCCCTTCCGGGTGGCGGACGGGCGCGCCACCGGCCCCGGGGTGTACGACATGCTCGGCGGGCTGGTGCAGGCCGTGCACGGCCTGGCGGCCCTGGGCGACCTGACCGGGGTGGAGTTCCTGGTGACCGCCGACGAGGAGGTCGGCTCGCACCACTCGCGCGCGCTGATCGAGGAGCGGGCACGAGCCTGCGGCGCGGTCCTGGTTTTCGAGGGCGCGGCCGAGGGCGGACACCTGAAGGTCGCCCGCAAGGGCTGCGGGACCTTCGAGGTGACGGTGCACGGCCGGGCCTCGCACGCGGGCCTGGAGCCCGAGGCGGGGGTGAACGCCCTGGTGGAGGCGGCCCGCCAGGTACTGGACATCGCGGCGCTGAACCGCCCGGAGGCCGGCACGACCGTGACACCGACGGTGGCCTTCGCTGGGACCACGGACAACGTGGTCCCGGCGAAGGCGTCGATCACCGTGGACGTGCGGGTCGCCAGCGACACGGAGCGCGCCCGGGTCGAGGCGGCCTTCGCGGCCCTGACCCCGCACCTGGACGGGGCCCGGATCACAGTGAGCGGTTCGGTGAACCGCCCGCCGATGCCCCCGGAGGTGGCCGGGGAACTGCTGGCTCACGCCCGAAAGCTGCTGCCCGGCGTCGAGGGTGTGGCGGTCGGCGGCGGCAGCGACGGGAACTTCACCGCTGCGCTGGGGGTGCCGACCCTGGACGGCCTGGGTGCGGTCGGCGGCGGCGCGCACGCCGACCACGAGTACCTGATGGTGGACTCGATGGCCGAGCGCGCGCACCTGGCCGCCGGCCTGGTGAGCGCGATCCGGGGCTGAGGGCCCTGGTCAGGAAGAGGGCTCGGGCTCAGGTCCGCTCAAGAGCTTCGGCCCGGGCCTGGGTCATCTTCTCCCCGTTCACCCGGCTCCAGGCGAAGAGCAGCAGGGGCAGGTGCACCGCCCCGGCCAACAGGAACGGCAGGCGCAGCGCCCATTCCCGGCCCAGGGCCGGTTCGAGTCCGGCGACCAGCAGCCCGCCCAGGAGGGTGCCCACGGACAGGGTGCCCCAGCCGAAGAACCGGTAGACCGAGTTGACCCGGCCCAGCAGGTGGTCGGGGATGATCCGCTGGCGCAGCGAGACCGTGATGACGTTCCACACCACGATCGCCACCCCGCTCACCACACCGGACAGCCACACGACGGGGGTGACGGGCAGCGCGCCGAGGACCGCGAAGCCGAGGCCGAGGACCACGATGGAACCGAGCAGGCAGCGCCCCTCGCCGAGGGCGGCGATGATCCGCTCGGCCAGCAGCGATCCGCCCAGCGCACCGGCGGCCGCGCCGGTCAGGATCAGCCCGAACTGCCAGCCCTCGAACAGGCCGAGCACGTCCTGGGTGTAGAGCACCATCAGCGGGAAGGCCATGGCGGAGGCCAGGTTGAGCGCGCCCAGCAGCAGCGCCAGGGCCCGCAGCACCGGGTGGCTCCACAGCCACCGGAAGCCGGTGCCGATCTCGGCCCGCCAGGCGATCCGGCCCGTGCCGGCCTCGGCGCCGCGGGGGCGGTAGGTACCGGCCAGGGTGAACAGCAGTGCGGCACTGACCGCGAGCAGACCTGCGTTGAACAGGAACGGGACCGTCAGGGCCAGGCCTATGAGCACCCCGGCCAGCGGCGGCCCGACGAACTGGTTGGTGGTCACCTCAACGCCCCACAGCCGGCCGTTGGCCTTCTCCAGCAGGCGCTGGTCCACCACGGCGGGCAGCAGGGTCTGGGCGGCGTTGTCGCGGACCACCTCGGCGCAGCCGACCAGGAACGACATCACGTACAGGCCGATGAGCAGCAGTGTGGCCGAGGCGGGGGCTCCCTCACCGGAGGCCAGCTGTTCGGGGGTGGGCAGCCCGTCCTCGGCGACCAGCACGAGCACCCCGAAGGCGGCGACCACGACGAACCGGCCCACGTCCATCCAGGCCACCAGCAGACGCCGGTCGAAGCGGTCGGTGATCACCCCGGCGGGCAGGGAGAACAGCAGCCAGGGCAGCCGGGTGGTGAGGGCGACCAGGGCGATGAGCAGGGGGTCGCGGGTCAGGGCGGAGGCCAGCCACACCACGGCGACGGTCATGAGCCCGTCCCCCAGGTTGGTCATCCCGGTGGCGGAGAGCAGCTTCCAGTAGTCGCGGCCCAGCCGCGGCCGGGCGGTGGTTGCGGTGTCGCTCATTCGCGGCCCTCGGACTCGGGGCGGTCCTCGGGGGCAGGTCCCTCGGACTCGGGCAGCGAGCTCCGACCCGTCGGGTAGAGCGCGATCGCCAGACCGTAGGTGGTCTCCCCCGAACGCGGTTGGGTGCCGAACTCCACGAGCAGGTCGCCCACGCGCTCGTTCCACTCCGCGACCCGGTCGGCGGGGATGCGCGCGTAACGGAGATTGACGTTGACCTGGTCGGCGAGCTCGGCGGGCAGCTGGGTGATTTCAGCGGAGACGTCGGCGAGGGTGCGCTGGCTCAGCCCGCGTGCCTCGTTGACCGCCTGGTAGTAGAACGTGCGCGCGGTACGCCCGTAGTACTTGGCCTCCAGGGCCCGCACCTTGCGGGTGCGCACCACGCGCACCAGCCCGGCCTCCTCCAGCACCTTCAGGTGGTGGCCCACGGTGCCCTTGGGGCGGCCGAGCGACTCGGCCAGTTCCGAGGTGGTCGCGGCGCGTTCCAGCAGCAGCATGACGATCTCGGTACGCGTGTCCTCGAACAGAGCCCGGTACTGCTCGGGGGTGGACAGTTCCAGGGAATCGGCGAGTTCGTAGTCGGGTGTTTCCGTCACAGGGGGCACTCCGTCGGTCGGCAGAAGTCGAATGGTCGGCTATCACAGTATGGTCGGCTAATCTCGACCATTCGTCAAACGCATCCGCCGACCCGGGTCGGTGGTATGCCAATCTGGGGCGCGGGCCCCGGCCCCGCCCGTCCAGATCCGCGCACTGAAGGAGTCCCCTTGCCCGCCTTCGACCTCGACTCGTTCCGGTCCGGCTTTCCCTCGCTCACATCCGGCATCGCGTACTTCGACGGCCCCGGGGGCACCCAGACCCCCACGCGGGTGGGCGAGGCCATCGCCCGCACCCTGACCGGTCCCCTGTCCAACCGGGGTGGCTCCCTGGTCTCGCAGACCAACGCCGAAGAGACCGTCCACGCCTTCCGGAGCGCCTACGCCGACCTCCTGGGCGCGGACCCCTCAGGGATCGTCTACGGGCGCAGCGCCACCCAGTTGACCTACGACTTCTCGCGGCACCTGGCCCAGGGGTGGGGGCCGGGCGACCAGGTGGTCGTCACCCGGCTGGACCACGACTCCAACGTCCGGCCCTGGATCCAGGCGGCCGAGCGGGCGGGCGCGACCGTGCGGTGGATCGACCTGGACCCGCGGACGTCCGAGCTGGACCTGTCCGACCTGGACGAGGTGGTCAACGAACGCACCCGGCTGGTGGCGGTGACCGCCGCGTCCAACCTGCTCGGCACGCAGCCGCCGGTGCGGACCATCGCCGACCGCGCGCACGCGGTGGGCGCGCTGGTGTACGTGGACGCCGTTCACTTCGCCGCGCACGAAATCGTGGATCTGCGGGGTATGGGCGCCGACTTCCTGGTGTGCTCGCCCTACAAGTTCCTCGGCCCGCACTGCGCGGTGCTGGCCGCCGCCCCCGCGCTGCTGGAGACGATCCGGCCGGACAAGCTGGTGCCCTCCACCGACGACGTGCCTGAGCGCTTCGAGTTCGGCACCCTCCCCTACGAGATCATGGCCGGGGCGGCCGAGGCCGTGGAGGTCCTCGCCGATCTGGCCCCGGCCGGCCCCTCGCGACGGACGCGTCTGATCACCGCGCACGGGAAGGTCGCCGCGCACGAACGGGCACTGCGCGAGCGGGTGGAGGCGGGGCTGGCCGCCCTCGGCGACAACGTGGTCCCGCACTCACGGGCGGCCGATCGCACGCCGACCCTGTTCATGACCTTCCCCGGACTGCGCAGCGCGGACGTCTCCCGGGCCCTGGCCGAGCGCGACGTCCTCGCCCCCGCCGGGAGCTTCTACGCTTACGAGACCTTCGCCCGGCTGGGGCTGGACGACGACGCCGGACTGCGCGTGGGCATGGCGCCGTACGTGTCGGAGGAGGACGTCGACCGGCTGCTCGCCGCCCTGGCCGACCACCTCGGGACCTGATCCCGCTGCTGAGTCCGGCCCCCGCGGTCAGGGCGCGCCGCCGTCACCGCCCTGGCCCGGGGCAGGGGCAATTATCCGGTCCGGGCCCGGCCCTGCCCCGAGGACACGGTGCGCAATGTCGGTCGAAGGGCCAGAACGGGTCACCGACACCGAGGACGGAAGCCGAACCCATGATCATTCTTCGCGAGCCCTTCCGGATCATCCGCGCCCACCTCGTGCTCAACGCCCTGGTCTACGGCGTGGCCCCGGCCCCGGTCGACACGACCACCGCGACCGTTCTGATCCCGCATTGACAAGACATTGCCCAGACATACTGATGTACGTCTATCCAGGGACACCATGGCTCAAGAGAAAACGAAAAAGAGAACAGAGTGAACCGAAACGGACTGCCATCCGTGTACCTGTTGAGAGCGCCCCACTGGCCGGCCCGGCCGCCGGGGCGGAATCCCTCACCTGCGGAGGAGGCCGGTCCATGACATTCGAAATCGTCGGTCGCGAAGGTCCCCGCGCCGGACAGCGGTTCCTGTTCGGCGAAAGCCCGGTCACCTTCGGGAGGCACAAGAAGAACAGCGTGGTGGTCGCCAGCCAACTGGCCTCACGCTTCCACGCGGAGATCGTCCGTGAGGGAGACGACCACGTCCTGCGCGACCGCGGAAGCAGCAACGGGACCAGGGTCAACGGCGACGAGGTGCACCACCGGGTCCTGCGGCCCGGTGACCTCATGACGATCGGCGACGAGACGTTCAGCTGGGAGACTGCCCAGGTCGCCGACACCGTGGCGGACTTCCCGATGACCCAGATGTTCGTCCGGCCCTCCGTGGCGAAGGGCCCCGTCCTGAACGTCACGGTAGCGGGCGGCGGCCCCGTGGGACTGGCCTTCGCCCTCCTCCTCGAACACCTCATCGGCCCCCAGGTCGCCGTCACCGTCCACGACGGACGCTGGACCCGTGAGGGGTCCCGCGTCGTGTGGAAGGACCTGAAGCAGGGCAACGTCCGGCGCCAGCAGGTCGTGACCGTCCAGAGCCGCCAGTTCCTGAACCTCTCCGAGCAGATCCAGGAACGGCTGTTCACCCCCGGCTCCTACACCGAGATGTGGCCCTCGGGTGCCGACTCGATCCGCGGGTACGGGCCGCGCAACATCCGTATCTCCCACGTCGAGGACGTCCTGCTGGAGATGGCCAACGAGAGCCAACGCATCAGGCTCGTCCCCGGCCGCTTCGACGCCGCCCAGCAGCAGGGCGCCCTGGAGCGCAGCCACGTGCTCGCGATCTGCGACGGTTCGCGGTCTCGAACCCGCGAGCACTTCGCCGACCGGTTCGGCCGCCCCGACCCCTCGATCTACTCCCTGGACGGCGAACAGGTCGAGGACATCGTCCTGGGCCTGCGCGTGCGCTCGGACCTGTCGGACGCCACGACCGTCCTGTTGACCGTGGCGCAGAACCGCTTCCTGCTCAACTCCCTACGCGGCGAGGGCTTCCTCAACATGCGCCTCACCGACGAGGAGGCGCGGGAGGTCGTCGGGATCGACCCGGTCCGGCAGGTGTTCGAACAGTGCATCGCCTCGCGCCCGTGTGTCATGACGCGTGACGGTCACGGCGACTTCTCCTGCTCCACGCACAGCTCGCTGTTCCTGCCCGCCCTGGTCAAGGGCTCGGCCCTGTGGAAGCGCGTGCGGGAGGGGCTCGCCTTCTTCGGCGTGGCCGAGGAGAACCTCAGCGCCGTCACCGCCTTCCGGCTGAGCATGGTGCAGCAGCCGCGGTTCAGCGCCCAGCTCCGCCCCGCCACACCGTCCTCGCCGTCCACCTACGGATTCCTCCTCGGGGACGCCGCCAACGCCATCCACTTCTGGCCCGGACGCGGCCTCAACAGCGGTCTGGCCTCGGCCATCTCCCTGGCGCGTTCACTCAGCAGCACCTGGAAGGGGCGGCCGCTGCGCGACGCGGACTTCACTCGCCACGAGGCGGTCATGTCCATGCTCCAGTACCGGCACAAGAGCCGCGCCTGGCAGGCGATGGTCAACACCGACCAGGAAGGGGCGGCGTACACGATCAAGGCCGGGATCGCCCGGAGCATGGCGGCGCAGGACGGGGACCGGGAGGCGGACGTGAAGACTCTGCTCGAGCGGATGGGATCGATCCGGTCGAGGCTTTCTGCGCGTATCGCGGGCATGCCCGACGACGCGGACCTGCGCGCGCGTCTGGAGGGCCTGGACGACACGACCCTGCGTTCCCTGGTGGGCGGCGGGCAGTGGGACACGCTGACCGTCGGCGGGGAGGAGGTCGACATCGACATCTTCTACCAGGAGGAGGCCTTGTCCTCCTCGCCCGCCAAGGAGCGAGAGGCGGTCGGGGCCGCCCCGGCCCGCGGCAACGCGCCCTGACGCGCCTCCCTGTCCCCCGCTTCCTCCGCCGAAGGAGCGGGAACGGGGAACCGGTGGCAGGGGAATCGTGGCGGTGACCTGGTCAGGCCCCGCCCTCCCGTGCGTAGCGGCGCAGGGCGGCCATGTCGTGGACCGTGATGTTCAATCGGCCGGTGGTGACCCAGCCATGAGAGCGCAGTACTCCCATGGCCTTGTTGACCGCCGCCCGTGAGACCCCCGTCCAGGAGGCCAGTTCGTCCTGGGAGACGGGGAGGGCGACACGCAGGCCCTCGGCGGACTGGTTGCCGAAACGGTCAGCCAGTTCCACCAGCCTGGCCGCGACCCTCCGGGCCGCGCCCATGGAGCCGAACTCGACCCGTTTGCGGTCGGCGTCCCGGAGCCGGCCGACCACCGTGCGCAGGAGAATCAGCGCGGTACGCGGGTACTCCTCCAGGTAGCCGGTGAACTGCTCCATCCCCAGGACCAGGCCGGTCATGTCCTCCAAGGTCTGCACCGTGGCCGAACGAGGCCGCTCGTCGACCACCCCCAACTCCCCCAGGAGCGCCCCGGGACCGCGAACGGCGAGCAGGGCCTCGGTCCCGTCCTCGGTGTGGGAGGACACCTTCACCCGCCCGGTGAGCACCACCAGGACGAAGTCGGGGGCGGAACCCTCGTGGAAGACGATCTCGCGCCGGTCCCAGCGCCGGACCCTGCCCGCGGCACGCAGCGCGGAGCGCTCCTCGCCCGTGAGCCCACTCCAGAACTCGGTGTCCGGTCCGGTTCCCCCGTCGGCGGACCGAGTCACGCGGTCCCCCTTCCCGCGTCCTTGAGCCGTGTCTCCTCGTGGAGGCCGGTGACGCAGTGGGCGCGTACCGTTCCCTGCCGTCCCCTGATGTCCAGGTCCCCGAGTTCCCGGCTCTCCACGGGAACGCCCAGGGAGCGCAGCGTGGCGTCGCCGACCACGATCTGACCGGGTTCCGCCAGTTCCTGGAGCCGGGCCGCCACGTTCACCGCGTCGCCCATGGCGTTGAAACCGCGCAGGTCCTCGCTGCCGATGTTGCCCACCAGAGCCGGGCCGGTGTTGACCCCGATGCGGAAGCGCGGCCACTCCGGGTTCTCCACGGCGATCCGCTCGAAGGCCTCACCCATCTCCAGGGCGGCCCGGACCGCCCGTAGACCGTGGTCGGCCTGGCGCGCGGGGGCGTTGAACAGGGCGAGCATGGCGTCGCCGACGAACTGGACGATCGTGCCGCCGTTGCCGAGTACGCACGGCACGGCGGCGCTGTGGTAGCGAGTGAGCATGGAGACGATCCGCTCGGGGTCCACCTGCTCGGAGAAGGTGGTGAACCCGCGCAGGTCGGCGAAGAGCACGGTCACGTCCAGGACCTGTCCGCCCAGTGCGGCCTGGTCGGGGTCGGCCAACAGCGCCGAGGCCACGTCCGGGGACATGTACTGGCGGAACAGGGTGCCGAGTTCGCGGTAGAGGCGGACGTTCTCCAGGGACACCGACAGGTGTTCGGCCAGTCCGCCCAGGGAGGCGGGGACCGGCCCCGAGTGTTCCTCGGGCCCCTCCAGGACACCCGCGACTCCGCCGCGGAAGACCAGAGGGTACGCCACTCTGCCCTCGCGGAGTCGTCCGCCCTCGTCCCACTCCGCGACGGAGTAGTCGCGGCCCGCCAACCGGACCGTCCCGCCGGAGGCGAGGTTGACGTTCACGTCGCCGTAGACCGGGCGGGCCACCTCCAGGACCGACCGCAGGTACTCCTCCTCGTCCTGATCGGCCACCCTGGTGCGGCGGCCGACCTCGAGCAGGGCGGTCAGCCGCCGCGACGTCGCCCGTTCGGTGGCCAGGGCGGAGGCCGCCCGTTCGAGCACCCTCACCTGTCCCTCGGAGAGATGGAAGCGCTCGGCAAGGGCTGCGGAGGCCTGAGCGGGTGAGCTGCGGCCTCCCTTCTCCTGTTCGCTGAGGAAGGCGACGAACTCCTCCAGGGCGTCCTCGTACTCCGTCCGGATGCGCTGGGCCGTCTCCTCCAGCACGATCGCGTCGAAGACACCCACCGAGGTGCCCTCCCGCTGGTACTGGAGGTAGGCGCTATAGGCGATGAAGCCGAAGGCGGCGACCAGCATCAGGTGCCAGTGCCACCAGGACAGGTGCCACTTGTCCGCCATGATGACGGTCACCATCGCCTCGGCCAGCAGGACGAACGCGGTCACCAGGCTCAGCAGGACGGCGGAGGTCTCGCGCCGGTACACCAGGTAGTAGCGGAAGGCCGCCACCACGTACAGCACGGCAGCGCCGATCGCCACCGGCACCATCGGCCCCTCGACATCGCGCGCCTGGTCAGGAAGGTGCAGGGGCGGGATGCCGAGCAGACCGGCTATGGCCCACCCGACCATCAGCACGGCCAGGCCTCCCCACAGCAGCCGTTCGAACCTGAACACCCGCCGACTCCGCTCAGGGTTCAGATCGAGGGAGGAGACGAAGGCGAACACGGACGCGATGACCAGGCCCACCGGGTGCGACAGGTCGAACCCGATGGTGGCACCGTCCACCAGGATCCCCGGGGTGAGCAGGGCGTGGACGGCGAGAAACCCGGCGGAGGAGAGGAAGGCCAGGGACACCAGGAACAGGCGTGCGTCGCCGTGGCGCCTGGCGGCGGAGCGGATCCACAGCCCCAGGGCCACGTTGACCAGTGAGACCCCCAGGACAAGCCAGAAGTGCCCGGGGTTGTGGTGGAGCAGCACGTCCAGGTGTGGTCGCGCCAGCAGCAGCCAGAGGCCTGCGAGCGGGGCCGCCAGGTGCAGGCTCCAGACCAGGGAGCGCACGGAGCGTGCGGGCAGCGAGGAAAGTCGTGAGGACGTGGGGGTAGCGGTCCCGGACATGACGAGTACGACCTTGGTGATGAGTCAGGGGGAGGACGGAAGGGGCGGTACCCACAAGGGCTGCTGCGCGCCACGAACGATGCGAGCGGACGGAGAAAAGTCCGGCCTTGTGTCGAAGAGTACGCAGACAAGCTATCCCGGGATCGATTTCATGGCGGACGTCCCTCCCGAGAGTCGCGTCCAGTCGGAGCCCCGAAACAGCCATGACCTGTACATCCGCCAAGCAGAAACCCCTGACGGCAAAGAGCATGACCCAAGCCACACCGACTGCGCCCCGTGCGACCGCCTCGCCCCACCACCGAGCTTCCGCGTTCGTTCAGGAGGTCTACGCACACCATGGGAGCGTGCTCCTGCGCTACGCGTCGTCCCTGGTGGGGAACGACCTCCACTGGGCGGAGGACCTCGTACAGGAGGCGGTCCTGCGCGCCTGGCGCAATATCGATGTGCTCAACACCGACGCCGCGAAGCTGCGCCCCTGGTTGTTCACGGTCATCCGGCACCTGGCGATCGACGGTCACCGCTCGCGCGGTTCCCGGCCCTCGGAGGTAGAGCAGGACGCGTCGACGGACCACGGAGTACCGGACGAGACAGAGCGGGTCGTGACGACGCAGGTCGTCGCCGACGCGCTCGGCGACCTGACACCCCAGCACCGCGAGATCCTCCTGTACGTGCACTACCTGGGGAAAAGTGTCCGTGAGACCGCACAGGCCCTGGGCATCCCGGCGGGCACGGTCAAGTCCCGTACGTACAAAGCGGCCCGGGCGCTACGCGCGGCGTTGGACCGGCGCGGGTACACGCGCTGACCTCAGGCGCGGTCGTCGCGGCGGCCGCTCTCACGTGCCTCGGCCTCAGCCCGTTCGACGGTCCGCCGCGCCAGCCCCTCCACCCGGTCGGGGGCGAAGGGCAGGGACACCAGCAGTTCTCGCAGGGGCAACCCCTCCAGGGCGGTACTGACCACAGCCAGGTCCCGGACCTCGGCCCGGCAGAGGGGACACCGTGAGAGGTGCCGCTCGGCGGCGGCCGCGTCATCGGTGTCCAGGGCGCCGAGGACGTAGGCCCCGGCGATCCGGGCACCGCACCTGTCGTGTGACATCCTCAGCGTCCCCTCCGGTCGGCCCCTACGACTCCCCCACCCTGGGCACCACCCCCGCACCCTGGACACCGCCCAGGACCACCCCGACCGGGCCATGCCTTGGCCGTCCGGTCGGGGCCGCGGCGGCCACCCCGCGCTCTGTTCTCCCGCGCTCCCGGAACGCTATTCGCGGATCTGCGAGCCATCCGTGGCGATGACGAACCACTCGTCGTCGAGCCCCTGCCCGTTGGTCTCCTCCGGCAGGACGTCACCCACGTAGTAGTACAGGGGCCACTCGCCATAGGTAATCTGGGTGACTCCGTCGGTCCGTTCGGTGGTGTCCAGGAGCGCCTCCTCCAGGCCCTCTCCGAGCACTGCCCAGGCCGAGGCGGTCAGCGCGGGCCAGGTGGCGATGCAGTCGTCCTCGCAGACGCTCTCGGCGTCCTTGTCCTTGGTGAACCCGTACAGGATCCTCCCCTCCTGGTCGGCCAGGACCTCGCCGAACTCGCTGTCGACCAGGACGACCTCCACCGGTGTGGCCTCCACCGCTGGTTCGCCCGCGGCGGCCTCCTCGTCACCGTCCTGCCCGAACAGGCCGCAGGCGGTCAGTGTGAGCAGTGCGGTGGCGGCCGTGAGTGTCACCGTTGTCGTACGCATGTGAAGGTCCCCCGTCGTCGTGAGTCGTCTTCCGAAGTCGTTCGGATGCGGTTACGGACACCGGGGCGGAACGGTTCACCCGCCTTACCCGACATTCTCAGGTGAACCGTTCGGAGCGTTGCGCCGTAACCGTCACTGACCACCGTCGCCGCACCGGCGACGGCCAGGCAGCGCGAACGGGGACGGACACCACACACCGTGCGAACGCGCCGGGTCCAGCACACGTCGCCGGGGCCGGAACGGGATCAGAACACGCGCGTTCCCGACAGCCAGGTACCGCGTTCGGTGACGCTCGCGATCTCCATGGGGTCCGCCCGGCGCGGGTCGCGGTCCAGCCGCACCAGGTCGGCGAAGGCCCCTTGGCGCAGGGTCCCCCAGCAGTTCTCCGCCCCCGCCTGGAAGGCGACCCCGCTGGTGTAGGCGGTCAGGGCCTCCTCCGGGGTGAGGCGTTCGTGTGAGGAGCGATCGTCAGCCCTGGGTGGCCTGCATTCGCGCGATCTTCTGCTCGACCCCGTCAAGGAGCCAGGCCAGGGCCTCCTCGAAGACCTGGACCGGGTCGGGCGGGACCCCCAGGTGCTCGATGGCGTGGAAGCGGCCCGGCTCGATCCGGCGGGTGGCCAGGTAGCTCTCCTGCACGGTGGCGAACGAGCGGCCGTCGGGGTCGGTCCAGCGTTCGACCCGGTCGGCCGCGATCACCTTGGCGACGTGCCCCTGGACCAGGCCGTCGACGGCCATCACGACAGAGAAGGCCTCCTGTCTGCTCAGGCCGGTGCCCTCGAAGACGCGCAGGGCCGAGTCCATCCAGGCGAAACCGTTGGGGCCGACGTAGGGTCCGGCGGTGACCTCAACGAGCCAGGGGTGCTCGCGGAGGGAGACCAGGTCCTCGCGGGCCCAGCCCTCGACCTTCTCCCGCCAGGTGCCGGGACGGGTGTGCGGCAGGGGCACCTGGCCGGTCATCTCGTCGATCATCAGGGCCAGCAGGGCGGCCTTGTCGGGCACGTAGGTGTACAGGGTGGCGGCGCCGACCCCCAGATGAGCGGCGACCTTGCGCATGGACAGCGCCTCGACGCCCTCCGCCTCGGCGACGACCATGGCCGCCTCGACCAGGCCCGACACGGTCAGCTGGTGCCGGGGGCCGCGCCGAGGCTGACCCAGTCCGGCCCACAGCAGGTCCAGCGTGGCCTCGATGCTCTTGCGCTTGGCGCCCATCCCGCCCCTCCCGCCCTCGCCGACCTTGAGGCTTGCCAAAACTCCGTACACCGTTCTACCTTAGCCGAACAGTGTACGGAGTTTTTAGGGAGTCCCCCATGCCCCAGCCCGAACCGTTCCGACGGCACGGTGCCCTGGCCCGGATCGGGTTACTGGTCCTCGCCTTCACTCTGGCCGGGGTCGGAACCCTCGCCCTGGTCAACGCCCTGCCCTTCGACCCGGAACAACCCCTGGGACGGGCTGTTCGCTCGGGCACCCTCCTTCTGGTGGTCCTGCCGCTGGTCTGGTTCCTGTGCCGCTCGGCCGGAACCACGCTGTCCGCGATCGGAATGGCCACGCCCGGCAAGGCCTGGCCGCCGCTGCTCGCCGCCACCCTGACCTGCCTGGTCGTGCCCGCCCTGATCGTGGCCGCGGCCCTTCTCGTCGGCGACGCGACCCTCGGCGCCTCCCTGACCCCGTCCCTGTTGGGCACGACCGCACTGGCCGCACTGCTCCTGGCCCTGCTGCTGGGCCCGCAGATCCTGGCCGAGGAACTGGTCTTCCGCGGCTACGTCCAGCACGTCCTGGGGTTCCGCCTGTCCCAGCTGACCGTGGTCCTGGCCCAGGCCGTGCTGTACGCGGGCGCGATGTCCCTGGTCCTGGGCGAGGTCGGCGACCTGTTCAACCTCGTACTGGCCGGGGTCTTCTTCGGGCTGCTGCGGATGACCACCGGCGGGATCTGGGCGGGCACGGGCGCCCGCCTGGCCCTGGCCGCCACCGCCGTCGTGCTGGACCGCGTCGGCATCGCCTTCGGTTCCCCCGCCTGGGAACCGGTGCTGAACATCGGTACCGGCGTGGCCACCTACCTGGTGGTCCGCTACCTGTTCGCCGCCCACCCCGAACTCGTCCAGGTCCCGGACCGGCAGCAGGAAGCGCTCCCCCGTCAACGGTTGTCCCTGCGCGGGATCATGTACGACGTCGGCTCCAGCTACATGCCCGGCCAGAACTCACGCGAGCGGTGGAACCCCGAGGCGGTCCGCGAGGACATGCGGGTCATCCGCGAGGACCTGCACTGCACGACCGTCTCGCTCTTCGGCTACGACCTGAACCGTCTGGAGCAGGGCGCGCGTCTGGCCCTGATGCAGGGCCTGGACGTGTGGTTGCAGCCGCGTTCCGTTGACGCCCGGCACCCCGAGCTCATCGAACACGTGGGCGGCGCCGCCGAGGTGGCCGAACGGCTGATTTCCGAACACCCGGGCCGGGTCGTGCTCAACGTGGGCTGTGAGCTGACCATCCTCAACCGCGGCATCCTCCCCGGCCGCGACATGGGCCGCAGGGCGGGCGCCCTGTACGTGTTCGCGATGTTCCCCGTGTACCACAACCTCCGACTCAACAGACTGCTCCGCACGCTGGCCGCCACCGCCCGGAACCGCTTCTCCGGCCCGCTCTCCTACGGCGCGGGGACCTGGGAGGAGGTGGACTGGACCCCCTTCGACATCGTCGGGGTGGACTACTACTTCGACGAGATCACCCGAAGCTCCTACCGGCAGGGCCTGCGCACATTGCAGCGTTGGGACAAGCCGGTGGTGGTCACCGAGTTCGGCTGCTGCTCCTACCGGGGCGCCGAGGCCAAGGGCGGTTCGGGCGCCGACCCGATGGACTGGAGCGACCTGGACGACCGCCGGGTGCGCGGCGACCTGGTCCGCGACGAGCGCGTGCAGGCCGACATGATCGAGTGGTCCATCGACGTCTACGAGACCGAGAACGTGCACGGGGCGTTCCTGTGCATGTTCGTCGAGGGCGACTGCCGCTACTCCCCCGACCCCACCCGGGACCTCGACATGGCCAGCTTCGGGATCGTGCGCCCGCCCGCCCTGGAATCGGGGCTGTCCCCCGACGACGGCCACTGGGAACCCAAGGAGGGCTTCCACGCCCTGGCCCGCCGCTACGGCTCGGAGGTCGGCAGCGCGGACGGCACGGGCCGGGCCTGAGCCGGGGGCCGGGCTCACCCGCCGTGCGCGTCGCTCCGGGTGTCCGCTCGGGCGTGCGCCTGGGCGTCCTCCTGGCGTGCACGGCGCACCTCCAACTGCACCACACCCGCGGTAACCAGTGTCAACAGCGCGAGAGTGACCAGGATCGGGAGCATCGGCCCCAGGGCCAGCAGCACCAGCAGCACCCCGACGGCGGCCACCCGCTTGACGTTGAACGTCCCGACGGTGCGCAGCGTGAACACGATCTGCCCCAGCAGGTAGAGCACGACACCGCCCACCAGCACCACCAGGGGGATACCGGTCAGCGGATCCGCGAGGCGGTACCCGGGGTCGCCCACGTACGCCAGGGCCTTCTTGAGCCCCAGGGCGGTGAGCAGGATCCCGGCGACCAGCGGCAGGTGCAGATAACTGTAGGCGTCACGCGCCACCCGCTCCCGGCGTCCGGGCGGCAGCGCGGCCACGGCGTGCTCGGCCCTGGGCGCGCTCACCTGGAAGTAGGCCCGCCACAGCATCCCGGCCAGCCCCAGTCCGAGCGCGGCGGCCACCACGATCGGCCACGTCATCGCCAGCCCGGACACCCCGAAACCGATCGACAGCAGCGACTCGCCCAACGCGATGATCAGGATCAGCCCGTGCCGCTCGGCGAAGGCCCCCACCGACATGATCCGCCAGCCCCGCGAGCCCGCGATGTAGTTCCCGAGGTAGTCGGCCGCCAGCGCCACCGCCCACAGGGCCGTCTGCGCGGCGCCTTCGGTCCGGGTGGCGAGCAGCAGCAGGAAGGTCGCGAGCAGCATCGACGGGAGGAACCGCCACAGTTGGTTCCGAAGATCGGGGTCACCCGCGGAAACAAACCAGAACAGCACCAGGTGCACCATGCGGAACACGAAGTAGCAGCCGACCACCAGAACGGGCCCCGAGAGACCGCCCGGCGCATCGTCGAACGCCTCGGGGATAGCGAGGGCGAACACGAACATGCTGGCCATGGCCACGAACATGGCCAGCCGCCCGGTGCCCTCGTCCGCCTTGACCAGGTTCGCCACCCAGGAGAAGCAGACCCAGCTCCACCACAGCAGGGCGACGAGGAGCATCCCCCGCAGCACCCCGTGCCAGTTCAGGTCGGTCGCCATGAACTGGGTGACCTGGATCAGCGCGAAGACGAACACGAGGTCGAAGAAGAGTTCCATCGGGGTCACCGACGCGTCTCGCCCCGTGAGCCGCAGTCCGTCGCGCAAGATTCCCATGCACGGCATTGTCAGCCCGGGGATTTACCCATGTCGAGGGATCCCGCCCCGGGTCAGGCGCCGCGGTCGCGGAGTTCGCGTTTGAGGATCTTGCCCGAGGCGTTGCGGGGCAGTTCGGTGACCACCCGCACCGCCTTGGGCACCTTGAACGGGGCCAGGCGCTCGCGCACGTGCTCGATCAGCAGGTCCGGCAGGGCTTCGGTGTCGGCCCCGGGGGCGGGCACCACGTAGGCGGTGACCGCCTCGATCCACTTGTCGTCGGCCACCCCGACCACCGCGGCCTCGGCCACGCCCGGGTGGGCGAACAGCACGTCCTCGATCTCCCGGGAGGCCACCAGCACGCCGCCGGTGTTGATGACGTCCTTGATCCGGTCGACCACCTCGATGTAGCCCTCGGCGTCGGCGCGCACCAGGTCCCCGGAGTGGAACCAGCCGCCGCGGAAGGCCTCCTCGGTCTCCTCTGGTTTGTCCCAGTAGCCCAGGCACAGCTGGGGTGAGCGGTAGACCACCTCGCCGAGCTCGCCCGGGGCGACGCCCTCGCCCTTGTCGTCCACCACCCGCAGCTCCACGAACAGCGCCGAGCGCCCGGCCGAGGCGGGCCGGTCCGCGTGCTCCTCGGGACGCAGCACGGTGGCCAGCGGGCCGATCTCGCTCTGCCCGAAGCAGTTGTACAAGCCCAGTCCGGGCAGGGCGGAGCGGAGCTTGTCCAGGACCGGGCCGGGCATGATGGAGGCCCCGTAGTAGGCCTTGCGCAGGCTGGACAGGTCCCGGTCGGTGAAAGCGGGGTGGTTGGCCATCGCCACCCACAGCGTCGGGGCCGCGAAGAACGCCCCGTGGCCGTCGGCCTCGATCCGGTTCAGCAGGTCGGTGGGGTCGGGCGCCTCCACCAGGGTGTTGCGGGCGCCCACCGCCAGCCACGGCATGAGGAAGACGTGCATCTGGGCGCTGTGGTAGAGCGGCATCGCGTGCAGCGGATTGTCCCCGGCGTCCAGGTCCAGTCCGACCAGGCACGACAGGTATTCGTGCACCAGCGCCCGGTGGGTCATCATGGCGCCCTTGGGCCGGGAGGTGGTACCGGAGGTGTAGAGCAGCTGGACCAGGTCGGTGTCGGCCACCCGCACGTCCAGCTCCGGCACCGGCCCTTCGGAGGCTTCGGCCAGCAGCGACCCGGGGCCGTCCCGCAGTTCCAGGACCTGCTCCACCCCGGTCTCGGCACGCAGGGCGTCCACGGCCGAACACAGCGCGGGATCGGCCAGCACCACCGTGCTGCCGGACTGCTCCAACAGATAGGCGAGCTCCTCGCCTTGGAGGGCGAAATTGACCGGTACGTGCACCAGCCCGGCCCGCGCACAGGCCAGGTAGCCGATCAGGTAGGCATCGGAGTTCTTCCCGTAGGCCGCGACCCGGTCGCCCTTGACCGCCCCCAGCCCCAGCAGCCGCGCGGCGGCCCGGGTGACCGCGTCGTCCAGTGCGGCGTAGGTCCACTCCCGGTCACCGAAGACCAGCGCGGTGCTGGCGGGGGTCCGGGCCGCGCTCCGCCGCAGGATGTCGTCCACGCGGCTGGAGGTCGTCAGAACGGTCATGGCACCTGTCTCTTACCGACGGCAAGGCCCGGGGGCGGGCCGCGAACACAGGACCATCCTGTTGCGGCCCGCCGGATCCGCGCAAGCCCCGAGCTCTCCGCGGTTCCGGCGCCGACCGGACACGTTGTCCACAGGCTGGCAGGACGCCTCTTGCGGGCGGGTGTCCCATCGTCATACGTTTTGCCTGATTCATCGGGCTGGGTGAGCTGGGAGTGACATGAGGATCCTTGTCGTGGGTGCGGGAGCGGTCGGCGGCTACTTCGGCGGGCGGCTCGTCCAGGCCGGGCGCGACGTCGACTTCCTGGTGCGGCCCGCCCGTGCCGAGCTCCTCAACGAGCACGGCCTGAACATCCGCTCCGTGGACGGGAGCACCGAGAACATCCGCGTCCGGGCGGTCACCAAGGACCAGCTCACCGCCGACTACGACCTGGTGCTGCTCTCGGTCAAGTCCTACGGGCTGGAGGGCGCCGTCGAGGACCTCGCCCCGGCGGTGGGACCGCGGACCGTGGTGGTGCCCTTCCTCAACGGCATGCGCCATCTGGACGTCCTGGTCGAACGCTTCGGCGAGGACCGCGTCTACGGCGGGGTGTGCATGGTGATGACCCGCCTGGACGAGCGGGGCGGCATCGTGGAGGTCGGGAAGATGGGCGAGCTCGTCTACGGCCCGCTCTCCGACTCCCCCGTGATCGGCCTGGACCAGGTCCACGGCGCCCTGGAGGAGGCGGGGTTCACCGCCCGGCCCACCAAGGAGATCCGCCAGGAGATGTGGGACAAGTGGGTCTTCCTGGCCAGTCTGGGCGCCGTCACCTGCCTGATGCGAGCCCCTATCGGCCGGGTCAACCGCGCACCGGGCGGTTCGGAGTTCAGCGCCGGAATGTTCGCCGAGGCCATAGCCGTGGCGACCGCCGCCGGGTACCCGCCCAGTGACCGGATCCGGGGGTTCGCCGACAAGGTCATCTCCGACACCGAACGGGAGACCTCCACCTCCATGTACTGGGACCTCACCCACGACAACCCGGTGGAGGGCGACCACATCGTCGGCGACCTGGTCGCCCGGGGCAGAGAGCTCGGGGTTCCCACCCCGCTGTTCTCCCTGGCCCGCACCCACCTGAGCGTCTACTCCGCCGCCCGGGGCTGATGGCGGGCAGGGAGCTGAGCGGTGCGACCGCAGGAGGACACGCCGAAGCGGCAGTGCGGGGAGGATTTCCCGAAGGCCCGGTGTGACCTGGGTTCTTCACGTCCAGTACGCACCGCAGCCGTCGTCCGCCCCGCACGCGACGCGACAGCGGTTGGCACAATCGCGGCATGTCAGTCCTCGACAGAGCCACCTTCAGACGGCTGGTGCTCCTGCCCCCGGCGTGTCTGCTCCTGACCTCGTGCATGGCCCAAGGCGGTGCCGTGGGCGCGGTCGCCACCGGTCACTTCTCCGCCCGCCACCAGTTCCCCGTCGTCATGATCTCCTGGTGCGGCGACAGCCCTCCCGCCCGGATCGACCTGACCGCGGAGGACCACGGGTGGCGCCTGAGCACCACCCGTGACTTCCCCGGCCACGAACTCGAGGTGGACCTGGCCGCCCCCGGCGAGGACTGGAACATCACCGACACCGACGGGGCCGCGACCTACCGGGTCGTTCCGGCCTCGCCGGACACCGAGTACACGCTGGGGGTGACCTCCGCCGCCGCGCTCGACAGCGACACCGAGCACGACATCGCAGCGTTGAACTTCGACACCGAACTCCTGGCAGCGGACGATGGTGTGTACGTGGGTACGGACGAAGGTGGCGAAGGCACCTTGATGAGAGCCGGTGAATTCCCGCCCGAGTGCTGACGCGGCGCCGCAACGGCGGCGCGGAAGGATGGCGCGCGGTCAGGCGAGGCGGCGCAGAGTCTCGGTCACCGGGGTGGTGGGGCGGCCGAGCAGTTCGCTCAGTGAGCTCGTGGTGTGGGAGAGTTCGCCGTCCCGGATGTTGCCGTCCACCCCGACCAGGAAGTCGGCCAGCCCCGCGTCCAGGCCGGCGGCGAGCAGCGCCGCCCTGTGCTCGTCGGAGCTCAGGTCACGGTAGGCGACCTCGCGGCCCAGGATCTCGCTGAGGTAGCCGGCCAGTTCGTCGTTGGTCCAGGCGGTGTCTCCGGTGAGCTCCAGGACGGTACCGTCATGCGGCACGGGGTCGGCCAGCACCACCGCGGCGGCCTCGGCCAGGTCCACGCGGGAGGCACTGGCGATGCGCCCCTGGCCCGCGCTGCCGACGAAGAAGCCGTGTGCGCGGGCCTGCTCCAGGGTCTGGCCGTAGAGCTCGCTGTACCAGCCGTTGCGCAGAATGGTGTGGTTCAGCCCGGAGGCGGCGAGGATCTCCTCGGTCGCCTTGTGCTCGGGAGCCAGGATCAGCGTGGTGTCGCTCGCCCTGGGCGCGCTGGTGTAGACGAGGTGCCCGACCCCGACCTCCTTCGCGGCCTCGACGGCGTTGCGGTGCTGCTCCACCCGCTTGCCGAGTTCGGAGCCGGAGACCAGGAGCACGGTGTCCGCGCCCTCGAAGGCCTCACGCAGTGAGGCCCGGTCCCCGAAGTCGGCGCGGCGGACGGTCACACCGCGTTCGGCGAGGTCGGCCAGTTTTTCGATACTCCGGCCGGTGGCGGTGACCTCCGCCGCCGGGTACCCCCGCTCCAGGAGGGACTCGACGACGAGGCGGCCCAGGTGGCCGGTGGCTCCGGTGACGACGACGGACATGGGGGTTTCCCTTCACGGTGGCCGGGTCTCTTCTCCCGGCGGTTCCTTCCTGTCCAACGAGTCACTCCTTTCGCACATTCCAATGAGATGGTACGCACCTTTTGGTAAGTTAGGAGGATGAGTCCATCAGCGAGCAAGGACACCGGGAAGAACACGAAGGACGCGGCCGCGGAGCCGACCCGGCTCCCCCGCATCGGCGGGCGCCAGCTCCCAGCCGACTGCCCGCAGCGCGCCCTGCTCCGCGACGTGACCAGCAAATGGGGCGTCCTGGTCCTGGTCGCGCTGTCCGAGGGGCCCCGGCGCTGGAGCGACCTGCGCCACGGGATCGACGGCATCAGCGAGAAGATGCTCGCCCAGACCCTGCGCGCCCTGGAGGCGGACGGCCTGCTGTTCCGCGATGCCCGGCCGGTGGTCCCGCCCTACGTCGAGTACGGCCTGACCAGCGACGGCCGCGAGGTCACCGCACTCCTGCTTCCCCTGCTGGACTGGGTCGAGGGGTACACCACCCAGGGCAGGAGCACGGCCTTTCCCGGGTGACCCGATCCAAGATTGATGCGAATCAAAAACATCCGCCACCTTTACGCCATAGATCACAATTGTCCGATTCAAGGGGGTGTTGCGCGCCACGCGCCAGCCGGAGGAACCCGGGTGAACCGTCCGGAGATCACCGGCGTCCTATGTACGTCCAGCTCATCTCGGTGAAAAGGTGATTCCCGCCGTGTCCACAGCGCGCTCGCCCCTCCCCCTCGCCCTGGTGGCCGTCTCCCTTCTCACCGCGTGCGGCGGCGTGCTGGGGCAGGCGGATGCCCTCCCGGGCAGGGGTGAGGTGATCGGCGTCGGCGACGACCCGCGCGTCCTCGTACACGACTTCAACTGGGCGGTGGAGGCCATGATCATCGGGGAGCTGGAGTACCTGCCCGAGCCCGGCTGCCTGATCATCAACCTTCGGGACGAGGCCACCGGGGAGACCGTGGGCTCGGCTGCTCCCGTGTGGCCCAAGAACGTCGAGCCGCTCATGGAGGAGGAGAGGGGCGGGGTCAGTGAACCGACCGTCGGCCCGATCCTCGACGGAGACCCGGTCTACGCCGGGGGCGGCTCCGTCAGCGGCGGCCCGACCTGGGAGGTGGACCTGACCGGGGAGTGTGTTCCGGGCGGTGAGTACATCGTCCTCACCGAGGACTCCTTCCAGGCCGAACCGTTCGACCTGAGCTCTCCCTGAACATCGGGCACCGGCGCGGACGGTACACGCCGGCGCACCGCCTCGGACGTGCCCCGTAGGGCACGTGGCCGTCCTCGGCCCCTGCCCGAGGCGCTGCACGGCCCATCAGGCCGGTGGGCGCCGCCGAGGCATTGCACCGGGATTGTGGTCGGGGAAGGCCGATTCACCGAGCGGTGCGCTGGAACGACCCGACTGCCGCCGCCCCGGTCCGCGTCAGAGCCGGATCAGCCCTGCCAGCTGCGCCACAGCCGGGCGTAGCGGCCCTGCCCGGCCACGAGTTCGTCGTGGGTGCCCTCCTCGACGACGCGGCCCTGGTCCATGACGACCACGCGGTCGGCCGCCTGCGCCTGGGTGAGGCGGTGGGCGACCACCAGGGTGGTGCGGCCCTTGGTCGCGGCGAGAGCGGCCTCCTCCAGACGGCGCGCGCCGGAGCTCCCGGCCTCGGCGGTGGCCTCGTCGAGCACCGCCAGGTCCGGGTCGGCCAGGACCAGGCGGGCCAGGGCCAGGTGCTGGGCCTGTTCGGCGGTGAGTGCGTGACCGCCCTCGCCGACCACGGTCTCCAGGCCTTCGGGCAGGGCGCGAACCCAGTCGAGGGCGCCCACGGTCTCCAGGGCCGCCTCGACCTCCTCGGCGGTGGCCTCGGCCCGGGCCAGGCGCTGGTCGTCCAGGAGGGTTCCGGCGAAGACGTGGGTCTCCTGGCTGACCAGGAAGACGTGTTCGCGCACGCGCTGTTCGCCGAGTTCGTCCAGCGGTATCCCGCCCAGGTAGACCGTCCCCGCGGTGGGGGCGCGCAGCCCGCTGACCACGGCGGCCAGGGTGGTCTTGCCCGCCCCGCTCGCACCGACCAGGGCGACCCGTTCGCCCGGGGCGACCCTGAGCGTCACCCCGTCCAGGGCCATGGGGGCGCCGGGGGCGTAGGCGTGGCTGACCCGCTCCACCCGCAGGGAGGAACCGGCGGGGCCCTCCTCGGCGCGCGGGTCGTCGGCCACCGGCAGGTCCACGACCCCGGCCAGGCGGGCCAGGCTCGCCCCGGCCTGCTGGACGTCGTTGAAGTTCATCACGAGGAAGCCGACCGGGCCGAAGAGCCGGTGGAAGTACAGGGCGGCGGCGGTGACCATGCCGACCGTGACCAGGTCGCCGCGGACCAGCCAGAAGCCCACGACCAGGACGGCGCCCAGACCCACGAACTCCGAGCCGTTCATCCGCGCGCCGAGGCGGGTGAAGAGCCGGAACACGTCCAGGGTGAGCTGCATCGCGGTGCGCGAGCGCTCGGCGATGCGCTGCTCGTGTTCCTCCTCCAGGCGGTAGGCGCGGACGGTGTCGCGGCCGCGCAGGGCCCCCATCAGGGCGTGGGAGCGCTCGCCCATGGCGATGCGTTCGCGGGCGTAGTATGGCCCCGACCTGGGCATGTACCAGCGCACGGCCCAGACGTAGAAGGGCGCGGCGGCCAGCCCGGCCAGGCCCAGCCGCCAGTCGAGGGCGGCCATCCCGGCGGTGGTGAGTACGACCATGGCCAGGGCGGTGACGACCTCGGGGCCGTTGCGGGCGACGGCGTTGGTGACCACGGCGACGTCGTCGCCGACCCGGGAGAGCAGGTCGCCGATGCGCACCTTCTCCAGGCGGGCGGCGGGCATGTGCAGGACGCGTTCCATCACGCGTTCACGCAGGCGGGCGAGGATGGTCTCGCCGAGCCGGCTGACCTGCCAGGCGCCGAGCCCGACAAGGACGCCGCCGACCAGGGCGGCCGCGGCGATGAGCGCCGCGGAGCGCAGGATGGCGTCCAGGCCCGCGCCCGCGGAGATGTCGTCGACGATCGAGCCGAGCACCCAGGGCGCCACGAGCCCGGCGGCACTGCCCGCCAGGACGGTGGCCAGGGCCAGGGCGGCGGCCCAGGGGGCGGCCCGGATCCCGTCGCCGAGCACGGCCCAGGTGCGCCGGGCGGTGGCGGTGGGCAGGAGTTCGGGGCCACCAGGCTGACCGGGGCCGGGACTGCCCGGGCCGTCAGGGGCGGCCCCGGTAGTGGGTTCCGTGCTCAACGCAGCACCGCCTCGCGGTAGTGGGGGTCGTCCTCGGCCAGCTGTGTGTGGGTGCCCAGGGCGTGCGGGCGTCCCTCGCGCAGGACCACCACGCGGTCGGCGCGGGCCAGCAGTGCCGGGCTGTTGGCGATGACGAGGGTGGCACCGCCGGGTGTACGACGGGCGCGCAGCGCGGCCGTGCCCTGGGCGATGGCTTCCTCGGTGACGGCGTCCACGGCGGTGGTGGGGTCGTGCAGGACCAGCACCGGCGGGTCGGCGGCCAGGGCCCGGGCCAGGGCGACGCGCTGGCGCTGTCCGCCGGAGAGGTTGGCGGCGCGGTCGGTGACGGGCCGGTCGAGGCCCTCGGGGTGACCGGTGACCAGGTCCTGGGCGGCGGCCGCGGCCAGGGCGGTGAGCAGGGGCGCGTCGTCGCCGCCCTGTGCGTCGCCAGCCTGTCGGGGGCGGCCGGGGTTCGGGTTGGAGCTCAGGTCCAGGTTGGAACGCAGGGTGCCCTCGAACAGCGTGCTGCCGTGCTCCTCCACCAGCACGGTGCCGCGCAGCGAGGTGAGGTCGAGTTCGGTGATCGGGACACCCCCGATCCGGGTGGTGCCCCCGGCGCCCTCGGCGCGTCCGGCGAGGATGTCTACCAGGGCCTCGGCGTCGCGCGGGTCGGTGGTGAGCACCCCGACGAACTCCCCCTGGGCCAGGGTCAGATCCACTCCGTCGAGCGTGCGGTGGGTGACCCCCCGCAGCTCCACGGCGGGCGGGACCTCGGGCAGCACCGCGGGGAGGAGGCGGTCACCGGGGTTGACGGCGTCGGGTGCGTTGAGCAGCCGGACCAGCCGCTGGGCGGAGGCGCGGGCGATCGCGAACATCTGGCCGACCATGCCGAGCACCTGGACGGGTTCGGCGAGGAACTGGGCCAGGCCCACCACGATGACCAGTTCTCCGATGGTCAGGTGCCCCTGGAGGGCCATCCATCCCGCGGTTCCGGCGACGCAGGCCAGGAAGACCGCGCCGGTGGCGGTGACCAGGCCCTTGTAGAGGCCGTTGGTGGCGGCGGCGCCGACCGAGGCGGTCAGGGCCAGGTCGCTGGCACGCCGGTAGCGCAGGGCCGCGTTGTGCCGGGCCCCGATGCCCATGAGCACGCGCAGACCGCCGACGAGGTCGGTGGCCATGGCGGTGGCGCGGGCGGCGGTGGCCTGCTTGGCCTCGGTGCGGCGGGTGATGAGGGCGGCGGGCACGCGCAGCAGCAGGAGCATAATCGGGACGCCGAGGAGGACGCCCAGGCCGAGGGGGACGTTGATGGCGAGCAGGACGACGGTGGTGACCACGATCCCGGTGACCTGGGCGATGCCGATGGCCCAGGCGCGCACGTAGGTGGCGGCCTGTTCGGCGTCGGAGGTGGCCACGGCCAGGACCTCGCCGGAGCGCAGGCCGCTGCGCTCGCCCCGGGGGTGCAGGACCCGGCGGGCGGACTCCAGGCGCAGCAGGTGGGCCTCGCGTTCGACGGCGCCGAGGGTGAAGCGGGCGCCGAAGCGGTAGGCGCTGGCCAGGACGGCGAAGAGCAGGGCCAGACCGCCCACGCACCACAGTAGGGCGGTGGTGTCGCCGGTGGAGACGGCGAGGTCGATGGTGAGGCCGATGGCGACCGGGACGAGGGTCTCGCAGACCTGGTGCAGGGAGAGCAGGAGAACGCCGAGGGTGACCCGGCCGCGGTGGCGGCGAAGGGTACGTGAGCGCAGGGCCTTGGCGGTGGCGGGAACCGGGGGTGCCGGAGTCACAGGAGGCCGGTCCGGGCCCTCACGCACGGTCATCCGTTTCCCGTCCCCTCGGTTCTGCTGTCCCAACTGGCCCAGCGTAGCCATCCCGGTCATGACCTCCGACCACAGGACGAGTCTTATGTCGTGAATGAGATGATTTTTCAGCGGCCGTGATATTGGTTAGGCTAACCTCATACGGCTTTGCGGGCGAACGCCCCACACCCCGTCCACGCACACGTCCGCGAAGGGCCCCTCGCTTGCGTATCCAGTCGCCGCGCCACCGCCAGATGATCCGCGCCCGGGTCGTTCGCACCGAACGGACCACCGACCACTTCGTCACCGTGACCGTCAGCGGCCCCGACCTGGCCCGGTTCGAGTTCCTCGGCATGGACCAGTGCGTGCGGGTCTTCCTGCGGCGCCCCGGGCAGGAGAAGCTGGTCCTACCGGACTCCGACCCTGACAGCTGGTACCCGGAGTACCGCGAGATGGCCGACGACGTGCGGCCCCACGTGCGCAACTACACGATGCGCCGGCTCGACGCCCGGGCCCTGGAACTGGACATCGAGTTCGTGGCGCACGGCGACGGAGGACCCGCCTCCGCCTGGGCGATCTCGGCGAGCGAGGGCGACGAGGTGGGCCTGTACCCCGAGGGCATCTACTACCTGCCCCCGGCCGACGCGGACTGGCACCTGCTGGTCGGCGACGAGAGCGCCGTGCCCGCCCTGCTGTCCATCGTCGAACAGGCCCCGCGGGACCTGCGCGCCCAGGTCTACCTGGAGGTCCCCTCCCCCGGCGACGTCCGCCCCGTGCAGACCCCGCCCGGCGTGGAGGTGCACTGGCTGCCGCGCGAGGACGCGCACGCGACCCCGGGACGCCTGGCCCTGGAGACGGTCAGCACCGCGACCCTGCCCGAGGGGCGCCCGTACTGCTGGGTGGCCGGGGAGAACGCCCTGCCCACCGGGCTGCGCCGCGCCCTGGTACGCGACCACGCGGTACCCAAGGACGACATCACGTTCGTGGGGTACTGGCGCGCGGGCGTGGCCGGGGTCGACTGAACCCGAAGACCTTTGTCTTCCCCCGGCCCCGAACGCTTCCGGCCCGCCGAGACGGGGGCGCCCTCTGGGAGCGCGACCGCGGGCGGACAACAAGCACCGCCCCGCTGGTCACACCATTCACAGAACACGCTAGCCTGGTCGAATCCGGCTTAGGCAAGGCTAAGCTCACTTCATCAGCGAGGTCCCATGAACCCCGGTCTGCCCGCCCGATTCGGCATGGTCGCCGCCGGTGCCCTGTCCACCGTCCTGCTCGCCGCCTGCGGTGGCGGCGGCTCCGACACCTCCTCGGGCTCCTCCGGTGAGGCGGCCGAGGGCTACCCCGTCACCGTCGAGACGCTCTTCGGCGACGTGGAGATCGGAGACCGCCCCGAGAACGTGGTCGCCCTGGGCTGGTCCGACGCCGAGGCCGCCCTCGCCCTGGGCGTGCAGCCGGTCGGGGTCGCCGACTGGCTGGGCTTCGGCGGCGCCGGTGTGGGCCCCTGGGCCGCCGACCTGGTCGACGCCGAGCCGGTCCTGCTCGACACCATGGAGCCCAACGTGGAGGCCATCGCCTCCCTGAACCCCGACGTCATCCTGGACACCCGCTCCGACAACTCCCAGGAACGGCACGATCTCCTCGAACCGATCGCCCCCGTGGTCGGCCCGCCGCCGGGCGTCGAGGTCACCTACGGCACCACATGGCAGCAGCAGACCCGCCAGGTCGCCCAGGTCGTCGGCGAGGAGGAGCGCGGTGAGGAGCTGGTCACCGAACTGGAGGAGCGCTTCGAGCAGATCCGCGAGGAGAACCCGGAGTTCGCCGACCTCACCATCGCTGTGGGCGCCTACTTCGACGGCCAGTACGGCGCCTACGTCCCCGGCGACACCCGCGCGGACGTGCTCGCCGAGCTGGGCTTCGAGTACAAGCCCGAACTGGTCGAGATGGCCGACGGCGCCTTCTACGCCGACCTCAGCGCCGAGCTCGTGGAGGAGCTGGACGCCGACCTGACCATCGTCTTCCCGATCGGCGACGTCGTGGACACCCTGAACGAGGACCCGGTCCTGCAGGGCATCGGCTCCGCCGAGGACGGCCGCCTGATCATCCTGGAGGACCAGGAACTGTCGGACGCCTTCTCCAGCGGTTCCACCCTGGGCATCCACCACGCCCTGGACCAGATCGTCCCGATGATCCAGCAGACCCTGGAGGGCTGAGGCCCGAGGGACCGGGCGGCAACGCGGGGCGCTACTCTTCGACGGGTCACTGACAACAGGTGTGATTCGGGGGTGGACGGACCGATGGCTCGCTGTCCGATGTGCTCGGCTCAGGACCGGACCTCCAAGGTGTCCGCGGTGGTCCGGTCCGGGACGACGACCACTCGAACGACCGGCTCCTCGAAGCTCCAGGCCAAGGACCAGTTCACGCAGCTGCACCACACCGTCGGTCAGGCGCGGCACAGCACCACCACGCGCTCCCAGAGCAGCCTCGCGGCACAGTTGAGCTTCCCCTCGGGACCGCGGCCCCCGGTCCGGTTCGCCAGGGGTTTCGGGATCCTCCTGTTCGCGATGGCCACAGTGACCCTGAGCGTCAACGGCGTCCTCGCGCTCGTACCGGCGGTGGTCACCGGTCTGCTGGTGCACCGTTGGGGTGGCGGATCAGCGAAGACCGCCCTCCTCGCGGCCGTCGGCCTCTTCTATCTGGTCGGCACGCTCTCCTATCTCCTCATGGACCTCGGGGTCCATGAGATGACCGGCTTCCTGCTCACTCTGGCCATGAGCCTCACCTACGCCGCACTGGGTCTGGCCCTGGTCCTGTGGGATCTGCGCAGAGCCGAGGCCAGGAGGAAACAGTCCAACGCCGACAGCGTCCACCGGCAGCGCTCCTGGCAGGCCTGGCAACGGCTGTACTACTGCTCCCGCGACGACGTGGTCTTCGACCCCCTCACCCGCGCCTGCGCACCTCCCAGCGCCATGCGAAGACTCATCGGCTACCCCGGCGCCGCCTGACCCGCGTTCCACGTCGCCCGTACGCAAAGAAGACCCATGAGCCACACGGAGCACTGGACCACCACGCCCATCACCATGGAGATCCTGTGCGGGGCGGTCGAGCTGGACAAGACCGAACGCGGCGTCCTGCCGCACCGGCTACCCGCGCGGGCCCGTGCCCGCGACACCGACCCGCAGCTGGCCACGGCCGAGGCCCAGCCCTCGGGTGTCCGGCTGCCGCTGCGCACCCGGGCGAGGGCGATCGAACCGGACACGATTCCCACCAAGCGTGTCTACACGGGCCTCGCTCCCCGCCCGACGGGGTGTACGACCTGCTCGTGGACGGGCGCCTCACCGCTCGGGCCACCGTGCCCGGCGGCGACACCCTGACCATCGACACGGCTACCGGCGGCTTCGAGCACCGGACCGGGCCGGTCGGCACCGCCCGCTTCACCGGCCTGCCGGACCGGGTCAAGGACGTGGAGATCCGGCTGCCGCACAACGAGACCACCGAGCTCGTCGCACTGCGCGCGGACGCCCCCGTCGAGCCGGGCCCGGACCGGGGAGAAAGAGTTGCGGGCCACCGGGGACCCGGAGGAGCGCGCCGACGGGGAGCTCACGCTCACCGCCATCAGAGAGGAGCTCTCCCGGATCGTGAACGAGCGCGCGGCCGAGGACCCGCACCTCGGTTGTCTGGACGGCCGTGAGCTCTACGGGGAGGCGGACCGCGCCGAACTTCCGCTGCCCGACGAACTCCGCCCGGACACCGCCGCGCACCAGCGCGTCGGCACCCGCTTCGCCGAGCTCGCCTTCGGCGCTGACGGCCTGTTCACCGACGGATCTCGCACTAGGATCGCTGACGGAACCGGGGTCTCCGTGAGCTGACGGATCCTCGCAACAAGAACCAGAGGAGCTCCTGCCATGCCCGCACTCCCTGACATCGACCTGGTCGTCTTCGACGTGCTCGGGACCATGGTCGACGAGCCCGGCGGACTCCGGCGCGGCTTTCGGGAACTCCTGCCGGACATCGGGGACGCGCGGGCGGAGGAACTGGTCGAGCTGTGGCACCGGCACGTGGGCGAGCAGCAGCGGGAGATGCTCGCGGGCCGCCGCCCCTACGCCGGTAGCGCGGTGGTCGACCGGGAGGCCGCGGCCCGCGTGGCGGCCGCGGTCGGGATCGGGGACGAGAAAGAGGAAGAAGCCGTGCGCTCGCTGGCCGCCGCCGCGCTGCGGCTGGACCCGTGGCCGGACTCCGCCCGGGCGCTGGGGCGGCTCGCCTCGCGCTACCCCGTGGTCGGCCTGTCCAACGCCGACCACGCGGCGCTCACCCGGATCAACGCGCATGCCGGACTGCGGTGGCACCAGATGCTTTCGGCAGCGGACGCACACGGCTACAAGCCCGCCCCCGAGGTCTACCGGCTCGCGATCGCCAACGCTGGTTGCCCGCCCGAGCGCCTGCTCATGGTCGCCGCGCACGCCTGGGACCTGCGCGGTGCCCAGGCGCTGGGGATGCGGACCGCCTACGTCGAACGCCCCGTCGGGGATCCGCCGAGCGCGACGGACTCCTTCGATCTGTTCGCGAAGGACCTCGACGACCTGGCCATCCAGCTCGACGCCATCTGAGCGCGATCACTCCTCCTGAGGCCTCCCCACGGGGAGGCCTCTTCCGTGTGCCCTCCACGAGCCGAAAGCGGACGAGAGCAGTCAAGCCAATGCTTATAATGAAAACCGTTTTCATATCCATACAGGAAGGGAGACCGGATGCGGAACGTCTCCACTCCGCCCGGAGAGGCTGCCGGACCCCCGCCCGAGACCTCCGAACCGGAACGGAGCGGCACCCCCGCCACGTCCGCACCCGCTCCGAAGATCCGCTGGATGACCACCCCCGCCGGAACCGCCAGCACCGCACTCGTCCTGGCGATCACCCTCGCCATGTCCGTGGTCCTGGCGATCGGTCTGGGATCGGCGGTCATCCCGCCGGGTGAGACCGTCCGCTACCTGTGGGCCGCGCTGACCGGTGGGACCATCCAGGCCGACGAACTCATGCGCTACCAGGTCATCTGGCAGATCCGCACCCCGCGGGTGCTGCTCGCCGCCGTGGTCGGCGCCGGGCTCGGGGTGGTCGGCGTGGCCATCCAGGCGATGGTGCGCAACGCCCTGGCCGACCCCTACATCCTCGGTGTCTCCTCCGGCGCGTCGGTGGGGGCGGTGCTGGTCGGCGTCCTCGGCGGGCTCTCCTTCCTGGGCATCTACGCGGTCTCCGCGGGGGCCTTCGCCGGAGCGCTGGCCGCCACCCTGCTCGTCTACGCCATCTCCTACTCGCGTATGGGCATCACCCCGCTACGGCTGGTGCTGACCGGGGTGGCACTGTCCTTCGGCTTCCAGGCGATCATGAGCGTGATCGTCTACCTCGCCCCCAGCAACGAGGCGACCAGCACCGTCCTGTTCTGGACCATGGGCAGCTTCGGCGCCGCCACCTGGGGTTCGCTGCCGGTCGTCGCGACCGCCGTACTGGCGGGTGTGCTCCTGCTCCGTTCGCTGGCGCGTTCCCTGGACGTGATGGCTCTCGGCGACGAGACCGCCGCGAGCCTGGGCGTGAGCTCGGACCGCCTGCGCCGCTGGCTGTTCGTCCTGACCGCCGTGATGACCGGCGCGATGGTGGCGGTCAGCGGGGCGATCGGCTTCGTCGGCCTGGTCGTCCCGCACATCGTGCGCATCCTCGTGGGCGCCGACCACCGCAGGGTGCTCACGATCGCGCCGCTGGCGGGCGCGGTCCTGATGGTGTGGGTGGACCTGGTCTCCCGGGTGGTGGTGGCCCCGCGCGAGCTTCCGCTCGGGGTGATCACCGCGCTGGTCGGCGTACCGGTCTTCATCATCCTGATGCGCCGCCGCGGCTACCTGTTCGGAGGCCGCTGATGGACCTTCGACTCGACGAACTCTCCGTGGACCTGGGCGGAGCCCGGATCGTGCGGGAACTGACCCTGGACGTCCCCGAGGGGCAGGTGGTCGGACTGGTCGGCCCCAACGGGTCCGGGAAGTCCACCGCGCTGCGCTGCGTGTACCGGGCACTGGGCCCCAGCGCGGGCAGGGTCCTGCTGGGCGGTGAGGAGCTGTCCGCGATGAGCCCGCGCCACAGCGCCCAGCGGGTGGCCGCGCTCACCCAGGAGAGCGGGAGCGACCTCGACTTCACGGTCGAGGAGCTGGTCGCCCTGGGCCGCGCTCCCCACCTGCGCGGAAACCAGCCGCTGAGCGCTCGCGAGCGCGAGCTGTGCCGGGACTCGATGGAGCTGCTGGACGTGGCCCACCTGGCCGGGCGCGGCGTGCTCGAACTGTCGGGCGGTGAACGCCAGCGGGTCCTGGTGGCCCGCGCCCTGGTGCAGGAGCCCCGGGTGCTGGTCCTGGACGAGCCCACCAACCACCTGGACGTGCGCCACCAGCTCGAACTGCTCTCGCTGCTGCGGGCGGCGGGCGTCACGGTGCTCGTGGTCCTGCACGACCTCAATCTGGCCGCCTCGGCCTGCGACCTGATCGGCGTGCTCTCCGAGGGCGCCCTGGTGGACGCGGGCTCCCCCAAGGAGGTCCTGACCCCGGCGCTGCTCCGGGAGGTCTTCGGGGTCGAGGCGTCCGTGGTCCCCCATCCGCTCACCGGCGATCCCCAGCTGCTGTACCAACTCCCACCCCCGAGGAAAGGCCTCCGTTGAACCCCAGAAGGAACCGTCTCCCCCGGTCCGGCGCCTGGACCAGCCCGCTCTCCCTTCCCCGCTCCGGTGCGTGGAGCGGCCCGCTCCCCCGTCCACGAACCCTGCTGCCCCTGGCCGCGGTCACCGTTCTGTTGGCCGGGTGCGGTGCCGAGGTCGAGGGGACCTCCGAGGCGGGCGCCGCACCGGTCACCGTCCAGCGCTGCGGCGAGGAGGTGGAGTACACGACCCCGCAGCGGGTGGTCGCCTACGAGGGAGGCAGCGCCGACAAGCTGTTCTCGCTGGGCTTGGTCGACCACGTGCACGGCTACGTGATGCCCCCGGCCAACCCGCCGGTCTCGGAGTCGCCGTGGGCCGAGGACTACGCGGCGGTCGAGTTCCTCAGCGACGACCTGCTCAACCGCGAGCTGGTCGTGGACGCCGAGGCCGACCTGGTCGTCGCGGGCTGGAACTCCGGCTTCAGCGACCAGCGCGGCATCACCCCGGAGATCCTGGACGGGATCGGCATCCAGAGCTTCATGCACACCGAGTCCTGCTTCAACTACCCCGGCCACCCCGAGCGGGTGACGCCGTTCGAGGGGCTCTACACCGACCTGGAGCGGCTCGGACAGATCTTCGGTGTGGAGGAGCGCGCCGAGGAGCTGGTGGGTGAGTTCGAGGAGAGGGTGGCGGCCGTGGCCGAGCAGGCGCCCGAGGGAGACCCCGTGCCGGTCTTCCTCTACGACTCCGGCACCGACCAGCCCTTCACCGCGGGCAACCAGGTCCCGCCCAACGACATCATCAGGCACGCCGGGGGCGAGAACATCTTCGGCGACCTGGAGGAGCGGTGGACCCAGGTGGGCTGGGAGGCCGTGGTGGAGGCCGAGCCGGAGGTGATCATCATCCTGGACTACGGCGACCAGCCCGCGCAGGAGAAGATCGACTTCCTCTCCTCCTCCCCCGCGATGGCGGAGGTGCCCGCGGTGGTCGAGAAGAACTTCTTCGTCCTGGACTACAACGAGGGCATCTCGGGGCCGCGCAACATCGACGGCCTGGAGAACTTCGCCGAGTACCTGCGCGAACTGAAGGGCTGAACAGCCGCGAGTGAGCCGTCCCGGGCAGGCCTGTTCCTGGCAGGCGTTGCGGGACGGCCCTCTCGCATCCGGGCTTCTGGGCCTGACGAGGAACCGTGCGGGTACGGCAGCGGACCAGCGCGATGTGAAGGGTGTTCCAGGTCAGTCGATCCCGGTGCTGGCGTCGCGGAACCCTCGGCCCAGCTCGAAGAGTCGGACGAGGCGGCTGGCGATCTGCACGGTGTTGAAGGCCTCCGCCATCTCCTCGCCGAGGGTGATCTCGATATTCGCGAGGCGGTCGGAGGCCAGCTGAACCTTCATGCTCAGGTCGTCGTCATCGACGATCAGGAAGTCCGGGGTCTCCTTGTCGAAGTCCTGAACCGACAGGCCAGCGGCCCGGAGCAGGTCCCGGATGGTGACGCAGTACCGGGCGAACTGCTCGGAGGACAGGATCTGGGGATCCTCGTTGTCGACGGAGGTGTCGATCTTGTCCCACTCCTGAGGAAGAATGGGCTTCGGGATGTGGACGTCGTTCACCGGCGTTCCCCTCCTGGAAGGCCGCCTGAGGTGGGTGTAGAGGGACCAACTCGTGTTCCCACCCCAGGCGGCTGCTTTTTGAACGGCCCAGGTGGTAGCTCTCTGCGATCTACCCTGAACCTGTTGTCAAGAGTGGCACGGCTCACATAGTCTTTGCAAGAAGTTGAACCATATATGCGTGAACTTTCTGTGAGGCAACCGTGGCAGCGAAGAGACAGGTCACCCTCCGGGCTCAGTGGATCGGTAAGACCTTCAAGGAGCTGCGCCAGCGCAACGGCATGACCATGCAGGAGGTCGCCGAGTACCTGGGGCGCGATCAGTCCTCGCTGAGTAGGTTCGAGGCTGGCATCCACCCGCCGCGCAAGGACGACGTGGTGGCGCTGATGGACCTCTTCGGGGTGGAGGAGGAGTCCCAACGGCAAGCCACTCTGCACATGGTGGGTGAGGTCTCCAAGACTGGTTGGTGGGAGAAGCACGCCAAGGACGCCAGTGGCTGGTTCATGGACTTGTTGTGGGTGGAGGACCGGGCTGAAGTCCTGAAGCTGTTCAGCAATGCCGTCCTCCCCGGCCTGCTCCAGACCCCTGAGTACGCGGAGGCCCTGATGAGGGCTGACGACCCGCAGGCGGCCAAACAACAGATCAAACGCGGTGTGGATCTCAGGATCAAGCGGCAGCAGATCCTTGATCGGGAAGGGTTTCAACTCTCGCTTGTCCTGGATGAGGCGGCTCTCCGTCGCCCTGTCGGAGGGGAGGAAGTGATGGCGGCACAAATCGCTCATCTCGCTGCTTCCGCTCAGCGTGAGAACCTCGATATCAGGGTGTTGCCTTTTTCTGTCGGTGCCCACGGTGGAGAAGCTGGTGCGTTCAGACTCATCCACATGGCAGAGCCCTTCCCTGTGATCGCCTACATCGAAAGCCCTGCGGGGGCTCTCTTCGTGGAAGCGGCAGGCGCTCAAGAGCTTGAAGGCCGATACGATCGGTTGCACCAGGGGAGTCTTGATGCGGGAGCGTCCATCGACTTCCTTCGCAAGGTCGAACAGGAGTTGCAATGATCAGGGACACGTCAGCCGTCGCCGGTTGGCGCACCAGCAGCTACAGCGCCAATGGCGGCGGGCAGTGCGTTGAGGTCGGTTGGCACATCAGTAGCTACAGTTCGGACACAGGGCGTAACTGTGTCGAAGCTGGTCCCTTCCTGAATGAGCCTCAGCGGTTCGCCGTGCGTGACTCCACCCAGCGCGACCTGGGCTACCTCTCCTTCCCCTCCTCCGAGTGGTCCGCGCTGCTGCGCTCTTCCTCGATCTAAGACCCGAACCGCCCCGGGAGAGGTGACTTCCTCTCCCGGGGCGGTTTCTGTTGTCCTGCTACCGGCCTACCGGCCTACCGGCTCAATCGCTCCGGTGAATCGCCTGCTCCGGGGCGGACCGACGCCCCCAGTCCATCCGGCACCAGGGCGGGGAGAGCTCCTTGAGGTCGCCGATCTCCCGGGGGGAGAGATCGGCGACCTCGCGGGCCTCCTCGTGGCGGGCGAAGACCGAGTCCACGTACCGGTGTCCGGTGTCGGCCGCCACGAACACCACCCGGCGGCCGGGGTCGGCCGCCGCCTCCCAACGAGCCACCAGATACGCGGCCCCTGCTGAGAGCCCGGCGAAGACCGCGTGGCGGCGCAGCAGGTCCACACTCCCGGCCAGGGCGGCGTCGAAACCGGTCCAGTGCAGGGTGTCGTAGAGAGTGTGGTCCACGTTCCCGAACGGGATCGAGCTGCCGATTCCGGCGATGATGATCTGCGGGTCGGTGACGTGGTCGCTGCCGAAGGTGACGCTGCCGAACGGCTGGACGCCCACCAGCGGGGTGCCCGGGTCGCTCTCCCGCAGGTAGCGGGCGAGCGCCCCGGTGGAGGCCCCCGAACCCACCCCGCCCACCAGGGTCATTGGCCCCTCCCCCGCCTCCTTGCGGATCTGGTCGGCCACCGCCCGGTAGCCGAGGCCGTGGATGACGTCGTGGTACTGGCGCATCCAGTGGTAATCCGGGTGCTCGCGCAGCACCTGCTTGACCCGGCGGACCCGGCGGTTCTGGTCCAGCCGCAGGTCGTCCGAGGGCGGCATCTGCTCCAGGGTGGCCCCCAGGACCGCGAGCTGGAGGCGGAGCGGATGGTCGATGGTGGTGGAGCCGATGATGTGGCAGTGCAGCCCGTACCGGTGCGCGGCCAGCGCCAGTCCGTAGGCGTAGATACCGCTGGAGCTGTCCATCAGGGTGTCGCCGGGGCGGACCACTCCGGCGTCGAGCAGGTGGCGCACCGCAGCCAGGGCGGAGGCCACCTTCATGGACTCGAAGCGCAGGCACAGCAGGCCTCCGCCGAGGTCGATCAGGTCAGGTCTGGCGATGGCTTCGGAAACGTGGTCGTCCAAGATCGCTCCCCGGTGCTCTGGGTCGGAGGGGCCGGTGCTGACGAGACCGCCGTGAGGGCGGCCGGTGCGGGGACTGCCGATTCGAAGGAGAGGGGTTTGCCAGTGGAGGAGGAAGGAGTGCGGGCGGCCGAAGTGGAGAAGACCCGATGCGGGACGAGTCCGGCCCCGCCGAGCCGGTCGGCGGCGGCGGCGATCCGGGCGCGGAGGTCGGGGTCGGTGGCGTCGAAGAGGACTCCGGCCACGTTGCCGCTGTGCGCCACCTGGATGCCGACCGCCCCGCAACCGCGGGCGACCTCCCGGAGCGTGCCCAGTTCCGCCTTGGGCAGCGCACGCTGGTTGAGTATGGCGCTCTCGGTGCACACGTGCCCGACCCCGGCCACGTCGCGTTCGGTGATCGCGGTACGCAGCGCGGCACGCAACCTCTCGTAGACGGCGATGTCCCCACGTCGTGCGGTACCCACCAGAGAGAGGGTGTCCACCGGTTGGCCACTTCCGGTCAGGCAGCCCACGACCGCCATCTCCGGGAGCTCGGGGCCCAGTTCCTCCAGAATCCGGCCCTCGCGCTGGGCGAAGAGCAGCGGCCGGTCACCGAACATGACCGGATCGCTGGCCCCCTCGGCGGCGACCGCCACCCGTGCGACGGCGTCCGGCGTGAGCTCCACCCCGAGCCCCGCCGCGACCGCGCGCACCGCCGCCGTCACGTCACTCGTGGACGACCCCATGCCCAGGCCGGGCGCGGCCCCGCCCCGGACGCTGAGGTAGCCGCCCACCGGCCGTACCCCGCCCACGCGCGCGCACTCGGTGACGGCGAGCTCCGCGGCCCGGGCGGCCTTGGCCCGGTTCGGCGGGTCGACGACGACGCGTCGGGGCGCCCGGGGCGAGAACGGGGTGAACACCGCCCGGGTGCGGGGGTCGGCCATCGGCAGGGTGACCAGACCACGGGTGGGGTTTCCCCGCTCGTCCAGGAACACGCCCTGGAGGATCTCGCCGTGGTGGCAGGTCGCCTGTCCAGTTCCAAGGGTCACTCGTCGGTTCCTTCTCGATATCGGTAGAGGTGGGTCGGTTCCGCGCTGAACTGCGAGAACGGGAAGGGTTCGGCGGACACCGCGGTGACACCCGAGCCGAGGAAGGCCCGGGCGACCGCGCTGCCGCTCTGGGCGTACACGACCAGCGGCACGGACCGGTCCCGGCAGCGCTCCAGGATGCGGTCGAAGGTGCCGTTGCCCAGGGTCATCCCGGTGGCGACGACGGCGTCGGCCTTGGCCAGGACCTCGTCCATGTCCGGGCTGACGGGGTCGCCCCACTGGGTGCGGCGCAGGTTCAGGTCGCAGGGCAGGCACTGGCCGCCCCGCTCCCGGATGGCGGCCACGAGGGGGTTGACCACACCGATCAGGGCGATGCGGCGCCCGTCGGGTTCGGGGAGCAGACCGGCGATGGCGCGGTCGCGGGCGACGGCGCGCTCCTCTGGGGTTCCGTAGGGGAGGGTGACCCGCTCGGCGCGGGGGTCCTCGGAGTGCGGCTGGGAGTGGCCCAGGTAGGCGTCCAGTGCGGCGAGCCGTACCGGGGCCGGGCCGCTGAGAAGGTCGGCCAGGGGTCTGCCGGAGAGTTCGGCGCAGATGTCGGGGTCCAGCTGTCCCGCTTCGAAGGCGCAGGCGCCGAAGGCCCGGCCGATCCGGACCAGGACGTACTGGTTGAGGTAGGTGACGTCGCCCCCTGCCAGGCGGGTGCCGTGGTGGACCCAGAACACGCTGGTGGCGACGGGAAGGTCGGGGGTGGCGAGGACGGACTGGCGGAGTTCTTCGAGGTCGTGGAGCGCTTGGGGGTGCTGGGGGGCTCTGGGGTCCTGGGGGCTCGGGGTGTGGTGGGGGGATGTCACTTGCCGGTCTCCCTGGTGAGGCGGAACAGGTAGGTCAGGACGCCGTCGCCCCAGTCGTGCCGGTGGTGGACGTGTGCGGTGAAGCCGCACAGGGCGGCGTGGCCGATGATCTGGCGCAGGTCGGCGGTGTTGGAGGCGACGAAGTAGACCTCGCCGCCGGGGGCCAGGAGGTCGCGCTCGGCGAGCTGGGTGAAGAAGGCGTCGGTGACGGGGCGGCCCGCGCAGACGTTGCGGACGATGTCGGGGTCCTCGCTGACCTGCTGGCTCACCGCAGGCGGGTTGAAGGTGACCACGTCGAGCCGCGGCCGGTCCGGGATGTCGGTGAAGAGGTCGGAGACCAGCGGGACGAGCTCTGAGCCGCCTTCGGCGCCGACGATCCGGTGGTAGTTGTGCTCGGTCGCCTTCACGCTGGCGGGATGGACGTCCACGGCCAGGATCCGCCCGGCGCCGCGCAGTCCGGCGACCACCGCCTCGACCCCGAGTCCGGCGCCCATGGCGGCGTAGACGCGTCCGCGGACGTCGATGTCGTCGTCAAGGATGCGCTGGTGGATCATGCGGCTGGTCGCGCCGGGAAGGAACACCTCCGGGGGAACGTCGAACTCCCACCCGTTCCAGGAGTAGTCGCGGCGGGTGTGCAGGTCGACCTTGGGCTGGTTGAGGCCGATGATCTGCTCGGGCGGCAGCGGAGGGGGGAGCTGAGCGATCTGGGAGGGGTCCATGTGCGTCCTTTCGGTACTTCGAGGGGGTTCCGGGAGGAGCGACCCCGAAGACCATAGCGAAAACGATAATCGTTGTCACGCTACGCTTATCCACCCCGGGCCCACCCGCTCCACGGAGTCGTTGCCCCCTCCGGCCGAGCGCCAATCCATACAGAGAGGACATCTGACACCCGACCGGCAAACCGCCGAACCCCCACCCCCGCCCGGCGGGCACGCCAGTTGGTCAAGCATGGCGCAAGTGATTATCGTTTTCACTAGAGTAGGGCCACACACCCCGAAACGAGATGAGTACTCTTCGTGTCCATGACGACGACGCCGAACACGACCGGACCGTTCCGGAGCCGCCGCAGTCCACTGCTCCAGCCGACCTTCGCCCGCCTGTGGTGCGCGACCACCGCCTCCGGCCTGGCCACCTGGGCCATGCCGTTCATCCTGGGCCTGGCGGTCCTGCACGGTTCGCTGACCGCCGTGGGGCTCGGGCTGGTCCTGGCCACCCGCACAGCCGGTTTCCTGGTCGCGGTCCCCCTCGGCGGGCTGCTCGCCGACCGCTACTCGCGCCGCTCGGTGGTCCTGTGGTCCGGTCTGGCCGCGGCGATCGCCACCCCCGTCCTCGCCGCGGGCCTGGGCACCTCCGTCACGCTGATGGCCGTGGCCGCCGCCGTCGTGGGCGTGGGCCAGGGGGCCTGCCGACCCGCCTTCCAGGCGCTGACCGCCGAGGTGGTCGCCCCCGACGACCGCCAGCAGGCCAACGCGGCCCTGACCTTCTCCGTCCGCGGGGTCACCTTCCTGGCCCCCGGGCTGACCGCTCTGCTGGCCACGGTCACCGGCCCCCAGACGCTCCTGCTGATCACGGCGGGCCTGTGGCTGGCCGCCGCCCTGCTCCCCCGCGCCGGCACCGCCGCGCCCTCCCCGCGCCCGGCCCGCGCGCCCTTCCACGTGGAGTTCGTCGAGGGTCTCACCGAGGCCCGCCGCCACACCTGGTTCCTCGCCGGCCTGGGAGCCCTGACCGTGGTTATCGCCCTGGGCTACTCCTCGACCAGCGTGCTGCTGCCGCTGGCCAGCGGCGACCACTACGGCACCGAGGCGGTCCTGGCCGGAGCGCTGACCGCCTACACCGGCGGGGCACTCATCGGGGCGCTACTGGTCTCCCGCTGGAAGCCGCGGGCCCAGGGCTGGTGGGCCCTGTTCGGCCTGGGCCTGTACGCCCTGGCCCCGCTGAGCCTGGTGTTCCCGGTCGGTGCCGTGTGGGTGTTCGCCGCCTACGCGATCGTGGGCCTGGGCGTGGAACTGTTCAACGTCCCGTGGTTCACCGCCGCCCAGCGCGAGGTCGCCCCGGACAAACTGGCCCGGGTCTCGTCTCTCGACTTCCTGTTCGCCTACGGTTTCGCCCCGGTGGGCCTGGCCCTGATCGCCCCGGCGGCCCAGGCCTTCGGCCCGCAGAACGTCCTCCTGGCCTGCGCCGCCCTGTGCGTCCTCGCCCCGGCCCTGGCCGCCCTGGCCCCGGGAGCCCGCGACTTCCGCACCCGCCGCGCCTAGCCCTTCTCCCCTGGAAACAAGAAGCCCTTCCTGCGGTTCCGCGACGGCCGCCCTTCCCGCCTCCGGAGAAGGGGCGACCGCGCTACCCGCAGACCAACACGGGCGGCCGGGAACTGAAGCTCTACTCCGTCCACGGCCCGGCCGAAAACCCCCACGGCACCATCCACGAAACCCGCCCGGCCGGCTGAAGCCGAGAAGGCCCCGCACTGCTTCGTGCCTCGGACCCAGTCGTCCCGCATGTACCGGATCGAGTCGCTCATGCCGCCGACGAGTCCGATGACAGCGAGGGCGAGCATCAACAGGGGGACACGGGGGACCCCTTCGCGTGAATCCCAGTAATGGAATCCATTGCCATAGGTCAGGCTTGCGGCGGGGTGGATCTCGCAGAGGAGCCATTCGTACCAGTGCCGTCGAGACTCACCGCGATCACCGTTGACAGTCCTGATCCGCGGGTGTGGGAGGACCCGGCCGGGCATCCGTGCTGCCTGGCCGGGAACTGGCCTTCAGGGGCGGATGAGCGCCTTGAGGGTTTCCCGCCGGTCCATCAGCCGGTAGGCCTCGGGGACGCCGTCCAGGTCGGTGTGGTGGTCGAAGACCAGTCCCGGGTTGACCTTTCCTTCCAGGATGTCGGGGAGGAGCTGCTCGATGTAGGAGCGCACCGGGGCCGGGCCGCCGGTCAGGGTGATGTTGGCACCGAACATCGCGGGGAAGCCGACCGGGCCCTGTTCGTACTGGGGCACGCCCACACGGCTGACGGTGCCCCCGGCGCGGACCACGTCGAGGGCGGTCTCGTAGGCGTCGAGGTGGCCGACTGCTTCGATCACCGTGTGGGTGCCCTCGCCTCGGGTCAGTTCCCGGACCCGCTCCACTGCTTCGGGTCCTCGTTCGGCCACGACCTCGGTGGCCCCGTACTCGCGACCCAGGTCGGTGCGGTCCTTGTGCCGCCCCATCAGGATGATCTGCTCGGCGCCCATCCGGCGGGCCGAGAGCACGGACAGCAGTCCCACGGCCCCGTCGCCGATGACGGTGACCGTGGTGCGGGCGTTCACCCCCGCGGTCAGGGCCGCGTGGTAGCCGGTGCCGTAGACGTCGGCCAGGGTGAGCAGGGAGGGCAGGAAGACGGACTCCTCCCCCACCGGGAGCCGGACCAGGGTGCCCTGGGCCTGGGGGACCCGGATCAGCTCGGCCTGGGCGGCGCTGAGGAGGCCGCCGTTCGGGCAGGAGGTCTGCACGCCCTCGCGGCAGAGGTCGCAGGTGTTGTCGGCGTAGGCGAACGGGGACACCACCAGCTCGCCCGGTTTGACCCAGGTGACCTCCCGGCCGACCTCCTCGACCACGCCGACGAACTCGTGCCCGGTCTGGACGCCGGTCTGGGCGGCGGGCATCGCCCGGTAGGCGTGCAGGTCACTGCCGCACACGCAGCTGCCGACCACCCGCACGATCGCGTCGGTGGGCTCCACCAGCACGGGATCGGGCACGTTCTCCACCCGGACGTCACCGGCGCCGTACATCAGGGCCGCTCGCATCGGATCCCTCCTTCCGGTCGGGCCACGGACCAATTCCATGACCAAAGGTAATGATGTGACTACGGGTGGCAAGATAGCGTGTCCCGACCTGCCCCGGGGCGGGTTTCTCCGGGGCCGGGCGGCCCCGCGTGGAGTCGCTGGAATCTGTCGGTACCGCCTGGCACGATGAGGCAGGTGACCAGCAGATCCGCCGCAGAGCGGCACCTGAGCGATCTCGTCCGGCTACGCCGGGTACGCGACCGCATCGACCGGGAGTACGCCCAGCCGCTGAACGTCGAGGCGCTGGCCCGGGACGCGCACATGTCCGCGGGCCACCTCAGCCGGGAGTTCCGGCGCGCCTACGGCGAGTCGCCGTACTCCTACCTGATGACACGCCGCATCGAACGCGCGATGGCCCTGCTGCGGCGCGGCGACCGCAGCGTCACCGAGGTGTGCTTCGAGGTCGGCTGCTCGTCCCTGGGCACCTTCAGCACCCGGTTCACCGAGCTGGTCGGGATGCCGCCCAGCGCCTACCGGAGGCAGGCCGCGGGCGAGGCGGAGGGCATGCCCTCGTGCGTGGTCAAACAGGTGACCAGACCGGTCAGGAATCAAGAAGCGCCGGCGACCGGCCGATCGTAATGTTGCCGGCATGGACATCACGATCAACGCCAGCTTCCTTCCGCACACCGACCCCGAGGCCTCCCTGGCCTTCTACCGGGACGTCCTGGGCTTCGAGGTCCGCGGCGACGTCGGCTACAACGGCATGCGCTGGATCACGGTGGGCCCGGTGGGCCAGCCCGACACCTCGGTGGTCCTGGAACCGCCGGTGGCCGACCCGGGCGTCACCGACCAGGAGCGCCAGACCATCGTCGAGATGATGGCCAAGGGCACCTACGCCTTCCTGAACCTGGCCACCCCGGACGTGGACGCCACCTTCGAACGGTTGGCGGCCGCCGGAGCCGAGGTGGTGCAGGAGCCCGTCGACCAGCCCTACGGCGTGCGCGACTGCGCCTTCCGCGACCCGGCCGGCAACCTGCTGCGCATCAAGGGCCTGAACTGACCGGGCCGCCGAGACGGAGAAGACGAGATGAGCAAGGACACCGTTCCGCCCGAGCGGCACCCGGCCGACTCCCACGAACTGATCCGGGTGCACGGTGCACGCGAGAACAACCTCAAGGACGTCAGTATCGAGATCCCCAAACGCCGGTTGACGGTGTTCACCGGGGTCTCCGGTTCGGGCAAGAGCTCCCTGGTGTTCAGCACGATCGCCGCGGAGTCGCAGCGGATGATCAACGAGACCTACAGCACCTTCGCACAGGGCTTCATGCCCTCCCTGCCCCGCCCCGAGGTGGACGTCCTCGACGGACTGACCACCGCGATCATCGTCGACCAGGAACGCCTGGGGGCCGACCCGAGGTCGACCGTGGGCACCGCCACCGACGCCAACGCGATGCTGCGCATCCTGTTCAGCCGCCTGGGGCAGCCCTATGTGGGTTCACCGCACTCCTTCTCCTTCAACGTCGCCTCGGTCAGGGCCAGCGGCGCGATCACGGTGGAGCGCGGTGACCGCAAGGCGGTGAAGGCCACCTTCACCCGCACCGGCGGCATGTGCACGAACTGCGAGGGCCGCGGCAAGGTCACCGACTTCGACCTGCGCGAACTCTTCGACGACGCCAAGTCGCTCGCCGAGGGCGCGTTCACCATCCCCGGCTGGAAGTCGGACGACTACTGGACGGTGCGCACCTACAAGGCGTCGGGTTTCTTCGACCCGGACAAGCCGATCCGCGAGTACACCGACCGGGAGATGCGCGACTTCCTTTACCACGAGCCGGTCAAGGTCAAGGTGGACAAGTCGAACCTGACCTTCGAGGGGCTGATCCCCAAGCTGCGCAAGTCCTTCCTGTCCAAGGACAAGGAGGCGATGCAGCCGCACATCCGGGAGTTCGTGGAGCGCGCGGTCACCTTCACCGACTGTCCCGTGTGCGAGGGGACCCGGCTCAGCGAGGCCGCCCGCTCCTCGAAGATCAAGGGCGTGAGCATCGCCGACGCCTGCGCCATGCAGATCACCGACCTGGCCGTGTGGGTGCGCGGCCTGGACGAGCCCTCGGCCGCGCCGCTGCTCACGGCGCTGCGCCAGACCCTGGACTCGTTCGTGGAGATCGGCCTGGGCTACCTCTCGCTCGACCGGGCGGCCGGCACGCTGTCCGGCGGTGAGGCGCAGCGCACCAAGATGATCCGCCACCTGGGCTCCTCGCTCACCGACACCACGTACGTCTTCGACGAACCCACCGCGGGTCTGCACCCGCACGACGTCGAGCGGATGAACGACCTGCTGCTGCGGCTGCGGGACAAGGGCAACACGGTGCTGGTCGTGGAGCACGAACCCGACACCATCGCGATCGCCGACCACGTCGTGGACCTGGGCCCCGGTTCGGGTTCGGCGGGCGGCACGGTCTGCTTCGAGGGCACGGTCGAGGGGCTTCGCGGCAGCGGTACCACCACCGGCCGCCACCTGGACGACCGGGCGGTGCTCAAGGAGAAGGTACGCGCCCCCGACGGCAGGCTTGAGGTGCGCGGGGCGAACGCGCACAACCTGCGCGACGTCGACGTGGACATCCCGCTCGGGGTGCTCACCGTCGTGACCGGCGTGGCCGGTTCGGGCAAGAGCTCGCTCGTGCGGGAGTCCCTGGTCAAGGGACGCACCGTCCGGGGGAAGGCTGCCGAGGGCAAGGCGGCCGCCGGCACGGAGGTGGTGACCGTGGACCAGAGCCCCATCCGCGGTTCGCGGCGCAGCAACCCGGCCACCTACACCGGGCTGCTCGACCCGGTCCGCAAGGCGTTCGCGAAGGCCAACGGGGTCAAGCCCGCGCTGTTCAGCGCCAACTCCGAGGGCGCCTGCCCGGTCTGCAAGGGCGTCGGAGTGACCTACACCGACCTGGGGTTCATGGCCAGCATCGCCACCACCTGCGAGGAGTGCGAGGGGCGCCGGTTCGACAACTCGGTCCTGGAGTACCGGCTGGGCGGACGCGACATCAGCGAGGTGCTCGCGATGTCGGTGGCCGAGGCCGGCGCGTTCTTCGGCGAAGGCGAGGCGCGGACCCCGGCGGCGCAGAGGATCCTGACCCGGCTGGTCGACGTGGGACTGGGCTACCTCGGCCTGGGCCAGCCGCTGACCACGCTGTCCGGCGGGGAGCGCCAGCGGCTCAAGCTGGCCACCCACATGGCCGACCGGGGCGGGGTCTACGTGCTGGACGAGCCGACCACCGGGCTGCACCTCGCCGACGTCGAGCACCTGCTCGGGCTGCTGGACCAACTGGTGGAGTCCGGGAAGTCGGTGATCGTGATCGAGCACCACCAGTCGGTCATGGCGCACGCCGACTGGATCATCGACCTCGGGCCGGGCGCCGGGCAGGAGGGCGGCCGGGTGGTCTTCGAGGGCACTCCGGCCGATCTGATCGCCGACCGCTCCACCCTGACCGGCGAGCACCTGGCGGCCTACGTCGGCGCGGACCGGAGCTAGACGGAGTCGTCCGGCACGCCCGCACCGCTCCCGGGAGCCGGTACTCCCGGGAGCGGACCGCCGGTCACGGCCGCTGGGCCAGCCCCAGCTCGGAGGCGAGGAAGCGGCGCAGGTGCGAGCGTGCCTGTTCGAGGGAGAGCGGAGGGGCTCCGCGCAGGCGACGCAGGGCCAGGCCGTCGACCATGGCGTTGAACCGGATGGTGGTCTCGTCCACGTCCGGGCAGCGGAACTCTCCGGAGTCCCGGCCGCGGGTGATCAGCTCCGCCACCCGATCCGACCAGTGCTCGTAGCGGCGGTGCTGGTGCGAGTCCGGTGCGAGGGTGGCCGAGGAGGCCCAGCTGTCGAACCACAGCCGCCAGTGGCGGTCGGTCTCGGCGTTGAACACGCCCTCGACCAGGGCCTCCAGGCCTTCGGTGGCCGTGGGCAGGGACAGCATCCGCTCACCCAGCGGACGGTAGTAGCCGTCGATCTCGATGGAGACCGCCTCGCTGATGATCTCCTTGACCCCGGCGAAGTGGTAGGTGACCGTGCCCACGGACACCCCGGCCGCCCGGGCGATGTCGCGCAGGCCCACCCGGCCCGCGCCGTGCTCGGAGACCAGGGGCACCGCGGCCTCCAGGATGAGACGCCTGCGGACCTCGGTGGGCTGCCGGGTGCGCTTGTCCGGGGCCACGGCACGGCGTTTGGGGCCCGAGGGGTTGGGACCCGGGTGAGGCGCGGCGCCCTCCGGATCGGCCGTCATCCCGCCGTCCTGGGGATCTCCCGGCGCCACTCCCTGGTCTCGACGACCTCTCCCCCGCTGGTCGCCTCCAGCGTGCTGTGCACGACGAAGTGTTCCGCGGTGGCGCTGAGCTCACTGGAGGTGCGCACCAGAACGTCCCATCCCTCCCGGCGTAGGCTGATTTCCCACTCGGATCCTGCCACGGCCGACAACGGGTCGTCGACTCGGATCCGGTAGCGCTCGCGGGCGCTCTCGGTGTAGACGAGGCCGTCCGGGTAGGTGCGCGTGCCCCCGTAGTTGGGATCGACGTCGAGCACCCACTCGCCCGTGCCGACGTCGTGGGTGACCAGGCGCTCGGGGCGGTCGTTGCCGGTACCCCGCACGATCGGTAGCGGTGCGGCCTGTTCGGGTTCGTCGAACTCCACCGGTGCCCGGCCCTCGTCGGTGCCCTCGGGGCGTTCGGGCAGCAGCAGGGCGCTGTCGGCGGGCCACAGGGTCAGGGTCGCGTCGTCTGGCTGGGGCCACACCCACGGCCAGTAGGCGGTGGACACGGCCACCCGGACGCGGTGCCCGGCGGGGAACGCGTAGCCGGTGCCGGTCAGCTCGACCTCGACGTCCTCGGGGGTTCCGGGCACCCAGGGCACCGCGCGGTCGCGGCCGTGGCGGCTGCTCAGGTTGAGCACGCCCCGGGTGACCAGGGTGGAGGAGCCGTCGGGGGCCACGTCGCACACGCGCACGATCACCGTCCCCCTCGGGCGGTCGGCGTCCATGCGCAGGCGTACCCTGGCGCGGCCGAGGATCTCGGTGCGCCTGGTGAGGACGGGGGTGTCGAAGCAGGTGGAGCGGCCGTCCTCCTCTCGCTGGTCGGGCGGCAGGTCGGTGGCGTTGCCGTAGGGGAAGTACCGGCCGGCGTCGATCCCGGTGTGCTGCGGGCTGTGTACCCGGACCGGGTCGTCCGCGCCGTCCGCGCCGAGGACGACCTCGCTCCACCGGGTGTCCGGCGAGGGCCAGGCGTCGTCGGCGACCCAGCGGCCGGGCCGCTGTTCGTAGGCGGTGGCGGGCGGGACCGGTTCCTGCATCCACGAGCGCAGGCGCGGGGTGTCCATGGCGCCGTTGCCGGCGTCCTTGAGCCAGTGGTCCCACCAGCGCACGGTCTCCTGGAGGAAGCCGATGTGCGGTCCGGGCGGCAGCGCGATGTCGGGGTACTGGTGTGCCCATGGGCCCAGGATGCCGCGCACCGGGCCGGGCAGGTGCTCGGTCAGGCGGAGCACGGTGTCGCGGTAGGGGTCGGCCCAGCCGCCGACGGCCAGGACGGCGGCGTCGATGGCGGAGTAGTCCTCGCAGACGCTGCCGCGGCGCCAGTAGTCGTCGCGTTCCTGGTGGTCCAGCCAGGTGTGGACGAACGGTTCGATGGCGTCGAGGCGTTCGCGCCACATGGGCAGCCAGGCGTCGCCGACGGCGGTCGGGTCCGGCGGCCGGGCGGTGAAGGCCAGCATGGTGCCGGACCAGCCGATCATGTCGATGCCCAGGACCGAGCCGCCGGTGTAGTGGACGTCGTTGTCGTAGCGGTCGTCGGCCGAGCACACGGTGACGATCGCCTTGAGCGCCTCGGGGCGCCGGGCGGCGATCTGGAGTGAGTTGAACCCGCCCCAGGAGATGCCGAACATACCGACCCGGCCCGTGCACCAGGGCTGGGCGGCGAGCCACTCGACGACCTCGACGCCGTCGGCGAGCTCCTGTTCGGCGTACTCGTCGCGCATCACGCCCTCGGAGTTACCGGATCCGCGCAGGTCCACCCGGACCGACGCGTAGCCGTGGCCCGCGTAGTAGGGGTGGCGCTGTGCGTCGCGCGGCGCGGTCCAGTCGCCCTTGCGGTAGGGCAGGTACTCCAGCAGCGCGGGGACCGGGGCCTCCAGCGCGTCCGTCGGCAGCCACAGGCGCGCGTGCAGGCGCGTGCCGTCGGCCATCGGAATCCAGGTCTCCCGTACTTCGACCTCTCTGTCGAAGTCCTCGCGGTACCGCATGTTCCCCCGTTCGTACTGTGTGGTGCTCGGTGTCAGGTGTCAGGCGGCGCTGGCGGGACCGTCGGGGTCCCAGCGGCGGATGCGGTGGCCCCCGCCCAGGTCGATCCAGTCGGGGTCGGACCCCCCGTCCGCGGACTCGGCGACCGACCCGGTGGGAGGCCCTTCCGTTTCGGGAACCGGCGCGGTGCCCCCGCCCCGCGCCGGTTCCGGTTCCAGGACCGCCGCCATGAGGCGGCTGGTGTAGGGGTGGTTGGGGCCGTTGAAGACGGCGTCGACCGGCCCCTCCTCGACCACCCGGCCCTCGCGCATGACCGCCACCCGGTCGGCGATGCCGCGCACGACCGCCAGGTCGTGGCTGATGAAGACGAACGCCAGGTCCCGTTGGGCGCGCAGGTCGTCCAGGAGCGCCAGCACGGAGGCCTGGACCGACACGTCGAGCGCGGTGGTGACCTCGTCGGCGACGACCACGCGCGGGTCCCCGGCCAGGGCGCGGGCGATGCCCACGCGTTGGCGCTGGCCGCCGGAGAGCTGCTCGGGCAGCCGGTCGGCGAGCGCCGGGTCCAGGGCAACGTCCCTGATCAGGGCGTTAGCGCGGGCGTCGGCTTCGGAGCGGTCGGCGAGTCCGAAGAACCGGAGGGGCCTGCGCACCGCCTCGCGTACGAGGCGGCGCGGGTTGAGCGAGGTGTCGGCGTTCTGGAAGGCCAGCTGGATCCGGCGCCGGACGTCCAGGGGCCGCTGCCGCGCCCCGTTGGCGAGGTCGCCCTCGCCGCTCCCGTCTTCGGTGTCTGCGAGCAGCCGCATACTGCCCGAGGTGGGCGGGCGCAGTCCGGCCAGGGACCAGGCCAGGGTGGACTTGCCGCTGCCGGACTCCCCCACCAGGGCGAGGACCTCGCCGCGGCGCAGGCCGAGCGTGACCCCGTCCACGGCGCGGTGGGGCCCGTAGTCGATGGTGACGTCGCGTACGGACACCACTTCGGGGGCCTCGTCGGGGACGGGGCGGCGCGTGCGCACGGTCCGGGCGCCGTCCTCGCCGACCTCGGCCAGGCCTCGGTCGCGGACCCGGGGAACGCTGGCGAGCAGGTGGCGGGTGTAGGCGTGCCGGGGGTCGGTGAACAGGGTGCCGGTGTCGGCTGACTCCACGACCTCGCCCTCGCGCATGACGACCACCCGGTCCGCCATCCGCGCCACGACCCCGAGGTCGTGGCTGACCAGGACCGACGTCAGGCCGAGTTCGTCGCTGAGCCCGGCGACCAGGTCGAGGACGCGGGCCTGGGTGACCACGTCCAGCGCCGTCGTGGGCTCGTCCAGGACGAGCACGCGGGGTTCGGCGGCCAGCGCCATGGCGATCGCCACGCGCTGCTGCTGTCCGCCGGAGAGCTGGTGCGGGTAGCGGCGGACGATACCGTCGGGGTCGGGCAGCCCGACCTTGGCCGCCAGGGTGCGGGCCCGCTCGCGCCGTTCGCCGCGGGTCAGCCCGAGGGGCAGCAGCGATTCCTCGATCTGCCGTCCGACCCGCATGGACGGGGTGAGCGCGTTGCCCGCGTTCTGCCCGACCAGGGCGATGTCGGCGGCGCGCAGGTCGCGCAGGCCGCGGGCGTCCAGGGAGAGCACGTCGCGGCCGGCCACCTCGACCCTGCCTCCGGTGACCCGGGATCCGTGCCGCAGGTGTCCCAGCAGGGTCCCGGCGACGGTGGACTTGCCGCTGCCGGACTCGCCGACCACGGCCACGGTCTCCCCTGCGGCCGCCTCGAAGGACACCCCGCGCACGACGGTGACGTCGGCCCCGCCCGAGCGGTAGGCCACGGAGAGGTCGTCGACGCGGACCACCGCCTCGCCCCGGTGGGCGACGGTGTTTCTGTCAGCGGTGCTCACGAGCTCTCCTTCACGCGGTCGACGCCCCAGGCCTTGGCGAGGCCGTCGGCGGACAGGTTCAGCCCGACGACCAGGGTCGCCAGGGCGATGATGGGTGCCAGGCTCGCCCACGGCACCACGACCATCGCGGTGCGGTTCTCCGCCACCATCAGCCCCCAGTCCGGGGTCGGCGGGTTGGCGCCGAAGCCCAGGAAGGAGAGCGAGCTGATGAGAAGGACCACCCAGGAGGCGCGCATCGCGAACTCCACGGAGACCACGTTGACGATGTTGGGCAGGACCTCGCGGACCAGGATCGGGAGAGTGCGCTCGCCTCGGGCCCGGGCCGCGGTGACGTAGTCGAGCGGGGCCACGCCCAGGGCGGCCGCCCGCACCACGCGCACCACCTGTGGGGAGTAGACGATCGTCACCGCCAGGACGATCACCGCCGGTCCGGCGCCGAGCACGGTGACGACCACCAGCAGGGCCAGGATCGGCGGGATCGCCAGGACGGCGTCGAGCACACGCATCAGCGCGTCGTCGAACCATCCTCCCCTGAGCGCGGTGACACAGCCCAGAAGGGTGCCGAGGGCGACCGCGCAGGCGGTCGCGGCGAACGAGACGACCAGGGCGTACTGTCCGCCGTAGAGCACCCGGGTGAGGACGTCGCGGCCCAGGGCGTCGGTGCCCGCCCAGTGGTCGGGGCCCGGACCGAGGAGTGCCTGGTCGGGCGTGTTGGCGGTGGGTGAGTACGGGGTGAGCAGCGGTGCGAGCAGGGCCAGCAGGACGTGCAGGGCGACCAGGCCCAGGCCCACCGTCGCCGGGGTGGAGCGGGTCAGCGAGCGCAGGGCGCGCCGCAGGGCTCCGGGCGCCGGGGCCGACCCGGCCTCGTGCGCGGCCTCCCGGGCCTCACCTCCGGCGGGTGTCTGGTTGGACTCGCTCATCGGGAGCTCCTCTCACCGGTGCGCAGGCGCGGGTTGAGCGCCATCGCCCCGAGGTCGGCGGCGAGGTTGCACAGGACGTAGACGACCGCGCTGAGCACGGCGATGGCCTGGAGTACGGGTAGGTCGCGGTTGTGCACGGCCTCGAGCATCAGTTGGCCGATACCGGGGTAGTTGAAGACGTTCTCCACCACGGCGACGCCGCCGACCAGCCAGGCGACGTTCATCGCGATCACGTTGAGGGTGGGCAGCAGGGCGCTGGGCAGGGCGTGGCGGACGACCACGCGCGCGGTGCCGATGCCCTTGAGCCGGGCTGTGGTGACGAACTCGCTAGCCATCACGTCGATGACACTGGTCCTGGTCATGCGCACGATGTAGGCGGTCATCACGACCGACAGCGCGATGGTGGGCAGCACGATCGCGGGCAGCAGGTCGGCCACCGGAGCGGAGGCCTCGTCCAGGACCACGGCGGGCAGGACGGGGACCGTGATGGACAGGGCCAGTACGAGCAGGGTCGCCACCACGAACTCCGGGACGCTCATCCCGACCAGGGTGAGGGTGGAGATCACGGTGTCCGGCCAGCGGTCGCGGTACAGGCCCGCGAGCACGCCCAGCACGATCGAGGCGGTCACGGCGACCGCGACGGTGGCCACCGCGATGAGCATGGTGTTGCGCAGGTGGAGCCAGAGCGTGGCGGCCACCGCCTCACCGGAGACCAGGGAGACTCCGAAGTCGCCCTGGACCACACCGGCGATCCAGTCCAGGAAGCGCAGGACGGCGGGCTGGTCCAGGCCCATCTGCTCGCGCAGCGCGGCCACGGCCTCGGGGGTGGCGTCCTGGCCGAGCACCTGGGTGGCGACGTCGCCCGGCAGGAGCTGTACCGCGGCGAAGACCATGATCGAGGCGAGCAGGACGGTGACGACCGCGGAGAGCAGCCTTCGTGTGACGTAGAACAGCATCAGGGCCTCAATCCGATGTTGAGGTAGTCGAACTCGAACCCGTACTCGCGGTAGTTGAGGACGTCCCGGGACAGGCCCACCAGGCGGTCGGCGAACATCGGCGTCATGGCTCCGCCCTCCTCGACGACCAGGACCTGGGCGTCCTGGTAGAGGGTGCGGCGGCGGTCCTCGTCCGCGGTGCGGCGGGCGTCGTCCAGGAGGGTGTCGAAGTCCTCGTTGGACCAGGCGGTCTCGTTGTAGGAGGAGCCGCTGCGGAAGACCTGGTTGAGCAGCTGGTCGGCGGGGCGTCCGGTGTACCAGTAGGTGGCCATCAGGGGCCGCCGCATCCAGATCTGGGTGTAGTAGTAGTCGGCCGAGGCGTTGCGCACGGTGACGTCGATCCCCGCCTCGGCCACCGAGTCGCGGTAGGCCAGCGCCATGGGGGTGAAGACCGGGTCGTAGCTGGAGGTGTAGAGGTCGACGCGCAGGTCCTCGCGGCCCGCCTCGGCGAGCAGGGCGCGTGCCCGGTCGGGGTCGTGGTCGAGCGCGTGGTCGGTCCAGTAGGGGGTGCCGGGCGGGACCGGGTTGTCGTTGCCGACCACACCGGTGCCCTGGAGGGCCACGTCGATGATGAGCCGGGGGTCGTAGGCGTGCTTCATGGCGCGGCGAACCCGGGGGTCGGTGAACGGCTCCGCGGTGGTGAGCATCGGCAGGACGTACCACTGGGCGTTGACCGACCGGGCGATGGTCGCCCGTTCGGAGGCCTCCACCACGCGGGCGGTGGCGAAGTCCAGGTTGGTCTGGGAGATGAGGTCGACCTGTCCGGCCAGCAGTGCGTTGACGCGGGCCTGGATGTCGGTCATCGCGAACATCTCGACGGCGTCCAGGACGGGCGCGCCCTCCCAGTGGCCGTCGTTGGCGACCACTCTGCCCCGGCCGCCCGGTGAGAAGGAGTCGAGCCGGAACGGGCCGGTGCCGATCCCGCTCTCCCCGATCGTGTCGCCGCTGCCCTCCGGGATGACGTAGCAGTGGTAGCTGGTCAGCAGGGCGGGGAACTCGAAGTTGGGTTCCTTGAGCTCGACCACCAGGACCCCCGGTTCGGGGGTGCCGAGTCCGGCCGGGTCGACCAGGGGTGCGAGTACCGTGCCCTGGGGCGAGGCGAGGTCGGGGTCCACGATGCGGCGCAGTGTGTAGGCGGCGTCCGCGGAGGTGAACGGGGTGCCGTCGTGGAAGGTGACCCCCTCGCGCAGCCGGAAGGTCCAGGTGGTGCCGTCCTCGCTCGGCTCCCACTCCGTGGCGAGATCGGGGACCGTCTCGCCGGACTCGTCCATCCTGACCAGACGGTTGTACAGCGCGCCGAGGTACTCGTAGGCCGACAGCGAGCTGGCCGGGTCGAGCGTCTCGGCCTGCGACGCCGGCGGGCGCGCCATGCGCAGCACCCCTCCGTCGGCGGTGGCCCCGGTGGCCGCGCCCTCCGGGATCGGCGGGGCCGCCTGCCGGTCGGACGCCCCGCAGCCGGGCAGCAGGACCGCGGCACCGAGTGCGCCCGCCCCTCCCAGCAGCGCGGTTCTGCGCGGGATCTGTGGCGGGTTGCCCGCGGAACCCGGTGAGCGCGGCATGACTTCCCCTCTGTTCCTCTGTGCTCCGTGCGTCCTGCATGCCCCTTGAACGGGTTAATCGTTCAATGAACGATTAATACGATCCTTGAACGATAGGGGTTCGGTTGCCGGGATTCAAGGTGGGACGGGAGCCCTCGGCCGGGGCCGGGCAGCACGAAGGGACCCGCACGTCCGGTGTCGTCGGGTGTGCGGGCCCCTGCGCGGAACCTCGGAGAACCGGCGGTCAGTCCACCAGGACCGCGCGGTGGTGCCTGCCGATCGGCAGCATCAGCGGCTTGCCCGAGGTGGGGTCGGTGATGATCCGACTCTCCATCCCGAACACCGCCCGCACCAGGTCGGGGGTGAGCACCCGACCGGGCGGGCCCGCCGCGTGGAGTCCGCCGTCGGCGAGCGCGATGAGGTGGTCGGAGTAGCGGGCGGCGAGGTTGAGGTCGTGCAGCACCAGCACGATCGTGGTACCGCGGGAGGCGTTGAGGTCGGTGAGCAGGTCCAGGACCTCGACCTGGTGACTGACGTCCAGGAAGGTGGTGGGCTCGTCCAGCAGCAGCAGGTCCGTACGCTGGGCGAGCGCCATCGCGATCCACACGCGCTGGCGCTGCCCGCCGGAGAGCTCGTCCACGGCCCGGTCGGCCAGTTCCGCCGTTCCGGTGGCCTCCAGCGCCTCGGCCACCGCCTCGTCGTCCTGGCGGCTCCACCGGGTGAGCACCCGCTGGTGCGGATGCCTGCCCCGGCCGACCAGGTCGGACACGGTGATGCCCTCCGGGGCCACCGGGGACTGCGGGAGCAGCCCGAGCGTGCGCGCCACCGCCTTGGGCGGCATGCGGTGCACCTCCTGGCCGTCGAGCAGCACCCGTCCGCTGCGTGGCGCCAGCAGGCGCGACATGGAGCGCAGCAGCGTGGACTTGCCGCAGGCGTTGGCGCCGACGATCGAGGTGATCCGGCCGGGCGGCACGGCGAGGTCGAGGGAGTCGATGACGTCGCGGTCCTTGTAGCCGAGCGTCAGTTCCTCGACGAGGAGCGAGTGACCCGTGGTCAAAGGGAGCCTCCCACACGGTTGGTGCGGACGATGAGGTAGACGAGGTAGGGGGCGCCGAGCACGCCGGTGACGACCCCCACGGGAAAGCGGGTGCCGAAGGCGAACTGGCCGCAGAAGTCGGCCACCAGGACCAGCAGCGCGCCGACCAGGGCCGAGGGCACCAGCAGGGAGCCGTCCGAGCCCACCAGGCGGGCGGCGATCGGCCCGGACAGGAAGGCCACGAAGGCGATCGGTCCGGCCGCGGCGGTGGCGAAGGCGATGAGCCCGACGGCGCCGACGATCGCCAGCAGCCGGGTGCGGTCCACCCGCACCCCCAGGGCCGAGGCGGTGTCGTCGCCCAACTGGAGCGCGGAGAGGTTGCCCGACAGCCCCAGCAGCACCGGTGCGAGCACGGCCAACGCGGCGACCACCGGCAGGGTCGCGTTCCAGCTGGTGCCGTTGAGGCTGCCGGTCAGCCAGCGCATCGCCTCCTGCAGGTCCCAGGTGGCGGCGCGGTCGAGGATGTACGACGTGATGCTGTTGAGCATGGCGGCCACGCCGATGCCGATCAGGATGAGCCGGGTGCCGGAGACCCCGCTCTTGTACGAGAGCGCGTACACGAGCAGGGCCACGCCCAGCCCGGCGACGATCGCGAAGACCGACACACCGGTTCTGTCCAAGGACAGCACCACGATGGCGAAGGTCGCGGCGGCGCCGGCGCCGGCGCTGATGCCGATGATGTCGGGGCTGGCCAGCGGGTTGCGCAGCATGGTCTGGAAGGTGACACCGGCCATCCCGAAGCAGGCTCCGGCGGTGATGGCGAGTACGGCGCGGGGCAGGCGCAGTCGCCCCACGGTGAACGAGGCGCCGGGCACGTCCTGGCCGAGGACGACCCTGGCGACGTCGCCGGGCGGGTAGAAGGTCTGCCCGACCATGAGGGTGAGGGCGAAGCCGAGGACGATCAGGGCGGCGAGGAGGCCGACCACGGTGTGCCGTCGGCGGGCGCGGCGCCCGCGACCGCGGGCGACGGTCTCGACGGTGGAGATGCTCACAGGGCACGGACCTTCTGGCGTCTGACGATGTAGATGAAGAAGGGGGCGCCGACCAGGGCGGTCACGATCCCCACGTCGATCTGTCCGGGGCGCGCCACGATGCGGCCGAGCACGTCCGCGGCGGTGAGCAGCGCGGCCCCGGTCAGGGCCGAGAACGGCAGCAGCCAGCGGTGGTCCACGCCGACCAGCAGGCGGCACACGTGCGGGACGACCAAGCCGACGAAGCCGATGGGGCCGGTGACGGCGGTGCTGGCCCCGCAGAGCACGACGGCTCCGGCCGAGGCGGTGACCCGCGAGGCCTCCACGCGTTGGCCCAGCCCCGCGGCGAGCTCGTCGCCCAGGGCCAGGAGGTTGAGCCCGCGCGCGCAGAGCAGGCAGACGATGAAGCCGACCGCGAGGAAGGGCAGCACGTGGGAGATGGCGTCGTAGGTGCCGCCGCCGACTCCGCCGATCTGCCAGGAGCGGACCCCGTCGGCGATGTCGTTGCGCGGGAGCACGACGGCGCTGGTGAACGAGGCCAGCGCGGCGGAGGTGGCGGCTCCGGCGAGGGCGAGTTTGAGCGGGGTCGGGCCGCCGCGGCCCATGGAGCCGATGACGTGTACGAACAGCGCGGTGAGCCCGGCTCCGGCGATTCCCCACCAGATGTAGTCGGTGGCGGTGGCCAGGCCGAAGAATGCCATGCCGGTGACCACGGCGAGCGAGGCTCCCATGTTGACGCCCAGGATGCCGGGATCGGCCAGGGGGTTGCGGGTAGCGCCCTGCATGACCGCGCCGGATATCCCGAGGGCCGCGCCGACCAGTACGGCGAGCAGGGTCCGGGGGATGCGTTTGGCGACCGCGGCCTCGTTGAAGCCCTCGGCCGACCCGCCGAAGGCCGCGACGATGTCGGCCCACGCGACGTCGCGGGAGCCGACGGAGACCGAGAGGAACATCAGGCCGAGCAGGACCGTGAGGGTCAGGAGCAGCCAGAGGGGGCGGGCCCGGCGCGGGGGCCGCTCGGTGGCGGCCCCCGTTTCGGTGGCAGCGTGCTGGGTGGAGGTGTGCCGCGCGGTCACTGTGCTCCGTCGGCGGCCTCGGCCAGGAGCGACAGGTAGTCGTCGAGGACCCAGGAGATCGACAGCGGGGTCGGGTTGGCGGCGGTACCGAGCGGGCTGTCGCCTGGCAGGCCGACCACGGCGGAGTTCTCCACCGCGGGCATCTGGGCCAGCAGCGGGTCGCCCTCCAGGGCCTCGATCAGTTCTTCGCCGCCATAGGTGACGATGATGTCGACGTCGTCGAAGGTGTCGGCCTGTTCGGCGCTGTGCGTGAGGGAGAACTGGTCTGTTGCGGCGGAGGCCTCGGCGACGCTCCCGGGGGTGGCCAGGCCGATGTCCTCGAAGAACAGCGCGCGGGTGTCGTGTGTGGTGTAGAAGCTGACCTCGCTGAGGTCGCTGGTGTCCACGTGGGTGAGGAACATGGCCGAGGAGCCCTCGATCTGCGGGTGCTCGGCGACCGCGTCGGCGATCTCGGCCTCCAGCTCGACGATGAGCTCCGCGCCCTCGTCGGCCATGCCGATGGCGGCGCTGTTCAGCTCGATGGTGTCGCGCCAGGACGTGCCCCAGGCGGTCTCGGGGTAGGCGACGACGGGGGCGATCTCGCTCAGGGTGTCGTAGTCCTCCTGGGTGAGCCCGGAGTAGGCGGCGAGGATGACGTCGGGCGCGGTGTCGGCGACCGCCTCGAAGTCGATGCCGTCGGTCTCGTCGAAGAGCACGGGGGTCTGGGCGTCCAGCTCCTGGAGCTTCTCCTCGACCCACGGGAGTACGCCGTCGTCGTTGTCGTCGCCGAAGTTGGCGGCGGCCATGCCGACCGGGACGACGCCCAGGGCCAGGGGGACCTCGTGGTTGGCCCAGTTGACCGTGGCGACCCGCTCGGGCGCGGAGTCGATGGTCGTCGTGCCGAGCGCGTGCTCGACGGTGACGGGGGTCCAGTCACCGGAGTTCGCGGAGCCCTCCTCGGCGGGGGAGGAGGAGCAGGCGGCGAGGGTGAGGGGGATCAGCGCGGCCGCGGCGATGCGAGCCAGCCTTGAAACGCGGGGCATGGTGTCCTTCCGGTGGTGTCCCTGTGCACCCCCGAAAACCGGGAGTTAGGTTTGCCTAACCGAATTTAGGGTGCACTCAGTAGGTTCGCAATCGCGCGAAGAGGACACCCTTCCTCGCGAAACGGACACCACACCGATGACAGGCCCAGCCACTGACCCGGCGGTTACTGTGCGCGGAACCGCCCGGGGCTCATCCCGGTGACCCGCCGGAACACCGTGCCGAACGCGCTCGCCGAGTGGTAGCCGACGCGCTCGGCGACCTCCTCGATCTCCTCTCCCCCGCACAGCAGCGTGATCGCGTGCTGCACGCGCGCGGCGGCCAGCCACTGGCTGAACCCGAGCCCGGTCTGCGCCCGGAAGGCCCGCGTGATGGTCCGGCCGCTCACGTCCAGCCGCACCGCCCAGGCCGCCAGGGTGGTGTCGTCGGCCGGGTCGGCGCGCACGGCGGACACGATCGGCGCCAGCAATGAGGAATCGGGGATCTTCAGGAGGAGTTCGACCGGGGCCGGCGCGAGCAGGTCGAGCACCAGCGCCTCGGTCTTGGCCCGTGAGTCGGCGGCCAGGCCCTCGGTGTTGAGCCGCTCCAGCAGCAGCCGCAGCAGCGGGGTGACCTCCACCGCGACGGGGGTGTCCGCGATCGCCGGGACCGCGTGGATACCGAACTGCGCGGCGTGGTGCCAGGTGCCCGCCGGGGTCCATCCGGAGTGGAGGGTTCCGGCCGGGATCCACAGGCCGACCGACGGGGTGACGGTCCACATCCGCGCCCCGATCCTGGCCGTGGACGCGCCGCGCTGGTTCCAGAGCAGCTCGTGCGTGGGGTGGGAGTGCTCCTCCCAGTAGGTGTCGCGGGCGATGACCTCGTCGGTGCCGTAGACGACGAACGGCACGTCGATCTCGCCCGCCGCGTAGAGGGGGAGCCTGCGGCTGTCGACCGCCTCCGCCCGCCCGCGGCGCTTGCCGCGCCCGGCCGCGGTGTTCGGCGCCATGTCTCGTATGACCACGCCAGCAAGGTTACGCCCGCCGAGCACCTGCACCCAATGAAAGGGTAGCCTTGCCTTATTTTCTGCCCCAAGGAGGCTTCCGATGACACGGATGTCGGTAGGAGTGTCCGGTGCTCTGGCGATTCTGCTGATCGCCGGTTGCGGCACGGCCCGGGACACGGAGGAGGGGCCCGGCGCCCCGGGCGAGGGACCCTACCCGCTGACCGTGGCGACCGCCTACGGGGAGGTCACCGTCGAACAGGCGCCGGAGCGGGTGGTCGCGCTCGGGTTCGCCCCGGCCGAGGAACTGCTCGCCCTGGGCGTGGAACCGATCGGCGTGGCCGAGGAGCCCGACACCCTCGAACAGAGCGTGCCGTGGCTGGCCGAGGAGATCGCCGGCACCGCCGAGGCCGGGCTGCTCACCGGCGACGGCGAGCCCAACATCGAGGCCATCGCGGCGCTCGCCCCGGACCTGATCATCGCCCAGACCCACCAGCTGCCCGACCGGGCGAGCTTCGAACGGCTGAACGCGATCGCCCCGACCGTCCTGCCCGACACCGACGCCGTCAACGCCGACTGGGACGAACGCCTGCTCAAGACCGCCGAGGCGTTGGACCGCACCGACGAGGCCGAGGAGCTGGTGGCCGGGATCGAGGCGGAGTTCGCCGGGATCGGCGCGACCGTCCCCGACATCGGGGACCGCACCTACCAGTGGGTGCGCGCCGACGCGGACGGCTACACCTTCGGCAACGGTGCGCTGTTCGAGCTGTTCGGTCTGAAGCCGGCCGACAACCAGGACAACACCCAGGGCGGCGATCCGCTGTCGCGGGAGCACACCGCCGACCTGGACGCCGACCTCCTCGCCGTCTGGGCTCCGGGCGAGGACGAGCGCCGACGGCTCGACGAGGACCCCCTGTTCCAGGGCCTGCCCGCGGTCGGGGCGGGCACCGTGTACTACGCCGACCTCGCCTTCGCCAACGCCATCAACTCGGCGGGACCGATCAGCCTGCGCTGGCTCGCCGAGGAGTTGCGCCCGACCATCGAGGAGCTCGGCTAAGAGCCTGCCCCGAACCGGCCGGGAACCGCCCTACCCCGGTGTCCTGCCGCCAGAAGCGCGGTACCACCGAAACCCAGTGCACCGAAACGGCTCCTGGTGGCACCGCCCTCGTGAAGGGGCGAACCCGCTCCGGGCGGGCCGTGTCACAGTGAGCGCTGGTCCCGACGCAGGGGGTGGTCGTCGGGGATCTGGACCAGGACGATGCGCACCCCGTCGGGGTCGGCGATCCACGCCTCGACCAAGCCCCAGAACTCCGTCCGGGGCTCGCGCAGCCCGTTGACACCGGCCGCCGTCAGCCGGGTGTACTCGGCCTCGACGTCGCGCACCTGCAACCACAGGGAGAGCGGCGGCACCCCGGAGGGTTCGGCGGCCCCAGAGACCTCCAACAGCCCGTTGCCCAGGAAGAACACCGTCCCGAGGGCCTCGGGGGCGCCGAACTCGCGGTGCACCGCCAGCCCCAGCACGTCCCGGTAGAAGTCACGGCTGCGCCGAAGGTCGGTGGGCCGCAACAGGATGCGGCTGCTCAGAACGTCCATGCCCGGCATGGTCGCATCTGCGGCCCCTGCCCGAGAAGAACCCACGGCTCGCGGCCCGGCGGTCACGCGAGGGTGTTCGGGACCGCCACCCTCCCCTGGTCGAGGGTGAGCAGGTGGTCCGCCCCCCGCGCTTCCTCGGCGAAGTGGGTGGCGTGCACGACCGTGACTCCCTCGGCCGCGATGTCGGCGACGGTCCGGCTGATCCGCTCCCGAGCCTCCTGGTCCAGCCCGGCGGAGGGTTCGTCCAGGAGCAACAAGTCCGCCTCCTGGGCCAGGCCCTGGGCGATCAGGGCGCGCTGGCGCTGACCACCGGAGAGCCCGCCGAGGCCGCGGTCGGCGAGGTCGGCCACCCCGGCCCGCTCCATGCAGCGGGCCACCACCGCCCGGTCGTGGCGGGTGAGCGGACGCCACAGGCCCCGGTGCGCCCAGCGGCCCATGGCCACCGCGGCCCGCACGGTGAGCGGCAGGGTGTCGGGGACCGCGCTGCGCTGCACGACGAAGGCGGGGCGGGCCGCGCGGGCGCCCCGGTCCGGTGTGACCTTTCCCCGCCTGAGCGGCACCGTGCCCGCCAGGACCCCGAGCAGCGTTGACTTTCCCGCACCGTTGGGCCCCACCAGGGCGGTGACCGCCCCTTCGGGGACCTCAGCGCTCACGCCCTTGAGGACGTCGGTCCTCCCGTAGCCCGCGTACAGGTCGTCCAGTAGCACGTCGCGCCCCTCTGCTCTCCGGGTGTGCGGATACCGATCGTTCGGCCCGATTTGGAAACGATAATGGTTATCGTTATAGAGTGTCCCATCATGGAAGCACTGATCGAACCCTTCGGGGTCACCTTCGTCCAGCGCGCGCTGTGGGCCGGACTCCTGGTCTCGGCCGTCTGCGCGATCGCGGGCACCTGGGTGGTCCTGCGGGGCATGGCCTTCCTCGGGGACGCGATGTCGCACGGCATGCTGCCCGGGGTGGCCCTGGCCGCCCTGCTCGGGCAGAGCCTGTTCCTGGGCGCCGCCCTGGCCGCGGCGGCCATGGCGGCCGGGGTCACCGCGCTGAGCCGATCACCCCGGCTGTCCCAGGACACGAGCATCGGCCTGCTGTTCGTGGGGATGCTCTCGGCGGGTGTGATCCTGGTGTCGCACTCGGCGTCCTACGCCGTGGACCTCACCGCGTTCCTCTTCGGTGACGTACTCGGGGTGCGGGAGCGGGACCTGGTCCACCTGGGAATCTCCCTGGCGGTGGCGCTGGTGGTCGCGGTCGTGGGCCACCGGGCCTTCGTCGCGCTGGCCTTCGACCCCCGCAAGGCGCACACCCTGGGCCTGGCCCCGCGGGTGGCGCACTTCGCCCTGCTCGGCCTGGTCACCCTCGCGGTGGTCGCCTCGTTCCACGTGGTCGGCACCCTGCTGGTGTTCGGCCTGCTCATCGCCCCGCCCGCCGCGGCGCTGCTCTGGGCCAGGAGCATCCCCGCGATCATGCTCACCGCCGCCCTGCTGGGCGGTACCGCGACCTACGTCGGCCTGCTCGTGTCCTGGCACTGGGGCACGGCGGCCGGGGCGAGTATCGCGGCCTCGGCCGTGGCGTTCTTCTTCGTCTCCGCGCTGGCCGCCGCGCTGCGTTCACGACTGACCGGGAAGGCACGCCCCCTCCCACCCGAAGAGCACGACTCACCCGCCCCCCTGATCCCGAACACCCCTATGGAGAGGCCGGTGTCGTCTTGAGACGTCCCGCTACCGCCCTGTTCCCGGCGGCCCTGATCACCCTGCTCGTCTCCGGTTGCCTGGGCGGTTCCCCCGAAGCCGCCGACACCCCCGAGGACGAGGAGACACCCCACGGTTACGTGGAGGGCGCGGAGGAAACCGCCGAACCGCAGTCCCGCCTGGTCGTCGCGGACTCCGACACCGGGCAGGTCCACCTCCTGGACCTGATCACAGAAGAGGTCTCCGACCTCGGCGAGGTACCCGGCGTCGACGGGATCATGGGCGACGGCCGATTCGCCTATCTCAATTCATCCGGTGACGGGACCTTTGAAGTCTTCGACAGCGGTGTGTGGACCGTGGACCACGGCGACCACAACCACTACTACCGGACCGGCGCGGGCCGGGTCGGCGCCCTGGACGGGGTGATCGGCTCCGACGTGGTCACCGACACCGTTCTGACCTCCGTCACCGACACTGGCGGAGCCTCCCTGGTCCTGATCCGCGAAGGACTGGAGGACGGCTCGGTCGAGACCGCGGACGTGGTCACCGACGGGCCGGTCGCGGCCTACCCCTACAAGGGGGTCCTGGTCACCGCCGACAGCTCTGACGGCTCCGTCCGGACAGTGGGGCGGGACGGCGACCCCGGCGAGACGTTGGACGAGACCTGTGAGGCCCCCCAGGGGGCGGCCGTCACACGTCGCGGCCTGGTCGTCGGCTGCGAGGAAGGGGCGCTCCACGTCACCGAGGACGACGACTCCCTCGACGCCGAGATGCTCCCCTACCCGGCGTCCGGGCGCGTCGACGCCTTCCACCACCGCCCCGGTTCAGCCGTCCTTGCCGCGCTGTCCACCGACGGCGACCCGTGGGTGCTGGACCTGGCCGCCGCGGAGTGGCGCCCCGTCGACCTCGACGACACGGTGGCGGTGACCGCGGCCGGTGAGGACATGCCGGTCCTCGCGCTGACCGGGGACGGAACCCTGTACTCCCTGGATCCGGAGACGGGTGAGCAGGAGGCCAGCACCCCGCTGCTGGAGGAGCTGGACCCCGAGCACCCGCCCACCGTGCAGGTGGACACCTCCCGCGCCTACGTCAACGACGCCGAAGCCGGGGTCGTCCACGAGATCGACTACAACGACGACCTGCGTGTGGCCCGCACCCTCGACGTGGGCATCGCGCCGCACCTGATGGTCGAGACCGGACGGTGACCGAAATGAACCCCCGAACCACACCCGCCGAACGCGCCCTCTCCGCCCTCGTGGCCACCGGCCTCGCCCTCACCCTGGCCTCGTGCTCCTCCGACGGCCAGGACACCGGGGTCGTGGTGACCACCAACATCCTCGGTGACATCACCGAACGGATCGTCGGTGATCAAGCACGGGTCACCGTACTGATGAAACCCGACACCGACCCGCACTCCTTCGCCATCTCCGCCCAGGAGGCCGCGACCCTGGAGAACGCCTCCCTCGTCGTGCACAACGGCCTCGGGCTGGAAGAAGGTGTCGCGCACAACGTCACCGCCGCCGCGGAGGAGGGTGTTGCCGCGCTGGAGGTCGGGGCGGGCGTCGATCCCCTCCCCTACACCTCCGACGAGAGCGAGGGCGAGCCCGACCCGCACTTCTGGACCGACCCGGAGCGAGTGCTCATGGCCGTGGACCTGATCACCGAGAGCGTGATCGAGGAAGTCGGGGGCGTGGACGCCGACACCGTGCGCGCCAACGCCGAGGCCTACGCGGCCGAGGTCGCCGAACTCGACACCTGGATGGGAGAGGAGTTCGCCGCCCTGCCCAGGGAGAACCGCAGGTTGGTGACCAACCACCACGTCTTCGGCTACCTCGCCGACCGCTACGACTTCGAGGTCATCGGCGCGGTGATCCCCAGCGGCACCACCCTGGCCTCGCCCAGCACCTCCGACCTCAAGGAGCTGTCGGACGCCGTCGCCGAGGCGGGTGTCTCGGCCGTCTTCGCCGACTCCTCCCAGCCCGACCGGCTGGCCACCGTCATGGCGGAGGAAGCCGGAGTGGAGATCGAGGTGATCCCGCTCTTCTCCGAGTCCCTCAGCGCGGAGGGAGAAGGGGCCGAGACCTACCTGGAAATGATGCGCTCCAACACCGAAGCCATCACCGCCGGGCTCGGCGCGAGCTGACCCGGCGGTGAGCACCCCCCGTCCCCGCACACCATCCACCCCGAAGAGAGAACCCGTATGCGCACCAACCGCATCACCCGCGGAGCGGCCCTGCCCGCGCTGCTGTCCGCAGGTCTACTGCTGACCGCCTGCGGCACCGGATCCGACGAGACCTCCACGGGCGCCGACGGAGAGGACGCGCCGGCCGAGACCGTCGCCACCGACCCCCTGGTCACCACCTACGACGGCGGACTGTACGTCCTGGACGGCGAGACCCTCGACGTGGTCGCCGACATCGAACTGGAGGGCTTCAACCGGATCAACCCCGGCGGGGACGACCGGCACGTCTTCGTCTCCACCTCCGAGGGCTTCCAGGTCCTGGACGCCGCGGGAGCGGAACTGACCGACACCCTCTTCACCGCCGACACCCCCGGGCACGTCGTGCGGCACGACGACCGGACGGTCCTGTTCGCCGACGGAACCGGCGAGGTCACCGCCTTCGACAGCGACGCCCTCGGCAACGGACTGCCTGAGGACCTCGACGTCTACACCACCGAGGAGGCCCACCACGGTGTGGCGGTCGAACTGGCGAACGGCGAGCTCCTCGTGACCCTCGGCGACGAAGAGGAGCGGGTCGGCGCCATCGTCCTGGACGAGAACCGGGAGGAGATCGCCCACAGCGAGGACTGCCCGGGCGTGCACGGTGAGAGCGCCGCTCAGGGCGGGGCCATCGCGATCGGTTGCCAGGACGGGGCCCTGATCTACCAGGACGGCGCGTTCACCAAGGTGGACGCCGAGGACGACTACGGCCGGATCGGCAACCAGGCCGGTTCCTACCAGTCACCGATCATCCTGGGCGACTACAAGACCGACCCGGACGCCGAGCTGGAGCGTCCCGAGCGCATCGCACTGATCGACACCACCGACGCCAGCCTGGAGCTGGTCGACCTGCCCTCCAGCTACACCTTCCGCTCCCTGGGCCGCGGCCCCGGCGGCGAGGCCCTGGTCCTGGGCACCGACGGAGCCCTGCACGTCATCGACGCCGAGTCGGCCGAGATCACCGACAGCATCGAGCTGATGGACGAGTGGGAGGAGCCCCTGGAGTGGCAGGACCCCCGTCCCGCCCTCTTCGTCCGGGGCGGCACCGCCTACGTGAGCGACCCGGCCACCCGGCAGATCCACGCGGTGGACCTGTCCTCCGCTGAGGTCACCGGATCGGTGACCCTGGACGAGGCCCCCAACGAGCTGAGCGGCGTCGCCCACTAGGACGTCGGACGCGACCGGCCACGGGCCGTCCGAGTACCCACGCGCATCTGAGCGCCGGTACTCGGGCGGCCCGTTCGCGGTACGGGCAGTATGAGGGCATGAGCGACAGGAGTGCCGCCCCGCCCACCCCGAAGCCCCTCGCCGCAGCTCCCCCGTGCCCACCCTGCAGGTCGCGGTTCTCCTGGTCGGGTCACCCGCCGCGACCTGGTAAATCGCCCCCGTCCCGGCGGAGAACACCGCGCGGACGGCGGGTTCCCCCTGTCGGAGGCCGGGTACGCGAACGGTACCTGGCCGCTGAGCGAGGTCGCCGTCGGCGCGGTCGGCCTGGCCGCTGCCCTGGCGGCGACCGCACTGCCCTTCCGGGCGCTGACCGCCGGACACCTGCGCCGGCTGCCCGGGATCGCGGTCCTGCTTCTGGTTCCGCTTCCGTTGGTGCTGGGCTGATGGTGGACGTCGGCCACGGCCCCGGTGATCGGGGTGAACTCTGAAGCCGTCTTCACCGGATGGCCGTTCGTCGCCCTGGGGGGCTCATCCTGCTCACGGTGTCGGTGGTCCTGCTGCTGGTCGTCCACCGACGACGCCGCGCCGAACCTGGCCCCGGGAGCCAGGTCACTGAACACCTCAGCAGCGGATTCGAACTGAGCGCAGCGGTCCTGTGATCAGAGCTGACACCTCACGACCCGGACTTTGGAACATCACTACCGCGAATCGGGTGCTTTGACACCGGTGGCGGCCCCGAACAAGATGATCCGATGAATGCCACTCCCCCTTCCAGCCCGTCACCCGGTCCGTCCGCAGAGCAGCCCGAGGCCCCCGGCAACTTCGGCCCCCACCCTCCCCCGGGGCGAAAGCGGCCAGGCCGGGGCACCGTGAAGACGCTCGCGCTCGCGGGCGCGAGCGCGGGAACCGTCCTCGCCGTCGCGGGCGGCTACGTCATCTACGACACCTACCTGACGGTGGACCCCCGTGAGGACCTTCTGACCGCTGCGGCCCTGGTCGAGGAGGCACCGGGGCTGCACGTCGAGGCCACACGCTCCTACACGATCGGCCACGACGAAGCGGTCGATCGCACCGAAGACGGTGTCACCGCGCAACTGTGGCCCGAAGGCGAGATCGGGTTCGAGATGCGCTACGCGGGCGGCGCCGAACAGGTCTTCAGTATCGAACCCGTCGACCTGGACCTGGGCTACGCGCTGATCGCCAACGCCGACGGTGCGTTCGTATACACCGAGCCGGGCGCCTCCATCGCCTACCGGGAGGAGGACGGCGCCAACACCGACGGCCCCTTCACCTATGACGAAATGCGCGACCCCATCACCATCCGGGAGTTGGACCGCAGCAACACCGGTGAGGAGAAGTCCGCGCAGTTCCCGGCCGATGACTACGGCCCGGAGCTCTTCTCCCGCCTGTTGTCCTCGCTGGCGGAGGACGAGGGCCTGGAGTTGCTCGGTTCCGAGGACTCCGATGCGGCCTCCCACGAGGGTCTGTTGGTCGCGGGAGGCATGGCCGCCTGGGACCTGGACTTCGGACGCGTACGCCCCCAGGACGGGACCGGGCGCGTGTGGCTGTCGGAGGCCGGGGCTCCGGAACGGGTGGAGTTCACCGTCGACGAGGCCCGGTTCGTGCTGGAGCTGTCCGTTCTGGATGAGCCGACGGTTCCGCCCGTCCCGAAGAACCACCGGGAGAGCAGGCTGAACCTCAACGACTTCTGGTGGCCGGAAGGCACACACCGGCTGGCCAACCCCTACTGCGACCGGGTCGAGGCGGACGGGCAGGAGTGGCTGGTGGTCACCTACACCTGGACCCTTGCCTGCGAGGAGGCCCTGTCGGTTGCCGACCAGATGGTGTCGCAGGACCACGATCCCACGTCAGTCTTCCAGACGGGCCCCTCCGAACCGATCGAGATCGACGGCCTGGAATGCGTATGGCGGCGTCTCTCCGATGACGGCGCCTGGCAGCCTGACCAGTGCCACGATCCCAGCGGCACCGTGGTCCTCGACCTGTACCCCCGCTGACCCCGTACCGTTCGGGGCGGCCAGCGCCCTGGCCAAGGGATGCCAGACCTTCCCGGTCGCACCAACCCTGGCCGAACTCGCGGACCTGGTCGCCGCCCGGCTGGCCCCGCACAAGAGCCCCCGCCGCCTGCGCGTGGTGGACTCCCTGCCCCGCAACGGCATGGGCAAGATCCTCAAGCGGGAGCTCGGCGGCTGAGGCTCCGGTCCGCTGCCCCTTCGAACCGCAGGGCCGCAGGTCACAGTCGTTGGAGCCAGAGGGTGGAGAGGACAAACGCGCTGCTCCGATCTGGGGGGGCCAGCCCGGGGTCCGGTCGACGGGGATCCGGCACCGCTGGGCCGACACCCGGTTCCCTCCGACTCCAGCATTCGGCGGTCACGTCCAGGGGACCCGTTCCACTCGATTCCATCAATTCCAGAACAGCGAAGAGCGAACATGAAACGAAGCGCTGACACCGTAAGGAAATGGTCAGAAATCATTCTCGGCCAGCTCGGGAATCCGCGGGTTTTCGCGCTCAACGTCGATGAGGTCGACGATGTCAACGCGCTGATCCTCGACAGTGGCACTGTTCCCGGACCGACCCTTCGCACGCTCTCCGAAAAAGCACCGGAAGACATCCGGTCCGGCGTGCGGACCTTTGTCTCCCTGCACCCCAGCGGCTGCGGCTCCGGGGTCCGCCTTCCGGACTCCCTGCCTGAACACCAGGTCGTCCTCATGCTCGCCGAGCAGCTTCAGGAAGAAGTATGGGAAAGCACCGGCGGTGAACCCGTGCCCGCGTGCCCGGGCCACCAGCACCCCGCGAAAGCCGACTCGGCGAACGAGGTCCCCTCCTGGGTGTGCCCACGGGACGGACACGTCCTGCGCCCCATCCTCCCGGCGGGCACTCCCGAATGACAAGGCCGGCGGCGCGCGGGAAACCCTTGCCCTCGACACCGAACCTAGGCATATTAGGAAGAACCCTAGGAGCATTAGGATCGCTATGCCACGTGTGGGACTCACCCGGGACGCTCTGGTGTCCGCCGCCGCCGACGTCGCCGACGAGATCGGGTTCGACCGGCTGACCCTCGCCGTGCTCGCGCAGCGGTTCGGTGTCCGAGACGCCAGTCTGTACACGCACGTCCGGGGCCTGTCCGACCTCCTGGAGAGCGTCGCCCTGCTGGCACACGACGAATGGGCGGACACCCTGTGGCAGGCGGTGGCCGGACGGTCCGGCCACACCGCGCTGCGGGCCTTCGCCGACGCCTACCGCGCGTTCGCGACCGGGCATCCGGGCCGCTACGCCGCCACCCGGTACCCGGTGCCGCCCGAGCGGCTCGCCGAGTCCACAGGGATACCGCGCATCATCGAGGCCTGCTACGCGCTGCTGCGCGGCTACGACCTCACCGAAGACGACGCCACCGACGCGGTCCGGCTTCTACGCAGCACCTGCCACGGCTTCAGCGACCTGGAAGCGGTCGGGGGATTCACCGCCGACCGCGACCTGGACGCCTCGTGGCGGCGTGCGATCGACGCGCTCCACCACACCCTGACCCACTGGTCGAAGACCTGAACCCGAACAGGAGCAACCCATTCCTTCCAGCACTCTCACGCTGAACCTGAACGACGTCACCGTGGACTACGACCGCCGCGGCGACGGTCCCCCGCTGCTGCTCGTCCCCGGCGGGGTCGGGCACGGTGGCATGCTCGACCCGCTCGCCGCGCACCTGGCCGACCGCTTCGACGTCGTCACCATGTCCAGTCGCGTGGCCTCGGCGAAGCAGCCCGAGACCTTGGGCGACCAGCGACCCGGAGACCACGCCGAGGACGTGCTCGGACTGATCGACCACCTCTTCGCGGAACCGCCGATCGTGTTCGGCTTCAGCTCCGGGGCCGTCACCGCCCTCGAACTGCTGGCCCAGCGGCCCGACCGCGTCCGTCTGGCCGTGGTCCACGAACCGCCGCTGGTCAATCTGCTGCCGGACGCCGCACGCCACCGCGCCGCACTGGAATCGGTCCGCGCCGCCGCCCGAGACCGGGGCCTGGAGGAAGCCCAGGAGCTCATGACCACCGCCGTGACCGCCCCCGGGCCCGACCCGGGCCGCGAGAGCGACCTTCCCCGACTCCAACGCGTCGGAGCCTGGAGCGACGGTTACGCCGGTACCGGGCCCGAACCGCTCGGCCCCGAGCTGGCAGAACTCTTCGTCCGGCTCGGTGAGCTCCAGGGGATCATGCTGGAACACATCATGCTCCCGTTCACCACCCACGAACCCGGCCTCTCCGTGCTCGCCGCGCACAGCGATCAGCTCGTCCCCGTGGTCGGCGTCGACTCAGCCGGCCAGCTCCCGTACCGGACCGCGGCCGCCCTGGCCGCGCGGCTCGGTCTGCCGCTGACCGAATTCCCCGGCGGCCACCTCGGCCCGGTCGAACGCCCCGCGCAGTTCGCCGGTGCGCTCAAGGACCTCCTCGGCACCCGCTGACCACTCGAAACACGCTGTCCGACCGGGCCCTGAGCCGGCCCCCGACTCACCCGCAGTCCGCATCGGCGAGCCACTGGCGCGCGTCCTCCTCGGCCGCCTCCGTGGGGTGGTCGGGCCGGATGGGCTCCTCCTTGAGGTTCACCCCGTCGCGGTCGACGTAGACGCTGCTGGTGAGGGCCAGCTCCGCGCCGTCGTAGAGGGTGTGCACGGAGTTGCCCGAGGTGTATCCGGCACTGTCCTCGCCGAAGGATTCCACCGAGTCCAACCCCCGGAAAGCCGTGAGGACCGCCTCGCCGCTCGAAGCGGTCCGTTCGCTCTGGAGCAGGGCGATCGGCTGACCGGTGATCTTGGGCGTCTCCTCGACGCTGATGAAGCTGTTGCCGTTCATGCCGACCCCGTCGTCCTGCACGGTCACGCCCATCTCGGCGCCGGCGGCCATCCGGAATTGCATCGCGGCCCCGTTCGGCAGCAGCGCCGAGAGCCCCGACAGCATTGGATACATGTTGCCGCCCGTGTTGTCACGCAGGTCGACGACCCACCCGCACACCTCCGAAGCGGCTGCGGCGATGTCCGCGGTGGCCTCGTCGGCGTACCGCTGCTGGAGCTCCTCGGACACGCTGCCGAGCTCGGGCACCACCACGGTCGCGACCCCACCGTCCACGGTGACCGTCGGCGCCCGGAATTCGGTGGTCGACTCGTCGGCCCAGCCCTCGGCCTCCTCCGGGGTCAGGAAGAACGTGTGGCTACCGCCCGCCACATCCGCAGCCTCGGCCAGGACGTCGTGGAGGTCGGCGTAGCTGTCGGCGCCCTCGGCAGTCTCCAGCACCCGTTCCCGCGCGGTCTCCCACTCCGCTCCGTCGGCGTAGTAGCCCTGCTCCATCAGTTGGAGGGCCACGTCCGCGTACCTCTGCGGCGAGGGCGGGAACAGGTAGAAGCCGAGCTGCGGACCCCACGTGTGGACCAGCCAGACCCCGCCTCCGCCCAGCAGGAGCACCACGATCGCGAGAACCGCCAGCACCCGGCGCCACAGCTTCTTCCGGGGCTTGACAGGGCTTTCCTCGCGAACGGAATCGGGCGTTTCACCATGATCGAGCGTCTTCATCGGGGAAGCGTAACGAGACGTGTGCGGACGCTGACACCCTCGAAAGTCATGGCCCTTCGGGCCCGGTCCCCGTCCAAAGTCGTATGTCGCGCCCGGCCGGGGGCGCGGACAGCAGAGCACCGCCTGGCTCCCCTCAGGTGTCGGGGGAGCTGACACAACCAGACGGGAACCGGTGTACTACCGTGATCCGTTGATCACCCGCACAAGTTCATTTCGTCGACGTCGCGGTGCACGGGAAGCCGGAAAACTCCTCCAAGCGAGGTGGGGGGAGACGTCTCTGGCCGGGACGCCCGTCACCAACGGGAACGGTGTGCTCTGTTCACTCGTGCACGCTCGTGCGCGCTCATATGACCGCGTACACGAACAGATAAGAACCCCCGCGGGGATCCGGGGGTCCTGGGCATCAACGCGAGGGCTGCTCTGGCGGCGCTCCTCGCGATCAGCGTGCTCGGGGTGTTGGCGCTGCTTGGTTACGTCGCCTTCGGCTTCCTGGACGCGGCTGTGACCGCCTACGCGGGATCACCGTGTCCAGGCGCGTTCGCGCAGCAACCGGATGCCGTTGAGGGCGACGAGGACGGTGGACCCCTCGTGTCCGGCCACCGCGAGAGCAAGCGGCAGTGTGGCCACCAGGTCCCAGGTCACCAGCACCACGATGAAGGTGCCCGCGATGCACAGGTTGGCGATCACGAAGCGGCGCGCCCGACGGGACAGGGCGACCAGTCGGGGCAGGGTCGCCAGGTCGTCACGCACCACGATGGCGTCGGCGGTGTCCAGTGCCAGGTCCGAGCCGCGCCTGCCCATGGCCACACCGGTGGTGGCCGCTGCCATCGCCGGTGCGTCGTTGACCCCGTCGCCCACCAGCAGAACCCGGGAGCCGGCCTCCTCCTGCTCCTTGACCAGTGCGGCCTTGTCCTGGGGCAGCAGTCCGGCGTGCACGCGGTCGATGCCGACGGCCCGGGCCACCTGGGCGGCGGTGGCGGCGTTGTCCCCGGTGAGCAGGTGCACCGGCCGGGTGGTGAGCGCGTCCAACTCCTCGACCGCGCGGGCGGACTCGGGCCTGAGGGTGTCGATCAGGGTGATCCGCCCCCATAGCTCACCGTCCACGCTGACCTGTGCCTGGGTGCTCGCCGGTCCGTCGGGGTCGACGGGAGCGCGCTCCACTCGGACACGGGCCCCGTCCACGGTCGCGCTCACTCCGACACCGGGAAGAGACACGAAGTCCTCCACCGAGGAAGGCGGGGCCGCCCCGTGCTGGTCGGCGTGGGCGCGGATGGCGCGGGCAAGCGGGTGCTCGCTGTCGTGTTCGGCCGCCGCGGCCGCGGCCAGGACTCCGTGCGTGGTGTGACCAGTTTCCGGTAGCACCTCGGTGACCTGGGGTTCGCCCCGGGTGAGGGTGCCGGTCTTGTCGAAGGCCACCAGGTCGGTGCGCCCGATCTGTTCCATGACGGTGGCGGACTTGACCAGCACTCCGTGGCGTCCGGCGTTGGCGATCGAGGCCAGGAGCGGCGGCATGGTCGACAGCACCACCGCGCAGGGGGAGGCGACGATCATGAAGACGATCGCGCGGAGCAGGGCCGCCTCGAAGTCATGGCCCAGGAAAAGCAGGGGAATGCCGAGCACGAGCAGCGTGCCCACGACGACCAGGACCGAGTAGCGCTGTTCGATCTTCTCGATGAAAAGCTGGGTCCTGGCCTTGGTGGCCGAGGCCTCCTCGACGAGGGTGACGATCCGGGCGATCACCGACTCCCCCGCCGGTCGGTCCACCCGCACTCTCAGGGCCCCGGTGCCGTTGACGGTGCCGGAGAGGACTTCCTCCCCCACACCACGGGGAACCGGGACGGATTCTCCGGTGACGGCCTGCTGGTCGACCTCGCTCAGTCCGTGGACGACGGTGCCGTCGGCGCCCACCCGCTCGCCGGGGCGTACCAGGATGGTGTCGCCGACTCGCAGCTGGGAGGTTTCCACGACCTCTTCGTGCTGGGCGCCCGCGGTGATGTCGAGCCGTACGGCGCGTTCGGGTGCCAGGTCGAGCAGTGCGCTGACCGAATCGGCGGTGCGCTGGGTGACCACGGCCTCCAGGGCGCCGGAGGTGGCGAAGATGACGATGAGCAGGGCGCCGTCGAAGACCTGGCCGATGGAGGCCGCGGCGATGGCGGCGACGATCATCAGCAGGTCCACGTCCAGGGTGCGCTCCTTCAGGGCGCGCAGCCCGGACAGGGCCGAGTCCCAGCCCCCGGTGACGTAGCAGGTCAGGTAGAGGGTCCACCACACCCAGGCCGGGGCGCCCAGGATCTGGGCGGCCCAGCCGACCAGGAACAGGGCCAGCGCGGCGGCGGCCCAACGTACCTCGGCGAGCCGGATGCCGGTGGCGAACAGTGACGGAGTGCGGGCCCGGGGGTGTTGGGCGGAGAGGTCCACGGGGCCCGAGGTGAGGGTCACGCGCGACCGTCCGAGCTCTGGTCGGTGGGCCGCGGGGCCGCGATGCGGGCGCGGTGGTGGGCGGGTTCGACTTCCAGGGCGTGCTCGGCCTGGAAGACGGCGTCGGCGACCAGCTTGCGCGCGTGTTCGTTGGCCAGGCTGTAGTACATCCGGTTGCCCTCGCGGCGGCAGGCCACGACGCGGCCGATGCGGAGTTTGGCCAGGTGCTGGGAGACCGAGGGGCCGGGTTTGCCGAGTCGGTCGGCCAGTTCGTTGACCGACAGTTCACCGCCGCGCAGGGCGAGGATGATGCGGACCCGGGTGGCGTCGGCCAGGAGGGAGAGGATCTCCACCGCGTACTCGACGTAGGGGCTGTTCTCGTCGAGACTGCATGGATGCGTATCTGCGTTCATGCGCAGATTCTATAGATAAGCACATCGCGAGACAATCCCCCGCCTGCTTCACGCCCGCCGCCCGACATCACCGCACCCGCCACCGGGACAGCCACCCCGGGGTGGACGCGGACACCCCCCGGGCCGACCGCGCGCGTTTGCGGCGAGAACACCATTCTCACTAAAATGATAACCGTTATCATTAGACGTCTCTCGGCACCGAGCTCGCTCGGGGCGGTCACCGCGGCCGGTCTCTTGCGGTCGACACCGGTGAAATCCGCGTCCGAGCGAGGAGGACACGCCATGAGCGGTTCCGGCGCACACGGCTCGCACACACGCCAGGTCTCCGTCGTGGTGACGGTCGTGTTCGTCATCCACCTCGGTCAGATGACGCTCAACCCGATCATCGCCCCGCTGGCACGCGAGGTGGGCCTGTCCGAATGGCAGATCGGCGTCACCATCAGCACTGCCGCACTGATGCTCGTCCTCACCTCGGCCCCGTGGGGGCGACGGTCACAGACCCGGGGCCGCAAACCAGTACTGGTCGCCTCCATGCTCATCGCCCTGACCGCCATGGTGCTGTTCGTCCTCGTCGCACACCTGGGCATGTCCGGAGTCCTGACCGGAACCGCGCTGTTCGCGCTGTTCGTGCTCCTGCGCGGTGCGCTTTTCGGTCTCGCGATCTCAGCGGCCGTCCCCACCGCACAGGGCTACGTCGCCGACGTCACCCACGACGAGCAGAGCCGTGTCTCAGGCATGGCGCGAATCGGTTCCGCCCAGGGACTGTCCATGATCGGTGGTTCCCTCATCGGCGGTGTACTCGCCGGGTTCGGTGTGATGGTCTCCCTGACCGCCGTCCCCGTCCTTGTGGCCGCGGGCCTGTTCCTCGCGGCGGTGGTCCTCAGGAGCGAACCCAGGGCGACGCCCATCGAGGCTCCGGTTCCGGTAAGAGCGGCCGATCCGCGCCTGTGGCCGTTCCTCGTCGCCGGGTTCGGCATGTTCACCGCGCTCGGTTTCATCCAGGTGATCACCGGGTTCATCGCGCAGGACCGTTTCGGTCTCGATGCCTCCACCACCGGTGTGGTCACCGGCGGGGCGCTCCCGACCGCGAGTACCGCTCTGTACAGCCTGTGGCCGCCCTTGCCGATCCTCACCGGCGGCATCACCATGCTCGCCGTCTTCGCGTTCGTCCTCCTGCACCCCGTCTGCGCCGTGTTCCCGGACAACCGCCGGTGCAGGCGCGGCGATCGGGGTAACGAGCGCGGACCAGGCCAGCGCGAGCGCCCCTCTCCCGGACGACACGGCCCAGGCGCCGTCTTCGCCGACCCTTCCCTCACCTACCGGTGAGCGGAGAACGGATTCACCACCGGGCGGCCGTGAGCGCCCGGAGAAGGAGTAAACGAACATGGACCCCGCCCAGTTCTGGTCGACCGGCGACTACGCCGTCGTCGGAGACCTGTGGAGCGCCCCCGGACGCGAGCTCGCCGCCGCTCTCCCCGCTCGGGGGCACGACGTCATCGACCTCGCCACGGGCACTGGCGCGACCGCTATCGCGGCGGCCCGGCACCAGGCGCGCTCCGTGGTGGGCGTCGACGTCGCGCGGCCCCTGCTGGAGGTGGCACGGCACCGTGCCCGCACAGCGGGCGTCGACGTCACCTGGCTCGAGGCCGACATGGCCTCCGTCCCCTGGCCCTCGGGGTCAGCGGACCTGGTGACCTCGACATTCGGGCTCATCTTCGCCGCCGAACCGCAGGTCGCCCTGACCGAGGCACGACGGCTGACCCGCCCGGGCGGACGGATCGTGTTCACGAGCTGGTCGGGTACCGGCCTGTTCGGCCGGATCCGCCAGACCCTGGCGCCCTACTTCCCCGACGCACCCGAGCCCTGGCACGAGACCCGGGAGGACATCGTTTCCGTCACCGGCCCGGACACGAAGGTCACCGAACAGGTCTTCACCATGACCGTGGCCTCACCGGAGCGGTTCGTCGATCTGATGCACCGTCACAGCGCACCCATCATCCGCGGCGCGCACGCCATGGGAGACCGTTGGCCGCGGGCCCGCGCCCAGCTCGTCGACCTCGTCCGCGCAGCAGGGCAAGAGAACGGGAGCGAGTTCCGGATCCCGGTCGGCTACCTGGTGACCACCCTGGAGGTGTGAGCGCGACTGTCCGCGGTTGTCCGATCGGCACGGCACAGGCGCCGGTGGGTTCGGCCACGGCCGCGGGCCCCTCACCCTGCGGCCGTGGCATGCGAACCCTGCCCGTTGAAGCTACCGGGCCGCACCGGGGTCAGGGGGCAGCTAGTCCGTTTCGCAGAAGACGTCATGCTCGGGCAGGACCCCGTCCACGAAGTAGCGGTGGAGTAGGGGAACTCCAGTTCCGGGGCGAGGAACAGGAACGGCGGCAGCCCCTCGGTGCCGATCGGGCCTGGTGGGTTGACGCCCTCGTGCGGCCAGGCCGCGCAGGGCAGGTACTGCAGCCCCGGCCGTGGCCGGGGTTCTCGGAGAGGCCCACCGTGAACTCGGTGTATTCCTGGTAGCCCGCGAAGCCGTCGAAGGGCCGCCCGTCCGCGCGGACGTCCGCGGCCACGAGGTTGGGCATGTAGAAGATCTCGCCGGTGATCTCCTGGAACCGGATGGCGTCGCCGTTCTCCAGGGCGGAGCCGATCGCCTCGGCGAGCCACTCCCAGGAGAACTCGTTCCGGGCCAGGGACCCGCCCATCAGGGAAAGCTCGGCGCGCCCGTAGCTGACTCCGTCCGCGGGGAGCGGCTCCTCGGCGGCCCGCACGAGCAGTTCCTGCCACAGCTGCGCCACGTCCTGGCCGTGCAGCGCGCACTCCCCGTTGTCCGCGCACCACTGTCCGAACGCCGCGAACTGGGACTCCATCGCGGTCATGAACGCGATCTCCTGCTACTCGGGGTCGGAGACGTTGTCCACGATGCTGTCGAGGACCACCGACTCCAGCCGTTCCGTGTGCAGGTCGGCGTAGGCGGTCGCGCGCACCCCGCCGTGGGACTGCGCGTACAAGTTCAGCGTCTCCTCGCCCAGCGCGACCCGGATGGGCTCCATGTCCCCCACGTGCCGGAGGGTGTCCATGCTGTCGAACAGCTCCGGGTCCCGGTCGCGGCACTGGTCCATGACGGCCCGGTGCGCGGCCACAAGCTCGTCGAACTCCTCCCGGGTACCGGCGTCGACGAAGCCGGGGCCCTGGTAGCCGCACACGTCGTGGGGCAGGAGGTCGACGGTCGCGCCCGACACCCTGCGCGGGCTCCAGGCGACGACGTCGAAGTGTTCCCGTAGGTCGGCAACGGTCTCCAGTTCCTGGGAGAGGTCGGGAATCCCGGCGCCGCCGGGGCCACCGGCCACGTACAGGACCGTTCCTCGGCTCTGGCCCCCACCGGTGTGCGGCAGGGTCCCGACCTGGAGGCTGGTGGTGCGCCCTTCGGGGTTGTCGTGGTCGACGGGGATGGCGACCTCGGCGCACCGCATCTCCTCGGGGATCTCGATCTCGGGCGGCCCGTGGCCCTCCATGGGCGGTGGTAGGAGTTCGGCCTCGGTGCACTCACGCCACTCGATCCCGGCGCCGCCCTCGGATCCGCTGTCGGTGACCGCGCTGACCGTGCCGGCGTCGCCGGTGTCACCCCCGGCCGCCCCTGCGGGGGCCGCGGCGCATCCGGCCAGCAGGACGGCAGCGAGGGCCGCTCCGGCCAGGGATGTGGTGCGGTTGCGTCGCCGGGGCACAGGGGCGGTTGAAAGGCCGTTCGGGCGGTCTGGCACTGCACGCGGCATCGCGACACCTTCGGCTCGGTGGATCGGAGCAGGCCAACGTAGGCAGCCGTTCCGGGCCGGGGCATCTGCCAAAGCGCATACACCCGACCGTCGGGCGAAAACCCCGAGGGCTCCGGACCGACCCTGCTGGTAATTTGGTCCGCTATGAGCACATCCACCCCGCCGGACTGGCACGAGGCCAACCGGGCCCACTGGGACGAGCGGGTCCCCCTGCACGTCGCGAGCGACTTCTACGACCTGGGAGGGTTCCGCGCCGGAGCGGACGCGCTGCGCGACTTCGAGGTCGCCGAGCTCGGTGACGTGACCGGAAAGTCGCTGCTGCACCTCCAGTGCCACATCGGGCTGGACACGATGTCGTGGGCGCGCAACCACGGTGCCGCGCGCGTGGTCGGCCTGGACTTCTCCGGCCCGGCCGTGGAGAAGGCCCGGGAGCTCGCAGCCGAGATCGGGCTCGGGCCCGAGCGGGCCGTGTTCGTCGAGGCCGACGTGTACGACGCACCCTCAGCGGTCCCCGAGCCGACGTACGACATCGTCTACACCGGTACCGGTGCGCTGTGCTGGCTACCCGACATCGAGCGCTGGGCGCGGACCGCGGCCTCGTTGGTGGCCCCGGGCGGTTTCCTGTACCTGGCGGAGTTCCACCCGCTCACCGACATCCTCGACGACCAGACCGGAACCCGGGTCGTGTGCGACTACTTCACCCGGGACGCCCATGTGAGCGAGGAGTCCGGCACGTACGCGGAGCTGGGGGCGAAGACCGTCCACAACCGCAGCGTGGAGTGGCAGCACCCGCTCGGCGCGGTGGTCTCCGCGCTGGCCGCGGCGGGGCTGCGGTTGGACTTCCTGCACGAGCACGACGCCTCGCTCTACCCGCGGTTCGAGTCCTTCGAGCGTTCCGGAGACGGCTACTACCGCTTCCCGGACACACACGCCCGCATCCCGCTGATGTACTCCCTACGCGCGAGCAAGCCCTGATCACGGCAGTCATGCCCCCGGGGCCGGTGGGACGGCGGACGCTTCGACGTCCCCGCCTTCCGGCCCCGCCGCGTTCGATACCCCTTCAGCCACCACCACTGTCACACCTGTCACTCCGGTACCCGATTCCACTTATGGGAGCGTTCCCAAATTCTTCCCGAAACCCCTTGTTGGAACACGGAGCGCGATCGTACAGTCGCTTAACACTCATTCAGCAGGGTGCTCGGAACCCCGCAGGACCGCGCGTGACCCGCTGACCCGCGCGTGCCCGGGGCCCACCTCCCGCACCCCCTACCCCTTGGAGCACGATCATGAGCGACCGAACCGCCACGAGCGAAAGACCGGGCGGGACGAGCGCCCACGCCTCCCGCCGCACCCGCCGCACGGTCACCGCGGCCGTCGGCCTGGGAGCTGCGGCGGCGCTCACCGCGACCACCCTGGCCTGGAGCGGAAGCGACGTGACCGACAACAGCGAACTGACCTCCACCGAAACCTCGCAGGCCACGCTCGTGTGGTCCGACGAGTTCGACGGCGCGGCGGGCGACGCCCCCGACCCCGCGAACTGGAATCACGAGACCGGCGACCACGGCTGGGGCAACGAGGAGCTGCAGAACTACACCGCCGGCCGCGACAACTCCGCTCTGGACGGCGAAGGCAACCTCGTCATCACCGCCCGGCAGGAAGCCGACGGCGGCTACACCTCCGCTCGGATGACCACCCAGAACAACATCGAACACGCCTACGGCCGGGTCGAGGCCCGGATCAAGCTGCCGACCGGGCAGGGGGTCTGGCCCGCCTTCTGGATGCTCGGCACCGACTTCCCGGACACCCCGTGGCCGGACTCGGGCGAGATCGACGTCATGGAGCTCATCGGCAGCGAGCCCGGGACCGTCCACGGCACCGTGCACGGTCCCGGGTACTCCGGCGGCGGGGGCGTGGGCGCCTCCTACGACCACCCCGACGGCGGAGCCTTCCCGGACGACTTCCACGTGTACGCCGTGGACTGGGCGCCTGACTCCATCACCTGGTCGGTCGACGGTGTCGCCTACAACACGATCACTCCCGCCGACGTGGGCGGTGACTGGGTGTTCAACCAGGAGTTCTTCATGATCCTGAACGTCGCGGTGGGCGGTCAGTGGCCCGGTTACCCGGACGAGACCACCCAGTTCCCGCAGGAGATGGTCGTGGACTACGTGCGCGTGTACGACATGGAGTGACTCTTCCCTCTGGGCCCCTGACGGAGCCCTACTCTCCCTACCTCGACGGGGCCCTCGGATCCACCGAGGGCCCCGTTTCGCCCCCGCTCCTCCACGCGACCGCCTCTTTTCCGACGCCCTTCGGCATCCGATACCTACGGCGATGTTAGGTTCACGTCATGGACAGGCAGCCGGAACCGACACCGCGCGTCCCCCGCGAGGAGGCGCGGCGCCGTCTGCTCGCCGCCGGTGGAACGCTCCTGGCTCTGGCCCTGCTCGCCGGGTGCGGTCAGAGCGCCGACCTGGCCGGATCCGAGGCGGGGGCCGAGGAGAAGACCTACGGCGACGTGCCCGAGCTGCTCATCGTGGAGGTCGACGACGCCGACCTGGAGATCGTCCCCCACGAGGCGGAGCAGATCCGGGTGGTCCGCGAGGAAACGGGCAACGCGGGCGGAGACTGGGAACTGACCGGTGACACCCTCGAGCTGAAGATGGACTGCGGCACCTTCTCCGACTGCCGGGTCCGCTACGAGGTCTTCGTCCCGGCCGACACCGCGCTGTCGGTGGAGACCGACAACGGCGACGTCTCCGTGTCCGGGTTCAGCGCACCGGCCGAAGTCCGCTCCGGAAACGGCACCGTCGCCGTCTCCGATGTCACCGGCCCGCTCACCCTCACCTCCGGCAACGGCGACATGAACCTGTCCGGGATCGGTTCGGAGAGCCTGAGCGCGGCCACCGACAACGGCACCATCGACGCCGTCTTCAGCGAGGCGCCCGCGGAGGTGGAGGTCAGCACCAACAACGGCGCGGCGACGCTCGCACTGCCGGGCGGCCCCTACGCGGTCTTCGAGACGTTCGACGACGGCGAGGTGGTCAACGAGCTCCCCTCGGACGACACCAGCACCAGCACCGTCACCGCCCGGACCGACAACGGGACCATCACCCTGGTCCCGACCAGCTGACCCGGGCCCGGACCGAGCCCGCCGGAGCCGCTTCGTGCCGGGCATCCCCGCCACGGGGAACGGGCGGGCCAAGAGGGCCCCGGAACGGAACACCGGTGGGAAGACGGCCGGGTCCGGCCACCTCTGCACAGGGTGATTCCCTGGGATCGGGACGGGTGTTGCCCTAGACTCTCGGCGCGTACCCGTGTTCGACCCGACCGTGCTGCTTCGCCCCGCAGCGCCGACCGGTTGACCGCCCCCCGACGGGAGCTCGAATGTCCCCCGACAACACCGGCCTGGACCTGGCCCTGATCGTCCTGCCCCTCCTGGCGGGTGTGCTCGGGCTCTGCCTCGTCGGACGGTTCCCCCGGCCCAGGGGCACCGCGATCACCGGCCTGATCCTGATCGTCCTCGGACCGCTCTCGGACGTGTTCGTGTACGGCGGGCTCAGCGGCCCCCTGTTCTCGGCGGGCCTGTACGACGTCGTTTTCGTCCTGGGCCACGTGGGGACGGCGCTCACCGCGACCGGAGTGCTGCTCCTGGGGCTGGCCGCCACCCGAGGCCCGCGCAAGCCCGCGCACGAACACCGGCCGCCGCAGCCCCGTCCGGGTCATCCCGGCCACCCCGGACCTCCCGGGTATCCCGGGCAACACAGTGGCCGGGGTTACCCCGCGGGTCACCACCCCCACCAGCGCGGACCGCACGGAGGGACTCACTGATGGCGCTTCCCTCGATCTTCTTCACGGTTCTGGACCTCGCCCTGGCGCTGTTCTTCGCGGTCACGGGCGTGCTGATCCTGGCGCGCGCACGCAGGGTGCCCCGGGCACGCGGGGTCCTGCTGACCGCGGCCGCGCTGATGCTCCTCTACGCGATCTGGTCCGCGACCGTGCGGACCATCATGCTCACCTATCCCCCGATCCTCGCCGTCCCCGGTGAGACCCCGCCCGAGCTGTCCCCCGTCCAGGCCTTCAACTACGAAGTCCTCCAGCCCGCCTGGTACTACGCGAACGGCCTGTTGGTGGTCGCCGTCGTCGTCCTGTTGCTGATCGCGCTGCCCCGCTCCCGCACCGCGAACGAGCAGACCGGCCCGGGCCCCGCAGGGCCGCACCCGTACCGGCCCGGCCCGCACCAGGCACAGACGTCCGGAGACCAGCACCGAGGACCCCGACCCCAGGGACCCCCGCCACCGAGCCGGCCGCCCCACGGCGACCCCCAGCGGCAGGCGGGCCCGCCACCGCACCCGCGGTCGGGGCCGCAGCCTCAGCAGTACCCGTATCCCCAGGTACCGCAGGTCCCCCAGACGCCGCACGGACCACAGGGTTCCACAAGGCCCCAGGAAGCGTTCCCGCAACAGCAACCGCCGCCCGCACCGCCCAAGCGCCCCGGTCGGCACCGCGCCCCCGAGCCCCCGGAGTAACCGCGCGCTTCCCGCACATGACTCTCGTCCCATGTCGCCGACGAGCACCGCTGACGGCCTCCGTCCCTGTCGGCGCCGGGCTGTTCGCGGTCGGCATCCTGGTGTGGCTGACGGTCACCGACGCCCAGGAGGCACAAACGTGGAACTGACCGAGGAGATCCGGAAACAGGCCCGGGTCATCTGGGACTACCAGCACCTGAACCAGGAACCGCGCCGCTGCGACGTCGCGATAGTCCTGGGCAGCCACGACCTGGGCGTGGCCACCTGCGCCGCGGACCTGTACCACCGAGGCTGCTTCCCCCGCATGGTGATCACCGGCGCCAACAGCCCCTCGACCCTGGCCCGCTTCCCCCGGGGCGAGGCCGTGCACTACCGCGAACACGCCCTGGAACTGGAAGTGCCCGATTCCGTGATCCTGGTGGAGCCGGAAGCGACCAACACCGGGGAGAACCTGCGCCTGGCCCGCGCCCTGATCGAACGTGAGGGGATCCCCGCGCGGAGCGTGATGTTGGTGTGCAAGCCGTACATGGAGCGCCGCGCGCACGCCACCGCCCGGGTGTTGTGGCCCGAGGCGGACACGGTGTGCGCCTCGGCGCGCATCGGGTTCGACGACTACCTGGTGACCGTGGGCGACGACCGGCTGGTCATGGACACAATGGTCGGTGACCTGCAAAGGGTGATGGAGTACCCGGCCCGCGGTTTCGCCGCCCCACAGGAGGTCCCCGACCACGTCCGGGAGGCCTACACCTTGCTGGTCGCCGCGGGCTTCGACGGCCACCTCATCGAATCCTGAGCCTGGGCACGTGCTCCGGGCGCTAGCCTGCGGCCCATGGCACCCACCAGTTCCCCTGACACCAGGCTGGTCGTCATCCGAGGCAATTCCGGTTCCGGTAAGGGCACGACCGCCATGGCTCTGCGCTCCCGGTACGGGCGCGGGATCGCCCTGGTCGGCCAGGGCAACCTGCGCCGACACCTCCTGCGCGAGCGGGACCGGCCCGGCCTGGCCAGTATCGGGCTGATCGACCTGACCGTCCGGTACTGCCTGGACCAGGGCTACCACTTGACATCCTCCCCTGCCTGAAAGAGCAGGGGATTCCAGCTACCAACTCAGGAAGAGTGGGAGTTGCTGAGGTTCACGGGCGCTTGACCGCGGACGCGGTATCACCCCTATCCGCCCGTCAGACAGGGCGGCGGTGATGGCCACACCCCGATCAACACCCACCACCGACCCATCTCCGGGTCCCGGGATCGGGTCGGGGAGGGTCGCGAAGGCCACATGCCACAACCCGTCCCTGTGGGTGATACGCAAGGACTTGGCGTCGGGCAGCTCCCGGCGGGCCAGCCGAAACCTCACCCACCCGCAGCCGGGCACCTTGACCTGATCCCACTTCCTGTTCAGCTTCCGCACCAGGGCCTTGCGGTGCATCACCTGCTTGCCCTTGGCGTTCAACAACGGCTCACCCTCGGAGGTGAAGGCGGGGACCCGGCCGGTGCCGATCAGCCGGAACCCCTCGTTCCGGTACTTCTTCCGCCACTTCAGGTAACCGTGGCTGCCACCCAGAAAGTTGGAGATCGCCTGGTCGAAGTCCTTCAGAGCCTGCTGCTGAATCACCACGTTGCCCGAGGCCACCCAGGAATACTCCGCAGCCGACTCCGAATCCAGGTCGCTCGTGTCGGTCTGGCGGACCTGGGTGAGCATCCGGCTCATCGCCGCGAACCTGGGCGGCTTCGAAACCCGGGCCCCGCCCTTGCGATAGGTGGAGTTGACCTCCAACGCCAGGTTCCACACATACCTGGCGTGCGCGCAGTGATCGAGCACCTGCTGCTCCTGCGCGCTGGTGGGGTACAACCGGAACCTGGACCCGAACAGCAACCTAGCCTCACCAACCGTGTCCCGGAGGGTTTCCAGATGTGCTGGGACCGATCCGTACTCAGAGCGGCACACCGAAGGCCGGGAGCCCCAGGACCCGCTACCGGGGAAGGGGCATTCACCCTGGCTCTGAAGGACCAGGCGCCCCGCCCAACAACACGGTGGTGGTCGAGGGCGTCTTGCCCGCCGACCAGTACACGGACATGCTTGCGTCCCTGACCGCCGACCACCGCGGAATCTCACGCTGTTACTACTTCGACGTCCCCTTCGAGGAGACGCTGGTTCGGCACGCCACGAAGCCGGGGATGGAGGCTGTGTACGAGGAGCACCTGCGCGAGTGGTGGTCGTACATGGACCTGCTGCCGGGCGGGGTGGAGGAGATCCTGGGCACCCGGTTCTCAGCCGAGGAGCACGCTCGCCAGATCCTGCACGCGGTCGGCCTGGAGCGCGATCCAACAGGACAGGAGGAGCAGGCAGAGCCAGCAGAAACAGCGAAGGAGGGGCCGAGAAACGCTCCCCTCCACTCTTGATCTATAGCGCGCCCCGGGGCTTGCGGCAAGACCCGGGTCATGCCGCACAATCGTTCTTCGTGGCCCGAAACTCCAGGTGAGCGGGCCACATCGGGCCCGGGAACCGGGCCCGTCGAGCGGGGAGGGCGCATGGTGGACGTGCTCGTCGTCGGTAGCGGGCCGAGCGGGTTGATGCTCGCCGGTGAGCTGCGGCTGCACGGGGTTCGGGTACTCGTACTGGAGCGGGACGCGGAGCCGACCAGGGTGGTACGCGCGCTGGGCCTGCACGCGCGCAGTATCGAGGTGATGGACCAGCGCGGCCTGTTGGAGCGGTTCCTCGAGCTGGGCCAGAAGTACCCGGTCGGCGGTTTCTTCGCGGGCATCGCCGCGCCACCACCGGAGGGGCTGGACACCGCGCACGGTTACGTCCTCGGTATCCCGCAGCCCGTGACCGACCGTCTGCTGGCCGAGCGCGCCACCGAGCTCGGCGCCCGGATCAGGCGCGGCTCGGAACTGGTCGGGCTGGAGCAGGACGAGCACGGGGTGAGCGTCGAGCTGGCCGACGGCACACGGCTGCGTTCGCGTTACGTGGTCGACTGCGACGGCGGCCGCAGCACGGTGCGCAAGCTGCTCGGGGTGGGGTTCCCCGGTGAACCGTCCCGGACGGAAACGCTGTTGGGCGAGATGGAGGTGACCGCGCCGCCGGAGACGGTCGCCGCCGTGGTGGCCGAGGTCCGCCGGACCCAGAAGCGGTTCGGGGTAGATCCCATGGGGGACGGGGCGCACCGTGTGGTCGTGCCCGCCGACGGGGTGACCGAGGACCGCGCGGTCGCACCCACCCTCGACGACTTCCGGAAACAGCTGGTCGAGGTGGCCGGTACCGACTTCGGGGTGCACTCGCCACGTTGGCTGTCCCGCTTCGGCGATGCCACCCGGTTGGCCGAGCGCTACCGGGTCGGCCGGGTGCTGCTGGCCGGGGACTCGGCGCACGTCCACCCGCCGACCGGCGGCCAGGGGCTCAACCTCGGGGTGCAGGACGCGTTCAACCTGGGCTGGAAACTGGCCGCCGAGGTCAACGGCTGGGCGCCGGAGGGGTTGCTGGACAGCTACGAGGCCGAACGGCGCCCGGTCGCCGCCGACGTACTGGACAACACCCGTGCGCAGATGGAGCTGATGTCCACCGAACCCGGCCCCCGGGCGGTGCGCAGGCTCGTCACGGAGTTGTTGGACATCGACGGGGTGAACCGGTACCTGACCGAGAAGGTCACCGCGCTCGGCGTCCGCTACGACCTCGGCGAGGGGCACGAGCTGGTCGGGGCCCGGATGCGCGACATCGGTCTGAAGCGGGGGCGCCTCTACGGGATGCTGCACCAGGGCCGCGGCCTGCTCCTGGACCAGACCGGGCGGCTCTCGGTGCAGGGCTGGGCGGACCGGGTCGACCACGTCGTGGACACCAGCGAGGAGCTGGACGTACCCGCCGTACTGCTGCGTCCGGACGGCCACGTGGCGTGGGCCGGGGAGAACCAGCGGACTCTGACCGAGGCGCGGCCGAGGTGGTTCGGAACCACCGGGTGAGGCCGGTGCCGAACCCGGCACGGAGCCGCCCCGGCTCCGATAACCTGCCGCCGGAAAGCGACGAAGGGATCGAGATGGACGAGGTCCAGGACCTGCCCGAACGCAGCCGCGAGGTGGCGCGGGCCCTCGAAGCGCTCGGGGCGCGAGGGCGGGTGCGTGCGCTGCCCGCCTCCACCCGCACCGCGGCGGAGGCCGCCCGGGCGCTGGGCTGTGAGGTCGGCGCGATCGCCAACAGCCTGGTGTTCGTGGCCGATGACAAGCCGCTGCTGGTGATGACCAGCGGTCGGCACAAGGTGGACGTCACCCTGCTGGCCGAGCGCCTGGGAAAGACGTGTATCCGGCGCGCCGCACCGGAGGAGGTCCGGGCCTCGACCGGCCAGGCCATCGGTGGGGTCGCGCCCGTCGGCCACCCGGTCCCGGTGGAGACCGTGGTGGACCCCGCTTTGGCCGACTACCCCACCCTGTGGGCGGCGGGCGGAACCCCGAACACCGTCTTCCCCACCGGCCACGCCGAACTGCTCCGTATCACCGGCGGAACCGAGATCGCGGTCAACTGAACACGGGCGTCGGCGGTCGTCTCCCAGGACGGCCGCCGGCCCCGAACCCCACGGGTGGTCTGCGCGGTCGGCGCTCAACCGGTCACCGGATAGACGCGAAGTGCATCGTCGTCCTGCTCGAACTCGACGGCGATCGTGCCGTTGGTCAGGTCGGGGGCGACCGGCGGATCGATGACCAGGTCCGAGCCGTCCTCGAGGTCGAGGATGATCGGATCTCCCTCGACCTTCGCGTAGAGGGCCCCCTTCCATGCGCTGACCGGTTCGGTGGAGCGGCGCTCGGAACCGGGGGAGAACTCGTCCGCCCAGAGGGCCTCGCCCTCCTCGGTGTCGATCGCGACGATCGTGACCAGGGAGTTCTCCACGACCCAGCAGGCGAGTCTCCCCTCCTGGTCGAAGGAGCAGGAGGCTTCGCCCCAATGCGCGCGTTCGGGGTGGACCCCGCCGACGGACGGGTCGTGATTGACGCTGTAGTCGGCGATTCCCGTCGCCGTGTCGAACAGGCCGATCATGCCGCCGCCGCTACCGAGATCCCAGGGTTTACGGCTGTAGGAAGCAGTGGCGTAGAAACGCCCGGGCCCGGCGTATCCGAGCCGGTGCAGGTCGTAGCCGTTGAGGGATCCGTGCACCATGACCATCTCCCCGGGTTCGGGGTCGGTTTCCAAGAAGGCGGAGTACTCGCTACGGGCCTGTTCAGAGCGGGTCTGGTGCTCGCCCTCAGCCCAGGTCTCCCAGACCTGCTCCCCGGTCTGCGCGTCGAGTCCGTACAGACGGTGGACATCGTAGAGATCCGTACCGGAGTCCTCGGCGCTGGCCACCACGACGCCGTCGTCGACCAGCCGGGCGCTCTTCCCCTCCTGGGACCACAGGAGGCCGCCGTCCCGCACGTCGACGGCCCAGACCCCGCCGCCGCCCAGGATCAACACGTCACCGTCCAGGCCCACCGAATACGACCCGTAGTCGGCGTCGTCGGTCACCTCGTGCCAGAGAAGGTCACCTGACAGCAGGTCGACCGCCAGCAGTTCCCGCACATAGGTGTCCTGCGCGGTTCCCTCCCCCGGGGACAGCGTCCGGTAGGAGCCGACGGCGATGAGTGCCTCCCCGTGCTCCAGGATCACGACGGACCGTGCTTCGGGCGAACCGTACTCGGTGGAAACGTTCCAGAGCCGGTCGTCGTCCACCACGTCGTGTGCGGTGAACGCGTACTCTCCCGCGTGCACGAGAACCGGCCCGTGAACGGCGACAGAGGCCGTACCGGCCCCGGCGGCGGGCTGGATGTGCACCCCGTTCGGATCGAACTCCAGGGCGGGCACATGCTCCTCGAACTCCCCGAAACCGAGGTCGGGCCCGGCCCCGGGGATGCGTCCCTCATCGGGGTTCTCCCGTTGGTCCCGCACCAGGCCGCAGGAAGTGGCCGTCAGGGTGAGGACGGCCAGTGCGGCCAAGGCCGCCCGCCGTGCCCGGGGCATGCGCCCGATCTTCATTTTTGTTGCTCCGTGGGGGGTGCGGATGTGCCGAGTGAGATTCTAGGGACGTCTCGTCACTTCGCAACCACGAATGGTCACCGGGGTACGGAGGTGGATTCCGGGGAGGCGTGGTTCGGGGTACGGACCAGGAACGCGGCGACGAACACCCCGAGCAGGCACACCGCCGCGATCACCGCGTAGACCGTGCCGGTGGCCTGGCCCAACGCGGTCAGTGCGGGCGCCGCTCCCGGCCCGCCGACGGTGGAGAGGGAGGCGGTGAACGCGGCGCCCAACCCCAGGGTTCCCACAGCCGCGCCGAGCGGAAAACTGCTGTTGACCACGCCCGTGGCCATGCCCACCCGTTCGGCGGGCACCACCGCGGTGGCCACCGCCATCAGCGGCGCGTTGACCGCCCCGTTGGCCAGCCCCCACAGGGCCATCGTCGGCAGGTACCAGAGCGGGTCGTGCGCGTTCCACGCCTGCCAGGCGAACACCGCTCCGCCCGCGGTGAGGAAGACGAAACCGAAGGTCATCACCGACCCCGCGGAGAACCGGGCCTGGGCCTTGCCCGCGGCCAGGGCGCCGACGACGGTGCCCACGCCCACCGGGAGGATCAGCAGGCCGGTCTCCAACGGGTTGAGTCCGTGCCCGTCCTGGAGGTTGAGGACGAAGTACACGGTGCCGCCGATCAGGCCCACCCGGGTGAGGACGGCCAGGACGGTCACCCCGAGGAAGGACCGGATCCGGAACAGGGCCAGGTCGAGCACGGGAAGGGCAGTCCGGCGCTGGTGCAGCGCGTACCCGAGGGCGAACGCGGCGGCCGACCCGGTCCACACCGCGGCCCACCAGGAGCCGCCGTCCTGCGCCGCGGTCAGTCCCAGGTTGACCAGGAGCAGCACCAGGGCGACCAGTACCGCGCCGGTCCAGTCGAACCCCGCTCCCCGGGCCCGCCGCGTGTCCGGGCTCAGCACACGCACGCCGACCAGCAGCGCGGCGGTCCCGATCGGCAGGTTGACGAGGAACATGGACCGCCACCCGGCCGTTTCCACCAGGAATCCGCCCAGGACCGGGGCGAGCGTGGCGGCGGCCATCAGCGAGGCCGTCCACACCGCTATCGCCATCGGCCGCCGGTCCTCGTCGTAGGCGCGGCTGAGCAGGGGCATCACGTTCGCGGACACCACCGCCGCGGCCGCCCCCTTGACCAGCCGGAACGCCACCAGCGAGGTCAGGTCCCAGGCCAGGCCGCACAGCAGGGAGGCGACCGTGAACACGACCACGCCCCACAGGAACATCGTGCGCGCGCCGATCCGGTCGCCGAGCGAAGCGGCGGGCAGGACGAGGGTGCCGAAGGCGAGGGTGTAGCCGACCACGACCCACTGGAGGCCGACGAGCGTGGCCCCGGGCAGGTCGGCGCCGATCTGTGGCAGGGCGACGGCGACGATGGTCAGGTCGACCGCCATGAGGGCGGCGGCGATGACCAGGACCGCCAGTGTCCAGGCTGATGAGGGGGATGCGGCGGTTTTCATCGAGCTCCAACACGGGGAGGAGGGTGTCGGGTCCGCGGGGACGGGCCAAGGCTAGTTCGGGTCGGGTGGGGCGGTGACACCAGACCCCTGCTTCACGGTCAGTCGACCGGGTAGCCGTTCTGGGCCAGGCAGGCGTCGTTGTCGACGAACCCGTGGGCGGTATCGCAGGGATCCATGCCCTCAGGGCGGTAGAACGGGTCGTCGGGGATCGGGATCGTGTCCTCGGGCGGAGGAGCGGGGTCCGGCTGGAGGCTCGGCGCCTGGGGTGCCTGGGGCTCTTGGTGAATGCTCGAACCCGTGGCGGTGGCGCTGGCCGGAGGTTCGGGGTCACGGGGCTCGGGCGGCCGGCGCTCCTCGGGTTCGACGAAGAACTCCCGTTCGGGTGCGTCCTCCTCGACCGGGGTCTGGGCAGCGCACGCGCTCAGGATCAGGGCCCAGGACAGGGTCAGGGCCGCTGCGGCAAGACCGGAAGGACGCATTTGCACTCTCCTGCGTCAACAGAGGTAAGGACGCCGCCGGGGGTTGGCCGGTTGTCCGGCTATGTAACCGTTCAGCTCTCAGCGACGCAAGAGCTTGCCGATCGCCCAGGCGACGAGGCCGCAGACGGCTCCGACGAGGGTTCCGGTGACCAGGCTGCTCAGCGCCGCGAAGCCGCGTGTGAACACCTCCTGGAGCGCGGGCGAGAGTCCGCTGAGATTTCCCCCGAGGCTCGGCGGCGCACCCTCCCAGGTGGTGTTCCACAGGATCTGGTGCCCGAGCATGAGAAGAACCCCGTACACCGCGCCCACCGTCAGGAGGGTCAGGAACGGGTTGGGCACCCGGCGCCACAGCACCACGGCGATCCACACGAGCGGTGGCACGAACACGAACAACGAGTTGACGAAGGTGCCCTCCTGGATGATCCCGAGGTCGTGCAGGACCACCCGGGGCGCGGCGATCAGCGCGAGGGTGACGACGGCGAGGAACGGCAGTCCCAGCCCTGGGCGCTCGCCGGGCTGACGGGACCGGTTGGTCTGAGGGGGCTGGCCGGACGACGGGGAACGGTCTGCTGAGTCCATGCCCCCACGCTAGGAACGCCGGGCCCGGAGCACGTCAGCCCCGGGTCTCGACCGGCTACGTCGAGGGGCCTCACCCACTCCCCGCCTACGTCGTACCCGGCCCGCGCGGGGCGGCGTGCGATACGGTCGCCGCGAAGCTCGGGCCCGCGCGCCCGCCCCGGGAAGGACGCCCCACATGACCAGAACCGGTTGGATCGCGGCCGCGGTCAGCACGGGGTTCGCCCTGATCGTCGGGTTCGGTGCCGGCTGGTGGACCCAGCGGGCCGCCACGGACTCACCCGGCCCCGCCCCGGCCACCCAGCGACCGCACCCCGACGACGTCGAGGACCGGCCCGAGACCGGGTTCGAGACGGTCGTCGTCGGCCTGGACGAGACCCACGACTTCGGTGACGGCCTCACCGTCAACCTGAGCGGTTTCGAGCGCGGGGTCGAGCAGGGCGGGGTCGACCCGGTCACCGGGCAGGAGGGCGACCTGCCCTACCTGTCCTGGACGGTGGAGGTCGCCAACGGGGGCGACAAGGCCGTGCCGACCGGCCTGGTGACCAGGTCCTGTTCGGTCGGTGACCCGCTGCGCGAGTCCGGTTCCCCGGTCCTGGGCGAGAGCGTGAACCCGCCCGACAGTCTGGACCCCGGCCGGTCCGGCTCCTGGGACGAGGACTGCTGGGCGGACGAGGGGGACACCCAGATCCAGTACACGGTCGAGTTCCATGACCAGGACTTCGTCCCGCTCTACCCGCCGGTGACCTTCGCGGGCACGGTCGACTGACAACGGCGGGCCTGCCTTCCCGAGTCGGGGAAGGCGGGCCCGTGTCGTCTGACCGGTGAACTGGTCTACCCGGCCCGGGGCTATCCGGTGAACAGGGCGGCCGCCTGGATCGCGGTGCGCGTGACCCCGTACCCCAGGGCCGCGACCACGACCACCCACAGGAAGATCGCGGCGGCCTTGGACGCCCGGTCACGGGTGCTCTGCTCCATCGGTTTCTCCTTCACCGACTCCATCGGGGCTCCTTCGGCGGGTTCGGCGAGCGGGGTCACACGCGCTCACGGGACGGGTCGGTGGTCGTGTGCTCCGCCTCCGGGGCCGGCCCGGCCTTCGGCAGCGGCCGCACCAGCGCGTTGGCCAGGAACCCGACCGCCATCACGCCCACCATCAGGTACAGCGAGAAGGTGTAGAGGTCGGCGCCGGAGCGGCCCGCCGCGAGCTGCTGGTCCGCGATCACGTTGACGATCAGCGGTCCGGCGATCCCCGCGCACGACCAGGCGGTGAGCAGGCGGCCGTGGATGGCCCCGACGTTGAAGGAGCCGAACAGGTCCTTCAGGTAGGCGGGGATGGTCGCGAAGCCGCCGCCGTAGAAGGACAGGATGACGCCGGTGACCGCCACGAAGAACACCACCGAGTTGGTCCCGGCCACGGCGATCAGCAGGTAGAGCAGGCCGCCGATGCCCAGGTAGCCGATGTAGGTGCGCTTGCGGCCGAGGGCGTCCGAGGTGGAGGACCACACGAAGCGCCCGACCATGTTGCACAGGGACAGGAAGCCGACGTAGCCCGCGGCCTCGGCCGGGCCGACGCCGCCGAAGAAGTCCTGGACCATCGGCGCGGCCTGTTCGAGGATGCCGATGCCCGCGGTGACGTTGCAGAAGAGCACGATCCACAGGAGCCAGAACTGGCGGGTGCGGAAGGCCTTCTCCACGCTCACGCCCTCGGAGGCGGGCTCCGCGGCTGGGGTGCCCGCGCTGTCCGCCGGGGGCTCCCAGCCGTCCGGCCGCCAGCCGGGCGGCGGGACCTTGACGATCATCGCGCCGAGCATCATGGCGGTGAGGTAGACGGCGCCGAGGATGAGGAAGGCCGGGACGATGGCGTCGGCGGGGGTCTCTCCGAAGCGTTCCAGGAGCGCGGCGGACAGGGGTGAGGCGATGAGCGCGCCGCCGCCGAAGCCCATGATCGCCATGCCGGTGGCCATGCCGGGCCGGTCGGGGAACCACTTGATCAGGGTGGACACCGGGGAGATGTAGCCGATGCCGAGGCCGATGCCGCCGAGGAAGCCGTAGCCGAGGTAGAGCAGCCACAGCTGACCGGTGGCCACGCCCAGGGCTCCGACCAGGAAGCCGGTGCCCCAGAACAGGCCGGAGACGAACATGGCCTTGCGCGGCCCGTTGCGCTCCACCCACTTGCCGCCGAAGGCGGCGGACAGCCCCAGCATCACGATGGAGATGCTGAAGACCACGCCGATGGCGGTCAGCGTGGTGTCGAAGCGCTCGACCAGCGGGGTCTTGAAGACGCTGAACGCGTACACCTGACCGATGGACAGGTGGACCGCGAGTGCTGCGGGCGGAATGAACCAGCGGCTGTAACCGGGCGGAGCGACACTCTTGTCACGATCGAGAAACGACAGCACTGACCATCCTCACGATTGATTTTCCGGCCCGGAATACTTATCCACTTGCCCTGCTTTCCGCATCAGCGGCAACAAGCACGCGCCATCGTCACACCTTTTGTGACAGAAATCAAATACACGTTTATTGTCAAGCGATAAGCGTTGTTTATCGAGGAGCGCACAGGTGTGCGGAAGCTGCCCCGGAGACTGTCCCGGACACGCCAGAAGGCACCCGCCGGATGTACCGAGAGCGCTCCCGGCGGCTGTCAGAGAGTGACCTCGGGGGCGAGTCCGGTGGGGTGGTAGCGGTCGATCCGGGCCTGCGGATCGGTGTCGGACAGGGTGTCCAGGAGGGCGCGGGCCAGGATCGGTTCGGGCTCCCGGTCCGCGACGACCAGACCGATCTGTTTGCTGACCTCGGGTTCCACCAGCGGGATCGCGCGCATGCCCTCGGGTACGGAGTGCAGGGCCAGCCAGGCGTGCGGCATCACCGCCGACCACCGGTTCTCCTTGACGTACGAACACAGTGCGCTGACCGAGTTGGTCTCGACCTTGGGCACGGCCTCCACCCCCGCCCGGCGAAAGGCCTGGTCGATGATGCGGCGGTTCTGCATGTCCGAGGACAGCAGGCACAGCGGCACCTCGGCCGCCTCGGCCCAGGTGATGGTCTCGTGATCGGCGAGCAGACCGTGTTCGGCGGTGAGCAGGGCGTAGCGCTCACGGTAGACGGGGTGCTTGCGCACGTGCTCCAGGGGTTCGTTGTCCACGTAGGTCAGACCGACGTCGATCTGGTAGTCGGCCAGGCCGCGCTGGATCTCGTTGGAGGTCATGGAGGCGATCGACAGGGTGACCATCGGGTGGCGTTCGCAGAAGGCGCTGGTGATGAGCGCGATCGAGCTCAGGGTGGTCGGTATGGCCCCGATGCGCAGGCGGCCGCTGAGCCCTTCGCGCAGGCTCCTGACGTTGTCCACCAGGGTGTCGTGCTCGGCCAGGACCCGCTGCGCCCAGGCGACGATCCGCTCCCCCTCGTGGGTGAAGCCGATGAACCGGTTGCTCCGCCGGACGATGGGGACTCGGAACTCCGCCTCCAGCTTGCGGATGGCGGCGGACAACGCGGGCTGGGACACATGGCACGCCTGGGCCGCACGGGCGAAATGCCGTTCCTCGGCCAGCGCGGTCAGGTACTTCAGCTGGCTCAGCAACATCGCGCAAGAATACATGCGCCCGATCCCGGCAACAACAACGTTCAAGTCCTTGATATCGTTCGGTCCATTCAGTCGCAAAAATCTGGGCCGCAAACATTCGGGACCTCTGGACAGAGGCCGACTCGGTGAGAGAATTCGAACTGTGACACACCACGACTCGGACATGCCCGATCCAGCACAGGACGCGCCGGAGGTCGGGCCACCCAAGAAAAGCGCGGCGGGGATTCCGGCCGTGCTCAACAGCGTGCGCCACGTCAACGACCAGGCCGGGGTGCGGCGCGGGCTGCCCGCGATGCTCGCCCTCAACCAGAAGGGCGGCTTCGACTGTCCCGGATGCGCCTGGCCCGAGCCGGACAAGCGCCACAAGGCGGAGTTCTGCGAGAACGGCGCGAAGGCGGTCGCCGAGGAGGCCACCCGTCGGACCGTGGGCGCGGACTTCTTCGCCCGGCACCCGGTCGCCGAGCTGTTCGAGCGCTCCGGGTACTGGCTGGGCCAACAGGGCCGCCTGACCGAGCCGATGTACCTGGCCGAGGGCGCCACACACTACGAGCCGATCTCCTGGGACCGCGCCCTGGACCTGATCGCCGACGAGCTGCGCGGGCTGGACTCGCCCGACGGCGCGGTGTTCTACACCTCGGGGCGCACCAGCAACGAGGCGGCCTTCGCCTACCAGCTGTTCGCCCGCCAACTCGGCACCAACAACCTGCCCGACTGCTCCAACATGTGCCACGAGTCGTCCGGATCCGCGCTCGTGGAGACGCTCGGTGTGGGCAAGGGCAGCGTGTCCCTGGAGGACGTGTACGAGGCCGACCTCATCATCGTGGCCGGGCAGAACCCGGGCACCAACCACCCGCGGATGCTCTCGGCGCTGGAGAAGGCCAAGCGGCGCGGGACCCGGATCATCACGGTCAACCCGCTGCCGGAGGCGGGCATGAAGGCCTTCCGCAACCCCCAGTACGCTCGTGGCCTGGTCGGCAGGGGCACCGAGCTGACCGACCTGTTCGCGCAGATCCGGGTGGGCGGCGACCTGGCGCTGTTCTCGGCGGTCAACCGGCTGCTGCTGGAGGCCGACCGGCGCGGTGAGCAGGTCCTGGACCGCACGTTCGTCGAAGAGTTCACGCACGGGTTCGAGGACTTCGCCGAGGCGCTGCTGGCCGAGCCCGAGGACGAGTTCTGGGCCCGGACCGAACGCGACACCGGGCTGACCCGCGAGCTGATCGAGGAGATCGCCGCGATGACGGTGGCCTCGGAGCGGATCGTGGTGTGCTGGGCGATGGGGCTGACCCAGCACAAGCACTCGGTGCCCACCATCCGCGAGGTGGTCAACTTCCTGCTGCTGCGCGGCAACGTGGGCCGACCGGGCGCCGGCGTGTGCCCGGTGCGCGGCCACTCCAACGTGCAGGGCGACCGCACGATGGGCATCTTCGAGCGGCCCGCGGACTCCTTCCTGGACGCGCTGGACGCGGAGTTCGGGATCGAGTCACCACGCGAGCACGGGCACGACACGGTCAACGCGATCCGGGCGATGGGGCGCGGCGAGGTGGGCGTGTTCTTCGCGATGGGCGGCAACTTCGTGGCGGCCAGCCCGGACACCGGGGTGACCGAGGAGGCGATGCGCCGGGTGGGGCTGACCGTGCACGTGTCCACCAAGCTGAACCGTTCGCACGTGGTGACCGGTGCGCGCGCCCTCATCCTGCCCGCGCTGGCCCGGTCCGACCGCGACGTGGTCGGCGGTCGGGCGCGGTGGGTGACGGTGGAGGACTCCATGGGGCTGGTGCACGCCTCGCACGGGGTGCTGCCGCCGCTGTCCGAGGGCATGTACGCGGAGGTGGACATCGTCCGCGAGCTGGGGCGCAGGCTGTTCGGCGACTCCCCGGTGGACTGGGACGCGATGGCCGACTACGACCGGATCCGCGACCACGTCGCCGGGGTCGTGCCGGGGTTCGAGGACTTCAACGCCAAGGCGAGGCGGCCCGGGGGTTTCGCGCTCCCGCACGCCCCGCGCGACGACCGGAAGTTCCCGACCGCGACCGGCCTGGCCAACTTCACCGCCAACGGCACCTACGCCCCCGAGGTCCCCGAGGGGCGGCTGCTGCTGCAGACGCTGCGCTCGCACGACCAGTACAACACCACGATCTACGGGCTCGACGACCGTTACCGGGGCATCCACAACGGTCGGCGGGTGGTGCTGGTCAACCCCGAGGACGCCCGGGAGCTGGGGCTGGCGGACGGGGCCTACACCGATCTGGTCGGTGAGTGGTCGGACGGTCGGGAGCGGCGGGCGCCGCGCTTCCGGGTGGTGCACTACCCAACGGCTCGGGGCAGCGCGGCGGCGTACTACCCTGAGACCAACGTGCTGGTGCCACTGGACTCCACGGCGGACGTGAGCAACACCCCCACCTCCAAGTCGGTGGTGGTGCGCTTCGAGCCGTCCGAGCAGCCCGCCTGAGCAGTCCGTCCGAGCAGCTCGCCGAGCCGTTTCACCCGGACCGGAGCGCCCTGCGCCGGATCCCCGTTCCACGAGGCCCCTGAGTACGCGTACTCAGGGGCCTCCGAAACGGATGCGGCATTGTGGGGGCACAACGGAACAAGGGAGCACTGTGCGCCACATTCTCACGGCCTCGACGGACAACTGGCCCTCGCGTGTCTATCTGGCGGCCGCCGCCCTCCTCCTGGCCTGGGCGGCCTTCGTGTACCTCGGCCCGGGCTTCGACTCGGGTATGCCGGAACTGGCCCTGTCGGTGCTGCTCCTACCGTGCGGAGCACTCGCGGCCCTGGTGTTCGGGCTCCTGGACATGGCGTTGGACGGGATGCTGCCCGAGGCGCAGATACCCGTGTTCTTCGCGCTGCTCGTGCCGGCCGCGCTGGGCAACGCGCTCCTGCTCGGCCTGGCCGGGCGCGCGGTGCGCGCGCTCGTGGGAAGGCGCAGGGGGGGCCGGTCACTGAGTCTTGGGGCGGCGGCCGGAGAACCGCCCCAGGAGCCCGCGGCGGGGACGCCAGCGCAGCCACGGCAGCCACGGCTCCCCCGGCGGGTGCGGGACCCTGGGGTCTTCCACCTCGCCCTGGATGACGTCCTCGACCTCGTCGAACCTGATTCCGGCGAAGACCATGATGTCGGTGGCGACCATCTCCACCGCCAGGTGGGTGGCGTGGGTGACCGGGTCGTCGTCCGGAGCACCTCCCCCGTAGGTGCGTGCCGCCATCAGTGCCTGCTCCACCGCCTGTTCCCGGGCCTGGCGGCTGCTGAGGTCGTCGGCGAGGGTGGCCAGCACGTCCGCCATGCCGCTCACGATCGGCGCCAGCTCCCGGCGTTCCTCCACACCCATGGACGTGGTGGTCCGGGACAGGAAGAGGCAGCTCTCGCCGAGCAGGATGAGGCGTTCGATGACCTCGTCCTCGTCCAGCACCGGTTGCGGGTCGCCCCAGCGGATGGTGGAGAGCCGGATCGTGGACTTGCTGCTCTCCCGGGCCCGACTGAGCGCGGCCATGGGCCTGCTCAGGCCACCGAGCCGGTTGACCACCTGTTCGCTGGAGGCGTCCCCCTCCTCCTCGAGGGACCGACCGACCAGGGCGAGCATGTCGGCCATCTCGTTGAGTGCGTCCTCCTCGATCCGGCGCAGCATGGCCACGAGTCTGGCGGGGAAGAAGAGCTGGCTGAAGACGAGAGCCACCCCGGCTCCGATGAGCGCGTCCACCAGCCGGTCGATGCCGGGGCTGGCCGCCCCGACGAAGATCGTGGTGAGGATGGCGCTCCCGGCCGCCTGGCCGATCACGATCCGTTCGGCGTTGATCGCGGCGGCCGCCGTCATGGCGACCGCGGTGGCCAGGGCCATGGCCGCAGCGTTTCGATCGGTGACCAGTAACGCGAGCTCTCCGGCGAGGATGCCGATGAACACGCCCGTGAGCAGCCGGAGCGCGTTGGCGCCGCGTTCGCCGCCCGAGGCGTTGAGCGCGATGACGGCGGCGATCGGCGCGAAGAAGGGGCTGTGGTCGTGGACGAGGCCGCCCGCGATGGCCCAGGCCAGCGTGGCGGCGATGACGGCGAGCACGATCAGGGACGCCTGGGAGGAGACGCGCGTTCGTACCTCCCAGACCAGGGCCCGGATCCGGTGCCTCGGGGTACGGCCGTCGAGGGGCGGCTCTGTCATGTTCTCCTCACCGGCGAAGGGGCGCTCCTTCGGGGTGGGGGGTCACCAGTTCCATTGATACCGCTCAGAAGCGGAGAAGTGTGGTTACCGGAGCGGGTGTTTCGGACTGGGTGATCGCGCTGGGTGGTCACACTGGGTGGTCACACTGGGCGGGGGCCGGGCGGCTCTGGTGCGCGGGGTCACCCGTACTGTGTCGGCATGCCTACGATCTACCTGATCCGCCACGGTAAGGCCTCCCCAAAGGCGGCGGACTACGACGAGCTGAGCCCCACCGGATACGAACAGGCGCGTCTGCTGGGCGCCGAACTCAAGCGGCGTGAGGTGAACGTGGGCCCCGTGGTGTCGGGGTCGCTGCGCCGCCAGCGCCAGACCGCCGCCACCGCGCTGGCCGAGGCCGGGATCGAGGCCGAGCCCGCGGTCGACGAGCGGTGGAACGAGTACGACCACCTGCACCTGCTGGACCGCTACCCGGTCGGCACGGGTTCGCTTCAGGAGCGGCTGGACGCCTCCCTCACCTCCTGGACCGGTGCGGACGAGACCGCCGAGGGTTCGTGGCCATGGTTCCGTGACGGGGTGCGGTCGGCCCTGGGTGAGCTCACGGCCTCGCTCGGCAGGGGGCAGACGGCCCTGGTGTTCACCTCGGCCGGGGTGATCGGGGCGGCCTGCTCGACGCTGCTGGGCGCCCCTGTCGCCGGGTTCATCGCGATGAACCGGGTGGTGGTCAACGGCTCGGTGAGCAAGCTGGCGCACGGGCGCGGCGGCACCCAGCTGTTGTCGTTCAACGACCACGCCCACCTGGAGCAGGGCGGCCCGGAGCTGATGACGTACCGCTGATCGGGCCTTCTCACGCCCTCCACATACCGACCAGTCGGTCCTGAATCATGCCCCGGGGCCGCACACGGCCGCGAGCCCGTGTGCGGCCCCGGGGCCGACAGGGCATTCTGGGGGCATGACCGAGCACTCCTCCCCCGTCGCCGCGACCGGAACCACCCCTGACGTCGAGCACCTGGCCGCCACGCTGCGCCGTCGCCGAGCCGAGCTGGCCGACGCGAAGGCCGCCCGGATCGGCGACGGAGAGATCGTCCACGAACTCACCACCCGGCTGTGGGTGGGGGTGGAGATCCCGGCGGTGGTCTGCGCGGCCGCCCCGGACCCGATGCGCCTGCGCCCCTCGGCCGGCCCGGTCACCTGCCTGCGCTGCCGTTCCCGGCGCTCGGGCAGCGGTCGCGAGCAGGTCCCCGGCCAGGAGGAGCTCTGGAGTTGAGCCCGCGGAGGCGCATGTGTCCGCCCGCCGCACCCCGCTCCGGAGCGGCCGGGCGAAGACCGGCGCGTCAGGCGGAGTACCGTGTTTTCAGGAAGAGCGTTCGGCTGCCCGGGCCAGGACGGCACGCAGGCCCAGTTCGTAGCCGAGGACCCCGCAGCCGGCCATGTACCCGGCGGCGACCGGGGCGGTGACGGAGGTGTGCCGGAACTCCTCGCGGGCGTAGACGTTGGAGATGTGCACCTCCACCACGGGCGCCTCGATCGCGTCGACGGCGTCGCGCAGGGCGATGCTGTAGTGGGCGTAGGCTCCGGGGTTCATCACGACCCCGGCGTAGTGGCGGGCGGCGTGGATCTGGTCCACCATGCCGCCCTCGCTGTTGCTCTGTGCGCACACGACCTCCACCCCCAGCTCCTTGCCGAGCGCGCTCACCCGCTCTTCGACCTCGGCCAGGGTGGTGGTTCCGTACTGCTCGGGGTCGCGGGTGCCCAGCAGGTTGAGGTTGGGGCCGTTGAGCAGCAGGACGGTGGGCGTCTTCTCGGGCATGCGCGCTTCCTGGCGTCGTTTCGGGCTGGTGGGACCAGGTTAGACCCGCGGGGCCAGGTGCACCCGCCTCACCCGGGGCTTGCCCCGGCCAGGTAGCATACCGACCAGTCGGTTCATTACTTTGGGAGGCAACCCGTGGCGTCCACCCTGCTGTCCGCGCGCGACCTGCAGTTCCTGCTCTACGAGTGGCTCGACACCGAGGCCCTCACCCGGCGCCCCCGGTACGCCGACCACTCCAAGGAGACCTTCGACGGCGCCCTGGAGCTGGCCGAACGCGTGGCCACCGACCATTTCGCCCCGCACAACAAGGCCAACGACGCCAACGAACCCCACTTCGACGGCGAGCGCGTCCACGTCATCCCCGAGGTGAGGAAGGCCCTGGAGGTCTACGCCGAGACCGGGCTGTCCTCCATCGCCATGGACGCCTCCGTGGGCGGCGACCAGATCCCCCGCGTGGTCTCCAGCGCCTGCAACGCCTACTTCCAGGCCGCCAACCTGGGCAGCTCCGCCTACCCCTCCCTCACCTCCGGCAACGCGTCCCTGCTGGTCGCGCACGGCTCCCCCGAACAGGTCGACACCTTCGTGCGGCCCATGGTGGAGGGGCGCTTCACCGGCACGATGTGCCTGTCCGAGCCGCAGGCGGGCAGCTCCCTGGCCGACATCACCACCCGCGCCGAGGCCGCAGACGACGGCACCTACCGGGTCTTCGGCAACAAGATGTGGATCTCGGGCGGCGACCACGAGCTGACCGAGAACATCGTCCACCTGGTCCTGGCCAAGCTCCCCGGCGGCCCGCCCGGGGTCAAGGGCATCTCGCTGTTCATCGTGCCGAAGTACCTCGTCAACGAGGACGGCTCACTCGGCGAGCGCAACGACGTGGTCCCCGCCGGGCTCAACCACAAGATGGGCTACCGGGGCACCGTCAACGCGCTGCTCAACTTCGGCGAGGGCCGGTACACCCCGCAGGGAGCACCCGGAGCGGTCGGCTACCTGGTGGGCGAGCCCCACCAGGGCCTGAAGTACATGTTCCACATGATGGACGGGGCCCGGATCGGGGTGGGCGCGGGCGCGATGGCGGTCGGCTACACCGGTTATCTGAAGTCGCTCCAGTACGCCCGCGAGCGCCTCCAGGGCCGCCCGCTGGGCGCGAAGAACCCCGAGGAGCCGCAGATCCCCATCATCGAGCACACGGACGTGCGCCGGATGCTGCTCGCACAGAAGAGCTACGTGGAGGGCGCCCTCGCCCTGGTCCTGTACTGCGCCCGCCTCGTGGACGAGAAGGCCAGCGCCGAAGACCCCGAGACAGCGAAGAGCGCCCAGCTGCTGCTGGACGTGCTCACCCCCATCGTGAAGAGCTGGCCCTCCCAGTGGTGCCTGGAGGCCAACAGCCTCGCCATCCAGGTACACGGCGGATACGGCTACACCCGCGAGTACGACGTGGAGCAGCACTACCGGGACAACCGGCTCAACGCCATCCACGAGGGCACCCACGGCATCCAGGCCCTGGACCTGCTGGGCCGCAAGGCCGTCATGGACGGCGGCGCCCGGCTGTCGCTCCTGGTGGACACGGCCCGCGCGACCGCGGAACGGGCTCGGAGGCTGGGCGGCCGCGAGGCCGAGTACGCCGACCTGCTCGACGCCGCGCTGAGCCGCACCGCCGAGACCGTCGCCGCCACCTGGTCCGAGGGCGACCCGGCGGTGGCCCTGGCCAACGCGACCCCCTACCTGGAGGCGGTCGGGCACGTGGTGGTGGCCTGGCTGTGGCTGGAGCAGCTGGTCGCCGCGCACGGCAAGGAGGGCGGTTTCTACGAGGGCAAGCGCGCCGCCGCCGCGTACTTCTTCCGCCACGAACTGCCCCGCACCGGTCCCCAGTTCGACCTGGTCGCCTCCCGCGACCGCACCGTTCTGGACGTGTCCCCCGAGGTCCTCTGACCCCTGCGGAGTCCGGCCCCTTCCGGCAACCGGCGGGCACCGAACGCGAGCTCCGCGGCGGTGGGCGGCCCCAGCCCTTCTCAGGGCCCGGGACCACCCGCCGCCGACAGGGGAGAGCGCACCGCTTTCGGCCACGCCAGCCGGTCCGTGGCGTTCGCCCGGTGCCCGGTCAGGGCCCGGCCGCGCGCAGGCGGCCGGGTTCGGGCACGTCGAGGACGAACACGTGGCCGATGTCGGCTGCCTCGTATCCGTAGTCGGCGTTGGCCACCCGCATGCGTTCCGGGGTGACCTCCAAGATCCGCACGGTGATCGGTTCCTCTCGGTGGGGGAGGGTCAGGAGCCAGGGCCCGGCCAGGTAGGACAGGCCCAGGTTGTCCAGGGCGGCGCGGGCCTCGGCTTCGGGGAGCGGACCGGTGACGGGGTGGCCGAACGGGGTGAGCGGGACGTGGCCGCCGGGCTCGGGTCTCAGGTAGCCCAGGACCTCTCCGTCCTCCTCCCGGTGGTGAGGGCTCCAGTGCTCGGGGATCACCCGTCCTCCCCCGACAGGCGGCGCTCGGCGTAGACCCGCATGGCCTCGCTCTGGAAGTCGGCCAGCCCCGGGGCCACCCGCTCGTAGACCTCGCGCCAGGGGCCGTCCTCGGCGTAGACCCTGCCCAGGTGGGCGAAGGAGTCCGCGTCAGGGGCCCACATGAGGCTGACCTGCTGGTAGTGGATTTCGATCTCGGCCTGGACGGCCGGGGAGTCGGGCGGGCTGCCCGCCCTGAGGTGCCCGGCCATCCGGGTCATCTGCTCGGCCGCCTCGGCCCGCATCCGGTCGGCCTCCTCCGGGGTGATCCGCTCCCCGGCGGCCTTGGCCTGGTCCCACTGCTCGGGCCACTCGGTGCGCGCACGCTCGGTGTAGTGGTCGGTGTCGAAGCCCGCGAAGAGCTCCTCCGGGTTACCGGACACGTCGTTCTCCTCCAATGCGTCGACGGTGCGACGTACGGTCTCGACGAGGAGGCTGAGCCGGTCGCGTTCGGCCTCGAGGTCGTGCAGGTGCTGGCGCAGCGCCGTCACCTCGTCGTGCTCGGAGTCCAGGACCCGGCGGATGTCCGCCAGGCCCAGGCCGAGCTCGCGCATGACCAGGATCCGTTGGAGTCTGCGCAGTTCGCGCCGGCCGTAGTGGCGCAGCCCGCCCGGCCCGGTGCTCTCCGGGAGCAACAGGCCCACGTGGTGGTAGTGGCGCAGGGTCCGGGAGGTCACCCCGCTCATCCGGCAGACCTCGCCCATCGGCCACGACATGGCTTCTCCCCTCGTCGGGCCGGTGTTCTCCGGCCCGGAAACGACGCTAGGCGTTGACGCAACGTCAAGCGCAAGTCGGGGAGAGTTCGGTGTGCCGAACCGCTGTGGGAGGGAAGGGAGACAGGTACCTCCGGCGCGGAAGGAAGGGCGCCCCCACAACAGGACACGAGGCAGTCGTGCGGAAACTCATCCCCCAGGACCCGACACACATCGGCCCCTACCGGCTGACCCACCGCCTCGGCACCGGTGGCATGGGGCGGGTATACCTCGCCCGTACGCCCTCGGGGACACAGGTGGTCGTCAAGGTGGTGCTGCCCTCCCTCCTGGAGGAGTCCAGGCTGGCCGAGGGCGGCACGGACTACCGCGGGCGGTTCGCCCGCGAGGCCGAGCTGGCCTCCCGGGTCGGCGGCTTCTACACCGCCGAGGTCGTGGACAGCGACCCCGAAGCCGATCCCCCCTGGATCGCCTACGCCTACATCCGGGGCCGCTCGCTCGGGGAGGCCCTCCAGGAGGGGCCGATCGACCCGCCCTCCCTGCGCGCTCTGGCGGCGGGTCTCGCCGAGGGGCTCCAGGCCGTCCACAGCAGCGGGCTGATCCACCGTGACCTCAAACCGGGCAACGTCATCCTGGCCGAGGACGGGCCCCGGATCATCGACTTCGGGGTGGCCCGTCCCACCGAGGGCAGTTCGATGACCGCCACCGGCCACCTGTTCGGCACGCTGCCCTACATGTCGCCCGAGCAGGCCGAAGGGGCCCCGCTGTCCCCCGCTTCGGACGTGTTCGCGCTGGGCACCCTCCTGGCCTACGCCGCCACCGGAGTCAATCCCTTCGACAGCACATCCGGGCCCCGGGTCCTGCTGCGGCTGGTCAGCCCGCCGCCGGTCGGGCTCCTGGCCTCCTTACCGCCGGACCTGCGCTCCCTCATCGCCGCCTGCTGGAACCACGACCCCGAGCTGCGCCCCTCGCCTGGGCTGATCATCGAACGCTGCGCGCGCGGGGCCCCCCGTACCTGGCCGCCCCGGCTGCTGCCGCCCGGGGCGTCGGCCCCGCCGGACCGGCTGCGGGCCGAAGGGCCCACGCAGCCCCCGTGGCCCCCGTGGTCCCCGAACACTCCCCAGGGCGACTGGACACCATAGCCCGGCGCCCCGAGGGGCCGAACGACACCCGACGTCCCGGTACGGCCCGCTGCCGGGTCGGCTGCCGTTCGAGCGCACGCGGGAACCCGCTCCGGCCGGCCCCTGGCGGGATGCGTTCCTGGTGCTGACCGGGGGCGATCGGCACACTCGTGGTGGGGGTGTCCGTGTGGCCGGGGCCCTGGTTCGACAGCGCGGGCAAGGGGTCGGACGGTCAGGTCGGCGCCGGGCCCCGCCACCCGCGCCGTCTCCCGTCCCCTCCCCCACAGCGCAGCGCAGACCCTCTGGGCAAACGCGCGGGCCGGTCTCCCCGGTGAGGTGCTGGGAAGCACCCACGGCACCGGCCTGTGGCCCCTGGAGGTCGGCCCGGACGGTTCCCTGCTGGCCACCGCGGGAGATGACCAGCTGGTGCGCGTGTGGGACGTCGCCGGACGCGGGGAGCTGCGGCAGCTCACCGGCCACAGTGCCTTCACCCGGGGTGCGGGGCTCTCCCCCGACGGCGCCCTCCCTCTACGCCTGTTCCGACCACGGCACGGTCCGTGCCTGGCCCACCAGGGCTGGCCGGGGGCCGTTCAGATCGCCTCACGGCGTTGCAGGTAGCTGAAGGCCGCCCAACCGGGCAGGACCGGGAACCAGAAGGTCAGTAGCCGGAAGAGCAGCACCGCGGGCAGGGCCACGGCGGCGGGGACGCCGGCCACCGCGGTGAGTCCGCCGATCAGGGCCGCCTCGACCGCCCCGAGCCCGCCCGGAGTGGGCGCGGCCGAACCGACCGCGTTGCCCGCCAGGAAGACCACGGCGACCGCGACCAGGCTCACGTGGAGCCCGGGTCCGGCGAACGCCAGGACCGAGAAATGCAGGCACAGCACGAACGCCACGGTCAGCAGAAGGGTGCCGCCCACCCCGAGCAGGAGGCTGACCGGGCGCTGGAGCATGTCCAGCAGCCGGGGCAGGACCCCGCTGAGGTAGGGGCGCAGCCGTGAGGTGACGGCACGGCGCATCTTCGGGTGCAGGAGGACGGCGGCGACACAGGCGGTCCCGGCGATGACGATGACGGCCAGGGTGGGCGAGGGGGTGAAGCCGGTCCAGTACGAGGTGCCGGTCAGGTAGGCGCACACCAGGAGCAGCGGCACGTGGATCAGGAAACCGACCAGCTGGGTGAGGCCGACCGCGGACAGGGCCAGGGAGGTGGGCACCCCCGACTTGATCACGAACCTGCTGTTGATCGCGATCGACCCCAGCCCGGCCGGGGCCGCGATGCGCACGAACGACGCCGCGTACTGCACCAGGAGGGTCCGCCACCAGGCCAGGGGTGCCGGGACGAAGCCGATCAGCACCATGGCGGCGGCGAACATGCAGGTGGTGGCCATGACCAGGGCCGCCATCGCCCAGCCGGGATCGGCGTGGCGAACGGCGGACAGCTCCACCCCGGAGAGCTGGTAGACGAGTACCAGGCCGACCAGGGTGGCGACCACGACGCTGACGATGGTGCGCGGGCGCATCCGTTCCAGGCGCGCGGGTTCGGCGGGGGCCTCGGGAGCGACCGCCGCGATCTGTCGTCTCAGCTCGCCCAGGAGCTTGCGGTCGGAGCGGCGGAGCTCGGCGCGCAGGCCGTGCGGCAGGCCCGGGGGCTGGAGCAGGGGCAGGACGGCGGCGGTGGCGGGCACCCCGAGCGCCCGCACGGCCGAGGCCACCGCGCGGTCGGGGCCCACCCGCAGTGCCAGCAGGGTGATCATCGCGGCCGTGTCCAGCAGAGTCCTGAGCTGGGGTGCGGCGACCGCGCCCCGGTCCACCCCGGTCAGGGCGGCGGCCCCGAGAGCTGCGTCGTCGGTGCCGCTGTCCGCGCTGCCGGCGGTACCGTTGGCCGTGCTGTTGGCGGGGGTCCGAACGCGGGCCAGCACGCCGACCGTGCTGCCGTTGAGGTCGCCGTGGGCCACGCGTCTGCGGTGCAGCAGGCCGAGCTGGTGCCAGAGGCCGTCGATCAGGGTGTCGGTGATCTCCGCCGGGTCCAGGGTGGCCAGGCCCCTGACCTCGGAGCGTTCGCGGACCAGGAGAACGGTGCCGGGGGTGAGCTCGCCCAGAGCCAGGACGCGGGGGACGTCCACCCCGGCGTCGCGGGCGACGGAGCTCATCAGGGCGGCGTGCTCGGCGCGTCTGCGCGCGCCGTAGAGCATGCGGGGGGCGACCGGGCCGCGGAGCAGGAGCAGGTCGAGCAGGCGCTGCCAGAACGCCCTGGAGTTCTCGGAGTCGAGCACGGACAGCTCGATCTGGCGGCCGTCGGCGAGGTCGGCCAGGTAGAGGGGGTCGCCTTCCTGGTTGGTCCCTACGAGGGTGATCCGGTCCGCGGTCAGGCCGAAGCGGTGGAGTTCGGCGTGCATGCGGCCGGTGGCGGGCGGCGGGACGCTGGTGCTGATGGCGTAACGGGCCAGAGCGGCACAGGTCAGACCGACCAGGATGGTGAAGAGGACGGCGAGGATGCTGGTGACCCCGGCCATGACCGCGGTGACCGCGACCACGGCGTTGGTTCCCCACAGCAGGGAGCGTACCCGCGGCTGCCCGGTGGGCATGGTGCGGGTGAACGCGATCCCGGCGGCGACGTAACCGAGGGTGGCGGCGGTCAGGACTCCGTCGGGGAGCCCGGGGAGCGGGTCGGCGCTGTAGGTGGCGTACTCCAGCTGGGCGTTGACGTAGGACGTCATGGCATAAGCCGACACCGCCGCGACGATCGCGCGCAGCAGATCACGCAGCTCCCTGACGAACAGCGTGCGCAGGACGACGAAGACCATCAGGACGATGAGCGTGAGGTTGGCGCTCACGGCGACGGCGAAGAGCAGCCAGGACGGGATCACCGCGCGGAGCTGGGTGGCGTCGTCGGTCGGCGCGCCGTCGGCGATCGCGTCGCCGACGAGGAGCAGGACCACGAAGGCCAGGAACAGCCCGGCGATCCCCGCCAGCAGGTCGACGGGGCTGCGCGGGGCACGTGCCGCGGTTCGGCCCGGGGCGGGGGGCGGTGTGTCGGTTGGGGTTGTTGTCACGGGACAAGCCTGCCCGACTCATGGGGATTCGGGCGCCAGGGGTGGGGGTGTTTCGCCCGGCCCGTTCCGCCGTATCGGGCCGACCGCTGTCTGCCCGGGCAAGCGGACGGCGCCGCCGGTTCGGGTCCGGCGACGCCGTGGTCGGGCCCGTCGCTGCCTGTGGGGCAGGAGTTGCCTACGGGTTCCCCGGGCGAGGCTACTCGGGCAGGGGGATCAGGCCGCGCTGGTAGGCGCGGACGAGGTTTCGGGGGACGCGGTACTCACGCCCACGGATGTGGACGGTGACCAGGTCGGGGGTGGTGGCCTTCCACTGGGATCGGCGCGTGCGGGTGTTGGACCGCGACATCTTGCGCTTGGGTACGGCCATGTGACCTGTTGCCTTTCAGTTCGGGTTCCGGGACTCGTGTTGCGGGGGCGTGTTCGGGGCCCGGGCGGTGCGGAGCACAGGAGAGGGCGGTGGGGCGTGTGCCCACCGCCCGTCGGTTCGCAGTTCACCGGACCCTGCGCGGATCCTGATTACTTGCGCTGGTAGCGGCGCTGGAAGCGCTCCACCCGACCTGCGGTGTCCACGACGCGGGCGGTGCCGGTGTAGAAGGGGTGGCTGGCGCTGGAGATGTCCACGTCGACGACGGGGTAGGTCCGCCCGTCCTCCCACTCGACGGTCTTCTCGCTGGTGCGGGTGGACCGGGTGAGGAAGGCGAAGTCGGCCGCCTTGTCGCGGAAGACGACGTGCTTGTACTCGGGGTGGATGTCCTTCTGCATACGGGTCTCCGTAGGGTTCGGGCCGTCGGGCGTCGGCTGCGGGGCGCGCTCCTCGCGGAACGCGGGTCAGCGCTCCTCGCGGAACGCGGGTCAGCGCTCCTCGCGGAACTCGACGTGGCGGCGGAGTTTGGGGTCGTACTTGCGCAGGACCAGGCGGTCGGGGGTGTTGCGTCGGCTCTTCCGGGTCACGTAGGTGGTCCCGGTCCCCTCCGTGGACTTGAGCTTGATGATGGGCCGAACGTCGTTGCGTGCCATGAGCGCCTCCTCTGGGGTGTCAGACCTGCCAACTAAATGATAACCGTTTTCATTCCCGCCAGAACCACACGACTCAGAGCGCCACCACACACCCCAATGCGCAGGAAAAGCTACTTTCTGTGATTACCTCATTACAAATAGTCGAGCACGGTGCGGCGCGCACCCCGGTCGGAGGAGAGCCATGGCGTCCGAGCACAGACCCAGCCGACGACAGATCCTGCGCGGCGGAGCGGGGCTCGGCGCCCTCACCGCCGCGGCCCTGTTCGGCGACGCCTCCCGCCCAGCCGCCGCGGCCGTCCCCGACACCGGTTCCGCGCCGGGCTTCACCGGGGTCCCGTCGGCCCGGGCCGACGCGATCACCGTCCCGCCCGGCTACACCGCCCGGGTCCTGCTCCCCTGGGGCGCGCCGCTGCACCGCGACACCCCTCGCTGGCGGCCCGACGCCACCGACGGGGCCGCCAACGCCGCACGCCAGGTCGGCACCGGACACAGCGGGCTGCGCTACCTTCCGCTGCACCCCGGCCACGACGGCGGGCGGCGCGGGCTCATCGTGCTCAACCACTCCTGGATCGACCCGGTGCTGCTGCACGCCGACGGCGGGCGCTCGGCCACCGGCGCCCGCACCGACAAGGAGATGGCCTCCCTCGGGGTGACCGTGGCCCGCGTCGAGCTGACCGACGGGCGATGGCGGGTGATCGACGACGAACTCAACCGGCGCCTCACCGCCACCTCGCCCACCACCGTCGCAGGCCCCCTGGCCGGACACCGGAGCCTGGAGACCGGCACCGATCCGGCGGGGGTCATCGGCGGTTCCGCGCACGCCACCACGCCCTGGGGCACCTATCTGACCGGAGAGGACACCCTCCCCGACGTCTTCGGCACCGACGACCGGGGATGGAACGCCACCGCCGCCCAGCGCCGCTACGGGCTCACCGCGGACGGTTCGTCCTACGGCTGGCACACCCACCAGAGCCGCTTCGACCTGGCCCGCGAACCCAACGAGGCGCACCGGTTCGGCTGGACCGTGGAGATCGATCCCCTGGATCCTTCTTCCCGTCCCGTCAAGCACACGGCCCTGGGACGGCTTGCGCACAGCGGCGCGGCCGTCACCGAGTCACGCGGCCGCGCGGTGGTCTACATGAGCGACCGGACCCACGTCTACAAGTTCGTGGGCGAACGGCTCTGGCGCGATTCGCGGGGCCGGGGCCCGGGGCCGCTGGACGCGGGCACCCTCTACGTGGCCCGGTTGGGCTCCCACGGCCTTGGCACCTGGCTGCCCCTGGTGCACGGCCGGTCCGGGCTGACCCGCGGCGACGGTTTCACCGACCAGGCCGACGTGCTGCTGCGGGCCCGCGAGGCCGCCGACGCGGTGGGCGCCACCGAGCTCCAAGGGCCCGGCAGCCCGGCCGTGCACCCGCAGACCGGAACGGTGTACTGCCCCGAGGCCTCCGCAAGCGGATCCGGGCGCGTGCTGTCGTGGACCGAGGGCGCCGGCGACCACGGGGCGACCCTCTTCTCCTGGAGTGAGTTCGCCCGGGCCGGGGCGCCCTCGGGCGACGGTCAGGGGGCGGTCTTCGCGGCCCCGGGCGGGGTGCACTGCGGGGACGACGGCCGACTGTGGATCCGCACGGACGTGGCCAGGCTCGGCGATGCGGCCGAGGGGGCGCGCGAGCGGGTCGGCAACAGCGCGCTGCTGTGCGCCGACCCCGACAGCGGCGAGGTGCGCCGTTTCCTGACCGGACCGCACGGCTGCGGGATCGCGGGGACCACGGCCAGCCCGGACCAGCGCAGCCTGTTCGTCACCGTGCAGGGGCCGGGCTCGGCCTCGGCCCGGCTGGGCGGTCCCACGGTGGACGACCCGCGCGCACTGAGCAACTGGCCGGGGTTCGACCCCGCGGGACGGCCCCGCTCCGCGGTCGTGGTGGTGCGCAAGGACGACGGCGGGATCATCGGGACCTGAGGGCTTGTCCGGGGTAGGGCAGACCCGTAGCCGGAAGGTGGGGCGCCCCGCCTTCTTCCGCGGCCTCCGGTTCCCGTAGTTTGAGCGCGTGAGCAAGGAGACCACCGCCCCGTCAGAGGACCCGAAGGCACCACCGTGCACGCCCTGGGAAGCGCTGCGGCGACCGCGCTTCCTGTGGTCGCTCTGGCCCTGGCGGAGCCTGGGCTACCTCGCCTCCACCGTGCTGACCGGGACCGTGATCGCCGCGCTGACCTCGCCGATCACCTTCCCCCTCCTCTCCCTGGGCGCGGCCCTGGAGGAGATGGTCCAAGGGCAGAACCATCCGACCTGGTTCCTGGCCGTTCTGCTCGGTCTGGGGCTGGCCCTGCTGCTGGCCTTCGGCCCCCTGGTCGCGGTCCCGGTCGCCCGGCTGGAGCGGTGGCGGATACGTCTGGTGCACCCCCGGCTGCGCAGCGGGCACCGGCCCACCGGCGAGGGCGCCCTGCGCTGGGTCCGGATCCGCTACACCGAGGCCGCGACCTGGCGGGAGTTCGCCTACCTGCTCCTGCTGGTCGTCGTCTTCGGATCCGTCAGCTGGACCGTGGTGTACCTGTTCGCGCTGATGGGCCCGTTCCTGGTCACCAGCCCGTTGATCACCGCGTTCGGCGGGACCGTCGCCCTCTTCCCGTGGGAGTTCGGCACCCCGGCGAGCACGCTCCCCCTGGTCGCCGCCGGGCTCGTCCTCCTCTTGGCCGCCCCCTACGCCGTCGCCGTCACCGCCCACGCGCAGGCCGCCCTGGCCCGCCTCCTGCTGGACGACCGCGGCACCGAGGAGCTGCGTTCGGAACTGGTGGAGGTCACCCGTTCCCGCGCCCGGCTGGTGGACGCCTTCGAGACCGAGCGCCGACGCATCGAACGCGACCTGCACGACGGCGCCCAGCAGCAACTGATCTCCCTGGCCGTGCAGGTGGGTCTGGCCCGCATGGACGCTCCGCCCGGCAGCGACATGGAACGTACCCTGGCCTCGGTCCACGCCCAGGCCAAGGAGATCATCGGCTCCCTGCGCGAGATCGTCCACGGCATCCACCCCAAGGTGCTCAGCGACCGTGGGCTGCCCGCAGCCCTACCGGAGCTGGCCGACCGCTCCGCGGTACCGGTGCGCACCCGCGTCGACCTCCCCCGGCGCCTGCCCGTGCACGTGGAGAACACCGCCTACTACGTGGCCGCCGAGTCACTCAGCAACGTCACCAAACACGCCGGGGCCACCGGGGTCCGGTTGAACGCCTGTCTCGACGGTGACACGCTGGTCCTCGAGGCCATCGACGACGGCCGGGGCGGCGCCGACCCAGACCAGGGCACCGGGCTGACCGGTCTGGCCGACCGGGTCGCCGTCGTGGGCGGCCAGATCTGGCTGTCCAGTCCCCCAGGCGGTCCCACACGGCTGCGAGCGGAGATCCCTTGTCATCCATCCGGGTAGTACTGGCCGAGGACGGCGCCCTGCTGCGCGAGGGCCTGGCCGGGCTCCTCCAGCGCTTCGGGTTCGAGGTCGCCGCCTCGGTCGGCGACGCCGAGGACCTGGTCGCGGCGGTCGAGGAGCATGAACCCGACCTCGTGGTCACCGACATCCGCATGCCGCCGGACTTCAGCGACGAGGGCCTGCGCGCCGCCGTCCGCATGCGCCGGACCCGGCCCGCCCTGCCCGTGGTGGCGCTCAGCCAGTACGTGGAGTCCAGCTACGCGGCAGAGCTCCTCGACTCCCAGAACGGACACGGCATCGGATACGTCCTGAAGGAGCGCGTGGTGGACGTCGCCGACTTCGCCGACACCCTGCGCCGCGTGCACGGCGGCGGAACGGTCATCGATCCGGCCGTCGTGCGCCAGCTCGTCCGCCGGCGCAGCACACCGCTGGAACGCCTCTCCGAACGCGAACGCGAGGTGCTGTCCCTACTCGCCGAGGGGCACTCCAACGCGCGGATCGCCCGGGACCTGGTGGTCTCCGAACCCACCGTGGGCAAGCACATCGGCAACATCCTCGCCAAACTGGACCTGCCCCCGGACGGCACCGACGTGGACCGCCGCGTGATGGCCGTCCTGACCTACCTGCGGGAACAGCCCGACTGAAGCCGCGCGAGCGGCCCGGAGAGGCGGCCAGGGCGCGCCGCGCACCCAGGACGCGCGGACAACAGCGCCCGGTCCGCCCGTCAACCGGGGAACCACGGAGCGCGTCCCAGCAGTCGAAGACCGCAAGAACTGCTCCGTGCCGCGCCCTCCACCTCAGAAGGTCCCCCATGCCCGGTTCCCCCGAGCCACCATCGATCCCGCGCTCCCGCACCGTTTGCTGCGAACCATGCGCTCACGAACGCGCTTCCAAGAGGACGAAGCCGCCCAGAACCGCATCACGACCATCGGTCTCACGATGGTCGGAGCCGTCTTCCTGCACGTGGGCGAGCAGGACGCCGATGAGAGGATGTCCGTCTTCCTGGGCACCGTCGCCGCCACCGGTGCGGCCGTTCTCGCCTTTGTCATGGTGGTCGAGCACCCGCGGTCCGAGCCGACGCTGGAACTGATCGAGGAGGGGCGGGTACTCCCCGGGGAAAACTGGCCGACACCGAACGGGATCTGCTCGTCACCGTCCAGCAGTCGGTGGACACGATCGTGGGCTCTCCCCTGAACGAACGGGAACTGCTCGACGACGCCACCCGTGTCCGGGGCGTCCTGACCGGTGTGGGATGGAGCATCGCCCGACAGCTGCGGGAACAGTCCGTGTGGCGAACGAAGATCGAGCAGACCCCCTCTCGGTGCCGCAGAGCCGGGCTGCCGCCGATCAGGCCTTCGCCGAACTCGTCGAACAGCAGCAGCGCACCATCGGCCAGATCGAGACCATCACCCGGCACGCACGACACGTCCTGGCGGCACAGGAGCGGCTCGCTGACGCGGAGGCCGCGCACCGCCTCACCCACCTGCGGTCCAGCATGAGCGAAGAGGGCGCGGGCAGTGCGGCCGCGGCGGAGTCCGACGCCTCCTGCCTCGAGTAGCTGTGCCTGGCCCGGGAAAGCGCCCGCCGGATCACCGAGCTCGCAGACCCGCCCGTACGGAGACCGCGACAGGGGCGAGAACAACCGGAAAAGTAGCCGTTACCCCCTGGGCGCCGAGCGCTGCACCCGGTAACCTGCACGTGACTGGGAGCGCTCCCAGTCTTCGGGAGGGGCATCCGGAGCCGAAAGGCACCGGGTGGTACGGGGACCGCAACGGAGGCAATCCACCGAAGGAAGGCTATGTCCCGCACACGCACAGCCATCGGAGCCGCCCTGGGCTCCGCCACGGCTCTGGTAGTAGGAGCCGCGCTGCTCGGCCTGCCGCCAGCGGCCGCTCAGGACTCCGAGTTCTACGCCAATCCCGACACCTCGGCGGCCGTCTGGGTCCAGGAGAACCCGGACGACCCCCGAGCCGAAGTGATCGGCGAGCGCATCGCCTCGACCGCACAGGCCACCTGGTTCACCCACTACAACCCGGACGAAGTCCGCGCCGAGGTGGACGCGCTGGTCGGCGATGCCCAGGCCCAGGGGCAGATCCCCATCCTGGCGGTCTACAACATCCCCGGCCGTGACTGCGGCAACCACAGCGACGGCGGGGCGCCGGACCACGACTCCTACCGCGCCTGGGTGGACGAGGTCGCCGCCGGGCTGGAGGACCGTCCCGCCACCATCGTCCTGGAACCCGACGCCCTGCCCCTGGTGAGCGGTTGCAGCGACCCCTCCGACCTCCTGGAGTCGATGGCGCACGCGGGTAAGGCGCTCATCGCGGGCTCCTCCCAGGCCCGGGTGTACTTCGACATCGGCCACTCGTCCTGGCTCTCGCCCCAGGACGCCGCCGACCTGCTCAACGGCGCCGACATCGCCAACAGCGCCCACGGTGTGTCCACCAACACCTCCAACTACAACTGGACCGACGACGAGGTGGCCTACGCCGAAGCCGTCATCTCCGCCACCGGCGTGGCCGGACTCGGGGCCGTGATCGACACCAGCCGCAACGGCAACGGCCCCGCCCCGGACGAGGAGTGGTGCGACCCGCCCGGAAGGATGATCGGCCAGCCCAGCACCACCGATACCGGAAACCCGACGATCGACGCCTTCCTGTGGACCAAGCTCCCCGGTGAGGCCGACGGCTGCATCGCCCCCGCCGGGCAGTTCGTGCCCCAGGCCGCCTACGACATGGCGGTGGACGCGCCCTGGCCCCCGAACGGGCCCGGCGACCCGGGCGAGGAGCCCACCGACCCCGGCACGGATCCGACCGATCCCCCTTCCCGTGAGGAGTGCACGGCGGAGTACCGTCTGGTCAACGACTGGGGAAGCGGGTTCCAGGCCGAGGTGACGGTCACCGCCGGCACGGACCTCACCGGTTGGGCCGTGACGTGGACCTATGACGACGGCCAGCGGGTCGACCAGGGCTGGAACACCGGTATCAGCAGCAGCGGAGCGCGGGTCACCGCCACCGACCTGGGCTGGAACGGTTCCCTCAGCGCCGGGGAGAGCACCAGCTTCGGCCTGACGGGTACCCACACCGGCAGCAACGGCGTCCCGGAGACGGAGTGTGCCGCCGCCTGACCGTTCCACGGACAGGTGACGGATGCGCTGTGAGAAGCACCCGCGCCATGAGACTCCGACAGCGGCTGGCGAAAGGGGCGGTGCGCGGTGGACCGTGCACCGCTTCTCCGGTTCCGCGCGCCCGGTAATTCGAGGTTCAGACCCGGACCAGCGCATCCGGGCCGGGCGGAGCGACGACCGGCACTTCCCGGGCGGCCGGGAACCAGGCTTCCCAGGTGAGGCCGCTGAGTTCCTCCAGCAGCCGCAGGGCCCCTCGCGCACACGGAACCTCGTCTACCGGGCCGAGTCCTGGTCGGCCCGTTCCGAAAGCGCGCGCACCAAGCACAGGAACCGTTCGATCTCCACACCCAAGGGGAGGAAGACGGCCGCGCCCCGCTACCCGAACGGCCTCCGGCCTTCGGCGTGTCCGCACGTTTACCCGCCCGGTCACCCTGGCTTCACTCCCCGGACAGCGTCGGATGCTGTGCTCAGCAGGTGTGCACCGACCGGACAAGGAGCATCCGTGAACGCACCCGCCCTGAGCGCGCTCCTGGCGGGAGCCGCGGTGGCCGCCTCGCTCGTGTGGGCACTGGTCGCGTTCAAGTACGGGCGCCCCGTCCTGGGCTCGATGCTCGGCCTGGCCGTCGTCCTCGTCGGGAGCCTGGTCGCGCACCACCTCGGGGACGAGGGCAGAACCCTGGGCCGCGGGTTCCTGCTGTCGGCCGCCCCGTCCCTGCTGTGCCTGTGGACCGTGCTGGCCTGGGCCCGCCTTGGCGAGCACACGGAGTCCGACGACACCCCCGGGATCGAGGCCGACCCATGGGGCACCGGTGGGGACTTCGACTGACCGGCAGCGAGTCGCCTCCCTCAGAGCTCCCCACCCAGGAGGCGCGAATGCCACACCCGTTCTTCCCCCAGGCCCCGCGGTGCCCCGCCCGCCAGCGGATCCGGGTTCCCGGAAAACGGGGCCCGCTGCGCCCTGTGCTCCAGCACGCGCCCGTCCTCCCGGACCTCCAGCTCCGTCTGCCTCTGCTAGCCCCTCAGGTGGCGAGGCAAGCAGGCTGCCGACTCGTTCGAGGTTCCAGAGCCCGCAGTTCAACGCTTCAGCTGCGAAAGCCAGCGCCTTCCCTGCCCCTCATCACACACGCACCGGGAGCAACCTGTCCAGGAAGCGGCCGATCGGCCGCTTGACGGCCGTAGGAGACGGGGCGGATGACAGCCGCGCGTCGCCCCGTCCGAACTCCTCCAGGTCGGGATGGGGAAAAACCAGGCCGTCCGCCGCCTTTCTACGCACGTCGATCCAATCGGTGTGCCGCGAGAGCACGTAGACCTCGATGGTGGGCAGCCTGAGGAACTTGGCGATGGAAAGTCGGTGCGCACCGCCCGTCCCGAGCAGGAAGCCGCCGTTCCTCGTGACGGAGACGGACACGTTGTTCTGGAACAGTCCACCCACGTGCTCCTCCAACTGCCACCCGGTGTCACGCAAGCGCTCGCAGACCCCGTCCAAGCGCCGGTACCGTTCGACCAGGTCCGCCCGGGTGCGACACCCATCGACTTTTCCCTGTTCACGGATAGCCCTGAGCTTGTGCTCGAACACCGGCAGGTCCTCCCAAGCGGTGTTGTTGGCGTAGCGATCGAAGACCGACTGATGAATCACCGTCTCTTCGACGGGAATGTTGCGCTTGCCCTGGTTGGCCAGATCCCAGTCGCCCTCCAGGACCCGGCCGAAGTCGTAGAGTTTCGACCCTTCTTTCTTCTTGGTATCGATGTGCCTGCGACACACCCTGGTGATTTCCAACGGATTCACGTGGATGGTGCGGCCAGGGTCGAGTGAGGCATCACCCCCAGAGGACCGAGCCTGCCGACCGGCGTAATCGAGCCATCCCCGCTTGCTGTTCCTGACACCCAAAAGAATCACTCCCAAAAGACAGGGCAACGAAGACAGTAATCACCTTCAGGAGTAAATAAAAGATGGACACGCAACCGGCCTGCAAATTTCCACCCCGACAAAAGGAACAATAATGCCAAAGCAAACAAATCCTGCATAAAAATATTTCAGCGCGCCTTCCATATCACCACCCCCTTGAGCACTATGCTCCACAGTGAAGCGCGAAGGAGAACTTGACTCAAACCCGAAAAACTGGAAAAACGATGACGGAACCAGAAGAGCGATCACTCATAAGGAAACAGGACCCACTTCCCTTCGAAGCCTTCAGAGCAAATGAGCACTGGACTCCGGCAAGACGGGACGAGGCCGATGAAGTCATGGATCTGGGGTGGAAAAACGGAATATTCCCGCGCATCGACCTGACACTCCCGATCAACTGGGATGAAAGCGCCTCAGGAAACAGGTCCTGGTCTTCAACCTTCCATTCCTGGGGATTTCTCGGCCCCGTGCTCGCCAACCATTCCCACACCGGCGAGGCACACTACCTGGTCTGGGCCGTCAACATCGCCCTGGACTGGGCCAGGCAGCACCCGGTGGTGGAACCCGACCGGAGCATGGCCTGGTACGACATGGCGATAGGTCTGCGTGCCTACAAGCTCGGCTATCTCGTGGACGCGGCGGCACGCACCGACCAGATTGACCACACATCCTTCGCGCTACTGCTGAGCTGCGCGAAGCTCCACCTGGAGGCGCTGGCGGACGCACGGTTCTTCGCCCCGCACTCAAACCACGGCTTCTACGTGGCCGCGGGCCAGATGGCCCTGGTTCGCAGGCTCCGCGGCCTACCCGGTATGGGCCCCCACCGGGAACAAGCACGTGCACGAGTGCATCAGCTGATCCAGAGCCAGTTCACTTCCACGGGTGTACATCGCGAGCACTCCCCCGACTACCACAAGATGGTGCTGAACACCTTCGAAGGCCTGGTCGCGTCGGGTCTGTTGGACAGAGCTGAGTTCGCTCCGCTCATCGACCGGATCCAGGAGGCACTGGCCTGGTTCGTGCTCCCGAACAGCCGCCTGGCCATGTTCGGGGACACGATCCACCGGGATGTTCTCCAAGAGCACCGCACCTGTGCCCTCAACCCCGCCCTCGAGTTCGTCCTGACCCAGGGCGCACACGGCAAGCCACCAGGCGACCGCTGGCGTTCCTTCGACGACGCCGGCTACTTCGTGGCGCGCGACCGCTGGCCCACCGGCCCGCAGGACTACGGGGACTGCTCCTACCTGGCCCAGACGGCGAGCTTCCACTCACGGGTGCACAAACACGCCGACGACCTCTCGATGGTCTGGTACGACAGGGGCCACGAGCTCCTCGTCGACTCGGGCAAGTTCGGCTATCCGAACCGGACCACCCCTGACAGCGAACTGGGGCGGGCGGGCTTCTACTACGCGCACCCCTCGCGTGTGTACGTGGAGTCCACCCGAGCACACAACACCGTCGAGATCGACGGCAGAAGTTACCAGCGGCGAGGGGTCAAGCCCTATGGCTCCGGACTTCTCCAGGCCGGTGAACACCAGGGCGTCCTGTACTCCGGAACCCACGTCCGGCACAACAAGACCATCCGCCACGCGCGGGTCCTGGCCTTCCGCCCGGGAGAGTGGCTGCTCGTCTACGCCTGGCTGTGGGACAACCTGGAGCAGCCCCACACCTACACACAGCGGTTCCACTTCGCTCCGGAGCTGGACCTGTGCGCGGTCGGTGCGGGTTTCGAGGCCGCTCTGCCGGACACACGACTGCACGTGGCCCCCTTGTTGCCCGCCACTCCCCTGGACCCGGTGCGGGGGCAGAACGAACCGGATCTCCTGGGGTGGATCTCCCGCCAGGACGGTGAACTCCGGCCCTGTTGGACCTCGGCCTACCAGATCAACGGAGAGGCTTCCTGTTCCATGGCCACCCTGTTGGGCTTCGGAGAGCGCGCTCCGGCCCCGGGAAGGTCGACGGCCTCTGCCAGGGGGGACGAGGTACACCTGCGCTGGTCGCAAGGGGGTGAGCACTGGGAGGTGAGCTTCGGGCGCCCGGACCGCGAGGATTTTCACTTGACCGCCGGAAGGTCCGCGGCGTCCGGGCGGACCAGCACCCTGGAGAAGCTGGCCGGTTGGCTGCGCGGCCCCCGGAGCTCCTGAGACGGGGGCCGCGCGGCTCGGACGGACCTTCAGTCAGGCGAAGGCGCCCAGACGTTCGTAGAGGTCCCGGTAGACCTGAGCGTTGCGAGCCCAGGTGCGGTGGGCCAGGACCTCCTCGTGGGCCGCCTCGACCTGCTGCTCGCGCAGACGGTCGTCCTTGGTCAGCCGTACGACCGCGTCGGCCAGGGAGACCGCGTCGCCAGCGGGCACGAGCGTGCCCGCCCGGCCGTCTGCGAGCAGCTCACGCAGAGCAGGCAGATCGCTGGCGACCACCGGTGTCCCCAGAGCCATCGCTTCGACGGGCTTCAGCGGTGTGACCAGCCTGGACACACGTGCGTCGATACGCGGCACGACCATGACATCCAGGGCAGCCTGCGCACGCAGGGCCTCCTCGGGCCCGACACTCCCGGGCAGCAGGCACAGAGCTTCGAGCCCGAGACGCTCGACCTGCTCCAGGAGTGCGGGACGTACGGCTCCGTCCCCGACGAGGAGTACACGCACGCTGTGCCCCCAGTCCCGCAAATGAACGGCCGCATCGATCAGGGTGTCGAAACCCTCGTAGTGGGTGAGACTGGAGACGGATCCGATCACGGTCTCGTCCGGTGAGATACCCAGAGCGGTCCGGTAGGCCCGGCCGTCGGGGCGGTTGCGCAGGAGGCTCTCATCGACGGCGTTGGGCGAGAGGACGATCTTCTCGGGCGCAACCCCGCGGCGGATGATCTCCTCCCGCATCGTCCGGGCGAGAGTCACGACCGCGTCGGCTTCCAGCAGAACCGAGGCCTCGCGCTCCACGAGGAGCCGGTGGCGTTCGCTGCCGCGCCGCGAGGGCGCCCCGTCGTGGGACAGCCAGGTCTCTTCCAGGAACCCACGGAGTTCGTAGACGACGGGAATACCGAGCTCGCGTCCCACGCGCAGGGCGACCGTGGCGTTCTTGTGGTCGCTGGCGGCGTGCAACACGGCGGGACGCAGACGCTTGACCAGTTCGGTGACCTCGGGGATGGCGGCGTCGATACGTTCCTGCAATCCGGGCAGAAAACTCCTCCCGGGAAGGATCCGGTGGTAAGGGATCCCGTCGACCTCACGCAGGGGAGAAGTATCGCCGTCCTCCATGGTGGGCCAGCCTGCGAAGGTCACCACGTGCGGATCAAGTCCGGCCTCCCGTTGAGCGGTGACGATCCGGTGGGTTCGTACCGTGTAACCGGCCTGTGTGTTCGGCAGGGCGTTGGTCACCAGGTGCAGGATCCGCCCAGAAACCGGTGAGAAGGCCGCCGTAGCGCGTTCGGGCAGACCGGTGATCGGGCCCAGTGCCCGGCGCTCACTCAGCATGCGGCGACGGGCGAGGTCAGCGGTGTCATCCAGCGCCGCGTAGGGAACCAGTTCGTCGACAGCCTCCTGAATCCTCCCCTCCGAATGGAGTACACCGGCCCGGTGCCGGGCCTCCTTCGCGCGCAAGGAGATTCGCATCATGTCCTGCGCCGTCATGAGCTGGTTGCCACCGTGCACCGAACGGTGGACGTCCCGGGTACGCAGATCCACGCGGTGGAGCAGGAACAGAAGGGACGCCGTACCCAGCCCGATAGCGCCCAGCGCGGCGGCTTGGAGCGCCAGCACCCACGGCAGGACACCGGTCAAGGCCAGTACTCCGGAGAGCGCGGCACAGAACAGCAGAGCCGTAGCGGCCACTGCCTTCTTCCTCATCATCAGATAACGCATGAAACCCCCGAATCGAACGCAATCTGAGAACCATAGAAAATTCGCCCTCAGATAGACATCCCAGAAACTAAAACACCCCTGAGAGGTGAGTCCGAGAGTAACCCGATGATTTCTGCAGGCGATCAATGAGGTCAACACCGGCATGGCGAGACGAAGAAGTGAAAAGAAAAGAGAGGATTTATCCTCACAAAAGAGAGAACCCGCCTGAGCACGGTCAGGGCCCTGCAGGACCTACCCGGGGCACGGGTGCCGGGTGCGGAGCGGCACCTACGCGCAAACCCCGCCTCGGCGCTACGGTTCGCGCGGTGGGAGTGGCGCATTCGGCATACGGAAGCAGCCCTCTAGCTTGAGAGCATGAACCCGACCGAGAGAATCTACTCCGCTCTGGTCAAACGCGACCGGAAGTCGGAGGAGCAGCTGCCCGACCGGGTACGCGGCGACGTCCCGCGCAACGGCCTGCGCCTGATCTGGGCCAACACCCTGCAGTCCTCCGGGGACCAGGTGGTCAACGCCTCCACCGTCCTGCCGTGGCTCTTCCACGCCCTGGGCGTCCCCGCAGCGCTGGTGGGCGCGCTGGTCCCCGTCAGGGAGGCCGGTTCGATGCTGCCGCAGGCGCTGTTGACCCCGCTGGTCCTGCGGGCCCGGTACCGCAAGCGGGTGTTCGTCACCGGCTCACTCGTCCAGGCGTGCTCGGTGGCGGTGATGGCGGGAGCGGCCGCGCTGGGCCGGGGGCTTCCGGCCGGCGCGGTCATCGTGGCCGCCCTGGCAGTGTTCTCACTGGGCCGCTGTCTTTGCTCGATCTCCTCCAAGGACGTGCAGGGACGCACCGTGCCCAGTGGAGAGCGCGGCCAGGTCAACGGCCTGGCCACGGCGGCGGCGGGGCTGGTGGCCATCACGTTGGGTCTGGGGATCCGGGTGTTCGGCGGTGACGACCTGGACCCGGCACCTCTGGCCTGGCTGTTGGGCGGCGGTGCCGCCCTGTGGGTGGGGGTGGCCTGGGTCTACGCCCGGGTCCGGGAACCGGCCGACGAACCAACCGCGAACGGGCGCGGCCCCGACTCCGGCGACCACCCGGTGCGGTGGCACGACTGGCTGGTCCAGACCTACCGGCTGCTACGCGAGGACCGTACCTTCCGGCGATTCGTCTCCGTGCGCGGTTTCCTCCTGGTCTCGGCGCTGAGCCCGCCGTTCGTGATCACCCTGGCCACCCAGTCGGGGACCACCGGCCTGTCGGGCCTGGGCGGCTACATCCTCGCTTCGGGGGTCGCCGCGTTGTTGGGCGGGCGCCTGTTCGGCCGGCTCGCCGACAGGTCGAGTCGAAAGCTGATGACGTTCGGGGCCGCGGTCGCCTCAGCCGTCATCCTCGTTCTGGTGCTGGTCGTCTCCCTGCCGGGCTTCACCGGTACGACGGCGTGGGGGTCGGCGCTGTTCATCGGCTGCTACTTCCTGCTGGCCCTGACGCACACCGGTATCCGGGTGGGGCGCAAGACCTACGTCGTCGACGTGGCCGAAGGGGACCTGCGCACGACCTACGTGGCGGTGTCGAACTCGGCGATGGGACTCATCCTGCTCGTGGTCGGCGGCGTCAGTTCGCTGTTGGCGGTGTTCGGCGTGGTGTGGGCGCTGGTCTTCCTCGCCGCGCTGGGCCTGGTCGGTGTGGTCGCCGGAGGCGGCCTGCCCGAGGTCTCCCGGGGGTAGGGCGTGTCCGGGAGCAGTACACCCCCGGGAAGCGGAACGGCAGAGGGCTTCGGAGACCAAAAGTTCACATTTCCTACTTATGCTACTTTTATTTCCCCTCGTCACCCCTTGCACCAGCTGCGGGCCTCTCCCTGTTCTGGCTACCGCACGACAGTGCGGTCTTCGGGGTGTCCCCCACCCAGGCCTGAGAGCACGATGCCGGACACCGACCAGTTGACACCATCCTCTTCCACCCCCACGGAACAGGTCTGGCCACCCGCACCCGAGGCAAGACCCGGTGTCGGCCCGAAACCCAAGGCCAAGCAGCCCAAGCCCGGCAAGATGTTCGGGCCGCGCTGCCTGGTGCCCCTGCTGGAGCTGGAGTCAGGCCAGAGGGTCCTGTTCCTCAACCATGATCAGGCACTCGCCCGCGGGGTACAGCGACGCGGGGCCGTTCCACTGAGTGTGGTGTACACCGGCCCCAAGGCGGGCAGGTCCGCCGCGGGAAGGATCCACCTGGACTCGCCGCACGCGCCGCTGCCGCTGGAGGACGCCTCCGTGGATCACATCGTGCTGGCCTCGGTCAACGCGGCGTGGTGGCGGCCCGAACGGCTGGCCGAGCTGGCAAGGGTCGCGGCCCCCGGCGCCTGCCTGCTGTTCGGTGCCGATTCCCGAGCCCGTTTCCCCCGGCGGCGGGCGGCTCAGACACCCGGCAGCGGACGACGTCTGCTGGCCGCCGCCGGTTTCACCCGCACGCAGGTCTACGGGGTCCGGCACGGTTTCCACGACCCACGATTCCTCGTGCCCCTCGATCGGGCCGGTGCGCGCTCCTGGTTCCTCGCCTCGCTCTACCCTCCGCAGAAGAACCACCACGCACGCATGGCGGCGCTGTTGGCACGCCTGCCGCGCACCCCGCTCGACCAGCTGTTCTTCCCGAACGTACTGTTCGCGGCCGAGCGTGAGCGAGGGCTCTGATGCTGAACAGGATCGTCGACGCCGTCCGTACCGGACTACCGGAATCGACGCCGCCCCAGGCGGCGGCCGCGCTGACCCCGCCCCACTCGGCGGTGGTCCTGGGCAGCCGGTGGGAGGGGCGTGTGGTCTACGCCCTGTTCGCGCCGCGCGGGCGCGTCCCCGCGGTGGTGGTCAAGGCCGACACCCACCCCGATTACCAACCGCGGCTGTACCAGGAACACGACGCCCTCGTCCGAGTCGCCGCGAATCCGGCCATGGCCGGGCTCGCTCCCCTGCCCCTGGGTGTACACCGGTGCGGAGACACGGTGGCCATGGCCCAGACCGCTCTACCCGGCACCCCGCTCAATGTGGTGTTGCGCCGACGGTTCCGGCAGAGCAGGCGCCTCAGCGCCCGTGACCATGCCAGGGCCCTGGCCTGGTTGAACACGTTCCACAGCTCCGCGTCGGAGGAGACCGCCACCGTAGGCCCAAAGGTCGTACTGGAGCGCCTGGCGCAGGTCCTGCCAGGCGGGGCGCCCGGGGCCGAGGAACTCACCCGTTGGATGACCCGCCGCGGCTCCGACCTGGGCGCCCTCACCGTTCCGGTACGTCCGCTGCACGGGGACCTGGCGCCCAGCAACTGCTTCGTGCACCGGGGCCGCGTGCGCGTGGTCGACTGGGAGGGTGCGGTGGCGCAGGGGCCGCCCCTGGCGGAGGTGCTGGTGTTCCTGAACCACTACGCCCGCGCCATCCCCGGACCTGACTCCCGGCTGCGCGATCCCCAGGAGAGGTTCCTGGAGGCGTTCTCGGGACAGGGATGGCTGAACGAGCTCACCTGGAACACCTGGCGCAGGCAACTGCGCGCCCTGGGCCTGCCCGACGAGGCCGCCGAGTACCTGTTCGTGGCCACCCTGGCGGAGCTGGCCGCCGGACAGGCCCCCACCGCGCACGCCAAGCGGTCGGGTTCACGGCGCAACTGGTCGGGCCTGCTGGCCCTGTACGCCGAACAGCGACAGACCGCGTCCGGGGAAACGGCCTCCCACGGGGGCGCACGGGTTCCGGCTGCCGCCCCCTGACCGGGGCGGCCCCGAAGCCGCCCGCCGCTCACCCAGTGAGCCGGCGGGCGGGCAGGGGCCGGGCTGACAGCACCCGCGCCCAGCGGGCACGACGCGGCGCGGCGGCCGCCGCTCAGCCGTTCATGTAGAGGTTGGAGCTCCCGCTGCTCTGGTAGCCCTCGGTCGCCAGGATCATGTAGTGGCTGAAGGAGCCCAGCTGCATTCCGGCGCCGGTCCAGGCGTCGAAGTGGTTTCCGCTGGTGATGGTCCCACCGGTGCGCGTGGACTGGCGGACGCTCCAGTACTGCGGGAACGTCTCGCTGTCACCTTCCACGGACGGGGCGTTGTAGCGCATCGTGCGGTAGAGGTCGTAGGTGCCGCCGTCGCTGTACACGGTGCCCCGGTACTCCCCCTCGGGCCGGTAGGTCCCGAAGTTGTCGACGACGTAGTACTCCACGAGCGGGTTCGAGGTCCAGCCGTACAGGCACAGGTAACCGTTGCCGGACGGGTTGAAGCTTCCGGAGTAGTTCACGCTCCTGCGGCCGCCGTTGCTCCATCCCTTGCCGCAGACGAAGTTCCCGGTATTGGTCCAGGACGTGCTGTAGTTTCCGCCGTTGCCCAGGGTCATGGACACCGAGCCGCCGCCGTCGGTCCAGAAGGAGTAGAAGTAGCCGTCGTGGGTTCCGGTCTGGTTCTCGGTGATGGTCTGCGCGTGCGCGGTACCGGGCAGCAGCAGCGAGGGCGCCGCCACCGCCAGCGCTCCGGCCCCGGTGAGGCCGATGAAGTTCCTGCGGCTGAACGGGGGTCTGGGGGTGTCGTTCACGGTCAGCTGCCTCCTAATGAGGGCCGTCGGGAAGTCGGCGGATCGCCGTGCCACGAAGTATCTGCTTCACGTTCAGCGCCGTCAATAATTTCCGGAAAATTTCGGAATGGTTAACACCCGTTAAGTTAGCATCCTGCCAGCTCACAACGCTTTTTGATGATCGAAACCATCAACCACGCCGGAACCCGGTTCCAGACACTTGCGGAACCGAAGAGGATTTCCGAAAGTTTTCGGCCGTTTCCGAGCATGAGCGGGGGCTTGGGACACCGCGAGCTGCCAGCGCCCGAGAACGCGCCTGTGGATAACCCGGTTGACCCGCTTTCACCGGCACATACTGGAAAAATGCTCTCCCCGAACGCCCGCGCCCTGCTCGGCGCGCTCCTGCGCGACCTGCCCGGCGACCGGTACGTCCTCACCCTGCACACCCGGCACGCGATGTCCACTGCCCTCGACCGCCGAAGCGAGGGCTTCGATGTCGAACACCCCGAGGTGGTGGAGCGGCTGTACACCGCCCTGTCCGCCGAAGCCCCCGCCGCCGTGATCGTGCGCACCTTCACCGACCGCCTCTCCCACACCCTGGCCGACGGGACCGCGATCCCGGTCAAGCGTGTCCTCGGCTGGCGCCTGGGAGGAGGGTCCATCACACCCGTGGACGAGGCGGAGATGTTCAACGCCCACTGTGTCGACGCGGCCTCGGGCGAGCCCACCCCGCCCGAACGCGGAGTGGAGTACACGAGCGCCCCCGGGGTGGAACTCCCGGCCTTCGAGCAGCCCTGACCGATCCTCGACCCACCGGCCCCGGCCGCGCGGCACTCACACCTGTCCCGCGAAGGTGATCTCCGGGCAGGGCTCCGCGGACTCCCGGTCGGAGAACCGGATGGTCCACTGAAGGTATTCGTCATCCTCCGCGGCGAAGCAGTCCTCCTCCCAGGCGCCGCTCTGACCCGGGGCCAAGCTGTCCGGCGGGCTGACACTGCCGCCGTAGACGGGCGCCTGGGACTCCATGAGCGGGTCTCCCACTGAGCATGCCCACGACGTCGTCCGAAGCCCCATCCGGTTCGGAGCCCGAGGAGCAGGCGGCCAGCCCGAGCGTGAGAACCACGGCGGCGGGGATCTTCGAGGTGCGCATCTTCGTCCCTGAGGAGAGTCGAGGGACGACAACCGCCCCGGAGAAACAGATCATCGGAATTCAGTACGTTGACAAGATCAACGCGAATCCAAACAGCGAAGCGTGGCAGGCACCGTCCAGCGCCCGCCACGGCGACTACTGCAGGGTCCACTCGCAGCCGCCCGAGAGCTCCAGGGCGACATCGCCCTCGGCGACCACCACGGTGCCGGGGCCCTCGATGTTGTTGTTGGAGATGATGTCGTCGAGCTCCCCGGACAGGCCGGACAGCCGGGCGTAGTAGCAGAACGGGAAGAGGTCGTCGGGGTCCGGACCGCCCGTGGAGTAGGTACCGGGCTCGATGTCGTCGCCGACCTGGTGGATTCCGTTGCCGATCGTGGCGGACACCTCCGGCTCAGGTTCCGGCTCGGACTCCGCCGCCTCCTCCTCTTCCCGGGGCTCGTCCTCGGGCGCCTCCTCCGTCTGCTCGGAGGCGTCCTCCTCGGGCTCTGTGGACTCTTCACGGACCGAGGCGTCGCCGCCCTGCCCCGAGGAGGCGTCGCCGCTGAGGACGGAGAGGCATCCGGCGAACATGAACAGGATCAGCAGGAGGCCGAGGCACCCGCCGCAGCCGGCACCGATCTTCTTGCCGGTGGACATGCCCCGCTTCGGCGGAACCGGAGCCCCCGGAGGTACGGGCGGACCGAAGGGAGGCTGCTGGGGCGTGGTCATGGTGATCTCCGGTGTGTGTAGGGGGAGGGATCGAACACCTCCAGGGCGTGCACACACAACATACATCAAATACTGTTAACGATGCCAACGCTGTTAACAAGTTCAAGTTGATCGCTGGAAACCTCCACACGGCCGGGGTCCATTGGCCATGGCGGCTCTGTGGCAGCATGAACGTGTCCGGCAGCCAGCTCGACCGGCACGTCACCAGGAGTCCCCCACTGTCCCCGCGACACAGCACACGGCCCGGCGCCGAGGCGCCGTCCACAGCGCAGCCTCTGAGTCCCGCTGCCGAAGAGGCCAGGGATCAGATTGCTCAGAGCACCGGTTTTCTGGCCATCGGAAGTCTGGTGTGCGTCGGCCTCGGAATCGCCGCCGGGCCGGGACTGGGCACCGCGTTCATCCTCGTGGCCGTGGTCGTGTTGCTGGGTTCCCTGGCGATCTACGTCCCCCTGGAACTGAGGGAACGTCGCTTCCTCAAGCACGAGGCTCAGCGCGGGCAGGCCCACGGCCAGGACTACGTCGACCCCGAGCTGCTCACCCAGCGCGATCGCGACACGCTGGTCCCGCTCCAAAGAGCGGTCGACTCGGTTCTGGCGTCGCCCCTGCACGGCTCCGGCCAGCTACTGGACACGACGCGGAACAGCGTCGTACTCCGTGACCTGGAATGGCAGATCGCCTGTGACCTGTGGAAGGCATCGCGGGCCGAGGTCGACCTCGCCGCGGTCGGCGAGCCCCGCGGCGACGGTGAGATGGCCTTGTCCGCGCACGAACGGGCCACACTGGCGATCGAGGAGATCCGTTCGGCCGTGGCCGACCGCACCGACGCGATCACTGGTTACCCCGCCCGGGTCCGACAGGCCCAGGAACGCCTGGAGGACGCGGAGCGAGCCGCGGAGTACGAGCGGATCGCCAATGACCTGTTGGCGGAAACCTCCGGCGGCACCCAGCAGGACGAGGCCCTGCGGTCTCTACTGGCGGTCCAGCAGGAGGCACTGAAGATCGCTCGGCTCCACCACGAGCTGGGGCTGTGACCCGTGAGCGGGGGTCGCTGACCGCCCGAGACGAGAACGCGCCACCAGTTACGCACGTGCGGACGGAGACAGCGACCGTTCAGGCCCTGGCCAGAGACTCCGGAGTGGGCGGGGCGGCGGTCAGCTCCTCGGGGGCGGTCAGGTACCAGGCCTCCAGGGTGAGCTCGCTGAGCTCCTCCAGCTCGATCCCGTCCAGGTGGACGACCACCCAGCCGAACCCGCCCGCGGTGAACTGCACCTCGAACACCTCGGGCCGTTCGGCGACCAGCGCGGCCTGCTCCAGCAGGGTCTGCTTGAGCCCCACCGTGGCGGTACGCGGCCACAGGTATCCGAAGGGCTTTCCGCCCACGCGGAAGGTCGTGTACCGCTCCGACTCCTTGGCCTCGCACCGCGGCAGCGCACGCGCCAACCGCAGGAACCGCTCGATCTCAACACCCGTGTCTTGCGCACCCATGGGATGAGACAACCACATTCCACCGACATCCGGCCCCCGGCCCTGTCGGCCTCAGTGGTCGCACTACGGGCGCGGGAAACCTCTGGAAACCAGGAGAAGCGACGGGCTCTACGCCAGCGCAGCCACGACCCACTGCTGGTCGCCGTACCGCGCCTGCAGCCTCCGTGTGCCTCCGGGCTCCTCCCCCAGAACACGCGTGAGCAGGACCTGGTCCTTCCCGGAGCCCCCGGAGCCTTCGCGCTCACCCCCGGTTTCCCGAAAGATCAGCACCTGCTGCGGTCGGTGCTCCACGACACGGCCCTGGTCCCAGACCTCCAGCTCCGCCTGTTCCTGCTCGCCCTCGATCGCCCTCCGGAAGCAGGCCAGGGCCACCTCGTCCGCGGACCCGTCGTAGACCCAGCGTGTGCCCAGGACGGGGTGCTCCAGGGTTCCCACGAGGTGGTCGCCGTGGTCGGGCAGGGGTGCGCCCCGATAGGTCAGCGGCAGGTGGAGGAGCCGCTCTCCGCGCCGGAGCAGGAACACCTCCACCCCGACCTCGCCTGCGGGGTCGTCGAACCTGTAGGTGCCGAGCACCTCGGTACTCCCCTGCCCCGCCCATGAACGGCCATCCAGCCACGCGCTGATCAGATCCGGTTTTCTCGGTGTGAGAGTGGCCTTGTGGATGATCGCCATGGGCACCAGTATCCACGCCGGGGCCGGGGAAGGCGCGTTCGGGCACCGGTGAACCGTTCCCCGGCCCGAGGGGGGTGGTCGGGCCGGGGGGCGGGGTCAGACGATGTTGACGTCGACGCAGACGTAGAAGGCGTTGGCGGTGTCGGCCACGTTCCAGCGGGCCAGGACGGTCTGGTGGCCGCTGTAGCCGGACAGGTCGACGTTGTGGGAGAAGTTCCACGGCGGGCGTGCACCGCCGTCGTTGAAGCTGTCGACGAGTTGGCCGTTGATGAAGTACTCCCACGTGGCGGTGGAGTGGGCGGCGGTGATCGTCCAGCTGAAGGTGGCGTTGGTGCCGACGTTGGCGACCTGCCAGCCGTAGTTGTCGTTGTCCAGCTCGGCGAAACGCGCGTTGCCGCCCGAACAGCTCATCAGGCCCTTGGGCCCCTCGACGCTCTGCGGCTCCCACCGGATTCCGCCGCACTGGACGACTCCGGCGGCGCACTGGGCCTGGCGGCTGGCGGGGGTGTCGATGTAGCCGTGCGCGTTGGCCGCACCGGCCGGCAGGAGAGCGAAGACGAGTGCGGTGGCGGCGGCCACCGCGGTGGCGGCGCGGAGCTTGCGGTTCTTCATGGGCTTCGTCCTTCTCGGGGGTCACAGGCCTCCGGGCGGGCCGGAGGCCGTAGCGGGGGGACCGGGGCCGTTCTCCAGCCCAGGACGGCTCGATTCGCGGCCACGGGGCTCGAACTCTTCCCGGTGCTCGCGAAGGGAGGTGTTCTCAGGAATTCCGAGCTGTCCCGGAATTTTCTGGACCTGTTGTCGAGCAGATTAGGCAGCCGCCAATTACCTCGTCAAGGCCTGTTTTCGCTTTGGAATCGGGTACCTTTGACAAGGTTCCTCGAATCACAAGGAGCCGTTTCCGCACTGGTACTGTCGGGCACCCGGTACCGCAATCCCCCAAACTGGAAAGACTCTTATCAGATCCCCGACTGGTCTACCGGGAGGATTTTCGGGATCTCTCCGGCGAGCACCCCGGCCGACAGTGAAAACTGTCGCCGCGGACAGATCTTCCTTCCCTTACCGCAGACGCTCCACAGCCACTGAACAGTACATCAGCGGGCACGGGAAGCCCGTGAGCGCGCACAGGACCCTCCGCGCCCCGGCACCGGACCGGTGAACACGGGCAGGAAATCCGCATGCCCGGACCCACCGGTTCACAGACGCCAAAAGCACCGACCGAGCCGTGTGCTCTTTATCTTCCTGAATGCCATTTCGGTGCTTTCGTTCGCCACCCGCCTACCAGCACTACCGGGCCTCGTGGATACGTCCGGCGTCGATTCCACCCCGGTCAACCTCTCGACCGTCGGATGCGCGGTCGCGACCGTCCTGGCCGAGGTGATTTCCGCTGCCCTACCTGCGGGAAAGGGGTCCACGCGCAGGAGCACGCGACGCCGCGAAGGAGTGAGCGCGTCATGTCCGCGGTCGCAGGAGCGGAAGCAGCGGACAGTACTCACCGATCAGGCGGCAGCCCAGCACCAGGGCGGCCACGAGTGCCGCCAGCGCGGGGGGCAGCAGACCGTAGGGGGCGGGGAGTTCCTGGGCCAGGACAAACAGGCCCATGAACAGCACGAAGATCCCGAAGACCTTGCGTAGGGCGGCTTCGGGCACTCGCGAGGTCAGCAGCGACCCGACCAGCGAGCCCGTGACAGCGAGGGCGGTGACCGCGGACACCAGGGCCCAGTCCACGCTGACGGTCGTCAGGTACCCGCCAAGCCCGGCGAAGGACTTCATCGTGATCACCAGCAGGGAGGTGCCCACGGCGGCCGGCATGGCCAGGCCGCCGAGCAACATCAGGGCGGGCACGACGAGGAAGCCGCCGCCGGCTCCGACCAGGCCGGTGACCGCCCCGACCGCCAGGCCGTCGAGGACGACACGGCGCAGGGGAAGCGTTTCGGTCTCCCCGCCTACCGGGGGCGCCTTCCTCCCGCCCCGGAGCATGGCCGCGGCGGTGGCGACCATCATCAGGGCGAAGGCGATCATCAACACGGCGCCGGGCAGGTATCCGCCCGCCACACCGCCGAGGAACGCACCCGCCATGCCCGCCGCCCCGAAGACCAGCCCGGTGCGCCAGCGGACGTTTCCCTCGCGTGCGTGCGCGAACGCGCTGACCAGGGAGGTGACGCCCACGATAAACAGGGACGCGGCTATGGCCTCCTTCGGTGCCATGCCGGCGACGTAGGTGAGGAGCGGAACCATCAGGATGGAACCGCCGCCCCCGAGCAGGCCGAGCGCGAGACCCACCACCACCGCGAGGCCAAGGACGAGGACGATCTGAAACTCCATGTTGAATCTGCTTCCATGGCTCGCGAACGCGGACGAGGGTCGATGTGACAGGAAGGGCGGGGTCGGGGCGGTGTCCTGCGGCGGTGGGGGCGGTGCCCGGCACGGCGGGCACCGCCCCCACACCTGCTCAGCGCACGGCGCTCCGCGCGGGGGCGCGCCGGTCCGATGCCTGGTCCGCCCAGGCCGGGTAGCCGCGGTCGAGTTCGACGACGTCGTATCCGGCGCGGCGCAGGGCCGAGGCAGCCACGGAGCTGCGGGCACCCGACTGGCAGTAGCTGACGATGGTGCCGTCGGCGGGCAGGACGTCGAGGTTCCACAGCACCCGGCCCGCGCTGAGCTGCCGGGAGCCGGGGATGTGCCCTTCGGCGTGTTCGGCCTTGTTACGGACGTCCAGCACCAGCGAGGCACCGGATTCGGGCATCTGCTCCGGGGTGATACGCCGCGGCACGGTGGTCGGCAGCCCTTCCGTGCTGGTGGTGTACCCGATCACATGGTCGATACCGACCCGCAGCAGGTGGTCCCGCACCCGCCGGGCCGTGTCCCCGTCGGGGGTGAACAGCACCAGCGGCCTGGTCTCGGTCTCGGGGTCGAGGGCCCACGCGCCGAAGGTGGCCGCTTTGGCCGGACCGGGGACGTTGAGCGCACCGGCCACGGTTGCCCGGTGCACCTCGGTGTGGGGCCGGGTGTCCACGAACACGATCTGGTCCTGCTCCAGGGAGCGGCCGATCCCCGCCACGGAGAGCTCGGGCGGCGGAGCCGTCGGACCCAGCACTCGCGGGCCCTCCTTGTTCTGACGTTTCATCCGCGCGAAGTAGGCGTGGGCGTCGGGCTGCCCGTCGAGCAGTTCCCGGACGAAGCCCTCCCTGTCGTCGTTCCGCAGGTAGGGCCCCCACCAGGCGTTGAGCCGCTCGTACCCGACCGTGGTGGCCGGGAGCGCGCCGAGGGCCTTGCCGCAGGCGCTGCCCGCGCCGTGCCCGGGCAGGACCTGGACGTGGTCGGGCAGTGCCAGGAAGACCTCGCGGAGGCTGGTGAAGAGCTGGTGCGCGCCCTCGAAGCGGGTGTCGACGCCTCCGGCCGCCTCGTCGAGCAGGTCGGGACGCCCCAGGTCGCCGGCGAAGACGAAGTCCCCGGAGATCAGGTAGCCAGGATCCCGGCTGAACGCCCCATCGGTGATCAGGAACGCCAGGTGTTCGGGGGTGTGTCCCGGGGTGTGGCGCGCCTGGACGGTGATGTTGCCGATGGTGATGGTGTCGCCGTCCATGAGCCGTTCGGCGTCGAAACCGTACTGCCAGTCCTGGCCGCCCTCGCCGGAGACGTACACCGCGGCTCCGGTCGCCGCGGCGAGTTCACGGGTTCCGGAGAGGTAGTCGGCGTGGATGTGGGTCTCGGTCACGGCCACGATCCGCATGCCGTGTTCGGCGGCCAGGTCGAGGTAGTCGCCGATGTCGCGGCGGGCGTCGACCACGACGGCCTCTCCTCTGGCCTGACAGCCGATGAGGTAGCCCGCCTGGGCGAGGTCGTTGTCGTAGAGGCGTTCCAGCAGCATGTCCTGCTCCTTGTCTGGTGGTGTCTGCACTGTTGCGATACTCCGGGGAGTATCCAGAAGTCAGAGGAGGGCCCTACCCGCGCCGCTCATCGGCGGGCACCGAGCCGTGTCAGGGAGTCCTCGATGTCGAGGTCGTTGCGCGGCTGGTTGTAGGGCAGCCGAGCCAGCGCCATACCCATGGCGCAGGTGTCGGTGACGGCCGCGAAGGCCAGACCCGCACCCACGAAACCGGCGACCGCCACCATCGGGGGCCACAGCAGGGAGGCGAGTACGGAGGTGAGGACGAGGCCTCCAGCGACCAGTCGGACCTGGCGCTCCAGGGCCCAGCGTCTGCGGCCGCGTTCGACGGGCGCGCCCTGGGCCTCCCAGGCGTTCATGCCGCCGTCCATCACGACCGTGTCGTCCAGACCCGCGGCGGTCAGCTTGCCCTGGCACCGCACCGCCCTGTTCCCGGACTGGCAGACCAGGACGAGGCGGCCCCCGGCGTCGGCGACGATGCGCTCCAGGTGGGCGTCCACCCGCCCCAGCGGCAGGTTGATCGCGCCGGGGATGTGGGAGCTCTCGTACTCGGCGGGTGTGCGCACGTCGACGAGCAGGGTGTGGGGGTCGGTTTCGACCAGGTGGCGTACGGAGCGCGCGTCGATGACGTGGTCACTCATGGGTCGGTTTCCTTCTTTGGTGTCGGATATTGCCTGGATACTCCGGGGGGTATCCAGTGGTCGGACGCGGGCCCCGAATCTGATGGGCCCAGGCTTCGCGACCCCCGCCCATACAGGGGGGGTATTCGGATATGAGAAGTCGGTGTCGGCCTGGAACCAGGCCAGGCCCCGGCGAACAGGTCAGCCCCGGGCGCCTGCCCCGCGGGCAGCGGTCGGCGCCCGCGGGGCTCAGGCCAGGGCCAGGAAGAGCTTCTCCAGCTCCTGCTCGGTGAGCTCGGGCTCCTCGCCGTTCTCACGCGCGGCGTTGCAGTGCCGCATGCCGCTCGCGACGATCTTGAACCCGGCCCGGTCCAGGGCGCGGGAGACCGCGGCCAGCTGCTGGAGGACGGCGGCGCAGTCCTCCCCCTCCTCCATCATCGCGATGACCCCGGAGAGCTGCCCTTGAGCGCGCTTGAGTCGTGTGATGGCGTCGCCCACCATTTCAGGCTTCATGTGGTCTCCTTTCGACCCGCACCCCCAACATACCCCCGGGTGTATCCCATTCGCCAGTCGCGTGCGTCACAGCCCAGAGGTGCCCGCCCGAACCCGGGTGCCGTCATTCAGAGTCCCGGAAGGGTTCCGCCCCAGAGCTGCGGCCGCGGCGGGGACCAGGGACATTATCCGATCTCATGGGTCCGACCTCCTCCCCCGCCGGACCCTGCCCGCGTATCGGGAAGGCCCCGGATGTCCCGAACGGTCAGGTGAGGAGCCCGCACTCGCAACGGCCGACCCCCTGCGCCGGTACCGCACACGAATCCCCGTTACTGGCGTGACCTGGCTGTTAGCATCGGCTCATGAGCTCACAGCCCTCGTCGCTCTTCGAGGAGGGGATGTCCGCGCTCGCCGAAGGCGACTGGGCGGCGGCCGCCCGTTCGCTCTCCGAGTTTCTCGGATCCCGGCCCGACCCGGCAGCCCATTTCGGGCTCGGCTCGGCCCTGTGGTGGACTGGCGACATCCGCCGGGCCCTGCACCACTGGACCACTGCCTACCAGGGGTTCCGTCGGGCGGGAGCGGCGCCGGAAGCGGTCATGGCCGCCATCCAGCTCTCGTTCGTCCACAGCGCCAACCTCGGCAACGAGACCGTGGCGGCGGGCTGGGTCCGACGGGCTGGCCGTCTAGCCTCGCAGGCCCGACTGCCGCTGCTCGACGGCTGGGTGGCCCTGGCCGAGTCAGTGTTCGCGGCCGACCCGGAACGCGCCGTCGAACTCGGCCGCCGAGCCCATGCAGTCGGTGTCGCCCACGGCGACGGCGACCTGGAGGTCTCGGCGCTGACCGCCGTCGGCCTGGCCCAGGTCAACGCCGGGAACACCGACGAGGGATGCGCCCTGCTCGACGAGGCGATGACCGCCGCGGTGGCGGGCGAGGCCGATTCGCCCGACACCGTCGTGTTCACGAGCTGTCTGATGATGCGGGCCTGTTGTTCGTGCGCCGACTTCGCCCGGGTGGTGCACTGGGTGCGGGCCCTCGACGACTTCATCGAACGTTTCGGCAACCCGTACCTGCACACGAGCTGCCGCACCCATTACGGCGAGGTGCTCGCCGCCACCGGCGACTGGGAACGGGCCGAGACCGAACTGCTGTGCGCCGTCGCACTCGCCTCCCACGGACTCCCCAAGGTCCGGGCCGACGCCGCCGCATGCCTGGCCGACCTGCGCATCACCCAGGGCAGGACGGACGAGGCCCGCGGGGTGATCCGCGGCTTCGAAGGCCTGCCGTCGCTGGCCGCGGTCACCGCACGGCTCCAGCTCCTGGACGGCGACCCCGCCGGAGCCGAGACCACCCTCGCCCGCGGGCTCGAACGACTCGGCTCCCAAGCCGCCCCCGGCGCCCGGCTGCGAGAACTTCTCGGACTGTGTCGCCTGGCCGCCGGGGACCCGCACACCGCCGCCGACCTCGGCCGCCAGATCACCGAGTTCGGGACTCGGACCGGTTGTGACATCGTGCGCTGCCGGGGCCAGCGCCTGCTCGGGATCGCCCTCAGTGCCGAACGCGACGGAGGGCCCGCCGACCCCGACGCCGCACGCGACCTCCTCGAGGCCGCCCTCGCCGGGTTCGTCGAACTCGACCTGCCCCTCGACGCGGCCAGCACCCGCATGGCCCTCGCCGAACACCTCGACTCCGTCGCGAACGCCCAGGCCACCGCCGAGGCCCGCTCGGCCCACGCGGTCTTCTCCGCTCTCGGGGCCGTCCCCGACGCCGACCGCGCGGCGAACTGGCTGCGGGTGCGAGGAGCGACCGTCGCGCGTGCGCGGGGGCGGTCGGGCCTGGCCGGTCTGACCCGACGCGAAACCGAGGTGCTCCGGCTCCTCGGCGAGGGCTTGTCGAACCCCGAGATCGCCGAGCGGCTCTTCGTCAGCCGCCGCACCGTCGAACACCACGTGGCCAACATCCTCTCCAAACTCGGCCTGCGCAACCGCGCCGAGGCAGCGGGGGTCGCCGTGCGGCACGGTGACGGCCTCGCGCCGAAATAGGTGAGCTCACGGATGTGACCGGGCCCGGCCCGGAGGATCCTCGTCCCTAATCCACAGACGGGGATGATCACGATGCCCCACACCGGAACACGACCGCTGAACGGCGTGAACGCACAAGTGCTGACAGACCTGTTCACGAGGGCGCACGCGGACGGCGAGCCCCTGCGGATCGAGCTGAGCACGCACCTGCGGTGGCGGGACGGGCTCGCGACCGAGGGGGCGGGCGCCACCTTGCGCCTGGACGGGCCGCGGGACCGGTCCCATCACGCGTTCCATACCGACCTGCCCGCACCACTCGCCGGTTCCGATACCGGCCCGGCCCCCACGGAGATGCTCCTCGCCGCCACCTCGGCCTGCGTGAGCGCCGCCCTGGTCGAGCTGGCCACCGCCGAGGGAATCCGGCTCGATCGCGTCGAGACCCACGCCTCGACCGCCCTGGACGCGCGCGGAGCGCTCGGCGTCGAAGGCGTCCCGGTCGGCCCCGGCGAGGTGACACTGCGGTTCGACATCGACGCCGACGCCGCCCCCGAACACCTCCAGACCCTGATCCGGGCCGCGGTGGCGGCCTCACCGACCGCCCAGGCCCTCATCCGACCCACCTCGATCCGAACGGAGCCGAACCGATGACCGCCACAGTACCCGCCCACTCCGCTCCCACCGCCGACACCGACCGCGCCCAAGCGTTCGCCGAGCGCATGGTCGAGGTCCTCAACGACGGGGCGCTCGCCCTGATGGCCGGCATCGGCCACCGCACCGGGCTGTTCGACACCATGGCGGGTCTGCCGCCCTCGACCAGCAGCCGGATCGCCGAGGCCTGCGGCCTGCAGGAACGGTACGTGCGTGAGTGGCTCGGCGCGATGACCACCGGCGGTGTCGTCGACCACGACCCCGCCACCGGCACCTTCCACCTGCCGGCCGAACACCACCTGCCGCTCACCCGCTCCGGAGGGGCGGCCAACGTGGCCAAGACCATGCAGATCCTGCCGCTGCTCGGCAACGTCAGCGCCGAGATCACCGAGCGGTTCGAGACCGGAGGGGGTGTCCACTACGCCGCTTTCGCCGACTTCCATCGCTTCATGGCCGAAGAGAGCGCGGCGGTGTTCGACAACGCCCTGATCGAGGTGATCCTGCCGCTGGCCCCGGAGTTGCCCGGTCGGCTGGCGGAGGGGATCGATGTCGCCGACATCGGCTGCGGGAGCGGCCACGCGGTCAACCTCATGGCCCAGGCCTTCCCCCGCAGCAGCTTCGTCGGCTACGACTTCTCCGAAGAGGGCATCGCCGCGGGCCGGGCCGAAGCCGACCGCCTCGGCCTCGCCAACGCCGACTTCCGGCTCGCCGACGTGGCAGAACTCGACGCTGCCGGGGCCTTCGACGCGGTCACCGCCTTCGATGCCGTCCACGACCAGGCCCACCCCGCGCGGGTGCTCGACAACATCAACCGGGCGCTGCGGCCGGGGGGACGCTTCCTCATGGTCGACATCAACGCCAGCAGCGACGTGGCCGACAACGTGGAGCACCCGCTCGGACCGTTCCTCTACACCGTGTCGACCATGCACTGCATGACCGTGTCGCTGGCACTGGGCGGCGACGGCCTCGGCACCGTGTGGGGCGAGCAGCTGGCCCGCACGATGCTGGCCGACGCGGGGTTCACGGACGTCGAGGTCACCACCCTCGACCAGGATCCGCTCAACAGCTACTACCTGGCCACCAAGCCCTGAGGCCCACCGTGCGCGCCGCCGTGATCGGCACCCGTGCCGCGCTGCTGAAGCAGGCGGCCCCGGACCGGACGCGGCGGTCGCCCGGCGTACCGGTCCTTCCCTTCCTGAGTAGCAACTTCTGGATTCACCACAGTTCATGAAAAGACTCGCGATACCGATCGCGACGCTTCTTCCTTCGGCAGGTTGACGCACATCGGGTGAATTAACAACGAAGGGAAGGTATCGAGATGGAGTACTCGACGACATCGGAAAAGAGGCGAGGCCGAAGCGTGACGATCGGGCCGTGCGGGCTCTACTAGGATCCTGGGATGCGCATGATCGATGTCGACAAGTATCCGGCCCAGGCGACACTCGGGTACCACAGGAGCCCCCCATCGTTTTCCTACAAGTGCAGGGAATTCCTGCAGAAAATGGAATTGAACCCGGACTCTGATTACTATCGATTCTCCACGAAGCTGGGCGCCTATCTTTTCCTGGACCGCATCGGTATCGCCCACGCCAAGGTGTACGGCGTGCTCTCGGGGATCGACAAGCTCACGCCCGGGCATCTGACCCGGATTCGTCAGGGGTCTGATCGCGTCTTCTGATCCGGCACTTCGCCCATGGTGTCCCTGGTCCGGGCAGGAACGAGCCCTCGCGTGACGCCGCGGTGCGCGCCGGGCTCCACGAACCCCGGAACTGCGTGCTCCCTCCTTCCTGCTGCTCGTCGGATCAGGTCCCGATCCTCAGGTGAGGGTCGGCAGAGCGGTCAACCGCTGCCAGCAGGTAGTGAACGCCTCCGCCCAGGGCCAGGACCGTTCGATACGCAGGAAGCGGCGGCGGGCGTGGCGGGCCAGACGGGCGGGCAGGTGGTAGATCCGAAACCGCATGCTCTCAGGCTCGGCATCCGCGAGGTCCTCCGCATCGTGCAGGGTGAGCAACCGCAGCCAGGCGTCCAGATCCGCGGCCAGGTTGGCCGCGAGCACCCACGCCTGGTTGACCTGCCAGGACGATGACGGCAACAACGCGAGCCCCATCGCCTTGTTCGTGCGCACCCGATCCTCGACCTCGGCGTGGTCTCGGTGCAGCGCGTCCAGAAACTGGGCCTGGTGGGAGCCCGGCACCCGATGCATCCGCTTGATGTTGGTCGCGCAGATGGCGTAGCGCCAACCGGTCTTCCTCTCCATGGCGGTGAGCTTGGCGGTGTGGCGGCGGGAGGGGCGTACCCGGCGGACGATGAGCCGCATCCCCTTGGGCCAGCCTTCGCGGGTGTTGAGCCCGGTCAGTTCGGCGACCTCATAGCCCTCTTGGAGGTCGCCTTTCTGGTCCACGGCGCTCTCCCACGCGCTCTCGGGGATCTTCGCGATCGCCTCCTCGTCCGCGGTGGTGATCTTCCACCCGACGGTGAAGCGCACCGTCCTGCGGCTGGTGTTCAGCTTCTCCAGGTACTCGAGGAGGTCGTGGGTGGCGCCGGCTCCGTCGATACGGACGAGGATCTTGGCCCGGGAAGAGCCGGGGACCTGATCCAGGGCCCAGGTGAGCACGTTGATGTGGTCGCTCGCGGTGTTGGCTCCGGCGTTGCCGGGGCGCAGCAGCATGGCCAGGCACTCGCCGGTGTTGGCGCACCAGGCGGCCAGGGGGTGGAACCCGAAACTGGACTTGAAGGTGGGTGCGGCCCCTTCCTTGTTGGAGGTGGTGGTGATGATCGTGGCGTCGGCGTCCAGCACGATCCATCCCTTCAGGGGTTTGCCCGCGACCTTCACTTGGGGGAACCCGCCGGGGCGCAGGTGCAGCAGCGTCCACACGTGGCGGCGGATCTGCCGCCGGGCCTTGGCGATCGCCGCCAGGGCCCTCTCGTCGAGGACGTTCAGGGCGCGGCGCAGGGTGGAGTCGGAAGTGGGTGGGCCGAACACGGGCCGGTGGTGCAGGCCCAGGCGTTCGGCTTCGGAGAGGTTGCGGGCGCCGAGCACGATGGCGATGACCAGGTGGACCAGGGTGGTGGCCCGGTCCCGCCAGCCGTTGGCGGTGCTGGTGGGCAAGGCTGTGGCGAGGGCCCGGGTGAGGCCGGTGCGGTCGGCGAGCTGGCGGAGCAGGACGGCTCCGGCATGCCCGACGAGGTTGGTGCTGTTGGCGGTCACGGACAGGCGGTGGTCCCAGGTAGGCTCGTGCACCAGAAAGGTGCTCCTGATTCTGCTGTGATGTTTCCTAGACAGTCACATCTTTGCAGGTAGGGGCACCTTTCGTGCTGTCAGGGGTCGGTCCTCCCAATTCCGCTGAATAGCCGGGGCTGAAGAACCCCGTGGTCGTCAAGCCCCTGGACGGATGCAGCGCTGTCGGTGTCATGGTGCTCAGGCCGGAGAAGAAGGGGTGGTACGACTCGATCGCCAAGCGGACCTGGACGTTCGACGAGATCGTGGCGCGCGGGCGCGACGCCTTGGACAAGCGCGGGTTCCCCGACGTCTGGCTACTGGAGGAACCGCTCATCGCGGACGGCAAGGTCCCGGACGACCTGAAGTTCTACACGTTCCAGGGGGACATCGCCCTGGTCCTGCAACGCCAGGGACGCCCTGGCCGTTCGGGCACCCTGGCCAGCTACCGGTGGTATGACGCCGACTGGAACCCGGTGGAGACCGGCAAACACGTCGAGAAGACCAACCTCGACCTGGTCCTGCCCGAGAAGAAGAAGGAGGAGCTCGCCGACGTCGCCCGACGGGTGTCCTCGGCCTCCCCCTACGCCTTCACGCGTGTGGACACCTTCTACACCGACGACGGTCCCAAGGTCGGTGAGGTGAACGCCTGGGTGGGCGCCTACGACCACTTCACCGACGAGTGGGACCAGCGCCTGGGCGCGGTGTGGGAGGCGGCCGAACTGCGGGTTCCGTCCCAGGTCAAGCCGATACCCAGAGGCGTCCCGGAAGGCGGTTACCCCCTCCCCTGGTGGCGGTCCTGAGCCCGCACGGCCGAGCGAAGCACATTCGCTGCTCAGGTTCTCTTCCACTCACCCCGGCCGCTGGTCTCGAACACCGCGTCAGGACCGGTGATCTTCCGCTTTCCGACAGTCCCCGGTGCACCGGCCCCTCAGGCCAGGACCGGGAACAGCGTTTCCAACTCCTCCCCGGTGGGCTCGGGCTCCTCACCGCGCGCAACCGCCCGGGCTGAACACCTACCGTGCCTCGGAGCCGGAAACGGACTCGCGCTGTCGGTGGTTACGGCTGGCGACGAGGCTGGCGACGGTGACCAGTAGCAGCAGGCTCACGACGACGCCCAGGGAGACCAGCTCGGGCGGGGAACTCACCGGCAGGTCCGTGGTGTGCTCGATGGCGTGCAGGATCAGGGTCACTCCGATGTAGCAGAGGATGAGCGCCAGACCCTTGTTCAGGTACACCAGGCGGGTGAGCAGACTACCGATGAGGAAGTAGAGCTGGCGCAGGCCCATCAGGGCGAAGGCGTTGGCGGTGAAGACCAGGTACGGCTCCTGGGTGATGCCGAAGATCGCCGGAATGGAGTCCAGGGCGAAGACGATGTCGGCCATGCCGATGGCGATGATCACCAACAGCATCGGGGTCAGGTGGCGCCGCCCACCGAGCAGGACGGTCAGCCGGGCACCGTGGTACCGGTCGGTGGTGGGCAGCACCCGCCGGACCGTACGCACCAGCGCGTTCTCCCTGTACTCGGCGTGCGCCACGTCGTGGTCGGCCGAGACGAGCAACTTGATCGCTGTGACCAGCAGGATCGCGCCGAACAGGTAGAACACCCCGACGTAGGCCTCCACCGCCGCCGCGCCCGCCACGATGAACAGGGCACGGAAGAACAGGGCCAGACCGATCCCGATGAGCAGGACCCGCTGCTGGTGTTCGGGCGGGACCTGGAAGGAGCCGATGATCAGGATGAGGATGAACAGGTTGTCGATGCTCAGCGAGTACTCGACGACCCAACCGGTGTAGAAGGCGATGCTGTGTTCGGCCCCCGCAGTGAAGGCCAGGGCCGCACCGAAGGCCACCGCCAGCAACGCGTAGAAGCTGACCCACAGGGCCGCTTCACGGGTCGAGGGCTTGCGTGGATTGCGTGCCACGATCACGAAGTCGACGCAGATGAGGCTGACGATCACGAGGACGGTCGTGACCCACAGCCACAGGGGGACGTTCACGGGGCTGAACTCCTCGGGGTGGGGGAACGGGCGGCCGCCGGGCTCACCCGGGGCGGCGGGCAGGGCGCGGGATGTACTCCTGTGTGACGTGCGCTGGCAACCTGGTCAATCCTGCCAGGCGGAGCCCGGCATTCGACTTCTGCCCATGCCGCCCGCGCCCCGAAACCGGAACCCGCACGGCGGCGCCGCTACGGAGCGGCCTTCCGTGCCCTGGGCGAGTTCGAACGCCGCGCCCGCGAGCTGTCGGCGCTGGCCGACAAGGCCGCCGAACTGACCAGCGAGGGCCTCATCTCAGGGGCCCTGGCCCCGGAGAAACACGTTTGAGGAAGCCGTGCCGCCCTCCGACGCGCCGGAGGGCGGCCTGATACCTGCGCCATACCTGAACTGTCCGGCCCGGTTCGAACCGAAGGGCCCCCGCTTTCGCCTTCGGGCCGGGCCCGCACCATGGGTGCGCGTTCACGGATGAGGGCGCGCGGCGGACCATGCCGCGCGTCACCGCCGCCTCACCCGAGGAGGAGCCAGATCCTAGGCCTGGGCCGGGCGGTCGGGCAGCGCACCGGTGATCCGCGACAGTTTGCCGTGCCGGTCGCTGACGTAGACCCGTCCGTTGGCCTCGTCCAACGCGAGACCGCAGACCGGGCCCAGGCCGCCCAGGACCACACGGCGAAGACCCTTGTCCTCGCCCTCGGCCACCACGACCTCGTGCAGACTGCCGGTCGAGTCGCAGACGTAGGCCAGAGCTCCGCCGTGCAGCGCCACGCGCACACTCCGTCCGAGATTGGTGGCCACCTCCCGCGGAGCCCCTCCCTGCGCGCCCAGGTCGATCTCGTACAGCCCGTAAGCATTCAGAAGGCGTTGGGGACTGCGGAGGGTAGATGGCCTTAGCTGGTCAGGCGGAGGCGGGGATGGGCGGCATCCACAACTGTCCGGTGAACGCCCGGCGCAGCGCTTCGAACGCGCTCACCCCGTGCTTGCGGGCCGAGTCGATGTAGGAACGCACCCCGAGCCAGGCCGCCGCCCCCTGACGGGACTGGTGGCAACCGGAGATCTTCACCTGGGTCTTGAGGGGTCTGAGCGCTCTTTCGGCGAGGTTGTTGGTGAAGGGCACCAGGTGGGGCCGGTCGGAGAAGCCCAACACCTGCTCGGCCCGCTCCCGCAGACGCTCGAGCAGGTTGCGGGCCGGTGATTGCTTCCTTCCTTGGGCCCGGGGATGGCAGGACAGCCCGACCGCGATGCCGTGGTGGAACAACTCCCCTTGGGCCAGGAGCACCCCGGCGGGGATGTGCTCGGCCTGGCCGCAGCGCACACGCCCCGCCTCGCGGGCCAAGGTGGCCAGCGCGGACCGGATCTGACGGTGCCAGTGCTGGCCGGGGTGGTCCTGTTCGGCAGCGGTGAGCTCGCGGATCAGGTGCGCCCCGCACAGCTGGTGGGCGCACGTGTAACCCGAGTACAAGGCCAAGGAGTCGTGCACCAGGGTGCCGGTAAAGCCCGGCAGTACCCCCAACGTGTTCGCCCCGGCTCGTGAACGCGGAGCTAGACCCAGCAGGGTCAGGTGCTCGTTGCAGGCCACATGCAACCAGCACCGTTGGTCCTTGATGCGGGTGGTGGTCTCATCGGCGTGCAGCACGTGGGCCAGGGTGAGCAACGCCCGGATCAGGTTGAGGCTGTCGCTGACCAGAGCATGGGCCTCGCCCAGTAGATGCGACACCCATCCGGTGGAGACCTTCGCGCCGGTCAGGTCGTTGATGAGCTGTGCGGTGCGCTCCACCGGGATGTGCTGGAACACGAGCAGGTAGACGGCCAGGGTGCGCAGGTGGGGGCCGTAGGAGGAAGGGGAGGCGGCCAGTTCCTGGGGCATCGCTGCTTGGGTGATGCTTCCGCACTGGCACGCGCAGGTGTGGGCGCGGTGCTCACTCACCTGCACCGTGACCAGGGGGATGTCGCGGACCTGACGGCGCTGGTAGCCAATGGAGGAGGCCGGGTCCAGCTCGGCGTGGCACCCGGTGCAGGTGGCGGGCAGATGGTCGTGGACCTGGTCGGGGTTTTCGACCATAGGCAGTCCGAAGCCTTCAGCGCCTGGTTGGCGTCCGCGTTTGCGGGCGCTCTTCTTGGCGGGTGCGCGTTCGGGCTTGTCGAACAGGTCCGAGGAGGGTGGCAGGGAGGAGTTGCCGGAGTTGCGTCCCAGGCGGCGTTCGAGCTGCGCGACCCGGGTGGTCAGACGCGCGTTGTCGGCTCGGAGCTGTTCGTTCTCGGCCTTGAGGCGGGTGATCTCTTCGGTCTGCTGGGCCAGGTGCTGGCGCAGGGCGGTGTTTTGTTCGTGGAGCACACCGATCAGCGCGAGCAGGTCCTCACGCGAGGCGGTCTCCAGTCCCGACGGCATGGTGGACATCGTGCCTGGTCCAGTGTCGCCCTGTCAGGCGAACCCAGCAACTGAATGCTTACTACAGCCCGCCGCGGTCGTACTGACCGACGTAGGCCCTGCCCGCGTTCAACGCGATCCCGGCGGCCAGCGGCACCTTCCAGGTGCGCTTGCGCTCGGCCGATCCGCCACTGAGGTCGAACTCGACCACCTCGCCCCGCGCGTGGTCGGAGGCGAAGAGCCTGTTACCCGGCAGGTCCAGCGCCAGGCCGTACACGCGGATACCCTCGGCGACCGCGACCGGAGGGGCGGTGTGGTCGGACAGGTCCACCGTGAACACGCGCCGACCGCCGTAGTCGGCGACGTAGGCCCTGTCCCCGGGCAGGTCCAGCGCCACGTCGTTGACTTCGCCGAGCTTGTCCAGGACCCAGTCCGTTTCGCCACTGGCGAGGTCCACCTTGTACAGCTTTCCGCTGTTGTACCGGTCGGTGACGTAGGCCTTCTGCGCCACCGGGTCCAACGCCAGGCCGTCGGCCGTCCCCAGGCCGGTGCGCACCTCGTCGGCGGCCGCCTTCGGGTTCCCGCGCTCCGCACCCTCTCCGTGCAGCGGATGGTCCTCCAACGTGAAGTGGAGTTTCTCGAGCTCGAAGACCTCGTGCACACCGGCGAGCGTGGAGACCAGTTCGGCTTCGCCCTTCTGCATGAACGGCCTGCCCTCGTCGTTCAGGTCAAAGGCCTTGCCCGTCGCACCGGACTCCCCGAGCTCCCACGGGACCACCTGTGAGTACTCCGGTTCCTTCGGTGCCGGTCCGCCCGGCCGGGTCTTCCCGACCTCCACCGGCTCGGGGTAGTAGAGAGCCACTCCCCCGCCGAAGGAGACCGGGTACTCGTAGTCGAACCTGCGCACCTGGCGCCGCTGCGTGGCCAGGACGTCGACCCGGCTGCCGACCTCCCCGCTCAACGTTGAGGAGGTCTTGAACGCGGTGGTCAGAGAACCGCTGACGGACCCGGTGATCCCCAGCATGAGCTGAGCGGACAGTTCCCCGGTTCCCGTCGCGCTGCTGGTGGCCGTCGTCGTGCTGGTCGACTGCGACTGGGACTCCATGTCGACGCCCTGGTTGTCCTTGCTGTTCTTCAGGGTGGTCTTCTGGGAGTTGTTCAGCGCCATGCTCTTCTGCAGCTGCTGCTGCAGCGAAGCGATGGCCTTGGCCCCGAAGGTGAGCTGAACCTGCCCCTGGAGTGACCAGTTGATGGTGTTGGAGACCGAGAACTCCACGGTGTGCGACCAGGTGGTGGGCTTGGGGTCCGTTCGGTTGACGTAGGTCTGCTTGGAGACCACGTCGGGCGGCGGCTGCACGATGTCGTTTCGTTCCTCGACGAGCGGCACGCCCACCGTCATGTAGGCCCGCCACCCGAGCTGGTGAGCCGTTTCCCGTGCGGTCGGGTATTCCCCGAACCTCCCCCTGTTCAGGGAGAACCCGGTGGGGTACACGAACCGGTCCGAACCGTCAGGCGCTTTCCTCTCGGCCTTCGCCTTCAGCCTTTCCCTGTTCCGCTCCAGGAGCCCCGGCGCCTTCTCGTCGATTTCGAGTTCCTTCAGGTTCCTCCCGGTCAGCGGATGCCGCATGAACCGCTCACCGAGGTAAGCGGTACTCACGTTGTTCTTGATGGCGCCGGACATGAACATCTACCTCCTTGAAGAGTGGAGATCAATCATCTGTCTATTCCGTGGAACGGTTCCCGCCCTGACCCGATCGGACATTCCGCATCGCCAAGAAACCCGACGGTCCTGTTTTCTCGGGTCGGGGCCCATGAGGGGAAAGATTCCTGCGGGTGCACATCCGGTCCGCGGAAAAGGCCGCGGAACCGCCTTCACCCTTCGGTGAAACCGTTGTCAGTCCTCCTGAGGTTCCCGGTTGACTTCTGGTTGGCCTTTTTCAGGTTCGCCCGCTCCTCATCGCTGATCTCGGGGCGGTCCTCGTCCCTGATCTCCACCTCCACCCCCTTGAATGCCTCGTCCTTGGCCGAGGACGCCATCGAGGTGGTTGATTCGGGGTCTTCGCTGGTCCCGCGCTGCTCGGCGGCGGCGGTCCGGGTGTTCCTGAACATCGGGGAGATGAAGCTGCCCATGACGTTGAGCGCTTCAGGCGACGTCTCGCGGATGATCTTGGGGTCGCGCTCGGCCTCGGGGATCCCCTCGGCGAGCTCCGGGTCGATCCCCTCCCGTTCGGGCCGCGCCCCCGGGATCCTTTCATACACCGCGCGGGCCGATTCCTCCGCGGATCCGGCTTCGTTCTCGCTGTTGTCGAAGATGTTCTTGAAGGACATGCATTCTCCGTAGGTCGACAGTTGGCCCGGCAGTTCCGGGTGTGGCTGATGGTTTCTTGCTCTTCGACGGCTCACGAGGAGCGGCCGCCCATAACAGCCCTGATTCCGTTCGATGTCATACCCAGCCCCGACCCGAATGCTTTCTGGCAGGGCCCGGATCTTTTACCGCCCCTGGCCTTCTCTGCACCCTGACTCGGGGAACGGACCGTCGCCCTCCCGCAAAAGGCGTGCGGCGCCAGAGGTCGAAAGAGTTCTCCCAGCTCCCCTGGAGGCGTTTCGGCTCAGATCCAGGGAAAGGCGGGTCTGACCCTGAAAGGGCCTGGATCGAACGGACCCCGGAAACCATCGAAACCGTTCACCCCAGCCACCGGGGCACCACTTACCCGGCACCGGGGGGAGGCGTGAATTCCAGGATGGCAACAGCAGAGGCTTTCATGATTCCCCAGGGTCATTGGGCGGCGGATCACTCTTACACCATGCCTACGGGGGCGCAGCAAATCAATAGGCTCAGCGAATTTATCGCACCGACATGACAGACAATACGGTAAAATCATAATGATCCATACATCCCCGGGATTCCGGGTGCGCACCAAATTATCTTCCGAGCTCCACCGAATGCCGACAGCACCGGCAGGCACGCACCGCCTCGGACTCACCCTGCCCAAGCAGCGCCTTACAGCCAGGCCCCTCGCTCCCTTCGGGCAGCGGGGCTCCTGCTCGTTTCCCTGCCGTTTCCGCTACTGCGCTACGCCGCCCGAGTGGTCAGAGCGAGCGTGTGGATCGAGCGCCCCGCTGCCGGGGGACGTCACCACCACCTCGGTCAGATATCCGAGGCCGCCGTCGAGCCGCAGGCTCAACGACCGTCCGTCGGGAACCGAGAAACCGCTGTACGGGGAGGGTTCGTTACCCAGGGGCCGGGCCGCGACGCGCACGAACCCGCGTTCGCCCCCGCCCTCCTCCTCAACGGCATCGACGAGGACCCGGGCGAGGAGATCCACCGACGCACCATCTCCACCAGCCGCGTGTCCACGACCGCCAGCCACGTGGAAAAGTACCAGGGCTCGTCCGGATCGGACCCGTGGGGAACCGGGCTGCGAAACGTCCTCTCATCGGTGACGTGCAGGAGTTCGTCACCGTCACAGGACCAGCGCGCCTCCCGGCCCCCGGTGGAAACCGTGTACTCCCAGTGCAGCGGGTCGTCCACACCCAACCGGTGTTCGGACCTGGCGCCCTCTCCCCCGCCATGCGCATCGGCCCCACCGCGCACGAACGCCGCCCGGGCGTCGAAGGAACCGCTCCGGCTCACCAGGGTGAGCCACGACTCCACGTCCACACGCATCCCGAACTCCACTCACACCTGCGGGCGCAACAGCCATGAGGCGGACGCGACGTCCACGGCCCCACCCGTCATCTCCGTCAGCCACGCCGCGTGCACGACCGGGTGACCCGCGGAGTTCGGGGGATCGATCACGACACGGGCGCCCCGGGGGCTCCACCTCGCCCCCATCAGTTGTTCGCGATGGTGTTGCCCCTGACAGAAAGACTCCACTCGCGTGTGGATCTGGTCGTTGGTCGCATGCGAGGGACGGGGAAGGTCAACACGGACACGGGAGAGGAGATCAAGCGCGATAGGAACCCCATCACCAGAACCCGAATCTGACACCGGTGATTTTCCCCTGAAGCAAGAAATGAAACCCAAGGCCTATCGCACCAAATACCACCCATTCGCCAAAAACAACGACAGGTTGAACGGACGCAATTTCCGCGAAGGTATCGCAGGGCTCCAGCCCCTTCGACCCGGCGTCGAAGTGCGGGCACGCGGTCGTGACGTACTACCCGTCAGCGGTTTCCAGCCCGGACACCAGGAGGTCGAGGAACTCCTCGGGGCGTTCGATCTGGGGGCTGTGTCCAGCTCCCTCCACGACGTGCTCCGTGTAGGCACCGCCCGCCGCGGCGTAGGCGTCCAACACATGCCGGGTCTGCGCCACCATCGGCTGCGGCGGTGCGGCGTCCGCGCCCGGCCAGCCTTCGACAGCCCCGATCGACCCCAGGTAGGCCAGATCGTGCAGCGAGGTGTCGGAGACGATCACGTCGTCCGCGCCGCGGATCCACCGGATCGGCGGCTTGGGGGCGATCGTGTGCAGGTCGTCCAGGCGGCAGTGCACCGGGGACATCGCGTTGAGCACTCCCTGGTCTCCCGGCAGCACGCCGGGCCACACCGGGCCCTGGCGTACGTCTCCCGGGTAGTGGGCCTCGCCCACCGCGGTGGAGAGCATCGATTCGACGTAGGTGTCCAGGTCGGCCGGGTCCTCGGGGGTCCAGCCGGGGCGCACGTACGCTCCCAGCAGTACCTGGCGGGGCGAGGTGGGAGCTTCCCCGGAGCGGTCGGCCGCGGCCAGCCGGGAAACGAAGTCCGGGTTGGCGCAACCGCCTCCGCTCCCGGCACCGGAGGGATCATTGAGCGCGCCGTCGACGCCGTGCGTCCCGCCGAAACCGTACGGGGAGACCGGGTTGACCAGGGTCAGCGAGCGCACCCGCCCGGGGGTGTCCCGCAGCAGCCGGGTCACCACACCGCCGCCCATGCTCCAGCCGACCAGGTGCGCCCGGTCCAGGTCGAGTGCGTCCAGCAGCGCGCGTACGTCGTCGGCGTAGTCACCCAGGCCCCGGCGCGCGTCCACCGCCTCGCGCGGGCTGTCCCCGAATCCGCGCAGGTCCACGGCGAGCGGCCGGTACCGCTCGGGCAGGGCGAGCATGGTGCGCTGCCAGAACAGCGCGGAGGAGACGTTGCCGTGCACGAACACGACCGCCTCGCCCGCACGGTCCAGGTGCAGGAGACGGGCGCGCAGCCGGTCGGTGTCCACGTGCTCGGACACCACCGAGGGCGACAGGTGGTTCATGGGGTTCCTCCTACTGGAGCCAGGCGGTGACCTGGTCGCGGACAGTGGGGTGCCAACCGAGTTCGAGGTGGTTGACGGTGGCGGCCAGGCGGGTGCCTCCGACGGTGGAGACACCGGTGGTGTCCAGGGCGCTGTCGACGAACACCACCCCGTCGCTGGGGGCGCGCGTCTCGTTCCAGATGCCGACGACCGTCGGTGCGCCGCCCGCCAACAGGTACACCGGCACCTCCGGCGGGGTGCCCGTGCCCTGGATCTGTCCGATGAGCGAGCCCGCGTCGACGGCCGCCTGGATGCCCGGGCCCCGGGTGAAGACCCCCTGGCCTCCGTAGTAGGTGGTGTACCAGTCCTGTGCGGCGGTGTTGACCCCGTACTGGTGGTCCCACCGGGCGAGCATCTGCCTCTGACCGGGGTAGGCGTCCCAGCCGGAGTCGGGCACGAACGAGAACTCCGGGTGGTGGGTGTACTGGCCGTAGCAGGTCATCCGGGTGTGCGGAGAGGGCGCGTTGACGGTCCCGCCGCACTCGGGCCAGATGGAGAAGTCGTGCGCCCACCCGTGCGCGAACGGGTAGTCGTAGCCGCCGTTGGGACCGCCCAGCAGGATCAGACGGCCGACGTCACCCGCGTACTCCGTCCCCCATTCGGGCACCACCGACGACACGTACATGCGGGCCGACATCATCCCCTTGCTCCACCCGATGACGTCGGCACCGGAGACGCCGAGCTTGGCCCGGATCACCGCCAGCGCGTTGCCGACCTGCTGGGCCTGCATGAGGTTGTCACCCTGCTTGTGCGCGAACCCGATCGCGAACACCGCGTAGCCCTCGTCGGCCAGGTCCTGCATCATCCCGGTGGAGGGGCAGCTCGCCCTGCCGCATCCGTAGTCGCCGGACTCGCCGGGGTCGGCCCAGGCCCGGTCGGGGGTGTCGTTGGCCCCGTGCACGAGGAGCACGGCGCCGCGCGGCGCGGTGTCCCAGCCGGGGGCGTGGTAGAGCAGGAACCGTGACGAGTCCGGCTGCGCGGTGCCGAAGAACGCGGCGCGCTGACCGTCCTGGTCGCCCCGCCCGTCGGGCGGAAACTGCTCGGCGGTGAACCCGGGGCGGGCGTCCCGGTAGTGCTCCACCCGTTCCCAGCCGTTGTCGACCGACGTGTGCGTGCTCTGCAACTCCAGGTGCGAGGGCAGGACGGCGGCTCGGGCGGGAGGTGCCGCCAGCACCCCGCAGAGCAGGGCGAGGCAGGCGGACAGGGCGAGCACCGTCCGAGCTGCGGGCGGGCGGGGTCTGCGCGTGGGGGATGTGGGCACTGGCGCCTCCTGTCGGTCACTGCTGTGATTGTGCCGACTGGATGTGAGCTGGGACATGTGGCCCGTGAGCACAACCGAGGCCTTGGGAGTGTGGGGATCCTCGATGGCCGCGCGGCGGGCCCGCCCGTCCCCTCACGTCCCGAAAGCCGCCGCTCGTGCTCGCGAGGATGATCCCGGTGGACACCTCAACGGAGAGCCCGCAGGAGCTTCAGCGACGTTCCCAGGGGAGACGCCACAGGAGGTTCGTCAATTCCGGGAGTGCTCGACCCCCTGGGTCCTCATGGGGCCGATGCCCGCGCGGTCGAAGGCCTCCATAACCAGCTCCTTGGTTCGGTAGGTTCCGAATCGGGCGATCTCGTTGTTCTTCAGACCGCCCTTCGCCGTCTGGAAGGTCTCCAGGACATACTCCGTGTCCTGTCGGTCGAGTCCGTAGAGGTGGAAGCAGTAGGCGTCCAATTTCGCTCGCAACTCCGCTCTGCGCTCCTCGTCCCAGGGGAAGGGCGGGCCGGTACAACCGAGGTCGCGGGCGAGCGGGGCCATGTCGTGGGTGGTGTAGACGAGTTCGAGCACGCGGGGCACCAGGAAGTCCAGGTGGGGTTCGAACTGTTCGGGGGTGGGCACGGGAAGCTGTTTCCAGGTCATGAGGGACATGTGCGCGCCGTTGATCTTCTGGCGGGCGACGAAGTCGAAGACGAGCGAGCTCTGCACCGCGCACAAGGCCGCGACCAGCCGCGGGCTCCGTTGGACGAACATGAGGGGAAAGGTGTGTCCGACGGCCGCGCGCGGCAGCAGGGCAGGGATCGCGGTTCGCTCGTCATTGGAACGGCTGATGTCACGCCAGCCGTAGAGCCATTCCCGGTCCCAGCCGACCCCGGACAGCCGTGTGTCGAGGCCTTCCCTCGCACCGTCGTCCTCGGGAACCCAGTAGCGGGGCAACGGCGCGTACTCGGAGTCTGCTTTCTCGGACCGCTCCGGTTGTCGTGCGGCCCCTGCTGGTGTGAAGCCGTTCCACCGATGATCGAAGTGGTGGACCATCTTCGCTTCGTAGAGCGGCGACATTCGGCTGCCTTCGCGTTCGAAGGCGTTCCCCCGCAGCTGCCACCCCTCCCCCTCTAAGTCGGCCCTGGTTCGGAAGAGCCCGGAGTCATCGGTCATATTGAACAGATTCTTGAACCTGACTGCCCAGGGGTTCCCGTCCCTGCGCCCCTCCTCCCACAGCACCGGAAAACGCCGGTAGACGGAAAGGGTGAGGTCGGCGTCGCGCCTGGAACCGAACAGCGGGAGTGAGCCCGTGTTGGGGCTGAGCAGTGAGATTTCGTCCGCGGTGAGTTCGAAGTTCCGGCGCCCGTCGTCGAGATGTGCAGGTTCGTGGAGGAAGAAGGCGTAGTCCGCCACAGGCACGGGGCTCTGGGAGCCGTGCAAGGTCAGCAGTGAGAAGCGGTAACTAGAATGCACCCCGGGGAACAGCTGTTTCAGGTTCTCGAAGTCGTACAGCGATGCGATCGACCGGTCTCGGGTCAGGGTGGCGAAGAGCTCCTGGGCCCCGGCCCCCGTGGCAATGGACGTGGGCACGATCGCGCCGATGCGGCCTTCGGGCTTGATCAGGCCGGTGAACAGCTCGACGAAGAGGTGGTCCACCTGGAGGGTGTTCACCCCCTTGACGGTCAATCCTTTCGCGCACGAGGGGAACCCCTTGGAACGTCCGGCGAAATGCAGGGTGGACTTCACCTGACGTCGCGCAGACCGGTACCGCTCCGCTTCTTCTGGGAAGTCACGCTGCCACTGGGCGATCGCCTCGCGGCGGGCCAGTCCGGCGATGCCTGCAAGCGAGGGTTGCACCACGCTGAAGTACTTCTTGTCCTCGAAGTCGAGCTTGTCCCAGGGCGGGTTCGAAAGCACGCAGTCGAACCCGCCCTGCCAGCCCGGAGCGCCGTTGCTACCACCGCCTAGGTCGTCGCAGACCGGGAAGATGTCGGGGAACTCCAGATGCCAGTGGAAGAAGCGGTAGCGGTCCCGGAGCCGCCTGATCTCAGTGTGGGTGGCTTCGGTCTCCGCGGCGTCCTCGGGATCGAAGAGTCTGCGGAAGGTTTCGTCGGTCACCGGTTGCGGTGCGCCCTCGACCTTCTCCCACAGGAAGGTGGCGCACCAGGCGTCGGCTATGTGCACGGCCCTGCGGTAGTCGGCCGATCGGCGCCAGACCCGGTAGACCTGTTCCTGTTCGCGGACGTCCCGCAGGCTGCCCACCTCGATGGCGTAGAGCCCGTGGAGCCCTTCGGCGTAGGTGGTGTTGTCGACCTTGACCGCGTCGGGTTCAGTGTCGAACAGTGCGGCCTGACCGGCGCGTTCGAGGCTGTTGGCCCTGCCCAGTGCGGCCGCGGCCTTGCGGTCGTCTCCTTCCACCGGGGTGAAGGCTGCGTCGGGGATACCGCCGCGTAGCTGTGCCGGTGTCGCGCCGATGAGCGCGTTCCCGCATTTGAGGTGGGGGGCGAGCAGGTCGAGTGGTCGGCCCGGGGCCATGCCTTCGAGCCACAGCGACATCTTCGCCACGTCAAGCGCCATGGGGTTGATGTCGACTCCGTACAGGCAACGGGCGACCACAGTGTGGAGCGCTCGGCGGTAGGCCTCCTCCCCCGGTTCGGGCGTGCCCTCGCGGACGGCCGCCACCCGCTTGGCGATGCGCTGGCCCGCGGCCACCAGAAAGTGCCCGGATCCACACGCTGGGTCACACACCGTTACGGAGAGGAGCGACTCCGCGATGGTATCCGCTTCATCGAGTTCGGGATAGTTGGCGGCCTGGTTCGCCCCTCGCTTGACCGCCTCGTCGAGAACGGGTTCAAGGGTGGTGTCCAGCAAGCGGGAGATGAGGGAGGACGGGGTGTAGTAGGAGCCCGTCATCTTGCGCGCGTTGCCCGCGCGGTGGACGAGGTGGAAGGAATGGTCCGCGGGCCGGTACTCCGGCAGGTCCTCCAGGAGCGATTCGTAGATTGCACCCAGCTCTCGGGAGGAGAGCGTACGGAACGAGACCGGCCGCCAGCGCCGGGTTCCGGGGTCACGCACCCGTGACAGCCTGCGGACCGCGCGCAGCAGGGCCTGGTTGCTCAAAGAGGCCCCGTCCAGGCAGCGATCCTCTTCGGTGCGGGTGAAGAGCCCGCCGAGGCCCACCAGGCCGAGTTCGGGGCGGCCGTCTTCGAGCCCGAGAGCGTCCAGGACGATGCGCAGTGTCGTGTGCAGGTCCCGGTGGTGACCGCCTCCGCCGCCCCGGTCGGCGACCCGTCGCAGTCTCGCGAAGGAGAAGTAGTCGGCGTAGCGACCGAGGGTGCGCGGATCGGTGTGCGGTGGGTGGAGGAGGTCGCGCTCCTCCACGACGGCGAGGAACAGGATCCGGAATACCAGGCGCAGCAGGGCCGTGTGGAGTTCACCGACCTTCGCCGGTTGCCGCAGGTGATGGTTGTCCGGGTGGCGTAGGAAGCCGGTGCCGAGGATGGCCAGGGCCTCCTCGACGTTCTGCCGTAGCGCGTCCAGGGCCTGGACGCCGGAGCGCAGCGCCTCATCCCGCCAGCGTTCCATCAGGCAGGTGGACGGTGGTTCCCCGTCGAGAACCTCGAACCTGGAGGCGTGGAAGAGCCGCCACAGGCCGATGAACTCGTGGACCAGTTCCCCCTCGAAGATCTCTTCCAGGTCGACGGAGAGGTAGGCGGACCCGGCCAGGGAGGTGGAGTCGCGGAGCAATCGCAGTTCGCGGCCGTTGGTGACCAGACCCCAGAGATGCGCTTCGGTGCGGTTCAGGCACTCCTGCATCTGCGACTGCGGGGAGGCCGAGCCGTCACGGCCGCGTGCGTCGAGTTCGGTGTCCCAGGGCGCCACCGTGATGAGAAGGCGCTGGTACCGGTGGGTCATCGGGAATACCCGGCCGGGGTCGTCGTCGGCCGGGATCCCGGAGATCCGCAGGCCGGCCAGGCGCCCGAAACCCAGCGCGACGAACAGCGGTTCGACCCATCCACGCAGCGCGGAACGGGTGGGATCTGCTGGCAGTTGCCCGTGCTCTTCACGGCCGGGCAGTGTTCGGCGCAGCACCCACCAGGCACCGCGCAGTTCGTGCCACAGGCGCTCGGCCTCGTCCTCGACCGACCGGGTACCGATGGCCCCGTAGTCGGCTGGTCGACCGCCTTCGACATCGCGGCCGTCGAAGATCCGTAAGAGCATGTCGGCGGGCATGATGCTGCCGACGCTGCGGACTGCGGACAATGACAAGGGCAGGGTCGAGGGGGGCATCGACACGTCCTTTTGCAGGGGGGAACTGCGGGGAGCGCAGGTGCACCGGCACCCGCATCCACAGGAACACCCGCACGCGCACGAAAGGAAGATCCGAAGGTCGCGTTTGAAGCCTTGGGTAAAATTCCGCTTCGCCCCAATTGCCCCAGGAGGGAAGTGCTGTCACACTAGCCCCCGCGAACTCGGCGGGAAACCGGAATCAGATCCGGGTCCAGCCGCCGCAGCTGCTGGTTTCGAACGCCACGTCCGAACCGCTGATGGTCACGACCTGGCGGCCGCCGCCGAAGTTGTTGGCGATGATCGAGTCCAGGGTGCCGCCGGTACCGGACAGCCGGGCCCAGTAGCAGCTGGAGGTGCCCTCGGAACGGTAGGTCCCCGGTGAGATCTCGTCGCCGACGAGGAAGGTCCCGGTGCCGGGGAAGCTGTTCTCCTCGGCCTCGGTCTCCAGGCCGGTGACCTCCTCCTCACGGGTGTCCAGGTCACCTTCCCGCTCGTCGAGCTCCTCGGAGAACTCGGTCAGTTCCTCCTCCCGGTCGTCGAGCTCTCCCTCCCGGGTGTCCAGTCCCTCCTCACGTTCGTCCAGCTTCAGGATCGGACCTTCGAGCTGCTCCAGCTCCTCCTGCAGGCCGTTGATGGTGTCCTCGTGGTCAGCTTCTCTCACCAGGGCCTGTTCCAGCTCGCCCCCGGTCGACTCGTGCTGTTCGGACAGTTCCAGGTACACCGGGGCGTTCTCAGGAGTTCGCAGCGACCACCCCAGAAGGGTTCCGGCGCCGAGCGCCCCGACCACGAGCAGCACCAGGGGCAGGGGCGGCCTTCTGCGACCACCCTCCTTCCCTTCATCGGGCCCGTCGTCCTCCGCACGCACGGCATCATCGGACTCGGACATGGCAGATCACCACTTTCCCGGCGCCGCGGCACCGAACCTGAGGGCCAGGGGACGGGTTGAAGACCACCCTCAACATGACAACAGCCAAGCAACACATGAAAGCTACGTCAACAGCAATCAAGGTACGAAACAATCACGAGGTGGGCACGATCTTGAGATCGGCTCATCGCCGGTCCCTGCGCGACGACCGGCCCCTCACCGTGTCATCCCCCACAGCACGCGTGAGAGGGGATCATCCGGCCACCCGGAACGGAATCCCGCGCTGTTCAAGGAATGCTTGAACCCGGGGAAGGTGATCCGTGCAGAGAGCGAAAGCCAGCAGGCGGCGAGCTCGAGTGGCCCCGACGTAAAGGACGTTGCGGTCCTCCACGAGCTCCGGGGTGCTGGGACGTTCCTGATCCAACCAGGAGGCCAGCAGCTCCTCGCAGCGGTTATCCGCGGTCGGCTTCGGGATGACGACCAGCACCGCGTCAGCCTCCTCACCCTTGACCTGGTGGATGCTCGTGACCCGCCCCACCTCCACCGGCGCATCGGCCCGGGGACAACCGTGACCACCCACCTGGTAGGCGGGTTTGTCGTCCCTGCCCGCCTGCCGGCGCGCCCAGCGGGGGTTGTTCTTGGGGGTGACGAGGTGCGGGCCGGGGCTGTGGCGCTTGAACACCTCCTTGGCCTGTTCCATCCACTCCCCCATCACCTGGTCCAGGGGCGGTAGGTCGCGTAGCACCAGGGACTGGCTCCGGGCCAAGCCCTGCGCTGTGACCCCGTACCTCTCCAACCGGTCAGCCTCGGGCAGGTCGTCCTTCCCGCACCACACGTCCAGGATGGCCGCTCCGGCCCGCTCTCGCTGTTTGGCCGGGGGAGCCCCGGCGTTCAGGACTCCGACGGCCCAGGCCAGCCTGCCGGTATGGGACGCGGGCGACTTAGCCGCTCCGGTGAGGTCCTTGGGCAGGGACGATCTGCGGTGAGCGATCACGAGGCGCTCCGCCTTGGGAACCCCGAGTCGGGCGGCCTCCTCGCAGAAGGCCCGGACGTGATCGGTCCCCCGGCTCGGCAGGGCAGTGAGGAGGATGGGAACGCTTTCGCCCCGGTGCGGGCCGGCGGCGGTATCGGCCTCCCGCTCGCTCGTGCGCAGGGTCGCGGCGAGGTCGCAGATGGTCTGGCTGGAGCGCCAGTTGTGCTCCAGCCGCAACGACCGCTTCGCATCGAGGAGGTCGGGGTCGTCGATCGCGGCTACCGTGTCCCGGAACCCGTAGACGGCCTGGTCCGGATCGCCGACAAGCATCAGCGGAAGGCCCCGGGCAACCAGCTCCCGGATGACATTGCGGTCTTCGACTGAGCAGTCCTGGGCCTCGTCAACGACGAGTTCGCTGAACCGGGTGGAGAGCACTGACATCACCGCCTCGGACAGCTCCGGCTGAGCGAGGATCCTTAGCGCGAGGTCCCGGACGAGGTCCCCCGTGACGTATCCCTCTTCGAACAGCTCCTTGATCTTCTGGGCCGCCCACAGCTGTGGCCCGTAAGAGCCGCGTCCCCGTAGCTTGTGGCGGGATGACTCCATCAGCGTGGCCGCGCCCACACGTATTCCCTCGACCCCGGCGAAGGCGAAGTCCTCCAGATTCAGTTCACCGTTGCTGGCGCCGGGATGGTCCCGCCACGATTCGAGCCGCCGCCACGACCGTCCGCCCTGCGCGAGGGGACGCAGGTAGGGGCGCACGAGGTGGAGCCAGATGAAAGTGTCGATCGTACCGATGAAATGCGGGAAGCCAGCAAGATCGGGCTTTCCCGCCGCATGGCAGCGCTTGCGAAGCTCACGCCCCGCCACCTTGGTGAACGATACGATCGCCCGCCCTTGACGTGCGGGCAGAGCACGATCCAGGTGTCGGTCCACGATGACGCGGGTCTTACCGGCTCCGGGACACGCCACCACACTCACCGGTCGCGACGGCAGCGTCTCGACATCGATCACCGCCCGCTGCGCGGTCCGAGCCTGATCCTGCAATTCCGCTCCAGCCTGCTGGGGTTTCGAGTCAGCGCGCATCGACGGGCTCCCCCTGGGTGATCCACTCGAGAGCGTCCCGGAAGTACTTGGGTGGGATCAGGTGTCCGTCCGGTCCGATCTGCGCCGAGATCTCCAGGAGGTCCTGGGCGAAGTCACCCTTGCGAGCTTTGTGCTTACCGAACAGGTCGGCGAACGCCCTGGCCCGCGCCTCCTCCGGCTCAGCGGGCAGCGCAACCCAGTCATCCGCCCACGCATCACGACGCTGGTTCCTCCATGCCTCCTGGAGAAGGGGGACGTTGCGCTCGTCGGCCGCCAGCAGTTCGGGTTCGAGCGTTGTCCGGTTGGCGTAGACCCGGGCAACGTCATCCGAGGCCTCCAGCTCGGTGAAGAGGTCTCGGAGGTCACCTGGGCGGTCCACCTTCCTCTTCTCGTCCAGGCCGAAGAAGTCCCCGTCGGTGATGACCGCGACCTGCTGGGCGATGCGGTGGCCGCTCCCGGGGTCCTTGGTGAGCAGGACCCGGAGGTAGGGCTCGAAGTCCACTCCGTCGATCGGCACCACCGCTGTTCCCCGGAAACGCTGCATACCGGCTCGGTCAAGGATCTGTTCCGCGAAGGCCGGCGCCAGGATAGCTTCGGCGATCCCCTCCAGCAGGAGTACACGAGGGCCGAATAGCAGGGTGCTGCGTGTGGCGTTGAGGTACTGGCGGACCCTGCGCAGGCTCGCGTCCTTGAGCCCGAGCCCGCGGACGGCGACCGCCTTGGAACGGTACTCCGGTAGGCGTGCCGTCGTGGCTTCCGGCAGTGCCTCCTTCTCAGAGCCCTCCTTCCCTTCCTCCGGCACGCGACGGTGCCGTTGAAGCACCACGAAGCTCTCCGGCCCGACGGCGGTGGCGATGTGGGGTGAGTGCGTGGTGACCACGACCTGGATACGTCCCAGCCACTCGTCGCCCACGGCTTCGCGCTGGTGGCTCTTAGCCGCTTCCTCGACGAGGTAGTCCATGAGGATCGTCTGCAACTGGGGGTGCAGGTGGGCTTCGGGCTCCTCGACCAGCAGCAGCGTCAGGTCGGCCTCGGCGGCGTCCTGGAGCTGGGTGAGGACCGTGGCCATGAACAGCAGGTTGGCGTAGCCCAGGCCGCTCTGAGCGAGGTCACGCGGATCCAGCCCGACCTGCTCCAGACGGAGACGCAACGCACGGGTCACCGACGCGAGGGAGGTCTCGGCGAAGCCGACTCCCACCTGCTGGTGGTGAGCTCCCTCCGTGAGCCTGGTCAGTCCCTTCTGGACGTGCTCGGCCGCAGCGGACAGAGTCGGCATCTCCTCGATGATCTGGAACTGCTTCTCCACGTCAGCGATGAAGCTCTGCTGCTCGTCTTTATCTTTGAGCAGTCGCTCGACCACGTGCTGGATACGGCTGCCCGTGCTGGAGGCCAGCTCGCGCCGGGCATCGCGCAGAGGCGGCAGGTACAGGTGGCGGATGCGCTTACGGGCGGCGGGTTCGGGGTCCTGGTCAGCCGTGTCCGTCTCACCCGCCTGCCAGGAGAGCTCTCCCCTTTGGCTGCCGGTCGGAGGCGGTGTGTACGTGAGCCGATAGCTGATCGAGGTCCGGTCGGCGTTGAGAGCCTGGTTGTAGGACGCCAGGTCACTGACGTTCCGGGAGGTGTAACGCCCCACGAACTCGATACTCCGCGGGCAGTCGGCCCGGTGCCCTTCCGCGGGGCATCCGTCGCGGTACAGGTCGTCACGTTGCAGGTGGAGGTCACGCTTGCCGTCCAACGGCTCGGTCAGATGGCGGATGGCGTCCATGACGTTGGATTTGCCCGCGTTGTTCTCCCCCACCAGCACGGTCACACCGCGTTGGAGGGTGACGGTCTCGTCGGCGAGCGACCGGAAGCCCTTCAGCTCCAGTTGACACAAGTACACAGCATAACCTCATTATTATGTGAACGTCGCTAACAGTTTCCTACTGTACCTATGACGACCACACCGTGATGGTGGTTCCCGAACGACGAGATTTTTTTTCTGAGGATCTGCGCCGGACGGCATGCCCTCCTGAGCTCTCGCCAAGCTGCTGACGGCAGCACCTGGCACTTCGGGTGAGCAGGCCACCGGAGTGACGACGTGCATGACAAGGATCTGTTCCGGGACCTGTGACGAGAGCGTCGACGTGAGATCCGGGAGGTCGGTCCTGCGCGATTCCAGACAAAAGGCGGCCACCGCTGGGCGAGGCGGTCATGGATGTCCCTGCCCGGAGGTGCCCGGTCCGTCGGCGGTACTCATGAGCGACGACGCCGAAACCCAGGCAGGGGATCGCGGGGAACCGATCCGGGACAGGTGTTGCGACGCGGCTCTGCCCTGGTTCGATGGCGGATGGTTACAGCAGGAACGCGGCCAAGTGATGGGCGACGGCCCCTGCCAGGGCGGTGACGGTGTAGGTGACTAGGTGTACTGACCTGAGAGGTTAGGTACGCGGGAGGCGGGAGGGCCGCTGATCGCGGTGTGGAACCGGTGGTGATTGTACTCGTGCAACCATCCGGTGAACGCCTCCCGCTTCTGGCTCTCGCTGGTGTAGGGGCGGGCGTAGGCCCATTCATCGACCAGGGTCCGGTTGAACCGCTCGACCTTGCCGTTGGTCTGGGGCCGGTAGGGGCGGGTGCGCTTGTGTTTGACGCCCTGGTCGGCGAGCAGGTCCCGCCAGGCGTGGGACTTGTAGCAGGCCCCGTTGTCGGTCAGTACCCGTTCCACCGTGATGCCGACCGAGCTGAAGTAGGCGTGGGCACGTTTCCAGAAGCCGGTGGCGGTCTCCTTCTTCTCGTCGGCCAGGAGCTCGCTGTAGGCCAGACGGGAGTGGTCGTCCACGGCGTTGTGGATGTAGGCGTACCCGGCCTTGGAGCGTCTCTTGCGGCCCTGGGGTCGTCCCAGCGCTCGGTGTCCTCCTCCGACAGGGATGTTGCCGAGCTTCTTGATGTCCACGTGCACGAGCTCACCGGGCCGGGAGCGCTCAAAGCGGCGCACCACACGACCGGTGGCCCGGTCGGTGTGGGCCAGGCGGACGCACTTGTAGCGGGTCAGCACGCGGTGGACGGTTGAGGCGTGCATGCCCAGGTGGCCGCTGATACGGGCGGGTCCCCAGCGTTGGGTCACGCGGAGTTTGATGACGCGGCGTTCACGGCGGGTGGGGTGCGCCGGGGTGAGTGGTGTGGGCGGCTGGAGCGGTCGCCCATCCCGGCTTGGCCGTGGGTGCGGTAGCGGTCGGCCCAACGTTTGGTGGTGCTCACGCTGGTCTGGAAGCGTTCGGCGGCTCGGCGTAGCGGCCAGCCGTCTTCGACCACGCAGCGGGCCAACGCCAGGCGTCCGGCGGGTGTGAGACGGGCATTGGCATGGGTAATGTGGGTCACGGAGGGCCTCCTGATCTACTTCAGGTGTTGATCTAGACAATCCACACCTATGTCGGAGGCCCTCTCTTGCTGTCAAATCACTGCCGGGCTGGACTCAACCTCCGTGGTCAGTACAACTAGGCACCACGGAGTGCGGCGGGGATCGCAGGCTGCACAGGTGCGTGGAACCAAGGCGGCGAATGGTGTTCCCGTGCCCGAGAACGGCCTCCTGAAGGCGCGTCTTTTCGGTTCATCCTGCGTGGGCAGCACCTTCCCTGAAAGCGTGCTCCACGCGCAGGCGCTGGGTGTGGTGCATGTCCAACCCCGAGATCTCCCCAGCCGTGAACCAGCCCACCTCGTGCGACTCGTCGCTGACCGCGGGTCCTCCCCCGACCACCCGGGCCCGGAAGCACACGTTGAACTGGCGGCGCACCTCCCCGTCGCTGTAGGCGATCACGTGCCGGGCGTCGGTGTAGGTGCCCACCAGCCCCGTCACCTCCACCTCGTAGCCGGTCTCCTCGCGCACCTCCCGGACAGCCGCCTCGGGCAGGCTCTCGGTCATCTCCATCACCCCGCCCGGCATCGCCCAGAGCCCGTTGTCCACCCGCCGCTGCAACAGCAGACGGCCCGCCTCGTCGAGGACGGCCGCGCTGGCCGCCACCACCAGGCTGTTGGGCACGGGGGCGTCCGGGTCGTCGTAGTACTCGGTTCTGGCCATGTGCTGATTCACTCCTCAAGTGGTCGGGCCGTGTGCCATACGGCGTCCATGCTGGCGGTGTAGGCGTCGAACATTCCTCCGGCAGCCGTGCGTTTCAGCCGCAGCAGCGGATTGCCGTAGGCGTTGACCCCGTACAGGTGCGTGTTGACGTACATCTGGTCATCGGCCCGGTAGAGCGAGTTGTACAGCGTCGTGGAGTGCACTCTCACCGCGATTCCAGGAGTCGCTGTCAGGGGCCGGTAGTGCATCGCGGCCAGGTGGCATCGGGACTGGATGCCGTGGCCGAAGCTCTCCTCCTCACCGCGCACACGTACGGCCTCGCAATCGGGGTCCCCGATGAGCACACGCACGCGAACGCCGCCCCCGGCCTTTTCTCTGAGCAGGTCGTTCCAGCCGGGAATCTGTTCGTGGAGGAACAGGGCCGCGTAGACCAGGATGTCGATCGACCTCTCAGCAGCTGCGAACACGTCCCGCCACTGCTCGGCTGAGACATCGGAGCGGTGGCGGTGGACGGCCACCAGATCCTCGTCCGCGGCCGCCGTTCTCTTGCTCCGCCGTTCCAGGGAAGGCCAGAGTTCACGGGCGTCCGTTCCCAGTGCACGCGCGACCGCGTGGGCGTTGCGGCGGTGGGGCACGCGCCCGGTACTGATCCAGCGGGCCACTGTCTTGGGGTCGGTGCCCACATGCGCGGCGAGAGAGGCTGCTGTGTGCCCGGACTGCTCCAGGCAGACGCGCAGACGTTCGTTGGGGGGCATGGGGACGTTTCTACCGCACCGGAGACGTCCTTCGAGGCGTCCTTGGTGCGGTAGCGGCGTCCCCCGGAGCGGGAACAGACTTGGGCTCCGCGAACAACACCAGCAAGGGAGCGATCAGCGATGCAGGACCAGAGCCGGCCAGTTGAGGCACCTGTGTTCGAGTCGGACGACGACCTTTCCGTCGTGGTCGAACTCGGGGATGCAGTGGAACTGACCGAGGGGACCAGCAGCAGGAGCGGTAGCGAGGACAAGCGCTACAAGTACCAGTAGGCCGGTTACGGGACCGGTGGACGTGCCCCCGAGGACAGGAGAGACATGGAATGGTTCGGCGGGGTGGTCACGGCCACCGGCTCCCCTTCTCTACGGCCGACAGCACCCGCCTGGTCCCGGGCGATCCCCTCCGGGGAGCTGTGGACGGCGGGCCCGGGTTCCGGGATGGCCGTGACCACCGCTGAGACCGGCCCCCTGCACGGGGCGGTACTGGGCACTCACACGGTCTCCGCCCTCTGCCTGCGCGCCTGGCTCTCGGGAGACTGGCGATCCGGACCGCCCACCTGGTCCGGCAACTACACGGTTCTCGTCGCTCACCAGGAAGGGGCGAGCGTGTTCACCGACCCGGCCCACGCGCTACCGATCCACTTCTGTGAGATGGAGGGTTCTACGGTGTGGGCGTCCTCCAGCCGTGCCCTGTCGGGTCTCACCCGTACCGGAGTGGACCCGGCGTGGGTGTCTGGTCTGCTCCTGGATCCAGTGGGAGCGCACGGGACGGAACACAGCGCCTTTCAGGGGGTTCGCACCGTTCCTCCGGGGCACTGCCTCACGGTGCGCTCAGGAGAGCGGGCCACACTCACCCGCTGGTGGTCTCCGCCCAAGTGCTCACCCCGAAACGAAGCCGCACAGCTGTTCAAAGACGCGCTGGAAAAAGCTGTGGCGGTACGGATCGCACAGGCAGAACACCTCTCCTGCGACCTGAGCGGGGGCCTGGACTCGACCACACTGTGCCTTCTCTCCTCGAAGCAGGCTGCGGGCACACAACCCCTCACCGCCTGGACCGTCCACCCGGCGTCCAGGGACCACGGCGGCGACATGGACCACGCACGTGAGGCGGTACACGGACGAGCCGATGTGAACCACACGCTGTTGCCCCTGACCGAGGCGGAACTCCCCTACGGCGGCTTGGACCGGGTCCCGCCAACCGACGAACCCGCTCCGGCCACCATCACCAGTGCCCGGCACGTGTTGGCCTACGAGCGGATCCGCGCCGGCGGAAGCACCCTCCACATGAGCGGCGACGGGGGCGACGCGCTGTTGATGCAGTCGCCCGAGCTCACACTCAGGCTGGTTGCGCGCGGCCGAGTGGTCCGCGCTCTACGGGATCTGTACGGGTGGGCCAAGCTCGATCGCCAGAGCCCGCTCGGCATGCTTTCGCGTATGGCCCGAAACGGGCACAGGTCCTCCCCGCACTGGCTCGCCCCGAAGGCAGAGAACACGTCCGTGGCCGGTCCAAGCCGTCGCACCGTGGAGTTGCTGCGCGGCGACGCGGAACTGCTCGCGCTGCGCGGCATCGGGCGCACCGCCCACGCCGACGCGCAGTTCGCCGCGTCCTTCGGGGTGCGTCTGGAGGCTCCGTTCCTGGACAGGGCCGTGGTGGAGGCCGCTCTGACCTTCCGTGTCGGGGACCGGGGGTCGCCCTGGAGCTACAAACCGCAGTTGACGGAGGCGATGCGGGACATCCTGCCCGAGGTGATCGCACGTCGCCGCACCAAGGGCGGCACGGACGCCGACCACCACCTGGGGTTGCGTGCGCACCTTCCCGAGGTGTCGGCGCTGCTCGTCGACGGCTGGCTGGCGGGCCACGGCCTGATCGATCCGCAGGCAGTACACGAGGAACTGCGAGCAGCGGCTTCGGGCAGGGAGACACCGTGGGGACTGTTGGAGCCGGTGGCCGCCGCCGAGGTGTGGGCGCGTGCGGTCGAAGCGAGCCCTCCGACCGTATGGACCCGGACCCCGGCGCGGCAGGAGGCGGGGAGATGACTCTTCCGCCCTCGCTCTCCCCCGCCCCGCACCTGAGGTTGGTCTGCTTTCCGGCTGCATGCGTCGCACTGGACGTGGAGAAGGGGACGGTACGGCTGTTCTCCGGGGAGGCCGCTCGGGCCGTTGCGTACCTGCGGGGCACCGGGGGCTCTTGCACCGCGGCTCTTCCTCCGTCCCCCGTGCGGGAGCGGACCCTCGTGGCACTGGTGGATGCTGGGGTACTCATGAGGGGCGGGGACTCCGGTGCCTGGGACAACGTCAGGCCGGGAGTACCCTCCTCCCCCAGCTGGGGCACACGTGACAGCCCCGCCGCGCTCGCGCAGCTCCCCCGAGCTGCCCTGCGCTGGTACGTCCTGGGGAGTCTCGCGCTGCTGACCGTGCTGGGCGGGGGGTTTGGCGGCCGCAGGGGCGCTTTCACCCGCACCCGGCGGCTGGCCCGGACGGCGGCAGGCGTCACCGACCACACAGCAGCGGTGGAAGCAGCGCACGCAGTGCGCAAAGCAGGCCGCTTCCTGCCGTTGCGCGTGGCATGTTGGGAGGAGGCTGCGGCGATCAGTATCGCCCTGCGCTGGGCGGGCTACCGGGCCGCTTTCCGACACGGAGTGGCCACCGATCCGGTGCGGTTGCACGCCTGGGTCGAGGTCGGCGGCCGAGCGGTCGCCGAGTCCGACGACATCACCGACTACACACCCTTCGAGGAGTCCTGTGAGTGACATCGCCGAACCGGTCCTGTGGGCGCGGGCCGAGGGCATCGCCCTGGGAGCGCTGCGCGCCGACCTGGCACGCGAGTACTGGCGGTGGGAGAGCGACCCGGGCGCGGTGCTCGGGTACGGGCGGCAGGTGCCCGAGAGTCCCGAGTCGCGGGCCGAAGGGCTGGAGCACCAGTTGCGCGGAGCTCCCGACCAGGCCCGGTTCACCGTCTACGACCTGGGCGGGGACGAACCGGCCCCGTGCGGGCTGGCCAGTCTGCTCATCGACCATCAGGTACGCAGTGCCGAGTTCGTCCTCGTCGTCGCCCCGGAGGCCAGGGGCAAGGGTGTGGGCACCACGGCCACACGGCTGACGTTGGACTACGCCTTCCACGTCATCGGTCTGGAGATGGTCTGGTTGAAGGTCCTGGAACCCAACACCGCAGGACGCAACGCCTACGCCAAAGCCGGGTTCCGGGAGGTCGGCACCATGCGCAGCGCCGGGGTCTGGAAGGGGAAGCGTTGCGGCGAGGTGGTCATGGACGCACTTCCCGAGGACTTCCCCTGGCCTTCAGTGCTCGTGGACGAGAACAGCTGAGGGAAAGGCGAAGGAACGAGTGGAGGCCGCGCCGGGTGGGGGTTCCGGCGCGGCCTCGCTGGGGTGCGGTGGCGGGCGGCTACAGCAGGACCGTGGCCAGGTGGTGGGCGAGGGCGCCGGTGGCGGCGGCCAGGGCGTAGGCGGCCAGACGCCAGCCGGTGAGGGAGCAGGGTTTGCGGTGGCTGTGCGGGCGGCGCGGGAGCGGGGGTTTGGGGCGCGGCCCGTCGTCGGGAGCCGGGCGGGGGCGCGGTACGAAGGGCGTCGGCGGACGGGCTGGTGGACGGGTCGGCGGAGGCGGAGGGTCGCGCGGCTCTTCGGGGGCGGGGGCCGCCTGTCTGGTCAGGCGGGCGGCGTGCGTGGCCATCCAGGGCGGGACTTCGCCGTGCTCCACCCGGTAGCGGACCTTGGGGTGCTCCATCATCTGGTCGAAGAGCTCTTCGCGGGTGGCCGGCACGGGACGCCTGCCGGTGCGGGTGTGGGAGAAGCGGTGGCCCCGGGGTGCGGTGAGGACCTCCCGCACCCCGGGGTCGAGCTGGGGGCCGGTCACTGGGTGAGCTCCGGGAGGGAGAACTCGGCCCAGGTCACGGTGCCGAGGGCGTCGCAGAAGGGGAAGTCCAACACCGCGCGGGTGCCCCAACGGTCGGCGAGGTGGTGGATGAGCAGCAGGCCGCGGCCCCGCTCGGCCTGGGCCCACTCCTCCAGGGTGTGCTCGGGGATCTCGGGGCGGGCGGAGGCGTCGGCGTCGGTGCGAGTGCCGTCGTCGACGACCGCGACCTGGACGGTGCTGGCGGTGGGCATGTGCAGGGTCCGGATCACTCGGCCATCGGGGTCCTGGCCGGAGCGGCTGTGGTCGACGGCGTTGGCGAACATCTCGCTGGCGCAGAGCACCATGTTCTCGCTGGTCTCGGCGGGCAGCCCGGCCAGCCGGTGCAGGTCGGCGGCCAGGTCCGAGCGGACCCAGGAGGTCTGCGCCAGGTCACCGGGGTAGACCCGGGAGGACCAGCGCCGTCCCGCGAAGGGCGGGGTGGGTGTGTGGAACGGGGCGCGCACGTACGGCACACTGGACATGTCGATCTCGCTTTCTGACTCGCAAGGTGTGGAACTGGGTCGGCCTGCTCTGGGGGTGCGTCAACACCCGCCAGAGCTTTTTTGCGTGTGGGTTCGGTTTCAGGGGCGCAGGGGTTCAGGGGTGCAGCGCGCGGCGCTCAGGGGTGGGCACACGGGCGGCGATCTCGGTGACGCGGTGCAGGGAGTCGTCGGCGGAGAGCGCGACGCCCTGGAGGGTGGCGTAGAGGTCGGTGTAGCCCTTGACGAGAGCGGGCTCGCTGATTACGTGCCCGGGGCCGCGCGCGTGCGGGGAGTAGACGAGCGTGTGGGCGGGCGAGAAGGAGAGCGTCCAGAAGGCCCCGCGCAGCCCCGGGTGGTAGGGCGTGCCCGTGGGGATGATGTGCACGGTGATCCGGTCGGACTGCGCCAGCCGGTGCAGGTGGAGGAGCTGGGCCCGCGTGGTGTCGGCGTCCGCGAGGGTGCGGGTGAGCGCGGTTTCGTCGATCACCAGGCAGTGGTGCGGAGCGGCCCCGCTGGTGGGGAGCAGCCGCCCGACATGGGGCCGGTCGTCGTCGAGGAGTAGGGACTCCATGGGGCGTTCCGCGCGGTGGAGAGCGGTCGCGTAGGCGTCGGTGAGGTAGGGCTCGGGGAGAACGAGGGGTGCGTAGGCCCGGACCTGGAAGGCCTCGGGCAGGACGTCGGTGATCGTCACGCGGTCCTGGAACAGGGTGGCCAAATGGGCGGACCCCCAGGCATCCCAGAGCTCCCCATCGAGGTAGAGGTTCCGGTCCAGGTCCTGGGCCACCCGACGCCCGGGGTCGAGAGCTCCGGTTTCGATTTCCTGGAGCATCTCGCTGGTGACGTACACCTGTGCCGCCAGGTAGTCGAGGGAGAAGTCGTGTTCCCTGCGAGCCGCCCACACCCGCGCCCCGAACCCCTCCCAGTGATCCAGAGTTCCCCCGCTGTCTACTGCCCGTATCCCTCGTCCACCCACCACGTGACCTCTTCTCCGTAGCTCCACGAACTCCCGGCTTCACCGACTGCCATCAGTGCTGCTGGGGTTCGTCTCACCACCTAAGCTAGAGAGCGGCCTTCAAAGTTACAAGGCCTGCATTTAAAGTGGTCCGCATTATGAACACGTGTCCTTTTTCTGGTTGGTGAGATGATGACTACGACCCCCGCCAACCGGCGCGACGTCGATGGAACGAAGGAGGCCGTCGTGGCCCAGGGCTCCCCCGTCCGAAGGCACTACCTGGTGAGTCAGCTCAAGCGCCTCAGAGCTCAGGCCAAGATGTCCCAGGAGCAGGTCGCGAAGGAGCTGGGGTGGGACACCAGCAAGCTCTACAGAATCGAGAACGGCCGGTTCGTCAGACTGACCACCGAAGCCGTGGCAGCTCTCTGCCGCCTGTACGGGTCGAGCGACGCGCTCCGAGAAGAGCTGGTGGAGATCGCCAAGGCCGCGAGAAAGCAGAAGCCCTGGTGGTTCCAGCACGAGGACGTAGCAGGCAACGCCTTCTACAGCCTGGAAAACGAGGCCACAAAGATTCAGGAGTACGCCATGGGTGTCATCCCAGGCCTACTCCAACATCCGGATTACGTGGAAGCCCTCATGTCCAGAGGGCTTGTCAGTGATCCCGAGGAGCGCCAGAAGCGCGCGGCGGCCAGGATCGAACGCTGCAAGAGCATCTTGGATCGCGAAGTCTCACCGCGCATCTGGTCGATCATCGACGAGTCGGCACTGCGCTGTCTGGTCGGCAGCCCTCAGGTGATGCGAACCCAGTTCCAACACCTCATGGATCTGAACAAGCGCCCGAACATCGACATTCAGGTGCTGCTACTGTCCAAAGGCATGGCACAGCCCTGTGGCTACACCTTGCTGCACCTCGGCGAAACTGACCGGGTCGGCTACATCGATGTTCTGCCGAGCGGGCACTTCTTTGAAGGCAGCAAGGAGCTTGCCGACCATGCGCACAGGTTCGAGCACATGCAAGCGGCTGCCTTGCCATTGGATGAGACGCAAGACTTCATCCGTCACCTGGCGGAAGATCTGGAAAGGCCCTGATGACTGAGCACGAAGCAACTACGGCGTCGACTGTGCCCGCCAGCCCTTGGCACACCGCCAGCTACAGCGCCGAGAGGGGCACATGCGTAGAGGTTGCTGAAGGGTCTACCACCGGGGTCCGTGACACCCAAAACCGTGAGCTCGGCGCACTGTTCTTCGGTGCCATCGAGTGGCAGGCTTTCCTGGATAGCGCCCGCATCAACTCTTGATCGGAGACCTGATGGCCGAGTGGTTCAAGTCCAGCTACAGCGGCGGTGACAACAACTGTGTTGAGGTGGCCCATAACCCCTGGCACACCGCGATCTATACGAACGACCGCGGCGCTTGCGTCGAGGTTTCGGAAGGACCAATCACCGGCATTCGGGATACGAAGAACCGTGAACTCGGCGCGCTCTTCTTCGAGGCGCTCGAGTGGCGTGCCTTCCTCTCCCCCAATCAGCACAGCGTGCGCTAAGCACCCCTGAAACCCACGAGGCCCCGTCCACTCAACATCCGAGCGGACGGGGCCTCGTTGTGGACTCAGATCAGACTGGGGCGTGACGGGGTCCGTGCCCCGGCGGCGGGGTCAGCTCGGAGACGAAGTTCTCGCCATCAACAAGCGGGGTGTCCCGGGAGACCCCGGCCTCGGCCATCCGATCGTAGATCTCGAGGATTCGCTCCTTAGTACGGTAGGTCCCGTACTTAGCCACGTCCTTCTTCTTCACGATCGGGAATGTCTCCATGATGTAGTCCATGTCATCACGGTTGATCCCGTAAAGATGAAAGAACAGCGCGTCCAGCTCAGCCCGCATCACCGCTCTCCGTTCCTCATCCCACCTGAACGGTGCCCCCACATCACCCAAATCACGCGCAAAAGGCTCAATATCGCTAGCAGTATAAGTAAGCTCAATGGAACGCAGCCCAATAAACTCCGAGAACGGAGAAATAAATTCCGGAGATAGAACAGGGAGCTGCTTCCAAATAAAGTAACCCATGCTCGTTCCGCCGATTTTTTGACGACTGACATAGTCGAAAACAAACGAAGACTGAATGGAATTCAAACAAGAAAGCAGGAACGGTTTCATCGAAGATATAATAAGCATATATTTGTGGCCAACTGCAACCTTGGGAATAATTGCAGATATCGAAGTTCTTTCATCAATTCCACTGGTTACATCACGCCACCCCAGCAGCCAGCCGCGACTCCACCCTTTTGCCTCCAGACGCTCCCGCACCAAGGACTCATCAACCCACTCTCGAGGGTGAACCGAAAACGAAGGATTATCTAGACGACTCAACTCAGGCCTCGGAAGCTGACGAACTCCCTTACCTTGCACCAAATCAGCCAGCGAATAGTCACCGAAGCGATGGTTGTAGTGGTGCAACATCTTCGCCTCATAGAGTGGGAGCATGCGATCCCGACCTCTAGTGAAGACATTTCCCTCTAGATTCCAGCCACCCTCCTCCAGCGCCCCTCGCTCACAGAACAAGCCAGAGTCATTAGCCATATGGAACATGGTCATAAACGAAACGCCCCAGGGGTTTCCCCGTGGATCACCCTCCTTCAACAGGATCGGCAACCGGCGATAGACACCCAAGGTAATCTCGGCGTCCCTTCGAAACTTGAAAATTGGAGCCGTTCCAGTATTAGGATTGATAAGCTCAATATCTTCGCTTCGAAAAACGATGTGACGCTCAGGATCATCTAGTTCAGTCAGATCGACAATACGATACACCATATCGACCGGCTCGTCGTTAGCATTCCCCTGCAAGACAAAGAGACAGAATCGATTTCCCTGAGCTCCAGCGACATCACCAAAGAAGCCAGCATTTCGAAAGTCAAACAGAGATACTAGCGCCTTCTCCTTCACCAGGTCTTTGAAAAAATACTGAGTAGTGGAATCCGTAGCGACTCCCGTAGGGACAATTACCCCCATTCGACCATTCGACCCCATGAGAGATCTGTCAAGCTCCGAAAAGACCGCATAGGTATTAATGTCACCGCGCCCAGTGAGCGGATACCGGCCGCTACTTCGGAGAAAACTGCTCTCACCTTCAGATCGGCGCTTCGCTTCTTCAAATTCCTCAAACAGCAAAGAGCGATGCATATCAATTTTTAGACCGGCAATCAAACGTTTACGTTCGGCAGCGTTGCGCGCTGAGGCGATTTCTTGGTCACGCTGGGCGAAGAACTCCTGTTCTTGAAGCTTGATCCGCTCCCACGGAGGGTTCCCGACCACACAATCGAACCCGCCGGACCAGCCAGTGTCCTCATCCGCCTTCGCACCACCAGCCGAAGCGAACACGTCCGGGAACTCCAGGTGCCAGTGGAAGAAGCGGTACTGGTCCCGCAACCGCGTAATCTCCTCGACCGTGGTGTACGGAGCCCCGTTGCCTTCCTTGGCCCTAGACAGGTTCCGGAAGACTTCTTGGGTGACCGCACGCGGCGCATCATGGGTCTTGCGCCACACGAACGCCCCACACCAGGCATCGGCCACCCGCTTGTCACGCACGTACTCGTCTGAGTCGGCCCATTCCCTGTAGGCGGCCTCCTGGCGGCGTACCTGGTCCAGGGAATCAGCGTTGATACCGGTGATCTGCTCCAACTGCCGCGCGTAGACGGTGTTGTCGACCTGCACCGCATCGTCGTCGATGTCGAAGAGGCCGATCTGGCCGCCGCGTTCCTCCTTGTTGGTCTTGGCGAGGAAGCGCGCGTATTTCTTGTCATCGCCCTCGATGGGCTTGAACGCCTCGTCAGGGATACCGTCACGCAGCAGCTTTGGGGTTGCACCGATGAGCGCGTTTCCACGCTTGACGTGTGCATCCAGGAAGCTCAGCGGCTTGCCGGGCTCCAATGCCTCCAGCCAGAGCGACACCTTGGCCAGTTCCACAGCCATGGGGTTGAGGTCCACCCCGTAGATGCAGTGCGCCACCACCTCGTGCATGGCGTGCCGCACCGCGTCCACGGTCGGTTCGGGGTTACCCTCCCGCACCGCTGCGACCTTCTTGGCGATCCTCCTCGCCGCTGCCACCAGGAAGTGCCCGGACCCACAAGCCGGGTCGCAGACGGTGAGCTTGAGCAACTCCGCGACGATCGCCTCGGACTCGTCCGCCTGCCCCGCCGCACTGGCCTCGACCGATCCCCGCTTGACGGCGTCATCGATAACCGGGTCAAGGGAGGAGTCCAGCAGGATCTCGATCAGTGAAGAGGGGGTGTAGTAGGAACCCGTCGTCTTGCGGTCGTTCCCGGCCAGCTCCACCAGCTCGAAGGTGCGCTCAGCGACACTGTGCTTGGGTACCAATTCCAGCAGCGATTCGTAGACCGAACCGAGCTCCTCGGCGTCCAGGTTCCGGTAGTCCACCGAACGCCAGCGCTTGGACGCCGTGTCACGCACCTGAGCAAGGTGGCGGACCGCCCCGAGCAGTGCCTCGTTGGACAGCTCCAGATCCCGCAGCGGAGCGTCAGCTTCAGTATCGGTGAACAGACCACCGAGCCCCGGCAGAGCGAGTTCGGGGCGACCGTTCACATCACCGAGAGCATTCAGGACGATCTTCAGGGCCCGGTACTGGTCCCCGTGCGCAGTACCACGACGGCGGCGGGCATGGCGTCGCAACCGCTCTGAGGAGAAGTACTTCGCGTAGCGCTCCCTGGCCTGCTCCGAAGCCTCCGGCGGGTGCAGGGCTTCGCGGTCCTCCGCCACAAATAGAAACAGCAGCCGGTAAACCATGCGCAGCAGAGCCGCATGGAGATCCTTAGCATCCAGATTCTCGCGAAGGTGGCTGTTGGCCGGGTGCTTGAGGAAACCGGTGCCCAGCGTCGTGATGGCCTCCTGCACACCCTTGCGCAACTGCTCGAGAGCCCGTGTCCCGGACGTAATGGCGTCGGTGCGCCACTTCTCCAGCCAGCAGGACGCCGAGGGCTCGCCCTCCTTGGCCTCGAAGCGGGAAGCGTGCAGGAGCCGGTACAGCAGCACGAATTCGCTGAACAGCTCGCCGTCGAAGATCGCCTCAAGGTCGAACTCGACATACGACGCTGTGGCCAGCGCGCTGGAGTCACGCAGCAACCGCAACTGCCGCCCGTTGGTGACCACGGCCCACAGGTGAGCAGAAGTCCGGTTCAGTGCCTCCTGCACCAGCGACTGCGGCGGAACCGTCCCCGCTCCCCCGGGACGCTTGTCCAGCTCGGTCCCCCACACCGGCACGTGGATCGGCACGTGCTGCCAGCGGTGGCTGAGCGGGAAGACCTTCTCCGGGTCGTCGTCAGCTACGATCCGCCCCGAACCGACCTCTCCCAGCCGGCCGAAGCCGAATTCAGCAAAGAGCGGTTGCACCCACTGACTCAGGGCCAGGCCAGTCGGGTCACCGGCAAGGGTCCCGTCCTTCTCGGCCGGAAGCTGCTTGCGCAGGTCCTTCCACACGCCTTTGAGGAATTCCCAGTGCCGCTCGGCGTCATCGCTGACCGAACGAGATCCAACAACCCCGTAGTCAGAGGGCTTGGAGCCGGGAACGTCCTTGCCCTCAGCAATCCGGACGAGCATGTCGGCGGGCAGCAATCCACCCACGGTGTGCACGGCGGTGAACACCTGGTTCTTTGCGATAGCGGACATCAGGCAATACCTCCGGCGGCGGGGGCGGGCAGGTAGACGTAGGCGCCGAGGATGTCGGCAGGCTCTTGAGGTTCGACTTTCAGACCACGACGGATCTCACCCGAAGCCCCACGCACCCGGCGATGGGACTCGGTAAGCTCCTCAGCCAACTCACGGCCGTACTCGACCAGGCGGTCGGAGACCGTGGGCAGACCCTCAAGGATCTTAGTCATGGAGCGCTCAGCAGACGCAGGATCAGTGTTGGCGTCGGGCCGGGCGTCAAGCAGCGCAACCGCCTCAGACGGCTCCAGCCACTCGGCGCGCTCAGGCGCCCCGCGGAAGGCCAGCAGCTTGGCATCCTCAGCCACCAGCTGCTTGGTTCCGTGCCTCGAAGGCAAAGTCAGATGGAAGCGGTACCTCACCAGCAACAGCGTGGTTCGCTTCTCGACAGCCGAAGTGCGGACCACACCGCAACGCCGCGCGGGCCGGGCACCAGCAGTGTCCGGATCCAGAGCAGCATCCAGTACGTGGGAGGCCAGAGCTCCCACCACGGGATCGGTACGAACCAGGGCCGCCTCCCCCCGAGCAACAGCAGCGGTGTCGCGGAACGGGAAGGGCTTGCCGTCCTCAACGGCAGCCGATCCGAGAACCGGGGAGAAGGCATCGCGCAGCCCGACCGGGGTCCCAGAAACATCAGCGGTGAAACCGTCCGGGGCGGGGCGCAGGATCGCCTCCAGCTCCCGAAGCGAGCTCTCAACGAACGCACGCACCTCGCCGGTACCGCCCAAGGCCGCCCGGACCGAAGCGACCTCGCGGGCAACTTCCTCCGGGTGGATGGCGCGCTGGGCGTACTTGGAGCGGGAGAGCTTCTCGCGATCAGCAGCGGACTTCCACTGGGCTTCTAGCTGATCGGCCCGGGAAGTGAGTTCCTCAGCGCCGAACAGGGCCTCCTGCTCACCGGAGCGGGAGCGCACGAGCAGCCAGTCGACGATGGCGTCGGTGACCCCGGCGGAGGACTCGTCAGGCACGGACACAGCAATGCCGAGGTCCTTGCGAATCTGGCGGTACTTGCGCAGCAGCACTTCAAGGACGTTGCCGTCGATGCCGTTGTCCTCGCCGTACAGGGTGATGACGCGGACCTGATCGCGCTTCTGCCCGTACCGGTCGACACGGCCTTCGCGCTGGTCGTGGCGGGTGGGGTTCCACGCCAGGTCGTAGTGGACGACGGCGTCGAAGTAGTGCTGGAGGTTCACACCCTCGGACAGGCAGTCGGTAGCAACGAGCACCCGGCGGGCGGCGGTACCAGCCCCGTCCTCGGATTCGGCTTCACGGGCGGCCTCGGCCGCGGCTTCCTCCGCGAGTTCCTCGATGCGCTGGACGCGCTGCTGCGGGGAAAGCGTGCCGGTGACCGCCTTGACGGTGGTTTTCCAGCCCGGCTTGCCGTCCTTGGCGCGCCCGTTGAGCTTGTTCTCCAGGTTCGCGGCCACGTACTCGGCGGTGTCGATGTAGTGGCAGAAGACGATGGGGTTGTAACCATCGGCCAGTAGGTCCTTGAGGTGCTTGACCAGGGCCTTGAGCTTGGCGTCCTTGGCCGGACCCTCCAGCTGCTCGGCCCGCTCGGCGAGCAACAGCAGCGGGTGCTTGGTCTGGCCCTCTTCCTCATCCGCCTTGGCGCCGGGGGCGGTGTCGATCCCCTCCAGCTGGTCGGAGTCGACCGAGTCACGGATCAGCGGGGCACCGAGCTCGTCGGCCTCCTTCGCCGTCTTGGCGAGGGCAGCCGCGGAACGGGTGGTGAGGGTCTTGGCGGCTGCACGCGGGGAGGAAACCAGGGAGCGCAGCATGGCGATCGCCGACCACCAGGCGATCCGGTAGTTGCGCTCGCCGGGTGCCCCAGCCTGCTCAACACGCTCGCTCGCGTAGGCGATCGCGTCCTCGAGCAGCTTCTTGTACTCGGAGGCGAGCTTGTACTTCTCGTCCTTGAACTGGCGGTCCGAGGGGAAGGCGGTCTTCTCCGCGAGGGAGTCGTCCGCCAGGCCGTCACCCTCCCGGGTCAGGTACTGGCGCACGTCGGCGCGCTTGCGCTGCACGAAGTGGCGGGCGAGGAGCTCACGGCCAGCACGGGTGTCGAAGTCGGCGGTGGCCAGCTCGGGGTTGACCAGGCCGAGCAGGTTACGGAAGGCCGACTCCTTGCCGCTGTGCGGGGTGGCGGTGACCAGCAGCAGGTGGCGCTCCGGATCGGCGGCGACCTTCTGCAGGAGCTCGTAGCGCAGCTGGCTCTGGTTGGCCTTGGTGTCGTCGGCGGACACGCAGGTGTGCGCCTCGTCCACGATCACCAGGTCCGGGCAGTGACGGACGAAGTCGTCGCGGTGCCGGGTGGACTTGATGAAGTCGGTGGAGATGATGACGTGCTTGTGCTTGTCGAACAGCGACTGACCGAGATCCAGGCCGCGCTCCAACCGCGAAACCGTGGAGGCCAGCACCAGCTCAGCATCGATGTTGAACTTGGTGCGCAGCTCCTCCTGCCACTGCTCGGCCAGTGCCGGGGAACAGAGCACGGCCAGGCCCTTGGCTTCGCCCTGGGCCAGAAGCTCAGAAGCGACCAGGCCGGCCTCCACCGTCTTGCCGATACCCACGTCATCACTGATCAGCATGCGCACGGTCTGCTGACGCAACGCCATCAGCAGCGGCACCAGCTGGTAGGCCCGCGGCTGCACAGCGATCCCGGCCAGGGAGCGGAAGGGACCGGCGCCGGAGCGGAAGCCGATCCGCAGGGCGCTGCGCAACAACCCAGCAGCCTCGGCGTTGCCCAGGTCAGCAGGGTCGGGCGCGTCGAAGGTGGCTGCCGCCACCTTCTCGAAGGCGGGGAAGAGCGCGGCCACGTCGTCGTCGCTGCCGCCCAGGGGGCGCAGCACCAGCATGTCGGCGGCGCTCTCGGGGAGCACCACCCATTCACGGCCCCGGGCCGAGACCAGGGATCCGGGTGCGTACGTGGTGGTCATGTGACGGAGTTCCTCGTTCCTCACAGGGTGTTGCGGGGAGTCTGCGTTCGGAAATCTACGGTGGCTGTCCCCCGTGACGCTTCTTGCTACCAGGAGCCATATCGGGCTCCAGCTTGCCTCTGGTAGCAAGATCACGGGGAGTGGGGGCAGAGCTAGTCGGTCAGCGGCGCGAGCCGGGGCCAAAGAAGGACTCGTGTCGGTCCATGATCACCTTCCAGTCGGCGTCGTGGGGAACACGGACGATGTCCCAACCCGCGTCCTCCAAGCGCTCCTCGGCCTCGGCGTCGCGCTGGGCGATCCGCTCGTCCTCGTGCACGGGCCCGTCCACGAACACGGCGACCTGGGCCCCGGAGAGGCGGTAGACGAAGTCGGGCTTGGCCGAGGCCTCGGCGACCAGGGTCTGGGCCTCGTCGGGCATCCGGTAGCCGTGCTCCTTGAGCCAGGTGAGGAAGCGCTGTTCGAGCGCGGTGTCGGACTGGAAGCTGAGCGCTGCCATCTGGTCGGTCCGGGACACGCCCTGACCGGTGGTGAGGGTCTCGGAGTCGACCAGGCGAAGCAGCAGGTCCCGGATCAGACGCCGGTCGATGAGCTGGTGGTGGAACTGGTTACCGTACGTCAACAGGCAGTCGTAACAGCCGCGGGCACACGCACCCTCGACGTCCACGCCGTCGGCGTCCATGTGGCAGATGGCCAGCGCGGTGGTCGCCGCCTGCGCCAGCTTCTTCGGGTCGGCCTGGAGCTGGCGCAGCACGCCGGCACCGCCCTCGGCCGCCTCGGTGAACAGCATCCGATCACGGGGGCCGTCCTCGGGCGGGAGCAGCTCGCTGGTGAGCTCGGCGTCCTCCAGCTCGAAGGCGGCCTCGATCCCCCGCTCCAGCGCGTACATCAGCGTCAGCGCCTGCTCCTGGGGCAGAGCCTCCTCCAACCTCAGCACGATGATGTTGCGGCGGTCCTCGACGAAGGGGATGACGCGCTTGCGCGTGCCGCGCTCCTCACCGGTCCCCTCGACCAGGGGCAGTTCCATCTGGTCGCCGACGGCCTTCTTGGCGTCCTGTTCGTTGAGCCACTTTCCGGTGACCGGGTCCAACCAGAAACCGTCCGGCTCGTTCTCCTTGGCGCGCAGGCGGCCCAGGTTGGTGATGCGCACGGTGGCGGAGTCGCCGTAGTGCAGGGTGGCCAGCTTCCCGACCGGGTCGGCCACCTGTGCGTCCTGGCGGCCCAGGCGCTCGCCGTGGTCCTGGAAGCGGTAGGAGGTGACCAGGCGGAAACCGGCCCGACGGCGCTCCTCCTCGTCGGAGGAGATCTTCTCCCGCTTGGTGGTGTACACGGTGTGCAGCTGGAGCAGGCCGTGGGTGGAGGCGCCCAGACGGTTGTCGCACAGCTCGCAGCGGTCGGCGAGGCGTTCGGGGTCGTGGTGGTAGCCGCAGGTCTCGCAGCGGACAGCCTTGCTGGTGGACAGCTCCCCGGCGGAGTCCGGCGGGAGCTGCACCCGCGTGACCTGGTAGCGCGAACCCTCGTGGTAGATCAGCGCGCCCGGGCCGAACTCGCGCACGGCCACGAAGCGGGGCCGCTGGAGGAAGTCGCCCTCGTCGAAGCGGCTGCGGCGGGTGGGGATGTAGGCGGCCAGCGGCAGGCGCGGGAAGGAGTAACCGGGCAGGAAACCCTCACTGGCCAGGTACCGGTAGGGGTTGAAGTCGCTCATCATCGACTTGCTGTCCTGGCTCTCGTTCTTGAGCAGGGTGATCTGGGTTTCGGCCTCCCTCCGGCGGTTGGTGGCCTGGGCCCGGTCGCGTTCGCTGAGGCTGTGGTCGAGGACGCGCCGGTTCTGCTCGGCCTGGTCCACCAGGGCGGCCCGGAACAGGTCGCGCCAGCGGTCGAAGGAGCGGTCGAAGCGGTCGGGCGCGGTGGTGATGACCCGCTCCAGCCAGGAGTCGTCCCACCAGGTCATCTGCTCCAGCTGCGGGAAGACGTCCCGGAAGACGTCCCGGGCGGCGGCGATGGCGCGGCGCTGGGCGGCCGGGTCGGCGATGGCGTCGCGGGCGGTGTCGTGCAGGGGCAGCGCCGGGTCGGGGACGCGCTGCTCCTCGTCGTAGGCGATGTCGATGACCTCGGGGACGGCGCGGCCCAGCAGGAGGTCGGTCTCGGCCAGCCAGATGGCCTGGAGGTGGGCGATGGCCAGGTCCTCGTTGGCCAGGTCCAGCCTGGGCGGCTGCACGACCCCGGCCACCATGCGCTCCGAGCGGCGGAAGTAGTACTGGTCGTGGCTGTTGCCGGTGGCGCAGTAGGTGGTGACCAGGGCGGGCTGGCCGCCTCGGCCCGCGCGACCGCTGCGCTGGGCGTAATTGGCGGGCGTCGGGGGCACGTTGCGCATCATGACGGCGTTGAGTTCCTTGATGTCCACCCCCAGCTCCATGGTGGGCGAGCAGTACAGGAGCTTGAGCTCGGCGTCGCTGAACAGCCCTTCGCGCTTCTCGCGCTCCTCGGGCGGCACCTGAGCGGTGTGCTCGCGGGCGACCAGGCCGGTCAGGGAGGCGGCGGCGCCCCGGTAGAGGTCGCGGAAGAACCTGTTGACGCGGGGCCCGTCACCGCTGGCGTAGGTGCGGGTGAGCGGGTCCTGGGCACCGAACTTGCCGTCGCCGGCCTTCCAGATCAGGCAGGCGGCGTCCACCTGGTAGCCGGTCGCGGTGTCCTGGTCGTTGCGGTGGAAGCGGTTGTGGCGTCCCCGCGGCGCCGCCTCGACCTCGTTGACCAGTCCGGCCTCGGAGAGCACCGAGAGCAGGTCCGCGATGACCTTCTGGAGCTCGTCGGCGCCCAGGCCCTTGAACTCCTTGTGGGCGCGGGCGAGGTACTTGGCGAACTTGCCGCGGCCGGACAGGAAGATTCCGCTGCGGTCCGTGCCGCGCCCGGAGGGCCGCGGGTAGGCGATGCCCACGCGCGGGCGGTCGGACTTGGAGAGCACCCACTGCTCGGCGAGGCGGGTCTCACTGGCGGTCTGGAGGGACTCGAAGCTCTCGTCGCGGAAGTAGGGGGTGTCGATGGCCAGGCCGCGGCGCATCTCGTCCATGAGGGCGCGCAGGATCACCTTGCGCACGTGCGGTTCGGTGGCGCGGAGTTCGGGTGCGGTCTTGGACCACAGGTCCTCCTGCTCGGCCGTCCAACCGAGGTCGGCGTACTCCACCCGCAGCAGGCCGGTCTGCTCCAGGTTGGGCATGGTCACCCGCCAGCCGCGCTCCAGGTCCAGGTAGAGGCGGAAGGCGAGGACGTCGCGCAGGGTGGTGGCGGCCTGTTTGGCCAGGCGCGGGGCGACGCTGCCGGACCTGGTGTAGTCCTCGGGGCTCAGCTTCAGGATCTCGGCGACCCGGGTGGCCAGGTTCTCGTGGGTCAGGCCCTCCTCGCCCTGCTCGTCGGCCTTGACCAGGGCCCGGTACAGGCCGCCGCGCAACTCGGTGACCTGGACGAAGTCGTTGAAGTGTCCGGCCTGGAGGGAGGCGTCCTGGCGGTTGTCGACGAAGGTGAGGAGTTTGCGGGCCTCCTTGGGCAGGGCCTCGGCGGGCACCGCCTTGAGGGAGCGCACGATCGTGCCGGAGACCAGGGAGGTCGCGGAGGAACGGCCTTCCTGGCCCAGGCTGGCGAGTTTGGCGAAGTCCTTGCCGCGCTTCTGTTCGTAGCTGACCCCGCAGTGCAGGCAGAACAGGAAGGGGGCCGGGATGAACGCGGCGTTGAGCCCGTCCTCGCCCTCGCGGCCCAGCACGTCCACGGTGACGGCGCGCGGAACGTTGTTGCGGTAGTTCTTGCGGACGCTCACCTGGTGGTTGTCGTCCGCCTCGGTCCAGGACTCGGGCAGCAGGTTGCGGTCCAGGACCGCTTCCAGGCTCTCCGGCCAGGGAGAGTCCGGGGAGACGTACAGGTAGCCCTCGGAGGCCCCGTCGGAGCTGGCGGTGGTGTCGCGCCGGGACTGGTAGACGGTTCCGGTGGGCTTCTCCACCCGCCAGACGGTCATGTACTCCTGACCGCACTCGCGGCAGAAGGACAGCGGCAGCAGGACGTGTCCGTCGTGGCCGGGGCGCTCCAGCTGGTACTCGCGGGTCAGGTGGCGGGTCTCGGGGTCCTCCAGGGTGACGTGGACCGTGTCGCCCTTGGACAGGAACTGGTGCAGGCGGAACGCGAACAGGGGGCGGCGGTTGCCGGGGTGGAAGGCCTCCGCGCCCGCTTCCAGGGTGCGGCGGATCGCCTCCACGCACTGCTGCTCGGGCACACCGGTGTCCCGGGACAGTTCCTGTGCGGCGTCCTCGACCTTGGTGGGGCGCTGCCGGACGAGCCTGCCGGCGGGGTCGGTGGTCAGCCCGAACGTGGACTCGATCCACCGGGCCAGGGGGTCCTGGTACAGGTCGTTGTAGGCGCGCGGGGCGTCGGGGGCCCTCAGGCGCTCGGCCGGGACCGGTGCGTCGCCCTCGGCGGTGGCGCGCACGAGGGTTTCGGTGATGATGTTGTCCGGGCGGACCTCGGTGCCGAAGATCTTGGTGGCGACCTCGGCGACGGTCTGCCGCTGGTCCTCGGTGGTGCCCTCGGAGGACATGGTGGCGGAGGTGCCCACGCACTGGACGTCGGGGGCGTCGCAGGCCTGGCGGACGCGGCGGATGAGCATGGCCACGTCGGCGCCCTGGCGGCCCCGGTAGGTGTGGAGTTCGTCGAAGACGAGGAAGTCCAGGCCGCTGGCCATCTTGATGAGGGACTTGCGGTCGCCCGGCCGGGTGAGCATCAGTTCGAGCATCACGTAGTTGGTGAGCAGGATGTCTGGCGGGTCGTCCCGCAGGTTCTTGCGGGTCTGTTCGCTCTCCTGGCCGGTGTAGCGGGCGAAGGTGACCGGTTCGCGGCCCGCCCCGTAGCCGTCGACCAGGAACTTGGTGAGTTCCTTGATCTGGCTGTTGGCCAGGGCGTTCATCGGGTAGACGATGATGGCGCGGACCCGTTTGGTCCGGCGGCCCTCGGCCTTCTCGCGGTCGCGTTCGCGCAGGACGCGGTCGACGATCGGGACGATGTAGGACAGCGACTTACCGGAGCCGGTGCCGGTGGTCAGCACGTAGGACCGGCCGGTGCGGGCGGCCTCGATGGCTTCGCGCTGGTGGCGGTGGAGGGTGAGCGGTTTGCCGTCGCAGACCGTGCTGCCCTCCTTCTTCTTGGCCTGGAAGATGCGGGCGGCCTCCGCGTGCAGCAGCCCCTCGCTGACGAGTTCGGGGACGGTCCCGCCGGAGGCGAAGAAGGGGTTGAGGGACAGCCAGGGGTCGGGCCACTGCGACTTGCCGTCCAGGTCCTCCTTGAGGAACTGGGCGATCCGGTCGTCGCGGATGGTGGTGCCGCCCTCGGTGAAGTCCCGGTAGTCGCCGATGAGCTGGTCGTGCAGGGAGAAGACGTCCATGACGCCCAGGGGCGCGTTGTGCGGGCGCTGCCCGGCGGGGTCGGTCAGGACCGCGGCCGGGACGGCGGAAGGTAGGTGGGCGCGCGGGTCGAAGTCGGCCCAGCCGGAGACCTCGCCCTCGTCCGTAACGACGGCTAGAAGGGCCTGGCGCACCTCGGCGGCGTTGACCGGGCGGTTCGCGGGCTTCTTCTGCAGAAGCTGTTCGAGCAGGTAGGTGAGCTCGCTGGGAATGTCGTTGCGGAGCAGCCCCAGGGGTGGGACCTCGTCGTTGTTGTGCTTGTAGCCCAGCTCGAAGTTGGTGGCGCCGTCGAAGGGCGGGGCACCCGAGAGGAGTTCGTAGAGGACGCAGCCCAGCGCGTAGAGGTCGGCGGCGCGGGAAACCTTGCCGCCCTCGAACTGTTCGGGGGCCATGTAGCGGGCGGTGCCCACGGTGGTGTGGGTGCTGGTGAGCTTGGTGGCGTCGGGGTCGTCGACGATCAGGCCCATGCCGAAGTCCAGTACCTTGACCAGGCCGCCGCGGGTGACCATCACGTTGGCGGGTTTGAGGTCGCGGTGGATGACCCCTTCGGCGTGGGCGGCGTAGAGGGCGTCGGCCATCTGGGCCCCGAACGCGGCCGCCCACGAGACCGGCAGCTGGGGCGCATCGTCGTTGAGGTCGCGCAGGGTGTGCCCGTCCAGGAGCTCCATGGCCAGGTACGGCAGGTGGTCGCCGTCGGTGTCGTCCACGCCGCCGTCGATGACCCTGGGGATGCGGGGGTGGTCGAGCTTGCGCATGATGGCGACCTCGCGCGCGAACCGCCGGACCGACTTGTCCCGGGGGTCGACGGGGGCTCCGGAGCGGCGGCGCAGGATCAGCTTGAGGGCGACCTCGTGGTCCTTGGCGTCCAGTACCGTCTCGAGGTCCTCCGCGCGGTGCACCTCGCCCATGTTGCCGCGGTCGATGATCTCTTTCAGGCGGAACCGGTCCGCCACGATCTGCCGTTGCATCACTGTGCCCTCACACTCTCGACCCGCGTGTCCGTGCGCCCTGCGGGAGCGCCGCCCCATCCTCCCAGGGGTGGCGCTCACGTTCGCCTCACGTGCACAGGTATCTTCTCGATCCACCATGCAAGCTGTTTACATAGCAAACATACATGTGAGTTGGTGGCACGACAACCCATCGGGACAGGAAGCCTGCCGGGCCATCAGAGCCCACCACTGTCCCCCTACCCCCAGAAGACGCACCCGGCACCCTTTCGGATGACACACCGGCCGACTCCTGTCCCGAACGGCACTGCGTTCACCCCGCCCCGCCACCCAACCCACCCCGGTCGTTAACGCGGCCAACAGGCCAGGCCTGGGGTTGGGAGCAGCATCCGTGTACTGTGACCTCCATGGATTCCCGTGCCCAGGCCAGTACCGACGAGCAGCAGATCACCGCCGCCGACATCGCCCGGCTGGCCGGGGTGACCCGCGCCGCCGTGTCCAACTGGCGGCGCCGCCACGACAACTTCCCCGCCCCTAGCGGGGGCACCTCCTCCAGCCCACTCTTCCCCCTCGCTCAGGTGCGGACCTGGCTGGAGAGCCAGAACAAGGGCGCCCAGGAATCCCCCGAAGTACGCCTCTGGCACACCCTGCGCGGCGACCACCCGGGGAACATGCTGACCGGGCTGGCCGACCTGGCCGAATACCTGGAAGACCCCGCTCGGGGGTCGGGCGAGCTGAGCGCGGCCGCCGTCGAGCAGGCCGACAAACTGGTCCAGGAGACCTCCGCTGCCGAGGTCTCGCGGGCGCTGGCCGAACGGTTCCTGAACTCCAGTGAGCGGGCCGGGACGGCAGCCACCTCCACCGCACGCCTGGTCCGGGCGGTGACCGCGTTGACCCGTACCGACGCGGCCAGTGTGTTCGATCCGGCCTGCGGCAGCGGGGCGCTACTGCTGTCCGTGGGCGCTCCGCAGGCGCGGCGACGCGGTCAGGACACCGACCCGGACGCGGTGCGCTTCGCCGCCGCACGTGCCCGGATCGAAGGGCTCACCGACGCCGAGTTCGCCACCGGGGACTCGCTGCGCGAGGACCGCTGGCCGGGGGAACAGGCCGAGCTGGTGGTGTGCGACCCGCCGCCCGCCACCACGGACTGGGGCCGGGAGGAACTCCTCATGGACCCCCGCTGGGAACTGGCCCTGCCGCCGAAGGCCGAAGGCGAACTGGCCTGGCTCCAACACGCCTACGCACACACCGCACCCGGCGGCCAGACCGCCGTGGTGCTGTCCACCTCCTGCGCCTACCGCAGGACGGGGCGGCGGATCCGCGCCGAGCTGGTACGCCGGGGTCTGCTGACCGACGTCATCGCCCTACCCGCCGGTCTGGCCTCCTCCCACTCCCAGCAGGTGCACCTGTGGCTGCTGCGCAGACCGTTGGAACGCGAGGACGCGGCCACGGCTGTGCGAATGTGGGACCTGACCGGCGCCGACCCCGACCAGCCCTGGCAGCTGCCCGACAGCCCGGGCGCCGAGGTACCGCTGATCGACCTTCTGGCCGAGGAGGTCGATCTGTCTCCCGCCCGGCACGTGGCCCCGGACCTGGCCGAGATCCCCGAAGCCCTGGCCGAGGTGCGCGCCGACCTGGAGCGGCTGACCGGGGAGCTGGCCCAGCTGCTGCCCATCGTGCACGCGGGTACGGCGGAGCGCCTAGAACAGCAGGTACGGGTCGGCGACCTGGTCGACGCGGGGTTGGTCCAGCTGGACGGAGAGAAACCGCGGGCGGTGGACCAGCGGTTGGATTCGGACTTCCTCAACGGTTTCCTCACCGCCGCGGCCAACACCCGGCGTTCCACCAGCGCCAGCGGCACCTACCGCACCGACGCCCGCGCCGCCCGCGTCCCGAAGCTGGAACCGGAGGAGCAGCGCCGCTACGGTGCTGCCTTCCGCGCCCTGGGAGAGTTCGAACGCCGCGCCCGTGAACTGTCGACTCTGGCCGACAGGGCCGCCGAGCTGACCCGCGAAGGTCTGACCTCGGGAGCGCTGGCCCCGGAGCAGGACTCCTGAGACCAGCCGCTCCGCGTGGTGACCAGGTGGGGAACAACAGGGGGTCAGAGCGGCCAGAGGTGGGTGAGCGTGGTCGTCACGGCGGCACCGGTGGCCATGAACAGCAAGAGCGAACCGGCGCAGCACCCCTTCCGCTCGGCCTGAGCCGCGGTGGAAGACGACGCCGCGGCCCCTGACCGGGCACGATCGCGCTCTTCGAAGGGCGCCACGAACCTCTGGTGGTACTCACCGGGACCGAGCTCCTGGGGGCGCCAGAAGCTCTGCCAGGGGCGTTTCTCCTCCTGTTCGGCGGAGTCGGACCTCATCTGCGCGGCCGCCTGGGCGCTGCCGCTGTCGGCGAAGAGCCCGGCCTCGCGGCGGTCCGAGGCGGCGCGGAGCACGTCCCAGGCCTGGGCCGGGGTTACCACCCGGTGGCCTTCCTGCTGGGCGCGTTCGATCTTGGGGTCGGTGGTTCCGGCCTCGGCGATCACCAGGCGGACAGTCTTGGTGATCTTCACCCCGGCCGCCGCGCCCTGGGACACGGCGTGGTCCATGACGGCGCTGATCGCCGGGGAGTCTCCGACCGGGACGATCCGCCAGCCCTTGAGCGGGCCGTTCTTGCGGGCCTTCTCCTGTTCGGCGACGTAGAGCAGGTCCTTGATGGCGTGCCCGGCGCCGAGGTTGCGGGCAGCCTTCTCCAGTTCCCGGAGCTCGGTGCTGGTGACCACGCCGTCGGCCTCGGCCCGGGCACGGGCTTCGAGCAGGACCTGTTCGTGAACCTGCCGGATGGTGGTCTGGGTCAGCCCGGCCGCGGTGGCGAGTTCAGCGAGGTGGTGGGCCTCCTCCCCGACGATCCTGCCGTCCGCGAGGGCGTGGCCGAGCGCGGAACGGTAGGTGGCCACCCCCTGGGGGTGCGGGTGGGGCGAGGGGTTCATGTCGGGCAGGCCGGCGGCGACGTTGGCCAGCCATCCCTCCTGGCCTTTGCGCAGCCCGAAGGTGCGCGGGGCGATACGTCCGGTGCGGGGCAACGGCGGGGCCGCCATGGGGTTGGCCCCCGCCCAGGCCAGCGGTTGAGGGCTCTCGCTGAGCAGGACCGAAAGCATGCGGGCCAGGTGACGGGCGTCGGCGAGGGCGTGGTGCTGGCCGCGCATCCACTCCCCCGTCATCAGCTGGTAGAGCTGGTTCTGCTTGTAGCCGTACCGGTCCAGCTGGGTGCGCAGGGTGTGGAGCGTGCACAGCCCGGGCAGCCCCTGGGCGCTCACGTTGAGTCTGCCGAACTCCACCTTCAGGAAGCCCTCCTCGAACGGCAGGTTGTGCGCGACGACCACGGCGTCGGAGAGGTAGGCGACCAGGTCACCGGCGATGTCGGCGAACACGGGGGCGTGCGCGACCTGGGCGTCGGTGATCTCGTGGAACTCGGAGTTGCGCAGGGGCATACCGGGATTGACCAGGGTGGAGTACTCGTCGATGACGGTGCCGTCGCCGCGCATGCGCACGACGGCCACCTCACAGATCCGGTGCCCGGCCTCGGGGTGCAGGCCGGTGGTCTCCAGGTCCACGACGGCGAACGTCATCCGTCGGGGGTCGGCCCCGTGGCCTCGGGTCAGGTGGCCCTGGCTGAACATCGTGATGCCTTCCATGACGGAGTCGGGGGCGGCGGGGCCCTCTCCCGACCGCCACAGCGGCTCCTCGACGACCAAGGGGCGCACACGCCACAGTGGTGACGCCGTGCGACCCCCGGGCGTTGACCGAGTGTGAGAAACAAGCCGATACCGGTTTCCGTGCGTATGCCCGGTCTCTCACCCAGCCTTCCCCCTGATCCCTCAGGACAGGGCATCAGGTTCCGGAGCGGATGACGTCGCCCTCCTCAATCAACGTGCCCTTGGCCAGCAGCGTCTCCAGGTCCTGTTCGAAGGCCTGGGTGATGTCCTTGCCGCTGCGGCCCCACTCGAAGGTCTCCCGCATGGCTCGGAGCAGGTCCGGGCGGGTGATGCGGGTGGAGTCACGAACCAGCAGGATCAGTGCCTGCTGCCGTTCGACCGGGGGCACCTCGTTGATCCTGCGGACGACCGAACCATTGGGGCAGCGGACCTCCACTCCGCCCCCAGGCCACCAGATGGTGTCGCCGTCACGCCACAGCTTTTCCTTGCGCAGCAGGTGCTCCAGGGTGACGTCGAAATTGGCCCTGATGGTGCGGCCGAGCCGTTCTCCGCCCAGGGAGTCGATCGTCTTGCGGTACAGCCAGTTGACCTCGACCGGGCTCTCGTGCTCGACGATCAGCATGAACAGCCCCGCGATGTAGGGGCGGGCTTCCGCGCTCCTGGGTTCGTACCAGTACGCCTCATCGTGCGGTTTGTAATTGTGGGTCTCGTAGTCGACCAGCCAGTCGGGGCGCTGTTGGCTGGCCTGCTCCGCGGCCCGGGTCCGAGCCGCCTCGTCGGGGACCGTGACCAGGTCGGGGGTCAGGCCCACGGTGCCAGTGCCTTGGCCCTCCCGGGCGTCGAACTCCGGAGATTCCACCGCTGATCGGGCGGCGAGCACTGCGGCCTCCACCGCCTCGCGCAGCCGCTCCTGCGCCCGGGCGCGATCCCGGTACCAGTCGGTGCCCCAGATGCGGTGCAGACGCCAGCCCAGGCCACTGAGCACGCCGTCGCGCAGGCGGTCGCGGTCACGGGCGACCTTGGAGGAGTGGTACATGGCGCCGTCGCACTCGATGCCGATCACGTACCGGCCGGGCAGTTCGGGGTCGATGACGCCGAGGTCGATGCGGTACCCCGCCACGCCCACCTGGGGCTGGACCTCGTACCCCCAGCCCCGCAGGGTGTCGAGCACGGAGTCCTCGAAAGGGCTCTCGGTGTCGGCGTCAGCGGCGTGTCCGGCGACCGGTTGTGCCTCCAAAGCAGCCGGGCCCTGTTCGGCGTAGCGGAGGTACTCGCACAGCCGTCGCAGCCCTTCGGCGTCGTCCGGGCCGACCCGCAGGTCGTCCGCGGAGAAGGAGCTGACCACTTCGACCCGGCGCTTGGCACGGGTGACGGCGACGTTGAGCCGCCGTGAGCCGTCCGCGCGGTTGATCGGACCGAAATTGCGACGAATAACCCCGTCAGCCGCGGGCCCGTACCCCACGGACAGGATAATGACGTCGCGCTCGTCGCCCTGGACGGTCTCCAGGTTCTTGACGAAGAACCCGCCAAGGCGGCCCTCGTCGAACATCGCTCCCAGTTCGGGGTGCTCGTCCTTGGCCTTGGCGACCTCGTCCTCGATGGCGTTGGCCTGTTCCCGAGACAGGGCGACCACGCCCAGGGTCTGTCCGGGGCGGGTCCGGAAGTGGTGGACGACCCGCTCGGCGACCTTGCGGGCCTCGACCCGGTTGTTGCGGGCACCGCCCCGGTCGTAGACACCGTTCTCGACCCGGACGAAGCCCACCCCGGTGTTCTCGTCGCGCAGGTGCGCCCCGGGGAAGGTGATGAGTTCACCCTCATAGAACTTCCGGTTGCTGAAGGCGATGAGGTCCTCGTGGCGGCTGCGGTAGTGCCAGCGCAACGGAATGTCACGCATCCGGCCGCTGGCCTTGCACATGTCCAGCAGGGATTCGTAGGTCTCCTGCTGCTCCTCGTCCCATTCGTCGTCGGTGGTGGCCCGGTCGAAGAAACCGGTGGGCGGCAACTGCTTCTGGTCACCGGCCACGATCAGCGACCTGCCCCGGTAGATGCAGTTGATCGCATCGGCCGGTTTCACCTGGGACGCCTCGTCGAAGACCACCACGTCGAACTCGATGTCCGAGGGCAGGAACATGCTCACGGTGAGCGGGCTCATCATGAGGCAGGGGGTGAGGCGCTGGGCCTCCCAGGTCGCTTCCTCCATGAGCCTGCGCACCGGCATGTGGCGGCGCTTCTTCTCCGCCTCCCGGCGGATCACCCCCAGGCCCGGGGAGTAGGACGCCACCGGTGGCCGGCGTTCGGACCACTGGTGGAGCACCTCCTGCCTGGCCCAGGTGTGGAGTTCGAGGTCGCGCCGGCGGAAGTCCCGGACCTCGTTGTCCCGGACCGGCCCGGGCTCCCTGCGCACCCTTGTGTCCTCGCGGAGCCGACGGTCGGTCCAGGCCCGCAGGACGGCGCGTTCCACCGCGTCCGGCCAGCGTTCGGGGTCCCCGCCCAACCCGACGTAGCGCTCCAGGAGCGGTCCCAACCTGTGGGAGCGCACGGCTTCCAGCCCGGTCAGGGCCGTGCTCCAGCGTTCCAGTGAGGAGCTGTCCTCACGCAGCACGAAGAGGAACCGTTCGGCCTCGGCCAGATCGCCGGAGAGCCGACCGGTGATGATCGGACGGATCAGTTCGTCGAACAGGTCGGCGAAGACCTCGACCGCCAGCTCCCAGTCGTCCATCGCTCGTCCGAGTTCGTCCGGTGCGCACTTGACGCGCAGGGCCGGAACCGCCCCTGCGGGCCACTCGCGGGCGGCGGTTCCCACAGCGTCGTCGATCAGGCGCCGGGCACGGCGAGTCCAGGACAGGGCCTGTTGGAGCGTTTCCCCGAGGTCACCCTCGATCTGGTAGAGCCCGCCCAGGAGTTTCAGATCGTCCTGTTCCCGCAGTTCCCGTTCGGTCTCGGCGGTGTCCCGATAGCGCGCGAGGTTGATGTTCCTGTCCGCCTCGGCGGCCGACACGTCCATGCCGGTGTCGCGCCGGAACCGGCTGAGCAGTTCACGCAAGCGTTCCATCCGGACACGGACCTGCCGGAGCCAGGACAGCGCAGCAGCCGGAGCCAGGTCGCGGGCCTGGGCGGAACCGCCCGGAAACGCGATCAGCTCGTTGGCCCACGTCGACAACGTCCGGGAGGCCTGGTCAAGGTCCTCCTGGAGGTCGGTGAGGTCGCTGTCGTCCAGGAAGGCGGCAAGCGCTGAGCGTTCGTCCTCACCCAGCTCCGCGCGACACCGGACGGCCCGGTCCAGGGCGGCCGTCAGCACCTCGGTGTCGGTCTCCTCACCCTGCCAGTAACGACCGAACGCCCTGCCCAGTACCGCGGCCTGGCCCCAGAGAGCCTGGTGGTCCTCGTACCAGCGCTGAGCGTCACCGATACGGTCGGTGAGTCCACCGTGCCAGGTACCGCCGTGGCTGAGCGAGGCGGCCAGGGAGCGGTCCCGTTGGCAAGCTCGGCCGAGAGCGCCGCTGACCTTTCCCTGGCTCCCCACACTGGTCTGGTCGGTGCTGCCCGTACCGGCCTCGCTGACCTCACCGCCGTTCGCCCCGGAGGTCTGGGCCCGGAGAGAGTCGATCCCGGCGATGTCCAGGCAGTCCGGTCCCAGAACGGGTTCGGTCAGGGCGCGCAGCTCCTGGGAGACACGTTCCGCCCAGTCCAGATCCTCGACCAGTCCCTGACGGGTCTGCTCCGCCAGCAGTTCCCGGTAGTTCCCGAGCACGGCCTGGTCGACCGTCTCATGCCGACGCAGTTCCCGGTCGGCGTCACGGGCCCGCAGGGCGCAGTCGCGGACGGCCCGCGCGGTTCCCGTGGACACGGGTGCGCCGATCACGGGGGTGAGGACGTCGGCCAGGTCCGCGTCGGCGTCGAGACGGGCCGCCGCGGCGGTGAGCCAGGACGCTGCCTGTTCCAGGGGCCGCTCGAACAGCGCCGCGGCCGGGGGCAGGAGCTGGCGGGCAGCCTCTTCCCAGGGGGACAGTTCGTCCTGGGCGGCGCGCGCCCCGGCGACGGTCCGGCTGTCCAGGGCCTGGTCCTGGTAGAGGAAGCGGCGCAGTCCGCTACGTCCCTCCTCCGGGAGGAGCCGGCGGAGCTGGGCCGCCGTGTGGAGGCTGGATCGCACGGCGGCGAAGTCCGTCTCCTCGCCCCGCCAGTGCTGTCCGAGCTGTGCCTGGTAGTCGGCGGAGTTCTCGGTCAGGAGGCGGTGAGCACGCTGCCAGCGGATCGCCTCAGGAAGACGGTCGGGTACCCGTTTGTCCCAGGAGCCGTTGACCGTCAGAGTGGCGGCCCGGCGCTTGTCCTCGCGGAAGGCGGAACCCAGCCGGTCGAGGCGACCGTAGCCGGACAGCCGCTGGTGGAGTTCTTCCAGTCCCTGCTGTTCAGGGGTCGCGGGTCCGAACAGGTCAGCGGCGGCAGCACGGGCCTCGCGGAGTTCGGCGACCGCCGCTTCGGCGTGGTCCACGCTGGTCTGCGCCGCCCGCGCCGCCTCTTCGCCCAACCAGGCGGGAAGGGGTCGAACCGCCGCGCCCAGGCCGACGGCGGCCTCGAGGAGGAGCTGGACCTCGTGGGGGTGGCGGGGAGGCGGGCAGGCGAGTGCCTGGGCGATCGAGTCCGACACCACCGTCACCTCGGTCAACCGGGTGGCCCAGCCGCCGAAGAAACGGGCGTCGTTGCGGGCGCGCTCGGCGGTGCCCCCGTGTCCAACTCGGCGACCGCCGTGGTGGGGTCGTCGGCCTCGAAACCGGGCAGCTCTTTCCACGTCAGGTCGGTGAGTCGGCCCAGGTCCTGCAGGGCGAACCGGCGCGTCTGCCAGCGGTCCCAGGCGGCAAGCACGGGTTCGCGGACCAGGGGTTGGAAATCACGGAAGGTGAGCCAGTACGCGGGCACCGCGGGGCGTTGCGTGACCAGCTGGCCGGTGTACTGCCAGAGCCTGAGCCGGTTGGCCAGGGCCCTGATGTCGTGCTGCTCCAGGACACCGTCGTGGAACAGTTCCCGGGCGCGCGGGCGACTCTCGGTCAGGCGGTCCCGGTGCTGAGCGAAGGAGGTGAGCAGGTGGCCCACCTGTTCCGGTGGGGTCTCGGTCAGCCAGTGCGGGAGCGGGTGGGCCCCCGAGGCGATCTCGGCCAGGACGGAGGCCAGGCGCAGGGCCGAGTCCTGTTCCGTCGGTGCGGGGATACCGGTCCGGTGGGCGGCCTCAGTCAGAGTCATGTCGGCCCCAGCCAGGCGCTGAGCCCAGTCCGCGCACAGCCGCACCGCGTCTTCGGCGCGCTGTTCGGTGAGCGGTTCGAGTGAGGCGACGCCCCACCCCTGGTCGGGTGCGGTCTCGGTGTCCAGCTCGGCCAAGGTGGGCAGGTCCTTGACCGAACGCCAGTCGAAATCGGTCCGCTCCCGCAGCCAGGCCAGACCGGTGAGCCGGTCGGCTACCTCGTTCACCCGGGGCACGACGTCCGCTTCGAGGTCGGGGCAGACCAGCCAGAGTTCGGGGACGTCGTCGCGTTCGGCCAGGATTCGCAGTAGGGGCAGCCAGCGCCGTGCGGCCTTTGGGGAGTCGGGCCGCTGTCCCCCGGTGATCCGCCGCAGCGTGCCGTGGTGCCGGGCGAGCTCGTTGAGTGCTGTGAGGGCCGCGTCCAGAGTTTCCTGGGCAGTGTTGGCCTGACGGATGCCGTGCCAGGGAGATTCCTCGGGTGCGGTGATCAGATCCCACACGTGCGTCATGGAGCGGGCCGTGTCGACGATCCGTTCCCGGCCCTGACGGTCGAAGAGGCTGGGGGCCGGGTCGACCATGCCTAGCTCCGTGTCGGCGGGCAGCCCCTGGGAGAGGAGCGCGATGCGCCCCATGGCCTGGTTGAGGGAAAGGCCGATGCGGGGGTCGATCTCGTTGACGGCCTCGGCGTGCTCGGACAGGCGTGCACGCAGGGCACGGGCCTTGTCGCGTTCGTCGGCGAGGTTGACCGGGAGGGCGCGCACGTCGGCGTGTAGGGATCGTTCCAGGGACTTGGCAATGGCACCGCCCCTGGTCTTGCCGTCGTGCAGGGCCAGGGCGGCGATGTCGACACCAATGCCGACCAGGCGTGACTGGACGACCTCCAGGGCGGCGGCCTTCTCGCTGACGAACAGGACGGTACGCCCCGCCCCGATGAGCGCGGCCACGAGGTTGGCGATGGTCTGGCTCTTGCCGGTTCCCGGAGGGCCGTCGAGGACGAAGCTGCGCCCGTCGAGGGCCGCGGCCACGGCACGCCGCTGGTAGGCGTCCGCGTCCAGGACGAGGGGGGCGATCTCGGGTTCCTGCTGATGGTCGAGAAGTTCCAGGGGTTGGAGGTCGTACTCCAGGGTGGCCGCGCTGATGTGGTTCTCCGGGGCGGCGGCGACCGCCTGGACGATCGGGTGGCCCAGGATGGCCTCCTCGTTGTCCTTCAGGTCCCGGTACATCGTCTCCTTGTGGAAGGTGAAGGGCGCCAGGACGACGTTCTCCTCCACCGACCAGGAGCGCTGTTCACCGACGCACTCGCGCACCGCCGCGAAGAGCGGCTCCAGTTCGTCCAGGGGCACGTCCTCGACGACGCCCCAGTCGATGCCGAACTCCTGGAGCTTGATGCCCAGTGCGGGGTTGAGCAGCGGCTCGGCGGCGTTGGAGGCGACCAGGCGATACCGGCCCCGATCAGTGAGCTCCAGCTCCACCGGGACGAGCAGCAGCGGGGCCTCGGAATGGTCCTGTTCGCTCGGGCCCTTCCAACGCAGGAAGCCCACACCGAGGTAGAGGATCCAGATACCCGTCTCGGTCTCGGTGGTGCGGCTCTGTTTGCGCAGCCGGGCCAGTGCCCGATCGAGATCCTCCTGGTAGGCGCGCTGGGTGCGGATCCCAGCTCGTGGGCTGCGGAGAGCAGGAGACCGGGTCGGTTCGGCGCCCTCCGCCGCTTCCTCGCTCTCCGCTTCGCTGTCCTTCTTCGAGGGGAGCAGAGCGAATTCGAGGCCGCGGGCCAGCTTGCCCAGCAGGTCCATGTAGCCGGGTTCGTGGATCGCCAGGGTCGAGGCCTTGGTGTGCCGGAAGTTGAGCAGTCTGTTGCGCCTACTGAGGTCGAGGAGTTCCTCGCGCCAGGCCTCAAGGCGTCCACGGAGTTCGTCCCTGATCTCCCGGGGTTCGCTGTCCATCCGCACCGTTTTCTCGTTGTTGCCTTCCGCACCCAGAAGCTACAGGCGCCACAGTGGTGACGCGAGGGCGTTGGGAGCAGTTGTCCGGAATCGGGGAACAAGCAGGCTACAAAGTGGGAGCAACCACCCACGAGCGCTCCGTCTCAGACCCCGCCATGGTCGCGGACGAGAGCGATCATGCTCTTCAGTTGAACCACGCAGCCTTCGGGGAGGGGGTCGGGGTTGAAGTGCATGACGTCGTTGCGGATGGTGACGATGGCGTCGAGCTGCTTGATGAAGGCCGCACGGTCGAGGGGCCACCCCAGGCGCTCCCACGCTTCGGGGCTTTCCAGCACCCTCTTGTAGTCGCCCATGGTGAGGTTGTTGACCGACTTCAGTTCCGGCCTCCCCTGCTCGGACGCGGCGCACAACTTGTTGATCAGAGCCATCGGGACGTTCTCCGCGATGGTGCGGCGCAGGAGGGTGTCGATGACCCCGATGAGCAGGAAGGGAATGGCCGCGTCGCTGTAGCGCTGGGCCACGTCGGTGGTGGTCACGATCCCGCTGATCCGGCCGTCCTCCCCGTTGACGAGCACGAACCCCCGGTCCTGGATCTCCGGAATGACGTCCAGGAGTTCCCGGTGGGACTCCACCGGGTCACAGGGCTCCGTCGCCTGTCTCAGGGAACACCTCGGATCCACGTTCATCGCCCTGGCAAGGCTCTTCCAGGTCACCACCCCGCGCAGCACACCTGACTTGTTCTTGCTCAGGACCGGAACCTGGGAGTAGTCCTTGAGCAACATGATCGTGAGGGCCTCCTGGACACCGGCGTTCTCCCGAACCGTCTGGACCTTGACCCTGGCGCTCGGGAGGGCACCCACCGTGGGGCTCAGGTGATCGTGCCCTTCCAGGGTGTGCACCAGCTTGATCGCGTCACCCGGCCGGGCCTCCATCAGGCCGGGCCGCGTCGTCAGGCCGTGGTTGGCCAGGTCCACCTCGATCAGCTGCATGAGCCCCTGGCCTCTGCGCGTGGCTCCCCAGAGCCCGATGAGCTCCTGGACGGGAACGCTCTCCGGCGCGTGCTCGTCCGCACGGGCGCGGGCCTGCTTGAGGCGCTTGTGTCGCTCCAGCGCCAGGGCCAGGTGACCGTTGCCCTCCTCCTTGCGCTCCTTCTTGGCCTGCTTCTCAAGGAACGTCTGACGAAGGTCGTCCAGGGTCTTGCCGTCCTTGCATCGCACCCAGGTCGACCATCCGTCGATGCCGGCCTCTCCCGTCGCCTCATGAGCTGCCTTGTGCGGGGAAACAAATACTCGTTTGTCGGCCAGCATGATCTGACCCTCGGAGGTCAGGCGAGCGATATTTTCGGCTTTCTCGCCATCTTCACCGATGACTCCGAGAACCAGCTCGTCACCTTTCCCCAGGAGGCCATTGATCATCAGATCGACAACCGCGACCTGGCGCCCTCCAGAAAGATAAGAGCCGTCATCCGAGCTTCTGCGCGCGGCCATGGCAAACCCCCAGGAATCCAGCATTGCCACCACCGAGTATGCGCCTTCTCCGACTTTTTGTCACCGTCATTGGTCTCTTATTTACCTCGATCAGTGGCCGGACCCGGCCATCCGCATACCCGCACCCAGTAACAACCGGTCGAGCCCCGGGAACCCGCACAGCGGAACCCGGAGTCAGCAAAAGCCAAACCCATGAAAGAATAAACAAAAACATGGATTGACACCCTACCACCAACTCCCTAGCCTAAAAAGGGAGGAGGAAACCTCCAGATATCGCCGGAGGCGGCCATGGCAGAACCCAGCCCCACCGAAATATCTCCTATGCCCTATGCGGAGATACCCGGATTTCTACGCGACCAGGAATCGCGGTTGCGACCGAAAGCCAACAAGGCAAGCCTCGTTTACCAGGTACCCGTTCGGTCGACCGACCTCCGGAAACTCGCGCATGCTTTGGGCCGCCATTTCGTTCGGGAGATCTGCCATGGCGAGGCACCCGGGATCCAACGGTGGCCGGCGTGCACGGCCCTGGTCACGGTGGGCGCCGCGGTCGAGACCTACGCCGCGGGAACCTTCTGGGACCACCTCTGGGAGTTCACCGGGGTTCAGTCTCACCTGAAACAGAAGCAGTCACCCGCCAGGGCCTGGGGCGAGGGGTTCCTGCTCTCGCTGCGGCGGATCGGGCTGCCCGACGCGGTGCCGGGGACCAGGAAGCGGAACAAGTACGTCGCCGCCGCACTCCTGCACGCCGGGATCCCCACGCACTGCCTCGACGACTTCTTCGACCTGCTCCTCGACTACAGGGAGCGGACTCTGTTCACCGACGCCGAGGCTTTCCGGGTCTGGGTGAACGACAGCAGCGGGCGGAGGGCCCGGCTGGACACGCCCGTGCGACACTTCCTGGCCTCGGACGCGCACCACGTCCTGGAGACCATCCGGCGAAGCGATCGGGTGCTCAGCCTCTTCGAACGGGGAGAGACGAGTGTTCCGATGGGCGAGGGCGACCTGCCGCAGCGGTTCGACCAACCGGCCCGCAACGCCCTGGCCCGCAGATTCGCACTCGGATGTGCCGCGCCGCGGCGGCCCGACCACGGTCTCCTGCTGGACCGGGAGCGGGAACAGGTCGTGGTTCACCTTCCGGCCCACACCCACTGGCAGGTGCGCACCGCCGACGGCACACGGATCGAGGCGCAGGGCGTGTCGGAGGAGGACGAGGCCGGGGACGACCACCCCGTGCACCCGCTGTCCTCCCCCACGGCGGCGTTGCGGATCGGCCCCGCCGGAGGTGAGGCACACCAGGTCGACCTCATGCCCGCAGACGACCAGCTACTGCTGTTCACCGACTCAGAACCACACCGCTGGATCCGACCGCACCGGGAACTGCCCACGGGGCGGCTGTGGGCCCTGCACCCCAACGACCGGCTGCTGGGTTCGACCGGGGTCCGCGCCCTGTACTCAGAGTCCATGCCGGGCTGGGGCGGGTGGACCTGCTCACTCCTGGAACTCGACGACAACTCCTGGATCCGGGTGGCGGCGGGACCGATCCACCGGTTCCGGGGGACGGGCGGCTTCGGGCTGGCCTTGAAAGCGAGTTCCGCTCTGCCCGGGGTCGAGGACGAGGACGGCACCCCGGTCCACAGCGCCTTACCTGAACTGGTCCTTCCCGAACGCCCCGCGACGACGTGGACCGTGGAGGTACTGGTCAGGCAGAGTGGCGGCCTCACCCTCCGATACTCCTTCGAGGCCCCCTCCGGAACCAGGGTTTCACCCCTGGAGCGCCTGCCGGAACCACGGCTGGGAACCTTCACCGTCAAAGCCAGCTGCCCCGAAGGGCTCAAGCGGAGCTGGCCCGTGGCCCTGGCTGAAGGGGTGGAGGTGCACGTGCACCCACCGCTGCGGCTCTTCGAGTACGAGGGTCTCCAACCCGGACGAGCACAGCTGCACGTGCCCGGGGCCCTGACCGCGAAGCCCGCGCGGATGACGTTCTCCGCCCACCGCACCACCCGCAGGTGCAGAGTGGAGTCGCTGTTCGGCGCGCTCCCGATCCGGGTGAGCGTGCCCCATCTTCAGGTACGGATCGATGACGGCCCGTGGCACGACCGACCGCTCCAGCTCACCCCCGAGGAGCTCCGCGGCGCCGCCGGTCTGGCGGTGCGGATCTCAGACGAGACGAGTCGGCTGCCCCGCCCCCAACTGATGATCGCCGCGGCGGACAGCACCGAACTCCAGCAGATCACCCCCTTGGGCCGGTCCGCGGGCAACACGCACGCGTTCGCGGTCGCCCGGCTGAGCGAGACGGCCGCCCAGCACTCCCACACCGAGCTCATGCTGGTCCTCCCCCAGGGGGTCACCCGGGTGGCCGAGGTCAACCCGCCACCACTGGCTCAGGAGGCGCGTTTCGAGGACGAGTACATCCAGTTCACCGGAGTCACCCCGGGCATCCAGATGGAGGCGGCCCTGTATGCCTGGTACGCGCCCTGGCGCCCGCCCGTGCTGCTCGGCGTGGACGGGAACGGACGCGTGTGCACCGAGGAGCACCCGGAGATCGGCGGTCCGGTCCGGGTCCTGCTCCAGGAGGTGGACCCGTGGTCCGCGCGGGCGCGCCAGTGGCCTTCATGGCCCACCAGCGGTGACGGCACCATCCTGGAGTATGAGATGCCGGGCCGACCGAACAGCGCCGATCTGGACGAGGACCTGCTGTGCCGCTTCCTCGCCGGGGGCGGGGCGGCCTGTTCCGTGGACGACGTGATCACCCCGCACAACCGAGCCCGTACACGCCAGCTCCCCAGGGCCTTCACCGAGGAGGCGTCCGAGGTTCTGCGCGGCCGGGTCGCGCTGCTCGGCCGCTTCCGCCGCGGCCCGTCGGCGTCGTCCCCCGCCCGAACCCACACCACCGTGAAGGCCCTCTCCTTCGAGGACTTCCTGGAGTCGATGCCCCCAGTCCGTGTAGGCGTTCCGGAGCTGGTCCTGAACGGTACCGTGAGTTCGCCGCCCCGGTTCCGACCGGGAGCGGCGCAGGCCGCGCAGGCCTGGCAGGCGCACCCCGTGATCGCGGCGCTCCACTCCCGTGACTGGATCCGGGGTACTCCGTTCGGCTCCGCGCATGTGGATGGGGCGGATGCGGCGGACCCACTGGCGGAGATCGTGCGGCGCTGCGGCGCCGACGCGGTATCACTGCTGGTCGGTCAGCCGCGTCCCGGGGCCGAACGGGTACTGCGGCTGGCCAGTCCGAGTTCCTTCAACCAGTCCTGGCGAACACACCTGAACGAGGCCTTCGCGCCCACCCGCACACCCATCCCCGAGCTCCTCGACCCGGGGGTGCTCATGGCGGCCATGATCAGGTGCTTCCAGTTGTCGCCGAAGGCCCGCAGGCACTTCGTCCAAGGCGGCCACGGGGTGGATCTCACCCTCTTCCAGGCCTGCGCCGAGCTCGTGCCCGCCCTGGGTGACAGCCTGCGGCGGGAGCTCGACCACCGCCGGACCCTGGCCCAGCGCTACCCCGGTCACCTGCCGCTGCTCTCCCTCGCCCTGGCCGTCAACGGACGCCTGGCGGCCCGGCCCCACCCCCCAGAGGAGTGTGTCCGGCTCGCCAGGAGCCATCACCGTTTCTGGGCGGAGCTGGCCAAGTGCCTACCGGAGCTGGTCGCCCTCGACATCGTGCTCGCCGAACTCACCGCTGCGGGGGCCGAGCGAGCACTACTACAGGCAGGGAGCAGGGTGTGAGTACCGAAGGTGTGCGCACCGAAACCGTGGAGACCCTCGATCCGGTGGCGGTCGGCGCCGCGATCAGCGCGGGATACCGCCGCTACCTGCGGTCACTGCTCCCACTCAGGGACCGGGCACTGGCCCGGGCGCTGAACGAGGAGATCGACAGAAGCCCGCTGCTGAGTAAGGGACCGCTGTTGGAAGTCACCCCGGCCTATGCGACCGGGGCGACACCGAGGCAGCTGATGGCGGAAGGGGTGCTCACCCAGGGATTCACAGCCGCCCTGGACCTGAACCGGCCCCTGTACGTGCACCAGGAACAGGCGATTCGCAAGGTCGGGGCGGGGCGGAACTTGGTGGTCGCCACCGGTACGGGTTCGGGGAAGACGGAGAGCTTTCTGGTGCCGATTCTCAACACCCTGGAGAAGGAGCACGAACGCGGAGAGCTGGGTCCCGGTGTGCGCGCCCTGCTCATCTACCCGATGAACGCGCTCGCCAACGATCAGCTCAAACGGCTGCGAGGGCTCTTGGCGCGCAGCCCGCACATCACTTTCGGGCGCTACACCGGTGAGACCCGTAACAGCGTCAACGACGCGCACAACAGCTTCCGGTCGCTGCACCCGGGGGCCGAGATCCTGCCCAACGAGCTGTTGAGCCGCGAGGAGATGCGGGAAAACCCGCCACACCTGCTCCTGACCAACTACGCGATGCTGGAGTACCTGCTCCTGCGCCCAAAGGACCTAGATCGTTGATGGGAGTTTTCTGGAACTCCTGCGCCCATGACGAAGGGCGTCAAGGATCGGTGTGTGACGACCAACCTTGACGCCCTTCTGACCGCACTCTACGTCCATCTGGACGACCACGTCCTGCCTTCGCGTGAACAACCCCGCAAACGCGGCCCCAAAAGGCTGCTCACCGACCCAGAACTCGTGTGCGTGGCCATCGCCCAAGTCCTGCTGCGCCATGACTCAGAGCGCCACTGGCTGCGCGCCGCACCGGCCCGGATCGGCCACCTCTTCCCCCGCCTGCCCGGCCAGTCCGAGTACAACCGCCACCTGCGCGATCTGGCACCGGCCCTGTTCACAGCAGCGATGTGGTTGGCCAGGGCCGTGCCTACCTGGTGGGAGCGGCTGCGGTTGATGGACGGAACCCCACTGCGCTGCGGTGCTTCGCGCACCACGGTCAACCGCTCCATGCTGGGCGAGATCGCCGGATACGGACGCGACGTCTCCCACCACGCCTTCTACTGGGGCGCCAAGCTCATGCTCATCACCACCACCGAGGGAGCGGTGTGCGCGTTCAGCCTGGCTCATCCCAAAGAGCTGGACGAGCGTGCTCAGGCCCTGCACCTGCTGCACGTTCAGGCCTGCGCTCCCGGGCCGGCCCCGATCGTGTGTGACAAGGGCTTCGCCGGAGCCAAGATCGAGGCTGATGCGGCTGAGCTGGGTTATCTACTCATCCGCCCGATCCGCGAGGATGAGCCCGAACCCGACGTGAAGGTGTTCCCCTCCTGGCTGCGCCAACGCGTTGAGGCGGTGATCTGGACGTTGAAGAACCAGCTGGGGTTGGAGCGTCACGCGGCCCGCACCACGGAAGGGTTGTGGGCGCGCACCTGTCAGAGGATTTGCGCGCTCAACGCCGCGATCTGGCACAACTGGTTGATCGGTGCCCCGGTCAAGCGGTCCCTGATCGCCTACGACCACTGACCAGGACACCAAACCCCCATCAACGATCTAGACCTGTTCGAGGGCGCGCACGCGGGGCACTGGCGCTTCATCGCCCTGGACGAGGCCCACGTCTACGACGGGGCCAAGGCCGCCGAGATCGCCATGCTCCTGCGCCGGCTGCGCGACCGGGTCGCGCCCCGCAGGAAGCTGCAGTGCATCGCGACCAGCGCGACCGTCGGCGATAAAGCGACCGAGGTGATGACGTTCGCGAGCAAGCTGTTCTTCAACTCCCCCTTCGTCTGGAAGGACGGGGTACCAGAACAACAGGACCTGGTCCGCGCCACCCTGCGAAGTGCCGAGGAGCTCCCGGAGTGGGGCCCGTTGCCCGTCTCCGCCTACAGCTCTCTGCTGGACGAGGCCGACCCGGGCCCAGCACTCACCGGGATCGCCGCCCTCTCCCACGGGGTGGATCCGGCGGCTCCCACGGCCCTGCTCGCCGCGGAGATCAGGATGCGGCGGTTACGCGAAATACTGGCCAGCGGCCCTTGCTCCCTTCCGGACCTGGCCGATCGGGTGTTCGGCGCCGATACCGACCCGCCGGTCTTGGAGGAGAGGCTCAAGGCTCTGACGGCTTTGGTGGCGTTGGGCAGCCGATTGCGGGGAGCCGATGGTACTCCCCTGCTGTCCGCCAGGTACCACTTGTTCACCAGGGCTACCGACGGCGCCTTCGCCTGCCTTCACAACGAACGTCCGCACGTCTCCCTGGCCAGGCACGAGACCTGTGCCCGCACAGGTTGCGGCCGACCCACCTTCGAGTTGGCCGCCTGCCAGCGGTGTGGCGACTCCTACCTGGTCGGGGTGGTCCACAAGGAAGAGGAGCCGTCCCGGTTCCTTCCACAGCGGACGGATCGGGAGCCCGTGGTCTGGCTTCACCTCGGAGAGTCCGTCGACTCCATGGACGAGGACGACGACACCTTGGCGGGGAAGGACACGGCCAAGGTGTCCGAGCGGTATCTGTGCACGGGGTGCGGGACTCTGACCGGGAAACCCGACTCCCCCTGTCAACCGAACTGCCTGGACCGTGCAGTACGTCCAGCTCAGCAGTTCCGGTCCTCCGAGAAGGGGACCGCCCACTGCCTCACCTGTGGTTATCGCGGGGTAGGCGCTATCAAACGCTTCCGCAGCCGTGAAGACGCTGCTACCACGGTGGTCGCCACCACCCTCTACCAGGCGCTTCCCGAAGACAGTGACTCCGAAATCGCCAATCAGCCCGGCGGGGGACGCAAACTCCTCGCTTTCAGCGACAGCCGCCAGGCAGCCGCCTACTTCGCACCTCGTTTGGAGGACGACTACCAGTTACTGCAACGGCGGCGGCTGATACTTCAGGGCCTTCTCGAAGCCGGGGACGTCCCTGGTGGACTGTCTGTCCGGGACACCACCGAGAAGGCCATGGAGACGGCCGAGCGGGCTCACTGCTTCAGTCACCTGGACTCCCACACGACCAGAATGCGCGAAGCCGGGCTGTGGGTGATGAGCGAGCTGATCTCAACCACCGAACGACAGTCTCTGGAAGGTCGCGGGCTGATCCGGGTGGAGATGCTCAGACCGGAGGAGGACGTACTGGCGCCGGGGTCCGCCCGCCTTCTCGGATTGGAGATGGCGGAGGCCTGGGACCTACTGGGCGAGCTGGTCCGCACCGTGCGGCTCCAAGGGGTCGTGACCATGCCGGACGGGGTGAAGCCCAACGATCCCGCCTTCGATCCACGGTTGGGCCCTATCTACATGCGGGGCGACGGAGCACACAGCAAACGCAAGCAGTTGAGCTGGTCCCCTTCGTCCAAGACCAGGAACAACCGACGCCTGGACTACCTCACCCGAGTGCTAAGGGAGACCGGCTGCGACCTTGACCCCAGGGAGGTCCTGGCGAAGTTGTGGGCTCTGCTCCGTGACACACCCCAGGGATGGCTGGCCACGCACAACTCCAAGCAGACCGGTGTGGTGTACCAGGTTGACCACACCTTCCTCCGTATCACTCCGGTGGGACCGGACAACACGCCTTTCGAATGCGATTCCTGCCGCAAGCCGAACCCGGTATCGGTGCGCGGGGTGTGTCCCACGATGAACTGCACCGGCAAGCTCGTTCCGATGGATCCCACTGATCCCGAGCTGGACCGGGACCACCACCGCCACTTGTACCAGAACATGAACCCGGTCCCGCTCCACGCCCAGGAACACACCGCGCAGTGGACCAACACCGAGGCGGCCACCATCCAACAGGACTTCATCAAGGGGAAAGTGAACGCCCTGTCGTGTTCGACCACCTTCGAACTGGGGGTGGACGTCGGTGAGCTGCAGGCGGTTTTCATGCGGAACATGCCGCCGACCACGGCCAACTACGTGCAGCGCGCGGGCCGTGCCGGACGGCGGGTCAGTTCCGCGGCGCTGGTCGTCACGCACGCGATGCGGCGTTCCCACGACCTCTTCCGCTACCAGCGACCCGAGGAGATGATCAGCGGTAAGATGCCCACGCCCTTCGTTCCCCTGGAAAACGTGCGAATCGACCGCAGGCACGCGCACTCGGTGGCGCTGTCCGCATTCTTCCGACACCACTTCCAAGAAAGCGGCGTGCTCTGGAACAAGGTGGGCGACTTCTTCTGCCCCGCCCAGGAGAGCGGCCCGTCGCCGACACAGCTGCTGGGCTCGTTCCTAGACCCGGTACCCGACCGCATCACCCGGTCTCTGGAGCAGATCCTGCCCGCGGAAGTGGCCCGTCACATGGACCTCGCCGGCCAGGCCTGGGCCGAAGAGCTCGTGAGCATGGTCAAGAAGGCCCAGGCGGAGGTCGAACGTGAACTGGAGTGGCTACGGAAGAGGCGGTTGAAGTCATTCGAGGAAGGAAACGACCGGCTGGCCGGACACTTCCGCAGGACCGCCAACACGATCCGCGGCAGAGACCTCCTGGGGTTCCTGTCCACCAAGAACATCCTGCCCAAATACGGGTTCCCGGTTGACACGGTGGAACTGCGCACGGTGCACGCCGACGCCACCGGCGCGAAACTCGAACTCACCCGCGACCTCACCGCGGCCATCCACGAGTACGCGCCCGGGTCATCAATCGTGGCTGGCGGCAAGCGGTGGGTCTCCGCCGGTGTGTACCGTCTACCCGACCGAGGATTGCCGGAGTACCACTACAGGCGCTGCCCCGACTGCGGCTACTTCGAGCAGGCCGACCAGACCGCCCGAAACCTGTCTGCCGCATGCGGTGCCTGCGGCAGCACCAGGGGACGGACGATGGTGTACAGCGTGCCCGAGTTCGGTTTTGTCTCGGCGCCCAAGGCCGAGGCCGTGGGCCGAACTCCTCCGGAACGTTCCTGGAACGGGTTCGTCGAGGTACGCCGACTCGCGGAGCACCCGCAGAAGAAGGCATGGTCGCTGGGCAACGGCGGTCTGGCACACTGCCTGAGCGGGAGCCGGGGTGAGCTCGTGGCGGTCTCCGAGGGAAAGAACTGGGCCGGGTTCCACCTGTGCGAGTGGTGCGGTTGGGGCGAGCCTGTACCGCACAACCGGGCCTTCCCCAAGAAGCACCGCAAACCGGCGAGCGGGGACGAGTGCACCGGACCGATCAGCCTCCGCGCACTGGGACACCGTTACGAGACGGATCTGATGTCGGTGCGGTTCGAGGGGCCGCTCGAACTGGGAGACATTTCCGAAACAGCACGCCAGTCCCTGCTCTACGCGCTTTTGGAAGGTGCCTCCTCCGCTTTGGAGATCAGCCGAGAGGACATCGGGGGCACCGTGCACCACGGTAGGGACCGCAGCAAGAGTCTGGTGCTCTTCGACACCGTTCCGGGCGGTGCCGGTGGCGCCGAGAGGATCTCGAAACACTTCGGCACCGTGCTCAAGGCCGCCTTCGCAAGGGTGAACGAGTGCGACTGCGGGACGGAGACCTCTTGCTACGGGTGCTTGCGCACCTACCGTAACCAGACCGTGCACGACCTGCTCCGGCGCAGGGACGCCCTCAATGTCCTGGGACCCTTGGTAGGGCCCTGACCCATGCCTGAGCCCCCTCCCTTGGGGAGGGCCACCCGTGTGTTTTCCCTACGGGACGGCGGCCCGCGGTGCGATAGCGTCGGGCGAAAGTACCAGGGTGGGGGAAGTACGCGGCATGACCGAGACGGCACGGCACTCGCGGCTGTTGGACGGGCGCTACAGGCTCAGCACCGCACCGCTGGCCCGGGGCGGGATGGGTGAGGTGTGGGAGGGGCGCGACGTCCGGCTGGGGCGGGAGGTGGCGGTCAAGTTCATCCGCTTCCCGCGGGACTGCGACGACGGCGAGCGGGCCGAGCTGGTGCGCAGGTTCACCCGCGAGGCCCGGATCACCGCTGAACTGCAGCACCCCGGGGTGCCCACGGTCTTCGGGATGAGCGCGCCCGAGGAGGAGCAGCCCTACCTGGTCATGCAGCGCATCCACGGGGTGAGTGTGGCCGATCTCGTCGCCGAGCAGGAGCAGCTGTCCGTGGGCTGGGCGTCCGGGGTGGCGGCCCAGGTGTGCGCGGTACTGGCCGTGGCGCACCGGGCTTCGCTGGTGCACCGGGACCTGAAGCCGGGCAACCTGATGCTGGAGCCGGACGGAACGGTGAAGGTCCTCGACTTCGGGTTGGCGGTGGCGCTGGGCCGCACCGACATGTCTCAGATCACCCGGGCGGGGCACACTCCGGGAACACCCGCGTACATGGCCCCCGAACAGTTGATGTCCGGGACGACGAGCGCCCGCGGTGACCTGTACTCCCTGGGATGCACGGTGTACGAGATGCTCACCGGGCAACCCGTGTTCACCGCCTCCACCTCGTTCGCCGTGGCCTCCAAGCAGGTGGGCAAGGACCCGGTCAGGGTGCGTGACCTGCGGCCGGAGGTACCGCCGGAGCTGGCCGAGGTGGTGAACGCCCTGTTGGAGAAGCAGCCGGAGAACCGCCCCGCCGGTGCCGTGGAGGTGTACGAGCGGCTGATCCGGTTCGCTCAGGAACTGGAGCCGATGCCCGGTGTGCTGCACCCGCCGTCGCTGCCCAGCCCGCAAAGGATGTACGGCGCGGCCCTGGCCCGGGTGTTCACACCTGCGCATTCCTGATCTCGGACAATTCGGGTAACGAGTGGGCAACCTGCCCGAACGCCTCCGGTGCCGTGTTCGGGAACGCGTTAAGTTGGTTCCCGATCCCACCCAGGGCCCCCGAAACCCCGACGCTAGGACGACCCACCCGTGGCTCGACTCGCTCTGCACCTGGACCTTCTCAAGGAATTCCCCAACCTCGAAAAACCTGTGCGAGAACGGGTGGGCGAGGTGTTCGCCAAGTTCGAGGAGGCCACGCACGCGGGGCTGCACCTGGAGAAGATCACCGGCGCCCGCGACGACCGTTTCCGCACCATCCGTATCGACCAGTACTGGCGCGGTGTGGTGTTGGCCCCCGAGAGCGGCGATACCTACACGCTCCTGCGGGTCATGGGGCACGACGAGGCCTACGACTGGGCCAAGCGCCGCAAGGCGTCGGTGAACCTGGCCACCGGCGGGGTGGAGATCCGGGACGTGGCGGCTCTGGACGCGAGCCTGCCGCACATGGAACGGATGGCCAGGAGCGCGCCCGAGCGGTTGTTCGAGAACGTCAAGGACTCCGAGCTGCGGCGGCTGGGGATCGACGAGCACACGCTGCCGCTGGCCCGTGTGCTCACCGCGCCGTTCCAGTTGGAGGCCGCCCGCGGACTGCTGCCACCGGTGCAGTGGGACGTCCTGTACGGCTTGGCGTCCGGTATGACACCCGAAGAGGTGTGGGCGGAGCTGGGACCGGCCATCGTCGAGGACGTGGACCCGCACGACCTGGACGCGGCCGTGCGGCGCAGCTCCGACCGGGTACTTCTGGTCGAGGGCCCCGAAGAGCTGATGTCCGCGCTGGCGCACCCGTTCGACCTGTGGCGGATCTACCTGCACCCCGTGCAGCGTTCGGTGGTGGAGGCCTCCTATCGGGGGCCGGCCAGGGTGAGCGGCGGCCCCGGGACGGGCAAGACCGTCGTGGCCATCCACCGCGCGCACCGGCTGGCCCGTACGGGCGGCCGGGTCCTGCTGACCACGTTCACCTCCACCCTGGCAGACGCGCTGGAGTCCAGTCTGCGGCTGCTGGCGGAGAACGACGCCGCCGGGGACGCCGATGAGGTGCTCTCCCGGGTGCGGGTGGAGCACGTGGACCGGCTGGCCAACCGGGTGTTCCGGGAGGCCCACGGCGGGCTCGACCTGCTGTCCCCGCAGCGTGAGCGCCAGCTGTGGGAGCAGGTGCTGGAGGAGCTCGGCCTGGACTTCTCCCCCGGTTTCCTGGCCGAGGAGTGGCGCCAGGTGGTGCTGGCCCGCAAGGTCGAGACCGCCGCCGAGTACCTGGCGGCGAAGCGGACCGGTCGCGGTCGCGGGATGAGCGCGGCCCACCGGGCCCGGGTGTGGCAGGCGATCACGGGGTTCCGCGCGCTGTTGGCGGAGCAGAACCTGTGGACGTACGAGACCGTCACCGAGGAGGCCGCCCGCCTGCTCGGGGAAGAGGGCTCCCGCCCCTTCGAGCACATCGTGGTGGACGAGGCCCAGGACCTGAATCCGGGGCAGTGGCGGCTCCTGCGTGCGGCGGTCGACGAGGGCGCCGACGACCTTTTCATCGCCGGGGACACGCACCAGCGCCTCTACGGCCCGCAGGTGAGTCTGGCGGAGGTCGGAATCAACATCCGCGGACGGTCAGCCAAGCTGCGGATCAACTACCGGACCACCGCGCAGATCCTGGAGTGGAGTCTGGGGCTGATGCGCGGGCAGAGCGTGGACGACCTGGACGGCGGGGCGGACTCGATCTCCGGCTGCCGCTCGGAGATGCGCGGCGCGGAACCGGTGTTGACGGGGTTGGCCACCTGGCAGGCGGAACTGGAACACCTGGTGCACACCGTGCGCTCCTGGACCGAAGCCGGTGTGCTCCCCGGGGAGATCGGGGTGGCGGCCAGGTCCAATCGCGTCGTGGAGCAGGTGGTGGCGGAGCTGGACCGGCAGGGCGTCTCCGCCCGGGCCCTGGCCAAGGGGAACACCCCCGAGGACGAGGTGGCCGTGGGAACGATGCACCGCATGAAGGGTCTGGAGTTCCGGTGCATGGCCGTGGTCGGTGCCGCGGACAGCAAGCTCCCCGCGCCGAAGAGCCTGACACCCGAAGTGGAGGATCCCGGTGCGTACGCGCGCGACCTGATGCGCGAGCGCAGCCTGTTGTTCGTGGCGTGTACGCGCGCACGCGAGCAGCTGAGTGTGAGCTGGCACGAGAACCCGAGCCCGTTCATCGAGGCGATCTTGTCCCCCTGAAGGCGATCTGAAGGCGATGTCCTTCCGCAATACCGGTCTTCCCCAGACGAACCCCTGACGAGAAAGTCACCGCCCCATGGCGAAACTGTCCGTGCTCCTCGACCAGATCGACGCCGGAACCGTCCTCCTGCCCGAGTTCCAACGCGGATACGTCTGGAACCGGGACCAGGTACGTGGCCTGATGCGTTCCATGTACCTGGGCCACCCGGTGGGCAGTCTGCTCATGTGGGAGACCTCCGACGCCGACCTCTCCGCCCGGGGCGGCACCCCCGGCAACGGCCCGTACCTGATGTTGTTGGACGGGCAGCAGCGCATCACCTCTCTGTACGGGGTGATCAAGGGGAACCCACCCGCCTTCTTCGACGGTGATCCCAAGGCCTTCACCGGGGTGTACTTCAACGTGGAGACCGAAGACTTCGCGTTCTACATGCCCACGAAGATGTCGGGCGACCCGCGGTGGGTGAGCGTGAGCGAGCTGTTCGCGCAGGGACCGATCCACTTCCTGCGTAGTCTCCAGGACGCCTACCCCGACCAGACCACCACCTTCCTGGAGAACCTGAACCAGCTGCACCAGGTGACTGGCCGAGAGTTTCACCAGGAGAAGATCACCGGGGTCGACAAGGACATCGACGAGGTTGTCGACATCTTCAACCGGGTCAACTCCGGGGGCACCAAGCTGTCCAAGGGCGACCTGGCCCTGGCGAGGGTGTGCGCGCAGTGGCCGGACGCGCGCAGGGTGATGCGCCAGGCCATAGACGAGTGGGAGAAGGACGGCTACAAGTTCGGCCTCGACTGGCTGCTGCGGGTGGTGACCGCGGTCGCGACCCGCCGCTCGCAGTTCGAGCACTTGAGCAAGGTGGAAGCCGAGGAGTTCCGTTCGGCGCTGGAGAAGTCGATTGCGCACACCGGCACCTTCCTGGAAGCAGTGCGGGGACGGTTGGGGCTCGATCACGACCGGGTGCTCAAGAGCCGTTCCTCGCTCCCCGTGGCGGTCCTGCTCCTGGAGCTCAACGGCGGCGCCTTCGACGACCGGGCCCACCGGGACAAGGTTCTGTACTGGTACATGCACTCTGCGCTGTGGGCTCGGTACAGCGCCACGACCGAGACCACACTGCAACGGGACTACGAGCGGGCGGCGCAGGGCGGGGTCGACGCGCTGATCGATGCCCTGAAGCGGTCTCGCAGCGGGTCTCTAACGGTGCGTCCGGATGACTTCGAGGGCACCCAGGGAGGACGCTTCTACCCGCTGCTGTACCTGCTCGTGCGGGCCCGCGGTGCCCGTGACCTGGGTAGTGGCCAGGTGCTGACTGCGGAGAGCCTCGGGGAGCGCCCGCAACTGCACCGCCGCAACCTCTTCTCCACCGAGCTGCTGCGCGGGCACGAGGGCAAGTCCGACGCCATCGCCAACTTCTGCTTCCTCACCGAGGAGAGCGTCGCCGCCGCGGCAGGCCGCCCACCACACGAGTACCTGGCGGAGGCCGAGGCAGCGCATCCGGGGGTGCTGGCCTCGCAGTGGATTCCGACCGACCCGGAGCTGTGGCATCCGGAGCGCTACGGCGACTTCCTAACGGTCCGCCGGGAACTCCTGGCCGCTTCCGCCCAGGAGTTCCTCGAGGAGCTGTTGGAGGGCTCGGCGTCGGTCGAGGAGGCCACGCTGAGCCCGCTCACCGTCACCACGGAACGGGCGGACGACCCCCGGACGCTTCAGGTCAAGGAACTGGTCGAGGCGCTGCGCGAGGCGGGGTACGCCGAACCGGAACTGGACACCGTGATCAGCGACCCGGTGCGCGGCCGGGTCATCGCCGAAGCAGAGGCCTTCTGGGCCGAAGGTCTCCAACGAGGTGTGGGCAAGCCGGTCGTCCTGGAGCTGGACCCGGAGCAGGCGGACCTGCCCAGGTTGCAGGAGCTGGGCTATGAGGTCTTCACCTCGGTGGATTCCCTGCGGGGGTTCGTCGAGCGCCTGAGCCAGGAGTCCTCCGCTCCGTCCTCCTGGGAGGAGTCGGTCGAGGAGCCCGAGTCCGCGGCGCCCGAGACCACGGACTTCGGCAAGGCCATGCTGTCGCTCTACGAGCGGGCCAAACGCGAGGCCGACTACACCGCCTCCGGCTACCTGGGGATGCTGTCCGAGCTGGGCCCGCTGGGGACGGCTCGCCAGCTGCTGAGCGTTCCGGCAGTCTCCGACGGGTTCGCGAACCTGTGGGAGCGGGGGCGGCTGGATCTGACGGTGGAGGCGCTGGTGCTACAGCCGGAGTTCGCTCCGCTGTTCACCGAGGAGGAGCTGGCGAGGGCACGGACCCGCCTGGAGCAGTTCGGGTACCGGTTCCTGGAGAGCTGATTCCTGGCGGGCCGACCGGCTGGGGAGTGCGGGGCCACCGGGCTGCGCGGGGCGACGGCGTGCCCCTCGGAAACCTTCGGGGGCCCGCCGTCGCCGCCGGGTTACCGGTAGCCGCAGCGCGGTGGCCTGTGCGGGAGCGGAGCAGGCCGGCGGGGACCGCACTGGAGGGACGTGGCGGGGCCCGGTGTGTTCGGGGGCGGCGGACTCGCGGCGAGGCGTTCGATGGAGACGTTCGGGGTCGCCAGGAGGGCGAGCACGAGAAGACCGGAGCAAGGGGCGATGTGTCGCATATGCTCAGCCTCGCAGCGGCCGGGTGTCAATGTGGCTGCCTCGGATGATCACTGATGGCCGTTTCAGGCCAGGTTTACCGGGTGTGGGAACCGGCAATCCGTGGAAGCGCATGCGCTGAGGTGTGGGGAGGACCTTCGGGCGGGACCGTTCGGGGCGGTCTCGTTCACTGGCGCGAAGACCACGGGTCGCGACCTGTCCACAGCGTTGTCACGGCATGGCAGGTCTCGGACCCGGACGCCGGCACCGGCCCGGTGTACGTGGTCGCGGCGACCGGCCCCAAGGTGTACAGCACCACCGACCGGAACTGGACGGGAAAACGGCGCCGAGGCGCGGATCCAGACGACCCGGCCCCAGACCTTCCAGACGGTGTCGGTGAGATCCCCGAGAGAGTCCGTCCCTCCGTGCCGCCGCACGGGCGTTGGGGAGCCACGTTGCAGGGTCACTCTCCGAAGGGTTTCCACTTGGGAAACGCCCTCCTTCATGTGCCCTGATTCCGAATCCGTTGTTCAAACATCACTTCGGATAGCGCTTCGGAGACGGTTCCATGTTTTTCGGGACTGAGGCCCCGAAACCCTTGGGGTACTCCGACCAGGGAGTCCTTGCGATTCTCGGGGAAGTCCCAAGTCCTCAGCTGCCACTGGCAGCTCAGGGGTTGGGGCGCACGGGACAGCCGCATGCTCGGGTGTCCCGTGGGGTCCCGGTCGCGGCGGGACTCGTCCGGTCCTTGAGCCCCGAGTTTCTCCAGCAGATTCCCGTATTGAAACCCCCGTCGCCCGGCGACGGGGGTCAGCGGTCTGTTCGGGCCCTTGACAGGGATCCGACATGGGTGTTCGTGAACCCGTCCCGGTTGCGCCGGGATCGCTCCCCCAGGATGTGCGGGATTCGGTTCCCGCAGACACCCGCCCGTCCGGTCCTCCAGCTCCGCCTGGCTCCCACGGCGGAGGTTCCCGGCCGAACCCGCGCGGTGGCGAGACCAAGAAGTGGTCGGCCCGGAGTACCTGCCCGACCTGCTGGTTTGCGTCCGCCCCGACCTGCGCCGCAGCTTCAGCCGATGACGGCCGGGGCGGAACTCGGCGAGCCTAGGTGAAGATCTCCAACAGCAGGACGATCAGGCCGATGGCGAGCATCGAGAAGAAGATGAAGTAACAGCCCACGTTCCCGGTCGGCCCCGGGTCGCGGGTGGGGCCCCGGTGGATGTCGTTCTTACCGCGTCCGGGCTTGCGCTTCTTCTTGCGGGCGGCCACGTGATCCGTCCTCGTCGTGCGTGGGGGATGTCAGGCAGATGTCAGGGGCGAGCGTGTCACGTGAGACTGGTGTGGGGCAAGCCCCGGCGTGTCAGGAACGCTCGGGTTCCCTGGCCTCCTCGGTGCCCTCCTCCTCGGGAGCCCTGCGTGCCCAGTAGGTGGCCACGGCCGCGCCGGACAGGTTGTGCCAGACCGAGAACAGCGCCCCGGGCAGCGCGGCGACGGGCTCGAAGTGGGTGGTGGCCAGGCTCGCGGCCAGCCCCGAGTTCTGCATGCCGACCTCCACGCTCACCGCGCGGCGGGCGCTCTCGGGCATCCGTCCGAAGTAGCCCACCAGGTAACCGACGGTCAGGCCGAGGGTGTTGTGCGCGATCACGGCCAGGGCCAGCAACAGGCCGGTGGTGAGCACGGCGTCGGCGTTGGCGCCCACCACACCGGCGACGACCAGCACGATGCCGGTGACCGATACCAGCGGCATCAGTGGCAGGAGCGGTGTCACGAAACGCTCGGCGAAGGTGCGCAGCAGCAGGCCCGCGATGACGGGGAGCAGCACGACCTGAAGGATCGACGCGAACAGGGCGCTCGCGGAGACCGGCAGGGTCGAGCCAGCCAGGCCCAGCACCAGCAGCGGGGTCAGGAAGGGCGCCAGCAGGGTGGAGATGGAGGTCATCGCGACCGAGAGCGCCACGTCGCCGCGGGCCAGGTAGACGATCACGTTGGAGGCGGTACCGCCGGGCGAGGCACCGACCAGGATCATGCCGACCACCAGCAGCGGCGGCAGGCCGAAGGCGTGCGCGATGCCCCAGGCCAGCAGCGGCATGACCGTGTACTGGGCAACCACCCCCAGCAGCACGGCCTTGGGGTGCTTGGCCACGATCGCGAAGTCCACCGGTCGCATGGTCAGGCCCATGCCGAACATGATGATCGCGAGCAGCAGGGGGACGTGGGGGGCGATGAGCGAGGTCTGCGCCGGGATGAGCAGCCCTATGATCGCCCCGGCCAGGACCAGGATCGCGAACCACTTGCCGACGAAGTCGGCGACCTTCCCGATGACTGTCATCGCGTACTTCTCCCCACGTCGCGCCCAGGGTGTCGCGCCCGGGCTAGCTTGGCGTTTAACCTCGAGCCCGTGACCGGATACCGTCCCGGTCACGGGCTTCGTTGTTTCCCGGACAGCACAACGGCCTTCGCGTGATCATGTGCTTCAACCACGAACACACCTGATCACAACGAAGGCCGTCACCATGAGTCTGCTGCACCAGCACACCCCTGTCGAGCCACTGTCGACATTGGCCCGATTCCGCTCCCAGTTCCACGCCTGCCTGACCACACGTGCTGACGCCCTCTTCGAGGTCTGCGAAGCCCTGGTCAGCACCCCGACCCCCGTGCGCCACCTGGCACAACTCTCCCTGGAGCCCGAACACCACCGCGGCCACGGCTCGGCCTACGCCGCCCTGGCCCACGGAAGCATCGACACCACCCAACTGCGATCGATCCTGGCCTCGCTGCCCCTGCCCCGCTTCCACGGGCGCATCGTGTTGGCCTGCGATGTCTCCCCCTGGCTGCGCCCGGACGCCTGGACCAGCCCTGACCGGGCCTGGTGCCACACCTACGGGCGCGGCACCGGCCAGGCCGAGATGGTCCCGGGCTGGCCCTACTCCATGATCGTCGCACTGGAAGAGGGCTCCACCTCCTGGACCGCGCCCCTGGACCTGCGCCGCCTGCACAGTGACGAGGACCCCACCACCGTCACCGCCCACCAAGTCCGCCAGCTGATCGCCCGATTGATCAGGGCTGAACACCACCAGCAGGGCGATCCCGACATTGTGGTGGTGGTTGACGCGGGCTATGACAGTCCTCGTCTGGCCTATCTGCTCGCTGATCTGCCCGTTCAGGTGGTGGGCCGGTTGCCCTCCAACCGGGTGCTCTACGGCCCAGCCGAGCACCGACCGATCTCAGCCAACGGGCGCCCGCCCAAACACGGGGCTGCCCTACGGATGGCCGCCCCCGATACCTGGCCCGAGCCGGAGACGGTGACCACCGCTGCCACCCGCCGCTACGGCAGTGCCACCGCGCGCTCCTGGGATCGGATGCATCCCCGGCTGACCCACCGCTCAGCCTGGGCCGAGCACCCCGGTGAGCTACCGGTGATCGAGGGCACCCTGGTGTTGTTGCAGGTGCAGGCTTTGCCCTCGCGGCGCGATCCCAAACCGTTGTGGTTGTGGTCCTCAGCCACCGGCATGCGCTCAGAGCAGGTCAGTCAGATGTGGTGGGCTTATTTGCGCCGGTTCGACATCGAGCACACCTTCCGCTTCCTCAAACAGTCGTTGGGGTGGAACGCACCCCGGCTACGGGACCCGCGATCGGCGGACCGGTGGTCCTGGCTGGTCGTGGTGGCCTATACCCAGCTACGTCTGGCCCGGTTGTTGGCGCGTCAGGTCAGATTGCCCTGGCATCGGCTGGTGGAAGCGGACCGGATGAGTCCGGCGCGGGTGCGTCGGGGGTTTCGGTACATTCGCGCTGACCTGCCGGTGTGTGTGGGTGCACCGAAATCCTGCGGGCCTGGTCCGGGGCGTCCGGTGGGGAGCCAGAACAAGCGTCCAGCTCCCCGATACGGGGTTCCCAAGAAGAACAAAACGGGCACTACGGGGCACCCCGGAGCCAAGCAAGCAGGTTAAACGCCAAGCTAGGGCGTGTTCCGTGGATCTTGTGGGGTGGAGCGGTCGGGTCGTGCGCGTAACCGGATGAGGATGTCCGCGACGCGCACGGTGGCCCGGTAGGTCGTGGCGAGCTTGTCATACCGGGTGGCCAGCGCCCGGTACTGCTTGCGCCGGTTCATCAACCGCTCCACCCGGTTGCGTTGGCGGTAGACCTCCCGATCGAAGTCGGGCGGTCTACCGCCGGCCGACCCGCGGTTGCGGCGGTTGGTCTTTTGATCCTCACGCTCGGGGATGGTGCACCGGGTCCGCGTGGTGCGCAGGGTGTCCCGGTTGGCCTTGGAGCTGTAGGCCTTGTCCCCGGCCAGCCCTTCCAAACGGGTGCGGGGACGACCGGGCCCGGGCTGGTTGATCCGCACCAGCCCCACCAGCACCGGCAACTGCAACGTGTCGGCGTCCTGACCCGGGGTCAGGGTGGTGACCAGGGGTTTTCCGTTGCCCTCGCAAATGGTGTGGATCTTGGTGCTCAAACCTCCCCTGGACTTTCCGAGGCCCTGGGCGACTCGTGAGTCCTCAGGACTCTTCCCCCTTTTCGCGCTCCGGCGGCGTGTTGGTGGGCACGCACCACGGTGGAGTCGATCTGGGCGTCCAGGTCGGTGTCCTCATCGGTGTCGATGAGGTGTTGTTCGATGCGGGCCCAGGTGCCATCAGCTTCCCAGCGTTGGAGCCGGTGTTGGGCGGTGGTCCAGGGGCCATAGCGTTCGGGCAGGTCACGCCAGGGGATACCGGTACGGGTCCGGTAGATGATCGCGTTGAGGACCTGGCGGTGATCACGCCAGCGGCCTCCGCGTTGGGGCGTCATCGGGGGTAGCAGGGGGCTGATCAGGTCCCACTCTTGGTCAGTGAGCTCGAATCTGCGGCTCATATACCGGTTGTACACCGACGCTCAGAGCCACAGATTCGAGAACCAAGATCCGCGGAACAGGCCCTAGGGGCACACTACTCCCCGGGTTCGGTTGGACGGGAGGCCACCGGGGTCCCGAACTGAAGCGGTCAGCCGCCACGGCTCGTCACCCGTTTTTCGCTTCGGGCTTGCTTTTCCACTTCAGGCTCACCGCGAAATTGGCCTCGGTGGTGGTGCTCGCGATGACCAGGTCCGCTTCCGCGGACAGTGAGATCCCGAACTCCAGGGTGACCTCCTCCGGGGCGTCCGCCATTCCCCTGACCTGCCCGACGAAGCTCTCCGCGACCGGCCGCACGGTACCGAGCATCTGGGAGAAGGTCTTCCTGGCCCGAGCGACGGACCGGTCGCCGCGACCCACCGGCACGATGGAATCGTCCGCGGTGCGCACCTGGACCAGAACGGTTTCCGTGCCGTCCTCGCCCAGCGGCACCTCGACCGTGCGGAGAAAGGGTTCCGTCATTTCGAGCTCCAGAAATCGGGAGGTGAGATCTTAACCAACCGGGAGTTCTCCACGCCACGAGCCCCGGGAAATTTTTCCGGCCGCCCAGGCCGCACGGTCGCTACCTGCCATCTATCACTGAAAGCAGCGGACACGAACAGGAAAATGAATTTCTCAGTTCATTTTTCCGGTTTAGCCGGGCCCGGTACGTCGCATACCGCGTACCGGGCCGCTGGCCTTCGGGGTCGTCAGGTGGCCGCCTCGTCCAGGAGGGTGCCCGCGGTGGACTGGGGCACGTAGCGGGTCGGGGTGATGCCGAGCAGCTGCGCGGCGAGCTCCTCGTTGCCCGCGAAACCGGCGTCGGCGTCCAGGGTCTGCTCGCCGTCCCAGAGCATGAGCAGGGCGGAGACGGTGTGGCTGGCCTTGTCGTGGTGCATGTCGTAGTGCGCGGCCATGGGGACGGTGTCGTAGTGCACCCACAGGTCGTGGCCGGTCATGAACATGTCGAGATCGAAGGTGACGGTCAGGCCCATGAGTTCGGGCTTGTAGCGGTCGTCGATACCCGCGAACGCCTCGTCGAGGGCGACCACGCGCGGGCAGGTGGGCGCGGCTGAGGAGTACAGGGCGTTGGCCGCGGCGAACAGCGGAAGGTGGATGGCGGCGGACTTCTCGCCGCCGGACATCTGCTCGTGCTTGTTCTTGGTGAGGGTGGCCTCGTCCTTGCCCGGTTCGGCCAGGCGCAGCTCGAAGCGGTACCAGTCGCGGTAGTCCAGGACCGCGGCCAGGACCTGCTTGTGGCTGGCGCGGGGGTGCCGGGCGTGGTAGTCGCGGATCATCTCGCGCAGGACTGCGCGGAGTTCGCCCAGGCCGCGGGGGCCGAGTCCGGAGCCGTCGTGGCGGACGAGCTCGGTGGCCCGGCGCTGGTGGTCGCCGAGGCCGTCCGAGCGGGACCAGCGGATGCCCACCCGGGTGCCGGAGGACATGGGGCGGGCGCGGGTGTCGCGGTCCATGGCGCGCACCAGGAGTTTGGCGGCGCGGACCCGGTCGTGGATCTGCTGGGCGATCCCGCTGAGCAGTTCGTCCTCCAGGACCCCCTGCTCCTCCTCGCGCAGGAGCGCGCCCTGTTCCTCGACGCGTTCGGCGACGGCGCGCGCGAACGCGGAGACGGGGTTGCGGCCGTTCTCGTCGTTGACGTGTACGGTGACCAGGCCGCTGGCGCCGACCTCGTGGTCCACGCGGTAGCCCTCGGCGTCACCGCCGAGCGCTTCCTGGAAGGTGCGCAGTGCCTGGGACATACGGGTCCCGGCGGTCTTGAGTTCGGCGTCGCCGACGTCCTTGGTGCCGACGGCCTCGGCGAAACCGTCGAGTAGGGCGGCGGCGGCCCCGGGCAGGATCTCGCGGACGGTCGCGGCCTGCCCGGTGAGCAGGCGCTCCGCCGCTTCTTCGGGCGCGGGCCACTGGTCGGGGACCGGCCAGGCGCCTGAGGTGTCCACGCCCATGACTGCGCGTACGGCGGGCTGGGTGAGTCCGGCGAAGGCGGCGGCGTGCTCGAAGAGCGTGCCCAGGGCCTGGGCCAGCGATTGGCGGCCGCTGTCGCGCAGGGTTTCGGAGCGCACGGCCAGGTCGTGCTCGCGGGAGGCCTCGGCGGTGGCGGCGCGGTGCCGCTCCTGGACCTCGCGGAGCTGGCTCTGTGCCTGTTCGAGCTGGTCGAGGAGTTCGCGGGCCGGGGCGTCGATGGCCGCCTCCAGGGTGGCCAGCTCCTCGGTCTCGCGTTCGTGGTCGGTGCGGCTCTGGTCGAGGTCGGCGCGGTCGCTGTCGAGCGCTTCGGTCAGGCGGGCGACGGTGTCCTGGCGCCCGGTGAGGTCGCGCTCGTACTCGGCGATGTCGGCGCGTGCGGCGCGCAGGTTCCGAGCGGTGTCCTGGAAGGCCTCGGCCGCGGCGGCGACCGCGTCGACGTCCTCCCGGCGGGTGGGCATGGCTCGCTCGGCAGCCGCGGTGCGGACCTGGCGGCGTTCGGCGTCCACCTGGGCGACGGCGGCGTCGAGGTCGCGGCGGGCCTCGGCGCGTGCGGCGCGGGCCGAGGCCAGGAGGGTGGAGTGGTGTTCGAGGGCGCGCAGGGCCTTGGCGGCCTCGGTGGCGTCGGGCAGGTCGGCGCGGGCGCGGTCGAAGTCCTTGAGGAGCTCGTGGGCCCGGGCGAGGCGGTCGCCGAGTTCGGTGCGGCGGGCGCAGAGCTCCTCGATGCGGGTGTCGTGGGCGGCCAGGCGCTCGCGGCGGCGCTGGGCGCGGTTGGTGGCACCGATGAACTCGGCGGCGGCCTTGGGGCGGGCACCGGTGAGGGGTCCGAGGCGGAAGCGGGCCCGGGTGTCCACTCCGGTGGCAGGGGTGTCCACTCCGGTGGCCCGGGTGTCCACGCCGGTGACGGTGGTGTCCACGCCGACGGGTGCGTCACCCTCCCCTTCGTTGAAGGGGATCGAGGCCAGGACGCGGGTGATGACGTCCACGGGGACGTGGTCCTGGGTCTCGGGCACGAGGACGTCCGCGAGGGTCCCTGCGGTGGCGCCGGTAGCGCCTGGTTCGGCGGGGAGCAGGTAGGCGTCGGCCTCGCCCTGGGCGAGGGCTTCGCGGGTGAGCTCGGGGTCGGGGTGGATCCAGGCGGTGAGCAGGCCCGCCGCGTGCAGGGCGCCCTCGACGGCGGCGGCGTGGTCCTCGGTCAGGTCCTCGGCGAAGCGGACCAGCTGCCAGAGCGGGGCTCCGGGACGGCCTTCGCGCGGGGCGGGGCGCAGGGGGTCGGCGGGCGGGGCGTCGTCGCGTTCGGCCGCGATGTGGTCGCGTTCGCGGCGGACGGCGGCCAGTTCCTCGCCCAGTCGGCTCTGTTCGGACTCCAGACCGTTGGCGCGGGCGGCCGCCTGGAGCTGCTGGTCGTGGAGCTGTTCGTTGAACACCTGCGCGAGGGTGGCGGTGCCGGGTTCGCCGTAGTGGTCGAGCGTGTCCCGCAGGGCGGTCAGGGACTCGGGGCCGACGATCTCCCAGCGCTCGGACCAGGCATCCAGGTTCTGCGCGAGGGTGGCGCGGAGCTCGGTGAGCTTCTCCTGGGCCCCGGCGCACTCGGTTTCGCGTCCGCCGAGGGTGTCCTCGGCCCGGGTGGCGGCGGCTTCGGCGCGGGCTCGGCCGTCCTCGGCGCGGTCCTGGGCGTTGAGGCGTTCGCGTACGGCGCGCACGTCGTCGAGTCGGGCGCTGGCCCGGCCCCGGGCGGTCTCGGGCAGGTCGTCACCGGTGTCCACCTCCCCCTCGGCGTCGTGGACGATGCCGGAGGCCTCGGCGGCCGCGCAGAGTTCGGTGCGCAGTTCCTCGGCGCGGGCGCGCTCGCGTTCGACGCGTTCGGCGACGCGGGCGGCCTCTCCGCTCAACCGGGAGATCTCCTCCTCCTGGGCGCGCACCCGCGTCTGCTGGGTGGAGATCTGGCGGGCGCGCGCCTCGTTGTTCTCCCGCCGGACCTGGAGGGCCTGCTGGTCGCGCAGGGTCTCGTGCTGGCGCAGGGTCGCGCACTGGGCGTCCAGGCGCTCGGACTCCCTGGCCAGTTCGGCGGCGCGTTCGCGGGCCAGGTCTCGTGCTTCGGTGGCCCGGTCCAGTTCGGCGGCGGCCTCGGTGACGGTGCGGGCGTGGGTGTCGGCCTGCTCGGTGGCGGAGGCGACCCGGGACAGCCGGTGGCGGGCGTTGGCGGTGAGGTAGTCGGCGTAGACGCCGGTGAAAGTGCGGGCGGCCTCGTGGGCGGCGTTGGCGCTGGCGAAGCGGCTCTGCACGGCGGCGAGGTTGGCGAAGTCGCGTGCGGCCTGGTCGACGAGGGCGTCGTCGAGAGGGCTGAGACCGCCGGTGAGGGTGTGCGAGACCTTCTCCGGGTCCAGGTCCTTGGCCAGCAGCGGGCGGCGCAGGGCGAGCAGGAGGTCCAGGAGCTGGACGTAGCGCTCCCCCAGCCCGAACAGGCGCGCGTCGACGGCCCGGCGGTAGTCGGCGGCGGTGGAGTGGTGGGCGTCCTCGCCCAGGGCCGCCTTGAGCTGGCGTTCGGTGAGCGGGCGCCCGTCGGTGGCCAGCAGTCCGAAGTCCACGCCCAGGCGCTGGTCGGTGACGAAGAAGGAGGGGCTGACCCCGTCGCGGTGGCGGTGCGCGCGCAGCCCGATGACCAGGGTGACGGTCTCGGTCGTACCAGCGTCGCCGGTGTCCGGATCGCCGTCGGTGGTGCGGGCGAACTCCATCCACACGTACCCGTAGGCGGACTCGTCGCCCCGGTAGAGGAGGTTGGACTTCATGGTGCGGTTCTGGCCGCTGAAGGGGTCCAGCCTGCGGGCGTCGGTGTAGCCGTCCAGGACGAAGGGGAACAGCACTTCGAGGGCCTTGGTCTTGCCCGAACCGTTGTGGCCGCGCAGGACGAGGCGGCCGTCGGCGAAGGCGAACTCCTCGTCGACGTAGTCCCAGACGTTGACGACACCGGCCCGGCTGGGCCGGAAGCGGTCGCTCCTGCGGGTCATGGCGCGGCTTCCTCGGTTCCTTCGGTCTCTGCGTGTTCTGCTTGCTCTGCGTGTTCCGGGGGCTCTGCGTCTTCCGGGGGCCCTGGCCGGGTGGCGGTGGCTTCGGCTCCGGCGGTGTCTCCGGCCGTCGGGTCCAGCGGGCCGAACGGGAGCAGCCCGGTGTCGGGACGTTCGGGCAGTGCGCCCCGGATGTTGCGGTAACGCAGTGCGGCGGGCGTGACCAGGACCCCGCCCGGGAGCGGCCGGACCAGGGAGAGGTCGGTCAGCAGGGCCAGGGCGGCGTCGAGCAGGCCCTGCGGGTCCTGCTGCCAGCTGGCGGTGAAGGAGGACGCGCCGAACTCCTCGAACAGGTCGGCGACCATCTCCTCCAGGCGTTCGCGCTCCACCAGCGGTACCGGGGCGGGCTCGGCGACCGTCGGAGCGTGCCCGGCCTCGGCCCAGGCCAGTTCGGTGACGACGCCCTCCCGCGGAACCCCGGCGTCGATCCGGGCGACCAGCTCGGGGTGCTCGTGGACGGGGCCCGGGGCGGGCAGGTGGGCCAGGGCGGCCCAGGACTCCTCGAAGTGGTTGGTGATCTGGGCCAGCAGCAGCCCGGCCGTGCGGGTGACGGCCCCTCCCCTGCCGGGGAAGGCGCGGTCGGTGAAGGTACCGGAGGAATCGGCCAGCAGGACCCCTTCGGCGCGGCGCTCCAGCTTCGTGCCGGTCAGGCGCGCCACCTCCTCGGCCGGGCCCTTGCCGCGCAGGGCGGCGGCGACCTCGGGTTCGACGTCCGCGTAGTACACCACCGGGTACTCCACCAGCAGGCGGCGGGCGCGCCGGGCGGCGCGTTCGCGGGAGGCGTCCGGACCCAGGGCGTCGGTGAGCAGGCCGGAGGCGCTGTTCAGGTGCTGGATGGGCCGGGTGGGCCGGAAGAGGACCTCGCAGATCTCGTGGTCGATGTCGAAGAGCGCGTCGCCCTGCTCGCCGCCGCGAGCCCAGGCCTCGACGGAGCCGTCGGACAGGTGCAGGGCGCCCCGGTCCAACAGCCAGTGGGTGACGTCGACCAGCGCTGCCTTGTGGGTGGAGTCGGTGGGGTCGTAGCCCAGGCCCTCGATCTCGTTGGCCGAAGGGGTGAGCCGTTTGACCAGGTCGCCGAGGCTGATCTCGACCTGGGAGCGCTGGAAGGCGGCCAGCAGAAGGCACAGGTAGGCCAGGCGGCGGCGGTCGAAGGGTTTGCCCTTGCGGGCGAAGGTCTGGCGCTGGGTGGGGTCGAGCAGGTCGAGCTCGCGGACCAGTCGCACGTGGTCGGTGGTGGCGATCAGGGTGTACCCGAACAGGTCGCGCAGGTCCTCGGTCATCTGGTCGGCCCAGTGCAGGACCTGGTCGAGCACACCGGGGCGCGGCCGGGCAGCGGTGATGACGTCGCAGGTGAGGACTTTGCGCACGGCCTGCTGGTAGGAGCCCAGGTCCACGTCCTCGACTCGGGGGCGGTTCCGTCGGGCCATCAGTCCCCCTTCCGGGTGGGCGTGCTCTGGTCGCCCCGGGTGCTGTCAGCCCCGCGAGTGCTGCGGCGGGTACTGCGGGCGCCGCGGGCGCGGGAGGCGAGTTCGAGGCGGAACCCGGGCAGGTGGAGGCTGCCCCGCGAGGTGCGCACTGTGCTTCCCCGGTCGCTGGGGACCAGCTTGACCAGGGTGCCCGCGTCGTCACCGGTGGCCGAGCTCATCCGCCCGGCGACCACCGACCTCGATTCCAGGGCCTTGGTGACCAGCCGCAGCAGCACCTTGGTGTCGCTGTCGTCGAGGACGCGGTGGTGCGCGCCCTCTTGGACCAGGCGGGTGGCGGAGGCGCGTTCGGCCTCGCGGTCCTCGGTCTGGCGCCGACGCAGTTCGGAGCGGGCTCCGGTGTCCCTGCGCACCGGTTTGGGGACGCCGTGCGTGGGTGAGCGGTCGCTGCGGAACAGGGTCACCGACACCTCCACCCCGGCGGCGTCGTGCCAGGAGTCGGTGGGCGCGAACTCGTCGCCGTCCTCGTGGGCCGCGCCCAGGTGACGGGCGGAACGGGTGTTGAAGGCGGCGCCCATGAGGGCGTGCGCGGCGCCGTCGTCGGGGGTGTCGAACACCCACGCGGCCAGGTGGCGCAGCTGGGTGGAGCGGTTGACGCCGCCGCGCTGGGCCTCGGTGATCTGGCGCAGCAGGGCGACGACCCCGGAGACGGCGGAGCGGGTGGCCCGGCCGAGCTCGGCGGCGCGGGTGGGCGCCCCGCTCTCGGAGGCGAACCAGGCGCGCACCGCCCACCAGCGGCGCGACCAGTCCTCCAGGCGTTCGGTCCGGTCCATGAAGAGGCGTTCGTCCACGTCGGCGGCGCGGGAGAGCAGGGTGCTCAGGCCGGTGGCCTCGACCTCGTGCACGGCCCGGTCCAGCCGGGGCAGGTAGCGGTCCAGTTCGGCCATGAAGTCGGACATGTGGACCAGCAGGGCGTTCTTGTGGCGCAGGAAGACCTCGGAGGAGGCCTCGGTGGAGCGCAGGATCTCGCCGAGGGTCACGTGGAACTGGGCGGAGCGGCGGCCCATGTCCTCCATGACCGCGTCGAGGCGGGAGAGGCGGCGGTAGACGTCCTCGACCCGGCCGGTGCGGTTGGCCTCGGCCAGCGCCCCGAGGTCCTCCAGAACGTCGGAGAAGACCAGGCGGGACAGGTTGACGTCCTCGGCCCGGGCGCCGAGCAGGTTCTCGACCGCGTGGTAGGCGCGGTAGCCGAGTTCGCTGAACTGGTAGACGGACTGGCGGTTGCGGTAGCGGGCCAGGGTTCCGGCGCGGGAGGCGTCGTCGAAGCGGTGCACCACTCCGTCGGCGGCGAGCTCGTCCAGCCGGTGGCGCAGGCCCTGGGCGGGGATCTCGGGCGCCTCGGCGTGGGCGGCGCTGAGTTCGCGCAGGGTCGCGGCGACCTCGTCCGCGCCGACCTGGACCTGGTGGACCTCGCGCAGACGGTCCACGGCGCGCAGGATCCACAGGTAGGTGACGTGGTCGTCGCGCCGGGTGAAGTTGAACAGCCGGAAACGGTCGCTGACCGCGAGCGCGTCCAGATCCAGAGTCCTGCGCTCGGCCACCACTGCACCCCCGTGTACTCGTGTCCCCCGTCCGCGCACCCCCGGGCGCGAAACCACGACGGGGCCATTCTGGCAGTGCCCGGAGACAGTCCGGACCGGCGTCGGCGGGGTCCGGTGGTCGGCTTGGTCACCCCGAGCCGAACCTCCCGGGGGAATGTGTGCACTCCGTGGAATGATGTGCCCCGGTATGTCCCCACCCCCAGGGAGGAACGTGAGTGTGCGGCAGGGTCGGCGCGGGCGAGGCGGGCGGCGACGGTGGGGCCGGAGGCTCCGGGGCGCGCTGCCGCTGACGGTGCTGGTGCTCCTGCTCGGGCTGGGGTGGCTGTTCGACAACGCCGAACGCCCGGGGGTGCTGTTGTCCGTCGGTCTGGCAGTGGCGGTCGCGGCGGCCGGGCTGGGTTGGTGGGCGTGGTCGCGGGTGCGGCTGGCCCGGGAGCGGTGGATCGTCTCGCGCACCGGGATCGCGGGGATCGACACGATGTCGGGAACGCAGTTCGAGCACCACGTGGCGCGGCTGCTGCGCACCCACGGATACACGAAGGTGACGGTGGTCGGCGGGGCCTCCGACGGCGGGGTGGACCTGCGGGCGCAGACCCCGGACGGCAGACCGCTGGCCGTGCAGTGCAAGCGCTGGCGCAAACCGGTACCGCCCAACGAGGTGCGTGCTTTCCTGGGCGCGCTGGCCGGCGGGCACCGGGGTTACGTGGGGATGTTCGTCGCCTCGAACGGGTTCTCCCGGGAGGCCGTGCGCGAGGCCGGTGACGGGATGGTCCTGGTGGACCGGCACGGCCTGGGGCTGTGGATGGCCGGAGAACGCGCACCGGAGCTGCCGCCGCCCTGATGTCGGTTCGGGGACCGGGTCCGGGCCCGGCATGGGACCCGATCACCCGGGTGCGGGCCGAGGGCGGGCATACACAGCTCCGTCGGCAGACCCCGGGGCGGCTTTTACCAGCGGGATCCGGTGTGCCCGAAGACTGAAGCACCGGTTTCGGGCCGCCGGGGAGTGAGGAGGGCATTCGATCGCGTTCGCTGAACCCGGTCAGATGTTGGAGACGTCGACGATGTGCGGCTTGAAGGGATCGGCTGCCCCGGCGGTGGCGAATCCCTGTTCCCCGGTCCGTTCCCGAGCCGTCTGCTCGGAACCCGCCGAGACTCGCATGGTGTGGAAGACGATGCCCTCGCCGAGGTCTCCCACCATCCAGTTGCTCCAGGAAATCCGAGAAAAGGCGGACTCCGGTTTCCGACTATCCTGTCCACATGAGCGATGGGATCCGCTGGATCGGCGAACACAGTTACCAGAAACCGAATTACAGCTCACCGGGAATGCTCGGCGGGATATCCCTCACCGCAGCTCGCGGCATCGACGCGGAAGACTTTCTCTCCCATCTCGAAGCCGAGCCCCTCCAGCTCGACGAAGGCCATCTTTACAAGGACTGGAAATCGGTGACCCTGCCTGACGGCGTGGACTCCAGGAGCGTCAAATACGCCATGTACGGCACCAGCGGGGACTGGGTGTACGTACTGGAGGACTGGGAAATGGCCACCTGGCACCTGCACCGTTACGGCGGTCCGCAGACAGCCGAGCTGGCCGGGGTGGAAACCGTCTGCCTCAGCCTGAACAGGCACGACCCGCCTTCACGTATCGTGCATACCACCTCCGAAGGGCGCATCGCCGGCGGGGAGTTCGGAGAGGACACAGGCCGCGGATCAGAACTGGATTCCGCACTGAGGTTTTCTCAGCGAAATGATCTCTGCGGAGCAGGGTGATTTTCGGATCCCCGCCGGGCCGGACGAGTGGCACCTGGATGCGAGCAGACGTAAAGCCCCTGGTAGGACAGGTCTCACCACAAGATCATGTCCGTAACCACCAGAGGCTTCACGTTGGTCACCTATTCTGCCACCCTCGACGTCCCACGCCACATCGTCGAGTTCCTCGCCCGACACCTGGCCGCCCACCGCCGAAGCATCGCCACTCCGAAGGGCTCACGGGCACTCGGGCCGTTCCGCCAAGCGGTGCTGGTGCTGCGCTGGTTCCGTGAGCGCGGCTGTGTGCACTGCCTGGCCCGTGACGCCGGAATCTCCCAGGCCACCAGCTACCGCTACCTACACGAAGGCATCGACGTCCTCGCCGGCCAGGCCCCCGACCTGCACGAAGTCTTGGCCAATTGCCACAACGAAGGGATAGCGCGCGTAGTCTTGGACGGCACGCTGATCGCCTCCGACCGCCTCGCGGGCGTCCGCGAGAACGGCAACGACCTGTGGTTCAGCCAAAAACACAAGGCCTTCGGCGGCAACATCCAGTTCCTATCCGCACCGGACGGCACCCCGCTGTGGGTCTCCGCAGTCGAGCCCGGATCCACCCCCGACATCACCGCCGCCCGCCTCCACGCCCTGCCCGCCCTGTACAAGGCAGCGGCCGAGGGCCTGCCCACCCTGGCTGACAAGGGCTACCAAGGCGCCGGTATCGGCGTGCACACCCCCATCAAGCGCCCTACGGGCCAGGGCGAAGGGGCTCTGCACGTGGACACACGGATGTATAACGCGCTGTTGCGGCACGTGCGTGCGCTCGGTGAGCGCACCGCCGCCGAACTCAAGGAGCGCTGGCGGACGCTGAAGTACGTCACGCTTAGCCCGAGCCGGATCGGAGACATCGCCCGTGCGGCTCTTGTCCTCAACAGGCAGTGGAAATGATCTTCGCTGAGAAAACCTCACTGCACGCGGCCGGGGCGGTATTCCCTTCTGTTCTGGACACACCGGAGGTCGAGGTGGAACTGTATTGGGAACAGAACTTCAAAGAACTCCCGGCGGCGGTGTTCTCAGCTGTCGAGGCCTACTCAGGGATTTCCATCAGCCGATCCGAGGTCGAATACGGCAACCTTCCCGTCGTTGTCTTATTTCCCTTTTCCTGACTTTCGAACAACAGGAGGGAAAACCCGATGAAGACACGGCCACCGCAATCAGAGCTCGATGCCTTCGGCCGCGTCGACGACCTGGATACCGGCGATGGGTGGCCCGTCGGTACTCTGCTGCCGGACCTGGGCCGTGGTTTCGACGACCTAACGGAACCGTTCCGCGGGCGGGAGTGTGGGCGCGATCTCCGTGACGGAAGAGGAGCAGCGGGTGGAACGGCGGGGGCGTTTGGGCCCGCCCGTGTTCGGTGACCGCTGGGGCGGGGTACTGAACGCCCTGCTGCTGACAGCCCTGCTGACGCTGACGATCGGTGGCGGGGTGTTCGGGGTGGCGCTGTCCGGGACCGTGCTGTTTCCCGACGGGGTCGTGGGCCGGGCCCCGCGGAGTGGGTTCCGCGGGGCCCGGGACGGCCGGTAGCGGTCGGAACGAGGGAGTGGGACCGTGGCCGTCTGGTTCGGGCGGGGTCTGGTGGGACCCGGTGGCGTCTACTTGCCGGAGCCCGCGAACACCCCCTGGACGAAGTGGCGCTGGAAGGCGAAGAAGACCAGCAGCGGGACCAGCATGGACAGGAAGGCACCGGAGGCCAGGACGTCGATGTTGGTGCCGAACTGGCGCAGCTGCGAGCGCAGCGCCACGGTCAGCGGGGCGGAGTCGGGGCTGGTGAACACCAGGGCGACCAGCATGTCGTTCCACACCCACAGGAACTGGAAGACCGCGAGCGAGGCCAGCGCGGGGCGCGCCACCGGCAGGACGACCCTGCGGAAGATCCGCCACTCGCTGGCGCCGTCCATCCGAGCCGCCTCCAGCAGGTCCCGCGGGATGTTCACGAAGAAGTTGCGCAGCAGGAACACCGCGAACGGCAGCCCGAAGGCGACGTGGAACAGGATGGCGCCGGTGATGGAGCCGAAGATCCCCAGGGCCCCGTACAGCTGGGAGATGGGGATCAGCGCCGCCTGGATGGGCAGTACCAGCAGGCCGACCACGGCCACCATGATCCAGTCGCGGCCGGGGAAGTCCATCCACACCAGCGCGTAGGCGGCCAGCGCGCCGATGCCCACGACCAGCAGGGTGGCGGGTACCGAGATGTAGACGGTGTTGAGGAACGACTGGACGAGGACGTCGTTGTCGACCAGCGTCCGGTAGTTGTCCAGCGTGAGTTCGGTGGGCTTGAGCAGGACCGTCCACCAGCCGCTGTTGGTGTTGTCCGCCTCCGAGCGGAGCGACACCAGCAGCAGGCCGACGACCGGCACCATCCAGAACAGGGCGACCAGGGCCAGCGCCACTTGGAGGGTGCCCGACCCCAGTCGGGAGACGAGCCGCGAGGCCAGCCCGCGGCGCGGGGCGCCGGAGACCGTCACCTCGACGACGGAGGGAGACTGCTGGGGCGTGGTGGTCACGAGCGCTCCCGTCGGAATCGGCGGATGTTGAAGTAGACGATCGGCAGGACGAGGACCAGCAGCAGGACCACGAGGGCGCTGCCCAGCCCCTGGTTTCCGCCCGCCCCGAAGGACACCTGCCACATCTGCAGGGCGATCACGCTGGCGTTGGATTGGACCGATCCGGGTGCGATCACGAACACGAGGTCGAAGATCTTCAGGACGTTGATCATCAGGGTCACGAACACCACCAGCAGCAGCGGCCCCAGGAGGGGGATGGTGACCTTGCGGAACACCTGCCATTCGGTGGCGCCGTCGACCCGGGCCGCCTCCAGGGCGTCCCTGGGTATGGCGGCGAGCCCCGCGGCGATGAACGTGATGGCGAAACCGGTCATGATCCACACCCAGGAGGAGATGATCACCGGGGTGATCAGGGTGGGGCCCAGCCAGGTCAGACCGCGGAAGGGTTCGGTGAAGTTGTCCGCGGCCAGGTGGACCTCGTACTCCCCCGGCTCCAGCCCGGTGAGGGTGAAGCGGCCGTCGTCGCCCGTGGTGGCGCTGGCCGCGACTTGTCCGTCCCGGAGTGCGTCGACGGTCATGCGGGGCATGCCGTTCTCGCCGTCCTCGATGGTCCCGGCCTCGCCGCCCAGGGCCACGTCCAACCAGACCACGCCCTCGATGGTGTCCCCGGAGGGCTCGGGGGCGGCTGCCTGTACGGCCTGTTCGGGGACTTCGGTGGGGCGGATGCCGACCAGCGGCAGGGTGACGGTCTCCCCCGGTTCGTAGGTCCGCGTGGTGGTGAACCCGCCCCGGGCGGGGTCGGTGTCGAGTTCCTCGTCGCCGCGCGGGCGCGCCCCGGGGTACTCGGAGGGCGAGGCGAAGGTGTCGTGCACGGTCACCACGGCGGCGTTGACCACGCCGCGGTCCGGGTTCTCGTCGTAGACCAGTCGGAAGATGATGCCGGAGGCGAACAGGGAGATCGCCATGGGCATGAACAGCAGGACCCGGAAGGCGGTGGCCCAGCGCACGCGCTCGGTGAGCACGGCGAAGACCAGGCCCAGCCCGGTGACCAGGGCGGGTGCGACCAGAACCCAGATACCGGTGTTGCGGATGGCGGTCAGGGTGCGGTCGTCGGTGAACATCCGGGTGTAGTTGTCGATCCCGACGAACTGGGACCCGGAGGCGTCGAAGAAGCTGCGGACCACGGAGTACACGGCCGGGTAGGCCAGGAAGACGCCGAGGAAGAGCAGGGCGGGTAGCAGGAACAGGGTGGCGGGGCCGAACAGCCGCCGCCAGCCGGGGCGGGGCTCGGCGGGCGCTGCCACGGGGCGGGGCTCAGTGCGCTCGGCCACGGGGCGGGGCTCAGCCATGGGCGCGCTCGGCTTCGGCCTCGAGGCGCTCCATGGTGCCCGTCACGTCGGAGGGGTCGGCCAGGAAGTCCTGGAGGGTCTGCCACATGCCGTCGCCGACGGTGGCGCCGAAGGCGGCGGGCTGCAGGTCGGACAGGTCGAAGCGCACGCTGTCACCGGCGAGGATGACCTGTTCGGCGACCTGGCCCAGGACCGGGTCGGCGTAGTCGTCGGCGGTCAGGTGCTTGTTCGGGGAGATGAACCCGCCGATGGCGGCCCACTCCGCCGCTGCCTCCTCGGTGGCGAGGAAGCGCAGCAGCTCCATGGTGGCCTCGCCCTCGCTCATCGCGACGGCGGCGTCCCCGGCCACGACGACGGAGTCACCGCCGCCCCCGATGGTCGGGAAGGGGAAGATCTGGGCGGTGTCGCCCACGGCCGCGTTGGTGCTGGCGGTGACGACCCCGCCGATGAAGTCGGCGCCCACCACCATGGCGGCGTCCGGGTCGTCGCTGTAGACGTTGACCACGGAGGTCGGGAAGTCGGTCTGGAGGCTGCCGCCGGAACCGCCCAGCATCAGCTGTTCCTCGCCCCACACGTCGGCGAGTGTCTCCAGGGCGACCTCGACGCTCGGGTCCGTCCACGGGATCTCGTGCGCGGCGAGCTGGTCGTACATCTGCGGACCGGCGGTCTGGAGGTAGACGTTCTCGAACCAGTCGGTGAGGACCCAACCGTCCGCCCCTGCCACGGACAGCGGGCTGACGCCGACGTCGGCCAGGTTCTCGGACAGCTCGACGAACTCCTCCCAGCTCTCCGGCGGCACGGCTCCGGTCTCGGCGAAGAGCTCGTCGTTGTACCAGACCAGGGACTTGTTGGCGACCTTGAGGTAGACGCCGTAGGGGGTGTCGTCGACCGAGCCGATCTCGGCCCAGGCCCCGGCCATGTTCTCGTCCATGGCCTGGACGACCTCGTCGGAGAGCGGTACCAGGACGCCTTCGTCAGCGAAGTGCTGGATGAGCCCGGCCTGCGGGATGAGCGCGACGTCGGGCTCGTCCCCGCCCTGGATGCGGGTCTGCAGGACGGTCTGGAGGTCGTCCCCGGCACCGCTGTAGGAGACGGTGGCGCCGGTCTGGTCCTCGAAGAGCGCGAGGACCTGCTCGAAGGCCTCCTGCTCGTCACCGGCCCAGGGACCGACGATCTCCAGGGTCTGGCCGTCCAGGTCCGCGCCGGAGGCCGCGGTGGTGCCGTCGCCTCCGCAGGCGGTGGCGGCCAGGGCCAGGCCGAGCACGGCGGCGGTCGCGGCCAGGAACCGGGGACGGTGCGCGGTGAAGCGCGAAGCGGTGTGCGGGGTGGTGTGCGGGGCGCTGCTGCGTGCTGACATGGGGGATCGCTCCTCAGGAGTCGTGGATGGCGGTACCCGTGGCCGGGTCGAAGAACTGGAGCCGTTCGGTGTCGACGGCGATGGAGATGGTCTGGCCCTCGAACACGTGGGTACGGGGGCTGAAGCGGCCGACGAGGACGACCCCGTCGTCGGTCGCCGGAAGGGTCTCGTCGGTCCCGGCGTCGCGGGCGAGTTCGCGGGTGTCCTCGGTGACCACGGGTGCGGCGTCCAGCGGGAAGTGCACGAGGACGTCGGAGCCCATGGCCTCGACCAGGTCGGCGACCGAGGTGAGGGTGGCGCCCTCGGTACCGCCGACGATCTCGGCGTCCTCCATGTCCTCGGGGCGGATGCCCACGACGACCTTGGATCCGGCGTAGCCGCGCAGGGCGGGGCGCCGGTGCAGGAGGCTCTCGGGCAGGTCGAGGTACTGGTCGCCGACGCGGACGCGGAACCGGCCGGTCTCCCCGTCCTCGTGGAGTTCCACGCAGATGAGGTTCATGCCGGGCGAGCCGACGAACCCGGCGACGAACAGGTTGCACGGGTGGTCGTACAGCTCCTGGGGCGGGCCGACCTGCTGCAGGACGCCCCGCTTCATCACGGCCACCCGGTCGCCGAGGGTCATCGCCTCGGTCTGGTCGTGGGTGACGTAGACCGTGGTGACGCCGAGGTCGCGCTGGATGCGGGCGATCTGGGCGCGCATCTGCACCCGGAGTTTGGCGTCCAGGTTGGAGAGCGGCTCGTCCATCAGGAAGGCGCGTGGCTCGCGGACGATCGCCCGGCCCATGGCCACCCGCTGGCGCTGACCGCCGGAGAGGTTGCCGGGCTTGCGGGTGAGGTGCTCCTCGAGTTCGAGGACGCGCGCGACCTCGCGGACGCGCTTGTCGATCTCGGCCTTGGGGACCTTGCGCAGGCGCAGCCCGAACGCGATGTTCTCGAAGATGTTCAGGTGCGGGTACAGGGCGTAGGACTGGAAGACCATCGCCACGTCCCGGTCCCGGGCGGGGACGTCGTTGACCACCTGGTCACCGATGCGGACGGTGCCCTCGCTGATCTGTTCCAGGCCCGCGACCATCCGCAGGGCGGTGGTCTTGCCGCAACCGGAGGGGCCGACCAAGACGAGGAACTCGCCGTCCTGGATGTCGAGCGAGAGGTCGTTGACCGCGCGGGTTCCGTCCGGGTAGACCTTGCCCAGGCCGTCGATCACGATTTCTGCCACGACACCTCCGTGGAACGGGCACGGGTGGTGCCCGGTAGTAGCCGGTAGTGGATCCGCTGACGGATCGAGGAAGTCAGACCGGTGGGTCGGAGCCCTCCGCCACGAGTGGCGCGTCCCCTGTGACGCACGTCCTGTGATGCGCGCCACCACCGGTGATGTGTGACGACAGTAGTGTCACGCTCCCTAAGGAAGCCTTAACGAAGCGTCTCGTTCGACTTAAACCCCGCGGGCGGTGACCGCGGGCGGTCACAGCTTCGTTGCGCCTGATCACCCGGGGTTCCCGGGCTCGTGCTCGCGTTCATCGTTGGTTAACGTGTGCGCATGGCAACGGTCTTGCTGGTCGAGGACGACCAGATGGTGCGGGGCGCTCTGATGCGGGCGCTGAGCGGTCTGGGGCACGTGGTGCTGCCCGTGGGCACCGCGCTGGACGCGCTGCGCGAGGCCGCCAAACACGAACCCGACCTGGTCATCCTGGACCTGGGCCTGCCCGACCTGGACGGCGCCGCGGCGCTGCGGATGCTGCGCGGGCACAGCGACGTCCCGGTGATCGTGGCGACGGCGCGCGGCGACGAGCAGTCGATCGTGCGCCTGCTCAACGACGGGGCCGACGACTACGTGGTCAAGCCCTTCTCCAGCACCCAGTTGGCGGCCCGGATGAACGCGCTGCTGCGCAGGTCCGGCCGGTCCTCCGCCAGTGCCCCGGACCTCGGTGAGCTGACCGTGGGCGAGCTGTCCATCAGCCTGACCCGCCGGCAGGCGACACTGGCGGGGCGCCCGTTGGAGCTGTCCCGCCGTGAGTTCGACCTGTTGGCCTACCTGGCCGAGCACGCGGGTCGTGTGGTGAGCCGTAAGGAGCTGGTGGAGGCGGTCTGGCACCAGCACCCGTTCGTGGGCCACGACCAGACCATCGACGTGCACATGTCTTGGCTGCGCCGCAAGCTCGGCGAGAGCGCGAGCCGCCCCCGGTACCTGCACACGGTGCGAGGCGTGGGGTTGAAGCTGGTGGAACCGGCTTGAGGCGGCTGCTGGCCCGCGCCGTCACCCTGGCCACGGTGCTGGTCGCGGTGGTGATGATCGGTGTGACGGGGCTGTGGGCCTGGTGGGAGGCGCGTGAGCGGGCCGAGGCCGAGGTGCGTTCGCAGGCGCACATGGTGGCTTCGGTAGCGGAGGCGGACCCCGACCCCGCGCTGTTGCGGCGCGTGGTGGCCTCGACCTCGGCGGGCGCGCGCGGCCACCTCTCGGTGCACCTGCCCGACGGGACGACCGTGGGGGCCAGCCGGGCCGAAGGGGATGACGTGGCGGCCGCGCGGGACGACGGCGCTGGGTTCGAGGGTGCGCGCGAGATCGTGGACGGCACGGTGTACCTGCTGGCGGTCGCCGCACCCGAAGGCGGTACCGCCGACGGGGGCGACGTTTCCGTGGTGGAGGTGTACCAGCCCCGATGGGAGGCCACCACCGGGTTGGGCCGGGCCCTGGGCGGGCTGGTGGTGGTCGCGGTACTGGTGGTGCTGGGCGCGGTGCTGATCACCGACCGGCTGAGCCGGCCCGCGCGACGTGCGCTGCGTGCTCTGGCGGACACGGCCGTGGCGATCGGCGAGGGCCGGTTGAACGCCCGGATACGCGTACACGGTCCGCGGGACCTGGTCGTCCTCGGTGAGTCGATCAACGCCATCGGTGAGCGCGTCCAAGGACTGCTCACCAAGGAGCGGGAGATGGCCGCCGACGTCTCGCACCGGCTGCGCACCCCGCTGACAGCCCTGCGGCTGGACACCGAAACCCTGCCCGGAGCTGAGGGCGAACGGATCAGGGACGCGATCGCGGCGCTGGAGCGGGACGTGGACGCCATCATCCGCGACGTACGCCCGCAGGAACCGGCCCCGGGCCGGGGAGAGGCCGAGCGGAGCTGTGACCTGTCCGAGGCAGTGCTCGACCGGATGGGATTCTGGTCGATGCTCGCCGCCGACCAGGGGCGGGAGGTGACGCTGGACCTGCCCGAGGCCCCGTGCCTGGTGGCCCTGAACCGGGACGAGTGCGTCGCGGTCCTGGATTCACTCGTGGGAAACGTCTTCCGCTACACCCCAGCGGACGGGCCCTTCGCGGTCGCCGTGGTGGAGCACGCGGGTTGGGTGACACTGATCGTGGAGGACGCGGGCCCGGAGTTCGCCGATCCCGCGGCCGCACTGCGACGCGGCACGAGCGGGGGCGGATCGACCGGGCTCGGGTTGGACATCGTCCGGCACGCGGTGGAGGCGACCGGCGGCACAGTTCACCTGGAACGCGGGAAACTGGGCGGCGCGAGGGTGCGGGCAAGGTTCGCACAACTGGACGTCCCCCACGAGGAGGAACAACCCCGCGCCTGGCGGCTGCGCCGCTCAGGCTGAACCCTGGGAAGTGCTGTCACTGCCGGTCACTCCCCGAACGGACACTCGGCGCGGCAGCGAAGGAAGGAGCGCCCCCAGGCCTGCGGGGATCGGTGCCCGTGTCACAGCCGGTCAACTACAGCGACGAAAAAGCAGCAACGAGGGTGTCCGGCTCCTCCGCTCTGTGCGCACTGGCGGGGCGTGTCGCGGCGGGTCATGTCGGGCAACGAAAAGCGGCAGTGAGGACCGGGTTCAGCGCTGTGGTGTTGTGTCTGGAGAGGCCAGGGTGTCCGCTGCTTCCGAAACCCCTGTATCCCCGATGATCTTGCTACCAGGGGCGAGTTCGGCGCCGAACTCGCCCCTGGTAGCAAGATCATCTTCAAACAGAGGGCTGAAACAGGCACCGGGCCATCGCCGCTGCCGCTGTTGCGCTGGGACGCGTGACCGGCCGTGACACGCGTACCGCTCCCCGCGGGGGTGGGGAACGGGTGAGGGGCACCCCTGGTCTGGGCGGGGCGCCCCTCGGTGTCGGCCCAACGGGGTCAGGATGCTCCTAGGAACCTCAGTGCTGGTCCAGGAGCTGGGCGCAGCGGATCAGCCCCAGGTGGGAGTAGGCCTGCGGGTGGTTGCCCAGGGCCCGCTCGGTGACCGGGTCGAACTCCTCGGGGATCAACCCGGTGGGCCCGGCGCAGTCCACCAGGTGCTTGAACAGCTCCTCGGCCTCGGCGCGCCGTCCGGTGAGCAGGTAGGCCTCGATCAGCCAGGTGGTGCACAGGTGGAAGCCGCCCTCACCGCCGGGCAGGCCGTCGTCACGGTGGTAGCGGTACACGGTCGGCCCGCTGCGCAGCTCGGCCTCCACCGCGGTCACGGTGGCCTGGAAGCGCTCGTCGGCCGGGTCGATCAGCCCGGACAGGCCGATGTGCAGCGAGGCCGCGTCCAGGTCGGTGCCGTCATAGGCCGTGGCGTAGGCCTGGGCCTGGTCGTTCCAGCCCTTCTCCAGGACCTCCTCGGCGATCCGGGCGCGCAGGGCGGCCCAGCCGGGGTCGGCCTCGCGCCGGTAGCGCTGGGCCAGGGTCAGGGCGCGGTCCAGGGTGAGCCAGCACATCACCTTGGAGTACACCCGCTGGCGGGGTTCGTCGCGCTCCTCCCAGATGCCGTGGTCGGCCTCGTGCCAGCGCCTTGCCACGGCCTGGGCCATGGAGCGCACCAGGTCCCAGTCGCGGTCGGACAGGGCCCCCTTGGCCTGGGCCAGGTGGGTGATGAGCTCGACCACGGGCCCGAACACGTCCAGCTGGACCTGGTGGTCGGCGAGGTTGCCGATGCGGACCGGGCGTGATCCGGCGTAGCCGGACAGGGACTCGATGACCTCCTCGGGGCCCAGGTCGGTGCCGCGCAGGCTGTAGAGGGGGCGCAGGAGTTCGGGTGAGGGCAGGGAGGCGACCACTTGGTGGACCCAGTCCAGGAAGGCCTCGGCCTCGGCGGTGGAGCCCAGGGTGACCAGGGCCTGGACGGTCAGGGCGCCGTCGCGCAGCCAGCAGTACCGGTAGTCCCAGTTGCGGACCCCGCCGATCTCCTCGGGCAGGGAGGTGGTGGCCGCGGCCATCACACCCCCGGTGGGGGTGCACAGACCCCGCAACGTCAACGCCGAACGGGCGACCAGTTCCCGTTGGGTGCGGGGCAGCTCCAGGGTGTCGGCCCAGGTGGTCCAGCCGCTTTCGGCGTGCTCGCGGCGGTCGCTCTCCGGTGCGGGGTGTGAGTTCAGCGAGTCCGCTCCGCAACGCAGCTCCAGGACCACCGGCTCACCCTCGGCCGGGTGGACGGTGGCGCGGGCGGTGTCCTGGCCGTTCTCGGTCTCGATGCGCCACTCCACGCCCGGGGAGCGCAGCACCATCGGGAAGTCGGCGCCGCGGATCCGGATCCCGTCGTCCTCGGCGGTGATCCGGACCGGGGCGCGGCCGAAGTCCGGGCGCGGGGCGAACTCGATGGTCGCGGGGGTGACGCCGCCGATCACCCGGACCAGGTCGGTGCGGCCCGGGGCGGTGTCGTGGGCGAGGTAGTCGGTGACCTCCAGGCGGGACCAGCGAGTGCGCACGGTCATGGTGCCCGGCAGGTAGCGCTGGCCCAACGGCATCTTGCCGTGGGCGGGGGCGATCGCGAAGACACCCGCCTGGCGGCCGCCCAGGACCTCGGCGAACAGGGCGTTGGAGTCCGGCTCGGGATGGCAGAACCACAGCAGCCGCGCGTCCGGGCCGACCAGCGCCACGGAGGCCTGGTTGGACAGCATGGACATGCGCTCGATGGGGACCGGGCGCTCGCCCTGGCCCACGGCGTCGGAGCAACAGGTCCCCCGCTTCGCGTCGAACCCCGCTACCCCCTGTGTGAGAGTCACCCCGCCACCTTTCTCCGATTCCGGCGGGACCGGGGGCCGTGTCGACCCCGGTGCCCCGAAGTGCGTGGTCTGTGACCAGCGTGAAAACGGTAGAACAGGGGTGAACCAGAGCACATCGCGCTTCATCGGACCTTAGGTGTCAGCTAAGGAAGTCTTAAGGGTGACGACGTGACAGGGGCCGGAAAACCCGTTGCCCGGTCGAAAGATCTTGTGGAAGCCTGCACCGACGTGCCGTGCGGGCCCGTGCGGAGGTTCTGAGTAGCAGAGAAGAGCGGTCGTGGGTTACGTCGACGTCAACCAGGTCACACACACCCTGCCCGACGGGAGGGTGCTGCTGGACGGGGTGTCGTTCCGGGTCGGTGAAGGGTCCAAGGCCGCACTGGTGGGTGCCAACGGCGCGGGCAAGAGCACACTGCTGCGCCTGGTGCGCGGTGAGTTCCCACCCCAGTCGGGTGCGGTCACCGTGGACGGCGAGCTGGGCGTGATGCCGCAGTTCGTGGGACACGTGCGGGACGCCACCACGGTGCACGAGCTGCTGGTCTCGGTCTCCCCCGGCCCGGTGCGCGAAGCCAACGCGGACCTGGAGGCGGCCGAGGCGGCCATGATGCTCTCCGATGACGAGAAGACCCAGATGCGCTACGCCGAGGCGATCTCGCGGTACGCGGACGCGGGCGGTTACGAGGCCGAAGTGGTGTGGGACCAGTGCTGTATGGCGGCCCTGGGTACGCCCTACGAGCGCTGTCGGTGGCGCGAGGTGCGCACGCTCTCCGGCGGTGAGCAGAAACGGCTGGTCATCGAGGCGCTGCTGCGCGGACCCGCGCCGGTGCTGTTGTTGGACGAGCCGGACAACTACCTGGACGTGCCCGGCAAACGCTGGTTGGAGGAGGCGCTGCTGGCCAGCCCGAAGACGGTCCTGTTCGTCTCACACGACCGCGAGCTCCTGCGCCGGGCTCCGGACCGGATCGTCACGGTGGAGCTGGGCGCGGCGGGCAACAGCCTGTGGGTGCACGGGGGTGCCTTCGACACCTACCACGAGGCCCGGCGGGAGCGGTTCGCCCGCCTGGACGAGCTGCGCAGACGCTGGGACGAGGAACACGCCAAACTCAAGGCGCTCGTGGCCATGTACAAGCAGAAGGCGGCCTACAACTCGGACATGGCCACGCGGTACCAGTCCGCGCAGACCCGGCTGCGCCGGTTCGAGGAGGCCGGCCCGCCCCAGCAGCAGCCCCGGGAGCAGAACCTGCGGATGCGGTTGCGCGGCGGCCGCACCGGCAAACGGGCCCTGGTCTGCCGGGACCTGGAGCTGACCGGGTTGATGCGCCCCTTCGACCTGGAGGTCTGGTACGGCGATCGGGTCGCGGTGCTGGGCTCCAACGGTTCGGGCAAGTCGCACTTCCTGCGGCTGTTGGCCGGCGGCGGTGACGATCCCGCGTCCTCCCTGGTGCCGGGGGAGGAACGCGCCAACGTCGAACCCGTACCGCACACCGGGCGGGCCCGCCTGGGCGCCCGGGTGCTGCCGGGGTGGTTCGCGCAGACGCACGAGCACCCGGAGTTCACCGGCCGGACCCTGCTGGACATCCTGCACAACGGGCAGGGAACCCGCAGGGGGCTGCCCCGGGACGAGTCCGGCCGGGCGCTGGACCGCTACGAGCTCGCGCTCTGCGCCGAGCAGACGTTCGACACCCTCTCCGGGGGCCAGCAGGCCCGGTTCCAGGTGTTGTTGCTGGAGTTGTCGGGGACCACGATGCTGCTGCTCGACGAGCCAACAGACAACCTGGACGTGGTCTCGGCCGAGGCCCTGGAGTCGGCGCTGGACGCCTACCAGGGCACGATTTTGGCGGTCACCCACGACCGCTGGTTCGCCCGGGGCTTCGACCGGTTCGTGGTGTTCGGCGCGGACGGTCGTGTGTATGAGGCGGACGAGCCGGTGTGGGACGAGGGCCGGGTCCAGCGCGCCCGCTGAGGCGCGCGGGACCCGGCACCGGGCTCAGCTCAGCTGGAGTTCGATGTCCTCAAGGAAGTCACAGCCCTCGTCGCAGCTCACATACATGGACATGTGGCCTCCGGGTTCGACGTCGGGGTACCTGTAGACCAGCACCCCTGACTCACCGGAACCGTAGTTCTCCTGGCCCCTGGTCTGCTCGGGGTAGAAGGTGAGCGCACGCTCACCGTCCGGGGCGTAGTAGTTGGGCAGCATCACCTCGAACGAGACACCGGGATCCGCCTCCCCGTGCAGGATGACGGCCAGCAGGTTGCTCTCCACCGAGTAGTAGCTCCTGGCAACCGTGATGGTCGCTCCGTCCTGCGAGAACTCGCTGCCACCGGGGTAGATGTGGTCGCTGACGGCGTTGCTGTTGACCTCGAAGTCGCTGACCAGGTCGCCCTCGAAGACGAAACCGCCGAAGGTCGAGCAGCCCTGGCTGCCGCAGACCCGGAAGTCGTCGCCGCTCAGTTCCACGTCGTTGCCGGACCGGTCACCGCCTTCGTAGATGTTGGCGCGCAGGTGGTCCGCCTGGAACAGGAGGTACTCGTGGGCGGGTGATCCCGGCTGGGCGTACTGGAGCCCGGACTCGATTCCTTCGGGCGTGTCGGAGACCATCGCGGCCTCCATGAACGGGAGCAGGTCCTCCACATCGGGTTCGTCCGCGCTCTCGGGGGTCTCCTCCGCCACGTCCGCGGTATCCGTCCGGGTCTGTGCGGAGTCTCCGGCGTCACGCACGAGTCCGCAGGAGGTGAGGGGGATGAGGAGCGCCAGGGCCAGGGCTCCGAGGGTCAGTCTGGAACAGGTCATCAACAGATCTTCTACTTCGGGGGAATGGAGATGCCGCGAGGGAACACACCCCCGAACACCACTGAAGGGACTCCGCGGGCGCGGGACGGAGTCGCGTCATTCTTAGCAGAAACCGGACCGGATCCCCCGCTCCCACGGGGTTTGGGCGGTAAGAACCGGTGGCCGGTTCAGGCCAGTGCGGCCCCGTCCCTCGAAGGCGACGCCCGGACCTGGGCTTAGGTTGGTAACCACAAAAATCACAAAGGACCTTGGAAGCCCCCCTATGCGACATCCCCCAACTGTCCTGGGCGCCGTGACTCTGCTGGTTCTGCTGGCCGGGGCGCTGCTGGTCTGCCCGTTGCTGTCGCCCACGGCCGCCCAGGCCAGCGCGCCGCGCGACGAAAGCGGTGCGCTGGAAGACTTCTACGCCCGCATGCTGGAAGAACACGAGGGCGTGTTCATCGAGGAGGAGCTCGCCGGTGTTCTCGACCGGCACGAGGTCGCCGAGGACCTGCGCGCCCAGCTGGCCGAACACGAGTACCGGAACAACGTCCTGGTGGTCGGTGACCCGCCCACGAAGTGCACCTGGACGTGTTGGCCCACGCGGTCGCCAACCACCTCCAGGCACCGGTCCTGGTCCTCTCCCCCGACAGCAACCACGTGGGGATGAGCCGCGGAAGGCTCGGCGAGATCCCCGAGGACGCCGTTCGGTACGCCTACTACACCGGCTCTCTCCCAGCGGACCCGCGCGACCAGCTCGCCCGCGTACTGCGTGCCGCCCAGTACCAGAACCTGGAGAAGCGCACGGCGGTCGCCGAGGTCGAATACGAGGTGATCACGGAGGGCCGGTACCGGGCAGATCCGCGCAACGACGCCGCCCCGGGCTTGCCCACCCAGCGCTGGCTGGCCGTGAGCTGGACGTCCACCGCGGCGATGGCCGCGGGTGCCCTGACGGCATGGGCGGCGGTGGCCCTCACCGCGGGGTTCGTGCGAAGCCGACGCGCCCGCGCGGGGAGGGCGGACTCGTGAGGGCTCCCAAGCGCACGCCGGTCATCCTGCTGGCGGCCGCCGCGATCCTGTGCTCCTCCGCCGCCCCGGCGCCGGCCGATGCCCCCGAGCGCGTCCAGGACATCGACGACCTGTCCCGGGTGGCACGGGTGGCCGAGTCCCTCGCGGACGACCCGTTGTACATCCACCCCGCCACCCCCGGGCGGCCGCACCCGGACGAACACGAGGAGCTGAGCGCCCTGGTCGCCGAGGGGCTACCCGAGGACACGCCCCTGTACGTGGTCTTCCAGCCTTCGGTGGCCTCCGACGAAACGGGGGGTCAGCCCACCCTCTTCCTGCACGCCCTCCACGAGCTGTCCGGCTCCGACGGGGTCTACGTCGCGGTCACCGACGACCACCGCGTGGCCACGGCGGCCTTCGACAGCGCCCTCACCCCGCGGATCGACATGGATCAGGCGGTTCCCTTCATACGCCTGGGACCCGAGCGCGCGGTGGAGACCCTCGTCGAACAGCTGGGGGAGTCACCGCGGGTCCACGTGGGCGCCACCGAACTCGTCCGCGATCCAGAACCCGGCCACCGCTTCACGACGGTCACGCCTCCTCGGCCGGGGGACCGATGGTGGAGCGATGCCGCCTTCGGGCTGGTGCTGGGACTGGTCACCGCGCTGATCTTCCTCTGCGTCCCGCGCGAGGCGCGCAAGACGATCGCCCGGCTGTGGGCAAGGTATGTTCCCCGACCCGTCGAATCCCTGCGCGGGAGGTTCGGCGCGCAGACCCACTCCAGCTCCAGCGGAACCGCGGCGCGGGTCCCCAACCGGCTGCGGCGGTGGCGGCTGCGTCCGCTCCTGGCGCGCGAGCTGAGAATCCTCCGGCACCGGATCGAGAGCGCCCCCTCCGACCACCCCGGGCTGGGCCCGGCGCGCGAGGCCTACGACGCGGCCGGGCTGATCGCCCTCTCCCCTGCGCTGCCGCCCAGCGCGCTGGTGTGCGCGGTCGTTCTGGCCCGGCACGGGGAGCGGGCCCTGGAACACCCCGACCAGCCCCGCCTTCGCCCCTGCCAGGTCAACCCGCTGCACGGGACGGCCACGCACCGCACCCGCCTCGCTCTGAGCGGGCGCTTCAGGGCCTGGGAGCTGTGCGACCGCTGTGAACGGCGGGAGTCGGTGATGGGCGAGATCCTCATGGTCCGTGTCGGCCCGCGGTTCACCCTCGACTTCTTCGCCCCGCGCTCCACCTACTTCCGCGACTACGACGGCGTTTGGGCCAAGCACACCTTCAGCATCAGTGAGCCCTTCGAACGGGCCCGCCGCGAGATCGGAGTCTGAGCATGACACGCACCCTGGTGGCGGCGGTGACGCTGACACTCCTCGCCCTGATGTCCTGGACCGCACCCGCCGCGGCCGGCAACGCCTGGAACGGGGAACAGTCCGAGCGGATCGTGCACGTCCTGGCCACGGGGCCGACCTATGTCAGCCCCGAACTCCGGAGCGAGTTCTCCATCAGGGAGGAGCGCGACCTGGGCATGACCCTCAAACGCCCCAGGGTCCCCGTCTTCCTGGTCATCGAGCCCTGGGAGGAGGGCATCCAGGCCAAGGCTCAGGGTCTGGCCGACCACCGGGACCAGGAGGGCTACTACCTGGTGGTGGGCACCGACATGTCCACCGTCCACGGCGCCCAGAGCGGTATGGACCCCGAGACGGTGGACGGTCTGGGCGTCGCCCGGATGGCCGCCGCGGTAGCCAACGACCACCCCGGACTGGCCCGGTCCGCCCTTTCCGAACGCCTGCGCTTCGCCATCGACCTGCTCAAGGAGGACGGGGCGACCGCCGAGGCCTACCGAGCCATGCCGGAAGCCTCCTCGGGGCCGTCAGCGGCCGCGGTCACGGTCGTGCTCTGGGGTGCGGGGATCGCCGGGGTCGTGGCTCTGACCGCACTGGTCGTGTGGGGGGTACGCCGCCGGTCGCGGCGACCGATCCGGGTCGTGCCGCTCAGTGAGGCGGTGCTCGACACCGTCGACACCACGCAGCGCGAGGTCAAGCGCGACGAGCTGACCGTGCGCCTCACCGACTGCGGGCGGCGGGTGGCGGAACAACAGGGCGGTGGCGAACGGGTTCGGGTCGCGTTGGAGGCCTATGAGGCCGCCGCCAGGGTCATGGACAGCGTCGACGACATGTCCGACCTGGTGGGGGTGAAGGTGCTGTTGGACCGGTGTGAGGCCGCCCTGGACGGGAAGGCCAGCCCCGGCCACTGCTTCTTCGACCCACGGCACGTCGAGGGCACGGCCCACGTGCGCTGGCGGGCGCCCGCCTCGTTCGCCTCGGTCAGGCTCCTGGCCTGCCGCACCTGTCGGCGTGCGATCCGTGAGCACCGGAACCCGGAGGCGGTCATGGACTCCTCCGGGCCGCGGCCGATGCCGTACTTCGCGGTGCCCGCGGAGCGGAGCGTGTGGGCGGCGACCGGGTACGGAACGCTGGCCCCGGACCTGGCCGCCCGGATCCTGCGAGGTGAGCTCCGGGGGTAGTCGGCATGGCCCGGAGCTCTCGCCGGAGAGCGTTGTTCGTCACGTAGGGCCCGCGCGCGGATCATTGCGCGGCCGGGCCCTACGGTGTGTCCGGGAGCCCCGCCGGGCCCCGGAACGCCCCACGGGGCGGCGGTTCAAGATTCACCTCCGAAACCGCTCACACCCTCGTGCGATCTCGGGGAGTGACCAAGACACCCCCATGCGCATTGGTGCGTTCCTCCAAGTGAATGCCCTGAGTTTGCGTGTGGATTCGGATCATCCGATGATTTGTGGGCTTGCTCGAACGACTCCGGAAGGCCCCACCACGATGAAGTTCCCCAAGGGCGGTTCGGACCCCGCTTCCGAGGGCACCGGCCCGCAGGACCCGGGCCCCGCCGTCGGCGAGCGCCCCGAGGACGAACGACCGCCCCTGCGGCTCATGGCCACCTACGGCATCCAGCACATCCTCGCGCTGTACGCCGGGGTCATCACCCCGCCGCTGATCATGGCCGCGGCGGTGGGCCTGGATCCGGTGGAGACCGGCCTCATCATCAGCGCGGCGCTACTGGTCAGCGGCCTGATGACGCTGCTGCAGACGCTCGGCGTGTGGCGGTTCGGCATGCGCATGCCGCTGGTCATCGGCGCCTCGTTCATCCCGATCACCGCGATGACCTCCATCAGCGAGTCCAGCGGCCTGCCCGCCGTCTTCGGCGCCTCCATCGTCGCCGGGCTCTTCGGCATCCTCATCGCGCCGGTGATGGCCGGCCTGATCCGGTTCTTCCCTCCGGTCGTCACCGGCAGCGTGATCACCGTGCTCGGTCTCGTACTGATCCCGGTCGCGGTCGGCTGGATCACCGGGAACAGCGAGACCGGCGTCCCCAGCGACACCGGGCTGCTGCTCGGCGGAGCCACGCTGGTGATCATCCTGGTGCTGTCCAAGGTCCTGCGCGGGGTCTGGGGCCGCTCCGCCATCCTCCTCGGCCTGCTGCTGGGGACCCTGCTCGCCGCCGCCCTGGGCGAGGTCGACTTCGGTGCGGTCGGCGAGGGTCCGGTCTTCTCCCTGCCCACGCCCTTCTACTTCGGTCCGCCGGAGTTCCAGATCGCCGCGATCATCACGATGTGCATCATGATGATCGTGATCCTGGCCGAGGGCATGGCCGACATCCTGGCCGTGGGCGCGGTCGTGGGCAGCAAGGTGGACGGGCGCCGTCTGGCCGACGGCCTGCGCGCCGACGCCGCCACCGCGGTCATCGGTCCGCTGCTGAACTCCTTCCCCGGGAGCACGTTCAGCCAGAACATCGGGTTGATCGCCCTGAACAAGGTGAAGAGCCGCTACGTGGTGGCGGCCGGTGCGGTCTTCCTGGTCGCCATGGGCCTGTTCCCGATTCTGGGCCGGGTCGTGGCGATGATCCCCTCCCCCGTCCTGGGCGGTGCCGGGCTGGTGCTGTTCGGCTCGGTGGCGGCCGCCGGAATCCAGACCCTGGGCAGGGTGGACTACGAGGGCAACCAGAACATCGTGATCGTCGCGGTCTCGCTCGGGTTCGGCGTCCTGTCGATCGCCTCCCCCGACTTCTTCGCTCCCTTCCCGGACTGGGCCGCGATGATCCTGCACTCGGGCGTGGTCACCGCGACCGCCTCGGCGCTGCTGCTCAACGTGTTCTTCAACGTCCTGGGCTTCGGTGGCGAGGGATCGGTACCCGCGCAGGACGAACCGGCCGACCGGAGGTAGGAGACCGCGGAGTCCCGGGGGCGCCCCTGGCCGATCACCCGGCCGGGGGCGCCCCTTTTTTGTCTGCCCAAACCGTTGAACCGCTCGGCCCCCTGTCCCGTTCCCTGGGGTGAAGAGGCCGCCCGGTTCCGCGGCGGCCGGTGGACGACCGAGGTGAGGGACACATGCGAACAGGAGCGAAGATCGCGCTGGGATCGGGCGCGGCGGTGGTGGTTCTGGCGGGGGCCGCCTTCGCCCTGGGCCCGCGCCTGTACGCGGAGCGCGCCGAACAACGGGTTCAGGACGCGCCCGTCATCGAGGGTTCGGGGGACACCGCAGACCTCGACGCGGCGGACTTCGAGGGCACGTGGACGGTGGCGGAAGGCGCCTCCTACGCCGGGTACCGCGTGGACGAGATCCTGAACGGCCAGGAGGTGACCGTGACCGGACGCACCCCCGAGGTCCAGGGCACAGTGACCGTGGCCGAAGGCTCGATCACCGCGGCCACGGTCACCGTGGACATGGCGAGTGTCACCACGGACGAGTCGGCCAGGGACGGGTACTTCCGCGACAGCGCGTTGGACGTCGGGACGTACCCGACCTCGGAGTTCGCTCTGACCGATCCGGTGGAGCTCACGCCCGGGGACGACAGTGTGGCGCTGTCCGGGGACCTCACGATCCGTGGCGTCGCCCAGCCGGTGACGCTCGAAGCGCGGGTAGGCGTCACCGACACCGGGGCCCAGGTCGCCGGAAGCATCCCCATCGCCTTCGCGGACTTCGGTGTCGATGCCCCCGACCTCGGTTTCGTGACCGTCGAGGACGAGGGCGCGGTCGAGTTCCTCCTCGACCTCGTCCGAGAACAATGACCGACGACCACCGCCTCCGAGGTCTGGGCGCCGCCCCCTCCGACGACCTGCTGCGCGCCCTGCACGCGAGGTACGCCGACCGGCTGTACCGTTTCGTGCTGCGGCTGTCCGGCGACCTCCCCCTGGCCCAGGACGTGGTCCAGGAGACCCTGCTGCGCGCCTGGCGCCACCCTGAGGTCATGGCGCGAGGCGAGGACCAGGTCCGCCCGTGGCTGTACACGGTCGCCCGCAACCTCGTCATCGACGAGATGCGCAGCGCCCGCCGGTCCCGTGAACTCACGACCGGGGATCCGCCCGAGGGCGCGCAGGCCGACGGCAGCCGGTCGGTACTGGACTCGTGGCTGGTCGCGGACGCGCTCACGGGTCTGTCCGACGAACACCGGGCCGTGGTGGTGGGTGCCTACTACCGCGGCCGGTCGGTGCGCGAACTCGCCGCGGAGCTGGGGGTACCCGCCGGAACGGTGAAATCCCGGCTGCACTACGCGCTGCGAGCCATGCGGCTGGCCCTACAGGAGAAGGGAGTCACGTCATGACCTCCGAGGACCGGTACCGCGAGTGGGACGCCGCCTATGTGCTGGGGGTGCTGGACCCGGAGGAGCGACGTGAGTTCGAGCGACACCTGGCGGTCTGCGCCGAGTGCCGGAGCGCGGTGACCGAGATGGCCGGAATGCCCGGCCTGCTGGGCACGGTCCCGTTCGACCAGGCCGTATCCATCACCGGGGAGAGCAGGGGCACTGGGCCCGAGGACACCGAACCGGGCGGACAGCACGGCGCTCCCGGTACATCGGCGCCACCGCTCTCGCGGGTCGCCGACGCGGCGCGGCGCCGCCGGTCCCGCGTTCGCGCCCTGTTCGCCACCGTGGCCGCCGGGGTCGTTCTCGTGGCCGGAGCGGGCGGATGGGCGGTGGGTCGGGCCGCCTCCCCGGCCGGTCCAGGGGGTGCCGACGCCCCGCAGGCGATCAGCGCCCCGGCCTCCGTCGAACTGCTGCCGACCGGCCAGACCGAGATCCGGGCGTCGTTGGTCATCACTCCCACGGCCTGGGGCACCCGGTTCGACTGGACCTGTGACTACCCCGTGGCCGAAGAGCACGGGAACGGGCGGGGTTGGCAGGAGGAGGACGTCTACACACTCGTGCTCATCGACGATGACGGGCAGCGGTCGGTCGCCGCGACGTGGTCGTGGACCGACAGCGAGACCTCCACCGGGTTGGGTGCCTCCTCCGCCCTGCCCTTGGAGCGGATCGACAGCGTCGAGATCGGGTTGGAGGGTGCGGACTACACGCTGGCCTCGGGTCAGGTGTGAACCGCGTTGGAGGGGGCCGCCGACACGGGTCGGCGGCCCCCTCCTCAGTAGGGAGAAAATCCAGAACCCGTGGGAACCCCCAGGGCCCGGCGAACGACTTCTCGTGGTGACCACCGTTGCGTCACCACAGCAAGGAGGGGGTTCATGGGTGTGTTCGCCCGCGCCCTGTCAGCCACCGCCGCGATCCTGGTTCCGGCGCTGGCAGCGGCCCTGGTCCCGGCACCGGCCCGGGCCCACGACGCCCTGGTCGCCTCGGCCCCCGAGGACGGCCAGAGCCTGCGGTCCGCGCCCGAGGAGGTCGTGCTCACCTTCAGCGGCGAGGTGATGGACATGTCCACGGCCGTGCTGGTCCTGGACTCCCGGGCCGAGTCCGTGCACACCACCGAACCGCTGGTGCGGGGCCATGACGTCAGCGTCGGGCTGCCCGGGGAGATCGCCGAGGGCGGCTACGCGGTGCGCTGGCGGGTGGTCTCCAGTGACGGCCACCCGATCAGCGGAACGTTCACGTTCGAGGTGGGCGAGGGCGGGCCGCCGCCTCCGCCCCTGGACGCGGTCCCCGAAGGGGACCCTGGAGAGAGCTCCCCCGCACCGGAACCGGTCGCTTCCGGGCCGGTCGCGGACCTTGTTCCGCGGACCGCTGTTCTGGCCCTGGTCGGGGCCCTGGGTGGCCTCCTCCTCTACCTCGCCGCGCTGCGCCTGCGGCGTCGACAACACACGGCTGGCAGTACCCGCACAGTCTCCACCACTACCGACAAGGACTCCCACTGATGACCACCTCCGCGCGTTCGTACCTTCTTCCGCTGCGCCTTCTTCCTCTGGCCACTGCTGCCGCCCTGGCCCTCAGCGGCTGTGCTTCGACCGGGCCCGCGGCGGACGGCGACGACACCGGGATCGAACAGGCCGCGCTCCAGGCCGACCTGGTCACCGTCACCGACCCCTGGGTCAAGGCCGCCGACGCCGACGACGGGATGACCGCCGCATTCGGCGTCCTCGGCAACGAGGGCGACCAGGACGCCGTCCTGGTCGCTGCCCGGGCCGACGGGGTCTGCGAACTGATCGAACTCCACGAGGTGGTCAGCGGCGACGACGGCAACATGCTCATGCGGGAGAAGGACGGCGGGTTCACCGTGCCCGCGGGAAGCGAGCACGAACTCTCCCCGGGTGCCGACCACATCATGTTCATGGGGCTCGACCAGGACCTGGAACCCGGCGCGGAGGTGACCGTGACCCTGGAGTTCGACGACGGCTCCACGCACGAGTTCACCGCCCCGGTGAAGGACTTCGAGGGGGCCAACGAGAGCTACCACGGGGACCACTGATGAGCACCGACGAACAGGGCCCCGGGCCCTCCCGTAGGCGCGTGCTCCTGGGCGGGGCGGCCGCCGCCGGGGCCGGTGCGGTGGCCCTGACCGGTACCGACGCCCTGGTCCGGTCGCTGCGTTCCGCATCCGGGGAAGCAGCGGAGGCGGACCCGGTGCACGGCGGACGCACCCACCCCTTCCACGGTGCGCACCAGGCGGGGATCGCGACCCCGCCCCAGGCCAACGCCCGGTTCATCGGCGTCGACCTGCGCGAGGAGGTCGACGCCGACGGGGTGCGGCGGCTGCTGTCCCTGCTCTCCGACGACGCCGCCCGGCTGACCCAGGGCAGGGCGGCGCTGGCCGACACCGAACCCGAGCTCGCCCTCGCCCCCGCCGGGCTGACCGTCACCCTGGGGTTCGGCCCCGGCCTGGTCGAACGGGTGGACCCGGACGCGGTGCCCGCGTGGCTGGGTCCACTGCCCGCCTTCGACACCGACCGGTTGGAGGACCGCTGGTCCCACGGCGACCTCCTGCTCCAGGTGTGCTGCGACGACACGCTGACGCTCTCGCACGCGGCGCGCATGCTGCTCAAGGACGTGCGGGCCTTCGGTTCCGTGCGCTGGTCCCAGGAGGGCTTCCGGCGCTCCCACGGCACGGAGCCGGCGGGGACCACCATGCGCAACCTCATGGGCCAGGTCGACGGCACCGTCAACCCGGAGGCGAACGATCCGGACTTCGATCCGCTGGTGTGGTGTGGCGCTGAAGGCCCCGGCTGGCTCCGGGGCGGCACCGCCGTGGTGCTGCGCCGGATCTCCATGGACCTGGACGGGTGGGACCGGCTGGACCGGCCGGGCCGGGAGGACTCGGTGGGGCGCCGCCTGGACAACGGCGCCCCGCTCACCGGTGCGGAGGAGCACGACGAACCTGATCTGGACGCGGTGACCCCGCTCGGCTTCCCGGTGATCGCCGAGTACGCCCACATCCGCCGCGCGCGTTCGGAGGACCCCGACGAACGGATCTTCCGCCGCGCCTACAACTACGAGTCGGTGGGCGGGGGCGCGCACGGAGATGACGCGGGGCTGCTGTTCGTCTGCTACCAGCGAGACCCGGACCGCCAGTTCGTGCCGATCCAGCGCCGCCTGGACCAGCTCGACCTGCTCAACGAGTGGATCACCCACATCGGCTCGGCGGTCTTCGCCGTTCCGCCGGGGTGCGCCGAGGGGGGGTTCGTGGGCGAGACGTTGTTCGACCGCTGAGGCCCTGGGCCCCTGACGGGAGCACGCAACCGTCGCGACGGTCCTCTCGCCTCCCTGATCGACCAACGGGTTCAGGTGTTCGGCGGCGCGCCGGATGGAACAACTCCGGCAGGGACCATCAGGTCTTCCGAACACCGACCCGAAGGGGACCCCGTTGACCTTCCGTACCGCCCCCGGTGAGAGCGGTCTGCCAGCGGAGCTCGCCGTCGACCCCGACTGGTGGCGCCAGGCCGCCGTCTACCAGATCTACCCGCGCTCGTTCGCCGACGCCGACGGCAACGGGATCGGGGACCTGCGGGGGATCACCTCGCGGGGGCCCTATCTGCGGGACCTGGGTGTGGACGCCGTCTGGCTGAGCCCGTTCTACCCCTCGGCGCTGGCCGACGGGGGCTATGACGTGGACGACTACCGTGACGTGGACCCCAGGATCGGCAGCCTGGACGACTTCGACGCCATGGCGGCGGCGCTCTCCGCCGCCGGGATCAAGCTCGTCGTGGACATCGTGCCCAACCACTCCTCGGACCGGCACGCGTGGTTCCGGGAGGCGTTGGCCGCGCCACCGGGCTCCCCCGCGCGGGACCGCTACATCTTCCGGGAGGGCGACGGGCCCGACGGTTCCCTGCCTCCGGCGGACTGGACGTCGGCCTTCGGGGGGCCTGCCTGGACGCGGGTCCCCGACGGTCAGTGGTACCTGCACACCTTCGCCAGGGAGCAACCTGATCTGAACTGGGACCATCCGCAGGTGCGCGAGGACTTCCTGCGGACGCTGCGGTTCTGGTCCGACCGCGGGGTGCACGGTTTCCGGGTCGACGTCGCCAACGGGCTCGTCAAGAATCTGCCGGAGAAGCTGCCCAGCCAGGCCGAACTGGACGCGACACCCCAGGACGGACACCATCCCCTCCTGGACCGGGACGAGGTGCACGAGGTCTACGAGGCCTGGCGCGGGGTCTTCGACGAGTACGACCCGCCGCGTTTCGGTGTCGCCGAGGCGTGGATGGCACCGGAGCGGCGGGCGCGCTACGCCAGCCCGCGTGGTCTGGGGCAGGCGTTCAACTTCGACCTGCTGGAGGCGAACTTCGACGCCGGGGAGTTCAGGGAGATCGTCACCTTCAACCTCGAGTCGGCTCGAAAGGCCGGGTCCTCCTGCACCTGGGTGCTGTCCAACCACGACGTCGTGCGCCACGCCACGCGCTACGGGCTTCCGCACTCGGTGAGGGGCGAGGGCCGGATCGGGGTCCGGTGGCTGCTGAACGGCGGGCGTGAGCCGGTACTGGACGCCGCGGCGGGGCTGCGGCGGGCACGCGCGGCCACGCTGTTCAAGCTCGCCCTGCCCGGCAGCGCCTATCTGTACCAGGGTGAGGAGCTGGGCCTGCACGAGGTGGCCGAGATCCCGGACGGGGCCCGGCAGGATCCCGCCTTCTTCCGCGGCCGCGAGGTCTCGGTGGGCCGGGACGGCTGCCGGGTGCCGATTCCGTGGACCGCGCAGGGACCGTCCTTGGGGTTCGGGCCGGGGCAGGCGCACCTGCCCCAGCCCTCGTGGTTCGCCCACTACGCGGTTTCGGTGCAGGAGGAGGACCAGGGGTCCACGCTGAACCTGTACCGAAGGGCGCTGGAGCTGCGGCGCGGTCTTCGGAGCGAGGGTTCCCTGGAGTGGGTGGAGACCGGGGCCGGGCGGGTGCTGGCGTTCCGCCGGCCGGGCGGGTGGCTGTGCGTGACCAACTTCGGTGACCTGCCGGTCGATCTGCCGGAGGGCGAGGTCCTGCTGTCGAGCGCGCCGCTGACGGGTGGGCGCCTACCCGGTGACACCACGGTGTGGCTGCGGCCCTAGGGACCGGGAAGACACACGGAGGGGTGCCCGCAGGCGCCCCTCCCCTCTCCTGTCTGAGGCCGGTCTTGTGTCACCGCGAACGAGTCCGAAGTCACGCGGGCCATGGAGGCCGCTCATGTCTCGGTCCTCCTGGAAGCGATCTCGGCGAAGGGCGACGGGCAGCAGGCGCTGCACCGCCTTGACTACCCGCGGGGTCCGCACCGCCCCGCCGTCGTAGAGACGAGGCCCGCCGGGGCCGCGTTCGGGTTCGTCCAGGAGCCCCCGGCGTTCGTAGTAGCGGAGGGTCTCCTTCAGGAACGGTGGGCGGCCTCGATCTGTTCTCGGGTCAGCGGGCCGGACGCCCCGATCCCGGCCAGGGATGGCGCAGCGGCCCTGCGCCCCAGGGCCGGGCAGCGCGTTGTGGAAACCCAGTTCGTTCACATCGCGCTGCTGGACGGGCAGGCACGTTTCCACCCACCCGGATCGCGGCACAGGGGGCTGGCCGCCGGTGAGTGGGGCGGCCCGCCGCGGCACGCGCTATTCGGACTGTTCGGAGCGGTCGCGGGTGGTCTCGCCTCTGAGGTCGGTCAGGCGGCGCAGGTGGGAGAAGGTGAGTCTGAGCCGTGCGTGGTCGGTGCGGGCGAAGGGCTGCGTGGCCGGGTTCTTCGCGGTGCCCGCGGGCCGCGCTGGTCCGGTCGCCGAACCGCTGGCGGAGGCGGGGCTCTGCTCGAAAGCCTCGGAAGCGGGTGCCATCATGTCCGGATCTCCTTGTCTACGAGGGGGCTCGGCGTCCGCCCTCAGGGGCGGGACCAGGCCTTTCAGCTGGGATACGGGCCCGTGCCCGGGGCATGACGCGGGATCCGACCACAATCTTTGGAATGCTCAGATTCGTACCTCCTGAGAGTGGATCCGCCCTACTTCACGGGGAAGTCCAGGTCGACCAGGGCGAAGCACTCCTCGAGGCAGCCGGTCACGGACAGGTCCCCACCGATCTCGGGGCCGGTGAAGAACAGTGCGGTCTGGGTGGCGGCTCCGGCGTCCAGGTCGTACTCCCCCACAGCCTCCTCGGCCCGGTACTCACGGCCGTCCGGGGCGGTGTAGGTGGCGCCGAACAGGTCGAGGTCGACGCTGTCGACCGTGGTGAACTCGGCGGTGACGACCAGGACGTCGTCGGTGACGCCCTGGTAGGCAGTGAGCAGGTGGACGTCCACGCCCTCGGAGCTGGCCGCGACCCCGCTTCCGGAGACCAGGCGTTTGCCCGGGTCCGCGCCGTTGACCAGGAAGCCGGTGATCAGGCCGTCCTCGGCGGTGAAACGGGTGAAGTCGGCGCAGGCCGGTCCTTCGGCTTCCTCCTGGCAGAGTTCGAAGCCCTCTTCGGTGGGGGTCAGTGAGGAGCCGGGGTAGGTGTGCCCGGCGCTGTCCCAGGCACTGAACACCTGGACGAAGTGGCGCAGGTAGGTGTGGGCGGTGGAGTCCTCGGCGGTCAGGCTCAGCCCTTCGCGCATCCGCTCGGGGTCGTCGGCGGCGGCGAGGGCGGCCATGTACTCGGCTGCCTCGCCGGGCACCTCCTCTTCGGCGGCGGGCTCCGGTGCTTCGGGTTCCTCGGGTGGGCCGGTCGGTTCCGGTTCCGTTGGGGGCGAGGCCGGGTCCGGGGCCGGGCTGCTGACGGGTTCCTCCGCGCCGGGGACGGGGCTCTCCTCGGCCTGGTCCTGCCGCTCGGAGGAGGTCTGCTGGTCGTCGGCGGTCGGCAGGATCTCGCCCGGCTCGGGCAGGCCGCAGGCGCTCACGAGGAACAACAGGACGGCGGCGGCGATCGCGGTCGGTTTCGACATGCCCCCACACCCCCTCGACACGACACCCAGGCTGTCGATTTTAGGGTGGAATTGGGCGGATAATCCTATTTCAGATGGTTTTGAACATTTCCTTGGGCCCCCTTGTCACCACATGACCCGCACACAGTCCGGGGCCGCTTCCGAAACCGGGGTTTCGGAAGCGGCCCGGAAGTTCCACGGCTAGTTCTGCGGGAGCAGGGTGACCGGGAAGTCCTTGAGGCTGTTGACCAGGAGCGAGGGGTTGAGCTCCAGGTCCCCGTCGTCGACCGCCAGGGTCATGTCCGGGAAGCGTTCGAAGAGCATCGGCAGGATGACGCCCGCCTCCAGTCGGGACAGGGGCGCGCCCGGGCACACGTGCGGACCGTAGCCGAAGGAGATGTGGCGGCCCTTGGTCCGCGTCGGGTCGAAGACGTGCACGTCCTCGCCGTACTGGTCCCGGTCCAGGGTCGCCGCGGCGTAGTGGGTCATGAGTGCCTCTCCCTTGCGGAGGGTCGTCCCGCCGATCTCGATGTCCTCGGTGGCGAAGCGGAACAGCATCGAGATGTTGGGCGGGTCGTAGCGCAGGGTCTCCTCGACCACCGCGTCCCAGCCGATCTCGCCCCTCTTGACCCCATCGAGCACCTCGGGGTGCTTGAGCAGGGCGCGCACCGCGCTGTTGAGCAGGTTCACGGTGGTCTCGTGCCCGGCCACGATGACGCTCAGGAGAATCCTCTGGACCTCGCCGTCGGTGAGGCGGTCACCGTCCGGCCCCTCACCGAACAGGTCGGTGGTCATGTCATCGCCCGGTGCGGCCTTCTTGGCGGCGACCACGTCGGCGAAGAAGCCCTGGAGGGCCCCGTAGGTCTCACCGAATTGCTGCGCGGTGTTGGTGGAGTCGAAGAGCGCGGTGCACAAATCGCCGAGGTAGGGGAAATGGCTCGGGTCGACCCCGTAGAGTTCGCCGACGACCCCGATCGGGATGGGGAAGGTGAACTCCGCCTTCAAGTCGAGGGGCTGGTCGGCCTTGGCCTCCAGGCGGTCGAGCGCCTCGGCGGTGAGCTCCTCGACTCTCGGGCGCAGCCGTTCCACCCGGCGCGCCGAGAACGGCTTGGCGATATGGTCGCGCAGCCTCTTGTGCGGTGCGCCGTCCAGGCCGAGCATGTCGTCGGTGCCCATGGGGATGGTCAGTAGCATCGGCCAGCCCTCCGGGATCCGCCCGGCCTGGAAGTCGGCCCAGTGTGCGGCGTCCTTGACCAGGCGGGGGTCGTTGAGGCTGGCCCGGGTGACGTCGTGGTGGGTGGTGGCCCAGGCCCTCACCCCTCCGGGCAGTTCGACCCGGGCGACGGGTCCGGCCCGGTAGAGGCGTTCGCGCTCGGCGGGCAGGTCATCGATCACGGGGTGGATGACCGTGACGTCGTCGGGGTTGTCGGCGTGCGTGACGGGGCAGGGCATCAGAGCGCTCCTGGGGGGAGGGTGGGGGTGAAGGTGACCGGTAGGGAGGCGACGCCCCGGACCCACGGGGAGGGGCGCCAGCGCAGATCCTGCGCCGGGATGGCCAGTTCGACGTCGGGGAGCCGGTCCAGCAGGACCTCGATCCCCGTGGTGGCGATGGTCTCCCCGATGTCCTGGGCCGGGTAGGGGCACCGGTGCTCGCCGTGGGAGAAGGAAAGGTGGGCCTTGTTTCCGCGTTCGCCGGTGGTACTGCCGTCCGGGCGCATCCGCGGGTCGCGGTTGCCGGCTGCCAGGCTCAGGAGCACCAGGTCGCCCTTGCGCAGGAGCTGACCGCCCAGCTCAACGTCGTGCACGGCGTACCGGCCCGCGTGGATCTGGCAGGGGCTGTCCTCCCAGAGGACCTGGGACAGCGCCTCTCCGGCACTGCTGCGGGCCCCGGTCATGGAAGCGGAGAAGCGGCTGTCGGTGAGCATCAGCCGAAGCGCGTTGCCGATCCAGTCGGCGGTGGTCTGCTGACCGGCGGCGATGATGGCCAGCAGGTCGACGACGAGCTCCTCGTCGCTGTACCCGGCCGGGTGCGCGAGCATCCGGGACACCACGTCCGCCCCGGGTTTGGCCCGGCGCTCCAGCGCCAGCCCGTGCAGAGCCGCGCTCAGGTCCGTGTAGGCCTGCTGGGAGTCGGCCCCGGCGTCGAGCATGGCGGTGATCATGGCGGTGAACTCGTCGCCCCGGTCGTCATCGTCCACACCACACGTCCAGCACAGGACCAGGGCCGGGAGCCGGTGGGCGTACATCGGTCTCAGGTCCGCCCGGCCCGAGGCGCAGAAGGAGTCGATCAGCCGGTCCGCGATCCGGGTGATCACCCGGCGCAGCTCGTAGGGTTCCACCCCGTTCAGGGCGTCGTCGACCACCCGGGCGTGCCGCCGGTGCTGCTCCCCCTCCGCCTGCTGGATGTTGGGGACCGGAAAGACCAGGGGCATGAGCGGCCAGTCCTGAGGCACCGCCTCCCAGCCGTTCCACCTCCGGGAGTCGTTGCCGAAGGTCTCCGGAGCGCTCAGTACGCGGTGGAGCTCCCGGTAGCCCAGCACCAGCCAGGCGGGGACGTCTCCGTCCAGGAACACGCGCACGACCGGGCCATGGGCCGAGCGCATGCTCTCGAAGAGTCCGGCGGGGTCGGACTGGAAGTCCGGACCGTACAGCCGGACCGGTTCGTTGGGCATCGGTGGCTTCTCCGTCAACTGGGGGCCAGGGCTTTGGACGGTCGCTCGGAGCACGCCCCGGGGCGGCCGCGGCCGGTGGATGTCTACGGGCGCAGGAGGACCGGGAACTCCTTGAGGCTGTTGACGATGAGCGCCGCCTCGTTCTCCAGTTCCCGGTCCGGGACGGCCAGTCGCAGGTCGGGGAAGCGGGCGAAGAGCTTGCGGAGCACGATGCCCGCCTCCAGGCGTGCCAGCGGAGCCCCCGGGCACATGTGCGGGCCGTAGCCGAAGCTGATGTGACGGCCCTTGGTACGGCTCGGGTCGAAGACGTGCACGTCCTCGCCGTACTCCTCGCGGTCCTTGGTGATGGCGCCGTAGTGCGTGACCAGGGCGTCGCCCTTGCTGATGGTCACCTCGCCCATGGGCACGTCCTCGGTGGCGAACCGGAAGAGGATCGCGTTGTTGGGCGGGTTGTAGCGGAGGGTCTCCTCGATCACCTGCTCCCAGGTGAGCTCGCCCGCGCGGAGCCGGGCGTGCTCCTCAGGGTGGTTGAGCAGGGCCCGGACAACGTTGTTGATGAGGTTGACCGTGGTCTCGTGCCCGGCGGCCACCACCATCAGCAGGGTCACGATGACCTCCCCCTCGGTGAGCGGCTCCTCGCCCTCCCCCGTGGACCTGAGCAGGTCGGTGGTGAAGTCGTCGTGCGCGTCCAGATCGGCCTTCTTGCGCGCGACCAGCTCGGTGAAGTACTGGTAGATCTGCGCGTAGAGGTCGAGGTGCTCCCCCGGGTCGGTGTCGACGAAGAACAACGGGGCGTACAGGTCGCCGAGCTTGTCGTACTCCTCCTCCGGCACCCCGTAGAGCTCGCCGATGACGGTGATCGGCACCCGGAAGGAGAACTCCTTCTTCAGGTCCAGGGGCTCGTGTGCGCGCTTGTCGAGGGCGTCCAGGTACTCGTCGGTGATCCGCTCGATGTGCGGGCGCAGCCGCTCCACCCGGCGGGCCGAGAAGGGGTGGGCGGTGAGTCGGCGCATCCGCCGGTGCGGGGCGCCGTCCAGGCCGAGCATGTTGATGCCGTCGAAGGTGAGCACACCCATGTACGGCCAGTCCTGGGAGACCTTCCCGTTCTGGAAGTCGGCCCATTGGTGGGGGTCCTTGACGAAGCGCGGGTCGTTGAGGGTGGCCTTGGCCGCGGCGTGGTGGGTGGTGGCCCAGGCCCGCACTCCGCCCGGCAGCTCGACCGGGGTGACCGGGCCCTGCTGATAGAGCTCCTCGCGGTGGGCCTGGAGGTCGTCCGGGTAGGGGTCGAGGAAGGGGACTTCGGCGTCGTTGGCTCCGGTCACGGGGCAGGGCATCAGAACTCTCCGAGAAGCGTCGCTGGGGAAAAGGTGACGGGCAGGCAGACGACTCCCCGCGCCCAGGGGGACGGGCGCCAGCGCAGGTCCTCCGGGGGAATCGCCAGTTCGAGGTCGGGCAACCGGTCGAGCAGGACCTCGATGCCGGTGGTCGCGATGAGTTCGGCGATGCCCTGGGCCGCGTGCGGGCAGGCGTGTTTTCCGTGGGAGAAGGACATGTGGGCGTGGTTGGCGCCCACCTGGCCGGGTCCGGCACCCCGGACCCGGGGGTCGTGGTTGGCGGCGCCGTAGGCGAGCATCACCAGGTCGCCCTTGCAGATGATTTTTCCGGCCAGTTCCAGGTCCAGGGCGGCGAAGCGGCCCGCGTTGACCTGGGACGGCGAGTCCTCCCAGAGCACCTCGGTGAGGGCGTCGCGCACACTGCTGCGGGCGCCGGACATCGAGGCGGAGAAGCGCTCGTCGGTCAGCGTCAACCGCAGCGCGTTCCCGAGCCATTCGGTGGTGGGCTGGTCACCGCCGCCCAGGATCGCGATGAGCTCGGCTGTGAGCTGTTCGTCGGTGTATCCGATCGGGTCGCTCACCAGCCGGGAGATCACGTCCGCTCCGGGTCGGGAGCGGCGTTCGGTGATCGCGGCACCGAAACGGCTGACGAGCTCGGTGTAGGCCTCGAACACCCCCGCGCCGGAGGAGTCGAAGAGTACGCTCATCGCCTTGGCAAGGACGTCGATCTCCTCGTCGTCGAAGCCGTAGAGCCAGCCCAGGACCAGGCTGGGCAGCGGGTCGGCGTACTGGGTGCGCAGTTCGGCCCGGCCGTCGCCGCAGAACGCGTCGACGAGCCGGTCCGCGAACCGGGCGGTCACTCGCCTGAGCTCGTGCGGGTCGACGGCGTCGAGCGCGTCGTTGACCGCCTTGGAGCGGCGCCGGTGGTCCTCCCCCTCGGCGAAGAGGATGTTGGGCAGCGGAGCCAGGACCGTCTGCAGCGGTGATTCCGGTGGTAGACAGTCCCAGCCGTTCCACCGCGAGGAGCTGCGCGCGAACAGCTCCGGCGAGCTGAGCACGTAGTGCAGCTCTGTGTAGCCGATCACCAGCCAGGCGGCGATGTCCCCCTCCAACAGGATCGGGACGACCGGGCCGTGCTCGGCGCGCATCCGCTCGTGGAAACCGCCGCGGTCGGTGCTGAACCGCGGATCGTGCAACCGGACCGGTTCGTTGGGCATGAGTAGCTTCTCCGTCGCCTGGGGGTCGGGTCAGGTGAGGGCCCCGCTCGTTTCGACGAGTCGGGGCCCGGTCAGCAGATGCCGGGGATGCGGGGCCCGGCGTCTCCAGGGGTGTCCGGCGACGCCTACGGGCGCAGGAGGACCGGCAGATCCTTGAGGCTGTTGACCACGATGGAGGGGTGGTTCTCCAACTCGTCGTCCGGAACGGCCAGCTTCAGGTCCGGGAAGCGCTCGAACAGCAGGGGCAGGGCGATCTGTCCCTCCATGCGGGCCAGGTGGGAGCCGGGGCACACGTGCGGGCCGTAGCCGAAGGAGATGTGGCGTCCCTTCTGACGGGTGAGGTCGAAGGTGTCCGGGTGCGGCTCCTCGCCGTGTTCGTCGCGGTCGCGGCTGATCGCGCCGTAGGAGGTCATCAGCGCCTCACCCTTGCGGATGGTCTGCCCGCCGACCTCGATGTCCTCGGTGGCGAAGCGGAAGACCATGTTGGAGGTGGGCGGGTCGAAGCGCAGGGTCTCCTCGACCACGACGTCCCAACCGACCTTGCCCTGCTTGACCAGGTCGAACTGCTCGGGGTGGGCCAGCAGGGCACGCACCGCGTTGCACAGCAGGTTGACGGTGGTCTCGTGCCCGGCGGCCACGACGACCTGGAGGGTGCCACGCACCTCGAGGTCGGTGAGGGCGTCCCCGTCCTCCCCGGCGTTGAGGAGCTCGGTGGTCAGGTCATCGCCCGGGTTGGCGCGCTTGGCCGCGATCATGTCCTCGTAGTAGCGCTCCAGGACCGCGTACGTCTCCATGAACTCCTCGGGCGAGGTGACCGCGCTGAAGAACTTCACGTACATGTCGCGCAGGTAGCCGTGTTCGGCCTCGTCCACGCCGTAGAGCTCACCGATCACGCTCATCGGCAGCTTGAAGGCGAACTCGCCCTTGAGGTCCAGGGGCTCGCCGGCCTTGGGCTCCAGGGAGTCCAGGAGGTCGTTGGTGAGGTCGTGGATACGCGGCCGCAGGCGCTCGACGCTGCGCGCGGAGAAGGCCTTGGCGGTGAGCAGGCGCAGGCGCTTGTGCTCGGCGCCGTCGGTGCCCAGGAGGTTGGTGGGGGTGGGCGGGATGGTGCTGAGCAGCGGCCAGCCCTCAGGGATGCGCCCCTGCTGGAGGTCGTCCCAGTGAGCGACGTCCTTGACCAGGCGGGGGTCGGTGAGGGTGGCGCGGGCGACCTCGTGGCGGGTGGCGGCCCAGGCGGTCACGCCGCCGGGGAGTTCGACGCGGGTGATCGGGCCGGCCGCGTACAGGGCCTCGCGTTCGGCGCGCAGGTTCTTGACGTAGGGGTCCAGAGTGACGGTTCCGCCGGAACCGTGCTCAACGGGGCAGGGCATCAGTGAACTCCTCGGGGGTCGGGATAGAGATGCGGGGTGCGGGGATGCGGGGGAGGCCGGAGGGGACGGCCACCGGTGTCCGGTCCGGTGCGCCCGGTCTGGTGATCAACGGGCTCCGTACGGCTCGGCCGGGGTGAACGTGACGGGCAGGGAGGCCACCCCGCGCACCCACGGGGAGGGGCGCCAGTGGAGTTCGGACTCGGGGATGGCCAGTTCGATGTCGGGGAGCCGGTCCACCAGGACCTCCACCCCGGTGACGGCGATGATCTCGGCGATCTCCCTGGCGGGGTAAGGGCACTGGTGGGCACCGTGTGAGAAGGAGAGGTGGGCCTGGCTGCCGTGGCCGCCCCGGGCGGCGGCGGAGCGCACGAGGGGGTCCCGGTTGGCGCCGGAGAGCCCGAGGAGCAGCAGATCTCCCTGGCGGATGAACTGTCCGCCCAGCTCCACGTCGTGCGCGGCGTAGCGTCCGGCGTGGATCTGGGTGGGGGTGTCCTCCCACAGAACCTCGTTGAGGGCCTCCTGCACACTGCTGCGGGCCCCGGCGATGGAGGCGCCGAACCGTTCGTCGGTGAACATCAGCCGCAGCGCGTTGCCCAGCCACTCGGCGGTCGGCTGGTTCCCGCCGCCCAGCAGCACGATGAGTTCGGGCACCGCCTCCTCGTCGGTGTACCCGGCCGGGTGGCCGAGCAGGCGGGAGACGACGTCGGGTCCGGGTCTGAGGCGGCGTTCGGCGACGAGCTCGGCCATGGCGGCCATCAGGGCCTGCTGGGCCGCCATGGCGTCGGGGCCGCCGTCGATCATCGTGTTCATGTTGTCGGCGAGGTGGTCGCCGCGCACGTCGTCCAATCCGTACAGCCAGCTGAGCACGAGGGCGGGGAGCCGTGCGGTGTAGGAGGTGCGCAGGTCCGTGCCGGTGGTGGCGCAGAAGGAGTCGATGAGCCGGTCGGCCATCCGCGCGGTGGTCGTGCGCAGCTCGTGGAGGTCGGTCCCGGACAGGGCGTCGCTCACCGCACCGGCGCGGCGGCGGTGGTCGGCTCCCTCGGAGTAGAGCACCGTGGGCAGCTGGATGACCATGGGCAGCATCGGCCAGTCCTGGGGGACCAGGTGCCAGGCGTTCCAGCGGCTGGAGCTGCGCGCGAACACGCCGGGGGTGTTCAGGACGTGGTGCAGTTCCCGGTAACCGATCACCAGCCACGCGGGGACGTCGCCCTCCATGGTGACCGGGACGACCGGACCGTGCTCGGCCCGCATCTTCTCGTAGAGGCTCCCTGGATCGGCTTGGAAGTCCGGGCCGTGCAGCCGGACCGGGCAACCGCTCATCGGGCGCCTTTCGTGATCAGGGAACGGACGTGGTGGACGAGCGCGATGAGGACCTGTTTGGCGGAGCCGCGCTCGCGGGCGTCGCAGCGCTGCAGCGGGATGGCCGGGTCCAGGTCGAGGGCGGCGCGCACCTCGTCCAGTGAGTGCGTGGTCTCGCCGAAGTCGTTGTGCGCCACCACGAAGGGGGTCCCCTGTGCCTCCAGGCGGTCGATGGCGTAGAAGGAGTCCTCCAGGCGGCGGGTGTCGACGAGCACGACGGCGCCCAGGGCCCCGGTGAACAGCCGGTCCCACAGGAACCAGAAGCGTTCCTGGCCCGGTGCCCCGAAGAGGTAGAGCACGGAGCTCTCGTCCAGGGTGATGCGGCCGAAGTCGAAGGCGACGGTGGTGGTGCGCTTTCCCTCGACCCCGTGGAGGTCGTCGACGCCCGCACCGGCCCGGGTCATGGTCTCCTCGGTGTTCAGCGGGCGGATCTCGCTGACCGAGCGGACCATGGTGGTCTTGCCGACCCCGAAACCGCCGACGACGGCGATCTTCAGGGCCTGTTCGGTGCTGGCGGCCAGCGGGGTGACCGGCGCGGGGGCTTGAGCGGGTTCAGAGCTTGTGGAGTGCAACGAGCACCTTCTCCAACACGTCCGGTGAGGCGAGCGGATGCGCCGGCGAGGGCGCGGGGGCCGGATGACGCGCGGTCACCCGACCGGTGTCGATGAGGTCGGTGAGCAGGATGCGCACGACCGTCACCGGCAGACGCAGGTGGGCGGCGATCTCCACCACCGCCATGGGGCTCACGCACAGGCGCAGGATGTCGGCGTGCTCGGACTGCATCCCGGGGGCGGGCGCGCTCTCCGCGACGATGAGTGTCACGGCGTCCAGGGAGTCGTCGGCTCCGCTGCTGCGGCCCGAGGTGATGACGTAGAGCCGGTCCGGGCTCTCCCTGCGGTGTGGGCTCATACCGTCTCGGACCCGGCTCGGGGCGGCGTGGTCAGGTACTCACCCATCTGCTCGACCAGTTCGTTCATGTTGTGGCCGACCAGCCCCGGCTCGGCCTCCGCGCTGGTGATGACCGCCAGGTGGGTGCCGTGACCGGCTTCGACGATGAACAGCAGACCGCCGTAGAACTCGGCCATCGCCTGGCGGACCCCGCCCCGGCCGTCCCCGAACTCCACCGACGCGCTGTGGGCCAGACTCTGCACTCCTGCCGCGATGGCCGCGAGGTGGTCGGCGCTGTCGGCGCCCAGTCCCGAGCTGTGGCACAGTTTGAGGCCGTCGCGGGAGAGCACCAGCGCGTGCCGGGTGCCCGGTGTGCGTTCCAGGAGGCCTTCGAGCAGCCAGGTCAGCGTCTTGAGGTCCATCATGTTTCCTTCGGTGAGTCGGTGGGCCCCTCGCCGCGCACCGCGGAGCGGAACGCGCCGAACCCCTTCGCCGAGGTGGGGGGACTGGTGTTCTCGGGGACGGGCCGGGTTCGCTCCGCCGCGGCCAGGGTCCGCCCCCGGCGCCGCATCGGCAGGCCGTTCTCCGACCTGGGCAGGGGTGCCGTGCCGGTGGGAGAGACAGTGTTGGCGGACGCAGCGGTGGGGGCCGGACCGTTGGGGGAGGCCGCCGGGACCGGAGCGGAGCTGTCGGGGACGGTGGTCGGCCGGGGCGCGGTGGGTGCGGGCAGCGGTTTGATGATGCGCTGCGGCAGGAGCAGGACCACAGCCGTACCGCCCCTGGAGGAGGAGCGGAAGGAGACTTCGAGACCGTAGCGGCGGGCGAGCTGACCGACGACCGACAGACCCAGGCGCGTCCCGGAGATGGTGGTGATGTCGAGACCGCTGCGCACCGCGAGGCGGGCCCGGCGCAGCGCCTCCTCGCCCATGACGAGACCGCCGTCCTCGACCATGACGGCGATCCCGGCCTGGACCTCCTCCACGTGGACGTGGACCTCGGCGGTGGGCGGGGAGAACTTGGCCGCGTTGTCGAGGATCTCGGCCAGCGCGTGGATGACGCCCTCGGCCGCGAAACCGGCGACTGCGAGGCTGGAGACGTTGTGGGTGCGCACCCGCTGGTAGGCGCCGATCCGGCTCATGGCCCCGCGCAGGATGCTCTCCATGGGGATGGCGCGGCCCCAGCGGCGGCCCGAACGGGCCCCGGTGAGGATGGCGATGCTGTCGGCGATCCGGCCGGTCTGGGCGGTGGTGTGGTCCAGCTGCATGAGGTCGCCGAGGATGTCGGATCCGGCGCTGCCGTCGCCGTAGCGCTCCTGCATCTGGCGCAGGTCGGCGAGCATGGTGGTGGTCAGCGCCTGGACCCGGCCCGCGGCGGTGGCGCAGGCGGCCATGGCGGCGGCGCGGCGGCGTTCGGCGGCGGAGATCTCCTCGGCGACGGCGCGCAGGACGGCGGCGTTGGCCGGGTCGTCCACGGAGGACATCCGGTGCAGGACGGTGTCCGCGGAGTCACCCGCGCGCAGCTGTTCGACCAGGCGGGGCAGGTGTTCCTCGGCGAAGGCCTCGGTGGCGGCCCGGGCCCCCTCGGCCCGGACCCGGTGTTCGGCGAGCAGGCGGTCCCGGCGTCCGAGGAGGAGGGCCGCGACCAGGATCAGCAGGAGGGCGACGCCTCCGGTGACCAGGACCGGCGCCAGCCCGTCGGGATAGGTGGCCCAGAGCGCCCAGCCCCAGACCGGAAGGAGCGGAACCAGAAGGAGCAGCCATCGTGAGGTGGTCGATCCCGGCGGCAGCGCTCCGCGGGGGCGGGGGGTTTCGTCAGTCATGGTGCTCCATGTCCGGCCACGTCGTCACTCCTTGTACACGCTGAAGGGCGCGCCGAACGGGCACCGGCAATCCACGTGCGAGGGCGTGTCGAATAGGCGGTCAAATTATCCTCAACCAGCCTTTTTCTTCACACAGCGAATCAACATACCATCAAGTACACCTGTCGCCCATGTCCGAACAATGAACAATCGATTCTTCGCCGAGACTGCACCGCAGGACCTCGGGGACAGGCGATCCGGCGCCGCACCGACCAAGGCCAGGAGCAGCCGCAATGGCGGTGAAGGACTTTGTCCGAATCCTCGGATTCATATCGTGAACTGCACCGACGCAGAAAAGTCGCGCAACCCGAAAATCCCCTCGAAGGCGCGAGAGGCAGCGTGGGACCGGTGTGTCGGGGGCGATGCCGGGACTTTCGGGGACGGCCCCCTAGAGTGGTGCAGGTCACAAGCACCGGGGGGCTCGGTGATGCAGGCTCTCGTGGGACAGCCGGGGTCCCGCGCCCGCCGGAGTGGTTCGACCTCAGGTCAGCGGGGAATCTTGACGTGGACCGACGCGTTACACCCCGCGAGACCGCACAAGCGCCTGGAGGCACCCACACGATGGCCGAGCGAGCACTTCGCGGCACACGGCTCGGGGCGACGAGCTACGAAAACGACCGCAACACCGACCTGGCTCCCCGGCAGGAAGTCACCTACGACTGCACCCGGGGGCACCGCTTCTCGGTCACCTTCGCGACCGAGGCCGAGATCCCCGCAGAATGGGAATGCCGATTCTGCGGCGACCGGGCGCTGCGCCGTGACGGCGGCGGCGAGGAGCCCAAGAACACCAAACCGGTGCGCACCCACTGGGACATGCTGCTGGAACGCCGAAGCATGGAGGACCTCGAGGAGGTCCTGGCCGAACGGCTGGAGCTGCTCCGCGCCCGCCGCCGCGAGGAGGCGGCGAAGGTCGAGGAGATCGCCAAGCAACGGCAGAGCGCCTGACTCAGGCACCCGGCCGACGACGGATACGGGGGCGGTGGACATGGTCCACCGCCCCCGTCGTCATGCCCGACGGACCTGGGCAAGCCCTGTTCAGTCCTGGTCACCGAAGGGGTTCTGGGTGTTGCCCACCAGTTCCTTGACCGACTCGATGACCCGGGTGGGCCGGTAGGGGAACTGCTCGGCGGTGTGGCGATCGGAGATCCCCGACAGTACGAGCAGGGTCTGCAGACCGGCCTCCAGGCCGCTGAGCACGTCGGTGTCCATCCGGTCGCCGACCATGATGGTGTTCTCCGAGTGGGCGCCGATCCGGCGCAGCGCCGAGCGCATCATGAGCGGGTTCGGCTTGCCCACGAAGTAGGGGCGGCGGCCGGTGGCCTTCTCGATCAGCGCGGCGACGGCACCGGTCGCGGGCAGCGGTCCCTCGGCGCTGGGCCCGGTCTCGTCGGGGTTGGTGGCGATGAACCGGGCACCGTTGCGCACCAGCCGGATCGCGCGGGTGATGGCCTCGAAGCTGTAGGTGCGGGTCTCCCCCAGCACCACGTAGTCCGGATTGCGCTCGGTCATCACGTAGCCCACGTTGTGCAGGGCGGTGGTCAGGCCCGACTCACCCACCACGTAGGCCGAGCCGCCGGGGCGCTGGGTCTGGAGGAACTGGGCGGTGGCCAGCGCGGAGGTCCAGATCGCCTCCTCGGGGATGTCCAGTCCCGTGTTGAGCAGCCGCGCTCGCAGGTCACGCGGGGTGTAGATGGAGTTGTTCGTCAACACCATGAACGGGGTCCCCTGCTCGCGCAGCTCCGCGATGAGCGTGTCCGCTCCGGGGATCAGGTGCTCCTCGCGTACGAGCACGCCGTCCATGTCGAAAAGGTAGTTCCACTCGTTGCTCACATGCCCCATTGTGCAGGTATTCGGGACACGGGCGCTATTCCTACCAGCCGGTAGCCGCGTGTTGCGGGGTTGACGCTGCTCACACCTGCCAGGTGCGGCCGTCAGGGGGTCTACACCGGAGGCCAGGGGACGGAGGGCCAGTCGGGGGCCGGGTAGGGGTGGATGCCGTGGTGGATGAGCAGATCCACCCGGGCCCGCACCGCGTAGACCTCGGGGCCGGTCAGGTGGGCGGTCAGTTCCGCGGAGAGCGGGTCCTCGGGCCGGCGCAGGCGCGTGCGTACCTCGGTCAGCGCGGTCAGGGCCTCCTCGGTGAGGGGCTGGCCCTGCCACTGCCACAGGACCGTGCGCAGTTTGTAGTCCTCGGCGAAGGACACCCCGTGGTCGCAGCCGTACAGGTGCCCCTCGGGGGTGGGGAGCAGGTGGCCGATCTTGCGGTCGGAGTTGTTGATGACCGCGTCCAGGACCGCCATCCGGCGCAGCCCCCGGTGCTCGGTCTCCCGGGAGAGGGCCACCAGGTCCACCGTGGTGTCGCCGTGCACCCACAGCTGGACCATGCCCTCGCCGTAGGGGCCGTCGCGGTGGACCGTGGGCGGTACCACGGACCAGCCCAGCGCCTCGGAGACGGCGTAGGCCGACACCTCGCGCCCGGCCAGGGTTCCGTCGGGGAAGTCCCACAGGGGCCGCTCCCCCGCCACCGGCTTGTACACGCACACGGCCGAGCGGACGCCGTCGGAGACCGTGCAGTACAGGGTGGCGTTGGAGGCCGCGGTCAAGCGGCCCTCCACGGTGATCTCGCCCCGGCGCAGCAGGTCCAGGCCCTCCGCGGGGGTGAGCCCGCCGAAGGCGCCCGTGGTGCCCGACGGCAGCGGGTCCGCGGCGGTCGGGCCCGGGTGGCTGGTGGTGTCTTCGTCCACGGGAAGGGGCCTCAAACGAGACGGTCCGGGCGGTAGCCGTTCTGACGCGCGCAGATGTGGCCGTTCGGGTCGAGCGGGCGGCCGCACAGCGGACAGTCGGGGCGGCCCGCGGAGACGACCTTCAGGGCGCGCCCCGCGAAGGCGCGCGCCTCACCGGGGGTGAGGTAGACGCGCAGGACGTCGCGGTGGGCGGGGGCCTCCTCGGCGAAGACCTCCAGCTCCTCCTCGTCGTCCTCGACCAGTTCCTCGGTGGCGGTCTCGTCGATCTCCTGGGCCTCGATGATCACGCGAGCCGCCTCGGCGTCCCACGCCAGGGCCAGGGTGCCCACACGGAAGTCCTGTTCGATGGGCTGTTCCAGAGGCCCGTCGTCCTCGGGCGGGGCCACGTCGTCCGGCGGCGCCCCGAAACGGCGGTGCACCTCTTCCAGCAACTCCTCGATACGGGCGGCCAGAGCCTCCACCTGGGCCTTCTCCAGTACGACACTGGTGATGCGGCCCTCGCCGACGGCCTGGAGGAAGAAGGTACGGTCCCCAGGCTGGCCCACGGTTCCGGCGACGAACCGCTCCGGCGGATTGAACTGAAAAACGGGCATGCCTAGAACCTTAAGGGATGTGGGTGACACGGTGCGATTCACCCGCGCCGCGGTACCCGCACCGGCGCGCACGGGGTGCGGGAGCGCCCGGGTTCGGGAGATCTCGACCGCCTCGACTCGACCGCCTCGACCGGCAGGTGCAGCTCGCCCAGCAGGGTCCGGCCCGCCGTCCCGCGCGTGCCCTGCGGGTCGAAGCTCCCGGCGGGCCCGGCGATGCTGGTGGTGTCCCCGTTGGCCCACACCCCGCAGACCGCGTCGGGGTTCACGGCCGGAGCGGACAGGAGCTCCTCCCCCAGCACGATGGCGACCCTGCGCTGCGGTTCCTCCACGTCGTGACAGGCCGCCTTCGCGGTCAGCCGACGCCAGCCCCCGGCGCCCGCGGGCAGGACCACGACGAGTCCGCGCGGCACCCGACGGCGTCCGCTCGGTCGGCCTTCGAACGGGCTCTGGGGCACGGGGACGGGGGCGAAGCGTTGGTGCGGGACAGACTCGGAACCGGATGGGCGGGGGACACTGGGGCTTTTCCCGCCAAAAAGGATGATGGGGTGCGGGCAGGGGCTCTGCGGGTTACGGAAGGTGGGATGTACCCGGTGCCCGTTCGGTTCGGTCCCCCTGGCCCGCGCCGCCGCCGACCGCCGCGTCGCCCTTGGCCTCGGCCGCGGTGGGCAGGGCACCGGAGAGGGGCTCGCCGGTGTCGTTGAGCTTGTTCAGGAAGGGCCGGGTCCGCGTGTAGGTGATGGAGGTGACCGAACAGGGGTCCACGCGCAGGCGCTGGAAGAGGTCCAGGTGCAGGCCCAGGGCGTCGGCGATGATCGCCTTGATCACGTCTCCGTGGCTGCACACCACGTACAGCGGCGGGGGGTCGCCGGCGGAGGCCTGTTGGAGGAGCCGCCCGTTCCAGTCCCGTACCGCCTCCACGGCCCGGGCCGAGGTGGCGGCCAGTGCCTCGCCGCCGGGGAACCGGGCGGCGCTGGGGTGGTCCTGGACGACCCGCCACAGGGGTTCGGCGGCGAGGTCGGTGAGGGAGCGCCCGGTCCAGCTACCGTAGTCGCACTCGACGAAGCGTTCGTCGGTGGTCACGGGCGTGCCGAGCCGTTCGGAGATCGCCTCGGCGGTTTCCTGGCAGCGTTCGAGCGGGCTGGACACGAGCGCGGCGGGGACGATGCCCTCCAACCGGCTGGCCAGGTCGGCGGCCTGGCCCCGGCCGTTGTCGTTGAGGTGCACGTTGGGCGCGCGACCGGCCAGTCGGGGCCCGGTGGCGTCGGTCATGCCGTGCCGGACCAGCAGGAGCGTGACGGCCTCGGGCGGGGACGGGGGGTCAGCCGGGGACTCGACCGGGGCGTCAGCGTCAGCGGGGATGTCAGCAGGTGTCGCCATGACACCAGGGTAGGCCGCCGCCGAGGTGGAGGCGGGCCGCCTCGGAACGGACTCGGGGAGGGGAGGGACAGGGAAGGGAGTGCGGGGAGGCGGGTCGGTGCGGCTATCCGATCCCGGCTCCGCCCTCCGGGGCGAGGACGCCGGTGGAGACCAGCACGATGATGAGGACGCCCAGGGCGATGCGGTAGTACACGAACGGCATGAAGCTGTGCGTGGTGATGAACTTCATCAGCCAGGCGATGACGACGTAGCCGACCACGAAGGCGACCAGGGTGCCGACGACGGTGGCGCCCCAGCCCGCGTACTCGTTGCCGCCGATGTCGAGCATCTTGTACAGGCCGGAGGCGAAGACCGCGGGCATGGCCAGCAGGAACGCGAACTCGGCCGCGGCCGGTCGGGAGAAACCGAGCAGGCGGCCACCGGTGATGGTGGCGCCCGAGCGGGAGACGCCGGGGATCAGCGCGAGGGTCTGGAAGAGACCGAAGGTCATGCCCCGGCTGAGGGTGAGGTCCTCGATCTCCCTCTCCTTACGGGCGAGGTAGTCGACCACGCCGAGGATGATGCCGAAGACGATGAGCGTCATGGCGATGAGCCGCAGGTCGCGGAAGGCTCCGTCGATCTGGTCCTCGAAGAGCAGGCCCAGGACACCGATGGGGATGGTGGCCAGGATGATGTACCAGCCCAGGCGGGCGTTGATGTCGCCGCGCAGGTCCCGGTCCACGAGGGAACGGCACCACAGGGAGACGATCGCCCAGATCCGTTTGCGGAAGTAGATCACCACCGCGAGTTCGGTGCCGATCTGGGTGACGGCGGTGAAGGCCGCTCCCGGGTCGCGCCAGCCGAAGAAGGCCGCGAAGACGCGCAGGTGGGCGCTGGAGGATACCGGCAGGAACTCGGTGAGCCCTTGGATGAGGCCGAGAACGACCGCCTCGAAGATGGACACTCGGTACGGGCTTTCGTGACGGGTCCGCGCCAGGGGCACGGACATGGACCATTCGGGGTGAGGTCACGGAAAGGCCCGCGTGACGAATACCGCGTGTCGGCCCAGGTCCGGACTGCAATGACTGTACGCGGCGAAGATGTACCCCAGGCCTGTTTCCGGTGAACACGGTAATCTCCGCGGCATGGAACAGCGACAGGTGGGCAGATCAGGGCTCTGGGTGTCTCGTACCGCCCTCGGCACGATGAGCTGGGGAAACGACACCTCCGAGGAGGAGGCCGGACAGCAGCTCACCGCGTTCGTGGACGCCGGCGGCACTTTCGTGGACACCGCGGACATCTACACGGGCGGACAGAGCGAGCGGATCCTGGGGCGGCTGCTGCGCGGGACGGTGCGCCGCGAGGACGTGGTGGTGGGCACCAAGAGCGGGCACACCCCCGAGGGCTACCGGCCGGTGGACGGGTCCCGGCGCCACCTGCTGGCCTCGCTGGACGCGTCCCTGCGGCGCCTGCAGACGGACTACGTGGACCTGTGGCAGCTGCACGCGTACGACCCGCACACACCGCCGGAGGAGGTGCTGTCCGCGATGGAGGCGGCGATCGGCTCGGGCAAGGCCCGCTACGTGGGGACCGGGGACCTCAAGGCCTGGCAGTTCGCCACGTTGGCGACCTGGCAGCGCGCCCAGCCCGGGCGGGTACCGCTGGTGAGCGCGGGCAGTGAGTACTCGCTGCTCAACCGGGGCGCCGACCACGCGCTGCGGCCCGCCGCGGCGGCCAACGACGCGCACGTGATCGCCTGGTCGCCGCTGGGTCGGGGCGTGCTCAGCGCCAAGTACCGCAACGGGGTACCGGCGGACTCCCGCGCCGCCTTCGCGCACATGGCGCCCTACGTGGAGCCCTACCTGGACGAGCGCAGCCGCCGGGTGGTGGAGTCGGTGTGCACGGCGGCGGAGGGACTGGGCGTGTCACCGCTGGCGGTCGCGCTGAGCTGGGCCCGGGACCAGGAGGGCGTGGCGGCCGCCGTGGTGGGGCCGCGCACGCTCTCCCAGCTGGAGGAGATCCTGTCCGTGGAGAGTGTGGAGCTTCCGCCCAAGATCCGGGACGCCCTGGACGACGCCACGGCCGGCCCCGAGCGCTGAGCGTCGGACCCGGGAGCTGACCGTCAGGCTCCGGCCGCGGGGTCGATCGGGAAGTTCTGGTCGAAGACGTGGTCCGGGTCGTACTTGGCCTTGAGCTCGCGCAGGCGACCCAACGCGGGTTCGGGGAAGGCCTGGGCCAGGACCTCGGGTCCGGTGCGGGTGTCGAAGCTCAGGTAGAGCCCCCGCGCCGCGTCGCCCAGCTCCGCCCAGCGGCGGTCCAGGAGAGCGGCTCGGCTGCCCATGGCGGCCAGGGAGAAGTTGGCCGAACGGTGGGCGTAGGCGGTGGCGTCGGCGGCGACGTCGTTGACCGTTCCGCCCACCTGGCGCAGCTGCATGAAGTACGCGTCACCGGTGGCGAGCATCCGGGCCATGGCCTTGGCGGAGGCCGGATCGATGTGCTCCAGCAGCGCCGAACGCGCGGCCGGGGTCGGGTTCCCGCCGTGCGGACCGTCGTGACCGACCAGGATCGCCGGGTAGGGGGCGACCTGGGCGCGCTGGTCCAGAACCGGCCCCACCTGGAGGAAGGGCTCCAGGGCCTGGACCGCGGCGTCGGTGTCGTCGCCCGCGTAGACCACCATCGCCTGGGCGACGGGCCCCTGGCCGCCGCGGCCGGGTCCCGTGGTCAGGAACGCGGTGACCTCCCGCGGGGCGGCCTCGGCGGTGCTCCCCCAGGCCTGGAGGAAGGCCTCGGTGTCGGAGGCGTCGTAGACGAACCGGCCCAGGACGATGTCGCCCACCGGGGAGGCCGTGGCCTCCACCGAGGTGACCACGCCGAAGTTGGCTCCCGCGCCGCGCACCGCCCAGAACAGGTCGGGGTCGTTCTCGGCGTCGACGCGCCGCACGGCGCCGTCGGCGGTGACCAGTTCGACCGCGGTCAGACGGTCGATGGCCAGCCCGTGGGCTCGCGACATGTAGCCCAGGCCGCCGGTGGTGGCGATCCCGCCCACGCCCACTCCCCCGTGGTCGCCCGAGCTGATCGCCAGGCCGTGCTGGTGCAGGGCGGCGCCGACGTCACCCCAGCGGGCGCCCGCGCCGAGGCGGACGAGGCCGGTCCGGGCGTCCAGGACCTCGATCCCGTTCATCCGGCCGAGGTCGAGGACGATCCCGCCGTCGTTGGTGGAGCGGCCGCTGATGCCGTGACCGCCGCTGCGCACGTTGAGCGGCGCGTCCTGCCCGAGGGCGTAGGCGAGGGCCTCGGCGACCTGGTCGGGGGCGGCGGGGCGCAGGACCAGGCCGGGGCGGCCCTGCTGCATGTAGCCGTGCCGGACCTTGGCGTAGCCCTTGTCGCCGGGTTCGACCACGCCCTCGCGCAGGGCTTGGGGGACGGCGTCGTAGTCGATGCCAGGGCGGCGAGCGGCCAGGGCGGCGGCGGGGCGGACCGGCCCGGTCGGGGTGCCCGAGCTGGCGCGTTCGCGTTCGACGGCCTCCCGCAGGGCCGGGGCGACCTCCTGGCCGAAGGTCTGGATGGTGCGGGGGTCGTCGGTGGGCAGGATGAACGTACCGATCCCGTGTTCCAGGGTCAGCGGCAGCAGCTGTTCGACCCACTGCTCGGGCGGGCCCTGGAGGAAACCGCCGCCGGCCGGGGAGAAGGACGCGCCCATGAGGTTGACCAGGCGGCGGATCTGCCGGGGGTCGCGGCCGTGCTCCAGCGCGGAGTCGTCGATGATGCCGTTGAGCTCGGGCAGGTCCTCGGCCTTGGCGTAGCCCAGGCTGGGCAGCCAGCCGTCGGCCTTGGCGCCGGTCAGGCGGAGCATGCGGGGCTTGTAGGCGCCCAGCCAGATGCCGATGTCGTGGGCGGGTTCGGGGCCGCGTTTCATGCCGTTCACGGAGTAGTGCTCACCCTGGAGGCGCACCCCGCCGCGGGCGTCGGTGTCCCAGGCGGCTCGGATGACGTCGATGGCCTCGGAGAGGGCGGTCACGGACTCTCCGGGGGTGCGGCGGCCGCCGCCCATGGCGTTGATGGCGTCCCAGAAGCCCCCGGCGCCGAGCCCGAGTTCGAAGCGGCCCTTGGAGAGTCGGTCGAGGCTGGCGGCGGCGCGGGCCAGGACCGCGGGCGGGCGCAGCGGCAGGTTGATCACGTTGCCCGAGACGCGTAGGCGCTCGGTGCGGGAGGCGACCCAGCTCAGCAGGGTCCACGTGTCGAGGAAGTCGGGGTTGTAGGGGTGGTCCTGGAAGGTGGCCAGGTCCAGTCCGGCGGCCTCGGTGAGTTCGGCGAGCCCGACCACTCGGTCGGGGTGCTGGGCGCTCGGTGTGAGGAAGGTGCCGAACTCCAGGGGGTGTCCGTAGTCGGGCATGGCTGGCTCTCCCGGAGTAGGTCGTTTGTGAGACAAATGATGTTCTGCACAACTTATCTTGCTGAACACCTATTCCTGCTAATCTCGGGCCATGACACCCACCACGCCGGAGCGGCCGGGGCCGGGCGAAACCCTCGGCAGGGGCGGCGGGGGCGGCACCGGGGACAGCAACCTGGGCTGGTCCCTGGCCGTACTGCTCCGCCGCTGGCACGAGCACACCGAGGCGGCCCTGGCCGACCTCCCGCACGGCAGCCGCGGCTACCACGTGCTCGCGGCGGCCGCCAGAGGGGACGCGCCCACCCAGGCGGCGCTGGCCGAGCGGCTGCTCATCGACCGCAGCGTGATGACCTACCTGATCGACGACCTGGAGTCGGCCGACCTGGTCCGGCGCCGACCCGACCCGGGCGACCGGCGGGTGCGCAGGGTCTGCCCCACCGAGCACGGCAACGAGGTCCTGGCCAGGGCGAACACCCTGGTCGAGCACATCGAGGAGCGCGTTCTGGGCGGTTTGGACCCGGCCACCCGAGCCCTCTTCCACGCCGCCGCGGCACGGGCCGCCACCGCCGTCCAGGAGTCCTCCCCCGACACCGACCCCTGCGCCGCCGTCATCCAGGTGAGCGGCAAGAGCGGCGCACGGCCGCACCGGGCAGCCGGGCAGCCACGCGGGCCCCGGGGAAGCGGGCCTGTGGACAACGGTCGGGATGTCACCGGGAGTCGATAGGCTCCCAGCGAGTGCACGTACCACCTGACGAGGGGAACCGGTGTCCGAGGCTGTCGAGAAGGTCAGTGCCGTCCTTGACCGGATGGGCGCCCCGCGCGCCCTCGCGCCGCGTCTGGTGTCCGCGCTGGGCCCCCAACCCGCTGCCGAACTGGACGCCAATCCCTGGCTGCTGCTGCGCCTGCCGGGCGTGACCATGGATCAGGCCGACTACTGCGCCCGCAAACACCTGGGCGATGCCGCGCGCCCCGACGACCCCCGCCGCCTGGGTTCGATGGTCGGGCACGCCATGCGCACCGCCGCCCGCCGCGGGCACACCGCGATCGAGGAGAAACGGCTGGCCACGGTGGTCGGCCAGCTCGGGGTCAACGACCCAGGAGCGGCGATCGAGGCCGCGGTCGCCGCCGAGGAGGTGGCGCTGTTCGAGAGCACGGACGAACCCGACGACGACTTCGACTTCGAGGAGGGCGGCGCCCCCGAGGTACCGGACCTGCCCGACCCCGAACGCTTCTACGCCCCCCATGATGTCGGCCACGCCGAACAGCGCCTGGGCGAACAGCTGCTCCGGCTGATGGGCGGCAGCGAACCGATCATGGACCCGGTGACCGCCGCCGAGACCTTGGAGGCCGCCACCTCCGGGGGCGGCTTCGAGATCTCCGAAACCACCCGGGAGGCGCTGCTCACCGCGACCATGCGCCCGGTCACGGTGGTGCACCACGGCCCCGGCGACCAGACCGAGACCGCCCGAGCGCTGCTGTGCCTGGCCGCGATCGCCACGGAGAGCCAGGTGGGCATCGCGGTGGTCGCCCCCACCGCGCAGACGGCCGCCGCCGTCAACGCCGACCTGGACCGACTGCTGGGTTCGGGCGGGGGCGCCGGCCAGGAGAGCGAAGCGGGTGAGACGGAGTCAGCGGGCGGGGCCGAGCCGGACGCACGCCACTCCCCGCTGCGCGCAGTCTCCCTGCCCGCTTTCCTGGCCGCTGAGCCAGCTCCGGCGGGGATCGTGGTGCTGTGCGAGTCGATGTCCCTGGGTGTGGCCCGCACGGCCGACCTGGTGTCCTCCTGCGCCGACGACGCCCACCTGGTCCTGCTGGCCGATCCGGACCAGGCCCCGTCGGCGACCCCGGGCCGTGTCGTGGCGGACGTGGCCACCTCCCGCACCGCGCACGTGGCGGCCCTGGCCGATGATGCCGCCCCCTCCCCTGTTTCCGTGCTGGCCGGTGCGGTCGCCGAGGGCGGTTGGCCGCAGGTCGAGGCGCCGGGCCGCGAGGTCGTCCAGGTCCCGGCTGCCTCCGCCGAGGAGGCAGCGCACCGCGTGGTGCAACTGGTCACCGACTCCATCCCCCGAGCGCTGGGGATCGACGCCGACCAGGTGCAGATCGTCACCGCCCGCGAGGACGGCCCGGCCGGGGCCCGCTCGCTCAACACCGCCTGCAAGGAGAAGCTCAACCCCGGCCCCGGTGCGCACGGCGGTTTCGACGTGGGCGACCGCGTGGTCCTGAGCGCCGAGGGCACCGGCTACGGCCCGGGCGACACCGGTTACCTGCGCGAGGTGTCCGAGGGGGCGGTGATCGAACTGACCGGCGGCGCCCGGGTGACCGTCACCGATCCGTCCGCGCTGCGCCCCGGCTGGGCGGTCAGCGTGGCCGTGGCCCACGGCAGCCGCTGGCCCGCCGTGGTGGCGGTCTTCCCGCCCCGGGTCCCGGTGTCCCGCCCCCAGGTTTACACGGCCCTGACCAGAACCACCCGCCACGTCTCCGTGGTCGATGCCACCGAGGGCGCTCTGGAGACCGGGGTACGCGAGACCCTCGCCCCGGACCGCACCACCCGGCTGGCCCTCGTCCTCCGCGAGGGCTGACCCCCGGCGTGCCCGGCCGCAAGGAGACGGGCTTCAGCCACGGGTGGTCGGCTCATCCCGGATCTGTCCCCGCGCGAGTGGTGGCGGGTTCTTCCTCGGCCGCATCCGGACCCGTGGCAGTTCCGGGGCGGGGATCCTCGCCATCCCTTCACGGTTCCTGCCCGGTCCGCCGTGTCCCACGTAGCCTTCGACCCGCCCGAACCGTTCGCCGTGCCGCTGCCACTCCTCGCGGTAGCGGCTGATCTCCTCCGTGGAGCGGGCCAGGAAGTTCCACCACATGACGACCTCCTCACCGAAGGGGGCGCCGCCCAGGAGAACGAGCCTGGCCGGTTCGACGCCTTCGTTCGTGATCCGCAGCGTCCGGGCCCCGACACCCGTGTATCCCATGGCATCCTCGGGCACAGGTACGCCCTCGAGCGCGACACTCCCGCCGGTGTCCACCAGGAGGCCGTGTTCGAATCCGGGATCGACCGGGAGGGCGAGTTCGGCGCCGGGATCGAGCCTGAGCTCGGCCCCCACCAGCGGCGTGTACATGCTCACCGGCGACCGCGAACCCAGCAGCGAACCGAGGAAGACCAGCGCGGAGCCGCCCGCGAACCCGACGGGTTCGGGAACGAAGTGCTCGAACCCGCGCTCCGGGCTGTGCCGGGCCTCCTCCGGCAGAGCGACCCAGAGCTGTACACCGTGGAGTCGGCCGGTGTCCGCGGAGGAGGTCTCGGAGTGGCAGATGCCCGCACCGGCCGTCATGAGGTTCATCTCGCCGGGCAGGACGTCCGCGCTGTTGCCCCCGGAGTCGATGTGGGCGATGGCCCCTTCGAACAGCCAACTCACCGTCTGCAGCCCCGTGTGCGGATGCGGTGCCACGTCCATGCCGCCGGTGGCCGCCACGTCGTCGGGTCCGTAGTGGTCGACGAAGCACCACGCGCCGATCAGCGAACGCTGCCGCTGTGGCAGGGTGCGGCGCACGTTCATCGCGCACGGCCCGCCCAGGGGGACTGCCCGAGCGGTGATGATCTCGACCGGAACCCCGTCCGCGCACTCGGCTCGCGGACCGGGAAGTCCGCCATCCACGCACACATGGGTGTCCGGATCGGCCTCTGGGTTGGTCATCGCGCGCTCCCTTCCGTCCCTGGGGCGTGAACACGGAGGAGCACCTCCCACGGCGAGCGCGGCTCCACCATGTCCTCGAAACCTGGGATACATGCTCGGGCCGCCCCGGAGGAACCACCGTACCCAGGCGCACCCCCACAGCGAGGGCACGCCCCCGCACATGCCCCACGGCCCGGTCCCCGAAAAGGGTTCCGACAGAGCTCACCTCGTGGACATGGCCCGGTTCTGCCCTGAGTTCCCTCCTGAGGAACGAGGAACGGAGAGCCGAGAATACATCACACGACTCCCTGCAATCCGACCCTGGATGAGTTAATCCGACACTGGATGAGTTATGCCCTGGTTCTCCGGATGTTGACCCAGGGGCTTGCCAAACATTGAATCGATCGGTCCGGGCGGGTGCCCGCCCCGAAGGGGGCGGGCACCGTGAACAGGGGAAAGAGAACACCGAGCGGGGTGATGTCCTCTCCAGTTCTCAGCGGCTGATGTCGTCCGGCCCCCGGGCCGGGCCGTGGTAGAACTCGCGCTCGGGCTCGTCGTCGGGAACCGGCGGGTAGGTGGGCCCGTCCTCGCCGTGCGCGACGGCTTCGGCGACGGGTATGCCGTGGGACAGCATGGTCTGGGCGACCCGGTTGCGGAGTTCGGGGAGCATCGCATACAGCACGTCACCCGGACAGGCGGTGGCGTTGAAGTCCCGGTGCCCCACAATGGCGCTGGGGTTGAGCCGGTAGGCCCCGCACAGCCAGGCCAGGGTGCCCACCAGCGAGTCGGTCAGGGCCTGGGTCGGGCCCTGGGTCATGTAGGTGCCCTCGTTCTCGATCCCGATACAGGTGCTGTTGTTATTGGCCACGTGCGCGCCGACCACGTGGCGGCCTGCGGCGATGGATTCGGGGGTGTGGTCCCGGCCCTCCATCAGGTAGCCGCCGCGGCTGATGGTGAGCTGCTGCCCGGTGTCGATCCAGCCGTTGCTGTCCATGTGGTGGTTCTGGATCGACTTGGACAGGTTGAGGGCGTGGTCGAGCGTGTAGTTGGTGCTGTTGGCGGTGGCGGTGTGGTGGACGACGACGTAGCTCGGCGCATGCGGCAGCACCTGGATGGCGCCACTCGGCGGACGGGCGTTCCAGGCGCCCCGCCAGTACAGCTGGGGGGCGGCCTGGGCGCCGGTTTCGGTGCCGGGGTCCGTCGCCGCCGAGACCGGCGAAGCACCGAGGGAGCCCCCGAGCAGCGCCGCACCCGAGGTGAGGGCGGCGCCGCGCAGAAGAGTTCTCCGGTCCAGGTCGAAACGGGGGATTTCAGCCATGGAAGTCCTTCATCACCAGGATGGTTACTTGCCAGTAGACAGAATCACCCCGGATTCCACCACCGTCAAAGGGGCCAATCGTTATTTTCTCTGTCCGGATGCGGCCGGAGAATTACAAAAAGGAATCCTGGCTAAAATCCACACAATGATGTAGCGAGTCGGTCCAGGCCTGAATCAACCGCCCTCCCGTTCCGGTCATCCCTCCTGGGCCCGGCGGGACCGGTGGACTTTCAGGTGGTCCCGATACCAGTGGTAGCTGTCCTTGGGGTGGCGTTCCAGGGTCCGGTAGTCCACCCGGACCAGGCCGAACCTGCGCTCGTAGCCGTAGGCCCACTCGAAGTTGTCCAGCAGCGACCACACGAAGTAGCCCCGCACGTCCACTCCGGCTTCGATCGCGCCGGCCAGAGCGGACAGGTGGTCGCGCAGGTAGTCGACACGGTCCCGGTCGTGCACCCGGCCGGCGGGGTCGGGCTCGTCCGGTTCGGCCGAGCCGTTCTCGGTGATCAGGATCGGCGGCAGCCCCGGGTAGCGGCGGTCCAGGTCCACCAGCAGATCCTCGAAGCTCCGCGGGACCACTGGCCAGCCCATGGTGGTGTGCCGGACCCCGTCGAAGGAGACCTGTTCGGCACCGATGTCCACGGCCGTGCGCAGGGCCGGGTCAGGCTCGGTGTGCGGAGCGTCCCGGAGCATGATCGGCCGGTAGAAGTTGACGCCGAGGAAGTCCAGGGGCCGGCCGATGGTCTCCAGGTCGCCCTCGCGCCGGTAGGAACCGTCGGCCAGCCCGCCCCAGGTCTCCTTCTCGTTGTCCGGGTAGGCGCCGGTGAACAGCGGATCGAACCAGGTGCGGTTGTGCAGGGTGCGGGCGCGTTCCACCGCGGCGCGGTCGGCCTCGGAGTTCGTGGCAGGCAGCAGGTGGTCGGGGTTGAGCGTGATGCCGACCTCTCCGGCCCCGCAGGCGCGCAGTTCCTCGACGGCCGTGCCGTGTGCCAGCAGCAGGTGGTGGGCGGCGGCCAGGGCCGGGGTGCCCTCGCGGGTTCCGGGGGCGTGGCGGCCGACCGCATGCCCGACGAAGGCGGAGCAGAAGGGTTCGTTCAAGGTGATCCAGCGGTTCACCCGGTCCCCGAGGCGGTCGGCGACGATCCGCGTGTAGTCGCCGAAGCGGTGCGCGGTCTCGCGCACCCGCCAGCCTCCCTCGTCCTCCAGGGCCTGGGGCAGGTCCCAGTGGTAGAGGGTCAGGACCGGTTCGATCCCCGCGCCGAGGAGGGCGTCGACCAAGCGGTCGTAGAAGGCCAGGCCCTCGGGGTTGACCTTGCCCCTCCCCTCGGGCTGCACGCGCGGCCAGGAGACGGAGAAGCGGTACAGGTCCACGCCGAGGTCGGCGAGCAGGGCGACGTCCTCGGCGTAGCGGTGGTAGTGGTCGCAGGCCACGTCGCCGCTCTCGCCGCGGGCCACGCGGCCGGGGGTGCGGCAGTAGGTGTCCCAGATCGACGGCCCTCGGCCGCCCTCGGTGGCCGCACCCTCGACCTGGTAGGCGGCGGTGGCGGTGCCGAACAGCAGGCCGGGTGGCAGTAGGGGCTCTTGCATGGGGACCTTTCAGATTGGGAGCGCTCCCAGAATGGTCGAAAAGCACAGGACAGGCAACCCCCCGAACCAGATCGTCCCCGTGACCGTCCCAATCCCCAGCGCGTCCCCCGGCACCCCGTCCCACCCCCGGGCGCGCAGGGAAGGGTAACCAGGCATGAGTTGGACCGACTACTCGCAGAACGTGCGCATCAGGGAACTCCAGGAGGACCTGAGCGGCGCATACTCGCAGATGGCCCGTGACCGCAGCCGCATGCGCTCGGAACTGGGCCGGATCCGGGGCACAATGGAGCAGCGGCTGGACCGGGTCTCGGCCACCCTGGACGCCTTCATCGAACTCAGTGACGTACGCGCCACCCTGGCGATGTTCGACAACGCCGCGATAGCCCGGCACCGCACCCTCCAGATGCTGGACGGTGCCGCCCTGCCCTCCCTGGACCTGGAGGACGTGCACGGGTACTGGCTGGTGCCCGCCGCCCGCGGCCTGCACGCCCTGCTGCGCGATGACCTCAACCAGGCCCGGCTGCGCTTCGACGAGGCGGCCGGGATCGACCTGGAGCGGGCCCGCTACTTCGCCGCTCTGGCCTGCGCGCTCACCCGCTCCGAGTACGCGCGCACCCTGGGCGAGAGCGTGTCCGCGGACCTGCTCCCCCATCTGCCCGAGCCCGGGGTCCAGCTGAACCGCGGTCAGCGCGCGCTGTGGATCCTGACCGCCGACGGCTCCTTCGGCGACGACGCCCGCGAACACCTGCTGCTGTCCACCCTGCGGCTGTGGTCCGCCGAGAGCGTCCGGGTCCCCCCGGTCGACGAGTGGTCCGCCTCCCCCGGCCCCGCCTCCGGCCGTTCGGGCGGTCGCAAGCCCTCGCTCGGCACCGGCAAACTCAGCACCGACGCCACACCCCAGCGGGAGGCCGCCGCCGCTCTCTCCCACCTGCGCGAACGGGTCGCCAAGGTCACCGCCCTGGGCGGTGAGGACACCCCGATGGAGACGCTGAGCCCCGACGAGGCCAGCTCCGACTTCCTCCGGGACACCCTGCGCCTGCTCGTGGAGGAGGGCAGCCAGGAGGAGGCTCCCCTGCTGGCCCAGGCCAACCGGCTGCGCGCAGTCATCGAGAACAGCGGCCAGGAGGGTGCCCTCCCCGCCTGGACCGACACCGTCGACAGCGTCGGCGCCCTCCTGCGCAGGGATCTGATCAGCGAGAGCGCACCCCCGCACCGCCGCACCTTCTCGCTCGTACTCCAGCGCACCGCCGTCCTGGAGACCGCCGAGGACCTCATGAGGCGGGCCAGCGCGCCGCTCCCCGAGAAGGCGGAGGCGAACTTCCACGGGGTGAAGGTGAACATCACCGCCTCCGGCCCCGACCGCCGGGACGTCGAGCGCTCCCGCCAGCGCCTGCGCGACCGCTCCGCCCCCGACCGGGGCGAGCGGAGCGCCTTCTGGGGATGCGTGGCCGTCGGGGCGGGGCTCTTCCTGCTGTCCCTGCTGACCATGAACGGCGTCCTGTGGTTCCTGACCCTGGGCGCCGCGGTGGCCGCCGGTTTCACCTTCTTCGCCGCCGAACGGGAGCGCGACGACATCGAGGCCATGATCCGGAACCAGAGCCGCAAGCTCGACCAGCAGGTCGACCAGGCCGTGCAGGACTGGCGCAAGGTCCGGAGCGAGGCCGAGGAGCACGCGGCCGCCGCCCGGAGCGACCTGGCCGAGGTCCACAAGCTGCTCAATCCCTGAGAAGCTGACCTCCTGCCAACCGCACCGGGGGGAGGCCGCCCTTGGCCTGGACCGGTGATCCGAGGACTCCGAAGAGGCGTACACCGCGGCGCCCGGAGGCGGTGGCCGGGGTGGACCCGGGCATCACGTCGCTGGCGGTGGCCACTGACCCGACGGCCAGGTGCGACAGGTGACCAACCCCAGTTACCTGGGCCGGGATCTGAAACGGCTACGCTGCGACTCCCGGCGGGGCATCGGCGGGCGGGGCGGCGCCCGCCCGCGAACACGCCGACCGCGGCCCCCGCCCCCGGGCACACGCCCCCCGGGGGCGTGTGCCGCAGTCGGCCTCCAGGGCCGGTGTCCCGGCCGTGCTCAGCCCACGGGTCCGGAACGGCCGACCCACCACGATCGGATGGTCCAGCCGCCCAGCCCCAGGCCGAAGAGGATCAGTCCGGCGGTCATGACCCACTCGTTCGAGCCCTCCGGCCCGTACACCCGGTTCGCCGAGCCCACGTCCACAGCGGCGGTCTCCTCACCCACCCGGCAGGTCTGCCGATTCCCGCCGTAGAGGTAGATGTCCGCGCGTTCGGGGCCGCCGGACTCGGGTGCGTAGGTTCCGTAACAGGTGCAGGACTCGTGGCCCGGATGCTGGACGCAGTCCAGCATCGTGGCGCTGAAGGTACCGGGGGTCCCGTCCGCGCGGGCCGCGCGCAGACTCCGCTCGACGTTGGCGGCCCCCATGGAGACGATGAGGGCGGCGATCAGTAACAGGACCACGTTGAACGCCGGGATCCGGCGCCGCCCGCTGTTCACCGGCCCGACCGGGGCGGATCACCGGCGCACGAGCACCGCATCGCCTCGCGTTCCGCCGGGTTCGGCCGCGAGTGCAGGTACATCGCCACGGCCATCGGGACGAACACGAGCGTGTTGTAGAACAGGTGCAGTTCGACCCGCGGTATCAGCAGCTGGATCAGGCTGCTGGGGGCGTCCCCGCCACCGAGGTGGACCCCGTTGCTGACCTGGACGAGCAGGATCAGGTGCTCGAAGTGGTGCCAGACCTGGATCAGGAGCGAGACCGTCCACCACGTCCTGGCCCTGCCGGTGAACCCGGGCAGCAGGAGCAGGAGCCCGATGAGCATGATCAGGGCGTATCCGTAGTGCATCCACTCGGAGGTGACCAGCCACGGGAACGGGATGCCGAGGACGCCCCGGGCCTCCGCCAGCGGCCAGTCGAACACGTAGATCTGAACGGCCTGGGCGATGTGCTCGGCCCAGTGCGCGATCACGATGACCAGGTACAACTGCAGGCACAGCCGGTGCCGGTCGACGTTCAGCACGTCCATACCCCGGTGGTACCGGTCCGCCAGGTTCGGACGCCGGGCGGGGGCGTCGGTTTCGGTTGCCTCGGGGGATTCGGAGGCCTTCACGGATGCGGTCGTGGGCGAATCGTCACTCATGGGACTCCCTGGGTTCGCGGGTGTTCGGGGTGGAGGGTTCCTCGGAGGCCGGCGTTCGGCCGGAACCGGGCGGTGTGGTGACCGGGGGCGGTGCGGTGGCCGCCGCTCCAGGCACGAAGGGGGCGCCGACCAAGACGAGGCCGCGGAGCACACAGGTGATAACCAGCGCGAAGAAGAGACCGAAGACGATGTTGAAGCTGACCAGGAGCCCGTACACCATCGCCGTCGTGAAGCCGAACACCATCTGGTTGCGCGGTTTGGAGGGCGTGGTCCCCGGGTCCGTGATCATGTAGTTCGTGAACAGGATGAACGCGACACCGGTCATCGGCATCAGTGCCGCCAGGAGCATGTGGTCCAGGAAGAGCCAGCGCAGCACGGCTTGGAGCGCGAACCCGCCCACCCAGGCGAGGATCAGCGGCCAGCGTTTGGTGAGGTTGACGTTGAGCATGGTCCCGGCCATGAGGATCCCCAGCGGAATCAGCCAGTCCACGGTGCCGAAGGTGTTGTTCGTGAAGTGGTAGGGCGGTGCGATCCCCACCCACGGGAAGATCAGCAGCGTCACCGCGATCCCGAAGTTCGAGGGGTTGAGGAAGTGCTTCTTGCGGCCCCTGACCGGCAACCGGAACAGGTACTTGCTACTCACCGCCACGGCCACCGCGAACAGGTACGGCCACAGCGAGGCGTTGCCCCACAGGAGCAGCGCACAGGCCAGGCCTGCGATGTGGGTGGGCAGCAGGTAGTCGACCATCTTCCCGATGCCGCCGACGTAGCCGGGTTCGCGGCCCTCGGCCCGCGCGTCCAGGGTCTCCAGGACGAGGTCGAGCGCGTAACCGAAGAGGATCGCCGCGATGGGCGTGATCGGTGACTGCTCGAAGCCGAGGAACAGGTGCCCGAGGAGTGTGAACACGGTGATGGAGGTGGCGAACATGCGCAGCGCCTTCAGACGGTGGTCCGCCTTGGGTGGCGCGGCGCTCTGCGGGGGTTGGACCACGGGGGCCTCGTGGGTACTCGGCCCCGGTCCCGGGGCCGCACCGCTGTCGGATCTGGTCACCGTCATCGGACTACCGCCGTTCCGTCGTCGTCGAGGAGGACCGTGTGAGTACCCGGTTCCACAACCATCTCGGTGCTGTGCCGTTCGCCCGTGCCGTCCCGCCAGGAGACGGTGATCGGCAGGTCTCCCGAAGGGGCGGCCAGGTGGACGATGGAGTCGGAGACCCCCACGTGCCCGTTGGCGTGGAAGAGCTCCCTGGTCTGCGGCGGGTGCCCCTCACCGTCCACGCGGACGGACGCTCCGATCGCCGGAGTGAGGGCGTCGCCGCCCGCGGCCCCCGGCCGGACCAGGCGCAGCACCACGCCGGGCGCGGCGTCGGGGGCCCTGTTCAGCAGGAGCCGGGAGTCCTCCCACTGGTTGGCGACCACCACGTCCAGCAGTCCGTTGCCGTTGACGTCGCCGAAGGCGAAGGCCCGTGTGACGTCGTACTCGGCGATCCCCACCGCTTCGGCGAGGTCGGCGTAGGAACCGTCGTCGCCGCGGACCCAGAAGGGGTTGGTCTCGTGTCCGGAAATGTCGTCGCCCTCAGCGAAGTTGGGCCACACACCGGGGTGGTGGAGCAACTGGTCGTTGCCCATGGCGATCTCCTGGAGCTCCGGCCAGCGCGTGGTCTCCCCCTTGAGGAAGCCGGTGGCCTGGAACAGCTCGTCGGTGCCGCTGTTGTCGAAGTCGCCCGCCTTGACGTCCCAGGACCATCCGCTGCGCGCGAGCCCCAGCTGTTCGCTGCTCTCGCTGTAGGGGACGGCTCCGTCGAGGAGGTCGGAGGCCTCGCCGTCGGGGACGAAGGCGAAGTTGCTCTCGTGCAGTGCGTAGGGGCTGGTGATGTTGCTGACCACGATCATCGGCAGTTCGGCGCCGTCCGCGTAGGTGAAGGCGACGCCCATGCCCTTGAAGGACCCGTTTCCCATGACCTGTGACTTGGGTGTAGCCATGTCCCGGTCGCCCTTCAGCAGTTCCAGCCGGACGTCGCCCGGGGTGGAGTGGTTGACCAGGAGGCTGTCGTTGCCGAAGTCGTTGCCCAGGTAGATGTCGGGGACCCCGGTGCCGGTCAGGTCCTGGAAGCCGATCGCCAGTGTCCAGGCGGTCGTGGCCCGCTCCGGGATGGCCGTGCTCGCGTCGGAGACAACGGGAGGCGTGTCCGCCTCACCGGTCGGCTCGGTGAGCAGGAGGCGGTTGCGTCCGGCGTTGGTGGCCAGGCCCATGCTCTGCTGCATCTGCATGCGCGTCTCGTCGTGGGCGTCGGGGTCCAGGACGCGCGCACCGTCGGGGAAGTAGTTGCCGACCAGGATGTCGAGGCTGCCGGAGCCGTCCACGTCCGCGACGTTCAGCGAGGTCGTGTTCCAGACCTGCATCGGTTCGACCAGCTCGTGCGCGGTGAAGTTCTCCGAGGCCGGCACGGCCTCCGGCCCGGCGGTGTTCATGAACAGGACCGGGGAACGGCCCCAGTAGTAGACGATGATGTCGAGGTCGCCGTCCTCGTCCAGGTCGGCGGGGACACAGCCCATGGGGGCCATGGTGTGGTCGTAGGGCAGGCCCTCGGGCAGCAGCTCCACGACCGGGTAGTCGTCCTCACCGCTTCCGGGGGCGTTGCGCAGGGTCACGCTGTCGTCCCGGGGGTCGACCAGGCAGACGTCCGCGGACTTGCCCAGACCGCGCAGGTCGAGAAGGGTGCCGCCCGCGCCCACGGCGGAGATCCATCCCCTGAAGTGTTCCAGGTCGGGCGCCACGTCCCGTTCGGAGCGGGCGTCGTCGGGTTCTGAGTTGAGGTCGAGCGCCTCGAAGGCGAAGGGTGCCGCCCGATCGGTGTGTTCTGACTCGCTCAGTGAGGGGCGGATGGTCATGACACCGACCGCACCCATGAGGGCGAGTGCCAGCGCCAGTGTCGCTATGCGGTACATGGAGCCCATGCTTCTCCCATAGGAGTGGAGGAGTTCTGCTTGCGGCGGTTTCGGGGAGAGCGGGTCAGGGCCACTTCCCGTCTCGTTCATCCGGCCCTTGAGGTGTCGGTCCGGATCGGGGCGCGTTCCCCGGTGCTGCCGTAGGCGCCTCGGATCACGCGTAGGGCGACCCCGGGGGTGAGGAGCCGCTCAGGGGGATCGACCAGGCCGATCACTCTCAAGAAGGCCTCGGCGAGTCTCGGGTCGTGGTGCGCCGCGTAGCGCAGGCGGTCCAAATAGGCGTTGACGAACCGGACCAGGGGTGTGCGTCGCCCTGGCACCTCGGGAAAGGCGAGGTCCCCGCCGACCGCGATCGACCAGGCGGGTTCCAAGGCGCGGGAGGCGGCCCGGAAATAGGAGCGGGGCGAGAACGCGTTTCCTCCGGCGAGCTGCTCCCCCAGGACCCGCGCCTGGACCGCCGCCATGGTCATGCCCTGGCCGTAGACGGGATTGAAGGTGCACAGGGCGTCGCCCACCACGGCCAGTCCAGCGGGCAGGCGCCGCAACCGTTCGTACCTGCGTCGGACGCTGGCCGGGAAGCGGAAGGTGACAGCTTCTCCCAGGGGTTCGGCGTTCCTGATGGCCTCGTGGACATCCGGCACGGGCAGGGAACGGGTGTACTCCAGGAAACCCGACAGGTCCGCGGGCGGGGTCTCGCCCAGCACCCCGGTCAAGGACACGCCGCACAGGTCACCTCCCAAAGTGGTCAGGAAGGCGCCCCGGGGGTGCTTGGGCGTGGCGACGGGGTTGACGGACACGTCCGTGCCGAAGGCGTCGGTGCGCAGCCGGAACCGGCGGGTGGTGTAGGTCAGACCGATCTTGACGCTGTCCACGGGGACCCGTCCATAGCCCATCGACTCCAGCCACACGGGGGTGCGTGAGCCCCGGCCCGTGGCGTCGACGACGAGGTCCGCGGGCAGGACCTCTTCGGGGCCGCCCCCTCTGGACTGGACGCGGACCCCGGTGATCCTGGCGCCCGCGTCGTCGTGCTCCAGGGACACGATGTCGGTGTCCTGACGGAACTCCGTGTTGGGCAGGCGCTCCACCCGCGAGCGCACATGGCTCTCCAGGACGGCCCGGTCACCGCCGACCACCATCAGGCCGGTACGCGTCGGCGCCAGCCGACGCCCGTTGAAGAACCAGCGCAACTGTCCTCCGAGGTCCCCCATGGGGACGCCGGCGTCGAGCATGTCCTGGGTGAGGCCGGGGATCAGGTCCTCGGCCATGAGCTGGCCGCTCGCGAGGAGTCCGTGCACGTGGTGCCCCTGGGGAACCCCGCGTCGGGGAAGGTTCGTTCCGATCACCTCGTCCCGGTCCACCAGGACGACCCGCGGATAGGAGCGGGCGAGAACGTGAGCGGCGAAGAGCCCGGCGATGCTCGCGCCGAGCACCACCGCGGTCCCCTGCCTTGTTCCGTGCATCTTGTCCATCCCCCCAGGAGGTTTCTTTAACGAAGAACAGGTATTCCCCGCTTCTCTGCTCAATCGAATCTCGCACCCGGTCAGCGGATCCCGCATCTTCGAAATTGCGGTCACCGATGTGATCGGGAATTATCCGGGCGGGGCAATCGAGAAGACGTAATACAAACATCTGGGCAGTGACGATGAGCACGCATCAACATTCGGGTTTCTGCCCGAGGTTCAGGAGGAATACAACCATGCCCCGAGAAACGACGGCTCGGCACCGGGAGCTTCCCGGAGACGGGGAGGCGGTGTCCGCCCGGATCCTGGCCGAGGCAGGAGTCCGGGAGGACCCGAAGTACTTCCGCGACTTTCCCAGCGACGAGGAGCGGGAGGTACTGACCGTCCCGCAGTTGATCCAGGGCGCGTGGCTGGAGAACGACGCGGACTTCTTCGCCTCCGTCTTCACTCCGGACGGGAGCCTGCTCATCCAGGACGAGGAGCTGGCGGACCGGGAGGAGATCCGCGCGTTCATGGCGTCCGGTTTCGCCGGCCCCCTGCGCGGCGCGCACGTGTCGGGCTGGCCGCTCGCAATGCGATTCCTCGGCCCCGACACGGCCCTGGTCGTCACCCAGGGCGGAATCGTCCGCAACGGTGAGGAGGACGTGGCTCCCGAGCGGGAGATCCGGGCGGTGTGGGTGATCGTGCGCCGGTCGGGGCGCTGGCGCCTGATGTCCCACCAGAGCAGCCCGATCCGGGGATGAGCCCCGGAGCCGACACCGATCAGCTGAAGGGAAACAGGATGACGATGAACAGCCCGACCGAGGACGGTGTGTTCTCCCCAGAACGGCCGTCCCCGGCCCGCATGTACGACTACTTCCTCCACGGCACCAACAACTTCCCCGTCGACCGGGCCGCGGCCGACCAGGTGATCGAGAAGCTGGGATCCACCCTGACCCGCTCGGTGGTCTGGGAGAACCGGAACTTCCTGGTCCGTGTGGTCCGCCACCTGGCCGCCGAGCACGGTATCCGCCAGTTCATCGACGTCGGTGCGGGACTGCCCAGTGTCGACAACACCCACCAGGCAGCACATTCGGTCGACCCGAAGGCCCGTGTCCTCTACGTGGACAACGATCCGATCGTGGCCGCCCACGGTGAGCGGCTCCTGGAGGGTTCTGAGGGCAGGGCCAAGATTCTCACCGCGGACCTGCGGGACCCGGATTCCATCATGGACAGCCCGGTGACACAGAAGCTGATCGACTTTTCCCAGCCGGTGGGGCTGCTCTTCATCGCGGTCTTCCACTTCATCAGGCCGGAAGAGGACCCACACGGCCTCATCGAGCGGTTTCGGTCGCGGCTCGCCCCGGGGTCGTTCGTCGCGCTGTCACACCTGTCCACCGGAGAGTCCCCGGAGCAGGAGCAACGCCTCATGACGGAGACCTACCGCAATTCCCCGGCCCCGATGGTCTACCGGACCCCCGAAGAGATCGGCTCGCTGTTCGACGGATTCGAACTGCTGAGCCCGGGGCTGGTGGCCCCGGGGCTCTGGCGCCCGGACGCGGGGGCGGGCGAGTCCACCAAGCGCTTCCTGAGTGCGGTCGGTCGCGTCTCCTGACCCCTCCTCCGCCCCCTTCAACGAGTTGGAACGGACCCATGAGAGTCGTTTTCTGTCTTTGGCCCAATGCCGCCCACCTGTACCCGCTCGTCCCCCTCGCCTGGGCCCTCCAGGCGGAGGGGCACGAGGTCCGCGTCGTCTCGCACCACGCGCTCCAGGAGAAGACCGTCGCCGTCGGGCTCCCCGCAGTCTCGGTCGGCAACCCGGACATGATCCCCATGGGCCCGGGAAACCCCTACCCCGAGGAACGGCGCCAGGTCGCAGAACTCACCGAGGCGCTGGCCCCCACCGGGGACGAGCGGGACCCCTGGGACGTGTTCACCCACTTCATGCTGCCCTCGATCTGGGATTTCTCCCCCGTCGAACCCGCTGATGAGGACCGCTTCCGTGCTGTGGACGACCTGGTCGCCTTCGCACGGGACTGGAAGCCCGACCTGATCCTGTGGGACCCGTGCTTGCCGATCGGAGCCGTGGCCGCCGCGGCGAGCGGAGCCGCCCACGCCCGACTGCTCTGGGGCCAGGACTACTTCGGCTGGAGCAGGAACCTGTTCCGTTCGCGCCAGGACGCCGACTCCGGCATCACCGGGGAGGAGCCCCTGGCTGCCTCGGTGGGTCCGAGCGCGCGGCGCCACGGTGTCGCGGTGGACGAGGAACTGCTCCTGGGCCAGTGGACCCTGGACCCGCTTCCGGAGGCGATGCGGCTGCCCACCGGTGTGCCCGCCGTTCCGGTCCGCTGGGTACCGTACTCCGGGCAGGCCGCGGTGCCGTCGTGGTTGCGGCAGAGCGGCGACCGACCGCGTGTCGCCCTGTCCCTGGGCCTGTCCCAGCGCATGTACCTCAAGGGCGGTTGGGGCCACGTCCCCGCCCTCCTGGAAGCGCTCGGCGGGTTGGACGTGGACGTGGTCGCGACCCTGGACGCCACACAGCTGGAAGGCGCCTCGGTCCCATCGAACGTCCGGGCTGTGGACTACCTCCCGCTGAACCAGCTCCTTCCCACCTGTGACGCGATCATCCACCACGGGGGCGTCGGCACCTTCGCGGCCGCAGCCGCGATGGGGACGCCGCAGCTGATCACGGACTCCGACGACGAACACGGAGTGACCGCCGCGGCCGGAGAAGGGATGGAGGCGTCCAAGCACGTCGAGTCCTCGATCACCGCCGAATACGTCACCTCCCGGGACGCGGGGCTGCGTCTGGACCATAGGACACAGACCGTGGAGGACATGCGGGAGAGTCTGCGCCGGGTGTTGAAGGACCCCGCCTTCCGTCGGGGCGCCGACCGCGTCCGAGCCGAGATCCTGGCGTCCCCTGCCCCGTCGGCTGTCGTCGCGGCCCTGGTCGAACTGACCGGACTGTACAAGGGCACCCCATGATCAACGTGTTCCAACCGGCCCTGGGCCCGGACGAGCTCGCCGCCGTCGCGTCGGTGTTCGAGGACTCCTGGCCCGGGCTCGGCGAGCGGACCACCGCCTTCGAGGCCGCCTTCGCCGAACACCTGGGGGTCGATCCGCGCACCGTGCTGTTCGTCAACTCGGCGACCGCGGGCCTCTTCCTCGCGGTGGAGGTCCTGGGGCTGGGCCCCGGAGACGAGGTCGTACTCCCCAGTGTGAGTTTCGTCGGCGCGGCGAACGCCGTCTGCTCGGCGGGGGCACGGGCCGTCTTCTGCGACGTGGACCCCCGCACCCTCAACCCCACCGCGGAGGACGTCGAACGCGCGCTCACCGACCGCACCCGGGCAGTGATGCTCCTGCACTACGGAGGCCTGCCCGGCGACGTGGAGCGGATCGCCGCGATGTGCGAGGCACGCGGCGTGCGACTCGTGGAGGACGCGGCGTGCGCCGTGGCCTCACGGGTCGGCGAGCGCGCCTGTGGGACCTTCGGCGACGTCGCGGTCTGGAGCTTCGACGCGATGAAGGTCCTCAGCACGGGTGACGGCGGCATGGTCGTGGTGCGAGATCCGGATGCGGCTGACCGGGCTCGGCGACTCGCCTACCACGGCCTGCGCCACCAGAGCGGCATGAGCGCGTCCCGCTCGGTCTCGCGCCGGTGGTGGGAACTGGACGTGGAGGCCTTCGGCCGACGTGTGGTGGGCAACGACCTGACCGCGGCGATCGGCCTCGTGCAGCTGAGGCGACTGCCCCAGTTCGTTGCGCGCAGGCGCGAGATCGCCTCCTTCTACGACCGGGCGCTCTCCGGTGTGGAGGGCTTGGAGGGCCCGCCCCCGGTGCCGGAAGGACACACCTCGTCACACTACTTCCACTGGGTGCGGTTGGAGCCCGGAGAACGGGACCGGGTGGCGGCCGACCTCTTGGAGCGGGGCGTCTACACCACGTTCCGGTACGCGCCGCTGCACCGGGTACCCGCCTACGGGGCGCAGGGGGTCCGGCTGCCGGGCGCGGAGGAGGCTGCGGAGCGGACCCTTCTGCTGCCTCAGCACCAAGGGCTCTCCGACGGCGACGTCAAACACGTGGCCGAGGAACTGGTCTCCTCTGTCACGGGGCGACCCGAGGCGAAGGGGGGCAGGCCATGAGGGCGCTCATCCTGGCGGGCGGGTCCGGGTCACGCATGCTCCCGCTCACCCACACGCTACCCAAACAGCTGCTACCGGTCGCCGGGCTCCCGGTCCTGGAGTACGCGGTCCGGAGCGTGCGAGACCTGGGGATCGTCGACATCGGGGTCGTCACCGGCGAGGGCGCTGACCTCGTCCGGCACGAACTCGGGGACGGCTCCGAGTTGGGGGTGCGGATCACCTACATCCACCAGGGGCAGCCCCGGGGCCTGGCCGACTGCGTTCGGATGGCCCGGGGCTTCCTCGGGGAGGAGGACTTCGTCCTGTTCCTGGGGGACAACCTCCTCCCGGAGGGGATCGGTGGGCTCGCCGAGGAGTTCGCGGCCCGCGGGTCGGACGCCCACGTGGCGGTGCAGCGGGTAGCGGACCCGAGTGCCTTCGGCGTCGTGGAGACGGGAGAGGACGGCAAGGTCATCCGCCTGGTGGAGAAGCCCAGGGAACCGATGGGGAACCAGGCCGTCATCGGTGTCTACTTCTTCACCCGCGCCGTCCACGAAGCCGTCCGGGCCATCGCTCCGAGCCGTCGCGGGGAGCTGGAGATCACTGACGCGGTGCAGTGGTTGCTCAAGCGCGGCTACGGCGTGACCGCGAGCGAGTACACGGGGTACTGGGCCGACGTGGGCCGCCCGGAGGACGTCCTGGCGGCCAACCGCCATGTCCTGGGCCTCCTCGATTGCCCGTTTCCGCAGGACGGCGTCGACGAGTCGAGCAGGGTCACCGGCCCGGTACGGCTCGGCCGGGGCGCGAGCATCGTGCGGTCCACCGTGCGCGGGCCGGTGTGGATCGGCCCCGGAACCGTGGTGGAGGACTCTGCTGTGGGGCCGTGGACGTCGGTCGGCGGGGGCTGTTCGCTCTCCGGAGCGGACCTGGCCGACAGCGTGGTCCTGAACGGCGCCAGGGTGTACGGCCCCGCGCCGCTGCGTGGCTGCCTGATCGGCGCGGACTCCACGGTCCGGTCCCGGCCGGGTCCCGCTGGCGGACACCGGTTCGTCGTCGGGGACCACACCCGCATCGAGCTGGGCATCTGAGGCAGCAAGCACACGATTGGAAGGGACAGGGTGCCCCGTCATGGGCGAGTCGAAGACCGAGATCCTCAATGCCGTTCGGGCCTACCACCGGCAGGAGGAGGGATCCGGGGCGTTCGTCCCTGGAGAGACCGAGATATGGCCGTCCGGAGCAGTTCTGGACGCCGATGACCGGGCCGCCTTCGTCGAGGCCGCGCTCGACATGCGCATCGCCTCGGGGAGCAGCGCACGCAAGTTCGAGTCGGCACTCGCACGCAAGGTCGGCGTGCGCAAGGCGCACCTGACCAACTCCGGCTCCTCCGCGAACCTCCTCGCGGTCACCGCGCTCACGTCGCACCAGCTCGGTGAGCGGGCCCTCGTGCCGGGCGACGAGGTGGTGACCGTGGCCGCGGCCTTCCCCACCACGGTGAACCCGATCCTCCAGAACGGGCTCGTCCCGGTGTACACGGACATCGAACTCGGTACGTACAACACCACGGCCGAGCGGGTGGAACGGGCTATCGGGCCGCGTACCCGGGCGATCGCGATCGCCCACACGGCGGGCAACCCCTACGAGGTGGAGGAGGTCGCCCGAATAGCGGCCGATCGGGGCCTGTTCCTCATCGAGGACAACTGCGACGCGCTCGGGTCCCGCTACAGGGGCAGCTACACCGGTACGTTCGGGCACCTCGCCACAGTGAGTTTCTACCCCGCCCACCATCTCACCATGGGCGAGGGCGGCTGCGTGCTGACCTCCGACCTGACGCTGTCGCGGATCGTGGAGTCCCTGCGCGACTGGGGACGCGACTGCTGGTGCCCTCCCGGGCAGAGCAACACGTGTTTCAAGAGGTTCGACTGGCAGATGGGTGAGCTCCCCGAGGGCTACGACCACAAGTACATCTACTCACACGTGGGATACAACCTCAAAACCACCGACACCGCGGCCGCACTGGGCCTGTCCCAGCTCGGCAAGATGGACGGCTTCTGCGCGGCCCGGCGCGCCAACTGGGCGCGGCTCCGCGAAGGTTTGGACGGAGTACCACACCTGCTGCTGCCCGAGGCGACCGCCGACAGCGACCCCAGTTGGTACGGATTCGTCCTCACCGTCACCGACGACGCCCCCTTCGACTCAGCCGACCTGGTCGGCTTCCTGGAGGACCGCAGGATCGGCACCCGGCGCCTGTTCGCGGGGAACCTCCTGCGCCACCCGGCCTACACGAACCGGCCCCGCCGTCTGGCGGAGCCCCTGGTCAACAGCGACAAGGTCATGGAAAGCACCTTCCACCTGGGTGTCTACCCCGGCCTGACCGAAGAGATGATCGACTACGTCGTCTCCTCCGTCAAGGAGTTCGTCGCATCGCGGCGCTGATCCTCCCACAGCGCCCCGGTGGAGTCGCGGCCTCCGGCGCGGGCGCCCCCACACACCACACCACACACGAGGTAGACCATGCGTTGGAACACCTTTGACAGACGCCCCACCGTGGCGGTGATCGGCCTGGGTTACGTCGGATCATGCCTCACCGGGGTCCTCTCGGACCGGGGGCACGACGTCATCGGCGTCGACACCGACACGACACTGGTGAACGAGCTCGCGCGCGGGCACTGCCGCTTCCGCGAGGAGGGGCTCCCGGAGAGCCTGGCCAGGGGGCTGGAAGCGGAACGCGTGCGTTTCCTACCCGATCAGAGAGCGGTCGGAGAGGCCGACACGGTGCTCATCACCGTGGGGACACCGGTGCGTGAGGACGGTTCCCTGGCCGTCGACCAGCTCGCCCGGGCCTGCGACGAACTCAGCCGTCACCTCAGGCGAGATCAGCTGGTGATCGTCAAGAGCACAGTCCCCCCGGGAACCACTTCGGGTCGGGTCCGCGCCTGCCTGGAGCGCTCCGGACTGGTCGCGGGTGAGGACTTCGGCCTGGCCTTCGCCCCGGAGCGCCTGGCTGAGGGCACGGCGATGCGCGAACTCAGGGAACTCCCGATGGTCGTGGGCGGTCTGGAGGCGCAGAGCACACGTGCGGCCGCCGATTTCTGGCGCCGGGGCCTGGGAGTCGAGGTCATCACTGTCGGCTCTCCCGAGGCGGCGGAGATCGTCAAACTCGCCGACAACTGGTGGATCGACCTCAACATCGCGATGGCCAACGAACTGGCCCGGTACTGCGAGCTCTTCGGGGTGGACGCTCATGAGGTCATCCCCGCCGCGAACACCGTGCCCAAGGGGTCGGGGACGATCAACGTGCTCACGCCCAGCGTGGGGGTGGGCGGTTCGTGCCTGACCAAGGACCCGTGGATGGTGTGGCACTCCGCCCGTGAGCGGGGCCTGGAGCTGGGTACGCCTGTGGCCGGGCGGGAGGCCAACGCCGCGATGCCCGACCACGCCGCGGACACCGTGCTCGCCGAACTGGAGCGTATGGGCCACCACCGAGAGGGGAACCGGGTCGCGGTCCTGGGCTTGTCGTTCAAGAACGACACGGGCGACCTTCGCGAGACGCCGGCCCTCCCGTTCGTCACCCACCTGGAAAAGGCCGGCACGGACGTGGTCCTGTTCGACCCCCTCGTCGATCCGGGGGAGGCTCTGAGGGTTTTTGGCCGTGAGCCAGCCCCCTCCCTGAAGGCGGCGGTGGCCGACGCGGACTGTGTCGCGGTCCTGGCCTACCACCGGGAACTGGCGGCGGTGGACCTCACCGCCCTACCGGTCCCCCGCCCCTGCCTGTTCTTCGACGGTCGTGCGCACCTGCCCCGCGAGTACGTGGAACGCCTGCGCGCCTCCGGGTTCGTGTACCGCGGGATCGGGAGGTAGACATGTCCGCAAGCACGCACGCGGTCGTCACGGGCGGTGACGGGTTCATCGGACGGCACCTGGTGGCTCGCCTCCTGGAGCAGGGGTGCGGGGTCACCGTCCTGGACCGGGCCACGGGTGCGCCGTCCCCGCCGGAGAGCGCCGGGGCGGCCAGGATCCACGGGGACGTGCGGGATCCGGACCATGTGGCCCGCGCGATCCGCCGGGGCGTGGACGTCGTGTACCACCTGGCCGCCGTCGTGGGCGTCGACCAGTACCTGGCCAGGCCGTTGGACGTCATCGACATCAACTTCACCGGCACCCGCAACGTCCTGGAGGCCTCGGCCCGGGCGGAGGCCAGGGTGGTGATGGCCAGCACCAGCGAGGTATTCGGCAAGAACCCGTCCGTCCCATGGTCAGAAGACGACGACAGGGTGCTCGGGGCGACCTCACGCGCGAGGTGGAGCTACGGGACGAGTAAGGCCCTGGCCGAGCACCTGGCCTTCGGTTTCGCCTCCCAGCGCCGTCTGCCGGTGTCGATCGTGCGCTACTTCAACGCCTACGGGCCGGGCCAGCGGCCCGCCTACCTGGTGAGCCGCCTGGTGCACCGGGCGCTGAACGGCCTCCCCCTGACCGTGTACGACGGTGGTCGTCAGACCAGGTGCATGACGTTCGTCGCGGACACGGTAGAGGCGACGCTGGCTGCGGGCACCGCCCCGGCCGCGCTCGGCGAGGCGTTCAACATCGGCAGTCACCGGGAGAACACCGTGTCCGAGGTCGCCGCTCTGATCAGCGAACTCACCGGGGGGACCGTGCCTGTGCGCGGCGTGGACACGGGTGCCGGCCTGGGCACGGAGTACGAGGATCTCGGACGGCGGATTCCCGACACCGCGAAGGCGCGCAAGCTCCTGGGCTGGGAGTACCGAACCCCGCTGCGCGAAGGACTGGAGAAGACCATCACCTGGGCGCGGTCCGCACCCGAGTGGCTGGACCGGCCGGACACGGGTGCGCAGTAGCGCCCCTCGGATCACCCCTGGCGATGAGCGCCGTACAGAAAGAGGAGCCCGACATTGGACACCACGATCGAAAGGCCCGGAGGGACCACCTTCCGGGGTCGTCCCGTGACCCTGCTGGGAAGGGGGGTACGTGTGGGCGAACAGGCGCCCGACTTCACCGCCGTGGGCCCCGACATGGAGGCTGTGGGGCTTTCCTGGGCCCCGGACACCGTGCGGGTGCTGTGTTCCGTGCCGTCGGTGGACACCCCGGTCTGTGACCGGCAGACCCGTTTCCTCGGTACCGAGATAGCCGCTCTGCCCGGTGCTGAGCTGTTGACCCTCTCCGTGGATCTGCCCTTCGCCCAGCGGCGCTGGTGCGGGGCCTCCGGGCTGGAGGGGATCGTCGCCTCGGACCACCGGGACCTCTCCTTCGGCCTGGCCTACGGGGTGGCCGTCAAGGAACTGCGGTTGCTCTCCCGAGCCCTGTTCGTGGTGGACGCCGGGGGCACGGTGCGGCACGCGCAGTACGTGGACGCGTCCGACGGACCCGCCGACCACGAGGCCGTGTTGAAGGCCGTACGCGACTGCCTGTAGGCAGCGGATTCGGGTGCGGGCCCGCGGCAATGGCGCGGGCCCGCACCCTGATGTCCGGACCCCGAAGCCACCGCACCCGGCGGCCGTCCGCCTCGGGCAGACCACGAAGGAGGGGGCGGTCCTGGACCGCCCCCTCCCATCCGTTCACGGCTCCTCGGTCAGGCCACAGGGCTGGACTGGTAGGAGAACAGCCGCCACTCACCGTCCCGGCGCACGGAGATCCACACCGTCCTCGACCGGTACTCCGCCGAAGGGGACTCCTGGCCCTCCCTGGCGAGCCCGCCCTCGGTGACGACGACCGCGGTCCCCTCGTCGAGGAAGCGCATGTCGATGGGACTCTCCACCAGGCGGGTGCCCTTGTAGGCGCCGGACAGCGCCTCAGTCATCGCCGCACGGATCTCCTCGCGGCTCGTGTACTGGTCGTCCCCCAGGAGCAGGCTGCCCTCGTCCACGAAGACGTCTGCCAGCGCGTCGGCGTCTCCTGCCTCCCATGACGCCCGGGCGCGGAGGACCGCGCTCAGGGCGGCACCCTCCTCACCGTTGGGGAAGGGTCCGTAACTTCCGGCCCACTCCTTCGCCTGGGCGACGAGCGAGGCGGCGTCGTTAGCCATCGGTGTTCTCCTCTCCCGGCCGCTCGGCCGGACTCTGCGGTGGTCTTGGTACGCGGCCTGCTACCAGCGGAGGGTCGCGCCTTCGCCGCGGGGGCTGTTCTGGTAGGCGGCGAGCTTCCACTGCCCATCCCTACGGACCAGGACCCAGGTCGAGCGGACGGCCAACTCGGGATCGATCTCGGTCTTGCCCGGGGCGAGGATGCCGCCGTGAGTGCGCAGCAGAGCGACGTCGTCGGCGGCGAAGCGCACGTCCACGGGCTTTCCGGTTACTCCGGTCCCCTTGAACGGCCCCGCGTACGCGGCGGTCATGAACGCGCGGATCTCCTCGCGGTTCTTCTTGTAGACGTCACCGGGGAGGATCATGACGCCGTCCTCGACGAAGGTGTCGGCGACCTTGTCCCCGTCGTTCTCCGCCCAGGCGGCGACCAGCTTGAGGGGGACGCCCAGGACCTCCTTCTCACGGTCGGAGGTGAAGGGGCCGTAGTAGTCGTCCGTGCTCGCGGACTTGGTTGGTGCCTTGGTCGACACGGGTACCTCCATGATCGTTTCGCTCTCGATCCGGATACGGCCCGCCCCCGTCCCGGGGACCGGACCTTTTCCGTTCCCCCATTTTCTCCGCGAAACGGAAACCGAACGTCTCCTGGATTGTGCTGCTGCCACGCGTGGAAATGGGCCGTCTGACAGCCGCAATGGAGAAGTCGTTTCGCGCGGGAAAAGGTGCGATTCTCCGAAGAGCCCCGGTCCTTCCGTGTGAACGCAAACCGTGCGGAAGGCGGCCGGACCCCAAAGCTGGAAGGAGCGACCGGTGCAGAACACCCCGGACCGAGAAGAGCTCGTCAAGCGCGCGCGGGCCGTGCAGCCCCTCGTGCGCAGGCACGCGCCCTGGCAGGAGGAGAACAGGAGGCTGCACGACGAGGTGGTCGAGGCCCTCGACGAGACGGGCGTCTTCCGTATGCGCGTACCGGCCAGGTACGGCGGCTACGAGTCGGACGCCCTGACCATGGCGGAGGTCGCTGCCGCGCTGGCGCACGCGGACGGCGCCACCGCCTGGACCGCGTCCGTCTCGTGGATCCCCACCTGGATGGTCGGCATGTTCCCCGACCACGTACAGGAGGAGGTCTTCTCCACTCACGGCGGACGCGTCTGCGGAACCCTCAGCCCCAGCGCCATGGCGGAGCCCACCGAGGGCGGCTTCACCGTGAACGGCCGCTGGGGATTCATCAGCGGGGCCCCGAACAGCCACTGGCAGGAGGTCATCGCGCTGGCCCCGACACCGGACGGCGCGGACCGCTACCCCGTGGTGGCCCTCGTGCCCATGTCGGACCTGCGGATCATGGACGACTGGCACGCGGTGGGGCTCCGGGGCTCCGGGAGCGTGAGCACCGTGGCCGAGAACGTCTTCGTTCCCGCCGAGAGGGTGCTCCCCCTCATGTCCGTGTTGAAGGGCGAGTCCGCCTCTGAGGCCAACCGCGAACTGCCGATGTACCGGGCGCCCCTGCTGGCCGTGGCGGCCGCCGCGTCGGTGGGAACGCCGACCGGCCTGGCCGAGGCGGCGCTGGAGCTCTTCCTGGAGCGTGCCGGGGAGCGCGGCATCACCTACACCGACTACGCACGGCAGGTCGACGCACCGATCACCCACCTGCAGGTCGCGGAGGCTTCCCTGAAGACCGATCAGGCGCGTTTCCACGGCGAGCGCACCGCACGGCTGCTCGACGGCAAGGGCGCGTTGGGAGAGGAGTGGTCGCTGCGGGAGAGAGCCCGCTGCCGGGTGGACGTGGCAGCCGTGTGCAAGCTGGCCAAGGAGACGGTGACCGTCCTCGGTGAGGCGAGCGGCGGCCGGTCCGTGTACACCGACGTTCCGATGCAGCGGATCGTTCGTGATGTCGGCGCGCTCAACCTGCACGCGCTGATGTACCCCGAAACCGGCTTCGAGCTCTACGGACGCGTGCTCTGCGGGCTCGAACCCAACACCCTCTACGTCTGACGACGAGTCTCCCCGGAAGGGCGGTACGACCTTGTTCGACTACGTGATCGTGGGAGCGGGATCGGCCGGCTGTGTGCTGGCCGCGCGCCTGAGCGAGGACCCCGACATCAGTGTTTGCCTTATCGAGGCGGGGCCCGCGGACACCTTCGACAGAATCCACGTCCCCTCCACCTTCGGTCATCTGTTCCGAACCGAACTGGACTGGGACTACCACACGCACGAGGAGCCACACCTGGGGCGCCGGAAGGTCTACCTGCCAAGAGGACGTGTCCTCGGCGGGACCAGCTCCATCAACACGATGATCTACGTCCGGGGCAACCGAGCCGACTTCGACGGCTGGGGACAGGAAGGGTGGGCCTACGACGACCTCATGCCCTACTTCCTGCGCGCTGAGGACAACGAGCGGGGGGCGTCGAGGTTCCACGGGACCGGTGGTCCGCTCTCCGTCTCCGAGAACCGCTCCCGCAACCCTATGTCCACGGCCTTCCTGGAGGCCGCGGGTCAGGCGGGGCACCCCGCCAACGACGACTTCAACGGAGAGGAACAGGACGGCTTCGGCTTCTTCCAGCTCACGCAGAAGGACGGCATGCGGTGCAGCACCGCGACCGCGTACCTGCACCCGGCCGCGGGTCGGCCCAACCTCACCGTACGAACCGGTACCGGCGTCCACCGCGTCCTCATCGAGGACGGGCGGGCCACCGGGGTCGTCGTGGGCGGCGAATCGGGTGAGGAGGTGATCCGTGCCGAACGCGAGGTCCTGCTGTGCGGCGGAGCGTACAACTCGCCCCAGTTGCTCATGCTCTCCGGGGTGGGTCCCGCCGACGCCCTGACACCTCTGGGTATCGGCGTAGTGGCCGACCTTCCCGGCGTGGGATCAGGGCTCCAGGACCACCTGCTGCTCCCCCTCGTCTACACCCACGACCATCCGATCAGTCTCCTCACGGCCGGCTCACCGGAGAACCTCCGTCGCTTCCAGGAGGACCGGTCCGGTCCCATGACGTCCAACGGTCCGGAGGTCGGCGGTTTCGTGCGAACGCGCGCGGACCTGCCCGCACCCGACGTGGAGTTCCTGACCGCCCCCATCATGTTCGCTGACAGCGGCCTGGCCGCACCGACCGGGCACGCACTTTCATTCGGGCCGTCCATGCTCACCCCGGCGAGCCGGGGCAGGGTGGAGCTGGCCAGCGACGTCCCCACAGCCAAACCGCGCATCGTGCACAACTACCTGGACGCCCCCGAGGACATGGACTCGGCCGTCGAGGCCCTGCGCATCGGCTTGGAGATCGCCCGGCAGGACGCGCTGCGCGACTACACGAAGACCCCGTACCGGGTCCCCGCCTCCGAGTCGACGGACGACCTGCGGGAGTTCGTACGGATGTACGCGCACTCCATCTACCATCCTTCGTCCACCTGCGCGATGGGCCGTGTCGTCGACTCCGACCTACGGGTCAGGGGGGTGGAGGCCCTGCGCGTCGCCGACGCTTCGGTCATGCCCACCCTGGTGCGGGGCAACCCCAACGCTGCGACGATCACGATCGCGGAACGGGCCGCGGACCTCGTCCGCGGCGTCGCCGGAGCTTCGACCAAGGCCTGAGACCGCCGAACCCAACCACGCGAACGCGGGGCCGCCGACACGGTGTCGGCGGCCCCGCCCGGTTCAGGAGGGCTCCGCTACAGCATCTCCCGTCTCGTCCCTCTCGTCCTTGCCTTCGCTCCCCTCACCGTCCCCTCCAGCCGAGGCCGGCGGCACGTGCCTCAGTGCCAGGGTGATGACCAGGGCGAACAGGGTCAGGAGCACGGCGCCCGCGATGGAGACCGTGTTCAGCCCGTCCATGAACGCTGCCCGCGCCGTGTCCAGCAACGCCGTGGCCTCGGCGGCTGGGAGGGACTCCGCGGCAGCCCCCGCCCCGGCGAGGGAGCTCGCGCCGGGGGTACCGGACATCTGGCTCTGATAGACGGCGGTACCGACACTGCCGAGCACAGCGATACCGAGCGCGATGCCGAACTCGCCGCTGCTCTCGGACATCCCGGCCGCGGCCCCGGCCTTTTCCTCGGGTGCCGAACTGACGACCAGGTCGGTACCCAACGCCCCCATGGGGCCCGTCCCGAAGTAGACGAGCGAGTAGCCGAACACCAACAGACCGAGACCGCCCACCGGCCCCACGAAGGCCAGGAGCACGCATCCGGCAGCGCCGAACAGCATGCCCGCGGCGATGACGTAGGCGGGACGGACCCACTCGATCAGCACGGGAGCGGACATGGATCCGAGGATCATGCCGCCCGCGGCGGGGAGCAGCCACAGGCCGGCGGTCAATGGGGGCATCCCGGCGACCAGCTGGAGGTACTGGGTGACGAACAGGGAGACGCCGGCCACCGTGAAGGTAGCCATGAGGATGCCGACCAGGGCCGCGCTGAAGGACCGGTTCTGGAAGAGGGTCAGATCCAGCAGCGGATTACTCAGTCTCTGCTGACGCACCACGAACAGCACACCCATGACCGCACCGAACGTGAGGACGGCCAGCGGAACCGGCGTGAGGCCGCCGGAGGCGATCTCCTTCAGCCCGTAGATCACCGGCAGCACGGCGGCCAGGATCAGGGCGGTACTGGGCAGGTCCAGACGGGCCATGCCCTTGGCCGGGGTCTCCGGCAGCAGGAACGGTCCGACGGCCAGGAGCAGCACCATGACCGGGACTCCGGCCAGGAAGACCGATCCCCACCAGAAGTACTGGAGGAGCACACCGCCCACGATCGGCCCCACGGCGAACCCGACCATGAAGCAGCTCATCCAGACGGCGACCGCGACGCTCCGCTGGCGCGCGTCCTGGAAGATGGTCCGTACCAGGGCCAGCGTGCAGGGCATCAGGCTCGCCCCGGCGATACCGAGGAGCGCCCTGGTGAAGACGAGCATCCAGGCACTGGTGGAGTAGGCCGCGGCCACCGAGGCGACGGCGAAGAGGACAGCTCCGATGAGCAGGAGTCTGCGGCACCCGATCCGGTCGCCGAGCGTTCCCATGATCAGTAGGAAACCGGCGATCATGAATCCGTAGATGTCGGTGATCCAGAGCAGCTGCACCCCGGTGGCCCCGAGGTCCGCCGTCAGGTGCGGCAGGGCCAACAGGAGGATGCTCAGGTCGATGGAGAGCAGCAGTGTCGGGAGCGCGAGGACCGCAAGCGCGATCCAGTCCCTGGCGTGCGCTCGGGGTGCGGCACCCGTGGGCGCGGACGTGTTCTCGACCATGGCTTCTCAGCTCCCGTACTCGTCGCGCAGGCGCCACCAGGCGTAGGGGGAGTCCTGGGGGACGCCCTCGGGGCTGTCCTCCCATAGCTCCTGGCGGCCCAGCGGGGTGAGGTCGAGGAGGCTCCAGTTCGTACCCAGCTTCTCCACACCCCGCCCCTCGGTGAAATAGGTCCGGTAGACGGCGGCGTCATCTCGGATGAACACGCTCAGCCCGAAGTTGTCGCCCCCGCCGACGGTCACCCCCATGGCCTCGTTGAAACCGCCGCCGAACGACGAGTACCAAGGCACCGTCCACCCCATCCGCTCGCGGACGGCCGCGATCTCCGGGTACGGGGCCCTGGACACGAGGGCGAGCGTGGTGTCCCTGGCGTTCAGGTGTGCCGGGTCACCGAGGTTGTCCACGAACATGGAGCAGCCCTCGCACTGGTGGTCGGATCCCGGCGGGAGCATGAAGTGGTAGACGATGAGTTGTCGGCGGCCCTGGAAGAGGTCGGTCAGGGAGTACTCCCCGCCCTCCCCCTCGAACACGTGGCCCTCGTCGATCCGGACCCCGGGCTGGCGTCGGCGTTCGGCCGCCAGCCTGTCCTGGGCCCGCGTCAACTCCTTCTCCGCGGCCATCAGCTCCTCGTGCGCTTTGTTCCACTCGGCCGGTGAGACCGCATCAGGCATACGCATGGTGTTCTCCGTCAGAAGGTGGTCCGGAGCGGGTCGGTGACAGCGTGGAGACCAGCCCGCTGGTCTCCACGCTGTCACCCCGCCCTTACGATCGGCTGCCCGTTCGGCTTACGGTGCGCCCCGCCGGGCCGTCAGAGTTCGGTGCTGGTGGCCTTGGAGTTCTGGTAGGCGGCGATGAGCCACCCGCCGTCCCGGCGGACCATCACGCAAGTAGCGAAGAAGGCCAGATCGGCTGTCTCGGGGGGGAGTCCCGGAACCTCGACCCTGCCACGGGTGAAGACCAGGGCGACGCCCTCGCCCACGAACCTGACGTCCAGGGGCTCGACCACGACACCGGTCCCTTTGTAAGGGCCCTCGAACCCCTGGGCCATGAACCCCCGGATTCCCTCCCGTCCGCGCATGTAGGCGTCACCGATGAGAGCGGCGCCCTCGTCGAAGTGGTTCGCGAACGCGTCGGCGTCGTTATCCGCCCAAGCGGCCTCCACCCCCCTCACGACCGCCCGCACTGCCGCTTCCTCGTCACTGCCGCCCCACACCGTGTCCTTGTCCTGGACCATGTGCTGGTTCTCCTCTCCTGCTGGCTCCGGTGGGCGTGAGCGCCCGCCGTCTGCCCCCCATGCTTGTGCCGGTCACGGAAGCGGACGTCTCCTCTCTTGCTGGGAGGGCCACCGGGTAGCGGGCGCACAAGCGGGAGGAAGCCAGAACGGCCCCGATGGCCTCAGGATGGCTCCGGACGTCCCCTGCCCCGAACCGGAGAGGAACGCAAGTGACCGTCTCTTCCCGCCTTCCACGGCCCTCGCCCCCCTGGGCCGTGCGCAACCCCGCCCTCGTGACCGCTGCCCTCGTCGTGTCCCTTCTCCTTCCCTCCGCGAACGCCAGCTCCGATTCCCGGCCAGCCGTGTCCGACCCTCCCGGTACCGGAGCACCCGCCGTCGGGGAGACCCTGCTGCCGACCGGCGACACCGTTCGACGGCTACCGGAGTCAGGAGCCGTATCCGTGGACCCCGGTGAGGGGCGCGACGGCACCCGCTTCACTACCGTTCGCCTCGGTGACCGCTCCTACGTGCTGCCGTCGGACGTCCACGGTTCGGTCTCCGCGGCCGAGGGCGCCGCCGGGGCCTACGAGCTGACCGAGGGGGCGCCAGCCCCCCTGCCCTCGGCGGATCGGGGCTGCGGAGAGGGACGGGAGGCCTGCCACTCGCTCACCGTCCACCACACGGGGCCGGACGGTGAGACCACCGACGAGGCGGCCTCCATGGTCTTCGGGCTGGACGAGCAACTGGTGGAGTTCGGAGCGGATGCGGCTGAGGTCAGATTCGACCTCCCGGAGGGCCGCTACATGTTGGTCACCGACATCACCGATTTCGACGACCCCGATGCCGACTGGCACCGGCTGGTGCGCACCCTCCTCGTGCTCGACGGGGACACCGAACTGCGTATGGACGCCACCACGACCAGACCCGTCGGGACCGTCCTGGGGGACCCCCGAGCAGAGGCGGTCTTGGTGGAGGTCGGGGTGGGGAACCGGACGGGTGCCGTCCCGGTGAGCGTCTCCCTCAGGGGTGACGACTTCTCCGGCCTGTACACGGCCGGGGTCGAACCGGATGAGGGTACTCAGGGAGGGACCGAGGGCCTCACCTCTTTCGTCGCCTCCACCTGGGCACACCCGAACACCGACGGCTCCTACCTCGGCTCACCGAGCACCTATCACCTTCTGGACACCATCGAGGGCTCCTTCCCCACCGGCTACGACAGGACGGTGGAACCGGAAGACCTGGCCTCCGTCACCGCCGAACACCTGTCGCAGACCCCGGGGAACGGAGCGACGAAGGCGATATTCGGCACGGCGCCCGGTGTGGACCACACGGCGACTCTCTTCCTGCCGCACGCGCTCCCCTCCTCCACCACCCATCTGCTGGAGCCCGGAGACGCAGAGTGGAGCAGCGCGTTCGGAGAGAACCGCGAGAACGAGGCCGGGCGGGTCGAGGACGTCACCGCGCTCGGTTCGGTGGCACGCTCCTACGAGGCGGGGCACCAGTACGAGGAACGGTGGAACGCCGCGGTGGTGGGGCCCATGTTCCTGTGGTCCGAGCACGCCGTACGGACCGGCAACGAGCTGTGGTTCGGCATGCCCATGTACTCCGACCAGGACATGCACCAAGGTGGTTCGCGGACCGACTCCGCCTCGATCCGGCTTTACCAGGACGGTGGACTCGTCGCGGAGTCGGAGACCGGGCACCTGAGCGCCGAACTGCTCCCCGGCACGAGTGAGCTGCGGTTGGAGAGCCGTACCTCGCGTCCGTCCGTGTCTGACTTGTCCACCCGGGTGGAGGCCGCTTGGACGGTCGCCTCCACCGAACCGGGGGCGGAACCGCAACGCCTGCCCCTCTGGGTCGTTCGCTACCAGCCGGAGGTCGACGAGTGGAACTCGGCGCACGCCCGAGGTGTGCTCCGCCTCCCGCTCTCCGTCGACTCACAGCCCGGATCCGCGGCTGGCACCGTCGAGGAGCTGACCATCGAGTCATCGACCGACGACGGCCGCACCTGGGAGCCGGCCCGGGTCGTACCGCACGGGACCGGTGCGTACACCGCGATCATCCGGCTCCCCCGGCACGGGGCCGAGTACCTCTCCCTGCGAGCCGGGCTCACCGATTCCGACGGCAATTCCCTGGAGCAGACGATCGAGCGCGCCCTGCGGCTGGCCGGCTGACTCCGCCCCGCACACCGAACCATACGACACCGGAGGTCCCCGTGAAACTCTCTCGTTCCATGACCCTGACGGTCTGCGCAGCAGTGGTGGCCGCTCCGTTCCTGTGGGCGGCACCCGCTTCGGCCAGTCCATCGCCGACCGCCGCCCTTCCCTCGTGCCTGTCCGTTCCGGACGACCCCGCGCTCTCGGCCGAGGGCACTCACGTGAGCACAACCGCGCGCAGCACCTGCGGGGCACCGACCGTTCTGTGGCTGGTGCGTGTGGCCACACCGACACAACCCCGCGTGGTGGAGGAGCGCTTCGTCTTCCCGGGTGCCGAGGCGTCGGTCAGGCTCGACTGCCGCAGGAGCGGCACCCATTCCTACGAGGCCGTGGTCTGGGACCCGAACATGATGTTCAACCGCGTGTCCGCAACGGTCACCCTCACGTGCTGACCGACCCTGACCTCCGCTGATGCGCCGAGCGACCGGGGCAGGCGAGTGCGAACGCCTGCCCCGGTTCGAGACCGCGCCCCTCAGCGAAGACGACTTCGAAGGACGCGTCACCGAGTTCGCGCCGCAACACGCCCTCGACCCGTCGGACATCACCGTTCTCCGCGTCCGGCAGCGGAGCCCCGACGGACTCCCGTGTGGCGTGGGCGGCACCCAGCAACCGGGCGGAGACGGTATGGCGACCCTTCGCAGCCATGGCGGACGCGATCCCCTCCAGGGAGAGTGCGAGAGCCCGGGGGTCCCCGACCCTGGCAGCCGCCGCGTACCCCTGTTCTTGGAGCCGGAGTCCGTCACCGACACGGCCCTGGACTTCGGCAACGAGTCCGAGTTCGACCAGGAGCAGCGAGTCCACCACGTCGGTGTCCACTTCGGAGCGGCGGTTCCACGCGAGCACCTCGTCCAGGTGCTCGCGAGCCTGTTCGTACTCCCCCTCCCGGCGCGCCCCGAGCCCCAGGCCGATCCGAGCGAACAGTTCGCCCACCTTGTAACCGCAGTCGACCGCGAGTCGGACGGCCCGCTCATGGTGTTCCCGGGCTCCGGCGTAGTCCTTCTCCAACAGATCGAGTCTGGCCAGGCCGGTGACGGCATCAGCCTCCTCGGGCCACATTCCGAGGTTGCGCGCTCGTCGGGCGCTGTCCCGGTGCAGCTCCCGAGCCCGGTCGTAGTCCCCGGCGGCCTCGGACAGAGAGGCGAGGACGAAGGAGGCATGACCGACGCCCCAATCGTCCCCGAGTTCGGAGAACAGCTGTCGGCCCTGCTCCCCACAGCCGCGCGCGGCTGCCAAGTCCCCCCGAGACAGCGCCTGGCCCGCCAGAACGCATGACGCGGCCGCCTCGGTCCAACGGTCCCCCGACTCCCGTGCCCCTACCAGCGCACGTTCGGCCAGGGGTTCCCCCGCTGTATCACCACCGGTGCTGAGCAGGGCGTGGGCGAGAAACCACAAGGTCCGGTACGAACAGGCCGGCTCCGCGACCAGCAGTCGCCCCACGATCTGCCCCACCCGGCCGTCCGTGTCCGCACCGGCCCCGTCCAACAGGGCCAGGCCGAGCCAGCAGCCGTCCACGTCGTCCCGCGGGGCCGGAGGCAGGGCCGCGGCCTGGTCCGAGAGCCGGTGAAGCAGGTCCCGCCCCTCGGCCATCCTGCCCCGAAGCATCCAGTACCAGGTCAACGGCTCAGCCAGCTCCCAGGCCGCGCCCGCCTCCTTCATCCGCAGGGCGGATTCCAGAGCCACCCGGAAATTCGACGACTCCGCGTCCAGTCGGGCCAGGGCCTCCCGCTGACCGCTCCCTCGGAGCTGTGGCGCGGTACGGCGGACCAGCGAGGTCTGGTGCTCCCAATGGCGTCGGGACACCGGCTCCCGCTCGCCGGACTCATCCAGTCGTTCGGCGGCGTACGCGGAGATCGTCTCCAGGAGACCGAAACGCCTCGTCCCACGCACTCCCGCGCCGCCGTCAGGCCGCACGGAGGTGACCAGGGAACGGTCGACCAGCCGGGCCAGCGCACCGGCCACGGCTTCGGTCCGGACGCCGCCCCCGGAACACACGGCCTCGGCGGACGCCAGGTCACAGCCTCCGGAGAACACGGAGAGGCGTCGAAGCACCGCGCGTTCATCATCCCCAAGCAGGTCCCAGCTCCAGTCGATGACCGCACGCAGCGTACGCCTGCGACGTCCGGACACGGCTCTTGCGCTGTCCAGCAGGTGGAACCGGCCGTCGAGGCGTTCGAGCACCTCGGCCACGCCCAGGGAGCACACGCGGGACGCCGCCAATTCCAAAGCGAGGGGGAGCCCGTCCAGTCGTCGGCACAACGCCACGACATCAGCCGCGTTGCTCCAGTCGAGGGTGAACCCGTGGCAGGCCGCCGCGGCGCGTTCCACGAACAAGCGAACGGCGGGACTGCGCGCGGCCGAATCCGGGTCCGGTGCGGCCTCCGGGTCGGGCAGGTCCAGCGGGGGGACCTGGTAGCGGCGCTCCGGTGGCAGCGCCAGGGGCTCCCGGCTCGTCAACAGCACCCGCGCTTCGGGGACGTAGCCGAGCAACCCGCCCAGCAGCGCCGCGAGCGGTTCGACCACGTGTTCTCCGTTGTCCACAACCAGGAGGACGTCTCGTCCGGCGAGGGCCGCCACCACAGCCTCCTCGGCGGTCACGGGCCCGGTGCCCTTTCTGAGGTCCAGGGCCAGCGCCAACTTCGCAACGAGGGGCCCGGTGTCGGAGGGCTCCGCCGAGGTGGCGAGGTCGGCAAGTTCGACGTACACCACGTCGCGTCCGGCGTCGGCCTCCAGAGCGGCCACCTCCAGGGCGAGCCGCGTCTTTCCCACACCTCCGGGGCCGACCAGGGTGATGAGCCGGTGACCCACCAGGAGTCGTCTGAGGTCGTCCAGCAAACCGTCCCGTCCCACCAGGCGGGTGAGAGCGCGTGATAGGGCACGCGGGGTCCGGGACGGCTTCGGCCCGGGTGCGTGCGCTGGGAACAGGTCACCTCGCAGGATCGAACCCTGGAGGTCGCGCAACCGCTCCCCGGGTTCGAGACCGAACTCCTCAGCCAGCCGGGAACGGAGGCGAGCGTAGCTGTCCAGGGCTTCGCTCCGGCGGCCCGCGTGGTACAGCGCGGTCATCTGAGCGGCGCGCAGGCGTTCCCGCAGGGGGTACCGGACCACCAGTTCTTCGAGTTCACCGATGACCCGGGCGTGTTCTCCCGCCTCGACCAGGGCCTCCGCCCTGGCTTCCAGCGCTTCCACGCGCTCCTCGTCCAGCCTGCTGGCGGACGCGCGGATCACCGACTCGTCCTCGAAGTCAGCGTAGGCCGGTCCCCTCCACAGGTCCAGTGCACGGGTCAGGACCTTGGCACGGGCCGCGGGGGCGTCCTGCCCGCGCGCCTCGTTCACCAGGTCGAGGAAGCGCCAGGCGTCCACCCCCTCACGTCGCACCGCGAGGAGGTAGCCGGCGTCCCTGAGGGCGACCAGCTCCCGGGCTCCGGTCTCGGCCTGTTCCAGGGCCCGCCTCAGTTGTGAGACCTTGGCGTGCAGGGCGGCACTCGGGTTCTCGGGCGGGCTGCCCTCCCAGATGTCCTCGATCAACCGTGAGGGAGAGACCGGACGCCCCTCCGCGAGGATCAGGGAGGCCAGCAGCGCCCGGACCTTGCGCCCCGGGACGGTGACCCGCTCGCCCGGTTCCGTCCACACGGCCACCGGGCCGAGAACTCCGAATCTCATAGGCTTCCGAAGACACGTTGCTCGGCCAGGGAGCCGACACGTGTCCCTTCCCTCCGCACTCGGCGCCGACGCGTGCGGTCTCGCCGCAGCTTTCGCTGCCACGTTACTCCGGTAAGGGGTCGGCGACCAGCGTTCGCTCCGAGCCGCGAACGCTGGTCGCCGATGCGGAACGGGCCGCCCCGAGGGAACCGGATCGGCGTCGGGACCTGCCTGGGACCCGAGGCCGTGGTGATCAGCCCTGACCTGTGGCGAACTGGCCCGGCTTGCGGCCCTCACCGGCGGGACCCCGGTAGGCCTGGGCGATGTCCAGCCAGTGGTCGGCGTCCGCGCCGATCGCGCTCACCTCAAGGTCGTCGCGGTGGCGGCGCCGCGTCACCAGGAGGCAGAAGTCGGCAGCCTCCCCCGTGATCCGCTGCTCGGCTTCGGCGGGGCCGAACTCCCATTTGCCGCCGGAGGGCGAGGTGAGCTCGTAGCGGAACTCGGTGTCCGGCGGGGTGATCCCACGGGACTGGTAACCGAACTCCCAGGTCAGAATGGCGAAGCCCACCACGTTGCCGATCCGGTCGGTGCGTTCGGGGGTGACCCCCAGGGCGTCGGCGATGTCCTGGCCATGGGCGAGGACCTCCATCATGCCCGCGCAGGCGAGAACCCCCGGAGGAATCGGGCGCACGAGCCAGGGCAGCGGTTGGTCGGCGGGAGCGGCGGCGAGCGCCTCGACCGCGAAGTCACGGTCGGCGCGCCAGCGGGCGAGCAGCTTCTCCGGGTCGTCCAGGGGGTAGGCCGCCAGGACCGCGTTGACGGCGCCGTCGAAGTCCTCGCTGGCCTTGGCCGTCATGGCGGCGAAGGCGTCGGCGTCCGAAGCGGCGGTTCCGGCCAGCCGGAAGACGAAGCACAGGTGGGCGACCTGGTGGGCCACGGTCCACCCGGGAGCCGGTGTCTGCCGGGCCCAATCGGCTGGCTCCAGGTCGGCCACCAGGGCGTCGATCTGCGCGGACTCGGCGGACAGGTGCTCGATGACGGTGGGCAGTTCCGTGATGACGTTGGGGAGGTTGTTCACGGCTGGTTCCTCTCGTTCTCCGTTGGTTCCTGGAGGGGGTCGGTCAGGGAGCGCGGGTGCGCTCGCCCGTCGGTTCGGAGGGTGTGTCGGGCCGCTGTCATGGAAGCCCAGGTGACGACGCGGACGAGGGTCGCGTCATCGGTTCCGACCTCCCGGCAGGCAGCGACGGTGTCGTCACCCACCTGGTAGGAGGCCCTGGCGGTGAGCAGGGCGAGGCGGCCGACCGGGCGGTCAGCCGCGGGAAGGGCCCGCTCCGGTTCCTCGGTCCAGGAGCGGCTGACGCCGGCGGGACCCGTACCGTGCTCTTCGAGGTGGCGTTGGAGCAGGTCCCGGACGGTATCGGGGACGGCGCGGGATCCGGCGGCGTCGATGGTCGCGGTCGCCGCGGTCAGGGCGCGCAGTGTCCGGGGGGCCGCCACGGCCCAGCCCAGGTCTTCCGGGACCGGGGCCCGCCGTGCCGTTTCGGGCAGCAGGTCGAGGGCCGTCCCCGGGGTCGCACGTGTGGCTCCCGAGGCGATGGCCGCTCCCGTGGCGCGACGCAGCGGCCCCCGCATCGCCGCGGGGGCGAAGGCGGGCAGGGGAGAATCGGGCAGGAAGACGTTGACCAGGCGGTTGATGTGCTCGAACGTCAGGGCGACGGCGTCGAGTTCGGCCCGTACCGTGCGGTCGCCGGTGGGCAGGGCCCGCGGGTCGCCCCCTCCCCCGCCCGGTTCGAGCGAGCCGAGCGTAGCGCCGTGCACCTCCACGCAGTAGGGGCAGGTGTTGCCCCGGGAGACGGCTGTGGCCACCGCCTCCCGGGTGGAACGCGAGGCTCGCCCGGCGACCAGCAGCGACTCGCGCAGCGCCACCCAGGTGGCCGCCGCGCACTCGGGGGCGGGTGTGAGCAGGGCGACAGGCGGGGCCAGGACACCGAAATCCCGTTCCAACTGCCGGTAGAGGTCCGCGATGCCGCCGCGGGCCCTTCGCGGTGCAACGGGCCGCACGTGGCGTACGTCCTTCAGGGATCTTCTGACCGCGGCTCTCAGAGCGGTCCGGAACACGGGGCCCTCCCGGGGGTCGGTGACGGAGGCCGTGATCCTCAGGTCCTCTGTGCGGTCAGCTTGAGGACGTTCCCGCGCCCCGACGTGGCGCCGTCGGGGGCGGGAGCGCCGTAGGTGACGTCGACACCGCGTTCGCGGGCGGCCTCGACGATGCCCGGCACCGAGCGTTCGGCCAGGGCGGCGATGGTCATGGCCGGATTGACCGTCAGGGCGCCGGGAACGGCGGAGCCGTCGGTGACGAAGATCCCGGGGTGGCCGCGCAGCTCGTGCCGGTCGTCCAGGGCCGAGGTGTGCGGGTCGTCGCCGATCCGGCACGAGGCCAGCGGATGGACGGTGTAGGCGCCGACCAGGTCGTTGGTCCAGGGGGCGACGCTGGCGATCCCGTCCTTTTCCAGGATCTCCTTGACCTCGGCGTCCGACTGTTCCCATCCCCTGAGGGTGTTCATGGTGGGGCGGTAGCTGAGCGAGCCCCTGCCGAGCATCTGCTGGGAGAGCCGGGTCGCGTTTCCGGTGGGCGGAGGAGCGCCGAAGACCCCCTCGTTGTCGTCCTCGCTCATGGTGAAGACGATCAGCCACGACTTCCAGCGGCGTAGCATCTCCTTCTTGTCCGCACCGAACCAGGCTGGTGCCGGGGCTCCGGGGACCTGGGCCAGGATGGTGCCCAGCGCGGGCGGGAAGTAGAGCTGTTCCAGGGAGTAGCGGGAGTACTCCGGCAGCGAGGCGTCCAGCCGGTCCCAGTTGGCCACGCAGGGCCCCTTGCCGATCTGGAAGGCCTCGTAGGCGCGATCTTCGTCCCGGGAGAGTCCGAGGACGTCGCGGACCCGGTCCTCGTTGACCACGGCCGTGTTGAGGCGTTCACCGTTACCGGAGAAGTAGCGGCCGACGGCGTGGGGCATGGTGCCCAGGTCGGCCTCGGACCGTTTGAGGATGACGGGTGTGGCGCCGGCGCCCGCGGCGAGCACCACGACCTTGGCGTCGATACTGCCGGAGTCCGTCCTGATGCGGTAGTCGTCCTCGTCGATGACGTCGTAGTGCACCCGGTAGCCGCCGTCGACCTTGCGCTCCACCCGCTGGACCTCGTGGAGGGGCCGTATGCTCGCCCCGTGGGCGAGCGCGGCGGGCAGGTAGTTGAACATCAGGGACTTCTTGGCTTCGAAGCGGCAGCCCGCCATCATCCAGTTGCAGTTGACGCAGGTGTCCTTGTCGATCGCGACCGGGACGGGGTTGGCCGTGCGACCGGAGTGGTCGCAGGCCGCGCCCCACAGACCGCCCGCGTAGCTGACGTCGCTCCAGTCCTGGGTGCGCACGCCCATCGCCTCGGCTACCCGGTCGTACCAGGGATCGAGGGTGTCCCTCGTGATGGCCTGCGGCCACATGCGCCGCCCGATGGAGCCCCGGCGGTCGAAGACGAACCGGGGGGCGCGCGGCAGCGCGGCGAAGTACACCATGCTCCCGCCGCCCACGCAGTTGCCGCCCAGGATGCTCATCCCGTCGCCCACGGTGAAGTCGAAGGCCCTGGTGTAGGAGGAACCGAGGAGGAAGTCGTGCTCGAACTCCTCGCTCTCAAGCCAGGGGCCGCGCTCGAGCACGGTGACCCGCGCCCCGCCCGCCGCGAGGTGGTAGGCGGTGATGGCGCCGCCGAAACCGCTGCCGACGACGAGCACGTCGGTACTGTCCTTGACGCTCATGCGGGGCTCCCCGAGGAAGTGGTGTCCGAGTGGAGACGGGCCAGCGGCCTGCCGTAGGAGTACTCCTTGAAACGCAACAGGCCGTCCGCGTCGGGAGCGGCGAACCCCATGGCCCGCAGGCCCGGGTGCCCGGCCGCGATGGCGGCGGGGGTACTGGTGTGGGCCGCGCTGTCGTAGGCCATGTTGCAGAAGAGCGCCAGCATCACCCAGAACTCCTTCTCCGGATGGCCTGGCGAGGTGAGTGCCGTGACCAGTGCGGTCCGTTCCTCGAAGGGCAACTGGACGAAGGGCGGCGCTTCCCCGGTCAGTTCCAGGCCGCGCAGTCCGGCGTGGTGTTCGGCGTGGTCGTTGAGCAGGCCGACGAACTCGCCCAGGCCGGAGGTGACCCCGGTGGCCGGGGTCCGCAGGAGTTCCAGCGCGCCCGCCTCGACCGCTCCCGCGTCGTGCGAGCGTCCGGCGATCATCACGTCGTCCGGTGTGCGTTTGGCGCCGGGGAGGATGGTGTCGGCGAACGCCTCCAGTGTTCGTGTCTCGATGTCTTCAGCGTCGGGGATGCCCTGGGGCATGGTCGTCTCCTCTGTGGGTGCGGAGTGGTGCGTGGGGCTGGCGGGCCGTGGCCGGGTCAGCCCTTCCGGGCCCGGCGGACCGTCATGGGCAGCCCTCCCTTGACCCGCAGCGAGAGCATGGGCTCGGGTACGGCCCGGTGCCCCGGTGCGAGCGTGAGGCGCAGTTCCCGGGAGACGGTCGCGAGGACGAAGACCGCTTCCAACATCCCGAGGTTGCTGCCGACGCACACCCGGGGGCCAGCGCCGAAGGGGATGTAGGCGTAGCGGTGCCGTCCGTCCCGGTTGGCGGAGTCGAAGCGCTCCGGGTCGAAACGCTCGGGGTCCTCCCAGGAGTCGGGGCGCCGGTGCAGCGTGTAGGGGCAGATCAGGACGTCCGATCCGGCGGGAACGTGGTATCCGCCCACCTCGTCGTCGGCCAGCGCCCTGCGAGGCAGGATCCACACCGGCGGGTACAGGCGCATCGTCTCCTGGACGACCTTCGTGGTGTAGGTGAGTTCGTGCAGGTCCTCGAAGGTCGGCGGTCGGTCGCCGAGGACCCGCACCGCCTCGTCGTGAAGCCGTTCGGCGGTGCCCGGATTGCGGTCCACCAGGTAGAAAGCCCAGCTCAGGGTGCTGGCGGTGGTCTCGTGTCCGGCCAGGAGCAGGGTGACCAACTCGTCGCGCACCCGGCGGGCGCGGGCCCGGGGGCTGGGCTCGGCCGCGGCGTCGGCGATCACCCGGGAGAGCGCGTCGTCGGCGCCCGCCGAGGGAACGTGGTCACGGACGAGACGGCCCACGATGCGCTGGAGCTCCCGGCGGGCGCGCCGGAACCTCGTCTGGGTGGGGAAGGGCAACCAGACGGGCAGCCCGTTCATCGTGACCATGTCGAACATGGCCTGGTCCTGGACGGCCTCGAAGGACTCGCCGATCGTGTCGAAGGCGTGGAGGTCGGTGTCGAGCAGAGTACGGCCCAGGACCCCCAGGGTCAGTCCGGTGGCCTCGGCGGCCACGTCCACGGGGCCGCTGCGGGAGCGCGCCCACAACCGGTCGACCAGGGCCGCGGCTTCCTTGGCCACGGTGTCGGCCTGACCGGCGATCCGCTGGTGGCCGAAGACCGGACGCATCGTCCGGCGCTGGGCCTTCCACAGTTCGCCCTCGCTGGTCAGGAGCCCGTTACCGAGCGCCCTCTTCGCGTGAACCTGGCCGATGCCCTTGTGGTAATTGCCGCTGTTCTCGGTCAGCACCCGTTTGGCGTGGTCGGGGTGGTTGAAGAAGTACAGGGTCTTGGGTCCCGCGACCATACGCACGGCGTCACCGTGGTTGTCGGTCGCCGTGCTCATCATCGCGAGCCGGTCCCCGAGCAGGTCGCGCAACATGGCGGGGGCTTCGGACAAAGGCGTACGCGGCGGATGGCGCAGGCCGGGGCTGGTCATGCCAGTCCCCCTTCGCGCGGGGCCAGCTCCCGGGCCAGGGCGGCCCGCCACACCTCGTACCTGGGGTAGGCGGTGTCGTCGTCCGGTCCTGCGGCGTCGGGGCGCAGTTCGCGCGAGGTACGGGCCGCGCTCCGCGCGTCCGTCCCGCAGAGCACGGCGGCACCGAGTTCGGTGTGGGGCACGAGGAGCCCGGCGCGGATCCTGGCCTCGGCGGCGAAGGCGCCGCCCTGCGCCAGGGAACCGCGGTGCGTGCCCGCGCGCTCCCGGAGCCGGTGGAGCTCGGCCTCGTCCGCTCCGCCAGCGTAGGTGGCGGCCAACCCGACCCCCGCGTAGAGATCGGGGCGGCGGGAGGCCGGGAAGCGCTCGACCAGTCCGGTGACCTGGTCGGGGTCGGTCCCGCCGACGAACCACAGGGCGCGGCCGATGCCCTGGTCCGCGGCCCGCAGCGCGTAGGCGCCATCCCCGGTCCACCGGGCCGCCCTGGGGTCACGGGCCTGCCGGTGCACGTACTTGTCGGTGTGGAAGTAGGCCTGGTGGAACCCGTAGCCGTCGTGCACCAGCCAGCGCAGCAGCGGGTCGAGACCGCTCAGGTCGGGCCACAGAGGTCTCGGCAGGCGGGCCATGGCCCAGCCGATCCCGACATAGGCCATGTACACGTGCGCCGCACCCGGGCCTCGGAGGAATGCCGCGGTCCGGCGGCTTCCGGGCAGGAGCCCGTCCAGGAGTGCGAACCCCATGGCCGCGCCCTCGTAGGCGAAGCCCTGGTAGCGGACGGGCAGCGCGGCCAGCCTTTCGTCGGTGGCGGCCGGCGAGCCGGTCTCCACCGCCTCCCCGAGACCGGCGAGGAAGGACTCCCCCACGGTCTCCAGAACCTGCCGTGCCTGCGGTCCCTTGTCGTGGAAACCCCGGGTCTCCACTGTCGTCTCGGATGCGTTGGGTGTCATCACCCGGCGCCTCAGGGCGCCCCACACGGTGGCCAACTGGTCCTCGCTCCCGTCGCTTCCGGATCGGTCTGTCCCCCATCCTTCTCGCGGTGGCGGGTTCGGATCTACTCAGGGATTGCCCTGCGGAGGAGGGCCGGGGTCCGGCGCACTCCAGAAGAAACAGCGGCGTACCCGAGCGCGCCACACCTCGTAGGCGGGTTCGGTGCCGCCGCCTCCCGGTTCGACGCGCTGCCGGTCGGCGAGCGAGGCCGCGGTACCGGAGTCCATACCGGTCAGTGCCTGGACTCCTACCTCCGTGTGTTCGGGCACGTGCCCGGAGAAGACTCGGGCCTTGGCCGCGAAGACCGCCCCTTGGAAGACGTGCGGCGCGTCCTCGCCCGCGAGGTCCAGGAGTGCGCGGATCTGCGCGGGGCTCGCGCCTCCCGCAAAGACCGCGGCAAGGCCGACCCCGCTCCACAGGTCGGGTCGGCGCTGCCGCGGGAAGCGCCCGACCGCGGCCGCGACCCCGTCGTGGCGTGCGCCGTGGACGAACCACAGTGCTCGTCCCAGCCCCTGGTCGAAGGCTCGGGGGAAGTACTCGGGCGCGCCTTCCCAGGGATAGGGCCTGGGTGTGCGCTGGCCGTCGATCCAGCGCGGGGCGTCGAAGTAGGCCAGGTCGAAGCCGTAGCCGTCGACCGCCAGCCAGCTCATGGTCGGATGGTAGGGGTTGCCCTCCAGGTCAGGCAGGATGTTCCGCCACAGCGGGCGGGGCAGGCGGGACATCGCGAAGCCGATGCCGATGTAGGTGAGGAACGTGTGGGGCAACGCGGGGCCGAGCATGAACTCACGGGTCCGGTCCCTCCCGCCGAGAGGGAGCGCGTCACGGATCGTGTACGCCATGGCGACGCCCTCGAAGGCGAACCCGCGCAGGTCGGGGGCGACCGTCTCCAACCGATGCTCCACCTCCCGGGGGTCACGGGCCTCGATCCCCCATTCGAATCCGCAGACCACGGCTTCGGGAATCCTCTCCAGGCGGCGTGCGGAGGGGGAGTCCCGACCGGGGAATCCCAGGTGCGCGAAGCCGACACGGTGGAGCGGCGGTGCGAGCAGCATGCGTCCGAGGGCGCCGACAGGGCGCGGACCGGCACCCATCTCAGGCGACGGTCTGACGGATGCAGGCGGAGCGGGAGAACTTTCCCTCCAGCGTGACCGACGGATCGGCCAAAGTGACGGCCAGCGGCGTGTCCGTCTCCTGGACCTCTTCCAGGGGCAGGTGTACGTAGGTCCGCAGTCCTCTGGCGATTCGGAGGGGGTGCCGGGTGGAGCTGAGGAACATCCTTCCGGAGCGTGTGCGGTCGCTCTTGGGCACGGCGACCGCGATGACCACGTGCGGCCCCGTGGGGACATCGGCGATGCTGAACTCCGCCCGGCCGGTGGCCGAGAAGACCTCGTAGGCAACAGGTGATCCCTGGGGGACCGCTTCGGGGAACACGGCGACGAGCACGTCGCTGGCTCCGGCCTCTTCGGGGAGGTCGAGCGTACCGCTGATCGTGTGGCAGGGGCCCGGAGCCCGCGGCTTCAGGAACCGCGCCCGGCGCATCTCGTCCGTACCGGGCAGACAGGAGTACTCGTGGGAGACGACCACAAGCAGTTCGGCCACCCTGGGGTCGCGGTACTGGGTAGGCGACATTCCCACCGCGCGGGTGAACCTACTAGTAAAGGTACCCACGCTGTTGTAGCCGACCCCGCACACGATGTCGGAGACGGTGAGGTCGGTCGTGAGTAGGAGCCGTTTGGCGGCGAACAGTCGCACGGAGGTCAGGTATCTGCCGGGAGGAACACCTGTCGCCCGCGCGAAGACCCGGGAGAAATGATAGGGGCTCACAAAGACCTCGGCGGCTATCTGGTTCAGCGTGAGTGCCTCTGTGTAGCGTTTGTGCATGGTGTTGATCGCTTGCCGGACGGACCTGTCCATTCTCTCCATACGATTCTCCCAGGCATAGCAGAGGGCGGGAAATTTTCCCATTAACCAGAACCATAAATCAAGGACTCAACACAGAGAGGCAGCAGCAAAAAACAGAGAGCGAAAACAGGCCGGGACGGACCTCCAGCGAAGGATAATTGATCCACCCAACCAATCGAACGGTAACTTAAACAAAGAAAGGAGCGCCAGCCTTCCATCCCAAACCAAGAGAAAACCACAATCACACTCGGAGGCAAGTACACCCCCGCGTGACCTCAACCCGAGGGCCGCGAAGCAATACTCATAGTTCCACCGAGCCAGAGCGGCAATCATCTCCCAGATTGCTCCATGGGGCAACAAAAAGGACAGACCGCCCCTCATTTACAACCGCAAGAGAAACACCGACAGTGACGCCGCGCCACCCTGAGTGATTGTCGATTGTGCGAGAAGCTAAGAAATCGCAATCATCGGGCAATTGATTCAGACAGAACCGGGTACTTATTTTGGCTGGGCGAGACCTGCACCCCCGAGTCAAGAAACAACGAGTCACGTTCGGGCCGCATCGGCTACTTTGCGCGACTCCTGGCGCCCGGCACCGACGCGTCGGCCAGAAAAAGGGGTGATCATTGAGGTTTTCTCAACGAAGATCATTTCCACTGCCCGTTGAGGACGAGCGCGGATCGTGTGATGTCGCCGAACCGGGAGGGACTCAGCGTGACCCGCTTGAGCGCACGCCAGCGCTCCTTGAGCTCGGCGGCAGTACGCTCCCCCAGAGCCCGGACCCCTCGCAGTAGAGCGTTGTGGGTCTGCGTGTCAGCATGAAAATGCAGGTGGGAGCTGCCTTTCGGCTTCTTGTGCGGGTGATGGATGCCGATCCCCGCACCCTGGTACCCGGAGTCGGCCAGAGTGGGAAGGCCATCAGCGGCGGCTTTGTAGAGCGCGGGCAGGCAGTGCTCACGCGCGGCAGTAATGTCAGTCGTTGACCCCGGCTCGGCGTCGCTGACCCACAGCGGCGTACCGTCCGGCGCGGACAGGAACTGTACGTTCGCCCCGAAGGAACGGTGTTTGCCGGAGTACCACGTGTCGACCTGCTTACCCTGACTGTTCACATGGGTGCCGGTGACACGGTCCGTCTCGACCAGCATCCCGTCCAAGACCACGTGGCCAAGGCCCTTGGCCCGGCATTCCTTCAGAACCCGGTGGAGGCCCGGGGCCTGATCGGCCAGGACGTCGATGCCCTCGTGCAGGTAACGGTAGCCAGTGGCCTGGGAGATACCGGCATCACGGGCCAGGCAGTGCACGCAACCATGCTCACGGAACCAGCGCAGCACAAGTACCGCTTGACGGAACGGACCCAGCGCCCGCGAGCCCTGCGGGGTGCCGATCCGCCGCCGGTGGGCCGCCAACAAGCGGGCCAGGAACTCCACCACGTGGCGGGGGACATCGAGCATGGCAGAATAGGTGACCAACGTGAAGCCTCTGGTGCTGTGGACGATCTTGTGGTGAGACCTGTCCTACCAGGGGCTTCACGTCTGTCTGAGGTCAAGGTCGGCCCGTACGATCTCGCGCTCGCTCACAGCCCCCGCTATTTCGCTGAGAAAACCTCATGTGCGCCACGAGGCGCTGTTCAAACACATATCCGAGTGGAGGTGAAAGCAACTCCGCCGCCTTCTCGTCGTAGCGAGAAGGTGAAGCAAGGGGCAGTCTGAAGCGGAGATCGCCGCCAAGGACGGGAAGCAGCCCTGACAATGCCTGGATGGCCCAGTACTACCGGATGGGTCATGCCGCGGTTAGCGAGATGGGACGGTATACGAAAGGAACCGGTGCCATAAAACCCCCTAATTTTTCGCCAGCTCTAACCCGGTGGATCCGGGCTGGAAAGCAGTGCGCATCCACCAACGGAGAGGACCATAGTTCTCTCTCGTGGTGGAAAACTCCCGAGCCGGTATGTGAGATCTGGCAGGGAGGCCCTGGTGAAGGTCTACGGCGTAACCAGGGCGATACTGCGGGGGTAAAGCCGGGTACCTCGCCCGTCGATCGGAGAACAGCGAACGTGGGAACCACCGGTCCTCACTCCCTTCCCTTCTCGATGCCATCGAGAAAGGAAAGGATAGGTGCGATGCTCACCGAAGAAGGCCAGTGGGGCGGAGACGCCGTAGTAGTCCGAGACCGGGAAAGCCGGTCACATGGCGAAGGGCGGCAGCGATTCCAAGGAGAACACAGGTGAATGCAAGATCCGAAGACGCACCGGTGAACACCGGAGCTTCGATCGTATGGCCGGATTCCGATACCGCCTACTTTCGGGTACGGAAGATGCAGACCAAACTCCATCAATGGGCGAAGGAGGATTCTTCACGCAGGTTCGATGACGTATTCAACCTGGTCTATGATCCGGCGTTCCTGGTCGATGCGTTCGAACGCACCGCCCGGAACAAAGGTGCCAGGACAGCAGGAGTCGACGGGGTCACCGTGCACATGGTCCGATCCCGTATCGGAAGGGATGCGTTCCTCCAACAGGTGCGCGACCTGCTCAAAAGCGGGGAATTCCGACCCAGTGAAGTACGTCGGGTGGCGATCCCCAAAGCGGGCGGGAAGCTGCGCAAGCTGGGGATCCCCACCGTGATCGACAGAGTGGTTCAGGCATCACTGAAAGCGGTGCTGGAACCGGTCTTCGAGGCGGACTTCCTTCCCTGCTCCTATGGTTTTCGGCCCAACCGGCGCGCTCAGGACGCGATCGCCGAGATCCACAGCCTCGCCTCACCGGTGAAGAACCACCACTGGGTTCTGGAAGCCGACATCAAAGCGTGCTTCGACGAGATCGATCACACCTCTTTGATGGATAGGGTGAGAGGACGGGTCAAGGACAAGCGGACCAACGCGCTGGTGAAATCGTTCTTGAAATCCGGCGTGATGACACAGTCCGGGAATCGAGAGGAGACCATCACCGGGACGCCGCAAGGCGGAATCCTGTCACCGTTGCTGGCCAACATCGCGTTGTCAGCACTGGACGAATACATCGCAGCGCAATGGGAAACCAGTGCATACCGTAGACGTGTTCGTCGCCAGAAGGGAATCGGTAACTGGAAACTGGTTCGTTACGCTGATGACTTCGTCATCATGGTGCAAGGGAGCCGTGACCGGGCCGAGGTCTTGAAAGAAGAGGTGAGCCAGGTACTGACCCCGTTAGGGCTGCGCTTGGCCGAGGAGAAAACCGGGGTTGTCCATATCGACCAGGGGTTCGATTTCCTCGGGTTTCATATTCGCCGCAGGGTGAAGAGAGGGACCCGACGTCGGTACGTCTACACCATCCCGTCTAAGAAATCCGTTCAGGCGATCAAGGACGGGGTGCGGCGGGCAACGAACAGACCCACCCGGAACACGGCCACCGAACGCAAGATCGCGGAGGTGGACACGATGGTTCGGGGGTGGGCGAACTACTTCCGTCATGGTGTGTCCAAGAAGATGTTCTCCACTGTGGATTCCTTTTCCTGGTGGAGGTTGTCTTCTTGGATCCGCCGCAAGCACTCCAATATTGGTCTGCGTGAGTTGAGGCGGCGGTTCACCGATCGTGGGTGGCGGCTCGCCTATCAGGGATCTGTTTTCCGTGGCGCATCCAACGTCACGGTGTCCCGGTATCGGTTCAGGGGGTATTCGATTCCCACCCCGTGGACCACACGACCTGCAACCTGTTGAGGAACCGTGGAGAGCCCGTTGCGTTGAAAGGCGCACGGCGGGTTCGGAGGGCGGGCCGTGGAAACCTGTCGTGAGTGATCACGGTAAGGCGCCACGGTCCGACCCTACTCCGAACCCGTCCGCACGAAGAGACCGAAACACGGTGAACCGGCGGGCCGTAATAAGCGCCAGCCACAAGTAGCGAACACCCTGTTTCGTGCCGGGTTCTTTAGAGGCTCGGAACCAACGCTTCGTCGTGTGCTGACACCGATTCCTGCCGGTAGAAGTGGTCCTCGAACTCCGCTGGCGGCACCAGCCCGATCTCGCCGTGCAGACGGCGGTGGTTGAACCAGTCGATGTACTCGGCCACCGCGATCTCGACCTCGTCCAACCCCTTCCAGGGCCCGCGGTTACGGATCAACTCGGCCTTGAACAGCGAGTGGAACGCCTCGGCCAGAGCGTTGTCGTAGGAATCGCCGGTGGTACCGACCGAGGCCACCGCCCCCGCCTCGGCCAGGCGTTGGGTGTAGCGCACCGCGAGATATTGCACGCCGCGGTCGGAGTGGTGGACCAGACCGTCGATGCGCCGACCGACATGGGACCGGTTCCACACGGCCATTTCCAACGCGTCCAGGGCCAGGCTGGTGTGCAGCGACCTCGCCACCTGCCAGCCCACCACCCGGCGCGAGTGCACGTCGATGACGAACGCGGCGTAGACCCAGCCCGCGAAGGTGCGGATGTAGGTGATGTCGGCAACCCACAGCTGGTTGGGAGCATCAGCGGTGAACGCGCGTTCCACCAGGTCAGGGCGGGTGTCCGAGGCTGTAGTCCCGACCGTGGTGCGGGGTCCCTTGGTGCGGGAGATGCCGCGTAGCCCGGCCCGTTTCATCAGGCGTTGGACCGTGCAGCGGGCTACCCGGTGGCCTTGGCGGTTCAGCTCTGCGTGGACCTTGCGGGCCCCGTACACGGCGTAGTTGTCGGCGTGTACCTGGTGGATCTTGGCGGTGGTGACCTCATCGGTGCGTGAGCGCAGTGACGGGGCCCGGTTCTTGGCGGCGTAGTAGGTGGACGGGGCGACCTGCAAGACGCGGCAGATCGGCTCGACCCCGAACTCCTGCTGGTGGATGTCGATGAACGCGACTATCTGATGTGTGGGCGGTCGAGCTCCGCCGCGAAAAAAGCCGACGCGGACTTGAGGATGGCGTTGGCTCGCCGCAACTCGTGCACTTCGCGTTCAAGTTCGGCCAGGCGTTGGGCCTGGTCGGTGGTGGTGCCGGGGCGGTCTCCGGCGTCGACCTCGGCCTGGGTGACCCAGTTGCGCAGGGTCTCGCGGTTGATGCCCAGCTGGTCGGCGATACGGGCGATGGCACCGCTGCGGCTGGCCGGGTCCCGGCGAGCGTCCACGGCCATGCGGGTGGCACGTTGCCTCAGCTCATCGGGGTATTTCCTCGGTGCTGGCATGTCTCTCATCCTTCCCAGGTTTGAGAGCCTCCATCACACCCGGCACGAAACACCCACGGCCTTGGCCAGACTCGGGCATATGAGTCCCAGAAAGGCAGATCCCCACACCCGGGCCCACATCGTCGACACCGCCGGCCGCCTACTCACCGACGAGGGCCCACAAGCCCTGTCCACCCGCAGGATCGCCCAGGAAGCGGGCAGCTCGACCATGGCCGTGTACACCTACTTCGACGGGATCGGCGGGTTGGTGCACGCAATGGTCCGCGAAGGGTTCTCCCGCCTCCAGGAACACCTCACCCGGGTGGAGGGCACCGACGACCCCGTCTCCGACCTCGCCCTGCTCGGCAGGGCGTTCCGCCACAACGCCTCGCACAACGAGCACCTGTACGCGGTCATGTTCGGCGGATGCTCCCTGGCCGGGTTCAGCGTTTCCGAGGAGGACAGGCAACACGGCCGCTACACGCTCCGGAACGTGACCGAGTGCGTGCAGCGCTGCATGGCCGCCGGTCGCTTCCACCACGGCGACCCCGAACTGGTCTCCCACCGCCTGTGGTGCGCGGTGCACGGGCTGACCACCCTCGATCTGGGGTCCTACCTCATCCCGCCCTACGACGCGGACCGGTGCTTCGAGGACCAGCTCGTCTCCCTCATGGTGGGCTGCGGCGACCTTCCGGGCCCAGCCGGAGTGTCCGTGGCGGACTCCGCGACGCGCCTCACGGCGTTGACAGCGGCCGGGGCCTGAGAAGCCCGCCGGACAGTCCTGGCGTCAGAGCGGCAGGTTGCCGTGCTTGCGCCTGGGCTGTTCCCTGCGTTTGTCCCGTAGCAGGGCCAGCCCGTCCGCCACCGCGGCGCGGGTGTCCGCGGGGTCGATCACCTGGTCGACGAACCCCTCCTCCGGTGCGCGATAGGGGTGCATCAACCGCTCCCGGTAGTCCGCGACCAGCTCTTCGCGCCGCGCGTCCGGGTCGGCCGCGGCCCGCAACTCCCTGCGGTGGACGACGTTCACCGCGCCCTCGGCTCCCATCACGGCGATCTCGTTGCCGGGCCAGGCCAGGGAGAGGTCGGCTCCGATCGAGCGGGAGTCCATCACGATGTAGGCGCCCCCGTACGCCTTGCGCACGATCACCTGGACACGCGGGACCGTCGCCTCGCAGTAGGCGTAGAGCAGCTTCGCCCCGTGCCGGATCACACCCGCGTGCTCCTGCGCGCTCCCCGGCAGGAAGCCGGGCACGTCCACCAGGGTCACCAACGCGATGTTGAAGGCGTCGCAGAAGCGGACGAAGCGGGCCGCCTTCTGCGAGGCGTCGCTGTCCAACACACCGGCCAGGACCATCGGCTGATTGCCGACCACCCCGACCACCGCGCCGTCCACGCGGGCCAGCGCGCACAGCACGTTGGGCGCCCACCCCTCGTGCACCTCGAAGAAATCGCCCCCGTCCACCACCTCGGCGACCACGTCCCGCATGTCGTAGGGCTTGTTGGGCTCCACCGGAACGATGTCCGCCAGACGCGGGCGCACGTCCTCGCGGGCCCCGGTCGGCGGCTCAGCGGGCGGATGCGAGAGGTTGTTGTCGGGCAGAAGCGAGACGAGATGGCGCACGTCCTCAAGGCACGCGTCCTCGTCGTCGTGGACGACCGCGGCCACACCGGTCCGGCCGCCGTGGACGTCGGCGCCGCCCAACTCGTCGTGGCCCACCTGTTCCCCGCTCACCGCGGCGATCACGTCCGGCCCGGTCAGGTACATCCTCGCCGTGCCACGAACCATGAAGGTGAAGTCGGCGAGCGCGGGTGAGTAGGCGGCCCCGCCCGCGCAGGGGCCGAGGACGACGCTGATCTGGGGGATCACCCCCGAGGCGGCCACCTGCCGCCGGAAGATCCCGCCGTAGCCGTCCAGTGCCGCCACCCCCTCCTGGATCCGGGCGCCGCCGCTGTCGTTCAGCCCGATGAGGGGCGCCCCCGCGTCCAGGGCCAGGTCCATCACCCGGTGGATCTTGCTCGCGTGCTCGGCGCCGAGCGACCCCCCGAGGATCGTGAAGTCCTGGGCGTAGACGAACACGCGGCGGCCCTCGACCGTGCCCGTCCCGGTCACCACGCCGTCGGTGTGCGGGCGGCGGCCCTCCGTGTCCGGACCTGCCTCCCTGCGGCGGCGAAACACCCCGAGCTCCACGAAGGAACCCTCGTCCAGGAGCAGCCCCAGGCGCTCCCGAGCGGTGCGCTTGCCCAGTTCGTGCTGGCGTTCGACACCGTTGGGGTCGCCCGCCTCGATACGGGCCAGGCGGGTGTCGCGCTCCCGACGCAGCTCCGCCATGGTGCGGAGTTCCTCCCCGGCCCCCGGTCCGGGTACGGACACCGGTCGCAGATCGACCTCGGACACGCTCATGCGGTTCTCACCCGCCCGTCGGAGACAGCAGGGGCAGCGCCGGGCAGCCCGTGGAAGGCTCCGCCGTGGAACAGCAGGGCGGAGCCCTCCTCCCCCGATGCCGCTTCGAGCACCCGGCCCACGAACACCGTGTGGTCACCCGCCACGATCTCCTCCGTCACCTCGCACTCCAGCCAGGCGAGCGCGCCGGTGATCAGGGGAGCTCCCGTGCGGGGGCCGGGGATCCAGGCCACCGGTGCGAACTGCTCCCATCCGTGCGGGCGGGCCCGGTCCGCGAAATGGCGGGCGGTCGCCTCCTGATCGGCGCACAGGACCGACACCGCGAAGTGCCCTTCGGCGGAGACGGCCTTGTGCAGGCGTGCCGTACGGCCCACGCAGCACAGCGCCAGGGGCGGTTCGAGGGAGACCGAGCAGAAGGCGTTGGCGGTCATACCGTTGGGGTTGTCGCCTCCGACCGTGAGTACCGTGACCCCGGTGGCGAACGCGGACATCACCCGGCGCAGGTCCGGCATGTCAGCCCACCGCCCCTCGGGCGGCGGCCTCGGTCCGGTAGGGAGCGAGGGCCTCGCGGAGCTCCTCGGGCACCCGGGTGGGAACCGTCTCGGTGTTCGGGCCGCGCATACACGCGATCCGCTGCCTCCCGCGGGCCACCAGCGTCTCGCCCTCCTCCTCCAACAGGAAGTAGTCGAAGGTGAACTGGACCTGGGTCTGGGTGAGCTCCTCCAGACGCATCCGGATCGAGAGCTCGTCGAAGGCCGTGATCTCGGCGAAGTACTGGCAGTCGACCCGGAGCGTGAAGAGCTTCAGGTCGCCGCGCACGTCCGCCAGCACCCCCGGGGCGTGCTCCTTGAGGAACATCTCCCGGCAGCGGCCCTGCCAGCGCAGGTAGTTGACGTAGTAGACGTTGCCCACCAGGTTGGTCTCCTCGAAACCGACTGTGTGGCGGACCTCGTAGTAGTCGGACATCAGCGCTCCTCTCCGGTCAGGACGGCGAACATCGCCGGGTCGGGGTTCCCGTTCAGGGTGGTACTCCACGTGGCGATCCGGGCGTCTCCGGACGAGAGGACCACCCATCCGTGCCCGCCGACCTCATCGAGCGTCAGGGAGCGTCCGGTGCCGCCCGCCTTGCGCAGGCACTCCAGCGCGCCCCACAACCGGGCGGCGGCGACGTGAGGGGACTCCGCGGCCCGCTCGGCGACCAGGTCACGCAACGCCATGAGGCCGCCGCCGAGCAGCCCGGCCCAGTCCTCGTCGGAGCGTTCCCGCACGGTCTCCACGTCACAGGCCAGGCGCCCCCGCCGGCGAGCGCCAGCGTCACCCCGGCGCCGTGCGAGGCGGAGATCACGGCTCCCTCGACCTCGGGACGACCGTCCGGCCGGTAACGGACCCGGACGGGGCGGTTCAGCGCCCGCCCCACCGCCAGTTCGGTCCTGGCCCGGCGCTCCTCGATTCCGCCGCCGGCTCCGGAAGCGGGGTCGGGGTCGACCACGACCGCACGGGAACCGCCGAGCACCCGCTCGAGCTCCCGTTCCAGGTGCGAACCGAGCAGCGCGGGCGCCCAGGGGCCCGCTCCGCCGCTCCTGCGGACCGCGCGCAGCCTCAGGCCCTCCCAGCGTTCGAGCAGCTCGCCGGACGGGGCGCGCACGTCGACGTCGTAGACATAGGAGTCCCCCTCCTGGAAACGCTCACAGGCGTCCAGGAGAACGCATTCGGCCTCTTCCTGGTCCTGGGGGCTGGCCAGGACGATCCGCTCCACCCCTTCGGGCAGGAGTGTCCCGTCGGGGACGCAGGCCTGGAGGACGTGCATGGCGGCGTCCCGCACACCCGGGTCCGCCAGGACCCGTTCCTGGGGGAGGAACGTCCCGAACCAGTGCCCGGGCGAGGCCGTGGACAGCTCGGCGGCCACGTGGCGCGCGCTGGCCCTGCGGTAAGAGAGCAGGCGCTGGAACCTCTTGCCCTGGAAGAGCACGTCCCCGTACAGCTCAGACGGATCGACCGCCACCCGGGGCAGGGGCGGTGAGGGCTCGTCGGCCGACTCGTACCCCCGTTCCAGGTCCGTCCGCGGCCAGCGCAGGACGGCCCGGAAGTGGTCGGCGTCGTACCCGGTCTCCTCACTGCGGACGACGACCTCCACCGACTCCGCGTCGCGCACCAGTGCGGCCACCCGCACGGTGGTCGTCTCACCCGGGCGGACGGCGACGGGCCGCAGGAATCGCGCACCCTCCATTACGGGGGGACCCGTGTGGCCGCTGACCGCAGTCGCAGCCTGCGCCATCGCCTCCATTCCGATAACCGCGGGGAAGAGCAGGTCACCGTCGAGCAGGTGGTCGTCCAAGTAGGGGTCGTCGGTGGCGGACAGGACGGCTTCGGTGACCAGCTCGACTCCGGGGTAGTGGACCAGGACGCGTTCCACGAACCGGCCCAGCGGAAGTTCGCGCTCCTCGGTGGCGAGGGTGGGCAGCCCGCCCGTGCGGCCGCTGACGACCAGCACCGGCCCGACGGAGCGGTCGGCGAGGACACGGTGGAAGATCGCGATACCCTCCTCGGCGGAGACCGGTGTGATGCCGTCGCGCATCAGCGCCTCGACCACGCCCAGCCGCTCCCCCATGCCCGCGCCCGACCAGACCGACCACTCCAGGGCGAGGACGCGGGTGTGCGGGTGCTTGGCGCCGTACTCGACCGTCATCTCGGTGAGCCAGTCGTTGGCCGTGGAGTAATGGGCCTCGCCCCGCAGGCCCGCGCGCCCGATGATGCTGCCGAAGGTGACCAGCAGCCGGAGCCGGTCCGGGTCGAGGGCGTCGAGCACGGCCGTCAGACCGTCGGTCTTGGGAGCGAGCGTGCGCCGGAAGAGCGGTTCGGTCAGGCTTGCCAAGGCGGTCGGTTCGTTGCGCCCCGCGCCGTGGAGTACGGCGGTGACCGGTCCCAGTTCCTCCTCGGCCGCGCGCACGGCGCCACGGACCTCCTCCGGGCGGGTCACGTCCGCCCGGAGGTAGACGAACCGGGCCCCGGCCGCCGACACGCGCTCCAGGTTGGCGGCGAGCTCGGTGTCCTCCTCCGGGGCGGCGCGACCCAGCAGGGCCAGTGCCGACCCGTACTCGGTGGCCAGTGACAGGGCGCACTCGGCGGTGATGCCCTTGCCCCCGCCGGTGACCAGTACGACGTCGTCCGGGCCCAGGGGCGCGTCCCGCGCCGGTTCGGCCGCCAGGGGGACGGCGCGCAGGAGCGGCACGGTGCGGTGCCCGTCCGCGTCGTAGTGGACCTGGGTGAACCCCGTGGTGGCGGCGACTTCGGCGGTCACCCGGTGGACCGCCTCCCGAAGGTCGTCCGCCGAGACGGGCTCGGGGTCGGCCAGCGTGACCACCGTGGTGAGCGTCCCGGGAACCTCCAGGTGCAGCGTCCGCGCCACCCCGGAGGCACCGTAGCCGCCCTGGACCACCACGAACCGGGTCCCGGCTCCGGAGGCCAGCCCGGACCGTGCCGCGTCGAGCAGGGTGCCGACCAGTTCCGGTCCCCCGCCGTCCGGCAGGCAGAGCAGGACTCCCTCGCCCAGCCCGGAGAGGGACCGGCGCAGGGGTTCGGCCAGCGGGTGGCCCGGGGAGGCGTACACGCTCCACCCGCCGTCGGAGGCGGCCCCCTCCTCGGAGCCGGAGCGCGGCGGCACAGGTGCGGCCGCGTGGGCGACCTCGAAGGCGCGGACCCAGGGGGCGGCGCCCGCGGCCTCGCCCGCGGCCGCACCCCCGTCGGCGGTGTCCGCCAGCCCGTCGATCACTCCGGCCAGTTCGCCCAGGGTGGAGGTGGCGTATCCGGACGTCGCTTCGAGCGGTGGCAGACCCAGACGGCGGGTGACCTCGTTGACCACCTGGCCGACCGTGATGGAGCTCAGGTGCAGGTCGTCCAGCGGTCTGGTGTCCGCGCCCACCATGGAGACCGGAAGCTCCACGCGCTCGGCGGCAAGCGTGCGCAGGAGTTCCAGGGTGTCCGCCGCTCCGTCCCCCTGTGTGTCCTGCGCTCCCCGGCCGGAAACGTCTCCGTGCCCGTCTGGCACGGTCTCGGTGCGCCCCACGTCGAGGCCGGGCGCGCTCTCACAGGGGCTGGCGAGGAAGGCGAACTCCTCGGGGAGCTCCCTGAACAGGCGACCGGCGAAGAGTCCTCGCAGGTCCACGGCCGCACCCAGGGAGTAGGCGGCGGCCACCGCCCGCAGGAAGGGGACCAGGGAGGGGGAATCGGAGTCCACAGCGGCGATCGGAACATCCGGGACGGCCGCGGCCGCCAGGCCCGAGAGCACCCGCCCCGGGCCGACCTCGATCATCAGGTCGGCGTCCCGCGCCAAGCGGACCACCGCCTCGTGGAAACGTACCGGGAGGACGACCTGGTCACGCAGGAGCGCGCGCGGATCGGTGTCAGGTGCGAGCTCCTTCCCGGTGACCGTGGAAACCAGCCCCGGGGCCAGAGGTCCGAACCCGGTCTCGGCGAGCCTGCGGTCCAGCACCTCCGCCGAGGCAGCCACCAGCGGTGAGTGGAAGGCGTGGGAGACCCTGACCCGGGTCGCGGTGATTCCCTGGGCGCGTGCCAGCGCGCACACGCGCTCGACCGCGTCGGCGGGACCGGAGACCACCGTCTGCTCCGGGCCGTTGTACCCGGCCACGACCACCTCGGCCTCGCCCTCGACCAGGGCCTCGGCCGCGGCGGGTCCGGTCTCCAGCCCGGCCATGGCGCCGTCCGCCCGTCCGGTCCGCGCCATCGCCCGGCCCCGGGCGGCGGCCAGGTCCAGGATTTCCCGTTGGTCGACGGCACCGGCCCAGTGCAGGGCGGTCAGTTCGCCCAAGCTGTGCCCGGCCGCCCCGTCGGCCCGTACACCGAGATCATTCAGCACGGCCATGGCCGCGAGGGAACCGGCCACGATACGGGGTTGGGCGACCTCGGTCGCGACCTGGTCCCCGCCCTCGGGCAGACCAGCCGAGCGCAGGACGCGGTCGGCCGCGTCGAACCGGCGGCGCAGGGCCCCGGTGCGGCCGGTCCCGGCTCCCTGTCCGGGAAAGAGGTACCGGATGCTGGGTGCGGTGGTGCGGTGGGCGAGGTAGGCACCGAGTTCCGGAGCCATCACCTCCGTCTGTCCGTCGTCCATCCGGGACAGCAGGACGCGCACGGCCCGTTCCGCGGCTTCCGGAGAGGAGGCGACCACGGCCGCGCGCGCCGGGCGGTCACCGGCCCGCTCCGCGAGGGAGGCCGCGAGGTCGGTGAGCTCGGCGTAGGAGAGGCGGGGCAGCAGCTCGGCCAGCTCTTCCAGCCCTCGCCGGACCTCAGCGAGGTCCGTGCCGTCGATCACCAGGAGTTCGGCGTCCTGTCGGCCAGCGGCCAGGGAGCGGGTCCGGTCCGTCAGTCCGGCGCCCCGGTTCCCGGCCGCGGCCTCCAGGGTGATGTGGGTGTTGATGCCGCCAAAGCCCATGGCTGAGACGCCGGCCCGCACGGGGTACCCGTCCGACCAGGCGAGGGGCTCGGTCGGCACCCGCAGGGCAGCCGTCTCCTCCTCCAGCAAGGGGTGCGGGTCGTGGTGGCCGGTGGCGGGCGGGATCACCCCGTTGCGCACCGCGAGGATCGCCTTGATCAGACCGGCGACTCCAGCCGCCGCCTTCGTGTGGCCGAAGTTGGCCTTGACCGAGCCCAGCGCCGCCGGTGGAGCGGAGGGGTCGGCCGCGGCCCGGGCCCCGGAAAGCGCCGCCAGTTCGGTGGCGTCGCCCAGTGCCGTGCCGGTGCCGTGCCCCTCGAAGTAACCGATGGTCTCGATTCCGTACCCGGCTCGGGCGTACGCCCTTTCCAGGGCGAGCCGGTGTCCGCTCTCCTCCGGCCGGGTGATGCCGCCCCGGCCGTCGGATGAAACGGCCCAGCCGGCGATCAGGGCATGAATGCGCCTGCCCTGTGCGATCGCGTCCTCCTCCCGCATGAGGACCAGGGCGCCCGCCCCCTCTCCCGGCCAGAAACCGTTGGAGTCCTTGTCGTAGACCTTCATCTCGCCGGTGGCCAGCGCCCCTGTCTTCGCGAAGCCGATCACCTCGAAGGGGTCGATGGACAGGTCCACCCCGCCGGCCAGGGCGGCGTCCAGGTCCCCCTCGGCCAGGGCGGTGGCCGCGGTGGCCACGGACAGCAAGGAGGAGGAACAGGCGCCGTCCACCGTGTAGCCGCCGCCTCCGAGGTCGAAGTGGTTGCACACCCGGCCCGCGATGGTGTTGGAGAGGCCGCCCGCGAGCGTGTCCTCGTCGATGCGGGGGAAGGGGGCCTTGTAGGAGGCTTCCAGGTCGGCCAGGAACCCCTCGGCCTGGTCCTCGTCCCAGCCGTGGTCGAGCAGGGCCGAAGCGACCGTCCGGCGGACGTAGGGCCAGCGCAGCCGCAGCGTGTTCGCCCGGGAGAATTCACCGGTGAGGCTGTTACCGATCACCACACCGGTGGAACGCCGTGGCAGTCCGTCACCCTCCGGAAAACCGGCGTCCAGCAAGGCCCGGGACATCGTCTCCAACGCCAACCAGTGCGTCATGTCCGTGGAGCGGAAAGAACTCCCGGAAACCCGGTACCTCACCCTGTCAAAAGTGAACCCGCGGAGCACGGCGGCCTTTTTCGAGTAGAATCTGTCCTCAGCGGAGGGATCCTCTGACCAGTAGTCAGAGAGATTCATACGCTCGTTCGGAATTCTACGAAAGGCCCTCCTGCCAGCGAGGACGTTCTCCCAGAGGTCACTGGGGGAATCCGCATCAGGATAGGCCAGACCGATCCCCACAACCGCGATCCGAGTACTCTTCATAACCAACCCCGCACCACCAAGAGAAATATAATAATCCAGAATACCTAGACCAATCATGCGCGACGAATGACTGAATGTCTTCTTCCATCGTGCCGTCAAAGGATTCGCATATTCCATAACAGCGTCATCATTTCCGCGAAACAGGAATGAATCAGCCGGGCAGACCGGAGGCGCGGATGGTGATGTTGAGGCGGCCGTTCAGGCCCAGGGCGGGGTCGGCGGTGCCCGGGCGGGTGCGGGGCACCCCGTGGTAGGCCATGCGGGAGGGGCCGCCGAAGACGAACAGGTCGCCGCTGCGGAGTTCGACGTCGGTGTAGGGGCGGGTGCGGGTCTCGGTGTTGCCGAACCTGAAGACACAGCTGTCGCCGAGGCTGAGCGAGACCACCGGGGCGCGGGAGAGCTCGTCGCGGTCCTGGTGCATGCCCATACGGGCGTCGGCGTCGTAGAAGTTGACCAGGGCCACGTCGTAGGGGTCGCCCTCGTGCGGGGTGCCGTAGGCGGCCTCGACGGCGCGCGCGGCCAGGGCACCGAGCAGTTCGGGGAAGGGTTGGACCGGGGTCCCGTCGGGCAGGGCGCGCGCGTAGGAGTAGGGGCGCCAGTGCCAGCCCAGTGAGGTCATCGAGACGCTCATGACGCCGCCGCGCGGCATGGGGTGGCGGCGGGTCCCGGCGGGGCCCCGGGCCCATTGACGGCAGCGCCCGACCAGGTCGGCCTGGGTCTCGGCGCTCAGCCAGCCGGGCAGGTGGACGGCGCCCGGGGCGACGGTGACGGGCGGTGAGCCGAACAGCGCTTCGTCGTCCATAAGCCCATACTGCCCCGCGCGGGTGACACTTCCGCGCGGGGCAGGGGTGGGTTCGGTTCGGCTCCGCGAGAATCAGCGGCGCATGAGGTCGCGGATGTTGACCACCAGGAGCACGACCACGATGAGCACGATGGGGACGGTGATGGCGATGCGCCAGTCCGCGATGAAGGCGGCCACCACCCCCACGAGCAGACCGATGATCACCGCGGCGATCGCGATCCCGGTGACGTACTGGACGAACTTGCGGCGGGCCACGGAGTCGATCGCGGCGAAGGCCAGCACCACCCCGAGCATGGCCCACAGGGTCATCTGCCCGTCGAGCAGGAACAGGGTCAGCGCCAGCGAGATCAGCAGCAGCGGGGTGCTCAGGGCGACCCACAGGTGCAGGAAGCGGTTGGCGCGTTGCTCGCCCGAGGCGTAGGGCATGTGCGGGGCCTTGAGGTGCCCGGTCGGGGAGGGCACCAGCGGCGTGTCACTCTCCAGGAAACGCAGCAGGGTGTCGCGTTCGTCGGCGAGCAGGACCCGCTTCTCGTAGACCCCCGCGAGTTCCTTCTCCAGTTTCTCGATCCGCTGGGAGTACTCGCGGGCGCGCGGCCGGGAGGCGGCCTCGCGGTCCAGGACCATGCGGGCCGAGTCGAGCCGGCGGAGGTGGTCGCGGCGGCTGACGATGTCGCTGTCGATGTCGCGCAGGCGCGTCTGGAGGCCGCTTACGTGGGAGCGCAGTTCGGCGCGGGCGGCGCTCTCGCTGGGTGCCACCTTCTGCAGGCCGACCCAGGCCAGCGGGTCGGCCCAGGAGCGGCGGATGGTGCCGTCGCGTTCGTAGCGGGGGCCGCTGGGCGCGCGCTCGCCGTCGAAGAAGTCGCGGGTGTCGCGGCCCCACAGGCCGCGGAAGCCGCGCACCCAGGGGGTGTCGTCGTCGATGAGGACGGCGTTCCACTCGCGGTCGCCGCCGGGGCCCAGGCGTTCGCCGTCACCGCGCGCGTAGTCGACGAAGGGCACTCCGATGCCGTGCCGGTTGATGGCGCTGTCCGCGCGGAACAGGCGTCCGGTGAGTCGGCGCCAGCCGCGGACCAGGCCGCGCAGGACCGCGGGGTCGACCTGGATGAGGTAGTCGCCGGGGAGCATCTGGTGCGAGTGCGAGCCCGCGCCGACGTAGATCTTCGGGTGGACGCCGTCACGGTGCAGGTCGGGATCCGCCCAGGAGCGGCGCAGGTCGTCGCCGTGGTACTCGTGCGAGGAGGCGCCGACCCACACCGGGCGGGTGGTGCCGTCGGGGTTCTCCACCACGTAGACGGTGACGCGTTCCCAGTCGGCCTCGTGGTCGTTGACCCCGCCGTAGATGGTGCGCCAGTCGTTCATCGCGTAGAAGAACCAGTACTGCAGGACGATGTAGCCGCCCTCGCGGGTGACGCGCCCGTAGTAGGTGGCGCCGCCGTTGTCCACGCGCTCGCGGTAGCGGGTGACCGCGGCGAAGGTGACGCCGCCGGGGACCGCGCCGCGGATGAGCAGCGAGAGCTTCATGAGGATGTCCAGGACGCGGCCGAGCACGCCCACGGCGGCCAGGCGACCGCTCTTGGGGATGACCGAGCGGGCGATGCCCCTGAAGCGGCGGGCCTCCTCGCGAAGGGTCTCCTCCTGCACGAAACGCAGGTGCTTGTGGCGCCCGGGCCACTCCTCCTCGGCCTGGGAGAGCCGGTCGAGGGTGAGTTCACCGGCGGGGACGATGACGCTCTCGCGTCCGCCGGGTTCCTCGATCCAGAGGCTGCAGTTGCGTACGTAGGCGTCCACGTCGGTGGGGAAGAAGAGCTCCCCCTTGGTGCACATGAGCACCGGTTCGTGGGCACGCAGGAGTTCGAGGTCAGATTTGGCCGCCATGATTTGGACCAAGTTAGTGCATTCGGATGCTTCCCGGTGACACGCAAACACCCAGGTTGACGGGGTGCGCTGACCGTCCGTAGCGGTATCCGCTGCTCGGAACCCCTGTCCAGTTGTGATTACACGCAGATCATAACCGTTTGAAGCTTCGCGTCTAGCCGGATGTGACACAGGTCACACCCACCAGACATGAAGAGACTCCCCTACGCACTACATAGGGGAGTCTCGTGTCAGTGGGTCTAGCGCGTCTCAGCGGCTAGCAGCGCGCGCCACTCGGTAGCGGGGAAGGACAGGTGACCCGCGTCCCGGTTGACCGTGTCTCGCACGTCCGCTCCCGCTGGGGTCTCCCGCACCTCAACACACTGAGAACCCGTGTTGCTGTAGCTGGACTTGTGCCAACCGTCCGTCACTAGATCATCTCCTTCAACAACTGCCGAGACTGTTCCAAGGGGAGAGCGTCAGACAGCACGCGGCGCTCAATCTCAAACAGCCGCTCCAAACCGCTGCTTGCGTCGAAGACCACGTTACCGTTCTGGTGGTCCGAGGAAGCCGCCCGTGTCCCGTCTTCCAGCCTCACAAGCAGCAGTGGAGACGTCACGCCCATCGGGACACCCGGGAGTGGGATCACGTGCACCCGAACCCCGTCATCCATCAACGACACCAGCCGCTCAACCTGTTCACGACGAACCGCGTCCGGAACCATCGACAGCGCTACAGCGGGGAACACCGCAGTGATCTTCGGGTTGTTGCGCTCACGCAGGTATTCGTACCGCTTCGACCGCAGAGCGACTACCCGCGCGACCTCTGACGGAGACCACAACGGTTGACCCTCAGCGAAGATCATTTCCGCGTACCCGGGGGATTGCAGGAGACCAGGGACCAACACCGGGGAAACGTACGTCACCGACGTCGCTGCTTCTTCCAGCTTGCCCGCATCAAGCATCCACGGGAGCAACGCGGAAGGAGACGTGTACGTCTCCCACTTGCGAAACAACGTCCCCTTCAACCCGAGTGCCCCGTCTAGCTTCAACGCGTCATCCCGCACCGGGACAGCGTGGTTGTTCTCCCAGCGGGACAGGGTTGACGCAGAAGTCCCGGCTTCCTTCGCGAGTCGACGAAGTGTGTAACCAGCACGTTTGCGTTCCCGTGCGAGGTATGGACCGAATTCTTGTTCCGTCATGTCCCAGACGCTACGCAGGTTGTCCTACTCAGAACTAGATCCACCGGGGTTAGAAGTCAGTTTCTGTGAAACAACGCGCGGTGGTCTGACGCTAGGTCTATGGACGCACGTGGACAGATTCAGACGCAGACCGAAACCACCGAAACCGACCCGATGACCGAAGCCAAAGACGCATTCATGACCCTGCGGGGGTTGGCGTTCACTGTCGAGTGGAGGCGGTTCCCGTGGACGTACGGTGCGGACGTTGACCGTGCGTTGATCGGACCCCCGTACCTGGGGTACGTCTCACTGGGGCTCAAAGACGAAACCCACTGGGGTTACCAGTCCCGGGACGGTCGGACGTGGCGGTACGTCCCGCGCGACCACGTCGCCCAACTCGTGCGGGAGGTCTGCAACGAGTTTGCGGGGTTCACTCCGCCACTGCCACGCAGGAAGTGACGCAGGAACCGAGAGACCAGCACACCGGCAGGGCTGTTGCAAAGTCGGGGATGAGTAGCGTTATCACTGATCACAAGCCTGCAGCGATCCAGTAGAAGACCCCACACACAACAACGGAGCCCTGGTAGAAGGTCAGGAACTCTCACACCCCTGGCCTCACAAGGACTCCGTTGCGCCCCCAGTCTGCCACGCCCTCTCCCGCCCTGTCCGCGCCCACCGGAGAAGAAGCCGATCCTCGCGATCGGCGGGGCCGCCGCCACCGCCTGGGCTGCATCATCTTGATCTGCCTGTGCGCCGTGCTCTGCGGAGCCCGCTCCCTGACCGCGGGATCGGCCAGTGGGCGCATAACGCACCCCAACACACCCTGGCCCGCTTGGGAGCCCGCATCACCCGCCCCGAACTCGGAGTGCGCACCGCCCCCTCTGCGGCCACGATCCGCAGGGTGCTGACCAGCCTGGACCCCGCCGCGCTGAACCGCATGAGCACCGCCGCCGACCTGGCCGTGCTCATCATCGACGGCAAAAGCGTGCGAGGCTCGCGCACCCGCCGCTCCCAGGCCGTGCACCTACTGGCCGCGATGACCCCCACCGGACAGGTGGCCGCTCAGATCCGGGTGGCGGACAAGACCAGCGAGATCCCCGCTCTCCAGGACGTCCTGGCCGGGATGGACATCGAAGGCACTGTGATCTCCGCTGATGCGGAGTGTGTCAAGTCGAATCGGACAGGGGCAGGTGATCGTCAGGCCGCTTCACGCAGGTCAGCGCTGTGCTGTGCGGTAGGCACGATGTCCGGCTCGTTGATCCACGCGGCCTCGGGAAGAGCAGGAAGCACAGGCCTGCGGGTGAACCGCTGCGGATTGGCCGCGCGAAAGGCCTCAATGGCTTGCGCTCGCTTGTCCTGAATCGCGTGCGCGGTGCCGATATGCACCGTGAAAGGAGTGTGCAGCCCGATCCCGGAGTGGTAGTGCTCGTGGTTGTAGTACTGGAAGAATCTGCGGCAGAACCGCCGGGCTCCCTGAATGGACCCGAACCGGTCAGGAAACGCCGGGCAGTACTTCAGCGTCTTGAAATGCGCTTCGCTGTAGGGGTTGTCGTTGCTCGTCTTCGGCCTGGAGTGCGATTTGGTGATGCCGAGCATGGACAGCAGCTCGGAAACGGGCTGCGATGTCATCGCGGTACCGCGGTCGGAATGGATCACTTCGGCGGCGATCTGGCCGTTGGCCGCGATGGAGTTGGCGATGAACCCTTCGGCGATCTCGCCTGATTCTCTGGTGTGGATTTCCCAGTGCACCACGCACCGGGAGTAGATGTCGATCATGACGTACAGATCGAAGAACCTGCCCGGGCCGGGTCCACGCAGTTTCGTTATGTCATAGCTCCACACCTGGTTCGGGGCGTGGGCCACCAGCTCGGGTTTGGTCTTGGGCGGGTGGGTGGCCTGGGCCCGCCGCTCCCGGCTCTGGCCGCGTTCGCGCAGCAGCCGGTACATCGTGGCCACCGAGCACAGGTAGGTGCCCTCGTCCAGCAGGGCCGCCCACACCTGCCGGGGAGCTTTGTCCCGAAACCTCGTGCTGTTGAGGACTGCGATGATGTGTTCGCGTTCTTCGCTCTCCAGCCGGTTCGGGGGAGGCGTCCTGGCGGGTTCGGTCGGGGCGGAGGGGTTTCGGTCCCGGTTGCGGTAGTGGGTCGAGCGGTTGATGCCCGACAGGCGACAGGACTCTTTGACGCCGGTATGCGGTTCGAGTTGGATTCGTGTGTTCTCGCGAACCTCGGTTACGAGTTCTCCGAGTCCGCGCTCTCGGACACGATCTCCAAGAGCGCGTGTGCTTTTCCCAGGATTTCCATGGCTGCCTCGGTCTGGGTCAGCTTCTTGGACATCCGGGCGTTGTCACGCTCAAGTTTGGCTTTCTCCCGGCGCAGCTGTTCCAGTTCGACCTGTTCAGGTGTCTTCTTTCTGGAAGTCGCCCCGGCCGGTGAGGTGCTCAGTTCGCCGCCATCTCTCTGTTTGCGCCAGAGCTGGATGCTGGAGTCGTAGAGTCCTTCCCTGCGCAGCAGGGCGCCTTTCTCGCCGGCGGGTGCGGTGTCGTATTCCTCCAGGACCCGCAGCTTGTAGGCGTGGGTGAAGGTCCGGCGCTTGGGCCGGGTGGCTCGAGGCCCTTCATCGTTGGTGTGGAGGTCGTGGTTGGTCATCGTCACGGTGGTGGTTGCCTGTTCTCGCCCTGCTTGTGCCAGTTAGTGAAGGTTATCCCTTGGTGTCCCACTTGAGCCTGACACAGAGGGATGCGCTGCACACCCAGACCGATACCGCCCAGCACCTGGTCAAGGAACGCAAGGCCCACTACCTACTCACCGTCAAACGCAACCAGCCAACCTTGTTCAACCAGGTCAAAGCACTTCCGTGGAGGCAAGCGCCCGCCCTGTTCACCGAAGCCTCGCGTGGGCACGGGCGCCAGGAGAGGCGCACGGTCAAGGTGCTCACCGCTCCCCGGATCGCTTTTCCCTACGCCTGCCAGGTGGTGCGGGTGCACCGGTGGGTCAAGGAGGTGGCCACTGGCCGGGTGCGGCGCACCTACGCCTATGTGATCACGAGTTTGTCCGCAGAGCAGGCCGGTGCTGCCCGGTTGGCGGGCCTGGTGCGGGGTCATTGGCGGATCGAGGCGCTGCATCATGTGCGGGACGTGAGCTTTGGCGAGGACGCCTCCAGGGTGCGGTGCGGGAACGGCCCACAGAACATGGCGATGCTGCGCAACCTGACGATTCCGCTGCTGACGGAGCTGGGGATGACCAGCATCCCCGAAGCGATCCGTTGGGTGTCCTACGAGACCTTCACTCGCCCTCTAGAGCTACTCCAGATCCCCTGAACAGGGGCAACGAATCCCTCACCCGACTTTGCAACAGCCCTGGCACACCGGGGGGTTGCTGGTCTCTCTTCATGCCTATGAGCATCACTCTAAGTAGCTACACGAACACCCGCGGAGCTTCGTCCTGGTGGTGAATCATCACGCTGACCAGGGAAGGAACGGGTTCGGGACGTTTCGGCCGCATCCAACAGCAGTCCCACTCAAACCTGAACATTGGTTGACGTGGGAAAACTAACTGCGTGTACCGTACGCAATTAACGCAACTGGTGTCACCTCGTGCCACTCCAAGCCGCATTAAGGCAACGCATGTCACCTCACAAGGGAGCGCGTCCGCTACCTGGGGAAACACTGTTTCGTGTGAGTCTCAACGAGTCTCAGAACCTTCTTCACATAAGCCAGACAGGTATTCCTTTGGGGAGTACCCGTTTTCCTCTTACGGGGGAGAGCGGCCCGGAACGACTCACACTCACACCCCGGGGTGTTGGTGGTGTTGGACCCTCAGCCACCTTCACATAAGGCCGGGGGTGTTCCTTGAGGGGGACGTGTTTTCCCCTTGTGTGGGACGAGCGGGGGTCCGTGCCCCAACAACCACCAACACGCAGGAAGCAGGAAGGTGCAGGAACCTGGAACACCCCTAGCACATGGAGAACTGGGTACTTCTTGGGAAGGACCCGTTTTCCTCTTACGTGGGAGCACCGGGGGTTGAGCGTCCCTGCACCTTCCTGCTTCCTGCGCTCCGCTTCCTGGACACGTCTTCCAGTGCGTCACCCCGTACCCGCTGGTGTCGACAGGGTCCCGTTCCAAGTCTTAGATAACGATTCCATAACGAGAATTGACTTCGTGGTACAATAGTGGTATAGCGAAACACTCTCAGAAGGGAGACACCATGAAGGACACGAAGGTTCCCCGGTCACCACGGCTGAGGCAACGCGCTGTCGAGGCGTACACCCTCTACAGCGAAGGCGTTCACGTTGACGTGATCGCTCGGACGTTCGAGGTAGCGCAGAGCACCGCGTACGCCTGGATCGATCAGGGTCGCGCTCTGGTCGCTCTGGAGAAGCAACACCCCGGGATCACTGGGCTCGTGCCCGGAGGGCACGAGACTGAGGTCGTGTCATGACTCAGAACGTAGAGGCTTGGGTGTCACCCCAGACCGAAGACGAACCGCTGTCGGCACGTGACCGGATTCTTGAGATCGCACGCGGACGCAACGCTGTTCTAGAGCACCGCGTGCGCGTGCAAGCGCTGGTCGCACAGGTAACCGCGATGCGTAACGCAATCTCCGAACACGTCGAGCTGCTGATGTCGCAAGGCAAGACCTTCGAGGAAGCCCGACGCATTGCAAACAAGCGCGTAGACGACTACGAAGCAACCGCGATGGCAGCACTGAACAAGCAAGCCCCCAACAACACGAAGGACTAACCATGAGTACGAAGGACAAGCTTCTAGAAGCCCTAAGGGGAACGTACGACGCTCAGCGCGACGCAGACGCCCAGGTGCAGAAGAGCCACGCAGAGGGCAAGGCAAAGGTCGAAGCGGCCATTAGGGAGCGTTCTCGCGAGCTTGCAGAGGTTAACCACGGGATGACCGTTCACCAGGCACGGGAGATTGCAACCCGGGAGATCCAGGCGGCTCGTGCCGCTGAGCACGCGAAGGCTGACCGGGAGCGTGTCGACGAAGCCGTACGGGACATTGAAGCCCGTGACCGTGACTCGATTGCTGCTGACTCGCTACGCGACAAGCTTCGTGCTCTTGCGACGCGACCCGCTGACTTCGACCAGCGAGTAGCTGAAGAGAAGCAGCGTCGCGCTGTAGAAGCCGCTGCCAACGAAGGCTAGTCAGTTACCCGGGTGGATACCTGGGAGTCCCCTACAAGCCACGCTGAGAGTCGTTCGGACGAACACTCACAGCCTTACACCCCCGTTGGTTGAGCGCCGCAGGATTGCGTAGACGCTCCCACACAGAACCAAGGCAGCGGTCTTCCTCCTTCCCGCACATGCCGCGTACGTCGATTTGAAAGCCCGACGTACATTCCCAGGATGACCCGGGGCACGGAACGGGACCGTGCCCCGGGACTCCACCCCTAGAACTTCCATGCGAACGGGAAGCCCGCATGGATCACTCTTCCGGGGCTGGTTCTCTTACCGGCTGACCAGCCCCGGATACCCCCTTCACCTGCGAAAAGCCGGTGTGTATTTCGTCAGAGCCCTCTTGCTAGAATAGAAGGCAGAGGGTAAAGCACGCGGAACCACAGAGTTCCGGGTCACCAAACACCTTCTAGGAAGACCCCCGGGTGAAGAACACCAGTTCCCGAGAGTCCAGGAAAGTAACCCGGTAGCAGTACCTAGGAGACCAAGTCATAGAGACTTGATGGATCTCCCGCTCTTAGGAGCGAAGTCGGATTCAGTTCCGCCACCTGTGGGTGCCTCAGAGAATCACTAGCCGCTACTAAGCGGCTTCACTTTGATCCTTACTCGTTCTACGTGAACGAAAACCCACAGGAGTTACACCATGCGTTACAACTGCTCTGAAGCTACGGCCGCTGCGTTGCGGTCTGCCGTAGCCAATCTGTCGATTCGCACCCGGCGTTGGGGTGTCGATGACCCCCGCACTATCGAAGCGCGTTCCGAGTGGAACCGGCTTAGGACGCTTGCGCTTCTTGAGACTGCCGAGGATACCTTTTCTTACCTGGCGACCGATGACCGCACCCGTTTCGCTCGCAAGCTGACCGAAGCGGGGGTGGCCTGAATGTCGAATTTCATCGCTGTTGAGTTCAATCCCTGGACTGTTCCTGTCACCAAGCCCCACCGAACCGGTGAAGAGGTTTGGTTTATGGACCTGACCGTGTCCACGGAAGACATTGACAATGCGTATGAGTTCTTCTGCGTGGAAGAGCGCGACCTGATCGACGTTGCCAACGATCGACTACGGGAGGAACGCAAGTGAATCCCTGGATCCGAGGAACCCTGATCGGGGTGGTCATCCTAATGTGCCTGGGAGCGCTGGTCGTGAATTTTACGACCATCACCACGTGGCTGGTGGCTCTTGGGATGACCCACCCGGTTTACTCGAAGATCGCTGCCTTGTGCATTGACGGCTTGCTAGTCCTGGGGCTCTTTACCCACATGATGGATCCGAACCTGGATTCCCTTGGGGGCTTCTGGGTTGGACTGGGATTGACTCTGGTGTGCACCGGGATGGTCGGCTTCATTGCTTCGGGGTGGTTGGGAGCGTTCGCGTTTTCCATTCCGGTTATCACCCTGGTGATGTCGGAACGAATCGTTCTCCGGATGATCCGCCCCAAGGAACTGGGAGACGTTTCCCAGGTTGCCACCAACCTCGACCAGATCGTTTCTGAGCTTCGGGTGGTTCCTGGCAGGAAGCCCGGACGCGCCACCATTGCCCGTGAATACGGGTTGAGTGAAACCGACGCTCGGTACGTAGCGGCCGAGATCAAGAGGGAGGTGTGACGATGACCGAACCGATTGAGGTTTCCTGCGAATGCGGGGCGACCAAGGGTGAGGCGTGTCGGACCTTCTCTTTCGGGAGTTACCACAGGTCGCGAGTCCAGAAGTCTGCCAACTGGGAACGCTCACTTGAAGCCACCCGGAAGAAGCGGACTGCCTCCCTGAACAAGGGACGCAAGGTTCAGATAGTCGAGCCCCTTGGGGACAGTTCGTTGGTGGAAAGCTTCACCCTGACTGTCAGGTGTCCAGCTAGACAATGCAAGGCTGCTCCGGGCAACCCTTGTACGGGTCGTGTGGAATGGCACGCGCAACGATCCAAGCGGGGTGCGGAACTGAAGGCTCGATACGACAACCAAAACGAAGGATGAACATGGATACCAAGACGATTTACACCCCGCTTCCCAGCTTCGAAGACTGTTACCTGTCCAGGGTGTGTCCCACCTGTAAGGCGCGACCCTGGATTGACTGCGACGTCAAGCGGGGAAACCGGAAGATGCACCTAACCCGCACCCGGGGTTCCAACAACAACGGACGCTGGTCTCCGGAATACAAGTTCGTTGAAGAGCGCGAGACCGGTAAGCGGTACGACAGCATCGACCCGCACCGCGTGCGGGTGTGGCACGTTTCCAAGCGGGTTTTTACCGTGGACGAAAACGGACGGCACGTGCGAGACATCGAAAACTCCGAGCGTGTCGTACCCGCTGACGAAATGGTCTGGACCGACGACACCAAGACGGTGATGGTCGTTCCCGACGAATAACTGACCATTCGGTCAGCGAACGATACAATTGAATAGCGGGATCCCCCACGGTCCTTGGAAACAACAAGGGGGCTTCCTCCCGAAGGAAGAAGCCCCCTTATCCACCAAGAAGACCCTGCACACATTCCCGCACCACCAGGAAGAGGAACCGCATGAAGTTCACAACACCCAACCAGGGTGCTCAACAAGAAGGATACATGCTATGTCCATTAATAGTGTACCACGCAAGCAGTTCGACGAATACGTAGCGACCGGATGGCAGCCCATTGGGATTGCTGGCAAGAAGCCTGCTCGAAGCGGTTTGACCGGACGCACTGACAACACCACTCCCGACATGCCGCGCAAGGGCGAGAACATCGCGTTGCGACTTCCCAAGGGTGTCATCGGTATTGATGTTGACGCCTATGACGGAAAGGTCGGGGGTGACACCCTCGCGCGGCTTGAGCGCAAGCTAGGTCCGCTTCCTGATACTGACCGAAGCGGGTCGCGAGAAGCCCCCAGCGGTATCTACCTGTTCAGGGTTCCGGATGACTTTGAGTCGGTCGGTGAACTACCGGGTATCGAGCTAATCCAGTGGTTCCACAGGACGGTTGTTGTCGAGCCTTCCCAGCACGAGAAGACCGGGAATACCTACCGTTGGCACCCGGTTAATGAAGAGCCTATGTGGAAGAATGGACCCGAGTCCCTTCCCAAGCTTCCTGACGCGTGGTTGGAACACCTGCGCAAGGATCGGGTGAACGTCGCTGAGAAGCGCACCGAAGGATGCGAAGACGCCTTTCTCACCGAGGGGCTTCCGTGTGACGAAGTGACGCAGGTACTCGACAGGTACAACGCGCGCACTGACAACGGCGCGTCGCGCTACGGGTCGATGATCACCGGTCAGTACAACCTGATGAAGCTAGGCGAGTCGGGTCACCAGGGTGTCAGTTCCGCTATGGACACCCTCGAAGGGCTGTACCTGTCTCAGGTTGAGGGTGAACGCGACGCGTCCGGAGAGTTCAACCGAGGACTCAACGGCCTTTACCTGATCGCTGACACTCCCCTGACTGACGGGGATCCCTGTGACGTCAACAAGCTCAACCTTCCTGCTTCGTTCTGGGAGTCTCGCAAGTCGCTTAAGCACATCCGGGATGCCGCGCATTCCCGGGTATCCAGTGCGGATGCTGTTCTGTACACGACGCTTGCCCGTATGAGTGCGATGGTTGACCACAACACCCGCATTAAGACCGGTGTCAAGTCGCCTGCTTCCCTGAACTTGTTCGTTGCCGTGGTTGGTCAGTCCGGTGCGGGTAAGTCGTCTAGCGTTTCCGTTGGCAAGAAGCTCATGCCTACTCCGCTAGACCTCGAAGGGTTCCGAGACGGTCTTCCTATTGGTTCGGGTGAAGGCTTCTCGGCTGCTTACTGGGGTGTGACTTACGAGGACAGTCACACTGAGAAGAAGAAGGACGGAACCCCGGTCAAGGTTCGCGTCACCAAGCAGGTACGGCACAACTGCTTCTTCACTCTGGACGAAGGACGTGCCCTGAACAAGATGGTTGAGCGTAGCGGTACGACTATCAACCCCACTTTGTGCAGCGCGTTTGTCGGTGACCTTATCGGACAGTCCAACGCTACCGTTGAGACGACGCGGATCGTTCCTGACGGAAGTTACTCTGCGGGTTTTGTTGTCGGATACCAGTTTGACGCTGCGGGTGTGCTTCTGTCCGAGGAAGAAAGCGGATTGCCCCAGCGCTTCATCTGGGTTTCCGCCACCGACCCGAGCATTCCCCGTGAACGCCGGGAATACCCTGGACAGCTGAAGGGATACAAGCTGCGCGGGGATGACGTTTCCGTTGACGGAACCCACTTCGAGCCGATTATGTCGCTTCCGCAAGACCTTCAGGAAATGCTATACGAACGGTTCTGGGAGCTTTCCACGGGTGAGGTCGAAGCTCCCCCGGAACTCGACTCGCACGAACCGTTGATTCGAGCCAAGCTATCCGCCTTGCTCGCTTTGTTGGACGGTCGGGGGAATGTCACCCACGAAGACTGGGAGCTGTCCGAAGTGATGTGGCAGACCTCTTGCGCGGTGCGTGACAACGTCGTTGAACGAAACGCCGAATCCCGAGAAGAGCGGGAAGAGGTTTCTACCCGCAAGGCGATTGAGCGTGAGCGTCGTTTGCAGCTTGCTCGTAACCAGGCTGAACCCACCTTGAAGAGGGCTTCGGAAGCGATTGGCGAGAAGGTCCACAAGTCCGGTCGATTCACTCCGGGTAAGCTGAAGAATGCTTTGTCCAAGGGGCAGGTAGAAGTCTTCAAGGAAGCGATCAACCTTGCTATTGATGAAGGCTGGATCGTTGAGGATGACGGCGCTTACTTCCCTGGTCCGAACAAGCCGTAGCAAAAAGGTAGGTCGGAGGTAGGTCGCAGAACCTACCATATATCCGCAGGTCAGCAGTGGTTTTAGGGGGAGGTAGGTAGGTAGGTCGGAACCTACCTACCTCTCCCGCCCTGTGACATCATTTCCACCCAATATCTTAGTTTTAGTAAGGTAAGTCACAAGAACCACAATGAAAAGCTGAGTGGGGTAGGCAGGTTCGACCTACCCGACCTACCTACCCCAAAACAGCATCTGACCTGCGAAAAAGAGGCAGGTTCAGAACCTACCTTCGACCTACTTTTTGGCCGCAGCGGTAATGCAAGATCGCTTCCCCTAAATGCTATTAGCAAGCCCGCGGATTCATTCCAACCCTCTGACCTGCTAAAACACCACTAGGTTTCAAAAAATGGTGCGCTGTAGAATCCGCACCCTGCCCCCCTGTCACAATAGGTAAAGTGGCTATACCCCTAAGTAATTGCCCGTGGAAGGGAATAAGCAGCTATTCCCAGGTGTTACACCCGACATGCTCACTCTTCTTAGAAACCTGTTCACCAGCAAGCCCGACCTACAGCGGGAAGACCGTTACCAGCAACTCCTACGCGACCTTGACCAGTTCAGGCAGACCGGAGACCTTGACCGGTTTCAAGGTCTCTATGGCGTGTCCCCGTACCTGCCTCACAGGACGATTGCCCGTGAGTGCGGCATCACTGCCAGGCACCACGCCAACGCCTACTAAGGCTCGTGCGTCAGCACGAGGCAAGTCCCCCGACCTCTAGCCCCTGGTGACCTGACACCAGGGGCTTTCTCTTACCCTGATACATAGGATGACCCGATGATCCGATGCGTCGTCACCCGATTACCTTGGTTGTAATCGCACCCCGGGGAACGTGACCAGGCAACCCCAGCACCCCGGGGAGAGTAGCCCTAGCATTGACCCCCAGCGGGTGTAATCAGGCGCTCTCAGGACAACGCTCACAGCCTCACAGCATCCCCCTGGCGTAAGGACTAGCAAACACCGGGTGCGCCGCTCACAGGGCCACCTGAGAGCCTTAGGGGAATCTTGACCAGGGTGGGAATAAACCGAAGATCGTTAGCGTTCTTCAAAATGGCTGTTCGGGGTGTCGGTTGCGCCAACCGAACACTGTTCTAGTTCGATACCGTAACCGCACAGTCGTTTACCGACTATTCCTACCTTATGAGTAGAGAATCTGGTTGGTGGTGCGCCTGCTTCCTCCCACACTCCCAGCGGGTCACGCTCAGCCTGACGACTTCGTCGGCAGTCTCCCCCGGGGAGCGCAGGCGCGCGCCCCTGCGAGTGTGTGTTGGATTGTAATTATTAAATTACACAGTGTTATATATACTCGCGGACTCGCGATCCGAGCAAAATCGCGGAATCGGGTAGGAGGGCCGGGTCGCCCGGCCCTCCCCCCACACCACCGGACATGCGGGCCCGCATCCGGCGGTTCGTCAAACTGATCTCAACCGCTGCCAGGTCGGCTTGAGCATCCGCAGACCAAAGCCCTCCCAGTAGGAGTTGGGCAGCGCCTGCTGAAGGACGACCGAGCCACCGATCCGCCAGTACCCCTTGCTGCTGATCACCCAGTCCCGGGCCACACGATCCGAGATACCGAGCGAGCGCAACATCCGGCGGCGGGTCCTGGCCCGCTTCCATTCCTTCCAACGGACCTGCCGCATCCTGCGGCGGAGCCATTCATCCAACCCCTGGAACACCCTGGGGGTGTCCGCGAGCCGGAAGTAACCCATCCACCCGACGATGAACCGGTTCAACCGGCCGATGCGATACTCCATCGCAACCGACCACCGGCGCGAGGTCAGCTCCCGGATCCGCACCTTCCAGCGCCTGAGCGCCTTGGGATCGACCCGGATACGCACCCCGGCCCGGGTGAAGTAGAAACCGAACCCCAGCAACGTCGCGACGGATGCCGGAACCACCTTCGACTTCTCCCGGTTCACCTTCAGCTTCAACCGCTGCTCGACCACGACCGTGATCGAGTCGAGCACCCTGTGAGCGGCCCGCCTGCTACGCGTGAAGACACGGATGTCATCGGCGTAGCGCACGAACCGGTGACCGCGACGCCACAGCTCCCGATCCAGGTCGTCGAGCATGATGTTGGACAGGACCGGCGAAAGCGGAGACCCCTGCGGGGTCCCCTGCGCGCTCGGCATCTTGACCCCGTCCGCCATGATCCCGGCTTCCAGAAAGGACCGGATCAGTCGCAGCACCCTGCGGTCGTCAACCCTGCGCGCCACCCGGGCCATCAACACATCGTGCTGGACCCGGTCGAAGAACCGGTCCAGGTCGATGTCCACGACCCATCGGTGGCCGTCCTCAATAGCCCGCCGCGCGACCCGCACCGCCTGATGGGCGGACCGGCCGGGACGGAACCCGAACGAAGACCCGGAGAACTCCGGGTCGAAGATCGGGGTGAGGACCTGCGCGATGGCCTGCTGGATCAAACGGTCCAGCACCGTGGGAACACCCAGCATCCGCTCGCCGCCCCCGGGCTTGGGGATCATCACCCGGCGGACCGGCGAGGGCCGGTATCTCCCCGCGTCGAGTTCTTCCCGAACGCCCTCCCAGTGCTCGCGCAGCCATCCCCGCAGATCAGCGGTAGTGACTCCATCCACACCCGGGGCACCCCGGTTGGTCTCGACCCGTTCGAGCGCCGCGGCCAGGTTCGCGCTGGACAGCATTCGCTGCCACAGATCCCCCTGGCCGTGGTGGACATCGTCTCCAGGCCGCGCCGACAGGTCACTACGCTCTACGGCGGTACTCAACGGAAATGCACCGTCCCCTCCCACCGCAGGCCCGCCTTCGGCGGGGTGGCTGCGATCTGTGTGACCAGCACGAGCGGCACCGGTTCCTCTGTCCCATTTGACGTTCGGCCCTTCCCAGCCCACGAGCGATCCCGGCTGGTACTACGACCTCTGCTGACTTCTGCCCGGTCAGCCGCTCCCTTGCGGTCGCGGCCGTCGGCGCGGCGACATACTCAGCACAACCGACACCCGGACAGACCTCCCCAGGTAAGAACAGCTACTTTCCCCCTACGCCTGCCGCATCTACACCCCGGCCGTCTTGGCAGTGACGGGCTTCGCCATCCATGGCTGGCTCACCCCGACCGGACTGCCTTGTATGCGGTTCGTGTTCCTCAGTGCAGGGTTTCGCCTCGGGCTTCCTCCCGACCCCACCTCGCGGTGACGCCGTTGCCTCCGGCTCAGAGTTAGCACTGCCGCTTCCTCTAGAGGACTTCCACCTCCAAGCAACTGCCCATGCTGGGCACACCATGATGAAACCCCCGACCCATCACGAGCCGGGGGTTTCGTCTCCTACCTGCTACATGCCGCTCAACCGGTCACCGGGAGACAAGCGGCGGTGCGCACGGATAGCGCGGGCTTGCTTCCCGAAGAGGCCGTAGCGCTTCAGGACTTGTTCCGGGGAACTCCACCCTCCGAGCATCTGGACATCAAGAATCGTCGCTCCCGCTTCAAGGAGGTTGTGAACCCAGGTATGGCGGAACGCGTGCGGGTGAAGCCCCGGAACTCCGACGACCTTTCCGTAGCTTCGCAGCATCCGAAAGACAGCGGCTTCCCCCAGCGCGCCACGCGCACCGATGAACAACCGCGTGTCTTCGTGTCCGGGGTGTTGCTCCCTGCGTCGGAGGAATCGTCGCAGCGCGACCCCGGTCGCTTTACCGAAGGGAACGACACGCTCTCCGGTCTTTCCTCGCACCGTCAGGATCTGGGAATCCCAGTTGATGTCTTCGAGGTTCAGCGACACCAGTTCCCCGACTCGCACCCCGGTATCCCACAGGACGTACAACAGAGCGCGGTTCCGGAACGTCAGGAACGTACTGCGGGCTTCGACCTTCAGCAGCGCGTGCATGGTTTCTTCGGTGACCAGCGGAACCGGTTTGATCTTGTCTTTGGGTCGGGCGACTTTCTTGACGACGTTGACGGTCGCTTCTTCCTCTTCGACCAACCACGTCCAAAACGTCGACAGCGCGGCGTGACGTGACGCCAGCGAGGAAGCAGCGTCACCCGCTTCCCGCCGGTGCGCGAGGAACCCCCGGACGGTCTTCCGGGTGACGTCTTCGGGTGTGGTGTCTCCACCCGCGTACGTCGTGAAGTGACGCAGGGAGATTCGGTAGTGCTTGATGGTGTGGGTGCTGAGCCCGTCGACGGTGCGGGCTTCTAGGAACTCACTGACCAGTGATGACAGCGTAGGCATGACGCGTTCGTCTCCCGATTAAACGGGGTTCCGGGCTGCGTCACGCTGCGTCGTTTTCGCAGGTAGCACAGTGCACATGAGCACCGGTTCATGGGCACGCAGGAAGATTTGGCCGCCATGATTTGGACCAAGTTAGTGCATTCGGAGGTCCCGGCGCGCCCTGGAGCGCCATGCCGTCGGGTGGGACCCGTCATGCCACGTTCCTGGCCGGTGGGGGAACCTTCGCGGGATTCTTACTTGCCATGGTGGAAAGTGAATGACACGATGGAAAAATGACGGCGGCGGAGGGAGCGCGGATGCGCAGGGACGAAGCCTTGGACGCCCTGGAAGAGGCCGGGGTGATGAGGGCGAGGGTGCGCACGATGGGACGCTGGTACCTGACCTTCTCCTCCGTGTTCGCGGCGGCGGCCGTCGTGTTGCTGCTGACCCTCGGCTTTCTTCCGGACACACCGGCGGCCGTGGTGGTCGGCGTCCTGTTCGGCCTGACCGTCCTGACACTCCTGGTCTGGTCCGCCACCCGTCCTGTGACGCCACACCGGTTCGCCTGGATCCACGGGTTCGCGATGCTCGGGTGGGGCGCCGTCTACGGCGTCGTGCTGCTGGCGGGAAACCAATACTTCCCGGGTGTCCCGGCCTGGTGGGCCGTCGGAGCCCTGCTGTCCGCCGTCCCGCCGCTGGTCGCCGGTTACCTCACCGTGCGTGGAAGCCGGAGTACACGTTGAGCCATCCCCGAAGCCGGCTGGACGAGGTCATCCACTCCCCCGTCCGGTTCTCCGTCGTCGCGGCGCTGGCCTCGGCCACCAGCATCGAGTTCCGGGTCCTGCGGGACCTGGTGGAGGTCAGCGACTCCGTGCTCTCCAAGCAGATCGCGACCCTGGAGGAGGCCGAGTACGTGGGCGTGACCAAGTTCCGGGTCGGCCGCCGCACCCGGACGTCCCTGTCCCTGACCTCCCAGGGTCGCAAGGCCTTCGAACAGCACGTCCAGGCGCTGCGCGACATCGCCGAGGGACTGGATCTGCCTCTGCCAGACTCCGACTGAACCCGTTACCCTTCCGTCGCAGCCGTGTCCCGGGCACGCGCCGCGCGCAGTTCGAGCGCGTCCAGGAGCAGTTCGAGGACCACCTCGAAGTGGTCCCGTTCGTCGACGTCCGGGAGGAAGGGCGACACGGCGGCGAGGTTCGGGTGCTCACGCGCGGAGGCAGTGAGGTAGGAGCGCCGCCAGGCCGACCGGTCCTCCTCCTGCTGTTCCCGGTCCAGGGAGTGGAAACCCGCCTCGTAGGAGCTCAGGGCGAAGGCCGTCTCCGTGAGCGCCCGGTAGTACGTCGCGGCGTCCCGTTCGGCGAAACCGGCCTGCCGGAGTGCGCCGACGACCGCGTCACTGCCCCGTAGCTCCGCCGGTCCGCGGGTGACCCGGGTGGAGACCAGGGCCGCCACCCGGGGATGTGCCAGGCTGGCCCACCGGATGCGTCGGGCGAGGTCGGCCAGGGTCTCCCGCCAGGCGTCCGCCGCGGTGAAGTCCCGCAGCGCCTCGTCGAGCAGGCGTTCGGCCAGCCCGAGCAGGATGGCGTCCTTGCCGTCGAAGTGCCGCAGCACCGCCGTGTGGTTGGAGCCCAGCTCCTTGCCCAGCCGCCGCAGGGTCAGGGCGTCCGGACCGTCGTTCTCGATGACGGTGCGGGCAGCGTCCAGGATGCCGTCCGGGGTCAGCCCGGCCGACGGGGGGCGGCCGCGCCGCGCGGCGGGCCGCCCTGTCGCCGGGGCCCCGTGAGCGGGCTCGGCATCGGGACCGGTGCCCGACACCTCTCCTGCGCTCATCGGCCATCCTCCAGGTAGGCGACCACCGCGCGCAGGGCGGCCACGGTCTCGGCGTCGCGGTCGTGGTCGTCGGCGGTGGGCCAGGCGCTGGTCTTGACGATGACCACGTCGGCGTCGGGATCGACCCACAGGAACTGGCCGTGGATGCCCAGGCCGGTGAAGGCCCGCCGTTCACCGCCCAGGGTCCACCACAGGTCGGAGTAGCCGTAGTGCGGCAGGCCGGTCGGCCCGAGCTTGCCCACCTCCAGGTGGGGCTCCCCGGCGCCACGAGCGCGTTCGGCCCACCCTTCGGGGAGGAGCCGTTCGCCGTCGTGGACCCCGTCCCGGGCCATGAGCAGGCCGACCTTGGCCAGGTCCCGGACGGTGGCGTTGAACGAACCGCCGGCCAGCGCGGTGCGCGGACGCTCGCGGGTCAGGAAGTAGTAGGCGTCGTCCTCGGCGCCGATCCGGTCCCAGAGGCGGTCGGCCGCGTACTCGGCGATGGGCATGCCGACGGCGGCCTCGAGCACCCAGCCGAGCACCTGGGTGTCCAGGGTGGAGTAGTTGAAGCGGGTGCCCGGCGGCACTGTGGCCGGGACCCCCTTGAGCACGGCCAGCAGGGAACCGCCGCCGGTCACCGCCCGTTCGAAGTCGTTGATCGTGGCCGAGGGATCCGGGTAGTCCTCCAGGTACTCGTCCCCGGCGCCGCTGCTCATCCGGAGCAGGTCCTCGACGGTCGCCTCGGCGTAGGCGGTGCCCGCCAGGTCGGGGCGGTGATCCGCGACCCGGTCCGCCAGGGAACCGATGTCGCCCTCGGCCAGGGCCATCCCGACCAGGACCGAGGTCACGGACTTGGTGAGGGAGAAGAGCTGGAACCGGGTGTGGGGGCCGGCGAAACGCCCGGGATAGGTCTCGTGGACGAGGACGCCCCTGTGCACGACCACGAAACCGGTGGTGTTGGTGGCGTCGTGCAGTTCACCCATGGTGCGCCGACGGCCACCGTACTCGTAGACCACCGGCAGCGGCCGAGCCGCGCGGGGCAGCGGGCGCGGCGCCCCGGAGCGGGGGACCTCCTGGGTGGGCATGAGCGCGTCCATGTGCGTGAACGTCCACTCGTTGATCGGGCGCCGGGTGACGACCTCGGCCTGGTTGCGCCACAGCCACATGGCTCCGGCGCCCAGGCCCGCACCCAGCCCGGTGGCGGCCGCCAGTGCCGCCAGGCTCCTGATCGCTCGGGACCGACTCGATTCCATCGCTCACCCTTCCTCGCCGTCTTTTCGTTCCAATGGTGACACCACTGGAACGAAAAAGGCAAGAGCGAACCCGCGCACAGAGTGGTGCGCGGGTTCGGTCGACCCCGGCCAGGGGCCGGGGTGACGGATCGGCGGTCCTCCGCCGCGCTGCGTCCGCCCCTCGGGGGCGCGCGGCGAAGGACCGGCCTCAGGCGACCCGCTCTGGCAGGCGGGCCTCCCGGTCGGGTGACCCGGGGACGCCGTCCTTCGTCCCCGGGCCGGTCTTGCTGTGCCGCGCGCGTACCGCCTTCACGGACCTCGCGGCCTTCGCGGACCCGCGCCCGGGCACGGCGGGTTTGGCGCTCCGGTCGCCCCGGGCGGCGCCGATCCCGGCGACCACCACGAGCCCCATTCCGACCAGCTGCACGGCGACCGGCGCCTGACCGATGATGATCAGACCCATCACCAGGGCCACGGCGGGCTCCAGGCTGGAGAAGGTGCTGTAGGCGGTCCGACTCATCCGCTGGAGGGCGATCATCTCCAGCAGGAACGGCACCATCGGGAAGAGCAGCGCGATGAGCAGCGTGAACATGATCAGCCCGAGATCGGGCTCGGCGATCGCGGCCGGGGCGCCCAGCGGCGCGGTGACCAGCGCGCCGACGGTCATCGCCAGGGCCAGGCCGTGCACGGCCTTGAAACCGGAGCCGACCCGCTGGGTGAGCACGATGTAGCCGACCACGCAGACCGCTCCGGCCAGCGCGAAGCCGACGCCGACCAGGTCGAGATCGCCCATCCAGGGGCGGGTCAGGCAGACCACGCCGACCACGGCGGCGACGATCCACACGAGTTCGCGGCGGCGGCGCATGGCCGCCACGGCGACCACGAGGGTGCCCAGGAACTCGATGGAGGTGGCGGTGCCCAGCTCGATCCGCGCCGTCGCCTCGGAGTAGAACAGCATCATCCCCGCGCTCGCTGTGCCCAGGATCACCACGGCCCCCAGCTCACGGGCGGTCGCCGCGCGCACGGCCCGCCACAGGGAGGGACCGCCGAGCACCAGGAGCAGCAGCGCCGCCCACGTCAGCCGCAGCCAGGTGATCGTGGCCGGGCTCGCCTGAGCGAAGGCGGTCACGGCCAGGGCGCTGCCGGTGTGCAGCGTGAACATGGCGATGAGCAGCATCAGCGGCGCCGGGACCTGAATCCGGGCACGACGGGACGAAGAGAGGAATGAGGGGATCACCCGACTATTGCACCGACATCGTTCGTTTCTGTCCACGAACTGATGGTTGATGAAGCATGTAGTTTTGGTTGATGGATTTCACGCGCCTCCGCCTGCTCGTCGAACTGGAACGATTCGGCACGATGGCCGCCGTGTCCGAGGTCACAGGCATGAGCACCTCCGCCGTCTCCAAACACTTCGCCGTTCTGGAGAAGGAGGCGGGTGTCCCGCTCCTCGTCCCGGACGGGCGGCGGGTACGGCTCACCCCGGCTGGCCGGCGACTGGCCGAGCACGCCGTGGACATCCTCGCGCGGGTCGAGACGGCCCAGGCCGAGTTCGACGGCGACACCGAGCCGGTGGGCCGCGTCGACCTGGTGATGTACACGTCAGCGGCGCCGATCGTGCTCCCGGCACTGCGCCGGCTGCGGCGCGACCACCCCGGTATAGACATCCGCCTGACCGAGTACGAGTCGGACCAGGCGCTGGGTCTGCTGCAGGACGGCGGGGCGGATCTGGGGGTGGTGTACCAGTACAGCCTTCTCCCCCGAGAATTCCCGGGCACGCTGACGGTGTACCCGGTGGGAACGGAGGGGCTGCTGCTCTCCCAGCCCTCCCAGGGCGCGGACAGCCGGACGCTGACCCGGCGCCGGCTGCGTGAGCTCGCGGACGCCTCCTGGATCGCCAGCCCCTACCGGGGTGACGAGGAGGCCCTGCTGCAGCGCATGTGCGCCGACGCCGGGTTCACCCCCCGGATCCGGCACCGCGTGGACACCCTGGAGCTGTTCGAGGAGCTGGTGGCCACCGGAGTGGGAGTGGGCGTGGTGCCCCGTCTGTCGAGCACTACCCGGCGCGGGGTCGCGCACGCACCGCTGGGCGAGCTGGGCGGGGTGCGCCAGGTGTACCTGGCCGGGCGCACCGGCGGTTGGGCCTGGCGGCCGATCCGCGTGGTCGCCGCCTATCTGCACCAGGCCGCGGAGGACGTGCTCAACGACGTCCCACCGCTCCCGTTCTGACCGCCGGGACCTGCCCAGACGGGCCCATCTGCGCAGGAACCCGCCTGGGCACGGGCCCGACCGCGCACGGGCCTGATCGCACGCGGGCCCGAACATACGCGGAACGGACCGCGTGAAGGACGGACCGCGTGCAGGGCCGACCAGATGCAGGACCGGCCGCGCCCAGGGAAGCGTCAACCGAGAGCGGGGTTCGGTGAGAGGAGGCAGGGGCTCAGCCCGCGATGGCGAAGGGGCCGACCGAGGGGACCGGGACCTTGCTGGCGGCCTCGCGGATCGCGGTGAGCAGGGGTTCTGGGGTGGCCCCGGCCCGGGAGAGCACGACGATGTGGCGGCGGGCGGTCTCGCGTACCCCGCGTACGACGATCTGCGGGTGGTTGAGCCCGGTCCAGGCCAGGCGCGGCATCAGGGCGACCCCCAGCCCCGCCTGGACCATGGAGAACACGGCGCTGAAGTCGTCGACGGTGTGCACGACCCGCGGCTGGAACCCCGCCTGGTTGGCGGCAGCGGTCACGCACGCGTGCCAGGCGGTGCCGGGCGCGGACATGATCCAGTCCTCCCCGGCCAGGTCGTCGGCCAGATGGAGGCTGGTACGGGTGGCCAGGGGGTGCTGGTAGGGCAGGATCGCGTCGAAGAGCTCGACCATGACCGGGTCGCTGCGAAAGTCCGGGTCACCCGCGGCCGGGAGGTGGCTGCTGGACATGGTGACGGCCACGTCCAGGCGGCCGGAGCGCACCATCTCGGCGCTGTCCTCGGGCTCGGCCTGCACGACCTCGAAGTTCCACCCGGGGTGGCTGCCGCGCAGGCGGGCCAGGGCGGGGGCGACCAGGTCGCTGATGCCGGTGGAGAAGGAGCCCACCCGGACGACCCCGCGGTCGCCGTCGGCGTACTCGGCCAGGTCGGCGGTGGCGCGCTCCATCTCCGCGAAGATGACGTGCGCGCGCTTGAGCAGGACCCGGGCGGCGCCGGTGAGCAGGAAACGACGGCCTTGGCGTTCGACGAGGGGAACCCCGGCCTCCCTGGCCAGGGCGGCGAGCTGCTGGGAGACCGCCGACGGGGTGACGTTGAGCGCCTCCGCCGTGGCTGCCACCGTGCGGTGGTGGTCAAGGGCTTGAAGGAGCTGCAACCGCCGAACGTCGATCATGTCCTCCAATTTATGACAGAACGGCCAGGTTTCGACGGAGTTTCGGACAGATAACCCACTCTCAGGAGGTGATTCCGTACACACCGTCCACCCCTCCTCCACCACCCTCACCGCGAAGTCCAGAAAAGAAAGATTCAAGATTCTTTCTCTCTAGTGATGTCGCGCGCGCTTTTTCTTCGTGTCGCACCCGTTCCGGCCGATACCGGCACGTACAGTCAGACCCAGCAGCTCAACCACGGGGACGCAGAATGCGCCCCCCAGGGGATCAGCACCCAATGCTGGTGGAACGGGTGAGAAGAACATGCAAACTTCGCTGATGACCAAACCTCGTTCGACGAACGTCGGCGTCCTTGGCTTCCGCTACCTCGGAGCACACGAGGTGGAGGAGCTCGCCGACCTGTGGGGTGCCCTGCACCAGCAGCACACGGTGACCGCCCCGCACCTCGAGGACATCATCAGCGCGGTGGGCCTGGACGAGTCCTGGCGGCGCCGTCGCGCCCAGTACCTGAACTGGCTGCGCGACCCCGACACCATGGCGATCCTGGCCGAGCACGAAGGTGATCTGGCCGGGTACGCGATGGTCACCATCCGTGAGAACGCCCAGGGCAGCTGGGACCGCGGTGAGCGGGTCGCCGTCGTGCAGACCTTCGCCATCGACCCCGAGTACACCGGTGCCGGCGTCGGCTCCAAGCTCCTGGAGGAGGTGCGCCGCCAGCTCGCCGCCATGGGCATCCGGGACATCGAGTTCTCCGCGCTGGCCACGGCCTCGGAGGACATCAGATTCCTGGAGCAGGAGGGCTTCCGCCCCTTCGTCACCACGATGGTCTGCCGCGTGGACGGCTTCGGCGCCCACGACTGACCGCTCCCCCGGGCGTTTCCCGGCGTACCGGTGGCCGGTGCCCGGTGACGCCGCCCAGAACGAGTCCCCGCGCGGTCATACCCACGTCCCGCGCGGGGACTTCTCCGTACCCGGGCAGACGGCTCCGAGCGACACACCCGCTCCGCGCGGCTCGGCAAGGCCCAGGCCCGAAGCGCTACGCTCGGCCCGTGGCCTCCTCCGACTCCAGCACCTGCATCTTCCCCGGCTGTACCCGCCCGGTCCCTCGCGGTTCCTCCCCCGGACGACCGCCGCAATACTGCGACCTGCCCGAACACACCCGGTGGCGGGCGTGGAAGGAACGCCAGCGCCTGGCCCAGGAGGCGGAGAACGCGGAGGAGGCGGTCCGCTCCGAACAGGAGGAGGGCACCGCCGCTAAGCCCGCACAGGGCGCCGAGCCCGTCACCGCGGCCCGTCTGCGCGCCGACGACCTCCTGACCCGCTTCGCCGTGCAGGCCGAACAGCTCGGCGCGACCCTGGACTCGGCTACCCGGGCCTTCGCCACCATGTCCGACCCGGCCGCCGCCGAGGCGCAGGTCGAGGCGGCCCGGCTGGCCGCCGCCCGCCAGGTGTCGGAGGCCGATTCCGCCCGGTTGGAGGCGGAGAACCGCCGCCGCGAGGCGGAGGCGGCCCGGCGTTCCGCGGAGGAGGCCACGGCCGCCGCCGTGAGCGCCGCCCAGGACGCCGAGCGCATGGCCGAGGAGGCCCTGAGCCGCCGGGACGCCGCCGAGGCCGAGCGCGACAAGCAGACCGAACTCGCCCGCACCGCCATCGCGGAACGCGACGCGGCCGTGGCAGAGGCCAACTCCGGACTGGCCGCCGCCGAACACCGGATCGCAGAGACCACCGAACGCGCCCGCGCCGAACTGGAACGAGAGCGCGCCGAGGCCGCCCGGATCCTGGAACGCGCTCGGACCGAGGCCGAGCGCCTGCGCACTGAAGCGGCCGAACAGTCCCGCCGCCGGGACGAGGCGGAGCTGGCCGAACGCGGCGCCCTGGCCCGGGCCGAGCGCGCCGAGGAGCAGGCCGCCCGCGACGCCCAGGTCCTGGCGGAGGAGCGCACCCGGTTCGGTGCCGAACTGGAACGCGCCCACCAGCGGTTGGAGTCCGACCGTGCCGCCGCCGAGGCCGAGCGCGCCCGCCTGACCGCCGAGCTGGACCGGCTGACAGCCGACCGCGAACGCCTGACCGCCGAACTGGACGCCCAGCGCCGTAACGCCGAACTCACGCTCGCCGAGGCCCGCGAGGCCGCCGCCGCACGCCTATCGGTGGCGGAGGAGGCCCGTGACCGTGCCCTGGAGCGCGCCGATCGGGCCGAGAGTGAGCTGGAGCGAGCGGGCGGAGACCGTGCGCAAGCCGTCGCCAAGAGCTCATGAGCCCGCACACCCGTGACCTACGTGCCCTTTCGTCCCGGTATTTCGGCTTAGGATGGCCTCGTGCGAGATCTGGGAACCACTGGTGAGACCGGTCCGATGAACCTGGGCGGGGACCACGCCGCCAAGGCCCCGGAGCGCGTCACGGTGGGTGAGCGGCCGCGCCCGCGCGTCGACCTCAAAGCGGTGTTCGGCCTGGAGGCGGGCCCCTGGGCCTGGACCACCGCTGTCCAGGCGACCATCGCGATGACGGTCTCCTTCGCCCTCGCCTCGCTGATCTTCGGCCCCCAGATCGGCACCCTCGCCGCCCTGGGATCCATGACCGTCCTGTACGAGAAGAAGACCCCCTACGCCTACCGCGCCGCCGCCCTGGGCCTGGTGGGGCTGGGCTTCGTCGCGGCGGTGACCCTCAACTCACTCGCGGCCTCGCTCTCGCCGTGGGCGGCGGTGGTGTCCATCGGCCTGACCGCCGGGACAGCCACCTGGGTATGTGCCGCCTGGCGGGTGGACAAGCCCGGCACGATGTTCTTCGTCCTGGTCGCCACCATCTCCACGATCGCCCCCGGCGGACTGGCCGAGGTGCCGCTGCACGCGCTGGTCGCCGCGTTGGGCGCGGCCGTGGGCTGGGCGGTGTCGATGTCGGGCGCCCCGCTGCGCGCCCGTCATCCCGAGTACCAGGCGGTGGCCGGGGCCTACCGGGCGCTGGCCGCGCTGCTGCGATCGGTCGGTACGCCCGAGCTCGACCACGCACAGCACTCGGCCTCGGTGGCCCTGGCCGAGGCCTGGCGGATCGTGCTGCTCGGCCAGACCCGCGGTTACCGCACCACCTCCGAGGCGGCCCGGCTGCGCGCCCTGCTGCGCTGGGTCTCCGACATCCACCTGGCCGCGACCCAGGTGTGCATGGCCCGGCCCACCACGCTGCCCGAGGAGGCCGCGGACTTCGCCGACCAGATGGCGCTGGCCGTCGCCGACCCGGGCAGCGCGCCCGACCCGGACTCACTGGACGAGCTGCGCCGGGGCATGCGGCCGCGCTCGCTGGAGGCGCGCCTGTACAACCTGCTCTCGAGGGCCGCCCAGGCCGCCCGCCGCGGCCACGACGAGGAGGAAGAGGACAACAAGCGCACCGCCAACCTGCACGACGACCGCTACCCCGCGCTGTGGAGCTCGTTGCGCTCCAGCCTGACCAGCAGCGATTCCCTGATCCGCCCGACCGCGCTGCGCATGTGGCTGACGGTGACCCTCGCGGGCGCGTTCGGTCTGTCGATGGGCCTGGACCACTACTACTGGGTGGCCCTGACCACCACCGCGGTCCTGCAGGGCGGCAACGTGGTGCTGACCATGAACCGCTCGGTGCAGCGTTCCCTGGGCACCCTGCTCGGTGTGCTGGGCGGGGTCGCGCTGCTCACGCTCGACCTGCCGCTGGCCGCGGTGATCCTCCTGGCCGGGCTGTTCCAGGGCGCCACCCAGTTGGTCGTGGGCCGCAACTTCTTCTACGGCTCGGTGCTGCTCACCCCGATGGCGCTGATGCTGTCCTACACCGCCAACCCCTACCCCGTGGCCGAACTGGCCGGGTCCAGGATCATCGACACCCTGGTGGGTTCGGCCTTCGGCATGCTGGGCGCGCTGCTGCTGTGGCGCAAGGCCTCGGCGGCCCGCCTGCCCCAGGCCATCTCGGGCGTCCTGGAGAGCACCCGCCAGTGCATGATGGCCGTGCTGGACCAGGACGTGGAGATCACCGAGAAGCGCCGCTACCAGCTGCGCCGGGACATGCGGGCCGCCCTGGTGAACCTGCGCGGTGTGTACGAGAGCGCCATCGGCGACGTACCCCGCGCCGCCTCCACCCGCCCGCTGTGGCCGGTGGTGGTGGCCACTCAGCGCATCGGTTACCTGGCTCTGGCGGCGCTGACCCAGGACCGCAGCCCGGAGCCCGCGGGCACGATCACCCTCCAACGGGTGGACCTGGCCTTCCACGAACTCATCGCCTCGATGGAGGAGCGCCGTACCCCGCGCCTGGGCGCCCTGCCGCGCCTGCCCGCCTACCCCCGGATCAACATGGAGCTGCGGGCGCTGGCCAACTCGATGACCAGCGCCGTCGCCCAGGACGAGCGTGCCGCCCAGCAGGAGGCCGAACGCCGTGCCCAACGCGAGCGGCGCCGAGCCCAGAAGGACGTCGACGCCGACCTGTGATCCCCGGCCGGGTCAGTCGGTGAGAGCGAAGGCCCGCACGGGGAAGGCCGCCAGTCCGCGGACCTTGGCCGGGACCGCGTAGAAGGAGAAGCCGTCCGCGGGGAGTTGGTCGAGCAGGCACAGGTGCGTGACGATCGGGATGCCCGCGGCGAGCAGGGCGGCCTGGGCGGGGCGGGCGCCCTCGGCGGCGGGTGAGGTGTCGTCGACGCTGACCGAGTCGATGCCGACCAGGGTGGCCCCGGCTGCGACGAGGGCCTTGGCGGCGGTCTCGGTGATGTGGGGGTGGTCGGACCGCCCGTAGGCCTCGGTGCGCCAGTGGCGGTCCCAGCCGGTGCGCACCAGGACGGCGCGGCCGCGCAGGTCGAGCCCGGCGAAGGCCTCGGGGCCGATCTGGCGGTCGCCGGTGGCGGTCACCACCACGCCTGGCAGGTCGGCCACGCGTTCCAGGTCCAGGTCGGCCGGGTCGGCCCCGTCCCGGTAGCGGTGGGCGGGCATCTCGACGTAGGTTCCGGTCGCCCCGACCATCGTGACTCGGCCGCTGCTGTTCCCGTGTCCGGGTACACCTCCCGCGACGGTGGTGCTCTCCTCGATCACCGGTTCGGGCAAGCCCGGACAGGTGGTCATCCCGTCGGTGATCTGGTGGCTGACATCGACCAGTTTCGGCATGGCTGTCTTCCTCGCTCGCGTCCGGCTCAGGGCGTGCTCGGTGGACACCTACCCCGCTGCGCGTCGCTCCAGTGGAACTGGTGCACCGCTCGCGAACGGGCGGCATCCACCGAGCGCGCCCTGCCCCCTGACCTGGATCAGAGGTCTAGACCATCACTCTATCGCGTGTGGCGTAGGTCACGGCAGTGGTACGGGGCACTGATCTTGTGGGGCCTCGACCCCGCACCCTCCCGCCGGACCCGGATAAGCTCTGGTGGCACGACCGGGACCCCCGAACCCCCGCGTCGCGCCGACGCACCCCGCACATCCCGTAGATCCCGCGCGCATCCGCGACCCACCGAGAAGGGGCGACTTCATAGTGTCACTGTACGGAGCGGCCAAGGCCGTCGTCGCACCCGCCAGCCGCTTGGTGTGGCCGCAGAAGGTGGAGGGCGCCCAGCACGTCCCCGACCAGGGTCCGGTGATCCTGGCCGCCAACCACCTGTCGATCATCGACCCCCTCTTCATCGGGGTGGCCTGCCCCCGGCCGGTGCGCTTCATCGCCAAGAAGGAGCTCTTCGACGAGAGCACGTTCGCGAAGAGGATCGTGGCGCGGGCCCTGAAGGCGCTGGGCCCGGTCTCGGTGGACCGCCGACCGGGGCAGAGCTCCCAGGAGGCGATGAACAACAGCCTGGACGTGATCAACGGCGGCGAGGTCTTCGGAATCTTCCCCGAGGGCACCCGCTCCCCCGACGGCCGCCTCTACAAGGGCCAGACCGGCCTGGCCTGGCTGGCACTGAGCACGGGGGCTCCAGTGGTCCCGGTCGCCCTCACCGGCACCCAGCGCATCCTGCCGCCCGGCCGCAAGGTCCCCTCGTTCAACCGCGTGGGCGTGCGCTTCGGCGAACCGGTGGACCTCTCCCCCTGGGAGGGCGGGGCGGACAAGGCCAAACCCCGGCGGGAGGCGACCGACGCCATCATGGACGCGATCGCCAAACTGTCCGGGCAGGAGCAGATCGCCCGATACGCTGCCTCGGTCAAGGCCGAACTCGAGCAGCAGTGACTTTCCCCACAGCTGACCCGGGGCTGATTCGGCCCTGACGGGGCGTTGACCCCACACTGAAGGCCCTTTCGGCGAGCCCGAACCCGGCCTCCTGCCTGAATCGCAGCCCTCGAGCGGCGATCCGCAGACTTTCTGCCTCCCCGGCGGGGCGAGCAGAATTCCCTACCCTTATAGTGGGGTTTTCCGGTGGCCACATCGGTTACATTAGGCAAGCCTTACCTATGGCGTCCGACCCTGGCGCGAAGACTTGGAGCTGTGCGATGACGCGACCACTGCGAGTGGGAATCGTGGGTGCGGGCCCGGCGGGAATCTACGCCGCGGACCTGCTCACCAAGGACGAGACCCTGTCCGCGTGCGGCACGTCCGTCAGCATCGACATCCTCGACAAACTGCCCTCGCCCTACGGCCTGGTCCGCTACGGCGTGGCCCCCGACCACCCCCGGATCAAGCAGATCCAGGGTGCGCTGCACAAGATCCTCGACAAGCCGGAGATCACCTTCTACGGCAACATCGAGTACGGCGTGGACCTCAAGCTGGAGGACCTGCGCCGCCACTACGACGCGGTCATCTTCGCCACCGGCAGCGACCGCGACCGCCCGCTGGACATCCCCGGAGTCGACCTGCCCGGCAGCCACGGCGCCGCCGACTTCGTCTTCTGGTACGACTCCCACCCGGACGTCAACCCGTCCTGGCACGTGGACGGCACCAGCGTCGCCGTGATCGGCGCGGGCAACGTGGCCGTGGACGTCGCGCGCATCCTGGCCAAGGACGCCGACGACCTGCTGACCACCGACATCACCGACAACGTCTACGAGGGTCTGCGCGCCAAGCAGATCACCGACGTGCACGTGTTCGCCCGCCGCGGCATCGCCCAGTGCAAGGCCACCCCCATGGAGCTGCGCGAGCTGGACAAGCAGCCCGGCGTCGAGGTCCTGGTCTACGCCGAGGACTTCGAGATGGACGAGGGCAGCCTCAAGGCCTGCGAGGAGTCCAACCAGGTCAAGACCAACGTCAAGGTCCTGCAGAACTGGGCGATCCGGGACGAGCGCGGCGCCGAGCGCCGCCTGCACCTGCACTTCCTGCACTCGCCCGTGGCGCTCCTGGGCGAGGACAAGGTCACCGCCATCCGCACCGAGCGCATGGAGCTGACCGGCGACGGCAACGTCAAGGGCACCGGCGAGTTCGTCGAGACCGAGGTCCAGGCCGTCTACCGCGCCATCGGCTACCTGGGCTCGCCCCTGGCCGACCTGCCCTTCGACGACGAACGCGGCGTCGTCCCCAACTCCGGGGGCCGGGTCCTGGACCTGGACGAGGAGCACGTGGACGGCGTCTACGCCACCGGCTGGATCAAGCGCGGCCCGGTCGGCCTCATCGGCCACACCAAGGGCGACGCCCTGGAGACCGTGACCAACCTGGTCGCCGACCGCGACTCCTTCACCCCGGCCGTCGAGCCGGACCCGGTGGCCTTCCAGGCCCTGCTCACCGAGCGCGGTGTCGAGTACACCACCTGGGAGGGCTGGAAGCTGATCGAGGCCAGGGAGGAGGAGCTGGGCGCCGAACGCGGCCGCAAGCGCCTCAAGCTGCTCACCCGTGAGGAACAGACCAGCATCGCACGCCAGGCCTGACGGCCTCGTGTGATCTTCCCGGCCGGTCCCGTACCCCTTTGCGGGACCGGCCCTTTGTCTTTACCCGATTCGCGCTGTCCTGCACCGTGAGATTGCGCATGTGACTCTCTTATAATTCGTGGAACAACTCCCCGGACGTATGGGTTAGAGTCACTGTTGGTCGGTGTGGTAGCAAGTGTCCCCCGGGCCTCAACTATTGCCTTCGCGGAATACCGCGTCCGGCACCCGCCCCAGGCGGGCGGGCAGACCGGGCGGCCAGGAGCCCCGTTGTGCCCCGCGCCGAGAGGCGACCGCCATGCCGACCATCATCCTCGTGCCCCGCTCCCACCGAGGTGGGAGCGGGGCATCGTGGTATCCCCAGGAAACGTAGCGAAGGACGGTCAGGCGTGGACGAACGGTCCCCCCGGCAGCCGGATTCCTCCGAGCCGCCCGAGGATTCGGACGGTACACAGGCGCATCGGTCGCGCCCGGAGAACCCCTACCGAATCCCCCAGCGGCCTCCCGGGGCCCGCCCCACGGAGACCGGGAACTTCAGCTTCGACCGCCCGCGCCCGGCGGAGCCCGAAGCCCCTCCCGCGTCCGGGACGAGCACCCCCGCCGAAGAGCCCCGTGAGCCGTGGGGTACCCCGGTGGAGCCCGAACCCGCCCAGGAGAGCTGGAACGAACCGGCCCAGGCCCAGGAGGAGCCCCGGTCGCAGGGGTCCCGATCCCAGGAGTCCTGGGGCACGCCGCCGATGGAACCGCAGACTCCGCAGGAGCCCTGGGGTACCCCCGTCGAGCCCAAACCCGCCCAGGAGAGCTCGGGCGCCTCGGTGGAACCGCAGGCCTCCCCCCAGCCTTGGGGGACCCCCGTGGAACCGCGGTCCGCCCAGGAGTCCTGGGGACAGCCCTCCGAGTCCCAGGAGAGCTGGAACGAACCGTCCGGGGCACAGCCTCCTCCGGAACAGTGGGGCACCCCGGTGGAACCGCAGGCCTCCCCCGAACCCTGGGAACGACCCGCCGAAGAACCCCGCGAGCCGTGGGGCACCCCTGTCGAGCCCAAACCCGCCCAGGAGAGCTGGAACGACCCCGGTGCCGGGCAGCAGCAGGACTGGGCCCAGGCCGCTCAGGGCTACGGGCAGCAGGGCTACGAGGAGCAGGGGAAGCAGAGCGCCGGGGCCTCCCCCGAGGCATGGGAGACCCCGTACGGGGGTCAGCCCGCCTACGCGGGCGACACCCCCTACCCCGGTTCCGCTCCGGAGCCGCCCGCCGGGCCCGCCCCTGGTGAGGGTGAGAACCGCAGCGACAGCTACGGGTTCCTCTACAGCGGTCCGGGTGGCACGGCCTCCGGCGGCCGGGGCGGCCCCGGTGGCCCCGGTGGCCCCCAGGGCCCGGACGACCCCTATGACGACGACTACGACGACTACGACCCCGGTCCGCCGCCGCCCCGGAAGAAGTCCCGCCGCGGGCTGATCATCGGTGTGGTCGCGACCGTGCTCGTGCTGGCACTGGCCGGCGGCGCCGCGGGGTGGTACGTGTACACGCTGCCCCAACCCGAGGAGGCCACGGCCGAGTACAAGGCCGCCTGGGAGGACCAGGACTACGCGCGCCTGGCCGCGGTGACCACCGGTGGCGACGCCGAGCAGACCCTCGCCGGGATCGACACCGGACTGGGCGTGGACGGGGTCGCGGTCGAGGTCGGCGCACCCACCACGGAGGGCAGCACCGGCAGCGCCCCCTACGAGGTGACCGTGTCGCTGACCAACGCCGACGACTGGGGTTGGGAGGGTGAGCTCCCGCTGGTGCGGGAGGACGGCGAGTGGCTGGTCGAGTTCTCGCCCGAGGTCGCCTACCCCGGACTCGGCGAGGGCCAGGTCCTGGCCCGGACCGCCGTATGGGGCGAGCGCGGCCAGATCCAGGCCGCCGACGGCACCCGCTTGGACAGCCCGGACATCTCCGGTTCCCTGCAGATGATCGTGGGTGAGCTGGGCGAGGCCGACGAGGACGACGTCGAGCGGCTCGGCCCGGCCTACAGCGTCGGCGACACCATCGGCAAGAGCGGGCTCCAGCGCAGCTACGAGGAGCAGCTGGCCGGTGAGGCCGCGACCACCATCGTGATGGTGGACGCCGCCGAGGCCGAGGACCGTGACTCCCTGGAGGCCACCGAGGAGAACACCGTCGCGACCCTGGACGGGTCCGACGGCGAGCCCATCACCACCAGCATCGACATGACCGTCCAGAGCGCCGCGGCCAACGCCATCATCGACGCCGAGGACCCCGCCGGTCTGGTGGCGATCCGCCCCTCCACCGGTGAGATCCTGGCGGTGGTGAACGTGCCCGGCGGGTTCAACCGGGCCTTCGAGGGCCAGTACGCGCCAGGTTCGTCCTTCAAGATCGTCACCTACAGCGCGCTGCTGGACAACGGCTTGTCCGCGGACGCCACCATGAACTGCCCCGAGGAGTACGATCCGGGCGGCTGGACGTTCGTCAACGCCGGTGGCGCCGAGCACGGTGAGCAGTCGGTGACCGAGGCGTTCGCGACCTCCTGCAACACCGCCCTGGTACACGAGATCGGCCAGCGGTTGAGCGCGGACAGCCTCCAGGCGAGCGCCGAGCAGTTCGGCATGAACTCCCCTCTGGACCTCGGTGTGACCACGCTCGAACCGAGTTTCCCCGTCGCTGAGGGTGTCGTCATGATGGGCGCACAGGGCATCGGCCAAGGCCAGGTCCTCACCTCACCGCTGCACATGGCGACGGTGCCGTCGGCGATCGCCGACGGTTCCTGGCGCCACCCCGTACTGGTCACCGAACCCGCCAGGCAGGACCCGCCCGAGCCCAAGCCGATCGCCAACGCGGAGGCCATCCGGCCTATGATGCGCGCCGTGATCACCGAAGGCACCGCCAAGGACGCCGGTTTCCAGGGCGAGGTGTACGGCAAGACGGGCAGTGCCGAGTACGGCACCCCGGACGAGGACGACGAGCTGCCCACCCACGCCTGGATGGTCGGCTACAAGGGCGACGTCGCCTTCGCGATCGTGGTGGAGGGCGGAGGCGGCGGCGGGTCCGTGGCCGGTCCGCTGGCCGCCGATTTCACCAATGCCCTCTGAGGGACCGAAGAGGCGGTGAAGGCCCCGTCCAGAGCATCCGGATTGAACTGCTCCCTGGAAGTTGGACTGGAAATCCAGTTCCATCGACCAGGGAGCAGTCCCATGAGAGCGAACAGCTCACTCACCCAGGACCAACGCCACCAAGCGATAGCGTTGTTCGAGCAAGGCAGAGCCGATCACGCGGTAGCGGCCTCTCTGGGGGTCTCGCGATGGGCGGTCCGAAGCCTGTACCGACGGTGGCGGATCCACGGCCCGGGAGCGCTGGTGACCAAACAAGCGAAGAAGTCCTACTCCTTCGAGTTCAAGGTCGAGGCGGTGCGCCGCCTCCTGGCGGGCGAGCCCAAGACCGAGCTGGCCAAGGAACTGGAACTGTCCTCACCCAAGCTGCTGGAATCGTGGGTGCGCACCTACCGCACCCAGGGCTCAGAAGGGCTACGCCCCAAGCAGCGAGGACGCCCGCCCAAGAGCGCACCACAAGAGCCAGCCTCAGAGCTGGAACGACTACGCCGTGAGAACGAGCTCCTGCGTGCCCAGAACGCCTACCTGGGAAAAGTGCGGGCCTTGAGGGAACATCCACCAGAGTGAGGGTTCACGCTGTGGTCGCCCTCAAGGCCGAACACCGATTGGACGTGCTGCTGCGGGTTGCTGGGCTGGCCCGCTCCACGTTCTTCTACCACCAGGCCCGACTCCAAACCCCGGATCCCCACGCAGCGCTCAAGGCCCAGATCAGGCAGCTCTTCGACAAGAACAAGGGCCGCTACGGGCACCGCCGGATCCATGACCAGCTCCTCAAGAAGGGGTGGCGGGTAGCGAAGAAGACCGTACTCAAGCTCATGAACCAGCTGGGCCTGGTCTGCCGGGTGCGCCGCAAGAAGCCCTACGGCTCCTACCGGGGCCAGGCGGGCCAGGTGGCGCCGAACCTGCTGGAGCGTGACTTCACCGCGCAGGGGCCGAACCAGAAATGGGTGACCGACGTGAGCGAGTTCGCCGTCGCGGGCCACAAGGTCTACCTGTCACCGGTCATGGACCTGTTCGACCGGCAGATCATCTCCTACACGGCCGCTCTGTCACCGAACCTGGAGTTGACCAACACCTCCTTGCGGGAGGCGTTGAAGACCCTGCCCCCTGGTCAGAGCCCGCTGGTCCACTCCGACCAGGGGTTTCAGTATCAGCACGTGTCCTGGCGGCGGCTGCTCGCCGGGGTCGACGGTCTTCAGTCGATGTCGCGCAAGGGCAACTGTCTGGACAACGCGGTGATCGAGAGTTTCTTCGGTCACCTGAAGGAGGAGTTCTTCACCCACTCCGAGTTCGAGACCGTCGAGGAGTTCACCGCAGGGCTGGATGAGTACATCGCCTGGTTCAACCACGAACGCGTCCATAGCTATCTTGAGGGCCTGAGCCCGGTGCAGTACCGAGCTCAGGCCCTGGCGGCCTAACCTTTAGTTAGCCGGTCCAACTATCGGGGACCAGTTCAGATACACCGGTGCTCCGGGCGGGGCCCTTCCCGTACGCTCACATCCGTGGCCCGAGCCCGCCGGGCTTCCTGCCGGATCCCGGGGACGCGGGCGCGAGGGTCAGCCGACCGGTTCGGCGGGTTCGGGTGGGCCGTCGACCGCGTCGCCCTCCGGCACGGGGTCGGGCACGGTGTTCTGCGAGGTCTCGGCGGGCCGCGGGTTCTCCGGCTGCGGTGCGCTCGGTGTGAGCACGAACAGCAGGACGAGCAACCCCGCGGTGACCGCCGCGATCAGCCCGCAGGCGACCCACGGTTTCCAGCTCCGCAGCCCCGGGTCGGCCGGGGCGTCGGGGTCGTCGGTTCCGAAGGCCTCCAGGCGTCCGGCGAGCTCAGGAGCATCCTCGCTGAGCTGCTTCTCTATCTGCGCGAGGATTCTGCGCTCGTGCTCTCTCAGGGACATGGAACCCTCCTCGACCGCAGGGGGAAGGACTGTCGTCACCGGGTGTCCTACAGTCTCCCCCGGGTGAGGGTCGGATATCCAAGTGTCCACAGGATTTCCGTACCTGTTTTTCGCGGTTGGGACAGAAAAGCCCAGTTTGTTCCAGCATGCGAGAGCCCTATGTCACCAGGTGGGGGACGAGGGTCCTGAGACCCGGGTCAGCCCAGGTCAAGCGGGTCAACCCGGATAGCACTCGACCTCGGAGGCCTTGACCCCCGCCCAGACCGTGTCGCCTCGAGAAAGTCCGAGTTCGGCCAGGGCCGCTGGGGTGATGTCCGCGACCAGGGACGGCGGCCCGTCCAGGTGTACCCGGACCTGGTCGCCGAAGCGTTCGATCCCGTCCACGGTCAGCCGCCACACGTTGCGCGTGCTGCCGTGCGGGTGCTCCGGGTACAGGGCCACCGCGCGCGGCGGGAAGGCCACCAGGGCAGGGCCGTGGTGCGGCTCGCGCACCGTCACCAGAGCAGGACCGTCGCAGGTCCGCTCCTCCGCGGCTTCGCCCGGGTCCTGGCCCTCCAGGACCACCGTCTCCCCCTCGCCCCGCCCCTGGAAGAGGTTGAGCCCGACCAGCCGGGCGACATAGGAGGTCCGCGGCCGCCGCGCCACCTCGGCGGGCTCGCCCCGCTGTACGACCCGCCCCGACTCGATCACCGCGATGCGGTCGGCCAGCACCATGGCGTCCAGCGGGTCGTGGGTGACCAGCACCGTCACACCGTCGAAGTCCTCCAGCAGATGGCGCAGGCGGGACCGGACGTCGATACGGGTGCTGGCGTCCAGCGCCGCCATCGGCTCGTCCAACAGGAGTAGCCGCGGGCGGACCGCCAGCGCGCGGGCCAGGGCGACCCGCTGGGCCTGCCCGCCGGAGAGCTGCCGGGGTTTCGACTGGGCGTGCGCGCCCAGGTCCATGTGTTCGAGCAGCTCACCGGCCCGGGCACGCGCCTCGGACCTGCCCGCGCCCTGGCAGCGCGGACCGAAGGCGACGTTCTCCAGCGCGCTCATGTGCTCGAAGAGCAGATAGTCCTGGAAGACCATGCCGATGGGGCGGCGCTCGACTGTGGTGGTGGTCTCGTCCGCGCCGTCCACGAGCACGCGCCCGCCGGTCAGCGGGACCAGCCCGGCCAGGGCGCGCAGCGCCGAGGACTTGCCCGCGCCGTTGGGGCCCAGCAGGGCGAGGATCTCCCCCGGTTCGGCGGTCAGGCTCACGTCGAGGGTGAAGTCGCCGCGCCGCACGCGCAGCTCGGCATCGAGGGCGGGAACGGTGGGGGCCGGATTCGCGGCGGGGTCGGCTGTCTGGTCTGTCGGCCTCATGCGGCGTTCATCCACCTCTCGCGCAGGGCGGCCAGGACCACCAGGGTCACCAGGAGCAGAACCAGGCTGAGCACGATCGCCGCCTCGGGGTCGCGCTGCATGGCCATGTACACCGCCAGCGGCATGGTCTGGGTGGTGCCGGGGAAGTTCCCGGCGAAGGTGATGGTCGCCCCGAACTCACCGAGGGCGCGCGCCCAGCACAGCACCGCTCCGGCGCCGATACCGGGCAGGACCATGGGAAGGGTGACGCGGGTGAAGATCGTGACGCGGCTGGCGCCGAGGGTGGCCGCGGCCTCCTCGTAGCGGCGGTCGGCCCCGCGCAGGGCGCCCTCCACGCTGATCACCAGGAAGGGCATGGCCACGAACACCTGAGCGATGACCACGGCGGCGGAGGTGAAGGGCAGGGTCAGCCCGAACCAGGCGTCCAGGTACTGGCCGACCAGCCCGTTGCGGCCCAGCACGATCAGCAGGGCCACACCACCCACCACCGGCGGGATCACCAGGGGGACGGTGACCAGGGCTCGCACGAACCGGCGGCCGGGGAACTCGGTACGGGCCAGCAGCCAGGCCAAGGGGACGCCGAGGATCAGCGAGACGACGGTGGCCACGGTGGCGGTGGACAGTGACAGCCACAGGGCGGCGAGCACGTCGGGGTCGGTGATGCGGGCGCCCATGGTGGTCCAGGGCGCGCGGATGAGCATCCCCGCGAAGGGCAGGACCAGGAAGAGGACACCGACGACCGCGGGGAGTACGAGGATCCAGGGGATCCGGCCGGTCTTGGCCCGGGAGGCGCGCGTGCGCGGTGTGGGCGCGCTCCCGGCGCTCCCGGACCGGCTGGGTGCGGCGCTGGTCACGGGGCACCGAAGCCCGCGTCGTCGAGGACGGCCGCGCCCCCGGCGGAGGTGACCGCCTCGATCCAGGCGGCGGCGAGCTCGGGGTCGGCGGAGTTGGCGAGCACGCCGATCGGGTAGCCGTTGATCGCTTCCTCGGCCTCGGGGAAGTCCAGGCCCTCGACCCTGCCCTCGGCGGAGGTGACGTCCGTGACGTAGACCAGTCCGGCGTCGACCTCGTTCATCTCGACCTTGGTCAGCACCGAGCGGACGTCTTCCTCGTAGGTGACCGGGGTGACGTCCAGGCCGGAGGCCTCCAGGGCGGCCGCCGTGGCTGAACCGCAGGGCACCTCCTCCGCGCAGAAGGCCACCTGCACGTCGTCCCCGGCCAGGTCCGCCAGGCTCTCGATCCCGGCGGGGTTTTCCGGCGGTACGGCGATCTGGAGGGTGTTGGTGGCGAAGACCAGCCCGTTCTCGCCGTTCTCGGCGGCCCAGTCGGCGTCCAGGCCCTCGCCCTCCACGACCTGCTCCATGGTGGAGGTGTCGGCGGCGGCGAGCACGTCGGCGGGCGCGCCGGAGTTGATCTGCTGGGCCAGTTCGCTGCTGCCCGCGAAGTTGAGGGTGATCTCGACGTCGGGGTACCGCTCCTCGAAGTCCTCGGCGATCTCGGCGAAGACGTCGGTGAGGGAGGCGGCGGCCATGACGGTGAGCTCACCGCTCAGGACGCCGCCGTCCCCGTTCTCCTCAGCGGCCTCGCCGGGCCCGGTGTCCTCGGCGCCGCAGGCGGTCAGGACGACGACGAGGGCACTGGCGGCGGCGAGCCCGGTGGCCGGTCCGTGGCGGCGACCGGTGAAGCGGTGTGCGGGACGGCTGGGGGCGGTCTCACGCATGGTGTTCTCCGGTGGTCTCGATGATGACGTTCGTGGACTTGACCACGGCCGTGGCCAGGCTTCCGACCTCCAGGCCGAGCTCGTCCGCGGCCTCGCGGCTCATCAGGGAGAGCACCCGGTGCGGTCCGGCCTGGATCTCGACGGCGGCCATGACGTGGTCGCGGATCACGTTGGTGACCAGGCCCTGGAAGCGGTTGCGGGCGGAGGAGACACGACGGCCGGGGTCGTCGTCGGCCCCTGCCCGCATGAACGCCGCGAGTTCGGCACCGTCCAGCTGGCGGCGTCCGGAGGCGTCGCGGGTGGCGGCCAGACGGCCGGAGTCGACCCAGCGGCGTACGGTATCGGCGCTGACACCGAGCAGGTCGGCGGCCTCGCTGATCTGGAAGGTCGGCATGTGGAGAACCTACTACTCGCAAATGCAAGGGGGTTATGTTTCTATGCCTAGCAAATCATAACTTTTTCACCGGTCATTTGGTGGATGTGACAGTGCTGATCCGACAGCTGGACGCACGGAAACGGGCCCGCCCCCGTGTGTGGGAGCGGGCCCGTTCGGCCTGCTGCTCTGTCCGGTGGTGCCGCGTGGCCCCGTGTGGCCTGTCGGTCAGCTGCGCGGGTCCGCGATCTCGCTGACCGGCCCCTCGGCCCGGTAGTCGTCCAGGGCGGTGACCACGTAGCCGGCGCCGTCCTCCAGGGGAGAGCTGTCGGTCAGGGCGGACTCACCGGTCATGCCGACCAGGTTCTCCGGGGCCAGCGCAGCGCAGTAGGCCTCGTCATCGCCGCCTTCCAGGGCCTGGGCGGCCTCGGCGGGCAGGCGGTAGACCGCGTAGAAGCGGGCGCCCTCGATGGCCTGCCACTCGACCTCGACAGTCTCGTCCCCGGCCTGGGCGGTGACCCCGGTCGGCGCGCCGACCCGGGGCCCCTCACCCTCGGGCGAGTCGATCACCGGGGGCAGCGCGGGCTGGGCGTAGTGGTTGTCCAGCAGGTGGTTCACCGCGTCGGGGTTGTCCCGCATGCTCTTGATGGAGAAGTAGATGTCCCCCATGACCTGCTCGTTCTCACTCGAGTAGTCGAGCTGGGTACTCAGCGCGTCGTCGCCGGTCCAGCCGCTCTCACCCAGGCGGTAGGCGCCCTGGCCCACGTACAGGTCGACGTCGGTGCCCTCGACCTCGTTGGCCCACCAGTCGGTCAGGGCCTCGTAGTCGGCGGTGGAGAAGCCCCGCTCCCAGTACAGCTGGGGAGCGACGTAGTCGATGGTGCCTTCCTGGATCCACGTACGGGTGTCCGCGTACTGGGCGTCGTAGGACTGCAGACCAGAGCTGGGCGAGCCGCTGGGGTCGGTGGCGTCGTTGCGCCAGATGCCGAACGGGGAGACGCCGAAGCTCACCCAGGGCTTGGTCTCCTGGATCTGGCCGTGTACGTCACGCATGAGCTGGTCGACGTTGTCCCGGCGCCAGTCGCCGCGATCGTCGAAGTCGCCGCCGTGCGCCTCCCAGCTGGCGTCGTCGTCGAAGGTCGCACCGTCCTGCGGGTAGGGGTAGAAGAAGTCGTCGAAGTGCATGCCGTCGATGTCGTAGCGCTCGACCACGTCCATGATGACGGCGGTGACCCACTCGCGGACCTCGGGGTTGCCCGGGTCGACGTAGGCCTCCTTGCCGAAGTCGACCAGCCAGTCGGGGTTCTGCTTGACGGGGTGGTCGTCGGCGAGGTTCTCGATGTCCGGGTCCTGCAGGCCCACGCGGTACGGGTTGAACCAGGCGTGCATTTCCAGGCCGCGCTTGTGGGCCTCCTCGACCGCGTACTCGAGCGGGTCGTAGCCGGGGTCCCCGCCCTGCTCACCGGTGAGGTAGCGGGCCCAGGGCTCCAGCTCGGAGTCGTACACCGCGTCGGCGGTGGGCCGCGCGTGCAGGAAGACGGCGTTCAGGCCCATCTCGACGGACTCGTCCAGCCACTGGTCGAGTTCGGCCTTCTGCTCGTCGGCGGACAGGCCCGGCTCGGAGGGCCAGTCGATGTTGCGGACGGTGGTGAGCCAAGCGCCCCGCATCTCGCGCTTGTCGCCGTCGGTGCCGCAGGTGGCGGGGGCGGCGATGCCCTCTCCGCCGGGTGCGGGGGTGTCGGCCTCGGAACCGCTCTCCTTGGTGGAGCATCCGGCCAACAGCACAGTGGTCGCGGCGGCTGCCGCCGCCCACCGGGCCCCGGCGCGCGGCGTGGTCACGGCCCGTGCCATGGAACGCATCAACAGTTCTCCTCTGAGAAGTTCGCGCACCGCCGTCCCCCTGGCGCCGCGCCGCGACCCAGAGTAGACGAAGATGTCAATTTTCGGACACGATTCGGCCAATGTGTGGATAACGTCGCACATCATGTCCCACGGGAATGTTTTCGCAGGTCAACGAAGCACCGTTGGCTAGGGGCCTCGGGCTCCCCACACCCTCCGGAGAGCAAAGAATCCCCTCCCCCTGCGATCCGTGCCGGGAACAGAGCGTGGAGGAGGGCGCACTCCGGGCCACGGCGAAGGGAACCGGGCGGAGCGCGACCCCCCGAGGGCATGGCCGGAGGCCCGTACCCCGGGTCCTAGAATCGGGTCCCGTGAACACCGAGCTGAGCCCACCGAAGCTGTTCGTCCGTACCGTCCCCCTGCGCGACCGGGCCGACAGCCTCGTCCAACGTCTGCCCGCCGGCACCCCTCTGGCCTGGCTGACCGGCGACGACGGCATAGTGGGCTGGGGTGAGGCCACCCGCTTGGACCCGGCGCCGCAGCCCGAGGGCACCCCGCCCACCGACACCACCCGGTTCGTCGAGGCGACCGCCTGGGTGCACGGCTTGCTGGAGCACGCCGAGGTCGAGGACGAGGTGAACCTGCCCGGCACCGGCCTGGTCACCTTCGGCACGTTCACGTTCACGCCCACCTCGCGGGGTTCGGCGCTGATCGTGCCGCGCGTGGTCGTGGGCCGCCGGGAGGGGCGTACCTGGCTGACCACCGTCACCGACGAACCCGGCGCGCACCCCGAGGAGCTGCTGCGCCCCCACTCGGCGCCCCGACCGGTCGGGCCCGTGGAGTGGCGGCCCGGGTCGCTCACCCGTGAGGAGTGGATGGGCGCGGTGGCCGGAACGGTCGAGCGCATCCGTGCCGGGGAGCTGGAGAAGGCCGTGCTGGCCCGGGACTCCTTCGCCGAGGCGGACTCCCCCATCGACGTCCGCGTGCTGCTGGAGCGGCTGCGCACGCGCTTTCCCGCCTGTTTCACCTTCTCCGTCGGCGGCATGGTCGGGGCCACCCCCGAGCTGCTACTGCGCCGCGAGGGTGACCAGCTCACCTCCCTGGTCCTGGCCGGGACCCGCCCCCGGGGCGAGGACGCCGGGGCCGACCACCAGCTGGGCCAGGAGATGCTGGCCTCGGCCAAGGACATCGAGGAACACGGGCTGGCGGTGGACTCGCTGCGCACCGCGTTGGAGCCGCTCGCCGAGGAGCTCGTGGTGCCCGCCTGGCCGCACCTGCTCAAACTCGCCAACGTCCAGCACCTGGCCACCCGCGCGCACGCCCGGCTCGCCCCCGGGGTCTCGGCGCTGGACGCGGTGGCCGCGCTGCACCCCACGGCCGCCGTGGGCGGCACCCCGACCGGCACGGCGATGCGGCTCATCGCCGAGGTCGAGGGCATGGACCGGGGCGGGTACGCCGGGCCCGTGGGGTGGCTCGACGGCGCGGGCAACTCCGAGTGGGGGATCGCGCTGCGCTGTGCCCACGTGGACGGTTCACGCGCGCGGCTGTACGCGGGCGGCGGGATCGTGGCGGGTTCGGACCCCGCCTCGGAGGTCGCCGAGGCCGAGTCCAAGTTCCGGGTGATGCGAGAGGCCCTCACCGACCCCGGGGCCTGAGCCCCTCGGGCTGGGCCCCGCCCGAGGGGCGGCACGACTTTTCACATGACGGAAACATCGCTGCGGCATGCTCGTGCGCATGAACGTTGAGCCGGTCCCCTGGGACCATCCCGAGGCCGCCGAACTACGCGCAGGCCAGCGGCGGGAGATCGCCGAACGCTACGGCACCCCCGACTCCGAACCGGGCACCCCGCCCTCCGCCGACGACATCGCGGTGTTCGCGGTGGTGCGCGACGACGCCGGAACCGCCGTGGGCTGCGGCGGCCTGCGCGACCTGGGCGACGGGGTCGGCGAGGTCAAGAGGATGTACGTGCTGCCGGAGAGCCGCGGCTCAGGGGCGGCCACCGTGTTGCTGCACGCCCTGGAGGAATGGGCGCGCGGTCAGGACTGGAAGTGCCTGAGGCTGGAGACCGGCGACCGCCAACCGGACGCGGTGCGCTTCTACACGAGGTCGGGTTACACGCCCATCGCCCCCTTCGGGGCCTACGCGGACGAGCCCACCTCACTGTGTTTCGAGCGGGTGCTCTAGTAGTACTTTGTTAACTCGTGTCGGGTGGGTGCTGCTGTGCGAGTGGCCGTTGGCAGGTGGAACACACGCCGGTCCAGCACAGCAGCACCCCCTGGAGCGCCTCCAGGACCTGGTACAGACTCAGACCGACGTCTGCGTTTTTGGGTCGAGTCTTCGCAGGGTGAGGAAGGCCTGAGCAGCGGTGACCAGGGTGACGTGGTGGTGCCAGCCCCGCCAGGTCCGCCCCTCGTAGTGATCCAACCCCAAACCGTGCTTGAGCTCGCGGTAGTCGTGCTCGATGCGCCACCGGATCTTGGCCAGACGCACCAGGTGCCGCAACACGGTGTCCGCGGGCAGACTGGACAACCAGTAATCAGTCGGGGCTTCGTGATGGGGCGGCCATTCAGCGATCAGCGTCTCGGGCGGCAACACCCCGTCCCACCCCGACCGGCCGCCCGCTTTCTCCAGTGCGGCCTTGTGAGCTGCGGCCCCAGCGGGACGCACCGCCATGACCAGGAACCGGCCCCGCATCGATCCACGAGACCCCTGCCGCCAAGTGCACCGCCGCAACGCACCACGCCCCTGTTCCAGAGCCAGCTCCTTAAGCGAGCGGGCCGGGGTGCGGTAGCGCGGCTGAGGCGGGCATCCCCTGCCTTTGCGCCGTTCAGGGAGGTGGGGAACCGCCTGGCCGGGGTGGGCGTTGACGTCTTCACGCACCGCGACCACGTAGTCCAAACCACGCTCGGCCAGCCCCTCGCGGAAAGCGTGGTTTTGCCCGTATCCCGCGTCGGCCACTACTACCTGGTCCTGGAGCCCCCAGGAGCGGGCCTGGTCGATCATGTCCAGGGCCAGACGCCATTTCTCCCGATGCCCCACTCCGTCGGGGATGCCGGTCTTGGCTCGGCGGGCATCGGCCGGATCAGCCCACTCCTTGGGCAGGAACAACCGCCAGTCCAAGGGGACCGAGGCGGCGTCGGTGACCGCGTGCAGGCTCACCCCCACCTGGCACAACGACTTCTTGCCCAAAGCACCGCACCACTGGCGCACCGCCCCCGCTGAGTGGTTCCCGGCCTTGGGAAAGGAGGTGTCGTCGATCACCCACGCATCGGGGTTGATGGCCTGGCTCACCTTGGTGGCGATCCGACGCCGGACCGGGGTGTGCTCCCAGGGGGAGGAGGCCACGAACTGCTGCAATGCCTGCATATTGCCGTCAGGGAGCCGTTCGGCCATGGGTTGGATGGACTTACGGCGTCCGTCCAGCATCAGTCCACGCAGGTAACACCCGCCCCACTGACGGCTATCACGGCGAGGGATGGAGGCGAAGACCTCGGCGCAGAAAGCGTCGAGGTCTTCGCGGAGTTCTTCCACAGCGTCCAGGTCCACCCGTCCATCATGGCGGAGCCACGCTGGAAAATCAGGTACTTAACAAAGTACTACTAGAAGGATCCCCCTCAACTCCGGTGATCTTGCTACCAGTCCAAGGCGCCGATTTCGCTTCTGGTAGCAAGATCATCCCGGGTTGGTAAGCAAACCGGCCCCGGGGGCGTGCCGGCCGCACGCCCCCGGGGGCCGGGATCAGGTACCGATGTCGCGGCCGCCCTTGTGCCAGGCGCACACGACCGACGGGCGCGGGAAGTCCCCGTCGGGCCACACGCTGGTGGGCGCCTCCACCGTGCCGTTCTCACCCGGGTGCTGCGGGGCGAGGAAGACGGTCTTCTGGTCCTCGGTGATCAGCGGCCCGCAGGTCTCGGCCTCGAACGGGACGGTGGCGAAGGTCTTCAGCTCGCCGCGGAAGCGCCCCTCCATCGGAACCACGTGCAGGGCGTCGTTGATGCCCAGGCTCCCCGGCTGGCCGTCGGTGGCGATCCACAGGTTGCCCTGCTTGTCGAAGGCCACGTTGTCGGGGGCCGAGATCGGCATGACCTTGGACTTGTCGTACCCGGCGTAGTAGGTGTCCTCGTCCTCGGGGTTCCCGCAGACGATGGGCACGTTCCAGGTGAAGGTGGTGGCGGCGGAGTCCGCTCCGTCCTCGATGATCTCCAGGATGTGACCGTACTTGTTGGGGCCGCGCGGGTTGGGCTCGTCGGCCTGGCCGGGCTCCCGAGCGCTGTTGTTGGTCAGGGCGCAGTAGACCTTGCCGGTGGCCGGGCTGGGCTCGAAGTCCTCGGGGCGGTCCATCTTGGTGGGACCGACCTTGTCGGCTGCCAGGCGGGTGTGGATCAGCACCTCCGCCACGGAGAAGCCCTCGACGAAGCTCTCGGTGTCGGTGCACAGCGGAATCCACTCACCGGTGCCGTCGAACTCGCCGTCCGAGGGCAGAGTGCCGCTACCGTCGATCTCCTCCTCGGGGCTGTTGCCCTCCAGACGGGCCACGTACAGCGTTCCGGTGTCCAGCAGCGTCATGTTGTGCTTGCGGGATCCCTCGACGAACTTCTTGGCGCTGACGAACTTGTACATGTAGTCGAAGCGCTCGTCGTCACCCATGTAGGCGGCCACCCGGCCGTCCTCGGTGAGGTTGACGTTGGCGCCCTCGTGCTTGAACCGGCCCAACATGGTGCGCTTGACTGGGGTGGAGTCCGGGTCGTGCGGGTCGATCTCCACGATGTAGCCGAAGCGGTTGGCCTCGTTGGGGTGCTTGGCCAGGTCGAAGCGCTCGTCGACGCGGTCCCAGCGTCGGCCGCTGTATCCGCTCCGGAGGCCGTAGCGGGAGTTCGCCTCGGTGGCCGGGGCGCCGACGAAGTACTGGTGGAAGTTCTCCTCGCCGCTGAGGATGGTGCCCCAGGGCGTCATGCCGCCCGCGCAGTTGTTGAGGGTGCCCAGGACACGGGTTCCCTCAGGGTCGGCCTCGGTGCGCAGTAGCTGGTGCCCGGCTGCGGGACCGGCTACGCGGAACGGGGTGTCGGGCGTGATGCGGCGGTTGAAGGAGCGCGCTCCCTCGGTCACCAGTTTCCACTGGCCGGTGCCGTACACCCGCTCCAGCTCGACCACCGAGCCGCCGTGGGCGGCCATCGCCACGCGGATCCACTCCAGGTCGGCGTCCCCGCCGCCGGAGTAGCCCGCGAACATCAACCCCTCGTTGGTGTACTCGTGGTTGACCCACAGCAGCCCGTGGTCGTCGTCGAGGGTGAAGAAGCCGACGTAGTCGCAGTTGTAGCCGAACTGCTGGGCCTGGGCCTCGCCGGTCTGGTTCTCGAAGTCGAACTCGGGAGCTCCGGGCAGCACCGGGTCGCCCCAGCGGATGATGACGTGGTGGTCGTAGCCTCCGGGAACGGAGACCTGGTCCAGGTTGTTGGGCTGGACGCTCTTGAAGGTGGGGCGCGGCGAGGGGTGCGGACGGTTGGGGCCTCTTTCCGCGGCGGCCGGGCTCAGGGCCGCCAGTCCCAGGGCACTGGCCCCGGCGCCGACCGCGGCGCCCTTGAGCGCGGTGCGGCGGGAGAGCACGCCCTGGAAGATGTCACCGAAGTAGGCGTTGTCGCTCTTGTTGGGCGCGGGGTGGAAACAGGCGTTGCCACAGCGGTACTCGCAGGTCTTGGGGGAACGTCCACCCCCGACTCCGAGCAGGGGCAGGAGTCGGCGGCGGGGCGCGGATGGGGTCACACGTTCTCCTCGGGGATCGTGACCGCTCACGCGCCCCGGCACGGGCTGCGGGGCTCCGCTCAGGGGCGCGGAAGCGATCGTGCAGGAGGTCCTGCCTGGTCGCTCACGACCCTGGCCGAGGTTTCACACTCTCCGGTGAAACCCGGGTGAACGCACCTACAACTCCCCCCGGATGTCAGGAATAGTCGCATAGAGTAGTTGCATGAACACTCACCGTCGGACCTTGTGGTGATCCTCGCCTACCCGCTCACGAACGTCCACCAGCCTCGCCCAGGTCGGCCCCGCGTGTTTCCTCGCGGTTTCCACCCAGGCGCGCGCTGACGTGCTCCCCGTGTCGCGGTGGTGGGGTGGCGGCCCAGCAGCCGGGCGACGTCCCCGGCGGGGCCCGGGGACGTCGCGACCGCCGAGTTCCACGACGCTGGCGCGCGGGCGCATGAGGCGGCCCGGGACGCCGGCGACTTCCATGCCCGTCGAGCTGGGGCTCGAATTGACGGACGTCCGCAACCGCCGACCTGACAGAGACGAGAGGCAGTGGACACCAGTGCCCGCTCCTCGCGCGAAGGCAGTTCGTGGCTGGCCCGGCCACGGCCGCCTTCTCCATGGACGCACCGCACGGGGGTCGGGACGATTGGGCGTTCCCCGCTCCTCCAGACGGAGTTCTCCCACAGGACACGCCGGTGTCAATCAATGGAGCGACGGTGGGAAGTGCGTTCCGGGTATTGATTTGCGAATGCCCGGGCGATCTCCTACCGCGTCCGGGTTGTTCGCTTCTTGGCGGACTGCCCGGCCGAGAGAAAACAGGATTGGCAGCGGAGGCGGATCCGGGCGAAGAACACCGGGTCATTTTGTCCTGCCGTAATCAGAGGAGCACTGTGCCTGATACCTCCCGGATCATTGCTGGTTACCCCCACCCCCGTCCCAGCAGCGATGTGATGCGCCGAACCGCGCTGCGTTGCGCCGCGGCCCTGGCCGCCGGATCCGCGATGGCCGTTTTCGGTTTCGCGGGTGCGGCGAGCGCCGACTCCGCGACCGCCGGTCCCCCCGGTCCGCCGCACGGCCCGGATGTCCTGGACGTCGCCCACCGCGGAGCATCCGGTTACGCTCCGGAGAACACCCTCGCGGCCATCGAGGTGGCCGCCGAACTCGGCGCGAGTACCGTCGAGACCGACGTGCAGCGCACCGCGGACGGTGAGCTCGTCTTCATGCACGACGTGGACCTGACCCGGACCACGAACGTCGAAGAGGTCTATCCGGACCGGGACTCCTACGCTGTCGGCGACTTCACCTTGGCGGAGATCCGCGAGCTCGACGCCGGATCCTGGTTCGGCGAGGAGTTCGAGGGCGAGCCGGTGCCCACCCTGCAGGAGGGGCTGGACCTCATGAAGAAGCTGCGCCTCGGTTTCCTCCTGGAGATCAAGGCGTCCGCGAACCACCCCGGCATCGAGGTGGACATCGCCGAGGTCCTCCACAGGAACCCGTGGTTCCTCTCGCCGGGGTCGCTGCCCGGGAAGCCCGGATATGACCGCCTGGCGATCCAGGACTTCAACTGGGAGGTCGTGGAGAGTTCACGCGAGCTCTACCCGCGCCATGTCCCGCACGGGCTGTTGGGGGTCGTGCCCGTGGACGAGCTCGAGGACTACTCGTGGGCCGACCAGGTCAATCCGAACCACAACCGGATCGACGGCGACTACGTCCAAGCCGTGCATGAGGCGGGCATGGAGGTCCACACCTACACGATCAACGACCGCGAGGGCATGCAGCGAGCGATCGACTGGGGTGTGGACGGCATCATCACCGACTACGTCGACGTGCTGCTGGAGGTCCTGGACGGCTCCCCCTCAGCCGTCGCCTAACCCCCGCCAGACGGCGCGGGCTCCGTCAGGCCGGGACGAAGCCCGCGATCGGTCTCCGGGTGAGGGCCCCGACCGGTGAGCCTCAGTGTCGCGCGCGGCCGACCGGAACGATGAGGGGGCCGCCCGATACCGGGTCCTCGGTGACGACGGCATCCAGGTCGAAGGCCTCGCGCAGGAGTTCGGGGGTGAGGACCTCGGCGGGGGTTCCGCTGGCCACCACCCGTCCGTCTCGCATGGTGATGATCGTGTCGGCGTAGCGAGCGGCCAGGTTCAGGTCGTGCAGGACCATCACGATCGTGCGGCCGCCCTGCTGGTGCAGGTCGCGGACCAGGTCCAGGACGTCCACCTGGTGGACCAGGTCCAGAAAGGTGGTGGGTTCGTCCAGCAAGAGGAGGTCCGTGCCCTGGGCGAGGACCATCGAGATCCACGCGCGTTGGCGCTGACCGCCGGACAGCTCCTGGAGCGGAGTGTCGGCGAACTCCAGCAGACCGGTCTGTTCCAGGGCGGCGGACACCGCCTGGTGGTCGTCGCCCGACCACTGCCGGTACCAGCGCTGGGAGGGGTGGCGGCCGCGGGCGACGAGGTCGGCGACGGTGAGGCCCTCGGGCGCGGTCGGCTGCTGCGGGAGGACGCCCAGCACCTGGGCGACCTCGCGGGTGGGCACCTGGTGGATGTCGCGGCCGTCGAGCTCCACCACTCCGGCGCGCGGGCGCATGAGGCGGCCCAGGGCACGCAGCAGCGTGGATTTTCCGCAGCCGTTGGGGCCGATCACGCAGGTGACGGTGCCCCCGACGATGTCGGTGTCCAGGCCGTCGACGATGGCGCGCTCGTCGTAGGCCAGCGTGAGGCCGCGGGCACCGAGCCGTGTGGGGGGCGTGTCCGATGCCGTGGCCGGGGCGGGAGGGGTCTTCTGAGTGGTCACGCCTGGACCTTTCGGTTGCCGCGGACGAGCAGGTACACGAGGTAGAGGGCGCCCAGGCAGCCGGTGACGATGCCGACCGGGAGCTGGACGGTGCCGAAGAGGTTGCGGGCCGCCAGATCGGCGGCGGCCACCAGGGCGGCACCGACCAGGGCCGAGAGCAGGACGGGCGGGCGCGCGGTGCGGCCCAGTCTCAGGGCGATCTGCGGGGCTGCCAGGGACACGAACAGGATGGGTCCGGCCGCCGAGGTGCCGAAGGCCGCCAGCAGCACGGCCAGGACCAGCATGCCGGTGCGGGCCGGTTCCAGGCGCACGCCCAGGCTTCGGGTGACGTCGTCGCTGAAGGACAGGGCGTCCAGGGTGCGCGCGGCGACCAGGGCCAGCGGCAGCAGGACGGCCAGGGCGATCGCGACCGGAACGGCGTGCGCCCAGGTCCGCATGCTCAGGGAACCCGCGATCCAGACCATGGCCCGGCCGCTGTCGTTGACCTCGCCGAGGGTGAGCATCCAGACGGTGAGGTTCATCAGGACCGTGGAGACGCCCACACCCACCAGGAGCAGGCGGAAGCCGTCGATCCCGTTCCGCCAGGCGAGGCCGTAGCAGAGCACCCCGGCGGCCAGTCCGCCGATCAGGGCGACGGCGGGTACGCCGATCTGGGCGAGCGGTCCGCTGATGATTCCGTAGCTGCCGCCGAAGGCCATCACCGCGACCACGCCCGCGCTGGCGCCGTGGGTGACCCCGAGCAGGTCGGGACTGGCCAGCGGGTTGCGCATGATCGCCTGGGTGATGGCCCCGGCGGCGGCCAGCGCGGCTCCGGCCAGCAGGCCGACCACCACGCGCGGCATCCGGACCCGCCAGATGGTGAAGTACTCGTCGTAGCTGGCGCCGACGACGTTGGCCCACACCTGGCCGGGGGCGACGAACACGTCGCCGACGGACAGGTTCAGTCCGGTCAGGGCCACGATGGCCAGGGCGGTCAGGGCACAGACGGCGACCAGGCGCGGACGGAGCCGGATCGCGAGCGGTCCCAGGGTGACCGCCCTGGCCCGGCGCGCCAGGGGGTCGCGCCCGGATGCGGGTTCGAGTGTGGCGGTCACAGCGCGAACAACCTCCGGCGGCGGACGATGTGGATGAAGAAGGGCGCGCCCACCAGGGCCAGGACCACCCCGACCTGGAGCTCACCCGGCGGGGCGAGGAAGCGTCCCAGGACGTCGGCGCTCAGAAGGAGGACCGCTCCCATGAGGGCGGAGTAGGGGATCAGCCAGCGGTAGTCGGCGCCGACGATCCCCCGGGCCAGGTGCGGCACGATCAGCCCGACGAAGGCGATGGGGCCGCAGGCCGCGACGGTGATGCCGGTCAGGAGGGTGATGGCGACCAGGCCGACCAGCCGGGCCCGGCCGATCTGGAACCCCAGGGCGCGTGCGGTGTCCTCGCCCAGGGCCAGGGCGTTCAGGGCGCGGGCGTTGGCCAGGGCGAGCACGGTTCCGACCAGGACGACGGGGGCCATCTGCGGGATGATCGAGGGGTCGCGGCCGACCAGGGAACCCACCCGCCAGAAACGGAAGCTCTCCATGGTGGACTGGTCGAGCAGGACCATGCCGGAGGCCACGGAGTAGGCGAGCCAGCTCACGGCGGTTCCGGCCAGTGCCAGGGTGACGGGGGTGGGGCCGCGCCCGGGCACGGAGGCGACCGCGTAGACCAGGACCACGGCCGCGCCAGCCCCGGCGAAGGCGAACCAGGCCTGGGTGTGCAGGGCGGTGATACCGAGGAAGTAGATGCCGGTGACCACCGCGAGGGCGGCGCCGAAGGTGACCCCGAGGATGCTGGGGTCGCCCAGGGGGTTGCGGGTGTGGCCCTGCATGAGGGCTCCGCCCAGGCCGAGACTGATCCCGGCCAGGAGACCGAGCACGGTGCGGGGCACACGGATCTCGTTGACGATGGTGTTGGCTTCGGGCCCCGCGTCGGCGGTCAGGGCCTGCCACACGGTGGCCGGGTCGAGGGTGCGCGCGCCCACCAGCACACTGGCCGAGACGGCCGCCGCCAGCAACACGACAAGCAGCACCAGCCCGGCGACGCGACGGGACCTGCGGGCCGCGACGGCGGAACGCCCGGACGCGGCGGCGGCCGGTTCCACGCGCTGGCTCACCGGGTCTCCTCTCATGAACGTGATCCCCAAGGCAAAAGCCAGGCAGCCCTAAGTTAGGTTTGCCTGGCCATACTTGGATGATCTAAGTTTGCCACGTTCCACACCCGCGAAGCACACTCGCTGGTCTTTTGTCACGTTCTGGCAGTTCGTCGCGGTAGGACGGCACCGGAACCACCTTCACCTCCTCGGGAGCCCCGACCATGACCACCCTCGCTCTCCCCCGCCGTTCGGGCCTGGCCGCCCTGGCCGCGGCCTCCTCCCTGGCTCTGCTCACCGCCTGCGGCGCGAGCGGCCCCGACGGGGGCGGCACCGACAACGGCCGCGAGGCGTCCGAGGGATTCCCGCTGACCGTCGAGCACGCCATGGGAGAGACCGAGATCCCCACGGAGCCCGAGCGGGTCCTGCCGCTGGACTTCACCTACGTGGACGCCGCCCTGGCCCTGGGCGGCAACGTGGTGGGCTACACCCAGATCGCCGAGAACCAGGACGCGCTGCCCGAGTACCTGTTCGAGAGCGGCTGGAACACCGGCGACGCCTCCGGAGCCGAGTCCGTGGGCCTGTTGTGGGAGATCAGCCCCGAACTGGTCGCGCAGGCCGAGCCCGACCTGATCCTGTCCGCCGAGGTCCGGCACGGCGACGGCTACGAACAGCTCACAGAGGTCGCCCCCACGGTCATGTCCGTGGACACCGGCGCCTCGTGGAAGGAGAACCTGCTCCTGACCGGCGAGGCCATGGGTCAGGCCGAGGAGGCCGAGCGCCTGCTCACCGAGTTCGAGGACCGAGCGGCCGCCATCGGCGAGGAGATCTCCGAGGCCCACGGCGGCGAACTGCCCACCGTGTCCGTGGTCCGCTTCGCGGGCGACGCGGAGGGCGTACGCCTGTACACCCGCAACTCCTACATCGGCGTGGTCCTGGACGACCTCGGCCTGCCCGCCAGCGAGCACACCGAGACCGGCTCCACGGAGATCGCGACCTACCACAGCCCCGAGCGCCTGCTCGACCTGGACGCCGACCAGATCCTGGTGGCCACCTACGACGACGGCGCGGGCGAGGTCGACGAGGCCAAGGACGACTACGTCACCAATCCTCTGTGGGACCAGCTGGAGGGCGAGAAGACCGAGGTCGACGACGCCTACTGGATGTCCGGCGTCGGCCTGATCTCCGCCCACGCGGTCCTGGACGACATCGCCGAGATCTTCGGCGTCGCCCCCCAGCGGTAGCCCGTAGCGGCCTTGAAACCGGCTCTCCGGGCCCGTGGTGGGCGAACTTCCGCGGGTCCTGGTGCATGCTCGGGGTGGGGCAATCCGCGAAAAGCACCGCCAGGGACAACGGGGACGGCTACCGTGAGCGGCGAGAACGATCCGACGGCCGAAGGCAGTCACATGTCCGCTCCGACAGTGGCCGAGCAACAGGCGCCAGAGTTCGAAGACGCCGTGGTCCTCCCCATGCCGCCGCAGGACGGTTTCACCGCTGACGACCTTGACCGCATCCCGGATCTTCCGCCGCATACCGAACTCATCGACGGAAACCTGGTGCTGGTGCGCCCGCAGAAGCTGTTCCACATGCTGGTCCTCCAACTGTTGGAGGGCGCCCCCAAGACCCATGTTCCCGACGGGCTCCGGGTGGCGAGAGAGTTCTCCATCAAGCTAGCCGAGCGGCAGCGGCCGGAGCCTGACCCGCTTCTGGTCCGCTCCGCGGCGTTCCGGGAACTGGAACAGACCTGGTTCCCGCCAGAAGCGGTCGAACTGGCGGTCGAGGTGGTCTCCCCGGAGTCGCAGATCAGGGACCGCGAGCGCAAGCCCGAGCTCTACGCCCGCGCTGGCGCGCGTTTCTACTGGCGGATCGAGCAGGACGGCGGCGACGCGGTGGTCTACGAGTACGAGAAGGACCCGGCCAGCCCCTCGGGGGGCTACGGCAAGCCGACCGTCCACCGAAAGACGCTCAGGACCTCCGCTCCCCTGGGGTGGGAGTTCGACCTGACGGACATTGTGAACCGCTGACCTGACGAACGGGGGGCGGTACCGAATCGATCGGTGCCGCCCCTGTGCGTGTGGACGCCCCGTCAGGGCAGGGCGTTGACCGCCGTGTCCACCGCGTCCTGGATACGGCGGCGCAGGGCCGCGCTGCCCGCCCGGGTGGTGCAGACCTCGACGATGCGCAGGCCCTCGCCGAGGAGGGCCTTGGGCAGGTCGGTGGCCCACTCCACCCTGGTGTAGGGCAGGTCGGCGACGGCCGCGACCTTCTCCATGGAGACGCCGTGGGGAGTGCCGAACACCCTCTCGAAATCGGGGTGGCCCGCCTGTTCCAGGCCGGAGAAGATACCGCCGCCGTCGTTGTTGACCACGATGATCGCCAGGTCGGGACTGGGTTCGCCCGGGCCGATGATCAGGCCGTTCTGGTCGTGCAGCATCGCCAGGTCGCCCAGCAGGGCGTAGGCCTGGCCGCCGTCCTCGGACTGGTGGGCCAGGGCGGCGCCGATCGCGGTGGAGACCGTGCCGTCGATCCCGCTCACCCCGCGGTTGCCGACCAGGCGCAAGCCGCAGCGGGCGCGCATGGTGGCGTCGAGGTCGCGGATGGGCATGCTCGAACCGGCGAAGAGCAGGGATCCGGCGGCCAGCTGAGAGACCAGGTCGCGGGCAAGGCGGGGTTCGGAGAGCGCTTCGTCGGCGTCCAGGACCCCGTCGACTGCCTCGCGGGCGGCGGCCTCGGCCCTTTCCCACGCACGCGACCAGTCGGTGCGGCGGGGCTCCTCCCAGCTGAGGCCGGCGGGCGGGGCGACGGCCGCCACCACGTCGGTGGCGGTACGCGCGGGGTCGGAGAAGGCGTTGGCCAGGCTCGCGGCCGGGTCACCGAGCGCTCCGGCGGTGACCACCACGTGGCGTTCGGCGCGGCGCAGGTAGGCCAGGATCTGCCGGGACAGGTTGGGCCGTCCCACGCTCACGACCAGCTCGGGGGTGTGCTCGGCGGCGAACCCGGGCGAGGCCAGCAGCTGGCGGTAGGTGGACACGGCGCCGACCCGGCGGGCGTTGGAGGTGGGCTCGGCCAGCAGCGGCCAGCCGGTCACCTCGGACAGCGCCAGGAACGGCACCGGGTCGTAGTCACCGTCACCGCAGACGATCACACCGCGTTCCACGTCCGGCAGGACCAGCGGCGCGGGTTCGGTCAGGGGGCCGGGCCGGGAGATCCACGGGCCGTTGTCCCCACGCCCGTCCAGGGGGGCCGTCCAGGTCGGGGCGACGGCGGGCTCGTCCGGGGTGAGCGGCTCACGGAAGGCCACGTTGAGGTGGACCGGGCCGGGGCGGCCACCGATCGCCGCACCCCAGGCGCGACAGCACAGCGAACGCCAGTACGCCACCATGCCGGGGACCGGGTCGGGGGTGCCGACCTCGGCGAACATGCGCACGGCACCGCCGTACAGACCGATCTGGTCCACCGTCTGGTTGGCTCCGGTACCGCGCAGCTCCGGCGGCCGGTCCGCGGTGAGCACCAGCAGCGGAACCCCGCTCTCGTCGGCCTCCATCACCGCCGGATGGAAGTTGGCGGCCGCCGTACCGGAGGTGCACACCACCGCCACCGGCCGACGCGAGGCACGGGCCAGTCCCAGGGCCAGGAAGGAGGCGGAGCGCTCGTCCACCCGCACATGAACCCGGATACCGGGGTGGGCGACCAGTGCCAGGGCCAGGGGCGTCGAGCGCGACCCGGGCGCGACGACGGCCTCGGCCAGCCCACAGCGGGCGAGCTCGTCGACGAGGACCCGCGCCAGGGCGGTAGACGGATTCATCAAAATCTTTCGTTCGTCAGGGTGTGTACCAGTATCACCGCGCGGTCCGACCCGACCGCACGACCCCGGCCCTTCCAGTGAACCCCGTTAGGTGGCCGGAGGCGAGCAAACCCGGCTGTGATCTCTTGCCCACCAGGTCAGCCGCCCCCGTCAGCGTGTACAACCGCCGAGTTCAGGTGGCCCCCGCGACCCGGGCCTCGGCCGCCCGCGCACGCCAGGCGGCGGGGTCGGTCTCGACCGCCGCCAGCGCCACCTCGTCCACGGCCACCGGCCGGACCGGCAGGAACCCGTCCTCGGGCAGCAGTGGATCGGCGGTGACGTCGGCGGTCAGCATCTGCATGGTCGCCAGTCCGCAGGCGTAGGGCAGTTCGGGCAGGGCGGCCGCCAGGGCCACCCCGGCGGCCAGTCCCACGGACGTCTCCACGGCGCTGGAGACCACCACCGGCAGACCGCAGGCCTCGGCCAGCCGCAGCGCGGCGCGGACGCCGCCCAGGGGCTGGACCTTGAGCACCACGATGTCCGCGGCGTCGGCGGCGCGCACCTTGAGCGGGTCCTCCGCGCGGCGGACGGACTCGTCGGCGGCGACCGGAACGTCCACCCGGCGGCGGACCGCGGCGAGTCCGTCCAGGTCCGCGCAGGGCTGCTCCACGTACTCCAGGTCGAACCGGTCCAGTTCGCGGGTCATCCGCACGGCGGTGTCCACGTCCCAGGCGCCGTTGGCGTCCACCCGGACCCGGCCCGAGGGTCCGATCGCGGCGCGCACGGCCTCGACCCGGGCCACGTCCTCGCGCCAGTCCTGGCCCTTCTCCGCCACCTTGACCTTGGCCGTGGCGCAGCCGCCCGCGGCCACGATCCCCGCGGCGCGTTCGGGGTCCACGGCGGGCACGGTGACGTTGACCGGCACCCGCTCGCGCAGCGGCTCGGGCCAGCCCCGGTGGGCCGCCTCGTGACAGGCGGCCCACCAGCGGGAGGCTTCGAGCGGCCCGTACTCGGCGAAGGGCGAGAACTCGCCCCACCCGGCGGGGCCGCGCACCAGCATTCCCTCACGGACCGTGATGCCCCGGAAGCGGTTGCGCAGAGCGATCGCGAAGGCCCGCCCCCCGGCGGGGGTCCCCGCCGGGGCAGGTTCCGAGGCCGCGGTCACGGGCGGCGCGGGAACTTGTCGAACTCCGGACGGCGCTTCTCCTTGAAGGCGTCCCGGCCCTCCTGGGCCTCCTCGCTCATGTAGTAGAGCATCGTGGCGTCACCGGCGAACTGCTGCATCCCGGCGGCGCCGTCGCTCACGGCGTTGATCGCGCCCTTGAGCATGCGCAGCGCCAGCGGGGACTTCTCCAGCATCTCGCGGGCCCACTGCACGGTCTCCTTCTCCAGGTCCGCGAGCGGCACGACGGTGTTGACCATGCCCATGTCCAGCGCTTCCTGGGCGCTGTACTGGCGGCACAGGTACCAGATCTCGCGGGCCTTCTTCAGGCCCACGGTCTCGGCCAGCAGCCAGGAGCCGTACCCGCCGTCGAAGGAGCCGACCTGGGGGCCGGTCTGCCCGAACTTGGCGTTGTCGGCCGCGATGGTCAGGTCGCAGCAGACCTGGAGGACGTTGCCGCCACCGATGGACCAACCGGCGACCATGCAGATCACGGGCTTGGGCAGGCGGCGGATCTGCACCTGGAGGTCGAGCACGTTGAGGCGGCCGATGCCCTGCTGGGCCACGGCGTCGTCGCCGATGTAGCCGTCGTCGCCCCGGATCTTCTGGTCCCCGCCGGAGCAGAACGCCTGGTCGCCGGCGCCGGTGAAGATGATCACACCGACGCTGGAGTCGTCCCGGGCGATGTTGAACGCCGTCTGCAGCTCGAAGAGCGTCTGGGGACGGAAGGCGTTGTGCCGCTCTGGGCGGTTGATCGTGATCTTGGCGATGCCCTCCGCGGTCTCGTAGATGATGTCGGAATACTCGCCCGACCGCTGCCAGTCGATCACGCTGCTCACGGCTTCTGCTTCTCCTCACGGGGATGGGGACGGTGTGGGTGCCGGTCGTCGTGCGACCGGGCTACCCAAGCGTCAACCCTACGCATTCTGCCAGGCGGGCCGGGACGCACGGGCACGCCCCCGGCGGTGGGCTACGGCCCGGGCCGGTCGGACGGCGCCTCGCGCGAACGGGCGTACGCTGGGGCACCGTGGCACAAGCAAGCGAACCCCGGTCCCCGTTCACCGACCGCGAGGGCGATCGCGCCCTCCCGGCAGGTCGCGCCCTCCAGGCGGTACGCGGGCTTTCCCCCGAAGACCTGAACCGGCTGCTCTCCGAGGCGTTGGACGGTACCGGCCCCGCTCTGCTGCCCGTCCCCGACGGCACCCCCGACGCCCGCGTGGACGCGCTGCTGGCCGCCATGCGCCCGTCGTCGCTGCGCACCCCGGACGGCATCACCGACCTGGCCGGGGGCGCCCCGGTGGGGTCGGACGCGGCGCTGCTGATCACCACCTCCGGATCGACCGGCCAACCCAAGGGCGTGGAGCTGTCCGCGGCCGCCCTGCTGGCCTCGGCGCGCGCCTCGGTGGCCCGGATCGGCGCCGCTCCCGGTGACAGCTGGCTGTGCGTACTGCCCGCCGGGCACATCTCCGGCATGCAGGTGATGATGCGCGCGATCGTCACCGGGACCGAGGCGGTGCACGCCGCCTTCGACGTCGACGCGGTGCTGGAACTGGCGCACGGGCTGCGCCCGCACGTGTCCCTGGTGCCCACGCAGCTGCGCCGGCTGCTGACCGCCGGGGCGGACCTGAGGGTGTTCGGCACGATCCTGTTGGGCGGGGCGGCCGCGGAGCCCTCGCTGCTGGAGGAGGCCCGTGCTGCGGGCGGGCGCGTGGTGACCACCTACGGGATGAGCGAGACCTGCGGCGGGTGTGTGTACGACGGTGTCCCCCTGGACGGGACCCTGGTCCGGATCGCCCGGCCCGCTGGTTCCGAAGACCCCGAAGAGCCCGGCCGCGTCCTACTCGGCGGCCCCGGCCTGCTGACCGACTACCGGCTGCCGCCGGGCGCGTGCCTGGAAGGCATCCGGGCCGCGTCCGAGGACGAGGCCGGGCTGGCCGTGGACTCCGACGGAAACCGCTGGCTGCACACCAACGACCTGGGACGTGTGGACGCCGAGGGCCGACTGCGCGTTCTGGGCCGGATGGACGAGGTGGTCAACACCGGCGGCCACAAGGTGGTCCCCGGCCAGGTGAACGCGATCCTGGCCGCGCACCCGGAGGTGGCCGAGTCGGTGGTGGTGGGCCGCCCCGACCCCGAGTGGGGCGAGCGGGTGAGCGCGGTGGTGGTGCCGACCGACCCCGAGGCCCCGCCGACGCTGGCGGCGCTGCGCGCCTGGGTACGCGAACGGCTGCCCGCCTACGCCGCCCCCAGAGAGCTGGACCTGCGCCCCGCTCTGCCGATGCTGGCCTCGGGCAAACCGGATCTGGTCGCGCTCCGCCGGCCCCGTTCCTAGACACCGGCACGAACCAGGGGCTTCTCACCCCGGTGATCTTGCTACCAGTAGCAAGATCGACGCTGATTTCGCTTCTGGCAGCAAGAGGCGTCACGGTGAAGGGGGGCGGTCGCAAACCGGCGTTTACCGGTGCGGTCCGTACACGTGGGACCCTGGCCCCTGGAGGACCTTGTCCGGAAGGCGGGGAACTTCCGAAAGCTCCCTGGCGTCTACTTGAGTATCCGGTTTCTTCGGCCCCTCTTCCAAGGAGGTCCGCGGTTGGCGGCAGCCATCGGTCCACTCGTCCGCTCCCCCGTGCCCGGAACGCCTGGTGCGCGGCGGTCCGAGCGCCGAAGCCGAGCGCGTTCCTTTACCCGCACGGGCCCGCATTCCGCCACTCATGACACAGTGATCTATGCCACCCTCGCCGATATCCAATCGAGACAGGGAACATTTGACTCGCCGACACGTTGGACATATTGGCGCGTCCAGTCGGCGGTAACCCTCCGCCACGTGCCACACGTCCTGGAAGGGAGGGAGGTGCCCACATGACGAGCACTGCCCTAGCCGCTTCGAGCCCCGAGGTCGAAGCCCCCGGTGACAACGCTCCGGCCGAGGGCCGCGCCGCCCACACGGCGCTGGCCGACCTGCTCACCCAGGGGCGCGCTCAGGGACACCTGTCCCTCTCCGAACTACGTACCGCTTTCTCCGCGGCCGGAGTCACCTCCAGTGACGGCCGCTCCATCCTGCGTGAACTCACCGAGAACGGGGTCCGACTCGCCAACGGGGGCGAGAACGGCAAGGACTCCGCGCTGGTGGCCGACCCTGACGCCGAGGACGACGTGCTGGAAAACACTCTCATCGCGACGGTGCCCGACACCGACGAGGCACCCAAGGCCGCATCCGGCAAGGGCGCTCCGCGCAAGGGCCCCTCCACCCGGAGGAAGGCCCGCACCACGCGGCGCACCAAGAAGACCGAGACCACCCAGGCCACCACCGATCCGGAAACCGGTGAGGCCGACCTCGACGACCAGTCACCGGCCATGGGCGACTCGGTCCACACCTACCTCAAGGCGATCGGGCGGCGCCAACTGCTCACCGCCGAGCAGGAGGTGGACCTCGCCAAGCGGGTCGAGGCCGGACTCTACGCCGAGTACCGGCTCGGGCTGCACGGCGAGATCGACGAGACCGCCAAGATGGCCGACGTCGAGCGCGAGGAGCTCGAGTGGGTGGCCGAGGACGGCCGCAAGGCCAAGTCCCACATGCTCGAGGCCAACCTGCGCCTGGTCGTCTCCGTGGCCAAGAAGTACAGCGACCGGGGGATGTCGCTGCTGGACGTGGTCCAGGAGGGCAACCTCGGCCTCATCCGCGCCGTGGAGAAGTTCGACTACACCAAGGGCTTCAAGTTCTCCACCTACGCCATGTGGTGGATCCGCCAGGCCATCCAGCGCGGGTTCGCCGACTCCGCGCGCACCATCCGCCTGCCCGTGCACGTTCTGGAGCTGCTCAGCAAGGTGAGCCGGCTGGAGCGCGACATGCACCAGGCACTGGGCCGCGAGCCCACGCCCGAGGAGCTGGCGCTGGAGCTGGACAAGACCCCGACCCAGATCGAGGAGCTGCTGCGGGTCACCCGCCAGCCGATCAGCCTCGATTCCACCATCGGTGAGGACGGCGAGACCCGCATCGGTGACCTGATCGAGGACGTGGACGCCTCGGAGGCCTCCGAGGTGGTCGACCGCCAGCTCATGGCCGACCAGCTGCGCAACGCGCTCTCGGACCTGGAGCCGCGCGAGGCGACCATCATGTCCCTGCGCTTCGGTCTGATGGACGGCCGACCGCGCACCCTCGACGAGATCGGCAAGCACCTGGGGCTGACCCGGGAGCGGATCCGGCAGCTGGAGAAGCAGTCGCTGTCCAAGCTGCGCCACCCGAGCCGGGCCCAGCAGCTGCTGGACTTCGCCAGCTAGGGAAACAGCGAAGACGACCGTGGAGCCGCCCCCTCACGGGGAGCGGCTCCACCGCTGTGTCCGGCCCCGGCCGGACTCAGGGACAACCCCGGTTTTCCCCTGGTGTCCCCCGAAAACCGCGTTCACCGGCTGTTCGCGCACGGCCGCCGGTGCGAGCATGGCCAGATGACGAACAACCCCCGGCGGCAGCAGGACGAGATCGCCGCCGCGCTGCGCGCCAGCCGCGAGCTGGGCCCCGAATACGACGAGGCGGTGGCCGCCTCCCTCGTCGAACGCGTCGACCACACCATCGAGGAGCGCGTGAAACACCACGTGGCACTCCAGACGGGCGCCAACGAGACCCGCCGGGGACTGGCCGCCAACAACGTGCGAATGGTCCTGTCCCTGGTGTGCCTGGGCGTCAGTATCCCGGCGACGGCCATCGGCGCCGGGATGGCCGGTCCCGCGGGGATCTTCCTCGTGTGGGCGGGCCTGATCGCCTTCTACCTGATCTCCGTGGCCGGCCTGCGCCGCTGAGGACTCCTCGCGCGCACCCGCCGTCCGGTCGAGCAAGCGAGGCGGGGGCGGGGACCGACACGGTCCCCGCCCCCGTCCTACCTTCTGCCGCCGCTCGATCGCGCTAGTAACCGCAGGCGTCGAGGATCATGTCGTGGGTGTCCGCGGTCCAGTCCAGAGCTTCCTCCAGGCCGTCGTAGTCGCCGAAGTCCAGCTCCTCCAGAACGGCGTTCACGGCGTCGGCACGCTCCGCCGCGTCCTCACGGAGTGCGCCGCGGGCCACCTCCTCCAGACGCTCCACGTCCAGCATGTGCTCGTGCAGCTCGTCGGCGTGCTGGTCCTGATAGGGAATGTCGTCCACCAGGATGTCCTGCCGGATGCTCTCAGCGGCGGAGTCGACGCCGCTGATCGTGCTCTGGATGTCGGCGCAGGCGGCGTCGATCTCGGCCCGGTTTCCGGAGCAGGCCGTCATCGCCAGCGTCGCGGCCAGGGCGGTGGCTGCCAGAGGGAGGGCACGGGTGAGGGTTCGGGGGTGGGACACAGGTACTGCTCGTTTCCTTCTCGGGGGACTTGTGGGAGGGTTCGGCTTCGAGCGGGGGGCCGCGGGGCCGGATCGGCCAGGTGTCAGATCACAGCAGGGCGACGATCACCAGGATGACCAGAAGGCCGACGACGGCCACCAGGCATCCCACCAGGCTCGCGAGGCCACCGCTGCGGCGCGGGGAGAAGTCCGGACCGTCGTTGTAGTAGTGGCGGTTCCGGCCGCGGTACCAGCGGTTCCGGGGGCGTGTGCTGTAGGCGGGAGCCGCCACGTACGTGGGGTCGTTGCGGTTCGCACGCGAGGAACGCGTGCTCCTGGAAGCGCGCGCGGGCCTGGGGGCGCGTGCGGACCCGGAGGAGCTGCCGCGGGAGTTGAAACCCCCGCCCGATCGCGCCGCACCGCCGCTACTGCTGCCACGCGAGTTGAAACCGCCGCCGGAACGGCTGGCTCCACCGCTGCTGCCGCGCGAGTTGAAACCGCCGCCGCGCCGTGCGGCACCACCGCGTGAGCTGCTGGAGCCGCCCGAGCGACCGCCACCCGAGCGACCGCCGCCGGAACGTCCTCCGCCCGAGCGTCCGCCGCCAGATGACCGTCCGCCGCCAGATCTCCTGCTCATCGGCGCCTCCTTGGGGGTAGTCGTTCGACGCCACCGGGGGAAGGCGACGCACTAGAACAGTAGCGTTCGGTAACGCCGTTCAGGTGCGTTGTGCGGGTTTTCGTCCGGTTACGGTCATCACGGGCAGGGACGGAACCACACGGGCCACTCGCGCGTCGTGACGTACCGGCCGGGTTTCAGCCCTCCAGGGCGGCGCGCAGGATCTCGACGGCCTCGTCGTGTTCCAGGCCGACCCGGTTGATGACCTCGGCGTAGGCCCTGGCAGCGGCGAGGGCCTCGGCCCGCTGGTCGTCACCGGCGGCGGCCACGAAGGTGCCGGAGCGGCCCCGGGTCTCCACCACTCCGGCCTGTTCGAGTTCCCGGTAGGCCCGGGCGACGGTGTTCACCGCGACCGAGAGCTGCCCGGCAAGTGCGCGGACGGTCGGCAACCGGTAGCCGACCGGGAGCTCGCCGTTGGCCGCCGCGATCGCGACGACGGCCCGGATCTGTTCGTAGGGCGGAACTTTCGACGCCGGATCAATGCGGATGAAATCCGCCATGCCCTTCTTCGCTCCCCACCTGGCTTGCCGACTGCGCACCCGGTGCGGGCCGGGCGTTCCCCCAACCTATCCCCCGCCTGCTTTCCCTCAACAACCCCCCGCCGGGAAACAGGCGCAGAACAGCTAGGGGACCGGCGCGAAGAACCCCACGGGGGTGAGCCGTGGGGTTGTCAGGACTACCGGGGGCGACCGCGTCCGGTGTGGGCCGGGGTCAGGCCACCGGCGACCGGGGCACCCGCTGGATGCCGTCCAGCCGGTGGGCCTCCCGGGCGGTGAGCAGCCGCTCGGCTACCTGGGTGGCCTGCTTGATCTCGGGCCGGGCCAGGCGCTTACGGCGCTTGATGCGGTCGTCGTAGCCCTTCACGCCGACCAGCACCCGCTCCTGCGCGTAGGCTGCCCGCATCGCCTCGGTGAGCGCGGTGTCCAGCTCCACGCCGCGTTCGTGGACCTCCTCGACCGGGGCGCCCGCTTCACGGGCACTGTCAAGGGCCCGTTCGGCCTCGACCACCGACCTCAGGAGTTCGGGCAGACGCTCGGCCCGTTCCTCGTCCTGGGCGAGGTGTTCCCGCGCCTTCGTCATGTCCTGCTTGGCAAGTCGCATGTCCGCTCTCCGTGGGGAGTACCGTCAGCCGTGTCGAGGCAACCCTATGGGTGACGAAGATCATCTGGCGAGCCGGGCTGTGCGTCGGTACTGGCGTCACGGCCCCGGAGCTGCCAACTTTGCACAGTCGGCCCCCTTGTCCCCCGGAAGGCACCAGAGTGAGCAGGAACTACGCCGGTCTCAGCCGTGAGCGCATCATCGTGGAGGCCCTCCACATCATCGCCGGGCGCGGCCTGGGCGGTCTGTCCATGCGCCGCCTGGGTGACGCCCTGGACGTGGAGGCGATGGCGATCTACCACCACTTCCCCAAGGGCAAGGAGCAGCTGTTCAACGCGATCGCCGCCTACGTCACCACGGCGCGGGTGGTCAGCGGGTTGCGGGAGGGCGAGGGTCCGCCGGAGGAGGTCGCCGCCGAGGAGCTGGCCACCGAAGGGGCGGCCGGTTCTCCGGAGGCCGAAGGCGCGGCCGAGGGGAGCCTGGCGGAGGCCGTCGGGACCGCCGAGGTGGACGACCAGCCCTGGGACCAGCGGCTGACCGGCTGGGCGGAGGCCTACCGGACCCGGCTGCTCGCCTACTCCGGCGCGCTCTCCCTGCTGATGCACCGCGCCCCGCACACCCTGGGTGAGGAGGACACCCGGGCGCTGCTGCACACGGCCTTCACCGAGGCCGGGCTGGCAGAGGCGGACGTGTCCCCGGCCTGTGACGCGCTGAACGCCTACTGCCTGGGTTCGGTGGCCCACCAGGTCCGGCACGAGGGGCGGGAGGACGCTCCGGATGAGGCCGAGGCCCTGGCCCGGTTCCGGTTCGGTCTGCGGGCCCTCCTGCGCGGTCTTTCCAGCTGAGCCCTTCCGCCCGAGCCACGCCTCACAGGTGCTCAGCCGCCGCCCTGGGCGCGTACCCGTACCCGCTCGGCGCGCAGTTCGCGGGCCTCGTCCGGGTCCAGGACCGGGGCCGCGGTCAGCAGCTGTCTGGTGTAGTCGCTCCGCGGGTTCTCGTAGATGCTGTCGCTGTCCCCGAGCTCGACCACCTCGCCCTGGCGCATGACGGCCACGCGGTCGCTGACCTGGCGCACGACCGCGAGGTCGTGGGCGACGAAGACGTAGGTGAGGCCGAAGTCGTCCTGCAGCTCCGAGAGCAGGCGCAGCACCTGGTCCTGGGTGGACACGTCCAGCGCGGAGACCGGCTCGTCACAGATGATGAGCTTGGGCTTGAGGATCAGCGCGCGGGCGATGGCGATGCGCTGGCGCTGGCCGCCGGAGAAGGCGTGCGGGAACCGGTTGTAGTGGCTGGGTTCCAGGCCGACCCGTTCCAGCAGGTCCTGGACCTGACCGCGGATCTTCCTGGTGTTCGTGCCGCCCTGGACCCGGAGCGCGGTGCCGATGCTCTCGCCGATGGTCAGGCGCGGGTTCAGCGAGGAGTAGGGGTTCTGGAAGACCATCTGGACCTCGCGGCGCAACGGGCGCATTCGGCGTTCGGACAGGTGGGTGATGTCCTGGCCCTCGAATTCCACGGTGCCCTCGGTGGGCTCCAGCAGCCGCATGACCATGCGGGACAGGGTGCTCTTGCCCGAACCGGACTCGCCCACGATGCCCAGGGTCTCGCCTTTGAACAGGTCGAAGGTGACCCCCTTGACCGCCCAGAAGTCCGTGGCGCGACCCCAGAGGCCGCCGCGGACCCTGAAGCTCTGCGCGACGTTTCGCACGCGCAGCAGAGGTTCGCCGCGATCCCCGTCCACGGCGGGTGTGGAAGGGGTGAAGGCGGAGAAGGCCTGGCTGGCGTCCCCGCGTTCGTCTCCGGGCCGGGGCGCTTCGGTGGCTCCGGTGGGTGTCTCCCTCTCGCGTTCCTCGGCCCCGCCGGAGACGCGGCGCTCCTCCTGGCGTGCCTTCTCCGCCCGCTCGGCGCGGTCCTGGGCGCGGCGCTCGGCCCGGGAGACCTCCACCCGCGGCACCGCGGCCAGCAGAGCCTGGGTGTAGGGGTGCTCGGGCGCGGACAGCACCCTGCGCACGTCGCCGCGTTCCACGGCCTGGCCCTTGCGCATGACCACGACCTCGTCCACCGATCCGGCCACCACGGCCAGGTCGTGCGAGACCAGGATCAGCGCCATGCCCAGGTCGCGGCGCAGCTCGTCCAGCAGGTCCAGGATCTGGGCCTGCACGGTGACGTCCAGGGCGGTGGTGGGCTCGTCGGCCAGCAGTACCTTGGGGTCGCACATCAGACCCATCGCGATCAGTACCCGTTGGCGCATACCGCCGGAGAACTCGTGCGGGTAGGAGTTGATCCGCTTGGCGGCCTCGGGGATGCCGACCCGCTCCAGCGACCCGAGCGCCCGGTCGCGGGCCTGGGACCGGGACACCTGGGGACGGTGCACGCGCAGCGCCTCGATCAGCTGGTTGCCGATCGTGTACTGCGGGTGCAGCGACTGCATCGGGTCCTGGAAGACCATCGCGATGTCGTTGCCGCGCATGGAGCGCAGCTTCTTGTCACTGGCGGTCACCACGTCCTGCCCGGCCACCTCGATGGAGCCGGTGATCCGGGCGCGACTGCCCCGGTGCAGGCCCATCAGGGCCAGCGAGGTCACGCTCTTACCCGAACCCGACTCCCCCACGATGCCCAGCGCGCCGCCCGCGGGCACCTCGAAGGACAGGCCGTCCACCGCGCGGACCTCCCCGTCCAGGGTCGGGAAGGTCACCCGCAGGTCGTCCACGCGTACGACGGGATCGGCGGAGGAGGCGGACGGGGAGCCGGCCGGGGTCCCCGCGGGGGTTTCGGTCATCGAAAGAACGCCTCTCTCAGCTGTGGATGCGCACGCGCGGGTCGATGAGCGGGTACACCAGGTCGACGATCAGGTTGCAGATGACGATGAAGAACGCGCCGAAGAGGGTCACGCCCAGGATCACCGGCAGGTCGCTCTGGGTGATGGCCTGGACGGCGTAGCGGCCGATCCCGTTGAGCGAGAAGACCTGCTCGGTCAGGACCGCGCCGCCCAGCACCAGGCCCAGGTCCAGGCCGAAGATGGTGACGATGGGGGTCAGGGTGGGGCGCAGCGCGTGTTTGAGCACCACCTTGCGCTCGCTCAGGCCCTTGGCGCGCGCGGTACGGATGTAGTCCTCGTTGAGGGTCTCCAACATGCCCGCCCGGGTCTGGCGGGCGTACATGGCCGCGTGCAGGAAGGCCAGGGTCAGCCACGGCAGGATCATGCCCTGGGCCCAGGCCAGCGGGTCGTCGGTGAAGGGCACGTAGCGCGGGGTGGCGAACAGCCCCCAGGAGTGCACCAGGAAGGCCAGGGCCAGCAGACCGGTGAAGAAGATCGGCAGGGAGACCCCGGCCAGGGCCACGCCCATCGCCAGGCGGTCGAAGAAACTGCCCTTCCACACGGCGGAGACCACGCCCACCGCGACCCCGCCGACCAGCCAGATCACGCCCGCGCCGATCGCGAGGGAGGCGGTCACCGGCAGCCGGGCGATGATCTCGGGGAAGACCTCCTGATAGGTCTGGAACGAGTAGCCGAAGCAAGGTGCGGCGCACTCGATGGTGTCCCGGCCGAACTGGTACTGCGCGCCGAAGAAGATGCCCCGGACGAACTCCCAGAACTGGACCGCGATCGGCTGGTCCAGACCCAGGCGTTCGATGGTGGCCTGGATCGCCTCGGGGGTGGGGGCCCGGCCCACGTACATCGTGGCGAGCTGCTCGGTGGTCCGCCCCGCCCATCTGGGCACCACGTAGAAGATGGCGAAGGTGACCATGGTGACCACGGCCAGGAGGAGCAGACCGGCTCCGAGTCGGCGCAGGATGTAGGTCAGCAAGGCGCGTGCTTTCTCTGTCGAAGCCAAGGCCCGGGGCCCGGGTTCGGAGCGGAGCAGAGTCCACCCCAAACCCAAACCGTAACCCAATGCAATCAACCGATCACGCTCTGCCTGCGGCGTGTGCCGGGGAGCTCTGACCCAAGAGCGGAAAGAACGTTGCCAACTCTCCGCGCCCTTCGTGCATCCAAGAAATAACGGAGAGCCGTGGCAAGCCGGGAGCGGTCTGGCTTAGGGAAAAACGGGAGCCACAGACGTGTCTTTGCTGAAGTACACCGAGTGCGAGTTCGACTCCACCAAAATCACCGAGGCCCGGGACGAATTCGAGGGGCTGCACGCCAAGATCGCGGGAAGGTCCGAAGGGTACAAATCCATCACCTCTCCTGCGGGTGACGAGTTCAGCGACCTGCTCGGCGACGGCATCAAGGAGATCGCGACCGAGAACCAGAGGGCCTGGAGCAGCTCCCTCCTGGCCTGCGTCCACGCCTACGGGGTACTCGACAAGGCGGCCACGGACACCGACTGGTACACCGACAAGATCACCGATATCAAAGCCCGGTTGCGCACCGAGATCAACTCCCAGCAGGAAGAGTCCTCAGCGCTCCGGGGCATCCGGATGGTGTACGACAACGAGGCGCGCAGCGCGTGGACCAAGTTCGTGCAGCGGTGCGAGGAGACCGAGGACATCCTCCAGGACGGCCCCCTCCCGCACCGCGTCCGCCAATTGGCCGAGGGCGGGTACTTCGGCAGGAACGAGCAGGTCGGTTACCAGAGCAGCGGAGACGTCGACTACATGCTGGTCTCGGCCATCTCCCCCGAACTCCTCGCGAGGTGGGTGCTCAGCGCTCCCACTTCGGAGCACGATCTGGAAAAACTCGAGGAGGACTTCGGCCTCCCGCTGCTCCAGAGCCTGGTACGCCGGGCCCAGTACGCCGAGGAGAACGGTCTGCAGCTCAGCGAGGCCGAACTCCAGTTCCAGGAGGACTTCTACGCCGCGTTCGGCGAGATCAGCACTTACGACGGCTTCCTGGATTTCACCAAGAAGTTCGAGGACAGGGGCGAGCTCGACGCAGGCAAGCGGGAGGAGATCCAGCGCACCCTGGCCAACGGCCTGCTCGTGCTCTCCAACGAGACGGTCGGCGGCGGGATGTCCCGGCTCCCCTCCGACGTCCAGGAGGCCGCGGCGGGGAGAAAGGAGTTCACCGGCCTGTTTTGGGGCGTCAACGACACGAAAGAGTGGAAGGCCTGGAGCGACGACTTCACGGCCCTGGCCGACCTCCTCGACCATGCCGGTCCCGGGATGAAGGGCGGAACCGAGTTCTCGACCACGCTCCTGGGCACCGTCGCTCTCGACGACAACCAGGGCGCGAAACACCTTGTGGCGGAACGCGACCAGACCATCATCGACGTAGCCACGCGCAACCCCGAGGCCAGCAACATCATCCTCACCGGAAAGGACTTCGAGGGCAACACCTACGAGCACCATGAGCACCACCAGGGTCGTCTGACCCCGGAAGTCGCCCTGGAAGCCCTCTACACCAACAAGTGGGAGGACGGCGGAAAGGCCGTGCGGGGGCTCACCGACTGGATCACCCTCGAGGACGGCGTCGCAGAGGCGCGGGGAATCCCGGAGGGCGCACAGGACAAAGCCATGGTCGAGTTCATGAAGCTCATGGAGAACGAGAACCTGGTCGAAGCCCTGGGCCAGACCAAGCACAGCGTGCAGTACGGGGAGGGCGACGACCGGGTCGAGTGGAGGAACGTCTCCGCCACTCAGCTCAATCCCGACCTGGCCGACGGTTTCGCCGACCTCTTCATCAGCTACTCCGACACCTTCGGCCACACCGCGGGACTCGACCCCCACAAGCCCGTCGAGACGGGGATGAACGACAACGACGACCTCAGGTTCTCCAAGGACGCCCGTCTGGCCTTCACCCAGTTGGCGGTAGGCGACCCTGAGACCGCCGGACGCCTCTACGGGGAGGTCCGGGCGATGTCCGTCGCGGCGATGTACGGCTACACCGAAGACACCAACGCCGAAGCAGGGGCCAGGACGGGTGTCCTCACCGGGCTGGTGGAGCAGGCGCTGATCAACGAGGCCGAGAACCGGCAGGAGAACGACGAGGAAGCCGCCGCGAGAGCCGCCAAGGCGAAGAGCAGGGCGCTGGACCTGGCTGCCGCCCTCATGGTGGACGCCAAGACGCCGAACGTCGTCGCCACTGCGTTCAAGCACGTCGTGGAGGATGCTTGGTCGGATGGTAAAGGCGCAAACGCCACCTCCCACGTCCCGATCAGTAACGAGGCGTACGAGAAGGAGTTCATGACGAGCATCGCCATCCAGGCCCTGGTGGAGCAGGATCCGAGCGTGATGGACCGGATCGAGGACAAGTACCCGGGCAAGGTGGTCGAGGGTTCGGGCTCCGAACGGAGGATCCCGTTCGACCCGGACGACTGGAAGCACCCTGACGGCGGGAGCATCGTCGACGACGTCCTGGCCGAGATGGGCGACCAGACATGGCCGGGATCCGACCACAGGACGGCGGGGGAAGCCGTCAACACCTACATCGACACCTTCAACACACGGCGTGGGCAGTGGCTCGACCGGGGGAACGGCTGAGCCTGGTTCCCCGCACCCGCAAGCGCCCCACGGAGAAGGCCGGCAGCCCTCCTGGCTCTGCCCCGTAGGTGACCCCCAAGGGGCAGCGGTGTGCTACCGGCCCGCGGTCGGCCAGCTTCTCACCGCTGGTTCCTAGTTGCGCTGACCACGGAGGTTGAGTATGGCCCGGCAGTGATTTGACAGCAAGAGAGGGCCTCCGACATAGGTGTGGATTGTCTAGATCAACACCTGAAGTAGGTCAGGAGGCCCTCCGTGGCCCACAATACCCATGCCAACGCCCGTCTCACACCCGCCGGACGTTTGGCGTTGGCTCGCTGCGTGGTCGAAGACGGGTGGACACTGCGCAGAGCCGCCGAACGCTTCCAGACCAGCGTGAGCACCACCAGGCCCTGGGCCGACCGCTACCGTACCCACGGCCAGGCCGGGATGGGCGACCGCTCCAGCCGCCCGCGTACCTAGCCTCTCCCACATACCGCCTGGTCCCCGGTTGTCCCGAGCGCCATGTAATCGTACTTCATGAAGCGTGGGGCTGAGGGGTGCAAAGACCAGGCTGGAGAGCATATGCACTGGCCACAGGGTTGCGGGTTCGTGTAATTCGGTGCAGTTGAGTGCGGCTCCACGCAACTTCTTGTTCGGAGTTCGCCCCACAGTTGCCCCACGCCCGCGCCCGACACCCCTCGCCAGGAGCTAGAAAACAACAAGCCTCCGCCGGTGATGGCACACCAGTTGAGGCACCCGAACCCTGACAGCTCCAGGAGATCGAGCCGTGACCGATATTATCCACGGCGCCCCCACCATCGGTGGCTGCCGTGCTCAAATACCTCGCCGGGCTCCCACCCGTCACACAGATCATCCTCGCCGTGTCCGCCAGCGTGCTCCTCGGGTACGGCGAGTACCGACGGCGGACCCGCGCCACCCCCACTCTCCGTGCCCGCGCCGGAAGCCTCGCCGCCTGCGGCCTCCCTGCCGCCTGGACCGCCCTCCGTACCCCGCCCACCGACGACCAGAAGACCAAACGCGAGAACACCGCTGAGAACTTGCTGGTGTTCGGCTTCGTATTCGTTGTCGGCGGCCTCATCATGCAGGGCCTGATCCCGTTCGCCCGCGACGACATGGGCCCCACCGGTGTGTGGCCGTACCTGTTCTTCTTCGCACTGGACGGCATGGCCGCGTACTTCGGCCTCATCTCCTACCGGCTCGCGGAGGAAGGCGCGAAAGCCACCAGCCCCGCATCATGGTGGGGCTGATCGTCGCCGGGTCGGCGTGGTTCCAGTGGGCGCACGCCGCCAACCGCGACCTCCCCGCACAGGTTGCGTGGACCGTGCTGCCGTTGATCGCCGGGTACCTGTGGGAGACCACCCCGAAGTACAGGCGTCGGGCGTGGAAGAAGGCCAACACCGACACCGGCCGCCAGGTCCCCAAAGCGCGGTGGATCTGGGACCCGGTCGGGTCGTTCGGCATCACCCGCCGCACCCACATGTGGAACCTCCCGAAGTGGGAGACCGGTTTGGAAACCCACATGACCCGAGCCGAGTGCGTCCGCCAGCTCCGCCGCGAGTTCGGCCCGTTCTGGTCGTGGAAGGTTCCGGCGGACGTCGCGATCCGGTTGAAGCGTGGGTTCAGGGTCGAGGAGGCGGCGGCCCGGGTGCCGGAGGTGATCGCTAATCACCGGCGTGAGGTCGAGAACCGGCGGATCGTCAAGGAGGCCGAGGCTGCTGCCCGCGCGGGTGTCGTGGAGCCCGGTACCTACACCGTGGCCCTCCCCGACACCCCGGCGGTGGACCTGTCCCCCGTGGTGGGCGTTCAGGACGCTGTCGAACCCTTGGAGGAGGTCCCGGCGCTCGCCGCGACACCGCCAAGGAGAACACGTGAGCCTCGAAGCCCTCGCCGCCACCATGACCGCAACCGCCATCGTCCTCTGGGTGCTCTACCAGCAAGAGCAACGGGCACTCCGCAAACTCGACAGGGACTAACCCCAACACGAACGGGACCCGACACACACCGGGCCCCACATGCCAAAATCAAAACCCGCTAAACCACACCCCCAACCGCGAAAGTCTCCCATGAGCAACAATCCCCAGAACACCCCCGCACGCCAAACCAAGAAGACCCTGCTCTTCGTCATCCTCGCCGGAGTACTGGCGATGTTCGTCGGAATCTTTATACAGAACCGCGAGGACGACACCCCAAAGGTTGGGTTCGCAGCAAACCAGGAGCGCTACAGCGGCCATGACTGGGACGCCTACGAAGCCGGATATACCATGGCCAGGCCCAACTTCGGCAACGCCGAAGTCCCCGCTTCAGTAGCGCGCACCGACGACAGCGGCACCCTGGCTGGCGCTCTACGAGCAGACACAGCAAACGCAGTGTGGTGGTGCGACAACAATGCGAATTGCCGATGATCCCTCCAGGGAAGTCAGCTCGCTTCTATTGGGTCCACTTCAAGGTGAAGGACCTGAAGACATTTGTGGATTTCACTGATGAAGCGGGCTTCCAGTGGAGGCTGCATCAGCGGGATGTTTTGTCCGAAGCGGCAGAGCGTGAATGACGACGGGCCCCGCCATCTGGCAGGGCCCGATTTCACGTCCAGCTACTTCGGGGGCTTGGAGTCCCGCGCCTCGTGCATCCACGCCAACGGCGACCGATCCAACGCGAGCTTCGCGAGCCGCTGCGCCGAGTCGGTCTTCAACGCCGCCAACGACGTGTCGATCCACGCCCGAGTATCCGTGCCCTGCTCCCGGTACTCCACCGCCTGCAACAGGCACTCCAGCTTGTCGGCGTCCTTCGCGCATCGCGCCTCCACCGACTCGCGCGCCTCGTACTCCTCCTCCGCGCCGGCGATCAGACGGGCCAACCCCTCCGGCATCCCCGCGACCTGATCCGCAGTCACCTCGCTGTTGGGGGACGCCTTCAGGTAGCGCTTCCCGATGTAGGGGATGTCGGTGAGCCGGGTCTCCTGGGTGTCGTGGAACAGGGCGAGGAACGCCGCCCGCTCTGGATCCGCGCCCTCCAGCCCAGCGATGACCGCTGCGGTGACGGCGGTGCGATGCGAGTGGTCCGCGATCGATTCCGGGTCCGGGACGCCAGCGATCAGCCACCCCGTGCGCTTGTAGCGTTTCAGCAACCCCACCTCGTACAGGTAGTCCAGTGCCCGCACGTCCTGCTGCTCGCCCATCAGGGACCCTTCTAGCGCCGTTGAACCGTGCGAAGAGCGTAGGACACCTCTTCAAGTTCGCGCTTCGACTGCGCCGAAATGACACCCTCCTGCAGCATCCTGCTGACCGCGCCCACCAGGTCATCCGCAATCTTCTTCCCCAACAGGCCCGGCTTACGGATGATCAGCGCCCACAAGGTGTGGCAGACCACGTCCACGTACACGTTGTCGGGGGTCAGGCGGCCCATCAGGTGCTTCAGCAGCCGGTCACCGTGCCAGGAGTCCAGGTCGAGCTCCACCATGAACGTGTCCGCTAACTGCGGGTCCGCGATCTCCCCCAACCAGTACGCCCAGTAGTTGAGATTCGCGATCTCGCAGGCGTCCGTGGAGATGTGCACATCGATGAACGACGGCAGCGCCCCCTCATCCCCCACCCGAGCCAACGTGTGCGCCCCCGAACGCACCACAGCCCATGACGGAGTCCACTCCACCTCGTTGCCCAACCGACGCTGCTCCGCCCGCTGGGTGACCGCCAGCCACTCGATGGTCTCCGAGGACTTGTCGAACCCCGCCACGTAGTGGGCTTGCCGCCGAAGCAGCGCACCCTCCACTGAGTCCTTCGCGGCCTGCTCCGCTGCGGCCCGCAGGTGGTCGACCATGTGGCGGCGCTCATCCACGGCCAGATCCGGCCCGGTCCCTGACGGGCCACGTCGGCGTATCGGTGCGGCTTCCTTCAGCTCGTTCGGGACCGCGCCCGTGAACGGCCATGCCACCAGCTCCGTGAATGGCCTGGTGATCACCCATGTCGCCAACGGGTGGTTTTCCAGGTCGATGAGGCCGTCCGCGGCGAGCATGTACCCGATGAACCGGTCGGCTTCTATCCCTGTGTCCAGCTGGGAAAGGAGCCGGGGCGATGCCCCCAGCCGGTGAAGGAGGTGGCGCAGCTTCAGGTACGCGCCCGCAGACACCGACATCAGTGGCCGTCGGCCGGACTCCCACCCTTGGAGCGTGGACACGTCCACCCGGGCTTTTTCAGCGAGCTGCTCCTGGGTGAAGCCGACGGTCTGCCGGATGGTCTTGAGTACGTACCCCGATACCCGGCCTTCACGGTCAGCATCCGCCCGTGGGAGCGAACCCTGACTGGCAGTCCGGGTAGAGGGGGGTGTGCGCTTGGCCATGGGGGCTCCGGTGGGGGGTGACTCGTACTCCCGGTCCGTGGTCCGGGCTGGGGTGTGTCCGTAGCGTCATAACCACAGTACAGAGACCGATCTTGAATGTGGGGCGACGGCGGTGAGGACGGTGGATCAGGTGTCCGCCTACGAACAGCTTGCAGCGAACTACCCCGATTGGCACGTCACTCACGCCAGCGACGACCCGGGGCGGTGGGTGGCTTCGCACGTGGATGTTGTCGAGCTTGTCACCGCGGCGACGGTGGAGCGGCTACTCGCCCGGATGGAGATTGCGGAGCTGAAGCGGCTCAAAGCCCGTTGGTGCCGGGAATGGGCAGTGTGGCGGTCCAACGGCGGGTCGTGGATGGCCACTGCCCGTATGGCTGGTGTGGAGCCCACTCTGATGTGTGATTCCCCCGCTGAGCTGGAGGAGCGGATGAGACGCCCCGGCACGTGGGGGCAGCGCTCGCCCGCCCTGGGGAGGCCGCTGTGAGAGCCCCGGTGCGACTGTGGCGGTGCCAACCGCCGCTCCGCCCCGACCTCGCACCGCTCACCCAACTCATCCGTGTCCTACTCGCCCAACGCCCGACCCCGCTCGAACGAGTACTCGAAGACCCCCATGGACCTGGCCTCCAGCCTGATCACCGCAGCGCAACACGACGGCCTGCACCCGGTGGTGGAAGCGGCCGGCACCGTCGATCTGCAAATCAGGGACGGTGACCGGGTGGTCGCGGCCATCCGCGTGCACCTCGGAGAGGACTGGTGTGTCCACGAAATTCCTGCACGAACCAGTGAGAGCGACCTGGAAACCCCTCTCACCCAACCATGGGCACGCGGCGCCTTCCGGCTCCGAGACATGCGCGACCTGGACATGTGGTGGGCGCGCGTCCCCGGCACACACCCCACCTGGAAGCCAGCGCAGGAGCCGTGGATGAGAGCAGGCCACTGGCAACGGCGCGGCATCCTGACAACCCACTAAACCCTCGCGCGTCCGGGCCCTTTGGGGTGTAACCCCATCGGGCGCGCGGACTCAGGCGTCGCGCCATAGTCCATGAAGGGACGGTGCAGCGGCACGAGCTGGTAGACCCGTCAGACGGCCGCGCCTCCACATACGGGTGGGGCACCCCGTGGGGGCTCGGTCCCGACAGTTCCTAGTACTCCGGGCACCCGCCGAGTAAGTCAAGGCTGAAAGGCGGGGGCGCGGACCGATGTCGTCCTCTACCCGGGGGCGACACCTCTCGCCGGGCGCCACCACCTGAAGAGCGGTAGCCCACTGCCTTAATGGAGAATCCGATGGACGATTTCATGGCCCCGCCTGCCCCGCCCACAGTGAACAGAATGTTCACCACCCCTCCCCGGAACGTTGTGCAGAGCCCTGAGCAGTCCCACGAGTACAAGAAAAGCTCGGGGTCCTCTGACGCCGCGCACACCTACGACACCACCAAGCGCTAACCACCTAACCCGCTGAACCGACGCACGCCCCGGAGCACTCCATGTTGCGATTGCGTTTGACCCCCTACAGCGAGAATCCGGCTTGGACCTGGTCCGGGGCGTGCTACGGCACCTTCGACCAGCACAGCCGAATCGAGCCCTTCGACCACCCGATGCTCGAGCACCTGGGCGCGACCGATGGACGCCGAACCCTGATCATCGTTCGGGAGCGCGTCGCCAACCGCCCGGCCTGCGACCCCGAAGTCCGCACCCTCACCCCCGGTGAATACGACCAGGCGCGCGAGTCCGTCACCGAGTGGCCGACCGACTTCGTGCTCCTGGAGACCGAACCCGCCCAGCCCGCCCGAATCACTGCCGGATCAGCCCGAACCACCCCCCTCTACCTGGCCGACGACGGCCGATCCCTGTTCGGGTCCTGGGACATGGCCGACCTACGCGACCACGTCACCGGGATCAACCCCCGCGAGGCGGCCCGGCTGCTGATCTACCGGCCCCGCTATTCCAGCGACACACTGTTCCGGGGCGTGCACCGACTCACTGAACGCGCCGTTGCGCACTTCGGCGGGTCCCTGTGGATCAGCTACCCCGAACCGGCACTGCACCGGCAACCCCGCCAACTGGCGGCTGACGCCGACGTCCTCGGCGCGTTCGTGGACACCATGGACACCGCGATGGACCGCCGTCCCTGGGTCGAGGAGACCACCCTGTTCCACCTGACCGGCGGGTTCGACTCAGGCACCGTGGCCACCCGCGCGGCCGAACGTCACCCCGGACTCTTGCCCACGGCCACGCTCTTGATCGGCGGGCCCGGACGGAAACAGCAGATCCGGCGCCGCGCCGAGATGCGCTCCCAGGCCAAGTTCGCCGACACCGACATCGTCATCGACGCCATGAAACACCCGCCCCTGGCGCCCGGCTGCCGATGGGTCGGGGGTGACGTGATCAGCCCAACCGAGGACCCGCTGCACTACCCGTTCGTCCAGATGGCCCGGTCCCTGTCCGCTGCCGGTGCCCGCACCGTCGTGACGGGGTTGGGTGGTGACGAGATGGTGGCCCTCACCCCGGAGGAGGAGCCGCACCTGGGGTTGGGAGAGATCACCGATGCTCAGATCCTGCCGTGGGTGGGTCGGCGCGCCCAAGCCGCGTTGGAGTTCGCCGACGACGGGATCGCGCCCCCAGCCCGGGTCAACTCCATGACCCTGCTGTCGCTGGAGAGCAACGCCCCGGTGCTCCTGCGCCACGGGCTGTGGCCGGTACACCCGTTCGCTGATCCGGTCATGGTCGAACTCGGCGAACAACTCCCGTTCGCGTGGCGTGAGCTGAAGCAGGTGCAGCGCCAGCGCCTTCGAGCGATCGGGATGGGCGAGGACGTCGTTCACCCCGTCGAGCGTGAGTCATTCGCCGAGGTCATCGAGCATTCCCTGATCACCCACGCGCCCGCCCTGTTCGCTCGTATGCTGACCGAAGGGTCGCCCCTGTTCGATGAGGGCCTGGTCGACCCGGACGGGCTGCGAACCGCGGTCGAGCATCTGACCTCTGCCCGCTACCGGGAAGAGCAGGACTCCAAACTCCTGGAGGTCCTGAGCCTGCACATGTCCGCCACCGCCTTCCTGAACTCCTGAGAGGACCCCATGTTCGTCATGCGACTGGCCACCGAGGGTGACGTCCCCGGGGTGGCCGAGATGATCCGTGCACGCTGCTCCTGGCAGGAGGCACGCGGATTGGAGACCTGGCGGGGCATGGTCGACGACCTCGCCGGGCAGGCCGGAAGCGGCTTCATGTGGGTTCTCGAAGACGCCGGTCGGATCGTTGGGTGCACGACGGTCATGACCCAGGCGCCCCCGAAGGACTGGACGCTCGAAGAGGCCGCCGAACCGGCCCTGTACCTGTTCACAACCGTGACTGATCCGGCCTACCGGGAGCACAAGCCGGGAACGGTGATCGCTCTGTGGGCGGTCGACCTAGCAGCGCGGCAGGGCCTCCAGTGGGTACGGCGCGGGTGCTTCTTCCCCGAGTTGGTCAAGTACTACGAGACCCAGGGCTACAGCCTGGTCAAGGAGCAGGACCGAAGCGCCGGACACCTGTACCTGATGGCTCGTCGTACGGAACGCCTCGACCTCGACGCGCTCGGCCTGACCACCCAGGCCACTGCCTGATCCAAGAAACGATGAGACGGAGGAACCGGGCGACGTTCCAGGTCCATGTCTCCCGCCCTAACCAGAGGGGTACAGTCTCGTGGAGGGGCGGACGGTGGTGACGTGCTGGGCACCGTTGCATCCGGAGGCGACGCCGCACCTGACCCGGCATTCGCACAGGTCGTGGTTGGACGAGATTGGTGTGCCGCCAGGGTTGGCAGATAAGCGTATGGGGCACTTTGAGACGGCAATTCCGGGCACCTACAAGCACCCCACGGAGACGGGCCGAAAGCGGCTGAGAGAAGACCTTGAGGAGCTGTGGGAGGAGTCGTTGGATGAGCGGCTGTGGTGGTCCGAGTGGTCGCTCGTGGCGCCGTTGGATCAGGCTCTGAAAAAACGCGAAGCGGGCCGGTAGCCCCCTACTTCTGCCCCACAGGTGTCCCACAGGGGGGTAGAGGAACGCTACCGACCCACGGCAAACTAGGTTTTGCCTGCTGTTTTCTACTCCCGGGTTGTTCCGAGCGCCATGTAGTCGTACATCGAGTACCCGGCGTGGTAGTAGACGTTGGTCAGGTTCGCCGGGCGGTAGAGCACCGTGCGTTCGAAGACGGCCGGCAGGATGGCGGCCTCCTCCATCGCGCGCTCGTCGATACGGGTGTAGATGGAGGCGCGCTCGTCGGCGTCCTCCACCGCGACGACCTCGTCGAACCACTCGTTGATCTGGTCGTCGTCGAGCTCGGAGATGTTCGCGTTACCGGCGTCCTGGATGGCGTCACCGTCCAGGATCTTGCTCATGAAGCCGTAGCCGCTGGCCCAGTCGGGCGCCCAGCCGTACACGGTCAGGCCCAGGTCGTTGTCGGCGACGAAGGACGGCGAACCGGCCTGGGTGTTGGTGTAGGTGTCGGACGGGTACTGCTTGATCTCCGTCTCGATGTTCACCCGGGCCAGGGCTTGCTGAAGCGCCTCGGCGGTGCTGACGTCGGCGGGGCGGTCGGCTCGGGCACCGATCGCGGTGGAGAAGCCGTCCGGCTGGCCGCACTCCTCCAGCTTCTCCTGCGCCATCTCCAGGTCGCCCTTGTTGTCGTCGGACGGGTACAGGTCCATGCTCGGGTCGGCGCCGGGCAGCGAACCGGGCATGATCTGGGTGGCGATGTCACCGCCGGTGTCGCCGCCCCAGGCGCGCTGGAGCGCGTCCCGGTCGGCCGCGTACATGATGGCCTGGCGGCAGGCCACGTCGTCGAGCGGCTCCATGACGGTGTTGATGTTGAGGTAGCGCAGGGTGCTGGTCTGCGGGTTGTCGACGTTGTGGCGCTGGTCCTCGTCGGTGATGACGGTGCCCTTCATCGCGGGGCCCACACCGGTACCGCCGAGGTCGACGTCGAGTTCGCCGTTGACCAGGCGCTGGTCGATCTCGTTCTGGTCGACGCCCAGCTCCACCTCGATGCGGTCGGGCAGCGCGCGGCGGACGGGGTCGGTAGAGGCGTCCCACTCCTCGTTGCGCTCCAGGTGCAGGGAGACGCCGGGGCGGTACTCCCCGTCGAACTTGTAGGGCCCCGAGGAGACCACCTGGCTCTGGTACTGCTCGCCGCGGTCGGCGTCGGCGGGCACCGGAGCGGTCTGCGGCTGGATGAGCACGTACGGGAACTCGGCGAAGCTCTTGTTCAGGTGGAAGATCAGGGTGTGGTCGTCGGGTGTCTCGATGCCGTCGAACCCGGCCAGCGGGTCGTCGTCGTTGGCGTAGGGGCCTTCGTAGTCGTCGCTGTCGGCCAGCAGGTCCACGAAGTACTTGGGGCCGTTGGGGAGCGCCTGGTCACCGAAGTTGCTGCGCGCGATGGCGTACTTGACGTCCTCGGCCGTGATCTCCGAACCGTCCTCGTAGCGCAGGCCCTGCTTGATGCGCAGGGTCCACTCGGTGGAGTCGTCGTTGCCCTGGGGCAGTTCCTCCGCCAGGTCGGGCTGCAGCTCGATGCCCTGTTCGCCGGGGGCCTCGGTGTAGGTGAGCAGGGTGCGCGCGTAGTAGCGGGAGAAGTTCCAGCTGAACGCGTAGTAGGTGTTGCCCGGGTCCGGCGAGTCGAAGTCGGCGGAGATGGCGTAGCGCAGGGTGCCGCCGGTCTCGTCGGAGGGGTTGACGATCGCGGTCTCGCCCTCGTTGAACTCGGCGTCGGACACCCCGCCGCCGCCTACGCCCCCGCCGCCGCAGGCGGCCAGCAGCAGTGCCATGGCGGTTCCCGCGGCCACCGGCGCGGTGGTGCGGCGGAGCGCGCCGCGCCGCCGCCTGGGCGGCTCCTGGCACGTGGAGTGATGGGTGGTCACCTGAAGCCTCCTGGTCGGGTTCTGGGGTGGGGCCGTGCGGCGCACGGCCCCGGGGCGGGTGCGTCAGTCGTCAGGAGCGCGGGTCGAAGGCGTCGCGCAGTCCGTCGCCGAAGAGGTTGAAGGCCAGCACGGTGATGAAGATGGCCAGGCCCGGGATGATCACGAAGTGCGGCGAGGTGGTGTAGAAGCGCAGCGCGTTCTCCAACATGCCGCCCCAGGTGGCCATGGGCGGGTTGATCCCCACGCCCAGGAAGCTCAGCGCCGCCTCGAAGAGGATGTTCGTGGGGATGAGCAGGGTGGAGTAGACCAGGATGGGGGTGACCAGGTTGGGCAGGATCTCGCGGAAGACGATGTGGGTGCTGCCCGCGCCGAGGCTGCGCGCGGCCTCGACGAACTCGCGCTCCTTGAGGGTGAGGGTCTGCCCGCGCACGATGCGCCCGATGTAGGGCCAGTTGAAGAAGCCGATGATGAACACCAGGACGCCGATGCGCAGGTTGTTCCCGGCCAGGCCGAAGGCGCCGTCGGGGATGACGCCGACCAGGGCGATCGCGAAGAGCAGCAGCGGGAAGGCCAGGAAGATGTCCATGGTCCGGCTGATGACCACGTCCACCCAGCCGCCGAAGTAACCGGCGAGGATGCCCAGGACGGTGCCGATGACCACGCACACCACGGTGGCGACGGTGGCCACGAGCAGTGAGGTCCGGGCGCCGTAGACGATACGGCTGAACAGGTCGCGGCCGTTGACCGGCTCCACGCCCAGCAGGTGTTGCGCGCTGATACCGCCCCACGGGTCCAGGCCCTGGGCCGGGTCGTCGGGATCGCGCAGGACCCCTCCGGTGAGCGGGTCGACCAGGCCCTGGTTGAACTGGTTCGGCGGGTACCCGAACAGGGCCGTGAGCACGGGCGCGAAGAGCGCGACCAGGATGAGCAGGACGACCACGACGCCGCCGGTCATGCCGACCTTGTCCTTGCGGAAGCGCTGCCAGGCGATCTGGCGCAGGGAACGGCTGGCCGCGCCCTTGGCCCCCGCTACGACCGCTTCTGGCTCGGCGTGCTGGGACGACTCAGGCACGTCCATCGGCGCGGTCATGTACCACTGCCTCCTGCTATCTCTGAGCGCATCTCCATCACTACGCAGAGTTTGCACGAGTGGCGTGGGGGTTTCCAGCTTCCGCGCCGACGACCGGAGTCCCGCTTCGCACGGCGGGAGAAGCGGGCACTCCGGGCGGTTCCTGCCTCAGTGGACCGCTCAAGGAAATCCGCCGCGCAGCCGGGACGAGAAGGGCCTGACCGCCAGGACGGTCGCCGGCGCACACGTCGAGGCCTTCCCTGGCTCCTCGCTCCGGGCGGCAGGGGCCAGGGAAGGCCAGCAATGGTTCACCATGGCACAGCGAACCAGGCCGGGGCTGACGAAAATCCGGAATGAGAAACCATAATGAAATGAGCAGGCGGGCTCTTCCCGAGAAAAGCCCGCCCCACCCTGGCAGGCCATTCTCAGCCAGGGAACTTCTGCGGCCCCTAAGTCGTCATGCAGTTACCGCCGGTTCTGGTCAGGTTGGAGGAGGCGGTCCACTCCCCGGGCCTGATCATTCGGAAACCGTTGGTCTGCGACTGGGTCGCGAAGAACTCGTTGTTCCGGTAGACGTGCCGCACCAAGCTGTGGCTGGTACCCGCGCCGGAACGGACGTTGGCCACGTTCACGGTCACTCGGTACGGACAGAAGACGCTCTGTGCCGCCGCGTCCTGCTGCTGGGCCTGGGCGGGGACCGCCGTCAGCAAGGCGCCGCCGAACACAGCGGCCGCAGCCAGGGCCAGGGGCGCGGCGACTCGGGACACACGTCCGTTTTTCTTGGCTCGCAAGGGATATTCCTCCGGTCATTCGGCTTCGGGAGCAAATCGTCCGAGGACGGATGTCAGCGAAAGTTTATTCTTTAACTTTCATCTGGATCCATAGTGACGATAACCAAGAAGGACTCCATCAACACCCCTCGGGCCACATTCGGCCATCGGCACCGGCCACATGCGGACAGAACCCGCACATCTTCCGAAAAGACCTTCATCCTTTTCGCCTGACGGTTCTCCTCGCGCGCGGAAGGCGCCCCGGACACACAGAAAGGGCGCGTGCCACGTCCGTCTGACACACGCCCCGAAGTCCGGTCAGCGGCCGCGCAGGTCCCGGTAGTGCCGGACGAGTGCGGCGGTGGAGGGGTCCAGGTCGGGGACCTCGGTGCCCTCGGTCAGGGCGGGCTCGACCCGCTTGGCCAGGACCTTGCCGAGCTGCACGCCCCACTGGTCGAAGGAGTTGATGTTCCACACCGCGCCCTGCACGAACACCTTGTGCTCGTAGAGGGCGACGAGCTGGCCGAGCACCGACGGGTCGAGCTGGCCCGCCAGGATCGTGGTGGTGGGCCGGTTGCCCGGGAACGTGCGGTGCGGGACCAGGTCGGCGGGCACCCCCTCGGCGGCCACCTCGGCGGAGGTGCGGCCGAAGGCCAGGGCCTGCCCCTGGGCGAAGAGGTTGGCCATCAGCAGGTCGTGCTGGGGCACCAGCCCCTCGGGCAGGTCCGGGGCGGGTCGGGCGAAACCGATGAGGTCGGCGGGCACGAACCGGGTGCCCTGGTGCAGCAGCTGGAAGTAGGCGTGCTGGCCGTTGGTGCCGGGGGTGCCCCACACCACCGGGCCGGTCTGCCAGTTGACCGGGCGGCCGTCGCGCTGGACGGACTTGCCGTTGGACTCCATGTCGAGCTGCTGGAGGTAGGCGGTGAACTTCGACATGTAGTGGCTGTAGGGCAGTACCGCGTGGGACTGGGCGTCGAAGAAGCCGCCGTACCAGACGCCGAGCAGGCCCAGCAGGAACGGCAGGTTGCGTTCGGCGGGCGCGGTGGCGAAGTGGGTGTCCATGAGGTGGAAGCCGGCGAGCATCTCCCGGAACCGCTCCGGCCCCAGGGCCACCATGAGGGACAGCCCGATCGCCGAGTCGTAGGAGTAGCGGCCGCCCACCCAGTCCCAGAACTCGAACATGTTGGCGGTGTCGATGCCGAACTTCGCGACCTCGTCGGCGTTGGTGGAGACAGCCACGAAGTGTTTGGCGATGGCGTCGGAGCCCGCCTCCTCCCCCAGCCCGGACAGGAGCCAGTCCCGGGCCGCCTCGGCGTTGGTGACGGTCTCGATCGTGGTGAAGGTCTTGGAGGCGACCACGAACAGCGTGCGCCCGGGGTCGGCGTCCACCAGGGCCTCGTGCAGGTCGGTGCCGTCGACGTTGGAGACGAAGCGGAACTCCAGCCCCCGGTCGGTGTGCGGGCGCAGCGCCTCGTAGGCCATGGCGGGGCCCAGGTCGGAGCCGCCGATCCCGATGTTGACCACCCGGGTCACCGGTTTGCCGGTGTGGCCCAGCCAGGTGCGGGCGCGTACGCGCTCGGCGAAGGCGGCCATCCGCTCCAGGACCCGGTGCACCTCGGGCACCACGTCGTGGCCGTTCTCCCTGATCACGGCGGAGCGCGGGGCGCGCAGGGCGGTGTGCAGGACGGCGCGGTCCTCGGTGAGGTTGATGTGGTCGCCGCGCAGCATGGCGTCGCGCAGGGTGGCCACCCCGGTGGCGTCGGCCAGCTCGGCGAGCAGGCGCAGGGTCTCGTCGGTGACGAGGTTCTTCGAGTAGTCGACGTGCAGTCCTCCGACACCGAGCGTGTACCGGTCGGCCCGCGCGGGGTCGTCGGCGAACAGGCCCCGCAGGTGGGTGGCGCCGAACCGGTCACGGTGCTCGGACAGCCGGGCCCACTCCTCGCGGCGGTCCAGGGGGATGCCGGACCGGCTTCCGACGTCCTCGGTTCGAGGGAGGGGTGTACTCGCAGACATCCGGTCGCTCCTCGTCGTCCATGGTCGGTCGGCGCGGCGCCGGAGTGCTCGGTCCGAACGCCGCGTCCGCCGTGTGCGGCTGAGTCTCTACCCTCCCATGAAAGCCGCCAACCATGGGCTCTTCCGTGCGGGTCAGAGCATCAGGGAGCGTGCTCAGCGCTGCCTTGGCGCTCTCCGCGCAGGGAGGCGACCTCCTCGCGCAGGGCGCGGAGTTCGGCGAGGATCTGTTCCTGGCCGTTACCCCCTCCGGGCCCGTACCCCGGTTCGGCCCCCGCACCCGGCCCGGTCCCTCCCTCTGCCTCGCTGTCCGTGTCCTTCTCCAGGGCCTCCACCGCGACCGCAACGAACAGGTTCAGCGCGACGAAGGTGGAGACGAGGACGAAGGTGACGAAGAAGATCCACGCGAGCGGCTGGTGCTCCATCACGTCCTTGGCGATGGCGGACCAGCTGTCGGCCGTGGAGATCTGGAAGAGCGTGAACAGCGAGGTGGGCAGGTCTCCGAAGTGCTCCGGAGAGACGTCCTGGAAGAGTTTGGTGGCCATCACGCCGGAGACGTAGAGCAGCAGGACCACCAGGAAGAGGATGGCGGCCATTCCGGGCAGGGCCCGGAACAGCCCCGCCACGACGTGCCGCAGGGTCGGTATCACCGAGAGCAGCCGCAGGACCCGCAGGACGCGCAGGACGCGGAGCACCGCGAAGGGGCCGGAGGAGGGCATCAGGGCCAGTCCCACGATCACCATGTCGAACCAGCTCCACGGGTCTCGCAGGAAGGCTCCCCGATGCGCGTAGGCCCTCAGGGACAGCTCGACCACGAAGAGCGTCAGGATCACCATGTCGGTCCCGTGCAGCAGGTCGCCGTGTTCGGCCATGAGCCGGGGCGACGTCTCGATCCCCAGAATCACAGCGTTGACGAGGATGAGGGTGACGACACTGCCCTGGAACCAGGAAGAGTCGACGAGCTTGCGGACCCGTTCGCGCACGGTCACGGTGGGAGGGACTCCGTTCGTTGTGTCGGATAACAGCGCAAAAGCCTATCGCCGGGAATCGCACCCCGTTTCGCACTCGTCGCCCCGGGTGTCTTCCCTACTGGCGCCTACTGCCCCGACCAGGCATGATCGAGATAAGGAAACCGAGGCGAGGGGGCCGCCGGTGACGGAATCCGCAGGTTTCGACAGAGACGCCGAGGACATCGACGACGTGGACGCCGAGCTGGACGTGGGCGCCCCGGACCAGGACACCGCCGTGGCGGAGTACCTGGAGGAGCGTCCCGAGGACTACCGGATCGAGGAGATCGAGGACCGGGAGGCACTCGGTATAGACGCCGAGCTCCGTCAGGAGGTTCCCGAGCAGGCACCCGAGTCCGACGGGGAAGCCGTCCCCGGGCCCGGACGCGAAGAGCTGGCCCGGCTGCTCAGGGCGGAGGAGTACGCCGAGCGGATCAACCGGCGGCTCGAAGGCTGAGCCAGCGCTCCACGCGCAGGACGTGCGCGGCCGCGGCCGCGCGGGCCGCTTCGGGGTCACGGGCCAGGAGGGCCTCGTGGATGCGCCGGTGGTCCTCGTGCAGGGTCTCGACCAGCCCGGCCTCGCCGTGGCCGGCCCAGACCCGTTCGTTGAAGGTGCGCGAGGACAGTCCGGCGTGGATGGCCGAGAGGGTGGAGTTACCCGCACAGGCCACGATCGCCTGGTGGAAACCGAGGTCGGCAGCACCGTGCTCGGCGGGTGCGCAGGCGGGGAAGTCCTCCTCCATACGATCGAGGAGTGCGCCGATCCGGGCCAGGTCGTCGGGGGTGGCACGGGCGGCGGCGATGGCCGTGGCGGCGGGTTCGATCATCCGGCGGACCTGGAGGACCTCCAGCAGGGTCTCGTCGCGGGAGACCTCGGCCAGCACGGAGAAGGCCTCCAGGAGGTCGGCGGGGCGCAGCGCGGTGACGTAGACGCCCGCGCCGTGCCGGGCCTCCAGAACGCCGAGGGTGGTCAGGGAGCGGATCGCCTCGCGCACGGTCCCGCGGGAGACCCCGAGCCGGGCGGAGAGTTCGCGTTCGGTGGGCAGACGCTGCTCTGGTCCTACCTCTCCGTCGGAGATCATCGCCTTGATCTGCTCGACGGTCCGCTGGGCGACCGGGGTCCGCACGCCGTCAACCACCCTCTCCTCCAAAGCCTGGACTGATCACACCGGGATTCTACCGGCTCCTTCCACTCATGCCCCCTTGCCTCCTTCTCGATGATCATGCAAAAGTGGTCGGACCACTTGATCCCGGCTGGGCCCCGTTGGGCTGGGCGCAGACCGGCCGGGTCGCGAAGGAGGCCCATGCGGATCGCGCTGTTCATCACCTGTGTCAACGACACGCTCTTCCCCGACACCGGACGGGCGGTGGTGCGCCTCCTGGAACGGCTCGGGCACGAGGTGGTCTTTCCCCCCGACCAGACCTGCTGCGGGCAGATGCACTACAACACCGGCTACCGGCGCCCCGCGGCCAAGCTCGCGGTGCGCTTCGCCAAGACCTTCGGCAACGCCGACGCGGTCGTGGTCCCCTCGGCGTCCTGTGCCGCGATGGTCCGCGACAACTACCCCAAGCTGGGCGGGAGCGGGAGCAGGCTCTCCCGAAAGATGGCCGACCTGGGCCCGCGCGTGTACGACCTCACCGAGTTCCTCGTGGACGTACTGGAGGTGACCGACGTGGGCGCCTACTTCCCGCACAAGGTCGTCTACCACCCCACCTGCCACGGCCTCCGGTTCCTCGGCCTGGGCGACCGCCCCTACCGACTGCTGCGCGCGGTCCGCGGCCTGGAGCTGCTCGAACTTCCCGGGGCCGCCGAGTGCTGCGGGTTCGGCGGCACGTTCTCGGTCAAGAACGCGGACGTCTCCGCGGCGATGGGCTTCGACAAGGCCCGGCACGCGGTCGGAACCGGCGCCGAGGTCCTGTGCGCGGTGGACAACTCCTGCCTGATGCACATCGGCGGCACCCTGTCCCGTCAGCGCTCCGGCATGCGCATCGCGCACATCGCCGAGATCCTGGCCAGTACCGAGAAGGAGTACGCGCACGCATGAGCGCCACGTTCCTGGGCCTTCCGCCCTTTCCCGAGGCCGCCCGCGCGGCGGTCGGCGACTCCCGCACCCGGCAGAACCTGCACAAGGCCACCCGCACCATCCGCGGCAAACGCGACGCGGTCGTCGGTGAACTGGGCGAGGACTGGCAGCGGCTACGTTCGGAGGGCGAGCGGGTCAAGACGCACACCCTGCGCCACCTGGACCACTATCTGGAGCAGCTGGAGGAGTCGGTCCAGCGGGCGGGGGGCACCGTCCACTGGGCGGCCGACGCCGCCGAGGCCAACGCGATCGTCACCCGCCTGGTGCACGAGACCGGCGAGCGCGAGGTGGTCAAGGTCAAGTCGATGGCCACCCAGGAGATCGAGCTGAACAACGCGCTGGAAGCGGCCGGGATCACCGCCTACGAGACCGACCTGGCCGAGCTGATCGTGCAGCTGGGCGAGGATCTGCCCTCCCACATCCTGGTGCCCGCCATCCACCTGGGACGCGCGCAGATCAGGGAGGTCTTCCTGAGGCAGATGGCCGAGTGGGGGGTGCCCGCCCCGCCCGGGCTCACCGACGACCCCAGGGCACTGGCCGAGGCCGCCCGCGTCCACCTGCGCGAACTGTTCCTGCGCGCCAAGGTGGCGGTCTCGGGCGCCAACTTCGCGGTGGCCGACTCCGGGACGCTGGTGGTGCTGGAGTCCGAGGGCAACGGACGCATGTGCCTGACCCTGCCCGAAACGCTGATCTCGGTGGTGGGCATCGAGAAGATCGTGCCCGCGTGGTCCGACCTCGAGGTGTTCATGCAGCTACTGCCCCGCTCCTCCACGGGCGAGCGGATGAACCCCTACACCTCCACCTGGACCGGGGTGACCCCGGGCGACGGCCCGCAGAACTTCCACCTGGTGCTGCTCGACAACGGGCGCACCGACGTGCTCGCCGACACCGTGGGACGCCAGGCGCTGCGCTGCATCCGCTGCTCGGCCTGCCTGAACATCTGCCCGGTCTACGAGCGCACCGGCGGCCACGCCTACGGTTCGGTCTACCCGGGTCCGATCGGCGCGATCCTCACCCCGCAGCTCCAGGGGATGTCCTCGGAGACGGACAAGGCGCTGCCGTACGCGTCCTCGCTCTGCGGGGCCTGCTACGACGTCTGCCCGGTGGCCATCGACATCCCCGAGGTCCTGGTGCACCTGCGCGAGCAGGTGGCACGGGGTCCGGGGCACACGGGCGAGAAGGCCGTGATGGCCGGGGCCGACGCGGTGTTCGGCTCGGCCAGGGCACTGGACGCGGTGCAGCGCGCGGCCGGAGCGGTGGGCGGGAACCTGCCGCGGCACCTGCCGGGCATGGCCGGGAAGTGGACGGACACCCGAGACCTCCCGGACGTGCCCGGGCAGTCGTTCCGGCAGTGGTGGAACAAGCGCGACCAGCGGGAGGGGGAAGGGCGTTGAGCGGAGTGAACAAGGTCGGCGCGGGCGGATCACGGGAAAGGGTGCTGGCCCGGGTGCGGGAGGCGCTGGCGGACGTGCCCGCCGACGAACCGGTGGAGCGCGCGCTGGAGCGCGACTACGCCGACAGCCACGCCGAGGGCCCCACCATGGACGTGCTGGTGGACCGGTTGCTGGACTACAAGGCGCTGGTGGAGCGGGTTTCGGCGGCCGAGCTGCCGGGGCGGATCGCGGCCGCGCTGGAGCGGCGCGGGGCGGAGCGGGTGGCGGTCCCCGAAGGGGTTCCCGAGGAGTGGTTCGCCTCGGTGTCCGCGCGGCGGATCGTCGACGCCCCGGGGGCTCCGCTGTCGGTGGCCGAGCTGGACGGCTGCGACGGGGTGGTGACCGGGTGCGCGGTGGCGATCGCCGAGAGCGGCACCATCGTGCTGGACGCCGGCCCGGACCAGGGCCGCCGGGCGGTCACCCTGGTCCCCGACTACCACCTGTGCGTGGTGCGCGCCGAGCAGGTGGTGGACGGGGTGCCCCAGGCCGTGCGGCTGCTGGCCCCCGAGCGCCCGCTCACGTGGATCAGCGGACCCTCGGCCACCAGTGACATCGAGCTCAACCGGGTGGAGGGCGTGCACGGGCCGCGCACGTTGGAGGTACTCGTCGTGGAGTCCGCCGACTGACGGCGGGCCAAGCGGAGTGAGCCCGCGGGTGGGGCGGGTCCGGGTGGGGCCTGCCCCACCGCGCGGGTTCCGGTCTGCGCTCAGCGGGGTCTACGGTACGCACCCTCGTGCGGACCGGGCCCCGCTTCCTAGCGTTTGCGGGGAACGCAGAGAGTCCACGGCAGAAAGGTTCCCCGATGCGCTACCCCACGCGTCCCGTTCCCCCGGTGCCGACCTCGGCCCTGGCCCTGGCCACGGCGGCGATCACCGTCGTGACCGGCAGCGCGGTCGCGGCCCAACCCGCCGACGCGGTCGAGACCACGGCCGCTCCCCCGGCGTCGCTGCCCGAGCCCACCGGCCCCTCCCCCGTGGGCACCACCGACCTGCACCTGGTGGACACCGGCCGAGAGGACATCTGGTTCGGCGGCGACCGGGAGCTCGTGGTGACGCTCTGGTACCCGGCCCGGACCGACGCCGGGCGTACGGCGCCCTACCTGACCGAGGCCGAGTCCGAGGCGGTCCTGGCCCAGGAGGGGTACGGCCACCTGCCCGCCGACACCCTGACCCGGGTGCGCACCAACGCCGTCGCCGACGTGCCTCCGCTGCGCACCGACGGTGGCCTGCCGCTGGTGGTGTTCTCCCCCGGCGCGGGAATGTCCAGGACCTGGACGTCCGCGTTCGCCGAGGAGCTGGCCAGCCACGGCTTCGCGGTGGCCGGGGTCGACCACCGCCACGAGGCCGCGGCGGTGGAGTTCCCCGACGGGCTCGTGGAGCGGTGCGGGGCCTGCGAAACCCAGCGGTGGGAGGAGGGCGCCGTCAACCGGGCCGACGACGTCACCTTCCTCCTGGACGAACTGGAGCGGGGTGGGACCTGGCGGTGGTCCGACCTCCTCGACACCGGACGGGCCGGGATGGCCGGGCACTCCTGGGGCGGGTCCGCGACCGCGCAGACCCTGCTCACCGAGGACCGCGTACACGCCGGGCTGAATCTGGACGGCCCCTACTACCCGGCGCAGTCCGAAGGCGGGATCGACAAGCCCCTGGCGCTGCTCGCCAACGGCCAGGGACGGCCCTGGGAGGGCTGGGGCGAGCGCTGGGCCGGCCTGACCGGCTGGCGCCAGTGGATCGAGGTCACCGGCTCCGGACACTCCAACGTGCTGGACCGCGGTGTGCTCATGGAGCAGCTCGGGCTGCGGGACACCCTCGGCTCGGAGCAGTGGCGGGCACAGTTCGGCGACCTCCCGGTCGAGCGTGGCCTGGACCTGGTGCGCGCCTACGCCACCGCCTACTTCGACCACCACCTGCGCGGCGGTGAGCAGCCGCTCCTGGACGACCCGGAGAGCGTCCACCCCGAGCTGGTCGTGGTGGATCCCGGGACGCGGTGACGCTTGCGGGGTCAGCCCCTGGGGCGCCAGGTGTGCAGGAGCTGTTCCAGCGGGTCGGGGGTGTGCGTCTCCTCGGCGAAGGGTGCCTGGTAGCGCGCCCCGGCCCCTCGGGGCGCGGCCCGGCGCGGCCTGGGTTTGGCGGTCCGCGCGGGAGCGGCCGGTGCGGGCGTCTCGTTCTTGGCCGCGCCGTCCTCGGGCTGGCCACCCCTGGGCAGCGGCGCCTGGTAACGGGCGCCCTGACCGGCGGGTTTGCGCTTCCTGCGGCGGACCCAGCGCGTGACCACGGGTTCGGGCCTGGACTCCTCGGGCCGCTCCCCCCGCTGGTCGCGCTCCCCGGTCGGGGTGAACCACACCGGCAGCTCCTCCAGGCCGTGCACGCTCAGCGAGGCGCGCCAGCGCAGTTCGGCGGACTCGACCGCCATCACCATGCCGCGCATCCGGTCCACGACGGTGTCGATGGCGGTGCGCACCAGCTCCCGGGTGAAGGCGGTGGCCGGGCAGCGGTGGGCCCCGGCGCCCCAGGACAGGTGGGAGCGGTTTCCGGCCAGGGCCATGGCGTCGTCGGCAACCCGGGACACCGAGGGGTCGGTGTGCGCGGAGGCGAACCCGAAGAGCAGCGGATCGCCCTGACGGATCCGGGCCCCGGCGAACCCGATGTCCATGGTCGAGTAGCGCCCGGCGAGCATGCGGATCGGGGAGTCCGTCCACATGACGTAGTCGACGAAGTCCTCCGGGGTGAGCGTGCCGCCCAGGTAGGCGGTCCACACGTTCGGGTCTTCGAGCAGCTTGAGCAGGGCGTTGCCGATGAGGTGGGTGGTGGGCTCGTGCCCGGTCTCCCACAGCAGGGACAGCGCCTCCACCGCCTCGTCGTCGGTGAGGCCGTGCGGGTGCTCCAGGATCAGGCTGGTGATGTCCTGCCCAGGATCGGCGCGTTTACGGGCGACCAACCCCTCGAAGTAGGAGCGCACGGCCAGGGCGGCGGGTTCGGCCCGGGCCGGGTCACCGCTCCACAGCCGGGCGGTGAGGTCGGCCAGCAGGTGCCCGTAGGAGTCGGGAAGGCCGAAGAGCTCGTTGAGGATGAGCGCGGGCAGCGGGGCGGCGTAGTCACCGATGAGGTCGGCCGAGCCCGCCGACTCGACCAGGCCGATCAGGTGCACCGCCGCGCGCTCCACCGCCGGGACCAGCTGCGGGGTTCCGACCGAGGCCAGCGCGTCCACGATGGGCACGCGCAGCCGCTGGTGTTCGTCTCCGTCGCGGTTGAGCGCCCCGCTGCGGGCGGGCGGAACCCCGCTGGGGCTCCAGGGGCGCGGGTCGGCGGAGAAGTAGGTCTGGTCCCGCAGGACCTGGAGGTTCTCCTTGTATCCGAGCAGCAGCCAGCCGGGCACCCCGGGGGCGATCTCCACCGGGACCAGCCCGCCGTACTGCGAGCGCAGCTGCTCCCAGGGCAGTTCCGCGGCGGACGCCTCCCCCCGGTCCGGCCCCCGGTGCAGGGGCAGCGCCCCCTCCCCGGTGAAGGGACAGCGCGCGGCTCCCCCCGACCCGCCGAAAGCGGTGCCCTCCGACCCGCCGGTGGCGGCGTCGCTGCCGCCGGTGGACCCGGTTCCCTGGCTCATGGAGACTCCGTAAGTTGGTAGGTGGCCCGGTTGGGGCGACGCTATGTCCCCGATGTTTCCGGAGTGCTTCCGCGAGGAAAGGCGCACCTTTCGGTGTCGGGCACCGGGTTCCACCACAGGCGAAGTCGGACCAAGACGGCACAGCGCCCGGAAAGCACCCGGATCCGAACACGAAAACCCCTGCGGGCGAAGGGATCCCGTGCTTGCCCGGGGCCTCCGGGAGGGTGGATACTTCCGCTGATTCCAGGATGCGACGCCGAGCCGGAAGGCCCCCATGACGGACACCACCCCCTCCGCCCCGCTGGACACGAGCGTCCCCCACTCCGCACGGGTGTGGAACTACTGGCTCGGCGGCAAGGACCACTACCCGGTCGACCGCGAGCTGGGCGAACAGATCGAGCAGGCCTTCCCCGAGATCGCCGACATCGCCCGCGCCGACCGCCAGTTCATCATCCGGTCGGTCACCCATCTGGCCGAGGTGGAGGGCATCAGGCAGTTCCTGGACATCGGCACCGGGCTGCCCACCGCCAACAACACCCACGAGGTCGCCCAGGCCGCCGCCCCGGACGCCAAGGTGGTCTACGTCGACAACGACCCGATGGTGCTCACCCACGCCCGCGCCCTGCTGACCAGCACGCCCGAAGGCAGTACCCACTACATCGACGCCGACCTCCTCAACCCCGAACCCCTGCTGGCCCAGGCCCGCGAACACCTGGACTTCACCCAGCCGATCGCGCTGACCTTCATGGGCACGCTCGTGCACTACCCGGTCGACGAGAACATCTACGCCCTGGTGCGGACCTACATGGAAGCCCTGCCCTCCGGCAGCTTCCTGGCCCTGAACGACAGCACCGACACCAGTCAGCAGATCATCGACGCGGCCGTGGCCTGGAACGAGAACGCGGCGCTGCCCATCCACCTGCGCAGCCCGAAGCAGGTCGAGGCCTACTTCGAGGGACTGGAGCTGCTGGAGCCCGGTGTGGTCTCCCTCCCGTTCTGGCGCCCGGAGTCCTCCGAGGTCGGCGACGTCCGCGAGGCCGCCCAGTACGGCGGTGTGGCGCGCAAGCCCTGACCTGGACGGACGTCGGTTCTTCCCGGTTCGGGGCCAAGAGTGACCGGCCGGTAGGATGGCCAGTCGGCTCCACAGGGGCTCACCAAGCCTGCGGGCCCAACAGCTTTCGACCGGGGAGAACCACCGTGAGCAGGAAGAGCCGCAGACGCGGCGACGCGCGGACGGCGACAGCCGAATGGGCCGGCCCCGGCCCCTCGGACACCCCCGTGGAGGTGGTCACCGGCGCCGTCGACGCCCTGGTGCGCGGGCAGGAGGGCGGCGGCGTGGACCTGGCCGCGGCCCGGCTGGCCGACGTGGAGGACCCCGCCTGGGCCGGGGCGGCGGGGCGTGCGCTCTTCGACACCCTGCTGTTCTCGGTGGCCGACGCGTGGGCGCGCGGCTGGCAGCCCGTGGAGACGGTCCGGCACGTGACCCGTGAGTCAGGTCCGCTGGCCGCGGCCGTGTGCGCGGACGCCGTCACAGCCGACCTGGAGCGTCACTCCGCGGCCTCGGTGGACCCGCGTTGGACCGAGCAGGTGCGCTCGCTGGGCGTGAGCGGCCCGGCCGCGGCCGAGGCACACCTGGCCCGGCTGAGCGGCGAGCACGGACTGCTGAGGTTCGAGGCGGTCGAGGTGATACTCCGGCTGCTGGCACTGCTGCGCGTACTGCCGCCGATGCGACGGCTGGGTCCGCCCCCCGGCACCTTCCGCCCGGGCGGACGCGGCGCCGCGCCGGTGGACCGGGGGCGCCTGCAACGCGTGCGCGCGCTGCTGGCCAAGGCCGAGTCCACCGAGTTCCCGCAGGAGGCCGAGGCGCTGACCGCCCGCGCCCAGGAGATGATGGCGCGGCACAGCATCGACCTCGCCCTGCTGGAGCAGGACCCCGAGGAGCCCGAGGCAGCCGCGGCCCGCCGGCTCCCGGTGGACTCCCCCTACGACGAGCACCGGGCGGTACTGCTCAACGAGGTCGCCGAGGCCAACCACTGCCGGGCCGTGTGGCACCGGGAGCTGGGCCTGAGCACCGTGATGGGCTTCCCCGGTGACGTGGAGGCGGTGGATCTGCTGTACACGTCCCTGCTGGTGCAGGCCGAGTCGGCGATGCGGGTGAGCGGTTCGAAGCGGGACCGGGCCGGGCGCGGGGCGCGCAAGGACTTCCGGTCCTCGTTCATGTCCGCGTTCGCGGTGCGGGTCGGTGAGCGGCTCGCCGAGTCGGCGCGCGCCGCCGAGGAAGCGGTCACCGCCGAGACCGGCACGGACCTGGTGCCGGTGTTCGCCGCCCGGGAGAAGGCGGTGGAGGCCGCCGTGGACGAGGCCTTCGGCGCCCTGACCACGTCCCGGGTGCGCGGCCCCTCCAGTTCCGAGGGCTGGCACGAGGGCCGCGCGGCGGCCGACGCCGCCTCGCTGGGCACCACACGCGCCAGGCTGGCCTGAGGCCCGGCGCCCCGGGTTCGGGAAAACCAGTGGCCACGGCGTGCGCGGGCTGTGTAGAACCGACGCATGCTTCGCAAGTACCCCCGCACCCGGCACATCCGAGGGTCGCGGCTGCAACCAGGTGACCACGACCTGCCGGCCGCGCCGTTCGAGCGGCTGGCCGGTAGGCACCTGGTCGTGGCGGAGAAGCTGGACGGCGCCAACGCCGGGATCAGTTTCGGCCCTGGTGGGGAGCTGCGGCTCCAGAGCCGGGGGCACTACCTGACCGGCGGTCCCCGGGAGCGGCAGTTCGCGCCGTTCAAGGCCTGGGCCGCGGCGGTCGCGCCGATCCTGTGGCCGCGGCTGGGTGAGCGGTACGTGCTCTACGGCGAGTGGCTGTACGCCAGGCACACGGTGTTCTACGACGCGCTGCCGCACTACTTCTGCGAGTTCGACGTCCTGGACACCCGGGAGGGCGTGTTCCTGTCCACCGCGCGCAGGCGGGAGCTACTGGCCGGGACACCCGTGGTGTCGGTGCCCGTGCTGCACGAGGGTCCGCTGACCTCGATCAAGGAACTCACCCGGCTGGTGGGGGCCTCCACCTGTCGCACCCCCGGGTGGCGGCGGGCGCTGGCCGAGGCCGCGCGGGCGGGCGGGGCCGACCCCGGGCGCGCCCTGGCCGAGACGGACGGCTCCGACCTCATGGAAGGGCTGTACGTGAAGGTCGAGGAGGGCGACCACACGGTCGACCGCTACAAGTGGGTGCGGCCGGAGTTCACCACCGCCGTCCTGGACGCGGGCGCCCACTGGTTGGACCGGCCCCTGATCGCCAACGCCCTGGCCGACCCGGAGGTGCTGTATGCGGGTGTTCGATGAGCTGTGCCCGGCGCCACCGTACTGGGACCTGGACTGGGACCGGGCGCGGGAGGCCTTCGCGTGGGTGCGCAACCTGGCCGGGGTCGAGCAGGACCCGGTGCACCACGCCGAGGGAGACGTGGAGGTGCACACCCGGATGGCGTGCGAGGCGCTGGCAGGGCTGCCGCAGTGGCGGGCCCGGCCCGCCGGGGAGCGGGTCCGGCTCTTCGCCGCGGTGCTCCTGCACGACGTGGCCAAGCCCCTGTGCACCCGGCGCGACGAGGAGGGACGGGTGACCGCGCACGGGCACTCCCGCCGGGGCGACCTGCTGGCCCGCCGGATCCTGTGGGAGGCCGGGGCACCGGTCGAGTGGCGCGAGCACGTGGCGGCGCTGGTCCGCCACCACCAGGTCCCCTTCTGGGCGCTGGAGCGCCCCGACCTGCGCCGGATCGCGTTCCGCGCGAGCCTGCTGGCCCGCAACGACGACCTGGTGCTGCTGGCCACCGCCGACATCCTGGGCCGGGAGTGCGGGGACACCGCCGAGGTCCTGGACAGCATCGGTCTGTACGCCGAGTACTGCGCCGAGCAGCGCTGCCTGGACCGCCCCCGCGACTTCCCCTCCGACCACGCGCGGTTCTGGTTCTTCCGCAGGCCCGACCGCGACCCGGACTACGCGGCGCACGACGACACCCGGCTGACCGTGACGGTGATGTCGGGGCTGCCCGGGGCGGGCAAGGACCACTGGATCCGGACGCACCGGCCGGACCTGCCGGTGGTGAGCCTGGACGTGCTGCGCGCCGAGCTGGGTGTGAAGCCGACCGCCGACCAGCGCCCGGTGGCCGTCGCCGCGACCGAGCGCGCCCGCGAGCACCTGCGTGCGGGCCGACCGTTCGTGTGGAACGCCACCCACGTCTCGCGTGACCTTCGCTCGCGTGCGGTGTCCCTGGCCGCCGACTACCGGGCCCGGGTGGAGATCGTGGCCCTGGAGGCCCCGCCCCGGGTGCTCCGTGAACGGATGCGCCGCAGGTCGGCGCCGGTACCGGCCGCGGCGGTGGAGCGGCTGGTGCGGCGCTGGGAGTGCCCCGACCCCACCGAGGCACACCACCTGGCCCGGACCGTGACCGGCTAGGGGCCCGCCACTTCTCGGTTCGGAACAGTGTCGGGCGCGGTCCCGGCCATCAACCAGCGGGTCACGCCGACCTCCAGCAGGGACCGGCGAGGGTCCGCGCCGTAGGGCGTGCGCGGATCCCAGTCGTACCGGTCGTGGAAGGCGGCGAGCACGTCGCCGGGGAAGCGCTCGTGCACGGTCACCAGCCCCTGGGCGACGACGGGCGCGTCGCCGTCCTCCAACGCCAGGGACACCCGGGGGTCCCGGAGGGCGTTGCGGACCTTGACCGAGGCGGTGCAGACCCCGATCCACCAGCGTTCGCGCAGGTAGACGAACCACACCGGGACCACGTGGGGCGATCCGTCGGCGCGCAGGGTGCACAGCCAGACGTTGCGGTCCTCGGCCAGGCGCCGGCGCAGGTGTTCGGGTGCGGGCAGGAAGGTGGGAACGCTGTCGGGCTCGGGCACGGCTCTCCTCGGGTCGGGTCGGCTCCTGTGATGATGCGACCTCAACCTCGGTTGAGGTCAACCGGGCGGCTCCGGAGGGGGCGGTCAGTCGTCTTCAGCATCGGGCCCGACCGCGGTCCGCTCGGCGGGAACACTCGCCGCCAGGGCCCGAAGACCCGTCATGAGCTTGCGGTGCACCGGCTCGACGCTCCGTCCCGTCCGCGCCTGGACGTGGTGGAACACCTGGTCCACCGCGTCGCGCAGGTCGTCGACCCGGTCCTGGCGGTCGGGGGGCAGGACGTCGCGCATACGTTCCACCGCGATCACCGCCTCATAGAGGTGGGTACGGGCCTGGCGCACCTGCTCGGGCAGATCGTTGCCGCCCTGCTTGGGCGGCCCGTGGGCACGGATCTGGGCGATGTAGCGCATGCTGAGGTCGAGCCGCAGCACACTGCCGCGCACCGCTTCGAGACGGTCGCGCACCTCTCGGGCCCGGGTCCGGTCCCGCTCGTACTCGCGCCGTTCCCGTTCCCGCGCCAGGGTGTGCTCGGCCCGCCAGCGCTCGACCTTCGCGTTCCGGTAGGCGGTCAGCGCCGTCGCCCCCAACGTACTGGCCGCGGTGATCAGACCGGTGATCAGTGCCACCAGGACGGTGGTGTCCAAACTCGGGTACTCCCTCCTCGGCTACTGCCTTCAGCCCCTGCCTCAGAACCTCCCCTGACCGGCCGCCCCGCGCTGTTCGGCACGGATCTCCCCCCGGGTGCGCCGCGCCTCGCTGATCCCGCCGCCACCCGCCATGGCCCCCTCCAGCACGTCCAAAGCCGACTGCGCCTGCCCCGCCAGCCAGAGCACCTGACCGATCCCGGTGCGCAGGCTGGGGTCGGCGTGCACCCGTTCCTCCGCCGCGCCCAGCCGGGCCAGACCCGCCGAACGATCCCCCGACAGCAGACGGTTGCGCGCTTCGGCGACCAGCAGCCGGGAGACCGCGGCCCCGTCACCGACCGACTCCCGCTCCCGTGCGGCGTCCGCGTAGTGCCCGGCCGCGGCCGCGTGGTCGCCCCGCTCGAAGGCGAGGTCGCCCAGGAGCGCGGTGAGCAGCGCGCGCGTCCTCGGCCCCGGAACGGGTTCGGCGCGCAGCGCCCGCCGCGCGTGTTCGGCGGCCAGTTCCGCCTGTCCCCGGGTGTGGGCGGCGCGGGCGATGTCGAGCCGGTCCCGCTCGGCCCATGGGGACAACCCCCGCGCGTAGGGCGTCAGGGGCAGCGCCATCAGGGGTCGGGCCAGCCGCGGGTGACGCAACAGATAGGCGGATCCGTCCCGGTTGGGGGTGACCAGGTGGCGGTCCTCCAGAGCGTGCACGACACCGGGGGTGAGCGCGCTGCCGGTGTCCTCACAGGCCGGGCGGCCCACGCCCCTCTCCCCCGCGGCCACCACCCTGCGCAGCCAGGCGTGCGGAACGTCGGGCGGTACGAGGTGCTCGGCGGCCACCTCCTCCAGGACCGCGGCCAGGCGTTCGGTGAGGACGTGGTCGATCTCGGTGCCGGAGTCCGGAACCAGGGTGGTGCCGGACCCGGCCGCTCCCTCCCACAGGGCCAGCCCCAGGAACTGGAGCAGGGACGGGTCGACCGTGTCCGAGCGGGCGGGGTGGCGCCCGCGCGGGTCGCGGACCGTGCGGGCCTCCTCGACCAGGCGCCCGGGCTCAGTGGGAGCCAGACGCGAACCGACCAGGGCCAGGCAGCGGGCGACCGCGTCGGCGGCGGTGCCGGGGCCGAAGGGGACCAGTCCGACCTCGGCGTGCTCGACCTCGCGTTTGTCCACCAGGCGGCGGAGTTCGTCGAGGTGTTCGGTGCGCACGGTCAACAGCAGGCGCAGCTCGGTTCGGTGCTCCAGGGCGGTGAAGAGCTCGTCCAGGAAGTCCTTGCGCGGCTGCTCGGGTGCGGTCGAGCGGCGCAGGAGGAGTTCGGTCTGGTCCAGGGCGGCGAAGACCGGGCGGGGCAGGCCCTGCCGGTCGGTGCTCTCGTGGGTGCGCAGGAAGTCGGTGATCGACGTCCCCGGGGTGCGGGTGGGGAAATCCGACGGGCTCCACAGCGCCAGCAGAGCTCGGGTGTAGGGGTTCTGGCCGGGCAGGACCGCGGCGGGGAAGGCCGGGTCGAAGCAGAGCTCGCCCGGGGGCAGGACGATGCTGCCGCGATCGGTGAGGGCGGGGAAGGCCCCCGCGTTGACCAGGGAGGTCTTGCCTACCCCGTTGTCGCCGTGGAGCACGGTGAGCCGGCACCGGGACCAGGAACGCACGAGTTCCTCGGTTTCCGCCCTACGGCCGAGAAAGAAATCCCGGTCCTGGGCGAGGAAAGGCCGCGCCCCGACGAAAGGTCCGGGCGCGCGCCCGACGGCGGCTCGTATCATGAAGCGGCTCCCGGCCAGCGAGAATGGGGACTGTCCTGGCTCGAAACAGCGCTGTCCATGGTGCCATGAAACAGGGCCCCTTTCGAGACCCGGCGACATTTCTGTGTCCTTCTCGCTGCACCTCCCGCGCGCCCGCGCGACCGCTCGACGGCACCTCACCCGCGCCCACCAGCCCCGTCGTAGCGGCGGGATCGAACTTCCCACGTCAGCTTCCCCCGTGTTCAGGCCTTTTGCCCGACCCTCCACAATCGGTCGGGCAAGGGCCGTGGGGCCGCCTTTTCACGGATGCGCTTTTCGGTTTGACGTACGAAGTTTCCACCACGCACCTGTCCCTCTCCAACATCTTCGCCTACGCTGATTAGTCACACGACCACCCAGAGCGACATCCGCTGATACAACACAACACCAGGGACTTTACGGCCGCCGATTACCAGAATTTCTGATGGGGCCTATGTGAAACCGGAGGACATCGCGTGACGGTTACCAAAGGGAACCTTCCCGGTCAGGGCGAGAACCGATTCCCGGAGGGGGCCGAACCGGCCGCGGGCAGGTACCCGGAGGTGTGGGGCAGGGTCCCCCCGCGCCACAAGAACTTCACCGGACGCGACGAACAGATCCGCGCACTGCACGCGGGCCTGCTCAACCAGGTCACCGCTGTGGTGCCGCAAGCCCAGGCCGACCCGGTCGTACCCCACACGCTCCAGGGCTACGGAGGCGTCGGCAAGACCCTGATGGCCGTGGAGTACGCACACCGCTACCGCGGCGAGTACGACCTGGTCTGGTGGATCCTCGCCGACCAGCCGGGGCTGGTGCACTCCGCCCTGGCCCATCTGGCGCCGCACCTGGGCCTGCCCGGCCCGGCGGTGACCGGGGTCGAGGACGCCGCCAACGGGGTGCTGGAGGCCCTGCGCAAGGGCGAACCGTACTCGCGCTGGCTGCTCGTCTTCGACAACGCCGACGAACCCGAGGAACTCACCGACGTCATCCCACAGGGGCCCGGGCACGTACTGATCACCACCCGCAACCACCGGTGGGCGGGAGTGGCCGAGACGATCCCGGTCAACGTGTTCAGCGAGCGGGAGAGCGTGGAGTTCCTCAGCAAGCGCATCCCCCGGGGCATCACCGCCGAGGAGGCCGTCGAGTTGTCCGAGGCCCTGGGACACCTGCCCCTGGCCCTGGAGCAGGCCGGCGCCCTCCAGGCCGAGACGGGCATGTCCACCCAGGAGTACCTGCGCCTGCTGGCCGAGCGCACCGGTCTGCTGCTGCGCGAGGGCAAACCGCCGGAGTACCCCAAACCGATGACCGCGGCCTGGCAGCTGTCCGTGGAGAAGCTCAACGAGAACCTGCCCGAGGCGATGGAACTGCTGCGCTGCTGCGCCTTCTTCGGCCCGGAGCCGATCCCCCGCGATCTGTTCTTCCCGGTGGAGAACGGCCGCGTGCGCCCGGAGATGGCAGAACTCCTCGCCGACCCGATCCGGCTCAGCAAGGCCATCGGCCAGCTGGGCCGCTACGCCCTGATCCGGCTCGACGGGGCCAACCGCACCCTTCAGGTGCACCGGCTGGTCCAGGCACTGCTGCGCGAGGAGCTGGATGAGCGGACCCGGCAGGAGATCCGGCTCGAGGTGTGGTCGTTGCTCAGCGCGGCGGCCCCGGCGAACTTCACCGACGCCCCCGCCCAGACGCGCTACTTCGAACTGCTCTCCCACATGCGTCCGGCCAGGGTGGCCGAGTCCGACCTGCCCGAGGTGCGGCGCTTCGCGCTCGACATGCTGAGGTTCCTGTACGTGTCGGGCAACTACGAGACCGCCAGCCGCCACGCCCGCGACCTCATCGAGCAGTGGTCCGCGGTCTCGGGCACCGACGACCCGTTCGTACTGGAGGCCCAGGCCCAGTACGCGAACCGGCTCCGCGACCTGGGGCGCTACGTCGAGGCCCACGACCTCAACCGGGCCATCCTGCCCCGGATGCGGCGCACGCTGGGCCACGCGCACCCGGAGACGCTGTCGGTACTCTCCGGGCTGGGCGCCGACTACCGGGCCCGCGGTGACTTCTGGCAGGCGCGCGAGCACGACGAGGAGGTGCTGCGCCAGCACCAGGAGGTCTTCGGTCCGAGCCACTCCGCCACCCTGCTCGCCATGAACAACCTGGCCCTGGGCTACGCGCTCACCAGTGACTTCGCCGAGGCCCGGAGCAGGCACGAGCGCGCCTACATGATGTTCAAACGCAGCGCCCCCACCGGCGGATCGCCCACCCTGCTGTGGTTCTGGACCGGCCTGGCCCAGGCCGTCCGGCTGATCGGGGACTACACCGAGGCCTGCGACCTGGGCGAGGACGCTCTCGCCTACGGCCGCGGGCAGTTGGGGATGGAGGACCCCCGAACACTGCGCGCCCAGGTGGACCTGGCGATCGCCCGACGGCTGTCCGGACAGTTGGACGAGGCGCTCGAACTCGGCCAGGACGCCCACGCGCGCTGCCTGAGCCTGCACGGCATCAACCACCCGAGCACCCTGGCCGCGGCGATGTGCCTGGCCAACCTGTGGCGGATGACCGGTGAGCTGGCCGGTGCCCTGGAACTGGCCGAGGACACCGACATGCGCTACACCCAGGCCTACGGGCCCGACCACCCCTACAAGCACGGCTGCACGAGCAACGTGGCCCTGTTGTACCGGTTGACCGGCGACCCCGAGCGTTCCCGTGCGATGAACGAGTCGGCGCTGACCGCGCTGGAGGCCCGGCTCGGCCGCAACCACCACTACACGCTGGCGGCCGCCACCAACCTGGTCGGCGATCTGGCCGCCCTCGGCGAGGGCAAGAACGCCACCCGGCTGGGCCGCGGCACCCTGCGCCGCTACCGCTCCCTGCTGGGCGAGGAGCACCCGAGCACCCTGGCCTGCGCCGCCAACCTGGTCCTGGACCTGCGCGGCGAGCAGGAGACGGAGGAGGCCGAGGAACTGGCCGAGCGCACCTTCGACGGCTACCTGCGCACGCTGGGCCGGGAGCACCCGTTCGCCGGAGCCATGGCCCAGGGCCGCAGGCTGGTCGCCGACTTCGACCCGCCCCTGCTCTGAACCGGCTGCGAGCGTACCGCGAGGAACAGAATCACCGTCCTTCATCACCGGTCTCGACCGGCGGGCGTGAAGTCCGCGCGAATTCCCGCGTTTACCGAACCCTGCACTCCTCTTGGACATCCACAAACCGCACTCTCGGGTATTGAAGCCCCGCGCGACGGCGCGGAAGGGCTGACCCGAAGACCCGCTCCCCCAGGGGGCGGGGCGTGTCGGCCAGCACCGGGAATCCTTCCCGTTCCACGGGACCCAAACGGCACATCCGTCGAGGAAGTGACCGTTTCGGCTGGCGGAACGGCGATGTGCCCTGCCCCGAGAGAGGTAGCAGGACCTTGTTTCGACGTACACCGCTCACGATTCCGTCACTTCCTTTCCGCATCCTCACCCCGCGGCACCGCGCGCTCAGCAGTCCCGGGGAAAAGCGGCGCCACTCCTGCCCTGGCCGTAGGGCCGCGAACCAGCACCGCCGTCCTCCTGGACCCACCCTGGCCGCGATCGCCGCACTGACCCTGGCGGCCACCTCCTGCAACGTTCCCGAGCCCGAGCACACCGCCGTGGGCGCCACCCCCGGAGAGGGGGCCGAAGGGGAAGAACCGCTGCCCCGGACCCTGAGCGTCCTGGGCGCGGGCGACATCCTCGTGCACAGCTCGGTCTGGGAACAGGCCAAACGTGACGGAGGCGGGGAGTTCGACTTCGCGCCGATGTTCGAGGGGATCTCCCCGGTCCTGACCGGCACCGACCTGGCCCTGTGCCATCTGGAGGTCCCGCTCGCCCCGGCTGAGGGTCCCTTTACCGGCTATCCGGTGTTCAGCGCCCCGCCCCAGGTGGCGGACGGGATCGCCGCGGCCGGGTACGACGGCTGTTCCACCGCCTCCAACCACACCCTGGACATGGGCGAGGGCGGTGTCGTGCGCACCCTGGAGGGCCTGGAGGCAGCCGGCCTCGGAGCCGCGGGCAGCGCCCGCACCGAGGATGAGGCCCTCCTCCCGCAGGTCTACGAGGTGGCACCGGCCGACGGCGGGGAACCGGTACCGGTAGCGCACCTGTCCTACACCTACGGTTTCAACGGCTTCCTTCCGCCCGAGGGCAAGGAATGGATGGGCAACCTCATCGACGAAACAGCGATCCTCGATGAAGCGGCGCGCGCCCGCGAGGCCGGGGCCGAGATCGTGGTGCTGTCGATGCACTGGGGCACCGAGTACTCGCACGAGACCGACGAATACCAGCGGGATTTGTCCGACCTGGTCACCTCCGACGACATCGATCTGATCCTGGGCACCCATGCGCATGTGGTGCAGCCCATGGAGCGGATCGGGGACGACTGGGTGGTCTACGGGATGGGCAACCAGATCGCCGGGCAGAAGACCCCGCCCATCGACTCCCGCCGCGAGGGGGTCATGGCCCGGATCCAGTTCACCGAGACGGCCCCGGGCGAGTGGGAGAGCGGCCCGCTGGAGGCCATTCCGACCTGGGTCGAGCTCGACCCCGGACTGCACCTGGTCAACCTGGCCGACGCACTGGCCGACGTGTCCCTGCCCGAGAGCGACCGCGAGGTCTACCAGGCCGCCCACGACCGCATCATGGACTACGTCGACGGCCTCGGCGTGAGCGAGGACCCGGACTTCGGCCCCATCGGGTGACAACGCCCCGGCACGGCCTCCGGACCATGGGCCAGACGATGACGGATTTCGACGTTTTCCCATGCGGGAGCGCCCGACAGGGTTAGCCTGAACTGGATTCGGCCGCCCGCTCCCGTTCGGTGACCACCATGACTGAGCGTCTCCTGCCCGCCATTTCCGCCTGTGTCGACTGGGCCGGGGAGGCCGAGCCTCCGCCGGTGTTGGAGGTGGACGACCTGGCCCTCCTGCTCGGTGTCCACCACGATTGCGGGGCGCACGACCCAGGCGACTGGACCGTGGACGACGTGCACGAGGTCGCCGCCCTGCTGCGCGAGCGGGGCGAACTGCCGGATAGTCTCCGGGGGACCTGGCTGGCCTGGTGCGACCACCTGGTCCTCTCCGGCAGGTTGCAGTCCGCGGAGAGCCCTCGTCGGCTGCGCGCCGCCGTCGAGCGGGTCGATCTGAGCCCCGACGGCCCGGTGCGGTCCGAGTCCGATCCCCTGACCGCGGCCGCCGGCCCTCTCCTGGACCGCCTGGGTTACCAGGAAGGACAGGAACCCGTCCCGCTGCCCGCCTACGTTCCCGCGCCCGTGACCGAACTCGACGCGCGGGCCGGGGCCTGCCCGACCCTGCACCGGGCCGCCCGGCTGGCCGCCTGGGTGGAACCGAACCGGCTCCTGTGTCCGGAGACCGACCACGAAGCCCTGTGCGAGGAGGACGTCCGCCAGGCCGCCGAGGCCCTGGACGCCGCCCCCGATGAGGTGGGTTTCCTGTTCGCCGTGGCCCGGTCGGCGGGACTGGTGCGCACGACCTATCAGCACGCGATGCCGGGCCCCGCCGCATACGCCTGGGCGGGTGAGCTGCCCGGGGCCGCGGCCGACGCCTGGGCGGACGCGCTGGCCGCCATGGCCGCACTGCCCGGACCCGTCCCGTTCCTGGTGCTGGCCGAACTGTTCCTGTCCGGCCAGGCGCGGACGCCCGAGGAGCTGGTCAGCGCCTGCGGCCCCGGCGCGGTCGCGGAGCCGGAGGCCTCCGAGGAAGAGGTGCGGCGGGCACTGGAGGTACTGGTCTGCCTCGACGCGGTGCAGGAGATCGATCAGGGGAGCTACCGGACCTCCGGGCTCGGTGACCACTACGTCGCCCGCCACCTGCGTGCGGCGGGTGTGGAGGTGCCGGTGGCCCAGCCGGTGCCCTGGCTGCCCGACTGACGACAAGGAACCAGTCCAGCGGCGGAACTGTCGGGGCCGAGGCGGACGCGGTGTCCACCTCGGCCCCGGAATGTCCGACCCCCGTGCCAGTCTCGGCGGTATGGAGACCAGCGCACTCGTCGATGCCTGGCGTCGACTGCTCATCAATCCGCACGCCACCTGGGTGCTGTTCGAGCACGGCACCTGCGTGGTCCTGACCGAGCCCGGGGAGGACCTGCACGCCCAGGCCCTCGAGCTCCTGCGTGAGTACGGCCCGGTCCGGGCTGGCACCCCGGCCGGGGACTTCGGTGTCATCCACCCTGACACCGCGGAGGGGTGGGTGGTGACCGGGCACCACCCCGACATCCTCACCTACGTGCCGCCCGGCGCGGTGGCGGAGGAGTCCGACTTCGGGATCGGGGCGCAGGGGCGCTCCCAGCGGCACCGGGACGGCACGGAGCTCAGGGTCGTTTACGCGCAGGACGGCCGGACCGTCTCCGCCGAGGAGGCCTGAGCCGGCGTAGCCCTCCCCCGCGTGGTCAGACCTGGTCGAGGAAGCCGCCGTCCACGACCAGGTTCTGGCCGGTGACGAAGGTGGCGGCCGGGCTGGCGAGGAAGGCCACCGAGCGGGCGACCTCCTCCGGGCGGCCCAGGCGGCCGTAGGGGATGCGTTCGCGGATGCTCTCGTAGAACTCCGGTTCGCTGTCCCTGCGCCGCTCCCAGCCGCCGCCGGGGAACTCGACGGGGCCGGGAGAGACGGTGTTGACCCGCACGCCGTCGGGCGCCCACTCGCGGGCCAGTGAGGACGCGTGGTGGTTCAGCGCCGCCTTGACCGCGCCGTAGGAGCGGGCCCCCGCGGGGCGGGTCACGTGCAGGGCCGAGGTGGTGGAGACCAGCACCACCGACCCTCCGCGGTCGGAGCCGAACAAATGGGGCTTGGCCGCCTCGGCCAGGCGCACGAACGGCATGAGGTCGGCGTTGAAGCCGCGCTCCCACTGGTCGGGGGTGGGCGCGCTGCCGCCGGAGACGTTGGAGACGAGCACGTCCAGGCCGCCCAGCGCCGTGGCCGCGTCGTCGACGAAGGACGGCAGCGCGGTGTGGTCGGTGACGTCCAGGTCCCGGGTGAAGACCTTGGCGCCGGTCTCGGAGAGCTCGCGGGCCGCCCGGGCCAGGGGTTCGGGGGTGCGTGCGCAGATCGCGAGGTCGGCGCCCTCCTCGGCGAACACCTGGGCGATGGCGCGGCCGATCCCCCTGGTCGCCCCGGTCACCACGACCTTGGCCCCCGACAGTCCCAGATCCATTGCGTCCACCTTCCGAGCTCTCGCGTGCGGCCGGTACCCGCGCGGGTACCGGCGGGCAGATCGTACCGGTGCCCGGGACTCGGCGCTGTTTGAGACACAGCGGCGCCCCGGACCCGCCTGTGGGCGGCGTCCCGGCGGGGACGCCGCCCACAGGCGGGCCGGCCTTGCCCGGGTCAGGCTCCGGTGGAGTGGAACCCGCCGTCGACGTGCACGATCTCGCCGGTGGTGGCCGGGAACCAGTCCGACAGCAGGGCCACGACCGCCTTGGCGGCGGGCTCGGGGTCGGTGACGTCCCAGCCCAGCGGGGCGCGCTCGGGCCAGTGCTTGGCCAGTTCCTCGAAACCGGGGATGCTGCGGGCGGCCATCGTGCTGAGCGGGCCCGCCGAGACCAGGTTCACCCGCACGTTCTTGTCCCCCACGTAACGGGCCAGGTAGCGGGCGGTGGAGGTCAGCGCGGACTTGGCCACGCCCATCCAGTCGTAGATGGGGTAGGAGACGCTGTTGTCGAAGTCCATGGCGACCACCGAGCCGCCGTTGCCCATGAGCGGCAGCAGGGAGGTGGTGAGCGACTTCAGCGAGAAGGTGGAGGTGTGCATCGCCTGGGCGACGTCGCTCCACTCGGTGTTGAGGAAGTTGCCGCCCAGGGCGTCCTGCGGGGTGAAGCCGATGGAGTGGACGATGCCGTCGAGTCCGTCCACGTGCTCGCCGACCCGCTCGGCCAGGCTGGCGAGGTGCTCGTCGTCGGTGACGTCCAGCTCCAGGACTGGGGGCGTCTCGGGCAGGCGCTTGGCGATGCGCTGCACCAGACCCATGCGGCCGTAGCCGGTGAGCACGACCGTGGCGCCCTGCTCCTGAGCGAGGCGGGCGACGTGGAAGGCGATGGAGGAGTCGGTGAGCACACCGGTGACGAGGATGCGCTTACCTTCGAGGATTCCCATGTTCGGGTGGTCCGTCCTGTCTGTGGCTGGGGCGGGTGGGGTGAATGCTCCGGCCGGCTCAGTGGCCCATGCCCAGGCCACCGTCGACCGGGATGACGGCGCCGGTGACGTAACCGCCGCCGGGGCCGGCGAGGAAGCTGACGGTCTTGGCGATGTCGTCGGTGGAGCCGAGACGGCCCAGCGGGACGTTCTTCTTGATCTCCGCCTGGCGGTCCTCGGGCAGGGCGGCGGTCATGTCGGTCTCGATGAAACCGGGGGCGACGACGTTCACGGTGATGTTGCGCGAACCCAGCTCGCGGGCCAGGGAGCGGCCGAAGCCGACCAGCCCGGCCTTGGAGGCGGCGTAGTTGGCCTGGCCGCCGGAGCCGAGCAGGCCCACGACCGAGGAGATCAGCACGATGCGGCCGAAGCGTTTGCGCATCATGCCGCGCACGGCGCGCTTGGCCACCCGGAAGGAACCGGTGAGGTTGGTGTCCAGGACTGAGGAGAAGTCGTCCTCGCTCATCAGGGCGAGGAGCTGGTCCTTGGTGACACCGGCGTTGGCGACGAGCACCTCGACCGGGCCCTGGGCCTCCTCGACCTCCTTGAAGGCGGCGTCGACCTGGGCGGTGTCGGTGATGTCGCAGCGCACGCCGAGCAGCCCCTCCGGGGGCTCGCCGGACCGGTAGGTGACCGCCACGTCGTCCCCACCGGCCGCGAGCTCACGGGCGATGGCCAGACCGATCCCTCGGTTGCCACCGGTGACCAGTACCGAGCGCGACATAGGGGCTCCTCTTCTCTGCGGCTGCTCGACAGCCGCGACGTGTTCGGGTTTCAGGGGTACGCAGTTTCAGGGGGCTCGAGGGGTGCGTGTTCTGGGTGCGGATCGCCTTGCAGGTTACCGAGCTACCCGCCAGTAGACGCAACCGAGGTGCGCGACGGGGCCGATCGGGGCGCTCCAGGAGATCACACGCGGCCGACAGGGCCCGGTGGGGCGGGGATCCAGCGCGGAGGCGGAGGCGGAGTGAACCCGGTCACCCGGGCTGGTCAGCGGCCCCGGCGGCCCCGGCCGGACCGTTCTGGGCGCCGCCGTTGAGGGGCAGGCCCACGACCAGCCACAGCAGCCCCAGCGCGGGCGGCACCACCCAGCCGGGCCACTGCCCGCCCATGAGCGTGAGCGCCCCCACCAGGGCCAGCACGCCCAGAGCGGCGCGCAGTCCGGAGTAGGGTTCGGCCGCCGCGAGCAGGAGGGCCTTGAGGCTGGCCGCGCTGTCGTGCGCCCGCCAGTCGAAGGCCCCGGTGAAGACGATCCCGTGGGCGCCCAGCGCGACGAAACCGGCGGCCAGGGCGAGGGCGTACCCGATGAAGAGGGTCGGCGACCCGGTCTCGGCCGCGGCCGTGCCCGCCGCCGTCCCGATCACGAATAGGGCCAGCGCGGCGGCTGCGTGGCTCACCCGCTCGGTCCACTCCGACGGTGGTCGCATGGTGCACGTCCTTCTGACGACCCTGCCCGCGGGCCATGGGGATGACGTGCCCCGAGACTATCCAGCGGGCCCTGTCAGCGGTAGGGCCCGGTCGAGCAGCGAACCCGTCAGGCCCAGCCCGCGTCGTGGGCGAGGATCGCGGCCTGTACCCGGTTGGACATCTCCAGCTTGGCCAGAATGCGGCTGACGTGGGCCTTCACCGTGGTCTCCCGCATGCTCAGGGCCCGTCCCACCTCGGCGTTGGACTTGCCCTCGGCCACCGCCACCAGCACGTGGCGTTCGCGCTCGCTGAGCACCGACAGCCGGCGCAGCGCCTCGGTGCGCCCCGCCGCGGAATCGGTGGGGGCGGGCGAGGCGAAGCGTTCGAGCATGCGCTTGGCGACGCTGGGCGCGAGCATGGCGTGCCCCTCGTGCACGGTGCGCACGGCGTTGATCAGCTCGCGCGGCGGGGTGTCCTTGAGCAGGAAGCCGACCGCTCCGGCGCGCAGCGCGCCGTGCACGTACTCGTCCAGGTCGAAGGTGGTGAGCAGGACCACCCTGGGCGGGTCGGGCAGTTCGCTCAGCCGGGCGGCCGCGGCCAGTCCGTCGGTGCCGGGCATGCGGATGTCCAGCAGCACGACGTCCGGGGTGAGCTCCTCGGCCAGACGCACGGCCTGCTCCCCGTCACTGCCCTCACCGACCACCTCGATGCCGGGGTCGGCCTCCAGGATCATCCGCAGCCCGGACCTGACCAGGAGTTCGTCATCGACCAGGAGTGTGCGGATCACCTTCGGCGCCCTCTTCTTCCTCAACCTCGGTGGTGTGCGGTTCGGGCGTGGGAGCCTCCTCCGGGCCCTCCTCCCCCACCGGCAAGATAGCGCGCATCCGCCACCCGCCGTCCGGACACGCCCCGGCGCTGAGCTCGCCCCCGGCCAGCACGACGCGCTCGCGCAGCCCGGTGAGGCCGTACCCGCTGCGCGGCGGGGCGTGCACCGGTCCGGTGACGGGGTCGTTCACCACCTCGACCTCCAGGCGGTCCTCACCGTAATGCAGCCACACCTGGACAGCGGCGCCGGTGGCGTGTTTGGCGGCGTTGGTCAGGCCCTCCTGCACGATCCGGAAGGCGGTGCGCTGGACCGCGGTCGGCAGCGGTCCGACCGTACCGGTCTCCTCACGGTCGACCCGCATCCCGGCCCCGCGCCACTCGTTGATCAGGCGTTCCAGGTCGTCCAGGACGGGTTGGGGCGCGGTGGGCGCGGTGTCCGTGCCGTCGTCGCGCAGGACCCCCAGGATGCCGCGCAGCTCCGCCAGCGCCTCGCGGCCGGTGGTGCGGATCAGCCCGGCGGCCTCGACCGTGCGCGGTTCGGTGGCCGACACCTCCAGGCCGCCCGCGTGCAGGACCATGAGGCTGACCCGGTGGGCGACCACGTCGTGCATCTCACGGGCGATACGGGTGCGTTCGGCGCCGATGGCCTGCTCGGCCATCATGTGCTGTTCGCGCTCCAGGCGTTCGGCCCGCTCCTTGAGGCGGTCGATGAGCTGGCGGCGGGTGCCGATCCACAGGCCGGCGATGACTGGTAGGACCAGGTAGAACACGGACAGCACCACGAAGGCGACCGGGGTCTGGTGGTAGATGATCCCGGTGGTCAGGAGGCCGAGCACGAACCAGCTGACGAGGGGTTTGCGCTCGCTGAAGTGGGCCGGATAGGAATACAGGCCCACCATGAGCGGGATCGGGTTGGCGTACAGGGCCATCATGAGCGCCCCGGTCACCATGAGCCACTTGGGTTCGCTGCGGCGCCAGAGCATCGCCGCCGAGCCCAGGACCCCCGGAACCACGAAGAGCAGGAAGACCAGCGGCAGGGCCACCAGGGCGTTCGAGAACAGACCCATCACCGCTGCGATCGGCCCGGTCAGCAGGCCCGAGGCGGCGCCGGTCCCAGCCACCATCATCAGGCCGCTGAACGGCAGGGTGAAGACGGCGTAGCACCAGTCGGCCACACGCAGACGCCGGTCCCACCACCAGTGCCAGTTGTGGCTCAGCAAGACGCCGAAGTCCCGCAAACGATCCCGCACCCACATCTTCATCCGCCAGAGTCTACGGCGGCGCTCCCAACAGAGGGCATCGGTGCTCCCGCCCCTGAGCACCGGTGGTCCGATCGTCGACCCTCCGACATCTCCGCAGTTCACAGGGGTTCCTGGCACTCACCAGCGCACCGGGGGTCGACACCACCCCCTACGAAAGTCGGTGGTGCACCCGCACGAAGGAGTCGCGAACCACCACCGCGTCATGCCTTTGGCCGATACCGGGTTCAGCCCGGAGGCCGAGGCGCCGGGGGCGGGGGCGGACCTAGCGTGGAGAACACGCCGAGAAGACCGGGGCTCCTGCGCCCCGCCGGCACCACCACTTCCCGACTTCTGGAGTTCTCCCGTGACCGAGTCCGTATTCAAGCCCGCCGCCCCGGTCCAAGCCCCGCCGGTGGTGGTGGCGAGAGGACTCACCAAGACCTACGACACCGGCGGCAGCCAGGTGCACGCCCTGGCCGGCGTGGACGTGGAGTTCCACCGGGGCGCGTTCACCGCCATCATGGGCCCCTCCGGGTCGGGCAAGTCGACCCTCATGCACTGCCTGGCCGGGCTGGACGTACCCACCTCCGGCACCGTCCACCTCGGTCGCACCCAGATCACCGGGATGCGCGACGGCGAACTCACCCTGCTGCGCCGCGACCGCATCGGATTCATCTTCCAGTCCTTCAACCTGCTGCCGATGCTCACCGCCGAGCAGAACATCCTGCTCCCCTCGCAGATCGCCAAGCGCAAGGTCGACCAGGCCCGCTTCGACCACATCGTCGACGTCGTGGGGCTGCGCGACCGGCTCGACCACCTGCCCGCCAAGCTCTCCGGCGGTCAGCAGCAGCGCGTGGCGGTCGCCCGCGCCCTGCTCAACGCACCCGAGGTCGTCTACGCCGACGAGCCCACCGGCAACCTGGACTCCCGTTCGGGCGCCGAGGTGCTGGCCTTCCTCCGCGACTCGGCCAAGGACCTGAACCAGACCATCGTCATGGTCACCCACGACCCGGTCGCCGCCTCCTACGCCGACCGGGTGGTGTTCCTGCGTGACGGCCAACTGGTGGACGAGGTGCTCAAACCGACCGCCGAGACCGTCTCCGAGCACCTGCTGAAGCTGGAGGCCTGAGCCCCCATGCTGCGCACCACACTCGCCGGGCTCAGACTCCACAAGTCCCGGTACGTCACCACCGTCCTGGCCATCCTGCTCGGCGTCATGTTCGTCTCGGGCACCCTGGTCTTCGCCGACACCCTCGAGGCCAGCTACGAGGAGTCGGTGATGGGGTCGGCGACCAGCGTCGACGCCATCGCCGTCCCCGAGGCGGAGGAGGGCGAGGACGAGGACGGCTTCCCGCTGGACCCCGTGCCCTTCGGCGACGCCGTGCTCGACGACATCCGCGCCCTGCCCGAGGTCGCCGACGCCGACGGGCTGGTCCGGGGCCAGGCCGTACTCCTGGACGCCGAGGGCCGTGCCTTCGGTTTCACTCCGCCCGCCGCCATCGGGCTCGGTGAGACCAGCCGGTTCTCAGCGAGCGAGGGAGAGCTTCCCGCCGCCGACGACGAGATCGCCCTGGCCACCTCCACCTCCAGCCAGACCGGTTTCGAGGTCGGCGACACCGTCACCGTGCTCGACCCCGACCAGGACAGCCGCGAGTTCACCGTCACCGGTCTGGTCAACTTCGGTGTCGACCCCAGCTACAGCTACGGCGGCGCCGTCGTCTTCGCCCAGGACACCGTGGAGGAGATGACCGGCGCCAGCGGCTACTCCGAGATCAACGTGATGTCCACCGAGGGCACCACCGACGAGGACGCCGCCGCCGCGGTCGCCACGGTCACCGGTACCGACGTGCAGACCGGTGCGGAGTTCGGCGAGGCGATGGCGGAGGCGTCCGGATCCGAGACCGCGATCCTGCGCATCGCACTGCTCCTCTTCGGCGTCATCGCGATGTTCGTCGCCGGTATCGTCATCTACAACACCTTCGCGATCCTCATCGCCCAGCGCCAGCGCGAACTCGCCCTGCTGCGCTGCGTGGGCGCCAAGCGCGGCCAGATCTTCCGTTCCGTACTCACCGAGTCGTTCGTGGTCGGCCTGTTCGCCTCCGTGCTCGGTGTGCTCGCCGGTACCGGAATCGGCGCGCTCGGGGCCCGGTTCGGCGGCCAGTTGATGGGCACCGGCGCCACCGCCTCCTTGGTGGTCAGCCCCACCGCCGTGATCGTCGGCCTGCTCGTCGGCACCCTGATGACGGTGTTCTCCGCTCTGATCCCGGCCACCCGCGCCACCCGCGTGGCCCCGCTGGCGGCCCTGCGCACCAGCGCCACCGCCGCCGGCCTGGAGAAGGGCACCGGATGGATGCGTGTGGTGTTCGGTCTGGTGGCCTTCGCCGTCTCCGCAGCTCTGGTCGGTCTTTCCCAGTCGATGAGCCCCGACCCCAACGGACTGTTCGTCGTGACCGGTGCCGCCCTGGTCGCCTTCGTCGGTGTGGTGGTCCTCGGCCCGCTGCTGGTGCGCGGGATCGTCCGGGTCATCGGTATCCCGTTGCGCCGTGTGGGTGTGCCCAGCATGCTGGCGGTGGACAACTCCACCCGGAGCCCGCGCCGTGCCGCCACCGCGATGATCGCCCTCACCGTGGGCGCCACGCTCATCACCGGATACTCGGTGATCAGCGCGTCGTTCGAGAGCACCATGACCAAGCAGCTGGACGAGAGCTTCCCGGTGGACTACCAGGTGAGCGCCCAGTACGCACCCGACGGCCCGGCGACCACCGCCGGCACCGAAGCGGAGGCCGCCGAAGAGGAGGCGCTGGAACAGGGCGCCCCTGAAGAGGGTGACACCGCACAGGGCACTCCCGAGGACGGAGCCGCCGAGGGTCCGGGCAGCGGGGAAGGCGCCGTCGACGAGGGCGGAGCCGTCGAGGGCGAAGCCGTCGACGAGGAGACCGGAACCCCCCTGGTTCCGAGGGAGGTCGAGGAGAAGCTGTCCGCCAGCCCCCTCCTGGACAAGGTGATCTCCGAGCGCTCCACCTACCTGGACGACTTCACTGATCTCGACAGCATGGGGCTGCCCGTGTCCGCGTACTTCGGGGCCGAGATGGGCGTCGACATGCGGGCCGAGACCGTCGAGGGCGACCTGGACGACTTCGGGACCGGCAAGGTTCTGCTCACCGAGAGCTACGCGGACGGCACGGGGGTCGGCGACACGATCACCCTGCCCGCTCCGGGAGGCGACCTCGACCTGGAGGTCGCCGCGGTCCTGGAGAACGGTGCGGCCTTCTGGGGCGCGGTCATCACCCCGACGGACTTCACCGCGGCCTTCCCCTCCGTCGAGGAGGGCCGTTACCTCCACATCCAGGCCGCCGAGGGCACCGACCCGGCCGAGGTTCGCGAGGCCGTCTACGCGGCGGTCGACGACTACCCGATGGTCCAGGTCATGTCGGTCGCGGAGATGAAGAACCAGTTCTCCGAGATGATGAACATCGCCTTCTACACGATCGCGGCGATGCTGGGCCTGGCGATCATCATCGCGGTGTTCGGTATCTCCAACACGATGGCGCTGTCGGTCCTGGAGCGCACCCGTGAATCCGCGCTGCTGCGGGCGCTGGGGCTGGCCAAGGGCCAGCTGCGCCGGATGCTCAGCGTCGAGGCCGTGCTGCTGTGCCTGATCGGTGCCGGTATCGGTATCGCCCTGGGTGTGCTGTTCGGCTGGGCGGCCGGTGCCGCGATCCTGCCGGGCCTGGTGTTCAGCATCCCGACCGCCCAGATCACGGTGTTCATCGCGATCGCGGTCCTGGCCGGTCTGCTGGCCGCGGTGCTGCCCGCCCGCCGGGCAGCCGGAACCTCGATCACCGGAGCGCTCGCCAGCGAGTAGACCCGGCCCGCATCCCGGGGTCAAGACCGAACAGAGCGACGGGGAATCGGCGCGGGCCCTCACCTACGGGTGGGGCCCGCGCCTACTGTGTCCGTAGTCCCGGGGAAGGTTGTCGTATGAGTGGTTCGGCGTCGGTACCGGTCACCGCCGGGCGGGTGGCGTGGGGGACGCCCGCCGCCCGGTGGATGCTGACCGCCACGGTGCTGGGTTCGGGGATGGCGTTCCTGGACTCGACCGTCGTGACGGTGGCGCTGCCCGCCATCCAGGGCGACCTGGACACCGGGCTGGCCGGGCTCCAGTGGATCGTCAACGGCTACATGGTGACGCTGTCCGCGCTGATCCTGCTCAGCGGTTCGCTCTCCGACAGGTTCGGCCGGGTGCGGTTGTTCATGGTCGGGGTGGCGGTGTTCGCGCTGGCCTCCGCGCTGTGCACGTTCGCGCCGACCCTGGAGTGGCTGGTCGCCGGGCGAGTGCTCCAGGGGGTGGGCGGCGCGCTGCTGACCCCGGGCAGCCTGGCCATCCTGCAGGCGGGTTTCCGTGAGGACGACCGGGCGCGGGCGATCGGCGCGTGGTCGGGGCTGACCGGTGTGGCCGCGGCGGTGGGGCCCTTCATGGGCGGCTGGCTGGTGCAGATCGGCGACTGGCGGCTGATCTTCCTGATCAACCTGCCGATCGCGGTCGTGGTGCTGCTGATCGCCTGGTTCAAGGTTCCCGAGTCCCGGGACGTCACCGCGGCCCAGCGGTTGGACTACAGCGGCGCCCTGCTGGGGGTGGTGGCGCTGGCCGGGATCACCTACGCGCTGATCCAGTGGGGTGCGGTGGGCGGTACCCCGGCGGTGTGGACCGCCGTGGCCGTGGGTGTGCTGGCTCTGGCCGCGTTCCTGTTCGCCGAGGCGCGCAGTTCCAGCCCGATGTTGCCGCTGGGCATCTTCCGGTCCCTGCCGTTCAGCGTGACCAACGCGGCGACCGTGCTGATCTACGGTTCGCTGGGGCCGCTGCTGTTCCTGCTGGTGATCTACCTCCAGGAGGTGTCGGGCTACTCCCCGATCGCTGCCGGGGCGGCCTCTCTGCCGATCACCGTCCTGATGCTGCTGCTGTCGGCCCGCTCGGGCGAGCTGGCCGCGCGGATCGGGCCGAGGCTCCAGCTGGTGGTGGGGCCGCTGCTGCTGGCCGCCGGGTTCTGGCTACTGTCCCGGCTGACGGAGGACGCCCCCTACCTCACCGGGGTGCTGCCGGGGGTCCTGCTGGTGGCGCTGGGCCTGGCCACGACCGTGGCCCCGCTGACCGCGACGGTGCTCGCCTCGGCCCCGGAGCGGCACGCCGGGCTGGCCTCGGGGGTGAACAACACGTTCGCTCGTGGCGCGCAGCTGATCGGTGTGGCCGCGGTGCCGGTGCTGGCCGGGATCGGCGGTTCGAGCGGTGGGGCTTCGGGGGCGGACGGGGACGCCTCGGCGCTCGCCGACGGTTTCGGCACGGCGATGCTGATCCTGGTGGTGCTGTGCGTGCTCGCGTCGCTGTGCGCGTTGCTGCTGCCGCGCGGCGGGATGCCCGAGGCTGCCGAAGCGGCCGATCGCGGTTCCCCGCCGGAGGGGGCCAGCTCCCCGGAGCCGCTCGACCGGGCGCAGCCGCCGCGGTTCTGCGGTGTGTCCGGTCCTCCGCTGCGCTCCTGCCCCGGTTCGACCGCCGGAAGCGGCGCCGACGACCCGTTGAGCGAGTAGGGGGCCGGTCAGCTCTCGTAGCCCTCCGGGGGGCGATCGTTGACGGCGTTGGGGTCGGAGACCACGTTCAGCGCCTCCTCCTCGGCGCTGCGGTCACCACCCCAGCGCTGCCGGGGGATGGCGCGGCCCAGCCGCTCGGCGCGCACTCCGTCGTTGATGCCGAGCCGTCCCCGGCTGTCTTCGTCGACGAAGTCGTAGCTGAGGATGTTGTGGTCGGGGTCAAGGACCCGCTCTCGTTGGGCGACCTCACTCGCCTGGGGGTCGTCCCCCAGGTCCAGGTCCACCTCGTAGGGCTGTTCGGTCACTGTGTCCGCCTCCTTTCCCAGGATCTTCCCCGCTTTGACCTCGATGATCACTCAATTCCGCGCTCCAACGAAGAAACTTGTGCCTTTGTGAAGAACGTTCGGGACGGAGACGGGAAAAGGACCCCGGGGCTGGCGCCCCGGGGTCCTCGCGGTGTTCGGTTCAGGCTTGGTCGGACTCGTCCACCTCGTGGATCGCCTCGCTCTCCGCGCCGGGGGCGTCGATGTCGAAGTCCTCACGCGGGATGACATCGTCGCGTTCCTCCCGGACCTCCTGGTCGATGCCCCGCTCGCTGGCGGAGCTCTCGTCCTCGAAGGTGTAGCCGTAGACCGGCGCGTCCGGGTTCTGGCGGCTCTCCGCCAGGGCGATCTCGCTCTCCTCGGGGTCCTCCCCCATGTCGGCGTCGACGTCGTAGGGCTGTTCGGACATGTGGTCCCCCTCGCTCGCTGGCCTGACACTCGCATGATCGCAGTTCAGGGGCGGCGGACGAAAGGGGACACGGCTCCGGGGAGAGGATGGCGCGAACCCGGGTCCGGTCCGGGTCAGCGGCGGGCGTTCTCCGCGCGGCGCAGGCGCAGCGGGCGCAGCGCCGCCTCCAGGGCGACCGCGCCGTCGAGTTTGCTCTGGCCGACCAGCCGGTCCTCGAAGTGGATGGGGATCTCCATGATCTTCTGGCCGCGGCGGAAGGCCCGGTAGTGCATCTCGACCTGGAAGGCGTAACCGGTGCTCTCGATGCTGGCCAGGTCCAGCACCTCCAGGGCCGAGGCCCGCCAAATCTTGAAACCGGCGGTGACGTCCTGGACCGGGATGGACAGGACCGTCTTGACGTAGGTGTTGGCCCACCCGCTCAGCAGGCGGCGGCGCAGTCCCCACGCCGCGGAGAGGCTGCCGCCGGGCACGTAGCGGCTGCCGATGACCACGCCGGCGTTGGTGGAGTGCAGGGTGCCCAGCAGCTGGGGTACGTAGCCCACCGGATGGCTGAGGTCGGCGTCCATCTGCACCACGTGGTCGGCGCCGTCGGCCAGGGCCCGGGTCATGCCCTCCACGTAGGCGCGGCCGAGGCCGTCCTTGCGGGTGCGGTGGACCACCGAGAGTCGTCCGGGGTGTTCCACGGCGAGCTTGTCGGCGATCTCCCCGGTGCCGTCCGGTGAGTTGTCGTCCACCACCACGATCCGCAGCCGAGGCAGGTCCAACGCCATGAGCTGGGCCACCAGGACGGGCAGGTTCCCGGCCTCGTCGTAGGTGGGCACCACCACGGTCAGCGCCGAGCTCCGCCAGGGCTCGGGCAGCGCCACCGGCTCGGGGGTGATCCGCACCGGGGCGGCGGAGGCGTGCTCCGGGGGCGTCGGTTGGGAGGGCATGCGCGGCGGCTCCTGAGTACGTGGACGTCGGTGCTGGACTGCGGTGGAGGGGTACGGGGGGGGGTGACGGGGGTTCGGTACTGGCGAGTAGGGGGTGTGTACAGGATCACGCATAAGGTGCTCACCGCACAATAGGCGTGAAGGGTAGGGTACGCGCTCCTCCCACAGCCAAGCGGTGGAACGCGCCTGCCGGACCGACCCGCACCGGTCACTGGCCGCGTGCGTCGGCGACCACGGCGACGTGGACCAAGGCGCCGGCCTCCTCCAGGGTCATCAGGACCTCGGGGTCGGCGCTGCTGTCGGTGACCAGGTGGGCGATCTCCTCGGGGGCGACGGTGGGCACCATGGTGTCGGCGCCGACCTTGGTGTGGTCGGCCAGCACGATGGTCTCCTCGGCGCAGGCGGACAGGGCCCGGTCGACACCGGCCACCGCGGGGTTGGGGGTGCTCAGGCCGCGGTCGGCGCTGACGCCGTTGCCCGACAGGAAGGCGCGGTTGACCCGCAGCCCCGTCAGAGAGGCTTCGGCGGCCGCTCCGACCAGGGCCCGCATGGGCGCGTGCAGGGTACCGCCGGTCATCATGACCTCGACCCCCGCGGCCCCGGCCAGGACGTCGGCCACCCGCAGGGAGTTGGTGACCACGGTGAGGTCGCCGTGGCCCAGGAGCGCCCGGGCGAAGGCCTCGGCCGTGCTGCCGGGGCCGATGGTGACAGCGTCTCCGGGGCGGACCAGGCGGGCGGCGGTGGTCGCGATCGCGGCCTTCTCCGCGGCGCACTGGCCGCTCTTGCCGGTGTAGCTCTGTTCGTGGCCGATCCGGCCGGGCAGTGCGGCACCGCCCCGGCGGCGGTCCAGCAGCCCTTCGGCCTCCATCGCGCGTACGTCACGGCGGACCGTGACCTCCGAGGCACGCACCTTGGCGGCGATGTCCCGCAGGGACATGCTGCCGTTGGCCCGCACCAGTTCCAGGATGCGCTCCCGGCGCTCGGCGGCGAACGCCGGACGGCTCTCCTCGGCCATGGGTACAGGCCCACCCTTTCCGTGTGTGACGCACGGCAGGGGAACCGCGCCGTCCTAGAGTACGGACCGGTCCTCGGTGGACGATGCGTCGGTCTGCGGCTTCTCCGTCAGGAGGGTCACCAGGATGACCGCGGTAAGGGCCACGAGGCCGATGAGCGCTCCGGCGCCGAACAACATGACGACAGACATCTGAGCCTCCAAGGGGGCGGGCTGACCTGCCACTTACCGAATGCCCCGTTTCACCGCGGCTCACACCACCGATCCCCCGCAAAGATCAGCCACAATGGGGGCATGACCCTCAGCCCCGCGCCCCTCGAGTCCACGGTGTGGTGGGCCCATACCTCCGCCGCGAGCGAACGTCTGCTGCGCCTGTTGGACAGCGAGGAACTCGCCCGCCAGTCCCGGTTCCGGCTCCAAGCCGACCGCGACCGCCACCTCCTGGGGCGTTCGCTGGCCCGCCTGGCACTGGCCGAACTCACCGGCTGCGCTCCAGAGAAGGTCACCTTCGACCTTCGCTGCCGTTCGTGCGAGGAGAAGTCGCGGACCGGCGCGGACGGGCACCCGGAACAGGGTTCGGGGACGGGTGAGCGGGCACCCCACGGCAAGCCGGTACCCACCGGGGCCGCCCGGGGGTGGGAGATCTCGGTGAGCCACTCAGGTGAGTGGGTGGCCCTGGCGCTGGCCCGCGAGGTGCCGGTCGGTGTGGACGTGGAGCGGATCTCCGACGCCCGTGACCTGGACGGTCTGGCCGGGTACACGCTGGCCGACGCCGAGCACGAGCAGTGGCGCGCCCTGCCCGAGCCGGGCCGAGCCGGAGCGTTCTTCGGCTACTGGGCGCGCAAGGAGGCCCTGCTCAAGGCGACCGGCCTGGGCCTGTCCGGGGGGCTGCGCAGGGTCTCGGTCAGTCCCCCGCACACCGAGGCGCGGCTGCTGTCCTGGGAGGGCGGCGGCGGACCCGGTGCCGCGTGGCTGTCGGACCTGGACCGGGGCCAGGAGTACCGTTCGGCGCTGGCGGTGCTGACCGACCGCCCGGTGGAGCTGGCGGTGCACTCCCCTGAGCGCACCGCAGACCTCCTGCGCGGTTAGCCCTCCTTGGCCAGGTGGCGGCTGATGACCAGGCGCTGCACCTGGTTGGTGCCCTCCACGATCTGCAGGACCTTGGCCTCGCGCATGTAGCGCTCGACGGGGAAGTCCCGGGTGTAGCCGTAGCCGCCGAAGACCTGGACGGCGTCGGTGGCGACCTTCATAGCGGTGTCGGAGGCCAGGAGCTTGGCCATGGCGGCCTGCTTGCTGAACGGGCGCCCGGCGTCGCGCAGGCGGGCGGCGGACAGGTAGAGCTCGCGGGAGGCCGCGATCTGGGTGGCCATGTCGGCGAGCATGAAGCCCAGCCCCTGGAAGTCACCGATGGCGCTGCCGAACTGGCGGCGTTGGCGGGAGTAGGCGAGGGCGGCGTCCAGGGCGGCCTGGGCCAGGCCCACGGCGCAGGCGGCGATGCCCAGGCGACCGGAGTCCAGTGCGGACAGGGCGATCCCGAAGCCCCGGCCCTCCTCCCCCACCAGGGCGTCCGCATCGAGCTCGACGTCGTCGAAGAGCACCCCGGCGGTGGGTGAGGAGCGCATGCCCATCTTGTGTTCGGGCGCGGCCGAACCCAGACCCGGTGTGTCCGCCGGAACGTGGAAGCAGCTGATACCGCGGGCGCCCGAGTCCGGAGCGCCGGTCCGGGCGAAGAGCGCGTAGTAGTCGGCCTGTCCCCCATGGGTGATCCACGCCTTGGCACCGTTGACCCGGTAACCGGAATCGGTGCGCTCGGCGCGGGTGGCCAGGGCGGCGGCGTCGGATCCCGAGGCGGTCTCGGACAGGCAGTAGGCGCCCAGGAGTTCACCGCCGACCATGGCGGGCAGGTGGGCGGCCTTCTGCTCGGCGGTGCCGAAGGCGGCCAGCGGGTAGCAGGAGAGGGTGTGGACGCTGACGCCCAGGCCTACCGCGAGCCAGCCGCGGGCGAGCTCCTCCACGACCTGGAGGTAGACCTCGTAGGGCTGTTCGCCGCCGCCGTACTCGCCCGGATAGGGCAGTCCGAGCAGTCCGGCCTCGCCCAGGGTGGCGAACACGTCGCGGGGGAAGACGGAGTTCTCCTCGTCCCCGGCCGCACGCGGGGCGATCTCCTTGTCCACGATCTCCCCGGTCAGCTCCAGGAGCTGTTCGGCCTCGGGTGTGTGCAGTGTGCGTTCGACCGCCATGACCTCTCCCACGGTTGCGCGCCCAGGTGCGCCTCGGACCGACTGGCATCGCGGGGTCGCCGCGAATTTAGTAGGTCGTCCAACTATATGGTGACGCACGGCACCTTATCCCAATGTGCCGTGCCGGACACCAACCAGGTGGCCCGGAACCCGGATCCCCTGAACACGGAAGCCCGTCGTGCGGGTTCGCGCTGCACAGGGTGTGCAACGCGTCCGTTCTGGCCCGCGCGTCTGTACACGGGGGGTGTCCGCGCCTTAGATTCCACGCATGGACCTCGAACTCCGCCACCTTCGAACGATCTGCCTGCTGGCCGATACCGGCAGCGTGACCAAGGCGGCCGCGGCGCTGTCCACGTCACAGCCTGCCCTGACGACCCAGCTACAGCGGATCGAACGCGAGGTGGGCGGACCCCTGTTTCATCGGGGGCGCTCGGGGGTGCGGCCGACCGAACTCGGCGAGTTCGTCCTCGTCCGGGCGCGCGGGGTCCTGCTGTCCATGGATGATCTGCTGAACGACATCACGGCGCGCGGGGCCTCCCCCAGTACTCTGCGCGTGGGCGGAGTCGGGCCGCTCACCGTGGAGCTGTCCGCGCGTCTTCCGGAGATCTTCCCGAACGTTCCGGTGCATGTGCGCACGGAGTACTCGCCCAAACTGGTGACCGACCTTGTGCGGGCCGGAAGGCTGGACCTGGGCACGACCATGGATTACGTGGATCGTGACCTTCCCTCGGATGGGCCGCTCGCCTGGGCGATGCTCGCCGTGGATCCGCTGCACGTGGCCCTCTGGGAGGAGCACCCGATGGCGGAGAAGCCGTTCATCCAACTGGAGGACCTGGCTGAGTCGCCGTGGGCGCTGACTCCCCCGGATGGGACCGGCTGGCCCGAGTGTTTCTATTTGGCGTGTCAGAGGGCGGGATTCAGTCCGCAGGTGCCGTACCGGCTTTACGAGAGGTCGGAGATCCGGGACCTGATCGCCGATCGCCGAGCGATCGCCCCCTGCCAGGCCGATTTCGACGCGGGTAAGGGTGTCGTGGTCCGACAGCTGGATGGAGCCCCGATACAGCTCAGGCATCTCCTGGTGTGGAGACGCGACAGCACCGTGCACCAGGCATCCGCACGTATCGCTCGCCTGGCCCGCGAGCTGCTCAACAGAGGTGAGTTGAAGGAGGCCCCCACTCCAACCGAGTGAGGGCCCACAGCTTGAGGGGATGAGGGCTGAGGTCAGCGCGCCGCGCGAGCCTCAGCCATCAGCAGCGCATGCCATTCAGCAGAGGGGAAAGACAGCGTCGCCGCACCCCGGTTCTGGGTATCGCGCACATCCGCGCCGCTGGGGGTTTCACGTGCTTCGACGCAGTGCCCCCCATCGTGGGAGTAGCTCGACTTGTGCCAGCTGCCCGTCATCGGACCAGCCCTTCCACGAGCGCGCGCCACTCGGCAGCGGGGAACGACAGGTGGCCCGCTTCGCGGTTGACCGTGTCCCGCACGTCCGCGCCCGACTCGTGCTCCCGGACCTCGACACACTGAGAACCCGAGTCGCTGTAACTGGACTTGTGCCAACCGTTGGACACTAGATCATCTCCTTCAACAACTGCCGAGACTGTTCCAAGGGGAGAGCGTCCGCCAACACACGGCGCTCGATCTCAAACAGCCGCTCCAACCCACTGCTCGCGTCGAAGACCACGTTACCGCTCTGGTGATCAGAGGAAGCCGCTCGTGTCCCATCTTCCAGCCGCACGAGCAACAGCGGGGAAGTCACCCCCAATATGATCCGGGGCGGCGGGACCAGGTGAAACCGAACTCCGTCATCCATCAACCACTGCAGGCGTTGCACCTGCTCACGACGGATCACTTCGGGGAGCATCGACAGCGCAGCGGCGGGAATTACTGCGGTGATCTCGGGATTGTTGCGCTCCCTGAGGTATTCGTACCGGTTCGCGCGGAGCGCGACGACGCGCGCGATCTCAGTGGCGGACCACAGAGGCTGCCCCTCCTTGAAAACCGCCTCCGCGTACAGCGGGCTCTGCAACAACCCGGGAAGCAGGGCAGGAGAGATGCAAGTGATCGCAGTCGCGGCTTCCTGCAGTTTCCCTGCGTCCAGCATCCAGGGGAGCAGAGCAGACGGAGAGGTATAAAACTCCCATTTTCGGAAAAGTGCACCCTTCAGGCCGAGCGCCTCGTCCAGCTTCAACACGTCCCTGCGGACCGGGACGCTGTGGTCGTTTTCCCAGCGGGAGAGAGTGGAAGCAGAAGTTCCCGCTGCCTTCGCGAGTCCGCGAAGCGTGTAACCTGCGCGTTTGCGCTCTTTTTTCAGGTATTGTCCAAATTCTTGTTCCACCATGTTTCAAACGCTACGCAGATTGTTCTACCTAGAACTAGGTCCGCTGGGGTTATAGATCACTAACTGTGAAACACGGGCCTCGGGCATGACGCTGGGTTCGTGGATGCGAACGGACGCCTTCGGGCACAGCCGAAAACCTCGACCCAACCCCTCGTGGCTCTGGAGCAGGCCTTCAAGGCACGCCAGCTCCTGACCTACCGGGAGGGCAACACCCTCGTCGTCAACGACCCCTATCTCCGCCAGCGGGTGGACGTCACCTGTAACGAAGCGTGGTTCTGCTGGCCCTCTCCGGCGGGAGAACCTAAGTTCGTGGATCGGCACAGCCCCGGGGACGCGGTCGACCAGATCATCAGGCAGTACGCGGGGATCTACATGGAGGACCGCTGATGATCGAGAGTCGCGAATACCTGATGGACACCGACCCGAGCATGTACCTCACGACCGGGGAGGTCGCCGTCGTACTGAAAGTCGGCACCACCACCGTCAAGAAGCTCGAGAGCTCCGGCAGGCTCCCCGCCCTGAAGAACCTGCGCGGCTGGCGATACTTCAACGCCGGAGACGTCTTCGCCTTCATGGAGGAGCGAGGCAACCCTGAGACCTGAACCGGACAGCATCCCCCCGACGGGGCGTCACCCATGTGGGTGGCGCCCTGTTCGTTTGCCCTCGTCAAAAGCCCGGCATGGGCGATGGGACAGGGGATGTCGACCGGCCAAAGGAGGTTTTGGCGTTACCGACGGTTGCAGTGGTGAATCACGTTCGTATGATATTTACCAACCGGTAACGTACTGGCGAGTAGGAAGACCCGCCCCCCGCACCCGCTCCCGAGCTACGAAGCCGCTTTCCCCCACGGGCCAGACAGGCCTCCCGCTGCGAAGGCACAACCGAGTTCAGGACACCAACATGCGATCACTGGGAACAGCGGCTGCGGCTCTCGCCGTCGCCCTTCTCGTCGCCTCGTGCGGCGACCCCGATTCGGCTGACGACGCCACCGCCGCGGACGACGTCACCATGGGGGTCACCGATGACAGCGTCGTCATCGGCACCCACCAGCCACTCACCGGACCGGCCTCCCCCGGTTTCGTGCACGTCTCCACCGGGGCGAGCGCCGTCTTCGACTACATCAACGACAACGGCGGCATCCACGGTCGGCAGATCGACTACCGGGTCGAGGACGACGCCTTCGACCCCGCGCAGACCATGGATGTCACGCGCAGCCTGATCGACGACGACGAAATATTCGCCATGCTGGGCGGGCTGGGCACGCCCACCCACGAGGCGGTCATCAACGACCTCAACGCCGAGGGCATCCCCGACCTGTTCGTCTCCTCCGGGGCCCTGGCCTGGGACCAGCCCGAGGAGTACCCCTACAGCTACGGCTTCCAGGTGGACTACTCCAAGGAGGCCAAGGTCCAGGGCGCCTACATCGCGGAGAACTTCCCCGGTAAGGACGTGGGCCTGCTCTACCAGAACGACGACGTCGGCCCCGCCTCGCACTCGGGGATCGAGCAGTATCTGATCGACGACATCGTGGCCTGGGAGTCCTACGACCCCGGCGTCCCCGAGCTGGAAGGCCAGATCGCCGCGCTGAAGGAATCCGGCGCCGACGTCGCGGTCTGCTACTGCATCCCCGCCTTCCTCGGCCTGGCCATCCTCAACGCCCAGGCCATCGGCTACGAGCCGCAGTGGGTCGCGCCCAGTTTCGGCGGCGACGTGCAGATCGTCTCCGAACTCATCGCCGAGCACGCCCAGGGCACCCCCGCCGAGGACGTGCCGCCGGAGGCCTTCACCGACGGCCTCATCATCACCGCGTTCCTCCCGATGGCGGCCCAGACCGACGACCCCTGGACCGCCTTCTACCGTGAGATCCACGACGAGTACAACGACGGCGCTCCCTTCACCGACACCACGGTGTACGGCATGGTGCAGGCGACCCTGCTCGCCCAGCTCCTCATGGAGGTCGGCCCGGACCTGAACCGCGAAACCCTCCGGGAGACCCTGCACGCCCAGGAATGGGCCGGACCGGGCATGGTGCCCTTCGTGGCCACCGAGGACGACCACAGCGGCTACGCGGGCGTCATGGTGGTCCAGAACAACGCCGGAGAGAAGCCCGAGATCCTCCAGGAGCCCCGCATCACCGACAGCGACGGCGGGGAGATCGAGCCCTTCGAGCTGGACCGGCCCACCCCGGACGAGGTCCCGCTCTTCGGCGGCAGTGGTAACGGCAGCGAATAACACGCAGCACAAACACCGGGTGTGCCCGGAACGCCCCCGGTGAAGACGGGTGCGGGTCAGTTCTGACCCGCACCCGTCGCGTTTTTGCGCTTCTTGCGCGAGCGCAGCCACCAGGCCAGGCCGAGCAGCATGGCCGCCGCCCCGGTGGCCACAGCCACCGGGAAGCCCAGGTCGATCCCGCCGGTGCCGACCAGCACCATCGCGGCGGTGGCGGGCAGCGACCCGATGGCGGTGCCCAGCACGAACGGCCCGACCGGCAGTCCGGTCAGCCCGAAACCGTAGTTGACCATCTGGTACGGGATCACCGGAATCAGTCGCAGTTGGATCACCGCGAGCAGGGCCCGGCCGCCGACCAGCCCCTCCAACTGGGTCCGCACGCGTTCGGGGAGCCTGCGGGCGAGCGCGTCACCGGCCACGTAGCGGGCCACCATGAACTGCACGAACGCGGCCAGCACGCCCCCGGCCAGGGCCAGGACCACCCCCGCGGCCAGGCCGAACAGCAGCCCGCCCGCGATGTTCAGCGCCGGACGCGGCACCAGCGCCTGCACGGCCAGGGTGTAGGCGGCCAGGTAGACCACCGCGCCCAGGACCCCGGCGTCGGCGGTCCAGGCCCGTACCGTCTCCAGGTCGGGCCCGTACAGGATCGCCCAGAGCAGCAGGCCGACCCAGCCCGCGAGCAGCGCCCCGCGCCACAGCCAGCCCCACTTCTTGTCCATTCGTCCCAGGCTAGGGCCCTGCTCGGTGTCGTTCAGCGCCGCTCCAACCGGGGAAAGACCACCTTCTTCACCACCAGGGTGAGCGCGGCCGCAGTGGAGATCGCCAGGAGCGCGCCCACCAGCCCCAGCAGGGCGCCGCCGACCAGAGCGGCGGTGATGTTGACCGTGGGGGACCACGTCCACCGCGTGCCGCATCACCCTGGGCGAGATCACGTAGCTCTCGATCTGCTGGTAGACGAGGAAGAACGCCAGGGTGACCAGCCCCATCCAGGGGTCGCCGATGGCCACGGCCAGGGAGGCCACCACCGCGCCGATGGTGGTGCCGACCAGCGGGATCAGCGCGGTCACCGCGACCACCAGGGCCAGGGTGAGCGCGTAGGCCGACCCGATCGCCCACAGGAACAGGAAGGCCACCACCCCGCCGAAGGCCGCCACCACCAGCTGACCGGCGATGAAGGCGCCGATCCGCTGGACGATCTCGTCGCCGATCTCCCGGACCCCGTCCCGGCGCGAGCGCGGCACGAAGCGGTAGGAGACGTTCATGATGCCGGGCAGCGAGGCCATGAAGAACAGCGTCAGGATCAGCACCGTGAAGGTCGCGAACAGGGAGTTGAACACCACCTGTCCGACCCCGACCAGGCCGCCGAAGATCTGCTGGCCGAAGTCGTCCCCGGTCAGCATGGCCTCGACCCGGTCCAGCACGTCGTAACGCTGGTCCAGGTCGCGGAAGAACGCGGAGTTCTGCAGGCGGTCGAAGGCGGTCGGCAGGTTCGCGGCGAAGGAGCTGACCTGCTCGGTCAGCGGCGGGATGATCGCCCACACGAACACTGCCAGGAAGCCGAGCATCGCCAGGCAGACGGTCACGATCGCCGCCCAGCGCGGCAGCCGCAGCCGTCGCAGGGACTCGATCACCGGGTTGAGGCCGATGGCGAGGAAGAGCGCCACCAGGATGTAGACGAGCACCGCCCGCACGCTGATCAGGGCGTTCACCAGCAGCCAGGCGACCAGGACGCCGAGCGCGCCGACGAAGCCCACCAGGAAGTAGTTGGGGCGGTTCGGTCCGCCGCCGCTCAGCCAGCGCAGCGGGTTCTCACCGGCGCCGGCGCCTCCGGGGGCCGGGATGGGCCCGGTCTGCTCCTTCTCGGGTCCGGCTGCCGGGCCCTGCGGGGGCGCGACGGCCTTGGGCTCTCCAGTGTTCCCGGTGTTCCCGGTGTTCCCGGTGTCGGCCGCCTCCTTCCCGACCGTCACCGGTCCTGCTCGGAGGGCGGGTTCGACGGGTCGGGCAGGCGCAGGACGAACAGCGCGCCGCCGAGCAGGTCGCTGTGCCCGGCGACCAGAGTGCCCCCGTAGGCCTGCACGATCTCCCGGGAGATGGGCAGCCCCAGCCCGCTGCCGCCCGGGTCGCGTTCCCTGGACTCCGGGAGCCGGGAGAAGCGCTCGAAGACCCGCTCGCGGTCCTTGACGGGGATGCCCGAGCCGTCGTCGTGGACCTCCACCACGGCGGCGCCCTGGTGGTGCTGGACGATGATGTCGATGCGGCCGTTGGCGTGGCGTTCGGCGTTGGCCACGAGGTTGGTCAGCACCCGGACCACACGGAGCCGGTTGACGTAGGCGTACACCGGACCGGAGGTGTGCACGAGCACCTCGGCCGACCCGCGTCTGCCGGAGAACTCCCCCTCGGCCAGGTCGGACAGGTCGACCTTCTCGCGCTTCATCGCGACGTCGGTGTCCAGGCGGGCCAGCTCCAGGAGGTCGGAGACGATGTTCTCCAGCCGTTCGGTGTCGGACAGCAGCCCGGTCAGGAGCCGTTCCCGCGCGCGCTGGTCGGGTTCGGGGTCGGAGAGTTCGACCTCCAGTTTGGTGCGCATGCCCGCGATGGGGTTGCGCAACTCGTGGGAGGCGTCGGAGACGAAGCGGCGCTGGCGGGTGACCGCCTCCTCCAGTCGGGCCAGGCTGGAGTTGGCGGTGCGGGCCAGGTGGGCGATCTCGTCGTCGCTCTTGGGCACGGGCAGCCTCCGGTGCAGATCGCTGACGGACAACCGGTCCATTTCGGCGCTGATCTGCTCCACCGGGCGTAGTGCGCGCCCCACCCCGTACCAGATGATGATCCCGGTACCGAAGAGCAGGGCCACCGAGGTCCCCAGCAGTACCATCTCCAGGACGTTCTCGGCCAGGATCAGCGGCGTGCGGGTGGCCGCGAGCACCAGGACGTCGTCCCCGTAGGCGGAACCGGTGACCGCGTATCCCACCACCTGGAAGCAGTCTCCGCTCTGGTCTCCCGCGACCATTCCGCAGGTGATGTCATCCAACCGAAAATCGCCGGGTTCCGGATCGTGCTCGGTCAGGGGCGGGACACCGCGGAGGGTGTCGCTGGCGGCCAGGACCTCGTCGGTCTGCCAGTCGATCACCTGGAAGCGCGTGATGGGTTCGTAGGCGGGGATCGGACCGTCGTAACGCTCCGTCATGATGTGATCCACCACGTGTCGCGCACCCTCCGCGGCCCGCTCCCGCAGCTGGCTCAGGGTGAGTTCGCGGATCAGCAGGGCGGCGGCGGTAAGGGCCACACAGAGGACCAGCGCAAGCATGGCGACGGCTCCGGCGGTGACCCGGGCACGGATAGTGCGCGGACGCAGGGCGCGCCATGGTCCCCGGGATCGTTCCTGCCGTTCTGCCACCCCACCATTGTTACTCAGGGCAATAAAAAACTGTCGAATTACCTCCGGTGTGGCGACCGAAGTACCGGAACGGGGACAAGATCCCGATCCGGACGATTCACCCCTTCCGCACCGAGGAAGGCTGAAACAGCCGCGGAAACAGCCACCGAAACAGCCGTTGCGGAAACAGCGGGACCGGAAGCGGCGAGGGCCGCACGGGCTATTCCGTGCGGCCCTCGTCCGGGGTGTTCCTATTCGTACGGTTCCGGCGGATTGGTGACCTCGGTGACCGAAAGGGTCTCCATCTCGTGCTGGGCGACCTCGTACAGGTCGCCCTCCGGCTCCACCCAGGTGCCGCGCACCTGCCACCAGGTGTCGGCCTCCGGCGCCGGGTGGTCGGTGATCAGGATCTTGTTGACCACCGCGTCCGCGGCGCAGCAGGCCATCTGGAGCCGGGCCAGGTACCAGCCCTCCCCGTCCTGTACGGGCACGGCGAAGCCGGTCAGCTCGACCTCGCGGCCGGCCATCTCCCGGTTCTCGTCCACCCAGGCCCGCAGGACGAACTGCTGGATGTCCAGCTCGACCACGTCGCCGGGGGCGGCGTCGGTGAGGTTGTCGCTGAATCTGGAGGAAGCGCGGTCGTCCCGGGGCGGCGGACCGGACGAGCCGCCGGTGCTCTCCACCGTGTACGACCCCAGCGCGGGCGGCGCGATCACGAACACCGCGACCACCGGCAGCAGGAGCAGCCAGGCCACGCGCGGGGCCCGCGAGTGGTCGTGGCCGTGGTCGTGCCCGGAACCGCCGCCGTACTCCGCGGCGGCCCGGTCCAGCTCGGAGCGGTCCGAGCCGCCCTCGTGCGGCTCGTGGGCCTCGACAGAGGCGGCCACGGTTCTGTGCTCCTCGGCGGCGTCCTCGGGGACCGCGGGCTCCTCGTCCAGCGCCTGGCCCTCGCCGCGCACCTCGGCCGTGATCACCAGGGCGCCGAGCACGACCATGACCACACCGGCGGCGATCAGGAAGGGCCCGAAGGCCCCCTTGACCCAGTTCAGGTACAGGTCGGTGGGGATCGTCGCGGTCAGCGCAGCGGCGCCGAGCAGAACGAGCGTGAGCCCCTGAGCGATGCGGTTCAAAAGATCAGAGCTCCAATCAGGAACGTACTCAGCAGGCCGACCACCAGACAGATCGGGGCGAATCTGGCGACGAAGCGCCAGCCGAACACCCCGGCCTGCATCGCGATGAGCTTGAGGTCCACGATCGGGCCGATGACCATGAAGGCGAGCTTGGCGGTGGGCGAGAAGTCGGTGAGGCTGACCGCGACGAAGGCGTCGGCCTCCGAGCAGATCGAGAGCAGGATGGCCAGCAGGGCCAGGACCAGCACCGAGATGATCGGGGCCTCGGCCACGGCCAGCAGCCACTCGCGGGGCACCATGACGTTGAGGGTCGCGGCGGCCAGGGCGCCGACCACCAGGTAGCCGCCCGCGTGCATCATGTCGTGCAGCATGGACTCGCGGAAGACCTGCCACTTGGAGGCGCCCGGGGCGTGCGTGCGCGAGGGCAGGCGCAGCCAGTCGGCCTTGCCGAAGCGCACCCAGATCCAGCCGATCACCACCGAGGCGAGCAGCGAGGCCACGAACCGCGCCAGGACCATCTCCGGCTGCCCGGCGAAGGCCACGGCGGTGGCGATCATGACGATCGGGTTGATGGAGGGCGCCGCGAGGAGGAAGGTGAGCGCCGCCGCCGGGGCGACGCCGCGCTTGATCAGGCTGCCCGCGATGGGCACCGAGGCGCACTCACAGCCCGGCAGGAGGGCCCCCGAAGCGCCCGCGACGGGGACCGCGCGGCCCGGCTTCTTCGGGATGAACTTCTGGTAGACCGAGGACGGCACGAACGCGACCAGCCCCGCGGACAGGGCGACCCCGAAGACCAGGAAGGGCAGCGCCTGGAAGCTGATCGCGGTGAAGATCGTGGCCCAGGCCAGGAAGGCCTGGCTGGTCAGCTCGTCGGTGAGCCAGGAGTGGGCCACCGCCATCGCCGTGATCAGCAGGGCGAACAGCCAGACCGTTCCGGTTCTGCGCGTGCTCTTCTCACGCCCCCATTCGGCGGGCGGTAGTTCATCTGCTCGGTTGTCCCAGCCGCCGGCGATCGAGTCACCGAGCGAGGCGTCGGGATCGGGCGCGGATCCGCGCTCCGATGCGGTCCGTTCGGACACAGGGGCACTCCGTCGGGGTTCGGTTGGGGACTTTTCGCATAGTAACCGAAAATGATTTTCGTTTGGGTCATGAGGAGACGACCTGTGGACAACCGGGGGTTGGCGCACACAGGAAACGGCGGCAAAGTGTGACCCAAGACACCAACGCCCGCCGACCGTAGCCCGCCCCTACCGTCAGCGGACATGAAACCGGGAACGGCGTCCCGACCGAACCGCGTTTTCGACGCGGAGTACCGACCCTAGTCGTCCCGATTCGAGCCCTTGTCCTCGTCCCCGTGCTCGCCGGAAGCACCGGCGGCGGTGTGGTCCCAGTCCGGGCCGTGCCTGCCCTCGGCGCCGTCCACCTCCGGGGTGAACTGCGGCTCCGGGTCGCCCTCGGCCAGGCCCTCGCCCCGGTCCACCGCGTCGGGCAGCGGGCCGCCGGCCTCGCCCCAGCAGTGCACGTTCTTCAGGTCGGGCATCTTGGACAGGGTGAACTGCGGGTCCAGGCCGTTGCGCAGCTGGCGGCTGTAGTCGGCCAGCAGGCGGAAGGCGATGGTGGACAGCGGGGCGATGGCCAGCAGGTTGACGGTGGCCATGACGCCCATGGAGATGTCGGCGAAGCTCCACACCACGGCCAGCGGGGCGACGCAGCCCAGGAAGACGGAGGCCAGGACCGCGTAGCGGAAGTAGGTCATGTGCTGGTGGGTGGCGTCCAGGAACTGGAGGTTGGACTCGCCGTAGTAGTAGTTGCCCAGCACCGAGGTCCAGGCCAGCAGGAACAGGATGACCGTCAGGGCGTGGATCGACCAGGTGCCCAGAGAGCTCTGCAGGGCCAGCTGGGCGACCTCGATCGCCGCCACGTCCGGGTCGAACTCCGTGCCGTACAGGAGCACGATGAACGCGGTCACCGAGCAGATCAGCCAGGTGTCGAAGTACACGCCCAGGGTCTGCACGAGGCCCTGCTTGGCCGGGTGGGAGACCGAGGCGGTGGCGCCGGCGTTGGGCGCCGAGCCCAGACCGGCCTCGTTGGAGAACATGCCGCGCCGCAGTCCCCACAGGATCGCCGTGCCCACACCGCCGGCGGCGACCTCTCGGAAGCCGAAGGCGTGCGCGAAGATGCTCCCGAAGACCCCCGGGACCGCCTCGATGTTGAGGACGACCACGGCGACGCCGAGCAGGATGTAGAGGATGGCCATCAGGGGGACCAGGCCCTGGGCGACCGTCGCGATGCGCCGCACCCCGCCGAAGATGACCGCCGCGGTGAGCAGCACCAGGGCCAGGCCGATCGCCGCGTTGATCCAGAAGCCGCTGGGACCGCCGAACTCGGTGACCGTGGTGCCGATCGCCCCGGCGATGCTGTTGGCCTGCACGGAGTTGAAGATGAGGCTGAAGGTCACCGTGATGATGATGGCGAAGAGCACGCCCATCCAGCGGCGTTCGAGGCCGTAGAGCATGTAGTAGGCGGGGCCGCCGCGGAAACCGCTGCTGGTGCGCACCTTGTACAGCTGGGCGAGGGTGGACTCCACGAACGACGCCGCGCCCAGGACCGCGGCCATCAGCCACATCCAGAACACCGCGCCGGGCCCGCCGAGCATGATCGCCAGGGTCACGCCGACGATGTTGCCCGTGCCCACCCGGGAGGCCGCCGAGAGCGCGAAGGCCTGGAAGGAGGAGATCTCCTTCTTGCCGTCGGGCGCCAGGCCCGGGCTGCTGCGCAGGACGCGGAACATCTCCGGGAGCAGACGGATCTGGACGAACCCCGACCGCACGGTGAAGTAGATGGCCAGGATGACCAGGAGCGGGATGAGGAAGAAGGTCCAGAAGAAGTCGTTGAGGGCGACCAGGATGTCGTTGAGGACGGTCACGCGTTCCCCTTCAGGCGGCGTGTGGTCCCGCGTGCGGGATCGGGGTTTGCGGACAACTGTCCACGCCAGAAGGGATTTTGGTCACCTGGAACACGCGAAGGGGCAGTAAAGGACCGTAAACGATGACGAGGCGGGCCCGGCCTGTGGCCGGACCCGCCTCGGGGTGTTTCTGGTACTGCGTCACCGCTGGTGGCTAGGCCACCGCGCGTTGGCTAGCGCTGCGGAGCGGAGTCGTAGCGGTCGTTGCGGTCATTGCGACGGGGTCCGCCGCGGTAGCCGCCGCGGGAGTCCCCGCCACGGTAACCGCCGCCACCGCGACGGTCGCCGCCGCGGTAGCCGCCGCCCTCGCCACGGCTCTCGCCGCCGCGGTAGCCGCCGCCCTCGCCACGGGGACGGTCGTCACGGTAGCCGCCGCCACCCTCGCGACGGTCACCACCGCGGTAACCGCCTTCACCGCGCTCGCCGCCGCGGTAGCCACCGCCGCCGCCACCGCCGCGGTAACCGCCGCCACCGCCACCGCCACCGCGGTAGCCGCCACCACCGCCGCCACGGTAACCACCGCGACGGGGGCCGCCGCGGCCGCGACGCTCGCGGACGGGCTCCGGCGGCTCGATCCACGGCTCCCAGCTGGGCTCCTGGGCGCCGGTCACCTCGGAGAGGAGTTCGTCACCGGGGTTGACCAGGTGCTGCTTGGCGTCGACGCCCGCGTCGCTGATGAGACGGCGGGCCATGCGGCGCTGGTTGGGCGCGACCAGGGAGACCACGGAGCCCGAGGAGCCGGCGCGGGCGGTACGGCCGCCGCGGTGCAGGTAGTCCTTGTGGCCGGTGGGCAGGTCGATGTTGACCACCATGTCGATGCCGTCGACGTGGATGCCGCGGGCGGCGACGTCGGTGGCGACCAGGGTCTGGATCTTGCCCTCACGGAACTTGGCCAGGGTGCGGGTGCGCACGCTCTGGGTCTTGCCGCCGTGCAGGGAGGCGCTGGGCACGCCCGCCTCCGCCAGCTGCTCGCTGATGGTGTCGGCGCGGTACTTGCTGCGCACGAACATGATGGTGCGGCCCTCGCGCGCGGCGATCTGGGCGACGATCTTGTTCTTGTCGCGGGGCAGCACCTTGAGCAGGTGGTGCTCCATGGTGGTGACCTGGGAGACCGGCGGGTCCACGGAGTGGGTCTGCGGGTCGTTCATGTACCGGCGCACGAGCTTGTCGACGTCACCGTCGAGCGTGGCCGAGAACAGCAGGGTCTGGCCGTCGGGGCGCACCATGTCGAGGAGCTCGCTGACCTGCGGCATGAAGCCCATGTCGCACATCTGGTCGGCCTCGTCCAGCACCGAGATCTCGACGTCGCCCAGGTCACAGGCGCCCTGGTCGATGAGGTCGGTGAGGCGGCCCGGGGTGGCGACCAGCAGGTCGACGCCGCGGCGCAGTTCGTTGATCTGTCGGGTGTAGGAGCTGCCGCCCACCACGTCGCCGACCTTGACGCCCAGGACGCGGGCGTAGATGCGCAGGGCGTCGCGCACCTGGTGCGCGAGCTCGCGGGTGGGGACCAGGATCAGGGCCCGGGGGCGGTTGGCGGCGGCGCGGCGCTCGGCGCAGCGCATCAGGACCGGCAGGCCAAAGGCCAGGGTCTTGCCCGAACCGGTGCGCCCGCAGCCGAGGACGTCACGGCCCTCGATGGCGTCGGGGATGGTCGCGGCCTGGATCGGGAACGGGTTGGTCACACCGTTCTTAGCCAGCTCGTCGACGATGTCCTGGGGAAGACCCAAAGAGTCGAAAGCAGGCATTACGGCAGTGTCCGTCGTCAAGTGACGTGTACCTTCCTCATCGTTTGGCAGCGTTTCGAGGAAGGCTCCACACGGTCACAGCCGGACCCAGCGAAGAAATCACACAAACGCGCCTGATCACACGCGGAAGCGGCCCCTACCAAAGTGGGGCTCGTGTGCTCTTCGGGTCAAGAGTGATGTCGAGCGGGTCGACACGCTCTCCGCGTCTTGGCGGCCCGGCGCGCTCGGATGCGCGCGGCATTCATCGACCGCTTGGAGCAGCTTACTAGAGATCATGCTGGATCGGGGACGGGATGGGGGTTTTTCACCGGTGATACCGGTCTCCTCCAACCCCGCCCCCGAGGCCCGGGGCAGGCCCCGGCCGAGGTCAGACCACCTTCACGAGCGGATGGGCCGCTGAGTCAGGCGCCGGGCGCCATGGCCTTGGCCAGGGCCGTGAGACGGCCCACCTGAGCCTTGCGCTCGGCGGCGCACTGCTCCTCGAGCGTGTTGCCCGCCGCCTGCTGCAGCAGGGCCTTGGTGGCGACGGCCGCGTCGGGGTTGGTCGCCATCAGCCCGGCGACGGCGTCGTCCACGGCGCCCTCGAGCTCGTCGACACCGACGACCAGGGTGGCCAGGCCGAGTTCGCGGGACTCCTCCGCACCGACCTTGCGGGCGGTCAGACAGATCTCGGTGGCGCGGTGGACGCCGACGATGTCCACCAGGGGCTTGGTGCCGGTGAGGTCCGGCACCAGGCCCAGGGCGGGCTCCTTCATGCAGAACCTGGCGTCGTCGGCAAGGATGCGCAGGTCACAGGCGAGGGCGAGCTGGAATCCGGCGCCGATGGCATGGCCGCGCACCGCGGCGATCGTCACGAGGTCGGGGCGGCGCAGCCAGAGGAAGCCCTGCTGGAGCTCGGAGATGTAGGCGTCCAGGTCGGCCTCGTCGGCCGAGCCGTCGGCCAGCCCGGCGACGATGGAGCGCTCACCGTCCACCCCCTCGGGAGTGAACATGTTGAGGTCGATCCCGGCGGAGAAGATGTCGCCCTCTCCGGCGATGACGACGATTCGGACATCACCCGGGAGCGCCTGGCCGATGTGGGCCAGAGTCGTCCAGGTGCGTCCGGTCATCGCGTTACGGCGCTCGGGACGGCTGATCGTGATGCGGGCGACCGCCCCCTCCACCGCGAGCCTGAGCCCGGCCCGGGTGAGCTCCTCCTCGGTGGGCAGCTCCTGCTTCCCGGGCTCCCGCGCGTCCTGTGCCATGGGTTCCTCCGTCACGTCGGTTGACAACAAGCCGACCCTACTCGCCAGTAACCCTGGTTGCGCAGCGGGATCAGGCTTTGCGTGTCGCGCCGCCGCGTCCGCGCAGCTCCACCCCGGCCTCACTGAGCAGCCGGTGCACGAACCCGTAGGAGCGACCGGTCGCCGCCGCCAGGCTGCGGATGCTCTCGCCCTCGTCATAACGGCGCCTGAGCTGGGAGGCCAGCTCGGAACGGTCCGCCCCCGACACTCGGGTGCCCTTTCTCAACGCGTCAGTCACAGTTCTCTCCCCTTCGACGGCGGTGGGGTTTCCACCGGCCCGGAACCACAGCCATGATCGGACATCCCGCTCACAGGACGCCACATTCATCGTGCGCCACGCCGAAAGCAGCGGGTTTCGGAAAACCACTAACCACGTCCGAAAAGAAGAGGGGTGAACCTCCCAGTGCTCTGGGCGTCCACCCCGTCCCCGTGGTCACACGGACCGCCCCGGTCAGGCCGCTGTCCTCAGGCCCGGATCAGGCCAAGAGAATCAGGACCGGAGAATCAGGCCAGTGCGATGAGGTCCTCGAACTCGGCGTTCCACACGTCCTCGACACCGTCGGGCAGCATGATGACGCGCTCGGGTTGCAACGCCTCCACAGCGCCCTCGTCGTGTGTCACCAGGACGATCGCGCCCTTGTAGTTGCGCAGCGCCGCCAGGATCTCCTCGCGGCTGGCCGGATCCAGGTTGTTCGTGGGCTCGTCGAGCAGCAGCACGTTGGCGCTGGAGACCACCAGGGTGGCCAGGGCCAGCCGGGTCTTCTCACCACCGGAGAGCACACCCGCGGGCTTGCTCACGTCGTCCCCGGTGAACAGGAACGAACCCAGGGTCTTACGCGCCTCGACCTCGGGCAGGTTCGGGGCCGCGCTCATCATGTTCTCGAGCACGCTCCGCTCCACGTCCAGGGTCTCGTGCTCCTGGGCGTAGTAGCCGAGCTTGAGTCCGTGCCCGGGGACGACCTCCCCGAAGTCGGGCTCCTCCACCCCGCCCAGCAAGCGCAGCAGGGTCGTCTTGCCCGCGCCGTTCAGGCCCAGGATGACCACGCGGCTGCCGCGGTCGATGGCCAGGTCCACCCCGGCGAAGATCTCCAGCGAACCGTAGGACTTGGACAGCCCCTCGGCCATCAACGGCGTGCGGCCGCTCGGCGCCGGGTCCGGGAAGCGCAGCTTGGCGACCTTGTCGGACTGGCGCACCCCCGCGACCCCGTCCAGGAGCTTGTCGGCGCGGTTGAGCATCTGCTGCGCGGCGCGCGCCTTGGAGGCCTTGGCCCGGAACCTGTCCGCCTGCTTGCGCAGGGTGTCGGCCTGCTTCTCGGCGTTGGCCAGCTCGCGGCGGCGACGGCGCTCGTCGGCCTCGCGCTGGGACAGGTACAGCTTCCAGCCCATGTTGTAGATGTCGATGGTGCTGCGGTTGGCGTCCAGATAGAACACCTTGTTGACCACGTGCTCGACCAGTTCCACGTCGTGGCTGATCACGATGAGCCCGCCCTGGTGGTGCCTGAGGAAGTCACGCAGCCAGACGATGGAGTCGGCGTCCAGGTGGTTGGTGGGCTCGTCCAGCAGCAGGGTGTCCGCACCGCTGAACAGGATGCGCGCCAGCTCGATCCGGCGGCGCTGACCACCGGAGAGCGTGTGCAGCGGCTGGGAGAGCACCTTGTCGGGCAGGCCCAGGCTGGAGGCGATGGCGGCGGCCTCGGACTCGGCGGCGTAACCGCCCAGCACGTGGAGGCGCTCCTCCCAGCGGGCGTACTGGCGCACGCCCTTGTTCCGGGTCTTCTCGTGGTCGCTGGCCATCTTCTTCTCGGCCTCGCGCAGACCGTTGAGGGCCTCGTCGATCCCGCGCGCGGACAGCACGCGGTCCTTGGCGATGACATCGAGGTCGCCGGTGCGCGGGTCCTGCGGCAGGTAGCCGATGCTGCCCGAGCTGGAGACCTTGCCGCCGGTGGGCAGACCCTCCCCCGCGAGCACCTTGGTCATGGTGGTCTTGCCCGCACCGTTGCGGCCGACCAGTCCGATCCGGTCCCCCGCGGCGACACGGAAGGTCGTCGGCTCCAGCAGGAGACGAGGTCCGACGCGCAGTTCGAGGTCGGTGGCGATCAACATGGGTGGGGCATCCTCAACAGTGGTGTGGCGGTTCGGGCGGTCGGGATCCGCACGGCGCCGACCCGGAAGGGCGGCTCGGCGGTGGTCTCGCGGCAGGGGCCGCGCATGGACGTGTCCTCGGACCGACCGACCCAGACTAACGGCTGGGGCGAGGGGCGGCGCGAGGGGTTTTCACGTGCGGGTCCGTACGGGAGGGCCAGGAACACGGTCGCGCCCCCGACCGCACAACGGGGTCGGGGGCGCGAAGCATTCCCGCGGGGGCGCGAACGGGGGCGAACTCACTCCGCTGTTTCACTCCCTCGGGGGGTCACTCCTTGGCGGGGTCGTCCTTCTTCTCCGGCTGCTCCGAGGGCGGGGCGACCACCACGACGGCGGCCGCTTCCTTGGCGGGGGGCTTGTTCCCGTCCCCGTCGTCCTCGCCGGAGTTCTCCCCGTCCTCGTGGTGGGAGGGCGGGCGGTTGCGCAGCAGCGCGGCGAGCACGGCCGCCACCGGGGTGGCCAGGAACATGCCCGGGACGCCGCCCAGGATGCCGCCCGCGGTGATGGCGATCAGGACGATGGGGGCGGGCAGTTCCAACGCCTGACCGTAGATCCGGGGCGCGAAGACACTGCTCTCCGCCTGCTGGACCACGATGACCGCCACCGCGATGATCAGGGCGGTCGGCCACCCCTCGGCGACCAGGCCCACCAGGGCGGCCAGGATCCCGGTGAGGAAGGCGCCGATGATCGGGAGGAAGGCGCCGACGAAGGTCAGCACGATCAGCGGGATGGCGAGGTTGACGTCCAGGACGATGAGCAGGACGATGCCGATGCCGACGGCGTCGACGACACCCACCGCCGCCACTCCGCGCACGTAGCGGCCCATCACCCCGTAGGCGACACCGCCGGCGTGGCGCATGCCCGGGCGGGACTTGGGCGGCAGCAGCGTGACGAACCAGTCCATCAGCTTGTCGCCGGAGTGGATGAAGTACACGGTCAGGGCGATGATCAGCACCAGGCTGATGAGTACCTGGACCACGGCCGCACCGGCGGTCCAGGCGCCGCTGACCAGCTCCTGGGTGTTCTCGGTGATCATGCCCTGGATCTGGTCCCAGGCGTTGGTGAACATGTTGGCCAGCAGCGCCGGGTCGGCGTCCAACCCGAAGGGGAGGTCGAGCTGGAACTCCTGGAGTCCGATGAACGCGCTGGAGACGTTGGCGATCAGGCCGTCTATGCCCTGGATGGCGGGTTGGATGATCAAGGTGATCACCCCGCCGAGCACGACCAGCGCGGTGAGGATCGAGGCCGCGGTGGAGGTCCCGCGTCCCAGCCCCTTGGACCGGAGCCAGTTGGCCATCGGCATGAGCAGCGCGGTGATGAACACCGCGATGATGACCGGCAGGGTGATGATCCGCAGGTAGATGACGGCGTAGACGAGCAGGCCCGCCACGACACCGATGATCAACATCCGCCAGGCGACGTCGCTGACCACCCGAAGCAGGTCGCCGGCGCCGACGTCCTCCTGCTCGGCGGCCTGCTCCTCGACCGGAGGTTGGGCCGCGGATCTGGCCTCCTCCTGCGCCTCGAGTTGGGCGAGGCGCTCGGCGCGGGCTCTGCGGGCGACGAGCCATTTGTTCAGGAGCGCCCACACTCCCGGCCGTTGGGCTTGCACATGGACTCCATTCTCTGGTTGTTGCGCGGTGGCCGGTCCTGCGGCGGCCACGTGTCGACACTGTTCCGGGGGATGTCTGTGTTGCGGGGGCGTCTGGGGGATGCGCCGCGGGGCCCGCTGGTTCTGCCGGACCCCGCGGGAGATCAATCGTGAGATATCAGTCGGGAGAGATCAAATCCGTCAGAAACGCCACGGTTCCCGGGGTTGACCGCTACGGACGATCTCGTTGCCGAAGGGGGCCAGCGCGACCGGGATCATCTTGAGCGAGGCCCATGCCATCGGAATGCCGATGATGGTGACCGCCAGGGCCAGCGCGGTGGCGATGTGCCCGATGGTCAGCCACCAGCCGGCGACGATCAGCCAGATGACGTTCATGAAGGTGGCGCCGCCGCCGGAGCCGGACCTGCGCACGAGGTCGCGGCCGAAGGGCCAGATGGCGTAGCCGGCCATCCGGAAGGAGGCGACGCCGAAGGGGATCGTCACGATGAGGATGCAGCAGATGATCCCGGCGATGACGTAGCCGAGGGCCAGCCAGAATCCAGCGACGAAAAACCAGATGATGTTCAGGATGAGCCGCACGAGGGCCACGGTGTTCGTCTCCTTGGTTCGGTCCCGCTCGAGGCCGGGACGGCGTGCGCCTCCTCCGCACCGGGCGGATGGTCGAGCGCACCCTGTTTTCTATCGTCTGGGACGCCCGCGCACCATGCCCTGTTCCTTTCCCGGCACCCTGGTCCTTCCCCTAGCTTGGCGTTTAACCTCGAGCCCGTGACCGGATACCGTCCCGGTCACGGGCTTCGTTGTTTCCCGGACAGCACAACGGCCTTCGCGTGATCATGTGCTTCAACCACGAACACACCTGATCACAACGAAGGCCGTCACCATGAGTCTGCTGCACCAGCACACCCCTGTCGAGCCACTGTCGACATTGGCCCGATTCCGCTCCCAGTTCCACGCCTGCCTGACCACACGTGCTGACGCCCTCTTCGAGGTCTGCGAAGCCCTGGTCAGCACCCCGACCCCCGTGCGCCACCTGGCACAACTCTCCCTGGAGCCCGAACACCACCGCGGCCACGGCTCGGCCTACGCCGCCCTGGCCCACGGAAGCATCGACACCACCCAACTGCGATCGATCCTGGCCTCGCTGCCCCTGCCCCGCTTCCACGGGCGCATCGTGTTGGCCTGCGATGTCTCCCCCTGGCTGCGCCCGGACGCCTGGACCAGCCCTGACCGGGCCTGGTGCCACACCTACGGGCGCGGCACCGGCCAGGCCGAGATGGTCCCGGGCTGGCCCTACTCCATGATCGTCGCACTGGAAGAGGGCTCCACCTCCTGGACCGCGCCCCTGGACCTGCGCCGCCTGCACAGTGACGAGGACCCCACCACCGTCACCGCCCACCAAGTCCGCCAGCTGATCGCCCGATTGATCAGGGCTGAACACCACCAGCAGGGCGATCCCGACATTGTGGTGGTGGTTGACGCGGGCTATGACAGTCCTCGTCTGGCCTATCTGCTCGCTGATCTGCCCGTTCAGGTGGTGGGCCGGTTGCCCTCCAACCGGGTGCTCTACGGCCCAGCCGAGCACCGACCGATCTCAGCCAACGGGCGCCCGCCCAAACACGGGGCTGCCCTACGGATGGCCGCCCCCGATACCTGGCCCGAGCCGGAGACGGTGACCACCGCTGCCACCCGCCGCTACGGCAGTGCCACCGCGCGCTCCTGGGATCGGATGCATCCCCGGCTGACCCACCGCTCAGCCTGGGCCGAGCACCCCGGTGAGCTACCGGTGATCGAGGGCACCCTGGTGTTGTTGCAGGTGCAGGCTTTGCCCTCGCGGCGCGATCCCAAACCGTTGTGGTTGTGGTCCTCAGCCACCGGCATGCGCTCAGAGCAGGTCAGTCAGATGTGGTGGGCTTATTTGCGCCGGTTCGACATCGAGCACACCTTCCGCTTCCTCAAACAGTCGTTGGGGTGGAACGCACCCCGGCTACGGGACCCGCGATCGGCGGACCGGTGGTCCTGGCTGGTCGTGGTGGCCTATACCCAGCTACGTCTGGCCCGGTTGTTGGCGCGTCAGGTCAGATTGCCCTGGCATCGGCTGGTGGAAGCGGACCGGATGAGTCCGGCGCGGGTGCGTCGGGGGTTTCGGTACATTCGCGCTGACCTGCCGGTGTGTGTGGGTGCACCGAAATCCTGCGGGCCTGCGGAGTGTGTCAAGTCGAATCGGACAGGGGCAGGTGATCGTCAGGCCGCTTCACGCAGGTCAGCGCTGTGCTGTGCGGTAGGCACGATGTCCGGCTCGTTGATCCACGCGGCCTCGGGAAGAGCAGGAAGCACAGGCCTGCGGGTGAACCGCTGCGGATTGGCCGCGCGAAAGGCCTCAATGGCTTGCGCTCGCTTGTCCTGAATCGCGTGCGCGGTGCCGATATGCACCGTGAAAGGAGTGTGCAGCCCGATCCCGGAGTGGTAGTGCTCGTGGTTGTAGTACTGGAAGAATCTGCGGCAGAACCGCCGGGCTCCCTGAATGGACCCGAACCGGTCAGGAAACGCCGGGCAGTACTTCAGCGTCTTGAAATGCGCTTCGCTGTAGGGGTTGTCGTTGCTCGTCTTCGGCCTGGAGTGCGATTTGGTGATGCCGAGCATGGACAGCAGCTCGGAAACGGGCTGCGATGTCATCGCGGTACCGCGGTCGGAATGGATCACTTCGGCGGCGATCTGGCCGTTGGCCGCGATGGAGTTGGCGATGAACCCTTCGGCGATCTCGCCTGATTCTCTGGTGTGGATTTCCCAGTGCACCACGCACCGGGAGTAGATGTCGATCATGACGTACAGATCGAAGAACCTGCCCGGGCCGGGTCCACGCAGTTTCGTTATGTCATAGCTCCACACCTGGTTCGGGGCGTGGGCCACCAGCTCGGGTTTGGTCTTGGGCGGGTGGGTGGCCTGGGCCCGCCGCTCCCGGCTCTGGCCGCGTTCGCGCAGCAGCCGGTACATCGTGGCCACCGAGCACAGGTAGGTGCCCTCGTCCAGCAGGGCCGCCCACACCTGCCAGGGAGCTTTGTCCCGAAACCTCGTGCTGTTGAGGACTGCGATGATGTGTTCGCGTTCTTCGCTCTCCAGCCGGTTCGGGGGAGGCGTCCTGGCGGGTTCGGTCGGGGCGGAGGGGTTTCGGTCCCGGTTGCGGTAGTGGGTCGAGCGGTTGATGCCCGACAGGCGACAGGACTCTTTGACGCCGGTATGCGGTTCGAGTTGGATTCGTGTGTTCTCGCGAACCTCGGTTACGAGTTCTCCGAGTCCGCGCTCTCGGACACGATCTCCAAGAGCGCGTGTGCTTTTCCCAGGATTTCCATGGCTGCCTCGGTCTGGGTCAGCTTCTTGGCCCGGATTCGTCAGGGGTCTGATCGCGTCTTCTGATCCGGCACTTCGCCCATGGTGTCCCTGGTCCGGGCAGGAACGAGCCCTCGCGTGACGCCGCGGTGCGCGCCGGGCTCCACGAACCCCGGAACTGCGTGCTCCCTCCTTCCTGCTGCTCGTCGGATCAGGTCCCGATCCTCAGGTGAGGGTCGGCAGAGCGGTCAACCGCTGCCAGCAGGTAGTGAACGCCTCCGCCCAGGGCCAGGACCGTTCGATACGCAGGAAGCGGCGGCGGGCGTGGCGGGCCAGACGGGCGGGCAGGTGGTAGATCCGAAACCGCATGCTCTCAGGCTCGGCATCCGCGAGGTCCTCCGCATCGTGCAGGGTGAGCAACCGCAGCCAGGCGTCCAGATCCGCGGCCAGGTTGGCCGCGAGCACCCACGCCTGGTTGACCTGCCAGGACGATGACGGCAACAACGCGAGCCCCATCGCCTTGTTCGTGCGCACCCGATCCTCGACCTCGGCGTGGTCTCGGTGCAGCGCGTCCAGAAACTGGGCCTGGTGGGAGCCCGGCACCCGATGCATCCGCTTGATGTTGGTCGCGCAGATGGCGTAGCGCCAACCGGTCTTCCTCTCCATGGCGGTGAGCTTGGCGGTGTGGCGGCGGGAGGGGCGTACCCGGCGGACGATGAGCCGCATCCCCTTGGGCCAGCCTTCGCGGGTGTTGAGCCCGGTCAGTTCGGCGACCTCATAGCCCTCTTGGAGGTCGCCTTTCTGGTCCACGGCGCTCTCCCACGCGCTCTCGGGGATCTTCGCGATCGCCTCCTCGTCCGCGGTGGTGATCTTCCACCCGACGGTGAAGCGCACCGTCCTGCGGCTGGTGTTCAGCTTCTCCAGGTACTCGAGGAGGTCGTGGGTGGCGCCGGCTCCGTCGATACGGACGAGGATCTTGGCCCGGGAAGAGCCGGGGACCTGATCCAGGGCCCAGGTGAGCACGTTGATGTGGTCGCTCGCGGTGTTGGCTCCGGCGTTGCCGGGGCGCAGCAGCATGGCCAGGCACTCGCCGGTGTTGGCGCACCAGGCGGCCAGGGGGTGGAACCCGAAACTGGACTTGAAGGTGGGTGCGGCCCCTTCCTTGTTGGAGGTGGTGGTGATGATCGTGGCGTCGGCGTCCAGCACGATCCATCCCTTCAGGGGTTTGCCCGCGACCTTCACTTGGGGGAACCCGCCGGGGCGCAGGTGCAGCAGCGTCCACACGTGGCGGCGGATCTGCCGCCGGGCCTTGGCGATCGCCGCCAGGGCCCTCTCGTCGAGGACGTTCAGGGCGCGGCGCAGGGTGGAGTCGGAAGTGGGTGGGCCGAACACGGGCCGGTGGTGCAGGCCCAGGCGTTCGGCTTCGGAGAGGTTGCGGGCGCCGAGCACGATGGCGATGACCAGGTGGACCAGGGTGGTGGCCCGGTCCCGCCAGCCGTTGGCGGTGCTGGTGGGCAAGGCTGTGGCGAGGGCCCGGGTGAGGCCGGTGCGGTCGGCGAGCTGGCGGAGCAGGACGGCTCCGGCATGCCCGACGAGGTTGGTGCTGTTGGCGGTCACGGACAGGCGGTGGTCCCAGGTAGGCTCGTGCACCAGAAAGGTGCTCCTGATTCTGCTGTGATGTTTCCTAGACAGTCACATCTTTGCAGGTAGGGGCACCTTTCGTGCTGTCAGGGGTCGGTCCTCCCAATTCCGCTGAATAGCCGGGGTTGGACATCCGGGCGTTGTCACGCTCAAGTTTGGCTTTCTCCCGGCGCAGCTGTTCCAGTTCGACCTGTTCAGGTGTCTTCTTTCTGGAAGTCGCCCCGGCCGGTGAGGTGCTCAGTTCGCCGCCATCTCTCTGTTTGCGCCAGAGCTGGATGCTGGAGTCGTAGAGTCCTTCCCTGCGCAGCAGGGCGCCTTTCTCGCCGGCGGGTGCGGTGTCGTATTCCTCCAGGACCCGCAGCTTGTAGGCGTGGGTGAAGGTCCGGCGCTTGGGCCGGGTGGCTCGAGGCCCTTCATCGTTGGTGTGGAGGTCGTGGTTGGTCATCGTCACGGTGGTGGTTGCCTGTTCTCGCCCTGCTTGTGCCAGTTAGTGAAGGTTATCCCTTGGTGTCCCACTTGAGCCTGACACAGAGGGCTGGTCCGGGGCGTCCGGTGGGGAGCCAGAACAAGCGTCCAGCTCCCCGATACGGGGTTCCCAAGAAGAACAAAACGGGCACTACGGGGCACCCCGGAGCCAAGCAAGCAGGTTAAACGCCAAGCTAGGGCGTGTTCCGTGGATCTTGTGGGGTGGAGCGGTCGGGTCGTGCGCGTAACCGGATGAGGATGTCCGCGACGCGCACGGTGGCCCGGTAGGTCGTGGCGAGCTTGTCATACCGGGTGGCCAGCGCCCGGTACTGCTTGCGCCGGTTCATCAACCGCTCCACCCGGTTGCGTTGGCGGTAGACCTCCCGATCGAAGTCGGGCGGTCTACCGCCGGCCGACCCGCGGTTGCGGCGGTTGGTCTTTTGATCCTCACGCTCGGGGATGGTGCACCGGGTCCGCGTGGTGCGCAGGGTGTCCCGGTTGGCCTTGGAGCTGTAGGCCTTGTCCCCGGCCAGCCCTTCCAAACGGGTGCGGGGACGACCGGGCCCGGGCTGGTTGATCCGCACCAGCCCCACCAGCACCGGCAACTGCAACGTGTCGGCGTCCTGACCCGGGGTCAGGGTGGTGACCAGGGGTTTTCCGTTGCCCTCGCAAATGGTGTGGATCTTGGTGCTCAAACCTCCCCTGGACTTTCCGAGGCCCTGGGCGACTCGTGAGTCCTCAGGACTCTTCCCCCTTTTCGCGCTCCGGCGGCGTGTTGGTGGGCACGCACCACGGTGGAGTCGATCTGGGCGTCCAGGTCGGTGTCCTCATCGGTGTCGATGAGGTGTTGTTCGATGCGGGCCCAGGTGCCATCAGCTTCCCAGCGTTGGAGCCGGTGTTGGGCGGTGGTCCAGGGGCCATAGCGTTCGGGCAGGTCACGCCAGGGGATACCGGTACGGGTCCGGTAGATGATCGCGTTGAGGACCTGGCGGTGATCACGCCAGCGGCCTCCGCGTTGGGGCGTCATCGGGGGTAGCAGGGGGCTGATCAGGTCCCACTCTTGGTCAGTGAGCTCGAATCTGCGGCTCATATACCGGTTGTACACCGACGCTCAGAGCCACAGATTCGAGAACCAAGATCCGCGGAACAGGCCCTAGCTTGGCGTTTAACCTGCTTGCTTGGCTCCGGGGTGCCCCGTAGTGCCCGTTTTGTTCTTCTTGGGAACCCCGTATCGGGGAGCTGGACGCTTGTTCTGGCTCCCCACCGGACGCCCCGGACCAGGCCCGCAGGATTTCGGTGCACCCACACACACCGGCAGGTCAGCGCGAATGTACCGAAACCCCCGACGCACCCGCGCCGGACTCATCCGGTCCGCTTCCACCAGCCGATGCCAGGGCAATCTGACCTGACGCGCCAACAACCGGGCCAGACGTAGCTGGGTATAGGCCACCACGACCAGCCAGGACCACCGGTCCGCCGATCGCGGGTCCCGTAGCCGGGGTGCGTTCCACCCCAACGACTGTTTGAGGAAGCGGAAGGTGTGCTCGATGTCGAACCGGCGCAAATAAGCCCACCACATCTGACTGACCTGCTCTGAGCGCATGCCGGTGGCTGAGGACCACAACCACAACGGTTTGGGATCGCGCCGCGAGGGCAAAGCCTGCACCTGCAACAACACCAGGGTGCCCTCGATCACCGGTAGCTCACCGGGGTGCTCGGCCCAGGCTGAGCGGTGGGTCAGCCGGGGATGCATCCGATCCCAGGAGCGCGCGGTGGCACTGCCGTAGCGGCGGGTGGCAGCGGTGGTCACCGTCTCCGGCTCGGGCCAGGTATCGGGGGCGGCCATCCGTAGGGCAGCCCCGTGTTTGGGCGGGCGCCCGTTGGCTGAGATCGGTCGGTGCTCGGCTGGGCCGTAGAGCACCCGGTTGGAGGGCAACCGGCCCACCACCTGAACGGGCAGATCAGCGAGCAGATAGGCCAGACGAGGACTGTCATAGCCCGCGTCAACCACCACCACAATGTCGGGATCGCCCTGCTGGTGGTGTTCAGCCCTGATCAATCGGGCGATCAGCTGGCGGACTTGGTGGGCGGTGACGGTGGTGGGGTCCTCGTCACTGTGCAGGCGGCGCAGGTCCAGGGGCGCGGTCCAGGAGGTGGAGCCCTCTTCCAGTGCGACGATCATGGAGTAGGGCCAGCCCGGGACCATCTCGGCCTGGCCGGTGCCGCGCCCGTAGGTGTGGCACCAGGCCCGGTCAGGGCTGGTCCAGGCGTCCGGGCGCAGCCAGGGGGAGACATCGCAGGCCAACACGATGCGCCCGTGGAAGCGGGGCAGGGGCAGCGAGGCCAGGATCGATCGCAGTTGGGTGGTGTCGATGCTTCCGTGGGCCAGGGCGGCGTAGGCCGAGCCGTGGCCGCGGTGGTGTTCGGGCTCCAGGGAGAGTTGTGCCAGGTGGCGCACGGGGGTCGGGGTGCTGACCAGGGCTTCGCAGACCTCGAAGAGGGCGTCAGCACGTGTGGTCAGGCAGGCGTGGAACTGGGAGCGGAATCGGGCCAATGTCGACAGTGGCTCGACAGGGGTGTGCTGGTGCAGCAGACTCATGGTGACGGCCTTCGTTGTGATCAGGTGTGTTCGTGGTTGAAGCACATGATCACGCGAAGGCCGTTGTGCTGTCCGGGAAACAACGAAGCCCGTGACCGGGACGGTATCCGGTCACGGGCTCGAGGTTAAACGCCAAGCTAGGGGACGGTACGGAGCGGCCGCGGCGGGGGCTCGCGGCGGCGGTGCGCCGTTCGGGGCGGAGGGAGGCGGCGGGGGGACTCCGCGGGAACTCGGGGGCCGCGGGGAACCGACGTGTCGCGCGGGGCCCAGGGGACACGCCGAGCCTAGCGGGGGAAGCCGGTGGGGCACCTGGCCGTGGTCGCCCTGAGTGAGGACATTCGGTCACACCCAATCTCGAGAGCATGGTTAGACCGCAATGTGATCGGCGTATCAGGAGGACCCCCTAGGCAGGAGGGACATCGCCCCATACGATGTGCTGTGTCCTTCGCAAGACGGAAGATCTGGCGAAGTGCGACAAAATCCAACAGACAACCAGAGACCGGACGCCAAGCATCAGGTTTCGGTAACGGTTGGATGAGTAATTTCCCCACCCCCCGTGCAGGATCGGGAGTGGGGATGGCATGATTACGTACCGGCTCAGGCGGAGGCTGTCACCGCCTCCGCGGCCGTTCGCGTGAGAGCACCCCATCATCCGCAGGCATCGCCTCTGTGATGGCGCTTCTCGTGGTCTCAGCCACACCGGGGAACAACGCCACCACCGCTCGACGTTTGCGTCGTGCGGGGTGACTCACGCCGCATGACCAACTTTTGGTGACTGAAGCTTTTTCAGACAGCTTACTAGTGATTTCAGTAGAGGTGGTTCAAGCATGTCTCAGGTACGTCGGCAGGCCGCGCTGCGCCCCCGCCCGAGCTGGGGGTGGCAGGATGCCGCCGCGTGCCGGGGCGAGGACCTTGTGCTCTTCTTCGGCCCCGATGGCGAACGCCAGCCGGAGCGGGAGATTCGGGAGCGCAAGGCCAAAGAGATCTGTGCGGCTTGCCCGGTTCGGACCGACTGCCTGGACTACGCGATCTCGCGTCCGGAAAAGTACGGAACCTGGGGCGGACTGAACGAGGACGAGCGCGCCTCCGAGCGCCGTCGCCGGATGCGCCGCGCCAACGCCGCCTGACGATTCCGCCGAGCGGATCTCTCCCGGTGGCCCCGGCCCCGATAACCCGTGGCGCCCCGACGTAGTACGTCGAGGGCGCCGCGGGTTTTCTCCCGCCCGATGTCCCCAGTATCCGCCGAAGGATCACCTGGGCAGTGGTCTTCCCGGCCCCGAATCATCCGGGCCGCGGGAATCACCCCGAGCGGCGCTGACGGTTCACTCCGGCCGCTGGGACAGGGTGCGGTCGAACCAGCCCAGCGTCTCCACCGCCACCTGGCGCCAGCCCAGGTCGCCCCGGAGCAGCCGTTCGGCCCCGGAGATCACCCTCAGCTCCGAGGGGCCGCCCAGTCGGCCCCGGGTCCACTCACCCAGCTCCCGGACGAACGAGTCGGCGCTCTCCAACAGGACCAGGGTCGGTGCCCGCACCTCGGCGAGTCTCGGCTCGGCCTGGTCGATGCGCCCACCGTGGACCACCACCGACGCCACGTCCTGGGGCCGTTCGGCGGCGGTCAGCAGCGCGGCCGGGGCCGCGGCGCCCGAACCCAGTACCCCCAACGGTTCGCTGGCCGCGTCGGTGGCGCGCCGCAACCAGTTCACCGCGGCGCCCAACCGCTCACCCAGGACGCGGGTCTCCGTCTCACCGCCCGCGGCGCCGTCGGCGCCCTGCTCGTCCGCGGTGAGCAGGTCCAGCAGCAGGGTGGCATAGCCCGCGCGCTGCATCGCCGAGGCGGTAGCCCGCCAACGGGGGTCGCTCTGACCCTGGCCGAACGCCATCACCACCACGCCGCGCAGCGCCGTCGGCATGGTCAGGTCCCCGTCGAGGTAGACCTGTCCCGCCCGGATCCGCACCGCCCTGGCGACGTCGGGCCGCCGATGGAGGCGCTCGCGCTCGGACAGGACAGCGATCACCTCACCGTCGGAGAGCTGGCCGAAGTCGCGGTACCACTCCCCCACCGCCCGGAAGTTGTCCGGGGCGGTGAGCACGACGAGGGCGTCGGCCTCCTCGCGCAGCGCCGCCAACGCCTCCGGCGCGGCGACCGGCACGGCCAGGACCAGGCGCGCCGGGCCCGCCTGGCGCACCATCCGCAGGGCGGCCCGGGCGGTACCCCCGGTGGCGACACCGTCGTCGACGACCACACAGTCGCGTCCGGCGATCCTGGGGGCCGGGCGCACCCCTCGGTAGGCGCGCTTCCTGCGGTCGAGTTCGTCACGCTCGGAGGCCACGGTGTCGGACAGGGCCTGGCGGGGCACCCGCATCCGGGCCAGGGCGCGGTCGTCGTAGAACACGTGCCCGTCCTCCGCGATCGCGCCCACACCCGTCTCCGGTTGTCCGGGCAGACCGATCTTGCGGACCAGGAGCACGTCGAAATCGGCGGCCAGGCGCTCAGCCAGTTCCGCCCCGACCGGAACCCCGCCGCGGGGCAGCGCGAGCACGAGCGGGTCGTTGACGGCGTGGGGACGCACCCGCTCGGCGAGGCGTCGTCCCGCCTCGGACCGGTCGGTGAAGGGCAGGGAAACGGGTACCGGGTTCATGTCCGCACCGGCGCCAGGTCCGCGGGACCCGGCGCCGCTCCTTCCGGCTGTCTGACAGTGAGCCGCTGGAAAAGTGGTACCGGCATACCCCGCCGTGCGCGGGTTACAACCCCGCGCGGTGGCAAAAACCGCCCGGGTCCGCTGTCCCCGGCCGCCCCGCCGCGCCCGCTTCGTGCTCCCTCGGCGCTCCGGCAGCGCCGCCTCAACGCCCCCTGAACCCTGTGCGGAGGACGGCCATCAGCAGGGCGTCGTGTCGGCGGCCCTCCCAGAGCAGGGAGTCCCGCAGTCGGCCCTCCACGTAGAAGCCGCAGGAGCGGTAGACGGCGATGGCGCGCATGTTGAAGGCGTACACGTACAGCCAGACCCGGTGCAGGCCGATCTGTTCGAAGGCGTACTCCAGGACTAGCTGGGTGGCCTCCTTGCCCAACCCCTGGCCGGTGAACTCGATCGCCGACAGGGCGATCCGGTACCCGGCGGTCTCGTTCTCGGGCGAGACGGCGTAGATGGACAGCTCACCGAGGTAGCGGCCGTCGGCGGGGGCGATGATGGCCAGGTCCAGCCGGTCGCTGCGGCCCTCGCGGCTCTCGCACCACTCGCGGGCCCGTTCGTAGGTGAGGTGGCCGTGGGTACCGGTGAGCCTGCGGACCTCCTCGTCCAGTCCCGCGGCGAAATAGGCGTCCGTGTGCTCGGGGCCCAGGGGGACCAGCCGTACGCTCTTCCCGGTGAGAGTCGGAGTTTCTCGCAGCGCGCTCGTTCTGATCATGTGATCTTCCGGTTCCGACCGGGACCGTCGGGGCACGGCGCGTCCCGGTGTGAGGGAGTCGGCGGGCAGGGGTGCCTACGCGGGAGCGGGCCGCGGGGCCGGCCGTGGGCAGGGGCCGTGTCGGAGTGCGGGAGGGGTGATCGGGGCTTCACTGTGACGAGGGCAGAACCCCTATGTAAAACGGCTCCGTCGCCAAAGGCAAGCCCGGGCGCGCAGTACGCCTGGAAAACACTGGTCGTCCCCTCGTGGGTCCCGATAACATCCGCACGCATCGAAACGACTCCGGGAGCCGACCGTGAACGCGCCGACCGACACATACACCGCACCCCCTCGCGAGGCCAGGCGCGCCAGGATCGCGGTCTCCACCCTGTTCTTCGTCAACGGTTTCACCTACACGAACGCTGTGCCCTGGCTGCCCGTGATCAAGAACAGCCTGGGCCTGACCAACGCGGAGCTGGGGCTGGCGATCGCCGCGATGCCCTTCGGGGCGATCCTGACCGGAATGCTCGCGGGGCCGCTGATCCACTGGTTCGGCAGCGGGAGAACCGCGGTGGGGACCAGCCTGCTCTCCTTGGGCGCGCTTCCCTTCATCGCGTTGGCGCAGAACTGGTGGATGCTCGCCGGAGCGCTGTTCGTGCTGGGCTCCGCGGACGCCTGGACCGACTCGGCGCAGAACTCCCACGGTCTGCGCGTGCAGCGACGCTACCGGCGCAGCATCATCAACACCTTCCACGCGGTGTGGAGCCTGGCCGCGGTCTGCGGCGGACTGCTCGGCGCGGCGATGGCCGGGGCCGGGGTACCCATCCTGTGGCACCTGGGCGGGGTGACGGTGCTGCTGGTGGCCGTCAACCTCACCGTGAGCCGCATGCTGCTGCCCGGCCCCGAGAACAGCGAGCGCGAGGACGGGGTCAACGGCCACGACGGCAGCCGCTCGCGCGTCCCCGCCAAGGGGTTCGTCCTGCTCCTGATGCTGGGTGCGCTGCTCATGACGGCCGGGGGAATCGAGGACTCCGCGGCGTCCTGGGGCGCGGTGTACATGACCGGCGAACTGGGCGCGCCGCTGTTCCTGGCCGCGATGCCCTTCGTGGCCTGCCAGGCGATGATGACCGTCGGCCGGCTGATCGGGGACCGGGTGACCGACCGGTTCGGCGCCGCTACGGTGGGGCACGCATGCGGTCTACTGGCCGCGGGCGGGCTGGCCTTCGCCCTGCTCCTGCCGCACCCGGCCACCACGATCATCGGTTTCGGAGTAATGGGCCTGGGTGTGTCCACGCTGTTCCCGCTCACCCTGGCCGCCGCCGGGAACGTCCCCGGGGTGCGCACCGGGGACGGGGTGACGGTGGTGGGCTGGCTGGGCCGGGCCGGTTTCCTGGCCTTCCCGCCGCTGGTGGGCTTCCTCGCCGACTCGGTGACCCTGGGCAGCGCGCTGTGGGCGATCGCGGGCGCGGGGGTGGCGGCCTTCCTCCTCGCCTCGGCTCTGCGACCGCGAACCTGACGGAGAAGGACGCGGGGACCGGGACCCGGGCACGGACGACGCAGGGGCCCCGCCCGCCAGATTCCTCTGGTGGACGGGGCCCCTGCACACGTCAGCCCCACGGGAGTGCGGGACCGGACGCGCTGTTACTCAGCCATGCCCGGACGACGGCTGCCGGCCCACAGGGCCAGAGCGCCGATACCGGTCACGACGGCGCCGCCGAGCACGAAGCCCGACATGTCGACACCGGTCGCAGCGAGGTTCTCGCTGGAACCCGCGGCGTTCCCCGTGGCCGGCGCCGGAGCGCTGGGCGTGGAGGAACCGGGGGTGGTGCCGGGGGCGCTGTCACCGGGGGCCTGGGTGTCATCACCCGGGTTGGTGCCAGCGTCCGGGTCCGTCGGGTCCGTGGGGCCCGGGTCAACCGGGTCCGTCGGGTCCGGATCAACCGGGTCCGTGGGGCCCGGGTCAACCGGGTCCGTCGGGTCCGGGTCCACCGGGTCCGTCGGGTCCGGGTCCACCGGGCCGGGGTTCTCGCCCTCACCGGGATCCGGATCCACCGGGTCCGGATCCACCGGGTCCGGGTCCACCGGCGCGGGGCTCTCGCCCTCGTCCGGCGACAGGTCCAGCGGCAGGATGGAGACGACGTCCTCGACGGCGCTCTCCACGACCGGAACCAGTTCGATCTCCGGAGCCTGGGCCGTCTCCTCGAACACCTCGGGGGTGGTCTCGGGGACGGTCCCGTCCGGGGTCTCGGCTGCGAACGCCGGGGCAACCGAGAAGCCTGCCATGAGAAGGCTGGCCGCGGTGACGGTGAGTACCCGCTTGTTGGGGGACATCCCACTCCTTTCTTTCTCTTGTGTAGATATCTACTCAGGGGGGATGGCATACAGGTGACCCTCATGCACCACCACCGCGCGGTCGCCGAGAAGGCCGCGCGGAGTCTCTGCGTCCTCGGGAACCTCGGAGGGCTCGCCGGAGGCGTCCAGCGCCACCCGGTTCCCGTCCAGTTCACCGAAGACCAGGTCGCCGACAGAGATCTCGGGCGTGAAGCCCGGGACGACGGCGGTCTCACCGGAATGAGGGTCGAACAGCACCGGGCCGTAGACCACCAGGTCCAGGCCGACCGGAGCGGAGAGGTGGCTCACGTCCTCCAGCGCGTCCTCCTCGATCACAGCGGAGCCGAGCACCGAACCGTCCCCACGGTCGTGGAAGGCCAGGATCGAACCATCTCCCCGGAGCGGCTCCCAACGGACGATGACGTACTCGCGCAGGGCGGTGATCACGGCCTCCATCTCACCGGCCTCGCTGGGGCGCTGGGCGTGGACCACCTCAGGATCCTCTTCGCCGGGACTGACCCAGTTCCACGGGCCGCTGACGACGGCGGTGAGGACCCGGTCATCCGCCGCGAGCATCGGCACCGAGCTGCCGGGAGCCTCGATCTCCTCGAGCTCACCGTCGATGACCAGGTAGGCGGCATCGTCGTCGCGGACCAGGACCGAGTCGCCCGCGTACCGGGCGGAGCCGGACTCGGGGAGTTCGACGTTGGTGGCCGTGCCGCCCGACTCGGGCCAGAACCACAGGGTGTCGGCGGTCTCCATCACGATGGTGCTCTCGCCGCCGTAGTCCACGAAGCGGGGCGCGCCGAGCCCGGCGGCCGCGTCGAAGGGCAGGTCCACCGACCACAGGCGTGAACCGTCGGCGTCGATCAGGTTGAGGCGTTCCTCGGGGTCGACGTAGACCAGCACCGAGCCGTCCCGGCTGACCGCGGGCTGGGTGTCCGGGGCGAGTTCCTCGCTCAGCTCCACCACCGGTTCGAACCCCGGCGGGGCCGGGTATTCCAGCGGGATGGCGTTCTCGTCGACCTCTCCCTCCTCCGCGGCGTCCGAAGAGCCCGGAAGGAGCCGCGGGATCGCCAGACCGGCTCCGACGAGGAGCAGCACGACGAGCGCGACGGCACCCCCCAGCACCAGGAGCTTGCCGCTCTTCCTCCCCTTCTCCTGGTTCTGCGGAGCGGGCACCTGCCCCGGCACCGGAGGCTGCGTGGGGGCAGTGGGCTCCGCGGGCTGCACGACCCCGTCCGGGGTCGCGATCAGGCGCCAGTAGCCGTTGGCGTCGCGGGCGTCGACGAGCACCGGCTGCCCGATGTGGGCGGCGTAACCGGTGGCCACGTCCAGGGCCGCACGTCTGGTCTCGTGGGGCGCGAGCCCGGACACGACCTGGCGGTGCCCCTCGATGACGATCTCGGCGCTGCTCTCATCGGGCGCGATGACGATGACTGCGGTGGGCCGGGAGTGCCCCGGACGGGACGCCCGGCTCATGGTGCCTCCGAAGGCATGGGGAACGTGAACCTGTTCGTGTACGACTGCAGGGGAAGATCAGCGGTGACGGTCGTTCGCGGCTCGGGCGGAGTGACCAAGCAGGGGGTAACGGCACACGAGTAGTCAATGCTGCACGTGATGATACTGACCGTCCCAGAGGGTGTTCACTCCGTACCTTCGCCAAGGATTCGGACACCGGTAGTACCGCTTCCACTCGGCTTCCCACCCCACCTCCGCTGACCTGCTGTGACTCCAGAACCAGACCGTCGAAGGCGTCCAGTTCGCTACGTAGACGTCGGTATGGACACCCCAGAATGCGACTTGGTTCACGCCCAGAATGGCCGGATCCGGCCACAAGTACTCTCGGGAGCCCCGCAACCACCCATCCCTCACCCCGGCTCCGACCTCAGCACCGACTGTTCACCGAGCCACTGTCGAACGACGGCAAAGAGCCCCAGAGAGGCCAGGCTGAAGGCGGTGTGACCACCGGAGGCGACCAACCTGAGGTCACCACCGAACATCACGGTCAGGACGGCGAAGACCAGGGCCGCGATCGGGAACAGGGCAAAGGGCCAGAACGAAACAGCACCAGCGGCCCGCCAGGCCCCCGGGCCCGGTTTCGGCTCCTTTTTCAAAGATGATCTTGCTACCAGAAGCGAAGTCAGCGCCGAACTTGCTCCTGGTAGCAAGATCACCGGGGATGAGGGGGTTTCGGAAGCAGCGGACACCCCCAGGCGCGGGTTACGGCCACCCCGGCTTGCCCGGGGCCAAGGCCACAGCACTGAACCCCACCCTCACCACCCGGGGTCCGGTGGCGCGCATGACCGGCCGCGACGCGCGACCAGATCCGCGCGGGCCTGGGGGACTGGCGCCTTCGCTGCCCCTTTTCGTTGTCGGCCTTGACGCGCGCAGCGTGGACGGCAACCATCAAGCGGCGGGAAACGGGGAACCCCAACCCGAACCGCAGACCCCAGTCCGCACACAGGCCCCACCCAGACCCCACCCCGGATGCCCTACCCGGGCCCGAGCCCGACCCAGAGAAGCCTCCCCATGTCAGGCTCTCCGCTTCTCCGGACCCCAACGCTGCGGTTTCGCCAACAGCATCCGGGATCGCATGGGGCCCTTCAGAGGAGGTACGGGCTCGGGGCTGCGGGTTCGCGGCTTCCCGCCGGACACCGCGAAAATACCGACAAAAACGACAGGGCAGGGAATCTGGCCGTTTGCGGTCAGCGGCCGTTGAGGGTTTCGATGACCGCCTGCTCACGGCGCTGGGCGATCCGGTCGGCGCGCTCGAAGCGGCGGTTGGCGAGTTCGGCGCGGGCCGCCGCGGTGCGCGCGGTGGGCCACATGGCGTCGATCTCGGAGTTGAGGGACGAACCCGCCAACACGGCGATCGCCATGACGTACAGCCAGGCCAGGATGGCGATCGGCGCGGCCAAGGACCCGTAGATGGTGACCTGGCCGAAGGAGGCGTCCAGGTAGGCGCGCAGACCCGCCGAGCCGGCCAGGAGCACCAGGGTGGCCAGCACGGCGCCGGGCAGATGGCGCCAGAGCGGGGTGCGCACCGGGATGCTGAGCGCGTAGAGCAGCGTGACCGCCGCGATCGCCAGCAGGCCCACGATCGGCCAGTAGAAGAGGTTGAGGCGGCCCACCGTGATCGGCAGGAGTTCGTGGATGATGTTGGGCCCGGCCACCAGCACCGGTAGCACCAGGACCGCGAACAGCAGCCCGCCGAGGTAGGCGAAGAAGGCGAGCACCCGCTGGCCCAGCCAGGTGCGCAGCTCGTCCAGGCCGTAGGAGATGGTGATGGAGCGGATGAAGACGTTCATCGCCCGCGACCCCGACCACAGGGACACCAGGAAGGTCACCGACAGGACCCCGCCCGGCACGCCGCCGAGGAAGTCGTCCACCAACGGCTCCACGACGCTCTCGACCGTGGCGGGGGTGAGCACGCGCGCCGCCAGGTCCAGCATCCACTCGCGGATCTCCACCACGAGCTCCTCGCCGAACACCATGGCCAGCGGCCCCAGGGCGCCCAGGAGGCAGAGCAGCAGGGCAGGCAGGGAGATCAGGGCGAAGAAGGCCGACTCGGCGGCCAGGCCGATCACCCGGTCACGGGAGAACGCCCTGGTGGTGCGCAGCACGAGGAGCATCCCGTTGTGGAAAACGGGATGACGACGCAGCCAGGCGTCGCACATTCGCCACAGGCCCTCCCAGAAACCCACCACAGGAGAACGTTATCGGTCCCGTGAGCAGGCGGCACCCGCCGAGCATGACGTGACTCACATCTCGCCTGGATGGGCACACCTGGACAAGGACCGGATCCCCGTGCCATTCTCGAAACATGACCGCTGTTCTTGACCCCATGCTCCGCGTGCGCCGCCACGTGGACTTTCTTCGGGTCAGCAGCGCCATCTGTTGCAGCGTCGGATAACTCCTCGCCGCCTTTATGACGCACCCGTGACACAGGGGTGCGCGCGGCCCCGGCGCTCTCCCTCTTCGAATCTCCCACACACGCGGAATTCACCCGTATCACCAGCCACGATGACGTGCGGTGCGTACGGGCCAGCGGTGCGGGCGCCGGGACCGTGAGCACCCCGCGACCCCATCGGAGACACCCGCGATGCCTCCCTCTTCCGCGCAGCCCGGCAAGGCCGCGACGGCAGCCAAGCCACGGCGACGCCGTGGCGAGGGCCAATGGGCCCTCGGCTACCGTGAGCCGCTGAACAAGAACGAGGAGAACAAGAAGAACGACGACGGGCTCAACGTCCGCGATCGGATCGTCAACGTCTACTCGAAGGCCGGGTTCGACTCGATCGACCCCGCCGACCTCCGCGGGCGCTTCCGCTGGTTCGGCCTCTACACCCAGCGCGCCCCGGGCATCGACGGCGGCAAGACCGCCGTGCTGGAGCCCGAGGAGCTCGACGACCGCTACTTCATGCTGCGCGTGCGCATCGACGGCGGCCAGCTCTCGGCCGCCCAGCTGCGCGCCGTCGCGGAGATCTCGCGTGACTACGGGCGCGACACCGCCGACATCACCGACCGGCAGAACGTGCAGTACCACTGGATCCGGGTCGAGGACGTGCCCGCGATCTGGGACAAGCTGGAGTCGGTGGGGCTGTCCACCATGGAGGCCTGCGGTGACACCCCGCGCGTGATCCTGGGCTGCCCGCTGGCCGGGGTGGCCGAGCAGGAGGTCCTGGACCCCACCGCGCAGATCGAGCAGGTCTACGAGGAGCACATCGGCAGCCCCCTGTACTCGAACCTGCCGCGCAAGTTCAAGTCGTCGATGTCCGGCTGCTCCGTGCACTGCGTCAACCACGAGATCAACGACGTCGCCTTCGTGGGTGTGCACAACGAGGCCGGTGAGGCCGGGTACGACCTGTTCGTGGGCGGCGGCCTGTCCACCAACCCGATGTTCGCCAAGCGCCTGGGCACGTTCGTGCGCCCAGACCAGGTGAGCGAGGTCTGGGCCGGGGTCTGCTCGATCTTCCGCGACTACGGCTTCCGCCGCCTGCGTACCCGTGCCCGGATCAAGTTCCTGATCAAGGAGTGGGGTCCGGAGAAGTTCCGCGAGGTCCTCGAGGAGAAGTACCTCGGCTACGCGCTGCCCGACGGCCCCGCTCCGGTGCTGGACCCGGGGGTGCGCCGCGACCACGTGGGCGTGCACCGCCAGCGGGACGGAAAGTTCTACGTCGGCTTCGCGCCCAAGGTGGGCCGCGTCTCGGGCACCTCCCTGCTGCGGATCGCCGAGATCGCCGAGGAGCACGGTTCGGACCGCATCCGCACCACCGCCGACCAGAAGCTGGTCATCCTCGACATCGAGGAGGACCGGGTCCCGTCGATCACCGCGGCGCTGGAGTCCGAGGACTTCCAGGTCAACCCGAGCGTCTTCCGCCGCCAGACGATGGCCTGCACCGGCATCGAGTTCTGCAAGCTGGCGATCGTGGAGACCAAGGGCCGCGCCGCCACCCTCATCGACGAGCTGGAGAAGCGTCTCCCCGACTTCGAGGAGCCGGTGACCATCAACGTCAACGGCTGCCCGAACTCCTGCGCGCGCATCCAGGTCGCCGACATCGGCCTCAAGGGCCAGCTGGTCATGAACGACCAGGGCGAGCAGGTGGAGGGCTACCAGATCCACCTGGGCGGCGGGATGGGTCTGACCCAGGCCTTCGGCAAGAAGATCCGCGGGCTCAAGACCACCGCCGACGATCTGCCGGACTACGTCGAGCGGGTACTCCTGCGCTTCCAGGAGCAGCGTGAGGAAGGCGAGAACTTCGCCGCCTGGGTCGGCCGCGCCGACGACGCCGACCTGAAGTGAGGACCCGGACCCCGGGCCCGTGAAGTCCGCCCGGCCCCCGGCGCCACGGGGGCCGGGCCCCTACCGGAAGGAAGAGGTGCGCCATGTCCGAAAGGGCCGCGCCTTACTACTGCCCCTACTGCGGCGACGAGGACCTGATGCCCGAGGAGGGCGCCGCCGTCAAGGGTGAGGGCTACCCCTGGGCCTGCCTGTCCTGTGCCCGGGTCTTCCGGGTCAAGTACGTGGGCCTGCGCTCCGCCTCGTTCTCCGCGGGCGGCGCCCCCTCCAGACCGACGGAAGGCAACGAATGAACGCCACGATCACCCAGACCGGCGGCCCCGAGCTGGCCGAGCGGGCCGCCTTGGAGCTGGAGGAGGCCTCGGCCCAGGAGGTCATCGCCTGGGCGGCCGAGACCTTCGGTTCCGAACTGTGCATGACCTCCTCCATGGCGGACGCGCTCATGGTGGACCTGGCCTCGAAGACCGCTCCGGGGATCGACGTGATCTTCCTGGACACCGGCTACCACTTCCCCGAGACCATCGGCACCCGCGACGCCGTGGCCTCCGTCTACGACGTCAACCTGATCACCGTGGAGCCCAGGCGGACCGTGGCCGAGCAGGACCTGGCCCTGGGCCCGCGACTGCACGGCCGCGACCCCGGCATCTGCTGCCACCTTCGCAAGGTGGAGCCCCTCCAGCGGGCGCTGGAGCCGTACTCGGCGTGGCTGACCGGGCTGCGCCGCGAGGACTCGGTGACCCGCCGCGACACCCCGATCGTGCAGTGGGACCGGCGGCGTCAGATGACCAAGATCAACCCGATCGCCCGGTGGACCCAGCAGGAGGTGGACACCTACATGAGCGAGAACGGCGTGATCGTGAACCCGCTCCAGTACGACGGCTACCCCTCGATCGGCTGCGAGCCGTGCACCCGCCGGGTGGCGCCGGGCGAGGACCCCCGCAGCGGCCGTTGGGCGGGCAGCGGCAAGACCGAGTGCGGAATCCACACATGAGCGCCGTGAACGCGGGCGAGCGGGCGCCGGGGGGACGTCCGTCGGTTCCGCTGCTCGCGGTGGCCCATGGAAGCCGGGACCCGAGGTCGGCCGAGGCGGTCTCGGCGGTCTTCGAGCGGGTGCGGGCGCTACGCCCCGAACTGGACGTGCGGCTGTCCTACCTGGACCACGTGGCGCCCAGCGCCGAGGACGCCCTGGAGGAGCTGGCCGCGGGCGGCGCCGGTGAGGTCGTGGTGCTGCCCACGCTGCTGACCGCGGCCTTCCACAGCAAGGTGGACCTGCCCGCGGTGCTCACCCGGGCCCGTGAGCGCAGCCCGTGGCTGCGGGTGCACTACGCCGACACCCTGGGCCCGCACCCGCTGCTGCTGGACGCGGTGGAGCGGCGCCTGGCCGAGGCCGGAGCGCACGCCGAACCGGGGACCGCGTTGGTACTGGCGGCGGCGGGTTCAAGTGACGCCGGGGCCAACGCGGTGATCGAGTCGGTGGCCCGTCAGCTGGCCGAGCGTGGCCCGTGGGGTGAGGTCGTGGCGGCCTACGCCTCGGCTGCCGAGCCTACCCCCGGCGAGGCGGTGCGGTCCCTACTGGAGCGCGGCCACGCCCGGGTGGCGGTCAGCGGTTACCTGCTGGCGCACGGGTTCTTCTCCGACCGGGTGCGCGACCAGTCGACGGCCGCGGGTGCCTCGGTGGTCGCCGAAGCGCTCGGCGACGTACCCGAGCTCGCCCGGGTGGTGCTGGAGCGCTACGACGCGGCGGTCGCGGCACGGCACGCCGCCGTGTAGCGGACGACGGCAACGACAGAACACGAAGAGGCGGCCCTCTCCCGGGGCCGTCTCTTCGTGTTTCCGCAACCGGACGCCGGACGGAACACGGGGTTTGACGGCGCCCGAGGCAGGCAATAAAATTGAGCGTGATCGCATCAAGTCATTGGCTCTGAAGTAGATAGGTGGAGGTGACGACAGTGATGTTGATGCGTAACGACCACTTCCGTGAATTCGACCGGATCGCCCAGCGGCTCATGGAGAACGGCCGCCCGGCAGCGATGGCCATGGACGCCTACCGCGACGGCGACGACTTCGTGATCCACTTCGATCTGCCCGGCGTCAACCACGAGAGCATCGACCTGGAGGTCGAGCGCAACGTGCTGACGGTGCGGGCCGAGCGCGCGGGACTGCGGAGGGAGGACTTGGAGCTGCTGGTCAACGAGCGCCAGACCGGGACCTTCACCCGACAGGTCTTCCTCGGCGACACCCTGGACACCGAGCGAATCCAGGCCAACTACGCAGACGGGGTCCTCACGCTGCGGATCCCCGTGGCGGAGCAGTCCAGGGCCCGCAAGATCACGGTCGACCACAGCACACCCGACCAGGGCCGGACCGTACTCCCCGAACAGGACAAGAGCGCGATCAGGTCCTGACCCGTCACCTTCGAGGGCGCCCGCGGCGGGCGCCCTTCCCCGTGTCCGGGACGGCCCGGGTCAGCCGGTGGTGACGGCGGCGGTGAGCAGGACCGCCGCGGAGAACAGCAGCGCGCCCGGGGCTCCGACCGCTCCGGCCACCCCGGCTGCCGCGGCCGGGATGGCGACCTGGCCCAGCCGGTTGCCCCAGATGCGCAGGGCCAGGGCCGCGCCGCGGGCGCCCTCGGGGGCCAGGGTGGTCACCTGGGCCATCGTCAGGGGCTGGCCCATGCCGAGGAGGAAGCCTCCCACGACCAGGACCGCCGCCAGGGCCGTGAAACCGCCCAGGGGCAGCGCCACCAGGGTGAGCGCGACCGCGGCCACCGCGGTGCTGGTGATGATCAGCGACCGACGGGACCAGCGGCGCAGCATCCACGGCAGGGTCAGCCGGGAGAGCAGCGAGGCCCCGGCGCGCAGGCTCAGCAGGACGCCGACCAGCATCGGGGAGATGCCGCGGCTCTCGGCGATGAGCGGTAGGTAGGCGGTGAGGATGTCCACCGCGGTCAGCAGCGCCAGGCTGGTGAGCAGGGCCGAGGGCATCCGGGGGCGGCGCAGCAGGTCCCGGGTGGGCACCGGGGGCGCCGCCTTCTGCTCGGCGGTGCGCCGCGGCGGGGTCAGCCGGACCAGAGGCAGCAGGGGCAGGACGCCCAGGGCGGCGACCACCCCGGCGACGACCAGCGCGGTGGAGGTGGCCGGGAGCAGGGCCGGGCCCGAGGCTTCGGCGAGGACCGCGCCGGAGATCAGCGGTCCGATGAGCTGCCCCAGGGAGGCCGCGGCGGTGAACCAGCCGAAATCGCGGTCCAGGTGCTCGGGGCGCGAGTAGCGGGCGATGAGGCCCTGCGCCGCGACCATGCACAACAAGTGGCCCACGCCCACGACGGTGCTGGCCAGAGCCAGGGCGAGCAGTCCTCCGGAGGCGGCCAGGACCAGGCTGCCGACGGCCAGGACGAGCGACCCCAGTCCGGCGAGCCAGGCGATGCGCGCCGCACGGTCGGTGAAGCGGCCCAGGGACACCGCGATGACCAGGGGCAGCAGGGCGTAGGCGGCGGTGACCAGGCCGACCTCGACGGCGTCGCCGCCCACCGCGATGGTCCGGTAGGAGATGAGCGGCCGGACGAGGTTGAGCGCGGTGTGGGTCAGCACCACACTGCCCAGCAGCGCCCAGAGCCACCGCCCGCGCCCGCCCGTTCCCGCGCCCGCCATCGTTTCCCCCTCCCGCCGTGCCCTACGGCGTCGGGCATCGTATCGACGGGGCCAGCCGGGGGACGGGGCCGGGTCCGGCGGTGTTGTCGGCCGGGCGGCGCGATGAGCTCGAAGGACGGGTGGCCGAGGTACTGGAGTGCGGAGAGCTCCCCGGTCCCGCTCCAGCGCCCGGTGACGGCACTCCGCCGGGCCCCGTACGGACCGGGGGCTCGCCGGGCCCCGTACGGACCGGGGGCTGCCGCGCTCGGTAGGTTCGGGGGACTGACACCGACCGGATGGAGCACGTGATGACCGAGCAGGGCGGAATCCGGGACATGCTGCGGGGGCTGCGGGTATTCGCGGGGCCGATCGCGGAGTTCGATCCGGCCAAGGCTCCGCAGGACCCGGTGGGACTGTTCGTGGAGTGGCTGGGTGAGGCGATCGAGGCCGGGGTGCACGAGCCGCACGCGATGACGGTGGCGACGGCGGACGCCGAGGGTACGCCCTCGGCGCGCGTCCTCATCCTGAAGGACCTCACCCCTGAGGGCTGGTGGTTCGCGACCACCACGACGTCGGCCAAGGGGCTGGAGCTGGCGGTCAACCCGCGGGCGGCGCTGCTGTTCTTCTGGGGCCCGCAGGGCCGCCAGGTGCGGTTGCGGGGCCCGGTCGCGCTGGCCGGACCCGAGGAGCGGGCCGCCGACTTCACCGCGCGCCCGTTGGAGGGGCGGGTGGCCGGGCTGCACGGGCGGCAGAGCCAGCCGCTGGACAGCTTGGAGAGCGTCCGCTCCACGGCCGAGGAGAGCCGGGCCCGGCTGGTGGCCGAACCGGACCTGGTACCCGACAACTGGGGCCTGTACTGGCTGGCGCCGACCGAGATCGAGTTCTGGCAGGCCGACCCCGACCGTCGGCACACCCGGCTGCGGTACCGCCGCGAGGACACGACCGCACCCTGGGAGCGCGAGCTCCTGTGGCCCTGAACAGGTGTTAAGCGCCAGCCGGGTATTGCGCTGGCGATACCGAACCTGGTTCTGTTCGGTGTGCGGGGCGGGGATAGGATTCCCGCACCTCCCAGCCGCCCGCCCAGGCCTCCCACCAACGCCCCCGAACCCAGGAACGGAGCCGGTATGCCCGCCACACACGAGGTGTTCAACCAGGCCACTCCGCTCGGAGACTACAGCGCCGCCGACGACCCCGCCCTGTTGGAGGGCCTGCGCCGCGAGGGGGCGGCCTGGGCCGAGGCCGACGTGCGCGAGATCGGCGACGCCGCGGGCTCGGAGCGGGTGCGCGCCTGGGGCGAGTCCGCCAACGCCTACCCCCCGGTCCTGCGCACCCATGACCGCTACGGCCACCGCGTCGACGAGATCGACTTCCAGCCCGCGTACCACGTGCTCATGGACCAGGCGGTGGAGCACGGCCTGCACGCCGCCCCATGGGCCGAGGAACGCGAGGGCGCCCACGTGGCGCGCGCGGCCAAGTTCTTCCTGTGGTCGCAGGCCGAGAGCGGCCACGGTTGTCCGATCTCGATGACCTACGCCTCGGTCCCCGCGCTGCGGCGCTCCCCCGCCCTGGCCGAACAGTACGAGCCGCTGCTGACCGCGCGCGCCTACGACTTCGGACTGCGTCCGCCGCTGACCAAGCGCGGGCTGATCGCGGGCATGTCGATGACCGAGAAGCAGGGCGGTTCGGACGTGCGCGCCAACACCACGCGCGCCGTGCCCACCAGCGAGGGCCACTACCTGCTCACCGGGCACAAGTGGTTCACCTCCGCCCCGATGAGCGACGTCTTCCTGACCCTGGCGCAGGCGCCCGAGGGCCTGACCTGCTTCCTGGTGCCCCGGGTCCTGCCCGACGGCAGTCGTAACCGGCTCTACATCCAGCGGCTCAAGGACAAGCTCGGCAACAAGTCCAACGCCTCGGGGGAGCTGGAGTACGACGGTGCGCTCGCGCACGTGGTCGGCGAGCCGGGCCGGGGCGTGCGCACCATCATCGAGATGGTCAACAGCACCCGTCTGGACTGCGTGATCGGCTCCGCCGCGGGGATGCGCGCCGCCGTGGTGCACGCGCTCAACCACGCCGGGTCGCGCGGCGCGTTCGGCAAACCGCTCGTGGAGCAGCCGCTGATGCGCAACGTCCTGGCCGACCTCGCGCTGGAGTCGGAGGCCGCCACGGCGCTCATGACGCGGCTGGCGGGTGCGGTGGACCGTTCGGTGCGCGGCGACGAGGGCGAGGCCGCCTTCCGGCGCCTGGGCGTGGCCGTGGGCAAGTTCTGGGTGACCAAGCGCCAGCCCGTACACGCCGCCGAGGCGCTGGAGTGCCTGGGCGGCAACGGGTACGTGGAGGAGTCGGGTATGCCCCGGCTGTTCCGGGACTCCCCGCTCAACTCCATCTGGGAGGGCTCGGGCAACGTGGCGGCGCTGGACGTGCTGCGGGCGATGGCGAAGTCGCCGGAGTCGGTGGAGGCCTTCATGGCCGAGCTGGACACCGCGGCGGGCTCCGACGACCACTACGACGCCGCGCTGAAGCGGTTGGGGCAGGTCCTGGGCGACCTGGACGAGATCCAGTACCGGGCGCGGTCGGTGGTGGAGCTGATGGCGCTCGCCCTCCAGGCGTCGGTGCTGCTGCGCTACGCGCCGACCCCGGTGGCCGAGGCCTTCACGGCCTCGCGGCTGGGCGGGGAATGGGGCCACGTGTTCGGGACACTGCCCAGGGGTGTGGACACCGGACTGATCCTGGACCGGGCCCGCCCGCGCGGTTGAGTATCCCGGCCCGGTTCCGAAATCACGATTCGGCAGACCCTTCTGGTGGAGTCGGCGCACCCGTAGTTCAATCCGTGGGAGGACCTCCTCGACGGTTAGGGGACACGCGTGCCGGGCTCGGGTATGGGCAGGATGATCAGCCAGCATCCGGTCGACAACAGGCGCACCCTGGTGTACGGATACGTGATGATCGGGGTCGCGTTCGTCGCGCTCCTGGTGTTGCTCGCGGGGTTGTCCGGGGATACCGACACGGCCACCGGCGCGCGGGGCGAGGGCAGACGGCAGGGTGTCTTCATCGGCCTCCTCCTGGCTTGCGGCGCCCTGGGCCCCTTGTTTCTCTTCAACGCCCTGCGCGCGGGCCCGGACGAACGCTTCCAGTTCTGCGAGGGCGGGCTGGTACACCTGCGCCGGCACGGGCAACGGCAATGGCCCTGGGAGGAGGTGCGGGGCACATGGAGCAGCACCGATGAGAAGGCCAAGCCGGGAGAGGCCTTCCGCTGCACGGTGTACCTGGCCGACGGCGGCAAGGTACACCTGACCCAGCAGGTGGGGGACGTACGGCGCCTGGCCGCCCTGATCCGCTCGCGCCGCCCGGACCGGATCCCGCCGAGGACCGTGGGACCGCCCTGGGTCTGGTTGACGGCGTCTCTGCTCTGCGCGATGAGCGCCGTCGCCCAGATCGCTTATCTGGTGGTTGCGGGCAGCAGAGCGGACGAAGCACGAAGACAACCGGACGCGGGTGTACAGACGCTTCCGCTCAGTGACGCGGGGATCAGTCTCCTGGCCATCGGCACACTGGTCTACGTGATCCTGACCTTTGCCTTCCTGGGCACGATGGCGGGGGTTCTACGGGTGAGGAGGGCATCGGGCTGACAGGCTCAGGCAACGAAAGCGCACGGCGGTTGCCGCGCCCCGCCACACGGTCACCCCGGAAATCACCGGAACACAAAACGGTCTTTTCTGTAATAAACCATAAATAAAATCGCGGACAGCTCTGCCGATGAGCGATAATCGGCCCACGTCGGCATACTTCGGCACGTTGGGCGGAAGAAAGAAGTCGTCACCAACAAAAACGCCCTCCTGGGCCCCGAGACCAAGAGACTGACGACGCCCATGGTGGAAGTCTGGCCAGGTAGTTCCTATCCGCTCGGTGCGACCTACGACGGTTCCGGCACCAATTTCTCCCTCTTCTCCGAGGCGGCCGAACAGGTGGACCTGTGCCTGTTCGACGACGACGGCGAGGAGACCCGAATACCCCTGACCGAATACGACGGTTTCGTCTGGCACGGTTACCTGCCCGGGATCGGCCCGGGGCAGCAGTACGGTTACCGCGTGCACGGGCCCTACGCTCCCGAGCACGGCTTGCGCTGCAATCCGAACAAACTACTCACCGACCCCTACGCGAAGGCGCTCAACGGCAACCTCACCTGGCACGAGTCGCTGTTCAGCTACCACTTCGCCGACCCGGACCGCAAGAACACGGCCGACAGCGCGAAGTACGTGCCCAAGTGCGTGGTGGTCAGCCCCTTCTTCGACTGGGGGAACGAGTCCCGCCCCCGCACGCCCTACTCGCAGACGGTGATCTACGAGACCCACGTGCGCGGGCTGACCATGCGCCACCCGGAGATCCCCGAACACCAGAGGGGCACCTACTCGGGGCTGGCCCATCCGGCGATGATCGACTACCTCACCTCCCTGGGGGTGACCGCGGTCGAGCTGATGCCGGTGCACCACTTCGTGCCCGAACACGCCATGGTGGCGCGCGGGCTGACCAACTACTGGGGGTACAACACCCTGGCCTTCCTGGCCCCGCACAGCGGGTACGCCGCACTCGGCTCGCGCGGCCAGCAGGTGCAGGAGTTCAAGGCGATGGTGAAGTCGCTGCACGAGGCGGGCATCGAGGTACTCCTCGACGTGGTCTACAACCACACCGCCGAGGGCGACCACATGGGCCCCACCCTGTCCTGGCGGGGCATCGACAACCTCGGCTACTACCGGGTCAGCGACGAGGACCAGCGCTACTACCTCGACTACACCGGCTGCGGCAACAGCCTGAACGTGCGCCACCCGCACTCGTTGCAGCTCATCATGGACTCGCTGCGGTACTGGGTGCTGGAGATGCACGTGGACGGGTTCCGCTTCGACCTCGCCTCGGCGCTGGCCCGCGAGTTCCACGACGTGGACCGGCTGAGCACGTTCTTCGACATCGTCCAGCAGGATCCGGTGATCTCCCAGGTGAAGCTGATCGCCGAACCCTGGGACGTGGGCCCGGGCGGCTATCAGGTGGGCAACTTCCCGCCGTTGTGGACCGAGTGGAACGGCAAGTACCGCGACACCGTCCGCGACTTCTGGCGGGGGGAACCGGTCAAGGGCGAGCTGGCCTCGCGGCTGGCCGGCTCCAGCGACCTGTACCAGGACGACGGGCGCCGCCCGGTGGCCTCGATCAACTTCATCACCTGCCACGACGGCTTCACCATGGCCGACCTGGTCTCCTACAACGACAAGCACAACGAGGCCAACGGCGAGAACAACCGGGACGGCACCGACGACAACCGCTCCTGGAACCACGGGGTGGAGGGGCCCACCGAGGACCCCGCGATCCTCACCCTGCGCCGCAGACAGATCCGCAACTACCTCACAACCCTGTACCTGTCGCAGGGGGTGGTGATGCTCTCGCACGGCGACGAGATAGGGCGCACCCAGGGCGGCAACAACAACGCCTACTGCCAGGACAACGAGATCGCCTGGATCGACTGGGAGGGCGCGGGGCTCACCGGCGAGTACCCCGGCAACGACCTCCTGGACTACGTGCGCGAGCTGGCCCGGCTGCGGCGCGAGCACCCGGTCTTCCGACGCCGCCGCTTCTTCCGCGGCAGCCCGGTGGAGGGCCCGGCGGGAAATACGGCGGGGGGCACGGGCACGTCCGGTGCGGACGGGTTGCCCGACATCTCGTGGCTGCGCCGCGACGGTTCGTCCATGGAGGGTGACGACTGGAACAGCGGCGACCGCGCGCTGGGGGTGTTCCTCAACGGGGACGCCATCACCGAGCCCGATCCGCGCGGGCGCCGCATCCGCGACAGTTCCTTCGTGCTGCTGCTCAACAGCGGCCCGGAGTCGGTGGAGTTCAAGCTTCCGGGCACCGAGTACGGCATGGCCTGGGAGACCGTGCTGGACACCGCCGAGCCCGACGTGGGGGGTCGGCCGTTCGTGACGGCGGGCGGCCCGGTACGGGTGATCGACCGCGCCCTGGTGCTGCTGCGGCGCGTCTCGCACCGGCACGGCTGACGACCTGAGGGCCGACCGCCGAGGCGTTCGGGGAGGGCGCCGAGCCGACGCGAGCGGGCCGGGGACCCGCGGGGTTCCCGGCCCTTCGCCGTGTCCCGGGACACGCCCTAACCTGGGTGACCATGTCGAACTTCCGCGAACTCCTTCCCGTCCCCGGCCGCGACGACGTGGACCTGGCCCAGGCCTACGCCTACCCGTCGGCCCTGGACCGGCCCTGGGTGCGCGCCAACATGGTCGCCAGCGCCGACGGCGGCGCGGTCGGACCCTCGGGACGCAGCCGCGACCTGTCCTCGGACCCCGACCGCAGGGTCATGGGCGTGCTGCGCGGGCTGTGCGACGTCGTCGTGGTCGGCGCGGCCACCGCCCGGCAGGAGGGCTACCGGCCGGTGCGGCCGCGCGAGGTGTGGGCGAAGCTGCGCGCGGGGCGCCCGGCCACCCCGCGGATCGCGGTGGTCTCGCGGTCACTGGCGATCGACGAGGAACTGCTCACCACGGCCCCCGAGGACGCGCGCACCATCGTGTTCACCGTCGCGGACTCCCCCGCCGAACGCCGCGCGTTCGTGGCCGAGCACGCCGACCTGGTGGTGGTCGAGGGGGTCTCGGTCAGCCCCGGTCACGTCGTGGACGCCCTGTCCGAGAGAGGTCTGTACCGGGTACTGACCGAGGGAGGGCCGCACCTGCTGGCCGATTTCGTGGAGGCGGGCCTGTTGGACGAGCTGTGCCTGACGGTGAGTCCGCACCTGTTGGGTTCCGGATCGCCCCGGATCGTCACCGGCGCCCCGGGGACCCCCGGGGCGCCCGAACACGTCTCGGCCAAGAGCACACCCGTGCGGATGGCGCACCTTCTGGAGGCGGAGGGCAACCTGTTCACGCGTTACCTGAGGGAATAGAGCGCCGCACGGGCAGCGCCCATAACCGCTCGGTTTCGGCCACCACACAATGACGCATGAACCATCCCGCAACCGGACATACCCGTTGTGTGTCACCCACGGAAAACGCTGTGACTGGACACACCGTGTCAACGGGGCTCACCGGTGTGGTCCCCTGGGCGAGAGGATGAACGTAGTGCCGACGTCCGAAAACGGGTCCCCTCCGGTCTACCGGGAGATAGCCGAGGAACTACGAGGACAGATCCGCTCCGGACGGTACGCCGACGGCGACCGCCTTCCCGGGGAGAACACCCTCATGGAGCGCCACGGCGTCGCACGGGCGACCGCCCGGCAGGCGCTGTCCGTACTCATCAACGAGGGCCTGGCCGTGGCCGTACGCGGCTCGGGCATCTACGTACGCGCCTTCCGCCCCCTGCGAAGACACGGCGCCCGGCGCCTGTCCCGCGACCTGTGGGGCAACGGGCGGGCCATCTGGCAGACCGACAGCGACACCCGGGGATACGAGGTGGAGGGGCTGGTCATCGACGAGATCGTCCCCGAGGGCCACGTCCTGCGGGCGTTGGAGTTGGGCGAGGGGACCACGGTGGTGCGCCGTTCCCGGCGCTACCTCGTGGACGGCAGACCGGTGCAGAGCGCGGTCTCCCACCTGTCACCGCAGCTGTGGGCGGGCCGGGAGGACTCCCCCGCCGCCCACCGAGTCCGGGCCCCTGACAGCGGCCCCGGAGGCATCTACGCGCGACTGGCCGAACTCGGGCACGCCCCGGCCCACTTCACCGAGGAGATCCGGGTCCGCATGCCCACCCCCGAGGAGACGCAGGAGCTGGCCCTGTCCCCGGGGACACCCGTCCTGGAGGTGGCCCGCACCGCCCTCACCGCCGACCACCGGCCCGTGGAGTTCAACGAGATCACCATGGACGGTTCCGCCTACGTGCTGCAGTACGACTTCGACGCCTGATCCCCGCACCCCCGACGCCGGGCCCTGAGCCAGCCCGGCCCCCGCACCGCTCTCCGCTGCACAGCAGTACGAGGAGGAGGGACGCCCCCTGGGGACGCTCCTCCTCCTCGTATCCCTCGTGTCCGGACTCGTCGTCCGGCTGTCTCCTACCGATCGTCCGCACTCGGGCTGACCGTGCTCAGGCGACGCCTCCGCTTGGAGGCGAAGACCAGGTACGCCAGCGGTAGGAAGGCGAGTCCCACCGCCACGGCCCCGGCCGCCGCGAAGAGCATGGCGTTGGACGAGGTCATCGCCCAGTGCGCCATCCCCACCCCCAGGACGAGCGCCACCGCCAGCGCGCCGACGGCGATCACCGTGACGAACACCAGCAGTTTGCGGTCGTTCCAGGGCTCCGGCCGCGCGTGGTCGATCCCGGCCAGAGTGGATCGGGCACTGAGCTCCGCGGCCCAACGCAGCTCCCGGCCCACAGTGGCCGCGCCGCCGGTGACGGCGCGGGCCCGCGAACGGGCCCCCGCGGTGGCCTGGTCGAGCCACCACAGTCCGTATCGAATCCTGCCCACGCGCAGAGGTCGCCTGCTCACTCCGAGTGCCTGTTGAGCTGTAACAGCCATGCCACCTGCCTCAGTGCACTTCGATCACTGACCCCTGCCAGTGCCCGTACCCGCACATCTGTGCACCGAACGTCATCAAGGGTGAAGTTAGGGGTATGTGGCCTTTGGGGAGGATTTACCTAGCCACTGTGGATAAGGAGCTTTCCTGGCCTTGTGGCCCCCTGTCAGCATCCGAGCACGTTTCCAGGTAGCGTCGTCACCATGGCTGACGCAGCGGACCAGACCCCGAAGAGCGATGCCGGGGCGCCCAGGGGGCTTCCCCGGACCGACCAGGAGTGGCGCGAGCGCCTCACCGAGCAGGAGTACGCGGTACTCCGCCAGGCGGGCACGGAACGCCCCTGGTCCGGGGCGTATGTCGACACCAAGGCCACCGGCGTCTACCGTTGCCGGGGATGCGGCACCGAGCTGTTCCGCTCCGATGAGAAGTTCGACTCCCACTGCGGGTGGCCGAGTTTCTTCGACCCGGCCGACTCCGACGCGGTCACCCTGCACGAGGACGCGTCGCTCGGAATGGTGCGGACCGAGGTGCGATGCGCCACCTGCCACTCCCACCTGGGTCACGTCTTCTACGGAGAGGGGTACAACACCCCTACGGACGCCCGTTACTGCATCAACTCGGTCGCTCTCACCCTGGAGCCCGGGGAGTAGGTGGCATAGCATCCTGGTTCCGGGTCCCCGCCGTTCCACCCGAACGGGCCGTATCCGGAGCCAGCCTGACCCCCGTGCCCGCGGGATCAGGGATAATCTCACCAGCGCACCGAAGTTCGGCCCCAGTGCCGACCGGACGGGCGCGCGCGGCGGGGGTGCCCCACCCGGTGGCCGCGCACAAGAGAACCCGGCCAGCGCCGGGTTCACCCCTCACAGCGGTAACCGATGTGCGGGCGACCAGACCGACCCGCGACGAAAGCGCTCGATGACCGACGACTCACCTTCCTCCTCCGTCTCCCCGCGACCCGCGGCCAGACCGCGCTTGGGCATGGCCCAGGGCTCGGCCCCTTGGCTGGTACCGGCGCTCGGCGCGGCCGGAGCCGCCGCGTTCCTGGCCCGGCGCTCCCCGGTCGGGGCCGTCGCGGCCGTCCCGGTGATCGCCCTCGCGGCGGGGATGACCTGGTTCTTCCGGGACCCGAACCGGGGACCGGCGACCGGACGGGTGCTGTCCGCGGCCGACGGCGTCGTACAGAGCCTCGACCCCCAGCCCGACGGGCGGACCCGGGTCGCGGTGTTCATGAACCCCCTCAACGTGCACGTCAACCGTGCCCCCCTCGCCGGTGTGGTGACCGGCGTCGAACACCGCCCCGGGGGTTTCCGCCCCGCCTTCGACAAGGACAGCGAGCGTAATGAGCGCGTCATCTGGACCCTTGAAACCGAGATCGGTGAGATCACGGTCGTTCAAATCGCCGGCGCGTTGGTCCGGCGTATCGTCCCGTATCTCGCTGCGGGGCAGAAGGTCGAACAAGGCGAGAGGATCGGCCTCATCCGGTTCGGGTCACGTGTCGACGTCTACCTTCCGCGCGGGGTCACCCCGGCGGTGGAGGTCGGCCAGAAGGTCCGCGCCGGAGAAACCCGTCTTGACGCCGACTGAGGTGGCCCCCGCCGCCGAGCGGTCCACCCCCTTCGCCCCCGGGGAAGCGCCCAGGCTCCGTCTGGGCGTGGCCGACTACCTGACCCTGGGCAACGCCCTGTGCGGCTTCCTCGCCGTGTGGGCGCTGGCCACGGCCCAGGCCGCTCACATGGCCGGGGGCGCCGCCGGAGCGCTGCCGAAGTCGGCCATGGCCACGGCCGTGGGACTGATGATGGTCGCGGCCGCCCTCGACGTGCTCGACGGCCGGGTCGCCCGCAAGCTGGGCGGCAGCGGGATGGGTGCCGAGCTGGACAACCTCGCCGACGTGATCAGCTTCGGGTTCGCCCCGGCGTTCTTCTTCGTGGTGTGGGGCACCATCGCGGGTGGTGCCGGTGTGCTGCTGGGCGGTTCGGTGCTGCCGGTGGTGGCGGGCGGCGCGGTGCTGCTCGCGGTGATCGTGCGACTGGCCAGGTTCTCCTGCCAGGCGCCGGACTCCAACTACTTCACCGGTCTGCCGTGCCCGTTCGGGGCCATGGCGGTGGTGACGATCGTGCTGCTCGACCCGCCGGTCCTGGCCGGGGTCGCCGCGGTACTGCTCGTCGCCTGGCTGATGGTGAGCCGGATGGAGTACCCCAAGCCGCGCGGCAAGAAGGCCTACGTCGTGCTGGGCATGCTCGCCACGGGTGTGGCCTTCATCGCCGCCTGGGGCCTGGGCCTGCCCGCCGGTGAGGCCCTCATCTACCTGATGAGCGCCCTGGTGCTGCTCACCATCCTCTCGCTCCCCTTCTACGTGATCGCGACCCGGCGCTCGCCCGCCCCCGCCGGGCAGCTCGTCGAGCATCCAGTCGACAGGCACGCCGAGCGGCCCTCCGAATAGGGAATCCGCGCAGACAGAAGGGGGCCCGCACCTGAGTGCGGGCCCCCTTCTGTCTGTCGCCCGTCGGGCCGCCGGTTACGGCAGGGAGTCGACCAGCTCGGCCACGCTCTTGCGCCGCCCGGTGTAGAAGGGCAGCTCCTCACGGGTGTGCAGGCGGGCCTTGGCGGCGCGCAGGTGGCGCATCAGGTCCACGATGCGGTACAGCTCGTCGGCCTCGAAGGCCAACAGCCACTCGTAGTCGTTGAGACCGAACGAGGAGACCGTGTTGGCGCGCACGTCCGGGTACGGGGCGGCCATGCGGCCGTGCTCGGCGAGCATGGCGCGGCGCTCGTCGTCGGGCAGCAGGTACCACTCGTAGGAGCGCACGAACGGGTACACGCAGATGTTGTCCCGCGGCTCCTCCCCAGCCAGGAAGGCGGGCACGTGGCCGCGGTTGAACTCGGCCGGGCGGTGCAGGCCCACGACCGACCACACCGGAGTGCTGACGCGGCCCAGGCGGGTGCGGCGGAACTCGGAGTAGATGCCCTGGACCTGCTCGGGGGTGTCGGCCACCCACCAGAACATGATGTCGGCGTCAGCCCGGAAGCCCTGGACGTCGTAGCTGCCGCGCGTGGTCACGCCCTGTGCGGCGGCCTTGTCGAGCAGGCTCTGGAGCTCCTCGGCGGCCGCGCCGCGGTCCACACCCTCCAGGCTGTCGACCTTGAAGACCGACCACATGGTGTAGCGGATGAGTTTGTTGAGGTCGGTGCCGTCCTGGGCGACGGCCTCGTTGTTCTGCTGCCCCGTCACGGGTTGACTCCTTGCTGGTTCGGTCCGGGCTGGTTCGGTCCGGCGGCGCCCGGGGCGCCGCGGTCGGTGTGGTTGTGGTCGGTGAGTGCGTCGGCCAGGCGCTCGGCCTCGCGGCCGGCGTCGGCGATGCAGGCCGGGATGCCCACTCCCCCGTAGGCGGCGCCGCACACCCCGAGTCCGGGACGGCTGCCCACGGCCGAGCGGACGCGCTCCACCCGGGCGGCGTGGCCGACCGCGTACTGGGGCAGCCCGTCGGTCCACCGGGTGACGCGGGTCTCGACCGGGGATCCGCGCAGTCCGGTGACGCGGGCGAGGTCGGCCAGGGCCGCTGCGGCCAGCTCCTCATCGGAGCGGCGCAGGGCGTTCTCGTCCCGGAACCGGCCGATGGAGCAGCGCAGGGCGACCAGGTCCTCACCCGGGTTGACCCTATCCAGCTCCTGGGCCAGCCAGGGCCACTTGTTGCTGGAGAAGGTGGCGGCCTTGATGGTCAAGCCCTCACCGGCCGGAACCAGGAAGCCGGTGCCGGTGAGCGTCGCGGGGAAGGCCGAGGCCGGCAGGGCGAAGGTCACCAGCGCCATGCTCGCGTACTCGGTCCGGCGCAGCTCCCGCGCGGCGGCGGGTTCGGTGTCGGCGAGCAGGCGGGCGGCCTCGGGGGCGGGGCAGGCGAGCAGCACCGCGTCGCAGTCGAGCGTCTCCGCCTGGGCCCCCTGTGCACCCTCCAGGCGCACTCTCCAGCCCTCGGGGAGGCGCTCCAGGGCCTCGGCTCGGGTACCGGTGCGCAGATCCTTCTGGAGGGACACCAGGGCATCCACGAGCGAGGCGACCCCACCGCGCAGGGAGGCGAAGACGGGTCCTGCCTTGGTGGGCGCGGCGCCCCGGCCGCTCAGGCTGGTGTGCACGGCGTTCATCAGGGAGCGGTCGCGCCGGGCCATCGGGGCGATCTGCGGCAGGGTGGAGTCCAGGGAGAGCTCGTCGGCCCGCCCCGCGTACACGCCACCCAGAAGGGGTTCGACCAGCCGGTCCACCACCTCGCGGCCCATGCGGGTGCCCACGTAGGCGGCCACGGGAACGTCGGATCGCACCGGCGTGCGCGGCCAGACCAGGTCGAGCGCGGCGCGCAGGGTCCCCGCCGGGGAGAGCACCCCGCTGCGGGCCAGGGCGCGCAGGTCGCCGGGCACGCCCATGAGCTGGCCCTTGGGCAGGGAGCGGATCCGGCCCCGGCTGTAGATGGCCGCGGCTCCCGGGCCCGGGTGCACCACCTGGTCGTCCAGGCCGAGCTCGGCGAAGAGGTCGAGGGCCTCGGGGCGGCGGGCGAGCACGGCCTCGGCACCGGCGTCGACGGACACACCCGCCACGGGCGAGGCGCGGAGCTTTCCTCCCGGGGCTTCGGCGGCCTCGACCACCGTGGTGGTGATCCCCCGGCCGTTGAGGCGGTGCGCGGCGGTGAGTCCGGAGACCCCGCCTCCGATCACGACGACATGCGGTGCTTGCGGCATGCCACCAGCTTCCCAGATGCCGCGGGTCACGGTGATCCGCCGTCCCCGAAGCGGGACCTCCGGCGGTGGGGTTTCGGCCGGAGGTCCCGAGGGTCCAGGTCCGGCGCCCGGGCGCGGCGCGAATCCGGGAGGGGTTCGATCCGTTGCGCTCTCGTTACCGACCGGACGAAACGCCCGGGTTCGGGGTCGCGTCGAAGCATCATGGACACTTCAGCCCTCCCCCGTGCGGGCCGTGTGGCCCGCACGACCGTCGCCACCGGTATGGCCGCCCTGTTGCTCGCCGCCTGCGGTGCTTCCAACGACCTGACGGACGGCAGCGCCAGCCGAGGCGCCGCCCCGGACTCCGCCGGCCTCGCCATGCCCGAGGAACAGGCCGACGCCGAGGCCGGATACACGGAGGAGGGAGCCTCGGACGCGGCGGACGGCAACGTGGGCTCGGACGTGGAGATCACGGACCGGCAGCTGATCCACATCGCCGAGATGACCGTGCGCGTGGAGGACGTCGCCGAGGCCTCCGACCTGGCCAAGGCCCTGGCGGTCGAGGCGGGCGGCTACGTGGCCGAGGAGCGCCTCTCCACGCCCACGGCCGGCACCCCCGAGAGCGCTCTGACCCTGCGCGTCCCCAACGATGACTACGAGAGCTCCCTGGACGCGCTGGCCGAGCTGGGCGACCGCTCCACGCTGGAGCGGTCGGTACAGGACGTCACCGAGGACGTGGCCGACGTCGAGAGCCGCATCGAGTCCTCCCAGGCCGCCCTGGAGACCCTGCGCGGTTACCTGGAGCAGGCCGAGGACGTCGACGACCTGCTGCGCGTGGAGAGCGAGATCCAACGGCGCCAGGAGGACCTGGAGGCGTTCCAGGCGCGGCTGGACTCGCTGGAGAACCAGACCGCCTACTCCACGGTGCACCTGACCCTCCAGCCCCCGGCCACCTACGTCGAGGAGCCCTCCCGGGACTCCGTCGGGTTCCTCGGCGGGCTGGAGCGCGGCTGGCTGGCCCTGGTCACCCTGGGGCAGGGTCTGGCCGTGATCGCCGGCTGGCTGCTGCCCTTCGCCGTGGTGGCCGCGGTGCTCGGCGCCTGGCCGCTGTGGTTGTGGCGCCAGCGCCGCAGGGCCCGCCGGGACCAGCGGGCGCGGAACGCGGCCGTGCCCGCGGGCGACGCCGCTGAGGGTTCCGAGAGCGGTTCCGCGACGGCGGACACGAGCCCGGAAACAGACGCGAACGGCCCCGAGGACCAGCGCTGACCGAGCGGAACGACGCCGGCGCCCGGCTCCCGCTGCGGGGGCCGGGCACCGGCGCGTCGTGTGTCGTGCCTGTCGCGCGGAGCGCCTAGTTGGCGGTCTCCTCGTGCACGAAGGCGGTGAGGCGTTCGAGCACGGTCGGGTCGGTGCTGGGCAGCACACCGTGGCCGAGGTTGAAGATGTGGCCGTCGGCGGCGCGGCCCCGCGAGAGGATGTCGCGCGTACGGTCGGCGACGACCTCCCAGGGCGCGAACAGCGTCGCGGGGTCCAGGTTGCCCTGGAGCGCCGTGCCCGGCTGGACCCGCTGGGCGGCCTTGTCCAGCGGCACCCGCCAGTCCACGCCCACGACGTCGGCCCCGGCCTCGCTGAGCAGGCTCAGCAGCTCGCCGGTGCCCACACCGAAGTGGATGCGCGGCACCTCGTACTCGGTCAGCTGACCGAAGATCCACGAGGTGTAGGGCAGCACCGAGGCGCGGTAGTCCTCAGCGCTCAGCGCGCCGACCCAGGAGTCGAAGAGCTGGACCGCGCTGGCCCCCGCCTCGATCTGGGTGCGCAGGAAGCCCAGGGTGATGTTGGCCAGGCGGCGCATGAGCTCGTCCCACAGCTCGGGCTCGCCGTACATCAGCGCCTTGGTGTGCTCGTGGTTCTTCGACGGCCCGCCCTCGATGAGGTAGGAGGCCAGCGTGAACGGAGCGCCCGCGAAACCGATCAGCGGCTTGTCGCCGAGCTCTCCCACGAGCTGGCCGACCGCCTCGGTGACGTACGGGATGTCGCCGGGCTCGAGATCGCGCAGGCGTTTGATCCCGTCGGCGTCCCGGATCGGGTCGTCGACCACGGGGCCGACACCCGGCTTGATGTCCAGGTCGATCCCGATGGCCTTGAGCGGTACGACGATGTCGCTGAAGAAGATCGCGGCGTCGGTGTCGTACCGGCGGACCGGCTGCATCGTGATCTCGGTGATCATGTCGGGTCGCGCACACGCCTCAAGCATCGGCACGTCAGCGCGGACCCGTCGGTACTCGGGCAGGGAGCGCCCGGCCTGGCGCATGAACCACACCGGTGTGTGGGACACCGGGAGGCGCCGGCAGGCGCGGAGGAATGGAGAGTCTTGAAGCGTCACCCTTGAATCGTGCCATGCCCGTCCCGGTGGTCTCACTCGGATCGCCGGAGCGGGGTCCTTCCGGCGGGGCGGGCCGGGGGCGCGCAGACCGCGAACCGGCGCCGCTGGCGGCTCCGCGGTCCCAAGATCATCACAAAAGCCCGACACGCCGGGGGAACTACGACCGCCCGCCGGTGACTCGTGCCACGGTCGAATCCGTGCCCACCATCACACCATCGGCGGGACACGTCCCGGCGACCCCCGCCAGGACGTGATCACCACAATATGAAGGCTGACGTTTCCATCATGCCCGATGTCGGTAGCGCCGAGAACGCTCAGGAAACGTTCCGGCGAGCGGTCGAGGCCCTGCGCTCTCCTCACATCCGCCCCGAGATCACCGTCCGGGAGATCCCCTCTCCCCAGCGGCTGGCTCCCTATTCCTCGGCCGTGTCGGCCGAGGTCACGGTTCAGGGCGAGGAGATCGCCTGGGGCCGGCTGATCGTCCTGTACGACCCCGAGGGCACCCGCGACTGGCCCGGCCCCTTCCGGGTGGTCTGCCAGGCCAACTCCGAGCTGGAGTCGGAGATCGCCACCGATCCCCTGCTCGGCCCGGTCGCCTGGAGCTGGCTCACCGACGCCCTGGAGACCAACGGCGCCACCCACCACACGCTGAGCGGCACGGTCACCCGTGCCACCACCGAGGGGTTCGGCACCAAGGCGCACGAGGGCGCCACCACCGAGGTCGAGATGCGCGCCTCGTGGACCCCGGAGTCGGCGGACCTGTCCGGACACATGAGCGCCTGGCTGGCGCTGCTGGCCTCCGCTTCGGGCCTTCCCCCGCTGGACGTCACCGACATCGCCCGGCAGCGGTCGCGCCCCTGAGCCACGGCGCGGGCGTTGAATTGTGCCTTGAGTCGTACCGATCAACACCCTCCGAGCTGGGATCGGGCGGCCCTGCGGGGGGCGGCTCGGGGCCCGGCGGACCCGTAACGCCCAGCGATGCCGAAACGGCCCGTATCTGCGTTCGGTGGCGACAGCGCATACCGTAGTGGTGTGGCGAACGCGTTGAACTCCAAGACAGAACCCCGCGAACCAGACAACGACGACGCGGAGAGGGCGCCTCTACTTCGGGAACCACGCGAGGGCCTGCCTGAGGTCACCGCGGACGCCGACGCCCTCGCCGGTGTCATCGCGGCCCTGAGCGCCGGCTCGGGCCCCGTCGCCGTGGACGCCGAGCGCGCCTCGGGCTACCGGTACGGGCAGCGCGCGTACCTGGTGCAGCTGCGGCGGGAGGGCTCCGGATCGGCGCTGATCGACCCGATCGCCTGCCCCGACCTGAGCGGCCTCAACTCCGCGGTCGGCGGAGCCGAGGTGGTGCTGCACGCCGCGCACCAGGACCTGCCGTGCCTGTCCGAGGTCAACCTGCGCCCGTCCCTGCTGTTCGACACCGAGCTCGCCGGGCGGCTGCTGGGCTACCAGCGGGTCGGGCTCGGGTTCATGGTGGAGCGGTTGCTGGACGTGCGCCTGGCCAAGGAGCACTCGGCGGTGGACTGGTCCCAGCGGCCGCTGCCCGAGGACTGGCTGCGGTACGCGGCGCTGGACGTGGAGATCCTCATCGAGCTGCGCAACTCCCTGGAGACCGAGCTCGCCGAGACCGGCAAGCTGGAATGGGCCCAGGAGGAGTTCTCCTCCGTGCTGGCCGCCCCGCCCAAGGAGCCGCGCGCCGATCCCTGGCGGCGCACCTCGGGCATCCACAAGGTCCGCAACCAGCGCGCCCTGGCCGCCGTCCGCGAGCTCTGGTACGAGCGTGACCGCATCGCCCGGGAACGGGACATCTCCCCGGGCCGGGTGCTGCCGGACGCGGCGATCGTGGAGGCGGCGACGGCGATGCCGCGCAGCACCACGGAGCTGGCCAAGATCCGGCAGTACGGGATCAAACTGGCCCGCCGTTACCTGACCACGTGGATCAAGGCGGTGAACCGGGCCCGTGACATGGCTCAGGCCGAGCTGCCGCGGCCCAACGCCCCCGGAGACGGGCCGCCGCCGGTCAACCGCTGGGCCGACCGCGCCCCCGAGGCGGCGCGCCGGCTGGAGGCCGCCAGGGCGACGGTGACGGGTATCGCGGAGGACGTCGTGATGCCGACCGAGAACCTTCTACTGCCGGACACCGTCAGAAGGTTGGCTTGGGCGCCCCCGAAGACCGTGGACCCGGATTCCGTGGGCGATTTCCTACGCACGCGTGGCGCACGGAACTGGCAGGTCGGCTTGACGGCGGAACCGCTGGCCACGGCCCTGCGGGACGCGGAAAAAAGCTGATCAATACCCCTTTCAGTCATTTTGAATCCAAAGGTGACTGAAGTCACACACATACAGGGGCGGTTCATGCCTGTTCCGTAGCCCGTTGTCCGATTAAGTTATAGAAACGTGCCCTGGAATCTCGGGGCCGTTCGGCTTCTTCTACGGGTATGTAACGAACCGCGGGCCCACAAGGCCCCGGTACGTGTGATCAGGGAAATGTGGTGAGTCTGCTTGTCGTTCTGGCGTGCGCTGCTGCGTGAGACGGGGTTGACGCGTTCTGCCAAGGTCAAGGCGACCGAGGCCGCCATACCCACTCCCCAGGAGCGGGAAGAGCTCCTGGCGGAGCGGACCGCGCCCCTGCCCCAGCAGGTCCCGACCCACGCGGGCGGGGTGCCCACCGAGACCTCGCACCGGGCGCTGCCCCAGCGCCCCGCGTCCTCCGCCTCCGGCACCCAGGTCTCGGGAACCAAGGTCCCCACCGCCGGGATGCGCGCGGCGGCCCTGGAGCGAACTCTCCAGTCGCTCGTGGAGCGACTGGGGACCGAGCACCCGGACACCATCACCGCCCGCAACAACCTGGCCACCAAGTACGCGCAGATGGGTCGGCGCCAGGCCGCCGTGCAGCAGTTCGAGCTGGCCCTGGGCGAAGCCGTGGCGGTCTACGGCGAGGACCACCCCCGTACCGAGATCATCCGGGAGAACCTGGCCTGGGCGCTGGAGGACGTGGGCTGCCCCGCCGACGCCGCCGCGCAGTGGGAGACCCTGCTCAGCCAGCGGGAGAACCAGTTCGGCCCGGCCGACGAGGACACGGTGGAGGCGCGCATGCGCCTGGCCGTGTGCTACCGGCGCAGCGGCCGCGTGGACGCCGCGGTGGCCCACTACGCGCGGGCCGTCGAGGACGTCGCCTCCACCGAGCGCCGCGAGGAGCTCCGGCTGGGCATGAGCGCGGCGCAGAGCATGGCCGGACGCTACGAGGAGGCCATCTCGCAGCTGCGGATGGTGCTGGCCGGGCGCCGCCGTCGCCTGGGCAAGGGCCACCTGGACACCCTCGCGGTACACCACCGGCTGGGCCGCGCCTACACGCAGGCGGGCCGGGCCGATGAGGCCGTCGAGGTCCTCCGCGAGGCCTACCGCGTGGCGCTGAACTCCTCCGGCGACCCGGAGGTGCGCCGACTCACCATGCGGCTGCGCCGGGACCTGGCGGGCGCCTACAACGCCGCGGGCCGTCACCGCGAGGCCGACGCGCTGCTCTGACACAGCGCAACGAGGGCCGGGACTCCCCACGGAAGTCCCGGCCCTCACGCGTGTGCGCGGAAGGTTCGGGGGAACAAGGTGGCCAGGCGCGAAAACCATTCGCGCGAGCCGCCCTGGCCTGGCAGGATCCGTCCGTTGGTCGCACACATTGACCGGAGAGAACGATGCGCGAGCTCAGCACCGAGGAGATCCGCTCCTCGTTCGTCAACTGCCCCAAGGGCGAGGCCAAGCGGATGCACTTCCCAACAGCCATGCCGCTGCTGGACTGGGAGGACATGGACTTCCTCGGCTGGACCGACCCCAAGGCTCCGAACCGCGCCTACCTCGTGATCGACTCCGGTGAGGACCCGCTCGGGGTCGCCCTGCGGCTGCCGACGGGCAACCGCAGGGCGAACTTCTTTAAGTCGATGACCTGCTCGTTCTGCGTGACCGTGCACCCCGCCGGGGGCGTGCGCCTGTTCAGCGCCCCCAAACCGGGCAAGGCCGGTAAGCAGGGCGACACGGTCGGCCTGTACGTGTGCGCCGACCTCGCCTGCCCGCTCTACGTGCGGGGCAAGCGCGAGTCCCCGCTGATCCAGCCCGCGGAGACCATCACCCGCGAGGAGCGCATCCAGCGTCTGCGCCTCAACGTCGACCGCTTCGCGACCACCTTCCTGGGCCACGAGAGCTGACCCGGGGTGCGCGAGCCAGGGTTCAGGAGCTCGCGCTGGCCCCCTCCGGGATGTCGGGGCTTTCGGGGGTGAGGAGCTGGCCCGCGGCGAGGTCCCGGTAGAGGTCGTCGCCCTCGACCAGTTCGGCGTGGGTGCCCACCGCGCGGACCGTGCCGGTCTCCATGACCACGATCCGGTCGGCGCTGGTGACCGTGGACAGGCGGTGCGCCACCACGATCACGTTGGTGCTGCGGGCCGCCTCCAGCATGACCGCCTTGAGGGCGCCCTCGTTGGCGGCGTCCAGCTGGGAGGTGGCCTCGTCCATCAGCAGCAGGCGGGGGCGGCGGAGCAGCGCCCTGGCGATGGCCACGCGCTGGCGCTCGCCGCCGGAGATGGTGACGCCCCGGTGGCCGATCGGGTTCTCCAGGCCCTCGGGCAGGCGGTCGACCAGGTCCGTGAGACGGGCCGTTCGGACGACCTCGTGGAGTTCGGCCTCGGTGGCGTGCGGCGCGGCCATGGTGAGGTTGGCGCGCAGGGTCCCGTCCAGGACCGGGGCGTCCTGTTCGACGTAGCCGATCTGGGCGCGCAGCGCCTCCAGGGGCCAGTCGCGGACGTCGGTGCCGTCCAGGAGCACGCTGCCGGAGGTGGTGTCGTAGAAGCGCTCGACGAGGGAGAAGACAGTGGTCTTGCCCGAGCCCGAGGGTCCGACCAGGGCGGTCAGGCCCGCACCCGAGGCCTCGAAGCTCACGCCGTGGTGCACCAGCGGCAGGTCGGGGTGGTAGCGGAAGGTGACGTCGGTGAGGGAGAGCTCGGCGGGGCGGGCGGAGAGGGGTTCGGTGCGGTTGCCTTCGGGGTTCTCCCGGTCCAGGTCGGCGACCTCGTCGATGCGGCGGACGGCGGCCAGGCCGGTCTGGAGCTCGGTGGCCGAGTTCACCAGGGTGATGATGGGTTCCATCAGGTAGAAGAGCAGCAGCAGGAAGGCGATGAGGGTGGAGACGTTCATCGTCCCCGCGGCCACCATGCCGCCGCCCACGCCCAGGACCACGAGGAACGAGGCGTTGATGGTGAGCGAGGCCAGGGTGCCCGAGAGCGCGGTCCACCCGGCCACGGCGACGCCCTTGCGCCAGGACTCCACCGCGGCGACGTCCAGGCGCTCGATCTCGGCGCGTTCGGCGGAGGAGGCCTTGACCGTGCGGAAGGCGCCGAAGATCCGCTCCAGGAGCGAGCCCATCTCACCGAGGGAGGCCTGCGCGGCCTGGGTGGCCCGGCCGATCCTCGGCAGGATCACCCCCATGAAGACACCGACCACCAGGATCATTCCCAGGGTGATCAGGAGCAGCGTCGGGCTCAGGAACGCCATGATGACGATGGCGCCGACCAGCAGAACCGTACTGGTGAAGAGGTTGGTGATGCCGCTGGTGGCGACGGAGCGGAGCAGGGTGGTGTCGGCGGTCAGCCGGGAGACCAGGTCACCCGGTTTGAGCCGGTCGAGTTCTCCTACGCGTAGTCGGACCAAGCGGCCGACCAGGTTGCGGCGTACTCCGAGCACGACGCTCTGGCCGGTGCGTTCCAGCACGAAGGCGCCCAGGGCGCCGATGACGGCGCCGAGGAGCACCACGGCCAGCAGGGCCAGGATCGGGCCGGAGACGGAGCCGCCCCCGCCCAGGGCGTCGATGACGTACTTGGCCATGAGCGGCTGCGCCAGTCCGGTGATCCCGCCGAGGAAGGTGAGCACACCGCCCAGGACCAGCATCCGCCAGTGCACGCGCGCGTACTCCCACAGGCGGCGCAGCGGCGCTTTGGGCGCCTGCCTGAGCAGCGCGACGTGCTCCGGGTCCGGTCGCGGCATCTTTGCCCCCTTCATCTCCTACGCACGGAATCTCCCTCCAGCCAACCGTGTTGGCGGTAGCGGCCACAACCGCCGAAAGTAGGGGATGCCCCCTTCTTGAGAAGTGATCGGCCCCGCCGCTCGCACTATTTGTTACTGGCGAGTAGCATGGGCCCCATACAGTCCACCAACGCTTGGAGAAGGAGGGGCCATCGTGTCGCGAACTGCCCGCGATGTCGTGTTTGTCGATGGGGTCCGCACCCCGTTCGGCAAGTCAGGCAAGGGCCTCTACGCCGAGACGCGCGCCGACGACCTGATCGTCCGCGTCATCCGCGAACTGATGCGCCGTAACCCGGGCCTGCCCCCGGAGCGCGTCGACGAGGTCGCCATCGCCGCCACCACCCAGATCGGCGACCAGGGCCTGACCCTCGGGCGCACCGCCGCGATCCTCGCCGGGCTGCCCAAGAGCGTCCCCGGTTACTCCATCGACCGCATGTGCGCCGGCGCGCTCACCGCCGCGACCACCGCGGGCGCGGGCATCTCCTTCGGTGCCTACGACGTCGTGATCGCCGGTGGCGTCGAGCACATGGGCCGCCACCCCATGGGTGAGGGCGTCGACCCCAACCCCCGGATCATCTCCGAGAAGCTGGTCGACCCGTCCGCGCTGGTCATGGGCAACACCGCCGAGAACCTGCACGACCGGTACCCGACCATCACCAAGGAGCGCGCCGACGCCTACGCGGTGCGCAGCCAGGAGAAGGTCGCCAAGGCCTACGCCGACGGCAAGATCCAGCCCGACCTGGTCGAGACCCTGGTCCGCTCCGCGGAGAAGGGCTTCGGTCTGGCCACCCAGGACGAGCCGCCGCGCCCCGGCACCAGCATGGAGTCGCTCGCTGGCCTGAAGACCCCGTTCCGCGCGCACGGCAACGTGACGCCCGGTAACGCCGCCGGTCTCAACGACGGCGCCACCGGCACCCTGCTGATGGCCGAGGAGGTCGCCGAGGAGCTGGGCCTGGACGCCAAGATGCGCCTGGTCGACTTCTCCTTCACCGGTGTCGAGCCCGAGGTCATGGGTGTCGGTCCGGTCCCGGCCACCGAGAAGCTCTTCGCCCGCCAGGGCATCACGATCGACGACGTCGGCCTGATCGAGATCAACGAGGCCTTCGCCGTCCAGGTGCTCGCCTTCCTGGAGCACTTCGGCATCGCCGACGACGACGCCCGCGTCAACCCGTGGGGCGGCGCGATCGCCATCGGCCACCCGCTGGCCTCCTCCGGCGGTCGTCTGATGATGCAGCTCGCGCGCCAGTTCGCCGAGCGTCCCGACGTCCGTTACGGCATCACCACCATGTGCGTGGGCCTGGGCATGGGCGGGACCATCCTGTGGGAGAACACCAACTACGAGGGGGGCAAGTGAGCACCGCCATCGAAGAAGCCCGCGAGCTTTTCAAGGACGAGGTCGTCACCAACGCGATCTCCCGCGATGTCGAGCTCCCCTACGGCGCGGGCACCGCTGTCCTGATCACCCTGGACAACGGACACGACCACACCAAGCCGAACACCTTCGGCCCCGGCGGCCTGCTCAGCCTGGACGCCGCGATCGAGGCCGCCAGGGCGCGCACCGACATCGTGGCCGTGGCCGTCACCGGGAAGCCGTTCATCTTCGCGGTCGGCGCCGACCTGACCGGCGTCCCCGCGATCCAGACCCGCGAGCAGGCCGAGGCCATCGGCAAGCTGGGACACGACGTGTTCCGCAAGCTCGGCGAGCTGGACGTACCCACCTTCGCGCTGATCAACGGCGCGGCCATGGGCGGCGGCGTCGAGGTGGCGCTGCACTGCACCTACCGCACCGTCTCCGCCGGCGTTCCGGCCTTCGCGCTCCCCGAGGCCTTCCTCGGCCTCGTCCCCGGTTGGGGCGGCACCTACCTGCTGCCGAACCTGATCGGCGCCGAGAAGGCCCTCAAGCTCATCGTCGACAACCCGCTGGCCCAGAACAAGATGATCAAGGGCAAGCAGGTCTTCGAGATGGGGATCGCCGACGCGATCTTCGACCCGGCCGACTTCGTCGAGGAGTCCCTGCGCTGGACCGCCAAGGTCCTCAAGGGTGACGTCAAGGTCGAGCGCCCCGAGGTCGACAAGGGCGAGGCCTGGGACAACGCGGTCAACATGGCCCGCTTCGTGGTCGAGGGCAAGCTGCACGGCGCCGCCCCGGCCCCGGCCCGCGCCGTCGAGCTGGTCGCGGCCGCCAAGACCGCGAGCCGCGACGAGGGCTTCGACGCCGAGGACCAGGCGCTCGCCGACCTGATCATGAGCGACGAGCTCAAGGCCGGCCTGTACGCCTTCGACCTCGTGCAGAAGCGCGCCAAGCGCCCCGCCGGCGCCCCGGACAAGTCGCTGGCCCGCAAGGTCACCAAGGTCGGCGTCGTCGGCGCCGGCCTGATGGCCGGTCAGCTGGCCCTGCTGTTCGCGCGCCGCCTGGACGTGCCGGTCGTCATGACCGACCTGGACCAGGACCGCCTGAACAAGGGCGTCGACTACGTCCACGGCGAGGTCGACAAGCTCCTCAAGAAGGGGCGCGTCAACCAGGACAAGGCCAACCACCTCAAGGCCCTGGTCACCGGTTCGCTGACCAAGGACGCCTTCTCGGACGCCGACTTCGTCATCGAGGCCGTCTTCGAGAAGATGGAGGTCAAGCAGCAGGTGTTCGCCGAGGTGGAGGCCGTGGTCTCCCCCGAGGCGATCCTCGCCACCAACACCTCCTCGCTCTCGATCACCGAGATGGCGTCGAAGCTGAAGCACCCCGAGCGGGTCGTGGGCTTCCACTTCTTCAACCCGGTCGCCGTCCTGCCGCTGCTGGAGATCGTCCGCGGCGACAGGACCGACGACGCTTCGCTGGCCACGGCCTTCGCCACCGCCAAGAAGCTGAAGAAGACCTCGGTGCTGTGCAAGGACGCTCCGGCGTTCGTCGTCAACCGCCTGCTCACCCTGTTCATGGGCGAGGTCCTGGGCGCCGTGGCCGAGGGCACCGAGCCCGAGGTCGCCGACCGCGCGGTCGCGCCCCTGGGTCTGCCGATGTCGCCGCTCATGCTGCTCCAGCTGGTCGGCCCGGCGGTCGGTCTGCACGTCGCCGAGACCCTGAACAGCGCGTTCCCCGAGCGCTTCGCGGTCTCGCCGCAGCTGGAGGCCGTGGTCGAGGCGGGCAAGACGGAGATCTTCGCCCCGGACCTGACCATCGACCCCGAGGTCAAGGAGCTCCTCAAGGGCGGCGACAGCCCGTCCGAGGAGAAGGAGATCCTGGACCGGGCCCTGCGGGCCCTGGCCAAGGAGATCCAGATCATGCTGGACGAGGGTGTCGTGGCCGAGGCCGCCGACATCGACCTGTGCCTGATCACGGGTGCGGGCTGGCCCTTCCACACCGGCGGCATCACCCCGTACCTGGACAAGGTCGGCGTCTCCACCGCGGTGAACGGCAAGCCGTTCCACGAGGGCGACCCGAAGGCCTTCTAGGTCTGAGCTAGCCCTTTGAGGGCCCGAACTTCCGGGAAGGAAGTTCGGGCCCTTTTTGCATTTCCCCACGTAAACGACTTATCAATGCATTCCGACTACGGGAAAATACTTATTAGCAACCCTGTGTAACCTATGCCGCGTGGCAACCTCTCCCGAACAGCAGATCTACGCTGAGCACTTCGCGGACTGAATTCCTACGTCCGGCTCACCATCCCCTGAGCCTATGGTCGGTCGGACGTAGGATGCCTGTATGAGCGAGGCGAATGAGGAGGGCTCTCCCCTGTGGCACCTGACCGGGTTCCGGCTGATCAAGCTGGGTGAGCTGGTGCAGGCGGCCACGGCCTCGGTGTTCGAGGCGATGGAGGTCAGCGCGCGTCAGTTCCACGTGCTGGCGACCGCGGCGACGATGGCCGAGCCCTCGCAGCGGGAGCTGAGCCGCACGCTCGGAATCGATCCCAACGTCATGGTGGGAGTCGTGGACGAGCTGGAGCGGTTGGGACTGGTGGAGCGGGTGCGCAACCCCAATGACCGGCGGCGGTACATCGTCACGCCGACGCCCCGGGCGCTGCAGGTGCTGGCCGACGCCCGTGCGGCGGTGGAGCGGACCGAGCGGGAGTTCTTCGCCGGGGTGTCCGAGGAGGAACGCCAGGTCCTGCACGAGCTGTCCGGGCGGTTGATCGGCCAGCACCCCCAGGTGACCAAGACCGAGTAGGTCAGTGGGTCAGTGGTTCAGGCCGAGCCTGGCGTGCACGCGGCGCAGGGGGCGGGGCGCCCACCAGTTGGCGCGGCCGGCCAGGCGCATGGTGACCGGGACCAGGACGCCGCGGATCAGGGTGGCGTCGACCAGGATCACCGCGGCCGTACCGATGGCCAGCATGATCAGGTAGAACACGCTGGAGGTCGCGTAGACCGCGAAGGACGCCGCGAGGACGACGGCGGCCGCGGTGACCAGGGGGCCGCTGCGTTGGAGTCCGGCGGCCACCGCGGAGGTGGTGTCGCCGGTCAGGTCGTACTCCTCCTTGATCCGGGCCAGCATGAACACCTCGTAGTCCATGGACAGGCCGAAGGCCACGCAGAACATCAGGATCGGGAAGGTCACCTCCAGGGTGCCGTTGGCGGTGAAGCCCAGGAGGCCGGAGAGGTTGCCCTCCTGGAACACCCAGACGATGACGCCGAACATCACCGCCAGGCTGAGCACGTTGAGCACGATCGCCTTGAGCGGTAGCAGCAGGCTCCCGGTCATCAGGAACAGCAGGACGAACGTGACCAGCAGGACCATCCCGAACACCAGGGGCGCCCGCTCCAGCAGGGCGTCGCTGAAGTCGGTGAGGTCGGCCGGGTAGCCGCCGATGGCGGTGTCGGTCGGGGCCGGGACATCGCGGAGGTCGTCGATGAGCCCCGAAGCGTCCTCCAGCGCGGCCATGGTCGGCACCACCGAGAACCAGGTGGCCCCGTCGGAGACGTAGCGCTCCGCGACGGCTCCGGGCGGGATCGTGAGCTGTCCGTCCTGGTAGGTGCCGGTGTGCGCGTCGACCTGGGAGACCCCGGAGACGCGGGACAGGGCGGCCGCGTAGGCGTCGGCCTGCTCCGGGGTGGTGGCGGAGTCGACCAGGACGTGGACGGCGTCCATCTCCTCCTGGCCGAAGCCCGCTTCGATCTGCTCCTGGACGTCCCGGCTGGAGTGCCCTTCGGGCAGGACGCGGGCGTCGGGCAGGCCGAAGTCGAGCCCGGCCACCGGGGCGGCCAGCACCAGGACCAAGCCGAGGGCGGGCACCCCGTACAGCAGCGGGCGGCGCATCATACGCAGCGAGTTGGCGTGCCACCAGCCGCTGTCCGCGCGGGGCCGGCTGCGGGGGCGGACCCGGTGCCCGACCTTGGTCAGGGCGGCGGGCAGGATCACCAGGGCGGCGATCACCGAGGTCAGGACCACGCCCACCCCGGCGTAGGCGAAGGATTGCAGGAACGGGAACGGGAAGAGCATCAGGCAGGACAGCGCGATCGCCACGGTGAGCCCGCTGAAGATGACCGTGCGCCCCGCGCGGGCCACCGCGAGTTCCACCGCCTCGGGCACGCTGAGCCCCCGGGCCAGCTCCTCGCGGAAGCGGGTGATCACGAACAAGCTGTAGTCCACACCGAGCCCGATGCCCATGACCAGGGTGAGGTTGGCTGCGAAGGTGGAGACCTCGGTGAGGGCGGCGGCCCCGCGCAGCAGGGCCAGGGTGGTGACCACCGAGTACACGCCCATGGCCAGAGTGAGCCCGGCGATCGACGCCCGTCGGTAGAGCAGCAGGAGCAGGGCGAAGACCAACGGCAGGATGATGATCTCGGCTCGCACGAAGTCGCTCTGGGCCTGCGCCGCCGCTTGGCGGAAGATCTCGTCGCCGCCGCCGACCTCCACGCGGATCTCGTCGTCGGCGCGGGTGAAGTCCGGGGAGATCTCGGCCAGGGCGGTGCGGGCCTCGGTGACGGTGCCCGCCATGCGCACGGTGATCAGGGCCTGGGTGGCGTCGTCGGAGCGCATGGCCGGTGAGCCTTCACGCGACCAGTAGGAGGCGGTCTCGGCGACCCCGTCGCGGGCGGCCAGCTCCTCTTCCAGGGCGGTGGCGGCCTCGACCACCCCGGGGTCGTCGACGGTGCCCTGCTGTGCGGTGACCAGGAGCAGGAAGTGGTGTTTTCCGGTGCCGAAGTTCTCTTCCAAGGCCCGCTCGACCTGGAGGGACTCCGATCCGGGGCTCTCGAATCGGCTGAGCTGGAGCCGGTCCAGGGTGCCCGCTGCCAGGACCAGGGCGGTGAGGGTGACCAGCGCGGCGAGGAGGAGGATGCGGCTGGGGCGGCGGGCCACTCCCCTGCCGAGCCGGGCCAGCAGGGGCGGCGCGGATGGTTCGGGGGCCGTGGGGCCCGGCCGGCTCGGTGGCGGGGTCGTGGTGGGTGTGGTGGCCATGGGATCTCCTGGAGGGTGCGTATGGCGCCGGGGCAGGTGCACCGTTCCCAAATCAATACTTCGACCATATCGTATGCACTACATATGATTCAGTAGAGCGATAATAAGAGATGCCCATCACAAAGGCCCCGCCCGGCGGGTAGCCGGACGGGGCCTTGAGGGCCTGGAACTCGGTCGGGTGGGAGGCCGGCCAGAGACCGGTGGGGCCGGCGCGAGACCGGGGAGCGGTCAGACCCCGGCGGGGACCTTCTCCCGCCGTTCGCTCTCGCTGGTGACGGAAGGGGGCTCCTCCTCGTCCTCACCGCCCTCGGAGATGCCGATCCGGTCGTGCACCCAGCGCAGCGGGCGCGGCAGCCACCAGTTCCAGTCGCCGAGCAGGCGCATGGTGGCGGGCACCATGATCGCCCGGACCAGGGTGGCGTCCACCAGGACCGCGAGCGCGAGCCCGATGCCGATGATCTTCAGGAAGAGCAGCCCCGAGGTGCCCATCGCCACCAGCACCACGCCCAGCAGCAGGGCGGCGCTGGTGATGATCTGGCCGGTGCGCTGCAACCCCAGCGCCACCGAACGGGTGTTGTCCCCGCTGCGCAGGTACTCCTCCCGCACCCGGCTGAGCAGGAACAGCTCGTAGTCCATCGCCAGACCGAAGGACACGATCATGATCAGCACCAGGTACGTGGGGTCGACCGTGCCGACCGCCTCGAAACCGAGCAGACCGGCGAAGTGCCCCTCCTGGAAGCCCCAGATCACCACGCCCAGCGAAGCGCCCAGGGACAGCGCGCCCATGAGCACCGCCTTGATCGGCAGCACGATGGAGCCGAAGGCGAGAAAGAGCAGCAGCAGCGTGGAGCCGATGATGAAACCGACCGTCTTGGGCGCCTGCTCGACGATGGCGTCCAGGTTGTCCAGCTGCATGGGGGCCGCCCCGCCCACGAGGGTCTCCTGCGAACCCTCCGGGCCGGGCTCGGCGCGCACGTCGCGCACCAGGTCCTTGGTCCCGGGATCGTCGGTGGCGCCCTGGTAGACCACCTCCACGTGCGCGACGCCCTCCCCCGTGCGGGCGAGTTCGGTGCGGACCGCGCCGGGCAGCGCGTCGAGGCGTTCGACGTACTCGTCGAGCTGTTCCCCGGTGCTGTCGCCGACCACCGCAACGTGCAGCCGTCCGACCTGACCGGCGGGGAAGTCGTCGCCCATGGACTCGGTACCGATCCGGCTGGAGGCGTCGGCCGGCAGATAGCGCTGGTCGGTGGAGCCGAGCTCGGTCGAGGCCAGGCCGGAGGTGAACGCGACCAGGACGCAGCCGACCGCGACCAGTGAGACCGCGGGTCCGCGCATCACGGCGCGGGCCAGCTTGGCCCAGGCCCCGGCGTTCTCGTCGATCGCGCCGGTGACGGTCCGGCGCGGCAGGGGCAGCTTGAGCCGGTCGACGCGGCGGCCCACCACCGACATCAGGGCGGGCAGGAAGACCAGGGCCGCGATGAGGTCGAGGGCGACCACGGCGATGCCGCCGAAACCGATGGACTTCAGGATGGGCTGGGGGAAGAACAGCAGACCGGCGAAGGCGATGCCGACGATGACGCCGGAGAAGGCGACGGTGCGCCCGGCGGTGTCGACGGTGCGGCGGACGGCGTCGGGGACCGCGCGGCCCCTGTTCAGCTCCTCACGGAAGCGGCTGACCATGAACAGGCCGTAGTCGATCGCCAGGCCCAGACCCAGCAGGGTGGCGACGTTGATGGCGAAGACCGACACGTCGGTGACCGAGGTGAGGGCGCGCAGGACGGTGAGGGAGCCGAGGATGGCCAGGCCGCCGACGGCGAGGGGAACCAGCCCGGCGACCAGGCCGCCGAAGATCAGGACCAGGAGGAGGAGCAGGAGCGGGAGCGTGATGAGCTCGGCGCGGATGATGTCGCTCTCCGCGGTCTCCGAGAGTTCGTGCTCGACCGCGATCGGGCCGCCCAGGTGGCTCTCCAGGGGGCCGGACTCCAGTGCCTCGGCGGCCGCCTCGAACTGGTGCAGGCGCTCCTCGTGCGTCTGCCCGGTGAGGGTGATCGGGATGTAGGTGGCGTGCATGTCCTCGGAGACGAGGATGCCGCGCTCGATGTCCTCGAGTCCCTCGTCGAGGTAGACGTCGTAGTCGGCGACCAGGTCCTCGGGCAGGTCGTCGGCGATCCGCTGCACGGCCTGGGCGAAGGTCGGGTTGTCCACCCGCATCTCGTCGCTGCGGTAGACGGCGATGATGTCGATGTCGGAGTGGCCGAGCTCGTCCTGGAGCACGCCCATGGCCTGGGAGGACTCGGATCCCGGATCCTCGAAGCCGCTTTCGCTGACGTCCGAGAAGACCCCGAGTCCCCACACCACGGAGAAGGCGGTGAAAAGCCCCGTGAGGGCCAGGATCCACCATCTGCCCCGGTGGGCACCGAGCCCGAGTCGGCCGAAGAACCCCGTGTGTGTCGGCATGGGCGCCCCCTTGAAGCGAACGGTCGTCATATTCGTGAACACTGTTTGCTAACGGTGTTTACTTAAGCGTGCAGGCGTTACGATGTCAATATCGCCGAGTGGAACCAGAGCGCCACGACCCTGGCGCGTGAGACGGGGTGTACCGCAGCACATGACGAAACCGCCGGTCACAAGCGACCAACGGACCGGGGGAACCCTGAGCCGCCGCGAACGTGTGCGTGAAGCCACACTCACCGAGATCAAGGCGATCGCCCGCAGACACCTCGTGGAGCACGGGGTCGTCGGGGTCTCCCTGCGCGCGATCGCCCGGGAGATGGGCATGACCGCTCCGGGCCTGTACCGCTACGTGGAGGGGATCGACGCCCTCCTGGTGGCGATCACGGCGGACATGTACGAGGAACTGGCGGACGCGGTGGCCGCCGCCGACGCCGGGATGCCCGTGGAGGACACCGACGGACGCATCCTCGCGTCGTTGCGCGCCTTCCGGAACTGGGCCATCACCCACCGGACCGAGTACTCGGTGATGTTCGGGCCGCGCACCCGGCTGGACCCGTCGGCCGACATCGGCGTCGCCCTGGAATCGGGGCGCCGGTTCGGGTCCACGTTCTTCACGCTCTTCGACCGCCTGGTCTCCGAGGAGCGCTTCCCGCTCCCCGCGGACGAGGACATCCCGCAGGCGCTCCGCCCCGAGCTGCGCTCCTTCGCGGACACCGTCGGTTTCACCTCGCCCGACATCTCCGAGGGCGCCGTGATGGTGCTCACCGCCTGCTGGGTGCGCCTCTACGGGGTGGTCTGCATGGAAGTGTTCCAACACCTGAGCTTTGTCGTGGGTGACATGGAACCATTCTTCGAGTCCGAGCTTCAGAACATGGCGAAGGACCTCGGGGTGCGCTACTCCCCGCCTCGGAAGGTGGAGGGCGTCTAACACCGGCTTGACCGTTTAAGCCCCATACTGGAGGTCTGCGGCACTTGCCGGATTCGTGGGTACGAATCCGGCATGCCGTACCCGTGTTGGCGCGAAGACGAGGACGAGCCCGTGGAGAACCGAACCGGCGCTGAGCGGCCCGGAGAGAACGCTCCCCGGCCGGACCGGACCGGCACCCACCAGCGACCGCCCGAGCACACGGGAACCCTCCGGCACGATTCCCCTCCCCCGCGCGGCCGGCCGCCGCAGCCGCCGCGTCCCGCACAGGCTCCGCGACCGCCGCGCACTCCGGTGCGCCCCGACCCCACCGAGTCGCAGGGCTGGGTGGCTCCGGGCGCGCCTTCGCGGCCCGCCCCCGCTCCACAGCAGCCGCCTGCGCAGCCGGGGCCTCCGCCGTCCCAGCAGTGGGGGCGGCAGCAGCCGCACCCGATGCACCAGCACCCCGTTCCGCAGCAGCCGGTTCAGCACCAGCCCGTTCCCCAGCAACCGGTGCCCCGCGAACACTGGGTTCCGCGACCGGGCCAGTACCAGTGGCCGCCGCCCCAGCAGTGGGGGCAGCAGTGGGCGCCCCAGCCCTGGTACCCCGCGCCGCGGCCGCGGCGCGACAAGGGCCGGGCCGTGCTGGCCGGGGCGTTGGCCGCCGCCTCCGTCGCCCTGGTGGCGCTCATCGCCAGCGTCGCCATCGTGGTGAACACCCCGCGACAGGAAACGCCCACCGGCGGCGCCGACCTGTCCACCTTCTACGACAGCGGCCTGTACGCCCGACCCAACCCGGCCGAGATCGACCTCGTCGACCACCCGCTCTACGACGTCGCCATGCCCGAGCCGATCGACTGCCCCCTGCCCGCCCTGCGGACCGGCTCCGACGACTCCTGGGAGGCGTTCGCCAACGAGGCCGGGGTCTGTCTGAACGAGCTGTGGGCGCCGGTGATGGACGAGCTCCGCCTGGTCCCCGACCTCCCCGAGATCACGGTCACCGACGAGCCCCTGGACACCGACACCGAGGACTCCTTCACCCTGGCCTACTACGAGAGCGACCGGGGGCTGATCACCGTGGTCCTGCCCAACGTGCGCCAGGTCGGTGAACAGATCCCGGAAGCACACCAGGAAGACGTGTGGTTGGCGCTGATGGGACACGAGTACGCCCACCACGTGCAATACGCCACGGGCATCCTGAGCGTCTCCCACGACCTGCGCCGGACCGCGGGCAGCGAGGACGACGAGCTGGACACCCTGCGCCGGACCGAACTCCAGGCCGAGTGCATGGCGGGGGCGGGGCTGCGCGGGCTGACCGACCCCGGCGGCGACGCCCTGGACGTGGTCAACCTGCACTTCAACGGCGGCGGTGACCTGGACACCCACGGCACCGCGGCCAACCGCGCCCTGTGGTTGGAGGCGGGCTACTCCAGCGCGACCGTGGGCGGGTGCAACACCTACGGGGCCGACGAGAACGAGGTCACCTGACCGCCTCCCGCGTCGCGCCCCCGCCCGCTCCCCTCAGCCCTCTTCCAGGGCCTTGCGGTAGGCGTCCCAGCCGCGCAGCTTGACCCGCTCACCCCGGCCCAGGTCTTCGGCGTGTCCGGCCTCGGCGGTGTCGATGCGCAGCCAGCCCTCGTAGTCGCTGTGCGCCAGACCCCGTTCGTCCAGGACCCGTTCCAGCGCGACGGGATCCGGCACCGCCTCGCGCAGTCGTGGAGCGTCCTCCAGCAGGGCACGGACGGTCCCGGCGGCGTCGGACTTGTTGGTGCCGATCACGCCGGTGGCGCCCCGCTTGATCCACCCGGCCACGTAGTCCCCGGGCACCGCCCGGCCTTCGGCGTCCAGGACCCGGCCCGCCTCGTGCGGAACCGTGTGGCCGCCCCGGTCGAAGGGCACACCGGCCAGCGGCACCCCCGCGTAGCCGACCGAGCGCAACACCATGCCCACGTCCAGAACGCTGTACTTCCCGGTCCCCTCCAGGCGGCCGTCGGCGTCCAGCCGGGTGTGCTCCACCCGCAGGCCCTCGACCCGCGCCGCCCCGCCCTCCGCGGTCCCGGCCAGGATCTCCTCGGGGCGGGTCCAGAAGTGCAGTTCGACCCGGCGGGGACGCCCCTCGGGGGCCCGCCCGGCCTGTTCGCGCAGCAGTCTGAGGTTGGTGCGCGCCGCCCGGGAGACCTCGCGCAGCTCGGGGCGGCCAGCGCTGTCGGTGCCCACCTCGGTGGGGTCGATGTCCACCTGGTCCGGGCGCACGACCACGTCCGCACCGGGCAGGGCGAGCAGGTCGCGCAGCTCGGGAGCGGTGAACTTGGCCTGGAGCGGGCCGCGGCGGGCCAGCACGTGAATGGTGCGTACCCGGCTCTGGGCGAGCACCTCCAGGGCGGCCTGCGGGATGTCGGTGTGCCGGAGTTCGTCGGCGGTCTTGGCCAGGATCCGGACGACGTCGAGGGCGACGTTGCCCGCCCCGACCACCGCGACCTCCTCGGCGTCCAGCGCGAACCGGTCCCACTCGTTGTCGGGGTGGCCGCAGTACCAGTTGACGAAGTCCGTGGCGGCGAGGCTGCCGGGCAGGTCCTCTCCCGGGATCCCCATGCGCCGGTCGACGCTGGCACCGGTCGCGTAGACCACGGCGTGGTGGGTGCGGGCCAGGTCCGCGCGGGTCAGGTCGGCGCCGAACTCGACCCCGCCGACGAACCGCACGTGCGGGTGTTCCAGGATCCTGCGCAGAGTGAGCGCCACACCCTTGATCTTGGTGTGGTCGGGGGCGACGCCGTAACGCACCAGCCCGTAGGGGGTGGGCAGCCGGTCCATGATGTCCACCCGGACCGGCACGCGGCGCTGGCGGACGAGGGCGTCGGCGGCGTAGACCCCGGCCGGGCCGGAGCCGATCACGGCCACCCTGAGCGGAGTCGCGTCCTCGGCGGCGGGCTGCTCAGAACTGGGGTGCTCGGGTTCGGGAGAGGTCATGAACCCATTCTGGCAGCACCGGGGCTGCCCCCGGTGCTGCCAGAAGTATGGCTGAAAAGCCCGAGTCAGGCGGTTTCGTCGGCCAGTTCGCGGTGCGGCTTGCCGCCCTCGCCGCGGCGGGAGACCGTCTCGGTGAGCTTGCGGGACAGCTCCTGCGGGGTCAGGCCCTGCTGCTGGAGGATGCGGTCGCGTTTGGCGTGGTCCAGGAACTCCTGGGCGATGCCGAAGGTCCGCACGGGCACGTCCACCTCGTGGTCGCGCAGCAGGCGGGCCACGGCGTCGCCGACGGCGCCGGTGCGGCCGTTGTCCTCCACGACCGCGACCACCGAGTGCTCGGCGGCCTCGGCCACCAGGGCCTCGTCCAGGGGCTTGACCCAGCGCGGGTCGATGACGGTGACGCCGATGCCCTGGTCGGCCATGCGGTCGGCCACCTCGACGGCGACCTGGGCCATGGTTCCCACGCCGACGATGAGCAGGTCCTTGGCGTGTCCGCCGTCGGTGGCGCGGCGCAGCAGGTCCATGGAGCCGACCTTGCCGATCTCGGGCAGCTCCTCGGCGACGGCGCCCTTGGGGTAGCGCACGACGGTGGGGGCGTCCTCGACGGCGACGGCCTCGCGCAGCAGGGTGCGCAGCCGGGCGGCGTCACGCGGGGCGGCCAGGCGCAGGCCGGGGACGACCTGGAGGATGGACATGTCCCACATGCCGTTGTGGCTGGCGCCGTCGTTGCCGGTGACGCCCGCGCGGTCCAGGCAGAAGGTGACGCCCTGGCGGTGCAGGGCGGCGTCCATGAGCACCTGGTCGAAACAGCGGTTGAGGAAGGTCGCGTAGACGGCGACCACCGGGTGCAGGCCGTTCATCGCCATGCCGGTGGCGGCGGTGGCGGCGTGCTGCTCGGCGATGCCGACGTCGAAGATCCGGTCCGGGTAGGCCTCGGCGAACTTGTTCAGGCCGGTGGGGTGGAGCATCGCGGCGGTGATGCCCACGATGTCCTCGCGCTCGGCGCCGAGCTCGACCATGGTGTCGGCGAACACGCCGGTCCACTTCTCCACCTTGGGGCCGGGCTTGGCCTTGCCGGTGCCGATGTCGAAGGGGCCGGGGGCGTGGAACTGGTCCTCGTCGTGGTTCTCGGCCGGGGCGTAGCCCTTGCCCTTCTGGGTGATGACGTGGACGATCGCCGGGCCGCCGAAGTCGCGAGCGCGGCGCAGTGCCTTCTCTACCGCGGGCTCGTCGTGCCCGTCGATGGGACCGAGGTACTTCAGGCCCAGGTCCTCGAACATGATCTGCGGCTGGATGGTGTCCTTGAGGCCCTTCTTGAGGCCGTGCAGGGCCTCGTAGAGGGGCTGGCCGACCACGGGGGTGCGGTTGAGGGTGGTCTTGGCCAGGTCAAGGGCCTGCTCGTAGCCGGGGGTCATGCGCAGCGAGGCCAGGTGGTCGGCCAGGCCGCCCATGGTGGGCGAGTAGGAGCGGCCGTTGTCGTTGACGACCACCACCAGGCGCCGGTTCTTCTTCTCGGCGATGTTGTTGAGGGCCTCCCAGGCCATACCACCGGTGAGGGCGCCGTCACCGATGACGGCGACCACGGTCCGGTCGGTGCGCCCCTGGACCTCGTTGGCCTTGGCCATGCCGTCGGCGTAGGACAGGGCGGTGGAGGCGTGGGAGTTCTCGATGAAGTCGTGCTCGGACTCGGCGCGGGAGGGGTAGCCGGACAGGCCGCCCTCGGACTTCAGGTTGCTGAAGTCGTGGCGGCCGGTGAGGACCTTGTGCGCGTAGGCCTGGTGGCCGGTGTCGAAGAGGATCGGGTCCTTCGGTGAGTCGAAGACCCGGTGCAGCGCGATGCTCAGCTCGACGACGCCGAGGCTGGGACCCAGGTGGCCACCGGTCTGGGAGCAGGAGTCGACCAGGAAGTCCCTGATCTCCTGGGCCAGCGCAGGGAGCTGGTCGGCCGGGAGCTTCTTGAGCGCTTCCGGATTGTGTATCGACTCGAACAGTGTCACTGTCTCGTCAGTCCCCTCGTCCAGCGTGTCCGCTTACGTTTGCCGTACCCGGCCCCTGACGTGGGCCGGTGTTGGCTACCGGCAGGTATACCTACCCGATTTTATGGGCCTGCGTCCACGGTTCATACCCGGATGGCCCCCGAGGCCACGGCCTTGACGGTACCCCGGAAGAAGCGGTTGACCCCCTGGGGCGAAAACCACGGGAGACACCTCCCGCCACAGGTGTTTCGGCGTAGGTTACTCCCTTTTGGAAGCGCGGTTACCGCTGGCCACCCGGATGCTGAAGCTATCCCAGGGCGGCCTGGACCAGGAGGCCGATCGCGGAGACGGTCACCACGCACAGCAGCGCGACCCGGAGCTTGCCCGGGTCGACCCAGCGGCGGATCCGGTTACCGACGAGGAAGCCGATGCCGACGAAGGGGATCGCGGCCACTCCGGCGGCGACCGTGCGCTCGTCGAGTTGGCCGCCGACCCCCAGGGCGAGCAGTGAGATGGCCCCGCCGAACAGGAAGAACGCGGCCAGGGTGGCGCGCACCCGCTCGGGGGGTTCGTGCTGGTAGAGCAGGGCCATCGGCGGGCCTCCCACCGAGGTGGCGGTGCCCGCGAAGCCGGACAGGGAGCCCGCCGCGACCAACGAGAGTGGGGTGATGCGCACCCGGAAGGCCCACACGGACAGGAGGACGGCCAGCAGGACCATGACCCCGACGACCCCGGCCAGGGCCCGGGGTTCGAGGAAGGCCACGACCCACACCCCCAGCAGGGTTCCGGGGACCCGGGCGGGCAGCCCCCAGGCCATGCCCCGCCAGTCCACGTGCCGCCGCTCCTGGAGGAGCGTGAGCATCGGGAGGATGATCACGGCGATCAGCAGTGATCCGGGCATGAGCGTGGGGTCGAGGAAGGAGATCACCGGGGCGGCGACGAGCCCGAGGCCGAGGCCTACCATGCTCTGGACGGCGGCCCCGGCCAGGACCGCGGCCGCCGCGACGAGGAGGAAGACCCACGCGTCGATCTGGCCGAACAGTCCGTGGGCGGTGGGTGTGAGGAGATCAGCGAACATGAGGGGCACGACGCTATAACTCCGCGACCCCGGTCGGGATTAGGAGATAGGGACATGGGACGACCGGGTCGGCAGGGTGCGCCGGACGGCGTCCGCGTACTCGATCGCCCGCTCGGGGTGCAGGAACCAGTCGATGAGCCCGATGGGTTCGCTGAAGGAGTTGGCGAACCGGTCCGCGGTGGGCTGGTGCCGCTCCGCCAGCCGGTACAGCTCCCACACGTGGTGCGGACCGGACAGCATGACCCTGCTCCACGCGGTGACCTGGCGGGCGTGCCGCCAGTAGGCGGCGAAGGCCGCGCGCATGAAGGCCTCGTCGAAGGGGCGCCCGCCGTGGTCGACGACGGCCCTCCGGTAGACGTCCGCGCACAACGAGGCCATGTTGGCGCCCTGCGCGGTGACGGGGTCGTTGCTGACCACGGAGTCGGCCATGCCCAGGACCAGGGTGCCGTCGGCCAGTCGGGCGACGGGCTGGCGCACCACCGGCGTGTAACCGCCGTACAGGGCGGCCATGGGGTCGGCCAACCGGGCCCGGGAGAAGCGCTCGTACTCCCAGGGGGCGTGTACGCGCAGGACGTCGAGCAGCCCGGCCAGGACGTCCTCGCCGGTCGCCCCGCGACCCAGGGGCCGGTCCAGCGGCCCGCCCGGCACGGCCTCCACCATCAGGGCCTGGCAGACACCGTTCAGGGACAGGGTGGGCAGGGTGAACAGCTCGCCCGCCCCGGGGACGACCGTACGCCCCAGCACACCGCCGCCCGGAGGCGGCTCGGCCCCGGTGACGTATGCCAGCGACAGGGCGCGCTGGGGCTCCCTGAAGGGCGATCGACCCTCGCCCCGGGGGAAGAGTTCGGACAGCTCCCCGCGACCCGCCGCGACGATGACCAGGTCGTGGCCGGCGCCGAGCTCGGCAAGCTCCCCGGCCGCGACCCGGCGCCGCAGCACGCGGCCGCCGCCCCGCACGAACAGCTCCAGCCAGGCGGCCAGCTTCAGCCGCTGGTCCACGGACCGGGCGGGCTCGTCGAGGCGTCCCACCCAGTCCAGGTCCGGGGCCGCTCCCCCGCCCTGCCCGGCCACGCGGACGCCCACCCCGGTGATCCGCGGGGCCCGGTCCCCCCACAGGTCCAGGCCGTGGCGGCGTTCGCGGCGCAGGGCCGGACCGAACAGACACTGGGTGGACAGCACCCGTCCGGTCCGGATCTCCTCGGGTCCCTGCGGGTTGACCAGGGTGACGTCGTAGTCCTCAGCGAGCAGGCCGAGGGCGAGCTGGAGTCCGGACTGCCCGGCACCGACGACGAGGATCTTGCGCATGGTTCTCCTGGCTGCGTTAACAGGGGGTGGCTGTCGTGACGCGGCGAAACTAACAGCGCCCCGGAAAGCGCCGATTCCGCCCCTGACCTTGGGACTTTCGGCCCTACGGGGGCGGGGCCAAGGCCCTGGCCCCGCCGAGTGCCCCAGCTCACAGCGGCTGTTCGGCCTGGAAAACGGACTTCTGGCGGCCTCGGGCCCGTCCGCGCAGGTCAGCACGGCCAACACCGGCCCCTTCAGGAACCCGGCTGCGCGGAAGGCTCCGGTACGCCCCGGAACGGGGGCCCGGATGGCCGCGCCGCTCACTCGAAGCGCGGGGAAAGCGACACACCTCACACAAGAACAAGAAAGGGGCCCGGGCCGGTGGGAGTGGAAACCGGCCCGGGCCCAGCGGCGGCCCGGGGTGAACCGCCGCTCTCCTCCGGGAGGGAGTGGGGAGAGGCGCTAAGCACCGCCTCTGGCGTGGGTCTTGCGACCGCGGCGGGAGACCGCGTCCAGGACGACCGCGATCAGCAGGACGGCCGCCGTGATCATGAACCGCACGGAGGTGTCCATCTGGAGCAGCAGCAGGCCCGAGGTGATGGCGCCCAGCACCAGTCCGCCCAGCAGGGCGGAGTAGGCGTTGCCGCGACCGCCGAACAGGCTGGTGCCGCCGATGACCGCGGCCGCGATGGCCATCATCAGCTCGGCGCCGCCGCCGGTGGAGACGCTCGCCGCGAAGTTGCGGGAGACCAGCATGATGCCGCCCAGAGCCGCGAGGGTGGAGGCGATGCCGAAGACGGAGATCCGGATCAGGTCCACGTTGATTCCGGCGCGCCGGGCCGCCTCGGAGCTGCCGCCCACGGCGTAGACCATGCGGCCGTACCGGGTCTTGCGCAGCACCAGGTCCAGCACGACCACGAAGCCCACGAAGATCAGGAAGGCGAGCGGGACACCCTTGAACTGGTTGAGGATCCACACGCCGCCGACCAGCGGCAGGGCCAGCAGGAAGGCGCGGAAGAGCACCTCGCTGAGCGGCTTGTAGGGCAGACCGGCGATTCGCCGCTTGCGCTCGGCCGTCAGCACCGACAGCAGGTAGAGAACCAGGGCCACCGCGACCAGGAACCAGCCCACGACCGGGACGAAGTAGGTCTGGGTGAGCATCGCGATCGGACCGTTGGCGCTGGTGTTGATGCTCCCGTCGCCGCCCATGAGGTACAGGTGCACGCCCTGCCAGCCGAGCAGGCCGGCGAGGGTGACCACGAAGGCCGGTACCCCCATCTTCGCGAAGATGACGCCGTGGATCAGGCCGACCACGAGGCCGACGGTCAGGGCGGCGCCGATGGCGGCCCATTCGGACCAGCCGTGACGGACCGCGAGGACCGCCAGGACACCGGCGGACAGACCGGCCACCGAACCGATGGACAGGTCGATCTCGCCGAGCAGCAGGACCATGATGACGCCGGTGGTCATCAGGCCGACGGCGGCGATCTGCACGGTCAGGTTCGACAGGTTCTGCGGGGACAGGAACCGGTCGTTCATCGACTGGAAGACGACGGCGATCAGCAGCAGGCCGACGATGACCGGCACCGCGCCCAGTTCGCCGCCCTTGATGTTGCGGCGCAGGGCCTGGAGCCAGCCGCTGGGCGAGGCGGCGGTGGCCAGCAGGCGGGGGTCGCGCCGGGGACCGTTCTTCGGCTGGGCCCCGTCGGCGCCGTGGGAAACGTGTGTCTGCTGGCTCATTCCTTGTCCTTCGTGGCCGTGGCCGATGAGCCGGTACGGGTGGAGCGACGGGTCACCGGGTTGTCCGAGGCGCCGGTGATGGCAGCCACGATCTCCTCGTAGCTGGTCGAGGCGATGGGGAAGTCCCCGGCGTTGCGGCCCAGGCGGAGCACGACCGCCCGGTCCGCGACGGCGCGGACGTCGGCCATGTTGTGGCTGATCAGGACCACACCCAGCCCCTGGTCGCGCAGGCGCTCGATGAGGTCCAGGACCTGAGCGGTCTGGGCGACGCCCAGCGCGGCGGTGGGCTCGTCGAGCATGACCACGCGGGGCTGGCCCAGCAGGGACCGGGCGATCGCGATGATCTGGCGCTGACCGCCGGACAGGGCGGCGACGGGGACCCGCAGGCTGGGGATGCTCACCGACAGCGAGTCGAGGAGTTCCACGGCCCGGCGCTCCATCTCGACCTCGTCGAGGGTGCCGGGGAAGTGCAGGCGCTCGTTGCCCAGGAAGAGGTTGCCGACGATGTCCAGGTTGTCGCACAGCGCGAGGTCCTGGTAGATCGTGGCGATCCCGAGGCGCTGGGCGTCGGCGGGCGCTCCGATGGTGACCGGCTCGCCGTCCCAGTAGATGGTGCCGCCGCTGTCCGCGGGGTGGGCGCCGGCGATGACCTTGACGAGGGTCGACTTGCCGGCGCCGTTGTCGCCGAGCAGGGCGACGACCTCTCCGGGATCGACCTGGAAGTCGACCTCGGTGAGGGCCTTGACGGCCCCGAAGGTCTTGGAGATCCCGGACAGTTCCAGGACGGGTGTGCTCATGTGCTTGTTTCTCTTTCTCGTCCCGAGGGGACGGGCTCGTCCCGGGGGGACGGGTCCGACTCGCTCCGTCCCCCGGGGCGTCGCGCCCGGGCCGCCCCGAACGGGCGGGGCGGCCGCTGCACCGGACTCTGTTAGAGGGCTTCCTGGCAGAAGTCGAAGTCGGCGTAGTCGTCGGTGCAGATCTGCTCGATGGTGTAGAAGCCGTCGGAGACGACCGTGTCACCGATGTTGTCCACGGTGACAGAGACCGGGTCGAGCAGGATCGCGCTGACCTTCTCACCGTTGGCGTCCTCGACCTCGGTGATCGAGTACTCGCCCGCGTCGAGGTCCTCGCCGGTGGCCAGGGAGACGGCCATGGCGGCGGCGATGTCGGCCTGGGGACGGATGGCCTTGTAGACACTCATGTACTGCTCACCGGCGACGATGCGCTGGATGCCGGAGAGTTCGGCGTCCTGGCCGGTGACCGGCGGAAGGTCCTCCACCGAGACGCCCGCGCTGCGCAGAGCCGAGATGATACCCGCGGCCATGCCGTCGTTGGCGGAGTAGACGCCGACGATCTCATCCAGGCCCAGGGAGGTGATGGCGCCCTCCATCTGGCTGTTGGCCTCGTCCGGCGACCAGTCCGGGGTGTCGAACTCCTGGCCGATCTCGACCTGGCCCTCGAAGATCTCGTGGGCGCCGGCCTTGAAGCTGCCGGCGTTGGGGTCGGTGGGCGAGCCGTTGATCATGACGATCTGGCCGTCGCCCGCGGTGCCCGCCTGGTCGAGGGCGCCCAGCAGCGCCTCGGCCTGGACCTGGCCGACCCGGTGGTTGTCGAAGGAGACGTACATGTCCACGCCGCCCTGGGCGAGGCGGTCGTAGGCCACGACCGGGACACCCTGGCTGCGGGCCTCGTTCACGGTACCGGCGGCGGCTTCGGAGTCGACCGCGCCGAGCACGATCACGTCGACGCCGTCGGTCAGCATCGCCTGGGCCTGGGTCTGCTGCTCGTCGACGTCCTGGTCGGCGTTGGCGTACGAGAACTCACACTCGGGGCACAGGTTCTCGAGGGCCTCCTCGAAGTAGGGCCGGTCGAAGGCCTCGTAACGCGCAGTCTGGAGCTCGGGGAGCAACAGACCGACGTGGAAGCCCTCGTCGAGGCTGTGCGTCTGGGTCTCTCCCTCCTCGGCACCGGTGGTGAGCGAACCACAGGCGCTGGTGAACAGCGCGAGCGCGGTGCTGGCGGCGGCGATGCCGAAGGCAGCCGAACGTCGGGAGTAAGGGCGCTTAGTAGTCACGCGGGGGACCTCTCTTACGGAACCTGCGCGGGTGGGAACTCGCGACTGATGATGTGAAGTAGAACCCCGACGCCACCTTGTCGTCAACTCATGAACACATAACCGAAACATCACGAGTGTTAGCTTCACAACATAAACACATTAAAGCCGCAGGTCAGAGCGCTTGAAGGTGGATGTGACCTCGTGTGAAGCACACGGGTAAAGGTTCAGTGTTGCTTTCGCGACCTGACGGCTCACTCCGCGTTCAGCGCGGGCTCGGCCCCGGAACAGCCCGGGTTCAGCGCATACTGTGAGCGGCCGTGAGCAGTGCGCCACGGATCGCGGCGTCCTCGCCCAGGGCGCTGGTGACCAGTTCGAGCTGGGCCAGGGCACCGCCCAGGGTCCCCAGCTCCATCGCGCGGCGCATGGGCTCCAACAGGAGGGCACCGGCCTCGGCCAGGTCACCGCCGACCACCACGCGGTCCGGGTTGAACAGGTTGGCCATGATCGCCACCCCCTGCCCCAGAGCCGTCCCGGCCTCGGCGATGATGCGCCGACTGCCCGGATCCTCCCCCAGGGCCGAGGCGACCACGCCCCTCAACCGGGCACGGTCCGGCCCGGGGGCCAGATCGTGGTTCCTGGGCAGCATGTTCAGCAGGTAACCGGTACCGACGAAGGTCTCCAGGCAACCGCGGTTACCGCAGCGGCACACCTGCCCGCGCGGGTCGAGCCCGATGTGCCCGATCTCGCCGGCGGTACCGCCCGCGCCCCGGAAGAGCTGACCGGACATCATGATGCCCGCGCCGACCCCCTCCCCCAGCACCACCTGGATGACGTGCTCGGCGCCCTGCGCGGCGCCCGCCCTGCGTTCGGCCACCACCGCGAGGTTGGCGTCGTTCTCGGCCAGCACCGGCAGGCCCAGCCGCTGCTCCAGCGCCGCGGCCGGACGGAAGCCCGCCCAGCGGGGCAGACAGGAGATGGCGCCGACCTCACCGGTGTCGGGCGCGATGGGGCCGGGGACGGAGGCCACCACCGAGGCCACCGTACCCAGGTCGATCCGGGCCCCCAGCAGGGTCGTCTCGGTCAGCCACGCGGCCCGGCGGATCGAGCGTCCGGCATCGGCGGTGACCTCGTAGGCGATGCTCTCGCGAGCCAGCATGTTGCCGTCGCTGTCCCCGACCGCCACCCGGATCTGGTCGACCGCGAAGTCGACGGCCACGACCGTTCCGGGCGGGCGCAGCAAGGTGACGGCCCGCGCCCGGCGCCCGTTGGAGGAGGTGTTGCGCACCGACACGGTCCCGGCCGAGCGCAGACCGCGCACGATGTTGGAGACACTGGCCGCGGACAGGCCGGTGGCGCGGGCCAGTTCGGCCTGCGTCTGGGTGCCGTCCTGGCGCAGCACGTCCACGACGCGCCGCTCGTTGGCCTGCCGCAGGGCGGACTGGGACCCGGGGGTCGTGCCGGTGTCGGTCACCACGTCCCCCTTCGTCCGCGGTTCTTCGCTCTTCGCGCTCTGGTCCTTGTTTGGAGGAATGTTACAAGCATTGAACGGAGTTCAGGACCTCGGTACCCGTGGTAACACGCCCTAGGATCTCGGGCAGGGCGAGGGTTCCCACCTGTTCGCGAACACGGTCACACACGTGTGCGTGAACGCGCATGAGTGGACACGCCCAACCCCCGGGGCAAGGAGTTTCCCGGCTTCCCCCACACACGTCCCCGGGGACGGCTAGCGTTTTCCTCGAACACACAAACGATCCGTGGGGTGGGGGTGAGCGAACCGGTGGCCAAGGCCAAAGAGCGGGCCCTGCGGCCGATCGCCGCCCCCTGCTCGACCCCGGGGCCGGGTGGGGTGGCTGTGCGCACCCGCCTCGAAGACCTCACCGGAGGCGATGAGCAGGTACTGCGGGCTGGCGGCGCCCACCTGGCATCGCTGGCCTGCGCCGATCTCAAGGCCCGCTGCGCGGACGGGACCGGCCACGACCGGGGGACGTGGTCGGCGCGAACGCCACCTGGCCCCGCTCTCGTCGTCGCGGTGGACGCGGCCTACGCCTCCCGGGGGGGAGCCCAGCACTGGCAGAAACCCACCACCAGCAGAAGAAGGAAGACGTCCCGGCACGATACTGCGAGCATCGCGATCGGGCGGCGCGCCCAGGGGTATCCGATCCGGCGTCGGACGGCACCGCCCCGCACCCACCGGAGCGATGGGTGCGGGCCTCGGACCGCCCAGACCGAACCGGACACCCCCGGGGCGTGAGGGACCCCGCCACCCCGGCCCGGAGCGCGCACCCGATGCGCGCACCCGGGCCAAGGGGAGAGGAACGCGGGCAACCAGCGCACCCGACACCGTTCGGGGTGCGCGCAGAACCGGGGAGGAGTGGCGGCAGCCGCCACTCCTGGACACTGATGAGGAACAGTGAGCGCTGAGGTGAGTACCGACCGGCCCGGGTGGGCGGAGCGCGTGGCCGGGGCCGTTCTGGCCGCGCCTCGGCGCGGCCCAGCGGTGCGGGTGGTGGCGGTCGAGGGGCGTTCGGGTTCGGGCAAGAGCACGGTGGCCGAAAAGCTGCGCCTGGCTCTGGCCGGACGCGGTGAGCCGGTGGCGCTGCTGACGATGGAGGACCTCTATCCGGGCTGGGGCGGTCTGGCCGAGTCCTCGGTGCTGCTCGCGGAGTGGGTGCTGATCCCTCTTGCGCGCGGGCGCGCGGCGTCCTGGCGCCGCTACGACTGGGAGCGCGGCGGTTTCGGGGCGGAGCGGGAGGGTCTGCCCGCCGGGCTGGTCGAAGGCGGCGGGACGGTGATCGTGGAGGGGTGCGGTTCGGGGGCCGCTCCCGTGCGCGACCTGGTGGATCTGCTGGTGTGGGTGGAGGTGCCCGAGGAGACGCGTTCGGAGCGGCTGGACCACCGGGAGGACGCCGCCCTGTACGCGCCGTACCGGGCTTGGTGGGCCCGCCAGGAGGATGCCCTGTACGCCGTGGATCCGCCCCGGGAGCGCGCAGATCTGCGTTTGGACAACGGCTGAGGCGGGGCCACAGACCGCTCGCGGACACAGAGCCGTGTCATGGTCACACCACTCTGAGAGTCATGGTTCACTGTCACCTGCACCACAAGTGCAGTTTTGAGCCAATTGACCGTAAAGCTGCCGTTTGTCGGGTTCACTCACCCTCCTGAACCCGCTCCCGTGACCTTCGGGGCCGCTGGTTTTCCAAGGATGTACATCTTGACTACGACGCAGGACGGGTCGGCGAAGACCCCCACCCGCAGGATGCGCCTGACCATCGGCGCCCTCTCCGCCATCGAACGCGTCGGCAACAAACTGCCGCACCCGTTCTGGCTGTTCGTCATCATGGCCGGGCTGGTGATCCTCGCCAGTGTCGTGCTCAGCGCGCTGAACGTCTCGGTCGTCTCACCGGCCGACGGTGAGGCCGTCTCGGTCACCAGCCTCCTGAGCACCGAGGGCATCCACTTCATCATCGGCGACGCGATCAGCAACTTCGCGGCGTTCCCGCCGCTTCCGCTGATCGTGGCCGTCATGATCGGCGTCTCGGTCGCCGAGCAGAGCGGGCTGATCACCGCGGCTCTGCGCGGCAGCGTCACCCGGGTACCGAAGAAGTGGCTGACCTTCGCGGTCGTCCTCACCGGTATCAGCGCCAGTGTGGCCTCGGACGCCGCCTACGTGGTGTACATCCCGCTGGCGGCGATGGTGTTCAAGGCCGTCGGGCGCAGCCCGATCCTCGGCTTGGTCGTCGGTTTCGGATCGGTCAGCGCCGGATACAACGCGGCCCTGACCATCACCCTGACCGACGCGCTCATGTCCGGGCTCAGTACCAGCGCCGCCCAGATCATCGACCCCGACTACGTGGTCAATCCCCTGGCGAACTTCTTCTTCACCTTCGTCTCGGCGATCTTCCTCGCGATCGTGATCACGCTGCTGACCGAGCTGGTCCTGGTGAAGCTGTCCGGCAACACCCGGGAGGACGAGGACGCCGAGATCGGCGACCTCGGGTCGATGCTCCTGACCGACAGCGAGCGCAAGGGCATGCGCCGTGCGGGCCTGACCCTGCTGGTGTACTTCGGCCTGATCGCGGCGGTGCTGGCTCCCCCCGCGTCGCCGCTGCGCGGAGAGGACGGCGGCGTCCTCAGCTCCCCGCTGCTGAGCGGTGTCGCCTTCGTCCTGGCCATCGCCTTCCTCCTCGTCGGCATCGTCTACGGACGAACCACCGGCTCACTGCCGACCATGGCCTCGGTGCCGCCCGCGATGGCCGTCGGTGTCCGCGAGCTGGCCCCCGTCCTGGTGCTCTTCTTCGCCGCCGCCCAGTTCATCGCCTACTTCTCCTGGTCCGGCATGGCCGACGTGATCGCGATCAGCGGAGCGAACTTCCTGGATTCCACGGGGGTGCCCCCCGCTCTGCTCTTCATCGGTTTCCTGGTTCTCGCCGCGGTCCTGAACATCTTCATCACCAGCGGCTCGGCCCAGTGGGCCCTCATCGCGCCCGTGTTCATCCCCATGTTCATGCTGATGGGCATCAGCCCCGAGACCACTCAGGCGCTGTACCGCATCGCGGACTCGGCGACCAACATCATCAGCCCGATGAGCGCCTACTTCATCATGGTGCTCGGTCTGCTCCAGAAGTACCGCAAGGACGCGGGCGTGGGCACCATGATCTCGCTGACGCTGCCGATCAGCATCACCGTGTTCGTCTCGTGGACGCTGTTCTTCTTCCTCTGGTGGGGCCTGGGCATCCCCCTCGGCCCGGGGACGCCGTACGCCTACTAGACAGCTGGCTTACCGCACGGAGCCGCCGTGGTCACCCGACCACGGCGGCTCCGCCGTTTGCGCGGTTCAGTAACGCTACTGGGGCGGGCGAGAACAGATCTGGCGGGCACTCTGCATGTCGGTGTCCATCCTGCGGATCACCTGGATCAGATTCCAGCCCTGGTCGGGGAGATTCCGCATCCGGTGGTTCCGCGCGTGGCGCACGCGCGCGTTCCCGTAACGGTTGGTCTCCTGAAGGCTCACGGCCAGCCAGGCCGCGCCCAGAGCACAGGACGTCAGGAAGAGCATCATGCCCAAACCCGAACCCGACGCCGCCGCGGCGGCGGGAATGGACGCGACAAAGCAGAAGATCGCCCCGCTCCCGAGCCACGTCCTCAGGGACGTGTTCTCCCCTTCCGCTTTGGCCGTGGCGACCAGCGCGTTGTGCTCGTTGTGCAGCGCCTCGTGCCGTCGCTTCCAGGCGTCGCGCTGCTGGACCAGGGTGACGATGTTGGGCAGAGAGGCGTAGACGGCCGCGGCCGAACCCATCTTCTGAGATCCCGAGGACAGGTCCACGCGCGGCCAGAGCGCCCCCGTCCACTCCGCCACCCCCGGCAGCCCGCCAGAGTCCGGTGGCACCACGAGTTCCGGGTTGAGCAGGAAGGCGAGCACCAGGGCGGGCTCCACCCTGCACTCGAACCCGCGCCAGCCGTTCAGGTGGTGGGCGAGTTCCCGGTGGAAGGCGGCTCCGGCCCCTTCGGCCTCTTCGATCTCCTGGGCCAGCTGGGCAAGTCGCGGGGCGTCGTCACTCCGGTGCTGGGCCATCAGCCGCAGCAGCTGCGGCCGGGCCAGCAGCATGAGTTCGTTGGCCTCGTGGCCACCGGTGATGAGCGGGCGGGGATCATGGAACAGCTCCCGCAGCCGCTTCACCGTCAGTTCGTGGCCGCGGAATCGGGGCGGCAGCTCCGGACAGGCCTGGGCGATGAACGAGGCCACCGCCAGGTTCGCGTCCTGGACCTCCCGGCGGAACAGCGAACGGTCCACCTTGGTGTCGTTGATGTCGTTCATGACCCAGGAACCGAGCATGGCGCGTTCGGCGGGGTCGCCCAGGACCATCACCGCGGCCGACCAGTGCTGCTGCATAGCGGCGGCCAACCCCTCGATCCGAGTGAAGCGGACCCCGACGAAGCTGTACGGCGGAGCCTCTCCCCCGCTTGCGCGGGCAGCGCGTGAGAGCGGGGCGACGTAGGAGCTCTGGGTGCGCGGCGGGGTGGGCGGTGGGGCGGGTTCTGGAGCCGGGCGCCGCGGAGCGGGGTTCGGAGCGGCCTTGGTGTACTGACGGGTGAGCGGAACCGGCGCCCCCGCCACCCGGGTGGGTGCCACCGGCGGACCCGGTTCCGGATCCGCCGTCCCCACGGGCTTAGCCGCGGTGCCCGCGACCAACTGGTGCAAGAGCGAAGCGGCGTCCGGACGCCGCTTCGGGTCCTTGTCCAGGCAGGCCAGGACGGCCTCCAGCAGCGGACCGGACAGATCCCCGGTGTCAGGTTCCCCGGACAGCACCCTGGCGATCCGGGAGGCCTGGGTGGGACCGTGGAAGGCCTCCCGCCCGGTCGCGGCGAACACCATCACCGAAGCCCAGGCGAACACGTCCACCGCCGCGGTCAGGCGCATGCCCTCCAGCTGCTCGGGGGCCATGTACCCGACCGTCCCCACGATGCCGCTGGCCGTCACCGAGGTGGACTCCACCGCACGGGCGATCCCGAAGTCGATCACCCGGGGTCCGTCCTGGGCCAGCATGATGTTGTCCGGCTTCAGATCCCGGTGCACCACTTCCGCCGCGTGGATGGCCGCCAACGCGGTCGCGGTGGAAACCGCGAGGCGCTGGAGCTCGGTGCCGGTGCGGGGGCCGTCCTCGGCGACAGCCCGCTGGAGGGTGGGGCCGTCGATGTACTCGGTGGCGATCCAGGGTTCGTCCGCCTCGGGTTCGGCGTCCAGGATCTCCGCGATACAGAAGCCGCTCACCCGCCGGGCCTGCTCGACCTCCGCCGCGAACCGGCGCCGCATGTCCGTGTCACGCGCCCAGCTGGCGTGCAGGATCTTGACCGCCGCCCTGGTCCCGTCCTCGGCCTCGCCGAGGAAGACCTCACCGAAACCGCCCTTGCCCAGCGAACGCGTCAGGCGGTACGGACCGACCCTCCGGGGAGAGGAGGCCACGTCCGTGGTCTCGTCCACGAGCCCATCCTTCCTTCTTCACTTGTCTACGTGTTCCGGACCTGAGCGCTGACCTCAGCCGGCGGTGAGTCTGCGCGCCTGGGCCAGGTCCGCGCGGATGCGTTCCACTCCGGTGGTGAGCTGTGGCAGCTGATGAACGGTGTTGTGCAGTTCCATGGCCCGCTGACGCCGGCGGGCGGACGGGCCGCAGAGCACCACGTTGGTGGCGATGGCGCCGAGCAGGACCGGGACCGCGATCAGTCCCACCCACATCACCAGGTTGCCGAAGAACTCACCGGCCCCGCCCATGTGGTACATGACGAAACCGACGGGGAGGCCGAGCAGGGCGAACTTGCTCAGACGGGTGGTCTTTCCCAGCCGTTCCTGGAGCCGTACCTTGCCCAGGAGGGCCTCATGGGCGGTGGACACCTCGGAGTAGCGGCTCTCCCAGTACCGGCGCTGGCGGGACAGCGCCTGGAGTGTGCCCATGGACCCGTGGATCGCGGCGGCGTACCCGGCGTTGTCCGGGACGTCGGAGTTCATGACTCGCTGCCAGAGGATGTCCACCCACTCGGCGACGCCGGGGTCGCCGTTGTCCGTCGGCGGAACCATCTGGCCGGGGTTGAGCAGGAAGGCCAGGACCAGCGCGGGGTTGACGTTGGGTGTGGTCGAACGCCATCCCTCCAGCTGCTGGGCGAGCTGTTGGTGCAGGAGGGTCCCGGCGCGCTCGGCCCGGTCCAGCTGTTCGGCGAGCCGCTGGTACTCCGCGGACTCGGGTCCGTGGTGGGCGCTGATCAGCCGCAGGAGTTCGGGGCGGGCCAGCAGGACCATCTCGTTGGCCAGCGGCGCACCGGTCAGCAGGGGGCGCGGATCGGCGAAGAGCTCACGGAGCTCGGCCAGGGAGATGCCCCGGCCCCGGAAGACCGGGGACAGGTCGGGGCGGATCTGGGCGACGAAGGAGGCGACCGCCAGGTTGGCGTCCCGGACCTCGCGGCGGAAGAGGGCGCGGTCGACGGTGGTGTCACCGAGGTCGTCCACGATCCAGGCGCCCAGGGCCGCGCGTTCGACGGGGTCGCTGAAGACCTGGACGGCGGCGCCCCAGTTGCGCTGCATCGCCTCGGCCAGGCTGCCGGGGTCGAGGAAGCGGACACCGACGAAGTGGTAGGGCGGCACCGGTCCGGTGTGGCCGGGCACCGGGGTGTACGGGCCCGAAGTCCGGCTGTCGGGCGTGAACGGCGGGGGCTGCGGATAGTGATGGGACTGCTGCGCCTGCTGGGACTGCGCCTGCTGGGATGTGGCGTCAGCCGGGGCCATCCGGGTGTAGGCACGGGTCGGGTCGACCTTGGCGGGCGGGGCCACCCTGGTGGGATCGACCGGCACGACACCGGCGGGCGGGTGTTCGGCGACCCTGGTCCCCTCGACCCCGACCCGGGTGGCGGCGTCGGGTGAGGACACCACCGCGGTGGCCGCGTGGTCCCCGATCGGCCGCGGGGCACGGGCCGGCGCGCCGGCGGCGGGGGCGGAGATCAGCTGCCGCATGAGGGCCTCGGCGTCGGGCCGCTCCCGGGGGTCCTTGGCCATGCAGGTGCGGAGCGTGTCGGCGAAGGCGCCCTCGAGTCCGCCCAGGTCCGGTTCTCCACCCAGGATGCGGGCGATGCGCGCGGCCTGGGTGGGGCCGTGGAAGGCCTCCCGGCCGGTCGCCGCGAAGACCATCACCGAAGCCCAGGCGAACACGTCCACCGCCGCGGTCAGCCGGGCTCCTTCGAGCTGTTCGGGGGCCATGTAGCCGATCGTGCCGACCACCCCGCTGGCCGTCACCGAGGTGGACTCCACCGCACGGGCGATCCCGAAGTCGATCACCCGCGGCCCGTCCTGGGCCAGCATGATGTTGTCCGGCTTCAGATCCCGGTGCACCACGCCAGCGGCGTGGATGGCCGCCAGCGCGGTCGCGGTGGCGACGGCCAGGCGCTGGAGCTCCGTCCCCGAGCGCGGTCCGTCCTTCTCGACGGAGGCCTGCAGGGTGGGGCCCTCGATGTACTCGGTGGCGATCCACGGTTGGTCGGCGGCGGGGTCGGCGTCCAGGATCTCCGCGACGCAGAAGCCGCTCACCCGCTGGGCCTGCTCGACCTCCGCCGCGAACCGGCGCCGCATGTCCGCGTCGCCCGCCCAGCTGGCGTGCAGGATCTTGACCGCCGCCCTGGTCCCGTCCTCGGCCTCGCCGAGGAAGACCTCACCGAAACCGCCCCGCCCCAGGGAACGCAGCAGCCGGTAGCCACCGACCCGCTCGGCCTCCGTGTCCTGGTTCTGAGGCTCGTCCACAGCCCGCCCCGTTTCTCATAAGCGTTTTCGGCGTCCCGGCCGGGACGCCATGTCAGGGTGCCACAGGCTACTGACTCCACGTGCAGGGGCCCGGTTCCGGCATCTCCCGATCCGATGCCCGGCCGTTACCTCCGGCTGCCCGAGTGGTCGCCGCGCAGGACGCGCTCGACCAGGTCATCGCGCAGAGCGCCGTACCCGGTGGCCGCCCAGACACTCTCGTCCGCGGGCACCTCGTAGTAGGGCACCTCGCTCCCCCGGTACCGGGCGGGCAGGACACGGGGGCGGCTGCGGTCCCGGACGGCCTGGGCGCACTCGGAGCACAGCGGCACCCGGACGCTGCGGGTACCCCCGAACTCGCGCCACTCGGTGCGCCGGGTGCTGGTTCCGTGCAGCGGATTGGCGTAGCAGTGCGCCCTCGGTTTCCGGGACCTGGCGCGGCTGCGCAGGATGGCGTCCTCCGCCATGTCGAGCAGGACCAGGACACCGACCGCGTCGGGCAGGGCGGGTTCGGTGGCGAGCATACGGTCGTGGACCCTGGCCGCGGCGGCGCGGGCGTCCAGAGCGTGTTGGAGGAGACGGTTGGCCTCCTCACCCCTGGGTTCCGCACGGAGACGGCCCAACCGCTCACCGAGTTCGACCAGGTCGTTCGCCCCCCGTTCCACGAGGCGGTCCAGTTCGGCGCGGTCCGCGTTGTCGAACCCCGCGTGCTGGGTGACGGCAAGCGCGGGGAGTGAGGGTACCCGGGCGCGGCGGGCCCGCCAGGCCAGGCCCGCGGCCAGCAGGAGCGCCAGGGCGACGATGGCCGGCCACGACCAGCCGGGCGGACCCGCACCGTCCTCTGCCTGTCGGCCGTCCGTACCCGGGGCCGGGGGCTCCGGATCCGGAAGGTCCTCCCTCTGCTCTTCGTAGGCGTCCCTGGCCGAGGTGAAGGCGCCCTCCGGATCGTCGGACAGGGCGGTCTGGACCGAGACCTCGACCAGCTCCCTCGGGTTCGCGCTGAATTCCGTGGCGTAGGAGGAGGTGAGGGAAGCGAAGTGGGCGGGGCTGTGGTGGTCGGACCCGAAGTCCTGACCGCGCATACGACCGTTGTCGAAGACCAGGTAGTGGGCCCGGCCTGCGCCCATACGATCGTGAACCAGGCTGGTCAGGGTCTCGGAGTCGCCGTTCCAGGTGTCTCCCTCCGCCAGGGGCACCGCGATCACGTAGAGCGGCAGGTCCGAGGCCTCGATGAGGGAGGCGGTCTCCTCCCGGACGTCCTCGGGTAGAGCACTGGCGTAGGCGGGGTCCACGTGGACAGGTGACCGGGTCAGGGAGTCAGCGATCACCTGTGCGGCGTTGACGCTCTCCTGCGCCGCGGCGGGGGCTGGGACCGCTGTCAGGAGGAGGGCCAGGATCAGGGCCGGGACCGCGGCGGTGAGGGTCGGGGGTCTACGCATCCTTCTCCTCCAGGATCCCGTCGATGAGGTCTCGGTTGGTCGATCCGTAGTTGGTGCGGATCCAGACCCGGTCCAGTTTCAGGTGCGGCACCCAAGCGCCGTCCACGTGCAGCTCCAGAACGCGGCGGGACCGGTCGCCGTCGGGGAGGTCCGCGCAGGCGTCGCACAGCGGGCGGCGGCCGCGGATGACGAGGACCTGGCCCTGGCGGCGCGCCTGGCCGTGCAGGGGGTTGACCGAGCAGACCGGCCGCCTGCTCCGCTGCACGTCCCCGGCGATCGCGGCACGCGCCCGCCCGGCCAGGACCGCGGCGCCCAGCAGGTCGAGGGCGTCCACGGGGCGGCGCAGCACCACCAAGGCGGCGTCGGCGTCGCGCATGGCGGCCGCGGGCACCAGCCCTTCCGGGGCCCGCTCCAGCTCCCGGACCATGGCCCGGGTCTGGGCGATCGCGAGCTTGCGCAGGGCGCGCGCGCTCATCCGAGTCCGGGGGCCGCCGCCCTGTCCGCGTACCCGGCGCACGGAGAAGACCGCCAGGAAGACGGCGCCGAAGAGCATCCCGGAGAACAGCGGACCCACTACCAGCAGACAGGGGAGGAAGCCGTCGCCGAAGAAGCGTTCCGAGCGCGGCCCGGGGTCGTACACGTAGCTGTTCGCGAACGGCGGGGCGGCGTCGGGCCGGCCGGGGTCGGTGGGTACCTCCTCGATCGCGGGCAGGACTGCCTCGATCGCCTCGGCGGGTGTGGGCTCGGAGACCTCCCGGGCGGCCCGTCTCAGGGCGAAGGGATCGATACCCAACCCGGTGGATCCGGCCGCGATCTCGACCTCGTCGCGCAAGCCCGCGGTGGCGACCAGGTAGAGGGCCTCTTCCTCCTCGGTGAGCGCGGACAGGGCGTAGGCCAAGACCTCGGGGTCGCCCCCGGACTCGTCGGATCCGTCCATGGTCACGACCAGGGCGCGGACCGGGAGCGGGGAGCCCTCCAGGCGTTCGGCGGTGGCGGCCAGCCCGGTTCGGTCCATCGGAAGGAGCTCGGCGGCGTACAGGGGCGCGGACCCGACCTCGGCGAGCAGGCGCTCGACCCGGTCGGTGCCGGAGACGTAGGGCGGCTCGGAGCGGGTCAGCGCGGAGTCGTCGACGACCTCGACACCGCCCTCGGGGACGCTCATCATGTAGGCGTAGGGGCCGGCGACCGCCGCCCCACCGAGGACCAGGGCGACAACGGCCACCACGGGCACCTCGCGGGGAGCCGTCCGGCCCTGGCGGAGCCGCCACCAGATCCAGAACCCGCCCGACGCGAGCAGAAACCCCGAGGCCAGCCCGGACAGGGTACCGAGGTTCTCCGCTCCCACCGAGTGGGTGGGGTCGACGTCGTCGAGGAACGCCTCCCAGAAGGCCGCGAGCGCGCCGGGCTCGCCCTCCCGCGCGTCGGCCGGGCCCGGCCCGCCCGTGCCGGGCAGGGGGGGCTTGGCCCCGGAGCCGGTCGACGATGACGGCGGCGACCTCGTCGATGGTGGTGCCGTACTCGACCCTGGGGTCGTCGTACAGCGCGCGCACGCTCTCCTCGGCAGGTAGGTCGTAGCCGCGTACCAGGGCCTCCTGGGCGTGAGTCTGAGGGCGCAGGTGCACGTACAGCCCGTCGTGCCCGTGCCGGTCGGCCAGCGGCGCCAGGACCGAGCGGGCGCTCCATTGCTGCCCGCCGCCGGGGAAGGGGCTGACGATCACGTGGTAGGGGACGTCGAGGGTCGAAAAGTGTGTGTGGAGCTCCTCCTCCAACTCGGCCGTGTCGTACTGGCCGGACAGGACGTCGTCGACGACCACGGCGGCCCCCTCGGGGCGTTCGGCCAGCTCCGCCGCGTAGTACTCGGCCGGGGTCAGGGAGCTCTCGTAGGCCTCGACAGCGTCGGAGGAGGGCTCGCCCCAGGCCGCTGGAGCTGCTCCGAGGAGGGCGAACAGCGCCGCGGCGCACAGCGTGAGGGCTCGTCTGGCCACGGCCGAGAGCAGCGGTGGGCGACCGCTTCTGAAGGGCGGGGGCATGTGTTCGAGCATATCTGGAGCTTTTGGCCGGGCCGGAACCCGGGGCAGGGGGCGGGCAGCTGTTCCACCGCTGGTCAGGCCGAGGGCAGCCGCGGCGCTCCCCGCGCGGCAGCAGGGGATCACGCGCAGTTCCCGGCACGGCGAGGAACACCCGGACCAGGGCAGCCGACGGCAGAAGGGGGACACCGGGGAAACGGAGCAGGTCCAGGAACAGAGCGGCGCACACGGGGAAGGGCCGCCACCGTCGGTTGGACGGTGGCGGCCCTCGATGCACCGCGCTCACGCCTGTTGGGCGCGGGCGGCGGTCTGGGGAACTACTGCTTGGCGATCAGCTGACGCAGAACGAACTGCAGGATGCCGCCGTTGCGGTAGTAGTCGGCCTCACCCGGGGTGTCGATCCGCACCACGGCGTCGAACTCGACACCGGTGTCGGTGGTGACCTTCACCGTGCTGGGGACGCGGCCCTCGTTGAGCTCGGTGATACCGGTGATGGAGAAGGTCTCCTCGCCGGTCAGGCCGAGGGAGTCGGCGGACTGGCCCGCCGGGAACTGCAGCGGGATGACGCCCATGCCGATCAGGTTCGAGCGGTGGATGCGCTCGTAGGACTCGGTGATGACCGCGCGCACGCCCAGCAGCCTGGTGCCCTTGGCCGCCCAGTCACGCGAGGAACCCGAGCCGTACTCCTTGCCGCCCAGGACGACCAGCGGGGTGCCCTGCTCGGCGTAGTTCTGCGCCGCGTCGTAGATGAACGACACCGGCGCGTCGGCCTTGGTGAAGTCGCGGGTGTAGCCGCCCTCGGTGCCCGGCGCGATCTGGTTGCGCAGGCGGATGTTGGCGAACGTACCGCGGATCATCACCTCGTGGTTGCCGCGCCGGGAACCGTAGGAGTTGAAGTCGCGGCGCTCCACACCGTTGGCCTTGAGGTACTCGGCCGCCGGGGTGCCCGGCTTGATCGCACCGGCCGGGGAGATGTGGTCGGTGGTGACCGAGTCGCCCAGCTTGGCCAGGACGCGGGCGCCGGAGATGTCGGTGACCGGAGCGGGCGTCTGGCCCATGCCCTCGAAGTACGGGGGCTTGCGGACGTAGGTCGAGTCGGCCTCCCACTCGAAGGTGTTGCCGAGCGGCGTGGGCAGCTCGCGCCAGCGGTCGTCACCGGCGAACACGTCCGAGTACGCGGAGGCGTACATGTCGGAGGCGATCGCGGAGTCCATGACCTCCTGGATCTCCTCGGCGGTCGGCCAGATGTCGGCCAGGTAGACGGGCTTGCCGTCGTTTCCGACGCCCAGGGGCTCGGTGGTGATGTCGATGTCCATCGACCCGGCCAGCGCGTAGGCGACCACCAGCGGCGGCGAGGCCAGGTAGTTCATCTTCACGTCCGGGTTGATCCGGCCCTCGAAGTTGCGGTTGCCGGACAGGACCGCGGAGACCGCGAGGTCGTTGTCCTGGACCGCCTGCGAGATCTCCTCGGGCAGCGGGCCCGAGTTGCCGATGCAGGTGGTGCAGCCGTAGCCGACCAGGTTGAAGCCCAGCTTGTCCAGGTACGGGGTCAGGCCGGAGCGCTCGTAGTAGTCGGTGACGACCTTGGAGCCCGGGGCCATGGAGGTCTTGACCCACGGCTTGCGGGACAGGCCCTTGTCGACCGCCTTCTTGGCCAGCAGGGCGGCGCCCAGCATGACCGAGGGGTTCGACGTGTTGGTGCACGAGGTGATCGCGGCGATGACGACGGCGCCGTGGTCGATCTCGGTCTCGGTACCGTCGGCCATGGTGACCTTGACGGACTTGTGCGGGCGGGCGCCGTTGGCGGACTGGGCCGGAGCGTCGGAGGCCGGGAAGGACTCCTCGCCCGCCTCGTCGGCGTCGTCGGAGACGTAGTCGCTGATGTCGTGGCGCCAGGTCTGCTTGGCCGCCGACAGCGCGATGCGGTCCTGCGGGCGCTTGGGACCGGCGATGGAGGGGACCACATCGGCGAGGTCGAGCTCCAGGTACTCGGAGAACTCGGGCTCGACGGCCGGGTCGTGCCAGAAGCCGTTGGCCTTGGCGTAGGCCTCGGTCAGGGCGACCTGCTGCTCGGAGCGACCGGTCAGGCGCATGTACCGGATGGTCTCGTCGTCGACCGGGAAGATCGCGGCGGTGGAACCGAACTCCGGGCTCATGTTGCCGATGGTGGCGCGGTTGGCCAGCGGCACCGAGGCGACGCCCTCGCCGTAGAACTCGACGAACTTGCCGACCACACCGTGCTTGCGGAGCTGCTCGGTGATGGTGAGCACGAGGTCGGTCGCGGTGGTGCCGGGCTTGAGCTGGCCCTTGAGCTTGAAGCCGACCACGCGCGGGATGAGCATGGAGATCGGCTGGCCGAGCATGGCGGCCTCGGCCTCGATGCCACCGACGCCCCAGCCCAGGATGCCCAGGCCGTTCTGCATGGTGGTGTGCGAGTCCGTACCGACGCAGGTGTCGGGGTAGGCCTGGCCCTTGCGGTCCATCGTGACCCGCGCGAGGTGCTCGATGTTGGCCTGGTGCACGATACCGGTGCCGGGCGGGACGACCTTGAACTCGTCGAAGGCGGTCTGGCCCCAGCGCAGGAACTTGTAGCGCTCGTAGTTGCGCTCGTACTCGATCTCGACGTTGCGCTCGAAGGCGTCGGGGCGACCGAAGAGGTCGACGACCACGGAGTGGTCGATCACCAGCTCGGCGGGGGCGAGCGGGTTGATCTTGTCCGGGTCACCGCCCATGTCGCGGACGGCCTCACGCATGGTGGCGAGGTCGACGACACAGGGGACGCCGGTGAAGTCCTGCATGATCACCCGCGCGGGGGTGAACTGGATTTCCTGGCTGGGCTGCGCCTTGGCGTCCCAGTTGCCCAGGGCCGTGATGTGCTCGGCGGTGACGTTCGCACCGTCCTCGGTGCGGAGGAGGTTCTCCAGCAGCACCTTCAGGCTGTAGGGAAGTCGGCTGTAGCCCTTGACGGCGTCCAACCGGAAGATCTCATACGACTCGTCGCCAACGCGCAACGTGTCACGGGCGCCGAAGCTGTTCGCGGACACGGTGTCTGCCTCCTGATCTCGCCACTTTGTCCCCAGCATCCTCCCCCATGGGGTGGACGCGGGACCTACTGAGGCCGCCCTAACCGGATCACCGGGGCACGGGGTTCACGGGTGAACACCCCCGCCGCCTCCATCATCCTTCAGGGCCGCTTTGACCTGCGACGACGCCACATCGTCGCGGGTCGCGACCCGCAGGCCGCGGACGTCCGAGGGTCCGGGGCGCGGCGCCGAAAAGCGGTCGACCTCACACACCCGAACCGGGAGCGGGTCGGGGGGAACCCCGCTGTTATCTTGACGTCAAGGTATCTCACTTGTATCTCGATATCAAGTTATCGGGTGGGCCCCCAGCCCCCGCGGGCACCCCCGACACTCGGCCCCCTTCAGTCCGGTCCCGCCCGAGGGCTCAGTCCAGCTGCGGGACCACCGACGAAGCCACCAGCTCCAGGTGGTCCAGGTCAGACATGTCCAGGACCTGCAAGTACATCCTCGCAGCACCCGCCTCGCCGAACTGCCCGATCCGGTCCACGATCTCGTCGGGGCTGCCGGCCAGACCGTTCTGACGCAGCTCCGACACCTCGCGGCCGATCCGGGCGGCCCGCTTGGACACCTCGGCCTCGTCGCGCCCCGCGCACAGGACCTGGGCAGCCGAGTACACGATCGGCGCGGTGCGGCCGGACAACCGCACGGCTTCGGCCGTACGGCCGAAGGCCTTCTCCGTGTCCTCCAGCGAGGAGAACGGCACGTTGTACTCGTCGGCGAACTTGGCCGCCAGCCGCGGGGTGCGCTTCAGGCCGGTACCGCCGATCAGCACCGGCGGACGCGGGCCCTGTTGCGGTTTGGGCAGTGCCGGCCCCTCCGCCAGCCGGTAGTGCCTGCCCTCGTAACGGAAGGTGTCCCCCACCGGGGTGGACCACAACCCCGTGATGATGTCGAGCTGCTCCTCGTAGCGGTCGAAACGTTCGCGCGCGGAGTCGGGGAAGGGGATCCCGTAGACCGCGTGCTCCTGCTCGAACCAGCCCGCGCCGAAACCGAACTCGACCCGGCCGCCGCTCATGCGGTCGACCTGGGCGACGGAGACGGCCAGCGGCCCCGGGTGGCGGAAGGTCGCCGCCGTCATCAGGGTGCCCAGCCGGATCCGGGAGGTGTCCCTGGCCAGACCGGCCAGGGTGATCCACGCGTCAGTGGGCCCGGGGAGCCCGCTGACGTGATCGCCCATGGAGAGGTAGTGATCCGAGCGGAACAGGGCGTCGAAGCCCAGGTCCTCGGCGGCTCTGGCAACGGCGAGCTGGTCCTCGTAGGTGGCCCCCTGCTGGGGCTCAAGGAAGATCCTCAGGCGCATACGCCCCAGTTTCTCCCACTCCACCGGCCTTTCCGAAACCGCCGCGCGGGTACCGTGGAAAAGCCGTGGTCAGCGCCGTGGCCACAGGCGGACGATACCGGTGCGACGCCAGCGCGCCGCCTGGACAACGCCTGGCGGACAGCGCGCAGAACCGCGCCCCGCCCGCAGAACCGTTCCGCCGCCCCCTCGCGATAGCAGTCAACGTGAAGCTTCTCCGCCGCGCACGACGCCGCGTCCCCGTCTACGGACCCGACAGCACCGACACCGTGCTGCTCTCAGCCGTGGCCGCCGGGGAGACCGACGCTCTGGAGATCCTGCACCGGAGGCACGCACCCTGGCTGCGCGCCCGTCTGCGCTACCGCTGTTCCGACCACGACCAACTCGACGCCGCCCTCCAGGAGACCTTCCTGGCGGTGTGGCGCAGCGCCGGGTCCTACACCCCGCGCCCGGGCGACGACGACGCCGGGGCCTGGCTGTGGACCATCGCCATCCGCCAGCTCATCTCGCAGCTGCGCAAACGCTCCAACCGGTGGATCGCCGAGAACGAAACCGAACCGTACGAGACCATCGGCGACGCGTCCGCGGAGGACACCGTGCTGCTCAACATCGAGCACGGCCCGCTCGGCGCCGCCCTGCACGACCTCTCCCCCGAACTGCGCGCCGCGATCCAGGCCACCGTGCTGGACGGCCTGACCGTGCGGGAGGCGGCGGAGATCCTCCAGATACCCGAGGGAACCGTGAAGACACGGGTCATGCGCGCGAAGGCGCGGCTACGGGAGGCACTGACCACATGAGCACGAGCTGGCACCTGACCCACGACCAACTCCACCAGTACGCGAGCCACACCGCCGACGGCGTCACCGCCATGTCCGTCGAAGCCCACCTGACCCGCTGCGCCCGCTGCCGTTCCCTGCTGCCCGCCGACGAGGCCTGGCTGGAACGCAGCTGGGCCGACCTGCGCGACGTGGTCGATCAGCCCCGGCGAGGCCCCGTCGAACACCTGCTGACCGCGGTCGGCCTGCACGAGAGCACCGCCAAGCTGCTGGCTGCCACCCCGCAGCTGTACCGAGCCTGGCTGACCGCCACCGTGCTCGTCCTCGTCATGGCCCTGACCGTGGCGCACGAGCTGCCGCGCGGCTCGCTGCTGTTCGCCTTCACCGCGCCGGTCGTCCCCCTGATCGGGGTGGCCTTGGCCTACGGCCGGGGTGTGGACCCCGCGCACAGCCTCGCCTCGGTCACTCCGCTGGCCGGGTACCGGCTGCTGTTCACGCGCACCGCCGCCGTGCTGGTGCCCGCGCTGACGCTGTGCACCGCGGCGGCGTTCCTGATGCCCTCGGTCTCGACCCTGCGGGAGGCGGTCTTCTGGCTCCTGCCCGCTCTGGCCATGGTGGCCGGGTGCCTGGTGCTCAGCCGGTGGATGTCGCCGAGCAGCGCCGGAGGCCTGGTCGGCGCCGGCTGGCTGCTCGCACTGGCCCTGCTGGGCGCGGCCGACGGCCTCGACCCGTTCGTGCTGTTCGCCCCCACCGCCCAGGCCGTGTGGGCCGCCGCGCTCACCCTGCTGGTCGGAGTCCTCCTGATCAGGTTGAGGGCCGCGTGAGCACCGAGAACGACATCAGCGACAGCGGAGTGGGCGGTAGCGGTCCGGGCACGGCCCGGGTCAGCGTGCGGGGGCTGGTCCGCAGCTACGGGACCCGCCGGGCCCTGGACGGGATCGACCTGGACCTGGGCCCGGGGGTGACCGGCCTGCTGGGCCGCAACGGAGCGGGCAAGACCACCCTGATGCGCTGTCTGGCGACCGACCTGGAGGCCACCGGCGGCCGGGTGCGGGTGCTGGGCCGCGACCCGGAGCGGTCGGCCGAGCGCACCGAGATCCGCCGGCGGATGGGCTACCTTCCCCAGTTCCCGTCCTTCTATCCGCACTTCACCGTGTTCGGCCTGCTGGACTACATGGCGGTCCTCAAGGAGCTGGGCGGGCGCCGCGAACGCCACGACGAGGTACGCCGCGCCATGCGCGAGGTCGACCTGTACGACCGCAGGCACAGCAGGGTCCGCCGCCTGTCCGGGGGGATGCGCCAGCGCCTGGGACTGGCCGCGGCCCTGCTCGGCGGCCCCGAACTCCTGCTGCTCGACGAACCCACCATCGGGCTGGACCCCGAACAGCGCATCCGCTTCCGCGACTTGGTCTCCGAGCTGGCCGTTCACAGCACCGTGGTGCTGTCCACCCACCAGATCGAGGACGTGTCGGCGCTGTGCCGCAGGGTGCTGTGCCTGGACCAGGGCCGGGTGATCTTCGACGGAACCCCCGGAGAACTGGTCGCCCGGGCCCGGGGCAGGGTGTGGGAGCAGGGTTCGCGGCCCGCCGAGGGTGTGACCTCCTGGCGACTGGCGGACGGCCGCTACCGGGTGCTGGTACCAGAGGGTGTCGGCAACCCGGACTCGACGGAGCGCGTCCCGGTGGAACCCTCGCTGGAAGACGCCTACCTCCTGATCACCGGCGCACGGGGCAGCGTCCGGTGAGTCGCTTCCGGACCTTCTGGGGGCTGACCCGGTTCAACTTGCGGCACATGCTGTCGAGCCCGGTCTTCTTCGTCGGTGTGCCCCTGACGCTCCTGTTCCAGGGGGCGACGTCCTACGTACCGAGTGTTCCGACGGTGACCGACCTCTACTACGAGTCCTCGATGAACGCCATGGGCGTGGCCGCGATCATGTTCGTGGTGACGAGCTTCCCCGCGCTGCGCGAGGTGCGGCACTCGACCGACCTGGCGCTCCCCCTGGCCGCACGCACCCGTCTGTTGTCGTTGTCGCTGGCGGCCGTGGCCCTCACGTCGGCGTGCACGGGGCTCCTGATCGCCGCTTACCTGCTACGTGCACCGCTCCCGGTCTCCGGTGTGATGAGTCCGTTCACCCTTGCCGGTGTCCTCATGTCCAGCTGGTTCGGCCCCCTGGCAGCGGTGGCCGCTGCGGCCTGGACGCGCTCCTTCGCGCCCCTGGTCCTGTTCACCATGCTCATCCCGACGTACCTGCTGTACTCGTTCACGGCCATGGGCAGCAGGGCGGACGTGATCGTCTCGCGCATGAGCTGGATCGTCTCCTCGGCGATGGTTCCCTTCCAGATGCCCAACCCCGGAGTGACCCTCCTCGGCCTGCTTTACCTGGCGTACGCCGTCCTGCTGACAGCCGCCCTCGTCTGCCTGGCCATGGTCCGGAAGAGCTCAGGCCGGGGGCTGCGGCCGGTCCCGCTGGGCGTGAGCCTGCTGCTGGCGGTGGTGATCACCGGGACGGTCGTGCACGGGAACAGGACCTACACCTACGAGTCAGACATCTCGTTCGAGCAACTGCACGGCGCGGAAGCCCCCTCGTGCCGCACGAGGGACGGGGTGGCCTACTGCCCCCTGCCCGGCTACCAGTCGTGGGTGGCCTACTGGCACGCCGCACTGTCCCCCGTCCTGGACCGGGTGCCCGAGCGGGAGCGCCACCGTCTGCTCGCGGTGTGGCAGACGGGCAGCGGTATGCGCAACGACCTGAACCTGGCACCCCCCGCACAGTCGATCATCGTCGGTGAGCAATGGGAGACGGACCAGCCCTACTCCGCCAACGTCATGGTGGCCGACGCCGCCGCGTTGCTGGTCGGCCTGCCACTCTTCCAGATGGACGCGTACCCGTGCGGTGCGAGCGGCCAGTCCCGACTGGTGGTGGCGGCGTGGCTGGCCGCCGCCGACGAGCAGAGCCCCCGGGAGGAACGGGTCTTCACCGCGGACAACACGCTGCTGAGCTTCAACCCCGCGCCGCAGGACCTGGCCCTGGCGCACGCCCTCCTCGACATGCCCGGAGAGCGGGTCGGGTCGGTGGTGGACGAGCACTGGGACACCGTGACCTCCCCGGAGACCGGGGCCGGCGTACTGGCGGGCCTGTTCGACCTACCCGCGCCCGGAGAACCGGGTTTTCCGGAACCGGACTGGGAAACGAGTTACTGGACCGAGGAGGAGATCGACGAGTGGTGGGGCGATCCCCTTCCCGTGTGCTCCTGAGCCCCGAGCGCCCCGGCTCACGGCGTTACCGTACGGGGCGCTAGTGTGGGGGCGTGAACTACTACTGGCACAAGGTCCTTCCGCCGCTGTGCGCCTGACCGGGCGCACCCGCTGACCTTCCCGGAATCCACGGCCCCACCGCCACGGTGAGCGGCCGTCTCCGTCGTGCGCCCGGCAACTGACCGTTTCCCAGGCGTCAAGACGGAAAGCACGAACGTGCCAGAACACACCACTCCCACGGTCGCGCAGCGGCCGAACCCCACCCTGACCCGCCTCACCAGCGGCCCGTTGCCGATCCTCGGCGCCGCCGTCCTGTGGGGCACCACCGGCACCGCCAGTTCCTTCGCGCCCGCCGGCGCGCACCCGGCCGCGATCGGTTCGGCCGGGCTCGTCCTCGGCGGGATCCTGCTGTTCCTGGTGGGCCGGGGCACCACAGCCGCCCTGCTCACCGGCTCCGACGACCGCACCCGTGCCCGTACACGGGGCCTCCTCCTGCTGGGCGCGACCGCGGTCGCCGGGTACCCGCTGTCCTTCTACCCGGCGGTGGCCCATGCCGGGGTGGCGGTCGGCACCGTGATCACTTTGGGCAGCGCACCGGTCTTCTCCGGGCTGCTGGCCTGGTGCGTGGACCGTGCCCGGCCCACCGCGCGCTGGGCGGCGGCGACCGTCGCCGCCGTACTGGGCTGCGCGGTGCTGGTCCTGGGCCCCGAGCTCACCGGAACGCCGACCCCGGTGAACCCCACGGGTGTGCTCCTGGCCCTGGTCGCGGGGTTCTCCTACTCGCTGTACGCGATCATCGCCGAGAAGCTGATCCGGCGCGGCCACACCTCGGGGGCGGTCATGGGCACGATGTTCGCGGGCGGCGGCGTCCTGGTACTGCCCGTGGTACTGGCCACCGGAACCGCCTGGCTGGCCACGGTCAACGGCGCCCTGGTGGCGCTGCACCTGGCCCTGTTCACGGTGTTCCTCGCCTACTGGCTGTTCGGGCACGGCCTGCGGCACACCCCGGCCGCCACCGCGACCACCCTCAGCCTCGCCGAACCCGCCGTCGCGGCGGTCCTGGGCGTGGCCCTGGTGGGCGAGCGCCTCCCCCTGGTCTCCTGGTCCGGCCTGGTCATCCTGGCCCTGGGCCTGGCCGTCCTGAGGGTTCCGCTGCCCGCCCGGTGGACGAAGGCGGCCGCGACAGCGACTGATCAGCGGGTCAGGAGAAGCCCGCAGCCGTAGGCGCGCCCGTGACCGATCCCGTTCCCCATGGTCTCCACCAGCCTCTCGGGATCGGTCACGGTGAGGGCTCCTCTGATCTCGGACCGTACGACGCGCGGCCCCTTCCGGGCGACGGTCGTCCCGGGCGCGGAACTGCAGTGCACCGAAACCCGCACCGACACGGTCGCCGACGGACTGAGCGTCGACGAGGGCGTGCTCTGCCTCGACGGCGCGGACGTGCGCGGGCAGGTCACCGTGGCCGAGGGTGCCTCCCTCGTGGTCGAGGGCGGTTCGCTGCGGGGCGGGCTGTCCGCCGCCGGTGCCCGCACCGTCCGGCTCACCGGAACCGAGGTCCGCGGCGCGGTGTCCGTCACCGGCACCACCGCCGAGGTGACCGTCCTGGGCTCGGTGCTCTCCGGTTCCCTGGTGCTCAACGGCAACACCCAGGTGTCGGCCGAGAGCTGGCCCGGCGACCCGCAGGGCTACGGCCCCGTCCTCGCGGGCAACAGCGTGCGGGGCTCGCTGTCCTGCTCCGGCAACAACCTGGCCGCCACCGACTTCGGCGCGGTCAACGACGTCACGGGCTCCGTCACGGGGCAGTGCTCCGAGCTGTGACACCCGCCCGTGCGCCGGAAGCCGTCCGTGCGCCGGAAGCCGTCCGTGCGCCGGAAGCCGTCCGGCGCACGGGCGGCACCTCGATGACGTACCCGTGACGCACGGACACACGGACGCGCCGACACACTGGAAGACGGGAGGGCCCGGGACCAGTACGCGGTCCCGGGCCCTCCCGTTCGCGTTCTCGGTTGACTAGTCCTGCTCGGCCTCGGCGGCCTCGCGGTGGCGGCGGGCCAGCTTGACCGGTTCCAGGACCGCGACCATCTCGACGTGGTGGGTCATCGGGAAGGCGTCGAAGGCGCGCAGGCCCACCAGGCGGTAACCGGAACGGCCGAACTCGGCGAGGTCACGGGCCAGGGTCGCCGGGTCACAGGAGACGTAGGCGATCCGGCGCGGCTTCATACCCGCCACCTTGCGGACGACCTCGACACCGGCACCGGCGCGCGGCGGGTCGAGCGTCACGACGTCGGCGCGCACGTCGGCCCACTCGCGCATCTGCTTGGCCACGTCGGCGCGCTCGACGCGCACCTGCGGCAGGTCCTTCAGGTTGTACTGGGCGTCGCGAACGGCGTGCTCGCCGTTCTCCACGCCCATCACGCGGCCCTCGGCGCCCACGGCCTCGGCGAGCGCGCCGGTGAACAGGCCCGCACCGCAGTACAGGTCCAGGGCGGTCTCGCCCGGCTTGGGCTCCAGGCCCTCGATGACGGCGGCGCTCAGGATCTCACCCGCGGCCGGGTGAACCTGCCAGAACCCGCCCGCGCCGACCCGGTACTCGCGACCGGCCACGTCCTCGCGCACGCCCTTGCGGCCGCGCACCGACTGCACCCGGCCGCCCTTGAAGCGGCGCAGCACGGCGCTGAAGGCCTTGAGCTCAGGCAGCTCGCCCAGCTTGGCGGTGGTGGGGGTGACCACGATCGCGCGATCGGCGCGGGTCGTGGAGGCTACGGCCTCGACGTCCCTGATGTTCTCCCACTTGACCTCGGTGACACCGAGTTCGGTGACGCCGGGGTGGGCGATCAGGCACTTGTCGACCGGCTCGATGTCGTGGGAACGGTGGCGGCGCAGACCGGCGTTTCCGTCCTCGTCCACGGAGAAGCGCACCCGGGTGCGCCAACCCAGGCCGTCGGGGGTGCCGGGCAGCTCCTCGACGACTATTTCGCGGTCGATCCCGGCGATCCGGCTCAGCTGGTCGGTGACGACCTTCGCCTTCATCCGGCGCTGGGAGTCCAGGCTGGCGTGCTGCCAGTCGCAGCCACCGCACATACCTGGGCCGGAGAAGACACACGGCGCCTCGACCCGGTCCGGGGAGGCGGTGAGGACCTCGACGGCCTCGCCGCGCAGGAATCGGGTGGTCTGCTCGGTGACGCGGACCCGGACCCGCTCCCCCGGCAGGGCGTGGCGGACGAAGACGACCTGGTCGTCCAGGCGGCCCACACACCATCCTCCGTGGGCGACGTCGTCCACGGTCAGTTCGATCTCGTTGCCCACACGTGTCATGGCGGTGTCCTCAGCTGGTCGGGTCGGAGTTCCGGGTGACCCTGCGCGCACAGCCACCAACCGACCCCAATCTACCGGTCTTCGGGCACCACACGTGCTGGTCCGAGCACTGTGCGGACGGGGCGGTCACGCGCTCGGGGGTGTTGTGTGTCAAGGTGGAGCTGTCGGGGCACGTGGACGACTCCGTGCCCGCGGGGTGGAGAGCCGGCACGACGGGAGTTCGGACGAGGTGCACATCGTGATCATGGGGTGCGGCCGTGTGGGTTCCACACTGGCGCACACGCTGGTGGACCTGGGGCACACGGTAGCGGTGATCGACCAGGACCCCGAGGCGTTCCGTCGGCTCCGCACCACCGTGGCCAAACACGCCGTCCGCGGGGTGGGTCACGACCGCGAGGTCCTGCTCAGCGCCGGTATCGACCGCGCTGCGGCCTTCGCCGCGGTCAGCAACGGCGACAACTCCAACATCATCGCCGCCCGGGTGGCCCGCGAGGCGTTCGGAGTGCGGAACGTGGTGGCGCGGATCTACGACCCCCGCCGGGCCGAGGTCTACCAGCGCCTGGGCATCCCCACCGTGGCGACCGTGCGCTGGACCGCCGACGCCATCCTGCGCCGTGTGGTGCCCGGCGACGACCAGCTCACCGCCGCGCCGGAGTGGCAGGACGCCTCGGGCAGCCTGACCATGAACGAGCTCAGCCTGCCGGAGCGCTGGGCGGGTCGGACCGTCGCCGAGCTGGAGGCCGACTCCCCACTGCGCGTGGTCTACCTGGTGCGGGAGGGGCGTATCGCGCTGGCCCGCTCCGAGGAGGCCCTCGTGGCGGGCGACGTGCTGCACGTGGTGGCGCACAGCCGGGAGATGGGCGATCTGGCCAAACGGCTGGACCAGGGTCACGAGGACGAGACGGGGCGTGGGTGAGATGCGGATCGCCATCGCGGGAGCCGGGAGCGTGGGCCGCTCCATCGCCACGGAACTGGCGGGCAGCGGCCACGACGTCCTGCTGATCGACCGGGACACCCGGGCCATCGGTGTCGACGACCTCCCCCAGGTGGAGTGGCTGCTTGCCGACGCCTGCGAACTGGCCACCCTGGAGGACGCCCGGCTGGGCGACTTCGACGTGGTCATCGCGGCCAGCAGCGACGACAAGGTGAACCTCGTCGTGTCCCTGCTGGCCAAGACCGAGTTCGGGGTGGAGCAGGTGATCGCCCGGATCAACGATCCGGACAACGAGTGGCTGTTCAACGACTCCTGGGGGGTGGACCTGGCGGTCTCCCCGCCCCGGCTGATCGCCGACCTGGTGGACGGGGTCGCCGAGGAGGAGGACTACGTCGAGGAGGGCACCCTGCCCCCGCTGCCCGGAGCGGAGATCGCCGAGTCGGTGCTGCACGCCGCCAGCCCGTTCGTGGGCAGCGTCGAGAGCGAGCTGACCGGCGCGCTGCCCGCGGGCGTGGCCCTGGTCGCGGTGGTCGGCTCGGGCGGGGTTCGCCCGCCCGACCCCGAGCGGACGCTGTCCGTGGGCAACACCGTGGTCTTCCTGGCCGAGCCGGAGGCCCTGGGCCCCCTGGAGGAGCTGCTGGGCCCGGCGGACGGCACCGTTCCCGATGACGCTGAGGGCACCGAGGGTTCCGGGACCGCTGAGGAAGCCGCGTCCCCCGGGGCCCAGGCCTGAACCACCGGTCTTACCGCTCCCGCTGGTCGGACCCGGCCTGACCGGCGTCCGCGGCCCGAGCGCTGTCCGCGGCCACACCGTCCTTGGTCGCACCGGACTCGGTGACCCCGTTCTCCAGGGGGGTGCGGCCGCGGGCCAGGATCCACACCATGCCCGCGAAGGCCGCCACCTGGAGCGGCCAGCCCATCGCGACCTTGGACAGGCCCAGCAGGGCGAAGGTGTTGGCCCACTCGTTGGACGCGGCCAGCCAGAGCGGGTACTGCACCACGACCCGGATGACGCACGGCAGCACCAGCAGCCAGGTCAGCCGCGAGGCCAGCTTGACCACGGCCGGGTTGCTCCGCCAGGAGGTGAAGTCCTCCTTGTGCCCGATGAACGGGCCGATCATCAGGCCGATCGCGGGCCAGCGCACCAGCACCGAGATACTCAGCACCACGGCGTAGACCGCGTTGTAGATGATGCCGGGCAGGAAGGCGTCCTCGGCGTTGCCGCTGCGCATCGCGAAGACCGCGGCCAGGCCGATACCGAAGAGGCTGGTGATCACGTACTGCACCGAGGAGCGCTGCACCAGCCGGAGCACGCCCAGGAGCAGGGCCGCGCCCACACCGAGCATGATCGAGAGCCGCAGCTCGGAACTGGCGATGTAGGAGATCGTGAAGGTCAGGGTGGGGATGGCCGTCTCGACCATGCCGCGCTTGCCGCCCAGGGCCTCGGCGAGCTTCGTCCGGACCAGCGCCTCGACCGTTCCCTCGGTGACGACGGGGCCACTGCCCGCCCGGCCCTCGGCCTGGGTCGCGTCTTCGGAGGCCCGCTGCTGCTCAGTCATCCCGCTCCTGATCCGGTTTCGCCGTACGGCCGTCCGCGGCCGCCAGCCATGATGCACCACCCTATGCGACCCGTCACAGCACGGGAGCGGCCTTCCGGGACGCCGCAGGCCCTCCCCGTACCGCCTTGTCCCGCTTCGTCTGCCAATGCGGCGTGCCACTTCTCACCCGGTTCTCACCACGGGCGCTGGCTTTGTGTCGGCGCTCTTCCGTACGCTGGCGGCCCGCCCGCTTTCGTGAGGAGCCAGTGTGAAGACCACCAGGACGGAAGAGCCCCACGAGGAGCACCTGCGCTTCGCCCTCGCCCTGGACCCGGAGCTGACCGGGAAGGGCGCCTCGCACGTGTGGTCGCCCTACTCGGTCGGGGCCGTGCTCGGTCTGCTGGCCACCGGCGCGGGCGGCGACACCCTGCGTGAACTGGCGGCCCTGGTCGCCCCGGCCAGCTCCGACCCCGTGGGGCACCTGGACGCCCTGAACGCCGCGGTCGAGGCTGCCGACGGGCTGGACCTGGCCACCCTGAACGGCCTGTACGTGCCCGCCGACCTTCCGCTGAGCACCGAGTTCGAGGAGCGGGTCGGCGCCCAGGCCGACGCCGAGGTGGACCGGGTGGACTTCCGGCACAATGCCGAGGGTGTGCGCGCGAAGGTCAACGACCGGGTCTCACAGGTCACCCAGGGTCTGATCCCCGAGCTGCTCTCACCGGGCACCGTGCACCCCGAGGTCCGCCTGCTCCTGGTCAACGCCCTGTGGGTGAAGATGCTGTGGGCCGAGCCCTTCGAAGCGGCCCAGACGCGTGAGCGCGACTTCCACGCCCCGGGCGGCACCCACCGCGTCCCGACCATGCGGCGCACCGGGCGGATGACCCACGCCGAACACGCGGGGCTGCGCATGGTCACCCTGGAGGGCGAGCACGGGCTGGCCCTGGACGTGATCATCCCCGACTCCCCCGGCGCAGAGCGGGCCGACGCCCCGCCCCTCACCCCCGAAGCGCTGCGAGGCCTCTACAGGGCACGCAGGCAGGAGGAGGTGAGCCTGGCGCTGCCGCGCTTCGCCGTGCAGACCGATACCGCGCTGCTCGAGCCCCTGGCCGCCACCCCCGCGCACGTGCGCACCCTGGCCACCGACTCCGCCGACTTCGGCGGGATCAGCACCGAACCGATCAAGGTCGACGCCATCGTGCACCAGGCCGTGCTGCGCGTGGACGAGAAGGGGGCGGAGGGCGCCGCCGCCACCGCCGCCGTCATGGTGATGTCGGCCGTGATCCCGCCCAAGCCCAAGGAGTTCCTGGTGGACCAGCCCTTCCGGTTCGTCCTGCGCCGCCGGGGCGCGATCCTGTTCACCGGCCGGATCACCGACCCCGTGGACCCGGGGCCCGCCCAAACCGACCGCCGAGGCGCCCCCACCGCCTGAACGAGACGATGGGCGGGCGAGCACCTCGCGGCCCAGGTCCGTTTCACCTCCCCAGCCTGGCAGGACCCTGAACGGTCAGGAAGCCTCCAGGAAGGTGGCGGTGATCTCGGCCAGGGCCTGGTGGGCCTGGTCGTCGGTGAGTTCCGGTTCCGCGTCGCCCGCCTGGTCGCCGTAGGCGCCGAACTGGGCGTGGTTCATGCCCTCGATCACCTCGATGACGGCGTCCTCGGGCAGGTTGGGTCTGCGTTCTTCGACCTCGTCGGGGATGAGCACGCCGTCGCGGCCACCCGCCACCGACAGCACTCTGAGGTCGTCGCGGTCGGCGAGGTCAGCGCTCTCGATGGCGTAGGAGCCCCACAGGACCAGCCCCGCCCACTCGACGTCCCCGTCCCCGGTACCCAGGTGCTGGGCGGCGAAGGCCCCGCCCATGGAGTGCCCGCCCAGGTACCACTCGGAGATCTCCGGTGCCGCCTCGACCGCGCTCTCGGCTCGGGCGGAGTCGAGCAGGGCGAGGTTGAGGCGCAGGTCGGGCAGGACCACTGTGACGCCGGTCCGGGCCACCACCGGGGCCCAGACGGCCGCGTAGGCGTCGGCCTCCACACGCGCCCCCGAGTAGAAGACCATTCCGGTCCCCGAGGGGTCCTCGGCCGGGGCGAGCACCACCGCGCCCTCCCGGCGCTCCACGACGACCGCCGGGTCCTCCCCGGCCTCGGCCAGGGGTCCGGGTTCGGCCCGGTGCGGGGTGAGCACCCAGACCAGGAAGGCCGCCCCGGCGACCAGTACCAGTGCCATGAGCACGGCCAGCGTCCACAGCAGGACGCGCACGCCCCTGCTCCGGCCCCGGCGCGCTCCCCCGCCGCTGTTCTCGGTCTCCGGGGCGCCCCCGCCACCGCTTACGGTCATGTCCGTCCTTCCGGGGCTCGGGCTCCGGGAGGCCCCGGAGCCGTGGAGAGACAGCGCACCGCGGACACGGCGCGCTCAGGTACGGTCGCCCCCGGCACGGCCGGGTATCGGGACCCGGCCGCCGGGGATCAGGTGTCGAAGACCTCGAAGGAGGTAGCCAGCGGTACGCCCGCCCACTCACCCGAGCTCACGGCACCTTCCCGCAGGAAGGTCTTCTGATCGAAACCGTCCAGATTGGCCAGGTACACCTCGTGCGCGTCCAGGGACGCGATGCCGGCGGCGAGGTTCTCTTCGCTCAACTCCACGAAGTGGGTGGGGTCCGGTGCCGCGCCGAAGGCCACGAAGCGCACACCGTCCCAGGGCTCCCGGCCCTCGACCAGTTGCTCGGTGAACACCCAACGGTTGGCGGCGTCGCGGACCGCGTCCAGCAGAGCCGGGCCCAGGACCCGGTGGTCGGCGTGGTTGAAGAAGCTGCCCCCGCCGAAGTGCTCACGGAAGTTGATGGAGACGATCACGTCCGGTCTGTGCCGACGGATCGCCCCGGCCAGGGACCTGCGCAGCGGCAGGCCGTACTCCAGGGTGCCGTCGGGGAAGTCGAGGAACTCGACCGTGGCCGCGCCCACGGCCTCCGCGGAGGCGCGCTGCTCCGCCATCCGTAGGGGCGCACACGCCCCCGGGTCCATCGAGTCGATCCCCGCCTCGCCCTTGGTCACCAGGAGCTCGACCACGTCCTTGCCCTGCTGGGTCCACCGGTGGATCGCCGAGGAGGCGCCGAACTCCAGGTCGTCGGGGTGGGCCACCACCGCCAGGAGCCGGTCCCAGTCCTCGGGGAGCGGCCGGGGAGCGCTGTTCTGCGTCGTCTGTGCCATGAAACACACAGTACGGAACGGCGCACCCCCGGACACGGTTGTCCACAGGCCGTTTCTCCCGAGAACCCGTTTTCCCGAAAGCCCCCCCCGACTTCACCGGGTCCAGCGGGATTCCTCAGGAACCGCTGGGCGCGGGTCCGCTCGCGGAGCCGTTGGGCGAGCTGCCCGCGTTGCCGCGCTGAGCGGCCTGCTGAGCGGCGCGCTGCTGGGCGGCGGCGGCCATCTGCTCCTGGATCTTCTTGGGCACCGTGATCTGCAGCAGTTCACTGGGCGGTACCGGCTGGTCGCCGCGCACCACCACGATGTTGGCGAAGATCTGCTCGATCTCGGACATCATCTCGGGCTTGGTCGCGCCCTCGCCGCGGATCACGCCGCGCAGCACCCAGCGCGGACCGTCCACGCCGATGAAGCGCACCCGCTGCCCCAACTGCCTGCCGTCCTCGGTCTTCTTCCCCTTGATGGGGATGAGCGCCTGGAGCTCGGGGCCGAAGGTGCCGTCGTGGTCCTCGGCCTTGCCGCCCTGCTTGGTGACCTGCTCGCGCAGTTCCTCGCGCATCTCGTCCCACAGACCGGAGGACTTGGGCGCGGCGAAGGGCTGAACCTGCAGCGCGGTCTTGCCGCGCACCAGGGTGACCCCGATGATCTTCTGCTTGTTCTGCTTGTCCTGGGCGACGTTCACCTGGATCTCGGTGCCCTGCTCCATCGGCAGGAGCATGCTGCCCAGGTCCATCCGGCTGGCCTCGGGGGCGTCCTCGGAGGAGTCCCACGGGCCGGTCCGACGGTACTGGTCCTCGTCCTTGACGGGCTGGCCCGAAGCACGCTCCGGCTCGATCTCGTTGTCGAAGGAGACCGCGCCGGCGGCACCCTGCCGCTTGGGCCGGGCCTCCGTCTCCGCGGCTCTGTCGGTCTCTTTGTCCCGCTTCTTGCGGCGGCGTCCAAACACGCCTTCACCTCTCCGCTTCTTCCGTAGGTCCCGGGATCACACCGGGGAGTCGGGGGACGTTCACCGCTGTGCGGTGTGGCCCCCGGTCGAACCGAAACCACCCGCACCACGCACCGAGTCGGGGAGTTCGTCCGCCTCGACGAACTCCGCCCGCTCCACGCGCTGGATCACCATCTGCGCGATCCGGTCGCCCCGGGCGAGTTTGACCGGGGTGTTGGTGTCGGTGTTGAGCAGGGTCACCCTGATCTCGCCCCGGTATCCGGCGTCGACGGTGCCCGGGGCGTTGACGACCGTGACCCCGTGCCGGGCGGCCAGCCCGGACCGGGGGTGCACGAAGGCCGCGTAGCCCTCGGGTAGGGCGATGGCCAGACCGGTGGGGACGGTGGCGCGTTCTCCGGGTTCGAGATGGACGTCGACGGCGGCGTACAGGTCCGCGCCCGCGTCACCCGGGTGGGCGTACTCGGGTACGGGGAGGCCGGGGTCCAGGCGACGGACCGTGATCGGCAACCGTCCGCCTTTGGATGAGGTACTCACATTCGCCGAGCCTATCGCCCCCCGGGTGCTGCCTCGGTGCCGCGCGGGCCGGTGTGGCCGCGGACGACGGCGGGGCGGGCCCGAACGTGCTCGGGCCCGCCCCGTCAGCGCTGCCACCAGCGCTGTCGCTCCGTTACCGCTGGTGAGTCACCGGTGGTCACTCCGGATTCACTCCGGTGCCTCGACGGGTTCGGCGAGCGTCACCTCGACGCTGAGCTCACCGTCGTCGGTGGTCTCGAAGTCGATGCCGGCGGCGCGACCGGCGGCCGTGATGTCGGCGGCGGCGGCGCGGGCCGCCTCGGCCTGCTTGCCGCGGACCCGGACGTTGTCGACCTCGGCGCGCATGGACAGCTTGGCCTCGGACTTGGCCTTGCGGACCGAGCGCAGGACCTCGGCGGTGGCGGCCAGGACGGCCGGGTCACCGCCGGCGGCCGCGGCTCGGTACTCGGCGGCCTCGGGCCAGCTCTGGGCGTGCACCGAACCGTCCTGCCACCAGCTCCAGACCTCGTCGGTAACGAAGGGGACGAAGGGCGCGAACAGCTTGTGCAGGGCGCCCAGGGCGATGAGCAGCGCGGCGCGCGCGGAGGCGCCCTCGGCGGACTCGGTGTCGTAGGCCCGGGTCTTGACGAGCTCCAGGTAGTCGTCGCAGAAGTCCCAGAAGAAGCGCTCGGTGCGCTCCAGGGCCCGGGTGTGGTCGTAGGCGTTGAAGGCCGCGGTGGCCTCCTCGACCACGTCCGCCAGCGCGGCCAGCATCGCCCGGTCCAGGGGCTCGGTGACCTGCGCGGGGTCGGTCGTGGCGTTCTCACCGGCGACCGACATGACGAACTTGCTCGCGTTGAGGATCTTGATGGACAGCCGTCGGCCGACCTTCATCTGGCCCTCGTCCATGGCGGTGTCGGTGCCCAGCCGGCCGCTGGCCGCCCAGTACCGGACCGCGTCGGAGCTGTACTTCTCCAGCAGCGCGACGGGGGTGACCACGTTGCCCTTGGACTTGGACATCTTCTTACGGTCCGGGTCCAGGATCCAGCCGGAGATGCCGGTGGTGCTCCAGGGCAGGCTGCCGTTCTCGAAGTGGGCGCGGACCACGGTGGAGAACAGCCAGGTGCGGATGATGTCCTGGCCCTGCGGGCGGAAGTCCATCGGGAAGACCCGCTCGAACAGGTCCTGGTCGCGTTCCCACCCCGAGGCGATCTGCGGGGACAGCGAGGAGGTCGCCCACGTGTCCATGACGTCGGGGTCGCCCATGAACCCGCCGGCCTGGCCGCGCTGGTCCTCGGTGTACCCGGCGGGCGTCTGCGAGCTGGGGTCGATGGGAAGCTGGTCCTCGGTGGGCAGCAGCGGCTGGTCGTAGTTCGGGTTGCCGTCGGCGTCCAGCGGATACCAGACCGGGAACGGGACGCCGAAGAACCGCTGGCGGCTGATCAGCCAGTCGCCGTTGAGGCCCTCGACCCAGTTCTCGTAGCGCTGGCGCATGTGCTCGGGGTACCAGGTGAGCTCACGGCCGCGCTCGATGAGCTGGGCGCGGATGTCCTCGTCCCGGCCGCCGTTGCGGATGTACCACTGGCGGGTGGTGACGATCTCGAGGGGCTTGTCGCCCTTCTCGTAGAACTTCACCGGGTGGGTGATGGGCTTGGGCTCGCCGACCAGGTCGCCGCTGGCCTTGAGGAGCTCGACGGTGCGCTCGCGCGCGGTGTGGACGGTGGCCCCGGCCAGCTGGGAGTAGGCCTCGCGGGCGGCGTCGGAGTCGATGCCCTTGGGCGGATCGGCGATGACGCGGCCGTCCCAGCCGATGATGGGGCGGGTCTCCAGCTGGAGCTCGCGCCACCAGGTGACGTCGGTGGTGTCACCGAAGGTGCAGATCATCGCGATACCGGACCCCTTCTCGGGGTCGGCGAGGCGGTGCGCCCTGACGGGGACCTCGACGCCGAAGACCGGTGTGGACACGGTGGTGCCGAACAGGTCCTGGTAGCGCTCGTCGTCGGGGTGGGCGACCAGCGCGACACAGGCGGCCAGCAGCTCGGGGCGGGTGGTCTCGATGTGGACCGGGGTGCCGTCGGGCTTGTGGAAGGCGACCTTGTGGTAGGCGCTGGGGCGCTCGCGGTCCTCCAGTTCAGCCTGGGCGACGGCGGTGCGGAAGGTGACGTCCCACAGGGTGGGTGCCTCCGACATGTACGCCTCGCCGCGGGCCAGGTTGCGCAGGAAGGCGCGCTGGGCGGCGGCACGGGAGTTGTCGTCGATGGTGGCGTAGGTGTGCCGCCAGTCGACGCTCAGCCCCAGACGGCGCCAGATGGACTCGAAGACCTTCTCGTCCTCGACCGTGAGGATGTCGCACAGCTCGATGAAGTTGCGGCGCGAGATCGGGATCTGCCGCTTGGGGTTGGGCTTCTCCGGCGGCTGGAAGTCCGGGTCGTAGGGGACCGAGGGGTCGCAGCGGACGCCGTAGTAGTTCTGGACCCGGCGCTCGGTGGGCAGGCCGTTGTCGTCCCAGCCCATGGGGTAGAAGACGGCTTTGCCGTTCATCCGCTGGAAGCGCGCGACGGTGTCGGTGTGCGTGTAGGAGAACACGTGTCCGATGTGCAGCGAACCCGAGACCGTGGGCGGCGGGGTGTCGATCGAGTAGACGTCCTCGCGGCTGCGGGTGCGGTCGAAGTGGTAGACGCCGGACTCATCCCATACGTCGACCCACTTCGCCTCGATACCGTCCAGCGAAGGCTTGTCGGGCATGCGGAAGGAATGAGAGCGGTTGGTCATGACGGCAATGTTAGCCCTCCGCAACCATTGGTCGCTCCCGCTTTTGCGCCCCCGTCAGGGAATACGGGGTGGCCCGGACCGCGCCCGCGTGAATCGCATCGGCGGCCGCCGATGCGGGGGTGCGGGCCAGCGTGAAAGGATTCCTCACGTAGACGCCGCGTCTTCGCGCGCAGCCGCGCGCATCATCGTACGCACAAGGGAACGGTGAACGATTCACATGGCTAAGAAGGACGGTGAGGTCGCACCGGTCGTCATCGGACTGGTTGCGGGCTTCGCGGCCGAGTTCGTCACGCGCAAGGCTCTGACCTTCGCCTGGACACGTGCGACCGGCGAGGAACCGCCGACGGACCTGGAGTCCCCGGACGTCAGCCTGGGCCGTGCCCTGAGCTGGGCCGTGGTGGCGGGTGTGGGCGTCGAGGTGGCCAGGGTGCTGGCCGTCCGCGCCGCCCGCAAGCAGCTGGGCGGTTCCAGCGGGCGCGACCTGGAGGTCTGAGGCCCGCCCTCGTCCGGGGCTTTGGACCCGGTAATCACGACGACGGTGGGCGGCCCACCGCACTGGTTGCTTCCCCTCTTCGGGGCCCCGTGTGCGGTCGGCCGTCCACCGTCGTGCTTCGCGCGCCGTCGCCTCGCTCCACCCCGAAAGACGCGCGATGCGCCCCCGGAGGGGACGCATCGGATCGCGGCTCGGGCGCTCACCGGTCGTGCTCGGGTGCCCACCGGTTCTTCACCGACGGTCGAACAGGTCCCGCCCCCGTACCCCACGGCGTCCTCGGGGACCCCTGGGTGCCGTGCGCGGACCCGTCGCCGTCAGCGTCAGGCGCATTCCTTGCAGACCAGCTGACCGGCGCGCTGCTCAGCGAGCTGACTGCGGTGGTGCACCAGGAAGCAGCGCGAGCAGGTGAACTCGTCGGCCTGGCGGGGAAGCACGCGCACGGCGAGTTCCTCGCCGGACAGGTCGGCACCGGGCAGTTCCATGCCCTCGGCCACCTCGTCGGGGTCGACGTCGATGGTACCGGTGCCCTTGTCCACGCGCCGCGCCTGCAGCTCCTGGAGGCTGTCCTCGTTGATGTCCTCGTCAGTCTTGCGCGGGCTGTCGTAGTCGGTCGCCATCTCTGCTAACTCCATCCCCCTCGTTTAGTGCCTCGTCGCGCGGGTGTAACGCTTGAGAGACCTTCGTTGTGCCCGGATCGGCCGATGAGTTTTCCCGATGTCGGTGATCTGTGCCCCCTCCCGGGTCACAGTTCACTGGTCAGCAGCACTTTCACGAGATTGTGACCGGAGGCGGCCAAGGTTCAGCGGCCCCTCACAGGTCGTTCCCTGCTGTACTACCCAACGTCAGGCGCCTCGTAGACCTGAAAACACGTTTGCGCCCACATACCGGACAAGCATGGAACACTCCCCCGAGTACGGGCCAAAAAGCAAGACATGCCCACGTCAGGAGGGATTCCCTCCGTGTCCACGCCCGGGGAAGCATACCCACCCCGGCTTGACGCTCGTGACAGGGGTGGGCGTGTCTTCGGACACGTATAGATACCACGAAGCGGGGCGGTACGCAGCTCGACCCCCGGCGTAGTCGTGCCCCGGGACCTGCCCGTCGGAGAGATCACGGGGCGTGTTCGGCGAAGACGCCCTAACGCCGCTCGGCGGGTTCGGTGCCGTTGCCCGCAGGCACCGGCAGGCAGACCGTGACGACCAGACCGCCGCCCGCGCGGGGCCAGGCGGTCACCACCCCTTCGTGCGCGCGCACCACCGAACGCACGATGGACAGGCCCAGACCGGCGCTGCGGCCCGAGCCGACGCGGTCGCCGGAGCCGCGGCGGAACGGTTCGAAGAGCCCCTCGATCTCGTAGGCCGGGATGACCTTGCCCGAATTCTCCACCTGGACCGCGGGCATGCCCTCGTACATACCGCTGCGCACGGTGATCTCACCCTCGTCGACGTTGTACTTGAGGGCGTTCTCGACCAGGTTGGCCACGAGGCGCTCCAGCAGCACGGGGTCGCCGGTCACCGGGGCGGGCCGCAGGTCCTGGCGCAGCGACAGCCCGGACTCGTCGATGGCCCCGCTGAGCTGGCTGAGCACCGTCGTGACGACCTCGCTGAGGTCGACCCTGGCCTTGACCTCGAGTTCGCGGTCGCTCTTGGCCAGGAACAGAAGGCCGTCGATGAGGCGTTCGTGGCGGGCGTTGGTCTCCAGGAGGGTCTGCCCGACGGTCCTGAGGTCCGGCGAGACGTCCGGCGCGCTCAGGGCCACCTCCAGGAGGGTGCGGTTGATCGCCAGGGGCGTACGCAGCTCGTGGGAGGCGTTGGCGACGAAGCGCCGCTGCCCGTCGAAGGCCCGGTCGAGGCGTTCGAGCATGCCGTCGAAGGTGTCGGCGAGCTCACGGATCTCGTCGTCGGGCCCGGACAGCGCGATGCGTTCGTGCAGGGAGCGTTCGGAGAGCCTGCGTGCGATGCGGGTGATCTTCTGCAGCGGTGAGAGCGCCCTGCCCGCCACCGCGTACCCAAGGGCCACGGCGAGCAGCCCCACCAGGAACAGCGCGAGCAGCGAGAACCGGGTGACGTGGGTGAGGACCTGCTCGATGTAGTGACTGTTCTCGATCAGCTCGGCGGGACTCTCCTCGGACAGGAGCGCGTTGAGCAGGACCGCGACGACCAGGTAGTTGACCAGGACCAGCAGGGAGCCCGCCGCGAAGAAGAGCATCCCGTAGATGAGGGTGAGGCGGGCGCGCAGGCTCAGGTTGTCCGTGAAGCGGTGCACCGTGGCGTGGGCGGTGGAGCGTTCCCCGCCGGATCCGCCCGGAGCGACGGAGTTCAGGCTGCGCCAGGTCCCCGTGTCCCCGGGACGCGTGGGTTCGACCTGCCCTGGCTCTGGGCGCTCCCCCGGTCTCACAAGCGGTACCCCGCCCCCGGGACGGTCTGGATGACCGGCGGGTCACCGAGTTTCTTGCGCAGGGTCATGACGGTGACCCGGACGACGTTGGTGAAGGGGTCGGCGTTCTCGTCCCAGGCCTTCTCCAGCAGGCCCTCGGCGCTGACCACGGTTCCCTGGGCGCGCATGAGCACCTGCAGGACCGCGAACTCCTTGGGCGTGAGCGGGACCTCGCGGCCCTCGCGGTGCACCTGGTGGTTGGCCGGGTCCAGGGTGATGCCGCCCCGTTCCAGGACGGGCGGCAGCGGCGGTGCCGAGCGGCGTCCCAGGGCGTGCACGCGGGCGATGAGCTCGGCGAAGGCGAAGGGTTTGGCCAGGTAGTCGTCGGCCCCCAGGGTGAGGCCATCGACCTTGTCCTGGACCCCGTCGGAGGCGGTGAGCATCAGGATGCGGCCGTTGTAGCTCTCGTTGACCAGGGAGCGGGCGACGTCGTCGCCGTGGGTGCCGGGGAGGTCGCGGTCCAGCACGACGACGTCGTAGTCGTTGACCGCGGTGTACTCGAGGGCGGCGTCCCCGTCGTAGACGACGTCGACCGCCATGGACTCCCGTCGCAGTCCGACGGCCACTGCGTCGGCCAGGACCCGTTCGTCTTCGACCACGAGTACGCGCAACGTTGTCCCTCTAGAGCGTCGGTGTCTGGAAACAAAAAGGGGGCCGCTGCCGGCGCATCCCCCAACACACCGGCAGCGGCGTTCTTGGTCCCGGCCGCGTCAACCGTTCTCTCACAGTGGAGGTAAGGAGACGGTAAACCCGTGGACTCCGGAGAGTCCTTCTCCTCGACCCCGTGTGACACGGGCGCTGAACCGGGAGCTTCGCAACTCCCCTGAGCACGGGGCGGCCGCCGCCGACGAATCCCCCAACCGTCGGCGGCGGCTCAACCCCGCACATCTCAAATCTGACACATCAAGAATAAGAAACAAGTAAGCACAAGGCCCATTCGGGAAATGTGTCTTGTGACACTCTTTTACATCACTCACCCCAAGCACGCGAGCCGCCCCGGGTCCGACCGGGCACCCCGACGCCCGAATCACCCCTGAGGCGGACTTTTCCACCCTGCGGAATGACCTTCCGCCGTCGATGGAAGTTACGGAAGGATCACGCGCGGGGGGTGGGCGTTTGACGTGGATCACAGTGCGGTAGAGGTAGGAGACGCACGCGTGGACACCGGGCACCCTCCCGGACCGCGACGAGCACGCATGTCACAGGGTCGTGACGACTTCGATTCGTGCGGACGCGAAGGCGTGCGCATACGGATTACACCGGGGCATCACCATGTCCCGGTGCCTACCCCTGGAAGAGGTGCAATGGGCGAGTTCATGGCGGAGATCAAGGTCCGTATCAGCGAGACCTATCGGTCGCTCGAATCGGCGCAGGCCGCCGGGGACGACTTCCTTGCCGACACCCATGCGTCGGAGCTCGAGGATCTCTACCGCATCGCGGCTCGCAACGGCGTCGACGCCCACTCCTGACCGGAGCGGCCGACGCCGTCCCCTGCCCCTGAGGGGCCGGGGACCGGCAGCGCAGGGACGGGGCGGGCAACCGCTCGGGTGTTCCGACCCCGTCTCCCCCAGGCCCCGGGCGCTCCCCGCGCCCGGGGCCTTCCTGTGTTCACGACCCCGGCGTGTTCCCGGTTCTCGTTCGCCCGGGGTCAGCCGTCCGTGTCGGCGCCGAGCGGGGCCAGCAGCGCGTCCAGCTCCTCGTAGAGGCCGGGGCGGGCGACGATCACCAGATCGTTGCTGGGCGGCCCGGCGCGCAGACCCCCCACCCGCAGCCCGGCCTCACTGGCGACCAGGCCCGGTGCGGCCCAGTCCCACAGGTGCAGCCCGCGCTCGTAGTAGGCGTTGTAGCGGCCGGTGGCCATCCCGGTGATGTCCACCGCGGCCGAACCGCCCCGGCGGATGTCCCGCACCAGCGGGATCACCTCGGTGAGGACCTTCGCCTGCTGGAGGCGGCGCTGGGGGAAGTATCCGAAGCCGGTGGCGACCAGCGCCCGGTCCAACGGCACCGCCTCGGGCGCGCGCAGGGCCCGCCCGCCGAGCCTGGCCCCGCCGCCCAGGACCGCCTCGAACATCTGCCCGTGGACGGGCAGGTGGACGGCGGCCGCCACGACCTGCCCGTCGACCTCCGCGCCGACGGCCACCCCCCAGTCGGGGCTCCCGTACAGGTAGTTGACGGTGCCGTCGATGGGGTCGACGACCCAGCGGACCCCGCTGCTGCCCTCGATGCCGCCGCCCTCCTCGCCGAGCACCGCGTCGTGCGGGCGGGCCGCGAGCAGCCGGTCCCTGATGAGGTCCTCGGTCGCCCGGTCCATCTCGGTGACGACGTCGGTGGGGCTGGACTTGGTGTCCAGGACGGTGATGCCCTCCTGCCCCTTGGCCGCGAGCTCTCCGGCCTCCGCCGCCACCGCGACGGCCAGGTCCCGCAGTTTCTCCGGGTCGTGTGGGGACTGGATGGTGCTCACTGGTGCCCTTTCCGCTCGTGGCCGCCCGGGCCCGGTCGTGCCTGGACGCTTCCGCCAACGAACTCTACGCCGCGCTCCCCTCAGTCGATGGTCCCCACCGCGGCACTGTTCCCAACGGCGGAGCGCCCGAGGGACGCAGGGGCCACGGCTGACCGGCCGGTCCGGTTCCCGCTTGGAGAAACGACACGGTGGTCGCAACCCCCCGGGGCCGGGGTGTTGCGACCACCGTTGGACCCCGCCCCCGCCGGGACCCTCTCGGGTGTGCGCTCCCGCGAGCCGCGAAAGCTAGAGCAGCTCGGGCTTGGTCCACTCCTTTCCGTGGACGTGGTGGTCCAGGAAGGCGAAGATCGTCTGGTACCAGATCTGGGCGTTGCCCGGGCTCAGGATCCAGTGGTTCTCGTCCGGGAAGTACAGGAACTTCGCGTCGACCCCGTGCAGGAGGAGGTCGCGCCACAGGTGCAGGCCCTCGCCGATCGGCACCCGGTAGTCCTTGTCACCGTGGATGACCAGCATCGGGGTGCGGATCTTGTCAGCGTGCAGGTGCGGCGAGTTGAGCTGGTAGCGCTCAGGCTGGGCCAGCGGGGTGCCGAACTCGTTCTCCCACACCGGCGGGTAGTCGGTGGTGCCGCTGAACCCGTCCAGCTGCCACAGGGAGGCGTGCGAGACGATCGCCTTGAACCGGTCGGTGTGCCCGGCGATCCAGTTGGCCATGTAGCCGCCGAAGGAGCCGCCCATCATGGCGGTGCGCTCGGCGTCGATGTCCTCGCGGGCCTCGGCGGCGTCGGTGATCGCCATGACGTCGGCGTGCGTGCGCGGGCCCCACTGGCCCCAGGCCCGGCGGAGCATGTCCTGGCCGTAGCCGGTGGACAGCGCGGGATCCGGCAGCAGCACCGCGTAGCCCCGGGCGGCCAGCAGCCACGGGTTCCAGCGCCAGGACCAGCCGTTGAAGCTCATGTACGGACCGCCGTGGACCCAGAGCATGAGCGGTGCGGGCGAGTCCGCCGAGGCCTCCTCGGGCAGTACCAGCCACGACCGGATCCGGGTGCCGTCGTCCGCGGTGGTCTCGATCTCGGTGAGCGTGCCCGGCATGGTCAGCTCGGAGCCGGGAGTGCGCAGGTGGACGGGCTGGCCGTCGACGGCGTCGGCGTCCAGCCGGACCGGGGCGGGCGGAGCGTCCCAGGCGTCGCGCAGCGCGTAGACGTAGCGCCCGTCCGGGGACGGGTTCAGCGCGCTGTAGGCGCCGTGGTCGCCGGTGATGCGGGTGAGCGCGCCGGTGGCCACGTCCAGGCGGAAGACCGGGCGGCGGCCGTTCTCGTCGGCGACCAGGAAGACCGTGCTGGAGTCCGCCGACCACGCGTAGCCCTGGGGCCAGAGCTCGTGGTCGGGCAGCAGGTCGCGGCCCTCGCCGGTGGCCAGGTCGGTGATCCACAGCGTGGCGTTGCGGGGCTCGCCGTCGTAGCTGCCCTCGTCGTTGGCGTGGACCAGGACCCTGGTGCCGTCCGGGGAGGGCACGGGCGAGCCGAACTCGAAGCCGGCGTCCGGACCGCCCGCGATGGTGCGGCGCTCGCCGGTGGCGACGTCGATGGCGACGACCTCATCGCGGCGGGAGCCGCCGGAGGTGGGCACGGACCAGCTGGTCAGCAGGGTGGAGCCGTCCGGAGTGAGCGCCGGGGAGGCGCCCAGCAGGGACAGGCCGGCGTCGGGGGTGAGGTCGCGGGGCTCGCCGAGGCGGGCGTCCTCGTCCTCGGGCGGGGTGGCTGTGAAGACGCGGGGGTGGTCCGGGCCGACGTCGCTGTCCCAGGAGCGCACGGGCAGGGCCTCGTGCAGGATCGCGGTGACCCCGGCCTCCTCGCGGGCCTTGCGGGCCTCGGTGTCGGCCTCGTCGTCCTCGGACCCGGGCAGGACCCTTCCGGTGAAGGCCACCAGTCCGGAGTCGCGGGCGACCGTGAAGGCGCCCACGCCGCCGGGCCGGGAAGCGACCTGGCGGGCCTCGCCGCCGTCGGCGGGCAACAGCCACAGGGCGGACTTGGGCTTGTCCTCCCCCTTGGCCTCGGGGTCGGCTCGGCCGGTGCTGAAGAGTACCGAGCCGTCGGGGAGGAACTCCGCGCCCGACTCGCCCTTGGTGGAGCGGGTCAGGCGCCGGGGGGCGCGCCCGCCCTCGGACTCGGGAGCCGTGTCGATCTCCCACAGGGCGCTGCGGAAGGACTTGGCGTCGGGGGCGATGTCGCTCACGGGCGCGACGAGGCGGGTGCCGTCCGGGGACAGGCGCAGCCCGTTCACGCGGCGCAGGCGAACGTACTCCGGCAGTTCATACCAGGAACGAACCAAGGGGAATCTCCAGAAACCGTCGACTTGTGGTCTGGGACGACCTTATCCGGGACAGTGAACCCGGTCACCACCCCTTTTCACGTTTCCCCACGTCAAGGGCGTCAACATTGTTGACTCAGCCTCTCCCGGAGAGCGCGTCCGGGACAGCGGCGAGGGCGCCGTCCCGGACGCGGGCGGGTTCACCGAGCGTCAGGAGAGCGCTCGGAACAGGCGCTAGGCCAATCGCGGCCGTTTGCGCTCCACCGGGTCAGCGCTGCTTGCAGCACTGACCGCTTCCTCCGGCGCAGGGCGGCAGGGAGGCGAGCTTGTGCTCTTCTCCGCGGCCGGTGTACTCGCGGACCAGCTCGGTCACCATGGACACGAACGCGGGGTGCGTGCCGGGGCTGAGCGCGCGCTCGTAGCCGATGCCCAGCTTCTTGGCGGTGTCGCGGGCCTCCACGTCGAGGTCGAACTTGACCTCCATGTGGTCGGAGACGAACCCGTGCGGGATGACCACCACGGCGGGCACGCCCTCCTCGGCGAGCTCCTCCATCCGGTCGTTGACGTCGGGCTCCAACCAGGGCTGGCTGGGCGGGCCGCTGCGGCTCTGGTAGACGAGCTCGTAGGGGTAGGCGCGGTCCAGGCGCTCGACCACCAGACGGGCCGCCTCGGCGAGCTGGGCCCCGTAGGCGCCCTCCGGGCCGAAGCCGTGCCCCGGAGGACCGCTGGCCTCGGCCATGGCGCTGGGGATGGAGTGCGCGGAGAACAGCAGGCGCACGCCCTCCCGCTGGTCGGCGGGGAGCTTGTCCAGGGACGCCTGGGTGTACTCCACGAGGGGTTCGATGAACCCGGGGTGATCGTAGAAGGGGCGGATCAGGTCGACCTCGGGCGCGTCCTCGCCCAGGCCGGCGAGGGCTCGCTCGATGTCCTCGTGGTAGGCGGTCCGGCTGGACCAGTTGCAGTACGCGGAGGTCGGCAGCGCCAGCACACGGCGGATGCCGTCCTTCTTCATCTGCGCGAGGGTGTCGGTGAGCATCGGTTCCCAGAACCGGTTGCCCCAGTAGATCGGCAGGTCGATGCCGTTGGCGTCGAAGTCGGTGGTGATGGCGGCGAGCAGGTCCCGGCACTGCTGGTTGATCGGGCTCACTCCACCGAAGAGGAAGTAGTGCTCACCGACCTCCGCCAACCGCTCGCGGGGGATGTTGCGCCCGCGGGTGACGTTCTCCAGGAACGGGATGACCTCGTCCTCGCCCTCCGGGCCACCGAAGGAGATCAGCAAAAACGCGTCGTAAGGCCTCATGCACCTCATGAAACCAGCTCCCGGGGACCTCCTCGATCCGCCCCCGCCCTGAGTGTTGGGACTTTCGTACCTTCCGTGACCAGGGACACTCCCGGTCTGGTCACATAAGTGACTGATGGGTAATGTCACCGCATGACTGATGTGTTGTGGCACACCTGGGCCGGCACCCACCAGGCCCGCCCACGCCGAACGGCTACCCCCAACAACACCGAGGAGGTCGCCGCCGCGGTCAGGTCGGCGGACGCCGACGACCTGTGCGTGCGCATGGTCGGCTCCGGGCACTCCTTCACCGACGTGGCCATCACCGACGGCCTGCTCCTGGCCCCCACCTCCCTGACGGGTGTGCGGTCGATCGACCCGGTGGCGGGCACCGCCACGGTCGAGGCCGGGCTGCCCCTGTGCGACTTCAACGACGCCCTGGCCGCGCACGGCGTGGCCCTGGCCAACATGGGCGACATCGCCGTGCAGACCGTCTCCGGCGCGGTGCAGACCGGCACCCACGGCACCGGACGCGACGCGGGCGGACTGGCCAGTCAGGTCGTGGGACTGGAGCTGGTACTGGCCGACGGCTCCGTGGTCGAGTGCTCGGCGGAGCGCGACCCGGACCTGTTCCACGCCGCCCGGGTGGGTCTGGGCGCCTTCGGCGTGGTGACGGCGCTGACCTTCGCGGTCCGCCCGGCATTCCTGCTGCACGCCCAGGAGGAGCCCATGCCCCTGGACGAGGTGTTGGAGCGCCTGCCCGAGCTGCGCGCGAAGAACGACCACTTCGAGTTCTTCTGGTTCCCGCACACCGGGAACACCAACACCAAGCGCAACAACATCACGCAGGGGCCAGCCGCTCCGCTGTCGGCCTTCAAGAGCTGGCTGGACGACGACTTCCTGTCGAACACCCTCTTCGACCGGATCAACCGGGTATGCCGACGCTTCCCCTCGGTGGTGCCGAAGGTCAACCAGATCAGTTCCCGCGCGCTGTCCGCGCGAACCTACACCGACGTATCGCACAAGGTGTTCGCGTCCGTGCGCGACGTGCGTTTCGTGGAGATGGAGTACGCGATCCCGGCCGAGCACGCGGCGGACGTGCTGCGCGAGGCCCGGTCGATCGTGGACCGCGGCGACCACCGGGTGAGCTTCCCGGTGGAGGTGCGCTTCGCCCCGGCCGACGACGTGTGGCTGTCCACCGCCTACGAGCGCGAGACCGCCTACGTCGCGGTGCACATGTACAAGGGAACGCCCTATGAGGCCTACTTCGCAGACCTGGAGGCGGTCTTCACCTCGGTGGGCGGACGGCCGCACTGGGGCAAGCTGCACACCCGCGACCGCGCGTACCTGGAGGGCGTGTACCCGCGCCTGAACGACGCTCTGGCGGTTCGCGACCGGGTGGACCCGCACCGCCGCTTCGGCAACGCCTACCTGGACAAGGTGTTCGGTTAACGGGTCACCCCTGACGCAACGTCCCCCGGCCCTCGTCTCGTCGAGGGCCGGGGGACGGTTCGCGTGTACCGGAGACCGTGTGCGCCGGGGCTAGCCGTTGGGGGCCACCGGGGCGGGTTCGGCGGGAGCGTCACCCTCGGGAGGGTGCTCCGTCCCGGGGTCGGGCGCCTCCCCGCCGCCCGGCTCCGCCGGTTCCCCGCCGCCCGCTGGCGGCTCCGCGGGGTCGGTCGCACCGCCGCCGGGCGCCTCGGGCTGAGGCTCGCCCGGGGGCGCGATGGGCTCGGACTCCACGGGAGCGTCGGTCCCCTGTGGCTGGGTTCCGGTCCCGCTCCCCGTCTCCGGCTGATCCCCCTCGGTGGTCTGCGGAGCCTCTTCCCCGTCCTGCGCCTGCGAGGACTGGCCGCCGAACAGCGAAGGAGAGGTGGGCTCGTCCTGGCCCTGCGTCCAGGCGGTCAACGAGCGCCCGGTGAGCAGCTCGAAAGCCAGGATCACCAGCATGACCAGGGTGAACACCACCGCGGCCGAGATGACGACCGTCTTCCAACCGCGCTTGGGGCGTTCATCGCCGATCGCGCCGTCCGCGTCCTCGGCCGAGCCGTCCGGGTACCGCGTATCGCCGGGGTCGCCGGGGTCGCCGACCTGGGGCAGGAGTTCGGTGGCGTCGGCGAACGGCGGTCCGCCCGCCTGCGTGGGGTCTTTGGGGTTGCCGAAGCCGTGAGCGACGGTCTGCCCCGGCAGGTCCAGCCCCACCACGGGCATGGCCATCGTCCTGGTGGCGTCGGGGTCGGCGGGGAAACCGAAGGGGTTGGGGGCGTCGGGGTCCGCGACCCGGGTGGCTCCGGTGTCGAAACCCGTGGGGCCGGTTCCGGCCTCGGCCGCGTCCCGTGCGGCCTCCTCCGCAGCGGCTTCGGCCTCGGTGTCGACCAGGGCCCGCACGCCGTTCTGCTTGGCGGTCTTCTTCTCCGCCAGTTCCTTGGCCTGCTCGCCGCTGCGGGTGAGCCAGTGCTGGATCACGGGGGCCGCAGAGGTGCTGAGCACCGCCATGACGCCGGTACCGATGACGGTGCCGTAGACGTTGAGGTAGGAGGCCGCGGTGGCGGCGGTCAGCGTCGCGACACCGGCCCCGGCGACCTGCGCCACGCTCAGGTCGATGCGCTTCTTCTTGCCCTTGTCCTCCTGCGCGCCCGCCCCTTCCTCCTCGAACTCGTCCCCGTGGTCGGGTCTTGGCATGGTGCGGTCCCCCCTTGGTGTCGGCCGCGCACGGGGGAGGTGCGGCTCATGGTCGTGGGATGGGCGTGTGATGGGGCAGATGCTCCCGCAAGCCCCTAACTCCACATAAAGCCCATAAGTGGAAACTTCACCATAAGGGGAACTGGTCACTGATAACGCCATGAAATAAGAAGGATCACTGTGTGGCATCCATCGGCGTGTCGAGTTGCGAACGGCAGGAGACGTCAAGTTTGGACCTGGTCCGAGATCGGAGTTTTTCCCAGACCTGGGGTGATTCGAGGTCCCCGGGATACCATCACCGCGGAGCCTTCGCGCGGGATCGGCGACATTCCCCCACGATCGCTCCCGGTCGCGGAAGGTTCAGCGTGTCAAGATTGGCAGCGGAAGCGACCGTGAGGGCCCCGGAACCCCGGGGCAGCTCCCACCGTGGTGCCCACCACGGGCCGGGAGGCGGGCACAGTTCGGACATGCCGGGCGCGGTACTGGCCGAACAGTTGTCGGCCGACCAGACTTGGAGAACGCGGGGGACGGTCCGCCAGACCAACCCTCGACGGGACGCGAAAGGGAGGGCGATGCACGAGCTTCGCCTCGTGGCCGTGAGTGAGGACGGCACCTACCTGGTGCTCGCCAGCACCGGCCGTGGCACCCGTTTCATGCTGCCCGTCGACGACCGCCTCCGTGCCGCAGTACGCGGCCAGTTCTCCCGGCTCGGCCAGTACGAGATCGAAGTGGAGAATCCGTTGCGCCCCAAGGAAATCCAGGCCCGCATCCGGTCCGGCGAGACCGCGGAGGCCATCTCCGAGATCTCCGGGATACCCATCGAACGGGTGCGCTGGTTCGAGGGACCCGTCCTCCAGGAGCGCGAGTACATCGCGCAGCAGGCCCAGCGAGCCACCGTGCGTTCACCGAACGACGCCTCGCCGGGCCCCTCCCTGGGCGACCTGGTCACCAAGAGGATCGGCGCCCACCAGCTGGAGACCGGCGACGCCGCCTGGGACTCGTGGAAGCGGGAGGACCGCTCCTGGCAGCTGAAGCTGGTCTTCCTGCACGGCGGCGACGAGCGTGTCGCCCACTGGCTGTACGAGCCCAGACACAACAGCGTCACGCCCGCTGACGAGGAGGCCGCCCGGTTCTCCTCCAACGAACCCCTGGACGCGGCACCCGCTCCCAGCACGAACGTCACACCCTTCACCCCGCGCCGCAACGAGGCCACCGCCGACCTGCCCCGCCTGGACGCCCAGTCCGCCGCTGAGCGACGCCCGGACCACGTCGCCCCGCGCCGCCTGTCGCCCGCGCAGGACACGCCGTTGGACGAACCGCTGCGTCCGGTCGCGCGCCGACCCGAGACCGACCAGTTCGGGGTGCCACTGCGGGAGGAGCGCCAGCGCCAGGCCCCGCCGGAGCCTGAGCCCGCACCCCGCCGGCCTCTGGACCGGCCCAGCGAGCGATTCGCCGAGCGCCGTGGTGAGGCCCCGCCCGCGGCGCCGCTGCCGCAGACCCCGCGGCCCGCCGCGGCCCGGTCCGAGCCGGCTGCCCACCAGCGCTTCGCCGACCCGGTCGAGGCACCGCCCGCGCGCCCCGAGCCCCGCGGACACGAGCCCCGCCAGCCCGAACCCGAGCGGTACGAGACCGAACCCCGCAGGCAGTTCTTCGAGGAGCCCGGTCCCGTCGCGCACGAGGCCTCTGAGCCCTCCGAACCCAGGCGCCCCGAGCCCCGGCAGCGGCCCGCGGCGCCGGACTGGCTGGATGCCCGACCCGCCCCGGGCCCCGAGCCCGAGGCCGAGACCGAGGAGGCCCCGGCCGCCGAGGAGACCCAGCAGCAGCGTCCGCGCCGCCGCCGGGCCACCATCGACCTCAACGACAAGGGAACACCGCGCCGCGCCGCGGAGCAGGCCCCGCCCACGGCCCCGGCCGTTCCGGCCGCGGCCAACGGCTCGCCCGGCGGCGGAGCGGCCAAACGCAAGGGCCGCGGACGCCGCGCCTCGGTGCCGTCCTGGGACGAGATCATGTTCGGTTCCAAGAAGAACGACTGAACAGCCCTGAGAGAACGAACGAGCAGACGTGAGAGTACGAAGGGGAGGGCGGTCACCGCGCGGTGACCGCCCTCCCCTTCGTGCTCACTCCCGGTGGCCTGGTCCGTTCTCTCCCTGGCCACCCGGGTCCCGAGTGCTCGGGCCACGACTGCTCGCCCGCTGTCCGCTCGGGCGCGGCTCGTCCTCCGGCTGGGCCAGGAAGGGGCGCACCATCTCCGGGGTGATCCGCGCGGCGAAGGCCACGGACTCGTCCAGGGCGGCGTCCTGGGCGGTGTAGCCGCCCGTGCCCGCGCCCACGGTGACCTGGAGGTCGGCCAGGCGGGAGCGGCGCTGGAAGAGGGTCTGGGTCCAGGTCCACCCGATCACCGCCGACCGCTCCACCGTGGCCTGCGAACGGGACAGCGATCCCGAACGTACGCTCACGTGTTCGCCGTCGTAACCGTGGCCCAGCGAGCGGTAGCGGTCGATGCCCAGCGGTACGCCCAGCAGGGCCAGCACTGCGGCGGTCACCACAAGCCAGGTGATGTCCAGAGCCGCCGCAGCGGCCGCCACCACCGCGAAGGGCAGCACCGCCCGGGTCAGACGGCGGTACAGCGCCGCCCGGGGATGCCGGGTCAGGGGCGCGCGGAACAGCGCCAGAGCCCGGTCCAGCACCGGTTCCACCCGCGAGCGCGGGCCGACCGGCAGCAGGACCGCCCGCGTGGCCGCGTCTCCCAGCCCAGTGACGATGGCGCGCAGCCCCACCGCCCCGCGCGTACGTTCGAGAGGGCTGTCCAGCAGCTCGTACCCGCGGATCCGCCGCTTCTCCAGGGTGACGCTGCGCCGGGTGAACAGGCCCCGCTCAGCGACCAGGGAGCCGTCCCGCTCCTTCAGGGAGAAACCCCAGTGGGTGAGCGCGTAGGAGGCCACCGCGAAGACCGGCATCAACAGCACCAGCACCCCGACGGCCGCCGTCCCGAACACCATCAGGAAGGCGCGGTCCGTGCTGGTCACCCAGTCGACGAAGTAGTCGGTGGCCAACTGCCCGGCCGACTGCTGGACCATGCCGAACAGGGTGGCCAGGACCACGAACGGGGTCAGCAGGTACCCCAGGCTGAGCGCCCCGTACAGGTACCAGGACCGGGGCATCGTGAAGTGGGTGACGGTGTCGTCGGCGACGTCTGCGTCCAGGGGCGTGTGCGCGGCGGCCGGGACACCGTTCTCGCCTTCCCCTCCCGGTGCCTCAGGGGTGGCCTCCGCCTCCCCCGCCTCCTTCTCCGTGAGCACGGCCTTGCGGTGCAGCAGGACCCGGCGCAGCCGCTCCGCCTCCTGCGTGGAGACGGCGTCGAGCTTGCCGTCCTCGGTGTCGCCGACCGAACCCGCGGCCGCCTCGATCCGCACCACCGCCACGCCCAGCATCCGGTGCAGCAGGGTGCTGGTGACGTCCACTCCCCGTACCCGTTCCAGCGGGATCGTGCGGCGCGAACGCCGGATCAGGCCCTTGCGGATCTCGATCCGGTCCTCGCCCACCTCGTAGCGGAACGTCTTCCAGGTGACCAGCCCGCCGACCAGCAGAGCGATGACGCCCATCCCGGTGGCCGTCAGCAGCCACGGGTTGAACCCGCCGATCACCAGACCGGCGAGGACGGGCAGCAGGAGGCTCTTGAGCTGGTTGATCGGCCCGACGACCATGCTGCGCGGGCTGAGCTGCCGGGCGCTCTCGGCGCCGAAGCCGGGCACGGGCTCACCCGGGGTCTCACCCCACCAGGAACGGGGCTGCCCACCGTAGGCGTGCGGGCCTTCGGTGAAAGTCGGGCCCTGGGCAGCGGGTGGCCCGGCATGCTCCGGGTGAGGGTGCCCGGGGTACGCATGGCCGCCGGGCGGATCCCCATGCGTGGCGCCTGGCACGGTCCCCGCCCCGGGTGGGGACCACGGCGCGGCCCCCGGAGCGGGTGCGGCCCCCGGCCCGGGCTCGGGCGCCGCGGCGGTGGAGGAGGTACTGCCCGGCGCAACCCAACCACCGGCTCCCGCACCCGCTCCGCCCGGTTCGGGCTCGGCGGGTCCGGCGGGATCGGCGGGATCGGCGGGGGCGGGGCCGACGGGGTCCGGGTCGGAGCCGTAGGGATCCGGGTCGGAGCCGTAGGGGTCCGGGTCGGGTTCGGGCTGTCCGTGGTATCGGTCCATCAGGTCGCGTCGTCCCGCAGGGTCCCGGCGCGCAGGGCCAGCTCTTCGCTGAGTCTGCGCGCCTCGTCGGAGTCCAGCCCCTCGATGGTCGAGGAACCGGCGAAGGAGGCGGTCTGGACCTTCAGCGTGGCCACGTCGAAGACCCGCTCCAGCCACCCCTGGGTGTGGTCCACGGTCTGCAACCGGTTGACCGGGACCAGCTGCCAGGCGCGGCTGATCCAGCCCACCCGGGTGTAGATGACGTCGTCGCTGACCTCCCAGCGGTGAACCCGGTAGCGCCAGGACGGCACGATCGCGATCTTGGCCAGCGCGTACACGAAGTAGGCCACCGGCAACACCCGGGCGTTCTCCGAGGCCCACCCGGGGATCCAGCCCCAGGGGGCCGAACTGACCGCCCAGGCGACCAGGCTCAGCAGGACCAGGTTGAACAGCGACCCGAAGATCAGCCGCAGGGTCCACACCCCGATCGCCCGTCCGCTCACCCTCCGCAACGGTGGCCGCAATCGCGCGACCTCGGTCGACGCGGGCGGTTCGGAGGGCTCCTCCGAGGGAGGAATGGCGTCGTGCGGCGGGGTGTTCATCACAGGCAAGAGTCTAGGGGTTGGTGTCCTGCCAGCGTTGGACACCGATGGTGTCAGGGCGGGGCGACCCGGGCTGTCAGCGTTTTGTCAGTGCAGGTCGGCACACTTGTGAACAGACGCTGATAACGGAGGACTGATGACTGACGCCATCCGCGCGGAGGGTCTGGTCAAGCACTTCAAGGGCAAGACCGCCCTGGACGGAGTGGACCTGACGGCCAGGACGGGCGCCGTGCTAGGCGTTCTGGGGCCCAACGGGTCCGGGAAGACCACGACCGTCCGCATTCTGTCCACACTGCTCAGACCGGACGGCGGGCACGCCACCGTGGGCGGCTTCGACGTGGTCAGCCAGCCGCACGAGGTCCGCCGCCAGATCGGGCTGACCGGCCAGTACGCGGCGGTCGACGCCGAGCTGACCGGTGCCCAGAACCTGGTGCTCATCGCCCGCCTGCTCGGGTTCGGCCGTGCCGACGCCCGGGCCAGGGCCAAGGAGCTGCTGGAGCGCTTCGGGCTGTCCGACGCCGCCGACCGCCCCGCCAAGACCTACTCCGGCGGGATGCGCCGCCGCCTGGACCTGGGGGCGAGCCTGGTGGGCCGCCCCGCGCTGCTGTACCTGGACGAGCCGACCACCGGTCTGGACCCGCACAGCCGCAACGGCCTGTGGGAGGTGGTGCGCGACCTGGTGGGCGACGGGGTGACCGTGCTGCTCACCACCCAGTACCTGGAGGAGGCCGACCAGCTCGCCGACGACCTCCTCGTGCTGGACCACGGCAAGGTGATCAGCCGGGGCACGCCCGAGGAGCTGAAGAACCACGCGGGCAACCAGGTGCTGCAGCTGCGCACCGTCGATCCCGGCCAGCTGCCGCTGGCCACCCGGATCGTGGAGGCCGTGACCAGTACCCCCGCCACCGCGGACGGTCTGCTCGTCAGCGTCGCGGTCACCGACGTGAACGTGCTACCCGAGACCGTGCGCCGCCTGGACGAGCAGGGCGTGGCCGTGGCCGAGCTCTCCCTGCGCAAGCCGAGCCTGGACGAGGTCTTCCTCGCCCTGACCGGCCACACCGCCGAAGACGAGACCGCGGGCCGGCCCGCGAACGAAGGGACCCCCGCATGAGTGCCGTGTCGACCCGGCCCCGGACGCTTCAGCAGGGTGTGACGGTGGCTCCGGCCAACATCACCCCGCTGGCCACGGTCCAGCACGGGCTTCAGCTCACCTGGCGCAGCGTCCTGAAGATCAAGGCCAACCCCGAAGAGGTCTTCGGGCTGATGCTGCAGCCGGTCATGTTCGTGACCCTGTTCGTCTTCGTCTTCGGACAGGCGATGATGGGCGACTGGCAGACCTACCGCGACTTCCTCATGCCGGGGATCATCGCGCAGTCGGTCATTTTCGCCACGATGGGCACGGGCTTCAGCCTGAGCCAGGACGTGGAGAAGGGGATCTTCGACCGCTTCCGCTCCCTGCCCATCGCGCGGTCGGCTCCGCTGATCGGCGCCATCCTGGGCGACCTGGTCCGGTACGCGATCACCGTGGTGATGGTGATGGTGGTGGGCCTGGCGATCGGATTCCGCCCCGAGGGCGGTGCCGTCGGTGTGCTGCTGGCCAGCGCGCTGGTGCTGCTCTTCGCGTTCGCGCTGTGCTGGATGTCGGCCTTCGTGGGCATGATCGTGCGCACGCCGATGGCCGTGCAGTCCTTCGCGATGATCCTGCTGTTCCCGCTGACCTTCGGCAGCTCGACCTTCGTCTCGCCCGACGACATGCCGGGCTGGCTGGCGCCGATCGCGGCCAACAACCCCGTCACCCACGTGGTGGACGCCATGCGCGGACTGATGCTCGGCGGTGACGTCGCCGGGCCGGTCGCCTGGACGCTGGTGTGGACCGTCGTGATCACGGCGATCTTCTTCCCGCTGGCCGTGTGGGCCTACCGCCGCCGCACCTGAGGCCGCGGTAGACCCCCGTGTGCGAGGGGTGTGCTGGGCACGCCGACACACCGGCGTGCTCAGTACGCCCAGTCGCCGAGGTCGACATCGTCCGGCACGATCGGGGCGAGCCACTCCGCCACCCGGCTGCGGGCCGCCTCCCGCTCGGTGCCCTCCCCCTCGCCCGTGAGCCGGGTGAAGCCCTCCTCTCCCAAACGCTCCCGCAGCTGTTCACGGACCCGCCGCACCTTGGGGGTGGTGGTGTCGGCGACCCCGCGCAGCCGGGCGGCGTAGCCGAGCATGAGCGCGGCCCGCTCCGGGTCCTCCTCCGCGGTCAGAACCGCGAAGGCGTCCAGGACATCGGAACTGACACTGCCCAGTCCGTACCGGGACAGCCACCAGGCCCGGCCCGCGTCCTTCCACGCCCGGTCGGGATCACCCTCCTCCCAGGCCAGGTAGGCCGACTGGATCCGCCAGCTGGGTTCGATGTAGGCCGGGGCGAACCCGCCCAGAGCGGCCACGGCGGGCTCGGTCTCGTCCATCAGCCGGCGCGCCTCGTCCCTGCGGCCCGCGGCGCGCAGCCACATGATCTGGGTGAGCCGGAGCGACACCAGGTGGGTCTCTTCGACCGAACTCCCCGCGACCTGTTTGAGGTCCTGCTCGGCTTCCTCCACCTCGCCCATGTCGGTGAGGATCTGGGCCCGGCGGGTGTGGAACATGGCCAACGTCCCGTCCAGGCCGCTGTCCCCGGCCAGCTCTATCCCCTCGGTGAGCAGGCGGTGGCAGCGTTCGAGGTCGGTGAAGCGGGTAACGTCCACCAGCTGGACGAGGGCGTTGCTCTGCCCCCACACCTCCCCGAGTTCGCGCATCTGGCCGAGCGCGGCCGTGGCCCGTTCCAGGGCGCGCTCGGCCTCCCCGAAGACCGCGTCCAGCAGGGCGAGCATCAGGTACGTGATCGCCCGGGTCCAGGGATCGTCCTGGCGTCCGACACTCTCCTCCAGACGCGTGCGGGCCCGGCTGCTCGGACGGCCGTCCGTCATCGCCCGGTAGACGAGGCTGAGGACGAGCACGGGGTGCTCCTCGGCGCGCTGTCCCGAATCGGCCAGGATCTTGTCCACCCGGTCGAGCCGTTCCATGACCACGGCGCGGCCCGCCCCCATCTCCCCCGACATGTGGAACAGACAGCTGGCGTAGGCCGTCTCGTGTCCGGGCGGGGGCGTGTCCCCCACCAGTTCCACGACCTGGCGCGCCCATCGGCTGACCTGTTCCCAGCGCTCGTCGAGGGTCCAGTACCACTGGGAGCACTCCACCAGGTCCAGGGCCAGGGCGGTGTCCCGCCGCTCCACCGCCCAGTGGAAGGCCGCCACGCAGTTGTCGGCCTCCGCGCCGAGCCGGGCCAGCCACGCCCGCTGCCCGGGGCCGCGCAGTTCGGGGTCGGCCCGCCGCCACAGGTCGCGCGCGTAGCGGGCCTGCGCGTCCCGGACCCGCTCCTCCTCACCGCTGTCGGTCAGGCGCTCGGCCGCGTAGGCACGGATCGTCTCCAGTTGCCGGTAGCGGGGAGGGACGTCGTCGCGGTCGGGGGTCTCCGCGACCACCAGCGACTTGTCCACGAGGGCGAACAGGACCGTCCAGACATCGTGGCCCGCGACGACCCCGTGCGGGCCGCCCGGGTCGGAGCCGACCTGTTCGACCGCTTCCAGGGTGGCCCCGCCGGGGAAGGCCGCCAGGCGTCGCAGCAGGCGGCGTTCGGGTTCGCCGAGGAGTTCCCAGCTCCAGTCCACCACCGCGCGCAGTGTCCGGTGCCGGGGCAGGGCTGACCGGCTTCCCGCGGTGAGCAGGCGGAACCGGTCGGAGAGGCGGTCGGCGAGCTGGGCGGGCGACATCACGCGGAGCCGGGCCGCGGCAAGTTCCAGCGCGAGCGGCATGCCGTCCAGTTCACGGACGATCCGGACGACGTGGGCCACGTTGTCGGGTCCGACGGTGAAACCGGGGAGCGCGGACTCCGCGCGTTCGGTGAACAGGGTCACGGCGGGGTAGGAGCGGGCCTCCTCCACCCCGGCGGTCTTCGGCGGCGGGGAAAGCGAGGGCACCGGCAGGAGGCTCTCGCCCCCGACCCCCAGGGGTTCGCGGGACGTGACGAGTACGCGCAGGTCCGGGCAGCGCGACATGAGCACCTCGACCAGGCGGGCGGCGTCGTCCACCACGTGTTCGCAGTTGTCCAGCACGACCAGTGCGGAGCGCTCGCTCAGGAAGGAGAGGACCCGGTCCAGCGGAGTCTGCGGGGCCATGGCGGTGCGCGTCTGGATCATGGCCTGTCCGCGCAGTTCCAGGGCGGCCGCCAGGGCGTCGGGCAGATCCGTCCCCTGGCGCACGGGGGCGAGCCCGACGAACCAGACCCCGCCGGAGGCGAGTTCGGGGGCGTGCTCGACCAGGGTGGCGGCGGCCTCCACGGCCAGGCGGGTCTTACCCGCGCCTCCGGGGCCGGTGAGGGTGACCAGCCGGGAGCCGGACAACCGGGTGACGGCCGCGCGTACCTCGGCCTCTCGGGGCACGAAGCTGGTCAGCGGCCGGGGCAGGCGAACGACCGCCGGCGGGGGCGGCTCGGTGGCGGGTCCACCGGCGGAGAACTCACCCCGGAGCAGGCTCAGGTGGACCTGCTGAAGGTGTTCGGAGGGGTCCAGGCCCAGTTCCTCGGCGAGCCGGTCCCGGAAACCCTCGTAGGCGGCGAGGGCGTCGGCGGTGCGCCCGCTGCCGGCCAGGGCGCGCATCAGCAGTTCGGCGGGGCGTTCACGGTGCGGTTCCCCGGCGGCCAGCGACTCCGCCTCGGGCAGTGCCGCGACGAAGCGGCCGAGGTCCAGGCGTGCGCTCAGGTGGTCCTCGCGCGCGGTGCGGTGGGCCTCGGACAGGCGCAGGGCGACGTGCTCGGCCACGCCCCGGGCGGTGAGGTCGGGCAGGGCGGGGCCGCGCCACAGATCGAGCGCGGCCGACAGCGCGCGTTCGGCCTGCTCGGGGCGGCCGGCCAGGAGCCGTTCCCGTCCGTGCCCGGCCAGGTGCTCGAACTCGTGCAGGTCCACCTGGCCGGGGTCGACCTCCAGCCGGTACCCGGAGGCGTCACCGTGCAGGCGGGCCCCCTCCCCCAGGGCCCGGCGCAAGCGGGAGGCCAGGGCCTGGAGGGCGTTGCCAGCGGCGGCGGGGACGTCCTCCCCCCAGATGGCGTCGGTGAGCTGTTCGGTGGCCACCTGCTGGCCGGGGCGGAGCAGCAGCAGGGTCAGGAGGGCGCGCAGGCGGGCGCCGCCGATGGTGATGGGGTGCCCCGAGGCGTCGTGCACCTGGAGGGGGCCCAGAATAGAGAACCGCACCGACCCATGATCTCCGATCCGCGGGGAGAAAGCCCGCCGATATCGTGCGCGGCACCAGCGGCACCAGCGGCACCGGCGCGGGCGGAGGCCGCGCGACGCGGATCCGGCGGCGCTCCGGAATCCCGTGGTCGCGGCCGATCACAGTAAGGTTCGCTCAGGAGCGTGTTCCGGTGCCCGCCGCGGCAGCCGGTGAACGCGATTCCACCGTGACCGTCCCGGACCCTCCGGTGTCGTGTCCGGTGTACAGCGAGTCTCGCCTTTTGGCCCGAAAGTGCAGCAGGAGCCCCATTGTCCCCGGTCTTGTCTTCCCTCCGGACCACCGCCGCGCACGGCGTACCCCGAACGTCCCCCGGAGCCCGCGTGGGAGCGCTCGTGGCGGGTGCCGCCCTGGTGGCGTCGACCGGCTGCGGGATGTCCTCGGAGCTGCGCGCCGAGATGCCCACCGACATCAACGTGACCAGCCCGATGATGCAGGAGGCCCAGCCGCTCCCGAGCGCGTACACGTGCGAGGCCGACGGCGAACCGGTCTCGCCGCCGCTGAGCTGGTCGGGACTGCCCGACGACGTGGGTTCGATCGCGCTGGTGATGGACGACCCGGGTGCCGCCGTCGTGTTCTGGATGGTCTACGACCTGGACCCGCAGCTGGTCGAGCTGCGCCAGAACACCGTTCCGGGCAACGCGAAGCTGGGCCAGAACACCTTCGGGGACTCCGCCTACGGGGCGCCGTGCCCCGAGGAGGGAGACGTGCACGAGTACCGCTTCACCGTGTACGCACTGGACGGGACCCTGGACCTGCCCGAGGGGGCGGCGCTGAGCCTGACTCTGGACGGCATCGCCGAGCAGGCCGTGGCCAGGGGAACACTGGTCACCAGCAGCGAGTGACCTGGGGCACCTTGGGTGCTTTTCGACAGCCCGAATCCGGCCGACCACACCCGCCCGGTGTCAACGGAATTAACTGAGGAAGCCCCTGTCGCCCTCTGCACACAACGCACGACAGCACATACAGTGGCCCTGTGCCCCCCACCCCATTTCAGATGACCGATTCCCACCCAGCCGCCCCGCGGCACCCTGATCCGAGACCGCGTCGGACCACCGGCGGACGCACCCTTCCAGCCCTTCGGGCTCGGTGCGCCGGAACCACGCGGGCACGGGCCGCCACCTCACCTCGACCGGACCTCGCCCGGCCGGCCCCCGGCGCTCCCCGGGCGCGGCCAACCTCCCCAAGGTAGTGCGTACACATGAACGTCACCGTCATCATCATCATCGCCGTCATCGTCGTGCTCGCCGTCCTCGTGCTCCTCCTGTTGGGCATGCGTGCGCTGAGCCTCGGCTCGAATGAGGACGACTACGACGATGACTACGAGTACGACGACGTCGAGGACCGCGACCGGGACGACAGGCGCGAGGAGCCGGAGGGCGACGAGGCGGCCCCGCGGGGTCGGGCCCGCAGGTCGCGTCAGGGCGGGGGCAATGCGGAGCGGCGCCCCAAGGGCAGGCGGCAGCGCGGGGTGGACTGGGATGACGACGACTCCGACGGGCTCTCCGACAACGACTTCTGGTCCAGCCTGAGTGACGAGGACTCCGGCCGGCCCCGTTCGGGCGGGCGCGGGGGCGCCGAGGGTCACGCGGACGACTACGACGACGGTTACGACGACTACGACGACGAACCCGAGCGGCCGGACCAGCAGAACACGATGGTCATCCAGGACCCGTCGAGCGGGGCCAACGCCCTGCCGCCCGCGTCCGGGGAGCGCGGAACGCCCACCGGCGACTCTGATCTGGCGATGCTGGCCAGCCTGGGCCAGAGCTCTGCGCCCGCGCAGCCGGACCCTGCACCGCGCCACCAGGAGCAGCCTCCGCAGAGGCCCGGGCAGTCCCCGCCGGAGCAGGCCCCGGCGCGCGCGGCGCTGCCGCCCACCCAGGGTCTGGCTCCGGCTCAGCCCCCCGTATCCCCCGTGGTTTCGGCGCCTCGGGAGGACGATCCGCTGGGCCCGGGCAGCTGGAATCCCCAGCGGCCCTCGACCGGAGACCCGTTCGAGGGCCGTGAGCCCCTGCGCCCCGAGGAGCGGCGTGACCCGCTCGCCGGTGGCCCCCTCAGCGGCGCGCCCCTGGGCGACCCGCCGCAGGGCGGTGACGGGCGTTCGCCCTACGACAGCGGGTCGATGAACCGCTCCGACTACCCGCCCCTGGGCAGCGGCCCGGGTTCCGGCGGTGCCGGAGGCAGCGGTGAGCGCCCGGCCTCCCCCGACCCTCTGGACCCGGGTTTCCGGCCGGCTTCGACCGCCGGCGACGAACTGAGCTCACCCATCTGGTCCAGCATGGACACCGGCGCCCACCAGCGCCCGGACCTGTCCTCGATGGGCGGTTACGGCGGGCCCTCCAGCGGCGTGGGCCCGACCGGCGGAACGCTTCCGGGTACGGGTACGGGTGCCCAGCCCGCCCCCGGCCAGCCGATGGGCGGCCCTCACGTGCCCGGGCATCCGCTGCCCGGTGACACCGGCCCCCTGAGCGGCGGCTACTCGTCGGGGTCGTTCCGCTCCGCCCCGGCCTATGACAGCGGTTCGTTCTCCCGCTCCGACTACCAGGGCGGCATGGGCAACGACGGCGGCACCCACCAGCGCAACTCCTTCGACAGCGGCAACCACAACCGACCCGGCTACCAGCCCGGAATCGGCAACCACGGCGGCCCCGCGGGGCCGGAGTACCAGGGCAGAACGGGCGACGACACCGGCACCCACACCCGCCCCGCCTACGACAGCGGTTCGTTCTCCCGCTCCGACTACGACACCGACTCCTTCTCCCGCTCCGACTACCAGAGCGGGCTGGGCGGCCAGAGTGGAAGCGGCAACCACGGCGGCCCCGCAGGGCCGGAGTACCAGGGCAGAACGGGCGACGACACCGGCACCCACACCCGCCCCGCCTACGACAGCGGTTCGTTCTCCCGCTCCGACTACCAGGGCGGCATGGGCAACGACGGCGGCACCCACCAGCGCAACTCCTTCGACAGCGGCACCCACAACCGACCCGGCTACCAGCCCGGAATCGGCAGTCAGGGCGCGCACGGCGGTGGCAACGCGCCGTTGTGGGGCGGCCAGGAGGACACCGGCGGCTTCGGGGCACCAAACCGTCCGACGGTCCCGGGCGGGGGGCAGAACCCCGGTCAGCCCTCGCCGTTCGACCACGGCTCCGCACTGCCGCCGGCCCCGTCCGGCGGCCAGGCCGGTCCGGCCTACTCCACGGGGCCCGGCTACCCGACCGGCGGTTACCCGGCCGGTCAGCTCCGCGGCGACCTCCCCACCGCCTACCCGGGCCACACGCAGCAGAGCGACCCCTACGGCCACCCGTCGTACCCCGCTCAGCAGGGCGGACCGGCCGGGCCCGCCGCCCCCGGCGGGTACTCCGACGTCCTGGGCGGCGGGTTCCCGCCGCAGCCCACGGAACCCGACTACGGTTACCCGCCGCTGGACAGCTGGCAGCCACCGCACGAGAACAAGGGCCAGGGCGGCCCCCGGCAGCAGCAGGGACCGGGCCCCTACGGCCAGGACGGCTACGGCGGACAGGACCCCTACGGTCGCCCCGCCCCGGGCCCGGACTACTACGAAGGCGGCTACGAGGACGGCCGCTTCCGCTAGGGGGCGGTCCCAGCGGCCCCGGTTCGGGCATCGAGGCTCAGGCATCACCACTTCACACATCCGAGGTGGCGGGACAACCCCCGCCACCTCGGTTTTTTCTGTCCTTGTTTGTCCAGGGGACGTGTGAAGTCGGGAAATTGGTTACCAAGAGCACAACAGTATGTAACACATAGTCACCAGCATTGACTACAGTTAGTTACTGACGAAGCACCCTTCGCGGTCCCGTTGTCGTCACGCGTTCAGCCGCGCACCCCCACTTCCGGACACTCCCGTCCACGTGCGCCGACGCATACACATGCCTGGTCCAACCCGAACGGAGTAACCATGCGCAACGACGCCCAGGGAGCACCACCCGGCCGGCAGGAGGCCACCTCCCCGCTGCCCGGGACCCACACGGATCGCAAGGGGATCGCCGCCGACGTCGGCGCTTCCCTCGTGGTCTTCCTGATCGCCGTCCCCTTGTCCCTGGGGATCGCCGTAGCCTCCGGCGCCCCACTGATCGCCGGGATCATCGCCGCCGTCGTCGGCGGTATCGTCGCCGGCCTGGTCGGCGGATCCGTGGTCCAGGTCAGCGGCCCGGCCGCCGGTCTGACCATCATCGTCGCCGACCTGATCATGACCTACGGGTGGCGGGTCACCTGCCTGATCACCCTGCTGGCCGGGCTGGTCCAACTCGCGCTGGGGGCCTTCCGCATCGCGCGGGCCGCCCTCGCCGTCTCCCCCGCCGTCGTGCACGGCATGCTCGCCGGGGTCGGCGTCACCATCGCCCTCGCCCAGCTGCACGTGGTCCTCGGCGGGGCCCCGCAGAGCTCCGCACTGGCCAACATCACCGACCTGCCCCAGCAGATCGCGCACAACCACACCGCCGCCGTCGCCGTCGGCGTCATCACCGTCGCGATCATGTTCGGCTGGAACCGGTTGCCGGCCATCGGCAAGGTTCGGCCGGGGATGGTCCCCGCCGCGCTGGTCGCGGTGGGCACCGCCACCGCCATCGCCACCATGGGTCGCTGGGAGGTGGAGACCGTGGCCCTGCCCGCCTCGCTCTCCGAGGCCTGGAACGGCCCGATGCTGCCCGAGTCCGGCCAGTGGCACGGCATCGCCCTGGCGGTGGCCGCGGTCGCCATGGTCGCCAGCGTGGAGTCGCTGCTGGCCGCGATCGCGATCGACCGCCTGCACAACGGCCGCCGGGTCCAGCTCAACCGGGAGCTGTGCGGCCAGGGCGCGGCCAACACCGTCAGCGGCGCCCTCGGCGGTCTGCCCGTCGCCGGTGTCATCGTGCGCAGCACGGCCAACGTGCGGGCCGGGGCCCGCAGCCCGCTCTCCACCATCCTGCACGGTGTGTGGATCCTGCTGTTCGTCGCCTTCTTCGCGCACGTGGTCGAGCTCATCCCGATGCCCGCCCTGGCCGCGCTGCTCGTGTTCATCGGCGTGCAGATGGTGTCCCTGGCCCACCTGCGCAACCTGCGCAGGCACCACGAGGCCAGCGTCTACCTGGTGACCCTGTTGGGCGTGGTCTTCCTCGGCCTGCTGGAGGGCGTGTTCATCGGCTTCGCGCTGGCGATGATCATGGCGCTGCGCCGCCTGACCAAGCTGACCGTGGTCACCGAGGAGCGGGCCGACCGCGTGCACGTCACCGTGCACGGTTCGCTCACCTTCCTGGGCGTGCCCCGGCTGGCGCACGTGCTGCGCACCGTGCCCGAGGGCGCCAAGGTCGACCTGGACCTGCACGTGGACTTCATGGACCACGCCGCCTTCGAGGCCATCCACGCCTGGCGGGTGGACCACGAGCGCACCGGCGGCAGCGTCGACATCGACGAGGTCCACGAGAAGTGGTACGCGCGCAGCTCCACCAACTCGGCGCCGGTCGCCAAGACGATTCCCAAGGGCCGCTGGTGGGCCCCGTGGGACATGCGCCGGGAATCGGGGGCCGATCTGGCACCGAACCCGCTGGGGCTGCTCACCGCCGGTGCCCGTGAGTACCACGCCGGCACCGCGGACCGGATGCGTTCGGTGATGAGCCGCCTCGCGCACGGCCAGTCCCCGACCGCCCTGTTCATCACCTGCGCGGACTCCAGGGTGGTACCGAACCTGATCACCGCGAGCGGTCCGGGCGACCTGTTCACCCTGCGCAACGTGGGCAACCTGGTCCCCTCGCACGGCAGCTCCGACGGTTCCGTGGGAGCAGCGGTGGAGTACGCGGTCAACGTCCTGCGAGTGCCCTCGATCGTGGTCTGCGGCCACTCGCACTGCGGCGCCATGCAGGCCCTGTCGGAGCAGACGCACCAGGGTCCGGAGGAGGCCCAGACCACCCACATCCGCCGTTGGCTGGCCTACGGCCAGGGGAGCCTGCGCCGGGCCGGCGCGGATCGGGGCGAACTGGCCGGACTGCCCGCCGCGGAGGCGCTGCGCCGCCTGTCCCAGGCCAACGTGGTCGAACAGCTCGGCAACCTCATGGGCTACCCGGCCGTCCGCGAACGGGTGGAGTCGGGTGAGCTGACCCTGTCCGGAATGTACTACGACCTGGAGACCGCCAGGGTGCACCTGCTGGACGCCGGGAGCGGGGAGTTCTCCCCCGTCCAGAGCGTCCAGGACGTGCCCGATCCGGTGCCGCACCCGCGTGGGGGCGCGGCACCGGATCAGCCGTTGGACGAGTCGTCGTCGGGTGCGTCGTCCCGCCCGTCCTGCTGAACACCTGAGGCCTGGTACGCGGCGAGCAGAATGATCACCACGATAGCCAGGATCGGCAGGCCGAAGAGGACCACCCAGAAGGCGGTGGATTCGAACAAGAGTCACCCATTCCCGTGAACGCGGATGCCCCGTCGGGCCGTCGACCCCGGTAAACGTCGGCCCGCGGGCGTTCGCGCTCCGGGAAGCGACCGGGGTACGGAGCGCAGCCCCAATCTACCGGTGCCCCAGGGGATCAGACCATCACCGCCGAGCTGCAACCCCGTACCCGGATCCGGCCCCCTTCTCAGGGATGATCTTGCTACCAGGGGCGAGTTCGGCGCCGAACTTGCCCCTGGTAGCAAGATCACCGGGGGTGAGAGGGTTTCGGAAGCAGCGGACACACACCAGACCGGATTCCGGACGCTCCCACCCGCTGGCACCCGCTGGCACCCGCTCCGTCGTCCCGTCGGCGGGCGCGGGGAGTGGAGTGGAGGGGAGGGGAGGGGCAGAGAAGCGAAGGGAAGAGAGGAGGGAGTCGGCCGGTAAGCCGGATTCTGTCGGTTCTGAGAACCGGACGGTCATCCATCTGGGGCCGCCGTTGCCGACGACCTCGGTGCGGTCTACCCGCGGACTCGGGCGGGCCGCCCTCGAACATCCGCGCGGGAACCCAGAGGTTCCCTTTTTGACCTTGCTCCGGGTGGGGTTTACCTAGCCGATCGGATCACTCCGACCGCTGGTGGTCTCTTACACCACCGTTTCACCCTTACCACCGCGAGCGGTGGCGGTCTGTTTTCTGTGGCACTTTCCCGCGGGTCGCCCCGGGTCGGTGTTACCGACCACCCTGCCCTGTGGAGTCCGGACTTTCCTCGAACCCGCGCTGGACGCGGATCCGCGACCGTCTGGCCGACTCCCCCTCTGCCGGTCAGTCTACCGGTCCCACCGGGGTACGGCGGCCCCCAAGGGCCCTAGGTTCCCAGGTGTGCGGTGTCGTTGAGCGAACGCACCACCTGGGGTCCGTCGGCGTAGCAGTCCACCTCGGTCAGGCACGCGGTATCCAGGTGCATCCGGTACAGCGCGCCGATCGGGGCGAGCATCGCCTGCTGCACGGCGACCTTGATCGGGGTCACGTGGCTGACCACCAGGACGCGGCGGCCGCGGTGGCGCTCCAGGAGGGCGTCGCGGGCCTTGCCGACGCGGCGCGAGACCTCGGCGAAGCTCTCACCTCCGGGCGGGCCCGTCTCGGGGTCGGACAGCCACCGGCCGACCTGCCCGGGGTCGCTTTCACGGGCCTCGGCGAAGGTCAGCCCCTCCCAGGCGCCGAAGTCGGTCTCCACGAACCCCTCGTCCTCCTCGACGGCGAGGCCGAGGAGGTCCGCCGCGTACCCCGCGGTCTGCCGGGCACGCAGGAGCGGTGAGGAGACCACCGCTTCGATCCCCCAACCAGCCAGGCGGCGCGCGGCCGCCTCGGCCTGGGCGTGACCCTCGTCGGTGAGCGGGATGTCCCCGCGCCCGGCGAAGCGGCGTTCCACCGACAGCGGGGTCTGGCCGTGCCGCAGCAGGACCAGGCGGGTCGGCTCGGTGTCCGGCCCGCCCCAGCCGGTGCTCATTCGACGACGGGGGCGGTCAGACCCGACTCCTCGGTGCGCACCAGGATGCGGCGGCAGTCCTCGCAGCGCACGATCTGGTCGGCGGCGGTGGCGCGGATCTCGTTCAGCTCGACGGTGCTCAGCGCCAGCTTGCAGCCGTTGCAGCGGCCGTAGCGCAGCGGGGCGGCGGCCACACCGTCGTACTGGGCGCGCAGCTTGTCGTACAGGGCCAGCAGGTCGGCGGGGATCTCCGCGCTGACCCGCTCGCGGTCCTGGGCGACACGCGTGCGGTCCCACTGGATCTCGGCGGCGGCGGTGTCCCGACGCGCCGTCACCTCGGTGAACTTCGCGACGGCCGCCTCGCGCTCCTCGGTCAGGCGGGCGACCTCGGCGCTGAGCCCCTCGGCCTGCTCCATGACCTCCAGGACGACCTCCTCCAGCTCGGCCTGGCGGCGGCCCAGGGATTCGATCTCCGACTGCAGGTTCTGCAGTTCCTTGGCGTTGGTGATCTGCCCCGACTCCAGGCGCTTGGCGTCGCGGTCGGCGCGGGAACGCACCTGGTCGACGTCGCTCTCGGCCTTGCGCTGGTGGCGCTCGACGTCGGAGGCCTTGGTCTGGGCGGTGATGAGCTCGGCGTCGATGGCGTCGACGCGCTCCTTGAGCTGGGCCGCCTCAGCGATCTCGGTCAGGCTCCGGAGACGGTGGTCCAGACGCTCCAGCTGGGTGTCCAGCTCCTGGAGGTCGAGCAGTCTGGCCTGAGCGGCGGGTTCGGCTTTCACTTGGGGTCTCCTGAGAATCGCGGTTGGGAGGCCGGGGAGGCCGCCCGCGCCCTGTGCAGTTGTGGTGGTCGAGCAGTTGCCACACGTGGTCCGTATGTGCGCTCACTGTGCGCTACACGCGCTGGAAGGTCCGTGACCAGGCATCCGTCACAGTGGTCGACACCCGGATCTCCACGTTAGCCCCATTCGGACCGCCCGTGCGCCCGAGCGCGTCGGACAGGCGGGCGGCTCCGTCCTCCAGCCAGGGCCACTCACTGGCGAAGTGGGCGGTGTCCACGAGCGCGGGCCCGCCCGGTTCCTCGATGAACTCCGAAGCCGGGTGGTGGCGCAGGTCGGAGGTGACGTAGGCGTCGACCCCGGCGGCGCGGGCCGCACCCAGCAGGGAATCACCCGCCCCACCGGAGACCGCGACGGTGCTGATGAGCCGGTCCAGGTCACCGGCCACCCGGATGCCGCCAGCGGTGGCGGGCAGCCCCCGGGCTACCCGCTCGGCGAAGTCGCGCAGGACGAGCGGCTCATCCAGTTCACCGATCCGGCCGATACCGCGCCGCCCCTCGGGGTCGGTGGTGTCGGGCTCCAGCGGGCGCAGCGGTCCGGTGAGCCCGACCGCGCGGGCCAGGGCGTCGGACACCCCGGGCGCGGCGGTGTCGGCGTTGGTGTGCGCGGTGTACAGGGCCACCCCCGAACGGATCAGGCGGTGCACGATCCGACCCTTGGGGGTGTCGGCGGCCACGCTGGTCACCCCGCGCAGCATCAGCGGGTGGTGCGTGATGACGAGGTCGGCGCCCCAGGTCACGGCCTCGTCGACCACGGCGTCCACCGGGTCGACCGCGAACAGGATCTTCTCCACCGTCTGCGCGGGGTCGCCGCAGATCAGACCGACCGCGTCCCAGGAGGCCGCCCACCGCGGCGGGTAGACCTCCTCGAAGGCGGCGGTGACGTCGGACAGGGTGACTGGCTGCGCGGTCGAGGTGTTCACGGCCAAGAGACTAGAGCATTCCCGACAGCCGGGTGGTGACCTCGGCGGGGGCGTCCCACTCGGCGGTCGCCCCCAGGGACAGCACCGCGGCCGTGTACTGGCAGACCAGGTCCAGGGAGTCCGCGCTGAGGCGGACCTCGCAGCGCTCGGGGCCGCGGGGCTCGATCCGGCCGGGCAGGGGCCCGTACAACCGCCCGCGCACCTCTTCCCCGGCCAGGTCCAGAGTCATCGTGACCGTGTACCGGTAGGTGCCCCGGGCGAACAGCCGGGTGAGGAAGGTCGCGGGATCGGGCGCGGGCAGCTCCCGGGGCTCGAAGCGGCCGTGGGTGGGGCGCGCCTCGTGCAGCCGGTCCACCCGGAAGGTCCGCCAGTCGTCGCGGTCGGTGTCGTGGGCGATCAGGTACCACTGGCCGCCGTGCGAGACCAGGTGGTGGGGTTCGACCCGGCGTTCGCTCCGGTTCCCGGCCCGGTCCCGGTAGGTGAAGTCGGTGACCGCGCGGTCGTGGCGACAGGAGGCCAGCACCCCGAGCACGGTCGGATCCGCCCGCTGGGCTCCGGGGTGCCGGACCACGGACGCCGCACCGCTGACCGCCGCCAGCCGGGGGCGCAGCCGGGCGGGCAGGACCCGTTCGAGTTTGGCCAGCGCTCGCAGCGCGCTGTCCTCGAACCCGGTGGCGGTGCTCAGGGCCAGCGCGATCGCCACCGCCTCCTCGTCGTCCAGCAGCAGCGGCGGCAGGTCCTGCCCGGAGGCCAGCCGGTACCCGCCCGCCACACCCGGGGTGCCCTCGATTCGGTAGTCGAGGTCGCGTAGGCGTTCCACGTCGCGGCGCAGGGTGCGGGCGCTGACCCCGAGCCGTTCGGTGAGTTCGGCTCCGCTCCACTCACGGCGGACCTGGAGCAGCGACAGCAGCCGCAGCAACCGCTGCGGCAGGGTGCCCCGCACCGATTCCCCGTCCTCCCGGCCCTCACCACTCCGCTCACTCATGTTTTCCATGCTGCCAGCCATTGCGGCCGGGATGTGACCGCATGGGTTCCTACGGTGGCCGTATGAGCGAGAACAAGGAACAGACGACGGAACAGACACACCTACTCGACCGGCTCCGGGCACGGGTGCGCGGACCGGTGCACGCCCCCGGCAGCCCCGGCCACGAACGGGCCCGGTCCGGGGTACAGCGGGTCGACCGGCACGCACCGGACGCGGTCGTGGAGGCCTCCGACGCCGAGGACGTGCGCGCCGCGGTGGCGGTCGCCGCCGAACTCGGGCTCCCCGTGGCTGCCCAGCGCACCGGGCACGGCCACGGCACCGGCCTGCGCGGTGGAGTCCTGGTGGACACCCGGCGCCTGGACCGGGTCCGGATCGACCCCGGGCACCGCACGGCCGCCGTCGGAGCCGGAGCCACCTGGCAGGACGTGATCGACGCCGCCGTCCCGCACGGGCTTTCCCCGCTCTCGGGCAGCTCACCCGGCGTGGGCGCGGTCTCCTACACCCTCGGCGGCGGACTGAGCCTGATGGGCCGCCGGTACGGGTACGCCGCCGACCACGTCCGAAGCCTGGACCTGGTGACCGCCGACGGGCGCCTGCGACGCGCGGACGCCCACAGCGAACCGGACCTGTTCTGGGCGCTGCGCGGCGGCGGAAGTTCGTTCGGGCTGGTCACGGAGATGGAGCTCGCCCTGTTCCCGGTGTCCCGCCTGTACGGGGGCAGCCTGTACCTGGACGCGACCGACACCCCGCGGGCCCTGGACGGCTGGCGCCGGTGGGCCGAGGGAACACCCGACGAACTCACCTCCGGGGTGTCGGCCGTGGTCTACCCGGACATGGAGGGCGTACCCGAACCCATGCGCGGACGGCTGATCGTCCAGGTCTCCCTGGCCTGGTCGGGGCCGCCGGAGAAGGGCCCGGCCCTGGCCGAGCCGCTGTACTCCCTGGCCCCGGTCCTGATGGACACCCTGCGCGAACTCCCCTACACCGAGTCCGGCGCGGTGTTCGACGACCACGACGACCCGGCCGGTTTCCGCGGTGAGGGGCTCCTGGTGGACTCCCTGCCCTCAGAGGCCCTGGCCGAGCTCCAGAAGCTGGCCGCCGCCGACCGCCCGTTCATGAGCGTGGTCTGGCTGCGCCACCTGGGCGGCGCCCTGGCCCGGCCGCCCGAGGTTCCCGACGCGGTCGGCCACCGGGACGCCGCCTACGCGCTGAGCGTGCTCACCTTCACCGAACCCGACACCGACCGAGCGCGTGCCCTGCGCGCCGAGGCCGCCGCGCTCTTCGCCGACCACACCCGGGGCCGGTCGAGCAACCTGAGTTTCGGCGCGGTGGCCGAGGACGAGGTCCGCGCGATGTTCGCCCCCGACACCCTGCGGAGGCTCGCGCGGATCCGGGACCGGGTCGACCCGAACCGGCGTATCCACACCAACCGTCCGATCGCGGCCCCTGGCACGGGCACGGCCTGATCCTCCACGGGCAGGGCCCGGGCCCGGCCGTGCCCTGCCCGTGGAACTCCACGACCGCACCGGACGCCCTCGCCCGCACCTGCCTTCCGCCGCACCGCGCATCCCGCCCGAATCTCCTTGCGGGCCGCGGCGGGCAGCGCCTAGCGTTCAGGAAAGGTCAACGAGAGCGGGGACGCGTCACATGCGGGACACCACGGTCGAACTCCACGGCCGCACGGTCGCCTACACCGACATCGGCGACCCCGGCGGCACCCCCGTCCTGTTCTTCCACGGTGCCCCGATGAGCCGCCGCAACCTCGGCGACCAGCACGAGGAGTTCGGCGCGGCCGGGCTGCGGGTGATCACCCCGGACCGCCCCGGCTACGGCGGCTCCTCCCCCGCCCCGGGACGCACGCTCACCGACTGGGCCGAGGATGCGGCCGCCCTGGCCGACGCCCTGCGGATCGACCGCTTCCTGGTGGCCGCGCACTCCTCCGGCGGTCCCTACGGGGTGGTCACCGCCGCGCTCCTGTCCGAACGGCTGCTCGGCACGGTCGTACTGGGCGGGGTCACCGACTTCTCGTGGGAACCGGCCTGGGAGGGCTACCGGGAGGACGAGTGCACCATGATGCGCCTGCCCGACGAGAAGTCCGCCCTGGCCTGGGCCGAGGACAACCTCGGCGATCGACCCTCGGACCTGCCCGCACCAGACCTCGAACTGTTCGCCACCCGGCACGTGCCGCACCTGGCCGCCGCGGCCAAGGACGCCTTCGCCCAGGGTGTGGGCGGTTACGCCCAGGACTCCTGGGTGCAGGGCCGGCCCTGGGACTTCGATCCAGCCGCGGTGAAAGCGCCGTTCCTGGTCGCGCACGGAGATCAGGACACCGTGGTGCCCCTGGCTCACGCCACCCACACCGCCGCCCTGGTCCCCGGAGCCGACCTGCGGGTACTGCCCGGCCACGGCCACATCACCGTGCTCTGGGAACTGCCCGCCCTGCTCACCGAACTCCGCGACCGCCGCTGAGGCCCTGTGAGCAGGGGCACGCCCGACTCACCGCCTGCCCGCGCCTAGAGTGGTTCGGCGATGAACAACACCGAAGAGCGACCCCAGTCCCCGGTCGGAGCGCACGTTCCGGTCGCGGGCGGCATGGCCACCAAGGGTCTGGCCTACGCGGAGAAGATCGGCGCCGAGACCGTCCAGGTGTTCGTGTCCAACCCCCGCGGGTGGGCCACCAACGGCGGCGACCCGGCCCAGGACGCGCTGATGCGCGAGCGCGCCGACCTGCCCGTGTTCGTGCACGCCCCCTACCTGATCAACCCGGGCACCCCCAGCGAGGAGACCGCCGCCAAGTCCATCACCTCGATGGAACACGCCCTGCGCCGCAGCGCGCAGATCGGTGCGCTGGGCGCGGTCATGCACACCGGCTCGGCCGTCTCGGGCACCCGCGAGGAAGGGCTGGCCCGCGCCCGCGAACGGCTGCTGCCGATGCTGGAGCGCCTGGGTGAGGACGTGCCCCCGCTGCTGCTGGAGCCGATGGCCGGGCAGGGGCAGGTCCTGTGCGCCACCGTCGACGACCTCGTCCCCTACTTCGAGGCGCTGGACTGGCACCCGAACGTGGGCGTGTGCCTGGACACCGCGCACCTGTTCGCGGCCGGGCACGACATCTCCACCGTCGAGGGAATGCGCCAGGCCCTGGACCGCTTCGGCGAGGTGGTCGGCGCGGACCGGCTCAAGCTGATCCACGGCAACGACTCCAAGGCGCCGTGCGGCAGCAACAAGGACCGGCACGAGAACATCGGCAGGGGCCACATCGGCGCCGAGCCCTTCGCGGAGCTGTTCCGCCACCCGGTGACCGCGGGGATCCCCATCACCCTGGAGACCCCGGGCCCGGAGGGTCCGCACGCCGAGGACGTGGCCACCCTCAAGAAGCTGCGCGCCCAAGCCTGAGCCGCCCGTCCCCTCGGAACGGATCGGCTCCGGCCGGGCCCGGGAGCACCCGGCAGACCGCCCACCACCAGCGCCTGCAGGCGGTCGACCCGGTCCAGCAGCAGCCAGGGCAGGAAACGCGCCACTGTCAGACCGGGCATCAGCAGGGGATCCTGGGTGAGGGCGGCGGCGATCAGCGGCAGGGCCACCGCCAGGAGCCCGTCGCCGAAGTCGGTGGACACCGCCGCCGCCCAGAAGCGGTGGAAGGTGCCGCCGAGCCTCTCCTGGCCGAAGGCCTCGCGGTCCCGGGTTCGGTGGTCACGAGCGGTCCCCTTCCGCTGAGAGCCGGGCAGCGGCCTCGTCGGCCAGTCGCGCGGTGTCGGCGATGATCCTCCGAGCCAGGAAAGTGGTCAGGATGACCAGCACTCCGCCCACGAGGTAGGGCAGGGCCAGGTCAACCCGGCCGAGCAGGCCACCCAGCAACGCGCCGACCGGAGCCAGACCCCAACCGATCGTCTTGCTGGCTCCGGAGATGCGGCCGCGCACCGCGTCCGGGACCACCGTCTGGAAGTAGAGGCTGCCCCCGATGTTGGACACGACCACGCAGAAACTGAATCCGGCCAGGGTGACGAAGGCCAGGTAGGGGCTGTTCATCAGACCGGTCGCCACCAGGAACACCCCCATCCCGGCGTAGCTGACGGTCACGACCGCGCGGCGGCCGAACCGGACCAGGAGTCGAAAGGCCGCGAGCGAGCCGAGGACCCCGCCGAAGGCGGTGGAGAGCAGGAAGATCCCGAACAGCGCGGCCGGAACCCCCAGGTCCTCCCGGGCGTAGAGCACCAGCACGGCCACCGTCATGTTGACGCCGATCATCGCCCCGGCGTTGCAGAGCATGTTGCCGCGCAGGATGCGGTCGGTGAAGACCAGGCGGAACCCCTCGCCGAGCGAGCGGAGGAAGCCCTGCTGTTCCTGGCCGTCAGCGTCCTCACCCTGGTCGGGGCCGGGCGGGGGCACATGGCGGCGCCACACCAGTGGAATGGTGCACAGCAGCACCGCGCACAACGCGTAGGAACCGGCGATACCCAGCAGCGGCGCGACTGCTCCAGCCGTGAACAGGAACCCGGCCACCGGTCGGCCCAGGCAGTCCTGGGCGACGAGGCGGCCGCCCTCCGCCCGGCTGTTGGCGCGGTCCAGCAGCCGCGCGGGCACGAGCTGGACCACGGTGATGCGGCTGGCCGGATCGGAGACGGTCTCGCAGGCGATGACCACGAACATCGCCGCGTACAGCAGCCAGATGGACAGGTGTCCGGTGAACATCGCACCGGCCAGGGCGGCCATGGTCAGCGCCGCGACCGTGTTGGACACCGCCATGGCGCGCATGCGGTGGACCCGGTCGATGAGCAGCCCGGAGACCGGTGCCAGCAGCAGCCAGGGCAGGAAGCGGGTGGCGGTGAGCCCGGCGACCAGCAGGGGGTCCTGGGTGAGGGTGACGGCGATCAGCGGCAGGGCCACCAGGATCATGCCGTCCGCCAGGTTGGTGAAGACCCCGGCGCCCCAGAAGCGGTGGAAGGTCGCGCCCAGGCGCTGGTCTCGCGGCGGGTCGGCGGGGGCTGTGGTCGTGGTGGGTGCGGTGCTGGTGGGTGCGGTGGCCACTGTGGTGCTCCTGAGGGGGGGTGGGTTCAGGTGGCTCTTACTGCGGGGGATCGCCCGCTTCGCCGTTCTCGCTCGGACCCGCCTCCCGATCGGGGAGGTCGGTGAGGTTGGGGAACAGGTCGGTCTGCAGCTCGACCGCCTCGGTGTCCGGGTGCTCCTCGGCGGTGCGCCCCTGGAAACGACGCGCCCATTCCCGGACCAGGGCGTTGATCTCCCCGGCGAACTCCTCGGCCTCCTCGGGGGTCAGCCGCAGGTGGGAGACCGAGTCCTGGTACGCGTCGCTCCAGCGGCGCACCCTCGGGGAGTCGCCGTGCTCCCGGGTGACGCGCCGCCAGCGCTCGGCTCGTTCCTGGCGCCCGCGGTAGTAGCCGTCCAGGACGATCTCGGCGGCCTCGCGAGTGGCGGGGCTGCGCAGGAACCGCGTACCGCTCATGTACCAGCCGCCGGGGCGGACCCGCCACCAGCGGTCGCGGCCGCCCGAGCGCTCGGGATCGGTCTCGACGAACCCGAATCGGGCGAGCTGGCGCAGGTGGTAGCTGGTGGACCCGCTGCTCTCCCCCAGGCGTTTGCCCAGGATGGTAGCGGTAGCAGGTCCCTGAACGGAGAGTTCGTCCAGGATCCGGGCGCGCAGCGGGTGGGCCAGCCCCCGCAGGGCCTCGGCCCCGATCTCCATCGGCTTGGGGTTGGGAGGGCTCTGTTCGGTCTCTTCCTCTTCGCTCATGCCGAAACCGTATCGCAAAGACTTCTTTGCAAACATACTTTTGCAGAGATTTCTTTGGGAAACTTTCGGCGCCGGGTATCAGGACTCCCGGGGAACCCCACCCCCTGGAAAACCGTCCGATGGGCGACAATGGACACGGGTCCGCGGGGATGCGGAGCCCCGGGGAGCAGAGGAGGGTGTCACCGCATGGAACCGTTCTTCATGGTCATCGGGGCGGCGATCGCGGCCGTGAGCTTCTTCGCGGGCCGACGCACCGCCCGGCGCGAGGCCAGGCGGGAACTCCAGCAGCACCAGATCGCGCCCCCGGTCCCCGCCCAGGGCCAGCGCACCCCCCAACCGCTCTGCGGCTGCGGCCACCACCTGGTCTTCCACGACCAGGAGACCAAGCGCTGCCAGACCCAGGTGGTCATCCCCGGCCGCTGGACCGGCCAGGCCAACTCCACCTACCGCCAGTGCATGTGCCAGGGCTACCGCGGCCCGATGCCCGTGGACGAGTACTACGCCCCGGACTACCTCGACGGCACCAACCCCTGATCCCTGCCGACCCTGGCCGGGGCACGACCTGCCCGGATCCCGGCCAACTCCTGTCCGGACCCCGAGCAGGTCCCGCACTCCCCCAGCCGCCCCTCACCCGAATCCCCACCAGCCCCTGTCCGCCCCCGACCGGCTCCCGGCCGGGGTCCCACGCGGGCTCCGCCCGGGCCCCTCCCAGGCCGAGACCCCGACCCGGTTCGCCCCGCCCCGGGACCGAGCACCGGCTATCGTGCGGGAACCTGGAAGCGCGGACAGCGACGCGCCGGGGTGACAACGCCCGCCCGCATCGCGAGAATGTCCGCGCACCGAACAGCCAGAGAGTGGACGTTTACTCGTGAGGACCCCTGTGACACCCACGATCGACCAGCGCATCGCCGAGGAGCTCGGCGTGGGCGCGCACCAGGTCAGTGCCGCCGTCGAGATGCTCGACGCCGGGTCGACCGTGCCCTTCATCGCCCGGTACCGCAAGGAGGCGACCGGAGCGCTGGACGACGCCCAGCTGCGCGCCCTCGAGGAACGCCTGCGCTACCTGCGTGAACTGGCCGAACGCCGGAGCGCGATCCTGGAGTCGATCCGTTCCCAGGGCAAGTTGGACGACGAGCTGGAGGCCCGCATCAACGCGGCCGACTCCAAGGCCCGTCTGGAGGACATCTACCTCCCCTACAAGCCCAAGCGCCGCACCAAGGCCCAGATCGCCCGCGAGGCCGGTCTCGAACCGCTCGCCGAGGGCCTGATCGGGGACCCGAACCAGGACCCGCAGGAGGCCGCCGCCGCCTACGTGGACGCGGACAAGGGTGTGGCCGACGCCAAGGCCGCCCTGGACGGGGCCCGCGCGATCCTGGTGGAGCGCTTCGCCGAGGACGCCGACCTCACCGGCACGCTGCGCGAGCGCCTGTGGGAGAAGGGCCGCCTGGGCTCGACCGTCCGCGAGGGCAAGGAGGAGGCCGGGGCCAAGTTCGCCGACTACTTCGACTTCTCCGAACCCCTGACCGCGCTTCCCTCGCACCGCGTCCTGGCCATGTACCGGGGTGAGAAGGAGGAGGTCCTCACGCTCAACCTGGAGCCGGAGGAGACCCCCGAGGCGGGCCCCGACGGCACCGTGCCGCGCAGCACCTACGAGAACGCCATCGCGTCCCACTTCGAGATCGTGGACCGGGGCCGCCCCGCCGACCGCTGGCTCCAGGACACCGTGCGCTGGGCCTGGCGCACCCGCATCCTGGTCCGCCTGGACATCGACGTGCGGATGCGCCTGTGGCAGCAGGCCGAGGACGAGGGCGTCAACGTCTTCGCCGCCAACCTGCGCGACCTGCTGCTGGCCGCCCCCGCCGGAAGCCGCGCCACCCTGGGCCTGGACCCGGGTCTGCGCACCGGGGTGAAGGTCGCCGTCACCGACCCCACCGGCAAGGTCGTGGCCACCGACACCGTCTTCCCGCACGCGCCGCGCCGCGACTGGGACGGGGCGATCGACAGCCTGGCCCGGCTGTGCGCCGCGCACGACGTGGAGCTGGTCGCCATCGGCAACGGCACCGCCTCGCGTGAGACGGACAAGCTGGCGGGCGACCTGATCAAGCGCCACCCCGAGCTCAAGCTGACCAAGGTGATGGTCTCGGAGGCGGGCGCCTCGGTCTACTCGGCCTCGGCCTACGCCTCCGAGGAGCTGCCGGACCTGGACGTGTCCCTGCGCGGGGCCGCGTCCATCGCCCGGCGCCTGCAGGACCCGCTGGCCGAGCTGGTGAAGATCGACCCCAAGTCCATCGGTGTCGGCCAGTACCAGCACGACCTGGCGGAGACGAAGCTGTCGCGCTCGCTGGACGCCGTGGTCGAGGACTGCGTGAACGGTGTGGGCGTGGACGTCAACACCGCCTCGGTGCCGCTGCTGACCCGGGTGTCGGGCGTGACGTCCACCCTGGCCCGCAACATCGTCGCGCACCGCGACGCCCACGGCCCCTTCCGTACCCGTGAGGCACTGCGTTCGGTGCCGCGGCTGGGCCCCAAGGCGTTCGAGCAGTGCGCGGGCTTCCTGCGGGTGCCGAACGGCGACGACCCGCTGGACGCCTCCGCGGTGCACCCCGAGGCCTACCCGGTGGTGCGGCGCATCCTGGACCGAGTCGGTACCGACCTGCCCTCGCTGATCGGTGACAAGAAGGCGCTGTCGGGCATCCGCCCCGAGGACTTCGTCGACGACAAGTTCGGTCTGCCCACCGTCACCGACATCCTCAGCGAGCTGGACAAGCCCGGCCGCGACCCGCGTCCCGCCTTCACCACCGCAACCTTCAAGGAGGGCGTGGAGAAGCTGAGCGACCTGGAGCAGGGCATGATCCTGGAGGGGGTGGTCACCAACGTGGCCGCCTTCGGCGCGTTCGTGGACGTGGGCGTGCACCAGGACGGGCTGGTCCACGTGTCGGCTCTCTCGCGCAAGTTCGTGGAAGACCCGCGCGACATCGTCAAGCCGGGCGACATCGTCAAGGTCAAGGTGCAGGACGTCGACATCCCGCGCAAGCGGATCTCGCTGACCATGCGCCTGGACGACGAGGCCCCCGCTCCCGGCGGCCCAGACCAGGGCGGCCGGAACCAGGGCGGACGTGGCAACCGCGGCGGCCAGGGCGGTGGCGGTGGGCGCAGTGGCCGCGGCGGCGAACAGCGCCGGGGCGGGGGCAACGGCGGCCAGAACCGCGGCGGTCGCGGTAACGGTGGACGCGACAACGCTCCGGCGCCCTCGGGCGCGATGGCCGACGCGCTGCGCCGAGCAGGTCTGACCAAGGGCTGAACCGTCATCGGGTGTAGGGAAGGGGGCGCGGGGCGCGACCCCTCCGCCTCCTTCCTCCCCGACCTACCCGCGGAGGCTCCGAGGGCGGGCGGGGTCGCCGACACCGTGAGCTCGCTGACCGCCTACGTGGTGGACGCCGAGGACGACAGCCCCTCGGCCCCGCCCCAGGAGCCGCGCCAAGACCTCAACCCGGGCCCGGGGCCCCTCGGTTCGTCGCTGCCCCGAAACGGCGGGGACCCGGACCGCTGAACGCGCCCAGGTGGTCCCCGAACCCCCCGACCACGCGGGAGGCCCGCCGGGCAGAGGTCACCACGGCCAGGCCACGGGGCCGACTCACCCGGTGGCCACCGGCCACCAGCGCGTTCACCAGGGCGTGGTCCTCCGCGCAGGCCAGCGCGGGGAACCCGCCGCAGGCCAGGTAGGCCGAGGCTCGGACCCCGATGTTGGCGCCGTGCACGTGCGGGTGTTCGCGGGTGCGCGCCACCGGGTAGGTACGGGCGAAGCGCTCGGCCAGCCACGGCGGGTGCTCGGACCAGTCCCGCACCTCCACGGTGCCGACCACCGCGTCCGCCGTCCGGGCCAGGGCCAGCTGCGCGGGGATCCAGTGGGCGGGTACCAGGGTGTCGGCGTCGGTGGTGGCCAGCCACACCTCCTCCGGTGCCCAGCCGCGGGTCAGTTCCAGCGCCCGTGAGGTGCCCGCGCGACGGGCGGCGCCCACGTTGCGGTGGGCCACCTCGACGACGTGGGCGCCCTCCCTCCGGGCGAGGACCGCGGTGACGTCGGTGCAGTCGTCGGCGACCACGACGACGTGGCGGTCCCGTTCGGCCACCCCGCTCAGGCGCAGCGACGCCCGCACCGCTCGCAGACAGGGCACGATCGAGCGCGCCTCGTCGTGGGCCGGCACCACCACGGCGACCGCGACGGTCATACCAGCCCCTCCCGCTCGGCCACCGATCGCGGCGGGCCCGCCCCGGCGCCCTCGTACACCTGGAGCAGGAAGTCCCGCTCCTCGTGTTGCACCGTCCGGACCAGGTCGGTCCGTGCGCTGGCCCAGCGGTGCACGTCGTCGCCGGAGCGGACGTGGTCCTCGACCGGGTGCCGCCAGTGCACGGCGACGAGCGTCCCCTCCGCCGCGAGCGAGTCCACGGTCTGCTTCAGCAGGGTCTCCAGGTCCCGGTCGTCGAAGTAGTAGAGCAGCTCGGACAGGACCACGAGGTCGAAGGCACCCTGCGGCCAAGCGTCCGGCACCCTGGCCCGGGTCACCTCCACATGGGGGAGGTCGGCCAGGTCCGCGCGGGCCCGCGCCGCCGCCTCCGGTGCGCCCTCCCAGGCCAGGATCTCGTCACAGCGGGCCGCCAGCCCCCGAGTCAGCACACCGATCGCGCACCCCGGTTCGAAGGCCCGCGCGTACCGCTCCCGGGGCAGGCTGGACAGGGTCAGGTCGCGTTTGCGCTGTTCGTACCAGCGGGTGCGAAACCCCCACGGGTCCTGGGACCCCGCGTACACGGCATCGAAGTACGCGTCGCCGACGCTCACCGGAAGACCACCTCGTGCTCGCGTGAGAAGTGGGCGAGCATCCCGGGAGTCAGGACAGCCCGGTCCTCGGGGCGGTCGCCGAGTGGGGCGGCCTGGGTGGCGAAGGCACCCACCGCGCTCTCCTTCAGGTGGACGACGTCGGGCGCGAGGTCGATCCGGTACGCCCGCGACCAGGGCACCGCCTCATCGTCGGGTTTCGCCCAGTGCCACATCCACACCGGGTAGGAGAGCAGCCGCGTCTGCCGACCCCGGAGCGCGGCACGGGCGGCGCGCCCCGTGGCCTCGTGGTCGGGGTGCAGGTCGCCCTCCCAGGGAGCCACACACAGATCGGCTTCGGCGCACAGGACGGCCAGGTGCTCGGTGAGCTCGCCTTCGTGCGCGGTCACCTCCCCGTCGGGAAGGCCCAGCCGCCGGACCTTGGCACCGCGCGCCCCCAGGGAGGACAGGGCGCGCCCGCGCTCCGCGGCCCGTGCGGCCACCAACCCCGCTCTGGAGAACGCGTTGCTCCCCGGGTGAGACCCCTCTCCGTCGGTCACGGCCACGACCGTGACGTCGGCGCCCTGGGCGGCCAGCAGGGCAAGCCCTCCCCCGAAGCCCAGGGTCTCGTCGTCGGGGTGTGGCGCGACCACCACCGCCCGCGTGATTGCGCTCAGTTCCAGGGCCGGAAGCGTCTCCAGAGCGCCCCACTCGCGCCAGAGGCGCTCAGGGGTTCCCTCGGCGTCGATCGGGTGCACGTCCTCGTGGGTGTCACCATCGGAGGCCATGTGTGTCCCCCTCCTCTCCCGTGGCCCGGCCTCCCAGGGCTGCCAGGTCACGATCGGCGTGGTGTTGACGCAGGTAGACCGCGAGGTCGGTCGCGGTTCGGGCGTAACGGACATCGCTGGCGAGCGGCCCCGCACCCAGGGCCTCCCCGGTGTTGCGCAGGACGTCGCCGCACACACGCGCGACTACGGCGCGCACGCGCTGGGTGCGCAGGGCCGCATGCCCCTTGTGGTCCAGCGGGTCGGCATCGATCTCCTCGGCCGCGAGTTCCAGCACCGCGCCCGCGGCGTGCAGGTCGCGGTCGACCGCTCCGAAGGCAGTGCGGGTGTGGGCGTCGGCGGAATCCCGGGCGGCGCGTTCGGCCAGTGGCGCGGCCACGGCCAGCGCGCCGCCGAACCAGCACGCGGCCACGCCCGCGCCGCCGTGGTGGAATCCGGGCCGTTCGGTTTAGGCCCCGGGAGTTCCCAGAGGCTCGGCGGGTACGTCGTCGAAGCTGAGTGTCAGGGTGTCGCTGGCAGCCATGCCCGCGCTGGCCCACGTGTCGGGAAGCGGTTCGGCCCGGCCGGTGTCCACCGTGAACAGCCGCCGCCGGCCCGCTTCGGTCTCGGCGCTGACCAGGGCGTGGGTGCAGGTGTGCGCGCCCGAGCAGAAGGGTTTGGTGCCGTGCAGGCTCCACCGGCCGTTGGAGGGCACCGCCCGAAGGACGGTGCCGGGCGGGTGCGCTGCCCACACGCCCCACACCTGACCGGGTGCGGGCGGCGGACCACCGAGTTCGGCCAGGATGGCGACGGCGTCGGCGTGCCCCTCCGCCAACCGGGCCAAGGAGAGGTCGCGTTCGGCCAGGCGGCGCAGGCAGCGCCAGCGCTCGCGGGTGCGGCCCGCACCCGGCAGGGGGAGATCGAGCTCCCCGGCTCCGAGGGCCCGGATGAGCTCCTGCGCGACACTGGACCCGTGTCCGTGCATGTTCCCCTACCCCCCTGCTCGCCCTGTTGCCCCGTCCGCACAGCTCGGCCCCCGGGTTCCCCGGTCAGTTCAAGAAGCGGTCCGGGGTCAGCGGCAGCCCGCGCACCCGCACGCCCGTCGCGTGGTGGGCGGCGTTGGCAATGGCCGCGGGCATCCCCACGATGCCGATCTCACCGACCCCCGCCGCGCCCATCGGGTTCAGGTGCCGATCGGTCTCCTCCAGCCAGTGCGCCTCCACCGCGCCCACGTCGGCGTTGGCGGCCACGTGGTACCCGGCCAGGTCACCGTTGACCACGTGGCCGAAGCGCGGATCGACCACGCCTTGCTCGTGCAGGGCCATCGACAGCCCCATGACCATGCCGCCCACCAGCTGCGAACGCGCCGTGCGCGGGTTGATCACCCGCCCCACCGAGTACACGCCCAGCATTCGCGGCACACGCACCTCTCCGGTGTCCGCGTGTACCCGCACCTCGGCGAAGTGCGCGCCGAACGAGTACATCGCGTAGCGCTCCAGGTCCGGGTTCTCCGGCGCCGCCGCACGGGCGCGTGCCCCCGGCTCGGGCTCCTCGCCGTGCTCCTCCCGGAAGGCTCGGGCGGCCGCGTGGACGGCCGTCCCCCACGAGGAGGTCCCCGAGGAACCGCCCGCGACGGTGGCCCTGGGCAGGTCCGAGTCACCGATCCGCAGCCTCACCCGCTCCACGGGACAGTCCAGCGCCTGTGCGGAGATCTGGGTCAGCACCGTCCAGGCTCCCGTACCGATGTCCGCCGCACCGATGGACACCGTGTAGCGGCCGTCGTCGGCGTACTCGATCTCGGCCACCGATCCCGGGTTGGTCAAGCGCGGGTACACCGCCGAGGCCACCCCGGTGCCCACCAGCCACTGGCCGTCCCGGTGCGGTCCGGGCGAGGGGTCGCGCCCGTGCCAGCCGAAGCGTTCGGCTCCCTCACGCAGGCACTCCACCAGGTGGCGGCCCGACCACGGCCGCCCCGTTTCGGGGTCCGTACCGGGTTCGTTGCGCACGCGCAGTTCGACGGGATCGATCCCGCATGCCTGGGCCAGCTCGTCCATGGCCGTCTCCAGCGCGAACATGCCGGGCGCCTCGCCGGGGGCGCGCATCCAGAAGGGGACCGGCACGTCCAGGGCGGTCAGCCGGTGCGAGGTGGCGCGGGCGGGCGCGGCGTACATCATCCGCGAGCACAGCCCGCTCAGCTCCGCGTACTCCTTGGTCCGGGAGGTCAGCTCGGTGACGTCGTGCGCCAGCGCACCCAGGCGTCCGCCGGAGTCGGCGCCCAGCCGGACGCGCTGGACGGTGGGCGGGCGATAGCCGGTCAGGCTGAACATCTGCCGCCGGGTGAGAGCCAGTTTGACGGTGCGGCCGGGCAGGGCCCGGGCTGCGAGCCCGGCCAGGACGTTATGCGCCTTCGCTGAGCCCTTGGCGCCGAAACCCCCGCCGACGTGGGGCGCCACCACGTGCACGTTCTCCGGAGGCAGGCCGAAAACGGTGGCCATCGCCGCTCGGACGGTGTGTGGGCCCTGGGTGGAGTCGTACAGCGTGAGCCGGTCGGGGAGGGTCTCCCAGAACGCGACCGTGCAGTGCGGCTCCATCGGGTTGTTGTGCTCGCGGGGTGTGCGGTAGGTCTGGTCGACCACCACCACGGCCCGGGCCAGGGCGGCGTCGACGTCCCCTTGGCGGGTGTCGGCGGGCACCCCGGTGTCGGCCTCGTCGGGTGTGTACAGGTCCTGGTGGTCAGGGCGCAGGACCGCGTCATGGAACCGTTCCTCGTAGTCCACGCGCACCAGTGCGGCCGCCTCCCGTGCGGTCTCGGGGGTCTGGGCCGCGACCGCGGCGACGATCTGCCCCCGGAAGGACACTTCCTCACTCTGGAGGACGGCCAACTCCGCATCCTGTGTGTCGGCCAGGCGCGGCGCGTTCTCACTGGTCAGCACGGCGTGCACGCCTTTGAGGAGTTCGGCGTCGGCGGTGTGCACGGCGGTGACGCGCCCCCGGGCCACGGTCGAGAGCACGGGGTGCAGGTACAGGGGTTCGGCGGTGGGGTGCTCGTAGGCGTAGGGCGCGGTGCCGGTGACCTTGGCGCGGCCCTCGACACGGGCCATCGGCTCGCCGACCGCCGGGGGCCGTGGTGTGCTCATCGAGCCTCCTCGGTGAGTTCGCGCAGGACTGACGCGAGTGTGTTGACGGCCAGCGGCACCTTGTAGGCGTTGTCGCGACCGGTGCGCGCCTGGGCGAGTTCGGCGTCGGCCGCCACGTGGAACGACTCCTGCGTCACGGGTCTGCCGCGCAGCACCTCCTCGGCCCGATGAGCCCGCCAGGGAACGTGGGCCAGTCCGCCGAAGGCGATGCGGGCGTCGACGAACTGGCTGTCGCGCACCTGGACCAGCGCGGCCACGGAGACCAGGGCGAAGGCGTAGGAGGCGCGCTCGCGGACCTTGCGGTAGGCGGAGCGGGTGTCCTGGACGGGGGGCGGGAGTTCGACAGCGGTGACGAGCTCGCCGTGGGTCAGGACGGTGTCCCGATCCGGTGCCGCGCCGGGCAGCCGGTGGAGGCCTTCGAGTGGCAGTACGCGTTCCCCGTCGGGGCCCAGCACCCTGACCCTCGCCTCCAGGGCGCACAGGGCGACCGCCATGTCGGAGGGGTGGGTGGCCACGCAGAACTCCGAGGCGCCCAGGACGGCGTTGTCACGGCCGTGGCCTTCCAGAGCGGAGCAGCCCGATCCGGGCTCTCGTTTGTTGCAGGGGGTGGTGACGTCCTGGAAATACGCGCACCGGGTGCGCTGCAACAGGTTTCCGCCGGTGGTCGCCATGTTGCGCAGCTGACCGGAGGCCCCGGCCAGCAGGGCGGAGCTGAGTACGGGGTAGCGCTGGCGAATGTCCGGGTGGGCGGCCAGGTCGCTGTTGGGGGTCCCGGCGCCGATCCTGACCCCGCCGTCGGCCAGGGTCTGGACCCGGTCGTCGAGGGCGTCGCGCACGTCGACCAGGGCGGTGGGCGCGGTCAGGCCCAGTTTGAGGTGGTCGACGAGGTTGGTTCCGCCGGCGAGGTAGCGCGCTCCGGGGTCGGCGGCCACCGCGGCGACGGCCTCGGCGGCGCGGGCGGGGCGCGCGTAGTCGAAGGGCCTCACCCGGCGGCCTCCCGAATCGCGGCGACGATGTTGGGGTAGGCTCCGCAGCGGCAGAGGTTGCCGCTCATGCGCTCGCGGATCTCGGCGTCGTCGAGTTCGACGGCGGCGGTCAGGTCGGCGGTGACGTGGCTGGGCCATCCCGCCTTGCCCTCGGCCAGCATCCCCACCGCGGAACAGATCTGTCCTGGGGTGCAGTATCCGCACTGGAAGCCGTCGTGGTCGATCATCGCCCGGGCGAGCGGATGGAGTTCTCCCCGGTCCGCCAGACCGGCGGCGGTGGTCACCCGCGCCCCGTCGTGGGCGACCGCCAGAGCCAGGCAGGCCAGGATCCGGCGGCCCTCCAGCAGGACGGTGCAGGAACCGCACTGGCCGTGGTCACAGCCCTTCTTGGGCGAGGTCACTCCCAGCCGGTCGCGCAGCGCGTCCAAGAGCGTGGTTCGGGTGTCGACGGTGAACGAGTGCTCCGTACCGTCCACGTACAGGGTGATGGTGGTGTCCAACGGTGACGACCTTCCGCGGCGCGGCCCGGCCCCGGTCAGGGCCTTCGTCCACTCCTCGCCTAACCCGGCGCGGGTGCGCCGAAACCAGGTTTTGCCCGCTCTTGCCCTGTGCACGGAACAGGATTCCCACACCCGATATGTCAGCTTGACTTGACACACCTAGGAATGTCAGCTCAGACTGACATCATGAACACCTTTCCCGCACCCTACGAGGCAGCCGCCGAGGACCCCGAGACCGGACTGCGCGCTGCCCTGGCCCTGCGCCGTCTCGCCGAACGCGTCGAGGCCAACCAGGTGGCCGCCGCCCGCCGGGCGGGTTGGTCCTGGCAGCAGATCGGCAACGCTCTCGGGGTCACCCGGCAGTCCATCCACACCAAGTACGGCAGGTGAGTCAGCCGTGGCAGCCCGAACACGCACCGGCCTGGGCCAGGTCTACCTGGACGCCAGTACCGAAGCCCTGCTCCGCGGCGACCGCAAGGTCGGCACCGAACACGTGCTCCTGGCACTCCTGCGCGACGAGGGCTCCGCCCCCGCACGGGCCCTGGGGACGGGGGCGGGCGTGGACCTGGCCAGCGCACGCCGTGCGCTGGAGCACCTGGACGGGCAGGCCCTGGCCGCGCTGGGGATCACGCCCCACTCCCCTGGCCCGGTCCTGCCCGGACGGGCCAGCGACCGCCTGTCCCTGACCCCCGCCGCCAAGGCGGTCTTCAAGGGGCTGCGCGCCGAGGCGGGGAAGGAGAGCATCGGTCTGGGACACGTCCTGCGCGGGCTGCTGAACCGCACCCGCCCCGATCCGGTGTGCGCCCTGCTGGACGCCCTGGACGTGGACCGGGACGCGATCCGCGCGCGACTCGAGGAGCAGACCCGATGACCGCGTCCCTCCCCGCGCACGAGACCGGCTCGGTGACCTCCCGCGACGGCACCCTCATCGGCTACCGGCGGCTGGGCGGCGGACCGGCGATCGTGCTCTGGCACGGTTCGATGATGTCCTCGCACAACCTGCTGCGGCTCGGCTCCGCACTCAGCGACCGGTTCACCGTGTACCTGCCCGACCTGCGCGGACGCGGACTCAGCGGCCCCCACGGACCCGGGTTCTGCCTGGAACGCGCCGCAGGGGACGTGGCCGCGCTCGTGGAGCACACCGGGGCGCGCGGAGTCTTCGGGCTCAGCGCGGGTGCGGTCCCCGTCCTCAGGTGGGGGCTCACCGCACCGAGGAAACAACGGATCGCCCTGTACGAACCACCGCTGGCGGTGGGTGCCTTCTCCCCCACCGCCTGGCTGCCCCGTTACGAACGCGAGATGGCACAGGGCCGGCCAGCCGCGGCGATGGCGACCGTCGTACGGGGCACCCAGGACCCGCCCTGGCTCCGATTCGTGCCCCGCACCGTGCTGGTTCCGCTCCTGCGCCTAGGGCTGCGCGCCCAGGCCGAACAGGTCCGGCAGGCCGGTGCCGGGGTACCGCTCCGGGACCTGCTGCCCACCATGGGCGCGGACGCCCGGATGGTGCGCGAGTCCGCCGGACTGGCCGAGGCCGCCGCGACCGCGCGCGCCAGGCTCCTCCTGCTCGGCGGCTCCCGCAGCGCCCGCTACCTCCGCGAGGCCCTGGACGCCCTTGAGGACGGCCTGCCCGGCGCCGGGCGGGTGGAGTTCGCCGGGCTCGGTCACCTGGCGGCGGACAACGACGGCCAGCCCGAACGGGTCGCCGACGCCCTCGCTGGCTTCTTCGCCCCGCTCCTCAGTCGGAGCGCTCGGAGTTGACCCGGTCGGCCAGCGCCTGCAGGAGCTCTTCGGCCAGCGGCAGCTTGCGCAGCTCCTCCGGTCCGGGCAGCGTGGTCCTGGCCCGGTCCCCCTGCTCGCGGACCTCGCCGTGCAGGCGCTCCATGGTCACGTCCAGCCGGTTGGCGGTCTCGGCCGCCTCGCGGATCTCGTCCAACAGCCGCTCGGGGACCGACTTGCCGTACTTGTAGTAGATCTTGTGTTCCAGGCTGGCCCAGAAGTCCATCGCGATGGTGCGGATCTGGATCTCCACCGGCACGTCCACGGTCCGGTCCGACATCCGCACCGGGGTCTCCACCAGCAGGTGCAGGCTGCGGTAGCCGTTGGGTTTGGGAGAGCGGATGTAGTCGCGCTCCTCCATCACCTTGATGTCCTCGTGCCCGGTCAGCATGTCCCGGATCGAGTAGGTGTCCGAGACGAAACTGCACGTCACCCGAATACCGGCGATGTCGAGGATCGCCCCGCGGATCTCGTTGAGGTCGAAGGGCACCCCGCGCCGCTGCGCCTTCTCCATGATGCTCGCCGGGCTCTTGAGCCGGGAGCTGACGTGCTCGATCGGGTTGTGGTCGTGGGTGTAGCGGAACTCCTCGTTGAGGATGTTGACCTTGGCCATCACGGTGTCGATGGCGAACTTGTAGGACATCAGAAACCGCGCCACATCGTCGCGGGCCGCCAGCAACGCCTCCGGCACGTCATCCACCACGAAAACAACCCCCGTCACACCAGTACCGATCCCCGTAACCGCATGTTACCGAGCCGTGTGTCCGCTACCTCCAAGAGCGGGGAAACCCTGTGTGACGGGGGCTACCGCACCGGGCCCGTCGGGGCACGTCGGAGTGCCGCCCGGGGCTCCTACCTGGGATCGAGGGACACGTCGGCCCACAGGGCGCGCACCGCGGACGCGTCACCCTCCGTCAGGGAGTCCTCGATGTCCCAGACACGCACCACCGTCGCGTCCGGCCGGACCGCGGGCCACCCCGGGTCTCCGGTGGCCGCGAAGGCGCTCCAGGCCCCCACCATGCGCTCGGACAACCCCCGGTAGCCCTCGTCCGGCTCGCCGTCGCACAGGAACACCGCGAGGTCGCAGTCCAGGTTCCCGAACGCGAAGGGCAGGTCGAAGGCGTGGCAGGCGCCCAGGCGCCCCTCCATCGTGCGGCTCTGCGCGGCGAAGCGGAAGAAGTGGGCGCTGCCGCCCGCCGCCGCCTGTGCCTCGGCCAGCCGGACGGAGTACTCGCAGAACATGGCGTCGCCGCGGATCTCGGTGAACAGCTCGCGCAGGGAGGCCTCCGGATGGACCGCCCGGTAGGCCGCCACCGCCCCCTCGCCCAGGCCGAGGCGGCTCGCGGTGACCGCGAGGGCCGCCTCGCCGTCGATCTCCACCTTCTGGCCGAGCTCGGTGAAGAGCCGGTACTCCTCGGTGTTGTGCCCCACGAGCAGGGTCACGTCGGCGGCGGCGCCGCGGGCGATGGCCGCCAGCGGGGCCTCGGGCAGTTCGGGGCCGCCGACCACGGGGGCGTAGCAGGTGAACGCCTTGGTGCGCACGCCCCCGCTGCCCTCTCCGCTGCCGGAGAGGACCTCGTCGGTGGCGGCCAGGATCTTCTCGGGGGCCAGGGCCGCCAGGGACTCGGCCTCCAGCGGCACCCCGGCGGCCTTGGCCACGCCCTCGGAGACCGCGCGGGCGGTGTCGACGGTGAGCATGTCCCCGGGGACGCTGTGCGCGACGGCGCGGTGGAAGAGCCCGCGGGCGTCGGGCGAGGCCATCAGGCAGACCACGGAACCGGCACCGGCGGACTCCCCCGCGATGGTGACGTTGCCGGGGTCACCGCCGAAGGCGGCGATGTTGTCGCGCACCCAGCGCAGCGCGGCGGCCTGGTCGAGCAGCCCCCGGTTGTCGGGGCGGCCGGGAACGTGTCCGAAGCCCTCGAAGCCGAGCCGGTAGTTGACGCTGACCACCACCAGCCCGGCCTCGGCCAGTCGGGTGCCGTCGTAGGTGGCCTCGGCACCGGATCCGACGATGTAGGCGCCGCCGTGGATCCACACCAGGACTGGGGCCGCCGTCCCCGCCTCCGTGGAAGACCACACGTTCAGCACCAGGCAGTCCAGGGAGGTGTCCGGGCTCCAGGGCGCGGCGCCGATGAGCTGGGTGCCCTGGGGCGCGGGCGGTCCGGGCTCGGTGCAGTCGCGGACCCCGTCCCAGGCGGGGGCGGGCGCTGGTGCGGCGAAGCGGTGCTCTGCGAAGGGCGCGGCGGCGTAGGGGATGCCCCGGTGGACCACGATCCGCCCGTCCTGTGAGCGGGGCGAGACGGTTCCGCGAACCGGTCCGTTCGCGGTCCTCACGATGTACTCGGCGTCCACGTGTTCCTCCTTGGGGGTCGGCCTTGATGCGGCCTTCACGGCCGGGCCCGGGGTCGGCGCTGCATCCACCTAACATCGTTAGGTTTCTCCGCGCAAGCCCCGGCCGGGGACCGGAACCGGGAAGGGGGCGCGGGCGTCGAAGCCAGACGATAGGTTTTCAGCTGGATTCTCCTGAATCCCTCCCCGCCTGAGCCTGCTTGTCCTGACCCCAACTGGCCCGAACCCCACCGACCCCTCCGCCCGGCCGGGCGAGAGCGCCGGAAAGGCCCCACATGCACGCACCCCTGTTCACCGCCCCTGTGCTGCTGGTCGAACAGCCCCGCCATCTGTTCTCCTCCGAGGGACACTACGAAGTCCTCAGCGAGGCCGGTCAGCCGCTGGCGTACGTGAACGAGCACATGACCTCGTGGTCGAACACGCACCGGCGCAGCTCCCAGCTGCCGCACCGGTTCACGATCTACGCGCCCGACGGGCACCCGCTCCTGACCCTGGACAAGCCCTGGGACCGGGGCCGTCCCTACATCCACGTGAGCGGCCCGCACAACGAGCCCTACGGCAGCATCGTCCAGGACCGCTCCTTCATGGGCTCGCGCTTCCGGCTCAACGACCCCCGCGGTCACACCGTCGCCGAGATCCGGGGCGACTGGAGCGGCTGGGACTTCACCGTCCTGGACCACGCCGGGATCGAGATCGCCCGGATCGGCAAGGAGCACCCCGGCCTGGGCGGGCAGTTCTTCACCACCGAGGACCGCTACGCGCTCGAGTTCGCCTACGACCTGCCCTGGCCGCTGCGCCGCCTGGTCATCGGCGCGGCCATCACCATCGACGTCCTGCTGCACGAGCGCGAGCCGGAGTTCTACCACTCCAACTACGCCGACTTCGGGCGCTACCCCGAGTACGGCTACCAGCCCCGCCACCACTGGCACCACCCCCGGCGCGGCTACGTCGCCGCCCGGCGCAGGCGTCCGCCGCTGGTGGTCCACACCTGGCAGCCGGTGCGCCGCCGGGGCTACGTCCCCGTCCGCCAGCGCGCGACCAGCTCCCGGGCCGGATACCGCACCTTCTCCTCCCGCTCGGAGGCGCCCGCGCCCCGGGTCAACCGCACACCGCGGGTGGAACGCCGCGGCGGGGCGGGGTTCGCGTCACGGTCGGAGGCCCCCTCCACCGGGGCGGCGGCCCGCCGTGAGCGCCAGGGACGCGCCCAGGGCGGTGGCGGTACCTCCCGAGCGGCCAGGCTCAAGCGCGATGCCTCCCAGGGCACCACGGCCAGGCGCGCCAGGGACGGGATGACCGGCAGCGGGAGCGGCGGCGGTGGCCTGCGTTCCTCCTCGGGGATCAACCGCCCCTCGGGCTCTTCCTCGCGATCCGCCTCCTCCTCGCGGGGCACCTCCTCCCGTGGCACGTCGACCTCACGGTCCGGCTCGGCCTCGCGCGGCACGTCCGCTTCGGGCCGCTCGTCCTCGCGGAGCACGTCCTCAAGGGGCGGGGCGAGCCGTTCCGGTGGCGGCTTCAGCAGCCGCTCCAGCAGCGGCCGGTCCAGCAGTAGTCGGTCCAGCGGCGGCCGGTCCGGCGGCAGCCGCCGCAGGTAGGCACATCAGTGGACAGGCCCCACCCGCGGGCAGCTCCACCAGCGTCACATCCGGGGTTCCTCGTCCAGCGCTTCACGGACGAGGGACCCTCGCCCACTACGCATACCATCCGGTCGGTATGATTCCCCTCCACAGCCGACCAGCAGGAAGGTCCACCATGCGCGCCATCCAGATCACCGAGTTCGGCGGACCAGAGGTCCTCGTACCCACGGAACTCCCCGACCCCGAGCCGGGCCAGGGCGAACTCCTCCTCGACGTCTCCCTGATCGGGGTGAACTTCGCCGACACGCACCAGGCCGAGAACAGCTACCTGGCCCCCTCCAGCCTGCCCATGGTCCCCGGTGGCGAGGTCGCCGGGCACACCGCCGACGGCCGCCGCGTCGTGGGCCTGCTCAGCGGCAGCGGCGGCTACGCCGAGCGCGCCGTGGTCGACCCCAACCTCGCCTACGACATCCCGGACGGCGTCTCCGACGCGGCCGCCCTGGCCCTGATCGTCCAGGGCACCTCGGCCTGGCTACTGCTGCGCAAGACCACCCGGATCTCCCCCGGCGAGTCGGTCGTGGTGCACGCCGCGGGCGGCGGCGTGGGCACGCTCGCGGTCCAGCTGGCCAAGCAGTTCGGCGCCGGCCGCGTGATCGCGGTGGCCAGCACCGAGGAGAAGCGCAAGCTCGCCCTGGAGCTGGGCGCCGACGCCGTGGTGGACTCCGCCGCCCCCGACATGACCGCCGCGCTGATCGAGGCCAACGAGGGCCGCCGGGTGGACATCATCCTGGACATGGTGGGCGGCCGGGTCACCGACGAGAGCATGCGGGCGCTGGCCCCGTTCGGACGGCTGGGCTTCTACGGGATGGCCTCGCGCGAGCTGCCCTCTCCGGTGAAGCTGCCCAACCTGATGCGCTTCTCGACCACCGTGGGCGGCATGTGGCTGCCACACGCCTTCCTGCTGCCGGGGGACGTGGTCGGTCAGGCGATGAACGAACTCTTCACGATGGTCGCCGAGGGCAGCCTCCGGCCGATCCTCGGGCAGACCTACCCTCTGGCCGAGGCCCGCCGAGCCCACGAGGACCTGCGGTCCCGCGGCACGGTCGGCAAGCTGACCCTCGACCCGTCGCTGTAGTCATCCGATGGATCATCGCCCCTAGAACGCCCACCTTTACGAAGTAGATTTTCATTTGTCCGGTTTCTCCGTTCCGGGTGGCTCGCCGCGCCCCGGAACGGAGAGACAGCGGACGGCCCGGGGGCTGGCCGGAACCGAACCCCGGTCAGGCCCGCCCCGCGCGGACCGCTTCACGGACGGCGGGTACCACTTCCCGGGCGAACAGCTCCACCTGTGCGGCCGACTCCCCCGCCGGACCGAGCACGAAGGTGTCCATGCCCCGCTCCAGCACCAGTTCGGCCAGGGTCTGCACCCACAGCTCGACCGGACCCTCCAACGGACCCTGCCCCGCGGAGGTGCTGTCGGTGATGGTGCCCCACAGGTTGTACACCCGGCGGATGGCAGCCGGATCGCGTCCGCTCTCGGCCGCGCCCGCGTCGATGCGCTCGTGCATCGCCGGCAGCTTCTCGGGCCCCACATAGGCGTGGGAGACCACCCAGCCGTCGGCACCCCGGCCCACCGCCCGCAGCATGCGAGGGCCGCCCACCCCCAGCCAGATCCCGATGTCGTGCGCCGGTGCCGGGCCCGGCTTGACCCCGGCCAGCCGGTAGTGCTCGCCCTCGAATCGGACCGAGCGCCGGTCGGACCACATCAGCCGGATCACCTGCATCGCTTCGAGGAGGGAGTCGGCGGCCTCGCGCGGGGTACGGCGCTGACCGCCCATGGCCTCGATCGCCTCCCAGAACGCCCCGGCACCCAGCCCCAGCTCGAAGCGGCCGCCGGAGAGCACGTCCAGGCTGGCCGCGTTCTTGGCCATGACCGCGGGCTGGCGCAACGGCAGGTTGGCGACGTCGGGGAAGACCCGGAGGCGTTCGGTGCGCGCCAGCACCGTGGCCATCAGGCTCCAGGCGTCCAGGTGCCGTCGCTGGTAGGGATGGTCCTGAATCCCCACGAAGTCCAGTCCGCCGCGCTCGGCGGCCTCGACCACCGCCCAGGTCCGCCGCAGCGCCTCCCTCCCGGCGTCCGGGGAGGGAAAGACCCCGAAGGCGATCTCACGCCCGTAGTCCACGCTCACGTTCGCGCCTCCTTCCTCACTCACTCGCCCCGTCTGCATGACCGATCACTTGTAGACGAGGTCCGCGTAGTCGCGGTGCCGCTGGATCCAGCCCTTGACGAAGGGGCACAGCGGAAGCACGGCCAGTCCACGGGCGCGCACGTCGTCCAGCGCCTCGCGGATCAGGGTGCTGCCCATCCCCTGCCCCTCGAAGGCCGGGTCGATCTCGGTGTGGGTGAAGGTGATGAGGCCTTCGGTGAGGATGTACTCCGCGTACCCGGCGACCTCGCCGTCGGCCCTGACCTCGTATCGGCGCCTGTCGGGAATGTCGGTGACCTCGGTTGCCATGCCGGAACCTCCTGGGTGTGGGGTACAGCCGTAGGGTACGGGCGGCCTCGCCCGCGTCCGAGCCATTCTCGCCCTTGACCTGCCCGCGTCCCCCTTGCGGCACGCGCCCTGACGGACATAGAGTCTCCGTGACATACCGACCAGTCGGTCTAAGGAGTACGTATGACTTCGCGGTTCGACGGGCGCACCGCCATCGTCACCGGTGCCAGCCGCGGCATCGGCCTGGCCATCGCCCAACGGCTCGTCTCCGAGGGCGCTCGCGTGTGCATCACCGCGCGCAAGCCCGAGCCCCTCCAGGAAGCCGTGACGGCCCTCGGCGGCCCCGAGCACGCCATCGGGATCCCCGGCCGCGCCGACGACCCCGAGCACCAGGACGCGGCGATCGCCGCCACCCTGGAGGCCTTCGGCAGTGTCGACCTTTTCGTCAACAACACCGGCATCAACCCGGTCTACGGGCGCATGGTCGATCTCGACCTGGACGCCGCCCGCAAGATCTTCGAGGTCAACGCGCTCTCCGCGATCTCCTGGGTGCAGAAGGTCTACAAGGCCTGGCTGGCCGAGCACGGCGGCGCCATCGTCAACGTCTCCTCCGTGGCCGGGATCAAGCCCGCCCCCGGGATCGGCTTCTACGGCGCCACCAAGGCGATGCTCAGCCACATCACCGAGGAGCTCGCCGTCGAGCTGGGGCCGAACATCCGGGTGAACGGCGTCGCCCCGGCCGTGGTCAAGACCCGCTTCGCCGAGGCCCTGTACGAGGGCCGCGAGGAGAAGGTCGCCGCCGCCTACCCGCTGAACCGCCTGGGCCTGCCCGAGGACGTCGCGGGCGCGGTCGCCTTCCTGCTCTCCGAGGACGCCGCGTGGGTCACCGGCCGCACCCTGGTGCTGGACGGCGGCGTCACCCTGACCGGAGGGGTGTGACCGGCGTGGAGCTCAAGAACACGCAGCCGAAAGGCACGCAGCTGACGGATGTCGGAGCCGTGGTGACCGGCGGCGGCAACGGGATCGGCGCGGCGATCGCCCGCCGCCTGGGCGCTGCCGGGGCACGGGTCGTGGTCAACGACCTGGACGCGGGCGCCGCCGAGGCCGTGGCCGCGGAGATCAGCGGAATCGCCGTGCCCGGGGACGCAGCCAGCGAGGCGGGCGTGACCGCCCTGATCGCCGAGGCCGGGGCGCACCTGGGCGGAATCGACCTCTACGTGGCCAACGCCGGGGTCGCCGTGAGCGGCGGCCCCGAAGCCCTGGAGTCCGACTGGGACCTGTCCTGGCAGGTCAACGTGATGGCGCACGTGCGTGCGGCCCGCGAACTCGTCCCGGGCTGGCTGGAGCGCGGCCGCGGCCACCTGCTCACCACCGTGTCCGCGGCGGGCCTGCTCAGCATGCTCGGCAGCGCGCCCTACTCGGTGACCAAGCACGCCGCCCTGGCCTTCGGCGAGTGGATGTCGGCCACCTACGGGGACCGGGGCATCACCACCCAGTGCCTGTGCCCCCTGGGTGTGCGCACCAACATGCTCGACGACAGCGGGTCGGAGGGCCGGGCCATCCTGGCCGGGGACGCCATCACGCCGGAGGAGGTCGCCGACGCGGTGATCGCGGGGCTCGCCGACGGGCGCTTCCTGATCCTGCCGCACCCCCAGGTCGCTGACTACTACGCGGCGCGGGCCGCTGACACCGACGCCTGGCTGGCCGGGATGCGGCGCCTGCAGGCCAAGGTGTTCGGCACGCAGGAGCAGGCATGAACGACGAGATCTCCGGTGACGGCCCCTCCGACGCCGAACTACCCGGACTGGACCTGGAGCGGCTGCGTTCCTACCTGGACCGCGAGCTGCCCGGGCTGGTCTCGGGGCCGCTCGGCGGGAGAGTGATCGCGGGTGGCAAGTCCAACCTGACCTACGCGGTCACCGACGGCACCGGCTCCTGGGTGGTACGCCGCCCGCCGCTGGGGCACGTGCTGGCCACCGCCCACGACATGCCCCGCGAGTACCGGGTGATGACCGCGCTGCGCGACACCTCCGTGCCGGTACCGCGCACGCACGTGCTGTGCGAGGAGACCGAGGTGCTCGGCGCGCCGTTCTACGTCATGGAACACGTGGCGGGCACGCCCCTGCGCACCCTGGACGAGATCGCCCCGCTCGGGACGCAGGGCGCGCGCAAGGTCGCCGACGGGCTGATCACGACCCTGGGCAACCTGCACGCGGTGGAACCCGCCGAGGTGGGCCTGGGCGACTTCGGCCGCCCGGCGGGCTTCCTGGAGCGCCAGGTGCGCCGCTGGAGCAAGCAGTTGGAGGCCTCGCGCAGCCGGGACATCCCCGGGATCGACGAGTTGCGCGACGAACTGGCGGCCAGGCTGCCCGAGCAGGGCGCGCCCGCGATCGTGCACGGCGACTACCGGCTCGACAACGTGCTGGTCACCGACGACGGGCGGCTCACCGCCGTTCTGGACTGGGAGATGGCCACCCTCGGCGCCCCCCTCGTGGACCTGGGGCTGATGCTCGTCTACCGGGAGCAGCCGGTCATCGGCGGCTCGCGACCGGCCACCTCGGCCGAGGGTTTCCCCTCCTCCCCCGAGCTGGTGCAGATGTACGCGGCGGCGACCGGCCGGGACGTGTCCCGACTCGGCTGGTACGTGGCCTTCGGCTGCTTCAAGCTCGCGGTGATCGCCGAGGGCATCCACTTCCGGCACAGCCGGGGACTGACCGTGGGCGCCGGCTTCGACGGGATCGGCGACGTCGTCGCACCGCTGGTACAGCGCGCCCACACCATGCTCAAGGAGGACTGAGGACCGATGGACTTCGCTTTCGACGCCCGGACCGAGGAGCTGCGCGAGCGGCTCCTGGCCTTCATGGACGAACACGTCTACCCCGCCGAGCCGGTGTTCGCCGCCCAGCTGGCGGAGCGGGAGGACCCCTGGGCGATCCCGCCGGTGGTGGAGGACCTCAAGGCCGAGGCCCGCAAGCAGGGATTGTGGAACTTCTTCCTGACCGGTCACCCCGAGCACGGCGGGCTGCCCAACCTCCAGTACGCCCCGCTGGCCGAGATCACCGGGCGCAGCTCGCACCTGGCACCGGTGGCTCTGAACTGCGCGGCCCCGGACACCGGGAACATGGAGGTGCTGACCATGTTCGGCACCGACGAACAGAAGAAGCGGTGGCTGGAGCCGCTGCTGGACGGGCGCATCCGGTCCGCCTTCGCGATGACCGAACCCGAGGTGGCCTCCTCCGACGCCACCAACATCACCACCCGCATCGTCCGCGACGGTGACGAGTACGTGGTCAACGGACGCAAGTGGTACATCAGCGGGGCGCTCAACCCGGCCTGCGAGATCCTCATCGTGATGGGCAAGACCGACCCCGACGCCGAACGGCACCGGCAGCAGAGCATGGTGCTGGTGCCGCGGGACACCCCCGGGCTGCGTATCGGGCGCGGTATGAGCGTGTTCGGCTACGACGACAGCGACCACGGCGGCCACGCCGAGGTGTTCTTCGACGACGTGCGCGTTCCCGCGGCGAACCTGATCGGCGGCGAGGGCGAGGGGTTCGCGATCGCCCAGGCCCGGCTGGGCCCTGGCCGTATCCACCACTGCATGCGTTCCATCGGTGTCGCCGAGCGGGCCCTGGAGCTGACCTGCAAGCGGGTGCTGGACCGGGTGGCCTTCGGCCGTCCGCTGGCCGAGCAGGGCGTGGTCCGCGAGTGGATCGCCGAGGCCCGGGTGGCGATCGAGCAGCTGCGCCTGCTGGTGCTCAAGACCGCCTACCTGATGGACACGGTGGGCAACAGGGGCGCGCACACCGAGATCCAGGCGATCAAGATCGCCACCCCGCGCACGGTGGAGTGGATCCTGGACAAGTGCGTGCAGGCCCACGGCGCCGCCGGGGTCAGCCAGGACACCCCGCTGGCGGGCTGGCAGGCGGGGGTGCGCTCGCTGCGCCTGGCCGACGGCCCGGACGAGGTGCACCTGCGCTCCCTGGCCCGCGCCGAGCTGCGCAAGTACTCGTAGAGGACTCACGAGGCGCTGTGGCGTAGCGAAGCCGCACGAAACGAACACGGGAGAGGGACCGGGGCGCCCACCGTCCCGGTCCCTCTCCCGTGTTCGTGGTGCGGTCCGGGCCCTTGCGGGTCAGCTCTGCGGGCGCAGGCCCGCGATGAGCAGGTCGGCGAAGTGGCGGCCGACGTCGTCGCCGGTGAGCTGGCCGTCCTGGCGGTACCAGGTGCCCAGGTGGTGCACGGAACCGAAGAAGTAGTCCACGACCAGGTCGGCGGGTACGTCGGAGCGGAAGACCCCTTCGCTCTGCCCCTGCTCGACCATGGACCGGAAGAGCTCGTGGTACTGGCGGCGTTCGGCGCGCACGCTGCGCTGTTTCTCCGGGGCGAGCTGGTGCATGGACCGGAAGAAGATCTTGGTGTCGTCGAGATTGGCGATACTGGTGACGATGACGTCGGAGGCGGCCGCGTGGACGCGCTCGGCGACGGGGGCGTCCCGGGAGGAGATCTCCACGAGGTGCTCGGTCTGCATGCGCAGGACGCGGCCGTAGACCTCGTAGAGCAGGTCGTCCTTGGACCCGAAGTAGTGGTACATGGCGCCCTTGGTGACCCCGGCGGCGGCCACGACCTCCTGCACCGAGGTACTCTCGAAACCCCGCTCGGCGAAGAGCCGGGTCGCGGCGCGCAAGAGGCGTTCGGGCACCGAACCCCGCCCGGCTTCGGCTTCGGCCGTTCGTTGTCCTCGTGCCATGTCCCGCCTCACCTCGTGCCCCCGTCCCCCGGTGGCGATTCGACTACCGACCGAGCCAGCATACCGACCGGATGGTACCCGTGCGTGCGCACGGGAGGGCCCGAGGGGATGCGGAGGGAATCCAGTGAGCTCGGGGAACCGGGCGAGGCGGTCCGGCCCGGACGACTGGTCGGGCGCCCGCCCGGATGACTACCCGAGGAACTGTGCGGCGAACTCCTCCGTGGGGGCGATCGGGGTGATGACGTCCACGAGGACCCCGGCGGGGTCGGCCACGATGAAGTGCCGCTGGCCGAAGTCCTCGTCGCGCAGTTCGAGCACGGGGGTCAGACCGCCCTCGACCACGAGGCGCCGCCACTCGGCGTCCGCGTCGGCCACCTCGAAGTTGAGCAGCACCCCCTGGGCGGAGGAGGCACGGAAGCCCTCGGGCAGGGTCGGGTGGCCCGCCTCCAGCAGGGCGAGTTCGTGAGCGGGCGGGCCGGGACGGCGCAGGCTGACGTACCAGTCGCTGACGAAGACGTCCTCGAAGCCGAACCAGTCCCGGTAGAAGGCGTGGCTCTCCGACAGCCGGGGCGTGCACAGGACGGGATAGAAGCCGCTGGGTTTCATGAGCACCTTTCAAGGACTACTTTCACATACCAAAGGTATGTTGAGTTACGCTATTCACGTACCTTCGGTATGTCAAGAGGAGGGGCGTTGCCCAAGGACACCGGGGCCAGAGCCGAGCAGCGGGCCCGTACCAGGAGCAGCCTGATCCGGCAGGGCCGCCGCCTGTTCACCGAACACGGCTACGGCGGGGTGGGGCTGGCCGAGATCGTGGCCGCGGCCGAGGTCACCAAGGGCGCGCTCTACCACCACTTCGATGGCAAGGCCGCCCTGTTCCGCGCCGTCCTGGAACAGGTCCAGCGGGAAGTGGGTGCCGCTGTGGCCGAGGCCGCCGACGCCCGCACCGACCCCTGGGAGCAGCTGACGGCGGGGTGCCGGGCCTTCCTCGCCACCAGCACCGCACCGGACGTACGCCGGATCATGCTGGTGGACGGCCCGGCCGTCCTGGGGTGGCGTGAGTGGCGCGCCCTCGACGACTCCTCCTCCGCCCGCCACCTGGCCGAGGCGCTGACCTCGCTGATCGAAGCGGGACTCCTCGCCCCGCAGCCGGTCGCCCCGCTGGCCCGCCTGCTCTCCGGGGCCATGAACGAGGCCGCGCTGTGGCTGGCCGACTCGGGGGGCGCGCAGGAGGGCGAGCAGGCCCTGGAGGACGTGTGGTCGCCGCTGTCCCGCATGCTGGAGTCCCTGCGCGACCGGGACAACTGACGCCGGGGCCGTCACCACGGGCGATATCGTGGCCCCCATGGCGCGGGGAGCGAAGGGGGAACAGGCGTTGGACGCGGGTGCGGTGGACGGGGCCGGGGACGGCACGCAGGCGTTCCGCGACGACTTCGTCGGCCGCTTCGCCGCCTACTGGCAGTCCCAGGGACGCCCCAAGGCCGAGGGCCGGATCGTGGGATTCCTGCTGGTCGCCGACCGGGACGCGGTCAGCGCCGAGGAGGTCGCCGAGGGTGCCGGGGTCAGCCGCGGCTCGGTCTCCCAGTCGGTGCGCCGCCTGCGCGAGCTGGGCTTCGTGACCCTGGTCGAGGCGCCCGACAGCCGCTCCCGGCTGATCAGCATGGACGAGGACGTGTGGGGCGGCTTCCTGCGCAACGAACGCTCCTACCTGCGCCAGCAGCGCGACCTGGCCGCCTCCGCCCTGGAGCGCCTGCCCGGCCTCGGCGAGTCCTCCCGTACCCGGCTGCACAACATGTACGACTACATGACCTGGCTGGACGGCTACCACGACGTTCTCCTCGAACACTGGGAGGAGTACAAGGCGGCCCGCCCCCGGAGGAGCACGCGGAACCGGACGGAAGGCCCACCGGACCGGCAGGACCCACGGGACTAGGGTTATCCGGTGTCTACCCGGCCCTGCCGGGCCGCCTACCAACTTCCGGAGCCCCCCGATGGCGAACACCGACCCCCAGACCGCCCGTGAGATCAACCCCGAGGTCCCCCACTCCGCGCGGGTGTGGAACTACTGGCTCGGCGGCAAGGACAACTATCCCGCCGACCGCGCGGTGGGCGACCAGGTCAAGCAGGTCTTCCCGGACATCGTCGAGATCGCCCGACTCCAGCGCGCGTTCCTCGGGCGGGCCGTCACCTACCTGGTCGAGGAAGCGGGCGTCCGCCAGTTCCTGGACGTCGGCACCGGACTGCCCACCGCCGACAACACCCACGAGGTGGCGCAGCGGGCGGCTCCCGAGTCGCGGGTGGTCTACGTGGACAACGACCCGCTCGTCCTCGCCCACGCCCGGGCACTGCTGACCAGCACACCCGAGGGTGTGACCGAGTACGTCGACGCCGACTTCCGCGAGCCCGAGCGGGTTCTGGCCCAGGCACGGCGCACCCTGGACTTCGACCAGCCCGTCGCGCTGATCCTGATGGGGATCGTGGGGCACCTGCCCGACTACGAGACCGCACGCGGCATCATCACCGCCCTGCTCGCGGAACTGCCCTCCGGCAGCTACCTGGTACTGGCCGACGGGACCGACACCGATCCCTCCTCCGTGGAGGCGCACCGCCAGTACAACGAGAACGCCCCGCTGCCCTACAACCTGCGTCCCGCGAAGGAGATCCGCTCGTTCTTCGACGGTCTGGAGCCGGTGGAGCCGGGCATCGTGGCCTGCACCCTCTGGCGGCCCGCCCCGGTGGACGTGGGCGTCGACCGTGAGATCGCGGAGCTGTGCGCGGTGGCCCGCAAGCCCTGACCCGGATCCGGCTCGGCGGGGACTCAGCCCAGGGCGCGCTCGTGCGGGATGACCAACGGGGTGCCGGTCCGGGGGTCGGGGACCACGTCGCAGGCCAGGCCGAAGACCGCCGCCACGCGTTCGGCCGTCACGACCTCCCCGGGCGTGCCGTCGGCGACCACCGCTCCCCGGTCCATCATCACCAGGCGGGTGGCGAACCGGGCCGCCTGGGCGAGGTCGTGCAGGACCGCGACCACGGTGCGGCCGCGCCGGTGCAGGTCGGCGAAGAGCTCCAGCAGGTCGTACTGGTGGGCGATGTCCAGGTAGGTGGTCGGCTCGTCCAGCAGCAGGGTGGCGCTGTCCTGGGCCAGGACCATCGCCACCCAGGCGCGCTGGCGCTGGCCGCCGGAGAGCGAACCCACCTGGACGTCGGCGAGGTCGCCGAGCCCGGTGAGTTCCAGGGCGCGGGCGATGGCCGTCTCGTCCCGCGGGCTCCACTGTCTGAGCAGGGTGTGGTGGGGGAAGCGGCCGCGCGCCGCCAGGGCGCGGACGGTGATGCCCTCGGGTGCGAGGGGGCTCTGCGGGAGCAGGGCCAGTTGGCGGGCGACCGCTTTGGGACGCTGGGAGCGGATGTCGCGGCCGTGCAGGAGAACTGTTCCTGCTTCGGGTCTGTTCACCCGGCCGAGCGCCTTGAGCAGGGTGGACTTTCCGCAGCCGTTGGGGCCCACGATGACGGTGAACTCGCCTTCGGCCACGGTGAGATCGAGGTCGCGCACGACCGGGTCGGCCCCGTATCCCAGGGTGAGGCCCTTCGCGGTCAGCACCGGTGTGCTCGTACTGCTCACAGTTTTCCCCTTCGCCATTCACGGATGAGCAGGTAGCCCAGGTAGAGGCCGCCGATCGCCAGGGTGAAGACGCCGACCGGCAGGCCCTCGCCGATCGGCGCGTGCTGCACGGCCAGGTCGGCCGCCACCAGCAGGACCGCCCCCACCAGGGCGGACAGAACCAGGTTGGGGCCGGGAGCGCCGCTCATCCTGCGGGCGATCTGCGGGGCGGTGAGGGAGATGAAGGCGATCGGCCCGGCCACGCTCACCGCCGCCGCGGACAGGACCACCGAGAGCACGACCGCGGCGGTGCGGTTGGCAGAGGCGCGGGCACCGAGGGAGTCGGCGAGTTCGTCGCCCATCTCGTTGACGGTGATCGGTCCGGCCAGGGCCAGGACGAACGGCACCGCGAGCGCCAGGGTGAGCCAGATGGTGGTCGCGTGGTCCCAGGAACGGGCGCCCAGACTGCCGTTGACGTAGGAAGCCAGCACGCTGGCCTGGTCGCGGGCCATCACCGAGACCACGAAGTGGGTGAAGGCCTGGGCCATGGCGGCCACACCGATCCCCGCGACGATCAGCCGCCCGGGGTCGCGCAGCCCGGTGCCGGTCACCGAGGCCACGACCACGATCGCCAGGGCGGCCCCGGCCAGCGCGCCGATCGGCACCGGGACGATCCCGGGGAGCATGAGCGCGGCGAAGGCGGCACCGGCACCGGCGCCCGCGCCGAGTCCGATCACGTCGGGGCTGCCCAGCGGGTTGCGCGTCACGGACTGGAAGAGCGCACCGGCCAGGCCGAGGGCGATCCCGGTGCCCACGGCGACGGCCAGCCGGGGACCGCGCAGGCGTTCGAGGGCGAACAGGTGGGTGGCCTCGCCCCGGCCGGACAGGACGGCGGGCAGCTGGGTGAGCGGCACGCCGAGACGGCCCAGGCTCAGGGTGGCGGCGGCCGCCGCGAGCAGGATGACCAGCAGTACGAGGCCGACCACGACCGAACGCGGGTGCACCGGCAAGGCGACGTGACCGCCCAGGCGCAGGACGGGGAAGGAGGGGCGCGGCTCCGGCCCGGACCAGGGTTCGGAGGCAGGTTCCGTGCGCGGCTGTCCCGCCCGGGTTCGGTTCGGGTGGTTCACGAACTCGCCCTCATCCTCCGGACCGCGTACAGCAGGACGGGCGCGCCGACGAAGGCCGTGACCACGCCGACCATGAGTTCCATGGGGCGCACCAGGGTGCGCCCCAGCACGTCGGAGAGCAGCAGCAGGGTGGGACCGACCAGGAGGGCGAAGGGCACCTGGTGGCGGAAGTCCACCCCGACCAGGCCGCGCACCACGTGCGGGACGGCCAGGCCGACGAAGGCGATGGGGCCCGCCGCGGCGGTGGCCCCGGCTGCGAGCAGGGTGCCCGCGACCAGGCCGCCCGAGCGCGCCCAGAGGACGTTGGCGCCGGTGGCCACGGCCGCCTCCTCCCCCAGGGCCAGGGCGTTGAGCGGACCCATGACCAGGAGGGCGAGCAGGACGCCCAGGCCGATGACGGGCAGGACCGAGAGGATCACGTCGTATCCGCGCCCGGCCAGGGAGCCCACCACCCAGTAGCGGTAGCTGTCGAAGACCTCGGGCATGCTCAGCGTGACGGCCTGCACGTAGGCGTGCAGCACCGCCGAGACCACGGCCCCGGCCAGGACCAGGCGCACCATGCCGCCGTCGCCGCCGCGGGTTCCCACCGTGTAGGCGGCCAATCCGGCCAGGAGGGCGCCGGGCAGGGACCACCAGACGGTGGCGGTGGTCGAGGCGGGGCCGAGCAGCGCGGTCGCGGTGACCACGGCGGCGGCCGCGCCGGCGTTGACGCCGAGCAGGCCCGGGTCGGCCAGCGGGTTGCGGGTCACACCCTGCATGAGGGTTCCGGCCAGGGCCAGAGCGGCTCCGGCCACGATCCCCAGGAGGGTGCGGGGCACGCGGCTCTCCACCACCGTGGTGGTGTAGGGGTCCGCCTCACCGAAGAGCACCTGCCACACCTCGACGGGCGAGGTGGGTCTACTGCCCGCGACGAGGCTGAGCAGGACCGCCCCGGCCAGGGCCGCCGCGCCCAGGCCCAGTACGAGCACGGTGCGGGCGGGCCTGGCCCGGGGCGGAGCCGTGTTCGTCTGCACGATCGCCTTGTCCGGGTGGGATTAGTCGTCGAGCTTCTGGGCGGCCTCTTCGATGAGTGGCACGTAGCGCTCCAGGGCCCAGGGGACGGTGAGCGGATTGATGATGGAGGAGGCGGTGACGAAGGAGTTGTCGTCGCTGGCGACCACGGCGCCGTTCCCGATGGCGGGGATGGCCTGGTAGAGCTCCTGCGACTCGATCTCGGCGCGGTTGTCCTCGTCGCTGTAGAAGGTGAAGATCAGGTCGCTGTCGGAGAGCTGGTCTGCGTTCTCCAGTCCGATGAGGGCGGAGTCGGTGCCCTCGGTCTCGGGGAAGGTCTCCACGACCGGGTCGACCCGCAGTCCCAGGCCGCGCACCATGGCCACGCGCTGCTCGTCGGGCAGGAAGACGCCGAGGGTGCCCGGTCCGGTGTTGTAGACGTAGGAGAAGGTGAGGTCGGCGAACTCGGGGTTCTGGGCCGCGGCCTCCTCGAAGCGCTCCTCGATCCCGGTGATGAGCTCCTCGGCCTCTTCGGGCTGGCCGAGCGCCTGGCCGATGATCTCGATCTGCTCGTCCCAGTCCGTGCTCCACGCCAGGTCCGGGTAGGCGACGGTGGGCGCGATGTCGGTGAGGATGTCGTACTGCTCCTGGGTCACCCCGGACCAGGGGGCGAGGATGACGTCGGGGGCGAGTTCGATGATCGCCTCGAAGTCGATGCCGTCGGCCCCGGCGAACTGCTCGGGCAGCTCCTCACCGGCCTCGGTGACGGCCTCGTGGATCCAGGGGAGGTATCCGGTGTCGTCGCTGCCCCACTCGTAGCTCTCGACGCCGACGGGCACGGTGCCCAGCGCGATGGCGGTCTCGGCGGAGCCCTGGCCGAGGGTGACCACGCGCTCGGGGCGCTCGGGGATCTCCGCGGTGCCCAGGGCGCTCTCGATGCTGACGGGGAAGGTGCCGTCGGCACTGCCGCCCGCGGGGGCGTCCTCGCCACCGGAGCCGCAGGCGGCCAAGCCGAGGGCGAGGGCAGCGGTGAGTCCGCTGCCGCCGACGCGGCGCAGGGTGGGATGCATGCTCACTGCTTTCTTCGTCACGGGGAGCGGCCGCACCCTTGCGGGCGGGCCGGTGGCGTGCAGGGGGATCCCTCGGAGGAGGGCAGCACGGAGGGACCGCAAAACGGGAGGACCCCGACTTCAACGAAGGTTAGTCTAACCTCACTTCGAGTCATTTCAAAAAAACTGAACCGGGAGGGGCGTTCCCTCCCGGTTCGGGGCCGCGTGCCTGCTTCCCCCTCCCCGCGCCCGGGCGTGGCGGCGTGGACCAGCGGCGCGACGCCCACGCCCCCGGCGGACGGCTCAGGAAGTGCGGTCGGTGAGCGCGTTGCTCGCCCTACCCAGGTAACCGATGTACTGGCTGGTCGCCAAGGCGCCGAGCCGTTCGGCCCCCAGCAGGCGAGGCGGCCCGAAGCGCTTGAGCAGTTCCGCGCCCGAGGCCAGCGAGGCCAGGGCGACCGGCCCCCTCCGGGCGTGCTCGTACCGGCGCAGCGCGGCCGCCGGATCGGTCCCGGCCCGCTGCTCCGCCAATGCCCGGGACAGCGCCAGGGCGTCCTCCAGCGCCTGGTTCGCGCCCTGGGCGGTGGAGGGCGAGAAGGCGTGCGCGGCGTCGCCCAGCAGGGTCGCCCCGCCCCGGCCCCAGACCTTCCTGGGCATCCGGTAGCGGACGTGCTCGAACAGCGCGAGGTCCTCGTCACGGGCGTGCTCCAGGACCGCGCTCACGTCCGGATCGTCCCACCCTTCGAAGAGCCTGCGCAGCACGGCCGCCGGAGCCCCGGGCACGGGGGTGTCCGGCCGCCAGCGCACGTCGAACCACCATTGGACGAGCCCCTCGCCGGCGGGCATCATCCCGCACAGGCCCTGGCGCCCCTGGACGACCGCCGCGCGGGTGCCCGCCGCCAGCTCCACGGGGACCCGGGTGAGCCCCTGCCAGCTGGCCCACCCGGTCGGGCGGGCGGGGTCGCCGTCCCACAGGTCGCGGCGCACGGCCGAGCGGACTCCGTCCGCACCGACCACCACGTCGCCCGTGGCGCTGGTGCCGTCCCCGAAGAGCGCGCTCACCGTACCGTCCGGGTTCAGCCGCACCCGGGTGCAGACACGGCCGAACCTCACCGTGCCCTGGGGAAGTCCGTCCGCGAGGAGCTCCATCAGCGCGCGCCGGGGCACGGCCCGGCTCTCGAAGCCGTAGCGCTCGCGCACCGCGCCCAGGTCGACCGTGTAGCGCACACGGCCCGCGGAGTCGCGGTTCTCCAGGCTGTCCAGGCGGCGGCCGACTCCGGAGACGTCCACGCCCAGTGCGGTCAGGGACGCGACCCCGTTGGCGTGGAGTCCGAGCCCCGCGCCCCCTCTGCGCAGCCCGGAGGCGCGCTCGTGGACCTCGACCTCATGGCCCTGGTCGCTGAGGCCGCGGGCAAGGGCCAGACCGCCCACTCCAGCTCCGACGATGACGACACGCATCAAAGACCCACCCCTGAACGTTCGGCTGCCAGCACGTTGCCGACAGACCGAACATAACGGACCAGGATGTCGGTCAGGGGCGCGTCGGCCGGGCGGACCGCTCCGATGACCCGCCCCGGAACCGCTCCCGGGGCGGGTCGTGTTCGACGGTCAACGGCCGCGGGCGGGCCAGACCGCCGGTCGGCCGGCGGATCAGGGTTCAGCGGATCAGGTGGACCCTGGCCTCCCAGGGGCGCAGCGGGGCCGCGACCGGCCCCGGGTCGGGGAGGTTGCCCAGGAGCAGCTCGGCGTCGGCCGCAGCCAGGTCCCCGGGCAGCTCCGCCTCCGCCCGCTGGCCGCTCCAGTTGGCCAGCACCAGCAGCACCTGGCCGTTCAGCGTCCGGGTGTAGGCGTAGACCCGGGGGTCCTCCTCCAGCAGCGGGGTGAAGCTGCCGTGCACGATGACCGGGTGCTCCTTGCGGAGGGCGATCAGGCGCCGGTAGTGGTGGAAGACCGAACCCTGGTCGGCCACGGCGGCCTCGGCGTTGATCCCGATGTGGTTGGGGTTGACCCCGATCCACGGCGTCCCGGTGGTGAACCCGGCGTTCGCACCGGCGGTCCACTGCATGGGAGTGCGCGCGTTGTCCCGGCTCATCCTCGTGATCCCCGCCATGGCCGCATTCGCGTCGACCTTGCCGGTCTCCACCATGGTGCGGTGGTAGTTCAGGGTCTCCAGGTCGCGGTAGTCGGCGATGTCGTCCATGTGGGCGTTGGTCATGCCCAGTTCCTCGCCCTGGTAGACGTACGGGGTGCCCTGCATCATGTGCAGGGTGGTGGCGATCGCGGTCGCCGACTCCACCCGGTAACGGCCGTCGTCACCGAAGCGGGAGACCACGCGCGGCTGGTCGTGGTTGTTCAGGTACAGGCTGTTCCAGCCCCGGTCGTTGAGGCCGACCTGCCAGCGGTTGAGCGAGGCCTTGAGCCGGACCAGGTCCAGCGGCCGAGGGTCGAACTTACCGCCCGGTCCGTGGTCCAGATCCACGTGCTCGAACTGGAACACCATGTCGAGCTCGCGGTTGACCGGATTGGTGTGGATACGGGCCTGCTCCACGCTCACCCCCGGCATCTCCCCCACGGTGAGCACGTCGCGCCCGGCGAAGGCCCTCTCGTGCATCTCGTGCAGGAACTCGTGCAGGCGCGGCCCGTTGATCGCGTGCTCGGCGAAGATCCCGTAGTCGCCGGCCACCGGCCCGTCCGGGAGCTTGGGGTTCTTGGACACGAAGTTGATCACGTCCATCCGGAACCCGTCCGCGCCCCGGGCCAGCCACCACAGGGCGACCTCGTGCACGGCCGCGCGCACCCGGGGGTTCTCCCAGTTCAGGTCGGGCTGGGAGGGACTGAACAGGTGGAGGTAGTACTCGCCGCGCGTCTGGTCGTAGGTCCAGGCCGGACCGGAGAACACCGAACCCCAGTTGTTGGGCGGGCCGCCGTCGCGCCCGGGCCGCCAGAAGTAGAAGTCCTTCTTGTCCTCGTCGCCCTCGCGCGAGGCGGTGAACCAGGGGTGCCGGTCGCTGGTGTGGTTGATGACCAGGTCCATGACCAGGCGCATCCCGCGCTCGTGCAGCCCGTCCCGGAGCCGGTCCCAGTCCTCCAGGGTGCCGAACCGGGGATCGATGCCGGTGTAGTCGCTGATGTCGTAGCCGTTGTCGTCCCAAGGCGAGGGATAGACCGGCGAGAGCCACACGACGTCCACGCCGAGGAGCTTGAGGTAGTCCAGTTTCTCGACGATCCCGGCCAGGTCGCCGACACCGTCGCCGTCGCTGTCTTTGAAGCTGCTCGGATAGATCTGGTAGACGACGCTGGACTTCCACCAGTCGGCGCTGGGTTCGGGCATGGGTTCCTTCTCCGCTCGGGTCCGGTTCACCATTCAACCGCTCCTGGCCCCGCTTGGGGAGGGGAATCGCGGCGGCTTTCGGGGCGGCTTGCGGGGAGTCTAGGGTTGCCCCGGTCGTTCCCGCGGGCGCATCCGCGGGGACACGCAGACGAAGGGGACACCATGTGCTTGCACGGAACCGGTGAGACCGTCAGGGCCCGCTCCGACGGCTCCGCTCCCGCCGGACCGCCGACCCCGCCGCTCACCCCGCGCCCCTGGCCGAAGGGGTTTCGGCGGGTGGTCGACCTCAGCCACACCCTCTCCCCCGGCATGCCGTCCTGGGACGAGGACAAGCCGGTCCGGGAGACGCTCGCACCGCCCGCGCCCGAGGGCGAGTTCGGGTTCTACGTACAGCGGTGGAGCATGTCCGAGCACACCGGCACCCACCTGGACGCCCCGGGACACGTGATCGGCGGCGGGCGGCTGGTACCCGACATCGACCCGGGCGAGCTCGTGGCGCCCGCCGCCGTGATCGACATCCGCGCGCGGGCCGCCGAGGACCCCGACACCACGGTGACCGTTGACGACGTCCACGCCTTCGAGCGGCTCCACGGCCGTATCCCGGCCGGGGCCGCGGTGCTGATGTGTTCGGGGTGGAGTACCCGCTGGGCGGAGGGCGACGGGCGGGTCCGGGGCGTGGCGGAGGACGGCTCGTGGCACTTCCCCGGTTTCTCCGCGGACGCCTGCGAGTTCCTGGTCTCCCAGCGGGCCATCGCCGGGACCGGGGTGGACACGCTGAGCACCGACCCCGGCAACTCCACCGAGTTCGGCGCCCACGAGGTGGTGGGCCGCGCCGACCGGTGGGGGCTGGAGGCCCTGACCGGGTTGGAGCAGCTGCCGCCGAGCGGGGCGATGATCACGGTGGGGGTACTGCCGGGCCTGGACGCCTCCGGCGGTCCGAGTCGGGTCCTCGCCCTGTGGTGAACTGACGCCGGTGACCCGGCCCCGGTATCTCACCGGGGCCGGAGGCTCAGCGGTGGAGCCGATCCACACCGTCCGGGGCCCACTCCAGCAGCATGATGGTGGCGTCGTCGGTGAAACTGCCGCGCTGGTGGTCGTGGATGGCGTGGATCAGGCGCCGCAGGGTCTCGGGGGCGGGTTCGTCCGCGGAGGCCGCCCGGATGACGAAGTCGGTGAAGCGTTCCTGCCCGAACATCCTGCCCTCGCTGTCGTGTGCCTCGGTGACCCCGTCCGTGTAGAGCAGGACCTGGTCGCCGGGCTCCAGAGCGATCTCGTGGACCGTGCGCGGGGCGGCGTCGGGGACGATGCCGTCGAGGCCGAGCGGGAGTTCGGGGTCGCGCTCCATCGCCCCCTCGACCAGGCGTCGGTCGCGGATGAGCAACGGCTCGGGGTGGGCGCAGTTGGCCCAGGAGAACAGGCCGGTGGACAGGTCCAGGTTGGCGAAGATCGCCGTGCAGAAGCGTTCCGGCAGCCAGGTGACCAGGGCGCGTTCCACGTTGGTGATGAGTTCGGCGAGGTCGGCGCCGTTGCGGCGGGCGCTGCGGGCCCCGGCCATGGCGACCGAGGCGGTCAGCCCGGAGGCGAGGTCGTGGCCCATGGCGTCCAGGATGACGGCGTGCAGGGTATTGCGGGTGATGGAGTGGTCGAAGGCGTCACCGCCCAGCTCGTAGGCGGGTTCGAGGACGGCGGTGGAGATCCCGCGGCGGGTCCCGAGGGTACGGGGCGGTAGGAAGGCGCGCAGCATCTCGGTGCGCAGCTGCACGTCGCGGGCACGGGTACGGCGGACGTAGGTGTCGCTGTAGGCGCGTTTGGACGTGATGACCAGTGCTAGCAGCGAGGCGAGCGTCTGGCAGCGCCGGAGTGTGGGTTCGTCGAGGCAGGCGGTACGGATGTGCAGCACGCCCATGCGGTCCGCGCCGTCCTTGAGGGGGAGCCAGAGACTGAGAGCATCGGCACCGCCCTCGACGAGCCGCAGGGTGTCGGAGCGGTAGGCCTCCCCGGCGACGGTGGAGTCGACGTCGAGGATGGGGCCGCCGGTGAGCGGGACGAGCAGGTGTTGCTGCAGGTCCACCAGGTGCACGGTGATCTTGCTGAGACCGATCGCCGCACCGTAGCGGTCGGCGGCCTCCAGGACCTCGTTGGGCCCGCTCTTGTGCACGGATCTGACGAGGTCCTGGAACAGGCGTTCGCTCTCGCCGAGCGGGGTCACCGCTTCGCCGTCCTCTTCCACGCGCTCACCCCCTTAGGCCGGCCGTCCGGCCGCCACCCGTGTTTCCTCCCCGCGCCAAGCCCCTCGACCGCAGGCGGGCCTCGGCACCCGTTCGGGGTCCCACTCGCCGCAGCCCTCAGTGTCGCACCGACACGGCTGCTGGCCCAGTGTTCGACTTGCGTGTCCCTTAGCAGGTCAAAACGGATTTCCCACCCGCACCAGCCAGCCAAAGTCAACTTCGGTTGACTTTCCCGCGCGGTCAACCTAAGTTGACAGTACGAGATTCCGGAGGGACCCGAAGAGGCCCACGACCCACGGAGGAGCCGTGAACGTCGCCTTCGACGACCCCGCGCCCGAACCCGAGGACCTGCACGCCTGGACCGCGCGGGGCTTCGCGGTGGCCGAGGCACGGCGATGGATCGACGCCGGGTTCGTCCTGGACGCCGCCGAACGCTGGCGGGAGCGCGGGGTGTACCGCCCCGAGCCCGCACAGGCCTGGCGGGCGGCGGGGCTGACCCCCTACACCGTCGGCCCGGCGCTGCGGGCCGGGATGGAACCGGGCGAGGCCGTGCGCTGGCACGAGCTGGGATACGACCGCGCGGAGGCCGCCGAACGACACCTGGCCGGGGAGCGCCCGCATCCCCGGAGGCTGTTCGCCCGGCTGTTCCGGCGACACCGCGACCGTGATCTGGACCTGGACGACGCGCAGGCCGAGACGATGACCGCGCTGCTGCGCGCGGGGGTCCCACCGGCCCGGGCCCGCGCCTACCTGGACGCGGGCTGGCGGGGCCTGGAAGCGCTGCCGTGGGCGCGCACCGGGGTGAACGCCACCCAGGCGGTGCTCTATCGCGCGCTCGGCCTCGCCCCGGAGGAGGCCGCCCGGTCGGCGAAGGCGGGCAGAGACGCAGAGAAGCTGCTCCGCACCTGGTGGGACGCGGGGGTACCGCGTCAGGACGTGGCCGCCTGGCTGACCGCCGGGTTCTCCCCGCAGGAAGCGGCGAGCGCGGTGGCGGCAGACGGCACCGTGGAGGAGGCGGCGCCGCGCGCTCCGGGCGGCCGTGAGCCGGACCCATGAGGGGCGGGGCCCGGCCACCAGGCCGACATCAGTGGACCGGCCTGGACCCAGCGGCCGTTCCGGACCCGGCAGTTCCTCAAGCTCAGCGGTGGCTAGGGGTGTCAGCCGAACTGTCCTGCGTGGTGGTACCCACCTCCGGGCTGAAGGCCGCCACGGCGTGGGCCGCTCCCCGCCCCTGCGAGCGGGCGACGATCCGGCCTCCCTGCAGACGGAGCGCGATTTCGGTGTCGTCGTCGAACTCGACCGCACCGGCGGCGGCAGCGAGCCCGGAATCCAGGACGATCCGCGGCCGCGCCCAGGTCCGAGCGGGGAAGGACCGTGAAAGCCCGCCTCGCAGTTCGGCCAGGACCAGGCGGACCAGCGGGAGGAGTTCCGCGGACTCGGCGGTGACCGGCACGATCGTCACCGGCACGTCCTCGGGCGCGGCGCGCAGGGCTTCCTCGACGGCTTCCAGCCGGTGCAGGCCCAGCACCACCACGACCCCTTCGTCGATCCGGACAGACTCCTGGTGCAGGACGTCCAGGGCACTGGGTCCCGACCAGGGCTCGTCCACGGGGCGAGCGGCCGGGATGTGGGCGATGTGCGGGAGCGGCCAGCTGTCGTCCAGGTCCAGCCCGGCCAGGCGCTCGCAGGAGCGGATCACGGTGAAGGGGTCGGTGAACCCGGGCGCGGCCACGGCGAGCTGTCCTGCCCCGTGCAGGGTGGTCAGGACGCTCTCGGCGACCCGGACCCTGCGCTGGCCGGACTCGGGAGCGGCTTCGAGGCGTTCCAGGGCCAGCCCGACCAGGACCGCCTGCAAGGACGTGAGCTGCGCGTACACCCGACCCACTCGGGGGTCCGCGGTGACCTCGGCCGTGAGTTCGGCTCCCATGCGCTCGTCGGCCCCGGTGAGGGGCAGGCGGGCCACCCAGGCGCGGGCGAAGGCGCCCAAGGCCTCGGACGCGCTGACCGGATCGGCGGCCTCACCCTGCGGGGCGCGCTCCGCCGCCTCCGCGGCCTCGGCCAGAACGGCCAGGTAGAGGGCGCGTTTGCCCGGGAAATTGGAGTAGACGGCGCCCCGGGTGAGTTCGGCGCGGTCGGCGATGCGGTCGATCTTGGCATCGCGGAAACCGCGTTCGGCGAACTCCTCCCGTGCCGCCGTGAGCACGCGTGCCCGGTTGCGTTCCTGCTGCTGCACCCTGCTGAGCCGAACCATCTTCCTCCTTGCCGCGGTGCACCCATCCTACGTTGAGATACCAGCACCACTCGGATACTCTCAACATTCGAATGACATGAACATCTGAAACTCATTGGAGGGCGGCGTGAGCCATGACTGAGTACGCGTTCCGAGCCGAGGGTCTGGTCAAACGGTTCGGCAGGACTACCGCGCTGGCCGGGGTGGACCTGGCGGCCCGCCCCGGCTCGGTGCTGGGTGTGTTGGGTCCGAACGGCGCCGGGAAGACCACCGCCATCCGCATCCTCGCCACCCTCGCCCGGCCCGACGAAGGCACCGCCGCCGTCGGCGGCTTCGACGTGGTGCGCCAGGCCGCCGGCGTGCGCCGGTTGATCGGGCTGACCGGACAGCAGTCGATGATCGACGAGGAGCTGACCGGCCGGGCCAACCTGGTGCTCATCGGCCAGCTCCTGGACCTGCGCCGCACCGAGGCCCTCGCCCGTGCGGGCCAGCTCCTGGACCGCTTCGAGCTCACCGACGCCGCCACGCGCCCGGTCGCCACCTACTCCGGCGGGATGCGCCGCCGTCTGGACCTGGCGGCCAGCCTGGTGGGGCGGCCCCGAGTGGTCTTCCTCGACGAACCCTCCGTCGGGCTCGACCCCGGCAAGCGCGAGGAGCTGTGGCGGATGGTCCGCGAGCTCACCGCGGAGGGCACCACCGTCCTGCTCACCACCCAGTACCTGGAGGAGGCCGACGCCCTGGCCGACGGGATCGCGGTGATCGACCACGGCCGCGTGATCGCCGACGGCACGCCCGCCGAGCTCAAGCGGGTGGTGGGCGGCCAGGCCGTCTCCCTCCGGCCCGCCGACCCCGCCCGGATCGGGGCGGCCGCCGCCGTCATGGAACGGGTCACCGGCCGAGAGCCCGAACGCGTCCGGCAGACCCTGTCCGTCCCGGTGGCGAGCGACTCACTGGCCTGGGAGATGGCGGACGGCCTGCGGGCGGAGGGGGTCTCGGTCACCGAGTTCTCCCTCCACCTGCCCAGCCTCGACGAGGTGTTCTTCGCCCTCACCGGCACAGCCGCGAACACACCGCAGGAAACCAGCACAGTGGAGCCCAGCGCATGAGCACCTCGGCCCGTGACACCCCGGCCCGAATCACTTCCGTACCCCGCCCCGCACCGAGTGGGCGCCCCGCGCCACTCGTGCGGCACAGCCTCGTCCTGGCCCGGCGCAGCCTGGCCAAGTCCCTGCGCAACCCGGGGTCGCTGGTCAACGGCGTGATGACCCCGGCGCTGTTCATGGTCCTGTTCGTGTACCTCTTCGGCGGGTCGGTGTCCGGTTCCACCGACGCCTACCTGCAGTACCTCTTCCCCGGGGTGCTGGTCATGGGCGCGGGCGTCGCCGGGATGCTCTCCTCGGGGCTGACCATCAACATCGACATGAAGAAGGGCGTCTACGACCGCTTCCGCAGTCTGCCGATCGGCCGCTCGGCCCCGCTGCTCGGCTCGGTCCTGGCCGACCTGGTCCGCTACCTGGTCACGGTGCTGATCCTGTTCGCGATCGGTTTCCTGATGGGGTTCCGGGTCGGGACCGACTTGCCCTCCGCGATCGCCGCCTGCACCCTGGCGATCGGGTTCGGGTTCGCGCTGAGCTGGGTGATGGTGTTCCTGGGGGTGCTGCTGCGCGACGAGAACGGGGTCATGGCGGTCACTTTCATCTCGATCCTGCCGCTGCTGCTGGGCACCAGCATGGCCGCCCCCGTCGAGACGCTGCCGGGCTGGTTGCGGACCTGGGCGGAGGTCAACCCGGTCACCCACGCTATGGACGCCGCACGGGCCCTGCTCACCGGAACCCCGGCGGGTGGTTCGGTCGCGCTCACCCTGGCCTGGTCCGCTGGTCTGACGGCGGTGTTCGCGCCCCTGGCGGTGTGGGCCTTCAACCGGGAACGCTGACCCCGCCCACCCTGAAACCCTGTGGATGGTGCGCCCCGACCGCCCGGCCTAGGTTCGGGTCAACGGTTCGGATCAGGGGCCCGAACCGTGAGCGGCCCGGGGGACAGGGGACAGTCCCCCGGGCCGCGATCCCCACGCACGCGAACGGGCACCGCATCTGTCCTTGTTCACCACGCTCCCCTACGCTGACTCCGCCGGTCCAGTACCCCGTTCCGACCTCCCGGACGGGGCACGAGAGGAGTCGAGTTGAGCGTCAAGCACCACCACGTCGAGGTGAACGGGCTTCGCCTGCACGTCGCCGAACAGGGCGAGGGGCCGCTGGTCCTGCTGCTGCACGGGTTTCCGGAGAGCTGGTACTCCTGGCGGCACCAGTTCGGGCCGCTCGCCGGGGCCGGGTACCGGGTGGTCGCGCCCGACCAGCGCGGATACGCCCGCAGCGACCGCGCCGCCAGTGCCGACGAGTACACGCTGCCGCACCTGGTCGGCGACGTCACCGCGCTGATCACCGCGCTGGGGGCGGAGAACGCGGTGGTGGTCGGCCACGACTGGGGCGCGCCGGTCGCCTGGACGACGGCCCTGCTCCGCCCCGACCTGGTCCGCGGCGTGGTGGGCCTGAGCGTGCCGCCGCTGCCGCCCACCGCGATGCCGTCCATCGAGTCCTCCCGCCGCACCTACGGCGACGGCTACTACCAGGCCTACTTCCAGGAACCCGGCAGAGCCGACGCCGAACTCGCCGCTGACCCGGCCTCGACCCTGCGCCGTCTGCTGGTCGGGGCCTCGGGCGCCAACGAGCCCACCCCGTGGCTCGTCCCCGAGGGCGGTGAACTGCTGGACGCCATGCCCGAGCCCGACGGGCTGCCCGACTGGCTGACCACCGAGGACATCGAGGCCTTCGCCGAGGACTACTCCGCGCCGGACGCCTTCACCGGGCCGCTCGACTGGTACCGCAACATCGACCGCAACCAGAGCCTGATGGCGGCCTTCCAGGGGCTGCGCATCGAGGTCCCGGCGCTGTACATGGTGGGCGACAAGGACATGGTCAGCGTGCTCAAGGGGGTACCGGAGCTGCGCGGGATGCTGCCCCTGATCGTCCCGAAGCTGCAGGCCGACATCACCCTGCCGGGCTGCGGCCACTGGACCCAGCAGGAGCGCCCCGACGAGGTGAACAAGGCCCTCCTGGACTTCCTCGCCACCCTCTGAGCCGTTGGGGAGACCCCGGATCACCCCCCGGGCCTTCCCTTCCTGTGCTCACCTGCGCAACAGATAGGGCCGTACCAGAGCCCCCGCCATCTGGTCCGGGTCTTCCCAGTCCCGCCCGTTGTCCCCCGCCAGCTCCAACCTCCGAGGCACTGGCGCCAACGCCACCCTCACCGGCTCGGTCCTGGTCGGAGCCCCGATCACCTGACACAACGCCCACGCCACCGCCGAGGCGAACACCCACCACAACCGCGAGGCCATCGTCTGCCGAGGCTTGCGGTGCCTTCCTCCGCTAGAGTTCTCCATGGTCAATCCCCTGTCTTGTTCAGGTGGTTGATCAGCCCGGGCCGGTGATTGGTGCACCGACCCGGGCACTGTGCTTTCCGGGGGTGCGTCGATCGCCCAGAGCGTGCGCGCGGGTGTCAATGGCCCCTGTGCACCGAGGCTGCGCTTCCCGCCGCGCTGGCCTGAGCCGCGATCCGCACCCGTGTTCCTCTAACCGTCCAGGTCGGGTTCCCGGTCGAGGTGGACCATCGCCCGCATGTACAAGGGCTGGTCCGGGCGCCCCTCCCACCACCAGTACTCAGAGATTCGGTCCACCAGCCACAGCCCGCGCCCGCCCGGGTACATCTCCCCCGGCTCCCGCTCGATCACTCGCGGCTTCAACCGGGGCCCGCCCCACTTGCGCCCCTGATCCAGCACCCCGAGCAGCACGGTCGTGTGCCCCAGGAACTCCATCGAGACCCCGATCCGCCCGTACTTCTCACAGCTCGCTGTGTGCCGCACCGCGTTGGTCGCGAGCTCGCTGCCGACCAGCGCCACCCAGAACCCGCGGTCCCCCTGGAGCCGCTCGTCCCGGGTCAGCCACGAGCGCACCCGCCGCACCACCTGCTCGTTGCCGTCCATGTAGCAAAACGCCGCCGACGACAGCCCCACCCCACCACCTGGCCGCCGAGGTCCGACTTTCCGACCAGCACCCATAACGCCCTCCACCCATCACCAGACACAGCACAGGTTTCTTCGACTCCGGTATGCACCCAGTCACTCCCTGCTAGCTTCGATAGTGCACTGAGACACAACTGATCGCAAGTCTCTTACTGAAAATCTCACAGAGAGATTTGCAGAAAGTTGTCGCCGTCCGCCAGATGCGCGAGACTGATCCGGTCGCATATCCGCACCGAGAGGTGGAGTACTGGTGTCAGTCGGGAGCCCGATGGTGGCCAGACTCGGTCTGGCCAACTTCCTCCGGGAAGCCAGGGGCAAGCGCTCCTCAGCGGAAGCAGCAGCCGTAGCCGGTTTCAGCAAGGCCACCCTGTCCCGTGTGGAGCGCGGGGAGACCACCATCTCCCCCGGCGACGCCCGCCTCCTCATGACCCACTACGGGGTTCCGGCGGACGTGCTCGAATCCTTCGCCGACCTGGCTTACGCCGCCAAAGAGCCCGGCTGGTGGCAGCGCTACAAGTCAGCTCTCCCCGACTGGTTCAGCCTCTTCGTCGGTGTGGAGAGCGCCGCACACCGGATCCGCACGTACGAGCCGGAGCTGATTCCCGGCATCCTGCAAATCCCCGAGTACTCACGGGCACTCGTCGAGAAGGACGTCCAGGTCCCCTCAGCCGAGCAGCAGGTTCAGGATGCGGTGAACCTCCGCCAACGCCGACAGGAGAAGCTGACCGGAGACGATCCGGCGAACCTAATGGTGGTCATCAGCGAGTCGGCGCTACTTCGTCAGGTGGGCGGCCCCGAAGTCCACCAAGAGCAGCTGGAGTACCTGCTGGCGATGAGCCTGCGGGACAACATCAGCATCAAGGTCCTTCCTTTTGCCTCTGGTGCTCACGCAGCCAGTTACGGCTCATTCGTGCTGCTCGACTACACCGTGGTCAACAAGGACTACGCCCTGGCCTACGTCGAGTACTCGGGAGGGGCGATCTACCTCGAAGCGGAAGATGAGATCTCCCTGCACAGCCGAATCTTCAACAGTCTTCGGCAGGACGCGGCACCCGCGGCCGCAACGGAAGGCCTCATCAAGGACGCGCTTCAGCGCATCAACTAGCAGCACCACAGACAAGATGGATGGTGACATGAAGTCCTTTGAAGACCCCACATTGCCCACGTGGCACGTTTCCTCCTACACCGGAGGCCAGGGGAACTGCGTGGAGGTCGCGGAAGGGCAGAGCGTCCTGGTCCGCGACACCAAACACCGCCAGCACGGCCATCTCTCCTTCGTAAGCAGGGAGTGGGCCAACCTGCTGAACACTCTCCAGGGCTAACGCGACCGGGTACCCCGACACATAACTCGGGGTGCCCCTCCCCTCGAAGGACGAGGTGGCACGGAGATGTCCGCGCCGCACACCACCGTCCCGCCATCGTGCATGATCTACGCATGGCGATCTCCCCCGTTCACCTGCCCACCGCCCTGGTCGCGCGATACCGAGCAGTCGACCGCGAACGTGTCGGTTCCGCGCTCGTGGACACACCGCGCCACCTGGATGCGTTGACCTCGGACATCGAGGAGCACGGAATCCTGACACCTCTCAACCTCGGGTTCAACGAGGAGTTCGGCACCCTCGACGGAAACCACAGGATCGCGGTAGCTCTACGACTCGGCCTGGAATCGGTGCCCGTCGCCCTGTTCGCAGAAGCCCTCTCTCCTCGACCCGAGCACGCCAGACCCATGCGCCCCGACGACCTGGCGGTCCTTCGGCACTCCTTGGAGTCGGCACGGCCCCGGCCCCTCACTCCTTCGGGCCGCTCCAGGACAGCAGGTGGAGGGCCGCGCCGACGCTGACCGGGTCGTGTGCCAGGGGGCGCGGCAGCAGTTCGTCGCAGCGGGCGAGCCGCCGGACCACGGTGTTGCGGTGGGTGTACAGGCGCTCGGCCACCCGGGCGGCGTTGCACTGCTGGTCGAGGTAGGTGCGCAGGGTCAGGTGCAGGACGGGGTCGGCACACGCCAGCTCGCCGAGGGTGTCCGCGACGAACTCGTCCGCCCGGCCGACGTCCTGGCTGAGCAGCGCCACCAGCTGGGCGTCGGTGTAACCGCCCGCGCGGCGGGAGGTGCCCAGGCGGGCCATCATGCGTTGGACCGCCGCGGCCTCCAGGTGGCTCTGCCGGAAACCGTCCAGGTCCGACCGCGGGCGGCCGAGGGCGACCCGGACCGCGGGAACGGCCGCGAGTCCCGCTTCCAGGTCCTCGGTGCGCGGCGCGGTGGAGACCGGGAGCCACAGCCACATCGACGAACCGGTGGCGAGCAGGGTGAGCCGCCTCGCTGTTCCGGCGGCGGCCAGGACCTGCTCGGCGGCCTGTTCGAGCTGGTCGCCGGTGACGTCGTTTCCCCAGATGATGGCGGCCAGGTGGCTGCCGGTCAGGTGGTAGCCCAGGCGTGATTCGGCGCTGGAACGGGAGACCGGTGCGCCTTCCAGGATCAGGGACACGGTGGTGAGCCGTTCGGAGTGGGTGCCCTGGCTGAGTTCCCGCCGCTCCTGGCGCATGACCTCGCTGACGGCGTCGATGGTGTCGTCGATGAAGGTGTAGATGGACCGCGAGGTGAGGGCGAGCACCTCGTGCAGGACCCCGGCGTCGGAGGTGAGGCCGAAGCAGATCTCCATCCAGCGGCGCCAGGCGACGTTCTGGCCCAGCCGCCAGATGTCGAGGGCCTTCTCGTCCAGGTCGCGGCGGACCATGTCCCGGACGGACTCCAATAGCTCAGGGCTCAGGTTGGCGCTGACCCGGGCCCCCGGGCGCTGGATGTTGGCGGCCGCCCAGTGCAGGAGGTTGGAGAGGTTGGCCCGGCGGGCGCCGTCCTCCAGCACCGGGTCCACGTGCGCGGGCGACGTGCCGCTGGCGTGCCGGACCGCGTCGAACAGCTCGTCGAGCCATTCCGCCTTCGGGTCCAGCGCCTGTTCGGCGCCCTTGCGAATGACTTCGCGCGCCCGTGGGGAGGGGGTTTCCCAGTCGTCTTTCACCGGTGGATTTTATACCGCCCTCTTGCCCTGGATGAGGTGTTCTGCCCCTTGTGGTCAGCTCCTGCTGGTCAGCCCCTGCTGCGGCGCGAGCGCACCGCGGCGGTGAAGAGGCGCTGGTAGCCGGTGGGCAGGAGACGGACGAGGGCGTCGAGGGCGCGGGCGTCGGCGCCGATGAGCACGCGGGGCCGGTCCCGGCGCACCCCGCGCAGGATGGCCGCGGCCGCCTTCTCCGGTGAGGTGATGAAGAGCTTCTCGAACTCCCGCCCGGCCTCAGCGCCGCTCTTGCCGGTGAGTTCGCGGACGCTGTCGTCGTGGCGGGCCGTCCTGGCGATGTTGGTCTTGATCCCGCCCGGGTGCACGCAGGTCGCCGAGACCGGGGAGCCAGCCACCTTCAGGTCCTGGCGCAGGGACTCGGTGAACCCGCGCACCGCGAACTTGCTGGCGTTGTACCCGCTCATCAGGGGTTGGGAGCTCAGCCCGAAGACACTGGAGACGTTGACGACGTGCCCCTGACCCGAGGCCTCCAGGTGGGGCAGGAAGGCCTTGGTCCCGTAGACCACGCCCCAGAAGTTGACGCCCATGATCCAGCGGTAGTCGTCCAGACCGACCCCGCCGACGGTGCCGGACAGCGCCACTCCGGCGTTGTTGCAGACGAGGTTGACCCGTCCGTGGTCGGCGACGACCCGGTCGGCCCAGGCGTACACGCCCCGCTCGTCGGCGACGTCGAGCACGGTGGTCGTGGTGGTGACCCCGGAACCGGCGAGCAGGGCGGCGGTCTCGTCCAGGCCCGTCTCGTCCACGTCGCAGAGGGCGAGGTGACAGCCCTGGGCGGCGAGGGCCAGCGCGAGTGCGCGCCCGATCCCGGATCCGGCTCCGGTGACCGCGGCGACCTTGTTGGCGAGGTTCTTCATGGTGGGGTTCCTTCGACGGGGGATGCGGAAGGTGCGGGGAGCTGGGAGCGCTCAGCTCTTACGGCTTTCGCGTTTGGCCCTGGTGGCGCGTTCCTTGCGGGCGAGGCCGCTGGTGAGGTCGACCAGATGGTCGAGGACCCCGGGGGCCAGGTGGTGGCGCATGCCCGGGATGAGGACGTGCCGGGCCCCGGGGATCGCCCTGGCCGTGGCGCGGCCGCCGCTGGGGTGGACCATGGGGTCGGCGTCGCCGTGGACGACCAGGGTGGGCGCGGTGATCCGGCGCACCTGCGCGGTGCGGTCGCCGGACGCCTGGATGGCGCCGATCTGTCGGGCCACCTCCGCGCCGCTGCGGGGACCGCCGCGGCGGTCCCAGACGGCGCGCGCCCAGGTCCGCTCCAGGTGCTCGTCGGGCGGGTGCGCCTTCGAACCGATGTGCGCGAGCAGGGAGAGGTGCCGCTGCACCGACTCCTCGGCGGTACGGGCCGCGGGCCTGGCCATCCGGATCAGGGTCGAGGGGGCGGGCTGGCCCACCCGGCGGTCGCCGGTGGTGGAGAAGATGGAGGTCAGGGTGGCGGCGCGGTCGGGGTGCCGGGCCGCGAGGGTCTGCGCGATCATGCCGCCCATGGACATGCCGACCAGGTGGACGCGGTCGATTCCGAGGTGGTCGAGGAGGCCGTGGGTGTCGGCGGCCATGTCGGTGAGATCGTAGGCGTCCGCCCGGGGCCGGGCCAGCAGCTGGCGCAGCCGCCCCGGCGGCGGCGCGGCCATCCGGGTGGAGCGGCCCGCGTCGCGGTTGTCGAGGCGGATCACCCGGAACCCGCGGTCGGTGAACCCCTGAACCATGCGCTGGGGCCAGGAGGTGAGGTCCAGGGCCAGGCCCGCGATGAGCAGGAGCGGAATTCCGTCGGCGGGGCCGTCGACTCGGTAACAGATCCGGATGCCGCCGGGCAGGTCCACGAACCGGTCCTCGGCGGAGTCCGCGGGGACCGGCTCAGAGTTCTCGATGCTCATCGGGTGGCCGCCGTCTCGGTGCGCGCGGAGTCGGTGCGCGCGGAGTCGGTGTGCGCGGAGTCGGTGTGCGCGGGGTCAGTCGCGGATCCCGCCCGGCCGAAGTGCAGCTCCGGGTCCAGGACGCTGTCGGCACGCAGCAGTTTGACGTCCGATCGGTAGTCCATCGAGGTCAGCCAGGGCATCCGATCACCCTGCCGGGGCAGCTGGTCGATCGCCCGCTTGACGTAGCCCGCGTCGAAGTCGAGGAAGGGCCGGGTCGGCATCGCCGGGTCGGAGACCTCCGGGCGGCAGACGTCGTGGCCGTGGGCGTCCATGTGCGCCAGCAGACGGCAGAAGTGCTCGCACAACAGGCCCACTTTCAGGGTCCAGGAGCTGTTGGTGTAGCCGATCGCGTAGGCCAGGTTGGGCACCCCGGAGAGCATCATGCCCTTGTAGGCGACGGTGTCGGGCAGGCGGACCCGCTCGCCGTCCACGGTGATCCCGATCCCGCCGAACGCCTGCACGTTCAGGCCGGTGGCGGTGACGATGACGTCGGCCGCCAGCTCGCGGCCGGATTCGAGGAGCACCCCGTTCTCGGTGAACGTGCTGATCCGGTCGGTGACGACCGATGCCTTCCCCTCCCGGATGGCCTTGAACAGGTCCCCGTCGGGCACCGCGCACAGGCGCTGGTCCCAGGGGTCGTAGGGCGGGTTGAAGTGCTCGTCGACCGGATAGCCCTCAGGCAGCTGCCTGGTGTTGGCCCACCGGATGAACCGGCGCGCGGCCCTGGGGTAGCGCTGGCAGAAGGACCAGACGAGGCGCTGCTGGGCGATGTTCTTGCGCCGGGTCAGCGCGTAGGCGCGCTCGGGGCCGAGGAACCTGCGCAGGGCGTTGGCGATGGCGTCCTTCTTGGGCACCGCCATGATGTAGGAGGGGGTGCGCTGCAGCATCGTCACGTGCGCGGCGGTCTCGGCCATCGCGGGCAGCAGGGTGACGGCGGTGGCTCCGCTGCCGATGACCACCACCCGTTTGCCCGCGTAGTCGAGGTCCTCGGGCCAGTGCTGCGGGTGCACGATCGCGCCCCGGAAGCGTTCCCGACCCTCGAAGCGCGGGGTGAAACCCTGGTCGTAGCGGTAGTAGCCGCCGGCCGCGAAGAGCCACGAGCAGGTCAGCGTCGCCTGCTCGCCGCTGTCGGTGCGCTCGACCAGGACGGCCCACCGCGCCTGCTCACTCGACCAGGACGCCGAGATCACCTTGTGGTGGTACCGGATGTGGCGGTCCAGGCCGTTCTCGGCCACGGTCTCGCGCAGGTAGTCCAGGATCCGCGGCGCGGAGGCGATGGACTCCTCGTCCCGCCAAGGCTTGAACTCGTATCCGAAGGTGTGCAGATCCGAGTCGGAGCGGATGCCCGGGTAGCGGAACAGGTCCCAGGTGCCGCCGGAGGCCGCCCGCGCCTCCAGGATCGCGAAGGACTTCGAGGGGAGCTCTGCCCTGAGGTAGCGACCCGCCCCGATGCCGGAGATCCCGGCGCCGACGATCAGGACGTCGAGGTGTTCGGCGGCGCGTTCGGCGGTGGCGGGGTCCGGGTCAGGTGAGGCAGGGGACATGGCGACTCCAGGCGACGGCGTGCGGACTTCACCATCGTGAAGCATGGACACCCGGGCAGCCAGTGGCAATCCGCACCAGATTGCGCTCTGCATGGTGCTCTGTGCACCAGGGCAGACACGGATGAACCTGCGCCCCGTCCGTTCGGTGTCCCAGGTGCGGGCACTGCGGGCGGAGAGGGGAGCGCGACCACGGCGGCGCCCGGGTCGAGTCGGGCACCAGAGCCGGCGATGCCGACGCCGCCAGTGGCGACGACGTCCAGCTCAGGGAAGGCCTCCCCGACGGCCCGGACCCCTTCGGGGCGCGGGACCGCGTCCAGGGCCCCGAAGGGGTGTTGCCCGGCTCCCCTACGGCCGGAGCGCTCAGCGCCGTCCCTGCTTGACCGGGCCGACGGGGGCCTCGGACCGGCACCGGGGCCTGGAATCCTTGCGGGGCAGGTGTTCCGGGTGCGACCCAAGATGCCGAAAGTCCGCATTGGGATATTAGACTGAGCGCCTCGTACCCTCCCATGACAGGATCGCTTTGGCCCCCCGCTGTCCGTACGCCGAACTCCACTCCGCCGACTTCCACGCCGACCCGCACGCGGTCAACCAGCGCATGGTCCAGGAGCACGGCCCCGTCTTCCCAGCCGAGATCTTCCCCGGCATCAAGGCCTGGGTCGTCGCCGACTACGCGCTGATCACCGCCTGGTGCCGCGACACCCGTACCTTCCGCCGCGACTCGCGCCTGTGGCGCGACTGGCGCGAGGGCCGCATCCCCGACGACGCCCCGGTCGTGGCGATGATGACCCACCGGCCCAACCTGCTGTTCTCCGACGACGAGGAGCACGCCCGCCTCAAGCGCGTGGTGGTCGACTCCCTGGGCCAGGTCCCCGAGAGCCGGGTCGGGGACATCACGCGTCGGCACGCCGACACCCTCATCGACGCCTTCGTCGCGCGCGGCCACGCCGAGCTCGTCTCCGAGTACGCGCGCCTGCTGCCCCTGCTGGTGCTGTGTGAGCTCTTCGGCTTCTCCCGCGACGTGGGCGAACGCGTGCTGAACTCCCTCAGCGACCTGTGGGACGGCATCGACGCGGTCAAGGCCAACGGCGAGTACGAGCGCGCCCTGTCCGAAGCGATCTCGGTCAAGCACGCCGAGCCCGCGGACGACATCACCACGTGGATGCTCCAGCACCGGGCCGGCCTCAGCGACGAGGAGCTGCTGGCCCAGCTCGTCGTGACGATCGGGGCCGGGGCCGAACCCACCGCCAACCTGATCGCCGGGACCGTGCGCACGCTCCTGGTGGACGACGAGGTGCGCAAAGCGTTCCGCGGCGCCCGGGTGGGGGTCGGGGAGGCGATCGACCAGGTGCTCTGGCGCGACCCGCCGGTCAACAACTACCCAGTCCTGTACCCGGTGAAGGACGTGCGGGTCAGTACGGGAACGCTGATCCAGGCGGGCGAGCCGATCCTGCTCGGGTACGCGGCCGCGCACGCCTCGATGTCCGGGGGCGGCCCCGACATCGAGCAGGGCAACCGCGCGCACCTGGCCTTCGGCGCGGGCCCGCACCGCTGCCCGGCCCAGGGTTTCGCCTACGCCATCGCCCAGGTCGGGGTGGAGACCCTCACCAAACGGCTCTCCGGCCTGCGGGCGACACAGGACGACGTCGAGCGGCGCCCCGCCCCCTTCGCACTGGCGCTGTCCCGGCTGCCGGTCGCGTTCACCCCCGATTCCCCGAAAGGCACCACACCTCCATGGCAACAGACATCCCCGTCCTCCACCCCTACGACCTCCACCGACAGACAGCCGAGCTCCGCGGCCGAGGCCCCGTCGTCGAAGTTGAGATCGTTGGTGGCGTGGCTGTTCGGGCGCTGACCGGACACGACGTCATCATGGAGGCGCTGGCCCACCCCGGCGTGCGCAAGGAGGCACGGCACTGGCGCCCCTGGGCTCAGGGTGAGATCCCCATGGACTGGCCGCTCATCTCCTGGGTGGCTCCGGACAACATGCTCACCGCGGACGGCGACCGCCACCGGCGCCTGCGCACCCTGGTCTCCCAGGCGTTCACCCCGCGCCGGGTGGAGCTGCTGCGTCCGCGCGTCGAGGAGATCGTCACCGAGCTCCTGGACGCCGCCGCGGACTCCGGGGCCGGGACCGACCCGGTCGACCTCAAGGCCGCGCTGGCACTGCCGCTGCCCATGACGGTGATCTCCGAGCTGTTCGGGGTCGGCGCCGAGCACCGCGACACCCTGCACACGCTGATCCACCGGGTCTTCGACACCACCACGCCCCCGGACGTGGCCGCGCAGACCAACGCGGACATGCTCGCCCTGCTGGCCGAGCTCGCCGAGGAGAAGGCGAAGAACCCGGGCGACGACCTCACCAGCGCCCTGCTGGAGGCGCGTGCCGAGGGCGACGAGAAGCTCTCACAGACCGAGCTCGTGTGGACCCTGATCCTCATGATCGGCGCGGGTTACGAGACCACCATGAACCTCATCGCCAACGCGGCGCACGCCCTGCTCACCCACCCGGAGCAGCTCGCGCTGGTCCGGAGCGGCGAGGCGTCCTGGGCCGACGTAGTGGAGGAGACCCTGCGCTGGGACGCCAGTATCCAGTACCTGCCGCTGCGCTACACCGCCGAGGACGTCACCCTGGGCGGGGTGCGCGTGCCCAAGGGTGAGGCCCTGCTCATGGGCTTCGGGGCGGCGGGCCGCGATCCCGAGCAGCACGGCGGGGACGCGCACGTCTTCAACCTGCGCCGTGAGCAGCGCGGGCACCTGGCCTTCTCGCACGGGCCGCACTTCTGCCTGGGCGCGGGCCTGGCCCGACTGGAGGGGACCACCGCCCTGGAGGCGCTCTTCTCCCGGTTCCCGGACATCCGTCTGGCCGAGGGCGAGGAGGTCCCCGAGTCCCCGTCCATCGTCTCCCGCGGCGCTGCCCGGCTGCCAGTGGTCCTGGGCTGAGCCGTTTCGCAGGAGCGCCCCGCGCACGCCCCCGGCCGGGGGCGTGCGCGGGGCGCTCCCGTTCCCGGCCTTGGAGCGGTGCCCCGCACGCGCTTGCGCGAATGGCAGCCACCGGCCCGCAACCCCGCACGGCTTCGACGTTGGAGAACCCCCGGTGATCGGCCCGAACAATTCGGGGCCGACAGGCCCGCTGATTCACACCGCCTCCGGGTAGGACCCGAACGCGGGTTCACACGACCACGCGCCGGGGTCACGGGGGTACGGGGTAGGGGGCGCCTCCACCGGATCGGCGCCCAGGCGCTGCCTCCGGTGGACGGGCTCCCGGGCCCGTTCGCCGGTCGCGGGCACCGTGCCTGACCGCGCCGGAGCCCGGAACCGGCCGGGGAAGCAGCGACGAAGCGTCCAGGAGGAAGAATGAGCGAAAGCGGAACCGTCGACGTGGACGGGCAGATCGGAGCCGTGTCCCGAGGGCTGAGAACCGGGAAGCGTGACGGGGAGCAGACGCTGATGACCACGCTCAGCCAGCGATACGACACCACGGTCGAGGACCTGTGGGAAGCGTGTACCTCGGCCGAGCGCCTCCGCCTCTGGTTCGCCCCGGTCACAGGCGACCTCCGCCTGGGCGGGGACTACCAGGTGGAGGGAAACGCCAGCGGCACGATCGAGGCCTGCACGGCACCCCACTCCTTCGGCGCCACCTGGGAGTTCAACGGGGAAACAAGCTGGATCACCGTCCGGGTGGACCCCGAGGGCGACGGGGCCAGGCTGACACTGAAGCACACCGAGCACGCCGACACCGAGGCGGACTTCTGGCAGCGGTTCGGCCCGGGCGCGACCGGCGTGGGCTGGGACCTGGCCTTCCTAGGACTGGCCCAGCACCTGCACGCCGGGGCGGAGGCGCTGGAGGAGGAGGGCTGGGAGGCCACGGACGAGGGCCGCAGGTTCGTCACCGCCAGCAGTGAACGCTGGGGCGAGGTGAGCGCGGAGTTCGGTACCCCGCGCGCGCAGGCCGAGGCGGCCAGGGACCGGACCACAGCCTTCTACCTCGGACAGGAACCGCCCGCACAGGAGTGAGCGCCCGCCCCGCGCCGCCGCGGGGCGGGGCCGGACCAGGACCGCGTGGAAGACGGGCGTCGGGTCGGAGCCCGGCGTCCTCGGGCAGGCGTCGGCCGGTGGCCGGAGGCCCTGGCCGCCGCCGGACCTCGCTCGGTGACGCCAGTGACGTGGCGGGTCACCGGTCCCCCACCGCCTCGAACACCGCGGCCAGCCCCTGACCGCCGCCGACACACATGGTGACCAGCCCGTAACGGCCCCCGCTGCGGTCGAGTTCGCGGGCGAGCGTGCCGATCATACGGGTGCCGGTGGCGCCGACCGGGTGGCCCAGCGAGATCCCGGACCCGTGGACGTTGGTGCGCTCCAGGTCCTTGGCGGTGAACTTCCACTCGCGCATGACGGCGAGCGCCTGGGCGGCGAAGGCCTCGTTCAACTCGATGACGTCGAGGTCGGCGAGGGTGAGACCGGCCTGTTCGAGCGCGCGGTCGGTGGCGGGGACCGGGCCGATGCCCATCACCCTGGGCGCGACCCCGGCCGCGGCCCAGGTCCGCAACCGCACCAGCGGGCGCAGTCCCAGCTCCTCGGCCTTGTCCCGGGTGGTGACCACGCACAGCGCGGCGGCGTCGTTCTGCCCACTGGCGTTGCCCGCCGTGACGGTGGCCTCGGGGTCCTGGGCCGCCATGAGAGGTTTGAGCTCGGCCAGGCTCTCCACGCTGGTGTCGGCGCGCGGGTGCTCGTCGGTGTCGATGACTCTCTCGCCCCTGCGTCCGCGGACGGTGACCGGAACGATCTCCTCGGCGTAGACCCCGGAGCTCTGGGCGGCGACGGCGCGGGCGTGCGAGGCGACGGCGAGCTCGTCCTGCTCGGTGCGGGTGATCCCGTACTCGGCGCGCAGGTTCTCGGCGGTCTCGATCATGCCGCCGGGCACCGGGTAACGGGAACCGCCCGCCGTCTCGCGGGCGCGCACCAGCCCGTCGTGGACGGTGATGCCGCCGCGGGCCCCGCCCCAGCGCATGTCGGTGGAGTAGAACACGGCGTTGCTCATGCTCTCCACCCCGCCCGCCACGACCAGGTCCTGGGCTCCGCTGAGCACCCCCATGACGGCGTTGACCACCGATTGCAGGCCGGAGCCGCAGCGCCGGTCCAGGTGCTGGCCGGGAACGGTGACCGGGAGTCCGGCGTCGAGGGCGACGACGCGGCCGATGGCGGGCGCCTCGCTGTTGCCGTTGCAGTGGCCCAGGATGACGTCGTCGATCACGGTGGGGTCGATGCCGGTACGGTCCAGGAGCCCGGTCAGGGCCTGGGCGCCCAGGTCCACGGCGGTGACGGTCTTGAACACCCCGCCGTAACGGCCGATGGGGGTGCGGACGGGTTCGCAGATGACGACCTCACGCATGGGTCACGCCTTTCTCTCTCGAACAGGGCGGGGGTTCGGGGTGAGCGGGCCGGGGCGCGGGAGCGGTCGGGGCCGGAACAGCGGGCCGGGGCGCGGGAGCGGTCGGAGCCGGAACAAGCAGTCCGTCCGCCCGGTGGGCTCCGGCCACCGCCTTCTCGAGCCAGAAGACCAGCACCCCTCCCCACGGCGGCGCCCCGGGAGCCCGGTCCGGGGCCCGGGGCGCTGTGCTCACTGGAGTCTCTCCTTCTCCCCGCGGACCAGGCCGCCTCCGATGATGAGCCGCTGGATCTCGCTGGTGCCCTCGTACAGGCGCAGCAACCGCACCTCGCGGTAGATGCGTTCCACGGGCACCTCGCGCATGTACCCGGCGCCGCCGTGCACCTGGACGGCCAGGTCGGCGACCTTGCCGACCATCTCGGTGCAGTAGAGCTTGGCCACTGACGGTGCGATACGGCGGTCCTCGCCGCTCACGTACTTGGCGGCGGCGTCGCGGACCAGCGCGCGCCCGGTCTCCACGCCGGTGTACTGGTCGGCGAGCATGGCCTGGACCAGCTGGTGGTCACCGATGGGCACACCGCCCTGGGTGTTGGCGGCCGCGTAGGACACCGACTCGTCCAGGGCGCGCTGGGCGGTGCCGACCGACAGCGCGGCGATGTGCACCCGGCCCCGGGCCAGTGAGCTCATCGCGGCCTTGTAGCCGACCTTCTCGTCCCCGCCGACCAGCGCGTCATCGCCCACCCGCACCGAGTCGAAGGTGACGTCGGCGGTCCAGGCGCCCTCCTGGCCCATCTTGGCGTCCTTGGGGCCCACGGTGACGCCGGGGGCGTCGGCGGGCACGAGGAACACGGCGATGCCGTTGCCTTCGGGGCCGGGCTCGCGGGTGCGGGCGAAGACGACGAACAGACCGGCGAGCGGGGCGTTGGTGATGAACTGCTTGCCGCCGTCGATGACCCAGTCGGAGCCGTCACGCACGGCCTTGGTGCGCAGACCCGCCGGGTTGGAACCCGCTCCGGGTTCGGTGAGGGCGAAGGAGGCGATCACCTCCCCCGAGGCGACGCCCTCCAGCCAGCGCTCTCGCTGGGTGTCGGTGCCGAAGTTGACGAGCACCTGCCCGGCGATGCCGTTGTTCGTCCCGAACAGCGATCGCAGGGCGAGCGAGGTGTAGCCGAACTCCATGGCCAGCTCGACGTCCTGGACGAGGTTCAGACCGAGTCCGCCCCAGCGCTGGGGGATCGCGTACCCGAACAGACCCATGTCCGCGGCGGCCTTGCGGATGTCCTCGGGGATGGCGTCGGTCGCCAGGATCTCGTTCTCACGCGGGACGACCTTCGTACGGACGAAGTCGCGCACCTGGGCGCGGACGTCGGTGAAGTCTTCGGCGGTGACCTCGGTCTCGGAACTCATGGCCACGATGATGGCGGACAGTTCTCATACGAGTCCAATACCTGATGTCGCCGCATTGTTGCTTCAGATGGAATAATCCGGAGGCGTTGAAGCCTCCGGGGTGAAGAGGGCCACCCGGCGGCACAGGTCGCGTGACATAGGTTGCCCTGCATGAACCTGCACCATCTGGAGGCCTTCCTCGCCGTCGCCGAGGAACTGCACTTCGGCCGTGCCGCCGAGCGCCTGCACATGGCCCAACCCCCGTTGACGCGCGCCATCAAGCAGCTCGAACGCGACCTGGGCGCCCAGCTGTTCGTGCGCACCACCCGTTCGGTGCACCTGACCACGGCGGGGCAGGCACTCATCGGACCCGCCAACGACGTGCTGGAGGGCTGTCGGGTGGCACGCAGCGCGGTCCGATCCGCCGGGAGAGGTGAGACCGGACTGGTGCGGTTGGGTTTCGCCGGTCCTTCCTCGCATCTGCTGGTGGGCGACCTGAGCAGGCTGGTCCGCCAGCGGCGCCCCGGGATCGAGCTCCGGCTGCGCAGCACCACCTACGCCAACGAGGCGCTGCGCTCGGTGATCGACGGCGAACTGGACCTGGCGCTGGTGCGGTGGAGCGTGCGGCCGCCGGAGATCGCGCAGCGGGTCGTGGCCGAGGAGCACTACGTGCTGGTCGTCCCGGAGCACCACCGGCTGGCCGAGCGGGAGACGGTGAGCATCGCCGAGTGCCGGGACGAACCCTTCGTGGCGCTGCCGGCGGCCCCCGGGTCGATCGTGCGCGAGACGTTCATCCGCGCCGCCTACGAAGCGGGGTTCTCCCCCGACATCGTCCAGGTCGCGTCGGACTCGTGGACGCTGATGGCGCTGGTGGGCGCAGGGGTCGGGCTGAGCTTCACCCTGGACACGGCGGTCGCCAACGTGCCCCGGGACCGGATCCGCCTGGTGCGGCTGGCGGAGGAGTTCACCCCTTCCTACGCGCGTCTGGCCTGGCGCCGCGACGCGGTGAGCCCCGCCCTGCGCGAGGTACTGCTCGCCTCCGAGGAGGCCCTGCCCACCCCGGAGCACCTGGTGGGCGTGGAGGTTCCCTGACTGCGGCCGGACCGTCGGCCCGCAGCGGCCCTGAACAGGCCGAAGCGGCCAGAGGCCGGACCGCCGCCCGTGCCATTCTCGGTGCCACAAGAAAACTTCGAAAAAGTCCGCTTGAGGTGTCGAATACGGGTCGCACCGTACGACGAGAGGATGTCAGGCAACCGACCAGCGAGGAATCGAGCATGCGCACCCTGATCATCACCGCCTTCGTGTCCGTCGACGGCGTCATGGAGGCACCGGGCGGAGAGCCCGGCTACCGTAACTCCGGCTGGACCTTCAACGCGGTCCCGATGGACGAGGCGGCCTACGAGATCAAGAGCCGCGAACAGGAGGAGGCCGCCGCGCTGCTCCTGGGGCGTCGGAGCTACGAAGCGTTCGCCCCCGTATGGCCTTCGATGGAGGAGTTCGCGGGTTACAACTCCATGCCCCGCTACGTGGTCTCCAGCAAGCTCACCGAAGACGACCCGCGCTGGCCCGCCACCGTCCTGCGCACGCTCGACGAGGTCGCCGAGCTCAAGAAGACCGAGGGTGGGCCGATCTCCGTGCACGGCAGCGCCGAACTCGCGCGGGGCCTAGCCGACGCCGGGCTGGTCGACCGTTACCACCTGCTGGTCTTCCCGCTGCTCCTCGGCTCCGGGAAGCGCCTGTTCAGCGAAGCCGACAAGGACCTGACCAAGCTGAAGCTGGTCGAGCACGAGGTGTACTCCAACGGCGTGCAGAAGCAGGTCTTCGACGTCCTGCGCTGAGGGGCTGACGACCACCGGCCTCTACGGAGATAGTCCTGAATCTCAGCTAGGGAATCGTCCCCGCGCGGGGGGCTCACGTGTAGGTGGCTGTTGGTCTCGGAGGTCACGGCGGTTCATCCCCGCATGCACGGGGCTCACACTTAACGAACTGCGACGACGCGGAGCGTTATCCCCGCGTGACCTTGTTGCGGGCCCGATGGTTTCTGGCCCCCAGGCGCACATCATGACAGACCAAGGACCGCTTCGGGCCCCTGGAAACCACGTGAGCGGCCGGTCCCGCTCGGGACCGGCCACTCACATTCGCTGTCCGGGATTAGCGCTTCATACCCTTGGCGATGGCCTCGATGATCTTCGGGCGCAGCTCCGCGGCGCTGATGATCTCGTCGACCGAACCGACCTCGACCGCGCGCTGGATGCTGTGGACGCCGTCGAACTCTGTGGCGACCTCGCTCAGCTTCTCCGCCCGCACCGCGGACTGGACCTCGGTGAGCTCTGCGCTGAGCTCGGCCCTCTCATTGGTGCTGGCCTCCGACACCCGGGTCTGGAGTTCGGTGACACGCGGGTCGGTGGCGGTGCGCTTGTTCACCTCACCCGCGAAGACCACCGCGGCGGCGGGGGCGCCGCCGAGGACGGAGGCGAAGGAGCCCTCCAGGGCCAGGACCGTCATGTTCGGGTTCAGCGCCTTGGAGAAGACCACGAACGCACCGCCGTGGTAACGGGAGATCACGCAGAAGACGATCGGGCCCTCGAAGTTGACGATGGCTCGGCCGATCTCCGCGCCGTACTCCAGCTGGAGCTTGCGCATCGACTCCGGAGAGCCGTCGAAGCCGGAGAGGTTGGCCAGCACGACCAGGGGTCGGTTGCCGGAGGCGGCGTTGATCGCCCGTGCGGTCTTCTTGGACGACCGCGGGAACAGGGTGCCCGCGGTGTAGGTGTCCGGGCCGTCGGTGGGCGGGAAGCCGCGACGGGCGACCGAGCGGGACTCGATACCGATCAGGCATACCGGCCAGCCGCCGATGTGCACGTCCTGGACGGCGGAGGTGTCGGCGTCGGCCATGCCCGCCCAGCGCTCCAGGACCGCGTGGTCCTGGTCGGCCAGGGCCCGCATCACCGTACGGATGTCGAAGGGCTTCTTGCGGTCCGGGTTGTGCTCGACCGAGAAGATCTCACCGACCGTGGTGAAGTCACTGCCCTCGAAGGTGTGCGGGAAGTCCGACACGTCGCGGTCGTCCGGGTCGGTGGTGAGGGCCTTGCGCGGCGCCGCTTCGCCCGGCAGGACGTAGGTGTGGTCGTAGTGCGCCATCAGCACGTCGCGGGCGGCGGGCAGGTTCGGCGCCCAGTACTGGGCCTGGCCGTTGGGGCCCATCACCCGGTCGTAGCCGCCGATACCGAAGTTGTCCTCGGCCGACACACCGCCGGAGAAGTCCAGCGACTGCTTGCCGGTGAGCACCATCGCCGAGTCCGGCGTCATCACCAGGATGCCCTTGGTGTGCATGAGCATGGTGGCTTCGGCGTTCCAGTAGGGCTGGGCGCCGACGGTGATGCCCGCGACGACGATGTTGATCTCGCCGCCGTCCTGGGTGAACTCCACGATCCGCTTGAGCGCGGCCGCGACCCAGTCCATGTTCTCGGTGCCGGAGGTCATGGAGATCCGGGCACCGGCGGAGAGCGCGAACCACTCCAGCGGAACCCGCATGTCCTCGGCCAGGTTGATCGCGGCGATCACCCGCGCGCACTCGGGCTCCGAAAGCGCGCCCAGCGCCTTGGTCGGGTCGCCGAGCAGGACGACTCGGGTGACGCCCTCGGGGTGGCGTTCGGTGGGTGTGGTGACCACACCGGCCACGATGGCGGCGGAGTTCTGCCCGCGGGGCCGCTCCACCGGGACGAGGATGTTGTCCTCGTTCAGGTCGTGCTCGACGAAACTGCCGTCGGGCCCGGTGAGCATACCGGTCAGCTCGTAGGGGTAGGTGGTGCCGCGGCGGGCCGCGCGCAGCACCTTCTGGCGGTAGTCGTCCAGCGGCAGGACCGGCTCGGTGGAGGGCTCCTCGACGCGCACGCTGGCGCCGTTGCCCGGGTCCAGGCCGATCCGCACGGCCAGTTCGGTGAGCTCGCCCTGGTCGGTGCGCTGGCGGGCCACGAACTGGACCTCTTCGAGACCGGCCCCGTCGGTGGTCGGGAGGATACGCTCCATCAGGGCGTTGAGCTCGTCGATGCTCAGCTCGGTGGGCGGCCACACGTACATCAGGATGCGGTTGGTGTCGAAGCGCTTGTTGTGCGGGCGCTGCGCCTGGATGTTGCGGATGGCGTCCAGGCAGGCGGCGAGCGTGCCCTCCACGGCGGGCAGGGCGACCAGGCGACCGTCGTGGTCGCGCAGCGGGGTCAGGTCGCGGACCTGGCCCAGCGCGATCAGGCGCTCGTCGGACGGGTTGCTGCGCGCCACGGCCTTGAAGAGGTAGACCTCCTCGTCCGCGGACGGCAGTCGGGTGAGGTCGAACTCCCGCAGCCGCTGCAGCTGCAGGCGCTGGGCGATCTGCGGGTGCAGGCCGCGGATCAGCCGGTCCTCGACCAGGGAGCCGCCCTCGGGCCGGAAGGTGAAGTGGTGGTGCATGACCGCACCGCTGGTCCCCGCCACGGTGGCGGTCACCCGGCGCACGCCCTTGGGCAGCGGGTTCTCGGCCAGGATCTGGCCGAGCCGCACCGCCATGGCGTCGGCGTCCGGCTGGCCCTCCCAGGTGAGGTACAGGTCGGCGACCAGACTGTGCTCGGCGGCGTCGGCGGCGAGCTCGGCGACCGCGCCGAGCGCCTCGGGCAGAGCGGTGATGTCCACGGCGGTGGTGACCACGCGGGTCACCCCGTGCCCGTTGGTGTGCTCGGTGGTGACCACCTGGCAGCCCGCGCTCTGGCGAGCGGTGACCTCGGACAGGCCGCGGTTGCCGTAGTAGCGGCGGGTCAGCACCTCCAGCAGCGGCGCGTGGTCCTTGCCGGGGCGGCCGATCCGCTGCCCGATGATCCGGACCAGCGGCTCGGAGCTGGCGACCATGGACTGGATCCGCTCGGCGCGGTCCGGAGCGTTCGGGTCGCGGTCCAGGTGGCGCAGGTCGTCGCGGACGGCGGCGTAGACCTTGGCGCGGTTGCGGCGCAGCAGCGGCTGGGTGAACCAGCGGAACACCACGCCGCGAGCCAGGTCGGACAGGGCGGGGTAACGCACCTGGGTGGCCTCGACCAGGTGCTCCAGGGCGAGACCGGCGCGCTCGCCGAGCTCCTCCTGCGGCGGGGCGTCGGCCAGCCAGCGGCGCAGCAGCTCCGACACGATCGTGACGTAGCCGCCCATGCGCTGCTGGGCGAGGAAGATCCGGAAGACCGCGTCCTCCAGCTCCGGGGTGCGGTCCAGGCCGGTGACGCCGTAGTGGGCGAGGACCCGGGTGAGCTTGCCCTGGAAGTCCTCGGTGACCCCGGCGCGCTCCACGTCCAGGCTCTGCAGGTAGCTGTGGAAGTACTCGCGCGGGCTGTGCACGCGGCTGTCCTGCTCGGCGTCGACGCCGCCGCCGGGCTTGTTGCGGTTCAGCTCGGACAGGTCGGCGAACACGGTGAGCAGGTCCAGTTCGCCCTCGACCGGCTGCACACCGGTCCCGGAGCGGGCGGTGAGGTAGTCCTTGAGCACACGCTCGCGCTCGTCGGGTTCGAAGTCGAAGCCGAGCAGCAGACCGCGTAGGTCGTTCAGACCCTGGTCGGCGCGCTGGGCGGCGGAGGCGGCCGGGAGCGGCGCGGGCAGGTCGATCTCGACCGTCTCGGCCTGGGTTCCGGTGTCCTCGGCGGCGTCGTCGCCGAGCGGCTCCAGGCGCATCAGCGGGGCGCCGGTCTCGACCTGGCCGCCCACGGCCACGGGGCACTCACGCACGCGGGCGCGGAACGGCGCGCGCAGCACCGTCTCCATCTTCATGCTCTCCAGCACGAGGATGGGCGCGCCCGCCTCGACCTCGTCGCCGACGGCCAGCGGGGTGGCGACCACCAGCGCGGGAGCGGGGGAACGGACCACGCCGCCCTCGTCGCGGCTGACCCGGTGGGTGACGCCGTCGATCTCGACCAGGTGGACCGGTCCGTGCGTGGCCGACACGAACCGGAACCGGACGCCGTTGACGACGATGTGGCCGCTGTGGGCGTCGAAGCGCTCCATCTCGACGTCGGCCGGGTACACGTCGCCGCCGCCGGAGACGCCGACGCGGAAACGGTTGTGCCCGACCCGGGCCACACTCACCCGGTAACCGACCCCGCGGAGCTTGAGGTCCAGGGGGCGGCCGGAGTCGTGCTGCACCTGCGGGCGGCCGCCGTGTGCGGTGGACAGCAGCTGCTGGCGGCTGGCCTCCTCCTCGTCGCGGTAGGCCTCGATGGCGGCGGCGGCCAGGGCGACGGCGGAGTGGCGGTGGGTGACCAGGCGGCCCTCGGCGCGTACCCGGTCGATCCAGCCGGTGTCGGCGCTGCCGTCGATCACCTCGGGCTGGTCGAGCAGGTCGAGCACGAAGCTCTTGTTGGTGGCGCCGCCCTCGATGATGACGGTGGTCTCGGCCATGGCGCGGCGCAGTCGGCCCAGCGCCTGCTCGCGGTCGCGGCCGTAGGCGATGATCTTCGCGATCATCGAGTCGAAGTCGGCGGGGATGCTGTCGCCCTCTCGCACGCCGGTGTCGACCCGGATGCCGGGGCCGGCGGGCATGTTCAGGCGTGCGATGCGGCCCGGGGAGGGAGCGAAGTCGCGGTCGGGGTCCTCGGCGTTGAGCCGGGCCTCCACGGCGTGGCCGGACTCCTCCGGCTGGGCGCCTTCGAGCCTGCCGCCGGCGGCCACGTGCAACTGCAGGCGGACCAGGTCGGTGCCGGTGGTGCTCTCGGTGATGGGGTGCTCGACCTGGAGGCGGGTGTTGACCTCGAGGAAGGCGAAGAGCCGCTCACCGGGGTGGTAGAGGAACTCGACGGTGCAGGCGCCCCGGTAGCCGACGGCCACGGCGAGGCGCTCGGCGGAGGCCTTCAGCTCGGCGGCCTGCTCGGGCTCCAGGACCGGGGAGGCGGACTCCTCGATGATCTTCTGGTTGCGGCGCTGCACCGAGCAGTCACGCACTCCCAGGGCCCAGGCGGTGCCCTGGCCGTCGGCGATGACCTGAACCTCGACGTGGCGGGCGCCGGTGACCAGGCGCTCCAGGAAGACCACGCCGGAGCCGAAGGCGCGCAGGGCCTCCTGGCTGGTGCGCTCGTAGGCGTCGGTCAGGTCCTCGGAGGAGGCGACCATGCGGATACCGCGGCCGCCGCCGCCGGCGGTCGCCTTGAGCATCAGCGGGTAGCCGATCTCGTCCCCGGCGCGCAGGGCGTCCTCCAGGGTGGAGACCTCACCGCGGCTCCAGGGGGCGACGGGGACACCGACCTCCTCGGCGATCAGCTTCGCGCCGATCTTGTCGCCGAGTTTGCGCATGGCTTCGGGGCTGGGACCGACGAAGGTGACGCCGATCTTCTCGCACAGCTCGGCGAAGGCCGGGTCCTCGGCGACGAAGCCCCAACCGACCCAGGCGGCGTCGGCCCCGGTCTCCAGCAGGGCGCGTTCGAGGACGGCGAGGTCGAGGTAGGGCCGGGCCGAGGCCGGACCCAGGTCGTAGGCGACGTCGGCCTCACGGACGAAGGTCGAGTTGCGGTCGGCGTCGGTGTAGAGGGCGACCGTCTCGATCCGGGCCCCGGTTTCCGCCGAGAGATCCCGAACGGCGTGGATGAGCCGCATCGCGGCCTCTCCACGGTTGACGATGGCGACACGACTGAACACCGGTATGCCCCTCCCAAGTACCAACACGCAGAAGGCGACCTCCGGGTCTCGGAGCGCCGCCTGCACCTGCTTCCAGCTTGGTGGATTACCTCCAGGTACACCAATGTCCCGAATTGCTCACGCCGGAGCCCCAGCTTTGTGGGATCTCCACAAAAAGTCCCCGGCCAGGGGCCGCTGGCGGGCAGCGGACGCGAGGTTTGCCACAACCGGGCGGGTGCGGGGGCGCCTGGGACCCATCCGGAGGGGCAGCCGGAAGACGGGTTCGAGAAGACCGATATCCACGGGCCGTCGGCCACCCGCCCGCCAGGAAGGCCCTGGAACCGCGGACCGGGCCCTGGCCGCCGATACCCGCAGCGGGACCCGTTCCCGCACCGCCCCGACGGTCGGAACCGTCGAGGCGCCTTCGTGTCGTGGACACCGTGCCACGAAGGCCGCTGCGGTGGATCCGCCCGGGGCTGGGGACGTCGCGCGTCGGCGAGCACGGAGCCAGGGATTCCCCCGGCCCCTTTTCCAAAAAAGGGACTTCCGATAAAAACCTCGGGAATTCCACGGAAAGACATTTGTCATGAATCATTGAATCAACATGCTAAATTAGCAGCATGACCATGCTGCACCACCTGGCTCTGACCACTTCCCGGATGACCGAGAGCCGCCGGTTCTACGACGCGGTCCTGCTACCGCTGGGCTACGAGAGGGGCCCCTGCAACGACAAGCTCAGCACCTGGCACGGCCCCCATCCCGAGATCCTCCTCTTCGAGGTCGAGGGAGAGGACTCCTCACCGCACACGCTCGGGCGCCCCGGCTGGCACCACGCCGCCTTCTCGGTAGCGGGGAGAGAAAGCGTCCTGAGGGTGCACGAAGCCGTTGTTGCCGGCGGTTGGACCGTGGTCCACAAACCACGAGAATACCCTGAGTACAGCGAAGGTTACTTCGCTGTTTTCGTGGAGGACCCCGACGGAATCAGAATCGAAGTGGCACATATTCCCGTTGCCCCCTGAGGCCGGTTCGAGGAAACGGTTCCCGCGCGTCTGCGCGCAAGGGGCGGGTGGTGTCATACCGGCCCCTGCCCGCCGGTCAGAGTCCGGTGACCGGTTGCCGAAGGATGGTACGGAGCTTGGCCGGCGCGGTCCTGCGGGGGTCGCTGAGGTAGATCTCGTGATGCCTGCCGACCATGCGCAGCCCGTTCTGCGGGATGAACTCCTCATGCATGCGCGCGAGCACGGCGGCCTCGTCGTCGAAGGGGCCCAGGTGCAGCGTCTGCACGCAGCGGCCTTCGGAGAGCGCTTCCAGCCGGACGTCGTCGAGCCGGGCCGGGCGGTTCTCGCGCCCCGCCCGCTCGACGGCGGCGGCGAACATGTCCGGGCCGATCCAGTCCGGGACCATCAGCATCAGCGTCCAGTCCCACTTCGACTTGTCCCGCGACGCCGTGAAGGCGTCCATGTTCCGGGCCCACCACAGGCCCTCCAGGGGCGGGACCACGTAGTCGCGGCCGAGCTCGCGCTTGCTGGCGAACTTCAGTTTGTAGGCCGCCGGGTAGAGCGCCTCGATCCCCTCGCTGAACAGCGCCGAGGTGTTCGGGTCACCGTGGCCGTCGACCATGAGGTACTGGAGGTCGGGGACCTCCAGGATCCGGAACTGGCCGTGTCTGGCCCGGTAGGAGTCAAGGCTCCTCTTGAAGTCGATCTTGTCGGTCATCGGCCGCCCGCCCCCGCTCGGTCCATCGCTCGGCCCGCCGCTCAATCGTTTCACGGGGCCGCTCCCAGCCGTGCAAGCCCTCCGCTCACATTTTTCGCTTTACCGTCCTTGACGCGGCCCCGGCCCCACGGCAGCCTCGGACCGACAGCCAGATTCGGGTGCGTGACGGCGGCCGCGCCGTCCACCCCGGGCACTTCCCCCGTGTCCCCTATCCCCCACCTCCCCTAGCTCCGCGTAGAACACGTTGATCCCGACGGTGTGAGTGCTGCCCTGTGGTCCCGCGGCCGGTCCGATCGTGCCCGTCCGTCACCGCCCGACCGGCGGTGGCGCCACTTGTCGCGGATGACGGGCCACCCGCCTGCTCCGCGCTGAGCGCAGAGGACCTGGATGGGACACGTGACATGGAGTCGGTCGCGGCGCGGCGCACGCACCGGGATCGTCGTCGGAGCGGCTCTCGCACTGCTGCTGCCGACCCCGGTGCCCGCGACGGCCGAACCCGGCGCGACCACTCTCGAACTCGACGAGGTCTCCGTGGTGGAGGTCTTCCTGAACGACCGCGAGCAACTCGACCAGCTCGTGGAGCTGGGCGGTGACATCGCCCAACTGGACCCGGACGGTGAGCACGGGTTCGTCGCACAGGCCGTGATCGGCCCCTTCGACCTGGACACCTACAACGACGCCGGGTTCACCTTCGGCGACGTCGTCTACACCGAGTCCGACGCCCAGGAGCGCGTCGAGGAGCGCGAAGCCGCCATCGAGGAGCTGCGGGCCGAGAGCGGGGTCGGGACGTTCTCCAGCCCCGAATCCGGTTCCGACTCCGACGACCTGCGGATCCTACGGGCGGACTACTTCGAGAGCCGCAACGGTTCCTTCCTGTCCGTGGAGGTCGGTTCCAGTTTCGGGCAGGACGGGAGCTTCCAGCTGACCGTGGAGCGCGACGCCGGGCCCGGCACCGAGATCGGTGACGGCGGTACGCAGACCCTGAACCCCTTCGTCGACGTCGGGGTGTACATGTACCACCGCGGTCAGGCGCCGGTGCAGGAAAGGCCCGACCGGATCCGGGTCACCAGCCCGCACGGCGGCACCACGGTCGCGGAGGTCGACGAGTGGCTGCCCGACCCTGACCGGCCCGGGGACCCGCTGCCCTACACGGACTTCCTCAACGCCTACATGACCCCGGGTGAGCTGTACGAGCGCATCCACCAGATCGCCGACGAGTACCCGGACATCGCCGAGGTCATCGAGCTGCCGCACCTGACCAACGGCTACCGCCGCCACGCCCAGGCGATCCTCGGGGTGGAGGTGAACGGCCGCAACGCCGACCGCGGTGTGATCGTGGAGTCGCTCGCCTACGGTCACGAGGGCGGCAACGACCTCGTCGTGGATCTGCTCGACCCCGGCGAACCCGGGTCCGAGCTGTCGGTCGGTGTGGAGGGCGACGAGATCGCCGTGTCCCTGGCCACCGACGGCGGCGGGGCGATCACCACGACCGCGGCCGAGGTCGTGGAGGCGGTCAACGCCGGGGCCGGTGACCTGGTCCGGGCCTTCACCTTCCGGGGCAACGCCGGGGACGGGGTGGTGCGGGCCGAACAGGTGCGGGCCAGCGACTTCCTCAACGCCCCCGACGAGGTCTCCCGTGAACCCGCCCCGGTCTACGCACTGCGCATCGGAGCCACCCGGGACGGCTCCAAGACCGGTGTGCTCGGCTACGCCCAGGAGCACGCCCGGGAATGGCAGACCCCGCTGGTGACCATCGAGACAGCCGAGCGCCTGGTGCGCAACTACGGCATCCACGACACCACCACCGAGCTGGTGGACGAGCTGGACATCTTCCTGATGCCCTCGTTCAACCCCGACGGCGCCAACTACTCGTTCTACGACGTTCCGATGCACCGCAAGAACATGACCAACTACTGCGACACCGACGGCGCGCGCGACCAGTGGGCCGTGGAGCGGGGCGCGCAGTGGGGTGTGGACAACAACCGCAACTACGGCGCCTACACCCTGTGGGACGGCTACGCGGGAGCGTCCTTCAACTGCACCAGCACCACGTTCGCCGGGCCGGAGGAGCTGGGGCCGCTGTCCCAGCCGGAGAACCAGAACCTGGTATGGCTGGTCGACACCCACGACAACATCGACTTCTCGATGAACATCCACTCCTCGGGCGACTACTTCATGTGGTCGCCGGGTGCCTACGTCGCGCAGGGGCGCGTCCCCACGCCGCGGCCGTCCGCGATGGAGGAGGCCTACTTCTGGGAGTCCTCGGCGAGCATCCTGACCGCGATCAAGGAGCACCGGGGCACCGTGGTGACCCCGGCCCGTACCGGCCCGATCATCGACGTGCTGTACTCGGCCGCGGGCAACTCCGGCGACCACCTCTGGTACGAGAACGGCGTCTTCGCCTGGAACTTCGAGCTGGGCCAGGCGGGCTTCCAACCTCCGTGGGAGGAGGCCCACGCCCAGGGCATGGAGTACGCCAACGGGCTGTACACCATGCTGGAGGTGGCGCTGGAGTACCAGAACGACCGGTACCGCCCGCGCTCTTCGGTCTCGCCGCGCCCGGGTGAGCACTCCGGCCCGGTGGAGGTCGCGTTCGAGACGAACGAGCCCGCGGAGATCCACTACACCCTGGACGGCAGCCGTCCGGATTTCGATTCGCCCAAACTGGAGCTCACGGGCGTGCGCGGGGAGCTGGAGACCCTGCTGATCGAGGAGACCACCACCGTCCACTGGTTCGTGGTGGACATCGCCGGTAACACCGAGGGCGGCTACGACCCCGACGGCAACGCCCGCAACCATCGCAGGGGGACCTGGACGATCACCGACTGACCCGACCGCACCGGCGAGGATACGGCCCTGCCCGGGACTCCCAGGCCCCGGGCAGGGCCCTGCCGCGCCGGCACGGAGCCCACCGGGACCGAACACCGCCCCGGGTAGGGGGCCGTGCCGCCCCGGGTCAGCTGCGCGCCGGGGCCCCGCCGGGAACCCGGCCCGGGCGGAAGGTGACCAGCGGACGGTTGGTCTGGTCATCGATCCGGACGGCGGCGTTGACCTCGTAGACATCGGCGATGAGCTCCGGTGTCAGGACCTCGTCGGGGGGACCGGCCGCGACGACGCGACCGTTCTTGAGCACCATGAGCGTGTCGCAGAACATCGCCGCGAGGTTCAGGTCGTGGAGGGCGACGACGGTGGTGACCGGCAGCTCGGTGAGGAGTTGGAGCAGATCGAGCTGGTAGCGGATGTCGAGGTGGTTCGTGGGCTCGTCGAGGAGCAGTTCCCGAGGCTGTTGGGCCAGCGCACGGGCGATGTGAACGCGCTGCTTCTCGCCGCCGGAGAGCCGGTGCCACAGCTCCCCGGCCTTGTGGGTGAGCCCGGTTCGCTCCAGCGCGTCGGCCACGGCCTCGGAGTCCCGTTGCCGGTCGCCCCCGAAAGCGCCCCGGTGGGGGATGCGGCCGAGGGCGACGATGTCCCGCACCACGATGTCCACGACCGTGTCGGCGTGCTGGGTGACGGTGGCGATGGCACGGGCCGCGTCCCGCCGCGCTAGTTCGGTGAGCGGGGTGCCGTCGAGTACGACCGCGCCGGAGGTGGGCCGCACCGCACCGCAGAGCAGCCTGATCAGAGAGGACTTGCCCGAGCCGTTGGGGCCCAGCAGCCCGATGGTCTCGCCCGGGCGCGGGCTCAGCGTGACGCCGTCGACGACGAGCCGGCCGCCGCGGCTCCACGTGACCTCTCGGGTCCGGAGTGTCACAGGGTCCTCCTACGACGGAACATGATGACGATGAAGACGGGCACGCCGACCAGGGCGGTACCGACGCCGATGGGCAGCGGTGAGGGGGCGAAGGCCACCCTCGAGACCGCGTCGACCCACACCATGAAGACCGCTCCGGCCAGCGCGGTCACGGGCACCAGGCGGGCGTGGAGGGGGCCGGTGAGGAAGCGGGCCGCGTGCGGGAGCACGAGACCGACGAACCCGATGGCACCGGCAACGCTCACCATCGTCGCGGTGAGCAGCGCCGTGAGGGTCATGAAGGTGATGCGGGCCTGTCGCACGGACACGCCCAGGGAGGAGGCCACGTCGTCTCCGAACGCGAACGCGTCCAGGACCGGAGCCCGCAGGAGGCAGAAGACCGTTCCGGCGAGGACGACGAGGCCGCACAGCACCACGTCGTTCCAGCGCACCCCCTCCAGGGAGCCGAGCAGCCAGAACATCACGCCCCGGGCCTGGTCGGAGTCGGCGAAGGCGAAGACGACGAAGGAGGTCAGCGCGGAGAACAGCTGTGTGACGGCGATCCCGGCCAGGATCACCTTGTCGTTGCCTCCGCCGGTCATGCCCACGAGCAGCAGGACGATGGTGAAGGCCGTGACCGAGCCGATGAACGCACCCCCGGAGACACCGAGCGCGGTGCCGCCGATCCCCAGGATCCCGATGACGACGGCGCCGGTGGAGGCCCCGGAGGAGATCCCCAGGACGTAGGGGTCGGCCAGCGGGTTGCGCAGCAGGGACTGCAGGATCACACCGCACAGACCCAGTCCGGCGCCGCAGGCGGCGGCCACCAGGGACCGGGGCAAGCGGTCGTTCCACACGATCGCGTCCTTGGACACCCGGACCGGGACGTCGGTGATCCCGAGGTGGTTGAGCACGATGTCGCGCACGTTGACCAGGGACACGTCGGCGGGCCCCAGGGTGATCGCCACCCCGACCGACACGAACAGCAGCGCCAGCGTTCCCGAGGCCACCCCCAGGAACCGCGGCACCGAGCGGTCGGGAAGTGTCGGAAGGGAGCCGGACTCCGGCCGGGAGGGGCTGAGCGTCACCGGGTCTCCTCAAGGGAACGCAGTCCTTCGGCGAGGCCCTCCAGCCCGTCGATGATCCTGATCGACGGATTCATCTCGGCTCCGCGCAGGGAGACGAACCGCTCCTCCCGGACCGCGGTGAGGTCCTTCGTGACCGGATCGGTCCGCAGGAAGTCGATCTTCTCCTGCAGCTGGTCACCGGGGGCCCGCTCGCGGCTCAGGTCACCCAGGACGATGACGTCGGGGTCCCGGTCGACGAAGACCTCCCAGGTGGTGGCCGGCCAGTCGTCGTCGAGGTCGGCGAACGCGTTCGTGGCGCCGACCTCGGCGGCCAGGACGTTCCCCGACCCCCTCCCTCCGGCGACGTAGGGCGTCTTCAGGTCCGAGAACCAGAACACCACGCTCGGGTCCGAGGCGCCGATGTCCTCCAGCGCGGCCTGGCGCCGGGTCTCCAACTCCTCGACCAGTTCCTCGCCCCGGCTCGGCACGTCGAAGATCCGGGCGAGTTCGCGGATCTCCTGGTAGAGGGGGTCGAGCGTCAGCGGGTTGGTGCGGGTGCCGCCGCCGTTGATGCTCGTCTCACCGTCGCAGTCCGTCGGCGACAGGTACGTCTGGATCTCCGCCTCGGCGAACCGGCCGCGCTCGGCCACTCCGCCCTGGGCGAAGTGGCGTCCGAACGACGCCGTCACGAAGTCGGGGTCGGTGTCCAGGGTCACTTCATACGTGGGTGCCTCGTCCGCCAGTCTGGGCACCTCGCCGTTGGCCTGGGCGAGGTTCTCGCGCACGGGGTCGGTCCACGACGCCGTCCCCACCATGCGCTCCGCCAACCCGAGGGACAGCAGGATCTCGGTCGACCCCTGGTCGAGGGAGACGACCCGCTGCGGAGCGGCGTCGAACGTGACTTCCTGACCGCAGTTCTCCACGGCCAGGGGATATGTCGTGGCGTTCTCACCGGCGAGGGCGGTGTGTTCGGGCACGGGTTCGGAGGCTCCGCAACCAGCCGAGACCAGCAGCGAACCGACGACACCAAAAGTAGCGAATCGTGTTCGCACCGTAGTTTTCACTGGCCCCACCCTTTGATCTGGCCCGCCGATCCGACAAGCCGCTTCTCGCAACGCGGGCTAGGTTAGCCTAACCTTCTCAAGTTCATTGTTCGTTATCTGCGCCAAACACCGTCAATGTGACGAACGCCCCGAAGAGGAAGGACACACAGAAAAAAGCAAGGATTATCTCCAGTCACACCCGGGCGCTTACCGCGCGCGGGTGACGCGTGAGGGCACTCGTTCTCGTGGCGGGTCGTCGAGGGCTCGAACGCCGAGGGCAGCCGCCCGGTGACCCCGACCGACACGAACGCGTGCCGGGTGGACCTTGTCAAGCGGGTGACCCTGAGCGGGGGCGACCGGCCGCTGCGCCCTGCGATCAGCGCCGTGATCAGACGCACCGAGCGGGGGACCTGCGACGGTCAAGCGCCTGCTGGAACGGGCGTGGAAGGACCGCTGAGCGCTCCGGCCGAGAAGGGGCGACACCCCCGGCGAGGCCAGGTACTGGAGCTTTCCCGCCCGGCCGCGCGGTTCTGCGACGGCTCAGGGCGGGTGCGCGTGCGGGACAGGAAGAAGACCGCCAAGCAGATCCGGGGCGGGGAGGCCGGGGAGCTGAGCTCCACACCCGCAACGGTGCGCAAGAGGCTGCGCGAACGAGGTATGGAGAAATCAGGTCTTCATCCCCTACTCCGACACCCGCATGATTGCCGCGCCCGAGCAGGAGAAGGTCCCACCGTCGGGACCGGCCTCCTGCCGACCTGCACTCTGACCGCCTGGCGAGGGCCGCGTCTGCTCGCTGGCCTCGCCTCTGACGGTTCTCCCGGGCTTCTCCGGGAGCGGTCGACCGGCTGCGTGCCAACGGCTGCCTTGCCTCTACTCGGTTTGGTCTCCGCAGCGGCGCACCAGGTCGCGGATGAGGTCGAGGACAGCGGGGTCGTAGGACTCTTCGACGTGGTTGACGTTCCACAGCCCCGAGGCTCGCACCTTGGGGCTGACCGCGTGGTACCCGAGCCATGTCCGGCTCGGGGCTTTGAGCGTGCCCGAGGCCCCAGAGAGCAGGGCGATGCAGTTGCGTTCGACGAAACCCCGGTCACTGTTCCCGTCGGCACCCGTGGGCACCGGCAGCCAGAGGAACGGCATGCGGCCGACGTATTCGCTGACCCGCCGCTCGACCTCGGCTTCGTGGCTCGTCCACGCAGGACTCCGGGACGGGGCCAGCCACGCCTCCAGGAGGCCGTCATGGCTGTCGTCGCGGCCGATGAGCGCCGCCCCGACATGGCGGCGAAAGATCGACGCCCGGTGGTCTCCGCCGCCAGAACGGTTGCCCCGGTGCTGGGCGAGCCGCTTCCAGAGGGTGGTCCGGCTGGTGGGGGTCAGCGCATGCGTTCCGACTCGGACGACTCGGTGCTTGCCCGAGGGAAGCCGCTCGCCCTCCTCGAGGAAGAAGTAGACGCCGTGGCTGGGCCAAGCATCGCGGCCGGTGCAGTCGCGCAGCAGGCGCGGGCCGCCAACCACGCGGGCGAGGTCGTCCAGCAGCGCGTAGAACTCGTCGATGTGGCGTTGTCGCGTGGTACTCACGTCAGCGGCTCCCATGTCAGTCCGGCCGGCTGGTCGCCGGGTTCCTCTCGCCAGGACGCGGAGAAGGCCTGGCCCAGTGCCCGCGGCACGCGCGCCTGCGCTCCGTCCTGAACTCCCTCGACGGTGGCCAGCACCACCTGTGCGCCCGACGCGCGCCAGTCGACACGACGGAACAGCTTCGCGTAGTCGCTCGAGGTTGCGAGAAAGCCGACGACGGACCGCGCACCGACACGGCGGGCCTCCGCGACGAGGGTTCGTTCGAGTAGTCCCCGCGACCAGTCCGCCAGCCGCAAGGGGCGGTCGTAGCGCGCGATGGGCTCGTCCGCCCGTGCGAGGCCGTAGCCGCCGCTGATGATCAGCACCCGGCCACTGGCGACCGCCTCGGCCAACGCGGGCCCGGCATGCTGGTAGAAGTGGCCGGTATAGCGCCGCCACGCGGGAAGAAGGCGGCCGTCGTCCGCTCCAGCCTGGGCGAGCACACGGGCACGGGCCTCGATCAGTTCCTGGGGCCAGCCGGCATCACCGCCGAACTCCGCGAGGGGGCGCCCTCCTGGGGCCTTGGCCGATGAACAGGCGATGACCAGCAAGGCACTACGGGGATCCAACGGGGGCAGCTCTGTACTCGATCGACTTGCCGCACACGGACTCGATCGCGCGGAACCCCGCCCCTGAGGAACATGGGGCTTCCCCTTCCTTCGGAAGGTCACCGAATGCCCGGGTTTCACGAAGCCCAGCTCGTATCCCGCACGCCGCCACGCCCGCGTATGTGAGCGATCACCGTGCCACCACCGCGGATAGTGGTTGACGGCCGAGGCGGGAAGGCCGCCCACGACCTCGTCCAGCTCGTCCCACGCCACAGTCACCACGTCCCGCGCGCTGCCGCGTAGGTACTCGGTGAGCCGGGCATACGTCGCTCGTTGTGCCATGAGTCGCGCTCCTGGTCCGACTGCCGGGTCATGACAATCGTGGATGGAGATCGCCCCCGGGCAGGGCGATTCAGCGCGAACTACACAGAACGGTTACCGGAGCTGGTCGCCACCGCCATCGAGGCCAATGGCTGGCGGCTGGTGATGGCCAGCACCGTGAAACGACGAAAGCGCCCTCGCGGGCGCTTCGAAGTGAGGAGTGGGCCCTGGGCAAGCCAACTACAACCCGCGAGGCGAAGCCTCGCACCGGGGGCCCGGGGTCGTCCCCCGGAGGAAACGACGGAACGACCCGGCGAGGCGGCCGAAGGCCCCCGAGCAGGATCGTTCCGGAGTGGAGTGGGCGCGAAGGGACTCGAACCCCTGGCCTATTGCTTGTAAGGCAATTGCTCTAACCAACTGAGCTACGCGCCCCGTTTGTGCGTCGCGAGCGATCATACCGCTTTGTGGTGGTACTCGCGCCTGACTTATCCGGCCAGGCGGCGTGCCTGGTCGATGTACTCCTCGACGTCCCTGGGCTGACCGGCCGGGGTGTGGACGGTCCAGCGGACGGTGCCCTCGGCGTCGATGAGGAAGCTGCCCCGGCGGGCCACGCCGCGCTGGTCGTCGAAGACCCCGTAGGCCCGGGCGGCGGCGCCGTGGGGCCAGAAGTCGGACAGCAGCGCGAAGGGAAAGCCCTCCCGGTCGGACCAGGTGCGCAGGGCGAAGGTGGAGTCGACGGACACCGCCAGGACCGTGACGTCCAGGGCCTTGAGTTCGGCGTGGTGCTCGCGCAGGTCGGCGAGTTCGCCGGAGCACACGCCGGAGAAGGCCAGCGGGTAGAAGACCACGAGCACGGGGCCGCCCCGCAGGGAGCTCAGGACGGTGTCCTGGCCGTACTGGTCCTGGAGTGTGATCTCGGGCGCGCGGCTGCCCGCGGTGGCGGTGTCGGTCATGCTCGCGTTCGTGTTCGTCGGCTGTACAGGCCGGAGTCGGCGCCCGCCGGTCAGCGGGCGCCCTTCAGCGCCGCGCGCCCGTTCTGGCTGGGGCGCGCGGCACCGGACGTCTCACCCGGTGAGGGTGCTGTCCGTCACCGCTTGGGAACGACCAGGCGGGTGCCCGACCAGTCCGCGCCGATGCTCACCGCGCTGGTCTGGGAAAGGCCCGATGTGTTGGCCGCCTCGGCGACGTCGTTCGGGGACACGTGCAGATCACGGCCGGCCTTCGGGGTCAGGACCAGGATGGTCCCCCCGTCGGCGATGGTCGTCACCGTGTCCATCAGAGCGTCGGTGAGGTCGCCTTCTTCGTCGGACCGCCACCACAGCAGTGCCGCGTCGACGTCGCCGTCGTACTCCTCGTCGACCAGCGCCTCGCCCGTGAGTTCGGCGATGGATGCGCGCAGCCCCTCGTCGACGTCGTCGTCGAAGCCGAATTCCTGCACCACCTGACCCGGCTTGAATCCGAGTCGGTCAGCCAAGCCGCGTTCGCTTTGTGCCTGGCCCGCGGTCGCGCTCACGAAAGTTCTCCTCCACAGATGGTTTTTCTCAATCTTGCCTGCACGAAGCAGTTGTCACAACGATGCCGGGCCTTTTCGTCGCCCGTCACGTGGGTCCGTAACCATCGCTGATGGCCTAGTTCACACGCTAGTGGCATCTCCCGTCAACGCGCGGCCGAACCCGGCACGCGTCGAATCCGCGTCATCCGGACCCTAGGAAGGACAACCGCACCTGTCGGTCCGGGTTGTCCACGTTCAGGTCCACGACAGCGATGGACTGCCATGTCCCCAGTTCGAGTCTGCCGGACAGGACGGGCACCGTGGTCTGTGGCGCGACGAACGCCGGCATGACGTGCGAACGCCCGTGCCCCTGGGACCCGTGTTTGTGGCGCCACCGGTCGTCGGCCGGTAGCAGGTCGTCGAGGGAGGCGAGGAGGTCGTCGTCGGACCCCGCTCCCAGCTCGATGATGGCCACACCCGCGGTCGCGTGCGGGACGAAGACGTTGAGTAGGCCGTCGCCGCCGCTGCGGGCGACGAAGTCGCCGCACTGCGCGGTGATGTCGGTGATGCTCTCCGATCCGCCGGTGTGCAGCTCAAGGATCTGTGTCCGCATAGCGACACCTTCGCGCAGCCGGGCCCGCGGTGCAACCATCCCCGGTCAGCTTGGAGATGGTCGGGGGCGCCGTGGAGCGGCCATACTCGTCGTCGGTGTATGTGAAACTGGTGCAAAGAAGGGAAAAGGGTGACTGTCTCGTTACGTCTGGGGCCGGTGCTCCGGCATGTGGGACCCACTACGGCGACGGTGTGGGTGGAGACTGACGCGCCCTGTGACGTACGGATCCGTGTGGACGGCGTGGCGGTCGCGGCCGCCCGGACCTTCACCGTCCACGGACACCACTACGCCGTGTGCGAAATCGAGGGTCTGGCCCCCGGTTCGGTCCTTCCGTACGAGGTTTTCCTCGCCGAGGACCGGGTCTGGCCCGAACCCGACAGCCCGCTGCCGCCGAGCGTTCTGCGCACTCTGGCCCCGGACGCGCCCGCGCGCCTGCTGTACGGCTCCTGCCACACCCCCACCGGCGACACACCCGAGGGCCTGGTGCGCTACGGTCCCGACATGCTCCGTGCCACCGCGCGCCGACTGGCCCGGGAGGGTCTGGGTGCCGTGGACGGCCAGGCCCGGGAGAACCTGGCGCTGTTGCTGATCGGCGACCAGGTCTACGCCGACGAACTCCAGGAGCCCATGCGCGCCTTCCTCCGGCAGGCACGGCTGGGGCGGGTGCGCGGCGAGGGTCCCGGGGACGACGCGCCCGAGGACGAGGTCGTGCGCTACGACGAGTACGCCGAGCTCTACCGGCAGGCCTGGTCCGACCCCCAGGTGCGGTGGCTGCTGTCGACCGTCCCCACCCTGATGGTCTTCGACGACCACGACATCCGCGACGACTGGAACACCTCGGCCGCCTGGCGGCGCTCCATGGACGACCACCCGTGGTGGCGTACCCGGATGACCAGCGGACTCGGCGCCTACTGGGTGTACCAGCACGTGGGAAACCTCTCCCCCGACGCACGCGACAAGGACCCGCTGTGGGCCGTGGTACGCGACCACCGGGATCGCGGTAGCGATGCCGGGGACACCCTGGACTCCTTCGCCTGGCGGGCGCACGAGGACCCCGCCTCCTACCGGTGGAGCCACCGCCACGACATCGGCGGCGTACGCGTCCTGGTGGCCGACACCCGCTGCGGGCGGGCCCTGGGCGAGGGAGACCCCCACGACGGCTCCAGGTCCATCCTGGGGCCGGAGGGGCACGACTGGCTCGACCAGCACCTCACCGGCGGCCCCGAGCACCTCGTGGTGGCCTCCACGGTCCCGATCCTGCTGCCGCCCTCCGTGCACCACTTGGAGGCCTGGAACGAGGCGGTCTGCGGCGGCGCCTGGGGGGCGGCGGCGCGCGGCCCCGCGGAGAAGCTGCGCCAGGCCCTGGACCTGGAGCACTGGGGCGCCTTCCAGTACTCCTTCCACCGGCTCGCCGACGCCGTGCTGGAGGTGGCCCGCGGCGGACGCGGCCCGGCCCCCGCCACCGTCCTGCTGCTCAGCGGGGACGTCCACTTCTCCTACCTGGCGCGCGCCCGGGCCCGGAAGGGGCAGACGACCTCCCGGGTGACCCAGCTGGTCTCCTCCGCGCTGTGCAACCAGCTCCCGCCGAACTTCCGCCGCGCGGCCGCGCTGTCCGCGAGCTGGCCCTTCCACCTGGCAGGGAAGATCATGACCCGGCTGGCCGGGGTGCGCCGCAGCCCGCTGTCCTGGCGGCTGGCCGAGCGCCCCTACTTCGGCAACACCATCGGCGAGGTGGCCTTCGACGGCCGTGAGGCCGAGGCGCGCTGGTACCACTGCCCCCAGGGCGGTGGCGAAGCGCTCCCCGAGATCCGCCGCCGCGTCCGGGTCTGATCAGGTCCCCTTCTGAAGATGATCTTGCTACCAGGAGCAAGTTCGGCGCCTCGGGTTTCAGCGGCTCAGCGCTCCTGGTAGCAGGATCACCGGGGATGCGGGGGTGGGTCTGCGGGCAGCCCCGGGCGCGCTTCCCGGGTACTGATCCGGGCCGACGCACCTGTGGCGGCGTTCCGGGTCGGAACGCCGCCACAGGTGGTTCCAGGGCGCACGGACGGGTCCGGGCCCGTGGTCCTAGGGCTTGTGCGAGGGCGGGCGGCGGTTGGCGTGGCCCCGGCGGCGGTTGCGCACGCTCAACCCGAGCGCTCCGCCCTGGTCCAGGATGTGCCGGGCGGCCCGGTTGACGGTGCCGCGGGGCCCGGAGTCCGACGAGGGGGCGTCCTCGGTCTCGGCCGGTTCGGGCGGCTTGGGGATGAGCGCGGTGGGCTCGTTGTCCTGGTCCCCGACCTCCTCCGGCAGCGCGTGGAGCTTACGGGTGCGCTGAAGCTGCGGACCGTCCTCGGTCCCGTGCCCGTCCTCGGCGGGGGCGGCCGTCTCGGTCGGGTTGAGCTTCTCCTGCGCCACGGCCTCCTTCCACGCCTTCTCCTGCTGCTGGTCCTGCTCCTTCTGCTGGGCCAGGCGGCGGGCCCGGTCGGTGCGCCAGGCCCGGTAGGAGCGGGCCATCGGGGTGGCGATCGGCCAGGTGACCTTGGCCGGGCGGGACAGCGCGTGCCACAGGTAGGCGGTGGTGCCCCAGGCCTCCATGGCTCGGCGCGCCTTGGTGATGGTGAAGAAGGTGGGCATGGCCAGTAGCAGCTGCGGCCAGGCCAGGGCCAGGGCGGCGAACAGCGGGTACATGCCGCCGCCCGCGACCGCGGCGCACGCGCCGATGGCCATCGGCACCAGTGCCAACGCCACCCGCAGCTGGGTGAACTGGCGGAAGCGGTGCAGGGAACGCCGGGCCGACACCGGTGGCGCGAGGCCCTCCGGCAGCGGCGTGGGCTGCACGATCATCGCCAGCAGCAGTGTTCCCACACCGACGCTGGCCGCCAGCAGGATCGTCCACCCGGCGGCGGAGAAGGCCCCGCCCACCAGCAGGTACACCAACCCGATCACCGGGAGCGGCGCGGGGAGCCAGAACAGCACCCGCCTGCGCAGCTCTCCCTCCTGCGTGGGCTGGAGTACGAAATCGATCACCGGGCGTAGTATCCGGAACCTCTTCCTCGGTCGCTCGACCACAGCGTTGGACCCCCCAAGAACGTCGTGACGGAGCGGTGCGGGGAGCGACGCCCGAGGGTTTTCGTCGTCTTCCGGCTCCACCTGCAACCCGCCCGTATCAAAGCTATCCCTTTTCGCGTAGTCCCCGGGCGCACACGGTCAGTTACACACATACCCGACGCTGGTGAAACTTCCATAAGGCAACCCATATGACAGGCAACGATCAGATTACGACGTGGCGGAGGTCTCACCAGTACTCACGCCGATAACGGTCATCCGAGTCATCCGCCTCGGGTTTCGGACAACCTGCCCAGTGCCACCGCCACCCGGAGCACGAACGAGCCGCGACCGTCCGAAGGGATGTGCCCGGTGAGTTCGGAGATGCGGCTGAGGCGGTAGCGCACCGTGTTCGGGTGCACGAAGAGCATGCGCGCGGTCGCTTCCAGCGAGGAGGCGTGTTCGAGGTAGACCGACAACGTGTCCAAGAGCGGGGAGCCCGCGCCCTGGAGGGGGAGGTACACCTCCGTCACCAACTGCTGGCGGGCCTCGGTGTCGCCCTCCAGCGCGCGCTCGGGCAGCAGGTCGTCGGCGAGCACCGGCCTGGGCGCGTCGGGCCAGGCCACGGCGGCCCGCAGACCGCTCACCGCGGCGCGCACCGAGGTCCCCGCAGCGTGCAGGTCCGGCACGGCCGGGCCGACCACCACGGGCCCGCTCCCGAAGAGCCCGGCCAGGGGTTCGGCGGCCGCGGCCGGGAGCTCCTCGGCCGGGTAGCGGTCACCCACCCCGATCACCACGACCACGCGGCGTCCCTGCATGCCCGCCAGGACGTCGTAGCCGAGGCGGCGCGCGGCCGAACGCAGGTCGTCCAGGACCTTGTTCCCGCCCTCGTCGCCGAGGTCGCCGGCGACGGCGATCACCGGGGTGTGCGACCAGCCCAGCGCCGAACCCCAGGTCTGCAGGCCCTCCACCTGGTCGCCGTGCAGCAGGGCGTCGACGATCAGCGCTTCGAGCCGGGCGTCCCAGGCCCCGCGGGCCTCGGCGGCGCGGGCGTAGACCTTGGCGGAGCTGAAGGCCACCTCGCGGGTGTAACGGAGCATCGCCTCGCGCAGCTGCTGTGCGCCGCCGGGTGCGGCGAGGTCGTCGACCTGGCTCTCCACCACATCGATGACCACGCGGATCATGTCGACGGTCTGCTGGAGGGAGACCGACCTGGTGAGTTCGCGCGGGGCGGTGCCGAAGACCTCCACCGTGATCGCCGGACGGCCGCGCTCGGGGTTGCGGAACCAGTCCACGAAGGCGGCGACCCCGGACTGGGCCACCAGGCCGATCCAGGAGCGGTCCTGGGCCGACATCCGGCGGAACCAGCCGAGCTTCTCCTCCATGCGGCTGACCGCGGCGGTGCCGAGCACCCCCATGGAGCGTTCCAGACGCCGGACGGTCTCGGCGCGGATCTGCTCGGGCGGGGCCTGCTCCGGCAGCGTCTGCCCCGCCGGGGTGTGCTCCGGTGGGATCTGGTCCTGTGGGGTCTCGGACCCGGTCGGCGCACTGGCGCCGTCCTCGGTCGGTCGGGATTCGGTGTTCACCCGTCTAGGTTCGCATCCCCGCCTCTCCGGGCCCGGGGTTCACCCCCGTGTCGGCCGTCACCCCGCAGGTCGACCGGGGTCCGCGGAGCGCCCGCGCGGGGCTGCGCGTACCGTCGGAAAGTGATCTCCTCCACCCGTTTCGGGCTTGTGGACACACCACGGACAGCGTTTTGTGGAGTACCTACAAACGGTACCCCGCTAACTTCGTGTCCCTCCCTATCCAACTGGTGATCTCCTACAGGGCAAGGTAGATGTCGTGCTTGTAATCGTTGCTCCCGGCCAAGGCGCCCAGGTTCCCGGTTTCCTCTCCCCGTGGCTCGAACTCCCCGGCATGGCCGACACGTTCGCCGCGTGGTCCGAGGTGACCGGTCTCGACCTCGTGCGCTACGGCACCACCGCGGACGCGGATGAGATCCGTGACACCGCCGTCGCCCAGCCCTTGCTGGTCAGCGCCGGCCTGGCCGCGGCCTCCGCCGTGCTCGGTCCGCTGGCCGCGCCCGAGCCCCCGCTGCCCGCCTCCCCCACGCTGGTGGACGCCACCGCGGGGCACAGCGTCGGCGAGTTCACCGCCGCCGCGATCGCCGGCGTGCTCTCCCCCAAGGACGCGCTGGCGCTGGTCGCCGAGCGCGGCCGCGGGATGGCCGACGCCGCCGCCCGCACCGAGACCGGCATGACCGCGGTCCTGGGCGGCAAGCGCGAGGACGTCCTGGCCGCCATCGAGGCCGCCGGGCTGACCCCCGCCAACGACAACGGCTCCGGGCAGATCGTGGCCGCGGGCACCACCGCCCAACTGGCCGCGTTCGCCGAGAACCCGCCCGAGCGGGCCCGCCTGCGCCCCTTGTCCGTGGCGGGCGCCTTCCACACCGAGCACATGGCCCCGGCCGTGGAGCGGGTGCGCACGGCCGCCCACGGGCTGAGCACCGCCGATCCCAGCGTGCGCCTGCTGTCCAACGCCGACGGCGCCGTGGTCGAGAGCGGCTCGGAGTACCTGGAGCGGCTGGTCGCCCAGATCTCCTCCCCGGTCCGTTGGGACGCCTGCACGCAGACGCTCGCCGACCTCGGGGTGACCGCGCTCATCGAGCTGACCCCCGCGGGTACCCTCACCGGCCTCGCCAAGCGCGCCCTGCGCGGTATCGAGCTCCTCGCGGTGAAGACCCCCGACGACCTCGAGCGCGCAGGCGCCCTCATCAAGGAGCACGCGGGGACCACCTCCTCCGCGAGCGTCCAGCAGGAAGGCTGACCATGTTCAACGCCCCGAGCGCCCCCGGCGGCGCCGCGATCCGCTCCTTCGGCGAGTACCAGCCGTCGCGGGTCGTGACCAACGCCGACCTGGAGGCCCGCGTCGAGACCACCGACGAGTGGATCCAGAGCCGCGTGGGCATCCAGGAGCGCCGTATCGCGGGCCCCGAGGACACCGTGGCGAGCATGGCCGTGGCGGCGGGCGGCAAGGCTCTGGCCGCCGGCGGGCTCTCCCCCGAGGACATCGACCTGGTGATCGTGGCGACCTGCACCGTGCAGGACCAGATCCCCAACACCGCGGCCACCGTGGCCGCCAAGCTCGGCATCGTCGCCCCGGGCGCCTTCGACGTCAACGCCGCCTGCGCTGGGTTCGTCTACGCCCTCAACCTGGCCTCGGACTCGGTCCGGGTCGGCAGCGCGCGCAACGTCCTGGTGATCGGCTCGGAGAAGCTCAGCGACTACGTCGACTGGCAAGACCGGTCCACCTGCGTGATCTTCGCCGACGGCGCCGGCGCCGCGGTCGTCTCGGCCGCCGAGGACCACGGGATCGGCCCGGTCGTGTGGGGTTCCTCGGGCGAGCGCGCCGACAAGATCTACCTCCGTGAGGGCAAGTACCTCTACCAGGAGGGCCAGGCCGTCTTCCGGTGGACCACCACCGAGCTGTACAAGGTGGCCCTGGAAGCCCTGGAGAGGGCCGGCGTCGAGCCCTCCGAGCTCACCGCCTTCGTGCCCCACCAGGCCAACCTGCGGATCGTCGAGTCCATCGCGCGCAAGCTGGGGGCGCCCCAAGCGCTTGTGGCGCGCGATATCGTCACCGCGGGCAACACCTCTTCCGCCTCGATCCCTCTCGCGCTCTCGCGCATGGTCGAGCGCGGGGAACTGCCGTCGGGGAGCACCGTGCTCACCCTGGGATTCGGCGCGGGCTTGGTCTACGCCGCACAGGTGATCCGCATCCCCTGATCCGAATTCCGTCAAGGCCCGGGCACTTCGCACACGGAAGCGTTTCCCGACACCACACACGTCAAGCAAGGAGAAACAAGACATGGCCCTCAGCGAGCAGGAAATCCTGGCCGGCCTCGGCGAGATCGTCGAAGAGATCGTCGGCACCGAGCCTGCCGATGTCACGCCCGAGAAGAGCTTCGTGGACGACCTGGACATCGACTCGCTGTCCATGGTGGAGATCGCCGTCGCCGCGCAGGACAAGTTCGGCGTGGAGATCCCCGACGACCAGCTCAAGGACCTCAAGACGGTCCAGGACGTCATCAACTTCATCCAGAAGTAGCGCGTCCGGGCCGTCGCCGACCCACCAGGTCGCGGCGGCCCGCCCGTCCCCACCACGGACACCCGCACCAACCACCCGCCACGCCTCCCGGCACACGACCGCCGGGAACGACCCACGAGAAGGGCGATCGGATCATGTCCAAGACCGATGTCGTCGTCACCGGCCTCGGCGCCACCACCCCCCTCGGGGGTGACGTCGCGACCACATGGTCCGCGCTCCTCGACGGCCGCTCCGGGATCAGCATGCTGCCGGAGGACTGGCACGAGAAGCTTCCGGTGCACTTCGCCGGGCAGATCGCGCAGGAGCCCTCCGAGAAGCTCCCGCGCCCCCGGCTGCGCCGCCTCGACCGGACCCAGCAGTTCGCCCTCATCGCCGCCCAGGAGGCATGGGCCGACGCGGGCACCCCCGAGATCGACCCCCTGCGCCTGGGAGTGGTGGTCTCCAGCGGGATCGGTGGCATCCTCACCATCCTGGAGCAGTACGACACCTTCCGGGAGAAGGGCTGGAAGCGGGTCTCCCCGTTCACCGTGCCCATGCTCATGCCCAACAGCCCGGCCGCGGCCGTGGCCCTGGAGTTCACCGCCCGCGCCGGGGCCCACGCCCCGGTCAGCGCCTGCGCCTCCAGCGCCGAGGCCATCGCCAACGGTGTGGACATGATCCGCGCCGGGCGGGCCGACGTGGTGATCGCCGGCGGCACCGAGGCCGCGATCCACCCGCTCAACATCGCGTCCTTCGCGTCCATGCGGGCCCTGTCCACCCGCAACGACGACCCGCAGACCGCGTCCCGTCCCTGGGACAAGGACCGCGACGGCTTCGTCATGGGTGAGGGCGCGGGCATCCTCGTCCTGGAGTCGGCCGAGCACGCCGCCAAGCGCGGTGCGCGCGTGTACGCCCACGCCTCCGGTGTGGGTTACACCGACGACGCCCACGACATCGTGATGCCCGACCCGGAGGGCGCCGGACAGGCCCGCGCCATCGAACAGGCCCTGGCCGACGCCGACCTCAAGCCCAGCGACATCGTGCACGTCAACGCGCACGCCACGTCCACCCCCGCCGGGGACGTCGGGGAGACCCGGGCGATCCGTTCGGCCCTGGGCGACGCCGCCGCGGACCAGGTCGCGGTGACCTCCACCAAGTCCATGACCGGCCACCTGCTGGGCGGCGCGGGCGCGGTGGAGTCGATCGCGACGATCCTGGCCCTGCACGAGGGCCTGATCCCGCCGACCATCAACATCTCCGAGCTCGACCCCGACGTGGCCGTGGACATCGTCCGCGACAAGCCCCGGGAGATGCCCGCCGGAGACGTCGCCGCCATCAACGAGTCCTTCGGGTTCGGCGGCCACAACATCGCCGTGGCCTTCCGCCGCGCCTAGGGCGGGTCCGCCGGGCATGCCTTAGTTTCGCCTGAGCCGCGCACGGGCGGCACCGGTTCCATCGCAGTGGGCGTCACCGCACGGTGACGCCCGCTGTCGTATGCGTGAGGGCCGTTGTGGGCTCGTGAACGTCCGGCGGCCCGCGGCTCAACAACGGTTGAACAGCCGCGCCCGGGGCTTCAGCTCCGTGGGCCCACGCGTCACCATGGGTGCCGTGCCCACCCTTCCTCCCTCACACACCCACCCGGCCCCCGGTGCCGTCGAGGACGGGCCGCGCAAACGGCGGAGCCCCTCCTTCCGCCCCGTCGTGGACCTGGACTCCGGTGCCGTCGTGGCCGTGGAGGTCGTCTCCCCCGTCCCCGAGGGCCTGGGGCTGCCGGACGGAAGCGGCCGCACGGCCGTGCTCGTCGCCGAATGGCTCGCCTCCCTGGTACGTGCCGGGTTCGGCGCCGAGAGCCTGCTGCCGTTGGTGCTGCCGCTGCCCTCGTCCGTACTCGTCGACGGGGCGGACCTGGCCGCGCTGGTCGAGAGCGGGCTGCGCCGGGCCGGTCGGCGCCCGCGCGACGTCACCCTGATGCTCACCCCCGACCTGGTGGAGCTGCCCAGGGCCACCGTACTGGCCGGGGTCGCCAACCTGCGGGCACTGGGCTTCCGGTGCGGTTTCGGTACCGCGATGGCCCGGCCGGACCTGGTCGTTGAGGCCACGCCCTTCCTGATCCGGTTGGACCCGGCCCTGGTGAAGGGGGTCGACAGCGACCAGCGACACGGCGGGATCGTGGAAGGGCTGGCCCGGATCGGGCGCAGCAGCGGCGTGTACGCGATGGCGGCGGGGGTGTCGCGGGCCGAGGAGATCGTCCGGCTGCGTGAGTGCGGGGTACGTCTGGGCAGCGGGGCGTTCTTCACCGAACCCACCTGGAAGCCCGGGGAGAAGATCACGCCGGTACCCGAGCCGGCGGCCACCTCCCTGGACGACACCGATTCCGGCCCCCGGGTCACCGAGTTCATGGTGCCGCCGCTGGACTTCGACGCCGAGTCCACCGGCGAGCACGTCATGGAGGCCTTCACCGGGGACACCGCGCTCAACAGCGTGGTCCTCATCGACCACCGGGAACGGCCGATAGGAGTCATCGACCGGACCCGGTTCCTGCTTTCGGTGACCGGCCGCTACGGGCACGCGCTGCACGCCAAGCGCCCGGCGCTGCGGCTGTCGGAGTCACCCCGGACGGTTCCGGCGTGGATGTCGGCCATCGCGGCGCTTCGGGTGGCCGGGCAGGACCGCGAACGCGTCTACGACGACCTGATCGTGACCAACCCGTACGGCCAGTGCATGGGGATCGTGCACGTCAGCGATCTCATCCAGTCCCTGTCCCGGCAGTGAGCCACGGCCTCCGCCCAGGCTCATGAAAACGACGGGGCCCGCACCGGATGGATCGGATGCTGTTGGCGAATCCGCAGCATCGGGGCCCGGAGAAGTGGAGAAGCTGAGAAGCAGAGAAGCGGAGAAGCTGAGAAGCTGACATGGGGAGGCTTCTCTGTGTCAGGCTCGGGCTTGGGTAGAGCATCCGGGGCGGGGGTTGGGGTTGCGGTTCGGGTTGGGGTTCCCCCGTTTCCCGCCGCTTGATGGTTGCCGTCTCCGCTGCGCGCGTCAAGGTAGTCGCGTCAAGGGCTTCGCCCGCAGGGCGCTCCACCTTGACCCGCTTCGCTGCGACGGCGGTTGGCGGCTATCGGGAAACGGGGGAGGAGTGGTCCGGGGGGCCAACGGGCCCCCAAAGGGGCCCAAGGGCCCAACTACCCCGGCCTTCGGCCGGTGCCTCCCCCAGCCCTGCGCACAACGCCTGGCCGTGTCGCGGCCGATCATGCGCCCGGACGGAAAAGCGGCAGCGAAGGCAGCAGGTTCCTCACCTCTGCGCGGACCGGCGAGGCGTGTCGCGGCCGGTCATGCGTGCCATCGGACCAGCCGGTGGAGAGGGTTGGGGTCAGCGCTGTGGTGTCGGCTCCGGGGGAAGCTGGGGTGTCCGTAACCCGCGCCTGGGGGTGTCCGCTGCTTCCAAAACCCCTTCATCCCCGATGATCTTGCTACCAGAAGCGAAATCAGCGCCGAACTTGCTACTGGTAGCAAGATCATCTTTGAAAAAGGGACCGAAACCGTGCCCGGGGGGGCCTGGCGGGCCGCTCACGGTGTTCGCTGGCACGGGTCACCGGCCGCGACACGCGATCCGATCCGCGCGGGCCGGAGGATCCCGCCGTGCTCGCTGCCGCTTTTCGTCGCTGACCTTGACCGGCCGCGACACGCGATCCGATCCGCTCCGGGCTGGGGAAGGCACCGGCCGAAGGCCGAGGTAGTTGGGCCCTTGGGCCCTTGGGCCCCTTTGGGGCCCGTCTACCACCCCGGACCACTCCTCCCCCGTTTCCCGATAGCCGCCAAACGCCGTCGCAGCGAAGCGGGTCAAGGCGGAGCGCCCCACAGAGCGAAGCGCTCCGACCAATGCCGTTTAGTTAGCGCTTCAGGCCAGATGTCAAGCCTGTAACACCACCCGCAACCACCCAGCACAAAGAACGGGACCTCCGATAGAAGCAGGAAATCGACCAAGATCCACCTGCGCCCGGAGGCCCCGTTGCCCGACCAGTATGCCACCACCACAACCTCTGCCACCCGCACGATCACCGTGGCCGCTGGAATCTACGCCCCCGGCCACCTGGGCGAGCTCACCCGCTACCTCCCCTTCGACCTCATCGACGCCGCCCTGGAACACACCCGCACCCAGCAACAACGACTACGCCGCCTGCCCTCACGGGTCGGCGTCTACTTCGTGCTCGCCCTCACCCTGTTCCCCCACCTGGGATACGCCCGCGTCTGGGACACCCTCGTCGCAGGCCTGCACGGCCTACCCGTGCCCCGCCCCAGCCAATCCGCCCTCAGCCACCTACGCCGACGTTTGGGAGCCGGCCCGTTCAAAACCCTCTTCGAGACCCTCGCGGTTCCTTTGGCCCAACCCGCGACCCCCGGCACCCGCTACCGGCACTGGCGCACCGTGGCCTTTGACGCCTGCCACTCGATCAAAGCCCCTGACAGCGAACGCAACCTCACCTGGCTCCGCAAAATCCACTACCAGCAAGGCGTGGAAGGCTACCCCCGCCTGCAGATCACCACCCTGTGCGAGACCGGCACCCGCTCCCTGCTGGGAGCCACCCTGACCCGAGCCCCCAGCGGCGAACCCGACCAGGCCCGCCCCCTGCTGGGCCTGCTCACCCCCCAGATGCTGGTCCTGGCCGACCAGGCCTACCAAGGCAACACCTTCCTGGGCGAGCTCGCCACCACCGGAGCCCAACTCCTGATCCGTTTGCACCCACGCCGCCGCCCCCGGGTGGAAACCCTGCTACCGGACGGCTCCTACCTCACCCACCTGGACGGGCTCAAACTCCGCGTCATCGAAGCCCGCATCACCGCCACCACCCAGGACGGGCAGCAGGCCAGGGGCGTGTACCGGCTGGCCACCACCCTGCTCGACCACCGCACCGACCCCGCCCCACAGCTGCTGGCCCTCTACCACGAACGCTGGGAGATCGAATCGGCCTTCTACTCCCTGCGCCATACCCTGCTGCACCGTCGCGTGTTGCGCTCCCAGGACCCGGTCGGCCTGGAGCAGGAGGTGTGGGCCCTGTTGGCGCTCTACCAAGCGCTGCGCATGGCCATGGTCGAGGCGGTGGAGTCCCGGCCGGGCACCCACGCCGATCGGGCTGGGTTCACCACTGCCCTGAACACCGCCCGATGTCAGGTCATCACTGCCCAGCAGGTGCTGCCCGACGATGACGATCCCGGCCGGGGCGGAAGCATCGTTCAGGCGGTGTTGGACAACCTGCTCCCGGCCCGCCGTGCTCGGATCAGCGCGCGCAAGGTCAAGTGTCCTCAGTTGCGTTACGGCTACGCCGATCCCGAGCGGCCGCTCGCCACCCACCAGGTGCAGAAAGTGGAGTTGGAGATCTTGGCCCCTGCGCCTGGGGCCGTGGTGGGCCCCAAACAGTCCGCAGCTCAACCGCTGGCACCTGGAATCCGCCCTGGTGGGTCCAAGGAGCGCACGATGCGCCTGTTGGGTTCTGGTCCAGACCGAGGTTGGAGCCCGATCGAGGTGGCTCGGGCTTTGGGTTATCCCCATTACCGGAGTCTGGCCACGCAGATGGGCGTGTGGGTCCAGGAAGGGTTCCTGCAACGGATCGCTCGAGGCCGTTACACCCTGGCGCCACGGTGGGCGAGTTCGGGGTTGACAGCTCAGCCTGTCCCTTAACTAAACGGCATTGCCCGCAGCGAAGCGAGGACGTACGACCTTGACGCGCGCAGCGTAGACGGCCACCATCAAGCGGCGGGAAACGGGGGAACCCCAACCACAACCCCAACCCGAACGGCAACCAGAATCACCGGCCCCAGACCCCACACAGACCCCCAGCCCCCGCCCAGACCCCACACCGGAGTTAACCAACGGCATCCGGATGTCAGGTGCGGGCCCCTCGCGGTGTTCGCGTTCGCGGCGTGCCGGTCAGCGCAGGGGCTCGGGGCCCTTGGTGCCCGACGGGCTGCTGGTCGGGGGCGTGTCGTCCGCGGAGTAGTCGTTGTAGTGCGTGTCCGCGCCGACCTCGCGCAGCTGCTCGCGGAGCTGCTCCCGGGTCTCCTCGTCGTGGAGGTAGTCCAGTACGGGGCGCCGGGCCTGCAGACCGTCACCGGAGGAGCGGCCCATCGCCCGGCGGCGCAGCCACGGGACGAGGTACTGACGGGCCCAGCGGCGGCCCTCGCGGCGGCGCAGGATCCGGGGCAGTTGCTGGGGCGGGGTGGCCCACGGGTCGGCCCAGATCTCGGGCGGGCCCATCGGGTGACCGAGCAGGTCGGCGACCCGGGCAGCGACGATCTGGTGGCCGGCGCCGTTGGGGTGCAGCCGGTCGTCGCTCCAGGCCCGGGGGTCGTTGAGGGCGTTGAGCGCCCACAGGTCGACGATCTCGGTTCCGGTGCGTTCGGCCACGGCCCGCATGTGCATGCTGAACACCGCGATGCGTCCCCGGTACAGACGCAGTACGGGGATCCACCCGGTGTCGTGCCCGGCCAGGATCACGACTCGGATACCGGCGTCGCGCAGCTGCCGCACGCCCCACTCGAAGGTCTCGGCCAGTTCGTCCAGGTCGCCCCCGGGGCGCAGGACGTCGTTGCCGCCGCCGAGGACGGTCACCAGGTCGGGCTTCCAGGCGAGGGTCTGTTCGAGCTGCTCGCCGAAGATGTGCTTCATCCGGCGTCCGCGCACGCCGAGGTTGGCGTAGCGGAAGTCCGGGGAGAGCGTGCCCAGGTGGTCCGCGAGACGGTCCGCGAACCCCCGGTACTCGCCGCCGGGGCCGCTGTCGTCCTCCATCCCCTCGGTGATGCTGTCACCGATCGCCACGTAGGACCGGATCAGCTCCGGTCTGCCCACGGGCGCGGCGGCGGGGGGATTCATCTCAAGGTCTGTCACGTCAACCAATCATCCGGATCGACCGTCCCACGCCTGCACAGCGCCGGGGTGCGCGGGAACGGAAGTCTTGGCGGGTCGCGGAGTCCGCTGGCCCGAATGTCCGAGCACCGTCGGCCCCGGGGTCGGCCGCGCGGCGGCCACCCGGACGAGGGTCGCTCGGGCGAGGACAGTGCCCATCCAGCATACCCGCGACCGACATCAGCGCGCCGGGTTTGTGTATGTCGGAGCTCTCCGGCGCCCCTCCTCACCGGAGCCCCCGCCACGAACCGCGCCGGAACAGCGGTGGGTCGTGCCGCGGGAGGCACCGACAGAAACAACGCCCGGCACGGGCCTGATGAGCCAGAAGTCTACTATGAGGTAGATCACAACTCTTGACCGTTTTTTGACGTAGATCTCCTCCGTCACGGTGATCACACGGTGAGGTCACCCCCAGGTATCGGCGGACCGGGGGGCCTGGGGCTACCCATGTGGGCCCGGGGCACGTACGATCTCGGGGAAGTGCTCACGGCACCCCTGTCCCTCGGCCCGCCGTGCCCCCACACGAATCAGCCGAGTCGGTTCAAGACCTGTCCTCCTCCGGGTCAAGGGCGCGTACTGTGGAGCATCGAACCGAAGGCCCGTGCGGTTCCTCCCCAATTCACGTGCAGACACCAGGAGGTCGAGGTCCCCAGCGGATGAACGCCGTCTCTCCGATCTGCCTCGTCGACCTCGCACCCGCGCTGCGGTGGTCGAGGTCGCCGGACGTGGCACCCCTGCTCCACCATGACCGTCTGATCGACGGCTGGTGGCACTCGCTGCCCGTCGCCCGTGTCCTCGACATCGCCGGACCGCCCTGGCTGGCGAACGGTCTGGCCAGACTCGCGGTGGAACAGTGGGGGCACATCGCCCTCTCCGAGTTCCTGCCGAGCCTGCGCACCCAGCCGGTGGACTGTGCCGACCTGGCCGAACCGGTCCGCGGCGCGGTGGCCGCCACCGCCGGGGACTGGGATCGCCTGATCTCGGCCAGCCCCCAGGAGATGCACGGCTGGCGCCTGCCGAACTGCGGTGTCCTCGACATCGTCAGCACGGTCGCCTGGCGCGCCCTGCAGCCCTGCGGTGAGCTGCCCTCCGGTCCCACCCCCTCCCCCGCGCTGATGACCGAGGCCGTGCGCACCATCGCGCACTGGCTCCCCGAGTCCGCGCCCGAGCACGTCCGCAACGCGCTGGACTACCTGAACTCCGCGACCGGGGCGAATGGTTCGCCCGACCTCGCCGAACCTGCCGAGGACGGCACGAACCCGCCACAGACCCCTGCCACCCGCGCGATCCGGACCCTGCGGGCCCTGCGCGCCCAGCGGGACCAGGATCCGGCCTCGGCCGAGCAACAGCTCCCCGCGCCCTCCGCCGCTCCCATGGCCGAGGCCTCCGCCGCGGTCGGCGGCATGGTCAGCTCCGCGGCGATGCTCCCGGGCACGGCCCTGGGCGCCGACACCGCGAACGACCAGGCGCAAGGCGCCGTGTCCGGCGAAGTGGGCGATCTGCGGTCACAGTTCCGCAGCTCGCTCCTGGGCCCCGGCCGCACCCTGCGCCGGCCCAGCTTCAAACGGACCAAGGCGCCCGCCCCGGAGCAGGTGGAGGAGCGCCCCGCGCCGGTCCTGGGCCAGCACCCGCTGGTGGACCAGGTCGAGGAGATGTTCCGTTCCTGGCCCGACCTGGAGCGCACGGTGGCCGCCGAGCGGCTCTTCGCCACGGACCCGATCAGCATCCGCGTGCTCTCCGAGCAGATCGCGGTGGACGTGACCGAGATCCGCGGCGCCCAGCGCAAGGTGGAGGAGCGCCTGCTGCGCTGGCTGGGCTCCCCGGAAGGGGCCGCCGTCACCAAGCACCTGCGGGAACTGTCCGAGCAGCTCGGTTCGGCGACCACCATCGACCGCCTCATCAACGCGCACCCGGACCATCCGGTGGAGGTGCCCACGCTGCACACCCCCCTGTGGCGCGTGATCATCACCCTGTTCACCGACCGGCGCATGCACAACGGCTGGCTCATCGCCGACGACCCCAACCGGCTGCGCTGGCAGACCCGTGAGCTGCTCGGCGACGCCCCCAACCTCACCGAGGCGGGCCTGCGGCTGAGCCGGATCGGCATCCGCCAGCAGGAGCTGCGCGCCTGGCTGCTGAGCACCCCCGGGGTGAGCCTGCGCGACGGGCACGTGTACGTGGACACCTCGGTACCCATGGAGGCGCCCAGCGGCGGCCATGCCCCTGAGGAGCTCGGTGGTGCCACCACCGAGAACGGGCTGCCGATCCGCAAACGCCCCGAGGCGCAGGGCCCCGCACCCGTGGAGCCCGCCGCGCCCGGCCTCGAACCGCAGGGGCACCAGCAAAGACCCGGCCCCGGCCAGGGTGCCTTCCCTCCCGGCCGCGCCCCCGCGCCGATGGCTCAGCCCCATGTCCCGGCCATGGCGCACCCGGCCCCGGCCCGCCCCGGAGCGAGCGACCCGGCTCTGTCGGCCCGCTGCTTCCGCGCCCCGGACGGGCGCTGGTGGCACCGCATCGACATCACCGCCGACCACCTCAACGGCGCACCGGTGGCCGTGCCCACCGGCTACGCCACCCACCTGGGCCTCCAGCCCGGTCGGCTGCTGTGCCTGACCGCGCCCGGCGCGGACCTGCTGGTCCTGGTCTGGCGTGACCAGCCCGCCTTCGACTCCCTGCGGCCGCTGCTGCGCCGCCAGGCCGCACAGCCGGGCGACCGCATGTTCATCACGGTCTCCGGCGACCGTCTGGACGCGCGCAAGCTGCCCGCGGGCGATCTCAGCGCGCACCCGCCGGCCGCCCGTGCCCTGCACCTGATCGGCTACACCGCCCCGGCCGCCCCGGACGAGGCGCTGCGGATCCTGTCCAGGCGCATCACCGACAACGGCGACGAGTCCCTGGCCGACCCCCAGGCCCTGTTGGACGCCTTGTCCCTGCGCGGGGACGACGACATCGCCGGGGAACTGCGCTCGGCCATGTTCGCCACGCACTAGCCAGCCGGACACACGGAGGGGCCGCACCGGAACGTGGTGGATTCCAGGAGTCGTCGCAACACGTGAGGTCAGTTGCTCGTCGAGAGCAGCTTAGCGAGACGCCCGGCTGGGGTACCCCAGCCGGGCGTCTTGCGCGGGCGCCCGTTGAGCTGGACGGCCACGGCCTGCAGGTGCCCGCTGGTGTGCACCGACAAATCAGTGCTCTTGGGAAAGTACTGGCGGAGTAGCCCGTTGGTGTTCTCGTTGGAACCACACTGCCAAGGGCTGGCCGGATCGCAGAAGTAGACCGGGATGTTCAGTGGCAGTGGTGAACGCCTGGTGCGCGGGTAGCGGTTCAGACCGGGCTTGTCGGCGATCTTCCCGCGCAGCTCGCCCCCGCTTGGAAACGCTGAGGGCATCGCTGCGGGCGATCAGCTCCTGAAGGTGGGTCACGAGCTGTTGGCGCATGTGCGCATCACGCTCGGCCGCCTGGGGGGTTGCGGCAGATCACGAACCGGTAGGTGTCGCTGATGCGCACCTCCTTGACCCGCATGTTCTACCCGATCTCGGTGTAGCGGCCCTGCCTCGACAGGGCGGCCTTGACCTCGGGTGATCCGGAGCGTAGCTTCTCACCGATGACGCAGGCGTGATCGCCCTGGCGCGGGTAGCGGCGGTTGGCCTCGGAGGAGAAGCCGCGGTCGGTCACCCACACGATCTTGGACAGCGTCGCCTCGTGCATCTGGTCCTCGACCTGGCGGATCAGCGTCTGGTCGGAGGCGTTGCCCGGCCAGCACCACATCCGCACTGGGATTCCCTCCCGGGTCACCGCCATGCCGATGACGATCTGCGGCAGGTCATCGCGCGAGTCCTTGGACTTGCCGTCGAGAGCAGTGCCGCGCCACCCCCTCAAGGGCCGCGTCCTGACGCTCGCGCTCGGCGGCCACCGCGGAGCGGAGTTCGTCGAGTGCCGCCCGCGCCCGACCCGGGTCCGCCAGGAGGCGCTCAGGCGTACGGCCGCCAGGGCCGCTGAGGCGGCCGTGCGCGCCGCGCTGATGATCGAGCTCTCCAGGCAGGCGAAGGGGTAACCGGTCTCGGCGTCGTTGAGGATCAGTACCGCTGATGCCCTGGGGATTCCGCTCCCGACGTTCTCCGGGAAACTCGATATCCACTTGATCCCGTGTACGCGGTCCTGTCCTCACAGCGATGCCGGGAGGGCGGTAATCCGCGACGGGGGCCGCGCGGGAAACCGGAGGAATTAGGAGTCCGGGTTCACGGTGTCCCCGTCATCGTGGCTGAGGTAGCCCTTCTCCACCGTGCGGGTGACCAGCCCTTCCTCCCCTTCGAGGACCTCGGCGACTTCGGAGCCGGAGATGACGGAGAAGTCGGGTAGGCGAACCATCGAGCTGGTCTCCCTGTATAACCGGTGCGTTTTGTTCGCGCCCCCTCATCCGCGTCCTGACGGCACGACGGGTCCGCGCGAGGAGACACTTGTTCGGTCGACACCCTAAAGCAGGTGACCCCAACAAAAAGGGACGACACATAGGCCACAATTGCCCCTTGCTCCACATCCACCCCAAGGGTTTCAACCCACACACTGTCAACAGTTATCTATCTGGATGAACATTCGCTCCATCAACCAAGAACGGAACAAAGACGAGCGCGTTCGAGAGTACTTTCACCTCCGCCGACACCTCCGCCGAGACCTTCGCCGGGAACCCGAAAAGCCCACTCCAAGGCGACTCTGCGCGCCCCGGACTGTTGCCCAGGTCAACCCATCATGTAGGTTAGGCTTACCTAATAGATTGAGGTGGTCCTCCTGCTGCCGTACCCGAACTCCCTCACGCCCTCCCCCGCCGAACGGGCGCGCTCCGTGCTCTCCCGCCCCAACCCGGCCACGGTGACCAGCGCTGAGGTCTCCCTGCACCTGACCGGGGCCGTCTGTCACACCACCTTCGAGGGCGAGGTCACGCTGTTGGTCCCCGACCAGCACCGCGTCCTGGCCGAGATCGGCGAGGGCAGCCTGGAGGCCACCGTCGAGTTCACCGACACCGCCCCGGTGGACCTGCGCGACCCGACCCGCTCCCTGCTGTGGATCAGCGGCGACCTGTCCGTCCCCCCGCTCTCGGAGGCCCGCGACCGCGCGCTCTCGGTCCTGGCCGACGACGCCGACGAACGCCTGCTGGACCTGGGCCACGGCCGCACGATGGTCGTCATGAACCCCCATCTGGTGGTCCACTCCGACCAGGAGGGCTGCCACCTGCTGCACCCGGAGGAGTTCACCGATGCCGCCGCCGACCCCTTCGGACGATGGGAGGGCCCCTGGCTGCGCCACCTGGAGGAGGACCACCCCGACGTCCTGTGGGCCCTGGTCACCCGCTGCGGCACCCAGCTGCCCCCGGGCCGCCCCCGCCCGCTCGGCGTGGACCGCCACGGCCTGCGTCTGCGCCTGGAGGGCCCCGACGGCGACCACGACGTCCGCATCCCCTTCCGCAGGCCCGCCCGCACCCCGCACGACGTCGCCCACGAGGTCCAGGAGATGGCCGGACTCGACCAGCGCCAGCACTGATGACGGGCGAGGAGGCCCTGGAGCACCCGGCCCGAGACAGGCGCGGTGTGGTCGTGGAGCCCGGCGCGCATTGGACTTTTCCTGGAAAGTCGGTTACCTTCGGGGCGCATCAACAGCAGGTGTCCCGTTAGGTGAGGCTCCTGCGTGCGTATGCGTCCGCTGCCCAAAAAGGTCGAGAGACCCCAATGGGTCAACTGGTCCTGCCGAATCAAGGCTTGACCTAACGCGGACCGGGACCACCCCGGTGGCCCCTAGGCACGCAGTGCTGAAGCTCGACATTGGGAAAGTACCGGTGCGTAGCTGCCCGGTGCCCTCACTCGAGCCCTCAGGCCTCCCGTCGGGAGGTCTTTTTCGTGTGTACGGACGACGGCGTAGGGAGGTGAGGGCGATGCCAGGTCGAGAACCCGATTCCACCAGCGGCGATTCCGAGCCCGGTCACAGTACCGGGCAACGCCACCGTGGCCGATCCACACCCCCGGCGGCAACCATCCGGCGCACGCCCCCACCCGAACACATCACGTACTCCACGCCCTGCGCGACAGACGCGGCGACGCTGCCCTGACGTGCCCTTCGGGTGGGCCGGTGTGCCCTCACCCGAAGGGAACGACCCCGTGCACACCATGCTCACCGAACGCCTGCGCAAGCGCGAGCTCACCAGGGCCAAGGAAGCCCTGGCCGATCTGACCCCCGACGAGGTCGTGGTCATGCTGCGCCTGCTGCCCCCCACCGAACACGTTCTCGCCTTCCGGCTCCTGGACAAGGACCGGGCCGTGGAGGTCTTCGACCTGCTGGGCGAGGACGAGCAGGTCCGCCTGCTCCAGGCCATGACCGACTCCGAGGCCGCCACGACCCTGGCCGAACTGGACGTGGACGACCAGGCCCGCCTGATCGGTGAGGCACCCGCCGCCGTGGCCCGCCGCCTGCTGGCCTCGATGACCTCCACCGACCGCGCACGTGTCGGTGTACTGCTGGCCTACCCCGAGGACAGTGCCGGCCGGATGGCCAACCCCTCCTACCTGGCCGTGCGCCCGTACTCCCTGGTCAACGAAACCCTGGGGCTGATCCGCCGCTCCCGGCTGGGGCCCGAGGACGTCACCACCGTCTTCGTCACCACGGCGGACCGCCGTTACCTGGGTCTGATCAGCGTGGCCGAGCTGGTCAAGGCCGAGCCCTACGCCGAAGTGGGCTCCCTGGCCCGTCTGGCCGAGGTGTCGGTGTCCACCACCGAGGACGCCGCGGTCGCCGCGCGCCTGCTCCAGCGCCGCGACCTGGGCGCGCTGCCGGTCCTGGACTCCGAGAAGCGGCTGGTCGGTTCCTTGACCTTCGACGACGCGATGGACGCCCTGGACGACGACACCTCCGAGATCATGTACCGCAAGGCCGGGATGGGCGACCCCGCGCACGCCAAGGAACTGCTGCGCAGCGAACGGCTCACCAGCGGGAACATCCTCTACCCGGTGCGGGTGCGCATCACCTTCCTCATGGTCACCCTGGCCGGAGGACTCGCGGTCGGCGGGCTGATCGAGCAGTTCGAGGACGTGCTCGCCGCCGTCGTGGCGGTGGCGATCTTCGTGCCCCTGATCATGGACATGGGCGGCAACGTCGGAACCCAGTCCACCACGATCTTCGCCCGCGGCCTGGCCCTGGGCCACATCGACCCCTCCCGGTTCGGACGCCAGCTCTTGCGCGAGGTGCGCGTGGGTTTGGTGATGGCGGTGATCATCGCCTGCATCGGCGGCGCCGCCGCCTACTTCTGGCAAGGGGCGCCCAACGACATCCCCATGCTCGGCGTGGCCGTTGGCCTCTCACTGTTCACCTCGGTCACCCTGGCGACGTTCCTGGGTTTCGCCCTACCGTGGCTGATGCTCAAGCTCGGACTGGACCACGCTCCCGGAGCTGACCCCTTCATCACCACGATCAAGGACTTCACCGGGCTGGCCGTCTACTTCGGACTCGCCGGACTCCTGTTGGGGGTGGGGTAGATGCTGGAATGGTGGGAGTTCGCCCTCAGGCTGGGGTGCGCCTTCATACTGGGCGCCCTGGTGGGAGTCGAGAGGCAGTGGCGCGCACGGATGGCCGGGCTGCGCACCAACGCGCTGGTGGCCGTCGGATCAGCCCTGTTCGTGCTGCTCGCGGTCAACACGGTCGACGAGGTCAGTCCGACACGCATCGCGGCCCAGGTCGTCTCGGGAATCGGGTTCCTGGGTGCGGGCGTGATCCTGCGCGACGGGATCAACGTACGCGGTATCAACACCGCGGCCACGATCTGGTGCGCCGCGGCGGTCGGAGTACTGGCGGGAAGCGGCGTCTACCTGGGCGCGTTCATGGGGGCGCTGGCGGTGGTGGCCGCCAACGTGGTCCTCCGCCCGATCGCACGCAGGCTGGAGAGCCGTCCAGCCGACGCCACCAGCGAAGTCCTGACCGGATACCGGCTGCGCGTGGTGTGCAGGGACGATCAGGAGGCGCACGTACGGGCCCTGCTGCTCCAGGCCCTGTCGGGCAGCGGATTCGTCCTGCGTTCCCTGGACAGCCGCCATCTGGAGGAGGACCGGCACATGGTCACCGTCCAGGCCGACCTGACCGCGACCGGCCGGCAGGACGCGGTACTGGAGCAGGCCATCAGCAGACTGAGCCTGGAGCCCGGGGTCAGCGCCGTGCACTGGAAGGTCGTCGAGGAGCCCTTCCTCTGAGGTTGCCTCCTCTGGCGCACCTGCGGCCGGTAAGAAGGGCCGGGACCCTGGGAGTCTTCCCAGGGCCCCGGCCCTTACCCACGCTGATCAGGTCAGACGTTGAAGCCCAGCATGCGCAGCTGGTCCCGGCCGTCGTCGGTGATCTTGTCCGGACCCCACGGCGGCATCCAGACCCAGTTGATCTTGACCTCGGGATCGCCCAATATGCCTCTTACCTGACCATACGTGGTGACGGTGATCCGGTGTGGACCAAATACCGCACAGGATCCCGCACAGTGCCCGGAAACGATGCGCGGAGTGGTTCGCTCTGGAGATGATGGGTGATCACGGGTGATGTCCGATTCTGAAGTCAAGGGCGCATGGACAGCGATGGCGGGTGTGCATCCGGGAAGTACGGGTCGATCAGCCCCAGCAATAGATGGCCAGCAGCAGGCCCCGGCACATGCACCAGTCTGGGTTCGGATCGGGTCGGGCATGACAATGATCATGATCTCGTGTATGACCGAGGGCACGGACAGAGCTGTGTGACCGAGGGCACGGACAGAGCTGTGTGATCACCCGTGGCTGGTCCTGACGACATCGAGCCAGGGCCAGACCGCGCATGCTGGGTATGAGGTCGGGTCAGTCGCCTCCCCGACATCGGTGCGTGATCGACTCAGCTCGGTCGGGGTCAGTCTCAGTGCTTGGTGACGACTCAAGCTCAGGCCGCCGTGGCTGGTCGGGACGATGAAGACCGCGGCGAACATCGCTCGGCGCAGCTGCTGCTTCTACTGGCACAGAATCCGCGAGTGGGTCGACGAGAACGATCCCGAGAATGCATGACCGCGCACAATCGTCTATCGGAATCTGCGCCACTACGCAGCGACGAAGTGGTTCCACGAAGAGCTCGAGGAGTCGTGGGAGGTCGTCGCGCAGTACCTCAGGGACAAGCTCGCCACGGTCCTCAACCACTACGTGCGCGTCGGGGAGGACGCCCTGCGCGACTCGGTGCGCAAGCTCGACGCGATGTAGGGGGTCCGGGTCAGGCGTTGTCCTCGCCGACGACGAGCATCGGGCCGTAGTCCTCAAACTCGGCCATCGGCTCGTCGTAGACCTCGGCGGAGGTGGCCTCGTCGTAGGCCTCGGCCAGGCTCGCGCCGTGCGCGCCGAGAATGCCTTCCCAGTCGAATCCCATACCTTCGAGGCTATCCGAACTCTGCGAGCGCATCCGCGACTTGGGCGAGGACCTCGTCGGCATGGGCGTGGTTTTCGGCTCTATGCTCGCGCGTGCTCGCTCCGACCGCCCACCGCAGGGTCAGCAGACTGGTCCGCGGCCTGGCGAAGCTGCGGGCGATGTGACCGAGGCGGAAACGGCCGCTGCTGCTCGACGACGCCGTGAGGGTCATCGCCGCGATGCACCACGACGTCTACCCGGCAAGCGTATCGACCGTTCGCGACGCCCTGGCAATCTGGCTCGACTTCGCCAGCGCTCTGCGACGGTCAGAGGCCACGGGCCTAGCGGCCAAAGGCCTCGAGCTCCACCGAAGCGAGGGGGTTCACGACAGGGTGGGGGCGCCACAGGCCGACCAGGACAACCCCGACCCCGACGTCGTCGTCCTTCCCTTCAGCAGCGCATAGAGCACGTGCGCGGTGTGCGTGCTCCACCGCTGGGCCGGGCCGCCCTGCTCGTCGCCGACGGCACCCGGCGAGCAACGATGCGGCTGCTGCTCGGCCACCAACTCGACGAGCACATGCACGGCAGAGATGGCGGCCCAAGCCTCCTCAGCAACGCGGACCTGGCCTTGTCCTCTCCCCTGCTGCGGGCGACCTACCGGAATCGGAGGTCGGCGGCCATCCACGGCCGCGGCATCACCGGCGAAGCCCTGCACAGGTGCTGCGCACCAGCAGCGCCGAGGCCGACATGGACCCGGACGTCTACGACTTCCACTCCCTGCGAACCGGGCACGTGACCCAGGCCAGGCGCAACGGTGCGAGCCCGGAGGAAATTGGGGTCCGAGTAGGAACGGAACGGTGAGTCCCGGCAACTGTCACATCTGTTGACACCCGTGGCGGGGCACACCACCCTGTCGGCATGGACGGTGACGCGGTGGCCTTCGTCAGAGCCGACGTGGAACGGGTGTGCGCGGAGTTCGCCCACCTGGCCCCGGCGGTGCGGTTGCGCAAGCTCGCCGAGCTGCGAGCCGCCCTGGATGGGGCCCTCGATCAGGCGACGGTCGCGGCGATGGGCGACGCCCGGGCCGAAGGGTGGGGGCTGCGCCGGATCGCGGCGTTCTCGTCCGTCTCCCACGAGCAGGTACGGCGCACCCTCGCAGCAGCGGGCGAGAACACCGCGGGATGAGAGGCCCTACTGGCCGGGGCGGGGTGCGCGCAGCGGGCGCAGCCGCCCGGCACCGATCTCGGGAGCGAGCTTGAAGTTGTAGCGGCCCAGCATGTTGAGGTGTTCGCTGCCCAGAGGGCTGAGGCGGGCGATGTCAGCGGCGTGCACCCGGGTGCCCTCGGCACGGATCTGCTCGATAGCGCGGGCGGTGTAGACGGTGTTCCACAAGATGACGACGTTGACCATGAAGCCGAGCGCGCCGAGCTGGTCCTCCATGCCCTCACGGTAGCGCTGGCGCAGCTCGCCCTTTTGGCCGTGGAAGATCTTACGGGCCAGGGTGTGGCGGGATTCTTGCCGGTTGAGCTGGGTGTTGACCCGGCGCCTGAGGAGTTCGTCGTCGAAGTAGGAGGCCAGGTAGATCGAGCGGTCCAGGCGTCCCAGCTCCATCAGGGCCCGGCCGATCGGGGTGGGGGTGCCGCCTCCGGCCAGGTAGCGGAACAGTTCGCTGGCCTTGACCGCCCCGGAGCGCAGGGAGGCCGCCACCCGCAGCAGTTCGTCCCAGGAGTCGGTGATAAGGCCGGTGTTGATCCGGGTGCGAGTGAGGTTGTTGAGCGGGCCGTAATCGGCCGCGGGGTCGGTGCGGTACAGCGTCGCTGATCCGGCGTCGGCCAAGCGGGGGGAGAACTGCCAGCCCATGAGGCGGAAGATGCCGAAGGCGATCTCGGAGGCCCCGGCGGTGTCGGAGGTGATCTCGGTGGGGCGCAACGAGGTCTCCTGCTCCAGCAGCCCTTCGAGGATGTAGGGGTGTCGGTAAGGAGCGTGTCACCAGGTGCCAAGTAACCCGCGAGTAACTTACGGGTTCTCCGGACAACCAGCCCCAGCGCCCCGGAAGATCGTGGATAGCCGGGCGTACCGCTCGGCCAGGGACACGAGCGGGCAGGGGACGGTCGGGTGGCGCGTGATCTGGACCTGGACGAACTCCTCGACGCCTTCACCCTCACCGCCGACGAGTTGAGGCTGCTGCGGAACAAGTCCGGGGCGACCCGGCTCGGGTTCGCGCTGACCCTGCGTTTCCTGCTCTGGCGCGGCCGGTTCCCGCGCGGCCGCGGTGAGGTGCCCGACAACGCCGTCGTCCACGTGGCCAGGCAGGTCAAGGTCGAGCCTTCCGAGATCGCCTTCTACGACTGGCAGGGGCGTTCGGCCAAGCGGAACCGCACCGAGATCCGCGAGTTCACCGGCTTCGGCGAGTGCTCGGTTCCCGACGCCGAGAAGGTCACGCTGTGGTTGGCCGAGAACGTGTGCGACCAGGAGCGCAACCCCGACCGGGTACGCCAGCGCCTGCTGGAGCACTGCAAAGAGGAGCTGATCGAGCCGCCGGAGAAGACCCGCATCGAGCGGATCGTGCGCTCGGCGCTGAGCCAGGCCGAGGATCAGATGATGGCCCGCGCGGTGGGCGAGGTGCCCGCCGAGGTCGTGGAGCGGATGCTCACGCTGATCGGTCAGGCCAGCGACGACCCCGACGAGGCGCCGGCGGCAGGGGAGGGCCCCGAGGTGTATGCGCGGATCAAGGACGCCCCGGGCAATGTCAGCCTCAAGACGCTGATCGCGGAGAAGACGAAGCTGGAAGCGGTGCGCGCTGTCGGGGTGCCGCACCGGGCCTTCGCGCGCCTCCCGGCCACGATGGTGGCCGCGTGGCGGGATCGGGCGGCGGCCGAGGCGCCCTCGCACCTGCGCGGCCACCCGCACCAGATCAAGGTGTGCCTGCTGGGGGCGCTGCTGTTCTCGCGCGAGCGGGAGATCACCGACACCCTGGTCGATCTGGTGATCTCGACCGTGCACAAGATCAACGCCCGCGCGGAGAAGGTCGTGACCGAAGAGTTCGTCCGCGACCTCAAGCGGGTCTCGGGCAAGGAGGACATCCTCTTCCGCATCGCCGAGGCCTCCGTGGGCTCGCCCGAGTCGCTGGTGCGCGAGGTGGTCTACCCGGCCGCCGGCGGCGAGCAGACGCTGAAGGACCTGCTGGCCGAGTTCCGGTCCAAGGGCACCAGCTACCGCCAGCACAAGCAGCGCGTGTTCAAGTCCTCCTACTCCAACCACTACCGCGTGGGGCTGCTCCAGCTCCTGGACGTGCTGGAGTTCCACTCCTCCAACGACGTGCACCGCCCGCTGGTCAAGGCCCTGGAGCTGATCTGCCGCTACCGGGAGGTGGCCAACAACCGCCCCTACTACGACGCCGGTGAGCACGTCCCCGTCGACGGGGTCATCCCCTTCGAGCTGCGCGAGCTGCTGCACCGCACCGACCAGCGCGGCCGGTCGCGGGTGCTGCGCACCGTGTACGAGTGCGGGGTGTTCCAGAGGCTGCGCGAGCAGTTGCGCTGCAAGGAGATCTGGGTGGTGGGCGCGGACCGGTGGCGCAACCCGGATGAGGACCTCCCGGCCGACTTCGCCGACAAGCGCGTGGAGAACTACCGCAAGCTCAACCAGCCCCTGGACCCGGATGAGTTCATCTCCCGCCTGCACGGCGACATGGTGACCGAGCTGGCCGGGCTCAATGACGCGCTGCCCCGTCTGGGCTGGGTAGAGGTCGCCGAGCGCAAGACGGGGGCGATCAGCCTCTCCCCGTTGGAGGCGCGCGCCGAGCCGCGCAACCTGCGCAGGTTGAAGAAGGCGGTGCGCGCCAAGTGGGGTGTGGTCCCTTTGCTGGACATGCTCAAGGAGACCGCGCTGCGCACCGGGATGCTGGAGGCGTTCACCGGGGTCGGCACCCGCGAGGCCATCACGACTGAGGAGCTGTGGGAGCGCCTGATCCTGGTGATCTACGCCTATGGCACCAATACCGGGCTGCGCCGGGCGGCCGCGGGCGAGCACGCCTACTCCGAGGACGACCTGCGCTACATCCGGCGCCGCTACTTCACCATCGAGGGGGCCCGAGGCGCCGCCCGCGCGATCGCCAACGCGACCTTCGCCATCCGCTCGGAGGCGATCTGGGGGCAGGGGTCGACCGCGGTGGGGTCGGACTCCACGCATGTCAAGGCGTTCGACCAGAACCTGTTCACGGAGTGGCACTCGCGGTACGGGGGCCGGGGGGTGCTCATCTACTGGCACATCGAGGAGAGGTCGATGGCCGTGCACTCCCAGTTGCTGTCGTGCTCGGCCTCGGAGGTGCACGCCATGGTGGAGGGGGCGATGCGGCACGGCACCTCGATGAACGTGGAGGCCAACTACGTCGACTCCCATGGCCAGTCCGAGATCGGGTTCGGCATCACCCGGCTGCTGGGGTTCAAGCTGCTGCCGCGCATCAAGCAGATCAACCGCGTCAAGCTCTACCAGCCCGACCGCGGCGACCTGGAAACCTACCCGCTGTTGCGTCCGGCGATGACCCGGCCGATCCGCTGGGGCCTGATCGCCCAGCAGTACGACCAGATGATCAAGTACGCCACCGCGATCCGGCTGGGCACCGCCTCCACCGAGGCGATCCTGCGCCGCTTCACCCGCAACGCCTCCCACCCCACCTACGCGGCGATGCTGGAGGTGGGACGGGCGGAAAAGACCGCGTTCTGCGCGCGTTACCTGCGCGACCGCGACGTGCAGTACGAGGTGGGGTCGGGGCTGAACGTGGTGGAGAACTCCCACGGCATCCACGGCGAGATCCTCTACGGCAAGACCGGTGAGCTGTCCTCCAACCGGCGCGAGGAGCAGGAGCTGACCATGCTCGCCCTGCACATCCTGCAATCGTGCCTGGTGTACGTGAACACGCTGATGCTCCAACAGGTGCTGGCCGAACCCGAATGGGAGAACGCGCTGACGGCCGAGGACCGGCGCGGGCTCACTCCGCTGTTCTCCTCGAACATGAACCCCTACGGCGACATTCGCCTGAACATGGGCAACCGCCTGGCCCTGGGCGGCTGAGACCGAGACCAGGACCGCGAGACACTGGGGGCTCGCCCGGTGGAGGAGCGCAACCACCCTGCACGTCAGCGCGGACGGCGTCCGAACCGGGTGCGGGAGTCGGCGGGCGTGCCTACAGTCCGAAGGCGCCGCCCTCGACGAGGATGATCACGCCCAGGACGATGAGGACCAAGGGCAGCAGGATGTGGCCCCAGCGGCTGAGCGCGCGGGCGATGGGGGCGCGGGTGGCCAGGAACTTGCCGGCCGCGCACAGCACACCGACCAGGATCAGAAAGACCGTCGCGTAGACGGCCAGACTGGCGTAGCCGACGGTGACGAAGACGGGGACGTAAACGCCGATGTTGTCGCCGCCGTTGGCGAAGGTGACGGTGGCGACGGTGAGCAGGGCCGGGCCGTTGTCGCTGTCGGGGGCCTCATCGTCGTCATCGCCGCGCCACAGTTTCCAGGCCGCGCGCAGGCCCAGCAGCAGCGGCAGCAGCCCGAAGTAGGCGCGCACCTCCTCGGGCAGGAAACTCGCGCCGAAGGTGGCGGCCAGCGCGGTGACCAGGATCGCGATGAAGCCCAGGTACTGCCCGGCCACGATCTTGGCGGTGGCCCCGCGCTGCCCTGCGCCTTGGGCGAAGAACAGCGCGAGCACCACGATGTCGTCGATGTTGGTGAGGGCGAACAGGCCGGCCGCCTGGGCGATGATGATCAGGTCCACGGGTCGGAGTCCTTACCGGGCGGTGCCGGTGCGCCCTGGCGGGCGGACGTGAGCACGAGCAGTACCGCCCCTGCGACGATGAAGGCGTCGGCGAGGTTGAAGGTGGGCCACCAGCCGCTGTGCAGGTAGTCGGTGACCACACCGTCCAGGCCGCGATCGATGAGGTTGGCCAGCGCACCGCCCAACATCCCGGCCAGACCGACGCGGCCCGCGAGCGGGGTGGTAGGGGCGGTGCGCCAGGCGTAGGCGGCCACGGCGGCGGTGATGAGCCCGGTGAGGGCCACGATGACCCATGTGGGCATGCTCGCGCCCAGGCTGAAAGCGACGCCGGGGTTGTAGGTCAGGCGCAACTCCAGCAGCCCCAGGAGTTGTGGTCCGGGCCCGCCGGTCAGCCGGTCTTCGGCTAGGGCCTTCAGGGCCAGGTCGGCGGCTGTGAGTGTGAGGGCGGCGGCCAGCACGCCCCAACGGGGGAGCGTGCCGGCCGCAGTCGGTGTCGTCGGCCTCACGCCGTCGCCCCCGCACGCTCGCGTGGTGCGGCGGTGGCGGGACCACCGGGAGCCAGTCCCAGGCGGCGGGTGCGTCCGGCGCGGATGCCGTTGCCGATGACCACGACCTCGGCCACCTCGTGCACCAGCACGACCGCGGCCAGGCCCAGGATGCCGAACAGGGCCAGGGGCATCAGGCCGATGATGATGGCCAGCGACAGTCCCACGCTCTGCCACATGATGACCCGAGAGCGGCGGGCGTGGCCCAGGACCTGGGGCAGGTGGCGCAGGTCCTCGCCCATCAAAGCGACGTCGGCGGTCTCGATGGCCACGTCGGTGCCCATGGCGCCCATGGCGATCCCGAGGTCGGCGGTGGCCAGGGCGGGTGCGTCGTTGACGCCGTCGCCGACCATCGCCACCGGGCCGTGTTCGCGTAGCTGGCCGACGATGCGGGACTTGTCCTCGGGGCGCAGCTCGGCGTGCACGTCACCCGGATCGATGCCCGCCTGGGCGGCCAGGGTGGTGGCGGTGGCGTGGTTGTCGCCGGTGAGCATCACCACCCGGTAGCCCGCACCGCGCAGGGAGGCCACGACCTCGCCCGCCTCGGGGCGCAGCTCGTCGCGCACCGCGATGGCGCCCAGCAGCGCGCCGTCGTCCTCGACCAGGACGGCGGTGGCCCCGGCGTGCTGCATCCGCTTCACGTCCCCGGCCAGTGGGTCGGCCTCGATCCAGCCCGGTCGGCCCAACCGGACACTGCGGCCGTTCAGGGTTCCGGTGAGCCCGGCTCCGGTGACCGCCTCCACGTGCTCGGCCCGCTGGGGTGCGGGGGCGGCGGCCAGGATGGCGCGGGCGAGGGGGTGTTCGCTGCGCTCCTCCAGCGCGGCGGCCACCGCCAGTACCTGCTCTGCGGTGTGGCCGGGCGCCGGGGCGGTTTCGATGACGGCCGGGCGGTTGCGGGTCAGGGTGCCGGTCTTGTCCAACGCGACGGTCTTGACCCGGCCCATGGCTTCGAGGGCGGCGCCGCCCTTGACCAGGGTGCCGTGCTTGGAGGCGGCGCCGATCGCGGCGACCACGGTGACCGGGACGGAGATGGCCAGCGCGCAGGGGGAGGCGGCCACCAGCACGACCAGGGCGCGTTCGATCCACATCAGCGGGTCACCGAAGAGCGCCCCGAGGGCGGCGATGAGGGCGGCGGCGATCATCACCCCGGGCACCAGCGGTTTGGCGATCTTGTCGGCCAGGCGCTGTCCGGCGCCCTTGCGGGACTGCTCGGCCTCCACGATGGAGACGATGCGGGCCAGGGAGTTGTCGGCCGCGGTGGAGGTGACGGTCACCTCCAGGACGCCGGTGCCGTTGATGGAGCCGGCGAACACCTCGTTCCCGGGTCCGGCCTCGACGGGGACGGACTCGCCGGTGATGGCCGAGGTGTCCAGGCTGGTGTGCCCGGAGGCGATACGGCCGTCGGTGGCCAGGCGCTCCCCGGGGCGCACCACCAGCGTGTCGCCCACGACCAGCTCGGCCGGGTCGACGGTGCGCTCGGTTCCGTCGCGCAGCACTCTGGCCTGGTCGGGGACCAGGTCCAGCAGGGCGCGTAGGCCGCGGCGGGTGCGGGCCACGGAGTACTCCTCCAGCCCTTCGGCGATGGTGTAGAGCACCGCCAGCATCGCGGCCTCGCCCACCTCACCCAACAGCACGGCGCCAACGGCGGCGATGGTCATCAGCGTGCCCACGCCGATCCTGCCCTTAGCCAGGCGGCGCACGGTGGAGGGGACGAACGTCCACCCCGCGACCGCCAGCGCGGCGGCCTTGAGAACCAACCCCACCAGGTCGCCGGCGCCGACCCAGCCCGCGCCGTACCCGGCCAGCAGCAGCGCCGCGGCGACGGCGGCGAAGCGGATCTCGCTCACCTGCCACAACGCCTCCGGTTCGTGCTCTTCGGCTGCTTCCCCTGCGCGGGGCTCCTCGCCACCGCATCCGCACGCGTCACTCACCGCGCACCTCCGTCATCGTCGTGCTGTCGGTTCCGTAGTTGGGGCACAGTGCGACCGCGCTGCCGGTCGCGGCCAGCAGGATCTCGGCCGAGGCCAGCAGGTCCAGCAGCTCGGGGCGGGTCAGGGAGTAGAACACCTGCCGCCCCTCGGGACGCCCGTCGACAAGGCCGCAGTCGCGCAGGCACGCCACGTGCTTGGAGATCGTGGACTGGGCCAGTCCCAACTGTTCCACCAGGTCGGACACCCGCGCCTCGCCCTGGGCCAGGCGGCGCACGATGGCCAGCCGGGTGCCGTCGGAGAGACTGTGGAAGAGGGCCTCGGCGGCGCCTATGCCCGCGGTTGTGGCTTGGCATCCATCCGTGCTATTCATCGTCATATAGCGATCATATCCCATGTTGGCGATGTTGAAAGGTGTGGGCATGCTCATGAACCGCGTGGAGTCGGCACTGATCGACTCACCGCCCCGGCGCCTGCTCCAGCACTACGAGGCCGCAGTGCTGGTCGAACTGGGCGGGCGCACGCCAGGCGCCCACACCGCCGAGCTGGGATGCGGACCCGGATACGGCACCAAACTCATCCTGGACACCTTCGGCGCCGCGTCCGTGGACGCCGTGGACCTGGACCCCAAAATGCTGGCCAAAGCACGGCGCCGCCTTCAGCGCCACGGCGAGCGCGTCTACCTCGCGCGCGGCTCGGCCACCGACCTGGCCGCCGCCTTCGGCCCCATCGACGGCGGAAAGGACGCCTCCTACGACGCGGTGTTCGACTTCGCGATCATCCACCACATCCCGAACTGGAGAGAGGCCCTGGCCGAGGTCGCCCGCGTTCTCACACCGGGTGGCCGGTTCTTCTTCGACGAGGTCACCGCCACCGCCCTGGCCCGCCCCACCTACAAGGCCCTGTTCGACCACCCCACCGCCGACCGGTTCAGCGCGGGCGAGTTCCTCGCCGAGCTGCCCCGCCACGGCCTGCACATCGGCGAGAACTGGCGCACCCGCATCGGTAGCGACTACCTCCTCGGCGTCGCCACCCGCACCCAAAAGGGCAGGTGAGCACGATGGCCATCACCGCACTGGTGCTCTACGGCGTCTTCATCGTCCTGACCGCGACCAAGACGCAACTCCAACGACGCCACGGCACCGACACCGGGATCCGACGCCCGGCCAGCCCGCTGGCCTGGGCCGCCCGACTCCCGCTCGCACTGGGCAGCCTGGCCACCGGCGTCGCCGCACCCATCGCCGAACTGGCCGGCCTCACGCCGCTGCCCGGCCTCGACCAGCCCGCCCTGCGCACCGCCGGCGCGGCCCTGGCCGCCCTGGGCGTGGCGGGGACCTTCGCCACCCAGCTCGCCATGGGCCAGGCCTGGCGAACCACACCCGATGAGACCGAACGCCCGCACCTGGTGACCGGCGGCCCGTTCCGCATCGCCCGCAACCCCATCTACACCGCCTACACCGCGATGTCGCTGGGCCTGGCCCTGACGGTCCCCAACCCCATCGCCGTACTCGGCGCAGCCGCCGTCCTCATCGGCGTTCAAATGCAGGTCAGGGCGATCGAGGAACCCTACCTGCGGCGCATCCACGGCGCCGCCTACTCCGGTTACGCCGCGCGCACCGGCCGTTTCCTGCCCGGGATCGGCCGCCTCACCGACCACACCACCACGAAGGGACCCCGATGAGCGGCTGCTGCACCCCGAGCGACCAGGACCCCACCCCCGAAGAAGAGCGCACCGGCACGATCGCGCTGGTCCTCGTCGTGGCCATCAGCGCCGCCACCCTGGTGGTCGTCGGCGCCTTCCTGCTGTCCTAGGGCACGCATGAGGCATCGTGCGGCGCTGCGGGCCTCACCGGTCGACGGTGAGCACCTCCAGGGCGGCGGCCTTGTCGGCCTCGGTGGGCAGAGCGTAGCGGCGGGTGGTGTTGATGTCGGCGTGCCCCATCAACTCGGCCACGGTCACCAGGTCCACCGGCTCCTTCGCCAGGTCGCCGCAGCCGCGCACCAGGTCGGTGCCGAAGGTGTGCCGTAGCACGTGTGGGCCGAACGCCTCCCCGTCGTCGCCCGGTCCGATTCCGGCCGCTGACCCCAACTCGCACACCACCGCGTTCGCCGCCCGCGTCGACAGCGCCTGGCCGTCGCGGTTGCGCACCAGCGGACCGGCAGCAGGGCGGCCGAGCTCGTCCAGGAGGAGTTCGAGGGAGGCGCGGGCCTCGGCGTGCAGCGGGACGGTGCGGTCCTTGCCGCCCAACCGTCCCTTGCCGCGCACCCGCACGCTGCCCCGGCGCGCGGACAGGCGGATGTCGGCCGCGTCCAGGGCGACGATCTCGGCGATGCGCAACCCCGTGTAGTAGGCCAGGTGGCAGATCACCCGGTCCCGGGCGGAGGCGTCGCGGGCCACGGTGCGCAGGAACCTCAGCTTGGCGCGGGCCTCGAGCGCGCGTGGAGCGCTGGGGCGGGCCAGGTGCTCGCGGACCACGTCGGGCCGTCCCGAGCCGCGCAGGGCGAAGAAGGCGTCGATGGCGGCGAGGCGGTTGTTGATGGTGGCCGCCGACAGGTGGGTTCCCCGGGCGGTGCGGGTGTTCTTCAACGTGCGGCGGTAGTCGCGCACCGCCCAGTCCCGCGCGGCCGCATCGCACAGCGGGTCGCCGTCCAGGGCGCCGGCCTCGCGCGCCTGGGCGAGCCAGGCCAGGAAGTGGGCGGCGTTGCGCCGGTACTTGTCGCGGGTGGCCGTCCCCAAATCGGTGGAGGCGGCCAGCTTCTCGCCGAAGGCGCGGTGTTCATCCGCCAGGTCGTCGGGCAGGTCGAGGGTTCGGCGCGGCCGGCCGGTGCGTGTGTTTCCAGAAGTGGAAACCGGGGGCTGTCCTCCGACAGGAGGTGTGTTTCCAGAAATCATGTCCTCAGGCTACTTCCGGGAACGCTGATTTCCAGAAGTACGGGCATCCGCCGCAAGCGTCGACTAAGTTACTCGCGGGTTACTTGGCACTTGGTGACGCGCTCCTTACCGACACCCCATGTAGTACCAGTCCTTGGGGGTGCCGGGGATGACGATGCCGTGGAAGCCGGTGAACTGGTCGGAGGTGAAGTTGTAGTAGGTCACCCCGCGGGCGCCCTTGCCCTTGCCGAAGTACTTGGTGTTGGGACCGGCGTTGATGGTCTTGACCGGGACGATGAAGCGCAGCCCGTCGGCGGAGGCCAGCTCGCCGCCGCCCCAGGCGGCCACGATGTCCAGACGTGAGTGGTAGTCGACCAGGTCAGCGTTGGCCGGGGTGAGCGTGGAGGCGCGGATGTAGTTCTGCTCGGTCCAAAACAGCCGGTCCAGCGAGAGGGCTTCGCTGGCCTCGGAGACCATCGGGCGCATGCCGACGTTCATGGCTTGGGCGCACAGCACGGCGGCGATGGAGGTGATCATGTCGTCCTTGCGGGAGGGTGTCTGGCCGCCCACGTGGGTGAACCGGTCCAGGCACCCGGTCCAGGAGTGGACCTCCAACAAAACCTCGGGGAAGTCCACGACGGGGATGCGGGCAGCCACGCTCTCTCTCAGGGCAGTCAGTGAGGCGGGCTCGTCCAGGGCGTCCAGGCCGGACAGCACGAGGTGGTCGCGGCCCTCGCGCTGCTCGATGCGCACCGAGGGGTTGGCCGCCAGGCCATCGGCGAGCTGGCGGTAGGCGCCGTCCAGCCGATCAGCCCACCGGTGAAGGTCCACACCGGGTTCGGGTGCCAGGCCCAGGTCGCGGCACAGGCCGTCCCGGGCGGCCTCCCACGCGGATCCGGCCAGCAGCCCGGCGGTGGGGTCGCCCCACTTGCCCAGTCCGGGCACGAACACCTCGTGGCGGCGCAGCGACTCGCGCAGCCGCTCGGCCACGGCGACGGTGTAGGCGTCCTTGTCGAACTCACCGGCGCCTGGTCCGCTGGTGGGGAAGACGCGGCGCTGCCAGGCGGGGGTGAGGAACTTGGTGGGCACGATCGTGGGGTCGACGCGAGTGCGGCGCCGGGGCAGGCTCCGCACGAAGTCCAAGGCGTCGATCACGTCGGCGCCGGCGGGGCTCTCGCCGTGGTCGAAATCCAGGGTGCGCAGCAGCTTGGGTAGGAAGCGGCGGATGGTGGCGGCGCGCTCCATCAGTTCGGCCTGGGCGTCCTCGTCGGGCTCGCGGGCCAGGTCGCCGACGGTGGTGGCGGCGTTGTCCACGCGCGCGGTGTCCATGCAGGCCACGATCGCTCGCACGTCGCTGTCGGGGTCCTTGAAGGAGTCGACGACCTTGAGCCAGGCCTCGCGCAGCACCAGGGCGGCGGCGTCCAGGTCCTTGATGGAGCGCATACGGGCCCGGTTGGCGCGGTGGGCGGCGGTACGGATCAGATCGCCGATGAGCAGGTCGAACACCTCCACGGCCTCATCGGCCGCGGCGGGTTCCAGGGTGGCGGCGAAGGCGACCAGGGTCGCCATCTGGCGGTCGTCGGCGAGTTGGGCGACGGCTTGGGCGCGGGCGGCCTTGGCGAAGCGCGCCAGGGCCACGATCCGTCCCGGTGGAACCGAGGACAGGTCCCAGGCGGAGGCGCCCAGGGAGCGGATGGCGGCGTAGCGGTCCAGGGCTTTGACGACGCCCTTGCCGCTGATGTCGGTGGGGCTCTTGCGGTAGCGGTCCAGCTGGGAGACGCGCCCTCCTTCGGCCACGTTGACCAGGGCCTGAAGGGTTGTGCGCTGCTCGGGTGTGGGGGCGGCGGACAGGAGTTTGAACTGGCGCAGGGCCACGCGCTCGCGCACACCGGCGATGAGCCGTTCCAGGGTGGTCACGCCGGGCAGCAGGATCTTGGCCTCGACCAGGCGGTTGGTGGCCAGGTCGAACAGCACGCTGGGGCGCTCGTTGCCCGACCAGGAGCGCCGGTAGGCCCAGATGCCCAGCAACAGCCACTGGTGGGGGCCGAAGAGGGTGTAGCCGTAGCGTTCGCGGATCAGCTTCTGGTGGTCCCAGCGGCCCTTCTTCTCCCCGTACCCCTTGAGGTGATCAGCGGTCAGGCCGAGTTGTTCGGCGACGAAGTCCACGACGGCGGTGGGCACCTCGGTGGGATCGTCCAGGAACGTGCCAAGGAAACGCACGGTGGTCAGTTGCAGGGCCAGGCCGAGCTGGTTGCGCGGCCCGTAGGCGCCCATCGCCAGGCGGCGCGCGTCGGCGTCCAGGTGGAAGAAGGCGCCCAGTTGGGACTCGTCGGGGACGGTGTTGAAGCGGCCGTAGCGCTCGCGCTGGGCGGTGGTGAGGAAGTTGACCGGCATGAGGGGGTGTCTTCCGTGGAACGGGCCACCTCCGTGGGGCGGCGGGCGGACTCGGCACGGGGATTGTCCCAGGCCGGGACCTGTCTGGGTCCGATTCGGCGTGATCTGCCGGATACGGGGGCGGCGCGGGAGAGCTCGCCTTGGCCTTTCGGTGGCGGCGTCGCCGTGCTGCCGGTGACCGGGGACTACTGGTGCTGTTCGGCGTCAGAGCCGGGGTTGGTGGGTGTGCAGCAGTCCTCGGGTCCCTGTTTCCGGTGACGCAGACGCGTCACCAAGGACGAGGCCACCGCGGTGGCGACGGCAACGGCGGCCAGGACGACGACGGCGGTCTGGTGGGCCTGGACCCAGCCGGACAGCTGTGCTGCCCACCGCTCGACCCCGAGCCCGGTGCTGGACGGCCGCCCGGTGGCGGCCGGGAACCAGTAGTAGGCCAGGAAGAGGCCGCTCAGGAGCAGGACACCGCCGCTGAGGCGGCCGGTGTAGCGGGCCAGGCCGGTGATGCGGCGGGTGAGCGCACTTCCGGCCGAGGCCACCGACACCGCCAACAGCATCAGCAGCACGGCCGCCCCCGCGACGTAGGCGGCCAGCACCCCCAGCAGGGCGGTGATGCTGGAAACGGCGCTGGCCTGGGCGATGACGGCCAGCAGCACCCCGAAGGTGCAGGCCATGGACGCGACCGCGTAACCAACGCCGAACAAAGCCAGACGGCCGGTCCCGGCGGGGGCGTTCCCGCTCTTTGCGGCGAGGCCGGGCAGGCGCAGCGGCACGCGGATGCCGATCAGCATCAGGGCGCCGAGCACGGCCAGCACGGTGCCGGTGGCCAGGCCCGCCCAGGGGGCGAGGGTGAGCAGGGAGCGGGCCCCCAGGCTGACCGCCCCTGCCAGGACGGCCAGGGTTCCGGCGAAGCCGACGGTGAGGGCGGCCCCGGCCTTGAGTCCGGCGGCGGGCGGGCCACCGCGGCCGGAGCGGGTGGCCACGTCCAGGTGGTAGGTCAGGTAGGCGGGCAGCAGCGCGATCCCGCACGGGTTGAGCGGTGCGATCACCCCCGCGCCGAAGGCCAGGGCCAGCAGTGCACCCATCAGGCGCCCACCTCCTCGAGCGCGGCCAGGATCTGCTCGGCCGAGGGGTCGGTCGCCCGGTAGGCGACCTGCCCGTCAGGGGTGGCGATGAGCAGGGTGCCCAGCGCGGTGACCTCGTAGGTGCTGGACAGGGCGCCGTCGGTGTCGGTGGCGGCGGGCACGTCCGCGGCCTGGACCGTGTCCAGGAGTTCGGTGATGTACTCGGCGGGCTCGTTCGGGTCGATGTCCACGGCCAGGAAATCGGCCTGCTCGGCGGCTTGGGCGTGGGCCTCGCCCAGGGCTGCGGCGCCTTGGGCGCAGCTTCCGCAGTTGACGGTGAAGAAGAACATCACGGCCGGCTTGTCGGCGGGCACGGTGACCTCCTCCCCCTCCAGGGTGGCCAGGGTGACGGGCTCGGCTTGGGCTGGGGCCGGCGAAGCAGAGGGCCCGTCGGACCCGGCCGATTCCGAGGTCGCGCAGGCGGCGGCGCCGACAAGAACAGCGGTGAGTAGCGCGATCGTGGCGGCGGCGCGGCGCGGGCCACGTGTCGTGGAGGAAAGTGTCGTCACTGGTAGGGGTCCTTGCGGTGCGGAGCGGAGGGGGGCTGGCAGCAGTCGGCGTCATCGCTTCTGCGGCGGCGGCTCCAGATGAACCAGCCCCCAGCAGCAAGGGTGAGCAGGGCGGCGCCGATGAGGTAGGGGTTGGCCGCCGCGGCGCCGAGCAGCCCGAGCCCTCCGGCGGCGATCAGCACGGGAGCGGCGCAGCACAGGGCCATGGCCGCGACGGCGCCGATCACTCCCAGGTAGGAGCGCATGGTCGGCCTCCTTGCTAGTGGTGGTGGGCGTCTATGCGTTCGCAGCACGCCAGGGCGGTGCGGTTGTCGGCGGCCAGGGCGCGCGCGAGTACTACCAGGTCGGCCACCCGGGGGTCGGCGACCCGGTAGTAGGCGCGGCGGCCCTGGCGTCGGACGGACACGTATGCGCAGTCGGCCAGGCATCCCAGGTGGGCGGAGACCCGGCCCTGGGACAGGCCCACGTGGGCCACGCACTCGGTGACGGTGTGCTCGTCGTGCAGCAGGAACTCCAGCAGTCGCAGCCGGGTGGGGTCGCCCAGGGCTCGGAAGAACTTCGCGACCACCTCCACACCCGTGCCCGGGTCGGGGAAGAGCGCCTGTGGTGTGGTCGGTGCCTGGGTCGGGGTCGTGGTGTCGTCCACGGGGGACACGTCCCTCCACATCGTTTGATCTATTCGCTTGGGCGGATACTATGCTGGCAGAATACATCCGTCAAAGCGAATAAGACGAGGTCGGCTGGGTAGCCGACGTACAGGGAGGCATGGTCATGGCTTTTGATCTGGCGGTCATCGGTTCGGGCGGGGCGGCGTTCGCGACCGCGATCGCCGCGCGGCGCAAGGACCGCTCGGTGGTGATGGTCGAGCACGGCACTGTCGGCGGGACCTGTGTCAACACCGGGTGCGTGCCCTCCAAGGCACTGCTGGCCGCCGCCGAGGCGCGCCACGTCGCCCTGTCCTCAGGCCGGTTCCCCGGCATCCGTACCAGCGCCGAGGAGGTGGACTTCGCCGAGCTGATCGGCGGCAAGCGCGCCCTGGTGGAGGGCATGCGCGCCGACAAGTACACCGGCCTGGCCGCCGAGTACGGCTGGGAGATCGTGGCCGGCCACGCCCGCTTCACCCAGGGCCCGGCACTGGAAGTGGAGCTGGCCGGCGGCGGAACACAGCGGGTGGAGGCCGCCCACTACGTCATCGCCACCGGCTCGGCCCCCTGGGCACCCCCGATCCAGGGCCTGGAAGAGGCGGGATACCTGACCTCCACCACCGCCATGGAACTGGAGGCACTGCCGTCCTCGCTGCTGGTGGTGGGCGGCAACTACATCGGCCTGGAACAGGCCCAGCTCTTCGCCCGCCTGGGAGTCAAGGTGAGCGTGGTGGAGATGATGGAGCGCCTGGCCCCAGGCGAGGAGCCCGAGGCCGGTGAGGCCATCGCCGGCATCTTCGCCGACGAGGGCATCACCGTGCGCACCGGCGCCACCGTGAGCGCCATCCGCCGCACCGGCGACCGCGTCATCGCGACCATCGACGGCCAGGAGTCGGAGTTCGGCGAGGTGCTCATCGCCACCGGCCGCCGCCCGGCCACCACCGGCCTGGGGCTGGAGGAAGTCGGTGTGCGGGTGGGCGAGCGCGGCGAGGTCGTGGTCGACGCCCACCTGCGCACCGCCCACCCCCGCATCTGGGCGGCGGGGGACGTGACCGGGCACCCGCAGTTCGTCTACGTCGCCGGAGCGCACGGGGCGGTGGTGGCCGACAACGCCCTGGACGGCGCCGACCGGGTGCTGGGCTACCGCCACCTGCCGCGGGTGACCTTCACCAGCCCCGCCATCGCCGGTGTCGGGCTGACCGACGCCCAGACCGAGCAGGCGGGCCTGGACTGCGAGTGCCGGGTCCTGCCCCTGGAGAACGTCCCCCGCGCGATCGTCAACCGCGACACCCGCGGCCTGGTCAAGATCGTGGCCGAGCGCCACACCGGCCGTGTGGTGGGCGTGACCGCGGTGGCCGAAGGAGCGGGCGATGTGATCGCCGCGGCGGTCTACGCCGTGCAGGCGGGGATGACGGTGGAGCAGATGGCCAACACGTGGTGCCCGTACCTGACCATGGCCGAGGGGCTGAAGCTGGCCGCCCAGACCTTCACCCGCGACGTCGCCCTGCTCTCCTGCTGCGCCTCCTGACGCGCGGCCACGAAAGGCACCCCGTCATGGACACCACGTCCGACCAGATCGCCGACCGCCTCACCACCGCCTTCAGCACCGCCGACCACGCACGGGCCCGCCCCTGGCTGTGGTCTACCCTGCTCCGGCTCCTCAGCCAGGGCCGACCCGTCACCACCGGCCAGCTCTCCGCCGCCACCGACGCCTCCAGAGAGGAGGTGCGTGAGGCGCTGGCCACGCTGCCCGACACCGAGTACGACGACGCCGGCCGCATCGTCGGCAGCGGCCTCACTCTCAACCCCACTCCGCACCGCTTCGAGGTCGACGGACGGCATCTGTACACCTGGTGCGCTTTGGACACCCTGATGTTCCCGGCCGTCCTGGGCCGCACCGCCCACGTGGCCTCCCCCTGCCACGCCACCGGCACCCTGGTACAGCTGACCGTGGAACCGGACAGGATCACCCGCGTGGAGCCCGCCACCGCGGTGGTCTCCCTCCTGGTCCCCGACGACGTGACCTTCGTGCGCTCCTCCTTCTGCGACCAGGTCCACTTCTTCGCCTCCGCCGAGGCCACCAGGCCGTGGTTGGCCGAGCACCCCGAGGCCACCGCCGTACCCGTGGAGCAGGCCCTCGCGCTCGGCCTCCGGTTCACCACCACCTTGAAGGACCCCGACCAGGACGGGTGCTGCTGCTGACACCCGGCCCGGGCCCGGCAACACACGTCCGCCGGGCCCTGCCTACCCCTCTCCTTGAACTCCCCGGTCCGATCCGGCAGCAGGAACAGGAGGAACAGCGATGAAGAAGCCCATCACGGAGCTGGCCAAGGACCTGGCCATCGCGCCGGTGGCCGGCTACCTGGCCACCAAGGTGATGGAACCGGTCAGCATGAAGCTGTACGAGTGGGAGAGCGACGCCGACCGCCAGCGCGAGGACGAGGTGCGGCCCGGCCCGCCGTTCGGCATCGCCGCCGACAAGACCCTGGCCCTGTTCGGTATCCACTTGGAGGGCCAGGCGCAGGAGCGGGCGGGGATGGCCTTCCACTACGGGCTCGCCGTCTCCTGGGCGCCCGTCTACGCCCTGATCCGCCGCACCACCCCGATCGGACCGGTCAGCGCCGGGCTGGCCTCGGGTGCGGCCATGTCACTGATCGTGGACGAGGGGCTCACCCCGCTACTGGGCTTCTCCGCGCCCAACCGCGACTATCCGCTCATCACCCATGCCCGCGGGTTCGCCGCCCACCTCGCCTTCGGCCTGGCCGTGGCCGCCGTCACCGAGACGGCCTGGTGCCTGACCCGCAGCCGGCCCTGATCGGCACCACGCCCCGCTGCCAGGCGCCCCCGCCCGGGACATGAACCGCCCGAAGGGCGGCGATGCGCACCCCCGCTTCAGCTCCCACCCGTACGCAGAGCGCTCTGGGCGCGCAGTTCCTTCAGGTCGGGGATGTGGTTGTACAGCGTCCCCGGGCTGACGCCGAGCAGGCGGGCGATGGAGGTCACCGAGTACTCGGGGTTGGGCAGCATGTCGCGGGCCGCGCGGATCAGGTCGGCATCGACCACACTCGGTCGGCCACCCACCCGGCCCCGGGCCCGTGCGGCGGCCAGACCCTCGCGGGTCCCGGCCACGATCAGCTCGCGGATGAACTCCGCCAGCGCGGCGAAGACGTGGAAGACCAGCCGCCCGCCCGGGGTGGTGGTGTCGAGCCGCTCGTGCAGGGAGGTGAACCCAATCTCGCGGGTGCGCAGCTCGGCGACCATGGTCACCAGGTCCTGGAGGGAGCGGCCGTAGCGGTCCAGCGAAGGGACGACGAGGGTGTCACCGGGGTTGAGGAAGGCGTGGCACGCCTTCAGCTCGGGGCGCTCGTCGGTGCGCCCTGACTTCTTGTCGGCGAAGATCCGGCGACACCCGGCCGCAGTGAGCGCGTCCATCTGGCGGTCGAGCTTCTGCGATCCGGTGGAGACACGGGCGTAGCCGATACGGATCTCGGTGAGTACGACCGGTTCGGCCGCGAACAGGTCCGGAGAGGTGTCCATGCCCGCGATCCTTTCAGAAAACGGCCCGGGGAGGTTGTTGAACCCCCTCGGTTTCTGAAGGGGTTTTTGAAGGCCGTGGGGGCATTCGGCGCCCGTCCGCCGCAGGCTTCAGAAAACGATCGTTTGTTGAAGGCATCCCCACGCGACGGAAATGTCTACCTGCCGTCGATTCCTGAAAGCATCTTTACTTTGCATGGGTGCCACGGCATAGTTACAACCGTTGTAGCTCGCAGCAGGATGCAAGAGTTAAGAGGCGGTATGGCGATCCGGATCAGGCTCGGTGACTACGAGCGGCAGACCGACGATGCGCTCGGGCGCGACGCGATCGGTTACTTCCCGCGCATGACCGAGACCGAGGCGTGGGAGGCCGGCCGGGGGCTGTGGCGGCTGAACCTGAAAGTGGTGAGCCGTGAACGATTCGCGGTCATCGTGGGGCAGGACCTCGTTCGCGCTGTCGCCGGGATCACGGACGTGACCGCCCACATGACCGGCCTCGGACCGAAGAAGGCCCTCGAAGGGGATCTCCTCGGTCCAGGGCACCCGATGTACGACCGCTACATCAACCAGCCCGACCCGCTCGCCAACGACTCCCGCAACAGCATCGCCTACGGCGATCTGCCCGAGGAGGCGCAGTTCCGTACCCGGGACTGCGCCTGCGGGTGCGACCAGAGCACCACGCACGACTTCGTCCCCGGCCACGAGCTGCGCGCCATCCAGGCCCGGGTACGCGAGCACTTCGGCGGTTCCGTGCTCTCCTTCATTACCTGGCTCGACGCCGAACTCCAGTCCACGAACACCGGCGCGTAGCAGCAGAAGGCGCGGATTCAGCAGTCAGCGGCTCGGCGGGGCGGCGCCTCCTCGTGGTCGTCCTCGCCCTGCTCGTGCTGTCGGCGGTCGGCCGCCGACTGGGCTCGGGCATCGAACCCGGAGCGAGCCGAGGAGCTGTCGGGTTCCCTGGCCGCGGCGGACTGGATGCGAGCGGCAGCGTCCTTGTCCATCTCGGTGTGCCTGCTCATGACCTCTACCTACCCGCCGACCAGCCCATTGCCCCCGCCAGATCCGCCCCCTTACCTACCCCACCGACTTGACCATTCCACCGAGTGTCAACAGATGTGACAGTTGTCGGGACTCACCGTTCCGTTCCTACTCGGACCCCAAATTATGCCCGCCGACAGATGGAAGAAGGCCGAGACGGTCGACGTCTACGACCGCGAGCTGAACCCGGTGGCGCGCAACTCCGTGATGAGACTAGAGCTGTAGGCCTCAGTCCTCGTCCCCCCAAGTTGGCCCCTCACGCTTCCAGCCGCGGCCCTCGTTCTCCTCGAGGGGGACGCGGGCATCGATGGCCTCGGCCAGCTCCGGGTCGAGCGGGGGCGTGGACGGCTGGGCGCGGGCCAGCTGGATGCGCTCGTCGGTTAGCGCCTTAATGGCGACGGTGAGCCGGTCGATCTCGGCCCGCGAGCGGCTCCACTGGCCCTCTGCGGCGGCGAGCTCGGTGAGGTACTCGTGCAGACGCCGCTGGTTCTCCTCCGCTGGGTCCTCGACCAGGAGCATCACCAGGGGCAAGTCGAGGGCCTGGGCGGCGGCGACGGCCTCGTCGAGGCGCACGGCCCTCTGTTGCTGCTCGATGCGGGTCACGGCCGAGGGGTCGACCTTGGTGCCGAGGACCACGGCCATGCGCCGGGCGAGCTCCGCCTGGCTGATCTCGGCGCGCTCGCGCTCAGTGCGCAGGCGGCGGGCGAAGAAGTCGGACGGCATGGGTGTCATCGGTTGATGGCCTCTTTCAAGGGTGATGCGTAGGCGGCACGACAGTGAGCAAATCGCACTGTACACACATTCTCGTGTGCCGATCGCACTGATTTACCACCTCGTCCACACCGACCCAGCAGACCCCACCGCCTCGATCAACATGTTGCCGATTGGGCAGAACCATCTAGATCGACTATTGATCACCATTCGAATGGTGTAGATTCGCGATTGAGAACGCACACATGAACGAGGATGACAGCGAGACGACCGATGATGTGGCCGAGGAGCACCCACCCGCCCTCGACCAATCGAATGATAGACAGACGCGATCATGTGGTCATTACACGCTTGCCAATGAAGCGAGTAAATCGTCTATGTCAGTCGGTGGCCTGTCAGGTGTGCATCGGAGACGGAAAGGCGAGAGGAAGACGTCATGACGACGATCAACGAAGCGGGGGTGCACACCATCCCGCTGCCGAGCGCGGCCTGGGACATCGGCAGCTTTCTGGAGAACGCGACCGGCACGATCCAGGGCTGGGGCGGCTCCGTGCTGATCCTGTTCGGCTGCATCGGGCTCATTTGGGGCGGCGTAGTGCTCCTCCTCAAACTCATCGCCAGCCCGCAGAAGGAGCAGCAGCAAGCCGGCTGGGGCAAGATCGCGCTCCTGATACTCGTCGGCGGCGCTCTCTTCACCGGCGGCTTCAACATCGTCCAGACCGTTGGGTCCGGCGGCCAGCAAACCATCGAGGAGCTCGGCGGCGGGTCCGTCATCATCTCCACCTGGGACTGACCGGGACCACGACACAGGCCATCAGTGATCGGGGCGGGTCGGTCGGGGCCATGCGGCCTCAGCCGACTCGATCCGTCATTCGCGCATCGAGAGGGAAAGCGGCGCAGGGGTGTAGACGGACATGGCGTTCAAAGACACGATCATTGCCTTCGGCAAAAGGTTCAAGCTCGACTCGCACCACACGATGGAGCGCTTCGGTGTGGTGTGCGGGATCTTCGCAGTCACGGCGGTGGCCGTCTTCGGCGGGTCAGCCTTCGCCGCCTGGAACTCCGGCAAGGAGGCCCTGACCGACACCTCGTTGTACACCCCGACGTTCACGACGTCGAAGACGAAGCTCAAGGGCGACGTCGACGGGGTGTACACGAACGAGCTGGGAAACAAGGCCTTGTTGATCATGCACTTCAACAAGGGCGCGAAGATCTCCTACAACGCCGACGACTACCAGGGCTTCCTCATGGGCTCGGACGAGAATCTCAACACTGAGACGGTCTCGACGCCGGGTATCTCCTGGTCCTTCCACGTCTTCGGCTCCACCGGCTACGTCGGCGTCCTCCTCGAGGCCGACGAACCCTTCGCCGAGCAGGTGCTCAACCTGACGATGCGGGCCAACCAGGAACTGTCGTTCAGGGAGGCCGACGACAAGCCCGCCGACGAGCTGGCCGGGGACAACTCCTTCGCCCAGCACGATCAGTGGCGGGTCTTCTTCAACCCCGGAGCGCGGAAGACGGAGACGATCGCTTCGCTCGACGCGGCGACCTTCGACCCGGCCCGGGCCTTCTACGACGTGGTTCTGAAGTCGGACGAGCAGACGGCGCGCGAAGCCCTGGACTCCAAGCTCGTCGAGATGCGCACCGCACTGTCGCGCATCGACTCCTACACCACGGACCTCGAGACGACGAAAGTCGACGGCCTCTTCCTGCGCCCGCCGCAGGTGCCCGACCTCATCGCTGGCGACGCGGTCACCGGTGAGTCCAAGTCCGAGTCGGAGAACGGCAAGTCGAACCTGGCGCTGACGACGAAGACTGTCGTGCCCGGAGGGTTCGACTTCAACTGGCGGTCGGGCAATGTCTACGACGGCTACCTCGACGTCCTGGTCCCGGTCGGTCAGAGCTATGGCGAGTTCTTGTCGCAGAAGTCGGTCGAGAGCACGGACGAGCGCGATTTCGGAGTGGGCGACATCGAGTGGACGCTCTCGGACGGGTCCTCGTTGGTGCAGGACTACCGCACCTCGGACGTGACCATGCGGCCGCTGACCAACGTCATGAACAACCTCTCGCAGGCCTACGCCGACTACTACTCCGCCAAGAACGAGTACCAGTCGAGCCTCCTGTTCGACCTACTGGCCCTCGACATCGACCTGCGCGACGTGCAGTCGAACAGCTCGGTCAACAGCGACGAGGAGCTCTTCTTCATCAATTACTGACCCTCGGCCCGACGGAGCCAGAAAGGAGCATCGATGGCCACGCAGCGGCCGGAGGGCACGGACGAGGCGAACGGTCCAGGGCAGAATACGTCGGCTTCTGACGGCAAGGCTCCCGCACCCTCCTCGCCCAGGGGATCTCGGTCGAGCACGTCGCCGGAATCGGGGCCTCAGCAGGCGCAGTCCGGCGGAGCAGGGAGAGGAGCGAAGAGCCTCGGGCCCGCCCCAGCAGCCCCAGCCTCGACCGGGGGCTCCGGTCCCTCCGACAGGGCCGGATCGAAGCCCTTGCCAGGAGATGGGGACCCGAACGGCGTGAAGCCCGCGGGGGAGGGTGCGTCGGCGGCCAAGGCTGCCGATGGCGCTCAGGCGTTGGGCAAGGCCGATAAGGCATCGAAGGGTCTCGACGGGGCTGGCGCCAACCTCGCGGGATCGGCCGCGCAGAAGGCGATCGAGGGTGACGGCGACTCCAAGGGGCGCAGGACGGCGGGACGCTACGCCGGCTCGGCCGTCTCCGGAGCGATCGGCGGTGCCCAGAAGGGCGCGGCCGCAGGCGGCGTCGGGGCGCTGCCCGGCGCTGTCATCGGCGCGGCCAAGGGCGTCGCGGTCGAGGGCGGCAAGGACGTGATCAAGGGTGGGAAGAAGGCCCTCGGCGCGGGCGGGACCGGCTATGCCCGCGAGCAGCAGGACCAGGAATCCCCGGGCTCGAAGGCCGCCAAGGGTGTCGCGGTGGCGGGCGGTATCGCCGCCGCTCCTCCGGCCGGGGCCCTCATCGCACTCATGTCCCTGCTCAAGTGGCTGAAGATGCTGACGATGCAGGTGGCCGCGGCGGCGCTGGGCTTCCTGCAGTCGGTGCTGGCCTGGGTGCTGTCGGTTCCGCAGATGATCGGAGCGGTCATCGGCGGCGTCTTCGGCGCGATCGGCTCGGCCATTGCCAGCGTCGTCGTGACGGTCGTGGGTATCACCATCGCCCCTGCAGTGGCGACCGCATCGGCAGTGGTGGCCGTGGTCGCGGCGATCGCGCTGGTGGCGGGCATGCTCGCCAGCGCCGTCATCGACTCCCAGGCGGCGGCGCACGGAGACGGGGGTGAGCGCTCCTCTCACAGTTGCATTGTCAACACCGGGTCAGGCCCGATCAGCGTCGGCGACATCGACCCGGACCAGGAGGCGCACGCCCAGGCGGTGTACAAGGTGCTCTCGGGTATGGGCATGCCCGACGAGAACATCGCCGGGATCCTTGGCAACTGGGAAATCGAATCCGAGCTCGACCCGACCGGCGTCGAGGGTATCTATGACGAGCCTTACGACCTAGGCCCGAAGAAGAAGGCCAAGCTCGACGGCGGCGGGACGAACTACGGGATCGGCCTGGGCCAGTGGACGGCCGACCGTCACACCAAGCTGCTGGAGTACGCCGAGGCGGCGGGCGGCCAGTGGTACGACATGGAGATCCAGCTGTCGTTCATGACCGATCCCGACGGCGACAACCCCTCGGACGTGGCGATTGTCAAGGGCATGGTCTCCGAGAAGAAGGGCTCGCCCTCGGAGGCGGCCGAGTACTTCCTCACTGAGTGGGAGCGGGCCGGCGTGCCCGCCCTCGACGCTCGCCAGGAGGCGGCCGAGAAGTGGTTCAAAGCCATGGATGGTTGGGAGGAGGGCACCGGATCCGACTCGATCGACGTCGAGCCCGTCAGCGACAGCCCCGAGCAGCGCGACTTCGGTCCGGTCAAGCCGCATGTGCAGAAGGCCGCTGACCTCATCTACTCGAAGTTCAAGGACGGGCCGGGATCCGGCATCCAGAGCACTGGCGGCTACCGCAGCGGCGGAGGCTCGTACGACGATGACGCCCACGGCCACCACGTCGGACTGGCCGTGGACTTCATGGTCGCACTCGATGGCGAAGGCAAGAAGACCGGCGACGCGCTGGCCCAGTACGTCATCGACAACCACGAGGAGCTCGGCAACGTCCGGTACGTGATCTGGCAGCAGCGGATCTGGAACCTCAGCGCGGGCGACACCGACTGGCAGCCGATGGAGGACCGCGGCTCTCCGACGCAGAACCACATGGACCACCCGCATGTGAGTTGGAACTCGTCCGGCTCGGTCACCGACGTCGCCCCGGTCTCGACCGTCTCCTGCTCCGGCGGGGACTCCGACGGCGAGGGCGAAGGCGGAGGCGGGGGCACGGTCGGTCTTGAGGACGGCGGTATTGACCTCAAGGACGCCGAGAGGCTCATGGAGCTGTACATCGAGGAGGCCGACGAGGTCCTGGGCGAGGTGTTCGCCGGTGGAGGCGGACCGTTCAAGTGCAACGGTTCCTACGTGCAGAACTGCACCTCGTTCTCGTGGTACTTCGCGCACAAGTACGCGCGGTGGGACAAGGGGTACGCGAGCAACAACGGCAAAGACACCGCCCGTGTCATGGCTCAGCTGCTGGGCACGAAGGCCTCGAACACGCCGACCCCGTACTCGGTCTTCTCCCACGGTAACTCTTCGACTGCCGGTCACACGGGCATTGTCCTCGGCGTCGACGGCGATCGGATCCTTATCGGCGAGGCCGCCTACTGTGCCTTCCCCGGCCGTGCCCGGTGGGTCGAGGCCAGCGAATGGAAGAACGCCGGCTGGTCGTTCACCGATCTCTCCGACCGCATCGAGGGAGGTGAGGTGAAGGTCTGATCGAGTACAGGCCGTGTCTTCGGCCCGTGATCGCTTCGAGCGGTCACGGGCCCTTTCGCATCTCGATGCCGAATGATCGCACCACTCGGATTCTGATGATCTTTCACGATATAATTAAGTCATCTTTCAATGAGGACGGATGGTCATGGAGGATCGAGTGTGAGTAGAGACGGGGATGCCGACCCGCAGCCGGACGAGAGCGAGGGCGAGGGCGAGGGGGCCCTCTCAGACCGTGACCTGTCGGTGAGGGCGAAACTGAAGGCCATCGCGGCCAACCGCAGGCCGGTGCGGAGGGTGAGCGGCGCAGAGCTGGAGTCGACCTTTGACGGTTGGGCCATCGAGAAGCGGGCGCAGCTGGCCGCGCGCACGCCCGAGGACAACGCCCGTGCCCTGCGCAAAGCAGGCGTGGCCACCATCGGCACTCTGATCCTCACCCTGCTCGCGGCCGCGGCCGTGTCCGAGGAGGGCTACCGGGCCCAGCAGGCCGAAAACTCCGAGCGGATCGCATCACTGACGCAGGAAGTCGCCCACGCCGAGGAGCCCCGGAACGACGAGGAGTCCAAGGCCGCACTCACCGCCCTGGCCACAGACGTTTCCGAGAAGGCCGAGTCGGTCGCAAAGGAACAGCAGGGCTTCATCGCTCTCTACCTCAGGGCCGCGTCGGCCCCCACACCCGGCGACGGCGCTCCGAGTCCGGAGATGGAGGGGGTGGCCGAGCACCGCCGAGCGCTGGCACCATATTTCGCCGACGAGACCCTCGTCCTCGACGACGCCGAGGCCTACCAGTGGTCAACGGCCGTCTCACACGGCCCGGGCACGATCGATCCCCGCTACGCCTGGTACGTCCGCCATGACGGGCGCACTCCGTCGCCGGAGTCCGCCTCGACCTGGGCCGTGGAGTCGGCGATGCCTGTCGTGGGTGAGGAGAGCCTGGCCCACGCGGTGTGGACGTGTACCGACACGAAGACCGAGGACATTCTGGCGTGGGCGAGCGCCGACTTCGACGGCGAGACGGGCACGTTCGTCAATCTCGCTCTCGTCGTCACCACCGCCGGCGCCGAGCACCTGAGCACCGACGAGTCCAGCATCACGCCGAGGAAGGACGGGGGACAAAGTGAGCGTGCGGCCGACGACTGACCGACCGGGGTTCCTCCGGCGCAATCTCTGGGTGCTCATAACCGCCACGGTGCTCGTGGCCGCGTGCATCGGGGCGGGACTGCAGCAGATGGAGCGCAGCCGCGAGCTCGACGCCCAGTCCGGGGAGATCGCTGGCCTCGAAAGGCAGCTGGCCACGGCCCGGGCCGCCGAGGACGAAGCCGCCGAGGCCAACACCTACGAGGCCCTCGGAGTGACGAAGTCGAGGCTGGTCGCCGACCGTGCGGTCATCGACGACGTGCTCGCCACAGCCTTCACCTGGCACGACGGCGAGTCCTATGAGGCGGCCCGGGCGAACCTCGTCGACAGCTTCGGCCTCGACGAGAAGGGCCCTTTCCTCACCGAATTCATGCCGCCGGCAACCCGCACCGTCGTCGACGGCACGAGCCAGTACTACATCGACGCCGTGGGCCTGGTCTTCTCCCTCGGCAAGAACGTCAACGTCGACCCGATGAGGGTCACCGGCACGGATTACGAGTACACCGTGGTGGCCGACATCGACGTGAGCTCGAGCAACGTGCGCCCTGGCTCCGACGGCACAACGCCGACCGAGGCGAGGCGGATGCTTTTGCGCATCACCGTCGACAACGAGGGAGAGGTCACCGCACTCACGAGCGCCCCTCCCTCGGAGAGAACTCAGGCGAGTCGATGACCAGCCATCCAGCATTAAATGATTGATGTCTATGCGATTAACCTGGCAAATGAGTGAAAAAGTGAGTCGAGGAACAAATGGAGTCAACAAAGGCGAAGAAGACCGCCGCCGATGAGGACCTGGCCGAGGCCGCTCCGCGGCGGACGTTTATCACGCCCGCTAACAGGCAAGTCAAGGCGAAGCCGGGGTCGGACGGAGACAAACGCTCGCAGGACGACGAAGAGCTGCTGGCCACCCGCACCGTGGTGGCCGGAGTGATCATGGTCGTGATCGCCCTCGTTGCTGGCGTGCTCGCCTTCGGCTCCTCTGGCTCGACCGGTCCCGAAATGAGCAGAGCTGACACGAAGGAGATCTTCGACCTGCGCGAGGAGATCCACCTCGCCGAGGCCCGCGCTGAAGAGCTGCCCAAGGGCCGAGACGCCGAGCGCGGACTCCTCAAGGCAATGGCCTCGGCCGACCGAGTCGCGGCCCTACAGAACGACTACCGACAGCTCACACCACGGATCGAGGCCGCCGGCGGCGTGCTCGACCCCGTGCTGGTGGCCTCGACCCGCCGCGACCTCACTCCCCTGTTCACACCTTCGGTCGACGCCTCAGCGCTTGACCCCTGGTACCTGCTCGCCTCCGACGCCTCGGTGCCGGAAGCCGTGGGCATCCCCGCCAGCTTCGACTCAGGCTTCAAGTGGATCGCGTCGACCCCGGCCACTGTCGAGATCGACGGGATGATCCCGGTGACCTGGCAGGCCATCGAGCGCCACCCCGCCAAGGGCCAGGACCCGGCGGTGCTCGCCTGGGCGTCGGCGGACTACGACCTCACCGGCCAGACCTTCTCGGAGGTCCGCACCGGCATGACGGTCCAGGGCGCAGCCCGCAGCATGGAGGTGAAGCAGGGATGAAGCAGAACCTGGGCGCCTGGATGAAGAAGCACGCCAACACCGTCTTCCTCAGCATTTGCGCCGGCCTCCTGACACTGTCCGCGGCCAGCCTGGTCATGACGCTGAGCCCCAGCGACCAGGCCTCGTCGACCGAGCAGGCCGCAGGTATCAAGGCCGGACTGGTCGAGGACAAGGAGGGGGCCGAGCGCGAGTTGGCTGCCAGGCACTCCGAGCTGCTCGCTGAGCTCGGCGGGATCGACGCGGACAGGATCAAGCGCGATCAAAGGGTTATCAGGACCTTCGTGCTTTCGCTGGCTGAGGCACCGGCGTCGTCTAGGTCGGTGCGCGATGAACAGATCAGCCTCGATGCCCGCTGGGACGTCCTCGGACCGGACTCGCGCACACTCACCGAGTTCTTGCCCGAGTGGATGGCCACGGGCGAGGGTCGGCACTTCCGGTTGACCGACCTCGACATCCGGGCCGCGGGCATCAGCGGCCTCGACTACAGCTACACCGCCCTGGCACGGCTCGAGCCGTGCCAGGGCGGTGCCCAGTTCGTCTTTGTGACCGCGACGACCAAGCAGGATGGCGCGCTCACCGAGGCCGTGGCCTACCGAGCCTCGAACGCGAGCCGGGCGGGGCTCGAGGCTGTGGACGGAGACCAGGCGACGAAGGGCGAGAGTGCTGAGCCGACGACCGAACCCTCGGCAGGACACGGCGAGGACTGAGGGACGCCCACCCAAGACGACAAAGAACGAAAAGGGCGAGGACGCGATGACACTGACCGCCGCGCGCACCGAGACGACCGCCGATACCGAGGAGACGGACTACACACCCCGCTCGGAACTGCCGGACAAAGAGCCCCGCCCGAGCCTGGGCAGGCGACTGCTCGACGACCTCAAGGGGGCGAACAAGCCCAAGGGTCGGGCGACAAAGAAGATGCACTGGGCCAAGGCCGGGTTCATCCGCGCCTCGATCCTCGTCTTTGACTGGCTGCTCATATTCACGACCGCCACCTCGCTCGTGCCCGCCCTGGGCGCGTGGTTGCACATGGAGTCGGGAGCGGCCGGGCCCGGCGTGGGCGTCGACGGCCTCATTGCGGTGTGGCTGGTGCCGCTGTTGTTCGTCGTCGGGATGCTCATGATCGGCGAGATCGCGATCATGCGGGCCCTGTGGCGGGCCGGGACACGAAAGATCGAGCGGATGCGCGCGCAGCTGGAGTCCGAGGGCGACGGTCCTGAGCGTGCCCGCCCGGGGCGGGAGAAGACCACCACGAGCAGTGGAAGCAAGCGGAGGAAATGATGCGAACTGCAGGGCTGACGATGGCCGACGTGTGGGCCGAGCGCGTGCTCAACCTGAGAGGGGTCCAGACCCAGCGCTTCGAGCGGATTCCGGCCACGGTCGGGGTGCTCGTCGACACGATCGAGCTGGCCCACCACGGCCCGGACCACAAATACCGACCCTACCTACACGGTATCGGTGAGATCCGCACCATCGCACTGCCCGAGGGGATGCCCCACGGGCTGACCGAGCTGACGTATCCGGTCGGCTCAGAGCAGATCGACGTGTTCTATGAGTTCGACGACGCCCAACTCGTCCACCTGGCTCAGAAGGGCTACTTCCAGCCCGGCTTCCGCGTGCCTGACGGACGGGTCACCGGCGTGGAATGGGAGCTGCCAGCTGAGATCGACGCGGTCGTGCTCTCCCCCGACCTCGGTGTCGACGGCGGCCAGTGGCCGGTCGTCTTCGCCCACGTCCACCGCCGCGGCGACCTGCCCGCCAGCCTGGAGACCTCCGGCTACGACCTGGCCGCCTATTTCGACGACTTCTCCCGCTCTGGGGTCGAGGTCGCCGACAAGCGCACGGTGGACATCCGCTCCGGCGAGCTCGACAGCCTTTTCGGCGAGGACGTCTACGACGTCGAGTCTGGCCGCGAGGTCGGTGAGGCTGTCGCCGAGTTCACGGCCGTGGACGAGTTCGCCGGGCGTAGGCAGGAGATCGAGAAGGCCATCGAGGCCGAGCGCCAGGCGTTCCAGGCCGGACTGGCCGCAGAGGAGGGCACGCCCGAGCACCTTTACGCCCAGCAGGTGGCGTCCTCACTGGTCGAGAGCGACGGGGACGAGAGGGACGGCGACCGGGAAAGGGCCGAGCGGATGGTCCCGTCGCCGGTGCGTGGGCCGGTCATCGAGGCGGGTCCGGGAGACGTCGACTTCGGCTCCGGCGACGAGGTCTTCCCCGCGACCGGCCCGTCCTCGCTCGAGCGACGTAAGGCAGAGGTCGCCGCCCGCGCCGCCGAGCTCGATCAGGCGTCGAACGAGGGCGGGCGGGAGTACTGAGGTTCGCACGGGCGCGACACCAGACCGACCAGCCCCGGAACACGTGGACTTCATTCGTGGGCCGGGGCTGGTCCTATCAAGGGGAGGACTAGGGCCATGTCACTGAAGACGGACATCGTCGTGGTCAACGAGTTCAGCGTCCCCCTGCCCGGAGGCCAGGGCTCGCGCGGGGGGACGCCGGGGGCGTATGTGACCCGGTACATGGCCCGAGAAGGGGCGACCGAGTCCCTGGCACCGATCCAGCGTCTGCGCACCGACGACTTCATTCTGCGCTACATGGCACGCGACTCGGCGGTGGAGCGGATGCCCTCGCGCCGGGAGGCGAAGTACGAGATGCGCCAAGCTCAGGGGAATGGGGGTGTGGCCTTCGGCCACGGCTCGGTGTCCCTGTCCGACGAGCAGCTGGGGTCCGCCAGCGCCGACATCCAGCGCCTCTTCGAGGGTGGGCACACGGTGATGAAGACCGTGCTGTCCTTCGACGAGGCCTATCTCAAGCGCCAGGGCATCGTGGATCCCGACTTCCACTGTGAGAAGGCCGGTGACTACCGCGGCCATCTCGACCAGATGAAGCTGCGAATGGCGATCATGCACGGGCTTGAGAGGATGGCCTCGGGCACCGGTGGCTACGACGACCTCCGCTACGTCGGGGTCGTGCAGGTCGATACCGAGCACGTCCACTGCCACCTGGCCATGGTCGACGCCGGGCCGGGGCGGCGGGCCAAGGACGGCACGCAAAAAGGCAAGCTGCTCGACCGGCACAAGGCCCGTCTGCGCCGGGGCATCGACGCCTGGCTCGACGAGAAGCAGCCCGTGGTCCACCTGTCCAGCGCGGTCGGCTATGAGCGGCGCAATGTCACGACCTACATCAAGCGCTGGGCCCACGATCGGATCCGGTCCGAGGCCCTGCCGCAGTTCGTTTTCGCCTGTCTGCCGGTCGACCGGAGCCTGTGGCGAGCCGGGTCGAGGGCGGCGTCGATGCGCAAGGCCAATGCGCTGGTGACTGAACTGGTAACCGAGCAGCTGGCCCGCCCCGGCTCGCCGATGCCAGCGGCCATGGAGCGCATTCGCGACTACGCCGACAACCGACGGGCCAACGAGGACTTGTCGACCGAGCAGTGGCAGGCGCTCATCAATCGTGGCCGATCCCGGATCGTCGAGCGCGCCGTCAACGGCGTCTACCAGCTGTTGCGAGCTATGTCCGCCGAGGAGCTGACGGTGCGCACCCCGATGCTCGAGCTCATGGGGATGGACTACGAGCGCATGGCCGTCGCTGCCGCCGACGAGCAGGCCCAGGGCGAGAGGGCTGACGACCTCATCTCCTTCGGCTTCCGTCTGCGCAGCTATTCCTCGCGCCTGGCCCACCACCGCCGCCAGGCCGAGCACAACCGCAGGCTCGCCCTGCGCTGGGAGCGCTCGGACGCCATCGACGTCGCCGCAGCGCACTCGCGCCCCCTCTACGACCACTACCGCTTCGAGCAGCGCTGGCACGAGCAGGTGATGGCCAAGTACCAGCACTTCCTGCCCTTCCTCGCTGATTCCAGCGCCTGGCACGAGGAGCAGCAGACCCTCTCCGACTACGGTGCCCGGCTCCTGTCTTTGATGGGCCTGCGTGCCGACGCCTCGCTGGCGCGGATGAAGGACGGCGAGGAGGCTGAGCAGATCGGCCGGCAGGTCTATGACCAGCCCGGGGGTCGGCACCTGACCCAGGGCAGGGCTGGGCGGGCCGTCCTCGACGGCCGGATCGCGACGATGAAGCGGGTCTACGACGAGCGGGTCGCCGATCTGCGCAGCCGGTTGTCGGGCTCGGGTCTCGTTCTTGAGATCGGCGTCGACGAGACCAGGGCCGATGCCGTCACCGACGAGGCGGTCATCGTCGAGGGGGCCAGCCACGACTTCGCGGAGGTCAAGGCCCTTGACCTCCATCACCTCGGCTACGACTTCGTCTCCGATGTAGAGGTCGGGCAAAGGGCCGGGCGGGCGTTCCTGGCCGCGGCACGGACTCGGAGACAGCTGGTCTTGGCAGCGATGGACTACCTCGAGGGCTCGGGGCAGTCGGCGACGATCGTCGAGTTGCCTGTCGACGACGTGGCGGCGATGACGCACACGGCGCGGGCGCTGTCGGCGGGGCGGGCCGAGAGGGGCAGGTTCGTTCTACCTTCGCGCATCGCCGAGCTGCGGGCGGAGCAGGAGGGGGCCGAGGCTGCACGCCGGTCGAAGGCGTCCTCGCTCGATGCAGAGCTGGCGGTGCGGGTTACTGCCCGGGTGGACCAGGCCGTACTCGAAGCGAGTGCCGCACCATCTGATGCCAACCAGGATCGTCAGCACGACTCCTCTAGATTGATCCCGACGAAAGACTAAAAGTCATCATTCAATGGTTGCCAATGATCTATCATAGTACTATCGTGACAAGTGTTCGATGGCGACTCAGTTGATCGACTCGGACGACGTCACTGATCACGACCGACCTGTTGACAGGCGTAAAGGGGAACGATCATGGCTTACCTCCCGGGCGAAGGCGCGATGACCAACATCAACCTCATCGTCAAGACCCACTTCAACAACGTCACCAAGAACGGCAAGAGCCAGTTCCTCGACGCGATGGTCGACCACAGGGACCCTCGCGGCCCCGGCCAGAGCAACCTCCACCTGGTCTCGCGGAAGCAGGAGCGCGACGGCAAGACGTATTACAACAACGGCGCGGGCTACTCGATGGACCAGTTCGAGAAGATCAAGGCCGCCGCCGGGCCCAACGTCGAGCCTGTGACCAACAAGGACGGCGAGCCGATCGGCGCGGCCTTCGCGGTCAAGGCCAGCGTCATGCCGGCCAAGGGCGGCCTGATTATCAACACCAACAAGGAGATCGGCCAGTCCGACTTCAAGATGGAGCCGAACACCCTCAACGACCAGTTCGAGTCGATGAAGGCGGCCAAGCAGGCCCGTCAGGCCGAGAAGGCCGCCGAGGCCCAGCAGGCGCAGACCGCCCAGCCCGAAGCGATCCCGGCCCCCGCGGCCTCGGTCGCTGAGCCGGAGCCCTCGATCGGCTGATCGGGACCGGGCTCACGAACGGAAGGCTCGCACCGGGGTGCATTCCCGGGGTGCGGGTCTTCGCCCATTTCGAAGGGCTGATGCCTGTGGGAGGAGACACGACATGGGACCCGAACAGATCGAGATGCCGTCACTGATGGACGCGGCGAAGGTCTTACTGGACGACTCGGTGCATCCCACGTCAGCCGAGCAGGCCCTGGTGTCTGAGACCTGCCCGTACAAGTTCGAGATCGACGAGACCGCCCCTCAGCAGGTGGCCAACGAGCGCAGGCCGGGCCTCGGCGAGTGAAGGAGTGTGGAGACGATGGCAGGAATCGACACCGGTGACGTGCCGATCTACGGAGAACCCGCGACCGGGGCGCGCCATGAGACCAAGACCGGCAGCGTGCCCATCTACGGTACGGATGCGAGGGCTCCCCCGCCCGCGCGCGCAGCCAGGCGCGAGGAAAGGACGGGCGACGTCCCTGTCTACGGACGCTCCGGGGCGGGAGCGGACCGAGGGGCGAGGGCCGGGGACATGCCGGGCTACGGCCCGGCTCCGGGACGGGGCCGGTCCCAGAAGCCGTCGCGGACCGAGCGGGTGGAGACCGAGAAGCAGATGCTGTCGGCGGGCCTCAAGGGAGGGGTCGCCGGCAGCAAGCTGGGGGCGAAGGCGGGATCGGTCGTGCCGGGCCTGGGCACGGGAGCCGGAACGGCGATCGGAGCGGCTGCCGGGGCGAGCGTGAGCCAGGCCAATACCGCGAGGAAGGCCGGGAACCCGCGTCGAGCCTTTGCCACGGCGATGCCGCTGGGCGGAGTCGTCGGGGGCGCGGTCAACGCCAAGCTCGCCAAGGATGTGCGGACGGCCAGGGAGATCGAGCAGGCCGAGGTGAGCGGCAAGGCGCGGCTGGCCCAGCCGGACAGCGCGGAAGTGCCGACGAAGAAGCCGCCGGTCAGCCAGCGGATCAAGGATTCGAAGGTCGGCCAGCCGGTCCAGTCCGAGAGCTTTAGGGACGCGGCTACCGCCGCTGACCGAGCGCGTGCCTCCGATGCGCAGACCAAGGGCGCCGCCGCGGCGAGAAAGGGAGCGGCCACCGGCGCCTACTGCGATGTGCGTGCGGAGATGGCGAACCGGGCCCGCGCCTAGGCCGAGCCTGAAGCGACCGACGAGTGGCTGTCGGACACCGCTTCGCGGACGCGATCGGCAGGTCGGCCGGTCTCGGAGACGTAAGACTACCGGTTCGAGGGCCAGGGCCAGCAGGGCCTCGGCCGAGAGTGCGGCGGCTGAGGCGCAGGACTGGGGACCACCCAAAGGACCCCGGGGAGTCGCTCCACGAATTCTTTTATAGAGTCATCCTAATGGTCTATTGCGATAGTGTTTTTACTGGTGTTTCAATTAAGACAGTCAGACGGTCGGGGGCGATCCGGTAGATGTTCAACGACGAGAGGCGTGATGCGGCTTACCCGACCCTGTCGAAGCTGTCGGACCCGTTCAAGCCGGCCGAGCGCGAGATCGTCGGCCGCAAGCGGGAGCAGATGCAGGTCATGGCGGGAATGGCGCGGCCCGAGCTGTCGAACGTGCTGCTGCTGGCCGAGGCCGGCACGGGCAAGACCGCACTCGTCCAAGCGGTGTCGGTCCAGGATTCGCAGCGCCGCTACCTCGAAGTCGACCCCGCGCGGATGATCGCCGAGGCAGGCGACGGCCAGCAGATGGCCGCCCTGCTCAAGCGCTTCTTCGACGAGGCCGAGGAGTTCCACCGGGTCGAACAGGAAGAGCTCGTGCTCTTCATCGACGAGTTCCACCAGATCATCCAGCTCTCCGACGCCGCGACCGAGGCGATCAAACCGGTGCTGGCGGCCTCGGGAACGCGCGGGATCCGGATCATCGCGGCGACGACCTACGAGGAGTTCCACAAGCACATCTCGTCGAATCAGCCGCTCGTCGAGCGCCTCCAGCGCATCAACCTCTCCCAGCCGGACCAGGCGACGACAGTCAAGATCCTCAAGGGGATGGCCGGGCGCTACGGTGTCGCCGACCAGTTCTACGACGACCACATCTTCCAGCAGATCTACGAGTACACCCAGCGCTACGTCCCGGCCAGCTCTCAGCCGCGCAAGTCGATCCTTGTGCTCGACTCGATGGTCGGCTGGCACCGGATCACCGGTCGGGCCATGGACCGCGAGTTGCTCGCCGACGTGATCATGGAGTCGACGGGCAACAACGTCGACGTCCGCGTCGACGGGGCGAGGATCAAGGCCGAGCTTGACGAACGGGTGTTTAGCCAGGACCTTGCCACGAGCATGCTCGCCCGTCGTCTGCAGCTGTCGGTGGCCGACCTCAATGACAAGAGCAAGCCGAGAGCTTCCTTTGTGTTCACTGGGAGTACAGGCACTGGTAAGACGGAAACGGTCAAGCAGTTGGCGCACCTCATCTTCGGCGACGACGAGCGACACCTCATCCGATTCGACATGACCGAGTACGCGAGCGAGGAGTCCTACGCGGTATTCCGCTCGGAGCTGACGAAGCGGGTGTGGGACCGGCCCTACTCCGTGCTGCTCTTCGACGAGATCGAGAAGGCGAACTCGATCGTCACGCGCATCCTGCTCCAGGTCCTCGACGACGGTCGGCTCTCCGACGACAACAACCGGACCGTGAGTTTCCTCAACACCTACATCGTGCTCACCACCAACGCAGGCTCCGAGATCTACAAGACGATCGCCAACTACGCCTCCTCTGACACCGGCTCCGGCGAGAACCTTGTCGAGTATCAGAAGCTCATCCGGCGCTCCATCTCGCAGACGACCGGAGGCAACCGTTTCCCACCCGAGCTGCTGGGCCGCATTGACGCGATCGTGCCCTTCCAGCCGCTGTCCGAGGAGACCCAGAAGAAGATCGTCGCTGGCAAGTTGCGCGGGGTCGTCCAGGAGGTCGCCGTCAAGCACAACGTGCGGGTCGACGTCTCCAAGAAGGTGCTGCAATACCTCGTCGAAGACAAAGGCGAGTCGGACTCCGACGCCGGCGGCGCACGCGCCGCGGTCGCCAAGCTCACCGACGAGGTGACCACTAGCATCGCGACGTTCATCAACGAGCACCCCGCCGAACGACGGGTCCGGGTCGAGGTCGCAGGAAAACTCGTTAGCGACCACAAGCACCTACTCAAGTCCGATGCGCGCATCGTCGTCAGCGCCCATCGAGGCTGAATTTCGCAGGTCGGCGTCTTGCCTCCCTCTCACCTGAGGCCGGCGAGGTAGTCGTGCCGCGTGAAACGACCTGCCCTCACGGTGTGCACCGTGAGGGCAGGTCGTTCCCATGTGTGAGGTCTACCCCTCCCCGGTGGGCCTGTGAGCGTGGGCCAGGCCCACCCAGCGGGCAAACAGATCTTCCAGGGCCTGTTCAGCCTCCTGCTCGGACACCGGCCGGTCGACGCCCACAAGCTGGCGCACCCACTTGTCCCCTGTCTCACGAGCGGCTCGACTGTAGAGAGCCTCGATCTCCCTCTGGGTCGGCCTGTGGGCGTCAAGTGCACTCATGCTTTTACCTTCCTTGTCGGCACTCATGGTTGTGGAGCGTTCGGTGAGGACGGCTCCCCAAGGGGGACCCCTGAGAGCGGTGCTTCGTGACACCTCGCAAGCGTGACCTGAGCCACTCGCGATCGATGGTGAAGTCGTCGCACGCGTCGTGGATGTGCCACAGGAAGCCGTGCTGTTCGGCGGTGCAGGGATTCTCGCGGTGGACAGCCAGGGCGATGGCCTCGGCGGCTGGCTCTCGCGCAGATGCAGGGTGTGGGCGGGGCCGTTCAAGGCGTGGCTGACCGATCCATCAAGGGTGCGGCTCGGGGCCACGCACAGCAGAACGTCGCTCATCCCATGACGCCATGCAATGGATCTTTCATTGTCCATTGACTGACGCGAACGATAGGATCGTTAATCAACCAGTCGTACTATGTTTCGTCCAGTGAGGGGATCGACATCCATGGCCATTCCGGGCATGACGGCGGCCAAACGCAAGAAAGAGCGCAAGAAGAAGCCGGACGAACTGCTGTCCTCGGTCGTACACGAGACCGCGACGGCGGGGGTCGTGGACCTGCTCAAGAAGAACGAGAAGTTCGCTTTCCCCTCCGGGACCGCTTGGGTGATGCTCGGCCTGTCCTCTGAGGCCGTCGGCGGGCTCAGCCGCCGCCAGAGCCGAGACGAGGCCAAGGGCTCGATCATCAAACTCATCGAGAATGACGCGATCGAGACCGTCGCCACCGCAGAGATGCTCGCTGAAGAGGTCTTCGGCGTCATCCCAACCGTCTCCACGCTCCAGCGGATGGACGAGTACTCGCTGCTCACAGAAGCTGAGTACTCCTGGGCCGTGGTCTGGGAGACCGGTGAGGGGGACCTGCACGTCGAGTTCGTCGGTGATGCGACCTTCCCGCAGACACAGCAGATCGCCGCTGGCACCCTCAGCCTCGAGCAGGCGGTGGGACGGCAGGCCTGGGCCGACCATTCGGGGCTGTCGGGCGCCAACCCCGCCGATGCCCCGGCCTCTGATCCGACGCAGGCGACGGACATCGTGGACACGCCCGCGGACGAGGACAGCGACGAGATCTTCGCTTCGCCGAACGAGGACGACTCCCCCACTGATAACGATGATGATGCGCCGGTCTTCGACGACCTGGACACCGACGAAGAGCCCGACTTCCAGGTCCCCGAGCCGGAGCCGATCGGCGAGCCCGCACCGGCCTCCGAAGCTTCCGTGGCGACGGAGGGCCCCGGGGACGAGGGCTTCGGCATCGAAGAGATCGACGAAGACGACACCGCCGTGGACGAACCGATGTCTGCCGAGGCAACCGAGGGCGTCTACGCCGACGATCAGGAGACCGTCCGCGACGGTCTGGCTCGGCGTTTCCTGCCCGAGGACCTGGATCTGGGCATTCGACTCGACGAGTTCAACCGCACGTTCTCGATCGGGGCCCCGGCTGTCCAGCTCGAGGTGCCCGAGGGCGCGAGCGAGTGGCTGGGCGACCAGGTCGCCCAGCTCAGTCGGCAGGCCAACGCCGACCTGGCCGGTCTGCGCTATCAGCACGAGGACGAGCTGCGAGCCCTCTACGTCAATCTCATGTCCACGCACATCGAGCAGGTCATCCGCGTGGTGGCCACCGATCGCGAGGACAGCCGCTACAAGCAGCTCATGGACAGCATCGAGGCCAAGCATGCCGAGAGGGTCTCGGAGAAGGACGAGAAGGTCCGCAAGGCCAAGGCCCGGATCGTCACCGGCTACGAGGAGCACGTGAAGGTGCTCGCGGAGAAGGCCGCGAAGGACGCCGAGGCCCACTACCGGGAACGCAACAAGACCCGGGTCGAGAGGCAGCAAGCCGATGCGGTCGTCGAGATCGATCGGGAGATGAGCAACGCTTACACCCACGATCTGCAGGAGATCCTGCGGATCCGGCGCAACGACGCCAGCCTCAAGCTCCAGGTCGGCCAGACGCAGATCTTCAAGGTGCTCGCCGAGCGGCAGAACGAGAACCTCGCTGCCGAGCAGGATCGTCTGGACCGCTGGAAGGACGAGATCGGCCGGATCGTCGCCGATCACCGCGGCGATGACATCGCCCGGACCGAAGCCCTGGCCGAGCAGCTGGCGCGCACCGACGAGCTGGCTGCGGCCCGGTCCGAGCATGCCGCCGCGCTCGAGGCCCAACGAGCCGAGCACGCCGACCGGATTCGCCGGACCGAGGAAGAACTCGACCTCGCCCACCAGGCGGCGATCACGAAGATCAAGGAGCGCGACGCCGAGTGGGGCAAGGACTTGTCGGTGGAGCGAGCCAAGACCGAGACGTTGACCAAGCAGGTCCAGGCCCTGCGCGAGGAGAACGCGGCGATCGAGAACCGCGCCACGGAGTTCGCCGAGCGACGTCTGCAGGCAGTCATGGCCGATCGGGACGCCGCCGACAAGAATCTCGAGCGCTTCGCGGTGCTTCAGCGGCACGCGAGCTGGCTCATCCTGAGCATCATCGTCGGCGGCGTGATCCTCGGTCTGGGGGTCGGATTCATCGCAGGGACGCTCGTGACCAACTGAGGGCAGGGGCAACGAAGCACACGGGACGGAAAGCCACGGCGGTGCCCGGTCCACCCGGAGCACCGCCGTCGGCATCAGAAGGGCATCCGAGAACGCAGGACAGGATTCGCACGCCATGGGACTGAAAGCACTGCGGGCCAAGCGGCCCACCGCCTCCACCTGGGAAAAGATCAGGGCCAGACGGCCGGACGAGACGCTGAGCAACAGGGACGTACACGGTGGCCAGCAGCTCGACCGATCGACACTGGGCACCCGGCGCTCGCGCACCCCAGGATTCATCGGGGCGGCCATCACCGGCACCGCCGTCTTCGCGCTGGCATGGCTGGTCTACTCGATCCTGGCCACTCTCTTCATCAGCGTCTCCGGCGCCCTGAGCGGGGTCAGCATAGGCGCTCCGGCCGAACAGCCCTACTACGTCAAAACCCAGGTCAGCGAGGGCGGAAAGTCGGTGACCTGCTACAAGCAGACCGACGAGACCGGATCGCCAGCCCCCGGCGGGAAGTGCTACGGCAGCGCCGAAGAGGTGCCGAAGCCGGACTCGTACCAGGGCGAGTCCGAGACGAGGGGCACCGATGAGCCCGCGACAACGACCGTCGGGGCCCAGCTGGCAACCGTGACCGGCTTCAAGCTGTTCATGACGGTAGGCACAGGACTGGCCGTGGCCCTGGTCATCTCGACCCTGGTGACCCGACGGGTCAGCGCCGAGAACCTCATGCACGACACCGACGACATCAACCAGCACCAGAACGACCAGCACATCGCGCTGCCCGAAGAGATCATGGAGAAGTTCGACTACTTCCCCGACGCCGGTGCGCATTCGGCCGTGCAGGTCTCGTCAGTCATCAGCCACACCATGCTCAAGAAGAAGGGCCTGGGTACCGTTGATCTCGTCGAGCGGGCCGAGGACGACATCATCGACGAGGACGGCGAGATCCTCTACTACGCCGGCGACCCCCTTGAGGACACCGACGGCAACGTCAAGACCCGGACCGTCCCACTCATCGACGAAGACTTCGGCGAGGCCCTGTTCGAAGCATCCGGCGTCCCCGACGTCAAGGGCGGCGACGGCAAGCCGCTGCGGAAGCGCTTCGACACCACCGTCATCCCGTACAACCCGGACGGCAAGGCGCGGGAGAAACTCGGGAAATACAAGACCGTCGCCGACCTGATCAAGGACGACTGGACGTTCCCCGACTACGAGGTCCAGCGCCCGGCCGGGGCCTACATTGTCGACACCGCTCCGGTGAACACCATGGTCCTGGCGATCACCCGAGGCGGCAAAGGCCAGACGATCATCGAGCCGACCCTGGACATGTGGAGCCGGGAGAAGCGGCCGTCGAACATGATCATCAATGACCCCAAGGGCGAGCTGTTGGTCAAGAACTACGTGCCCTTCGTCATGCGCGGGTTTGAGCCGGTCCAGTTCAACCTCATCAACCCGGTGAAGACGAACATCAACAACCCGCTGGGCATGGCCGCCGACGCCGCCCGAGAGGGCGAGTCGACCAAGTGCGCCCAGTACGTGGAGAACATCAGCGACGTCTTCTTCCCCGTCTCCGGCGGGGAGGATCCGGTGTGGCCCAAGGCCGCCGGAAACTCATTCAAACGCGCGGCCTACGGCCTCATCGACGTCTACATGGAGGAGGAGCGGGAGCTGCGCGAGTTCACCATGGCCACCGACATGCCCCCGGAGGTCCTCGAGCAGCGCCTCGACGAGATGTGGGGCAAGGTCACGCTCTACAACTGCTACCAGATGTTCGTCCAGCTGACGTCGAAGAAGATGAAGAACCCGGAGGTCGAGCTCGAGAAGCGGGTGAAGAAGGGCGAGTTCGACAACGACGAGGAGGGCCTGCAGGCCGAACAGCGCCGGGTCGAGGCGCAGTCGCCGCTGTGGGAGGGCAAGCCCGAGCAGGACATGCTCACGCTGTACTTCAACGCCACGGCGGCCCTGCCAACCAACACGGTGCGCACCCTCATCGGCAACGCCGACAACGCGCTGCGTGCGATGGCCGGAGCCGAGAAGATGATCGCGAGCGTCTACGGCATCGCCCTGACCGCGATGTCGTTCTTCTCCGACCCGACGATCTCGCGCCTGACCTCGGGTCGGCCGTCGCAGACGACCGACCTCGGCAGTCTGTCCTTCCCGCGGCGGATGGGCGTGCGGTTCTCGCAGAACTACCTCAAACGCGACAACCTCATGCGCGAGATGCTGGCGAAGTGGTCGGCCTATTCCGACCCCATGTTCTCCGAGTCGCTGGGCAAGGACTTCGAGCATCAGGACGTCGTCACCCCCGAGGGCTGGGCCCGGTACTACTTCGAGGGAAAGTTCCCCACCGACGAGGCCTGGGTCAAGCTCGAGCTCGTCGACGCCCAGAAGCAGATGCTGGTGCGCACCTTCTACTTCCACTTCAAGAAGAGCTACCAGCTTTCGCTCAACGGCCGGCACTTCGTCAAGGAACAGGTCACCGGCGAGAAGATCGTCAAGGACGGCGTCATCCGCGAGCTGCGCCCGGTACGCGAGGGCGGCAAGGCCAACGGGACGATCCTGTCGTTCGAGCCGTCGAACACGACGTACCCGCAGGACAAGCTCAATCTGGCCGACTCGGTCGTGCCCGAGCGGGTCCAGGGCAGGGCGCGGGCGATCCAGCAGACGATGGTGCGGTACTCGGAGAAGACCAAGGCGGTGTTCCTGGTGACACCGCCGCACCTGACCCAGTACGCCCAGATCGTGCTCATCCTCATCAAACAGCTCGTCGACCTCAACTTCGACAAGAGCTACATGACCAAGAGCAACCAGAAGCCGCTGTACAAGACCCGGTTCATGCTCGACGAACTCGGCAACCTGTCCAGTGACGGCGAGGGTATCCAGAGCTTCCAAACGATGTTGTCCATCGGCCTCGGCCAAGAGCAACAGTTCACGCTCATCCTTCAGACCCTGCAGCAGCTGCGCGACGTCTACGGGGACTCCGTGGACAAGATCGTCCAGGGCAACACCTCGAACATCATCTTCCTCAAGTCGACCGACGACTCGATGCTCGAGACCCTGGAGAAGATGAGCGGCAAGACCCATCGGGTCTACCGCGACTCCAAGCAGATCACGCAGGACATGAACAAGGTCATCGGTGGCAAGACGCAGGGGGCCGTGTCATACACGATGAGCGCACAGGAGGAGCCGCTCATCAAGTTCAACGACATGTACTTCATCCCCGAGCGCAACAGCATCGTCTTCCGCGCCGGCGACGCGCCGGTGTGGAACCGCAACGAGACGATACTGCCGATGAGCTGGCGGCTGTTCAAGAACACGATCCGTCACGCCGGCCACGACGAGTACACACTGCAGACGATCCCGACCCTGTCGACGGCCGTCGACTTCGACGTCAAGCTCAATCAGCCGGACTTCAAGAAGCTGCTGGACAAGCGGATCTCCCAGGCGATGTGGGCCGCCGAGGCCAAGCAGCAGTACCAGGACGCCTACGGCTATGAGGACATCGAGATCGCCCGTCTCGATCCCGACCTCTACGCCGACGAGGTTATGGAGATCATCCGCGGCCTGGCGGCCAAGGACGAGGGCCTGGACCCCGATGCGGCGGTGATGATGGACCCGGACGACTACGAGGCCTCGATCATGACCGACGACGACCAGTGGATCGAGAACGTCGAGCTGGCCGCCGAGGTCCACGACCTCGAGGCCGACGAGTCCAGGCGTGAGGAGCTCATCTACGCCGAGGGGCTGGTGAGCAAGGGGATGCTCGTACACCGCAACGGCGCGGCCAAGCTCAAAACGCTCGACGTGCCGCTGGCCGAGGCCTACAAGCACGTGATGCTCGAGATGCAGCACGACGATGAGCACTTCTCGGTCGGCGGCGATGGTGAGCTGCGCAGCGCCGACGGGTCGGTGGCCTACATCTCGCCGGTGCGCTCGGCGACGTACTCCGAGGCGGCCCAGCGGATCAACGGGCACCTCGATGACAAGGACTCCAGGGCCTTCGCCGAGCAGGAGCTGACCGAGGAAGACCTGCGCAGCCTGGCGACAGTGAAGATCCACGCGGCCTTCTACCAGTACCTCGCTTCACTGGAGTCGTGGGAAGTGCTCGCCGAGGGGGCGTTCGACCGGGCCATGGCCGTTGAGATGCGCCAGGAGACCCATCCGGCGTAGCGCGGTGTCGATGAGGGGCGCTCCCGGGCTGGACGCGGCCGGGGGCGTTCGGTCGTCTCTGGGGCTTAGGGGGATCGGCGATCAATAGTGACTGAGATGCTTATTCAAAGCAGTCACCGATGATTGTCAATGGTCAGTCGAATGGGCTATACATGATCATGTAACCCGTAGCCCCAGAGGAGGCAGAGACATGAAGTCTGCGCACGGCCTGCGGAGGTACTTCTACGAATTCGTCTTCCACCAGGCCATCGACCACGCTCGCGAGCAGACGTCGGAGATCGTGCCGATCTCCCAGGCCAAAGCCATCCGGTCCCGGGTCGACGGGATCCTCGCCGGGCTCCCGGAGATCCCTGAGGCAGAGGGTCTGCCAGCGACGGCACAGCGCCTGGCCCATCCCAAGCTGGGTATCCGGGACTGCCTGAGCGCCATCGATCAGGCACTGGGCGAGTCGGTGCGCGACTACGAGCCCCAGTTCGGCAACCATTCCGCTGCCGACGAGCGCTACCGAGCGCTGCAGCGGGACTTCAGCCGGGCCACCGGCGTCGGCGGTGAGACGAACCCGAAGTCGGCGCGGCTGCCGATCAGCCCCTACGACCCCGAGTGGGCCGAGCGGGCGACGGTCAAGCGTGGGGGCACCGCGCTGTCCTATCTACCCGACGAGGTCGTGACGAAGATGACCGGCGGCGAGGTCGGCCGGGTCGCGGCCCCACAGCACGGCAACGCGATGCTGTGGCGCATCGATGATGGCAAGGCCGTCGAGGCTGGTCGGGCGATGATCTACGACGACGCCTCGGGGCTGACCGCCTTCATGGACAAGATGAGCGAGGCCGAGTACAACCAGGTCCGCGGCTGGGTCCTCGACGGCGGACGGGATCCGCACACCGGGCGCATCGACCGCAACCGCTTCATGTCCCAGGCCGCCGTGGCCCGTTCCGTGGCCGTGCTCGACGAGCTCAAGGCCCAGGGCACCGCCTACGAGGTCGTCCGTGACATCAACCCCGGCCAGATCAAGGCCGTCCTGGCGGACACGGGCCTGGAGATCCGCCTCACCGAGTCCCGAGAGTCCGAGGACTTCGCCGGGGCCCGCATCTACGACAACGGCCTGGTCTCGCGCTACAGCACCAACCACTGGGTCAAGGGCGGCGTGGCCCTGCACTCGGCGAGCCCCGACGAGGCCGTTGCCCTACTGCGCTTCGCCCAGGGGCAGTCCGTCGGGCGCAAAGACATCCCGGGAGCAACTGTCGGGGTGCTGGGCGCCACGCACACCGAGTCGAGCCGCTCGGGCCCTGTCGAGGTCCCCGATGCCTACTACACCGACAAGGAGTCGATGTTCGTCGTCGACGACTACGCGCGCGGCTCAGGCTCGAAGGTCCTGCTGCGGCGGGAGAACACCTCGCGGACACTGCCGACCTACTTCGTCGACACCGAGTCGGCCGAGGCCTACGGCCGGGCGGCTGTGGAGTCGGCGCGGGTGAACCTCCAGTCGGCCCTCGACGTCGAGGGCATCATCGACTCGTTCCACGCCCAGCGCTCGCAAGGCCTCAACCTCGTCGAGTTCGAACCCCCGGAGTACTCAGCCGACGCCGAGGTCGCCGCGATCCAACGCTCCTACTGGGACGTGCTCACCGGAGAGCAGACCTCGCTGCTGCGACCGGGTGCGACCGAGGAGATGTACGCCGACAGGCTCGAGGCCATTGGCGAGTCCGCCGAGGCTGGCCTGGGCAACCTCGTCTACGGTGGCTCGCCCGAGGAGGTCATCCGTGACCACGCGGCCGACGTGCCCTTCGAACTCATCGGCACTTGGGAGGCCGAGACCCACCAGATCGACGGTGAGTGGGTCGACCAGCGCTTCGACCCGAGCCGAGTGGCCAAGTACATGACCAGCTCGGTCGGCCAGTGGTCGAACCTCGACAACCTCGCCGCGGCGCTGCGCCGGGCCGAGGTCGATCCGGCCGAGATGATGGGTACCGGCTTCCAGACCACGCGGTTCAAAGACCGGATGGTCCGTTTCAACGCCGAGACGGCCGTGCCGATCGAGGCTCACCCGTCGGAGTTCATCCAGCGCGTCGGCACGACCGTCCACGACTCGCTGGCCCGCTCGGGCACTGCGCCCGGCCCGATCCTCATCGACGACAAGGGCGTGATCTCCTACACCGCCGAGAAGCAGCGCCGCGGCGGGTCGCGGGTACCGGTGTCGGGCCAGATCGGGCAGGTCTTCGACGTCGGTGACCACGGCGAGATCGTCACGCGGTTCGCCTCCGGCGAGAACGCGCTCATCGTGCCTGGTTACCAGGCACGGATTCGGGCCCCGACGCCAGGGCAGCGGCCGACCTCGGTCGAGGAGCGTACAGTGCTGCGCGGCTACGAACAGCTCGTCCACGAGCGCATCGCCCACCAGATCGCCGGCGACCTCGTGGCCACCCGCAGCGATGTCGGCGAGCCATCGAGTCTCAACGGTGTCTACTCGCAGCTCTACGGCACCAAGTACCCAACCGACTTCATCGAGCGAGCCACCGTGCTGAGCATCGACCCCGCCACTGGCGAGGTCAGCTCCCGCGTGGACCCGTGGATCGAGACGATCCTGTCGACCGAGGCGAAACGAATCCGCTACAGCAATGAGGTCAAGGCCGGCTCGACCGTCTACGCCGAGTACCGGGCCGGGCGGGACCGCACCGACCCGGCCGACGACAACCACTTCGACGCCTGGGCACTCACCGGCGGGCGGAACATGACGGTGCTCACCGGTACCGGCGCTAACCGCGTCCCTGCACCAAAGGGCTACTTCGACCCCGTGATGACCGGCGGGGCGACCAACCAGGGCATCGTCCGCTACCTCACGACCGACGCTGAGGTCTCCCCCGACGGCTCGATCGTACCCGGCGACCCAGAAACCCTCACCGGTGCCCGCGCCCCACTCATGACCCGGTCCGAGCTGGAGACTTTGGCCTACGACCCCTTCGACCGTCAGCAGATGACGGCCTCGACGATCATGCAGTCGTCAAAGGTGACCGAGCCTGCGGGCACGGCGATGATGACCTTCGGCGGCTGGACGGCCGACGACCCGATCGTCGTGTCCAAGGAGTTCGCCGCGGCCCACCAGATCCGCGGCGCCAAAGGGCAGCTGCGCCCCCTCGTTGTCGGCGACAAGCTCTCCGACCTGCACGGCAACAAGGGCGTGGTCTCGCTCGTCGTCGATCGGTCGATGAGTATCGAGGACGCCGAGGCACAGGATATTGCCGAGGAGGTCGCATGGTTTCGCGAGAACCCGCAGATGGACGTGGTGATGAGCCCGTTCTCGCTGATCTCGCGCCGCAACGCAGGATCGGCCCGAGAGCTCATGGCCGGCGACGTCGAGACCCTGAAGGCTCCGGCGATGCGCGGGAAGAGGCTCAGCGAGTTTTCGAGTGTTGCGGCCAAGGCTGGTGTGGGCCAGATGCGCTTCGTGGTCACCCACATGGCCGTCGACGAAAAGACGAAGATCTACGACGACGAGGCGATCCAGGCCGGACACGGCCGTAAAGCCTCGAGTCAGCTCGCATGGGCGCTGGGGTCGAAGGGCTGCCCGGCGATCATGCGGGAGTTCTACGGGCACAACACCGGCCCGGAGTCGAACGTGCGCGAGTACCTGCGGGTGGCGGGCCTCGACATGGACGCCGACGGAGCGCTGCGGGTGGTCGGCCAGGCCGAGCCCGGCGAGGAGTCGCCGGCGCGCCGGTTCATCCCGATGCCTGAGCTCGTCCGCACGAAGCCAGGCAGATCGACCCGGACGCCAGGGCTGAACACCGCAGCGATGCGCAAGTCCTTCGGCGACCTCATCGGCGACCGCGGGGGCGACCTCGAATTGCCTTTCGCCCTGACCTTCCCCACCGGCGAGCAGACCGAACAGGCCTCGGTGACCAGCTGGAAGTTGCCCGTGCTCTCCTCGCACCTGCGCAGCGGCCAGGAGTTCGATGACGGAACCTCGGTGATGCACGACTACACCCGGTCTTACCAGCAGGTTTTCGTCGAGTCCTGCCGGTACCGGTTCATGCAGGAGAAGCTCGCGAACGAGCAACTCACCAACGACAAGCGCTCGAAGCTATTGGCGGACATGTCAACGACTGTCCAGCGGGCCCAGCGTTCCTTCGAAGCGATCACCACCGATGTGACCTCGCGGGTACTCACCGGCAAGAACAACGTCTTCAAGACCGGGCTGATGGCTTCGCGGCTGTCGGACTCGGCGACGATGGTGTGGACGGCCGACCCCAGGCTGGACATCGATCAGGTGGCGCTGTCGCCGGACAAGGCAGCCCGGCTCGGCCTCGAAGAGGGCGATCACGCCCTGGTCTGGCGCGACCCTGTCCTGCGCGACTCGGGCGTGCGCTACCTGCGCGTGGCTCTCGACGAGCGGCTGACCGGCGCGGCGATCAACCCGGTGATGGACAAATGCTTCGACGGCGACTTCGACGGCGACGCCGTGGCGGTGGTCAAGCTCCACTCACAGGCGGCCAAGGACGAGGCGATGGCCAAGTTCTCGGTGTCGGCGAACCTGCTTGACACCGGCGTCGTCGGCCCTGATGGGACGCACCCACTGGCGATGCACGTCGCGCTCGACACCCAGGTCGCGGTGTCGAAGGCCCCAGAATTGGCCGAGGAGTTCAACATCTTGAGGTCGGAGGCGAACCTGCTGCTGGCCGCCGAGCGCGGCGGAGAGTCGGCCGAGTCGATCGCCGTCCGCCGCCTCGACGTCACCGAACAGCTCTCCAACCTCTACCGCAGTGCCCAGTCACGCGAGTTCGGCTCGGCCCTGGACTTCTCCAGCGCCTACAACCACGTCGAGAGCGTCAAGGCCGTCTGCGTCGACACCGGGGCCAAGGGCAGCCTCGGGAAACTGGCTTCTTACGCCGAGAAGTTCGGCCTGCGGGTCGACGACGCCGGTGACTGGCACGACGTCGACCACGGGGAGCCGGGCATCACGAAGGCCGACCAAGAGGCATCGATGTTCGCCACGGCGATCAAGGCTCACGGCACCGGCCTCGGCGGATCCTACAGCCAGCGGGCGGTGCGCGCGCTGAGGGGGGAGGACCTCAAGGCCGTCCTCGAGGTCACCTACCCGGTGACGCAGTCGATTCTCCAGGCCAAGCACGACGCGGACGAGGCTCGACACAAGTACGAGATGCTCCAGGGCCCGGGGCGCGATCTGTGGCGGGGCCGAAAGCTCGAACACGTCGGCGTTGGGCAGTGGAAGCCCGAGTTCGTCGAGGGCGAGCCGGTGCGGGCGAGCACCGCGGAGTGGGCCGAACAGTTCCAGACCTTCTACGAAGCCCCCGACGGCTTCAACGTGCGGGTCAACCCCGAGTACGTCCAGCGGGTGGCCGAGGCCCTCACCGACTCGGACACGGGCCTGGTGCGCAACCTCGAGGAAGACAAATCGCTGGTCGGCACCGTCATGGACCGTATGGCCTACGGCGGTGACTTCGAGACCCTTGTGGCCGCGGCCGCAGCCCGGGAGAACGTCTACGACGGACCGGGTAACGAGCAGTTCGCCCCGGCCCCCACGGCCCGAGCGCGGACCTGGTCGACCGAGGCCGAGACGGGCGTCGAAGCACCGGCGGTGAAGAGAGCCATACTCAAGCGCGACGTGCTCGCCGACAGCGTCGACCAGGCGCGCACACGCCAGGTGAATCGCCGCTCAGCCCAGGCCGTGGTCGTCGGCGGCCGGCCGGAGTACACACCCTCGATCGACATCAAGCAGCCCGTGGCAGGCGAGCACGACGAAGGAATGGGGTTGTGACATGAGCGAGCGCAAGCGCCTGGGAGACGTGGAAACGGTGCCGGTGGGCCGCACGCCTATGACCGTAGACGGGCAGGGGCGGATCGACGCCGACGAGTGGGCGGCCGAGAGGACCCAGGCGCAGCCGCCCCCCGGCCCCGGAACGGTCTACCCCCCAAGGCCGGGACCGGCCGACGAGGCACCGATCGATGCCGAGTCCACCGAGGAGCGGCCGACGACCGGCCAGAGGGCCCGCCGCGCCTGGGAGGAGAGCAGGAGGAAGGCGCGAGAGTTCTTCAGCGAGAGCGTGCAGGCCACGATCGTTGTTCACGAGGAGCAGCGGGCCAGGGACGAGGAACGGGCGGCGACCGACGACCCGAAGGCGAGCGAGCGCGAACAGTTGTTCAAGCTGCGCAGCGAAGCGAGGCTGGCCGGAGAGGAGTACCTCGACTCCCTCAGGCGCTCGCAGATCTTCGTGCCCGGCTTCACCGAGGAGAAGGCGGCCAAGCAGCTCGACGCCATGCAGCAGGTCTACGTGCAGATGATGGTGCAGGGCTGTCTGCGCCCGCTCTCGCGCGGGGTCAACACCAACTCGGTCATCCAGGCCGTGGGGATGATGATGTCGATGGCGCTGCTGTCTGAAGACTTCCGCGACCAGGTCCGCCCGCACGTCGACCGGCTCAGGGAGAAGATCCAGGACCGCATCGACACCAAGACCCGCTCGAGGGTCGGCGCGGTCGAGAAGGGCATCGAGCGCCGCCGGGACTTCTTCAGCGGGGTCGTCGACGAGGAGAAGAGGGCACGGCTGGTCGGCTCGACCGACGCGCGCGCCCAGCTGTCGAGGAAGTGGCGCAAGCGCTACGACGACCTGCTTTATCGTGAGCGCGGCCAGCGGCAGCTCTACACCCCGGAGTCGGCGGCTCTGACGGAGCTGGGTCTGATGGAGAACGCCTTCGTCCAGATGCGGAACCCGGAGACGGAATCGCAGGAGATCTACCAGTCCTACAAGGAGCTGCGCTCGCACCTGTGGGCCCAGTTCGAGGACGACGGCCTCGAACGCCAGGACGTCGTCGACCGGGTCAAGAAGATGGTCGGGGCGCGGATGGAGCACGAGCCGGAGCTGTGGACGATGTTCAAGGGCACCGCCCATGGACGAATCATCAAGGACTACCGCATCGACGAAGCCACCGGGGTCCGGGATGAGCAGTGGCGCGGGGGCTGGGTGAACCACATCGGGGCCAGGATGCCGCGTGAGGCGACCTTCTCCCTGCGCCCGCCGATGACGCGCGATGAGCACAGCTCGGCGATCTCCGAGACGATGCGGATCTCGTTCGCCGACGCGGTGAGCAAGGACATGAAGGACGGCAGGGCCGACGGCAAGCACTTTCGGGAGATGACCATCGGGTACATGGCTGGCTTTGCCGGACGCATGCAGGGCATGGACCTGCGCGGGGCCCCCGCCGGCGTGCGCATGGCCGTCGAGCAATCCGAGGTGATGATGGCGACGATGACCGTCGACGGCGTCGAACCTGAGGCCCAGCGGGCGGCGTACTCGATGGCCTATGCCAACGCCATGGACGAGGTCGCCGAGCAGTGCCCGGAGGTCAAGGACCTCATGCACAAGCGGTTCGGCTCCGACTGGAAGGCGGTGCTCAAGGACGCCGCGGACAATCCGCGGGACTTCATCGTTGCGATGAAGGCGAAGCCGCGACAGTACTACGCCGGAGCCGACGGGGGCCCGGCGTATGAGTCGGCTCGGGACTACGACACCGCCCATGAGGATCCCCAGCCGGTCTGAGGGGTCGGGGATGAAGCGCGAGAGGAGAGGTAGGAGAGATGTCGGAAGACGCGATGCAGCAGCGCAACGAGCGGGGCTCGAAGTTCGCTGAGATGTTCGGCTACGTCAAGCCTGACGACCGGGCCCGGTGGTCCCAGCAGCGCCAGGCGATGCAGCGGCGGCAGGGGGTGATGAAGACGGGGTTAAAGCAGTCGCTGAGCTCGATGATGGAGTTCGGGCAGATGAATGTGCAGGCCCGGCTCCAGGCCGCTCATCGAATCAAGGAGCAGGAGGCCTTCGACAACAGGAAGGACCGCGTGATCACGGGAGATGACGGCGAGGTGCGGGTCGAGTCGGTGTCGTACCGTGACAAGCAGTCCAGCGATTTGGGGCCGGAGATGGAATGACTATTCATCGACGATGAACAGGACTTTGGGGGTCCTGCGCATCGTCATTCGAGTCGGACAGACTGGCTTTCAGGGAAGGATGCGATGTCGAGGAGCAGTGGGCAGGCCATGGAAACAGGGACGAGCCGGCGCATCAACAAGCGCGAATTCATCTCACGCGCGGCGAGGAGGTCGGGGCTGTCGATCAAGACGATGAGCCAGGCCCACCAAGCGCTCATGGGTGAGCTCATCGACTCCGTGGCCGGAGGCGACGTGGTCGTGCTCAATGGCTTCGGTCGGTTCTACAGGCAGGACCACAAGGGGCACAAGGTCCGCTTCGGCAAGGAGAGCGTCAGCGACTACTCGGTGCTGAAGTTCTCCGCCTCGCGCAGCGTCAACCGCAGCCTCGACGCCTGCCACGGCGTGCTCGACGGAATCACGGAGACCCGGCGCGAGTTCGCCGTGGTGTGAGGGCCACGGAGAGCCACTCAACCGACAGAGAGAAAAACGGAGCCCCGAGGAACGATCCCTCGGGGCTCCTACCTGTTCTGAGCGGACTCAGTGGTCCGTGATGGCTATGACGGCGATGAGGACGATGGCGAGCATCGCGGCGCCGACTCCGACAGCGGCCAGGAGGCCGCTGGCGCTCAAGCCGTCGATGGCGTCCAGGAGTCGGCCCCAGACGTCGGCGGCGAGGCGGGAGAAGAAGCCGGTGACCCAGGCGATCACACCTGCGATGGAGACGCCAACCAGTACACAGAGGCCGACGATGAAGCGGGAATTGCGGAGCATCAGAACCTCACCCCCAGGTCCTCTTCGAGGATCGCGAAAATGCCGAGGTTGGACAGGAAAAAGACGATGACGGCCCTCCAATCGCACCAGGGATCCTCGATGCACCAGGCCACGAAGGCCTTGACCGAAGGGACCTAGGCCAGGAGTGGGGCGAGCAGGTCGATGCGCACCACCACGTAGCAGACGCCACGCGAACGCGACGACGATCATGGCGGCCAGCGGCCAGCGCAGCCGCTGCTTCGGGCTCCTCTGCCCGACGGCCCGCTCGGCTGCCCCCTCCCCCGTCGGCGTCGATTTCATCCTGGTTCATCACCCATCCTTCCATACATTCAATGATCCACTAAATGGGCATTATATAGAAGAGGAATCAACCATGGACTCAACGAGGTGTGAATGGTACCGGGGCTTCAGGGCAGTGCAACTAGGGCATGGGTGACCACTGGGTAATACCCATCCCTGATCGCCGGGGCAGTGAAGTGTGACCGGACGGAGTGATGCAGATGGGCATCAGATGGCCTCAATCTCGCCCGCGGAGAAGTTCAGACCCTCGGTGTAGACGTGGTCGTCGATCACGACGATGTACTCGCCGCGGTCGTTGATGCTGGTGATGGTTACGAGGGAGCCCGCAGGGATGGCGTGCTCGGGTGGGAAGCCCGGGGCGGAGGTGAGGGTGATGGTGGTGCGGACACGATCGCTAAGGCGAAACCTGTGGCGCTCCGTAAGTTGGTAGGTGGCCCGGCAGGGCCGGGTGTGGCTGATGAGCGCAGGGGAGGCCTTCGTCGTGGGCGAGGTCAGGTGGGCCTGTGTTCCAGGCGGAGCGGCCCCCAGTTGGTTTCCAAGGCGTGGATGGGTTGTCCGGCCAGTCCAGGGTCGTAGTGGGCGTTGATGCCGTACAGGTTGTCGGGGTACGCCTCGCACGCGAACACGAACCAGATTTCACCGTCGTGGTCACGGACGAGGTCGCCAGCCTGCGGGGTGTAGGCGTTCACGGCTTCTCCTCCCCGTGCTCGGGGCAGTAGTCATGTTTCGGGCTGGTCGACCATCCGGGGGCAGCCGGGGTGGTCGCAGGTGAGGATGCAGACGCTTGCGGTTCGGGCACTCATCGAGGGGTCTCCTGGGGGATCTGCTTGATGGATACGAGGAGTTCTATGCGCTCGGCCCGGTCGGCCATGCCGAGGTCCTCGACGAGGGCCTTGTGGGCGACGACGGCGTTGGAGGGTTCGCCGTTGATGTAGAAGCGGTAACCGTCGCTGGTGATGTTGCGTGCCATGCGGTCTCCTTCGTTGGTCAGGCGGTCAGGCGGGGGCGTAGCCGGTCTTGTACGGCTCGCCGTTGGGCTTGGTCGTGTCCGGTCGGAGGCTGGAGGCGAGGATGTTGCGGGGGCGCTTCCCATTGGTGTCGGTGACGTCGACACGATCGCCGCCGTCGTAGGCGGCCACCAGCAGGTGGGTCTGGTCGAGCGGGTGCAGGTTGTAGAATTCGCGGCCGGGCTGGATGTGGTCGGTGTTACGCAGCATCGGGTTCTCCTTGGGTCGTTGTCAGGCGGGTCAGCGGGTGCGGATGTTGACGCGGTCGGTGTCGGCGAGGTCGTACAGCTCGTCCCGCCAGCCGTCGAACTCTTCCTGGTCTTCGGCGTGGCCGAGGTCGTTGATGGTTTCGTAGACGCCGTTGAACTCGGCGACGTCGGCCTGCTGGCACAAGAGGGTGTTCTTGAGGCGCTTGACGATGGCGTCGCGGCCTTCCTCGAAGGTGAGGCGTTCGTTATGGAAGACGTCGCGCAGGTTGATGTCGCGGGCCCAGACAGGAAGACCCTGGGCGAGGCGTTGGCGGGCGATCTGGTGGGTGTGGACGATGTGGTCGACGGTGCGCGGCATTGGGGTCTCCGTAGGGTTTGTGCGATCGGGTCAGGGGCGGGGTAGTCGTTGCCGATCCACTGCTGGTAGGCACCGGTAAGGACGGCTCGGATGCTGATGGCGCCGTCCTCCCATTCATTGATCGCCTCGTTGATCCAGTTTCGGCCGGGTGGGCGGGCCAGAGGGTGGGCTAGGTGTTCCATTACTCCTCTTCGTCTTCACCCTCCTCAATCGCGTCTTCCAGGGCGTTCTCCTCGGTATGACCCATCCGGTCCGGCCTCGCTTCGTGTGCCGTCCGGCCACGCCAAGGGGGTGAGGGGGCCTCAGAGTAGCCATAGGACACCGTGTTCACAGTTGTCATGCCCTGGGGCGCATGGAATGCGCAGTATGTGTAGGGGTGTCACCGTGGCGTTCTAGCCTGATGCTCGGCCTGCTGGAGTGCGGGCATAGGACACGTGGAGGTGCTGTGGGCGCGGATGTGCTCGCCTGGCTGGGCGACGTTGCGGTGACGGTGTGGGGGCGGGCGAGGTCGACGTTCACATGGACCGACCTGATGCCCCTCGCTGCGATCCTGGTGTCGCTGTGGGTGCTCAAGCAGAACAAGGCGTCTCGGGAGGTCGCTGAGGACGCGAAGGCGGCGGCCGAGGAAGCGAACCGGATCGCTCGTGGCTCGAACACGCTCGCGGAGAAGGCGAACGGGATCGCTGAGCGGATGGAAGCGCTCGCTCGGCAGGCGAACGAGGTCGCTGAGCGAGCGCTCACCACGGGCGAGGGAGCGAAGGAAGCAGCGATCGAGGCGAACGACATCGCTCGGGCAGCGAACGACCTCGCAAAGGAAGCCAACGACCTGTTCAAGCAGCAAAACGAGCGGGAAACCGAGCGGCACGACGTGCGCTGGGAAGGCGAGTTCGTGGAGCCGGGTGTGTACCGGCTGACGAACAAGGGCGACCACACCGCTCACAAGGTGGAAGCCACTGTGAGGTACTACGAGCAGGAGCGTCGAGTGAATGCGGATGAGGTGCTCGGAGGCGGGTTCCTGGAGTTTGAGTTCTCTGACGCTAAGCAGGAATACGACGAACGCAAGGCAGGCATCGCGTTGTTGCAGGAGCAGAAGCGGGATCGAGCGCGAGCCCGTGCCGAACCGAGGCGTTTTCCCATGCTCGCTTCTAACAATGACTTCATGGGCGTTCAATCCGACTACACGGATGACCGACAGATCGACCAGTTCCGGATGATCATGGAGCGAGTGGTTGAGTATGTGCAGTGGAAGACCGCTCGGGGCACCGAGAAGGTCCACGATGAGGCGCCGATGCTCGGCCACCTGGGTGGCGAGTTGTAGGCGTAGAGGTGGCGCTCAGCGGGACGGTCGCTGAGCGGCACCGGTCATTGCGGGCTTTTGGTGTCCTCCGTGGGGTTGTCAGGTCAGGGCCGGGGCGTGCCCCATGCGCTCAGCCACCACGTCCGGCGAAGTTTCCCCGCGGACCAGGGTTTCCCTGTAGGTGTGACGCAGCGTGGCCGGGCCTGCTTTGAGGCCTGCGTGCTGGGCAGTGCGGCGGATGAGGTTCGCCACCATGGTTGCGGACATCCGCTCTCCGGCGTGGGTGATGAAGAGGCGGTGGATGATCCGTGAGTCGGGTTCACGTTCGTCCAAGACGGCGGAGAGGTCGGTAAGGGTCGCCTCGTCGGTGATCGTCACGACCCTGGCGGGGGTCTTGACCGCGGGAACATGGACGACCTTCTGATGGACGTGGTGGGTGTTCAGGGCGATGAGTTCGCTCGTGCGCAGCCCGGCGTGGAGGAGCAGGCGGCAGATAGCGCGGTCCCGAGCCTGGGGCAGGTGTGAGACGGCGTTCAGGAAGCGGCCGATCTCATCGGGCGCGAGTGCTCGGACCTGTGGGACCTCGTGGCCTGTGGTCATGGGGTTATCCGTCCTGGTCGGGGCGGTATAGGGCCTGGCTTCGGTCTCATCAACGCTGCCTTCCACCATACGCACAAGCATGGCGTGGCGCTCTTGAGTGATCAGTCCCACGAGTACAGTGGCTTCGCCCAGGGGTGCGATGCTCGCGAAGCTCAGGGGCCCGCCGGGGGTGTCGGAGGAGTACTCGATGCGCAGGCCCGTACCACGGTCGCGGGCGCGGCTCGTGTGGTGGCCCCACAAGGCAAGGGTGATGACGAGACCGGCGAGGATCGGGGCGCCGATGATGAGTGCTCCGGCCATGTCACATGCCCTTTCCGGGGTCGGTGACCAGGGCGGCGACGATGGCGGGCACGGGCAGCCACAGGTATGTCCAGTCGGCGTGCCAGATGCCTGCTCCACACAGGGTGAGGGCGACCATGCCGAACAGCCACGCGGTGAACCGGCGGAGGTTGTGGATGAATCCGCTGGGTTGGGGCAGTCGGGCGGGTACAGGGCCAGGGGTGAGCGTGGTGCACTCCGGGGGTTTTTCGTCCATACGTTCGATAATTTCAGCCGGTAACCCCACACTCGGCACATCCGCAGGTGAGGGGTGTTGGCCTCGCTCTCACAGGCCGTCTTGCCCCTACCAGCTTCGGTGGCCAGTTCCGGCGATACCTCCCCAGGACTGCGGGGGTTTGGCTACCGTGCCGTCATGCCCCCCGAGACCCCGCCTTCACCCGACACTCCTCCGCCCCTCGCGCGGACCCGCCCCCGGCTCGCCCTGACTGAGTTCGCCCGTAGACGGGACGCGCTGGTCACGCGTGTCCAGAAGAACCCGGTTCGCTGCTCTGTGGTCGTCGTAGGGTTGGTCGTCTTCGTGGTGGCGGGCTGGCCGCTGGCCGCCCGTGGGTGGGACGCGTTCTGGTCCCTCCCCCACGCCGGGCGGCTCACTCTGTGCACGGCCGCGCTGATCGGGATCATCTGGGCCATCCTGCATGGGATGCCCCTGGGGCTCCGTAAGTGGGTCGAGGAGGCTCGACTGGCGTCGGTGATTGGCGTGGCCTGGGCGGTGGCGATCGGTTTGGTGACGCTGATCGTCGCCGGGGCATGGTGGGTGATGGGTGCGCCTACCCCGCTTCCCCCAGACCAGCTACCGCCCAGGGCCTTGGACTCGATCGCGACCCGGGCCTTCGCCGTGGTGGCGGGCCTGGGCGGTGTAGCACTGCTGGTGATCCACTACCGGCGCCAGCGCACCACCGAAGCCGACGCCGTCCGCGCCGAAGCAGCCAACGTGCGCGCTGAACGCGCCTCCGATCGCGAGACCACCAAGCTGTTCACCGAACGCTTCACCACGGCCAGCGAGCAACTAGGCAGTGAACACGCAGCGGTCCGCCTGGCTGGCGTTCATGCCCTCGCCCACCTGGCCGACGACGCCCCCGAGGGGCGCGAGGACCTGGTGCAGATGGTCATCGACGTGCTGTGCGCCTACCTGCGCATGCCATACGACCCGCCTCCAAAACGGTGGAGGGGAGATCTAGACGGACAGGACATCGCGGAAGCCGAAGCAACTGGAGAAACCCTCCTGCCGAGCAACACTTCACTCCAGGAGGTCAAGGACAACCGGGCCGAACGCCTCGCTTTCAGCGGGCTGCGCGAGGTGCGGCACACAGTCATCCGGATCATCGGTGACCGCTTGCTGAAGGACACGCGCTGGCGTGGCAAGAACTTTGACTTCAGCGGTGTTGTCTTTGATGGTGGCAACCTGTCCGGGGCTCATTTCACCGGAGGAAGGGTTTCCTTCGACGGAGCCAAATTCACCAGCGGAACGGTGTCTTTCCGGAATACTAAGTTCGTCGGAGGGAGGGTGTCCTTTATCCGAGCCGAGTTCATAGGCGGGAAGGTTGGCTTTTTCGGGTCCGCATTCACCGACGGGGTTGTTTCTTTCGAAGTGACTGTTCAGGTGTCCTGAAGAAGACTCAAGCTGTTTCGGGCATCCAGCACTCGCCCTGGGCCAGGTGGACCAGGGCGTCGAACATGCCAATACCGTGCTTGGCGGCGGTCGCGATATAGGAGCGCACCGCGCAGAACCACTCGGCCCCGGCCAGGGACCGTAAGCACCCCGAGACCTTCTGGCGGACCTTGACCATCCGCACCTCGCGCTCGGCCGCGTTGTTGTCGAACGGGGCCCGCTCATCGACCGTGAACCGCAGGTAATCCGCTTCCCGGTCGCGCATCCGCCTGGCCAACGCGTGGAACTTGGCCACCAGCTTGGACTCCCGGCCCGAAGTCTGGGCCAGGCCGATGGCCACCGCGCTGCGCCACTGGTGACCCAGCCCGTCCAAACGCACGGTGTCGATTCCCTCCAGCGAGGAGACCGTGGCCAGGTGCGCATCGACCAGGCGCTTCATCTGACGCAGCGCGTCAGCGGCCTGCCCGGCCCAGCACCACACCCCCTCCCCAGCCGCGTCCTGGACCGCTTGCAACTCGCGCAGCAGGTGGGCGTTGCACAACACATGAGCGGCCACACCCTTATAGGTGTCATAGGGGGCCCAGGCGTCATGGACCGCCAACCCAGCGAAGGCGGGCAGGACCCCGGCGGCGTCCATCCCCACGGTGCCGCGTTTGGGGTGGGCGCTCAGCAGGCTCCACTTGCCGGTGGAGGCCGAATGCACCCACACCAGGCCCCCGCCCACCCGCAGCGAGGTCTCGTCGAAGTGCGCCACCTGGGCGGAAGCGATCTCCTCGGTGGCGGCGCGAGTGAAGGCCTCCAACGCGGTGGCGGCCCGGCGTGCGGTGTCCACGACTGTGCCCGCCGACACGGGGCATCCCACCAGGTCCGACAGGGCTTGGGCGGTGCGCTTGGCGGACAGGAACTGGCCCAGGTACAGGTAGCAGATCATCGCGCGCACGTTCGCTCCGAACTGGACCGGAGCGTTGATCCCCTCGGGGGCGCTGGCTCGGGTGCGCTCCCCGCAGGCGCAGGTGTGCTCGATCATCTGGTGCTCGGTCACCGTGGGTTTGATGGGGGGCAGGTCCACGACCTGGCGGCGCACCAGCCCGGTCTGCTCGGATCCGGCCAGGTCTCCTCCGCACCCACCGCAGGTGTGGGGGTGGTGTTCCAGCACGTGGTCGGGGTCCGGGGTTTGGGCGCGCGTTTGGCCTGGGTGGCCGGGTTGCCCGCCGGGTTTGCGGCCGGTGCGGCGGCGCTGGGACTTCGGCTTCGGCTTGACGAAGGGGTCCGTGGAGGAAGGCTTGGAGGAGTTCGTGGAGTCGCTGTCCAGTCGGGCTTGAAGCTCGGCGATGCGCTCGTTGGCTTGGGACAGATCAGCGCGGAGTTGGGTGATCGTGGCTGCCTGCTCAACGACCAGCGCGGCGAGCTCCTCGTAGGAGGGCGCGGGCTGGTCGGAGGAGGTCACGGGCTCATCGTTACAGGCTAGGCGCGTGCCGCGCAGGCAAACCGATCAACCCGCCCGAGAGACCTGAACAGTCACCTTTCGAAAGCGCCGAGTTCACAGGAGGGAGAGTTTCCCTTGACGTTGTCAAATTCACCGGAGGAAGGGTTTCCTTCGACGGAGCCAAATTCACCAGCGGAACGGTGTCCTTCGACCGGGCCGAGTTCGCCGCCGGAACGGTTTCCTTCCGCCGGTCGGGGTTCAGAGGCGGATCGGTGTCCTTCGACCAGGCCGGGTTCAGAAGCGGGACGGTGTCCTTCGACCAGGCGAGATTCATCCGCGGGGAGGTGCGCTTCCTTCACACTGTAGGTGTGTGCCCCACCAATCTGCTCGAAGTGGTTGCAAGCGGAAAGCCAGGAGTCGTCGTACTTCCTGATCGGTGGCAACCGAACTCCACCGAAAATGGAGAAGAAACGGGTACTGAGGCCCCGGCTGATGCGGGCGACCACTGACATCGCCGAGGCCAGAAGCAGCGTCATCTCCACGAACACCAACAGTTGCGGGTGTGCCAGGCCGATCTGCTCAAGTCCGGTCGGGCGCCTGGAGGTTGTCGGCGTGGATGATCGCGCCCAGCAGATCCGGGAAGTCCTCGGTCAGGGCCGGGGCCTGGTCAAGGTCGCTGGGCCAGGCAGGGTCCGGCCACGCGCACCGCCACCCCTGCCTGTGCGGGGTGATGACGGCCGAGCCGACCTGAAACCGGGTAGCGCAGTCCAGCAGACCGGCCAGGTGTGCCAGCCCCAGCTCAGCAAGTGTGTGGTTGGTCCGCACCCGGTTGAGGTGTTCACCGCGGCGCCGTAGCCGGTCCACCAGGGTCAGCTCCCGGCGGCGGCTGGTCATCTTCAGGTCGTACAGTTCACGCTGAAGCTGGTGGGCCCACCGCTCCCGGGCGACGTAGCAGCGTTTCCACCCGGCTGCTTCCTCGCGGAGGTTGACCACCTCCGAGGCGTGGCGGCCCTGTTCCCAGCGCAGCTCAGCCTCCAGCCCTTTCACACGGGCAGTCGCGTCAGGCACCGGCAGCCCTTCCCCGTGCGCGTACTGGGCTGCGAGCCAGTGCGCTGTGCCGGTCACCAGGCACCACCGGGTGGGCCCCATTCGTTCGGCGCGTTCCGGGTGGGCGGCGGCCTTCCCCGCGCGGGCACCGGCAGCCACGTCGTCCAGGTGCGCGACGACCTCGGCCATGCCCTCCCGGCGGCCAGCTTCCCGGGCGGTCGCGGCATCCGCTTTCAGGTCCCGGACTCGTTCCTCCACCTGGCGGTCGCCCACCCCAGTGGGGTTCACCATGCCCAGGTGGAACGCGAGCCGTGAGCAGAGTTCGTTGTAGGCGTCCCGCCAGTCCCCGGTTTGGGTGAGCTGGCGGCGGAGCCGGATCACGTCCCCGCCGAACTCGCGGGCGAAGTAGCGTTCCATCTGCTCGTTCTCGCGGGCTTCTTTCGCGCGGGCGCACGCGGACCGCCACGCCGTCCACCGCTGGGCGGACTGCTTCCGGAGCCGCTGGTTCTCTTCCTCCAGTTCCCGAACCAGGGACCGCCACTGAACCCGGTCGGCCTCCCACGCGGCGATGAGCTGTTCCGGTTCACCACCCCAGTGCGCTTCGACCTCGGTCCGCGGGTCATGCCCCTCCCCCGGCGTGTCGGCCCTGTTCGCGAGCACGTCCATCACCACCTGGGCGACATGGTCGGCCTCGCTGCCGGACAGACGGGTGACGTTCTGCCCGGCCTGGGCGTTGCGAATGGTGGCCGGGCCGAGCCGGATGGGCACGGTGAGCACGGCCGCGGCGATCCGTTCGTACAGGGGGGAGCGTTCGTCATGATCACCTGGGGTGTGGGCTTCCCCGTCCGCCAGGTCTTCCAGGTGGTCAGTGGCGTCCTTCCACCCCGCCCCGTACCAGACCGGGCCGGTCAGGGCAGTGCACTCGACGGGGACCTGGCGGAGTTGGTGGGCGGCCCATCGGAGGATGTCGGCGCGGGCGCCCTCGTCACTGGGGGCGGTGGGGTCAGACATCGGTCGAGGTCTCCTTCGTGAGGGTCGCGTAGTCGCGGACGCGCTCGTGCTGGAGTCTGGCCATGTCCAGCCAGACGTGGGCCACAGATGAGCGTTCGGCGGCGTCACCGCGGTGGAAGTCGGTGTTGCGGAGCTGTTGCTCGGCTGTCCGCATGTACTCGTCGACCTTCGCGGGGTCAGGGATCGTCAAGGGATGTCCTTCTGGGGAGCGCGGTTCTCGCGGTCGGCGGGGATACCCTTCACTGCGGGGTTCGCGTCATCGCACCGGGCCCCGTGCAGCAGTTCCCCACCGAACCGGGAATGCGCGGCACAGCCGTGGCAGCAGAACCCGGCGGAGTTGACCACCGGCCGGGGACAGCGGAGCGACCGGCACACCGCCGGGCCGAGAGTGCGGGGGCTGACGGTGTACGTGGCCAGGTCCTCACCGGCCGGGCTGATCTGGGTGACGTCCAGGCCCTTGCTGTTCAGCCAGTCGGTGAGGGTGGGCCACAGGGCCGGGTGGACAACGAGCTGGCGGACTTCTTCGTCGGTCACCGGCGGCTCTCCTGCCGGGGTTCGTTGAGGAGCGCCCGGCACAGGGCTACCGTCTCGTTCCACACGGCACCGTCCGGGGTGTGCCGCGGGTACGGTGCCGTGTCCCCCATGGCCTGGTCGGTGTATTCGAGCAGGCGCGCGGTGGTGTACGCGGCCCGGCGGGTCCACAGAACGAGGTGGTGGCCGGTCTGTTCGGCGCTGCCAGTGTCGTCGTGCAGGCCGCCCGCCCAGTAGCGGACGTGGGCGATGGGTTCGCCGTCGTCGGCCAGGAGGGGCCGGGTTCCGTCAGATTGTGTGTGCGGGTCGAGGGCGTGGGGGTTGCGGCGTCCTGTGCGCCAGCGGTCGGTCATCATCGGCTGTCTCCGATCGTTTTGCGCAGGGTGGGCAGGTTGGTGCTCGACAAGTTCTCGTTGGCGCGGTGTCGGGGCAGTCCCAGTCGTCCCGGTAGGGGAGCTTGATGATGGACGTCTCCCGGCCCCCAGGAGCGGAGCACGACAGGCTCCCGTAGTGGGGTCGGTGTGGCAGGAGGTCTTCTCTGCGGGTGGGCCCGCCCCGTGCTGCGGGGCGGGCGGGGGGCAGGCCGCGAGGTTCCAGCGGTCTAGGTCGCCGTGGTAGCCAGGGGCACTCAACTGTGACTGGAGGTCGAGGCACTTCGCGCGCAGGGCGGCGATGCGCTCGGGCAGGTTGGGTCGGGCGTCATCGCGGCCGAGCTTCTTGAGGGCCGACATGATCCGGTAGGCGCTGCGGTTGTGCTTCGTGCGCAGGTGCAGCAGGTCTAGGCGGGCCTGGTCGACGGGGGTGTTGTTGACCTTCGCGATGGCTTCGAGCATCGACAGTCGAGGCTTGAACTGATCGCCGATTTGCCACTCCACGTCGGCGTAGGTCTGGGCCCGGTCGGTGAAAGAGTACGGGCGTACTGGACGGCCTTGATCTGTTGCGGATCGGTGATACGACCGTTGACCTCGTCGGTCTCATCGCGGACTTCGCCGAGTTGGTACCGCCCTGGCAGATGGTCGGCCACAAGCGCGAAATCGTTGGCGGGATTCAGGCCCTTCTTGGCGATGGATCAGTCGTCGGCAACGGCGTTGACCGGTGAATGCGCCCACTGGACTCGCTTGAGACCGTGGGGATCCGGCCCGGCCGGTACGTCGTTCGGGCTCTGACCGGGCTCCAGGACAGGGGTCCAGTCAGCACCGGTCTTCTGCCAGGTGTGCTCGCCAGAGGCGTAGAGGCCGTCGGGCAGCTCAGACAGGGCCGTGGGCCGACCGGGTGCCTCGGTGAGGACGATGCGCGAGGCGATCTCCATCAGGCGCTCGTACTCGTCGGTGATGTTCTCGGCGAGCTTGAGAGCAGCGGGCAGGCCGGGCAGCTCGTAGCGGTCGGCGAAGAGGGACTCCCTATCTTTGCTGATAGCCAACCAGGTGCCGGAGCTGCCCAGCGCGGTCATGATGTTGACACCATTGATGCTTCCTTCGCCGTCGCAAAAGAACTCGAACTCGAGGGCACCCGTCCGGCCCTGGGCGCGGTCCTGGTGAGCGCGCAGGCGCTCGGCGACGGCGTGCACCTCCAAAAGATCGTCGCCGGTGAAGGCCTCAAACTCGTGGAGCATGTCTTGGGCGCTCGTCGCCGACTCATACGGGTCGTTGGTGGGGTCGAGCAGGATTGTCAGCAGGGTCAGCTGATCGGCCCCGAGCCCGAGCTCGAAGCTGATGCGGTGGACGAGTTCGGAATCGGCGTCAGCCATGTCGTGTCTCCTGTTCGGCCCTGGTGGGGTGGTGGAGGTGGCCCCCGGCCACCCTCCCCGGGCGAGACGGTGGCCGGGAATCAGCGATCTTGCGTGGGCTGGGTGTAAGGCGGGGTGTTGGCACCCTTCGCCTGGCTGGGCCAGTGGGTGAGAGGTGCGTTGGTGTTGTCGTCCCAGCACTCGCACTGGCTGGTGATGGGGTCGATGTCGATGTGACAGCGGCCGCACCAGGGCAGGTCCTGAATCGAGGTGTCCATCCACCGGTTTTCGAGGCTGGTCCTCATCCGGTGCGCGATCAGGGAAAACATCAGGTCACGGGGGGTGGTGAACGTGCTCACATCGGCTCTTTCTTGTGCAGATTGTGCATTTATTCACGGCGCAGGTCCGCCCCGGGAGCCCTGGGTTACTCCGCGTCGGGCTCGGCGAGCTCTTGCAGGCGACCCGTGGTGGGGTGCACGGTGCGGCCCTCGTCGGGGTAGATGACGTAGTGCAGCGCGTAGCGACGCTGCTCTGAAAGCGCGCGGGCAGCGAGGAGCTGGCTCCAGTAGCGCTCACGGTCCTGGCGGGCGCGCTCGTACTTCGCCTCCAACTCCACGTTGTTGGTCGTTGCGCGTACGGCCACGAGGCGCAGGCAGTCGGCGCAGTCGACGGAGTCGAGGCTGTCTGAGCTGATGGACCCGATGGTGGGGCTGACATTGCACTCGAACCGTTGTCCGGTTTCGCTGCGCTTGTGCGTGGTGTCCACGGTGCCTTCTGGTGTTGGTTTGGGATGGGGCGCGCCCCCTTGGGAGTCGGGAGTTTGCCCGAGGGATCAGTCGGCACGCCGGGCGGCGGCGAAGTCGGTGTACACCGAGGAGGCGCTCACTTCCTGAGTAGCGCCGGTGGCGGGGTAGGAGATCCAGCAGATCAGTGTGCGGTCTCCGCGCTCCTCAACGACGTGGGCCTTGCGGGGGGTTGCGCCGGGGAAGTCGCCCGGCAGGTAGCGAACTTCGGGGGTGTCGACGTACTCCGAGCACATGGGATCGACCTTTCGTCAGGGAGGGGATCGGTGTCGGGGCGCGATGGTGGACGCGCCCCGACATCAGGGGGGTGGGTGCTTAGAGGCGACCGTGAATGCGGTCGTACAGGTCGGACAGGCGCCCGAGGTCGCGGGCGTCGTCGGCGCCGATGATGGCGCAGGCCTCGGTGAGGGTTTGGGATCGATCCATCGCCCTGGTCAACCCCGGCCCCCAGCGGGTGCAGTCGGTGTTGGGCCAGACCTCGCCTCGCTCGGCGAGGATCTCCACGACAGTGCCCCACTCCTTGAGGGCCAGGTTGGTCAGGTCGGTGCGCTCGGTCTTGTTACTCACAGGGATCTCCGTTCGGCTGATGGACTCTTAGGACTGGGGGCGTGACGAAGTCGGCGTTGTGGAGGATGTCGAGCTGTTCGAGGCGGACTCCGCATAGAACGCGGGGGTAGTCCTGGGGAGGCGAACCCCGCCGTGAAGCCCCACCAGGGGGAGGGGCAGCGGAAGTGGATGTGACGACTGGTGCTCACAGGTGGGCGCATGGGCCGGTCCTGGTCGTCGCACACCTATTCAGGCGAGGAGTGCGCGTGCCCAAGGCCTTCGGTGGCCAGTGAATTGCCCGGGGCGTGGATGTTGTAGTGACCGGTGAGTTTCGGGCTCAGCGTGCGGATCGGGCGGTCGTCGCGGCGGAACCGGTGGACGTGGTTGTCGCTGAGGTCCGCCTGCGAATTGACCTCGCTGTGCTCGTAGTAGGCGTGGTCGGGGGTGGTGTGGACGATCTCCCATTCCTCGTGGCCGCTGTCACCCCAGGGGTCGCCGAGGATGAGCACGTCGCCCAGGCCCATCAGGCGCCGAGGGATGTCGAGGGGGCGCTGCTTCGGCGCGGGGGGCTCGGGCATCTGCGGACCGAATCCGGCCTCGATGAACTCGTAGACGCAGCTGCACACCACGGCTTCGGTGTCGCACATGGGATCCTCCTTCGCTCGGTTTCGCGGGCGGCATTTCTGCTTTCTTCGCTTTTGCAGTGTTCTTTCTGTCGTGTGGTCGGTGTTCTAGGCGCAGAACCGGCAGCGCGGGTTGGACTCCACCGCGCACATGCCGCAGGGGCCGACCAGCTTCCAGCGCTGGTCGGCGTCCCAAGCCTGCCCCAGGGGCAGTAGACCGAGTTCGACCTCGGCCGTGTCCTGGAGGACGTCGACCAGCTCATCGGTGGGCTCGCCCGTGGCAGGGTCGATCAAGCGCGTGCTCACGCACAGCTCGGCCAGAGGCGCCTGAGGGTCATACCTGTCCATCGAGCACGCCGACATCAGCGTGAGCTGCTCACCGCTGTCCTCGATCACGTCCTCGACGTGGGTCCGCTTGCCGTAGGTGGCGATCACGCCTCGGGCTCCCACCGCCATGTACAGATGATTGTGGGCACCCAGGACATAAGTCCGTGCGATCAACTCGGCCACCAGGGCGCGGTCCACCTGCGGGCTGGCCACCACACCCTGGGCTTCCAGGGTGATGGTGGGAAACGAGGTCGAAAGAATCGCCGCGCTCTCGGCGGGCCAGCACAGCTCCTCCAGTACCTGAACCAGGGCTCGCAACGGGGTGATGGCGGAGGTCGGGTGAGCAGTGATGTCCTCGTGCGCGGTGGTGTTGGTCCACACGTGTGCGATGCGGTCGGCGGCCGCGCCCACGCGCAGCACGCGCGAGGCGGCGATCTGGCTGTCCAAGAGGTAGACGGTGTAGTCAGGCACGGTGTCCTCCTTCGTGACCTGCAGGCGCAGGCAAGCGCGGCGGTGGGGGATCGGCGATCGTGGTGATTCCCGCTCGAGTTGTGGGGGCCTGCTGGGTCGATCAGGACGAGATCCAGCCGATGACCTCGTCGGGAGTGGCGTCGTAGCCCGCCTCGACCACCTGGGCGAGCCCGTCGTCGGGATGCTCGAGGTAGTGGATTGCGGCGTTGACCAGGAGGTTGAGCGCGTCGATCGTGCCTTCCTCGGGCAGGCTCGCGGCATCGGAGATGTCCTCGACAGCTCGGTTGAGGGCTGCGGAGATCTGGTGGTGGGTGTACGCAGTGGACTCGGGCATGTCAGTCTTCCTTGTTGGCGAGAGGCGAGCTCGGGGAGGCGTCGAAGCGGTCCCGCAACTCGTGGGTCTGGCCATCGACGACGGCGACGCTGGCAGTGATCATCACGGGGCGTCGGGGTCACCGATGTGCTCAAGGGTGTGCCTCAGCGCTTCGGGGTCCTCGAACTCAAGGCGGAGAGTGTTGGTCCCCGAGTCGTCGTCCTGCGGGTCGAGCTCTTCGCGCAGCACGTCGACGAGATCGGGGTTGACGGTCGGACGCAGGACGACGACTCGGGTGTCCTCGATGGGTAGCGGCAGGACGGCGACGAGGTCGTGGGGGCGCTCGTCGTCGTTGATCATGGTCGTCGAGGAGATGACGTACGTTCCGCCATCGGTGACGTAGGCCTTGGTGGCGTAGTCGAGCTCGCCGGTGATTCGCTCCCTTGCAGAGTGGACGATGTGGGCGAAGTTATGAGCTCTGCTCGTCCTGATGAACTGCGAGTTGTCTCCGTCGGTCATGAGTACTTCCTTCTTCGCTGGCGCAGCCGCCACCGATAGAGAGGTGACGGCATGCGGTTCGACTTGCGGGCGTTGTGCCGCTGGCAGAGAGCGGCTCCGTTCGCGATCGCGGTTGCTCCTCCCCTGCTCCACGGGACGATGTGATCGGCTTGGAGCCCGGTCGTCGCCCGGCAGCGCAACCACAGGGGGTGTTTGTGCTCGCAGCGCCAGCGGGCTCGGGTGAGGAGAATCTTCTTCTGTTCCCAGGTGAACAGGCGATGGGGGTCGCGCCACCTGCGGCGCTGACCGATCGCGCGGGCGATGACGGCGAGCGGGACGAAAACGAGGATGATCGCCGCGATGACGATGAGCGAGTCGGGACTCGGTGCCACGGGCGGCTCCTGGGATCGAGGTGGGCGGTCGGTGACGTGGTCGACGACTCTCTGCGGCAAGGTCGGACCTGCGGTGGGCCCCAGGCGCTGCTTCGACTTGACCTCCAGCAGGCCCCGAACGGACCGCGCGGGATTAGCCGGGGCGGTGATGGGCAAAGGTCCGTCAGAGGGGCCAGGTCTGAGATGCCCCGTCCGACAAGGAGGTCTCCTCGCGGACGGGGCCAGCGGGCCCATTAGGCCCAGTAGTCGTTCGCGTCCAGCTCCATCTGACGCCGAACTGATCGCCCGTGCATCTCAGCCGTCTCAACGACTTCGGGCTTGGAACCACCGAGCGAGTGCCAGCGGATCTTCGCTCCGGGTACTTCCTCGGGCACGGATTCGGTGATGGCCACCGCGATCAGCGTCTTCAGTTCCTCGGTCTGCCAACGGTCAGTAGGAGCCTCGACGGTGAACACCACGCGGATGCGTTTGGGCCTCACGTGTTCTTCCTGCCCATCTGCCACAGGTGGTAGTTCTCCAAGGCCATGTCCCGTTCACGATGCGAGCCGTAGGCGCCGAGGATGACGTCCCCCTCGACGCGCTGGTCGTTGTTGATCTTGACCATGGTGTGCCTTCTCCTCGTGGGGTGGCCCCGGCCACGCGCGCGACGTGACCGGGGTCGGTCGGGGTCAGAGTTGGGCATGGACCTCGCGCACCCGGTTCAGGCACGCGAGCGCGAGGGCAGCAGTGTCGGTGTCCACATGCACGGCCAGCTCGCCGTCGTAGATGAGGGAAGCGGCCAGGGTCGGGATCCTGGCCAGGGGGACGGTGATCTCGATGTCACCGTCGTCGCCGGTGAGGCCGAGGGTCACCCGGTCAGTTGCATGGTCGATGAGGACCTTGGACACCGCTGTGGCCTTCATGAGTCGATCCTCTTGGGCTCGCCGGGACCGGCTGTGAGGAACGCCCCGTGGAAGTCCCGCAGCTCCTTCTTCGCGTTCGCGTAGAAGTCCTCCCCCTGGTCGGGGAAGGAGCGGCGGATCAGGATCATTGCCCGGTGGACCAAGCGGTCGAGGTCGCGCTTGACCACCAGCCGCTTGCACGCGACGCACGCGGACCAGGCACCGTCGTCCCGTTCCACGATTGAGCTGTCCTCGAACAGGTGCAGGGTCTCGAACATCTGGGCCGTGACGAAGACCCACTGGGGGTTGAGGCCGGAGCAGAAGTCGCACCGGCGTACCGCCTCGGACAGGTCGGCCGGGGCGGGGACGGCCTCGTGGTCGGCGTCGCTGCCGTGACGCCACTCCCAGGAGGTTTCACCCCACTGCTTCCATTCGATCGTGGTGATGCGCTCACCGCAGGTCGCGCACACGGTGACCAGACCGGACGTGGGGTGCTCGCTCACTGGCCTCCCTCCTTCGGCTCAGGAAGCTGGTCCTTCTCCGCGTGGTAGCGGTCCCAGGTGAAGAGACCCCTGTGGTGGGACAGCAACGGCTTGCCCTCGGGGGGCAGGTCGAACGGGCCCTCCCCGGTGAGCCTCCAGTGCTCGGCCGCGATCTCGTCGGTCGCGGCGTCGCGCTCGGCCCGGTCGGTGAACACCTGGCAGGTGATGTCGCCTTCGGTGTAGGTAGCCACCGCGTAGACGCCGTTCTGCTTGTCGTTGAGGTGGACGACGATGACCAGCGGCCACTTGCCGAGGTCCCACATGCCGAGCCCCCAGGCGGGGACGGGCTTCCAACCGAAGCGCAGGTTCTCCATCCACTCGTGTCCGTCACCGAAGACGGTCGGCGGCAGTACAGGGGCGTGCAGGTGTGCAGGGGTCAGCTCAGACACGGCGCTCCTCCAGCTCCACACCGGGGACGACCTCGTGAGCGGGGGCGGGGGTCCACTCCAGGTCGCGCCTCACCATCAACCGCGGGGCCGTGCCGGTGCTGACATCGCCGACCTGGAGGGCGGGGTCGGCGGTCCTGGGGATAAGCAGGCGCTCCAGATCGGTGAGGCAGAAGCACTCCCACAGCGCCGCAGCGTCGGGAGCCGGACGCCAGTATCCGTAGGCCATCCACTTCTGCGTGTCGCGGTCCTGCCAGACCTCGGCCACCCACCAGTCGGCGAGGAACGCCGAGTAGTGCAGGTGGATGACCGTCTCGGCCTGGGCCAGCTCCTCCTGATCGAACTTGCCGGGGATGTCGGCGAGGTTCGCCGGGAGGAAGTCATACCCCCGCTCCTCGTGCTGCGTCTGGACCGAAGTGGTTTCGCACAGCGGGTTGTTCTCGTACATTGGGACTGCTGCCTTCCTGACTCGTCGGGTGGGACAAGCGCGCCCAGGCCGGGCACGGGTCTCTACTTCGCTCCCGGCCTGGGCGGTCGACACTGACGCCGCTGGTCCTGTTGAAGGATGGGACCAGCGGCGTCAGTGCGTTCCGTGGTCGCCCCTTCGGGCGACGGGTAGTGGTAGTCCAAGGCGTGCAGGACCGCGTCCTCCACGGAGTCGTGGAAGCCGATCTCACCGGCGATGCCGTGCGCACCGATCACCCGGTACCGCGCAACTGCCGGTGGACCTGGGAGTAGCGGCCGTCCAGGATCGCCGCGAGGACGATGAGCGCGTCGGGACTCGGTGCCATGAGCAGCTCCTGGGATCGAGGAGGCGGTCGCCGAGGCACAGTCAGTCCTGCGCGCGCTCGGCATCGCGGGTCGGGGGCTGCTCGACTGACTCGACCGGGGGAGGCTGCCACAGCCCGAGCCTGTCGAGGATTCGTCGGAGGAGGGTGGTCCTGGTGGCTCCTGAGTGAGCGGGGACGGACCAGGGCCGGGCCAGGGCCCGTTCCTCGCGCTCGGAACGCACAGCGGCCCAGTAGGCGAGAATCTCTCGGTGGTCAAGGGCCCGCTCGGAGGCGGCCATCTCTCGGTCGATCGCCTGATCGAGGCGAGCACGGGCGCTCTCGTCGCCGTGCTCCCGGACGAGCTCGGTGAGCTCGTGGACCGTGACGCGCAGCTCCTCGCGGGCCTGGGGCACCGCCATGGTCCGCTCGCGGGCATCAAGGGCGTCAGCGACCATCGAGGCGTCGGGCACTCCATGGTCGAGGACGCTTACGTCGATCACCGGCTGAGCCGGGCGATTCTGCACCCGGTCCTTACGGACGAGCACGTAGGTGTCATTGACACCGCGGCGCTCGACGTGCTCGTTCCACAGGCGCGCCGTGAGGTCGAGCGCGTAGCAGGCGAACAGGAAGTGAGGGTCGTACTCGCGCAGGTCCCACTCCCAGGTGTCGGAGCCGACCTCGTCCTCATGCTCGGCGAGCCACATGCGGGCTTCCGGTTCGCTGTCGGCGTGCCGCCTGGCGTCGTCGAGGATCTCCTCTCGTCGCTCGGCTGGCGTCAGACGCGGGACCTCGACGTCGGCGAGCTCCCTGTAGTCGTGCTCCTCGACCAGGGCGTCGAAAGTCTCGTCGTCGATCCCGTCGACGCTCCAGAGGGCGGACAGGGCGGAGCGGGCCGCCTCGTGGCGCTCCTGCCGCAGCGTCGAGCCTTCAACCTTGGTCATTCGACGCCCGCCGAGGGCGGCACAGCTCTCCTCGGCGGCCCAGTGCGCGTCGAAGAGTTGTGCCCGCGCGTCCTCGTCGAGGCCGCGCAGCTCGTGGATGCGCGTCAGCAACGCGATCTGGCGGTCGCGGAACTCGCCAGCCTCGCTGCCGATCTCGTCGTGCCCCTCAAGGTGCTCGCGCACCTGCTGCAGGAACGAGTCGGGGTCGTACGTCTTGACGTCGACGAGACCGTGACCTTGGATCTTCTCCGCCCAGTAGCCCACGCTGATCGATGGCGCGCCGTCGGTGTAGTGACCCTCGCTCTTGGCTGCGTGCGAGAAGAACTCCAGCATGTCGGGCTCACGGGCGAAGACGTGGCCGTTGGCGATGTCGCCGGAGGTGGCCAGGTGCCCCGGCCAGGTCGTGACGTCTCAGGACCACATCCGGGTTCCGGGGCCCTGGACGCGTAGGTGGCGATACAGCCCGTCGTCATGGAGAACGTGGAGCTCGTGGTGCTCGGTGTTCCTGCGAAAGTCAGCATAGGCCCGGGCGTAGGGGTTAACGGGGCGCGGCATGAAGCACCTGCTCTTTCAGTGGAGGGTCCGGCAACCGGAGTCATGGGACTGCTTCCAGTCCACGCCGCAGTGCGGGCAGTGGTCGTAACCGACGCCGTAGGGCGTGGCATCGACACCGGTGCCGCGGCAGTCCGGGCAGGTCTCGCCGTCGGGCGACGAACCTCCGGTCCAACCGCGCTCGGACCGGCCCGTGCCCTTGCAGTTGAGGCAGTTCGGACGGTCATCGACGATCTCGTAGGGGCCGGTGGTGAGCAGGCTCAGGCCTCGGCCGGAGTCCCAGTCGACGTGGATCTGGCCAGCGTCGGCATGGACGGAGAGAACCGTGCCGACAGTGCCGACCGGCAGCGATCTCGTGTCCTCAGTCACGATGCCGATGAGGCGGACGCGATCGCCGGGCCGCACAAGTTTCGGAGACACGGGTCCTCCTCGTTGTGAGTGGCGTGAGCAGGCAGGGACTGGGCGAGTTGAGTGACTGCGCACTAGAAGTCGATCGCATGCTTCGGCGGCCGCTGGAGCAACACCGACGCACCCGCGAGGTCGGGCCCCTTGTCGCCCTCTCCCGCCTCGGCACGCTCCTGGTCGGTGCGCTTGTCGATGAGCTCGAAGGCACCGGCGGGCAGTGCGTAGCCGTCCGGGGTGGGAAGGGCGTCACGCATCCGCAAGCGCAGTTCGAGGTCCAAGCGCCAGCTCTCGATCGACTGCAGCGCGTCGCGGTCAAAGAGGTCGAGCTCTCCGACGATCTCGTCGGTGTCGCCGTCGGGCCAGGAGATGACCACGTGGACGGGATCCTGGCCCCGGCGGCTGGTGCGCTTGATGTTGAGGTCGCCGATGATCGCGGCGAAGTCCTCCCCCAGTCTCAGCTCGAAGGCGATGGCGCGCAGGTGGTCGAAGTTGAGGTCGACCTTGCGCGAGAACTCGACGACCGCAGAGACCTCCGCCTCGGCGATCCCGGGCACCTGGTCGCGCAGGTATTCGGCGACGGTCTCGGGCCCTGGGTAGGCGAAGCGCATGTGGTAGTGGAACCGGCCCGGGCGGTTGAGTAGGTAGTCGCTCGTGCGGTGGAGCGAGTTGACCGAGAGGACGTAGAGGCGCTTCGTCGTCGAGAGGCCGTCGAAGAGCGAGAGGAACTGATTCTGCGCGGCCTCGTCGTCATCGACCGGCGCGAAGACCTTCTCGAACTCGTCGAAGACGACGAGGCACTCGCCGAGCTCGTCGAGGAAGGAGGCGAGGCCGGGCGTCGAGTGCTGGACCAGGACCGTCGGCAGCTTGTGCTCCTCGCGCATCTTCTCGGCGAGCATGCGGATCATCAGCGACTTCCCCATGCCCTTGTCGCCGGAGAGAATGACGCCGAGCGAGCGGCCCATCGCGGCGTAACCGGCGGCGATGCGGTTCACGCGCGCGGCGTGGCCGCCGTAGACGGCCTCGTCGCCCGGGGACAGAGGCTCGGTCTTGTGGAGGCTGTAGCCGGTCATTTCCGAGAATCGGATCGTGTAGGTCGAGACGGGGAGCCGGTCGAAGGTTTGGACCGAGTCGCCGTACAGGCGCAGAGCGCCTCCGGAGGAGACGATCGTGGTGGCGGGCATACGTACTCGCTTTCGCAGGAGGTATGGGTGTTCGGAGGGCGTACGCTCAGCGCACCGGCATGAGGTGGCCGGTGGGCGGGTAGACGCCGTCGGGCTCGTCGAGGATGATGGCCGGGACGTCGCCCGGGGAGCCGAAGAGTTGCTTGGCGCGCTCGACGAGGGACTGCTGGCACCCCGCCGGGGACAGGAAGTGCTCGACGACGTGGCCGTCGCCTTAATCGGTGATGACCTAGTTCAGGCTCGCCGGGAGCCCGGTGCGTACCGGATGGTGCGTGGTGGACATGTAGATGCTGCTGGTGGCGAGCGCGACGGTCATCACCGCGGCGACGATGCCGACCGCAGCCGCGCCAGCCAGCCAGGTGAGGCCGGTGCGGTTCATGCGTCGCGCCCTTCGAGGTCGAACAAGTCGTGGGCGTCCCGGGTGTGACCTTCGAGGCCGCAGTGGTCGCAGTGGTCGCAGTGCACGGGGCACTCCTTGTGCTCGGTACGGTGGGTGCGGGCCCCGGGTGTCTGCCGCATCCGGGGCCCGCTCGGGTCAAGACTTGTAGCCCGCACGGCGGGCCTTGCTGGGGTTGTGGCCAGTCCAGACGGCAACGCGCCAGGAAGTGTTGGCGTAGTCGTCTCCAGACCCGGCAGCCTTCAGCACCTCGCGTGTTGCCTCCTCGGCGTTCATTGGCCTGAGCGCATAGAGCAGGTAGGCCTTGTCGATGGTCGCGACGGACAGGGACAGCAGGTGCAGGTAAGGGCTGTCACCAGGGCCGTGAAGCTCGCGACGGCGCTCCGCACACCCAAGCAGTCACAGGGCCTCAGCGGTGTACCATCCGGCAACCTGCCGGGCGGTCGTGGTTTTGTGGTCGGGGGTGGGATGCAGGGTGGCGAAGCTGGTCATCGGGGCTCGCTCTTGGTGCACTTCTTGCAGACTTTGGTGGCGTCACGGGCGGGCAGGTACAAGTCGACGGTGGCTCCGCAACGGGTACCGAGCCCGACGGCGCCCTCGAGGATGTGCGGGGTTGTTCCGGGTCGGAGGATCCCGTACCTGGTGGTGGCCCCATCCTCCCGGTCTTTTCTGAGAGCGTCGAGCTCGGAGGCTTCGCGGGGGGTGGCGTCGTAGGTGATGCCCATCAGCTCCTCCGGTGGTGTGCCAGGCTGGTGGTGCGGGACGCCCTCAACCAATCTGAGGGCGTCCCCCGTGTTGGGTCAGCCGCCTTCGGTGATGACCTGTCGTGCGAGGACGATCAGCTCGTCGGCGGCGGATCACACCGACTGCGGCACGGGCACGCCCGCGGTCTCCTCGTCGTCGACGAGGTCAGGGTCGATGCCCAGTGCCAGGGCGCGAGCGTGCTTCTCGCGCTCGGCGGCCTGAGCTTCCCGTTCCACGAGCAGGTTGCCGATGGCCTCGTGAGTCGACACGATCACGGGCTTGTCCGTGGTGCCGTAGGACAGGACGTACTCGGTCTTCTTCGCCCGGGTGAAGGCGACGTAGTAGAGCCTGCGCACGTCCTGGGCCATCGTCTTGTCGTCCTTGTGCAGGATCACGGCGTTGTCGAATTCGAGTCCCTTGACGCCGTGGATCGTCGAGACGACCAGGTCGACCTTCTCGCCCAGGTTCTTCTCCTTGCGCGCCCGGTTGCGGGCGTCCGTCAGCGACTTCTTGACCGCGTTCTGGGCGATCTCGAAGGCCAGGAGGTTGTCGCGCAGGCGGGTGAAGAACTCGGTGGACGGCATGGAGCCCTGGTGGACCAGGTTGACCCAGGCGTTAGTGGTGGCGCCGTTCTCCAGCCACCACTTGGAGACGAGCTCGAGCACGGCGCGCTCGACCTTCGGGTTGCCGACGTTCTTCGTCAGCTTCTCCATGTTGTCCCGGATGCCCTGGGTGACGACGAACGTGGCGTTGTTCGGCGGCACCTGCAGGACGTCGTTCCAGAAGAACTTGATGTACTTGGAGAAGATGTCGGTGGCGAAGACGCGCTCGGACACCAGTGAGGCGACGTGCCTGTCCGGGTACCTAGACTCGAGCAGCGCCTGCATGAGCGCGACCTCACGGCGGGAGAACGCCAGGAAGACGACTTGCTCGCCGCGGGCCAGACAGGGATCGACGTACTGCGGCAGCACCCGGTTGGCCAGGAGCGGGCTGAGCTCGTTGGAGAGAAACCCGCGCATCTGGGGCAGGTGCACGTAGTCGAGCCTGACCTTCTCCTCGAACGAGGCTTTGGTCGGTGCCTCCAGCGAGTTCGCCCGCAGCTGGATCTGTGCGAGCTGGTTGGTCTCCAGCTCGCTGAGGACGACGTTGGCGAAGTCCAGGATCTCCTGGTTGCTCCGGTAGTTCGTCGTCAGCTCGTAGGTGGCGAACACACCCGAGCCTTCGAGCGTGTTCAGAGCCCGGGGGTTGGCCGAGCGGAACTCGAACAGGGTCTGGCTCGCGTCGCCGACGATGTACAGCGACTGGAGGTGCTTGGCCACGTACTTGAGCATGTAGATGAACTCGAAGACCGAGTTGTCCTGGACCTCGTCGATGATGAGGTGGCGGCAGGCCACGTGGGTGGGCTCGACCATCTCGTCGATGCGCTGGTAGCAAATGATGATCTCCAGCTCCAGCGAGGTCTGCCCGATGGCGTCGAGCATGGCCATGACCCGGTCGTAGTGGCGCTCGACGAAGGTGTTGAGCGACGTCGCTGCCCCGATCTTGTTCTTGTCCACGTCGAGCAGGCGCGCGCGGAAGTCTGCGGCGACCTGGTCGGTGGGGAAGAAGATCTCGAGCGAGTTGATGATGGTATCGATGCTCGAGATGTCGTGGCCGGAGTGGTTGAGCTGGTAGATGTCGTTGATCATCGCCGCGATGGTCATCGACCCCACATCGGGGTTGCGCTCCTTGATGTTGTCGGCGGCGGCGTTGGTGAACGACAGGACCGTGATGTCGACCGGGTTCACACCGCAGGCGACGAGATGGGCGATGCGCTCGATGATCGTCGAGGACTTGCCGGTGCCCGCGCCGGCACGCACCATCACCAGCGGTTCGGTGGTCGAAACGCAGGCGACCTGCTGCGGCGACAGGTACTCCGGCAGGGCCGGAGGCGGGTCGGGCGGGACCAGGCGCGCCAGCTGCGGCTTGATCGTGTCGAGTCCGGCCAAGGTGTGGTTCATCAGCAAGTTGAGGTTCTGCTTGGCCAGAACCTGGGCGACGTCGGAGTCGAAGGCCGCAGTCAGCGCCCGGTGGATGCGACCGTAGGCCTCCAGCGGCACGCTGTAGTTCTCGAGGTAGCGCAGCTGGATGGCCAGCGCGTTGAGCACCTCCTTGTCCGGGAAGGTGACGTCGGCGATGTAGGCGTCGACTTCGGCGGCGATGGCCTCCGAGGACCAGGTCTCGGCCAGGCGCACGATCCGGTCGTGGATCGGGTACTCGTTCATCCACGCGTCAAGGGCGTTGAGGTTCGTCGCGGCGATGCCCAGGCGGCCCAGCGCCAGGGAGATCGCGCCAGCGGCCGTCTCCATCGGGCTGGCGTCCCAATCGAGGATCACCGCGGCGTCGGTGACGGCGAGGTTGGTGTCCTCGGTCAGGCGCACGACGCGCTCGGGCTCGATCATGCCGACGCGCATGAGCACGAGCTCGGTGCGGTATTGGATGGTGAGCTCGTGCTTGATCGGCTTGGAGGACTTGTCCTCGCGCAGCACCAGCGCCTGGGGGGTCATGTCGAACACGGCCTCCCAGTCGTCGGAGTCGGTCTCGACGACGAAGCGCTCGTCCACGTCAGGCGTCGGCAGCGTCGCGGTGGGCAGGGTTTCGAGCGCGCGGCGAGTGATGCCGGCCAGCGGCACGGTCACGACAGTGATGTCGTGCTGAGTAGTCGTGGTCTTGAGCTCGATCCGGGCCGGGGTCTCGATGCTAGTCGTGTCGAGGGGGCGCAGCCCCTGGTGGAGGCGGCCGGTCTTCTTGCCCGAGCCGTTGAGCTTGGAGCTGAAGAACTTCGCGTCGACCTTCTTGGTCTTCGTCAGGTCGAGGTCGTCAAGCAGCAGAGGCATGGGGGTCGTCCTTAGGTGAACGCGGCGGGTGGGTCAGCGAGGGTTGACCAAAGGGAAAGATGATTGCACTCATCATTTTGATGGGGCCATAAATGCACAAAGAAAGGCATTAGATAAATCATCAGAGAAGAGTGAGTGGCGAGAAAGAGCACGTCAGAGGCAGAGCCCAGGCCGCCAGGTAGCCTGGGCTCTGCTCCTCTCAACCCACCCGCAGGGGCCGTAAGGCCCCTGTCCGTCCCGTGCACACCCGAGTGCATGGGGATCATGTGGATCCGCCTTACCCTCCGCAGGACGGATCGGCGGCGTCAGTCGCGGCGGTCGACGAGGGCGAACGGCTCGGGGATCGCCTTGGCGATGCGACCCGAGGCCTCGGTACGCAGCAGGCCGAGCATGCGGCCCAGCTCGTGGCAGTCATCGCAGTGGGCGCCGGAGTACACACTCCGGCGCCCGACCTCGGCGATCTGCTTGACCCTGTCCTCGGACTTGACGGTGGAGATAGTCGTGATCACTCGTGTTGGTCGATCGTGCGGGCGATCGCCGCGCTGGTCTGGGTCTTCGCAGCCTGAGCTGCCATGAGCCGGTCCTCGATCCAGGTCCGGACCGCCTTGCCGGCGGGCCGGGCTCCCTGGGAATCGACGTAGGCGGTCTCGGCCAGGGCCCGCAGCTCATCGTCGGGCATCGCAGCAGGCAGGGCCTGGGCGAGCCTTGGCTTGGCGTCGACGATCCGTGCCACTTGGCTCTCGTAGTCGGCGGCCATGATCTGCCGGAACGCGACCTTGTCGATCTGGTTGAAGCCCACGATCAGCGAGAACCGCCCCAGCAGTTCGGGCTCGAAGTGCTTGGCGAGCTCTGTGTTCAGGTTCTGCTGCGAGATGACCCTTGGGCCTGAGATGAAGCCGATCGAGCTGCTGCTGAGAGCTTCGCGGGCCGCATTGGTCGTGACGATGACGACGGCCTTGGAGAAGTCGAGCAGCTTCCCGTGCGCATTGCGGATGTAACCCTCGTCGAAAGCTGAGAGGAACAGCCGCTGCACAGCCATGTCGGCCTTCTCGAACTCGTCGAGCAGGACGACGCGGTGTGGGTTGGACTCGAGCGTGTCGAAGGGTAGCTCCTGATTGGAGTCGGACCCGATGTAACCCGGAGGCGCTCCGATAATCTTCGCGGTCGAGGACGGGGTGTGGTACTCCGTCATGTTGAGCACGATCGGCTCCTGGCCGGTCATCTGTTCGGCGAGGATCTTCGCGGTCTCGGTCTTGCCCGAGCCCGAAGTGCCAGCGAACAGGAACGTGAGCGGGGTCTTCGTCGGGAACAGCTCGAGCTCCTCGCGCGCGATGCGGTCGGCGACCTTCTCCAAGACCTCGTCCTGGCCCTGGAGCCGATCGAGCAGCGTCGCGCGCAGCGTCGCGGCGTCGAAGTCTGGGCGTTGGGCGTTGCCTGTCATCAGTGACTTGGCGACGTCGAGGACGCGCGTGGCCGTCAGAGGCACCTGGGGAATCGCCCGCAGGGTCGCCACCAAGGCCCGGTTGCCAGCGGCTTCGGCCTGGGTGATGAGCTTCTTCTGCTCCAACACGCGGTCGGCCATCGAACGGTCGAGCAGCGTGATGGCGCTGTCGGGCCGGTGGGCGCTGGCCTTCGAGTTCGCCTCGGCGATCTTGACCGTCTCGGCCAGCACGTCGTCAGAGACTGCGATCTGGTGGCGGTAGTGCGCCATCAGGCCGGGCCGGACGGTACCTAGGACCGCGAGCGTCTGCTCGACGGTCAACTCGTCGACGATGAGCTGGGTGAAGCGGCGGGCGAAGGCCGGATCCTCGTCGAAGGCCCGCGACTCGTTCGAGGTGGTCGCGCCGATGACGCTCATCTGCCCGCGGGCCAGCGCCGGTTTGAGGATCTGGCTGATCTTGCGGTTGGTCGGCTCGCTGTGCGAGCTCGATCCGCCGGTGATCTGGTGGATCTCGTCGATGAACAGGAGGGCCTTGTTCTTCGGGTCCGAGGCGAAGTCGACGACGGCCTGGACCCTCTCCTCCAGCTGACCGACGATGCCGGAGCCGGCGACGATGTTGGTCACCGGCAGCTCGTAGATGGTGCAGTCCTTGAGCAGGTCCGGGATGAGCGAGTCGCCGAGGGCGATGCGGCGGGCGATATCCTCGACGATTTTGGTCTTGCCGACGCCAGCTAAGCCCTTGAGCAGGACGTTGGGCTTGTTCTTGCTGATGAGGGTGGCCAGCGTCTGCTCGATGAGTGTGTCGCGGAAGAGCGTCGGGTCGGCGTTCTTGAACTTTTCGTTGTAGTCGACGAGCAGCTCCTCGGCGGTGTCCTCGCTCTGGCCGCCCGGGGCAAAAGGGCCGCCCATGCCGACGCCGATGCCGCTGGTCGGTGGGCCGCTGCTGTTCGCGTCGTCGTTGCCCTGGGTGAAGTTGGACAGTCCCATGGCGGGGCCTCCTTCGGTGGGTGCCGGGTCGAGGTGGCGCTGAGGGGCGCGAGCGATCCAGGCGGTGGGTGCGGACGGATGAGAAATGGGGTGGCCGATCCCGCAGCGCTGCCTGCCGGATCAGGATGCGCTGCGGGCCGCAGCCGTGCGCTGGGCCAGTCAGAGCACCATGCCCAGCAGCTTCTGGCGGATCGACGGGTCGATGTGGTGCATGCCGTCGGCGAAATCCGTGGCGGACTGGACCATGAGGGTCCAGTCCTTGGCCGAGCACGGTGCGTAGTACAGGTTCGCCGGGTGGTCGACGCGGGCCGACGGGGGCGGCCACTCGAAGTCGGTGATCATCAGGCTCAACCGACGCTCGCGCGTCGTCGAGGCTTTGATGTAGTCCCAGACCTGCTTGAACTCGGTGCCGCCGGTGACCTTGGGCACCCGGCGGAACTCCTTCCAGATCTGGCGCAGCGACTTGTTCTCCACCCTGAGCAGCGTCTCCTGCGAGAGGATGTCGCTGAACGAGTTGAAGTACAGGTTGACGTTGAGCTTCTTGGCGATGCGGATGAGCATCATCACCGCCTCCTGGTAGTTCTCCTCGGAGATCGACCCAGAGGTGTCGATGTAGACGTGCAGGTCGGGCATGTACTGCACCGAGCTGATCCGGCCGGGCTTGTTGAAGTCGTCCGGGTCGCGGCGGTTGGCCTTGAGGAACGTCGTCTTCATGGTGCGGTAGACGTTCTGCGACTTGTTGACCTTGCCCATGCGGCGCAGCACGCGGGTGATGTCCTTGAACAGGTCCAGCCTCGTGGGTGGGGCCTTGCGGAACTTCACCTGCGCGGAGCGCGAGCCGGGCTGGCCCGGGTGCTGGTTCGCTCCCATCGCCGCGGCCTTGGCGGCGGCCCGCGGCAGCGAGGTCAGCTTGGACAGCGCGGAGTTCGAGACGACCCTCACCGGCGAGGCCAGCGACTGGTTGATGAGGTTCCACTCCCCCGTGACCTTGGACGCGGAGGCGCGGGCGTGCGCCTCGACGTTGACCAGGACCACGGACTTCGGGCAGAACAGCTCGCCGACCGTGAACGGCAGGACTCCGACGTCGGGAGTCTGGCCGCGCTGCTGGCCGACGTAGGTCATCAGCATGTGCATCAGCAAGCGCGGGAAGGACAGCTCGTCGTTGCCGTCAGAGTCGTCCTTGCGCAGCTGCAGGGACTCGGTGAGCCCTTGGAGCGAGAGCTTGGCGAAGTCGCCGACCAGCTTCAGGGTTCTCGCCGGCACCGGCGAGCTCACGCCGCCCAGGGCTTGGGCCTGAGTGGACAGCCAGACCTTGAAGCCGTCGAAGGCAGCGGCGGACTGGAACCAGAACCCGAGCGTTTCCGGGTGGAAGGCGTAGGCCAGCGAGGCGAAGAACTCGCTCTCGTCGGCCGAGCCAGCGAGCAGTCCCTTGGCCGCAGGGATCACGTCGGACTGGGCGGTGTAGATCACACGGGGCCCGGGTGCTGGCATCTTGTTCCGCTGCCCCGCCTGGACGGCGAAGAGCTCGCCGACGGGCAGGGGCGTGGCCTGATCGTAGTTGACCATCGTCTGGCCCAGCAGCTCCTTGGCGACCTTCTCGGCGCTGGTGTTGACGCTGTCGCCGAAGCAAGACAGGAGGATGTCCGGGACGCCGTCGGTCAGGTCCGTGCCGGACCCGTCGACGATCGAGGCGGGCGCGTGCGGGCTTAGCGGCTTGAGCAGCGGGTCCACCAGCGCCTCCTGGAGGGCGGGCATCGGGTCGTAGTCGCCGGTGCACGTGATCGTGTGGACTGCGTCGAGCACGGCCGGCTTCTGGTTGGTGACGGTAATCGTCATCGTGGTGGTCTCCTTCTGAGGTCAAGGGCTGCGGCGATGCGCGGCTGGTTCTGCGGGCCGCCGGCGAGGGCGGGGAGCGGCTGAAGCCGCTCCCCGCTCCGCAGTGCAGCCTCGATCAGAGGAATGCCGACAGGACGGGCTTGGTCGCGTTGGCGAGCGGCGCGTCGATGTCCAGGAAGGCCTCCAGATTCTGGCGGTCGACCTGATCGCTGGTCACCATCTCGATGAGGGTGCGGGTGTGCTCCGGCTCGATCCGGGTGGCGGTCTGCGCCAGCTGCTCGATCAGGCGGGCATTGTCCGAGTTCTCCTTGAGGGCGTACAGCAACGCGCCAGAGATCTCTTTCTCGGTGAGCTCTGCGATCTTCTTGGCCAGATCCGTGACCGTGCCCGCGGCCTTGAGCTCCGCGTAGCAGTTCGGCTTCGGGACGTTGACCCTGTTGGCGGCGGCCGGACCCGAGTTCGAGGCGAGGTCCTCGGCGATGGTGGCCACCACCTGGGTGGTGAACATGGTGTCGCCGGTGTAGGCCTCGATGATCTCGTTGAGCTCGGAGGTCTCGCGCCCGCCGATCTGGACTGGGGTCGCCAGATGGCTGGCCAGGTCCTGGCGGTCGGCTGCGTTCAGCCACTTCGACAGGTAGTCGATCGTGCGAGGCGTAGTGAGCTGGTTCATCTCCTCGCCGCCATCGAACAGCTCGGCCATGGTGACGTTGCCGTCGTCGTCTTCGTCCTGACCATCGGCGACGATCGCGTTCGGCGTGGACTTCTGGAAAACCAGCGCCGGGTACTGCGTGAGCACCTTCTTCACCCACGGGTTCAGATTCGAAACGACAGACATCAGGGTCGAGGCGTCGGGCTCCACGTGGAAGATGGCGAACCGGGACAGACTCGCCTCGTCCAACGTGGTGACGGTGCCCTTGTCGTTGCCAGCGACGACGATGCGCACGTTCTTCGGGAGCTCGACATGGCCCATGCGGCGCAAAGTCACCAGGGTGAGCGCGCCAGAGGTCACGTCCGAGGTCGTGCGGTTGATCTCGTCGAGGAAGAGGATCGGCCATTCGCGAGGGTTGGCCTGGGCGTAGTCGATCGCCTCCTGGATGACCTGGTGGGGGTAGAAAACCTGCTTGTAGCTGTCGGTACCGTCGTCCTTGACGTAGGGCACGAGGCGCGCGCCGGTGAGGTCGGCCTTGTCAGCGAGCTGGTTGCAGGGCAGGACGAAGGCTTTGGTGTTCATGCTGTAGGCGAGGTCCTCGACGAAAGAGCTCTTGCCGATGCCGGGCTCACCCATCAGTGCAGGCGTCGCGCCGACCTCGAGGGATTGCCGGACGAGCTTGGCCAGGGTGTCGTTGAACTTCACAGTGCATTCCTTTGATCATGGGGAGAGGGGCTTCTTGGACCATCGGGACGGGCGTCGCGGGCAAAGGGCCGGAGGCAGAGCACGGGCGTTCTCGGAGTACCGTTCGCAGATCACGTCAGCGGGCTGGCGGAGGCCATGGAGCCGCTCATGACGGGTTCGTCTCTGTGGTCGAGAACGAAGACCTTTACCGTGAGGCGGTGCGGTCCTGCCCCAGCACCGCCTCCATCCCCGGATCGCGTTTCGCGATCCAACCCCTGCTCTGCGCAAAGCCGAGCCAGCAGCGTTCAGACATCTCCGACGGAGCGCTCCTGCGCCCGCGTCTGCCGATCGGCGACCAGCGAGGCGGCGCGGTCGAGCAAATAGGGTCGCCCGTTACGCGTCTCTGTGTGCTTCGCTCGCTTGGGCAGCACCTCCACGGCAGCGGTGTAGAGGAGCCAGGTCTGGTCTCTGGCCGAGTAGCTCCTCTGCCTCATACCGGCATGGAGGTTCATCGCCTGGACCTGCTCGGCGTAGAGCGTGCCGAGGACGGAGAACTCCCAGCGGGAGCGGTCGTGGTCGAAGTCGGACAGGTCCTTGCGCCGGTCCTCGGAGCCGGCGATCGCCGCGGCGACGATGTCGTGCGCGCCGGGGATGTCGGGCATTTCCTCGTCGGTGACGATCTCACCGGCGGACCCGGCAGCGCTGGCGCGGGCGTTCTCGGCCAGGGCGGCGTAGAGGTCCTCGAGCGAGGCGAAACGGGCTGGCGGCCCGTCACCCGCGCGCCCTGTCTCCACGGGCCTGCGGGTGAAGGTGATCCAGTGGTCGAGGAGGATCTCGAACCATCCGTTCCTCTGGCGCAGGACGCGCTTGTGGGCGGCGTGCGGGAAGTCGTGGAGGTTCTTCGGCCGCGGCATGACCAAGTGGTAGCCGCGCCCCGACATCGATGTTTCGGCCCAGAGGACGCCGGGCAGACGTAGCAGGTCGGCCGCGAGGTCGGAAGGGCAGTCGGGCTCGACGTCGACGACGACGACACCGTCGCTGTGCGACTGTAGGTAGTAGGCGTGGTTGGCCGCCTTGGGCAGGGCGGCGACGAGTTCGCCGAGGCTCATCAGGCAGGTTGAGTCGAGGGCGAAGGCCCCGCGCAGAGGGCCGTCGTGCCGGCACTCGGGACGGCAGCCCTCGAGGAGATGGCGGACGTCGATCGGTGCCTTGTGCCCGGAGGCGGGGTCGTCGCCGAGCTGCCCGGACACCGTCCAGCGCCGAACGGGGGCCAAGGTCTGGATGGTTGGGTTGGCGTAGAACTCCGGGAAGAGCGCGAGCGGATCGACGGTCACATCAACTGCCTTCGTGTGTCGGTGGGTCAGGGGAAAAAAGACGAGACCCCGCGCTGGTGTGCAAAACGGGGCCTCGTCGATCGGTCATGGGTGCGTCCGCTCAGCCGTTGTAGGCGATCCCGGCCTGGGGCTGGGGCTGCTGCGGGGCCCAGGGGTTGCTCGGGTCCGGAGTCCCAATGGCCGAGGCGACGTCCTTGGCCGCCTCGTTCTCGGCGCGCAGCCTGGCGTTCTCGGCCTCGATGCGGGCGAGCTTCTGCTCGGCGGTCTCCTCGGCCTGGACCGGGACGGGCTGCGCCTGCGCCTGCTGGAGGACCTGCGGCTGGGCGACGGGGGCCGGAGCGACCTGCTGTGCAAACGGAGCCGACTGGGCCGGGGTCTGCTGGACCTGACCGGCCGGTTGAGGAGCAGGGAAGGACAGACCGGAGGCCTCGTCGACCTCGGTGCCCACGGGCTCGGCCTCACCGACAGGAGTAGCTTCGTTGGACGGCACGGCCTGCATCGGCTGGGCCAGGGTAATGCCGCGCGCCTTCAGCTGAGCCTCGTCGACGCCGCCGGGGGTGTAGTAGCGAGGGGCCTCGTTGACGAGCACGTGGGTCAGTCCCAGACCGCGGTTCTCCTGGTCTCTGGCCTTGTACACCTCCAGGACGAGAGTGACGTCGAGCCCGCGGGCGAGCTCCTGGCCGCTGAAGTCCTGGACGAAGCCACCTTCACCGGGGATCCCGATGCTGGGCAGGTTGTTGCCCTTGGAGTCGATCGAGTAGCTGAGGCCGTCCTCGGGCTTCTTCTGCGAGATGTAGCAGCGCTCGGCGACGTACTGCTCCTCGAGAGTCGGGTTGTTGGGGTCGGCATAGATGACCTGCACTCCGCCACCGATGGTGGCGGTGGTGTACGGACTGGTGATGTCGTACTTCATTCCGGCCTGGCGGCGGCGGGCGTTGGCGAGCGCGAGCTCCTTCCCCTCGATGCGGCGGGTGAGGCGGGCGAAGGTGAGCTTGCCCCGGATGGTGACGACAGAGCCCTCGGTGAGCTGGTCGGCGCGGATGGTGTTGTTGGCCATGTGCGATTCAACTTTCTGCTGGGTAGCCAGTGGTTAGGCGCTCAATGAAATTAATGATCATTGCATTATTATTTAATAAACCACTCTATCAAGATTTGATCGTGCATGAGTGGATGCAAAATGGCCGACCGGATCGCGATTGTGCGATCCGGTCGGCCGATGGATGAGGTGGATCCAATTATGGGAGTGCGGCTTCAGCGCAGTGCGCCGAGCACTTCGCTCAGGGTTCGGAGGTGCTCGATCTCGACTTTCATCGCGGCGAGGCCGTCAGGCGAGTAGTCCTGCGGGGAGCCGAGCTGGGAGTCACCGAGCAGCTCGATCCTCGCGGTGACAAGGCCGAAGGCCCCGCCAATACTGAGAGCGGCGGCGAGGATCTCGCGCCAAGCCTTCTTGTGCGAGATACGCTTCCCCATCGCCGGATCAAGCGCTTCCAGCGACGACTCGTCGTCGATCTACTTGAGCGCGTGCGCCGTGATGACGGCCTGGGCAGCGGAGACGGCCAGATCGGGCTCATCCATGAGGGGTGTCCCCGTCGTCGGGCCGCAGTGTCGGGGTCTGGATGTCGAGCCAGGCCTGCATCGCCTCGAGGGCGGTGGAGACGTCGTCGCTCTCATCGAGGCGGATGAGATCGGTCCAGCCGAACTGTGTGAGCGTGGCGACGTCGAACTCACCGCGGCTGGCCTCGGTCACCCGGTACAGGCCGGACCCAGAGACCTCGTAGATGGTCCGGCCGGGCCTGTGCGCTTCGCGGGACCGTTCGTACTTGACGGGCACCTGTGATGCGCGGAGAGGGAGGGCCATGGGCTACTGCTCCTGTCGGTCGCAGATGTCGAGGACGATCCGTGCCGCCTGGTCGTGGGTCTTGGGCGCCCCGGTGCGCAGGTCCTCACCGGACGCGACGACCTCGGCGCTCGGGCCACGTGTGAGCCGGTAGCCCCACAGGCCGCCGTAGGAGCGGACGAGGGTGCCGCCGCCGATCTTGTAGACCCCGACCTCGCCGTGCCTATAGGCGATGGTGAGCTCGACGAGCTCAGGGTCGAAGACACCGGTCATGATGCGAGGGCCTTCTTCTTGACAACAGGGGCGAGCTGGGCGTGGACGTCGGCCATGCGCACGGCGGAGCCGGAGCGGGCGCGGATCCAGTCGCCGATGACAGCGCAGGAGTTGCCGACCATCCAGCGCATGGGGCCGGACGCCTCCAGGACAGTGCCCGCGGGGCCGGGGTCGGTGACCCGCAGGCGGAACCGGCAGAGGCTCCCTTGGTCGTCCCAGAAGGTCACCCGAAGCCAGAGGCCGGGGGCGTCGACAGCCGGGACGTGGCCGGGGCGACAGGTCTTGAGGTGGGCCAGGGTGAGCAGCACTCCCCCGTGGCAGTGCCCGGCGGGGCAGGTGCAGAACAGGTCGCGGCCGGCGAGCTCACCGACGTGCTCGCGGATCCACCGCGCGCGTTTGTCCGGGGCGTGGAGAACCCACTTGTCGAACTGCTCGACGATGTCTTGGCGCGTGCCGTCGCGCCGGGCCCTGAACGGGGTCGCCCATGGCGATCCGGGACCGATGTCGACGGCGTCGGTGGGCCTGTCGCGGTCCTTGATCCGCCAGAGGCGGCCCGGCGCATGCAGACGGGCGATGGTCATGCGACCTCCTGGTCAATCACGGAATGCGGCGAGCGGTCGGGGCTCGCCCCAACATCTCGTCACCCGGGACCGACGTGAGTCGGTCCTGCTCCTGCGCGCCGAGGTGGGCGACCCCCTTGACGAAGACGACCCCTGAGCCGGTGGCTCCAGGGGTCGAGGTCTGCAGGAGTAGGGCCGGGCTCACGCGAGGGTCGCGAAGTCGGCCAGGTCCTGACGGTCGGTGCTATGACGGGGGTCTGAGAGAACCCGGGGACGGCCGTGATGTGGTCATAAGCGGCATCGCCGACAGAGACGTCGATGACTTTGTAGTCCACGTCCTCCTTGAGCCCGCCTTTGTCGCCCCGGTGGCCCTTCGTGGCCGAGCACTGGACACAGCCGGTCAGGGTTTTCTAGGGGTCACGGGTTCCCTGGTCCTCATCCGGAGGCTCTGAAGAGCCGAGGATGAAGCCGCGGGCTTCACCTGCGTCGAGCATGTCGGCGAGGTGGGCGAGGACCATGGCCTTCTGGGTACCGCGACGGTCGGCGACGGGGTCGTAGCCGCGGAGGACCTCCATGTCGATGATCCAGCCATCCTCGGCGGCGGCGAGGGCGGCGAGCTCGGAACCGGCGGGCATGTCCAGCCCGGTCACGAGGTGGTCGAACTCTGGGGTGAGGTCAAGGTGCTGGTCCGGCTCGTCGGTGTAGAGGACGTCGCTACCTACTCGCTGCCCCTCGGCATCGAAAGCTGTGAGGAAGACCCTGTCGGCGCGGGCGATGTTGTCGACGTGGACGGCGACGACTGCCTCATCGTCGAAGAAGTCAGTGGTGGCAAGCCGCTCGAGCGTGCGGGCCCGGCCGTGGTGAGATGACAAGAGCCGCTTGGCCTCGGCGAAGCCGGCGAACTCGTCTCCGTTGGGGGTCGGGGGGTGGTCTGTCATGATCCGAGACTTTCACACAGGTGGAAACTTTTCCACACATGAGGAAAATCACCTTTAAGAACCTATCCTTCAGGCGGCGAGCCACTCTGAGCTGGTGTCGAGGCTGTCGCGGATGGCGTAGAGCTCGAAGACGGCATCCTTGAGCATCGGATCGGCGGGCAGCACGAGGCGTAGCATCGCCCACGTCGAGGTCTTCACCGGCTCCGCTGGGGCGGTTCCGGTGAGGTGGAGGAGGAGGGCGGCCGACAGTCGCGGATCCTCGGGATGCCTGGTGTGGATGGCGCTCAGGGCCTCGTCCTCGTCTCTACGAATAAGCCCCAGACCGTCGTTGGTCTCGATGATCAGGCGGGTGAGCCTGGCCCGCGGGTCGGCGTGGTGATCGCAGGGCAAGGGCAGCACCACGTCCGGGTGCAGCGTGGTCACCTGCGCCCAGAGCGGGCCGACCACCTCGTCGGCCAGACGTCCGAGGACCTTATGGCGCAGCTTGCTCAGCCCCTTGTGCATGCCACCGAGGACGAACCCGGCGAGGATGATGACGACGGAGAGGCGATACAGCCAGTCACGCACCAGAGTGTCGTTATCGATCTCACGGTCAAAGAGGTGGGCGCAGGAGAGGACAGCGAAGGCGCAGGCTACGACGATGCCGCAGCCGACGACGCCGAGGGCGAGCCTGGCCATGATCGGGTGCCGGGAAGACAGAGCTACCCGTGCGCAGGCATGGAGGGTGATGACCGCAGCGGCGACCATCGTCACGAGGTAAAGACCGTGGTAGACGATCGTCACGGCGTCGCCTCCGTGCTCGGGAAAGCCGTGGATGGCGATGTCGACCGGCTCTGGAAGGGAGAAATAGAGGGCAATCTGGGACAGGCTGGCAAGTGCCGCGCAGGCGTAGACCAGCCAGGGCCAGCGGCTCTCGGAGGAAGCGTCGCGAAAGGAGAGGACGAGGAGGACGGCGACGTGCTGAAGGCTGATGATCAGGAGGCGCATGATGAGGTCAGCGGTCAGCCATATCTCGAAGGCGTCGATCTCCCGCAGAACAGTGGCGGCGAGCAGCATGCCGCTGCCGCAGCACAGGAGCCGTCCGGGCCGACTCGGTCGGCGATGGATGAGGTGGACAACGAGGACGAGACTGAACGTACAGGCCAGGACGATGACCGAGGTCATGAACGCCTGTCGGCCCCGCCGAGAAAGTCGAGGACGTCGAACCTCTTGCGCCGCAACCTCACCTCGGCCAGCAGTTCCATGCCTGTGACCTCGGCGCGTGCCTCTTTGGGATCGCTGAACGTGGTGCGTGCGCACACCGCAGGGGCTCTGGCGACGACGTCGTGGTGAAGAATGTGCGCGTACTCATGCATGACCGCCTGGAGCCGGTTGAGCGGCGGGAGGTCATCATCGTAGTAGACGTGCGCGACCTCTCCCACCACGACGACCAGGCCCGTGACCTGGGCGTGGCGCAGGCGCGACGGGATCGGCTCGACCACGACCCTCAGCCCGTGGAGATCGCCGATGGCCTGGCCTAGGGACTCGATCGTGATCGGGTCGGGCCAGGTAATCAGTCTCAGCGGGTCGTCTGTCATGGCTCGTCCTCTTCCCCCGGGACATCGTCGAGCTGCTCGCTGCGGCGTGCGATGTCGATGATCGAACTGATGGACGCGAGCGCCCCACTGCTCAGACCGTGGACCCTCAAAGCGATGTTGCGCTCGGCCTCGGTCAGTTTGGCCTCGGCGGCATCAGTCTTTTCTTCCTCCTCAACAAAGTACGACAGGGGAACACCGAATGCGTCGGCAAGGGCGCGCAGGTGTTGGACACGCGGATTGGTGGCCTGTCCTGAGCGCAGCTGCTGCAGATAACTCAGCGACATCGGGGCTATGCCTCGCTCCTTCATCCTGTCGACGATCTCCTGGAGGGTGACGGGTCGGCCTTTGTCGCCAGCGGTGTCGGCGAACAACTTCTCAAGCCTGTGCGCGAGGGTCAGGGGCACGATTCGTCCTTCTTCGTCAATTGCGCGGGGCCGCGCGCTGCATCGGATGACACAGCGACGAGGACCCATGCTAATGGAAATAATTCCATTGGGATAGAAGGCCGACTGGAGCGCGGCCATGCTGAGTTGGCTGCGACCCTGCGCGCGAGTCGCGGACCGTCGCCGTAGACCGCGTACTCGCCGCACTCCCCGCACTGGCCGGGGTGGGTGATGCCCAGACGGTCCATCTCGTAGGCGACCCCGTCGTGGGTGTAAGCGGTGCCGGTCTCAGTGTCGTCGTTGTTCATGAGACGACTCCTTCATCGGCAGGGGTGTGGTGCTGAACGCGCAGGATGGGGAACGTCAGCTTGCCGGGTCGAGGACCCACGCGACTACCTCGGCGTGACCGTAGCGCTCAGCGAGGGTGATACAGCAGGGGCACGTGACTCGCGGTTGGCTCCGGGTGCCAGCCTCCAGAAATGGCGGTGGGGGCGGCACCTGGCGTCGCTCTGCGCGCGGGTCAGCTCCCCGGTTGGAGCTGGTCATCTCCCGACTGCGCCTGCGGATCGGGGCTGGACTTGTACTCGTCGACGAGGGAAGGCCCCCGGGCCTGCCGTTTCGGGTCAAGGCGGTCGAGGGCGAAGTCAAGTTTCGAACCGAGGTCGGCCAGCGCCGAGTGAGCGATCTCGGGCTTACCCTCGACGATGTCGTCGAGGTCGGCCACACGTTTTTCGAAGGTCGTGATGTTCTTCTCCCAGACCGCGATGCGCTTCTTCATCTGCTCGCTGCCGGGGTTCCAGCCGTCGACAATCTCGGCGAGCCGATCGAGGTCGGCATCGAAACGCTCGCGGTCGCGGTGGAACTCCTTGGGGTGATGGTCGAGCATCGCGGCGGTGGTGTTGGCCGTGCGCGTGGCCCGCCGGTAGTCACGCTCCTGCATGCGCTCGGTGATCGTCTTCTCAGGCAGCTGATGTTGCTTGAGACGCCATGCGCCGTCGACGTGCGAGGCGAATACATGCGGCTGCAGGATCGGGGTGCCCCGCCAGCCGGACATTGAGGTGAGATCGGCGTCATGGGAGACGACGATCTCGGCTCCTGCCAGATGGGCGAGGTCGAGGATGTAGTTGTCCTCGTGGTCGGTGCAGTCGAGGACCTTCTCCTCGGGCACTGGTCGAGGCTCGACGACATCTCCGCCGGAGGCGATGGCGATCTCCTCGAGGACGTCGAGGTACTCGTCGGCCCTGTGTTCGGAGACGCGCCCCTTGTCGATGAGAACGCGCCTGGTGTTGTTGAGGATGTGCGGCGAGAGCCACAGGCTAAATCCGGCGTTCTGGTCCGTGACCCCGACGCAGTCGGCGGCCGCAGACCGGGTCTTGGGCGGCAGCCTCGGCCAGTTGTAGGGATCGGGGTTTTGCAGGTAGGCGTCGACGAGGACGTTGACGTCGTAGACGATAGGTGTCTTCGTCGGCGAGTCCTGCGCAGGGCTCCGATTCGTGCTGGTCATCGTAACCCCACTCCTTCAAGGACTCGCCGCTCTATCCTCTATTTAAATTACTCATTTACTCATCAATGCCATTGCCATTAGGTGCATAAAGTGGCCTTAGCATCGTCGAGCACTGGGGCTTCGTGGCCCACCTGGCGTCTCAGTCGACAGAGCCGCTGTCGATCAGCCGACCGTAATGGTCGATGAGTGGGATGTTCATGTCTCGCTCGGAGCTGATTCCGGTGTAGATGCCCTCCGCGACGTCGATGTACTTCTCGCTGGTGGCGTGCTCCACGCGTGACTGGAGGGTGGTCGACTTCAGGCCGAGAATGACGGGGTTCCATTCGCCGGCATTGCAGGCGTCGTAGTCCTCCTTACTCAGCGGTGCTCGTTGAGGGGTGACGGCGTCACCTGGTCGGAATGTCCGCAACCCCTTACCGAAGGCTTTGCTCTGGTGTTCCTCGCCCTTCGGTGCATCGAGGAAGGTATCGTAGGTTCCCATACCCTCCATTCTCCCATGATTCAATGGTCGGATGTGATCATCGATCGATCGCCGCCAGGGCGTCGTCGGCATCAGTCACGAGCATGGCGGTGCCCTGCTTGATCAACCGATGCGTGCCAGCTGATGCTGCCGAGGTCGTAGGACCGGGCACAGCGCCGACGGCACGGCCGAGTTCGTGTGCTCGCGCGGCCACTCCCAAGGCACTCGAGCGCCAGCCTGCCTCGACGATCACCGAGGCCTCCGAGAGGGCGGCGAGGATCCGTGCGCGGCGGAGGAACATCGTGCGCGTCGGTTGGGCGCCGGGCGTGGCTTCGGTCACGAGCGTTCCTCTGCCAGTGATCTGATGGTGTAGCGAGGCGTTGCCCTGCGGGTAGATGATGTCGAGGCCTTGGGGCAGGACAGCGAGTGCGCGCGGCAGCTCGTTACTGGAGTCAGTGGCCATCAGCGCTCCGCGCATCGCAGCGGCGTCGATGCCGAAGCCGGTCGATGAGGTCACGGCGGTGCCCGAGCGGACGAGACTGTGCGCCAACTCTTCGGCCACATGATCACCGTATGCGGTCGAGGCGCGAGCTCCGGTGACCGTAACGGATTTCTCGACGGCGTCGGCGAGATGACCAGGGCCGGTCATCCACAGCGCGATCGGCGCATCTGCTCCGAGGTCCTTCAGCCGTGCTGGGTACTCGGGTGAGTCGGAGGCAATGAGTCGAGCGTCGTGTTTGGCCATGGCCGCGACGTCGACGGCGCCGGCGTCCCAGCCGTTCGTGCGGGCGAAGGCCGAGCGCAGCTTCTCGACGGCCTGCTTGTCTATCGGGTACGGGAGGTGTACTGGGACCCTTTGAGGGTCGTCGGCGGTCAACAGCTTTGCCACCACGTCGAAGCCGCCGGTGTGAGTCAGCGCCTGGCCGATGATTCCGGCCTCGTCGAAGCTCGCGAGCCGGAGAATCGTCGCGCGGGCAACGGTGTCGGAGGGTGTGCTCATGAGTGGAAGTCCTTGTCGGTGGAAGGGTCTGCTCAGCGCCGCTCGGCCTTCATCTTGACCGGGTCGTCGATGTCGACCTGGTCGCCGTGCTCGTCGATGTGGGATCTACAGATACGGAGCCGCTTCCGCGTGCAGGGTGCGCTTCCAGTACTGGCGGGCGGCGAGCTTGGGAACCTGCATGGCCGCTTCCACCGAGGAGAAGGGCAGGGACGGCAGGGAAGAGGCGACGGGCTTATCGGCGTCGGGCGCGGGAGCGCTGGGTCCAGGCCTGTTCGGCAGTCGGAGCGCAGTAGGCGCGCAACAGGCGCGCGGGTACACCCAGATAGCGGTACCGGTCCACGGCTGCGGCGATGTCGTCGGGCGCCAGCTGGTGTTGCCCTGCGCCTGCGGTCTCCTCGCGAGGGGTCATGGGCAGGACGAGTTCGTCCAGGGGCGGCGGGTCGCCCACCCGCTGGGCCAGCAGGTCACCCAGGACCGTACGGCGCCCCGAGATCCGCAGGGGGCGTCCGCCGGTGGCCATGAGGTGCAGGTTGCGCGCGGTTCTCCACAGCGCGGTCGCCACCCCCTGGCGGCGCATCGTCGGTTTCACATAGATCTCGCTGGCCTCCCCGCTGGCCTGGCGCCAGCGGATCGCGCCGATCTGCCCATCGACGATCTGACGTGCAGCGGCCGTGCTCATCGTCATTACGATCCCCGCCCCGGGGCGACCCTGTTCGTCGCAGGTCAGTGCGAGCAGTTCATGGGTTTGGTCGGGCCCGGTACCGGTGTCAGGGATGTGCACGAAGTACAGGTCCATGACGGGGCCTTCCTTCCTTCGGCGTGCAGGTGGGGTCACCGCGGGGCTTGGGTGTGCTCGTCCAGCCAGACGGCGGCCGGGGTAAGCAGGGGATCGATGGGGGTGAGGGCGTAGAGCTTGATCACGCCCGGGGACGGGTCACTGAAGGGGACCACTTCGAAGACGGGTCCGTTGGGGCTGGTGCCGATAGTTCGGCGGTCGAAGGCGGTGTATAAGCACGTGAGATGTCTTTCAGTCGCAGTAGGGTGCGAAGCGCTCGTCGCTGAGGTCGATGTCGACCCGGCGGTCACCGTCGACGACGGTGAACACGCAGGCCTCGTCAGCGCTGGGCTGGAGCGGGCCGCGGCGGAAGTACTTCTGCCAGACGGCGATCGCGGCCTCGATCGGCGAGTTGCCGTCTTGCTGGATGGCCCAGGTCACGCCGTACTCGACCGGGCAGGGATGCGGTTCGGCGGGTTCGAGGGGCAGATGCCCATGGGGCGGGTTCGGCTGCTGGCCGAAGACGGCGGCCCAGACGTTGCAGGCGAACTGCTCAAGGTCGCCCTCGATCGTCACGGCCTCGTCGTATTCGAGGACGAGGATCTCGGCGTCACCTTCACCTTCGTACTGGCCGCCGGTCTCCTCGGCGAACTCTTCTTCAGTGGTCTTCGAAACCTTGGGATTGTGGACGGCATCGATGTGGAGAGACACAGCTGATTCCTTCGTGGAGTGAGCGAGAGGGCCGGGGTGCAGTCGAAGAGACATTGGAACGACACCGTGTCGGTGGACTGCCTCCCTGGCGCTATATGGGTTGATCAACTGCGGAGCATGGCGCCGCCGCGCTCGAGATCCCCTTCGATGTACGTGAGCGTTTCGTCGGTGCCGGGGTGGGTCATCACGTAGTGGTAGGGGGCCTCGACCGCGGTCGTCTCCCAGCCAGCTTCGCTGAGGGTCTCGAGCAGTGATTCCTCTCCCCCGGATCCGGCGAAGAACGCCTGGTCGGTGGAGAAGCGGCGGACGAAGTTGCAGTTGACCTCGGCGATGATGGCGTCGTAGCACTCGTCGAGGAGCACCGCGCGGACCTGGTCGAAGGTGGATACCCTCTGGCCGCGGATACGAGCGAGCTGATGATCGACCTGGGCCCAGAAGCCCTCAGGCACCAGCGGGCACCGCTGGTCGCAGCCGGAGCCGAGGCAGGACCGGCAGTGGTTAGTGGGCTCCTCACGGGCTCTGGGGGCGTCGGCGGCCCACCCGGGGTGGTTGAGGCAGTTCAGGCAGGTGGGTCCAGGCATGGTAGGCGCCCCTTCGAAAAATCATTGGGCTGATCGTCAGGTTTTTCAGCGACGACCATCGGGAAACGGCGAAGCCCGCGACTGGGGCGCGGATTTTTCGCTGGGGTGCGCTCGAACGAGAGTCGATGGGATCGGAACGCCCTGCGCCCCGATCCCATCGACTCTGACCCGTGCCCGCCGTTAGGCGGGCCCGTCACCTCTCAACCACGCTCATCAGAGCCTTCATCGTCGTCGAATCCTGCGACGATCTCGTTGATAACTTCGGATATCGACGAATGCACGATCGCTGAAGCGAGTCGGTCGAGATCACCACCGCTGAGCGGGCGGCCGGCCCACTCCTCAAGCTGTGATCGTGTGAGGATGATGCGCTTTATCATTTCTCTTCCTCTGCCGGCGATGTCGAGCCGGTGTCCGCGCTGGTATTGAGGTCGGACCGGCGTTGCAGCCGTGGGCCCCATCCGCCGAGGAGGTGGGCGGGGGTTGGCCAGGTACTGAAGACCTCGCGTGTGAGGGTGTCCTGGTGGCGGATGATCGCCGGGACGCCAAGCAGCGCCAGGTGGATGTAGATCATGTGGACGGCCTGCCGGGAGAGGTCTTCGGCCGTGACGTGCAGCTGGGTCTGATGGCTGAGCCCGTGCGCGCCCATCTCTTCGGTCACGGCAACGATGAACGCGCCAGCCCCGCAGGTGGGCTCGTAGAGCTGGGCGAACCCGTGAGTGGCCACCTGGTCGACGACGTTGCCGATGGTCATCGCGGCCATGAGCCGAGCGATGTCGTCCGGTGTGTAGACCTGGCCCAGGCGGTCGTTGCCGAGCTCGAGCTCCATGTAGAGGCGCCCGAGGACATCGCCGGGCTCGGCCTCCATAGCCAGCGTGGTCAGTGCCAGGGCGCGGGCGAAGCGGTCCAGCTCCTGGCGCGAGTACCGGTCAGCGATGGCGAGGTACTGCGCCTCCCGCTCGCCGCGCCCGCGGATCTCGACGGCGTTGCGCAACGTCAGCGCGGCCGTCTCGACGAAGTTGTCGAAGACCACGGGGAGGCGGCGGGGCCCGGCATTGGCGCGTAATAGCCCGGCGATCTCTCGGCGGTGGCTCGCGGCTGTCGTCCTGGTCATGGGGTGGGCGTCCTGTTCTGGGTCGAAGACGCGGACGACCCGGCCGCTGGTGGGCAGCCGGATCGTCCGCGGGGGGTGCGATGTCGGGGTCATTACTCCGGCCGGATGAGCAGGGCGAGCACCGCGTCGAGGACGGCCAGCGTGCTCGTGGTCAGCTCAATCGCGCGGGGTCCAGCGCACACCGTTGTCGGCGCGGACCACTCTGGTGTCGGCCAAGGGCTGCTCGATCTCGTCGATGCACTCGGCGGCGGTAACGAGCGGCTGCTGAGGTACCTGTGCCGTGGAGGGTTCTGCTCCTTCTTCGGGTGTCACCGATGGGCAGGGCTCAGGCGGCCGACTGCCCGGACGGGGCGAGGCTGAGGACAATGTTCTTGTTGGCCTCGACCTGCTCGCGTGCACGTGATCGGGGTGCCCTGAGGTCGTGGATGCGCTTCTCACGCAGGTGCTTGAGGTGCATCGCGCTTGCGCCAGCGGTGAACTCGACTTGGCGTAGTCGGGAGTCCTCGGCGGTTTCGGTGAGTTCAGCCTCGCGGACGTCGTCGCGGTGGAAGGCGAGCTGGTGGTCGGTCGATGCTCTCGACCGTGGTCTTCAGCCAGTCCTCGGCCTGCTCGCGCTCATCGGCCTCGGCGGCGAGCTCGACTTGGCACCCTGATCACGCGGGGGCGAGGGCTCGGATGTCGTCGGCGAGCTCGTCGCTGAGAGCGGCAAGCTTCGGGTCGTCGCGGCGCTGCATCGACACCGCGTCGAGCAAGGTGTCCTGGGTGTTCTTCTTCTCCCGCAGGACACCGGGTATCCGGTCGTCATGAGTGCCCTTGGTCAGCAGCCGGTAGATGGTCACCGGTCGAGTCTGTCCGGGGCGGTCGAGGCGTTTGTTCATCTGCAGGTAGTGCCCGAGGCTGAACGGGAGGGTGTACCAGATGAGGGTGTGGCCTCCGTCTTGCAGATTGAGTCCGTGGCCGGCCGAGGCCGGGTGGGCGAGCATCACTTCGACCCGGCCGGCGTTCCACCGGCGGATCATCGTCCGCGAGCCGTCGAACTCCTCGGCGGCGATTCCGGCCTTGGTCAACCTGGCCAGCAGTTGCTCCTTGTCGGAGCGGAAGTGGTAGGCCAGCAGCACCGGGGAGCCGCCGTTGTTGCGGATAAGGTACTCGGCCATCTCGGCCTTGGCAGTGTGGACGACCTCGTAGCGGCCCTTGGTCGACGGGTCGTCCGGGTCGGAGGTGTAGAGCGTGCCGCTCGCGTACTGCAGCAGCTTCGAGGTCAGCACGGCTTCGTTCTGAGCTACGACCGTGGTCACCAGGGACACGTGGTTGGCGTCGAGGAAGCGCTGCAGGTGGCTCTGGTACGCGTCCTCGCGGTCGTCACCTGTCAGCCCCGACAGCTCTGCACGAATGGTCTGGGCGTTCGAGTCGGGCGTGGCCAGCCACTGGTCGAATTCCTCGCGCGCGAGAGGTGCCAGGTGCTGGCTGACGACATCGAGGACAAGCTCGCGCTTGAAGGACTTGTAGTCCCCCATCAGATTCGGCGCGAGCCTGACCGTCACGTCCTCGATCGTGCGGCCGGGCAGATTGAGTTCGGTGTTCTTCGCGCTCATGACCAGATGCCTGATGGCCCGGTGGATCTCGTCCTCGGCACCCGGGTTAGGCATCCACTTGGCAGGGGTGTTGGTGCCAAAAACCATCTTCGGGGTGAACCAGCGGTCCCGGAAAGCGGTGATGTTGGGCCCGAGAGCCTCACCGCCGTCGAGGAGATACATCTGCGACCACAGGCCCTCGAGCCCGTTGGCTGCGGGTGTGCCCGTGAGCTCGATGAAGCGGTCGACGGTGGGACGAATGGTCTTGAGCGCCTGGAACCGCCTTGAGGAGTGGGACTTGAACCCTTGCGACTCGTCGATGATCACAGTGCGGAACGGCCAGGCGGGCTCGGCCTCGTCGAACAGCATCTGATCGACGAGGCCGAAGCGGCACTGCCGACAGCCCTTGCCCGAGCAGGATCGGCACTCGACGACCTCTCGCGCCAGGCGGGAGGTCTTGACCAGCTCCTTGATCCAGGCGGTGACACGGGCCTTGGCCGCTGGCTTCTCGCCGCGATCGACGGCCGCGGCCCTCACGGCCGAGACCAGTTCATCCTGCTTCAGCGGTCCCAGCGCCCGGCCCAGGTCGAGCACGGCCTGCGCCTCGGACGAGACCGGCACGGAGTCGGCTGTGTCAGGGGCGGCGACGAGCACCCGGGTCGACTGGGACGGCTGGGTGAGCATCTCCTGGTTGATGAAGTACATCGACGGGGGGTCGGTGGCGATCTCGGCGAAGCGGGCGAGCCGCTCGTCCTTGCTCAGCTGCCGATCGTTGTCGTCAACGATGAGGGAACGGGTGCGGATAGGCATCTGCCATTTCTCAATCTCTTCGATCCAGGTCGACCGAGCGATCGCCACGGGCGCGATGACGAGGATGTGGCCGACAGGTCGAAGCTGTATGAGCGCGGCCAGGGTCGATAACGTCTTGCCTCCGCCCATGTCCACCCAGACACCGCAGTGCTGGCGGCTGGTGATGAAGTCAACCGTCTGCTGCTGGTGCGGTTTGAGCGCGATGGTCATGACCGACCTCCTTTCGTGGTGTGGTGGGTCCTTCGGCCTCGTCGAGGGCGACGAACGAGGCTGGCCCGGCAAGGAACAGGGCATCGATCTCGGCCCGCGTGGTCGGAGCAGGGGCAGGGCTGGTGAGCATGGCCCTCCGCTGGGGGCACCTGCGGTGGAAGTCGGCTGGGTTGTTCCCCTCGGCTATGCGCGCGAGCTCGTCGGCCACCAGGCGATCCGGGTGGTCCAGCGGAAGCGCCCAGGAGTGCGAAGCGTGGACGCCGGTCTACTCCTGGGAGGCCTGCGCTCGTGAGGTTGAGGCCATCAGGCTTCGCAGTCCTCTTTGACCAGCGCCTGCCGGGCCCTGATCTCGCGGAGCTCCTTCTCGAGCTCGGCGCAGCGCTCTTCGGCGGCAACGGCGCGGCGCTCCTGCTCGACCACTTCGTCTGAGAGCGCCTTCTTCTCTGTTTCGAGGATCTGGACGCGGGGGTCTTCGCCGAGGAGCGAGCGAATCCGGCCGAGGATCTCGGCGGCGTCGGCCGGGAGCGCCGACTGGTCGCAGGGCACCTTGAGTCCGGCGCGACGCAGCCTGCTGGGCGTCGCGCGGTAGCGCCCGTCGTCGTCACGGCCCCCGATGGCCCGCAACCGGTTGCGCACGGTCTTGCCGGTAACCGAGTTTATCTCGGCGACCTCAGCGACGGAGTACACCTCTTCCTCGGTCCCCGAGGTCTCTCCAGGGGTCGGGGCGTCGACCTCGGTCTGTGCCCCGAGCACGCTCAGCCCCTCCGACTCCGATTCATCGAGATCGGCGGCCGGTGCTTCGACCGGCCTCTGGTCGGAGGTCGACAGCCGTGCGAAGCACGGCGATCCGTCCGGGCCGGGAGCGACCTCAATTTCGTCGTCGGGGCACAGCCCGTCTTGGGCGCCCATCCAGTTGGAGAAGGTCATGCCGTGGGTCGCGAGGGCTTCGACGACGGTGATCGGCGAGGCGAAGGTTGCGGGTGGGGAGGATACCTCGGATCGGGCCGCGTGCCCCTCGAGGAGGCGCTTGATGTCGGCCGCGGTGTTTGGGGCCGAGCGGTTGAGAGAGATCGACGTGGGTGGCACGCTCGCCGTCTGGCCTGCGCTGTTGCGCAGGATGGCGTGGCCCTTGGACGAGACGCGACCTGTGCACCCGGCGTCGATCGCCTCCAGGACGAGCCGGGCCGCTCGTTGGTCGAAGCCCTGCAAGTCGCGGCGGGTGAGCTGGCCGAATGAGGCCCGCCTCTTGGCCATCAGAGCCCACCGCTCTCGTGAGCGTCGTTCGTGCTCAAGGCGGACGGGATGTCAAGGAATCGCGCGGCAGATGATGAAGTTGTCATGGGGTGTTGATCCTTCGAAGCTGGGTGGTCAGTCGGCGGCGAGCTCGGCGATGAGGGCGTCGACGGCCGATCGGCTGTCGACGACGTAGACGGCCGCGCCAGCGCGGAGCATCTTGGCTTTGACCGCCTCCTGGAGGGGGCGGAGGCGTCCGCCGGGGCGCTTGACCTCAACGAAGACCGTGGCCTGAGGGGCGATGACAACACGATCGGGCACCCCTGCCCTGCCAGGGCTGGTGAACTTCCAACAGAGGAAGCCGACGGCCCTGCAGCTCTCGAGCAGGTACGCCTCGATCTCGTTCTCGATGGTGCCGGTCTCGGTCGCTGGCGCTGCGCGGTCCGCGATGGTCATGGGCTCCTTCGTCGCCGTTCGTACTTTCCGTGAAGCGTGTGGTCGGTGGTCGCGCCTCAGACGGCGGCCATTCAGCGCTTGGTCGAGTTGGTGAAGATCGATACGACCTTCTCGTTGTCCTCCTTGACCAGGCTGGTCGCGGCAAGCTCCTCGAGCCGGGTGCAGATGCCCCATTCGGAGGCCCTCGACGTGCCGGGGTCGCCTGCTCGCACAAGCAGTGTGGACTGGGACATAATTCAAACCTTTCAACAATGATCATTTCATGTCAATACATCTTCGATTCTAATCAATTATTAGATGATTCGATTGTGAGTGGGTTCCTTCGGCAATGGTTGCGCCAATAACAAGGGCAGACCCCGCCGACGACGACGGGTCGCTGGCGGGGCCTGCGGCGGCCACGGGGGAAGGGCGCGCTAAGTAAAATTCTTCCAGTGCTTCGAGAACGTCGCGTCGAGCATCCCCAGGTAGACCTTGAGGTCGAGCGAGGCGATGAGGTCGTCGAGTACCTGGGCGTCGAGGGCGTGGAGGTCGTCGTTGCGCACGACCATCGACCACGAGGGAACGATGCCGCTGATGCGCTGGGCGACGACGTCGCGGTCCTCGGGGATGAGCGCGAGCCCGTCGGCGGAGCCGAACTCCAGGCGGTCACCGGCCCAGCCGTGGGCGCGCAGGATGGCCAGAGCCTCCTTCTCCCGCCTAACCGGGGCCTCGCCCAGCTCGCGACGCCGCTCCTTCGAGTCGGCGTTCACGACCCTCGCCCTGGCCGAGAGTAGGCTCTGGGCGCCCGGCGTGCCGTGCTCGACGACGAAGACCCGGTTGACCGTCTGCAGGGCCCGCGGGTTGGCCAGGACCAGGTCCTGGTCGAGGACCTCCTCCTCGTCCCGGCCGAGCGGGTCGACGGCGAAAGGGTAGGTGATCGATCCCCGCGAGGCGGTGATGATGTTCTGAAAGAGCATCAGAGTTTTCACGGGGTCGTCGGGATCGATCGCCTCCTGGAGGATCCTGCGCCCCAGTTCAGGGTCGAAGGGCTCCGACAGGGCCTGCTCCCCCCTGGCCGCAACCGTCTGCAGGTAGCGGGCCAGAGCGAAGTCGGTCACCGCGGGGTGGGCGAGCTTCTTCGCGGGCGTGGGACCGGCGTGACAGGCCAGCGTCCCTCCGCTGGCCGCGTCGATCTCCCAGTCGGCGAGCGGGTCGGCCGGCGCGTGATCAACGCGGCCAGCGGAGGCGACTTTGTCCTCTTCGGTCGGGCCGAGTTCGAGCCTGTTGTTCGAGTCCTTGCTGATGAGGAACATCGGCTCCGGCTCGATCTCGATACCGATCGCGGCCTGCTGCTCGGCGAGCACCCTGTTGTTGGCCTCGGCGCTGAAGGCCTCCGGCGCGCCGGAGGTGTCGACGACAGAGTAGAGGCCGTCGGTGTTGGTCGAGATGATCCGCGCCCCGGCCAGCGTCTGGGCCTGGCCGATCCGCCAGGAGAAGAGCTGGCCGATGATGCGCATCGAAACAACGATGTTGTTCATCCGGATCGGTGAGTTGCCGAAGGTCGTGTCCCCGGCACCGGAAGCCGAGTTGAGAATGAGCTTCGTCCCGTTGCGCAGGGTGTTCAGCCGCGTCTTCTCCTCCGGGCCGATGCCCGGAACCTTCATCTGCTTCCCGTAGTGCTCCTTATCGAAGAAGATCTTCGCGTAGCGATCCTCGCCCAGGTCCGGGTTCCAGAACGCCCGCATGTTGCGCAGGAGGTTCGGATAGTAGGAGCTGAAATCCTCGTGAACGACGTGGCCGGCCGAGGTCCGGGCGTATTTGGCGTCGAGTCGGGTCGACCGGTCGCCCGGCGTTTTCTTGTTCTCGACGAACAGCTCCGGCCGCTTGGTCGCCGGAACCTGCCGATAAGTCGCACCTGAGATCGTGTGTTTGGCCAGGACCACCTTGCCAAGGAGCACCTCGCCGGTGGGTAGGACCACGTCGAGCTCCTCGGCCTTGGGCCGCTGGGTGGCCAACAGCTCCTCGGGATCGGCGACCTGCTCCAGGGCCAGGGCCAGCTGCTTGTTCTGGACCTCATCGCCTTTCTTCGGCTTGCGCCACTTTTTGCCGCTGATGACCAGCGACTTGGTCACCTGCGAGCCGTCGGGCAGCGTCAGCAGTTCATGCTGGCGCTTGGCTGCGGCACGGAAGTCGAGCGGATCGGGGAACATCGCCTGCGCGAGCAGGAGCATGTTCTCCGCCTCGGCATAGGCGAGCTTGTCGGCGGCATAGGCGTTCATGTCCGCCTCGGCCCCGTGAATGCCACCGGTGGAGAAGGTGACGAAGCAGGAGGTCGGCGCACCTGTGGCGTCGAAGTAGGGCAGGTTGTTCGGCAGCTTGTCGATCTCCTTGAGCACCTTGGCCTCGCGGTCGCCGTGGACTCTGCGGTACTCGTCGGAGTCGTTGAAGTTTTCGCCCTCGATCGACCGGTAGTAGGCGACGACGTCCATGAACTGCCGGTGGGCCTCGGCTTGGTCGGGATTCGTCGCCCGGTCGGGGGCGACCTCGTCCTCGAAGAAGCGCTGGCACTGGGCGAGCACGTCGACCTGCTCGATGCCCTGCTCCTCGGCCACCGACGCCGCCGGGTACTTGAAGGACACCGCGGGGATGTCCTTGAGCTTGCCGTAGGGCGAGAGGATGAGGCCGACGAACTTAGCCGAGGTCGAGTCGATGGTCAGTCGGTTGCGGCGGACCCGGGACGGGTCGATCGCTGGCTTGCCGGTGCGGTAGTCCTTCTCGTAGACAGTCTCCGGGTACTCGGCGAGCAGGCCGGCCTTGAGGTCGAACGTTGAGGAGTAGGTCGGCTCCTCGAACAGCTGGGCCAGGCCCAGGCAGTCGGAGACGTTGTAGGCCAGCAGCTCGTAGAGGTCGTCGAGCTCGGTCAGCGTCGTGTCGTGGGCCAGCCGGTCGGACTCCTTGATCTGGCGGCCGAGGAGTCCGAGCAACCCTTTGAGTGGGACCTTCCACTGCAGCTCGTTGAGGCGGGCGATGTCGATGTGGCGACCGGAGTGGAGCATCGCCTGACGGATCTTCGCGGGCGTGGAGTCCCAGCCCAGGTACCTGGGCATGTACTCGATGTTGTCGGCGCTGAAGAGCCGGTCGTTGTGTGTGCGCATCTCGGCGGCCGTGGTCGGTCGGAAGACGTCGCCTTCGGTGGCCTGGAACACCTCGTTCAGGTAGAGGGCGAGCATCGTCGTGTCGTAGTTCGTCGAGTTGTACCCGGCGAGGAACGGATGGGTTGCGGGGGTGTACTCGGCGTCGGTGTCGCAGACCGGGCGCAGACTCGCCGGGTAGGAAGAGGATTCGGCCGGGTCGTTGACCCGGTCGGCGTCGGAGAGACCGACGATCTGGGCGAGTCGGATGTTGCTAGCCTCGGCCCGTAGGTCGAAGAAGGTTGCCGCGGTGGCGGGGAAGGCCGGTAGTCCCGGGTTGGCCGCGAAGAGCCGGTGGCCGAGGGTCTGGTGGTCGATGGTGTCGGCGAGGTTGGTGCCCTCACCCGCGTCGTCGACGAGGTAGAAGACCTCGATGGTGCCCGTGCCATCGGGAAACGGCGTGTAGGCGACGAGGCTGAAGACATTGGTCAGCGACTCGATGTCGTAGAAGGTGAACAGTGACTGCTCAGCGGTGATGGGCGTCCTCTCGGTGCTCATGAGGGGCGTGCCTTTCTTCTCGGCGCGGCCTGGAGCCGCTCGTGCGGAGCGCGCTGGCGCGGGACCTTCGTGCCCTGGCGGGGTCCGCGCAGCGGGAGCGTCTTCCCGGGGGCGGTGGCCAGCCGAGAGCGGACGATCGACTTGGCGATCCTGAGCATGGGCGTCCTTTCTCGTGGAGGGGGTTCTGGCTCAGCCCTGGGCGTCCTGGTCGTCGTCACCGGCGGTCTGGCGGAGGAGTCCGCGGTAGTTGGGCTTGAGCAGAGGGCGGGAGGCTTTGGTCGGGTCCGTGCCGATGTAGCCGGGCTGCTTCCATGCCTTGAGGTCGTACTCGGCGATGAGGGTCTCCGGCTCGCTCATCAGCCCGGTGTCGGGCTTGCCCGGCCGGATCTTTCGGTTTTTGTCCGGGCAGTGCCATTCCTGGTCGGGCTTGACGATCGCGACCAAGTCGGTGACGAACTGCTGCCTGGAGACCGGCGAGCCCGAGGGCGAGACGGAGACGAACCAGACCTTGTAGAGGTCGTAGAGGAACGTGAACGGCAGCAGGTCCCAGGCGAAACGTTCCCGGAACTCCTCCCAGAAGGCCCGGACCGGGTCGTTGGCTTCCTTGTACTCGGCGAGCACCATCTTCGTCGCCGGTGGCTCGGCCAGCTCGTAGTAGCTGCCCGGGGCGTCGGTCGAGGTTTCGGGCTTGTGCTCGGAGGTGCCTGCCCTGTGCAGGACGTGCCAGAGTGCGTACTCGAGGACCTCGGGCCGTTGCAGGTAGTCGTCCTTGATGTAGCGCTTCTCAGCCCCGGTGAAGGACTTTGAGAAGGGTACGAACAGCTGCCTGCGGTAGAACGACTCGGATTTGTCCTTGACCCGTGGGAACTCGTTGAGGCACTGGACCATGAAGCCGAAGAACTGGTAGGCGATCGGCATCCGGTACTTCCGGTCGATCTGGATGACGTCGCCGGTGACGACGGCCTTGAGGTTGGCGGCCTTGTCGATGAAGGTGCCCACGTCGTTTTCGTCGACGACGATCGCGTTGGCCCTCACCAGCGGCTCGAGGGCGAAGTTCTTGCCGAAGTCGGCCAGGGGGATCGATGTGTGCGAGCGCGGTCCGCACAGGTTGCGCATGAGCGCGCACAGCGTCCCTTTGCCGTTGTTTCCGGCCGAGGAGTAGAACCAGGCGGTCTTGTTCCAGCGCACGTGCGGGCGGATGATCGCGCCGATGATCTCCCACAGCAGTTCGGCCACGCCCTCGTCGTCGGTGAGCTCGTCGATCCAGGACACGATGTCCCAGGTTGAGCCGTCGACGGGGTGGACAATGACCGGGTTGGGGGCGTCAGGAACGTAGTCGACGTGGCACTTGGCCAGGAAGACTAGAGCCGGGTCGAAGGGGGTCAGGGCCTTGGGCTCGAAGGAGAAGTCCGTGCCGCCGATGGTCTCGGTCGCGGGCTCGCTGCCGTAGTAGACGACACCGTTGCCGACGGCGATGAGGTCGCGGTGCAGGCACTGGGTGGTCCGCGGCGCGTCCTCCTTGAGCACGGCCATGACCTCTTTGAAGTCGTTGAGAGTCATGCCGGCGTGGTAGCGGCGTGCCTTCATCCGGATGTCGTCCTCGCTGACCGTGTAGGTCCCGCGGCCCGGACCCGAGGCCTGGTACATCGCCAGTAGGTCGTATTCGCGGTCGGTGTCCTTGTCGGAGGGGGCGATGCGCTTGACGTGGTGCAGGTGCAGGAGGGTTTGGGCGATCTGCCAGGGGGTCAGGTGCTTGGCCATGGGCAGCTTCATGGCTTGGACGTTGGTCTTGGTGTTCTCGACCACGACGACACTGTTGACGATGGCCAGCAGCTGCTGCTCCAAGGCTGCTGGCCGCGGTGGTCGGGCGGGATCGAGATCGGCGAGGTAGGTCTCGGTGACGACGGTGATGACCTGGTTCAGAGGCGAGATGGCCTGTGTTTGGGCGAAGTGGGCCTTGATCGTGTCGAGGGTGGCCTCGACGTCGTGGACGGCGTTGTCGGCTGACCTATCGGGGTCGGCTGACACAGATGTGCTCTGGTCAGGAGTCGTCATGAGGTTGTCTCCCTGGCGGGCGAAACCTGTCGGCGATGGCGTGGGAAGCCGATTGGTCTCGTTATTGAATGGAACGCAATACTGACCCTATGCCATGCAAATGATCTTTAGCAATGCATTGAATCGGGACTAGATGATCAATGGATGCTCAATTTGCGGCGCAGCGAGCGCCAGCCAGGACCGAACCAGCCCTGCGAGAAGCAGCTATGGCCGAGGCCGGGCATGGGCGTCCGGGCGCAAGCAGGCGGCTTCTCGTGCATCACCAGCCCGGAGGCGGCGTGAGCCGCCTACAACAGGCCAGAAGGGCGCGAGGAAGAGCTCTTCGCTCGTGAGGGATGGACACGCAGGGATACCAACGGGGAAATACCCTCTGGGGGTTCAGAGAACGTGCGCCATAGCGTGGTACACCCGTTTGCCCAGCTCAGAAGGGAACAGGAGGGGCTTTGTACCGCGTGTACCACTTCTCATTCTTGATGTGGTACATCTGTTTGCCCAGGCCAGGGGGTCTTTATATACCCTCCGTACCACTCGTACCACATGAATGACATGAAGTAATACGCGTAAGCAGGCCCCCGCATCCCCACCGACGACCTGGTGCCAACGAGATGCCCCCACTTCCCATAAGAGAGTGAGGAAAATCTGGTACCCGTGGTACAACGCGCGGAATTACAATCTCGACCTGAGCAAACACCTGTACCACGGCGAGAATCCAATGTGGTACACGTCGCCTGCCGACCCCCTCCAAAAGAAGCGTTCACCCAGATCAGAGCGCAAATCATGGATGTACCAGAGGAAGTGGTACACAATGATCCATGCGGCAACTCTTCCTCGACGCCGACATGGCTTCCTTCATGAACCATGCGATTCCTCCTTCCGCCATGACCATGAGCGATATGAATGATCACTACCTCACGGGATCGTTCGATTCATTGCGAGGGGAATGGATCTCCTGGTAGAGTTGGGTCCAGGTGAATTGCGGCTTGTTCAGCTCTCACCCTCGTGTGGTTGTCGCACAGGAACGTGAAAAAGAAAGAGGCCGGAGGTCCTCCCCGTGGGAAGGGAGCCTCCGGCCTCTTTCTTGTGCCTAAGAAACTGCGGGCACTGGACCTCAGTACGGAGCGAAGTCCGCGAGGTTGAAGCCCGACGGGGACGCGCCGTCCCGGGAATATCCCGCCTTGGGGGATACGGTCTGCAAGGATCGGTCGGCCTCGATGGCGTAGACCATCTTGTGGGTGACCACGTAGTCGCGGCTGACCGGGATGCGGCCCGTGGAACGCTCGACGCTGATCTTACGGAAGCCGGTCTCGAACTCGAGGCGGCTGATCGTTCGGGCCAAGCCATTGTTGCCTCGGCGCACGGCTTCTTCGGGACTTTTGGCGTAGAAGTTCAGCACGGCGAAGTGTGTGCACCCGCGGTCGAGAGTGAGGGCATCACTGTCTTCGCCGCCGATGCTGGTGTCCATGCTTACGTAGGCGCGGCCAATCGCGGAAGCACTGGGGCGCAACAGCTTGCCGTCCGCGTCGTACTCACAGGGTCCGATGACAGCCATGATGATCCTCTCCTCTCTTCACGAGTATGACTGATGAAAAACTTTCAGTCACCCACCCGGTGACCGGATGGCCCGGTCACCCCGGTCCGACCGAGTCCCTGAGCAGCCTCGCGCGCGAGCGCGCCAGCCATAGGGACTTGGTCATCACCGATGAGCACAGAAAGGAGATGGAACCTCGTCCTGGATCCCGACCGCTCTCAGGCAGCGGGGCCGCCCGTAGCGCGGCCGGGGGCGAGACCGGCGAGCACGAGTCCGAAGGCCACGCCCAGCGGAATCACGGCCAGCGGATGGGCGAGAAACCCCAGCCAGGCCGGTGGCACGAGAGCCGCAGCAAGGTTGAAGCCGATGTGGACCAAGACGACGGGGACGAGACCGCGTGTGCGCTCGTAGACGATCGCCAAGAGCACTGCCAGGGGCAGGACCGAGGCGGTCTGGACGATGTTGGCGTGCATGATCGCGAAGGCCGCGGCCTGGACGGCCACGGCCACGACGACCGCCGCTCGCCTGCGCAGCAACGGGTAGAGCACTCCCCGGAAGAGAACCTCTTCGCTGAGCGGGGAGACGAGCAGGACGAGGATGATCGCCATTACGCCAGCGGCGTGCCGGGAGGCGGCCTGGGCCTCAAAACCCGGCGAGCCGAAGACAAGGTAGAGCCACAGCCCCATCGTCTGGCCGGCCAGGAAGGCCAGCAGCCCGGCACCGGCCACCCCCGCCCAGAACCGAACGGCTCCGCTCCTAGACTCCAGCGGGACGGGAGCTGGCTCGTACGCGAACCAGGCCGGACGCCTCCAGCGCAAGAGGCCGACGACGAGCGTGACCACCACGCCGAGGACCACCGTCGCGGTGATTGGGTCGGCCACAAGCCCAGCAGCGGCGAGCCCGAGGCCGATGTAGGCACCGACGACGAGAACGGGGACGACCAGGCACCAGAGAAGCGCCCCGTCCCGGGGCCGGGGCCGGGAGCCTGCGGGATTCGCTGATGCGGCCATCGCCGGACCTCCCGCCGTCATGCCAGTTGTTCGTCGATGACGAGCTGGACGCGGGTCTTGCCCATGAACTCGTTGAGTTGGAGCTTGGCGAGGAATCGAAAGGGCTCTGTGCTCGGGTCCTGGTGGGCGTCGCGGACCCTGGACGCCAGCGCCTCGGCGTGCTCGTCCGCGGCGTTCCACCACAGGCACGCCAGGCCGTCGCGGGTGATCACTCGCAGGTGCTTCTTGCACCGGAAGCACACCCACCAGCCGCGCTCGCCCTCCTCCCCGTTTTCGGGGGTGCGCTTGTGGTCGCAGTCGGCGTCGGAGCCGATGCGGTCGACGCGCAAGTCGACCGGGGGTAGCACGATCTCGACCCGCGGTTCGGCGAAGGCGTGGCCGAAGGGTTTGAGGGACTCCAGGCGCTCGACGAGCTCGATGAGCGGGGTCATGTCCGTCAGCGGAGCGTCGGCCTCTGCGGCCGTACCCAGGACGAGGTCGCCGGGCGAGGCCGAGGGGTCGCGCCGGAGCATCGCCAGCCGGGTCTCGTCGGACAGCACCTGGGCCAGCTGTGTGAGCCGGTCGGCGCGCTCGACCTTGACACCACAGGCCTGCTGGTGGCCGATGGCCGACAGTCCCTCGTGCGGCTCGAGGCTGGAGATGATGTCAAACCACTCCGGGGCCCGGCCAGAGCCGGAGACGAATTCGTCGGGACGCGCGGGCCGGGTCACGACGACGGTCGGGTGGCCGGTGCGCTGCATCATCTGGCTGGCCAACAGCCCGTACATGCCCGCCGGGGCAGAGGAGAAGTAGACCCAGGGGGTCAGCGGCTGGTCGGCGCCGAGGATCTCCTCGGTGTAGGTGGCGGTGAGCTCCTTGCGGTGCTCGTTACCCTCGATGACCGCCCGGGCCGCGTCGAGCTTGGCCTCGGGCGTCGGGGCGGTGAAGACTTCGAAGCACGGAGCCAGCGGAGCCTCGATGCGCCGCGGCGAGTTCATCGCCGGTGCCAGGTAGAAGCCGTAGAGCCCTTCGTCGATCGAGTCGACCTCGCGGATCTTACCTGCTTGCGTGAAGGCCTTGAGTAGAAGCGCGAAACCCTCGAAGGCCGCGAGGAAGACTGGGTGGTGCTCGTCGGCGCGCAGCAACTGCAGTAGGACGGCCCGGTCGACGTCGATCCTTTTGAGGTCGGGGTCGAGGCCGCCGAACCGGTTGGGAACCGTCTTGGGGGGCCTGACCCACAGCAGTCGGGCCAGCGAGAGCGAGTCGCGCACGAGCTGGCGGTTCTCATACAGCAGCGGCATCACGTCGGAGACAGTGCCAAGGCCGGCGAAGAGTCGCAGCAAACGGACCTCCCACAGCTTGTCGGGACGGTGGGCGGTCGCATGGGCCTCGATCACCTGGTAGAGCACGTGTGCCCCGCAGATGCCCTTGAGCGCGTAGGTCTCATCGATGCGGCAGGGGTTGACGGTGACGTCGGCGCTCGATCCGGGCTCGAGCTCGGCGTGGTGGTCGGTCACCAGCGTCGTCCACCCAAGCGACCTGGCCGCGGCGATGCCCTTGTGGGAGTTCACGCCCCCGTCGCAGGTGAGCAGCACCCGGGTATCGGGCCAGGCCGCGTGGATCTCGGCGATGTCCTCCGGGCACAGGTCGTGACCGCGACGGTAGTCGGGCAGGTGCAGCTCGACGTCGAATCCGAGCTCGGACAGACCCGCGTAGCCAAGGACGCCGGAGGCGATGCCGTCCATGTCGAAGTCGGGCGCGATGACGACCTTGGACCTCGAGGATCGGGCGTCTTCGAGCACGGCGACCATTGTCTCGACGTCCTTGAGGGTGTCGTGCTCGTCGGACTGGATGGCTGAGAGGTACTCGTCGGTCCAGCCCCGGCGAGCGCAGAGCGTGGCGAAGAGGCCCTGGCCGGTGACACCAGCGAAGTCGTCGATGTCGATGGTGGGGGTATAGGTCATGACGAAGACCTTTCGGATCCGGGGTTTTTCACGCGCGGATCACGAGTCGGCGCGCACGATTCGATGGTGTGATTCTAGCAGCACGCCACCTCGAAGATGCTCATATAGCAGCACCAACGAGCATTCGGCAACGATTCAGCCGGGCTGTCTTTGCAGCCATGGATTCGTGGGTTACTCTCCCCAGTATGGCCATCCGAAAAGTGATCGAATCAGACCTCAGCGGCAAGCCCGATGCGGCGACCGTCACCTTCGGAGTCGGCGATCAGTGGTATGAGGTCGACCTGACGCCCGAGGAGCGGGAGAAGTTCGAGGCTTCGCTGAAGGAGTACATGAAGGCGGGACGCAAGGCGTCCAAGGAGCCAGGGAAGAAGAAGGTCGTGCCCACCACGACCGCAGAGGAGCGGGAGAAGATCCGGAAGTGGGCCAAGGAGAACGGCTACGAGGTGGCCGAGTACGGGAGAATCCGAAAGGAGATCTTCAAGGCGTACTGGGCAGCCCACGGCGGCCCTCCCAAGGACGCCCCCTACGATTCGTAGACCATCTAACAGAGTAGTGGATCAGCGAAGCCCCGGACCGCCGTCGGTCCAGGGCTTCTGCGTCCATGGCGCTGTTCAGGCGCAGGCAACGTCGACGACGCTGATCCCGGCGGCCATCGCAACGCGGCGGCAATGGACGGTGCCGTGTGAGAAGTGACCACGTCGAGCCGGCAGGAGCTGCTCGTCGTTCGCCCGCGGGCAGCCGTTCTTGTCGCAGAGGTCGAGGAAGGCCGCGGCCCGCGCTTCGGTTCCCGCCTCGCAGAGCCTGAGCACGGCGTTGACCATCTCCACGTTGCGCCGCAGTCCGGCCTTCTTGCCGTGGGCCTTCCAGTCCGCAGGTATCTTAATGACGTGGAGGCTGGCTGACCTCCACAGGCGCTCGGCCATGGCGTCGGCGCTCCGCCCGTGCTTGTCGGCAGGGCAATGGCCCGAGACCAGCACGGGCCGGGTGATGGGGCCTCGAGCGGCCCAGTCGGTCCAGATCTCGTTGAAGACCCGGCGCATAGCGACCTCGTCGTCCCAGGTGCGAGAGCCGGTGATGAGGAGCGCGTGGGAGTAGTCGAGAGCCATGATCGGATCTCAGTCCGTCAGGGCGTTGACGAAGGTCCGCACACCGTTGTCGTCGATGGCGATGATCGGCTTCTCGTGACGAAGGTTGCCGATGACCACGATGTGCCGACCGTCTTCGCCGCGCTCGATGTGGACGGTACATACGCTGGTCGCCTCGTCGTTGTCGAAGTCGACCCTGCCGAAGCGGTCCTCTTCGATGGCGCGGGCGTCGGGCGACGACTTCTCGAGAGCGAGCCGCGTCGGGGTCGGCCAGATTTGGGGCTCGCAGCGGGCACCAGTGTCGTAGGGCGTGAGATAGGGCGTCGACATTTCGATCGTCCTTTCGGTCAATGATTCTCGGAATGATTCGAGTCAGTCGGAGACGGCGGTCTCGTGCTCGCCGCTCTTGTTCTCACGGCAGCGACGAGTGCCGACCCTGACGCTGGCTCTGGGTTTGCATCGGAGGTCCTCGTCGCCGCAAGGGATGGCCTTGGGGCCAGTTGGTCTTGCGGTCGTGGACAGCCATGAACTCGTCACTGCGGATGACGGTCTCGGCGCTCGTCACAGGCTCGAGGTGATCGGGATGAGTGCGGATGCAGGTCCGGTTCCCGCAGTCGTGATCAAGCACAAGGACGTCAGGGGCAGGAGCGAAGATTTCGCAGGCGTCGTGCCGACAGGGGCCTGGGCACTTCTGTCGACTCCTGTTTCCTCCCGTGCCAGCTGTGCTGGCCATGAGCCATCCCTCTGGCAGCCATCGAGGCGATCGTCATTTCGCTCATGGGTGCACCCGCAGGGCGTCTTCCTGTGGATACCGGGCGAGCTCCGAGGCGGCTCATTCTTCTGCAGAGCGCAGCGGATGGGCATAGGCCAAGGGAGCGCCAGCGACCGAGGATCCGGAGGATAAAGCTGTCGGCTATGCCGACCAACCCGACCGAGCGCAGCGAGGGTCCCCGCAGGGGTGGGTTGCCAGCTTTACTTATGCCCTTTCCTTTTCTCCCCCATGTTCCGCGTCCGAGGCCTTGGCCGAGGACCGGAACGGCTCGTGTATCAGGGGAAACGTTGTGTACACCCATCAACCGTACGGTTCGATATCGATCGCGAAGCGGTGTACGGACGGTTGGGTTTTCCCTGGTCATGGCAATAGATCGGTGTACGGCACTTTCAACGACCGTGGTACCGTCGTACGGTCTGGGCTTCTTCGCCCTAGCGAGGCACGAGTGGGTGACCGTACGGTTGTCCTCCCACTGCTGCGCTCCTCCACATAGATGTCGTGCAGCAGTTGTCGCCGCAGGCATCGTCGCAGTCTCCTCTTCATCGTCGCGATGACTGCACAGCCGTGGATCACTCTCGTGGCAGTCGTCGTTCCGAACCACTGCATCCGTTGTCACTGGCTGTCGCTCCAGCCGCAGTTCTGACAACGCGGCTTCCCGCTCCGCCCGTTGTCGCGGTGCCTGCTCCGCTTCCTCGCCGGGCACCTTGTTGCACCGCTCCCGGGGCTGGCTCCGCCGGTCGCTGCCGGTCGTTGCCGGAGCCGGATACCCTCCCCGTTATGAGCTCGTCGCGGACCCGCGACCGGGGTAGTCGACGTGGGCGCATGCGGAAGGAATCGACCCGCTGGCAGCGAACCGCTCTCCCCCGCTTGGCTACTCGTGTCGCCACCTCGGCGCCGCTGCGGAACCCACTGCGGTCGTCGTCGGAGCGCGCCTGAGGGTCTCCAGCGCTCTTCTCAACCCTAGGAACGGCCTTGTTTTCGCGTGCCGAATCCGGTCATCCACTGCAACGATTTGGACGGACTTGGGGTTGACACGGCCATGCTTGTCAATGATGTATCTTACTCCTTGTCAAATCGTCTTTTCGGGGTCGCATCGCGGCACCACGTCTCCATTCCGACATCGTTTCGACCCGAACGTGGTTAATCCACGGTCGGATGGCGGCCATGCATGGCCAATGTCGAATCGCTCGGTCATTGGCGGTACGAATCGGGTCATCGTTAGCCATGAACCGGCAATGATGTGGCCATTGATGGGCGGGGCTCGTCTTCCGACCACAACCACCCATGATCCGCCCGGATGATGCATCACTGCCGGGCGTGATGTGACCGGGGTTGGTACGTGCTCGTTTCGCACCCTGCCCGAAAGGCCGCCATTGCTGGCCAGCGACAGGTCATGACCGGGTGTGACATGGGCGGCCCTCGGAAGTCGTGGTCAAAGCCGGGCACGAAGCGCCCGAGACGAGGTCTGTTCTGGCCGCACACGGTCGACCGCCGTGAGGCAGCCGCGCGCGGGACGCCCTGCGCAGGTACCGCGCCCGTCCCAGATCTGGCCATGGATGGCTTGCCATTGGTCATAAATGACCATTAGGGTTGCATCTAACGCTCAATAGCATCGGCCATTGACTCGCCATCAAACACAGAGGAAGGAGAGACGGATGACCACGACGCGAGGGGTTCGAGATGGTTGCTAAGAAGAAGCCGGAGCCCAGGCGGGTCCGGTTGACGATCCCTGCCGCCGACGAGTCGTCGCAGGCGTGGATCGATCTCCAAGACGACTCGTCGGCCTCGATGCGGATGCTCATCCGCGAGTCAATCCAGCGCGACGGCTACGTCGACGTAGTCAATCGGCCCGTCGAGCAGCAGCCCCGGCGGGGACGGCCGCCGAAGAGCGAGGAGGAGGATTTCGCGCAGCCACCGCCAGTTGCCGCCGACGACGAGATCGACGGCCCCGATGCTGTCGAGGCCGAGCTGGCAGAGGAGCCCCACCACGAGGCAGAGGATGCCGAGGCGCGGACCGATTGGACACCGCCGACCGAGGAGCCGGAGCAGGTCGAGCCAGCCGCCGCCGAGCAGCCGAAGACCAAGAAGCCCCAGGCCCCCTCGGGCCTGGACGCCTTCCTCACCGGTTAGTGAGGGCCGACCGCAACGAACGCGCATTCGACGACGACAACTACTGAGAGGTTCCCCGCAGCATGAGTACGCAGAACACGAGCATGAGGCTCATCGGCGGCATCGACGTCGGCAACGGCTACGTCAAGGGAGTCGTGCGCGGCACCGTGGACGGTGAGACTGTCTACGATTCCGTCGACCTGCCCTCGGCGGTCTCGAGCACGTCCCGGTCGATGCCGAAGGTCCCCGAGGCCGACGCCCACGCGATGAGCGTGGCCGTCTACGACGACTTCTTCAATAGGTTCTCCGGGTCGTTCACCACTCCCCTGGTCGGCCACTCTGATCTGCGCACGATGGGCCGGGCTGCGCTGACGATGCGCGGGTCGAAGTTCACCCAGTTCGAGGTCACCGGGACCCGTTCGAAGGCCGACCAGGAGCTCTCGGCCGTCCTGGTCCTCGGCGTCTTCGCCGCCAAGGCCCTGCGCGACTACGTGCGTGCTCACCGCGCTCTGCCCGAGGCCGAACTGCGGGTGACCGTTCGTGCGGGTCTGGCGCTACCGATCGCTGAGTACGTCCAGCGCCGGTCAGCCTACGCCGCGCAGTTCATTGGAGCTCTGGGAGGCGCGGACCCGGCGGTGCACATGGTCACGATCAAGAACTTCTCGACTCCGGTAGCGGTGCGTCTGCAGTTCGAGGACGTGCAGGTCCTACCCGAGGGCGCAAGCGCGCAGTTCGCCATCGCCGACAAGGGCCTGGGACTGGCCCAGGCCCTGCTCGACGATCTGCGGGCCTCGGACCCGGATGCGGCGGAGGGGCTGGCCGACGTCACCGCCGAGGCACTGGTGAGCGTGCGAAACACCATCGGCGTCGACGTCGGCGAGGGCACGGTGAACTTCCCCGTCTTCACCGACGGCGACTTCAACCCGGAGGCGGCGGCGACGCTCGAGCAGGGCTACGGCACGGCGCTGACGAACGCCCTGGAGCAGATGGTCACCAGCGGGCACAAGAACCTCGCGTTCGCCAACCGCAAGCAGCTCGCTGACTTCCTCCAGACCGAGCCGAGCCCTTTCACGCGCGGCCGCTACGACATCGCCTCCGGTTTCGTCGAGGAGGAGGCCGGCTACCTCTGCGACGAGATCGGGACGCGGTTCGAGGACGTCCTGGTCGAGGTCGGCGGCACCACCGAGGTGATCTACGTCTACGGCGGCGGCTCGGGCCCGATCAAGGAGCTGCTGCGCCCGGTCCTGCAGAAGGCAGCGGGCTCCACGCCGGTGCTCTACCTCGACTCCGGCTACTCGCGCCATCTCAACCGCGAAGGGCTCTTCCTCGCCGCGACCACAGCGGAGGAGAACGCGAAGAAGGGCAAGCACAGCACCGCGGTGGCCTGAGCCTGACCACGCCCGGTCCTCCTCCCGAGCATTCCTGGGGATGAGGGCCGGGCGTTCCCGCGCCGTTCGACCTGAGGATCAAATCCCTAGGGGACTCCTCATTTAAATCATCATTGTCATGAGGCCTGGACAACCGCGCATCCGCGGATGGGGCCGCTCAAAAACCAGGTCGTGACCTGCGGCAGGCCGATCTACGCGGCCGGGCGGATGGTTGAGATGACCGGGCACGGCCCGTTGAGCGTCGTCGAGCTGCCCGCCCGGATGTGGAACGTGGCGTTCTCGGCGACGGCCGGCCTCGGCTCGAAGGCGACCCTGCTGAGCAAGGGCGCGATGCTCATGATCGGCGACCTCAAAGTGCCGCTGGTGAGGGGACGGTGAACCCAGCGATGACGGATCAGACAGAGGGGAATGGAGCAATGGACGACGAGCACAAGGGCGGTGAGACGCGACCCGGCCTGATCGAGAGGATCAAGCGGACCTACGTCGAGCGACCGATCGTCTTCGCCCTGGCGCTCTTGGGCGGCTCCGCCGTGGTCATAGGTGCCTCCGCTGTGGTCCTGGTCGTCGGCGGCTTCATGGTCGGTGACCTCGGGATGTCGACAACGCTGGCACCCGGGCCTATGCCGCCGTGACGGGGCAGAGCCGCGGGTTCACGCGGGCCTCCAGCCAGGCCCTCGCGGAGAAAAAAGAAGCCTCCCCGCCAGCAACCGCGGTTGCTGGCGGGGAGGCTTCTCTGTCGTACAGCAGGGATGCAGCGATGAGCTCGTCGTGTTAGCTCATCCGCTGGTGGGCGCGAATAGCCATGATCAATTCGCCGAGCATGTTCTGGCCGGGGGTTTGAGCGTGCCGGTCACAGAAGCAGTCGCCCCAGAACTGGTCGTGCCAGCGGTTAGTCTCGACCAGCCGGAGTGATCCGGTGGCCTGGAGCCTGGCGCTGAGCTCGGGCACGGAGAACTTCGCCATGAGCACTCGCTGCATTGCCCAGACGCGTACTCCGGCATCCCATTCCGGCCGCAGAGTTACGCGCCGTCCGCGCTTCTTACTCTCCGCTGTTGTCGGGGCAGCCAATACGTGGCGGCGTTCGTCGTCACTGAGAGTCTTCAGTGCGTTGAAGGCGTGTTCTCCAGACGGCACCTCCGTGCTGAGCTGGGAGACGAAGAAGGACGTGGTGTCGAAGTTCGACAGGAATCCAAGCTGGCCGGTGAACATGGGGGCGGGCATGGTGGTCCTCCTGGTGGTTGTGTGCCGTGGCGCTCGCGGGGATCGAACCCGCGACCTCTCGTGCATCGCCCTGCGCCGGGCCTGTCGCCTGGGTCTGCCCTCCCGGTGGTCGCGATGCGGAGTCGAACCGCGGGCAGTCAGAACGCCGAGTGCTCTGCCGCTGAGCTAGAGCGCCGAAGTAATGGTCGTGCATCGCAATGGCGGTGACCTCAGGCGGTCTTAGCCGCTCCCACCTCAGTCGCGGCGTGTCCTCGTGCGGTAGTTCCGGCACGAGGTCCCACGTCGCCCGTCCAGGGAAGCGGTGAAGATCTTCTTCGGGGAAACCCCGGCGAGGCTGTGCCGAGCCCTGCGAAACGTCGGCAGGATCGTTCCTCCGGACTGCGCAGCTGTCAGTGAACAGACCCCAGGTCCAGGCGCAGTCACACAGGGCGTAGAGGACCTCGCGCGCGTCGGACTTGGCCGCGACGGCCGCAACGGCCCCCGTCCGTACGGTGCCGCCCTGGCCCACATGAGGTCGAACATGGTGCTTTCCTTCAGATGAAGATCTGGGTACCGCGCACGATCTCGATGGCCGGGATACTCAGGCGGTAGCCTCCGACAGGGTAGGCGGGGTGATCGGAGGCGACGACGATACAGTCCCACGAGCCGGAGTGGCGCTTGCGCGGCCGCGGCTCGCGCTGGCGGCCAACGGCCGGTTCGATCTCGCCGCGAAACTGGAAGGGCACTACGACAACACGGTATTCACTCTCTCCGATAGCCCTCCAGGGCAGCTCGATGAGCAGGTCCTGGGGCCACTGGAGGATGGTCACGGGCAGCGTCGACAGCGCGTGGGTCTTCGAGCCGGCCGGGGCGGAAGCCAGACGCTTGCGCTCCTGTTCTGCGCTCTCGGTGAAAGGGAGGTGGAATGCCATGGCAATCAGTGCTCCTTGTCAGCCTTCTGCTGGGGTCGGTTGATCCGGTGGGCCTTCGTCGAGCTGGCTTCGGCCTCGTCGCCGGGCTTGGCGATGCGCGTGGTCATGCCGACCTCCAAGCGGTGATGATGTCTTTGCGAAGAAGCTCCCGAGCTCGGCTGCGCCGAGCCTGACGGCACGAGAAGTGCGGTGACAAGAGAAGACCCCGCTGCGATGGGGTAGCGGGGTCATGATGGTTGTCGCTGACGCGGTCACCAGCGTGCAATCTCAATAATGGGTCGGCAGTCGGCGACCTGAGCGCGGTGGGTGTAGCGGAAGAGCGCGATCACGTCGAAGCCGGTGCCCCAGATGACGAGGCTCGCGACGAGCGTAAGTAGAGGCAGAAGCGGGGCTCCCGTCTTGCATGCGTAGTTGGTACCGGGTATGAGTCAGACGACGTTGGCCGCGGTCCGTGCCCAGCCGAATCATCGGGCCGTAAACATGGACGACGTCCACACGCATCGGCGGGGTTGTGGTGAAGCGAAGACCCCGCGGGCGCGTCGGGGGCGGCGTCCTGGGGTGTCGACCGCTCTGCCCCGCCGCTGCGAATTCCTCCAGTCGAAGGTTCGGGGATCCAGCCGGACGGGGTTCAGATTCCCGCGGCCAGGTCCGGCATCAGACGAGAGAGTTCGCGTGCGTCGGTGTCTGCACCGATCGCTGTGGCGATGCTGATCAGCTCCTCCAGCAGAATTCGCATCTGGCCGGTGGAGCCCGCACCTCCCAAAGCCAGAGCGAGACTGCGGCCCGTCCGGATCTGCTGGTACTCGTCGCCATCAGCGACGAACCAGATGAAGACCGGTTCGAGAATGCTGATGGCCTGATCGAAGAGGTCTTCATCTCGGTAACTCTCGCCGATGCATCGCTGCATCAGCACCACTTCGCGCTCCCGGCCCTCAGCAGCGAAACGCTCACGGGCCTGGCTGACCAGCTCCCTCGCCTTCTGGGGCTCCCCTTTCTTCAGGGCGAGCGTGCCGAGCGCCTCTAAGCAGGACGCCTGCCCCAGAGAGTGCTCGACCTCTGCCCATCGCGCGCGGGAGCTCAACAGGTAGTTCTCGGCTCTGACCGGGTCGTCCTGCCACAGGTGGCACTCGCCCAAGGAGGTGAGGATGTGGGCGAGCGGAGCGGCGCCGCACTCGCGAGCCGATTCCAGGGCAACCTCGTGGCTGGTCTTCCAGGTAACCCAGTCTTTGCGGATGTTCAGCCATGCATGCAGGGCTTCGGCCATCTTCCAGGCGGCTTCGTGGCGCGCAGTCGCGTTGGCGATACGGATCGTTCCGCAGATTACGGGAGCGGTGCTGTCGAGCCATGCGAGCGCCGCATCGTAAGAATGGAACTCGGAGTGTGCTGCGGTGGAGTAGTCGGCCAGGGTCCAGCGTCGGGGGTTGATTTTGCGGTCCGCGGCCTGCGCGAGCGGCAGGAAGACGTCGATGAGTTCACCGGTCACGCGATCTGCTGCGTCCAGAGTGGGTTTCACGCGGAGGTTCCTTTCGTTGCCGGGACTGGACCGGCGCGACGGTGCGGAGCGCAATTACGGCAGGGCCTGAGTGCTCGCGCCCGCGGGCAGGTTCGACCTTGTACGGATAGGTCTCGGACACCGGGGCCTGAGTGCTCGTCACGCACGGGTGGGTTCGACCACACCGTCACACCGGGTCATCGGGAACGGTTCCGAGGAGAAACCCGCGGTGAGAGGCCACTCGGGTACCGCGTGCTTGGGGCGGTTCGCAGTTCGGCGATGACGTTGCGTCCAGGAGGCGGTCGGCTCCGACCTCGTCGAGACCGCGATGTTCCTCGCCCCAGGTCATGAGCGGGCACGGTCACGGATGGCTCCGGATTCGTCAGTGATGGGCTCACCGCTGCCGTAAGCGGCTTATGCTCGGTCATCCCCGACCAGCGACGTGAGGCTCGGTCGCAGCCGGTCCGATTGTGGTCATGTGCGGCTGGATCGTGGTCTTGGCACTGCGCCCATCGCCGGGCTGCTACAGCCCGGCGATGGGCGGGACTTCTGTAGGTAGCAGCGCCTTCGCGATTATCTTTCCCAGGTCAGTTGCTTGTCGACCCAGGCTTTGGCGACCGCGCTGAGCATGCCGTAGCGCTCGACCATCTCGACGACGGTGGCTCTCCACGGCTCGATGGTCGAGACCGCTCTGGCGATGACGGCTCGGTCGCCCTTGTCCGCGGCAAGCAGGGCGCGGGGGCGTCAGAGATCGTCATGGCGGGATTCCTTCGTCCCGGTCGTCGCTCGACCCTCGCTTCTGATGTCGGCGATCAGAGCTGAGACGAAGCGGGCGACGTGGGCGGGCCAGGTCAGGACGAGTCGGAGGCGACCAGCCCACCAGCGCCGCGTGGCGACGCGGTTCTCGGTGGGCTCCTGGCGGCACAAGTTCCACCAGTAGAAGTAGCCAAGACCGGTAACGACGCCGATCGCCAGGGAGATGTAGAGCCAGGCGGTAAACAGGAACATGATGACGGACATGAGTCAGCCTCTTTCGGTGATGGGTTCGGTGAGTCGTTGATCAACTGCTTGCACAGAGGTCTGGCGTCAGGGTTTGGGCACCTTTGCGCCAAGCGCGGCGCACAGGTCCTCGTCCTCCTCGCAGGGTTAGTCGGGCCAATCGTGAGCAACGCCGACCTTTACCTCGTAGATCAGCAAGGGCCAGTGATGAGATTGACTGGAGCCGTCTATCCGAACACCGTGAGGAGGAGGGGCCAGTCAATGTTCACGGCGAGTGTGGCGGGGCGCACGGTCGGGATGTGAACCGCTGACCTCTTGCCCTTCCGACTGAGTTCACGGGTAGGGGCACTGCTTCTATCGCTGTTGTTCCTGTGCCTGGAGCCATTGGCGTATCTCCGCGCCGGTCGTGCTGTTGCCCGAGGGCAACAGCACGACTGATCTTGCTTCGGTTCGGTGGACAGGTGTCCGCTTTCGGATACTTTGTCATTGAACGAGGAGATTGAAGTGCCCAAGACCCGCCCTGCGTACCCGCCGGAGTACCGCGATCAGATCATCGCGCTGGCCCGCTCCGGCCGTAGCCCCGAGGACCTGGCAGCTGAGTTCGAACCCTCGGCCCAGACGATCCGCACCTGGATCAATCAGGCCAAGATCGACTCCGGCCAGGCAGAGGGCACCACCAGCGATGACAAGGCCGAACTGGCCCGCCTTCGCCGAGAGAACGCCCAGCTGCGCGAAGAGCGCGAGATCCTGCGCAAGGCCACGGCTTTCTTCGTCCGGGAGACCAGTCGGTGATGTTCCGGCTGATCGACGAAGAAAAGACACGCCACTCCGTCTCCCTGATGTCCCGGCTGCTCGGCGTATCGCGGCAGGGCTACTACAAACACCACCACCGAATCCAGGACGGCCCCACGGCCAAGGAACGCTCCGACGCTGACCTGTCCGAGCGCATCCAGGGCCACCACGAGCGCTCCCGCGGCACCTACGGCTCCCCCAGGCTCCAGGCCGACCTGGCCGAGCTCGACGGCATCCGCGCTGGACGCAACCGCATCACCCGGCTGATGCGCCGCCAGGGCCTGGTCGGGGTCCACCGCCGCACCGGCCGCAAAAGCCTGACCTCCCAGGACCGGATGGCCACAGCCCCACCGGATCTGGTCGGTCGTGACTTCACCGCCCATGCCCCCAACACCAAGTGGAGCGCGGACATCACCTACGTGCCCACCGACCAGGGGTGGGTGTACCTGGCGGTGGTGATGGACCTGTTCTCGCGCCGCATCGTGGGCTGGGCGATGGCCCCTCACATGCGCGCCGATCTGGTCTGCGACGCGCTGGCCATGGCGGTGACCGCCCGCCGTCCCGGTCCGGGGCTGATCCATCACTCGGACAAGGGATCGCAATACACCAGTCTGGCCTTTGGTCGCCGCTGCGAAGAGGCAGGGATCGCTCCCTCGACGGGGCGGACGGGGTCGTGTTACGACAACGCCGTCACCGAGAGCTTCTTCGCGTCGTTGGAGACCGAGTTGATCGACCGCACCCGTTTCGCCACCAGGGCGGATGCGGAGCGGGAGGTGTTCTCCTATATCGAGGGGTTCTACAACCCCTGGCGGCGGCATTCGGCCAATGGTCAGCTCAGCCCGGCTGAGTATGAACGTCGCCACACCGAAGTTGCTCAAGACAGGCTTGCGGCGCTGTCTCAGGCCGCGTAAAACCCCAGCTCACAGGTGTCTACCGAACTGAAGCAACATCAGCGGGACCGAGCGGAAACGAACTTAGCTTCGATGTGGTTGAGCTGCTGGCCAGCACCAGGGGCCTCGTAGTGAGTGACTTGTGTCAGACGGATCGTCTGAGTCTTTCCGTTAGGGAGCTTGCGTTCCAGCAGGTCGGCTTCCTCAACATCCGCAGTGATGGGAAGGAAGGCGACGGAGGACTGGATGTGCGCCTTGACCTCGGAGCGATCCTCGGAGCCGTCAGGGGTGATACGGATACGGGTCACCGGTTTGTACATGTTCCTCAGCATGGTGTCCTCCGTGAAAGTGGGGGCGGATCTCAATCGTGGCACCGCTTAGAGACATCCCAGGATGTGCGCCTGTTCAGGAAGCACGCTCGGACCTCCTGATCGCTACGGCCGACCGGTGCCCGCGCCCTGCCCGACCATCGAAGCGATGAACCAGGCCTGACATTCACCCCAGGCGCAGCACCGCAAGGTACTTGGGTCCCTGCTCGTGGATGGTCTCCCACCGCCACGGCGAGGGGCCGATGAGCCGTTCGAGTTCGTGCGGGTCCAGCAGCAGGTAGTCGAACCATTCGGTGGCCAGGGTGCCGGCCCGGACCCGCATGCGTATCTGGCCGGGCATGCGCCCCCGGGCCCTGTTGCGGTCCTGGTAGGCGGTGTGCTCGGTGTCGCTACCAGCAGGGTCCATGCCGGTGCCGAGCAGGAGGGCGCCGGGGCGGGCCAGCGACGCCAGCTGACGCAACACCTCAGGGGCCGCCCGCTCGCCTTGGAGGAGTCCGAGATTGTTGCCCAGCAGCAGAAAAGTATCCACAGGGCCGATGCCTTCGGGTGGGTGGGCGATGGAGCCGAGCTCAGCGGCGACCCCGCGCTGGCGGGCCACCTCCACAGCCCCAGGGGACGGGTCAAGGCCCAAAACGTCCTTGCCCTGCTGTTGGAGGGCCAGGGCGTGGCGTCCGGCCCCCGTACCCACATCCAGGATGCGCCCTTGGGCCAGCGCTACCGCCCTCTGGTCCAGTTCGGACAGCTCATCGGCGGGGGTGAAGTAGCGGGTGGCGTCGGCGGCGCTGATGTAGCCGTCATCGCGTTCGGTGATCTCCCAAGCGGCGCCCGGTGCGGCGCCGGCCGCCCAGCAGCGTTGGAGCGTGCGCCCGAACGCGTCACCGATCCGGGGCTCAGAGGTGGTGTATTCCATACCGGGTGAGCCTCGCAGCTCTTCGGGCGCGGCGCAGCTGGTTTCTTTCGGCCGCGCAGGTCCGGGCAGGAACTCAGGTGCCCGGCTGGTCGCTGGCCGAAGGCGCGGGGACGAGCAGGCCCTTGCGGTAGAGGCGCACCGCCAGGTCCACGACCGTGGCAGCAGCCTGGGAGCGGCTGCAGTCAAGGCGGCGCCTGGTGCGTTGAACCGCTTCAGTCAGTCCGCGGGTGAAATGGACCGACTCCATGACGGCCAAGCACTCGTGGTTGAAGTGCCCCGCCTGCCCGGTGCGCTCATCCCCCACCACCAGACGACCCAGGCCGTCATCTGTCCAGCGCACGTACTCGGCAACGCCTACCCCGCATTGAAGGCCCTCCGCCGCGGCCAGGTGGTCGATGCCCTGTGCGGGGTTCGCCTGGTGCCAGGCGAACAGCTCCGCGGTGTAGCCCTCGTGCAGGTCCTCATCCAGGAGCTGGCGCCACTCGCAACCGGGGCACTCGATCCTGGTCTGGTGCAGGTCCGTGACGGGCGTGTGGGGAGCAGCCATGCCTTGACGGTAGTACCCCAGAACGCTCGTGTGGCGTTTTCTCAGAACAACGCTGCCCGCGGATGGCTGGCGTTCTACGCTGACTGTGCCTCGCCCCGGCCCGGGGTGTTGCTGGGCCGGGACCCAATCCAGCTGGTCTTGTCCTGGACCTGTAGGCGCTCAGACCACAGCCGTTCCGTCAGGAAGAGAACGTATGCCCACGTGGAGGATCGGCTCCAGGGGGAGCCGTCTGGCCCAGACCATGGTGACCGAAGTCCTGGACCACCTGAACGCCGCCCACCCGGAGCACACCTGGGTGCGGCGCACCATCATGAGCGCGGGAGATCAGGACCGCACCAGCAGTCTGCGCGACCTCGCCTCCGCCGGGGCCGGGGTGTTCGCCGGCGCCGTCGAACAAGCCCTGCTGGACGGGGAGATCGACGTGGCCGTCCACTCCCTCAAGGACCTGCCCACCGCCACCACCCCGGGGACGGTGGTCGCTGCGATCCCGCGCCGCCACGAGGTGCGCGATGCCCTGTGCGGCACCGCCCTGGACGCGCTCGCCCCCGGGCACCGGGTGGGAACCGGCGCGCCCCGCCGGGTGGGCCAACTCCACCACGCCTGCCCCGGTGTGGTGGCGGTCCCCATCCGCGGCAACGTGCCCCCGCGCCTGCGGCAGATGCGCGAGAAGGGCTTGTCCGGGGTGGTGCTGGCCGCGGCCGGGCTGCACCGGCTGGGCCTGCAGGAGAGCATCACCGAGTACCTGGACCCCGCCCGTTGGCCGCCCTCCCCTGCACAGGGGGCGATCGCGGTGCAGGTGCGCACTGCCGACACCGCGTTGGCCCGTGTGGTGGCCGCGGTGCACGACGAGGAGGCAGCGGCCACCACACGGGCCGAACGTGCGCTCATGGCGATCCTCGGGGGCGGCTGTCACGTACCCATCGGCGCTTATGCCACCATCCGCGCCGGAGGGCTACACCTGCTCGCCCAGGTGACCTCAACTGACGGCTCCACCACCATCCGCGCCGAGGCCACCGGAGCGGCCGACCAACCGGAGATGGTGGGCGAGCACGTGGCTCAGCGGCTCCTGGACGAGGGGGTAGAGGCCGCCCTGGCCTCCAGCGTCTGAAGCACAGGTCGCTGACAGGTTCCGCATCCGACGGCGGAAGGCGACGGGGTCGTTCGGGCGGTGTGAAGGCGAATGTGACCTGGCATGACCCGCCACCCCCGGGATACCTCCACACCACACACGAAGGACAGGACGATGCATTCACAGTGCGGGGCCTGCGCGGGCCTGGCCACACTCCATGAGCCCGTACCGGCGATCACCCAGTACGCCTCGCCCGCCTTGATCGAGCAGATCGCCTACCAGGGGTACACCCCTGGAGAGGACCCTGCCTGGAAGGTCTCAGGGGCGGCGTCGCAGGAGGAGTACGCCCGCTGGTGTCGGCACGCCTGCGGGATGGCGAGTTTGCGTATGGTGCTGCTCCACCGTGATGGGCATGCCCCGTCCCTGATGGAGCTCCTGCACGGGGTACGTCGGGCCGGCGGGTACCTGGAGCAGGCTGACGGATCGGTGAAGGGCTTGGTGTACGCGCCGTTCGTGGAGTACGTCCGTGACCATCACGGTCTGCACGCGCAGGTCCGCACCGACCTGGACACCACAGCGATGCGCGCGGAGCTGGACCGTGGGCGGATGGTGGTGGCCTCGGTCCACAAAGAGATCCGCCGCCCTCACCTTCCCCCGCCGGGGAAGGGTGGGCACTTGGTGTTGGTGATCGGTCACCGCAACGGCCGCTTCCATATCCGCAACCCCTCTGGACACACCCCCGAGACGGTTTCCGCCGTGCTGTCCGAGGCACAGGTCTCCCAGTTCTCCGCTGAGCGCGGCATCGTCGTTGACCCCACTGGGCCCTGATACGGGTCCAGAGCCTGTGCCGTTTCTCGGATCTGGCGTGTTCGCCCGTTTGCCCACCTACGGGGGCGCTGCGCTGGTAGCGTCCGTGCTCTGACCCCCTCCTCTGTGAAGGCGCTCTGTATGCAACCGCTGCCTCCCGGCCCGCTCACCCTGGCGCAGATCCAGGATTACGTGGCGAGGATGGAGCTGGAGCGCGGCTTCGCCGACAGCACCACGGTTGAGCAGGCCCTGAAGCTGGCAGAGGAGACCGGGGAGGTGTGCAAAGCGGTGCGCAAGGGCGCTTCGCTCAGCATGGACCCCAACAGCACGGTCGGGGAGCTCGGCGCGGAACTGGCCGACGTGCTGATCTATCTCGCGTCGATCGCGAACCGGGAAGGCATCGACCTGAGCCAGGCCCTGCGGGACAAAGAGTGCGTGAACGAACAACGCATCTGGCAGTGACTCCCCCAGCGCCCACCCCTTGCTGGCAGGCCGGGGACGCTCGCAGAGGGCTCTCGGCGCCCGGCCGTGTAGAAGACGTAGACGGCTCACGTCGCCCGCTTTCTGCCTGGGCTGGAGGGGCGCTGGGCGATGAACCGCAGATCCACCTGTTGTTTTCTCCAGGAACTGAGGACATGGATTCCGAGCTCACCGAACTCATCACCCCCCACACCGGGCGCATCACCGACGTGAGCCCTGTTGCCGAGGGCAGTGACTACTCGACCACTGCCGTGGTCACCGGCCAGCAAGGGCGCGTGTTCCTCAAAGCTGTCCCCGACCGCCCTGGAGGCGTGCTGGCCGAGGTCGAGCGTGAGGGGCAGATCAACCCGCACCTGAACGGGCTGGCCCCGCCCCTGCTGTGGCAGGCCCGCAGGGCCGGGTGGTTCGCGCTGGGATTCGAGGTGATCGAGGGAAGGGCGGCCGACTTCGACCCGGGCTCACCGGACCTGCCCCGCGTGGTGCAGGCGCTGGACCAGATCGCCGCTCTCCCTGTCCCGGAGGTGGCCCGCTCGTGGGTGGAGACCCGGTGGGACCGTGCTCTGCCCGGGGAGACGGTCAAGGTGGTCCGCGGCAACCACCTGACCCATGCCGACCTGCACCCCCGCAACATCCTCATCGACCGCAACGACCGGGTGTGGGTGGTCGACTGGGCATGGCCCACCGTGGCCTCGGCGCTCGTGGCACCCACGTGCCTGGCCGTGCAGCTGGTCTCCTCGGGCCATGATGCGGCCGAGGTGGAAAAGCTCCTGGCAGCGTCCACCCTGTGGGGGCAGCTCGACCTCGACGCGCTGGCGGTCTTCGCTCGGGCCGACGCGATGATGAACCGGCACTACGCGAAGATCCGCCCCACACAGGAGTGGCGGAAGGCCTTGGCCGACGCCGCTCAGCGGTGGGCCGACCACTGGACTGCATAGCCATTTGCCGCTGGACCATTCCTTGACCTGCGGTGTTCTCGGGCGGTGAGACCAGCCTTCTATGGCTGGGCCTGACCGAGAGCGAGCTCGGCGCATCGCCACGACAATTTCTGGGCGTAGTCGATGTGCCCGAGGGCCGTCATCTCGACGTCTCGCACGTCCTGGAGTGTGACAGCGGGCAGAGCACGCCGGGCCCGCTCAGTGTTGATGGCTTCCAGCAGTAGCGCTCGTTCAGCGAACACCCAGGCCGGGGCTGTTTCCTGCCCACAGGTGCGAAAGCCCGGACGCGTGTCTCGTCGGGCAGATTCACGCCGCAGCAGACCCAGCAGGTTCTGTTCGATGTGATGTACATCGCGATCCATGGGGGCGTCCCTTTCAGGGTCGGCGAGGGTGTCCTCAGCGTAGTCCCCGAAGGAGCCTCACACTGGTTTTGGGTTCACTGCCCGGGCCTCACCTGGCCACTCGTGCGGCGGGTGGTCACAGGTCGAAGAGGTGTTGTTGGACGGGCCGGTTGGTCTTGGCGGTGCGTCCGGCGATCTTGACCAGCCCGGCAAGGTCTTCGAGGGCGTCGTCGCGGTCGGCAGCGTCGATGAGCCGCATGAACACCCTCGCGGTGACGTCGACGTCGGCGGCGGCCCGGTGGCGGTCCGCGGGGCGGGGAATCGCGAAGTGGGTGAGCAGCGTGTCGAGCCTGTAGTTGTCCAGGCCCGGGGCCAGGTGCTTGGCGAGCGGGATGGTGTCGATCAGGTTGATGCGGGCCAGGGTCGGGCAGTGCTCACGCTGGTGGTAGAGGAGGTTGGCTTCGGTAGAGGCGTGATGGGCCACCAGTAGATACCGGGTGCCTGAGGTGAAGCGCCGGTCCAGTGCCCCCAGCGCCTGGGCGGGGGTCGGCGCCGCCGCGAGCTGTTGAGGGGTCAGGCCGTTCAGGGCGGTGGTGGCGGCCGTCACCGGGGCGAAGGCGGGCGGGCGGATGAGGGAGGTGCTGCGGCCGGCCTCCCTCCAGCGGCCGGCCGCGTAGCGCAGCGCCAGAGCGGCCACTTCGATGGGCTGAGGCGGGTGGCCCGCGGGGGTGGTTGCTTCGAAGTCCAGGACTATCCACACTGTGTCGCCGAATTCAGGGTCCCGCGTCAATCCGCCCATGCATCTACCCTTCCCTCTTCCGCTGCAGTTGGCGCTGGGTGCTTCGTCTGAGATCGCTCAAGCAGGCTCGGGGCTCACTGTCTGTTGTCCTGTGGCGGGCTGCGGCCCGTTCGCGGCAGGGCGGTGGCCGATGATCAGTGCTTGGCGTGTGGTGATCCGCAGGGGGCCGTCTTTCAGTCGTGCGCTCAGCACGGCCGCAACCCGTTGGAGGGTGGCCTCGAACGGTACGCCTGCCTCATCGGACCAGGCCCGGTAGGAGGCGTAGTGGTTCAGGATCGGGTCGGGGGTGTTGACCTCGATCAGCCCGTTCAGGGTGATGACGTCCACCTTGGCGAAGTGGGCGCCCACTGCTTCAGCTGCTCCCTCTGCTGGGAAGTGCTCGGAGAGTTTGATCCGCTTTGGCCCTGTGTCGGTTCCGAGCACGTCCGCGGCCGCCTGTGCCCACCACTTATCCAGTTCGGCCTTGTCGTACCGGGAGTTGGTGGAAGCGATCAGGATCCCGTCGGGGTCCAGGACACGGGCCGCCTCCGCGAGCGCCCGGTCGGGGGCGTCGACGTGGTAGAGCATGTGCATCGCCAGCACCACTTGGACGCTCTGTGACCGCAAGGGGAGGCGGGCGGCGTCGGCGCACACCACGGGTCCGGGCAGGTCGGTGAGCATGGACGCGGACAGGTCCAGGCCGATCGTTCGCACGCCGGGGCGCTCGGTGCGGATGCGTTGTAGGTAGCGGCCGTTGCCGCAGCCCACGTCCGCCCACACCCCTGTTCGGTGTCCTGCCTGTTCCAGGACCATGACGGGCAGGTCGTACTGGGGTGTTTGGTGGTCGTAGAGGCGTTGGCGGGCGGTGAGGGGGCGGTCGTCGCGGTAGGCGTGGCCGGTGAGCAGGGTGCGGTCGGTGGAGGTGCGGGGGCGGTCTTGCATGGGTTCCATCCTCATCGACCCGCGTTGGGGCTGTGGCCGGCGGGGGTGGGGGTGAACGCGGCCAGGCGGTCGCGGATTTCTCTTACGGGTGGTGCGTGGAGGCTGTGGGTCAGGGGGATGAGTCGGCGGGCGCGCTGGGTGATGCTCGCGGTGCGCTGTTCGGGTGGGCTCGCGCAGATGATGTCGATCTGTTCCAGTGCCCCGTCGGGGTCGTGGTTGCGCAGGTGAGCGGTGGCCAGGTCCAGGCGGGCGGCCAGCAGGTCCCCGGTGGAGCGGGTGGGTCCGGTGTAGAGGGTGATGGCGCGTTCGGTGTGTGCGATGGCGAGCCGGCGTTCGGCCGGTGTGTCCAGGGCGAGCAGGGCTGTGCCTGCGTAGGTGTGTGTTTTGGCTTGGGGGAAGCCCAGGACGCCCGGTAGGACCATCTGCCCGTGGTGGTCTTCGGCGGCGGCGATGGCCTCCCGGGTGGTTCGCCTATCGCCGAGCGCGGCTGCCGCACGGGCGCGTAGGGCGTGCAGGCGGGTGAGGTTGCTGTCGGTGGCGCTGTGGGTGAGCCCGGCTTCGGCGGCTCGTAAGGCGTCGTCGGGGCGGCTGTCCCAGTAGGCGATGAGGCTGTGCAGGGCGCAGACCCATGCCTGCAGGCCGGGGTCGGTGACCCGGTCGGCCAGAGCCCGCGCTGCTGTGGCGTGGACCGTGGCGTGGGCGTAGGCGCCGGCGTCCATGCTGGCGTGGGTTTGCAGGCCCACCAGCCGGGTGGCGGCGATGTGGGCGCGGCGGGACTGCTCGGGGTGGGTGAGGGTCGAAGCCAGGTGCAGGGCTGCGCGGCAGCGTTCGATGATGTGCGGGTAGAGCTCGGTGAGCGGGGTGTGGACGTAGGTGCTGCACAGTCGGTGCACGTCCGCTTCCAGTAGATCCACAGCCTGCTCGGGGGCCGTGCCGCTCACCAGAGCGCGCACCTGTTCGAGGGTGGTGGTGGCGTCCTGTCCCAGGCGCTGTTCCCAACGCGTGCTTGTGGAGCGGGGCCGCGGCCCCGCGGCAGGGTAGCTGGTCGTGAGGGGTGCCCCCAGGGCGGAGAGCACCCGGGTGATGACATCGGGGCGGGTCAGGCCCTGCCCGGCCAGGGCCCGGGTGATGGTGCTCTGGGTGAGACCGCACAAGGCGGCCAGGGCCTCGTGGGTGAGACCGGTGGCGCGGTGCAGCAACAGCACCACGGTGCGGGCATCACGAGCGCCGAGAGCGTGGGTCACCCCTGGCCGGTCCCAGAACCCGGGAGGGATGCACGCACACCCTGAGGTGCTGTCTCTGCGCTCTCGTGCGCAATGCACACACATCATCGCGTTCGTCACCCATCATGCAATAAACGAGGAATATGTGATTTTTCTACTGCGCCAACTTCATTCACCCAGCAGACCAACTCTCCGTTTTCGCAGGTGAGATTAGGAGAATCGAACACTGCGCATGAGTTCGTTTTCGCATATGCGATCTCGCATGGTCTGGTGAGGGAATTTCGACGATACTGCGCCAGGCGGCCTTACACCGAAGGGCTGGGACGGCCGTGCCCTCTTGTGCCCGTAAAGAGCCGCCACGACTGCGTCTCACCTCGGCCATCGAAACACCCGACCACAGCCCCGGGGACTGACCCGGCGGCGATGAACACGATCGTGAAGGACACCCATGCCCGCCACACCGACGAGCCCCGCCCAGGCCCGGCAGAACATGGTCGACACCCTGCTCCAGTTGCAGAAGGAGTGGCAGATGCCGGAGATCTCCGAGCGGGTCGCGGCCGTGCTCCGAACGGTGCCCCGGCACGTGTTCGTGCCCGAGGTCTCGCTGGAGCAGGCCTATGCGACCGACTACGCGCCGCCCATCAGGCGAGCCGAGGACGGGTTGGTCACCAGTTCGATGTCCGCGGTGCGGGTGCAGGCCATGATGCTCGACCAGGCCGGCCTCGAACCCGGTATGCGGGTGCTGGAGATCGGCTCGGGCGGATACAACGCCGCGCTCATCGCCGAGCTGGTCGGTTCCGCCGGTGAGGTGACCACCATCGACATCGACGCCGAGGTCACCGGCCGGGCACGCCGTTATCTGGACGAGGCCGGTTACCAGGATGTGCGGGTGGTGACCGGTGACGCCGAATACGGTGTGGCGGAGTTCGCGCCCTATGACCGCGTCATCGTCACCGTCCGGGCCTGGGACCTGCCCCCGGCCTGGGTCGCGCAGCTCACCGAGACCGGCCGTGTGGTCACCCCGATGCGTCTGCGCGGGGTGAACCGCACGGTGGGGCTCGACCGCGTCGGCAGTCACCTGGTCAGCCGCCCCGACCACCACCTGACGGTGTTCGTGCCCATGCAGGGCGCCGGAGCGCACGAAGAGCGCGGGATCGCTGTGCAGGGGGAGGAGATCGTCCTGTACGGCGCCGAAGAGCCCGTGGATGTGGACGCGCTGCGCACGGCCCTGCACGGGCCCCGTAAGGAGTTCTGGCCGGGGATCGAGTTCACCCGTCCCGACCGGCTGCACCTGTGGATCGCGGGCCACGCCGACCGGTACGCGATGCTGCACGTGGCCGAAGACGTCCTTGAACACGGTCCCGCTGGGCCGCTGGCCCGCCAGCCCGTGCCGGTGGTGCTCGCCGACCAGGGAAGCGTGGCGGTGCGCGCCAAGCGCGCGCTGGGCGAGGACCGGTTCGAGATCGGGGTGTTCGCCTACGGGCCCCACGGTGAGCGCGCCGCCCAGGACTACATCGACGTTCTGCGGGCCTGGGACCAGCACGAGGGTTCCATGGCCCGCATCGAGGTCTGGCCCAGCGGGACACCCGAGGCTGACCTGCCCACCGACCGGGTCCGGGTCTTGGACAAGCCGCACACGCGCACGGTCCTGGCCTGGCCCTGAACACACCCCACCCCCTGGGGTCGTGTCCCTTCACCCGAAAGGAAAACCACCATGTCCGAAAACCAGCTCGATGCCGACGGGTTCGACCTGGACGTCGAGGTCGTCGAGAGCGGACCTCGCCTGGACAGCCTGCTCAACCTGACCGGTGACAACTGCGGGTCCACGTGCGAGAGCGCCTGCTCCACCTCCTGCTCGTAACCGTGCCGGCCTTGGGCTGAGCCCCCGGCGCCGCGGCCAGCGGCGCCGGGACACCCCCCCCTTTTTTGAAGGAGCACACCCGTGCACCCTCGATTCACCGCCCACCCCACCGGTGTGCTGCGCGCGTCCGCGCTTTCAGGCCCCCACGAGGCGCCGCCCTGGCCCGAGGGCCCCATCGACAGCCCCGAGCACCGCCGTGCGTGGCTCCTCTGGCTGGGCCAAGTCCGTGACCACCCCATGCTGGGGGCGGCGATCAGCGACGCCAGTCCCCCACTCGCCCAGCGCATCAACCAGATCTGCCGCGAGGGGGGTAGCGGACGGGACCTGGCCGGGGTGGTGCGCTCCTGTGTCCGGTATGTGTTGCGCGCCCAGAGCCGTGCCGCACCGTTCGGGTTGTTCGCCGCAGTGACCACGACCCGGTTTACCGGCGCTGTGTCCGGACGCATCGGGGACCGCCACCGGCCCGTGGGGCGGGTGAGTACGGCATGGATCAGGGCTGCCGTGGAGCAGTTGGAGTCCTGCGAGGCGCAGTTCACTGCCCGTCTGAGGGTCACCGTCAACAACCTCGCCCTCATCCGGAGCGGGAGGATCATTGTCGAGCACCAGCCCGCGCCGGGGGCAGAACGGGGCACCTGTTCGTCGCTGCGCCTGACCGCACCCGCGCGCAAGGCCCTGGAGGTGGCCCAGGCCCCTGTTTCCTGGGCCGCGGTGGAGGCCGCGCTGAACACGGCCTTTCCCCGCCGGCCCGAGGCTGTCCGTGACCTGGTGGGCACGCTGGTGCGTCACCGTGTGCTGTTGAGCTGCCTGCACCCGCCCATGGACACCGCCGACCCCTTGGGATACCTCCTCGCGACAGCACGCGGGGCCGGCGCTGACCGATACCCGCGCGCCGCAGCAGTCCTGGCCCAACTTGAGGCCGCCCACCAGGGCCTACAGGAGCACGACACGGCGCTCACCCCCCAAGGGCAGGCCAAGGCGAAAAGCCAGGCCCGCACCGCTCTGGCGCAGGTGGCTGCCGTGGAGGAGTCGACCTGTGTGGATCTGCGGTTGGAAAGCGACCTGCACCTGCCGCGCACCCTCGCCTGGCAGATCCAGGAAGCCGCTTCCGTCCTGACACGCCTGTCCCCCCTGCGCGAGGGCACCCCTGCCTGGCGCGACTACCACCGCCGGTTCTGCGAACGCTACGGGATCGGAGCGGTGGTACCGGTGGCCGAGCTGACCGACCCCGACCGCGGGCTCGGCTTGCCCGCCGGGTTCCACGGCTCCCGGCTGCCCTCGCCGCCGGGCGAGGCGCTCTCCGAACGCGACGCCGCCCTACTCGACCTGGCCCACCGTGCCACCCTGGAGGGCACGGGCGAGGTCGTGGTGGACGACGCCCTCCTGGACCGTCTCGGCGCCGGCCAACTCGAGACGGTGTGGCCGCACACCGAACTGCGGGTGCGTGTTCACGCCACCAGCCGAGAGGCTCTCGACTCCGGTGACTTTCGCGTCCTCGTCGCCGGGGCTTCGCGCGGGGCCGGCACGACCGTGGGCCGCTTCCTCGACCTGCTGCCCTCATCCGGCCGAGAGGCTCTCAGCGAGCTGTACCGGCAACTGCCCACCCTGCGCCAGGACGCGACCCTGGCCCAGCTCACCTGCCCGGCGGCCTCCGCACGCGGCGACCAGGTCTCACGCACCCCCGCGGTATTGGCGACCCGGCTGGCGTTGGGACAACACCATCCGGGCGACCCCCACGCCCTGGGCCTGGACGATCTGGCCGTCAGCGCCGACCCGCACCATCTGCATCTGATCACCCGCCGCGACCTGCGCCCGGTGGAGCCGGTGTTCTTCAGCGCGCTCGAGTTCACCCGCGCCGCCCACCCGCTGCTGCGCTTCCTCGCGGAACTGCCCTGGAGCCGCACCGCCGTGCCGGTCCCCTTCTCCTGGGGAGCCGCCACCCACCTGCCGGTACTGCCGCGGGTGCGCTGGCGACAATGCGTCCTGGCCCCGGCCCGGTGGCGGCTGGACGCCCACACCCTCCCCCGGGCGCCGTGGCGGGAATGGGTCGAAGAACTGCACCACTGGCGCACCACCCACCGGGTCCCGGCGCGTGTGGAGCTCGGGGAGAACGATCAACGCCTCCTCCTTGACCTGGACCTGCCCGCGCACCAGGACCTGGTACGCGCCGAGCTGGCCGCGGCCGGGCGGGTGTTCCTACGCGAAGCACCCACCGAGCAGGACCTGGAATGGGTGGGGGGCCGCGCCCACGAGCTCGTCGCCACCCTGACCGCGAACCAGACACCGATCCCCTACCGCCTCCGACCCGGGTCCGCGCACCCCCGCAGTGTCGAACACCTGCCCGGCACCACGGCTGGGTGGTGTTCGCTGAAGCTGTACGGTCACCCCGATCGGACCACCGATCTGATCACCAACGAACTCCCCCGCTTGACCAGGGCAGGAACACCCCAGGTGTGGTTCCTGCGCTACCAGGACCCCGACCCCCACCTGCGTGTACGGGTCCGGGTGGAGGAGCCCGACCAGCTCCAGGGGCTGCACACCTGGACGCGTGACCTACGCGAGCGAGGCCTGGTCGCCTCCGTCGTCCACGACACCTACACCCCCGAATCCGGCAGGTTCGGCCCCGGTGCGGCGATGGAGGCCGCCCAGAGGCTGTTCGTGGCCGACTCCCGCGCCGTGGCCGCCCAGCTGGCCACCGACTCGACCGCCAACGGTAAGCGGGTGTGGGCGGCGGTGAGCATGACCGGCCTGGTCCACCACCTTCTGGGCGACGAACCGGCCGCCCGACGGTGGCTCATCGACCACGCACCCCCCGGCGTCACCGACCGCGGCGAGGCCACACAGACGATCACGCTCACCGCACCGGGCCACACACCACACCTTCCCGATCCGCTCCAGCGGGCCTGGGGCCGCCGTGCGGTGGCGGCCCGCGCCTACACCAAGGCCCTCGCCGACCTCGGCCTCACCGTTGAGGACGTGCTGCCGGACCTGCTGCACCTGCACACCACACGCTTGTTCGGCCCCGACCCGGACGCCGAGCGGGCGTGCTTGGCGCTGGCACGGGCGGCCGCGTTGAGCTGGAACGCCCGCACCAAGGAGGAACGGTGAACACCACCGCCCAGCGGGCCCACGCCGCTGCCCGAAGGCTCCTGGACGAGCTCACCGACCCAGACCAGGTGACCTTCCTGCCCGGCAAACCGGCCCTGCGCACACGCCCCGCCTCGGTGGGTGGTGGGGCCGCGGGGGTGGCGCTGGCCCACACCGAGGCCGCCCGCACCGGACACGGCTCCTGGGAGAGCGCCCGCACGTGGATCGCCCGCGCCCTGTCCGGCCCGGTCAACGGCAGCGACACCGCCACCCTGTGGTCCGGTGCCCCGGCTCTGGGCCTGCTCACGGCCATCGCCGCGACCTCGCCCGCCCACCTGGCCAGAGCACGCACTCGCCTGGACGAGGTCACCACACGCCTGACCCAGCACCGGTTGGACCAGGCTCACACCCGGATCGGGCGGGGGCAACGTCCGCCTCTGGCCGAGTTCGACCTCATCCAAGGGCTCACCGGGCTGGCCGTCTACCACCTGCACACCCACCCCGAGGCCGCCATCACCCGACAGGTCCTCGCCTACCTGGTGCGGTTGTCCCTGCCGCTGCCCGAAGACCTCCAGCAGTTGCCGGGTTGGTGGAGCGAGCAGTCCCCCCACAGCCAACTGGACCCCCAGTTCCCTGGCGGGCACCTCAACCTCGGTGTGGCCCACGGCATCAGCGCCACCCTGGCCGTGTTGTCGCTGGCGGCGCTGCGGGGTCTGACCGTCAGCGGGCACACCGAAGCGATCGAGCGGATGTGCGCCATCCTGGACGCCTACCGCCACAGCGCGCCCGCGGGGGTGTGGTGGCCCTACTACCTCACCCCCCAGCGGTGGGAGAGCGGACCTACCACCGCCGCCTGCGGGCAACGGCCCACGTGGTGCTACGGCACCCCCGGCCTGGCCCGGGCCCAGCAGCTCGCCGGGCTCGCCCTCAACGACCAGGACCGGCAAGCGATGGCCGAGCAGAGCATGGCCCACTGCCTACGCGATGCCTCTCAGCTGGGCACACTCACCGACCTGGGGCTCTGCCACGGATGGGCCGGGCTGTTGCACTGCGCGTGGCGCATCAACACCGACGCCCCTGCTGCTCCCCTGGAAGCAGACCTGGACCGGATCGCCACCACCCTCCTGGACCAACTCGAGGATGAGACCCACCTGGATCCGGAGTTCCTCGACGGCCGCGCCGGCATCGCGCTGGCCCTGAACACCTACGCCAACGGGACCGCCCCCGGTGTGCCGTGGGACGCCCACCTGGCCCTGGCCTGACCCCAGCCCTTCGAAAGGAGCCGACCGTGCTCAACGATGCCCCTGCCACCGCCCAGGTGTGGTGGCAGGTCAACGTCGAGTTCCCCGACCCGGCCACAGCCGAGCAGGCCGGCGTCCACCGTCTGGCACCGGCCCTGGAGCAGGCCGACAGGGGGTGGTTCCTGATGCGTAAGAAGGGCGCTTGGCGGTGCCGCACCCCCCTGCCCGGGGCCCCGGCTGCGCAGGCTGCCGTGCGAGAGCAGGTGGGTGATCTCCTGGACGAGCTCGCCCGCACCGGGCACATCAGCAGGTGGACACCCGTGGTGTACGAGCCTGAGATCCGCGCCTTCGGTGGTAGCGAGGCGATGGCCGCAGCCCACACCCTCTTCTGCGCCGACACCCACCACCTGACCCGCTTCTTGGCCACCATCCACGGACCCGCCCGCCGCAAGGAGGTCTCGCTACTCCTGGCCCACACCCTCATGCGCGCCGCTGAACTGGATCCCTTCGAACAGGGCGACGTGTGGGATCGCGTAGCCGCTCTGCGCCCTCTGCCCTCCCCCACCCACCTGTCAGGCAAGATCTGCGGGCAGGTGCACCACCTGCTGAGCGTGGAGCCCGGCCCGCGCGCCGCACACTTCTCCCCCGGCGGCGCCTTTAACGGCTACGCCCCCTGGGCGGAAGCCTTCCACACGTGCGGGCGAACCTTGGCCGACCTCAACGCCCGCGGCCACCTGAACCGCGGGCTGCGCGACGTCCTGGCCCACCACCTCATCTTCCACTGGAACCGGCTCGCCATCCCCGTCTCGGCCCAGGCCGTGCTCTGCCACGCCGCTGCCCGGAGCATCTTCGACCCCGAAACGGTCGGACTATGAGGCGCGCCCAGCTTCCCCCAGCGACCCGGTACCTGCCGCTGGTGCCACGCCCCCGCCCCGCAGCTCTCCCCCTCCAACAGCGGGTCACCGAACTCCACAACCTGCTCCACCAGGCCGACCACACCCTTGCCCCCGAAGAGCAGGTGGCGCGCGCCTGCGAGGTGATGAACAAGGCCGCGCTTATCGCCAGCGACACCGGCCACCCAGGCTTGGCCACCACTCTGTGCTGGCAGCAGTACGAGACGTTCACCCTGGCAGCGCGCTTGACCGCGAAGGCGGCGACCTTCGCCCTGCAGCCCCTGGTGAATCTGGCCCGCCTTGCCATCCGCACCGGGGACCCCTCCGGCGCCTACGCGGTGCTGGGGTCCCTGTTCGAGGCCGCCGATCGTGGCGGCCCCGCGAACGTGCTCGGCCGCAGCTGCCCAGTGGGAGACCTGGTCGCCACCCCAAGCGATCGTGCTGAGCTACGCCGTTTCCTGTGGGCGGTCCTTCTCGCTGACGGCACCCGGGCGCTGTGCGCGGCAGGGCGTTGGCAGGACGCGATGGTCCATCTGCACCGCTACAACGGCATCGGCGCCCGGCTGTTGGATGGCCGCCAAGTCGCCGTTCTGGCCGCCCTGCACCTCCACGACCCTGACACCGCTACCGGCTTGCTGGCCGCAACGGACTGCTCGGAGGCATGGGAGCGCGCGGTGGCCGCGTGTTTGAACACCGCGACCGACCTGGTGGCCGGACGTGATGCGGTCGGCGCCATCACCACCATGGTCGACGCCGTCCAGCACCTGCCGCCCACACCCGGTGGGGCGGTGTTCGCCGCCCGGCTGGGCGTGCTGGCGTGCGAACTGGATCCCGACCACCACGCCTTGGCTGCGCACGTGATCGTCGGCGCCAGAGAGTCCGCGGACACGCACGCGGCTACCGCGGTGCTGGAGTCTGCGGTCCTCACAGCACAGTTGAGCGAAGAACAGAGTCAGGCGTTGCGGGAACGTGTCGCGCAGGCGCAACCGGCTGGGACCCAGCAGTCGATCGGGTTGGGAAAAGAGCTGGCGGGGGTCGGTGACAGAGCTGCTGCGTTTCTCACCGACAGCTTCCAAACAGCGGGCTTGGTGTAGCCAGCTTTGGCCCTGGGGAGGGAGCAGACCGTGGCGATCAGTGACTCCGACATCACAGGCGTGGTAGCCGCCTACCTTGACCGCTACCCCAACGAGGCGGAGTCGATGGCCGAACCGATGCGTTTGCTGGCGCAGGGAAGCAACTTCGCATCCCGGTACACCTTCCCCATGCACGTGACCGTGGGTGCACTGGTGGTCCGCAATGATGAGATCTTGCTGGTCAACCATCTCGCCTATGGCGGGATCCTGTTGCAGCCCGGCGGGCACTTGGAGCCGGAGGATGTCACGCTGCTCGGCGGCGCGGTGCGTGAGCTGGTCGAGGAAACCGACGTCGACCCCAGCCAGATCTCCCCGGCTTCGCATGACCCCGTCTACATCGAATACGGCCGTGTCCCGGCGCGCCCGTCGAGAAACGAGCCAGCGCACTTCCACCTGGACCTCGGATACTCCTTCACCGCCTCAACGCAACTGGAAATAGGGCGCATCCAGGAGTCGGAGGTGACGGGAGCCGCCTGGTACCCGCTGGCTGAGGCCGAGCTCCTGGTCGGGCCACGCATCGCGCGAGCAGCTGCGCCGCCGAGGCGCGGCAACTGATCGGGGGCTGGTGAAGACTTCCTTGCACAGGCGGATGCCCGCATGGACAGGCCCAGGGAGGACCATCCTGTGAACGATGATGTCATCGCGGCCCTGCGTTCTGGGTATGCCCTGTCCCCTGTGCGTTTGGAGCGTATCCATGGTGGTCAGAGCACGACCAACTATCGGGCCATGTGCACTGGCCACGACCTGTTCGTGAAGGTCTATTCCCGCGGTGCCCACCTTGAGGATGAGCGCCAAGCCATCGAGCTCACCCGGGTAGCTGGTGACGACGGTGTGCCCACGCCCCGTGTACGGGGATCACTGGACAAGGACGTCCTGTACCGATCCGGACCGGTCGCGGTATCGGTGTGGGAGTAGGTTCAGGGCCACCACGAGCTCCAAGGGCTCACCCGTCCCCAGCAGGAAGCTGCCGGCCATGCCCTGGGGCAGATCCACCGCACCTTCTCCCGCCACCTGCTCAGCAGGGAGCCCTCTCCTTGGGTGCAGGAGTGGTACGCCCCAGACGTCAACGCCATCCGAAACTGTGCTGAAGGTCTGCTCGACCTGGCTCGGGGAGGACCTCGACACGAGGACTTCGACGTCCTCGCAGAGCGCACTCTCACCGAACGGCTGGCCATGCTCGAAGAGGTCCCTGGCCTGCTCGCCAAGGTTCCCCGGGGCTTGACCACACAGGTCTTGCACGGTGACTACACTGCGCCGAACCTGTTGTTCGACGGTGAGGACCTGGCTGCGGTGATCGACTTTCGCCCACCGGTGCCCTACCTGGTGGCTTGGGAGCTGGGACGCATCGCCTTCGATCCGCGAATCATCACCCTGACCGATGGATGGATCGACTCTGCAGCCACACTCATCAGCGCTTACCAGGACACCAACCCCAACGTCGACCTACAGGACGTGCTCTTCTGCGGCCGGGTGATCCTCATCCAGATGTTGACCAGCCTGTACGGAGTCGAACAGCACTACCGCTCCCCGGGCCTGCTCCAGGACGACCTGGACCAGTTCTGGGAGCTACGCCACCAGGCAGCTCGACGTCTGCTGGAGAACCTGGAAACGGTGGAGTCGACACTTCACCGTCTCGCTTCTCGCCCAGAGCGCTGGTGACCGCGGATCTGTTGGCCTAGTAGCCCACGGAGCAGTCCGAGGGGTCCGACGGACTGTGCAGCGACATGTGCCAGGTGTTCACGGGAGTCCCCCAAGATGTCCAGCGAGGCCCCCGTAGAGAGGGTAGACCCCAGAACCTGTGGCACGGAAGGCCAAGCACACACCGGACACTCAACTAGGTGCGCCGTCGCATCGCGGGATACCGCGAAGGCAACGGCGCTCTGCGGTGGAACATCCTGTGACGGTTGAAGGACAGACTCTGCCGGGTGCCAGGAGTGGGCTCAAGTGCCAGGGGTTCACTAGGTTTCGCTGGGGGTACAGTGCTCCGGCGTGTGTCAGACCCGGTTCGCCAGATCGGGGTGTGCACTTGGCCGCCTCCTGTCCGGCCAAGAGCAATCCGACGCTTGCGTAGTCGGCTCGGCCTCTGCCTAGGTGGTGCGTGTGGTCAGCTCCAGCGTCCATCCATCCGCGACGGCGGCGACGTCAGCGTCCAGGTCTTCGATCTGAGGGCAGCCCGTGTTCTTCCATTCCTGGAGCAGGTCTCGCATCGTCTCCAGTGCGGGCGAGTCAGGGGCATCGGCCACCAGCCGGGTCTCGGGGAACAGCGCCACGAACCCCACATGGTCGGGAGTGGTAGTGCCGACCATGGTTTCCTTGCCGCGGTGGGCCATGGTCAGACCGTCCGGGTCGCGGGCGATGACCCAGAGCTTGAAGTGCTCGATCTCGGGCCAGCTGATGCTCACGGGCTCGCTGTGGGGGGCGTTGAGCATGCGTGCGAAGACCCGCTCAGCGAGTTCCTGGTCGCCGGTGGCGGTGATCCAAGGGGCGGAGATGTAGGAGGGGCTGCGCTCGCCGTCAACGGTGCGGGCCACCGTGGCGTACCGGGAGCGGTCCAGTGCCGGGGTGGTCATGGGCACGTACTGGCCGCGGTGCAGGCTGATCCGTCCGGGGGTGTGGGTGTCGGTGATCGTGATGTGGGCCATGGCGGTGGCGTAGGCGATGGGTGCGCACACCAGCGGCGCCACGATGATGCCGCCGGGGCGGACCTGCTCGGCCCAGGCGGTGGGCAGGTGAGGCGGGGTGGTCCAGGCGATGAGCCGGTCGAAGGGGGCCTGGTCGGGGGCGCCGGCGTAGCCGTCAGCGGCCAAAGAGGTGATGGTGGTGTATCCGGCCTGTTGGTGAAGCTGGTGGGCGCGGGTGATGAGGTCGGCTTCCACGTCCACCGACACCACCGCCCCGCCGGGGCCCACGAGTTCGGCCAGGAGCGCGGTGGAGTAGCCCGAGCCGGTGCCGATCTCCAGGATCCGCATTCCGGGTTCGATCTCCAGCAGGGGCAGGTGGCGTTCGATGACTGAGGGCGGGGTGGTCTGGCGGACGGCGCGTTTGTCGGTGCCGCGGTAGTGGGTCTCGTCCACGCGGGCCAGCGCGGCGGTGATGGCGGGTGAGGTGGCGGTGTCGGTCATCGTGTCCGGTCCAGTCGGTGGGTCAGAGGTGGAGGGCGGGGGTCCACGGCCAGGACTCGGTGTCCTCTTCGCCGACGGGAGTTCCGTCGGGGGCCTGGGCCCAGGCGTGGATGGCGGGTGAGTCGAATCCGGCTTCTATCTCTCGCCCCACGACACCGACTACTCGATCAGCAACCTCCACCAGGTCCGCCCCATTCAGAAGATCTGAGCCATAATGATGCCGTGTCAACCTCACCAAACCCCTCTGCCCCCGTCCAGCAGTACGTACGCGACACCTGCCGTATCTTCGGCTCCGGAGTCGGTGTCCCAGAGACCTCCTACTATGGAGTGCTAGAACGACTCCTCAACGCCGCAGGCAGTACGTGCTCACCACCGATTACCGCGGTGCTCCATCCAGGCGACATGGGCGCAGGCATCCCTGACGGAGGGCTGTTCGCTGCCCACCAGCTTCGCCGGGCCGGGGGATCAGGTGCAGCCTTCGAGCGTCAACTCCCTACCCACGGGGCGGTCGAAGCCAAGCCCTTGGAAACCGATCTGAACAAGATCGCTTCCTCAGCTCAGGCAAAGAAGTACCTGCGCCGCTACGGCAAGCTCTTGCTGACCAACTTCCACGAGTTCGCCCTGTGGGAGCAAACAGCAGAAGGGCCGCAGCGCAGGGAAACCTTCACTCTGGCCAGCTCCGCTGAAGAACTTCAGCAGTTGGAGCGCCGCAAGGACTTTCCGGATGTGGCCGCAAGCCTGCACAGCTACCTCAACCGGGTGCTCATGGTCGGGGCACCGATCACCCGCGCTGAGGATCTCGCATTCTTCCTCGCCGCATACGCGCGCCAGGCACTTGACCGCATCGATAAAGGCGATCTGCGGGCGCTCAACCCTCTTCGTAAGGCTCTGGGAGAGGCGCTCGGCCTCACCTTCCAGGGAGAAGAACAGGACCGGTTCTTCCGGTCGACCCTGGTACAAACTCTCTTCTACGGCATCTTCTCGGCCTGGGTCTTCTGGTCGGAGCAGCCCAGAGACGGCACGGAGCGTTTCGATTGGCGCACCGCGAGCTGGCTGCTGAACGTCCCTGTGGTTCGTGCTCTCTTCGACCAGGTCTCCAACGCTTCCCGGCTGCGGCCCTTGCACCTGGGCGAGGTGTTGGACTGGGCTGGGGATGCTCTCAATCGGGTCGACCGTCAGGCTTTCTTCGCCACGTTCGAGTCCAGTGACGCCGTCCTGTACTTCTATGAGCCCTTCCTCGCCGAGTTCGACCCGAATCTGCGCCGCGAACTGGGCATTTGGTACACGCCACGCGAGGTCGTCTCCTACATGGTGGAGCGAGTCGACACGATGCTGCGCCAGGAGATGGACTGTCCCGACGGGCTGGCCGACGAGCGGGTGTATGTCCTCGATCCCTGCGCTGGCACCGGATCCTTTCTCCTGGAGGTGCTGCGTCGTATCCACCGCACTCTCAGTGAGACGACTGGTGACGCTCTCGCCGGCCACGATGTGCGCGAAGCGGCCCTGAAACGAATCATCGGGTTCGAGATACTTCCCGCCCCCTTCGTCGTCGCTCACCTGCAGATCGGCATGTACCTGCGCACTCTGGGCGCACCCTTGGATACCGAAACCGAGCAGCGAGCGGCTGTGTATCTGACCAACGCACTGACCGGTTGGCTTAAGGGAGCAGAGCAGCCCCAGCTCGGCTTCCCTGAACTTGTAGCTGAACGGGATGCGGCCAGCGAGGTAAAGCAGAAAAGTCCCATCCTCGTGGTCCTGGGCAATCCTCCCTACAACGCCTATGCGGGAGTCAGCCCTGAGGAGGAAGGCGGACTCGTTGACGTGTACAAGGAGGGCCTCGCCAGCTGGGGTGTGAAGCGCAGCAACATCGACGATCTCTACATCCGTTTCTTGAGGTTGGCCGAGCGCCGTATCACCGAAGCCCAAGGGGAAGGTGTGGTCTGCCTCATCAGCAACTTCTCCTACTTGAATGACCCTTCGTTGGTGCTGGTACGTAAACGCCTGCTGCAGGAGTTCAATTGCCTGTGGATCGACAACCTCAACGGTGACGCACGCGAGACGGGGAAGAAGACCCCGGACGGACAAAGCGATCCTTCAGTCTTCGCCACCAACCACAACCGCTCGGGGATCAGTGTCGGCACGGCGATCAGCACTTTCGTGCGCCGTCGAAGCCAGCAGGACCAGGCTTCTGTCGTGCTGTACCGGGATTTTTGGGGAAGCGAGAAAAAATCTGACCTGTACCGTAGCCTCACTACCGACCAGCCCGCGTACGCTCCGCTGGTTCCGCTACAGGACACCGCCTACACTCTCCGACCGCAGAACTTGCATCCTGACTACTTCACATGGGCGCGTGTAGACGAGTTGGCTGAGGCTGCTCCCATGCCAGGGCTGCTCGAAAAACGCGGAGGAACGCTCATCGACTCCGACCCCCAAGCCTTGGAGGGGCGGATGCGGCGTTACCTCGACCCGGCTGTGAAGACGGAAGACTTGGGCCAGGACCTAGAAGGTCTCGCACACCCATGGGCTCGCTTCAATCCAGAGAAGACCCGAGCGGCCTTGATCGCCAAGGGCGGCTACGATCCTCATCATCTGCGCCCCTACCTCGTTCGTCCTTATGAATACCAGTGGGCCTACACCGATCCGAAACGGCCGCTGTGGAATGAACCCCGACCGGAGTTGCAAAATATGGCCGAGGAAGGAAGTGAATTCTTCCTCGCCCGACGCAGGGTGCCTCGCGCTTTGGACGGAGCAGCTTTCTATTATAGCCCCAGCATTGGAGACGACCACGCTCTCCATAAGAACGCCTATTACATTCCCACCCGCCTAGCAGGGGAGCGCGAAGACCCGAACGGGCAGACCTCGATTTTTGACACCGGCCAGGAAGCACGCGCCAACCTGTCCACACGTGCCCGGGAGTGGCTTGCCGCAATCGGTGCTGGCGACCCAGACGTTGATGTCACCGTCGGGGAAATGCCGTGGCTGCATGCGCTGGCTATCGGCTTCAGCCCTGCTTATTTGTCAGAGAACTGTGATGGCGGGGGCTTTCACTACCAACGTGTGCCCCTCCCAGCAGACGCAGCGTTGTTGAGAACGGGTGCCGCACTCGGGCGTCAGATCGCAGGACTGCTGACCACAGATACCCCTCTGTCCTCCTTGGTCGGAGACTCGGGTCAACACCTACGCGGGCTGGGGGCGATTACCAGCACCCACGACACTCCGCTGTCACACGAAAGCCTGCGCTTGGTCTCTTGGGCGAGTATTCAGGCCAACAAGGTCTTGCCTGCCAACGGGCGGACGAGCAGCCGGTCGTGGACAGCCAAGGAACACGATCATCTTCAAGCTCTCACTGGCACCTTGGGCCTGCCTCCCACAGCGATAGAACGTCTAGGGACAGCGATGGAGGTGCATCTCAACGGGGATGCTCATTGGTCCGCAGTCCCCTCTGCTGTCTGGGGCTACAAAATCGGCGGATACGCCGTTCTGCGCAAGTGGCTCTCCTACCGTGATGAACGTGTCCTAGGGCGTGCCCTGACTTCGGGTGAAGTACGCCAAGTGACCGCCACGGTCCAACGCCTAACTCTGCTAGTTCTCCTCGAGGAAAAATTGGATTCTTACTACCGAAACGCCCAAGACAATTCCCATGAGTGGCACACAAAGCCACCCTTGACCAGCTGATTTAGACAAGGGAGTTGCATCAAACAAAAATCGCCTTCTCCAGCGAGTCAAAAAATTCTGCTTCGACGCATGGCCAGGAATATCAAACCGAAGCAGCTGGTGCCAAAATTCCTTACGAGAGGGAGGCTCCTCATGGCAAATGTTGCCCCCCAATCTGGCCAAGTCAAGCCTATACACGACATCCATCAGCAGGAACACGAGGACGTTCTCCTGCTAGTGGAACGCTGGTTGGGTGTTGAACTCGACAGAAGCAGTGCGGCCTACGGCAACACCGGGAGCACCGTTGGATTCCGCACGAACACCGGCATGTGGGTGAGGATCCAGTGGCGTCGTGCTGACCGGATGAATGGTCAGTCCTGGACGGGTGCTGAATGTGCTTCGGTACTGACCGGGGTCTCCAAACCACAGCTGCGGCGCTCCGTACGCTGGCAGGACGAGCCTCGGGACGCGGTGTGGCGGGCTGATGAGATGACGTTGGTCAAAGCACCGGTCATCGCGGAGAACGGGAGTATCACCACTGATCCCCAGCTGGGTAACGCCTGGTGGTCTGAGCTGAAGAAGTCCCTGACCGCGCTGGCTTCCCACAGCACTGATCGTGTGGGCATGGGCCAGGCCCACCTGACTCGCCGCCTTACCGAGGTTTTCGGCGACGCTGTAGACACGCATGTGGACGAATGGGGCACCGCGCACGCTGACCTGCATTGGGGCAATCTCACCGCCGCCAAATGTCACCTGTTGGACTGGGAGGACTGGGGGGCGGCCCCGCGCGGCTATGACGCCGCCACCTTGTGGGGTTTCTCTTTGGGAGTGCCGTCGGTCGCTGACCGTGTCCAGAACGAGTTCCGCCAGGACCTTTGTACACGGGCGGGGAGGCTGTCTCAGCTGCTGTTCTGCGCCAACGTGCTGCGGGCCCACGCCCGCAGCGGAAAGACCATGCCCTTCACCGAACCGGCGCGTCACGCAGCTGACTCCTTGATCAGCCAACTGCGGGCAGAACAGGGAGAGGGCCGCGCGTAGCTTCACACGCGTCGGCGGTTGGTGGAAGCGGTGGCCAGCAGGGCTCGGTAGCTGACGATCGCCGAGTCGTTAGCTGGCAGCTGTGCGGCCTGGAGTAGTTCACGAAGATGGCCGAGCTGGTTGGTTCCAACCGCCACACGGCTGACGTTCGGGAGTTCGTAGGAGGCCCGGAAGGCGGCAGCCAGATTCGAGCAGGATGAGTCATCCGAAAGGAACATACGAGCGTTGACCTGGTCCCACACCGGGTCCGTGCTGTGCCCAGCGAACGGGCTCATCCCCCACCTCTGGGCTGGGGAAAGGCCCCACAGCGCGGTAACTGCTTCGATGGCGTGCAGGGTGCGGGAACTGACGGTCAAGCCTGAGCGCGCCATGAACACCTGCGGAGTGGACGTGTCCCCTGTTCCTTCGAGCGCAGGAAGAAGGGGCTGCGGGTTCCACGACGCGATGCCCCAGGAGGAGGTTAATCCGCTGGCCACCGCGGCTTCCAGTTCAGCGCCAGCGTCGGCCAGAACGTCGCTCGCTTGCTGGGGTTCCAAACGTGCGAGGGTGTGCTCGGGGTTGTGCAGAAACACCACGTCCGGGGACACGCCAAGCTCCTCCGCGCTCTCCTCCACGGCCTGCCGCAGCCGCTGCGGGTCCAAGGAGTGCTCACTGCCGCCCCTCCCGGCAGGAAAGAATCCGACCTTGGTGGAGATCGACAGCTCTGGCAGCAGGTCACCCGCACGCTGGGCGAGAGTGTGGTGGGCGGCGAAGCCGAGGTAGTTGTAGCTGGTGTCGATCCGGTGGACTCCGAGTTTCAGAGCGCCTTCGAGAAGGTCTCGTTCATAACGAGACCGGTATAGGCCGAGAACAACTCCGGGGTCAGTTGAGCGCACAGTTCTTCCTTGACCAGGACGTTGGCGAGTTGCGCGGCGTCGACACCTGTTTCCTCGGCGACATCGGCTACGCGCGCAGGGGCTCCGCTGAGGAGCATTCGCAGCGCCGGGGCAGCCTTGGCGGCGAAGGTGATCTTTTTGCCTGCGGCCTGGACAGTGACAGCGCCACCATCCTCGCGAACGTGTGGGGGAAATTCGGTCACGCACACCACGTCGGTGAGATTCCCGAAGATCGGCAGGTGGGGAACGTGCCGTGAAGCTGGACGCTGCTCTTCCCGGGCGGAGAGGAACTCCGAGGGGGTGTGGGCCTTGAGTAGTTCTGCGGCGGCCTGGGTGAGCGCCTCTTGCTGGGCCTCGATGGATGCGCTCGTGCTCCACCGTTCCAGGTCATGGCGGAACAGCTCGTGTTCGCGGGCCCGGTCGGCGAGCCATGCGATCCAGTTGGCTCCTGCGCGCTTGACGAAGCCGAAGGTGGCGTGGAGGCTGTAGCCATCTCCCCGGTCGGTGCGGGTGGCCTGGTGCCAGTAGCCGCGGGGGATGTGCATGACGTCGCCGGGGCGCATGGTCCCGGCCCAGAGCACGTCCTCGGGGGGCTCGTTGTTGGGTTCGGCATCCCGGTACATGGGTGCGACTCGGGAAGCGCCGCGCACCTCCCAGCTTTTCTCTCCTGCGAGCTGGATGATCACCACGTCATGGTCGTCCCAGTGGAGGGAGAACCCGGCCGCGTCCTGGGTGGTCAGGTAGGTGTTGACCTGGACGAGTTCATGCGACCACCACTGCAGGGCCCGACATGCCACTTCCATGGTGGGGTCGAAGAAGTTCACCTCGTCGAGTACCAGGGTGCAGCCATCGTCGAGCAGGCGGCCGAGTCTGCGCATATCGGGGATCCGGATGCTCTGACCGCGACGGCTCACCGAGTCGCTGAGGAACCGGGACGGATGGAGCTCCTCTCCCGCGCGAAAGCACCGGAACTGCGGGGCCGACAGGCTGCGTCTCATGATGAGGTCGAGCAGCTTGTGCGGAGTCAGCAGTCGAGTGGGGAGACTGGAGTCGCTCACGCTCCCGCGCGTGAATTCCTTGCCCAGCATGCTTGGCCCTGGCCAGCTGAGTGCCTGCTCGATCTCCCGTACGAACCGGTGTTCCATGGGTCCCTTCCAGGATTAACGCTTGCCGAAGCTCGGAGAAGATTTTGTTTCCGGGAAACGCTAGGGCTCGACGTGGGCGAATCCGTCGCGGTTTTCTCCGTCGTCGCCCACCGAGGTTCCCGTGGGATCGGAGTGCTCAGCATCGAAGCGGTCGTGGACTCCAGCCAGGACCTCTACGTTCATCACCAGGTCGCCAGAGGGGGCACTCATGACTCTCTCCTTTTCCGTCAGGGGTGAAGCGACATGAGGATATTTTCAGCCTTCCATGGAGTCAATAGGACATCTAGCACCAAAACCTGTAACCACAGGTCGCCGACTTGTCTTGGTTTCATGACTGTCGCACCAGTTGTTCTTCAGTTGAATAAATAGAACTAGTGGTGCTGATGTGAAATTCGCTCCGGCCCGCAACAGGGCACATCTGGGATGATCTTCGGCTCTACCAGGCAGGTGCAGAAGTTTGCGCTCGCCCATGACAGCGGCCTCGCCCGAGCTGACACGTTTTCCCTCCCTCGCACCTGCCCACACATCACAGACCGGTTCCGGACAACTTCATAACGCAGAGTCACAGAAGAGCTACCGTCACCCTGTACCGTCTCCCCTCACCCCTGGAAGAGCTGACATGGGCAAGCACAGCGACGCAGACAAACCCCCGGACCAGCGCGGCAACCCCAAGGACAATGACTCCCAGCACCTCAGCCCGCACGGCGGCGGCGGAGAGAAACAGGGCAAGTAGTGGCCGATCCCCACATCGAGCGGCGGGCCGCCCTCGCCGCTCTCCTCGCAGAGCGCGGCATCCTCACCGACCCAGCCTGGCGCCAGGCTCTGGAAAGGGTGCCGCGGCACGACTTTCTCCCCGACACCGTGTGGGGAGAGGACCTTGACGCCGGCGACGGCCGCCTCGTTGCTGTGGCCCGCTCACACCTGAACTGGTCCCGCTGGGCCTACGATGACGTCTCGGTCATCACCCAGGTCGATGACGGCCGCCCCTGTTACCCGGATGGGCGCGGTGAGCGGGCCACCTCTTCGGCCTCCCAGCCCTCTCTGGTCGTCGAGATGCTCCAGGCCCTGGACGTGAGCGAGGGTATGAGCGTGTTGGAGATCGGCACCGCGACCGGGTATAACTGCGCACTGCTGTGTGAGCGGCTCGGTGACGAGCACGTCACCTCCATCGAGATCGACCCGGCTCTTGCCGAGCGGGCGCGAAGGAACCTGGCGGCGGCCGGATACAAGCCGTGCCTGGTCGTAGGAGACGGTGTCGGCGGGGTCCCGAGCCGAGCGCTCTACGATCGCGTTCTCGCTACCGTCGCGGCCCACGACATCCCCGGTGCGTGGATCTCCCAGACCCGGCCCGGCGGTGTCATCGTCACTCCCTGGGCGACCGGATTCGCGACCACCGGCCTTCTGCGGTTGACCGTGGACGACACCGGGACCGCGCACGGGCAGGTCAGCGGTGATGCTCCGTTCATGTGGCTGCGCGACCAGCGGGTGCCGGCCGGGGGTTGGCGGGACTACGTTGACGAAGGCGCCCCGGGAGCTGTGGAGTACCGCACGACCTTCAACCCCATGCCGGTCTGCGACGCTGACCCGGCTGGGGGCCTAGCCCTGGTGCTCGGGGTGCTGGTCCCCCACTTGAGTACGGTCCGCTACCCCGCAGCGGACGACAGCGGCGAGGCCACCGTCTACCTGTACGACAGGCGTGGTTCGTGGGCCCTGGTCGAGTACGTGCCCGCTGACAGCGACTACGAGGCGCACCGCGGCGGGCCCCGCGATCTGTGCGCGGAGATCGACAGAGCCCACCGCGTTTGGGAGGCAGCGGGGAGACCAGGCCGTGACCGGCTCGGAGTGAGCGTGACGGTCGGGGGCGACCAACGGCTGTGGGTGGACACACCTCACACCCCCGTGGCTTGACCCTCCCCAACGCCACCGCCCTTCCGGAGGCTGCTGGTACCGCGGAGACTCATCGGCGGTCGTCCAGCATCCCCAACGGACAGGGAGCACGCACTCCTGAAGGGTGTGCGCAGAGGGGACCCTCAAGCCGGGCAGTGCCCTTCCCGATCGTTCTGGAGTAATTGGCAAGACTTGTGGTTCGAGAGCGTGTGGGTGTTCGGTACTCCTACTCACCCCGCCGCGGTTCGAACTCCGCGGTGAACTCCTCCCAGAGCCCGCCGATGTCCTCGTGCAGGCTGTCGAGGTGGCGGTCCGTGTGTTCACCGGTCGGCGTGGACTCCACCAGGCACCAGCCAGGAAGTTCGTCGCGGAGCTCCCTTGGCGGGTATCCGTCGGGATCCTGCGGGTCGTGGTCGACGAAGTCGGAGTCTGCCAGCCGATAGGCCAGGTCGAAGGCGGTGGCATGGGCGACTCGACTGGCGAAGAGCGCCAACGTCCGTGGCTCGATGCCCGCAGCCTCGAACTGCGCCAGCGCGTCGGGGCTTCGCGGATCGGCGAGCAGCTGCTCCACGGCGCCGGGCTGCTCCCACTGCGCCACCACCTGCCGGACACAACGCAGAAACAGGAAACGGGCCAGCTGCGGAATGTCCTCGCCCATTTCGGAGTCGGCCCAGGCCTGCGGATCCGCCGCACCCAGAGCCGTGAAGACCCGGATCAGGTGGGCATGGCGCTCCTCAGGGTCCTGATGAGTGTTACCAGTCATGGGCTCAGCATGCCAGGAGCATTGCTCTCAGTTCTGGCGGCGGTGGTATTCGGCCATGGCTTCCGGGGTGTTCAGCGGGGAGGGCACCCAGGCCGCTTCGACCTCGGTCTGGCCGCGCTGGATCTTGATCTCCTCCTCGGTGAGGTACTCCTCGGGGATGTCGAACTCACCGTCCCGGGCCCCGAGGACGAAGGCTTCCCACTCGGCGGGGGTGAAGAAGAGGGTGCCCTTCTCCGAGGACTTGCCGTCCCGGACGGCGCGGAAGCCGTCGTCGAACTCGGCGACTTCGACGATCGCTTCGGCATCGGGGTTGGATAGGGAGGAGCGCATCCAGAGTGCGTCGGTGGTGTCGTGCCACTTCTCGTTGCCCATGGCCTCGGGCGGCAGTTCCTGCTGGGTGTCGGTCATGGAATTGCCTTTGCATGTCGGATGGTGTTTGGGGACACGGGGGCCGAGGTGAAGGGTAACCCGGCTGGGGTGGGTGAGTTGGCCAGTTCCAGCCAACCCTGCGACAGCCCAGCCACTCCGAGTTACTGTGCAGGGGTTGACCCCCTAGCCGGACGGAGCACACACGTGGGCAAGCACGGAGACAAGGACAAACCGACCGACTCCGGGTCCGGCGGGTCCGGTGGGAGCGACGGCGAGAAGCCGAACGAACACGGCAACGAGGGCTTCCCCTCCCCCTCTCAGGACGGGCAGCGCCCCACATGACTACCACCCCACCCGGGGCCGGGCTGGCCCGAGCCCTGGCCACCACTGGCACCTTGACCGACCCTCTGTGGCACCGAGCAGTCCTCGCCACCGACCGATCCGCCTTCCTCCCCGAGACGATCTACGGACCCGACCCAGCCCACCCCGGGTGGGAGTGCCCCATCACCCGCACGGATCCACGATGGGACCGATGGGTAGCTGGCGACTTCGCTCTCGTCACCCAGGTCGATGACGGCGAACCTGTGGGCGAGGACGGGCGGGGACGGTTGCCGACGTCCAGCATCAGCCAACCGTCCCTGGTCCTGCGGATGCTCCAGGCCCTCGACGCCCGGGAGGGTCACCGGGTGTTGGAGATCGGAACGGGCACCGGCTACAACACGGCCTTGTTGTGTCACGCGCTGGGTGAGGACTCGGTGGTGTCGGTCGAGATCGACCCGGGGCTGGCCGAGACCGCAGTGAAGAATCTCGCGCAGGCCGGCCACCACCCGACGGTCGTGGCAGCCGACGCGGCCGGGGCCCCGGAGGTTGGCGAGAACGAGTTCGACAGGGTGTTGTCGACCGTCGCGGCGCGCGGTGAAGTCCCGTTCTCGTGGGTGGAGCGGAGCGCGAGGTACGGGATCATCGTGACCCCGTTCGAGGTGGGCAACACACCCGGGGTCCTGCTGAAGCTCCGGGTTCACGGGGACGGGACCGCGACCGGGCACTTCATCGGTGACGCTCCGTTCATGGTGCTGCGGTCCCAGCGGCCGGATCAGCGCCGGGTCCGTGAGCTGGTGGACGAGGACGCGCCAGGGGCGACGGACGGTCTGATCGAGTTCAACCCGAGGGTGGTCGCCTACCGCAACACCGGGTGGCAACTCGCCTTGGGGCATCTGGTGCCGGACCTGCGCTACGCGGTCTACGAGGCAGCCGAGGAGCGTCCGGAGTGGGCTGGGGAAGCGACCGTCTATGTGGCCACACCGGACGGGTCCTGGGCGCTGGGCGAGTACACCCCCGAAGGTGGCCCATACGAGACCCGTCAAGACGGGTCCCGGGACCTGTGGGCCGAGATCGCCGCTGCGTGGGATGAGTGGACCCGCTTTGGCTCCCCCGATCGGGACCGGTTGGGGGTCACCGTGGGCGAACACTGGACACACCTGTGGGTCGATACCCCGGCTGGTGTGCTGAACCCGAAACAGCGAAAGCGCTCTCGCTAGGGTTGAGCCGTCGAGGTGGTCCGGGTTATGGCGTGGTTCTTAACCCGCCGGCACTCTGACCCCGTGCGCACAATCGGCCTCTTACTCTGTTCCCCTGCCGCCGCACCGGTGACGTGGCTACCGTGGGCCGGACCCTGCACTCCCAACCCACGAGAACCACTCATGGCCTACCCGACCTCCACGGTGACCGAGTACTGGGACCGTTACGCCAGCGGTGTCAATGCCGAATCCGACCTGGAAGCGGCGTTCGGATGGACTCAGTGGGACGGGCGCGGGCCGGGCTGTGAACTGCTCGGCGACCCCGGCTCTGCGTTGGAGCTGGGGTGTGGCCGCAGGGTCGAGGTCGCTGCCCTGGCCCGAGCCGGGATCAAGGCCGAAGGCGTCGATGTCTCACCCGTCCAGGTGGAACAGTCGCGCGAGCGGTGGCGACCGTTGGGGGCCAGCTTCCACCAGGGCGACGTGATCGCGTTCCTGGAAGCAGCCGAGCAGCGCTGGGACGCGATCTACTCGGTGTGGGGTGCGGTGTGGTTCAGCGACCCGCGTGTGCTTCTGCCGCTGGTGCGGGAGAGGTTGGCACCGGGCGGGCGGTTGGTGTTCTCCCATGCTGAGCCGGTCCCTGGCTCGTCGGGGCCGCAGGGGATGTACGGGGGCGGGTTTCGAGGGCGGCGGGTGTGGCTGCACCAGTGGGCCGCTACACCGGAGGAGTGGGAGGAGCTACTGCAAGCGGCCGGGTTCGTCGGTCCCCGGGTGTGGGTCGAGCCAGCTCCGCAACCAGACCACGTGGGCACCTTGATCGGGGTGGCGCACCAGGGTTAACCCCAATGCCGTGTAGTTAAGGTTCTGGGTGCTGTGTCAAGGGCCTGGCCCAGCCAGGATGTCGATGCTGATGGTGGCCTTGTAACTGGTCCGGTCAACCACGCCCTTCGCGTTGTACTTGGAGATCGCGCGTTTGACCACGCGGGGTCGGGTCCGGATACGCCGATCGGGCAACAGATCAGCCAACACCCGGCGACCGATGACACCGACCAGATCGATCACCGCTGAAGCGATCACCCCCGCGGCCTGGATGACCAGGTCGCGGGCGGTGTTGAGCGCAACAGTGAAACTGGCCCGGTCAGGATCGACACCGCCGCGGGCCGCAGTGGCATCGGCCATCGCCAAACGCAGTACCTGATAGGTGACCAGCAGCGCGTAGACCTCCTGGTCGATCCCGCCCGGGGTACGGGCCCGCAGCACACGCCCGCCCAGCAGGGTGGACTTGATCTCAAGGTAGGCGGTCTCGATCTCCCAACGCTGGTGGTAGAGCCGCACCAGCCCGGCAGCGGGATGGGCCCGGTGACCGGTCAAGGTGGTGGCCAGCCGGTAATCGACCGTGCGGCGGCCCTGGGTGGTGGCGACGGTGATCTGGCATTCGATGACGCGAACCCGAAGCGCGCCCATCCGCGACAGGTAGGAGCCATCGCTCAGCCGGGCCAGGACCGGCAGCCTACGGCTCATCTTCACCCTGACCAAGACGTGAGCGCCGGTAGCAGCGATGTATTTGAGCAGGTCCTGGGCGGCGAAGTTGCGGTCCAAGAGCACGAGCATCCCCTCACCCAGGCTGCGCAACAGTGCCGGGGCGTAGGTGGTCTCGCCGCGGGTGGTGGGCCCGAAACAGGTGTCGATGAGCGTGCGGGTGCCGCAGGAGACCAGTGCGAGCAGCCGCAGGGAGGGGTAGCTGGAGCCGCCGTTGTGCGAGCCGTGCTTGGTGTAGCGCCTCAGGTTGGCTGGACTGTCAGGGACCGACATGGTGGTGCCGTCGATCGCACAGACCAGCAGGCCCCGCCACCGCGTTCCGGGGGTGGCGATGCCCGCTGCCGGGCCGCGTAGCAGGTCGAGTAGCCAACGTAGCGGCGCGGCCCCGACCCGGGTGCGGGCCTGGGCCAGCGCGCTGGCGGTGGGTGCGGACACGCTCAGGCCCTTCAGGCCCGATGTGAGGCGCTGCCATACCTGTGACCAGCCCATATCGGGGAACAGAGCTGCTGCCAGCAGGAGGTAGACCACGACTCGGGAGGGCAGGTCCCGGATCCGTTTTTGTGTCCTGTGGGTCTGGTCCAGTGCGTGGTCGACCATCTCGAAGGGGATGATGCGGGTGAGTTCGCCGAGGTGGCCCGGGGCGAAGGCCCCGGACGCGACTGTGAACGGTTGGGAGATGGCACACTGGGTGTCCAACGGAGCTCCTGCTGAACGGTGATCGTGGTTGACACGGTTCTAGCAGGAGCTCCGTCCTGGTTTCAGGTGATTTGACACACCCGCGCTTCGCCTAACTACACGGCATTGGGGTTAACCCTGTTCAATACGTCGCCAGCGGGGTGAATGGCAACCCGGCTAGCTGGGGTGGTCTGCGGTTGGCCGCTTTCAGCCAAACCCGCGACAACCCAACCACACACCGTTACGATCATGGCGGCCCCGTCTCCCCAGATGGCAACACACCTCAACCCCGATGGAGAAGAGGACACGTGACCATCACCCCCGACGCCCCACCCCGAACCCGCCCCGGAATGCTCTGGCTCGACCTCACCCGCCAGTGCCAACTCGAATGCGCCCACTGCTACAACAACTCCGGACCCAACGGCGACCACGGCGAGATGACCCGAACCGACTGGTTCCGCGTGGTGGACCAGGCCGCCGACACCGAAACCCGCCACGTCCAGCTCATCGGCGGAGAACCGACACTCCACCCCGACGCCCCAGCGATCGCCGAGCACGCTCTCGGGCGCGGGCTGAACGTGGAGGTGTACTCCAACCTCGTCCACGTCTCCCCCGCCTGGTGGGCGCTGCTCCAGCACTCCGGCATGTCGCTGGCTACCTCCTACTACTCGGCCGCCCCGGCCCGGCACAACCTGATGACCGGCCGCCCTGCTTCGCACCGCCACACCCGGGCGAACATCGTCCGCGCACTGGAACTGAGGGTGCCGCTGCGGGTTTCGATCATCACCCCAGACAATGAAGGGGTCGAGGAGACCCGAGCCGAACTCGAAACCCTCGGAGTGCGATGGATCGGCGTTGACCACGTTCGCCCCTATGGGCGAGGAGCCCAAGGGCAGGAACCCGACTGCTCCGGGCTGTGTGGGGCGTGCGGCAACGGTCGTGCCTCGATCGGACCGGACGGCACCGTGTCCCCGTGCGTGTTCTCCACGTGGATGAGCGCGGGCAACGTCCTCCAGGAGCCGCTGGCAGATATCCTGACCGGCCCCGACATGACCCAAGCCCGAAACGAGATCACAGCCGGAAAGAACGACCCGCCGCCAAACCCCATCCCTTGCGAACCGGACCGCTGGTGCTGCCCCGGAGTCCCCGACAGCGGCTGCACACCTCGAAGGTGACGACCATGGAACTGCCGTACAAGGACCTCATCCTGCCGTACACCGGCCCCATCACCGACATGCGGCCTGTCCAAGGCGGCAGCGGGTTCTCCACCACCGCGCTGGTCACCAGCGGAGAAGGCGAGTTCTTCGTCAAAGGGGTACCGAACCGGCCCGGCGGACGCTTGGACTCCGTGGTCCGGGAGGGCCTGATCAACCCAGCCCTAACCGGCATCGCACCGACCCTGCGCTGGAAGGTCGAGGGGCAGCCATGGTTCGTGCTCGGGTTCGACGTGGTCCAGGGCCGGGTTGCCGAGTACACACCCGGCGAAGACCACGACCTGTCCCAGGTGGTGGGGCTGATCGACCGGATCGCGGCGGTGGAACTCCCCTCGGAAGCGGCAGGGTGGGCGGAAAGCCGGTGGGATCGGTTCACCGACACCCCCCAACTCTTGGCCGGCGACACGCTCCTGTACACCGACATCCAGCCTGACAACGTCCTCATCGGCGCTGACCGATCGTGGATTGTGGACTGGGAGTGGCCGACTGTCGGGGCCGCGTTCCTGACCCCGGCGTGCCTGGTGGTGCAGCTCATCGCCTCTGGGCACACCCCCGCCGAGGCTGAAACGTGGGTGGACGGCTGTGAGACGTGGAAGGCCGCGGACCCCGAAGCCATCAACGCGTTCGCGCGGGCGCATGTGGGGATTCAGCGTTGGGTGGTCGAGGCGAGGCCCGAAGAGGAGTGGAGGAAGTTTATGTTGGCGGCTGCGGAGGCGTGGGCAGAGCACCGGGGCGTGCGGTAGACACGTTCGGGTCTTTGGTCCTGGTGGTGTGTGACGCCTCCGGGGTAGCCTGTGCCCGCTGAACATGGACCAGCCCCGCCCAATACACCTGGGCGGGGCCGGTTTGCGCTGTCGGACTACTGGCGGCGCGCTGCCGCCACCATGGCAGCCCACTCCGTAGACGGGGCTTCGAGGTAGCCCAGCTGACGGTTCTGGGTGTCACGGAACCGCGTCGCCGTGGGGCCCTCCGCGACCTCTACACAGTCGCCGCCACGTCCGTCACTGTGGGATGACTTGTGCCAGACCCACTCTTCGTTCATTTCAAGCCCTTCATGATGTTTTGGATCAGCTGAATGGACCGGATGGGCGACAGGGCCTCTGCTTGCAACGCCCCGAACAGCTCCGCCATCTCCTCGATCTCATCACTCTTGTCGTAAGCGGTTCCACCCAGGGTGTGTTCCATCCGCACAAGCTTGCGGTTGTCACGCATCGTCATCAATCTAAACGGTGAGCACAGACCACAGTGCTTCCGGACCTCGTCAGGGATCACCTGAAACCGGATCGTATCGTCTTCGGCCAACTGAACGATGTGCTCCAGCTGCTCGTACATGATCCGCTCATCACCGACAACCCTGTCAACGACGATCTGGTCCACCACGAACCAAAGGATGGGCCGCTGCGGTTGCAGGTTCGGCAGCCTGCTTGCGCGGAGCTCAACTACCTCCTCGATCTCCTCGCGAGACTTCTGGACCTGTCGAGCAGTGACGAGCACCCGTGTGTACGCGGGGATCTGAAGCAACCCCGGTATGAGGATGGGGTGGTATTCGCAGATCTTCCAGGATCGGCGCTCGGATTCCAGCGCGTCCTTGAACCACGGCAGGACGTCCTTCTCCTCGACGATGTCCAACCATTGTTGCACCAGTTCACCATCGGTAGCGAAGATCCTGTCCAGTTCGCGAACATGTGCCCTGATTGGGACTCTTGTCGCTCTTTCCAAGTGCCCAATCATCCCCCCGCTCAGGGCCAGCTTCTCACCAACCTCTGCCTGAGAAAGCCCAGCTCTCTTGCGGTGTCGGCGCAGCGTCGTACCGAACGGTTTCCATTCGGGTAGCACCTTGTCACTCATGGCCCCAGCTAACTACGAAAAGGGACCCCCTACAACCCCACTACTACATTGGGGTCCTTATCGGTTGTATCACTGGCCCTCTGACCTGCGACTTGGCATAGTCGCCATCAGGCACCAAGGTGCCGTCTCTCCGGCTCGAATGAATCGGTGAGGCTCCAGCTCAGCGATTCCCGTCTGGGGAGATAGGGGGTTCTGAGCTGGACGGTCACCCCACGGATGTCACGGTTCGTGGGGTGACCACCCCAAACACCCCGCCCTGCACCGGGCGGGAACACGTCGGCCCGCCCCAGCTGGGAGGCAAAGGCGGGCCGACCCCGAAACAGCAAAAGCCCCGGGAGCCGAAGTCGAGAGCGGCCACCGGAGCTGTAACCCCCACCCCGACGTAACCGAGGTGAAGACGAATGCAGTGTACCGCCCCCAAACCCCGCCAGAACAGGGCTGAACGGAAAGCCGACCAGATCTTCCTCGGTATCCCGCAGAACGTGCGGGAAGCCCGCGCCTGGGTGGAGACCACCCTCAAGGAGTGGGGCGTCGCCGAACCGGACCCGCTCACCCTCGTCGTCTCCGAGCTGACCACCAACGCTGTCACCCACACGCTCAGTGGTCGCCCGGGCGAAAAGTTCACCGTCAGTCTGGCCGTGTTCGAGGATCGGGTCCGCGTCAGGGTCAAGGACGCCGGCCCCAAGCCCGGCCGGACTCTCACCATCCGCAACCCCTCGCTCGAATCGAAGCACGGTCGGGGTCTGGTCCTGGTGGACATGCTGTCCTTGTCCTGGAAGCCGCTCGCCGTGGGCAGCGGCGTGCAGGCGGAGATCGCTCGATGAGCGCCTGGGTCGTGACCATGGTGTCCACACGCCAGGACCTCCACCTGGACCAGGAACGGACCTGAGAGAAGAGGCGCTTGGCCGTGCTCGGCAACGCCCCCAGGCCCGCTCTCGCGGGCCTGACCCGAGACCAGGCCACACGAGCAGATGGCTCCTGATATCAGCGTGGCAACCCGACCCAGCCTCAGGGCGCCACACCTTCTCTAGAATTTCGCGAAAGGCGTGGTGAATGATGTTGACGGCACCGCCGCTCCCCCAACGCCCCAGTCTGCCAGCCGGATACATTCATCGGCGCCTTCCCCGTACGCCTTCCCGGCCGTGTACTGACTACCTGGCACAGCGACAGCAAATCAGGCCCCGCGACGTTTTCGTGGCGGCCGCGCACCAGGCCGCAAGCACCCACGGGCGCCCTTCTCCTGTTCAGGAACACGACGGGGAATGGTCGCAGTTGGCATCCCTGGTACGACAAGTCCTGGACCTGCGGGGCCGTGGCAACCCCGCTCGCGCCCCAGCGAATGGAGCTCTGCGATGAGCAGCTGTACCCCGTGGGTGGTGAGTCGGGAAGCCGCCACCGCTGCGGCCGAGAACTTCGTCGCCGACCATCTGGCCTTGGCCCGCGCCGCTGACCGCCATCTCGACCCCCACCGGCAGCTGCTCTGCCCGGAAGGGCTCGACGCTGCGCTCTTTCCCAACTACGACGAGGCCCTGTCCTGGTCGGCACGCAACTCCGGGGTCCTGGCCGCAGCCGCACGCACCGCCCACGAGCTGGACCTGCACGAGCAGACCTGGCAGTTGTGCGATGCCCTGGGCACCACGGCCAGACTGCTGTTGGACATGCAGCTGTGGTGCATCACCGGTGAGCTGGGTGTGGCCTCCGCGGCTCGGTGCGGCTCCGCGCCGCACGCCCTGATGCTCACTCGCCTGGGGTCCTGCCACCGGCGGATCGGGGACCTGGATCAGGCCGAGAAGAGTCTCCTGCGCGCCGAAGCACTGTGGAAGCAGACCCAGGACAGGGTCGGCTTGGCGTGGGCCCGCGCCCAGCTGGGGCAGCTCTTTCTGGGCCGCGGTGACGCCACCTTGGCCTCGGCCCAGCTCGGCCGGGCCTTGGACGGTTTCGCCGACGTCGGTCTGGACCGGGGGGTGTGGATGGTTCACCGCAGGCTTGGCGAGGTCGCGCTCATGGTGGGTGACCGCACCAAGGCCCGCTCCTATCTTGAAGGGGCTGTGTCCTGGTTCGACGATCAGGGCGATCACTACCAGGTCGTGCGCACCTCGATGTCGCTGGCCCGTGCTCACGCCGAGACCGGTCACCGCGATCAGGCGTTCGGTGTGCTCACCCACGCCGAGGAAACTGCCCGCACTCAAGGGTTGATCGCGCACGCCGAACAGGTGCAGGCACTAGCCGCAGCCCTGACCGCAGGCGGAATCGGCGCGCTCCGGCAGCCCAGTGTGTTTGAGCAGGTGGGCCGCTCATGATCCTCAGCAAGCTCCTGCGCCACTCACGACAACGACGCGGCTGGTCCACCACAGACCTGGCCGCCGCATCAAACACTTCTGCCTCACTCGTGGAGCACCTGGAAGCCGGTCAAGGCCTGCCCGGCTGGGGGCAAGCCCTTCGGGTGATGTTGGACGTCCTCGACATCACGCCCGACGTGGTGTGGCGCCATGCTCTGGCCGAGGCCACGTCCGCTCGCGGCCCGGTGGAGCTGGGGTGGTCCCCGGTGTTCCTGGATGTGGTGGTCGTCGCCGGTCCCGTCCCGAACGTGCGGGCCTTGGAGGAGCTGCTGTCAGAAATCGCAGAGCGCGTTGACCGCCCGCCCGGCCTCATCGTGGTCCGCGACCCGCAATGGGCCGCTGATGGCGAGCGCGCGGCGTTTGAAGTCGCCGCAGACCTGAGCAGCTGCTACGGCCCCTCCTACCAGGTTCGCGCCGGCGCGACGGTGGCGCTGATGTGGGATCCGAGCCTGATCACGCTCACTCGCTGGCAGCCCGACCCCGTCCACGCCCAGATGACGATCCCCGCGGGGAGCGCGTTGACCCTGACCGCTGACCCCGCCCACACCCCGACCCCCGGGGCGGCGGTGCTCATGGTGTCGCCGAACCCAGGGCCGAAGCCCAAGGGGAGCGAGGCGAGCGGCCACGTGAGGGCTTGTCCTACCTTGCGCGAGGCCATCATCCCTGGCTCCCACCAGGTCGGCCCTCACTGCACACGTCTCAGCTTCCTCCTGCCTTTGATGCACAAAGGAGTGCAGACATGGAACTGACCGCACCACCACGGCCCCACCGCCACACCCTCTGTTCCCGGCTCCGCACGGGCATTCGATGCCCCCGACTGAGGTGGGACCGTCAAACCGTTCGCCCCGGGCATGAGGCAAGAAGGTCCCATCAGCTTCGCTCCTGCTCGGTGTTGTCCAGTAGGGGCCGACGTCAGCGCTGCTGACAGAGCTTCATTCCACCAGGTCCGTGGAAGCGAGCTGGTGGGCAGAGACACCCCTTGCAGTGGGGCCCTGAGCGAGGAGCCGAGAACCGATGGATGTGTGCACCAACTGTGGGCGTGCCCGCGGCAGCCAGGCCAAGGACTCCTCATGCGTGTGCATCCCCGCCGCGATGTGGAAGTTGCCTCAGATGGTGGCCGCCGTTGAGCGTTTGGACATCGTCGCGATCATCCGCGTGCTGCGCTCACATCTGTTGACCAGGCATTTGTCCCAGAGCGCGTTGGCGCGCCTGACCGGCACCAGCCAGGCCACCATCTCGATGTGGGAGTCGGGCAAACGCTCTCCCGATCGACGGCGCGCGATCCTGGTCCTGCAAGAGCTCGGGACGCCCGGTGCCGCTGGGGAGCGGAGTTGGCGTCTACCGGATGAAGCTCCCTCTGAACCCTCTGAAGGTCTTGCTCAGGCGTTGCGGGTGGTCATCACTGCTCCTGTGCCCATCGACGTGCAGGTGAGTTCGCACACCGACGAGGGTCCTCTAACAACAGCTTCCTTCCTGGTCCAGGGGGAGCACCCCCGCTTGGTGGTCACCCCTTCCAGCAGCTGGGGCATCACTACCAGCCCTTCGGGGGTCACCACCGCGTGGGTTGCTTTGGAGAACCCGAAACCACCCCCACCGCTTAGATGACCCTATGAGGGCGATGCTCCAGAGCGCTGAACATCTTTGACCACGACTATCTCAGCCCAAGAAAACCGGAAAGGTAGCGACTCAAAAATTTCACAGGACAAATGCTCCACCTCCACCGAGGTGGCTAAGAGTGATTTCGAATTACATACGCCCACCCCAAGAGCTGATCCCGCCTGAAGAAGTCGATCCAGTCCATTTGCCCCACTTTCTGCACCTATTAGAGTTTCGATGCACAACCGGACGGTTGTGTCATGCGAGCTCGGAAAGCTAGTATCGGCAGGGCTTTCCGGTGATGCCGACCCGTTGCCACAGCGACATTCGGTCGTGCATGATGATGCCGGAAACAGCACTCTTGTAGATATCCAGCTGTCGAATCGGGGTTCTCGCGTGTCACCAAAGACCACCAAGGAAAAGGTTCTCTGCTACATCGTTCGCGATGGAAAGCTGCTGGTTTTTCGGCACACCGACTACTCCTACGAAGAGGTCGGCATCCAGGTTCCGGCAGGCAGCATCCGCCAAGGGGAAACCCCCGAGGACGCCGCTCTGCGCGAGGCGGGGGAGGAGACCGGGCTGAAGAACTTCACGATCGTGCGCAAGCTCGGTGAGACCGAGTACGACATCAGCCCGTACCGGTTCGAGCTCCAGCACCGGCACGTTTTTCACCTGGATTTGGCCGATCCCACCCCGGAGCGGTGGAAGAGCCAGGAGGACCACGACGGCGAGCAGGAGCCCACGCACTTCGAGTGCTTCTGGATCCCGATCGAAGCGGCCCACATCTTGCAGTCCGGCCAAGGCGCGCTACTCGGACGCCTGTTCGATTAGCCCCTTCTCGTAGTAGCCCTAGGAGGCAGCCGATGCACCGCAACACCGCCGATGAGTTCGACCACCTCTACAGCGCCTTGGACGAAGCAGATACCGAGACGGCCGTTTCGGTGATCTTGAAGCTACGCGGTGAGACCTGCGACATCGACTGTCTGTACTGCTACGAAAAGCGCAAGGAAGCCCCTGGGGGAGCCCGGGTCGATGCCGCCCAGGTGCGCCAACTCGCCGAGCTCTTTCGGGGGCGCCCACTCGCTGTGGAGCTACACGGGGGTGAACCCCTCACGGCAGGGCGCGAGCACGTTGAGGAGGTCTTGCGGGAACTGGCCGCCCAACCCACCGTGGTCCGCGTGTCCATGCAGACCAACGGGGTCCTGCTCAACGAGCGGTGGCTGGACTTGTTCGATGAGGTCTACCCGGACCTGCACATCGGTATCTCCCTGGACGGGGACGCCCAAGGCAACGCCTGGAGAGTGGGCTATGACGGCGAAGCCGTCTACCCGCGTGTGGCCGCCGCCCTGCGGCTGCTGGCCGACCGGGGCCGCACGGCCGGAGTGATCGCCGCGGTCACCCCGGCCGTGCTCGGCCGTGCCGAGACCGTGCTGGACCACCTCGCCAGCTTCGATGCGGTCAACGCGGTCAGCTTCGTACCCTGCTTCGATGCCTCCGTGCAGCAACCCACCACGGCCCAGGGCAGGCGGGTGCCCGTGAGCAGGTTGCTGCAACGCCAGGCCGTGGACAACCCCGGCGGCCCCGCGTGGGCGACCACCCCGTCCGAGTACGCGGAATTCGTGCTCGCGGCCACCGTCCGCTGGATCAGCGCCGGGCATTTCTCTCGGCTGAAGCTGGAACCGGCCGTGTCCACGATCCGGCGCCTGCGGGGTTTGGACACCGGGTTCTGCCACTTCACCAACATGAAGTGCGACCACGTCTTCACGCTCTACCCTGACGGTCGGCTCGGCAGCTGTGACGAGCTTCCCTGGCCCCAGGCCCAGCTCACCCACCTCAGCCAAAAGCCCGACCAGGCCGACGTCGTCGCAGCGCAGCGCCGGCTGCCACTGCTGAACCAGGGCAAGGCGTTGATGAGCCGGTGCGCCTCTTGTACGTACCAGTCCTCGTGCGGAGGTGGGTGTGTGGCGACCCGCTGGCGCCAGCGCCAGGCCGGTGACGAGGACGCCTACTGCGACTACCGCATGCGGATGGTAGACGGGATCGCTGCCCTGCTCGCCCAGCCGGCCCACCCTGCAGGTGCCTGGTGCCAGAGCGTGCGCTGGCGCCCGCGGACGCCGAACAGTATGCGCGCGATCGCTGCCTTCGTCGACCGCTGGGACAACGCCCAGGCACCGCGCCCGCCCGTGCGGTTGCGTACCAGCGCGCACGGCAACATCAACACCGTCGGGCTCGCCGGGGTGCACGAGGCCGAGGACGTGGATCCGCACCACCCCCAGTGGCAGGAAGCGATCGAGCCCGGAGTACTCCCCCTGGTCGACGTCCTGACCAAGGAGTGGGGTCTGATCACCTACGACAGCTGCCAGGGCCACCCCTACGAAGGCGCGGATCTAGTGCCCACTGGGCGCAGAGTCGGCATCCTGCCGCGCGATCGAACCGAGTATGCCCACGCGGCCGCGGCCTTGTGCCGGACGGTGGCCGCGGTGACCGGCACCCTCCCGGCCCAGCTCCGAGTGATCGTGGGTCGAGCGGAACTGCGGTGTGAGAGCACTCAAACCACTCGTCCGGTGCTCGACCTGGTGTTGGAGCCTGTTCCCGGTGCCGGTTGGCCTTCCTACTTTGAGGTTCTGGAGCGGGCCACCGCAGTTGTGGCGGACGCACTCCACGACCAACGGCCCACACAGGACGAGGGCTGTGAGTGCCCCCTGCCGCAGGCCGAGCTGCCCACTCAGCCGGTGGTGACATGAACGGGGCTACGGACGCCGTGACGCTCCACCAGTTACTCGGGCGCATCGTGTACTTCCACGCCTTGTTCATCGAACCCGCGCTCAGGCCCGGCGCACCGCTCGACCCGGCTCCGGGGTGCTGTGCCCACAGCCCGCACCCGAACCCCTGCGCCCGCACGGTGGGGGAGCTGTTGCCGGGCTCGGCCTGGCAGGTGCTGTGGGAGATCGCCACCCCCCTGGCAGCGCCCTCCAAGGGTTGCCCGACGTCCTGTTCCTCGTGCTGCGCCACCTGCCACGTATCCGCCGCAGCCGCAGTGATCGCCGCCTCGTGGGCACAGACCGAGTACCGCACCTACCGACAGCGCGAACCGGCAGGTGCGCTCGTGGACGCATGCGCGAGCGCCGCGACCACCCGACTCGGACGAGTCTTCGCCCTCCAGCACTCCAGCCCTTGTAGCCGTGTGAAGCGCACCGCACCCCAGGCACTGCCCCCGACCGAGGAGCTACCCCTGACCGGTGAACTGCTGGCCCTGTGGGCCGACCCGACCACCGTCAGCCGCCACCCCGTCACCACCTGGCTCAACCACTGCACGAGCTTGGACGACGTCCAAAGCGTGCTCGCATCGAAAAGGACCAGCCCATGATCCACATCGCCGAAACCGTAGGAGTCGGCAGCGTCGAGAACTTCGTGTCCGATCAGGAGCGAGACCAGCTCCGCGAGCTGATGACCACCTTCCTGACAACCGAGGTGCACGACCACTTCGGCCAGCACAGAACCAAATCCATCCACGAGATCCCCGGCCACACCGCCGACCAGGCCATGGCCGTGTACGAACCCGCTGGGCGAGTGGAGGTCACCACCATCCCACCGCAGGCCGAACAACTGCTCCAGGAAGCGTTCGACCGGGCTCGCCCGGCCCTGTCCCGCGTCATGCCCTCGATCACCACCTGCCGCCCCTGGACCTACGTCGAGTACGGCCCGGATCAGCACATCACCAGCCATCTGGACGGTATCGCTCCGGATCCGCTGGCCTGGCCGCGTCAGATCGCCGGTATCAGCGTCGTGATCACCGAAGCCGAGGCCGGGGGCGCGTTCTATGTCGAGAGCACCTCCAGCAACCAGCTCTGGCACCCACGACCCGACCACGACCGCGAGTTGGAGGGCTACGCCCAGGGCATGTGGCTGGCGCGCGACGGAGCCGACCACTCCGCCGAGTGGTTCACCCACATGCCCCGTACTCGGTGGAGTGTGCGCCCCGCCCCCGGCGCCGCTTTGCTCTACGGATCCCAGCTCACCCACGGCACCGAACCGGTTCTCCGGGGTAGAGCGGCCAAGTTCATCAGTTGGCTGATCGCCGAGAAGGAGGGGTGATCATGCTCCTGGCCTTGGAGGGGATTGCCGGAGCCGGGAAAAGTACGGTGCGCGACCGAGTGCTCGCGGCTGCCACCGCCGAGGGGCACCTCATCGCGCATGTGGGGCAGTTCTCCTGGTTGTCGCTGGAGGCCACCCGCACCATCATCGGTCTGCGGGCGGGCCGTGCGGCCACCACCAACAGCCGAGCGGCAGCCGCGGTACGTCGGGACCTTGAATTGCACGCCCGGCACAACCTCATCCCCACCTTGTCTTGTGGATCGGTCATCGCTGACCGGCTCACGCTTTCCACAGCCTGCCTGCTCGCCCTGGTCCACCGTCGCCCCGTCGCCCACTACGTCCGCGAACTCGCCCGGGCGCACGCTCCCCGACCACAGTTGACCGTGGTGCTGACCACCGACCCCTCGCTGTGCCAGACCCGGTTGGCCCAACGCCCCACCCCCCGCCGCTTCGGCGAGGACCCGACCACGACCGCTCAGCTAGCGCAGATGTTCGACCAGGCAGCCACCGCGTGGACGCGGGAGACGGGTCTGGCCGTGCTGCGGCAACCGTGCGCCACCAGAACCGACCTGGACCTGCTGGTGAGCGCCTGTCTGGACCGCCTACGCGCTTGTGCTGAGTGCCCATCTCGTACGTGAGGAGTCCGCTGTGCGTCTGCACCCCCTGCACCCCGCCGCCTGGGTCCTGGACCAGCTGCGTGAGGGCGGATGGACCATCCACGATCTGCTCGTCTTCACTCGCGCCAGCACCCTAGTCCTCGTCAGCCGCAGCGAGGCACCTCCAGTCGTACTCAAAGCGGGTTTTGGCAGCAACCACGTCCTGGCCGAGCTCGATGAGGACGCACGCCGGGCCGCCTACGGCTTCTACTGGTATGCCGAACTGACCGAGGATGAGCGTGCTCTGACCCGCCAAGATTTCCGCCACGAGATCACCCTCACCTGGACCGCTTCCGGCAGTCAGCACGTAGTTCCGTTGTTGGAGCAGGGCAGCACCGACCACTTCGACTGGTACACCATGCCCTACCGCGCCGACGGCAACTTCCAGCCCTTCCTCACCGGTTCCCACGGTGATCCAGGCACGCGCGGGCTCAGCATCCTGGCCGACGTGGCCGACGGGCTGCACGCCCTGCACGAGCGAGGAATCGTGCACCGCGACGTCTACCAGGAGAACATCCTGATCCACCAGGGCCGCGGATCCATCACCGATCTGGGCGCCGCCCGCCTTCTGAACACCCCACGCGGGCCCCTGGCCCGCGGCCCCGAGGTGCACTGGCCGCCTGAGTACGCGACCTTCTACAACCGGGCCACCCCAGCCGCCGATGTGTTCAGCCTCGCGGTCCTGACCTACCGCTACCTGTGCGCGGACCTGCCCCGCCACGGTCACTCCCGACTCGCCGCCGCCCCTGCTGTGCTGCGCCTACCGCTCACTGCGGCTCTGGCCCCAGCCCCTACAGACCGGCCCGGGATGAGCGAGCTGGGCACGGCGCTGCGCCAAGCAGCCACCGAAGCGGCCCCCCACGGCCGCTGACCCCACTACCTGCAGGACGGAGAAAGAGCTGAATCCGGCCCGCGCACCCCCGCGCTGCCCGATCCACGAATCCCATCACCCGCTTTGAAAGGACGAGCACCCATGAGCCCCAACCCGACCAACCAGTTCGAGGACTTCCTCACGGCCGTGGATGACCTGCGGAGTGAGGACGCCAGCGTCCGCACGACCGCCCACACCTCCAGTGTCTCCGCCGAGGGCTGGCCGACCACCGACCACTCCGCCCCCGAACCCACCCCCGGCACCGCCGCCTAACACCTTTTTGGGATCTCAACCCGGTAGCGAATGCCCCTGGGGCCAGCCCTCACCGCGCTGGCCCCAGGCCCCCTGGAGGCCACCACTCATGCGCACACCCCTGACCACCTTTTCCCTCACACCCATCCCCTCCCTGCACCAGAGGCGCACCCAGCAGATCCGCACGCTCTTGCAGACCGACGCCACCGCCCAGGACCACACCGCAGTCGACTACTGCCTGGCCCACCACGCCCTCGAAGGCGCCGAGAGCGCCGCGCGCTCCCACGACGCCACCGCCCTGGACTGGTACCGGACCCATCCGGGCACGAATGCGGCGCAGCTGTCCATCCCCACCCCCGTGGGGCCACGTGTGGTGATCTCCCCCAACCTGGAAGACCTGCCTCGCTCGGCGATCTCCGAGACCCCCTACTACGTCCTGGGCCCCACCACCCAGCCAGCCCCACCAGACCTACGCGAACTGGCCGCCGACGCCTACGCTGCGGGCGCCCGGTTCGGGTTCGCCGATCTACTGGCCAACCACGCCGTCACCCTCTGCCTGCTGCGCCACAAGCAGCTGGGACAAACCCTCGACAGTTGGACCATCACCCGCCTGCCCGGCACCGTCTTCTGCGACCACGTCGGCGAACCGACCGTGCTCGCCCGCGACCTCGTCCACGAGGCCGGCCACAACTGGCTCAACGACGCCCTCGTCGCCACCAACTGCAAGCTCAGCGATGAGGTGACGTTCTACTCCCCCTGGAAAGACCAACAGCGGCCCGTGTTCGGGTTCGTCCACGCCTGCTGGGCTTTCCCCCTGACCATGATCTACACCGCCCGTGCCCTCCCCCACACCAGCGGAGCCCTGCACAGGTTCCTGACCTCCTACCTGGACCAGCAGCGCCCCCTGCTCGCGGCCACTACCAGTGACCACCCCCGCGCCCTGGAGTTGATCACCCATCCGGAACTGCGCGAGCGCCTTCGCACCATCCACAACGAGGCGCTCAGCCTGTGAACCCCACCGGCGCCATGCTCGCCCTCGACGACCCATCGCATGCCCCCGGCGTCATCCTGCGCCTCCACGCCGCTGGCACCCCAGCCACCCAGGCACACACCGGGGCAGCGAACCTCGAACTCGGCGCTCCCATCGAGGACGCCAGCGTCTTCAACACCGGATCTGTCGCCAAGCAGGTCATCGCCTACCTATGTGTGCGAGCCTCCCGCGAGGGGTTGGTCAGCCTGGACCGGCCGGTGCAGGACCTCCTGCCCCGCCTACAGATCGACGATGTGACCCTGGGCGACCTCATCGGGCACCGCGGCGGCATCCGCGACGCCGAATCACTCCTTTCTCTCGTGGGACTTCGCGACCTCGACCACTACACCGCCGACGATCTACTCGAACTCGCCTACCGCCAACGTCACCGCGCCACAGACCCCGACCACTTCCTTTACAGCAACACCGGCTACCTGCTGCTGGCCAAAGCCCTCGAAAAGATGCACGGCACCGATCTCCACGACCTCGCTACCCGCCAGGTCTTCACTCCCCTGGGCATGACCGGTGCCCGATTCAAGACGGACGTGCGCGAAGTCACCCCCAACGCCGCCGCCAGCTATCAACCCACCCCCAGCGGCTGGCTCCACCACGAACGCCCCGTCACCCTGCCCGGCCCTGGCTCCCTGTGGTGCACCACCGCCGATCTCGACCAGTGGCTCACCCACCTGTGGCGAGAGTGGCAACCCGCATCTGGGCGCACGCTTCCCTTCCAAGACAGTGTCAGCTACCGGCCCAGCGATCACCCACCGTTCTCCTACGGTCCCGGCTTGTACGCCGACACCTGCTCCGACCAAGCTGCGGTCTTCCACTACGGACACGAGCAGGGATTCTCCGCTGCCGTGCACCTGTTCGACTCAGGTCTGCGGCTGATCTGCCTGTCCAACCACTCGGGCATCGCCGCTGACCGCCTCGCTGCCACGGCACTGCGCGAGTTCGCTCGCACGCCCGACACCGACGCCCATGAACTCCTCAACGATGCCCTCCTCGCCTACCGCTCCCCACAGCCCAAAACAGAGCCGCCAACCGAGGCCTCATACGCACCGCACACGCCCGTGGGGACCTACGCGTGCGCGGAAGTGCCGGGCACCGTGCGCTTAACACGTAAGGCAGGCGCGCTGTACCTGTGGCGCCGGGGTACCTGTGACCGACTCATCCCCGCCTCCAAGCCTTCGGTGCTCACCGCCAACGGCTACGCGGTGACTCTGCCGGACGATGCCAGGGATGGGCCAGACAGCTTTGTCCTTGACCTGGATCGTGCCCCTGGCCTGCGCTATCAACGACTGCCATGACTACGTTCCGATGGGGCAAGTCCGTTTTCTCACGAAACCCTTGAGGATTTCAGCGTCTTACCAGCGACCAAACATGAAATCCCCTCACTCGACATGGGCAGCTTCACCTGCACAAACCCATCATCGGGGTCTGGGGGTAACGAATTCAGGGCATAGTGGCAGCGACATGGCGTTCTATGCTGAGGATTCCTGACATCGAAGGTGGGTGTGTCCCTCGTGCTGTGCGGTCACTGCGGGCGTGCACGCATCAGTGCCCAACGGGGTGGGTGTGCCTGTGTCCCCCCGAGCTTCTGGCAGTCCGAACCAGTGCTGCGCGCGGTCCAAGACCAGGATGCGGCCGCCGTGATCCGTCTGGCCTGCGACCAGCTCGCCGGGCTGTCCCAGGAGGGTGTGGCCCGCATGACGGGGCTGGCCTCCAGCACCATCAGCCGCATCCTCGCCGGCGCCCCCTTGACCCGCGCTGATCGCGCCCAGCAGGCGTTGACCGGTATGGGTGCTCCGCCGCCCCGACCACGCACTGAGACCGCTCCCAGCCCTGGGCTTGGGCCGGTGCAGCGCCTGCTGGAGCAACCCGAATGCGTCGATGCTGCCGCCGTTGCGGTCCTGGGCACGATGTTGGCTGCCCAGCGGCGGCTGGACGACCACGTGGGCGCTGAGATCGTGTTGCCCTCGGCCCGCTCACATGCGCAGATCATGGACGTGGCCGCTGACCGGGCCCGCGGCCCGCACGCGGAGGGTCTGCGGGTGGTGGCCGCTGAATGGATCCAGTTCGAGGGGTGGCTGCTGGCCTCCACCGGGCGGCTCCACCAGGCAGTGCAGGTGCTCGAGCGCGCTGCGGTCCTGGCCCAGGAGCTGAACGAGGGGACGTTGCTGGCCCAGGCGTACAACTTCGTGGCCTATACCGACCGGCGCCGCGGGGATGTCCCGGCGTTCTTGTCCGGGTTCTTGCGCGCCTATCACACGCCCGGGGCGCACCCGGCCCAGCGTGTGGGGGACGCGATTCAGGCCGCCCACGGCCAGGCCCTGCTGGGGCAACGGGAGGACGCCCGCCGTTTGCTGGATGAGGCCGCGACTTTGGCCGAGCATGCCGCTACCTTGCCGCCCCCGCCCACGGCCTACTGGCTCAACGAGCAGTTTCACCGGCTGAACCTGGGGTTGGCCCATCACGGGTTGGGGGAGGCCGATGTCGCGGTCGATCTGATCTCCTCAGGCCTGGCGGGCCTGCCCGCGGACCAGCGTGCAGCGGACTGGACAGTGGAGTACCGCGAGGCTTTGGAACGGGCCCGTCAGTAGAAGGTGGGAAGGGACAAGCGTGGTCTGCGGTAACTGTGATCTGGCCTGGAGAATGTGCCGGTGTGTTCCCGCCTGGATCGTGGCCGATCCTCAGTTCCGTACTTGGGTGCGGGCACGGGATCTGACCCCCATCGTGCGGTTCCTGTTGACCCACACCGAGCTGCGGCAAACCCAGGTCGGTGCGGTGTTGGGCGGGTTGCGCCAGGGCACCATCTCCAAGATCAACTCCGGTGCGCTGCGGGTGCAGGACCGTCGCACCCTCGAACATGCTCTGGCACGGTTTCAGGAAGAGTCGCTCCCCTCCCAGGTGTCAGCGCCCGCCCCCAGGGAACCCTTGACGGGAGAAAATCCCACCTGGGGGGAGCCTGGCGCCTTGGCCTGTCTGGACACCGCACTCGCACACCAACCCACACGACGCTCGGCCATGGCCACCGCGGGCTCGGCCCTGGTGATGGGGTGGGCCCTGGCCGATACCCCCTCTACCGGATCGGTGGCCGATCCCCCCGTCTCCGATGCGCTGTGCGAGCAGATGGCCGAGCTGGTCGATGCCATCCGCATGGCTGATGCCCAAGGCGGGGCCAGCGCCGCGCTGCGCGCGAGTGTGCGCCCCCAGCTGGAGTTCTTGCGCCGCCTCCTGGACGAGGCCGCAGTCACCCCCGCGCAGCGGCGTCAGCTGATGAGCATCACCGCCGACCTGACCGGCCTGGCCGGATGGATGGCGGTGGACGCCGGCGATGCGGACGCGCAACAACTGCTCACGGCCGGGCTACGGCTGGCCCATGCCGCCCAGGACCCGCTGCTGGGCGCCGGCATCATCTCCTACCTGGCCGTGCACGCCTACAGCCAGGGCCAGGGCCAAGAGGCGGCGCTCATGGCCTCCACCGCACTGCACCGTGTCCAAGGGCTGGCCAGCCCGCGGGTGGAGTGTTTGCTGTGGATCCGCCAAGCCCGCGGACACTCAGCCTCAGGCGATGAGCTGCGCGCCCGCACCGCCGTGGAACAGGCCCAGCGCGCTTTCGCCCAGGGGCCCCGGGAGGAGGATCCCCGGTGGCTGTACTGGATCGACGAGGGCGAGGTGGCCTGCCAGAGCGGGACCGTGCTGTTGGAAACCGGACACCCCGAGCAGGCCCTGGCACAGATCGACCGGGCCCTGCTGGGGTACAGCCCCGCACACCGACGCAACCAGGCCAGCGCCCAGGTCAGGGCAGCCAAGACCCTGATCGGAATGGGTGAGCCCGAAGAGGCCAGCGTGCGCGCCCACCGGGTTTTGGACCAGATCACGGACCTGAACTCGGGCCGCACCACCAAGCAGGTGCGGGACCTGCTCGCCCAGCTGTCCCCCCACCGCGACCTCACCGATGTGGCCGAGGTCTTCGACCGTGCCCGCCCCCTTTTGGAGCCTGCCCCGTGAGCTCACCTGTCCTGGTGCTGTGGGACATCGACCGCACCCTGCTCTATGTCGGCAACACCGACCGACTCATCTACCGCGAACTCGCCCACGACCTTCTCGGCCATCCGGCCCAGCACCTGCCGGCCAAAGGAACCGGCCGCACCGTGCCCCTGGCCGTGCGCGAGCTGCTGCAACGCAACGGTGCCCCTGACGCGGATCTGGACGCCTTGGTCAAGCAGGCCCTGGAGGAACTTCCCGACCGGCTCGATGAGTACCGATCGCACATGCTCGAACACGGGCACCTCCTCCCGGGGGCCGCACAAGCCGTGGAGGCCGTGCACGCCCACCCCGGGTGGGTGCCCAGCGTGGTCACCGGCAACCTGCAACGCAGCGCCCAGATCAAGCTGGAGGCCTTCGGGCTGGCTCCCTGCATCGACTCCGCGCTGGGCGGCTACTCCAGCGACGACCCCCACCGCCCCCACCTGGTGGCCCGCGCCCAACAGCGCGCCCAGGCCGCCTGGGGTGCGACCTTCGACCGCACGAACACGGTGATCATCGGGGATTCGCTCGAAGACGTCACCACCGGGGTGGAAGGCGGGGCGCGGGTGATCGGTGTGGCCTCGGGCACCACACCAGCCCAGCAGCTACACCAGGCCGGCGCTGACCGGGTGCTCGCCGACCTGACCCACCTGGCGGCGCTGCAAGAGGTCGTTACCGCCCTCACCACCACTTCGCAGTGAAACTATGCGCAGGCAAAAGCACACGTATCGAAAATCGAATCTGATATTCGAACACGGGGAATACGAGGAATACTAGGAATATTCCTGTGTGGAATGGAGTGATCACAGCTTCGCTCCCATAGTGAGGGGCATGGCCGAACACACCCCTTCACCACCCCGAACGGTGCCCGACCTTTTGTCGGACTTCGTACACACCACCCCCGGCGCCGACCACGTCGTGGTCTTCACCCACGACAGTCTCGTGCACGCCTACTCGTCGGGGTTGTCGATGCAGCACGCCGAACAGTGGTCCGCCCTGCTGGGGGGCCTGTGGTCCATGGCCGACCGGTGGGCCAGGGTCGTCGACCGCGGCGCGTGCGACCACATCCTGCACAAGGACCAGGCGGGTCGTGTCCTCATCCTCCCCGCCACGCCCGGGTGCGGTATCGGTCTGTTGTTGAGCGCGGATGCCGACATCAAGAAGGTCGCCTTCGCCGCCCAGACCTTCGTCGACTCCCTCGGCTCCCGCCTGCCCCAGGAGGTCCCCACCACGGTGGGGGCGGCCCTGCACCTCAGGGGAGAGCGGGCAGCATGATCACCGCGCACTTCACCCCCCGTACCAACCCGCTCCGGGCCACCGCCCGCGCCCCCCGGCTGCGGATCAGCGAGTTCACCCTGGTCGCTCCGGCCTTCCACGCCCCCGCTCCCGATCTGGGAGCCAGCGACCCCCAGTCCCGAATCCTGGCGCTGGCCTGGCAGTCCTTGGAGCCGCTGTCGGTGGTCGAGCTCGCCGACCAGGCGGGTTTCCCGGTCGCCTTGACCATGGTCGCCATCACCCACCTGATCGACGACCGCCGACTCGTGCCCTGCTCCCCCGTGGCGGCTTCGGGCGGTGCTGGGGCGCTGGAACAGATCCTGCAGGCCCTGCAGGGACACCCCCCGCAGGCGGTGACCGCCAAACTGCTGGTGACGGCGCCCATGTCGGGGGAGCCGGAGCTGCGCGCGCTGTTGGGCCATGTGGGGGCGATCCACCCCAGTACGAGCCAGGGCGCCGAGGTGCTCTACGCCCTGCAGCGCAGCACCGACACGCTCAACCTGGCTATGACCGGTGTGTGCGGCCTGCCCCCGCTCATCTCCCTGTGGCCGGACCTGACACGCAACGCCGAAGCCCTCGTGCTGCTGGTGCGCGACACCGACCTGGACCAGGGCCGTGACATCGCGGCCTGGCTCGGTGAGCAAACCGGGGTCCCGGTCGTGGTCGCGGTGCACCTGGCCAGTGAGAACGAACTGGACGCACCCCAGGTGCGCGAGGCGTTGTCGGTGCCCGAGCGTGTGCCGGTGGTGATGATCGACGCCCACGACCCGTACTCGGTTACCTCGGTGCTGCGCGATGTGTGCCACCACCTGACCCGTCTGGAGGGGTGGGGATGAGCCGCATCATGATCGCCGGGGCCGGGCACGCCGGCCTGGGGTTGGCCACGCACTTGGTCCGTTCCGACGCTGACCTGCACGTGGACCTGTACACCATTCACACCACCGAGGAACTCCTGCGCGCCCCGCGGCTGACGCAGATGAGCTTTCCCACCGTGTACGAGCTGGAACAGAACGCTCACCTGGACTTTTGGTCGGGGCTCTCACCAGTCTTTCGTGACATCTCCTTCGCGGTCTCCCCAGGGGATGGGACCCGTCAGTCCTTCGTGGGCCAGCAGCGGCGTGTGGGGACCGCGATCGACCACGGCGCCAAGACCGCGGCCTGGTTGCAGCAGGTCGAACGCCAGGACACCAACCCGGGCGGGGCGTTCATCCACGTGCAAACCGTGCAGGCGCAAACCCTCGCCTGGTTCGCGAAGAGCGGCATGTATGACCTGGTGATCGTGGCCACCGGCGACAGCGACACCCAACTGGGTTCGTTGTTTTCACAGGTGTCCGTCTCTCCCACCACCCGGGTGATCGTCCAGGCCCACTTCGAGGGCGCCCCCCAGGGCCCTGACGTGCAGGTGACCACTACCCCGCACGGGGAGATCTTCGCCTACCCGGTGCTGGCCGCCCACTGGGAACCGGCCCTGCCGGGTCAGGAGGCGCCCGCGCCGGAGCTGGTTCCGGCCACCGCCGTGCAGGTCTACGCCCGCGCCGGTGGGCCGATGGACCCCACCACCGAAGGCGTCACGTTCTCCCGGCGCGCGGAGAACCTGAGTGCGGGCTGGGCGCACGCCCACCGCACCCTGGCCGAGCACACCCCCGAGCTGGCCGCCTGGGCCGCCCAGGCGCCCTGTTTGGAGCAGTCCCGGCTGCTGCGGCCCATCACCCCGCGGGTGCGCCGCCCGCTCACCCAGCTCAACGGCACCCCGGTACTGGGGATCGGGGATGTGGTGCTCACGGTCGACCCCACCTCGGGCCAGGGCGCCAACGCCTCCACCCGGGTGGCGCGCGTGGTGGCCGACCACATCCTGGCTCGCCTCGAACAGGGCAAGCCGCTGGCTGATGCCGCGTTCTTGGAGGGCGCCTACCAGGACTACTGGGACCAGCACGGCCAGCACACGAGCGTGTTCAACAACCTGGTCACCGACTTCTGGTCCGGGAAGCTGCCCCCGTACATGACCGAGCGCTTCGCCCACAACTTCACCGACCAGGACCAGGCCGACCGCATGGTGGTCGGCTGGGACGACCCCTCCACCCTGGACTGGCTCCTGACCCCCTAACCCCTTTCTCCCCGCACCCCTATGGCGGCCCGGCCGCCGATGCGAGGTACCCCCATGCCTGAAACCGCCCCGCCCCGCCCCAACGAAGCCAACCGCAGCATCTACAACCGCCTGGTCATGCAGGCCATCTACACCCTGTGGGTGCACTGGATCAGCCACCGGCTGGCCTGGGGCATCTCCAACCGGTGGATCCGCCGCGCCTACCGCACCTGGCCCGGAGCCGCGCACCTGACCATCGGCCCCGGCAACGGCCGCTTCCTGCGTTTCCTGCCGCCGCGGGTGCAGGTGCTGCACCTGATGGACCTCAACGCCTCCTGCCTGACCATGGCCGCCCGCGTCGTGGGCGGGCGCACCCTCACCCCCCACGCCCACCTGCAGGACGTGCTGGCCCGGTGGAAGGACCTGGACGAGGCCAGCCTGGACAGCATCGACTGCATGATGGTCATGCACTGCCTGCGCGGGACCTCCATCGCCGACAAGGCTGCCTTCTTCGCCGAAGCCCGCCGGGTGCTGAAAGAGGGCGGGGTGTTCTTCGGCGCCACCGTCCTGTCCGGCGGCAGCGGAGTGCGCGTCAACCGCTTCGCCCGGCTGCTCCTGAACCTGTACAACGGCCGCAAGAACGTCTTCGCCAACACCGGCGACACCTCCGACGACCTCGTACGCGAGCTGCGCACCCACTTCCCCGACGCTGACATCAACGTGCAGGGCTGCACCGGCACGTGGGTGGCGGTGAAGCGATGACCACCCCTGACTCCTCGGTTGCTGTGGTGGGTCTGTCCTGCCGCCTGCCCGGCCACATCCGCTCACCGCAAGCGTTCTGGGACGCCCTGGTCACTGGCCGGGACCTGGTCACCGACCACACCGACGCCCACCCGCGCGCCGACATCTTGCCCGCGGCCATCCTCACCGAGACCGAGCAGGGCTTTGATGCCGCCCACTTCGGGTTCTCACCCACCGAGGTCGCGGCGATGGACCCCCAGCAGCAGATGCTGCTGGAGCTGGTCGACGAAGCCTTCCAGGACGCCGGGATGGCCCTGACCGACTGGCGGGGCAAGCGGGTGGGGCTGTGGGTGGGCTCCTCCTGCCTGGACCAGGCCCTGCTGCGCCTAGGCCCCGGCCAGGGCGGCACCATGGTCGACACCGCCGGCGCCCTGCCCTCCATGCTCGCCAACCGCCTCTCCCGCCACCGGCTCATCGACTGGAGGGGCCCCTCCGAGGCGTTGGACACCGCCTGCTCCGCGTCCCTGGTGGCGGCGCACCGCGCCCACCAGGCCCTGCTCACCGGTGAGGTGGACCTGGCCGTGGTCGCCTCGGCCAACACGTTGAGGTTGGACACCCACACCCGCATGTTCGCCGCCTCGCGGGTGCTCTCCGACGACGGGTGCGTGCACCCCTTCGACCAGGGCGGCAGCGGGTTCGTGCGCGGCGAGGGCGGCGGGGCCCTGATCTTGCAGCGCACCGCCGACTGCCCCACCACCGGCACACGTCCGCGCGCCCTGGTGGCAGCCAGCCTGACCAACTGCGACGGCGCCGGAGCCCCCATCGGCACCCCCAACGTGGCCGGGCAGATCGACCTGCTCACCCGCACCTATGCCCAGGCCGGGCTGGCACCGGACCAGGTGGACTACGTCGAGGGTCACGCCACCGGCACCGCGGCTGGGGATGCCGCCGAGTCCCGCGCCCTGGGCCGGGTGCTGGGGCGGGCCCGCCCCGAAGGCGAGCCGCTGCTGGTGGGCGGGGTCAAACCCAACGTGGGCCACCTCGAAGGCGGGGCGGGCCTGATCGCGCTGATCAAAGTCGTCCTGTCCCTGGAACACGGGGTGATCCCGCCCACCATCCACCACACCCACCCGCTACCGGCGCTGCAGCGGATGGGGTTGCAGGTGCCCACCACCGCCCGCCCCTGGCCCCAGCGCGAGCACACCCCCACCGCCGGGGTGTCGGCGTTCGGGTTCGGCGGCACCAACGCCCACCTGATCCTCCAACAGGCCCCACCCGCCCCCAACCCGCCCAGCGCACACTCCGATGAGGACCAGGCCCCCCACCTGATCCCGCTCTCGGCCAGCAGCACCGCCGCCCTGGCCCAGAGCGCAGGCCTGTGGTCGGCGGCCATGGGCCAGGCCGGTTCAGTACGCCAGGTGGCCGCGACCGCCGCCCACCGGCGCGACCACCACCACGGGGCGCGCGCGGTGGTGCTCGCTGACAGCGCCCCCCAGGCCGCTCAGGCCTGGGACGCGGCGGCCCAGGGCCGCACCCACCTGTCGTTGGCCGGGCCGCGCCGCCCCGCCCACAAGCCGCTGGTGGTGTTCGTCTACCCCGGCCACGGCGCCCACCCCGCCACCTTGTCCGGCCACCACGGTCTGGAGGCCGAGCCGGTCTTCACCCAGGCTCTGGAGCGGGCCCGCCTCGCGGCGTTCCTCGAGAGCGACCAGGGTGAGGCGGCCGGACTGGCGCGGGTGCAACCGGCCCAGTGGGCGTGGCAGGTCGCCGCCACCGCCCTGCTCGCCTCGTGGGGTGTGCGCCCGGACGTGGTGGTGGGCCACTCCCTGGGCGAGCTCGCCGCCGCCCACACCGCCGGAGTACTGACCCTGCACGAGGCCGCCCTGGTGGTCGCCCAGCGCAGCCGCCTGCTGGAACAGACCGCCCCCAAGGGTGAACTGCTGGCCACCTCCCTGGACCCGGCACGCGCCCAGGAGCTGGTGCGTTCCTTGCCCACGGTGGCGGTGGCCTCGATCAACGCCGCCAACGCCACCGTCCTGTCCGGACCCATCGGCGAACTGGACCTCCTCGCCGACCAGCTCGCCAAGAGCGGGGTGTGGACGCGCCGCATCAGCGACGCCCCGCCCGCCCACGGCCCGCTGGTGGCCGACCAGGCCGAGCAGTTGCCGGACCTGGTCAAGACCATCCGGCCGCGCCCGGCCACCACCGCGCTGTGGTCCACCGCCACGGCCGCCCGGGCCCAGGGCCCGGAGTGGGACGCCGCCTACTGGGGGCGCCAGCTGCGCTCCCCGGTACTGCTGCACAAGACCGTGCGGGCTCTGGCCGAGCAGGAGCGGCCCGTCGTGGTGGTGGAGGTCGGTGCCCGCTCGGTGCTGGCCAGCGCCCTGGCCTCCACCCTGGCCCAGGCCCAGCGCCGCTATGAAGTCGACCCGCCTTTGGTGTGCACCGACGGGCCCGCCGCCCCGCGCGAGAACCTGCTGATGGCGCTGGGGCAGCTGTACACCTTCGGGTTGAACCCCAGCTGGCCCACACCCTCAACCCCCACGGCCGCACCCCTGCCGTTGCGGGCCTGGACCCACCACAGCTCCGCCGCCCCTCAGAACGCAAACCAGGTGGTCGAGCTGAGTGCGCTGGAGACCGAGCGGGCGCGCACGGTCATCACCGAACGGGTCACTGCTCTCGTGCGGGGTCTGCTGCCCCAGGGCAGTGCCCTCCCGCAAGGGGACGCGGTGCTGGCCGAGGCGGGGTTGGGGTCCTTGGCCCTGGCCCACCTGCACATCCAGCTCATCCACCAGCTGCCCGACCTGGCCGGTCTGCCCGCCCATGTCGTGCACCAGGCCACCACGATGTCGGCGCTCGTGAAGGCCATCACCCAGTTCTGGGCACCCGCCCACCTGGCCCACTCCTGAACGGAAAGCACAGCCACCATGTCACCCCAGGTCCAGCAGCAGAGCGTGATCGACGCGGCGCTCTGATCTTGCTTCGGTTCGGTGGACAGGTGTCCGCTTTCGGATACTTTGTCATTGAACGAGGAGATTGAAGTGCCCAAGACCCGCCCTGCGTACCCGCCGGAGTACCGCGATCAGATCATCGCGCTGGCCCGCTCCGGCCGTAGCCCCGAGGACCTGGCAGCTGAGTTCGAACCCTCGGCCCAGACGATCCGCACCTGGATCAATCAGGCCAAGATCGACTCCGGCCAGGCAGAGGGCACCACCAGCGATGACAAGGCCGAACTGGCCCGCCTTCGCCGAGAGAACGCCCAGCTGCGCGAAGAGCGCGAGATCCTGCGCAAGGCCACGGCTTTCTTCGTCCGGGAGACCAGTCGGTGATGTTCCGGCTGATCGACGAAGAAAAGACACGCCACTCCGTCTCCCTGATGTCCCGGCTGCTCGGCGTATCGCGGCAGGGCTACTACAAACACCACCACCGAATCCAGGACGGCCCCACGGCCAAGGAACGCTCCGACGCTGACCTGTCCGAGCGCATCCAGGGCCACCACGAGCGCTCCCGCGGCACCTACGGCTCCCCCAGGCTCCAGGCCGACCTGGCCGAGCTCGACGGCATCCGCGCTGGACGCAACCGCATCACCCGGCTGATGCGCCGCCAGGGCCTGGTCGGGGTCCACCGCCGCACCGGCCGCAAAAGCCTGACCTCCCAGGACCGGATGGCCACAGCCCCACCGGATCTGGTCGGTCGTGACTTCACCGCCCATGCCCCCAACACCAAGTGGAGCGCGGACATCACCTACGTGCCCACCGACCAGGGGTGGGTGTACCTGGCGGTGGTGATGGACCTGTTCTCGCGCCGCATCGTGGGCTGGGCGATGGCCCCTCACATGCGCGCCGATCTGGTCTGCGACGCGCTGGCCATGGCGGTGACCGCCCGCCGTCCCGGTCCGGGGCTGATCCATCACTCGGACAAGGGATCGCAATACACCAGTCTGGCCTTTGGTCGCCGCTGCGAAGAGGCAGGGATCGCTCCCTCGACGGGGCGGACGGGGTCGTGTTACGACAACGCCGTCACCGAGAGCTTCTTCGCGTCGTTGGAGACCGAGTTGATCGACCGCACCCGTTTCGCCACCAGGGCGGATGCGGAGCGGGAGGTGTTCTCCTATATCGAGGGGTTCTACAACCCCTGGCGGCGGCATTCGGCCAATGGTCAGCTCAGCCCGGCTGAGTATGAACGTCGCCACACCGAAGTTGCTCAAGACAGGCTTGCGGCGCTGTCTCAGGCCGCGTAAAACCCCAGCTCACAGGTGTCTACCGAACTGAAGCAACATCAGACACCACACGAAAGGACGACCACCCCTATGAGCAGTGCGGCCACGCCAGAGTTGTCCCAGCAGCTACTGGACAGTCAGACCTGCCTCAGCGCTGACGAGCGCCAGGCCAGCATCGACGCCTTCAGCCCGGCCATCGTCCCAGGCCCGCTACAGACCCCCGCCTACGCGCGCGCCGTTCTGTCCGCCTGCGGAGTCACCGACCCCGCCACTCTGGAAGAGGCGGTGCAGATGAGGATGGGCCGTGGCCACCATGTGCGCACCGATCACGGACACCCTCACCGCTACCTGCTGACCGAGCAGGCCCTGCACACCCCCTGGCTGGGGGCACAGGAGGTGGGTGAACAACGCGCGTTTTTGCGCGGGTGCGTTCAGCTTCTCCACCTGCGGGTTCGGGTCCTGCCGGCATTCAGCCCCATCCCCTGGACCGGAGCGTTCGCGATCCTCACCTACGTCGGAGGCGAGGCATCGGTGAACGTGGAAACCCCCGAGGGCAGGTTGGTGGCCCCCAGGAGATGGTGCCCGCCTACCGGGCCCACTTCGAGGCCTTGTTCGCTGCCGCCCAGCCCCTGTCCCGCGTGCTGGCAGCACACGAAGGGACCGGTCCCCAGTGACACGACCCAGCGCCGAGCCCACCAGCACTCGGACCACGGCCAAGAGCCGATACATGGCCCTGGCCAGGGAACTGGCGCGTGCGTGGGCCGATACGCCACCGGCGCCCCGCGAGCTCTACCAGGAAGGGCACTGCCGCTCACACCCCTCCCTGCCTCCCGAGGCCTGGTTCCCCGCCCAGGGCCTGGGAGAGATCGCTCGTCAGGCGCGCCAGGTGTGCCGCTCCTGCCCGGTGCGGGACATCTGTCTGGCGTGGGCTCTTGAGGCCCAGATCGCCGACGGCATCTGGGGTGGAACCAGCCCCACCGATCGCAAATGGATCACGTCCTCTGACATACCCGCTTACCTGCACAGCGAGGCTTTTGCATGACCGGCGCACACGAGCCCGCCCAAGTCCCCGAACCCCTGACCGGAGCCCCTTCCATGAATCCGCCGACCCGGCGCCACCGTGAACAGGACTGGGCGATGGTGGTGCGCAGGGCCGCCGCCCTGTGGGAAACCGAACCCCGCGACTGGCTCACCCCCGTCCAGGCCCGCGCCATCACCGGACTGGGCCCACAGCCGCTCAGCCAGCTCGCCGACGACGACCAGGTGCGCACCCAGCGCACCTCGGGCGGGCACCGCCGCTACGACCGCGCCCACCTGATCGGCTACCTGCGCGAGCACGGTCATCCCCTCACACCCCTGGAGGGGGTGGTCGAACACGCCCACATCCACGGCGCCGCCTTGGATCGCCCCGCCTACCACCAGCACGCCGCCCACACCCGCCGACGCTGCGATCTGAGCGGACCCATCTACCGGCTGGACCTGCACACCCATGCCGGGGACGACCAGGACCCCGCCTGGCAGGCCTGGCAGGAAGGAGATCGGGCGCGGGCCCAACAGCTGCTGAAGGAGGAGCTGCCCGCCCTGCAGGCCCAGCACCGCGCCGAACAAAACCGCGGCCTGCCCTGGCGCCGCATCTGGGTCGTGGACGCCCTGTCCACTACCTACCTGGAGTTTTTGGCCCGCGCCCACCGAGTAAAGGCCCAGGCGGGCGGCCAGATCCGGGTGCTCAACCCCGACCTTCTGCGGTCCTGGCAGGTGGACCAGTGGCCCGAGCTGGTCTTGTACCCCAACCGGCTCGTGTACGTGCTGCGCCACGCCTCGACCGGCCACCCCGAGGGTGCCCACCACGCCCTGCTGCCCGACCCGTTGGCACAGGCCGCCCGGCTCCAGCTGGAGCTGATGTGGCAACAGGCCGGACCTCGCTCCCTGGACCATCTCCTGGGCCGCCACAGCGAGCCCTGACCACCCCGACCGTGCTGGAGGCCACCAGGTCAGAACACACCCTGCGCGGGGTCGGGGTCGGGAAGGGCCCCGACCACAACCCCGCACACGTCGGGGCGGTATCGGCGCCGCTTTCGGGGGGTGACTATCCCCCCGATTTTCCCGGGCACCACCAGCCCGGGCTGGTGGCCGAGAGCGCCCGGGGCCACCACCGGTTGGGGTCGCGGGCCCGGCCCGCCTGGTAGTGGCACCGATCTGGTCGGCCCAGAACACGAAAACACCTCGAAGAAGGTCACCGCCAGCGGACATGATCGCTGGCGTCCACCACCATCCACGACTTCAGGGAGACCCTCATGCACCGACATCGCCACCACGCCACACCCCAGCCCTGCCCACCCCATATGGAAGGACCCTTGCGTGACCAGTGCCGCACAGCACACCCCCACCGCTACCGCTACCGCTACCAGCCCTGATCCCAGCGATGACCACGAAGACCTGTCCCTGCCCGAGCTGAAGACCCCGCGCTATTTCCACTTCCAGGGGCAGGTCGCGGAGGCCTCATGGGCCACGATGGCCCGCCGCATGCCGGAAGCTGTCAAACTCTGTGAGACGTTCTATGCTATGGGTTTTCCCAGTTCGGGAGCGGTCTCCTCTTCGTTGGTGGGCTGGGGCGGGTTGATGTGGACCACCTCGGGCAGAGCGGTAGGCCGGGCTCAGCGCGGTTGAGGCAGGGCGCGATCGCCCCGTCCGGTGGGTCGATCTGCACGGTGCAGGTGCGGAACCGGTTGGTATCCCCTCGCCTTCCTTAGGGAAGTGGAGTCGGACCAGCGTGGGGAGGCGACCAGGTTGGCTACTGCAGAGGGGATTCTCTTGTCAGCGGCAGCGAACGCGCTACGCGATCTCTCCCACGAGTTCGCCGGGGACCAGTAGGTTCATTCGCGAACCATAGTGACCGGGAAGGACCAGCCCATGGCCGTGGACGCCGCCCACATCAATGCACTGCTCGACCAGGCCGTGACCGATGAGGTGACGCCGGGGGCGGTCTGGCTGGTGGGTGGCCCAGAGGGGCCCGAGGTCGGTGGCCAGGCAGGGTTGCTCGACCCGGCCAACCCTGCTTCCCCCATGGTGGCAGACACCCTGTTTGATATCGCTTCCCTCACCAAGGTCACCGCTGTCTGGTCGGTAATCGGCACCCTGTGGGAAGATAGTGCCCTGCGCCTGGAGGACCCTCTCGGTGTCCTGCTCCCCGATCTGTCGGAAGCGCCTTTGGGTCAGGTGACGGTGCACCAGCTCCTCACCCACACCGCCGGGGTTCCGCCGCGTGCACAGCTGAAGACCCTCTACGGAACCGATCCGGCTGAAATCCGTCACGGTGTCCTGCACGAGCAGCTTCACCACACCCCCGGTGAACAGGTCCAATACACCGACCGTGCCGCGCTGATCCTGGGGTTCCTCGCCGAAGGGCTCACCGGCACGGGGCTAACCGACCTCGCCCACGATCGTGCCTGGTCTCCCCTGGGCATGTTCCAGACTCGGTTTGGCCCTCTCCCTGAGGATCTGGTGCAACGTACCGCGCCCACCGAGCTGGACCAGGAGAGCGGCCAGCATCTACGCGGTGTCCCGCACGACTTCTCAGCCCGTTTGTTGGGCGGGGTAAGCGGGATCGCCGGGGCTTTTTCCACCGCCCCTGACCTGGGACGTTTTCTCACTTACATGCTCACCCCGGGGAACGGGGCGACTTTCGGCAAAGCGTGGGTGAATGAGTCCCTCCAGGTGCAGACCGGAGGGCTTGAGCCGCTGAGGGGTCTGTTCTGGCATCCTGCCCCCGGGACGTCGCCGGCAGAGGACATCTGGGTGCACTACGGTTTCACCGGCACAGGGGCCTGGGTTTGTCCGCGTATGGGCAGATGGGGTGTTCTTTTGACGAACAAGCTCTACTACACCCGGGACCGGGGGCCGGTCACTGAACTGCGTGGCGCTTTCCAGCAGGCTGTGTTCTCCTGATAGCCCTCAGTGTTTGACCCAACCCCGTCTGCCGTGAGGTGGGCGGGGTTTTCACATTCCAAGATCTTGAAGAAAATAATCCGAACCCTCCCCTCTCGCATTGCGCGTCCTAATTTAGGACACTTGAGTGGTATCAATAGACCAGGAACGAGAGCCCTCGGCCAGACCGGGAGGAACCGGCCATGACAGTGACCACCGAATTCGGAACCTGGGTCAACCACGGAGACCGGTGCAACGTCAGCGTCGAATCGACTTTCGCTGGCTACATCGGAGGAGCTGACCCTGAATGGCGTGAGCGGGTCGAAAACGACGGCTATTTCGACAGCATGGTTGCCGCGTTTCGCTCCGAGATCAACGCCGCCCTCCCCACCAACGTGGCCCTGTGCGGCAACGACTTCTACGGCCCCTACTACACGGCCGACTGCGACTTCGACGGATACCCCACCGACGAACACGGCGCCCTGGACATCACCGAAATCATCGCGGGCATCGATCTCGAGCCAATTCTGGAACGGTACGACCCGGATCTGGTCAAGCAGGACGCCACCCTCAGTGTCGGACCCAACGGATGGCACACCCTCACCATCGGTGACACCGCCGTCGACCTCCCGGTCCGGTCCAACGAGGTCATCCCCGTGCCCCTACTCCACGAGCTAGCCGTTCAGGCCCTGACCGAACACGAGTGGGAGCTCACCGGCGTGTGGGAACGCACCCCCGCCGGGTTCACCGCCACAGCCACCCTCAGCGCCTAACACACCCCATTTACCGGGAGGCCCGAACGAACACAGGCCCCCCACGCAAGGACCCCCATGCGATTCCTGCCCCACCTGCGCCACCACTCATCCCGAATCGGCTTGGTACTGCTGTGTATCAGTCCCCTTCTCCTCGGAGTGCACCACCAACTCGCCGCTCTGGTCATGCTTTTCAGCCTGGCCCTGATGCTTCTGGGAGCACGACATCTCGTAGGTCGGCTGTGTGAACTCTGCTTCGCCGCCATGCCCTTGGACGCGAGCGCCGCCGCAACCCAACGCCAGTGGATGCTGCGTCTCGTGCACCTGATTCTCTGGCACCGGCCATGGAAGATCTTGGTCGGGGGCGTGGTCTTCATGGTGATAGCCCTGGCCGCTGCCACCCACCTCTCTTCGGCCACAGTGGCCGTGTTCAACCTGGCGGTGGCGGTCGTGTGGCTAGCGATCGAAACGCACATGCGTTACCAGCCGTGGTGCCCCTGGTGCGACCACAGCGGCGGGGGCGGCGGGGGTGGCGGGGGCGGTGGAGGTCACGACCCGGCCCCGGCCCCGCCCACCGGCCCCGCCGCCAAACTGGATGTAGCCGCACGCTAGCCCTCAACCTCCACCAGCAGGAGGTCATGGTGCCTGGGATGATGCCCCGGTTGATGTCACCCACCATGACCGGAGCCAGCACCGTGACCCCTGCCGAACTCAAATCCCTCCGCGAACACCTCGGCTTCACCGGTAACGCCCTCGGTGCATACCTGACCTCCCCAGCGGCGGGCCGGACCGTCCGCCGTTGGGAAGAAGGCAAGCACCCCATCCCTGAGGGTGTCGCAGACGAAGTCCGAGAACTCGCCAAACTTACCGACACCTACGTGCAGGAAGCCGAGAAGTCCCTGCACGCCCAGGCCAATCCGACCCTGACCGTGTACCGCGACGACGCCGAGTACCACCACGCACACCCACACATGGCCCGCTTCCCCGCTGCGTGGCACCGTGCGGTGGCTGTCCGCGCCGCCCGCCAGGTCGAAGGGGCCCGCATCGTGTTCCCCGACTAGAAAGACACCACCATGGCCACCCAGTTCGGCCCACCCATCGACCTCAGCGCCCTCCCCGGCTGGAAAACCACCACCCTCCGCCCTCAGCGGGCGGTGTTCGCTGGCCGGGTCTCCACCAAGGACCAGCAGGACCCGCGAGCTTCCATCCTCCGGCAGGTATCGGCCGCCTCGGAACGACTGGAGGACGATGCGGAGTTCGTCGCGCACTTCTACGACGTCGAGTCTGGGATGCTGCCCCCGGAGCTACGCGGCTTGGGCTCGTCGGAGATGTACGAGGCCCTCGCGATCCCCGTCCCCCGCGCCGGCGGCCTCCAGGAGCTGTTGGACCAGGCCGAGCACCGCGGCATCACCCACGTGATCGCTGAGCGCTCCGATCGGGTGGCCCGCGCCATGCTGACCAGCCTCACCGTGGAACACGAGCTGGAGAAGCTGGGGGTGGAGGTGGTGTACGCCAACGAGCCGACCGGCGGCACGAGAACGGGTCAGTTGCGCACCCGCCGGTACAGCCAGGTCGACGCGGAACTGTACAAGCACGCGCTGGTGGAGATGTCCATGGGAGGGCAGATCCAGCACGCCCTCGCCGGGTGGAACCACGGGCGTCCCCCGTACCCCTACATCACGGTCGTGGATGAGCACGCGCCCGTGCGGGACACGTCCCGGTTCGGTGAGAATCGTCCAAAGAAGAGACTGGCCCCACACCCCGACCCGCGCCGGTTCGATGCGGCCCGGGAGTTGTGCCGCCTGCGCCGTGAGGAGCACCTCAAGAGCGCGGACATCATCGCGATCCTGTCCGCTGCCCCGGACCGGTACCCGATCACGGGGAAGTGGACGCACAACCTGGTCGAAGGGCTGATCGCTAACCCGAAGCTGACCGGGCACATGGTGTACAACCGCAAGGCCACACGCACCGGCCGGGCCGGGTTTTCCCGGTGGAACCCCATCTCCGAATGGGTGTGGTCACCCGAGCCAGTGCACGAACCCGTGGTGACCGTGCAGGAGTGGGCCCAGGCGCAGGAGGTGACCGCGGCTCTGCGATCTCGCGTGGACGCCGAGGCTCGCGGGCTGTCGCGAATCCGTGCCACCGCACACCGGCTGGGGCACACCGTGATTCAGGTCGACAGCAACGGCTCGCACGCGGTGTACCAGGTCGGGGGGCGACGGTTGGTGCTGCCCACACCGGTGCCGGACATGATCGTTCAGCAGGTGATCGAGGACATGGAGCGTGGTGAGGTATGAGCGAGGTGATCACGTGCATGGCGCAGCGGCGCGCACGGTTTTGGACGGTGGCTCTCACCGAGTTCGGGGTGTACGCCCACGGCAGGACGTTGGCGGTGTTGCAGGAGAATCTGGTGGGGGCGTTGGCTCTTGCTGGGGTTCCGTGCTCTGGGGTTGAGGTCGTCGCGGATACCCCAGGGTTGGAGGCGATGCGGGCCGCTCACAGGGCGTATGAGGCGGCGTTGGAGGAGGCGGTGTCGGAGTTGGCGGTGCGGCGGACGCCGCTGCGGGACATGGCGGCGGCGACCGGGGTGTCTATGGCTGAGGTAAAGCGGGTTCTCGCTGCGAGAGCGGAGAGAGTAGAGGAATCTGCTGGGTTTCCCCGAACCGTGGAGGGTTTCAGCGAAGCGGGGTAGTGTTCGCGGAGTGTTCCCTGCGCACATGGGGATGGACCGCGGTCAACGTCGGCACCCCGCCTGCCCCTGTCCAGGAGCTTGAGGAGCCGCAGGAGCGGGTCGCACCTGATGAGGGAGGGCTGAGGCCGTATGGGCCTGCTCGCCACTGAGGAGTTCCTGTCCGCGATCGTCGGGCACGTGCTGGCCCGCATGCCTCAGCACCGGAAGCCGCGCACCGGCACGATCGACTACGGCCACACCGGGCCAGGCCCAGCCAGGGTGCAGTTCGACGGTGAGCCCGCGCCCACCTCCAATCGGTTCCCGCGCCTGTCCTCCTACCGGCCCCGGGCCGGGGATCGGGTGCTGCTGGTGCCCTCCGGGGCGCGTGGCTGGTGGGTCGTGGGCAGCGCGGACCTGGTCGAGTCCGACGATCAGCTCCTCATCAAGGAGGAGCACCAAGACCTGGTTTTCCACCACGCTGGTCAGCGATCACGAGCTGTGTGTGAACATGGAGACCCATGCGATCTACCGGATCATCCTGGCGTTGCACGCGATCGGCCACGCCGATGGTGACATCAAGCTCGCCTGGTCCATCCCTTCGGGGCGGAGGCGGGCGGCCGGTGGGTGTTCGGCGCGGGCGTGAACACCACCCCGACATCGGGCAGCGCAACGGTGCAGAACGCCTCCGCGAACTGGGCCACCGAGCGCACCTACGGCACCCACGCCACCGTCGGCAACTCCATCATCGAGAACGGGCTTCTGCGCACCGGAGACACCGCGGGCCGGTTGCAGCTGCGGTGGGCACAGGTCTCCTCGCACGCCACCGCGACCAGCGTGCGTGCCCCGTCGAACCTGTGGGTCAAACGGTTCAGGTAAGACCCTTCATCCTGTGCCGTAGGCCAGATAGTCAGCACTGTCGTTCACGCCCAGGCGGTATATGAGCGTGAAGTCAACAGTCTCACCTTCCGGGACCCTCAGAAAGGTTTGAGATCTGGGTTGGCGTCTTTCAATGCGAGTACCATCCCCAAACACAAGTGGCCCAAATACTTTACCGTCTTGGTTCTTTACGCGGACATTTATGAGCTGAAGTTTATATTCTTCGCCCGTGAGGTTTTCGACAGATAAATCCATGGCATAATTCTGGCGATAGGAGTCGCCGGTCGCGCTTTCGTAATCATATCGAGCGACCCCATGGTCGACAGGCCTCAGGCCGGTGACGGTGAGGATGAATTCATCAGTCTCCAAGGCCGATGGTTCAAAGGTTTGGGCGGGTGGAATGCTGCGAGGGGAGATACTGGCGTGCGGGCGGGGAGTGGGCACCCCACTTTCACGTTGCGGAGAACTGCATGCCCCCAGGATTATGACGATGATCAGAATGAAAGTCATCCCGCTGAAGGTGATGAAGGTCGGGGGAAATTTCGCCATGGGAGGTTGGGCGATCTCAGCCCGTGTCCTCTCTTCCTGAGTCACGCACATACAGACGTTCCGGCACGCCCTCAGCCTAAAGGATAAATGGGTCAGTAGAAAGTTCAGGCGAGCAAGCTCGCGGCACACCAGGAAATTCCGACAGTGGAAACGGCCGTCACCGCCCACACCATGAAGTAGGCGGTGCCACGTGAGGCTGTCACCTGACTGGTGGGAATGTGGCACAGCACCGACCGGATCCGCGAGTCACTGAAAGCGATGAAGGTGCGGGCGCGCAGGCCCAGGCCACACTCACTCGGCTGGGGCACGGTGTGCTTCTTCGATCAGGGTGCGCATAGCACCGGGGGTATCACTCTGGCGCGTTAAGGCGGCGCGCCTTCGCCCGCTGCTCCCGCTGAACCATTTCGGCCTTGGCGTCGTGGCGGGCCACGACGAGCGCTGCCTGGAAGTACGCCTCATCTGGTGAGGCTGGGCGCTCCGACTCAGGGATGGCGGCGAGCTCCTGTTTGATGCGCGGGTCGTCATGGAAGACGAGAACACGGGCACGGAGCGCCAACCCACCGGGGGATGGCTCGTAGTCAGCGGCTGACGTCATCAATGATCTCCACGATCAGCTCAGGCAGCACCGTCAACGCGGCGCGCAGTAGTTCTTCGATCGGTACCGCATATTCGCTGTTGTCCACGTCGATATGTCGAGCCCACTCCACGGGTTGGTAGCGGGCCAGGATCGAGAGAGTGAAGAGCACAGCCCACCACGCCATGAGCGGGTGGATCCCGCGGTCAGAGCCAGACACCGGTGTGGGGAAGAAGAACTCTTCTCCCCGGTAGGAGCGTGTACGTGCGCACACGAAATCGCGCCTGTTCTGGTAGCGCTCGGCCTTCAGTTCGGGCCACTGTAGAACTAGCGAACCGGTGCCATCGTGACTGGGCTGGTAGGAGGGCCTGGACTCAGAGTCCTGGCCGAGGACGTTGTAGGCACAGCCACGAGTGTCGGGATAGGAGCGCAGGAACGCGTGCAGTGTCTCATGGTCGGTGGTCGATATCAGCGATGGTGGCAACGGCCGCACCATGGTGGTCGGGCGGCTGGACCCACCGTCACCGATGGAACTCACGTCGACGTGAAGTGGTCGTGTCCAGGTTGAGGTATCTGGCCGCAGAGACCACCGCCCTGCCTCGGGCACGGAGTCCCACAGCACGTGCAGACGAACCTGATCGGCTTTGCTCCACAGGGGAGACTCGAGGAGTTCGGAGAGTCGAACGAAGCTGCCGTTCTTGTCTGTGTGAACCTGTACGTTCTCCAACGGCCCCGACAGAGTGGAGGCCGTAGTCCCGATGCCGTGTCCCTTGAGCTTCCATTCATCCCCTGGCGCGTTGGCCGCTGCGGCGGCGATGGACCGGCCGGCCTGGCTGAGGCCGTAGAACAGCGTTAGTGGCCGAGTCGCGGGCGAGGCGAGACGGGCCTGGCGGAAGAGCTGCTCTGCCTGTTCCAACGCGAACTGGTACGTGGCTTTCCGGTCGGCGCTCTGCTGCGCAGGAGCGGGCGGGGCCGCGCGTGTGGCGCGAAGACCTGCCCACTCTTCGTCGCTGTCCATGTCCAGCAGCCTAACTCCGCCCGGCCTGTGCCACAGATCCGTCTGGCCGGGCCAGCAGGACCCGGCCAGGGTCGTCAGGGCGTGCGCCCACGACTCGTCTTCTTACACCCACCCTCGGAAGCGGGCGTCGAGCGGCACCTGGCGGTAGGTGGCGTGAGCCCCACGCACGCAGGGGTGGTTCACCCCCAGATCCAGATTCACAACCCAGCAGGCCCCTGCCACGGTGGGGGTCTATTTGTGTCCGCCCTCGGCCACAGCAACCCCTGGGCCTGGCATCCCAGCCATAATCTTCTCCATGGAGTACGGGGACGCAGACGGCTACAGCATCTACGGGCAACTCACCACCGGCAATGACGCCGGCCTGATCTGCCACGAATGCGGCCAAGAGCGGGCGTTCCTCGGGCGTCATGTGCGTGTCCACGGGCTCACCGCAGCCACCTACAGGGAGCGGCACGGGCTCGGGCGGTCCACACCGCTCGCTTCCGAGGATTTGCGCGGACGCCTCGGGGAGAAAGCTACCGCCCGTGTGGGCTCCCCCGCCTGGGACCGGTTCGAGGCCGCACGCGACATCGACGCGGCAAGACAGGAGTCCATGCGGGTGTGGCGCGAGGAGCCCCCGCGGCCGCAGGTCCGTCACGCTCGCGCGGCCAAGGCTGTGTCCGTGTCTCAGTCCCGTAAACCCCGTTGGTGTGGTGTAGACGGGTGTGGGCGTAAGCATGTCGCAGATGGGTTGTGCCGCACTCACTACGAGCGGCGTAAACGCAAGGGAGATGTGCAGGCGGACATCCCGGTGAGGGCACGCAAGGGCGGACCGCAGCGGAGCTGACGCCAGATGCGAAATCCACAGCGGATGTGGAGGCGACCACGACATCGACGGGACGGTCGAGCAGGCAGTGGCTTCCCTGGGCGTGACCGCGGGTGAGGGCGCCCGAGCCCAGAGGGCGAACTCCTCAAGCGCCGTGGTCAGGGTGTACAGGTCAACGACACTCGTAGGTCCGCGGAGAGGTTCGAGGGCAGATACCCGCTGGAGCGACCCACCAGTGCTCGGTGAACCAGTACCGATTCCATGGTCACCCTGGCCACAGCGTTGGACAAGCTGTTCACCCGCCTGAGCGAGAACATCGATGCCGACCAAGGCCGGGCCGTAGACGTGTGCCGGGCTGCGACACCGAGCTGTGGTCAGCCTACGGCGGCGACGGCGGCGGGGTAGCCCCTCACAGGTGACTGTGTTGCTCCTCGGCGCGGGTGATGACCACGGCTGTGGACATGCCGGGGAAGTGCACCGCACAGCATGCGCACACCGACACGGCCAGCTCGTCGGTAGCCACCGACTGGGCCAGCTCGCCCACACCGGTAGCGCTGTGCCCGTTGTAGGGCTCGTAGGTGATGGCCACCAACTCCTTGCCCCGGTACCAGCCGCGCGGGTGCTCGCCCAGGGCGTAGCAGCGGCGGATCAGGTGATCTTCGCCGTGGCGCTTCTTGTGCACACGTCCCCGTCCCTCGCGCAGGAAGCACGGGCACTTCCACGCGCCGATCATGATGCCGCGCTTTGCCAGCTGGGCGCGGCGCCGGCGGGCCAGGACGGCGGCCACCGCCCGCTGGACGCTGTCGTCACCCTCCAGGCCGTCGAGGTGCTCGGCCGCGGCCAGCAGGTCGGGGCGCTGGTGTTCGTTGAAGTAGATGTCGCTCAAAGAGCGCGTTCGCGCAACCGCCATCGTCTCCCCCACATCACTGTTATTGGCCGACACCGTAGGGGACGGCGTCCTCCCCCGGTGGAGGTTTGGGTGAACACACGGCGGACTCGCGCAATCTCACGGTTCTTCTGACAGCCGATGACCTGCACCGATAGCCTCCTGCGCAGGAATGCGACGTGGGGGGCTGTGATGGGGCGCGACGCTAAACGGGCCAAACAGGCACGCCGGGACAAACGACGGCGCCAGAGCGCGCCCACGCCCACCGAGCCGGTTCCCGCGTTCCCGGAGAAGGAGATGCTGCGCCTGGGCAAGACGTGGGACCGCGCGATCGACCTGGGGCTGATGGCTTCCGGACAAGACGTGAAGTACCACTTCGCCCCCGACGGCGGGGTGCTCTCGGTAGCCGAGGGAAAGAGCGGACAGGTGCTGGCCAACGGGGAGCGGCTCACCCCGGCGGTGGCCGAGCGGCTACGCGCCCAGATGCCGCTGCTGGCCGAGGTGGTCACGTTCTACGAGCGCAACCAGATCGACAATCTGGGGCTGGGTGGGGCGCCCCAGGACGGCCTGTCCGCTCTTCCCGTGCCCCGGTCTGCTGGGCCTGTGCCCGCGATGGACGAGCGGGCCCTGCGCCGGGTACAAGCAGCCACCGAGGAACTCGTCGCCCAGGGCCTGGTCAAAGAGGGGGCCGGGATGATAGTGACACCGTCCGAACACGGGGTCCTGATGGCCGTGGGCGGACGCAACGGAGAGCTGTACGCCAACGGGCGCGCCCTGTCCGCGACGTGGGCGGACCGGCTCCGCGCGCAGTTGCCCGACCTGGCCTCGGATGTGGACCGCCTCCAGGCGATCCGTGCTGAGTGGCAGGATGGTCCGCCCCGGGATCGGTCGATGGCACTGGAGGAGTGCAACGACCCGAACTGCCTGGCCCCACACTGACACATCCACCTGTTATCCGGCGGTCCAGCTCTTGGGGCCGAGGGCCTGGATCTGACCGAGCTGAGCCGACCAGGAACGCGGAAAGCCCCCATCACCGGGGGCTTTCCTTGATCACCCGTCTTCGGGTTCTTGGCACTCGACCAGGACCTCGGTGTCGTCGGCGGGATCGCAGTCCCAGGCCGCCCACGTGTGCTGTTCGCGATCCCAGTAGGGGCCGGGCTCAGTGAACCCCTCCCCGGCCAGGCGCTCCCGGTACTCCTGGACAGTCTCGTCCTCCCACCGCGGGTGCGTCCTGGCCAGCTCGGCGATCTCCCTGCGCAGTCGCGCCCGGCGCCGTTGGCGGCGCTCCTCCACCTGTTCCTGCCAGATGTGCGCGAGGCCCTGGGCTGCCCGGCGCACGCGCGCGGGAGTGAGGTCCTCAGCGTCGATGGCCTCATCGGGGGTGTCCAGCCACGCACCGCACCTGTGGGCGAGGTCCACTGTTTCCAGGGGGTTGTCGGGGTTGCCCCCGTCCAGGTGCAGCGGGCAGGGCCCGGTGCGCGCCACCGGCTGCCGACAGCGGGGGCACTCGCCGTAGGGGCGGTCGGTCCACAACACCACCGCTGCCAGTGGCAGCGCCATGTAGGCGCTGGTGGCGGTGAGGGCCTCAATGTTGACGTGAGCGGGCAGCGTTGGCCGCACCTGTTCCACCCACACCTGAGGGTCGTCCACAAAGTCCATGCGTTGCTCCCATGGTCGAAGACCGCCGGGATGGTCCCAGCGGTACAACGTGGACAGCCACAGGGCTGTGGAGATCACGACACTACGCACCAGCGCCGACAGTTCCATTCGCCAGCGGGTGCGCGGCCAGCTCTTGCCGCCGCAGTTGTCTCAGACCGCGCGGGAGACGACTCCTCTTGCGGACTGGAGCTTTCCCGGGGAGCGGACATCTTCGCTGCGCCCGGCAGATGTACCGGCGTGGCCGGCGCCGAGCCCTGCGACCACTTGATCAGCACGGTGTGGATGACCAGGCACGGGCCTAGGTGTACTGACCACAGAGGTTAGGTACGCGGGAGGCGGGAGACCACTGCGGCTGTCTGGGCTGCCCTCACCTGCATTGCAGGCGAGGTTTTTGCATGTCAGGAATCTTTCCGGTGGGAACCACAACCAAACTCTAAAGTTCTACTTTACAACTCTAAGTTTGAGCTTTAGAGTTTGAGGTGTCGGAACAACACCACGCCTCGGAAGGACCCCGATGAGCACCCACGTCACCCCCGGCTACACCGAAGACGCCCTGCTGTGGGATCAGGAGAGCGGCACCCTGTCCGCCACCCAGCGCCCCGCTTCCCACGAAAGCCGCACCTTCCGCGTCTCCTGGGGCGTGGACCGCTACCTCGGCCTCCCCGAAGGGCTCCCCGCCTGGGCCGCCAACCGCTACATCGACGCCATCCAGGACCTCACCAACCAGCTCGCCGACCACGCGAGCATGGAGCACGTCCCCTCCGACTTCTACGACACCGGAGACCGCTACGAGATCACCTACACCGGCGGCTACAAGCCGTACATGGACGCGCTGAACAGCCTCTTGGACCACGTGTACGGCGGCGACGATGCCAGCAGGTGGGCACACCAATCCGAAGCCGCAGACGAACTGCGTGCCACCCACGGGAGCAAGCCCAGCGACGACGAGGTCCAGGCCCGCGTCCGCCGGATCTTCACCGACCGCATCCGATCCCTGATCGTGTCCGGTGACGCCTCCTACACCCCGGCCAAGCCGGGCAACCGCTACACCGCTATCCGCCTGGACCTGGACGCCGGCCACCTGTCCGCGCACACCCAGCCCCTGACGAAGGCGGACGAGAACGTGCAGGTGTGGCAGGTCAGCCCGCTCAACTACCGCCAGGCCAACCGGCTCATGCGCCGAATCGGTGCCCGCGCCCTGGCCCTCGCCAACCCCACCGCCCCCGCCGCGTTCGCAGGGGATGCCCGGGAGGCGTTGGAAGGTATCCTCGCGGCCTTCCTGATCAGCGCCGAGCAGGTCACCGCGCACATGGACGAGCACGGCATCAAGGACACCCCGGCCCGCCGGGAGAAGGCGCTCCGCGCGCTCACCGCAGCCCGGTTCCAGAAGTAGAAAGGCAACCGCCCCGGCCGTTACCCGGGGCGGGCGCCCGCCCGCCAGCATCCCACACCAGCGACCCCAGGGAGCAACCCATGACCCCAGATCAGGCCGACGCACAGCAGTACCTCACGGTGAGAGTGGACCGTGCCGGGCTGATGAAACTGCCCGCCGCTGAACGGTTCCGCGCCTGCCAGCAGATCCGTACCCCCTCCACCGCTGACCAGGTGGACGACATCCGCGCCCAGGCCGTCCTGGAGCTGGTCGAGGAGCACGGCAGGGTGCACGGAGCGAACGCGGCCGTGGGCCGCATCATCGGTAAGTCCGGGACGTTCGTGGGCCAGCTCGTCGCCGAAGCCGACCGCGACCGCGAAACCTACGAGAAAACCCGCGCACGCCTGGACCGTGAGGAGGTCGAGGACATCACCGGCGCCCCACAGGCCCGGCTGCGCGCCGTGCACAGCCTCGAATCCGTGATCGACATGTTCCTGTCGCACGCGGTGGCCAGTGCCGAGGCCGACGACTTCGAGGCTGCCTCGGCGGGGGTGCGGATGATCTCCTCCACCGCCGCGGACACGCTGCGCATCCTCCAAGGCGAGGCTGACCAGGAGCGTTTGGGGGAGGCCCACGACATCGAGGAGGGCAACGCACCGCACCAGGAGCACACCTACCGGCTGCTGGTCTCCTACAAGAAGGATGAGACGGGCGGGTGGGTCGAGCACAGCGACCGGGAGTGGGAGGCCTCCAACCTTCTCGCGGTGGAGGAGGTGGCCGAGGACGCCGGGTGGATCATCACAAGCCTCACCGAACGCGGCGGCGAGTCCACCCCGGGCCGGGTGTGGCGGCTGGAGGTGTGGGCCGACCCGACCAGCACCGGCGCCCCCGACGTCGACCACGAGCACGTGGAGCACACCCCCACCGACCAGGAACGCCTCACCTGGGAATTGACCCAGCGGGCCACCGACGAACACGGCAACCTCGACACCGCCGAACTGCGCCGCCTGATGGTCGAGCACCACCAGACCCACGAGAAGGGGGAGAGCGCGTGATCCTGTACCAGGAACTGGAGCGGGCTCAGGCCCCGGTCGGGGACGGACGGATCTGGCGGGACTGGCAGGCAGGGCTCCCCGGCCCGGTCACCCTCAAGGCCATCCACCGTGTGATCCCCGGCGTCTACCACGGTCCGGCGTTCGACGCGGTGTGGATGGTGCTGGCGTTGCAGGCCGCCCTGCCGGGCCGGTTCGCCTACCGGGGCAAGGTGGGCATCGGTGCGGCCGCCGCCCAGTCCGCGAACGAACACCGGGTGCAGAAGATCGTGACCGCGGCCCGCCAGGGCAGGCGTGAGACGTTGCTGAACACCCTGGTGGAGATCGCTAAGACCACCCGCCCGCACGCGGGAGCTGTCCGGTTGGGCATGAAGAACTGGGTTGAGGACACCGCGAACGCCCTGTCCGGGGACCCCGACAAGGTCGCAACGGTCTGCCGCCGGTGGACGGTGGAGTACTCCATGGACATCAACAAACAGCTCGACTCTGACCAAGGCGAAGAGGAAGAGGAGATGGCCGATGCACACGCTTGAGCACCCCATCGCGCAGGTTCCCGGGATCGGCCCCGGTCGACTCCAGGCCGCCCTGGACCTGCCCGCTGATCCTCAGTGGTACATGGACATGGTGCGCCTAGACCCCTCCCCCGCCACCCTGCGCGCCCTCACTCAGGTGGTGGGTAAAGACACCGACCCGGCGGGTTTTGACGCGCTGTGGATGCTGTTGGCCGCGCGCGCCTCCCAGACGGGGTTCGCTGTCTCCGAGAACGGGCTCGCGCTGATACCCGCCATGATGCGGGTCCAGCACGACCGGTCCGGGACCGACCGTGATGACGAGGTGCTGTTGGAGTCGTTCCGGCGAGACGTGGCCACAGGGCGCCGCGAGCGGGTACTGTCCCACATCCGCAAACGCCTCATCGAGGCGCGCCGACTCACCCCACGCTCCCGGGGCGGCGCGCTGCTGATCTCAGCTGATCGGCTCGTGCGCGACACCTACGCCGCCGTTCACCCCGCCCGACAGGTCCGCACGGACTTCACCCGGTTCGGGATCGGCGAGCACTACCGCAACCAGGCATGGCACACGACGCTGAAGGCGGAAAGCGCGTGAGGGAGGAACAGGTCATTGCCCTGAGGAAGGCCCTGTGGCGGGGGTGGACTTCCTCGACCCGCAACCAGGGGTGGTGGCACCAGATCCGTACCCTGCCCCAAGAGGAGTTCTTCCCGGTCGGGCAGCTGCACGCGAGCGCCGAACAGATAGCGGGCGAGGTCGACACCCCCACCTACCTGGTAGCCGCACACCTGCTGGCGTTGGCCTCCTGGCCCTTGGCCGGGCGGCAGAACCCGATCTGGGGGCCGACTATCGGCCATGCCTTGGCCAACACCGCCCAGACCAAGTCCTCAGGGAAGGGCCGCCGCCCTCTGGCGGAACAGTACGTGTACCAACTGGTCGAGCGCCGCCCCCGGGCCGAGGATGTCCTGAATGTGGTCAACCGAGCTGTACGCCACTGCTGGCGCCTTCGGCAACCGGTGCACCTGGCCGACTCAGCTCCCCTACTGGTGGATCTCCTCAACCCCTCAGACCGAGTCCGGTACCAGGCAGCCTTGAACATCGCGCAGGACTACCACGCTCACCAGCCCACGCGCCGCAAGGAGGCCGTGTGATCACCGCGCAAATCCGGGACCGGTTGCTCTCCGAGCTGTCCCGCACAGACTCCGAAACCACCCAGGAAAGGGCTGCCTGGTTTCGCGACCTAGCCCACTTCGGGCCCAACCCCAGCCCGTTCACTCCCACCCCTGGAGCCTTGGCCGCGGCCCGTGTCACCGACACCGACCCCCTGTCCCCCACACACCGAGCGGTGTGGCTGGTACTGGCCTTGGCTTCCCTGCCGAACCCGGTGTTTGGCAAGCCAGCCGGCGGAGTATCAATCGGGGCGTGGACGCGCTGCTTGTGCACTCGGCGGGAAGAGGACGGCAAACCCGCCTTCAGCGACCAGGAGCCCGCCGGGGACCGGTTTCGGGCCATGATGTCCACAGACCAGTCGCTGCCCGGGTACGAGGCGACCATCATCCAGCTGGTCCGGCACGCCACTCCCCCGCTGTGCGCTTCGGATTGTCGCCCGGGCCCGCTCAGACTGGCCGAGGACCTGTGCCGGATCTACACTCCGCAGGCGGAAGATGATGTTCATCCGCCGAGGCGGGATGTGATGGTGAAGTGGGCGGGTGACTTCCACGCGGTGAGAGCCTCCGAGGTGGTGTGACCACAGCCCGGCTGAGAGGCCCTGTGGATAACCACTCAATCGGGAGCTGGGCAGGTACACCCACCTGTGCTTGGAGGAAGACGGGCACGGACCGTCGGTGTGGGCGAAGACGATCACCGCGTGAGCGGCGCGGTTCCGGCCGAGCGCGAAGCCCTGCCCGTGCGCGGCGGCGTACCGATACTGCGGTTCGTGCGCACTACACGGTCGGCGCACGGCCCGATCGTGGAGGTCAACGACACCCGCATGTCCGCGGAAAGGTTCGGGGGCGGAAACCCGCTGAGGCGACACGGCAGCGCTCGGTGAATTAGTACCGCTTCTATGGTCGCTCTGGCCTCAGTGCTGGACAAGCTGATTGCTCGCCTGAGCGAGAACGCCGATACCGGCTGAGGCCAGGTCGCAGGCGTGTGTCGGGCTGCGACCTGGCCTACGGCGGCTGGTAGCCGCTCACAGGTGGGTGCGGTGTTTCTCGGCGCGGGTGATGACCACGGCGGTGGACATGCTGGGGTGGTGCACCGCGCAGCACGCGCCCACCGACACGGCCAACTCGTCAGCGGCCACCGCAGTCGATGGCCACAGAACGGTGCTGATGACGACCGCCCGGCGGGAAGAACCCGCCGACGAAACTTCCCTCGCCCGCAGGGCTGGCGGGCTAGACTCGCGGGCAACGGCCAGCCCCCTGGCCTCCCCGTGTGGCGTGCCTGCGGGAACAGAGCAGCACCACCGGCGCATCGGCGCCGGTGAAGGACACCCCGGGCCCCTTCCGGGAGGTGTCGTGGCGGCCCCGCCTCCGGGGCCGAGGATTGCAACGCACCCTGCGCACCAGGGGCGGCGGGCCGGTGTGCCCGCCGCCCGGCAACGGACTCCTCGGCCGAAAGGGAACGCCCATGGCACCAGCAGAAGAACAGCACGTCCGAACCGCGTTGACCAAACGCGCCGGGGACGGGCGCACCGTGCGGGTGGACGTCGTCCACACCGTCCGCCACAGCGACCTGAGCCGCCAGGATGAGGCGTTCCTCGTCGCCTACCTGGACGGAGACAAGTTGGGAAGCTTCTATGGGCTCTCCCACCCCAAGAACCTGCCTGCGGGGGCGACGGCTTCGCTGGGCAGGGCTGCGTTCAGCGCGGTTGAGGCCGGGCAGATCGAGTCCGTGCTGCGTGCGGTGCGCTCCAGCCTGCCCCCGGACCCGGTGCGGGCCCGGGCCCGGCTGGTGGACGCGGTCAGCGCCGCACGCGATACCGCAGCGGCGGCCGTCGAGTGCGCCCACGACGCCGGAGAGCTGGACCCCTATCTCTCACCCCGGGGCGCATCTGGCCGCCACGAGCAGGCGGTCACCGACGCCGTCCAGGCCCTGGCCGAGTTCGACCGAGAGCATCCTGAGCTGGTGGCGGCCTGGAGCGCCGACGGCAGCAGGACCTCAGGCGGTGGGCGCAACAGTAGTTCGCTGGTCCTGTTCGTGGTGGGTGAGCCAGGTCCGCCACGCTCCCGGGTCGGTGCCCACGCCTTCGGGGATGCCGAGCTGGGCCAGCGCCCCGGGGTAGGCGGCCTCGTAGGCGGCGTTGACGGCACTGGCGTGCTGGGCCGAGCGCAGCAGCCATGGGGCGGGCAGGCGGCGGCACCACAACAGGTCGGGGCGGTCCTGGTCCCAGTGGGCGTCGATGACGCCGCGGGCGATGAGCCCCTCGATCAGGGCCCGGCGGTGGCGGGCCCGCTCGGCCGGGTAGCGGCCCTCCTCCCCGCGCCCCGGCTGGTCCTCGTCGTCCTTGACCAACAGGTACAGGTCCACGACCGGCGACGGGGCACTCTGGGCCAGGTGCGCGGCCACCCACGGCACCCCGGCCGCGCGCAACAGGTGGGTGCGGTGGTTGCCCTCGCTGACCTGGTAGAGGGGTCCGGCCCAGCCGGTGACGCGCTCCAGCTGCATCGGCTCGGCGAACAACCGCTTGGTGAAGGCTCCCAGGTCCTCCCGCGTGGCCAGGTCCTTCAGCACCCGCTCGGGCACTTCGGGACGGGCGCCAAGGCGCCCCCAAACGGGGTAGTGCGTGCCGACGATCAGGCGGGAGGGCACCCACGCGGTGGCCTCCACCCTGGTCTCGGCGTGATCGTGGTATCCCGGCGGCAACTCGGAGGAGAGCCTCAGGGGCAGGCGGCACTGGGGATGCGAGGCCTGGAGCGCCGCGGCCTGCTCGCCCCACCAGGCCCCCAGGTCCTGGACGCCGGCCACGCGGGCGCGCAGGCGGTCGCAGGCGGCCAGGAACTTTGTGTAGGCGGGCTCGGACTCATCAAGCAGGTTTTCGACCAGGGCGGGGTCGATGAGGGGCTCCTTTTCGGCGGCCTCGGCCACTGGCCGTGCGGCGGCGGGCCGGTCCGGCACCACCCGGTTGCCTGGCCCGGCGAACAGGGCCGCCGAGCGCACCGCGGCCGCCAGGGTGGGGGCCTGCCCTCGGGCCCGGACCACCCCCGCGCGCCCCTCGCCCTCCGGGGGGCGTAGCCAGAACAGGCCATCGGTGCGGTAGTCCAGGCGCCACACCGGTGCCCCAGCCGCGGCCGGCATCGGCGGTGTGGTGGCCTGTACTGCGGCGTCCACCCGCTCGGCGCGCAGCACCCGCAGCGCGCGGTCGATCTCGGCCGCCGAGGCCCCCGCCCCCACCAGCTCGCGCACACACTGTTCCCGGCAGGCCTCGGTGAGGACCGCGACCAGGTGCTGGGCCCTGCTGCGGGCCTGTTCCACCTGCTCCACCAGACCAGGCACGCTCACACCCCCGGGGTCCGCGGCCGCGCGGGCGCGCAGCTGCTCCAGCATCTGTGCGGTGGTCTCCAGCTCGGCGCGGGCCGCCTCCAGGTCCAGGTGCGCGCCGGTGGAAGGCTCGACCGGGGTGGTGGTGTGGTCGGGGGCGGTGACCAGGTGTTGGGCCAGCGGCCACCGCTCAACGGCCGGGATTCTGGGGGCCAGGGCCGTGATGATGTCGACGGCGGCCGCGGCCAGCGTCCGGCGCGGGTGCGCGATGCGGCGCACCGCGTGGGAGGGGGTCAGGCACAGGTGTTGCACACCTGCGCCGCACACGGGGCAGGAGATCGCCAGGGGGTAGACCATGGAACCCACCCTAGGACCGCCCCGCGCTCGAGTTCGCAGGCACTGGGAGGACGGCGGTCCAGGCGTTGGTCGGCCGTTCTGTCCCCGGCCGGGGATAAGCTCAAGGCCTGCGGCACCGACTGCGTTGTCGCACCGCTCCAGCGCCAACGCTGGCGCTCATCATCGGCCCTTCGAGGGGTCCGCCTGCTCAGCCCGCACCCGGGCAGAGCCTTGCCGCGCCCTCGAATGGAGACCACGATGCCCTTCACCGTCGACACCGCCCTGGTCCGGTACGCCTTCGCCGACTCCCCGACCCCGCTACATGAGCCCCCGACGCTGGGGCACCTCGTCCGTGTGGACCTGGCCCGTGAGCGCATCAGCGCCCAGCTCGCCTTTCCTGAGAACCTGACCGGTCACCACGCCCACGGGCTCGCCCCAGTCCCCCCGCCGCGCCCGGGAAAACCGCTCTCCCGGGACTTCGCGCTGGCCCTGCCGCCCGCTCCCGCCGATGCTGTGGAGGCGTGGCTGACGGGGGTGCTCGCTCCCCTGGCGGACACGATCCGCACCGGCACCTTCTGGGCCGGGCCGATCAACCCGCACGCCGACCAGCCCCTACAGCGGCTCGTGGACGGGTTCACCCCGCAGGCCACCGCCGCCCTGGCCGAGCTGGCCCACGCCCAGAGCGCAGCCTGGGAGCAGGGCCTGGCCACCACGGTGGGCGTGCCACAGCCCTGGCGGGCCTACACCTGGTGCCACGCCCGCCTACATCAGGGCGACGAGGGGCAGCACGGGCTACTGGGCGGGTTCACGGTTGACGGTGCCCGTTACCTGCGCGACCTGGGCGGGAGCATCCGGCAGTGGTGGCCCGGCACAGCAGCGGAGCTGGCGCATCTGCTGGTGGAGACCACACCCCAGTGGGCGCACCGGCCACATCGAGCCCACCGCAACCGGGGCCTGGCCGTGCTGGTCTGGGACCAGGGCGACCTGATGCTCGAGGTGAGCGACATCCGCGACGGATCCGCTCCCCCGCCGAACGCGGTGGCCCAAGCCGTGGTGGAACCGAACTCAGCCCGGTGAACCCCCGGCCCAGCGCAGCAGAGTGCGGGCGATCTGGTGTTGTCCGGGGGCGCCGTGCTCGTACACGGTCAACGCCACCTCGGCGCCGGTGTCTTGTCAGGTCAATACAGCTAGGGCGTACCTACGTCACTGCCCTCCCCACGTCGAAGTCCAACCCGGGTAGCACCACCAACCCGTCAGCGTGTTCGCCGACCACGTCGGGGGAGGGTGATAGCGGTCGAGGACACCTGGGGAAGGGCTCGGTGACCGGGCGGTGCAGCGACGCCCACCCGGCGCTGCCGTGGGTCAGCACGGTGACACGGTCGCCGACCGGTAGGGCCCAAGCTGGGGTCGTGCCCAGCACCGGGCCGAATCCGGCTGCGAGGTGGATGAACGGTTCGCCTTTGTACAGATGGACCAGCACGAGCAGGGCTTGTTGCGCCGGGGTCAGGCGTCACCACCGGGAGTGGGTCTGCTTGCGGTGGGCACGGATGGTGCGGGTGGCGAGGTTGAGGGTGCGGCGTGACAACGCCAGCGTGGCAGGGTAGGACAGCAAGAAGCCTCTGGTGCTGGTTTTCTTGGTCGTTAGCTCCTCTACCAGGGGCTTCTTGCTGTTCAGAAGAGGCCTGGAGAGACCAGTAAGGGGCTGTGAACTGCACCTTCAAGATGAAAACGGCTCACGTGCGCCACGAGGCGCTGTTCAAACACATATCCGAGTGGAGGTGAAAGCAACTCCGCCGCCTTCTCGTCGTAGCGAGAAGGTGAAGCAAGGGGCAGTCTGAAGCGGAGATCGCCGCCAAGGACGGGAAGCAGCCCTGACAATGCCTGGATGGCCCAGTACTACCGGATGGGTCATGCCGCGGTTAGCGAGATGGGACGGTATACGAAAGGAACCGGTGCCATAAAACCCCCTAATTTTTCGCCAGCTCTAACCCGGTGGATCCGGGCTGGAAAGCAGTGCGCATCCACCAACGGAGAGGACCATAGTTCTCTCTCGTGGTGGAAAACTCCCGAGCCGGTATGTGAGATCTGGCAGGGAGGCCCTGGTGAAGGTCTACGGCGTAACCAGGGCGATACTGCGGGGGTAAAGCCGGGTACCTCGCCCGTCGATCGGAGAACAGCGAACGTGGGAACCACCGGTCCTCACTCCCTTCCCTTCTCGATGCCATCGAGAAAGGAAAGGATAGGTGCGATGCTCACCGAAGAAGGCCAGTGGGGCGGAGACGCCGTAGTAGTCCGAGACCGGGAAAGCCGGTCACATGGCGAAGGGCGGCAGCGATTCCAAGGAGAACACAGGTGAATGCAAGATCCGAAGACGCACCGGTGAACACCGGAGCTTCGATCGTATGGCCGGATTCCGATACCGCCTACTTTCGGGTACGGAAGATGCAGACCAAACTCCATCAATGGGCGAAGGAGGATTCTTCACGCAGGTTCGATGACGTATTCAACCTGGTCTATGATCCGGCGTTCCTGGTCGATGCGTTCGAACGCACCGCCCGGAACAAAGGTGCCAGGACAGCAGGAGTCGACGGGGTCACCGTGCACATGGTCCGATCCCGTATCGGAAGGGATGCGTTCCTCCAACAGGTGCGCGACCTGCTCAAAAGCGGGGAATTCCGACCCAGTGAAGTACGTCGGGTGGCGATCCCCAAAGCGGGCGGGAAGCTGCGCAAGCTGGGGATCCCCACCGTGATCGACAGAGTGGTTCAGGCATCACTGAAAGCGGTGCTGGAACCGGTCTTCGAGGCGGACTTCCTTCCCTGCTCCTATGGTTTTCGGCCCAACCGGCGCGCTCAGGACGCGATCGCCGAGATCCACAGCCTCGCCTCACCGGTGAAGAACCACCACTGGGTTCTGGAAGCCGACATCAAAGCGTGCTTCGACGAGATCGATCACACCTCTTTGATGGATAGGGTGAGAGGACGGGTCAAGGACAAGCGGACCAACGCGCTGGTGAAATCGTTCTTGAAATCCGGCGTGATGACACAGTCCGGGAATCGAGAGGAGACCATCACCGGGACGCCGCAAGGCGGAATCCTGTCACCGTTGCTGGCCAACATCGCGTTGTCAGCACTGGACGAATACATCGCAGCGCAATGGGAAACCAGTGCATACCGTAGACGTGTTCGTCGCCAGAAGGGAATCGGTAACTGGAAACTGGTTCGTTACGCTGATGACTTCGTCATCATGGTGCAAGGGAGCCGTGACCGGGCCGAGGTCTTGAAAGAAGAGGTGAGCCAGGTACTGACCCCGTTAGGGCTGCGCTTGGCCGAGGAGAAAACCGGGGTTGTCCATATCGACCAGGGGTTCGATTTCCTCGGGTTTCATATTCGCCGCAGGGTGAAGAGAGGGACCCGACGTCGGTACGTCTACACCATCCCGTCTAAGAAATCCGTTCAGGCGATCAAGGACGGGGTGCGGCGGGCAACGAACAGACCCACCCGGAACACGGCCACCGAACGCAAGATCGCGGAGGTGGACACGATGGTTCGGGGGTGGGCGAACTACTTCCGTCATGGTGTGTCCAAGAAGATGTTCTCCACTGTGGATTCCTTTTCCTGGTGGAGGTTGTCTTCTTGGATCCGCCGCAAGCACTCCAATATTGGTCTGCGTGAGTTGAGGCGGCGGTTCACCGATCGTGGGTGGCGGCTCGCCTATCAGGGATCTGTTTTCCGTGGCGCATCCAACGTCACGGTGTCCCGGTATCGGTTCAGGGGGTATTCGATTCCCACCCCGTGGACCACACGACCTGCAACCTGTTGAGGAACCGTGGAGAGCCCGTTGCGTTGAAAGGCGCACGGCGGGTTCGGAGGGCGGGCCGTGGAAACCTGTCGTGAGTGATCACGGTAAGGCGCCACGGTCCGACCCTACTGTCAGCATCCGCAGTTGCCTTGTTTCGTTTCCGAAGCCGGTCCAGCGCCACCCAGATCACCATGACCAGCAGGCTCACACCCACCGTGGCATCTGCGGTCTCCGCAGGCGGCCAGACCCCGGTCACCGTGCGGTACGCGGCCACCATCACCATGACCGCAGCGCAGACCCCGGCGAGCACCTCGATGATCGGGTTCTTGGCATGGACGAACCACACGCCGAATGCGATCCCCACGATGGCCATGCCTACGACCACAGCTGATTCGGGAACCCCCGTCGACATGGGGTCAATCATTGCGCCTCTGTACGTTCCCATTTGAAATACCTATCACTCGCCCTTCCAAATGGGAACGGACTCAAGTACCTGACCGAACCCGAACGGGCCCTGCCGCCCGACGGCGGTCGACAGAGGCGAGACGAGGACTGGCGAGGGCGCGAACCCTCCCGAGAGGGCAGCAGGATGGCTGTTCGACCGTATGCATGAAGGCCTCGCGGGTGACACGACCCACCCGTTGTGGAACGCGCTACTCGAGACCATCGAAACGATGCCCGAGGGCGACCAGCTCCGATGACAGCGCAGCAGGATCGCCAAATTGAGACGCATAGCCTTCCCCAGCTGGCCACCGGGCGAGGACGATGGGCGGCTGAGGGCGGGAGCATGATACCGACGACTAATCTCGCCGCCGGTGCCAGCTTCGTCGCAGGAGCAGTGCTGTTCCGATGAGGTGTTTCGTGCGTCTTTGGCACGCGGATCCATCCGGGATTTTCGGCACGGGCCGGGGTCACTACTGGCTGCGAGTTCAGCAACGGCACCGTGGTCCTGCACTGGCTTGGCGAGCACTCGTCCACGACGGCCCGGCAGTCCACTACCAGCGTCATCGCCGTCAACGGGCACCAAACCGCGCCGGACGCGGCGGCAGTGAAGAAGAGTCCCGGGCCCACCCCCTGGACTCTTCTTCACTTTCACCCATGTATTGATTCGTCTTTTAATCACTACTCTTAGTCATCCATCAGATAGACTCGAACTGGTGAGCTAGTCATCTATTCGACAGGAGGCAGCATGACTGTCGGGATCTTGATGGAGAAGCCGTCTGCGGCGCGCAACGGGAGCAAGGCGTGGGGCGGGACGAAGGGCACTTTCGATGGCGAGCAGTACGTCATCGCCCACGCCAGGGGGCACCTCTACGAGTTCGCCGCCCCGGACAAGATGGTCGACCCGTCGCTGGCCGGCAAGTACAAGAACTGGGACCTGACCAACCTCCCTTGGGATCTCCGCGACTTTTCCTGGGCCAACGAACCGATCAAGGACACCGCCCAGGTCCGCAACAACGTCAAGCAGGCCCTGTCGGGCTGCGAGGAGATCGCCATCGCCACGGACTGGGACGAGTCGGGCGAGGGCGACGCCATCGCCATCAACGCGCTCGTCGAGCTAGGGCTGACCGACAAGAAGATCTCGCGGCTGCACTTCACCGACGAGTCGGAGAAGTCCCTGCAGCAGGCGTTCAAGGACCGCCGGCCGGTGCAGTCGGTGCACGAGCACCCGGCGTTCAAGAAGGCCCGCTTCCGCTCAATGTTCGACTTCGCCTCGATGCAGTGGTCGCGGGCGGCGACGATCATGGCCCGCCAGTCCGGCCAGGACACGGTTCTGCGCCAGGGGCGGCTGAAGTCGGCGATGGTCAAGCTCGTCGGTGACCAGCTCAAGGCCTACAACGACTACGTGAAGCAGCCGTTCTTCCAGAACCGCTTCCGCGACGAGAACGCCGTTGTCTACACCAACCCGGACGAGCCGCGCTTCGACAGGGCCAACCAAGTGCCGCAGGAGTACACCGCATCGCCGGTGGTCAGGGACAGCGTGGAGATGAGACGGACGGCTCCCCCGAAGCTGCTCGACCTCGCGGCGCTGTCGTCGATGCTCGTGAACAAGGGTGTGAAGGCCCAGCTCACGCTCAAGACCTACCAGGCGATGTACGAGCAGCAGGTCGTGTCCTACCCGCGCACCGAGGACAAGACGATCACCCCGCAGCAGCACGCCGAGCTCGCGCCGTTGGCCGACCGGATCGCCGCGGTGGCGGGCGTGGATACCAAGCACCTAACCCACCGCGAGCCGAGGAAAACCCACGTCAAGCCGGTCGGCGCGCACGGCGCGAACCGCCCCGGCCCGAACGTGCCCTCCTCCCTCGATGACGTCGAGCAGCGTTTCGGGACCGCCGGCCGCATCATCTATCAGACGCTGGCGAAGAACTATCTGGCCATGCTTGCCGCTGACTACGAGTACGAACAGCACAAGGGCCACGTCGAGAAGTACCCCGACTTCAAAGGCCTCGCCAACGTGCCGAAGAAGATGGGCTGGAAGTTGGTCTTCGACCCCGACGCCGGGGACGAGGATACGGCCAGCGACGAGAACGAGTCCGCTCATGGCCTGGGCACCGGCGCCGAGCCGTACGTGCACGAGGGCGCGAACAAGCGCCCGGAGCACCCGAGCATGAAGTGGCTGATGAAGCAGCTTGAGAAGAGGGACGTCGGCACCGGCGCAACGCGGACGAGCACCTACTCCGAGGTCACCAACGCCAAGGCGAAGAACCCGCTGCTCGTCGAGAAAGGCAAGAAGCTCACCCTGGCCTCGGCTGGCGAGATGAGCTGGCTGCTGTTGCCTGGCACCCGCATCGGCGACCTGTCGCTGACCGAGCAGATCTACGCCGACATGCGCGCCGTCGCCGAGGGCAGCGCTGATCCCGACCAACTGCTGACCCGGGTCGCCGACTGGGTCCGCGAGGACATCGAGGTGATGACGAGGAACGCTGACGCCATGCGTGCGACGCTCGGCCTGGCCAAGACCGAGGTGTCCGCCCGCGCCGAGGGCGTGTGGGCCGCCGCGCCCGATGGGGCGAAGAAGGTCTCGTTCAAGAAGGTCTGGGCCGGCCACGAGTTCACCGATGACGAGATCGGCCGCCTGCTGGCCGGTGAGGAGATCGCCTTCGAGGCGACGTCCAAGGCTGGCAAGTCCTTCTCGGCCAAGGGCAGGCTCGGGGTCAGCGAGTTCAAGGGTCGACGCTACGTAGGCTTCCAGCTCGAGGTCCCCGACCGCCCCGAGGCTTGGTGCAAACGTTCGTTCTCCGAGGACGAGAAGCAGGCCTTGGAGGCCGGTGAGATCCTCGAGCTCGACGGCTTCGTCTCCAAGAACGGCAAGACCTTTCCCGCGAAGGTGAGCTGGGACGCGAAGGCCAAGCGGATCGTCCCCCACTTCGACGACAAGAAGTCCAAGCCGCGGGCGAAGGCGCGCGTCTGATCTAGTGACCGCTCGAGGCTGCTGGCCGCCCGGACGACTCGTCCAGGCGGCCAAACTCGTTTCAATGGTCCGCGAATAGCCATGAATCACCAATCAATACGATACGGTTACCCTATAGATCATTCATCTATGAAGTCATTAGAATAATCGAGTAATAGATGATGGAGAGGTGAGCGGGCGGATGCGAACGATCACTGAGCCGACGGCGGGAGTGGGTGCGCGGCATGCCTGAAGTCAAGAGTGCGTACAAGGTCCCGGTCAGCCTGGCCAAGGGCTTGCCGGACCATGAGATCGGTCTCGGCGGCAACAGCTGGCAGATGCGGCCGATGCCGATCAAACAGATCGGCTTCTTCCTAGGCGGGAGTATCGTCGTCGCCTGGTGCGCGACCTCGACCTTCATCGCCGACTCCGGCGCGAAGTTCATCGCGCTCTTCGTCTTGTGGTCGGTTGTCTTCGTCCTCTACATGGGTCAGCTGACCAAGACCGAGGAGCTGCGGATCACAACCGTGCCGCCGCTGCTGGCCTACCTGCCGAAGTCGGCGCGCCGGGTCTTCACCAGGCGGGACTCGAACCCATCGGGCTTCTACTCGATTGTCGGCATCGAATCGATCGACAAGGACGGCCGGATCTACTACTCCGACGGTGGGCAGGGACAGGTCTACCTCGTCGTCGGGTCAGCGAGCTACCTGCTCTTCGACGAGGACCGTGTCGGGATCCTCAAGCGCAACGACGACTTCTGGAAGAAGGTCGAGACGACCTGCGAGCACGTCTTCATCACGACGAAGGAACCGCAGCGGATCTACCACCAGGTGGCGAATCTCGAGCGACGCAACCGGGCCTTGGAGGTCCGGGACCCCGATCTCATCGAGCTGCAGAACGAGCAGTACGACATCCTCACCCAGCACGTCGGTGGCAAGTTCGCATCAATTCACCAGTACCTGCTGCTCAAGGGCAAGAGCGAGGATGCGTTGCGTCGCGGGCACACGATCCTTCGGGCCGAGGTAGAGAACAGCGATCTGATGATCAAGGAGGCCACGATGCTCGATCGCGAAGAGACCCAGCCGATGCTGCGGGTCTTCTACTCCGGCATCGATGATCAGCTCAACCCCACCGTGACCTGAGCGAGCTTCCTCCTCCCCAACGAGACGACGAAGTAAGGATGCGGACGAACCATGGCGCTGATGATGAAGAACAGGAAGCACCTGGGTATCCCGAACGGTACCAAGCCCGAGACCGAGCAGAGCGGACCGGTTGAGGGGCCCGAGCCCCAGATGACGACCGCCACTCGGCGCGGCTTGCTCGGCTGGTGGGCCCGACGGCAGGAAGAGCGGCAACTGGCCGGATCCTACTTTTTTTACCCGCACCTCATGGCGCTCAAGCCCAAGGAGCGCCTCTTCTTCCGCTCGGACTACTTCGAGGTCGACTCCTCGGTCGCCTGCGTCCTCGGCTACTTCCACGACGACGCCTCGCACGACGCCTTCGCCCCGTTCTGGGGCATCGACAGGATCCCGTCGGGGCTCGACGAGCGGGTCACGGCGGTCGTGCTCGAGCAGGTCGTGCGTAAGGACGACAAGTGGGTCGACCAGTACACCAAGCAGTCGGAGAAGCTCGACTCTCTCGAGACCAGCGAGCAGGAAGCCTCGGGCACGACCTCGTCAAAACGCAAGGCCGCCAAGGCCTCGGCCGACCGCGAGGCGATCATCGGCGAGCTCCAGGACGGAGCGGCCTACCTGCACGTGCACAACCGCCTCTTCCTCAAGGCACCGGACCTGGAGACCCTCGAGGACACCATTGAGCGCATCACGCGCCTCTACATCGACCGCTTCGGCACGCTCAAAGCCGCGGCCTACGTCGGCGAGCAGCGCCAGGAGCTATCGAGCCTGTTCAAGAACAACGACAAGAAGCGCGGCAAGGGCTTCCACTACACCTCGACCGAGTTCGCTGGCTCCTACTCGCTGGTGACCAACGGGCTCAACGACAAGGACGGCGAATACGTCGGGTTCATGGTCGGTGACGTCAATTCCTCGGCCGTGCTCATGGGTGTCAACAACTACGCCCACCACGTCGTCATCGCCGACCCCACGCTGTCGGAGTACCTCGACCGCGAGCGGGTGTCGAACATGTGGTGCTCGAAGCTGTCTCAGTCGACGATGCTCGACAACGGCCGCGTCGTCCACCTCGTCCTCGACGGGGCCAAGATGGACAAGCTCGGGCCGACGTTCGAGCGTCTGACCGCCCGCGTCGACCTCAACTCCGGCGACGTGAACATGTTCGAGATGTTCGGCGAGGAGAAGGACGAGCTGGCGATCTTCTCCACGCACATGGAGAAGCTCAAGCTCATGTTCGAGCAGCTCTACGAGTCCTCGGATGGGGCAGTGACCTCGATCATCCGGGGCAATCTCGAGCGAATCGCCACGGACTTCTACATCGACCAGGGCATGTGGCGCGAGAACGCCCAGCACATGCGCAAGAAGCTACGTGTGGTCGGCATTAACCACGCGCATGTGCCGAAGCTGCAGCTGTTCGTGTCTTACCTCGACATGGCGCACAAGCGTTTGCTGGCCTCGGACAAGAGCGACCCCGACCAGCTCCGGGCGCTCAACCTGCTCCAGACCATCGGCCAGACGATGCTCTCGACCAACGGCGACCTGTTCAACAACACCACGGCTGCCGCGATTGACGGGATCCGCGACGCCCGCCGGGTGCTCTATGACTTCTCGCGGCTGATGACGCGCGGGCGCGGCGTGGCCATGGCCCAGTTGGTCAACATCGTCGGCTTCGCCGTGGCTGAGCTCGGCGTGGGCGACACCGTGATCATCCATGGAGCCGACCTCATTGACGACCGGGTGAAGACGTACATCACCGAGCAGTTCGAGCACCTCTTCGACCGGGGAGGGCGCGTCGTCTACAGCTACAACGACGTCGACAAGATGCTCTCGGACTCGAAGTTCAACAAGTTCGACGCCGCCGACTACACCGTGCTCGGGCCGATGCGCGACTCAACGGTGCTCGAGTATCAGAAGCAGCTGGCCCAGCAGATCCCCCGCGACCTCGCCAACCTCATCACGACTCGCGGCGAGAGCTTGTCGTACCTGCGCCGCGGCGTGACCAACGTCGTCTTCCACCTCGACCTGGCCCTGGGGATCAACCCCTACCGGGAGGCCCAGCGGCGCAAGGTCCGCCTCGAGGCGGCCCGGGCCGAGGAGGCCGAGCGGATGGCCCAGATCCTCGACGACGAACCTACTCCGGGCGCGAATCTCACATCATTGGGCAACAAGAAAAATGATGATTTGGACGATGACTCGAATGACGGACCGGCTGAGGATCGAAAGGTGAAGCCGGCCGCGGGGCTCGCCAAGAAGGCCCCGCGCCGTGGCACGACGAAGAGGGGCAAGCGAACGAAGCTGGCCAAGAAATGAACCGAGGGGACGCGATGGAACGGTTGGGCACGGCGATCACGCGCGTGCGAGGGGGGGTCGGCGGCGTCCTGCTCCGGCCGAGGTGGAGCAGGGTCGTCGGCGTGCTCCTCGTCATGCTCGTGACCCCCCTCCTGATCGGGCTCTTGGGGAGCACCACGGCTCTGGCCAACGACAACGCTTCCGAAGACGAGGACAACTACAGCCTGTACCAGCTCGCGTCCAACGGCGCAGGCTACTTCTCCAACTCCAACGAGCCCGGCGAGAGCCTCGGCGGAGCGTGGGGGGACATCGCGGAGTCCGAGCCGGGGGCTGCGGGCTCCCTGCTCGGCTACGGCGACCCGACGGTCTCACAGTTCAAACGCTGGCTCTCGGCCGGACTGTCGGGTTCAACGCAGACGATCACGCACGAGACGCTGGGCAAGGGGGGTGACGCCTTCCTGGCCTACGGCCAGTTCGGGGCGGTCAACAAGGACCTGGGCTTCGACTCAATGTCGAGCGGAGTCATCGGCGACATCATCGGTGGCTTCGCGGGATCGGTGGTGTGGTTCTGCTATGGCGTGTCCCTGCTCATATCGGGACTCTTCTTCGCCTTCATCGAGCTGCTCAAGTTCCTCAACCCCTTCGCGTGGTTCTACACGGCCGTCGCCGACGTGACCACGGCCGAAGGGACGAGCGGGGGCTACCAGCAGGGCCTGGCCGACGGGATGCTCAACAATTGTGAGGGCGGGGACTGCGGACCTCCTGGGGCCCTGTCGGGTGTGGCCAACTTCATCGGCGAGTGGTACGGCTTGCTCGTCGACCTGTCGTGGAACTTCCTCGTCCCGCTCTTCCTCGGCTTCCTTCTCATCGGCCTCGTGCTGTTCAAGAAGATGGACCGCGGCTCGGCGATCAAGAAGTTCGTCGTGCGTTTGCTCTTTCTCGGCTTCGGCCTGCCCGTCTTCGGATCGATGTACACCGCCGTCCTCGACGGCTTCTCCGAATCCGGCGTCGACGCCTCGGCCGGTGCCACCCAGGTGGTCCTGTCCAATTACGTCGACTTCGACGCCTGGGCGATGAACTCCCGGCTTCTCGTGCCCGAGGATGCGACCATCGGCTGGAACGCGGACAAGGGGCAGGCCGACCCGAAGTCGACGATGTCGGCGCGGACCTCGGCGCTGGCGATCAACATCGCCTCCCACCCGGTCTACCGCGACGCTGGCTGGGACGCCGGAGGTGTGTCCAGCAATGCGAAGGACGCGTGGACGGGCGCCTCGAACGTCGACCTGACCCAGGAAGAGCCGGGCTCGTGGCTGCAGGTGGCCACGACGCTGGACATCCTCAACCGCTACATCAGCGGGCAGGAGACGCCAGCCTCGAACTTCGAGTCGGGTGTGAAGAGCTGGCTGTCGGAGAACGCCGATGAGGACATCAAGGAGGACTGGTTCACCAACACGGCCAGCTACGGCGACGTCGAGAAATTCGGTGACGAGGACGACCCGCAGGCCTCCGAGGCCCCGATGATCTCGACCCAGGGTGAGGGCCTGCAGTCGGAGGTCTCCGACGGCGTGCGGACGTTCACGACGAAGAATCAGGAGGACTCGGCCAAGGACTGCGGCTTCATGGTCACGACCGACAACGGCGACCCGGCGCAGTGCAGCATGTCGCCCCTATCGATGTACAACTACCTCAACAGTTCGTTCTCCTCGGAAAGCCTCACTTCGTTCAGCTCGGAGAACGCGATGTCGGGCCTAGTGCGCGAGAACCACTCCTCGGTGAGCCAGGTCGGCTCGGGACCGGCCTCTTTCATGTACTGGGCCAATACCGTCACGCTACTGGGCAGCGTCTGTCTGCTGGGCATCTGGTACGCCTTCGGCATGGTCATCGGCGCACTCAAGCGGACCTTCTCGCTGATCGCGGCGATCCCGTTCGCCACTTTGGGCGCGATCGCGGCGATCAGTAAAGTGATCATCTACTCGGTGGCGATGATCCTCGAGGTCATCCTCACGATCTTCCTCTATCAGCTCGTCGCACGACTGATCATGGGCGTGCCGGCGATCGCCTCGGGGCCGCTGACGAACCTCGTGACCGAGAACGGGCTCCTGTCCAACCTCGGTCTGGGCCCGGTGGCGGTGGTCCTCCTCACCTTCCTGTCGACGCTGCTCATCATCGCCGTGACGTTCATCCTCCTGCGCGTGCGCAAAACCGTGCTCCAGGCCCTGGACGAGGCCGTGACGAAGCTCGTCGACAAGTTCCTGGAGACCGACACCGCTCCGAAGGCGAGACAGGGCGGGGCCATGCAGGCCGCGGCCGGGGGCCTCGGCGCCGGTGCGGGCATGGCGGCGGGCAACAAGCTCGCCCAGGCCACCGGCGGCAAGCTCGGCGGGCTGACGAAGCCCAACGGCAGCGGCCAGCCCGGCCCCGGCGGAGGGGGCAAGAACAAGCCCAACGTCGGCGGAATCCCGAGCAACGCCCAGCTCAAGGGCGGCAATACCAAAGCTCTCGGGTCAGGCCAGTCCGGTCCCGGGGAGCAGGGCCCCGGGGGCAGGAAATCACCTCAGGGCGGCCCGGGCACCTTCAACGGGCCGAAGTCCTCGCCGAAGGAGTCGTCCAACGAGCAAGGCTCGGCCGGTCAGCCGGGGCAGAGCAGGAGGGGAGGACCGCTGCAGCTGGCTGGCGCGCCTCCGGGATCGGCGCAGGAGGACAGGGCTGCGGCCGATGGTGTTGATCGGCAAGGAGGCCTGTCGAGGCTGGGCTTCGACGCGAAGGACCAGCAGAAGGTCGAGATCCCTGGCGGCGGCGTGACGACCGGCGACGTCGCGGGCTCGGACCCGGGTCAGCAGGTGCCCGGCGGCCAGGGTCGGGGCGCCCAGGGCGAGGTCGTCCCCAACCGTCCTGGAGGCCGCGGGCCGAAGGGCGTCGAGCCCGGCGCAGGTCAGACGAACTTCTCCGGCTCGAACCCCGGCGACCAGCAGACCCGATCGACGCCCCGTTCGGGCAGCAGGAGCGACGGTACATCGGTTCCGACGCGGTTCGACGTGCAGGCCGGACCCGGGGGCCAGGCAGGGACCCCGGGCCTGAAGCCGGTTCCGCAGAGCCCGAGAAGCCCCGGCGGGGCGATCCCGCTGCCAGCCGGTCCGACCCCCGCTGCATCAACCGTGCCCGCGGCCGCGACGCCGAAGGCACCGTCGAACGCCGGTCCCACGGTGATCGGCGGGCCGAGCACCGGCGGCGGCGCTCCCAGAGGCAACGGGTTCTCGCATCGGTACTCGAGCCCGTCCGGCTCGGGGGCGCAGGGCTCGCCGAAAACCAGGGACTCGAAGGTCGAGGCGGGCCCCGGCCAGAGGACCAGTTCACAGCCCGGGGCCCGCAAGATCGCGGAGCGCCCGAAGCCGGTCAAGCGGCCGGACGGCTCGTAGGAGCCGATCGGATGAGGTCTCGTCCGGCAGGGGATGCGGTCGATAAGACCACCTTCCCTGCCTGCTGTCAGGAGGTGCGATGGGCTTGAGGACGGGACTACGTAACGAGTTCCCCCGCGGCTGGTGGCGCTCGGCGCCGTGGTGGCTGGCGGGCCTGCGGGAGATAGGCCTGGGGGTCGTGGCCGTCGTGGCCACCGTCGCCCTGCTGCGCCGGGCAGTGCGCGGACTGCGCTCACGGGACGAGCCGGGGGCGCTGTCGGTTTTCGATCGATGTCTCGAGGGCTGTCTGGCCGGACTCCTCGCCCATCTCGCCGGTCTCCTCGGCCTGGCGGTGCTCGGCCTGCGCGGCGAGTTGACGGCAGTGCCGGCGCTTCTCCTTGTCCTGTCCGTGGCGTGGGCCTTGGTGAACGCGGCGACGGCGGGCCTGGCCCTATTTCTCGTCGCCCGCTCGCGGTGGGCCAGGCAGGCGGAGTGGTCGGTCATCGACTTCGTCGCCGCCTGGGCACCGCGCTACGGTCGGCCTCCGGAGACGATCGAAGAGTACAAGGCCGAGCGGCTGCGGGGGACAGATGAGGAGGTGTGAAGAAAGAAGAGGCCCCGTGAGTTGAACTGGTCCCCGATAGTTGGACCGGCTAACTAAAGGTTAGGCCGCCAGGGCCTGAGCTCGGTACTGCACCGGGCTCAGGCCCTCAAGATAGCTATGGACGCGTTCGTGGTTGAACCAGGCGATGTACTCATCCAGCCCTGCGGTGAACTCCTCGACGGTCTCGAACTCGGAGTGGGTGAAGAACTCCTCCTTCAGGTGACCGAAGAAACTCTCGATCACCGCGTTGTCCAGACAGTTGCCCTTGCGCGACATCGACTGAAGACCGTCGACCCCGGCGAGCAGCCGCCGCCAGGACACGTGCTGATACTGAAACCCCTGGTCGGAGTGGACCAGCGGGCTCTGACCAGGGGGCAGGGTCTTCAACGCCTCCCGCAAGGAGGTGTTGGTCAACTCCAGGTTCGGTGACAGAGCGGCCGTGTAGGAGATGATCTGCCGGTCGAACAGGTCCATGACCGGTGACAGGTAGACCTTGTGGCCCGCGACGGCGAACTCGCTCACGTCGGTCACCCATTTCTGGTTCGGCCCCTGCGCGGTGAAGTCACGCTCCAGCAGGTTCGGCGCCACCTGGCCCGCCTGGCCCCGGTAGGAGCCGTAGGGCTTCTTGCGGCGCACCCGGCAGACCAGGCCCAGCTGGTTCATGAGCTTGAGTACGGTCTTCTTCGCTACCCGCCACCCCTTCTTGAGGAGCTGGTCATGGATCCGGCGGTGCCCGTAGCGGCCCTTGTTCTTGTCGAAGAGCTGCCTGATCTGGGCCTTGAGCGCTGCGTGGGGATCCGGGGTTTGGAGTCGGGCCTGGTGGTAGAAGAACGTGGAGCGGGCCAGCCCAGCAACCCGCAGCAGCACGTCCAATCGGTGTTCGGCCTTGAGGGCGACCACAGCGTGAACCCTCACTCTGGTGGATGTTCCCTCAAGGCCCGCACTTTTCCCAGGTAGGCGTTCTGGGCACGCAGGAGCTCGTTCTCACGGCGTAGTCGTTCCAGCTCTGAGGCTGGCTCTTGTGGTGCGCTCTTGGGCGGGCGTCCTCGCTGCTTGGGGCGTAGCCCTTCTGAGCCCTGGGTGCGGTAGGTGCGCACCCACGATTCCAGCAGCTTGGGTGAGGACAGTTCCAGTTCCTTGGCCAGCTCGGTCTTGGGCTCGCCCGCCAGGAGGCGGCGCACCGCCTCGACCTTGAACTCGAAGGAGTAGGACTTCTTCGCTTGTTTGGTCACCAGCGCTCCCGGGCCGTGGATCCGCCACCGTCGGTACAGGCTTCGGACCGCCCATCGCGAGACCCCCAGAGAGGCCGCTACCGCGTGATCGGCTCTGCCTTGCTCGAACAACGCTATCGCTTGGTGGCGTTGGTCCTGGGTGAGTGAGCTGTTCGCTCTCATGGGACTGCTCCCTGGTCGATGGAACTGGATTTCCAGTCCAACTTCCAGGGAGCAGTTCAAGTCCAGCGCTCACGGGGCCTTCATCGTCGCTGGCGGCGTCAGTCGCACTCTTCGGCCCGATGTTTGTCGAGCATGGCCTTGCCGGCGTCGCTGTCCACGCGAACGTAGGTCGTGTCGCCGAGAGTGATCGTATCGTCGGTCATGCTCAACGTCTCGGTCCCGGTGCGCTCATTGCGCTGATCGTCGCCGATGGTGATCCAAGAGATCTGCGAATGGTCGTCGCTGAACTGGCCCGTCGACTCGACGTCGGCCTTGGTGTAGACCGCGTCGCACTTGTACTCGTTGTGCGTGACGTCGTCGCCGTCGACAACCAGCTGGCCGAGGTTGGACGTGCCGTTGACGTCCTCGGCGTAGTAGGTGCCGTCGAGCACACCGCCGCCCGAGCAGGCGGTGAGGGAGAGGCTGAGACCGACCAGGACAGCACTGACGGCGGTGGCCCTGGTCCGTACGGCGGCCCTGGGGGTCTTCATGGTTTTCGTCCTTGTTTGTCGAGGTGGCGGGGGTCAGCTCTGATGCAATCGCTCCAGGACTCGCGCCCACGCCCGGAAGCCAAAGCTGGACCAAAGACTATACACATGACTATCTAATCCACCCCCGTCTCTATCGACACAGGCAGTACTTGCTGCTCTAATTGCCCCAGAGATCGTGTACCACTTGTACCACTTGGGCATTGCTTGACTGAGAATCCTCGACTGAACTGGGGGTTCATCGGGATTCACACTGTGTCTGATCTGCGGTAAGCCGAGCACTCACAGTCTCAGACAAAAGTTGATGGAGCACTGGATGCAGGTCATCGTGTCGGCCCTCCCCTTGACGGACACAGCGACGAGCGTCGACCCGGCATGTGGGAAGCCCCCGGAGCAGAGCGGCCAGGGGCTTCGTCAATGTCGCGGGCGAGGTGTTGTTAAGCGACGCGGTGCTCGCGCAACCATGTGTCGAGATCGTCGATGAGATAGACGACGCGCGATCCGATGCGGACATAGGCCGGACCATCACCGGTCACGCGCCACTTCTTCAGTGTTCCATACGAGAACCCGGTGTAGTGTGCGGCTTCTTCGGTAGACAGGGCAGCAGGGTCGATTCTCACGGAGGTCGTACGTCGGCTCGTGGTGGACCCGCCCGTGGTGGACCGACCCGCTGCAGTGGGCATCGTAGGTTCTCTCTTTCGTCTTTGGCACCGATCCACTCCGGTGCACACGTCGGACAGTCTATCCGAATCATGATTGATAGACCACTCATGTAGTGAGCTATACGTGATTCAGATAAGCGCTCATTGGTGATTATGCGTCATGCGTGGCCCATGCAGAGGCGACAGCAGCCGATGTTTACACTGACCCAATGACACGCGCGACGACAAGCAAGCTGGCTCCAGGGGAGCACACTGCCGAACGCTCGACCCCGAGACAGCTGGCCGATGGTACGTATCGGATGACCTGGACGCTGGTCCATCGCGATGGACGCAAGGTGCGGAAGGATTCCTACGGCGCGACCAAGGGTGAGACCCGGCGCAAGGCGAAGCGTAAGGCCGAGGAGCTGTTGCGCACGGGCGGCGGCACCTGGCGTCTGTCAGACCAGCTGTCGGACTACATCAACAAGGTGACCCGGCCGGCACTCGAGAAGGCCAAGCTCGAGGACCTGAGCCGGGCGAAATACGAGGCGGGGCTGCGGTTCCTCCTCGGAGACTGCGCGAAGTGCAAGAGCAAGGGCAAGCGCCACCAGCATGGGTTCAACCGGCACACCATCGGGTCGGGCACGACCCCTCGAGCCCTCGAGGAGACCTTCACAGAGATCGCCCAGCTGCACGGCCTGTCCACGGCGAAGTCGTGCCGCACGGTGTGGAACAAGTACATCGCTAAGCGCCTCGTTCGCGACGGGATGATGGACTTCAACCCCGTGACGGAAGCAAGCCTGACCGACCTGACCGGCGTTCAGAGGCCGCAGAGGAAGCGCGGGGGTCGAGCTCTCATGCGCCAGGAGTACGAGCTCACGCTGCAGTGGCTCCTCGATGCCGATCCCACCGACTGGCCGGTTTCGCACAAGAAGCACGGGTGGATATGGCGCCCTGAGCTCCAGGTCGCCACCTTCCGCACCAGCATCGACATGACCCTGCTTCAGGCGACCACCGGGCTACGGCAGAGCGAGGCTCGTCTGGTCGACTGGTCCATGGCGCACGTTTCCGGCAACGGGGTCCTGAGCATCGACGTACCGGAGCACGTGGCTAAGGGCGACCACCCGCGTGTCGTCCTGGTCCTTGATCAACGGGTGACCGAGCGACTCCTCAAGCGCCGTGATGAGCAGGGTGGCGAAGGGTTCATCGTCGGTGCGCCGATGGATCCTCTGAAACCCTGGCATCGACAGAGGTGCGGTGAGGTGTGCCGGAAGCTCTACATGCGCATGGCCAAGGCGACCAGGATCGCACTGTTCGAAGAGCAGCGCTCGCACTTGTGGCGCACGACGTTGCGCTCGTTCTTCGTGGGTCAGGTATCTGAGGCGGTACTCAACTCCCAGTTCGGCCACTCGACCAAAGTCGCCAACCTCTACTACACCGATGCCTCCGACCTCAACGGCCTCGCCCAGGCAGCCAAGCTGGTCGACGATGAGTAGCGTCGGCCGCTGGAGAGTCCCGCACAGTACCGCGCAATATCCCGCACAGTGTGAGTAACGTGCGCCCGCCCGGAGCACCTCCGGTCACCCTAGAATCACATGATGACTGAATCACTATGTGGGGATCACATCATCCGGATCGAGCCGAGGCATGCTCGATGGCAATCCAGACAGCGTCCGAACGAGGCGTTCCGATGCAGAAAAAAGCTCTCTGACCTGCGGATATGCAGGCCAGAGAGCGTGATCCAGACGATCAGACGTTGAAGCCCAGCATGCGCAGCTGGTCCCGACCGTCGTCGGTGATCTTGTCCGGACCCCACGGCGGCATCCAGACCCAGTTGATCTTGACCTCGCGCTCGAACTCGTCCAGGGCGCTGTTGGCCTGGTCCTCGATCACGTCGGTCAGCGGGCAGGCCGCGCTGGTCAGGGTCATGTCCAGGGTGATCGACGTGTCGTCGTGGTTCACCCCGTAGACCAGCCCCAGGTCGACGATGTTCACGCCGAGCTCGGGGTCGATCACGTCCTTGAGGGCCTCGCCGATCTCCTCGGCCAGCGCCTCCTGCTCAGGGGTGAGCGGGGCGGCCGCGGCCTTGTCGGCGGTCTCGGCGGACTCGACGCTCTCGGCCTTGTCGTCGGTCGTCGTGGTCTCGTTGTCACTCATTCAGGCGCCTTCCTTCTCCAAGGACTGCGACACCGCGTCCTTCCAGGCCATCCACCCCAAAAGGGCGCACTTGATCCGGGCCGGGTACTTGGACACGCCGACGAACGCCACGGCGTCCTCCAGCACGTCCTCGTCCGGCTCGCCCTTGCCCTTGGACTGCATCAACTCGGTGAACGCGTCCAGGGTCTGCATACCCTCGGCCACCGACTTCCCGATCAGGAGGTCGGTGAGCACCGAGGTGCTGGCCTGGCTGATCGAACAGCCCATCCCCTCGTAGGAGACATCGCTGACGACGGCCTTCTCGTCCAGCTCCGAACCGGGTGCGGGGGTCAGCGCGACCCGGAGTGTCACCTCGTCCCCACAGGTGGGGTTGATGTGGTGCGCCTCGGCGTTGTGCGGATCCCGCAGCCCCTTGTGGTGCGGGTTCCGATAGTGGTCCAGGATGATCTCCTGGTACATCGCGTCCAACTGCATGGTCAGGCAGAATCCTCGTACTAGGCCCTGGTTCCGAAGAACCTCTGGGCGGCCCGGATGGCCTCCACGAGCGCGTCCACGTCCTCAATCGTGTTGTAGAGGTAGAAGGACGCGCGCGTGGTCGCGACGATACCGAGCTTGCGGTGCAGCGGCCAGGCGCAGTGGTGCCCCACCCGGACCTCGACGCCCTTGTCGTCCAGGACCTGTCCCAGGTCGTGCGGGTGGATGTCGTCCACCACGAACGACACCGCGCCACCGCGGTCCACGGCCTCGGTCGGGCCCACGATCCGCACGCCCTCGATCGCGCCCACGTGCTTGAGGGCGTACTCGGTGAGCGTGTGCTCGTGCGCGGCGACCCGGTCCATACCTACCTCGGAGAGGTAGTCACAGGCCGCGGCCAGACCGACGGCCTGCGGGGCCATCGGCACCCCGGCCTCGAAGCGCTGCGGCGGGTCCGCCCAGGTGGAGTGGCTCATGTGCACCACTCCGATCATCGAACCACCGCTGATGAACGGCGGCATGGCGGCCAGCAGCTCCCGGCGCCCCCAGAGCACGCCGATCCCGTTGGGACCGAGCATCTTGTGCCCGGAGAAGGCCAGGAAGTCGACGTCCAGCTCGCGGACGTCCACCGGCATGTGCGGCACCGACTGGCAGGCGTCCAGCAGCACCATCGCGCCGACCTCGCGGGCCCGGGCGGTGATGGCGCCGACCGGGTTCACGGTGCCGAGCACGTTGGACTGGTGCGCGAAGGCCACCAGCTTGGTGCGCTCGTTGACCAGGTCCTCGATGCCCGAGAGGTCCAGTCGGCCCTCCTCGGTCACCGGGAACCAGCGCAGCGTCGCGCCGGTGCGCTGGCACAGCTGCTGCCAGGGCACGAGGTTGGCGTGGTGCTCCATCTCGGTCACGACGATCTCGTCGCCGGGACCGACCTGGAAACCACGCAGCTTGTCATCGGCCGTGGCCGCGTTGCTCATCGCGTACGCGACCAGGTTCACCGCCTCGGTGGCGTTCTTGGTGAACACCACCTCGTCGGCGTCGGCGCCGATGAACCGGGCGATGGTCTCCCGGGCTGACTCGTAGGCGTCGGTGGCCTCCTCCGCGAGCTGGTGCGCCCCACGGTGCACCGCCGCGTTGTGGCGTTCGTAGAACTCGCGCTCGGCGTCCAGCACCTGGCGCGGTTTCTGCGAGGTCGCCCCGGAGTCGAGGTACACCAACGGACGCTCGTCGCGGACGGTCCGGGAGAGGATCGGGAAGTCCTCCCGGATCGCCGCGACATTGAGCAGGCCAGTGTCGGGCTGACCGAGCTCGCGGAGGGTCATGGTTACGCGCCCGCCTTCACGAACCGCTCGTAACCCTCGGCCTCCAGCACGTCGGCCAGCTCGGAGCCGCCGGACTCGGCGATGCGGCCGCCGGAGAAGACGTGTACGAAGTCGGGCCGCACGTACTTGAGGATGCGGGTGTAGTGCGTAATCAGCATGACGCCGAGGCCGTTGGCCTCCTGGGCGCGGTTGATGCCCTCGGAGACGACCTTGAGCGCGTCGACGTCCAGGCCGGAGTCGGTCTCGTCCAGAACGGCGATCTTCGGCTTGAGCAGCTCCAGCTGGAGGATCTCGTGGCGCTTCTTCTCACCGCCGGAGAAGCCCTCGTTGACGCCGCGGGCGGCGAAGGACGTGTCGATGGACAGGTTCTTCATCGCGCCCTGGAGCTCCTTGGAGAACTGGCGGAGCTTGGGGGCCTCGCCGCGCACCGCGCTGACGGAGCTGCGCAGGAAGTTGGACATGGACACGCCCGGAACCTCGACCGGGTACTGCATGGCGAGGAAGACGCCGGCGCGGGCCCGCTCGTCCACCTCCATCTCGAGGATGTTCTCGCCGTCGAGGAGGACCTCGCCCTCGGTGATCTCGTAGCGCGGGTGGCCGGCGATCGCGTAGGCGAGGGTGGACTTGCCGGAGCCGTTCGGGCCCATGATGGCGTGGGTCTCACCGGAGTTGATGGTGAGGTCAACGCCCTTGAGGATCTCCTGCCGCTCGTCCTCGTTGATGAGGACGTCGGCGCGCAGACCGCGGATTTCGAACTTCGTCATTTCAGGCCTCAGGAATTCTTCTCATCCAGCGACACGAGCACGTCGTCGCCGTCGATCTTCACGTCGTAGGTGGGGACCGGCTGGGTGGCGGGCGGGTTGATCGGCGCCCCCGAGCTCAGGTCGAAGCAGGAGCCGTGCAGCCAGCACTCGATGGTGCCGTCCTCGACCTCGCCCTCGGAGAGGCGGACCTCCGCGTGCGAGCACACGTCCCGCAGCGCGTAGACCTCACCCTCGGTGCGCACCAGCGCGATGGGTGTCTCGTCGTCGGTCTCGATCCCCAGGACCCCCTCCTCGGGGATCTCGTCGAGCTCGGCGACCTTGGTCCAACCGCCCTGCTCACTCATGCGTGGCGAGTTTCCGCTCGACCTTCTCCATAACGTGGTCGCGCAGTTCCTCGTCGTCGATGCGGTTGACGATGTCCAGGAAGTAACCACGGATGATGAGGCGGCGGGCCTCCTCCTCCGGGATACCGCGCGAGCGCAGGTAGAAGAGGTGGATGTCGTCGAGACGACCGCTGGCGCTGGCGTGACCGGCGCCGGCGACCTCACCGGTGAAGATCTCCAGGTTGGGCACCGAGTCCACTCGGGTGTCGTCGGTGAGCTGGAGGTTCCGGTTGTTCTCGTAGGAGTCCGTACCGGTGGTGCCCTCGCCGATGATCACGTCACCGATCCACACCGCGCGAGCGTCCTTGCCGCTCAGCGCGCCCTTGTAGTCCACCCGGGAGCGGGTGTTGGACACGTTGTGGTCGATCAGCGAGCGGTGCTCGTGGTGCTGGCCCTTGCCGGCGAAGTACAGGCCGTACAGCTCGGCGTTGCCGCCGCGCTCCTCGTAGGACACGCGCGGGGAGAGCCGGACCACGTCACCGCCCAGGGTGATGACGATCGACTTCAGGCTGGCGTCCTTGCCCACGCGCGCGTTGTGCTGGCTGACGTCGACGGCGTCGTGGTCCCACTCCTGGAGGCTGACCAGGGTGAGCTTGGCGCCCTCACCGACGTGGACGTCGAGGCTGCCCGCGCGCACACCGGTACCGGTGTTGCTGATGATCACGGTGGCCTCGGCCAGCGGCTTGACGTCGATGACCAGCTGCTCGAAGGCGGTACCGCCGAGCGCCTTGCGGTCGATCCGGATCGCCTTGTCGGCGGCCAGCGACTGCGGAACGGTGACGACGGTGGCCTGCTCGAAGGAGGTGTAGGCCTGGGCGATGACGCGGTTGACGGGAAGGCCCGCCTTGCCCAGGCGCTCGTCGTCCCGGCCGACCTGCTCGACGGTGACGCCCTCGGGGGCGTCCACGGTGACCTCGTCGGTACCGTCGGCGGTGCCCTTCCAGTCGTGCAGGCCCTTGAGGCGGCGCAGCGGGGTGAAGCGCCACTCCTCCTCACGGCCGTTGGGCACGGGGAAGGCGTCCACGTCCTTGGAGCCGTGCGTGTCGAGCTTGGAGACAGGGATCTGCCCCAGCCCGTGACTGTGCGCCTTGGGCTCTGTGTTCGCGGTCGTCAACTTATCCCACCGATCCTTCCATCTGGAGCTCGATCAGACGGTTGAGCTCCAGTGCGTACTCCATCGGGAGCTCCCGTGCGATGGGCTCCACAAAACCTCGGACGACCATGGCCATGGCCTCTTCTTCGCCCATCCCCCGGCTCATCAGGTAGAAGAGCTGGTCCTCGCTGACCTTGGAGACGGTGGCCTCGTGCGCGAGCTCGGTGTCGTCCTCGCGCAGGTCGTTGTAGGGGTAGGTGTCCGAGCGGCTGATCGTGTCGATCAGCAGGGCGTCACACTCGACCGAGGACTTGGCGCTGTGCGCGCCCTCCTGGACCTGGATCAGGCCGCGGTAGGAGGAGCGGCCGCCGCCGCGCGCCACCGACTTGGAGACGACCTTGGAAGAGGTGTTGGGCGCGCAGTGCACCATCTTGGCGCCGGTGTCCTGGTGCTGGCCCTCGCCCGCGAAGGCGATGGACAGGGTCTCACCCTTGGCGTGCTCGCCCATCAGGTAGACGGCCGGGTACTTCATGGTGACCTGGGAGCCGATGTTGCCGTCGACCCACTCCATGGTCGCGCCCTCTTCGGCGATGGCGCGCTTGGTGACCAGGTTGAAGACGTTGTTCGACCAGTTCTGGATGGTCGTGTAACGGCAGCGCGCGTTCTTCTTGACGATGATCTCGACGACCGCGGAGTGCAGCGAGTCCGACTTGTAGATCGGCGCGGTGCAACCTTCGACGTAGTGGACGTAGGCGCCCTCGTCGACGATGATCAGCGTCCGCTCGAACTGGCCCATGTTCTCGGTGTTGATCCGGAAGTAGGCCTGGAGCGGGATCTCCACGTGCACGTTCTTGGGAACGTAGATGAAGGACCCACCGCTCCACACGGCGGTGTTCAGCGCGGAGAACTTGTTGTCACCGGCCGGGATGACGGAGCCGAAGTACTCCTCGAAGATCTCCGGGTGCTCCTTGAGAGCCGTGTCGGTGTCCAGGAAGATGACGCCCTGCTCCTCCAGGTCCTCACGGATCTGGTGGTAGACGACCTCGGACTCGTACTGGGCGGCGACACCGGAGACCAGGCGCTGCTTCTCCGCCTCGGGGATGCCCAGCTTGTCGTAGGTGTTCTTGATGTCCTCGGGCAGGTCCTCCCAGGAGGTGGCCTGCTTCTCCGTGGACCGCACGAAGTACTTGATGTTGTCGAAGTCGATCTTGGACAGGTCCGCGCCCCAGTCGGGCATGGGCTTCTTGTCGAAGAGCTTCAGCGACTTGAGGCGGAGCTTGGTCATCCACTCCGGCTCGCTCTTCTTGTCCGAGATGTCCCGAACAACGTCTTCGTTGATGCCGCGGCGGGCCGTGGCCCCAGCGGCGTCGGAGTCGGCCCAGCCGTACTCGTATGTTCCGAGCCCTTCGAGCTCGGGGTGCGCGACAGAAGTCATGCGCGGACTCCTCCTGGACTCAGACGTCCTTTTGGTGAACTGAGCCGCCCGCCCGCTGGCGGATGGCCTTCATGGACGCGGGGGTGCCGTCCTCCCCGCTCGCCCCGTCCCCCCGTGGGGTGACGTGCGTGGTGCACACACCGTCGCCGTGGGCGATGGTGGCCAACCTGCGCACCGGGGTGCCCAGAAGCCGCGCGAAGGCCTCGATCTCGGCCTCACAGAGTTGCGGGAACTCGGCGGCCACGTGCGCGACGGGGCAGTGGTGTTGGCACAGCTGGTCGCCGCCTCCGGGCGCGGGCGCCTGGCCCGCGGTGGCGGCGTAGCCGTCGTTGGAGAGCGCCTCGGCCAGCAACCGGACCCGCTGTTCCTGGGGAACGGCGTCCAGCAGGGGCTTGTAGCGCCGCTCCAGGTCGGCTACCTGGCTCTGCGCGAATTCGCTGACGGCCTCGGGACCAGCGGTCTGCGCCAGGAAGCGCAGGGCGTTGGAGGCGAGGTCGTCATAGGCGTGGACGAAGGCGTCACGCCCGGCTTCGGTGATGGCGAAGACGCGGGCGGGGCGGCCCCGGCGGCGGCGGCCGTGCGTGGGCCGCGCGTCGCGGGCTTCGACCATGCCCTCGCTGGTCAGGTTGTCGAGGTGGCGGCGGATCGCCGCCGGGGTGAGTCCGAGCCGCTCTCCCAGGGAGGACGCGGTGATCGGACCCTTCTCCAGGATGAGGCGGGCGACGCGGGCACGGGTTCCGTGGTCGGGCCCGCTCAGGGGTCGGGGTGCGCTCGACATGTCGGCCACAGCGATCCCCTCCCGTTCGTCCATCGGCTCCTGGTTTAGACAACATCAGTGTGTCCTAAATAAGTCCACCATGGCAAACCCGGATTCATGCGCTTCGTCACGAAGGTCAGGCTTGCCTAACCTGGGAGTTCATCCGGACGTGACACAGGAGAACTGCGCCGCGGGCGCCCGAACCCTTTTCGATTTCTCATCCAGCGGGATGGACGTACCACCATTCGGCCATTCCGTTGGAGGAACCCGCGGAGGCAGCAGTGATGCGACTCGGGCGCGGCGGAGCGGAATCCGAACGGGACCGCGCACATCCAGAGCCGTGCGCCACCCGATCACAACCAGACACGGCGCACCATTCTTCCACCATCGGAGAAAAAGGAACCCCCGTGTTCCACCTCATCCGGATCAGGGCGTTCGGTCCACACGCGAACACGGCTGTCCGCCTTGAGGCGGGGCGGTGAAGCCCGGCACCGCGGCGCACGTAAACTCAGGCCCCATGGACACACCCGCCGTCGAGGTCGTCGACCTGGTCAAGCGCTACGGCGCCACCGAGGCCGTCACCGGCCTCACGTTCACCGCGCGCCGCGGCGCGGTGACCGCCCTGCTCGGCCCCAACGGCGCGGGCAAGACCAGCACCATCGAGATCTGCGAGGGCTTTCGCCACGCCGACGGCGGAAAGGTGCGGGTCCTGGGGCTCGACCCGGTATCCGACGCCACCGCGCTCAAGCCCCGCGTGGGCGTGATGCCGCAGTCCGGCGGTGTGCCCACGGGGGCCCGCACCGCCGAGTGGCTCCGGCTGATGGCGTCCTTCCACGCCAGCCCGATCGACCCCGGCGTCCTGCTGGAACGCCTGGGCCTGGCCTCCGCCGCGCAGACCCCCTTCCGCCGCCTGTCCGGCGGCCAGCAGCAGCGCCTGTCCCTGGCCTGCGCCGTGATCGGCCGCCCCGAACTGGTCTTCCTCGACGAGCCCACCGCCGGACTGGACCCGCAGGCGCGCATGGCCGCATGGGACCTGGTCTCGACCCTGCGCGAGGCGGGCGTGGCCGTGATCCTGACCACGCACTACATGGAGGAGGCCGAGCGGCTCGCCGACCACGTGGTCATCATCGACCGCGGTGCCGTGGTGGTCGAGGGCACCCCCGCCGAACTCACCGAGGGCCGCCGCGAGGTCCGCTTCAACACCGACGTCCCGCTGGACGCCGAGGCCCTGGAAGCGGCCCTGCCGGCCGGGAGCCGCGTACTGGCCAGCGCCGCTGGCGGGCGGCACGAGTACGCCGTGGCCGCCGACGAGCCCGACGCCCTGGGTCCGGAGTTCCTTGCCACCGTCACCGCCTGGTGCGCCTCCTCCGGTGTGCTGGCGGAGGACCTGCGCGTGCGGCGGCGTACCCTCGAAGACGTCTTCCTCGAAACCACAGGCCGGGAACTGCGCGACTGATGACCGAGCACACCTCCGGGACGGCCCGCGCGGCCGTCACCGACGCCCCGACACCCGCCCTCGACGCGAGCCTGTTCATCCCGGCGCCCGGTGCCGCCCCGATGTGGCGCATGATCGCCGCCCAGGCCGGGATGGAACTGCGGGTCATGCTGCGCCACGGCGAGCAGTTCCTGCTCACCATGGTCATCCCCGTCCTGCTCCTGGTGGGGTTCAGCCTCGTCAACGTCCTGGACGTGGGCGAGGGCGCACGCGTGGACGCGCTGACTCCCGGTGTCCTGGCTCTGGCGATCATGTCCACCTCGTTCACCGGCCTGGCCATCGGCACCGGGTTCGAGCGGAGGTACGGGGTGCTCAAGCGCCTGGGCGCGACCCCGCTGTCCCGGTTCGGGCTGCTCGCCGCCAAGACCCTCGCCGTGCTGGGGGTGCAGGCCATCCAGGTCACGGTGCTGTGCGTGGTGGCGCTCTTGCTGGGCTGGGCGCCGTCCCTGGAACCGGCCGGCGTGCTCGCGGTGCTCGCGCTGGTACTGCTGGCCACCGCGGCGTTCAGTTCGCTGGCGCTGCTGATGGCGGGCACCCTGCGCGCCGAGGCGACCCTGGCCGGAGCCAACCTGGTGTACGTGCTGATGCTCGGCCTGGGCGGGGTCCTGTTCCCCACCAGCAGTTTCCCGGGGCCGATGGAGCAGGCGGTCTCGGTCCTGCCGATCACCGCCCTCAGCTCGGGTCTGCGCGACGTGCTCGCCCACGGCGCCCTGCCGGGGCCGGGCGTCTTCGTGGTACTGGCCGGGTGGACGGCGGTCTGCGGTTTCCTGGCCTCCCGCCTGTTCCGCTGGGAGTGACCGCCCGGGTCCGCGGTGACCGCCCGGATCCGGCGCAACCTCTCAGGTCTAGGGTGTCGGTCATGACGATCGACATCGACGCGGTAACCAAGATCCTCCGCGAGGCCGCAGACACCGCGGTCCTCCCCCGATTCCGAGCCCTGCGCGAGGACCAGGTCTCGGAGAAGTCGCCCGGCGAGATCGTCACCGTCGCCGACCGCGAGGCCGAGGAGATCATCGGTCTGCGCCTGCGGGAGGTGCTCGACGTGCCCGTGGTGGGCGAGGAGGCCGCCTCCGCCGCCCCCGACCTGGTCAGAGCCCTGCGGAACGAACCCGCGGCCTGGCTGGTCGACCCCGTGGACGGCACCAAGAACTTCACTCGGGGCAGTACCGCGTTCGCGGTCATGGCGGCCCTGGTCCGTGAAGGCCGGGCCGTGGCCTCCTGGATCCTGCGCCCGATCGAGGGCACCGTCTACACCGCCGAACTGGGATCGGGCGCCTGGCGCGACGGGACCCGCCTGCACCGCGCACCCGCGCCCGAGAGGACGGGCGAACTGCGGGGCGCGGTCCAGCGCCGCTTCCTGTCCCCCGCAGAGCGCGAGCGGGTGGAGGCCGCGGCCGCCGGGTTCGCCGAGCTGGGCCGGGGCTCCGGATGCGCGGGGGTGGACTACCCGCGGCTGGCGGAGGGCGGCCTGGACTTCATGCTGTTCTCCCAAACCATGCCCTGGGACCACGCTCCCGGCGGGCTGCTGCTGAGCGAGGCGGGCGGGCTCAGCCTCCGGCCCGAGGGCACGCCCTACCGGCCTGACCAGGACGAACGAATCCTGCTGGACGCCGCGGACCAGCGGACATGGGAGAAAGCACGTTCACTGCTGCTGCCCTGAGCGCGGATCACGGCGGCCGGGTCCCTAGGCTGTCGTCCATGACGATCGATTTCGACGCGGTAACCGAGATCCTCCGCGAGGCGGCCGCCACCGCGGTCCTCCCCCACTTCCAGACCCTGCGCGAGGACCAGGTCTCGGAGAAGTCGCCCGGCGAGATCGTCACCGTCGCCGACCGCGAGGCCGAGGCCATCATCAGTCCGCGCCTGCGGGACCTGCTCGACGTCCCCGTGGTGGGCGAGGAGGCGACCGCCGCCGACCCCGAGCTGGCCCGGGCCCTGCGAAACGAACCCGCGGCCTGGCTGGTCGACCCCGTGGACGGCACCCGCAACTTCACCCGGGGCGAGCGGGAGTTCGCGGTCATGGCGGCCCTGGTCCGCGAAGGGCGGACCGTCGCCTCCTGGATCCTGCGCCCCACCGAGGGCACCCTCTACACCGCCGAACTGGGATCGGGCGCCTGGCGCGACGGGACCCGCCTGCACCGCGCACCCGCGCCCGCCGAACCGGCCCGGATGCGCGGAGCGGTGCTCTCCCGGTTCCTGTCGCCCAGGCAGCGCGAGCACGTGAGAGCGGTGACCCCGGAGTTCGCCGAGGTGGGCGCGGGCGCGTACTGCGCCGGGGTGGACTATCCCCGGCTGGCCGAGGGCGCGCTGGACTTCGTGCTGTTCAACCGCACGCTGCCCTGGGACCACGCCCCCGGCGGGCTGCTGCTGAGCGAAGCGGGCGGGGTCGCCCTCCGCCTGGAAGGCGACCCCTACCGACCCGACGACGACCGGGTCGGCCTGCTCAACGCCGCCGACGAGACCTCGTGGCGGACGGTGCGCTCCCTCCTGCTGCCGTCCTGAGTACCGCCATCCTGAGCCCTGATGTCCCGGGCCGGGGCGCGGCGGTGCGCCTCGCGGTGAGCAGGACGGTCGCGGCCACCAGGACGAGCACCGCACCGATCAGGGGGTAGCCGGCGCTCGGCGGGGCGACGGTGAGGAACAGGCCCACGCCCGCGCCGCCCACCGTCGAACCCGCGTTGTAGGCGGTGTTCACCCAGTTTCCGGCCCGGGTCCGGTAACCGGGGGCCACCGACTCGTCGGCGAGCAGGTAGGCGGTGGTGAGCAGGGGCGCGCCAAACACCCCGACGACGAACAGCAGCGCCACCAGGGCAGGGACCCCGGGGACCAGGGCGGCCGCGGCCACGCCCCCGCCCAGTGCCAGCCCGAGCAGCGCCAGCCTGGTGCGGGTACCGGTCCGCCAGGCGAGGGCGCCGTAGGCCAGTCCGCCCAGGGCGCTGCCCGCGGTCTGCCGCTCGGCGAAGGCAACGTTCAGCAGTACGGCCGAGCCCAGGGTGAGACCGGCGGCGCCGGAGATCGCGACGGCGGACAGGAAGCCCCCGCGCGCGGTCGGCTTCGGGCCGCGCGCCCGCCCCGCACCCGGATCAGGCTTCGGAGCGGGTTCGGTGGCGGAGCCGGGCCCGGTGCGTGCGGCGTCCATGGAGCGGGCGGCGGCCGAGGTCACCAGGCCCACGGTCCCGGACACGACCAGGACCGCGCCGAGCGCCAGACCGGCGGAGGGCGGCCACACCCACATCAAGGCGCCCAGGAGCAGCGGCCCGGTGAAGAAGATGAGCTCCTCGGTGACGGTGTCCAGGCTGTAGGCCCGTTGGAGAAGGCCCCGGTCAGTGATGAGGTGGCTCCACACGCTGCGGGTGACCGGTCCGAGCGGGGGCGCGCACGCCCCGGCGACCGCGGCCAGGACGACCAGGGTCCCGAGGTGCGCCCCGGGGTTCCAGGAGGCGGCGGCCAGCCCCAGCAGGGCCAACGCGTGCAGGAGGGCCATCGGGAGCAGGGCCCGCAGCAGGCCGTGGCGGTCGATGAGCGAGGCCCGCAGCGGTGACAGGACCGCGACGGTGAGGCCGAACAGACCCATCACCAGTCCGAGGCGGGCGTAGGAGCCGGTGGTGTGGACGACGGCCAGGATCAGGGCGAGCGAGACCATCCCGTAGGACAGGCGGCCCAGCATGGCGGGGGTCAGGAAACGGGGGACCCCCGTGACGCGCAGGACGGCACGGTAGGTCGGCGCCCGGTCGGGCGAAGGCATGGGTGTTCTCCGTCAGGAGGGCGGCGCGCGTGGACAGCGCCGCGGATGTGCGTGGACGCCGAAGGACCGCGGGGCTCAGGGCCTGGCCGCGGTCGGGGGCGTCGCTCTACGCACAGGGGGAGAACATGCGAGCGAGGGTAGCAGCGGGGCGGCGGGTGTCATCCCTCGCCTCCCCGGGCGTCACCCTCGCGCTTGTGGTTCCTCCGGCTACTCGTCCTCTTCGGCGGCTTCCGCGTCCAGTGGGATCAGGCGCCACTGCTGGTGGGCGTGGCCGCCGTCCTCGCCCTGGGCGACCAGGGTGCCGTTGTCGGGTCCGCCGCCCTGGCCCTCCAGGGCCTGGCCGGTGGCGCGGTTGAGCAGGCGGACGTGGCCCGGGCCGAGCTCCACCACCCGCCAGTGCTGGTTGTGCTGGCCGGTCCTGGTGAGCAGCGCCGAACCGGGTTGGGCCTCCTCGTCGGCGGGGATCTCCAGCAGTTTGCCGCTGCCCACCCCGACGATCTCGTAGAAGTCGTCTTCCACGTGGACGAACCGCCACTGCTGGTGGCCCTCGTCGTGACGGTCCCACAGGTGGATGTGGGCGCCGTTCTGGTCGGAGCCGCCGGCGACGTCGGCGACCCGGTCGCCGTGCACGTTCTGGAGGACGTAGGTCAGCTCGGGGTCGAGCTCGGCGGGATGGGTCTCCTCTTCCTCCTCGGGCTCCTCGGGCTCCTCGGGTTCCGGTTCCTCCTCGGGGGCGCCCGGGGGCTGGACGAGGATGCCCGAGACCACGGTCATCTCCTCGGGCTCGGCCTCGGTCTCGGCGACGAGCACCCCCGCGACGTACCCGCCGAGACCTACTACCAGGACCAGGGCGGTCGCACCGGCCAGGACCGGCCACCGGGGAACGTACGACTCCGTGGCGGCGGCTCGCGGGGCTCTGCGTCGGGACCGGGACATGGCGGGGGCTCTCCTGCGGGGGACGGGGCTTCCGTGGGGCTACGGACTCGCACCATTTCACACCACTTGCCATGCTCATCGCACGTTCGGGGTTTCCTGAGGGCCCCCGTTCTCTGAGGACCTCCCTGTTTCCCGGATCGTTTTCCGGAGCCTTCCCCGCGGGTCCGGCCGCGCGCGCTCTCGATAGGCTGTGCCGCCATGGAAGCCATCGGAGTGCCCTGGTTCATCGTCGTGCGCTATCTCGGCCCGCCCCTGTTCCTACTCGTGGCGGGTGGGGCGCTCCTGCTCTGGCGGCGGCCCGCCCGCTCCGGGCTGGCCTGGGCCGCGCTGGTGGTGAACCTGTTCGCGGCGGCGCTGCCCTTCCTGTGGATCGGTGCGCAGGTCCTCACCGGGCAGGCCGACCTGACGGTGATCGGCTTGGTCATGACGCTGCTGCAGCCGGGTGTGGTGGCAGTTGCCTGGCTGTTGCTCCTGCTGGCGCTGGTGTCCCAGCCGAAGATCGAGGTGGCCGTTCCCGGCGACCGGGGCGACGGGGGCGAGGCGGACAGCGGCGAGACGGAGAGGGCGCCACAAAACGTAGGATGACTGATCATGAGATCCCGGACCGGCTCGACGAGCACCCTCTCCCCCAGCGCCGCGTTGGGGTCCCTGCCCCCGGTCTGGCTGGTGATGGTCAGCATCGTCTCCGTGCAGACCGGCGCGGGCGTGGCCAAGAACCTGTTCGACGCCCTGCCCCCGGCCGCGGTGGTGTGGCTGCGCCTGGTCACCTCGGCGGTGCTCCTGGTCCTGCTGGTACGGCCCGCGCTGAAGGCCCGCAGCCGCGCCGACTGGATGGTGGTCATCGGCTACGGCCTCGCCCTGGCCTCGATGAACTACTTCATCTACCAGGCCTTCGCGCGCATCCCGCTCGGTATCGCGGTGACCATCGAGTACCTGGGGCCGCTGGCCATCGCGATCCTCGGTTCGCGCCGCCGCATCGACCTGCTGTGGGCCGGACTGGCCGGGCTCGGCGTGGTCGCGCTGGGCGTGGAATTCGCTGAACTCGACCCGGTGGGCGTGCTGTTCGCCGTACTGGCCGCCGTCGCCTGGGCCGGGTACATCCTGTTGAGCGCCGCCACCGGGCAGCGGTTCAGCGGGGCCTCCGGTCTGGCCATCGCCAGCGTGGTGGGCGTGGTGGTGATGGCTCCGGCCGGGATCGCCGAGGGCGGTGCGGCCCTGCTGGACTGGCGGCTGCTGCTGTTCGGCCTGGCCGTGGGCGTGCTCTCCTCCGTGGTGCCCTACACGCTGGAACTGAACGCGCTGCGCCGGATGCCGCCGAGGGTGTTCGGAGTGCTGATGAGCCTCCAGCCCGCGGCCGCCGCCATGGTGGGGCTGGTGCTGCTGGGCGAGCTGTTGACCCTGTGGCAGTGGTTTGCGGTGGCCTGTGTGATCACCGCGAGCGCGGGCGCGACCCGCGGCGCGGCCAAACGCGAGGAGCGCCTTCGAGCACAGGACGGCGTCGGCCACCAGGGGCGTACGGGCGCGGGCCCGGAGGGCTGAGGTACACCCTCGGCGACAGGTGGAGCGGGTACTGGCCCGCGCGGCACCCTACCCGCTCCGGTCGCTTCAGTGGGCGTCTCAAGACGGCGGGACCGCCGGAGTAGCACATCCGGCGGCCCCGCTCCTGTTTCCCGAGGTTCAGTGACCGCCGGCCGTGCTGCCCGTCAGCTCCTTGTGCAGGCGCTCGCTGGGCTCGTTGAGGCCGGTGATCTCCACCTGCACGCCGTGCCTGCGGAAGTGCTCCGAGACCTGGTCCAGCGCGGCCACCGCCGAGGAGTCCCACACGTGGGCCCCGGCCATGTCCACCACGACCTTGCTCAGCCCTTCCTCGGCGTAGTCGAAGCGCTGCACCAGCTCACCGGTGGAGGCGAAGAAGACCTCACCGTTGACCGAGTACACCCGGGTACCGCCCTCGGGGTCCAGGACACTGGTCACGTCGGCCTGCATGGCGGCCTTGCGGGCGAAGAGCACCATCGACACGATCACACCCACGATCACGCCCAGGGCCAGGTTGTGGGTCCAGACCACCACGGCCACGGTGACGACCATGACCAGGGTCTCGGTCCAGGGCATGCGCTTGACCGTCTTGGGCGCGATGCTGTGCCAGTCGAAGGTCACGATCGCCACGAAGAACATGACCGCCACCAGTGCGGCGATCGGGATCATCCCGACGATGTCGCCCAGTCCCACGCACAGGATGAGCAGGAAAACCCCGGCCAGGAAGGTCGAGATCCGGGTGCGGGCACCGGACTTGATGTTGATCATGGTCTGGCCGATCATCGCGCAGCCGGCCATACCGCCGAAGCAGCCGACCAGGATGTTGGCGATGCCCTGCCCGCGGGCCTCACGGGCGTGGTTAGAGCTGGTCTCGGTCTGGTCGTCGACGACCTTGGCGGTCATCAGCGACTCCATCAGCCCCACCAGCGCCAGGGTGATGGCGTAGGGCAGGATCAGCAGGAAGGTCTCGGCGTTGACCGGCACGTTCGGGATCAGCGGGACCGGGAACGTGTCGGGCAGCTCGCCCATGTCGCCCACGGTGCGCGCGGGGATGCCCATCGCGAGCGCGCCGACCGTCAGCACGACGATGGCCACCAGCGGGGCAGGCACGGCCTTGGTGATCAGCGGCAGGCCGAAGATGATGGCCAGCCCGATCGCGACCATCGCGTAGATGGGCACTCCGACCCCGGCCAGGTGCGGCAGTTGGGCCAGGAAGATGAGGATGGCCAGGGCGTTGATGAACCCGGTCATCACGCTGGGCGGTACGAACCGCATCAGCTTGGACACGCCCAGCAGGCCCAGAACGATCTGGATCACACCGGCCATGAGGGTGGCCGCGATGAGGTAGTCGACCCCGTACTCGATGGACAGGGGCGCGGCCACCAGGGCCATGGCACCGGTGGCGGCGGAGATCATCGCCGGACGCCCGCCCAGGAAGGCGATGGACACGGCCATGACGAAGGAGGCGTACAGGCCCACCCGGGGGTCGACACCGGCGATCAGGGAGAAGGCGATCGCCTCGGGGATCAGCGCCAGGGCCACGACCAGTCCGGCCATGACGTCAGCGCGGATCTGGGCCGCGCTGGGGATCTTGGACTTCAGCGACCCTCGGCGGGTCTTCAACAGACTCATGGAACCCATCTGGTCCGGGCAGCCCGCGTCGAGGACCGCGTTGTTCACGTCAGGAGATGCGTTGTTCACGTCAGGAGGTACGGCGACGGCGCGGGGGCGCCGCTGAACCCGGCGCGGGGCCGCGGCGGGGCACCCGGGTCTGCGGTGCGGCACCGATGGTGCCCCGGAGCGCGGCTTCGTCGCCGCGTGCCCGGTTTCGTCCCCGAAGGCGAGCCGGGAGGCATGCGGAGGTTCGGGCTCGGTGCACGGGACCAACCCGAGCCAAACTTACAGTTACGTGAGGGTTGGAATCACGCAGAGCGACTGAGACAACCATCACAGGCAGCGGAGGCCGCCGTACCCAGGCGGCCCAGCAAGGCAGAACACCCGGACCTGGAACCGCCTGCGCAGGAGGTCGCGACGGCGCGCAGAGCAGAATCCCCGGTCAGCTTCGGCTTACCGTCGCCAGCGCTGGCGCGGGCGGCGAGCACGAGGATCCGCTACCTCTCCGCCTCCCGGATGACCTGCGCATCCTGCCCTCCCATGACCGGTAACAGCGTCGTGACGGCCGCTCCTGACGGGTACCGGGCCTCAGACGGGGGTGTTGGCCCTGGCTCGTTGCTCACGCAGTCGCCCGGCGAACTCCTCGGCCATGGCAAGCTGCTTCCGCAGGGCGTGACAACGGGCGACGACAGCCGCTTCGAAGGCGTCGAGCCGCTCGCTCAGGGCTTCCCGGTCTTGGGCCGGGGTCTGCGCAGCTCCCAGCCGGTCGAAGGTCTCCAGCAGTTCGCGGGTCTCCTCCAGGCTGAACTCCAACGGCTTCATCCGCTTGATGAGGTTGAGCCGGTCCACGTCCTCCTGGGTGTAGAGACGAAAGCCCCCACGCGATCGAGCCGAGGGTTCGACCAGACCGACCTCACCGTAGTAGCGGATGGTCCTCAGGGACAGGCCAGTACGTTCGGCCACCTCACCGATCTGCATGTGGCCCGGTTCGGGCATCGAGGCACCCCTTCTCATTGACTCCACACAGACGTCGGGATCGTTCGCGTGGTGTTTGGCAGCCGAAGGCGCAATGTTAGTGCGCTCCCGCACCTGAAGGATGGCATGCCACGTGCGGCGGTCCACGCCGAGAGGGACAGGGGGTTCCTGCGCGAGAACGCGGGCCGAACTTCGAGGGAGGTGAAGGTTGAAGGTGGGTTCCTGCGCGCCCCGGTCCGCGACCGGACCAAGGAGCGAACGGGACTGGACAACGGGACACCATGGCTCCGCCTCCCCGACCATCAGCTGGGCAGCACAACGCCACAGGGCGGGCAAACCTCGCGCGGGTCGCGTTTCCCCCCGCCCGGGTCAGGCAATCGTTGCCTGCGGGACGGCCGACCCATTCCTGAGCACTCGCATTCGAAGGGAACACCCATGCGTATCGCCGCCAAGCTCGCCCTGACCCTGTTCTTCACCGCCAGCCTGCTCGGGCTGGGGGCCGGGGCCGCTTCCGCCGGCACGTCGGTCTACCAGCAGTGTGTCCAGGAGCAGCAGTCCCTCGGTCTGCTCAACCTCAACCTGAACCTGCTCAACCAGTGCATCGCGCAGAACAGCGGCTGGTAGGAAGAGCAGCCTGGCCGAACGGCCCGGCCGAGGGGGTCCCGGAGCGCGCTCCGGGACCCCCTCCCGCGTTCGGAGCGGGTGTCGTCCTCGCAGGTGGCGACGTGTGGCAGGGGCGCGTCAGGGAACGGCCGCGCGTGTACTACAGTCTGTCGTATGTTTGCATCCCCGACCTCCGCGGCGACGGTCACCCACGCTCTCTCACCGCTCGCTGCGGACGAATTCGAGGACATCGTGCTCCTCGGCGTCCCCTTCTGGGGTTGGCAGATCGCCCTGGCCGCCGTGGGCGTCCTGGCCCTGGTCCTGCTGGCCCGCAGTATCTGGAACCCGACCCAGAAGTCGCTGCGCGTCTGGGCGCTGGGCAACATCGCCGTCAACGCCGGGATCGCCGTCACCGGCGCGACCGTGCGAGTCACCTCCTCGGGCCTGGGATGCTCCGAGTGGCCGCAGTGCACCCCGGACAGCTTCGTACCGATCGACACCGGGCACGCCGCCTTCAACGCCGCCATCGAGTTCGGCAACCGCACGCTGACCTTCCTGGTCCTGGCGGTCGGCGTGATCACGCTCATCGCCGTCGCCCGCATGATCCCGCGCCGACGCGACCTCTTCGTCATGGCGGCGATCATCCCGTTCGGTGTCATGGGTCAGGCCGTGGTCGGCGGCATCACCGTCTGGAGCAACCTGCACCCGGCCGCGGTGGCCACCCACTTCCTGCTGTCCATGGTGATGGTCTTCATCACCGTGGCGCTGTACGTGCGCCTGCAGGAGCCCGAGGGCAAGCCCCAGCTGGCCGCGGGTCCCATGCTGCACGCGGTGAGCATCGGCCTGGTCGTGGTGGGCTTCCTGCTCCTGGTCGCCGGGACCGTGGTCACCGGCACCGGACCGCACGGCGGTGACGCCGCGGCCCCGCGCTGGGACCTGGACCTTCCCGCGATCACCCGGGTGCACTCGGTACTGGCCTGGCTCACCCTGCTGGGCAGTGTCATGGCGACCGCGATCGCCTTCCGCGGCGGCGCCTCCCGGATCGTGCGCACCAGCAGTGCGGCGCTGCTGGTGCTCGTACTCCTCCAGGGGGTCCTGGGCTACACCCAGGACGCGCTGGAACTGCCCGAGGCCCTCGTGGTGCTGCACGTGCTCGGCTCCGCGCTCACCTGGATCGCGATCGCCCGCCTGTACTTCGCCACCACGCGCCTGGTCCCCGGCGGTGACAAGCCCGGCGAGGAGACCGGTACCGAACCCGGTGACGAGCCGGGGGCGGAGCTCACTTCGGCGGCTGACCGTGGCGGGGAACGTAGTTCCGCGGAGCCCTCCGCTGGGTCTGCTGAATCTGGGCCTGCTGAGACCTCGCCTGGGCGATGACGTGCGCGAAGTCGGCTCGGCGCATGAAGCCCGAGTCGGTGGGGTTCTCCGCCCAGCCAGGGGTCACCGGCTGGGGCAGGCGCCCGAGGAAGGTGTCCCGGGCCACGTGCATCAACGCCAGGAACGAGTCCCGGTTGACCTTCCAGTTCTCCCGGGACACACCCGCGTCGAGCTTCTGGTGCAGGAGCGCGAGCTCGGTCGCGGCCAGCTGGTAGTCCTTCATCGCGGCGCGACCCCTCGTGCCCGCGTTGCGTGAGGCCCACTCGCGGGCCTGGCGCCTGGCCGTCATCGAACTGAGCATGGTGATGTCGGCCGGGGTGACCAGGCCCGTGGAGATGTAGGGCGGCAGGTAGCGGTCGATCGCCGCCACCTGGCTGCGGCGGTCCCGGGCCGCGATCGCCAGGATGCCGAGCAGCACCACGAACAGCACCAGGTAGGCCACGCCCAGGCCGGTCCAGCCGTAGTAGGTGGACGCGTTCCACATACCGTGCAGCAGGACCGCCGCCACCCAACCGCCGAACGGCGCCAGGAACCGGAAGCGGCCGGTGCGCATGGCGGCGTAGGCCACCCCGAGGCCGATCATCGCGGTGTAGAGCGGGTGGCCGAACGGCGCGATCAGCCCTCGGATGGCGAAGGTGGCGACGAGCGTGCCGTCGAAGAAGGCACTGAGGAAGTAGAGGATGTTCTCGGTGAAGGCGAAGCCGGTCGCCACCATTCCGGCGTAGACCACACCGTCGGTGAAGGTGTCGATCTCGTGGCGGCGCCGCCACAGCAGGATGAGCAGGACCATGCCCTTGGCGCTCTCCTCCACCACCGGTGCCACCAGCGACGTACTCAGGAAGTCGGCCACGCCGTCACCGAACACCGGTTCCGTGAGGTAGGCCAGCCCCCAGCTGTTGAGCAGGAACGAGGCGAGGACCGCCACCCCGGCGCCCCAGACGAAGGCGAAGAACAGCACCCAGCCGGGTTCGGGTTCGAGGCGGTCGAGCATCAGGATGAGCGGCACGAGGATGGCGACCGGGATGATCGCGGTGACCACGCTGACGAAGAAGCCCGTCGCCCCGTCGATCCCGGCCGCCGTTCCCCCGGCGATCGCCAGCAGCCACAGGTACCCGAGCATGCCGAGCATGCACACCACGCTGACGGTGGTGCCCAGGATGAGGGTCAGGGAGTAGCGGGAGCGGCGTCCTTGCAGGATCGCCTTGCTGTCGAGTCGGGGCATGAGCACAGATCGTAGCGGTTCAGCGGGCCTGCGGCAGCGCCCGCGGTCGTGGTCGCGGCGCTACCGGAGCCGTGGTGGCCGCGGGGTGTGAGCCGCGGTTTCGGCGACGCGCGGGAGCTTCGCTGACTCCCTGTCCCGGCCGGGGCCGGTGCGCGAGAATCTGATGTGTCGCCCGCCACGGAGAAAGGCCGCACCATGGATCCGAACACGACCGCCGAGCGCACCCGAAACCCGACCTGGCTCCTGCTCCTGCGCATCGCGGTGGGGGCCAGCCTGGCCGCGCTCCTGTGGGAGTTCGTCACGGCGGGGCAGCTGATCACGTACAACATGGACGCATTGCCACTGCACTACGGCGGCGCCTTCGCGGTGCACGCGGCCTCGGGGGTGCAGCTGCTGGCCGCGATCCTGGTCTGGCGCCTGCCCGGGGCTGGCTCGCCCGGCGGCCCCGGGCACGACCGGCTGGTGGCCGTGGTGAGTCTGCTGGCGTTCGTGGTGGGCTTCCCGCAGGCAGCCGTGGGCACCTACGGACCGCTCCAGGCGCACGTGCCGCTGGCGATGCTGCTGGTGGCGCTGGTCGTGTGGTCGGCGGTTCTGGTCTTCAGCCGACGCCGCACCGGATAAGGACGACCCGCGCTCCCGCGCGGCGGCGCTCCCTCGCGCAAGGAGCGCCGCCGCCGGTTTCGTACCCCCCCGGGCGCCGCTAGAGGAGGAAGCGCGCGATGAGCGGGTCGATGGTGACGGCCACGAACAGCAGCGCCAGGTAGGCGTTGGTGAGGTGGAAGAAGTTCATCGTCTTGAGCTGGGCTCCGGTCACTCCCGCCATGGAGCGGCTGAGCAGGCGGTGCGCCTGGATGACCAGCAGGGCGCCCAGGACCAGGGCGACCACGCCGTAGAACCAGGTGGTCCCGGCCACCGGCCAGAAGATCAGGGAGACGATCACGGTCGCCCAGCTGTAGAGCACCGACTCCAGCAGCACCCGGCGGTCGCTGGCGACCACGGGCAGCATCGGGACCTTGGCTGCCGCGTAGTCCTCGCGGTAGCGCATGGCCAGCGTCCAGGTGTGCGGCGGCGTCCAGAAGAACACCACCAGGAAGAGCACGAACGGCGCCCAGTCGAGGCTGTTGGTGACGGCGGCCCAGCCGATGAGGACCGGCATGCACCCGGCGATGCCGCCCCACACGACGTTCTGCGCGGTGCGCCGCTTGAGCAGCATCGTGTAGACGAAGATGTAGAACGCGATCGCGAAGACCGACAGCACGGCCGAGAGCGTGTTGACGAACACGAGGAAACCGACCGTGGAGCCGATCGCCAGCGTCAGACCGTAGAAGAGGGCCCCGCGCGGGGTCACCAGGTCCATCGCACCGGGGCGCTGACGGGTGCGACGCATCTCACGGTCGATATCGCGGTCGATGTAGCAGTTCATCGCGTTGGCGCTGGCCGCGGACATGGTGCCGAACACCAGGGTGGCGACCGCGGTCCACAGCGGTGGCACACCTCCGGCGGCGACGAACATCACCGGAATGGTGGTGATCAGCAAGAGCTCGATGACGCGGGGCTTGGAGAGCGCGACGTAGGCACGGGCGTGCTCGCCGAAGGAGGCCTTGCGGGGGGCCTCGGCGGCGGGCTCGCCGGTCTCTTCGGTATGGGGTGCGCGGTTGGTGAGGGCCATCAGTTCCGCGTCCTCACGTCCGGAAGCACTCGTGTCCCCTGGGGGGCCGGCTCGGTTTCAGACACGCGGATACCTCGACAACTCTTAGGGATTTCGACACTGCTCGCCACGCGGGGTCGACCGGACCGACAAAGCGGCAGGATCAGCGAAAACCCCGTCAACGACATACTGTAGTACTTCCTCGCGCAAACCAGTGACCAGCCCCCTCCGTACGGGTGGCCTCCGCCCCGGACGGCCCGCGACCCCGGTCCCGGTCCAGGTCCCGGGCGCCCGTTACCTCCCGGTGCCCGGCGCCCGCGGGTGTACAGAAGGTTCGCACAGGCCCCACCGTGCTTCCAACGTGCCACGCGCCCCGGGCGGGGGGCCGACGCGTACCCCACGGGCCCCCACGGGGACCCAAAGGGGGACCCAAGGGGCGGGCACGAACCCGTACGCCTTGCGGGTTACCCCCCGGTAAGTGGAGGTGTCGGGCAACCACACTCCCGACCACGGACGATAGGCTCACAGTCGGCCCTGTTCTCGGTCCCTTCACCGTGGGACCGCGCTCCGGTCGCCATGGCCAGACGCTGGGGCAACGGCGCTCCGGCCCGGGTGACCAGGCCGAAACTCCGTGCCACGGGTGCCACGGAGTCACGTCCACAGTCGAAGCCGAAGACGATCCCGCCCTCCAGCACTCCCCCGCGGCCCGCCCGACCGGCGGGTCGCCCGCAGGGTGCCCGGCGACAACCATGCACACACAACCCACACCCGCCCCGGAACCGGGTGCACGGGTGCCCGAGAAGGAGAACGAAAGTCCGTGAACGCCCACACCCCGCAAAACCTGGAGTGGTCGGACCTCGACCTCCGTGCCGTCAACACGGTTCGGGCGCTGGCGATGGACGCGGTAGAGAAGTCGGGTAACGGCCACCCCGGCACCGCGATGAGCCTCGCGCCCGCCGCTTACCTCCTCTTCCAGAAGGTCATGCGGCACGATCCCGCCGCGCCCGAGTGGGTGGGCCGGGACCGCTTCGTGCTGTCGATCGGCCACTCCAGCCTCACGCTGTACATCCAGCTCTACCTGGCCGGGTACGGCCTCACCCTCGACGACCTCAAGGCGCTGCGCCAGTGGGACAGCCTGACCCCGGGGCACCCCGAGGTCGGCCACACCGCCGGTGTGGAGACCACCACCGGCCCGCTGGGCCAGGGTGTGGGCAACGCCGTCGGCATGGCCATGGCGGCCCGCCGCGAGCGCGGCCTGTTCAACCCCGAGGCCGGTCCGGGTGCCAGCCCCTTCGACCACCACGTCTACGCCTTCTGCTCCGACGGCGACGTCCAGGAGGGTGTGAGCCACGAGGCGAGCGCCCTGGCCGGGACGCAGAACCTGGGCAACCTCATCATGATCTGGGACGACAACCAGATCTCCATCGAGGACGACACCCGCATCGCGCACAGCGAGGACGTCGTGGCCCGCTACGCCGCCTACGGCTGGCACGTGGAGGAGGTCGACTGGACCGCCACCGGCGAGTACGTCGAGGACGTCGACGCCCTCTACCAGGCGATCCTGCGCGGCAAGGCCGAGACCGAGCGCCCGACCTTCATCCGTCTGCGCACCGTCATCGGCTGGCCCGCGCCCAACAAGCAGAACACCGGCGCCATCCACGGCGCGGCGATCGGCGCCGACGAGATCTCCGCCACCAAGCAGATCCTCGGCCTGCCCGACGAGCCGTTCGGTGTCCAGGACGACGTGATCGAGCACACCCGCAAGGCGCTGGACCGCGGCCGCGACGCCCACGCCGAGTGGGACGAGGCCTTCAACGCCTGGCGCAAGGGAGCCGAGGAGCACGGCGAGCTCTTCGACCGCCTGCAGTCGGGCAAGCTGCCCGAGGGCTGGGAGAAGTCCCTGCCCACCTTCGAGGCCAGCGACAAGGGTCTGGCCACCCGCAAGGCCAGCGGTGAGGTGCTCAGCGCCGTCGCCCCGGTCCTGCCGGAGCTGTGGGGCGGTTCGGCCGACCTCGCCGGTTCGAACAACACCACGCCCAAGGGCGAGCCGTCGTTCCTCCCGTTCGACCGGGCCAGCTCGATGTTCCCGGGCAACCCCTACGGGCGCGTGCTGCACTTCGGTGTCCGCGAGCACGGCATGGGGTCGATCCTCAACGGCATCGCCCTGCACGGCCCCACCCGCCCCTACGGCGGTACCTTCCTGGTGTTCAGCGACTACATGCGCCCGGCCGTTCGTCTGGCCGCGCTGATGAAGCTGCCGGTCACCTACGTGTGGACGCACGACTCCATCGGCCTGGGCGAGGACGGACCGACCCACCAGCCGGTCGAGCACCTGTGGGCCCTGCGCGCCATCCCCGGCCTGGACGTGATCCGTCCGGCCGACGCCAACGAGACCGTGGTGGCCTGGCGCGAGGTCATGGCCAACGCCGACCGCCCGTCCGCGCTGGCCCTGACCCGGCAGAACGTGCCCACCCTGGACCGGGACGCCCACGGCTCCGCCGAGGGCGTGGCCAAGGGCGGTTACGTGCTGGCCGAGGCCTCCGGCGGCAGCCCCGAGGCGATCATCATCGCCACCGGCAGCGAGGTGCAGCTGGCCCTGGCCGCCCGCACCGAGCTGGAGGAGGCCGGTACGCCCACCCGCGTGGTCTCCATGCCGTGCGTGGAGTGGTTCGAGGCCCAGAGCGAGGAGTACCGCGAGGAGGTCCTGCCCTCCTCGGTGCGCGCCCGCGTGTCCGTCGAGGCCGGGATCGCCATGGGCTGGCGCTCCTACGTCGGCGACGCCGGCGTGTCGGTGAGCCTGGAGCACTTCGGTGCCTCCGCTCCCTACCAGACGCTGTACGAGAAGTTCGGCATCACCTCCGAGGCCGTCGTCGCGGCGGTCCGCGACAGCCTGGCCAAGGCCGGAAGCTGACGACGCGGGCCCGCCGGGAGGATCCCCGGCGGGCCCGCCCCGCTGTGTGAACCAGGGCCGACGAGGCCCCGTGAGGAAGGCGTGAGAAGCACATGAGCACCGCTCTGAAGGACCTGGCCGAGGCCGGTCAGTCCGTCTGGCTGGACGACATCAGCCGTGACCGGCTGCGCACCGGCAACCTGGCCGAACTGCTGTCGACCCACCACGTCACCGGCGTCACCTCCAACCCCTCCATCTTCGACAAGGCGCTCGCCGAGGGCGACGCCTACGACCTCCAGGTGCACGAGCTCGGTGTGCGCGGAGTCTCGGTGGGCGAGGCCGTCCGGCTGCTGACCGCCTACGACATCCGCTGGGCCGCGGACACCCTGCGCCCGGTGTACGAGTCCTCCGACCGCGTGGACGGGCGGGTCTCCCTCGAGGTGGACCCGCGCCTGGCCCGCGAGACAGAGCGCACCGTCGCCGAGGCCAAGTCGCTGTGGTGGATGGTCGACCGGCCCAACCTGATGATCAAGATCCCGGCGACCGTCGAGGGCCTGCCCGCGATCACCCAGGTGCTCGGGCTCGGCATCAGCGTCAACGTGACCCTGATCTTCTCCCTGGAGCGCTACCGCGCGGTCATGGAGGCGTTCCTGGAGGGCCTGGAACTGGCCAGGGAGAACGGCCACGACCTGTCCCGGATCCAGTCCGTGGCGTCGTTCTTCGTCAGCCGGGTGGACTCCGAGGTGGACAAGCGCCTCAAGGAGATCGGCACCCCGCGCGCCGAGGAGCTGCTCGGCCGCGCCGCCATCGCCAACGCGCGCCTGGCCTACCGCGACTACGAGGAGGTCTTCTCCTCGGAGCGCTGGAAGACCCTGGCCGCCGAGGGCGCCACCCCGCAGCGCCCGCTGTGGGCCTCCACCGGGGTGAAGGACCCGGCCTACCCGGACACCCGCTACGTCACCGAGCTGGTCGCCCCGGGCACCGTGAACACGATGCCGCAGGCCACCCTGGACGCCACCGCCGACCACGGCGAGGTCACCGGCGACACCGTCCGCGCGGGCTACGACTCCGCCCAGGCCGACCTGGACGCGCTGGCCGAGGCGGGCGTGGACCTGGCCGACGTGACCCGTCACCTGGAGGAGGACGGCGTGGTCAAGTTCGTCGACTCCTGGGAGAGCCTGCTCGGCCGCCTCACCATGAAGCTCGACGAGCTCTCCTGACCCGGGCCCCGCTTCCCGATCACCGACCCGCGTCCGCGCCCGAGCCGCGCGGACGCGGGTTCCACCAGCCACCACCAGGCCGTTCCTGACAGGAAGAGACGGAACCCGTGAAAGAACCGGTGATGCCGGGAGCGGTACCCAACCCGCTCCGCAACGCCCTGGACCGAAGGCTCCCCCGTATCGCCGGGCCCAGCGTGCTGGTGCTGTTCGGCGTCACGGGCGACCTGGCCCGCAAGAAGCTCCTGCCCGCCATCTACGACCTCGCCAACCGCGGGATGCTGCCGCCGGGCTTCGGCCTGGTCGGGTTCGCCCGCCGCGACTGGGAGGACCAGGACTTCGCCGCCGAAGCCCACGCGGCGGTGCGCGAGCACGCCCGGACCCCGTTCCGCGAGGACGTGTGGCGCCAGCTCAGCGAGGGCGTGCGATTCGTCCAGGGCGACCTGGACGACGACGCGGCCTTCGACGAACTCGCCCGAACGGTGCGCGAACTGGACGCCGACCGGGGCACCGGCGGCAACTACGCGTTCTACCTGTCGCTGCCGCCCAAGCTGTTCCCCACCGTGGTCACCCAGCTCAAGCGCTGCGGTCTGGCCACCCCCGAAGAGGGGGAAGGCGTCGGGGGCGTCACGCCCTGGCGCAGGGTGGTGATCGAGAAGCCCTTCGGGCACGACCTGGAGAGCGCCAAGGAGCTCAACGCGGTGGTGGACGACGTCTTCCCGCCGTCGTCGGTGTTCCGTATCGACCACTACCTGGGCAAGGAGACGGTCCAGAACATCCTGGCGCTGCGCTTCGCCAACACCCTGTTCGAGCCGCTGTGGAACCGCAGCTACGTGGACCACGTGCAGATCACCATGGCCGAGGACATCGGCGTGGGGGGTCGCGCGGGCTACTACGACGGGATCGGTGCGGCCCGCGACGTCATCCAGAACCACCTCCTGCAGCTGCTCGCGCTCATCGCGATGGAGGAGCCGGTCTCCTACAGTGCCGACGCGATCCGCGCGGAGAAGGAGAAGGTCCTGTCCGCCGTCACGCTCCCCGACGACCTGGCCAAGGGCACCGCGCGCGGCCAGTACGCGGCCGGGTGGCAGGGCGGCGCAGCGGTCCGCGGCTACCTGGAGGAGGAGGGTATCCCGTCCGACTCGGTGACCGAGACCTACGCGGCACTGAAGCTGGACGTGGGAACCCGACGCTGGTCGGGGGTGCCGTTCTACCTGCGCACCGGCAAGCGGCTGGGCCGCCGGGTGACCGAGGTGGCGCTGGTGTTCCAGGCCGCCCCGCAGCAGATGTTCGCGCGCAGCGACGTCAGCGAGCTCGGCCAGAACGCCCTGGTACTGCGCATCCAGCCCGACGAGGGCGTGACCCTGCGGTTCGGATCCAAGGTGCCGGGCGCCTCCATGGAGGTGCGCGACGTGAGCATGGACTTCACGTACGGGCAGTCCTTCACGGAGGCCAGCCCCGAGGCCTACGAGCGGCTCATCCTGGACGTGCTCATCGGCGACCCGCCGCTGTTCCCGCGCCAGGAGGAGGTGGAGTTGTCCTGGCAGATCCTGGACCCGGTCGAGGAGTACTGGGCCAAGGCGGGCCAGCCCGAACAGTACGGTGCGGGCACCTGGGGACCCGAGTCCGCCCACGAACTGCTCACCAGGGACGGCCGCCAGTGGCGCCGCCCGTGACCACCGTCCGCCCCGGGAGGAACAGATGACGCTCTATCTTCCGCGCACCACGACCTCGCAGATCACCGAGGCGCTCATGGCCGAGCGGCTCAGCGTGGGCGGGGGCGCCATGAACATGGTGCTCACCCTGGTCATCGTCACCGACGAGGCCGACCACTACGACGCCGTGCGCGCGGCCACCGAGGCCGGCCGCGAGCACCCCTCGCGGGTGGTGGCGCTGATCCGCCGCGACCCGGGGGCCGAACCGGCCATCGACGCGGAGATCCGCCGCCCGGGCACCTCCGGCCCCGGCGAGGCGGTGCTGCTGCGCCTGTACGGGCCGCTGGGCGAGCACCCCGACTCGGTGCTCACCCCGCTGCTGGTCCCGGACGCACCCGTGGTGGTCTGGTGGCCCGGCCAGGGCCCCACCGACCCGGCCGCCGACCCGGTGGGCAAACTGGCGCAGAGAAGGATCACCGACGCATTGCGCGCCCCGGATCCGGTAGCGGACCTGATGGAGCGGGTAGCCCACTACCGTCCGGGGGACACGGACCTGACCTGGACGCGACTGACCCCGTGGCGCTCGCTGCTGGCCAGCGCCATGGACCAGCCGTGCGGCTGGGTGACCTCGGCCAGGGTGACGGCGGAGCCGCACTATCCGAGCGCCGAGCTCCTGGCCGCCTGGCTGTCCGAACGGCTGGAGGTCGAGGTGGAACGCGGCACCTCGCACGGCCCCGGCCTGACCGAGGTCCGGCTGACCACCGACCAGGGGGACATCACGATCTCCCGGGTGGACGGCCGGGTCGCCACACTGTCCAGGACCGGGCAGCCCGACCAGACGGTGGCGCTGGCCCGACGCGGCGCCGCCCTGGCGCTCGCCGAGGAGCTGCGCCGCCTGGACGCCGACGAGACGTACGCGAGCGCGGCCCGCCACCTGGGGTCGAAGCTCGCTGGAAGCGGAGTAGAGGGATGAGCGAACCGGAGATCGTCCGCACCACCGACGCCGAGCAGCTCGCGCAGAGCGCGGCGGCCCGGCTGGCGAAGCTGATCGTGAGCGCCGAGGCGGCCGAGCGTGAGTTCCACCTGGTGCTGACCGGCGGCGGTGTGGGCATCAAGACCCTCGCCGCCCTGCGGGACGAGGCCAAGGCCAGCGGGATGAAGTGGTCGCACGTGCACCTGTGGTGGGGCGACGAGCGCTTCCTGCCCGAGGGCGACCCCGAGCGCAACGAGACCCAGGCCTGCGAGGCGCTGATCGACGACATCGACATCCCGGCGCACAACGTGCACCCGATGCCGTCCTCGGACGGGACCGACAACCACGACGCGGTGCGGGGGGCCACCAAGTACTCGGCGGCCCTGTCCGTGGCGGCGCGCGGTCGCGGCCCGGTGCCCGAGTTCGACGTGTGCCTGCTGGGCGTGGGCCCGGACGCGCACGTGGCCTCGCTGTTCCCGGGGCTGCCGGGCGTGCACGAGGACGAGGCCGCGGCGATCGCGGTGCACGACGCCCCCAAGCCGCCGCCGACCCGGATCAGCCTGGCGCTGCCCTCGATCCGCAGCGCCCGCCAGGTGTGGCTGCTGGCCTCGGGCGAGGGCAAGGCCGAGGCCGTGCGCCTGGGCGTGGCCGGTGGCAGTGTCGACGAGGCACCGGTGGCCGGTGCGCGCGGCGCCGAGAAGACGGTCTTCTGGGTGGACGGGGCGGCTGCCTCCAAGCTGTAGCAGTACGTGGTCAGCGGGTACACACGAAAGCCCCGGCTGGGGTCTCTCAGGAGATCCCCAGCCGGGGCCTCCTCATGCGGGGGCGTGTGCCCCCTCGCTCAGGTGAGGTCCTCGGCCTCGCCGAGGGGACGCAGACGGATCGCGGTCTCCACACCCTCCTCATGCAGGATGTGGCGCATCCCGGAGAAGTCGGGGAAGAACCCTTCCGGAACCCGGGGCACCAGCCGGGAAAGGGCCGTGCTGTACTTGGGCATCGAGTTCCTGCCGGGCAGGTGAATCGACAGCTCCTCCCGAGCTTCGAAGGCCTGCACGTCAACCTTCTCGGATAGGACAGCGAGCACCTCGGCGTCAGCGACGACCGGAAGCTTGGCCAGCCAGTGCGGCCCCTTTTCCGTGAGGGCCCGCTCCTTCTGCTCAGCGGTCTCTGCTGCCCAACTGAACCAGGGGGCAGCCGTCACGGTGGCGCCGTGTTCAGCGGCCAGGGCGGTCAGCTCCCCCACGGTGGCCATGACGGCGACGGTGACCTGCTCCCAGTCGTACTGGTCGGCCTGGCCCCGCTGGCTCTCCACGGCGGTCGCGGGAACGGCCTTCGACAGCACCGTCACCCCCGCTGTCTCCCTGCACTGGACCTCGGGCCGGGAGGCAAGCAGCTTGCGGACGGCGGCGATCGCCTCGTCCTCGGCCTCGCGCTGGCGCTCCAGCGCTTCGATGTGTTCCTTCAGCAGCGCGGCGGCGGTGTCGGGAGCCTCCAGGGCACGGCGAACGTGCTTGACGCTCATGCCGGTGCCACGCAGGGCCGTGACCAGTAGGGCGGTCTCGACCTGCGCGAATTCGTAGTACCGGTACCCGGTCCGCTCATCGACCCCGGCGGGGACCAACAGTCGCTCGGAGTGGTAGAAGCGCAGCGTCTGCGGCGACAACCCGCTCATCTGGCTGAAATCCTTGACCGAAAGGCTCATGGTGCCAGTTTCGGGCTTGCAGTAACCACAAGGTCAACCGAGCACGCTGAGGCTGCCCCGCTCTGGCCCCGTGACGCTTCTATGTCAAGTGGTGAGAGGGCGGGCTGAGGTCTGTCTTCAGCCCGCCACTTGACATAGAAGCGTCACGGAGAAAGGGTGCTGCCGCTCTTGCTGTCGGGGCGCGCCTGGGGCGGGCACCGGCAGATGGCCGAGACACTTGGTCGTTGGTGGTGGGCTCTTGTGGCCCGTCCGCCATCCCGACCTCTCCTTCCGCGTCACCCGATGGCCGCCCACCGCCGTCGCAGCGAAGCGGGTCAAGGTGGAACGCGCCTCCCCTGATGAGGTGCGGCGAACCTCATCGAAGGGGAGGGCCGTGCGTCAGTGCCCGGCGACGACCTCGTGCACGGTGGTCATGTCGTCGAAGGGCAGCATCTCGTCGCCGACGATCTGGTAGGGCTCGCAGCCCTTGCCCGCGATCAGCACCACGTCACCGGAGCGGGCCACCGAGAGGGCCCGGTCGATGGCGGCCCGGCGGTCGGGGATACGGGTGAACGGGGTGCCGGTCTCCTCGATGCCCTCGGCGACCTGCGCCATGATCGTCTCCGGGTCCTCGTGGCGCGGGTTGTCCGAGGTCAGTACGCACCGGTCGGAGTAGGTCCCGGCGATCCGGCCCATTTTCGCGCGCTTGGTGGTGTCTCGGTCCCCGCCGCAGCCGAAGACGGTGAAGACCCGGCCCGGGGCGAAACCCCGGATCGTGGCCAGGACCTTGTCGAGGGAGTCGGGCGAGTGGGCGTAGTCCACGATCACCGAGACCCCGCGCGGGGCCGCGAAGTGCTCGAAGCGCCCCGGGATCTGGGGCATCCGCTCCAGCGCCGCCACCAGCCCGGTGAGGTCGTGCCCCTGGACGTGGCAGGCGGCCAGCGCGGCGAGCGCGTTGGAGACCGAGAAGCGCCCCGGCATGGGGATCGCCGCCGGGTACTTGCGTCCGTCGTGGTGTAGGACGAACCGGGTGCCCGAGGCCTCCACCACCAGATCGGTGGCCCGGTAGTCCGCCTCGGTCTCGACGGAGTAGGTGACCGCCGCGCCCGGCATCATCGCCGGGATCGTGGCGCCGACGGGATCGTCCACGTTGACCACGGCGCGGCGGCACAGCCCCTGGAACAGCCGCAGCTTGGCGTCCCGGTAGAGCTCCATCGTCCCGTGGTCGTCCAGGTGGTCCTGGGTCAGGTTGGTGAAGACCCCGACGTCGATGTGCGAGCCGTCCACACGGTGTTCGAGCAGGCCCATGGAGGTCGCCTCCAGCACGACGCTGAGGGTGCCCCGGCTGCGCATGCGGGCCAGCAGGTACTGCAGGTCGGGTGCTTCGGGTGTGCTGAGCACGGTGTGGGGCATCGGGATCGGGTCCCCGCCGGTCCGGGCCCCGGAGGTGCCGATGACCCCGACCCGGGCGCCGTTGGCGACCCGCAGCAGGGACTCGTACATGGAAGCCACCGAGGTCTTGCCGTTGGTACCGGTGACCGCGACGACGTCCATGGCGGAGCCGGGTTCGCCGTGGTACCGGGCGCAGACCAGGGCCGCCGCGACGCGGGCGTCGGCGACCCGGACCACACAGGCACCAGGTGGAGTGTCCAGGCCGTCGTCGGAGAGCGGTTCCTGGGTCAGGGCGGCGACGGCGCCCCGGGCGAACGCCGTGGCGATGCCCTCCGGGCCGCCTTGGCGGTGCCCCGGGAGCGCGAGGTAGAGGGATCCCGGCGCCACCCGGTCGAGGTCGGCGCAGGGGGCCGCGGCGATGGGGATGTCGGAGTCCCCGAAGATGACCTGGTGGGCATGGCCGTTGAGCAGTGCGCTCAGTTGCAGGGGGTGTCCCTTCGAGAGGCGGTGCGGCCGCGGGCGCGACCCACACCGGTATAACCCGGAGTATACGCGCCCGCCCGCCAGCCCTCAGGAGGCCCTGGAGGTCTTCCAGAACACCGGGATGACCGCGGCGACCACCAGGTGGGAGAGCTCCAGGACCACGGTGGTGGCGACCGAGGCGTCCGTGATCAGCGGCGGCACGAACATCACCAGGAGGATGAGCACCGCGGCGACCGTCCACACCAGGCGGCCGCGCCCGGTGCCCAGGAGGCGTTCGGCCAGGGCGAGTGCGCCCCATCCGAGGAGGGCGAACCCCGCGCTGAAGAGGGCGAAGTCCACCAGCGTGAGGGTCATCGGGTCCTCCCCCGGGGCCGTGACCACCAGGTCCGCGCCGATCAGGGGCGCGAGGAGGGCCAGGAGGGCGTTGACGACGGTCACCGCCACGACGGCGATCAGGCGGGGCCGCCAGGACGGGCGGATGGCGGTACGGGTTTCGATGCGGGTCTCGGCCATGGTCGTTCCTCTGTTGTCGTAGGTAGGACTTTGACCGTATGAACTTGCGGCAAGACTTCCTATGCGCGAAAGGCTCCCTTCTATACTCAGTCGTCTCTTCATGGGGTATGTGTGGATACGGTGGGAGCATGGACGTACTCAGTGACGTGATCTCGACGGTGCGCACCGGGCAGCCGCGTTCGGCCAGGGTCGAGTGGTACGCCCTGTGGGGCATGCGCTTCACCGGAAGAGAGTCGCCCGCGGCCGCGTTCCAGGTCGTGCTCCAGGGGTCTTGCTGGCTGCTGGTTGACGGCGGTGAACCGGTCCAGCTGGGCACGGGCGACGTGCTCTTCCTGCCCCGGGGCCACGAACACTCCCTGACCAGCGACCCCTCCGTGGCGCCCCTGGACCTGAACTGTGTGGACTTCCTCCGGGATCGGGGCGAGCTGATGCTGCCCGAGCCGGGTGAGCCGGTTCCGAACCTGACGTGCTCCAACGAGTTCCCGCAGCCCTTCCAGCGGTTCGGTGCCACTTCCGTCGGGGACGCCGCTTCGGGGGAACCCACCTGCGTCACGGTGGGCGGCTTCTACCACGCCGGTCCCACCCGGCCCCACCCCCTGCTCACCGAGCTCCCCGCCGTGGTGCACCTGCCCGCGCGGGTGGGCCAACGCTCCGAGCTACCGCTCGCCGTCGGTCTGCTCGGCCGTGAGTTGGGATCGCACCGGCCCGGCGGGGACACCCTGGTCCCCCACCTGCTGGACATGCTGATCGTCTACATCCTGCGCACCTACCTGGAGGAGGCCGCCACCGAAGAGGGCCCCGGATGCGGTTTCGCGGGAGCCTTGCGCGATCCGGCCGTGCACGCCGCGATTCAGGCCGTCCACCTGGACCCCGCTCACCCGTGGACGGTGGCGGAGCTGGGCGAGCGGGCCGGGCTGTCCCGGGCGGCCTTCTCCCGGCGCTTCACCGCGCTGGTGGGCCAGTCCCCGTTGGCCTATGTGACGTGGTGGCGGCTCACCACCGCCGGAAAGCTGCTGCGCGAGAGCGACGCGCCGATCAACGCGATCGCGACGCGGGTCGGGTACTCGTCCCAGTTCGCCTTCGCCAGCGCCTTCAAACGGGAGTTCGGCCGCTCCCCGGGGCGCTACCGGGAGGCCGCGCGGCTGGATCCGCCGGAGGGAGCCTTCGACCCCGCGCCGACCGAGCACTCAGGGTGAGGGCTCCGAAGAGCACCGCCCCGGGCAGTGCGTAGGGCCCGGGCCCGAAGAAGAGGGAGGTCGGGCTCGCACCGAAGAACAGCGACGCGAACCCGACCGCGCTGAGCAGGAAGCAGAGCACCGCGGCGGTGCCGGTGACCCAGGTCAGCCCGCGCCTCGGGGCCCGTCCCGCCCCGGGGCGCACCAGGGCGATGGCCGCGGCGGCCAACCCGAGGGTGACGACGAGCGGGCCGATCACCCAGACCAGGTAGCCCGCTGAGGCCTCCTGCTGTCCGGAGACCGCGAACCAGCCGGTGACCAGCAGGTGCGCGGCTCCCAGCAGCAGACCCGCCGCGGCTGCCGCGTAGCCGAGCCGCACGGGCGCGGTCCGCCTCGGGCCGTCCCCCGTGACGGCCCGTTCCGGCCCCCGTGTCCACACGTCCATGACCCGTCCCCACGCTCGGCTGTCCCGCTCGTGTCCGAGTCTGTTCGACTCGGCCCGGGCGCACCTCCCCCATACGGGGGAACCGTGTCATCCGGCAGAGGGAGGGGCGGGCGGTGGTCAGTCAGCGGACAGCGCCAGGCTGGCGGGGATCGCGGCGAAGGCCTCGTCCACCCGCCGCAGCAGGCGTTCGCGCCCGCCCCGGACCCGGACAGCGGTCGCGGCGTCGCGGGGGTCGGGGGTGGCGTCCATGGCCGGGTGCCCGATCTGCCCGGGTTCGCGGCCCATCACCCATTCCTTGGCTCCACACCGCCAGGCGCTGAGCGCGAACTCCCCGAGCATCCGCAGCCGGACGTCGGCCTCGGAACTGATGCCCAGGCGGCGTTCGAGAATGGCGGTGAGCTCCGACTGGGCGTGGAACGAGGAGACGACGGTGTGCTCGCGCAGCGCCGGAGTGGGACTGTGCGCGGCCAGCCGACGGCAGGCGTAGAACCGTTCCTCCCATCCCGGCGGCATCGCCTCGACGGTGTCGAGCAGGGCGGTGCGCAGGGTGTCCAGCACGGCTCCGCGCAGGGGCCGGTCGGCGACCTCGGCGACGTAGCGCTCCCACAGCAGCCCTTCGGGGGCCAGGGCGACCGCCTCCTTGGAGGCGTAGTAGCGGAAGAACGTCCGTTTGGAGACCTCGGCCGCCGCCACGACCTCCTCCAGGGTGGTGGCCTCGAAGCCCTGTTCCTCGAAGAGCCTGGCCGCGCAGTCGGCAAGTTCCTCCAGCGTGCGTTGCTTCTTGCGTTCGCGCAGGGACAGGGGTGTGCCCTCGGTGTCGTTCACGGCCATGCCACGCATCCTAGCCAGCCCCTTCCCGGACCCCTGGAAAAGATGAGCCCCCGGGCATAAAGTGCCCCCAAGTAACTAATGCCACTCAATGGCACTTTCTAAGGGACCCCCATGCCCGAAACGGCGATCCCAGCCAACCCCCCAACCCCCTCGACACAACGGCGGCACGGCACACTGGCCGTCCTCCTGCTCGCCTCCACCCTCGGTGCCATGTCCGGCACGATCCTCATGCCGGTGCTGGAACTCCTCCGATCCGGTCTGGGGATCAGTTCCACCCAGGCCGGGACCCTGCTCACCCTCAACGGGCTGACCATCGCCGTCGTCAGCCCTCTCACCGGCTGGCTCGTGGACCGGGTGGGGGTGCGCGGCCCGATGTTCGTCGGTCTGCTCGTCTACGGGCTGGCGGGCGGGGCCGGGCTGGTCACCGACGACTACACACTGCTGCTGGCCAGTCGGGTCGTGTTCGGGATCGGCACGGCCATGGCGCTCTCCGCCCTCACGGTCGCCTTCCTCAACGGATACCGGGGCCGTGACCGCGACCGGGTGATGGGGTGGCGGACCACCGCCGTCAGCCTGGGCGGCGTGGCCTGGCCGCTCCTCGGCGGCGCTCTGGGCGGGATCTCCTGGCAGGCGCCGTTCGCCGTGTTCCTCATCGGCATTCCCCTGGGTGTGGCCGCGCTGTTCCTGGTCAGCACACCCGAAACCGGAGCGGCCTCCGGCACCGGCGGGTCAGCTGTCGGAGCGACCACCCTGCGCGCGGCGCTCGCTGCCCGGCCCGCACTGCTGGGGGTGTTCGCGCTGTCCAGCGCGTACATGGTGATCACCTACGGGCTGCTCGTGTTCCTGCCCCCGCGGCTGGCCGAGCTCGGCGTGCACGACCCGGTGGCGGTCTCGGTGAACGTGTCCCTGCTGACCGGGACCTCCGCCCTGGTGGGGCTCTTCTACGCCCGCCTGCGCCGGGCCGCGGGGATCAACGCGCTGCTGCGGACCACCGCCGCACTGTGGACGGCCGCCTTCCTCCTGCTGGGGCTGGTCGACGCGGTCCCGGCCCTGGTGGCGGCCGCCGTTCTGCTGGGTGCGGGCGGCGGGGTGTGGCTCACCTCGCTGACCGTGCTCATGGGTGTGCTGGCACCCGCCCCGGTGATGGGGCGGGTGAGCTCGGTCTCCAGCACGCTGGTCTTCGTCGGGCAGTTCCTGTCCCCGCTGCTGCTCGGCCCCTTGATGGCGGCCACCTCGATCGCCACCGGCCACCTGGTGCTGGCCGCGGGCGTGGGGGCGATGGCCCTGGTGCTGCTGTTCGTGCGTTTCCCGACGGACACGGAAGAACGAGGCGAACAGGGTCAGAGCTCGCCCGGGCAGGAGGCGCCCGCCTCGGGGAGCTCGCCCTCCAGCAGGTAGGCGTCCACCGCACCGTCGACGCAGGCGCGCCCGCCAGCGTAGGCGGTGTGCCCGCCGCCCTCGTAAGTGAAGAGCCTCGCCGTGACCAGCTGTTCGGCCAGCTCCTCGGCCCACACGTACGGGGTGGCGGGGTCGTTCAGCGTGCCGATGACCAGGATCGGCGGCGCCATCAGGGCGTTCACCCCGGTAGGGACGAGCTCGGTGTCGGGCCAGTGGGCGCAGGGCAGGAACGACCAGACCTCGCCACCGCCGAAGAACGGGGAGAGGTCCGCGGCCCGCTGGGCGCCCTTGCGGTAGGAGCGGGGGTCGGTGGGCCTGACGTGGTCGGCGCACTGCACCGCGGTGAAGGCCGACTCGGTCGCGCCCGGGTCCTCCTCCTGGCCGGCGACGTAACGCGCCAGGTAGGCCTGGACGAAATCGTCCCCGGTGTCGCCCGCGGCGATGCGCGCCAGGAGGCGGGCTTCCCCCTCCCACTGCCGCTCCAGGTACAGCGAGTCCCTCAGCAGCGCGAGCATCTCGTGTCGGCCGATCCTCTGCCCCTCGACGGCGATCGGGTCGGCGTCGAGTCCGGCCAGGAGCGCCTCGGCCTCGGTGGGAGCCTGTTCCGCACCGGTGAACGGGCACTCCGGGGCCCCGTCCAGGCAGTAGGCGACGAAGGCCTCCCAGGCGGTCTGCGCGCCCTCGCTCTGTTCCATGCCGTCGGCGATGACGTCCCGTTCGAGCTGCACCGCACCGTCCAGGACCAGGGCACGGGTCCGCTCCGCGAACATCTCCGCGTACAGGGCGCCGATGTGGGTGCCGTAGGAGTAGCCGACATAGCTCAGCTTCGGGTCGCCCAGGGCATCGCGGATCAGGTCGAGATCGCGGACCACGTTCACCGTGCCCATGGTGGCGAGGAAGTCCGCGCCGACCTCGTCCACGCAGCTCCGGGCGAACTCCCCGGCCGCGCGATCCAGCTCCCGGAGCTGCTCCTCACTGACCTGCGCGGGTTCGACACCCCGGACCCGCGCCAGGGGCTCTTCCATGGCGTCCCACTCCGAGCAGGTGAAGCCCGCGCTCTCCCCCACCCCGCGCGGGTCGAAGGAGACGAGGTCGAAGGAGTCGCGGATCTGCCTGCTCACGGGCAGCGGCCCGGACCTGAACCGTTCGACCCCCGCGCCGCCCGGTCCGCCGAAGTTGAACACCAGGGAGCCCCGGCGCTGTTCGAGGGTGCCCTGGGCTGGGTGCCGGACCACCGCTGTCTCGATCGTCTCGCCCCGGGGGTCACCGTGATCGACGGGGACGGTGACGGTGCCGCACTCCAACCGGGCCGTCCAGTCCGGGTCCCCCTCGGCCGGTTCGGCCGCCGCGAGCTCCTGCGGGGTGAGGCACGGGGCCCAGTCGATGTACTGGCCGTAGAACGTGCGCTGACCGTCCCACTGGTCGGCCGGGGCGAAACCGGCCGTGACGACCAGTACCGCCGCCAGCCCCGCGGCCCCGAGTACCCGCCCACCCGTACAGCGCACCCGCACATCCACCTCTACTCCGAGTAAGGAACCATCGAAAGTTCCATACTCTGAGTGGTCATGGCTGGAAGCGCGGAGAACATCCCGGTGGGCGGGTAAACACTCCGTGCCACCGCCCCTTTACCGGGCGGGACCTACCAGGCGGGGCAGGAGAGTCCGGCCTCCGGAACCTCACCTTCCAGCAGGTAGGCGTCCACGGCCTCGTCCACGCACCTCATCCCGTAGCCGTAGGCGGTGTGCCCGTTGCCCTCGTAGGTGATCAGGGTCGCGGTGGCCAGCTGGTCGGAGAGCTCCTCGGCCCAGGTGTAGGGGGTGGCCGGGTCACCGACCGTGCCGATCACCAGGATCGGCGGGGCGTCGGGGGCGGAGAACCCGGTGGGCGCCTCCTCGGTGTCCACCCAGTAGGCGCAGGGCAGCTGCTCCCACACCAGGCCGGTGCCGAAGAACGGGGAGTCCCCGGCCGCCCGCTGGGCCGTGTCCCGGTAGACCTCGGGATCGGTGGGGTCGACCCGGTCAGCGCAGTTCACCGCGGTCAGGGCGGCCTCGGTGTCCGGTCCGCCGAACTCCGGGCCGGGCGCCACGGAGTCCTCCGGCCCGGTCGGCGCCGGTTCGCCGTCCTGCGCCGGCTCCTCGTCCTGACCGTAGGTGTCGTCGTAGAGCCGCTCCAGTTCGGGGCCGGCCTGCGCCGGATCCTCGGCCACGGCGGCCAGGGCCTCGGTCAGGCCGGCCCAGGCGTCCTCGTGGTACAGCTGCAGGCTCACCATGCCCAGCAGCGTGACCCCGTCCACCGGCATGTCCCGCACCACCGGCGGGTCCGCGTCCAGCCGGTCCAGGAGCTCCCCCATCTCCGCGTCCGCCGCGTCCGACCCGCTGAACGGGCAGCCCGGACCGCCCAGGCACTCGGCGACGAACAGGTCCCAGGCGGCCTGGAAGGCGTCGGCCTGGTCGGCGGCGACCTCCACGTTGGGGCGTTCGGTCTCCACCGCCCCGTCCAGTACCAGCGCACGGGTGTTCTCCGGGAACATCTCCGCGTACAGGGCGCCGATGTAGGTGCCGTACGAGAAGCCCACGAAGGTGAGCTGCTCGTCGCCCAGCGCGCCCCGGAGCAGGTCCAGGTCGCGGACCACGTTCACCGTGCCCATGGTGGCGAGGAAGTCCTCCCCCACCGTCTCGGCGCAGTCGTCGGCGTAGGCGCGGGCGCTCTCCTCCAGCGCGGCCAGATCGGCGTCGGTGACGTCCCCGGGGTCGGTCACCGCCCGGCGGGCCTCGTCCATGGCGTACCAGTCGCCGCAGGCGATCCCCTCGCTCTCGCCCACCCCGCGGGGGTCGAAGCCGACCAGGTCGAAGGCGTCCTGGATCTGTTCGTCGAAGAGCGGGTGGTCGAGCATCGCCACCCCGGACTCCCCGGGGCCGCCGGGGTTGAGCACCAGGGAGCCGATCCGCTCGCCGGCGGATCCGCCGGCGGGGCGCCGGGTCAGGGCCAGCTCCACGGTGCTTCCGTCGGGGTCGGCGTGGTCGAGCGGGACGGCGACCGTCCCGCACTCCAGGTCCTGGAGCCAGTCCGGGTCACCGCCCCACTCGGGAGCCTCGTCCAGTTCCTCCTCGGACAGGCAGGGCGCCCACTCGACGCTGCCCGCGTCGGGCGCCCCCGTGTCCTCCTCCGGTGCGGTACACCCCGCGACCAGCAGTACCAGTGCGCTCCCCAGCGCACTCCCCCGAACCCCACCGACCGTTTTGCGCATGGCCCGTATGCCCCACCGTTTCGTTTCACACGCGGCCAGGCAGCCGCGCCCCGGCCACCATCCTTGCGCACGGGCCGGTGGCCGGGGCACCGGCCTTCGCCAGGGTCCGATCGGGCTGTACCGGCCCGATCAGCCGACGGGCTGGCAGAAGTGCCCGCTACCGGGGGTGATGCCTTCAAGGAGGTAGGCGTCGATCACCTCGTCGACGCACTCGTTGCGATCAAAGCCATATACCCCGTGTCCCGACCCCTCGTAGGTGACCAGGGTCGCGCTCTCCAACCGCTGGGCCAGGCTCTGCGACCAGCTGTAGGGGGTGGCCGGGTCGCCGACCGTGCCGACCACCACGATCGGCGGGGCGCCCGAAGCCGTGAACCCGGTCGGCGGTTCCTCGCCCCGGACCCAGTGCGAGCACACCATCAGGGGCCACACCGCCAGACCGCCGAACAGCTCCGAGGCCTCGTGGCCGCGCTCCAGGAGCTCGCGGTGGTCGGAGGTGCCCAGGTCCGCGGCGTCCACCGGGTGGTCGGCGCACTCGATGGCGGTCCGCGTGGTGTCGGCGTTCACCTGGTCGGCCTCGTCGAACTCCTCGTCCGGGTGCCCGTAGGCCACCACGTACAGGTAGCCCAGGAAGTAGCCGGCGCGCCCGTGGTCCTGGGCGGCCACGTCCGCCAGGCCGTCGCTGAGGTCGGGCCACAGTTCCTCGTGGTAGAGGGTCAGCATGGTGATGTCGAGCATGGTCGCGCCGTCGATCACGACCTCCTCGCTGGCCCATTCCGGGTCGTAGATGACGAGGGGTTCCTCGTCAAGGGACGCCAGGATCCTGGACATCTCCTCGGTGGCCCGGTCCGGCCCGGTGAACGCGCAGTTGTTGCGGTACTCGGCGCAGTCCTCGACGAACAGCTCCCAGGTCTCCTGGAAGCTCCCGATCTGGTCGATCAGTGTGTCCGCCGGGGAGACGTCCAGGTCCACACCGCCGTCCAAGACCATCGACCCGACCTTCTCGGGGTACAGCTCGGCGTACACCGAACCCAGGTGGGTCCCGTAGGAGTAGCCCACGTACGAGAGCTCGTCGTCGCCCAGGACCTGGCGGACCAGGTCCATGTCGCGGGCGACGTTGACCGTGCCGATATGCGCGAGGAAGTCCTCGCCCGCTTCCTCGGCGCACGCGTGCGCGTACTCGCGGGCCAGTCCGTCGAGCTCCCGGAGGTCGTCGTCGCCGAGGTCGTCCGGTTCCAGGTCCCAGGCCAGCAGGTCGGCCCAGCGGTCTGCCCCCTCTTCCTCCCCGGTGCCGTGACAGGCCACCGGAGCGCTGCCGCCCACACCGCGCGGGTCGAAGGAGACCAGGTCGTAGGCCTCCCGGATCTCGGGGCTGAACACCTCGTCGAAGAGCATGTCCAGGCCCGATCCGCCTGGGCCGCCCGGGTTGAGGACCAGTGAGCCCCGCCGTTGTTCGGCGTCGCCGGTGGCGGGCTGGCGGACCAGGGCGATCTGGATCCGCTCGCGCTCGGGGGCGGAGTAGTCGAGGGGGACGACCATGGCGCCGCATTCCAGATTCCGCTGCCAGTCCTCGTCCACGTGCCAGAACTCGAGGATCTCGTCGATCTCCGAGCGGGTGTAGCAGGGCTGCCAGTTCACGTGCTGGGAGCGGAAGCGTTCCAGTTCGAGGGCCGAGCCGAACTGCTCGACAGCGGCGTCCCGTGTCTCTTCCAGGACCGGGAGCAGGGAACACCCCGTCAGCAGGGCCATGCTCAGGGCCCCGGCCGCCAGGGCCGGGGTGGATCGGTACCGCACGCGGCGGCTCCATTCATGCGAGGGGGACGTGTCGCATCAAGGACGATCTCCGGTATGGACCGGTTGGCACCCCACGCGTAACAAATAAGACAAAACACCCAGACGAAACATCCGACCGCGCTCAGAGCTGGCTGACATCCGTGTTGAGCGCAGCGCAGTCGACCGCCTCGGCCTCCGGATCCACCGCCACGACCAGCGGCCGCAGCGGTTCACCGAAGTTGAGCTCTTCCGTGAGGTCCGGGGCCTCGGGATCGGCCTGGGCGATCCAGTCGACCAGCTCCCCCGCCCGGGTCACGTTCCGCCCGGGCCGGGTCAGGGCCAGTACCCTCCCGGCCACGTCGCAGCGCGCGTTGAGGTGCGTGGTCGCCGCGAACACGCTCTGCGCCCACGCACCCGGGCTCACCCCCCGCAACGGGCCCTCGGCGGTGCGTCGGCGCAGCCGGGCCGGAGCGGCCAGCCCCACCGCGCGATCGTCGAAGGTCAGCACCAGCCCGGGCCGCTCCTGTGCGGTGAGGAACCCCTGCGGGTCACTCAGGGAGACGTCCCACCACACCCCGCACTCCCCCGTGGCGGCCTCGGCGAGAGCGGATCCGGCCCGCTCCAGCAGAGCGACGTCCACCTGGTCCCTGGCCGGCCCGGTGACCATCTCGCCCAGGGGCACGGACAGGGGCTCGTACCCGGACAGCACCAGCGACCAGTCGATCCGCGCCCGCCCCGCCAACCCCCGGCGGCCGTGGGTCAGGCACACCACCGCCCGGTCCTTGGGCAGCTGGTAGGTGGCGCAGGCCCCGACGTGCCGGGCCGCCCGCGCCAGGCCCAGGCTCATCGCCTTGGTCCCGGTGGTGATGTCCACGACCACCGGGCGGGGGGCGCCGTCGCGTTCGCCCGGGCCACGCCCCCGCTCTGCCTGGATCCACTCCTGGACGGCCCGCTGGACCGCGCCGGAGTCGTAGCCGTCCACCGGGTCGGCGGCCAGGCGCACCCGGTCCCGGTAGCCCTCGGCACGCAGGGCGGCGCTGTCGGCCGCGGGTGCGTCCGGCAGCTCGGCGGCGCGCAGGGCCCGCGCGGCGGCTTCGCGCACCCTGGCCCGCAGGCTCTGCTTGGAGGGCAGGACCAGCGCGCGGGCCGGACGGTGGGCGTGCATGGCGGCCAGGGCGCCCAGGCGGCTTCCGCCCAGCGGAGTGACCAGGAGCGGGGCCTCCTCCGGCCCGGGGTGGTGGGCGGGCGGTTCGGTCGGCGGCCCGGGTTCGGGGACGGGAGCGGGTCCGGGTGGGAGCACGGCGGGGACGGCCGCCCTCGGAGGCGTGTCGGCCAGGCTGGGGAAGAAGGCGTCACGCACCGCGTCGAAGGAGTTCACCCGCTCGGTAAGGGTGTCCAGGTTCCACACGTGGACGTGGCGTGCGGACAGCGCCGGGTTGTAGGCGGTGACCTGGTCGCGCAGGTCGGCCACGACCGGGCCCGAGTAGACGAAAAGGACGTGGGTGGCCCCGCCGAAGACCCGCCGGGCCTTGGCCACGGTCCAGCCCGCGCGGGCTACCACGTCCTCGGCGCGGGTCTTGGTCTCCACGCACAGCACCCGGTGCCGGTGCCGGACCAGGATGTCGAAGTCGGCGATGGATCCGCCGGGGCGGAAGGGGTCGGCGACCCTGCGCGAGCCCAGGACCTCGCTGTCGGGCCGTCCGCCCAGCAACCGGCGCAGGTGGGCGAGCACACGCCCCTCCGCGGCGATTCCGTTGAGTTCGCTCTCGGGCAGCTTCGGGAACGCCTCGGCCAGGGCGGCCGGGCCGCCGTCCAGGAACAGGCGCAGGGGCTTGGGGTCGCGGTCGGCCAACCAGCGGGCGCCGTGGATCCCGGCCAGGGTGCGCAGGTCGACGCCGTGCCCGGTCACCGGGCGGCCGGGGCTGGCGGTGTCGGCGCTGCGCAACAGGTCGCTGTGGGAGTCCAGGTAGAAGCGCCAGGCGCGGGCCTCGGGCGGCAGTGCGTGTTCGTGGTGCAGGGCGGCTGCCACGCTCATGACCTTGGTTCCGCCGGTGTAGTCCAGGTACCAGGGTCGGCCGTTCAGTGCGGTGCGGACACTCTCCAGTAGTCCGGTGACCCCGCCGGGGTCGTGCGGGTCCGAGCCCACGCTGAGGACACGCACGGAGCGGTCGGCGGCCAGGGCTTCGACGGCGCTGGCGACCCGGCGGGCCACGGCCAGGGTCCCGTCGCTGGCGACCAGAAGAAGGTGGTCGACGGGCAGGGTCAGGGCGCTGAGCAGGGCGGGGGTGGGGTTCTGTCCCACGAGGACGACGGCGACACGGGGGGCGGCGGCCACGGTTTCCCTTCCAGGACGTACCGTTTGCGGCCGTCACCAGACAACAGGAACGGGACCACAGTACTCACCCGTGTCCACAGTGATCACATTTTAACGCTGTGCCTACTTTTAACCGCAGTGGATCAGTAGGGTCGGACCGTGGCGCCTTACCGTGATCACTCACGACAGGTTTCCACGGCCCGCCCTCCGAACCCGCCGTGCGCCTTTCAACGCAACGGGCTCTCCACGGTTCCTCAACAGGTTGCAGGTCGTGTGGTCCACGGGGTGGGAATCGAATACCCCCTGAACCGATACCGGGACACCGTGACGTTGGATGCGCCACGGAAAACAGATCCCTGATAGGCGAGCCGCCACCCACGATCGGTGAACCGCCGCCTCAACTCACGCAGACCAATATTGGAGTGCTTGCGGCGGATCCAAGAAGACAACCTCCACCAGGAAAAGGAATCCACAGTGGAGAACATCTTCTTGGACACACCATGACGGAAGTAGTTCGCCCACCCCCGAACCATCGTGTCCACCTCCGCGATCTTGCGTTCGGTGGCCGTGTTCCGGGTGGGTCTGTTCGTTGCCCGCCGCACCCCGTCCTTGATCGCCTGAACGGATTTCTTAGACGGGATGGTGTAGACGTACCGACGTCGGGTCCCTCTCTTCACCCTGCGGCGAATATGAAACCCGAGGAAATCGAACCCCTGGTCGATATGGACAACCCCGGTTTTCTCCTCGGCCAAGCGCAGCCCTAACGGGGTCAGTACCTGGCTCACCTCTTCTTTCAAGACCTCGGCCCGGTCACGGCTCCCTTGCACCATGATGACGAAGTCATCAGCGTAACGAACCAGTTTCCAGTTACCGATTCCCTTCTGGCGACGAACACGTCTACGGTATGCACTGGTTTCCCATTGCGCTGCGATGTATTCGTCCAGTGCTGACAACGCGATGTTGGCCAGCAACGGTGACAGGATTCCGCCTTGCGGCGTCCCGGTGATGGTCTCCTCTCGATTCCCGGACTGTGTCATCACGCCGGATTTCAAGAACGATTTCACCAGCGCGTTGGTCCGCTTGTCCTTGACCCGTCCTCTCACCCTATCCATCAAAGAGGTGTGATCGATCTCGTCGAAGCACGCTTTGATGTCGGCTTCCAGAACCCAGTGGTGGTTCTTCACCGGTGAGGCGAGGCTGTGGATCTCGGCGATCGCGTCCTGAGCGCGCCGGTTGGGCCGAAAACCATAGGAGCAGGGAAGGAAGTCCGCCTCGAAGACCGGTTCCAGCACCGCTTTCAGTGATGCCTGAACCACTCTGTCGATCACGGTGGGGATCCCCAGCTTGCGCAGCTTCCCGCCCGCTTTGGGGATCGCCACCCGACGTACTTCACTGGGTCGGAATTCCCCGCTTTTGAGCAGGTCGCGCACCTGTTGGAGGAACGCATCCCTTCCGATACGGGATCGGACCATGTGCACGGTGACCCCGTCGACTCCTGCTGTCCTGGCACCTTTGTTCCGGGCGGTGCGTTCGAACGCATCGACCAGGAACGCCGGATCATAGACCAGGTTGAATACGTCATCGAACCTGCGTGAAGAATCCTCCTTCGCCCATTGATGGAGTTTGGTCTGCATCTTCCGTACCCGAAAGTAGGCGGTATCGGAATCCGGCCATACGATCGAAGCTCCGGTGTTCACCGGTGCGTCTTCGGATCTTGCATTCACCTGTGTTCTCCTTGGAATCGCTGCCGCCCTTCGCCATGTGACCGGCTTTCCCGGTCTCGGACTACTACGGCGTCTCCGCCCCACTGGCCTTCTTCGGTGAGCATCGCACCTATCCTTTCCTTTCTCGATGGCATCGAGAAGGGAAGGGAGTGAGGACCGGTGGTTCCCACGTTCGCTGTTCTCCGATCGACGGGCGAGGTACCCGGCTTTACCCCCGCAGTATCGCCCTGGTTACGCCGTAGACCTTCACCAGGGCCTCCCTGCCAGATCTCACATACCGGCTCGGGAGTTTTCCACCACGAGAGAGAACTATGGTCCTCTCCGTTGGTGGATGCGCACTGCTTTCCAGCCCGGATCCACCGGGTTAGAGCTGGCGAAAAATTAGGGGGTTTTATGGCACCGGTTCCTTTCGTATACCGTCCCATCTCGCTAACCGCGGCATGACCCATCCGGTAGTACTGGGCCATCCAGGCATTGTCAGGGCTGCTTCCCGTCCTTGGCGGCGATCTCCGCTTCAGACTGCCCCTTGCTTCACCTTCTCGCTACGACGAGAAGGCGGCGGAGTTGCTTTCACCTCCACTCGGATATGTGTTTGAACAGCGCCTCGTGGCGCACCTGAGGTTTTCTCAGCGAAATGATCTCTGCGGAGCAGGGTGATTTTCGGATCCCCGCCGGGCCGGACGAGTGGCACCTGGATGCGAGCAGACGTAAAGCCCCTGGTAGGACAGGTCTCACCACAAGATCATGTCCGTAACCACCAGAGGCTTCACGTTGGTCACCTATTCTGCCACCCTCGACGTCCCACGCCACATCGTCGAGTTCCTCGCCCGACACCTGGCCGCCCACCGCCGAAGCATCGCCACTCCGAAGGGCTCACGGGCACTCGGGCCGTTCCGCCAAGCGGTGCTGGTGCTGCGCTGGTTCCGTGAGCGCGGCTGTGTGCACTGCCTGGCCCGTGACGCCGGAATCTCCCAGGCCACCAGCTACCGCTACCTACACGAAGGCATCGACGTCCTCGCCGGCCAGGCCCCCGACCTGCACGAAGTCTTGGCCAATTGCCACAACGAAGGGATAGCGCGCGTAGTCTTGGACGGCACGCTGATCGCCTCCGACCGCCTCGCGGGCGTCCGCGAGAACGGCAACGACCTGTGGTTCAGCCAAAAACACAAGGCCTTCGGCGGCAACATCCAGTTCCTATCCGCACCGGACGGCACCCCGCTGTGGGTCTCCGCAGTCGAGCCCGGATCCACCCCCGACATCACCGCCGCCCGCCTCCACGCCCTGCCCGCCCTGTACAAGGCAGCGGCCGAGGGCCTGCCCACCCTGGCTGACAAGGGCTACCAAGGCGCCGGTATCGGCGTGCACACCCCCATCAAGCGCCCTACGGGCCAGGGCGAAGGGGCTCTGCACGTGGACACACGGATGTATAACGCGCTGTTGCGGCACGTGCGTGCGCTCGGTGAGCGCACCGCCGCCGAACTCAAGGAGCGCTGGCGGACGCTGAAGTACGTCACGCTTAGCCCGAGCCGGATCGGAGACATCGCCCGTGCGGCTCTTGTCCTCAACAGGCAGTGGAAATGATCTTCGCTGAGAAAACCTCACTGGAGAACTTTCTCCCCTTTGTGCCCGTACTCGCGCTCGTACACCGGAGCGCAGGTGAGGACGAAGGAACGGCACCCCCTGACCACGCCTTTGTCATCACGCACCAGGTCGGAGGGGACCAGCAGGTCGTGCCGCTCCGGGTGGGCCGAACTCACCACGGAGGAGACGATGAACCAGACACCCTCCACCGGCTCGGGCAGGCGGGCGCGGGTGCGCTCCTCCGCCAGCAACGGAATCCCCTCCACCTCCTGGAGGTGGACGCGCACGGCCTCGACCCGGGCGGGGTCGGGCGACCCCTGCCAGGTCCGGATCACCCGCGCGTGCTCGTCGACCACTGTCACCTCATGCGGTGTCAGATTGACCACGGACATCCAGCGACCTCCCGTAACTCTTGTTCCCCGCCGACCGCCCGCTTCGCCCGGACCGCCGCGACGCACCCCGCTCCGAGGCTCTCACCGCCCTCTCTCGGACACCCTTTCGGGCGACGGGCACCGCCACCAGGAGCAAAACACCGTTGTTGCTTCTGGGACCACTGTTTTCTATGACCGTTTTATTAGCCTCTTTTGCGGCTAGTCGCATTCGGTTCCATGGTCGATAATTGACATTTCAGCCACACTGGCCATATTTTGTTGTACGACCTCCCGTTAACGCAGGAGTGTCATCACGAGTCTCACGCCTCGTTCGCACGTTTCCCCGGAAGGGCTGGGGGAGCGTCCCAGCCCCGGAACATCCGGGGAGAAGAGTCCGTGAGCAAGTACCACTGCTCCGCCGGGGAGCTGTTCGGTTCGGCCACCTTCCTGCACGTGTTCACGCGCGTGCTGGGATGCGGACCATGCTCGGCGGACGGAACCGCGCAGGGCTGCGTCGGCCATTCAGAGCAGTTCTGCGACTATGTCGACCTGTGCTTCGAACACTGTCCGTGCGAGCGGCACCAGGGCGATCCGCGCAGCGTCATCGCCGTGCGCATGGTCGCCGTCATGACCGATGCGGCGGCTGACGCGGGCGTGGCATCGAGCGCGCTCGCCGCCGTGCCCGAGAAGCGGCGCTCGGTAGGTGCCAAGAGCGTGTCCGGCGCGGGCACCATCACGGGCACGGCTGCGGGCTCGGCGCACACCGTGGACCGCACCGCCGCGCACCGGCTCCGTGACGCCCTCGACGACGAACGCCGCGACCGGTCCTACAAGAACCTGCGCCGCGTCTACCCGCAGCCCTCCCCCGACGGCAAGGTTCGCTGCGCCTTCTCCGAGCGCCCCCGCCGCTGGGTGCAGCGGCGCGATGTCGCCCGGGTCGCCACCAACGTGGTCGAGCAGGAGGCCCTGGCCATGCTCGTGCTCACCGCCGGGTGGGGCAACCCCGCCGCCGACCTGCCCGAGGACATCCACCCCGGCGAGTCGGTGTCCTTCACCGAGGACGGCAGCGCGGTCCCCGCCGCCGACCTGCACGGGCGCCCGCTCACCGCGGTCAAGGAACCCCCGATGGTCTCCACCGCCACCGGCGACTACCTGCTGCGCAAGCTCGCCGAACTGGCCGCGGGCCGTGACGCCGACCCCGGCCGCACCCCCGACCAGCGACGCCGCCTGCTCCTGCGCGGGCTCCTGCCGAACCTGAGCGGTGAGGACGTGGCCCGGCGGCTCACCGGGGTCCTGGGGCGGATGGCCGTGAACATGCCCGGCCACTTCGAACTGGTCCAGCGCGCCCGGGGCCGGGCCCGCAGCGCCCCCTACACCCCCGTGCCCGACCTGCCCGTGCCGACCGGGGGCGACGCCGAGCACGGTGACGGTCACGACGACGGTTACGGGCGACGGCGCGAGGTCCTGCGCGAGGCCGAACAGGTGTGGCTGGGCTGGCTCGCCCAGGAACTGGCGGCCGAGGCCCAGGCCCACCGGGCGGCCTTCGACGCCGACCCGCGGGGTTCCCTGGACGCCCTGCTGTGCCGCCTGCTGGAAGAGGGGCCCGAGGTCCCCGAACTGTGGCGCGGCGCCCAGGACGACCCCGACCGCCGAGCCGACCTGCTGGAGGCGCTCGCCGAGACCATCAACAGCTGACCTGGAGGCTGAGCCGGAAGCCGGGCCGCAGACTCAGCCGAAGAGGTGCCCCTCCCGGGGGTGCGGGACAACACCCCGGGAGGGGCGCGGGCTCATGGGAGCGAGCTCGCGAGGAGAGAAGGTGCAGGAGGAAGAGGGTCAGGGGCGGGGGTAGATGAACGCGGGGGAGGCGAGGCCCGCACGGACTTCCCCGTGCCCGCCCCTGACCACCGGGAGGATCGAGCTCAGGAGGGGATCGGGGAAGGGGCCAGCGCCGGGGTGACCCCGTGCTGGCCGCTCAGCAGGCGGAGCGCGTCGCGATCGCCACCGGGCTGCTGTCCCTGCTGGTCTGGGCCGCGACCAGCGACCTCACCGGGATCTGCCCGCAGTCGGTGCTGGGGCTGGACGTGCTGACCGCCGCGCTGCTGGCGGTGCCGCCGGAGCGGGCGGGGGCGGCCGGCGCGATCGCCGGGACCAGCAACGAGCTCGGCAACGCTCTGGGCATCTCTCCCCTGGGCGCGACCGCGGCACTGGTCTTCCGGCTGAGCGGCCCCGACGTGGCGGGCACGCTCAACGAGACCCTGGCGGTTCCGGGGTTGGCGGAGGGCGCGGCCGAGTCCGCGCGGGCGGCGTTCCTGAGCGGGATGCATGTGGCGGTGGTGATCGGCAGCGCGGCGTCGTTCGCCGTGGGGCTGCTCATCCTGCGTCTGGTCCCCCGGGCTGCCCGGGTTTCTCAGGCCGCCCCGGCTTCCCGGAGTGTCCGGTGAGCCCGAAGCGCTCGGTGAGCGGGGGCAGGACCGGGTACTCGGCGAACTGGCGCAGGGACATCACCGCCGTCTCCGACCACGGCAGGCGCCCGCGCCAACGACTGGCCAGGAGCACGTCCACCACCTGGTCCACCTGGCGCCAGTCATCGACCGCGCGGTACTCCGCCAGGGTTGTCGAGAAGGCGTCCAGGAAGGCGGTGACCTGCCCGGGGGTGGCGGCGGTGACCCCCGCGGCGGCGTCCAGGGACAGGTCGGCGGCGCGGGCGCGGCGGTCCACCAGGTGGAGTTCGGGGCGCAGGTGCACACTGCCCATGCCCAGGGACTTGCCCATGCCGACCTTGTGGGCGTGCTCGGGGTCGGCGGGGTCTCCGCCGTCGACCGGGTTGGCCAGGAGCAGCGCCCGCATCAGCGCGCCGAGTTCGGCGTCGGTGAGGTTGGTGAAGGTGATACGGGAGCGCAGGGTGAGACCGTCGCGGAGCGGGACGATGTCGCGCTGGGTGTCCCGGGGCGGCGCGGCCTCGGATCCTGCGGGGATCACCTCGAGCCCGAGTTCGTCCTGGGCGCGTTCGTCGTAGCGGACGGGCGAGCCGAGGCGGGGATCGTGCCGGTGCAGGTAGGTCTTGTATCCGCCCAGGCGGATGCGTCCTTCGTGGGACCACGTGACGATGTCCGGCCGCTCCCCTGCCGCGGTGTCGGGGCCCTGGACCAGGTAGTTGGCGAAGCAGCCGCGCTGCGGGGAGAGCAGTTGGACGCGCAGGGCGGCGCCGTCGGGGTAGTCGGGGCCGGGGTGGCGGGAGTCCTCGGCGTGGCCGGGGACCGGAACCGGGTGTCCGGGTTCGGTGGCCAGGGCGGGTCCGAAGGAGACCCGTCCCTTGAGCGCCCCCGCCTCGCCCGCGAAGACGTCGACGTCGCCGAAGACCGCCCGGCACACGTCCACGGTGCGCCCCGCCCGGTCGGCGCGGTCGGGGTCACCGTGCTGGGGGCCGAGCACCGGGCCGGGGACGGCGCGGCGGATCGGGTTGTCGTCGCTGACCGCGATGCGGTAGCCGCCGGAGCGGCCGAAGGAGACCACGTGGCCGGACGGGTCCACGTCGAACCAGACCGGTTCCAGGCTCCGCCGGGGCAGTCCGCCGCCCCCGGTTCCGGCGACGGGCGGCCGGGCCGGGTCGCCGCCCCCGGCTCCCAGCGTCTCGGGGAAGGCCACGCGCTGGTAGCCGGTGACCTGCTCGGCGGACTCGAACAGCTCCACCATGGCGTCGGGGACCGGGAGCCGGCCGGTACGCAGGTTGGGGGGCTGGGGGAACAGGTAGGCGTTGCGCCGCTCCCCGGCGGCGGCCCCGGTCAGGACCACCAGGGCCGGGATCACTCCGCCACCGCCGCCGGACCCCGCGTGCGCGGTCAGGTGGGCGAGGGCTTCGCCGCAGGTGGGGGCGACCGCGGCGACCCCGTGCTGCCCTGGCAGGTGGACGGCGTGGACCCAGCGGTGCTGGAGCCGGCCGTGCTGTTCGTGGGTGGTGGGCACGTAGGTGTTGCTCCGGGGCGGGTCGGGAAAGTCCCCGACTCCGAAATCCCAGGTACGCAGGCTCTGCCGGAGTACCTCGAAGGGCACCTTGAGCACCCGGCCCGGTTCGGGCTCGAGCGTCGTGGCGGGGACCTCGACGACGTACCAGCCCGCGTCCTGGGGTGACCGGTACAGGAAGCCCTGCTTGGTGTGCGTCCCGGCGCGGCGTTTGCGGTAGTGGTCGTGCTGCTGGGCCATGACCTGGCGGGCGCGCGTGGACAAGGAGCTGTCGGTGCCGCCGGGGTCCACGCGCACCGGGGCGCGGAAGAACAGCATGGGGGTGTTGACCGGGCCGCTCTCACCGCTGGTGAGCATGCGCAGCGTGTTGCGGACCAGGCCGCGCAGGGTGGAGCCGGGCACGACGGGCACGGAGCGCTCTCCGTGGGGAAGGCGGGCGGAGTGGTGCACGCGGCCCCGGCCCGGGGCCTGGCCGACGAAGGTGGGGGTCAGGGTGGTCAGGGTGAGATCGATCCACCCGGTACGGGTACCCGGGACGGTGCGGTCGTGTGAGCGGAGCAGCTCCCGGGTGTCGTGGTCGGGGTGCAGCGCGGCCGCGGGCACGGGGGCCTCGGCCAGGCGGACCAGTCCGTAGGGCGCCGTGGCGCGGAAGGGGGCCGTGGCCTGGTGGGTGCCCGTGGTTCGGTGCGGGCTCCGGTCGGCGGCGATCTGTCTCGGGTCCACCGTCAGCGTTCCTCCTCCTGCCCCCGGCCGCGATCCCGGCCCCCGGGTTCTACCTGGTCACCGGTGCCGACGTCGAACTCCGGGCCGGTGGGCTTGGTCCCGGCGCGCAGCCCGGTGAGCCGGTGGAAGGCCACCCCCACCGCGCCCGTGAGGGGGTCGGCCGCCCAGTACTCCCGGACGGTCAGCCAGGTCCCGGTGCTCTCCAGCGCGCCCCGGCCCCGCTCCGGCAACGGCCGGAGCCGCCCGGAGAAGTCGGTCCAGGCCACCGGGAGCACCGCCTCGGCCCCTGACGGCTCCCTGGTCACGGATCGGGGCACGCCCCCCTCCAGGGTGCGGCTGTGGTCCGCCCCGGGCCACCCCTGCAGCAGGAACGACCGGTCGCGGGGGCGCAACCACTCCGGGACGTCGTGCCGCCCCTCGGCGCTGACCCACCCCGATGCCGCGCCCTCGCCCAGGCGGATCTGCGCGTGCGGACCGAACACCAGGACCTCCAGCACCCGCCACCGGTCGGTGCCGGGATCCAGTGAGGGCGCCGAGAGCTGCTCGGTGGGCGGGGTGTCCGAGCGGGACCAGCGCTCGCCCGGGCAAGCCCCGGTGATCCTCCCGTCCCCGAGCTCGGCCAGCAACCACTGGGGGCCGCCGGAGGTTCCCGGCGGCCCGGCCGCGTCGAGCGCACGACAGCGCCGGGCCCGGACGAACACGTCGTCGAGGACCTCGTCGATCATCGCCGCCGAGAGCCCTCTGACGTCCACTCCGACCGGAGTGGGAGGTTCATGGGAGTGCCGGTTCATGAAAACTCCCCGCCATCGGCTGGTCGGGGTGCGCGGATCCTGCGGTGCAGGGCGGGCAGCCAACCGCGTGCGACCTCGGCGTCGCGGCCGTGCGGGTTCGCGAGGGCGGCGATCAGGTCCACCTCCTGTGGTTCGGAGCCGTCTCCTTCGTGGCTGACCAGCACCGCGCGGGTGGCGACGAGTCTGCCGTTTCCGCTCCCCGAGCCCGCACCGAGTGCGTCCAGGGGGACCGTGGCCAGCTCGCGCACGACCAGGGCGAGCAGCCCTCGGACGGCGTCGTCGGGTTCGGTGACGTCGAAGACCACCTCAGCCGACCCGCCGCAGTGCAGGTCGGTGGTGAACAGGCGTCCGTCCACGGCGTCACCGAACAGTGCGTCCACGGTCAGGCGAGTGGTGGTCAGGGCCGCACCGCCGGTGAGGGCGGGGGTGGCGCGCAGGCGCACGCGGGAGGGGGCGGGCGGGGTGTCGGGGCGCTCGTCGCCCCCTCCGGTGTGTGACTGCGCACCCCACCAGTACGCGTGCCACTCCCGCCAGCCGGCCTCCTCCCCCGCCAGGTGTTCGGCCGCGTCGCGGACGAGCCGACCGCCGATCCTCTTGAACAGGGCGAACAGTGCGGTGTCACCCAGGACCGGACGCAGCTCCACCGCCCGATTCCCGATCTCGGAGCCGGTACCGGTGACGACCGGGCGTCGCCGGTGAGCGCGGTCGACCTCGGCCAGTCGATCGTCCGCGGGGGTGTCGCCGATCATCAGCAGCCCCGGTCGCAGTTCCCCGGAGCGGGGTGGCCGCCCCGCGGGAAGGGGCTCAGGGCGCTCGGCCACGTGCAACCGCATGCGCAGTTCGGCCCGACGCCGACGGTCCACGCCCACGGCCCGGGCCGCCAGACGGGCCGCGGCAGCGGCCCGGCCGTTCTCCCGCAGCAGGACGTCCAGGAGCCCGGCCAGCTCCGCACCGGACCGATACCTCGGGAAGGCGCTCATTGGGGTCTGGTCCTGCGAGGCCCCGCTCCCGGAGGTCCGTCCCTGGTCGGGCCGAACCCCAACCGGGAGCTCTCTGCTGGACGCGCATCGGCGGAGAGGGCGCTCGGTGGGCTGCTCGTCGGGGGTGGCGAGGGCCGCCAGCCCTTCCTGCCAACGGGTGGACCAGTCGCTCGCGTGGTAGGCGAACCAGCCGTGTTCGTCGGTGAGGTCGTGGCGGCGTGCGACCCAGCGGACGGCCCGGACCGCCCCGTGGCCCCGGCCCGAACGGGCGCCGATCCGGATGCCCGGGCCGTCGTCGCCCAGCCCTCGGGCGGCCAGGGCCAGCAGGGTGAGCAGATGGGCCTCCTCGGCCGGTGCGGTGACACGCAGTCGCAGGTGGGCGTTGAAGACCGTGCCCGGCGGCAGGACCTCCCATTGCCACATCCGGCCGGGGAACACGCTGCCGGTGGCCGGGTCCACCCGGGTTCCCACGCGAACCGTGACACCGGCCTCCTCCGGCAGGGTGGCGTGGGAGTCGTCGATGTCCAGGGGGCTGGGCAGCGTCGTGAGAGCGCTCTCCCCGGTGGGTTCCCCCGCGTCACTGGAGCCCAGCAGCGCGGCGGCGCCGACGGGGTCGGCGGTGCGCGCGAGCAGTTCGTGGCGGAGCAGGCCCGCGAGGGTGGTGGCGCGCAGCCGGGGCACCCCGGTGCGCGGATCACGGTCCAGGTGCAGGTCCACGTCGCTCTCGGCGGCGTGCCGGGGGGTGGCCCGAGCCGCACCGACGTGGGTGTCGGTGAGCAGGAGAAGCCGGACGGCGAACTCCCAGACCGCTCCGGCCGGTCCGGGGCCGTGCGCGCGCTCGGGGCCGGGGCCGGTGTTCAGCACTGCGCGTCTCCGGCCCGGTCCGGTTCGGCACGCAGGACTCGCGCGGCCTCGGCAAGCCAGGAGGAGACCAGCAGCAGACACAGCCGGGCCGAGGCGCGGCGCTCCCACTGTTGCGCGCCGGCTGAGAGAGCGCTCTCCCGGGCGGTCGAGGGCAGACCGTCGGGCGAGGCCAGGTCCACGGCGGCCAGCGCCTGGGCGTAGGCCGGGTCCTGTGCGAACCGGGGGCGGTTCCGCTGCCACCAGGCGACGGCGGCGGCCCCGCCCGAGAGCCCGCTCAGCCAGGTGTGAACCGCGACCGGACGCTGCTCCCCCGGGTGGACCAGCCGGGCCCGTTCCAGTACCCGCACCGCCCGCTCCCGCAGGATTTTGTGGGCGGTACGGCCATCCTCGCCGTTGAGGGTGTCCCCGAGAGCGGTCAACGCCTCGTCAGCGGTGCGGTCGGGGTGGGACACCACCTCGCGCAACCGCCCCAGGAGGCTGGGCGTGAGCGGGGCGAGGGTGTGCACCGAGGCCTGGGCGAGGGCCCGGGCGTGGTCCCGGACCCGCTGGGCGGCGGCGTTCCACAGGAGTTCGTCGTAGAGGGTGCCCAGCTCGGAATCTGGTTCGGGGGTCAGCGGTGCGGGGGCGGGCAGCACCCGTCCGTCGGGCAGGGTGACGGTGCCCTCGCTGCGCGCGCTGATCGGTTCCGAGGTCGGTGGGAGCGGTTCGGGGTGGGGCGGCGGCGGGTCGGCCAGGGTGAACTGGCCGTACCCGTCCACGAGGCGCTCGCCCAGCGGATGGGCCTCCAGGTCGCGGACCAGGGCGGTGGTCAGCTCCCGTTCCACGCGCAACCGCACCACCGAGCCGGGGGCGGCGGCCCACCGCTGGGCCATCGGGCCCCGGTAGGCGCGGTGGTAGGCGCCGACCAGTACCGGTTCCACGTGGGCGGCCACCACCGCCACCGCGGTGCCGGGCAACCGCCGGGCCAGGAGTTCGCGTACCGCGGGGACCAACGCGTGCGGGCGGCCCTGGCCCTGTTCGCCCACCAGCAGCGCGGGCGAGAGAAGCAGGAGGTCGACCTCCTCCCCCGCCCGCAGGGAGCGGTCCGCCCCCGGCCGCTCCACCCGGTCCGGGGACAGTAGCCGGTCCGGGCGGAGCGGCCCCACCGTCACCCCGCCGTGGGCCCGGGTGCCGCCGCCCCCGAGGGTGAGGCTGCCCTCGGCGTCGGTCAGGACGGTGACGATCCGCTCGGCGAGGTCGCGCAGGAAGGCGTGGTCGGGGCCGCGCAACTGCCACCGGGCCTCGAAGACCTGTCCCGGGTCCAGGCTCGTGGTGAAGAAGGGCACGCCCTGGCCCGCCTCCCCGGTTCGGGAGCGTCCGAGATAACGCTCGGCGGTGGTGCGCACGGCCGCCCGCAGTGACCGGTCCGGGGTGAGCGGATCGCGAACCGCCCGGTAGGGGACGCCCGGCCGGTCCGCTCCGGGGGCGAACACGTCCACGAGGGTGTCCCCGTCCTTGCCCGGGGTGTACAGGTGGGCGGGCGGCGGGTGGGCGACCACCTGCGCCCCGTCCCAGGCGTGCTGTTCGAGCCGGGGGTGGGCCGGAGCGAAGCGTACGTGCTCGCCCCTGGCCACCCATGCGGTGAGCTCCTTCTCCAGCCCGGCCCGTCGCAGGGCCGCCGCGAGCATGCCGCGCTGTGCGCGCCCGCTCACCGTGGTCTCGGAGTCCACCCGCAGGGGGTCGAAGGACGTACGCACCGCCAGGGAGTCGGTGAGCACATAGCGCAGGGGGAGGTAGGCGCTCACGGGACCGGACGGCGGGCGCTGTTCGGGAGTTGCGTGCTCTTGCGGGTCCGGGGACCGAGGGAGGTGGGCGGGTTGGTCGGGGTGCACGGACCGGGTCAGCTCCGAGAGACGAAGGGGGTGCGGGTGGTGGGAGGGGCTGGAGGGATTCCAGTGACGGACGGGAGCGAAGGGCCGGACAGGGTCCGCCGGCAGGCCGGGGAGCGGGGAGCAGGCGGGCCTCGTGGTGTGGGTCGGGTCCAGGTGCTCGGCGGGGGTGGAGGTTGGACCGGGGGGCAGGGATCGGGTGGGGGTCATGGTGGTGGGGCCTCCCCTGCCCGGGCCGGGGGTGCGGCCAGGGCCAGGGTGGTGGCGAGGGGGTTCGGGTCGTCGGGGAGGGCCAGGTGCACGTCCACGCGGCCGCGGCCCCGGCTGGCCTTCCGGCCGATCTGATCGGTGGCCAGACAGGCCCGGGCCAGGCAGCGCCAGTGCTCTTCCTCCGGCGGAACCGCCCAGGTCAGGGGGGCGATCAGGATTAGTCCGGGCAGGAGCACCCGGTTGGTGCGCAGCCGTCCCGGTTCGGGTGCACCGTGCGGGCCGACCTCGATCCCCGATTCCAGGGTGGTGTGCGCGTCGGTGACCGCCCGGCGCAGGGTGGAACGGATGGGCTCGGCGCGGCCAGCCAGCGCGTGGGCGACGGCGGCGCGCACCTCGTCGCCGGTGACCGCGTGGCCCGTCCTCAGGATGCGGTCAGCACCGTGGGAGCGGCTCCGGCCGAATACCCGGTCCACCGCCTCGGCCAGGTCCGGGGCGACCCGGAGAGCGCTGAGCGCGCCCGTGCGCAGTCGGGCGGCGAGCCGGTGGCGGGGCAGGTAGGGCAGCCCGTGCTCGTCGGTGACCACGTCGGTGTCGGCTCCCGTGCCGTCCGCGCTGGCCCCGACGAACAGCGCGGGAGAGGCCAGACGCACCACGATCCGGTCCGGATCGGTCATCGCGGCCCACCCCCGGCGGGCAGGCGGGGGTCGAGTGCCGCGGACAGCCCCGGATCCACGTGCAGGTCCATCACCCCGACCGCGTCGAGCAGTTCACCGGGGGTCCACCCCTCGGGCAGCGCCACGGGGTTCCCGGTCACGTGAGCGCGGCGGGCCAGTTCCGGGGCGGGGTCCGCACCGGACTCCAGCAGGGGGACCAGCGCCGAGACCAGCCAGCCCCGGTGGCGGGTGTCGCCGTCCGCGACCAGACCGCCGTGCGCGGACAGGTAGCGGTCCAGGAAACCGGCGAAGGCGGTGCCGGTCATCGGCAGTGCGGTGCGCGGGCGCTCGGCCCGTAGGGCGAGCTCGAAGCGGCGCACGACCCGGTCGACCCCGTCGAAGCGGGTCGTCCAGGCCACGACGTGCTCCTGGGCGGCGGTCGGGTCGGTGGCGGCCGAGGCCAGCCGTCGTGCCTTGGCCAGGCGGCACATGGCCTCGCACAGGTCGTACCCGAGGGAGAGCGGGGCGCCCACCGGTTGCACCGCGATCCCCGCACCGACCGTGGGCACGCACGTGGTGTGGCGGCGACCGTCGGCGGCGGCCACGGTGCGGCCCGGGACTCGGGCGCGGGCCAGAGCGCGGTGCAGGGCCACCCTGGGGTCAACGGGGTCCCCGATCGCCTCCGGGTCGGCGTCCAGCCACTCCAGGGCGTACCGCACCATGCTCAGCGCCAGCCGGGCGTCGCACAGCAGGGTGAGGTCGTCCCCGGCCACCACGATCGGCCGCACCGGCAAGCGGATCGGGCCGGGTGGTTCGTGGTCCAGGGTCAGGGGTCCGCCCGCACCGGCGCCCGGGACAGTGGGGGCTCGGCCCGGCTCCGCCCGGACGGTGGCGGCCACCGCGCGCACCAGGGCCCGGGCCAGTCCTTCGGTGAGGCCGGCGATCCGGGTGGAGAGCGCTCTCTGGGCCAGGGCACCGGAACCGGGCACCGCCGGGTCGCCGGCGCGCTCGCGGTACTCGCCCAGGATCGTGCCCAGGCCGTTGACGTCCAGGTGCACCACCGCGACCCGGCTCACCTCGCCGTGATCGCGGCCGAGCCGGTCCACCTCCATCGGCAGAGCGAGTTCGGAGCCGTCGGCGGAGTCCGCCCCCGCGAGCCAGGCGTCGCTGTGCGCGCGGTGCCAGCGGCGGCCGATCCCCCGGGCCCGGGCGACGTCGGCGGCCACCCGCTCGTGCACGCGCCCCCGGTCGCCCAGGGGCCTGCTGCTGTCCACGGACTCGGCCGGAGCGCCGCTGACCGAGCACACGGCCGTGATCCCGTAACCGTGCGCCGGGGTGTGCAGCGCGGACATGTGGCGGCGGGCGCGGCGCAGCCGGACCGGGAGTTGGGCCAGCGCGGTGTCGAGGTCGGGCAGCGCCGGCTCCCCCGGGACCGGGACGGCTCCCGGTCCGTAGGGGACGTGGGCGACCACCGGGATGAGGTCCCCCGCCCGGTCGCGGAGCCTGCGCGTGTAGCGTCCGGTGAAGTCCCGGGCCACCGCCGGATCGGCCACGACCAGGGTCAGGGCCCCGCCCGCGTCCCGCAGCACCAGGCTGTCCGGGGGAACCAGGTCGGCCACCCCGTGGACGGGGTCGGAGGTGTCGGTGAGCTCGGCGACCAGGGCGGCACGGCCCACGGCGTCCAGGATGCGGCGGCCGCTGTAGACGTAGGCCTGGATCCCGCGCAGGTCCACGCCGACGAGCACCCCGCTGGCCGGTGGGGAGGCAGCATGGTCGGGGGCGAGCGGGACTGGGGTGCGGGGTTCGGTCGGTCGGTGCTCGGGGGCCTGGGTCACCGCGACGGACTCCTCATGGCCGGGGGACGGCGGGGACGGCGCGGGAGCGCCGAACGGGAAGCGGGTGTCCTGCTGACCTCTCTCGGACGGTGACGCCGTCAGCACCACCGATACCAGCTGTCACGGTCCCCCGTCATCTTGTTGGCCCCTTCCGGTCACTCGTTTCCCTGTGGGCGCGCGACCGCCCGTGTCTGTCCGAGAGAGCTCAGTGCACGGACCGTCCCCGTCCGGAGCAGCGCCCAGAGCAAGGAAAGGCCCTCCATGGCGACCCCGCACAGTCACGACCAGCTCTCCCGATCCGCGCGCGAGCGCCCCTCCGCCAGTAAGCGAACCGGTCCCGCGCTGACCCCGGAGGATCTCGTCCCGCACCTGCTCGGCCTGGCTCGCTCCCTGCGGCAGGGCGACGGGCGCACGCCCCCGGGTCCGATGCCCCACGAGGGCAGCGCCTGATCCGCTCGGCCTGAGCAACCGTACAGGCCGAGACCGCCCCGGTTCCTGGCAGGCCGCCAGCGTGGTTCCCGCCTACGGCACGGCGTCCCGCAGAGCGGACCAGAACAAGGAAGTGGCTCCCACCCCGTCCACCGGGTGGGAGCCATGGAGGCGGCCGAACGGCCGTCAGGGTGGGGCACCGGTCCCCGCCCGCCGTCCTCGGGTGGGAACCGGCGGTCTGTGGGTCAGTCGAACAACGGGCCCCCGAACTCCTCGGCCTCGGCGACCGCGTGCGCCCGGCTGTCGGCCGCCCGGGGCGGGTTGGGCCGCACCCGGCGCGTGGCCCGGCCCGAACGCGGGGCGGGGACCTGGGCGGCGAGCCGGCTCTGGGTGACCGTGTCCACCCGCACCGACCCGAACCCCTGGGCGGTGTACTTGCCGACACCGGCTAGTTCCAGGAGCTCCAGCAGGGCCGCGAAGGTTTCGGTGCCGCGGTGTCCACCGCCAGCCACCTCCAGACGCAGCCCGCCGCGCCAGCCCAGGACGGTCCGGCTCTCCGCGTGGTGGTGTTCGGCCAGCCGTACCTCCTGTCCCGGCAGGGTCGAGCGCCGCACCTGGGCCAGGCCGGTCAGCGCCTCCTCGAGCCAGGAGGCGGCCAGGGCGGGCGGTGCGAACCTGGCCACCGCGCCCACCGCGCCGCTGCCGCCGACGATCTCGCCGCCGGACCGGTGCACGGCGCCGAAGAGGCGCCGGGGGGTGGGCCAGATGTGCGGGACCCGCTCGCCGGTGGCGTCCCTCGTGGTCATCACCACGGGGGTCTGGGTCCGCACCTCGGCGGCGCGTACGACGGCGGGACCGCGCGGCGCGGTGAGCATTTCGGTGTAGGAGGAGTCGAAGGTCCGCGTGGCCGAGAGGGGTTCGAGGACGTGGTCGCCGACCCGCTGGGCGGAGCCGACCAGTTCCCCCGGGTCCAGGGGCGCCGGATTCTCGTCGTCCAACCAGGTGAGCGTCCAGTGGTGCAGCCGATCGCCCAGGGGGCGGAGCCAGCCGTTCATCGCCCAGCGTTTGGCGGCGGCGTGCTCGGACGCGGGCTGAGGCCACCAACGGTTGAGCAGCCCGTGACAGTCCTCGGGCCGGACCGGCCGCGCCGTGTCCGCCTGGTCCCGCAGGATCACGGTCCACCGTCTGGGCACCGCACACCACCCCTTCACGTGGTCATGACGGCGATGGTTCCCGCCGTACTCGGTTCACCGATGACTTCTCTCGGACAGTCCCGCACAACCGGGCTCCCGCAGGCCCTCGGCGACGATCACGCGCCGCCGACCGTCCCCGGTCGCTCGCGGGCGCCGTCCCCGGGGACGCTCGTGCGGCCTCGGGAGCCTCCGGCCATCTCCAGCGGAGGCAGTACCGTACGCCAGTCGCGCGCGGTGATCTCCCCCGGGCGGTGTCGTCCGACCACGGCGGGCAGTAGCGCCTCGTGCGCGCCGCGCTCGTGGTGGGTGGACACCTCCGTGGGCGTGAGGGCGATGCGCTCACCGGGGTAGGCGGCCGGGTCGATCGAGGTCAGACCGGCGGTGTCCACGGGTTCGGAGCAGAACAGCACCATGAACACGGAGGGGCCGGCCGCGTCCAGGGGATTGGCGGCGACCGTCGCACGGAACCGCTCCAGGGTGCTCACCAGCACGGGAGCGTCGAAGCCGAACCGCGTATGGACCGCCTCGCGCACGGCCGCTCCCACCGCCTCGGGGGCGGGCTCGTCCGCGGTGACCACCGCGCTGCCGCTCTGGAGTAGGTGAACACGTCGGTGTACCCGAGCCCGGCCAGCAGGGTTCTGAGATCTGCCATGGGCGGTTTCCGGTGCCCCCGGCATTGATCCCGCGCAGCAGCACGATGTGTCCGGTCATACTGTCCATGGTGCCCGAAGGCCACGACACTCGGCCGCGCCACGACACTCGACAGCGCCGCGGCCGAGGCGGGGCGCCCCCGCTGCCGGTGTCTTCCGGTCGCTTGTCCCTCCGTGCGCGCAGGGACCACAATGGCCTGGCCACACTGACCCACGTCGAAGCGGAGGGGACATGCCCCGCCTGAGCCACACCCTGGACCTGGCCCCGGTGGACCGGGGGGACGTCGCCCGGGCGGTGTCCGCGGTGCACGAGGTCCTGCGTAGTGCGCGCTTCGACGACACGGGCGAGCTGATCCTGCCCTCCGAGCAGGAGTCGGAGCGCCTGGAACGGCAGGCCGAGGAACTCGGGATCGTCCCCGCCGAGGCCGAGCGCGAGGAGCGCGAGCGCCGGAACCGGGCCCGGCTGGCCGACCTGCCGGATCCGGAACAGCCCGCCGGAGCCCCGGACGGTGACACCGAACGGGAGCTCTGGGAGCAGGACCGCTCGGACGAGGCCGCGGTGCGCGAGGCGACCCTCACGCTGCGGCTGCTCTCCGGGGAGCACCTGGCCCCCGGCAGCACCTATCTGGCGACCGAGGTCGACGCCGACGGCAGACCCCTCTTCGACGAGGGCGGCGAGGGCTGGCTGGGCACCGACCTGACCGTGACCGCGTGGGAGGAATCCGGTGTGTGTTCGGTGGACTTCAGCATGCGCGAGGACGCCACCTCGGCCGAGGACGGCGCCCCGCCGGTGACCATCGGCAGTGTGGTCCACGACCGCGCGGAGGAGACCCTCACCGTCCGCGCCGACATGCGCTTTCCGATGGAGAGCGCGATGGCGCGCTGGGGTTCGAGCCTGCTGCGCGCCCGGATCACCGCACGGGTGGAGCTGCGCGGCTGGTTCGCGGCGGCCGCCGGAGGTGCGACCGCTCCCCCGGTGACCCTGGAGGTGGAGCACCGGCTGGTCCGGGCGCACGGGTATGTGGTGCCCGCCCCGGGCCCGAACGGGCTCTGGTCGGTCTCCGGCGACCTGAGTGTGCGCGGCCGCGGACTGGCCCGGCCGCTGGTGGCGGCGGTCTTCTGGGCGCTGGTGCGCTCCGTCCGCCGGGCCGGCAGCCCCTCCGTCGCGGAACACTCCGCGGAGTTCGTCCGAGGCTGGGACGACCTCGCCCGCGCCCTGCCCGAGCTGCCCGGCTTCCTCGGCGAGGTGGCCGAGTCCCTGGCGACGGCCCGGCCGCGCAACCGCGGCTGACCCCCTCCCCGGGCACCGCCGGTCAGTCGCGGTCAGCGCCCCAGCCGGTGAGGGAGCGCACCCGGAGTTCGGTGAAACGGGCGCTGTTGCGTTCCGGGGAGAGCAGGCTGCCGATGACCGCGCAGGCGAAGCCGACGGGCACCGCGACCAGCGCCGGGTTCTCCATGGGGAAGAACTGGATGTCGATCCAGGCGGGCAGCATGGACAGGTTCTCCCCGGTGACCGGGTCGGTCTTGCCGGACATCACCGGGGAGAACAGCATCAGCAGCAGGGTCGTTGACAGCCCGCCGTAGATCCCCCACTCCACGCCCTTGGTGTTGAAGCGGCGCCAGAACATGGTCAGGACGATGACCGGCAGGTTGGCCGCGGCCGCGATGGCGAAGGCCAGCCCGACCAGGAAGGCGACGTTCTGGGCCTGGGCCTGCACGGCCAGGGCGATGGAGATCGCGCCGATCACACAGGCGGAGAAGCGGGCCACGCTCACCTCCTGGGACTCGCGCGGGCGCCCCCACATGAGGATGTGGCCGAACAGGTCGTGCGCGATCGAGGACGACGAGGCCAGGGTGAGGCTGGCGATCACCGCGAGGATGGTGGCCAGGGCCACCGCCGAGATCAGGGCGAGCAGGACCGCGGCGCCCACCGGGCCCGCGGTCAGTCGGCCCAGTTCCTCGGCGAGCATCGGGACGGCGGAGTTGCCCGAGGGGTCCAGGGACATGATGCGTTCGGAGCCCACGATCGCGGCGGCCCCGAACCCCAGGGCGAGGGTCATCAGGTAGAAGGCGCCGACCATGACGATGGTGCGGTTGACCGAGGAGCGGGCGGCGCGGCCGTCGGTCACGGTGTAGAAGCGGATGAGGATGTGCGGCAGGGCCACGGTGCCCAGGACCAGTGCCAGACCGAGGCTGATCAGGTCCATCTTGTTGAAGAAGGTCTGCGCCGCCTCGCCGGGCACCTCGACGCCGAAGCGCAGCCCGGGTTCGAGGAAGGCCTGCCCGTGTCCGCTGGCCTCGGCCGCGCCGCTGAGCAGGGCTCGCGGGTCGAAGGAGTAGAGGGCCAGCACCATGACGGTGAGCAGTCCGGTGGCGCTGAGCAGCACCACGGCCTTGATGATCTGCAGCCAGGTGGCGGCCTTCATCCCGCCGTACATGACGTAGACGATCATCAGCACGCCCACCAGCACGATGGCGCCGGTGCGGGCCTGGCCCGCGCTCAGCCCCAGGAAGGTGCCGCCGTCGTGCAGGCCGAGCAGGACGGAGACCAGCGCGCCCGCGCCCACCATCTGGGCGACCAGGTAGAACACGCACACGGTGACCGTGGAGACGGTGCAGGCCAGCCGGACGCGCATCCGGCGCATGCGGAAGGCGGGCAGGTCGGCCATGGTGAAGCGGCCGGTGTTGCGCATCAGCTGGGCCATGGGCAGTACCAGCAGCCAGGCCACCAGGAAGCCGATGGAGTACAGGAAGCCGTCGTAGCCCTGGAGGGCGATCATCCCGGCGATGCCGAGGAAGGAGGCGGCGGACAGGTAGTCGCCGGTCAGGGCGAGGCCGTTCTGGGTGCTGGAGAAGCCCCGACCGCCCGCGTAGAAGTCGACGGCGCCCTTGGTGGTGCGCCGGGCGCGGATGGTGACGGCCAGGGTGACCAGGACGAACAGGGCGCACAGGCCGACGGTCCAGGCGTGCGCGACGCCGAACTGACCGCCGAGCGCGCTGCCCAGGTCGGGGGCGGCGCTCTCCAGAAGACGGGTGGCGCTGCCCGGATCGAGGGTGCCGGTGTCCATCAGCCGATCACCCGTCCGCTGATCGTGTCCTCGCCGCGGGCGCGGTCACGGATCTCCTCGGCCAGCGGATCGATGGAGTGGGCGGAGAAACGGCCGAAGGCCCAGGCGAGCGCGAAGGTGAGCAGGAACTGTCCGATTCCCATGAGCAGGGCGACGTTGACGGAGTCGACGATCTGCACGCTCATGAAATCGCGCGCGTAGGCGGAAAGGAGGAGATAGGACATGTAGCTGGTCAGGAAGGCACCGACCAGAACCCCCGCCTGGAGTGCGAATCTCCTTCGTAGTTTCACAAAACGCGGGTCGACGGACACGCGTTCACAGGCATGCGCCATATCCGCCTCGGCCCGCATGCGGGCCGACCTCCCGCCAGCCGGTCGCGGCGATTCCCCCGCTCCGTCACCACGCCTTCTGGACGTGCCTTCCATGTACTCGACCACGGCCATCCCCCCGAACACGGCAAAGTCCCTCCCCGCGCGAGCGGGGCCCTTGTCTGTGACGCCCAATCCGCCCCCCACGGACTGCGGCCTTTCCCCGGCGCGCGCCGCCAAGGGCGCGTCGGCCGGTTTCCCGGGGCGATTCGTCACCGTCGCGGGACGCCCCTCTCCCCGGGGTGGGCATCACACTAACGACACTCCGAGCGCCGCGTTCACCAAATGCACAAATCGGCTGGCACAAATACGGTGAGTGAGAATAAGAAAAGGGACGAAGGGCATTGCCGAACCACAGCCCGGACCAAATACCCACGTCCGCCCCGCCCTGGAGAAGGCCGAACGGCGACCGGGATCACAGTGCGCGCCCGGAACGGACCGCCTGGTCATCCCGGCCACACGCGCCGTGGGACGGCGCAGCGACCCCTCCGACTTCGCTAGGCTTCGGGGCGACCCCGACCCATCACGGAAACCGGGCTCAACACCCGTTTCCGTGTTCGTACATGTGTATGATTACGGGGTCCGCACAGTTCACGCGATACCGAAGGGAAATCCCCGCCGTGGTCACCGAGGTCTTCACGCGCAAGTACTGCGATCCCCACGCTGTTCGCGAGGAGAAGGTCGAGGCGACTGAGGTCATCCAGTTCGCCTGGGAAGGCGCTGTCCGCGAGGTCGACGCCTGCGAGGAGTGCTTCAAGGAGCACGAGACCCGTTACGAGCCCCTCGTCGACTACTCGCGTCCGGTGAAGAAGCGCCGCGTCACCAAGAAGGCCGCGCCCGCCGCCGAGAAGACCGAGAAGCCCGAGAGCTCCGACTCCGCCGCGGACAGCGAGGAAGGCTAGGGTTCCAGCCGCGTGGCCCGTCAGGGCCGTGCGAGAACGACCTCATCGCGTCAACCGCGAAGCGGGGGTCGGCGACACCCCCAGTGGCCGCCGACCCCCGCGCTCGTGTCCGCCCCGGGTGATTCCCCTCAGGCGGTTCCGGTCACGCCGAGCCCATCAGGCGCGCGACCTGGCCGCCCTTGCGGCTCTCCTCGCCGAGTCCGCCCTGAAGCGCCGCGGCGACCGGCAGCCGGGCGTGTACGTACACACCCTCCTGGGTCTGCACCGAAGCACCCAGGCGGCGCATGATCCGCAACATCCCGGTGTTGGCGAGCGTGGTCTCGGCCCGCACCTCGGCCAGCCCCCAGTCACCGGCGATGACCGTGAGCGCGCGGGTCAGGGCGGTGCCCACCCCGCTCCCCTGCCAGGAGTCCTCGACGAGGAAGGCGATCTCGCCCACCCCGGGGTCCAGCGTGTACATCAGGTGCCCCAGGGCGATCGGCTCCTCCTGGCCCTGCGGGCGCACCGCGATGGTCAGGCCGCGTTCGGCGTCGCAGAACACCCGGAGCATGCGCGGGCCCAGCTCGCTGATCCCCGCGAAGTAGCGGTTGCGCAGGGTGCCGGGTGAACAGCGGCGGTGCAGCTCGCTCAGGGCCGGCGCGTCCGTCTCGCGGACCTGGCGCAGGGAGAGCGGCGTGCCGTCCGCCGTGCGGATGACGCGGTCGGTGGGCACCGGACCGGTGGAGGGCATCACCGAGCGCACCAGTGCGTCGGCCCGGCTCGACTCGGTCCAGGTGAAGGGGTGCGAGGCCCGAGTGACCAGGACCCCGCGCAGGGGTCCGACCGGTACCAGCATCGAGGTGCCCCGGCCCATGTCCTCGGCGTCCTCGGCGGTGAGGTTGGTCCAGCGGGCGTCGTCGGCGAGCAGCAGCTCGGCAAGGGCCTCGGGGAGCCGGTTCGGGTGGGAGCGCAGCCGCGCGGTGAGCAGCAGGGCCCGGGTGACCTCGTCGCCGACCTCGCGCCGCCCGGCGGCGACCGCCGTCACGGTACCGGTCGGGCACTGTTCGGTGAGTGCGCGGACGGCGGCGCCGTGGTTGCCGGGGATGTCCACGACGAACTCGTCCACCACCCCGGAGACGTCGGTGTGGATGGCCAGTCCCACGATGTTCCCGCCGTGTTCGGCGAGGGTGCCGACGACCCCCGCGAGCCCGCCGGGGCGGTCCTCGACCGCGGTACGGATACGCCACAGGCTCATGGGCCAAACCTCCTGGTGGAGAAGGTGCTCCCCCGCCGCGTCACGACGCTGTGGCCGCGACGGGGACGCGCACCGACGTGCTTCCACTGTGGTGGCCCGAGGTTTCGCGGAGGTTAGGTCGCGGTTGAGTTCGGTGTGCCGTCCGAGGACGTCGTGTAACACCGGGTGTCGCTGGCGCTCAGCTGAGTTCCAGCGTGGTCAGGCAGGTGGGGTCGTCCTCGCCCGTGGAGACCCGTGCGGTGCCGGACCGGCCTTCGTGCTCGACGGTGACGGTGGCGTGGACGCCTCTGGGCAGCCAGTACCCGACGAACCCGTTGTCGAAGGTGGTCCCCTCCTCCTCCACCAGCACGGTGCCGTCGGAGTCGTCGGTGACGGTCACGGAGACGGCCTCGCCGCGCAGCTCACCCAGACAGGAGGTCAGGTTGTGGAAGAAGCAGTCGTGCGTGTGACCCACGTACGGCGCCATCGACAGGTAGAAGAGGTCCTCGGGCAGGCCGAGTTCAATCTCCTCCCCTTCCGGCCCGTCGGCGAGGACGAGGACGTCGGAGCGCACGGAGGCGACGAGGTCGGTGGGGCGTTCGTCCACCGGCAGCAGGTCCAGGCGGTCCACGATCTCCTCGGCGGTCAGGCCGTCGAGGCCGTGCTCGGCCAGCAGCTCCGCACCCGGACCGGACTCCGGTGCCGCTTCACCGCCCGCCTCACCCGCTGTCCCGTTGCCCGTCTCGTCCGGGAGAGCGCTCTGTTCCTCTGAGCCGGCGCACGCTGTGAGCACGAGTGCCGTGGCGGCGAGCCCGGCCATTGCCGTGTACCTCATGACTGTTTCCCATCCGATTCTCGGCGTCGACCGGCGCCAGACTACGCCCGGCGGTCGGCGTCCGGCTACGCCCGGAACGGATGCGAACCGAAGGCCACCGCGGGAGACGGCCTCGGCCCCGGCCTCGCCACCCGGACGGCTAACCGTCCGCGATCCCCTGGGGGGTGACGGACTGGTCGAGGACGAAGTCGAGGTAGGCCGAAGCACCCGCGCCACCGGGCAGTACCCCGGGGGTCGCGTGGACCAGCTGCATGTACCCGAGCCAGGCGGTGAAGGCGAGCAGGGCCTGGTGCCGCGACCGCTCGGGGGAGGCGCCCAGTTCCTCGTACAGGGAGGCTACATAGGAGACCCGGTGTTCGGTGATGCGAGCGACGGCGGGGGCTACAAGCGGGTGCGAGGCGGTGGCGAGCAGGGCGACCTCGATCCGGTTCTCCGCTGCGCTGGCGGCCCAGACGGTCACGTCCCTGAACAGCCTCCGAAGCTTGGCGTGCGCGTCCGGTTCGGCCTCCACGTATGCGACCACGGCCTCGGTGTGCTCGCGCTCCCACAGATCCAGCGCCGCCGCGATCAATGCGTCGCGGTTGGCGAAGTGCCAGTAGAAGCTGCCCTTGGTCGCGCCCAGGCGGGCAGCGATCGGCTCGACAGCGACGGCGCTCAGACCGCCCTCGCTGATCGCTGCCATGGCCGCGCGGGCCCAGTCCTCGGCGGTGAGTCGCTTGCGGGTCTTTTCGTCGGCCATAGCCATACGGTACCGTACGGAAAAGCACCATACGGCACCGTATGGTGAACTCGATGGAGGTCCACGTGGCACTCGTCCACAACACTCATGAACGGGTCGTTTCCGCACCCCCCGAGACATTGGGCGATCTGACGGCCGCACTCGGCGGCGACCGGGACCGGCTGTGGCCGAACCCGGAGTGGATGCCGCTGCGATTGGACCGGCCGCTGTCGGTCGGCGCCGACGGCGGGCACGGGCCGATCCGCTACCGGGTGAGCGAGTACGAGCCCGGCCGCCGGGTGCGGTTCGAGTTCGGCCAGCGGACGGGGCTCGGCGGCTTCCACGAGTTCACCATCGAGCCACGCCCCGACGGCTCCTCGATGCTGCGCCACCGCATCGAGGCGAGCCCGCGCGGAAGCACACTCCTGATGTGGCCGCTGGTGATCCGCCCGATCCACGACGCCCTGATCGAGGACCTGTTCGACAACGCCGAACACGCCGCGACCGGGCAGCGTCCACCGGCCCGCCGCTGGTCACCGTGGGTACGCCTGCTCCGCCGCGTGGCACGCCAGCGAGCCCGGGCCTGCCCGGTACCGGAAGCGGCGCGGCTCGCCCGCACGGCCTTCGAGAAGACGGACCACGCAGGAGCCTTCTCCTTGGGCCTGCGCCCGGGCATCAGCACCGACCCCCAGGAATGGGCGGACGCGGTCTTCCGCGACCCGCCCCGCTGGGTGATGGCGCTGCTCCTGCTGCGCGAGTCGCTGGTGGGTCTGGTCGGCATCGAACGCGGGGGCCGGTCCGCCTTCGACACGGTCGCGTCCCGCCCCGGCGAGGTACTTCTGGGCACCGACTCCGGCCACCTGGACTTTCGGGCCTCGGTCCTGGTCGAGGAAGATTCCGGCAGCGTCACCCTGAGCACGGTGGTGCGCCTGAACAACCGGCGCGGTCGGCTGTACTGGGCGGTGGTCCGCCGACTGCACCCCTTCGTGATCCGCGCCATGCTGCGGCGCGCCGCAGACCGGTTGGCCGAACGGGACCGGGCGGCGCGCGTCGGCGCCCGGACTCAGGGCTGACCGGCGACCAGGGCAACGGGGCGTCTCAGGGCCGGCCACCGGAGCCGGGGCTGTGGTCGCTGGCGACCGGTCAGGGAACGCGGGTCAGGAGCAGTGGGACCGGGCTGGCCTCCAGCACCTTGGAGCTGACACTGCCCAGCACGATCCGGGGCAGACCCACCCGGGCGTGGCTGGCAAGTACCGCCAGTGAACCGGGGCGCTGCGCGAAGAGCTCGATGAGTCTCTCAGCGGGATCCGCCCCGGTGGTCACCGTGGCACGGGCCGCCAGGCCGTTCTCCTCCAGGCGCACGGCCTCGTCCGGGATCCGTGCGGCTGTGCCGTCGTCCGCGCCCCCGCCGAGGACGTGCACGAGTTCTAGCTCCAATTTGAGCTGTCGGGCCCAGCTCTCGGCGGCGGCGAGCGTCACTTCGTCACGGTGACCGCCATCACAGCAGACCACGGCGCGCTCGAAGAGACCCTCGGCCTCGCCCGGCAGGTACCGCGGCCCCACCATCACCACCGGTGCCTCGGCGTAGCGCAGCACGTGCTCGGTCACACTCCCCGCGACCAGCCGTGAGAACCGGTCCCGGTTGTGCGTGGCCATGCACACCACGGTGCCCGGGTGCTCGGCGACCGCATTCACGATCACGTCACCGGCCCAACCTGCGCCCACCACGGCGACCTCGACGTGTTCGTAGGACAGACCGGCAGCGGTTTCGTCGATGTCCTGGGCCCACTTACCGTGTACGGGGTCATGCACGGTCATGAGTTCGACCGGAATCTGCAGGGAGCGGGCGATCCGCAGCGCGGGTTCGATCGCACGGGCGGCCTCTTGGGAGCCGTCCAGCGGGACGAGCAGCTGGCGGATGGTCGACGGCTGCGCCGCCGTACCGTGTCCGCGCCACTGGAATCCCCTCAGCACCGATAAGCTCCCCATAAACCATCACATACCCGACAACGGGGGACGATGAGCGTTCAACTACCTGCCGACGGTTGGATCCTGGCAGTAGGCGCCCTGCTGATAGCAGCCATCGTAGCGGCCGGGTTCGCCAGCCGGATCAGGCTGCCGGGTCTGCTGCTCTTTCTCGCACTGGGCATGCTGATCGCCGACGACGGACTCGCTCTGGTCAGCGTCGAGGACCCCGGACTGGCCCAGGTCGCAGGCTCCGTGGCCCTGCTCATCATCCTGTTCGAGGGCGGCCTGACCACCAAACCGGGCGACATCCGGCGCGCGGCCGCGCCAGGGTTCCTGTTGGCCACGTTCGCCGTACTCATCACCGCCGGCCTCGTGGGCTGGGGCACTTACCTGCTGCTGGACGTCGAACCGCTCACCGCCTTGCTGATCGGCGCGGTCGTGGCCTCCACCGACGCCGCGGCCGTCTTCGCGATGCTGCGCCGCGCCCCCTTGCCCCGTCGGCTGGCATCACTGCTGGAGGTGGAGTCTGGTGCCAACGACCCCATCGCCATCATGCTCACGATCGGGCTCCTGGCCACTTGGCAGGGTGCCCCCACACCCGCTGACTGGACGGTGTTCGCCCTCCTACAGCTGGGTGGGGGCATCGCGGTGGGCGCTCTGGCCGGCCTCGCCGGAAGCTGGTTGCTGACCCGCGTCAACCTGGGTCCCGCCGGGGTCTATCCGGTGCTCGCGCTGGGGGTGGCAGGGCTCTCCTACGGGTCGGCAGCGATGCTGGGAGCGTCCGGTTTCCTGGCCGTCTACGTCACCGGCCTGATCGTCGGCGCCAGGGCACCCCTGCACCGCCGCGGTATCCGCAGCTTCCACGAAGGGCTGTCCAACACCGCCGAGGTCGGGCTGTTCCTCATGCTGGGGATGCTGGTCTTCCCCTCCCAGCTGCCCTCCGTCGCCGTGCCCGCGCTCGCGGTCTCCTTGATCCTCATCCTCGTGGCCAGGCCCGTATCCGTCCTCCTGTGCCTGGTGTGGTTCGGCTACGACTGGCGGGAACTGGTCTTCATCAGCTGGGTGGGGCTGCGCGGCGCGGTGCCGATCGTGCTGGCCACCTTCCCGTTCGTGGCCGGCTACCCCGATGGCGCACTCATCTTCAACGTGGTCTTCTTCGTGGTCCTGGTATCGGCCGCGGTGCAGGGGATGAGCATCCAGACGGCGGCGCGCTGGCTCGGGCTGACCCGGGGTGAGGAGCACACGCTCTCGCCCGTGGCCACGGACGTTCCGCTCAGTGACGTCAACACCGAACTGGTCGAGGTCCGGGCGACGCCGGGTCTGTACATCGTCGGCCGACGGCTGGAGAAGCTGGATCCCCCGCACGGTCTGGTGACCACGATCGTGCGGGGCTCACATGTGCTCCTGCCGACCCCCCGCACCAGGATCAGGGAAGGTGACCTGATCATCGTGGCGATGCCGAGGCGTCCGGACGCGAACAAACTGGTCACCGCCTGGGCCAAGGGCGAAACCCACACCTGAGGATCCGGTAACGCCCCCGCGGGTCGGCTTCCCTGCGGGCCGGGACGCCGGCCCCGGGGACACCGCAGCTCAGGGGCGCCCGGCCACCATTTCACCGTCCTTCCACACCGCCGCCACCTGGGGCACACCGGGACGGTAGGCCAGGTAGAGGTGGTTGGGCGCGTCCAGAAGCGTGAGGTCGGCACGGGCGCCCGGGGCCAGGTGGCCCACGTCGGTGCGGCGCAGCGCCAGGGCCCCGCCCCTGGTGGCCGCCCACACGGCCTCGTCCGGGGTCAGCCCCATGTCGCGCACGCCCACCGCGATGCAGAAGGCCAGGCTGGACGTGAAGCACGAACCAGGGTTGCAGTCACTGGCCAGGGCGACGATCGCGCCGGCGTCCACGAGGGCGCGCGCGTTCGGGTAGGGCTGTCGGGTGGAGAAGTCCACCCCGGGCAGCAGCGTGGCGACCGTGGGTTCGGGCCGCTTGGCGGCCTGGGCGAGGGCGTCGACGTCCTCGCCGGTCAGGTAGGTGCAGTGGTCGACCGAGGCCGCTTCCAGCTCCACCGCCAACCGGACCCCGGGCCCCTCGCCCAGCTGGTTGCCGTGCACGCGGGGCAGCAGGCCGCGCTCGATCCCGGCGGCGAGTACCCGGCGCGAGTCCTCCTCGTCGAAGGCGCCGCGCTCGCAGAACACGTCCACCCAGCGGGCGTGCGGGGCGCAGGCGTCCAGCATCGGCCCGGTGACCAGGTCCACGTAGCCGCCGGGGTCGTCGGCGTACTCGGGGGCGACCACGTGCGCGCCCAGGAAGGTGACCTCGTCGGTGACCCGGGCGGCGATCTCCAGGGAGCGGCGTTCGTCCTCGACGGTGAGCCCGTACCCGGACTTGACCTCCAGGGTGGTGGTGCCCTGGGCGCGGGCCTCGCGGACGAAGCGGCGGGCGCCGTCGAGGAGTTCGGCCTCGGTGGCGGCGCGGGTGGCGGCCACGGTGGTGCGGATGCCGCCCGCGGAGTAGGGCTGTCCGCTCATCCGGGCGGCGAACTCGCGGCTGCGGTCACCGGCGAAGACGATGTGCGAGTGGCTGTCCACGAAACCGGGCAGCACGCAGCGTCCGGCCGCGTCCACCCGGGCGTCGGCGGCGGGCGCCTGCGCGCGGGGACCGGCCCAGGCCACCCGACCTCCCTCGATCACCAGGGCGGCGTCGCTGATCTCCCCCAGCTGCCCCTCCCCCAGCGCGGGGTCGTTGGTGACCAGGGTGCCGATCGCGTCGACGAGGATCGTGCCGGGCGTCCCGGGAACGGCTTCGGTCTCGGTCCTGTGGTCGGTCACAGCAGCTCCTTGATGGCGGCGTCGAGTTCGCGGGCGGTGTCGGGCAGACGGACGTGCACGCCGTCGCGGACGGTCCACCGCCCGTCCACCATCACGTGGCGCACGTCGGCGGCGGTGGCCGCGAAGACCACGGCGTCGGTGGCGCGTTCGGGGTCGGCCCCGGCCAGGCGCACGCTGTCCAGGGGGACGTTGACCAGGTCGGCGCGGGCCCCGGGCAGCAGGGTTCCGGCGTCGTGCCAGCCGAGCCCGGTGTGCCCGGCCGCGGTGGCGGCGCGCAGCAGGGCCCCGCTGCCCAGGGTGCCCCGGCGGTGGGTGCGCAGTCGCTCGTGCAGTTCCACCGCGCGGGCCTCCTCGAACAGGTCCAGCTGGGCGTGCTGGTCGGTGCCCAGGCTCAGCGGGACCCGGTGCGGGGCGGCCACGAGGTCGCCGGTGCGCGGCAGGCCGTCGGCGAGGTCGCGCTCGGTGGTCGGGCACAGGCACACGGCGGACCCGTGCGCGCGGACGGTGTCCACGTCGGCGTCGGTGAGGTGGGTGGCGTGCACCAGGGTGGTGCGTTCGGTGAGCGCCCCGGCCTCGGCCAGTACCCGCACCGGGGTGAGCCCGTGGGCGGCCAGGCAGGCGGCGTTCTCGGCGGGCTGCTCGGAGACGTGCACGTGCAGGGGCAGTTCGCCCTGGTCGGCGAACCTCGCCACCTCGGACAGGTCGGTCCTGGGAACCGCGCGCACCGAGTGGGCGGCGACACCGACCCTCGCGTGCGCCCCGCTCGGGGTGAAAGCGCTGACCCGCTCGGCCCACGCCCCGACGGTGTCGTCGCCGAAACGCAGCTGGGGTCCGGTGAGCGGCAGGTGGGAACCGCGCTCGTCGAGCCCGCCGGACAGGTAGCACACGTCCAGCAGGGTGATGCGGATCCCGGCGTCGGCGGCGGCCGCGACCAGGGCCTCACTCATGGCGTTGGGGTCGCTGTAGCGGTGGCCTCCGGGACCGTGGTGCAGGTAGTGGAACTCGCCCACGCAGGCCGCCCCGGCCAGGGCCATCTCGGCGTAGGCGGCCCGGGCCAGGCGGTGGTAGGAGTCCGGGTCCAGGAGTTCGGCGGCCCGGTACATCACCTCGCGCCAGGTCCAGAAGGACCCGCCGCCCCCGTGACCGCCGACGCCGTGCCCCGCCCCGGTGCGGCCGTCCCCGCTGTGGGTGCGGCCGCGCAGCGCCCGGTGGAAGGCGTGCGAGTGGGCGTTGGCCAGACCGGGCAGGGTGAGCCCGGGCAGGCGTTCGGCGTCGGCCGGGGGCTCGCCCTGACTGACCGAGGCCAGACGTCCGGCGCGGTCGACCTCGAGGAGCACCCCGGCTTCGGGGGCCTCTCCGCCGAGCCAGGCCCACTCGCACCAGTACCGGCGGGATCCGGGCGACGGTTGCGTGTTCAATAGGTCCCTCCCGGAACGGCGAGCAGGTCCTGGAGGACGTCGGCCAGGGCGAGGACCCCGGCGTGGCTGTCCTCGGGCCGGGCCCACTCCTGCGGCGAGTGCGAGACCCCGGTGGGGTTGCGCACGTACAGCATCGCCGTGGGCACGTGCGCCGAGAGCACCCCGGCGTCGTGTCCGGCACCGGTGGGCAGGACCGGGACCGGCCCGGCGGACTCGGCGGCGCGGGTGCCCACGATCGCGGCCAGGCGGTCGCGCAGGTCGTGCGAGAACTCCACCAGCGGCGTAGTGGACTCGGCCGCCATGGTGTGGGTGACCCCGTGGTCGCGGGCGGCCCGCTCGGCGGCCTCGCACACACCCTCCACCACCGAGGCCAGGGTGGCCTCGTCGGCGGCCCGCGCGTCCAGCCAGGCGCTGACCAGCGAGGGAATGGCGTTGGTGCCGTTGGGGGTGATCAGGCTCTTGGCCACGGTCGCCCGGGCGTCGTGTTTCTCGGCCAGGGCGCGAGCGGCCAGGATCGTGTGCGCGAACGGCAGCATGGGGTCGTTGCGGTCCTGCACACGGGTCGTGCCCGCGTGGTCGGCCCGACCGGTGAAGTCCATCCGCCAGCGCCCGTGCGGCCAGATCGCGCTGGCCACGCCGACGGGATGGTCGGTGTCCTCCAGAGCCCGGCCCTGTTCCACGTGCAGTTCGACGAAGACGTCCAGCCAGCCGAGGAGTTCGGGGTCGGGGCCGATCCGGTCGGGGTCCAGCCCGGCCTGCTCCATGGCCCGTTCCCAGGTGGCCCCGGCGGCGTCGGTGAGGCCGCGGGCGCGGGCGGGGTCGATCTCCCCCGTGGTCAGGCGGCTGCCCAGGCAGGGCACACCGAAGCGGCCACCCTCCTCCTCCACGAACACGCCCAGGACCAGCGGCCGCGCCGGCGTGAACCCGCGCGAGCGGAGCTCGTCCACGGCGGCCAGGGCGCTGGCCACACCGAGGGGGCCGTCGAAGGCCCCGCCGTCGGGCACCGAGTCCAGGTGCGAGCCGGTGGCCACGGCGCCGGGGCCGGGCGTGCCCCACCACGCCCACAGGTTGCCGTTGCGGTCGGTGCGCACCTCCAGGCCGCGGGCGGCGGCCGCCTCGGTGAACCAGGCGCGGGCGTCGGTGTCGGCGCCCGCCCAGGTGTACCGGTGGTAGCCACCGCTGTCGGCGGAGCGCCCGACGGGGGCCAGGTCGGCCCAGAGCCGGTCGAAGCTCACTCGCCCTCCTTCATGGGCACCCGGATGCCGTGGGCGTCGGCGACCCGCTCGGCGTCCTCGTACCCGGCGTCCACGTGGCGGATGACGCCCATGGCAGGGTCGTTGGTGAGCACCCGCCGCAACTTGGCGGCGGCCAGCTCGGTGCCGTCGGCGACGCTGACCTGACCGGCGTGGATGGAGCGGCCCATACCCACGCCGCCGCCGTGGTGGATGGACACCCAGGAGGCGCCGGAGGCGGTGTTGACCAGCGCGTTGAGCAGCGGCCAGTCGGCGATGGCGTCCGAGCCGTCCTTCATGCCCTCGGTCTCGCGGTAGGGCGAGGCGACCGAACCGGTGTCCAGGTGGTCGCGGCCGATGGCCAGCGGAGCGGAGATCTCGCCGGAGGCCACCAGCTCGTTGAACCTCTGACCGGCGGCGGCGCGCTCGCCCTGGCCCAGCCAGCAGATACGGGCGGGCAGGCCCTGGAAGGCGACCCGCTCCTGCGCCATGCGAATCCACTTGGTCAGGTGGTCGTTCTCGGGGAACAGGTCGAGGACGGCCTGGTCGGTGCGGGCGATGTCGGCCGGGTCACCGGACAGCGCCGCCCAGCGGAACGGGCCCTTGCCCTCGCAGAACAGGGGGCGGATGTAGGCGGGCACGAAGCCGGGGAAGTCGAAGGCGCGGGTGAACCCGCCCTCGCGGGCCTCGTCGCGGATGGAGTTGCCGTAGTCGAAGACCTCGGCGCCCGCGTCCAGGAAGCCGACCATGGCCTCCACGTGCGCGGCCATGGACTCACGGGCCCGGACGGTGAACTCCTCGGGCTTGGCCGCGGCCAGGTCCTTCCAGTCCTCGAAGGCCACGCCCGCCGGCAGGTAGGCGAGCGGGTCGTGGGCCGAGGTCTGGTCGGTGACGATGTCGATCGGCGCGCCGCGGGAGAGGAGTTCGGGGAAGACCTCGGCGGCGTTGCCCAGGAGACCGATGGACAGCGGGCGGCGCTCGTCGCGGGCGCGCACGGCCAGTTCCAGGGCCTCGTCCAGGTTGCGGGCGCGCACGTCCAGGTAGCGGTGCTCGATGCGGCGGTCGATCCGGCTGCCGTCGCACTCCACCACGATCGCGACGCCGTCGTTCATGGTGACGGCCAGCGGCTGGGCGCCGCCCATGCCGCCGAGCCCGGCGGTCAGGGTGATGGTCCCGGCCAGGGTTGCCCCACTGTGCTTCTTCGAACCCAGCTTCGCGGCCACGGCGGCGAAGGTCTCGTAGGTGCCCTGGAGGATGCCCTGGGTGCCGATGTAGATCCACGAACCGGCGGTCATCTGCCCGTACATGGTCAGGCCCTCGGCCTCCAGGCGGCGGAATTCGGGCCAGTTGGCCCAGTCCCCCACCAGGTTGCTGTTGGCCAGCAGCACGCGGGGCGCCCACTCGTGGGTGCGCATGATGCCCACCGGGCGGCCGGACTGCACCAGGAGGGTCTCGTCGCCCTCCAGGTCGCGCAGGGAGGCGGTGATCCGGTCGAAGCTGCGCCAGTCGCGGGCGGCCTTGCCGGTACCGCCGTAGACCACCAGGTCCTCGGGGTGCTCGGCGACCTCGGGGTCGAGGTTGTTGTGGAACATGCGCAGGGCCGCCTCCTGCTGCCAGCCCTTGGCCGACAGGGTGAGGCCGCGGGCGGCGCGGACGGTGCGTGGGTTGCTCATCGTGGTCTCCTTCGACAGCGGAGGGGGCGGGGCTGGTGCTAGGCGAGCGGGGTGACGGACTCGGCGGCCGCGACCACCGAACCGTCGGCGACCAGGGCGGCCACCGCGGCGATCTCGGGGGCCAGGTAGCGGTCGGGGCCGGGGCCGCCGACCTTCTCGCGCACGGTGCGCAGGACCGCGCCGGTCGCGGGGCCGGGCTCCAGCGGGGAGCGCAGGTCCAGGGCGCGGGCGGCGGTGAGCAGCTCCACGGCCAGCACGTTCGTGAGTCCGTCCACGGCCCGGCGCAGCTTGCGCGCGGCCGACCAGCCCATGGACACGTGGTCCTCCTGCATGGCCGAGCTGGGGATCGAGTCGACGCTGGCGGGCACGGCCAGGCGCTTGAGCTCGGAGACGATGGCGGCCTGGGTGTACTGGGCGATCATGTGCCCCGAGTCCACGCCGGGGTCGTCGGCGAGGAAGGCCGGGAGGCCGTGGGAGCGGGAGACGTCGAGCATGCGGTCGGTGCGGCGCTCGGCGATCGAGGCGGTGTCGGCCACGGCCACGGCCAGGAAGTCCAGCACGTAGGCGACCGGAGCCCCGTGGAAGTTGCCGTTGGACTCCACGCGGCCGTCGTCGAGCACGACGGGGTTGTCGATGACGCTGTCCAGTTCGCGCCCGGCCACGAGCAGGGCGTGGGACAGGGTGTCGCGGGCGGCCCCGGCGACCTGGGGGGCGCAGCGCAGCGAGTAGGCGTCCTGGACGCGGTTGCAGTCCGGGCCCCGGTGGGAGGCGACGATCGGCGAGTCCGCGAGCATCGCGCGCAGGTTGGCGGCGGAGGCGGCCTGGCCGGGGTGCGGGCGCAGGCGCTGGAGCTCCTCGGCGAAGACGCGGTCGGTGCCCAGCAGGGCCTCGACGCTCATGGCGGCGGTGATGTCGGCGACCTTGAGCAGGCGCTCCAGGTCCATGCAGGCCATGGCGAGCATGCCGAGCATGCCGTCGGTGCCGTTGATGAGAGCCAGGCCCTCCTTGGCGCCGAGCTCCACCGGCTGGACGCCGGCCGCGGCCAGGGCCTCCTGGGCGTCCTTGAGCTCGCCGTCGGCGTCGCGCACCCGGCCCTCGCCCATCAGTGCCAGGGCCACGTGGGACAGCGGCGCCAGGTCGCCGGAGCAGCCCAGGCTGCCGTACTCGTGCACGACCGGGGTGATCTGGGCGTTGAGCAGGGCGGCGAGGGTCTCGACGGTGGCGACCTCGACCCCGGTGTTGCCCGAGGCCAGCGTGCGCAGCCGCAGCAGCATCAGGGCGCGCACGACCTCGCGCTCCACCTCGGGGCCGGCCCCGGCGGCGTGCGAGCGGATCAGCGAGCGCTGGAGACGGGCGCGCAGGTCGGGGGCGATGTGCCGGGTGGCCAGGGCACCGAAACCGGTGCTGACCCCGTAGGCGGGGACCTCGCCCCGGGCGAGCGCCTCGACCTGTTCACGGCCGTGGCGCACGGCCTTGCGGGTCTCCTCGCTGAGAACGACGCGGGCGCCATCGCGGGCGACGGACAGGACCTGGGCCGGGGTGAGCGGGGCACCGCCGACGGCTACGGAAGCAACTGCTGTGGACATGCCCCCATTCGACCTTGTCCGCAACCCCGCCGGAAGTGCCAACACGTGAGTTCTGTCCGAAATCCCAGACACCCCAGGGCTGGCCTACCGGATCACCCGCACCTCGCACCTGAGCCCCGGTGCGGCCGCCAGGCGAGCGTCACCGGTGACCAGAGCGCAGTCCAGGGCCTCAGCCAGCGCCACATAGGCCGCGTCGTAGGCCGTCAGGTTGTTCCGCAGTTCCCAGACCCGGTCTGCGACGGAACCCACCACTTCGATATACGCGATCGTCTGCAAACCGTAGAGCTTGCGAGCGGCCTCTGCGTCGGCGGCGGAGAGCTTCCGCCCCAGGACCAGTGCACGCAGCGAATTGAGCAGTTCGACCGGCTGATGGCTCGGCGCGTACCATTCGACGTTCGACCCCACCACCTTTCGAACCGTGTTGGACGTGCGCCCGGGCGACCCCGCGTAGAGATCGATCAGTACTGAAGTGTCAACAACGATCACGCGGCTCCGCTTTCAGTCCCGGATCCGCTGTCACCTCGGGCTTCGCGCACTGCGGCGACGATCTCATCCATACTCAGGTCGGCTCCCGGCAAGGGCGTCTGCTCCACGATCTCCCTGTTGCGCGCAAAGCGGGCTTCCTTCTCCAGAAGGCCGAGCAGGTAGGCCTGGAGCGACTTGCCCGACCTCTTGACTTCCGCCGTCAGCGCCTCTCTGACCTCGTCCGGAACATCCTTGATCCGTTCTTTGGCGGCGCAGACCCCGGGCTTCGGCCCTGGGGACAGCCGCCCCACAGAGATGCTTCGCCTCACAGACAACAGTAGATAGATCCTTGCTATATACTGTTTGGTGTGGCTGTCACCTTGCGCTCCAACGCGAACATCACGTTCCAATGCGCCTTCCATGTCGTGTGGTGCCCCAAGTACCGGCGCCCGGTTCTCGGAGGGCGCATCGAGGAACGACTGAAGGAGATCGTCCGCGAGGCCGTTACCGAGAAGGGCGCCTGGCTGGTCCAGATGGAGGTCATGCCCGACCACGTGCACCTGCTCGTCGAGGTCGACCCCCAGTTCGGGGTGCACCGGCTCGTCAAGGCGATCAAGGGGCGTTCCTCCCGCTTGTTGCGGCAGGAGTTCCCCACACTGAAGTCGCGGCTTCCGACTTTGTGGACGAACTCCTATTTCGTCGCCACCGTGGGCGGTGCGCCGTTGGAGCAGATCAAGAAGTACGTGGAGAACCAGAAGAGCCGCTGAGGAAAGGGGGTGTTCCATGCTGGCTGGTCAGCGGTACCGGATCGAACTCACTGAAGAACAGGAAGCTTCGTGTATCGCGTTCGGGGCGATCTGCCGTGCGGTGTGGAACACCGCCCTGGACCAGCGCCGCCAGTACGTCGACCGATACACCCGGGGCCGCGACGGCCAGTTCTGCGGATACCACCTGCAAGCCCGCGAGTTGGCGGAGGCCAAGACCGAGGAGACCTGGCTGAGGGCCGCCCCGTCGCACATCCTCCAGCAGACGTTGAAGGACCTGGACCGGGCGTGCCGTGAGCACGGAACATTCAACGTCCGTTTCCGCGCCAAGGCCAGGTGGAACCCCTCGTTCCGTTTCCCTGCTGGGAACCTCATCACTGTGGAGAAGCTGAACCGCCGGTGGGGTCGAGCCAAGCTACCCAAGCTTGGGTGGGTGCGGTTCCGCATGTCCCGCCCCATCAGCGGGCAGATCCGGTCCGCGACCGTCTCGTGTAAGAGCGGCCAGTGGTTTGTGTCGTTCCTCGTCGAGGACGGACAGCTCACCCCCCAACAGCACGCCCGCCCAGACAGCGCGGTTGGTGTGGACCGGGGGGTGAAGGTAGCCGCGACCACCAGCGACGGAACCTTCCACGACCGCGAGTTCACCACCGAGGGCGAGAAGACCCGATACCTCAAGCTCCAGAAGAAGCTCGCCCGCCAAGAGAAGGGCAGCGCGAACCGTTCCACGACCCTCGGATCCATGGGGCGGATCAGTTCGCGTGCGGTGGACCGGCGCACGGACTTTTGTGCGTACACCGCGAACCGGCTGGCCCGGGACCATGCCACGGTGGTTCTGGAGGACCTCAACACCAAGGGCATGACGGCGTCCGCGAAGGGCACAGCCGCACATCCCGGGAAACGGGTGGCGCAGAAGGCAGGGTTGAACCGGGCCATCCTCGACAAGGGATGGCACCGGCTCGAACTCGCTCTCACCAACGTTGCCCGGTACACGGGCACCCGGATTGTCAAGGTCAACCCGGCATACACGTCCCAGACCTGCTACCCCTGCGGGCACGTGGACTCGGAGAGTCGCAAGAGCCAAGCGACATTCGAGTGCACCGCCTGCGGGCACCGGGATCACGCGGACGTGAACGCCGCCAAGAACATTTTTCGCGCCGCAGGGCATGCGGTGCCAGCCTGTGGAGACCTCGGGGTTACCTGGTCTGCGAAGCAGGAACCTGAGGGAACCCGCGAGGGAGTACCTCTCCAACTGGCGTTGCCGCTGGTTGGGATCCCCCGGCTTTAGCCGTGGGGAGGAAGTCAACTGAATAGCAACCATGGCGCCACAGCAGCAAGAGGGCGAGCATAAGCACATGCATTTTGGCGCCACAGGTGGGCGTGAAATGCCCATGGCGACACTGAAAGAGCGCCCGTGCGAAGATGAGGGGATGAGTGTTGTGCCGGCGGCCACCCGTGCGCTACGGCTGCTGCGGTTCCTGGCGTCGCGGCCCGGGCCCGTCTCCGCCTCGGCGATCGCCAACGGGCTCGACCTTCCCCGGTCCAGCGTCTACCAGCTACTGGAGGCGATGGCCGAGGAGGGGTTCGTGACCCATCTGCCCGAGGAGCGGCGGTGGGGGCTGGGGGTGGCGGCCTTCGAGATCGGGTCGGCGTACCTGCGCCACGACGGGATCGAGCGGCTGGCGCGCCCCTTGCTGCACCAGTTGACCGAGACCACCGGGGCCACCGCGCACCTGGGGGTGCTGCACGGCGCCGACACCCTGTACCTGTTGAAGGAGCAGCCGCCGCACGCGCCCACGCTCATCACCGGGGTGGGGGTGCGGCTGCCCGCGCATCTGACCGCTTCGGGGCGGGCGATGCTGGCCCAGCTGCCGCGCGCGCAGGTGCGCGCCCTGTACCCGGACGCGGCGGCCTTCACCGACCGCACCGGACGAGGGCCGGGCACACCGGGGGAACTGCGCACGCTGCTCGGCGAGGAGCGCCAGCAGGGGTGGTCGATCGAGAGCGGCCAGGTCACCGAGGGCTTCCTGTCGGTGGCGGCGGCCGCCGCGGACCACAACGGACGGCCCGCCGCGGCGATCAGCCTGACGGTTCCCAGCGCGCGTCCGGTCACCCCGCGGGCGCTGGCCTCGCGGGTGCGGGACGCCGCCGGGGAGCTCACCCGAAGACTCAGCGGCCGCGCCTGATCCACCCGCCAGCGTCCGGATCAGGCGTGGCGTGAACGCAGCGGCCGGGACCGTTCGACGATGGCGGGCAGCGGCGCGGTGCGCTCCACCATCTTGAGGATGTGCTCCTTGCGGTCGCGCGGTACCTGCACGAAGAACTGCGTGGCCGCCTCGGGGTCGACCTCCAGGTCGAGGCTCTCGGGGGTCTCGGCCCAGCTGGGCAGTTCGGGATCGGTGCGGATGGTGTCCAGTGCGAACTCGATGAAGTAGGTGACCCTGCGCCCGCCGGTGTGCACCTCGCGGACGCGGCGGATCTCCGGCCAGGCGATGAAGGTGCCCTCGCCGGGGAACCACCACTTGCGCTCCTGGAGCACGGTGACGCCGTCGCTGTCGGCGCTGATGCCCTGGCGGGTGATGCGCTGGGGCAGCCCGCGTACCAGGAAGACGTTGCTGCCCGGGCCGATGAAGAACATGACCAGCGCAGCGAACGCCCACAGCGTGACGGAGCCGACCGTGGTCTCCTCGCGCAGCACGTGCCAGAACATGGAGCCCACCACCACCAGGAACCCCAGGGTGAGGCCGGCGGAGAAGTAGGCCGCGGTCATCCACATACGCGCGTTGGGGCCGCGCAGGCTGACGTAGCGGCGCAGGTGGGACACGCTCGCGGGTGGCTGGGTCAGGTCCGAGGGGACGCCCCGTGCGGCAGGGGTGACGTCCGGTGGTTCGGGGGAAGCCATACCCCCCATTCTTCCAAGGTTCCGGTGTGCTTGGTGCGGTGGCTCACCCCGGTTTGTCGTTCGCGTGCGGCCGTGTTCGGTCAATCCCGGCAAACGCCTGATGTCCGGCGCTCACCGGCGCTACAGTCCTGTCCCATGAGGCGCAGCACACGAGAGTACGAGACCGCGCTCCTGGTGGACGGGGAGGTCCTGGCGATCGAGGGGATCGTCTACCGGGGGCAGACGATGCTCGACGAGGAGGGGGAGGCGCGGTTCGCGCCGTTGGAGCGCTGGGCCAAGGGGGTCGCCGAGAGCCTGGGGCGACCCGTGACCTGGCGGGCCAAGGCCAAGAACGAACCCGAGGCCCGGGGTACCGCCCGGCCGGGCGGGGTGACTCAGAACCGCCTGGCGCTCTGAGCTCCGCACTTGGCGCACTGGAACTTGCGGTCGTCGCCGAGAATCCAGTCGTGGTCCCCGCCGGTAGGGCACGCTGACATCGACACCAACTCCTCAGGAAGGGGGCTTCGGGGGTGTGTCGGTCATCGTATTTCCCACCAGCCACATCAGTCCCGAGAATGAGAAGGTCTGTGGTTTCCTCATGTCTTTCTCGGGACCCTGGGCCTGATCTGGTCACAGTGGGCACTGATCCGAGCGACTCGGACCTGTGATCCGGGCACACTCCGGGCAGGCCGGACCTGGATCCAGGCACGCGTCGGGGCCCGCCACCGGTGTTGATCCGGTGGCGGGCCCCGACGGCGCACCGGACGCCCGAAGGGGGCGCGGCGCGCTCAAGACTAGTTCTGGGAAGCCCGCATGTGGGCCTCGACCGCGGCACGGTCGGCACGGAGCTTGGCGAGGGCCTCGTCGAGGATGAGCTTGCCCTCCTCCTCGCTACGACGCTCCTTCACGTACGCCAGGTGCGTCTTGTACGGCTCGGTGCGCGGCGGCGAGGGCGGGTTGGCCTTGTCCTTGCCCGCGGGGAAACCGCAACGCGGGCAGTCCCACTCGTCGGGGACCGCGGCTTCGCTGGCGAAGCTGGGGATGACCTCGTGCAAGTTCGCACAGTAGAACGGAACCCGGACACGGGGAGCAGCCTCGCCCCGCTCCGCCTCGCCCATAGGGCCGGCTCCGACTCGGCTGCCACGGATGGCACTGCCACTACCCACGAATAACTCCTTCGGCGAACTCGCTCATGTACTCGCGCGAGATTGACTGGACGAGGGGCCTGCGGCCGATCGGCGCGCTACATTCCCCGGTTGATCAGCAGGCCGAGAACGACGATCGTCAGGATCCACACGACCGCGACGACCACGGTCATCCGGTCGAGGTTGCGCTCGACAACCGACGATCCGCCGAGCGAGGACGTGACGCCACCGCCGAACATGTCGGACAGGCCGCCGCCCTTGCCCTTGTGCATCAGCACAAGGAGGATCAACAGCACGCTGAGAAGCATCACGAAGATGGACAGACCGAGGATCACACGCTCACCCGTAGCTCGACCCCGCAGCGGGGGGATGGACACCTCGGCCCCCCTTTCCCCACCCGCACCAGCGACGGCATGAGGGAGCCGAGCGGGAGCGGGTCGCGGAAGGAGGAGACCGGGGACGTTTTCGGATTTTACCGTGCCGCTGGCGGCACGGGAGGGGAAACCACGAGGCACGGGAATCCCCACAGCGAAGTCTAGCCCGACCGGGGCACCTGTCGGGCACCCTGCCCGTCACTCCTGGACGCCAGAGAGTGACGGGCCGGGTTTCGCAAGACGTTTGGTCAGCCGTTCTCGTTGAAACGGATGATCTTGGCGAACTCGTCGGCCTTCAGGCTGGCACCGCCGACCAGGGCGCCGTCGACATCGTCCTTGGCCATGATGTCACCGGCGTTGTCACCCTTGACCGAACCGCCGTAGAGCACGCGGACCGCACCGGAGACCTCGGAGGAGTACAGCTCCGCCAGGCGGACGCGGATCGCGGCGCAGACCTCCTGGGCGTCCTCGGGGGTGGCGACCTCGCCGGTTCCGATGGCCCACACGGGCTCGTAGGCGATGACGATCTTCTCGGCCTGCTCGGCCGGGATCTCCTTCAGGGCGCCGTCCAACTGGGACAGGACGTGCTCGACCTGCTGCCCGGCCTTGCGCACCTCCAGGCCCTCGCCCACGCACAGGATCGGCGCGATGCCGTGCTTGAAGGCGGCCTTGACCTTGGAGTTGACCACCGCGTCGTCCTCGTTGTGGTACTCGCGGCGCTCGGAGTGGCCGACCAGGACGTAGGAGCACTCCAGCTTGGCGAGCATCGGACCGGAGATCTCACCGGTGTAGGCGCCCTTGTCGTGCGCGGAGATGTCCTGGGCGCCGAAACCGATGCGCAGCTTGTCACCGTCCACCAGCGTCTGCACGCTGCGCAGGTCGGTGAACGGCGGCAGGACGACGACCTCGGCGTTGTCGTAGTCCTTGTCCTTCAGGGCGAAGGCCAGTTTCTGGACGAGCGCGATCGCCTCGAAGTGGTTGTTGTTCATCTTCCAGTTGCCCGCGATGAGCGGCTGGCGCTTGGTCATCTTTGACTCTCTTCGAATCGTCGGAGGAGGCTTGCTGAGCTGAGCTGGTCAGGCGAGGGCGTCGATGCCGGGAAGGTTCTTGCCCTCCAGGTACTCCAGGCTGGCGCCACCGCCGGTGGAGATGTGGCCGAAGGCCGCCTCGTCGAAGCCCAGCGAGCGCACGGCCGCGGCGGAGTCGCCGCCGCCGACCACGGTGAAGGCGCCCGAGTCGATGAGGGCCTGGGCCAGGGCGCGCGTGCCGCCCGCGTAGGGGGCCAGCTCGAACACGCCCATGGGGCCGTTCCAGAACACGGTCCGGGCGTCGGCCAGCTTCTCGGCGAACAGCGCCTGGCTCTTGGGGCCGATGTCCAGGCCCATGCGGTCGGCCGGGATGGCGTCGACGTCGACGTCGTCGTGCGCGGCGTCGGCGGCGAACTTCTCGGCGGCCACCACGTCCACCGGCAGGACGATCTCCACGCCCTCGCGCTCGGCGCGCTCCAGGTAGCCGCGGACGGTGTCGAGCTGGTCGGTCTCCAGGAGGCTGGAGCCGACCTCGTAGCCCTTGGCCTTGAGGAAGGTGAACACCATGCCGCCGCCGATGAGCAGGCGGTCCGCGGTGCCGAGGAGGTTGTCGATGACGGCGAGCTTGTCGGAGACCTTGGAACCGCCCAGGGCCACGGCGTAGGGGCGTTCGGGGGTCTCGGTGAGCTTCTTGAGCACCTCGACCTCGGCCAGGACCAGGCCGCCGACGGCGTGCGGAAGCTTGCCGGGCAGGTCGAAGACGCTGGCGTGCCTGCGGTGGACGGCACCGAAGGCGTCGCCCACGTACAGGTCGGCGAGCTCGGCGAAGCGGTCGGCGAGCTCGCCGCGCTCAGCGTCGTCCTTGCTGGTCTCGCCGGGCTCGAACCGCACGTTCTCCAGCAGCGCGACCTCACCGTCCTTGAGGGCGGCGGAGGTGGCGCGGGCGGACGCGCCGGCGGTGTCGGCGGCGAAGGCGACCTCGGTGCCGAGCAGCTCACCCAGGCGGGCGGCGACCGGGCGCAGGGAGTACTGGGGGTCCGGGGCGCCCTTGGGGCGGCCCAGGTGGGCGGCGACGATGACGCGGGCGCCGCGCTCACGGAGCTTGGTGATCGTCGGCAGGGCCGCGCGGATACGGCCGTCGTCGGTGATGCGCTCACCGTCCAGGGGCACGTTCAGGTCGGCTCGGACGAACACGCGCTTGCCGGAGACGTCGAGGTCGTCGATCGTCCGCATGCTGGTCTCCTCGTTGGGGTTGCGAAAGTCTGGGGTCACCGGCGCTGGGCCGGGAGGGGCGCATGCGACGGCACCCCTTGCCGCGCACAGGCGGAAGGGGTGCCGGGTCACGCGACTGCGTCCACGGGTCGGGGCCCGGTGGTTACAGGTTGGAGCCGACCAGCTTGGCCAGGTCGACCAGGCGGTTGGAGTAGCCCCACTCGTTGTCGTACCAGCCCAGGATCTTGACCTGGTTGCCGAACGCCATGGTCATACCGGCGTCGAAGGTGCAGGAGGGCGAGGTGCCGACGATGTCGGAGGAGACGATCGGGTCCTCGGTGTAGACCAGGACGTCCTTGAGCTCGCCCTCGGCGGCGGCCTTGAACGCGGCGTTGACCTCGTCCTTGGAGACCTCGCGGTCCAGGGTCACGACCAGGTCGGTGGCCGAGCCGTCCGGCACGGGGACGCGCATGGCCATGCCGTCCAGCTTGCCCGCGAGCTCGGGGATGACCAGGGCGGTGGCCTTGGCCGCACCCGTGCTGGTCGGGATGATGTTCTGCGCGGCCGCGCGGGCGCGACGCAGGTCCGAGTGCGGGAAGTCCAGGATGACCTGGTCGTTGGTGTACGCGTGCACCGTGGTCATGAAGCCCTGCTGGATGCCGAAGGCGTCCTTGAGGACCTTGGCCATGGGCGCCACGCAGTTGGTGGTGCACGAGGCGTTGGAGATGATGTCGTGCTTGGCGGCGTCGTACTTGTCGTCGTTGACGCCCATCACGATGGTGATGTCCTCGCCCTTGGCCGGGGCGGAGATGATGACCTTCTTGGCGCCGGCGGTGATGTGCTTGCGGGCGGCCTCGGCCTTGGTGAAGATACCGGTGGACTCGACGACGACGTCGACGTTCAGCTCGCCCCAGGGCAGCTGGGCGGGGTCGCGCTGGGAGAGGACCTTGAGGGTCTTGTCACCGATGCGGATGAAGTCGTCGCCGGCCTCGACGTCACCGTCGAGGGTGCCGAGCACGGTGTCGTACTTGAGCAGGTGCGCGAGCGTCTTGGTGTCGGTGAGGTCGTTGACCGCGACGATTTCGATGTCGCTGCCGCCGGCGGCGACCGCTCGCCAGAAGTTACGGCCGATCCGACCGAAGCCGTTGACGCCTACACGGATGGTCACGGAACCATTCTCCTCATTTTGTCGCACAGCAGTTTCACCCGAGCGTGCGGCCGCTCCCGGGGGCTGGGACTGGTACAGCCCGGGCCAACCGTGTTGAGCAGCGTGAACGCATAACAGGTGTTCACAAAGAGCCTAGCGGAGCACTGGCGGGGAACCGTTCTCGCCCCCGCCCAGCGGCTCATCGCCCCTCGCGGATTCGCGTCCATCCTGGCACCGCAAAGCGAAGAGGTCTATACCATTTTCGGAAGTTATCCCGGAGTTTTCGCAGTTAACAAAGCCGAACATCGGTGTTGCCGATGTGTTCCAGAGCACTCGTGCCCTGATGAGAGGGTCCTACGGCCTCAGGGAACCAGCATGTCAGGAGTGAGGTTCGCCTCGGTTCCCTCGATGCCCAGGTCGCTGGCCCGCTTGTCCGCCATGGCCAGCAGCCTGCGGATACGCCCGGCGATCGCGTCCTTGGTCAGCGGCGGGACCGACAGCTGACCCAGCTCCTCCAGGGACGCCTGCTTGTGCGCCAGCCGCAGCTGGCCGGCGGCCACCAGGTGCTTGGGGGCATCCTCTCCCAGGATCTCCAGGGCCCGCTCCACACGCGCGCCGGCCGCGACCGCGGCCCGGGCGCTGCGCCGCAGGTTGGCGTCGTCGAAGTTGGCCAGCCGGTTGGCGGTCGCCCGCACCTCCCGGCGCATCCGCCGCTCCTCCCAGGCCAGAACGCTCTGGTGGGCGCCCAGCAGGGTCAGCAGCGCACCGATGGAGTCGCCGTCGCGCACCACCACCCGGTCGACCCCGCGCACCTCGCGGGCCTTGGCGTGCACCTTCAGGCGGCGGGCCGCGCCGACCAGGGCCAGCGCCGCCTCCGGGCCGGGGCAGGTGACCTCCAGCGACATCGAGCGGCCCGGTTCGGTCAGCGAACCGTGCGCGATGAAGGCGCCGCGCCAGGCGGACTCCGAGTCACAGGCGCCGCCCGCGACCACGTGCCGGGGCAGACCGCGCACCGGGCGCCCGTTGTTGTCCACCAGGCCGGTCTGGCGGGCCAGGGACTCGCCGTCCTTGATCACCCGGACCACGTACCGGTTGCCCTTGCGCAGGCCGCTCGGGGAGAGCACCACGACCTCGGACTCGTGCCCGAAGACCTCGGAGATGTCCTTGCGCAGACGTCTGGCGGCGGCCCCCGTATCGAGCTCGGCCTCGATCACGATCCGGCCGCCCACGAGGTGCAGGCCTCCGGTGAACCGCAGGATGGTGGACACCTCCGCCTTGCGGCAGCATGGCTTGAGGATCGCCAACCGGCTCAACTCATCCTTCACCACGCCGGTCATCGCCATCGCTGCGATCCTCCCCTTGTTCTGGCAGAACACCGGCACCGCACACCCTGGTACCGGAATAGCCGACACGAGGCCCTGCCCCGGGCGGCTTTCTCGTTGCAGACTACGTGACTCGGGCCTTTACGCCGACCCCCGCACGGCGTGTCGTCGATCCCCCCGCCCTGCTCAGAGGCGGCGTGTCGGCCTTCGTGGCGGTGTGCGGTCAATTGCTCCCGGAGCTCGGGAGGCGCTCCGGGAACCGGAAGGGGACAGCTGCGACTCCAGGTGGTCCCGGAGAACGACCGCGTGGTTGTGCTCGGTGTCCCTGGCCGCGTACAGCAGGGTGACCGGCCCCCGGCGCGCGGCCGCCAGGATCGGTTCGAGCACCCCGGGTCGCGCTTCCAGCTCAGCCCTGTAGCGCTCCGCGAACTCGGCGAAGCGGCTCGGGGCGTGCCCGAACCACGTGCGCAGCCCCGGGCTGGGAGCGACGTCCCTGACCCAGGCGTGCCCGGCGACCGCGCTCTTGGGCACACCCCGGGGCCACAGGCGGTCCACGAGGAACCGGGGCCCGGGCGGGAGAGCACCCTCCTGCCCGGGGTGTTCCTCGGCACGGACCTCGTCGTAGACGCGTTCCAGGTGGATACGGTGATCAGCCATACGAACGCCCTTCCCGGCCGAAGGTCACCGCCACCCCGGCCGGGCCCCGATCATCACGTCCGCGGAGCCCGCGCTAGTTCGTCAGAATCCGTTCCAGAGCGGCGGCCAGCTTGTCGGAGTCGTGGCGCGGAGTCCCGTCCCCCCTGCTCAGATCGGCCAGTTCCAGACGGCCGCCGAGCTCACCCACCACCGAGGTGAGCGGAGCCGTGTCCTCCACCGTCCCGGTGTCGGCCAGCACCACGTCCACCCCCAGCTTGGGCGCGTGCTCTCGCAGTACCTCCAGGTAGGTCTCGGGCCGGAAGCCCTCGGTCTCCCCCTTCTGGGGCGACAGGTTCAGCGCGACCACCCGCTTGGCGCGCGTGGTGACCAGGGCGTGGGCCAGCTCGGGCACCAGCAGGTGCGGCAGCACACTGGTGAACCAGGACCCGGGCCCGAACACCACCCAGTCGGCCTCGCGCACCGCCTTGACCGCCTGCGGACTGGCCGGAGGGTCCTCGGGGATCAGCGAGACGGACCGCACCCGACCACTGGTGCTGGCGCAGGCCACCTGCCCGCGCACCGTGGTGAGCGCCTCGGGTTCGCGCGGGTCGATCCCCGACACCTCCGCGGAGATCTCCAGCGGCACCGACGACATCGGCAGGACCCGGCCGTGGGCGCCGAGCAGCTGCCCCACCCAGTCCAGACCGGCCACCGAGTCGCCCAACAACTCCCAGAGCGCGACGATCAGCAGGTTGCCGACGGCGTGACCGTGCAGATCGCCCTCCGAACGGAACCGGTGCTGGAGCACCTGGCTCCAGGTGTGCCCCCACTCGTCGTCCCCGCACAGCGCGGCCAGGGCCATCCTCAGGTCCCCGGGTGGAAGCACACCCAGTTCCTCGCGCAGCCGGCCACTGGAGCCGCCGTCGTCGGCGACCGTCACGATCGCCGTGACGTCCGTGGTCACCCTGCGCAGCGCCGACAACGAGGCGTGCAGGCCGTGCCCGCCCCCCAGCGCGACCACCCGGGGCGGACGCGAGGCGTCGTCCCCGTCCGGAGCGGTGATCTTCGACATGCCTTGGGCCTGCCTCCTCGTCCCGTGTCCGGTGGACGCTTCGGACCGCACCCCGAAGGATGTGCGAACGGCCGCCCCGCGCCCCCGGCCCGCCGTGTCCCGGTCCCTTGCCGGACCGGCACCGATAATGACCGGGCCAATGTAAGGGAAGACGCCATTCTTGGCGATTCGGTTCACTCGACGGGAGGGCGCGCGTCACCCGTAGGTCATTCGCGGCCCACGTCCCGGTGGACCACGTGCACGTCAACGCCCTGCCCGCGCAAACGCTCGGCGAACTGTTCGGTCATGGCCACGCTGCGGTGCCTGCCGCCGGTGCAGCCCACCGCCAGGGTCATGTAGTGCTTGCCCTCCCGCTGGTAGCCGGCGATCGTCAGCTTCAGCACCTCCGAGTAGGCCTCCAACATCTCCTTGGCGCCGTCCTGGGAGAGCACGTAGTCACGAACCGGCTCGTCGCGGCCGCTCATCGGTCTGAGGTCGGGCACCCAGTGGGGGTTGGGGAGGAAGCGGCAGTCCAGGACCAGGTCGGCGTCCACGGGCAGGCCGTGCTTGAAACCGAAGGAGACCACGTTGGCGCGCGGGCGCACCTCGTCGCTCTCCCCGAAGAACCCGATCACCCGGGCCTTGAGCTGGTGCACGTTGAGTTGGGAGGTGTCGATGACCAGGTCGGCCTCGCCGCGGATGGCGCGCAGGGTCTCGCGCTCGCGGGAGATGCCGTCGGTCACCCGGCCGTCACCCTGGAGGGGGTGCGGTCGGCGTACCCCCTCGAACCTGCGCACCAGGGCGTCGTCCCCGGCCTCCAGGTAGAGCACGCGCGCGGTGATGTCGCGCTTGCGCAGCTCCTCCACCGTGGACAGCAGGTCCTCCGTGAAGGCGAGCGACCGCACGTCCACCACCACGGCGACCCTGGGGACCGCCCCGTGGGTGCGGCCCGCCAGTTCGATCATCGTCGGCAGCAGGCCCGGTGGCAGGTTGTCCACCACGAACCAGTCCAGGTCCTCCAGGGCCCTGGCCGCCGTACTCCGGCCCGCACCGGACATCCCGGTGACGATGACCACCTCGGGCGGCAGCTCCCCACCCAGTTCGACCGTCATGTGTCTCCTCCCCCGTCTGTACTCTGCCTTGCCGTCGCCCCGTCACCCTCCCCGTCCTTCCGGCCGGGGCCACCGGACAGGTGCGCGTGCACGGACTCGGCCAGTTTGGGGCCGATCCCGGGCACCGCCGCGATCTCCTCGGCGCTCGCCGAGGCCAGTCGTTTCACCGAGCCGAACTCCTTGATGAGGGCGGTCCTGCGCGCCGGGCCCAGGCCCGGGAGCTCGTCCAGGCTGCTTCCGGTGAGCGCCTTGGCGCGCTTTTGCCTGTGGTACTGGATGGCGAAGCGGTGCGCCTCGTCGCGCACCCGCTGGAGCAGGTAGAGGCCCTCGCCGCTACGCGGCAGGATCACCGGGTCCTCGTCGCCGGGCAACCACACCTCCTCCAGACGCTTGGCCAGGCCGCAGACCGCCACGTCCTCGATCCCGAGCTCCTCCAGCGCGCGCTGTGCCGCCTCGGCCTGGGGCCGGGCACCGTCCACCACCACCAGGTTAGGCGGGTAGGCGAACTTTCCGGGGGCCGGCTCCTCCTCTGAGCCCTGGGTCACACCGCCGCCGCGCGCTGTTTGACCGCCTTCACCGCTGTGGCCGCCGAGCTCACCCATGCGCGCGACCTCACCCGAGCGGGAGCTCTCCTCCAGGTAGCGGCGGAACCTGCGCCTGACCACCTCGTACATGGCGGCGACGTCGTGCTGCTCGGCGCCCCCGGCCCCGCTGCCGCGCACCGAGAAGCGCCGGTACTCGGACTTGCGGGCCAGTCCGTCCTCGAAGACCACCATGGAGGCCACCACGTGCTCGCCCTGGAGGTTGGAGATGTCGAAGCACTCGATGCGCAGCGGCGCCTCGGGCAGCTCCAGCGCCTCCTGGATCTCGTTGAGGGCGCGGCCGCGGGTGCTCAGGTCCCCGGCCCGGTGGGTCTTGTGCCGGGCCAGCGCCTCGCGGGCGTTCTTGTCCACGGTCTCCATGAGGGACTTCTTGTCGCCGCGCTGGGGCACCCGAAGGTCCACCGCGCCACCCCGGTGCTCGGCCAGCCAGCCGGCCACCGCCTCGGGGTCGTCGGGTTCGTGGGAGACCAGGACCTCGCGCGGCACCGACGTTCCGGTGCCCTCGGTCTCCTCGCTGCCGTCCAGGGCGCCGTAGAGCTGGCGCAGGAAGGTCTGCATGAGTTCGCCCGCACCGGCGTCGGTGACCTTGTCCACCACGTAACCGCGCTGGCCGCGGATACGGCCGCCCCGGACGTGGAAGATCTGCACCGCCGCCTCCAACGGATCCTCGGCCATCGCGATGACGTCGCAGTCGGTGGAGTCGGGCAGGACCACGGCCTGCTTCTCCAGGGCGGCGCGCAGGGCCTCGATGTCGTCGCGGACGCGCGCGGCCCGCTCGTACTCCATCTCACGGGCGGCCTCCTTCATCCGCTTTTCCAGCTCGCGCATGAAGCGCCCGGTGTCACCGGCCAGGAACGAGCAGAAGTCCTCGGCCAGCGCGCGGTGTTCCTCCGGGCTCGCCTTGCCCACGCACGGGGCCACGCACTTGCCGATGTAGCCGAGCAGACAGGGGCGGCCGCTGTTGCGCGCGCCCCGGAAGACCCCGGCCGAGCAGGTACGCACCGGGAAGACCCGCAGCAGCAGGTCGACCGTCTCCCGGATCGCCCAGGCGTGGGAGTAGGGACCGAAGTAACGCACCCCCTTGCGCTTGGCCCCCCTCATCACCTGTACTCGGGGGAACTCCTCATTGAGGGTGACTGCGAGATAGGGGTAGCTCTTGTCATCGCGGTACTTGACGTTGAAGCGCGGGTCGTACTGCTTGATCCAGGAGTACTCCAGCTGAAGGGCCTCGACCTCGGTGCCGACGATGGTCCAGTCCACGTCGGCGGCGGTGGAGACCATCTGCTGGGTGCGCGGGTGCAGCCCGGCGAAGTCACGGAAGTAGGAGGACAGCCTCGACCGCAGGTTCTTGGCCTTGCCCACGTAGATGACCCGGTCAGCGGCGTCCCGGAAGCGGTAGACGCCGGGTGCGGTCGGGATGGAGCCGGGGGCGGGGCGCAGGTGAGGAGTCGCAGCCATGCCCCCATTCTGGTCTGTCCCGGGGACAGACGGCCACTCGCCCGCGCGAGGCGCTCCGTGGAGCGGATCACTTAGGCACGATTCGTTCAACCAAACGTCACGATTGCATATCTTGATGCTCTAGGTTGGGCGGGTACAGCCGAACCTTCCGACATGAACGACAAGGGGGATCTTCGTCGTGTCTCCAGCCCAATGGATCGCGATCGGTGTCGCCGTCGCGATCTCGATGACACTGGTCTTCGTGTTCCAGTGGCTGCTCAACCACAAGTTGGGCAAGGTCTGGCCGATGGCCCGCTACGTGGTCTCGCGCTCCGCGGTGACCGCTTACACCGCGGCCGCGGTCGTCGGTGCCAACCTGGCCCTCCCCAGCCGGGGAGACGTGCCCTGGAGCACCTTCCAGACCATCGACCACGCGATGACGATCCTCATGATCGGCACACTGACCGCGCTGATCCTCAGCCTGGCGTACGCGGCCACCGACATGGTCCTGGAGCGGCTGTCGGTGCGCAACGGCGACGCGGACCGCCGGGCCCGTCGGCTCCAGACCCAGGTACGGCTGCTGCGACGGGTCATCACCTCCGTCGTCGTCGTCCTGGCGATCGCCGCGATCCTGTTCACTTTCGAAGGGGTCCGCGCGCTCGGCGCCGGTCTTCTGGCCTCGGCCGGTGTGATCGGTATCGTCGCCGGTGTGGCCGCCCAGTCCACCCTGAGCAACCTGTTCGCCGGACTCCAGCTGGCCTTCAGCGACGCCCTGCGCATCGGCGACGTCGTCGTGGTCGAGGGCGAGTGGGGGCGGGTCGAGGAGCTCAGCCTGGTCAACGTCACCATCAAGATCTGGGACGAGCGCCGCCTGGTCGTGCCGGTCGCCAACTTCACCACCACCAGCTTCGAGAACTGGACCAAGTCCGGCACCAACATCACCGCGAAGGTACAGCTGCCCCTGGACTGGGAGGTGCCTGTCGGCGAGCTGCGCGAGGAGGCCGGCAAGCTGATCACCGCCAGCAAGTTCTGGGACGGGCGCAGCTGGTCCTGCCAGGTCGTGGACGTCACCGAGTCCGGTGAGGTCGTGGTCCGTGTGGTGGCCAGCGCCTCCGACACCGGCAACCAGTGGAACATCGCCTGCGAGATCCGTGAGCACCTGGTCACCTGGCTGGTCGAGAACTACCCGCAGTCCCTGCCGCGCAAGCGCACCGAGTTCGTCGGCGGCACCGAGGAGGAGTCCTCCTATGCCGAGCAGTTCCCGACCTCGGCGTTTCGCCGGGCCACCGCCGCCTCCGGCGCTGTCCACGACAGCAGCAACGGGACCGCGCAGTCCGGCAACGCCGAAGAGGTCTGAACCGCGCCCCACCCCGCAGAACGGACCATGACGGAGCCCCACCAGGAGCGCCTGGTGGGGCTCCGTCGTTCTGCACCCGGTGATCGACCGCGTGATCAGTCGAGGATGATGTCGGTCCCGTCGATCGTGACGGTGAAGGGCGCCAGGGGCTCCTTGGCCGGACCGGCCAGCGGCTCCCCCGAGACCATGTCGAACTCACTGCCGTGGCACAGGCAGCGGATCACCTCACCGTCGACCTCCTGCACCGTGCAGCCGCCGTGGGTGCAGGCCGCGCTGAAGGCCTTGTACTCGCCTTCCTCCGGCTGGGTGACCACCAGCTTGCTGTGGCTGAACACCTTCCCCCCGCCCTCCGGCACGTCCGTGGTCTGACCGACCACGTGACCGCGCCGCACCTCCTGCGGGCTGGGAGGCTCGCCACAGGCGCTCACAGCGGTGACGGCGGCCGCCGCCCCGGCCGTACCGAGCAGACGGCGCCTGCTCACCCCGCACCCGCATGCCCTCTTTCCAGCCACGACCGAACGCTCCTCACCTGCGCCTGAATTCCACTACGAACTGTAGTAGCTCAGGTGGGGTGCCCCGCACCGCCCCCGGTCAAGCCTGCCCGGGGTAGCCCTGCCGGGGCGGCTGGTAGCCACCGTCAGCCGGGGGCTGGTAGCCACCGGAAACCTCGTACGGCGGGTAGGAGACGGGCGGCTGGCCAACGCCCGGCTCCTGTGTCGGATACTGACCGGACTGCCCGTAGTAACCGGACTGACCGTAGGGGGCGGGCTGACCGTACTGACCAGCCTGCTCCCGCACCGGCTGCGCCTCCGGCGCGAACCCTCCCTCGGGCCAGTAGAAGGCGGTCGCCTCGGCCCTGAGGATCACCGCCGGGGAGCGCCCGTACTGGGCCAGCCGGATGCGGACCCGGCGGCCCGGCTCCAGGTAGTCCTTCCAGGAGTAGGTGAAGTGGGCCTTGCCGCCCGCGTGCACCGGGCTGTCGATCGGCCGGTCGCGGGCGACCTCCCACCCGTCCCGGGTCCTGACGTACTCGCTGGCGCGCAGCTGCACCTCCGAGCCGGGGTCGACCTCGTCCAGGACCACGCCCACGGACAGGTCGTACAGGGCCCCCTGGGGTTCGCCCTGACCCACCAGCGCGTAGAACTCACCCTCACGCCCCTGGTCGTCGACGTCGAACCTCAGGCTGCGCCAGCTCCCCGCGGGAAGCTTCTGAGGCTGGGTCTTGTGGAACTCGCGGTGTAGAGGCACGTGGCCCTCTCTGGCTCGGGGGAACTCGGTTCTTCGCGGGGTGAAGGAAATTCAACCGACAAAGTACGCGAAGCGGCAAGTTCCCCGCGAGGGCGGACCACGAGTGGTCAGCGCGAGAACTCCAGACAGAAGGGGTGGCCAGCAGGGTCGGCGTAGACCCGGTAGAGGTTGCCCGGATCGTCCTCGCAGACGGCCAGCAGCCGGGCGCCCATGGCCAGCACCCGTTCCTGGGCGGCCTCGATGTCGGAGACCTCGATCTCGAAGTGCACCTGTTGGGGCCGTTCCGGGTCCGGCCAAGCCGGGGGTAGGTGGTCGCTGACCTGCTGGAATTCGATGCCCGGAGAGCTGCCGTCGCCGATCCGCGCCCAGTCGGCGTCGCGCCTGGTGACGGGCAGGCCGAGAAGCTCGGAGTAGAAGTCGGCCAGGGCGCTCGCGTCCGGACAGTCGATGGTCACCGCGCGCAGTCGTGCGAACATGCGCCCAAGATCGGGTAGGAGGGCCGGGTCGCCCGGCCCTCCCCCCACACCACCGGACATGCGGGCCCGCATCCGGCGGTTCGTCAAACTGATCTCAACCGCTGCCAGGTCGGCTTGAGCATCCGCAGACCAAAGCCCTCCCAGTAGGAGTTGGGCAGCGCCTGCTGAAGGACGACCGAGCCACCGATCCGCCAGTACCCCTTGCTGCTGATCGCCCAGTCCCGGGCCACACGATCCGAGATACCGAGCGAGCGCAACATCCGGCGGCGGGTCCTGGCCCGCTTCCATTCCTTCCAACGGACCTGCCGCATCCTGCGGCGGAGCCATTCATCCAACCCCTGGAACACCCTGGGGGTGTCCGCGAGCCGGAAGTAACCCATCCACCCGACGATGAACCGGTTCAACCGGCCGATGCGATACTCCATCGCAACCGACCACCGGCGCGAGGTCAGCTCCCGGATCCGCACCTTCCAGCGCCTGAGCGCCTTGGGATCGACCCGGATACGCACCCCGGCCCGGGTGAAGTAGAAACCGAACCCCAGCAACGTCGCGACGGATGCCGGAACCACCTTCGACTTCTCCCGGTTCACCTTCAGCTTCAACCGCTGCTCGACCACGACCGTGATCGAGTCGAGCACCCTGTGAGCGGCCCGCCTGCTACGCGTGAAGACACGGATGTCATCGGCGTAGCGCACGAACCGGTGACCGCGACGCCACAGCTCCCGATCCAGGTCGTCGAGCATGATGTTGGACAGGACCGGCGAAAGCGGAGACCCCTGCGGGGTCCCCTGCGCGCTCGGCATCTTGACCCCGTCCGCCATGATCCCGGCTTCCAGAAAGGACCGGATCAGTCGCAGCACCCTGCGGTCGTCAACCCTGCGCGCCACCCGGGCCATCAACACATCGTGCTGGACCCGGTCGAAGAACCGGTCCAGGTCGATGTCCACGACCCATCGGTGGCCGTCCTCAATAGCCCGCCGCGCGACCCGCACCGCCTGATGGGCGGACCGGCCGGGACGGAACCCGAACGAAGACCCGGAGAACTCCGGGTCGAAGATCGGGGTGAGGACCTGCGCGATGGCCTGCTGGATCAAACGGTCCAGCACCGTGGGAACACCCAGCATCCGCTCGCCGCCCCCGGGCTTGGGGATCATCACCCGGCGGACCGGCGAGGGCCGGTATCTCCCCGCGTCGAGTTCTTCCCGAACGCCCTCCCAGTGCTCGCGCAGCCATCCCCGCAGATCAGCGGTAGTGACTCCATCCACACCCGGGGCACCCCGGTTGGTCTCGACCCGTTCGAGCGCCGCGGCCAGGTTCGCGCTGGACAGCATTCGCTGCCACAGATCCCCCTGGCCGTGGTGGACATCGTCTCCAGGCCGCGCCGACAGGTCACTACGCTCTACGGCGGTACTCAACGGAAATGCACCGTCCCCTCCCACCGCAGGCCCGCCTTCGGCGGGGTGGCTGCGATCTGTGTGACCAGCACGAGCGGCACCGGTTCCTCTGTCCCATTTGACGTTCGGCCCTTCCCAGCCCACGAGCGATCCCGGCTGGTACTACGACCTCTGCTGACTTCTGCCCGGTCAGCCGCTCCCTTGCGGTCGCGGCCGTCGGCGCGGCGACATACTCAGCACAACCGACACCCGGACAGACCTCCCCAGGTAAGAACAGCTACTTTCCCCCTACGCCTGCCGCATCTACACCCCGGCCGTCTTGGCAGTGACGGGCTTCGCCATCCATGGCTGGCTCACCCCGACCGGACTGCCTTGTATGCGGTTCGTGTTCCTCAGTGCAGGGTTTCGCCTCGGGCTTCCTCCCGACCCCACCTCGCGGTGACGCCGTTGCCTCCGGCTCAGAGTTAGCACTGCCGCTTCCTCTAGAGGACTTCCACCTCCAAGCAACTGCCCATGCTGGGCACACCATGGCGGAGCCCGCGCCGTGCGGGCACGGCGCGGGCTCCGCTGTTCGGGGCTGTTCGGGTCAGAGCATCTTGGCCAGGAACTGTCCGGTGTAGGACTCCGCCACCGCGGCGACCTCCTCCGGGGTGCCCTCGGCCACGAGCGTGCCGCCGCCGGAGCCGCCCTCGGGGCCCATGTCGATGACGTGGTCCGCGGTCTTGATGACGTCGAGGTTGTGCTCGATGACGATCACCGTGTTCCCGGTGTCGGTCAGCCGGTTGAGCACGCCCAGGAGCTTGCGGATGTCCTCGAAGTGCAGACCGGTGGTGGGCTCGTCGAGCACGTACACGGTCCGGCCGGTGGAGCGGCGCTGGAGCTCGGCGGCCAGCTTGACCCGCTGGGCCTCACCGCCCGAGAGCGTGGTGGCGGGCTGGCCCAGGCGCACGTAGCCCAGCCCGACGTCGGCCAGCGTCTGCAGGTGGCGGCGGATCGCGTTGACCGGCTCGAAGAACTCCAGGGCCTCCGAGATCGGCATGTCCAGCACCTCGGAGATGTTCTTGCCCTTGTACTTCACCTGCAGGGTCTCCCGGTTGTACCGGGCCCCGTGGCAGACCTCGCAGGGCACGTACACGTCCGGCAGGAACTGCATCTCGATCTTGAGCGTGCCGTCACCGGAGCAGGCCTCGCAGCGGCCGCCCTTGACGTTGAAGGAGAACCGGCCGGGCTGGTAGCCGCGCGTCTTGGCGTCGGTGGTCTGCGCGAACAGCTTGCGCACGTGGTCGAAGACACCGGAGTAGGTGGCCGGGTTGGAACGCGGGGTGCGGCCGATCGGGCTCTGGTCGACGTGCACCACCTTGTCGACCTTGTTCATACCGTTGACCCGCAGGTGACGGCCGGGCACGTTGCGCGCCCCGTTGAGCTCCTTGGCCAGGGCCTTGTACAGGATCTCGTTGACCAGGGTGGACTTGCCCGAACCGGACACACCGGTGACCGCGGTGAACACGCCCAGCGGGAAGGAGACGTCGATGCCGTGCAGGTTGTTCTCCCGCGCGCCCCGCACCACGAGTTCGTGCCCCTTGGTGAGCGGGCGCCGCGAGGCCGGCAGCTCGATGACGCGCCTGCCGGACAGGTAGTCGCCGGTCATCGACTCGGTCGAGGTGAGCAGTTCGTCGACGATGCCCGAGACCACCACGTGGCCGCCGTGCTCACCGGCGCCGGGGCCGATGTCCACCACCCAGTCGGCGGCGCGGATGGTGTCCTCGTCGTGTTCGACCACGATGAGCGTGTTGCCGATGTCGCGGAGCCGCTGGAGGGTCTCCAGCAGGCGGGCGTTGTCGCGCTGGTGCAGGCCGATGGAGGGCTCGTCCAGGACGTAGAGCACACCCACCAGGCCGGAGCCGATCTGGGTGGCCAGGCGGATGCGCTGGGCCTCCCCACCCGAGAGCGAACCGGAGGAGCGGGCCAGGCTCAGGTAGTCCAGGCCCACGTCCAGCAGGAAGCCGAGCCGGGCGTTGATCTCCTTGAGCACCTGCGCGGCGATGACCATGTCGCGGTCGGAGAGCCGCAGATCGGCCAGGAAGGCCGCGCTCTCACTGAGCGCCATGGAGGCGACCTCGGCGATGGACTTGCCGCCCACCGTCACCGCCAGGACCACCGGCTTGAGACGGGTCCCCTCACAGGTGGGGCAGGGCACCGAGCGCATGTAGCCCTCGAGCCGCTCACGGGTGTGGTCGCTCTCCACCTCGGAGTGGCGGCGCTTGACCCAGGGCACCACACCCTCGAACTCGGTGTAGTATGAGCGGTTGCGCCCGTACCGGTTGCGGTAGCTGACGTGCACCTGGGTGTCGTGGCCCTCCAGGATGGCCTTGCGCGCGCGGCGCGGGAGCCGCTCCCAGGACGTGTCGGTGTCGAAGCCCACGGCCTCGCCCAGCGCCTTGAGGATGCGTTCCCAGTAGCCGCCGTTGGGCCCGCCCGACCAGGGGGCGATGGCGCCCTCGGCCAGGGTCTTCTCCGGGTCGGGCACCAGCAGGTCGGCGTCGACCTCCATGCGGGTGCCCAGCCCCGAGCAGTCGGCGCAGGCGCCGTAGGGGGCGTTGAAGGAGAAGGAGCGCGGTTCGAGCTGTTCGAAGGAGAGGTCGTCGTAGGGGCAGTACAGGTGCTCGGAGAAGACCTTCTCGCGCTCGGGGTCCTCGGGCTCCACGTCCACGAAGTCCAGGACGATGGTGCCCCCGGCCAGTTTCAGCGCGGTCTCCACCGAGTCGGTGAGCCGCCCTTCCGCGCCCGGCTTGACGCTGAGCCGGTCCACGACCACGGCGATGTCGTGCTTGTCGTAGCGGCCGAGCTTGGGCGCCTCGTCCAGCCGGACCGCCTGGCCGTCGACGACGGCGCGCGTGTAGCCCTTGGACTGCAGGTCCTTGAAGAGCTCGACGTACTCGCCCTTGCGGCCGCGCACGACCGGCGCGAGCACCTGGAAGCGGGTGCCCTCGGTCATCTCCATGACCCGGTCCACGATCTGCTGCGGCGTCTGCCGGGCGATCTCGCGACGGCACTCCGGACAGTGCGGAACGCCTACGCGGGCCCAGAGCAGGCGCAGGTAGTCGTAGACCTCGGTGATGGTGCCCACCGTGGACCGCGGGTTGCGGCTGGTCGACTTCTGGTCGATGGACACCGCGGGGGAGAGCCCCTCGATGAAGTCGACGTCGGGCTTGTCCATCTGGCCGAGGAACTGGCGGGCGTACGCCGAGAGGGACTCGACGTATCTGCGCTGCCCTTCGGCGAAGATCGTGTCGAAGGCAAGCGAGGACTTGCCCGAACCGGACAGGCCGGTGAACACGATCATGGAGTCGCGTGGCAGGTCCAGGGACACGTCCTTGAGGTTGTGCTCCCGTGCTCCACGGACCACGAGTTGTTCGACCATCGAGTGAGACATCCTTCGGCTCTGACGCACAGGACGTGGACCACGTCGGGTGACGTCGGTGGACCCGTGTGTGGCTTCGCTTTGCGGCGGTCGCAGACCCCCCGGGGCCGCCGCGGCCCCGGAACCGGGCCGCTGAGGGGTGGGCGGAGGATGAGGCCCCTCCCCGTCCGACAAGACTAACGATCGCCTGTGACGGTTTCTTCCACCACGCAGAAGTGGTGGTGTCCGCGGTGCTCAGGCACCAGGACACCACCACTATAGGCGAACAGCCGTTCGAACGAGGTCGTTTTCCACAGATCCGGTGAACGTCCCGCGAACGGGCCCCGGCCCCGCACGCGCCCCGGGGCCACCCGGCTCCACGCCGGGTCGGGAACGACCGGGATCAGGAGCGGTCGGCGGTGGCGCCCTCGTCGCGGCCGCTGACCCGTGCGGGCTCGCGGCGCTTGTCGATGCCGGACTTGACCAGGCTGCCGACGACGGTGATGGTCATGATGCCCAGGATGACGGTCAGCGAGGTGCCGATGCCGACCTCCACCACGTGCACGCCGTTCTCGTGCAGCGCGTGCAGGATCATCTTGACTCCGATGAACACCATGATCGCGGACAGGCCCCAACTGATGTAGGCCAGGCGGTCCATCAGACCGGCCAGCAGGAAGTACAGCTGGCGCAGACCCATCAGGGCGAAGGCGTTGGCGGTGAAGACGATGTAGGCGTCCTGGGTCAGGCCGAAGATCGCCGGGATGGAGTCGACGGCGAAGACCAGGTCGATGACGCCGATCGCGACGATCACCAGCAGCATCGGGGTGACGTGGCGGCGACCGTCGAGCTTCACGGTCAGCTTGGCGCCGTGGTAGTCCTTCGTGACCGGCCAGAAGCGCTTCACCAGGCGCACGACCGGCGTCTGCGTGAAGTCCTTCTCCTCCTCGTCACCCCTCACGTGGTCACGGACGATCTTGTAACCGGTGTAGATGAGGAAGACGCCGAAGAGGTAGAAGACCTCGCTCCAGGCGTTGATGACCTGGGCGCCCAGGACGATGAAGATGCCGCGCATCACGATCGCGATGACGATGCCGACGAGCAGGACCTCGTGCTGATACTTCTTCGGAACCGCGAAAGCGGTCATCAGGAGGTAGAACACGAAGAGGTTGTCGATGCTCAGGCTCTTCTCGGTGACGAACCCGGCGAAGTACTCGGCGCCCGAGGTCGGGTTGCCGAAGTACATGACTCCGAGGCCGAACACGATGGCGATGCCGATGTAGAAGGCCGCCCACCAGGAGGCCTGCTTGATCCCGAACTCCTTGGGACCCTTGCTCTTGCTCCACGGGCGGTCGACGATCACGAGATCCACGGCCAGGATCAGGACCATGGCTGCGATCGTGGCGGCCCAGACCCACAGGGGAACGTTCACGGACGGATTCTCCTCCGGTTGGTGCGCGCGAGCGTTGTGCACGCACGGCGATTAACCGGAGGTCTCTCCCGCCCACGCCCGGAAGGCGCGAACCGACGGAACCGGGAGCACACCGTTGTACTCCGTGATGACGGCGCCGCCGCGACAGGGATACTCCCCTCACGTGGTGAAGCAGGCGCGTAAAGCGCACCAGAACAGGCTACGCCATCCGCACCGGCCCCCAGCATGCCATCAAAAACCTCTCTGGGGAAGTGACCCGCACGAGGATGACCACCTCTCCGCGAGGACACATCCTCCGCACCGGCCGGACATCCTCCGCCGGTCCCGCCGCTTCGGGGCCCTGTCCCCCTACAGGACCCGCTCACCACGGCGTTCACCAGCGGGCCACCGCCTTGTAGACCGAGCAGGCGGCCTCCACCGCGTCCTCCTCCGAAGGCAGCTCCCGAGCCGCCTCCGCGGAGCGCGCCCGCAGGTCAGCGGCGAGAACCGGATCGTCCAGCACCCGGCCGACCGCCGCCGCGAACGCCTCGGGATCACCCGGCGGCACCATCAGGACCGTCCCCGCGTACAGGTCGGGGATACCGCCCACCCGGGTGGCGACCACGGGCAGACCCGCCCGCAGCGCCTCCATGATCACCAACGAGGGCCCCTCCCACTGACTGGTGAGACAGAACACGTCCGCGGCGGCCAGCAGGTCCGCCACGTCGCTCCGGTGCCCCAGCATCCGCACGTCCACGTCCATCTCGGCGGCGGTGTCGTGCAACTCCCCCCACAGCGGACCGTCCCCCGCGATCGCCACCACCGGCTCGGGCGCCCGGTCGGCGATCCGCGGCGCCGCGGCCAACAACATGTCCAGCCCCTTCTGCTCCGCGAGCCGGGCCACCGTCAACAACAGCGGCCGCTCAGGAAGCACCGCCAGGTCCGCCCGGGTCTCCGCCCGCCCCTTGAGCGGCCGCCCCGTCTCCGGAGCCGCCACCACCGCCATGCGGGCGTCCCGCGCTCCCGCCGCGCGCAGCCGGCGCACCAGGTCACCGGACACGCCCAGGGCCGCTTCGGCCCGCAGCGCCACGATCCGCTCCAACACCGGGTAGACCGCGCCCAGCGCCCCCTCGACCACGGGTGGGGCGTTGTGCGCGGTGACCACCAGCGGCCGGGCCCCCGCCAACGCGCACAGGGCACCGGCCCGCAGCCCGTGCGCGTGCACCACGTCGGCCCCGCGCAGCAGGGCGCGCAACCGCAGCACCACCCCGGGGTCGCCCAGGGAGGGCGCGGGCCCGATCTGCACCGGGGAGAAACGCATCCCCAGAGCGGCGAACCCGAACTCCCGCTCGGCCGAGGGCGGCCCGACCACCGCCACCCGGTACCCCCGCCGCAGCAAACCCTCCCCCAGCGAGCGGACATGGCGGCCCACCCCGCCGCTGACGCTTCCCACGACCAATGCGATCCTGCCGTTCACCGCGTCTGCCTCCTGCGTTCGCGTACGTTCCGAGCACGATCGGCGACCGTGCGCAGCGCGGAGCGGTCCACCAGGACCGCGACCGCACCGAAGACCACCAGCGCCGTCGCCCCCGCCACCGCGGAGTCCAGCACCGCCCACCAGAACCCCTCGCCCCGGGCCGTGTCCAGCCCCCGGGCCAGAGCGGCGGCCACCGCCCGCCCGGCCAGCCAACCGGCGGCGCCCGCCAGCAGCGCCGCGATCAGGGATCGGGGCAGCCCGGCCAGGGCCTGACCGCCGTGGGCGCGCAGCACACCCGCGCACAGCAGCAGCGCGGCCAGGCTGAGCCCCGCCGTGCTCGCCGCGCCCAGTCCCGCGATCGCCCAGCCCGGCGGCAGCGCCCACACCAGCCCCACCGCACAGGCCATCACCACGATCCAGCCCACGACCTGCGCCGAGGCGGCGCTACGCCCGTGGTGTGAGGCGTACAGGGCCCGGCTGAGCAGGGCCACTAATCCGAACCCCACCACACCCGGGGCGTAGGCCAACAGGGCCCGCTCCAGCGGCGGGGGATCCAGCTGCGCGAAGACCACCGCGATCGGACCGGCGGCCGCGGCCAGTGCCGTACCCACCCCGGAGGTGATCACCACACACGCCCGGGCGCTGCCCGACAGCAGCCGGGCGAACCCGGCCTGGTCCCGTTCGGCGTCGGCGACCGCCAGCGCGGTGAAGGCACTGGTCGCGATGGGCACGGCGATCACCCCGTAGGGCAGGGTGAACAGCGCCCACGCGTAGCTGTAGAGCACGGCCGCGCCCGCTCCCCCGCCCCAGTTGGCCAGGGCCACCGAGAGCAGCAGGCACACCTGCATGGCTACCAACGGCAGCAGGGAGGCCGCGGCCAGGGACCGCACCCGCTCCCCCACACCCGGGGGGAAGGTCAGGCGCGGTCGCAACCGGAGCCGCAGGCCCCGGGCGGGACCCAGCACGGTGAGGAAGAGCGCCACCACCCCGGCGGTGGTGCCCAGGGACAGCACCAGCTCGGCGGAGAGCGGCAGGGCGTCGATGTCCTGGCGGTGCTCGCCGCCCAGCGGAACGAACGCCAGGTAGGCAGCGATGACCACGAGGCTGGAGATCAGCGGGGCCAGGGCCGGGGCCAGGAAGCGGCGGTGCGACTGGAGCACCCCGTAGAGCACCGCGGCCAGCCCGTAGAAGACGATCTGGGGGGCGAACACCACCAGCATGCGCGCGGACAGGCCGAGCAGGGCACCGTAGTCGCAGCCGGTCCCCGCTCCCAGCATCAGGGCCATGGCCGGAACCGAGACCAGCGCGAGCAGGGTGGCCAGCGGCAGCGAGAGCAGCAGGACCCAGGTGACCAGGGCGGAGGCGGTGCGCCGGACCTGCTCGTGGTCGCCGCGCTTGACCGCGGCGGCCAGGACCGGGACGACCATGGCGGTCAGGGCGCCGCCGATGACGATCTCGAACAGCACCGCGGGGAGCTGGTTGGCGGTGACGTAGGCGGTGCCCAGGCAGGTGTCGCCCACGGTCTGGGAGAAGACGACCGTCCGACCGAACCCGGCCAGCCGGGCGCCCACCGTGACCACCGCGATGAGCGCCGCCGCCGTGGCGACCCCGCGGGTCACCCCGGTGCCGGGGAGGCGGCCGATCGCCGCGCCCGCGGAACGCCCGTGGGATCGTCCTCGGCCGCTCCCCGCCCGCGCACCCCGTCGGGGCCCGGGGCGGCGGCTTCGGTGCGAGTGCCGTTTGCGGCGGCGTCCGCGGGTTCGGCTTCGGCGTTGGCGGCGGATTCGGTGGCGGCACCGGGAAGGTCGGGATCCAGGCGTCCCCAGCGGTCCAGACGGCGCAGAGCGGGAACCCGGTCGATGGCCTTGGAGAAACTGACCCGCTCGCTGAGCAGGGTCAGGCCGACCACCCCGCCCAGCAGGGCCAGGCGCACCGGGCGCGGAGCCCGGGCCGCGGCGGCCGCGCCCAGGGCGGCACCGAGCGCGTTGGCCCCGGCGTCGCCGAGCATCGAGCGCTCGGCGAGGTCGTCGGGGAGCAGGGCGGCCGAGGCGCCCAGGACCGGGCCGACCACGGCCGCGGCCGGGGAGGCCAGCGCGGGGGCCGAGGCCAGGAGTGCGAACTTCACCGCCCGTCCCGGGCGCAGGTCGAACAGGTTCACCAGGTTGGCGCTGGCCGCGATCAGGGCCCCGTCGGCCAGGGTGTCGACGATGCGGGCGCGCAGCGGTCCGCGGCGCAGCAGGGAGGCGGCGGCCAGACCGGTCGCCCCGATGCCCGCCATCTTGACCGCGCCCGTGGTGACCTGTCCGTGGGCCAGTGCCCCCAGGTGTCCGCGCAGCCCCTTGGCCCGCGCGTCTCCGGCGAGGTCGTCGTAGGCGCCGAAGACCGCCGAACCGGCGGCGGCCAGGGTCGTGGCCGCGCGCACGCGCGGGGGCAGTCCAGGGGCGAGCACGCAGCCCGCGCACACCCCCGAGACCAGTGCCGGCCCCTCCTGGAGGGTGACGGTGCGGCCGCGGAAGTTGACGCGCTGCCAGGTGGGAGAGCGCTCCCCGTCGCGGTTCAGCAGCCGGTAGACGGAGCGGGCGGCCAGGGCGCCCAGCGCGGCCCCGGCCAGTCCTCGGGCGGCCTGTGTGGCGGGGGTGGCAGGGGTGATCGGGGATGTGGCGGTCACCGGGGTCACTCCCCGTTCCTGGGCACGGTGCGGCGGGCCTCGTCCTCGACGCCGGGCTCGGCCGCGGTGTCGGCCTCCGCGTCCGCCTCGGATCCGGAGTCGCTTTCCGCGTCGGGGTCCGCGGGCTCGACCGGGCCGGGCAGCGGTGTGGGAAGAAACCCCGTGACCCCCTCACCGATGCCGTAGGCCGAGCCCGAACCGGACAGGGCCTCGGCCAGGGCCAGGACCGCGACCAGGTCGCCGGTCGGGCGGCCGGCCACGTCCACGGTGGCGTAGGCGGGATCCAGGGCGCGGGCCTGGGCGATGAGCCCGCCCGGGCGTCCGGTTTCGGTGCCCCCGACCAGGACCGTGGGTCCGACCTGCTCGTGCAGGGCGGCGGTGAAGCTGGTCAGGGCGGTGTTGGCGCGCTCCCCGTCGTCCTCGGGGGCGGCGGTGGCCGGGGCGAGCACGATCACGGTGTCGGCGGAACGGGCCGGGGAATCCTCGATGGTGAGAAGGCCGCCCTCGGCGAAGGCGGACAGCACCGTGCTCGCGTCGTGGCGGAGGCCGCCCTCCCCGTCCTCGTCCCCGGCCGCCCCGTCGGCCTCGGTGTCCCCGTCTGCGTCGTCCTCGTTCCCGTCGTCGTCCGTCTGTCCGTTCTTGGCGGCCAGCGCACGACCCAACTCGGTTCCGGCCTTGTCGTAGGGGTTACCGGACAGGTCACCGGGCTCGGTCGAGACCTGGAGCGCGAGCTCGTCCACGAAGGTCGCGCTGCCCACGTCCAGGAACGCCTCCTCCAGCAGCAGCTGACCGACCACCTCTGCGCCCGCCTCCTCGACGCGTCCGCCCAGGGCGAGCAGCACGTCCTCGTCGGCGCCGGGCGAGGCCACCAGGACCACGCCGCGGTCGAGCAGCCGGTCCTCCAGCATGTCGCCGGCCACGGCGTCGGTGAGCTGGTCGGCCCCGGCGTTGAGCAGTTCGGAGTCGTCGCGTTCGGCGCGCAGCTCCTCGCTCTGCCCGCGCAGGTCCGCGGTCTCGGACTTCATGGTGTTCAGGAGCGGGTCCTGGAGCATCGTGGTGCCCAGGACCAGACCGACGGTGAGTGCGAGGAACACCGCCACGATGGACACGAGGTGGTAGCGGAAGTCGATCACGTGAACAGCCCCGTCATCCAGTAGACGAACGCGTCCCAGCGCGCCGCGAGAAAGGTGAGATAGACCTGCCCGGCCGGTGAGCTGTAGGCGGCGACCAGGATGGTGAGCAGGCACGCGGCCACCAGGCCGAGCAGTGCCCACGGAGAGATGCGGGAGCGGTAGAGGCGGCTCACGCCCTTGGCGTCCACCAGCTTTCCGCCCACCCGCAGCCGGGTCAGGAAGGTGCTGGCCATGCCCGAGCGGCCCTTGTCGAGGAACTCCTCCAGGGTGGCGTGGGTGCCCACCGCGACGATCAGACTGGCGCCCGAGCCGTCGGCGAGCATCATCGCCACGTCCTCGCTGGTTCCGGTGGCGGGGAAGACCACAGCTTCGTGACCCAGGTCGTTCAGGCGTTGCAGCCCGGGGGCGCGGCCGTCCCGGTAGGCGTGCACCACGAGTTCGGCACCGCTGCTCAGTGCCTGGTCGGAGACCGAGTCGAAGTCGCCGACGATGATGTCGGGCCGGTACCCGGCCTCCATGACGGCGTCGGCTCCCCCGTCCACGGCGATGATGACCGGCCGGAACTCGCGGATGTAGGGTCGCAGCGCGGCGATGTCCTCGCGGTAGTGGTAGCCGCGCACCACGATCAGGACGTGGCGACCCTCCATGACGGTGCCGATCACCGGGATACCGATGCCGTCCAGCAGCAGGTCGCGTTCGCGTTGGAGGTAGGCCATGGTGTTGGCGGCGAAGGCCTCCAGCTGGGTGGCGAGCCCGGCGCGGGCCTGGGCCATGGCGGCGGCCACCGTCTCCTTGTCCTGGCGGATGCCCCGGGCGACGGCCTCCTCCCCCCGGTAGAGGGTGTCCTCCACCAGCCGCAGTCGTTCACCGTCGCGGACCCGGGTCAGGACCTCGGGATCGACGTCGTCCACCAGCGGGATCCCCGCGGCCACGATCATCTCGGGGCCCTGGTTGGGGTAGCGCCCGCTGATGCTGCGGGCGACGTTGAGCACCGCCGACACCCCGCAGCCCACCAGCGCCTCGGCACTGACCCGGTCCAGGTCGACGTGGTCGATCACGGCGATGTCGCCGGGGCGCAGTCTCTTGGTCAGGTTCTTGGTGCGGCGGTCCGAACGGACGGGCGCGACCAGCCCGATGGGGGCGTCCGCCCGCGTGCGGCGGAATCGCATTGTGGCTCTGAACGCATCCGATACCTTCATCGCTGGCATAATGTCAGAACTTGATCACCCTGAGTTACAACACTCGATCGATCGGCGTTTTCGGGGCAAAGCACCCAGTTCTGCAGCAGCATCCGGAAAACAACGGTGCCCGTACCGAACCGGTACGGGCACCACGGAGAACAGGCTCCAGGTCAGGGGCGCCGCTCAGGCGGCCGGGTAGGCGCGGTCCGGGTCGGCGTTGTCCAGCAGCTCCTCGGCGTGGGCCCGGCCCAGCTCGGAGTCCTCCAGACCAGCGAGCATCCGCGAGAGCTCACGCACCCGCCCGCCCCGGTCCAGGCGCACCACACCGCTCTCGGTGACCAGACCCTCGGTGGACTTCTCCACCACCAGGTGCGCGTCGGCGAAAGCCGCCACCTGCGGCAGGTGCGTGACCACGATGACCTGGGCGCGCTGGGCCAACCGGGCCAGCCGCCGCCCGATCTCCACCGCGGCCTTACCGCCCACACCCGCGTCCACCTCGTCGAACACGAAGGTGGGCACCGGGTCCGCCCCGGCGAAGACCACCTCGATCGCCAGCATCACCCGCGAGAGCTCACCGCCGGAAGCGCCCTTGTGCAGCGCCAACGGCGGTGAGCTCGGGTGCGGCGCCAGCAGCAGCTCGACCTCGTCGCGCCCGTGCTGACCGAACTCCTCGCCCGTGGTGATACGCACGCTCACCCGCGCGTGCGGCATGGCCAGCGCGGTCAGCTCCTCGGTCACCGCCGCGCCGAAGCGCTCGGCCGCGGCGGTCCGGATGCCGGTCAGCGCGGTCGCCGCCTCGTCCATCCGCGCGTACAGTTCATCGGCCTCGGCGCGCAGGGCGTCGATGCGCTCGTCGTCACCGTCCAGCTCACCCAGGCGCTTGGCCGCGTTCTCGGCCCAGGCCAGCACCTCGTCCGTGGTCGCGCCGTACTTGCGCGAAAGCTGGGTCAACAGCGCACGGCGCTCCTGGATCGCGGCCAGCCGGGCCGGGTCGGCGTCCACCGACTCCGCGTAGGAGGCCAGCTCGGTGGCGGCGTCGGTGAGGATGTAGGACGCCTCGTCCAACCGGTCGCCGATGGCGGCCAGCTCCGCGTCGTGCTCACGCACCGAGCCCACCGCCTGGCGGGCCGCGGACAGCAGCCCCACCACGTCGGCCTGCACGTCCGCCGCGGCCGGGTCACCGGCCAACGCCTCGTGCGCTGTGGTCGAGGCCACCCGCAACCCGTCGGCGTGCGCCAGCCGGGTCTCCTCCGCGAGAAGCTCCTCGTCCTCCCCCGGGAGCGGCTCGGCGGCGGTGATCTCCTCCACCCCGAACCGCAGCATGTCGGCCTCCTGAGCACGCTCACGCGCCCGCTCGACCAACTCGTCCAACTCCGCCGAGACCTCACGGTAGCGGCGGTAGGCGGACGAGTAACGCTTCAGCGCCTTGGCCAGGTCCTCACCGGCGAACCGGTCCAGGGACGAGCGCTGACGGTCCGCGCGCAGCAGACGCTGCTGGTCGGACTGCCCGTGCACGGCCACGAGGTCGTCGGCCAGGTAGGCCAACAGACTCACCGGGGCCGAACGGCCGCCCATGGTCGCCCGGGAACGGCCCTCGGCCGAGACCGCGCGGGTCAGGATCAGGACGTCGTCGTCGATGTCACCGCCGGCCTCCAGCACCCGGTCGGCCACCCGGCCGCCCCGGGGAACGGTCAGCCGCCCCTCGACCACCGCGCGGTCGGCCCCCGGGCGAACCCGCTGGGGGTCGGCGCGCCCACCGAAGAGCAGTCCCAGCCCGGTGACGACCATGGTCTTACCAGCGCCGGTCTCACCGGTGACGACGGTCAGGCCCGGTGACAGCTCCAACACGGCGTCATCGATGACACCGAGGCCTTGGATGCGGACTTCTTCCAGCACCGATCCCTCTCCTGAATAGTTGACGCCCCTTGCATGTGACGGCGCTGCTTCAGCGTCCGTGTTTGGCCCGCCCCCGCCACCCGGTGACCGGCAGGCCGAACTTGGCCACCAACCGATCGGTGAAAGGCGCACGGTGCAACCGGGCCAGCCGGACCGGCGTATCGGCACGGGTGATCTCGATTCGTGCCCCCGCGGGCAATTCGACCATACGCCGTCCGTCACACCAGAGCACGCCCGGCGTGGTCTCCGGCAGGACCTCGAGCGCCACCGTCGCCTCCGGCCCCACGACCAGGGGCCTCGCGAACAGGGCGTGCGCGCTGATCGGCACGACCAGCAGCGCTTCCACATCCGGCCACACGACCGGGCCACCCGCCGAGAACGCGTGGGCGGTCGACCCGGTGGGGGTCGCGCACACCACGCCGTCACAGCCCCAGCTGGACAGGGGACGCCCGTCCACCTCCAGGACCATCTCCAGCATGCGACGGGTATCGGCCTTCTCCAGCGTCGCCTCGTTGAGCGCCCACGAACGCACCGGAGGCGTCCCGTCACCACGGCCCCCGTTGAAGACGGCCACGTCCAGGGTCATGCGCTCCTCGACGACGTAGTCGCGGTTGACCACGCTGTTCACCGTGGCACCCAGGTCCTCGCGCTCGGCCTCAGCCAGGAACCCCACGTGCCCCAGGTTCACCCCCAGCAGCGGCGCACCGGCCGGACGCGCGATCTCAGCCGCCCGCAGCAGGGTCCCGTCCCCGCCGAGCACCATGACCAGTTCCACACCCTCGGCGGCCTGCGCCGCCTCCACCGGCTCGACCGGGGACAGCTCAAGGCCGCTGGCCGCCAGATCCTCGACCTCGCTCTTGAGCATGCGCACGGTCAACCCCGCACGACTGAGCCTCTCGTGGACGAGCTGGGCGCTGCGTACCGCCGCGGGCCGACCGGTATGGGCCAGCAGGAGAACACTGCGTCCGCTGGTCATCGCCGTCCCCTTACGTTCACTCCCCGACGGGAAGCCTGGTGCCGACCGGATGCTCGACCGCACCCGGCCGGGTCACGTTACCGGACTCCTGCGACAGGAGGCCATGCTCTCAGGAGGGGCCCTCCTGGATCGCCCGCTCCAGCACCGCCGGGTCCAGCGGCGACGCCCCGGCACGCATCCACAGGAAGTACTCGACGTTGCCCGAGGGGCCCGGCAGGGGGCTGGCGCTCACGTCGACCACACCCAGCCCCAGGGTCAGGGCGTGCGCCGCCACGTCGGAGACTGCCTCGGCCCGCAGCCCGGGTTCACGGACCACGCCGCCCGCGCCCACCCGCGCCTTGCCGACCTCGAACTGGGGCTTGACCATCATCGAGAAGTCGGCGTCGGGGGCCGCGCACTCGCGCAGCGCGCCGAGCACGAGCTTGAGGGAGATGAACGACAGGTCACCGACGACCAGGTCCGGGCGCGGCTCACCGATCTGCTCCGGGGTGAGCTCGCGGACGTTGACACGCTCCATCACCCGCACCCGGTCGTCGCTGCGCAGCGACCAGGCCAGCTGCCCGTACCCGACGTCGACCGCCGTGACGTGGGCGGCGCCGCGCCGCAGCAGGACGTCGGTGAAACCCCCGGTGGAGGCACCCGCGTCCAGGGCCCGGCGTCCCTTCACGTCCAGTTCGAAGGCGTCCAACGCCCCGATGAGCTTGTGCGCGCCCCGGGAGACGTAGGGCGGCTCCTCAGAGGGGGTGCGCACCACGATGGGCTGGTCGGTACCGATCTGGCTCGCGGCCTTGGACGCCACCATGCCGGACACGAGGACGAAACCGCTCTCGATCATCTCGGCCGCGTGACCCCGGGAGCGTGCGTGACCGCGGCGGACCAGTTCCGCGTCGAGCCGACTACGTTTTGCCATGGTCACCTAGGGTACCGGCAGCTCCGGCCATTATCGGGAACCCTGGGCGCTCTGCCCCAGTGCGCCCAGAACACCCGACAGCTCCTGCTGGAGTCCGTCGAAGACCGCCACGTGCTCGTGGGTGGGCAGGGCGTCCAGCCCGGCCAGCCGCTCCCTGGTCGAGCTGAGAGTCTGCTCGGCCATGGCCTCGGCCTGCTCACTCGGATCCATCACGCCCCGTCCCTTCGCCTGGTCTCACCTGTGTCTTCGGGCACACCGCCCGGGACAAGACCCTACTTCTTGGCGCCCTTGCCCTTGGTGGTGCGCTTGGCGGTCGAACGCGCACGGGTGGACTTGGCACCGGTCTTGGCCTTGCCACGGGTCGGGGCCGTGCGCTTGGCGGCGGCCTGGGGATCGGCCTCGTCGCCGGTTCCGTCCGCGTCCGCGGTGTCCGCGCCGCCCTCAGCGCCCTCCTCGGAGGTGTCGGGGGCGTCAGGGATGTCGGCGGAGGAGGTGTCCTCGCCCCCACTCAGCGCCGTCTGCCCGGCTTCGCCGCCCTCCCCGCCCCCGGAGTGTTCGCCGCTCTCGGAGCTCCGGGCGTCATCCGAGCGCAGAGCCGTCACGGCCCTCTCGGACTCAACGGGCTCCTCGACCTCCGGGGCCACCTCCTGAGCCGCCGGTCCGCGGCCCTCCTCCCGGGCGGGAAGCACCGAGGACGCACCGCCGCGGGGCGCCAGCACCCGCTCCACGGTCTGCCGCGCGGCCATCCGGCGCTCCAGTTCAGCGACCCGGCGCACCACCCGCTCGTACTCGGCGCGCGGGACCATGTCCATCTGCTCCAGCGCGGACCGCACCTCGGCCCGCACCAGGTCGGCCACGGCCGCCCGGTTGGCCTGGCTGGTCTCGATGAGCTCGCCCGCCAGGGCCTGGATGCTCTGCCCCACCCTCGGCGGGGCCTCGCCCTCGGCGGGCGCGGCTGCCCCGTTGGCCCGGATCAGGGTCTTGGCGGCCGCCACGGCCTGCTTGCGCGAGAGTTCGGTAAGGCCATTGGCGGCGTCCAGGTAGGTGCGAACCGCGTCGACGACCATGATGACTTGCTCCTTGATGGGACCGCAGGAGGGAATGTGGGAAAGCGGGCGCGCTGAGGGAGGGGCCTCGTGCTCCGGGGGGTGACGCCAACGCTACCGGGGCCGGGGCGCGTGTGACACGCAAACGACGGAGCTCACCCCACCGGCACCACCCGCCCCAGAAGCGATCCGCGCCCTTGGTCCGGCCGAGACACCCTTGGCCGGACAGCGGACGGTATCCCTCGAATAGGGCATCATGTGCCCATGAGCAGCATCGACGCGTGCCTGGAGGGCATCGCCCGGGCCAACGAGCGCATCCTCGCCCAACCACTGGACCGGCGCCGCGAAGTCATCCGCGAACGCACCGTGCGCGTGATCGTCCCCGACCTGGCGACCGCCTTCGACATGCGTCTGACAGTCGACGGCCTCACCGACATCACCTCCGGTCCGGCGGCGGCCGCGGCGGCCGCCCCCCAGGTCCGGGTGACCGTCTCCAGCGACGACCTCGTGGACCTGGCCGAGGACCGGCTGGACCCCGCCAAGGCGCTGTTCAGCCGACGGCTCAAGGTCGACGCCAGCCTCAGCGACCTGCTGCGCATGCGTCGCCTGCTGTGACCCGCCCGCCCACCTCACGCCGCCGGAGCGCACCGGCACCGCCGGACGGCGGGTACCTTGCTGGGATGCCTCGCCAACCACTCGTCCTGGCCCCCTTCCGCGGCCTGCGCTACGCGGCTCCCGACGTCGACCGTTTCATCGACGGGGGCTTCGACATCGCACGGCTGCTGGCCCCGCCCTACGACATCCCCGACGCGGAGGAGGCCCGCGAGCTCCAGCGCTCCGACCCGCACAACGCGGCGAGGGTCACACTGCCCTTCGAACTCTCCCGGCAGGCACCCGAGGGCGAGGACGCCGTCTCCCGGCGCTACCGGGCCGCCGCCGACCTCCTGCGCAGCTGGATCACCGAAGGGGTTCTCGCCCTGGACGAGGAACCGGCCCTGTACGTGTACGAGCAGGTCACCGCGGACGGCCAGGTGCAGCGCGGCCTCGTGGGCGCCCTGGGGCTACCCGAGGAGGGCACCGGAACCGACTCGGCCGTACGCCCGCACGAGGACGTCGCCGACCCGCCGGTGCGCGACCGCTTCCGGTTGATGGAGGTGGCCCGCGCCAACCTCGAACCCATCTTCCTCGTCTACCGCGGCGCGGGCGGCGCGGCCTCCGCCGCCACCGAGGCCACCGGCGCCCAGGGGCGGCCCGTGGTCTCCACCCGCACCCGCGACGGCGCCCGACACCGCCTGTGGGCCATCACCGACCCCGGGATCCAACAGGAGATCACCGCCGACCTGGCCGCGCGGTCCGCCCTGATCGCCGACGGCCACCACCGCTACGCCGCCTATCTCAGACTGCGCCAGGAGAGCGCCGGCCAGGGGTGGAGCCACGGTCTGGCCCTGCTCGTGGACAGCGACACCCACCCGCCCCGGCTCGGCGCCATCCACCGGATCCTGCCCGGCCTGGACACCGCCCGGGCGCTGGCCGCCGCCCGCACCGTGGCCACGGTGGAACCGGTCCCGGACGCCGGCGCGACCGCCCAGGCCCCGGCCCCGGCCCTGCTCCTGGTCTCCGCCGAGGGCGAGACCCACCTGGTGAGCGGATTCGACGAGACCGCCCTGGCCCAGGCCATGCCCGGCCGCTCCCCGGACTGGCGCCACCTGGCCACGGCCGCCCTGCACGAGGTACTCATGCCGCTGTGGGAGTTCCCCGAGGACCGGGTCCGGATGGTGCACGACGACCCGGCCGAGGCCGCGGCAGCCGCCCGCGACGAGAAGGGCACCGCCGTCATCGTGCCCCCGCTGCGCGTGGAGCAGGTCTACGCCGTCGCCGACCGCGGCGAACTCACCCCCCGCAAGTCCACCTCCTTCGGCCCCAAACCCCGCACCGGCCTGGTCATGCGCGTCATCCCCTGAACACCTCAGCCCGCCCCGGGGCCGGTCGACCCCGGCGGCGGCCCCATGTGTTCACGCAGGTCGTCGAGCAGGTCCTCGGCCCCCGCACGGTAGGGCTCCAGCACGTGGTCGGCACCGGCCCGACGGAGCTGGTCGGCCAGGGCGGGATCGAGCGCCGTCAACACGATCGTCCCCTCGTAGCCGTGCTGGCGCAGAGCGTGGATGAGCACCAGGTCGGCCTGTGAGGAAGGAATCGCGCTGAGCACCATGCGGGCCTGTTCCAGAGGAAGCGTCTCCAGGAATTCCCGGTCCTCGGCGCTGCCGAACGCGGCGGTGACGTTCTCCTGCTCGGTGGCCGCCACCTTCTGCGGATCGAAGTCCACCGCGAGAACGCGGTAACCGGCCGCGGCGACCCGTGTGACGACCTCCCTGCCGAACCGGCCCAGACCGTAGACGATCACGTCGACGTCCCTGGTCGGCGGTTCACCGGGGTGGCGCCTGTCGGGGAGGAGCCGGTCCAGGGGGTCCAGCCAACGCCCCAGCCAGCGGTAGATCTGATGGGAGTAGAGGATCATGTAGGTGGACCCACCGATGGTGATCAGACCGACGACCGTGATCAGGCTGACCGTCGCCGAACTGATGTGCCCCAGACTCAACCCCAGCGCCGCGAAGATCAACGAGAACTCGCTGATCTGGGCCACGGTCAGCCCCGCCAGGAAACCGACCCTGGCCGGATAGCGCATCAGCACCATGATCAACACGACGATGAGCGGGTTTCCGACGAGCACGAACACCGACAGGACCGCGGCCTCGCTGATCTGGCGGCCCGCGTCCGAGAAGTCCAGGTTCGCGCCCAACTGCAGGAAGAAGAACAACAGCATGAAGTCGCGCAGACTCACCAGACGGGCTCCGAGCGCGTCCCTGTAGTCGGTCGAGGCCAGGGACACCCCCGCGAGGAACGCACCGACCTCGGCGCTGAAGCCCAACCACTCGCTGAGCGCGGCCACGGACACCGCGAAGGCCACCCCGAACAGGACCAGGAGCTCCTGTGAGCGCGCCACCACGGCCACCACCCGGGGCAGGACGTAACGGGCGAGCAGGGCCAACCCCACGAGCAGGCCGCCGCCGACCGCCAGCACCTGGAGGATCTCAGCGGGAACCGAATCCCCGGTGGCCTGGCCGAAGGCGGTCAGCGCGATCATCACCAGGACCACGACGATGTCCTGCACGATGAGGAAACCGATGGCGATGCGCCCGTGCAGCTTGTCGAGCTCGCGTTTGTCGGACAGCAGCTTGACGATGATGATCGTGGACGAGAAGGTCAACGCCACCGCGACGTACAGCGCGGTCAGCGGCTCCATACCGAGCAGCCGGGCCAGACCGTAGCCCACCGCCGAGGTGAACACGATCTGTCCCATACCCGTGGCCAGCGCCACCGGCCCGGTGGCCCGGATCAGGTGCAGGTCCAACCGCAGCCCCACCAGGAACAACAGCAGAGCGATACCCACGTGGGCCAGGAGCTCCAACGTCCCCGAAGGCGAGAGCCAGCCGAGCCCGACCGGGCCGACGATGATCCCGACCGCGATGAAGACCACGATCAGGGGTTGTCGAAGCAGATTGCCCACCAGCCCCAGGGCCACCACCACGGCGAGCACCAGGGCCAGCGTCACGAACTCATCGTTGCCCATCCCCTCATGCAAACACCTCACGGGCGGAGTCGGAAGCTCCGCTACGTCATCTGCGGGTGTTTCCCTCGCCGGAGGCGAAAAACGAGTGTCCGCCCCAAGCCCCGGGAAACCATACTGAGTGATCCCGACCCCCGTGAGGAAGCCACCCCATGCCCGAGCAGACACAGGACACACCCCGAACCCGCACCAGCCTCGCCGAGGACCTGACCGCTCTCGGGGTAGCCCCCGGCGAAACCCTGCTGGTCCACACCTCCCTGCGCTCACTCGGCTGGGTGTGCGGGGCCGACGAGGCCGTGGTCCAAGCCCTCCTGGACGCCGTCGGACCCACCGGCACCCTCGTGGTTCCCACCCAGACCGGCGACAACTCCGACCCCGCGGGCTGGGCCAACCCGCCCGTCCCCGAGACCTGGTGGGAGACCATCCGCGCCGAGACACCCGCCTTCGACCCCGCGACCACCCCCAGCCCTCACATGGGCCGCGTCGCCGAACGGGTCCGCACCTGGCCGGGCGCCGTACGCAGCGCCCACCCGCAGACCTCCTTCGCCGCGCTCGGCCCCAACGCAGCCGAGCTCATGCGCCCCCATCCCCTCGAGTCGGCCCTCGGCGAGAACTCACCCCTGGCCCGCCTGGCGAAAACCGACGCCAGGGTCCTGCTCCTGGGTACCGGTTACGACTCCTGCACCGCCTTCCACCTGGCCGAGTACCGGGTCCCGCACCCGCCCACCGAACCCTCGTCCTGCGCCGTCCGTACCCCCGAAGGAAGACGGAAGTGGGTGACCTACACCGGCGTCGCCCTGGACGAGAGCGACTTCCCAGCCCTGGGCGCGGCCTTCGAGGCCGCCGGGGCGGTCACCGTCGGCCGCGTGGGCTCGGCCACCGCCCGCCTGTTCCCCCTCCCCGAAGCCATCACCTTCGCCACCGCCTGGCTCACCGAGAACCGCCCCGGACCACATCTTCGCGGCCCGGTCCGATAACACCCGGCGACACCGAGCCAGGACAGCGGCAGAACCCGCGAGGTCCGAATCGCCCGCCGCCCCGCTTCAAGGAGCCGGGCTGCAACGGAGCACACACCCCGGGACGGGCGCGGGGCGCCCAGCCGCCTAGCCTTGGGGGTGACCTTTCCCAGCACATGGAATCGGACCTTGCGCGATGGCCTTGCAGGCAGCTGAACTCCCGCTCAACGAGCTCTACGACGCGATGCTCCTCGACCTGGACGGCGTGGTCTACATCGGGCCCGAGGCGGTGCCCGCCGCGCCCGAGGCCGTGGGCAAGGCCAGGGCCGCCGGGACGCGGGTCGCCTTCGTGACCAACAACGCCGGACGCACCCCCGCCCGCATCGCCGAACACCTCACCCACCTGGGCGTCCCCGCGGCCCCCGAGGACGTGGTGACCTCCGCCGAGGCCGCCGCCCGCCTGGTGTCCGCCCGCTACCCCCAGGGTTCGGACGTGCTGGTGGTCGGCGACACCGGTCTGCGCCAGGCCGTGCGCAGGATGGGTCTGCGGCCCGTCACGGTCGCCACGGAGTCCGTGGTGGCGGTGGTCCAGGGCTACTCGCGGAACATGTCCCGCGACCTCCTCGACCAGGGCACCCTCGCCGTCTCCGGCGGAGCGTTCTACGTGGCCAGCAACTCCGACGCGACCGCGCCCACCGAGTGGGGGATCACCCCCGCGAACGGATCCTTCGTGCGGGTGATCGCCCACGCCACCGGGGTTGAGCCGGTGATCGCGGGCAAGCCGATGCGGCCACTGCACGAGGAGGGGATGATGCGCACCGGCGCCGCCAACCCCCTCATCGTGGGCGACCGGCTCGACACCGACATCGAGGGCGCCACCACGCACGGCGCCGCCGGACTCTTGGTCCTGTCCGGGGTCGCCACCCCCCAGGACGCCCTGGCCGCCCCCGCCCACCAGCGCCCCCGGTACCTGTCCTGGGACGTGTCCGGGATGAACGAGACCCACCCGGGCCCGCTCCGCCACGTCGACGGGGACACCGCCCGGACCGAGTGCGGCGGCTGGACCGTCAAAGCGGAGGCCGCCGCGGTACGGCTGTCCGGGGAGGGCGACCGCCTGGACGGTCTGCGCGCCCTGTGCACGGCGATCTGGGCCGACGACTCCATCGACCCGACCGGGCCCACGGTGAACGAGGCCCTGAGCGCCCTGGGTTGGTGACCGGCTCACCGGTTCGCCCCGCGCACCAGCGTGGCGGTGTCCGCCTCCACTTCCAGCACGCTCTGGACGCCCTTCCACCCGCGCCAGATCCGTCGGCGCAGCTCCCCGGTCACCCGGGCCACGTCACCGACCCGCCACCCGTGCGCCTTCGCGCGGAGGGCCTCGTCGAAGGAGACCAGAGTCAGCGAGTCGGACCGGGCGGGCCGCCCGGGGACCTCGGGCCGGGCCATGCGGACCCGCCAGGTCACCAACCGCGCCCCGCCGGGAAACTGCCGTTCGAAGGGGGCGGAGGTGACCCGCCCGACCACGGAGGCCTCGTTCCGGTGCCCCTCGGCCCGGTCCGGCCGCTCCGTCAGAGGCGGCATCGGTGGGCCCGGACCAGCCGCCTTCACGCTCTCCGAACCAGGGGCGCGCTGCTCCACAGCCCCGCCCTCCGATCCGGAGGCCGACTCCGGGGTGATGTTCCGCTGCCCCTTTCGCTTGCTGTTCCCGACGACCGGGGCCGACTCACGGGCCCTCTCGGGTACCGCCTCGGGCTCCGGGGCCGAGGCGGAGGCTCGCCGCCCCACCACCTTCTTCGCGGCGGGCGGCTCCAGGGCGGGGTTGGGCTCCTTTCCCCTCTTCTCGTTCTCGCTGGGCGTGGCGATGCCGGGGTCGGAAGTGGGTTCGAGCACGAGGGCCTTTCGGGGAGTGACCTGGTGCGCGCGCTGGTTCCAGCGTCACCCGGGCGGGCTCCGGAGAAAAGACCCTCCTGAAAGCTGTGGGTAACCGGCATGGCCCCGCCGTCAGCTGGCGTGACACCCTTGTTCTAGAGTCGGGTTCGGTCCGGGACGGATCGCACAAAGCCTGAGGAAGAGGGGTGTCTGCCGTGCACGACGACGTGGACGTCAGCGGTCTGCCCGAGGGGATCACTCCCCTGGGCGACGAGATCTATGCCATCGACACGATGCTCGCCGGCTATCCCGGGGTCGTGTCCGCCTACCTCATTCGCACGGAGCGGCCCTGCATCGTCGAGGTGGGCACCGCCGGTTCGGCGCCGGTCCTGCGGGACGCCGTGATCCGGCTCGGGCTGGCCCCCGAAGACCTCGCCACCATCGTGGTCACCCACATCCACCTGGACCACGCGGGCGGCACCGGAGACATGGCCGCGCTGTTCCCCAACGCGGAGATCGTCGTACACGAGCGCGGCGCCCGCCACCTGGCCGACCCCAGCCGGCTGATGGCCAGCGCGAAGATGGTGTGGGGCGACCGGCTGGAGACGCTGTTCGGACAGATGCACCCCACCGAGGCGGCCCGGATCCGTTCGGTGGCCCAGACCGGTGAGATCGACCTGGGCGCGGGCCGCAGGCTGGTCTCGCACTACGCACCCGGGCACGCCAAACACCACATGGGCCTGGTGGACACCGGGACCGGCGACCTGTACGTCGGTGACGCCCTCGGCGTGTACAACCCCCTCACGGGCGACCTGCGCCCGGCGACCCCGCCGCCGGACTTCGACATGGAGGCCTGCCTGCGCACCCTTCGCCTGTTCGGTGACATCGGCGCCCAGCGGCTGATGTTCTCCCACTTCGGCGCGCACGGTGCCGTGGCGGAGACCATCGACCGCGCCGAGGCCGAGCTGCGCCTGTGGGTGGAGACCGTCCGGGAGTCGCGGGACACCGGCGGGGACCTGGACCACGCCATCGCGATGGTGCGCGACAGGGTAATCTCCCGGTACAAGCCCCTCCCTCCGGGCGCCTCCCCCGAGGCCGCCGCGGTCCTGGACACGCTCAGCGGACCGGAGGCCAACGTGGGCGGGATCGTGCACTGGCTGGACAAGCTCGCCCAGGAGCAGGCCGAAGCGAAGAGGAAGGCCGAGGAGGAGCGGGCCTAGTCCCCGGGAAGGCGCCGGGACGGCGGAAAACCACGTGCGGTCCCGGTACCGGCCCCCGTACTCTCCCGGCATGACTCCCCAGATCCGCCCGGCACGCGAGGGCGACCTCGCTGAGACCTACGCCCTCATCAGAAACGATTTTCCCGCCCTGGTGCTCACCGAGGAGCACATGCGGTGGCGGTTCGGCCACCCCCGCCCCGACGTCGAGGACAACCGCCTGGTCGCGGTGGTGGGCGACACCGTGGTCGGGCACGTGATGAGCAGGCTGCACACGGACGCGGATGGGACCCGCAAGGGCAGGTCCTTCTACGGGGCCCTGGCCGAAGGCCACCGGAACGAGGAGCTCGCCGCGCGGCTCCTGGAGGCCTCGGAGGCCCACCTGGCCGAGGAGGGGGCCAGCGTCCTGCGTACCGATGCCGCACAGGAGGGTGTCCAGGTCAGCGGAGACCTCTTCCGCGCGGCGGCCCTACAGCGGGGCTACCAGCTGGTCGAGAGCCACCACGTCCTCGGTTTGGATCTGGGCGAGCTTCCGGACCCACCGAAGGCACCGGCGGGGGCCGAGCTGCGCCGGTGGAGCGAGTTCGCCGACGACCCCCGCCCGCTCTACGAGATCGACAAGGCCGCCGAGCAGGACGAGCCGGGCGAGACCGCGGAGGAGTTCCTGCCCTACGAGGTCTGGCTGGACGCGGTGTGGCACAACCCGATGTCCGATCTGGAGCTCAGCCTCGTCCTGCTGCTCGACGGGGTCCCGGTGACGATCTCCTGCTACTCGTCCGACCGCCGCACCCGCATGGAGTCGGCGATGACCGGCACCCTGCGCGAGTACCGGGGCCGAGGGCTGGCCGGATACACCAAGAGCATGGCCCTGCACCGGGCCAGGGAACGGGGCTTCACGCACGCCTACACCGGCAACCACGAGACCAACAAGCCGATGCTCGCCATCAACGACCGGATCGGGTACACGCTGGTCGGGAGCGAGAGCACCTACGCCAAACGGCTGGAACTCTGATCCCTGGCACCGGGGAGCCCCAGAACGCGTAGCAGGTGCGCGTACAGACCGTCCGACCACGACAGCTCCTGCTCAGGTGGAAGGCGGTCGAAGGTCCGTACCTCGACGGTCTCGTACTCCCCGCTGAGCGGCTCCAAGGACGTCACCAGCGCGTGGGTGACCACGGTGGTGTGTCCGCCGGAGAGGACGTAGTAGCCCGCGACCCGAACCTCGCCGAGGGTCGCTCCGGCCTCTTCCCACGCCTCCCGCCGGGCGGTGGCGTAGAGGTCCTCACCGGGTTCCCGGTGCCCGCCGGGGAACTCCCAGGCCCGCCGCCGGTTGCGGACCATGAGCGGGCGCCCGTCGAGGTGGGTCAGGCACACCACCGAGTCGTACTCCTCGGGGACCGTGCCCAGGTACACGACGGCGCCGCCGAGTGGCTCCAGGCCACCCGGCGGCGCTCCGTCACTGTGTTCCGAGGGGGTCAGTCCCGGCCACCCCGGTAGCCGCCACGGTCATCGCGACCACCACGGTCCCGGTCGTCCCGACGGTTGTCACGACGCTCACGGGGAGCGGCGGCCGCCTCGGCCTCGGCGGCGGCTTCGTCAGCCTCCTCCTCGACGTCGGTCCAGACGACACCGTCCTCGACGTCGCTGTCGACCAGCTCCACACCCTCGATCGCGGCGAGGCGCTCGTCGGCGTCGGTGACGCCCTCACGGTCCACCGAGGAGGCACGTGCGAAGTACTCGCGGGCGTCCTCGGTCCGGCCGAGCTCCTCCAGGACGTCGGCGTAGGCGTAGAACAACCGCGCCACATACGGCCGGGCGCGACGCTCCTTCAGCTCCGGTACCTGAAGCTCGGCCAAAGCGGCCTTGACGTCACCCATGTCGCGGCGGGCGCCAGCGGCGACGATCCGCAGCTCGATGCGCTCGTCCGCGTCCAGGTCCTTGCCGGCCGGGTCGTTGGCGATCTCAAGGGCCCGCTCGGGACGGCCGAGGCCTCGCTCGCAGTCAGCCATGATCGCCAGGAAGGTGTCCCGACCACTCATCCGCCGAGCAGCGCGCAGGTCGGAGAGAGCCTCCTGCCACTTGCCCACGGTGTAGGCGGCGATGCCAGAGGCCTCACGGACACTGGGCAGGCGGGAGGCCTTCCGACGTGCGTAGGCGGCGTGCTTGTAAGCCCGCTCCGGGTCCTCGTCCACGAGCAGACCAGCGGCCACGATGTGCTTGCCGACCAGCTCGGCCAAGGTCTTGGGCAGCGAGTGCAGGTCGCGCTTGGTGTCCTTGTCCACCTGGTCGTAGGTCGCCTCTTCAGGCAGCGGCGGAGCGATGTCCGCCGGATCCCGGTCCTCACGCGGCGGTCGACGGTCGTCCCGCTGGAAGTCGCGACCGCGGTTGTCACGGCGGTCGTCGCGTCCGCGGTCTCCACCGGGACCACCCCGGTAGCCGCCACGGTCATCGCGCCCGCGGTCCCCACCACGGAAGTCGCGACCGCCACCGCGACGGTCACCACCGCGGTCGTCCCGACGGTCCCGGTCACCGCGGTACCCGCCGCGGTCGCTACCGCCCGAACGATCATCACGGCCCCGATAACCACCCCGGTCATCACGACGGTCGCCGCCACCCCGATAGCCCCCGCGGTCGTCACGCCCGCGGTCTCCACCGGGACCACCCCGGTAGCCAGCACCGTCCTGACGCGGCGGTCGACGGTCGTCCCGCTGGAAGTCGCGACCGCGGTTGTCACGGCGGTCGTCGCGTCCGCGGTCTCCACCGGGACCACCCCGGTAGCCGCCACGGTCGTCACGCCCGCGGTCCCCACCACGGAAGTCGCGACCGCCACCGCGACGGTCACCACCGCGGTCGTCCCGACGGTCCCGGTCACCGCGGTACCCGCCGCGGTCGCTACCGCCCGAACGATCATCACGGCCCCGATAACCACCCCGGTCATCACGACGGTCGCCGCCACCCCGGAAGTTCCGGCGTTCACCACTTCTGTCGTCCCGGGAACCCCCGTCGCCAGACCGGGAACGGGACTCGTCACCGCGCCCGCGACCGTCAGGCTCACCGGAGCGGTTACCGCTTTGGTCGTTTGCTCCGGAGCCCTCGCGGTCTCCCGATCGGCTGTCCTCAGTCATCCAACCCGTCCGTCAACACTCAAAAGCGCTGCCACCTTGAGCAGTAGCAGCGCGTAGTAGTACTCGTACCTTCCAGCTTACGACATAGCGCACCCACGCATCACCAAAGCCGCAGGACAGGACCGTGTGGTGATCTGACTCTCCTGACAACCCACCTACCACACAACACCCCCACCCCCGCATTCACATGTTCACAAACCCCCACAACAAAAAAGGAGGAGGCCCGCTCCGAAGAACGAACCCCCTCCCCTCAAGAAAAACCGTGGCAGCGACCTACTCTCCCACCCCATCACAGAGCAGTACCATCAGCGCAAGGAGACTTAACGACCGGGTTCGGAATGAGACCGGGTGTGACCCTCCTGCTAAAACCACCACGGAAACCAACAACCACCATGACTCAACCCCGAAAGGGAATCACGACAGCCAAGCTTTCGTGAACAAGCGTGCGCGAACATCCAATTATCTGCAGCGGACAAGCCCTCGGCCTATTAGTACCGGTCAGCTCCACCCCTCACAGGGCTTCCACATCCAGCCTATCAACCCCGTCGTCTACAGGGAGCCTTACCCTCTCAAAGGAGGCAGGAGACCTCATCTCGAAGCAAGCTTCCCGCTTAGATGCTTTCAGCGGTTATCTCTCCCGAACGTAGCCAACCAGCCATGCCCTTGGCAGGACAACTGGCACACCAGAGGTTCGTCCGTCCCGGTCCTCTCGTACTAGGGACAGCCCTTCTCAAGTCTCCAACGCGCACAGCGGATAGGGACCGAACTGTCTCACGACGTTCTAAACCCAGCTCGCGTGCCGCTTTAATGGGCGAACAGCCCAACCCTTGGGACCAACTCCAGCCCCAGGATGCGACGAGCCGACATCGAGGTGCCAAACCATCCCGTCGATATGGACTCTTGGGGAAGATCAGCCTGTTATCCCCGGGGTACCTTTTAGCCGTTGAGCGACACCGCTTCCACACGCCGGTGCCGGATCACTAGTCCCAGCTTTCGCTCCTGCTCGACACGTCCGTCTCACAGTCAAGCTCCCTTGTGCACTTACACTCAACACCTGATTACCAACCAGGCTGAGGGAACCTTTGGGCGCCTCCGTTACTCTTTGGGAGGCAACCGCCCCAGTTAAACTACCCACCAGACACTGTCCCCGAACCGGATCACGGTCCAAAGTTAGATGCCCGAAACAGTCAGAGTGGTATTTCACCAACGCCTCCACCGCCACTAGCGTGACAGCTTCACCGGCTCCCACCTATCCTACACAAACCATCCCAAACACCAATGTCAAGCTATAGTGAAGGTCCCGGGGTCTTTCCGTCCTGCTGCGCGAAACGAGCATCTTTACTCGTAGTGCAATTTCACCGGGCCCATGGTTGAGACAGTGGGGAAGTCGTTACGCCATTCGTGCAGGTCGGAACTTACCCGACAAGGAATTTCGCTACCTTAGGATGGTTATAGTTACCACCGCCGTTTACTGGCGCTTAGATTCCTAGCTTCGCCGGGGCGAACCCCAACTAACCAGTCCTCTTAACGTTCCAGCACCGGGCAGGCGTCAGTCCGTATACAGCGTCTTACGACTTCGCACGGACCTGTGTTTTTAATAAACAGTCGCTTCCCCCCGCTATCTGCGACCCCACCCAGCTCAGGATGCAAGATCCGTCACCAGACAGGGCTCCCCTTCTCCCAAAGTTACGGGGACAATTTGCCGAGTTCCTTAACCATGGTTCACCCGAACGCCTCGGTATTCTCTACCTGACCACCTGCGTCGGTTTAGGGTACTGGCCACACACGAACTCGCTAGAGGCTTTTCTCGACAGCATGGGATCACTCACTTCACCGAAAACGGCTCGGCATCACGTCTCAACCTTCATGAGAGGCGGATTTGCCTACCCCTCGGCCTACACGCTTACCCCCGGACAACCACCGCCGGGTAGAGCTACCCTCCTGCGTCACCCCATCACTTACCTACTACAAGCTCGGGTCCCAGACCAGACACCAACAATCTCCCGAAGGATTTTGAAGGATCCAGCGTGGTTAGCATCACCTGATTCGGTACTGGACGCTCGTGCACGGGTACGGGAATATCAACCCGTTATCCATCGACTACGCCTGTCGGCCTCGCCTTAGGTCCAGACTCACCCTGGGCGGATTAACCTGCCCCAGGAACCCTTAGTCAATCGGCGGCAACGTTTCTCACGTTGCTTTCGCTACTCATGCCTGCATTCTCACTCGCACACCCTCCACCACTCGATCACTCGGCAGCTTCACTGGATGCACGACGCTCCCCTACCAACCCAGTCCCTAAGGACTGAACTTCACAGCTTCGGCGGTGTACTTAAGCCCCGCTACATTATCGGCGCAGAACCACTTGACCAGTGAGCTATTACGCACTCTTTAAAGGATGGCTGCTTCTAAGCCAACCTCCTGGTTGTCTCAGCAACTCCACAACCTTTCCCACTTAGCACACGCTTAGGGGCCTTAGCTGATGATCTGGGCTGTTTCCCTCTCGACTACGAAGCTTATCCCCCGCAGTCTCACTGCCACGCTTCACTTAACCGGCATTCGGAGTTTGTCTGACGTCAGTAACCTTGTAGGGCCCATCAGCCAAACAGTAGCTCTACCTCCAGCAAGAAACACGTGACGCTGCACCTAAATGCATTTCGGGGAGAACCAGCTATCACGGAGTTTGATTGGCCTTTCACCCCTACCCACACCTCATCCCCCAGATTTTCAACTCTGGTGGGTTCGGGCCTCCACGAGGTCTTACCCCCGCTTCACCCTGGACATGGGTAGATCACTCCGCTTCGGGTCCACAGCATGCGACTCAAACGCCCTATTCAGACTCGGTTTCCCTACGGCTACCCCACCCGGGTTAACCTCGCCACACACCATGACTCGCAGGCTCATTCTTCAAAAGGCACGCCATCACCAAAGACAAGCTTCAGCTCTGACGGCTTGACAGCACACGGTTTCAGGTACTATTTCACGACCCCTCACCGGGGCACTTTTCACCTTTCCCTCACGGTACTAGTGCACTATCGGTCATCAGGACGTATTTTGGCTTAGCAGGTGGTCCTGCCAGATTCACACGGAATTTCTCGGGCTCCGCGCTACTCGGGAGAACACCAACACCTAGACTCTTCCTTCACCTACGGGACTCTCACCCACTCCGGTACCGCTTCCCAACGGATTCAGCTAGAAAAATCATCAGCGCTCCAGGCCGACAGACCTGAAAAGATGCATCCCACAACCCCGCACACGCAACGACTGCCGTCTATCACACGCATGCGGTTTAGCCTCTTCCCCGTTCGCTCACCACTACTAGGAGAATCACTGTTGTTTACTCTTCCTACGGGTACTGAGATGTTTCACTTCCCCGCGTCACCACCAACTACCCTATACATTCAGGTAGCGGCAACCCGACACAACTCGGGCTAGGTTTCCCCATTCGGACACCCGCGGATCAAAGCTCGGTTGACAGCTCCCCGCGGCCTATCGTGGCCTCCCACGTCCTTCATCGGCGCCTGATGCCAAGGCATCCACCGTGTGCCACTATCACTTGGCCACTACAGATAATAAGATGCTCGCGCACACTATTCACAAATCAAAACACCAACCACAAACCCCGATACCTCACACCAACCCGAAAGCTGGGAGTTCTCAGAGGTGGTAGCGGGAACCAACTCGACCACCCGCCCCCCGAAAGGAGCCGATGGCCGGGATTGCTTCCTCAGATACCCAACAGCGCGCCCCCCGACGCTTCTAGTCGCCAGGGGTCAAGTCCGATTCCACTTCAGCCACTCCCGAGTCGCACCAGACCCTCAAGGCCCGGACGCTCAGGTCCACTTTCGAGTCCGGCCGGCTGTAGAAAAAGCGCCGACCTGTAAAGACTCCTTAGAAAGGAGGTGATCCAGCCGCACCTTCCGGTACGGCTACCTTGTTACGACTTCGTCCCAATCGCCAGCCCCACCTTCACTCATTCCCTCCCCGAAGGGTTAGGCCACAAGTTTCGGGTGTTGCCGACTTTCATGACGTGACGGGCGGTGTGTACAAGGCCCGGGAACGTATTCACCGCGGCGTTGCTGATCCGCGATTACTAGCGACTCCACCTTCATGGGGTCGAGTTGCAGACCCCAATCCGAACTGAGACCGGCTTTAAGGGATTCGCTCCACCTTACGGTATCGCACGCCCATTGTACCGGCCATTGTAGCATGTTTGCAGCCCAAGACATAAGGGGCATGATGACTTGACGTCGTCCCCACCTTCCTCCGAGTTGACCCCGGCAGTCTCCTATGAGTCCCCACCATAACGTGCTGGCAACATAGAACAAGGGTTGCGCTCGTTGCGGGACTTAACCCAACATCTCACGACACGAGCTGACGACAGCCATGCACCACCTGTCACCCACCAACTAAATGACCCTGTATCTCTACAGGTCCACGGGTGATGTCAAACCTTGGTAAGGTTCTTCGCGTTGCGTCGAATTAAGCAACATGCTCCGCCGCTTGTGCGGGCCCCCGTCAATTCCTTTGAGTTTTAGCCTTGCGGCCGTACTCCCCAGGCGGGGCGCTTAATGCGTTAGCTACGGCGCGGAAACCGTGGAAAGTCCCCACACCTAGCGCCCAACGTTTACGGCATGGACTACCAGGGTATCTAATCCTGTTCGCTCCCCATGCTTTCGCTCCTCAGCGTCAGGTAAGGCCCAGAAACCCGCCTTCGCCACCGGTGTTCCTCCTGATATCTGCGCATTTCACCGCTACACCAGGAATTCCAGTTTCCCCTACCTACCTCTAGCATGCCCGTATCCACTGCAGAACCGGAGTTAAGCCCCGGTCTTTCACAGCAGACGCGACACGCCGCCTACGAGCTCTTTACGCCCAATAATTCCGGACAACGCTCGGACCCTACGTATTACCGCGGCTGCTGGCACGTAGTTAGCCGGTCCTTATTCCCCACCTACCGTCAACCCCACGAGAACGTGGAGCCTGCGTTGGTGGTAAAAGAGGTTTACAACCCGAAGGCCGTCATCCCCCACGCGGCGTCGCTGCATCAGGCTTTCGCCCATTGTGCAATATTCCCCACTGCTGCCTCCCGCAGGAGTCTGGGCCGTGTCTCAGTCCCAGTGTGGCCGGTCGCCCTCTCAGGCCGGCTACCCGTAATCGCCTTGGTAGGCCGTTACCCCACCAACAAGCTGATAGGCCGCGAGCCCATCCCTGACCGACAAAACTTTCCACCCGCCACCATGAGGTGACAGGTCATATCCGGTATTAGACGGCGTTTCCACCGCTTATCCCGGAGTCAGGGGCAGGTTGCTCACGTGTTACTCACCCGTTCGCCGCTCGTGTACCCCGAAGGGCCTTACCGCTCGACTTGCATGTGTTAAGCACGCCGCCAGCGTTCGTCCTGAGCCAGGATCAAACTCTCCATAAAGGTCAAACAACCCATCCCGGCGACCGCGAGGGTCAGCCTGGGGTGAGTAAACCTAGAAGAAATCCTGACCGATCATCTCGCGATGACCAATCAAAGGAACCCTACGCACCGAAGTGCGTCGGGGCCAAAACAAACATGGCTTAAAGAAAATCAAACACGCGCTGTTGAGTTCTCAAGAAACAATCACTCTTCCCGTACAAGCGCCGGAACCAGCTGGTTCCGTCTGCTCTTCCGTGGAAGGCTTTCTGCGTTTTGGCCGCTTTCGCGTCCGGTCCACCGCGTGAGCGGCAGATACGCTGTGTTGTGTCTTTACTTTATCAGGTGTTCCGCGCCCCGCCAAATCGGCGGTTTGTGTTGTTCCTGATCGGGGTAAAGCCCGTTGTGCTTTTCCCAGTCTAGCGTTTCCTCGGCGGTGTTTTCACCGCGTTGTTTCCGCTGGCCTGTTCGAAGCAACTCCCCGAGCCTACATGCTCCGAGCACTGCTCGGATCAACTTGCTCGGAAGAGGATGTCTGTGATCGCGGCACGGTGCTGAGCCAGAACCCGAACAGGGCCTGCTCACCGTCCCGCAGCGACTCCTAAGACTATAGGCAGCTCTTCGACAGACGTCAAGTCAGGACCCGGATCAGGCGCCATCTCGGCGATCCGGGCCTCGGTCGCCCCTGATCGGGCGGCTTCTCAAGGCCCTGACGTGCGCGGTCCTCACACCAGGATCGCGTCGTTACGTCGGCAGTTGTCAGACATCGACCATCTTGCCCGGATCATGCCAAGACCAAACCCCAGCTTGAGCGAACATCTGCGATCAGCCCCGACGAACACCCCAGCCACAGGAGGGACCCGATGGAGGCCCCCTACGGGTGGACGGGGAGTCAGCCGGAAACAACGAAGGGCCAGCCCCCGGGGAGGGGCCGGCCCTTGGCCTGTTCCGTCAGCACACGCCTCTGTCAGCACGTGCTCGGTCAGCGTGACGTCATGGCACCATCACGTCATCCGCCATCGGTCGGCGCTAGCCCTTGAGGACGACCCCACCGATGTTGCGCTTGCCCTTGCGGAGTACGACGAAGCGGTCCGCGAGCACGTCGTCCGCGCTGAGCCTGGCCTCGACGTCGGTCACCTTCACGTTGTTCACGTAGGCGCCGCCCTCCTGGATGGCGCGACGGGCCGCCGACTTGCTCGGGGTCAGACCGCTCTGTGCGAACAGGTCGGTGACGAGCAGCTCGCCGACCGGACCCTCGACCTCGGCCTTGGGCACCTCGGCCAGGGCCGCGTCCAGGGTGCGACCGTCCAGGTCGGACAGGTCGGCACGGCCGAACAGGGCCAGGCTGGCGTCCTTGACCTTGCGGGTCTCCGCCTCACCGTGGACAAGCGTCGTCAGCGTCTCCGCCAGCCTGCGCTGCGCGGCCCGCGCCTGCGGCCGCTCCTGCGTCTGCTGCTCGAGGTCTTCGATCTCCTCCCGTGAGAGGAAGCTGAACACCTTGAGGTAGCGGATGACGTCGCGGTCGTCGGCGTTGAACCAGAACTGGTAGAAGGCGTACGGCGAGGTGAGCTCGGGGTCGAGCCAGACCGTGCCGGTCTCGGTCTTGCCGAACTTGGTGCCGTCGGCCTTGGTCAGCAGGTTGGTGGTCAGGGCGTGCGCCTGGCCGTGCGGCTCGTTGCCGTCCATCCGGCGGACCAGGTCCAGGCCGGCGGTGATGTTGCCCCACTGGTCGGAGCCGCCGGTCTGGAGCGTGCAGCCGTAGCGCCGGTAGAGCTCGACGTAGTCGTAGGACTGCAGGAGCACGTAGCTGAACTCGGTGTAGCTCATGCCCTCACCGTCGAGACGGCTCTTGACCGTCTCGCGGGCCAGCATCTGGTTGATGCTGAAGTGCTTGCCGACGTCGCGGAGCAGCTCGATCGCGTTGATCCCGCCCAGCCAGTCGCCGTTGTTGGCGAGGATGGCGTCGGTGGGGCCCGCCTGCTCGCCCTCGGGGGTGAAGCGCAGGAAGGCCGAGAGCTGCCCGGCCAGGTTGTCCACCCAGCCCCGTACCGTCTCCACCGAGTTCATCTGACGCTCGGCGCTGGGCTTGGGGTCACCGATGAGGCCCGTGCCACCGCCGACGAGGGCGATGGGGCGGTGCCCGGCCTGCTGGAAGCGGGCCAGGGTGAGTGCCTGGGTGAGGTGGCCCACGTGCAGACTGCCCGCGGTCGGGTCGAAACCGCAATAGAGGGTGATCGGACCATCGGCCAGCGCCTTGCGAAGTGCGTCAAGGTCGGTCGTCTGCGCGATCAGGCCGCGCCACTGGAGTTCGTCGATGATGTCGATCACTGTGTGGCTCTCTGTTGTGTAGGCGGGCCCTTCGGCCCGATCTGCCTAGCAGTGTAGGTCGGGTACACACGTGGATCACCCGGTTTTCCCTCACACGGCAACGCTATCGGCTGCACGCCACTCCAGTTCACACGACCTCCCGAGCCCCGCTTCCCGGCCTCGGAGCGAGAGCCCTTGACCAACAAAGCTAATGCCATTAGCTTTAAGGCTATACCCATGAGCCTACTGACGCGGGCCGCGCACCCGGCGCGCCCAGCCAACGCCACCGGCTCAACGGACGAGGGAGCACCGCCATGCACCACCTCCAGCGCCCCGAGGGGCGTATCGCCTACGACCTCTACGGGGCCCAGAACGCCGGAACACTGGTGGTCTGCGTGCCCGGGATGTTCGACCACCGTGCCTCCTTCCGCTTCGTGGGTGCGGCTCTCGCGACCGCCGGGTACCGCGTGGCCGCCATGGACCTGCGCGGGCACGGGGACAGCGACCTCACCTTCAGCGATCACACCGACCGCGCAGCGGCGACCGACGCGATCGCCCTGGCCGAGGAGCTGAACCAGGGGGCGGCCGGCGCGAGGGTCGTGATGGCGGGCAACTCGTTGGGCGCCGGAGCGGTGACCATCGCCGCCCTCGACCGTCCGGACCTGGTCGCCGGGATCGCCCTGCTCGGTCCCTTCCTGCGGGCCCCGGAGGCCGGCTGGGCGAAGCGGGCCCTGCTCAAGGTCCTGCTCGCCCGCCCCTGGGCGCCCCGGGCGCTGACGCTCTTCTACGACAAGCTCCACGCCGGGCGGATCCCCGAAGGACACGCCGAGCAGCTGGAGCGGGTGCTCCGGATGCTCCGCCCCGCCGAGCGCTACCGGGCGATCCGGGAGACCATCAACGGCCCGAAGGTGTCGGAGGAGCGGATCCAGGGGGCCGAGCCCCCCGTAGCCGAGGCCGTGGTGATCATGGGCGAGCAGGATCCGGACTGGCCGGATCCCCGGGCCGAGGCGGCCTGGGTGGCCTCGGTGGTGGAGGGCCGCGTGGTCATGGTCCCCGAGTGCGGCCACTACCCGCAGTCGCAGCGCCCCGACGTGGTGGCGCCCGCCCTGGTCGACCTCGCAGAGAGGGTGAACGCCGGTGCCTAGGGTCGGCCTCACCCCCGCTCTGATCGCGGCCGAGGCCGCCGCGCTCAGCGACGAACGGGGTTTCGACGAGCTGTCCCTGGCCGCGGTCGCCAAACGATTCGGGGTCGCGCCGCCGAGCCTGTACAAGCACGTCGACGGACTGGCCGGGCTGCGCCGGGAGGTGTCCCTGCTCACCGTGACCGAACTGGGCGACCGGCTCCAGAGCGCCGCGGTCGGGCTCTCCGGACCAGAGGCGGTCCGCGCGCTCTTCACCGCCTACCGGAACTACGCGCACGAGCACCCTGGCGGCTACACCGCGACACAGCGGGCGCCCGACCCGTCGGACACCGAGGCCTCGAGGATCTACGCCCGGCCCGTCCAGGTGATCGCGGCGGTGCTGCGCGGCTTCGACATCCCCGAGAACCAGATGGTCCACACGATCCGTGCGCTGCGCAGCGCCGTGCACGGCTTCATCGACCTGGAGGCGCAGGGCGGGTTCAGGATGCCCGAGAACATCGACGAGAGCTACGACGTACTGGTGGAGGGCTTCATCCGCGCCCTGGAGCGCTGGCCCGCGAGTGCCACTGGACGCGGTACCGGACACAACACCCGACACGGCACCGGACACGCCGCTGACCACACCACACCCGAGGGAGAGAACTGATGCTGGCCGGACACTTCGGAGTAGCCGGGATCGTCAAGGCGTGGCGACCCGGGATCCCCATGGCGGCACTGCTGGTCGCCACCCAGTTACCTGACCTGGTCTTCGTACCCCTGAGCCTGGCCGGGTTGGAGACCATGGAAGCCGCCGAACCCGGCCTGTCCGGGTACGGTTCCCTGCTCATCGCAGCCGAATACTCGCACTCGCTGGTAGGGAACCTCCTTCTCGCCGTCCTGGTGGGACTGCTCGTGCACTACTTCCTCAGGGAGCGGTGGGGGCGCGACGCCGGTCTGGTCCTGGGCTCGGTGGTGTTCAGCCACTGGCTCCTCGACCTGCTGGTGCACCGCCCGGACCTGCCGATCCTCCCGGGGAACGCGGGTGCGTTCCCCCTGCTCGGCATGGGGTTGTGGGAGAACCCCGCGGCGAGCGCCGTGGTCGAGGGTGCGCTGGTCCTGGCCGGTGTCGTGCTCTACACCTGGCGCACCCTGCGCGACCAGCCCCGCCCGGTGCGCGCCTGGTCCTACAGCGCCGGGATCACGCTGCTGCTGGTGGGTTCCTTCGTGCTCGACCTCCTGGGCTGAGGCGTGTGGCCAGGCAGGTCTGACCGCGGGCGGTGTTACGGGCCGGCCATGTGATGGGCCAAGCTTGAGGGACCCGGACCGGACGACCCGCCCGTCACGGCAGGCAAGAAAGTGTTGGAGTTCCCCAATGGCCAAGAAGTCCTCCGCCAAACCCCCGAGCAGGACCGGATCCACCGGCAGGGGCGGCAAGAGCAGCAAGGGCGGTAAGCCCGCCTCCAGGCTGACCGCGATCGCCGGTACGGTCATCGGTCTGCTGGTGATCGCCGCCTTCGCGCTGCAGCAGCTGGGGGTGATCGACCTGGAGGTCACTGACTCCGGCACCGGACAGCAGGGATCCCCCGCAGGCACCTCCTCCTCCGACGTCGAACAGGCCAGACAGCAGTTGGAGGAGCTGACGATCGAGGAGGAGTACGACCCGCCCGGATACGACCGGGCGCTCTTCCCGCACTGGGACAGAGGGGTGGAGGACAACTGCACCACCCGCCAGGTCGTGCTGCTCCGCGACGGCGAGGACGTGGAGACCGACGAGAACTGTCAGCCGGTGTCCGGTTCCTGGTACAGCCCCTTCGACAGCGAGACCTTCACCGACGCGCAGGACATCGACATCGACCACATGGTGGCCCTCAAGGAGGGGTGGCGGTCGGGTGCCCACGCCTGGTCGACCGAGGAGCGCCAGCGGTTCGCCAACGACCTCGACTCCTCCCAGCTGTGGGCGGTGAGCGCCTCGAGCAACCGTTCCAAGGGCGACGCGGACCCGGCGAACTGGCTACCGCCGACAGAGTCCTTTCACTGTGACTACGTGGTCTCCTGGATCGAGGTCAAGCACGTGTGGAACCTGAGCGCGGACCCGGAGGAGGAGGCGGCGCTGCGCGAGGTCCTCGACGGCTGCTGATCCCTGCCGCGCCGTACTTCACCGGGTCGGGCCGACCTTCTCCCGTGTGGTCGGCCCGACCCGCGGTGTTTCCACGGCCCGATCCGTTCTCGCAGTCCCCGACCTGTACCGGCATCGGCCCTGCCGCGGGCCTCCGCCTACGCCGGGTTCTCCGGGCCGATCCCCCTCGCGGTGGCGAGCAGCTCCTCCTCGCCGAGGAGGCCGGAGGCGTCGCGGACCTCGACGGCGACCCCCGGGCCCGGGGTCCAGAAGGCCTCGGTCTCCCCGTACAGGCCTTCGGTGCCGTTGTTGTCGAAGTCCCTCAGGTTCCAGGTGTCCGGATCGCGCTCGTGGTAGTGGGTGAGGAACTCGCGGACCGCGGCCAGGTCGGTGAGCTTCTCCCCTCGCAGGACCAGGACCTGCATTACCACCTGGAATCCACCGCCCTCCTTGGCCTGCTCCCAGAACCGGGCGGTGAAGGCGACGTCCTCCCACTCGTAGTCGGAGTCCAGGGTCGAGGCCTGTGCCTCGACCTGGGCGGGCAGGTGTCCGATGGTGAATCCGTCCAAGGGTCCTCCTCGAGGGCCGACGGCGGGCGCTGCCGCCGTGAGAGCGAGTGCGAGCGCGGTGGCGAGGGCCGCCGCGGCCCACCTGGTCAGGGGCATGGTCACCTCCACCGGTGACCTCGGGACCCTCCCGAAGCACCGGTTCCTCCATGCTCCGCGAGGGCGACGACCAGTACCAGGGTGTGCCCGAACCTGTGGATAACTCCGTTCCGACACACCCTGGGCGGGTCGGTGCCCCTTTCGGCGACCGCCTCGGCAGCGGTGCCTGGATCAGTAGCCGCTGCCGTTGCGGATGTGGTTGTCGTACAGGAACTCGGCGATCGCCAAGGAGGAGGTCGCCGCGGGCGAGGGCGCGTTGCGCACGCACACCACCCGGCCGCGGGTGTCCACGTGGAAGTCGTCCAGGAGGCCGCCGTCGCGGCCCAGGGCCTGGGCGCGGACCCCGGCGGGAGCAGGGCGCAGGTCGGCGGTGGTGAGTTCGGGGAGCAGGCGGCGGGCCTGGGCGGCGAAGACCGCGCGGGAGGCCGAGACCAGGGTCTCCCGGGCGCCGACGGACCAGTGCTTGCGGGCCAACCGCCAGAACCCGGGCCAGGCCAGGGTCTGGGCGAGTTCGCGGGCGCGCAGGTCGCGTGCGCGGTAGCCCTCCCGGGCCAGGGCCAGGATGGCGTTGGGTCCGGCCATGACCTCGCCGTGGACGTGGCGGGTCAGGTGCACGCCCAGGAAGGGGTAGCGGGGGTCTGGGACCGGGTAGAGGAGGCCGCGCACGAGGTAGCTGCGTTCGGGGACGAGCTCGTGGTAGTGGCCGCGGAAGGGGACGACTCGGGGATCAGCGGCGCCGCCGGCCATACGGGCCAGCTGGTCGCTCTGGAGTCCACCGCACAGGACCAGCCGGTCGAACCGGTGGATGGCCCGCTCCCCCTTGGGGTCGCCGGTGAGGACCTCGGTGCCGTCGTGGTCCTGGCGGAGGTCGATGACGGGGGTGTTGAGCAGGACCCGGCCGCCTGAGCGGCGCACGTCGTCGGCGATCTGCTCGGCGACCGCGACGAAGTCGGTGATGGCGGTGGTGGGCGAGTGCAGGGCGGCGGTGCCCGCCGCGTGGGGTTCGATCCCGCGCAGGCCCTCGGGGCCCAGTCGGGTGATGCCGGGGACACCGTTCTCCTTGGCTCTGCGCTCGATGTCGTCGAGGCGGGCCTCGTCGTCGGGGTTCACCGCGACGAGGAGCTTGCCCGCCTCCTCGTAGGGCAGGCCGTTCTCCGCGCAGTAGTCCCTGAGCAGCCCGACGCCCCTGCGGCAGAGCGTGGCCTTGAGGGATCCGGGCCGGTAGTAGAGCCCGGCGTGGACGACGCCGCTGTTGTGGCCGGTCTGGTGCGCGGCGACCCGGTTCTCCTTCTCCAGGACGGTGACCCGGGTGCCGGGACGGTGGAGGGTGATGTGGCGGGCCAGGGCCAGTCCGACGATCCCCGCTCCGATGATGCCGATGTGTTCGGTGCTGCGCATGGGCGCACGCTAGCAACCCGCTGTCCGACCGCCGGGGTGAGGGTCCCGGAGTCATCGTGGAAGCAGAGCCTCACCCGCGGCCCGAAATCACAGGGAGCGGAGTCCGACGAGGACCGCGTGCAGTATGTCCTCTCGCCCCAGTGGCCGGGAGGGACCGCAGCGCTGGAGTGAGCCGTCGGAGACCATGTCGGCGACCATCGCGCGGACCTGCCCCATGGGAAGCCCGACCTCCGCGGCGAGTTCGGCCACGGTTCGGGCCCGCAGCGCGTGGTTGAGGATGGTCTCCCGTTCGGGGCGCAACCACTCGTGGCGGCCGGGGGTACGGGCGGCCATGACGAGGGTCAGCAGGTCGAGGTCGGTGGTTCTGGTGGTGGGTGGCACGGCCGCCGCGGTTCCGGCGTCGACGGCGTAGGGGCGCAGGAACCTCTCGTTCTCCGCGTCCTCTCCTCCGCCCACGGGTCTGGCTTCGTTCCCGTCGGTGCGGTTGGCCGTGCCACGGTCCGTCAGGCGACGGGCGTGGCGGCCCTCAGCGCTCACTGTGTCCTCCTCTGGGCGGTGTCGGGAAAGCTGTGGTGTCGGGGGTGGCGGGGCCGAAGGGTTCGGCTTCCCCCAAGGGTTCCTGCGCTGTGGAGGGCTCCTGTCCCCCGAAGGAGACCGTCCCGCCGGAGGGTCCGTACGGCCCCTGGGGTCCGGAGGCGCCGATCTGGTACTGGGGACCGCTCAACGGGCCGCTCGGCGGCTGGTGGCCGCCTGAGGCCTGTGGTCCGCTCCGCGCCCGGGGATCGGTGGGGAACGGGATCCCCTGGGGGCCGGAGTACCCGTACGGGCCCGGTGCTCCCTGCGGCCCCGACGGGTACGTCGGTCCCGGCTGCCCGGGCCCCGAAGGCACCGTCCCCTGGGGGTGCAGGTGGCCGAGTACCCCCGGGAAGGAGGGCGCCCCGACGGGGGCGCCGTTGACCGCGGCCGGATTGTCCGCGGGCTCCAGCAGGCTGTCCGGGATGAGCGCGGTGGCCAGGGTCCCCCCGTAGGGCGAGGGGTGCAGCCACACGCGGATGCCGTGCCGTTCGGCCAGGCGGGCCACGACGAACAGGCCCAGGCGGGGGTCCTCGGGCAGGGCCATCACGTCGAACTCCGGCGGCCGGGTGAGCGTGCGCTCGGCGGCCGCGTACCCCTGTTCGGACATGCCCAGGCCGCGGTCCTCGATCTCCACGACCAGGCCCCCACCAACCGGGGTGCAGCCGACGTCCACGGGGGTCCCGGCGGGTGAGAACTGGGTTGCGTTCTCCACCAGTTCGGCAAGGAGGTGGACGACGTCCGCCACGACCTGGCCGTGCATGAGCACCCGGGGTGCGGAGGTGAGCCGGACCCGGTCGAAGTCCTCGGTCTCGGCGATGGCGGCGCGCAGCACGTCCACGAGCGGCCGGGGCTGGCGCCAGCGGCGGGCGGACTGGCCGCCGCCCAGGATGATGAGGTTGTCGGCGTAGCGGCGCGCCCGGGTGGCCAGGTGGTCCAGGCGGAAGAGCCGCCGCAGGGCCTCGGGGTCCTGCTCGTTGTACTCGATCTCGTCGAGCAGGCGCAGTTGGCGCTGGACCAGGGTCTGGTTGCGGAAGGCGATCCCGAGAAAGGCGCGGTTGGCGCCGCGGCGGATCTCGGCCTGCCGGACGGCCGCCTCCACCGCGGTGATCTGGGCGCTGTCGAAGGCCTCGGCGACCTGGCCGATCTCGTCGTCACCCGTCTCGTCCAGGGCCGGGAGTTCGTCCACCACGTCGACCTTGTTGCCCCGTTGGGCGCGGTCGATGATCTCGGGCAGGTCGGCGTCCCGGTCCAGGATCTGTTCGCGCAGGCCGGTGAGGCGTTCGGAGAGGCGGCGTGAGGAGCGGCTCACCAGGGCGATGGCGACCATCCCGCCGATCAGGGTGACGGCCGCGGCGGCGACCCCGAGGGCGACCCTGAGCAGGGCGGCGCTCCAGGCCAGGTCCACGGTGCGCGCGGTTTGGGCCTCGGCGATGCCGTCCAGGGCCAGGGCGGCGACGGACGAGGAGGCGTCCCAGGCGTCGGCCTCGACCTCGATGACGGAGTTCCACTCGGTCAGGGGTTCCTGTCCGGGGACGGTTTCGTCGGCCTCGGCGACCGGGGGCCGGGTGACGACGCGGCGGCTGAGCGCCTCGGCGGTGGTCCAGAGATCCTCCTGGACCAGGGCTTCGTAGTCGGCGCGCACGCTGGGGTGCATCGCGTGGGTGACGGTGTCCAGGGTGGCGCGGTAGGAGGCGGTGAGGAAGGTGAAGTGGGCCGTCTCCTCGTAGGTCATCTTCCCTGCGGGGATGACCCCGGCGAGCAGGGCGTCGGCGGTCGCGTAGTCGTCGCGAGCGGCGAGGAGCTCCCTGGTGAGGACGGCGTCGGTGAGGTTCTCGCCGCCGTCGGTGGTGTGCAGCAGCGCGGTGGCGGTGTCGGTGAGGGTGGACAGGAGGCCCCCGTAGCTGACCAGGGTCTCCTCACGGTTGGCGGTGCGGGCGTCGACCGCCGAGCGCAGGGGGGTCAGGAGGTCCGGGGTTCCGGTCACCAGGGCGGCGTTACGGATCACCTCGTCGTCGCGGCCGTCCTGCAGCCGTTCGGCCAGGGCCAGGGCCTCGGTCAGGGCCTCGTCCGTGCTCTGTCGCTGCTCCTCCAGCTCTCCGTGGAAGTTAGAGTCGCCGGCACCGTCCTGGACGCCCAGGTGAACCATGGACAGGCGGCGCTCGGCCCGGAGTTCGGTCGCGGCCCGGGAGAGGACCTCGGTGCCCTCCTTGGCCTGGCTGACGGCGCCCATGAGCTGGGCGGCCTGGACGGTGCCGAGTGTGGCCACGACGAGCCAGAGCGCGAGGAAGCACAGGCTCGGGATGAGCACGATTCGGGTGAGCTGCCCGCGGATCGTCCGGGTGGACGCGTGAGTTCTTCGCATGGCCCCCTCCAGCCCGTGCGGGTGCCGCGGCGTCCTGGAGAGGTGCCCCGGCGGCTTTCGGTCCTGCCGAGGCTATCGAAAAATCATTGCCGTACGTTGTCAAACCATCACGACTAGTTATCCAACATCATTGGTTGATCGGAGCCGAGCGTGCTAGAGAGCGACCAGAACGGAACGAAAAAGCAGGTCACACACGATCGGGGACCCCGGGCAACGCCGCAGGGCCACCCGGAGGTCCGAGCGGCCCTGCGTGAGAGTTCCTGAGGATGAGGTCCTGGTGTGGCGTGTCGCGTGTGGCTGAGCGCCTCGCGTATCGGGTACGGCGTGTCGCGGGATGGCGCGGATTCAGGACTCCGGACGGTGCCGGGAACCCACCGGGGCGGGCAGCTCCTCCGCAGTGGGGGGCTGCTCCACACCGAGCGAGTTGAGCACCTCGGCGTAGCGCAGCGCGGCGATCTTGCCCAGGAGGCTGTCCGCCCCCAGGGAAGCACAGGGCCTGGCGCCGAAGCGCTCGGCGAGGCCGGCCAGCTGATCGGCGGGCATCTCCGGGCCCAGCGCGCTGGGCGCGATGACCGGGCGCTGGCAGCCACCCTGGCGGAGCTGGGCGAGGACCTGCTCGAGCGAGGCCTCGTTCTCGAGGTCCGCAGGAAGCACAGTCAAGCCGAGCCGGGCCGCGAGCAGGACCGCGGTCACCCCGGCGGCGCCCACGGCGCCCTCACCGCCCACGGCCCCCACCACGACGCCGTCGGCCATCGTGGTGTTGCGGGCGGTCACACTGATCAAGCGCATGCGGTCGGCGCGCACGTACCCGGCCTCGGCCAGGCGCAGGTGCAGTACTTCGGCCAGCATCGGGTGCGGGCCCAGGCCCTCGGTGACGCGGGCGTCGGCCCCGGCCTTGGCCACGGCCGCCCCGATCGCGGCGCTGGTGGCCGCGTGCGGGGCGGTGACCAGCGGGACCACGACCCCGGCGAGCGGGCGTTCGTCGGACTTCTCCAGGCCGGTCAGGGCCTCGTCGAGGCTCTGTTCCCGACCCTCGGTGTGTCCGAACCGGATGGTGACCTCGGGGCGGTAGGCCCGGACGAGATCGGCCATTCGGGCACCGATCAACTCACCGTCGGCGTCCCTGGCCTGTTCAGCCGTGCCCGGGACCGCCATGATCAGGGCGGGGGTACCGAACCAGTTGTCGAAGGACAGCGGGTTGCGGTGGCGTCCGGAACGCCGCTTGGGCAGTTCGCGTGGGGGAAGTCGGTCAGAGTTTCGCATACCAGGATTCAGACGAGAGGTGGATGGGTGCGCTGTCAAAGCGGGTGGTCACTGCCGCGACATTGTAGCGTTCAACACCACATTCACGGGCGTTTCTCCTGAACGTATACCGGACCGACGCTGTTCCGAAGCGCGGGGCCAGGTCAGCCGCTCAGCGCCGGGCGTCGGCTGTTGATGACATGGGTGACCAGCCGGACGAGGACCTCCTTGGCGGATTCGCGTTCGCGGGCGTCCGCCACCAGCACGGGGACCTCGGGCGGGATGTCGAGGGCCTCGCGCACCTCCTCGATCCTGTACTCGGCGGACCCTTCGAAGCGGTTGACCGCGACGACGAACGGCAGCCCCCGGCGCTCGAAGAAGTCCACCGCGTGGAAGCAGGTGTCCAGGCGCCGTGTGTCGGCCAGGACCACGGCGCCCAGGGCGCCCTCCACCAGCTCCTCCCACATGAACCAGAAGCGGTCCTGTCCCGGGGTACCGAACAGGTACAGCACGATGTCCTCGTTGATGGTGATGCGGCCGAAGTCCAGCGCGACCGTGGTGGTGGTCTTGTCCTCCACTCCCCCGAGATCGTCCACCCCCTGGCTGGCCTCGGTCATCACCTCCTCGGTGCTCAGCGGGGTGATCTCGCTGACAGAGGCCACCATCGTGGTCTTGCCCGCGCCGAACCCCCCGGCGACGATGATCTTGACGGCCTGGGGGATCGCCTCCGGCGCCTGACGCGCCTCCTGGGTTCCCGGCCGGATCTCAGAGTCTGCGGATGCCATCGAGTACCGCCTGAAGTACTTTCTTCTCGGGGAGCTGGGTCACGGGCGCCATGGCCCGGGTGTGAACGTCGCCCTCGGCCACGAGATCACCGAGGAGCACCTTGACCACCGTCAGCGGTATGTCCAGGCGCGCGGAGATCTCCGCCACCGATATGGGCCTGCGACACAGTGTCAGGATCGCTTGGAGTTCGGGATCGCGGACGCGGTCGGCGCGGTCGCGGGCGGCCATCACGATCGTGATCAGGTCCAGTCGGCGCCCCTCGTTACCGGGCCGGGTCCTTCCCCTGGTCATCGTGTAGGGCCGGACCAGGGGACCGGCCGGTGCGTCGCCCGGGTTGACCCCGGCGGAGGGCCCTTCGGAGGTGGGGTGTCCCCGCCCCCGGTGCCAGGTCGGGGGCGGGCGCCGGGACGATCCGGGCTCCTGCCCGCTCCCCCGTCCCTCCCGTTCCCCGGCCGGGGACGCCACGCTCGACAGCGGTGCGCCGCGCTGGTTGGCCCCGCGCTGCTCTCCGGGGGTGTTCACTAACTCCCGCCTCCCATGGCCGTCAGGTGTGCCGGGTGCCGGGGCGCCGCGGTGAGGAACTGGCCGACCCGCTTGACCCTCAGGTTCATCTCGTAGGCGACCAGGCCGACGTCGGCGTCCTCCGTGGCCAGCACGGCCAGACAGGCACCGGCACCGGCCGCGGTGACGAACAGGTACGCGTGCTCCATCTCCACCACGGTCTGCCGTACGTCGCCGCCGCCGAAGTGGCGACCGGTGCCCCGAGCCAGGCTCTGGAACGCCGAGGCCAGCGCGGACAGGTGTTCGGCGTCCTCCGAAGCCAGTCCCCGGGAGCGGCCGAGCAGCAGTCCGTCGGCCGACAGGACGATCGCGTGGCTGGCCCCCACCACACGGTCGACCAGGTCATCGAGGAGCCAGTCCAGGTTGTCCGCAGCCTTGCTCTTGCTCACCATCTCAGTCGCTCTCTCCCGTATGGTCGTCGGCGCCTGCACCGACCTGGTCATCACTGCTGTGCTCGGGACCTTCCCCGCCGAGCTCCTCGGCCCGGCCCCGCCGGGTCCCCGCACTGAAGGCGTCCATCATCCGGCGCGCCTGTTCGGGGCTGCGCTGTGGCAGCGGTTCGGGTTCGTGGGCGGGGGCACCGGAGGCGGGTTCGTCGCGGAGCTGGGGGGCGAGGCTGGCCTGCCTTCTGCGCCGGGGCAGTCCGGCCCGGTCCGGCCCCGCGCCCACCCGGGTGCCGTCTGCCCGGACTCCCCCGGCCCGGGTGGCGTCCGCCGTCGCGCTGTCGGCCCCGCGTCTGGGCAGCTGCGCGGGGACCTCCCCCTGAACCCGTTCCCTCGGCTCGGGTTCCAGGTCCGGCACCTGGCGCAGCAGCGGGGCACCCTGGGCGTGCTCCCGCGGTACGGCCTCGGGGACGCGCTCTCCGTGTTCGGGGACCGAGCGCAGCACCGGTCGGGCCGGCCTGGACCCGGCCCCTTCCGACAGCAGGTCCGCGGGGTCCTCCCGGTTGTCCCGGTCACCGTGTCCAGAGGCTCCCGAGTGGTCGAGCCGGGCCGCGCTGGAGCGGGCGAGCACGGCGGCCCGGGGGCGCTCCGTCATGGCGGTGCCGGCGGAGACCACCAGGGTGCTGGGCACGAGCACCACGGCCCGGGTGCCCCCGTACGGGGAGTGGCGCAGCTGCACGCCGATCTCGTGTTTGCGCGCGAGCCTGGCCACGACGAAGATACCGAGGCGGCCGTCGCTGCCGGGGGTCATGATGTCGAATTCCGGCGCCTTGGCGAGCTTCTCGTTGTTGTCGGCGAGGACCTCCTCGGTCATCCCCAGACCGCGGTCCTCGATCTCGATCACCACACCCTTGGGGACGTTGTCCGTGGCGATGGTGACGTCGGTGTGCGGCGGCGAGTAGGCGGTGGCGTTCTCGACCAGCTCCGCCAGGAGGTGGATGACGTCGGCGACGACCGCGCCCACCAGTGACAGGTCCGGGGCGGAGGTGAGCTCGACCCGGGCGTACTCGTCGGTCTCGGAGATGGCGCCGCGCAGGATGTCCACGAGCGGGACGGGGTGGCGCCAGCGGCGGCCCGGCTGGGCCCCGCCGAGGATGATGAGGTTCTCCGCGTGGCGGCGGCCCCGGGTGGCCAGGTGGTCCAGCTGGAAGAGGCTCTCCAGCAGGTCGGGGTCCTCCTCCTCGCGTTCCATCCGGTCCAGGAGCTGGAGCTGGCGTTGCACGAGGGACTGGTTCCGGTGCGCGATACCGAGGAAGACCCGGCCGACTCCGGCCCGGATGTCGGCCTGCTTGACGGCGGCGCCGACCGCGGTGCGCTGGGCGGTGTTGAAGGCGTCGGCGACCTGGCCGACCTCGTCGGCGCCGTGGTCGAGCTGTTTCATCTCGGTGTCCAGGTCGACTCTCTCGCCCGCCTCCAGGCGGCGCACGATCCGGGGGAGGTCGCTGCGGGCGATACCGAGCGTCTCCGCCTTGAGCTTGGCCAGCCGGTAGGTGAGGCGTCCGGCCGAGCGAGCGGCGGTGCCGTAGGCGACCGTTCCGGCGAACATGGAGGTGATTCCACCGCCGAGGGCCAGGGTGAACATCCACGAGCTGGCCTCCTCGGTGGCGGAGACGACGGTGTCCACCCGCTCGGCGGTGACCTCGGCCAGCTCGATGTTGACCTGGTCGGCGGCCGCGCGCCAGCCGCCGAGTCCGTCCGGCGGAGCGGTGTCGCGGGTCAGCTCACCGGTGAGGGGGTCGGTGTCGATGCGCGCCTCGTGCTGGACGAGGGTGTCGGCCATCTCCATGGCGTCGGCCCAGGCCGCGCCCGCGGTGATCCGCTCGACGGTGGGGGCCTGGTCCCGGCTGGCCACCGGTTCGGTGGTGGCCCCCGCTGTCTCCACCGATGCGGCCTCTGCTGTGTCTTCCGCAGAGTCCGTGACCGCGTCCGTGACCGGGCCCATGGCGTCCAGGCGGCGGCGCGTGTCACCGGTGAGGGAGGCGATCTCGGCCTGTTCGGCCCGGCTGAGATCACGCTCGGCCAGGACCGTGGTGACCAGGGCGTCGGCGTGGCCGAAGCTCTCCTGGGCCCACAGCAGGTTGTCGGCGGCCGAGGCGGCGTCGGAGGCGGGCCCGTCGTCCAGCCCTCGGACGGTGTTCGCGTAGAGGCGGATGCCCTGGTGGATCGCGGCGGTGTAGGCGTCCAGGGCGTCGGCCGCCGGCCCCGGGTCGGCGAGGTCGTCCGTACGCAGGGCCTGGACCTGGTCCAGCGAGTCGAAGAACCCCTGGGCCAGCGGGTCCGGGGAGTCGCCGTCACCCTCCAGGGTGTCGCGCACGTCCCGGACCCTGATGAGTGCTTCGTCGGTGGTCTCCGCAGCGCCGACGAGCCGCTGCCGGGTCTGGCCGCCGGGGGCGGTGAGGTACTCGGCGCTGAGGCGGCGTTCGGTCTGGAGCGCGGTGAGCGCCTCGGCGAGGTCGGCCCCGGCCCGGCCGTCGGTGACCGAGGAGCGCAGCGAGATCGCCTGGGCGAGGGTGGCACTGCTCAGCACGACGAACAGTACGAGGAAGGTGATGCTGGGGATCAGCACGATCCTGTTGAGCTGCGCCCTGATCCCGGTCTTGGCCCCGCGCCCTGTGCCCCCTGGCTGACCCACTGCGCTCCTCCCACGGACTCGGCGCGGGCACCGGAGGCCACGCGTAGTGCGTGCCGGTTCCCACGCGGGTCGTCACGGTACGCGCAGGAGGGAACACGTGTGGTGCCCGCAGACTCAGGACGCTACCGCACCAGCCACGGCCGTGCGGGGGGAATTCCAGATTGGTTTCCTACCGGCCCTGACGGCCGCACCCGCGCGGGCCGGGGAACAGGACGTACAGGAACAGTGCGCCCATGACGGCGGCGGGGCCCTGCCGGATCGCCATACGGATCCGGCAGGGCCCCTGCACGACTGGGCGCGGCTAGGAAATGAAGGCCTTGCGGTGTGCCTCGACGTCCGAGCGCAGGCGGTCGAGCTGTTCGGCGACCCGGGCCGGGGCGGTGCCGCCGCGGCCCGCGCGGGAGGCCAGGGAACCGGGCACGGTCAGGACCTCGCGCACGGCCGGGGTCAGGTGTTCGGAGATCCGCGCGAAGTCGGCGTCGCCGAGATCGGGCAGGTCGATGCCGCGCTCCTCGCACACCCGCACGCAGGTGCCCGCGATCTCGTGGGCCTCGCGGAAGGGGACGCGCTCGCGGACCAGCCACTCGGCGATGTCGGTGGCCAGGGAGAAGCCCTGTGGGGCCAGCTCCGCCATCCGGTCCGTGTGGAAGGTCAGGGTGGCGACCATGCCGGTCATGGCGGGCAGCAGCAGGTGCAGGCTGTCCACGGCGTCGAAGACCGGCTCCTTGTCCTCCTGCAGGTCCCGGTTGTAGGCCAGCGGGAGCCCCTTGAGGGTGGTGAGCAGGCCGGTGAGGTCTCCGACCAGGCGGCCCGCCTTGCCGCGGGCGAGCTCGGCGACGTCGGGGTTCTTCTTCTGCGGCATGATCGAGGAGCCGGTGGAGAAGGCGTCGTCCAGGGTGATGAAGGAGAACTCCTTCGTCGCCCACAGGATGACCTCCTCCGAGAGCCGGGACAGGTCCACGCCGATCATCGCGGTGACGAAGGCGAACTCGGCGACGACGTCGCGGGCGGCGGTGCCGTCGATGGAGTTCTCCGAGGAGGCCGGGAAACCGAGCTCGGCGGCGACCGCCTCGGGGTCCAGGCCCAGGGAGGAACCGGCCAGGGCGCCGGAACCGTAGGGCGAGACCGCGGCGCGGCGGTCCCAGTCGCGCAGCCGCTCGACGTCGCGGACCAGCGGCCAGGCGTGCGCCATCAGCTGGTGGGCGAGCAGCACGGGCTGGGCGTGCTGCAGGTGCGTGCGGCCCGGCATGGCGGCGTCGGGGTGGGCCCCGGCCTGGTCGGCGAGAGCGCGCACCAGGTCCAGGAGCTGGTCGGCGATGGACCGGGCCTCCTCGCGCAGGTACATGCGGACCAGGGTGGCGATCTGGTCGTTGCGCGAGCGTCCGGCGCGCAGCCGGCCGCCGAGTTCGGGGCCGACCCGCTCGATGAAGCCCCGCTCCAGCGCGGTGTGCACGTCCTCGTCCTCGAGCACGGGGGTGAACTCCCCCGAGGCCACGTCGGCCTCCAGCCGGTCCAGGCCCGCGATCATGCGGTCGAGTTCGTCGGCCGAGAGCAGTCCGGCGCGGTGCAGGGCGCGGGCGTGGGCGCGTGAGCCCGCGATGTCGTGGCGGGCGAGCCGCCAGTCGAAGTGGGTGCTCAGCGAGAGACGGGCCAGAGCCTGGTCCGGTCCTCCCTCGAAGCGGCCGCCCCACAGGCGCAGGGCCTCGGGCTGGTCGGCCATCGTGGTCTCCTTAGTGAACGTTCAGGTGGTGCCGGGCCGCACGGGTGCGGTCAGGGTTTACGGTCGGCCAACCGCAGGAGCGCCGCGGCCAGTTCCTCACCGCCCCGGGGATCGCGGGCGATCACCATGATGGTGTCGTCGCCCGCGATGGTGCCCAGGATGGCGTGGAAGTCGGTGTGGTCGATGGCCGAGGCCAGGTACTGCGCCGCCCCGGGCGGGGTGCGGATGATGACCATGTTGGCGGAGGCCTCGGCCGAGACGAGCAGGTCCTCGGCCAGCCGGTTCAGACGGGCCCCGGAGACCTGTTCGAGGCCGAGGGTGTCCGGGCGGGTGCGCTGGAGGCGTTCACCGCCCTCCCCCGGCAGGACGTAGGCCAGGTGGCCGTCGGCGGTGCGGAGTTTGACCGCGCCCAGTTCGTCCAGGTCGCGGGAGAGCGTGGCCTGGGTGACCTGGACCCCGGCGTCGGAGAGGCGCCTGGCCAGTTCCCCTTGGGAGCGGACGTCCTCGCGGGTGAGGACGTCGGTGATGCGGGCGTGGCGGGCGGCCTTGGTCATCGGGGCCGTACCGCTGTGGTCGTTGGTCATCGTGTCTCGGGCTCGGGGTTGTCGCTGCTCTCGAGCAGGTAGGCGAGCAGGGCCTTCTGGGCGTGGCGGCGGTTCTCGGCCTCGTCCCAGACCACGCTCTGCGGGCCGTCGACGACGCCGGCGGTGATCTCCTTGCCCCGGTAGGCGGGCAGGCAGTGCAGGACGATCGCCTCGGGGTGGGCGGCGGCCATGAGCGCCTCGTCCACGGTGTAGGGGCGGAAGGGGGCCTCGCGGTCCTCCTTCGCGTCCTCCATACCCATGGAGACCCAGGTGTCGGTGGCCACGACGTCGGCGCCCTCGGCCGCCTTGTGGGCGTCGGCGGTGACGGTGACCGACCCTCCGGTGCTCTCGGCGATCTCGTTAGCCCTGGTCAGGATGACCGGGTCCGGGTGGTAGCCCTCGGGGGCACCGATCCGCACGTGCATGCCGGCGATGGCACAGCCCAGCAGGTAGGAGTGGGACATGTTGTTGGCGCCGTCGCCGAGGTAGGCGAGGGTGAGCCCGGCCAGGGTGCCCTTGTGCTCACGGACCGTCTGGAGGTCGGCGAGGACCTGGCAGGGGTGGAACTCGTCGGTGAGCGCGTTGACCACCGGGACGTTGATGTGCCGGGCGAGGTTCTCGAGGTCGGTCTGGGCGAAGGTGCGCCAGACCACGGCGGCGACCTGGCGCTCCAGGACCCGGGCGGTGTCCTCGATGGGTTCACCGCGGCCCATCTGGGTGCTGCCGGAGTCCAGGACCAGCGGGTTGCCGCCGAGGTCGGCGACGCCCACGGAGAAGGACAGGCGGGTGCGGGTGGAGGGCTTGTCGAAGAGGAGCGCGACCGTGCGCGGCCCCGCCAGGGGCCGGTAGGAGAAGCGGTCGCGCTTCATCTCGTCGGCGAGGTCGAGAACGCGGGTCTGCTCCTCGGGCGTGAGGTCGTCGTCCCGCAGGAAGTGCCGGGTCATGACTGGTGCTCCTTCGTCGCGGCGGCCTCAGCTGCGTCCAGGACGGTCGGCAGGGCCTCGATGAACACGCCGATCTGCTCGGGTGTGATGACCAGGGGCGGGGCGATGCGGATGGCGTCGGGGGCCACGGCGTTGACCAGGAACCCGCGGACGGCGGCCTGTTCCTGGACGTGGGCCGCGTGCGGTCCGGTGAGTTCGAGGGCGCGCCAGAGTCCGCTGCCGCGCTGCCCCGCCAGGAGGGGGTGCTTGACGCCCTCGATCTGTTCGGCGAGCAGGTCGCCCATCACGGAGGTGTGGGCGAGCAGGCCCTCGCTCTCGATGGTGTCGATGACGGCGAGCGCGGCGGCGCAGGCCACCGGGTTGCCGCCGAAGGTGGAGCCGTGGTCGCCCTTGTGGAAGGCGTCGGCGTAGCGGCCGAAGCCGACGCAGGCGCCGATGGGCAGTCCGCCGCCCAGGCCCTTGGCGAGGGTGAGGACGTCGGGGCGCACGCCCTCCTCCTGGTGGGCGAACCACTGGCCGGTGCGGCCGATACCGCTCTGGATCTCGTCCAGGACGAAGGCCGCTCCGGTCTCGTCGCACAGGGCGCGGACCCCGGCGAGGTAGCCCTCGGGGGCGGGGACGACCCCGGCCTCACCCTGGGTGGGCTCGACGAACACGGCGACGCAGTTCTCGTCGACCGCCTCGGTCAGGGCCTCCAGGTCGCCGTGGGGCACGAAGCGCACGTCCATGCCGAAGGGGCCGAAGGGTTCGCGGATGGATTCCTTGCCGGTCAGGGCGAGGGATCCGGCGGAACGGCCGTGGAAGCCCTTGTCGGCGGCGACGAAGTAGTGGCGGCCGGAGCCGGCGGCGCGCTTGACCAGTTTGAGGGCGGCCTCGTTGGCCTCGGTGCCGGAGTTGGCGAAGAAGACCTTGGCGTCACCGCCGAGCAGCCCCACGAGGCGTTCGGCGAGTTGGACCTCGCGCTCGTGCACGAAGAGGTTGCTGGTGTGGGCGAGGGTGGCCGCCTGGTGGGCGACCGCCTTGACCAGGGCGGGGTGCCCGTGGCCCAGGCTGGAGACGGCGATGCCCGCGATGAGGTCGAGGTACTGGCGCCCGTCTGCGTCGTAGACCTCGCAGCCGCGCCCGAGGGTCAGGGCCACGGGCGGCACCCCGTAGTTGGGCATGATCGAGGCGGCGAAGCGCTCCCTCAGTTCGCTGCTGGTCACTTGGCGGCTCCAGGGTTGTGCTCAGTGGTGGTGTCGGTGGGGCGCCAGGGGCGCGGGTAGTGGCCGTTCCCGGCGAGGAGTTCGGCCTCCAGTTCCTCGTCGGCGACCATCGTGCCCACGCCCTGGTCGGTGAAGACCTCCAGGAGCAGGGAGTGCGGGACACGGCCGTCGATGATGTGTGCCTGGGGTACACCGCCCTCGACGGCGGTCAGGCAGGCTTCCATCTTGGGGAGCATGCCGGAGGACAGGGAGGGCAGGAGGGCGCGCAGCTCGTCCACGTTCAGGCGCCGGATGAGGTCGGTGTTGGCCGGGAAGTCGGCGAACAGGCCCTCGACGTCGGTGAGCATGATGAGCTTGCTCGCGCCCAGCGCGACGGCGAGCGCGGAGGCGGCGGTGTCGGCGTTGATGTTGTAGACGCCGCCGTCGTCGGCGCGGGCGACGCTGGAGATCACCGGGATGCGGCCGTCGGCGATGAGCGCGGAGACGGCGCCGGGGTTGACCTCGCTGACCTCGCCGACCCGGCCGATGTCGACGGTCTCGCCGTCCACCTCGACGCTCTTGCGCTCGGCGTAGAGGAGGTTGGCGTCCTCGCCGGACATGCCGACGGCGAAGGGTCCGTGCTGGTTGATCAGGCCGACGATCTCGCGGTTGACCTGGCCGGTGAGGACCATGCGGACGATGTCCATGGCCTCGTCCGTGGTGACCCGGAGTCCGGCGGTGAAGGTCGACTCCACCCCGGAGCGGTCCAGCATGGCGCTGATCTGCGGTCCGCCCCCGTGGACGACGACGGGGCGCAGGCCCGCGTAGTGCAGGAAGACGATGGACTCGGCGAAGCGTACCCGCAGTTCCTCGCTGACCATGGCGTTGCCGCCGTACTTGACCACGACGGTGCGGCCGTGGAAGCGGGAGAGCCAGGGCAGCGCCTCGATGAGGTTGGCCGCTTTGTCCATGGCCTGGGCCTGGTCCTGGGTGGGGTTGTCGGAGATCCGGGAGTTCACGGGTTGGCCTGCCTGTCCTGGGGGGTTCCGGTATCGGATGTGTCCGCGGCGAGCTGGGCGGCGAGCTCCTCGCACACCTTCGTGAGCAGGTCGGCGAGGACCCCTTCGCCGGGGGTGGCCGGAGCGGCGCCGCTGGCCATGAGCAGGACGGTGTCGTTGGTCCCGGTCAGCGGGGCGAAGGCCTTGGCGGCGGCGTCGGCGACCAGGCTCTGGCACTGCTCGGCGCTGAGGTCGGCGTCGGTGGTCAGTACGCACAGGACCGATCCGACGGAGGCGTCCGGCCCCTTTGCCATCCCGCCGACGGTGACGCCCTCGCCGCGACCGAAGGCGATCTTGGCGACCGTGTCCCCGGTGCGAATGGCGTCGGCCGCGGGGAGTCCGCCGCCGCGTTCGGCCTCGGCGAGCGCGGCCGTGAGCCCGGTGTTCAGGGCTTCGGTGGGCAGGGCGGTGCCGATCGGGCCGGCCGAGCACAGCACGATCTCGGCGGCGGAGTCGGCGAGCAGGTCGGCGGTGTGCTCGGCCTCGGCATGGGCGGCCTGGAAGCCGAGCGGTCCGGTGCCCGCGTTGGCGCAGCCGGAGTTGAGGACGGCGGCGCGCACGCGGCTGCCCGCGACGACCTGCCGGGACCACAGGAGCGGGGCGGCGGGGTCGGGGTGGTCGGTGAAGACCGCTCCGGCCGCGAGGGAGGGGCCGTCGTTGACGACGACGGCGACGTCGCGGGCGCGGTCGGGTTTGATCCCGGCGGCCACGCCCGCGGCGCGAAAGCCCTTGGGTGCGGTGACACTCACGTCGATGCCTCTTCCCGGGTTCTCAGGGGGCGACCGCGGCGAGCGGGAGGCCGGTGTCCTCGGGCAGGCCCAGGGCGAGGTTGGTGCTCTGGATCGCGCCGCCCGCGGTGCCCTTGGTCAGGTTGTCCAGGGCGGCGACGGCGACCACGCGGTTCGCGTCGGGGTCCACGGTGACCTGCACGAGGGTGGTGTTGGCCGCGACCGTCATGGCGGTGTTGGGCCAGGTGCCCTCGGGGAGCAGGTGGACGAAGGGCTCGTCGGCGTAGGCGGTCTCGTAGGCCGCGCGCACCTGGTCGGCGCTGGCGCCGGGCTTGAGGGGCGCGGTGCAGGTGGCGAGGATGCCCCGGGGCAGGGGCGCGAGGACCGGGGTGAAGGAGAGGCGGACCGGCTCGCCGGTGACCGAGGTGAGGTTCTGGACGATCTCGGGGTTGTGCCGGTGGGTGCCGCCGACGCCGTAGGGGCTGAGGGCGCCCATGACCTCGCTGCCGACCAGGTTGGGCTTGGGTGCCTTGCCCGCGCCGGAGGTGCCGGTGACGGCGACGACGGTGAGGTCGGTCTCGACGAGCTGCTGGGCCAGGGCCGGGAAGAGGCCGAGGGTGGCGACGGTGACGTGGCAGCCGGGGACGGCGACCCGGCGGGCCCCGGTGAGGCGCTCGCGCTGGCCGGGAAGTTCGGGCAGGCCGTAGGGCCAGGTCCCGGCGTGGGGGGTGCCGTAGAAGCGTTCCCAGGCGGCGGGGTCGTTGAGGCGGAAGTCGGCTCCGCAGTCCACGACCAGGACGTCGTCGCCGAGCTGCTGGGCGATGTCGGCGGATTGTCCGTGCGGCAGGGCGAGGAAGACGACGTCGTGGCCGCGCAGCTCCTCGACGGTGGTCGGCCCGAGGATGCGATCGGCCAGCGGGAGAAGGTGCGGCTGGTGTTGGATGAGGGGGGTCCCGGCGTTGCCGCCCGCGGTGACCGCGCCGATCTCGATGTCGGGGTGTCCCAGGAGCAGACGCAGCAGCTCGCCCCCGGCGTAGCCGCTGGCTCCGGCGATGGCCGCCGTGTATCCCATGGTGAGACCCTCTCTTCTCGACTGGACTGAACCATCATGCATGGCTCTGCAATTTTATGCAACCATGGGCGGTCGCGACCAGGGCGGGGTCGGTGACGGTCACAACACCGGAAGAGGACACAGCGCCGACGGGGGAGGCCGCCTCCGGGTGCGAATCAGTTGCCGGGCATCCGGGTGGCCAGGTCGGCCAGGCGGGAGGTGTGGGCCTTGCCCTCGGCCTGTGATTCCCGGCGGTCGGCCGTGCGGTAGAGGCCGCGCACGACCTTCGTGCCCATCCAGCGCAGCGGCTCGGGTTCCCAGCCGCGCACCTCGTGGCCGACCCACGGCAGGCGGGTCAGGTCGGTGCTGCGGCCCAGGATGAGGTCGCGCAGGGTACGCCCGGCCAGGTTGCTGGTGGCGACCCCGCTGCTGGAGTAGCCGCCAGCCCAGCCCAGGCCGGATTCGGCGTCCAGGTTCACCGTCGGGGACCAGTCGCGGGGCACCCCGAGCACCCCGGACCAGGCGTGCTCGACGGGTGCGTCGGCGACGTCGGGGAACAGCGCGGTCAGCGAGCGCCAGAGCTCGGCGATGGCCTGCGGCTGGGTGGTGCCCTCGCTGCCCTCCGAACCCCCGGATCGGCGCGAGGAGCCGCGGCCGCCGATGGCGATGCGGTCGTCGGCGGTGCGCTGGGCGTAGACGTAGGAGTGGGCGGCGTCCCGCAGCAGCTCGCGGCCCTCCCAGCCGATCCGCTCCCAGAGTTCGGGGGCGATCGGCTCGGTGACGATCATCGAGGAGGACATGGGCCGCCAGCGGCGGTGCTGGCCGCGCAGGGTGGAGGTGAAGCCCTCGGTGGCGCGGACCACGTGGTCGGCGCGGACGGTGCCGTGTTCGGTGACCACGGCCGGGCGGATTCCGCCCTCGCGGGGCCGGATCTCGGTGACCGGGGTGTCCTCGAAGATCTCCACGCCCAGCGCCTCGACCACCCGGGCCAGGCCGGTGACCAGCTTGGCCGGGTGGATACGGGCGGCGTGCGGCGAGTAGCCCGCGGCCACGGCGCCGTTGACCGCGATCGGGGGCGCGTGGTCCAGGTCGACCATGTGGATGTCGTCGGGCCAGTACCCCCAGTCCTGGAGGTAGTCGATGTTGTTCCGGAGCCGTTCGTGCTGGGCCGCGTTGCTGGCGACCACGCGCATGCCGCCCTTGACGATGTCGGCGTCGATCCCCTCGGCCCCGGCGACCGAGACGACCTCGTCCACGGTGTTCATCAGCGCGCGTTGCAGGGCGACCATGGCGGCCTTGCCGTGTGACTGGGCGTAGTCCTCCTGGGAACCGGAGAACTCGGCGGTCAGCCACCCTCCGTTACGGCCGGAGGCGCCGAAACCGGCGAACTCGCGCTCGACCACGCATACGCGCAGGTCCGGCTGGGCCTTCTTGAGGTAGTAGGCGGTCCACAGGCCGGTGTAACCGGCTCCGACCACACAGACGTCGTAGTCGGCGTCGCCCGGCAGGGGCGCTCTGCGTTCGGGGAGACCGCTCTCCCGGAACCAGAAGGAAACCCCGCCGTTGGCGAAGCGGGCGGATCGGGGAATCGGCCTCATCTGGGCAGCAGTGGTGAACAGCCTCATCATTCCCCCCGGAACCTCAGTGCTCCCGACCCACCCCGCGTTGGGTCCCCCGAACTCTCGCCAACCTACACGGGAACGACGGCACGTGGCATGTTTTCTGCACATTCACGAGGATCGTCCGGTCACGGAAACGGCGATTCGACTACGCAACGTCGCTGTTCCATGCCTTTTTAATCGCAGGAGCTGTCACGGAGCGTACGCGCGATCGTGGCGAGTTGTCGAACCCCGCCCTCCCCGAGCGGGGCGAGCACGTGCTCACGCAGGCGCTCCACGTGGCGGATCCGGGCGGCGACGATGAACTCGATCCCCTTCTCGGTGAGGGTGGCGTAGACGACCCGGCGATCGGTGGCACAGTTGTGCCGCTCCAGGTAGCCCTCCCTCTCCAGGCGGTCGGCCAGCTTGGTGAACCCTCCGGTACTCAGGCTGACCTCGCGGGCCAGGCGGCTCATCGGCAGCTGGTGCCCCGGGGTGCGCTGGAGCCGGATGAGGACCTCGAACCATGGACCCGCCATGTCCTTGCCGTCGGGGGTTATCCCGTGCAGCAGCTTGGGCTGGATGGAGTTCATCGCCTCGTGGAGCAGGCCCCAGGCCGTGATCAGGTCGTCGTCACTGGGTCCGGTACCGTGCTGCTCGTCCACGCCGGTCGGCTGTGCGGTCATGTGCTGCCCCCTGTCGTGCCCTCGGGGAGGAAACGCCACACCCGCCCCAAAAGAAGTATCTTCCCAGAAAATATTACTCCACGATATCAGTACCGGACAGAGGTTTCCCAGGAAAATAAATAACCCACCGGCACGTGACACGGCACCGGTGGGTCCAGCAAGGGCCTGCTCGGGTCAGTGGCGGGCCATCACCGCGTCCAGGGCCGACGACAGGGTGGACGTCATGTGGTCGATCTGCTCCCAGGTGATGACCAGGGGCGGCGAGACCAGCAGGGCCTTGGGCACCGGCCGGACGATGACGCCCCGAGTGCGTGCCTCGGCGAAGACCTCCGCCGTGGTGACGCCCCGCTCGTTGAGCGCCTCCTCGGTGAGCTCCACCGCACCCATCACCCCCGTACCGGATCGGACCTCGGCGACCAGCGGGTGGTCGGCCAGTCCGCGCAGCGCCGAGTCCAGGTGGGTCTCCACCTCGCGGGAGACCGTGAACAGGTCCTCGCGCTCCAGGATGTCCAGGTTGGCCATGGCCGCGGCGCAGGCCGACGGGTGCCCGGCGTAGGTGGTGCCGTGCAGGAACGGGTTGCCCGCCTCGTTCCAGAACGGGTCGGCCACCCGGCCGTTGACCACCACACCACCCAGCGGCAGGTAACCGCTGGACACGCCCTTGGCGAAGACGATCATGTCCGGGCTCACCCCGAACCGCTCGATCCCGAACCAGTTCCCCATCCGGGCGAAGCCGCAGATCACGCTGTCGACCACGAACAGCACGCCGTACTTCTGACAGATCCGCGCCACGTCGGTGAAGTAGTTCTCCGGCGGCAGGAACACCCCGCCCGCCCCGATCACCGGCTCCGCGAAGAAGGCGGCGACCCGGTCGGCGCCGACCCGCAGGATCTCGGCCTCCAGGGCGGCCGCGGAGTCGTGCCGTACCACGGAGGTGTCCTCGATCAGCTTGCCGTAGCCGGAACGGAAGCGCTCCATCCCGATGATGCTCGTACCGAAGCCGTTGAGGCCGTGGTAGCCGCCGGTCCGGCTGATCAGGTGCTGGCGCTGCGGCTGTCCCTGGGTGACCCAGTAGCTGCGCGCCAGCTTGGCGGCGGTGTCGATCGACTCTCCTCCCCCGCAGGTGAGGATGACGCGCGGGTCCGCCACCGGCGCGTGGGCGGCCAGGCGCTCGCTCAGCTCCATCGCGGGCGCGTTGGCGAAGTCGCCGTAGACGGTGTAGGCGTCCAGGGTGGTCATCTGCCGGTGGACCGCGTCCGCGATCTCGGCACGGCCGTGGCCGACGTTGCAGTACCAGAGGCTGGCGGTCCCGTCGAGGTAACGGTCACCGGACTGGTCCCAGAGCCACACGCCCTCGGCGCGGGCCACGACGAACTCCGGGCCCTTGGCCACGGTGTTCATATCGCAGAAGGTATGCCAGAGACGGCTGGGCTCCCGGTGTTCCTTGGGAGTGAGCGCGGACGAGACAACCGTTTCGGTCATATGGCGACCTCCGAGCCGTGACATGCGCGAGAGTGCGCAGCGGAAAACGGATCTGACCCCTTACCCGGGCGCCCAGGTTGTGGCAGGTACTCGAAGGCTAAGTTCTCGGACCGCCCCACAGCAAGAGCCAAAACGAGCTTTCATGCCCCGAAACCCAAACTTCATTCCGGCTACCCTCGGCACTTGGCGCCAAAACCCCTACTGGGCTGGAAAAACACGGCCATAATTTTCTTGGAATCCGGGCTCGTCGGTCAGTCTTTTCGCAACACACCGGGGGGTTGCCGCCGCTCCCGGACACGGGCGGCCCGGCCCCACAGCACTGTCCTAACACAGAAGGGCGGGGCGGGTCTCCCCCCTGGGAGTAACCGCCCCGCCCCGCCGTGTTAACGCTGTATTTCGGTGTGGCCGACCCGGCGTTGCGGCGAGCCCAGCGAGAGTCGCGTGGGCCGCGCCGAGTAGTCGGCTAGCCGCGCAGGACAGCGCCCGTGCGCTCGGTCGCCAGGGCCACGGCCGCCTCACGCGCGGCGCCGACCTCCTCGGCGGTCAGCGTCCGGTCCTCGGCCCGGAAGCGCAGCGCGAAGGCCACGGACTTGCGCCCCTGGCCGACCTGCTCACCGGTGTAGACGTCGAACAGCCGCACGCTCTCCAGCAGGGGGCCCGCGCCCTCGGCCAGGGCGGCGCTGATCTCGCCGACCGGCACGGAGGCGTCCACGACCAGGGCCACGTCCTGGGTGGCCACCGGGTAGGTGGACACCTTCGGGGCGGGCGCGTCGGTGCGGGCGCGCTCGACGCCGTCCAGGTCGATCTCCATGGCCGCGGTGCGGTCCGGCAGACCGAACGCCTTGATCACCCGCGGGTGCAGCTCACCGGCGTGCCCCACGGGTCGGCGCTCGCCGTCCACCCGCACGTACAGCGCGGCGCAGCGGCCCGGGTGCCACGGGGCATGGGTGTCGGCCTCGGCCTCCAGGTCGACCCCGGCGACCCGGGCGATGTCCCGGGCGGCCTGGATCGCGTCGGCCCAGGAGGCCGCGCGGCCCTGGCCCCACCAGCCGGCACGCTCGGCGTCGCCGGTGAGGACCACGCCCACGCGGCGCGGCTGCTCGGGCAGGGCGGCGTCGATGAGCGCGAGCTCCTCGGCGCCGGGACCCCGGTCCACGGGCAGGATCGGGGCGCGGGTGGCGCCCGGCTTGGGCCGGTAGACCAGGCCGGTCTCGAACAGGGCCACGTCGGTCATGCCCCGGCCCACGTTGCGGGCCAACGCCTTGAACAGGCCCGGCAGCACGGTGGTCCGCAGCAGCGGCTCCTCCTCGCTGAGCGGGTTGGCCAGGCGCAGGGCGGTCCGGCGCGCGTCGTCCGCGGCCAACTGGAGGCCGTCGAGGTCGCGCTCGCTGGTGAACGGGTAGGACAGCACCTCGTTGTACCCGGTGTCGGCCAGGACGCGGCCGACCGCCCGGCGCAGGCGCTGACTGGCGGTCAGTCCCCGCCCGGAGCCGTAGGGCCGGATCGAGGGGATGTTCTCGTAGCCCTCGAAGCGGATGACCTCCTCGGCGAGGTCGTTGGGGTCGGTGATGTCGGGCCGCCAGGTGGGCGGGGTGACCCGCAGCAGGTCTCCGTCGGCCTCCACGGAGCAGCCGATGGCGCGCAGCCAGTGCTCGCTGGTGCCCGCCGGGTAGTCGACCCCGGCCACGCTGCCCGCGTGGGAGGCCTTGACGACGATCGGCTCACGCGGCGTGCCGTGATCAACCACCGTGTAGGCCGACTCGACCGAGGCGCCGCCGAGCTCGGCCAGCAGCTCCACCGCGCGGGTGGCCGCGGCCAGCTGCTCGGCGGAGTCGACGCCGCGCTCGAAGCGCCGAGAGGCCTCCGAGGAGAGCTGGTGGCGGCGGGAGGCGCGGGCGATGCTCATGGCGTCGAAGTGCGCGGCCTCGACCAGGACCTCCGAGGAGGACAGGCCGATCTCGGTGTGCAGTCCGCCCATCACCCCGGCGATCGCCTGGGCGCCGGAGTCGTCTGCGATGACGATGTCGTCGGGGTCCAGGGAGCGCTGGACGTGGTCCAGGGTCTCCAGTTTCTCCCCCGCCTCGGCCTGACGGACGCGGATCGGGCCGTTGACCTTCTCCCGGTCCCAGGCGTGCAGCGGCTGGCCGAGCTCGAGCATCACGTAGTTGGTGACGTCCACGGCCAGGGAGACGGGGCGCACCCCGCTCTGGTGCAGGCGGCGCTTCATCCACAGCGGGGTGGGCGCCTCCGGGTCGAAGCCGGTGGCGCCGCGCAGCACGAGGCGGTCGGCGCGCTTGGCGTCGTCGATCATGCCCGGGTGGCCGGGGCCGGTGGGCTCGGCGACGGTGAGGCCCGCGGGGTCGTGGAAGGCGGCACCGTACAGGGCGGCGACGTCGCGCGCCACGCCCCGCATGGACAGCGCGTAACCCCGGTCCGGGGTGACGGCGATGTCGAGGACGTCCTCGCGCAGGCCGAGGGGCGCGATGGCGTCGGTGCCGGTCTCGGCGAAGCCCTCGGGCAGCACGACGATGCCGCTGTGGTCCTCCCACAGGCCGAGCTCGGTGGCCGAGCAGATCATGCCGGCGGACATCCTGCCGTAGGTCTTGCGGGCACCGATCTTGAAGCCACCGGGCAGTTCGGCGCCGGGCAGGGACACCACGACGAGGTCGCCCTCGGCGAAGTTGCGGGCGCCGCAGACGATCTCCTGCGGCTCGCCCGTGCCGTTGGCCCGCCCCACGTCCACCTTGCAGAAGCGGATGGGCTTCTTGAACTCGGTGAGCTCCTCGATCTCCAGCACGCGGCCGAAGACGATGGGGCCGGTCAGGTCGGAGCCGAGCTCGTCGACGGTCTCGACCTCCAGCCCGGCCAGGGTCAGCCGGGAGGCGAGCTCGCGGGCGGAGACGTCGGCGGAAAGCTCGACGTACTCACGCAGCCAGGTCAGGGGGACGCGCATCAGTTCTCACTCCCGAACGCCGAGGTGAAGCGGATGTCGCCCTCGACCATGTCGTGCATGTCGCGCACGCCGTGCGCGAACATCAGTGTCCGTTCGATTCCCAGGCCGAAGGCCCAGCCGCTGTAGACCTCCGGGTCCACCCCGGCGGCGGTGAGCACGCGCGGGTTGACCACACCGCAGCCGCCGATCTCGATCCAGCCCTCACTGGAGCAGGTGCGGCAGGGCTCGTCCGGGTTGCCCACGGACTCGCCCCGGCAGACGAAGCACTCGATGTCCACCTCGGCGGAGGGTTCGGTGAACGGGAAGTAGGAGGCCCGGAAGCGGGTCTTGAGGCCCTCACCGAAGACCGACTCGACGAAGGCGTCGATGGCGCCGCGCAGGTGCGCCAGGGTGATGCCCTTGTCGACGACCAGGCCCTCCAGCTGGTGGAAGACCGGGCTGTGCGTGGCGTCCAGCTCGTCGGTGCGGAAGGTCTTGCCGGGCGCGACCACGTACACCGGCAGCTCGCGCGAGAGCAGCGCGCGGATCTGCACCGGGGAGGTGTGGGTGCGCATGACCAGGCCGGACTCGCCGCCGTCGGGACCCTCGACGAAGAAGGTGTCCTGCATGCTGCGGGCCGGGTGGTCGGGCTGGAAGTTGAGGGCGTCGAAGTTGAACCACTCCGCCTCGATCTCGGGGCCCTCGGCGACCTCGAAGCCCATGCCGACGAAGACGTCGGCCATCCGCTCGGCGACGGTGGTCAGGGGGTGGCGGGCACCGCGGGGCGTGCGGTCCCACGGCAGGGTGACGTCGACGCGCTCCTCCACCAGGACGCGCTCGTCGCGCTCGGCCTCCAGCACCGCCTGGCGGGCCTTGAGGGCCTGGCCGACGTCGCGCCGGGCACCGCCGACGCGCTTGCCCGCGTCGGCCTTGGCGGCCGGGGGCAGCGCGCCGATCTCCCGGTTGGCCAGGGCCAGCGGGGAGCGGTCGGAGGCGTGCGCGAGCCGGACCTCCTTGAGTTCGGCGAGGTCGGCGGCGGCCTCGATGGCGGCCAGCGCCTCCTCGCGCATGCGGGCGACCTCGTCGGGGTGCAGGGGGGCCACCTCGACCGGGTCGAAGGAATTGTTCGGTGCAGACATGGTTGGTTGCCTCGCCGTCGCCGCTCCCCCACGGATCAGGGGACGGGACGGCAGTCACGGTCCGCGCGGGGCGGACGAAGCCGACAGGAAAAGCACAGGCGGTTTGCGGGCAGCCCGGGAAAGGTCCGTCACGGGGTCCGGGACATGCCACGTGCGCCCACCGGGCGGCCGAAGGGTCTGAGGGCTCAGACGAACTCGGGCGTCCCGGCGGGCATGGTAAATCGGAACTCGGCGCCGCCGTTGGGGGCGCGTCCGACGGTGATCGTGCCGCCGTGGGCCTCGACGAGGCCCTTCACGATGAACAGTCCGAGGCCGGTCCCGCCACGGCGCTTGCCGCGCCAGAACTGGCGGAAGACGCGCGGAATGGTCTCGGGTGCTATGCCCTGGCCTTCGTCGCGCACCGACACCGCTGCTCCTCCTTCACACGGCTCGATCACGATACTGACAGTACCAGCGCCGTGCCGCACCCCGTTTTCCACGAGGTTCGCGAGGATCTGTTCGATCTTGTCCGCGTCCAGCCACATCTGCGGGAGTTCGCCGCGGGTCTCGACCCGGAAGCGCTCCTCGGACTCGCCCGCGGCGATCTTGCTGGCGACCAGACGGCGCACGGCGGCGGGCAGGTCGACGACCTGGCGGCGTACCTCCAGGCGGCCGGACTCGATGCGGGAGACGTCCAGCAGGTCGTGGATGAGCCGGGTGACGCGGTCGGCGTCGGCGTTGACCGTCTCCAGCATGAACAGTTTCTGCTTGTCGGTGAGCCGTTCCCACTTGTTGAGCAGGGTGGAGGTGAAGCCCTTCACGCTGGTGAGCGGGGAGCGCAGCTCGTGCGCGACCTCAGAGACCAGGTCGGCTCGGGAGCGTTCGGCCCGAGCGGAGGCGTCCCGGAGCGTGACGACCAGGCGGACGAGGGCCCCGCCGGGCCTGGCCCGCACGTAGCGCGCGGCCACGAGGATCTCGCGTTCGTCGGGCAGGCAGAGCATCCGCTCGGGCTGGCGGGTGCGTTCGCGGTCACCGCCGTAGGGGTCGCTGGACTCCCACCAGTTGTTGCCGTCGAGCCCGTTCAGCGGCAGGGCGGTGCGATAGTCGCGGCCCAGCGCGGACTCGACCGGGACCCCGGTGAGCTGCGCGGCCATGGTGTTGAACAGGACGACCCGGCCCCGGGCGTCGGCGACGACCACGCCGTCGGGCAGGTCGTCGGCGTGCAGCGGGGGTTCACCCGGCCGGGCCGAGGCGGTGTCCACGTCCCAAAGGTTCGGCGCCGCCGCACCGCCGGAGTCCTCCGCCGGTTGGCCCACCTGCCGGCCGCTGCCCACGCCTCTCCCCGCTCCCCTCCGAAGGTCCGCGACCACAGGACTCCTGGGTCGGGACGCTGACCGGTGCCGCCCGTCTCTCCCCCGGACACCACCGCAGATCTACCCTGCACTCCCCCCTGGTACGCCTCATGGCCCGGGATACGGCCTCGTCGAGGCGCCCGGGCGGTGGGACCGGGTGCGCCGCCCCGCACCGGCAGGCCGGGGACGACCGCCGACGACCGGGGTCCCGATAGGACAGCACGCGTCACAGAACGTGTGGCGGAGTCGGTGACCGGACATCGCTCATGCCGTGTCGCCAAGCATCCTGCCGTGCCCTGGTGGCCACGCGCACCGCCCTACCCGTGACGCGGGTCAGGTGGGGGTGGCCAAGCGGGATGCGCATGAACCACCGTGCTGCTGGCCCGACCCTATCGACACTCGGGCCCCGTGCACGTGCATTTCGACGGGTTGGCAGAACCTGTTACCGAACGTGCCAGCCCCGCGCTTCGTCACCCCGGGTCAGAGCCCTGACAGTCACCGGGAGTAATCAATCGGGGCGCGGGGGCCAGACGTGAGCGGCTCGGAAGAGGTTCTCAGGAGCGCCGCTGCTGCCGCGCGGTCGTGTACAGACAGACCGCGGCGGCCGTGGCCAGATTCAGGCTTTCGGCCCCGCCGTAGATCGGAACGCTGACCGCGCCGTCCGTGAGCTGGACGATCTCCTCGGGCAGGCCCCAGGCCTCGTTGCCGAAGACCCAGCCGACCGGTCCGTCCAGGTCGCCGTCGTCGGCCAGCTGGTGCAGGTCGCGGTCGCCGCCTCCGTCTGCCGCCCAGGCCTTGGCTCCGGTGCCGTGGAGGAAGTCCACCGCCCGGGCCACCGGGACCCCCACCACCACGGGGAGGTGGAACAGGCTCCCGGCGGAGGCCCGCACGCACTTGCCGTTGTAGGGGTCGACCGAGGCGTCGGTGAAGATCACGACGTCGGCGCCGGCCGCGTCGGCGGTGCGCAGGACCGTCCCCGCGTTGCCGGGGTCGCGCACATGGGAGAGGACGACGGCGAGCCGCACGTCGGTGACGCTCTCCAGGGGGACGTCGACGAAGTCGCAGACCGCGATGACCCCCTGCGGGGTGATGGTCTGCGCCAGTTCGGACATGACGTCGAGGCTGACCCGGTGGGTGGGCACGCCCGCGGTGTGGGCGGCGTCCATCAGGTCGATGTGGCGCTGCATGGCCTCCGCCGTGGCGTAGACCTCGACAACGCCGCGGGCGGCCCCGCCGTAGGGGGACCGCCCGTTTCCGCCGTTGACGGCGGCCAGGGCCTCCCGTACAGCCTGCGGCCCCTCGGCGAGGAAGCGCCGCTCGCGCTGACGGAAGGTGCGCTTGGCGAGCCGCCGAACCCCCTTGATCCTGGGTGACCGGACACTCGTGAACTCGTGGCTCGCCATCGCTACCTGATCTGTTTTCTACTGCCTGCCAGCTGCTGCCCGCTCTTAGGCCGCGGCGGTGGTGGGGAGGGCCTGCTTGGCCTTCTCCACGAGGACGGCGAAGGCGGCCTCGTCGTTGACGGCCAGCTCGGCCAGCATGCGACGGTCGACCTCGATCTCAGCCAGCTTCAGGCCCTGGATGAGACGGTTGTAGGTCAGGCCGTGCGCACGGGAGGCGGCGTTGATGCGCTGGATCCACAGACGACGGAACTGCCCCTTGCGGTCCTTGCGGTCCCGGTAGGAGTAGGTCATCGAGTGGAGCATCTGCTCCTTGGCCTTGCGGTACAGGCGCGAGCGCTGCCCGCGGTAACCACTGGCCCGGTCGAGAACGACCTTGCGCTTCTTCTTGGCGTTGAGAGCCCGCTTCACGCGTGCCACAGTGACTCCCTCATTGGTTCTTCCGGCGCGCACGGCGCGCCGACCGGTCCGGCCAGGACGGGCCCGGCGGCCGTGTTCGCTTCAGGTGGTTGTCCTCCGGGCGCCTCAGCGCGCCGACCGGGTCGGGCGCACGGGCCTGCCAAGGAGGACGGAAGATGCTCTGGAGCTACATGCCCAGGAGCTTCTTGATGCTCTTGGTGTCAGCCGGAGCGAGCTCGGCCTCCGTGCCCAGCTTCCGCTTGCGCTTGGAGGTCTTGTGCTCAAGGATGTGGTTCTTGTTGGCACGGCGGCGCATGATCTTGCCGGAGCCGGTGACCTTGAAGCGGTCCTTGGCTCCACTGTGGGACTTGTTCTTCGGCATGTCGCCGTCGTCTCCTACTCCGTCGGCGCGTCACCCGTTCCTCGGAACGGATGACGCGATTGTTCCGCCGCTACGGCGGGATCCCGTCGCACACCGGTGCATCACGAGCTGTTCGCGCACAGCCCACCCCACCACCCGGTTCCCGCCTTCACGACGGCCGGGCGGTGGGGGACTAACCCTGACGCCTTACGCCTGGTCGCTCTCGTCGCGGCGGGTCTTGTCCCCCGCCGCCGCACGGGCCTCGGCCTTGTGCTCGGAACGCCGCTTGTGCGGACCGATCACCATGACCATGTTGCGGCCGTCCTGCTTGGGCTGGGACTCGACCGTCCCGAGGTCCTGGACGTCCTCGGCGAGACGCGCCAGCAGCCTGCGCCCGAGCTCGGGCCGGGACTGCTCACGGCCGCGGAACATGATCGTCACCTTGACCTTGTCACCGCTCTTGAGGAACCGGACGACGTGACCCTTCTTGGTCTCGTAGTCGTGCGGGTCGATCTTCGGGCGGAGCTTGATCTCCTTGATGATCGTGTTCGACTGGTTCTTGCGCGACTCACGGGCCTTGACCGCGGACTCGTACTTGAACTTGCCGTAGTCCATCAGCTTCGCGACCGGCGGGCGCGCGGTCGGCGCGACCTCGACGAGGTCGAGGTCGGACTCCTGGGCCAGACGCAGCGCGTCCTGCACGGAGACGATTCCGACCTGCTCACCGTTGGGTCCGACAAGTCGGACCTCGGGCACCCGGATACGGTCATTGATGCGGGGCTCTGTGCTGATGAGACCCCTCCCTAGCTTTCTCGGATTACCTGGGACCGGCCGCCCACCGTGTGGTGGTCGGCCTGTTCGACCGGGTCGCCCGTGCTTGTTCAGGCCACCCGCCCGCGTTGGGATCTCACCAAAAAGCGAAAACCCCGCCAGCGTGTGCAAGCGGGGCGATCCGACCGGACATTCACGACGGAGCCGCCACGTGGCCTTCGGCCACCCGCACAGGGGTGAACGACGAACACGGGATGGTATACCCATCGTCTGACCGGGACCCACGCGGGCGGGGCCCGGTAGGTGGGAGGATCATCTCCGCTTGCGGTTCCGGTGTGCTGTGCACACCGGACCAAGTCGATTACGTCCAATATAGCAGGACCTGGAGGCCGCCTGACCACCCGTACCGCCCTCCGGCCCCGGGGTCAGGCCCCGGCCTGGGCCGAGCGCCGTTCCAGCTCGGCCTCGCCCGCGGCCCGCATGGCCGCGACCGGGACGTCCTCGACCCCGGTCATCAGCCTGACCTGGGCGACGGCCTGGTGCAGGAGCATCGGGAAACCGCCCACCACCCGCCCGCCCCGGGCCGCGACGGCCTCAGCCGCCGTGGTCGGCCACGGGGCGTAGACCACGTCGAACAGATCGGCACGGGAGGCCGCCAGGCGTTCGGCGTGCGCGTCCGCGGCGCCCGAGGGCAGCGTGGAGACCACGAGGTCGGCGTCCAGGTGGCGGTCGATCTCGGCCAGCGGGGCCACCTCGACCGGAAGGTCCAGGCGCTCGGCGGCCGCGACGACCTCTCCGGTGCGTCCGGTGTCGCGGGCCAGCACGGTGACCCGCCCGGCGGAGCCGAGCTCACGCAGGGCCGCCAGGGCGGAGGCCGCGGTGGCCCCCGCCCCCAGGACGACCGTGCTGCCGGGGGCGGCCACACCGGCCTCGGTCAGCGCGGTGGCGATGCCCTCGACGTCGGTGTTGTGCGCCGCCCAGCCCGCCCCCTGCCGGACCAGGGTGTTGGCCCCGCCGACCGCCGTGGCCAGGTCGGTCACCTCGACCGCCAGCTCCATGGCCCGGCGCTTGAGCGGCATGGTCAGGGAGAGCCCGGCCCACTCGGCCGGGTCGAGCCCTTCGAGGAAGGGCGCCAGCCCCTTCTCGTCGCACTCGAACAGTCCGTAGGACCAGTCCCCGAGCCCCAGGGCCGTGTAGGCCGCGGAGTGCAGGACCGGGGAGAGGGAGTGGGCCACCGGCGAACCCAGGACCGCGGCGCGCATCACTCCTCGCCCTCGCTCTCGGCCTGACCGCCGCCGCCCCAGGTCTCCTGGAAGCGCTGCTTGAGGACCTCGAACTCCTCGTAGGTCTCGGCGAACTCGGTGACACCGTTCTCCGGATCGGTCGCCACGAAGTACAGCCACTCGCCGTCCTCCGGTTCCAGGGCCGCCTCGATGGCGTCCTCGCCCGGGGCCACGAACGGGCCCGGGATGAGACCGGTCTTGTGGTAGGTGTCGAAACCGCTGGTGTCGGCCTCGCATTCGGCCAACTGGTCGTTGTTGAGCGCGATGCCGTACTCGCCGATGGCGTAGAAGCAGGTGCTGTCCATCTGGAGCATCATGCCGTCGTCCAGGCGGTTGTACACCACCCGGGAGATCTTGGCCATGTCGTCGACCCCGCCGCTCTCGGCCTGGACGATGGAGGCGATCGCCATGATCTCGTTGGCGTCATAGCCGAGTTCGGCGGCGCGCGCCTCCAGATCAAGCTCCTCGGCCACCTGGCGGTACTGGGTGACCATGGTGCGCAGGATCGAGAGCGGCTCAGTGTCCGGCTCGAACCGGTACGTGGACGGGAACAGGTAGCCCGCGGGGCCCTCCGTCGCGTAGTCGGGCAGACCGAGCTCGTCCGTCTGCGCATAGGCTTCCGCGAGATCCTCCAAGGCCAGCCCCGTGCCGTCGGCCACCATTTCGAGCACCTGTTCGGAGCGCAGGCCCTCGCGGATGGTGATCCGTCCACCGAGCCGGTTCTCCGGGTCCAGCAGGGCCGCGACGGCGCTCTCGCCGCTCATGTTCTCGGCCAGGGAGTAGGTGCCGGGCACCAGGGCGTCGCCCTGCTCGCCAAGCGCGTTGGTGAAGGCCCGGACACTGGCGACCACGCCCTGGTCCACGAGGCTCTGCCCGACGGCGGTACCGCTCTGGCCCTCCGCGATGGTGAAGACGACCTCGCCCTCCCCCGCGCCCTCGTGGTCGGGCGGGAAAACGTAGGTACGCATGACCGCGAAACCGCCGCCGGCGACCACGAGCATCAGGACCAGGACGAGCAGGATCATCAGGCCCTTGCTCTTGCGCCTCTTGGGCTTGCCCGCGTTGCGCCGGGCGGCCTGCGCGGCCTTGGCCCGCTTGGCTCGCTTGCGGTTGGCGCGGCTGTCGCCGTAGGAGGCGGCGATGTCCTCGAGGCTGTCCTCCTCGTAGGGGTCCTCCTCGACCTCCTCCGGCTCTTCCTCGGCCCGGGGCTCCGGTTCTGGCTCGGCGCGGCGTCCGCGGCGGAAACGACGGCGGCCGCGGCGCCCCTTGGGCTCCTCGGCCTCCGGTTCCTGAGCGAGGAAGGAACCGGTGTCGGTCAGGGGCTCCTCGTCATCCAGGTTGGACAGCTCGGCGAAGGTCCCGGTGTCGGTGACCGGGGCGGTGGCGAAGGTCTCGGAGTGGCGGGGCTCCTCCTCCGGCTCCGGGGCCGCACGACGGCGGCCGCGGCGCCCCTTGGGCTCCTCCTCCACGGGTTCCTGGGCTAGGAAGGCGCCGGAGTCCGCGAGCGGCTCCTCAGCCGCGCGCCGGGCACGACGACGGCCGCGGCGCCCGTTGGGCTCCTCAGCCCCCGGTTCCTGTTCCTGAGCGGGGAAGGCGCCGGAGTCGCGCACCGGCCCGGCCTCGGCCTGCTTGGCGCGCTTGCGGCGGGCGCGGCGCCCTTTGGGCTCCTCAGCGGCGTCATCGGCCAGGAAGGCGGGTGCGGGCGCGTCCGCGTCGTCGCCCCAGAAGAGTGACTGCCCCTCCTCTGGTTCCTCGGCGCGTGCGCGCCGGGCCCGGCGAGGGGGTTCGTCGTGGGCTCCCGGGACCGGTGTGCCGGAAGCCGACGGCGCCCCGGGACCGGCCTGGTTGCCGGGGTTCTGGGCCCCGCCCAGGTTGGCCAGGGCCGCGAGGGCCTCCTGAGTGGGGTCGCCGCCGGGCCGCTGCTGACTGCCGGTGTCCGAAAGCGATCCGGGAGCGGGCCGCTGATGGCTGCCCGTGTCCGAAAGCGATCCGGGAGCGGGCCGCTGATGGCTGCCCGTGTCCGAAAGCGATCCGGGAGCGGGCCGCTGATGGCTGCCCGTGTCCGAGGGCGATCCCTGGGCGGGTCGCTGAGGACCCTGTCCGCCGCCGCGTGCGGCACGGCTGCCGCGCAGCGCGTCCGCGGCGCCGAAACGCCGGGGCGGGGCCGTCGGCTGTTCGCCGCCCCAGGCGGCCTGGTCCTCGGGCGGCTCGGCCCTGCGGCGGCGGCCGGGAGGCGGCGCGGGCGGGTTCTGCGTGTCGAACTCAGTCGGCCCGGCATCGGCGTACCTGGGGGTGCGGAACTCGCCGGTGGAGGGTCCGGTGTGCCCGAACTCACCGGTGTCCGGCGGCCCCGGGCGCGCCCGGCGGCCGCGCGAGGGCGGCTGGGCGGGCAGCGGGTCGGTCAGCGGATCGTAGTCGTAGCCGCCTTCGCGGTCGGCACGACGACGGTAGGGATCGGGGTAGTCATCCCTGTCGGTCATGAATCTCCCTGGCTGGCACGGACGATCTCGCCCGGGGGATGGCCTGTTGACCGTTCCTGGTCCAAGGCACTCTGCAAGAGCACGGTGGCCGCCGCCTGGTCGATGACCGAGCGGCGGGCCCGGCCGCCCTTGGCGCCCTTCTTGCCGAAGGAGGCACCGGAGAGCAGCTGTCCCTGGGCGGTCACCGTGGTGAGTCGTTCGTCCACGAGCCTGACGGGGACGGGGTCAAGGAGCCGGGCCAAGGTGCTCGCGAACTCGCGAGCGGACCGGGCTGCCGGTCCCTCTTGGCCAGACAGTGAAGCAGGGTAGCCCACGACGATCTCGCGGGCCTCCTTCTCCAGCACGAGGAGGGCGATACGTTGCAGGTCGCCCCGGCCGCGCGCGATGGTCTCCACCGGGCTGGCGAGCATACCGCTCGGGTCGCTGGCCGCGACCCCGATACGCGCGTTGCCCGGGTCGATCGCCAGGCGTACACCTTGCCTCAAGAGGATGCCTCCCCGCTGGTGGGGAAGCCGCTCGGTCGGGCTGTGCGGTCGACGGCACAGCACCGCTGCCGGAAAATCCTCAACACGGTGGTCCTGTTCATCAGCTGGATCGCGGCGAAATCCGCGCAGACAGCCATGGGAATCGGCTGTGACGCGCCACAGTATGCCCGATTCGATGACGGTGCGCAGCCTCGCCCATGGCACGCTCGCCGCCCCTCCCCAATCAGGCCTCATGCCTCAGATCGGGCTGTGGCGGCGGGGGCCGGGGCGAACTCGTACCGTCCGAGTGTAAATCACCCGGCCCCTGCCCCGGGGCAGGCGGGCCCCGCGCCCCCGGTGGCCGCGGCAGGCGGGCCCCGCACCCTCGGTGGCCGGGGCGCTCGGGAATCGGACCGCGGCAGAACCTCGGTTCCGGGGCGGCTGCACCGGACGTGTCGCCGCCGGGCGGCCCGTCTCGCCGTAGACCACCCGGCCGCCGGAGAAGGAGCAGGTCTGGATGAACTGTCCCCCGCTGGGGCAGCGCATCGGGTCGTCCGCGGTCAGGAGGTGGTGGACCTTCACCACCTCACCGTCGAGGTAGCCGAAAGTCGGGGCGCCGTGGCACCAGACACCCTCTTGACTTCCTCCCGGCCCTGAAAGGACCGGGATTCCGACCACACCTAGCGGTGTGGCGCTGCGCGCCTCGCAGCGCGCACTGGTTCCTGCTTCTCAGACCGCCTAACGGCGAGGTCTCCACAGGCTGGCACCGCATGCCCTGCGGCGCCGAGGGTGTTCTTGGCGGCGTTCACGTCAGCGTGGCACTCATACGAACACCGGGTGCACCGGAAACGCGCTTGGCTCTCGCGCGACTCCGGATCCGTGTGATCGCACTCATGGCACGTCTGGGACGGGAGCGCCGGATTGACCTTGACGATGGCGGTACCCGTGTACCGGGCCGCGTTGTGCGGGGCGAGTTCGAGCCGATGCCACCCCTTGTCCAGGATCGCCTTGTTGAGCCCCGTCTTCTGACGCACCCGCATCCCTGGCTCCACAACGGTTCCACGCGCGGACGCGCTCATGCCCTTGGTGTTGAGACCCAGGAGACGCGTCAGGCGTGTGTGAGACCACTTTAGGTGGATTTCACACACGCCTGATCAGCGGGGTTCCCGGACCAGCGCTGCCAGCGGACCCGGGGGCGGGGCCGGGCGGGCCTAGGTGTACTGACCACAGAGGTTGAGTACGGCCCGGCAGTGATTTGACAGCAAGAGAGGGCCTCCGACATAGGTGTGGATTGTCTAGATCAACACCTGAAGTAGGTCAGGAGGCCCTCCGTGGCCCACACTACCCATGCCAACGCCCGTCTCACACCCGCCGGACGCCTGGAGTTGGCCCGCTGCGTGGTCGAAGACGGCTGGACACTGCGTAGGGCCGCGGAACGCTTCCAGGCCAGCGTGAGCACCACCAAACGCTGGGCCGACCGCTACCGCGCCCATGGCGAGGCGGGCATGGTCGATGCCTCCAGCCGCCCGCACCACTCACCCCGGCGTACCCCCACCCACCGTGAGCGCCGCGTCATCAAACTGCGCTGCCTCAAACGCTGGGGACCAGCCCGCATCGCCGGGCACCTGGGCATGTGCGCCTCGACCGTGCACCGCGTCCTGACCCGCTACAAGTGCGCCCGCCTGTCCCACCTGGACCGCGCCACCGGCCGCACCGTGCGCCGCTACGAACGCGAGCGGCCCGGTGAACTCGTGCACGTGGACATCAAGAAGCTCGGCAACATCCCCGACGGCGGCGGCCACAAGACGCTGGGGCGGCCCCAAGGCCGCAAGAACCGCGCCAACGTTGGCTATGCCTTCCTCCACAACGCCGTGGACGATCACTCGCGGCTGGCCTACACCGAGATCCTGGCCGACGAGAAAAAGGAGACCGCTGTCGGGTTCTGGGAACGAGCCAACTCCTACTTCGCCTCGGTCGGGATCACCGTGGAGCGGGTACTGACCGATAACGGGTCCTGCTACAAGTCCCACCTGTGGCGCGACGCCCTGGTCAAGGCCGGGATCAAGCACAAACGCACCCGCCCTTACCGGCCTCAGACCAACGGCAAGGTCGAGCGGTTCAACCGCACCCTGGTCGACGAATGGGCCTACGCCCGCCCCTATCGATCAGAGACCGAGAAGCGGGAGGCGTTCGGTGGGTGGTTGCACGAGTACAATCACCACCGGTTCCACACCGCCGTTGGCGGCCCTCCCGCTTCTCGTGTTCCTAACCTCTCAGGTCAGTACACCTAGGCGCCCGCGACGCGCGCCTCCACGGCGCGCAGGGCCTCGTCGACCTTGGCCGCGTCGCTGCCACCGCCCTGGGCGATGTCCGGCTTGCCGCCGCCACCGCCGCCGAGGGCGCGGGCCGCCACCCCGACGAGCTCTCCCGCCTTGATCCCGGCCTTGTTCGCGGCCTTGTTCGCGGCGATCACCACGACCGGACGGTCCTTGGGCACGGCGGTCATCGCCACGACCACGGGCTCGTCCTCGCCGAGGCGGCCGCGCACGTCCAGCACCAGCTTGCGCAGGTCGTCTCCGCTGGCGCCCTCGGGCGCCTCGGTGGCCACGACCAGCGCCGAACCGTGGCGGCGCGCCTTCGCGGCGATCTCACCGGCGGCCTGGAGCACCTGCGCCGCGCGCAGTTTCTCGATCTCCTTCTCCGCGGCGCGCAGCCGGGAGACCATCGAGTCGATCCGCTCGGGCAGTTCCTCGCGCGGCGTCTTGAGCTGCTCGGAGAGCTGGCCGACCAGGGCCGACTCCTTGGACAGGCGCTTGAACGCGTCCACGCCCACGGCCGCCTCGACCCGGCGCACGCCGGAGCCGATGGAGGACTCCCCCAGCAGCTTGACGATGCCGAGCCTGGCGGTGGAACCCACGTGCGTACCGCCGCAGAGCTCGACCGAGTAGTCACTCATCTCCACGACCCGCACGCGGTCGCCGTACTTCTCGCCGAACATGGCCAGGGCGCCCATCTTCAGCGCCTCGTCCAGGCTCTTCTCCTCGGTCTGGACCGAGATGTCACCGGCCAGGACGGTGTTGACCTCCTCCTCGACCTCGGCCAGGCGCTCGTTGCCCAGCGCGTTGTCGGCGGTGAAGTCGAACCGCAGCTGGCCCGGGCGGTTCTCCGAACCGGCCTGCCCGGTGGCGGGGCCCATCGCGTTGCGCAGCGCCGAGTGGATCAGGTGGGTCGCCGAGTGGGACCGCTCGATCGCGTGGCGGCGGCCGGTGTCGATCGCCGCGTGCACGGTGTCGTCCAGGACGATCTCGCCCGAGCGCACGGTACCGCGGTGCACGAACAGGCCCGGGAGCGGCTTCTGGACGTCCTCGACGTCCACCACGCCGCGCCCGTCCACGGTCAGCGTTCCGGTATCGGCGAGCTGGCCGCCGCTCTCCCCGTAGAAGGGGGTGCGGTCCAGGACGATCTCGACCTTGTCGCCCGCGCGCGCGGCCGGCACCCCGGCCCCGTCCACGACGATGCCCTTGACGTGGGAGTCGCTCTCGGCCTCGGTGTAGCCGAGGAACTCGGTGTTCCCGGCCCTCTCGTGCATCTGCGCGTAGAGCGAGATGTCCGCGTTTCCGAGCTTCTTCGCCTTGGCGTCGGCCTTGGCGGTGTCCTTCTGGCGCTGCATGAGCTCGCGGAAGGCGCCCTCGTCCACGCTCAGGCCCTGTTCGGCGGCCATCTCCAGGGTGAGGTCGATGGGAAAGCCGTAGGTGTCGTGCAGCTGGAAGGCGTCCGTGCCGGAGAAGACGGTGCCGCCCTCGGCGCGGGTGCGCTCGGCCGCGCGGCCGAAGAGCGTGGTGCCCGCGCGGAGGGTGTCCGCGAAGTTGCGCTCCTCGTTGTCGATGACGCCGTGGATGACCCCGGCCTTGTCGAGCAGGTCCGGGTAGATGTCCTTCATCGCGTCGATGCTGACCTCGGTCAGCTCGTGCAGGAAGAAGTCTTCGGTGCCCGAGAGCAGGCGCAGGTTGCGGATCGAGCGGCGCAGGATGCGGCGCAGGACGTACCCGGCCTTCTCGTTGCCCGGCTTGACGCCGTCACCGACGAGCATGACGGCGCTGCGCACGTGGTCGGCGACCACGCGGAGCATCACGTCCTGCTCGTGGTTCTCGCCGTAGGTGGTGCCGGTCAGCTCGGCGGCGCGGTGCAGCACGCGGCCGATGATGTCGGTCTCGTAGATGTTGTCGACGCCCTGCAGGACCGCCGCGAGGCGCTCCAGGCCCAGGCCGGTGTCGATGTTCTTCTTGGGCAGGTCGCCGAGGATCGGGAAGCCGCTCTTGTCGCCGCCCTCACCCCGCTCGTACTGCATGAAGACGAGGTTCCAGATCTCGATGTAGCGGTTCTCGTCCGCCTCGGGGCCGCCCTCGGCTCCGTACTCGGGGCCGCGGTCGTAGAAGATCTCGGAGCAGGGGCCGCAGGGACCGGGCACGCCCATCGACCAGTAGTTCTCCTCCATGCCCATCCGCTGGATGCGCTCGGGGCGGACGCCGACCTTGTCGCGCCAGATCGCCTCGGCCTCGTCGTCGTCGAGGTAGACGGTCACCCACAGCTTCTCGGGGTCGATCCCGAAGCCGCCCTCGGCCACCGGGGTGGTGACGAGCTCCCAGGCCAGCGGGATCGCCTGCTCCTTGAAGTAGTCACCGAAGGAGAAGTTGCCCAGCATCTGGAAGAAGGTGGCGTGCCGGGAGGTCTTGCCGACCTCCTCGATGTCCTTGGTGCGGATGCACTTCTGGACGCTGGTGGCGGTGCTGTAGGAGGGAGTGCGCTGACCCAGGAAGTAGGGCTTGAAGGGGACCATGCCTGCCGGCACCAGCAGCAGCGTGGGATCCTCGGCGATCAGGCTTGCCGAGGGCACCACGGTGTGTCCGTTCTTCTCGAAGAAACTGAGGAAGCGGCGCGCGATCTCTGCCGTCTCCATTGATGCCCTCCTGGTATTTGGCTCCGCCGCCCCGTGGCGGCGGGGTTGTCCCTGGGTGGGACCGTGGTCACGCGTGGTCGATAGGGGCCCATCGTAGAGGGAACCGCCACGCCTGCGCGCATGGTTTGCTGTGGCCGCCGAAGACCCGCACCGTTGATGACAACGGCGGCGGCTCGGCCATTCCAAGGCTATCGCCGCTGGCCACCAGCGCATCCAGAACGGATCGGCCGCGATCGGGACCGTCAGACCCCGTAGAAGGCCTTCACGCTCGCGGAGTACATGAGACCGAGCATGACGCCGTGGAAGATCAGCGGGATCAGTCCGTCGAAGGGCGCACCCGTGAGGAGAGTGACCAGAGCGAGGATCACCAGGAGCGCTATCGCGGCGATGTTGAAGTAGACGACACCCTCGTGGACCTTCTTCGTGCGGCGGCCCATCATGCTGGCGAGCGCGATCGAGGCGACGCCGTAGATCAGGGGGATCACCGTCAGGATGAGACTCCTGCCCCCGAAGCCCTCGGCCCCTCCGTCGGGGGCGAACCCGAAACTGGCCATGGCCAGTAGGCCGCTGAACAGGCCCAGGAGGATTCCGACCGGACCACCGATGAACATGAGGACGCGGACCGCCTTCGCCCCGACCGGCATCGTGCCCGGGACTGGCGGGGCCTCACGGAAGGGCGCCGGGGCCTTCGGAGCCTGGTAGGCCCGGTCGGCCGAGGCCTTCTGAGGCGCGGGCCGCGCATACCCGGCATCGGCCGGCCGCGGAGACGGCTGCGGCGGCTGGGGGTAACCGTCTCCACCCGGCTGCGGCGGCTCGGGGTAACCGTCTCCACCCGACTGCGGCGGCTCAGGATAACCACCACCCGACTGCGGCGGCTCAGGATAACCACCACCCGACTTGAAGGACTCCGAGGGCTGGCCCTGCCCGTGGGGGTGGTGGGGGCCGGAAGGAGGTGTGGGGTACACCGTGGTCCTCTCTGGGGAAGGTGCGGGCAGCGGGAGAACTCTACCGAGAACCGTTCCTCATCAGTGTCCAGGAGTGGCAGCTGCTGCCACTCCCCGGTACTGCGCGCGCCCCGAACGGTGTTGGGTGCGCTGCTCCCCCGCGTTCTTGTGCCCTTGCCCCGGGCGCGCGCATCGTGTGCGCGCTCCGGGCCGGGGTGACGGGATCCCTCACACCTAGAGTCGTCCGGTTCGGCGTGGACGGTCCGAGGCCCGCACCTGCCCCCGGTGGGAGAAGGCCGCCGTGCCCGCGAGCACGTACCGGCCGTGCGGGGCGTTCGCCCAAGCGGCCAGCGGGGCCGGGAGTCTGACGGACACCTCGCCCTGGGGGTGCTGCGGATGGTCTCGTTGCCGAACCGTTTGCCCGACTCCCCGTCGGCCTGGCTTCCCACTGTTGCCGCCACTGGGATGCGGTGAGCTCAGCGGCATCGAGGTGGTGGCGGGTGTCGAGCAGGCGTTTGCCGCCGCGCACCACACGTACCCGAAACGAGGCGCCCCCGTGGCGACGGCCGGGGTTCGGGGCGGTAGGGGCGGCCCACGACGAAGGGCCCGGTGGTCTCCCACCGGGCCCCGTCTGTCGATACGGCCGCTCCCACCGGACCGGCCGGCCGTGAGGGGGCCGAGAGGGTCGAGAACGACCCGGATTGAACGGCCCCGCCCCGGGCCCGGCCTGCGCGTGGGCCGTCAGTAGCCGGTGTAGGGCGTGGTCGGCTCGGGTGTGTAGAAGGCGCGGGTGGGCGGGAGCAGCATCAGCACGATCATGGCGATCGCGAAGAGCAGTGGGATGACCGAAAGGGTACCGCCGAAGGCGATGCCGAGCATCAGGGTCAGTGACGCCAGGACCTGGAACACGACGATCAGCCACAGGACCACCGCGCTGCGCTTGCCCATGAAGGAGGCGAGGGCGGTGGAGATAATGCCGTACCCGAACATGACGCCGCCCATCGCTCCGAAGAGGACGGTGAGCTCGGCCGCGTCGATGTACAGGCCCGAGTCCTGGACTTCCCGGAGGACCTCCTGCGTCATTTCGGGGTCGGCCAGCAGACCGAGCCAGACCAGCAGGAGCAGCCCGCCGAAGAGAAGGCCGAAGGCACCCCCGATGAACATGAGGACCCGCACGGTGATCGCCGTGCCGGGCATCTTGTTCGGCTGCTGGTAGGGCCCCGGGTAGGCGGTCGGTCCCTGCTGGCCCGGGTTCCCGTACGGATCCTGCTGGTACGGGTCGTGGCCACCCTGGTCGGGGCCCTGGGGCGGTTGCGGCGGGTACACGGCACTACCTCCGTCGGTCGGCTGGACGGTCAATCCTACGGACGCACGTCACAAGCCCGTGGTTCCCGGATGTGACCTGTGAGTCCGACCGGATCCCGTCGTGTTCGGTTCCCGCCGCCGCACTGTTTCCAGCCGCCACGACCCTTGATCACTCCCGATCGGAGAGTTCTCGCGGTGTGTCGTCGGCCGAACGCGGGGACCGGCGCCCGGGCGCGTAGCGGCGGAGCATCTGTTCCTCCTGCAACCGGACCTCCTCGGTGAGGTCCTCGTTGAGCTCCTGGAGGGCGCCCCGGTACTCGTTGACACGCCCTTCGACCCGGTCGGCGATACCGCCGGGGGTCAGGGCGTTGCGGGCACGGTTGACCCGGTGGACCACGTAGCCGCCGAGCGCGGCCCCCGCGGCGAGGTAGAACAGTCGGCCGATCACCTGTTCTCCTTCCGCTTGCGGCCCCGCATCACGGCCAGGGCCTTGCGGCGGCCCAGCACCTGGCGGATGGCGTAGGAGAACGAGGCGACCTTCACCAGCGGGCCGGTGAACACCGACCTGGTGAGCGCCGTCATCGTGGAGACGTCCTCCGAGGAGGCCTGCACGTTGGCGGTGATCTCCTCGACCCGTTCCAGCGAGGTGTTGGTGCGCTCCACCGTGGAGGCCACGTCGTCCAGCAACGGCGGGGTCCGGTCCCCCAGTTCCGAGACGACCTTGGTGGTCTCGTTGATGAGCTTGATCAGTTTGACGAGCGCCACGCACATGAACGTGGCCAGCACCGCCCAGACCACCGCGGCGACGAGTGCGGCGACCTCTCCTCCGGTCAGCATGAAGGCTCCGTAGGGCAGATAGAGGGTTGCTTCGAGGGTGTGCGAACGGCCGCGGCGCGCGCTCGGGCGCGCACCGGCGGACCGGAAAACGGGTACGGGGGCCAGCGACAGCGCCGGGTCAGGGCTCCCGAGCCGTGTCCGCCGCCCCACTCCGTGAGGGCCGGGGCGGCCGGTTTCGGCTGACCCTATCGCGTCCTCGGTCGGGGCGCGTGGGCACGCCACGGTGTGGCTCGTGGTGGAACCGGTCACGAATTCGACAAGGGTCTATTCCGTCCTGGCCGGTGGAGGCCGAGGGGATCGACGCAGGCGGCGGTCGTGAGCGAGAATCACTGCAGAGCGGGATCTTCACTACGATGTCCGGACACCGCAGCGCCCCCGCTGGCCGAGAAGCACCGACAGGACACCCATGAGCCCTCGTTCTCCCCGAGAGATCTCCGTACTGGTACCACCGGACCTGGCCCCCCTCTACCCGGACGACCCGTCACGGATCGGCCCCTACCTCGTGCTCGGACGTCTGGGCTCGGGTGCCACGGGTACCGTCTACGCCGCGGTGGACACCGCCTCCGCCACCGCGGGCGACCGCCTGATCGCCGTGAAGGTGCTCCGCTCCCCCGAACTGGAGTCGCCCGACGTCTACCCCGCCCTCGCGCAGCGGCTGCGCAACCTGTCCGCGGTCGACTCGCAGCGGGTGGTCACCCCGCTGGCCTTCGACGCCGACGCGAACCCGCCGTGGCTGTCCATGCCCTACCTCGCCGGTCAGCGGCTCTCCCACTACGTGACCAAACGCGGCGGACTCGGTTTCGGCAAGGTGATAGCGCTGGCCACCGCGCTGGCCGAGGGGCTCTCGGCCCTGCACGCGCGCGGGGTGGCGCACGGTTCGCTGCGGCCCAGCGAGATCCTCCTGGAGTCGCACGGTCCGCACATCATGGAGTGCGCGATCGCCGCGGACTCCGAACGGCTGCGCGGTTCGGGAGCCACCTGGCTGAGCCCCGAGCGCTACCGGGGCGGTGTGGCGACCACCGCCGCGGACGTGTTCGCCTGGGGGGCGGTCGTCGCGTTCGCCGGGACCGGGCGCCTGCCCTTCGGTCCGGGCGAGCCCGAGGAGATCGCCCAGCGGGTGGCGACCGGCTCCTTCGACCTGGACGGGCTGCCCAAGGGGTTGCGCCCGGTCGTGAGCCGAGCCCTGGACCCCAACCCGGACCAGCGGCCCAGCCTGCGGGAGGTGATCGGGGCGGTCATCGCGGTGTGGCAGACGGAGGCCGCCCAGCCCGAGACGGGCGGGGAGGGCGAGGTTCCGGTTAGCGGGAACCGCGAGGAGATCGGCCGGATCCTCGAACGCGAGTGGCACGCGGTGGAACCGCCCGCCCGGGTGCCCGAGGTGATCCGGCTGGAGGGGCGCATGTCCAACCGCCGCCCCACCCGCACCCTGTTCCTGGTGGGCGCGGCCTCAATGGCCGCGGTACTGATCGGCGGCGGGGTCTGGGGGATCTCACAGATGGTCGGCGGGAGCGCCGAGGCCGATCCGGTGGCCGACGGCATCGCCGAGGAACCCGAGGACGAGGCCGCCGACGAGGAAGAGGAGCCGAACACCCTGGTGGTGCGCTTCGACCCCTCGGAACAGGAGGAGCCGGAGGCCGGGGTCGAGGAGCGGACCTGGGTGTACACGCCGGTCACCCGGGACGACGACATCCCCCGCAACCAGGGCATCCCCAGCCACGAGGCCTGGTCCGAGCAGTGGGACGAGGACGGAGAGGCCGGTGAGGCGGTCATCCGGCCCGACGCCGACGTCAAGTGCGCCAGGTTCTGTGCCGCCCCCGAGCACGTCTTCCTCGACGAGGAGGCGCGCGGCACCTGGGACCTGACCGGGAACGACTTCATGGACTACCTGACCTGGGGGCCGGTGATGATCGTCGAGATCACCTTCGCCGAGGACCAGGAGGGCGACGGCCCCCGCGAGGTGGTGGAGGTCGTCGAGCTGTTCTCGGACTGACCTCTGGGAACCGATCCGGCCCCGGCGCAACGCCGGGGCCGTTCCGATGCCGGGACCATTCTTCGGTTGGGGCCGTGGGCTACTTCTCGCTCTTGAGGACGCCCCTGATCTTCTGCAGGATCTCACTGAAGCGGCGTTCGGCCCCGTGCTGGGTGGGGCGGTAGTACCGGCGTTCGGTCAGCCCTTCGGGGGCGTGCTGCTGCGGGGCGACCCCGCCTGGGAAGTCGTGGGCGTAGCGGTACCCCTTGCCGTGTCCGAGGTCGGCCGCGCCCTTGTAGTGGGCGTCGCGCAGGTGTGCGGGGACCGGTCCGGCCTGGCCTCTGCGGACGTCGGTCAGGGCCTCGTTGATGGCGGTGATCACCGCGTTGGACTTGGGGGCGATGCTGATGTGGATGACCGCCTGGGCGAGGTTGATCCGGGCCTCGGGCATGCCGATCAGATCGACCGCCTGTGCGGCGGCGACGGCGGTCTGCAGGGCGCTGGGGTCGGCCATCCCGACGTCCTCGCTGGCGTGCACGACCAGGCGGCGGGCGATGAACCGGGGGTCCTCTCCCGCCTCGATCATGCGGGCAAGGTAGTGCAGGGCGGCGTCGGGGTCGGAGCCGCGCATGCTCTTGATGAAGGCGCTGATGACGTCGTAGTGCTGGTCGCCGGAGCGGTCGTAGCGCACGGCGTGGCGGTCCACTGCGCGTTCGACGTGCTCAGCGGTGATCTCGACGGGGTCCTTGCTGGGAGACCCCGCGACGAGGGCACCGGCTTCGAGGTAGGTCAGGGAGCGGCGGCCGTCGCCCCCGGCCAGCCGGACGAGGTGGTCGGCGCCCTCCTCGGTGAGGGTGTAGCGGCCGTCCAGCCCGCGTTCGTCGGTGAGCGCGCGGTCCACCAGGGCACGGACCTCGGAGTCGTCCAGGGACTCCAGGGAGAGCAGCAGCGAACGCGAGAGCAGCGGGCTGACCACGGAGAAGAAGGGGTTCTCGGTGGTGGCGCCGATGAAGCTGACCCAGCGGTTCTCCACCGCGGGCAGCAGGGCGTCCTGCTGGGTCTTGTTGAAGCGGTGCACCTCGTCCACGAAGAGCAGGGTGCGGGTACCGTTCATGCCCATCCGGCGCTTGGCCTCGTCCACCACGGCGCGCACGTCCTTGACGCCCGCGTTGACCGCGGACAGCTCCACGAACCGGCGTCGGGTGACCCGGCTGACCACGGTGGCCAGGGTGGTCTTCCCGGTCCCCGGGGGTCCCCACAGGAACACGGACATGGGCGCGTCGTCCTCGACCAGGCGGCGCAGCGGGCTGCCCTCGCCCAGGAGGTGGCGTTGGCCCACGACCTCGTCGAGGGAGCGCGGCCGCATGCGTACGGCCAGCGGCTCCTGGCCCTTGGCGGCCTCGGCCCCGGCATCGTCGAACAGTGTTTCGGGCACCCACCCAGGGTAGGTGAGAGCGAGGACTTTCCCGGCCGGTTCCCGGCGTTCGGTGTCGGCCCCGGAGGCGTTCCCGAGCGCTCAGGTGGTGGGGACGGACAGGTTCTCCGGGCTCTCCGCCTGCTCGGGCGGCGGCGCCGCGCGGGGGATCATCCGGGTGACCAGCAGGGCGATGTCGTCGCCCCGGCCCGCAGGGGCCATCTCGGCCAGGACCTGGGCGGCGGCCTTGGGGTTCTCCCCGTGCTCGGCGAGCGCCTCCCCGACCTGGGCCAGCCCGTCCTGCATGTCGACCTCCGAGCTCTCCACGAGCCCGTCGGAGCACAGCAGAAGCGCGGTACCCGGGGCCAGGACCCGAGTGGTGACGGTGTACTCGGTGTCGGCGAGCACGCCCAGGGGCGGGCCGGTCTCGGGGGACCACAGTTCGTATGCGCCCTTGGCGGCGAGCACCGCAGGAGGCTGGCCCGCCCAGGCTGCCTGCATGACGCCGCTTCCCCGGTCCACCACGAGGTAACCGCAGGTGGCGAAGACGATCTCGCCGGTCTCGGTGAGCAACCGGTTGGTCTCGCCCAGGACCACTCCGGGGTCGGACTGGTTGGTGGCGTAGGCGCGGAAGGCCACCCGGATCTGGCCCATGGCGGCGGCCGCCTCCACGCCGTGGCCCTGCACGTCGCCGACGAGCAGTCCCACCTTGTTGTCGGGCAGCTCGATGACGTCGTAGAAGTCGCCGCAGATCCGCCACTCCGCGCGGGAGGGCAGGTACTTGGTGGCGATGTCCATGTCGGGAAAGCTCGCCACCTGACGGGGCAGCATGCGGCGCTGCACGGCGTCGGCCAGCTCCAGCTCGGCCTGCTGGGCCTTGATCCGCTGCAGCGCCTGCCCGGCCAGCCCCGCGAAGGTCAGCATGAGGGCGCGTTCGTCGCGGCTGGCGTGGTGGGGGCGGTCCCAGATCATCTGCCACACGCCGAGGGCGACCTTGCCGTCGCCGAAGATCGGCACGGTGGCCCAGGCCTGGCCGCGGACCGAGCGCATGAGTTCGACGGCGGCGGGGAATCGGCTGACGATCTCGGCGCGGCTCTCGAAGAACCGGGGTTGGCGGTCCTGGATCACCGCGCCCATCGGGTAGTCGGTGTCGTCGGCCCGGCGGCCGTCTATCTGCGAGACGTTGCCGCGTTCACGGGTGCTGGGCGAGGTGCGCAGCAGGCCGTCCTCGACGTAGAGGGCCGCGGCGCCGGTACCGCCGAAGATCGGCAGGAACTCCTCGCTGAGCAGGTCCATCACCTTGTCGACGGTGGTGGCGGAGACCAGTTTGGCGGAGAGTTCGGTGACCAGCCGGCCGTGCTCGGCCTCGGTGCGGCGGCGGTCGGCGAGCCTGCGCACCAGCTGGACGTGCTCGGTGACGTCGTCGATGATCCCGACGAGACGGTCGGGCTGGCCGGGCACGTACCTGGCGCGCACGTGCAGGGAGCGTTCGTCGCCTAGGCGGTCGAAGATACGAAAGCGCTGTTCGTAGTCCCGCCCCGCGAAGGAGGCCGCCATGGCGTCGCGTACGCGGGCGGTGTCGTCGGGGTGGATGCGTTCGAGGATGCGCTCGAGTTCTCGGTCGTTCCCGGCCAGGAGCGCGCCCAGCGGAGTGGGGCCGAAGAGCTCGCGCAGACGCCCGCTGCTCAGGTCCAGGCTCCACAGGACGGAGTCGGAGTTGTCGGTGCGCAGGTCACCGACCACGCGCAGATCGGCTTCTTCCGTGGACAGCACGTGGAAGAGCACGATCACGGCGGGCCCGGAGGAACCACGGGCAAGGGCGGCGCCCTCGCCGTCGGCCGGGAAGGGCCGCAGCTCGACCTCGGAGAGCCGGGAGGACTTGTCGCTGACGGCCAAGCGCAGGCGGAAGCGGCGGTTCCACTTCCCGGCGAGCACATCGTGGTGGGCCCGGGAACCGTGTTCGGTGTCGGACGGGTCCAGGAGTCCGAACCAGGGCCGGTCGGTGAGCTCAGCGGCACCGCGGCCGAACAGTTCGGTGAACGCGTGGTTGGCGTGTTGGATCGCGCCGTCGGCCCCCGTGACCGCCATGGGCTCGGGCGCATGACGGAACGCCTCCGCGAGAGCGCCCTCGGAGCCATCGCCTGAAGCGCGTTTTCCGTTCACGTATGACTCATCCTCATGTCGGCTCGGACGTCACACCCGCGTCAGGCGCGGTCACCCCTGGAACGTACCGATTCGGCTCATTGTAATGTCCGACGTCTGGACCGGCCCGGGCAGGAAACCGGACCGGATGCCTCGGCACCCGTCCTCCGTCGGCTGCGCCACCTCGTCGAACACGGATCCCTCATGGTCCGTCAACGTGATGGGGTAACGGCTAGTTCCGCTCCGGGGCCGTACCCTACCGACCACAGGGCGTGAATCGTTACGCCCGTGTGACTCGGCAGCCCAGAAATGCACTCCGCCCCCACTTCGCCCCCGATGGGAATGGGCCCCGTAGATGCACTGTGTTCACTCCAGGACACGTGCGACTCTCGGCGCGGGAGGGTGATTCGCCCCCAACGGTAGGGGATGACGGGCCCGCCCGCATCCGCGTGTCGTCTTCTTCCCCTTTACGGACGGGGTCTTTGGCCTGTTTATCACCTATTTTCACTTTCTGGCCGAATGTGGCACGTTCAAAGCAGGGACTTTACGGGCACCGAACTGGTCAGTCGAGAACTCGTCAAACACCCCGAGGACTCACCATGCACCCTGAACGCGCCCGAACCGCGACAGGATCGCTCCTCCACGGCACCGCGTGCGAGTGGACCTGCCGGCTCTGCACCCACAGCAACCCCGAGGACGAGGACATCTGCTGCCAGCGGTGCGGAGCCACCAAACCCTGACCTCTGCCTTCCCGCCCTTGACGCACAGGCAAACGGACGGACAACGGGCGCCGCGCATTGCTCCGCGCGGCGCCCCCGCAGGTCGCTAGCCGGCCGGTTCGACCACCGGTTCGGGCGCCGGTTCGATCAGCCCGAGGCCGAGCTGTTCCCAGGAACCGACGTCCCGCCGGAGCTGACGGTCGTGGGTGGCCAGCACCACCGCCGCGCCCGTCGCGCCGAGGCCCTCGGTGAGCTCGTCCACCAACGCGATGGACAGGTGGTTGGTCGGCTCGTCGAGCAGCAGCACGTGCGGGCGCGACGCCAGCGCCAGCGCCAGGTCGAGCCTGCGCTGCTGGCCCATGGACAGATCACGCAGCGGCTTTCGGAGGTCCGCCGCGGCGAGCAGCCCGAGGGAGCTCAGCGAGACCGTCTCGCTCTGCCCCAGCACGCCCTGGCTGACCAGTCGCCCGATATGGGCGGCGAACACGTCGTGGGCGCGCTCGGCCCCGGCGCTCGGCGACTCCTGGGTCAGCAGCCGCACCCGGGCGGTACGCGCGGTGCGTACCGCTCCCCCGGTCGGTTCGACCCGTCCGGCGAGCACCGACAGCAGGGTCGACTTGCCCGCCCCGTTGGGGCCGGTGACCACCAGCCGTCCACCCGACTCAAGGGCGAGCGTGACCGGCCGGTCCAGCCTTCCGCGGACGGTGACCTCCTCCGCTCGCAGCAGGGTCACCCCGGGCCGCGTGGGCAGCTCCGGCATCCGAAACCGCATCGGGGGAGGCGGCATGGTGACCGCGTGCGCCTCCAGGTCGTCCCGGCGGCGGTGCACGGCGCGGACCAGCCCGGGCGCACGAGTCGCCCGCTGGTGCTTGCCGGTGCCCTTGTCCGGACGCCAACCGCTGACCAGACGGTTCTGTGCTTGGGACAGGTCCTGGGTGAGGCGGGTGTACTCGGCCCGCTGCTGTTCGTACTCCTGTGCCCAGCGTTCCCGCTCGGCGCGCCTGCCCTCCTGGTAGCCCGCGAAGCCCCCGCCGTACACACGGGGGCGGCCGTCCCGGCTCGGGTCCAGGTCGAGCATGGTCGTGGCCACGTCCGAGAGCAGGGCGCGGTCGTGGCTGATCAGCACCACGCCGCCGACGTGGCCGCGCAGCTGCTGGGTGAGGAAGTCGAGCCCGGCGGCGTCCAGGTGGTTGGTGGGCTCGTCCAGGAGGAGGAAGTCGTGCGAGGCACCGAGCAGGCAGGCGAGTCTGACCCGGTAGCGCTGCCCGACCGACAGTTCGGCCAGCGGGCGCGACCGGTCGGTGACCGCGTCCAGGTTCTCCAGGGCGAGGTCGACCCGACGGTCGGCGTCCCAGGCATCCAGCACCTGCGCGGTGTCCAGCGCCTCGGCGTAGCGTTCGGTGGCCTCCGGGTCCCCGGTGGAGAGCCCCTCGGCGCCGGCGTCGAGAGCGGCCAGGGCTGCGCGGGCGTCGGCGAGTTCGAGGTCGATCAGGTCCCCGACGGTACGGCCGCCGGCGGACTCCACCTCCTGTTCGGCGACGCCGAGCGTGCCGACGCGCTGGACGGTTCCGGAGTCGGGTTCGAGTGCCCCGGTCAGGATGTGCAGCAGGGTGGACTTGCCGCGGCCGTTCTCACCGACCACGCCCCACCGGGAGCGGGGGGTGACGGTCATGTCCACGCCGGACAGCACGGTGCGTCCGCCTCGGGCGATGTGGAGGCCGGTCGCGGTGAGCTGGGCGCGATCTCCGGCGGGCAGCGCTGATCTGAGTTTGAGGGCGGTCAACGTTCCTCCGACACGAGCTGACGATGTGACCCGCATAAGGGGTCAGGACATGCGTCTGGCACCCGTGGCCACACAGCTGTGGACGGGTGCCTCGGCTCGCTCTAGAGGTACATGACGTACGGCACGGGCCCAGGTTAGCAAGGGGTCGGAGCGGAAGTCCAGGCGGTAGAAACCAGGCGCCGGTCATCGGACGGATCCGATGACCGGCGCCTCGCGGTGCGTTCCGGGGCTGCCCGGTTACTTCTTCTTGTCCTCGGGGATCACCGTGCGGATGTGCACGTCGCGCAGCTGCTGGTCCGAGACGACCGCGGGGGCGCCCATCATCAGGTCCTGCGCGTTCTGGTTGAGCGGGAAGGCGATGGTCTCGCGGATGTTGGGCTCGTCCGCCAGGAGCATCACGATCCGGTCGATGCCGGGGGCGATGCCGCCGTGCGGCGGGGCGCCGAACTTCAGCGCCTTGAGCATGCCGCCGAACTCCGCCTCGACCGCGTCCTTGTCGTAGCCCGCGATGTCGAAGGCCTTGTACATGATCTCGGGCGAGTGGTTACGGATCGCGCCGGAGGACAGCTCCGTACCGTTGCAAACGATGTCGTACTGCCAGGCGAGGATGTCCAGCGGGTCCTGGTTCTCCAGGGCGTCCATCCCGCCCTGGGGCATGGAGAACGGGTTGTGGCTGAACTCGACGTGGCCCTCGTCGGAGCGCTCGAACATCGGGAAGTCCACGATCCAGCAGAAGCGGTAGACCTTGTCCTCGAAGAGGTCGGCGCGCTTGGCGGCCTCGACGCGGACGGGGGCCATGATCTTGTTGATCTCGGCCTCGTCCTCGCTGGCGCAGAAGAACAGGCCGTAGCCGGGGCCCGCGCCCAGGGTCTGGAGGAGCTCGTCGGTGATCTCGGTGACGAACTTGGCGATGGGACCGGTGAGTTCACCATTCGGGCCGACCTTCAGCCAGGCCAGGCCCTTGGCGCCCTGTTCGACGGCGTAGTCACCGATGCCGTCGAAGAACTTGCGGGGCTTGTCGCCGACCTGCGGGACGGCCAGGGCACGGACCTTCTTGCCCGCGAAGGCTCGGAAGTCGGTCTTGCCGAAGAGCTCGGAGACATCGACCATCTTCATCGGCGCGCGCAGGTCGGGTTTGTCGGTCCCGTACCACTGCAGGGCGTCGCGGTAGGCGATCCGCGGGAACGGGGAGGTGATCTCCCAGTCCGTGGAGAACTCGCGGAAGACGTCGGTCATGACCTTCTCGATGACCTCGAAGACGTCCTCCTGCTCGACGAAGCTCATCTCGACGTCGAGCTGGTAGAACTCGCCGGGCGAGCGGTCGGCGCGGCTGTCCTCGTCGCGGAAGCAGGGCGCGATCTGGAAGTAGCGGTCGAACCCGGCGATCATCAGCAGCTGCTTGAACTGCTGCGGTGCCTGCGGCAGGGCGAAGAACTCACCCGGGTGCAGACGGGAGGGGACCAGGAAGTCGCGGGCCCCCTCGGGGCTGGAGCTGGTGAGGATGGGGGTCTGGAACTCGTTGAAGCCCAGCTCCGTCATCTTCTGGCGGATGTAGGCCACCACCTGCGAGCGCAGCATGACGTTGCGGTGCATGCGCTCGCGGCGCAGGTCCAGGAAGCGGTAGGTGAGGCGGCGCTCCTCGGAGGTGTTGTCCTCGGGGAAGACCGTCAGCGGCAGCTCCTCGGTGGTACCGAGCACCTCCACCTCGGCGGCCTCGATCTCGATCTCACCGGTGGGCAGGTTCGGGTTGACGTTCTCCGAGCTGCGTGCGGCGACCAGACCGGTGACCTGAATCACCGACTCCTTGGAGATCCTGCTGAGCTCCTCGAACACCGGGGACTCGGGGCGGGCCATGAGCTGCGTGACGCCGTAGTGGTCGCGCAGGTCGACGAAGAGCAGGCCACCGAGATCCCGGCGGTTGTGCACCCAGCCAGAGAGGCGCACCTGCTGCCCGACGTGCTCCTCACGGAGCTGACCACACGAATGAGTCCTGTAACGATGCATGAGTTACCAAGTCCACTAACTACACGGCTGGGTGAGGATGCCGGGGAGCCCGAGACCGGGCCCGGCTGCAGGCATGGCATTGCCCCTTGAACACTGGAATCCTACCGCCAACGGCACCGCCCGGTCCCCGGTTGAATCGGGAGGCCCGGTGGTCAGCCCGAGGACGGTCAGGCTCCGGACGCGGGTGGGGCCGGTGGTCAGCCCGTGGTCATCCGGCGATGCCGCGCAGGTACGGGTTGGTGGCGCGCTCGCGCTCCACCGTCGTGGCCGGCCCGTGGCCCGGCAGGATCTGGGTGTCGTCGCCGCGCGCCAGGACGGCCTCGGCGAGGCTGGTGTTCATCGCCTCACCGTCACCGCCGGGGAAATCCGTGCGGCCGATGGACCCGGCGAAGACCAGGTCCCCGGAGAACATCACCGGCACCCCGTCCCCGGTGTGCGTGACGTAGACGACCGAACCCGGGGTGTGGCCGGGGGTGTGCTCGACCGCGAACTCCATCCCGGCCAGGGCGAGCGACTCCCCGCCCGCCAGCTGCGTCAGCCGGGCGGGCTCGGGGTAGGGGCCCGGGCCCAGAAGCATCTGGAGCTGGGCGGCGAAACCGGCGTCGACCCCCGCGGCGGGCTCGGTGAGCAGGCCGCGGTCCGCGCCGTGCAGGTACACCGGAACGTCGTGGTGGCCGCCGAGCTCGGCGGCCGACCAGACGTGGTCGAAGTGCCCGTGGGTGAGCAGGACCGCGACGGGGGTGAGCCCGTGCTCGGCCAGGGCCTTGGCCACCTGCGGGGCGGCGTCCTGGCCGGGGTCGACGATGACGCACTCCCCGCCCGGGGCCGGTGCGATCACGTAACAGTTCGCGGAGAGGGGCCCGGTGGGAAGCGCGGCGATGAGCACGGCGGTTGTCGTCCTAAGTCCTGGTGGTTCTGCTGGCGGTGAGGGTGCTGGAACGCCTCCGGCCACGGCCGGAGCGGTTATCCCTGCGCCCAGAGCCTACCCAGCCGCTTCCGAGCGGGCCAACCGGCGGGTTCGGCAGGCGAACGCATTTGATCACCATTCGATCACCGGGTGCGCCCGGGCTCTTTGCCAAAGCGCGTGGTAATGCAATATTGGTCATCGTCGCCGGGTATACCGAGGCCTTCACCTGCGCTCCTTCGCGGAGCGGGAGACGAGCCCGACCGGCGGCAGGACGACCGGCAGCAGAAACCCCGGTCTGCGTTGATCTGAAACACGGCGCGTCGTTGTCCGCCGAAACGTATGGATATCGTGCTGGTGCACGGTGGTTCCCATCACGAACAGGCGCGGTACCGCCGCGACGACCCGAACCCGACCCCGACCGGTCGGGTTCATGACAGCAGGAGGACACGGTGACCACGGACCCTTGGGGCCGCGTAGACGATGACGGCACGGTCTATGTGCGCACAGGTGAAGGCGAACGGGTCGTCGGATCGTGGCAGGCGGGTGCTCCGGAAGAGGCGCTGGCCTTCTACCGGAACAAGTACGACGCGCTCGTGACCCAGGTGGAGCTGCTGGAGAAGCGGCTGCGCAGCACGGACCTGTCCGCCTCCGCCGCGATGACCAGCATCGACAAGCTGCGCGACTCCGTCAAGGACGCGAACGCTGTCGGTGACCTGGAGTCGCTGATCCGCCGCCTGGACCAGCTGTCCGGCCGCGCCGAGGAGCGCAAGGTCGAGCAGAAGCAGGCACAGGAGGAGGCCCGCGGCCAGGCCCGCGAGGCCAAGGAGCGGATCGTCGCCGAGGCGGAGCGCGTCGCGGCCGAGACCACGCACTGGAAGTCCGGCGGCGAGCGGATGCTCCAGCTCATCGAGGAGTGGAAGAAGGCCCCTCGGGCCGACCGCCCCACCGAACAGGCCCTGTGGAAGCGCATGTCCGCGGCCCGCAACTCCTTCTCCAAGCGGCGCAAGGCCTACTTCGCCAACCTGGACCAGCAGCGGGAGGGCGTGCGCGCCGACAAGGAGCGCATCGTCGCCGAGGCCGAGGCCCTGTCGGGCTCCACCGACTGGGGACCCACGGCCCGCGCCTACCGCGACCTGATGCAGCGCTGGAAGGCCAGCGGCCGGGCCGACCGGGCCAGCGAGGACAAGCTGTGGACCCGGTTCAAGGCCGCCCAGGACACCTTCTTCGACGCCCGCAACGCGACCTTCGCAGAGCGTGACGCGGAGCTTCAGGTGAATGCGGAGGCCAAGGAGCGGATCCTGGCCGAGGCCAAGGCGGAGATCCCCGGGATCACCGACCCGCGCCGCGCCCGCGCCCGCCTGCGTGACTTCCAGGAGGCCTGGGAGGAGGCCGGGGACCTGCCCCGAGACGTGCGCGACCAGCTGGAGGGCGCCTTCCGGCAGATCGAGGACAGCGTGCGCCGGGCCGAGGACGCCGAGTGGGAGCGCACGAACCCCGAGGCACGGGCCCGGGCCAAGGACACCGTCGACCAGCTGTCTGCGGCGATCTCGGGGCTGGAGACCAAGTTGGAGAAGGCCCGGGCCAACAACGACACCCGACGGATCAAGGAGCACGAGGCCGCCCTGGAGGCCCGCCGCTCCTGGCTGGCCGAGGCGGAGAAGGCTCTGGGCGAGATGAGCTGAGGCTCGCGCCCGAAGAGAAGACACTGACGGGCCGCACCCCTCGCGGGGTGCGGCCCGTTCGCGCGTTCAGGCCGGGGTGACCGGGTGCGCTAGTTGTTGTCGTCCTGCTCCGAGGAGGCGCGACGGCGGCCGAGCACCATGGCGCCGATACCGGTCAGAGCGGCGAGGGCACCGCCGACAGCCGGGATGGCGACCGAAGCGCCGGTCTGCGCGAGGACCGGGCCCTCGTGCTTGTGGTCCTTGTCCTTGTGCTTGTGGTCCTTCCCCTTCTTGCCGTCCTTCCCGTCCTTGCCGTCCTTCCCGTCCTTGCCGTCCTTCCCGTCCTTGCCGTCCTTGCCGTCCTTGCCGTCCTTGCCGTCCTTGCCGTCCTTGCCGTCCTTGCCGTCCTTGCCGTCCTTCCCGTCCTTCCCGTCCTTGCCGTCCTTCCCGTCCTTCCCGTCCTTGCCGTCCTTGCCGTCCTTGCCGTCCTTCCCGTCCTTGCCGTCCTTCCCGTCCTTGCCGTCCTTCCCGTCCTTGCCGTCCTTCCCGTCCTTGCCGTCCTTCCCGTCCTTGCCGTCCTTCCCGTCCTTGCCGTCCTTCCCGTCCTTGCCGTCCTTCCCGTCCTTGCCGTCCTTCCCGTCCTTCCCGTCCTTCCCGTCCTTGCCGTCCTTGCCGTCCTTCCCGTCCTTGCCGTCCTCACCAGGCTTCCCGGGCTTCCCGGGCGGGTAGTATTCCCCGCCCTTCTGCGAGTCCCCGCCCTCTCCGGCGGGGACCGCGGCCGGGGCCTCGACCTGGGCCCTGACCTCAGCGGGGACCTGGTCAGGCAGGGTATTGGCGACCACATCGGGGAGTTCGACGACCACCGGAGCCGCGGGAGCGGTGGGAGCGGTGGGAGCGGACGGCGCGACGACCGACTCGACCGCCTGGTCCGCACGCTGGGTGTCATCGGCCAGAGCGGGGGTCATCCCCCAAAGGAACGGAGCGACGATCGCGGCGCTGGCGGAGACAGCCGCCATCCGGATCAGACTGCGGGCGCTGACGGTGGACTTGGGCGCCTTGGGCGCGTATTCAGAGCAGTAATCCATAAGCAGATGGTGCGCTCGCGACTACAGAAAGTCACATTGCGACACCGGGCCCATGTGGAAAGACTCGGGCAAACCCTTGCCATCTCCGACATATGAAACGGGCCGCTCCCCTGGGGGTACGACCCGTGCGATCTTCGCGCCTACCGGCGGGAATCCAGCTGGCAGACGGGCGCCCGACCCGGGAAGGTGCGGATGTTGGGCACCGAACCCGGGCTGTGGCTGCTCGGCGCCGGCGGCTCCGGACGCGGCCTGCGTGTGCTCCGGTAGCGCAGGTAGCCGCCCACGGCGACCGCCGCCGACAGCACGATGAACAGACCCGCCGCCACCCAGACGAAGGGCAGGACGCGCTGGACCTCGTGGACGGAGGAGGTGCAGGAGGCGAGGGCCGCGCCGGACTCGGGGCGCAGGCACACGGTGGAGACCGGCTGCCCGGCGCCCTCGGGCACCCTGGTGATCTCGCCGACCACGGTGAGGACGGCGCGCTCCCCCGGCTCCAAGGGCTGCGCCCACTCCGCCACGCCCCCCTGAACCCCTTCCGGGGCTCCGGAGACGTAGCGCATCGAGGGCGGCAGGAACTGTACGACCTGAGCGTCGGGCAGCGCCTCGTAACCGGCGTTGCGCACCTTGACGGTGTACTCCACCCGATCCCCGGGGCGCAGCCGCTCCTCGGACTGCTCCTCCTCGACCGTGACGTGCAGGCTCCCGGCCCCGAGCACCGGCCCCTCCTCCGTCGAGAGCGGTTGACCGGGCAGTGCGATCAACGCAGCCAGCCCGAACGCCGACACCGCCGCTGACACGGCCATGGTGCTCCCCCTCCGCATGGCGGCACATCTAATGACTTTCTGCGCACAATTAATAACACAGAGTAGTCAAATGGGGCGTAAGGCGTGCGGGGAGTCCCGAACACACCGAGGACGGGCGGCCGTATCGGCCGCCCGTCCTCGACGGGTGGAAGGGGGCGTGGCGCCTAGGCGCCCACGAACGAGCGCAGCGCCGCGGCGCGCTCCGTGCTCTCCCAGGTGAACTCCGGCAGCTCACGGCCGAAGTGGCCGTAGGCGGCGGTCTTGGAGTAGATCGGGCGCAGCAGGTCCAGGTCGCGCACGATGGCGGCCGGACGCAGGTCGAAGACCTCCTTGACGGCCTTCTCGATCAGCTCCGGGGCCACCTTCTCGGTGCCGAAGGTCTCGATGAACACACCCACCGGGTGCGCCTTGCCGATCGCGTAGGCCACCTGGACCTCGGCGCGCTCGGCCAGCTCGGCCGCCACGATGTTCTTCGCGACCCAACGGGTGGCGTAGGCAGCGGAGCGGTCGACCTTCGACGGGTCCTTGCCGGAGAAGGCGCCGCCGCCGTGGCGGGCGTAGCCGCCGTAGGTGTCGACGATGATCTTGCGGCCGGTCAGACCGGCGTCACCCATCGGGCCGCCGATCTCGAAGCGGCCGGTCGGGTTGACCAGGAGGCGGTAGTCGTCCGACTCCAGGCCGTAGGCGGCGATCACGGGCTCGATGACGTGCTCCCGGATGTCCGGGGTCAGCATCTCCTCGAGGTTGATGTCCGCGGAGTGCTGGGTGGAGAGCACCACGGTGTCAAGACGGACCGGGGTCTGGCCCTCGTACTCGACCGTGACCTGGGTCTTGCCGTCGGGACGCAGGTAGGGCACCGTACCACCGCGGCGGACCTCGGCCAGGCGCTCGGAGAGCGAGTGCGCCAGCTTGATCGGCAGCGGCATGAGCTCGGGCGTCTCGCGGTTGGCGTAGCCGAACATCAGGCCCTGGTCGCCGGCGCCCTGCCGGTTGAGGGCGTCGTCCTCGTGCTCGACACGCGCCTCGTAGGCGGTGTCGACCCCCTGGGCGATGTCCGGGGACTGCGCGTCGATGGAGACGTTGACCCCGCAGGAGTCACCGTCGAAGCCCTTGGCGGAGGAGTCGTATCCGATCTGGAGGATCTTCTCGCGCACGATGGCGGGGATGTCGACGTAGGTCTGGGTGGTGACCTCACCCGCGATGTGGACCTGACCAGTGGTGATCAGCGTCTCGACCGCGACCCGGCTGCCGGGATCGGTGGCGAGCATCGCGTCGAGGATCGCGTCACTGATCTGGTCGGCCATCTTGTCGGGATGGCCTTCGGTGACCGACTCGGAGGTGAAAAGGCGGCGGGACACGTTGCGTGACTCCTTGCAGCGGCTGCTGGCTGACATGTGTCGGTGCGGCGTCGCACGCTCCCCGGCTGCTTGCCGGGGCGGCAATACCGACCGACGCGGTTGGTTATTGGTCCACTCTAACGGGACTGGTGGGGGCGGACGCCCCGTGGCCAGCCTAGTCAGCTGGACAAGGGCACCCGAGGGAAGTGTGTCGTACTCGGCGGTAGGAATCCAGCGTGGCGATGGGGGGATTTCACATGGACGGGCTCGAAGCTTCCTGGAGCCCTGGTGAACGAGGGCCCGCTGAACCCTCAGGAGGCCCTGTCAGGCAGGCGTGCGACCACCAGGTCCCACACGCGGTCGGCGAGGTCCTCCTTGGGACCTGTGGGAATGTCCACGACCGTCCCGTCCGCGCCGAGCACGGTCGCCTTGTTGTCGTCGGTGCCGAACGCCTTGCCTGCGCCGACCTCGTTGACCACGAGCAGGTCGCAGCCCTTGCGGGTCAGCTTGGCCCGGCCGTTGTCGATGACGTCGTCGGTCTCGGCCGCGAACCCGACGATCGTCTGCCCGCTCCGCTCCTTCTTCCGCGACTCGACCAGTCCGGCCAGGATGTCCGGGTTCTCCACGAGCTCGATGGGCGCGGGGGCCGCACCGGACTTCTTGATCTTGGAGGCGGCGCTGGTGACCGGGCGGAAGTCGGCGACGGCGGCGGTCATCACCAGGGCGTCGGCACCGCCGCGTTCGGCCTCCATGGCCTCGGCCAGTTCCACGGCCGAGCCCACGCGCACCAGGCGGACCCCGGCGGGGTCGGGCAGGCTGACGTTGGCCGCGACCAGGGTCACGTCGGCACCGCGGGCGGCAGCGGTGCGGGCCAGGGCGTACCCCTGGCGGCCGGAGGAGTGGTTGCCGAGAAAACGGACCGGGTCGATGGCCTCTCGGGTGCCTCCGGCGGAGATCACCACGCGTCGACCGGCGAGGTCGGGCTCGGCGTCGGCGCCGCGGCGGAGCACCAGGCGGGCGGCCTCGAAGAGTTCGACGGGGTCGGGCAGGCGGCCGCGGCCGGTGTCGGCACCGGTCAGGCGGCCCACGGCCGGGTCCAGGACGATGGCTCCGCGCGAGCGCAGCGTGGCCACATTGGCCTGGGTGGCGGGGTGCTCCCACATCTCGGTGTGCATCGCCGGGGCGAAGACCACCGGACACCGGGCGGTGAGGAGGGTGTTGGTCAGCAGGTCGTCGGCCAGACCCGCTGCGGCCTTGGCCATGAGGTTGGCGGTGGCCGGGGCGACGAAGACGAGGTCGGCCGACTGGCCGATGCGCACGTGCGGGACCTCGTGGACCTCGTCCCACACGCCGGTCTCGACGGGCTGGCCGGACAGGGCGGCCCAGGTGGGCGCACCGACGAAGCGTAGGGCGTCGGCCGTGGGCACGACCCGGACGCGGTGGCCTGACTCGGTCAGCCGCCGGAGCAGCTCGCACACCTTGTAGGCGGCGATGCCCCCGCCGACGCCGAGGACCACCTGGGGAACGGATTCTGTGTCACTCACACAAGGAGTTCTACCAGGCCGCGCCCGCCACACGCCCCGGGTGGGGGGTGCGACGGGCGCGGTCGGTGACGCCGGGAGGAACCCCGGCCAGGTGCGCCGGGCGTGCGCCGGACGTCCTAGTTGCCCTCGTACGGCTCGGCGCTGAGCAGGCCAGCCCTGACCTCGCGCAGGGCGATGGACAGGGACTTCTCCTGGACCTGGGTCTCCACCAGCGGGCCGACGTACTCCAGCAGGCCCTCGCCCAGCTGGGCGTAGTAGGCGTTGATCTGGCGGGCCCGCTTGGAGGCCATGGTGACCAGGCTGTACTTGCTGTCGACGCACTCCAGCAGGTCGTCGATCGGCGGGTTGGTGATGCCTTCGGCGACGGGCTCGGTACCAGCCACTTTGTTACCCCCAGGGACGGTCTCCGGCTCGTCGAAAGCCGTGACGTTGGATGTATGTGTTCTCGAAAAGCCAGGTTCTCGGCGACCCGAGGCGGAGGCCGCCGCCAGCGCTTGGGAGCCTGGCGCGGCCGAATATCACACCTTGGGTGCGGTCATCAACGCTAGCAGCTCGTCGCACACTTCCTGTACGGACGTGTTCACGAGGGTTGTGTCGAATTCCTTCTCCGCGGCCAGTTCGACCTTGGCGACATCCAGCCTGCGCTGGATCACCTCGTCGCTCTCGGTGCCGCGGCCGGTCAGTCTGCGCACCAGCTCCTCCCAGGAGGGCGGAGCGAGGAAGACGTGCAGGGCGTCGGCCATGGACTCACGCACCTGGCGCGCGCCCTGGAGTTCGATCTCGAGCAGGACGGGGACTCCCTCGCCCAGGCGCTCCTCGACGGGTCCGCGCGGGGTGCCGTAGCGGTTGCCCGCGAACTGGGCCCACTCCAGGAGCTGGTTCTCGGCGACGAGGCGGTCGAACTCCTCGTCGGTGACGAAGTGGTACTGGACCCCGTCGCGCTCGCCGGGGCGGGGCTTGCGGGTGGTCACCGAAACCGAGAGCCACACGTCGGGGTTGACCCGGCGCAGGTGCGCCACGACCGTGCTCTTTCCCACGCCGGAGGGGCCGGACAGGACGGTCAGCCGCTTCTCGGCCGGTCGGGACTGGTCTGCGGTCTGCGCAGGCATGTGAGTATCAGGCTTCCATTCGGCTCTCCGCCACGCGGTGGGCCGTGGGCCTCGTGCGCGAGCTGCCTGGGACCGGCCTCGCGGTCCGGCACGCACGCGCCGCGGGCGGCTCGTGCTGACGCCCGGGGGCGCAGCGTACGGTCGCGGGAAGCTCCCTTTATACCACCGAGCCGCGGCACGGCGGACGGAGTGCGACCTGGGGCCCATCCGTCCGCCGACCGCGGCGTCGGGTTGCTGCTCACCGCCTGCCGCCACCAGTTGCGACGGCTCCGCGCGACTGTGGGGGACGCTGCGGACGCGGTGCTGGCCGGTGTGCGCACCGGACCGGTGTTACTTGGCGAGGTCGCCGAACTCGCTCTCCAGGGCGGCACGCTGGTTGGTACCGAGCCCCCGGACACGACGCGACTCAGCGATGTTGAGCCGCTCCATGATCTGCTTGGCTCGCACCTTGCCGACACCGGGGAGGGATTCCAGCAGAGCCGAAACCTTCATCTTGCCGATGACGTCGTCCTTGAGGCCGTTGGAGAGGACCTCGGACAGCGAGATGCCGCCGTTCTTGAGCTTGTTCTTGACCTCCGCACGCTCTTTTCTGGCCTTGGCGGCCTTCTCGAGAGCCGCGCTGCGCTGCTCGGGTGTGAGGGGAGGAAGGGCCACGCCGGGTCACCTCGGATTTCTACTCGTTTGTAGAGGGCGGACGCCTGCGCAAGTTAGTAGGTCTGACCCCTGTTAGGCAACGTAAAGTGCCCTTTCAAGGGCTATTTCATTGAACTAACTACCCAGAGTCACTAGCCCATTGCGGTCGGAGACGAAAATGAGGACTTTGGTCCCGATTGACGACCTGGGAAAGCGTTCCACCAGCGCAGGTCACCCAGCGGTGACGCGGGTCACTCTTCGCCATGTTTTCCTAGTTTCGGTCACACCAAATTAGTGACCGTCTGTGACCCACAACCGTGAGTGATGGGGCAGGTGCACCGTTCGCTCCCACCCTGCCCGCGTCCGCACCGCATCCGTCCAGCGCAGGGCCATGCGACCGCGCCCCGAGGGTTTTAGACACGGACCCCGGCGCGGCGTACGGCGGCCGCGATGGCGGCCGCCGCCGCGCCGGGGTCCGCGGCACGGGTGATCGGTCGACCGATGACGAGAAGGTCCGCCCCTGCCTCGATCGCCTCCTCCGGGGTGGCCACCCGGGACTGGTCACCCTTGTCCGCGCCAACCGGGCGCACGCCCGGGGTGATCAGGGTGATGTCGGGGCCCACCTCGGAGCGCACCAGCGCGACCTCCTGCGGCGAGCACACCAGTGCGCGCGCACCCGCGCCCACCGAGAGCGCCGCCAGGCGCCGCACCGCGTCCCGTGCCGGACCGAGCAGCCCCACCTGCTCCAGGTCCGTCTCGTTCATGGAGGTGAGCACCGTCACCGCCGCGATCTTGGTGCCCGGCGCGGCCTCGACCGCCGCCCGGACCATGTCCGCTCCCCCGGTGGCGTGCACCGTCAGGATCGATGGCCGCAGGCCCGCGACGCTGCGCGCCGCACCGGCGACGGTGGCGGGGATGTCGTGGAGCTTCAGGTCCAGGAAGACCCCGACCCGGTTGGCGCCGCGCACAGCGCTGACCACATCGGGGCCGTACCGCAGGTACAGCTCCAGGCCCACCTTCACCGTGCTCACGTGAGGTGCGACCGCGGAGGCCCAGGTGGCCGCCGTCTCGATCTCGTTGGCGTCGATCGCGACGGCGATGGGCGCGGAGGGCGCGGTCATTCGGTATCTCCAATCGTGTGCCACCGGCGTTCGGCGCCGGTGCCAGAAAACATCCGTTCGTGCCTTACGTCCGTACTTGCGGCTGTTCTTACGTAAGTACTTTCCGATGCACGTTCACTGTCATGTGCACACCATCAAGGTGTGCGGTTCCCCGGATCGGACGCTTCATGCACGTATTCCACGTCACTTCCCCGTAACGGCCACTCAGAAGGCCGTAGGCGCGCGTTCCCCGCGAACCCACACGATGGAGCCGGTCGCAGCCGAACGGCCACACAGAGCCATCTCAAAGCCGTTCAGGCAGGTCGGCGCGGTGCGGACCTGTACACAGTCCGTCACACGCCAGCTCCGGCCCGGTGGGCGGCTCCCACGATCTCCGAGACCCGGGACACACCCCGTGCGTCCAGTGCCTCGGTGAATTCCCGGAGCACCCGCGTGCAGGCCGAGGGGTCGGAGAAGTTCACCGTCCCCACGGCCACCGCGCTCGCCCCCGCCGCCATGAACTCCAGGACGTCGGTCCCGGTGCGCACCCCGCCCACCCCGATGATCGGCACCTCGGGGAAGGCCTCGTGCACCCGGAAGACACACCCCACGGCGAGGGGCCGGATCGCCGGGCCGGACAGCCCGCCCATCCCCCCGGCCACCGCCGGGCGCAGGGTACGGGTGTCCACGCTCATCCCCCGCAGGGTGTTGATCATGGTCAGCCCGTCGGCGCGGGCGCCGACACAGGCACCGGCCAGCTCCACCACGTCGGGCGCGTCCGCGGCGAGCTTGGCCAGGACCGGCACGTCCGAGCGCGCGTGCGAGCGCACCGTCTGCACCACCGTCGCGGCCTGGGCCGCGTCGTCGGCGAAGTGGCGCCCCGCGGGGTCGGCCGGGTTCGGACAGGAGAGGTTGACCTCGATGGCGCCGACCCCCTCCGCCTCCGAGACCCGTCGGGCGAGTTCACCGAACTCGCCCACGCTGGAGCCCGCGATGGACACGATCGCCCGGCCGCCGCGGGAGAGCAGCCAGGGCAGGTCGCGTTGGAGGAACACGTCCACCCCCGGCCCCTGCATGCCCGTGGTGCTGAGCATTCCGCTGGGGGTCTCGGCCATGCGCGGTGCGGGCCGTCCCGCGCGCGGCTCCAGCATCAACGACTTGGTGGTGACGGCGCCGATCTCCCCGATGTCGAAGAACTGCGCCAGTTCGCGCCCGGACCCCGCGCACCCGGCGGCGGTGACCACCGGGTTCGGGAGTCGCAGGGAGCCCAGCCTGGTCCTGAGGTCTGCGTTCACGTGCCTTCGCTCACTCGTGGCCTGCCAGCGGCACTGCCGTGGTTGTCGTGGCTCTGTTGGTGTCAGGCGATGTCGCGGGCCGACTCCGCGGCCAGGGAGGCGCCGGTCCCCTTCCAGCCGGGTGCGCCCAGTGCGTCGAAGGGAATGGTGCCCACGTCGTCGAAGCGCACCTGCTCGCCCCGGAAGACCGGGCCGTCCACGCAGGAGCGCACCATCCGGGTGATGCCGTCCTCCCCCACCACCGGGATCACGCAGGTCATGCAGATTCCGATCCCGCACGCCATGGTCTCCTCGACGGCGACCTGGACGGGGACGCCGTGGCCGCCCGCCACCTGGGTGACGGCGCGCAGCATCGGCATGGGACCGCAGGCGTAGACGGCGTCGGAGCGGGCCTCCTCGATCACCTTGCCCAGGACGTCGGTGACCCGTCCGCGCGTGCCGAAGGAGCCGTCGTCGGTGGTGAAGGCGGCGGTCTCGGCGATGCGGCGGGCCGTGATGGCGCTGAACACGCGGTCGGCGGAGGCGGCGCCCAGCACGAAGTCCACCCGGCAGCCCCGCCGGCGCAGCGACTGGGCGAGCGGGAACAGGGGCGCGCTGCCCGAGCCCCCGCCCACGAGCACGCAGTTGACCGGGTCCCGGGGCAGGGGGAAGGGGCGACCGAGGGGGCCGACCACGTCGAGCAGGTCGCGTGATCTTCGCTCGGCCAGCCAGGCGGTCCCGCTGCCGCGCACCGCGAACAGGAACTCGACGGTGCCGCCGTAGTCCGGTTTGACGTCGTGGATGGCGAAGGGGCGGCGCAGCAGCGTGCTGGAGTGGTCTCCGCCGACCGCCACCGACACGAACTGGCCGGAACGGAAGCGTTCGGCGATGCCCGGTGCGACGACGGTGATGGCGTAGTAGGCGTCCACCCTGCGCACGTTCAGCACGGGGCACCTGGTCTGCACCGGTCCGTTGTCGCTCATGTGTGGTGGTGGCCTCTCTGGAACTCAGGTGTACGGTCCGCGTGTCGCGGGGGATCGGGTCCCCCGCGACACGCGGACCGTGCCTGCCATGGGCCTCCGCTTCGCTTTGGCCCGTGTCCGCCGCCGTTGCGGAGGGATTCGGGTTTCAACGACACAGCATCGTCGTCTACGCCCGGCCCGGTTCCTCTGCCTGGCGGCTTGACTCCTCTTGTGCTGTGCCCCGACAGCCGGACTCCCCGGCGACTGGACTACAGCCTAGGAGCTCCGGCGGCTCTCCGTGATCGACTGGGCGTGCTCCTGGAGGGAGCGCACCCCGATGTCGCCGCGCACGCGCGCCTCGATCGCCTGGACGGCGGCGGCCAGACCCTGCACGGTGGTGACGCTGGGCACCCCGCGCGCGATGGCCGCGGTACGGATCTCGTACCCGTCCAGACGCGGGCCGGACTGGCCCGCGCTGCCGAACGGGGTGTTGACGATCAGGTCGACCTCACCGTCGTGGATGAGCTGCACGATGGTGGGCTCGCCGCCCGGGCCGGTGCCCGTGCTGTGCTTGCGGACCACGGTGGCGTGGACGCCGTTGCGGCGCAGGACCACGGCCGTGCCCTCGGTGGCCAGGATCTCGAAGCCGAGGTCGGCCAGGCGCTTGACCGGGAAGATCATCGAGCGCTTGTCGCGGTTGGCGACCGATACGAACACCTTGCCCTGGGTGGGCACGTTGCCGTTGACCGCCAGCTGGGACTTGGCGTAGGCGGAACCGAAGTCGGTGTCCAGGCCCATGACCTCACCGGTGGAGCGCATCTCGGGGCCGAGGATGGTGTCGACTCCCTCGCCCTCCTTGTTGATGAACCGGTTGAAGGGCAGCACGGCCTCCTTCACCGACACCGGGGCGTCGGCGGGCAGGTCGCCGCCGTCGCCCTTGGCGGGCAGCATGCCCTCGGCGCGCAGCTCGGCGATGCTGGTCCCGGCCATGACGCGGGCGGCGGCCTTGGCCAGCGGCACCGCGGTGGCCTTGGAGACGAACGGGACCGTGCGGGAGGCGCGCGGGTTGGCCTCGAGGACGTTGAGGACTCCGGAGGCGAGTGCGTACTGGACGTTGAGCAGGCCCCGTACCCCGGTACCGCGCGCGATGGCCTCGGTGGAGTAGCGGATGCGCTCGATGTCCTCGCTGCCCAGGGTGATCGAGGGCAGGGTGCACGCCGAGTCGCCGGAGTGGATGCCGGCCTCCTCGATGTGCTCCATGACACCGCCCAGGTACAGGTCCTTGCCGTCGTAGAGGGCGTCGACGTCGATCTCGATGGCGTCGTCGAGGAACCGGTCGATCAGGACCGGGTGCTCGGGGCTGACCTCGGCGTTGCGTTCGATGTAGTCGGCGAGCATCTTCTCGCTGTAGACGATCTCCATGCCGCGGCCGCCCAGCACGTAGGAGGGGCGGACCATGACCGGGTAGCCGATCTCGTCCGCGGCGGCCCTGGCCTCGGCGAAGGAGTAGGCCATGCCGTACTTGGGCGCGGGCAGCCCGGCGGCGGCCAGGACCTTGCCGAACGCGCCGCGGTCCTCGGCCAGGTCGATGGCCTCGGGGCTGGTGCCGATGATGGGCACCCCGGCGTCCTTGAGGCGGCGGGCCAGTCCGAGCGGGGTCTGGCCGCCCAGCTGGACGATGACGCCGACGACCGGGCCGGCGGCCTGCTCGGCGCGCACGACCTCCAGGACGTCCTCAAGGGTGAGCGGCTCGAAGTAGAGCCGGTCGCTGGTGTCGTAGTCGGTGGAGACGGTCTCGGGGTTGCAGTTGACCATGACGGTCTCGAACCCGGCGTCGGAGAGCGCGAAGGAGGCGTGGACGCAGGAGTAGTCGAACTCCACGCCCTGGCCGATGCGGTTGGGCCCCGAGCCCAGGATGATGATCTTGGGCTTGTCCCCGGCGGGGACCTCGGTCTCCTCGTCGTAGCTGGAGTACAGGTACGGCGTCTGGGCCTCGAACTCGGCGGCGCAGGTGTCCACGGTCAGGTAGACGGGGTGGATGCCCAGGGCGTGCCGGAGCTCGCGGACGACGTCCTCGGTCTTACCGGTGATCTCGCCGATCTGGGCGTCGGAGAAGCCCAGGCCCTTGGCGTCGCGGAGCAGGTCGGCGTCGAGCTTGGGGGCGGTGGCCAGGACGCGGGCCGTCTCCTCCAGACGCAGCATCTGGTCCAGGAACCAGGGGTCGATCTTGGTGGACTCGTGCAGTTCCTCGACCGTGGCACCGGCGCGGAAGGCCTGCTGGACCTGGCGCAGGCGGTGCTCGGTGGGCTGGGCGGCCTGGCGCAGGAGCTCGTCCTTGTCGCCGGGGCGTCCGGCCCAGGTGAGGCCGACGCCCGCCTTCTCCAGGGAGCGCATGGCCTTCTGCAGCGCCTCGGGGAAGGACCGGCCGATGGCCATGGCCTCGCCCACCGACTTCATGGTGGTGGTGAGGGTGGGGTCGGCTCCGGGGAACTTCTCGAAGGCGAAGCGGGGCACCTTGACCACGACGTAGTCGAGCGAGGGCTCGAAGCTGGCCGGGGTCTCCCTGGTGATGTCGTTGGGGATCTCGTCCAGCGTGTAGCCGACGGCGAGCTTGGCGGCGATCTTGGCGATCGGGAAGCCGGTGGCCTTGGAGGCCAGCGCCGAGGAGCGGGACACGCGGGGGTTCATCTCGATGACGATGATCCGGCCGGTGGTGGGGTGGACGGCGAACTGGATGTTGCAGCCGCCGGTGTCCACGCCGACCTCGCGGATGACCGCGATGCCGATGTCGCGCAGCTTCTGGTACTCGCGGTCGGTGAGGGTCATGGCCGGGGCCACGGTGATGGAGTCACCGGTGTGCACCCCCATGGGGTCGAGGTTCTCGATGGAGCACACGATCACCACGTTGTCGTTGGTGTCGCGCATCAGCTCCAGCTCGTACTCCTTCCAGCCGAGGATGGACTCCTCCAGGAGTACCTCGGTGGTCGGGGAGAGCGCGAGGCCCTGGCCGGCCATCCGGCGCAGCTCGGACTCGTTGTGGGCGAAGCCCGACCCAGCGCCGCCCATGGTGAAGGAGGGGCGCACCACGACCGGGTAGCTGAGCTCCTCGGCCGCGTCCAGGCACTCCTGGAGGGTGTGGCAGATGCGCGAGCGGGCGGACTCGCCGCCGATGCGCTCGACGATGCCCTTGAAGACCTCGCGGTCCTCGCCGGACTGGATCGCCGCGATGTTGGCGCCGATGAGCTCGACGTCGTACTTGGCCAGGATCCCGGCCTCGTCCAGGTCGACGGCGGCGTTGAGCGCGGTCTGTCCGCCCAGGGTGGGCAGGAGCGCGTCGGGGCGCTCCTTGGCGATGATCTTCTCGATCATCTCCGGGGTGATCGGCTCGACGTAGGTGGCGTCGGCGATCTCCGGATCGGTCATGATCGTGGCCGGATTGGAGTTGACCAGGATGACCCGCAGGCCCTCGGCCCGCAGGACACGGCAGGCCTGGGTGCCCGAGTAGTCGAACTCGGCCGCCTGCCCGATCACGATCGGGCCGGAGCCGATGACGAGGACGGATGAAAGGTCACTACGGCGCGGCATGCTCTGTTCCTCTTACTACTTGGCAGCCGGTGCGGGCTGGGCGGACATCAGGTCGACGAACTCGTCGAAGAGCCCGGCGGCGTCGTGGGGACCCGCGGCGGCCTCCGGGTGGAACTGGACGCTGAACACGGGGCGGTCCAGCAGCCGCAGGCCCTCGACGACCTGGTCGTTGAGGCCGATGTGGCTGACCTCGGCCCGGCCGTAGGGCGTGTCGAAGGGGGTGTCGAGCGGGGCGTCCACGGCGAAACCGTGGTTCTGGCTGGTGATCGCCACCTTCTTGGTGCGGGTGTCGATGACCGGCTGGTTGACGCCGCGGTGGCCGAAGGGCAGCTTGTAGGTGCCCAGGCCCAGGGAGCGGCCCAGGATCTGGTTGCCGAAGCAGATGCCGAAGAGCGGCTTGCCCGAGTCCAGGACGCCGCGCATGGCGTCGACCGAGTGGTCCGCGGTGGCGGGGTCGCCGGGGCCGTTGCTGAAGAAGACGCCGTCCGGGTCCAGGGCGAGGATGTCCTCGGCGGTGGCGGAGGCGGGGAGCACGGTGACCTTGCAGCCGCGCTCGGCCAGGCGCTGGGGCGTCATGGCCTTGATGCCGAGGTCGACGGCGGCGACGTGGAAGCGCGTCCGGACGCCCTCGGGCGGCAGGACCTCGTAGGCGGTGTCGGTGCTGACCTCGGCGGCGAGGTCCGAACCGGCCATGCGGGGCTGCTCCAGGATACGGGCGAGCAGCGCCTCGGGGTCGGTCTCGACGCTGCTGATCGCCGCGCGCATGGCGCCCCGGTCGCGCAGGTGGCGGGTGAGGGCGCGGGTGCCGTTCAGGGCGATGCCGACCACGTTCTGGCGGCGCAGCTCCTCGTCGAGGGTGCGCTGGGCGCGCCAGTTGGAGGGGATGCGGGCGGGCTCGCGGACGACGTAGCCCGCGACCCAGATCCGGCCGGACTCGGGGTCGTCGTCGTTGACGCCGGTGTTGCCGATGTGCGGTGCGGTCATCGCGACGATCTGCCGGTGGTACGAGGGGTCGGTGAGGGTCTCCTGGTAGCCGGTCATCCCGGTGTTGAAGACGGCCTCGCCGAAGGTCTCGCCGGCAGCGCCGAAGGAGCGGCCGTGGAACACACGCCCGTCCTCAAGCACCAGGATCGCCGGGCCGCCGATCTCCTCGGACACGTTTTCCCCCTCTGTCGCGCCAGGTGTGGCCTGGGCGTTCACTGCGTTGTCTGTTCTCAATTGATCTTCCCCTCCAGGACGGTGGGCGCGCCACGCAGGAAGGTGGCGCGCACCTGGCCCGGCAGGGTCAGGCCCCGGAACGGGGTGTTGCTGCTCTTGGTGGCCATGGCCTCGCCGTCGACGCCGACCGGCGCCGCGGGGTCGTACAGGACGACGTTGGCGGGCTCACCGACGGCCAGCTCGCGGCCGTGTCCGCCGACCCGGCCGATGCGGGCGGGGGCGGTGGACATGCGGTCGGCGACCTGCGCCCAGGTCAGCAGGCCGGTGTCGACCATGGTCTGCTGCACGACCGCCAACGCGGTCTCCAGTCCGACCATTCCCATGGCGGCCGTGGACCACTCGGTCTCCTTGGCCTCCTTGGGGTGGGGGGCGTGGTCGGTGGCGACGATGTCGATCGTGCCGTCGGCCAGGCCCTCGCGCAGCGCCTGCACGTCCTCGGCGGTGCGCAGGGGCGGGTTGACCTTGTAGATCGGGTCGTAGCTCTCCACCAGTTCGTCGGTGAGGAGCAGGTGGTGCGGGGTGACCTCGGCGGTGACGTCGCAGCCGCGCTCCTTGGCCCAGCGGATGATGTCCACCGAGCCCTTGGTGGAGACGTGGCACACGTGCAGGCGCGAGCCGACGTGCTGGGCGAGCAGGCAGTCGCGGGCGATGATCGCTTCCTCGGCGACCGCGGGCCAGCCGGGCAGGCCGAGGCGGTCGGAGACGCAGCCCTCGTTCATCTGGGCGCCCTCGGTCAGGCGGGGCTCCTGGGCGTGCTGGGCGATGACGCCGTCGAAGGCCTTGACGTACTCCAGGGCGCGGCGCATGAGCAGGGCGTCCCAGACGCAGATACCGTCGTCGGAGAAGACCCGGACCCGGGCGGCGGAGTCGGCCATGGCGCCGATCTCGGAGAGCTGCTGCCCGGCCAGGCCGACGGTGACGGCGCCGACCGGGCGCACGTCGCAGTAGCCGGCCTCGCGGCCCAGCCGCCAGACCTGCTCGACCACGCCGGCGGTGTCGGCGACGGGGTCGGTGTTGGCCATGGCGTGCACGGAGGTGTAGCCGCCCATGGCGGCGGAGCGGGAGCCCGAGGCGACGGTCTCGGCGTCCTCACGGCCGGGCTCGCGCAGGTGGGTGTGCAGGTCCACGAGTCCGGGCAGGGCGATCAGGCCGGTGGCGTCCACGACCCGCGCGCCCTCGGGGGCCTCCAGGTCGGGGCCGATCGCGGCGATCTCGCCGTCGGCGAAGAGCAGGTCGACGGGATCGCCGCCGAGCGGTCGGGCGCCGCGGATCAGGTGCGGTCCGGTGGATTCGGGCATGGGTGTGTCGGCTTTCTCGAGTTCGTGGAGTTCGGTGCGGCGGGCTCGTCGGGGCGCGCGGGGGCGCTGGCCCTCTCAGGAGCCGCCGAGCAGCAGGTAGAGCACGGCCATGCGCAGGCTGACGCCGTTGGCGACCTGCTCGGTGACGGTGCAGCGCGGGGAGTCGGCGACCTCGGCGGAGATCTCCATGCCGCGGACCATCGGGCCGGGGTGCATGACGATGGCCTCGGCGGGCATCCGGCCTAGGCGCTCGCCGTCGAGTCCGTAGTTGCGGCTGTACTCGCGCACGGAGGGGAAGAAGGAGTCGCGCATCCGCTCGGCCTGCACGCGCAGCATCATGACGACGTCGGACTTGGGCAGGACCTCGTCGAGGTCGTAGGAGACCTCGCAGGGCCAGGTGTTCACCGAGACCGGCAGCAGGGTGGGCGGCGCGACCAGGGTGACGTGCGCGCCCAGGGTGGTGAGCAGCAGCACGTTGGAGCGGGCGACCCGGCTGTGCAGGATGTCGCCGACCACGGCCACCCGCAGCCCTTCCAGGCTGCCGAGCCGGTCGCGCATGGTGTAGGCGTCCAGCAGGGCCTGGGTGGGGTGTTCGTGGGTGCCGTCGCCGGCGTTGAGGACGGACCCGTCCACCCAGTTGGCCAGGCGGTGTGCGGCCCCGGAGGCGCTGTGCCGGATGACGACGGCGTCGGCGCCCATGGCCTGGAGGGTGAGCGCGGTGTCCTTGAGGCTCTCACCCTTGGAGACGCTGGAGCCCTTGGCCGAGAAGTTGATGACGTCGGCGGACAGGCGCTTGGCGGCCAGCTCGAAGGAGGTGCGGGTGCGGGTGGAGTCCTCGTAGAAGAGGTTGACCACGGTGCGTCCGCGCAGGGTGGGGAGCTTCTTGACGGAGCGGTCCCCGACCTGGGCCAACTCGGCGGCGGTGTCCAGGATGAGTGTGGCCTCGTCACGGCTGAGGTCACCGGTGGAGAGCAGGTGGCGCATCAGGCGTCCCCTTCCTTGCTGCCGGCGTTGTCGGCCGTGGTGCCGGTACCGGGGCTCGAAGCGGGATTGGATCGCGGGTCCCGGTAAGAGGGCGGCACCGCGCGCGAGGCGTGTCCTTTGCGGGCGGTGGCGGGTGACGGGAGGGCGGGCGAGGGGCGGGCCTTCGCCGGGCCGAGGAGGACGGCGTCCTGGCCGTCGGTCTCGGACAGCAGGACGGTGACGCCCTCGCGCAGGGAGGTGGGCAGGTTCTTGCCCACGTAGTCGGCTCGGATGGGGAGTTCGCGGTGGCCGCGGTCGACGAGGACGGCGAGCTGGACCGCTCGGGGGCGGCCGAGGTCGCCGAGGGCGTCGAGGGCGGCGCGGACGGTGCGGCCGGAGAAGAGGACGTCGTCGACCAGGACCACGGTGCGGTCGTCGAGGCCGCCGGCGGGGATCTCGGTCTTGCCGAGGGCGCGGGCCGGGGCCAGGTGCAGGTCGTCGCGGTACATCGTGATGTCGAGCGAGCCGAAGGGGACGCTGAGGTCCTCGACCTGTTCGATGCGGCGGGCCAGGCGCTCGGCCAGGGGGACGCCGCGCGAGGGGATGCCCAGGAGGGTGACGTGTTCGCCGCCCTTGGTGCGTTCGAGCACCTCGTGGGCGATGCGGGTCAGTGCCCGGTTGATCTCGTTGCCGTCGAGGACGGCTCTGGTGCCTTCGGGTACGTCGGGGGTCTCCGGTACCTCGGAAGCCGGTGCGGGGACGCCAGAACCCGTATCACCTTCGGTTGGTTTTCGCGCACGCAAAGTACTGACTCCTTCCCTGCCTCACGGAACAGGTCGTTAAAGGATGTCGATCGGGCCCACGCTACCAGCGCGGACGGCGGGAGCTTCGGGCGCGTTCCGCGCCACGGGATCGAGAATGTGATTCTAATCACATCCCATGCCATCGATTGCCCAACAAAGGGTATCCGTTTCATGACACTCCGGATTCGCACCCCATTCGGGGGAAACACGAAATTCCCTGTAGGAGCGGGCTTTCCGACCTCGGAACGTGTCCTACTCGCCCCCACTGCTCCCGAAATGAGAGGCGTCTCACCTACGCACGGTTTGGCCACTGATTAGTCGCGTTTCACACCAACGGCTTGACCTGGACACCGGCCCCCCTCTACCGTCACTGTCTGTAATCACTGCCGGGTGGGGTTGCACCCCGTGACCATCCGCTGGACCGCTCAGGCGGCCCGCCGAGTACGAGCGGACGTCTCCCCCACTCACGCCAGCCACCGTCACGGCCGGGAGCGACAAGAAGATGCCATCCGAATACGCCAAGTCCCTCGGTGCGCGACTGCGTGCCATCCGCACCCAGCAGGGCCTTTCCCTGCACGGGGTGGAGGAGAAGTCCCACGGACGCTGGAAGGCCGTCGTGGTGGGCTCCTACGAGCGCGGCGACCGCGCGGTCACCGTGCAGAAGCTGGCCGAGCTGGCCGACTTCTACGGAGTGCCGATGTCGGAGCTGCTGCCCGGCGGCGCCGCGCCCACGCCCCTGGGTCCGACACCCAAGCTGGTCATCGACCTGGAGCGCATGCAGCAGCTCCCGCAGGAGAAGGCCGGTCCCCTCTCCCGCTACGTCGCCACCATCCAGAGTCAGCGGGGTGACTACAACGGGCGAGTACTGTCCATCCGCCAGGAGGACCTGCGCTCACTCGCGGTCATCTACGACAAGTCGCCCGGCGACCTGACCGAGGAGCTCATCAACTGGGGTGTCCTCGACCCGGAGGCCCGTCGCGCCGTCGACGCCTTCTAGCGAGCCCTCCTCCAGGAGTTCCCTGGAACGGAACAACGAAGCCGGGCGCCCCGCAGGGGACGCCCGGCCTTTGCGTGCCAGAAGTCCGCGCGCCCGAAAAGAGTGCGGCCGGGCAAGGGCTTCCCCTCCCCGGCCCGGCCGCACCGCTCCCCACCGGACGAACCGGCGGGAGGAGTCGAACTCGTGTTCGACTCGCACCAGTTAACACTCCCCGGTCGGGGGACGTCAAGGAAACGCGCGGAGACCGGCGCCCGCGAAGACCAGCGGCGGCGGCCCCGCACGATCTACCCTGGGGGCGTGGCAGCCAGCACAGAGCTCCGTGAACTCGCCCCCCGGGCGTTCAGGCACGCCGTCCCCGCCCTCCTGGAGGTCTACGAGGCGGCCATGCGCCCGCCACCCGAGCAACTGCCCGGGCGGGCCGCCGTGATGGGCAGCCACGCCGGCCACCCCGGATTCCGGTCCGTGGTGGCGGTCGACGACGGACGACCCGTCGGCTTCGCCTACGCCTTCCACGGCCGCGAGGGCCAGTGGTGGCACGACGTCGTCATCGAGGGGCTGCGCGCGCACGGACACGCGCGGCACGTCCGCCGCTACCTGGCCGACCCGTTGGAGATCGCCGAGGTGCACGTACACCCGGACGCGCAGAACCGCGGCGTCGGCCGTTCCCTCCTGCACGCCCTGTGCTCGGGGCGGCCGGAGCGCACCGCGGTGCTGTCCACGCGTTCGGGCCCCTCAGCGGCGCGCCACCTCTACCGCTCGTGCGGGTTCGTCGAGGTGCTGGAGTCCTTCTCGTTCCCCGGCACCCCGGACCAACCCTTCTCGATCATGGCCGCTCGGCTGCCGCTCGTCGGACCCGGTGCCCCGCCACCTCGCGGTAGATCTCCCTGGTGGCCGTGGACTGGTTGAACGTGATGAAGTGGATGCCCGGGGCCCCCTCGGACAGCAGCCGCTCGCACATGCGCTGGGCGTGCTCGATCCCGAAGGCGCGCACCGCCTTCTCGTCGTCGCCGAGGCGCTCGAAGCGCGCGGCCAGATCGCGCGGGAACGGCGCTCCGGAGAGCTTCTCCGACCGCGGGATCGAGGCCATCTTCACCACCGGGAAGACCTCGGGGATGATCGGCACCTCGCAGCCGCGCGCGGCCACGCGGTCGCGCAGGCGCAGGTAGTCCTCGGGGTCGAAGAACATCTGGGTGATGGCGTAGTCGGCGCCCGCCTCGCACTTGCGCACGAAGTGGTCGGTGTCGGTCTCCACGTCGGCCGAGCGCGGGTGCTTGTAGGGGAAGGCGGCCACGCCCACCGAGAAGTCCCCGCTCTCCTTGAGCAACCGGACCAGGTCCTCGGCGTAGGTGAGCCCCTCGGGGTGCCTGACCCACTCGCCGTCGGGGTCGCCGGGCGGGTCCCCGCGCACGGCCAGCATGTTCGACACGCCCGCGTCGGCCAGGCGGCCGATGAGGTGGCGCAGCTCTGCGACGGAGTGGTCCACCAGGGTCATGTGCGCGACCGGCATCAGGGTGGTGTCGGTGGCGATGCGCTCGGTGGTCTCCACCGTGAGGTCGCGGGTGCCGCCGCCGGCACCGTAGGTCACGGAGACGAAGGACGGACCGAGGGCCTCGATCTCGCGGATCGCACGCCACAGCCGCTCCTGCGACCTGGCGTTGCGGGGCGGGAAGAACTCGAAGGAGAACATCGGCTCGCCCGAGTCGAGGAGGTCACGGATATGACGCGGCCTGGAGGCCGGGGTTCGGGGCGCCACGGGGCGGGTCGGTGCAGCGAGCATGCCTCCAACTTTAGGCGAGCCCCCCTGACCCCCGGACACTGCGTCCCACTTTGTGAGACCACAGGCAAGGCCTTCTCTCATTTCCCATGATGCGAGACAGCGAATCGGACATCAGGAAGAATCATTCCACTCACCGGACAGAGCTGGTCTCGGGATCCGCGCACCCCAAGGCCAAGGACCGTTTCCCGAACCCGGGGCACACCTGCGCGGGCAGCCGATAATGTGCAGGGTATGGCCGCTTCCTCATCTTCCTCAGCCCTCTCAGCCGTGTCCGTCATCCGCTCCGACGTGGACCGCGAACTCTCCTCCTTCTGCGCCTCACACCGCGGGCTGCTGCTGGAGATCGGGGAGGAACTGGCTCCGGCGATGGACTCCCTGGAGGCGATGGTCTCCGGAGGCAAGCGCCTGCGCCCCACCTTCGCGTACTGGGGGTGGCGCGGGGCGGGCGGTGCCGCCGGCGACGAGCGCATGGTCCGGGCCGCCGCGTCCCTGGAGTTCCTCCAGGCCTGCGCACTGGTCCACGACGACGTGATCGACAACAGCGACACCCGGCGCGGGGCCCCCGCCACGCACAAGCGCATGGCCAAGCTCCACGCCGACCAGGGCTGGGGCGGGGACAGCGAGGAGTTCGGCCAGGGCGCCGCGATCCTCATCGGCGACCTGTGCCTGGCCTGGTCCGACGAGATGTACCAGGCGAGCGGTTTCCCGCCGCAGACCCTCCAGGGCGGCCGGCCCCCCTTCGACGCGATGCGCACCGAGGTGATGGCCGGCCAGTACCTGGACACCCTGGAACAGGTCCGGGGTACCGCCACCCGCGAGGCCGCGCTGCGGGTGATGCGCTACAAGGCGGCGAAGTACACGGTGGAACGGCCGCTGCACCTGGGTGCCGCCCTGGCCGGGCGCGGCGAGGAACTGGCCGGCGCCTACACCGACTACGGCATCCCGCTGGGGATCGCCTTCCAGCTGCGCGACGACGTGCTCGGCGTGTTCGGCGACCCCTCCACCACCGGCAAGCCCGCCGGTGACGACCTGCGCGAGGGCAAGCGCACCCTGATCGTGGCCGAGACGCTGTCCCGCTCCGGCGCGGCCGACGCCGAACGCTTCCTGAGCCTGCTGGGCACGCCGGACCTCTCGGTGGAGTCGGTGGAGTGGATGTGCGGGCTGATCGAGTCCTCCGGCGCGCTGGCCGCCTGTGAGTCGATGGTCTCCGAGTACGCGGAGCGGGCGGTGGCCGCCCTGGACAGTCCGGAGCTGGACGAGTCCGCCCGCGGCCCGCTCGGCGACCTGGTCGTGGCCGCGACCCGGCGCTCCCACTGATACCTCGGCACTCGGACTGCGAGCACCCGGGCTACCGACACCCGAACCCCCGAAGCCCTTAGGGGTCGCCCCTGAGGACTTCGGGGGTTTTCCCATGCCTTTTCCGGTTGCGCCGTCTATCCGGTTCCGACTTGAATCGGAAGTCACGATAGATCTTGAAATCGGAGCCCTGCCATGTCCAGAACCACCGCCGTGCTCGGGCCGACCGGCTCGGCCGAGCGGGCGCTCGCCCCCGACCTCGCCCGCGGCTTCATGTTGCTGTTCATCGCCCTGGCCAACACGGTCTGGTACCTGTGGGCGGCGCCGAGCACCGGAACCACCATGCACCCGGAGCCCGAGGGCGCCCTCGACAGCGCCGCGCAGTTCTTCACGGTCATGGCCGTGGACATGCGCAGCTACCCGATGTTCGCCTTCCTGTTCGGCTACGGCATGGTGCAGCTGGCCCGGCGCCAACAGGCGGCGGGCGCCGACGTCCGCAGCGTCAACGCCCTGCTGCGCCGCCGCAACCTGTGGCTGCTGGTCTTCGGTTTCTTCCACGCCCTACTGCTGTGGATGGGCGACATCCTCGGCGCCTACGGCCTGGCCGGGCTGGTGCTGGGATGGCTGTTCTTCCGCCGCAAGGACGTGACCCTGCTCGTGTGGGGCGGTGTGCTGACCGGCCTGATGGCGCTGCTGGCCGCGGTCAGCCTCCTGGCCCTGCCGTTCGTCAGCGACGCCGGTGCCGAAGCCCCGACGGGCTTCGACATGAGCCAGGCGGCAGCCAACATCGGCGACCCGTCCTTCCTGTCCGCCGCGCTGCTGCGGGTGATGACCTGGCCGCTGGTCGTCGTCGGCCAGGGGCTGCTGGGCCTGGCCGTCCCCGCGGCGATCCTGCTCGGTTTCTGGGCGGCGCGCCGCGGCTTCCTGGAGGAGCCCGGACGGCACCTGGGGGCGCTGCGCCGAACGGCCGTGGTCGGCATCTCGGTGGGCTGGCTGGGCGGACTGCCCATGGCCCTGGCCCAGACCGGGGTCTGGGACCTGACCGCCGCGCAGGGGCAGATGCTGACCATGCCGCACATGCTGACCGGCGTGTTCTGCGGCGTGGGCTACGTGGCGCTGATCGCCCTGGTGGCGCACCGGCTGCAGGAGCGCGGGCGGACCCGGGGCCCGGTGGTGACCGCCCTGAGCGCCACCGGCAAGCGCTCGCTCAGCGCCTACCTGGCCCAGTCGGTGCTGTGCGCGCCGATCCTGGCCGCCTGGGGACTGGGGCTGGCCGAGCACATGTCCTCGTGGACGATGTTCCTGTACGCGATCGCCGTGTGGCTGGTCACGGTGGCGGCCGCCTACGCCCTGGAACGCTCGGGGCGGCGCGGACCGGCGGAGGTCCTGCTGCGCAAGCTGGCCTACCGGAAGCCGTCCGGAGCGGTCGGAGCGGCAGGAGCGCCCGAGTCAGCGGGGCCGCCCGGAACAAGCGGAGCGGCGGAGCAGGGCGTTGCGGAGGGTGCGCACCAAGAGCGCACCACCCCCTGACCGGCAGCCGCAAAAAGGGGCGCGCCGATGAGCGCTCGACGACCGGTCATACCCCAGGATGGGTTTTCATGGGCGACGAACACATGACAAACCACACCATAGGGGTGACCGGGGCCACTGGTGCGCTGGGCGGGCGTGTGGCCGCGCGGATCGCCAGGCTCGGGCTGGCGCAGCGCCTCATCGTGCGCGACATCAACCGGGCGCCGGAGTACCCGGAGAGCAGCGCGGCGATGGCGGTCTACGAGGACACCGACGCCTTCGAGCGGGCCTGCCGCGGCGTGGACACGCTCTTCCTGGTCTCGGCGACCGAGTCGGAGGACCGGCTCCAGACCCACCTGAGCGCGGTGGACGGGGCGGTCCGTGCCGGAGTGTCCAGGATCGTGTACCTGTCGTTCCTCGGTGCGGGCCCGGCGTCCACGTTCACCTTCGCCCGCACGCACTTCTTCACGGAGGCGCACATCCGGTCGACGGGGGTCGCGCACACGTTCCTGAGACCCAGCCTGTACCTGGACCTGCTGCCGCACTGGGTGGACGATGAGGGCGTGGTGCGCGGACCTGCCGGGGACGGCAGGATCGCGTGGGTCTCGCGGGACGACGTGGCGGACGTGGCCACGGCCGTGCTGACCGACCCCGTGGTGGTGGCCGCCTCCGAGGAGACGACCTACGACGTGACGGGGCCCGAGGCCCTGTCGGTAGGCGCAACCGTGGCGAAGCTGGGCCGACTGACCGGCCGGAGCATCCAGTACGTGCCCGAGACCTGGGAGGAGGCGCTGGAGTCGCGCCGAAGGACCGGGGCGGCCGAGTGGGAGATCGAGGGTTGGGCCTCGTCGTACTCGGCGATCGCGGCCGGGGAGATGGACGTGGTCGCCACCACCGTCCCCGACCTGACCGGGCATCCCGCACAGTCGATAGAGGGCTTCCTGCGCCGCCATCCGAGCGCGCTCTCCCACGTCGCGGTCTGACCGCGCCCCTGCTTCTTCTCGCCACCGCCGTGCCCCGTGCGCGGCGGTTCCGTCTTCTCCGGCCCCGCGCTCCCCGGCCGTGTTCCCTCCCTGGCGCCCCTTGACCTCAACATTAGTTGAGGAAGCACTGTGGGTTCCGGGGGAACGACCCCCGAGAAGGAGTGTGGTGGACATGCGCGCGGTACGAGTGGACGAGTTCGGCGGCCCCGAGGTGCTGGTCGTCCGAGATGCACCCGACCCGGTGCCGGGCCCCGGCCAGGTACTGGTGGAGGTGAGCGGTGTCAACATCATCTACCTGGACACCCTCATCCGCTCCGGGCTGGCCGGGAACCACTTCCCGGTCACCCCGCCGTACGTGCCCGGCGGGGGCGTGTCGGGCAGGGTCGTGGCGGGGGGACCGGGGACGGACCCGGCGTGGCTGGGCGCCGAGGTCGTCGGGGAGACGGGGGAACCGGACACGGCGGACGACCGGGCCAGGCTGCCGGTCGGCGGCTACGCCGAGCGGGCAGTGGTTCACGAGGACGCCCTGGTCAGGGTGCCCGAGGGCATGAACGCCGCCGACGCCCTCGCGTTGATGATCGATGGGGCGACCGCCCTGACCCTGGAACGGGCCGCCCGGTTCACCCCTGACTCCTGGGTCCTGGTGCTGGCCGCCACCGGGGGCGCGGGCAGCCTGGTGGTCCAGTTGGCCCGGCTCGCCGGGGCCCGGGTGATCGGTGCGGCCAGGGGCCCGGAGAAACTGGCCCTGGCCCGCGAGTTGGGAGCCGAGGAGACGGTGGACTACTCCGAACCCGGATGGGTGCGGCGGGTCGCCGGGATCACCGGGAACGGCGCGGACGTGGTGGTCGACGGTGCGGGTGGGACCCTGGGCACCGCCGCCTTCGCCGCCACCGCCGACGGCGGCCGGTTCGTCAGCTACGGGACCGCCAGCGGTGAGTTCGCCCAGGTCGACGAGGCGGAGGCCGAACGCCGCGGGATCACCGCCCTGGGCCTGTTCGACCTGGACCCGCCGGACGGGGCGGGGCACAGGGACCTGGTCCGGCTGATCCTGGAGGAGGCCCGGGCCGGACACGTCCGGCCGCACGTGGGGCTGACCCTGCCGCTGGAGCGCGCCGCCGAGGCGCACGCCGCCCTGGAGGGACGCCGGGTGCTGGGCAAGGTCCTACTCGTTCCCTGACCGGGCGACCCGGAAGGCGACCCCGTGCGGGAGGAGTTCGCCTTCGTCGCGCTGTTCGTGCCCTACCCGTCCTCGGCCTTCGTACCGGTGGAGGGGCTGCCGTCCTCCCTGGGCGGGTTCGCTGAGCGGCAGCCGGTCACCCCGGCCATCGAGACCCTGCGCGAACTCACCTCCGGGGCACCCGTCGGCGGCCAGGCCACCGCGCTGGCGCTCTGGCCGGGCTGGCTCACCCCGGCCGCCCCGGCACTGACCCAGTGGCTGTTGCACCGGGCCGGACGGCGCTGACCCGAATCCCGCCCTGGCCAAGCTGGCTATAGATATGTATAGTCAGCAGGCACGAGCCACCCGGGAAAGGGCAGTCATGATCGAAGCCGTCATCGTCGACGCGGTCCGCACCCCCGTCGGGCGGGGCAAACCGGACGGGGCCCTGCACGGCGTCAACTCCGTGGACCTGCTCGCGCACAGCCTGCGCGCGCTCGTGAACCGCACCGGGATCGATCCCGCCGTGATCGACGACGTCATCGGCGGGGTCGTCACCCAGGTCGGCGAGCAGGCCTTCAACATCACCCGAAGGGCCCTGCTCGCCGCCGGGTACCCCGAATCCGTACCGGGCGTCAGCGTGGACCGCCAGTGCGGCAGCAGCCAGCAGTCACTGCACTTCGCCGCGCAGGGCGTGATGTCGGGCGCCTACGACGTGGTCGTGGCCGCCGGGGTGGAGTCCATGGGCCGGGTACCGATGGGGGCCAACCTGGCCGGCTCCGACGACCCCTTCGGCGAGGGCTTCGGCGCCCGCTACCCCGAGGGGTGGGTCGGCCAGGGGATCTCCGCCGAACTCATCGCCGCCAAGTGGGACCTGCCCCGCACCCGGCTGGACGAGTTCGCCCTGACCAGCCACGCCAGGGCCGCCGAGGCCACCGAACGGGGCGCCTTCGACACCCAGCTCGCCCCGCTGGCCGGGCTCACCCGGGACGAGGGGATCCGCGAGGGCGGGGATCTGGGCACCCTGGCCCGGCTGCGCCCCGCCTACTACGACGAGGCCGCCGAGCGCCGCTTCCCGCAGATCGACTGGAAGGTGACCGCGGCCAACGCCAGCCCGCTCAGCGACGGGAGCGCGGCCGTGCTGGTGATGAGCCGCAGCCGCGCCGAGGAGCTGGGGCTGACCCCGCTGGCCCGTTTCCACTCCTTCGCGGTGGCCGCCGACGACCCGCTGTACATGCTCACCGCGATCATCCCGGCCACCGAGAAGCTGCTCGCCCGCGCGGGGCTGGCCCTGGCCGACATCGACCTGTTCGAGGTCAACGAGGCCTTCTCCCCCGTGGTGCTGGCCTGGGCCGACGAGTTGGGCGCCGACCTGGACCGGGTCAACGTCAACGGCGGCGCCATCGCGATCGGCCACCCGCTCGGCGCCAGCGGCGCCCGGCTGGCCACCACCCTCACCCACGGCCTGCACGAGCACGGCGGCCGCTTCGGGCTCCAGGTGATGTGCGAGGCGGGCGGACTGGCCAACGCCATGGTCGTCGAACGCCTCTGACCGGTTCCGCCGCCCGGGCACGATGCCCGGGCCGCCCAGAACGTGCCGTCGCCCCGAGGGGCGGCCTCCCGCGGGGGCCACGGCACACACTGCCGCGGCCCCGGAACCCCTTCTCGGGTTCCGGGGCCGTGGCAGTGCCGGTCAGGTGTTGTCGACGCGGGCGGTCAGCCGGGCCTTGAGCGCGTTGGCCGCCGCCCGGGGGTCCTCGGCCTCGGTGATCGCGCGCACCACGACCACCCGGGTGGCCCCGGCGCTCAGCACCCGGTCGATGTTGGTGAGGTCGATACCGCCGATCGCGAACCACGGCCGGTCGGTGGCCAGCGCGGCGGCGCGCTCCACCAGTTCGAGCCCGGCCGCCGGACGCCCCGGCTTGGTCGGGGTCGCCCAGGTCGGGCCCACGCAGAAGTAGTCGCTCCCGGGCTCCTCCGCGGAACGCGCGGCCGCCTCGGGGTCGTTGTTGGACCGGCCGATGACCGGATCGGCGCCGACGATGTCGCGGGCCATGGGCACGGGCAGGTCGCGCTGGCCCAGGTGCAGGACGTCGGCGCGCACCGCGCGGGCGATGTCGGCTCGGTCGTTGACCGCGAGCATGGCCCCGTGGCGCTCGCACGCCTCCCGCATGGTCTCGAGCGCGGCCAGCTCCTGGCGGGCCTCCAGGCCCTTGTCCCGGAGCTGGATGATGTCCACTCCCCCGGCCAGGGCGGCGTCCGCGAACTCCGCGAGATCACCGCGCCCGGTCCGAGCGTCGGTGCACAGGTACAGAAGGGATGCGTCCAGGCGCTTGCGCAGGCTGGTTCCGTGGCTGGTCCTCACACCATCCACCCTAGGCCCTGGAACACCAGCGGCCTAGGGCAGGCTCCACGGCACGTCGCTGGAACGCCATGCTCCGTACTGCTAGAAAGCCATGCCCTGGGCCCGGCGGCGCACCTCGGTGCCCCGGTTCTCGCGCATGGCCTGGATCGGCGTACCCGGCAGGGTGTCGTCCGGGGTGAACAGCCAGCGCAGGGCCTCCTCGGTGGAGAAACCGGCGTCGGTGAGCAGCACGATGGTGCCCGGCAGGCCCTTGACCAGGTCGTCGCCGTCCAGGAAGGCGGCGGGGATGGAGAGCTCACCGGCGCGGACCACGCCCATCAGGCGGTTCTCACGGATGTAGGTCTTGATCCGGTTGGGGCTCACGCCCAGCGGCCTGGCCGCCTCACGCAGGGTCAGCCATTCGCCGACGAGTTCGTCGAGTTCACGATCGCTTTGTGTCACCCCACCAATCTGCCACACCCCGCCGCTTCCCGGAGACCATCGGGCGGCGTGGGGGCGCCCGTCTCGGAGATCCCCACCACTCCCCGCTGGACGTCCTCCCCTAGGATGGAGGTTGAACAGACACGTCCCGCGGGAGCCGGGTGGACCCGGCTGAGAGGGAGGCTCACCGCTTCCGACCGCACGAACCTGATCCGGGTCATGCCGGCGAAGGGAGTGGAACACGGCGCCGTGCGCACCTTCGAAGTTCCTCCTCACGAACAGATTCGTCCTACCAATACCGTCGTGGTGATCGGCGGCGGGGTCATCGGACGGGTCACCGCCTGGCGGGCCGCACAGCGCGGCCTGGCCGTCACCCTGGTCGAACCCGACCCGGTCACCGAGCCCTCCGACGCCCGCGCCTCCTCGACCGTCGCGGCCGGCATGCTCACCCCCGCCACCGAAGCGGTGTTCGGGGAGGAGGAGCTGATGGAGTTCGGCGTGCGCTCCGCGCGCCTGTACGACGACTTCGTCACCGAACTCCAGGAAGCCGGCGGCTTCGACGTCGGATACCGGCGCACCGGGACGCTGCTGGTCGCCTTCGACCGCGACGACCTGGCGGTCCTGACCGACCTGCACGCCCTCCAACAGCGCCTGGGCATCGCCACCGAACGACTCACCAGCCGCGAGTGCCGACGCCTGGAGCCCACACTCGCCCCGGGTGTGCGCGGCGGGGTGCTGGCCCCCGAGGACCACTCCGTGGACCCGCGCAGGCTGCTGCTGGCGCTGGCCCGGGCCGGTGAGCGGGCGGGGGTGCGCGAGATCGCCGGACACGCCGAGGAGGTCACCTCCCCCGGCCCCGACGGCGCCCGGCTGGGCGTGCGCCTGGCGGACCCGCCACCGCCCTCGACGGACGCCTTCGGCGCACTGCCTTTCACCCTCCCCGCCGATCAGGTCGTCCTGGCCGCGGGCTGCTGGGGCGATCGCGTCAAGGTGCCCGAGCCGGTGGTGCCACCGCTGCGCCCGGTCAAGGGGCAGCTGCTGCGCGCCCGGGTCCCCGCCGGGGAGCCCCCGCTGGTCAACCGCACCGTGCGCGGCCTGGTCCGCGGCTTCCCGGTGTACCTGGTGCCCCGGGCCGACGGCGAGGTGATCGTGGGCGCGACCCAGGAAGAGCTGGGTCACGACACCTCCCTGACCGTGGGCGGGCTCTGGCAAGTCCTGCGGGACGCGCGCGAACTCGTCCCGGGGGTGAGCGAGCTGGAGATCACCGAGACCTGTGTGGGGCTGCGGCCGGGCTCGCCCGACAACGAACCCCTGCTGGGGCCCACTCGGGTCCCCGGCCTGCACCTGGCCGCCGGGCACTTCCGGCACGGGGTGCTGCTCGCCCCGGTGACCGGCGAGGTCATGGCCGAGGCCCTGGTCACCGGCGCGCTGCCCTCGCACGCGCGCCGGTTCGCCGCCGACAGATGGACGTGGGAGTAGAAGACGTGGGAGAAGCAGTGGAACTGATCATCAACGGCCAGGCCCAGGAGACCGCGGCGGCCACGGTGGAGGCGGTCGTGCGCGACCTGACCTCGGCCGGGGACGGCGAGATCCGCGGCGGGATCGCGGTGGCCGTCAACGACGAGGTGGTGCCCCGCGCCGTGTGGGCGGACACCGCGCTGGCCGCGGGCGACCGCGTGGACGTACTCACCGCAGTGCAGGGAGGCTGACAGCCATGTCCGAAACGACCATCACACGCACCGCTGGCGACGCACCGGCTTCCGGCAGCGCGGTGCCCCTCGAGGACCCACTGGTCATCGCGGGGGTCTCCTTCGGCTCGCGGCTGATCACCGGCACCGGCGGGGCGCCCTCCCTGGAGGTCCTGGAGGAGGCCCTGCTGGCCTCGGAGACCGAGCTCACCACCGTGGCGATGCGCAGGATCACCCCGGGCACGCAGGGTTCGGTGTGGGACGTCCTGGAGCGCAACGAGATCCGGCCGCTGCCCAACACCGCCGGCTGTTTCACCGCCACCGACGCCGTGCGCACCGCCCGGCTGGGGCGTGAGGCCCTGGGCACCGACTGGGTGAAGCTGGAGGTGGTCGCCGACGAGCACACCCTCCTGCCCGACCCCGTGGAGCTGCTGGACGCCGCCGAGGCGCTCGTCGACGACGGTTTCACCGTCCTGCCCTACACCAACGACGACCCCGTGCTGGCGCGACGCCTGGAGCAGCTGGGCTGCGCCGCCGTCATGCCGCTGGCCGCACCGATCGGCTCGGGGCTGGGGATCCGCAACCCGCACAACCTGGAGCTCATCGTCGAGCAGGCCGACGTCCCGGTGATCGTGGACGCGGGCATCGGGACCGCGAGTGACGCCGCCCTGGCGATGGAGCTGGGCTGCGACGCGGTGTTGTTGGCCACGGCCGTGACCCGCGCCCAGGAGCCGGTGCGCATGGCCGCCGCGATGCGCGACGCCGTCCGGGCCGGGCGCGGAGCCCGGCTGGCCGGTCGCATCCCGGTCCGCAGACACGCCCAGGCCTCCAGCCCCGACGTCGTCTGAGCGAACACACGGCCCATCCCGCGGTAGGAGGTCGGAGAGGTCAGAGCCCGGGAGGGCGCGCGGGCAAAGAGAAGTCCAGCGCGGCGTCACGGCCGGGTTTGGCTCCGTCCCCTACCGTGGGAGGGGTGTATGTGCCGCCCGCGGCACCGCACCGACAGACCGCCCAGGCGCGAACGCCCCACGCCGATGACCTCGTCGGTTTCCATGACGGTGGACACGGGGGCGCCGCGACCGTGAACCGCGGGGCAGGACCTGACACCGTATTCCGCTATCGTGGCGGTTCGACACCAGGTGTCGGGTACGCGCCACCGGCCGCGACCGCCCGCGCTCCCCGCAGCAAGGACACTACTCCGTCGTGGACATGACGACTTCCGACCCGCTAGTAGGCGCGACGCTGGACCGTCGCTACTTCGTCGAGTCAAGGATCGCCGGTGGCGGCATGGCGACGGTGTACGTCGCCCACGACCTCAGACTGGACCGACGTCTGGCCCTGAAGGTCATGCACCCCTCCCTGGCCCAGGACCCCACCTTCGTCCAGCGGTTCATCAACGAGGCCCACTCGGTCGCCAAGCTCTCCCATCCCAACGTCGTGCAGGTCTTCGACCAGGGTGAGGACCAGGGACACGTCTTCCTGGCGATGGAGTACGTGCCCGGCCAGACCCTGCGCGACCTGCTCAAGGACCGCGGACGACTGGCTCCGAAGCAGGCCCTGAACTTCATGGCCTCGGTGCTGGCCGCGCTGGGCGCCGCCCACCAGGCCGGCATGGTGCACCGCGACGTCAAGCCCGAGAACGTCCTGATCAGCAAGGACGGCCGGGTCAAGGTAGCCGACTTCGGTCTGGCCCGCGCGGTGGAGCAGTCCAACCAGGGACTGACCCGCACCGGCACGCTCATGGGCACCGCCGCCTATCTGGCGCCCGAGCAGATCGAGAAGGGCGTGGCCGACGCGCGCAGCGACGTCTACGCCGCGGGCATCATGCTCTACGAGCTGCTCACCGGCGGGCAGCCGCACACCGGTGAGACGCCGATCGCGATCGCCTACCAGCACGTGAACGAGGACGTTCCGCGGCCCTCGCACTTCCTGCCCAACCTGCCCGCCGAGGTGGACGCGCTGGTCACCAAGGCCACCGAGCGCGACCCGAAGTACCGGCCGAGCAACGCGGGCCAGTACCTGGCCAAGGTCCTGGACGTCCTTCGGACCCTGCCGGACACCGTCACGGGCGCGGCCGCGGGCGCCCCGCTGGCCCCCGTGGCACCGCAGGCGAACTCCGCGGCCACCATGACCGCGCCCCAGCTGATCGCGGGCGGCGCAGGTCCGGGTACCGAGAACGCCACCATGGTCGTGGACATGAACGGCGCCGACCTGCCGCCGGTCGAGTACGACGACGAGTACGACGACTACCCCGAGGGGGGCGGGTCGTGGTTCTCGCGCAACCGCATGCTGGTGGTCGGCGCGGCCGTCATGGCCCTGGTCGTGGGTGTGGCGGGCTGGTGGTTCCTCATCGGCCAGTTCGAGTCCGTCCCGGACGTGGTGGGGCTGGGCCCCGAGGCCGCCAGTGAGCAGATCCGCGGCGCCGGGCTGGTCTTCGAGCTGTCCGACGAGACCGTCTACAGCGACGAGGCCGAAGCCGGTCAGGTCGGCAGGACCGACCCCGAGGCCGGCGAACGCCTGTCTCCCAGCGACGAGGTGACGGTGTTCCTGTCCAAGGGGCCGCAGGAGGTGTCCATGCCCAACCTGGTGGGCGACGACTTCGCCAACGCGGTCAAGGCCCTGGAGGACCTCGGTTTCGACGAGGGCAACATCGTCCAGGAGAAGCAGGACTCCCCGGACAACGCTCCGGGCGAGGTGCTCGCCACCAGCCCCGAGGCGGGTGCGGAGGCCGACCGCGAGGGCACGGTGACGCTCACCGTCAGCAGCGGCATCCCGGTGCCCAGCCTGGCCGGGGAGACCCGGGAGGACGCCGAGGAGACCCTCAGCGACCTGGGCCTGACGGTCGAGGTGGTCGAGGAGGAGAGCGAGAGCATCGACGAGGGCACGGTGATCAGCCAGAGCCCGGACACCGGCACCAACGTCGGTCCCGGCGCCACCGTCACCCTGACCGTGTCCAGCGGTCCGCCCGAGGTCGAGATCCCCGACGTGGTCGGTGATTCCATCCGCGACGCCCGCGACGCCCTGGAGGACGCCGGGTTCGAGGTCGAGGTCGAACGGATCTTCGGCGGCCGCAGGATCGGCCACCAGTCGCACACCGGCACCGCCCCGGAGGGCACCAAGATCAAGATCACCGCCACCCCCGGCGGCATCGGCCTTGGCGACCTCGACGACGACGATGACGACGACAGACGCGGGAACGGCAACGGGAACGGTAACGGGAACGGCCGCGGCAACAACTGATCCGGCGGCCGGCCGCACGAAGCGGACCTGAGCAACCGCGACCCCTCTTCCCCTGTGCGGAAGGGGGGTCGCGCGCTATCGTCAGCGGCATGAGCGGCGACGAGATCCGGGTACTGGTGGTGGACGACCACCCGATGTGGCGCGAAGCGGTGGCGCGTGACCTGACCGAGGCCGGCCTCACGGTGGTGGGGACGGCGGGCGACGGCGCCAAGGCGCTGCGGATCGCCCCCGCGGTGCGGCCCACCCTGGCCGTGGTGGACCTGCACCTGCCCGACACCAACGGCGTGGAACTGACCGCGGCCATGGTGGCGCTGGCCGACCCCCCTCGGGTCCTGGTGCTGTCGGCCAGCGGAGAGAGCGACGACGTGCTGGCCGCGGTCAAGGCCGGGGCCACCGGCTACCTCGTGAAGTCCGCCGGGCGCGAGGAGCTACTGGACGCCGTCCGGCGGGTCCACACCGGCGAAGCGGTCTACACGCCCGGGCTGGCCGGTCTGGTGCTCGGCGAGTACCGGCGGCTGTCGGCCGAGGAGAAGCCTTCCGATGACGCGCCGGTGCTGACCCCGCGCGAGACCGAGGTGCTGCGGCTGGTCGCCAAGGGACTGGCGTACAAACAGATCGCGCGCCGCCTCACCATCTCCCACCGCACGGTCCAGAACCACGTCCAGAACACCCTCACCAAGCTGCACCTGCACAACCGGGTGGAGTTGGTCCGCTACGCCATCGACCGGGGCTTGGACGAATGACCTCGGCGAGCTCTCCCCTTCGGCACCGCCGGACGCGGCCGCGGTGCGGTGGCCTTGGCTCCACTTCCGCGAAGGTTACGGAAAGCCGGGTGTCAGAAAGTCCGGAGTTTCGGAAAGCTTCTTTGCGCAGGGGTTGGCCCGGGGAGCCCGGGCCCACTATGGTCTAGACCATATGGCGCCTTGCGCCGTGAACACCCACAACGTCGAGGAGAAGTCGTATGCGAGTCGGGGTGCTGACCGGCGGTGGAGACTGCCCTGGTCTGAACGCGGTCATCCGCGCCGTGGTCCGGAAGGGCATCAAGGACTACGGGTACGAGTTCATCGGCTTCCGGGACGGCTGGCGCGGCCCCCTGGAGGGCGACACCATGCCCCTGGACATCAGCGCCGTGCGCGGCATCCTCCCGCGCGGCGGCACGATCCTGGGCTCCTCCCGCACCAACCTGATGAAGATCGAGGGCGGTGTCGAGCGGGTCAAGGACAACATGGCCGGGCTGGGCGTCGACGCCCTGATCGCCATCGGCGGCGAGGACACCCTGGGTGTGGCCCGCCAGCTGCACGACCGCGGCGTCAACGTCGTGGGCGTGCCCAAGACCATCGACAACGACCTCAACGCCACGGACTACACGTTCGGGTTCGACACCGCGGTCAACATCGCCATGGAGGCGATCGACCGCCTGCACACCACGGCGGAGTCGCACCACCGCGCCCTCGTCGTGGAGGTCATGGGCCGCCACGCCGGGTGGATCGCCCTGCACTCGGGCATGGCCGCGGGCGCCAACGTCATCCTCATCCCCGAGCGCCCGTTCGACATGGACGAGGTCGTCAAGCACGTCGAGAGCCGCTTCGAGACCCAGTACGCCCCCATCCTCGTGGTCGCCGAGGGCGCCCACCCCAAGGAGGGGCAGCTGGAACTGGCCACCGGTGAGAAGGACGCCTTCGGCCACGTGCGCCTGGGCGGTATCGGCCAGACCCTGGCCGAGGAGATCGAGAAGCGCACCGGCAAGGAGTCCCGCTCGGTCGTGCTGGGCCACGTCCAGCGCGGCGGCACCCCCACCGCCTTCGACCGGGTGCTCGCCACCCGCCTGGGCGTGAACGCCATCGAGGCGGTGCACGACAAGTCCTTCGGCAAGATGGTCGGCCTGCAGGGCACCGACATCGTGCGGGTGGACCTGGCCGAGGCCACCGACACCCTCAAGACCGTTCCCGCGGAGCGCTACGAGGAGGCCGAGGTCTTCTTCGGCTAGTCACTCCCGCCCCCGCCGCGGCCCCTTCCCGCCCGGGAGGGGCCGCGGCCGTGTCCGGGGTCTCACCCCGGTGCGGCCGGGACCGGGAATGGACCGAGCGGTCCGGGGATTGTTCGATACTGGAAGGCGTCGTCCTTTCGCGAAACCCAGGCATCACCCTCCGGAGGTAGCACCATGTCCGCGTCGCTGGAGTCCGCGCCGCTCCCCGTAACCGAGGTCGGAGCCGACGCCGGGCTCGGCGAGCTCTGCGTGCTCATGAAGCTCGGCGAGATCGTTCTCAAGGGCTCCAACCGCAAGCTGTTCGAGCGCCGCCTGCACAACAACATCCGCGCCTCCGTGCGCGACCTGGGCGACATCCGCCTCTCCCAGCGCGGCGCCGGTGTGATCATCGTGCGCAAGCCCGGCGCCTCCGACCTCGAGGTCGCCGAGATCGCCGACCGCATGGCCAACGTCATGGGCGTGGTCTGGGTGCACCTGGTGCGCCGGGTGGCCAAGGACCTGGACGCCATCGTGGACATCGGCGTGCGCTCGATGGCCGGCCGCGAGGGCACCTTCGCGGTGCGCGCCCGCCGCCGCGACAAGCGCTTCGAGATGGACTCCGGCAAGCTGGCCGGGTTCCTCGGGTCCAAGATCATCGAGGCGCACGGCTACAAGGTGAACCTCAAGCGCCCCGACAACACCCTGTACGTCGAGATCGACAAGGACGAGGCGTTCGTCTTCACCGACGGCATCCCCGGCCAGGGCGGTCTGCCCGCCGGGATGAGCGGTCGCGGCCTGGTGCTGATGTCCGGTGGCATCGACTCCCCCGTCGCCGCCCACCGGATGATCCGGCGCGGCCTGAAGGTCGACTTCCTGCACTTCTCCGGGATGCCCTTCACCGGCCCCGAGTCCATCTACAAGGCCTACAGCCTGGTCCGCCAGCTGGACCGCTACCAGGTGGGTTCACGACTGTTCGTGGTGCCCTTCGGCAAGGCCCAGCAGCAGCTGAAGAGCTCCGGTATCGAGCGGCTCCAGATCGTCGCCCAGCGCCGTCTGATGCTCAAGACCGCCGAGGCCCTGGCCGACGACCTCAAGGCCGAGTGCCTGATCACCGGTGACGCCCTGGGCCAGGTGTCCAGTCAGACGATGACCAACATCACCGCCCTGGACGACGCCGTGGACCTGCCGATCCTGCGGCCGCTCATCGGCATGGACAAGACCGAGATCATGGACCAGGCCCGCAAGATCGGGACGCTGGCCATCTCGGAGCTGCCCGACGAGGACTGCTGCACGATGCTGACCCCGCGTCAGGTGGAGACCGCGGCCAAGATCCCGGACCTGCGCCAGATCGAGAAGCGCCTGGACGCCGAGGAGCTGGCCGAGCAGCTGGTCACCACGGCCCAGCTGCACAAGCCCAGCTTCCTGGGCGAGGCCGCGCCCGGCCGGGTCACTCCCAGCGCCGCCAAGGCCGCCGCCCCGGCTCGGTAACGCAGGTCGGTCACAGGGGCCGCACCTGCGCACGGTGCCCCGGACGCTCACAAGCGTCCGGGGCACCCTTGTCTCAGCCGTCAGACCGGCACGTCACAGGGCGGCGAGCTCGCGCTCGGGCGCCGGGGTGAGGGTGCGGCCGCTCAGGGTGGCCAGGGTGGCGGACAGGTCGCGCAGCTCGGCCAAGTCCTCCTCCAGCAGCGCCTGGGGCCCGTCGCACAGGGCGGTCTCCGGGCTCGGGTGCACGTCCACGATCACGCCGTCGGCGCCGATCGCGATGGCCGCGCGGGAGAGCGGCAGCACCAGGTCCCGCTTGCCGCCGGAGTGCGACGGGTCCACGATCACCGGCAGGTGGGTCAGGTTCTGCGCCACCGGGACGGCGCTGATGTCCAGGGTGTTGCGGGTGGCCTTCTCGAAGGTGCGGATGCCGCGCTCGCACAGGACGATGTCGAGGTTGCCGCGCTGTGCGATGTACTCGGCGGCCATCAACCACTCCTCGATGGTCGCGCTCATGCCGCGCTTGAGCAGGACGGGCTTGCCCGCGTCGCCGACCGCCTGGAGCAGGGCGAAGTTCTGCATGTTGCGGGTGCCCACCTGGAGCATGTCCGCGTAGGAGGCGACCAGCTCGACGTCGGCGGCGTCCACGACCTCGGTGACGATGGGCAGGCCGGTCTTCTCGCGCACGTCGGCGAGGATCTTCAGGCCTTCCTCGCCCAGCCCCTGGAAGGCGTACGGGGAGGTGCGGGGCTTGTACGCGCCACCGCGCAGGAGGGCGGCGCCGGCGGCCCTGGCCATCCGGGCGGCCTCGAGGGTCTGCTCGGGGGTCTCGACCGCGCACGGACCGGCGATGACGGTCATGTTGTCGCCGCCGATCGGGACGCCGCGCACGCTGACCACGGTACGGCTGTCGTGGTTCTCCCGGCTGACCAGCTTGTACGGGGCCGAGATGCGCAGGACGTCGCTGACACCGGGCTTGGCGGCCAGGCCGAGGTCCTGGAAGCGCTCGACGTCGCCGACCAGGCCGATGATCGTGCGGCTCACACCGCGCGTCACGTAGGCCTCGCCTCCGGCGGAGGTGACCAGCTCGACGAGCGCGTCGATGTTGTCGGCGGTGGCGCCCGGCGCCATAACGATGACCATGTGGTTTCCCTGTTTCGTGGGTTGGGTGGCTGAGCCGCGCGGATGTCGCGCCGGTGCCGGGGGTGGTCCGACCCGGGGCGAAAACAAAGGAGCCCCGGACCGTTACCGGCCCGGGGCTCCTGGGAAGTCGTCTGTGTCAGCGCAGCGCTTTACAGGCGACCGGGGAGTGGGGCCGGTAGCCATAAAAGCGCCAAAAGTTTCGCTGCATGGCTGTGACTATAGCGCACAGTCAGCGACTCCTCGCACAGGCGGGGGGAGTGACCTAGCTCTCTTCGGCGCCTGACAGGATGTCAGGACGCCGGCGTCCCCCGCCCAAGGAGCGGGGAACGCACCAGGGGCCGGGGGGCCGGACGTGAAGGGCCGAAGTCGTAGAAAGCGAGCGGGGGTCGGGTTGTCTGAAGGCGAGGAGGCCGCGGGCACGGGCGGGAGACAGCGGCTACGGCTGCCTCCCGGGCAGGCGGTCCGGTACGAGCACAGGCCGCTGCACTACGGCCGGGTCCCCACCTTCAGGCCCGAGCGGTGGGACTTCCGGGTGTTCGGCGCCACCGAGTCCCTGGGCACCTACCGGTGGACCTGGGAGGAGTTCGGCGGTCTGCCCCGCGCGGACGTGGTGCGCGACTTCCACTGCGTGATGCGCTTCAGCGTCCCCGACGTCCCCTGGGGAGGGGTCCGCGCGGCCGACCTCGTAGGGCTGGCACCCCCCTCCCCCGACGTCACCCATGTGATGGCCTGGGGCGAGTACGGCTACAGCGCCAACATGCGCCTGGACGACTTCCTCGACGACGGGGTCCTGCTCGCCACCCACCGCGACGGCCTCCCGCTCGCCCCCGAGCACGGCTTCCCGCTGCGCCTCGTGGTACCGCACCTGTACGGGTGGAAAAGCGTGAAGTGGCTGCGGTCGGTGGAGTACATGGTCGGCGATCGGCGCGGGTTCTGGGAGGAGCGCGGCTACCACAACCGGGCCGACCCCTGGGGTGAGGAGCGCTTCTCCCACCAGGAGGAACCCGGTGCCGGGCCGCCGCTCCAGTGAACGGAGCGCCGCCCCGGCCGGGGAGCGCCACCCCGGTGAACACCCCGGTGGAAGTGTCGGCGCGGGTGTCTAGGGTGGTGGCATGACGACCAGAGCCCAGCTGCGCAAGGCAGCGCTCTCACACCCCGAGACCACCGAGAAGCACTCCGGGCCGCTGGGGAGCGAGTTCTTCGTCCAGGGGGTGCGGTTCGCCTGGGTGGACGGTCCGGGACGGGTGAGCCTGGTCCTGCCCACGGCCGAGGCCAACGAACTGCTGGCCGCCCACCGCACGGCCGAGCTGCGCGCCCACGGCGCCTCGCCCGTCGAGGTACGGGTCCCCCTCGCCGACGTCGACGGACAGCCGCTCAACCGCTGGGTGCGCCGCGCCTGGCTGGTGCACGCCCCCAGGGAACTGGCAGAGCGGGCCGTCGCCGCCGAGCACGCGGTTCCCGGAAAGGTCGGCGACCTGCCCAGGGGGATCGGCAGACCGGCGACCCAGGCGCTGGTCCAGGCCGGGTTCACCACCCTCGCCGAGGTGTCCTCGATGACGCGCCCGGAGCTGCTGGCGCTGCACGGGGTGGGCCCCAAAGCGGTCCGGGTACTCGACGGGGCCCTCGCCGAGGCGGGCCTGGAGTTCAGCGCCCGCGCCTGAATCCTTGCAGGGGGCGGTCACGGGGGACGACCATCTCGATCTCGGTGCCCTCTCCCGGTTCCGAGTACAGCTCGGTGCTGCCGCCCAGGTCGCGGACCCGGCCCAGGACGGACTGGGCGACGCCCAGACGCCCATCCGCGCGGGCGCGATCCAGTCGGCCCGGCGGGATGCCGGGGCCGTCGTCGCGCACGGTCACGGTGACGGCGTGCTCCTCGTCCTCCACCAGAACCCACGCCCGGGTCTGCGGCGGGCAGTGCCGGTCCACGTTGTCCAGGGCCGCCGCCACCGCGGCGGTCAGCTCGGCCACCGCGTACCCGGGCAGGAGCACCGGGGTGGCGGGCGCCGAGACCGAGAACCGGACCGACTCCAGGCGGCGCAGCGCGTCCCTGAGGTCCATGGCAGTGGCCGGCGCTGGCGCCCCGCCCGGCGCCGAGGAACCCGCCGCGGCCGAGTCCAGGCCGTCGGTGATCAGGGAGCGCAACCGCACCTCCTGTTCACCGGCCATCCGGCCCAGTTCGGCGGCCTCCCCGCCGATCTCGTCCCCGCGGCGGCGGACCAGGGCGAGCACCTGGAGCACCGAGTCGTGGATGGATCGGGCCAGCTGCTCGCGTTCGCGGATGCGCGCCTCCAGGGTCACCGCCTGGGCGAAGCGCTCCTCGGCCTGCTCGGCGACCCTGGCCATGTAGCCCACGGCCAGGCAGGCCAGCAGGAGCAGCACCACGCCCCGAACGGTGGCTGCGGTGACAGCGGCGTCCATGAGCAAGCGCAGGGTGATGTCGGCGAACCCGTAGGCGAGGGCGACCGTGGCGGCGCCCCGGCGGCCCCAGATGACGCTCGCCGACAGCGCGGCCCCGGCGAACCAGTAGGAGCTCAGCGGCGGCGCCTGGGTGAGGTAGAAGGGGGTCGCGGCCAGGCCGGTGGCGAACAGGCAGCCGAAGGCGACCACGAGGTCGGCGGTGAGCAGCCGCCAGGTGCGCCAGGCCGGGCGGGCGTAGGCGTAGGTCGTCAGCACGGTCCAGCCGGACATGACGACCAGCACCGCCCAGGCCAGCCAGGGCCTGGCCAGGTGCTCGTGGTACTGGACGACCAGTACCAGGGCGTAGACCAGGGCGACGGCGCGGTAGAGGGCGAAGGCGCGCCAGAGGGGGACGTCGAAGCCCAGGGCTCAGACCACCGCCCCGTTGTCCGGCCCGTTGTCGCCGGGCGGGCGAGAGTCGGTCATACGCAGGATGAGCACGACGAAGCTGGTCAGGAAAGCAGCGACGGCCAGGAACATGATCCAGTTGGGCAGTGAGATGCCCAGGAAGGCGGCGCCGAACAGCAGCACGGGGCCGCCGAGGAGACCGAACCAGGCGGCGATGCCCACGCGGTCGCCCTGGAGCAGGGGCGGCGGGGGCGGGGGTTCGTAGTGCCCCTCCAGCTCCGCCTCGGCCCGGCGCCGGTCCTCCTCCCGGGACTGCTCGTCGTCCTCGTCGGAGTCCCGGTCACGGGGGAGGTTGGCGAGGATGTCGCCGAGCCGCGTGTGTTGCTCGTCGGGGGCGCTGAGGTTCTCCGCGTCGGGCCAGGCGACCCGGCCGCGCTGCTCGCTGACGCCCTCGGAGTCGTCGTAGAAGCGGGAGACGAGGTCCTTCCAGACGTCGTCCTCGTCGCTGCTCCTGGCCGGGGGCGCGTCGGGGTCCACGTTGGCGGGCGGCCCGTCCAGCAGGTCGCCGCCGACCGGGGGGTCGCCGCCCTCGTGCGCGGCCGACGCCTCCTGGCCCTCCTCCCCCTCGGCCTCGGCCCTGCCCTCGCCGCGCGGCGCCAGCAGGTCGGGGCCGGTCTCGCGTTCGCGGCCGCCGAGGTCGGGCAGTTCGGAGCCGAGCACCCGTTCGGCGGCGCCGCGTTCCTCGGCGTCGACGTACAGGTGGTCGGTGGGCGGGTCCTCGGCCTGGCCGCCGGTGGGCTCCAGGACGTCCTCTTCCAGAGGGACCGCGTAGGCGGCGATCCCACTGCGCCGGAGCGCTTCCAGCATGAGGTCGGCGTGTGAGGGTGCGAGCAGGATCAGGGGAACGTAGGCGTCGGCGAGCAGGCCGTTGCCCCGACGTTGTGTCATCGGTCGGCTCCTTCCCCGCTTCTGCTGCGCTCGCGCACGAACGCGAGACTTCCTTCGAAGATGGTGGCGGCGTCATGGTCGAGGGTCGCCACGTGGTAGCTGTCGTGAAGCAGGTGGATCGTCAGCCGGGTGTTGACCGCTCTCTTAGCGAGCATACGCAGACTGCCCGGCCCCACCACGTGGTCCTGGGGGCTCCGGTAGGCCAGAACCGGCGCCCGCAAACCGGACATGCCGCCCTGAACCGTGCGCCACAGCTTCGGGAGTGTCGCGGCCGCGGCGGTGGGCACCCGGTCGTACCCGCCCTCCCCGGCCTGCTCGAGGGCGATGTCGCTCTCCAGACCGGGGGTGGTGGGCAGGAGCCGGGCGGCCAGGCGGCGGATCGGCGCGATGACGGGGAGCCGGTGGTCCTCCACCACGAGGGAGGGATTGACCAGAACCACGCCCTGGACGATGCCGGGGTACTCCTGGGCCAGGCGCAGGGTGAGCGCGCCGCCCATGGACAGTCCCATCACGAACACCTCGTCACACCGCTCCGCGAGGTCGAGCAGCGCCCGTTCCACCTCCGCGTACCAGTCGTCGGTGGTGGTGGTCGCCATGTCCTGCCAGGTGGTGCCGTGCCCGGGCAGTCGGGGCAGTTCGACGGTCAGCCCGGCCTCGGCCAGGTACTCGGCCCAGGGGCGCATCGAGTACGGCGAACCGGTGAAACCGTGGCAGAGCAGGACACCGACGCCTGAACCCGAGTGGCTGAAGGGGTCCGCACCCGGGATCAGGGGGATGGCGTTGGTCGGTCTCACAGGTCTGCTCCCGGGATCGTGCGGCGGAGGGCTCCGATGGGATCGCGGCCCCAGCCGTGAGGCTAGTCGCTCGGGTGAGCGTTTGTCATCGCAAGAACGTTAGCGTTCCCCTGCCCGAACCCCGTGGGGGCCCGGCGTGTTCCCGCGCTTGCGGCGGCCCCGCGGCCCGGGTCGGGAGACGGGGGCGTCACCCGTGGTGAGTATCCTCGACAGTGCCCCCGCGGCGCGGCTCCCCCTTCCCCGGCTACGGACGACCCGGTCCGTTCTGGCTGCTTTTGGCGGTTACCCGCACGTGGTGGGAAGATGACGCTTGTCAGCCTCCCCGCATCCGCGGTGGGAGCGTTCCGGACAATGACGGCCGAGCGGGACAGTGAGACGCGGCAGACCCTGCCTCAGTGCTCCCCGCGTGTGCAGGGGTGATCTGAAGCAATGTTCTACTGGGTGGTCAAGGCGATCCTGGGGCCGATTCTGGCCGTGTTGTGGCAACCTCGCGCGGAGGGCGTGGAGAATGTGCCGCGGCGTGGTCCGGCCATCATGGTCAGCAACCACCTGTCGTTCTCCGACCACTTCTTCGGGCCGCTGCCCCTGCCGCGCAAGATCATCTTCCTCGCCAAGGCCGAGTACTTCACCGGCACCGGCGTGAAGGGGTTCCTCAGCAAGGCCTTCTTCACCGGCGTGGGACAGATCCCGATCGACCGTTCCGGCGGCAAGGCGAGCGAGGCGGCCCTGCGTACGGGACTGCGCGTGCTCAAGCGCGGCGAGCTGCTGGGGATCTATCCCGAGGGCACCCGCTCCCCCGACGGCAAGCTGTACCGGGGGCGGACCGGCGTGGCCCGGCTGGCGCTGGAGGCCAAGGCCCCGGTGGTGCCCATGGCGATGATCAACCTCGAGAAGATCATGCCCCCCGGCCGCACCGTTCCCAAGCTGGGCGTGCGCCCCAAGGTGGTCTTCGGCAAGCCGCTCGACTTCTCCCGCTACTACGGCATGGAGAAGGACCAGCGGGTCCTTCGCGCCATCACCGACGAGATCATGTACTCCCTCATGGAGCTCTCCGGCCAGGAGTACGTGGACCGTTACGCGCAGGCGGTCAAGGCCGAGATCGAGGCCGAGGAGAAGGAGGCCAAGCGCGAGCAGCAGGCCAGCGCCAAGGATGAGCGCCGTAGCAAGCGCGCGGACAAGAAGGCTGACCGCAAGGCGCGCAAGGAGGCCAGGCGCGCGGCGAAGGCGCAGAAGAAGGCAGAGCAGAAGGCGAAGAAGGACTCGCCCGTGGACGACACCGCGGGCGGCGCCGAGTAGCGCCTGAGACCTGCGCGGCGAAGGGGGGCGGTCACCGGATTGGGGTGACCGCCCCTTCAGCGTTGCGTCATGGCGGTTGCTGTGCCCCGCCGGGCGCGGCCGGTCAGTACCGGGCGAGGTCACCCGCGCCGGCGATGCCCGCCTCGCCGCCGAGCTCGGCCACCCGTACCTCGGCCAGACGGCGGCCCGGGCGGCCGGAGACGTGTCGGGCGAAGGAGGCGCGCACCGGGTCGAGGATGATGTCGCCCGCGTCGGAGACCCCGCCGCCCAGGACGAAGCACTCGGGGTCCAGGATCGCGGCCAGGTCGGCCAGGCCCAGACCGGCCCAGTCCCCCACGATCCGGAAGCACTCCAGCGCCGCCGGGTCGCCCTCCATCGCGGCCTGGGTGATGATCCGGCCGCTGATCTGCTCCACGACGCCGTCGGCGAGCTTGAGCAGCCGCTCTCCCCGCTGGGGGTCGGTGCGGGCCAGGTCCTGCCCCTCGGCCACCAGGGCGCGACCGCTGGCGTACTGCTCCCAGCAGCCGTGGTTGCCGCAGGCGCAACGGCGGCCGTGCGGGACCATCCGGTAGTGGCCGACCTCGGCCGCCACCCCGTAGCGGCCCCGGTGCAGGGCGCCGCCGAGCACGAGACCGCCGCCGATCCCGGTGCCCAGGGTGACGCAGACGATGTGGTCGCTGCCCTGCCCCGCGCCGAAACGGGCCTCGGCCCAGGCCGCGGCGTTGGCGTCGTTCTCGATGACCACGGGCAGGTCCACGTGCTGTTGCACGCGTTCCTTGAGCGGCTCGTCGCGCAGGCCGAGGTTGACCGCGACCTGGACGGTGGCCCGGTCCTCGTCGACGAACCCGGCCACGCCCACGCCCACCGCGCCGATCTCACCGTCGGGCTTGCGGGAGCGCAGCTCCGCCACCGCCCGACCGACGACCTCGGCCAGCCGGCGGGGGTCGTCGGTCGGGGTCGGGTACTTGACCTTGTCCAGGATCTGCCCGTCGTGGTCGACGACACCGGCGGCGACCTTGGTTCCGCCGATGTCTACGCCAATGGTCAGCATGGGGGCAGCTCCTTCTACTTACGCCCGAACTCTGACATAAGTCTCAAGGTTCATGGCAGAGGGTTTTCAAATGGTGTAAACCATTCGATTAAACCAGGCTCAGGCGGCCGCGAACACCCCACCGGCGCATACCCGCCGGTTCGCCCTGCTCCCCCGGTGTGACCTGCTACTCCGCACCGCCCCGGGCGTCCTCTCCGGAGTCGGCCGGGGACTGGCGGCGGGCCCGCTCGTCACGCTCGCGGTCGGCCCACTCGCGCTGCTCACGCTCCGCCCGCGCCCGGGCGGCCTCCTCCCGGCCCTGCTCGAAGGAGCGCTCCATCACGCCCCAGGTCTTTCCCACGGCGCTGGCGAGGGACAGTCCGGCCCGTCCGAGGTGTCCGGCGACCTCGGGCGCGCTCCTGCGCACGATCTCGACGAACTCCTCCAGCGGGGGGCGCTCCTGCTGGGTCTCGACCCGGATGGCCTCCTCCCACACGTCGCCCTTCTTGGGCGGGGGGCTGGTGACCGCGCTGACACCGCGCTTGACCCCGGCGACCAGCAGCTTGCGCTGGAGGCTGTCGACCAGGCGCAGCGCGTCGTCGATGAGGTCGGGCTGGTCCGAACGCCCGGTGTTCGACCGTTCCGAGCGCCCGGTGCTGTTGTCGTCGGTCATGTTCGTGAGCCTCCTGTGAGTGGTCCTCTGGCATCACGTTAACCGCCCGAACCGGGCGGGAGAGGGCGTCTCAGGGCAGGTTCAGGGACGAACCAGGGAAGAGGCGGGGTCCGGTCGGGGCGAACCGGCGTCGGGGCGGGGACTGGCCGGATGCGGCGAGCACGCGGGGCGGGGATGCGGTCGGGGGCGACCCCGGGCGCCGACGCGCTGGCGGAGCGGAAAAGGATACTCGTCTCCCTACGGGAGCTGAGGCCACTTGGCGCGGAAACAACGTGAATTTAACCAGATGTGCACAAAACACCCGGCAAGCGATAGTCTCGACCGCACGCGAGAAGTAACCGGGATCACCTGCTTGACCTGCGCACTCCCGGAAGGCCCAACGAGAGTCGACCGACCTCCCAGCGGGCATGATCACGCGTACAACAGCACAGGGGGACGTCCCGGACCGCCCGCTCGAGACCGACGGTGCGCACCCGGCTGAACAGCGCGTTGACCTTCAGCCGCGCGTCAAGCTCGGATCACCGTTGGATACCGAACGGCAACCTGTTCTACTCACGAGTAGGCTCCTGTTGTTACGGTCGTCACGTCCCCAACACCAAGAACCCGTACACGTCCAGGAGCATCACGTGCGCGAATACAGCTCTCCCGCGAAGGCTGAGATCTCCGACGACGCGCGGCTGACCGACACGCTCTTTGCGCGCGCGGCCAGCGAGCCGAACGCCGTCGCCGCCCGCCGCCAGGAGGAGACCGGGTCCGGCCAGTGGCGCGACGTGACCGTCGCGCAGCTGCACGGCGACATCGTCGGATACGCCAAGGCCCTCATCAACGCGGGCATCGGGCAGGGCGACCGTGTCGCGCTCATGTCGCGTACCCGCTACGAGTGGACCGCGGTCGACTACGCGATCTGGTCCATCGGCGCCGTGACCGTACCGATCTACGAGACCTCCTCCGCCGAGCAGGTCCAGTGGATCCTCTCCGACTCCGGGGCCAAGGCCGCCTTCGTCGAGACCGCGGCCCACGCCGAGCGCGTCGAGTCCATCCGTGCCGAGGCCCCCGAGCTGGCCAACATCTGGAAGTTCGACGGCGGTGACCTGGAGGCCCTGAGCGCCACCGGGAGCGACGTCACCGACGAGGAACTCGACAAGCGCCGCACCGCGGTCAAGGCCGACGACCTCGCCACCCTCATCTACACCTCCGGCACCACCGGCCGCCCCAAGGGTTGCGAGCTCACCCACCGCAACTTCCTCTTCATCTCGCACTCCGCGCTGGAGGGCCCGGCCAAGCCCGTCATCCTGGGCCACGAGGGCACCCCCTCCACCCTGCTCTTCCTGCCCCTGGCCCACGTCTTCGCGCGTTTCGTCCAGGTCATGGTCATCGAGGGCAAGGCCGTCCTGGGCCACTACCCCAGCACCGGACCGGACCTGATCGACCAGTTCTCCGTGTTCAAGCCCACCTTCCTGCTCGCGGTCCCCCGCGTGTTCGAGAAGGTCTTCACCAAGGCCCAGCAGAAGGCCGAGGGCGAGGGCAAGGGCAAGATCTTCAACGCCGCCGCCGACACCGCCATCGCCTACAGCAAGGCGCTGAGCACGGGGAACGTCCCGTTCACCCTGAAGCTCAAGCACGGCCTGTTCAAGAAACTGGTCTACGGAAAGATCATGGCCCGCCTCGGCGGTGAGGCCAAGTACGCGGTCTCGGGCGGCTCGGCCCTGGGCGACCGCCTCGGCCACTTCTTCCGCGGCGTGGGCCTGACCATCATCGAGGGCTACGGTCTGACCGAGACCACAGCCCCGAGCACGGTCAACAGCCCCGGCTTCAACAAGATCGGCACCGTCGGCCAGCCGCTGCCCGGCACCACCGTGCGCATCGCCGACGACGGCGAGATCCTGCTCAAGGGCGACCACATCCTGGTCGGCTACTGGCAGAACGAGAAGGCCACCGAGGAGGCCTTCGAGGACGGCTTCTACCGCACCGGTGACCTCGGCTCGCTGGACGACGACGGCTTCCTCAGTATCACCGGCCGCAAGAAGGAGATCATCGTGACCGCGGGCGGCAAGAACGTCGCCCCGGCCGTCCTCGAGGACCGCATCCGCGCCCACGCCCTGGTCAGCCAGTGCATGGTCGTCGGTGACAACCGCAAGTTCATCGCGGCCCTGATCACGATCGACCCCGAGTCGTTCGACCTCTGGAAGGAGTCGAACAACAAGACCGGCGAGATCGCGGACCTGACCGAGGACCCCGACCTCCAGGCGGCCATCCAGGACGCCGTGGACGACGCCAACAAGGCCGTCTCCAAGGCCGAGGGCATCAAGAAGTTCAAGATCCTGCCGAGCGACTTCACCGAGGAGGGCGGCCAGATGACCGCCTCACTGAAGGTCAAGCGCCACGTCGTCAGCAAGCAGTGGAGCAAGGAGATCGACGACATCTACGGCGGCTAGGGTTTCGGCGGCCAGGGTTTCACCGGTCAAGGTTTCAGCGAATCGGTTCTCAACAGCCAGGTTCCGTCGCTCCTGAGAGCTGAGGGGGCCGATCGCCTACGGGCGGTCGGCCCCTTCTCCGTACCCGGCCCGTGCCCTCCGTCCGCTCTCCGCGCTCCCGGGCCCCTCGTGAGAGCGCTCACGAGGGGCCCGGGGCCGACGCGCACACCGCGGACATGTGGACCGGGGCACTGCCTCTGAGGGGGCTCCCAGGAGGCGGAAGCCGGACTGGACGACCGGCGGGGGCACGTGCCGGGACACGGACCCCGCAGCGTGGCTCTGAGTGTCGCGCCCGAGCGGCGCAGCCGTCGGGCCGACACCACCGCCGGACACACGACGGACCCGGCCGCGCTGTGCGGCCGGGTCCGTCGTCACGACAGGCGGGCCCTAGTGAGCCTTGTCGTCTCCGTGGTCAGCGGAGTGGTGCAGGTGGTGGCCGGTGTGCGCCTCCACCCCCTCGAAGGACACGTTGTCCTTCGTGTACCAGTGAGCCAGGGCTCGGCGGAGCTTGCCCATACCCTTGCGGGCCTGGGGGTTCTCCACTCCCTTCTCGTCGGTCTCGTCCTCTTCCAGAGCGGTCGAGGTGATGACCGGCTTGCTCTCCAGCACGTGCGTGGTCTCGGCGGAGCTCTCCTTGTGGACCTCGATGAACTCACCGCTGGGCAGCTGCTGGATGGTGCCGCTCTCGTAACCGTGCTCCAGGATCTCCCGGTCACGGCGCTGAAGGCCCAGGCAGATGCGCTTGGTGATGATGAAGCCGACGATCGGACCGAAGATGGCCAGCGTACGGAAGATGTACGTGGTCAGGTACAGGTCGATCGAGAAGGTCTCCGACAGGACGTCGTTCGCGCCAGCCATCCAGAGCACGCCGTAGAAGACGATGCCGGCGACGCCCAGACCGGTGCGGACCGGGGCGTTGCGCGGACGGTCGGCGACGTTGTGGGCGCGCTTGTCACCGGTGATCCACTGCTCGATGAACGGCCAGGCGGCCAGGGCACCGAAGATCAGGCCGGGCACGACCAGGCCCGGGACCAGGACCGCCGTGACGATCGGGTACCCGTCGCCGATCGGCAGCGTGAAGTCCAGGGTGTTCGGGAAGATTCGCAGCGAACCCTCCATGAAGCCCATGTACCAGTCCGGCTGGAGGCCGGAGGTGATGGACGTCGGCGTGAACGGGCCGAACAGGTGGATCGGGTTGATCTGGACGAACGCGCTCAGACCGGCGATCACGGCGAACGTGAAGAAGAAGAACCCGCCGGCCTTGACCGCGAACGCCGGGAACATGGGTGTCCCGACCACGGTCTTGTCTGTTCGCCCCGGTCCCGGATACTGCGTGTGCTTCTGGTGCCACAGGATCATGAAGTGGGCCACGATCAGCGCCAGCAACAGGGCCGGGATCAGCAGGATGTGCAGCATGTAGAGCCGCGTGATGATGTCCTCGCCGGGGAACTCCCCGCCGAAGAGGAACATCGATATGTACGAGCCCACCAGCGGCAGCGCCAGCATGACGCCCTGGAGGATGCGGACACCCATGCCCGAGGGCAGGTCGTCCGGCAGCGAGTAGCCGAAGAGGCCCTCGACCATGGCCAGGGTGAAGATGGCGACACCGATGAGCCAGTTGATCTCACGCGGCTTGCGGAACGCACCGGTGAAGAACACCCGGAGCATGTGCACCACGATCGCGGCCACGAAGATCAGCGCGGCCCAGTGGTGGATCTGGCGCATGAGGAAGCCGCCACGGACATCGAAGTTGATGTACAGGGTGGAGGCGTAGGCCTCACTCATCGGAACGCCCTGGAGGCGCTCGTAGGAGCCGTCGTAGACGATCTCCGCCATGCTCGGCTTGAACCACAGCGTGAGGAACACACCGGTGACGAGCAGGATGATGAACGAGTACAGCGCGATCTCGCCCAGCATGAACGACCAGTGGTTCGGGAAGACCTTGCGAAGGTTCTTCTCACCGCCCTTGGCCAGGTGGAAGCGGTCGTCGATGAAGTTTCCGACGCCGCGCAGCGCCTTGGGGGCTTGCGTGGTCTTACTCATCGACTAGTCCTTCCTGTATTCCCAGAACGTCGGCCCGGCCGGCTCGTTGAAGTCGCCCCTGGCGACGAGGTAGCCCTCGTCGTCCACACCGATCGGCAGCTGGGGCAGGGGCCGGTGCGCGGGACCGAAGACCACCTTCGCGGCGTCGGCCGCGTCGAACGTGGACTGGTGGCACGGGCACAGGATGCGGTGCGTGGTGCGCTCGTAGAGCGCGGCCGGGCAACCCACGTGCGTGCAGATCTTCGAGTACGCCACGATGCCCTGGTGGGTCCAGTTCATGTGGGTCTCGTCGCTGCCCTCGCGGACGGGCTGGTCCATCCCGGGCTTCCAGTCCTCCTCCGGCATCTTGATGAGCAGGATGACGGACTTGGCCTGGTCGTTCAGGCTGATGCCGTGCGGGTAGCGGTCGTCGTTCACCGCGGGCAGGGCGGAGATCATCCCGTACGGGTCGTTCTCCAGGTCCTCGAGCCTGATCTCCCGGTGGGTCCCCTCGACGTGCATGCGCATGCCGTCCACCCACGGGGTGCTCTTCATCAGGTCGCCCGGCACGGGTCCACTGTCACGCAGCAGGACGATCGGCGCGATGCCCAGCGGCAGCATGGCCGCGATGAGCGTGCGGCGCATCAGCGGACGCTTGGTGAAGCCGCTCTCGTCGGCGCTCTTCATGAAGAACTCGCTGAACGAGCTCTTCTCCTCCGGGCTGGAGGGAAGGTCGTCGTAGGACGAGGCCACCTCGTAGTGCGGCATGATGTTGCGCGCCCAGACCGTCATACCGGCACCGATACCGAACATCGCGAGGGTGAGCGTGCCACCCAGCAGCATGTTCGAGTACTGGCTGATCTGCGGATCGGCGATCGCGGGCTCCCCCGCCGCGTTCGGCGGGAAGAGGAAGTACGAAACGATGAACCCGATCCCCGCCAGCATGGCGATGATGAACCACACCGCGGCGATCTTCTCGCCCCGGCGCTGCTGCTCCTCCGGGTGGTGGTGAGTCTCCGAGGCCAGGTACGGCCCGTTGTGCTCGCTCTCCGCCTCGGCGGCGGTTTCGGTCACCACGTCCGCGGTGTCCGTCGGGGTGCCGACGACGCGCTCGGCGGCGTCGTCACCCGCCTTGTTGTCGTTGTTGCTGTTCTCAGTCATGGGCACGCTGCTTCGCGGTGATCCAGATCGCGCAGGCGATGATCAGGGAGAGACCGATGGTCCAGTTGATGAAACCCTCGGCGACCTGACCGACCCGCTGCAGGTCGAAGATGCCGCCGGCGTTGGGTTCGGCCTGGAGCGTCTTCACGTAGGAGATCAGTTCCTGCTTCTCCTCGGGAGAGATGGCGCCGTCGCTGAACATCGGCATGGCGCCGGGTCCGCTGACCATGGCCTCGTAGATCTCCCGCGGAGTCGACTCATGGATCTCGGGAGCCCAGCGGCCGTCGGTGAGGGCGCCGCCGCCACCGGACCAGCTGTGGCAGTGCGCACAGTTGGTCAGGTAGAGCTTCATGCCCATGTCGACGTCGTCGGCGCCTTCGATGTAGGCGTCGTACTCGGACTCGTAGGCGGCGACGGCCTCCTCGTAGAGGGCGTCGACCTCCTCCTCGTCGAGGTCCTCGTCGACGAAGTCGGCACGCTGCGGAGCGGAGCCGGGCACCTCGTAGGGCACGTCGGCACCGGCACCGTTGTCCCTGATCTGCGCGTCGTAGTACGCGATCAGGTCGGCCAGGTCCTGCTCGGACATGACCATCGGCTTGCGCGGCATCTGGCTGTCCGGGTCCATGGAGGGCATACGCCCGGTGCTGACCTGGAAGTTGATTGCTGCCGATCCGACCTCACGCAGGTCGGGACCGGTCTCGGACCCAGCGCCGTCCAGTCCGTGGCACGAGGCACACGTCTGGTCGAAGATGGTCTTGCCCTGGGCGATGTCCACGTCGTCCGCGGACGGCGCCTCAGCGGCAAGGGTCTGCGCCTGCGCCTGGTCGGCGGTGGGGGCCAGTGCGGCGTACCCCACCCCGAACAGGGCTAGCGCGAGGATGACGACGACATACCCCGCCAGGGGATGCCGTCGCCGCGCGGTAATCCATTTCACGGTTTCCCCGTTTCGGGTTACTGGATGAAGTAGATGGTGATGAACAAAGCGACCCAGACGACGTCGACGAAGTGCCAGTAGTAGGACACGACGATCGCACTGGTCGCCTGCTGGTGAGTGAAGCGCTTCGCGGCGTACGTACGTCCCAGCATGATGAGGAACGCGATCAAACCACCGATGACGTGGAGTCCGTGGAAGCCCGTGGTCAGGTAGAACATCGACCCGTAGGCGCTCGACTGCAGAGTCAGGCCCTCGTGGAAGATGAGCTCGTAGTACTCATACGCCTGTCCGAGGATGAAGAACAGGCCCATGAAGAACGTGATGTAGAACCACATGCGCAGCTTCTTGACGTCGCCGCGCTCAGCGGCCCAGACGCCGAACTGCGCGGTGAAGCTGGAAGCCACCAGGACAACGGTGATCGTGGTCGCCCACGGCACGTTGAGGTGGACGTCCGCCCACTCGCCGAGCTCGGGGTTCCCGTTGGTCACCGATCGGATGGTGAAGTACATCGCGAACAGCGCAGCGAAGAACATGAGTTCGTTGGCCAGCCACACGATGGTGCCAACACTCACCAGGTCAGGACGCTTTGCCACACCATGCGCTGATGCGGTTGCTGTTTTTGGGTTCGCGGTTGCTGTCGCCACGGGAGCATTATTACGGCTTCTCGCGAAGGTCCGTACTCGACCCCCCGTAAGGAGACGGATCGGCCCCGGTATCGGCCGCCGTCGGGGCCCGGCTCGGCTCTGTCGTCGTGACTCGGGCGTTACTGTAACCGCTCGCGTGCCCTGGGTCCGCGTCTGACGCGCCCAGACGCGCCGAAAAGCTCGAACCGGGGCGGCTGAGGCGTTCCGTACCCCGCCAGAAGTCGCTTCAACCCGCCCCAGCCAACGCGGAGGTATCGAAACGGTTACCGTTGGACAACGCCGCACCCGGGGCGGGTTAGCGAAGCGCCGCACGACCCTGGCATCCTGTGGTGTCGAAGGTCTCAGCCCCTTCACCGGTCCCCCGGCTCCCATCTGGGCCGAGTGGCCCCGAGGCAATACAGTCATAGGCATACAGCCAACGAACGCCACGGTCGCACCCCCCACGGCAGCGGCCGCGGACAGACGCGATGGGACGGTTGCGCGATGGTGATCAGCGGTACGGACACGGATGCCAGGATGCGCGTACTGGTCTACAGCGACAAGGCGGACACCCGTGAGCAGGTGCGGCTGGCCATCGGCCGCCGCCCCGCCGCCGATGTTCCCAAGGTCGAGTTCGTCGAGTGCGCGACCGCGCCCGGCGTCCTGCGCAAGCTGGAGTCCAAGGACCCGGCCGAGCGGATCGACGTGGCCGTCTTCGACGGTGAGGCCGCGCCCACCGGCGGGATGGGCCTGTGCCGCCAGGTCAAGGACGAGATCTTCCGCTGCCCGCCGGTGCTCCTACTGGTGGGCCGGCGCGACGACGGCTGGCTGGCGACCTGGTCGCAGGCCGAGCAGGTGGTGAGCCACCCGATCGACCCCGTCGCGCTCGCCGAGTCGCTGGCCGAGCTCATGCGCCAGCGCGTCGCGGCGCTCAGCGGGTGAACTTCGTGGGTGCTGGCCGGGGCCGCGCCGGGCACGGCCGACTGACGGCTGCGTCGACGGCCGGGGCGACGGCTGAGGTGGACAACGGCGAGAGGGACATGCGCCGTCGGCTCGTGGTGGGCGGGGCGCTCAACCACGGCGCTGATATCGGGCGATGGCGCACCCGCGCCGACCCCGCCCTCCTCTTCGCCCAGAACCGCTGAGCGAGGCGGGCACGGCCACCGTGCCCGCCCCCGGCGTGCCCTTTCCCACCCTTTCAGGAGTCCACGTGAACGTCCCCGCCTCCTCGGCCGCCCCGGCCGAGAACAACGCGGTCGATACCAACGGCCAGGAAGCCTCCGCTGTCCAGGAGCGGACCTGGTCCAACCTGATCACCGCCCTGCTGGGCGGGACCACCCTCAGCACCGCCGACACCGGGTGGGCGATGAACGAGATCATGTCGGGTTCGGCGACCGACGCCCAGATCGCGGGCTTCGCGATCGCCCTGCGGGCCAAGGGCGAGAGCGTCTCCGAGGTGTCCGGCCTGGCCCAGGGCATGCTCGACAACGCGGTGCGGATCAGCGTCGACGGTCCGACCCTGGACATCGTCGGTACCGGCGGCGACCGGGCCCACACCGTGAACGTGTCCACCATGGCGGCGATCGTCGCCTCCGCCGCGGGCGCGCGCGTGGTCAAGCACGGCAACCGCGCGGCGTCCTCCTCCTGCGGTACCGCCGACGTGCTGGAGCGGCTCGGCGTGGTCCTGGACCTGCCGCCGGAGCTGACCGCGCGGGTGGCGCGGGAGGCGGGCATCACCTTCTGCTTCGCCCCGCTGTTCCACCCCTCGCTGCGCTTCGCCGCCAAGCCGCGCCGCGAGCTGGCGGTGCCGACCGTGTTCAACTTCCTCGGTCCGCTGACCAACCCCGCCCAGCCGACCGCCTCGGCGATCGGGGTGTTCGACGAGCGCATGTGCGAGGTGATCGCCGGGGTGTTCGCCCGCCGCGGCTCCGCCGCCCTGGTCTTCCGCGGCGACGACGGCTTGGACGAGCTGACCACGGCCACCACCTCCACGGTCTGGGTGGTTTCCGAGGGCCAGGCGCGGCGCGAGCGGCTGGACCCGGCCGATCTGGGGATCGGGCGTTCGGCCCCGGACGCGCTGCGCGGCGGTGACGTGGAGTTCAACGCCCAGGCGGTCCGGGACCTGGTCGCGGGGCGGCCCGGGCCGGTGCGCGACGCGGTGCTGCTGAACGCCGGCGCGGCGCTGGCCGCGGTGGACGGGGTGGGCGAGGACCTGACCGGGGCGGTGCGCGTCGGCTACGAGCGGGCCGCCGCGGCGGTGGACAGCGGCGCCGCCGAGCGCCTGCTGGCCTCGTGGGTGGAGACCAGCCAGGGCCTGGCCAAGTCGCTCTGAGGCAGTCCTGGAACGCACACGAGAGGGGCACGGTGACCGGTCACCGTGCCCCTCTCGTGTCTGCCGGCTACCAGCCGATGGCGAAGGCCGACTCCAGGTCGTGCTTGGAGTAGGTCTGGAAGGAGATGTGGGTGTCGGAGGAGGTCACACCGGGGACCTTGTTGACCCGGCCCGGGATCACGTCGGCGAGGTCCTCGTGGCGGCGCACCCGCACCATGGCGATGAGGTCGACCCCGCCGGTGACGGAGTAGACCTCGCTGACCCCGTCGATCTCGGCGATGGCCTCGGCGACCTCGGGGATGCGGTGGACGTCGGCCTTGATCATGACGATCGCGGTGATCACTGTGCCTCCTGGGCGGTTCGGTGCGGAAACGGTGCCCGCCGGGCCGGGGAGCGCTAGTAGACGTCGGAGAGCCGCGTCCCGGAGCGCCATCGCAGCCGGTAGACCACCAGTCCCGCGAGCACTCCGGCGACGAACCCGTAGACGTGCGCCGCGTAGGCCACGTTGGATCCGGCGCCCGGGGCGGTCGAGGATGTGACGTAGAGAAGATACTGAAGCGCGAAGTAGCTGCCCACCACGGCCCACCCGGGCAGACGCATCGGGATGACCCCGAACACCAGCGTGGTGACCCTGCTGCGGAACTGCACGACCAGGTACGCGCCGAGCACGCCCGAGATCGCGCCCGAGGCGCCGACCATGGGCACGGTGCCGTCCGCGTCCACCAGCGCGAAGCCGTAGGCGGCCACGACCCCGGTGCCCAGGTACAGCCCCAGGAAGCGGAGCTTGCCGATGCGGTCCTCCACGACCGGACCGAACACGAACAGGTAGACCATGTTGCCGAGCAGGTGCATGGGTCCGGCGTGCAGGAACATCGAGCTGAGCACGGAGAACCAGACGGACTTGCCCTCGATTCCGCCGCACTCGGGCATCAGCGGTCCGGCCAGGTCGGTACGGCCCAGCATCTCGTCGGGGATCGCGCCCCAGCGCATGAAGTAGTCGTCGATCGCGCAGAAGCGCCCGACCATGTCCACCGGGTACCAGACGGCGGTGGCCGCCTGGGGCGAGACCAGGTAGACGAGTACGTTGACCGCGATCAGCCCGAAGGCGATGACGGGTGCGCGACGGACGGGGTAGTCGTCATTGAGCGGAAGCGCGGCCATGGGCCCAGTGTGTCATCTCGGTATGCGCCTCGGCGCTCCGCAGCGGGCATGTCCACTCGCCGTCGATCTCGACCAGGCGGGTCCCGGGGGACACGAGCCAGTCCAGGACCAGTTCGGTCTCCCCCGCCGTGGCGTTGGGAACCGGGCCGAACCCGGCGGGAACGCGCTCGGCGGTGGCGGTGAGGGAGCTCAGGAAGGCGGCGGGTTCGGTGCCCGGTTCGAGGACGGCGCTGGCCGCCAGGCGGCCGTGGCGGACCACGACCGTCTCCCAGCCGGTGGCGCCTGGGCGGGAGGCGACCAGGTGCGGGACGGCGGCGATCGCGGTGAGCCGCTGCGCGCGCCGGGCGCCGCGCAGGAAGGCGGTGAGCCGGTCGCGCAGGGCCGCCGCCTCCTCGTATCGCAGTTCGGCGGCGAACTCGCGGATCCGGCCGGTGAGGGCGTCCACGACCACGGCCGGGTCGCCGGTCATGGCGGCGCGGGCGGCGTCGGCGTGCCCGGTGTAGTCGGTGAGCGACTCCGTGCCGTCGCAGGGGGCGCCGCAACGGCCCAGCTGGGCCAGGACACAGGGGGGCACCGGTTTCCCAGGGCTGAAGGTGTGCGTGCACTGGCGCAGCGGGAAGGCGTGCAGGAGCGCCTCCTTGGCCTCCTCCGCCGCCCTGGGCGAGTTGTAGGGGCCCAGGTAGGGCGCGCCGTCGTCCTTGATCACCCGCACCACGGACAGGCGCGGGTAGGCGTCGGTGGTGAGCTTGACCCAGGCGGCGCGTTCGGGGTGGCGCGAGCGGCGGTTGAACGGCGGTTTGCGTTCGGCGATGATGCGCAGCTCGCGGACGGAGGCCTCCAGGTCGGTGGTGCACACGATGGGGGTGACCCCCGCCACCAGCCCGGCCATCTCCCTGATGCGGCGGCGGGACTCCGCGGCGGTGAAGTAGGTGGCGACCCGGCGGCGCAGGTTGTTGCTCTTGCCCACGTACAGGCTCTGCCCCTGGGCGTCGGTGAACACGTACACGCCGGGGCGCTCGGGCAGGTCCTCGGCCAGGTGCCGTTTGGCCCGCTGGGCGCGGGTGGGGGGTTTGCTGACCGCCCGCAGCTCCTCCAGGCTGGTCACCCCCATGGGTGCCAGCCGTGCCAGGAGCCCGTTGAGCACGTCCGCGGTGGCGCGGGCGTCGTCGAGCGCGCGGTGGTTGGGGGCGGTGGGCGTCCCGAAGAACGCGGCCAGGGTGCCCAGCCGGTGGTTGCGCACCTCGGGCCGGACCAGGACCGCCCGGGCCAGGCGCAGGGTGTCCACGACCGGGTAGTCGGGCCACTCCGCGCCCTCCCGTTCGCAGGCGGCCTTGAGGAAGCCGGTGTCGAAGGGCGCGTTGTGCGCCACCAGCACGGTGTCGGGTTCGGCGGCAAGGAAGGCCAGCAGTCCGGGCAGGGCCTCGGTGATCGGCGGGGCGGTGGCCACCATCGACTGCGTGATGCCGGTCAGCAGGGTGATGGCGGCCGGGATGAGCACGCCGGGGTTGACCAGGGTGGTGAACTCGTCCACGACACGGCCTTCGCGTACCCGGACCGCGCCGATCTCGGTGATCTGGGACTTCGAGGCGCTGGTGCCGGTGGTCTCCAGGTCGACGACGACGAAGGACACCCCGGTCAGCGGTGTGCCCAGGTCCCCGATGCTGGTTTGGACGCCGACGGGCGCCGCGGACTGTCGAACCACGCGGTCAGGGTAGTCGGGCCCCACGACCAAACACCGCCGGGCTACGGCCCGGCCCGTCCGACATGGAAAGATGTGGGTGGCGGAGCGGCAGAGCCCGCCGCCCGTGACGAAGCACGACGCAAGGAGGAACACCGTGGGGATCGCGATGCCGGGTGACAGTGAGCGTTGGCGATGCACCGGGTGCGGGAACCTCACCCGGTTCGACGTGACCCGGACGGTGCGCTCCCAGGACTTCGTGCACCAGGAGCTCTCCGGGGCCGGTGCGGTCGAGGAGCGCACGGTGCTCTCCGAGTCGGTCGAGCGGGTGAAGTGCCGCTGGTGCGGCGCCACCGACAGCGTGGAGATCGTTTCCCGTCCCGACGCCGACCGGTCGGTCTCCGGCTCTTCGGCGGAGAGCGCGACGGGTCGGGCATGAGCGCCCGCCCGGACACGGGCGGCGAGGCCGACGGCACCGATCCGACCGGTGGAAACGGCACCGCCGGTCCGGTACCCCCCGAGGAGGGCGGGGAGCGCCTGCGACGCCCCCTGCCAGAGCCGGTTCGCGCCCGGGTCGTCGAGTACGGCTCCGACGTGCTGGGCGGGATGCGCCCGTCCGACCTTCCCCCGCTGCTGCGCAGGGTCGCCAAGTTCGAACCCCGCCGCAGGGCGCGGCTGGCCGGTCCGCAGATCGCCGCCCAGCTGGAGAACGACCACGGCTTCCGGGGCATGGTCGCCGCCCGGGTGGAGCAGGTCTGGCCCGAGCTGGCCGAGGGGATGCGCGCCGGGGTGGTCCCGCCCGCCGCCGACCCCGTGGCGGTGGCGGCCAGCGCCTATCTGCTGCGGCCCAAGGGCTGGCCGGAGATCATCGAGGGCGTCCACGAGGAGCTGGAGCGGCAGACCAGCGCCAAGGAGGCGGACGAGACCGCCGAGGCCCTCGACGACGTCCGTCGGCGGCTGGAGGAGAGCCAGCGCGTCCACCAGGCTGAGCTGGAGCGGCTGCGCGGGCAGATCGGGGAACAGCGGGCGGAGATCGCCGAGCTGCGCCGCAAGGTGCACACCGAGCGTCAGCGGGCCAAGAAGGCGACCGCCGAGGCCCGGCAGGCGTTGAGCGAGACCGCCGACCACCGCAGTGAGACCGAGAGCCAGGTCAGCGCCCTGGAGGTGGAGAACCGCCGGCTGCGGTCCAGGCTGGCTGACGCGGAGGCCCAGGTGGAGAACGCCCGACGGGCGGTCCGGACCGGACGCAACGCCGACGAGGCCCGGCTGCGCGTGCTCCTGGACGTGCTGGTGGACGCCTCGCACGGCCTGCGCCGTGAGCTGGCGCTGCCCGCCTCCCTGGACAGCCCGGCCGACCTGGTAGCCGAGGCCCAGGAGGAGCGGCGCCGGGTGTCGCTGGGCGGGCTGCCCGACGACGCCCCCGGGCTGCTGGAGCACCTGCTGACGGTGCCCCGGGTGCACCTGCTGGTGGACGGCTACAACGTCACCAAGACCGGGTACGGGACCCTGCCGCTGGCCGACCAGCGCAACCGGCTGCTCAACTCGTTGGAAGGGCTGGCCAGCCGGACCAAGGCGGAGATCACCTGTGTGTTCGACGGCGCCGACGTGGAGGCGCCCCCGGTCGTGCCCAGCCGCAGGGTGCGGCTGCTGTTCAGCGCCCCCGGGGAGACCGCGGACACGCTGATCGTGCGGCTGGTGCGGGCCGAACCGCCCGGGCGGCCGATCGCGGTGGTCACCTCGGACAAGGAGATCGTCTCGGCGGTCCGGCGGGTGGGCGCCCGCGCGGTCCCCTCCCCCGTCTTCCTGCGCCGTCTGGAGTCGTACAGCTGAGCACGGGTCGGGGCCGGTGCGCCGTTTTCGACTGAGAGACCGACCACGCGAACCAGCGCGCCGGACCCGCCCCCGCGAACCGTCACGACCGCGCCCAACCCCCAGTTCACGGCCGGCGGCGACCGCCGAAAGACCCGCCTCCGGGACCCCGGTGACCAGCGAGACGGACGTTTTTCGTTTCATGTCGTGGTTGAGCTGGGCAGGCGGGTCCGCTAGGCTCTTCCCGGAACGTGAGTGCTCCGTTGGATAGAAGACCACCCTTGCGCCTACCCGCCCCGACGGCAGACCCGCGCACTCTCGTCGGACCCGTGCCCACACACGGGTTCCCCCAGCTTTGTTCGTCTCCCAAGCACCCCTTTGCGCACTTCTCAATTTCAAGGAGCGTGGACCGCCATGAAGAATCCCGGTGGTCGGCGTACGGCTCGCCGAATCGCTACGACCGGCCTAGGCGTGGTTGCCGCCGGTACCTTCATCGCCCCCGGTATCGCACACGCGGAGCCGACCCAGGACGAGGTCGAGGACCGCATTGAGGAGCTCAACCAGGAGGCCGCCACCGCGGTTGAGACCTTCAACCAGGCCGAAGAGGACTACGAGGCGGCCAAGGCCGCCTTCGACGAGCTCGACGGCCAGGTCGGCGACGAGCAGGAGCGCTACGACGAGCTGCGCGAGAAGGTCCAGCAGTTCGCCAACGCCACCTACCAGGGCGGTGAGCTCAACTCCACCGCCAACGTCCTGACCTCCGACGGCCCCGAGGCCCTGCTGGAGCAGAACGCCGACCTGAACTACCTGTCGGAGAACCAGCAGGCCCAGCTCGACGACTTCGGCGAGTCCGCCGAGCGCCTGTTCGCGCTCAAGGACGAGGCCGAGAAGGCCCTCGAGGAGGCCGAGGAGGCCAAGAACGAGGCCGAGGAGGCCAAGGAGGAGGTCGAGGAGGCGATCGAGGAGCAGCAGGAGATCCTGTCCCAGTTCCCCGACTCCGACGCCTCCGCCGAGGGCGGCGACGACAGCGCCGGCCAGACCCCCGACGCTCCGGTCGGCAGCGGCGGCGCCTCCGCCGCCCTGGACTTCGCCTACGCCCAGGTTGGCAAGCCCTACATCTGGGGCGGCACCGGCCCCAACGGCTACGACTGCTCCGGCCTGGTCCAGGCCTCGTGGCGCGCCGGCGGCGTCGACCTGCCGCGCACCACGTACGGTCAGGCCGACGTGGGCACCCGCATCTACGACATGAGCGCCGTCCAGCCGGGCGACATCCTGTTCTTCTTCGGCGACCTGGGCCACAACGGGCTCTACGCCGGGAACGGCCAGATGGTGCACGCCCCGAGGAGCGGCCGCAACCTCGAGGTGGTCGGTCTGGCCGCCTACTGGGGCGGCCAGTTCCAGTTCGCCGTGCGCCCGTAGGCGACCCGGCACCGCAGCGGTTTCCGAGGCCGCCGTCCCCTCCGGGGCGGCGGCCTCGCTCGTGGTGTGCCCAGCATGGGCAGTTGCTTGGAGGTGGAAGTCCTCTAGAGGAAGCGGCAGTGCTAACTCTGAGCCGGAGGCAACGGCGTCACCGCGAGGTGGGGTCGGGAGGAAGCCCGAGGCGAAACCCTGCACTGAGGAACACGAACCGCATACAAGGCAGTCCGGTCGGGGTGAGCCAGCCATGGATGGCGAAGCCCGTCACTGCCAAGACGGCCGGGGTGTAGATGCGGCAGGCGTAGGGGGAAAGTAGCTGTTCTTACCTGGGGAGGTCTGTCCGGGTGTCGGTTGTGCTGAGTATGTCGCCGCGCCGACGGCCGCGACCGCAAGGGAGCGGCTGACCGGGCAGAAGTCAGCAGAGGTCGTAGTACCAGCCGGGATCGCTCGTGGGCTGGGAAGGGCCGAACGTCAAATGGGACAGAGGAACCGGTGCCGCTCGTGCTGGTCACACAGATCGCAGCCACCCCGCCGAAGGCGGGCCTGCGGTGGGAGGGGACGGTGCATTTCCGTTGAGTACCGCCGTAGAGCGTAGTGACCTGTCGGCGCGGCCTGGAGACGATGTCCACCACGGCCAGGGGGATCTGTGGCAGCGAATGCTGTCCAGCGCGAACCTGGCCGCGGCGCTCGAACGGGTCGAGACCAACCGGGGTGCCCCGGGTGTGGATGGAGTCACTACCGCTGATCTGCGGGGATGGCTGCGCGAGCACTGGGAGGGCGTTCGGGAAGAACTCGACGCGGGGAGATACCGGCCCTCGCCGGTCCGCCGGGTGATGATCCCCAAGCCCGGGGGCGGCGAGCGGATGCTGGGTGTTCCCACGGTGCTGGACCGTTTGATCCAGCAGGCCATCGCGCAGGTCCTCACCCCGATCTTCGACCCGGAGTTCTCCGGGTCTTCGTTCGGGTTCCGTCCCGGCCGGTCCGCCCATCAGGCGGTGCGGGTCGCGCGGCGGGCTATTGAGGACGGCCACCGATGGGTCGTGGACATCGACCTGGACCGGTTCTTCGACCGGGTCCAGCACGATGTGTTGATGGCCCGGGTGGCGCGCAGGGTTGACGACCGCAGGGTGCTGCGACTGATCCGGTCCTTTCTGGAAGCCGGGATCATGGCGGACGGGGTCAAGATGCCGAGCGCGCAGGGGACCCCGCAGGGGTCTCCGCTTTCGCCGGTCCTGTCCAACATCATGCTCGACGACCTGGATCGGGAGCTGTGGCGTCGCGGTCACCGGTTCGTGCGCTACGCCGATGACATCCGTGTCTTCACGCGTAGCAGGCGGGCCGCTCACAGGGTGCTCGACTCGATCACGGTCGTGGTCGAGCAGCGGTTGAAGCTGAAGGTGAACCGGGAGAAGTCGAAGGTGGTTCCGGCATCCGTCGCGACGTTGCTGGGGTTCGGTTTCTACTTCACCCGGGCCGGGGTGCGTATCCGGGTCGATCCCAAGGCGCTCAGGCGCTGGAAGGTGCGGATCCGGGAGCTGACCTCGCGCCGGTGGTCGGTTGCGATGGAGTATCGCATCGGCCGGTTGAACCGGTTCATCGTCGGGTGGATGGGTTACTTCCGGCTCGCGGACACCCCCAGGGTGTTCCAGGGGTTGGATGAATGGCTCCGCCGCAGGATGCGGCAGGTCCGTTGGAAGGAATGGAAGCGGGCCAGGACCCGCCGCCGGATGTTGCGCTCGCTCGGTATCTCGGATCGTGTGGCCCGGGACTGGGCGATCAGCAGCAAGGGGTACTGGCGGATCGGTGGCTCGGTCGTCCTTCAGCAGGCGCTGCCCAACTCCTACTGGGAGGGCTTTGGTCTGCGGATGCTCAAGCCGACCTGGCAGCGGTTGAGATCAGTTTGACGAACCGCCGGATGCGGGCCCGCATGTCCGGTGGTGTGGGGGGAGGGCCGGGCGACCCGGCCCTCCTACCCGATTGCCCGGCTCCTGCGCGTGTCCGGAGCGGACCGCCTTTAGGGTCAGCGGAGGGCTTTTCGGACAGTTCTGTTCATTCAAGGGAACATCACGAAACAGTTGAGTGCGCCCCAAGGAATGCACTAGTGTTCACCACCGAGCGTGGTTGCTCCCTTTTCGCCACCCCCCGGTGGCGACGACCGCGCCCGGGTCGGGCACACCCCCACACCGTTTCGGCCACCCGCTCTGGCCCCCAGGACCCCACCCGGTGCAGTCCCTTGATCCCGCATGGCCTGGGACAAGGGGAGAAAGGTGTTTCAGTGTCTGCATCCCGTGGCGACCGCCGGCGCCGAACCGCGGTCATCTCCTCCCTCGTTCTCGGAGCCTTCCTCCTGCCCGCAGCCGTGGCCCACGCCGAACCCACGGCGAGTGACGTCCAGGAGGAGATCGAACGCCTCGAAGAGGAGTTCATCGAACTCAACGCGACCTACAACGAGGCCAAGGAGAGCTACGAGGCCGCCGAGGAGAAGCTCGAGGGCATCCTCGGCGACATCGAGACCGCCGAGAACAAGGTCGAGGCCCTCAGCGGCGGTGTGCGCGCCCTGGCCAACACCACCTACACCGGCGTGGACCTGACCTCCCCCGCCCAGCTGATCGGCGCCACCGGCCCCGAGGCGGCCCTGGAGCACCAGGCCGACCTCACCTACCTCTCGGAACAGCACCAGGAGAACCTCGCCCAGTACGTGGAGGAGCTCGAGCACCTGGAGGGCCTGCGTACCGAGGCCGAGGCCACCGAGCAGGCCGCCGCCGACGCCCTGGAGGAGGCGGAGGAGGCCACCGAGGCGGCCGAGGAGGCCATCGGGGAGCAGGAGGAGCTGCTCTCGGAGCTGACCGCCGAGGAACAGGCGGCCGCCACCGAGAACATCAGCACCGAAGAGAGCGCGAGCAGCGGTGGTGGCGGCGGAGGCAGCGGAGGCGGCGGCGGAGCCAGCTACACCGGCCCGGCCTCCGGCAACGCCCAGACCGTGCTGGACTTCGCCTACGCCCAGATCGGCAAGCCCTACATCTGGGGCGGCACCGGCCCCAACGGCTACGACTGCTCCGGCCTGACCCAGGCCGCCTGGGCCCAGGTCGGCGTGACCCTGCCGCGCGTCACCTACGACCAGATCAACGCGGGCCAGCGCGTGTCCTGGGAGAACAAGCAGCCCGGCGACCTGCTGTTCTTCTACGGCCCCAACCCGAGCCACGTGGGCCTGTACGCGGGCAACGGCGTGATGGTGCACGCCTCGACCTCGGCCCGGCCCATCGGCACGGTCCAGCTGAGCGACTACTACCGCTCCAACTTCGTGGCAGCCGTGCGCCCCTAGGGCGCGGCGAGCAGGGCCGCTGGGAACCACCCCGTTCCCAGCGGCCCTTTCCCGTGTCCGCCCGCTCCCGGACCCGCTTCCCCCTAGACTCGCTGGGGTGTCGCGAACCCTGATCATCACCAACGACTTCCCTCCGCGCGCGGGCGGCATCGAGTCCTTCGTGCACGAGCTGGCCCGGCGCCGCCCCCAGGGGTCGGTCCTGGTCTACTGCTCCTCCCCCGCCGCCGCTGACCACCGCGCCGCCCCGGACTTCGACCTGCTCCAGCCGTTCCCGATCGTGCGCGACGCGGCCCAGGTGCTGCTGCCCACGCCACGGGTGGCCCGCCGGGCCCGGGTCATCGCCGAGCTGGAGGACTGCGACTCGGTGCTCTACGGGGCGGCCGCGCCCTTGGGACTGGTCGCCGCCGGACTGCGGCCCCTGGTGCGCCGCCAGGTGGCGCTCACCCACGGGCACGAGACCGGCTGGACCGTGGTGCCGGGCGCGAGTGCGGCGCTGCGGCGCATCGGTGACAACGTCGACACCGTGACCTACCTGGGCGAGTACACCCGGCGGCGGCTGGCCCGCTCGCTCTCCCCCGCGGCCGCCGCCCGGATGCGGCGCCTGGCCCCCGGGGTGGACACCGAACGCTTCCGGCCCGGCTGCGGCGGCGAGCGGGTCCGCGAACGTCTGGGCCTGGGCTCGCGGCCCGTGGTCGTGTGCGTGTCCCGCATGGTGCCCCGCAAGGGTCAGGACACCCTCGTCCGGGCCTGGCCCCGGGTGCTGGCCGACGTGCCCGACGCCGTCCTGCTGTTCGTCGGCGACGGCCCCTACGCGGCGAAACTCCGCTCGGCCGCGCAGGGCCTGGACTCGGTACGCTTCACCGGGCCGGTTCCGGCCGCAGAGCTCCCCGCCCACTACGACGCCGGGGACGTCTTCGCCATGCCCTGCCGCACCCGGCGGGGCGGTCTGGACGTGGAGGGGCTGGGCATGGTCTACCTGGAGGCCTCCGCCACCGGGCTGCCGGTGGTCGCCGGGGCCTCGGGCGGCGCCCCCGACGCGGTCCTGGAGGGCGAGACCGGGCACGTGGTCGACGGCTCGGTGCCCGGGCCGACCGCCCGCGCGCTCATCCGGCTGCTGAAGGACCCCGACCGCGCCGCCCTGATGGGCGCACGCGGCCGGGAATGGGTTTCGGATGAGTGGTCCTGGGGCCGCACCCTGGAACGGCTGGACGGCCTTCTCAGCGGCGCCTAGAGGCCCTCACCGTGGACCGAGCCGGGGGTGCCGCTGCCGTCGGTGCCAGTACCGCCGATGATCTGGGGCTCCCCGGTCACGCTGTGGGACAGCCACTCGTCCCAGGAGCGCTGGTAGTAGCCCCAGCCGTTGTCCCACTCCAGTTCGCGATCGGTCCCGGTGGTCTCCAGGATGTCCCCCATGAGCGACTGGTCGTGGAACCAGCGGGCGTCCTCCACGGACATGTTGGTGCAGCCGTTGGAGGTGTTGGCGCTGCCGAGGTTGTCGGAGTTCCAGGGGGCGGCGTGGGTGAACTCGCCGCTGTTGGAGGTGCGGACCGCCCAGTCCACGTCCAGCCGGTAGTAGCCCGGCTCCCCCTCCGGGATACCCACGGTCGCGGAGTCCATCACCAGCGACTCGTACTTCTCCATGGTCAGGTGGGTGCCGGAGGTGGTGGTGTCGAAGCGCTCCTCCGCGGCCCCGTTGCTGACCGGGATGGAGCGGACGGTCTCCCCGTCGACGGTCACGTTCATCTCGTGGTCGGGCACGTGCATCGTGGAGATCAGCTCGCGGCCGACCTCGAACTCGATGCGGTGGTTGGCCACCCCGTAGACGCCGTCGGCGGCCTCGACCCCGGCCAGCCGCAGGTCCACGGTGATCTCCTGGTAGGGGTCCCAGTACTCCTTGGGCCGGAAGACCGCCATCTCGTCGGTGACCCAGTTCCAGGCCCCTTCGGTCTCCTGCTCCGCCGTGACCTCGATGGAGTTCTCCACCTGCGCCTTGTGGGTGACGGGCAGGTCGAAGTTGATGATCACGGGCATGCCGACCCCGACCACGTCGCCGCTGTTGGGGAAGTTGGAGGCGAGTTCGAGGCGCTGCCCGGGTACGGCCTCCAGAGTGGTGAACTCCGAGACGGTCTCGGTCTCCTCACCGTCGGCGTCGGCCGCGGTGACGGTGACCGTGACGGCGGCCCCGGGCATCAGGTTCCAGTCGCTGATCCAGGCGTCCCCGGCCTCGCTGAGCGTGCCGGTGACCGCGAAGGGGTCCTCCTCGTCAGCTGAGCTCTCGGGGCCCTGACCCCCGGCTCCGGTCCCGGTCTCGCCCTCGGCGGTGCCGTCGGCGGCGGCCTGTTCGATCCGCACGTCGGTGATGGTCCCGTCCGCGGACTCGACCCGGACCGGGGTGTTGGGCGCGACCCCGGTGGCGCCGGGCGCGGGGGTGATCTCCACCCGCGGCCCCTGCTCCTGTTCCTGCTCCTGTCCCGATCCCTCCGGGGCGGAGGCGCCGCCGGGCTCGTCCCCGCCGCCGGAGGTGCACCCCGCCGCCAGGAGGACCAGGGCGGCGGCTGTCACGGCCAGTCGGGGTTGGGTGGTTCGTCGCTTCACACCAAGGACCTCCAGCGTCCGTTCTCGACGGGGCCCGGGCGTTCGCGGAGCGGGGGCGCGCCGGCGTGACGCCGTCAGGGCCTGGATGCGGCGTGAACTGCGCAGGGAGCAGCAGTCACGTGGGGGCCACCGAAAAAGAGTACCCCGGTGCCCGGAGTCGTCCTGGGGACGGCCTCCGGCCACCGGGGCGGCGATACTCACATCCTACCCTGCGCACTCGTTCACTCTCGAAGAGTGGTCGACGCGCGGGGCGCGCACGTCAGTGCTGGAACTCCTTGCGGTAGTACTCGAAGACCCAGCCCAGCGAGGTGAGCATGATCGCGAGGAAACCGATGAACACCATCCACCAGCCGATCGCCACGCCGACCGCCGTGAAGGCGACGGCCATCGCGACGAACAGCGGCCACCAGCTGTGCGGGCTGAAGAAGCCGTACTCACCGGCGTTCTCGGCGATCTCGCCGTCGAGCCGCTCCTCGGCCGGAAGGCCGTGGTGGTGCTCACTGTGGCGGGCCGACTGCCAGAGCCAGTAACCGATCATCCAGCCGAAGCCGACCGAGATGACCAGGGCGGTGGTGCCCGTCCACTCGATCGCACCGGTGTCCTGGTACGACCAGTAGATGTACAGTGCGGCAGCCAGACCGAAGAAGGTCGAGATGCCCATGAACAGGTAGGCCTGCATCTTCATGTGCGCTACCCCCTACTTCTTCTCGGCACCGGCCGCGACGGCACCGGGTGCCGCGGCGTGCGGGTGGTTGAGGTCGAAGGCCGGACGCTCGGACCGGATCCGGGGCAGCGACGTGAAGTTGTGTCGCGGCGGCGGGCAGGAGGTCGCCCACTCCAGCGAGCAGCCGTAGCCCCACGGGTCGTCCACGTTGACCATCGGCGCGTTCTTCGCGGTGATGTACATGTTCCAGAAGAAGATGAGCGTCGAGGCCGCGAGCACGAACGACGAGATCGAGGAGATCTGGTTGAGCTCCGTGAAGCCGTCCCCGGGCAGGTAGTCCGCGTACCGGCGCGGGAAGCCCATGGCACCCAGCCAGTGCTGGACCAGGAAGGTGCCGTGGAAACCCAGGAAGAGCAGCCAGAAGTGGAACTTGCCCAGCTTCTCGTTGAGCATCTTGCCGGTGAACTTGGGCCACCAGAAGTAGAAGCCCGCGAACATCGCGAACACCACGGTGCCGAACACCACGTAGTGGAAGTGCGCCACCACGAAGTAGGAGTCGGTGACGTGGAAGTCGATGGGCGGCGAGGCCAGCAGCACACCGGTCAGACCACCGAAGAGGAAGGTGACCAGGAAACCGATCGTGAACAGCATCGGCGTCTCGAAGGTGAGCTGACCGCGCCACATCGTCCCGATCCAGTTGAAGAACTTCACCCCGGTGGGGACCGCGATGAGGAACGTCATGAACGAGAAGAACGGCAGCAGCACCGCGCCGGTCGGGAACATGTGGTGGGCCCACACGGTCACGGACAGACCGGCGATGGCGATGGTGGCCGCCACCAGGCTCTTGTAACCGAAGATCGGCTTGCGGCTGAACACCGGCAGGATCTCCGTCGCGATGCCGAAGAACGGCAGCGCGATGATGTACACCTCGGGGTGACCGAAGAACCAGAACAGGTGCTGCCAGAGGATGGCACCGCCGTGCTCGGCGTTGAAGACCTGGGTGCCGACCATGCGGTCCGCGCCCAGCGCGATCAGGGCCGCGGTCAGTACCGGGAACGCGATGAGCACCAGCACACTGGTGAGCAGGGTGTTCCAGGTGAAGATCGGCATGCGGAACATCGTCATACCGGGCGCGCGCATGCACAGGCCGGTGGTGATGAAGTTGACCGCGCCAAGGATCGTGCCCAGACCGGACACGATCAGACCCAGGATCCACAGGTCACCGCCCAGACCCGGCGAGCGGACCGCGTCGGACAGCGGCGTGTAGGCGAACCAGCCGAAGCTGGCCGCGCCACCCGGGGTCAGGAACCCGCCGAGGACGATGAGGCCGCCGAACAGGAACAGGTAGTAGCTGAACAGGTTCATCCTGGGGAAGGCCACATCGGGGGCGCCGATCTGCAGCGGCACGATCACGTTGGAGAACCCGACGAACAGCGGGGTCGCGAACAGCAGCAGCATGATCGTGCCGTGCATCGTGAACAGCTGGTTGAACTGCTCGTTGGCCATGAACTGCATGCCCGGCGAGAACAGCTCCAGCCGCATCAGGAGCGCCATCACGCCACCGACGAGGAAGAAGGCGAAGGAGGTGATCAGGTACATGTACCCGATGACCTTGTGGTCGGTCGACGTCATCCAACTGACGATGATCGACCCTTTGCTTGACGGTGCCTGACCGTCAGTGCGGGGTTCGGTTGCCGTGGTGGTCATTAGTCGTCATTCTCCTCGGCGTCAGCCGCTCCGACGCCCGCACCCTCGGCATCATCCCCGGCGGGGCCAGTGCCCTCGGCCATGTCCGGGTCGTCGTCCGTCTCAGCGGCCTCGGCGGCCTCGGCGGCCTGGGCCTCCTCCTGCTCGGAGGCCCAGGCGTCGTACTCGTCCTGCGGCAGGACCTCGACGTTGAAGAGCATGCGGGTGTGGTCCACACCGCACAGCTCGGCGCAACGGCCGACGTACTCGCCCGCGGTGCCCTCCTTGACGTTCGCCTGGAAGGCGTTGTCACGGCCCGGGACGACGTCCATCTTGAAGCCGAACGCCGGGATCCAGAACGAGTGGATCACGTCGGGCGAGTAGAGGTCGAAGTGAACGATGGCGCCCTCGGGAAGAACGAGGGTCGTCTGGGTCTCGGGGTCAGCGGTGCCGTCCGGGTTGGGGATACCGACCTCGGAGAAGAGCACCTCCCCGCCGTTCTCCTTGGTGTCGTCCATGTAGTTGAACTGCCAGGCCCATTGGAAGGCCACGACCTCTACATGGACGTCCGCGGGCTCTTCCGTGTCGAGCAGGTAAGCCTGGTCTCGCGCGGTGAAGAAGAAGAGCACCGAGATGACGACGATCGGCAGAACGGTGTACAGCGCTTCGATGGGCATGTTGTACCGCACCTGCGGCGGCAACTGCTCAGAGCGCTTGCGGTGGAAGAGGATTGTCCAGATGAACAGTCCCCACACGAGAATGCCGACCGCGAAAGCCGCCACCCACGAGCCCTGCCAGAGCGAGAGAACACGCTCGGCCTGCTCGGTGATCGGCTCCGGCATGCCCAAACGAGTGAGATCGTTCGACGCGCAGCCGGTCGCGGCCAGCCCCAGCACGGCGAGCGCGGCGCCGCGTGGTGCCCATCGGCGCAGAGTTGAGCGCCGATTTTCTTGGCGGGTCGGACTCACGGATTGCCTTCCCAGCGGTGAAGCCCGTGGATCCTCCACGGGCGGCCTAAGTATCCAAAGCTTGTCAGGGGGAAACATTATCGCGAACCGCCCAGCGTGCCGTTCATGGGCTTGCCTGGTCAGCGTGTTGCCAGACGCGCCCTCTGACGGAACGCGCGGTGGTCTCACAGAGCCGGGCCAGGTCGCCCGCGAGGGATGTCCTCCCAGCTGGCTACGAGGCGCGGCCCGGCGCTCCCCCGGGCCCTCGTTCACGCCCGTCCACATCCCCACCCGAGGTGGTGGTGTGCACGGTCGCGGCACGAGACTAAGGCGAGCGTATCGCTGGGTTTACGACACCCTTAACCGGGTGCGCCTTTTGGCGCGCACCGGGTCAAGATTGGGACACAGGACGACAACCAACGGGGGTGGACGTGTCCGAGCGACCGACTTCGCAACAGCCTCTGGTCACCGTGGAGGCGGTGGGCCGCAAGTGCCCGATTCCGATCATCATGCTGGCCGCCCGACTGCACGAAGTGCCCATCGGAGCGGTCATCGCGGTCACCGCGGACGATCCCGCGGCGAGCGCGGACATACCGTCCTGGTGCCGGATGAAGATGCACGAGTTCGTCGCCGAGCGACCCGTGACGCGAGGTAGCGAGTTTCACATTCGGAGGATGTACTGACCCCCGGCCAGCCCTTCGGGGCGCGATCCGGGTTTTCGGTTCCGTTGCGATAACGATTCGCACTATCCGGTTTTCTGGGAGTGGCGCGAAGCACGCGTTTCCCCGCCCGCCGCCTCGGGGAGGCGCCGGGCAAAGCGAAGGCCGCGCGGACACGGGGTCCGCGCGGCCTGGCCCGCGAGCACGGTACCACCAGGGATGGAGCCGCTGCGCGGGAGGTGCTTAGCGAGCGTAGAACTCGACGACGAGCTGCTCGTCGAAGGGCACCGGGATCTGCTCGCGCTTGGGGCGGTCGATGACCGCCACGCGCAGGTCCTTGTGGCTGACGGCGAGGTAGCCGGCGATCTTGTCGTCGGCGTGAACGCCCTCAGCGGCCTCGACGAACGGGACCATCGAGCGGGACTTCTCCCGAACGCTGATGATCTGGCCCGGCTTGACCTGGTACGACGGGATGTCGACCTTCTTGCCGTCCACGGTGATGTGGCCGTGGTTGATGAACTGACGCGCGGCGTAGATCGAGGCGGCCAGACCGGCGCGCAGCACGACCGTGGCCAGACGCAGCTCGAGCTCGCCGAGCATCTCCTCGCCGGTACGGCCGGGACGCTTCTTGGCGTTCTCGTAGATCCTGACCAGCTGCTTCTCGGTCAGGTCGTAGTACCAGCGCACCTTCTGCTTCTCCGCCATACGAACGGCGTAGTCGCTGCTGTTGCGGCGGACGCGACGACCGTGCTCGCCGGGCGGGTACGGACGCTTCTCGAAGTAGCTGACCGCCTTACGGGTCAGCGGGGTGCCGGCGCGCCGGGACAACCGCACCTTCGGTCCGGTGTAGCGCATGCAAAGTCCTTTCAGGGTGAATCAGGGAATCCCAGGTAAGGCTTGCCTAAATCTGGGAGGCGCTCAGGGCGCCCGAGCCCCGGTGTCCCGCGGTGCGGGTCGGAAGCGGGTTCCCCACCGTCGCGCGTGACCCGGCGCGAACGGCTTGGGCGAATGACCCGGCACGCGTTTCAACGCACCGAGCGGGCACGGGGAAGCCCCGTGCGGGTCACGACCATCCACTTTACGGGCTCAAAGACACCGCCCCGACCAGAAGCCGCGTTTTTCCGGTCGGGGCGGGTGCGGGTCACACGCCGACGGGGGTCGGCGAGAGAACCCCGGTCCCACGAGGACCCGGGTCACACGAAGGGCTTGACCTCGGCGGCGACCTCGGCTCCGTAGGAACGCTCCAGGCGCTCCAGCAGGGAGGCGCCGGTGAGCGTGTACTCCTGCGGACCGTCGGCCTCCAGGCAGTGGACTGCGGTGGCGTTGCCGACCTGGGCGGCGCGCTCCAGGGACAGGCCCCAGGAGTGGGCGGACAGGAAACCGGCGCGGAAGGCGTCGCCCATACCGGTGGGGTCGACAAGCTCGTCGACGGCGGCGGAGGGTACGTGGGTGCTCGGCTCGCCCTGACGGTCGATCCGCGCGCCCTTGGCGCCCAGGGTGGTGATCCGGGTGTCGACCTTGGCCAGGATCTCGGAGTCGGACCACCCGGTCTTCTGCTCGGCCAGGGCCTTCTCGTACTCGTTGCTGAACAGGAAGGCGGCGCCCTCGATGAGCGTGCGCACCTCCGGGCCGTCCATGCGGGCCAGCTGCTGGGAGGGGTCGGCGGCGAAGGGGATGGAGCGCGTACGGCACTCCTCGCTGTGCCGGACCATGGCGGCCGGGTCGTCGGCGCCGATCAGGACGAGGTCGAGACCGCCCAGGCGGTCGGCGATCGGCTGGAGCTCGATGTTGCGGGCCTCGGCCATCGCACCGGTGTAGAAGGAGGCGATCTGGTTCTGGTCACGGTCCGTGGTGCAGACGAACCGGGCCGTGTGGCGCAGCTCGGAGATGTGCACGGCCGAGGTGTCGACGCCGTGGCGGTCCAGCCAGGCGCGGTACTCCTCGAAGTCGGCACCGGCCGCACCGACCAGGACCGGGTTGAGACCGAAACCTCCCATGCCGAAGCAGATGTTGGCCGCGACGCCGCCGCGGCGCACGTCCAGCTCGTCGATGAGGAAGGAGAGGGACAACTGCTGGATCTGCTCGGGGATGATCTGCTCGGCGAACCGACCCTCGAAGGTCATCAGGTGGTCGGTGGCGATGGATCCGGCAACCGCGATACGCACGGGACGTGGGCTCCTTGTTGGGGAAGTGGTTCGCTCGCAGACGAGCTGAGCGAGCTGGTGCGGGCATGCCGAGGACGTGCCCGTTCGGACCTGCCAAGGGTACCCAGAGCGCCGGGCCGCTACACGGGTGGGCGCACGCCCGGTCCCGCACCTGCGGAAAAGCAGGGGGGAGGGTGGACGCCTCGGGTGCGTCCGCCCTCCCCCGGTGGCTCCGAGAGCCGTCAGGTGCCCCTAGTTGAAGGAGTCACCGCAGGCGCAGGAACCGGTGGCGTTGGGGTTGTCGATGGTGAACCCCTGCTTCTCGATCGTGTCCACGAAGTCGATGCTCGCACCGATGAGGTAGGCGGCGCTGCGGCGGTCGGTAACGACCTCGACACCGTCGAAGTCGGCGACGACGTCGCCGTCGAGGTCGCGCTCGTCGAAGTAGAGCTGGTAACGCAGCCCCGAGCAACCACCGGGCTGGACACCGACGCGCAGGCGCAGGTCGTCGCGGCCCTCCTGGTCAAGGAGCGCCCGAACCTTGTCGGCCGCACCCTCGGTGAGGATGACTCCCTGCGCGGTGGCTTCGCTCTGAACCGTCATGTTGTAAAGCTCCTCTTGAAAGGGGTTGCGGCCGTCTGGCGACCCCGGTCGCGTACCGGATCTGCCCCGCCGGGGCGGGTCCAGTCCTCTTCAACGGGTCCCAACGCCGGAATCCCGTGTGGCATTCCGCCGCGTGGCCGCTGTGTTCGCCCTGCCGCCTCTGCCGCACGGTGCACGTGTGACCTCGGCGACGCACGGGTGTGCTCGTACCTCCAAGGGTAATTTGTCCGGGGCCCGGATGCCATCTCCACAGGTCCCGGAGATCGAAGGACGGAGGCGTTCCGGACCCGGTGCCCGGGTGCACCGGCCGGTTTCACAGGCCCGGGGCGCCGTAGACCGGGAACCAGCGGGAGCGGTCCTTCTCCATCGGGAGGTCGTCCCCGATCGCCGCCTCCACCTGGAGTTCCAGCGCGTTGTCCCGCTGCTTGCCGCTCTTGGGCGCGAAGGGGTAGAAGGTCCCGCGCTTGTACAGGTAGACCAGTCCGACCGAGCGGCCCCCGCTGTCGGTGAAACCCACCAGGGAGCACAGCAGGGAGGGGCCGTAGCCGTTGGCCTCCAAGGTGGAGTTGACCGCGTGCAGGTCGGTGACCATCCCGGTGATGTCGGTGTCCACGAGCTCGCCGCCGGACTCCCCCGCCGCCGCCTGGGAGCCGCGCACGACCAGCCAGGTGTAGCCGTAGTCGTCGGTGCTCTGCTCGACCGGCGGTCCGTCCCCGGCGTTGAGCAGCGCGGTGACGTCGCGCTCGACGTCGGCGAAGGCGGCGCCCTCGGCGGCGCGGAAGGCCACCGACCCCGAACCGGTGGGGGTCAGGCCGACCCCGGCCCGCAGGGTGAGCGCGGCCGAGGGCAGGCCGAAGAGCGCGTCGAGGTCGGGCTTGACCGGTGCGGACCGGCCGAGCAGGGCGCGCCAGAAACTCATACTGGTGGGTTCCCCTCGTGGGTGCTCTGGTGGGCGGCGTCGTCAGTGGCGTGCCCGGCACGCTGTGGCCGGGCACGGTGTGGTCAGGCCCCGCGGCCGAGCTGGCGGGAGATGTCGGAGAGCTGGGCCAGGCGCTGCTCCACCGGCGGGTGGGTGGCGATCAGCTGGTTCATGCTGAAGCCCTTCTTGGCGAAGGCCGGGGCGAAGAAGAAGGCGTTGAACGGCTCGACCTGGCGTAGGTCGCGGGTGGGGATGCGGGCCATGTCCCCGGTGATCTTGGACAGGGCGCTTCCCAGCATGGAGGGGCGGCCGGTCAGATAGGCGGCGGCGCGGTCCGCGGCGAGCTCGCGGTAGCGGGACAGGGCCCGGGTGAGCAGGAAGCTCAGCACCCAGGCAACGGCGCTGACCAGGACGACCAGGAGGGCGACGACCGCCGGGGCCGGACCGCTGTTGTTGCCGCGGTTGCCGCCCGCCCCGGCGAACACGGCGAAGCGCAGTCCGGCCTGGGTGAGGAAGCCCGCGACGATACCGAGGAAACCGGCGATGGTCATCACCATGACGTCGCGGTGGGCGATGTGCGAGAGCTCGTGGGCGACGACCGCCTCCAGCTCGGGCCCGTCCAGGCGGCGCATCAGCCCGGTGGTCACGCAGATGACCGCGGACTTCTCGCTGTGCCCGGTGGCGAAGGCGTTGGGGACGTCGGTGTCGGCGATCCCCACCCGCGGCTTGGCCATGTCGGCCATCGCGCACAGGCGGTCGACCATGGCGTGCAGGTCCGGGGCCTGCTGGGGGCTGACCTCCTTGGCGCCCATGGCGAACATGGCGATCTTGTCGGAGGAGAAGTACGAGAAGGCGGCGAAGGCCGCGACCAGGACCAGCACCAGCCAGATGTTGAGTCCGGCCAGGACCAGACCCGCGACGAAGGCGACGTAGACCAGGAAGAGAAGGACCATGGTCATGACCATCCGGGCCGTCAGCCCCCGGTCTGGACGGAACTTCGAACCTGCCACGCCGTTTCCTTCCCTCCGCGGTTGTTCGGAGTGTAGTTCGGGCAGGTGAGAAACGGGTTAAAGCGGGCCGCCGCGTGTTCCCTGATTCGGGTGAAGCGGGCCACAGGACGCGCGGTGGCCGGACCTGGAGACGACACACCGCGGCCGCCGTGACACGGGGTCACGGCGGCCGCGGTGGAAAACGCGCACGCAGGCACCGAGCGTGGCCGGACGTGTTCCCCGACAGCTGCCCGCTGGTGGGAACACGTCTGTCCCGGGGGCTCACCCGGACGGCGGTGGGACCGGTTGGGAGGGGCCCCTAGCCCGGGATGAGTCCGTCGTCCTGCAGCATCTCGCGCACCTCGTCCATGCTGGCCTCAGCGTGGGGGAGGATGAACTGCGAGGGCTCCAGGGAGTCGGGCGGCAGCGGCTTGCTGTCCTGCCGCACCTTCTCCAGGAGGTCGTGCAGGGCCGTGCGGAAGGTGGCCTCGTCACCGGACTCGATCGCCGCCTCCAGAGCGGCGTCGAACTCGTTGAGCAGCTCCAGGTCGGCTTCGGTGAGGTCCACCTGGCCCTCACCCATGATGCGAACGATCACGAGCCCTCCCGGTTCCCGGCACCGTTGCCGCCCTCGATCTGCGGCGTGGCGCTGCCGCCGTTGCCGCCGCCCAGCTCAAGCTTCATGCGCTCGAGCTCGGCGTCGACACCGGTCGTGCTCGCCAGCTGGTCGAGCTCGTGCTGGATGTCGTCGCGCGGGCCAGTGCCCGTGACGTCGTCCAGCGCGCCGGAGGCCAGGAGCTCGTCCACCGCGCCGGCACGGGCCTGCATCTCGGCGGTCTTGTCCTCCGCCCGCTGCACGGCCATGCCGACGTCGCCCATCTCCTCGGAGATGCCGGAGAAGGCCTCGCTGATCTGCGTCTGGGCCTGGGCGGCGGTGTAGGTCGCCTTGATGGTCTCCTTGCGCGTGCGGAAGGCGTCGACCTTCGCCTGCAGGCGCTGGGCGGCCATCGTGAGCTTTTGCTCCTCGCCCTGGAGGTTGGCGTGCTGCTCGCGCAAGCCCTCGATCTGGCTGGTGAGGCCGGAGCGACGGGTGAGGGCCTCGCGGGCGAGGTCCTCACGGCCCTGGGTCAGGGCCGCCCGGCTCTGGTTCTCCAGCTTGCCGGACTGCTGCTCGAGCTGCTGGATCTGGAGCTCGACCCGCTTGCGGGAGGTCGCGACGTCAGCGACACCGCGACGAACCTTCTGCAGGAGTTCGAGCTGTTTCTGGTACGAGTAGTCGAGGGTTTCCCTGGGGTCCTCGACAGAGTCCAGGGCCTTGTTGGCCTTGGACTTGAAGATCATCGAAAGTCGCTGAAACACGCTCATCGGCGTGGCCGTCCCCTTCTCGGTGCGTACATCGGCTGTTCCCAGCGGGCGCTTTGCCCAACCCTACGCGGTCTGGCCCGCGGTCGCCATAAAGCTATGACCGGCTACCCTGAGGGTGTGTTCCGACGTCGCTCCGCTTCCGCAGCCCCGGATTCGAACTCTGCCGAATCCGCCAGCCCTGAGGCCACTGAGGCCACCCAACCTAAGGGATATACCCCGAAGAAGGGTGTGCCCACCCCTAAGCGCAGGGAATCCGAAACCGCCCCGCGCCGACCGGTGAAGGCCCCTGAGACCCGTAAGGAGGCCTACCGCGCCTACCGGGATCGTCTCGAACGTCAACGCGGCACGACCGCCCGGCGTTCCGGTGCCCCCAAGGGCGACGAGAAGTACTTCCGTCAGCAGGACCTCGGGAAGGCCCGCGCCTTCGCCCGCGACTTCATCGACTCGCGTCGCAGCGCCAGTGAGTTCTTCCTGCCGTTCTCGATCCTGATCATCGCGCTGCTGTTCATCAACAACCCGCTCTTCCAGGTGGGTGTGGCCTACGTCCTGTGGCCCCTGATGATGGTCACGATCATCGCCGAGGGCGTCATGGTCGGCCGCACGGTCAAGCGCCGGGCCACGGAGTACTTCCCCGACGACCCCGCGATCAAGGGCATCGGCATGTACGCCGCGATGCGCCAGCTGCAGTTCCGGCGCCTGCGCCTGCCCAAGCCCCGCGTCAAGGTCGGCGAGGACCCCACCCCGAACAGCGCCCGCTGAACGGCGAGCGGTCCCACCACATCCCCATCCCGTCCGACGTGAGCAGGGCCGGTGCGCGCACCGGCCCTTCACCCCGTGTACCGCCCCGCCTCCTGGGAGCGTTCCCATCAACCGGTGGCCGGAGCTCGGCAACGGTGGTGCCGACCACTAGAGTTCTCCCATGGAATTTCGGCATCTAGGCAACAGCGGTCTCATCATCAGCGAGATCGCCTACGGGAACTGGATCACCCACGGCTCCCAGGTCGAGGAGGACACCGCCGCCTCCTGCGTCCGTGCCGCACTCGACGCGGGCGTCACCACCTTCGACACCGCGGACGTCTACGCCCAGGGCAAGGCCGAGGAGGTCATGGGCCGCGCCCTGAAGGGCGAGCGCCGCGACGGCCTGGAGATCTTCTCCAAGGTCTACTGGCCCATGGGCCCGGGCAGGAACGACAAGGGCCTGTCCCGTAAGCACATCATCCGAGGCTGCGAGGACTCCCTTCGCCGTATCGGAACCGACTACCTGGACCTGTACCAGGCGCACCGGTTCGACTACACCACCCCGCTGGAAGAGACCATGCGGGCCTTCGAGGACCTGGTCCGCCAGGGCAAGGCCCTCTACATCGGCGTCTCCGAATGGCGCGCCGAGGAGATCGAGCGGGCGCTCAAGATCGCCGACGAGATGGGCTTCGACCGGATCGTCTCCAGCCAGCCGCAGTACAACATGATCTGGCGGGTCATCGAGTCCGAGGTCGTCCCGCTCTCCGAGCGCGAGGGCATCGGCCAGATCGTCTGGTCCCCCATCGCGGGCGGCATCCTCACCGGTAAGTACAAGCCGGGCCAGGAGCTCCCCCCGGGTTCGCGCGCCAGCGACCCCAAGAGCGAGAAGTTCCTCGCCGACAAGGTCTCCGACCAGACCCTGCTGGAGCGGGTGCAGCAGTTGGAGCCGCTGGCCGCCGAGGCCGGGCTGACCCTGTCGCAGCTGTCCGTGGCGTGGGTGCTGCAGAACCCGAACGTGTCCGCCGCCATCATCGGCGCCTCCCGGCCCGAGCAGGTCGAGAGCAACGTCCAGGCGGCCGGGGTCAAGCTCGACGCTGGCCTGATGGCCCGGATCGACGAGGTCCTGGGCGACAGTATCGAGCGCGATCCGGCACTCACCAGGAGCCCGGAGAACATCCGCGGCTAGCAACGTCCGCCACCGGCCAGCGTTAACCGGCACCAGCCAGCGCTGACCGACACCACGACGTACGAGGGCCCCGGTGTCCGGGCGGACTGAACTGGTCCCCGATAGTTGGACCGGCTAACTAAAGGTTAGGCCGCCAGGGCCTGAGCTCGGTACTGCACCGGGCTCAGGCCCTCAAGATAGCTATGGACGCGTTCGTGGTTGAACCAGGCGATGTACTCATCCAGCCCTGCGGTGAACTCCTCGACGGTCTCGAACTCGGAGTGGGTGAAGAACTCCTCCTTCAGGTGACCGAAGAAACTCTCGATCACCGCGTTGTCCAGACAGTTGCCCTTGCGCGACATCGACTGAAGACCGTCGACCCCGGCGAGCAGCCGCCGCCAGGACACGTGCTGATACTGAAACCCCTGGTCGGAGTGGACCAGCGGGCTCTGACCAGGGGGCAGGGTCTTCAACGCCTCCCGCAAGGAGGTGTTGGTCAACTCCAGGTTCGGTGACAGAGCGGCCGTGTAGGAGATGATCTGCCGGTCGAACAGGTCCATGACCGGTGACAGGTAGACCTTGTGGCCCGCGACGGCGAACTCGCTCACGTCGGTCACCCATTTCTGGTTCGGCCCCTGCGCGGTGAAGTCACGCTCCAGCAGGTTCGGCGCCACCTGGCCCGCCTGGCCCCGGTAGGAGCCGTAGGGCTTCTTGCGGCGCACCCGGCAGACCAGGCCCAGCTGGTTCATGAGCTTGAGTACGGTCTTCTTCGCTACCCGCCACCCCTTCTTGAGGAGCTGGTCATGGATCCGGCGGTGCCCGTAGCGGCCCTTGTTCTTGTCGAAGAGCTGCCTGATCTGGGCCTTGAGCGCTGCGTGGGGATCCGGGGTTTGGAGTCGGGCCTGGTGGTAGAAGAACGTGGAGCGGGCCAGCCCAGCAACCCGCAGCAGCACGTCCAATCGGTGTTCGGCCTTGAGGGCGACCACAGCGTGAACCCTCACTCTGGTGGATGTTCCCTCAAGGCCCGCACTTTTCCCAGGTAGGCGTTCTGGGCACGCAGGAGCTCGTTCTCACGGCGTAGTCGTTCCAGCTCTGAGGCTGGCTCTTGTGGTGCGCTCTTGGGCGGGCGTCCTCGCTGCTTGGGGCGTAGCCCTTCTGAGCCCTGGGTGCGGTAGGTGCGCACCCACGATTCCAGCAGCTTGGGTGAGGACAGTTCCAGTTCCTTGGCCAGCTCGGTCTTGGGCTCGCCCGCCAGGAGGCGGCGCACCGCCTCGACCTTGAACTCGAAGGAGTAGGACTTCTTCGCTTGTTTGGTCACCAGCGCTCCCGGGCCGTGGATCCGCCACCGTCGGTACAGGCTTCGGACCGCCCATCGCGAGACCCCCAGAGAGGCCGCTACCGCGTGATCGGCTCTGCCTTGCTCGAACAACGCTATCGCTTGGTGGCGTTGGTCCTGGGTGAGTGAGCTGTTCGCTCTCATGGGACTGCTCCCTGGTCGATGGAACTGGATTTCCAGTCCAACTTCCAGGGAGCAGTTCAGACACCGGGGCCCTCGTAGGTCCAGCGGGGGCTACTCGGCCGCGAGAGGCATCGTGTAGACCTCCCGGTCCTCCTCCAGCAGGGCGACGCTGCCCACGCCGCCCTCCGCGAGTTCGGCCCAGTTCTCGCCCAGCCAGCTCTCGGCGTCGCCGCGCGACGTGAACGACTCGGTCGGCAGCTCCTCCGCCTTCGACTGGGCCCCGTCCGCCTCGTGATACCGCCACGTCCACGTCATGTTCGACCGCCCTTCGTCGCCGGTTCCACGGTGGGTACACCGCGATCCTGTGCCGAGCTTAACCAAGGCTTGGCCCACGATGCTGTTTACTTTTTCGGGTGCGTATCCGATTTCTGGGGACAGCGGGTCACACGGGCTGGCCAGCCCCACAGTGCACCTGCTCGTCCTGCAACAAGGCCCGCGCGGATCGCCGACTGCCGCTGAGGGTGACCGTCGACGACCGTTTCCGCCTGCGCGAGTCCGGAGCCGTGGGCCCGGTCCCGCCGGGGTACGCGGTGACGCCCACTCCGGACGGCGTCCTGGTCGAGAGCGCCGACGGCGGGCGTCTGCTCTACGCCCGTTCCGGCCCGGGGCCGCTGCCCGGGGGGCCGCCCGCAGAAGCCCCGCCCACGGGGTCGTCGGTGTACTCCTCCGCGCCCGAGCAACAGGTGGACATGGTCATCGTGGACGCCGCCCAGCGCCCGGAGATCATCGGGGAGCTGCGCCGTTCCGGAGTGATCGGGGTGACCACCGCCGTGGTGGCTGTCGGCGGCGACCACCGGATCCGCTCCCCCGAGGAGTTCGCGCGGCGCGCCCGCCTGTGGGGCGCCCTGGTACCGGGGGACGGCAGCGTCGTGTCGTGCCCGCCCGCCGTGTGGCCGGAGTCGCGTCCGCACGGACCGCACCGGACCCTGGTCACCGGCGGGGCTCGTTCGGGCAAGTCCACCGAGGCCGAGCTGCGCCTGCTGGCCGAGCCCCGGGTGGTCTACGCGGCCACCGGACCGGTGGCCGCCCCCGACACGGACCCGGAGTGGGCGGAGCGCGTCGCCCACCACCGTCGGCGCCGCCCCTGGTGGTGGCGGACCGAGGAGACCACCGATCTCGCGCTGGTGCTGAGGAAGGCGCGGGGCGCGGTCCTGGTCGACTGCCTGGGGACCTGGCTGACCTCGGTCATGGACGAGGCCGGCCTGTGGGAGGAGGAGCCGGCCGGGGACGCCGAGGAGCGGGTGGAGGCGGCCGTGCACGAGCTGCTGGAGGCCTGGCGTTCGACCCAGGCCTACGTCGTGGCGGTCACCAACGAGGTGGGGTCGGGTGTGGTTCCGCCGACCCGCTCGGGTCGGATCTTCCGTGACCAGCTCGGGCTGCTGAACCAGTGGGTGGGCGCCGAGTCCGAGGAAGTGGTGCTGGCCGTGGCCGGGCGGGTGGTGGAGCTTCCGTGAACGGTGCCGACGCCGTGGCCGGTGCCCGGATGGCCGTGGGCACCTTCACGGTCTGGCCGGTGCGGGTGGACCGGGTGGACCGCGCCGTAGCCGGTTGGGCGATGTGCTGGGCACCGGCCCTGGGCGCGCTGCTGGGCGCGGTCACCGGGGCGACCGCGGTGGCCGGTGCCTGGTGGGGCTGGTCGGCCCCGCTGGCCGCGCTGCTCGCGGTGGGCCTGGGCGCGCTGCTCACCCGGGGGCTGCACCTGGACGGGTTGGCCGACCTGGCGGACGGCCTGGGCAGCGGTCGGCCAGCCGAGGGAGCGCTGGAGGTCATGCGGCGCTCCGACATCGGCCCGTTCGGGGTGATCACCCTGCTGGTGGCGGTCGGCGCCCAGGTACTGGCCCTGGCCCAGCTCCTCGAAGCCTCCCCCTGGGCCGCCCTGGCCGCCGCCGTGGCGGCGGGCGCGACCGGGCGGTTGGCGGTGACCCTGGCGTGTTCGCCGCGGGTGCCCTCGGCCCGGCCCGACGGGCTGGGTTCCTTCGTGGCGGGCACGGTGCGGCCGCTGCCCGCCGCGGCGTGTTCGGCGGGGGTGCTGGCGCTGTGCGGGCTCGGGCTGGTCCACTCCCCCGCCTTCGCCGCGGCCTGCGCGGCCGGGACGGTGCTGGGACTGCTGGCGGCCGGGCTGCTGCTGCGCCGTGCGGTGCGGCGGTTGGGCGGTCTGACCGGGGACGTCCTGGGCGCTCTGGTGGAGACGGCGGCGACCGCGGTCCTGCTGGTGGCGGCGGCCGCGAGCGGGTGGCTGTGAAGGTCTCCGGGGAGCCCCACCAGGCGGTTTGTACTGACCGGTAGCCTTCCAGGGCGGCCCAATGTCGCCATCATCACATTTTTTCACACGGGGTTTCACGCTGCCAGCGCCCGGACAGGCGCGCGTCCGCGCCGCCAACCGCGTGCGACACACCCCGCGAGGGACCAGAGCCCCCTCATGGCGCGGACGGCGACGGACCCACCGGGGGAACACCCCCGCACTCCCGGGTGGCGCGGAGCGCCGTGTCAGACCTCCGGGAGCGCGGGGCGCCGCGTCCCCGCCGGGGGCGCGAGAGGACTAGCATCGAGGACGTGAGCACGACGTTGTCAGTAAACACGGAGTCCCCCAGTTCGCTCGACGCCGACGCGGTTGTCGTCGGTTACCACTCCGGAGGCGACGCCCCGGAACCCGCGTCGGGCGCTCATTCCGTCGACGCCGCCTTCGCCGGCGGCCTCGGCTCGACCCTGTCGCTCCTGGGAGCGAGCGGCGCACCCGAGGAGGTGCACACCATTGCCTCCCTCGGAGCCGTCAAGGCCCCGGTCGTCGTCGCGGTCGGTCTCGGCCCGGCGCCCGCCGAGGGACCCGTCGACTCCGACGTCCTGTCCCGCGCGGCCGGTGCCGCGCTGCGTTCGCTGAGCTCGCGCCCCGAGGGTGCGGGCCGCGTCGTTCTGGCCCTGCCCGCCACCACCGCCGACCAGGCCGGTGCCGTGGCCCTGGGAGCCGAACTCGGCGGCTACAGCTTCGACCGCTACCGCACCGGGGAGAAGGCCGAGAAGAAGGCCGCCCTGCCCGCTGCCTCGCTGACCGTGGTCAGCGAGGCCGACGGCGCGGACGACGCCGTCGAGCGCGCCGCCGTCCTGGCCCAGGCCGTCTCCTTCACGCGCGACCTCGTCAACACCGCCCCGGCCGACCTGGTCCCCGAGGACCTGGCCGCCGCGGCCCAGGAGATCGCCCAGCAGACCGGGCTGGAGATCGAGGTCCTGGACGAGCGCGCACTGGCCGAGGGCGGATACGGCGGCCTGACCGGCGTCGGTCAGGGTTCGGCGAACCCGCCGCGCCTGGTCCGCCTGTCCCACAGCCACCCCGAGGCCACCAAGACGGTCGCCTTCGTCGGCAAGGGCATCACGTTCGACTCCGGTGGCCTGTCCCTCAAGCCCTCGGGCGGGATGGAGTCGATGAAGTCCGACATGAGCGGCGCCGCCTCCGTGCTCGCCGCCATGCGCGCCATCTCCTCCCTGGGCCTGAAGGTCAACGCGATCGGCTACCTGACCGTGGCCGAGAACATGCCCAGCGGCACCGCCCAGCGCCCCTCCGACGTCCTGAGCATCTACGGCGGCAAGACCGTCGAGGTCCTCAACACCGACGCCGAGGGCCGTCTGGTCATGGCTGACGGGCTGGTCCGCGCCCACGAGGACCAGCCGGACCTGATCGTGGACATCGCCACGCTGACCGGCGCCCAGCTGGTCGCGCTCGGCACCCGCGTGTTCGCGGTCATGTCCAACGACGACGCCGTGCGCGACGAGATCGTCGCCGCCGCCACCGCCGAGGGCGAGGCCTCCTGGCCGATGCCGCTCCCGGCCGAGCTGCGCGCCGGCCTCAACTCCTCGGTCGCCGACATCGCCAACGTGGCGGCCGAACGCTGGGGCGGCATGCTCTCCGCGGGCATCTTCCTCCAGGAGTTCATCGAGGAGGGCACCAAGTGGGCCCACCTCGACATCGCCGGGCCCTCCTTCAACCAGGGCGGCCCCCACGGTTACACCTCCAAGGGCGGTACGGGTGCGGGTACCCGCACCCTCGTCCGCATCGCCGAGGACTACGCCCGCAAGCAGTAGTCCTGCGAGGTGGGGGCGGCACTCCCGAGCCGGTGTGCCGCCCCTTCCCCGGCAGCCGCGGTCCCCGTTGACACGCCGCCCCCGGCGGTAGCGGACCGCGGTCTTCCACCACCCATCACCAGCCACCACAACTAGGAGTTCGTTCCCGTGAGTGAGAGCGGCGGCACCTTCGACCTCGTCGTCCTTGGCGGCGGCAGCGGCGGCTACGCGGCGGCACTGCGCGCCGCCGAGCTGGACATGAGCGTCGTCCTGATCGAGAAAGACAAGCTCGGCGGCACCTGCCTGCACCGCGGCTGTATCCCCACCAAGGCCCTCCTGCACTCGGCCGAGGTCGCCGACTCCGCCAAGGAGAGCGAGAACTTCGGTGTCAGGGCCACCTTCGAGGGCATCGACATCGAGGCCGTGCACAAGTACAAGGACAAGGTGATCAGCGGCCTCCACAAGGGCCTGAGCGGGCTGATCAAGTCCCGCAAGATCACCGTCGTCGAGGGTGAGGGCAAGCTCACCGGCAAGGACGAGGTCACCGTCGACGGCAAGGTCTTCAAGGGGAAGAACATCCTCCTGGCGACCGGCTCCAAGCCCAAGACCCTGGGTCTGGAGATCGACGGCGAGAAGGTCATGACCAGCGACCAGGCCATGGAGCTCGGACGCGTCCCCGAGTCCGTCATCGTCCTGGGCGGCGGCGTGATCGGCGTGGAGTTCGCCAGCGTGTGGCGCTCCTACGGCGCCGACGTCACCATCGTCGAGGCCCTCAAGCACCTGGTCCCCGTCGAGGAGGAGTCCAGCTCCAAGCTGTTGGAGCGCGCCTTCCGCAAGCGGAAGATCAAGTCCGAGCTGGGCACCCCGTTCGAGTCGGTCAAGACCACCGACTCCGGCGTGGTCGTGACCCTCCAGGGCGGCAAGACCCTCGAGGCCGAGGTCCTGCTGGTCGCCATCGGCCGCGGCCCGGTCTCCGAGGGCCTGGGCTACGAGGAGCAGGGCATCACCCTGGACCGCGGTTTCGTCCAGGTCGACGAGAACCTGCACACCGGCGTGGGCAACGTCTACGCCGTCGGCGACCTCATCCCGACCCTCCAGCTCGCGCACGTCGGCTTCGCCGAGGGCATCTTCGTCGCCGAGCACATCGCCGGGCAGAACCCGCCCGCGATCGACTACGACGGTGTTCCCCGCGTCACGTACTGTGAGCCTGAGGTCGCCTCCGTCGGTCTCACCACCAAGGTGGCCAAGGAACGCGGTCACGACGTCGTCGAGATGAACTACAACCTGGCGGGCAACGGCAAGAGCCAGATCCTGCAGACCCAGGGCGCGATCAAGGTCATCGCCGAGAAGGACGGCCCCGTGCTGGGCGTCCACATGGTCGGCAGCCGTGTCGGCGAGCTCATCGCCGAGGGGCAGCTGATCTACAACTGGGAGGCCCTGCCCTCCGAGGTGGCGCAGCTGATCCACCCGCATCCGAGCCAGTCGGAGGCACTGGGCGAGGCGCACCTCGCGCTGGCGGGCAAGCCGCTGCACGTTCACGACTGACCGCTTCACCCCCGGGGGCGGGCCCCACGGGCCCGCCCCCGTACACATCCGCGCTGCCCATCAAGGCCTGGGCAGGTACCGCGTCCAGATCCAACGAGGAACTCATGCCGACTTCCGTTTCCATGCCCGCCCTGGGTGAGAGCGTCACCGAGGGGACCGTCACCCAGTGGCTGAAGAACGTGGGCGACACCGTCGAGGTAGACGAGCCGCTCCTTGAGGTCTCCACCGACAAGGTGGACACCGAGATCCCGTCCCCGGTGGCCGGTGTACTCACCAAGATCCTCGTCGACGAGGACGAGACCGTGGAGATCGGCGCGGAGATCGCGGTCATCGGCGGTGAGGGTGACAGCGCCGACGCCGACGCCGACGCCGCGCCCACCGCCGAGGAGCCCGCTCAGGAGGCCGAGCCCGAGGCCGAGCCCGAGGCCGCCCCGGCGGCCGAGGAGCCCGAGGCCGAGGAGCCCGCTCAGGAGGCCAAGCCCGAGCCCGCTCCCGAGGCCCCGGCCTCCGGTGGTTCCGACTCCGACGGTCCCGGTACCTCCGTGACCATCCCCGCCCTGGGTGAGAGCGTCACCGAGGGCACCATCACCCAGTGGCTGAAGAGCGTCGGCGACACCGTCGAGGAGGACGAGCCGCTCCTCGAGGTCTCCACCGACAAGGTGGACACCGAGATCCCGTCCCCGGTGGCCGGTGTACTCACCAAGATCCTCGTCGAGGAAGACGAGACCGTGGAGATCGGCACCGAGATCGCGATCATCGGCGGCGGCTCCGGTTCCGCCGCCACGGCCCAGCCCGAGGCCGAGCCCAAGAGTGAGCCCGAGGCCGAGCCCAAGAGTGAGCCCGAGGCCGAGGCCAAGAGCGAGCCCGAGCCCAAGAGCGAGCCCGAGCCCGCCCCGGCCGCCCAGTCCGCACCTGCTCCCGCCGCACGTGAGCAGGACGCTGGCGCCCCGTCGGTGGACATCGAGACGCTCAGCGGCACCGGCCAGGCCTCCGGCACCGACGCCGTGACCGAGGCGTACGTGACCCCGCTGGTCCGCAAGCTCGCGGGCGAGCACCGCGTCGACCTGAGCCGCGTCTCCGGCACCGGCGTGGGCGGTCGTATCCGCAAGCAGGACGTGCTCAAGGCCGCCGAGGCCCAGCGTTCGGCCGCCGCGGCCCCGCGCAAGGTCACCTCGGACACCTCGGTGCGCGGTCGCACCGAGAAGCTGAGCCGTCTGCGCAAGTCCATCGCGGACCGCATGGTCGAGTCGCTGCGCGTGTCCGCCACGACCACCCAGGTCATCGAGGTCGACGTCAGCAAGATCGCGCGCCTGCGCGACCAGGTCGGCGCCGACTTCGCCAAGCGCGAGGGCGTGGAGCTGAGCTTCTTCCCGTTCTTCGCGCAGGCCGCGGTGGAGGCCCTCAAGGCCCACCCGAAGGTCAACGCGGTGATCAACGCCGCCGACCAGACGGTGACCTACCACGACGTCGAGAACCTGGCCGTTTCGGTGGACACCGAGCGCGGCCTGCTCGCCCCGGTGGTCAAGGACGCCGGTTCGCTGAACCTCGGCGGCCTGGCCCGCGGCCTCACCGACCTGACCGAGCGCGCCCACACCGGCAAGCTCGGCCCGGACGAGCTGGGCGGCGGCACGTTCTCGATCTCCGAGACCGGCCACACCGGTGCGCTGTTCGGCACGCCGATCATCAACCAGCCGCAGGTCGCGATCCTGGAGACCGGCGCGGTCGTCAAGCGCCCGGTCGTCGTCGAGGACGAGGCCATGGGCGGCGAGGTCATCGCGGTCCGGTCGATGGTCTACCTGTCGATGGCGCACGACCACCGTCTGATCGACAGCGCCGACGCCGGCCGCTTCCTGCAGACCGTGAAGGAGCGCCTGGAAGAGGGCGCCTTCGAGGGTGACCTGGGTCTGTCCTGACCCGGGTCCCCGCCAGGGGAGTTTTCCTCGGCCCGGGCCGGGCACCGTGCGACGGTGCCCGGCCCGGGCCGCTTCTCGTTCGGGTACGCGTGACGACGGTCTCCCGTCCGGTAACGGCCTCCGGGTTGACCTCAACCTCACTTGACGTTCTACCGTGGACACACCCCCGCGGAACCCATGCCCCGGACAGCCCCAGACGAGGAACCACATGCAGCAGGAGAACCTTCGGATCACGGTCGTCCTGGGCGGCAACCTCAACGGCCGCACCGGACCCGTGGTCTCCAACTGGTTCCTCGACCGGGCCGCCTCCCGCGAGGGCGTGACCCTCGACGTGCTGGACGTGGCCGGACTCGACCTGGGCGACGGCCACGGCACGTCCTCGGACTCGTTCCCCTCGCGCATCGCCGCCGCGGACGGGTTCGTGGTGGTGACCCCGGAGTACAACCACGGCTATCCCGGACCGCTCAAGAGCGCGATCGACACCGCGCGCAAGGAGTGGTTCGCCAAACCGGTCGCGTTCGTCTCCTACGGCGGCATGTCCGGCGGCCTACGCGCCGTGGAGCAGCTGCGAGCGGTCTTCGCCGAACTGCACGTGACGTCGGTGCGCACCTCGGTGAGCCTGCACAACGCACAGCGGATGTTCGGCCCCGAGGGAGCGCCCGTGGCGGAGCTGCGGGGCGCGGAGGACGCGGTCGAGGAGATGCTCGACCAACTGGTCTGGTGGGCCCTGTCCCTGCGCGAGGCCCGGACCCGCCGCCCGTTCCCGGGCTAGCCGCGCTTGCTTTCCGTCGCCCGCCACCGCCCTCGACGGACGGCCCGGCGACCGACAGGACTTCCCGGGCAATCCCGCCTCCGGCGCCCGTAGGACCCCGCCAGTGCCCTCAGAGGCCGAAAAGGTGGACGGGGCGGCGCCTGAACGGCACCGCCCCGTCTTTCTACCCCACCAATCACCATCCCCTGATGATCCCCATCATCAAAGGTCTGCGGGTAAGCGAGCCCCAGCCAGCCCGACAGGGCGTCGCCCACGGTAGCCCCGCGCTGACGCGGAGTTCCATGTCCCACACTCAACCTAGAAGACCCGCCCCCTCCGCGCAGTGCTTTCGCCGAAAAAGCCGAGAAAACTTCCGGGCCTGCTCCAGGGCCGGGCGAGAGCAGGCAGCCCACCGGTGCTGAAAGTACGGCTGGGCGGGTAGACACCTCCTCATGAGAGTGGCGATCACGGGTGCGACCGGACTGATCGGCGGGGCGTTGACGGACTCCCTGCTCGAGGACGGGCACACGGTGGTGCGGTTGGTGCGCCGACTGCCCCGGGACACCCGGGTTCCCCGGTTGGAGGAGGCCGAGTGGCGGGCCGAGCAGGGGCGCGTGGACACCGTCGCCCTCCAGGACGCCGACGCCGTGGTCCACCTGGCGGGCGAACCGATCGGCCCCACCCTGTGGACCCGGCAGCGCAAGACCGCCATCCGCCGCAGCAGGGTCCGCGGCACCCAGACCCTCTCCCAGGCCCTGGCCGGGATGTCCACGCCCCCTCCCCGCCTTCTCAGCGCCTCGGGGATGCACTTCTACGGGGACACGGGCGGAAGCGTGGCCACCGAGGAGAGTCCGCCCGGCAAGGGTTTCCTGGCCGGGGTGTGCCGGGACTGGGAGGCGGCCACCGCCCCCGCCGAGGAGGCGGGGCTGTCCGTGGCGCACCTGCGCACGGCCGTGGTGCTGGCCCGTTCCGGCGGGCTGCTCCGGCATCTGCTGCCGCTGTGGCGGCTCGGGCTGGGCGGGCGGCTGGGCTCGGGGGCGCAGTACATGACCTGGATCGCGCTGGTCGACCAGATCGGCGCGATCCGGTTCCTGCTGGAGCGGCCCGAGATCACCGGTCCGGTGAACATGTGCGCGCCCGAACCGGTCACCAACGCCGCCTTCACCGAGGCGCTCGGTCGGGCCCTGGGACGTCCGACCATCCTTCCGGTTCCGGCGACGGCGATGCGCGCGGCGCTGGGGGACTTCGCGGAGGAGACCGCCCTGATCGACCTCAGGGCGCGGCCGAAACGCCTGGAGGAGGCGGGGTATTCCTTCCTCCTACCCACCGTCGACAGTGCGCTTTCCGACATCCTGCCCAGACCCGCCCCTCCCGCCGGGAGGTAGGTTGGTGGTGTGAGTGATCTCGTTTACGCATGGCTGGGCGACACTCCCGTCCCGTACCACCAGGGCTGGGATCTCCAGAAACGGCTCCACCAGAGCCGCGTCGCCGATGAGGTGGCCGATACGGTCCTCTTCCTGGAGCACGAACCCGTCTACACGGCGGGCAAGCGCACCGGGAGATGGGATCGTCCCATCACCGACCCCGGTGCTCCCGTCGTGGACATCGACCGGGGCGGGAAGATCACCTGGCACGGTCCCGGCCAGCTCACGGTGTACCCCATCGTCAAGCTGCCGGACCCGATCGACGTGATCGCCTACGTGCGCATGCTCGAGGAGGCGATCATCCGCACGCTCGCCGACTACGGCCTCACCGGCCGCCGGGTCGAGGGCCGCACCGGGGTCTGGCTGGACGCCGATCCCGAGCGCGGACTGACCGAGCGCAAGATCGCCGCGATCGGCTGCCGCATCGCCCGTGGGGTCGGTATGCACGGCCTGGCGTTGAACTGCGATAATGACATGTCGTGGTTCGACCGGATCGTCCCCTGCGGGATCTCCGACGCGGGGGTCACCTCGCTCACCAACGAACTGGGGCGCGCCGTCACCGTCACCGACGCACGGCCGCGTCTCGAACGGCACCTGGCCGACGTCCTGGGCGCGGCGGAGTACAGCCACACCGACGGCAGCGGAATGCTCTCCGACGCCACCGCCCTGGGATGACAGACCACACCATGAGCCAGTCCCCATCGGGACGTGTCGCCCCCACAAGGGGCGCGAGGGTCCCCGTCAAGGGGTACAGAAGGGAACGGGTTCGCGTTGACCATCGCTCCTGAGGGCCGCAAGCTGCTGCGCGTGGAGGCGCGCAACAGCGAGACCCCCATCGAGAGAAAGCCGCCGTGGATCAAGATCAAGGCGCACATGGGGCCGGAGTACACCGAGCTCCAGTCCCTGGTCAAGGGCGAGGGCCTGCACACCGTGTGCCAGGAGGCGGGCTGCCCCAACATCTACGAGTGCTGGGAGGACCGCGAGGCCACCTTCCTCATCGGCGGTGACCAGTGCACCCGGCGCTGCGACTTCTGCCAGATCGCCACGGGCAAGCCGAGCCCCCTGGACAAGTTGGAGCCGACCAAGGTCGCCACCTCCGTCCAGAAGATGGAGCTGCGCTACGCCACCGTCACCGGCGTGGCCCGCGACGACCTCGAGGACGGCGGCGCCTGGCTCTACGCCGAGACGGTCCGCAAGATCCACGAGCTCAACCCCGGTGGCGGCGTCGAGCTGCTCATCCCGGACTTCAACGCCGACCCCGACCAGCTGGCCGAGGTCTTCAGCTCGCGCCCGGAGGTCCTGGCGCACAACGTGGAGACCGTACCGCGGATCTTCAAGCGCATCCGCCCGGGTTTCCGCTACGAGCGCTCCCTCAAGGTCATCACCATGGCCCGCGAGGCCGGTCTGGTCACCAAGTCGAACCTGATCCTGGGCATGGGCGAGACCCGTGAGGAGGTCAGCGAGGCCATGCGCGACCTGCACGAGGCCGGCTGCGACCTGCTGACCATCACCCAGTACCTGCGCCCCTCCAAGCTGCACCACCCGATCGACCGCTGGGTGAAGCCGCAGGAGTTCGTGGAGCTGGGCAAGGAGGCCGAGGAGATCGGCTTCGCCGGGGTCATGTCCGGCCCGCTCGTGCGCTCGTCCTACCGCGCCGGAACCCTGTACAAGCAGGCCCGCGAGAAGCGGGACGCCGAGGCAGCACAAGCCACAAGCAACGCATAACGGCTGATTAACCCGAGTCGTGACCAACCTGGAACGGTGGCCCCAGGGCCACCGTTCCGCATCCCGGGGTCCGGACGCATATCCTGGTGTCTCCATGGCGCCGGGCACGCCCCAGCGGCGCCAGAGGGCGCCGCACCGTAGGTCGATCGCGAAGAGGAGGCAAGGCAGCACAGGGATCTCCTTCCCCGCCGATCCGTTCGGTGTGCGCTGCCTGAAAGCACGATGGCGAAGAAGTCCGACAACACGACCGCCGGTAAGGGTGGCGAGAAGCAGCCGGGCCGGTTGAAGCAGATCGGCATGGTCGCCAAGGTCGTGCACAAGCAGAGCCCGCGTACGATCCCGATCGCGGTCAGCGTGGCGATCCTGATCTTCGCCGTCTTCATCGGTATCGGTATCTGGACCGGTTCCTGGATCATCTGGCCGCTGACCGGTCTGCCGGTCGCGTTCCTGGTCGGTTTCATCATGTTCACCCGCGCCGCCCAGCGCGTGCAGTACCAGATGCTGGACGGGCGCCTGGGCGCCGGTATGGCGATCCTGGAGAACATGCGCGGCAACTGGGTGGTCGAGCCGGGCGTGGCCGCCAACAAGCAGATGGACGTCGTCCACCGCGTGGTGGGCCGTCCCGGTGTGGTCCTGGTCGGCGAGGGCGACCCCGGTCGCCTCAAGGGCCTGATGGCCGGGGAGAAGAAGCGCGTCGCCCGTGTCGCCCACGACACCCCCATCTACGACTTCAAGGTCGGTAACGGCGAGGGCCAGGTGCCGGTGTCCAAGCTCCAGCGCACGCTGGTCAAGCTGCCCCGCAACCTGGACAAGTCCGGCACCGCCGAGCTGAACTACCGGCTTAAGGCGCTGCCCGCCGCGATGCAGATGCCCAAGGGGCCCATGCCCAAGGGGGCCAAGCTGCCCAAGGGCATGCGCGGCAACAAGGCCGGAGGCTGAGCCGCCCCCTCCCGGCGGACCCGACGGGGCCGGCGCACCTGGGTCGTTCCAGGGTGCGCCGGCCCCGTTCGCGTGTGTTGGGTCCGGGTGCGCGGGGGCCACGCCCGGCGGCCCCGTTCAGTCCCTCTCGTGGCTGATGAGGTCTCCCGGCTGGCACTCCAGCACTCGGCAGAGCGCGGCCAGCGTGGAGAAGCGGATCGCCTTGGCGCGGTCGTTCTTGAGCACGGACAGGTTCACGACGCTGACGCCCACCCGCTCCGCGAGTTCGGTGAGCGTCATACCCCGCTCGGCCAGGAGCTTGTCCAGGTGAATCCGGATACCGGTGGCCTCCTCCGGCGGCATCAGACCAGCCCTTCGACGTCTTCGCGCATCCTGGCGCCGCGCCGGAAGACCTCGGCGAGGGAGGCCAGAAGCAGCCCGACCAGGACCCCGATCACCGGCCCCGAGCCCAGCCCCAGGTCGAAGGCGAGCAGCGCCACCTCGTCGGCCGGAACCCGGTCGGCCCACAGGGCGGTGTTGGCGACGGCCTCCACCAGGGGCAGCACCAGTGAGCCGACGAGGACCGCAAAGGCCACGGCGTAGACACGGCGCACGTTGGCGGGCACGAACGGGTCCCCGGAGCCCAGGCCCTGGAGCACCCGCAGTACCAGGTAGACCACGAACAGCCCGAGGGCCTGCTGCACGAGCGCGGGAAGCGCCAGCAGAAGGCGTTCGAGGGTGTCGGGGTTCTCGAACACGAGCACCAGCGTGTCAGTACCGCGCACGCTGACGTCCTCGCTCAGGAGCGTCAGGTCGGGCACCGCCCGGGCGACCTCGGACGTGTGGTGGACGGTGATCTGGTTCATCCATTCCATGGCCCCGACCGATATCACCGGCAGGATCCATAGGACGGTGGCCCCGAAGGACAGGGCCAACAGGAGCAGCACCAGGAACAGAGTGCCCTGGAGGAGCAGCGAATCCGCTCGAGTCCAGCGGATCCGGGGACGGTGTGGAGACGGCATGCCCACCTCTATCTTATCGATTATCGATATTAACGATAAACGATAAGAAGCACACATGGCAAAGGGGCGGTGACCCGACCGGGTCACCGCCCCCTGGAGAGGCGTCACACGGGCGCCAGCGGGCTCAGGAGCAGCTGACCGTGTCCTCGGCGGCCGAGGTGGACTCGAGGTCGTCCAGTGAGGCGCCTCCGCCGCCTTCGCCCTCGTCCTCGCCCTCGCTCGCGGTGGTGGCCAGACCGCCCCAGTCGACCCCGCCCATGACCAGTTCCAACTCCTCGCCCAGTGAGGGCTCCTCGACCACATCGGCGACCGCCAGGGCATCGGCCAGGACCTCCGCGTGCTCGGCCCGGTCGGGGCCGTGGTAGACGGTGGTCGCGTCGGGTGCGCCCGGTTCGGGGTTGGTGGCCTCGGTCACGACGAAGCCCTCCGCCGACAGCAACTGCTCGATCTCACTACCCAGCCCGTCGATGCCGGTGTTGTTGAGCACCCGCAGGGACACGTCGGAGGGTTCGACGCCGCCCCCGGACTCCTCCTCGTCCGTCCCCCCGTCGTCCCCCTCGGTCAGCTCGCCGGCGGCCACCGCCGCGAACAGCTCCTGCGCCGGTACCTCGTCCAGCATCACCTTGTTGTCATTGGGGGGGTACTCCACGACCGGGGCGGTGACCATGTTCATCCGGCCCAGGTCCACCTCACGCATGGCGATGGCCAGTTCGGTCATCTTGTCCACGGTGAAGCCGCTGTCGGTCGTGAGGCTGTCGGTGATCGAGTCCAGGAAGCCGTAGAGACTGCTGGGGCTGGACAGGACCTCGCCGTCGGTGACCTCGCGCAGGATGGCACCGATCATGCGCTGCTGGTTCTCGATCCGGTCCAGGTCGCTACCGGTCTCCGTGCTCTCCCGAGAGCGTGCCAGGCCCAGGGCCTGTTCGCCGTTGAGCTCCTGGAGTCCGGCGTCCAGCTGCAGGTGCGCCTTGGGGTCGTCGATCGGCTCGGGGACGCACATCTCGATGTTCCCGACAGCGTCGACGATGTTCTCGAACCCGGCGAAGTCCACCATGACCATGTGGTCCAGGTGGATGCCGGTGACCGTCTCCACGGTGTTGCCCTGGCAGTCCATCCCCCCGTAGACCATGGCGTGGTTGACCTGGTCGACGCCGCCGTTCCAACCGCCGCCCTCCCCGCCGCCCTCGCACGGCGGGATCTCGACCATCGTGTCGCGCGGCAGGTTGACCATGGTCACCCCGCCCCGGTCGACATCGATGCTGACGACCACGAGGACGTCGGGGCGGATGCCGTTGAGCTCGTTGTAGCTGGCGTCGTCCCCCGCGCGCTCGTCGGTGCCCAGGAGCAGGATGTTGTGCAGTCCGTCCACCTGGGCGGGCCGGTCGCCCCAGCCGTCGGGGTCGACGTCGGCCGTGGCGATACCGAAGACGTCCTGGTAGACGGTGTAGCCGGCCAGGCTCCCGGCGATGACCACGCCGGTCATCGCGCACGCCGCCCACTTGCCAAGGCTCATCTTGGCGGCGGCCGTAGACACGTTTCTTGGGGCCAAGAGGGCACCTGCGATCCGATCTGGGACATGAGAGGAGAGTTGCCGCCCGGTGAGGGGCGCCGCGGCGGGAGGGAACCGTGCGACTACCCGGACGTAACCCACCGGATGGTACCGGACCGGTCTCGGTGCGTCAGATCACGGCCGTCGGTTCGGGGTGGGCGATCGCCCACCCCGAACCGACGAACAGCTCCCGCGGGAATTCGGCGACCGCGCGTGATCACCACTGGTGGCGAACAACTCCCCCACGGGAAAGCGAGGAGTGCCGACGGAAATTCACGGAAGACGCGTCCGGAGACGAAGACGGAAAGGCACTACCGGCACGTCATACGTTTTCCGCGACCACTACCGAAGCCGTCTCCCGTATCTGACGCCCTCACGCCCCGGTGAGTTCCACGGCCCGTTCCAGAACCGCCGCCATCTCCTCGTCCGCCCCCGGGGCCGGGCCCTGCGCGTCCTCAGGCAGTTCGGGTTCGAGCCTGACGCTCTCCGGCCCGGCACAGCCGAGGGCCACGAGTCCGACGCACAGGGCGGTGGCGGCAGCAGTCAGAGACACACGCAGCCGAGTGGAGTTTGGGGGGTCATTCCTGAACATGGCGCCCTTTCCGGGGCTGGAGTGGGAGTGGCGAACCACTAGCGGACACAGGGCGTCGAACCATGACGAACGCAAAGCACGGGCCGGTTCGGTGGTGGCCGCGGGCCGGTGCGGGCAGGCACCAGCCAGCAGCCCCACATCGGAGCCGACGGGTGGCGCCTCGGCGACCGCGACGGGGCCAGCGCGGGCCCCGCCCCCGGGGGGCAGTTCACTCCGCATGGGGTTCTCCGCTGGGGAAGGGGATTCCCCAGAAAGACAACAGGACGTTGTTCGGGAAAGACCGCCCGCACGGAGGAACGGCGAACCGCCTCTTCGGGGGTCCTGAGCGATGGACGGAAAAGAAAACCGGCGGGCCCTCGAAGGGCCCGCCGGAATGCGCGGCTGAATACGCTGGAAAGTAATGCCCTAGCAGGCGCTTTCTTTCTTTTCGGCGGTCTTGCCACCGAGGTCGTCGGTGATGGACAGCTCGCTCTCGGACGAGGAGCCGGTGTCGAAGCCGTTCCAGTCGGCCCCGGCGACCAGTTCGAGGGTCTGCTCCAGGCCCTCGACCTCCTCGGTCACGGCGTTGCTCAGCTCACCGGCGAGCAGTTCGGCCGCGGCCTCCCCGCCCGGGCCGTGGTAGACGGTGGTGAACTCGGGGGCGCGCAGCTCCGGGTTGCCCGTGCCGGTGACCACGTAGCCGTCGTCGACCAGGACCGCCTGGATCTCCAGGGCCAGGCCCTCGATCCCGGTGTTGTTGACGACCTCCACCGAGATGTCACCGGGGGACGGCGCGCCGTCGTCGGCCTTCTCCTCGTCCTCGTCGTCTCCACCGGCCAGGTCCACGCCGTTGTTGATCGCCTCGAACAGCGCGGGAGCCGCGTCGCTCATGATGATGCGGTTCTTGTCCGCGGGATGCTCCCCGTTGGGGACGGTGACGAACTGGACCCGGTCCAGGTCGACCTCGCGCATGGAGATCGCGATGTCGGCCATGGTGTCCACGGTGAGGTCGTCGTCGGTGGTGATGGAGTCGGTGACCGCGCCGAGGAAGTTGGTGATGGTGATGGGGCTGGTCATCACGTCGCTGCTGAGCACCTCGCGCAGCATCGCGCCCATGAACTCCTGCTGGCGGTCGATCCGGGACAGGTCGCTGCCGTCGCCCTGGGCGTAGCGCGAGCGCACGAACCCCAGCGAGTCCTCACCGTCCAGGGTCTGCAGCCCGGCGTCCAGCTTCAGATGGGCCTTGACGTCGTCGATCGGCTCGGGGATGCACATCTCCACACCGCCGATGGCGTCCACCATGTCCTTGAACCCGCCGAAGTCCATCATCACGAAGTGGTCCAGATGCACCCCGGTGACCTGCTCGACGACCTTCCACTGGCAGCCCACCCCGCCGAAGTTCATCGCGGAGTTGATCATGCCGTGCTGAGCCGACATGCCCTCGTACCCCTCCACCGCCTCGCAGTCGGGCAGGTCGACCATCAGGTCGCGGGGCAGGTTCACCAGGGTGGCGGCGCCGTTGTCCACGTTGATGCTCGCGATGAGCATCGTGTCGGGCCGCTCACCCTCGGCGTCGCCGTAGTCGGCGTTCTCCCCCGAGCGCACGTCCGAGCCGATGATCAGGAGGTTCATCACCCCCTCAACGCTCGTGGGCCGGTCCCACTCGTCGGTGTCCACCTGGGCGGTCGTGATGTTACCGATCAGGCCCTGGTACCAGCCGTAACCGCCCAGACTCGCGATGATGGCCAGGGCGGTGGCCACACAGGCGATCCACTGGCCGGCGGACAGCCGGGCGGCGCTCAGGGCGCCTGAGGTGTGGGGGGCGGAGCGTCTTCCAGCCATGCGAACCTTCGAGGGTGCGGTGAGACCTGAGGGGGCGGGGTCAGGGCAGCCAGGGCGTGTCCCAGGCGCGGATTCCGCCCGAAGGCGGGGAAACGTGAAAGGACACGGCCCGAGGTCGCGGGGCCCCTGCGAAAATACCGTGAACGGATGCTAACAGCAGCTCGGAAAGGGTGCGCACGGCTCGAAACCACGCGGGAGCGGGCTTCGGTACCACTGGTGAGCGGTCAGTAGCGGGTCGCGATCGTCCCCGCGGCGCGGTCGTGTAGACCACGGGTGTCACGGTCGTAGACCACGGCCGGGATCACCAGGCACAACAGCAGGGTGCGCAGGGCCATCGACACGAACCAGGGCCAGCCGCGCTCCCCGGTCGCGGTGATACCGACCCCGACGATCCGCCGCCCGATCGTTGTACCGAACAGGGTCAGCAGAAGGATGTTCATCGCCGCGAACACCACCAGGGTGGAAAGGGTGGTGAAGTTGGTGAGCGCCAGGGCCTCGGGCTCACCGCCCGCGGCCGCGGCCGCCGCGACCTCCTGCCCGATCAGGCCGAGGTTGATCGCGCCCCACACGAGCATCGCGGAGATGCCCCAGTCCAGAGCGAGTCCGACCAGGCGGCGCACCACTCCGGGCACCGAACCGGTGCCTTCCTCGGGCAGGCCGAGCCGGTTGCCCCGGTAACGGAAGTCGTCTTCAGGAGGCGCGGGGGGACCGCTCCGACTCTTGTCGCTCATGGTTTTCACGTTATCCGCCGCCCAGCGCACCCTGCGCGCGGGCCCGCGCGAGCGCTGTGACGCGACAGGGAGACGACCGTGTCCCCCGTCACACCGAGGAGGTCGATGCGCCCTGATTTCACCATGAAACAGGCGGAATCACCGGGTCAACCGCCTTGGTCTGCGAAAACGGACAGCTCCGTAACATGCAGGAAACAATCGAGACACCGCGTGGAAATCACGCGCTCCTAGCTTCGACAAAGAAGCCGGGAGACGGCGCGTTGGTCCGACATGTCCGCGACGAAGCGGACCACGGACCCGCCGTCTCAGCCACCTGCACGGAGGTTCCGTTTTGTTCAGCAGCGCCGACGAGGTACTCGCCTACATCCGAGACGAGGACGTCAAGTTCCTCGACGTCCGATTCACGGACCTGTTCGGAGGCGTGAACCACGTCACCCTCCCGATCCAGAACGTGGACGAGTCCACCTTCACCGACGGCCAGATGTTCGACGGCTCCTCGATCCGCGGCTTCCAGGCCATCCACGAGTCCGACATGCTGCTGCTCCCCGACCTGAGCACCGGCGTCCTGGACCCGTTCCGCAAGCACAAGACGCTGAACATGACGTTCTTCGTCCACGACCCGCTCACGCTGGAGTCGTACAGCCGCGACCCGCGTAACGTCGCCCGCAAGGCCGAGGCCTACCTCAAGGGTTCGGGCGTCGCGGACACCGCGTTCTTCGGCCCCGAGGCCGAGTTCTACATCTTCGACGACGTCAAGTTCGAGACGCGTGCGAACACCGGCTACTACGAGATCGACTCCATCGAGGGCGCCTGGAACACCGGCTCCGCGATCGAGGGCGGCAACCGCGGCTACCGTCCGCGCTTCAAGGGCGGCTACTTCCCCGTCGAGCCGGTCGACCACTACAGCGACCTGCGCTCCGACATGGTGCAGACCCTGATCGAGTCCGGCATCGAGGTGGAGCTGCAGCACCACGAGGTCGGTACCGCGGGCCAGGCCGAGATCGGCATCAAGTTCGGCACGCTGCTCCAGCAGGCCGACAAGGTCCAGCTGTACAAGTACATCGTCAAGAACGTCGCCAACGAGGCGGGCAAGACCGCCACGTTCATGCCCAAGCCGCTCTTCGGCGACAACGGCTCCGGCATGCACTGCCACCAGAGCCTGTGGAAGGACGGCGAGCCGCTCTTCTTCGACGAGTCCGGCTACGGCCAGCTCTCGGACACGGCCCGCTACTACATCGGCGGCCTGCTCAAGCACGCCTCGGCGCTGCTGGCCTTCACCAACCCGACGGTGAACTCCTTCCACCGCCTGGTGCCGGGCTACGAGGCCCCGATCAACCTGGTCTACAGCCAGCGCAACCGTTCGGCCTGCATCCGCCTGCCGCTCACCGGTTCCAACCCCAAGGCCAAGCGCATCGAGTTCCGCGTGCCGGACCCGTCGGCCAACCCGTACCTGGCCTTCTCCGCCATGCTGATGGCGGGCCTGGACGGCATCAAGAACAAGATCGAGCCGCCGGAGCCGGTCGACAAGGACCTCTACGAGCTGCCCCCGGCCGAGGCCGCGGCCATCGAGACGGTCCCCGCGTCCCTGGACGAGGCCCTGGAGGCCCTGGAGGCCGACCACGAGTTCCTGCTCGAGGGCGGTGTCTTCACCAAGGACCTGATCGAGACCTACATCGACTTCAAGCGCACCGAGGAGATCGACTCCCTGCGCCTGCGCCCGCACCCGCGTGAGTTCGAGCTCTACTACGACATCTAAGCAGCACCCCTCGGGGCCGGTATCCGCACTGGATACCGGCCCCGAGTCGGTTCCGGGGCCGGTCAGCGGTGTGGTCGAGGTGCGGTCACGGCGCGGTCGGCACCCGGTGGCCCGCCGTACGGCCGCGATGCCGGGCGTACGGCTACCGTTGACGCGTGGCAAGGGACGGAAAGACCAACATGACAGCAGGCGTGCTCGCCCGGCTCGGTTTCAGCGACAGCACCCGGGCCCTGCGGCTGGTGACGGAGGCCGGGCTGGACGCCCGGGCCGACACCGACGTGATCGGCTCCCTCGCGGCGGCAGCCGACCCCGACCAGGCCCTGCTGGGTCTGCTCCGGCTGCTGGAGGCCTCGCCCGACCCCGACGAAGTGCTGGTGGCGCTGCGGGAGGAGGCGGACCTGCGGACCCGGCTGTGCCGGCTCCTGGGGGCCAGCACGGCCCTGACCGACCACCTGGTACGGCACCCCGGTGACTGGCGCGAGCTGCGCGGGGCCGACGCCTCGCGCACCCCCGATCCCGAGGAGCTGCGCCGGGGACTGATGCACACCGTGGGCGCACAACCCGACGAGGCCGCACCCGTCGCCGACCTCTCCCTGGGGCTGGGCTCCGACGAGGCCCCCTCGGCCGTGCTCCGCCACACGCTGCGGGTGGCCTACCGGCGCCGGGTCCTGCGGTTGGCCGGGCGGGACCTGACCGGGGTGAACACCGTCGACGAGGTCGCCGCGGAGCTGGCCGACCTGGCCGCCTCCACGCTGGACGCGGCGCTGGCGGTGGCGCGCGCCGAGGCCCCCGAGGACGCGGCGCTGTGCCGGCTGAGCGTCATCGGCATGGGCAAGTGCGGCGGCCGGGAACTGAACTACGTCAGCGACGTGGACGTGGTGTTCGTGGCCGAGCCCGCCCTGGGCGAGGACGGCCTTCCCCTCGACGAGCAGGAGGCCCAGCGCGCGGCCACCAGGCTGGCCACCGCGATGATGCGCATCCCCTCGGAGACCGACGCCGAGGGCACCCTGTGGGAGGTGGACCCGGCGCTGCGCCCCGAGGGCAAGAACGGCCCGCTGGTGCGACCCCTGGCCGGGCACCTGGCCTACTACGAGCGCTGGGCCAAGACCTGGGAGTTCCAGGCGCTGCTCAAGGCCCGGCACATCGCCGGAGACGTGGCCCTGGGCCGGGAGTACACCGAGGCGATCGCGCCCCTGGTCTGGGAGGCCTCCGGGCGCAAGGACTTCGTGGAGGACGTGCAGGCGATGCGCCGTCGGGTGGTGGCGCACATCCCCGCGGGCCAGGCCGAACGCGAACTCAAACTGGGCCCGGGCGGCCTGCGCGACATCGAGTTCTCCGTGCAGCTGCTCCAGCTGGTGCACGGGCGCTCCGACGACCGGCTGCGGTCCGGTAACACCCTCCAGGCGCTGGCCGCGCTGTCGGAGTACGGCTACGTGGGACGTAAGGACGCGGCCGGGCTGGCCGACGCCTACCGGTTCCTGCGCCGGGTGGAGCACCTGCTGCAGCTGGAGCGGTTGCGCCGCACCCACCTGCTGCCCGACCCCAAGGCCCCGGACGGCCCCGCGCAGCTGCGCCAGCTGGGCCGGGCGCTGGGCTTGACCGCCGACCCGGTGCGCGAGCTGACCGAGGCCCGCAAGCGGGTGTCGGCGGAGGTGCGCCGCCTGCACGAGAAGCTCTTCTACCGTCCGCTGCTGAACGCGGTGGCCAAGCTCCCCGAGGACGAGATCCGGCTCTCCCCCGACCAGGCGGTCGAGCGGCTGGGCGCCCTGGGATTCGTGGACCCGCGCGGGGCGCTGCGCCACCTGGAGTCGCTGACGTCGGGGCTGTCCCGGCGGGCGGCCATCCAGCGCACGCTGCTGCCGGTGATGCTGGGCTGGTTCGCCGACTCCCCCGACCCGGACGCCGGGCTGCTCGGGTTCCGGCAGGTCAGCGACTCCCTGGGCACCACACCCTGGTATCTGCGGCTGCTGCGCGACGACGTGCGGGTGGCCGAGCGGATGGCGTGGCTGCTGGGCACCAGCCGCTACGTGACCGAGCTGCTGCTGCGGGCGCCCGAGGCGGTCGCGATGCTGGCCGACGACGCCGACCTCAAGCGCAGGGAGACCGCGTCGCTGATGGCCGAGGCGGACGCCGCCCTACGCCGCTACGACACCCCGGAGGAGGCGGTGTCGGCGGTGCGCGCCCTGCGCCGCCGTGAGCTGCTGCGTACTGCCGCCGCCGACCTGCTGGGGGTGTCCTCGGTGGAGGAGGTCGGCCGGGCGCTGACCGGCATCGCCGCGGTGACCATCGACGCCGCCCTGCGCGCCGCCTACACCAAGGTGGTGGCCGAAGCGGGCGGCGAGGAGCTCACCCGGGTGTGCGTGGTGGCCATGGGCCGGTTCGGCGGCGGTGAACTCACCTACGCCAGCGACGCGGACGTCATGTACGTGCACGACCCCGTGCCGGGCGTGGACACGGGCGCGGCGACCAAGCAGGCCTTGGCGATCGTGCGGGAACTGGCCCGGCTGCTGGAGATGCCGCAGGCCGAGCCGCCGCTGAAGGTGGACACGGACCTGCGGCCGGAGGGCAAGAGCGGACCGGTGGTGCGCACCCTGGACTCCTATGCCGCCTACTACGGCCGCTGGTCCCAGGTGTGGGAGAGCCAGGCCCTGCTACGGGCCCGGCCGATCGCCGGTGACGAAGGGCTGAGGTCGGCGTTCATCGCGCTGATCGACCCCATCCGCTACCCGGACGGGGGCATCGAGCCCGCCTCCGTACTGGAGATCCGCAAGCTCAAGGCGCGGATGGAGGCCGAGCGGCTGCCGCGCGGCGCCGACCCCACCCTGCACACGAAGCTGGGCCGGGGCGGACTGTCGGACGTGGAGTGGGTGGCGCAGCTGGTGCAGTTGCGCCACGCCCACGAGTACCCGGACCTGCGCACCCCCCAGACACTGTCCACGCTGTCGGTGGCGGTGGCCCACGGTCTGCTGGCCGCCGACGACGGTGTGGTGCTGGAGGAGGCCTGGCGACTGGCGTCGCGTGTGCGCGGGATGGTCATGCTGGTGCGCGGCCGGGGCGGTGACTCGCTCCCGCACGACCTTCGGGTGCGCGCGGCGCTCGCCCAGGCCATGGGCTTCGGCGACGACAGCGGTGACGGTGAGGCCGAGGAGGAGGTCCCGAACCAGGAGGGTCCGGACCCGGAGGGCCCCGCGGAGCAGCTGACCGAGGCCTACCTGCGAACCACCCGCCGGGCGCGGGCGGTCATGGAGCGGGTCTTCTACGACGACTGAGACGGCTGAGCGGCACCGGGCGGAGCCACCCGGGCGGGCGGGGGAGGGAACATGACCGTGACGGTCAGCCCTCCCGTTGCTGATTCTCTGGTCGAACATCAGCATCCCGAACATTTCTGCCCGGCAGGTCCGTGACGGTCTCACCACAACCTAAGTTGGGTGCCTCGACGACGGTCTCCCGCTTCCTTCCGCGTACGCGGTGTTGCGCCACCAGCCCGCACCGCCGGGGTCGTGCGACCCCGGCGGGTGGTGCGGGTCCTACGGTCGGCTCCACGGGGCTTCGGAGCTCGCGCTCCCCGGTCTCCGGCCACTCCGGTACCGGTATTACTCATGCTCTGCGCCAGTTGGGCGAGGTTGCGTGCGGCGTTGACGTCCCGGTCCAACACCAGGGGACATTCATCGCAATCGTTCAGGTGTTCGAGACCAAACGCTAGCGGGGCGGGCGGAGTCGTGCCCGCCGAATACGACAACCCGCCGACTTCTTCTACTCGTGTAGACGGCCCATGCCTCAGACCCTGGACTCCGCAGGCTTCCATGGTGGTGATCTGTGATTACAGAGATAAGTGTTTGTCAATGAATCACGGAACAGCTCACGGCCGCGTCCCCTTTCCTGTGCGGCCTAGGAGCCCTGCCGCGCCTGCCCGGCCCTCTCGAGGACGCCTCCGCGGGCTGACGGCAGCGAAAAGGGGAAGGGCACCTCCGCGCCGGAGGAGTGTGGCGCGAAGGTGCCCGAGGGTCGGACCGGGGGGGGTGAACGGTCCTGGAGATGGCTCCGTGGGGATGCGCCCGCAAGAATGGCTCAGCGGAGATGAACCCGCGGGGCCGGGTCAGCGGGGCGGGATCAGCGCTGGCCCCAGGTGACGGAGGCGGCGGGGCCGACCCGGTTGGCGCCGGGCTCCCAGTCCGCGCCGCCGTCGGGCCAGACCTTGACCAGCTTCCACTCGGTGTCCGGGCCGATGGTGACACTGCCGGACCACTGCGGGTAGGTGCCGGAGTCGGTGGTCAGCGGGGCGCCGTCCGCCGGGTTCCAGGAACCCAGTTCGGGGGTGGAGCCGACCACGTGCACCTCCTGGCCGAACTGGGTGTGCACGGTCGCGGTGACGGTCTGCGGGTCGCCGGGCTCACCCGGGCCGCCGCCGTTGCCGCCGCAGTCCTGCCCGCACTCGCCGCCCACGTGCAGTGCCAGGGCGCCGTCGGCGGGGACGGTCGCGGAGACCTGACCGCCGGAGACGGTGGCACCGCCCGGTCCCGCGGCGTTGTCGTAGTCGCCGTCGGGTAGGGAGGTCGGGGCGCTCAGCTGCCAGGCCTGGCCCGAGGCGTTGAAGGCGGCGAAACCGCTCTCACCACGGTCGAAGGCCACACGGGACGATCCGTCCTGGGCGCGTTCGGTCAGGCCCGTGCCGCTCACCGCGTTACGGAAGGAGACCATGCCGCTGACGGCCTCGTCGCGGTGCTCGCAGACCCAGTCCGAGCTGGCGCAGTCGCTGTCCTCGGTGATCCATCCGGCGGGGTTGCCGTCGACCTCGCCGATGCTGGGCGGGCCCTCGGTGTCGTTGCCCTGGAAGTCGTAGCTCGACATCACCACGGGGGTGCCGTAGGGGTGCGCGAGCATGAAGGCGGTGGCCAGGTAGTAGCGGTCGCCGTCCACGTAGGTGAGGGTCGGCTCGTAGCGCTGGGTGTCGTGGTTGTCGACGAAGACCACGGACTCGGCGGAGGTGAGGCCGCCGTGGTCCGGCATGTCGGTGAGTCCGGTGATGTTCCCGTTGGCGAAGCCGGAGGCGATGTCGCGCTTGTAGTCGAAGTTGGTGACCTGACCGTAGGGCGTGTACGCGGTGTAGGGGACGGTCTGGTCGCCGTAGACCTCGTGGTAGACGTGCGGAGCGCCGCCGAAGCCGGGGACCTCGTCCAGCGCGCCGATGATGGCTCCCATGTCATCCTCGGCGACGTGCTTGGAGGCGTCCACCCGGAAGCCGCCCACGCCCATGGCGATCAGCTCGTTCAGGTAACGGGTGATCTGTTCCCGAACGTGCGGGGAGCCGGTGTCCAGGTCGGCCAGGTCGAGGAGCTGGCAGTTCTGGACCTCCCACTTGTCGTTCCAGTTCTCGATGGTGTCGTAGCACGGGCCGAAGTCGTCGTAGGCGTAGGCGGCCGAGCCGTCCCCGAACAGGTCCGGGTGCTCGTACTGCTTCCACTCGGTCCCGGCGCTGCCGGTGCTGGTTTCCTCCTGCGGGCCGGTCATGTGGTTGATGACGGCGTCTACGTAGATCCGGACGCCGTTGTCGGCACAGGTGGCGACCATGTCCTCGAAGTCCTCGGCGGTGCCGCGCCGGGTGTTGTCGACCTGGTAGGAGACCGGCTGGTAGTCCTGCCACCAGGGGTAGTTGCCGCCTTCGGAGAAGGGGATGACCACGTGTTCCTGGGGCGGGGAGACCTGGACGCCGCCGTATCCGGCGGGGCCGAGGAAGTCGGCGCACTCGGCGGCGACGGAGTCCCAGTTCCACTGGAAGAGGTGGACGATGGTGTCGGCCGCGCCCTCCTGGGCGGCGGCGGGGGGTGCCTGGGCGGCTTCCCGGGGGGTCGCGGACGCGGGAACCGTTAGCAGGCCGGTTCCCAGCACCACGGCACCGGCGAGGGCACCGAGTCGGGCTGTTCTCATGGAGCGCTCCTTGGGGGGGAGTCCTGAAGCGGGGCCGCGCTGCCCCGCCGCATCATCTTGCAGAATCCGCAAGAGTTTGCGTGGAGGTGATGAAGGTAACAGAAGAACCTTCGATTGTGAACAGGTGTTGACCGGTGCGTTAAGCACCCAGAGCCACGCAACAACGCCCTGACCTCAACGAAAGAACCTGCAAGAAATTCGAAACCACACCCCGGACCGAGCAGGAACAGGCGACACAGGACACCGTCGGACAGCAGAAACGCCGGTGGCGGCCCGGACCGTGTGTGGTCCGAGCCGCCACCGGCGGCGAGACGGCGACCCGTGCGGGCGGGTACGCCGACATGGCTGGAGAGGGCTACCAGAAGACCGCGACACCGATGTTGACGATGGCGAGGACACCGGCGATGATCGCCAGGTTCTTGGCGGGCTTGCGCAGGTTCAGCACACCGACGACCACCACGCCCAGGGCGACGAGGAGCTTCACCGCGACCTTGACGTGGTTCATCTCGACGATGTCCGCCATCTCGGCGACGCCGACCAGCAGCAGGCCGGTGACGAACTGGAGCAGGGCGCTGTGCAGCAGGACCTTGGTCGACTTGAGGTTGTCGGTCATCAGCTGCATCAGGAAACCGGCGATGATGCCGGCCAGGCCGAGCATGTGCAGGAAGACGAGCGCGGAGTAGAGAATGTCCATGCCCGTAGACTACTACGCCCTGTAGTTGATGACCCTGCTTTACTGACGCCCTGACGTAACAAAACAGACAACCCACCCCGAACGCACCCTCAGGCCTTCCGGGCCGGCCCCCACTGCCGCCACAGCAACCAGACCAGCACCATCAACACTCCCACGCCCACCGCCCGCAGCACGCCGTCGCAGTCGACCAGTTCCCCCGCCCGCGAGAGCACCGTCCGGTCGGCGACCAGGAGGGTGTCACTCGCACAGGCCGAGGGCTCGGCGTCGCGGTCCAGCAGCAGGCAGGCGGTGCTCACCACCCGGGCCCCCGCCTCGGCGTTCTCGGGCACCCGGACCCGCACGGTGTAGACGGCCTCCCCGTCCTCGGGCACGTCCACCCGCCAGTTGGCGACCCCCTCCTCCACCAGCCCGCCCTGGTCGATCTCCAGCACCTCCAGGGGGTCGGGCAGGTGCTGGGCGAGCAGCGCGCCCTCCACCGGAGTCCCGCCGCCGTTGGCCACGGTCGCCCGGTAGACGACCTCCTCCCCCGGCAGCGGCGGCTGGTCCACCCCGAACAGCGTCAGCCCCACCAGGTCGGTGTCGGCGAGCCCTTCACCCCCGGAGAGCACACCGGGCAGCCCTCGCTCCGGCTCGTCCTCGTCCGCGACGGCGGGGGCCGCGCACAACGCGGCGGCGGCCAGGCCGGCGAGGGCCCATCCGGACCTTCGCCCGAGCCCTCCCCCGCGCCCGCCCGCGACCCGCCGACCGGCCCCACAAGCGACCAGAGTCATCCCACGCCTCCTTGAGGTTCACCCTGTGACACCTCAAGACAACTACGCGCCACCGCCCGAGAACGCCCGGTGACACGCCCCCGACCAGAGGAACCTGCGACGGAAACCCCTCCTGAGCACGGCCGAACGGGTCTGAGACCGGATGCTTAGGAGGCACCTCACACGTCTTGGACGCCTTAGGCACCGCTTCCCCGGATCCGTGCGCAAAACCGGTGAATCCTCCCGATGCGCGAGGGACCCCCTTAGCCGGATCGTGGAGGACACAAGGGCGGGGCACCGGTTCCGCCGCACAACCGAAGGACTCACCGTGTTCCACCTCGCACCACAGCACAGCAGCCGGGCCCTCTCCGAGCGGGCCGCCCAGCGCAGCGAGCACCTCCACGCGGTCCGTGAGGCGCGGGCCGAGGCCCGCGCCCGCCGACGGGCCGCACGCGAGGGCCGACGCTCCGACACGACCTGAGGGCGCGCCCCACGACAAGACCGCGCCAACACCACCACGGGGGAACAGCATGGGCTACGACGACCTGCGCCTGGCCAGCACGCACGCCCTGTACCAGGAGCGCCCGCGCCGGGCCGAACCCAGCCGCCGCACCCGACGTCTGCGCAACGGGGCGCGGACCCGCCGCCGGGAAAACCAGGTGAGCTACCAGCCACCGAGAGCATGATGGGCGATATGCCCCTCCTTTCGGACACCAGTCCCGTCTTCGTCGGCCGCCTGGACCATCTGCGGTTGCTGGCCGACCAGGCACACCGCGTACGGACCGGGCCTCCGGGGGCGCTGCTGGTCGGAGGGAACGCCGGGGTCGGCGTCGCCGCCGAGCTGTTCATCAGCCCCAAGACGGCCAGCGTGCGCGTGTCCAACATCCTCGGCAAGCTGGCCGTTCCCAACCGCGCCACCGCCGGGCCCGAGCCAGCGCATTCGGCCTCGTCTGAGGGGCGGGAACCGCTGAGCACGGAAGCGGTGGGAAACGTGCTGGGCCGTACCCGATCGGCTACGGCCCAGCAGGCAGCCGCTAGCCCTCCGTGGGCGGGCCCGCTGCCTTCAAGGTGTCGGTGCGCAACACCCGCTCCGCGTCGAGGACCTCGATGCCGAGCAGCTTCCCGTCGGCGTCGAAGTCCAGGATGATCTCCCCGTCCGGGTCGGGGGTGGTGATCGAGTGCTGCTGGGTGACGGCCTCCCCCGCTCCGATGGGGTCGACGACGTAGATATAGGCGGCGCCCGCCTCACTGTCGTAGGTGATCCGCATGCTCTGCTCCTCGTGCGCGGGCCGGGACATCCCCGTCAGCCCTTGGTGACGGTGACGATGTTGCCGTTCTTGTTGTTCACGACCACGCGGATCCTGTTCTTGCCCTTGCCCTGGACGAAAACACTGGTGTTGCCCTTCCCCGCGGTCTTCTTCCCATTCTGGACGACCTGCTGGACGACCTTCTGGCTGACCTTCCGCTTGGCCATCTGGCCGGCGGCATGGGCGGTGATCCTCGCCCCCACCATCAGCGCGGGGATCCAGAACGGGTCGGCGACCACGGGGTAGACCGTGTCCTCGCCGAACTCCACCCGCTGCACGAGGGAGTCGCCCTGGACGGTCAGCTCGGTGGGCAAGGGGGCGCCGTCGGCGTCCACCGCCCACGGCGGGGCGACGGTCCCGACCATGTCGCCGTTCCCGTCGAGGACGAACGCACCGCCGTCCTCGAGCTCCACGAGCTCACCGCCCTCAGGCAGGTCGAGGTCGAAGCGGTACTCGTCCGGGGCGGACGGGGAGTCAATGTACAGCAGCAGGCGCGCTGTGCCACCGTCTTCCGTCCGAACCGCCGAAGAGAAGTCGGCGGAGTCCCCGGCGAACAGCATCGTGCCCGACGCGCCCACGGACGCGCGGGCCCGGTCCGGGGCGGGCATCCCGATGAGGATCTCCTCGCCGTCTGGGAGGGGGACGCGCAGGGCCGAGTCCGGCTCGGAGCCGATGGTCACCTCCTCCGGCCGGCCGGAGGAGAAGAACTCCTCGGGGTAGGCCGCGGACTCCTCCGCGGCGACAGCGTCGGCCACCTCGTCGATACGGTCGAGAGTGTCGCGCGTGTGGTCGGGCCGCTCGTCGGCGACCACCGCCGTCTCCGAGAGAAGGAGCGCGGCTACGACTCCGAGGGCTAGGGCCGGGTACTGCTTCTTCACCGGGGTGTCCCGTCTACGTCTATGGATTCTCCAGGAACACGGCAGCGCCCCCGACCACTACGGTTCGTGGCCGTATGGGTCGGGAGCGCGGTCGGGGAGGTGAATATCCTCTCGGGAACAGAAGGCCACAAACCTCCCACCGAGGAAGGAAGTCGGTCATGACCTTCGTTGCGTAGGCGGCTTCCCGATCCCTGACTTTGGTCAGGTCCGGGGTGGAGCGGCAGGGCTCGCTCGGGGCCGCCCCCAGCGGTACCGCCCCGAGCGGGACGTCAGCCTTCGAGATCGATGCGGTTGACCACCCGGGTGGCCAGCTCTTCCAATCCGCCCTCGGAGGCGAGCACCCCGGGCAGGGTGAGGTATTCGGTCACCAGCCAGTTCAGGGCCAGGTACAGCACCAGGACGGTGTCACGGCCGCCGGGCATACCGGCCTCCTCGTGGAAGGCGATGTTGGCGTCCAGGTCCGCGCGGACGCGGGCGGTGAGGTCCGCGCGCAGTTCGGGGCGGCGGGTGGCCTCCAGCTGGAGCTCCAGCGCGGCCAGGTAGACGTTGGGATCGGCGGCCAGACGCGTGACCGTGGCGCGCATGATCTCGGCGAGTTTGGCCCGGTCGCGGGGGCCGGAGAGCACGTTGTCCCACTCGGCCCGTGCGGGCATGAAGCGCTCATAGGTGCGGACGCTGGCCTGGGCGAGCAACTCCTCGCGGTTGGTGAAGTAGTTGGAGGCGGTGCCGACAGGCACCCCCGCCCTGGTGTCAACGGCCCGAAAGGTGAGCCCGCGGGCGCCCTCCTCGGCGAGCACCCCAATGGCGGCGTCCAGTAGCGCCGCACGCCGCTCCGGGTTCCTGACCACGTGTTTCTCCCTCTCATCGAGGGGTCCCGAAAACCCCTTGGCAAACTACTACATTCGAAGTACTTTGTTTGAAGTACTTTAATCATAGTGGTCATTCGGCCACGAGGACACCCTCACGAGGAGACACATGCGAACCCTCACCTACTTCGTCGCGGCCTCGCTCGACGGCTACGTCTGCGCGCCCGACGGTTCCTTCGGCTTCTTTCCCCTCGGCGACCCCGCTGAGGGCCTCGGGGAGACCGGCGAGTTCCATGTGAACGAGTACCCGGAACTGCTCCCCGCCCCAGCCCGCCAAGCGCTCGGGGTGGACGTGCCCAACAAGCACTTCGACACCATGCTGCAGGGCCGGGGCTCCTACCAGGTCGGCCTCGACGAGGGGATGACCAGCCCCTACGGGCACATGCGCGAGTACGTCTTCTCACGCACCCTGCCGACCGACGTCGACCCGAACGTCACGGTGGTGGCCGCCGACCCGCTGAAGATCGTCCGTGAGCTCAAGAGGGAGGACGGCGAGCTCGGAATCTGCCTGGTCGGCGGGCCCAGCATCGCCGGACTCCTGCTGCCGGAGATCGACGAGCTCATGATCAAGCGGTACCCGGTCGTAGCCGGACACGGAAAGCCCTTCTTCGAGGGCGCGGCCTTCGACCCCGCCGAGTTCGAGCGGGTGGAGAGCCACGTCTTCGAGAAGGGTGCCGACTACACCCTCTTCCGCCGGCGCGCCGCCGTCGCGACGTGACCCGCAACGCCGGGCCCGCCGTGCGCGCTCACACCGTCCAGCGGTTGGTGATGGGCAGACGGCGGTCCCGGCTGAGGTTGCGGGAACTGATCTTGGTGCCGGGCGCGCTCTGGCGGCGCTTGTACTCGGCCCGGTCCACCAGCCGGATCACCCGACGCACCAGCTCGGGGTCGTAACCGGCGAAGACCAGCTCCGCCTCACCCCGATCGGTGCCCACGTAGGCGTCCAGGACCGCGTCCAGCAGCGCGTAGTCGGGCAGGGAGTCCGCGTCGAGCTGATCGGGGCGCAGCTCCGCGCTGGGCGGTTTGGTGATCGAGTTCTCCGGGATCGGCGGGGTGTGCCCCTGCCGGGCCGCCTCGGCGTTGCGCCACAGCGCCAGCTCCCACACCAGCGTCTTCCAGCAGTCCTTGATCGGGGCGAAACCGCCCACCGAGTCGCCGTACAGCGTGGAGTAGCCGGTGGCGGCCTCGCTCTTGTTGCCGGTGGCCAGCACCAGGTGGCCCTCCTGGTTGGACAACGCCATGAGCAGCGTGCCGCGCACCCGCGCCTGGAGGTTCTCCGCGGCGAGCCCGCTCAACGGAGCGTCAGCGCCCTCCGCCGCCTGCTCGAAGGCCTCGACCACCGGGGCGATCGGCACCGTGCGGGCCGCGAAACCCTGGCGTTGGGCCAGGTCCTCCGCGTCAGCGACCGAGTGCCCACTGGAGTAGGCGCTGGGCAGCAGGACACCGTGCACCCGTTCCGGGCCCAGCGCGTCCACGGCGATCGTCGCGACCAGGGCCGAGTCGATCCCCCCGGAGATCCCCAGGACCGCCGAGGCGAACCCGTTCTTGGCCGCGTAGTCGCGCAGGCCCACCACCAGCGCGCGGTAGACCTCCCCGACGTCGGAAAGCGGATCCGGGCGCGGGGTGACGGTGTCGCGCACCGGTGCGCAGGGCTCCGCGGGCGCGGCGGACAGCGTGCGCCGGACGATCCGCAGACCGTCCACCACCTCGCCGTCACCGGCGCCGCCCCTGGTCTGCGCGGCCTCCGCCAGCTCCAGGTCGGCGAGCAGCAGAGCGTCCTCGAACTGCGGAGCACGCGCCATCAGCTCGCCCTCGGCGTCCACCACCAGGGAGTCGCCCTCGAAGACCAGATCGTCCTGACCGCCGACCATGTTCACGTAGGCCACGGCCGCGCCGGTCTCGCGGGCGCGGCGCGAGCAGAGTTCCAGGCGTGCGTCGTCCTTGTGCCGCTCATAGGGAGAGCCGTTCAGCGTGACCAGCAGAGCGGCCCTCGCCGCTCGCACCGCGGTGACCGGGCCGCCGTCCTGCCACAGGTCCTCGCAGACGGCCAGTGCCACGTCCACCCCGCGCACCCGGATCACCGGCAGGGTGTCGCCGGGCACGAAGTTGCGGTACTCGTCGAAGACCCCGTAGTTGGGCAGGTGGTGCTTGGCGGAGGTGAGCTCGACACGTCCCCCGTGCAGCACGGCGACCGCGTTCTGCGGCGCCCCCGAGGGCTGGCCGTACCGCTCACCCGGGCCTTCCCTCCGGGAGAGGAAACCCACCACCACCGGCAGCTCGCCCAGCCCCGCTTCGGCCAGATCGGTGGCCAGCGCCCGGGTGGCCCGCACCGACGCCGACACGAACGAGTCGCGCAGGGCCAGGTCCTCGACCGGGTAACCGGTGACGATCATCTCCGGCAGCACCACCAGGTGGGCGCCGGCCGCCGCGGCTCGCCGGGCGGAGCCCAGCACGAGCCGACCGTTTCCCTCCAGGTCACCCACGGTGGGGTTGACCTGGGCCAGTGCGATTCTCAGCTGTGCCACGGGCCGAGCGTATCCACCGATTGTTTCCGGGGCGTGTTACATCACCGGTCCGGCGCGACGAATACGGCCCGGGGTGGCCCGAAACCCCCGCGCCGGAGGTCATAATGCGTGTGCGGGGGACGGACCGGGCAGGCTGGCTGGCGTGTGCGGAAATACCCTGGAAATATCCGCACGGCACACTGGTCCCGGGACAACGCGTCCGGCTCGGCTCCGCTCAGGTGGGCCTGGACCGGGACCGACCGGCATCGAGGAAGGTTGATCGTGAATCGACAGCAGGAATTCGTGCTCCGCACGTTGGAGGAGCGCGACATCCGGTTCGTGAGGCTGTGGTTCACCGACGTGCTCGGGTACCTCAAGTCCGTGGCGGTGGCACCCGCCGAACTGGAGGCGGCCTTCTCCGAGGGCATCGGGTTCGACGGTTCGGCCATCGAGGGCTTCGCCCGGGTGTACGAGGCAGACATGCTCGCCCAGCCCGACCCCTCCACCTTCCAGGTGCTGCCCTGGCGCAACGAACCGCACGGCACCGCGCGCATGTACTGCGACATCCTCATGCCCGACGGCTCGCCGTCCCCGGCCGACCCGCGGCACGTGCTCAAGCGGCAGCTCGGCAAGGCCTCCGACCTCGGTTTCACGTTCTACACGCACCCCGAGATCGAGTTCTACCTCCTGAAGAAGTTCCCCGAGCACGGTGAGTTCCCCGAGCCCAACGACTCCGGCGGCTACTTCGACCACACGCCGCACAACAGCGCGCACGACTTCCGGCGCAACGCGATCAACATGCTCGAGGCCATGGGCATCTCGGTGGAGTTCAGCCACCACGAGGGCGGCCCGGGCCAGCAGGAGATCGACCTGCGCTACGCGGACGCGCTGACCACCGCCGACAACATCATGACCTTCCGGCTCGTGATGAAGGAGGTGGCCATGGAACAGGGCGTGTACGCCACCTTCATGCCCAAGCCCTTCACCCAGTACCCGGGTTCGGGCATGCACACCCACCTCTCCCTCTTCGAGGGCGACCGCAACGCCTTCTACGAGCCCGGCGCGGAGTACCAGCTCTCCAAGGTCGGTCGCGGGTTCATCGCGGGCCTGCTCCGTCACGCCGACGAGATCGCGGCCGTCACCAACCAGTGGGTGAACTCCTACAAGCGCATCTGGGACGACCCCGCGGCCTCCGCCGGTATGGGCGGCGAAGCCCCGGCCTACATCTGCTGGGGCCACAACAACCGTTCCGCCCTGGTCCGCGTACCGATGTACAAGCCGGGCAAGTCGAACTCCAGCCGGATCGAGATCCGCTCCCTGGACAGCTCGGCCAACCCGTACCTCGCCTACGCCGTCATCCTGGCCGCGGGCCTCAAGGGCATCGAAGAGGGCTACGAACTGCCCCCGGGCGCCGAGGACGACGTCTGGGCCCTCACCGACTCCGAGCGCCGCGCCCTGGGCATCAAGCCCCTCCCGCAGAGCCTCGACGAGGCCCTGCGCCTCATGGAGAACAGCGAACTGGTCGCCGAAACCCTCGGTGAGCACGTCTTCGACTTCTTCCTGCGCAACAAGAAGGCGGAGTGGAACTCCTACCGCCGCCAGGTAACGCCCTACGAACTCCAGCGCTACCTGCCGACTCTCTGATCGGGAGTACCGAGCCCGGGAGTACCGAGCGTCGAGGCCCGTCCCCCTGGCCGGGGACGGGCCTCGTTCTGTCGCCCGGCTATTCCCGATCCCGTTGCCAAGCACGTCACATACCCCCCGGGGTAGTATTCCTACTAGGCTGGTGGACTACCCCGGTCCCGCCCACCGCGCCTACCCCCTCCGCCCTGCCCGACTCCCTTCAGGAGCCAGAGACATGAGCAAGTTCGTCGACGTAGCGACCGTACGCACCCGGGTCGACAGCAACTCCGCCCCACTCCTGGTGGACGTGCGCACCCCCGCCGAGTTCGAGAGCTCGCACATCCCCGGCGCCGTCAACCTCCCCCTGGGCCAGCTCGACCAGCACGCTGGGCGCGTGGCCCGGGACACCTCCGAGCAGGTCGTCCTCATCTGCCAGTCCGGCCCCCGCGCCGAACAGGCACAGACCAAGCTGGCGGCCGCGGGCCTGAGCGACTCCGTGGTCCTCTCCGGCGGCATGAACGCCTGGGCCGCCGCAGACGCCCCGGCCGTGCACGGCCGGGAACGCTGGGCCCTGGAGCGCCAGGTGCGCCTGATCGCCGGTTCGATCGTGCTGGTCACCGCCCTGCTGAGCCTGTGGTGGACCCCGGCCGTGTTCGTCGCCGCCTTCATCGGCGCCGGGCTGACCTTCGCCGGGCTGACCAACACCTGCGGCATGGCACTCATGCTCGCCAAGCTGCCCTACAACCAGCCGGTCAACAAGGTGGACATCGAGGCCTCGCTGGCCCGGATGAGCCGGGCCGGTTCCCGAACCTGACAGAGGACTACACCAGACCGAGCTCGCGCGCCTTCGCGACCGCCGCCGTGCGGTTGCGTGCGCCGAGCTTGCCCATCAGGTTGCTCACGTGCACGCTCACCGTCTTGGCCGAGATGAACAGCGCCTCGCTGATCTCCCGGTTGGACAGCCCCTTGGCCAGCTGGACCAGGACCTCGGCCTCACGCGGGGTCAACCCGGCGGGCAGCGCGACCCTCGGGTCATGGGACCCGCCGAGTGCCACGCGCATCCGTGTCGCTTGCTGGCGCACGAACGGGGCTTCGAACCCAGCCAGCTGCTCCTCGACCCGTTCCACGAGCTCCCTGGCGAGGGCTGGCTCGCCCGCCTCGTGGGCCGCCCAGAACGCGCCGTGGAGGAACTCGACGCGCATGACCCAGCTGGCCCGCGCGACCAGCGGCAGCGCCCGCTTCCAATGAGCCAGGGCCAGGTCCGGCTCCACCTCCAGGAAGGCCCTGCTGGCGTGCAGGGTGAGCTCCCCCACGGGTGAGGTGGCCCAGTCCTCTCGCGCCAGGGTGGCCAGGAGGAGCCCGGCCAGTTCGTCCGCGAGGTCGCGGTCCCCGGGCGCGGCCCGGCGCCGCAGCCGCCAGGCCACCTCGGCCATGGTGGACAGGCCGTCGGCGACCAGACGAACCTGTGAGAGCACACCGGCGTCCGCCTCACCTGCGAGGAGCAGCCGGGCCGCCTCGGCCAGCCGTTCACCCGGGCCGTGCACGAGCAGCAGGGTCCGCATGTAGTAGTACGACATGTACTCCACCGGCGGGGAGGTCTCCTGAGGCAGCAGCCGGGCGATCCCGTCGGTGGCCTCCCGGGCGGCTTCCCAGTCACCCTCCACGATGTGCAGCAGGGCGAGGTCGTACTGGAGGTGAGCGCCGATCCGGCCCTCCGCGGAGGGGGCCTCGTTCAGCGCGGCCCGGACCTGGTCGAACCTCCCCAGGTCCATCAGCGCCTTGGTCACGCCGTTGATGTAGCTGGTGTCCGTGGCGCGCAGCGCTCCCAGCGCGGCCCGCCGTTCCATGACCTCACGGGCCAGGGCCAGCGCCTCCTCGAACTCGAACCGGCTCACGTGGTTGTTGCCCAGGTTGTTGAGGCCGCGCATCTCCACCTGGACCTCGCCGATCTCCCGTGCGATGCGCACGCCCTCGCGCAGCATCCCCAGGGCCTCCTCCGAACCCGTGACGTCCAGCAGGCTGCCCAGGGTGATGAGCGCATCGGCCTCACTGGCCCGGTCCCCGCAGGCACGTGCCTCACCGATCGCGGCGCGGGTGACCTCCCCTGCCTCGGCGTCCCGGCCCCACACCATCAGCACCGCACCGGTGGCGGCGCTCACAGCGGCCCGCTCCGGATGTCCTTCGGGCAGGAGCTCGGCGGCGGTGCGCAGGTCGTCCAGGGCGGCGATGCGCCCCAGGTCCTTGTAGGCCCGAGCGCGGGCGACCAGCAGGCGGGCCGCGGTCTCGGGTTCGGAGAGCGGGTCCAGGGTGGTGAGCCCGTCGGTGGCATGCCTGACCGACCGGGTCAGGCTGCCCGAGATCTGTGCCACCCGGCACACCCGCAGTAGCAGCTCTCCGGGTGCCAGTCCCAGACGTTCGGCGGCGTCGGGGACCAGTTCCCACAGCTCCAGCACGCGTTCGAGCAAAGCAAGGTGCTCGGGGTAGGCACTGGCGGCGCTGGCCTGAGCCGCGGCCTCCCAGGCGGCGGACAGGGCGCGCGGATGGTCGTGCGCGGCGTAGGCGTGGTGGGCCAGCTGGGCGACGGCCCCGGCACGCGGCAACCCCGGCACCCCGGCGTCCAGGACCTCGGCGTAACGGCGGTGGGCCCGCACCCGCTGCCCCGGAAGCAGGTCGCCCTTGACCGCCTCGGCCAACAGGGCGTGCCGAAACACGTAACCGGTGTCGTTGGCCCGCAGGACCCGGGCGTCGACGGCCTCGCGCAGCGCCTCGTCCAGGTCGTCCTCCCCGATCCCCGAGGCCTCGGCCACCTCGGCGAGCAGGGCGTGCTCGACCCGGTCCCCGGCCACCGAGGCCAGACCCAGCACCTTGCGGGTGCTCGCGGAGAGGGGTTCGACGCGACGCATGAGGAGTTCGCGCGGACCGTCGGGGACAGCGCCTCCCTCAGGCGCGGCGAGGAAGGACTCCACGAACAGCGGGTTACCGCCGCTGCGCTCCAGGAGCAGGTCCAGGGCTGTGGGATCCGGAGCCACCCCGCGCAGAGCGGTGGCCTGTTCGGCGACGGCCTGCCGGGAGAGCGGTTCGAGGTCGAGTCGCCTCACACCGGGCAGCCGTTCGAGCTCCGGGAGCACCCGGCGCAGCGGGTGGGTGCGGTGCAGGTCGTCGGAGCGGACCGAGACCACCAGGTGCACCGGGACTGAGCCGAGGTTGCGCAGCAGGAAGACGAGCAGGTCCCGGGTGGAGGCGTCGGCCCAGTGCAGGTCCTCGATGACAAGGCTGAGCCCGCCGGGGCGGGCGCGCTCCTCCAGGAAGGTGAGCACCGCCTCGAACAGCCGGGCGCGGCCGTGGTCGTCGGTGCTCTCCCGCACCGGCCCCAGCCCGGGTACCAGCCGGGACAGCTCTCCGCCAGTGGTTTCACCGCCCCCGCCGACCACGCGGACCAGCTGGCGCAGGAGGGCGGTGAAGGGGGCGAAGGCGATGCCCTCCGCGCCCAGCTCCAGACAGCCGCCCAGCGCCGAGTACCGCATGGGTGTGCGTCGCAGGTACTCCTCCAACAGCCGGGACTTGCCGATCCCGGCGTCACCGCAGAGAAGAACCGCCCTGGACTCGCCCTCACGCGCCCGGGCGGCGTCGGAGAGGAGGTGGTCGAGTTGCTGCTGGCGGCCGACGAGGGCGGAGACGGGTTCGCTGGGGGACATACGTGACAGTATGCCCGGCCCAGGCCGGTACGCCCACGGCTCAGATCACGCCGAGCTCGCGACCCTTGGCCACGGCCGCGGTGCGGTTGTTCACCCCGAGCTTGCCCATGAGGTTGGTGACGTGCACGCTCACCGTCTTGGCGGAGATGAACAGGGCCTGGCCGATCTCCCGGTTGCTCAGCCCCTTGGCGACCTCGCCCAGCACCTCCAGCTCGCGGCGGGTCAGCCCCGCCGACAGGGCCGCGGAAGCCTGGGCGGGCGCGGCCGGGCTGTCTCCCGCGGGGAGGGCGGCCCTCTCCCCCGGATCGGGCAGCCCGTGGCGGGCGCGCAGGACCCGTGTCTGGCGCTCGAACAGCGCCATGCCGTGCCGGACCGCCAGCCGGTGGAGCCCGTCCACATGCTTGACCGCCCTGTCCCGGTCCCCGGCCCGCAGGGCGGCGTGCGCCGCGGCCAGACCGTACTCAGCCTGAAGGATGACGTGGCCAGCGGGCCCCACCTCGGCCAGGGCCGCCTCGAACAAGGCCAGAGCGTCCCGGGCGTCCGGGGCCAGCCAGGCTTCGGCGGCCAGTCGGGCCGGGGTGGCGTCCGGATGACCAGAGGTAGCGGGCAGTTCGGCCAGGAGCTGGCGGATCTGCTCCACCAGTTCCCGGGCCTCCTCCCCCGATTCCTCCGCGAGCAGGGCGGCGATCGAGGTGTGCCAGGCCAGAACGGAGCGGTACAGGCCGTGCGCCATCGTGGCCAGGGCGCCGTTGGCGACCGCCTTGGCCAGCAGGTCCCGGACCATCCGTCCGGCGTCGATCCGGCGCCCCTCGTACAGGGCTAGTTGCTGGAGGACCATGTGGACCGGCAGGTGCTCCACCGGGGAGCTGACCCGCTCGGGCAGCACACGGCGGAACTCCTCCACGGCGGCGCGTACCGCGTCCGGCCGCCACCGGTACAGGTCCAGGTGCATGCGCAGGGTCAGCGCCCGCGCCGAGGTCACCCCGCCGTCGCGGATACCGGACAGCAGTTCCTCGCTCTCGGTGAACCGGCCCTGACTGAACCGGGTGACCGCCAGACCGTAGGCGAAGGCCCCGCTCTGAGTGCGGGTCAGGCCGAGTTCACGGCAGCGGCGCAGCCCTTCCAGGGACACCTGGGCGCTCTCCTCCAGGCGGTTCAGGTTCTTGAGGAAGCCGCTGAGGTTGCTCATCCCGCGGATCTCAGTCGGGACGTTGCCGGTCTCCCGGGCCAGGGTGATGCCCTCACCGAACAGCTCCAGCCCCTCCTCGGTCTCGGCGGGGTCCGTGAGGCTGGCCAGGGTGATGAGGGCGTCGGCCTCGCTGCGCCGGTCACCGAGCTCACGGGAGCTGTTGAGGACGCGTCGGGCGACGGTAGCCGCCTGGTCGTGGTGGCCGCGCATCATGAAGGTGGCGGCCAGGGTCGCCCCGATCGCCGGGGAGTCGGGGTGGTCGTGGGGGAGCAGGATGGAGGCGTCCGCCAGGTCCTCCAGAGCACCGTCACGGCCCATCTCCTTGAGCGCCCGTGCGCGGGCGTGGCGCAGCCGGGAGATGCGTTCGGCGTGGACCGGTGGGTCGGCAGTGGGGTCGTGGACCCCGGTGACGCCGAGTTCGTCCAGGCCGTCGGTGGCGTAGCTGACCGCGCGGCGCGGTGAGTCGGCCACCAGGCAGACCTCGCTGGCGCGGACCAGGACCTGGTCGCGGGGCAGACCGACCCGTTCGGCGGCGTCTGGCACCTGGTCCCACAGTTCCAGGACCCGTTCGATCAGGGCCAGGTGCTCGGGGGAGGCGTCCACGGCGGCGGCGTGTTCGGCGGCCTGCCAGGCGGCGGCCAGGGCCAGGGGCTGGTCGTGCGCGGAGTGGGCGTGGTGGGCGAGCTGGATGGCCCGCTCCCCCTCGGGTATGCGGTCCACGCCCTTCTGGAGAGCCTCGGCGTACCGGCGGTGGGCGCGTACGCGTTCGCCCGGCATGAGTTCGGACTGGACGGCTTCGGCGAGCAGGGCGTGCCGGAACACGTAGCCCTCATCGGTGGTGCGCAGGATCTGCGCGTCGATGGCCGGGCGCAGTGCGGAGTCCAGGGCGTCCTCGGTGATCCCGGCGCGGCGGGCGACGTCGGCCAGGAGGGTGTGCCGGACCCGGGTCCCCGCGGTGGCGACCAGGCCGAGGACACGACGGGTGCGTTCGGGGAGGGGTTCGACGGATGCGAGGAGGAGGTCACGGGGACCGTCCGGTAGGGGCGCTCCGGCGGGGTCGTGCTCCACGGCCAGGAACGACTCCACGAAGAGCGGGTTCCCGCCGCTGCGCTCGTAGAGAAGGTCCAGGTCGGCGGGGTCGAGCTCACCGCCGCGCAGGGCCGTGGCCTGGGCGCCGACCTCGTCCCGGGAGAGCGGTTCCAGGTCCAGGCGCCGGACCCGGGGCAGGCGTTCGATCTCGGGGAGCAGACGGCGCAGCGGGTGGGCGCGGTGCAGGTCGTCGGTACGGACGCTGACCAGCAGGTGGATGGGGGCGGGGCCGAGGTTGCGCAGCAGGAAGACGAGCAGGTCCCGGGTGGAGGCGTCGGCCCAGTGCAGGTCCTCGATGACCAGGGTGAGGCCGTCGGGCCGAGCCCGTTCCTCCAGGTAGGTGAGGACGGACTCGAAGAGCCGGGCCCGCCCCTGGTCGGCGGTGCCGAGGGCACCGCCGAGCTCGGGGAGGAGTCGGCCCAGGTCACCGGTGGGGTCCGTGGCGGGTCCGCCGGAGCGCACGAGTTCGCGCAGCAGGGCGGTGAAGGGCGCGAAGGGGATACCCTCCGTGCCCAGCTCCAGACAGCCGCCCACGGCGGAGGGGGTGTCGGAGCCCCGCCGCAGGTGCTCGTCGAGCAGACGGGACTTTCCGACCCCCGCCCCGCCGCAGACCAGGACGGCCCGGGCTCCCTCCGGACCGGTCCGGCGCGCGTCCGCGGCGAGGAGGGACAGCTGGGTGTGGCGACCGACGAAGACAGCGGAGGTTTCGTGGACCTGCATGCTGCCCAGTATGTCTGTTCGGACCGGCCGCCCCACCGGGCTTCAGGGCCGTCCGCACGTCCGGAAGCGGCCAGCCGGGCGATCAGTCAGTCCTCGGCACCGAGCCAGAGGTCGGGGCCGAAGACCTCGTAGCGCACTGAACGGGCGGGCACACCCGCGCTCAGGAACCGGGATCGGACGTCGCGCATGAACGGGAGCGGGCCGCACAGGTACACCTCGGCGCCTTCGGGCACCTCGACCCCGGCCAGGTCCATCGTTCCCGGACGCGACCCCGGGGAGGCCTGCGCTCCGCTCTCGTACCAGGTGTGGGCGGTGGCGCCGGGCAGCGCCCCGACCAGGGCCGCGATCTCCTCGCGGTGGGCGTGCGCCTGCGGTGACCGGTCCGCGTGCAGGACCAGGACCGGGCGGGTGCTGCCCTGTTCGGCCAGGTGCTTGAGCATGGCGACCATCGGAGCGCAGCCGATCCCGGCGGAGGCCAGCACGAGGGGGTGGTCGCCGCCCGGCAGGGTGACGTCGCCCGCCGGGGCGGAGACCATCAGGGTGTCGCCGGGGGCGGCGGAGTCGTGCAGGAGGGTGGAGACCTCCCCGGCCGGGTGCTCGCCCGCGCGCAGGCGCTTGACCGTGATGCGGCGGCGGCTTCCGTCCCAGCCGGAGACCGAGTACTGGCGGGCCTGGTGGAGGCCGTCGGGCAGTTGGACGCGCACGCTCACGTACTGGCCGGGCCGGAAGCCGGGCACGGGCTCCCCGCCCTCGGGTTCCAGGGTGAGGGAGACGGTGTCGGCGGTCTGCTCGACGCGGTCGGCCACCCGCCAGGGGCGCCACACGTCGCGGCCGGTGGTTCCGGCCTCCTGGTAGAGGCGTGCCTCCAAGGCGATGAGGCTCCCGGCCATGAGCCAGTAGACCTCGTCCCAGGCGGCGACGACGTCGGGGGTGGCGGCCTCGCCGAGGGTCTCGGCGATCGCGGCGAACAGGTACTTGTGCACGATGACGTACTGGTCCTCGGTGACGCCGAGGGAGACGTGCTTGTGCGCGATGCGCGAGAGCAGGGCGTCGGGGCGCTCGTCCGGGTGGTCGAGGAGGCTGGTGGCGAAGGAGGCCACCGAACCGGCCAGGGCCTTGCGCTGCTGGCCGCTGGCCTGGTTGCCGCGGTTGAACAGGCCGTCCAGGAGCTCGGGGCGCTCGCCCAGCATGGTCTCGTAGAACCGGGTGGTGATCGTGTCCAGGGCCCCGGCGACGGCGGGGATGGTGGCGCGGACCGTGGCTGCGGACTCGGTGGAGAGCACGCGTCCTCCTTTGGCGGGGCCGGGGCCCCGAATCAGATAATTGGCATCTGAAATGCATATTAAAACCGACGCGCGCAACCCCCGCAGCGGGGTGGGTGAACCAGCGAAACCCCAGTTCAGGCCAGCCCAGTTCAGGCCGGGGAGCCGTCCTCACGGAGCACCCTGAGCACCTGGCGCACAGACGGGGAGACCAGGGACTCCACGGTCACCTCGTCCAGGGAGGCGTAGAAGGCCTCACGGGCCTGGGCCAGGGCGCCGCGCAGACGGCAGGCGGCGCGCAGCGGGCAGGGCGGGTCGTCCTCGCACCCGGCCAGATCGCCCGCCCCCTCCAGTTCACGGACGATCGCGCCCACCGAGGACCGCCGTCCGGCCTCGGTCAGCAGCAGCCCGCCGCCGCGCCCGCGCCGCGTCTCCACCAGCCCCATCTCGGCCAGGCGCGCCACGGCCTTGGCCATGTGGGTGTAGGGCACGGCGAGCATCGCGGCCGCGGTACGGGTGGTGAGCAGCTCGCCCTCCCCGGCCACCGCGAGCCGCATGACCAGACGAAGGGAGACGTCGGTGAAGGCGGTCAGGCGCATGCGCCCATGCTAGGTCGCCCGGGAGATGGGACGTTCGCCCTCCGGGCCTCGGGGGCTTTCGTCCTCCCGACCCTAACTCCTGGGGTGTTCCTCAGCGGAGCCGTGGGGGCGTCCCTCCTCTGTTCCCGCCGTGCCTTCCGCCCCCTCGGGGTCGCCGGAGGGAGCGTCACGCTGGTGGCCGACGGCGTCCCGGGGCATCCACACCAGCACCACCACCAGCCCGATCAGCCCGAAGCACAGCGAGACCAGCGCCGCCAGGTGCAGCCCCGCCAGGAAGGCCTCCTTTGCCGGGGCGACCAGTGCCTCGCCCTGCACGCCCATGCTGCGGGCCAGCGCCATGGTGCCCTCGATCGACTCGCCGGCCGTATGCAGCTCGTCCGGGCCCACCCCGTCGGACCTCTCGGCCGCCGCGTCCAGCACCGGCGCGATCCGGGCCCGGTAGTTGAAGGAGATCACCGCGCCCAGAACCGCCACCCCCATGGCGGTGGCGACCTGGCGCACCGTGTTCTGCACCGCCGACGCGGCCCCCGCCTTGCCCGGCGGAACCGAGGACATGATCGCGTCCGTGGCCGGGGTGAGCACCACCGCCATCGCCGAGGCCTGGAGGAAGAAGAACCCGATGATCAGCGCCAGCGGGGTGTCCGCCTCGATCTGGGTGTAGAAGACGAAACTGCAGCACACGATCACGACCCCCACCGCGGCGAGCGTGCGCGGACCGACCCAGCGCACCAGGGCGGGGCTCAGCGGAGCGAAGATCATCTGGCCCAGCGCGGCCGGGAGCACCAGCAGGCCCGCGGTGAACGGCGAGAATTCGCGCACGCTCTGCCAGTAGAAGCTCAGGAAGAAGATGATCCCGGCCATACTGAAGAACAGCACCATGATCGTGGCGATGGACACGCTGAACCGGGGGTTGCGGAAGAACCGCACGTCCAGCGAGGGTTCGGGGGTGCGCGACTCGTGGAGCAGGAACAGCGCGAGTACCGCCGCGCCCAGCAACAGCGAACCGAACACGTCCCAGTCGGCCAGCGAGGCCCGCTCCCCCGCCGTGATGATGCCGTAGACGAGCAGCACCAGGCCCGGGACGGACAACAGCACACCGATCACGTCCGGTCGCCCGGGGGCCTCATCCCTGGACTCGGGGATGAGCAGGTACATCAGCGCCAGCCCGACGATCACGAAGGGCACGTTCACCAGGAAGATCGAACCCCACCAGAAGTTCTCCAGGAGCAGGCCGCCCGCCGACGGGCCGATCGCCATGGCCAGGCCTACCGCACCCGCCCACAACCCGATCGCCCGGCCGCGCTCCTGCGCCGGGAAGACGTTGGTGATCACCGAAAGGGTCTGCGGCATCACCATGGAGGCGCCCAGCCCCATCACGGCGCGGGCCGCGATGAGCTGTTCGGGGTTCTGGGAGTAGGCCGACAGCGCCGAGGCCGTACCGAACACCGCCAACCCGGCCACGAGCAGCCGCCGCCTGCCCCAGCGGTCGCCGAGCACCCCGAAGGGGAACAGCAGACCGGCGAAGACCAGGGTGTAGGAGTTGATCGCCCAGGCCAGCTGCGACTGGCTGGCGCCCACCCCGTCGACCGGATCGGAGAGGGTGCGCAGCGCGACGTTGAGGATGGTGTTGTCGGCCACGATCACCAGCAGACAGATGATGAGCACCGCCAGCCCGCCCCACCTGCGCCGATACGCCGTTTGCTGATCCACGGGCCCACCCCTCGGTCCACGGCTCCCGCCCCTGGCGCGGGCCGGTGCCGCTGTCATGCTAGCCATCCGCCCCCGGCCGGGCCGTTTCCGCCGGAGGAGCCGAGCGCGCGCCCGGGAGTGGGAAAGGCTCACAAATATTCACCCTTAATCCCACCGCTCCGCCTTCAAGCCCGCCCGGACACGCTTTCCCGCAGTTGTTGCGTTCGGTGTTCGGGAATGTGAAAAAGGCGGCCGCCCCGGGGAGCGCGGCGGTACCGCTCCGTGCGATGATGCTCCTGTGCGGGCCCCGCACACCTGTTCCTCCACACCGGCGCGTCCGGGCGGTCCGGAAACGGTATCGGGGAACAAGCCGCACCGGCATACCGTTCCTTTCGGGGAACCCCTCCCCTGCCGGGGAACCCGCGTGCGCGAGCACGCATGACAACTGTTTTCGTCCACAGGTCCGGGGACACCCCACGCGGGTGCTTCGAGACGACGGAGGAAGAACCCATCATGAGCACCACTGCCAAGACCCCTTCCGCCGGGAACGCCCTTTACGGCGGGGTCACCAGCCGACGCGTCACCATCCGTGACCTGGCCCTGGCCAAGCAGCGCGGCGAGCGCTGGCCGATGCTGACCGCCTACGACGCCCTGACCTCGCGGATCTTCGACGAGGCGGGCATCCCCGTCCTCCTCGTGGGCGACTCCGCCGCCAACGTGGTCTACGGATACGACTCCACCGTCCCGGTGACGGTGGACGAGCTCGTCCCGCTGACCGCGGCCGTCGCCCGCTCCACCAAGCGGGCGCTGGTCGTGGCCGACCTTCCCTTCGGCTCCTACCAGGGCTCTCCCCAGCAGGCGCTGGAGGCGGCCTCCCGGTTCATGAAGGAAGGCAACGCCCAAGCCGTGAAGCTGGAGGGCGGCCACGCTGTCGCACCCCAGGTCGAGCTGCTGACCTCGGCGGGCATCCCGGTCATGGGCCACGTCGGCCTGACCCCGCAGTCGGTGAACACCCTGGGCGGCTACCGTGTGCAGGGCCGGGGCGAGGCCGCCGCCGGTCTACTCAAGGACGCCAAGGAGCTGGAGCGCGCGGGTGCGTTCGCGGTGGTGCTGGAGGCGGTCCCGGCCGACCTGGCCGCCGAGGTCACCGAACAGCTGTCCGTGCCGACCATCGGGATCGGCGCCGGCCCCTCCACCGACGCCCAGGTGCTGGTGTGGCAGGACATGGCCGGGCTGAGCCCGCGGGTGGCGAAGTTCGTCAAGACCTACGCCAACCTGGCCGAGACCCTGCGCGAGGCCGCCTCCGACTACGCGGACGAGGTCGTCAACGGCAGCTTCCCGGCCGCGGAGCACACCTACGCCAGCTGATTTCCGCTGTTTCCCAGCTGAGCGGCTGACCACGCCGCCGGTCGGGGCCGCTGTGCTCCGACCGGCGGTTTTCTCACGCCCCGGGCGCGCGGACCGATTCCGAGGCCGAAGCGGACGTCGGGTTCCTCAGGTCTCTGCGTTCCGCGAAGCGGCCTCCGGTTCCGCCGGGGGTCGCTCCAGCCCCTTGGCGGCGCGGCCGAAGGCGGGCAGGGTCACCGCCGCCAGGTACACGGCCGCTCCGGCCGCCAGGACCGGGGCGACCCCGAGCAGACCGATCGCCACGCCGATGCCCGGGGCCGCGACCGGTGCGCCCAGCCGGGCCAGCGCCCCCACCATGGACGTCCCCCGGCCGACCACGTGTCTGGGCAGGCGCTCGAAGATCACCGCGGACAGGATCGGGTTGATCAGTCCGCCGCCGAGCCCGGACACCGCCCAGACCGCCAGAACCACCCACAGCGGGACGTCCAGGGCCAGCACGAGGATGCGCGGCGGACCGGCGACCACCATGGCGGCGAAGAAGGCGGCCCGGCGGGGCAGCCGGTGGCCGATCCACACCGCGAGCAGTGAACCCGCCACGGAGGCGCCGCCGAGCGCGCCCGCGACCAGTCCCACGGCCTGGGGACCCCAGCCGCCCTCGTGCGCCCAGATCGGTAGGGCCAGGCTCATCACGGCGACGTCCACGACGTTGGTCACCAGGATCATCGCGACCAGCATCCGCAGCGGCAGGTCGCCCCAGACCGCCCGCCAACCCGCGTGCAGGCGGGCCAGGTAGCCGTCCTCGGCCTCCGGGTCGGCCTCGGCCCGGCCCGCCGTTTCGGTGTCGCGGCGCAGCAGGAACATCATCACCAGGGCGGAGAGCACCATGAGCGCGGCGTTCACGTAGAGCGCGGTGAGCGCGCCCAGGGCGGCGACCACCGCGCCGGCCGCGATCGGGCCCACCGTCATGGAGAGGCGGTCGACGGTACCGGTCAGGCCGGTGACCCGTTCCAGGCGCACGTTGGCCGCGGCGGCCACGAACGGGGAGAGCGACACCTTGGCCGCTTCCGAAGGGCCGGTGGCCAGGCCGATCACGGTGACCAGGACGAGTAGTACCGGGAACGGGAGCAACCCGGCGGAGAACAGCAGTGGCACGGCGAGGAGCGCGACGGCGGCCAGCAGGTCCACCCGGACGCTCACGGCGCGCTGGCCCACCCGGTCCAGGACCGGGCCGACGAACAGCCGGGCCAGGGTGTAGGAGCCCAGTTCGAAGAGGGTGACCAGCCCCATCAGGGCGGGGCTGCCGGTGGTCTCCAGGACGAACCAGGGGATGGCGATCATGGCCAGCCGGGTGCCCGTGTAGGCGAAGGCCTCGGAGGTGACCAGGCCGATGACCGGTCTCATGGGGAGTCCTCGGGGCCGGGGTCGGCAGCGAGGTCCGGGGCCGGGTCGGGGCCGGGCTGGGGGAAGGCGGCCAGCTGGACGTGCACCGTGCGCTCGCCCGGGGTACCCGCGTTTCCCTCGGCGGTGTGCCGGTTGAGTACCTCGACGAGCTCCGCGCGCAGGCTCTGCGCCTGCTCCAGGGTCAGGGAGAGCGTGCGGTCGGACATGAACTGGGCCTCGCGCCAGCCCTCGGGCTGGGCCGACCACTGGTTGACCGCCGCGCCCAGGCGTTCGGACCAGCCCGCGGCGATGGCGTGGCGCAGCGCGGTGGTGAGTTCGGGGGCCTCGGTGTCCAGGTGCTCGGGCAGGCGGAAGCCGTCGGCGTCCGCCCGCCACCAGCGCTCCCGGCTGGTACCCAGGTCCGGGTCCTCCCGGATGAACCCGTAGGCCTCCAGCTGACGCAGGTGGTAGCTGGCCGAGGCCGAGGAGACGCCCAGCTTCTCGGCGACGGCCTTGCCGGTGGCCGGTGCCTTCTGGAGCAGCTGGTACACGCGCATGCGCAGGGGGTGGGCCAGGCCGCGCAGGGACCGGGCGTCCAGCACGGCGGCGCTCTCGAAGGGGTCAGGGACGGCCGGGCGGTCTTCGGCCGGGCGGTCTTCGAAGGGTGTGCTCATACCTCGACCATAGATGCCCAAGGAGTCTTGGCCAAGACTTATTGGCCAACAAATCCTGGGCACGGTGCGACAGACTCCGGGCAGGGGTGAGCCAGACAACTAACCGAATATGACTCGGTAGTACAGTGACGGCACACCGAGCACCTACGCGGGCCGGGGTCCGGCCCACCGGGAGGACAGCACATGCGCATCTCGATGCCGCTCCAGTACGCGGGCGAGCCCAAGGACGCCGTCGAACAGGTCGTCGAGCTGGAGAAGGCCGGGCTGGACACCGTGTGGGTGGCCGAGGCCTACGGCTACGACAGCCCCACCCTGATGGGCTACCTCGCCGCACGCACCGAGCGGGTGACGATCGGCTCGGCCATCCTGCCGATGTACAGCCGCACCCCCGCCCTGATCGCGATGACCGCCGCCGGGCTGGACTACCTCTCCGACGGGCGCGCCATTCTCGGCCTGGGTGCCAGCGGCCCGCAGGTCATCGAGGGCTTCCACGGCATCCCCTACACCAAACCGCTCGGCCGCACCCGCGAGACCATCGAGATCTGCCGCAAGGTCTGGGCCCGCGAGGAGCACCTGACCCACGACGGCAAGGTGTTCCAGCTACCGCTCCCCGCCGAGCGGGGCACCGGCCTGGGCAAGCCGCTCAAGATCATCAACCACCCGGTGCGCCCGGCGATCCCGATCTTCGTGGCCTCCCTGGGCGAGAAGAACGTCGAGATGACCGCCGAGATCGCCGACGGCTGGCTGCCGCACCTGTTCATCCCGGAGAAGGCCGAGAGCGTGTGGGGCTCCTTCCTGGCCAAGGGCAAGGCCAAGCGCGACCCCGAGCTGGGTGCTCTGGAGATCTCCGCGGGCGGGCTACTGGCCGTCGGGGAAGGCGAGGACACCAAGAAGCTCGCCGACTTCACCCGCCCGATGATCGCCCTGTACGTGGGCGGCATGGGCGCCAAGGGCAAGAACTTCTACAACACGGTGGCCCAGCGCTACGGGTACGAGGAGGCCGCGGAGAAGATCCAGGACCTCTACCTGGCCGGGAAGAAGGAAGAGGCCGCGGCGGCGGTCCCGGACGAGTTCGTGGAGCTGACCAACCTGGTCGGCCCCGAGTCGTACGTGCGCGAGCGGGTGGAGGCCTTCCGTGCCGCCGGGGTCACGCAGCTCAACGTCACACCGGTGGGCGAGAACCCGGCCAAGCTCATCGAGAAGGTCAAGGAGTGGGCCTCCTAGGCTGACCCGGCTGCCTGGCACGCCGACGGCGCCGCCTCCCGAGAGGACGGGAAGCGGCGCCGTTCGCGCGTGTTCGGGGGGGGTACCGCGGGCCCGGAGACCGGTCTAGAGGCCGGTGATCCGGATGCCCGCGTGGGTCTTGTAGCGGCGGTTGACCGCGATGAGGTTGGCGGTGAACGCCTCGACCTGGTGGGCGTTGCGCAGCCGCCCGCCGAAGACGCCCCGGACCCCGGGGATCTGCTCGGCCAGGGCGCGTACGACGTCGGTGGCGTCGCGGTCCTCTCCCAGCACCAGCACGTCCAGGTCGACCTGGTCGACCTCGGGGTCCAGCAGGATCACGGCGGAGACGTGGTGGAAGGCTGCGGTGACCCGGCTGCCCGGCAGGACCTCGGCGGCCTGCTGGGCCGCGCTGCCCTCGGCGACGTCCAGGGCGAAGGGGCCCTTCTTGTCGAAGCCCAGCGGGTTGACGCAGTCCACCACGATCTTGCCGGCGAGGCGGTCGGCCAGCGAGACCAGCAGCTCGCGGTGGCCGTCCCACGGGACGGCGACGATGACGATGTCCCCCCGCGCGGCGGCGTCGGCGTTGGCCAACCCGTGCACCTGGAGGGTGGCGGACTCGGCCTCCACGAGTTCGCCCGCGGCCTTGGCGGCGCGCTCGGCGTTGCGGGAACCGATGTAGACGGTGTGTCCGGCCAGGGCGAACCGGCGGGCGAGCCCGCGCCCCTGGTCACCCGTACCGCCTAGGACGGCGATGGTCAGCTCGGAGATGTCCGTGCCCTGCGACGCGTTCTGTTCACTCATGGGGCGATCCTGTCAGAACGGGGTGGGGCGGGGAACGCACAGGGCCGGTCGGAGAACGTTCCGCCCGGCCCGGGAATCCCTGAGGACACCGTCAGGTGCCACCCCGTCGGCTGTCACCCTTGTTCGCTATCTGTCACCCTCGTCCTCGTCCTGTTCTTCCCAGGCCTCGTTGCGTTCGGCGGCGATGCCCAGGGCACGGGCCGCCGTGGCCTCGTCCTCGTAGGGGCCCATCCGCTGGCTGTTCGGACAGCCCGCGCCGTGTTCGACCTGGTTGTGCCGCAGGCAGTACCACCAGCCGTCGTCCTGTACGTCGTTCACTGCCGAACCACCTCTCGTCGCTTGGCGGATACGTGGGGACCTACCCGCAGCTGGGGCGCTGCTCACACCCGTCCGGCCGGAGCCCTCGCCCGGCCCGGAGGGTGTGCCCACGAACTACAATCAGTGTCCATGACTACTCCGCTGGTTCCTGGGCGCATCTCGCCACAACGTTCGGTCCCCTCGCACATCATCCGGCCGGAGTACGTGGGGCAGAAGCACCCGGTGGAGGGTGTCCTGGGGGACGTCCAGACCCCGGAGACCATCGAGAGGATCCGGGTGGCGGGGCGCATCGCCGCCCAGGCGCTCGAGGAGGTCGGCAAGAACATCCAGCCCGGGGTGACCACGGACGAGCTGGACCGGATCGGCCACGAGTTCCTGCTCGACCACGGCGCCTACCCGAGCACCCTGGGGTACAAGGGCTACCCGAAGTCGCTGTGCTCCTCGCTCAACGAGGTCATCTGCCACGGCATCCCCGACGACACGGTGGTGCGCGACGGCGACATCGTCAACATCGACATCACCGCCTACAAGGACGGCGTGCACGGCGACACCAACGCCACGTTCCTTTCGGGCGAGGTCTCCGAGGAGAACCGCCTCCTCGTCGAGCGCACCCGCGAGGCCACCATGCGCGCCATCAAGGCCTGCCGCCCGGGGCGCCAGATCAACGTGATCGGCCGCGTCATCGAGTCGTACGCCAAGCGCTTCGGCTACGGGGTCGTCCGCGACTTCACCGGCCACGGCGTGGGTCCGGAGTTCCACTCCGGTCTGGTCGTCCCGCACTACGACGACCCGCGCGCCACCACCGTGATGGAGCCGGGCATGACCTTCACGATCGAGCCCATGATCACTCTGGGCGGCGTGGAGTACGACATGTGGGACGACGGCTGGACCGCCGTCACCGCCGACCGCAAGTGGACGGCCCAGTTCGAGCACACCCTGGTGATCACCGACTCCGGCGCGGAGATCCTCACCCTGCCGTAGGCACCCGCCCCGCAAGGACCCCGGACGCCGCCAGGCCCGGGGTCCTTCGCCTGTCCGGGGTCCAGATCCACCGCTGAGCACACCTGCGCGGCTGAACCGTCGGACTCTCCGAGCGAGTTCGCCGAAGCCTCCGGGGATATCCGCTGTGGTCCGCCGGGCTGGTGCGGGTCGGTGCCGGGTGGATTCAGGGAGGCGGTCGGGAACCCGCGGCCGATGCGAGCACCGGTGTTCGAACGAGCGCGAACCAGGGTATTTCTCCTTCGGCGATCCCGAGTGGACCGCCTTAGTGTCCGGGGTGAGCCGGTTGACCGCTTGAAGGACCAGAACACCAGGGCCTCGGCCGCCGGTAGGCGCCGGGGCCCTCACCCGTGCGGTCACCACGAAGCGGGTTCGGAGCAGGTTGGGAAAACCCCCTGCACCGAGGCCTCGCTTCCGGATTGACTGATCCCTGTACTACCGACCCACCGTCACGAACGATCAACACACAGGAACCAAGCCATGGCGATGTTCGTCCACCTGACCCCCCGCGCCAACATCTCTCGCGTCCGAAGGTCCGGTGTACGCACCACCATGGGAAACGAGGGCGTCCACGGGGTGTTCTGCTTCCCCGTCCTTCCCTCCTACACGGTGACCCACCAGTGGCTGCGCGAGCTGGCCCGTCACCACGGGCCCCGCGGGCTCGTCGGGGTGTACTTGAGGCTGCCCGACGACGAACCGGTCACCGTCGGCCACTACGGCGACAGCGAGGGCCCTGAGCAGGTGGCCGCCGCCGAGGCCGTGCGCGTGGTCGCCGGGTTGGAGGACCCGCGCGGCTGGGAGGTGTTCGTACCCCGCGAGGTGACCAGGAGCGAGGTGCACCGCATCCGCGAGGTCCACCAGATCACCGGTTGGCGCTACTTCCCCGACGCCCACGGCACCGCCCCGTGCGCCTGCCGGGGCTGTGTCGAACCCGGCGGTTACGGCTCCAGGCGCCTGCTGGAGCGGAACCCACACCCATCGGACGGCCCGCCGCCGCCCCGGGTCCTGCTGGAGCGCATCGCCGAGGCCTCCCACAGGGGCGACACCATCGCCCTGCGCGAGGCCCTGTCCTGGCTCGGCCACCGCCGCCGCGGCCCCCTGGACCGGGTGACCGCCCTGTCCGGCCACCCCGAACCCCTGGTACGCGCGACCCTGGCCGAGGCGATCACCCCCTGGGGCACCCCGGGCGTGGACACCCTCCTAGCCCACCTGGCCGAGGACCCCGACCCCAAGGTCCGCGAAGCCGCAACCCTGGCCATCGAAACCCGCTCGACGAACTCCAGCGGCTGAGCCCTTCCAGCAGCCCTTGGGGGTCCTGAGGGTGAGGAGGAGGACTCCCGAAGGCGAAGAGCCCTCTGGCGGGTGAGGGCCACCCCGGCCGGGATCCTCAACCAGACCCTCATCGCAACAACCACTTGACCCCAAGCGCTGGTTTCGCTTCTGGTGGCGAGACCATCTTTGGACCAGGGGCCCCAACCGTTCTCAGGGGTCTCGCGGGCTGCTGTTGGTGTTCGCCGGGGCGGGTGAGCGGCCGCGACGCGGCCAGGCGTTCCGCTCCGGACCGCGGACGACTGTGGAGGATCGGCTCTGGCCGCGGGGGCTCTGGATGAGCGGAGGCTTGCGGGGCTAGGGTCTTGTGGATGAAGATCCTCATCTCCGCGGACATGGAAGGCGCCACCGGCGTTACCTGGCCCGCTGACTGCGAGCCCGGGACCGAGCAGTGGCGGCGGTGCCGGGGCATGTTCACCAGTGACGTCAACGCCGCGATCGGCGGGCTTTTCGAGGGCGGTGCCACCGAGGTACTGGTCAACGAGGCGCACTCGACGATGCGCAACCTCCTTCTGGAGGAGCTGGACGAGCGGGCCACGATGATCACCGGGCGGCACAAGGAGCTCTCCATGGTGGAGGGCGTCCAGGCCGGGGACGTGGACGGGATCGTCTTTCTCGGGTATCACTGCGGGGCCGGGGAGGACGGGGTGCTCGCCCATACCTATCTGCCGAACGCGATCACCGGGGTGTGGCTGGGCGGCCAACCTGCGAGTGAGGGCTACCTGAACGCGGCGGTGGTCGCCGAGTACGGGACACCGGTGATCCTGGTCACCGGGGACGACCGGGCCTGTGAGGACGCCGGGTCCTACGCTCCCTTCGCGCGAACGGTCGCGGTGAAGGACCACGTGAGCCGGTACGCCGCCCGGTGCCGACCGCCCGCGCGGACGGCGGCGGACATTCGGGAGGCCGCGGAGAAGGCCATGCTGTTGGCGGGACGGCTGGAGCCGCCCCCGCCCGCGGAGAGGGCCATGGAGATCGAGGTCGACTCCGCGCAGTTGGCGCAGGCCGCGGCGATGGTGCCGGGGGTGACGCGTACGGGTACGCGGCGGGTCCGGTACACGTCGCCGAACGCCTACGAGATGATCCGCGCGTTCAAGGCGGTCTGCACCCTCATCTCCAGTTCCATGGAGAATGACTACGGTTGACTCTTCCGGTCGACTGGCCGAGGTTCTGGCCGAACGCCGGGACACTCCCCCGTCGAAACCGGTAGAACTGTGGCGGGGCCGGCATCGAACCACACGGGGGATCCGTGTGTCCGACTTGAGCAAGACCCCTGAACCCCTGCTGAGAGCGAGGCCGAGCCCGTGGGCCACACGAATACCTCCCTGCCCGACAGCGTCCGAGAGGACGCCCTCGTCGAGGCCGGCGAGGACGCCATCCGCCTCACCCGCGAGCTGATCCGGCGGGACTCCACCAACCACGGCACGGGCGTGGGCGACGAGCGCGCCGCCGCCGAGTTCGCGGCCGAGGCACTCGGGGCCGCCGGGCTTTCGCCGGTGGTCCTGGAGTCGGCGGACCGGCGCGCCAACGTGGTCGTGCGCGTCCCCGGCACCGATCCGGACGCGGACGCGCTCCTGGTCCACGGCCACCTGGACGTGGTACCCGCCGACGCCCACGACTGGACCTTCCCGCCCTTCGCGGGCGAGATCGCCGACTGCCCGGTCACCGGGGCTCCCTCGCTGTGGGGCCGCGGCGCCGTGGACATGAAGAACACCATCGGCATGGTCACCGCCGTGGTCCGGTACTGGTCGAAGCTGGGCCTGCGGCCGCGGAGGGACATCGTGCTGGCGTTCGTGGCCGACGAGGAGGACAGCGCGGCCTACGGGGCCGACTACCTCGTGCGCGGCCACGCGGACCTGTTCGAGGGCTGCACGGTGGCGATCGGCGAGGGCGGCGGCCACACCGTGCACGCCGAGAGCGTCGGGGGTGACGTGCGGCGCCTGTACCCGATCGGGTCCGCCGAGCGCGGCAGCGCGTGGTTGACGCTGCGCTCCTACGGCACCGCCGGGCACGGCTCCCGGCCGCCCCGGGACAACGCCGTGGGCGCGCTCGCCGCCGCCGTGTCCCGGATCGACCAGCACCGCTGGCCGCTGCACCTGACCCCGGTCACCCGGGCCGCGATCGACGCCATCGCCGAGGCGCTGGAGGTCGGCCGTACCTCCGGGGACCTGGACAGCAACGAGGCCGTGGACGCACTGGTGGCGAAGTTCGGCACCGCCGCGCCGCTGGTCTCGGCGACGGTGCGCAACAGCACCGCGCCCACCATGCTCTCGGCCGGGTACAAGGTGAACGTGGTCCCGAGCGAGGCCACGGCGGGCGTGGACGGCCGGGTACTGCCCGGCGCCGAGGAGCAGTTCGTCGAAACCATGGACGCGCTGACCGGTGACCGTGTGGAGTGGGAGTACGCGCACAGTTCGCCGCCTGTGGCCGCGCCGGTGGACTCCGCGGCCTTCGAGGCGCTGCGCGCCGCGGTTTTGGCGCACGACCCCGAGGGTCTGGTGGTCCCGGTGTGCCTGGGCGGCGGAACGGACGCGAAGGTATTCGCGCGGCTGGGGATCGACTGTTACGGCTTCTCCCCCCTGCGTATGCCGGCGGGGGTCGACTACCCGAGCCTGCTGCACGGGGTGGACGAGCGGGTGCCGCTGGAGGGGCTGCGCTTCGGGGTGCGGGTGCTGGACAGTTTCCTGCGCGCCTGACGGAACGGACAACGAAGAGGGACGGGGACAGACGTGGGTGAGTCGGTGACCGAGGTGCGCGGCGATCGGGACGGGGCCCCCGGGCCGGTGACGGGCCCCCGCCCGGTTCAGGGCCCGAGCCCCCGGGCGGCGCGGGCGCTGACCCGCCCGCCCCGGCTCCGGGAGGGCGACCGGGTGCGCCTGGTCGCCCCCTGCAGCCCGGTTCCGGCCGCGCAGCTGGACACCGCGGTGGAGGTACTCCGGGGGTGGGGTCTGGAGGTCGAGCTGGCCCCGCACGTGCGCGACCGCCACCCGCTGCTGCCCTACCTGGCCGGGACCGACCGGGACCGGGCCGCCGACCTCCAGGAGGCCTGGTGCGACCCGGATGTGCGCGCGGTGTTCTGCGCGCGCGGCGGGGACGGGGCGCACCGGATGCTGGACCTGCTGGACTTCGACCAGATGCGGCTGGCCGAGCCCAAGGCGCTGATCGGGTTCAGCGACATCACCGCGCTGCACGAGGCGTTCGCGGTGGAGCTGGGCGTGGCGACCGTGCACGGGCCGGTGGTGGGGACGCGCTACTTCGTGGGTGACGAGGCGGCCCAGCGGGAGCTGCACACGACGCTCTTCGCCCCCGAACAGCGCTTGGTGCTCACCTCCCCGGGCGCGCACGCCCTGGTGTCGGGCCGGGCCGAGGGGGTGACCTTCGGCGGGAACCTGAGTCTGCTCAACAACGGCCTGGCCACTCCGCACAGTCGGCTCTCGGCGGCGGGCGGCGTCCTGGTCCTGGAGGACATCAACGAGGACGCGGCGCGGATCGACCGGATGCTGACCCATCTGCTGCGCACCGATTGGATGGACGGTGTGGCGGGGGTCGCGTTGGGCACGTGGACCGACTGTCCGCCGGATCTCGGGGTGATCGCCGAGCTGATGCGCGACCGTCTCGGGCCCCTGGGGGTCCCGGTGCTGTGGGGGCTGGAGTTCGGCCACTGCGCCGCGCAGCTCACCGTCCCGTTGGGCGTCCCGGCGGTGCTGGACAGCGAGAACGGCAGTCTACTGCTGCAGGTCCCCGGCCTGGAGTAACCGCCGAGGAGTGGTCACCGGGGTAGCGAGCGCCCAGGTCTGGGGGTGGTGATGGCCGCACGTGTGCTGGTGACCGGGATGTCGGGCAACGGCAGGAGCTCGGCACTGATCGCTCTGGGAGGGCTCGGCCACCGGGTGGTGGAGGCGGACGGGGCGGGCTGGTGGGAGCCGCGCTTCGAGGGCACGGAGTACGATCGCTTCTGGCCTGAGGACCGGGTCGCGGCTCTGCTCGCCGAGGAGAGCGAGCGGACGCTGTTCGTCTCGGGCACCGTGCCCGACCAGGGCCGGTTCTACGACCGGTTCGACGCGGTGGTGCCGCTGAGCGCCCCGGAGGAGGTCGTTCTGGGGCGCGTCGCGGCCCGCGCGGAGCACGGTTTCGGCAAGCGTCCGGGCGAGCGGGAGAAGATCCGGCGGGACCTGGCCGAGGTCGAGCCGCTGGCGCGTGCGGGGGCCACCCATGAGATCGACACCCGTGGGCCCCGCACCGAGGTGGTCGATCAGCTGGTGGCTATCGCTCAGGAGTTTCGGACACAGTAGATGCGGTCAATGAGCGGTGGCCCGCCCGCACGCTCCACGGGCGGGACACCGCTCCGGACCCCGGCCGGTACTGGAGTACCAGGTAGGCCTGCCAGCACCGCTTTCGCGACGCCGCCTCATGACTCATTGTCGCGCAACCGAGACGCCCCCGCTCGGAGTTTCGGACATCAGGATGCATGTTTTTTCCTGGACCCGATCCTGGTGCGGAGGGGGTGCGTCCGTATCGTCCCGCTCCTACCCTCAGGGGAGGGTGAGCACCACGGGGCCGTCCTCGGTGACCGCGATCGTGTGCTCGCAGTGGGCGGCCCGGCCGCCGTCGTCGCTGAGCACCGTCCAGCCGTCCTCACCGTGGGCGTAGCCGTCCGAGCCGCCGCGCACCAGCATGGGCTCGATGGCCAGGGCCAGTCCCGGACGGAGCTCGTACCCACGCCCCGGGCGGCCGTCGTTGGCCACGTCCGGGGCCTCGTGCATGGTGCGGCCGATGCCGTGCCCGCCGTGGTCGGCGGTGAGCCCGTATCCGGCCGCGCGGGCCTCGGCGGCGATGGCGTGCCCCACGTCGCCCAGACGGCTCCCGGGGCGGGCCGCCGCGACGCCCCGGGCCAGCGCGGCCTCGGTGGCGGCGATCAGGGCGAGGTCTGCGGGGTCGGCCTCGCCCACCACGAAGCTGATCGCGGCGTCGCCGGACCAGCCGCGCAACCGGGCCCCGCAGTCGACGCTGACCAGGTCGCCGTCGGCCAGGACCCGCTGCCCGGGCGGACCGTGCACGATCTCGTCGTTGACGCTGACGCAAATCACCCCGGGGAAGGGGGTGGGCGCCCAGGCCGGCTGGTAGCCCAGGAAGAGCGGCTCGGCGCCCGCCTCGGCGATGACCCCGGCGGCCGCACGGTCGAGGTCAGCGGTGGTGCGGCCGGGCTCGGCGAGGTCGCGTGCGGCGGCCAGCGCGTGGGCGACCACACGGCCCGCCTCCCTCATCAGGGCGATTTCTTCGGGGGTCTTGATCTCGACCACGGGAGTCCTTCCAGGGGAGTTGGGATAACTATACCGGCATTACTATACGACTCAAGGCGCCCGGGATACACTCGCCCCATGGTTCGAGAACCGCTGACCGAAGAGCAGATCGAACGCGGCCGCGCCCTGGGCACCCTCCTGCGCCAGGCCCGAGCCGACCGCACGATGGTGGACGTCGCCCGCGCCGCCGGGATCTCCGTGGAGACCCTCCGCAAGATCGAGGGCGGGCGCATCCCCACCCCGGCCTTCTTCACCGTCGCGGCCGTCGCCGCCACCCTGGACCTGTCCATGGACACCCTCCTCGCCCGGATCGACACCGCCGTCGCGCCCTCCTCCGCTGTCGCCGTCTGAGCGGCGGCTCTCCCCGTGCCCGGCCGCGACCCCGGCCGGGCACCCCCTAACGTTGGGACTCACACACCCGCGACCCGGGCGTGTTCACGGCCGCCCACAGGCGCGGGGTGGTAACCACGTGGACATCGCGTCAACGACGACCACAGGGGGAGCACATGAGCGAACAGGCACTGTTGAAACTGGACGAGGCCGAGCTGCGCGGTCTGCTCGACGGGCGATGGGCCAATATCCGTGAACGCGCCCGCGACGTCATCCAGGGCGAACAGTTCGCCCCCGTGCACGGGCTGTCCATGGAGGACCACCGCGCCCGCACCCTCAAGCAGCTCATGGCGCTGGCCGAGACCGGCATGCCCGCCTACGGGTTCCCCGAGTCCGTGGGCGGAACCGACGACATCGGCGCCTCGGTGGTGGCCTTCGAGATGCTCGTCGCCGACATGTCGCTCATGGTGAAGATGGGTGTGCAGTTCGGACTGTTCGGCGGGGCCATCAAGGCCCTGGGCACCGACGAGCACCATCAGAAGTACCTGCCCGACGTCATGACCGTGGCCCTGCCCGGCTGCTTCGCGATGACCGAGACCGGGCACGGCTCGGACGTGCAGCGGCTGCGCACCACCGCCACCTACGACGCCGGATCCGGTGAGTTCGTGGTGCACACCCCGGACGAGTCCGCGCGCAAGGACTACATCGGCAACGCCGCCCGGGACGGCCGCATGGCGGTGGTCTTCGCCCAGCTGCGCACCCCGGACGGCGAGGGCGGACTGATCGAGCACGGCGTGCACGCGCTGATGGTTCCCATCCGGGACAGGAAGGGCAAGCCGATGCCCGGGGTGACCATCGAGGACTGCGGCCCCAAGGCCGGGCTGAACGGGGTCGACAACGGCCGCCTGTGGTTCGACGGCGTGCGGGTGCCGCGCACCAACCTCCTCAACCGGTACGGCGACGTGGCCGCCGACGGCACCTACTCCAGCCCGATCGAGAACCAGAACCGGCGCTTCTTCACCATGCTGGGCACGCTGATCCGCGGCCGCATCAGCGTGGCCGGGGGCGCGGGCACCGCCACCAAGGCCTCGCTGGCCATCGCGATCCGGTACGCGGACACCCGCCGCCAGTTCACCCGCCCGGCCACGGACTCCCGGCCGGAGCGGGAGGTGCGGATCCTGGACTACCTCGCCCACCAGCGCAAGCTCCTGCCCGCACTGGCCCGCACCTACGGGCTGCACTTCGCCCAGGAGGAGCTGGTCACCCGCCTGCACGAGCTGTCCAAGTCCGAGGAGCGCGACGAGCGCGCCCAGCGGGAGCTGGAGTCGCGCGCGGCCGGGCTGAAGGCGGTCGCGACCTGGCACGCCACCGAGACCATCCAGACCTGTCGGGAGGCCTGCGGCGGCTCCGGTTACCTGGCTCAGAACCGGATCCCGCAGCTCAAGGCGGACTCGGACATCTTCACCACGTTCGAGGGCGACAACACCGTCCTGCTGCAGCAGCTCACCAAGGCCCTGCTGACCAACTTCAAGGACTCCTTCGGCGACCTGGACCAGCTGGGCCTGGCCCGGTTCATGGCGGGCAGGGTGTTCGAGACCGTCATCGAGCGCACCGCCGCCATCCCGCTGATCGACCGGCTCATCGCCGCCGCCCCGGGCCGCGACGAGGCGAGCCTGTACAACCGGGGCTGGCACCTGGAGCTGTTCGAGGACCGGGAGAAGCACATCACCGAAGGGCTGGCCAGGCGGCTGCGCCGGGCCAAGAAGGACGGCAGCGACGCCTTCGAGGTGTTCAACCGGGCCCAGGACCACGTACTCGCGGCCGGTCGGGCGCACATGGACCGGGTGGTGCTGGAGGCGTTCGTGGCGGGTATCGACCGCTGCGGCGACAAGTCCACGGCCAAGCTGCTCAACCGCCTGTGCGACCTGTACGTGCTGTCGGTGATCGAGGAGGACCGGGCCTGGTTCCTGGAGCACGAGCGGCTCTCCACCGCCCGGACCAAGGCGGTCTCGGCGGCCGTGAACGACCTGTGCCGTGGACTGCGCCCGTACGCGGTGCGGCTGGCCGACGCCTTCGGGCTGCGCGACGAGTGGCTGGGCGCGCCGATCGCCCTGGGCGCCGAGGAGCGGCGCCAGGAGGTACAGCAGGCGGACGAGCGCGCGGAGCGGCCCAAGCAGGAGCAGCAGGCCTGACCGTGCCCCGCCCTCCCCCACCCCGTATGCTAGTCAAGATTGACCAGACACGCGGGGTGAGGGGTGTGGGATGTCAGCCATCCGTCTGCTGGTCCTGGGGGCGGTCCGGCTGCACGGGCGGGCGCACGGCTACCAGGTCCGCAACGACCTGGAGGGCTGGGGCGCGCACCAGTGGTCCAACGCCAAACCGGGGTCGGTCTACCACGCGCTGAAGCAGATGGCCAGGCAGGGTCTGCTGGTCGCGCACGAGGTGGCGCCGTCCACCGTCGGCGGGCCGCCCCGGATCGAGTACGAGGTCACCGAGCGCGGCGGCGAGGAGTACTTCTCGCTGCTGCGCTCGGCGCTGCGCGGACACGAGACCAAGCCGGACGTGCTCGCCGCCGGGCTCGGCTTCGCCGTGGACCTGCCCCGCCAGGAGGCCCTCGCCCTGCTGCGGCAGCGGTTGGCCGGGCTGGAGGCCTGGCGGGCCGAGGTGGTCAGGTACTACGACCCCGAACAGGGGCCCGAGCAGCAGGGCCACATCGGCGAGGTCATGGACCTGTGGGTGCACACCTCGGATTCCGAGGCCGTCTGGACCCGCGGGCTGATCGGCCGGATCGAGGGCGGCGCGTACACCTTCGCGGGCGAGGAGGGCGCCGCCCCCTACGAAGGGGTCCTGGCCCCCGACACCGAGGACTGACCCCGCCCGCCACCTCACCTCCTCAGCGATTCAGTCCGCGGAATCTGGCCGCCGCCATCGGGCAGGCCACCGCGAGCAGGAGCAGCGGCCACAGCACCGCCAGGAGCAGGGCGTTCTCGGTGGGCCAGGAGCCGCCCACGACCCCCGGGTTGCCGAACAGCTCGCGCACCGCCGTGGCCGTGGCCGAGAGCGGGTTCCACTCGGCGACCACGCGCAGCCAGCCGGGCATGGCCTCGGTCGAGGCGAAGGCGCTGGAGGTGAAGGCCACCGGCCACACCAGCATCTGCACGGCCATCACCAGTTCCGGGCGGCCGACGACCAGCCCCAGCCAGATCCCGCACCACAGCATCGCGAAGCGCAACAGGAGCAGCAGCGCCACCGCGGCCAGGGCGGCGGTGAGCGAGCCGTGCCAGCGCCAGCCGATCAGGAACCCGGCGCCGATCATGACGAGCAGACCGACCACCGAGTCCAGCATGTCCGCGACGCCTCGTCCGACCAGGAGCGCGGAGGGTGCCATGGGCATGGAGCGGAAGCGGTCGACCACGCCCCTCTCCAGGTCCCGGGAGATGGCGGTCATCGTGCCCTCCAGTCCGAAGGCCATGGTGATCACGAACATGCCGGGGACGAGGAACTCGGTGTAGTCCCCTCCGCCCGCCACGGTCATACTGCCGCCGATGAACAGGGCGAACAGGAGCAGCATCAGCACCGGAAAGGCCACGTTGAGCAGAGCCAGTCCGGGGCGCCGGACCCAGCGGGCGAGTTCGCGCCGGGTCATGGTCCAGGAGTCGGCCAGCCACCAGCCGAGCGCCGTTCCGGGGACGGGCACGGGTGCGGCTGAGGTGCGCTTCTCGGGAGCGGGGAGGGTGTTCACGGAGGTCATCGGGGCGTCTTCTCCTTCTGGTCACCGGTGAGGTGCAGGAACACCTCGTCCAGGGTGGGGCGGCGGACGGCCACGTCCTCCGCCTCGATGCCGTGGTCGCGCAGGGCGCCGACCAGGCGGGTGAGCGCGGCCATGCGGTCCGCGACCGGGGCGCTGACCCGGCGGCCGTCCGGGTCGGTCTCCACGTCCGCCCGCCCGGAGGCCCCCTGGACCCCGGCGGTCGCGGCCAGGAGCGCGGCGGTCTCGGCGAGCCGGTCGGCGTCGCGGACCACGACGTCGATCCGGTCCCCGCCCAGATCCGCCTTGAGCCGTTCGGGGGCGCCCTCGGCGATCACCCGTCCGTGGTCCAGGACCGAGATCCGGTCGGCCAGCTGATCGGCCTCCTCCAGGTACTGGGTGGTGAGCAGCACGGTGGTGCCGCCGCCGACCAGGGAGCGGACCGATTCCCACACCTCGGTTCGCCCGCGCGGGTCCAGTCCGGTGGTGGGTTCGTCCAGGAAGAGGATCTCGGGGTCGACGATGAGCGAGGCGGCCAGGTCCAGGCGGCGCCGCATACCGCCGCTGTAGGTTCCGACGGGTTTGCGGCCGGTGTCGGCGAGACCGAAACGCTCCAGCAGTTGCGTCGCGCGGGCCGCGGCCCGACGACCGCCCAGGTGGTACAGGCGGCCGAACAGCTCCAGGTTCTGGCGCCCGGAGAGCTCCTCGTCCACCGCGGCGTGCTGGCCGAGCAGCCCGATCCGCCGCCGGACGTCCTTGGGACGGGCCGCGACGTCGAACCCGGCGACCTCGGCACGCCCCTCCCCCACCCGCAGCAGGGTGGCCATGGTGCGCACCAGGGTGGTCTTGCCGGAGCCGTTGGGGCCGAGCACCCCGTGCACGCTGCCGCGCGCGACGGTCATGTCGAGGCCGTCCAGCGCCCTGGTGGTGCCATAGGTCCGGCGCAGTCCCTCCGCGCGGACCACCGGTGCTTCGTCGTTCATACTCCTCCTTGATTAGTCAAATTTGACTAGCTGAGCGGCGAAAGCCGACCCGAGTGGGGCAGACTCCCCCTACTCGTCGCCGCGCCATTCCATCAGGTCGGCGGCGCGCCCCAGCTCCTCCTCGACCCTGCGGCGCTCCTCCCCGGTGAGCTCCACCTTCTCCAGCTCGGCGCGCCAGGCCTTCGCCTGTTCCGGGCCGTCCAGGGCGATGGACAGTTCGACCAGGGTCGCGTGGGCCAGGGCGCGATCGAGGGCCGGAGCGGTGTCCGCGTGCCGACGCAGGGCGGACTTCAGATGGCGGTAGGCGGCGAGGTCGTCGTTCTTGAACTCGCGGAAGTTGCGGGCCTGGTCCAGGGCTTTGGCGATGCCCTCCAGCTCCGGGGAGCCCCCGTAGTCGAGCCCTTCGGGTTCGTCGCGCTGGATGAAGATGATGCAGTTCCCGGAGGGATCCATCATGGTGAAGCGGGTGGCGCCGGGCCGGTAGCGGGTGATACGCGGCAGGCCGCGGGCCAGGACCTTGCCGTGGGCGGCGCGCATGGCCGCGGTGAAGGCCTCGTGGTAGGGCGCCACCGCGTCGACCATGACCAGGGCGCCGCCGGTGTTCTCCGCAGCGGGATCCAGCCCCTTGGGCGCGCCCCCGAAGTGCAGTTCGAACCCGCTCCACCGGAAGGCCAGGTAGAGGTAGGGCTTGAACTGCTTCCAGGTGACCTCGAAGCCGAGCGACTGGTAGAAGTCCAGCGTGACCTGGGGATCGTGGGTGTGCAGCAGCGGTACCACGGTCTCGTTGGCTCGAATCTCCTGCGTCTCGTTCATGCCGCTCACCTTACTAGTCAAAGTTGACTAGATGCACATGAATTCTTTCCCGCATTGACCAGAACCTTCCCCGAACCGACCCGCCCGGCCTAACATGAACCCTTCTCATGTTAGGCAGGTCACACTGTGCGCACACCCCCCGCGGCGCGACCCCCGAACGAACTCCCCCGAGCCCTGGCCGAACCCACCCGCAACGTGAGCGCCCTGTGGGTGGCCGGGATCAGCCTGGCCAACCTCGGCATGTGGATGGCCTTCTTCGGTCCCCTCCAAGTCCTGCTGCCCGAGCAGGTCGGCCGGGTCTCCCCCGCCGACAAGGAGACCGTCCTGGCCTGGGTCACCGGGATCGGTGCGGCCATGGCCATGATCGCCACCCCGCTGGCCGGGGCCCTGTCGGACCGCACCACCGGCCCGCTCGGCCGCCGCAGGCCCTGGGTCCTGGCCGGAGCGCTGCTGGGCGGCGCCGGGCTGATCGTCCTGGGCACCCGGGAGAGCGTCACGGGGATCCTGCTGGGCTGGTCGTTCGTGCAGACGGCGCTGTCCTGCCTGAACGCCACCCTGCTCGCCGCCGTTCCGGACCACGTGCCGCGGAGCCAGCGCGGGGCGGTCTCGGGCTGGATCGGCATCCCCCAGTCGGCCGGGGTGGTGGCGGCGGTCGTCCTGGTCACCGTGGTCGTCACCGAGATATCCCCCGGCTACACGCTCATCGGCGTCCTGACCATCGCGTGCGCCCTGCCGTTCGCGCTGCTCTCCCCGGACCCGCCGCTGCCCCGCGAGGCCCGCCCGCCCTGGCGCGACTTCGCCCGGAGCCTGTGGGTGTCGCCCCGCCGCCACCCGGACTTCGCCTGGGCCTTCCTCACCCGGTTCCTCATCGGCACCGGGAACGCGATGTTCGTCCTCTACCTGCTGTACTTCCTACGCGACGAGGTGGGCTACGAGGAACTCTTCCCCGGTTCCCCTGCCACGGACGGGCTGCTCACCCTGATCCTCCTCTACACGGCGGCGGTCGTGGCCACCACCGTGCTGGCGGGCGTGGTCTCGGACCGGCTCGGCAGACGGCGCGGCATGGTGGCGTTCGCCGGGGTGGTGATGGGCCTGCCCGCCTTCGGGTTGGCCCTGTACCCCACCTGGACGGCCGCGGTGGTCTGCGCGGTGGTGCTGGGCGTGGGGTTCGGTGTGTTCCTGTCCGTGGACAACGCGCTGGTCACCGAGGTACTGCCGAGCGCCGGGGGCCGTGCCAAGGACCTGGGCATCGTCAACGTCGCCAGCTCCGGCCCGCAGGTGATCGCCCCCGCCCTGGCCGGGCCCATCGTGGTCCACCTGGGCGGCTACCCGGTCCTGTACACGGCCTGCGGGCTGATCTCCCTGCTGGGCGCGGTCGTGGTCTGGAGGATCAGGGGCGTGCGCTGAGCTGGGCCTGGACCCCGTGTGGCCCCTGGTACGCGCGTGCCGCCGGGGTGAGGATGGGTTCATGGACGAACGGCAGGAGTGGGACCGGCTGGTCAGGGAGCTGGCCGAGGGCACGGAGATGACCGTCGACACCGGCGGGATCGGTACCCCGGTCACCTACCGGGCCACCAGCCGCGCCGAGGTGCTGCCCGGGGAGCGCGGCATCCGGATCAGCTGTTTCAAGGGCCTGGAACTGGAGGAACCGATGGTCCTGCACCTGGACCCGCCCACGCTGGCCGCGCGGCTGCGGGACCTGGTGGAGGACGCGGTGGCGGCGTTCGGCACCAGGCGCGAGGGCGGCCTGGTGGCGGCCCGTGCGCTGTTCATGGTCCACCTGCAGGAGACCGTGGAGACCGCCAGGCCGGGCGAGGTCCACCTCGTCCCGGCCCGCGGCGGCTTCGACTCCCTGCGCGAACCCCCGCCCTGAGGCCCGGGGCGACAGGGCCGGATCAGTCCGTGACGGCGTCCAGGGTTCCGCTGTCGGCGCGGGTGTGCGAGGGGGTCTCCTCGCCGCGCTGGCGGGCCGGCTCCCACCACCACCAGTGGGTCTCGGGCACCCAGGACGGCACCGCCTCCACGGTGGCCGGGCTGGCGTTGGCCGCCACGGCCTCCAGTGCGTCGTCGATGCGCGGCAGGGCGTCCAGGTCGACCGGGCGCAGGAAGCTCTGCAGGGGCACGAACTCGTCGCCCAGGAGCTGGAGCATGGAGCGGCGCCAGCAGGCCGGGCGGTAGCCCTCGTGCTGCCCGTTCTCGGCGGCGGTCTGGGTGCGCACCACGTACAGGCTGATCCGGACCGGGTTGTTCCCGCTCACCAGGACCTCGGCGAGCCTGGCGTTGAAGTTCTGTCCCGCCGGGGACTGCCGTTCGGCCTGGGAAGTGGCCTGGTAGAGCTCGAAGAGCCGCGCGAACGCGGTGTCCATGAGGGCGTCACGGTCCCTGCCCCGTGTGGCACTCTCCTCGAACGCCTCCACTGCCCGCCTGGCCAGGCCGGGAAGGTCCCTGCCCGTATCCGCACCCACCGGCACACCGCCTTGTCCAGAGAAACCGTTGTGAAGAACTGTTGTGACCGCTGCTTTGCCCGGCCTTTTCGATCATAAGCGCCCGCCACCGGGAGGTGGTAGGCGGCCGACGATAGAACCCACTCACCAGTAAACACCGCTGACCCCGGCAGCCGGCCCCGGCCACAGGTCAGTCTCCCGCCGCCAGAGCCTGGTCGAGCATGCGGGCCCACTGGCGGACGATGTGGCGGCGGCGCGCTCCGTCGTCGGTGAGGAGGTTGGCCAGGCCCAGTCCCCGGGCCAGGTCGAGGGTGGCCTGGACTGCCTCCCGCGTGCCGGGGACCGACTCGTCGGCGCCCAGCAGGTCGACCACGGCGCGGTGCACCTCACGACCCACCTGTTCCTCCAGGGGGATGACGCGTTCGCGCAGGGCGGGGTCGCTGGCGGCCCCGGCCCACAGCTGGAGGGCGGCGTTGAAACCGGTCCCGCTGAAGGCGTCCACCACCATCTGCACCACGGCCTCGGTGCGGCCGGGCCCCCCGGGAACCGATTCCACCCGGCGGCGCAGGTCGGTTCCGCGGCTGTCCACGATGTGCCGCAGCGCCGCCAGCAGCAGGTCCTCGCGGGTGGGGAAGTGGTGCTGCGCGGCGCCCCGGGACACCCCGGCGCGTTCGGCGACCGCGCCCACCGTGGTCCCGGCCGCTCCGCGTTCGGACAGGCATCCCACCGCCGCGTCCAGCAGCCGGGCCCGGGTGGCCCGGCTGCGCTCCTGTCTCGGCTCCCGGTCGGAGACCCCCGATGCCGTGTCCACTGCGCGCCTCTTCTCCCCTGGTGTGCCGCCCCCGCGGTCAGTACGACTTGGGCAGGCCGAGGGACTGTTGGGCCACGTAGTTGAGGACCATCTCCCGGCTCACGGGGGCGATCCGGGCCAGCCGGGAGGCGGCGATCGCCGCGCCCAGCCCGTACTCACTGGCCAGACCGTTCCCTCCGAGGGTCTGCACGGCCTGGTCGACGGACCGCACGCACGCCTCCGCGGCGGCGTACTTGGCCATGTTGGCCGCCTCCCCGGCACCCGCGTCGTCGCCGGAATCGTAGCGGAGCGCCGCGTGCTGGGTCATCAGGCGGGCCTGTTCGGTCTCGATCTTGACCTGCGCCAGCGGATGGGCCAATCCCTGGTGGGCGCCGATGGGCCGGTCCCGCCACACCACGCGCTCCTTGGCGTAGGCGACCGCCTTGTCCAAGGCGTGGCGGGCACTGCCGGTGGCCAGTGAGGCGGCCATGATGCGTTCGGGGTTGAGCCCGGCGAAGAGCTGGAGGAGCCCGGCGTCGGGGTCGCCGACCAGGGCGTCGGCGGGCAGGCGGAGGTCGTCCATGAACAGCTGGAACTGGTGGTCCGGGCTGACGATGTCCATCTCGATCCGCCGCGCCTCGAACCCGGGGGTGTCGGTGGGGACCGCGAACAGCGCGGCGGACAGGCGCCCGGTGTCCTCGTCCTCGATACGGCCGACCACCAGTACGGCGTCGGCGACGTCCACGCCGGAGATGTAGGTCTTGCGGCCGTTGAGCACCCAGCCCCCGCCCTCGCGGCGGGCGGTGGTGGTGATGCGGTGGGCGTTGGATCCGGCGTCGGGTTCGGTGATAGCGAAGGCCATGATGGACTCGCCGGTGGCCAGGCCGGGCAGCCAGCGCTGGCGCTGTTCGGGGGTGCCGAAGCGGGCCAGGACGGTGCCGCAGATGGCTGGGGAGACCACCATCATCAGGGTGGGGCAACCCGCGGCGCTGAGCTCCTCCAGGACGGCGGCCAGGTCGCCGATACCGCCGCCTCCGCCGCCGTACTCCTCGGGGATGTTGACGCCCAGGTAGCCGAGCTTGCCCGCCTCGCGCCACAGTTCGGTGAGGTAGGCGCCCTCCTTGGCTCTGGCCCTGTAGTACTCGGAGCCGTACTCGGCGGCGAGGTCGGCGACCGCGGCGCGGAGTTCGACGCGCTCGGCGGGTTCGTTGAAGTTCATGGCACCGGTCATGGGTCGAGCCCTTCGTTGTGGGGGGTGCTCCTCGCGCCCTGGGAGCCGTGGTCGTCGCTGTCCGGGGTGTCGTCGGGGTCACCGGTCCCGGGGCCGGTGTAGTCGAGCACGGCCAGTGGCGCCCCGGCCGGGACGCGTTCCCCGGCGGCGACCGGGAGTTCGCGGACGGCTCCGGCGGCGGGGGCGGTGACGCGGTGCTCCATCTTCATCGCCTCCATGCGCAGCAGGGTCTGGCCCTCGCGGACCTTCTCCCCCACGCTGACGTCCACGGCGGTGACCGTGCCGGGCATGGGCGCGGGCAGGGCGCCGGGGTCGACGGTGGCCTCGGGCTCGGGGAGGGGGTCGACGGGGGTCAGGGTGACCGATCCCAGCGCGGACTCGACGTACACCTCGCCCGCCCTGGAAGAGCTCTCACCCGAGAGAACGGTGAAGGCGCGGCGTAGTCCGTCCACCTCCAGGACCACCTGGTCGGAGGCGGCCGAGAGCACCCGCACGCCGTCCCGCTCGGGCAGGTGCGCACCGCGCACCGATCGGAAGGCCGAGGTGATCTCGCGGCCCGCGTCGGTGGTGTGGCGGCGCCGGTGCGGGGCCGAGGGCAGGTTGCGCCAGCCCGCGGGGATACCGGCGGGGAGAGCGCCCTTTCCGCTGGCGGCCTCCATCGAGGCCAGGGACGCGGCGAGCGCGGCCAGTTCCTCGGTGGCGGGTTCGGCCAGGGGCTGGGCCAGAGCGGCGAGGCGGTCGCCGGTCAGGAAGGCGGTGTGCAGGCGTTCGGGCCGGTCGTGGGCCCCGGCGAAGTCGGGGTGGCGCAGGGCGCGCACGAGCAGGTCGCGGTTGGTGCCCACCCCGTGCAGGCGGGCGTCGGCCAGGGCCGCGGCCAGGCGGCGCAGGGCGTCGCGGCGGTCGGTGCCGTAGGCGATGACCTTGGCGAGCATGGGGTCGAAGTCGGTGCCGACGACATCGCCCGCCGCCACGCCGTGGTCCAGGCGCACCCCGGGGGTGGTGAGGGGGGTGAAGCTGACGGTGGCGGCGGGGACGTCGAAGGCGTGCAGGAGCCCGGCCCGGGGCCGCCAGCCGTTGCGGGGGTCCTCGGCGTACAGGCGGGCCTCGACGGCGTGGCCGCGCGGGGCGGGGGGTTCGGCACCGGGCAGGGGTTCACCCTCGGCGATCCGTAGCTGCCACTCCACCAGGTCCAGGCCGGTGACGCACTCGGTGACGGGGTGCTCGACCTGCAGGCGGGTGTTCATCTCCAGGAAGACGGGCTCACCGAGCCCTTCCTCCGTGACTGGCACGAGGAACTCGGCGGTTCCGGCGCCGGTGTAGCCGATGGCCGCGGCGAGGTCGCGGGCGGCCCGGTGCAGCCTCTGCCGGGTCTGTTCGGGCAGCCCGGGGGCGGGCGCCTCCTCCAGGACCTTCTGGTGGCGGCGCTGCACCGAGCAGTCGCGTTCGCCCAGTGCCCAGACGGTGCCGTGGAGGTCGGCCAGGACCTGGACCTCCACGTGGCGGCCGCGTTCCACGTAGGGCTCGCAGAACACCGTGGGGTCGCCGAAGGCGGAGGCGGCCTCGGTGCGCGCGGCCTGTGCCTGGGCGGCGAGCGCGTCGAGGTCACGGACCACGCGCATGCCGCGCCCGCCGCCGCCGGACACCGCCTTGACCAGGACGGGGAGGTCTTCGGCCCGCACGTCCTCGGGGTCGAGGGCGTCGGCGACCGGTACCCCGGCGTCGCGGGCGACCTTCTTGGCGAGGGTCTTGGAGCCCATCTGTTCGACCGCTTCGGCGGCGGGGCCCACCCAGGTCAGCCCGGCGCCGGTGACGGCGCGGGCGAAGGCGGCGTTCTCGGACAGGAAGCCGTAGCCGGGGTGGACGGCGTCGGCTCCGGCGGTGCGGGCGGCGGCGACCAGCGCTTCGGGGTCGAGGTAGGCGTCCACGGGGCCGCGCCCCTCGGGGACGCTCAGGCGCACGGCGGCGTCGGCCTCGCGCACGTGCGCGGCGTTCTCCTCACCGGGGGCGTGCACGGCGACGGTGGCCACGCCCAGGGCCTTGCAGGTGCGGATGATCCGGCGGGCGATCTCGCCCCGGTTGGCGACCAGCAGCGTGCCGATGGGCCGGGCGCCGTCGGGGCTGGCGGAGGTGGTGGGGGTGGTGGTGGGGGTCATGTCGGTCCTCCCCTTCTCACATTCGGAAGACACCGAAGCGGTCGGTGCCGCGTACCGGTGCGTTGCTGGCGAAGGACAGGCACAGCCCGAGGACGGTGCGGGTGTCGCGGGGGTCGATGACGCCGTCGTCGTAGACCCGGCCGGACAGGAACATCGGCAGGGACTCCGCCTCGATCTGGTGCTCGACCAGTTCGCGCATGGCGGCGTCCTGGTCGTCGTCGTAGGGCTGGCCCTTCTTCGCGGCCGAGGCGCGCGAGACGATCGAGATGACCTCGGCGAGCTGCTTGGGGCCCATGACGGCGGAACGGGCGCTGGGCCAGGAGAACAGGAAGCGGGGGTCGTAGGCGCGGCCGCACATGCCGTAGTGCCCGGCCCCGTAGGAGGCGCCGATCAGCACGGACAAGTGCGGGACGGTGCTGTTGGAGACCGCGTTGATCATCATCGAGCCGTGCTTGATGATGCCGCCCTGCTCGTACTCGGCGCCGACCATGTAGCCGGTGGTGTTGTGCAGGAAGACCAGCGGGGTGTTCGAGCGGTTGGCCAGCTGGATGAACTGGGTGGCCTTCTGCGCCTCGGCGCTGAACAGCACGCCGTTGTCGTTGGCCAGGACGCCCACGGGGTAGCCGTGCAGGGTGGCCCAGCCGGTGACCAGGCCGGGGCCGTAGGAGGGTTTGAACTCGTCGAACTCCGAACCGTCCACCACGCGCGCGAGGACCTCGCGGGGGTCCACGGGGACCTTGAGGTCGGGCGGCATGATCCCGAGGAGCTCCTCGGCGGGCAGGAGGGGTTCGCGGACCTGGGCGGCCGGGGCGGGCCCGGCCTTGGTGTGGTTGAGGCGGGCCACGATCCGGCGGCCGAGGCGGATGGCGTCCCGCTCGTCCTCGGCCAGGTGGTCGGCGAGCCCGGAGACCTCGGCGTGCATGCGCGCGCCGCCCAGGGACTCGTCGTCGCTCTCCTCGCCGGTGGCCGCCTTGACCAGCGGCGGGCCGCCGAGGAAGACCTTGGAGCGGTCCCGGACCATGACCACGTGGTCGCTCATGCCGGGGACGTAGGCGCCGCCCGCGGTGGAGTTGCCGAAGACCAGGGCGATGGTGGGGATCCCGGCGGCCGAGAGCTGGGTGAGGTGGCGGAAGGTGCCGCCGCCCGGGATGAAGATCTCCTTCTGGGTGGGCAGGTCGGCGCCGCCCGACTCCACCAGGCTGATCATCGGCATCCGGTTGCGTTCGGCGACCTCCCCGGCCCGCTGGGACTTCTTGAGGGTCCAGGGGTTGCTGGAGCCGCCGCGCACGGTGGGGTCGTTGGCGACGATCACACATTCCACGCCCGAGACCACGCCCACGCCGGTGACCACGCTGGCGCCCACGTGGAAGTCGCTGCCCCAGGCGGCCAGGGGTGAGAGTTCGAGGAAGGGGCTGCCCTCGTCCAGGAGGAGTTCGATGCGTTCGCGGGCCAGCAGTCCGCCCCGGGAACGGTGGCGTTCGACGTAGCGTTCACCGCCCCCGGCCAGGGCCTTGGCGTGTTCGGTGTCGAGCTCGGCGAGTTTGGCGAGCATGGCGTCCCGGGCCTCGGCGTAGGCCGGGCCCCGGGTGTCGAGTCTGGAGGTCAGGACGCTCACGGGCCCTCCTGGGGCAGCGGGGACTGGGCCAGCGGGTTCGGGGGCAGCGGGTTCGGGGGCAGCGGGTTCGGGGGCAGCGGGGAGTCGGCCAGCAGTGACTCGGGGATGGGGAAGCGCCGGGCGCGCAGCCACTCACCGACCCCCTTGGCCTGCGGGTCCTGGCCCTCACGGCGGGCCGTACCGGGGGCGAGCATCCCCTCGATCCAGAAGTTCGCGGCGCGCAGACTCGGCAGCAGGTGGCGGGTGACCTTGAGGTCGGCGGTCTCCGGGAGGAGTTCGCGCAGCGCCTCGACGGTGAGGGTGTGCGCCAGCCAGCGCCAGCCCTCGTCCGAGGTGGCCCACACGCCCACGTTGGCGTCGGCGCCCTTGTCTCCGCTGCGCGCGCCCAGGAGCAGGCCGAGGGGGGCCAGTCGGGTGGGCCCGTCGATCACCGGGCCTGAGAGCGGCTCGGGCAGCGGGGGTTCGGGGAGCTCGGTCAGCTCCCTGGTGTGTTCGGGGTGCGGGACGCTCTCGCGGTCGCCTTCGGGGGTGATGACGGTGTGCTCGACCTCGGCGGCGGGGACCAGCGCGTGGGTGACCGCCACCCCGTCGGGGCGGGCCTCGCGCGGCGGCGCGGTGAGGTGGAACCCGGCGTAGCTGGCCAGGGCCAGTTCCACGGCGGCGGCGCCGAAGCGGCGTCCGATGACGGCGGGGTCGTGGTCGCGGGCGACCACGCGCAGCCGGGCGGTGGCCTCGTCCTGGGTGTCCCCGTGCGGGTCGAGGGCCGGGGTGAACTCGAAGCTCAGCTCACCGGGCCTGTTGTGGGCCAGGGCGGCGCGCATCTGGCGTTCGGCCTGGTCCGCCTTGGCCCGGGCGTCCAGGCCGGTGATGAGGAAGTCGACCTCGTTGCGGAAGCCGCTGATCCCGGTCAGCCCGACCTTCAGCTCGGGCGGCGGTGCTTCTCCGCGCACCCCGCTGATCCGCACCCGGTCGTCGGCTTCCTGAACCAGGTGAACGGTGTCCAGGCGCGTGGTGACGTCGGGGCCGGGGTAGCGTGCGCCCGCGATCTCGTAGACGAGCTGGGCGGTGACGGTGCCCACGGTGACCGCACCGCCGGAGCGGGCGTGCTTGGTGATCACCGAGGAGCCGTCGGCGGCGATCTCGGCGATCGGGAAGCCGGGGTGGTCCAGGCGCCGGTCGGCGAGTTCGCGGGCCAGGGCGTAGTTACCGCCGGTGGCCTGGGTCCCGCACTCGATGACGTGCCCGGCGGCGGTCGCCCCGGCGAGGGCGTCGAGGTCCTCGCGAGTCCAGCCGAAGTGCGAGATGGCCGGACCCACCGCGAGCGAGGCGTCGGTGACGCGGCCGGTGACGACGATGTCGGCCCCGGCGTCCAGGCAGCGCGCGATCCCGAAGGCACCCAGGTAGGCGTTGGCGGTCAGCGGCCCGCCCAGATTGAGTTCCTCGGCTCGGTCCAGCAGGTCGTCCCCGGTGACACAGGCGATGCGGGGTTCGAAGCCGAGGCTCTCGGCCAGCTCTGTGAGCTTGTCGGCCAGGCCTCGGGGGTTGAGGCCGCCCGCGTTGGTGACCACGCGGACGCGGCGTTCCATGATGATCGCCAGGCACTCGCGCATCTGTTTCAGGAAGGTTCTGGCGTAGCCCCGGCTCGGATCGGCCAGTTGGTCGCGGCCGAGGATGGCCATGGTGAGTTCGGCCAGGTAATCGCCGGTCAGAACGTCCACAGGGCCTTCGGTGAGCATCTCGTGAACGGCCGAGAGCCGGTCACCGTAGAAGCCCGAGGCGTTCCCGACCCACAGGGAGGTAGCGGTCATGGCAAAGAGAGTGACACCGGACACAGAAAAAAACAAGCACTCATGATTGTTTTTTCCTCAACCAGGCCCATGGCCGGAACCGGCCGCAATAGCCCTGTTAAAGATGGCGAAAACGGGATATGCGCCCGGTATTTTGGCGCGCGTGAGTACCTCCTCCGAAGACACCAGCACCACCGCCCCCACCGACGACAAGCCCGAGAACTCCGAGGCCGTCTCCACCCCCGAGGCCGTCTCCACCCCCGAGGCCTTCCTCACCGGTCAGCACACCGCCCCGCGCCCCAGCCTCTTCGGCGCCGAGACCTTCAGCGTGGCGGGCTTCCTCATGCTGGCCACCACCCTGTTCGCCACCGAGCTCATCGCGATCTTCAGCCGTTGGGTCCTCACCCCCTCGATTCCGGCCGAGGGGTACGACGCACCGAGTGTCGTGGTCCAGGGGTCCCTCACCGGTTCGGCGGCCCTCGCCGGTCTGGCCGTGATCTGCGCCGCCATCGCCCTGTTCCGCGTCGGCGCCACCACCCGCGCCTGGGCTCGGCAACTGGCCTCGGCGACGATACTGGCGGGCATCCTGTGCGTGGTGCTGGCCGTGCTGACCTTCGTCCTGATGCCGACCCCGGTCCTCCCGAGCACCTGATCCCCACCCCAGCACACCCCACCCACACACCAGCAGACCGCAAGGCCGGAGGCAGCGCCTCCGGCCTCTCTTCATGTGCGCCACCACCCTTGCGGAGCCGTGTTCGGGTCCCTACACTCGCCCAAAACCTAACACCGTCAGGTTATGGCTCAGCATGCCGTCGGGAGCGCTCCTGACCCGGTTCTCGCCGCTCGCGCGTACGGCGCCCCTCCGGGCAGAGCACCTCCCCGTCGTCAACGGAAGGCGCACCGATGAAACGACGACCAGGCCTACCCGCCCCAGGACCGACCCTGCCCGCCCTCACCTGTGCCCTGGCCCTGGCGGCCACGGCCTGCGGGGGCACAGCGGCCACGGCCGACCCCGACCACTACCCCGAACGCCCCGTCACGATGCTGGTGGGCTTCGCCCCCGGCGGCGGCACCGACACCATCGCCCGCAACGTCGCCCGCTGCCTGAACTCATCGCTCGACCGCGAGGTCGTGGTGGAGAACAAACCGGGCGGCAGCCAGGCCATCGCCCTCAACGACCTGCTCAACGCACCCGCCGACGGCCACACCATGGCCATGGTGACCACCAGCGGACCGGTGGTCGTCCCACTGCGCGTACCCACCGTGGGCTACGACAAGGACGACTTCACCCCGCTCAACGAGGTCACCCACGCACCCTCCGTCCTGATCACCCCGCCTGAACTGCACGAAGAGGTCGGCCCCGGGTTCCTCGACCGGGAAGAGGAGCTGGTGGTCTCCACCCCCGGCGCGCTCAGCGCACCGCACCAGACCCTGAACCTGCTGGCGGACGTGCGGGACGCACCCGTTCGCGCCGTCCCCTACCAGGGCTCGCGGCCGGCCATCACCGCACTGCTCGCAGGAGACGTCAACGCCGTGTTCACCGAGAGCTCCCAGGAGGTCATGGACCAGCTGGCAGGCACCGGCCTCCAGGTTTCGGTCTCCGGCGGTCAGGAGCGGATGCCGCACATCCCGGACGTGCCCACCTTCGAGGAGCTGGGCTACGACGGCCTGCCGATGTCCGATTCCTTCTGGTTTCCCGTCCTGCACGGGGACACCCCCGACGAGCTCGTGGAACTGCTGGAGGGGCACATCCGCACCTGCGCGGAGTCGCCCGAACTCGCCGAGGCCGTGGGTGAGAACTACGTGGCCAACGACCGCCCCACCTCCTCGGAGCTGAGCCGGGGAGTCATGGACCAGATGCACCAGAGCTTCGTCGAGCTGATCGGGGAGGAGGAGTCATGACCGCACAGGACACCCCCGCCGCCGTGGTGGGCGGCGGGGACCGCACGACCCGGCCCGTGTGGCCCCAACGCCTGGTGTGGGGCGGCTTCGGCGGCCTGGTCGTACTGGGCTCGGTTCTGCTGGGCCTGGGCTCGCCCCAACAGCCCGGACCGGGGTTTTGGCCGTTCGCAGCCGGAGCGATCATCCTGGTCGCCGCCTTCGCCATCAGGCCGCCCGTCGGTGACCAACCCCCCGAGGAGGCCTTCAGCCACAATCCCCGACGGCTTCTGACAGCCCTGGTCAGCATGGCGGTCTTCACCGCCCTGTTCACAGTGGTCGGCCTGGTGCTGCCGGTGTTCGCCCTCCAGCTGCTGTGGCTGCGCGTCCTCGCCGGAATGCGCTGGTGGACCGCGCTCCTGCTCTCGGTGGCGGTGACCGCTTTCCTGACAGCGGGTCTGGTCTACGGGCTCAACATCCCCCTGCCACCGGACCCGATCATCGCGCTTCTGAAGGGAACGAGCTGATGAACCACCTCGACAGCGTCCTGCACGGTTTCCAGGTGGCCTTCCAGCCCGGGAACCTCATGTTCGTGGCACTGGGTGTGCTCATCGGCACCTTCATCGGGGTGCTACCCGGCCTCGGCCCGACCGCCACCATCGCCCTGCTCCTGCCCCTGACCTACGTGCTGGACCCGGCTCCGGCGATCATCCTGCTCGCCGGGATCTACTACGGCTCGGTATACGGCGGAACCATCACCTCGGTGCTGTTGCGCATCCCCGGGGAGGCCTCCTCGGTGGTGACCACCTTCGACGGATACCCGATGGCCCAGAAGGGCCGGGCGGGACCGGCCCTGGGTATCGCCGCCGTGGGCTCCTTCATCGGCGGCATCACCGCGACCGTCTTCCTCGTGGTGCTGGCTCCCCTGCTCGCCGGGGTCGCACTGAACTTCGGACCGCCCGAGTACACACTCGTCGCCCTGACCGGGGTCCTGCTCGTGGCGTGGATGGGAAACGTGTCCATCGGCCGGGCGCTGGTCGCCGCCGGGCTGGGGCTCTTCCTGGCCACTGTAGGCCTCGACTCCGTCTCGGGGGAACCGCGGTTCACCCTCGGTAGCAGCGACCTCCTCGCCGGGCTGAGCTTCATCCCCATCGCGATGGGCCTGTTCGGGCTGGGCGAGGTGTTGTACAGCATCGACAAGAGCCCCACAGGCACGAAGATCAAGCACAAGATCGGCCGGATCTGGCCCTCGCGCTCCGACTTCCGCCAGTCCGGCGGGGCCCTGGCGCGCGGCACCCTCCTCGGCAGCGTCCTGGGACTGCTGCCCGGCGGCGGCAGCGTGGTCTCGTCGATGACCGCGTACGTGGTGGAGAAGCGGCGGGCCAAGGACCCCTCCCGGTTCGGCAAGGGCGCCATCGAGGGTGTGGCGGGGCCCGAAGCAGCCAGCAACGCCGGTTCCACCAGCGCTTTCGTTCCACTGCTCACCCTGGGTATCCCGCCCAACGTGGTGCTGGCCCTGCTCTACGGCGCCCTGCTCATCCAGGGCATCACCCCCGGACCGTCCCTGATGGTCAACCAGCCCGACGTGTTCTGGGGTGTGATCGCCTCGATGTTCGTCGGCAACGTCCTGCTGCTGGTGTTCAACACCGCTCTCATCGGCGCCTGGGTGCAGGTCCTTCGGGTGCCCATCACCATCCTGTCAACGGTAGCCCTGGTCGTGATGCTGGTCGGCGTGTACACCGTGCAGAACCGGGTGTCCGACATCGTCGTGATGCTGGTGTTCGGACTGCTCGGGTACGCCCTGCGCAAGTTCGGCTACGAGGTCGGGCCACTGGTGCTCGCGTTCATCCTCGGCGGCATCCTGGAGGTCTCGCTGCGCCAGTCGCTGCTGATCTCCGGAGGCGACTTCTCCATCTTCGTCACCCGCCCGGTCTCCCTTGGCATCCTCGCCGTCATCGCCGCGGTCGTGCTCGTGGCCTTCGGACGCCGGCGGGCACTGGCCCGCCGCCAGCCGGTCTCCGAACCCGAGGAGGCGGAACGCGCCTGACCGGTTCTTGATCGTATTCCGTGGCTGAACAGGCGATTCTTAGGTCCTGCTTACCCGGGCCCGCGGGTACGTTGGCCGCGTGAGTACCGCACCGGAAGACAACACCAGGCCCGAGAACACCAACAGACCCGCAGAAGGTGCCCCGCAGCCGAAGTTCGAACCGGGATTCGAGCCGGGGTACGCCACGGATCCCGCCGTCGCGGGGCAGGGCGCCCAGACCCCGGAGGACGGCGTCGAGGGTGCGGAGCACGGTCAGGAGTACGACCACGAGCACGAGTTCGAGGTCCCTCCGGCTGAGCCCCGTACCGGCGGTGCGTTCTCCTCGGAGACCCTGAGCATCGTCGGCGTGATCCTGCTCGCCGTGACCGTCCTGACCGGGCAGCTGCTGGAGATCCTCACCAGCATGATCCTGGTCGGCGGCCAGCCCATAGACCCGAACCAGATCCGGCAGATCGAGATGCAGATCTGGCTGGGCGGCGCGGTGGCCCTGCTCACCGTGCTGTCCTCGACCCTGGCGCTGGCCCTGCTCAACAGCGGCACCCGCCACTGGGCCAAGTGGACCGCCACCGCGACGACGATCGTGGGTTTCCTGTTCGTCCTGGTCGCCGCTGCCGCGTTCCTGCTGATCCCGGAGGCCGCCCCGCAGCAGATGCTGCCGCCCATCATGGACTGACCGCAGGACCCTTGAAGGTGCGCGGGAGGGGCTGGCGCCACGCCAGCCCCTCCGTACCCGCGTCCCGTCAGGACACGCGGTCGATGAGCAGGGGTTCGGCCTTCCAGACCGCCGCGTCCTCGATGTCGAAGGCGCCCTCCAGGGCCAGGGCCGCGCGGTCGAAGCGCTCGGGCTCGTCTGCGTGCAGGGTGAACAGCGGCTCCCCCGTCTTGACCGCCTCACCCGGCTTGGCGTGCAGGGTCACCCCCGCGCCGAAGGACACCGCGTCCTCCTTGCGGGCCCGGCCCGCGCCCAGGCGCCAGGCGGCCAGGCCGACCTGGTAGGCGTCCAGCCTGGTCAGCACACCGTCGGCCGGGGCCAGGACCACGCGGCGCTCGGCGGCCTCGGGCAGGGGCGCGTCCGGGTCGCCGCCCTGGGCCCGGATGAGGTCCTTCCAGGCCTGGAGGGCGCTGCCGTCGCGCAGGGCCTCGGCCGGATCCTTCACGCCGTTCTCGCCCGGGGTCAGTCCGGTCGCGATCAGCATCTCCCGGGCCAGAGCCACGGTGAGCTCCACGACGTCGGCCGGGCCGCCGCCGGAGAGCACCTCCACGGCCTCGGCGACCTCCAGGGCGTTGCCGACCTGGCGGCCCAGCGGGGTGGCCATGTCGGTGAGCAGGGCGACCGTGCGCACGCCGTGGTCGTTGCCGATGTCCACCATGGTGCGGGCCAGTTCGCGGGCGGAGTCGGCGTCCTTCATGAAGGCCCCCGACCCCACCTTGACGTCCAGGACCAGGGCAGCGGTCCCCTCCGCGAGCTTCTTGCTCATGATGGACGCGGCGATCAGCGGGATGGACTCCACCGTGCCGGTGACGTCGCGCAGCGCGTAGAGCTTGCGGTCGGCCGGGGCCAGCCCGGATCCGGCCGCGCAGATCACGCCGCCGGTGTCGGTGATGACCTGACGCATCTCCTCGGTGGACAGCGAAGCCCGCCAGCCGGGGATGGACTCCAGTTTGTCGAGGGTGCCGCCGGTGTGGCCGAGCCCGCGCCCGGACAGCTGCGGGACGGCCGCGCCGCAGGCGGCGACGGTGGGGGTGAGCGGCAGGGTGATCTTGTCGCCGACCCCGCCGGTGGAGTGCTTGTCGGTGGTGGGCCGGGCCAGGTCGGAGAAGTCCAGCCGATCCCCCGAGGAGAGCATCGCCTCGGTCCAGCGGCTCACCTCGGCGCGGTCCATGCCGCGCAGGAAGATCGCCATCGCCAGCGCCGCCATCTGCTCCTCGGCCACCTCACCACGGGTGTAGGCCCCGATCACCCAGTCGATCTGCTCCGGGGTGAGCTTGCCCCCGTCGCGCTTGGCTCGGATGATCTCGATGACGTCCATGTCATGTCCCTTCCGTGGTGAGTAGCGATAAGAAAAGGCGTCTCCCCGGCCGCCGTGGTTCGGCGGCCGGGGAGACGCCAGTCGGTCAGGCCGGCCAGCAAGTCAGGCCAGGTTGTGCGGTCCGAAGGCCTGGGGCAGCACCCGCTCCATGGGCCAGATGCCCTCGGGTGTGTCCACCAGCAGCTCCGGTCCGCCGTGTTCGTACAGCAGCTGACGGCAGCGCCCGCACGGCATCAGGGTCTCACCCTGACCGTCCACGCAGGCGAAGGCGACCAGGCGCCCGCCCCCGGTGGCGTGCAACGCGCTGACCAGCCCGCACTCGGCGCACAGGGCCAGACCGTAGGAGGCGTTCTCCACGTTGCAGCCGCTCACGGTCCGGCCGTCGTCGACCAGCGCCGCCGCGCCCACCGGGTACTTCGAGTAGGGCGCGTAGGCGTTGGCCATCGCCTCACGGGCGGCCGTACGCAGGGCCGCCCAGTCCACGTCGAGGGGTGCGGTCATGACCTGCTCGCCCTCCACTGCTTACCGATCCCGGCGGGTGCGCGCAGCTTCTGGGAAGCCAACGAGAGCACCAGCAGGGTGGCGATGTGCGGGCTGTAGGTGGCCAGTTCACGCGGCAGCGAGTCGGTGCTGAAGTACCAGAACAGCAGGACGATCGCGGCGAGGAAGCCGGCCACCGCGATGCCCTTGCGGTCCTTGCGCACCTGCCACACGGCCACCACCAGCAGCACCACGGCCAGAAGCAGCAGCAGCGCGTGGATGGCCGCGCCACCGCCGCGCAGCTGGAGGGCGTCGGTGTAGCCGAACAGGGTCGCGCCCATGGCCAGACCGCCCGGTCGCCAGTTACCGAAGATCATCGCGGCCAGACCGATGTATCCGCGGCCGCCGGTCTGACCCTCCTGATAGATCTGCGAGGCGACGATCGCGAGGAACACGCCGCCCATGCCGGCCAGACCGCCGGAGATGACCACGGCGATGTACTTGAGCGTGTACACGGGCACACCGAGCGACTCGGCGGCGTCGGGGTTCTCACCGACCGAACGCAACCGCAGGCCGAAGGTGGTCTTCCAGAGCACCAGGTAGCTGATCGGGACCAGCAGGATGGCGATGAGGGTCAGCGCCGACATGCGGGTGGTGAGACCGATGACCAGCGCCGCGAAGTCACTGATGAGGAAGATTCCGCTCTGGGCCACCGGAGCGAGCGCCTCCGGCAGCCATGGAACCGTCAGCGTCGGGAACGACGGGGCCGACGGGGACTGGGCCGCGCCGGCGCCGGGGATGTCGGCGTAGACCAGGATCGACAGGTAGCGCATGGCGCCCAGGGCGAGGATGTTGATCGCCACACCGGACACGATGTGGTCCACCGCGAAGGTCACGGTGGCCACCGCGTGGATCAGACCGCCGAGCATGCCGCCCATGGTCCCGGCCAGCAGACCGATCCACGGGTTGTCGAAGCTCCACGCGAAGTAGGCGCCGAACCAGGTCCCGAAGATCATCATGCCTTCGAGACCGATGTTGATGATGCCCGCGCGTTCGGCCCACAGACCGCCGAGGGCGGCCAGACCGATCGGAACCGCGAAGGTCAGCGTGGTGCGGACGGTTCCCGCGTCGGTCAGCATGTCCTGGCCGGTGATGACCCGCAGGCCCGCCAGGGAGACGAAGACCGCCATCAGCAGGGTGAGGACGCGCCAGCGCGCCCACCCCTTGGGCCGGGACGGCTTGGCCACCGGCTCCATCACGTTGAGTTCCTGGCTCACTGTGCCTCCCCGCCGCGCTTGTCGTCGGTGCCGTCAGTGTCGGAACCGCCGGGGGTGCCGTTCGCATCCTCGGGGTTCTCGGCGGAACCGTGGTCCGGGCCGTTGCCGTGGGACACGGTCGCGGGCTCCGGGGTGGTCTCGGTGGTGCGACCGAGCTGCTTGCCGATCTGCTGCTGCTGGTAGCGGCGGCCCCAGCGGTGCACGATCTCGTAGACCACGACGACCGTGAGGACGATGGTGGCCTGCGCGATGACCGCGATCTCCTGCGGGATGCCGTCGAAGGGCAGAATGCCCGACGCCTGGGTCAGGAACGCCCAGAACAGGGAGGCGAACACGATACCCACGGGGTGGTTGCGGCCCAGCAGCGCGATCGCGATGCCGATGAAGCCGATCCCGACCGGGAAGTCCAGCGCGTAGTAGTGGGAACTGCCCAGCAACTGCGGCAGGCCCACGAGTCCGGCGACCATGCCCGAGAAGAGCATGGACAGGAAGACCATCTTCTTGACGTTCACACCGCTGGCCTCGGCCGCCGTCTTGGACTGGCCGGTGGCACGCAGCTCGAAACCGAACCGGGTGCGGTTGAGCATGAACCAGTAACCGATACCCACCGCGATGGACAGGAAGATCAGACCGTAGATCTCCCGCTCCGAGCCGAGGAAGGTCGCCGGGATACCGGGAACCCAACCGGACTCGGGGATGGGCGGGGTGCCGATGTTGTTGGTGCTGATCTCGACCGCGAGGCGGCCCTCGGTCAGCAGGTAGGCGGTGATACCCGTGGCGATCGCGTTGAGCATGATCGTGGAGATCACCTCGGACACGCCGCGGGCCACCTTGAGGTAACCGGCGATGGCCGCCCACGCACCGCCGACGGCGATGGCGGTGAGGATGACGACGAACTGGCTGAGCACCGGAGGCAGCACGAGGTAACCGCCCACGGCGGCGGCCATCAGCGCGGCCAGCCTGTACTGGCCGTCCACACCGATGTTGAACAGCTTCATCTTGAAGCCGATCGCCACGGCCACGGCGGCCAGGTAGTAGGTGGTGCTCTCGTTGATGATCTGCACCAGGCTGTTGGGCCGGGTGCCGTACTCCAGCATGCGGTCGAAGGTGGCCAGCGGCGGGATACCGCTGAAGTACAGCACGGCCGCGGTGACGCCGATCGCGATCACACCGGCCACCAGGACCGCGGCGAAGGACAGCGCCATCATCGCCGCCAGGCGGTGGAACAGCACGAAGGCCAGAACGGAACCGACGAGGGCGCCGAGTGCGGCGGCGACGGGTTCGAGCAGCTGCAGGTCCAGCACCCAGGAGGAGACCAGACCGCCCACGACCGCCAGGACCAGGGCCATCGGGACGACCAGGACGTTGTGGAGGGGCGTGCCCTCCTCCCTGGTCCCGTCGGCACCGACCCGGCTCTCGTCCGGGGTCATCGGTGCCAGCACCGCCACGAGCGCGAAGGCGAGCGTGACGCCGATGAGCAGCGCCGCCCAGTGCAGCAGGAACAGGTCCAGGGCGACGGTGGTCACGACACCCACGACGACGGCCAGGAGCATCACGATCGGTGCCGCGATGGTGCGGCCTGTGGTGTTACTCATGCGCCGCCCTCGCTCTCGTTCCGGTGGGCACCCTCAGCACCGCTGTCACCTTCTGTGTGCGCGTCCGCGCCGTCCAGTCCGGCACCGGTCATGGCGGAGCCGAGCTGTTCGGGGGTGACGCTGGTCGGGTCGGCCTCCGCGACCAGGCGGCCGCGCAGGATGACGTGGAGTGTGTCGGACATGCCGATGAGCTCGTCGAGGTCGGCGGAGACCAGCAGAACCGCCAGCCCGGCGGCGCGCGCCTCGCGCAGCTGCTCCCAGATGGCCGACTGCGCGCCCACGTCCACGCCGCGGGTGGGATGGGCGGCGACCAGGAAGCGCGGGGCACCGCTCATCTCCCGGCCGATGATGAACTTCTGCTGATTACCACCGGACAGCGCATCGGCGATGACGTCGATGTTGGGGGTGCGCACGTCGTACTCGGCGACGATGCGCTCGGAGTCGGCGCGGGCGCCGGTCCGGTTGATCAGTGCACCGTTGACGCTGGGCTTGCGGGTCTGGTGGCCCAGGATGCGGTTCTCCCACAGCGGGGACTCCAGCAGGATGCCGTGCCGGTGGCGGTCCTCGGGGATGTAGCCGACCCCGGCCTCGCGGAGGTGCAGCGTGGTCCAGCCGGTGGTGTCCCGACCCTCGAGGGAGATCGTGCCGGAGGCGATCCGGCGCATCCCCATGATGGCCTCGATCAGCTCGGACTGGCCGTTGCCCTCGACACCGGCGATGCCGACGATCTCGCCCTGACGAATGTCCAGGGTGATGTCATCGACGACGGGACGCCCCTCGGGGGAGTGCACGGTGACCCCGGTCATGGACAGGACGACGTGGTCGGTGACGGTGGACTCGCGCAGCTCGGGCACCGGCAGTTCACCGCCGACCATGAGTGTGGCCAGCTGGCGTGCGCTGGTGCTGCTCGGGTCGGCGGTGGCCACCGTGGTCCCGCGCCGGATCACGGTGATCTCGTCGGCGACCGACAGGACCTCGTCGAGCTTGTGCGAGATGAAGATGACCGTGAGGCCCTCGCGCTTGAGTTCGCGCAGGTTGTCGAAGAGCTCGTCGACCTCCTGCGGGACCAGGACGGCGGTGGGCTCGTCCAGGATGATGGTCTCGGCGCCGCGGTAGAGCACCTTGAGGATCTCCACGCGCTGGCGGTCGCCCACGCCCAGGTCCTCCATGAGGCGGTCGGGGTCGATCCCGAGCCCGTACTGTCCGGACAGCTCCAGGACGCGGGCCCGAGCCCTGCGGCCGATACCGTGCTTGCGCTCGGCGCCCAGGACGACGTTCTCGAGCACGGTGAGGTTGTCGGCCAGCATGAAGTGCTGGTGCACCATGCCGATGCCGTGCTTGATGGCGTCGGAGGGCGAGTTGAAGCGCACCTCTTGGCCGCGGATGTAGATGTGGCCCTCGTCCGGCTTGTGCATGCCGTACAGGGTCTTCATCAGCGTGGACTTACCCGCCCCGTTCTCGCCGACGATGGCGTGCACGGTACCGGGAGCCACGGTGATGTCGATGTCGTGGTTGGCCACGACGCCGGGAAAACGCTTGGTGATCCCGCGCAGCTCAACGGCAGCGGGTCCGTTCGACCCGCCGCCCGATGGCGTGCTGCTCATCAGACTCCTCTGTGGGAACTTGCGGCGGGGCGCGGCGGGCCTGGAATGGGCCACGGCCGGGACGCCTTCGTCGCGGTGCGGCTACCGGGTGGAGCCGAAGGGGCACTCCCCTTCGGCTCCGTTTTCGCGACGTCAGGTCACGACGCGGGCCCGGTGCCCGCGCTCCTGTGCTGTTTCCCGTGCCCGTTACGGCTGAGTGGGAACCTCGATGTCCCCATCGATGATCTGCTGCTTGAGCTCGTCCAGCTCCTCCTGGATGGGCTCGATGGCCTCCTCGTTGGAGGTGGTGTAGTCGACACCGCCCTCGCTGAGGTCGAAGCGCTGGATGCCGCCCTCGACGTTGCCGTCGACGGCCGCGCTGATCAGCTCGAAGACCGACACGTCGACCTGCTTGATCGCGGAGGTCAGGACGTACGGCTTCTGCTCGTCCTCGGCGTTCTCGTACTGGTCGCTGTCGACACCGATGAAGGTGAACTCGTTCTCGACGGCGGACTGGAGGATGCCGTTACCGGAGGCGCCGGCGGCGTGGTAGATGACGTCCGCGCCGCGGTCGTGCTGCGCCTGAGCGGCTTCACGGCCCTGGGCCGGGTCGTTGAAGCCGGAGAAGTCCGGCGGCTGGCTGAGGTAGTCGATCTCGACGTTGATGTCCTCGTTGACGTGCTCGACGCCCGCGACGAACCCGGCCTCGAACTTGCGGATCAGCGGGGTCTCGACGCCGCCGACGAAGCCGACGTGGTCCTCCTCGGTGGTCAGCGCCGCAGCGGCACCGGCCAGGAAGGATGCCTGTTCCTCGGCGAAGACCAGGCTGGTGACGTTGTCGATCTCTTCGATCTCGGAGTCGACGATCGCGAAGTCGACCTCCGGGTACTCGGGGGCGACAGACTGGACGGCCGCGTCGTAGGCGAACCCGACGGCGATGACGAGGTCGTAGCCCTCCTCGGCCATGGTGGCCAGGCGCTCTTCCTTGGCGGACTCGGCCTCACCGTCGGCGGGCTCGAAGTCCTGGGTCTCCACGCCCAGTTCCTCGGCGGCCTGCTCCAGACCCCGGTAAGCGGAGTCGTTGAAGGAGCGGTCGCCGCGGCCGCCGACGTCGTAGGCCAGACCGACCTTCAGTTCGGAGGCGGCCTCGCCGTCTCCCCCGCCGTTGCCGCCGGCGCCGTTGTCGTCGGCCGCGTTGTCACACGCGGTCAGAGCCAGCACGCCCGCCGCGGCGACCGCGGCGAACTTGGCTGCGTTGCTGCGCTTCACTAGAAAGTCTCCCCTTCGCCCTCTCAGCGGTCCGCATTCCGCGCGGAACCGACCTGAGTTCTGTTGCCGGACGATATCCGCTGGCCGAAAGTACACCTAACCAACGGACGGAGTTGTTATGAAGGCGAGAGCAGAGTGACACGGGGCCTTACTTGGAAGTTACCAAGAGCACACCGAATCTGGGCAACTAGCGGGCTATTCGCTGTTATTGGCCTCGCCCTCCCCACGGAAAACCAGCGCCGTGACCGTCCGTATCGTGATCTTCACTACTCTCAGCGGGCCCCACATCACCCCAACCGGTCTAGACCGGGCTAACCCACTTCGCCCCCCGGCCCCTCGGGTCCGGACCCCTTCACAGCACCCTCCCCGGCCCCTCCTACCGCTCTTGCCCCTCCTCGAGGAAGGCCGCCACGGCCTGCTTGAAGACCCTGGAGGAGACGGCGTTGGCGTGGTCCCGGCCGGGAATCTCCACAAAGGAGGCCCCGCAGCGTTCGGCGAGCTCCGCCGCGCCCTCGGCGACGGTGTCCTTGGCGCCCGAGACCAGGAGCATCGGGATGCCCTGGGGGCGCGGCTCCTCCTGGAAGGGGCGGGAGGCCTGTCCCCGGACACAGGCAGCCAGCGCCGCGGCGTCGTTGCCGGGCAGGGCGGCGACGGTGCGGTAGACGTGGTCGAACGGGCTGTCGCCCGCGCCGGGCTCGGCCGTGTCCAGACCGGCCAGGGCGTTGGCCGGGCCGAACCCGCCCAGGACCAGGCGGCGAACCCGGTCGGGTGCGGTGAGCGCGAGCTCCCAGGCCAGCCGGGACCCCATGGAGTAGCCGACCACGTCGACGCTGTTCACACCCAGGTCATCGAGCATCGCCAGGATGTCGGCGACGAAGTGTTCGGGCAGGTAGAGCCCGCTGTCGGTGGGCTTGTCACTGGCCCCGTGGCCGCGCAGGTCCGGGCCGATCACCCGGCGCCCGGCCGCCTCCAGCGCGCGCGGCCAGCCCGCGGCGCGCCAATTCATGTCGAAGTCGGTGCCGAAACCGTGCAACAGAAGCACCGGTACGGAGTCCGTCGGAGCGGGTGAAGGCAAATCCGTATAGCGCATTGTCACGTCTCCGACGAGATTCGCGGTCATGAATCCTTCCGTTTCTTATGCCGGGGGTGGGATTTGATCGAACAGACGAAGGCCCATTCAGATGTTTCTATAAACGGTGAGCCTGTTTGGCGTGTTCCGCTTGTGTCGACATCCGAACGGACCCTCGTCATTGGTGGGACCTTTGGCGTATCGGTTGGCACTCCGTGTCGGCGACCCGGAGGGAGCACAACCGGGTGACCGGGTCAGTCCGTCGGCGGCTTGAGCCGGACCCGGCGCTTGGGTTTGGCGTCCTCACTCGGGACCCGGCCGACGATCCCGGCCTGCGGGGCGCTCTCCTCGACCTGGACGGCGAAGGTCACCAGCGGGTCGCCGACCGGAACCACCTGCTCCTCCTCGGCGTGCAGCTCCACCACGCGCCCGGCCTTGGGCGAGGGGATGACCACGGCCGACTTGGTGGTCTCCACCTCCACCAGCGGGTCGTTGCGGCCGATGGTGTCCCCGACCGAGACCTGCCACTCCAGGACGGTGGCCTCGACCAGGCCTTCCCCCAGGTCAGGGAGGGTGAAGGTGATGTTCTCTTCTGCCATGTGGGCTAGTACTCCAGGGTTCGCTGGACCGCGAGCAGGACGCGGTCGATCGTCGGCAGGTACTGGGGCTCCAGCGGCCCCGCCGGGTAGGGGACGTCGAATCCGGTGACGCGCTGGACCGGGGCGGCCAGGTCACGGAAGCAGTTCTCGGTGATGAGGGTGGACACCTCGGCGCCGAGCCCGGCGGTGAGCGGGGCCTCGTGGACGACCACGGCGCGCTTGGTGCGGGCGACCGAGGCGGCCAGCCCGGCGGCGTCGATGGGCTTGAGCCAGCGCAGGTCCAGGACCTCCAGCTCGACCCCGTCCTCGGCGGCGAGCTCGGCGACCTGGAGGCACTTGTGCACCATCGCGCCCCAGGCGACGAGGGTGGCGTGGCGGCCGGGGCGCACGATCCGGCTGGTGCCGATGGGGTCCGTGGGCTCGCTGAGCTGGACCGGGCGGCGGTCCCAGTAGCGGGCCTTGGGCTCCATGAACACGACCGGGTCGTCGGAGCGCACCGACTGCAGCAGCAGGCTGTAGGCCTCGGCGGGATCGGCAGGGACGGCGACCTTCAGCCCGGGGGTGTGCGCGAAGAGGGCCTCGAGGCTCTCACCGTGGTGTTCGGGGGCCTGGATGCCGCCGAAGGAGGGCAGGCGCAGGGTGATCGGCATGGGTGCGGCGCCGCGGGTGCGGTAGTTCATGCGCGCCACCTGGTTGACGATCTGGTCGATGGCCGGATAAGCGAAGCCGTCGAACTGGAGCTCGGGGACGGGCCGCCAGCCGTTCATGGCCAGGCCGACCGCCATGCCCATGATGGCGGACTCGGCCAGCGGGGTGTCGAAGACGCGCTGGTCACCGAACTCCTTCTGGAGTCCGTCGGTGACGCGGAAGACCCCGCCGAGGGCGCCGACGTCCTCACCGAAGACCAGGACGTCGGGGTCCTCGGTGAGCAGGGTGTGCAGGGCCCGGTTGATCGCCTGCTGCATGGACAGCTCGACCGTGCGGGGCCCGACCGCGGTGTCGGCGTGCTCGTGCTCGATCAGCTCTGTCACAGCTCGACCTCTTCCTGCCAGGTGCGGTGCTGCCGGGTCAGCTCCTCGGTGGTCTCCCGGAAGACGTGCGTGAACAGCTCGGATCCGTCGGGTTCGGGTGCGTCGGCGACCCCGTCCCGGATCTGCTCGGCGCGCCGGGCGGCCTCGGCGTCGACGGTGGCGAAGAAGGCCTCGTCGGCGTGCCCGGCCTGGAGCATCGCGGTGCGCAGCAGGTCGATGGGGTCGCGTCGGCGCCAGCGGTCGGCGGCGGCCTCGTCGCGGTAGCGGCCGGGATCGTCGGAGGTGGAGTGGGGCTCGACGCGGTAGGTGAGCGCCTCGATGACGGTGGGGCCGCCGCCGGTACGGGCGCGCTGGACGGCCTCGGCCGTGGCCGCGTAGACCGCTCCGGCGTCGTTGCCGTCGACGAGGACGCCGGGCATCCCGTAGCCCTCGGCGCGCGCGGCGATGGAGCCGCCCGCGACCTGGCGTTCGTTGGGCACGGACAGGGCCCACTGGTTGTTCTGACAGAAGAAGACGACCGGTGCCGTGAAGACCCCGGCGAAGTTCATGGCCTCGTGTACATCGCCCTCGGAGCTGGCGCCGTCGCCGAAGTAGGCCATGGCCACACCCTGGTCACCGCGCAGTCTCTCGCCGACCGCCCAGCCGACGGCGTGCGGGACGGGTCCGCCGACCACGGCGTTGATGGCGCCGAAGCGCGAGCCCATGACGTCGTAGAGGCCGCCGTGCCACAGGGCGCGGTGGGTGGCCATGTAGCCGACCATCTCGACGCCGTAGGCCAGGGCGACGGCCATCTCGCGGTAGGTGGGGAAGACGAAGTCGCGGGCGGGGTCGAGCGCGGTGGCGCTGGCGACCTGCGCGGCCTCCTGGCCCCGGACGGAGACGTAGGCGGGGAAGACGCCCTGGCGCTGCAGGGCGATGGCCTCGGTGTCCAGGTCGCGCGCGGTGCGCATGTCGCGGTAGAGGCCGCGGGTCAGTTCGGGTGCCAGGTGCGCCACGGTGATGGCGCCCTGGCCCGTCGACTCTTCGGGTGGCATGTCGAGCGGCTCCCAACGTGGCCCTGCGCGCCGGGTGGCGCGGCCGGGGCTCGGGGTGGTCACGGTATGCCTTGATTCTCCGACTAACTGGACAGTTACGCTAGATATGTCCGAACAGTCGATACATCAGAGAACGAAGTGCCTCACCTCGTCCTCAGATGTCCAGGCCTGGACGCCTCACGCGAGGGAAAACGACACACAGCGCCAAACATCACGAATCGCCATCAACACCCTGCACACCGCAGGCCACCCGAGCGCTGCGATCCGAGCACGGGGAGTGCGCCCGGGAGGCAGGAGCGAGCACCTTCGCCAGCACCGCCCACAGGAGTCGTTGTATGTCTCCACAGATGCGACAAACATGACCGAAATAGGCCTTCAAGCGAGAATTTCTGACTGAATCAGGACAGTTCGGTGTAGTTACTGGCCGGTCGGGGAAACTCACGCTCCATCCCGTGCGTCAACCATGAGTACAGTCGGAACCCCTCCACCACACACCCGTTTGGCGGTTCGCACAAGAAGTACGGGCGCACCATCCCCTGATCCCCCACCCCGACCCCCACATCCGACGAACGTGCGCCCAGTATCTCGCCGACTGAGATTTCAATGGACGAAAACAACGTTTACCTGGTACTTCCTTAGCTCCCTGTCAAAGATGACAGCAAGGAGCTGAGCACTGCGACAAGAGCACACGAGGAGCACGCACATGGCCATGGGCGAACAGCGCAGGAGCGGCCGGCGGCCGGACTCGACCGACCAGACCATTCTGAGCGCGCTCGCCAAGGACGCTCGGACCGGCATCACGGAGATCGCCGCACTGGCCAACGTCTCCCGGGCCACCGCCTACAACCGGATCAAGCGGCTCACCGACGAGGGGGTCATCCGCGGCTACTCCGTGGTGACCGACCACTCCAAGATGGGCCTGGGCGTCACCGCGCTCGTGCTCATCTCGGGCAGTCAGCCCGACTGGCGGGCCAACCGGGAGATCCTCTCCTCCTACCCCGAGATCGAGTACTGCTGGTACGTCGTGGGATCGGCCGACATCGTCCTGCTGGTCCGCGTCGCCAACACCAACCAGCTGCGCGACCTGATCCTGAGCCGCCTCCAGTCCCTCCCCGGCGTGACGTCCACCCAGACGCTCACCGTCATCGACGAGGTCGTGCACCGGCCTGTCGTCGAGCCGTCCGAGGGGAGCGAGTGACCCCGCCCCTCCCCCGGATCATCCCCTGACCGCCACGGCGACCGACGCCATCAGTTCAGCCAGCAGTTCCGAACCGCGCGCGCGGATGGCAGCGACGTCGCCGTCAACCCCCAACACCACCTCGGCGTAGGCCTTCAGTTTGGGTTCGGTCCCCGAGGGGCGCAGCGTCACCCGCCCCCACACCCCGTCCCCCAGCTCGAAGCGCAGCGCGTCGGTCGGCGGCAGCCCTTCGCGACCGTCGGCGAAGTCGACGACCCCCGTCACCTTCAGGGGGCCGAACGCGGCGGGCGGTTCGGCGCGCAACCGCCGCATCGCCGCGGAGATCTCCGACAGGTCCTCCACCCGCACCGACAGCTGGTCGCTCAGGTGGAGGCCGTACTTACGGGCCTGGTCGTCGAGCAGGTCCACCAGGGTGCGCCCCCGGCTCTTGGCCTCGGCCGCCATCGACAGCGCCAGCAGCGCCGCGCTGATCCCGTCCTTGTCGGCCACCGGACGGCCCCGGTCACCGCCCGCGCAGTAGCCCAGCGCCTCCTCGTAGGAGAACACCCGCTTGTGCCCGGGAGCGCCCGCGCGGGCCAGCCACTTGAACCCGGTCAGGGTCTCCTCGTAGTGCACTCCCCGGTCCCGGGCGATCTTGCCGAGCAGGCTGGAGGAGACGATCGAGGTGGCCACCACCCGGTCGTCGCCGCTCGTGTGGTCGAGCACGTACTGGGCGAGCAGGCCGCCCACCTCGTTCCCGGTGAGCAGACCGTGCCCGGGAACCGCCAGCGCCAACCGGTCGGCGTCGGGGTCGTTGGCCACCACCAGGTCGGCCCCGCGGGTCCGGCCCGCGGCCAGGGCCAGGTCCATCGCCCCCGGCTCCTCCGGGTTGGGGAAGGCGACCGTGGGGAAGTCCGGGTCCGGCTCGAACTGCTCGGCCACCACGGCCGGAGCCGCGAAGCCGGCCCTTTCGACCGCCTCCATCAGCACCCGGCCGCCCACTCCGTGCATGGGCGTGTAGACCACCGAGAGGTCCCGGGGGCCCTCCGGCACCAGCGCGGTCACCGCGTCCAGGTACCCGGCGACCGCCTCGGGCCCCAGCACCGTCCAGTCCTCACCGAGCGGCAGCGCGCCGACCGGCCCCACCGCGTCGATGGCGGCGGAGATCTCGGTGTCCACCGGGGAGACGATCTGGGATCCCGCGTCGTCACCGGACCCGCCCACGTAGACCTTGTAGCCGTTGTCCTGGGGCGGGTTGTGACTGGCGGTCACCACGATCCCGGCGTCCGCGCCCAGCGCGCGCAGGGTGTGCGCCAGCACCGGCGTGGGCAGCGGTCCGGGCAGCAGGGACACCCGGTGCTCGGCACCGGTCAGTACCGCCGCGCTGTCCCGCGCGAAGTCCGCCGACCGGTGCCGGGCGTCGTAGCCGATCACCACGTGCCTGCCGCCTTCGCCCAGCCACGCACCGATCCCCGCGGCGGCGCGCATGACGACCACCCGGTTCATCCGGTTGGGTCCGGCCCCCAGCGCACCGCGCAACCCCGCCGTACCGAACTCCAGCCGAGCGGCGAAACGATCGGTGAGGTCGGCCAGGGCCTGCCCGTCCCCGACCTCCACCCTGGCCAGCAGGGCGCCCAGTTCTCCCCTGGTCGCGGGGTCGGGGTCCTGGTCCAGCCATTCCCGGGCCTGGCTGAGGAGGGCGGAGTCGAGCATGGGGAGGTCCTTTCCGAATGACGAGTCCGGATGGCGAGCCACCGGGGGTGTTCTTTCCCGTTCGACCGCCGGGGAGGGTGCTGCAAGACGAGACAAGCCGCTAGCGAGGAACGAGCCAGAGACAAGTCTGCGCCGCAGGCGTCCGTTGAGGGTTGGTGGCGGGCGACGGGTGGGCGCCGTCGAGGATGCCGTGCTTGCCTAAACCCAATCCCTCCGCAAAGGCGGAGAACACGGGCCAAAGCGAAGCGGAGGCCCAAAATCAGATCTCTCAGATCTTGGCCACGATGTCGGCGAGCAGGCGGCCCACGGTGGCGGCGGAGTCGCGGCCGGTGGCCAGGACGTCCTCGTGGTCGAGGTTGGCGCCCTCCAGCCCGGCGGCGATGTTGGTGACCAGGGACATGCCCAGGACGCGTGCGCCGGCCTCGCGGGCGGCGATGGCCTCCAGGACGGTGGACATGCCGACCAGGTCGGCGCCCATCGCGCGGAGCATCCGGATCTCGGCGGGGGTCTCGAAGTGCGGGCCGGGCATGGCCGCGTAGACGCCCTCGGGCAGGTCGGGGTCGACCTCGCGGGCGATCGCGCGCAGCTCGGACGTGTAGGTCTCGGTGAGGTCCACGAAGGTCGCGCCGGTCAGCGGCGACTTCGCGGTCATGTTGATGTGGTCGGCGATGAGCACCGGCGAGCCCACGGCGTAGTCGGTGTTGATCCCGCCCGCGGCGTTGGTGAGCACGATCGTCTTCGCGCCCGCCGCGGCGGCGGTACGGACGTTGTGCACGACCACGTCGGTGCCGTGGCCCTCGTACAGGTGGGTGCGGCCCAGGAAGGCGAGCACGTGACGGTCGCCGTCGGCGATGCTGCGGATGGTGCCGCTGTGGCCGTCCACGGCCGGGGGCAGGAAGCCGGGCAGTTCGGCCGAGGCGAACTCGTCCTCGGAGTCGCCGATCAGGTCGGCGGCGGTGGCCCAGCCGGACCCCATCACCAGGGCCACGTCGTAACTGTCCACACCGGTGCGCGAACGCAGCTCGGTTGCGGCTTCCTCGGCCGCGGCCTGGGGTGTGCGAGTCACTGCGAGTTCTCCGTTCGTCGGTACCGCGTACGCGGTTCGGGGTGGGTTGCGGGTTCCGGGGTTGCGTGAGCCCGGGTCTCGGTAGGCGGACCGAGGGGGCGCGCCATCACGTCCTGGGGGCCCGCGGTGCCGGGGACGACCTTGCCGGTGAAGTCGAACCCCGCGGCCCGGTAGGCGCGCTGGGCCTGCTGGTTGGCCTGGTTGACGCACAGCACGATCAGTTCGGCGTGCGGTGCGACCTCCGCGGCCAGCCGGTCCAGCAGGGGCGCGGAGCACGAGGCCCGGCCGACCCCCCGGCCCTGCCATTGTGGCGTGACGTAGTAGGCGCGCATCAGTACGGCGCGCTCCGGCGCGTCGACGAGCTCCGAGCCGATCACCCGGTCCAGGACCCCGAACCCGGCGCAGGCGGCCCGCGCCGAGTCCGGTCCGGTCAGCGCGGCGTCCAGGGCCACGATCGCGTACGGGACGCGTTCGGGGTCCTGGTCGGCGTCGGGCAGGGTCCGCACGGGCAGCCCGGTGAAGCGCAGCTGCTCGGGCGGTAGGTCGTGCTCGAGCACGGCCTCGCGCAGCAGGGCGGACTCGGCGGACTCGACGTCCAGCCGGACCAGGCGTACCTGGGTGGTGTCCCAGCGCCCGGCCGCCCTCTTGCGTGAACCCCGCCACCGCGTCATCGGGGCTCCGGGAGCTGGGGCACGGGATGGTAGCCGGTCTCCACCGGCCGCGCGAACACGTTCTGCACGCCCTGATCGCCCGCGTCGTGGCGGCGGCCGGTGGGCGTGAAACCGGCGGAGCGGTAGGTCCGCTCCCCGGCTTCGTTGCCCTCGCTCACGCACAGCACGATCCGGGTGGCCTCGGGCGCGATCGCCGCCACGAGGAGGTCGAGCAGCGGGGCGGTGCAGGCGGCGCGGCCCACGCCCTGCCCCTGGTGTTCGGGGGTGACGTAGAAGGCGCGCAGCAGGACGGCCTGGTGGGGGTCCTCGACGAGGTCGCGGAGCACGGGCAGGCGGCGGTCGATGATGCCGAAACCCACGCAGGCGTCGAGGACGGCGCTCCGGTCGGTCAGCGGGACGTCGTTGCGCACGACGGCGTAGGGGTGGCGTTCGGGGTCCTCGTCCGCGCGCGGCAGGGTGTGCACCGCCTCGGTGACGAACCGCTTCTGGTCGGGGGCCACCCGGTGGCGGGGCAGGACCTCGCGCAGCAGGGCCACCTCGGGGGTGGTGCGGTCCAGGCGGACCAGGCGCAGCCCGGGGACGCGCTGGGGTCCGGGCACCTCGACCTGCGGGGCAGGGGTCTCGGAAGTGTTGGGTTCGGCCTGCTCGGGGGTGTTCGCTGACACCGTTCCTCCACTCGGCTGTCGGACCGGGCCCGTCCCCGGAAAGTGGGGACGGGCCGGGCCGCCAGTCTTACACCCCGACCGGGTGCCAGACCGTCTTGGTCTCCAGGAAGGGCGTCAGCCTGGAGGTTCCGGGGTCGGTGTCGAGCCAGGCGTCCTCGCCGCCGTCGGCCTCGGGCCCGGGGCGCAGCACCCGGGTGAGGGTGGTCGCCGCGTCCCGCTCGAACTCCACCGCCGAGTCCCCGGCCCCGGTCAGGTCCAGGGCGTTGACGTCGGCGTGCGAGGCCAGGTGCGGGCCGATCTCCGCGGCCTTGCCGGTGAGCAGGTTGACCACGCCGCCGGGCAGGTCGGAGGTGGCGAGCACCTCGGCCAGCTCGATCGCGGCCAGCGGCGCCGCCTCGGAGGTGACCACCACGGCGGTGTTGCCGGTGGCGATGACCGGGGCGAGCACCGAGGTGAGCCCGAGCAGCGGGGCGTCCTGCGGTGCGAACACCGCGACCACCCCGGTGGGTTCGGGTGCGGAGTGGTTGTAGAACGGCCCGGCGACGGGGTTGGCCCCACCCAGGACCTGGGCGAACTTGTCGGTCCAGCCCGCGTAGTACACCCAGCGGTCCACGGCCGCGGACACGATCCGGTCGGCCTCGGCCGCGGACAGCCCCTGGCCGTCCGCGAGCCGGGCGGCGAACTGGGCGCGGCGCCCCTCCATGACCTCGGCGACCCGGTACAGGATCTGGCCTCGGTTGTAGGCGGTGCGCCCGGACCAGCCGCCGAAGGCCTTGCGGGCCGCGCCGACGGCGTCGCGCGCGTCCTTTCGGGAGGCCAGCGAGGCGTTGGCCAGGTGGGTGCCGTCCGCTGAGGTCACGGGGTAACTCCTGCCCGACTCCGAACGCGGGAAGGCCCCGCCGAGGTAGAGCTTGTAGGTCTTCTTCACGGCCAGGCGCGCCGGAACGGCAACCTGCTCAGCCGACCGGGCCGCCGTCTCGGAAGCCTTCGCGGTCTCAGCCGACCTGGCGGCCTTGGCCTTGGCGCCGCCCTTGGCAGCGCCCTTCTTCTTGTTCTCGCGCCGCTCAGCCAAGGTAGGCCTCCAAACCGTGTCGCCCGCCCTCGCGGCCGTATCCCGACTCCTTGTAGCCGCCGAAGGGGCTGGTCGGGTCGAACTTGTTGAACGTGTTGGACCAGATCACACCGGCGCGCAGGCGCTCGGCGGTCCACAGCATGCGGGAGCCCTTCTCGGTCCACACGCCCGCGGACAGCCCGTAGGGGGTGTTGTTGGCCTTGGTGACGGCCTCCTCCGGGGTGCGGAAGGTCAGCACCGACAGTACGGGCCCGAAGATCTCCTCGCGCGCCACCCGGTGCGCCTGGCTGACGCCGGTGAGCACGGTGGGCGCGAACCAGTAGCCGCGCTCGGGCAGTTCGCAGGCGGGCGACCAGCGCTCGACGTTCTCCTCGTCGGCGGTGGCGGTGAGTTCGCGGACCCGCTCCAGCTGGGCGGCGGAGTTGATCGCGCCGATGTCGGTGTTCTTGTCCAGCGGGTCGCCCAGGCGCAGCTTCTCGATGCGCGCCCTGAGCCGGGGCAGGAACTCCTCGGCGACGGACTCCTGGACGAGCAGGCGCGAACCGGCGCAGCACACGTGGCCCTGGTTGAAGAAGATGCCGGAGACCACGCCCTCCACGGCCTGGTCCAGGGCGGCGTCGTCGTAGACGATGTTGGCGCCCTTGCCGCCCAGTTCCAGGGTGAGGCGCTTGTCGGTCCCGGCCACGGACCGGGCGATCTGGCGGCCGACCTCGGTGGAACCGGTGAAGGCGACCTTGTCGGTGCCCGGGTGCTCGACCAGGGCCCGGCCGGTCTCCCCCGCGCCGGTCAGGATGTTGACCACGCCCGGGGGCAGTTCGGCCTCCTGGCAGATCTGCGCGAAGACCAGCGCGGTCAGCGGGGTGGTCTCGGCGGGTTTGAGCACCACGGTGTTGCCGGTGGCCAGGGCCGGGGCGATCTTCCACGCGAGCATGAGCAGCGGGAAGTTCCACGGGATGACCTGGGCGGCGACGCCGAGCGGCTTCGGGTCGGGGCCCAGTCCGGCGTGGGCGAGCTTGTCGGCCCAGCCGGCGTAGTAGAAGAAGTGCGCGGCGACCAGCGGGAGGTCGACGTCGCGGGTCTCCTTGATGGGCTTGCCGTTGTCCATGGACTCCAGGACGGCCAGTTCGCGCGAGCGCTCCTGGATGATCCGGGCGATGCGGAACAGGTACTTGCCGCGTTCGGCACCGCTCATGCGGCTCCACACGGTCTCGTGGGCGCGGCGGGCGGCGGCGACGGCGCGGTCGACGTCGGCCCGGCCGGCCACGGCGACCTGGGCGAGCTTGCCCTCGTCGGCCGGGTTGAGCGAGGTGAGGTACTCACCGCTCTGGGCCGGGGCGAACTCGCCGTCGATGAACAGGTCGTAGGTCTCGCGCAGGCTGACGACGGAGCGGGACTCCGGTGCGGGCGCGTACTCGAAGATCACGGCTCAGTCCTGCGTGTAGTAGTCGGGGCCCGGGTAGGTGCCGGTGGCCAGCCTGGTGCGCTGCATGAGCAGGTCGTTCAGCAGGCTGGAGGCGCCGATCCGGAACAGGTCCGGGCTCAGCCACTCCGGCCCGGCGGTCTCGTTGACCAGGACCAGGTTGCGAATGGCGTCCTTGGTGTTGCGGATACCGCCCGCGGGCTTGACGCCGATCCGGCGGCCGGTGGCGGCGAAGTGGTCGCGCACCGCCTCCAACATGATCAGCGTGACCGGCAGCGTCGCGGCCGGGGCGACCTTGCCGGTGGAGGTCTTGATGAAGTCGCCGCCCGCCCGCATCGCCAGGTGGGAGGCGCGGCGCACGTTGTCGTAGGTGACCAGTTCACCGGTCTCCAGGATGACCTTCAGATGGGCGTCACCGCAGGCCTCCTTGACCGCGACGATCTCCTCGTGGACCTTCAGGTAGTCGCCGGACAGGAAGGCGCCGCGGTCGATCACCATGTCGATCTCGCTCGCGCCGTCGGCGACCGCCTGCCGGGTGTCGGCCAGCTTGACCTCCAGGGGCGCGCGCCCGGCGGGGAAGGCGGTGGCCACCGAGGCCACGCCGATCCCGGTGCCGCTCAGCGCCTCGACAGCGGTGGCGACCATGTCCGGGTAGACGCACACGGCGCCCACGTGCGGCACGGTGCGGTCGGTCGGGTCGGGCAGGGCGGCCTTGGCGCACAGGGACCGGACCTTGCCCGGTGTGTCGGCGCCCTCGAGGGTGGTCAGGTCCACCATGGAGATGGCCAGGTCGATGGCCTTCGCCTTGGCGGTGGTCTTGATCGACCGGGTGGACAGGTCCTGGGCACGGGCGCGGGCGCCGACCTCGTCGACCCCCGGAAGGCCGTGCAGATAGGCCCGGAGCGCGTGGTTGGTCGTCGCCTCGGGCGCGAATGCGGTGTGGGGCACGGGCACCTACAGCTCGTCGGTTCAACTGGGGCCGTGCGCTGCTGCCAGCGCAAACGGCGTGTCCTCGCTCGACGCGGGGTGGGTGTCCCCCGCCGTCAGGCAGTCACCATAACCCCGGGCCGGGTCGCCGTCAGGCCCCCGCGGGTTCACGCCCGGCAAGGTTGGAGGAGACTCCAAGAGCGAATAACCACTGGCCTCGTCTTTTCCTCCAACTTTGCTCAAGAAATGCCCAAAAAACGTGGTTCTGGCCGAGGAATCCGAGACTCTGACCTGACTTGCGGTCTAGACCGGACCACTCCCCTCGGCCTTTCGGCAGAGCCCGCCGCCCCGGCCGTTCGTCCGGCCCCTGTCCTACCCTGGGGCCATGGCGGAATTCCGGATCAGTAGTGACGACAGCCAGGTCGACCTGCGCAGACTGGCCACGGCGTTGGCCGAGTCGCAGGGGTGGGCGCGCGAGGACGTGGACATCTGGGACAACCGCCGGGGCGAGGTGATCGTGACGATCAACGACGCCCTGCTACGCAGGCCCCAGGCCGACCCGCTGCACCGCCCCAGGCACACTCCGCACGCGGTGCACGACGCCTGTGAGCTGCTCCGCCGGGAGGACCCCTCGCTGCGCGGGGTGGACTTCCCCTACCTCAAGGCCGAGAGCGCCCGGTTCTTCTCCGCCGGGTGGACCCTGGGCGACCTCCAGCACGCCCTGACGCACCGGCCGGACGGGGTGGACTGGGACCGGGGGCCCGAGTACCGGGGCACCCGCTGGTTCGCCCACCGACTGGCGGCCTGGAAGACCCCGGACGGCGACATCCGGCCCTCCCAGTCGCAGGAGTCGGCGCAGCTGCGGGTGATCAGCAAGGCCGGGCTGCCGATGGACATCGGCCTGCCCGAGGACACCGAGCTCTCGGCGCGGCCGGTGGCCAGCCCGGCGGTGGCGCGGTCGGCCGCCGACGACGCCCGCCGCCTCATCCGGCAGAACACGCGCACCACCACGGACACCCTGGCGCACCAGGACCGCACCTCGGCGCACATCAAGCGCCCCGAGGACCGCACGGACTGACACTCAACGGCCAGCCCCGGGGAGTTCGGTCCGTGCGGGTTCAGCCCGTGCCGCGGCCGCGTTCCCGGTCGGCTCGGGCGCTCTCCACGACGCTGACCGCCCCGTCAGCGAAGTTGCCCAGAAGCAGTTCGAACGGGCCCCGGCCCACCGCCCAGCGCCACAGGCAGGCGAAGACGAACGAGCCCAGGATGAACATCTCCAGGTACCAGGGGCCGCCCGCGGCGTTCTGCGGGTGCAGGGCCACGATCACCGCCAGGACCAGGATGTGCCCGGAGTAGACGGTCAGCGGCATCCGGCCCACGGAGGTCAGCGGGTACATCAGGCGCGGCAGCCGTTCGGCGAGCAGCATGCACACGACCAGTACGACCAGCGCCTGACCGACCGCCTCGAAGATCTCGAAGGTGGTGCCGGTGTGCGGGGTGTTCACCGCCAGCCACCACCAGGAGTCCGTGGGCACCTGCCCGCTGATGCTGTGCGCGGCGTCGGTCGCGGCGTACCGAGCCTCCTCGGCCGTCCCGGGGTCGACCGAGTCGAGCGAGCCGCCGTTGAGGACGTGCGCCTCGGTCAGCCGGTCCCAGCCGCCCAGCGGGTTGAGCAGGAGCCAGGAGCCCAGGTATCCGGTGGTCGCCATGAGCACACCGCCGACCGCCATCCGGATCCGTACGGCGGTGGCGGTGAGGTCGGTCCGCCCCACCGCCATACCGGCGATGACGAACGCCATGAAGGTGATCGCCGGGTAGTAGCCGGTCAGGAAGAACTCGGTGAAGGAGGTGAGCGCGGCCGTGCGCAGGCCACCCGGGAACAGGTCCTGGCGCAGCAGGAACGACACGACCGGCCCCAGCAGGGCGAGGATCCCGGCGGCCGTCCACAGCAGGGCTGCGCGCGCCCTGAGCAGTGGGAGCGCCAGCACGAAGAAACCGGCGTAGTAGGTGAGGATGATCGCGACCGGGACGGCGAAGGCGTCCAGGACGAATCCGAGCAGCCCGATCAGCAGCGCGCGGGCCAGGATGCGCACCCCGGCCCGGCGCAGGGAGTCCCCCTCGACCGGCTGGGTCCGTCCGGTCATCAGGGCCAGGGACACCCCGGCGAGGAAGGCGAACAGGGCGGAGGAGTTGCCGCGCACGAGGCTGTGCAGCTCCCACCCCTGCTCTTCCGGCAGCAGCCCGAAGGAGACCACACCGAGGTGTACGGCGAACATCCCGAACACCGCCAGTGCCCGAGCGGCGTCGATGCCGTCGATACGTCGTTTGGCTGGAGGCCGGGCGTCGGGGGCCGCGCCGGTGTCCTCTGACTGATTCTGTGCCACGTCCGCCAGGCTATGCCGCGTTCACGCGGGTCTCCACAGTCCTGACGCTCCCCTAACGGCCACACCCGGCCACATCCGCGAACGCCTGGGCCCCGGGCCGGCTGCCCGGGGCCCCTCAGCCGCGGGTGAACCGCGAGCGGGATCGTGCCCGGACTCAGTCGTCGGCGGCCAGGTCGCTGAAGAAGTCCAGCGCCTCCGGGTTGGCCAGGGAGTCGCGGCTGGCGACCTTCTCCGGGCTCTCGCCCATCAGGATGCGCTTGACCGGGACCTCCAGCACCTTGCCCGACAGGGTGCGCGGCACGGACCTGATGACGCGCACCCGGTCCGGGACGTGGCGCGGCGAGCAGTCGGTGCGGATCCGGCGGGCGATCTCCTTGGGCAGGTCGCCTTCCAGGTCCGCGCCCTCGCGCAGCACCGTGAAGAGCTCGATCCGGGAGGACCCGTCCTGCTGGGGGACGTCCACGACCAGGGCGTCCACCACCTCATCCAGGGCCAGGACGGCGCGGTAGATCTCGCTGGTGCCCATGCGCACGCCGCCGCGGTTGATGGTGGAGTCCGAGCGGCCGTAGATGATCGCGGTGCCGCGCTCGGTGATCTCGATCCAGTCGCCGTGCCGCCAGATGCCCGGGTAGACGGCGAAGTAGCTGTCCTTGAGCCGCTCCCCGTCGGTGTCGCCCCACAGGAAGAGCGGCATGGACGGCGCGGGCTCGGTGACCACGAGCTCGCCGACCTCACCGATGAGCTCGTTGCCGTCGGGGTCCCAGGAGGCCACGGCCATGCCCAGGCCGCGCGACTGGATCTCGCCCTCGTACACGGGCAGGGTGGGGGTGCCGCCGACCAGGCAGCTGCAGATGTCGGTGCCGCCGCTGGTGGAGAACAGCCACAGGTCGTCGCCGAACTCCTCGTACACCCAGGAGAAGGCTTCGGGGCTGAGCGGGGAGCCGGTGGAGCCGATCGCCTTGAGCGCGGACAGGTCGCGGCCCTGGCGCGGGTGGACGCCCTCCTTCATGCAGGAGGACAGGTAGCCGGCGCTGGTCCCGAAGACCGTCACCCCGGCCTCGGCGGCCAGGTCCCACAGGGCACCCAGGTCGGGAGAGGCCGGGCTGCCGTCGTACAGGACGATGGAGGCCTTGGTCAGCAGCACGCTGACCAGGAAGTTCCACATCATCCAGCCGGTGGTGGTGAACCAGAAGACCCGGTCGTGCGCCTGGGCGTCCAGGTGCAGGTTCAGGTTCTTGAGCTGTTCGAGGAGGATGCCGCCGTGGCCCTGGACGATCGCCTTGGGCAGGCCGGTGGTTCCCGAGGAGTAGAGCACCCACAGGGGGTGGTCGAAGGGGACGGGGGTGAAGGTGAGTTCGGCGCCCGCGCCGCGCTCGGTGAGCTCGGCCCAGGGCAGGCTCCCCTCGAGGGTGGCACCGGGGGCGAGGTAGTCGAGCAGGACCGTGTGCTCGACGGTGGGCAGCGCGGCGCGCAGCTCCTCCACCACCGGGCGGCGGTCGAAGTCCTTGCCGCCGTAGCGGTACCCGTCCACGGCCAGCAGGACCTTGGGTTCGATCTGGGCGAAGCGGTCGATCACGCTGCGCACCCCGAAGTCGGGCGAGCAGGAGGACCAGATAGCGCCGAGGGAGGCCACGGCGTAGAACGCGGCGGCGGTCTCGGGGAGGTTGGGCAGGTACGCGGCGACCCTGTCGCCCTCACCCACCCCGAGCTCCCGCAGGCCCGCGGCGATCGCGGCGGTGCGCTCGCGCAGGTCGCCCCAGGTCCAGGAGTCGAGCGCGCGGAGCTCGGTGGCGTGCCGGATGGCCACCTCGTCGGCGGCACGCCCTTCGAAGACGTGCTCGGCGTAGTTGAGGGTGGCGCCGGGGAACCACTGGGCGCCCGGCATGCTCCGGTCGGCCAGGACCCGCTCGTAGGGGGTCTTGGAGCTGACCCCGTAGAACTCCCAGATCGACGCCCAGAAGCCGTCGACGTCCGTCACCGACCAGCGCCACAGGGCGTCGTAGTCGAAGTCCGCGGCGGCGGTGGACCCGCTCTCGCCGAAGGCCTTGACCCCCTTGTCCTGTGCGGCCCATCGGGCGAACGCGACGATGTTGGACGACTCGATCCGGTCCTCGTCGGGCTCCCAGAGCACACGGGGCGCGCTGCTCTCCGTCATTACAGGCCTTCCCAATAGCGTGGCTGTGTGTTGCTGTGAGACCCATCTAACAACACCCCATGATCGGGGACACGGCCCGGTCCGGCCTAACGGACACCCGCGACAGCGGCGAAGTACGCAGGTCACGGCGGGGGCACCGAAACGTGGAACACCCACCCCCGAGGAGGATTCGAAGGGTGGGCGGGCCACGTTGACCGAGACGGGGGATCAGGTTCCGTGCGACACCCGGGCCAAAGATCCGACCATCAGATGAGCTGGCGGACGGCGGCGACCGCGTCCAGCGGGGTGTCCACGACCAGGGCGCCGGTGGCCTCCAGGCGCTCGCGAGCCATCAGGCCGCTGGCGACCAGGATCGGCTGGGCCCCGGCCTCGCGGGCGGCGCGGGCGTCGTCGTCGATGTCGCCGATGAGCACTACCTTCGACGGGTCCAGCTCCTGGTACTCCAGGTGGTGGACCAGGTGCTCGGCCTTGGAGTCGTGCTTGGTCTCGAACTTGCGGCCGTCCACCCGAGTGAAGTGCGAGGCCAGCCCGCGCTCGTCGATGAGGGGCACCAGGTGCTCGTGCGAGGCCATGGACAGCAGGGACTGGGTACCGCCCGCACCGGCCCACTGGTGCAGGACGTCGGGCACACCCGAGGCCAGCTCACAGGTGTGCAGCTGCTCCAGGTAGCTGGAGTCGTAGATCTTCTCGGCGCGCTCCCACTCGTCCTCGGCGAAGCTCCGGCCGAGGAGCTCCTCGTAGCAGGGGATGAGGGGGCGGCGGAAGACGGAGCGCCAGTAGTCCATCCCGACCGGCGCGCGGCCGAACTGGGCACAGACAGCGTTGACCGCGGCGAGGTTCGCGTGGTTGTCGTCCAGGAGGGTGCCGTTCCAGTCCCAGACGATGTGGTGGGTGTTGGTTTTCAGGGAAGTCATCTCAGCCATTGGGAGAACTTTACGACCCCAGGGACCGCCTCCGATATGCGTTTTCCGCCACCCCATGGGGGTTTGCCCTGGCCAGGCGGTGCTCTGGCGGTGGGGCCGGCTCCGGTGGCCAGGGCAGGTCCGCCGGAGGCGCCCTACTGGTTACCGGCCGCCCAACGGGGAGGTGTGGTCCGGGGTGGCAGACGGGGCCCCAAAGGGGCCCAACTACCCCGGCCTTCGGCCGGTGCCCTCCCAGACCGGTGCCCTCCCCAGGCCGGAGCGGACCAGGTCACGTGTCACGGCCGGTCAAGGTCGGCAACGAAAACCGGCAGCGAAGGCAGAAGCGCCCCCAGCCCTGCGCGGACCGGTTGCCCGTGTCGCGGCCGGTCACCCGTACCAGCGAACACCACCAGCAGCCCACCAGGCCCCCGGGCCCGGTTTCGGCCCCCCTTTCAAAGATGATCTTGCTACCAGGGGCAAGTTCGGCGCCGAACTTGCCCCTGGTAGCAAGATCACCGGGAATGAAGGGGTTTCGGAAGCAGCGGACCACCCCAGGCGCAGGTTACGGACACCCCAGCCTGCACAGAGCCAACACCACAGCGCTGAACCCCACCCTCACCACCGGCTGGTCCGATGGCACGCATGACCGGCCACGACACGCGACCCGATCCCCGCAGGGCTAGGGAGACTGCTTCCCTCGCCGCCGCTTTCCCGTCCGGGGCAGTGACCGGCCGCGACACGCACCCCGATCCCCGTAGGGCTGGGGAGACCGCTTCCCTCGCTGCCGCTTGTCCGTTCGGGCGAATGACCGGCCGCGACACGGCCAGGCGTTGCGCTCCGGCCGGGGGAAGGCACCGGCCGAAGGCCGCGCAGTCGCGGTTGCCGTTGGTGGTTGCCGTTGGGCCCCTTTAGGGGCCCGCCTGCCGCCCCGGACCACACCTCCCCCGTTTCCCGATAGCCGCCAAACGCCGTCGTAGCGAAGCGGGTCAAGGTGGAGCGCCCGCAGCGAAGCGAGGACGAACGACCTTGACGCGCGCAGCGCAGACGGCCACCATCACGCGGCGGGAAACGGGGAACCCCAACCCGAACCGCAGGCCCCAGGCCCCGCACAGGACCAATCCCGAATGTCCTACCCGAGCCTGATCCGGAGAGCCGCTCCGTACCAGCCTCCACGGATCAGCCTCTCCGCTTCTCCTCAGCCTCTCCGCTTCTCCGGGCCCCAACGCTGCGGATCCGCCAACAGCATCCCAGGCCTGTGCCGGGGCTCCTGGCCGGGGCCCTGAGTGGTTCGGCTGGCCGCGCGCTGGTCCTGCTTCTGAGCGCGCTTCTCGGCGCGGACCCTACCGCCCTTGCGGATCGCCCACACCCCGAGGATGAGCATCAGCGGGAACACGATCACGATCAGCAGGGGCAGCAGCACGGCCAGGAGCGCCACGAAGAAACTGGCGACGTCCTCCAGGAAGGAGACCACGGGCGCGCCGAGACCGAAGGTGAGGACGTTGATCACCGGCCGGGCGATCGCCTTGGCCAGGTGGAAGAACAGGGCGATCGTCGCCCCCGCGATCACCGCTCCCCAGATGACCCCGCCCGCGACGGCCGATATCCCGGAGGCCTCACCGGTGATCTCGGTGAGCGTGAAGGTGGAGGCCCCGGCCCCGAAGGTGATACCGCCCGAGGTGGGTCGGATGAAGGTCTGCAGGACGTCGTTGATGGTGTCGACGGCGGGCACCTTGTCAGCCACGAACTCCACGACGAGCAGCACCCCGAGGATGATCAGGGTGACGGGGTGCTCCAGCCACATCCAGGTCGGGCTCAGCGGGAGGAAGTCGGTGTAACGGGCGAGCAGACCGACGACGAGGAGGGGGACGTAGGCGTTCAGCCCGGCGGCCGAGGCCAGGCCGATGCCGGTAAGGGAGGCGAACATGCGGTTCCTTCGCGCGCGCCGGACAAAGGGGGTCCGGACAGGACGGAGTGCCGGGCCGAGGGCACGGACCGGCACCGGTCACCTGTCGTAGATGCTCGCGGACGGCGGGTGGTTTCGCCTACACGCCTTTATTGGCGGTAATTCTCGACCTCGGAGACGGGTCGGACCTCGGCCTCGTCCGGGTCCTGACCGAATTCACGGCGGGCCCGGCGCTGACGGAGGAGGTCCCAGCACTGGTCGAGTGACTCCTCGACCTCCTTCATCCGGCCGCGCTCCTTCGGGTCCAGCCCTCCCGGAGTAGAGCGGAGCGTGTGCTCCTCGTCCATCAGACCGCGGATGGTCGTCATGATGTCCTGCTCGTCGCTGTCGCTCATATCGCCATGGTCAGCACGGCCCGGGACCGGGGCAAGGGCTCCGGTCCCGGGATTGCCCGGTCTAGACGGAACGTTTGCGCGAGACCACGAACGCGAGGACAGCGGCGCCGATGGCCATCAGGCCCCCGATCACCAGTGCTGTCACACTGGCGCCAGTCACCGGGAGCCTGGGCTTGTCGGCCGACGGCTCGGGCTTGGGCTGCACGGGGTCGGTGGGGTAGGTGGGCGGGTCAGACGGACTCGGCGACACCGTGGGCGACGGTGCCGGACTCGGCGACTCGGTCGGGCTCGGGCTGGGGCTCGGAGATTCGGTGGGCGACGGAGACGGGGTCGGATCCGGACTGGGTGACTCCGTCGGCGTCGGCGTCGGCGTCGGATCCGGCGACGGACTCGGACTCGGAGTAGGGCTCGGGGTCGGGCTGGGCGACTCGGTCGGGCTCGGTGTGGGAGACGGGATCGGATCCGGCGACGGACTCGGATCCGGCGATGGACTCGGAGTCGGAGTAGGGCTCGGGGTCGGAGTCGGAGTAGGGCTCGGGGTCGGGCTCGGGGTCGGGGTCGGGGTCGGGGTCGGGGTCGGGGTCGGGCTGGGCGACTCGGTCGGCGACGGACTCGGACTCGGACTCGGACTCGGAGTAGGGCTCGGGGTCGGGCTCGGAGTCGGGCTGGGCGAGGGCTGGAGCGGGTGGCAGTCGGCGCGGACGTCGCCCAGGGTCATGTCGAACAGGGTCACCGGGGCGCCGACCGGGTTGCCTTCCGCGTCCTGTCCCTGCACCGCTGCGGTGTAGTCGGTGCGCGCGTGACCGATGTAGGGGTCGTCGACCTCGTAGACGTGCGTGATGGTCACGGTGACGTGCGCGTTGGTGATCCCGTCCCCGTAGTCCCCCGGAAAGTCGAGCTCCGTGACGGCGGTTCCGGGGGCGTTGGGCAAAGGCGCGTCCACCAACCGCCCCATGAACATGGGCGCGGTGGTGGAATCCTGGATGATGACCCCGGCGGGTGGAGCGCACTGCACCCGGTTGTTCCAGGTGGAGACGGTGAAGATGCGGTACTGGCCGTCGGGCTGTCGCGCCCCCTGGGTGATGAGGGAGGCCGCCCCGCCAGCGGTGGGGGGAGGCACGTCCAGATTGGTGAAGGCGCCGTTGGCGTTGGTCATCGCCGACTCCGGCTCGCTGACCACGTTGACCTCGGCGGTACCGGTCGCGGAGGTGAGGTTGTTGGAGATGTCGGAGCCGGGACCGGTGTTGATGTCCCACTGCTGGTTGCCGTCGCCGCTCACCTCCAGCTCCGTGAGAGTGCCGGAGACCGCGCCGTCACCGTAGACCGTGGGGCCCAGGACGAGCTGACCCCAGGTGCTGGACGCGTAGGGCGTGGCCGGTTGGGCGATCGCGTCACGGGCGCTGAAGGTCGCCCCGGCCGCGATGGCCCCCGAGGCGAGCAGGATCGAGGCCACCACGGCCGCCCCCGCCCGCCTGACCGACGTGGAACGTTCTGCCACTGTCCGTGCCGCCACCACTACCCCCACTCAAAGTAACTTTGTAACCACTATGAGTAATAGTACGGTTTTCGACCGCCCCGTCTCGGAGACACGGCGGCTCCCGGGCCGCACCAACGGGACACCCAGCCCTCGCGGACCCCAGAACCCCTCCCGTCTGGGAAACTTCTCGTACGGCCAGGTTGGTGACAAATGGTTCCCCCGACGGCGGCCGGAAGGGCGGAATAGACCGCGAAGCTCCTCACTTGAATACCTTGAGGGGGTATTGTTATGGCAGCTGAGCAGGAACAACACGGAAACGGTGGCATGGCGGCGAACCACGGTTACAGCAACGACAAGCAGAGCCACATCAACCGGCTCCGTCGGATCGAAGGACAGATCCGCGGCCTTCAGCGGATGGTCGAGGACGACCAGTACTGCATCGACATCCTCACCCAGACCTCCGCGGTCAACAAGGCCCTGCGCTCCTTCGCGCTGTCCATGCTCGACGAGCACCTCAAGCACTGCGTTGCGCACGCCGTCGCCAACGGCGGCGACGAGGCCGACGAGAAGGTCCGCGAGGCCTCGGACGCGATCGCCCGCCTGGTCCGCTCCTGACCGTTCCCACCACCGGCTCCGCCGACACCGCCCCTCGGCGCCGTTCTCTCCCCCGCACCTCCACGAGCCCTCGGCCGGACCCGGCCAGCCCGCGCCGAGGGCCGAGCACCACGGTTAACGTACCGGTCATGTCCCCCGAAGATCCTCCTGCCGCCGAAGTGCCCGAAGACGACCCCGCGGAGAACAGCCGTGCCCGCACACTGGAGCGTCGGCTGGCCCTGCCGGTGCTGGTCTGCGCGGCGGTCTCCGTCCCCGCCGTCTTCCTCGGCATGTGGGGGGACGGCTGGTGGGCCGAGTTCGGGCACCGGGTCAACTGGCTGGCCGGGCTGGTCCTGTGGGTGGAGTGGATCCTGCTCATCGCTCTGGCCGAGAACAAGCTGGGCTGGCTGCGCACCCACAAGTGGAGCACGTTCGTGGCGGCGGTGACCCTGCCCGCGGTCTTCTTCGCGCTCGGCCCGACCCAGGTGCTGCGGCTCCTGCGGGTCGCCGGGACCCTGCGGCTCCTGCGCGTCACCCGCATCATCGAGGCCGGCGGGGTCCTGCGCCGCCGGATGGGGTTGACCGGCAGGGGCGGGACGGTGGTGGCCGTGGCCACCACCGTCCTGTCCGCGGTCTTCGTCACGGCGGTCCTCGCCGACCCGACCTCCACCAGCCGCCGGTACGCCGAGTCCCTGCTGGAGAGCGTCGGGGTCTGGCCGGTCGTCCTGGCCGCCGTGCTCCTCTCGGGCGCCATCGCCGTGGTGATCGTCCACCGCTGGCGCCGGGCCCGCTACCCGCTCCGCGGGTCCGGCCCCGGGCCCGGGACTTCTCCCAAGCCCGCGGCCGAGTCCGAACCGGCTTGCGGGCCCGGACCAGCGCCCGCGACCGGATCCGGGTTCGACCCCCAGGCTCCGCCTCAGTCCTCGCCGTAACGCTCGCGCTCGTTGTCGAGCAGCCGGGCGCCCTCCGAACGGGAGGCCGCCTCGTCCAGGTACTGAACGCTCTCGTTGGCCACGAACGACGAGGGGCGGCCCTCGTCGGCGAACCCCATCCGGGAGACCTCTCCCCCGGTGAAGGCGCGGATGCCCCAGTTGGCGGCGATGCGCGCCCGCGCGGTCGGGGACGGTACCGAAACCAGGTGGTAGCCGCGGGTGGCCGCCAGGGCCGGCAGCCCGCTCAGGTCGAACTGCAGGATCCTGGCCAGTGCGTCCTTGCCGCTCAGGTCCACCACCAGGCCCATGTCCTTGTGCTTGAACTCCCGCAGCGGACGGCCCAGAACCGAGTTGACCACGTTCTGGGCGACGGTGGCGGCCTGCCTGGTGGCGTACTGGGCCGTGGGCGGGCAGTAGGCGCTCTCGGCGTGCGAGAGGTTGGGCACCGCCGCGGCGTCGCCGATCGCGAAGACGTCGGGCTGCCCGGGCACCGCCAGGTCAGCACCCACCTCCAGGCGGCCGCGTTGGGTCGGTTTGCCGAGGGTCTCCATCAGCGGGCTGGGCGTGACCCCGGCGGTCCAGATGAGGGTGCGGCAGGGCAGTGCGCGCCCGTCGGTGAGGACCACCTTGTCCGCGGTCACCTCCCGCACGGTCACCTTGAGCTTGACCTCGATACCGAGGTTGCGGAGCAGGTCGAGGGCCTTACGGCCGAGCCGGTCGCCGAGTTCGGGCAGCACCTTGGGCGCGATGTCCACCAGGTGCCAGCGGATGACCGAGCGCAGCTCGGGGTAGCGCCGGGCGGCCTCCTCGCACAGGCGCATCAGCGAGGCCGCGGTCTCCACGCCGGTGTAACCGCCGCCGACCACGATGAACCGGCAGCGCTCCTCGCGTTCGACCGGGTCCCTGGAGTCGTTGGCCAGCTCCAGCTGGGCGAGCACGTGGTCACGCAGCAGGACCGCTTCGGCCAGGGTCTTGGCGCCGTAGGCGTGCTGGGTGAGCCCGGGGATGTCGAACTCCCTGGTGAGCGCGCCGGGTGCCAGGACGAGCCGGTCGTACTTACAGGGCAGGAGCTCCCCGGTGGGCCTGCGCACCACCACCGTGCGGTCCTGGGTGTCCACCCCGATCGCGTGCCCGGGGACCAGCCGGGTCTTGCGGGTGAGCCGGTGCACCGACATGGCCACCGACTGCGGGGTGAGCAGCCCCGAGGCCACCTGGGGCAGCAGGGGGCTGTAGAGCATGTAGTCGTGCGGCGCGACGAGCGCGATGTCAGCCGCACCGTTGGGGATGCGTCGTTCCAGGTGCCGCAGGGTGTGCAGGCCGCCGAAACCTGCGCCGACCACCACGATCCGAGGCCGAGACATGTGTTCACCGCTCCTTCTTCGTATCGGGGGGCGGGACGTCCTTCGCGTCTGTGGGCCGTCGGATGCGGGCGTACCCACTTCACCGCTGCCGAATGTACGGCCGCGGGGTTCGATTCGACGGGTCCCCACGCGAGTCGTTCCCGGGACTTTGTCGGCCATTGGGCCGCCTCCGCAAAGGCATACGGGGTCTTCACCGGGACAAAACCCGCTATTGGTTTCCTGGAGCCGAGACTTGGTGACTGTGTGTGGTCATGCACAAACGGAAAGTGCTGACCCGTGTCGCAGAGAGGGGCAAGAACGCGTATGCGTGCGTTCACCAGGATCGCCACCACGGCCGTACTGGCCGCAGGACTGACCGTGTTCGGCGTGGGAGCGGCCTTCGCCGACCCGCCGGACGAGGTCACCGACACCGTGGACGAGGTCACCGAAGTCACCGATGACGTGACCGGAGAGCTCGAGGGCCTCTCACCCGAGGCGGAGGCCCTGCTCGAGGACCCGCAGGTCCAGGAGATCCTGGCCAACGAGGACGCCGTCGAGCTGCTCAGCGATCCCGACGCCCTGGCAGCGCTCCAGGCGCTGCTGGAACTCGAGGACCCGCTGGGCGCCCTCGAGGCGCTCGACCTGCCGGTCTCCACCGACGACGTGACCGGGGAGCTCCCGGTCGACACCGACGACGTCACCGGGGACCTGCCGGTCGAGGACGTCGACACCGGCGACGTCACCCAGCCGGTGGAGGACGTCGTGGGCGGCCTCGGCCTCAGCCTCCGGTAGGGGCGGGCTGGCCGGGATGGTTCCCGGTGAGCGGTGAGGGGCGGGTGGCCGCGGCCACCCGCCCCAGCCGTGTACGCCTCCCGGCTTCCGGGTCAGCCTCCGTTGAGGCCCTGGGAGACACGGGAACCGATCTCGCTGTCGATGTCGGTCCAGTACTTGACCGCCCGTGAGCGCACGCCGTCGTCGGTGACGGCGGAGACGTGACCGACCACGTTGCGCACGAGCCGGTCGCGGGCCGCGTCGTCCATGACGTCGCGGATCAGTGCGCGGGGCTGGACGAAGTCATCGTCGTCACGGTGCTGGGTGTAGGCCTCGCGCACCAGTTCGGCCGCCTCCACCTGCCAGGTCGCCTGTTCCACACCCTCCTGGCGTCCCGCGTCGGGGCCGCCGAAGGAGTTGGGGTGGTAGACCGCCGCGGTGTCGGGTGGGAACTGACGCATGTGCCCGTCCTTGGCGTAGGAGCGCACCCGCACATGCGGCCGGTTCGGCGGCAGCTCGGTGTAGTTGACCCCGATCCGGTAGCGGTGGGTGTCGGGGTAGGAGAACAGGCGGCCCAGCAGCATCTTGTCCGGCGAGGGGCCGATGCCCGGCACCAGGTTCGAGGGCTCGAACGCGGCCTGCTCGATGTGGATGAAGTGGTTCCCCGGGTTCTCGTTGAGCGTCATCCGCCCGACCTCGATCAGTGGGTAGTCGCCCTTGGGCCACACCTTCGTCAGGTCGAACGGGTTGAACCGGTAGTCCGCGGCCTCGTCGATCGGCATGATCTGCATGCTCAGCGTCCACGAGGGGTGGTCGCCGCGCTCGATCGCCTCGAACAGGTCGCGGCGGTGGTGGTCGGCGTCCTCACCGGCGATCCGGTCCGACTCCTCCTGGGTGAGGAAGTCGTTGCCCTGGTCGGTCCGGAAGTGGTACTTGACCCAGAAGCGCTGCCCCTTGGCGTTGATCCACTGGTAGGTGTGCGAGCTGAACCCGTCCATGTTGCGCCAGGTCCTCGGGATGCCCCGGTCACCCATGAGCCAGGTGACCTGGTGCGCGGACTCCGGCGAGAGGGACCAGTAGTCCCACTGCATGGTGTTGTCGCGCAGGCCGGTGCGCGGGTCTCGCTTCTGGGACCGGATGAAGTCCTGGAACTTCTGCGGGTCCTTCATGAAGAAGACCGGCGTGTTGTTGCCGACCATGTCGTAGTTGCCCTGTTGCGTGTAGAACTTCAAAGCGAAGCCGCGCGGGTCGCGCCAGGTGTCCGGGCTGCCCATCTCCCCCGCCACCGTGGAGAAGCGGGCCAGCATCGGGGTCTCACGCCCGGGCTGGAAGAGATCCGCACAGGTGTACTGGCTGACGTCGTTGGTCACCCGGAAGGTGCCGTAGGCTCCGCTGCCCTTGGCGTGTACCACCCGCTCGGGCACCCGTTCCCGGTTGAACTGCGCCATCTTCTCGATGAGGTAGGCGTCATGCAGGACGACGGGCCCGTCCCGGCCCACGCTCAGGGACTGCTCGTCGCTGGGTGCCGGGATTCCTGCGTTGGTGGTGGTGCCCTGGGATTCTGGCCGGTAGTCGACCATGAAGGATCTCCCCTTAGAGGTAGACGCGCGCGTCCCGGTTGTCGGGTCCGGGACTCGTGCGCTGTCTACCCGTGGGGAGCTAAAGGCACGTTCAACGCAGCCTTATCTCGGGGTTGGCACGGGGTCTCCGGCGAGCAGTGCGGCCGAGCCCATCCTCATGAGCAGTTCGGCCATCTCGCCACGGGAGAGCGCCCCGCGACTGTGCGGGGTGGAGTTGAGCAACCCGAACGCGGCGTGCACCGAGGCTCGCAGGGTGGCGTGCGAGTCCCGGGGGCGCAGTGCGGCCAGGACGTTGACCCACTCCTCGACGTAGCCGCGCTGGAGACGTCGGACCCGGCGGCGGTCCTGGTCGGTGAGGTTTCCCAGTTCGCGGTCGTGCACGGTGATCAGGTCGGGTTCGTCCAGGGAGAACTCGATGTGCCCGCGCAGCAGCGCCTCCAGGGCCGTCTCCGGCCCGTCCGCCGCGTCGGCGAGCTCGCGCCCGCGCCGGGCGAGGCGTTCGCTGATGTCCACCAGGACCTCGCCGAGCAGCGCCTCCTTACCGGGGAAGTGCCGGTACAGGGCGGGCCCGGTGGTCCCCACGGCCCGGCCGAGGTCGTCGATGGTCACGCCCCGGTACCCGTGCGCGGCGAAGAGCCGGGCGGCCGCCCCCAGGATCGCCGTCCGCCTCTCACCCGTGGGCCGCTGGCTCGTCGGTCTCTGACCCGAGGACCGCTCGTGCGTGGCCCTGCCGCTCGGTCTCGTCCCCATCCGTGCACCTTCCGCCGCCTTGCCGCAGAGCGCTCCGCGTGACCCGCGCCACCCCGGCTCTGGACACCCATGTTAGTAGTTACTAACATCACTGTTGTTAGTGAGCATTAACATCCCTCCACGAGAGGACACCATGAGCAGGGCACCTGTGCTCGGATCGGCGGTCGACACCGCCGGTCCCGCGTTCGCCGCCAACGACGCCGCGAACCGCGCGCTCGCGCTGGAGCTGCGGGAGCGGATCGCGACCGCGGCCCTCGGCGGCCCCGAGAAGACCCGGGCGCGCCACGTCGAACGCGGCAAACTCCTCCCCCGCGACCGCGTCGATCTCCTCCTCGACCCCGGTTCCCCGTTCCTGGAGATCGCCCCGTTGGCCGCCTACGGCCTCTACGGCGAGGACGGCCAGGACGCCCCCGGAGCCGGGATGATCGCCGGCATCGGCCGCGTGGCCGGACGGCCGACGGTCGTGGTCGCCAACGACGCCACCGTCAAGGGCGGCAGCTACTACCCGATGACGGTCAAGAAGCACCTGCGCGCCCAGGAGGTCGCGCTGCACAACCGCCTCCCCTGCGTGTACCTGGCCGACTCCGGCGGCGCGTTCCTGCCCATGCAGGACGAGGTGTTCCCCGACCGCGAGCACTTCGGCCGCATCTTCTACAACCAGGCCACCATGTCGCGGGCGGGCATCCCGCAGATCGCCGCGGTCCTGGGTTCGTGCACCGCGGGCGGCGCGTACGTCCCGGCGATGAGCGACGAGGCCGTGATCGTCCGCGAGCAGGGCACGATCTTCCTGGGCGGCCCGCCCCTGGTGAAGGCCGCCACCGGCGAGGTCGTCACCGCCGAGGAACTGGGCGGCGGCGACCTGCACTCCAGGGTCTCCGGGGTCACCGACCACCTGGCCGACGACGACGCCGACGCCCTGACCAAGGTGCGCCAGATCGCCGACACCCTCGGGCCGCTGGGCCCTCCGGCCTGGGAGACGCGTGAGCCGCGCCCGCCCGAGCTCGATCCCGAAGAGCTGTACGGGGTGGTCCCCGCCGACACCCGCACCCCCTACGACGTGCGCGAGGTCATCGGCCGGATCGTCGACGGCAGCGAGTTCACCGAGTTCAAGTCCGAGTACGGCACCACCCTGGTCACCGGCTTCGCGCGCGTCCAAGGCCACCCGGTGGGGATCATCGCCAACAACGGCATCCTGTTCGCCGAGTCCGCGCTCAAGGGCGCGCACTTCATCGAACTCTGCGACCGCCGCTCCGTCCCCCTGGTGTTCCTGCAGAACATCTCCGGGTTCATGGTCGGCCGCGACTACGAGGCGGGCGGTATCGCCAAGCACGGCGCGAAGATGGTCACCGCCGTGGCCTGCGCGCGCGTGCCCAAGTTCACCGTGGTGATCGGCGGGTCCTTCGGTGCGGGCAACTACTCGATGTGCGGCCGCGCGTACTCACCCCGCTTCCTGTGGATGTGGCCCAACGCCCGCATCTCCGTGATGGGCGGAGAACAGGCCGCCTCGGTGCTGTCCACCGTGCGCCGGGACCAGAAGGAGATCCGCGGCGAGGAGTGGTCGGCCGAGGACGAGGAGGCCTTCAAGGCGCCCATCCGCGACCAGTACGAGGAACAGGGCAGCCCGTACTACTCCACCGCCCGCCTGTGGGACGACGGCGTCATCGACCCCGCCGACACCCGCGACGTGCTCGCCATGGCCCTGTCCGCCGCCCGCCACGCGCCCCTTGAGCCGGTCGGCTACGGCGTCTTCCGGATGTGAGGAACCCTTGACCACGACGCCAAGCAGAACTTCGACCGAACCCGGCACAGCCGGTACAGCCGACGGTCTCGGCCCGACCACCGTGCTGGTCGCCAACCGGGGCGAGATCGCGCTCCGGGTGATGCGCACCCTGCGCCGCACCGGACTGCGTTCGGTCGCGGTGTACACCGACGCCGACGCCGCCTCCCCGCACACCCTGGCCGCCGACGAGGCCTACCGGGTGGAGCGTTACCTGGACGCCGACGCCATCGTCGCCGCGGCCCTGGCCAGCGGGGCCACCATGATCCACCCCGGCTACGGCTTCCTTTCCGAGAACGCCGGCTTCGCCCGGGCCTGCACCGACGCCGGTCTGGTCTTCGTCGGCCCGCCCGCCGCCGCGATCGAGGCGATGGGCGACAAGATCCGCGCCAAGGACACCGTGGCCGCCGCGGGCGTGCCGGTCCTGGGCGGGTTCACCGAGAAGCCCGGCCAACCCCTGCCCGACGACGAGCTGCTGCGCGCGGCCGCCGAGACCGGGTACCCGCTGCTCATCAAGCCCTCCGCTGGTGGCGGTGGCAAGGGCATGCGGGCGGTCCACGCACCCGAGGCGCTGGTCGCCGACGCCGCGGCCGCCCGCCGCGAGGCGCTGGCCTCCTTCGGTGACGCCACCCTGCTGGTGGAGAAGCTGGTCCAGCGGCCGCGCCACATCGAGGTGCAGGTCCTGGCCGACGCCCACGGCAACGTCCTGCACCTGGGCGAGCGCGAGTGCAGCCTGCAGCGCCGCCACCAGAAGGTGGTGGAGGAGGCGCCCTCCCCACTGCTCAGCGAGGAGCAGCGGGCCACCATGGGCGAGGCGGCGGTGGCCGCCGCCCGCTCCTGCGGTTACGTGGGCGCGGGCACGGTGGAGTTCATCGCCGAGACCGGGGCCGACGGCGAGCTGTCGTTCTCCTTCCTGGAGATGAACACCCGCCTGCAGGTGGAGCACCCGGTGACCGAGGAGGTCGTGGCGGTGCGCGGCGAGCGCGGCGTGGACCTCGTGGAGCTCCAGCTGCGCGTGGCCGCCGGTGAGCCGCTGCCCTTCACCCAGGAGGAGGTCTCGTGGGTCGGGCACGCGGTGGAGACACGGATCTACGCCGAGGACGCCGACCGGGGTTTCCTGCCCTCGGGCGGTCCGATCCTGGCGCTGCGCGAGCCCTCGGGCCCGGGCGTGCGCGTGGACTCGGGGGTGGCTGAGGGCGGCGCGGTGACCTCCGACTTCGACCCCATGCTGGCCAAGGTGATCACCTGGGGCGCGGACCGGGCCGGGGCGCTGCGCCGGATGGACGCGGCGCTGGGCTCCTACACCCTGCTGGGCTGTGTGACCAACACCGCCTACCTGCGCAGGCTGTTGCTGCACCCGCGGGTGGTGGCCGGTGACCTGAGCACCGACCTGATCGCCCAGGACCCGCCGCCCGCCGCCCCCGAGGGCGTGCCGGAGGAGGTGTACGCGGCCGCGGCCGTGGACCACCAGCTCGACCTCGAAGGTCCGCCCAGCCCCGACCGGTTCGCCGTACCCGACGGCTGGCGGATGGGCGGCCCGGCCTGGACCCCGTGGCGGCTGCGCGCGCCCGGGCACGAGGCGACCGTGGTCCGGGTCCGCCGCGACGGCGCCGCCGGGCGCTACCTGGTGAGCGTGGAGGGTCCCGGCTCCGAGCCCGGTTCGGGGACCGAACCCGTCACCGCAGAGCACGGGACGACCGGCCGGAAGCCCGTGCGGGTCCACGCCCGGCGCTCCGCCGACGGCACCCGGCTCACCGTCACCACCCCCGACCGGACACGCACCTACCTGCGCGCCGACGACCCGGCCACCGCGCACCGGTGGCTGGGCGCAGACGGCTCGGCCTGGACCCTGCACGAGGAGCCCGTCACCGCCGCGCTGCGCGAGGACGACGCCGCCGCCGACGGCACGGTGCGCAGCCCCATGCCGGGCACCGTGCTCGACGTCCCGGTCCGGGTGGGCCAGGAGGTCACCGCCGGGACCACCCTCGTGGTGGTCGAGGCGATGAAGATGGAGCACTCCGTGGCCGCGCCCGTGGACGGAACCGTCACCACCGTGGCGGTCCGCCCCGGTTCCTCCGTGCCCATGGACGCCGTCCTGGTCACCGTCGACCCCCTCACCGCGTCGGCCGAGAACCCGGCCGGCGCCCCTTCCACCTCCACCACCGAGGAGCAGCGATGAACCGCCACGAACTCTCGACCGAGCACGCCGACCTGCGGGCCGCCGTGGAGACCTTCGCCCGGACCGAGGTCGCGCCGGTGATCGGCGACTTCTACGAGCGGGGCGCGTTCCCCTACGGCATCATCGCCAAGATGGGCCAGATGGGCCTGTTCGGGCTGCCCTTCCCCGAGGAGCACGGCGGCATGGGCGGCGACTACTTCGCCCTGTGCCTGGCTCTCGAAGAACTGGCCCGGGTGGACTCCTCGGTGGCGATCACCCTCGAAGCGGGGGTGTCCCTCGGTGCGATGCCGATCCACCGCTTCGGCACCGAGGAACAGAAGAAGACCTACCTGCCCAAGCTCACCTCGGGCGAGGCACTCGGCGCGTTCGGCCTGACCGAACCGGACGGCGGCTCCGACGCCGGGGCGACCAAGACCACCGCGCGCCTGGAGAACGGCGAGTGGGTGATCAACGGGACCAAGTCGTTCATCACCAACTCGGGCACCGACATCACCGCCCTGGTCACGGTGACCGCGGTGACCGGCAAGCGCGGGGACGGCCGACCGGAGATCTCCTCGATCCTGGTCCCCAAGGGCACCCCGGGCTTCTCCGTGGGCCAGAAGTACTCCAAGGTCGGCTGGAACGCCTCGGACACCAACGAGCTCGTCTTCGAGGACTGCCGCGTCCCCGAAGCCAACCTGGTCGGTGAGCGCGGGCGCGGCTACGCCCAGTTCCTGCGCATCCTCGACGAGGGCCGCATCGCCATCGCCGCGCTCTCCGTCGGGCTGGCCCAGGGCTGCGTGGACGAGAGCGTGCGCTACGCCCACGAGCGCCAGGCCTTCGGCCACAGCATCGGCGCCTACCAGGCGATCCAGTTCAAGATCGCCGAGATGGAGTCCCGCGCCTACAGCGCGCGTCTGGCCTACTACGACGCGGCCTCCCGGATGCTCGCCGGAGAGCCCTTCAAGAAGGAGGCGGCGATCGCCAAGCTCATCGCCTCCAACGCCGCGATGGACAACGCCCGCGACGCGACCCAGGTCTTCGGCGGCTACGGATTCATGAACGACTACGCCGTGGGCCGCTTCTACCGCGACGCCAAGATCCTCGAGATCGGTGAAGGGACGAGCGAGGTCCAGAAGATGCTCATCGCGAGGGAACTCGGGCTCCCCGCCTAGAGCCCCGCAGGCCCACAGACCCGCGGCCCCGGACGGCGTCATCGAAACCCAGATGGAGTTCCCGGGGCCGCGTTCCCGTGTCCGCGCCTCAAAGGAGTCCGTAGCACGATGAGACACGCAGGGCTGCGTTCGATACGTGAAGAGGATCACGCAGAGGGAGTTCCGAAACAAGGCCGCCGCTGTCATGGACGCGGTGGAGGCCGGGGAAACCTTCCATGTCACGCGTAACGGGGTGGAGGTCGCCGAAGTGAGGCCCATCGCCCGCGGGCGCAAACTCAGCGCTCAGGAACTGGTCGAGCGCCACCGGCGCCCGCCAGGCGTCGACCATGCCGAAATGAGGGACGAAGCCGATGAGTTCCTCGGCGACGAAGATCGGGGCGGCGAGGACGAACACGCCTGAAGGCCACGCGTCCGGGGTCCTCGGCACCCGCGCCGTCATCGACCGACCCGATCTCGACCCTGCGGTCCCGCCGGACTTTCCCGAGATCACCTCCGTCACCGTGGCTGAACTCCATCAGGGGGTCGCCATGGCGAAGGAGCCCGTGGCCAGAGCCGTGCGCACAGAACGGCTCCGGGGCGCGGCCGTGGATTTCGTGCCGCTGCCGTTGGGTGGTGAAGCTGCCGCACGCTACGGCACCCTGGTCGCCTTGACCATCGCGGCGAACCGCGGCCCGAAACCGCGCAGGATGGATCTGATGATCGCCTCGATCGCCTCCGTTCACGGGCCGCCCCTCTGACACACGGAACGCGGAGGACTTCAAGGGCCTCGAAGGCGCCCTAGAGGTCATCGCGGTCTGGACTCGCCCGCGTCGGCACGGTCGGGGCGACTGCGTCGAGGCCACCGAAACCTCCGGGGTCGTCAAGTCGGGGACACCGGGCACCGGGAGCCGGGCGCGCGCTCCTTCTCTTCCCGGGAACGGAATACCTGCCTCTCCGCCACCCGAAAACCGGCAGAGACCCCCTGCAGCGCCGAACTTCTCGGGGTTCCGGCGCGTCGGACACACCAGAGCCTCTCACTGTGTGACGGTTCCGTCACCGGTCAGGGCGGCCGCCCCTCCGCCCCCTAACCCCCCGCGAGGTACCGACGCCGTGTTCACCTCCCCACGCCGTTCCCTGCCCGCGTTCACGCCCCTGGGCGCGCACGACCCCGCCCGGTTGGGCCCGCACCGGTTACTGGGGCGTCTGGGGTCCGGCGGGATGGGCACCGTCTATCTGGGCCGCTCCCGGTTCGGGCGTTTGGTCGCGGTCAAGGCCGTGCACCCGGAGTTGGCCGACGAGCCGGAGTTCCGGGCCCGCTTCGCCCGTGAGGTCGGATCACTGCGCCGCGTCCGCAGCCGCTTCGTGCCGCGCTTCATCGGCGCCGCGCCCCGGGCCCCGAGCCCCTGGCTCGCCACCGAGTTCATCCCCGGGCCGACCCTGCACGCACGGGTCAGGAGCACCGGCCCGCTGATCGGCCGCTCCCTGACCCGGCTGGCCGCCGGAGTGGCCTCGGCGCTGGCCGACATCCACGGCGCCGGGCTCGTGCACCGCGACCTCAAGCCGAGCAACGTCATCATCTCCCCGGACGGCCCCCGGATCCTGGACTTCGGAATCGCCCGTGCCCTGGACAGCGCCCCCTATCCCCCGACGGGTCACGCGTACGCCCCGGGCCGCGACGGGCGTTCCGTGGACGTCGCCGCCAACACCCGGGCGGGCGGGGTGGCGGGCACCCCCGGCTGGATCGCGCCCGAGCGGCTCCTGGGCGCGCCCGCCACCACCGCCTCTGACGTGTTCTCGTGGGGGCAGCTGACCGCCTACGCCGCCACCGGCCGCAACCCCTTCGGGCGCGGGAGCGTCGGCACCGTCACCCGTCGGGTGCTGCGCGGTGCGGCCGACCTGGCCGGGCTCCCATCGGAGTTGTTCCCCCCGGTGCACGCCGCGCTGACCGCACCCGCCGCCTACCGGCCCACCCCGGAACAGATCCTGCGCGACCTCCAGCTGATTCCGGCGACTCCCTGGCCACTTCCGGACAACAGGAAGCCCGCATTCACCTAGTCACTCTCAGTATCGGCCCTGCGTGGTTCGCCCCGGCGATGAGTTCGGAACCGACGCCCGCCAGACCCACGAAATCCGAGCATGCGCGCTGCTGGGGACCGGTCCCCGCCGGTGTCCGCGGTCCGTCGGGGAGGGCCGTGGGTCGGCCGGGGAGAGGGGCCCAGCGCAGGGCGCACACCTGCCCAGTGTCACCGAGAGACAACACCGAGGGGTGACAAGCACCACTTATCGGAACAGAATGGACCCATACGGCCAGTGCGGGCCCCCTGATTTTCGGGCTCACGGCGCCCGGCCCGCGACGCGGGGCAGCCACGGGCCCCTGGCCCCCACATTTCCCCACCGGAGGAGAGACCGGATGGAAGGCGCTCTGTCCCTGATCGCCCTGGTCGCCGTGGTGGTGTCGGCCGGGGTGATCACGGTCGCCGCGCATTTTCGCAAGGAACGGGTCAGCGAGCTGCGGCACTGGGCCGACGAACACGGCTGGCACTACACCGAGCACCATCCGCGGCCGCTGGAGGAGGCGACGCCGCCCCTGGCCCTGCGCGGGCGCGACCCCCGGGTACGGCACGTGCTCACCGGTCGCCGCGGCGCGCACCTGGTCACGATGTACGAACTCAGCCACAGCGCCCCCACGTCCGCGCGGCGCGGCACCGGACAGGCCCGGCACACCCACCGCGTCGTGGCCGTGCACGCGCCGGGCGGCGGAGGCGAACTGGAGATCCGCCGCCGCGACCTGGCGCGTACCGTGTCCCTGGACGGCCGGGGCGACCCGGAGGAGGTCGACCGGGCCTTCGCCGAGGCCTTCCACACCGTCAGCTCCGACGACCGCTTCGCCCGCGCCGTCCTGGACCACGGCACGGTCTCCTGGCTGCTGTCGGACTGCCGCTCGCGCTCCCTGCCGGTACGCTTCACCGGCGGCCACGTCATGACCTGGGCGGCCATGCGCCTGGACCCCGACCGCGCCCTGACCGCGGCGGACTACCTGATCGAACTGATGAGCCGGGTCCCCGAGCAAGCCTGGGAACGCAACACCACGGGGTCCTGAACCACAGCACCACGGGATCAGCGAGTACGAACCCATCATCTACGGACAGAGCACAACCGTGGGTATCCGGCCCCGAGCGTACGGTTCCGTCAGGCGAGGCGGATAAAATCCGGCATACCCCAACGCACGAGGAGCAGTTACCCCATGAGCGACCCCAATGCCACGCACCGCATCTCGCGCGCGGACCTGTTCCGCGACGACGAGGAGGAGACCGCGCCGGACCCCAACGCCACCGCGAAGATCTCCCGTGAGGACCTCTTCAAGGACGACAAGGACGACAAGAGCCCGCGTGAGCGCGGCTGATCCGGCCCCTCCCGAAACGGTGGAGCGCCCGCCCCCCAGCTGGGGGGCGGGCGCTCTTCGCGTGCGGGGGGCGCCGAACGCGCCTCGGCTGCCCCTACGGGCGGCGCTCGCGGACGGCGGCGACGATCTCGGCCACCGCCTCCTCCACCGGCACACCGTTGTTCTGCGAACCGTCGCGGTAGCGGAAGGACACCGCGTTCTTGCTGATGTCCTCGTCACCGGCCAGCAGCATGAAGGGGACCTTCTGCTTCTGGGCGTTGCGGATCTTCTTCTGCATGCGGTCGTCGCTGGCGTCGACCTCGACCCGGATCCCCTCCGCGCGCAGCTTGGCGGCGACCTCCTGGAGGTAGGGGACGTGCTCGTCGGCGATCGGGATGCCCACCGCCTGGACCGGGGCCAACCAGGCCGGGAACGCGCCCGCGTAGTGCTCCAGCAGCACGGCGAAGAACCGCTCGATCGAACCGAACAGCGCGCGGTGGATCATCACCGGGCGCTGGCGGGTGCCGTCGGCCGCGGTGTACTCCAGGTCGAAGCGCTCGGGCAGGTTGAAGTCCACCTGGATGGTGGACATCTGCCAGGTGCGGCCGATGGCGTCCTTGGCCTGTACGGAGATCTTCGGGCCGTAGAAGGCGGCGCCGCCCGGGTCCAGGACCAGTTCCAGGCCCTGCTTCTCGGCCGCCCGACGCAGGGTGTCGGTGGCCTCCTGCCAGTTGGCGTCGTCGCCGATGTACTTCTCCGGGTCCTTGGTGGACAGCTCCAGGTAGAAGTCCTCCAGGCCGTAGTCGCGCAGCAGGTCCAGCACGAAGGTGAGCAGCGAGTCGAGCTCGTCCGCCATCTGCTCCTTGGTGCAGTAGATGTGCGCGTCGTCCTGGGTGAAGCCGCGGGCGCGGGTCAGGCCGTGCACCACACCGGACTTCTCGTACCGGTACACGGTGCCGAACTCGAACATGCGCAGCGGCAGCTCACGGTAGGAGCGCCCGCGCGCGTCGAAGATCAGGTTGTGCATCGGGCAGTTCATCGGCTTCAGGTAGTAGTCCTGACCGCCGTCGAGCTGCATGGGGGGGTACATGCCGTCCGCGTACCAGTCCAGGTGCCCCGACTTCTCGAACAGGGCGCTCTTGGTGGCGTGCGGCGAGTAGACGAACTCGTAGCCGCCCTCCTCGTGGCGCTTGCGGGAGTAGTCCTCCATCACCCGGCGGATGATGCCGCCCCTGGGGTGGAAGACGGCCAGGCCGGAGCCGATCTCGTCCGGGATGGAGAACAGGTCAAGTTCGGAGCCGAGCTTGCGGTGGTCGCGCTTCTCGGCCTCCTCCAGGAAGGCCAGGTACTCCTTGAGCTTGTCCTTGGACTCCCAGGCGGTGCCGTAGACGCGCTGGAGCTGCGGGTTGGTCTCCTTGCCGCGCCAGTAGGCGGCGGCGGTGCGCATCAGCTTGAAGGCCGGGATGGCCTTGGTGGTGGGGACGTGCGGACCGCGGCACAGGTCCTTCCAGCACAGCTCGCCGGTGCGGGAGTGGATGTTGTCGTAGATGGTGAGCTCACCGGCGCCGACCTCGGCGGAGGCGCCCTCGGCGGCCTCCGCGGCGCCGCCCTTGAGGCCGATCAGCTCCAGCTTGTAGGGCTCGGTGGCCAGTTCGGCGCGGGCGTCGTCGTCGGAGACGGCGCGGCGGTCGAAGCGCTGCCCCTGCTTGATGATCTGCTGCATCTTCTTCTCGATGCTCTTGAGATCGGCGGGGGTGAAGGGCTCGGCGACGTCGAAGTCGTAGTAGAAACCGTTGTCGACGGGCGGGCCGATGCCCAGCTTGGCCTCGGGGAAGAGCTCCTGGACGGCCTGGGCGAGCACGTGCGCGGTGGAGTGGCGCAGGATCGCCCGCCCCTCCTCGGAGTCGATCGCGACGGGCTCGACGGCGTCGCCGTCGGAGAGCTCCCAGGCGAGGTCGCGGGGCTCACCGTTGACCAGGGCGGCGATCACGGTCCTGCCGTCCGCCTCCAGCGCCTGCCCCGCGGTAGTCGTGGCCGCCACCGCACGCTGGGTTCCGGCGAGGGTGATGTGCAGCTCAGACGCGGCGGACACGGTGACTCCTAGGGATTACGTCGATGTCGTGGAGCGAACCGGCCGACGGCCGGGCCAGTGGCCGACACTTCGAGGCCAGGCGTTTCGCTCCCCCGATGCTATCGGCTCCGGGGTGGAGGTGCTTCTGGTTGTCCACAGGGGAGCGGCGGGTGCGCCCGAGCGGCGGGCGAGAGGCCCTGAGGCGGCGACAGCGGCCCGGGGTCTCGGAGGGGGGCACGGGGGGACCAAGGGCGAACCGTCCTGATTCGGCCGGGGGATTCGGCCGCGAGGGAGCACCCTCGCCCGGTTCTCCGCCGTACCCGCGAAGCTCACTGGAGAGTTTGGAGCGGCCGGCACCGGAAGGTTCTGTCATAGATCATCACGTTTTCCGGGGATTCTCCGCAGCCCCCGCGGGAACCATTGATCAGACCAGCGGGATCGGTGAGAATCAGCAGACATCCGATCACGCCCATCAAGCTCGACCTGAATGCATCCGTCGCACCGACCGAATACTGTGAGCGCATGTCACCGAGCCCACCCAACGGGCCCCCGGCCCCGGAGACATCCCCCACTCACCATGCCCGCGTACGACGGTGGAGGCGCCTGCGCGCACGGCTTCGCCTGTTCCGGAAGCGGATGCACACCCACCCCGTCCTGCACATCCCCTGGCGTGTCCTGGTCGGCACGGTGGGCACCGTCGTCGTCCTGGCCGGGATCGTCATGATGGTCCTGCCCGGCCCCGGGATCGCCTCGGTCCTCCTCGGACTGCTCATCCTCAGCACCGAGTTCCGCTGGGCCCACCGTCTGCTGCGCCCCGCGCGCGTATGGGCCCGCAGGGGCGAGAAGTGGGCGGTCAGGACCAAGAACCAGTACCTGGAGCGCCGACGCGAGCGCAGGGACGTCAAGGCCGCGCGCCGTGGAAACGCCTCCGGGCCGGACTCCCCTCCTGCGGGCAGTCCGAGCGAGTGAGCACCTCGACGGGGTGAGCGGAGCCCGCCCGCGGGGACCTGATCCTGGGCGGGACTTACGGGCGGGAACTTTTCCCGTTCCGACCCGATACCGAAACCCGGCCCCGGCCGCATACCCGCACGTTGCCCGGGGTTGCCCGGACCAAAAACAAAAAAGAGGGACCCAGTCCGCGTGATACGGAGTGGGTCCCTCTGCCATGTGGGCGATACTGGACTCGAACCAGTGACCTCATCGGTGTGAACGATGCGCTCTAGCCAACTGAGCTAATCGCCCCTCTGGGCTGCCGCCCCGTCCGGCCTCGTCGGCCTGACAAGAAAAACTCTAGCGCATGTTCGGGAGTGGTCGACGCACCCGGCTTCGCCCAGCGACCCCAGAGGCATGTGACCGAGGTCACATTTAATGGTCGGCGGGATCCCACAGGTTTCCTTTGCCGACCGCGATCCCCGCAATGAGTAGGAGTTCCCGCACCCGTGGACCCTCCCGAAGCGACCGCGGATTGACCTCCGCGTGACACGGGCCACTCATCATGGGGAAATCTTTGGTTTCCCCTGGTCATTACAGTGACGAAGGATCGTGGTGCCGCGACGCGGCGCGCTGGCCCCGCTGGGCGGGCAGCGAGACCTCCGGTCCCACCGACCAAGAAATTCTCCGTACTCACGTCATAGTCCGCGGCCAGCCGCGTTGGAGCGAGTGAGACGGCAACCCGGCCCGCGACCCAGGACTCTGGGCCGGACGAGAAAAGGTTTGGCGAACATGAACAGTAGCGACACGACTGCCACCGCCGAGCTGGGCCTGCGACTCGTGGTCCCGGAGCGCACCGCGGTTCCCCTGATCGCACGACTCGACTACAGCGCTGACGACCCGTACGCGATCCGCGTGGCGTTCCACACCGGCGAGGACAACCCCGTCGAGTGGATCTTCGCGCGCGAACTCCTCACCGTGGGCATCGTGCGCCCCGTCGGCGAGGGCGACGTCCGCGTGTGGCCCTCCAAGGACGAGAGCGGCGACCGTTCGGTCAGCATCGCGCTCTCCTCGCCCTTCGGCCAGGCCGAGTTCGACACCCAGGTCTCCCCGCTGGCGGAGTTCCTCCACCGCACCTACGAGATCGTCCCGGCCGGCCAGGAGGCCCAGTTCGTGGACCTCGACGACGAGATCGAGCAGCACCTCCACTCCTGAGGGTCACGCGCGTTCCCGAGCCGCTCCCAGGAGCACACGCCCGCGGGAGCGCACGCCGCCCCTCGCCCCCAGGAGCGGGCGCGCCCGAGAAGTCGCGGGACCGCAGGAGGCGGGGAGGGGGACGGCGCCTGGGCGCCGTCCCCCTCCCCTGTCGTCTTCCGCACGGGTTCCCGTGCGCCGTCAACCCCTCACGGGTCGATGTCGGCCGCCGAGCGCTCGGCGAACACCGCCATCGCCTTCGCCGTGACCGGCCCCGCCTCGTCCGACACGCGCTGGTCGTCGATGTTGAGGATCGGCTGCACGTCACGGCCGGTGGAGGTCAGGAAGGCCTCGGAGACCTCCGGAAGCCGCTCCATCGGAACGTCCTCCTCCTCTCCGCCGAACCACTCCAGGACCAGCTCCCGGGTGATGCCGGCCAGCGGACCGGCCGAGAGCGGCGGGGTGACGAGCTTGCCGTCGAGCACCACGAAGATGTTGCTCCCGGTTCCCTCGCACAGGTTCCCGCTGATGTTGCGGAAGATCGCCTCGCTGCCCCCGCGCTCGCGCGCGTAGGCCAGGGCCCGCACGTTGTCCGCGTAAGAGGTGGTCTTGAGCCCGGCCAGCGCCCCGAACTCGTTACGCGGCCAGGGCGCCAGGGACACGTCCGTGACCGGGGCGATACCGGGGAAGGGGCCCAGCGCCACGATCGCGGTCTGCTCCCCCGTGCCGCGGTCCGAACCGAGCGGTCCGGCCCCGTCCGTGACGGTGACGCGCACGCGGGCGTCGGTCAGCTCCGGGTTGGCCGCGATGGCCTGGGCCACCCCGTCCCCGATCAGTTCCAGGTCGGGCTCGTCCATACCCAGCCCCCGCGCGGAGCGGGCCAGCCGCTTCAGGTGCCGGGTGAGCGCGAACGGCCTGCCGTTGCGCGCGCGTACCGTCTCGAAGACGCCGTCCCCCACGGTGATCCCGTGGTCGAGCACCGGGATCCGCGCTTCCTTCTCCTCCAGAACGGCGCCGCGACCGTAACCGGCGCCAGCGATCCACACCCTCATTCCAACCCCCAAGTCCTCAAGGGCCCTGCTCGGGCCGGTGACACCTCGAATCCTCCCACCTCGGGCCCTCCCCTCGCCTGGAGATCCGACAGGCCAGCCGTACCGCCGGGGCGAGACCCTGACAAGTCCCCTGTCCGGCACCGGCCGCTGGTCCGGTTTTCCAACTCTGCGCGGGCCCCCGTCATCACTGGTCAGAACCGTTGGCCACGCGGGGTGGCCCACCCGGGGCCGATGGCTGCAGCCGGACAGATAAGTTACGAATGACTATCATCTGGGCAACGCTTATGCGGGACCGGTGGCAGCCTCCCCTAGCCGCCTCTGCAGTCCGGTGCACGCGAAGCGTCCCGCAGCGCGCGTGTCCCGCCACGCACGACCACACCAGACACAGCAAAGAGAGACATGACCCCACCGAGCACCGCCCGCGGCGAACTCAGCTGGCTGCTGGACGACCTCCTCACCCGCGCCTCGGGCACACAACACGCCATCGTCCTGTCCACCGACGGCCTGCTCATGGCCACCTCCAGCGGGCTCGACCGCCCCGCCGCCGAGCACCTGTCGGCCATCGCCTCCGGTCTGCACAGTCTCGCGGGAGGAGCGAGCAAGCAGTTCGCCGCGGGGAACATCCGACAGAGCATCATCGAGATGGACCGAGCGTTCCTCTTCGTCGCCGCCGCCGGCGAGGGTGCGTGCATGGCCCTGATGTCGGACGCCGACAGCGACGTGGGCCTGATCGCCTACGAGATGAACAAGGTGATCGAGCGGGTCGGCCAGTACCTGTCCGCTCCTCCGCGCCCGGACATGCCGTCCACCCCCGCGCACGTGGAGAAGTAGCTCCTGTCGCCGCGGCGGGCCGGCCAGGCCTGCCCCGGCAGGGCGCGCACGAGCCCCCGCACACAACCGATTTCGCACTTCCCCCAACCTTCCGCTAGAGTTCTTAACGCAGCGAGGGACGCGGCGCCGGGGACACCGGGGCCACACAGGAACTCGCCGCGCGGACGTGGCTCAGCTGGTAGAGCATCACCTTGCCAAGGTGAGGGTCGCGGGTTCGAATCCCGTCGTCCGCTCGAGCGATTCGCGTTGGGCCGCCACAGGTGGCACAATCGGATCGGGCCCGGGGGAGACCCCGGACCACACGCGGACGTGGCTCAGCTGGTAGAGCATCACCTTGCCAAGGTGAGGGTCGCGGGTTCGAATCCCGTCGTCCGCTCGGAGAAAGGCACGCATGGGTGCCACTCGGTTCCCCCGTGCTTCTGCAAGCCGGAGTGGCCGAGTGGTTGAGGCAAGGGACTGCAAATCCCTGCACACGGGTTCGATTCCCGTCTCCGGCTCCATGCGCACCACATTTCCATAAGGGCGATTAGCTCAGTTGGCTAGAGCACTACCTCGACACGGTAGGGGTCACAGGTTCGAGTCCTGTATCGCCCACATGGTTTGATCGCCTAGGGCCGGGTACCGGAAGACATCCGGCACCCGCCCCTAGGCGTGTCCGCGTCACACGGGGGGCTTGGGGGCCTCCGAGCGAACCCGGCCGTTCAAGTACTTCACCAGAGGGCACACCGAGCCCAGCTGCTGTCAGACCCTCCCACGGCCCCAACGCTCTTCACAGGCTCGGGGCCAGCGCTTCGTCCTGACTCTGTCACGCCCCCGTCGGATCGCTACCCGGCGCCCGTGAACACACCGGTTCCCACGAGGCCGGAGACCGCAAGTGCTGCGCCTGAGATGGTCAGCATCCATCCGGTCACCTTCCGGGAACCGGCCTCCAAACGCTCCCGCCAGCGCCTCAGATGGTCGCGGAACCCCGTTCCCAGGGTGCGGTGGCCCAGGTAGAGCAGGATCGACGGCGACACCATCACGATGTTGTAGACGGCGAGGGCGGGGACCCACTGCACCGCTGGGAGCCCCGCCGCTGTCATGACACCGATCGCTCCCAGATAGGGCAACGCCGTGCCCGCCCCCACCACTGCCGTGGCCAGCCCCAGTCCCACCATCGACCTGGCCTTCAGCGCGGGCGGTCTGAGCCGGAGCCCCGGCTTGGAGCGGACGACGAGGCCCAGGGCCGACAGGGCGACACCGACCACGAGGGCTCCCCAGGCCAGCACGGGGCTGTGGGAAAGCTCGACCAGGTGGTCGACCAGTTTCCCCAGGCCGAGTATGAGCGAGCAGCCGAACGCGAAGTAGAACGCGGTGATGGTGGACAGGTAGACGGCCAGCGGCCTGGCCGCGGAGTTCGACCGGCTCAGGAGGATGTAGAGCGTGACCCCGATGATGGCCGGGCTGGCCATGTCGAGAAAAGACAGGCAGACGAGAGTCCCCAGGATCCCCCAGCTCAACTCGGCTTCCTCTCCCCCGGGCCCGCGAAGCCGGGTGGGGAACCAAGTGGAAGGTGCGTTGACCGGTGGTCGGTCGCCTGTTCCCGCCAGAGATTCACACGGCGGGACGGGCAGTCAGCCGGGATGTGCTCGTGATGCGTGCGGGCGAAGAAGCCCGCCAGAACACACCGTATATAAGGGTCACTGCCACACGAGCCGTCCGGGGTGCCAACGGGCGCTCGGGAGGAGCCAACCTCCGTTCCGAGGAGGCTGCTCCCCGCACAGGCAGGGCAGCGGAACAGCGGCTTCCTGGGCTCGGCCCACGGTTACCTGCGGCCGGGAGGCACCCGCTTGGCCCCCTTGACCTGATGGAGCCGACGAGCGTGATCGTGTCGATCCCCTTCCCAGCAGAGCGGGCCACCCGGTCACCCGTCCCGGAAAGTGTGACCCGCCTCCCGTACCTCCTGGTAGTACACCTGCCCCCACGTGCGAGTACGCTCGTCAGAGGCTTCTGCCGACCCCGCGGCCCGGGCGGCTGGATCATCCACCGTTCGCCCCGCGCGGGTTCGGTGTGCGGATGCCGACGCCAGGAGGCGGTTTCCGACCGTTCCGCGGCGTTGCGTTCGCCACCGCGCTTGCTCCCCCTTGGGATCCGTCACGTTCGCCTTGAAACCGACCGGCTGATTCTTCGCACGGCACACAGGTTCTCCGCGTAGCTTCGCGTCATCCGTCGTGCGCGCCACAGGCAGGCTCTCCAGCATCCACCGACACACAGGCGGTCCACTTCCTTGCAAGCCACCCATGGCCCGAGCACAGACGAGCGAGCTGAACCGGAGGGACCGGACGGACGGGAAGTCACGGCCGGAGGAGGACGGGTCGGGGTGGTCTTCTGGGCCTCCCTGGCGCTCTCGGCGCTGTTCGTGGTCTGGGGCGTCCTCGCCCCGGAGCACCAGACGGCCACGATGAACGCCGCCCTGAACCGGGTCACCTCCGGCTTCGGCTGGGCGTACCTGCTGCTCCCGCTGCTCCTGCTGGCGCTGCTGGTCGGACTGGCCTTCAGCCGGTTCGGGCGGATCCGGCTGGGCGCCGACGAGGACCGCCCCGAGTTCGCCACGCACACCTGGATCGCCATGATCCTGTGCACGGTGATGGGTATCGGCCTGGTCTCCTACGGCATCGCCGAGCCGATCTCGCACTTCACCACTCCCCCGCACGGCCTGGCCGAGCCGGGCACCCCGCAGGCCGCGGTCCTGGCGCTGCAGTACTCCTTCTTCGACTGGGGCCTGCACGCCTGGGCGATCTTCGCGGTCTTCGGTCTCGCCCTGGGTTACTCGATGCACCGCAAGCAGCGGCCCGGCCTGGTCAGCGCCCTGTTCCGGCCGCTGCTGGGACGGCACGCCGACGGGCCGGTCGGCAAGGCCATCGACGTCTTCACGGTTTTCGCCACCCTGTTCGGCACCACCACGTCGCTCGGTCTGGGGGCCCTGCAGATCGACAACGGACTGAACCGGATCCTGGGCACGCCCACCGGGACCACCACCCAGGTCGTCATCGTGGTCGCGGTCACGGTGCTGTTCAGCCTCTCGGCGGCCTCCGGGATCAAGCGCGGTATCCGCTACATCAGCGAGGTCAACCTCTCCGTCGCAGCGGTGCTCTTCCTGTTCGTGCTGTTCCTGGGCCCGACGGCGTTCCTGCTCTCGCTCTTCCTGGAGTCCTTCGGCCAGTACGGCGGCGACTTCCTGCTGATGAGCCTGCGCGGCCCGGCCTTCGGTGACACCGAGTGGCTCCAGGGGTGGACCTACTTCATGATGGCATGGTGGGTGTCCTGGGGCGCCTTCGTCGGCCTGTTCCTCGCGCGTATCTCGCGCGGCCGTACCATCCGCCAGTTCATCCTGGTCGTGCTCGGCATGCCGAGCCTGGCCTTCTTCGCCTGGTTCTCGGTCTTCGGCGGTACGGCCATCGAGCTGGACATGGACCAGGGCACGGACATCGCGGGCGCCACGGCGGCAGACCTGAACAGCGCCTTCTTCGCGACCCTGGCGGAGTTCCCGTTCCCCGTGGTGACGGCGACGCTGGTGGTGGTCCTGGCGGTGCTCTTCTTCGTCTCCGGGGCGGACGCCAACACCTACGTGCTGGGCATGCTCACCACCCACGGTTCCATCCGACCCAGGACCCCGATCCTGCTGTTGTGGGGTGCGATGACCGGAGCCCTGGCGATCATCCTGCTGCTCTCGGGAGGCCTCGGCGCCCTCCAGCAGACCGTCATCGTGGCGTCGGCACCCTTCCTCGTGGTGATCGTGGGCGTGGTCGTCAGCTTCCTGCGCGACCTGCGCACCGAACCCGACGACACCAGCTGCCAGCACCACTCCCGCACCGCGGAACCGGCGGTCACGGAACCACCCAGATCGGACTGACGATGCAGGAAACGCAGGCGGGCTCCTTCGGGGCCCGCCTGCGTCGTCTCCCCTGCTGCCCTGCTCCTCCGCTCCCCGGCCCTGTGGTCGCAGCCCTGGCTGGAAGCCGGTGAATAGGCCGCTGCCCGGAATCGGACACGCTCAGCCCCTTCTCACCGTCCCCTCAACCCGGAGAAGACCCAGACCAGGAGCGGCACCGCGACCGCCTCGAAGCCGCTGCCGTTCCACCTGCCCTCCCCCGCTGAGCCGGGACACGGGTCAAGAGGACAGAACCTGACCTCCACTTCTGCCATGGTGCTCCTGGAACAACCGGAACAGAGGAACACACGATGCCCGCCAAGACCGCGACCGTGCTGGACGACCGGGCGCTCAACCGCGCCACCCTGGCCCGGCAGGCGCTGCTGGCCCCCACCGACCTCTCACCCCTGGACACCGTGGCCCACCTCGGCGGCATCCAGGCCCAGGAACCCCAGGAACCGTTCGTCGGGCTCTGGGCGCGGCTGCGCTCCTTCGCCCCGGTGGAGCTGTCGGACCTGCTGACCGAACGCCGTGCGGTACGCGTCCATCTCATGCGGCGCACCGTGCACCTGGTCACCGCCGAGGACGCCCTCGCCTGGCGCTCGCGGTTCGACGCCATGCTGCGCCAGAGGGTCATGGGCGTGTACCGCGAGGACCTCAAGGACGTGGACCTGGCCGAGCTGGCCGCGGCGGGCCGCGCGGTGATGTCCGACGGTGAGCCGCGCAGCATGAGCGAACTGGTCGCCGCGCTCGCCGAGCGCTGGCCCGCGGTGGGCAGGCGGCCGTTGGGCGAAATGCTGGTCTCGGCGCTGCTTCCCGTCGCCCAAGCCCCGCCACGCGGCCTCTGGCGGGCCAGGGGCGGGGTGCGCAACGTCCTGCTCTCGTCCTGGCTGGGCCGGGAGATCGACCCGCTCACCCCGGAGGGGCCCGAGGGCGCGGACCCGGTCGGCCAGGCTCTGGTCCGGCGCTACCTCGCCGCGTACGGCCCCGCGACCTCCACCGACCTGCGCTCCTGGTGCGGGCTGGCCGGACTGCCCGCGGCGGTGTCCGCGCTGCGTCCCGGACTCGTCTCCTTCCGCGACCAGCGCGGGCGCGAACTACTGGACCTGCCCGACGCCCCGCGCCCGGACCCCGACGCCCCGGCCCCGGTGCGCTTCCTGCCCGCCTTCGACAACGCGGTCCTGGGCTACCACTACCGGAGCCGGATCATCGACGACGAGCACCGGGGCCTGTCGGTCGCGGGTGAACGCGTGGTGCTGGTGGACGGCCGCGTCGCCGCCACCTGGCGTACCGGGAAGGACGGCGCCGTGGCCGTCATCCCGTTGCGGCCGCTGCACAGCAGCGAACAGGACGAGGTCGTCGAGCAGGCGGAGCGGCTGGCCCTGTTCCTGTCCGAGGGCGGGAGCGACCGCGCCCGGATCGACGCGCCGACAGGCTGACCAGCCCGAACGGCCCCACCCCGCTGAGCAGCTGATTTGTGAATTCCTGTGGTCATGACGCATGATGTAATCGTTTTCAACCATGTAAACGTTTCCATGCGGCGCGGCAGCGGCCCGTAGCCGCGGGTCGAGGAGGGGGTGAGCGGGTTTGGTGAGCATCAAGGACGTCGCCACGGAGTCGGGGCTGTCCGTGGCGACGGTGTCCCGGGCGCTCAACGGGCATCCGTCGGTCAGCGACGGGGCTCGGGAAAGGGTCCTCGCGGCGGTCGAGTCGCTCGGTTACCGGCCCAACGTCGTCGCGCGCTCCCTGCGCACCGACCGGACCGGCACCATCGGCCTGGTCATCAGCGACGTCCTCAACCCGTACTTCACCGAACTCGCCAGAGCGGTGGAGGAGGAAGCCCGGGCCCTGGGGTACAGCGTGATCATCGGCAACGCGGACGAGCGGGCCGACCTGGAGGACCACCACGTCCGCGGACTGCTGGAGCGGCGCATCGACGGGCTGCTCGTCTCCCCCGCTGACGGCCGCTCCCCCATGACCCTCGAAGCCGCGGCGGGCCCGACCCCGGTGGTCTTCGTGGACCGCTGGATCCCCGGCGCCGACGCACCCGTGGTGCGGGCCGACGGCCGGGATGCCATCCGCGACCTGGTCGACCACCTGCACGCCCTGGGCCGGCGCCGGATCGCGGTCATCACCGGGCCGACGGCCACCACCACCGGCCTCGAACGCATCGACTCCTTCCGCGAGGCGCTCACCACCCACGGGATCCCGCTGCCGGAGGAGTACGTGGGCCGGGGCGACTTCCAGGCCGAGAGCGGACGGCTGGCCACCGAGCGGTTCCTGGAGCTGCCCGAACCCCCGGACGTCGTCTTCGCCACCGACAACCTCATGGCGCTGGGCGCCCTCGACGCGATCGCCGCGCGCGGACTGCGCGTTCCGGACGACATCGGACTGGCGGCCTTCGACGACATCCCGTGGTTCTCGCACACCGACCCGCCGATCACCACGATCTCCCAGCCCACCGCCGAGCTCGGCCGGGTCGCGGTGCGGGCGCTGGCCGCGCTCATCGCCGGGGAACCGGCCGCCTCGACCGTCCTGCCCGCCCACCTCGTGGTGCGCCGCTCCTGCGGCGAACCCGCGACACCGCCCCAGACCGACCGAGCCGCGACCGGAGGAGCCGCACGTGAGTAGTCCGGACGAACTGCTGCGCATCGAGGGCCTGCGCAAGGCCTTCCCGGGGGTGGTCGCGCTCGACGACGTCGACTTCGACCTCCGCCGCGGCGAGGTGCACGCCCTGCTCGGCGAGAACGGGGCCGGTAAGAGCACCCTGATCAAGGTGCTCTCCGGCGCGCACCGGCCCGACCGCGGGCACGTCCTGGTGGACGGCGCCGAGGTCGTCATCAAGGACGCCCAGGACGCCGCGCGCCTGGGTATCGCCACCATCTACCAGGAGTTCAACCTGGTCCCCGACGTGACGGTGGCCGAGAACATCTTCCTGGGCCGCCAGCCCCGCCGGTTCGGCCTCGTCGACTACCGGCGTATGGAGGCCGAGGCGGCCGCGCTGCTGGAGCGGGTGGGCGTCAACGTCTCCCCGCGCGCCAAGGTGCGCGGGCTGGGCATCGCCCAGCTCCAGATGGTGGAGATCGCCAAGGCGCTCAGCCTGGACGCCCGGGTCCTGATCATGGACGAGCCCACGGCCGTGCTCACCAGCGGCGAGATCGAACGGCTCTTCGCGATCGCCGGGCGGCTGCGCGAGGAGGGCGTGGGCATCGTCTTCATCACCCACCACTTGGAGGAGATCGCCGCCCTCGCCGACCGCGTGACCGTTCTGCGCGACGGCCGCTCGGTCGCCCACGTGGGGGCCGACACCCCCCAGGACGAGCTGGTGCGGCTGATGGTGGGCCGCAGCATCGACGAGCAGTACCCGCGTGAGCGCCCCGAAGCGGGTGAGCCGCTGCTGAGGGTGCGCGGCCTGACCCGCTCCGGGCAGTTCCAGGACATCGACCTTGAGGTCCGCGCGGGCGAGGTCGTCGGTCTGGCCGGGCTGGTGGGCGCGGGCCGCACCGAGGTCGCGCGTGCGGTCTTCGGCGCCGACCCCTACGACTCCGGTGAGGTCCAGGTGCTGGGCCGTCCGCTGCCCGGCGGCGACGTCAGGGCCGCGTTGAACGCCGGGCTGGGCCTGGTGCCCGAGGACCGCAAGGGCCAGGGCCTGGTCCTGGACGCCTCCGTGGAGGAGAACCTCGGCCTGGTCACCCTGGGCCCGACCAGCCGCGCGGGCTTCGTGGACCGGTCCGGTCAGCGGGCCTCGGCCCGACGGATCGCCGCTGAGCTGGGCGTGCGCATGTCCGGTATCGACCAGCACGTGCGCACCCTCTCCGGCGGCAACCAGCAGAAGGTCGTCATCGGCAAGTGGCTGCTGGCCGACTCACGGGTGCTGATCCTGGACGAGCCCACCCGGGGTGTCGACGCGGGCGCGAAAGTCGAGATCTACCGGCTCGTCAACGAACTCACCGCCTCCGGTCACGCGGTGCTGATGATCTCCAGCGACCTGCCCGAGGTGCTGGGGATGAGTGACCGGATCCTCGTCATGGCCCAGGGCCGCATCACCGGGGAGCTCGACGCCGAGGACGCCACGCAGGACGCCGTGATGTCCCTGGCGCTGGCCGCCACCCCCGCAAGCAACACAGGCACGAACGGAGCGGAGGGCCACGATGGCCACTGACACAGTGAAGACCGGCGGCGCGCAGAGGAGCGGCGGCGTCTGGCCCGTCCTGCGCCGCTTCCTGCTGGAGAACGGCGCCCTGACCGCCCTGGCCCTGCTGGTCGTGGTCATGTCGCTGCTCTCCGGCGACTTCCTCACCGCGCAGAACCTGCTCAACGTGGGCGTGCAGGCCGCCGTGATCGCGGTCCTGGCCTTCGGTGTCACCTTCGTGATCATCGCGGGCGGGATCGACCTGTCCGTGGGTTCGGTGGCCGCGCTCTCGGCGACGGTGCTGGCCTTCCTCGCCACCGTCGAGGGGGTGCCGGTCTGGTTGGCGCTGCCGCTGGCCGCCGCCACGGGCACCGCCTGCGGTCTGGTCAACGGCGCCCTGATCGCCTACGGCAAACTGCCGCCGTTCATCGCCACCCTGGCGATGCTGTCGGTGGGGCGCGGGCTCTCCCTGGTGATCTCCGAGGGCAGTCCCATCGCGCTGCCCGACTCGGTGGCCCAGCTGGGCGGCTCGCTGGGTGGCTGGCTGCCGGTTCCGGTGGTCATCATGGTCGTGATGGGCCTGATCACCGCCGTGATCCTGCGCCGCACCCTCACCGGGCGCGCGATGTACGCGATCGGCGGCAACGAGGAGGCCGCGCGCCTGTCCGGTATCCGGGTCAAGCGCCAGAAGCTGGGCATCTACGCGCTGTCCGGCCTGTTCGCGGCGGTGGCCGGTGTCATCCTCGCCTCCCGTCTGGCCTCCGCGCAGCCGCAGGCCGCGCAGGGGTACGAGCTCGACGCGATCGCCGCCGTGGTGATCGGCGGCGCCAGCCTCGCGGGCGGCGTGGGCACGGCCTTCGGCACCCTGATCGGCGCGCTGATCCTGGCGGTACTGCGCAACGGCCTGAACCTGCTCTCGGTCTCCGCCTTCTGGCAGCAGGTCGTGATCGGTGTGGTCATCGCGCTGGCCGTGCTGTTCGACACCCTGCGCCGCCGCTCCGGCGGTGCGGGCGGCGGAGCGGGCGCGGGTGCCGGTGCCGGTACCGGTTCTGGTTCCGGTGGCAACGGGCGCCGACGCGGGATCCAGCTGGCGGTCGCGGCGGCCGCCACGGCGGCCGTGGTGGGTGTGCTGTCCTTCCTGGTGCCGACCCCCTCCTCCGACGGCCCCCGGGTGGGGATGTCGCTGTCCACCCTGAACAACCCGTTCTTCCTGCAGATGCGCGACGGCGCGCAGGCCGAGGCGGACGAGGCCGGGGTGGACCTGGTGGTCACCGACGCCCAGGACGACGCCTCGCAGCAGGCCGACCAGATCCAGAACTTCATCAGCACCGGGGTGGACGCGATGGTGATCAACCCGGTGGACTCCGACGCCGCCGGTCCTCCGGTGCGCGGCGCCAACAACGCCGACATCCCGGTGATCGCGGCCGACCGAGGGGTCACCGAAGCCGACATCGAGACCCTGGTGGCCTCCGACAACGTCGAGGGCGGTCGGCTGGCGGCCCGGGCCCTGGCCGAGGAGCTCGGCGGAGAGGGCCGGATCGTGGTCCTGCAGGGCACCCCGGGTACCTCCGCCAGCCGCGAGCGCGGCTCCGGTTTCGCGGAGGGCATCGCCGAGTACCCCGGCATCGAGGTGGTCGCGCAGCAGCCCGCCGACTTCGACCGCTCCAAGGGCCTGGACGTGATGACCAACATGCTCCAGGGCAACGGGGACGTCGACGGGGTGTTCGCGGAGAACGACGAGATGGCGCTCGGTGCGGCGGCCGCGCTGTCCTCCCGGGGCGAGGAGGCCGTGGTGATCGGCTTCGACGGCACCCCGGAGGGACTGGAAGCGGTGACCGGGGGCACGTTGTACGCCTCCGTCGCCCAGCAGCCCGCCGAAATCGGCCGGGTGGCGGTGCGCAACGCCATCGCCGCCGCGAACGGGGAGGACCTGGAGGAGAGCGTGATGGTCCCGGTCGAGGTCGTCACCGAGGAGAACGTCGAGGACTTCTCCTGACCGGGTGACTGACCGACCGAACAAGGGGGTCCGGGGCATGTGCCCCGGACCCCCTGTCGTTGCTGGCGAAGCCGCGTGTGGGGTTCGTGTTCCTAGCGGCGGGCGGAGCGGAGGAAGGCGGACCACTCGGTAGCGGGGAAGGGGAAGTGCCCCTTGGCGGGGTTCTTCGAGTCCCGGACGGCCGCACCGCAGGGGAGGTCGGCGACCTCTACGCAGTTCTCACCAGCACCGCTGTGGCTGCTCTTCCGGAAGTCCGTGGGGATGTGGGCGACCTCAACGCAGTTCGGCGCCTGCCCGCTATAGCTGCTCTTGTGGAAAACCAGCTCGTTGCTCATCAGTCGCTCTCTAGGGATGTGAGCACATCGGCGATGAACCGGGCGCTCTGGGTGGTGCTCAGTGCGGTGCCCTGGATGTCACCGAACGTAGCGCCGTAACGCGCGACATCCTTGGGCTGCTCGAAGAATACTGAATCCGTCACGGTGTCTACGTGGACGATAGGCGGGGCCAGGTGTTCGGGGAACTCCAGGATGCTGAACGGGGCGACCAGAGCAGCGTGAGAGCCTACTGAGAAAGGGATTACTTGAACATCCACGTTGGGCATCTTCGCCATGTCGAGAAGGTGCCGTAGCTGCTGCGCCATGATCGAGGCGTTGCCTACCATGCGCCGAAGGGCAGCCTCGTCCATCACGACCCGGAAGTGCACGGGGTTGATCCGGGACAGAATCTCGCGCCGTGTCATCCGAGCGTCCACGCGGTGGGCGATGTCCTTGGCATCGGTGTAGCGCCCACCCTGGAACAGGGCTTCGGCGTACTCCGGTGTCTGGAGTAGCCCGGGGATGACCAGGCCCTCGAAACTGCGGATGACTGAGGCCTCTGCCTCGAAGTCCGGCAGAGCCTGTTCCCCGAAGACCTCGCGGTACTTCGACCACCAGCCCCGCTCCTTGGCGTCGCGTGCCAAAGCGTGCATGGCCAGGCGTTTGGACGGGTCGTCGATCTTGTAGAGATCCATGAGTTTGTCCAGATCACCGGTGGTGATGCGACGAGTCTCGGTGGTCTCGATCTTGCTGATTTTGGATGCGGTCCATCCCAGCGCCTTGCCTGCCTGGGAGACCGTCAGCTTGGAGCGTTCACGGCCCTGTTTGAGCTCAGAGACGAGCAGACGGAGCCTGAGGGTGGGGCTGTAAGGGATGCGCATGAGGCAAGCCTAGCCGATGCTCTCGATATTTTCCTGAATCGCTTGACTCTCGACAATGTCGAGTTGCATGATGTGTGTGTAGCCAGTGACTGGGATCTCACTCACAGCTAGCGAGGCCTCCGCTGCTCAGGCTACGCCGTGCCCCTTTCCCTCCGTAGGGAAATCGCGAAGGCCCCTCGGCCTTGCGGGCACTCCCCCGAACCTCGCTCTGCTTCCGCCTGCGTAAGGAGTCTGTTCGTCATGCCCGTACTCGCCCCCGTGCCCCCGATGGCTCAGGTGACCATCGCACTCAACGAACTGGTGCCGCACGCCTACCGGCACTACTTCAACGGCCGACCCGACCGCCCCCACTACAAGACCCGCCGCTACGACTTCGGGGCCTCCCCGCTCCTCCTCCCCCTCGTGCGGGCCTTCCTGGACACCTGCGCGGCCGAGCACAGCACCGACTACCGCTACCTGTTCACCCTGATCGGCAGCGAACTCGCCAGCAACGCGCTCAAGCACTCGCGGTCGGGTCTACCCGGGCGCTCCTACACGCTGCTCTGCGAGCGACGGCGCGGCGGACTCCGTCTGCGCTGCCGCGACGACGGGGTGGCCACCGACCGAATGATCAGCGCCAAGGAGCGCCACTACCTCACCGCCGACCCCGGCGGGCTGGACCCCAGCAGCGACTCCGGACGCGGACTGGCCATGGTCGACGCCCTGGCCACCGCATGGGGCGACAACGGCCGCCCCGGACACCGCGAGGTCTGGTTCTTCCTCGCCCACGACCTCAAGGACAGCGCCTGGCCCGACCTGAACCGCTAGCCACCACACAGCACCAACCACGAGCAACACCCACGCACGAAAAAGGGCCCAGGAAAGCGCTGCAACGCTTCCCGGGCCCCAACAACCCCGAATTCCAGACCTAGCCAAGTCAGAAAGCAGGATCGATGACGCATCCTATCCCCGCACCCCGACCCTCCAGCGACCCTCTCCACCGGACCCCGTCCCGGCGCGGCCCGCTGCCCGGCCCCTACTGCACCACCTGTGAGCACCCCTCCTGCCGCCGACGCCGCGCCCAACACCTGCCCCGGCTCGGCGGCCACCTGGCCGAATACCGTTCCGAGCACGTCCTGGCCGCCGCCGTGCAGGCCCGCAACCCGCACCTGATCATCTGGTACGGGGAAAACACCGGCTCCTACTGGGTGGCCTCCTCCACCGGCCTGGCCGAGGTCCCCGACGCCCAAACCCTGGACCGTCTCTTCCCGGCCCTGCTCGAACTCTGGTGATTCCGTCGGCCACCGCCGTGCCGCTGCCTTCTCCGTCAGACCGGACGGGCACGGCACGGCCGGTGCCGTCAGGAGTCATCCCCGGACTGCTGCTTGTCCCGTGGGGGCCCGGGAAGCTCGGCGGGGACGGCGGGGACGGCGTCCAAGTGGACCTCGTTGACGCGGCGCCCCAACCACAGCGACGGAGCCTCGGTTCAGGGAGTGGAGGCGACGGGGCTGGTTTCGTTGTCCAGCCAGATCAGTTGGTGCTCGGCCGACACGGTCAGACCGAACCGGGTGTGTTCGGGGCGGCCTTGCCGTCGCCACCACCGGTAGGCGGCCTCCAGCTCGACGAACAGCTGTCGTGGGCCGTGTTGGCGGACCTCGTAACCGGACCCCTGACGCTCCGGGGCAATGTGCCAGGACGCCCAGGAACCGGTATCGGGATCGACCAGGTACACCGTGAACCGCTGTTCCTCGCCCTCCGCGAACTCCAGCCGGTTCAGCACGCCGGGCATGCGCAGCCCGATGGCGAAGCTCGCGTCGAAGTCGCCGATCGGCTCATACGGATGCAGCTCCGTGCGCGTGCTCTCGAACCCTTGTCGCTCGGGGTGGACGTAGGTCTCGACGACCCGCCTCGGCACACGCTGGTGACGCACCCACATGAAGGCCACGTCACCGTCGAAGCGCCCGCACGCCGTGCCGTCCGAGCCGACCCGCAGGTCGGCCAGCACCCCGTTGTGGAAGGCGCTGCCCCAGGGGGTGAGGATCTTCCCGCCCGGCCGAATCTGGGCCACCCAGTGGTAGGGAACCCGCTGCACGGCGGCGGTGCTGATCACCCGGTCGAAGGGAGCGCGGGCGGGCCAGCCCTGGGTTCCGTCCCCGGTGACGACCAGGGGTGTGAAACCGGCCGACATCAACCGGACCCGTGCCAGCTCGGCCAGCTCGGCGTCGACCTCGATGCTGGTCACCTCCTCGTCGCCGAGCAGGTGAGCCAGGAGGGCCGCGTTGTACCCGGTCCCGGTCCCGACCTCCAAGACCCGCATCCCGGGGAACACGTCCAGGCGGCGGAGCATGTCGGCCACGATCGAGGGCTGTGAGGCGGAGCTGGTCGGGTACCCCGGGCCGTCCTCGGCGCCGTCGTCGAGTTGGGTGATGACCGGGATGTCGTCGTAGGCCAGCGTGAACCAGCGGTCCTCGTCCCTCGCCCGGTCCACGGTGGCCCCGTCCGGGTCGGTGAACCGGTCGGGGAGGAAGCGGTGCCGCTCGACCTGTTCGAACGCGGTCCGCCAGTGCCGGGGCAGGTCGCCCGCCTGCACAAGGTGGGCGACCAGCTTCTCGTGTGGAGGAATCACTACTCGTCATCCCTCTCGTACTTGCCTCCGCCGGATCCGCCGTCGTCGGGTGCGGGCGAAGGCACCGGCCGGTCGGGTTTGTATTCGTCTGCGGTGGAGTTGTCGTCGTGCTTGCCGTACGAGATGGCGGTGATGAACACGGGCGCTCCAGAGGTGGGGGCGTCGTTTCTGTTTGCAGAGCCAGACTAGGGATGACCCAGAACGGGCGGAAGCGGAATGCGCGACTATACGGGAGGAACCGGTGTTGGTCGGGCACGGGTGAACAGATGTGAACACGCCTGCCTGTTCTCCGTCCAGGGAGACGTTGGAGAGCGCGGAAACGGCGGTGAGCCGGTCGAGCCGTTCCGCCATGGCGTCACGGTCGGTGTAGCGGGTGTGGAGCACGCCTTCGGTGATGAGGAAGCGGAATCTCTTGCGCCTGCTGTAGAGGGCTTCCTGGCGTTGGAGGTGTTTGCGGACCGCCTCCTCCACCCCGACGGGCATCCCGCGAAACCTCGCGTACCGGTCGAGCACCGCCCGGATGCAGGGCTCCGTTCGCAGGGTCCCCGGGATGACGGTGCGCTCGTAGACCCTGCGGTCCCGCGCCCTATTCTGGGCGCGGACCACAACGAGAGGCACACATGTCGCGCACCCCCCACGACGCCCCGAACACCGCCGAACCGCACTCGGCCCGCATCTACAACTACTGGTTGGGCGGCAAGGACAACTATCCGGCGGACCGCGCCATGGGTGACCAGATCCTGTCGGTACTGCCGATGATCGGTGAGATGGCCGTGCAGAACCGGGCCTTCCTCCAGCGCGCGGTGCGGTACCTGGTCGAGGAGCAGGGAATCCGCCAATTCCTGGACATCGGCACCGGGCTGCCCACCGCGGACAACACCCACGAGGTGGCCCAGCGGGCGGCCCCGGACGCCCGGATCGTGTACGTCGACAACGACCCGCTGGTCCTGGCGCACGCCCGGGCCCTGCTGACCAGCACCACCGAGGGGCACACCGCCTACGTGGACGCGGACCTGCGGGACCCGGACGTCATCCTGCGCGCGGCCGCCGAGCACCTGGACCTCTCCCGGCCGGTCGGCCTCGTCCTCCTCGGCCTGCTCTTCCACATCCCCGACGAGTCGGTCTACGACATCGTCAGGGAGCTGGTGGCGGCCCTGCCCTCCGGCAGCCACGTGGTGGTCACACACTCCACCAACGCCGCCACCGGTGAGGCCATGGAGAAGGCTGTGCGCCAGTGGAACGAGGCCTCCCCCGTGCCCATCGTCCTGCGCTCCCCCGAGGAGATCGAGCGGTTCTTCGAGGGCCTGGAGCTGGTGGAGCCCGGTCTGGTGTCGATCCCGATGTGGCGCCCCGCCCCCGCGGAGGTCGGTGAGCCGCAGTTCATGGACGAGTTCGGCGCGGTCGCCCGCAAGCCATGAGTCCGGAGGCCGGGCTCAGGGCAGTCGGTGGCCCGCCGCTCGGAACAGTTCGTACCACTCGGGGCGGGTCAGCGGCAGGTCTGAGCCCTGGGTCGCCCCGGTCACCCGTTCGGGGGTGGTGGTGCCGAGCACGACCTGCATGCGGGCCGGGTGCCGGGTGATCCACGCGGTGGCCACGGCGATCGGCGGCACACCGTACTTGTCGGCGATCCGGTCGATGACGGCGTTGAGCTCCGGGTACTTGGCCGAGCCGAGGAAGACCCCGTCAAAGAACCCGGCCTGCAACGGCGACCACGCCTGGACGGTGATGTCGTGGAGTCGGCAGTAGTCCACGACCCCGCCGCCGTCGAGGGTCACCGCCCCCGGCTCGTCGACCATGTTCGACGCCAGCCCCTGGGCGATGATCGGCGCGTGGGAGATCGACAGCTGCAACTGGTTGACCACGATCGGCTGGCGCACGTGGCGGCGGAGCAGGTCGATCTGGCGGGGCGTGTGGTTGGACACCCCGAACGCGCGCACCTTGCCCGCCGACTCCAGGTCGTCGAAGGCCCGCGCCACCTCCTCGGGTTCGACCAGCGCGTCCGGCCGGTGCAGGAGGAGCAGGTCGACGCGGTCGGTGTCCAGCGCCCGCAGCGAACCCTCGACCGACGCGACGATGTGCTCGTAGGAGTGGTCGAAGTAGGGCCCCTCCGGGCCGGTGACGATACCGGCCTTGGTCTGGAGGGTGACGGCGTCGCGCTCGGCGGGGGTGAACCGCATCGCCTCGGCGAAGCGCCGCTCGCACTCGTGCGTGCTGCCGCCGTAGATGTCCGCGTGGTCGAAGAAGTCCACACCGGCGTCCCGGGCGGTGCGCACCAGAGTACGGATCTCCTCGTCACTGCTGTCCGCGATGCGCATGAGGCCGAGCACCACGTTCGGGGCCGCGATGTCGGTTCCGGGCAGGTTGAACTTCTGCACAGTGAGGGTTCCTTTCCGAGGTCGCGCTCACGTTAGGGCGCTTCGAGCGCGAAGTCCACCGGGGCGCGCACCGGTGCCGTACCCGTGCCGGGCATACTGGGGACCGTGTCAGAACAGGTGAGGACCCCACGGCTGGAAATCGAGTACTGCACGCGCTGCAAGTGGTTGCCGCGCGCGACCTGGATGGCGCAGGAGCTGCTCACCACCTTCGAGGCCGAACTCGGTGAGGTGGCGCTGGTCCCCGGCACCGGCGGGGTGTTCGAGGTGCGTGTGGACGGCGAGACCCTCTGGTCCCGCAAGAGCGACGCGGCTTTCACCGACGCCGCCGACATCAAGAAGCTGGTCCGGGACCGGATCGCCCCGGACCGCCCGCTCGGCCACTCCGACCGCCGCCCCTGACCCCCGTATCCCCCGTGATCTTGCTACCAGGAGCAAGATCACGCTGAAGAGGGGGGTCCGAAGCTGGGTCACTCCCCCGTGAACGCGGGCCTGGTGCGGTTGAGGGAGGCGGTGACCCCGGCCTCGTTGTCCTTGGTGCCGAGCAGCTTGGTCTGTTCGACGACCTCCCGGTCCAGGGCCGCGGGCAGCTCGGCGAGCAGGTCGGCGCGCATGGTGGCCTTCATCGAGCGCACCGCCAGCGGGGCGGACAGGGCGATGCGGTGCGCCTGGCGCAAGGCCTCCTCGCGCAGGTTCGGCTCGTCCACCAGCAGATCGGCCAGGCCGATGGCGTGCGCCTCGGTACCGGTGACGCGGCGGGCCGTGTAGAGCATGTCGGCGGCCTTCTGCTGACCCACGATCCTGGGCAGCGAGGCGCTCAGGCCGAAGCCCTGGTGCAGGCCCAGCAACCCGAAGTTGGCGTGGAAGCGGGACGAGGGGGCGGCCACCCGGAAGTCGGCCGCGCAGGCCAGGCCGAGCCCGCCGCCCACGGCCGCGCCCTGGACGGCGGCGATCACCGGAATCGGCAGCGAGAACAGCCGCAGCCCCTGGCCGTAGATGGCGCTGAGGGTACGGACCGGGGTGTCGCCCACCCCGCCGGAGGCGAAGTCCACCCCGGCGCAGAAGTTCTTGCCCTCCGAGCAGAGCACGAGCACACGGCACCCCCCGGCGGCGAGCTCCTCGGCGGTGTCCGCCAGCTCGGTGAGGACGTCGAGGTCGAAGTGGTTGTTCGGCGGGCGGTGGATCTCCAGCACACCGACGTGACCGTCGACGCGGACGGACAGCTCCTCGCTCATAAGGGTGCCTTCCAGGTTGTCTTCCAGGGTGGTCGGTGCGACCGGCGACGAGGCTACCGGTCGGTCACCCCGTCCGTTGACACCGGGCACCGCAAGAGCCGCACGTCGCCCCGGGCGTGGTTCCCTCCCGGGGACGGAGCCGGTGGGTAGCGTGCTGCCCATGAGCAACGAGATCGACCCGACCGCTCCGCCCAGCGGGGAAGGCTGCCAGGAGTGCCTCGCGGGCGACGGCTGGTGGGTGCACCTGCGCCGGTGCGCGGCCTGCGGACACGTGGGCTGCTGCGATTCCTCGCCCGCCCAGCACGGCAGCCGCCACTTCGAGTCCACCGGCCACCCGATCATCCAGAGCTTCGAGCCTGGCGAGGAGTGGTTCTACGACTTCCGCACCAAGCAGGCCGGTCAGGGCCCCGAGCTGGCGGCGCCGACCTCGCACCCGCAGGACCAACCGGTCCCAGCGCCCGCCGACCGGGTTCCGGCCAACTGGCGGGAACTCATCCACTAGTAGGCCGTGTTCCAGGTGGCGGGTGAGTCCTGGGCGGACAGTTCCGCGGCCAGTTCCATACAGCGTTGGCGGGCTGGAGAGAAGTCGTAGGGCATCTTGCCGATGGCTTCGAACGCGCTCATGGAGTCTGCCTCCCGCCTGCCGAAGCTGAGGTCGGCCTCGTCGTCATCGGCAGGTGCGGGGTGCAGGGTATCCCAGGCGTCGAAGAGGGCATCGTCGTCCTTCCCCAGGCCGGACTCCTCGATGACGGCCTGCAGGGCGGTTTCGAAGGCGTGCCGTTCGGCGGCCACCTGAGCCACCCGTGGATCATCGACGGCGACGCTGTCGTCGAGGGCCTCCTCAGCGTCGTCGATGCGGTCGGAGTCCTCCCTCAGAGCGGGATGCGTGGCCAGGGCGACGAAGCGGGTGGCCTGGACGGCCGCGCCGAGCGGGCCGAAGATCCGCTCAGTGACCAGCAGACTGTCCAGGTCCGCCTGACGCAGGGAGCCCTCGGGCAGGCTCTTGAGGCGTTCGGTGACGAAGTCGGAGAGCAGGCCCGTCCGGCTGCCTTCGGTGCGCATCCGCTGCACGGCGGTCCGTCGCCGCCTCAGTTCCGCTTCCTGCTCGGCGAGGGTTTCCTCCAACCGCTCCAGGATGCCCGCGATACCGTCTCCGCTGTCGGCGCTGGCGGAAGTCGTGCCAGTGGTAAGGGCGACACGGATATCGCCCAGGGCGATCCCCGCGTCGGCCATCTTGCGAATCCACAGCAGGCGGATCATGTCCTCGTAGCTGTAGCGGCGGCGGTCGTCGCACCCCCGCTCAGGCTCGGGGAGCAGGCCGATCTCGTGGTAGTGACGGATCGCCCGTGGCGTGCTGCCGATGAAGGCCGCCGCGTCACCGATCTTGACCTGGCGGGGCGGCATGAAGGACGAACGCATGAGCAGTGACCTCTCCTCAAGGGACCGGGATGTAAGCCCAGCAGACCACATGCCGTTACGGAAGGTGCAAATCCATACACACCGCCCAGCGCCGAGGCCAGAGAACGTGCCCTTCCTCCGCAGTGACCGCAGGGCCGTCGTTTCCTGCTGGGGCATCCGCACGACGGCAGACCGAGGGTTCCCAGCCACTGATGAACCGCCGCGAGCCGAACCCTCGTCTCGAACCGAAACGCAAGTCTGTCGAACACACGGGCGTGGGGGCACGGGCCCCATCCGTCACACTCCCGGTCGGCCGAATCCCCCGGCTGCGGACAGCACGTCGGAGGAGGAAAAGCCGGACGTATCACGCTTTCGGCCTGGATACGGCCCCGATGAGCCTCCGGAACTGGTCTGCGGCCGCACGCCTGCCTACTGTGGGCCCTCGGTCAACCACCAGGAGCGTGATCGCTGTGACCCGCACCGGCAAGGCCCCGGACCTGATCTCCCCCGAGTTCGCCGCCGACCCCTACCGCGCCTACTCCCTGCTCCGCGAACACTCCCCGCTGCTCTGGCACGAGCCCACCTCCAGCTACGTCCTCTCCCGGTACGAGGACGTGCGGCGGGTCTTCCAGGACCGGGAGGGCGCCTTCTCCACGGAAAACTACGGGTGGCAGCTGGAGCCGGTCCACGGGCGGACCATCCTCCAACTCGACGGGCGCGACCACTCGACCCGCCGGGCCCTGGTCGCGCCCGCCTTCCGCGGCCGGGAGCTCCAGGAGCGCTTCCTGCCCGTGATCGAGCGCAACAGCCGCGCCCTGATCGACGGCTTCCGCCACCGGGGCCGGGTCGACCTGGTCTCGGAGTACGCGACCCGGTTCCCGATCAACGTCATCGTGGACATGCTCGGCCTGGACCAGGGCGACCACGACCGCTTCCACGACTGGTACAGCGCGATCATCGCCTTCCTGGGCAACCTCAGCCAGGACCCCGGGGTGACCGAGGCCGGGTTGCGGACCCGGGACGAGTTCGCGGACTACCTGCTGCCGATCATCGCCGAACGCCGAAAGAACCCCGGAGACGACCTGCTCTCCAAGCTCTGTCAGGCCGAGGTCGACGGCACCCGGATGACCGACGAGGAGGTCAAGGCCTTCTGCAGCCTCCTGCTGGCCGCCGGCGGTGAGACCACGGACAAGGCCCTGGCCAGTCTGTTCGCCAACCTGATCACGCACCCCGAGCAGCTCGCGGCGGTCCGGGAGGACCGCTCCCTGATCCCCCGCGCCTTCGCCGAGTCGCTGCGGCTGACCCCGCCAGTGCAGATGATCATGCGCCAGGCCGCCCGGGACGTGGAGATCGGCGGCGGCACGGTGCCCGCGGGGGCCACCGTCACCTGCCTGATCGGATCGGCCAACCGCGACCCCGACCGCTTCCACGCGCCGGAGGCCTTCGACCTGTACCGCTCGGAGCTCTCGGAGACCACGTCGTTCTCCGCCGCCGCCGAACACCTCTCCTTCGCCCTGGGGCGGCACTTCTGCGTGGGGGCGCTGCTGGCCGAGGCCGAGGTGCGGGTGGGGGTGAACGACCTGCTCGACGCCATGCCCGACCTGCGGCTGGCCGAGGGCGCCGAGCTGGTCGAACAGGGCCTGTTCACCCGCGGGCTGCGCGAGCTGCCATTGGAGTTCTCCCCGGTCCCGCAGCAGCGCGGAGCCCGTTAGCCGGGCCCGCCACCACGACCCTGTCCGCCGCCGGCCCGGCCCTTGCCGCTAACCCAGCCGCCACCCGGGGCCGATACCGCGCCCCTGACCGACGATGGGGCTGAACCGGGCGGGGAGTTCGTACAGTCCGCGCATCCACACCGACGGCCGCCACCGCAACCGGTCCGAGGGGACCGCCATCCGCACGTCCGGCAACCGGTCGAGGAGGGTCTCCACGGCGGTGCGGGCGATCACCTCCGCCGTCTCGGGCGCGGGGAACGGACAGCCGTGTTCCCCGTGCCCGAACGACATCTGCGCCCGGTTGGTTCCGTAGATGCCCAGGTCACCGGTGTTGAGCCGGGGGTCGCAGTTGGCCGCGGCCAGGCCCAGCACCAGCAGGTCGCCCCGCTTGATGTGGCGCCCGCCCAGCTCACAGGCCTGCACCGCCCACCGGCCGATGAAGTTCTGGGTGGGGGTGTTCTTCCACAGCACCTCGTTCAGCGCCTCGCCCGAGCTGCTGCGGCCGCCCTGCAGGGAGAGGGAGAAGTCGTCGTCCATCAGCATGAGCCGCAGCGTGTTGCCGATCCAGTTCCCGGTGGGCGCCTGGGCCGCCGACATGATCACCAGCAGGTCGATGACCACCTCGTCGTCGGTGAGCCCGGCCGGGTGCAGGAGCAGCCGGGAGGGGACGTCGTCGCGCGGGTGGGCCCGCCGCTCACCGACGGTCCGCCGCATCCGCTCCTGGACCCGCTGGTGGGCCGCGCCCGCGTCGGCGGTGACGTCCAGCGAGATGAGGATGTCCCGGACCATGTCGGGGACCTCCTGCGCGGGCAGGCCGTACAGCCGGGCGATCACCCCCGCCGGGATGTGGTGGGCGTACTGGCTGACCAGGTCGGCCTCACCGTCCCCGGCGAACTGGTCGATGAGGCCGTCGGCGACCTGCTGGCACAGCACGCGCAGGTCGGCGCGGTCCGTGGCGTCGAGGGCGTCGCCGATCGCTCCGGCCCGCCGCTGGTGTTCGGCGCCCTCGGCGAACATCACCGAGGGGGTCCACATCACGTACGGCATGAGCGGCCAGTCCTCGCCGATGTGGTCCCACATGTTCCAGCGGCGGCAGTCCCGGGCGAACCACTCGGGTCGGCCGGTGACGTGGTGCAGTTCCCGGTAGCCGAGCACGAACCACGCGGGGATGTCGCCGTCCAGGAGGATGGGGGCGACCGGACCGAAGCGGCGGCGCATCTCCTCGTACAGCGGCACCGGGTCCCGGGCGATGTCGGGTCCGTAGAAGCGCATGGCGTGCTGGTGCTCGGGGGACAGGGGCACGGGCCCCCGGACCGGGGGGACGGCCGCCCCCTGTATCCCGGGGTCTCCCACGGTGTTGTTCACGACGACCTCTCCGGTGCGGACGCGGGCGGACGGTACCTGGCCAGGTGGTGGACGAGGGCGATGAGTACGTCGCGGCTGGACTCGCGGCGGCGGGCGTCGCACTCCAGCAGGGGGACGTCGTCGGACAGGTCCAGGGCGGTACGCACCTCGTCCAGGTTCGGTCCCGGAGCGAACCGGTTGACCGCGACGATGAACGGGGTGCGGTGGTGTTCCAAGCGGTCGATGGCGTACCAGGACTCCTCCACCCGGGCGGTGTCCACCAGGATGACCGCGCCGAGGCTGCCGGTGAAGAGCTGTTCCCACAGGAACCAGAAGCGCTTCTGGCCGGGGGCGCCGAAGAGGTAGAGGACCCGGGTGGCGTCCACGGTGATCCGGCCGAAGTCGAACGCGGCCGTGGTGGTGCGCTTGTCCCGGACCGCGCTGAGGTCGTCGACTCCGGCGCTGGCCTGTGTCATGACCTCCTCGGTGCTCAGCGGGCGCATCTCGCTGACCGAGCCGACCATGGTCGTCTTGCCCACGCCGAAACCTCCGACGATGACGATCTTGAGCGCGTTGCTCGCGGTGCTGGCGAGGGGCAGCCGTCCGGTGGCCGTGGGGGCGGTGGCTGCCGCCTGTGCTGGGACTTCGGAGGATGGGACTCCGGAGGCGGGGGCTTCAGAGGCGTTGGAGGGCAAGGAGCACCTGCTTCAGGGTGTCGGGGTCGTGCCGTGGCCCGGTCTGGGGGGAAGAGGGCCGGGAGGGGGCGGGTACCGGGTGCCGGGCGGTCACCGCCCCGGTGTCCAGCAGGTCGACGAGGAGGATGCGTACGACGCTCACCGGGAGCCCGAGCTCCGCGGAGATCTCCACCACGGCGACGGGCCGGCGGCACAGCCGGAGGATGGCGGCGTGCTCGGACTGCATGTCGGGGGCCGGTTCGGACTCGGCTACGACGAGGGCGACGGCGTCCAGGGCGGGGTCGTCGGCGTCACCGCGCCCCCCGGTGACCGTGTACAGCCGGTCCGGCGCCTCCGCCTTGAGGGAGTCGCCACCGCGGGGGTCGGTACCGGGGCCACCGCTGGGGAGGGGGTCCGTGTTCATCGGGACGGGTCCACCTCGTGGGGCCTGCGGCGGGGCCCGGCCGTCAGATGCGCCCCGATCTGCTCGACCAGTTCGTTCATGTGATGGGCCACCACGCCGACATCGGCCTCGTAGTCGGCGATGACGGCCAGGTGCGCGCCCTCTCCCGCACCGACGATGAGCAGGAGCCCGCCGCCGTACTCCAGCATCGCCTGGCCCGATCCGGTCGCGTCACCGAACTCCGCGGAGGCGCTGAGGGAAAGGCTCTGGATCCCGGCGGAAATGGCGGCGAGCTGGTCGGCCCGGTCCATGTCCAGCTCCCGGGTGTGGCACATCTTGAGCCCGTCCCTGGACAGCACCAGGACGTGTCGGATGCCCGGTGTGCGGTGCCGTAGGTTCTCCAACAGCCAGTCGAGGCCGGCGTCCGTGGTCGTCATCGATCGTTCGGGCGTGCGAACCCGGCCGCTCAGGGCCGGGCGCGAACGCCCTGCTCCTTCCTGATGGTGGTGGAGGCCGTGCTCAACGCCGGTCCTCCCAGGTGGTGTCCGGGCCGTCCCCCTCGGGTGAGCCGTCGGTGTCTCCGGCGTCACGGAAGGCGGCGAACCGGGTGGGGAGCTCGTTCCGCGCCCGGGGGTCGAAGGAACGGCGCCGGGTCGGGAAGAGCTGTTCGGGGTTCTCCCGGACCGCTTCGGCCAGGGTGTGTCCGCGACGGCGCTGGGGCAGGTTGACCGGCTGGGCGGGCCGCTCCGCGTCGCCGGCGGCGGGAGCGGGGCGGGCGGCGTCGCGCCGGGCCAGGGGCGGACGGCCGGTGCCCTTCTCGGTCGGCTCCTGATCGGCCGGGCCCTGGTTGGTCGAAGCGGGTGCGGCCGGACCCTGGTGGGTCGGAGCCCGGAGTGACCGGTTCGGTCCGCTGTGGGCGTCCGCGACCGAAGGCGCGCTGGCCGCCGGCACCTCGGGCTGGGGTGCGGCCCGGGGTACGGGACGGGGCGTGCCGTTGGGCGGCGTGTGGGCCGTCGGCACCCCTCGCGCCGGGGTGCCTTCCGCCGGGTCCGCGGGCGCGCTGACCGGGGGCGGGGCGTCGGCGAGCGGACGGCGTTCGGGGATGCGGGGTTCGGTGATGAGGTTGGGCGGGATGAGCACGACCACCCCGATCCCGCCCCGGGCCGAGGGCCGGAAGCTCACCGTGAGTCCGTACTTGTCCGCCAGGCAGCCCACGACCGCCAACCCCATCCGGGTGCCGGGGAGGGTGGCCAGGGTGCGGGGCTCGGCGATGAGGTTCTCGGCGATCCTGCGTTCCCGGTGACGCAGGCCCAGCCCGCTGTCCTCGACCGTGATGGTGACCCCGGTGTCCTCCTCCTGCACGTAGACGTGCACCTCGGTGCCGTTGGCGGAGAAGTTGGCGGCGTTGTCCATGAGCTCGGCGAGCGCCTGCATGACCCCCTCGGCCGCGTAGCCGACCACCGCCACCTTGCTGGTGTAGTGCAGGCGGACGCGGCGGAAGGCGGTGATACGGCCCATCGCCCCGCGCAGGATGCTCTCCATGACGATGGGGCGGGTCCAGCGGCGCCCGGAGCGCCCCTGGGCGAGGACGACGAACGCGTCCGCGAGGCGGCCGGTGCGGGCGACGTTGTGGTCCACCGCCAGGAGGTCGTGGAAGATGTCGGGCCGGTCGCCGTACCGCTCCTCCAGGGTGCGCAGCTGAGCGAGCAGGGTGGTCAGGTGGGCCTGGATGCGCCCGCCGGAGTTGGCCGCCGAGACCAGCGCGGTGGCGCAGCGGCGCTCCCCGGCCAGGATTTCCTCCAGCACGCGTCGGCGCAGGTGGGCGACGGGCGGGTGGACATTCTGGAACTCCTGGTTGAGTACCTCGACGGCGATGGTGCGGTCCTGGCGCACCCGGTGCACGATCAGCGGCAGGGCGGCGTTCGCCAGATCGATGACCTCGTTCTCGATCTCCGTGCGCGCCGCCCGGTCCTCGGCGGAGCGCTGTTCGGCATCGGCGACCTGGGTGGCGACCGCGTGGGCGAGCCGGTCGACCGTGGGGTGGGTGGGGCGGGGGTGTTCGGAGAGCACGGTCTTCACCGGGTTCCCCTCACGGGCGGCGTGGGCGAGGGCGGGCAGGAGCGCGTCCACGACCCACCCCGCCTCCTCCTCCAGGGTCCGGGCGCCGCCGCTGACCCTGGTGCTGTGGGCGCGGGCGATACGCGCGACGGCCGCCTGGTAGACGGCGGTGGCCACGGCCGCGCACAGCAGCAGTCCGACCACACCGCCGACCAGGGCGATGACCGGGCGGGCGGGCTCGGGGCTCTCGATCACCGTCCAGGACCAGGCCGGGGCGACCAGGGCGGAGGTGACCAGGAGAGCGACGAGTGCCTGTTGGCCGGGGCGCGGAAGAGGCCGTTTCCGGTCGGACAGGTGTACTGCCATGAATGGATTCCTCGCGGCGTTTCGTGCGGATGGAGGAGCCGTTTGACACCTCCCCCGCCGTTTCACGGGCAGGGGAGAGCACCCGGTCATCCCGGCGGCGGGATTTTCCGGGGCGGGTGGATTTTACGTTAGTCCACGCCCGAGAGAAACGGGTACTTTCTCGCAACGAAGGGCTGCTGCCAGCACGAAAACCCGCGAAACGCCTCGCCCGAAGTCCGCTTTGAAATGATATTTAGCTATTGGCAGTTTTTGCCGAACGGGGACATTGATGACCCTTTGCGGCTTTCGGAGTCGAGGGAAAGAGGGACCGGGCCACGGGGCGACCTCGAACAGCACTCCCGCCGCGGCCGTCTCAGCAGGACTCAGAGTGCCAAAAAGAGAACGAAGGAGACGGTCAGGGCCGAGGTGAACAGGGCCCGGCGCCTGCGGCCGCGCGCGCCCTCGTCCGCCGCGCTCCGGGGCAGGGTGTGCCAGCGGGCCGCACCGACGGCGAAGGTCACCGCGAGCACGGCGACGTTGACCCACCACAGGGCCGCCGGGACCACCAACCACTGGTTGAAGTACAGCGGGATCACGGTGAACAAGGCCACCAGGGCGCCTCTGCCGAACAGACCCCAGCGGTCGGGGAAGGCGCGCGGTTTCTCGGCGCCGCGCCCGTCCCGGAGCAGCTCCCAGGACTGGGACGCCGCGAACAGGGTCAGCACCGCCCAGCTGAGGGCCGGAAGCAACAGGTCGGTCACGCCTCCTCCAGCAGGAGGTCGACGGCGGCCGAGTACGTGCCGGCGGGGGTGTCCGACAGGATGACCACGGCGCGCTCGCCCTCGCGGTCCAGGGCCAGGATGGTGTAGAAACCGCCGGTGATGCCGTTGTGCCAGGTCACCTCGGTGCCGTCGTGGTCGGTGACGTACCAGCCCAGCCCGACGCCGTCTCCGGCCTCGTCCTCCCAGCGCGGTTCCATGGCCGCCGCTCCGGGGACCTCGCCGGTCAGCAGGGCCAGGGCGAGGAGCCCCATGTCCGCGCCGGTGGAGTACACCCCGCCCGAGGGCGCCCAGACGGCGTCGGCCACGGGGGCGAACGGGCGGCCGTTGTTGGCGTGCCCGGTGGCGGCTTGCGGGGGCACGTCCTCGGGGGTGGCGGGGACGAGGCTGTCGTTCATGTCCAGGGGGTCCAGGATCCGTTCCCGGACGAGGGTGGGGTAGTCGGTGCCGGCCGCGACGGCCAGGGCCTGGCCGAGGGCGGCGGCGCCGAGGTTGGAGTAGGAGTGCTCGCCCCGGCCGGAGAGTTCGGCGTCGGCGACCATCCCGACCAGGGCGTCGACGTCCTGGGCGGTGTAGGGCTGCCGGTTGCGCGTGTGGTTGACGGCCTGGGCGATCCGGTCCAGCGCTCCGGGCGGGTTGCTGGGCAGACCGGACTGGTGCCCGGACAGCTCCGCCAGGGTGACCGAGGCGGCGGGCGCCTCCCCCAGGTCCAGCAGGGAGCCGAGTTCGGTGTCCTCGGTGACCTCCCCGCGCTCGACGGCGTCGGCCAGCAGCAGCCCGGTCAGGCTCTTGGAGACCGAACCGATCTCGTAGCGGGTGGTCTCGTCCGAGCCGAAGTAGGCAGCGCGGATCAGCCCGTCGTCGACCTCCACGACGGCGGCGGTGGCCCGCGGCGCCTCCTCCAGCAGGGGACGTGCGCGTTCGGCCAGTCCGGCGTCGCCGGTGGTGTCCGGGGACAGGGTCGGGGGCTGCGGTCGCAGGACGAACCCGGCGGCCAGGACGGCGACGGCCGCGACGGCGGCGCTCACCCTGGCCCGGGTGTTGGTGACCCGCGTGCTGCTGGGCATGGTTTCCTCTCCTCGTCCCGCCCCTGGGCTCAGCCCTTCGCCGCGGTGAGCACCACCATCAGGGGGACCAGCCGTTCCGGGGGGATGACGTAGTGGCCGCGTCTGAGGTTGACCAGCCAACCCGCCGCGACCAGCAGGTTGATGTGGTGGTAGATCTGACCGCTGGTGCCGAACTCCGCGCGTTCCTTGAGTTCGGCGACGGTGGCGGTGCCGGCGTGGACGGCCTGGAGGAGGCTGAGGCGGACGGGGTGACCCAGGGCGTCGAGGTTCCCGGCCAGGGAGGACCAGTCGAGACCCTCGATGTCGCCGACGGTCCTGCCGTACTGCCACTGGAGCGGTTCGCCGCCCTCGACGGGGACGACACCGGCATAGACCACCATGCCGTCCTCGGGGACGCGCTCCCTGAGCGCCTCCAGGGCGAAGAAGCGATCCCTGTAGGCGGTCTCGGCGGCCTCGGCGGGGGCGGCGGCCGACCGGGCGCGCTGTTCCAGTTCGGCGACCCGGGCCTCCAGGTCGGCGAGGCGTTCAGCGGTGGCTCGTTCGGGCGTTGGTTCTGGCACGGGACCACGATACACGATTCTACGTTGTTACGTAAAAACAGATATTCAATCGCCGGGAGCACACGACCGGGCTTTGCCGGATCCGGGTGAACCGCTGCCGTGCCCCTTACGTCACGTGCCCGATGATGAAGATGCGGCGTACGGACCCGCCTGCTCGAGACACCCGAGAGGTCACCCCTGTCAGACCTGTCGGTCTACTGGGTGGCCGGTAGAGGAGCACCCATGCAGACACAGCCCAACGGTTGGCAGTACTTCGTCTCCACGCTGCTCGTCGTCACCGGCGCGATCAACGTGATCCAGGGTCTGGCGGCGATGTTCACCCCCGATTTCTACATCGCCGGCGAGGCCCAGATGCTCGTCCTGGAATACGGCGCCTGGGGGATCCTGCTCGGCTTGTGGGGGGTGGTGCTGGTCGTCGCCGGTCTGGCGATCCTGTCCGGCAGCACCTGGGCCCGGATCTTCGCCGTCGTCCTGGCCGCCATGAACGCCATCGCCCAGCTGGCCTTCCTCATCGCCATGCCGCTGTGGTCGGTGGTGGTCATCGCGATCGACGTCCTGGTCATCTACGGCCTCACCGCGGGCTGGCCCGCCGCGATCCGCGGTGAGGACCCCGAGGGCTCCCGGGAATCCAGCCACCGGTCGAGTTACCGCGCCGGCTACCAGGCCGCCCACGAGAAGCCCACCGCCGCGCCCCGTCCGACCGCGTCCCCGGAACAAGGGACCGCGCAGGGCCGGGGCCAGGGCTCCGGTTCCGGGCAGCGCCAGCAGCCCACCAGCTGATCCCCGCCGGGCGCCTCCGAGCGCCCCCGGCCCGCGTCGACGGGACGGGGGCGCTCGTGTGTCCGGCCCCGCTGGGCGGCGGGGCACCGGCCCGGGCCCGAGAGCTCTCGGCCCACCGGCCCATGCCTGTGGACAACCGGTTCTGTGGGGAACAAGAGCTTAGGATCGGAAACATGCACGCCCCCCAGAGCATCCGTGTGTCCGCCTCCGTGATGTCCCACCCCTCCCGCTCCGACTCGGCCGGACGGGTCGCCGAACGCACCGGCCTCCCCCTGGCGGGGCTGGCCCTGGACCCCGAACCGGACGGCCCGCCCACCGCTCTGCGCAGCGCGGCCGTGGCCTTCGGCTCGGCCGCCCGGTACGACACCACGCACCACCTGGTCCTGCAGGACGACGCACGACCGGCCGAGGGTTTCGCGCGGACCGTTCAGCGTTACCTGGGCTCCCACCCGGAGGCGGCGGTCTCCTTCTTCGTCGAGTGGGGTTCGCGCACCGCCACCCTGGCCCGCTGGGCGGTGTTCACCGGGGCCGGAGCGGTCCCGGTGGTCAACCCCTACGTGCCCACGGTGGCCCTGGCACTGCCCTCGGAGCTGTCCGTGGCACTGGGCCGCTTCCTGGCCGAGGAGGGGCGCACGGCCGAGCCCGACGACCGGGAGGTACTGCGGTTCGTCCGACGCGCCGGGGTGTCCGCGCTGGTCGCCGTGCCCAACCCGGTGGAACACGAGGAACTGCCCAGCCTGGTCGGCAACGCCGGGCACGGGGCACGGCTCTCGGCGTGCTTCGCCTCCGAAGCAGTGGCGGCGCCCGAAACCTCGGTGCTGGAACCGCCCCGGCCCCTCCCCCACCTGAACTGGACCACCGGGGTGCCCTCCCTGATCGACCTGGACAACGACGTACCCGGGGCACACCTGCCGCTGGCCCGGGGCCTGGTGTCCTGGGGCGCCCACGAGGCGGGGCTGGCCTCGGGGCTGACCGCCGCGCTGACGGCCCGCCCCGGAGCGGATTCGTTGCGGACCCTGCTGCCGCAACCGCACCTGACCTCGGTGTGGCACACGGCGGTGGCCAACGGGGCCGTCCTGGAGGGCCGCTGGCCGGGGGTGGTCGGCGGGTTGCGCGCGCGGTTGGGCGAGCCCGCGGTGGAACGGGCGCTGGCCACGCTGGTGCCCGGAGCCCTGCGCACCCGCGTGGACGTCACGGCCCTGGAGGAGCACCGGTCGGAGGTGGTCGGGCTGACCCTGGCCGCTCTGGAGCACGGGGCCGAACACTGCCCCGCCCCGAAGGAGGCCCTGTGAGCGCGAGCGTGCGGATCTCCTGCGCGGTGATGACCCACCCGCGCCGGGCCGAGGCCGCCCGCCGCCTGGCCGAATCCCTGCCCGAACTCGCACCGGCGGTGGTCGTGGACCCCTACCCCGAGGGGCCGCCGTCCACCCTGCGCACCTCGCTGGCCGCCTGGGCCGCCGTCCCCGCCTGGGCCACCCACCACCTGGTCCTGCAGGACGACGCCGAACCCCGGCCGGGCCTGGTCGAGGCGCTCACCGCGCTGGTCGGCGCCCATCCGGCGGAGCCGGTGAGCCTGTTCTGCGAGTGGGGGTCGGCGACAGCGACGATGGCCCGGTGGGCGGCTCTCGGCGGGTACGGGCTGGCCGAGTGCGTGGACCAGTACGTGCCCACGGTCGGGATCCTGCTGCCCGCCGCCACGGCCAGCGAACTGGTGGCCGCCGTGAGCCCCGAGGGCCGGGAGGAGGAGCCCGACGACGAGGCTCTGGCCCGCTTCCTGGAACGCACCGGACGCGCGGCGCTGGTCACCGTGCCCAACCTGGTGGAACACGACGGCGATCTCAGTCTGGTCGGCAACGGCCACCGGATGGGGGTGCGCCGTTCGGTCCTGCTGCGGAGCAGGACCGACCCCCCGCCCGACACCCGCGTCCTGCGCGCCCCGTCCCTGGTGCCCTTCGTCAGCTGGCGCCGGGCACGCGCCTCGGCGGCCGTGTGGGACGCCGACCGGCGCAGACACTCCGGCCACCGCTCCCACGTGCGCACGGCCCTGGCCGATACGGGTGTGCCCCACGCCGACCTGGTCCGGGAACTGGACGGCTGGCTGTCCAGCGCGCCCGGTCGACGGTTGGAGGGTGCGCTCGGCTACGGACTGCTGCACGAACTATGGCTGACCGCCACCGCCGTGGCCGCCTGGGCCCCGCTCCCGGAGGAGGCGCTCAGCGATGTCTCGCCCCCGGCGCGCAAGGCGATGGAGACCCTGGCCCCCCGGGGGCCTGCGCACGGTGGTACCCCAGGTCCTGAACAGCCCCGGTACCAGCCAGGACCTGTCCGACCTCCTCTGGTCAGCCTTCGGCTACGGCACCAGAACCCGCGCCCGCGCGCACTGACCCCGAGCCCCGACCACCCGAACCACGTCCGGCGCAACCCGGCCCGCGCCGGTGGCCGGTTCCGGCCGCCGGCGCGGGCCGGGCAGGAGCGGGTGGTTAGCGCTCCTTGGGGTGCAGCTGGCTGGTGACGGCGAGACGGTTGTAGAGGTTGATCATGGCGATGGCCGACATCAGCGCGGCCAGCTCCGTCTCGTCGAAGTGCTCGGCGGCCTCCTCGTAGGCCGCGTCGGACACCCCGGTACCGCCCAGCTCGGTCATCTCGTCGGTCAGGGCGAGGGCTGCCCGCTCGCGCTCGGTGAACCGGTCACCGGCCTCGTACCAGGTGGAGACCAGGAAGAGCCGCTGCTGGGACTCGCCCTCCTTCAGGGCCTTGTGGGTATGCAGGTCCACGCAGAACGCGCAGCCGTTGAGCACGGAGGCGCGGAGTTTGATCAGTTCCAGCAGCTGAACGTCCAGGTGATCAGCGAGGATGAGGTCGATCTCGTCGAGCTTCTTGTAGACCTCCGGCAGCTTCTTCGCCCATACAACGCGCTTTTCGGCCATGAGAGCCGTCCCCTCGTCATCGAACGCAGTGTCGGATCAGACACTACTGACCGCTCCCCCGCGGCGACGCCCAACCCCCGAGGAGTCACCCCCGTATGTCAGCCGCCCCGGAACCCGCCCAGACTTCCCAGACCCCCCAGATTCCGCAGGGTACCGCTGAGCCCCCCGAGCTTCCGAAGGAGCCGGGGCTGATCGCCCGGCGGATCGCGGGCAAGGCGCTGCCGCTGTACCTGTCCATGCTGTCCACCCTGATCGGCAGCGCGGTCACCGCCGCGGTCCTGGGCAACACCAGCACCGTGGAACTGGCCGCCTACGCGCTGGTGCTCGCCGTGTTCAACCCGATGATCATGGTCGTGCACGGCACCCTGCGCGGGTCGACGCCCTTCTTCGCCGAGAACGAGGACTCGCCGCGGGCCCTGGCCCCGGTGGTGCGCGACAGCCTGTGGCTGAGCCTGCTCCTGGGAGGTGTGGGCGGGCTGCTGATCCTCGCCGTGCCCCCGGGCGCCCGGCTGATCGGGGTGGCCGAACCGACCGTGGCGGCGCTCGGCCTCTACCCGCTGCTCATGGCCGGGTACGTGGTACTGGCCTCGGTCAAGAACTCCACCACGGTGCTGATGGTGGCGCTGGGACACACCAAGGCGGTGCTGGCGCTGTCCCTGACGGCCGTGGCGCTCAGCCTGGTCCTGACCCCGCTCCTGGTCCTCGGGCCCGGCCCCTTCCCCGAGCTGGGTCTGCTCGGCGCGGGCCTGGCGATGCTGAGCATGAACGTGCTCACCCTGGGGCTGAACTTCGCGGTGGTCGGACGCGTGACCGTTCTGCGCGGTCACCGGATCGGCTTCGGGGCGCCCCGGTGGCCGGGGATCGGGCGGATGGCGAAGGTCGGGCTGCCCTCGGGGTCCACGCTGCTGATCAAGTCGGGTTCGCTGAGTGTCGTGGCCGTGGTGGTGGCCCGGATCGGCCCCCAGGAAGCCGCCGTGCACCAACTCGTGGCGGTGCTCCTCGGGATGTCCTTCATCTCCTGCGTCGCGGTGGGTCAGGCCACCGTTCCGTTCACCGTGCGGGCGGCCAGAGCGCGCTCCGGGACGCTGGTCGTGCGCACCGTGCTGGCGAGCTATCTGGTCTCGGTGCCGGTCGTGCTGACCAGCGGAGCACTGATGTGGTGGGCCGCCGGGCCCCTGGTGTGGCTGTTCACCGACGACCCCCGGGTGCACGCGGGGGTCGTCGCGCTGGTGCCGCTGCTGTGCCTGGTGGGGCTGTTCGACGCCCTGCAGTCGGCACCCAACTCGGGGATGCTCGGGCTCAAGGACACCCGGCCCGCCGTGTACGCCTTCGCCTTCGGTTACGGGCTGCTGGCGCTGGTCTCGGTTCCGGCGGTGGAGCTGGGCGGGCTGACCGGCCTGTGGTCGGCTTCCGCGGCCGCCGTGGCGTCACTGGTCGTCCTGCAGTGGGTCTCGTTCGGCCGGATGTGCCGCGGGGTCGGCTCCTCGGTCACGGGGGACCCGTCCACTCGTTGAGAGCGGTGCGGACCTGGTCGGCGGAGGGGCGTTCACCACTCCAGGCGGCGTAGCCGTCGGGACGCACCAGCAGGACGTCCGCGCCCTCGGGCAGCTCACCCCGGACGCGCAGGGCGCGGACCCGGTCGGCCCAGGGTTCGGCGGCCTCGGCCGGACACCCGGCCTCGGTGGCGTCCAGCAGGGTGAACCGAGTGGGGTCGGCCACCTCGTGGAACCGGGTGCGTTCGCCCTCGCTGATCAGGGGGAGGTCGTCCACCCGCTGTCCCACCGAGACGGTGTCCGCCACCTGTGCGGGGCGGTCGTAGCGCACACCGAGCCCGGAGAGGAGTCTGCGCGTCGTTCGGGAGACCTTGCTGAACCGAAGCGCGGCGGGCGCCAGAAACGGGCGGACGGCCCGGATCGGGGCGGGGGCGACGGCGATGCGCAGTATGACGTCGGTGACACGCAGGGTAGCGCGGCCCACCGGGTGGCGTTCGGCCTCGTAGGTGGCGAGCAGCCAGGGCGGCGCCCAGCCCCGTTCCAGGGCGACGAGCTTCCAGGCCAGGTTGGCGGCGTCCTGGATCCCGGTGTTCATGCCCATGGCGCCCAACGGCGAGTGCACGTGCGCGGCGTCCCCGGCGAGCAGGACCCGGCCGACCCGGTAGTGGTCGGCCTGACGGCGTTCACTGAGGAAGCGCGTGGACCAGCGGGTCTCGGCAGCGGTCAGCTGTCCGCCGGTGATGCGGTCCAGGGAGTCGTTGAGTTCGTCCAGGCTGACCGGCTGGTCGAGCGGCACCCCCTGCCGGGTGCGGTCCCAGACGGTGGCGCGGAACCAGCTGTCGCCGTAGGGCGGCAGCAGGGCGACGCCGTCGGTGCCCACGAACGGGTTGACCGCGCGGGGCAGATCCTGTTCGAGGCGCACGTCGGCGAGCATGATGCGCGTGTCGTAGCTGCGCCCGCTGAACCCCACCCCGAGCCGTTCGCGGACGGTGCTGTGCGCGCCGTCGGCGCCGACCGCGTAGGAGCCGCGCTCGGTGTGCGGGCCGTCGGCGGTACGGACGGTGAGGGTGACGCCGTCCTCGTCCTGGTCGATCCCGGTGACCTCGGCGCCGCGCTGGATCCTGGCCCCCAGGCGCTCGGCACGGCGTTGGAGGAGGGATTCGGTGCGGGCCTGCTGGACGGTCAGCACGTACGGGAAACGACTCTCGGGGTGACGCAGGTCCAGGACCAGGTCCCTGGATCCGAGGGCGACTCGGACCTCGGGGACCCGGTAGCCCTGTCCGACGATCTCGTCGGCGATTCCGCGCATGTCGAACAGTTCCAGGGTGCGGGCGTGCAGGGCGAAGGCGCGGGTCAGGTTGGACTCCTCGGCGCGCTTGTCCAGCACGGTGACTTCGACCCCGGCCTCGGCCAGGTCTCCCGCGAGCATGAGGCCGGTGGGACCGGCTCCGACAACGATCACGCTCATGGCGGTGCTCCTTGCGGAGGGCATTCCGGTACTCTTAATATCGGAACTCTTAGTATCGATACTATGAGTACCGCAACTGTTGTCAAGACCCCGGGGAGAGGAAGATGGCCAAGGGAAGCGGCGGCCGCCGCCCCGACCCGGCCGTGGACGAGGCCGTCCGGCGGGCCGCGGTCGAACTCCTCCTGGAGCGGGGCTTCGAGCTGACCTTCGACGAGGTGGCCGAACGCGCGGGCGTGGGGCGTACCAGCGTCTTTCGCCGCTACGCCACCAAACAGGAGCTGGTGCTGTCCGCCGCCGAACAGCTCACCGTCGAGCGGATCGAGGTACCCGACACCAGCTCGCTCCGCGGCGACCTGGCCGCCCTGGTCCGCGCCGTCTACCGGGTGTTCGGCGAGGCCGAGCCCCAGACCCTGGCCAGGCACGCCCTGGTGGCCGCGCTCCGGGAGCAGACCGGCGCGGCGACCATGCACGCGATCCTGGACCGCAGGCTGGCCCTGGTCACCGGGCTCCTCGAACGCGCGGTCGCACGCGGTGAACTCACCGACACCACCCGGGCCCGGCTGGTCGCTGACCTGCTCTCCGGGGTGATCATGGCCCGGATGGCCACCGGCCTCCCGCTGCCCGAAGCCGACGAGGCCCGAGCCCTCGCCGAAGCCATGGCCACCGCCGCGGGCACCTGATCCGGCCGTCCACCCCGGCCGCCTTCGCCGGTCTCAGTCCTCGGGCCCGTGGGCGTCGTGGGTGAGCAGTGCCAGCTGGATGCGGCCGGACAGGTCCAGTTTGGTGAGCGCGCTGGACACGTGTGCCTTGACCGTGCCCATGGACATGTACAGGCGGTCGGCGATCTCCGCGTTGGACAGCCCCTCCGTCACCGCCTCGGCCACGTCGCGTTCCCGGTCCGAAAGCAGGGCCAGCCTGGCGCGGGCGCGTTCACGGCGGGTGGGCGCCGCGGAGCGCTCCACCGGGTCGGCACCGGCCACCTGGTCCATCAGGGCGCGCGCGACGCTCGGCGACAGCACCGGTTCGCCCGAGGCCGCGCGCAGCACCGCCTCCACGATCCGGGCCGGGTCGGTGTGTTTGAGCAGGTAACCGGCGGCTCCCGCACGCAGGGCGCGCACCACGGTGGCGTCGGCGTCGAAGGTGGTGAGCACCAGGACCTGGGGTCCGGTTCCGCCGCCCGCGCCGTTGGGTTTGGAGGCCGCGCCCGAACGCAGCTCCTCGGTGGCGGCGATGCCGTCCACCCCCGGCATCCGCACGTCCATGAGGACCACGTCGGGCCGGTGCTCGGCCACCGCGGCCACCACCCCGGCGCCGTCGTCCGCCTCCCCCACGACCTCGATGCGCTCGTCCCCGGAGAGCATCAGGCGCAGACCGGCGCGGACCAGGGCGTCGTCGTCCACGAGCAGGACTCGGACAGGAGCGTTCACGGCCACCACTATGACACCTTCCGACGATCGTCCCCGGCGGCCCCCGAAGCCTGTTCCTCAGGCCAGGGAAGCACGGCGGTCAGCCCGAACCGGCCGCGCGCGGGGCCGTGCCGCAACCGCCCCCCGTCGAGCTCCACACGTTCGGCCAGCCCAGTCAGACCGGCCCCGGCTCCGGGGATCTCCTGATCGGCCTTCCCGACCGGGAGCACGTTGCTCACCTCCACCACCAGGCCGCGCCCCGGAGCCCCGGAGACCGTCACCGCGGCCTTGGCCCCCGGAGCGTGCTTACGGGTGTTGGTCAGCCCCTCCTGAACCACCCGGTAGGCGGTGCGCTGCACCTGCTCACGAGGGGCGGCCCCCTCGGGCAGGTCCGAGGTGTAGGACACCTTCTCCCCCGCCGCGACCGCCTCCGCCACCAGCCGGGGCACGTCCGCCAGCCGGGGCTGGGGCCCGGCCTCCTCGGTCTCCTCCCCGGTGAGGTCCCCCGAGCGCAGCACGGTGAGGATGTCGCTGAGCTCGTCCAGCACCCGGTGGGCGTTGTCACGGATCACCCGGACCGCCGCGCCCACCTCGGCGGCCTTCAAGGGTTCGGCCTGTCCGGCCTCGGCCCGCTCGGTGCGGTAGGCGAGCGCCCCGGCGTGCACGGACAGCAGGGACATCCGGTGGGCGACCACGTCGTGCATCTCGCGGGCGATCCGGCGGCGCTCCTCCACTCGCGCGACGGCCAACCGTTCCCCCCTGAGCTCGCGTTCGCGCCGCACGTCCTCCCGCAAGCGCTCGACCAGGCGCCGCCGGGAACGGATGGCTGCGCCCCAGGCGACACAGACGCCGATCATCAGAACGATCACCACCCCCGTCACGAGCGCGTCGAGGCCGCTCGGCTGGACGAGCAGCAGCCAGGGCAGTGACAGCACGATGGTCAGCAGAGCCAGAGTGGCGGCCTGGGGGAAGGGACGGTAGACGGCCAGCGAGATCAGGGAGACGAACAGCGCGCCGACCACTGCGACGGAGAAGGTGGCGACCAGGACGATCCCCACCGCCACCGCCAGCGGGTGGCTCCGGCGCCACCACAGGGCCGCGCAGGCCGGGGGAAGGCAGGCCAGGTCCAGCCACAGGACCCAGGTCGGAACCCGGTCCGGCGGGTGCAGGTCCAGGGCGTATCCGGAGAAGGAGATCAACCCGTAGACCACCGCGAACACCGTCAGGAGGACGTCGACGACAATGTCGCGGCGGCTGCGGCGCCTCGACTCCATGTACCCCTCCCCCTGTTCACGTTCCCGTCCGGCTTCCAGCCTAGAACGGCGCCCCGTCCGGCACTTCCACCACCAGGCCAGCGGCGGGGCCGGCACGCTGGCCACTCGGCCGGGGAATCTGTCCGGGTGACCGATGCGCTCCGACCGGAGTTGGCAAAACATGGGTGCCATGACTAGCCCCGACCCACCAGCGGCAGCCGTTCCGGCGCTGGAGCTGGACGGACTCACCAAGACCTTCAACGGGACCCGCGCCGCGGACGGTGTGAGCCTGGCCGTGCCGCGCGGGGCCATGCTGGGGCTCGTCGGCCCCAACGGTGCGGGCAAGACCACCTCCCTCTCGATGGCGGTGGGGCTGCTGCGCCCCGACTCCGGGACCGCCCGGGTCCTCGGAGTGGACGTGTGGCGGGATCCGGTCGAGGCCAAGAAGCGGCTCGGGGTTCTGCCGGACGGACTGTCGCTGCCCGAGCGGCTGACCGGTGGCGAACTGCTCGACTACTGGGGGCGGCTGCGCGGTCTGGGCCGCGGTGTCACCCGCAGCCGCGCCGAGGAGCTGCTCAAGGTCCTCGAACTGGACGGGGCCGAACGCGACGGTGTGCTGGTCGCCGAGTACTCCACCGGTATGCGCAAGAAGATCGGTCTGGCCACAGCGCTGCTGCACGCGCCCGAGGTGCTGGTCCTGGACGAGCCCTATGAGGCCGTGGACCCGGTGTCGGCCCGGGTGCTCACCGCGATCCTGCGCCGGTTCACCGACGGCGGCGGCACCGTGATCATCTCCAGTCACGTGATGGCCCTGGTGGAGCAGCTCACCGACCGGGTGGCGATCATCGCCGAGGGCCGTGTGCTGGCCGACGGTTCACTCGACCAGGTACGCGGTGTGGACGCCACCTTGGAGGACACCTTCGTCCGGCTGGTCGGGGCGCGCGAGGTCGGTGAGGAGGATCTGACGTGGTTGAACTCCTGATCCGGCTCAGGTTCACCCTGGGGCGGCACTCCTTCGGCGGCGCCCGGTGGTTCACGCTGTCGGTGATCGCCCTCGGCGCCGCCCTCACCTGGTACCTGGCGGTCACCGCCGCCTCCGACCAGGTCCGGTCCGGTCTGCTGATGCTCGTGCTGGCGGTGTGGGCCGGAGCCTGGGTGCTGGGGCCCACCATCACCAACGGTGTGGGGGTGCTTCGTTCGCAGTACTTCACGCTCCTTCCCCTGGACCGGAACCGGGTGGGCGCCGGTCTGCTGGTGACCATGTTCGTCGGCCCGGGCGCGCTGCTCACCCTGGTCGTGGCCGCGTCGGTGGCCTGGCACGCCTGGGCCTCCGATCCGGCCACGCTGTTCCTGGGGCTGCTCGGCATGCTGATGCTGGTGGTGTTCATGGTGTCGCTGTCCCGCCTGGTGTTCCGGGCATTGGGCGCGGCCATGCACAGCCGGATCGGGATGGAGATCGCCTCGGTGCAGTGGGGGCTGATCCTGGCCGGTCTGATGTTCGGCTGGGCGGCCGTCCAGCCCGCCCTGGCCGCGATGGGGAGCCTGCCCCAGGTCGGTGTCCAGGGAACGGCGGCGACCGTGCTGTCGCTGATCCCGACCTCGTGGCCGCTGCTGGCGGTGGACGCGGCCACCATGGGGGCGTGGGGCGCGGCCTTCGGCTGGCTGGGCGCCTTCGGTGCGCTCACCCTGGCCACGGTGCTGGTGACCGTACGCCTGCTGGCTCCGAGCGTGACCTCCCGTGGGGTGCGGCGGCGGTCGCGGCCGCTCGGTTCGCGCGTGTTCGACGGCGGGCGCTCGTTCCTGCCGGACACCCCGCTGGGCGCGGTGGTCGGCAAGGAGCTGCGCCAGTGGTGGCGCGACCCGTGGCGAGGGCTGGAGTTGCGTTCCTCGCTGTACGCGGGCCTGTTCATCGGTCTGCTCGGGCTGATCAGCTACCTTCCCCAGGTCGCTCCCTTCTCCGGGGTCGTCGCCGTGCTCATCATGGGCATGGCCAGCTCCAACCTGTACGGGCACGACGGCACCGCCCTGTGGCTGACCGTGGTCGGTCAGGGCCGGGACACGCACCGCGTCGAGATCCGGGGGCGGCAGATCGCGATCGCCGTGCTCATCGTCCCGCTCACCGCGCTGATGAGCGCGGTGATGGTCGTCGCCACCGGTGAGTACTGGGCGGTGCCGTTCGTACTGACCGGCCTGGTGCTGTTCGTCGGTGTGACGAACGGGCTCGCGGTGCTGTTGTCCGTGGTGGCGGTGACCCCCGGGGTGGACCCGCACCAGCGGGTGGACGCCAACGACAGCGGAGACAACCAGCTCCAGGTGTGGTTCTCGATGGCCGCCTTTCCCGTGCTTTCCGCCCCGGCCATAGCGGCCACCGTGTGGCTTGGCCTCCAGGGGATGCCGTGGCTGGCGCTACCGATCGCCCTGGCCAACGGCGCGCTGGTCTCCTGGCTGCTGGGCAGGGTCGCCTACCGGCGCCTGGAGCGGCGGCTCCCGGAGATGTTCACCCGCATCCGCTACGGCAAGGACATCGCCGCCCAGGCCGTACCCGAGTCCGGGGGCAGCCTGTTGGACCAGTTGGAACGGGGCGCACTGGCCAGCAACGCGGAGACCAAGCCAACCGGCTCCTGAAGCCTTCCGAAAGAGCGGTGCCGGTGGCGGCCCCGGGCCCTCCCCGGCGTTCTTGCGTCACTCCGGGTAGCCCGACCACAAAGGGGTGTCCTGGAGGTTTCGCAGCAAGTCGGCAGCGGCCCGGCGGACCTCGGCCCACCGCGGTGAACGGTCCAGGTCCTCCGGGTCCCACGGTCCTTCCGGACCGGCCATGGCGTCGAAGACCGACGACACCACAGCCAGGCGCCCCTCAACACCCACGGAGAACCGTCCTCCGCTGGCCGCCCTGGCGGCGTGGGCCAGGTCGTCGAAAGCCCCACGCGGCATGCGGATCCGTGCGCGTATCCGCCGCCGGAGCCACGTCCACGCCCCGCACCGGAAATCTCCGGCTCAGGGCTTGACCTGGAGTGCGCTCCAGCTCCTAGCGTGGTCCGCATGACCACGGAACAGAGCAAGATCGGCTCCGGCTTCGGCATGCGCAGCACCGCGGCCGAAGTCCTCGCCGGCATCGACCTGACCGGCAGGACCGCCCTGGTGACCGGCGGCTACTCGGGGATCGGAGTGGAGACCACGCGGGCCCTCGCGGGGGCGGGGGCCCGCGTGGTCGTCCCGGCGCGCAGGCCCGGACAGGCGAAGGAGGCGCTCACGGACATCCCGGGGGCGGAGGTCGCCGAGCTGGACCTGGCCGACCTGGAGAGCGTCCGTTCCTTCGCCGACTCCTTCCCCTACGAGCGGATCGACCTGGTGATCAACAGCGCCGGGATCATGGCCAACCCGCACACCGTCGTCGGCCCCGGCTGGGAGTCGCAGTTCGCCGTCAACCACCTGGGGCACTTCGCCCTGGTCAACTGGCTGTGGCCCAAACTCGGCGAGGGCGCCCGCGTGGTCTCGGTGTCCTCAGCCGGGCACCACGCCTCCGGCATCCGCTGGGACGACCCGTGGTTCGAGCGGGGCTACGACCGGTGGCAGGCCTACGGTCAGGCCAAGACGGCGAACGCGCTGTTCGCCGTGCACCTGGACCGGCTCGGCCGAGAGCACGGGGTCCGGGCCTTCTCCCTGCACCCGGGTGCCATCCTCACCCCGCTCCAGCGGCACATGCGCACCGAGGAGATGGTCGAGCGCGGCTGGATCGACGAGCAGGGCAACGCGGTCAACCCCACCTTCAAGTCACCCGAGCAGGGCGCCGCCACCCAGGTGTGGGCGGCCACCTCTGCACGCCTGGCGGGCCTGGGCGGGCTGTACTGCGAGAACAGCGACGTCGCCGAACTCCCGGAGAAGGCCGACCCGGCTCAGGGCGAGGGCGGGGTGGCCGCCCACGCCACCGACCCAGAGCAGGCCGAGCGCCTGTGGACCTGGTCCGCCGAACTGACCGGCGCGGACGCCTTCGCCCGCGACTGACGCCGCACCGGGGCCCGGGCCGAGGACGGCCTCCCCGGCGTCTACCGCGCCTTGGCCCGGGTCACCAGCAGGGCCAGGACCAACCCGGAAACAGCGGACAGGGTGGCGGCCGCCGGGACCAGGCCGGCACTGGCGGCCACGGCGAGCCCGCCGACCACCCCGCCGAGCGCGGCACCCACGTACACCGCGCTGCTGAGCACCGCCATGGCCTGGGTCGCGGCCCGTGGTCCGACCCGGGCCAGGGTGAGCGCCTGCACCGTGGTCGGCACCGCCCAGGCCGTGGCGGACCAGCACACCAGCAGCGCGGCGGCCGACCAGACCGGGACCGGCGCGGCCAACCACAGGAGCGCGAAGGCGGCCATCGTCAGGCAGAACGCTCCGCAGGCCAGCCCGAACGCCGACCTGGCGCCGACCCGGTCCACCATCCGACCCGCGTACCGGGTGCCCGCCACCCCGCCGATCCCGGCGGCGACCAGCAGCGCGGCCAGCTGGTGCGGCCCCACCCCGGCCAGCCCGGCGAGGAAGGGCGCCAGATAGGTCTGGAAGGCGAGGTTGCCCGCGACCACCAGCACGATGACCACCAGCAGCCCCACGACGACCCGGTTCAACAGCGGCCGCAGCGCAGCCCGCGACTCGGCGCGGTCCCCCGTCGCCGCACCCGAACCAGAACCCGTTTCTTGCGCCGAAGGGCTCGAGCGTCCCTGACGCCCTGGGCCGTCCGCTCCGTGCGCCTCCGCCCCGGCCTTGGGCTCCCCCGGCGGCGGCGCCCCGACCTCCGACCCCGCGCGGCCGGTCAGGGGCTGGTCCTGCCCGCTCCCCAACCCGGGTGTTCCACGTGCTCCGGACCCGGGTCTCGGTAGTGACCGGGCCGCCAGAACCAGTGCGAGTGCTCCGAGCAGGCCGCAGGAGACGAACGTGGCCCGCCAGCCCAAGGCAGCGCCGATCCAGGTCCCGGCGGGGACCCCCAGCAGGATCGCGCCGGTCAGGCCGGTCATCACCGTGGCCAGGTAGCGGCCCCGGTGTTCCTCCGGGGCCCGGGTGGTCGCCGCGGCCAGCGCGGCGGGCAGCGCCACGGCGGCGGCAAGGGCCGCCACCACCCGTAGCGCCATCAGCGCCCCGAACCCCTGCGCCCACGGCACCGCCAGGTTGGCGAGGGTGAAGGCGGCCAGGGCCACCGGCAGTACCCCGCGCGTTGGAAGCCGGGCGAGCAGCACCGCCCAGAGCGGGGCGGTGAGGGCGTAGACCAGCGAGTAGACGGTGACCAACTGCCCCGCCGCGGTTTCGGAGACTCCCACGTCCGAGGCGAGGGCGGGCAGGACTCCGATGACGATGAAGTCGTCGGTCTGCACGGTGAACGCGGCCAGGGTGAGCGCCAGCAGCCAGGTGGGGAGAGCACGCATCCAATAAAGGTAACACTTGTTACCCAAATGCTTGTGTCAGAGTTGGGGCCGTTGGGAGCAGGAGGTACACATGGCTCGGAAGGCCGACCCCACAAGGCGCCGCGAGGTCCTGGACGCCGTGATCGAACAGCTCGCGCACACCGGGATCAGCGGGTTCACGCTGCGCGGCCTCGCTCAGGGACTGGGGCAGAGCACGCGCGTGCTCACCCACCACTTCGCCGACCGCGAGGACCTGCTGTCGGCGGTCCTGGCCCGACTGGACGAGCGCCAGCACCGATCCCTGCGCGCCACCCGCGGCTGGGAGGACCCCGCCGTCCCGGTCGGCGACATCGTTCGCGAGGCCTGGCGGCGCAACCTCGGCGACGAAGAACTACCCATGACCCGGCTCGTCCGGGAGATCGAGGGGCTGGCCGCCGCGGGGCGCCTGCCCGCCGCCGGTGCGGGGTTCGTGCGCGGGCGCGCGGAGTTCGTCGCCTCCTGCCTGACCCTGCGGGAGGTGCCCGCCGACCGGGCCCTCACCCTGGCCACCCTGCTGAACTCGGCCTTCTCCGGACTGGAGACCGACTACCTCGTCACCGGCGACCGGGGGCGCGGCGAGAGCGGCCTGGACCTGCTGTGCGAGTGGATCGACTCCATGGCGCCCGCCCGCTGACCCGCCCCCGCCCCCGCTGACCGGCCCGCGACTCCCCCGGCGGCCGGCCGCCCAGCCGACCGCTCGGGCAGAGCTCAGTCCGAAGCCCCGACCCGGACCTTCTCGTAGACCGGGACGAGCCCGTCGAGGAAGGCCGTCAGCGCCAGCTCGAAGCTGTCCTGGTCGATCTCGGCGGCGACCTCGGCCAGCCGGTGCGCCTGTGACAGGTTCGGGTAACGGTCCTGGTAGACCCGCACGTCGTCATCGAACCCGCGCGCGAAGGAGTTGGTCGCGGCACCCACCACCAGGTACTTGGTGGAGGCCCCGATCATCGTGGCGTAACGGGGCGGCCAGCCGGCGCCCACGAGCCCGCCGTGCACGGCGTCCGCGCGGCGCAGCGCCTCCTCGCGGCGGCCGGGGCCCGCGGAGATCACCGGGAGGAGGTTGGGGTGTTCGGCGAGGGCGGCACGGTAGGACCGCGCCCACACCACCAGCCCCTCGCGCCAGTCTCCGCCGTCGAAACCGGAGACGTCGATGTGCGTGGTGACCTCCTCGGCCACCTCGCTGAGCAGCTCCTCCTTGGTGCGGTAGTGGCTGTACAGCGAGGCCGCCTGCACGGCGAGCTCCTGGGCGAGCTTGCGCATGGACAGCTTCTCCAGCCCGTCCCGGTCGATGAGCGTGAGTGCGGCCTCGCGAATCGCCGGTTTGCTCAGGATCGGTGTCTTGGGTCGGGCCACGGAAAGGCTCTCCTTCTGCGCTGCGCCGTCGTGCGCCGGTCCATCCGGCACCCGTTGCCGGCTCGTCCGGCGTTCGCGCTGATCATCGCACGGCGGCGATCCGGATTCGGCCCGGTATCGGTGATTCCACCGCAACCGCACACCGTTCGCTCACACCCTTGCGCGGACCGTCCGGGCCAGCGTACCCTCAAATAACCGAACAGCGTTAGGTTATTTGGGAGCAGCCGTGATCGATTTCTCACTGAGCGAAGAGCAGCGCGCCATCCAGAGCTGGGTGCGGACCTTCGTCGAGCGGGAGCTGATGCCGCTGGAGAACGAGGCGCTGCGCCGCGAGCGCGAGGGCCACCCGCCCGGCCTGACCCGCGAGGAGAGCACCCGCCTGCGCGCGCTCGCCCGCAAGTCCGACTTCTGGGGTGTGGCCACCCCCGAGGAGTACGGCGGCATGGGCCTGGACCCGATCAGCGAGGCCCTCATCGAGATCGAACTCGGCCGGACCTTCCTCACCTTCAAGTTCGGCGGCGAGGCCGACAACATCCTCTACTACGCCAACGAGGCGCAGAAGCGCACCTACCTGCTCCCCACCATCGAGGGCGAGCGCAAGTCCTGCTTCGCCATCACCGAACCCGGTGCGGGCTCCGACGCCAAGGCCATCCGCACCAAGGCCGTACGCGAGGGCGATGCATGGGTGATCAACGGTGAGAAGACCTTCATCACCGGCGGCGAGGAGGCCGACTTCGCCATGGTCTTCGCGGTCACCGACCCCGAGAAGGGCGCCAACGGCGGTGTGACATGCTTCCTCGTCGACCGCGACATGGGCTGGACCTCCGAGCCCATCGACACGATGGGAGAGCGGCGCCCGGCCGCGCTCATCTTCCAGGACGTGCGCGTCCCGCACGAGAACATCCTCGGTGAGGAGGGCCAGGGTTTCGCCCTCGCCATGAAGTGGATCGGCAAGGGCCGCTACCTGCTGCCCGCCAGGGCGCTGGGCGGCTGCGAGCGCCTGCTCGACATGGGCATCGAGTACGCCAAGACCCGCGAGACCTTCGGCGCGCCCATCGCCGACCGGCAGGCCATCCAGTGGATGATCGCCGACTCCCAGACCGAGATCGAGGCGCTGCGCCTGCTGGTGCTGCACGCCGCCTGGCAGGTGTCCCAGGGCAGGGACTCCCGGCACGCGCAGTCCATCGCCAAGCTCTTCGGCGGGGTGAAGGCCAACGAGATCGTGGACCGCGTCATGCAGATCCACGGCGGCATGGGCTACACCCGTGAACTGCCCATCGAGCGCTTCTACCGGGACCTTCGGCTGCTGCGCATCTTCGAGGGCACCGACGAGATCCAGCGCCGCACGATCGCCCGCGACCTGCTCAAGGGCCATGTAAAGGTGGGCGCAACCCTCGGGTAGCCCGCGGGAGCCAGAAAGGGCCCGTGCCGCGCGTGTGAACAGTTCACGCAGTTCAAGTGCGGCACGGGCCCTCGTGTTCGTCACGGGGTCCGGTGACCGAACCTCGTGACGGGATCTGACGAAACCTAGTTGACGCCGACCAGGTCGACGACGAACACCAGGGTCTCCCCCGGCTTGATGACGCCGCCGGCGCCGCGGTCACCGTAGGCCAGGTGCGGCGGGATGACCAACTGACGGCGGCCGCCGACACGCATGCCCAGGACACCCTGGTCCCAGCCGGGGATGACCTGACCGGCGCCCAGCTTGAAGCGGAGCGGCTCGCCGCGGTTCCAGCTGGCGTCGAACTCCTCGCCGGAGGAGTGCGCGACACCGACGTACTGGACGCTGACGGTGTTGCCGTGCCCGGCCTGGTCGCCCTCGCCGACGGTGATGTCGGTGATCTTCAGGTCCGCGGGCGCCGGGCCCTCGATGAAGTCGATCTCAGGACGCTCAAGCGCCATAGTGGTTCCCCCTAGTTACTGACGTGAACAGAGGGGCCCAGGCTATCGCTGATGACCGGTACTGCCCGCGCTCCCGTAGGACCGACCGCGCTGGCGGGTGCGGCCGGGGTTCAGGAAACAGGGGCTCAGGAATCCGTCGCGGCCCGGTCGGACTCGCTGCGCAGAACACAGAACTCGTTGCCCTCCGGGTCGGCGAGGACCACCCAGCCCGATCCGTCGGGGTTGCGGTGGTCACCGACGAAGGTGGCGCCGATGCCCAGCAGCCGCTCCACCTCCTGCTCACGCGAGGTCTCCGGGCGCAGGCACAGGTGGATCCGGTTCTTGGACCTCTTGGCCTCGGGCACCTGGTTGAAGTGCAGCACGGGGCCCTCCGCCAGCAGCACCTGGGTCTCGTGGTCACCTGGTTCGGACTCCGCGTGCTGCGGCCTCCCGGTCACCCCGCTCCAGAACTGGGCCAGGTTGTAGGCATCCGCACAGTCGATCGCCACGTTGAGCACTGTTGAAGTCATGCGCGCCAGCATTGCCGGTCGCCGCGCCGGGCGCCACCGGATTACGCCCCTGCCAGCGCGTGAGCGCCGGAGTCCTCACCCGTCCCGGTGGTCTCCGACGGTGGCGGCGACGACGTGGCCGTGGCCCTCCACCTTGATCGGGCCGCTGTCGGCCTGGATGAACACCGACTCCCCGCCGCGCAGGGTGACCCCCTCGCCGACCTCCGCTACCAGGTCCACCGTGCCGTGCAGCGCCAGGACCACGGTGGGGCCGTCTCCCGGCAGGTGTGCGGTGATCCGGCCCGGGCCGATCTCGTGCAGCGCGAACTCCGGGGCGGCCGGGCGGAACTCGCGGCGCCCGTCGAGGAACCCCGGCTGGGCGTACGGGATGGGCAGGACCGAGAAGTCCACCACGTCGAGGAGTTCGGGGGCGTCCACGTGCTTGGCGGTCAGACCCGCCCTGAGCACGTTGTCGGAACTGGCCATCACCTCGACGGCGGTGCCCTGGAGGTAGGCGTGCAGGTTGCCCGCCGGGAGGTAGAGCGCCTGGCCCGGCCAGAGCGTCACCCGGTTCAGGAGCAGCGACGCGACCGCGCCCGGGTCCCCGGGGTAACGGGCCGCCAGGTCCACGACGATCTCGGCGTGCGCGCCGCGTCTGCCTCTACCCGACCACTCCTGGACGAACTCGTCGATCATCCGGCACCGGTCCGGGGCCGGAAGGCTCAGCAGGCGGGTGAGGGCGGCCCGGAGCGCGGCGTGGGTGTCGGTGGCGGACAGGTCCTCGCGCAGGGCGTTGGCGAGTTCGTTGTCGAGCCCGCTGAGGTCGGCGACGGTGGCGGCGGGCTCACGGAAGCCGCACAGGGCCTCGAAGGGTTCCAGGGCCAGGAGGAGTTCGGGCTTGTGGTGCGGGTCGCGGTAGTTGCGGTGCGGGGCGTCCACGGGGATACCCGCGCGCTCCTCGGCCTCGTAGCCGGAGCGGGCGCGGTCGGCGTCGGGGTGCACCTGGAGGGAGAGGGGGGCTTCGGCGGCGAGGTACTTGAGGAGGTAGGGCAGGCGGGCGCCGAAGCGTTCGGCGGTGCTCACGCCCAGGACGCGGTGGGGATCCGCCGCGATCAGTTCGGGCAGGGACTTGGAGCCGTCGTCGCAGTGCGCGGTGCTGGGGGCGCCGTGGTGGGCGCCCAGCCAGAGCTCCGCCTGGGGGGTACCGTCGGGTTCGGTGCCCAGCAGGCGAGGGATGGCCGTGCGTGCTCCCCAGGCGTACGGTCGTACCCGGTTGGTGAGCCTGTGCATCCGCTCCCCGCTTTCCCGTCGGCGTGGTCTCACCCCGTGGACGCTCCGGCGAGGCAGGAACAGTCTTGCCAAGAGAATCCTCCCGGTCGACACGGCACGCCCCACATCTCGCGGTAGTGCACACCTCACCTCGCCAGATGGGCAGGCGCCCTGTTCCAGCGCCCGGTAGCGGCAACGAAGTTACTGGGAAGTAAACCACGTTCCCGGACACGTGAACAGCACCACACTGTCACCTTCCAGAGACAACCGCCGATGCCCTCCGGAAGGACTGTCGGTGCCTTGCGGATGACGATCAAATCACTCACGGCAGCGCGGGGAGCACCGCGGGGCGGCACCAGCGGGACCAGGTGTTCGAGGGCCGCCTCTGAGGGGCGGCTTCCCGGCTCCACCAAGCCCGGCACCACCGGCCCCTTCCGGGTCAGCGCTGCCTGCGCACCTCGTCCGAGGCCTCGGCCAACCGTTCCATCACCTGCCGGGTCAGCTCCGGGTCCGGCTGCCCGAGCCCCGCGATCGAGGACATGTACATGCCGTCCCCGGCCAACCGGATCGTCTCGGCGAGCACCGGGTCGGTGAGCTCGGCGTGCAGGAGCTCACCCCAGCGGTCGAACAGCCCCTTGACCATCTCGGCCGCCTCCGGGGGGATGTCCTCCTTGCTGCGCAGCGCGGCGATGACCGCCCAGTACAGCTCACTCTCCGCCGTGCTCTGCGGCAGTGACGTACGCAGGAAGTAGCGGACCACGCCCTCCTCGCTCACCACCGCCTCACGGAACTCCTCCTCCGCCAGCGCCCGGATGCGCTCCATGAGGCCGACCATCATGGCCGCCTTGGAGGGGAAGTGGTAGAGCAGCCCTCCCTTGGACACCTCGGCGGTGCGGGCCACCAGTTCCAGGGTCACCGAGGAATAGCCGTCGCTGATCAGGATGTCCTGCAGGGCGTCGAGGATGCGGTCGCGCGTATTCGATGTGCTCACGATTGACACTGTACCGGCTGGACGGTACTGTACCGGCTGGACGGTTGAAGAATCCCGGGCTGCGCCCGCGCCCCGAGTCCCACTCGCGGTTGCCGCACCCCGGTCGACCAGACTTCCCGCCCACGAAGCCCGGCACGACACCGACTCCCGCCGGGCCCGCGCCCTCACACCGAGCGGCGCGCAACCCACCGATCGATACGAGGGAAAGATGAGTTCCGCCAAGGCCGGAAACGGCGCCACCCGCACGAACGGTGGCAACGGGGGCCCGCCCGCACTCGCGGGGCCCCGCGAGTGGGCCGCACTCGCCGTCCTGGTCCTGCCCGTGGTCCTGATCTCGGTCGACATGACCGTGCTCGGCTTCGCGGTCCCGGCACTGAGCGAGGCGCTGAGCCCCACCTCCGGTCAGCTGCTGTGGATCATCGACATCTACGGCTTCATCCTGGCCGGCCTGCTGATCACCATGGGTTCGCTCGGCGACCGGATCGGCCGACGCCGCCTGCTCATGATCGGTTCGGCCGCCTTCGGCCTGGCCTCACTGCTGGCCGCGTTCTCACCCAACGCCGAAACCCTGATCCTCGCCCGCGCCCTGCTGGGCGTGGCGGGGGCCTCGCTGATGCCCTCGACCCTGTCCCTGCTGCGCAACATCTTCCTGGACCCGCGCCAGCGCCTGCTCGCCATCGCGATCTGGGCCTCCGGGTTCTCCGCTGGCGCCGCGCTCGGCCCGATCCTGGGCGGCTGGCTCCTGGAGCACTTCTTCTGGGGCTCGGTCTTCCTGATCAACCTGCCCGTGATGGCGCTGATCCTGATCCTGGTACCGCTGCTGGTCCGTGAGTCCCGTAACCCGGACTCGGGCCGGATCGACATGCTCAGCGTGCTGCTGTCCCTGGGCGCCATGCTGCCCGCCGTCTACGGCGTCAAGAAGATGGCCACCGGCGGCGTCGACGTCCTGCCGGTCCTGTCACTGGTACTCGGCCTGGCCCTGGGTTACCTGTTCGTGCGCCGCCAGCGCAGTCTCCGGGACCCGCTGATCGACGTGGGCCTCTTCCGCTCGCGCGTGTTCAGCGTGGCCGTGGTCACCAACCTGATGATCGTGTTCTCGATGGTGGGGTCGCTGTTCTTCCTCACCCAGTACCTCCAGCTGGTGCTCGGCATCTCGCCGATGCGCGCGGGCATCGTGCTGGTGCCGGGCCTGGTCCTGTCCGTCATCGCCAGCCTGGTCGCGGCCCGGCTGGCCCGCCACCTGAGCCTGGCCGCGATCATCGGAGGGTCACTGCTCGTCACGGCGGCCGGGTTCGGCACGCTGGTGTTCACCCCGGCCGACGACGTCACCCGCGGCGTCGTGCTCGTGGTCACCGCCTTCGTGCTCATCTCCCTGGGTGTCGGCTTCGCCGAGACGCTGACCAACGGCGCGATCATGTCGGCCGCCCCGCCCAAGCGCGCGGGTGCAGCCTCGGCGATCTCCGAGACCGCCTACGAACTGGGCGGTGCGCTGGGCGTCGCGGTGCTGGGCAGTGTCCTGACCGCCTTCTACCGGGGCCACCTCACCGAGGTGGACGGGGTCCCGGCCGCCGCGACCGAAGCCGCCAGGGAGACCCTGGGCGGCGCCGCCCACACCGCCGCGGACCTGGGCGGGGCCAGCGGCGCCGCGCTGATGGACTCGGCCCGGCTGGCGTTCACCGACGGCATGCACCTGACCTCGGCCATCGCCGTGGTGATCGTGCTCGCGGCTGCGTTCCAGGCCTGGTTCCTGCTGCGCGGCCGAGGCAACCCGGCCGTGGAGCACCAGGAGCCCGTGGTGACCCACCACGGGGCCGCCGAGGCTCCGCGAGAGACCGCGGGGGAACCTCAGGTCCGCGGAGTCACCCAGGGGGCCGCTGCCGCTCAGGGGACCGCTGAGATCTCTGAGGCCTCCAAGGCCTCCGAGTCCGCGAAGTAGCCACGACAGGCCGACGGTGGCCGCGACGTCCCACTCCCCGGGACTGCGCGGCCACCGCCGTGTTGTACCAGAGTTGTCCCGCGCCCCGGTGGCCAAGGGCCCGGGGCACGGGCCCCGGGCAGAAGTCCGGGGCCCGAGCGCTCATGGCAGCCGCAGGAGCTCCACCTCGCCTGTCCCGTCCCACCCCGGGGGCAGCACGGCATAGGCCTCGGCGAGCGCGGCGCCGCGCAGACTGCCCGGCCGGTCATGCCCCACCGCTTCAGCTCGTCCCTCCCGCAGACGCACCGCCACCAGGCAGGCGTCGTCAGGGCGGGCACGCACCTGTCCGACCAGTGGGAACCTCCCCAGGCCGAGCGACGGATCAGGTCGCCCGGACATCGCGCTCAGCAGCGGTACCAGCAAGGTGAGCGAGGCCACCAGCGCGGCGTTCGGGTTTCCGGGCAGTCCCACGAACAGTGTTCCGCCCGCGGAGCCGTCAGCAGGGACGTCCACGTGGGCGAGCAGCTGTGGGTGCCCCGGACGGCAGGCCACCCCGTCCACGACCGTCCGCGCGCCCATCGCCCCCAGCACCCCGCGCAGATGATCAGCGGGCCCCTTCGAGGAGGACCCGCACACCACCACCACATCGCTCCTGGCCGTGGTCAACGCCTCAGCCAGGTCCTCATAACCGTCACCCAGCGTCCGAACCCGCTCCAGGCGGGCACCGGCCCAGCTCACCACCCCGGGCAGCAGCGGACCGATCGCGTCACGCACCACGCCCTCCCCCGGGAGCCCGTTCGTGGCGATCTCGTCCCCGGTGACCAGCACCGTCACCGTGGGCAGTCGCACACTCAGAGCGTCATGGCCCAGGCTCGCCGCCAACCCCAACACCGCCGGGGTCACCTCGGTCCCCGCCGCCAGCACCGTCTCCCCCGGAGCGGTCTCCTCACCCGACCAGCGCACGTGCCGACCTGGCAGGGCCTCACCGCGCACCCGGCCCTCCACCACCTCAGCCAGCTCATAGGGCAGAACCGCCTCGGTCCCCTTGGGCACACGAGCACCCGTGGCGATCTCCACGGCCTCACCCGCTCCCAACGAGAGCCCGGCCACCGGAACCCCGGCCAACTGGGTCCCCACCAGGCCCCAGGGCCCCGGCCCCGCCACCGCGAACCCGTCCATCGCCGATGCGTCGAAGGCCGGCAACCCCACCAGCGCCCGCAGGTCACCGGCGAGCACACCGCCCAGCGCACGCCCCAGCGGGAGTTCACGCACCGGAGAACCCGACTCCTCCCCCAGCAGCCGGGCCCGCTCACGCGCCCGCGCCCAGGAGGTCGCACCTTGGTGGCCGCCACACACCGAACCGTCCGTCACGGGGATGTCCATGCCGCTCCACTCCACACTTTCCGGGTGTGCCCCAGTGTCTACCCGGGTCACATGACGCGGACGCTACCGCCTGCGCACACCCTCGCCGAGGGCCACCGCACCACCCCCGACGAGCTCCGATTTGCCGTCTGTCGAATCTCCGCTAAAGTCTTTATCAGCAGCAAGGCGGGGCCAACGGAAACGGGGGCCGGGCCAAGCAGCAAGCGGACGTGGCTCAGCTGGTAGAGCATCACCTTGCCAAGGTGAGGGTCGCGGGTTCGAATCCCGTCGTCCGCTCGGAGGAGACGCGGGGCGAGCAATCGCCCCACGGGTACTCGGTGGAGTGGCCGAGAGGCGAGGCAGCGGCCTGCAAAGCCGTCTACACGGGTTCAAATCCCGTCTCCACCTCCCAGTTCCACTGGGGCGATTAGCTCAGTTGGCTAGAGCACTACCTCGACACGGTAGGGGTCACAGGTTCGAGTCCTGTATCGCCCACAGGTAAGACGTAAGGCCAGATCTTCGGATCTGGCCTTACGCGTGTCCCCGGTCCCCGTGGTGGGAGGTATCCGGGAGGCCATCCCCGAAGCGGGTTCCTTCGGGAGCCCGCTCTCGCTGTCGCCGCGGTAGTGCTCCTGGAGGATCGGCGCCCTACCGAACAGCCGATCCCGCTCCCGGGGAGTGAGAGCGCCCACACTGCGCGCCCACCGGCTTTCAAGCACGCTGCGTACACGCCGCTCCATCTCCGGGGTCACGTGCTCGTAGACCCGACCCATCCCGACCACCGTGTGCCCCAACCGAGCGGCCCTGGCCACCTCGGGCACGTTCTCCTCGGCCAACCAGGTGCGCTGCGTGTGCCGCCCCGCCTCGTTGAAGGTGATCCCCGCCAGCAACGGCCCCCGCAACCACGACAGCTCGCTCACAGGCACGCCGTCCCACGCAGGCCGCCAGAACCTCTGCCGAAAGTTCCCGCGACGCAGCAGCCCGCCCTGGGGCCCAGTGAACAGGTACTCGTGCTCGCACACCTGGATCAGCTGCGTGTAGAGCCGGTCCAGGAACGGCGGGAGCTGCACCCACCGCTTGCCCGCCGGGGTCTTGGGCTTCTTGGCCACCTCCATCGCCCCGGCGACCTCACGCAGGGGCGTGCGCACCGGGATAGCGCGGTTGACCTCGTCGTAGTCGTGCGGTCGCAGGACGACCAGTTCCGACCACCGCGCCCCGGTGTAGGCGTTCATCAGCGCCAGCACCAACCCGCAAGAGCCGAAGGTGTGGTGCAACCGCATCGCCGCCCGCAGGGACTGGGCGGGGGTGGCGACCTGGCGCTCGCCCACGTACTCCCCCGAGGTCACCCGCACCCCCCGGGCCGGGTTGGCGGGGATCTTGCGGTCCTTGACCGCCACCTCCAGGATCCGGGAGAAGTAGGCGAAGATCGAGGCCACCGACGGCTCGGTGAGCTCCTCGTGCAGGTCCTTCACCCATCCCTCGATCTCCTGGTAGTCGTTGAAGATCGCCCCCAAGGGGTAGTCCTCCCACTGGGGCAGGATGTGCCGGTCCAGATAGGACCGGTACTTGGCGCGGGTGTTGATCGCCAACCGGGCCTTGGTGAACACCCGCTCGGCGAAGGTCCCGAACCTCTCCTCGGCGTGTGCCGGGTCGATCCAGGTGTGTCGGCGGATATCGGTCTCCTGGTCACCGCCCCAGGCCAGTGCCGCCTTCTTGGTCTCGAACCCGGACTCAGAAGCCCAACTCCCGTTGGGCTTCTTGTACTTGACCCGCCACTTCTTACCTCGCTGTTCCGCATACGCCATGCGCATGAACTCCTCATCTGTTGGGGTTAGTCGGTTCTCCTCTGAGTGCATGCGGAACTTCTGATCAGGGACGTGGCCTGAAGTCCTCGACGGACAGGTACGGACCACGGAGGGTCTCTCGGGTGGCACCCAGCTGGTTACCGATGCGGGTAATCGCCCCGCTGCGGCTGACCGGGGCTCGGCTGGCTCATATCCGTAGAGTTTCGAGAACAAGAAGCCGAGCACCGTAGCCTAAGACTCCAGAAACACGACTCCACTGAAGTCGGTACATGCCACGTCCACCGCACCCGGCACGAAACAATCTTCCGGCACGCCAGTGACGTGGCTAACGTGGGTCGGATCCTGCGCTTCCCACCCACGAAGGGCTATCCATGGCTAACCCGACCTCCACAGTGTCCGAGTACTGGGACCGCTACGCCAGCGGCGTCACTGCCGAAGCCGACCTGAATACGGCGTTCGGGTGGACCCAGTGGGAGGGGCATGGTCCCGGCAGGGAGCTGCTTGGGGATGCGGGTTCGGCGTTGGAGCTGGGGTGTGGCCGCGGGGTGGAGGTCGCCGCTCTGGCTCGGGACGGTGTCAGTGCCGAAGGCATCGACCTCTCCCCCGTCCAGGTACAGCGGGCGCGCGAGCGGTGGGGGCCGTTGGGGGCCCGCTTCTACCAGGGTGATGTGGTCGAGTTCCTGGGAGCGGCCGAGCAGCGGTGGGACGCGATCTACTCGGTGTGGGGCGCGCTCTGGTTCACGGACCCTCGTGTGCTCCTGTCCTTGGTCCATGACCGGCTGGCGGCGGGCGGCCGGTTGGTGTTCTCCCATGCCGAACCCGTTCCCGGCTCGCCGGGGCCGCAGGGCATGTACGGCGGCGGGTTTCGCGGTAGGCGGGTGTGGCTGCATCGGTGGGCGTACGAGCCGCAGGTATGGGAGGAACTGCTCCGCGGGGTGGGGTTCGAGCACGCTTGTGTGTGGGTGGAGTCAGCACCGGAGGAAGGTCATGTAGGCACGTTGATCGGTGTCGCCCACTGATGTTGCTTCAGTTCGGTAGACACCTGTGAGCTGGGGTTTTACGCGGCCTGAGACAGCGCCGCAAGCCTGTCTTGAGCAACTTCGGTGTGGCGACGTTCATACTCAGCCGGGCTGAGCTGACCATTGGCCGAATGCCGCCGCCAGGGGTTGTAGAACCCCTCGATATAGGAGAACACCTCCCGCTCCGCATCCGCCCTGGTGGCGAAACGGGTGCGGTCGATCAACTCGGTCTCCAACGACGCGAAGAAGCTCTCGGTGACGGCGTTGTCGTAACACGACCCCGTCCGCCCCGTCGAGGGAGCGATCCCTGCCTCTTCGCAGCGGCGACCAAAGGCCAGACTGGTGTATTGCGATCCCTTGTCCGAGTGATGGATCAGCCCCGGACCGGGACGGCGGGCGGTCACCGCCATGGCCAGCGCGTCGCAGACCAGATCGGCGCGCATGTGAGGGGCCATCGCCCAGCCCACGATGCGGCGCGAGAACAGGTCCATCACCACCGCCAGGTACACCCACCCCTGGTCGGTGGGCACGTAGGTGATGTCCGCGCTCCACTTGGTGTTGGGGGCATGGGCGGTGAAGTCACGACCGACCAGATCCGGTGGGGCTGTGGCCATCCGGTCCTGGGAGGTCAGGCTTTTGCGGCCGGTGCGGCGGTGGACCCCGACCAGGCCCTGGCGGCGCATCAGCCGGGTGATGCGGTTGCGTCCAGCGCGGATGCCGTCGAGCTCGGCCAGGTCGGCCTGGAGCCTGGGGGAGCCGTAGGTGCCGCGGGAGCGCTCGTGGTGGCCCTGGATGCGCTCGGACAGGTCAGCGTCGGAGCGTTCCTTGGCCGTGGGGCCGTCCTGGATTCCCTCTGTGTCAGGCTCAAGTGGGACACCAAGGGATAACCTTCACTAACTGGCACAAGCAGGGCGAGAACAGGCAACCACCACCGTGACGATGACCAACCACGACCTCCACACCAACGATGAAGGGCCTCGAGCCACCCGGCCCAAGCGCCGGACCTTCACCCACGCCTACAAGCTGCGGGTCCTGGAGGAATACGACACCGCACCCGCCGGCGAGAAAGGCGCCCTGCTGCGCAGGGAAGGACTCTACGACTCCAGCATCCAGCTCTGGCGCAAACAGAGAGATGGCGGCGAACTGAGCACCTCACCGGCCGGGGCGACTTCCAGAAAGAAGACACCTGAACAGGTCGAACTGGAACAGCTGCGCCGGGAGAAAGCCAAACTTGAGCGTGACAACGCCCGGATGTCCAAGAAGCTGACCCAGACCGAGGCAGCCATGGAAATCCTGGGAAAAGCACACGCGCTCTTGGAGATCGTGTCCGAGAGCGCGGACTCGGAGAACTCGTAACCGAGGTTCGCGAGAACACACGAATCCAACTCGAACCGCATACCGGCGTCAAAGAGTCCTGTCGCCTGTCGGGCATCAACCGCTCGACCCACTACCGCAACCGGGACCGAAACCCCTCCGCCCCGACCGAACCCGCCAGGACGCCTCCCCCGAACCGGCTGGAGAGCGAAGAACGCGAACACATCATCGCAGTCCTCAACAGCACGAGGTTTCGGGACAAAGCTCCCCGGCAGGTGTGGGCGGCCCTGCTGGACGAGGGCACCTACCTGTGCTCGGTGGCCACGATGTACCGGCTGCTGCGCGAACGCGGCCAGAGCCGGGAGCGGCGGGCCCAGGCCACCCACCCGCCCAAGACCAAACCCGAGCTGGTGGCCCACGCCCCGAACCAGGTGTGGAGCTATGACATAACGAAACTGCGTGGACCCGGCCCGGGCAGGTTCTTCGATCTGTACGTCATGATCGACATCTACTCCCGGTGCGTGGTGCACTGGGAAATCCACACCAGAGAATCAGGCGAGATCGCCGAAGGGTTCATCGCCAACTCCATCGCGGCCAACGGCCAGATCGCCGCCGAAGTGATCCATTCCGACCGCGGTACCGCGATGACATCGCAGCCCGTTTCCGAGCTGCTGTCCATGCTCGGCATCACCAAATCGCACTCCAGGCCGAAGACGAGCAACGACAACCCCTACAGCGAAGCGCATTTCAAGACGCTGAAGTACTGCCCGGCGTTTCCTGACCGGTTCGGGTCCATTCAGGGAGCCCGGCGGTTCTGCCGCAGATTCTTCCAGTACTACAACCACGAGCACTACCACTCCGGGATCGGGCTGCACACTCCTTTCACGGTGCATATCGGCACCGCGCACGCGATTCAGGACAAGCGAGCGCAAGCCATTGAGGCCTTTCGCGCGGCCAATCCGCAGCGGTTCACCCGCAGGCCTGTGCTTCCTGCTCTTCCCGAGGCCGCGTGGATCAACGAGCCGGACATCGTGCCTACCGCACAGCACAGCGCTGACCTGCGTGAAGCGGCCTGACGATCACCTGCCCCTGTCCGATTCGACTTGACACACTCCGATTCGGTGGTGGTGTTTGTAGTAGCCCTGCCGCGATACGCCGAGCAGCCGGGACATCAGGGAGACGGAGTGGCGTGTCTTTTCTTCGTCGATCAGCCGGAACATCACCGACTGGTCTCCCGGACGAAGAAAGCCGTGGCCTTGCGCAGGATCTCGCGCTCTTCGCGCAGCTGGGCGTTCTCTCGGCGAAGGCGGGCCAGTTCGGCCTTGTCATCGCTGGTGGTGCCCTCTGCCTGGCCGGAGTCGATCTTGGCCTGATTGATCCAGGTGCGGATCGTCTGGGCCGAGGGTTCGAACTCAGCTGCCAGGTCCTCGGGGCTACGGCCGGAGCGGGCCAGCGCGATGATCTGATCGCGGTACTCCGGCGGGTACGCAGGGCGGGTCTTGGGCACTTCAATCTCCTCGTTCAATGACAAAGTATCCGAAAGCGGACACCTGTCCACCGAACCGAAGCAAGATCACTCCTTGGGAACGTCAGGGCCACGCATCGCCGCTTCCCGCACGGCCTCGTCTAGCTGAGCGGAGGCCTGCTCCAGCTTCGTGATCTGCCCGTCCCCACAGAACCTGGTCGCAGTATGCAGATGGAACTGCGCCTGGACCAGATCCTCAAACCAACCCTCAACGCGCTCCTGGGAGATGATCGTGAACCCTTCAACGGTGACGGCTGACCGCACATACAACACACGCAAGATGTGGTGGATCGTGCCGTCATAGGCTGCCTGGAGCTGGTCTCGGCGCCACCGCTCCTGTTCCCGTTGGGCCTGTTTGTTCTCCACGAAAAGAGCTCCGCCCAGGAGTGCACCCACCAACCCCATGACCGCTGCAGCCATGCCAGCCTCCGCCTCATTTGGTGTCAGTCCTTCAGTATCGGGCCTTCCTCCGGAATCGGGGATGTCGAACTCGTCGCGAGCGCCCAGGGTGAAGGTCTCAGGGTCGGTCAGTGAGGAGTGAACAGCACTGACCAGGCATGTTAAGAGTTATCTCTGATGATGAAGTCGTCCGGTTTCAGGAGAGCATGCCCATGGGCCAAGACCCGCACCATCCAACCGTCTCAGCGCTGCTCCGCTCCCGGTACGCGTTGGCGAATGTGCGTCTTGAACGGATTTCGGGTGGGCACAGCACGCAGAACTATCATGCCGTGGACAGCAGCGGCTCAGAGGTTTTCGTCAAGGTTTATCCGGAGGGTTGGGACGTCCGAGCCGAACAGCAGGCCATTGCGTTGACGCGGTGGGCCGGAGGCCACGGCGTACCGACAGCCCGTCTTCGAGAATCGGTGGACGGTGAGCTCCTCGCCTGCTCGGGGGCGGTGGCCCTGTCGGTATGGGAGTGGGTGCCCGGAGATACTGTGAGCAGTGGGTTCACTCCCGCGGAGCAGGTGATGGTGGGGCAGGCGCTGGGCCGGATTCATGCGGTGTTCGCGCACCACCGGCTAAGCCGCACGCTGTCTCCGTGGACCGAGGAGTGGTTCTCTGCTGATCTGCGCGAAACAGAGGCCCGTATCGACTCGCTGCTCGGTGTCATTGCCGGGCGTGACTGCCGCGATGAATTCGATGTGACCGCGCGGAGCACACTCACAGACCGTCGGATCATGCTGGCCCAGGTACCTGATCTCCTTTCCGATCTATCACGTGACCTGGGAACTCAGGTGCTGCATGGTGACTTCACCCCTCCGAACCTGCTGTTCGACGAGCAGGGTCTTGCTGCGGTGATCGACTTCCGCCCTCCTGTGCCGTACATGCTCGCCTTCGAGTTGGGCCGAATCGCTTTCGACCCGCGCACCGTCGTCTTGGACGAAGGCTGGATCGACTCTGCAGCCCGACTCATCACTGCATACCTGAGGGAGAACACCGGGATCGCTCGTCAAGACGTGCTGGTCTGTGGTCGGGTGATTCTCGTCCAGATGCTCAGGAGTCTCTACGGCATCGAGCAGCACTACTTGAACCCAGATCCCCGGCAGGCAGCGCTCGACGAGTTCTGGCAGTTGCGTCACCGAGCGGCCGGTCGCCTCTTGGAGAACTTGGAAGAGGTCGAAGCGATGCTCAGTGGCGTCAGTAAGAGGCGTTGATCGTGGATGATGAGGGCAGAGCAGGCACTTACTTCACTCGCCCCGCCCTCTTCGCTGCCTACAGCCGTTGGGGGGTTTCGATGCCCAGCAGGTCCAGGCCGCTCTCGAGGACCGCGGCGGTGTGAGTGGCGAGCGCCAACCTCGACGCGCGTACCTCGTCCTGGGACTTGAGGACCGGGCACTGCTCGTAGAAGCTGCTGAAGGCGGTGGCCAGGTCGAACAGGTAGTTCGCCAGGCGATGGGCCTCCAAGTACTGCAGGGCGGTGTCCATCACCTCCGGGAAGCGCGCTAGCTCCAGGGCCAGCCGGCGTTCGGCGGGCTCAGTGAGCGTGACCGACGCTCCCAGGGGTGGGGTGTGATCGGCGCGGCGCAGGATGGAGCGGATCCGGGCGATGGCGTACTGGAGGTAGACGGCGGTGTTGCCGTCCATGGCCAGCATCCGGTCCCAATCAAAGACGTAGTCCTTGATGCGGTCTGTGGAAAGATCCGCGTATTTGATGGCGCCGATCCCCACGGCCTGGGCGATCTCGGCGCGTTCGGCCTCGCTGAGGTCAGTGCGGTCGGCCACGATCGCGGCGGCGCGTTGAACTCCTTCGTGGAGAAGGTCGGTGAGCTTGAGGGTGGCGCCCGCGCGGGTGCGCAGGATCTTGCCGTCCTCGCCCAGCACGCTGCCGAAGGCGACGTGGTCGGTCTCGGTGGCCGGGCTGACCCACTCGGCCTTGCGGGCGGCAGCGAAGATCATCGCGAAGTGCGTGGACTGGGGGGAACCGACCACGTAGATGAGCCGGTCGCCTTTGAGGTTTTGGGCGCGGTGACGGATGGTGGCCAGGTCGGTGGCATCGTAGCCGTAGCCGCCGTCGCGTTTGCGCACGATGAGCGGCAGGGGTTTGTCCTCGCGTCCGGTGAACCCCTCTAGAAACACGCACAGGGCCCCGTCACTCATGTGGGCCAGACCGCGGCGGGTGAGTTCGTCGGCGACATCGTCCAGGATCGGCTGGTAGGCGCTTTCACCCTGGTAGTCGGCGGGGGTGAGCTGAACTCCCAGCAGGTCGTAGACGGCTTCGATGTGGTGCTTGGACTCGGTCAGGAGCCGTTCCCACAAGGCCAAGGTGTCGGGGTCGCCTGCTTGCAGGGCCACCACACGGGCGCGGGCGCGGTCAGCGAAGTCCTGGTCGGCGTCGAACTTGGTTCGCGCCTGCTGGTAGAAGACGTTGAGGTCGCTAATGGAGAACTCGGTCTCGTGCAGGCCCTCGTCGACCAGGTGCTCGACCAGCATGCCGAAGGGGGTGCCCCAGTCCCCGAGGTGGTTCTGGCGCACGACCTCGTCCCCGGCGAAGGTGTGCATGCGCACGATGGCGTCGCCGATGATCGTGGAGCGCAAGTGCCCCACGTGCATCTCTTTGGCCATGTTGGGTGAGGAGTAGTCCACGACCACACGGCGCGGTGCGCCCTCCGGACGGTAGCCGAACCGTGGATCCGCAGCCAGGGCGGCGGTGTGTTCACTCAACCAGGCGTCGTTCAGAGCCACGTTGAGGAAGCCGGGGCCGGCCACCTCGACGTTGGCGGCCACCGAGCCCAGGTCCAGGTGGTCGAGGATCTGTTCGGCGACCTCGCGGGAGGGCCGTCGGAGCCGTTTGGCCAGGGCCATGGCCGTGTTGATCTGGTAGTCGACACCGTCTCGCTGGGAGGGGCGTACGACGGCCTCGTCGATGGTGATGTCCACCTCGAACGCGGCGGCCACAGCGGCGACGACGCGCCGTCCGAGATCGGCTCCGATGTCTCCTGTCACAGCTTTCCTCACTGTTTGCGCAGTCCCCCAGGCTGCGAGGGCCGGGGTGGATGTTCAGTCTGCCACGCCGTCGGGCGCGACCAGGTGGGGTTTTTCGAGTGGTGGGCCCAGGTGTTCACCGCCGTCGATGTGGATGATCTGCCCGGTCACCGAGGTTACGTGGTCGAGGAAGAGCAGGGCTGAGCCCATGTCGTCCAACCGTGCCGGGGTTTGCAGCGGGGCACGGGTGGTGGCCAGGTGTTCCAGGTGTTCCTGGTCATGACCGGGGGGTGGCAGGACCAGGCCGGGGGCCAAGGCGTTGACGCGGATGCGGGGTGCCAGTTGGCGGGCGGCGAGCAGGGTGTGGGCGGCCAGGGTGTGCTTGGACAGCTCGTAGCCGGGGCGAAGGCTGTCGAGGAGGGGTAGACGGGCGTCGAGCAGGTGCACGACGTGTCCCCCGTGGTCGGGCAGCGCCGCGTAGAGCTGGGTGGGGGCGATCAGGTGCACGGCCAGGCCTTCGTCCAGGGCGGCCAGGTCATCGATTCGGTGTGGGGCGGGGAAGGGTGAGGCGTTGTTGACGATGAGGTCGGGGGGTTGGGGGCCGGTGGCCAGGGTGCGAGCCCAGTGGTGGGTGGCGGTGCGGTCGGACAGGTCCACTCGGTGGGTGATCACCGGTGTCGCGTGCTGCTGGTGAAGGGTCTGGGCCAGCGGGGTTAGGCCGCGGGTGCGGGTGTGCAGGTGTAGGCCGTAGCCGTGTGCGGCCAGGGTTCGGGCCAGGTGGGCGCCGATCCGGTGAGCGGCACCGGTGATCAGAGCCCACCTGGCCCTGCCGCTACGCGACACGGGTCCTCGCGTCGTGGGCTCGGGTGAAGGCCTCGAAGACCGCGGGCGATCCGCCGACGTGACGCATGGGGGCGACCAGTCGGCCGAGTTTGCCGGCCTCGACCGCGGTGAGGGTGTGCAGCTGGTCGGCGACGAACATCCCGTTGGCGGGGTCGCGGGTCAGCCCGGCCACACCTTCGCGGGCTCCTTCGTTGAGGTGCACCCAGGAAGGCCGGCGGGGGACGGTGTAGGCCTGCCGTACCCGGGCCAGCAGATCGGGCGAGGGCGCGGTGGCGAACAGGGGCATGATGTCGATGTCGCTGAAGTAGGGGTGCCAGATTCCCTCTGGGGCGCCGGTCATCGAGCCGGTCAGGGCCAGGGTGACCTGGTCGCTGATCTGGGGATCGAGGGCGTTGGCGAGGTCGGCAACGAGGTGCCGGTGCCGGTCGAGCTCGTCACGGTTCTGCGCGTCGGTGTAGCGGGAGGTGAGTTGGCAGAAGAGCTTCTTCACCACTTGCTCCACGGCCCATCCCGGTTCCAGCTCCAGATCCCGGAGCTCCTCCAGCAGACGGCGCACTCGTGCTCGGTTGATGGGGCCTCCTCCCAGTACGGCGTCCAGGGAGCGCAGCCGTCGTCTGGCCAGCTCGCAGGTGCCGGGGGTGAGAAGGCCGGCGAGGCCTTCCAGGACCGCGGTCGCCACCTTCGGGCGCACCGCCCCAGGTGTCTGGGGAAGGTCATCGGCGTAGAGCCGCAGTTCCTCGACGAGATCAGCGAACCGTGGTGGGAATCGCTCCCACACGGAGGCGGGAGCACTCTCACCGTAGCCCGGCCCGGCGACCACGCGGGTGGCGAAGGCGGGTTCCACAGTGCCCATCAGCTCGGTTTCCTCTGCGGTCCAGTGCAGGTAGGCGGCCACGCCCCACTGGTGCACGAGTTGGCCTTGGACGGCGTAGTTGGCGACCTGGTCGGCGGCACGACGACGCATCACCACCGGGGTGTCACCGCGGCCGGTGGAGCGCTCGAACCGCAGGCGCCGAGCGACCTCCTCCCCCATCACTTCGTGGAGGTGACGCCAGCGCAGTTCGGCGTCGTTGCGCGCACACGCCTGGGCGATCAGCCCGACCTGTTGGCCGTAGTCGGAGGGGTCCACCAGGTGGGACCAACGCACGAACCAGACCGGAATCCGTGTCCCTTCCATCGAACGGTTCAGGGAGTCGTGCAGTTGCGGCCACAGGTCGTCGATCGTGGGGGTGGTGGGCGGAAGCATCCAGCTTCGCGTTACCGCCAGGTCGTCCATGGCCACGACGACCCGGACCGCCCCAGCGTGGAAGAGCCGGTCAGCCCAGGTGGAGCGCAACCGGGAGGCCAAAGCGTGCACCGGGTGGGGGCGTTCGGCGTCCAGGGACGCGAGCACCAACTGGTCGGTGGGGACGAAGTAGCCACCACTGCGTTGACAAGGCACGCACATGATCGCCAGAGCCGTGCTGTCCCACCTCACAGCGCCACCTCGATCCGCTTCAAGACGGACGCGTCAAGGCGGGCAGCGAGCTGGGCGTAGGTGCACCCGAGTTGGGGGTGGGTGTGGCTCCCGATCAGGTCAGCGACGGGTACGGCCACGTGTGCGAAACGGCCCAGATCCGGATGCGGAAGCCTCATAGCGGGGTCGATCAGATTCCTGGCAACGAGCAGATCCAGGTCCAGCGTGCGTGAGATCCACCGCCCGCTCGGAAGGCGAGTGCGACCATGAGCCTCTTCGACTCGCCTCAGGAGCGCCTTGAGGTCGGCCAAGGGGCGGGGCCAGGGAAAGAGCGCGGCGAGGTTGATGAAGTCGCCTGCCCCCTCACCCAGCCCGATGGCCGGGGACCGGTACCAGGGGGAAACCTCCAGTTCCAGTCCCTGTGCGCGCAGATCTTCCAGTGCTGTGGCTACGTGGTGCTCAGGGTCGATATTGGAACCGACACCGACCACCACCGGGCCCGTCATCGGCCCGCCCCCGCGAGGTTGAAGAACTCGGTACGAGTGCGGTCGTCCTTGAGCAGAAGCCCGCGCAGGGACGAAGTGACGGTGGTGGTGCCAGCTGCCTGGACACCACGCAGGGTCATGCACATGTGCTCGGCCTGCATGACCACGCCGACCCCACCGGGAGTGAGGTGCTGCTCCAAATAGGTGGCGATCTGCTTGGTCAGGCGCTCCTGGACCTGGAATCGACGGGAGAACTGCTCCACGACCCTCGCCAGCTTCGACAGCCCCACGATGCGTTCGCCCGGCAGGTAGCCGACCGTGGCCCGACCGGTGAAGGGCAGACCGTGGTGTTCGCACAGGCTGACGAAGGCGATGTCCTTCTGGATGAGCAGCCCGTCGTAGCCCTCCTCGTTGGGGAAGGTCGTCAGGTTGAACTCGCGCGGCTGGAGCAGTTCGCGGTAGGCCGCAGCCATGCGCTCGGGGGTGCGCTGGGTCGTCTCGCCTGCGATGTCCATGCCCAAGGAGCTCAGCATCGCTGCGGCTCCCGCAGCGGCCGACTCCCGTCCCGAGACCGGGCTGGAAAGGACGTGTGGCTGCAGCGAGCTCAGAGGGAGTTCGGTGGTGCTCACGAGGACCCCACCTCCACCTCAGGAGTGAAGTCCGCCGGGGTACGGGTGAGTGTGATGCTGACCGTGTCGGCGAATCGCAGCGCACCGGGTTTGCGCACCCGCACCCGCACCGAAGGGGCGGCATGGTCCACCACCACGATGCGGGCGACGCGGGTGGCCAGGGCCTCGACCGTGTAGAACTCACTGGTTTCCACCGCGGCGATAATGGCCTTGGTGGGGGTGCGGTAGTTCCAGGCATCCTCCAACCGGTCGCTGTCACCGGCAGGAAAGGCATCGGTGGCGATCCTCAAGTCGATCACCACATCACTCAGGTCACGGCGCTCTTCGGTGCTACAGCCGATCCGGCAGCGCAGCCGCAGCCCTTCGACCTCGATCACGTCTTTGTGCACGGGGGTCCTCGCTTCGCTCGTCAGTGAACCGGCGGGGTGCTGCTCTCCACCCAACCCCGCACGGTGGCCCCTTCCCAGAGCACCGCTGACGCACTTTTGTGGCACCGGTGTTGCACAGACCGCACCGGCCGGGGTCGGATGTACTCGACAACAGTCCCCACAACGGCGGGTGAGGCAGTTCGATGGCATCGCGACGTGAGGCCCTGGCCCGACAGCGCAAAACAGCCGGGCATACCCAGGAGAGCCTGGCCGCACTCCTGAAGGTGGATCGGTCCACAGTGGCCCGCTGGGAATCCGGGGCCACCACCCCGCACCCCGGTCAGCGCCCCGAGATCGCTGAAGCCCTGCAGATCACCCGTGCCCAGCTGGAGCTCCTACTCAACGAGCGTCTGCGCACCCCCAACCGTCGAACCGTCCTTGCGGGAGGTGGGGCCCTGGCAGCCGGCGCCCTGGTGCTCCCTGTGATCGGTGCCCACGATTTGCGACGGATCCTGGACACGATCCAAGACGCACGCCAACGCCTGGATGACGAGGCCATCGAGCACTTCGAGCGAGCCATGCGCCAGAGCGCGACCGACGATGGGCTGTACGGTCCGGGAGCTGCGCTGCCCGGGTTGCTGGGTGTACTCGCCGCGATCACCGAGGCGGCCCGCCAGGCGCGATCCGCACAACGCGGCCCTCTCCTGCGGCTGGGGGTTCGAGGAGCGGAGCTGGCTGCGTGGTTCTACCGTGACCTCGGCCAGCCCGCAGCCGCCGACCAGTGGCGCGACCAGGCCATCACCTGGGCGAGGTGTGTGGATGAACCGGCCCTGGAGGCCTACGTACTCCTCCGGCGGGCCCAGGCGGCTTGGGACACCCGTGATGGAGCCACAATGATCCAGCTCTCCACCGCGGTTCTCAGCAACCGCTGGAACCTGCCGTCGCACGTGCGGGCCGAGGCACTGCAACAGCAGGCTCGAGGCCGGGCCATGGTGGGCGAACCGATCGGCGCGATCGCCCGTTCCCTGGACCGGGCGGCCAGTCTGCTCGCCGCCGGCGATGGTGCCGGGTCGCTCTCCCAGCACTACGGCCGCTCACTGTTCGCGCTCCAGGCAGCGCTGTGCCACGCCGAGGCAGGACGGGTAGCGCACGCGGTCGAGTTGTACGAGACGCACCTGCACCCCGACCTGTTTTCCCACCGTGATCACGTCTACTTCAGTTCACTCCAAGCCCTGAGTCTGGCCGATACGGGTTATCCGGAGAAGGCGTGCGAGACCGCGTTGGCGGCCCTACCCGTCGCTCAGGAGGTCGGTTCCCAACGCACCTTGGGTGAGCTGGCCCGGCTACCAGGGCGACTGCGGCCCTGGCACCGCCGCCCCGTGGTACGCGAGACCGTACGGGAACTCACTCTCGCGGCAGGGTGACCCATCGGGAGACCTCCTCGATCACCTCGGCCTGCCACCTCTGGGTCTGGGGGTCTGCGTAACCGGGGTCGTCGTGCACGGCGATACCGTGCTGGGCACCATCGATCTCCCACAGCCGTGCCGAGCCCGAGATCCGTTCCGCTGCGCGCCGGGAGCTTTCCACGGGGATGAAGGTGTCAGCGGTGCCGTGCACGATCAACGTCGGACACCGCACACCTTCCAACGCCTGGTCGGGGCGTAGGTAGAACACTTCGTTCAGCAGACCCCGACCGAGCTTGAAGGTCGGCGAGTGGGAGACGAAACCGTCGCGGACGAGGGCTTCGCCCTCTGCGGGGGCGATACGGTCGTGCGACCAGTAGGGCTTGTCGTCGATGAAGCGTTTCTTGTAATCGATCAACGGGTTCAACAGGATGAGCGAGTCGACGGTCTCGGGGTGATGGGCTGCGTAGAAGGCGCACAGTCCGCCGCTGAAGCTCGCACCGAGCAGGGCAACACGCCCTTCGGCCGAAGGCACCAGCTCTTGGGCGTGGTCGACAGCGGCGCGAATGTCGTTGACCACGCCCGAAAGGGTGAGCTCTCTCTGATCGCCCTGGCTGGCACCGTGGCCTCGCAGGTCGAAGCGGAGCGAGGCCGCGCCCGCTCGTGCGAGGCCTTGTGCCATGCGGGTGAAGAACCCGCCTTCCTCTCGGGTCACCCCGCCGCCGTGGACCAGAACTGCCACACGAACAGGATCCATGCCCCCTGGAGCGGTGAAGGTGCCGCGCAGTCTCAGACCGTCCAGGCTCGGAAACTGGGTTTCGTGCGTCTGAGCAGGGTCTGACAGTGCCACATCCGGGTTCACTAGGCTCCTTCCAGCGGCGGTGCAAGGCTCGTGCTGAACGGTACAACGGACGCGAACCACCCGGCACGAAACACACTCGAGGAGGCCAAGGGCGCACTTGCACGCAGCGCCATTCCCGGTCAGGGTCCTGCCCAGCCGCAGCGCATCGTGCTCGCACGCCTCTGACCATCACGGATGCCGGGTTGGAAAAGGCACACGGTCTCCCATCACAGTCGTTCCATCGTTCACCAACAGCAGCGTCTTCGTAGGCAAACCACAGAGACCTATGCGCGTGCATAACCTCAGCGTTCGATTTATGCGCCGTGTTCGATTCTCCTGCTTTGAACTCGCATAACGTGTCGGCATGAGGAGTTCAGCTCGGGAAACTTCCACTCAGCGAACCCGTACAGTGGCTTCGTGGCCGAATCGTCTCCACTCCTGACGTCCGAGACAGCCCTACGAATCGCAGCTGAGAGCGAAACGGAGTTCGCCTGGTCAAGCCGGGGAGCTCGAATTCTCGGCCCGGTAGGAGAGAACGCGACGGTCCTCCTACCTGGACCGCGGCTGGTCCTGCGCATCTGCGCGAGTTCCGAGATGGAGCGGGCGGCTCGCGAGTTGTCCGTGGCCCACTGGCTGCAAGAGCATGCTGTTCCCGCTGTCCCAGTAGTCGAAGAGTTTCCCGCTCCCGTGATGTTTCAGGGTTGGGTGATCACCGTCTGGAAATTCATCCCTGGGATCGAGCCCGGGACGCCAAGCACCATCGGCACGGCTCTTCGGCAGCTCCACCGCTTGGACAGGCCGATGTCACTCCGGCTGCCGAAGCTGGACCCCCTCAACGGGGTCGCGGGGTACATCAGGCAGGCATCATTGGATCGCCCAGAGACAGCGTTCCTACGTGCTCGGTTGGACGAGCTGCGCGATGACTACGCGCGTTTGAGGTTCGCTCTTCCCCTAGGGCCGGTGCACGGGGACGCCCACCGCAAGAACATCGTGCGTGACTGCCATGGGGATCCGGTCGTCCTGGACCTGGAGCGCTTCAGTATCGGTCCGCGCGAATGGGATCTGGTCGTGGCCGCTGTCTACCAGCGCGTGGGCTGGTACACGAGTGCGGAGTACGAGGCGTTCACTGCGGCCTACGAGTGGGATGTGCGGACCTGGTCGGGGTACGAGACCCTGGCTGCGGTCAGGGAACTGCGCATGACCGCGTGGCTGTGCGCCCGCACCGGACGCGAGCCCCGGCTCCTGCCCGAAGCACGCCTTCGCATCGCTTCGTTGAAGCGGCCCGAGACCCCCAAACACTGGCAGCCGGGTACCTGAACTCACTCCGGCACCAGAGGTGAGTCGGCAAGGGCAGAACCGAACTCCCGGACCGGGCGGGCCTTGGCGTACGGTACGAGGCTCTCCTGGAACCGCGCGATGTAGGAACGTACGCGGGCCGAACGCAGTCGGCTGGCGTTGCCGATGGTCTGCTCAGCTATCGCGCAAGCAGCTTCCAGATCGCGGTCTCCGTCCATCAGGTAGGCGCCAGCCTGGACAAGGCCCGCGAAGGTACGGCTGCGCCGGAAGGCGGGTGGTGCCATTTCGACGGAGCGCTGGGCGTGCTCGATGGCCAGCGCTCCTCGTCCGAGGTCGTGGAAGCAGTGAGCGAGCTCGTCGGCGACCTCTGAGCCGTCAAAGTAACCCATCCAGAGGGGCTCCTGGTCGGCATCACTGCGGTCGAAGGCGTCTTCCATCTCAGTGAGCGCGCGTGTGCAGGCGCGTTCTTCCCCAAGCGAGGCCAGGCCTCGGGCTTCCATGGCAGCGAGCATGGCCTGGATCTTTGGTGTGGCTTGGGATCCGACACCTCTTTTGGCCGTACGAGCGAAGTCGACTGCGTTACGGAAGTCTCCGAGTGATCTTGCTTCGGTTCGGTGGACAGGTGTCCGCTTTCGGATACTTTGTCATTGAACGAGGAGATTGAAGTGCCCAAGACCCGCCCTGCGTACCCGCCGGAGTACCGCGATCAGATCATCGCGCTGGCCCGCTCCGGCCGTAGCCCCGAGGACCTGGCAGCTGAGTTCGAACCCTCGGCCCAGACGATCCGCACCTGGATCAATCAGGCCAAGATCGACTCCGGCCAGGCAGAGGGCACCACCAGCGATGACAAGGCCGAACTGGCCCGCCTTCGCCGAGAGAACGCCCAGCTGCGCGAAGAGCGCGAGATCCTGCGCAAGGCCACGGCTTTCTTCGTCCGGGAGACCAGTCGGTGATGTTCCGGCTGATCGACGAAGAAAAGACACGCCACTCCGTCTCCCTGATGTCCCGGCTGCTCGGCGTATCGCGGCAGGGCTACTACAAACACCACCACCGAATCCAGGACGGCCCCACGGCCAAGGAACGCTCCGACGCTGACCTGTCCGAGCGCATCCAGGGCCACCACGAGCGCTCCCGCGGCACCTACGGCTCCCCCAGGCTCCAGGCCGACCTGGCCGAGCTCGACGGCATCCGCGCTGGACGCAACCGCATCACCCGGCTGATGCGCCGCCAGGGCCTGGTCGGGGTCCACCGCCGCACCGGCCGCAAAAGCCTGACCTCCCAGGACCGGATGGCCACAGCCCCACCGGATCTGGTCGGTCGTGACTTCACCGCCCATGCCCCCAACACCAAGTGGAGCGCGGACATCACCTACGTGCCCACCGACCAGGGGTGGGTGTACCTGGCGGTGGTGATGGACCTGTTCTCGCGCCGCATCGTGGGCTGGGCGATGGCCCCTCACATGCGCGCCGATCTGGTCTGCGACGCGCTGGCCATGGCGGTGACCGCCCGCCGTCCCGGTCCGGGGCTGATCCATCACTCGGACAAGGGATCGCAATACACCAGTCTGGCCTTTGGTCGCCGCTGCGAAGAGGCAGGGATCGCTCCCTCGACGGGGCGGACGGGGTCGTGTTACGACAACGCCGTCACCGAGAGCTTCTTCGCGTCGTTGGAGACCGAGTTGATCGACCGCACCCGTTTCGCCACCAGGGCGGATGCGGAGCGGGAGGTGTTCTCCTATATCGAGGGGTTCTACAACCCCTGGCGGCGGCATTCGGCCAATGGTCAGCTCAGCCCGGCTGAGTATGAACGTCGCCACACCGAAGTTGCTCAAGACAGGCTTGCGGCGCTGTCTCAGGCCGCGTAAAATCCCAGCTCACAGGTGTCTACCGAACTGAAGCAACATCAGAGGAAGTTGGCCTGGTGGCTAAGCAAGGCCAGGGCCTTGGCCCCAAACAGTCGATCCGCGCCCAGGTGAGCCAGATTCAATGCCTGGAAGAAGTAGCGGCGCCCCAGGTCGTGCAGGCCCGCGTCATAGGCCATGGCTCCGGTCTTGGCAGCGAAGCGCACGCTCGCCGAGAAGAGGGCGCGACCGACTGTTGGTGTGAATCGTCCTCGAAGCAGGGGTGCGATTTCACTGTTCAGGTACTGAACGGCCGCCGTGCGCGCATGGCCGCCGCCGAATTCGTGGTCCAGGGTCTCGAAGAGGTCGCACGCCCTGGTGATGGCGTGCACGTCATCCTCGGTGACATTGACCGGAGAGTCCGGGTTGGGTTCGAGGACGGACGGTGGTGCGATCAACCATCGTAAGAGGGGCGTGCTCAGTTGCTCGGCTGGCGTACGGACCGAGTGTTCGGAGAGGTGCCGTCCGAGGTCCGCATCCCACAGTGCGCTGGCCTGCGCGACTGCATGTTGTGGCGACTCCAAGAACAGTTCCGAGGTGATATCGGCAAGAGACAGTCGAGAAGTGCTGCTCTGGACCACGGCAACTGGCTGGGGCGGAGTCAAAGGCGCTCCGAGCCCGTGGAGTGCCTCGTGGATTCTGCGTCGGTCAGTGAGCCCACGGCCGACTTCGGCACGGGCGATGGTGCTCTGGGCGACCCCGCACATCCGTGCCAGGGACTCCTGGGACAGGTTCTTCACCTGTCGCCGGAGGAACTGGATCACCCTCCGCGCGTCGCGCTCACGGACAGCGGCGACCACCTCGGGGTCGCGCCACACCCACGAGGGGACGCACTCACAGGACCCGGGCCGGTCACTCCGGTCCCGCCCGCAGTTGCCGCACCTCACGCCGTACCGTTCCCGGAGTCCTTGATCCGCTCCTCCACATCCTCCAAGGCAGCCTCCCAAGGGAACCGGTCGAAGGCATCCGAGCCCTGGCCCGCCGGGTGAGGAACGAATCCGCCTTTCCCCATGAGCACCCCCACGCCCTCCTCTTCGAGCGCGGCCACGCTTCTACGGAAAGGGCCTCGACCGGCGTAGGCGGCGTTCACGAAGGGCAAGATCGTGACCGGCACGCCCAGTCCGATGGTCTCGTTCAGCACGTCCAGGGCGTAGTTGTCGGCGATGCCCGCGGCGAGCTTGTTGATCGTGTTGAAGCTGGCCGGGGCGACGACCACGGCATCGGCCTTGGGCGAGCGCGGTGTGTTCGGTCCTCGGTGCTGGCTGCGCACGGGACGGCCCGTGAGTTCCTCGATCGCGCCGACGTCGAAAAAGTCCACGGCGGCGGGCGTGGCGATCGCCTGGACCTGCCAGCCCAGGGCCTGCGCGGGGCGGATGAGCCGGTCGACGTGTCCAGCTGGCCCGGCGGCGCACACGACGACGTAGAGCGTGGTGGAGGTGGGCATCAGACCACGCCCACCCGGTCGGCCAGGTGGACGAAGTCGCGCTTGAGATGGCCGGTCGACCGTGTCCGTAGCTCGTCGACGAGTCGGTGCACCATCGGCCTTTCCTTGAGTTCTTCCGGGGCCAGCCGCTCCGCAGTGGTCAGTGCCTCGTGGGCCTCTCGGAGCTTTCCCCACTGGGTGTAGGCGCGTGCGGTGTCCAGGTGCAGCACGACCTCGCGCTCGACCGGGGCGACCCGGGTGGTGTCGATCTGTCGTGCTTGGTGAACGGCTTGCCCGGCGTCACCGAGTTCGACCGCGGTGCTCACCCGGTGCAGGAGTACGTTCGTGGGGCCGAAGGCCGTCCAGCGGTGGTTGTGGTCTCCGCCCAAGCGACGAGCGGTCTGCTCTGCCTCGTCCAGCAGGGAGAGCGCCCGCGTGCGGTCCTCCTGCCTGGCCGCGGCCACGGCGCCGATCAGCATCAGGGAGCCGTACACCGAGACCGCCGATGCCGTGGAGGAGAGACTCGTGGAGGGCTCCAGCTGCTCGGCGGCGTTCACCGCGAGGTCAGCCGCTGTTCGGTAGTGGCGTTCGCGCATGAGGGCTCGGACGTACACCCTGATGCTGGAGCCCACCAGCACGGGATCCTGGGTGGCCTGCGCCGCCTGGTGGCTGCGGTCCGCCGCCAGCCACGCCAGTCCCCGTTCGTCGCACTTGAGCAACACGCTCGCGGTGACGTGGTAGGCGTCCGCCCTGACCTGGAGCCAGAGACGTCGCGTCTCCTCCTCCAGGGCGGTGGGTTCTTGGCCCAGATGGCGCAGGACACGGGGAAGACGGCCAGCCGCCTCCGTGTAACGGCATGCCTGGTAGGCGGCCTTGACCCACCGAACCTCCTGAGAGAGCTCCCTCAGGAAAGAGAGCTCCAGGGGGCTCGATGACGGTGTCGCGTGACCGATCAGGGTGTGTGCGAGTTCGTTCACGTTCAAGATGGGACCCACCTGTGGAATGCGGTGATGGGAGCGGGGCGACCCCGAGGAAGCGCTTTCGGTGACAGGTTTCTCAAGCGGAGCGCCGAGCCCTTGGAGCGCTTCGTGGGCCTTACGCCGGTCGGTGAGTCCCTTTCCGGCCTCGGCCCGGTTGATGGTGCTCTGCGCGACCCCGCACATCCGTGCCAGGGCTTCCTGGGACAGGCCTTTCACACGAAGTCTAAGAAACTGGATCACTCGTTGGGCGTCGTGCTCACGGACGGCGGCGGCGACCTCGGGATCTCGCCATACCCACGCCGGAACGCACTCGCAGACCTCACGGCGGCCGTCGCGGGGTCGTCCGCAGTTTCCACAACGCATCGGGGGGTCCTCCGTCACCTGGGGGTGTAACGAGATGTGCCTACCGTAACCGCGAATCCTCCACGTGTTGAGTACTCCTCGTGGGTTGAACCACCCCCGCTGGGGCCTTCGGGCTCTTCAGCGGCAAGGAATCGAACAGGGCGCATAAATCGAACAGGACGCTTATCCGCGTGCGCATAGGTTCCAGCCCTCGGCGGGTCGGACACTGCTGGACATGACGACCACGACCCCTACGCCACCGCGCTTGATGAACGCCGTAGAGCTGCCTTCCGAACACCACGATGAGCTCCAACGCCTGTTGAACCAGCTGGTCCAGGACACCGGAACCTCCTACGGGGTGGTGTTCGGCACCCACGGACTGCACCTGTTGCGCGCCGGAGACTTGGACCAGGTCGGCGCGGAGAGCGTCACCGCCATCCTGACCAACGTGCTGCTGCTCTCCCGCGGGGCCGGGAAGCTCACCGATCGCGGCGAAGCCGAAACGATCGTGGTCCGCTACGAGTCCGGTGCTCTCGTCCTGGCCCCGCTGGGTAGCGCGTTCGGCCTGGGCTTGTTCACCGGCGAATCCGACAACGAGTTGAAGCAGGTCGCCTACGCCCTGGCTCGGTTCGCCATCCAGGCCGAGCCCCTGCTGCCTCAGGAAGACCTGGCTTCGCGAGCTGAGCACCTTCGCGGGCGGGAGGTCCCGCGGTGAGTGCCCAGGCACCCGCGTCGCTGTTGGTACGCCCTTCCAGCGGAGTGGTCATGCACTCGTTGATCGAGGCCAACCCAGCTGTCCCCATCTCCTATGAGCCCGATCTGCCCGAGCTGTTCCGCCGCTCTCTCCGGGTGTGCCGAGAGTTGGAGCGGGCGGTGACGGTCGCCGAGTTGGCCGCGCGCATGGGCCACTCCCCCGCTGTGGTGGGAGTGGTGGTCACCGAACTGGCCGATGCGGACTTGGTGCGTGTGGTGCGTGCCCCGGCCTGGGCCGAACGACTGCGCGTCTGGGCCACCCTGACCCGCCCGGTACCGGTCGCGGTCTCGGTGATCAAGACGCTCATCGTCAGCACCCGCCAAGACCACACCCACAGCGCGTTGACCAGGCTGTCTGGTGACGGTCCGTGGTGCTTGCAGGAATCGCCCCGCATCGAGGTCGCCACCACCCGCCTCGCCCCGGACCTGGACATGCTGGCCCTGGGCATCAGCGGCCTGGGCGGGGCGAGCCCGGTGTGGTGGGACGTGTGCCGCGAGGCGTTCGGTGCTGTGGTCGTCAGCCAAGACTCAGGGTGGGAACTGGCCGCGACCCGCGAGAGCCTGCTGGTCCTGCGCGAGGCCGGTGTGCCTGTGGTCGTGCTGGTCCAGGAGACCGATGAGGGTGAGGTTGGCACCGACGTGGTGCGCGCCTGCCTCGGCCTGTCTCAGCGTGTTCCCGTGGTGATCGGTGACGTACACGGGCGCGGTGCGTGCGAGGCGCTGATGGACCTGTGCTCGGCGCTGATGAGCGGAGGTGGCCGATGAGTCCGGCTCCGCGCGCGGTGGTGTTCGGCTCCGGACACTCCGCTCTCACCTTGGCCACCGGTTTGCTGGACGACGGGTGGAGGGTGGACGTGTTCACTCGCCACTCCACACCCGAGATCCTGGGCAATCCCGCCGGGCTGACGCAACTCACCCTGCCCTCGGTGCACGCGACCGAACTCGCGTTGGGGTTGGGGTTGTGGCAGCACACCGCGCCGCCCGCCCACGAGGTGCGCATGCGCATGGCCCCGCCCGAGGGTGAAGCGTTCTCCTTCACCGCGCCGTTGCCGGGGCCGGCGGTTGCGGTCGATCACCGGCTCAAGAGCGCCTACTGGCTCCAACACGTCGCCAACCGCGGCGGGCGGGTGCACGAGCGCACCTGCACCTCGGGCGATGTGGCCGGGTTTGCCTCCTCACGCCTGCACGATCTGGTGGTGGTCGCCCCCGGAGTTGACTCCGACCTGCGTCACCTGTTCTCACCCGATCCCGACCGCACCGGTGGGGCCACCGACAGGGTCCTCGTCCAGGTCCACCTGGCCGTACCCGACGAGCTGCTCCCTGAGCGAGCGGAGGTGCTGACCTGCCCGTGGGGCGAGGTCATGGTCTACCCTGTCCTGACCGTCGACGGCCTCGCCCCCTCCCAGGTGCGAGCCTTGTCCGCCCTGGACGCCCCACCTGTGCACGTCACCCCGTACGCGGCCCTGTGCGTGCAGGTCATGGCCCGCCCCCACAGCCCACTGGACCCCGCCTCGACCATCACACCCGAGGGCGATGACTCTGAGACGGGTTCGGGGCTACCGCGCAGGCACGGCGCGCACGCTCGCGCCGCCTGGGCCCACGTGTTGGACCAGCTTCCCGCGCTCGCCCCCGAGCTCGCTGGGCTGTGCGCCCAGGGGAGAGTGATCTCAGGGTCTGAGCTGGTGCGCGAGGTCCATCCACAGGTGCGCCGACCGGTCACCACCATCGCTGGAACACCGGTGGTGGGCATCGGGGACGCCACGATGACCGTCGAGCACGCCTCCGGCCAGGGCGCCGGGGCCTCCACGTGGGTGGCCTCGACGCTGCGCGACCAGATCCGCCAGCAGCGCCAAGCCAACGGAGCGCTGGACTCGGCGTTCCTGACCGGGGCTTGGGAGGCCTACTGGGCCCGGCACGGCCAGTACACCTCAGCCTTCGGCGGATTCGTCTCCGCCTACTGGAGCGGTGCCCTGCCCGAGCACGTCCTGACCGGTTTCGCCGAGACCGTCTCCACCCCCGAGGGGGCCGCGGCGTGGGCGGCCGGGCTGGACGACCCCGCACGGATGAACCACCTGCTCACCCTCTGACCCCCACTTCCCCTGTCCCTCTTCGAGATGGAAGGCGTCACCGCGCCATGCCCGAGAACACCCCCCGCACCACCCGTTCCGCGCCCAACCCCCGCTTGTACAGCCACCGCAACCTCAAGCGCTACGGCCAGGTCGTGGTGCGCTGGTCGCACCGCCTGGCGTGGAAGGTCGACAACGAGAAGATCCTGGACCTGTACGCCCTGTACATGGCCCCCACCCACCTGGAGGTGGGCCCCGCCGACGGCCACTTCCTCCTCCGGGCGCCCGCCCCGGCCACGCCCGCCGGCGAAGTGGTGTCCGCGCGACTGCGGCAGATCCACCTGATGGACCTCAACCCGGCACCGTTGGACTTCTGCGTTCCCAAGCTGGCCGAGCACGGCCAGGTCATTGCGCACGAGCACGACGTGCTCACCGCCCCGTGGCCGCTGCCGAACGCATCGGTGGGATCGGTCGCGATGTTTCACGTCCTGCACTGCGTTCCCGGCCAGACGATGCGGCACAAGGCCGCCGCGTTCTCCGAAGCCGCCCGGGTACTCAGCGATGGTGGGACGTTCATCGGCTCCACCCTCCTGGGTACCGGGGACCCGCACACCAGCAACAACTGGCTCGCCCGCCGACTCCAGGACGCCTACAACAAGCCGGGCCGGAACATGTTCCACAACAGCGGCGACCGGCTGGTCGATCTGCGGGCGATGCTGGACCTGCACTTCGCCCGCGTCGACCTGACCGTCATGGGCTCGGCCGGGGTTTGGGTGGCACGGGAGCCGCGCCGATGACCACCACCTCCCTCACCCAAACGCGTGAGCCGATGGCGATCATCGGCATGGGCTGTCGGCTCCCCGGCGGCATCAACGACCCCGACCAGTTGTGGAAGGCCGTTTCCCAGGGCCGCGACCACATCACTCGCGTCCCCGAGGACCGGTGGAAGGCGATGGTCGAGCGCATGCATCCCACGCAGCTCCCGGCCGCACCCTTCCCTGCTGGGATCGTGGACCATGGCTTCGACCACGCCTTCTTCGGAATCACCGCCGATGAGGCCGCTGAGATGGACCCCCAGCAGGGGTGGATCCTCGAAGTGGCCTACGAAGCGCTGGCGGACGCCGGGATCGCCCCTTCCTCGCTGGCCGGGTCACGGTCCGGGGTGTACGTGGGGGCGGCCAGCGTCGACCAAGCCGCGAAGAACTTCGCCCCCAGGAACCGGGCCGGGGTGTTCACCTCCTCTGGTGCGGGGATGGCGATCCTGGCCAACCGGCTCTCTCACGCCCTGGACTTGGACGGACCCTCCCTGACCCTGGACACCGCCTGTTCCTCTTCCCTGACGGCGTTGCACTACGCGGTGCGCGACCTACGCACCGACGACGTAGACCTGGCCCTGGTGGCAGGCAGCAACATCCTGACCAACCCGGTCATCACCACTTCTTTTACCGAGGCGGGGGTCCTGGCTCCTGACGGCCGGTGCAAGCCCTTCGACCAAGACGCCGACGGGTACGTGCGCTCCGAGGGTGCGGTCGTACTCGTGCTGACCCGCGCCGATCTGGCCGTCGAACGTGGACACCGGGTGTGGGCGCACGTGGCCGGGACCGGGCTCAGCCACGGCGGCCGTGCCCCGCACCTGTTGGCCCCGCGCGCCAGCCGCCAGGCTCAGGCGATCCGACGGGCGCTCGCCGACGCCGGGGTGGCGGCCGAGCAGGTGGGGTGGGTGCAGGCCCATGGAACCGGCACCAAGGCCGGAGACCGCGTCGAGGCCACCGGGGTCTCCGAAGGGTTGGAGCAGGACGCCCCGGTTCCGGTGGGGTCGGTCAAGAGCGTGCTCGGCCACCTCGAAGGCGCCGCCGGGGTTCTGGGAGTCATGGCCGCCGCATTGGCGGTCCACCACGGGCAGGTCCCGCCCACGTCGCACCACCATCGGCTCAGGGCCGGGTTGGAAGGACGGATCCGAGTACCCATCGAGTTGGAACCCTGGCCCTACCGGACTGGCGATGACGGAGGGCGCGTGGCGGGGGTGAGCGGTTTCGGGTTCGGCGGTTCCAACGCCCACGCCCTCCTCGCTCAAGCCCCCGTGCTCGAATCGCCAGAGCGTGAGGACCCGATGCCGCTACCGGAGACGGTGTTCGTCTCCGCCCACACCCCCGCCGCTCTGTCTGCGGCCGCCGGGCACCTCGCGGTCAACGCTCCCCGGGGCGGGTCGGTGGGGACGGTGGCCGATACCTCCCTGGCGCGCGGCCCCCACCACCGTTACCGGGCCGCCGTCACCACAGCTGACCTGGGATCCCTGGTGCAAGGACTGCGCGCCCTCCAAGACGGCACCCCTGATCTCCACGTCGTCGCCCCTCGCTCTGCCCCGGATACACGACCCCGAGTCGTGTTCGTCTACACCGGGCACGGCGGACACTACCCGGCGTCCGGGGCTGAACTCATGTGTCTGCCGGCCTTCGCCCGGGCGGTGGAAGAAGCACGGGCCGCCTTGGCGCAGCAGAGCGGGTACGAGGTATGGGCGCCGGGCGAGGCCATCACCAGTTTTGTGGACGCCCAGCACTGCACGACGCTGACCCAGATCGGCCTCACCGCCCTGCTGGCCCAACGCGGAATCGAACCCGACCTGGTGCTGGGGCACTCGGTCGGGGAGATCGCCGCCGCCCACACCGCCGGGGTCCTGGACCTGGAAGCCGCTACCCGGGTCCTGGCCCGACGATCCGAACTCCTGTCAGGCCTGTCCGAGGTCGGTGGGCTGCTGGCGATCCGTGCGAGCGTCGATGAGGTCGACACCTTCACCGAGCTCTACGGGGGCATGGTCACCATCGCCTCCTACAGCGCACCCGCCATGCAGGTCGTGGCCGGACCCACCCAGGATCTGGACCACCTCCAGACACTCCTGGCCAAACGGGACGTGTGGTGCAAGCCAGTACCCGACGTCATCCCCGCCCACTCCCCGCTCGTCGAACCCCTCGTACCCGCGCTGCGCGAGGCCTTGGCCGGGCTGGTCCACCGCCCCGCCCAGATCCCGATCGTCTCCACCGCCCACCCCGACCACCCCAGGGACACGGTTGGTCTGTGGGGCCCCGCCTATTGGTCCGAGCAAGCCCGGCGACCGGTGCGCTTCACCCGAGCCTTGAGCGCCGCCGCGAGCGAAGATGAGGGGCCGGTGGTGTTCGTGGAGATCGGTCCTCGCGCCCTTCTCATGGAGCACGTGGCGCACACCCACCCCCAGTCGGCGACGGTCGCGGTGACGGGTGACCCGTACGGCCTCGCCCAGGGGATCGGGGAGCTCTACACAGCGGGGGTCACACCCACCGGACCGATCGGGCGGACCCACCCTCACCTGGTGATCGCTCCGGGGTGGGACCACACCGGCCGCGCCGCGCCCGTGGACGACGGCGGAGCGCTTCCCATGCCCGCCCCTGATCAGGTCGAGGCACACCTGATTACTGAGGTCTCCCGTCTGCTCCCCTTGCTCCAGGACCTGGACATGGACAGCACTTGGATCGAGAGCGGGTTGGAGAGCCACGGTCTGCTCCAGCTCACCTCACGGCTACGCCGTGTACCCCCGTGGGCCCGGGTCGACGTCCAGGTGTTCCTCCCGGACCGGACCTGGCGCCAGGTCGCCGCGGCCCTGGTCGAACGCCTGCCCGACCCGCACCAGCCCTCCCCGGAAGGGTCTCCGTCAGTTCTCCCCTGACCCCGGAGGCGCCCCGCGGTGGTCCCGTTCCCCCAAGGACCAGAGCGGGGCCACCCCAACATCCGACTTCCGAAGAATGCCATGAACGCTCTGACTGAAACCCGCGCCCCATGCCGCGACACCGACCCCGACTCCCTCTTCACCACCGGAGCAGCCCAAGGCCAGACCGTGCAGATCTGCCACGGGTGCCCGATCCGTGTGGCATGTCTGGCCGAGGCAATGGAGCACCGCATCGAAGACGGTGTCTGGGGCGGGATGACCGCGCGCCAACGACGCGCACTACGCAAGAAATACGGTGACGCCTGGCTCACAGCAATCACCCCCGTCGACCACTCACAAACAGGGATCCGCTGACACTGATGGCGACGCACAACACCGCCGGGGCCGTATGGGGAACCTTGATCCAGGCAGATCACGTCAGCCTTCACGTACCCGTGTCCCGGCACCTGCCTCCGCGACAGCTCCCCGCACCTCGCCCCTTCTTCGACCGTGCCCAGCTCCACGCCTACCTCAACCGCGCATGGGCCACTCGATATGGGCCCTTGTGGACCGCCGTCGAAGGTCGGCCCGGCATCGGAAAGACCGCGTTCATCACCGATTGGGCACACCGTCACCCCGACCGGTGGCCGGACGGATGGGTGTACGCCGATCTCGCCCACAACGATCCCGACACCGCCCTGCGGGGATGGCTCATCTCCCTGGGCCACGCCACCCTGCCCGAGCGAACCGAAGCCCTACACGCCTTGTGGCGCACCTTCACCGCCCACAAGCAGCTACTGGTGGTAATCGACAACGCACCCCGGGAGGCGCTTGGAGACATCCTCCCGCTGTTACCCACCGGGACCAGATGCGCAGGCGTTGTCATCGGGCACCACGGGTTAACCCGGCTCGTCGCCCACGGTGCCAGGCTCGTGCGTCTGGCACCACTGGCGCCCGAGACCGTGCGCGACCTCATCACTCACCTGGTCGATCATCCGGTATCCGGCCCAGTCCTGGGCGCCGCGGTCAACAACGCCTCGGGCTCTCCCCTCATTGCTGCGCTGAACGCCGTCCTGCTCACCCAGAACCCACGCTCCACCACCGATCAGTTCACATCCCGACCGGAGAAGGGGTCACTCGTGAACGACCACGTCACCCAGATCCTCAGCAATCTTCCAGAGACGACGGCTCACGCCGCCGCTCTTCTCGCCGTCCATCCCGGCTCCCACCTGAGCGTTGAGCTGGCGGTGTCCCTGCTGGAAACCACACCGTCCCTGGCCCGTTCCATTCTGGAGGAATTGGCCGAGGCGGAGCTGCTCACCGATCTCGGGCAGGGCCGCTACGCTCCCCACCACCTGGTGCACCCCGCTCTCCTCGATCGCAGCGCCCCCGTTGACCGCACCCATGTGGTCGAGCGGTTGTGTGCCCACTACCGGTTGCGCACCGCGGCCATGGACGTCGCCATCAACCCCTGGCGCTGGCGTGTCGACGAAGAAGCGATCGCGCAGGTGCGGGAGACCGAGCCGGTGTGGTTCGCCTCCGCTGACGATGCTCTGGCCTGGGGAGACCGCGAGCTCCCCAATCTGCTGGCCGTGGCACGCATGGTGGCCAACCTGGGTGGGCGCCCCTTCCTGTGGCAGGTCTGTGACCACCTGGGCACCTACATCGTCAAACGCAAACCCATGACCCCAGCGCGGGAGCTGTACCAGCTCGGTCTGGAACAGGCCCGAGCGGAGACGAATCTGCTGGCACTCGGGCTGATGTTCCAGAGGGTAGGGGCAGTAGCGCCCGACCGTGCCACAGCACGCGAACATGCCGAGCACTCGTTGAAGGCCTACCGCCAAGCCGGTCACCAGCAGGGAGTAGCCTCAGCACTGGAGACTTTGGGAGGAGCGTATCGAGCGAGCGGAGATCTGAAGGCAGCGGCCAAGGCGTTCATCGAGTCCGAGCGGATCCATACGAAGCTGGGACGTCAGCGGGGCGCAGCGCTCCAGCGGCGCAAACTCTCCGAAATCCGTGCCGACCAAGGCCGTCTGGAGGAAGCCCTGGCTGGGTTCGTCGACTCCCACCGTGTCCTCCTGGAGCTGGAGCGGCCCGACGTCTACCAGGCCACCCGCAGCGTCCAGGGAGCCATCGACGTTGCCAAGGAAATCGGCCAACCAGTGATCACGAGCCTGTTGGAGTTGCTCTGCAACCAAGGTCTGCACTCAGCACGAGTGGTCGGATCGATCCACCAGCAGGCCAACCTGTACACCGCCCTGGCCGACATCGCCCACGGTCGGGGAGACCGTTCCGGAGAGCATGCTGCGCTCACTGAGGCTCACCAGCTCCTGGAACCCACCGGCCACCCCGACACCGTGCTGATCGCTGAACGGCTTCTCGAAGCCGAGCGCCGATAACACCGAGCGCTTCGGCGCGATCGACGTGCTGGAGTACTCGCCTTACACAGGTCCGACCCCGGTCAACCCCACCGAGGTGAGCGTGGACAACCTGCACCCTGAGATCGACAACTAGGTCACCACCACCCAGGCCGTCTGTCCGCCATAGTGAAGGCCGACTCCGGCACTGTCTCGTGCCGGGTGTGATGGAGGCTCTGGCATGTACCGGCTTCGGTGGAGCCGTGTTTCCGGATTCTCAGGCCACGGTGCTCGGTTTCTTGTTCTCGCGCACCCATGCCGTGGCCCTCGGGCACCTCAGCAAGATCCAGGCGGCCCGAGGCGAAACCGAAGCCGCCTGCGCAACCCGGTCCGAGACCTTGGACGCGATGCAGGGTGTGAGTTCTGGCCAGGCGCTGAACACCTTGCGAACTATGAGAACCCGCCTGAACACCTTCCGCGGACGAACCGTTACGGCAGTACGCGAGGTGGACCTACACGCTTCCCAGATCCTGTGCGATGTACCCTGATCCGGCTCACCCCACCTCACAGGGATCCGAACTCGCGCAGATCTCCCTCGCCCCCATCGCCCCCGTGATCGGCGGCCGCGCCGAGGTCGCCGACGACTGCTGGGGCGGGGCCCAGTCGATCATCCGTCTCAACAGAGACCTACTCCTCGACACTTGAAGGGTTTGGAAGAGTTCAGCCCTGATGTTGCTTCAGTTCGGTAGACACCTGTGAGCTGGGGTTTTACGCGGCCTGAGACAGCGCCGCAAGCCTGTCTTGAGCAACTTCGGTGTGGCGACGTTCATACTCAGCCGGGCTGAGCTGACCATTGGCCGAATGCCGCCGCCAGGGGTTGTAGAACCCCTCGATATAGGAGAACACCTCCCGCTCCGCATCCGCCCTGGTGGCGAAACGGGTGCGGTCGATCAACTCGGTCTCCAACGACGCGAAGAAGCTCTCGGTGACGGCGTTGTCGTAACACGACCCCGTCCGCCCCGTCGAGGGAGCGATCCCTGCCTCTTCGCAGCGGCGACCAAAGGCCAGACTGGTGTATTGCGATCCCTTGTCCGAGTGATGGATCAGCCCCGGACCGGGACGGCGGGCGGTCACCGCCATGGCCAGCGCGTCGCAGACCAGATCGGCGCGCATGTGAGGGGCCATCGCCCAGCCCACGATGCGGCGCGAGAACAGGTCCATCACCACCGCCAGGTACACCCACCCCTGGTCGGTGGGCACGTAGGTGATGTCCGCGCTCCACTTGGTGTTGGGGGCATGGGCGGTGAAGTCACGACCGACCAGATCCGGTGGGGCTGTGGCCATCCGGTCCTGGGAGGTCAGGCTTTTGCGGCCGGTGCGGCGGTGGACCCCGACCAGGCCCTGGCGGCGCATCAGCCGGGTGATGCGGTTGCGTCCAGCGCGGATGCCGTCGAGCTCGGCCAGGTCGGCCTGGAGCCTGGGGGAGCCGTAGGTGCCGCGGGAGCGCTCGTGGTGGCCCTGGATGCGCTCGGACAGGTCAGCGTCGGAGCGTTCCTTGGCCGTGGGGCCGTCCTGGATTCGGTGGTGGTGTTTGTAGTAGCCCTGCCGCGATACGCCGAGCAGCCGGGACATCAGGGAGACGGAGTGGCGTGTCTTTTCTTCGTCGATCAGCCGGAACATCACCGACTGGTCTCCCGGACGAAGAAAGCCGTGGCCTTGCGCAGGATCTCGCGCTCTTCGCGCAGCTGGGCGTTCTCTCGGCGAAGGCGGGCCAGTTCGGCCTTGTCATCGCTGGTGGTGCCCTCTGCCTGGCCGGAGTCGATCTTGGCCTGATTGATCCAGGTGCGGATCGTCTGGGCCGAGGGTTCGAACTCAGCTGCCAGGTCCTCGGGGCTACGGCCGGAGCGGGCCAGCGCGATGATCTGATCGCGGTACTCCGGCGGGTACGCAGGGCGGGTCTTGGGCACTTCAATCTCCTCGTTCAATGACAAAGTATCCGAAAGCGGACACCTGTCCACCGAACCGAAGCAAGATCACCCCATCTCCAAGTGGTCTGGCACTTCAGCCAGGGGTCTGAGGACGACGTCCACCTGAGCGCCCGGCACCCGCGCAACAACCCCGCCTGGCCCAAGACGGGAACGGTCGTCCACCGCAACCACCGTCACCCGGCCCGGATCGCTGTCTCCTACCCCGGCCCGCTCCGTGTTGATGGCCGGGATCTACACGTTGAGGACCTGGATGTCGTCGACGGCACCCCCGTCCTGGATCTCGCCCCCTGATTCACAGAGTTCGGTCCCCGCGGTGAGGTCCAGCGGCTTTCATGGCCCCGGGAAGTACTCAAGGAGTTCTGGCAGCCCCGGCAAGGGGAGTGACAGGGCTCCTCTGGCCGTTCCCAGTAGGTCCACCATCTTCGGATCACGCAAGGTTGGGAACCGGTGATTGAGTGACGGCCTGCACTCAACACCTTGGATACGCTGTGACGATGCCTGGGACACCAGGCTTCGGGACGTCGGTCAGACTTCGTTGGCCTCTTCGGATCGCTCCATGTCCGGCTCAGACCCAACACAAGGCCTGATCGTTGTTTCGGACCTGTTCACGTTTTTCCCCGACATGAAGGAGCCGTAGGTGCGACCCCCGCTGGAACCACGCTTCCTTCAGTCCTGGCAGCGGATCCTGCTCTGGTCCTTGGGTGGCGTCGCGTTCGTCGCCGGGGCAACAGCAGTGTTCACCACCGAGAACGGCAGTGGAGCCGTGGCACTGCTGGTCTTCAGCGGATTGGCCCTCGCTGTGGCCGTGTTGGGTGACCGCATCGAGCGCTTCGAATTCGGCGGTGCCACACTCCGGCTCCGAGCCGCGGCAGCCGATCGGTACGCCCAAGCCGAACAAGCCGAGGAAGACGGAGACAGCCCGAGCGCCGCCCAACTGCGCGACGAGGCCCACGCCCTCCTCGACGCAGCAGGTCCGCTGCTCACGGACTACCGCTCGACACGAGCCACCATGCCTTCAGGTCCTGCCCGTGTTCGGGCCTTGGAGAGGATCATGTCACGGGGCCGACAACTGGCCAGGACCCAGGCCTTCGCTCCAGAAGAAGTTCGCAAGTGGCTGAGCAACGGCAACGACGAAGAGCGCATCACCGCCCTCGGGTTGATGCAGGCCGACACGTCCCTGCGCGATTTCAGCGCCGTCCTGACCGTACTCACCAAGCCACGTAGTGCCTTCGAGCACTACCATGCCATGGTTCTGGCCGAGCAGATGCTCGACGAGCTCGAACCCGAACAGCGCGCAGACCTCGCGAAAGCCCTGCGCGGCGAACAGGTCCAGAACTTGCGCCCAAACAGTGACCGCCGCGTTCTCAGCAACGCCATTCTCCGAGCCCTCGCCCCCAGCGTTTGACTCCCGTCTACAGCTCCGCAGACGAGTCCTACCGCCACCTCAACCCGCTCGCGTGGGGAAAATACCTGGCCGCCACGCTCCCGGAGCGGATCTGATGCGGCTCACCCCCACTCGCGCGGGGAAGACTGGGCCTGCCGGTACTGGGACGCGCGCTGATGCGGCTCACCCCCGCTCGCGCGGGGAAGACGCCTCTGGTGCGGGGGGTCGCCGGTTCGGCGCCGGCTCACCCCCGCTCGCGCGGGGAAGACCAGGTGCTGGACGATCCGGGCGCGGGTCTGCGCGGCTCACCCCCGCTCGCGCGGGGAAGACTGAGAAAGTGGAGCTGTCGGAAATCCTGGTGGCGGCTCACCCCCGCTCGCGCGGGGAAGACCACTTCACACGCCAGAACTGAGCGGGCTCTTCCGGCTCACCCCCGCTCGCGCGGGGAAGACCGCGCGTCTACGAGGCCGACGTCAACGAGGTCCGGCTCACCCCCGCTCGCGCGGGGAAGACTCGACCCCGGCCTCGACTGCGCGCTGCACCCACGGCTCACCCCCGCTCGAGCGGGGGTGAGCCGTCGCTGAGGGCCGGTTTGCTGGCTGCTCGGGGGTCTTCCCCGCGCGAGCGGGGGTGAGCCGGTGTCCGGTACGTGGTGGGACCTGCTCAAACAGTCTTCCCCGCGCGAGCGGGGGTGAGCCGGGAAAAGCGGCCCCTCTGGGGCTGCGGCTAGCGTCTTCCCCGCGCGAGCGGGGGTGAGCCGTCGCCACTCATGACGACCGACCAGCCCAAGAAGTCTTCCCCGCGCGAGCGGGGGTGAGCCGGAATCGATCTCGTTTCGGTAGCCGTCCATTTTGTCTTCCCCGCGCGAGCGGGGGTGAGCCGCGGACGGGGCGGGTGCTGTCGCTCATCGCTCCGTCTTCCCCGCGCGAGCGGGGGTGAGCCGGTGCCCACGGGCCTCTCCCGGGGCGCCGAGGTGTCTTCCCCGCGCGAGCGGGGGTGAGCCGTGGCGCAGGGTGAGAAGGTAGTTCCTGGCGGTGTCTTCCCCGCGCGAGCGGGGGTGAGCCGATGCTCATCGACTACCGGCTGATCTCGGACGCGTCTTCCCCGCGCGAGCGGGGGTGAGCCGGTGGCGTAGATGCCCACCCTGCGCACCCGTTTGTCTTCCCCGCGCGAGCGGGGGTGAGCCGTCCCCGCAGGCCCAACCGGTCGCCCGCCAGCAGTCTTCCCCGCGCGAGCGGGGGTGAGCCGTGAACGAGGATCGCGACCCGTCCGGGCGCACCGTCTTCCCCGCGCGAGCGGGGGTGAGCCGCCGTTGAGCACGTCGGGCTCGTCCGAGTGTCTGTCTTCCCTGCGCGAGCGGGGGTGAGCCAGCGAACTGAGGTGGCAGCCCGTGGATGGTGTGGTGTTTATCGATGACGTGTGAGTACTGCCCCGTAGAACCGTCCACAGTGTCGCCCCCGCTCATGTGCTTCCACAGCCTCACAAAGCCGCCACATTCCAGGATCGCTGCGGGTGACCGGCGGGCAGGCTTTGGTGCACCCACGGCCCCGTGAGGACGTTCACTCTGAGAGAGCCGCTTCGGTACGACGTTCGTGCACCTGACCACCGGTCTCCGTCATGTTTTTGACAGTCTGCTATGCGTCCCCTGGAAGTACCTGCGGTCGTAGAGGCCGCGTTCCTTCACCAGCCGACCCCAACGCTCCTTGCGACCGAAGCGTTCACCGATCTTCTTCCCGTCGGGCAGCTTTCCCTGGTCCCGCTCCCACTCCTCAGCCCACGCCCATGCTCGGGCCTGAAACGGTGTGAGCGGTCTGGGGGCCTTGTCCTGCCCCGACGGATCCACTAGGCGTAGGCCGCTTCCCAGAGAGGGATCCAGTCCATCACTCGAATCCTGCTCATCGTCTGCGTACGCAGTGCGTACGTTCTTGGCTGCGGTGCGAAACTCACGCATGAGCAGCTCGTAAGCACCGATCAGCGCGAAACTCGGCCATGCGTGGATGATCCTCGACCACATCGTGGGGTCAGCGACGGCCACGTTCGCGGCCAATGATGCGACCGAACCGATGATCAACAAGGCCCAAGGCAGCAGGCCGCCCTTGCGTCCGTGGCGGGCGTCGCTGAGCAGGGTCATGGAGGCGCCCACGATCATGCCGTCCACCGACAAGGGGAACAGGGCCGCTCTCCACGGGGGCTCACCGTGGCGCAGGGCGAGTTCGTACATGTGGGAGTAGGACACCACCGCGGCGATGCCCGCGAGCATCAGCACAGCGGCGATGGTCACTGCCCGTGACCAGCGGGAGGGCTCCATCACGATCACTTCTTTCCTGTGACCGAGAGACCTTCGCAGCAGCAGAACCACCGGGGTGGGTGGTGGGAGACGGCCGTCTCCCACCACCCACTGGGAGATTTTTGGGAGACGCGAACCTCCCCCAACGGCTCCCAACCGCCGCGAAGATCCCTCAACGGAACCCTCTGAACTGGGCGAATGCTTGTTTGCGCAGGTCGATGCGACGCTTGAGCTACCTCGACACGGTAGGGGTCACAGGTTCGAGTCCTGTATCGCCCACACAGTATGACCAGTTCAGGGCATGTTCCGGAGAGATCCGGCACATGCCCTTCGCTGTGTCCGACCGTCGCTTGACCGTGACAGCGGACGCCACCAGACGGCCCTGACCGTTCAAGTCCGGCACCAGACGACACCTGACGTCCAGGTGTCATCAGCTCCGAATGATCCTGCCCGGGTCACGCAGGATCACTTCCAGGACGCGAGAGCGCATCTCAGGACTCGGATGTAGGCAAGGTTCAGTACGCATGAGCGGACAGCCAAGTCCGTTGCCCGACAGCAGCCATCAGCTCTCTGATGGCCTTCGCTCCTCTCGGATCGTGAGCCCGCAAGTGGCAAGTTGCACAAGAAGGCACCAGCACCTGTTCAGCTCCAAGACCGCCGCGAGCCTCTCGTGTATCACCACCCCCAGCCCCGAACCAACCTCTGGCGACGGGAACCCTGAACAAGGGCGCAGCCCGATACAGATCTTTGAGCTGTCGCGCTCCTGCCATCACACACCCAGGAGAGGTCACCACCTCGCGCTGCCTCTGCACAGACATGACCAGTCTCGGCCATCTAGCCCCGGCTATTCAGCGGAATTGGGAGGACCGACCCCTGACAGCACGAAAGGTGCCCCTACCTGCAAAGATGTGACTGTCTAGGAAACATCACAGCAGAATCAGGAGCACCTTTCTGGTGCACGAGCCTACCTGGGACCACCGCCTGTCCGTGACCGCCAACAGCACCAACCTCGTCGGGCATGCCGGAGCCGTCCTGCTCCGCCAGCTCGCCGACCGCACCGGCCTCACCCGGGCCCTCGCCACAGCCTTGCCCACCAGCACCGCCAACGGCTGGCGGGACCGGGCCACCACCCTGGTCCACCTGGTCATCGCCATCGTGCTCGGCGCCCGCAACCTCTCCGAAGCCGAACGCCTGGGCCTGCACCACCGGCCCGTGTTCGGCCCACCCACTTCCGACTCCACCCTGCGCCGCGCCCTGAACGTCCTCGACGAGAGGGCCCTGGCGGCGATCGCCAAGGCCCGGCGGCAGATCCGCCGCCACGTGTGGACGCTGCTGCACCTGCGCCCCGGCGGGTTCCCCCAAGTGAAGGTCGCGGGCAAACCCCTGAAGGGATGGATCGTGCTGGACGCCGACGCCACGATCATCACCACCACCTCCAACAAGGAAGGGGCCGCACCCACCTTCAAGTCCAGTTTCGGGTTCCACCCCCTGGCCGCCTGGTGCGCCAACACCGGCGAGTGCCTGGCCATGCTGCTGCGCCCCGGCAACGCCGGAGCCAACACCGCGAGCGACCACATCAACGTGCTCACCTGGGCCCTGGATCAGGTCCCCGGCTCTTCCCGGGCCAAGATCCTCGTCCGTATCGACGGAGCCGGCGCCACCCACGACCTCCTCGAGTACCTGGAGAAGCTGAACACCAGCCGCAGGACGGTGCGCTTCACCGTCGGGTGGAAGATCACCACCGCGGACGAGGAGGCGATCGCGAAGATCCCCGAGAGCGCGTGGGAGAGCGCCGTGGACCAGAAAGGCGACCTCCAAGAGGGCTATGAGGTCGCCGAACTGACCGGGCTCAACACCCGCGAAGGCTGGCCCAAGGGGATGCGGCTCATCGTCCGCCGGGTACGCCCCTCCCGCCGCCACACCGCCAAGCTCACCGCCATGGAGAGGAAGACCGGTTGGCGCTACGCCATCTGCGCGACCAACATCAAGCGGATGCATCGGGTGCCGGGCTCCCACCAGGCCCAGTTTCTGGACGCGCTGCACCGAGACCACGCCGAGGTCGAGGATCGGGTGCGCACGAACAAGGCGATGGGGCTCGCGTTGTTGCCGTCATCGTCCTGGCAGGTCAACCAGGCGTGGGTGCTCGCGGCCAACCTGGCCGCGGATCTGGACGCCTGGCTGCGGTTGCTCACCCTGCACGATGCGGAGGACCTCGCGGATGCCGAGCCTGAGAGCATGCGGTTTCGGATCTACCACCTGCCCGCCCGTCTGGCCCGCCACGCCCGCCGCCGCTTCCTGCGTATCGAACGGTCCTGGCCCTGGGCGGAGGCGTTCACTACCTGCTGGCAGCGGTTGACCGCTCTGCCGACCCTCACCTGAGGATCGGGACCTGATCCGACGAGCAGCAGGAAGGAGGGAGCACGCAGTTCCGGGGTTCGTGGAGCCCGGCGCGCACCGCGGCGTCACGCGAGGGCTCGTTCCTGCCCGGACCAGGGACACCATGGGCGAAGTGCCGGATCAGAAGACGCGATCAGACCCCTGACGAATCCGGGCTAGAGGACAATGCAGCTTCCTTCATGCGAAAATATCGCGCCTCGACATCCTTGCATCAACCACCAAGTGGAGAATACCTGAACCGTGACTCGAAAATCAGTAATATTCTCCATTATAGCCCTCGCAATTCTTCCAGCCTTGGCGGCTCCTTTTTTCGGGATCGAAAGGACAGCGTGGCTCGCCTCGATAACCGTAAGCATTCAGTTGCTGGGTTCGCCTGACAGGGCGACACTGGACCAGGCACGATGTCCACCATGCCGTCGGGACTGGAGACCGCCTCGCGTGAGGACCTGCTCGCGCTGATCGGTGTGCTCCACGAACAAAACACCGCCCTGCGCCAGCACCTGGCCCAGCAGACCGAAGAGATCACCCGCCTCAAGGCCGAGAACGAACAGCTCCGAGCCGACAACGCGCGTCTGACCACCCGGGTCGCGCAGCTCGAACGCCGCCTGGGACGCAACTCCGGCAACTCCTCCCTGCCACCCTCCTCGGACCTGTTCGACAAGCCCGAACGCGCACCCGCCAAGAAGAGCGCCCGCAAACGCGGACGCCAACCAGGCGCTGAAGGCTTCGGACTGCCTATGGTCGAAAACCCCGACCAGGTCCACGACCATCTGCCCGCCACCTGCACCGGGTGCCACGCCGAGCTGGACCCGGCCTCCTCCATTGGCTACCAGCGCCGTCAGGTCCGCGACATCCCCCTGGTCACGGTGCAGGTGAGTGAGCACCGCGCCCACACCTGCGCGTGCCAGTGCGGAAGCATCACCCAAGCAGCGATGCCCCAGGAACTGGCCGCCTCCCCTTCCTCCTACGGCCCCCACCTGCGCACCCTGGCCGTCTACCTGCTCGTGTTCCAGCACATCCCGGTGGAGCGCACCGCACAGCTCATCAACGACCTGACCGGCGCGAAGGTCTCCACCGGATGGGTGTCGCATCTACTGGGCGAGGCCCATGCTCTGGTCAGCGACAGCCTCAACCTGATCCGGGCGTTGCTCACCCTGGCCCACGTGCTGCACGCCGATGAGACCACCACCCGCATCAAGGACCAACGGTGCTGGTTGCATGTGGCCTGCAACGAGCACCTGACCCTGCTGGGTCTAGCTCCGCGTTCACGAGCCGGGGCGAACACGTTGGGGGTACTGCCGGGCTTTACCGGCACCCTGGTGCACGACTCCTTGGCCTTGTACTCGGGTTACACGTGCGCCCACCAGCTGTGCGGGGCGCACCTGATCCGCGAGCTCACCGCTGCCGAACAGGACCACCCCGGCCAGCACTGGCACCGTCAGATCCGGTCCGCGCTGGCCACCTTGGCCCGCGAGGCGGGGCGTGTGCGCTGCGGCCAGGCCGAGCACATCCCCGCCGGGGTGCTCCTGGCCCAAGGGGAGTTGTTCCACCACGGCATCGCGGTCGGGCTGTCCTGCCATCCCCGGGCCCAAGGAAGGAAGCAATCACCGGCCCGCAACCTGCTCGAGCGTCTGCGGGAGCGGGCCGAGCAGGTGTTGGGCTTCTCCGACCGGCCCCACCTGGTGCCCTTCACCAACAACCTCGCCGAAAGAGCGCTCAGACCCCTCAAGACCCAGGTGAAGATCTCCGGTTGCCACCAGTCCCGTCAGGGGGCGGCGGCCTGGCTCGGGGTGCGTTCCTACATCGACTCGGCCCGCAAGCACGGGGTGAGCGCGTTCGAAGCGCTGCGCCGGGCGTTCACCGGACAGTTGTGGATGCCGCCCATCCCCGCCTCCGCCTGACCAGCTAAGGCCATCTACCCTCCGCAGTCCCCAACGCCTTCTGAATGCTTACCGATAACCGCAGTACCCCTAGCAGCCCTAATTGCACTTCACACATCAATGCAGACAAACAAGAAAACAGAAGACACGCAACAGCAAAGTAAAAATATCACCCCTCCAATGGAAACCGGAGACGCCCCCAACCAAGAACCAGCAAGAACAATCGGACCTACAACTCGGATCAAAGTTGAGCAGTATGCGAACCCCCTCATCACAACAACCTTGTTTGGAATTTTCAGCGGCTTCGCCTCCCTAATAGTGAACGCAACCCATGGAGGCTGGTACGCCGCAGCATGCGGAATGGCACTAATGTTCGGTGCAGGGGTTGCTTATGAGAAATGGACTTCAACCGCCCGAAAAGATCTACATCACGCTTTCGGAACTCATATTGCATCTAACGCATGTCTTTTCGGGCTGATCGTGGCGCCGAGCATCGCAGGCGGGGCTGGACAACTAGCGGAATCCCTCACCGGGACGGGTTCGGAAAATTTTGGAGTTCTCACCGGAGCCATCGCCTATGGAGCAATCCCCGCAGCAGTTGTTTTCCGCCTCGGGATGCTCACAGCCGGAGGATACGAAGCTCGAAATCGCAAGAATGACGACCAACGACAAAAGGAACGTGAAGAAGACTGGAAAAAGCTACGACCCCATATCGGGCCTGCACTCTCAATGGCCTTCATCGCCTTCACCGTCAGCTTGCTGATTTCTGCATTATTCAATCGCCCTGAATATGGAGCCACGATCGGCTTCATCATGGCACTGGTAATAATATCCGCAGACATCAGCACGAGAAGCGCCAGTCTTAGGCAATGACGACAATCCAGACTCCGAAATTGTTGATACTATCAACACATATGGGGTTTCTCATTCCGCTCGAACCAGCTTCATAAGATCAGCCGTTGAGACGCGGTACAGGTTCCCGATCCGCACCACGTGTACCGGAAACTCCCCCGCGCGAGCGAGCTCGTAGGCTTTGGTCCGACCGATCCCCAGTACCCGGGCAGCGGTCATCAGATCCACCGTGGGTGGCAGATCCTTCAGCCCTTCCACGGTGAGCTTCACACGATCACCTCCACCGATACGAGTTCGATCAACGCCACACGATCCAAGCCCCGGGATGGGCTCAAAGGCGACCAGACCGCCGTATTCGGGTCCTGAGCCCCGGAAAGATGTGCGGTCGCCACAGGAACCCGTCCTACGCCCTCCACACGCCGCAGCGCTCCCCGAGCGTTGGTCTCACGGCGAGGCGTGGGGAAGACGAACAGCACCCAGGGCACCGCGCGCACGGCGGCCCCGGTGAAGTCGGCGTAGCGTTCCATCTTCCTCGTGAGCTGGCGGTGGGTTTCGGTACCCGTATCCCACTCCAGGAAGAACTCCACCGAGCGATCGCCCTCGGCCCAGTGCCCGTATCCGTCCGGGTGCGGCAGTCCTATGCCCCACTCCCCGCAGTGCGCGTCCACCCGTTCAGCGGTGTCGGTGGCGTTCAGCCACTCCCCCAGCTCCGCACGGCCGCCAGTGCGCGCTGCCGCGATCAAGGCGGTGAAGAACCCGTTGGCTCCCACCCGGTGCTCCAGGTGGGTACTTCGAGCAACGGCGAGCTGACGGTCCTGACGTACCCGGGACCGCTCGACGTCGGTTCCGTCGTTCGCGGCCAGGACGTGCGCGCCGATCGTGTCAATGACGTAGTGCCAGGGAGCCGATCCGCGGTCGCGGCGGGGGCGGAACCGGGCGACCAGCCCCAGGCCGGTCAGGACGCGCAGGCGCTGCACCGCGCGGCTGTGGCTGGTGAAGGCCACCTGGGCGATCTGGGGTGTGGTGAGTACGCGGTGGGTGCGAAGAAGAGACAGGACGCGGTGGTCGCGGTCGGTCAGGTGACGGGCCAGGCGCAGCAGGTGAGCGGTATCCGGACGGCGGCCAGAATGCTCCATCAGAATCTGTACAACCCTTCGGGCTAGGAGGGTTTTCGGGGGCACCATCCGCCGGGCCCGAACCAGCCCTGTACTGGTGAGTGGCGTGAGCAGAGCCCAGCGGTTCAGAGAAGACCACGCATCCGCTGGCCGATCCGCTGAGGGATCAGCCGAACTTCCTCCTGATTCCTCTCCTTACCTATCAAGAGGAACAAGAGACCCGAATTCGCTCATTGACTGAAGGGCTCGTCAGATATCGATGGTTAAGCCGCAGGTGAGGAGTGTGCACGGCAGAGGACGGCCCACCACCCGGGAGGAGAGCAGTGGGCCAACATGATCTGGGGATGGTGTCAGTTCGAGAAGTCGTGTCCTTCGCAAGCCACGAGTGCGGCCCACTCAGCAGCCGGGAAGGCCAGTGTGGCCGCTTGCCGGTTCTGGGTGTCCCGAACCAAGGTGTTGCTTCCTTCGCTGACCTCGACGCAGTGGGCGGCGTCGTTGCTGTAGCTGGACTTGTGCCACATCACAGCAGCCTTCCTAGCAGTGCGGACGTTTCGCCCAACGGGGAGCACAGTCCGATCAGGTTCCTCACAGCAGACACTACCGCCGCAGTGTCCTCGGGTTTTTCCATGAGGAGGTTGCCCCGAGCGTAGTCGGAGGCCGCTACGACGGTGCTGTCGGCCAGCCGGTAGACCTGGATGGAGGATGCGACCAGCAGGATCGGGGTTTCATCGGGGATGAGGTGGACCGCCAGCCGCTCACGCTCTATGCGTCGCAGGATCGTCTTGACCTGATCGGTACGCACGTGGTCGGGCAGACAGGCCAGTGCCGAGATCGGGAACACGGCCGTGATGAACGGATCGTTCTTACGGGTCAGCACCTCATAGCGCGAGACGCGGAGTTGAGCGAAGCGCTCCACCTGGTCATTGGAGGCACTGGGGTGACCAGCGCGGAAGACCATCCGTGCGTAGGACAGGGACTGGAGTAGTCCCGGTACGAGGTTGGACACCGTCACCGTGTCGATCTCGACAGCCTTCTCTTCCAGAGCACCCTTGGAACGCATCCACGGCGGAACCTGCATGCCGGTAGCCACCGGTTCCCAGACGCGCACCAGACGGTTCCCCGCATTGAGTTCTCTATCGAGCTGTTCGACCTTCGCGCGTTTGGGGATGACGACGCCGTTTTCCCAGCGAGACACCGAGGCAGTCGAAGAACCGACTCGGTCAGCCAACTCACCTTGGCTCAAACCAGACAATTCGCGGAGCTTGGACAGCAGAGATGTGAACTCGTTCTCAGGCACTGAGGTTTTCTCAGCGAAATGATCTCTGCGGAGCAGGGTGATTTTCGGATCCCCGCCGGGCCGGACGAGTGGCACCTGGATGCGAGCAGACGTAAAGCCCCTGGTAGGACAGGTCTCACCACAAGATCATGTCCGTAACCACCAGAGGCTTCACGTTGGTCACCTATTCTGCCACCCTCGACGTCCCACGCCACATCGTCGAGTTCCTCGCCCGACACCTGGCCGCCCACCGCCGAAGCATCGCCACTCCGAAGGGCTCACGGGCACTCGGGCCGTTCCGCCAAGCGGTGCTGGTGCTGCGCTGGTTCCGTGAGCGCGGCTGTGTGCACTGCCTGGCCCGTGACGCCGGAATCTCCCAGGCCACCAGCTACCGCTACCTACACGAAGGCATCGACGTCCTCGCCGACCAGGCCCCCGACCTGCACGAAGTCTTGGCCAACTGCCACAACGAAGGGATAGCGCGCGTAGTCTTGGACGGCACGCTGATCGCCTCCGACCGCCTCGCGGGCGTCCGCGAGAACGGCAACGACCTGTGGTTCAGCCAAAAACACAAGGCCTTCGGCGGCAACATCCAGTTCCTATCCGCACCGGACGGCACCCCGCTGTGGGTCTCCGCAGTCGAGCCCGGATCCACCCCCGACATCACCGCCGCCCGCCTCCACGCCCTGCCCGCCCTGTACAAGGCAGCGGCCGAGGGCCTGCCCACCCTGGCTGACAAGGGCTACCAAGGCGCCGGTATCGGCGTGCACACCCCCATCAAGCGCCCTACGGGCCAGGGCGAAGGGGCTCTGCACGTGGACACACGGATGTATAACGCGCTGTTGCGGCACGTGCGTGCGCTCGGTGAGCGCACCGCCGCCGAACTCAAGGAGCGCTGGCGGACGCTGAAGTACGTCACGCTTAGCCCGAGCCGGATCGGAGACATCGCCCGTGCGGCTCTTGTCCTCAACAGGCAGTGGAAATGATCTTCGCTGAGAAAACCTCACGTGCGCCACGAGGCGCTGTTCAAACACATATCCGAGTGGAGGTGAAAGCAACTCCGCCGCCTTCTCGTCGTAGCGAGAAGGTGAAGCAAGGGGCAGTCTGAAGCGGAGATCGCCGCCAAGGACGGGAAGCAGCCCTGACAATGCCTGGATGGCCCAGTACTACCGGATGGGTCATGCCGCGGTTAGCGAGATGGGACGGTATACGAAAGGAACCGGTGCCATAAAACCCCCTAATTTTTCGCCAGCTCTAACCCGGTGGATCCGGGCTGGAAAGCAGTGCGCATCCACCAACGGAGAGGACCATAGTTCTCTCTCGTGGTGGAAAACTCCCGAGCCGGTATGTGAGATCTGGCAGGGAGGCCCTGGTGAAGGTCTACGGCGTAACCAGGGCGATACTGCGGGGGTAAAGCCGGGTACCTCGCCCGTCGATCGGAGAACAGCGAACGTGGGAACCACCGGTCCTCACTCCCTTCCCTTCTCGATGCCATCGAGAAAGGAAAGGATAGGTGCGATGCTCACCGAAGAAGGCCAGTGGGGCGGAGACGCCGTAGTAGTCCGAGACCGGGAAAGCCGGTCACATGGCGAAGGGCGGCAGCGATTCCAAGGAGAACACAGGTGAATGCAAGATCCGAAGACGCACCGGTGAACACCGGAGCTTCGATCGTATGGCCGGATTCCGATACCGCCTACTTTCGGGTACGGAAGATGCAGACCAAACTCCATCAATGGGCGAAGGAGGATTCTTCACGCAGGTTCGATGACGTATTCAACCTGGTCTATGATCCGGCGTTCCTGGTCGATGCGTTCGAACGCACCGCCCGGAACAAAGGTGCCAGGACAGCAGGAGTCGACGGGGTCACCGTGCACATGGTCCGATCCCGTATCGGAAGGGATGCGTTCCTCCAACAGGTGCGCGACCTGCTCAAAAGCGGGGAATTCCGACCCAGTGAAGTACGTCGGGTGGCGATCCCCAAAGCGGGCGGGAAGCTGCGCAAGCTGGGGATCCCCACCGTGATCGACAGAGTGGTTCAGGCATCACTGAAAGCGGTGCTGGAACCGGTCTTCGAGGCGGACTTCCTTCCCTGCTCCTATGGTTTTCGGCCCAACCGGCGCGCTCAGGACGCGATCGCCGAGATCCACAGCCTCGCCTCACCGGTGAAGAACCACCACTGGGTTCTGGAAGCCGACATCAAAGCGTGCTTCGACGAGATCGATCACACCTCTTTGATGGATAGGGTGAGAGGACGGGTCAAGGACAAGCGGACCAACGCGCTGGTGAAATCGTTCTTGAAATCCGGCGTGATGACACAGTCCGGGAATCGAGAGGAGACCATCACCGGGACGCCGCAAGGCGGAATCCTGTCACCGTTGCTGGCCAACATCGCGTTGTCAGCACTGGACGAATACATCGCAGCGCAATGGGAAACCAGTGCATACCGTAGACGTGTTCGTCGCCAGAAGGGAATCGGTAACTGGAAACTGGTTCGTTACGCTGATGACTTCGTCATCATGGTGCAAGGGAGCCGTGACCGGGCCGAGGTCTTGAAAGAAGAGGTGAGCCAGGTACTGACCCCGTTAGGGCTGCGCTTGGCCGAGGAGAAAACCGGGGTTGTCCATATCGACCAGGGGTTCGATTTCCTCGGGTTTCATATTCGCCGCAGGGTGAAGAGAGGGACCCGACGTCGGTACGTCTACACCATCCCGTCTAAGAAATCCGTTCAGGCGATCAAGGACGGGGTGCGGCGGGCAACGAACAGACCCACCCGGAACACGGCCACCGAACGCAAGATCGCGGAGGTGGACACGATGGTTCGGGGGTGGGCGAACTACTTCCGTCATGGTGTGTCCAAGAAGATGTTCTCCACTGTGGATTCCTTTTCCTGGTGGAGGTTGTCTTCTTGGATCCGCCGCAAGCACTCCAATATTGGTCTGCGTGAGTTGAGGCGGCGGTTCACCGATCGTGGGTGGCGGCTCGCCTATCAGGGATCTGTTTTCCGTGGCGCATCCAACGTCACGGTGTCCCGGTATCGGTTCAGGGGGTATTCGATTCCCACCCCGTGGACCACACGACCTGCAACCTGTTGAGGAACCGTGGAGAGCCCGTTGCGTTGAAAGGCGCACGGCGGGTTCGGAGGGCGGGCCGTGGAAACCTGTCGTGAGTGATCACGGTAAGGCGCCACGGTCCGACCCTACTGTCCGAGATTATCCACTGATTTGCACGGGAGACCATAGCTTTCCAGTCAGTTATTGGTTGCTGTGAAAACGCTCTGCTCAGAGACACCGTGAACCCATGGATGTGATCGAACAGCTACAGCAACTCCAAAACGAGCTGACCGCACGGGGCCTGCGCTCGGTGATCAGCGACAAGGCCCACTGGTTCACGATGGACCCCATCCCCACCCTGACCTGCTGCACCTACCTGGGCCGCGCACAAGTCACCGTCACCAGCGACGGCCTCTATCAGTGGCTGGACGGCAAGGGGAACTACCGAACCCACCCCCGGGTGTACGTGGGACTGGTCATCAACGACCTCATCCGCACCCGCGCGGGCACAAGCACCCCGCCTGAACTCCCCGAATGGAACTCGCCACCGCCGGGCCACCGCCCACCGCTGCCACGACGCAGCGACGCAAAGCCACACCGAGGGAGGCCGTGGTGAAGGACTACCCCACCCATCCCGATCTGTACATGGACCCCGTGGACGCCGCCGAGATCCTCGGCATAGCAACCTCCACCCTGCGTACCTGGGCGCGCACCGGACGCCTGGAGGGCGTCGTGGACTGGTTCCCCAGCCCCACCAACGGATGGCGCTACTACCGGGCAGGCGACGTCTACGACCTCGCGGAAGAGCGCGGCAAGACCACGTGACACCGCCCCGAGTCCTCGGAGAGAACGAAGCGGCCCACCACATCGCGTGGTGGGCCGCTTCTGCGTACACGAACACCCCGCTCAGCCACCCCGGGAACGGTTACGGATCGAGGCCAGCGCCGACAGCGCGGTCTCATCCGCCTCGGGAAGAGTGTGCAGGTAGCGGGCCGTGGTCGCGATGTCGGAGTGTCCCAACCGTTCCTTGACCACCTGCAAGTCAGCACCACCGGCCAACAACCACGAGGCGTGTGCGTGCCGAAGATCGTGGAAACGCACCCGCACGCCCAGGTCTGCGCGGGACAGAGCGGGACGCCATACCTGGCGACGGAACCAGTCCGCCGGGATGTGCCCGTCGGTCTCGCGTGAGCGCGGCGCACGCGGCTCATCCTTGCCTTGGGACCGACGTTCGGCACGGTAGTGGGCATAGGCGCCCTTGCAGTGCTCGCACCTGCACTTGCCCATTGAGTATCCGCTCAGACTGCCGTGCTTGTACTGGCGTCCCTGCTCGTTCGGGTCTGTCAGACCCAACGTGTCAGGGTCGGGCACCACTCGCAGCCGCCTCTTGGGCACGGGCTGGTCGGCTGCGGGGAACAGCAGGTCATCCGGTCCGGGTGCGTACGCATCCGTATGCGCGGCGAGCTTGCGCACCAGTGGCGTACTCAGCTTGAACCGGCGGTACTCGCGGTCCTTGGGATAGTCCTTCACGTGGAACCGGCCCCCGGTGGGGTGGAACTTGGGGTTGACCTCCACCACCGCACGACTGACCGTCACGATCCCCGAACGGGTGTGCAGGTCCTTGACCCGCAGTTCGGAGAGTTCGCCCCAGCGGGTTCCGCTCTCGATCGCGGTTTCCACCAGCAGGCGTGTGCGCTCGTCGGGCAGTTCCCAGTACAGGGCGTCGAACTGTTCCGGGGTGATGATGGTGCGCGGTTTGCGCGACACCGGCGGTGTTTTCACGCCTTTGCAGGGATGGAGGAATGTCACTTGATCGTTCAGAGCCGTGGTGAACACCGCGCTCAGGATCGACTTGTTGGCGTTGATCGTGCCCGCCGACACGCCGTCGTTCTGCAGACGGGTGATCCAGGCGCGCACGTGCTCGGGGAGGATGTCCACCATGCGCATCGTCCCGAACTCGGGAAGGATGTGCTTGTTCAGCGAGTAGGTGTACCGCTGGCGGGTGCTGGCCTCCATCTGGTGGTTGGGGAGCCAGGTCCCTTCCACGTAGCGGGCGAAGGTCATCCGGCCCCGCGCGGGGTCTCCGATCCTGCCCTCAGCCAGTTTCGTCTCGGCGCGCTGCCACGCCCGGTCTGCTTCCTTGACGTTCGGGAACGTTCCCGCCGAACGCTCCCGTCCCTTCACGTCCTTGTAGTAGGCGGTGTAGCGCACCCGACCGTTGCGCCCCACGCGTTTGCGGGAGAAACCCACGTCCATTCACCTCGGGGGTTGACCGTGATTCGACCGTGGACCGTGCGTCACCAGACGATATTCGGCGACATTGCACGGCACCCTGATTCCCTAATCTACCTGCGATTTTACGCTTATCACAGGCATCGGTCCAGGTTGAATTGAACGCGAAATGCGTTTCGACACGGTAGGGGTCACAGGTTCGAGTCCTGTATCGCCCACAGGTAAGACGTAAGGCCAGGTCTTCGGATCTGGCCTTACGTGTGTCCCCGGTCCCCGTGGTGGGAGGTATCCGGGAGGTCATCCCCGAAGCGGGTTCCTTCGGGAGCCCGCTCTCGCTGTCGCCGCGGTAGTGCTCCTGGAGGATCGGCGCGCTACCGAACAACCGGTCCCGTTCCCCCGGGTGAGAGCGTCCGCACTCCGCGTCCACCAGGCCCCGGCCACCGTGAGTACGCTCTTGTCCATCTCGTCGGCGACCGTCCGGCAGACGCGCTTCATCCCCGGGATGGCGTACCCCGGCCTCGCGGACCCGACCGCTTCGGAGATCCCCTGCTCGGCCGGCCCGGCCCGGTGCGAGCGCCGCCCCGCGTCAGTGAACGTGACCCCGGAACCAGAGCGGGGCGCGGCGACCGCACCCCGCAGTTGTGGTCGCCGCCCCAAGCGGGCCGCCAGAACCGCCCCCTGAGGTTCCCGCGCCGCACCGGCCCGCCTCGCGGACCGGTGAGAAGGTACGGGTGTTCGCTTCCCTCGATCAGAACGGTGTACGTTACAACACCAGTAGGCGGCACTCAGCCAACGGCCAGTTCGGCCCGCTCGGGTACGAGCAGAGAACGGCTGGCCCGGAGCTCGCCGCCTCATCACCGATGTCCGCTCTCGTGGGGAGCGCCCCTACCAGCTCGCGCGCGGCGAACTGGCGCTGATCGTCGAACTCATCGGCTCGGGTCGGTCGTGCGTCTCGTCGCGGAGGACTTCCTGTCAGGCGCCGGCGCCGGGTGGGGGGCAACCGACCGGCTCTCACCCGGCGCCGCGCGCCGAATCGGTGAGGTGCCGCCAGGTCCGTACGAGCTGGCTGAACTCCTTGACCTGCACGAGCACGTGGTCGCGGGCGGCGTTCTCCGCGGCCTCGGCGTCCCCGGCGACGACGGCGTCGGCGATCGCCCGGTGCTCGGCCAGGGAGCGTCGCATGCGGTCCGGCACCCGGAGCTGGAGCCGCCGGTACGGCTGGAGGGCCCGCTTGAGCGCGTGGGCCTGCTGTCGCAGGTATTCGTTGCCGCACGCCTCGTAGACGACGCTGTGGAAATCGGCGTTGGCGTAGTAGTACCCGTCGGCGTCGCCCGCCGTGGCATGCCGCTCACATGCGCGCAGGGTTTGCTCGAGCCGGTCCATCGACTCCCGGTCGATGCGGCGTGCGCAGAGCCGTGCCGCCATCCCCTCGAGCTCGGCCATGACCTCGAAGCGCTCGGCCAGTTCGGAGACGCCGAGCTCGATGACGTACGTGCCCTGCTTGGGGCGGATCTGCACCAGCCCGGAGCGCTCCAGTGCCTGGAGCGCCTCCCGGATCGGCGTGCGCGAGCAGCCGAACTCGCGCTCGAGCTGCGCCGGGTCCAGGCGCTCGCCCGGCCGGTACCGTCCCTCGACGACAGCGTTCTCCAGCGCGTCCCGTACGCGTTGGGATTCCGGAACCCGAGCCATCGACACCTCCGCGCCCAGATTAGCCGACCGGCTGCGGGGGTTGCGCTCCACTGTTCCATACCCTACGTTCCCTGTTATATATATCACATCAAGTGATGTATGTTACTTAAGGAGCGGAGATGCGGCCCGACGGAGCGCGCGAGACCGGTCCGGTCCGACCGGCAAGAGAGGGGCATGCCAGTGGCCCCCAGGCGGCCGACACGTCGGAGCCGCCCTCCCTGGACCGCCTGATCACCGCCTGCGAGGTCCTCATGGGCGACGTGGGCGAGGCCTCCGTCCGCGCGGTCGCGGCGCGGGCCCTGGCCGCCTACGGCGAGCTCGACGACTCCGGCAGGACTGCCTTCTTCACCCACGTCATCAAGGAGCACGGCGTCGACCCCGACCGGGTCCGCGCCGCCTTCCACCGCTGGGACGAGGCCAGGAACAGCGGGTCGGGAGGCGAGGAGGAGCTGATCGGGCTCTTCGACGCGGTCGAGCCGGCGCGCCAGCGACTGCTCCGCCGGATGAACCACGCGCCCGACGCCACGCTCGCCCTGGTCGGGATGCGCGCGGACCTGCGTCGGCTGATGCGCCGCCACCCGGAGCTACGGCCCCTGGACCACGACCTCCACCACCTGCTCGCCTCCTGGTTCAACCGCGGTTTCCTCCGCCTGGCGGAGGTCACCCCGGATTCGCCCCGGCGGCTGCACGACCACCTGCTGCGCTACGAGAGGGTCCACCCGATGGCGGACCGCGCCGAACTCCGCCGCCGCCTGGAGCCCGCGGACCGCCGCATCCACGCCTTCTTCCACCCGGCCACCGGCGACGTGCCGCTGATCTTCGTGGAGGTCGCCCTGGTGCGCGGAACCCCGGGCGAGATCACCCCCCTGCTGGAGCCCGGCCCCGCCCTGGACCCCCGGGAGGCCGACACGGCGGCGCTCTACTCGATCAACAACGCGCTGGACGGCCTGACCGGGATCTCCTTCGGCAGCCTCCTCATCAAGCAGGTCATCGAGCAGGTGCGCGAACGGCTTCCGCACCTGGCGCACTTCGTCACGCTCTCACCGATCCCGGGATTCCGGCGCTGGCTCGACGAGCGGGCCGGGAGCGAGGCCGACCTACGGGAGCTCGTCCGGGACCTGGATGCCGCGGACGGACCGGCCGACCTCGACCCCGCGGACACCGCGCGGATCCGCTCGCGGCTCCTGCCCGCCCTGGCCCGGTACATCGCGGCCGAGAAACGCGACGACGGGCGCCCCCTCGACCCGGTCGCCCGCTTCCACCTGGGCAACGGGGCCGCCGTGTGGAGGCTCAACTGGCCGGCGAACACCTCGCCGCAGGCCTGGCGGCAGTCCTACGGCGCGATGGTCAACTACCGCTACGAGCCGGAGAAGCTCGAACACCGCCACGAGGACTTCGTCCGCCGCCGCACCGTGGTGCTCGACGGTCCCCTGCGGGACGCGCTGCCGGACACACCGGGCTCCGACACGTGAGACACCTCCACCGCACCGAGAGAGAAAGAGGAACACCACCGATGGCGCCATTCACGGCCATTCACCGATCCTTCGCCGAGCAGGCGCGGTGGCGACCGGACCGGACACTGTTCGAGCTACCCGGCGGCGGGAGCATCACCTACGGGGAGACCGAGGAGGTCGTCCGGCGGATCGCCGCCCGCCTCCTCGCCGACGGCGTCACCCCCGGCGACCGGGTCGCGATGCAGGTGGAGAAGTCCCCCGAGGCCGTCGCGCTGTACCTGGCGACCCTGCGCGTCGGCGGGGTCTTCCTTCCGCTCAACACCGCCTACACCGACGCGGAGATGGCGTACTTCCTCGGCGACGCCCGGCCCCGGGTGCTCGTCTGCTCACCCGGCCGCCGGGCCGAGCACGCCGGTCGCGAAGCCGGGGGGCTCGTCGTCCAGACCCTGGGCACCTCCGGCGACGGCACCCTCCTGGAGGGAGACGGCCGCCACGACGGGGACCACGACGCCTCGGCCGGGGACCCGGCGGCCATCCTGTACACCTCCGGCACCACCGGGCGGTCCAAGGGGGCCGTGCTCACCCACGGCAACCTCGCCTCCAACTGCGAGGCGCTGCTCCAGGCCTGGCGGTACACCTCCGAGGACCGGCTGATCCACGCCCTGCCGATCTTCCACGTCCACGGGCTCTTCGTCGCGGTCAACATGACGCTGGCGGCGGGCGCCTCCATGCACTACCTGTCCGGGTTCGACGCCGACGCGGTCATCGACCTGCTGCCCCGCGCCACCGTGCTCATGGGCGTCCCCACCTTCTACACCCGCCTGCTGAGGAGCGACCGGCTGACCCCGGAGTCCTGCGCCCCGATGCGGCTGTTCGTCTCCGGCTCGGCCCCGCTGCTCGCGAGCGACGCCGAGGCCTTCCGGGCCCGCACCGGCCACGCCATCCTCGAGCGCTACGGGATGACCGAGACCGGGATGAACACCACCAACCCCTATGAGGGGCCGCGCAAGCCCGGCACGGTCGGACGGCCGCTCCCCGGCGTCCAGATCCGGGTGTCGGACCGGGAGACGGGGCGGGAGCTCCCCGACGGAGAGGTCGGCATCATCGAGGTCCGCGGCCCCAATGTCTTCTCCGGCTACTGGCGGATGCCGGAGAAGACCGCCGCCGAGTTCCGCGCGGACGGCTTCTTCGTCACCGGCGACCTGGGCCGCGTCGACGAGGACGGCCACCTGTGCATCGTCGGCCGGGACAAGGACCTCGTGATCTCCGGCGGCTACAACATCTACCCCAAGGAGGTCGAGGAGCTCCTCGACGCGCACCCGGGGGTGCTGGAGTCCGCCGTGGTCGGCGTCCCCCACCCCGACCTGGGGGAGGCCGTGGCGGCCGTCGTCGTCCCCCGGCCGGGGCAGGAGCTCCAGGCCGGGGAGCTGCTGGAGTCCATCGCCGGAGACCTCGCCCGGTTCAAGCGGCCGCGCGCGGTGCGCGTCGTCGCGGCACTGCCCCGCAACGTCATGGGGAAGGTGCAAAAGGCCGAACTGCGCGAGCGCTACGCGGACCTGTTCACCGGCGCGGACACCTGACCGCCGGTCGCTCCGGCGCCCCCAACGGCCGGCTCCGGTACTCCGTCGGCCCTCCCCGGCGTCCCGCCGGTCACCCCCGGCGCCCCGCCGACCCCCCGAAGCAAGGAGAAATCGATGGTCCTCTACGGAGTGGCAGCCCTGGCGGTGTGCCTGCTCACGGGTGCGCTCGTGGGCGAACTCCTCGGTGCCGCTGTCGGCGTCGACGCCAATGTCGGCGGCGTCGGCTTCGCCATGATCATGCTGGTGCTCGTCTCCGACCGGCTGCGCAGGAAAGGGAAACTCCCCGAGGCCACCGAGCAGGGCGTGCTCTTCTGGAGCGCGATGTACATCCCGGTCGTCATCGCCATGGCCTCCACCCAGAACGTGGTCAAGGCGATCGCGGGCGGTCCGATGGCGATCACCGCGGGTCTGGGAGCGCTCGCCGCGGGGGCCGCCCTGGTGCCCGTCCTGTCGCGGATCGGCGAGCCGGCGGAACCGCTGCCGCCGCTGGTCGAGGAAGGGCGGGAGGTCTGAGATGGACCGGATCATCGGCGTCTTCGAGAGCAATGACCTGCTCGTCGCCTTCGTGGTGGTCGGCGGGCTGATGGCGGTCTCCGGGTGGCTGTCCAAGAAGCTCACCCGCGGCTGGCTGCACGGCTCGGCCATCGCCATCATCCTCGGCCTGGCGCTGGCGTACTGGGGCGGATGGGTCTCCGGCGGCGAGCACGGCCTGGCCGACATCGCGGTCTTCTCCGGTCTGGGCCTCATGGGGGGCGCGATGCTGAGGGACTTCGCGATCGTCTCCACCGCCTACGGCGTGGACCTGCGGGAGATCAAGCGCGCCGGACTGGTCGGCGTGCTGTCGATCGTGCTGGGCGTACTGGTCTCGTTCGCCGTCGGGGCGGCGATCGCCGCCGCCTTCGGCTACACGGACGCCGCGTCGATGGCGACCATCGGCGCCGGCGCGGCCACCTACATCGTCGGGCCGGTGACCGGGACCGCGGTGGGCGCGAGCTCGGAGGTGATCGCGCTGTCCGTGGCCGCCGGGCTCGTCAAGTCCGTGGTGGTGATGGTGGGGACTCCGCTGATCGCCCCGCTGATCGGGCTGAACAACCCCAAGTCCGCGATGGCCTACGGCGGCCTGATGGGCACCACCTCCGGTGTGGCGGGCGGGCTGGCGGCCACCGACAAGCGCCTGGTGCCCTACGGCGCCATGACCGCCACCTTCTACACGGGCGTGGGCTGCCTGCTCGGACCGTCGCTGCTGTACGTGGTGCTCAGGGCCCTCGTCGGCGGGTGAGGCGGGGGGCGGGTGCGCGGACCAGGGGGCCGGTCAGCCGCGCATCCGCTCCAGCACTCGTCCCCGCGTCCGCGGGGGCAGTCCCGGGGGGCGGCGGGAGGCCGGACTCGCCCTGTGCCGCCCCGGGCAGCTCACACCCGAGAAAGCCTTCACCCGCGCGTGGCTGAAGTTCAGGCGGGGTGGGTTCCCGGCTGATGTGAGAGCGCTCTCCGCAGTGGTTCGCCTTCGGTTCATGCACGCGGCTGGCTCTCCGCTCACCCTGGGCACTCATGCCCCGGACGCACGAGGCGTTCACGCGGACCGCAACCTACGAGTGGATGTTCTGGGACGCCGCCTGGCGCCAGGAGACCTGGCCGCACTGGCCGCGGGTCGGGTGTTGCGTCCTGCCGGGCGGGCCCCGATTGCATAGGCTGGCTCGATGACTGAGCTACCGCACAGCTGCGACGTCGTGATCGTGGGCGCGGGACTCGCCGGCCTGGTGGCAGCGGCCGACCTCACCGACGCTGGACTGGACGTGACAGTCCTGGAGGCGGAGGACAGGGTCGGCGGCAGGGTCGGCGGTTGCCTGGTGGACGGCTACGTCCTGGACCGCGGCTTCCAGGTCCTCAACACCGGATACCCCGCTGTACGCCGCCGCCTCGACCTGGATGCGCTGGAGCTCCGTGCCTTCCCCAAGGGTCTGGCCGTGCGCACCGACCAGGGCCTGCTCCGGCTGGCGGCCTCCCCCTCCGCGGCTCTGTCCTCGCTGTCCCTGCTCTCCGGCCGCACCGTGCGGACCACGGATCTGTTCCGGCTCATGGGAATGGTCGCGGAGAGCGCGCTGCTGCCCGCCGATCGGCTCAAACAGCGCCCCGAGACGGACACGCTCACCGAGCTCCGACGGCGAGGACTGGGCAAGCGTGCCGTGAACACCCTGGTTCGCCCTTTTCTCAGAGGTGTCTTCCTCGACGAGGGCCTCTCGACCTCGAACCGCGTCAACAGCCTGGTCTGGCGTTCGTTCGCCCGGGGAGCCCTGACCGTCCCGGCGGCAGGGATGCAGGCCGTCCCGGAGCAGTTGGCGCACAAGGCCCGTGGGGCGTCCATCCACCTGGGCGCCAGGGTGCGCTCGGTCGAGCCCGGCCGGGTCGGCACCGGGGAGTCCACCGTGCGGGCACGAGCCGTCATCGTGGCGGCGGGGCCGGCCCAGGCACGGCACCTGCTCCCCTCCCTGGACACACCGGCCACCCACGCGACCACCACCTACTTCCACACAAGGCCCGTCACAGCGGACGAGGATCCGCTCCTGCACGTCGACGGCCGCACCCACAGCAGCGGGGTCCGGCTGTCCGGTGTCATGGTGATGACCGCCACCGCGCCCTCCTACGCTCCGCCGGGCAGGTCTCTCATCGCCTCATCCGTCACCGGGTCACAGCAACCGGAGGAAGCGGTGGTGCGTGCCGAGGCCGCCCGTCTCCTCGGCACGCACCACGGGCACTGGGAACACGTCCGCACCGTGCACGTGGCCGACGCCCTGCCCGCGGCGCCTCCGCCCCGGGGAGACCTGCGGCTGCCGGTGCGCCTGGGCGACGGCGTCTACGTGACAGGCGACCACCGCGACACCCCCTCGATCCAGGGTGCCATGGTCAGCGGTGAGCGGGCCGCCGCGGCGGTACTGGCCGACCTGGCGGGCGGCGGGCGGCAGGGCTGAGAAGGGCCTCGGGCAACGGGCGGGGCGGGCGAGCTCAGGCGCCGCTTCGGGGAAACGTGCCCGGCCGGGGTCGGCCGACAGGGGCTCGGGCAGTTCGCGCTACTCCTGACGTCCGCGCACCACGGCCACCGGGCAGCGGCTGTACGAGATCACGTTCCGGCTGACCGACCCCAGAAGCAGACCCGCGAAACCGCCCAAGCCGCGGGTGCCGACCGCCAACAGGTCGCAGTCCTGTGACAATTCCGACAGCACCTGGACGGGGTGCCCCTGCTGGGCGACCTCCTCGACCCGCACCCGCGGCCAGCGCTCCCGGCGGGCGGAGACCGCTTCAGCCAGCCTCCCGCGTGTCCACTCCAGGGCTTCCGGAGCGAGCGGGCCCGTTTCCCCCCGGGTGCTCGCGCATTCGGAGGCTCCGCCGTTCCCCCTCCTGGTAGACCGACACCGCGCGAAGCACCGCTTCCCGGGTGTCGGCCTCGGCGAACGCCCATTCCAAGGCCTCTCCGGCTTGGTCGGACCCGTCGACCCCGACCATGACCCGTCCGAGCACGGGGCCGGGTTCCCTCTCCGGTACCACGACGACCGGGCACGAGGCGGCGACCAGGAGTGCCATCGCCATGGATCCCGGAAGCACCGTGTCGACGGCTTTCATACGGCCCGCGCCGACGACGAGCGTGTGGGCCGTGTGGGTCTCGAGCAGCAGCATCGGTTCGGGTTCGGCGGTGAAGCGCTCCGTCTCCACCTCCAGCCCGGGTACGCGCTCCAACGCCCGGTGCCGTGCCCGGTCGATGACGCGCCGCGCGTATTCGTCCACGTCGAAGCCGGGTAGGCCGCGGGGCAGCGAGTGGTGAAGGGGCCAGGTGAAGGCGTAGACGACACGGAGGGGGAGTCCTCGCCTGCGGGCTTCGTCAGCTGCCCAGTCCAGGGCGCGCTCACTCGAAGGTGATCCGTTGTACGCGGCCACGATGGCCCCGCGAGTTCGAGGAGTCATTCCCACTCCCAACCGTCATGTGTGACTCGCACCTGATCGTACGAGTGCGCGAGGTGCCCGGCCAGGGGCCGGAGTCCCGGTTAGAGAAGCCGAACGTCGTGTGCGCCGTCTCGGGGCCAGCCACCGCCCACCCGACGTCCGGTGATCCTCGCGGGGACGATACGAACGAAGAGGTCGAGGTCGCCTCCCGCCCACGGGCGGACGGCCCCCCGGTCGCGCAGTTCCGACGCCGTCTCCCCGGTGAGGGGCTCGGCCCGCCCGGCTATCAGCACGCTCCAGCCCTCACTCATGGCACCGTCGACGCGGTCGACCTCGAACGCGACGTCCGCGGGCAGGTGCCGTGCGATGAGGCCCCGGTCGGCGGTCCGGAAGACGACGGCCCCGTCCCGGACGAGATAGTTGACCGGAAGGATGACCGGGGCGGCTCCGCCCTCGGCGACGAAGCCGACCCGGCCCACGCCGCCGGAACTGATGAGTTCCCTGCACTCGCGTTCGGGAAGCGCGGTGACCACGGGAAGGGGTATGGCCGTGCTCGCCGCGCCCGGCGGGACCCTGGTGTCGGCACCCAGGAGGTGGTCCTGGGTCGTGTGGAGAGCACCGGCCAGCCGGTAGAGCGCCTGCCTGGTGATCCTGGGCGCGTGTTCTTCCAGGTAGGCCACGTATCCGGGGCTCATTTCAGCGCGCTCGGCAAGCTCTTCCCTGCTCATTCGCAGTTCAGCGCGCAGGGCGGCCACCCTGCGCCCGAAATCACCGCCGGTGGGTGCGTCGTCTTCTTCCAGCATGCACAAGCCCCTCCCCGTTCCGGAGGCTGCCCTGCGGCCTCCTCGGTCCCAGTGTTCCCACTTCTGGGCGGCGGACGCGTCCGGTGCCGCCTGTGCCCCCTACCGGCGGATACCGGCCATTGCCCTGCCCTACTGGGCGTGAGAGGCCGGCGATGGAAGACTTCACCACGGACGGCACCGTCCACAACGCTCACGGAGGAGAGTCAGCGATGGTTGATGACGGGTTGACCGAACCGAAGGTGGTGGTGGGGATCGACGGGTCGCCGACGGCCTCCGCGGCACTGCTGTGGGCCGCGGCCGAGGCCGGTCGACGCGGCCGGTCCCTGCACGTGGTGTACGCACTGGCGATGCCGCTGGTGATGTCCGTCTACGCGGGACCCACCCGGTTCCCCCGCCGGAGGAGGTCACCGAGCAGGGCCGCCGGGTCCTGACGGAGGCGGCCGGGCACGTGCACGCCCAGTACCCGGAACTACGGGTGGAGGAAGTCCTGGCCTTGGAGGACCCGGCCACCGCTTTGTTGCGCCGGAGCTCGTCCAAGGACCTCCTGGTCGTGGGTTCGCGCGGTCTGGGCGCGGCGCGTTCGGCGCTGGACGCCTCGGTGAGCGTCAGGCTGGCGGCACGGGCCGACTGCCCGGTGGCGGTGGTCCCCGGCACCGCGGAGGCGAAGCCCTCTGCTCCACCGCGCCGGATCGTCGTGGGTGTGGACGGCTCCGAGAACTCCAGGCAAGCGCTGGCCTTCGCCCTGCGGGAGGCCGCGCGGACCGAGGGCGGCTCGGTCGTGGTGGTGCACAGCTGGCAGGTGCCGCTGCCCTTCCACTCCGAGGCTCTGGCCCAGGGCGGCTGGTCCCCTCCGGACGATCTCCTGGACCTCCGGTCCCAGGAGATGGTGGCGGACATGCTGGCCCAGGTCACCGACGGCGGCACCGAGGGTGTGGGGGTCTCCGTCGTGCGCAGTGGCAAGGACCCGGCCGAGGCCATCGTCGAGGCGGGGGCCGACGCGGACCTCATCGTGGTCGGTTCCCGGGGACGGGGCAGCGTGCGCGGCCTGCTGCTCGGCTCGGTGAGCCAGAGCGTGCTGCACACCGCGACCGTTCCGGTCGCGGTGCTGCCCAAGCGTCCCCGCTCGCGAAACTGACGGGGTCCTCGCGCCCGGGGAGGTTCCGGCGGGGCCGCTGAGCGAACGGCCCCCAACCGTCGGGGACGGCCTCGTGCCGCTCACCGGTGTCCCGGGGCCCGGGACACCGGGCCCCGGGCGCGTTCACCCGGCCCGGGGAACGCCCTCAGACCCGGAGGAGTTCTCAGTGGTGAGCGGGTCGCGCGGCGAGAACAGAAAGGCGCCCTCCCTCCTGGAAACCCGCTCCCTGAGGGAGCGCGCTCGCCGCGACCTCGCGCTCCGGCCCGTCCAGCCGACGCCGTTCGGCGTGTCCTCGTTCGGGGGCCCGGACGGATCCGCGGCCTCATCCCCCGCCATCAGCCGAGGAGCCCGATGTCCCAGCTGCACCCCGACCTCTCCCGAGTCCGCTTCCTGCCCGCGCTGTCCTTCGGGCCGCGCACGGCACTCCTGGCCCAACGACTCACCGCCCGCATGCGGCCGGGACGGACACCCGCTGATCTGTCGATCGAGGAACACACCGCCCCGGGCCCCGAGGGCTCGCCGCCGCTGAGCCTTCGGGTCTACCGCCCCCGCTCTCCGACGGCGCCCTCCCCCGCACTGCTGTGGACCCACGGCGGCGGGTACCTCTTCGGCAGCCCCGTGCAGGACGAGAGGGGGAGCATCGAGTTCGCCCGGGAACTGGGCATCACCGTGGTGGCCCTCCGGTACCGCAAAGCACCCCAGCACACGGCCCCGACAGCCGCCGAGGACGCCTACTCCGCTCTCTCCTGGACGGTGGACAACGCCGACCGGCTGGGCGTCGACCCCGGTCGGGTCGCGATCGGCGGAGCCAGTGCGGGCGGCGGGATCACCGCGTCGCTGGCCCTGATGTGCCACGACCGGGGCGGCCCCAGGCCCGTCTTCCAGCTCCTCGTCTACCCGATGCTGGACGACCGCACCGCAGTCCGCACCGACCTGGACGGACTCGGCGTCCGCATGTGGTCGGTGGCCAGTAACCGCTACGCCTGGCGTGCCTACCTCGGCGAGGCCCCCGGAGGCGGGGAAGTCTCCTCCTACGCGGCCGCCGCCCGACGGGAGGACCTGTCCGGCCTGCCCCCGGCCTGGATCGGAGTGGGCACGCTCGACCTCTTCCACGACGAGGACCTCGCCTACGCCGACCGCCTGCGCGCGGCCGGGGTGCCCTGCCGGACGACCGTGGTACCGGGGGCCTTCCACGGGTTCGACACCGTCTTCCCCAAGACGGGTGCGGTCCGCGAGTTCCGCCGCGCACAGACCGAAGCGCTCCGTTCGGCCTTCGAAGAGAGCGCTCCCCCACCCCCTGACCACACGGGAACGCCCCGCTGAACACCCCGCCCGCACCACCGGCACCGCACCGGCAGGCATGTCGGCGACTCCAAAAAGTAATGGAAACACTACAATCTGCCGTGACCCCCGTCCGCGCGGGCACCCGCTCCGGGCGGGGCCGCGCCGGTGCCGACGACCTGAGGAGCACAGAATGCGGGCCACGAAGGTAGCCGACTGGGACGACCTGGTAGCGCTCCAGCCCGCCCACGCACTGATCTCCAACGTGGACCTGGCCGTGATCCGTCTTGCCGAGGCAACTCATACCGAGGGCGCCGAAGGAACCGAAGACGCCCGGGCCGAGGCCGTCCACGACACCCAAGGCACAGGAGCCAGCGACGGCCGAGACCTGGTCCGGGTCCTCTACGGACGCTGCCAGCACCGGGGCGCGCTCATGTCCGACGCCACGGTGCACGGCAACCGGCTGGTCTGCGGAGTGCACGGCTCCACCTACGACGTGCGCAGCGGCACCAACCTCTACTACCAGGGCGCGGACCTGAAGCGGTTCGATGCCTGGGTCGGGGACGGCGGGGTCTGGGTGGACGCCGACGAGGTCCTGGCCTGGGAACGGGACAACCCGCAGAACTATGACCGCTCCGCCTACCAGGGCGCCTACGCAGACTTCAAGGGAACCCCGGACGAGCCGTTCAACGGTCAGATCCACCGTCTGGCCTCGGACGGGCTGTCCGAGGTGGGTCACCACGGGCAGGTGGAGGCGATGGGGGTGCCCCGGAGCAGGCTCCCCTCCTGGGACGACCTCCAAATCATCACCGCACAGCTGCACACACCGCCGCTGCTCGACGACCACCCGGTGGGTACCCGGGTGGTGATCGGCCCCAACGCCCGGCGACCGCTGGTCCTGGACATCCCGGTCCTGGTGTCGGACATGAGCTTCGGCGCGCTCTCCGCGGAGGCCAAGACGGCCCTGGCCAGGGGTGCCGAGCTGGCGGGCACCGGCATCTGCTCCGGTGAGGGCGGGATGCTCCCGGAGGAGCAGCGGGCGAACAGCCGCTACTTCTACGAGCTCGCGTCCGCCCGATTCGGCTATTCGCTGGACAAGGTCGTCCGCTGCCAGGCCTTCCACTTCAAGGGCGGGCAGGCGGCCAAGACCGGCACCGGCGGCCACCTGCCGGGGCACAAGGTGAGCGGACGGATCGCCGAGGTGCGCGAGCTGCCGGAGGGCGAACCGGCGGTCTCCCCGGCCCGTTTCCCGGACCTGGTCTCCGTCTCCGACTTCCGCCGGGTGGCCGAGGAGGTACGCCAGGCCACCGGGGGCGTCCCGGTCGGGTTCAAGCTCTCCGCGCAGCACATCGAACGCGACCTGGAGGCGGCGCTGCAGATCGGGGTGGACTACGTGATCCTCGACGGCAGGGGCGGTGGCACCGGGGCGGCACCGTTGCTGTTCCGGGAGAACATCTCGGTGCCGACCATCCCCGCGCTGGCCCGGGCCCGGCGCCACCTGGACCGGTTGGGCCGCGGCGACGTCACCCTGATCATCACCGGCGGCCTGCGGGTACCGGCCGACTTCGTCAAGGCGCTGGCCCTGGGCGCGGACGCGATCGCCGTCTCCAACTCCGCGATCCAGTCCATCGGCTGCCTGGGCATGCGCGCCTGTCACACCAACAACTGCCCCGTGGGCATCGCCACCCAGCAGCCGCACCTGAGGGAGCGTCTGCCCGTGGCGGAGGCGGCCGAGCGCCTGAACCGGTTCCTGCGGTCGTCGGTGGAACTCATGCAGGTGATGGCCCGTGCCTGCGGCCACGACCACCTGGGCAAGCTCAACCGGAACGACCTCGTGGCGTGGAAGCGCGAACTCGCCGACCTGTCCGGGGTCGCCTACGGCGGTGTCGGCGCCTGAGGCCCACCCGAGCGGTACTCCACCCCCTGCCCTCGCCGCCCGCGCCCCAGAAGAACGTCGTCCCCCCTTCCGTGCGCCCCCGCCTTCGTCGTGGTCACCATGACGGTTCCCGCCACGGCCACCCCGTACCTACTGTCCAACACCTCCGCACACACCGTGCTCCTCCGCCTGACCCTCATCGCGCCGCCCTGCTACACCGGGGCGCGGCGACCCCGTGGTGGGGGATCCGCCGGAGCGCCCAGAACGCCGAACGGGCTGAACAGGAGCCCCGGTCGTCCTTCTGAACCGCGTTCTCTGGCCTGAGCCCTGCGGGCCGGACCTTCCAAGCTGGGCGGATTCTCCAGACACCTCCCCCGACCTCACGAAATCGCACGGAGCCGTGCGGGCCGCCCCAGCCGCACGCGCCCTCGGCCCCTCTCGTTAGGGTTCCCATGGCCCTACCTGGGCACCGCACCCATGAAACGGTCCCAGGCACGGCCACCCGCAGCACCGGGCAGTACCGGCAACGGCGCCGGGCCACGCAGCAGCGCGTCACAGAGTCCAGGAGGCATCCGGCATGTTCGAGAAGATACTGGTGGCCAACCGCGGTGAGATCGCCATCCGCGCGTTGCGCGCGGGGCACGAGCTGGGGGCACGCACCGTCGCCGTCTTCCCCCACGAGGACCGCCACTCGCTGCACCGGCTCAAGGCGGACGAGGCCTACCAGATCGGCGAACCCGGGCACCCCGTCCGCGCGTACCTGTCGGTCGACGAGATCGTCCGCGCGGCGCGGGAGGCCGGCGCCGACGCCGTCTACCCCGGGTACGGCTTCCTTTCGGAGAACCCCGAGCTGGCGCGGGCCTGCGCCGAGGCGGGCATCACGTTCGTGGGCCCGCCCTCCGAGGTACTGGAGCTGACCGGGAACAAGGCGACCGCCATCGCCGCCGCCAAGCGGGCGGGCATCCCGGTCCTGGACTCCACCGAGCCCTCCACCGACGTGGACGGCCTGGTCAGCGCTGCCGAGGAGATCGGCTTCCCGGTCTTCGTCAAGGCCGTGGCCGGCGGCGGCGGCCGGGGCATGCGCCGCGTGGACACCCGTGCCGCCCTGCGCGAGTCCATCGAGGCCGCCATGCGCGAGGCCGAGACCGCCTTCGGCGACCCCACGGTGTTCCTGGAACGCGCCGTGGTGGACCCGCGCCACATCGAGGTGCAGATCCTCTCCGACGGCGAAGACGTCATCCACCTGTACGAGCGCGACTGCTCGGTGCAGCGCCGCCACCAGAAGGTCGTGGAGCTGGCCCCGGCGCCCAACCTCGACCCCCAGTTGCGGGAGCGCATGTGCCAGGACGCGGTGCGGCTGGCCCAGGAACTGGGGTACCGCAACGCGGGCACGGTCGAGTTCCTGGTGGGCCGGGACGGCCAGCACGTGTTCATCGAGCTCAACCCGCGCATCCAGGTGGAGCACACGGTGACCGAGGAGGTCACCGACGTCGACCTCGTGCAGTCGCAGATCCGGATCGCCTCCGGTGAGAGCCTCGCGGACCTTGGCCTTTCCCAGGACGCCATCGTGCTGCACGGCGCCGCCCTCCAGTGCCGCATCACCACCGAGGACCCGGCCAACGGGTTCCGGCCCGACACCGGGACGATCAGCGCCTACCGCTCCCCCGGCGGCTCGGGCATCCGCCTGGACGGCGGGACCGCCGCCGCCGGTTCGGAGGTGAGCGCCTACTTCGACTCCCTGCTGGTCAAGCTCACCTGCCGGGGCCGCGACTTCGCCACGGCGGTGAGCCGCGCCCAGCGCGCGGTGGCCGAGTTCCGGATCCGCGGCATCTCCACCAACATCCCCTTCCTCCAGGCGGTTCTGGAGGACGAGGACTTCCGTCAGGGCCGGGTGACCACCTCGTTCATCGAGGAGCGCCCCCAGCTGCTGACCGCGCGCCCCTCCGCGGACCGGGGCACCCGTCTGCTCACCTACCTGGCGGACGTGACGGTGAACAAGCCGCACGGCGAGCGCCCGCACCTGATCGACCCGGCCGCCAAGCTGCCCGCCGTCCCCGAGGGCGCCCCGCCCGCCGGTTCCAGGCAGCGCCTGACCGAACTGGGCCCCGAGGGGTTCGCGCGCTGGCTGCGCGAGTCCGACACCCTGGGGGTCACCGACACCACCTTCCGCGACGCCCACCAGTCGCTGCTGGCCACCCGGGTGCGCACCCAGGACCTGCTGGCCGCCGCGCCCGCCGTAGCGCACACCCTGCCCGAACTCCTCTCCCTGGAGTGCTGGGGCGGCGCGACCTACGACGTGGCGCTGCGCTTCCTGGCCGAGGACCCGTGGGAGCGGCTCGCCGCGCTGCGTGAGGCCGTGCCCAACGTGGCCCTGCAGATGCTGCTGCGCGGCCGCAACACGGTCGGGTACACGCCCTACCCCACCGAGGTCACCAACGCGTTCGTGCGCGAGGCCGCCGCGACCGGGGTGGACGTCTTCCGGATCTTCGACGCCCTCAACGACGTCGAGCAGATGCGCCCGGCGATCGACGCGGTCCGGGAGACCGGCACCGGACTGGCCGAGGTGGCGCTGTGCTACACCGCGGACCTGTCCGACCCGGCCGAGAAGCTCTACACGCTGGACTACTACTTGAAGCTGGCCGAGCGGATCGTGGAGTCCGGCGCGCACGTGCTGGCGATCAAGGACATGGCCGGGCTGCTGCGCGCCCCGGCCGCCGCCCGACTGGTCAGCGCGCTGCGCAGTGAGTTCGACCTGCCGGTCCACGTGCACACGCACGACACCGCGGGCGGCCAGCTCGCCACCTACCTCGCGGCGGTGAACGCGGGCGCGGACGCGGTGGACGGCGCCGTGGCGTCCATGGCGGGCACCACCTCTCAGCCGTCGCTGTCGGCGATCGTGGCCGCCTTCGACCACTCCGACACCCCCACCGGTCTGTCCCTGGACGCGGTGAACGAGTTGGAGCCGTACTGGGAGGCGGTGCGCCGGGTGTACGCGCCCTTCGAGGCGGGCCTGGCCTCGCCGACCGGCCGCGTCTACCACCACGAGATCCCCGGCGGCCAGTTGTCCAACCTGCGCACGCAGGCCATCGCGCTGGGTCTGGGCGACCGGTTCGAGGACATCGAGGCCATGTACGCCGCCGCCGACCGCATGCTGGGCCGGCTGGTGAAGGTGACCCCCTCCTCCAAGGTGGTGGGCGACCTGGCCCTGCACCTGGTGGGCGCGGGGGTCTCACCGGAGGAGTTCGAGAAGGACCCGGACCGGTTCGACGTACCGGACTCGGTGATCGGCTTCCTCCGCGGTGAGCTGGGGGTTCCCCCGGGCGAGTGGCCCGAGCCGTTCCGCACCAAGGCGCTGCGCGGGCGTGGTGAGCCCCGGGCCACCGCCGAGCTGAGCGAGAAGGACCGCGCCGGGCTCGCCGAGGAGCCGCGCGCCACCCTGAACCGGCTGCTGTTCGCGGGCCCCACGAAGGAGTTCGAGTCGCACCGCGCCGCCTACGGCGACACCAGCGTGCTGGACAGCAAGGACTTCTTCTACGGTCTGCGCGAGGGCGAGGAGCACGTCGTGGACCTGGAGCCGGGCGTGCGCCTGCTCATCGGGCTCCAGGCGGTGAGCGAGGCCGACGAGCGCGGGATGCGCACCGTCATGACCACTCTCAACGACCAGCTGCGGCCGCTGCACGTGCGGGACCGGTCGCTGGCCTCGGACGCCCCCGAGGCGGAGAAGGCCGACCGCAACGACCCCGCACAGGTCGCGGCGCCCTTCGCCGGTGTGGTCACCCCGGTCGTGGCCGTGGGTGAAGAGGTCGAGGCCGGTGACACGGTCGCCACGATCGAGGCGATGAAGATGGAGGCCTCCATCACCGCCCCGCAGGCGGGTGTGGTCTCCCGACTGGCCGTCGACGGCGTCCAGCGCGTGGAGGGCGGCGACCTGATCGTCCACCTGGGCTGAGGCAGTCCGTCAACCCATAGGTCCCCGGGCGGCCGCCGGTCACGACACCGCCCGGGGCACCTCTCCGACCCCACCAGCAGCAACACGCAAAGCCTGACCCGGCAGGCGTTCCCGAACGGATGCCGGTACCGGTAAGGGCTTTGCGAACGCAAGTCCCGTCGGCCAGACTGGTCCCGCCCAGCCCCCCGGCCCGGATCGGACCAACCATGAGCACCCCCTCTGTCCCCGCAGGCGTCGACCTCTCCGCCCCGCACTCGGCCCGGGTATGGAACTACTGGCTCGGCGGCAAGGACAACTACCCCGTCGACCGGGAACTCGGCGACCAGATCCTGCGCATCCACCCCAAGATCGCCGTCGACGCCCGCGCGGGCCGCGCCTTCCTCGTGCGCACCATCACCCACCTGGCCCGTGAGGAGGGTGTGCGGCAGTTCCTGGACGTCGGGACGGGGCTGCCCACCCACCAGAACACCCACGAGATCGCCCAGGCCGCGGCCCCCGACGCCCGGGTCGTCTACGTCGACAACGACCCCATGGTGCTCGCCCACGCCCGCGCGCTGCTGACCGGCACCGCGGAGGGCGCCACCGAGTTCGTGGACCAGGACCTGCGCGAGACCGACCAGGTCCTGGCCCGCGCCGGCGAGCTCCTCGACCTCGACCGGCCGGTGGGGCTGTCCGTCATCGGCACCCTCGGACACATCCCCACCCTGAAGGAGGCCGTGGACATCGTCCGCGCCTACCTGGCGGGGCTGCCCTCCGGCAGCTTCCTGGTGGTGGCCGACGCGGTCCTGCCGAAGGAGGGCAGCGCCGCGGACGCCCTGGACGAGTGGAACAAGGAGGCCGCCCTGGCCTACCGGGGGCACACCCCCGCGGAGTTCGCGTCCTACTTCGAGGGCCTGGAACTGCTGGAGCCCGGAATCGGCCCCAGTCCCCTGTGGCGTCCGGAGCCGGTCGACGTCGGCGACACACCGGACACCGACATGTACGGCGCGGTCGCCCGCAAACCATGACCGGCCCTCGGTCGAGAGCGCTCTCCCCGAAGCAGCGGCCCGGCTGCGGCAGCTTCGGAGAAGGATCGGGACCGGGCTCGCCTCAGACCGCCCGGACAGGGCTCAGCCGGGTGGCTCCCCTCGCGCTCTTCGACCTGGACAACACCCTCGCCGACCGCGCGGAGGGGCTGCGCTCCTGAGCGGTGGAGTTCTGCGCCGAACACGGGATCCCCGGAGAGGAGGTCCCGTGGATCGAACGGGCCGACGGCGACGGGCTCGTCCCCAAGGAGGACTTCTTCGCACAGGTCCGGGAGCGGTACGGGCTGAAGGATTCCGTGGCACAGCTGTGGTCCCGCTACCGGGAGCGCCATCCGGCGCTGGTCCCCGCATGTGCCGGTGCGCTGGAGGGGCTCCGCTCACTTCGGCAGGCGGGCTGGCGCACCGGCGTGGTCAGCAACGGCTTCGCCGACGTCCAGTGCCGGACCCTCACGCACAGCGGTGTCGCCGAGCAGGTCGACGCCTGGGCCGTCTCCGGTGCGGAGGGGGTCCGCAAACCGGGGCGGCGACTGTTCGAGATCGCGGCGCGGCGGTGCGGGGCAGCGCTCGGGGACGGCGGGTGGATGGTCGGCGACAGCCCGATGGCGGACGTGGTCGGCGGCCGAGGGGCCGGGCTGCGCACCGTCTGGATCGATCGCGGACGTCCCTGGCCCGCGAAGCTGCCCGCACCGGACCACTCCGTCGGCGACGTCCGAGAGGCATTCGTCCTGCTGTCCGGGTGAAGCACGGGCGCGGCGTCGACCCCCGGGTGGGTTCGTACGATGGTGGACGACCTCAACCTCGCGGGAGAGCCCGCTGCGAAAGGACTTCCGGTGACTGACGCACCAGAACGCGCACTGGTCGTGATGGCCCATCCCGACGACGCCGACTTCTCCTGTGCCGGGACCGTGGCGCTGTGGGCCGAGGCCGGGACCGAGGTGGTCTACCTGATGGTCACCGACGGCGAGGCGGGCGGGGACGAGCTCACCCTGGACAGCTCGGAGATCGCGGCGATGCGCAGGGAGGAGCAGCGGCGGGCCGCCGCCGAGGTCGGGGTCAAGGACGTGCGTTTCCTCGGTTACCCGGACGGGAGGGTGGTGGCCTCCCTCGACCTGCGCCGCGACATCGCCCGGGTCATCCGGCAGGTGCGGCCCGAACGCGTGGTCACCCTCAGCCCCGAACGCGACTGGGACAGCATCGCCGCCAGCCACCCCGACCACATGGCCGCCGGGGAGGCGGCGATCAACGCGGTCTTCCCGGACGCGCGCAACCCGCACGCACACCGCGAACTCCTCACCGAGGAGGGACTGGCCCCGTGGACGGTCGCCCAGGTGTGGGTCGTCGGCGGGCCCAAGCCACACCACCCCTCGGACATCACCGACGTCTTCGAGCGCAAGATGGCGGCGCTGGCCGCGCACGAGAGCCAGATCGGGGACATCACCGAACTGGAGCCGATGGTGCGCCAGTGGATGGCCGCCAACGCCGCCGAGGCCGGGCTGCCCGCGGGCCGGCTGGCCGAGACCTTCCGCATCATCAACACCGCCTGAGCCGCTCCCAGGGGCTCTCGGAGGGCTCTCGGAGAGCCGGATTGTCCGGGTCCACCGGCCTTCGCCTATTTCACAACCGTGGGCGGCGGACGGTCCCCGGCGGAAGGGAGCCGCGCGACATATCCTCGAACCGTGACGAACACGCTCGACGCGCACAGCCCCGGCGAGGCCGCCGCCCGGGTACGCGAGGTCCTCGGCGCGGGTCCGGTGGTGGCGCTGACCGGTGCGGGGATCTCGACCGACTCGGGCATCCCCGACTACCGGGGCCCGGACTCACCGCCCCGCACACCCATGACCTACCAGGAGTTCGTCGGCGACGCCGACTTCCGGCGCCACTACTGGGCCCGCAACCACATCGGCTGGCGCCGTGTGGAGGAGACCAGTCCCAATGACGGCCACCGCGCCCTGGCCGACCTCGAACGGGCCGGGGTGGTCTCCGGTGTGATCACTCAGAACGTGGACACCCTGCACGATGCGGCCGGCAGTACCCGCGTCATCGACCTGCACGGCCGCTACGACCGGGTGATCTGCCTGGACTGCCGTGCGGTGACCGGCCGCGAGGCGCTGGCCGTACGCCTCACCGAACTCAACCCCGGCTTCGCCGACGAGGTGGCCGACGTCGAGGTCGCGCCGGACGCCGACGCCGTCCTGGCCTGCACCGAGCACTTCCGAGTGGCCGACTGCTCCTCCTGCGGCGGGGTTCTCAAACCGGACATCGTGTACTTCGGCGAGAACGTACCCAAGCCTCGCGTCCTGGAGGCCTACTCGATGGTCGACCACTCGGCCGGGCTGGTGGTCGTCGGCTCGTCCCTGACGGTCTTCTCCGGGCGGAGGTTCGTGAAGCACGCCGCCGATCAGGGCAAACCGGTGGTGATCCTCAACCGCGGCGCGACGCGCGCCGACGACATCGCGACCCTGACCGTGGAGCACGGTTGCTCGGAGGTCCTGCGCGCGCTGGTGGACTCCTACCTCGCCCAGCGGTGAACGGCCCCGGTGGACGTCGGCCGACAAGCCCCTCCCCCTTACAGCACACCGGAACCTACCAGAAGGTACAGTTACGCCACGGCGGAACACGCGCCGGGAAGTCCTCCGGCGCCTGCGGCCCGCCTGCGACGGCGCGTTGCCGCCGGGCAGGGCGCCGAGCGGGAGATGCTCGAAGGACCCTGATCCGGACCGGCTCCCCGCCCCGCCGGCGCGCCGCCCCCGCGGGCACACCCGTGGCGGGCAGACCGGGAGGGCCACGGCTTACGCACACACGGAGGTTCGCGTGCCCATCAGCAACAGGAACGTCCTCGTTTCGGGGGGCGGTGTGGCCGCGAGCGCGCTCGCCGTCTGGTTGGCCCGAGGGGGTTTCGCCCCCACCGTCGTCGACCCCGCCCGGGGGGCACGGTCGAAGGGTGCCCATGTCGAGGTCTCCGGCCCGGGGATGGCCCTCCTGGACCGGATGGGGGCGGGCGAGGCGGTCCGCGCGCTGGGCGCCCCCGTCGCGGAGGTGCACACCCACGTCAGCGGACGCCGGGAACCGGTGCGGGTACCCGGCGAGCCCGGGTGCCTGACCGTCCGCCACGACCACCTGGTCGGCGCCCTGCGCGAAGAGGCGGAGCAGGCCGACACCGGCCAGGTCAAGTACCTGCCCCGGGACACCGTCACCGCGCTGGAGCAGGACGAGGAGGGCGTGGACGTCGCCTTCGCGAACTCACCCGGACGCCGCTTCGACCTCGTCGTCGGCGCGGACGGGCCGCACTCCCCGGTCCGGGCCCTGGCCTTCGCCGGACCGGACGCGAACCACCTGCGCTACCTGGGCGCCAACACGGCGGTCTTCGAGACCCGCAACATCCTCGGCACCGACAGCGCCATGGCCTGGCACATGTGGCCGCACCGGGGCTGTGTGGTCACGACCCTGCCCGGCGCAGACCGCGCCGAGGCGGTGTTCCTGATGCGTGACCGCTTCCCGGTCCGCGAGGGCTCCCTGGATCGGAGCGCTCGGCAGAGGCTGGTGGAGGAGTTTTTCGGCCAGGACGGCTGGAAGGTGCCCGAACTGCTGCGCGCCATGGGTGAGGGCGACCTCAAGATCGCCCCGGCGACGCAGGTCAGGATGGATGTGTGGGCGCACAACCGGGTGGTGTTGGTGGGCGACGCCGCCTATGCTCCGGGCCCGTTGAGCGGGCAGGGTCCGGCGATGGCTCTGATGGGGGCCCTGGCACTGGCCGGGGAGCTGGTGGCCGCGGAGGGTGACCACGACCGCGCCTTCTTCTCCTATGAGGCCGCGGTGCGGCCCTCGGTGCGCGAGGCCCAGGCCGTGGCCCCGTACGTGATCGACAGCGTGGCGCCCGAGACCGGCCGCTACGAGACGTGGATCCGGGAGCGGGCCGAGGTCGCTCTGGCCAGGGGCACCCAGATGATGGGACGGCTCGGCCTTCGCCCGCCCCTGGACACCACGGGCAGGGAGTTCGCCGTGGAGCGTTACGCCAGCGTCCTCGACGCCTGAGATCCCGCTCCGCACGAGCCCGCGAGCCACCTCGGGACAGCCACCCAGGACTCGACCGCGCGCCCCCGAACCCCAGCGGCCCGTCGCCGAGAAGGCAAGCCGCCCGCGCTGAGGCCTGAGCCCGACAGCCCTGGCTTCCGGGGGTTCGGAAGACCTCGGCAGAGCGCTCTCCCATGGCCGACCCACGGCGCGGGCCGCCGGTGTCTTCCAACGCTGCTCCTCTGGCACAGGCGCTGGTGGAAGGTGCGAGGCGACCCCTGTTCCCAAGTGCCGCGCGCATGCGTTACGGTAATGGTTATCGTTTTCATTAATGGGAGGGCCTTCCCCGATGAAAGAAGTGACCGCACCCCTGCGCGTGGTCGTGGTCTCCGGGCTGCACCGGCTCGCCCGGCGCAGCACCGTGGACGACCTGATCACCGATGTGCCGGGGTCCATCGCCATCCACCACGACCTCGACGGGATCGCCGAGGGGATCGTCCACCGCGTCACCCGTGACCGGTGGGGGACCCTCGGCCATCACCGTGTCGACCTGGACCATCTGTGCGCCTCCTGCACGCTGCGCGAGGACCTGATCCCCACCCTGCTGGACCTGGCCGAACGCGGCGAACACTCCCTGTGCGTGGTGGAGGCCTGGGACGGGGTCGAGCCCCGCTCGGTGGCCGAGATCGTCGCCTCCCGTACCGAGCTGCGTCTGGCAGCCGTCGTCACCGCGGTGGACTCCGAGCGCCTGCTCCCGGACCTGTCCTGCCACGACGACCTGGCCGACCGGTCACTGGACATCGCCGCGGAGGACGAGCGCACCGTCGCCGAGGTCCTCACCCACCAGGTCGAGTACCCCACCGTGCTCACCCTGCACGGGGCCCGCCACCGCGACGAGGCGAGGGCCCTCATCGAGCACCTGAACCCCGCCGCCGTGGTCATCCCGCCCGGTGGCGGACTGGTAGCCCTCACCGAGGGCCGTTTCGACCCCGAGAGCGCCGCCAACCGGCTCAACCCGGCATGGGCCCAGTACACCGACCTGACCGACGATCGGGTGAGCACCCTCGTGTGGACCCGCAAACGCCCGCTGCACCCGGTCCGGCTGCACGAGTCCCTGGGGCGGATCGTGGCCGCCGGGGTGCGCGGGCGGGGCCGGATCTGGCTGGCCAGCAGGCCCGACACGCTCCTGGTCTGGGACGCCTACAACGACGCCCTGCTCCTGGAGAGCGCCGGCCCCTGGCTGGGCGCGCTGCCCGAGGCCGCCCTCGACATGGTCTCCGAGACCCGCCGCGCCTCCGCCCTCCTGGACTGGGACCCGGTGGTCGGCGACCGCCGCCAGCACCTGGCCTTCACCGGGGTCGACCTGGACGCCGAACGGCTCGTGGAGATCCTCGACTCCTGCCTGCTCACCGACGCCGAAGCCGGGCGCCCCCTGGTCGAGGACCCCTTCGCCGACGCGATCTGAGCCGCGCCCCGGCACCGTTGACACCCCGCAGCACCCAAGACCGACCGGAGGAGGACTCCCTTGCCACCGAAGACCCACCGCGCCAAGGCACGCACGAGCACGCGACGGTTCGCCAACCCTCTGGGCGAAGCCGACCACGTCGACTACAAGGACACCAACCTGCTCCGCAAGTTCATCTCGGAGAAGGGCAAGATCCGCAGCCGCCGGGTCACCCGGGTCACCGCCCGCCAACAGCGGCTGATCGCCGCGGCGGTCAAGAACGCCCGTGAGATGGCCCTGCTGCCGTACCCGTCCTCGACCAAGCAGAGCTGACCTCACGGCGAGCAGGAACCGACACCACCACAGAAACCACAGAACAGGAGGAGAACAACCGTGTCCCGTGTATGCCAGGTGACCGGGAAGGCGCCCAGCTTCGGCAACGCCATCTCCCACTCCCACCGCCGCACCAAGCGCCGGTTCGACCCCAACATCCAGAACAAGCGCTACTGGCTGCCCAGCGAACAGCGCTTCGTGAAGCTGCGGCTGAGCGTCAAGGGCATGCGGGTCATCGACGCCCGCGGCATCGAACGCGTGGTCGCCGACATCCGTGCCCGAGGGGAGAAGGTCTGATGGCAAAGAAGAGCAAGATCGCCCGCAACGAACAGCGCAAGGTGATCGTCGCCCGCTACGCCGAGCGCCGCGCCGAACTCAAACAGCTGATCAAGAGCCCGCACACCGGCGAGACCGAGCGGGCGGCCGCCGTCGCCGAGCTGCGCCGCCAGCCCCGCGACGCCAGCGCCACCCGGGTGCGCAACCGCGACGCCGTCGACGGCCGTCCGCGCGCTCACCTGAGGAAGTTCGGCCTCTCCCGGATCCGGTTCCGGGACATGGCCCACCGAGGCGAGCTGCCCGGGGTTACCAAGTCGAGCTGGTAACCAGCCCGAAAGCCGGGCCGACCGTCTGCGATCCGGTCGGCCCTCCCGGGTTCCCGGGGCTCTCCCTCCCCCGGGATCCCCTCCCCGCCCCGGGAACCCACCCATCGGCCCCAGGCGACCGCTCGACCCGGATGGCCGGTGCGCTTCCAACGCAGGGCCGCGGAGCGGCTCCGCGTCGCGGCACCAGGCGCACGTCAGCGCGCACTTCCCCGGCCACGCACTCCCCCCGCAGTCAGGGAACCACCCTTACCGTGTCCCCGCCGTCAGCTGGCACGAAGTCCGCGCGGCACGTCTCCTCCACGAACCTGCCCCTGCCCGCCTTCCTCAGATCCGCACTCCCACCGCCTCCCGGACACGGCTTCCACGCGTACGCGATGAGGACTCCAACGGCGCACGGGGCGCGGGAGGGACTCCTCCGCTCCCTCACCGGCCGGAGTCACTCCTTGGGCGGGGCCGTGCTGTCGCGCTGGATCAGACGGGTGGCCAGCTCCACCCTGGTGGTCTCGGGCTCGTTGCCGTTGATCAGGTCGAACAGCATGCGGGTGGCCATCTGCGCCATGTCGCGCAGCGGCTGCCGGACGGTGGTCAGCGGCGGGGTGGCCCACCTGGCTTCGGGGAGGTCGTCGAAACCCACCACGGAGACGTCGTCCGGCACGCTCAGGCCGCGCTTGTACAGGACCTCGTAGGCGCCACGGGCCATCTGGTCCGAGCCCGCGAAGATCGCGGTGGGGGGTTCGGGCAGGTCGAGCAGGGCCTCGGTGAGGTCCTTGCCGGTCCCGGCCATGAAGTCGCCGTGGGTGACGTAGCCCTCGGGCACCGCGAGCCCCGCGTCGCGCATGGCGCTGCGGTACCCGTCCACGCGGGCGCGGCTGCACATGACGTCGGGAGGCCCGGCGAGCATGGCGATGCGGCGGTGGCCGAGGCCGATGAGGTGCTCGGTGGCGGTGAGTCCGCCGTCCCAGTTGGCGGCGCCCACCGCGGGGACCTCGCGCGCGGGGTCGCCGACGGGATCCACGGTGACCACGGGGATCCCGAGGGCGTCGAGTTGGGCCTGCTGCTGGGAGGAGAGTTCGGACAGCACCAGGACGACGCCGTCGGAGTGCCTGGCCTGGAGGTTGTCCAGCCACTTGCGGCCCGGCCTGCTGCGTTTGCGGTCGTGCACGGCGGAGACGGCGATCCCGAAACCGGCGTCGTGCGTGACCTCCTCGACCCCGGTGAGGATCTCCATCGCCCAGGGGCTCCCCAGGTCCAGGAAGACGAGGTCGATCAGGCCGACGGGGCGGCGTTCCCGGTGGCGCCTGGGCTGGTAGCGGTGCTGTTCCAGGAGCCGTTCCACCTGGCGCCGCGTGTCGGCGGCGACGTCGAGGTGACCGTTGATCACCTTCGAGACGGTGGAGACCGAAACCCCCGCGTCACCGGCGATCTCGGCCAGGGTGGGGCGTCGCTTCGCCATGTGCCTCCTCGTCGTAGGGGGAACCCGGTTCCCCATGCTCCACTGTGCTGGATTCTATCTCGAAACTTTTCGAGTTTCACACCGCAACCTTCTCGCAATCAAAAGGCCTCTTGACGTGGGGGGCCAGGAGAACCTAGCGTCAGCCTTCCCGAAAGCTATCGGAAACATTTCGAAAGCTTTTGCTTCCCCCCCCCGGAACAACGGAAGAACGGTGTACACGCCATGAGTCGCACCCACCGGATACGTGTGATCGGCAGTACCTCCCTGGCCCTCTCCCTCCTCCTCGCCACCGGCTGCGGAACCTCAGGACCCGGCGGCGGCGACACCATGCAGGTCTGGGCCCTGGAGGACGCCCTCGTCAACGAGATCGTCGAGCGCGGCATCGAGACGCACAACGACGCGCACGAAGTGCCCGCCGAGCTCGTCACCTTCGTCAACGACGCCTACAAGCAGCGCCTCCAGGTGGCGCTGGGCTCCCCCAACGCCCCCGACGTGTTCTTCAACTGGGGCGGCGGCAACCTGTCCCAGTACACCCAGCAGGACCAGGTCCTCGACCTGACCCAGACCCTGGAGGACAACCCCGAGTTCCGGGACTCCTTCCTGCCCAGCGTCCTGGACGTGGCCGAGATCGACGGCTCCTACTACGGGGTCCCGCTGCTGGGGGTCCAGCCGGTCGTCATGTACTACAACAAGCCCGTCCTGGCGGAGGCCGGCCTGGAGCCGCCGGAGACCTTCGAGGACCTCTACGAGGCGATCGACGTCCTCCAGGAGGACGGCGTCACCCCGATCGTCCTTCCCGGCGCGCAGGGCTGGACCCAGCTGATGTGGTTCTCCTACCTGGTGGACCGGGTCGGCGGGCCGGACGTGTTCCAGGCGATCGTGGACGGGGAGGAGGGCTCCTGGGAGGACCCCGCCGTCCTGGAGGCCCTGGAGCTGTGCCAGGACCTGGTCGACCGCGGCGCCTTCGGCAACAACTTCACCTCCGTCGACTATGACAATGGGAGCGCTTCCGCGCTGCTGGCCAACGGCGACTCCGCGATGTTCCTGATGGGCAGCTGGGAGATCTCCCGGCAGTTGGAGGACAGCCCCCAGTTCGTGGAGAACGACGAGCTCGGCTTCACCTCCTTCCCCGTCGTGGAGGGCGGCGCGGGCGAGCCGAACGCGATCGTGGGCAACCCCAGCAACTACTTCTCGGTCAACAGCGACAGCCAGCACACCGATGCGGCGATCGACTTCCTGGTCGAGACCCTGGCCTCCGACGAGTACGTGAGCGATCTGATCGACGTCGGCCAGGTGCCCCCGATCGAGGGCATCGAGGACCAGCTCCAGGAGAGCGACCACGCCGAGTTCGCCACCTTCACCCACGGACTGGTCTCGGACGCACCGACCTTCACCCAGTCCTGGGACCAGGCGCTGGACCCGGCCGCGGCCGAGGCCATGCTGACCAACCTCCAGCTGGTCTTCCTCGGCGACCTCACACCGGAGGAGTTCGGAGCGGCCATGGAGCAGACCCGGTGAGGACCTCCACCACGGAGCGGCCCGGGTTCGCCTGGGTCGCTCCGGCCCTACTGTTCTTCGGCCTCTTCGGGCTGGCACCCGTGGTGGTCGTCGTCTACCTGAGCTTCACCTCGTGGAGCGGGCTGGGCAGCCCGCAGTGGGTGGGGCTGGCCAACTGGTCGGCGCTCCCGGGCGACGGTCAGGTACGCGGCGGACTCGTCATCACCCTGACCCTGACCGCCCTGTGCTGGGCGACCCAGACCCCTCTGGCCCTGGCCTTCGGGGTCTGGTCGGCAGGCCATCAGCGCGTGCGGGCGGTGGTCAGCGCGGTCTTCTTCCTCCCTCTGTTGCTGTCCACCGCCGCCATCGCCCTGGTGTGGAAGGCCCTGCTCGATCCGAACTTCGGGGTCCCCGCACAGGTCAGGGACTGGTTCGGGCTCAGCCACAGCAACGTGCTCGGCCACCCGACACTGGCGCTGTACGCGATCGTGTTCATCGTGCTGTGGCAGTTCCTGCCCTTCCACATGCTCCTCTACCAGGCGGCCGCGAGGCAGGTTCCCCGCTCCCTCTACGAGGCGGCCGAACTCGACGGGGCCTCGGGATTCCAGCGCTTCCTGCGCATCACCGTCCCCCAGCTCCGCCACACGATCATCGCGTCATCGGTGCTGATGCTGGTCGGGTCCATGACCTACTTCGAAACCGTCCTGCTGCTGACCGCCGGCGGCCCGGGCAACGCCACCCGCATCCTGCCGCTGCACATGTACAACCAGGGCTTCGTCGCCTTCGAGATGGGCTACGCGAGCGCCATCGCGGTGCTGCTGGTTGTCCTGGGGACCGGGTTGTCGCTGCTGGTGGTACGGGTGACCGGCTACTCGCGCATGACCAGCCAGAGAGAGGGGATGTGACATGGCCACCGGAACACGGCGCAGGACACCTCCCGAAGCACCGCGCAAGAGTCGCACCGACAGACGGGCCCGGACGCGCAACACCAGGCGTCCGGCCTACGGCGCCGGAATCGGCGCCGCCCTGTGGCTGCTGGTCGTGTGCGTGCCCCTGTACTACCTGGTCGCCACGAGCCTGCGCGGGCCGGGCGACTACATGGCGCAGGGGCCGCTGTCCCTCCCCGAGTCCCTCACCCTGGACAACTACCGCAACGTCTTCGAGGTCGGGTTCCTCGGCTTCCTGACCAACAGCCTGATCGTGGCGTTCGGGGCGATCCTGCTGGTGCTGCTGGTGGCGGTGCCCGCGGCGTTCGCGATCGTGCGCAGCCGCAGCCGCGCGGTCCGGGTCAGCTTCCTGCTGTTCCTGCTGGGGCTGGCGGTACCGGCGCAGGCGGTGATCATCCCGATCTACCTGATCATCACCCGGCTGAACCTGTATGACAGCCTGCCGGCGATCATCCTGCCGACAGCCGCGTTCACGCTGCCGATCTCGATCGTCGTGCTCACCAGCTCACTGCGGGACGTTCCCGGGGAGCTGTACGAGGCGATGGCCCTGGACGGAGCGGCCACCTGGCAGGTGTTCCTCCGGCTGGTCCTGCCGCTGTCACGCCCCGGTGTGGTGACGGTGGCGATCTTCGTCGGCCTCAACGCCTGGAACAACTTCATCTTCCCGCTGGTGCTCACCCAGAGCGCCTCCAACCGGGTCCTGCCGCTGGGGTTGTGGGCGTTCCAGACCCAGTACGGAACGGACGTGCCGGGGCTGATGGCCGCGGTCGTGCTGTCCACCATCCCGATCCTGGCCCTGTACCTGTTCGGGCGCAGGCACCTGCTGAGCGGGCTGGCAGCCGGTTTCGGCAAGTAACCGCGATGCCCCGGGCGGCGGAGGCGGAACCGACGCCGCCCGCCCCGACCACCCCCTCGGTCCTTCCCGACCCCCGGGGCCCGGTTCCCCTCCCGACTCCCGTGCCGGGCCCCGGGCCCTTCCACGCCACACCTTAGAAAGGCCGTGATGACGACCGCTCCCGCCACCGGCAGCCGTACCGGAACCATCACCAATCCGGTCCTGCCCGGCTTCCACCCCGACCCGTCGATCCTGCGGGTCGGCGAGGACTACTACCTGGCGACCTCGACCTTCGAGTGGAGCCCGGGAGTGCTGCTCCACCACTCCCGCGATCTGGTGCACTGGCGCCCGCTCGGCGGGGTCCTGTCCGAGGACCGGCTGCTGGACCTGACCGGACACCGCGACGGCGCGGGCGTGTGGGCGCCCTGCCTGTCCCACGAGGGCGGGACCTTCTATCTGATCTTCACCGACGTGGAGAACTACGCCGAGGGTTTCTGGGACACGCCCAACTACGTGACCAGCGCACCCTCGATCGACGGCCCCTGGAGCGACCCGGCGCCGATCCACGCCAAGGGGTTCGACCCCTCCCTGTTCCACGACGAGGACGGCCGGAGCTGGGTGCTCAGCAGCCTGATGGACTGGCGGCCGGGGCGCCACGACTTCGCGGGGATCGTGCTCCAGGAGCTGGACACCGAGTCGATGCGCCTCCTGGGCGAGCCGAAGGTGATCTTCGAGGGCACTTCGGTGCGGGTCACCGAGGCTCCGCACCTGTACCGCGAGAACGGCTGGTACTACCTGATGACGGCCGAGGGCGGGACCCAGTGGGACCACCAGGTGACGGTGGCCCGGTCCAGGGAGATCACCGGCCCCTACGAGACGGACCCGGCCGGTCCCACGCTGTCCTCGCGCGAGCACCCGTCCCTGCCCCTGCAGAAGGCCGGGCACGGGAGCCTGGTCAGCACCCCCGGCGGCGAGTGGTTCCTGGCCCACCTGACCTCGCGCCCGCTCACCGAACGCGGTCGTTGCGTGCGCGGGCGTGAGACGGCCCTGCAACGGGTGGAGTGGGTGGACGGCTGGCCCCGGGTCGAGGGCGCGGTCCCGCGGGTGCGGGTCGACGGCCCCGACCTGGAACCGCACCCCTGGCCGGAGGTTCCCGACCGCGACGACTTCGACTCCCCGCAGCTGCGCCCGGAGTGGAGCACGCTGCGACGGCACGCGGACGAGGAGTGGGTCTCGTTGACCGAACGCCCCGGCCACCTGCGCGTCCAGGGAGGGCAGTCCCCCTCCGGGACCCGCAAGCCGAGCCTGGTGGCCCGCCGGGTCCAGCACGAACGGTGCTCGCTGGAGACGGTGATGGAGTTCTCCACCGACACCTTCCAGCGGATGGCGGGCCTGACCGCGTACTACAACATGCGGCAGTGGCACTACCTGCGGATCGGGTTCGACGAGCGGGACGGGGTGTTCGCCGGTGTGCTCAGCTCCGACCGCGGTCGGGTGCGCGAGGTGGGCGACCGGGTGGACGTGCGGGGCTGGGAGCGATTCCACCTGCGCGCGGAGATCGACGGGGCGGAGCTGAGGTTCGCCCTGTCCCCGGACGGCCGGGAGTGGACCCCCGTAGGCGGGGTGCTGGACGCGAGCATCCTGTCCGACGACTACGCGGAGGAACGCGCGGCCGACGGCCAGACCGCGACCCTGTGGGGTTTCACCGGCGCCTTCCTGGGGTTGTGGGTCCACGACCTGACCGGCACGGGCTCTCATGCGGACTTCGATTTCGCCACCTACCAGGGCTCCGACGACTGAGAAAGAGGATTCAGAAGGCCCAGGCCTTTACTACGTAGATCCTTAGTAGTCTTGTTGGTGGGGGTCGGCAGGGGCTGACGAGGGTCGTCTGCTGCGACCACACCTGGCATAGTCTCCACCATGGCGTTGGACGAGCTACCGGACTGGCTGCCGCGGTGGTGCCTGGAGCACCTGGGTGCGGCACCCGTGGCACAGCTACTCCGGACGCAGCGGATTTCGACGGTGTTCGGCCTCCGACTGGCCGGCGGCGGCGAGGCCGTGGTCAAGGCCCGCCCGGACGACGGGCGGGCCGACTCGTGCGTGGCGGCGCAGGCGCGACTGGCCGAACGCGGTTTTCCGTGTCCCCGGCCGCTCATACCGGTGGTCCGGGTCGGCGCCCTGGCCGTGCACGCCGAAGAGCACCGCCCCGGCGGCGACATGCTGCACGGGGACTCCCCCGAGAGTGCCGAGCTCTACGCGGAGGTGTTCGCCCGGATCATGACGGGCCTGGACGGGCTGAGCGTCCCGCCGCCGCTACCCAACCCCCGCTGGGTGCGCTGGGACCATGAGGGCCGCGAGTTGTGGCCGACCCTGGCTTTCCTCGACGCCGAGGACCAGAGCGCCGTGCCCGCGCACGTGGTGGACACGGCCGCCCGGGCCCGTGAGAAGCTCCGGTCCGCTGACCTGCCATGCGTGCTCGGCCACGCGGACTTCGAGGCCCAGAACCTGCGCTGGCACGGTGCACGGGTGTGGGCGGTGCACGACTGGGACAGCCTGGCCTGGCAACCGGAGGCCGCGCTGGTCGGCGCGGCCGCCGGAACGTTCGCCACTACCGGGCCACCCGTTCTGGCGCCGGTCGAGAGTTCCGAAGCCTTCCTGACCGCCTACCAGGACCTTCGGGGCCGGGAGTTCACCGCCGAGGAGCTTGAGGTCGCCTGGGCGGCCAGCCTGTGGCCAGCGGCGCACAACGCCAGATGGGAGGCGCTGCACGGCACCGCCCCGCTGTCCACCGGCACCCTCCGCGCCCAGGCGGAGCGGCGCCTCCAGCGAGCGAACGCCTAAGGCCCGCGGCGCGACCGGAGAGCGGACTTCCAGGTGGGTGGCTTGTACGCGGTTGGCTTCGGTTCTCCCGCTCTGTCCGTTGTCGGCGGGGGCGATGAGGGTGCCGCCCATCCTGGCCGAAACACCCGCGCCCCCCGGAGACTGCACGCACTCCCCGGCCCTCGTCCAACTCCTCGGCGGCCTCGCCAGGGGTGACGTCGAGATCGTCGGTCTCACCAGCGGGCTGAGCGCGAACACACCCGCACCCGAACTCCCCGAACCCTTCGCCGACCTCATCGGTTTCGGGCTCGAACAGGTCAGCGCCTACGACGAGCCCGGGCCCTGCCGACGGCACAACAACATCCACCCCGGTGAGCACGTCGGCACCCACCTGGACGCGCCCGTGCACTGGGTGACCGGGCGGGGCGCGCGGGAGGCCGCTCTCGGAGGCGGGGAGAGCACCCTGCGGGGTTCACGCGCCGAGGGCGAGACGGATGCCCAGGGTGAGCATGATGACCGCGATGACCCCGTCCAGCACCCGCCAGGCCCCGGGCCGGGCGAAGACCGGGCGGAGCAGGCGTGCACCGAACCCCAGGGCGAAGAACCACAGGAAACTCCCGGCCACGGCGCCGCCCGCCCACCACCAACGGGCTTCACCGACCTGCTGGTTGGCGACCGACCCGAGGAAGAGCACGGTGTCCAGGTAGACGTGCGGGTTGAGCCAGGTGAGGGCACAGGCGGTGAGGACCGCCGCTCGGAGGCCGGTGTGCTTGCGCGAGGAGGCGGAGGGGCCCGCGCTGACAGCGGTTGCCAGGGCGGCGGAGCCCGCGTCCGGGTCGGGGGCCGGATGAGTCGCAGGGGTGACTGCCGTGCGGGTGTCCCCCGCGTCGGCCTCGGAAGAGCTCTCCGCGGGCACCAGGACCTCCGCCCGCCCCGGGCGCAGAGCTCGGTAGGCGGCGAACAGCCCGTAGACCACGAGGAAGCCCGCGCCGAGCAGACGGACGGCCACCATCGCCGTGGGCAGGGCTTCGAGCAGGCCGCCGATGCCCACGACACCGGCGGTGATGAGCAGCGCGTCCGACACGGCGCAGACCAGCACCACCGCGAGGACCGTGGTCGGCCTGCCGTCGATACCGAGCCGGAGCAGGTAAGCGTTCTGCGCGCCGATGGCCACGATGAGCGCCAGGCCGGTACCCAGACCCATCAGCGCGGGGAGAAGAGTTTCGTTCACGAGGGGAAGCCTCCCCCAACTGCGAACTACAGTAAAGCTAAACTTTTTCAGAACCCCTAAGAGTTGCTTATTGACACACGTCAGGAGCTTGCGGATGCCCTTCCAGTTCGACCACCTGCGCACCCTGACGGCCTTGATCGACGAGGGCACCTTCGAGGCGGCCGCCCGCCACCTGCACGTGACCGCCTCGGCGGTGTCGCAGCGGGTGCGGGCCATGGAACAGACCGCCGGCAAGGTACTGGTCCAGCGCACCAACCCGGTCGTGCCCACCGAGGCCGGCGACGCGGTGCTGCGCTACGCCCGGCAGGTGCTCCTGCTGGACCGGGAGGTACTCTCCGCGCTCCAGGTCACGGGGCGCACGGGCGGTTGGGCCCGGGTACCTCTGGCCGTGAACGCCGACAGCCTGTCCACCTGGTTTCTGGAAGCGCTCTGCGATCTCCCACCGGAACTGGAGGCCGCCTTCGAGATCCACCGCGACGACGAGGAGCACACCACGAGCCTGCTGCGCTCGGGGGCGGTGATGGCGGCGGTGACCTCCACCCCGGAGGCCGTCCAGGGCTGCTCCGTGGAAGGGCTGGGGAGCATGCGCTACCGCGCGGTGTGCAGTCCGGCCTTCGCCGAGCGCTACGGCACCGGCGACCCCGAACTCCTCTTGGACGCGCCGGTGGTGAACTTCGACCGCAAGGACGACCTCCAGGACCGATTCCTGCGCGACCTGGCCGGAAGCCCCTCCCGGGGGCCGCGGCACTACATCCCGGCCTCGGAGGACTTCGCCCGCACCGTACTGCTGGGTTTCGGCTGGGGACTGGTCCCCGAGCACCAGTGCGCCCAGGAACTGGAGGCGGGCCGCCTGGTCGCGCTGTCCCCCGGGCACCCGGTGGAGGTCCGGCTGTACTGGCAGCGCTGGAACCTGAGGTCACCGCTGTTGGACGAGGTCACCGAACGCGTCCGCGCCGGAGCCCGCGCCCGCCTGCACCCGCTGTAGAGCGGCACCGCCCCACCAACGGGTGCCGCTGGTGCGCGGTCGGCTGTCCGGAGCCCCGGGGCACCCGTTCCTTTCGGTGGCGGCCCTGTTCGTGGCGGGTGGGCCGGTGTCGCGTCGTGCCAAGGCGGGCCGGCAGGTGTAGGCGGCGGGCGGCATCGGACAGGCAGCCGCTCCGCCGGGTGTTCCGGCGGCGCGGCAGGATCGTCGTGAAGTACGGTGCGGGGCCGGTTCGGCCGGGGTCGCGGTTCCGGCTGAACCGGCTCCGCACCTTCGCCGTGCCGTCGTTGGCACGACACCGCCGGGGCACGGAGCTCGTGTGCGCGTGTGAGCACGGTGTCGGGTTCGATGACGTGGCCCCACAGGCCTGAGGGGTCACGTCCTGTGCCCTGTCCCCTCCCTGACCGCTCCCGGCGGGCTCGCGCCCGGGTTCGCAGGGGGCGCGTATGACCATGCTGCGGGACCCGGCACGAGAGCGCTATCCGAGACCTTTCGGGGTGTCGTTCTCCTGGTCGAGGATCACGAGGTCGCGTTCGGTGACCACCCCGAAGTAGAGCGCCTTCTCGATGAGCGCCTGTGCGCGCCACCCCTGTCCGTGGCCGCCGCCCTCCAGCTCGACCTTGAACTTGTCCTTGAGCAGGTAGTCGACGTGGGCGTTGACTGCGGCCGGGCCGATGTTGAGGCGTTCGGCGACCTGGCGCTGGGTGGGGACCGGCGGAGTGAGGCCGCGCAGCCGGGGTTCGCAGTAGGCGACCAGGACCCGGTAGTAGGTGTGCCAGCGGTCCATACGGAAGCTGTTGGCCTCGGTGCGTTCGCCGGTGCTGTCCTCCCAGTCGTCGGTGTCCTGCAGGTCGCCGCCGGGGCCGGGGACGAGGATGGCGCTGCACGCCGCCGGGGCCATCACCAGGAAGCTGTGCTCGCCCTCGGCCCCGGGGATGCGCACCCGGGAGGTTTCGAAGGGCACCAGCATGCCGTGGGTGTTCGGGGGGACCTGGACGAACCCGGCCAGCCGCTCGGTGTTCTCCACGATGTAGGACTTGTTCGGGCTGAGGTTGCTGATCCGCCAGTGGTCCCCGTGGGAGATGATGTCCCCGGCGTGCCGGTGTACGGCACGGTCTCCAGCGGCCAGCCGCATGTCCACGTCCCGGTTGCGGCCGCCCCGGCCGAAGGTCCGTGTCTGGCCCGGGGCCAGGTGGTGGGTGTCCATGGGTGTGTCGCTCTCGTAGTCCTGCTGGACCGTGACGACCTCGTCGGCCTCGTCGATCAGGAGGGGGTGCACGCTCATGCCGTCTCCAGGGGGTGAGGGGATGCCCGCGGGGAGGGGCCTGCTCCCGCAGGATACTTCCTGTGGCCCTGCTGGAAGACGAAGTCGCGGTCGCGCCGCGGCCACGGCGATGATCGCCTGCCCCGGGAGGGCGCCGCGGTTCGGGCGGCGCCCCCGGTTCGATCAGCGGTGGTGGCGGGCCGCCCCGGTGGGGGAGCTCAGTCCTGGTAGAGCGCTTCCAGGTCCTTGGTGTAGCGGTCCACGACCACGCGGCGGCGGAGTTTGAGCGAGGGGGTCAGCTCCCCGGTGACCGGGCCCCACTCACCGGACAGGACCCGGTGGCGTTTGACCTGTTCGGGTCGGCTGAGCCGGGCGTTGGCCGCCGCCACCGCGCGCTCGACCTCCGCGAGCACCTCGGGGTGGGTGGACAGCTCGGCGGCCCCGGCGCCGATACCCCGTTCGCGGGCCCACAGCGTCGTCATCTCGGGATCCAGGACCAGTAGCGCCACCAGGAAGGGCCGGTTGTCGCCGTGCGCGAGGGCCTGGCCGACCAGAGGGTGTTCCTTGAGGGTGTTCTCCACCAGCGCGGGCGAGACGTTCTTGCCGCCCGAGGTCACGATGATCTCCTTCTTGCGGTCGGTGATCCACAGGAAGCCGTCGTCGTCGACCCGGCCCACGTCACCGGTGGGGAACCAGCCGTCCTCGTCCACGGCCGCCGCCACGGAGCCGTCCGCCTGGAGGTAGCCCCGGAACATCGAGGGGCCGCGCAGGTGCACCTCGCCGTCCTCGGCGACCCGTATCTGGACCCCGTCGATGGGGCGGCCCACCGAGCCCAGGCGGTGGCCGCCCGCGGCGGGGTTGTTGAGGGTGGCCACGCCCACGGACTCGGTGAGCCCCCACACGTCCATGACGTTGATGCCCAGGGAGGACCAGAAGCGCAGCACGTCCACGGGCATGGGTGCGGAGGCGCTGGAGGGCAGGACCACCCGGTCCAGGCCCAACCGGGCCAGCAACGGGGTGAGCACGGACTCCCGGACGCCCCGGTAGCGCTCCTGGAGTTCGGCGGGGACCTCCTCACCGCGTTCGAGGTGCCCGTTGTACTCGGCGGCGACCTCTCGGGCGGAGTCGATGACGGTGGCGATCTCCTCGGGCAGGGCCGCGAGGCGGGCGCGCACGGCCGTGGCGAGTTTCTCCCACACGCGCGGCACCCCGACGAAGTGCGGGGGCCTGACCTGGGGCAGGACCCCGGCCAGGGCGGCGGGGTCGGCGCACATCCACACGTGCGAGGCGCGCAACAGCGGCAGGTAGAGGGTGAGCAGGCGTTCGGCGATGTGGGCCAGCGGGAGGTAGCAGACGTGGCTGGGGTGGTCGGGCAGGTCCACGGCGGCGTCGAGGGCGGTGGCCTGGGCCAGGACCTGGCGATGGGTGATGGCCGCGCCCTTGGGGTCGCCGGTGGTGCCCGAGGTGTAGACGACGGTGACGAGGCGGTCGGGGGTGAGGTCGTGCCAGCGCTCGAAGGCACCGGCGGGCACGGTGTCGGCCAGACCCGTGTACGGGGTGTGGCCGCGTCCGGGGTCGGGATGGTCCACGACCACGAGGACTTCGAGTGGGGTCCGGGGGTCGTGGAGGAGCTTCTCCCAGTGGGCCGCCAGGTCGGCGTTCTCCACCACGGCCAGGCGTGCGCGGCTGTGCCGGCAGATGTAGCTGACCTGTTCGGGGGCGGCGGTGGAGTAGACGGTGGTGGGGACGGCTCCGGCGTGGACCAGGGCCATGTCGCAGAGCCAGTGCTCGGGCCGGTTGCCCATCATGAGCAGGGCGTGGTCGCCGGGGCGGACGCCGAGCGCGGCGTAGCCCTCGGTGAGCACGGCGACGGTGTCGTGGGCCTGGGACCAGGTGAGGGTGGTCCAGTCGGTGGTGCCCGGTTCGCGCCAGGACAGGGCGGGCAGATCGGGGTACTCCCGCGCGTTGCGCAGGAACAACTCGGGAAGGGTGCGGTTCGTGGGATCGTCCGCGGTGCCGGGAACGGAGGTCATGTGTACTCCTGGGACAGCTTCCTCGAAGGTGTGACCTAGGACACAAGGGAGCCTAGCATTCGGGCTTTTCCGACAAAGGGCTCCCGATTTTCCCTCCCCGGGGGCAGCGAGCGGGGTGCGCCGGGAAGACTTTCGGGAAAGCGGTGGAGCACCCTCCGGGCGCACCAGGGCACCGCGGCCGACACCCGGGATCTCGCCACCGGCGGGGCCTGCCACCCCACCGACGCCCCCGCCCCGCCGAACGCGCGCTTTCCGCGGGTGGATTCCGGGGACAAACACCAGAAGCCGGCCTCCGCCCCGCACACCCGCCGCCCGACCCGCACCGCGACCGCCGTCCAGGGAACCGCCGACGCCTGGACAATTCGCAAACCCAGATGCTACTCATGGGTAATACCCGTGGGTAACCGCCGGTAACACCCAGGCCGTTCCCTCGACCCCGCAACCGGCACCCCGCCCGCCCCCAGCGCACCACCCGTGCCCCCGCACTACCCAAGGAGCCATCCCCATGCCCGACTTCTCCCTCCAGCTCCCCGAAGAGATCAGCGACGTCCGGGACTGGACCCACGGGTTCGCCAAGGACGTCATCCGCCCCGCGGGCGCCGAGTGGGACGAGCGGGAGGAGACCCCCTGGCCGATCATCCAGGAGGCCGCCAAGATCGGCCTGTACTCCCTGGACTTCTTCGCCACCCAGGCTTTCGAGGAGAGCGGCCTGGGCATGGCGGTGGCGATCGAGGAACTGTTCTGGGGCGACTCCGGCATCGGCCTGTCCATCATGGGCACCGGCCTGGCCGCCGCCTCCCTGAGCAAGACCGGCACCCCCGAGCAGATCGGCGAGTGGGCTCCGCAGATGTTCGGCACCGCCGACGACGTCAAGCTCGCCGCCTTCTGCGCCTCCGAGCCGGGCGCCGGTTCCGACGTCTCCGCCATCAAGACCCGCGCCGTCTACGACCAGGCCAAGGACGAGTGGGTCATCAACGGCGTCAAGACCTGGGCCACCAACGGCGGTATCGCGAACGTGCACGTGGTGATCGCCTCGGTCGACCCCGAGCTGGGCTCGCGGGGCCAGGCGTCCTTCATCATCCCGCCGAACACCCCCGGCCTGTCCCAGGGCCAGAAGTTCCTCAAGCACGGCATCCGCGCCTCGCACACCGCCGAGGTCGTCCTGGACGACGTGCGCGTCCCGGGCTCCTGCCTCCTGGGCGGCAAGGACAAGTTCGACGAGCGCCTGGCCCGCGCCCGCGAGGGCAAGCGCTCCAAGGGCCAGGCCGCGATGAAGACCTTCGAGGCCACTCGGCCGACCGTGGGCGCCATGGCCGTGGGCTGTGCCCGCGCCGCCTACGAGTACGCCCGCGACTACTCGGTCCAGCGCGAGCAGTTCGGCAAGCCGATCGGCGACAACCAAGGGGTCGCGTTCCTGCTGGCGGAGATGGCGACCAGGATCGACGCCGCCCGCCTGCTGGTCTGGCGCGCCGCCTGGATGGCCCGCAACGGCAAGGACTTCGACAACGCCGAAGGCTCCATGAGCAAGCTCTACGCCTCCGAGACCGCCACCTTCGTCACCCAGAACGCCCTGCGCATCCTGGGCGGCAACGGCTACACCCGCGAGTACCCCGTGGAGCGCTGGCACCGCGACGCCACCATCTACACGATCTTCGAGGGCGCCAGCGAGATCCAGAAGCTCATCATCGGCCGCACCGTCACCGGCCTGCCGGTCCGCTGACCCCGACAGGCACTCCCCCGCAGGGGTGAGCCCCCGGGTGAGCGGGGAGGCTCAGGGGCGAGGAGGTGAGGCCGGTGTTCGAATGGCCCGCACTCGGCGCCCTGATCGCCGTGGCCGTGCCCGTCGCGATCGTCTTCCTGGTGCTGGGCGTCTTCAGGATCGTCCAGCGCCAGGCGGAACGAGCCGTCCGCTCACCCGAGTACTGGGACGAGGTCCCCGACGGCAAGCGCTACCCGACCGGCTGGGGCGAGGACGGCCCCGTCCGGGAATCCGGCGAGGAGCCTGCCGACGCCCCCGAGGAGCGCTCTCCGGGAGCAGCGGCGGAGAGCCCCCAGGCAGGGGAGGAGGAGCAGGGCCCGCCACGCGCGAACGACCGGTAGTCGACCAGCCACCGGCCGCGCCACCCACGGCGCGCAGGCCGCTCCGGCGACCCGGGACGCCCAGGCGGCTAGGGACGCCCAGGCGGCTCGGGCCGCTTCAGACGGCGCGGGCGACGGTGATGATCTCGCCGCTCGCGTCGGTGTACGGCCCCCGTTGCCAGTCCCCGTAGCGTTCGATGGTCTCGAACCCGGCCGCGGCCAGGAACCGGTCGATCTCCTCGGCCGAGGTGAACCGCAGCACGCCCCGGTCCACCCGCAGCGGTCGGCCGTCGCGGGTGGCGGTGGTCTCGGTCATCGTGACCACTCCGTCCGCCACCGACTCGATCCGGTGCTCCACCCGCAGCTCCCTGCCGTTGTGGTCCACCACCTCGGCGGCGTTCTCCGGTGTCCAGCTCTCCCAGGCCCGCGTCCGCGGGTTGCGGGTGCCGAACACGAACCGCCCGCCGGGTCTGAGCGCCGTGCGGATCGCGGCGAGGGAGTCCCGCAGCTCGACGCCGGTGACGAAGACCTGGAAGGCGTTACTGGCCATGAACGCGAGGTCGAACCCGCCCTGCCACTCACGCCGCCGGGCGATGTCGACCGCTTGGCCCTCCACCCACTCCACGTCCTGGCGTGAGCGCGCCCGCCGCAGCGAGGGCGAGTCCGGGTCGATCCCGCTGAGTCTGCCGCTGTGCCCCTGTTCCCGGGCCCGGCGCAGGATCATCCCGGTCCCGCACCCCACGTCCAGCACGGCGTCGGCGGCCATGACGTGGGAGAGGTAGAAGTCGTCACAGGGCGCCCAGGTGTTGAGGGCGTCGTAGAGCGCGGCGAGATCGTCATCCGAGTACATACGGGGCAGTATCGCCGCGTTCTCCCCCGACCGCACCCCGTTTTCGGCGGCCCGCCGCGATCAGCCCCTGGCGCTGCGGCGCCGGACCGCCATGCGCAGGTCGTCCGGGGAGACCTCGCGCCCGTCCTCGGTCAGATATCCCACCCGCACCGGCGCTCCGGTGCCGTCCTCGACCAGGGCCAGCGGGCCCCCGCCCTCCTGGAGGTGGGTGTCGCCCCAGTCCTTGAGCGCGAGGACCGCGGGCATGAGGTCGGCGCCCATGTCGGTGAGGACGTACTCGTGCCGAGTACGGCTGCCCGGCTCCTTGTAGGGCTCGCGGCGCAGCAGCCCGGCCTCGGTGAGCTGTCTGAGCCGGGCGGCGGCCACCGCCTCGGTGACACCGACCCGCTCCACGAAAAGGTCGAAGCGGCGCGTGCCGAAGAAGGCCTCGCGCATGATCAGCAGCGACGAACGCTGCCCCACGATCTCCAGCGCCTTCGAGATCGAACATGCCCGGGGCTGCCAGGAACGCAGATCGGCGAGCACGGGATCGAGTTTGATCGGCATACCGCCAAAATACCCGCTCCTCCCGGACCCGGGCGGAAGACCGCGTTGTCCGTGTGAGCGCTCTGCGACCGTTCCCGGACCAGCGGGCCAATCATTCCTTGGAGGCGGTGGCGGCCCACCAGATATTGACGTCGGAGTCGACCGCCCACCGGTCGATGTCGCGCAGTTCCTCCTCGGAGAAGTCCGTGTTCTCCACCGCCCCGAGGTTCTGCTCCAGCTGCTCCACGCTCGAGGCGCCGACCAGAGCCGTGGTGACGGTGCGCGGCCCCTGGTCCCGCAGAACCCAGGAGACCGCCATCTGCGCCAGGGTCTGACCGCGCTCGACGGCGATCTGATTGAGCGCCCGGGCCCGGCCCAGTACCTCCTCGGTGAGCATGTTCTCCCGCCAGCTGGGCCGCCCGATCCCGGCGCGGGAGTCCGCGGGCACGCTTCCGTCCAGATAACGGGAGGTCAGCAGCCCCTGCGCCAGGGGCGAGAAGGCGACCATACCCATGCCTTCGTCGGCGGCCGCCTCCAGCAGCCCGTCCTCCACCCAGCGGTTGAGCATCGAGTACGAGGACTGGTGGACGATCAGGGGCGTGCCGAGGTCGCGCATGATCGCCGTCGCCCGGCGGGTCAGCGACGGAGCGTAGGAAGAGATCCCCGCGTACATGGCCCGCCCGGACACCACCGCGTGGTGCAGGGCCAGCATGGTCTCCTCCAGCGGGGTGTCCGGGTCGGGCCGGTGGCTGTAGAAGACGTCGACGTAGTCCAGGCCCATGCGCTTGAGGGACTGGTCCAGCGAGGACAGCAGGTACTTGCGCGAACCGCCCCGCAGGTGCGGCCCGGACCCCATGACGTATCCGGCCTTGGTGGTGATCACCAGCTCTTCCCGGTAAGGACCGAAGTCCTCGGCCAGGATCCGGCCGAAGTTCTCCTCGGCCCGGCCCGGCGGCGGGCCGTAGTTGTTGGCCAGGTCGAAGTGGAAGACGCCGAGGTCGAAGGCGCGGCGCAGGATCCGGCGCTGCCCTTCCAGGCTCCGATCACCACCGAAGTTCTGCCACAGTCCCAGCGACAGCCGCGGCAGCCTCAGGCCGCTCCTGCCGCAGGTCCGGAACTCCAGCGAGTCGTACCGGTCCCCGCTCGCCACGTACGTGCCCAAACGTCCGCTCCCCTTCAGCCTGTCCAACCCGTTCAGCCGGTCGAAACCGGACCGCCGTCACCGGTCGCGCCGACGTTACCCGTCGATCGTGAGTTCGCCCATGCGGTCCCAGCCCTCGCCCTCGACCTCGCGGCTGACGATCAGCGGGGTCTCCTGCAGCAGCGGCTTCATGGCGGCCAGCCCGGCCTTGAAGTGGTCGCTGTTGACGTGGGCCTCGGCCGCGCCGTCCTTGAACGCCTCGACGAGCACGAACTCGTCGTCGCGCTCGACGCTGCGGGACCACTCGAACCACAGGTTGCCGGGCTCGGCGCGGGTGGCCGCGGTGAAGTCGGCGACCGCGTCGAGGAAGCTGTCCGTAGCCTCCGGCCTGGTCCGGAACTTGACGACGATCAGGATCATCCCGCATCTCCTCAGTGTTGTGCCACGGGGCACGCGGTAGTGCCGTGCCCCACGGTTCCCCACTCTTGCAGAGCGGAGACGGGCTGGACCCCACCAGACCGTGCGCGCGGGTGTTCGTCGCCTCACGGGGCGCCGTGGCCGATGCCGCACCGGACCAGTATTCCGCGGCCCGTCTCCTACCTCCCGAACCGTTCTCCGAGGTCCCCCTCAACCGCTCCCCCACTGATCGGAGCGGCGGGCGGCGCCCCGGGGCAGCGCTCAGGCGCCGCCGAGGGTGGTGCCGGGCAGGCGGGTGGCGCGCCACTCGCCGTCGTTACCCTGCCGGACCTCCAGGGCGCCGGGGCTCTCCTCGGCGTGGACCAGTTCGACGTTGGCGATGAGGGCGTCGCCGTCCAGGTCGGTGCTGACGGTGACCTCACCGATCTCGATGGCGTCGGCGCCGGGCACGTTGGCGACGTACTCGGGGAAGGCCTCCGCGCAGTCCTCGGCGCCCCCTCCCTGGGCGATGATCGCGGCCTGGGCACTCTCGTCGACGAAGGCGCAGCCCGCCTCACCGTCTCCGGCCGCGAAGGAGGCGAGGAATCCCTCGGCCACGGCCTGGGCCGCCGCGGCGGCCTCGTCCTCATCGGGTCCGGCCGCGGCTTCCCCGTCCACCTCCTCGACGGAGTTCTCGTCGGGGGTCTCGTCGTCGCCTCCGCAGGCGGCGAGGGCGAGGAACAGGGGCAGGGCTGCACACAGGAGGGTACGTCGCATGGGGGTTGCCTTCCGGGAGCGGGTGGGGTCGGCCGACGGAGGAGACCGGTGGTGTCGGCACCGTCGAAGCCATCCGTGACGCACCATTGTTACCGCATTCACCCGTTTGATGACTACGCGTACCCGCACTTTTCCTTCCCACCCCCTGGTGAACAGGCAAGACACGGCTGCGGATTCGGTTCTTCCCAGCCTCGGCCGGGGCTGCCCACCCCGTGGTGCGCACTTTTCGCCCGTGCTCAGCCACCGCGGGCACTACTCCGGCGGGCGTCCCCCCAACCGCTGCCGACGACGATCGCCCACACCATCACCCGCGCGACCTCGAACACCCCGCGGCCGCTGCCCGGTGCGGCCATCGTGCCCCTGGCGGGGACGGCGGTGTGGGAGCGGTGTCGGGAGAGCGCTCTCCAGAAGCGGGCCCCGGTCCTCCCGTGAGGGGGGCGGGGCTTGCCCGTGGGGACGGCCTCTGGTGATATGGGTGGGGGTGACCGACATCACGGCATCCCCTGGCGCACAAGGCACGCGCGGGCGTGCCGTAACCGGAACCGTGCACGCGCGGGCGGGCCGTCGACTCGGCGCACGCGCGAGCGTGCCCGAGGAGGCTCTGCACGCCGACGCGTGCCGGAGGGGTTCCGCCGTGCGTCCGCGCCGGAGGTGACATGTCGTACCGACCACGGGAGGGCGCCCCGGGCACCCTCGTCACGGACCTGCCCCCAGGGCTCGGCGCCAGGCTCCGCCCGCTGGTCCCGCACCTGGTCGAGGAGGCCGTGGACGGCATCGCGCGCCGGGCCGAGGCACACAGCCAGCCCTTGGAAGCGGCGCACGTGGACTCGGTCCGGGCCGCGATCGGCACCGCGGTGCACGCCTTCCTGGACCGGCTCGAGGCGGGCCCCGGGGCCGAGCGCGCGGACTCCGTCGCCCGAACCTTCCACGCCTTCGGGCAGAGCGAGGCCAGGCAGGGGCGCACCCTGGAGTGCCTGCACACGGGTATGCGCACGTCCGCGGCGGTGGCCTGGCGGCGGCTGGCCCGGGCGGACTCGATCGACCGGGACCAGATGGCCGCGCTCGGCGAGGCGATCTTCGCGTTCCAGGAGGAGATCTCCACCGCGGCCGCCGAGGGCCACGTCCAGGTGCGCGGGGCGGGGGTGGAGGCGCTGCGGCGCAGACGGGCCCGGCTGCTGGAGGTGCTGCTGGCCGAGTCCGGGACGGAGCCGGAGGCGCGGGCTCTGTCGACACTGGCGCGCGCGGCCCGATGGCGCGTGCCCGAGCGGGTGGCGGTGGCGTTGCTCTACCAGGAGTCGCCCCGCCAGGAGGGGGCGGGGGTTACGGTCCACCAGGAAGGCGCGGGGGCATCGGCTCCGGTGCTTCCCCCGGACGTTCTGGTGGACCTGGACAGGGTGGAGCCGTGCGCGCTGGTGCCCGACCCCGAGGGGCCGGGGCGGCTGAGGTCGTTGGAGCGGTCGCTGCGGGGGTGCGGCGCGGTACTGGGCCCGACGGTCCCGCTGGCGGAGGCTCCGGCTTCGCTGTCGCGGGCGCGGGAACTGGCGGAGCTGGTGCGCGACGGGGTGGTGGCGGGGCCCGGGGTACTGAGGTGGAGCGACCACCTGCCGGAGCTGCTGCTCTCACGGGACACGGCGCTGGTGGCCGAACTGGCCCGGGTCCGGCTGGCCCCGTTGGCGGGGATGCGGGCACCGCAGCGGGAGCGGATGGCCGACACCCTGTTGGCGTGGCTGGAGTCGGGGTTCAACGCCAACGAGGCGGCCGAGCGACTGCGCATCCATCCGCAGACCGTGCGGTACCGGATGCGGCAGCTGGAGGAGCTCTTCGGGGCCAGGCTGCGGGAGCCGGGGGCCCGGTTCGAGTTGGAACTGGTACTGCGGGCGCGCAGGCTGCTGGGGCCGTTCGGCCCGGAGTGAGGAACATACCGAACGGTCGGGATGTTCCCCGCGCGGTGGTGCGCGGGGAACATCCCGAGAGGGGCGCGGTCAGCTCCGGGCGGTCCCGGCCGACTCGGACCGGTCCCGATCGTCTGCGGTCAGCGACGGGGGGCCAGGGCGCGGATGACGTCGGCCGGGTCCAGGCTGGGCGGAGCGATCGGGGCGATCACCGGAGTGCTCACCCCCGCCTCCACGTAGGCCTCGATCCGCTCCCGGCAGTACTCGGCGGGGCCGTGCACGATGAGCTCGTCGATGACGGAGTCCGGGATCGCGGCGAGCGCCCCCTTGCGGTCCCCGTCCTCCCACGCCTTCCACATGGGGCCGAGCTCCTCGCGGCCCAGCCACTCGTGGAAGGCCCGGTAGACAGGCACGTTCAGGTAGGCCGAGATCGCCCAGCGGCCGATCTCGCGCGCGGTGGCGGCATCGGTGTCGGGGATGGCGAAGATCCGCGCGACGACCTCCTTGTCCGCCCCGAACTCACGCACGACCGGGGCGACCGTGCGCACGTCCTCCGAGGACAGCCAGTTGACGATCGCTCCGTCCGCCTCGCGGCCGGCCAGGCGCAGCATGCCCTGGCGCAGCGCGGCCACCAGGATCGGCGGCTGTTGCTGGGGGACGGCCCCGAGCGTGAACCCCTTCACCGAGAAGGTGTCGTAGTCGGCCTTGACCTTCTGCCCGGTCAGCGCCTCGCGCAGGAAGCGCACGGTGTCGCGGACCTTCTTGTAGGGCTCCGTGAAGGGGATGGAGTTCCAGCGCTCCACGATGACGTTCGAGGAGGTGCCGACGCCCAGCGCGAAGCGGCCCGGCGCGGCGGCGGCCAGTGTGGCGGCGCTCATCGCCAGGGTCGCGGGGCCGCGCGTGTACGCGGGCACGATCGCGGTGCCCAGGCGCAGCCGGGGCGCCCACACACTGGCCAGGGCCAGCGGTGTGAACGCGTCGGTGCCGTTGGCCTCGGCCGACCACGCGTCGGTGTAGCCGAGGTCGGGCAGGGCCTCGAAGAGGGGGCGCTGATCGGCCAGGGGGATGCCTTCGAAGGGGACGGTGATGCCCCAGCGATCGGTCATGACGGCTCCTGTCGGTGGACCGGCCCGGCGACGGGACCGAACCGGATTCTTGTTCGGTGTCGGCACGACCGTACCTCGCGGCCCCGGGCGCGCAGTAGACCGCGTCCGCCCCTTCGGGGCTCGCGGGGCGTATGTTCGGGTGCAGTGCCCGCCTGCGGCGGGCCGGTACGGACATCCACGAGAGCGAAGGAGGCCATCGCCGTGGCCACGCCACCCTCCCCTTACGACTTCCTGCCCCGGGTCGAATCGTTCACCGTCCTCAGCGACGACGTCGTTGACGACAAACCCCTGCCCAGGGCGCAGGTCAGCGGGATCATGGGCGCCGGGGGCGAGGACGTCTCCCCGCACCTGTCCTGGAGCGGCTTCCCCGAGGGGACCCGGAGCTTCGCCGTCACCTGCTTCGACCCGGACGCACCCACCGCGAGCGGGTTCTGGCACTGGTCCGTCTGTGACATCCCCGCCGAGGTCACCGAGTTGGCGACCGACGCCGGGAACGGTTCCGGCCTGCCGAAAGGGGCCGTGACCCTGCGCAACGACGCCGGGAGCCACCGTTACATCGGCGCCGCGCCGCCCGCCGGGCACGGCCCGCACCGGTACTTCTTCGCGGTGCACGCGGTGGACGTGCCGAGCCTGGGCGTGGACGCCTCCGCCAGCCCCGCGTTCCTCGGCTTCAACCTGTTCTCGCACACGCTCGGCCGGGCGCTCATCATCCCGACGTACAAGCAGAAGTAGGGGTTCTCGCCCCGCCGCCGGGGGCGGGTGGCGCGCTCGGCGCGCCACCCGCCCTCCGCCCTTCCTCCCGGGGCCGATGGGTACACGCGCGAGAGGCCCTTCCGGTTCACTTGGCAACCGCATCTGGCCATTCACGAGCCCAAAGGCCACTCCGGCGTCTAGGCTCGGTCCATCCCCCGGCCCACTCGGAACACGCCTGGAAGGGTTCAGCCGGTGCCACAGCCGTCTTCGAGGAAACCGACCGTCGTGGTCACGACAGCGGGTTCCGCTCCGACACCCGGAACCATCCTGCACCTGCGCCAGAACGGGTTCCGGGTGGTGGCCACCGATGTGGACCCCACCGCGCCCGGCCTGTACCTGGCCGACCGCGGTTACCTGGTGCCACCGGGCGACAGCGAGGCGTTTGTGCCCCGGATGCGCTCCCTGTGCGCCGAGGAGGGGGCCGTGGCCGTGGTCCCGCTGGTGGACGAGGAGCTGGTCCGGGTGGGTGAGCTGGCCAAGGACGGGGTGGAGGTGCTGCTGCCCCACCTGGATTTCGTCACCACCTGCCTGGACAAGTACGTGCTCATGCAGCAGCTGGAGGATGCCGGGATCGGTGTTCCCCGCACCTGGCTGGCCTCGGAGTGGCCCACCGACGCCGCCGACACCTCCTCGGGCGGCCTCATCGTCAAACCCCGCATCGGGCGCGGCAGCCGCGGGGTGCTGCTCATCGACTCCGCCCGGGACATGGCCCGCGTGGTCTCCGAGAGCGGCTACGCCGCCGACGAGCTGATCGTCCAGGAACGCGTCACCGGACCCGAGTACACCGTCTCGGTCGTGGCCTGGCGGGACGGCGAAGTGCAGGCGGTGGTACCCAAGGAGGTCCTGCTCAAGCAGGGCGTCACCAAGTACGCCGTCACCCGGCGCAACCGCGAGGTCATCCGTACCTGCCGGGCGATCCAGAGCTCCCTGCGCGCGGACGGCCCGTTCAACGTCCAGCTGTGCCTGGACGGCCAGGGGCGGCCCAGGGTCTTCGAGATCAATCCCCGTTTCTCGTCCACGGCGGCGCTCACCGTGGCCGCGGGGGTCGACGAGATCGCCGGACTGCTCCGGCAGGCGATCGGCGACGGGCCGAAGCTGACCGACGACTGGCGTGAGGGCGTGGCGATGGTGCGCCGGTGGACCGACGAGTTCCTTCCCGAGGAGCAGTTCGACTCGCACGGGATATCCCCCGCCCCGGCCACCAGCTCGCACGGTGAGGGCTTCGCCCTGCCCGGGGCGGTGGCCGCCGGAGGGCAGTCCCCGATCATCCCGGTGCGTGCGCGGTGAGCGCCCAGCACGCGCTGCTGAAGGCCGTTGCGGACGCGGTCGTCGAGGTCGGCGCCCTGCTGCGGGGGTGGCGTTCGGACCCGTCGGTACGCAACGGGGTGTGGGAGGGGAGCCAGTTCAAGGCCGAGGCCGACGCGATGGCCCATAGGGCGCTCTCCCAGCGGCTGAGCGCGATCGACGCGCGGATCCCGGTGGTGAGCGAGGAGGACCCGGCGTCGCTGTCGCGGGAGCGGCCGCCCCGGTACTGGCTGATCGACCCGATCGACGGGACCGCCAGCTACGTGCACGGCTTCGACGGCTACGTCACCCAGGCCGCTCTGGTCATCGGGGAGAGCCCCGAGGTGGCGGCGGTCTTCGCCCCCGAGAGCGGGGTTCTGTACACGGCCGTCCGCGGCCAGGGCGCCCGCCGGGACGGGGTCCCCCTGCCCGGACACCCGCCCACCCCGACCGGTCACGGTGTCCTCACCGACAACACCCCCGAACCCTCGGGGATCGCCCGGCGCGTGTACGACCACTTCGGCTACGGCGAGTACCTGGAGAGCGGCAGCATCTCTTTGAAGCTGTGCCGGATCGCCGAGGGTGCCGCCCACCTGTTCGTGAAGGACGTCCCGGTGCGTGACTGGGACGTGGCCGCGCCCGGTCTGGTCCTGGCCGAGACGGGGGGTCTGGTGACCCGGCTGGACGGCGCCGCGTTCACCTACCGGGGGAGCTTCGAGCACACCGGCCTGGTGGGCGCGGCCGATCCGTCGACGTGTCGTGCGGTGGCCCACTGGTTAGCTTCCTGACCTGGGATGACAGCAGGTCGGAGCGAACTGCTCCAGGTGTGTGCGAACTGCCCTCGACAATCCCTTTCGCGCACCCCGCACGACGCGTATCGTGTGGTCAAACTCGCGCCTTTGGGGGTGGGAAGTGGAGGCCCAACGTCTGCCGCTGAACCAGATGCGCGCCTCGGACACCGAGCGGGACCTGACGGTCGACCGTCTCGCGGTGGCGTTCTCCGAGGGCCGTCTGGACCACGAGGAGTACGAGCGCCGGGTGGGCGCCGCACTCACCTCGGTCCTGGTCGGTGAGCTCCGCACGCTCACCGCCGACCTCCCCGGACCCGAGAGCCCGATCCCGCTGCCCAGGCCGCACCTGGAACGCAGCACCGCCCCCGAGCCGAGGGTCGCTCCCGTGCCCTGGGAGGAGTGGGGTGACGAGTGGCGCTGGTGGCTGGGTGTGGCCGGAGTGCTGACCGGTGTGTGGGCCGTGGCCAGCCTGCTCGGCGGTGAACTGGTGCCGTACTGGCCACTGGTCCCCCTGGGCATCTGGGCGGCCGTGCTGCTGGCCTCCGCCATCTGGCCCAGCGAGGAGAACCCGCCCTGAGCACCGCCCCGCGCACGCGGGGCTCGGCCCACCAGCGGAGGGTGCCCGGAACCCGGTGCACCCTCCGGTCAACGGCGGTCAGCCCACGGCGTGGAGCCAGCGAACGGGTGCGCCGTCGCCCGCGTAGCGGAAGGGTTCGAGCTCCTCGTCCCAGGCCCGGCCGGTGAGCCGGTCGAGTTCGGCGGCCAGGTCGGTGCCCTCGGCAGCGGCGGCGGCCATGGCCGCGCGCAGCCGCCCCTCCGGCACGAGGACCTCTCCGGCCGCGCTGGTGATGGCGGTGAACACACCGAGTGAGGGCGTATAGCTGTAACGCATACCGTCACAGCCGGGCGACCCCTCCTCGGTCACCTCGAAACGTAGGCGCTGCCACGCGTTCAGCGCGGAGGCCATCGCCCCCGCGGTCCCCGGCCTTCCCTGCCAGTTGAGCTCGGCACGGTGGTGGCCGGGTGCCGCCGGCTGGGCGACCCAGTCGAGTTTCACGGGTACTCCAACAACACCCGCGACCGCCCACTCGACGTGTGGGCACAGCGCCGCGGGCGCGGAGTGGACGTACAAGACGCCACGTGCGGACACCGAACCTCCTGATACGAACGAGTGCGCTTCCCCGACGCCCTCGTACCCGAGAAGGTTGCATACCCGCCTGAATGCCTTTTGCCCCATTGTGCCCCAAGGGCACCCTGAGAACCATCTCGCACGCTGGTATTTTCCAGCGTTCCCACCGCACCCGGAGCGACCAGAGATTAGCGTGTACCACAGGCGACGACAGGGAGTCTGATCATAGTGGTGGCGGATGTGCCAGACCAGCCGCATGATGACATCCACCCTCCGGAACCACAGGAGGAAACCACCCATCCGGGCAGTTCAGGGTATGTATCCACCTCTTTTTTGCCGGTTCCGGCCACAACCGGCCCCGAGCACTCCCCACCGCCGGAGCAGTCCCCCGCCCCCGACCCCTCCTCGCTGAGTGACACCGAGCTCGTCCGGGCCGCACGCGAGGGGAGCGCGGACGCCTGGGAGGCCATCGTCGACCGCTACCTGAGCCTGGTGAACGGCATCGCCCGGTCCTACCGGCTCTCTCAGCAGGACCGCGAGGACGCCACGCAGACGGTCTGGCTCACTCTCAACCAGAACCTGACCCGACTGCACTCCCCGCAGCAGCTCGCCGCCTGGCTGCACCGGACCACGCGCTCCGCCTGCAACCGCCAGCGCGCGCAGCGGCAGCGCTTTCCACCGATCGACCCCCAGGACCTGGACGAGCGCCCCCAGTGCCAGGACGGCCCCGAGGACCAGTACCTCGCCAAGGAGACGCACACCGAACTCTTCCAGGCCATCCGGGAACTCCCCGACCCGGCCGACCGCAGGGTGGCACAGCAGTACCTCGACGACTCACCCGATGCCGCACCGATCTCCCACCGGACCAGCGCGAGGGAGCGACGGCGACTGATCCGTCAGCTGCGCCGCTCACTGCGGTAGATCCGCGCAGCGCAAGAGAACAGCGAACCAACCGAAAGGCGTGCGTGAACCGTGCGGAACAAGGATGCGGACCCCGCCCAGGACCGAGCCGGGCGGGCCGCCGCCCTGGCCGCCTTCGACCGCTCCGTGGACGGCGCCCGTGCGGCCAGAACCGCCAGATACACCGTGCCCTCCCCCGAGCAACCGCTCCACCGTGATCACGACGGCATCGCACCGGTCGTCCTTCGCTTCGACATGGAAGGGATCCACCTGGACCTCCAGGTCCAGCCGTGCGGCGGCCACAGCGCACTCTCCGGTCTGGTCAGCGGCGATTTCGACCACGTGGAAGTCCACCTGAGGCGCCCCGACCGCACACTGCGCCTCTTCGTCGGAGCAGACGGCCGGTTCGATGCCGCCGACCTCTCCCCCGGGCCGCTGTCCCTGGCGGTGGAGCGCCCAGGACACCCCCTCACCGTGACCGAGTGGTTCACCACCTCGGTCGCCCAGCAGCAAACGCTCTGAGAGCGCTCTCCGCGGGGCCCTCCGGGCCTGCCCGGCTTCGCGGTGAGCTTCGGTGCGAGCCAGGCGAGGCGGACCGGACACCCGCGGTTCCGGGGCCGGAAAACGGATGAGACCCGAATCCAGTTTGGTACACGCGTCAACCCGTGACCCCTTGTCCGCCTCCGTCACGGTTGACCCCGTTTCGCAGCTGGTCAGTTGTCCACAGGTGGGCACAGGCCCCTCCCGTTCGGGCAAATCCGCTGCTATCACTTGAGTTGACCGGCCCCCTGGCGAAAGAAGGCCGCCGGACGTGCTCCCCAGCGCAACTCCAGTCCCTGAGTCCGAGCCCCCTCTCCGGGGCACCGAGAACCCGGCCCTGGAGGCGGGTGGTCGGGCCTTGCTCTCCCGGGTCACGCAGGGGGTGCAGCTGGCCCGGAGAGGGCGCTTCGAGGAGACCGTCGAGATCCTCGACGACACCCGGAAGCATCTGCGCGGGCACCCCGTCGCCGAACTCGCACCCGTTCTGCCCGGGATCCTCACCGACCTCGGGCTGGCCCAGGTCCTGTGCGGCCGCTTCGGCCAGGCCGAGGACCACCTCAACGAGGCCCGGGACCTGGCCGACGCGCGCTGCCTCCCACTGCTCGGACTGGTGGCCCGGCACAACCTGGGCTGTCTGGACCTGTACCGGGGCGACACCGCCGAGGCCATCACCACCTTCCACGAACTCGCACACCAGATGCCCGCTGACCGCCAGGAACCCCTGCGCGTGGATCTGGCCGAGGCGTACCTCTCGGTGGGGTTGGTGGAGGAGGCCGGGCGCACACTCGCGGAGGCCCCCTGGCGCAGCGGCGGGGACGGGACCGCGGTCGCCCTGTTGGAGGCCAAGTACCGGTTCCTGGACGGCGACCGCCAAGGTGCGCTCCACCTGACCCAACGGGTTCTCGAGGGTCTGGGGCCGAGCTCCCTCTGGTACGGCGTGGCCCACCGGCTGAAACGGGTCGCGCTGGAGTCCGCCGACAGCCGCACCCCCGTCCAGCGGGCCAAGGACCATCTGGAGCTCCGCACCCCCGCCGTGTCACAGCCGCGGCCTCCCGCCGAACACCGCGACCCCACGCACCCGTTCGCCACAGGACACCTGGCCTCCTCCGAGACGGCCTCGACGGTGGCGGCCCCGGAACCGGGGACGGACTCCGGGCCCGGAGACGGAAGCGGGCCGGCGGGGAATCCCGGGCCGGAAGAGGCCGGACACCGCAATGCCTGGGACTCCGCCGGAACGCAGGGGAGGTTGTCGGACGCCCGTCGGGCGCTGGAACGGTTCCGCGGGGCGGGTGCCGGGACGGGGGCGTTGGCCCCCGGGCCCTGGCTCGGGGCCGCCGCCCGCGATCCCCACGTGGTGCGGGCCGGTTTGGAGAGCGCCCTCCAGGCCGGTGACCCCGCTACCGCCCTGGAATGGGCAGAGCTGGACCGTACCTGGTCCGAGGGGCTGATTCCCGAGCTGGGGGCTTGCGAGGACCCCGAGGTACGGGAACTGACCGGGCGCTACCGCGATGCTCTGGAGAACGGCGGCGGCCCCGCCGCCAGCGCCTACGCGCGGCGTTGGGAGTCCGCGCAGTGGCGGCTGCCGCCAGGTGCGGCCGGACGGCCCCGGGAACACCCCGGGCCGGTTCTGGAGCCGCTGTTGAGCAACCTCCACGGCCGGGCGTTCGTTCACTACACCGTGGCGGGCGCCGAGGCAGTGGCCCTGGTGGCCGTGGACGGGAAGGTGCACCAACGCTGCGTCGGGCCCCTCAAGCGGGTCCGTCGCACACTTCGCGCGTTCACCCACGAACTCTCCGGCCCCCTGCCCCTCGGCCGCTCCACCGAGGCGGTCGACGTGTGCGCGACGCCACCGTCGGTCACGGGTCGGGCACCGACACGCCCGGGGGCCGAACCCGGGGGCGTGGCCGCGGCACTCGTCTCGGACACCCTGCTCGGTCCGCTCCTGCCCCTGATCGGGGAGCGGCCCCTGGTGGTGACCGGCGGCTCCTACCTGGATGACCTGCCCTGGGGGCTGCTCCCCGCCCTGCGGGGGCGGCCGGTGCGCCTGGTCCCCACGGCGCGCTCCTGGGCTGAGCCACCGCCCGCCAGGAGCGGCGGGGGACGGGTTCTGCTGGCGTGCGGGCCGCCACCCGGTGAGGCCCGGGAGGAGGTAGCGGCGCTGGCCGGGGTCCACTCGGGTGCGAAGGTCCTGGAGCAGGCGCGCCGGGGACCGCTCCTGGCCGAGCTCGCCCGTGCGGACCTGGCCCACCTCGCCGGGCACGGTCGGGCCGGCACGGGCACACCCATGCTCTCCCGGCTGCAACTGTGCGACGGTCCGCTGCTCGCCTGTGACCTGTTCCCGTTGCCGTCGGCCCCGGCTCTGGTGGTGCTGTCCGCCTGCTGGGGCGGACACGGTTTCGGCGGGTCCGGCGGGCGGCCGAGCGGGTTCGTGGGCGCGCTGCTGGCCCGGGGCACCCGCACCGTGGTGGCCAGTCCGCTTCCGGTGGACGACAAGAGAACAGGGGCGGCCATGCAGGGCTTCCACCGGGCGGTCCGGGCGGGGACCGATGTGTCCGAGGCCGTGTCCGAGCACCTCGGACACATCGGTTTCTGCTGTTACGGAACCTGAGGTACCGGTGCGGTGGCGATGCCCGGGTCCCGCGCGGTCACGCGGGACCCGGGTGCGCGCAAGCAGGTGCGGCGGGAGTCTGGTTCACAGGATCGCCACTGCCCGTGTCACCGGCCCGGGCACCGCTCGTGGCGGCGCTACCAGCCGCGCTCGCGCCACTGGGCGAGCGCGGGGCGCTCGGCTCCGAGCGTGGTGTCCTTGCCGTGCCCGGGGTAGACCCACGTGTCGTCGGCCAGGGCGCCGAAGACCCGCTCCGACACGTCAGCGAACAGGGTCTGGAAGTCGGAGTCGGACCAGGTCTTACCGACCCCGCCCGGGAAGAGGCTGTCACCGGTGAACAGGTGGGTGTGCCCCTCGGGGTCGTCGTAGCGCAGGGCGATCGACCCGGGCGTGTGGCCGCGCAGGTGGATGACCGTCAGTACGCAGTCCCCGACGGGAACGGTGCCACCGTGGGTGACGGGCTCGTCCACCGACACCGGCAGCTCATCGGCGTCGTCGGGGTGGGCGACCGTGCGGGCACCGGTCTGGCCGACGATCTCGGCCAGGGCCTGCCAGTGGTCCTGGTGGCGGTGGGTGGTGACCACGCGGGTCAGCCCGTCCTCGCCGATCAGATCCAGGATCCGGTCGGGTTCGGCCGCCGCGTCGATGAGGACCGCCTCACCCGTGCTCCGGCAACGGAGGAGGTAGGCGTTGTTGTCCATCGGGCCCACGGCCAGCTTGGTGATCGTCAGATGCGGTAGTTGGCGCAGGTCGGCGGGACCGCCGACCCTGGTATCTCCGGAGTAGCTCACCCGACCATTGTGGCCTGTCGCGAGGAGCGTACGAACCCGGGTCGGACACCCGGTGACCCGGGCGTCCGACCTCCGCGGTGCCACGGCCCGCGCGAGGGCGTGCGGCGGCTCGGCGGCTTCAGCGTGTCGGGGACGCCGAACGGCCCGGATCACCCCGGGCGCGCACCAGTGAACGCGCTACTCACCGGGGCCTGGTCACTGAGCCCGGATCACTGGGCCCAGCGCGGCGGACGCTTCTCGAAGAAGGCCATCCGTCCCTCCGCCGCGTCCTCCCCGGCGAAGAACTCGGCGGACAGCTCACCCATCCGGGTGAACGCCTCGGTCCGCCGGTCCGGTGCGGCCTGCGCACCGCCCCCGAGGTCGCCCAGGAGCTGTTTGGTGCGCGAGAGCGCCCTGGGAGCCGAACCCCGCAGGCCCTGCAGGACCGCGTCGACCGCGTGCTCCATCTCCCGGTCGGGGACGGCCTGGGTGATGAGTCCGGCCTTGGCCGCGGCGGAGGCGTCGAAGAGCTCGCCGGTGAGGAAGTAACGGCTGAGCTGACGGGAGTGCATCCGAGCGGAGACGGGAACGGAGATGATCGCCGGAACCACTCCGATGCGCACCTCGGTGAAGGCGAAGGTGGCGCTCTTGGGTGCGAGAGCGATATCCGCGGCGGCCACCAGACCGATCCCGCCCGCGCGCGCGGCGCCGTTGAGAACCGCGATCACCGGCTTGGGGCCGCCCATGATCTGTTCGAAGATCTCCGGGAGCTCCGGCGCGGGTTCGATCGGGGCGCCCTGGAGGGCGGCGCCGATCTCCTTGAGGTCGGCCCCGGCGCAGAACACCGGTCCGCCGCCGGTGAGAACGACCCCGCGGACCGCGTCGTCGGCCATGGCGTCGGCGAGGGCCTTGGAGAGTTCGGAACGCAGCCGTGCGGAGAGCGCGTTGCGGTTGCGTGGTGAGTCGAGGGTGATCGTGGCGATGGCACGGTCGACACTCAACCGCACGAGGGGAGCGTCGTCCGAGGGGTTCGGGGACGTCGGGTGCTGCGTCATCGCAGGCAGACCTTTCTCCGTTTGGACGCGCGCGGACCCGGTCACGGCGCGCGGTGACGCTGGTGGCTTGTGGCCGTGCGCGTCTCGCTTGTGGCGGTATGCACAAATCCGCCTTCAACAGTAGACACGCGGTTTGTTTCGGCACCAGGCCCCACGGCGCCGGATTGGTTAAGTCCGTGTCACGCGTGATCGCGCTTGTGTTACTTACACCACACGCTAGCGCTCTCGTTCACATCAGATCCCAGCCGCCCCGCCCAACACGAACGGGGCCGGTCGGCGGCCTCTGGAATCCGGAGTGCGCCGACCGGCCCCGCCGGAGTCTCGCTGCACGGCCCCCGCAACCCGGGCCGCCCCGGATCAGCGCCGAGTGGTGGCCGCGGACAGTGCCTCGGCGAAGTGCAGCATCGCGGTGACCGCGCCGGCCCCGTCGGCCGCCTCGCTGACCCTCAGGGTGAGGGGTTCGGCGGTGATGGCACCGGTGTAGCCGTGGTCGAGCTCGCAGCTCTCGTCGGCGCAGGCGGCGGGTTCGAGGTCGATGTGCGCGACCGCGCCCCAGTTCACCGACAGGTTGACGCTGAGCACCAGCTCGCTGGGCAGGCTGCCCGGCGTGTACTGGGCGGGGTTGGGCACGACACGGGTCAGGGCCACCGACTGGATGTTGCCCAGTTGGATGCTGTCGGTCGTGGTCGAGGCGTGTGAGGTCCCGCCCGGTTCGGTTGGTGGGTGCTCGTCGGTGTGGCACACGACGAGCCGGGTGGCGGTCAGCAGCATGACGGTGATGTGCCGCCGCATCTCCATGGCCGGGTCGAAGGTCGCCTCGTGGTGCACGATGAACGCCTCGGCGCCCTCCTCGCCCAGGGTGGTAGCGACGGCATCGATGACCAGTGCGGGGTAGTACCCGCTCCGCTCGATCTCCAGGCGCCAGTCCGTGGGCACGGCACGTGTTTTCCTCATACCCCTATCCTGCCTCCTCTCGGTGACAGTTCGCGACCGCCCGCCGAATCGGGACACCCACTCCCTGATCAGAACGTCACCCCGCGCAGGCGGCGCGGACCCGCGTCGGGGCGCACCTCGGGCGCCTCGCGCAGCCACATGCGGGCGCCCAGGACGTGGGCTCCGGTGGCGTTGACCAGGACGGGGTCCAGGTCCACATAGCCGATCTCGGGGAAGGCCTCCACCAGGCGGGACACCCGGATCAGCAGCTCCTCCAAGGCTTCGACGTTGGGCTGTTCGGCCAGTGACGTGGCACCCGCGGGCAGCCCGAACAGCAGCGGGGCGGCCCGGACCGCGTGGATGAGGTCGGCGGCGTCCATGTCGGTCAGCGGCGCCAGCCGGAACGCCCGGTCGTCGAGGAGTTCGGCGGTGACGTCGGCCAGGCCGAAGGAGACCACCGACCCGAAGGACTGGTTGTCGCCCGCGCGCACCACGGTGGGCACGCCGGGGGCGGCCATCCGCTGCACGACCAGCTCCGCCTCGCCGCCGAAGCGGTCCTCCAGGGAGAGGTAGGCGCTGCGCACGTCCTCGGGTGTGCGCAGGTCGGCGCGGACGAACGTGCCGCCCGCGCGGACCCGCAGGTCGGGGGCGTCGGCCTTGACCACGGCGGGGTAGCCGAGTTCCCCGGCGGCGACCACGGCCTCCTCCGCGGAGACGACCTTGATATCGGGGTAGGCGGCGATGCCGTAGCAGGCCAGGAGGTCTCGGGCGTCCTCGGGGGAGATCGCCGTCTCCTCGTCGTAGCGGCGCTCACCGCCGAACCAGGCGACGTCCTCCATGGCCGGGGTGGCCTTCTTCAGCGCGCGGCCGATGGTGGCCCGGGCCCGGGCGCGGTCGATGTCGGGCAGCTCCGGGTGGCGGCCGGGCTTGCGGTTGCGCCACTGGGCGTACCGGGTGGCGTGGACGACGGCGCGCACCGCGTCCTCGGGCGAGGGGTAGGAGGGTACTGAGCCGAACAGGGTCTGGCCCCGGTCCCCGATGTGCCGCAGCTCCTCGGGGATGCCCTGGCGGGCCAGGTAGGTGGTGACGATGGGTTTGTCCGAGTCCAGCGAGCGGGCGCGCAGGACGCGGGCCACGTCGTCGCCGATCGGGTGCAGGGCCGGAACGAAGACCACCACGATCGAGTGCACGTCCTCGGCGGCCTGGGCGGCCTGGATCGCGGTGTCGAAGTCCTCGGCGGTGGCCTGCGGGCCCAGGTTGACCGGGTCGTGCGGCTTGAGTCCCTGACGGATCGCGGCGTCCTTGACCAGCAGTTCCAGGGAGTCGGAGTTGCCGATGACGCCCACGCGCGGCCCTGCGGGCAGCGGTTGGTAGGCGAACACCTGGGCGGCGTCGAACATCTGGGTGATGTCGTCCACGCGCACCACACCGGCCTGCTGGAACAGGGAGGTGACCGCGTAGTCGGGCAGGGCCAGGCCCCCGGCGGCGTGCCCGGTGGGGGTGGCCTGCGCCGAACCGCCGCTGCGCACCGCCACGACGGGCTTCTGCTTGGCCAGGCGCCGTGCCAGCCGGGTGAACTTGCGCGGGTTGCCCAGGGACTCCAGGTACTGGAGCACGACGTGGGTGGCGGGGTCCTCCTGCCAGTACTGCATGAGGTCGTTGCCGGACACGTCGGCGCGGTTGCCCGCGGACACGAAGGTGGACAGACCCATGCCGCGCTCGGCCACCCGTTGGAGGATGGCGCGGCCCAGGGCGCCGGACTGGGAGAAGAACCCGATGGGGCCCTGGGGAGGCAGGTCCGGGGACAGGGTGGCGTTGAGCGAGACCGAGGGGTCGCTGTTGGCGATGCCCAGGCAGTTGGGGCCGACCACGCGCATTCCGGCGGCGCGGGCGGTGCGCACCAGTTCGTCCTGGCGGGCGCGGCCCTCGGGGCCGACCTCGCCGAACCCGGAGCTGACCACGATCAGCCCGTGCACGCCCTTGTCCGCGCACTGCTCGACCACGTCGACGACGGTGTCGGCGCGTACCGCGACCACGGCCAGGTCGACCTGGTCCGGGATGTCCAGGACGGAGGGGTAGGCGCGCACGCCCACCACGGCCTTGGCTTCGGGGTGCACGGGGTAGACCGGTCCCTGGAACTCCCCGCCGAGCAGGTTGCGCAGAGCGGTCTGGCCGATGGTGTGCGCGGTTCGGCTGGCGCCGATGACCGCGACGGACTCGGGGAACAGCAGGCGGGCGATGGAGCGCGACTCGGCGCGCTGTTCACGGGCCCGCATGACCTCCTTGGAGTCGTCCGTGGGCTGCAGGTCCAGGGTGAGCCGGATGACGCCCTCGTCGAAGGTCTGCTGGGCGGTGTACCCGGCCTCGCGGAAGACGTTGATCATGCGCCGGTTCTCGGGCAGCACGTCGGCGATGAAGCGGCGTACCCCGCGTTCGCGGGCGGCGGCTCCGATGTGTTCCAGGAGCACCGAGGCCAGGCCCCGCCCCTGGTGTCCGTCCTCCACGACGAAGGCCACCTCGGCCTCTTCGGGAGCGACCTTGTCGTAGCGCACCACGGAGACGAGGGTCCCGGAGATGGTGGCCACCAGAGCCACCCGGTCCTCGTAGTCGACCGTGGTGAAACGTTTCACGTCACGGTCGGAGAGCTTGGGGTAGGGCGCGAAGAACCGGTAGTAGATCGTCTCCGGCGAGAGCCGGGAGTGGAACTCGCGTAGCAGGTCGGCGTCGTCAGGGGTGATGGGGCGCAGGTGCGCGGTGCCTCCGTCGGTCAGAACGACGTCGGCTTCCCAGTGGTTCGGGTAGGACTGCACGACTGCGAGACTAGACGACAATCGGCCGAATCCGGGGAAAGTCCATGCGGGCTCCCCGAAATCGCCTCCCCTGGACTCGCCTCGCACAGGACTTCGGACCGGTCTCGTTCGGGCTCCGCGTACCCTGGTGCGGTGGGTCCGAAGACCCTCGGCAGCCCCTGTGCGGCCGCGTGTCCGGGGCGCTGTCAGTTCGTTACCCGCCACTGGTCGTTAAGCTGTTAACGTCGTGCGGGCACAGAATCTCAAACCCTCGGTGGTGGCTGGCGAAATGACTCGAGTGGTCGTGATCGGTGACCTGATGACCGATGCCGTCGCGCGCGCGTTCCACCCGTTGGCCCGCGGCAGCGACACCCCGGCGTCGGTGATCATGTACGGCGGCGGTTCCGGCGCGAACATAGCCTCGTGGCTCGCGGTCGAGGGCACCGACACCACGTTCGTCGGCCGTCGCGGCTCCGACATCACCGGACGCACGCGTGAAATGGAACTGATGGGCTACGGCCTGGACTCGCGCATGGTGATGGACCCCGAGCGCCCGACCGGAACCTGCGTCGTCATGATCACCCACCGGGGCGACCGGACGATGCTGAGCGACCCGGGCGCGAACGCGCGGCTTCAGCCCGAGGACCTGCCCCGAGACGTGTTCGCCCCCGACGCGCACCTGCACGTGTCCGGCTACACGCTGATCAACTCCGATTCTCGCCGCGCGGCCCGGGTGGCCCTGCGCATGGCCCGCGAGAGCGGCATGTCCATCTCGGTGGACGGCGGCTCGCACGCACCGCTGGAACGCGCCGGCGCGGAGAACTTCCTGGACTGGACACAGGGCGCCCGGCTGTTGTTCGTCAACGTCGACCAGGCCCGGGTGCTCACCGGGCGCGACGAGCCCGAGGCGGCCGCCAAGGTGCTGACCGCCTGGTTCCCCAACGTCGTGATCAAGCTCGGCGAGCAGGGCGGCCTGTGGGCCTCCAAGACGCGCGAGGACTGCGTGACCGCGCCGGCCGAGCCGGTGGAGCCCTCCCCGGGCTCCGTGGGCGCCGGTGACGCGTTCATCGCCGGTTTCCTGCCCGCGTGGCTGACCGGACGCCACCCGAAGGAGGCGCTGGGCCGGGCCAGCAGGCTGGCCGCCCGCGCACTGCACCAGCCGGGCGCCCGCCCGGACCTGGGCGAGGGCCAACCGGTACGCAGAGGCGCGCCCCGCGGTCAGCGCATCCGCTGACGGCGCCTCGTTGGCTGCGCCTCGTTGGCGGCGCTTCGTTGGCGGCGCCTCGTTAGCGTCTCCGACTCCGGAGCCAGTACCCCTCCGGAGTGCTGTTGGCGAATCCGGAGCATCGGGGGTTGGTCCCGAGCGTTGAGAGTTGGAGAGCCGGAGAGTCTCTCCAGGTCAGGCTCGGACAGGACGTACAGGGTTCAGTTCAGGCTGGTGTCCGGGCTGTGTGTGCGGTTACCCCGTTTCCCGCCGCGTGATGGTGGCCGTCTCCGCTGCGCGCCTCAAGGTCGTACGTCCTCGCTTCGCTCCGGGCGCTCCACCTTGACCCGCTTCGCTACGACGGCGGTGGGCGGCTATCGGGAAACGGGGCAGGTGTGGTCCGGGGTGACAGACGGGGCCCCAAAGGGCCCAACAGCAACTGCGCGGCCTTCGGCCGGTGCCCTCCCCCGGCCGGTGCCCAGCGCTTGGCCGTGTCGCGGCCGGTCATTCGCCCGGACGGAAAAGCGACAGCGAAGACGGCAGGTTCCCCACCTCCGCGCGGACCGGCGGGGCGTGTCACGGCCAGTCACCCGTACCAGCGAACACCACCAGCAGCCCACCAGGCCCCCGGGCACAATTTCGGCCCTCTTTTCGAAGATGATCTTGCTACCAGGAGCAAGTTCGGCGCCGAACTTGCCCCTGGTAGCAAGATCACCGGGAATGAAGGGGTTTCGGAAGCAGCGGACCACCCTCAGGTGCGGGTTACGGACACTCGGCTTGCCCGGGGCCGACACGACTGCGCTGAACCCCGCCCTCACCACCGGCTGGTCCGGGGGCACGGGTGACCGGCCGCGACACGCGAACCGACCTGCGCAGGGCTGGGGAGACCGCTTCCCTCGCCGCCGCTTGTTCGTTCGGGCGAATGACCGGCCGCGACACGGCCAGGCGCTGGGCACCGGCCGGGGGAAGGCACCGGCCGAAGGCCGCGCACACAGCACGGGCCCCAGCCCGGATTCGCTGACAGCATCCATGTGCGGTGTGGCGGCCCGCCGTGTGCGCGTCAGCCGCCGGTGGTGGCCAGGGTGAGGGGTAGGACCTGCGGGGCGCCCGCTCTGCGGAGCAGGGCGGCGCCGACGGTCAGGCTCCATCCGGTGTCGGCGAGGTCGTCCACCAGCAGGACCGGGCCCGGCAGTCGGCCCTGGAGCTCGGCCAGCCGGGCCTCCAGGTCCTCGCCGGCCACCAGTTCCGAGTACACCTGGCCCAGGCGCATGGCGCTGTTGTGGCGGCGCGGGCCCGGGCCGTTCCCGCTCCGGTAGGAAAGCGAGCCGAGCGGGGTCAGGCGGCCGAGTTCGGCGATACGCGCGGCGAGGTCGCCGACCAGGGTCGGCCGGGTGAGAGAGGGCATCGCGACCACGCCGACCGGGCGGTTCTCCCATCCCCAGGCGGCCAGCACGCGCACCACGCCCTGAAGGAGCCGCTCGTCCACGGGGGCGTCCGGTGCGTCCTCGGCGAGGACGCGGCGCAGTTCGGTGCCCCAGCCGACGTCGGTGAGGCGGGCCAGGGCGCGCCCCTCCCCCGCACGCAGGTTCTCCGGGATCTTGCCGGACAGGTTCACCCCGAGGGTGTTCATGCCGGTGGGCCACTGGCGGCGCGGGGTGATGGGGGTTCCGGGCCGGTCCAGGTGGTCGGCGGCGGCCTTGCGGCGCCCGGAGTCGACCTCGGTGGACCAGTAGCGGCCGGTGCACACGTCACAGCGCCCGCAGGCCGCCGCCTCGGGGTCGTCCAGCTGCTGGCGGAGGAACTCCATCCGGCAGGTGTCGGCGGCGATGTAGTCGAGCATGGCGCGCTGTTCGCGCTCGCGGGCGGCGCTGACGGCGGCGTAGCGTTCGGCGTCGTAGGTCCAGGGCCGACCGGTGGCGGTCCAGCCGCCGCGTACCCGGCGCACCGCCCCATCCACGTCCAGCACCTTGAGCATCTGCTCCAGGCGGGTGCGGCGCAGGTCCACCCGGGTCTCCAGGTTGGCGGTGGACAGGGGTTTGTCGGCCTCGGCCAGTACCTGGAGGGTCTGGCGGACGGTGTCCTCCGGCGGGAAGGACAGCCCCGCGAAGTACTCCCAGATCTGCACGTCCTCCCGGCCGGGCAGGAGCACCACTTCCGCCCGCTCCACACCGCGGCCCGCGCGGCCGACCTGCTGGTAGTAGGAGATCGGGGACTGCGGGGCGCCCAGGTGGATGACGAAGCCCAGGTCCGGTTTGTCGAAGCCCATGCCCAGGGCGCTGGTGGCCACGAGCGCCTTGACCCGGTTGCCGAGCAGGGCGTCCTCGGCCAGTCTGCGCTCGTCGGGGTCGGTCTGCCCGGTGTAGGGCAGCACCTCCAGGCCCTGTTCACCGAGGAAGCGGGCGGTCTCCAGCGCTGCGCTGACGGTGAGCGTGTACACGATGCCCGAACCCGGGATCTCGGGCAGGTGTTCGGCCAGCCAGCTGAGCCGGGCGGTGGGGTCGGGAAGTTCGACCACGCCCAGGCTGAGGCTCTCGCGTTCCAGGCTGCCGCGCAGTACCAGGGTGTCGGCGCGGTCGGCCCCGGCCTGGAGCTGTTCGGCGACGTCGTGGGTGACGCGTTCGTTGGCGGTGGCGGTGGTGGCCAGGACCGGGACCCCGTCTGGCAGGTCGTGCAGAAGGGAGCGGATGCGGCGGTAGTCCGGACGGAAGTCGTGGCCCCAGTCGGAGACGCAGTGCGCCTCGTCGATGACGACCAGGCCCGCCCCGGCGGCGAGTTCGGGCAGGACCCGGTCGCGGAACTCGGGGTTGTTGAGCCGCTCGGGGCTGACCAGGAGTACGTCCACCAGGCCCTGGGAGACCTCGGCGTAGGTGGACTCCCAGGCGGTGGTGTTGGAGCTGTTGATGGTGCGGGCGCGGATGCCCGCGCGCTCGGCGGCGGCGATCTGGTTGCGCATCAGCGCCAGCAGCGGGGAGACGATGACGGTGGGGCCCGCGCCCTCGGCGCGGCGCAGGGCGGTGGCCACGAAGTAGACCGCCGACTTGCCCCAGCCGGTTCGCTGCACGACCAGGGCCCGCCGCCGGTCCGCGACCAGGGCGTGGATGGCGGTCCACTGGTCCTCGCGCAGGCGCGCGGACTCCCCGGCGAGGGCGCGCAGGTGCTCCTCGGCGCGTTCGCGCAAGTGATCCCGGGTGTCTTCGCGCGCGGGTCCGCCGGGACGGACAGCCGGGGTTTCGGCCGTCGGATCGGCCGCGGTTCCGTTGGCTGAGTCCGGGGGACCGGTGGGGTCCGCCGAGGCCGCGGCACCGATGACGGGGTTCGCGGGATCGGACACGGGGGCCTCGGGGCCGGTGGCGGCTGCTGTGTCCGGGGCGGGGACGTCGGGCGGGATGGGTGTGGCCATGAAACCTTGGTACCAGAGGTGACGGGCGTCGGTGCGGATATCCACAGGCCCTCCCTGCCCGCTGGACGGGAGCGGCGGAGCGTCCCGCCGGCACCCATAGCCCCCGGTGGAACACGAACACGGTTCGGCACCCGGTTCCATTTTCCCCCACAAGGCCACCTCGGTAACAGAATGGAAACTTTCCAGATATGTGCCATTGCGCTCTCGCGAAGCCACCTGAACACTCAGCGTCAAGGCTCACATTTCATGGGAGCGCTCCCGAATGTGAGCAGGCCACCTGAAGACTCATGAGAGGCAAGCGATGGCACAACCACGAGGCCGTCCCTCCCCCGCTCCGGACCCCCACGGGTCCCCACAAGCAGAACCCGGGCACGCACGCCCCCGGACCCGCACCGCCCTGGGCCTGCTCGCCACCGCCTCCGCCCTGGTGGTCGGCGGTGCGACCCTGGCGGTCACCGGTACCGGCACGGGCGCCGCACCGGCCTCCGCCGACAGCGCCGCCGAGGTCCCGGTCGGCTCGGGCAGCTACACCACCACCCGCCCCGCAGGCGCCTCTGGCCCTTCCGACCTCAACGGCGCCCCGGTCTCCCCCAAGGTCACCGACGACCACACCGGCCCGGCCCCCACCAACGAGTGGTGGTCCTCGCTGATCTTCCAGCGCTACCCCGACAACCCGCACGGCGAGAACCTCTTCGCCCACCCCCTGAGCTTCAACCCCCACTCGGGCGGGCTCGACATGGGCTACCCCGACTCCCACCGGCTCGTCGGCGACGACCTCAAGTACGAGTACACCGCCGTCACCGACCTCACCCTCGGCGCCGCCGGACTGGACTCCCCCGACACCCGCACCGCCGACAGCGGCGACTGGACGGTCACCGCGCACTGGGAGGGCGGCGGGGCCCAGCTGCGCGTGACCATCGGCCAGGGGCTGCCCTTCGCCTACGCGGAGACCGGAGGTGCCGCCGCCGAGGTGACCTTCCAGGGCTCCCCCGACATCTGGCACGAGGACGGCTCCACCATCGGCGCCACCGTCAACGGCCGCCACTACGCCCTCTTCTCGCCCTCGGGCTCCCCCTGGACCGTCTCCGGTGACACGCTCACCGCCGACACCGGGGACGAGGGGTACTACTCGGCGGCCGTCCTGCCCTCCCCCGAGGACCTGGACGCCTTCGCCCCCTACGCCCACTCCCACGTCACCGGCTCCCTCGTGGAGTACGACTACGACGAGTCCGCGGCCACCCTCACCAGCACCTACCAGCTCCAGACCGAGGCCAGGGAGGGCGAGGAGACCGGCACCCTCACCGCGCTCTACCCCCATCAGTGGGCACATGTCAGCGGCGACCTCACCGACCTCGCCTACGTCTCGCCGCGCGGTGAGATGCGGGTGTCCGAGGGCACCTCCTTCACCACCGAGCTCACAACCCAGGGCATCATGCCCAGCCTGCCCACCGTCGACAGCGCCGACCACGACCGGATGGCCGCCCTGATCGACGAGGTCCTCGCCGGGGAGGAGCTCTTCCCCGAGCCCGGCGACACGTACTGGGACGGCAAGGCCATGGGCCGTCTGGCCCAGCTGATCCCCGTCGCCGACTCCATCGGCCACACCGGGGCCCGCGACGAACTCCTGTCGCTGGTCCAGGGCCGTCTGGAGGACTGGCTGACCGCGGGCGGAACCCGCCAGTTCCACTACGACGCCGAGTGGGGCACCATACTCGGCTACCCCGACAGCTTCGGGGCCGCCACCGAGCTCAACGACCACGACTTCCACTACGGCTACTTCGTCTCGGCCGCCGCCGTTGTCGCCCGCTACGATCGCGACTGGGCCGACGAGGACGCCTGGGGCGGCATGATCCGCCTGCTCATCCAGGACGTGGCCGGAACCGACCCCGACGGCGACATGTTCCCGCGCCTGCGCTCCTTCTCCCCCTACGCCGGGCACGGCTGGGCCTCCGGCCACGCCGGGTTCGCCGCGGGCAACAACCAGGAGTCCTCCTCCGAGGGCATGCACTTCGCCGCCGCCACCGCCCACTTCGGCGCGCTGACCGGCGACGAGGAACTGCGCGACCTCGGCGTGTACCTGCACACCACCCAGGCCTCCACCATCGCCCGCTACTGGCAGAACGCTGGCGGCGACACCTTCCCCGAGGACTACCCCGAGGACGTCGTCGGCATGGTCTGGGGCGACGGCGGCGACTACCGCATCTGGTGGGACGGCGGCCACGAGGAGCACTACGGCATCAACTACCTGCCCATCACCGCGGGCTCGCTGTACCTGGGGCACGACCCCGAGCACGCCGGTGCGATGTACGAGTCCCTCGTGGCCAAGCTCGGCGGGGAGCCCGAGATCTGGCGCGACATCCACTGGGCGCACCGCGCGCTCTCCGACGGCGAGGACGCCCTGCGGATGTTCGAGGAGCAGTGGGACACCTACGAACCCGAGGCGGGCAGCTCCAAGCCGCACACCTACCAGTGGGTCTCCACCCTCGCCGAGGTCGGCACCGTGGACGCGTCCGTGACCGCGGACACCGCCCACTACGCGGTGTTCGACAACGGCGCCGAACGCGCCTACACGGCCTTCAACCCGGGGGCCTCACCGCTCACGGTGACCTTCTCCGACGGCACAACGCTCCAGGTCGAGCCGGGAGCCCTGGGCTCCACCGTGGGAGAGGGCGGCGGAGGCGACCCCGGCAACGGGGACGGCCCCGGCCCCGGTCCGGGGCCGGGCGAGGGCAACGTGGGCGACGGCACCCTCCACCTGACGGACACGAGGCTCTCCACCGGCCCGAGCGGCACCGAGGGCACGATCACGGTACCGGGCGCGGACGGGCAGAACCACGACGGCGCCCCGCCTTCGGACAGCGTGGTACTCGAACTCGAGGACCTCACCGGGTCCTTCACCGGCGGCTCCACGTCCTTCGCCCTGCCGGTGGACTCCGGAAACGGGATCGGCAACGCCGTGCAGGTGCGGGTCTCCTACGACTTCGACGGTGACGGCTCACACGACCGGGAGGAGATCTACCACTACTTCGCCACCGACGACCTGCCCGGCTGGGAGAACTACACCCAGGCTCAGGGCCTGAGTTCCAGCGACGGATCGTTCGCGGACCTGGACGGCGGATCCGTGCGCGTGGAGATCTGGAGCGCCCTGGGCGGCCAGGCCTCACAGGTCCGCGTCGGCGGCCAGGAAGGCGCCACACTGGGCATTCCCTTCACCGACTGACCGTCAGCGCGTCCGCGCGCCCCCGCTTCCCCCTGGGCGGGGCCGCCTCCGAGCGGCCCCGCCACCGCTCGGAGGCGTTCCTCCCCGTCTGGTCACGGGGAGGAAAAACCCTCCCCACAGACCGTGCGAAACCCCCCAGTCGCACGACTCACACACGCCCAACCACGCGCCCCCGTACGTTTCAGTCTCTGGCACAGGCCAGAATTACGGACATGGCCCGTACTACTTCCCGTCCCCCCGAGGATCTCGCCGAGAAGATCATCGACATCGACGTCTCCGAGGAGATGCGCGGCAGCTTCCTGGAGTACGCGTACTCGGTGATCTACCAACGCGCGCTGCCCGACGCGCGTGACGGTATGAAACCGGTCCAACGGCGCATCCTCTACCAGATGAACGAGATGGGCCTGCGGCCCGACCGCGGGCACGTCAAGTGCGCCCGTGTCGTCGGGGAGGTGATGGGTCGGCTCCACCCCCACGGCGACTCCGCCATCTACGACGCCCTGGTGCGGCTGAGCCAGTCCTTCGCCATGCGCGTGCCGCTGGTCGACGGCCACGGCAACTTCGGTTCGCTGGGCGGCGACGACGCCCCCGCGGCCATGCGCTACACCGAGGCCCGTCTGGACAGCGCCGCCGAGCTGCTCGTGTCCTCCATCGAAGAGGACGTCGTCGATTTCAAGCCCAACTACGACGGTCAGGAGACCGAACCCGAGGTCCTTCCCGCGGCCTTCCCCAACCTCCTGGTCAACGGCGCCTCCGGCATCGCCGTGGGCATGGCCACCAACATGGCCCCGCACAACCTGGGCGAGGTCATCGCGGCCGCCCGACACCTGATCGCCAACCCCGAGGCCAGCCTGGAGGAGCTCACCGAGTTCGTCCCCGGCCCCGACCTGCCCACCGGCGGCAGCATCGTCGGCCTCGACGGCATCCGCGACGCCTACCGCAAGGGCCGCGGCACCTTCAAGACCCGCGCCACCGTCGCCATCGAGAAGGTCTCCGCCCGCCGCACCGGCCTGGTCGTCACCGAACTGCCCTACAGCGTCGGCCCCGAGAAGGTCATCAGCCGCATCAAGGAGCTGGTGCAGTCCAAGAAGCTCCAGGGCATCTCGGACCTGAAGGACCTGACCGACCGCAACCAGGGCCTGCGCCTGGTCATCGAGCTCAAGAACGGCTTCAACCCCGAGGCGGTCCTGGAGGAGCTCTACCGGCTCACGCCGATGGAGGAGTCCTTCGGCATCAACAACGTGGCCCTGGTCGACGGCCAGCCGCAGACCCTGGGCCTGCGCGAGCTGCTCGAGGTCTACGTCAACCACCGCCTCGAAGTGGTCCGCCGCCGCAGCGAGCACCGCCGCAAGAAGCGCCAGGAGCGCCTGCACCTGGTCGCCGGGCTGCTCGTCGCCCTGCTCGACATCGACCGCGTCATCGCGCTCATCCGCGAGGCCGACGACACCGCCATGGCCCGTGAGTCCCTCATGGGCGCCTACGAGCTGTCCGAGATCCAGGCGCGCTACATCCTCGACACCCCGCTGCGCCGGCTGACCCGCTTCGACCGGCTGGAGCTGGAGACCGAGCGGGACAAGCTCAACCAGGAGATCGAGGAGCTCACCTCCATCCTGGAGTCGGACAAGAAGCTGCGCCGGGTGGTCTCCAAGGAGCTCAACGACGTCTCCAAGAAGTTCGCCACCCCGCGCCGCACCCAGCTGCGCGAGGCCGACGGCGCGGCCCGCGCCGCGGTGATCCCGCTGGAGATGGCCGACCAGCCCTGCCACGTGCTGCTGGGCGTGGAGGGCCGCATCGCCCGGACCAAGGGCGCGACCCCTCCGCGTGTCTACGCGGGCCTGCGCGCCCCGCACGACGCGATCGAGGTGTCGGTCCCGACCACCTCGCGCTCGGACATCGGGTTCGTCACCGACCTGGGCCGGATGATCCGCGTCCCGGTGGTGGAGCTGCCCGAACTCCCCGAGGACGGCGAGGGCGAGCCGGAACGCCCGCCCCTGGCCGCGGGGCTGGACGTGGGTGAGTTCGTCCAGCTCGACGAGGGTGAGCGCGTGGTGTCGGTGGTGTCCATGAACGCCACGGGCCCCGGATTCGCCGTGGGTACCGTGGGCGGTGTGGTCAAGCGCGTCGCACCGGACTTCCCGCCCAACAAGGACGACTTCGAGATCATCACGCTCAAGGACGGTGACCGGGTGATCGGCGTCACCCAGCTGTCCACCGGCGAGGAGGACCTGGTCTTCGTCACCTCCGAGGCGCAGCTGCTGCGCTTCTCGGCCGCCACCACCCGCCCGCAGGGCCGCCAGGCGGGCGGTGTAGCGGGGGTACGCCTGTCCGACGAGGCCCGCGTGCTGTGGTTCGGCGCGGTCTCCAGCCCCGAGGACTCGGTCGTGGTGACCGTCTCGGGCAGCAGCAGCGCCCTGGAGGGCACGCAGTCCGGATCAGCCAAGGTCACCCCGTTCGCCGCCTACCCGTCGAAGGGCCGGGCCACCGGCGGTGTACGCTGCCACCGCTACCTCAAGGGCGAGGACACCCTGCTGTTCGCGTGGGTGGGACGCGCCCCGGCCCGCGCTTCGCGGGCCGATGGCAAGCAGGTCCGGCTGCCGGACCTGACCGAGCGCAGGGACGGCTCGGGGGAGGCTCTGACGAGTCCCATCGCCACGGTCGGTAGCGGCCAGACCGACTCCGGGATCACCGCTCCCGGGTCGGGCGCCTGAGTTTCGCGCAACATGCCGTGCACACGGGTGTGCTTACCTGTGTGCACGGCATCGCCGCGCACCCGAGAGACATAGGGAGTTACACAACCTGAGCGCTAACACCGACGCCACCCCTCCCCCAGGGCCGTTCGACGACGTCTTCGGCGCCAACGCCGCCTACATCGAGGAGTTCTCACTCACCGGCCTCAAGCCGCTGGCGGCACGCGGCCTCGCCCTGGTGACCTGTATGGACTCCAGGATCGAGCCGCTGGACATGCTCGGCCTGAAGCCGGGTGACGCGAAGATCCTGCGGAACGCGGGCGCCCGGGTCACCGACGACACCCTGCGTACCCTGGTCCTGGCCGTGTACCTGCTGGGGGTCGAACGCGTGCTGGTCCTGCCGCACACCCGCTGCAAGATGGCGTCGGTGGAGAACGACGACGTCGTGCACGACCTCATCATGAGCGAGTACGGCGTGGACACACGCAGCCTGGAGTTCCACACCGACAACGACCAGTTGGGCGCGCTCAAGCACGACCTGGAGCGCATCAGGCACCACCCGCTGCTGCCCAAGGGCCTGCCGGTGGCCGGTGCGATCTACGACGTGGACAGCGGGAAGGTCACCCCGACCGGCCTCTGATCCGGGCTGCGCTCCGTGGGTGAAGGTGTCGTGGCGGCCGGGCGCGGGGATCACTCCTGTGGGTGGTCGAACCACCCGCCCCCGGGCCCCGCACCCGCCTCGTCCATCCCCCGGGAATGCGATCACCCCCGTGACCGTTGAGACCCGGGACGGTGTGACACCGTCGAGAGGAGCACCGTGGAAGAGAGCACCTACGACACCTTCAACCAGGCCCGTATGTTCCTGGAGCTGGGCGATCCCATCTACGCCGCCCGCACCCTGGAACCCGTCGTGGAGAACGAACCGGGCAGCCGTTCCCTGTTGGAACTGCTGGGGCGCGCCTATTTCCAGTCCGCACAGCTCAACAAGGCAGAGTCGACCTTCCGCAAACTCATCGAACTCGACCCGGTGGACAACTGGGCGCACATCGCCCTGGCCCGCACCCTGGAGCGGCAGAGCCGCCACGAGGAGGCGGCCACCTACCGCCGCATGTACTCGGTGATGACCGGCGGTTCCCTGGACTGACCACCGCCGCCGCGAGGCCGGGTCCCCGTGACCCGGCCCTTCGTGTGCGCGGAGCGGTCCGCTCCGGCGGAATCGTCGGGATCGGCCCGGTCGAGTGCCGGATAACCTGCAAGGCATGGCTCCCACCGCAGACAGTCCAGACCCGGGGATCCCCTGGGTCGACCGATGTTCCGACAGTGTCCGGTCCTGGGCCGACGAGGCCGTCCGGAAGGTGATAGCGGACGACACCCGTTCGGCCGACACCCACCTGCACGTGTTCCCGCTGCCCCCGGAATGGGGCATCGACCTGTACCTCAAGGACGAGTCGGTGCACCCCACCGGCAGTCTGAAGCACCGGCTGGCGCGGTCACTGTTCCTGTACGGGCTGGCCAACGGGTGGATCACCGAGGGAACCACGATCGTGGAGGCCAGTTCGGGTTCCACGGCGGTCTCGGAGGCCTACTTCGCCCAGTTGATCGGGCTGGACTTCATCACGGTGGTGCCGCGCAAGACCAGCCCGGAGAAGATCGCGCTGATCGAGCGCTACGGCGGCCGCTGCCACTTCGTGGACAACCCCCCGGACATGTACACCGAGGCCGAGCGCCTGGCCGCCGAGACCGGCGGCCACTACATGGACCAGTTCACCTACGCCGAGCGGGCCACGGACTGGCGGGGCAACAACAACATCGCCGAGTCGATCTTCGAGCAGCTCGCCATGGAGCGCCACCCCTGCCCGGACTGGGTCGTGGTGGGCGCGGGCACGGGCGGCACCTCGGCGACCATCGGGCGCTACCTGCGTTACCGGCGCCTGCACACGCGCCTGGCCGTGGTGGACCCGGAGAACTCGGCGTTCTTCCCCGGCTGGGTGACCGGTGCCGCCGACTACGCCACCGGTATGCCCTCCAGGATCGAGGGCATCGGCCGCCCCCGCATGGAGCCGAGTTTCGTGCCCTCGGTGATCGACCTGATGATGCCGGTGCCGGACGCCGCGAGCATCGCCGCGATGCGTCACCTGAACGACCTCACCGGCCGGTGCGCGGGCGGCTCGACCGGCACCAACCTGTGGGGCGTGTGGCACCTGGTCGCCAGGATGCTCCGTGAGGGCCGCGGGGGCAGCGTGGTCACCCTGATCTGCGACGGCGGCGAAAGGTACCAGCACAGCTACTACAACGACGACTGGGTGTCGGAGCGGGGCCTTGACCCCACCCCCTACCGGGCCGCCATCGACCGTTTCTTCGCCGACGGGGTCTGGGAACCGCCGAAGGCCCCCTGACGGGGAACGGTCGGCGCAGAGCACGGCAGCGGACAGCGAGGGGCGCCCGCGCCGACGGATCGGTCCGGGCACCCCTCGTCAGTACCGCTCGGGTACCGCCTAGGCGTCGATGCGCTCCAGGTCGAGCTCCTGGGCGCCCTCCTGGATGAACTTGCGACGCGGGGCCACCTCGTTGCCCATCAGCAGGTTGAACACGGACGCGGCCTCCTCGGCCTGCTCCACCCGGATCCGGCGCAGGGTGCGGTGGCGCGGGTCCATGGTGGTCTCGGCGAGCTGGTCGGCGTCCATCTCACCCAGGCCCTTGTACCGCTGCACCGGCTCCTTCCAGGAGATCTTGCGCTTCTCCAGGTCCAGCAGGGTGCGCTCGAGCTCGGCGTCCGAGTAGGTGTAGATGTAGCGGTCCTCGGGCTTGGCCCCGCGCTTGCGCCGAACGTTGGTCAGCTCGATGCGGTGCAGCGGCGGCACCGCCGCGTACACCCGCCCGGCCTCCAGCATCGGCCGCATGTACCGGTAGATGAGGGTGAGCAGCAGACAGCGGATGTGCGCGCCGTCGACGTCGGCGTCGGCCATGAGGATCAGGCGACCGTAGCGGGCCGCGTCGAGGTCGAAGGTCCGCCCCGAACCGGCCCCGATGACCTGGAGGATCGCGGCGCACTCGGCGTTCTTGAGCATGTCCGCGACCGAGGACTTCTGCACGTTGAGGATCTTGCCGCGGATGGGCAGCAGCGCCTGGAACTCCGAGTCGCGGGCGAGCTTGGCGGTGCCCAGCGCGGAGTCACCCTCGACGATGAACAGCTCGCTGTGCTCCAGCCCCTCGCTGCGGCAGTCCACCAGCTTGGCGGGCAGGGCCGAACTCTCCAGGGCGTTCTTGCGGCGCTGGGTCTCCCGCTGCTGCCGGGCGGCCAGGCGCGCCTTGGCGGCGCCCACGACCTTCTCCATGACGGTACGGGCCTTGGCCTTCTCCGCCTTCTTGGTGGAGGTGAGGAACTCGCGGAGCTCCTTGCCGACCACCTGGGAGACGATCCGGGAGGCCGCGGAGGTACCGAGGATCTCCTTGGTCTGACCCTCGAACTGCGGCTCGGGCAGGCGCACGGTGACGACCGCGGTCAGCCCTTCCTGGGTGTCGTCCTTGGTGACCGGGTCGTCGCTGTTCTTGAGCAGCTTGGTGGCGCGCAGCTGGTCGTTGATCACCCGGACCAGGGCCCGCTCGAAGCCGTTGATGTGGGTGCCGCCCTTGGGGGTGGCGATCACGTTGACGAAGGAGCGCACGGTGGTGTCGTAGCCGGTGCCCCAGCGCAGGGCCACGTCCACGTCCAGGCGGCGCTCGACGTCGGCGGGCACCATGTGGCCGGACTCGTCCAGTACCGGGACGGTCTCGGTGAAGTTGCCCGAGCCCTGGATGCGCAGGACGTCGCTGACCGGGTCGTCCGGGGCGAGGAAGGTGCAGAACTCGCTGACCCCGCCGTCGAAGCGGAAGTCCTCGGTGTAGGCGGGCTCGCCCTCGGCGCGCTCGTCGCGCACCGCGATGGTCAGCCCGGGTACGAGGAAGGCGGTCTGGCGGGCCCGGTCGAGGAGGTTCTGCCGGGCGATCTCGGCGTCCTTGAGGAAGATCTGCATGTCCGGCCAGAACCGGATGCGGGTGCCGGTGATCTTCTTGGCGACCTTGCGGATCTGCTCCAGGCCGGAGACCGGCGTGAACTCGGCGTCGGGGCCCTCGCCGGCGAAGCGTCCGGCGATGCCGCGGCGGAAGCTGATGGCGTGGGTGTGCCCCTGGCGGTCGATCTCCACGTCCACCCGGGCGGACAGGGCGTTGACGACGGAGGCGCCGACGCCGTGCAGGCCGCCGGCGGCGGTGTAGGAGGTGGAGCCGAACTTGCCGCCCGCGTGGAGCTTGGTCATGACCAGCTCGACACCGGGCAGGCCGGACTTGGGCTCGGTGTCCACGGGGATGCCGCGGCCGTCGTCCTTGACGGAGACGGAGCCGTCGCTGTGCAGGGTCACGTCGATGCGTCCGCAGAAGCCGCCCAGGGCCTCGTCGACGGAGTTGTCGATGATCTCCCACATGCAGTGCGTGAGGCCACGGCTGTCGGTGGACCCGATGTACATGCCCGGCCGTTTGCGCACCGCCTCGAGGCCTTCGAGGACCGACAGGTGCCGGGCGGAGTAGTCCCCGGGATCGTGGACGGCTGCGGTCAAGGCGGTCACTCGGACATCTCCTGCGTATCGAGGGCCATCGTGGCTGTGCGGTGCGTGCCCTTTGTACCGCGCCGCACCGACGGTTGAGGGGGCCAGGCTACGGCCAGCCGGGAGCTTTGCCGTGGCACGGCCGCGTGTGGGCGGGGTCGTGTCCCCCGGATGCGGGTCGCCGGCGTCGTCGCCGAGGCCGCTGTGACGGGCTCCACAGACCGACGTGGGGGTCGGAACGGACCGACGTGGGGGTCGGACGGGCCTGCCCCGCGCGAGACTACCACCTCTGGTGGATGCGACCTGGATACTCCCGGTTTCCGGGGATAGCCGGGCCTTACCAAGGGGTACAACAAGGAGTAGAAACGACGTCCATCAAGAAGGGCCCCAAAGCGTGCCATCCAGGCATGAACCGGGCGGATTCCGCTGTCGGCGTACAGGGGAGCCGGTTGGGAACGTCTGGGTCGGGTTAGATGTTGTCAGAGGTGACTAACGCCGAGTATTGAGGATGGCGAAGTGACTGGAACCCTTGCCCCCACTCAGCCGCTGACGGCTGCTGACCGCTGCGACCGCTGTGGCGCACAGGCGTACGTCCGGGTGCTGCTTAACTCTGGCGGCGAACTCCTGTTCTGTGCACACCACATGCGCAAGCACGACGACTCACTCCGCAAGATCGCCTCGGACATCCAGGACGAGACGGACAAGCTCACCGAGAGCAAGAAGGACGCGGAAGAGCGTTAGCCACGACGACCACGAAACGTCGACGGCGGTCCCCGGGGTATCGGGGGCCGCCGTCCTCGTTGTGCCGCCCTCGTTGCGCCGCTCTCGTCGTGAGGGGTGCGGATGCCCAGCGGGGTCAGGACCGGTTCGGGGGTGACCTCCGAGGTCAGTCCGCCAGCACCCGGTTGTGGTAGCGCGAGACCTCCTCGAACCCCGCTCCCCGGTACAGCCGCAGGGCGGCTTCGTTGTCGGCGACCACGCACAGGTAGGCGCGGCGGGCTCCCTTGTCGTGCGCCCAGGCCAGCAGGTCCGCCAGGATCGCCCCGGCCACCCCCCGGCCCCGTGCGGCGCGGGCGGTGACCATCCCGCAGATCGCCACCGACTCCCCGTCCAGCACCGCGCAGCCGCGGCCGTCCCCGCTCTCGTGGACCCCGTAGGCTGCGGTGACCCCGCTCAGGATGCGCACGACGCCGTCGGCCCACTCCGGGGAGACGCCCGTCTCGGCGAAGAGCTCGGTCCAGCGCTCCGTCGGGCCGTCCGAGACCAGGGTCGCCCCCGGCCCCCGGGGACGCTCGGTGAGCTCTCGGGCCAGCACCAGGGTGGGCTCCACCACCGCGTAGCCCTGCTCGGCCAGGCGTGCGTCCACGGCCTCCTCCCCCGGCCACACCTGCACGCAGGGACGCAGCCCGTGTCCGCGGTAGAACGCGGTGACCTCCGCGACGTCAGCACCGGGGTCCTCCACCAGGGCGCAGTTGGCCCGCTTGGTGAACCCCTCCGCGAGCCCGAACCGCCAGCCGCCCCGCGACTCGCTGTGGAACGGGGGCCAGTCCCTGGTCACCCGTGCCGCCCATGCGTGCATGTTCGCTCCCTCACTGTCCCTGGTGTCGGAAGCGGCACATCCTATCCGGCCGGGCACGCCCTAACATGGGCAGGCCCCCACCGCACACGCCCCGTCCCACCCGAGACCGCACCCGCGACCTGGAGAGTTCATGTTCATCCTGCTCCCGCCCTCCGAGGGCAAGGCCACCTCCGGCGAGGGCCCCCGCCTGGACCCGGGGGCGCTGGTCCTGCCGGAACTGGCACCGGCCCGGGAACGGGTGGTAACCGCGCTGACCGAACTCTGCTCCGGACCCGAGGACACCGCACGCGAGGTCCTCGGGCTGTCCGCGGGCCAGGCCGACGCCGTCAAGCGCAACCTCGACCTGGCAACCGCGCCCACGCTGCGCGCCGCCGACCTCTACACGGGTGTGCTCTACGACCGCCTCGGCCTGCCCGGGCTGCTGGCCGAGCACGGCGACCGCGCCCGCGAGCGGATCCTGGTCTTCTCCGGCCTGTGGGGGGTCGTGGGCGCCGCCGACCAGCTTCCGCCCTACCGCCTCTCCATGGGCGTGAAGCTGCCGCCGCTGGGCGCTCTGGGCGCGTACTGGCGCAAGGCGATGACCGCCCCGCTCGGGGAGCTGACGGAGGGGAGCCTGCTGGTGGACTGCCGTTCGGCGGCCTACGCGGCGGCTTTCAAGCCCACCGGGGCCGCGGCCGAGCGCACCGTGGCGGTGCGCGTGCTCCGCGAGCGCGAGGTGGCCGGGGTGACCAAGCGCTCCGTGGTCAGCCACATGGCCAAGGCCGCCCGCGGCGACATCGCCCGTGCCCTGGTCAGTGAGAACGTCCAGGCGGAGACGCCCGAGGAGCTGGTCTCGGCGCTGCGCGACCTCGGGCACGCCGTGGAGCTGCCACCCGCGGGCAGGCCGGGGACCGCGCGCACGATGGACGTCGTCATCCGCGACTGAGCTCACCCCGGTGATCCCGCCCCCGAACCCCAGACCGCGGCCCCGCGCCGGTGCCGCTACCGGCGGCCGAACCCGTACCGAAGGGGGTTCCCTGACGCGTGAAACGGGGCCCGGGTGACTTTATGCCGCACCTACAGTGCGTGGGGCAGCATGGTTCGCGTCGGATGGAGATCGGACTCCGTGCGGGGACAGTGAGTGCCTGATGTCATGCGAGGGACACGCGGGGGTCGCCACACCCGTGAGCAGGCAGGGGGCACAAACGCCAGGCGCGCCCTCCCGAATCACCTTCGGGAGGGCGCGCCTGTTCTGCTTTTCAGTTGTCCTGCTTCAGCCTGGGACGTCAGTCTTCACCGGGACCGGCTGCGTCGGTCGCGTGGGGCGGATCGTCGGGGGACCCGCCGCACACGTCCTAGTCCAGGTAGTCGCGGAGCACCTGGGAGCGCGACGGGTGACGGAGCTTCGACATCGTCTTGCTCTCGATCTGCCGGATGCGCTCGCGGGTGACCCCGTAGACCTTGCCGATTTCGTCTAAAGTCTTCGGCTGGCCGTCGGTGAGACCGAAGCGCATGGAAACGACGCCGGCCTCGCGCTCGGACAGGGTGTCCAGCACCGAGTGCAGCTGCTCCTGGAGCAGGGTGAAGCTGACCGCCTCGCCCGGCTGGATCGCCTCGGAGTCCTCGATGAGGTCACCGAACTCGCTGTCGCCGTCCTCGCCCAGCGGGGTGTGCAGGGAGATCGGCTCGCGGCCGTACTTCTGCACCTCGACGACCTTCTCCGGGGTCATGTCGAGTTCCTTGGCCAGCTCCTCCGGGGTGGGCTCGCGGCCCAGGTCCTGGAGCATCTGGCGCTGGACGCGGGCCAGCTTGTTGATGACCTCGACCATGTGCACCGGGATACGGATGGTGCGGGCCTGGTCGGCCATGGCGCGGGTGATGGCCTGGCGGATCCACCAGGTGGCGTACGTGGAGAACTTGAAGCCCTTGGTGTAGTCGAACTTCTCCACCGCGCGGATCAGACCGAGGTTGCCCTCCTGGATCAGGTCCAGGAACAGCATGCCGCGACCGGTGTAGCGCTTGGCCAGGGACACGACCAGACGCAGGTTCGCCTCGAGCAGGTGCTTCTTGGCGCGCCCACCGTCCTCGGAGATCCACTCGAGCTCGTCGCGGAGCTCGAAGGTGAGGACGTCGTCCTCCTCGGCCAGCTTCTCCTCGGCGAACAGGCCGGCCTCGATGCGCTTGGCGAGCTCGACCTCCTGCTCGGCGTTGAGGAGCGGGACCTTACCGATCTGCTTCAGGTAGTCCTTGACCGGGTCCGCGGTGGCGCCGGCCGCGACCACCTGCGGGGTGGGCGCGTCGTCGTCATCGTCGTAGAGGACGAAGGAGTCGTCGTCCTTGCTCGGCTTGACCGGGGCGCCGACCGTCTCGGGCTTGGCGGGCTTGGCCTCCTTCTCGGAGTCGGTCGAGTCCTCGACCAGCTCCAGCTCGGCGCCGGTGTGCTCGAGGTCGTCGTCCAGGCCCTCGTCGGCGAACTCGCCGGGGCCCGAAGCGAGCTCCAGGTCCTTCTTCGCCGACTTCTTGGTCGCCGCCGCCTTCTTGGCCGGAGCCTTGGCGGTGGTCTTCTTGGCCGCGGCCTTCTTGGGGGCGGCGGCCTTCTTCGCGGTCGCCGCCTTCTTGGCCGGGGCCTTCTTCGCGGTCGCCGCCTTCTTGGCCGGGGCCTTCTTCGCGGTGGGGCCTTCGGCGGAGTCGACGACGGCGGTGACCGTCTCCGGCTGTTCCTGGGCGGCCGCCGCACGGGCGGGCTTGGCGGCCCGACTCGTGGTCGTGGTCGAGCGGGTGGTGGTCGTGCTGGACCGAGGGGCAGCCGTCTTGCGCCGCGTGGTCTTGCGCCGCGAGGAGGCCGACTCCGGAACGAGGACCGTCACGCCCTCCTTGGCGAGGCTTCGGAGCACGGACTGCGCCTGCGACATCGGAATTTCGGCCTCTTCGAAGGCACGGCGCACGTCCTCGGGCTCAAGAAAGCCCTGGGACCGCCCACGCTCGATCAGCTGCTGAATGACGGGCTCTTGCAGTGACTCGGACTGCTTCGAGCGAGTCGAACTGGCAGATGACACAAACACCTCTCGAACGGACGTGTGGCGAGAATTGATCGAACCCGGTGGTCCGGTTCGGCCGGGACCGGGCACTGCACCCTCTCCCACCTGCGGCCTGGGATCGTCCCCACTGGGCGGGGAAGCCGGATTCACCTCCGCTTCGCGGGGCGCGGCGGCTTCTTCACTGTAGGCAAGGCAATGGACTTGTTCGTACGGTCTACCGCTCCGTCGCGGAATCGATCACCGGAAGCTGAACGGCGAGCAGAGTGACATCATCGTCCTGCTCATACCCTTCGAGCATGCTCTCAACAAGGTACTCCAGCATCTGCTGTGGATCGCCCACCACTTCGGGCTGAGCCGCGGACGCCACCCTGACGAGTTCGTCGAGACCGGCGTCGACGGATCGTTTGCGGTTCTCAACCAGTCCATCGGAGTAGAGGGCGACAGTGTTACCGGGTTGGACGAAGAATTTGTGATGACCCCTCGCAGAGCTGACGCCGAGCGGTGTGTCGGGCTCGGTGTCGAGCAGCGAGGGCCCGGCGTTCCCGGCGACCACGAGCGGCGGAAGATGACCCGCGTTGCTGAGGTCGAGCTGTCCGGTGACCGGGTCCAGGACGAAGTAGACCAGGGTCGTCACCTGGTCCATTCCCTCTGTGGCCGTGAACATGCGGTCGAGTCCGGTCAACACATCGGCCGGTTCGGGCATGGAGAACGCAAGTGCGCGCAACGCGTTACGGATCCGGCTCATTCCCGCGGCGGCCTGGATGCCCTTGCCCATGACGTCGCCGAGGACCCCGGCGACCCGGCCGTCGGACAGGAGGAAGGCGTCGTACCAGTCGCCGCCCACCTGCACGTGCTGTGAGCCCGACCGGTAGTAGGCCGCCAGCCGCACCCCTGCCACCTGGGGGAGCTCCTCGGGCAGCAGGCTGCGCTGGAGCTCCTCGGCGGTGCCGTGTTCGCGCTCGTAGACGATGGCCCGGCCGATGGCCAGGGCGCACTGCCCGGCGAGCGCCTCCAGGAAGACGCGCTCCTCGTCGGTGACGTCGCGCTGGGCGTCGAAGGAGAAGCGCAGGGCCCCGATGGGGCGGCCAGCGGCCATCATCGGCAGCGCCACCCAGGCGCGCTCCCCGGTGCGTTCGAGCAGGGCCTCGACCTCGGGCGCGTTCTCCGTGAGTTCGCGCAGCTCGGTGGGGCTGGCGGCCAGGATGGGCGTCTGCTCGGCCACCGCCCTGGCCGCGACGTCGGGGTAGTCCAGCGAGAAACCGCGCTCGGGCAGGCCCACCCAGCCGTCGGCGGAGAGCATCCGCAGGCGCAGCCGGTCCCGGTCGAAGAGGGCCACGGAGGTGTGGTCGGCGCCCACGCCGGAGCGGCCGATCTCGGACATGGCCTGGACGACCTCGTCGGCGGTGAGCGCCTCAGCGAGGTCGGAGGTGGCCTTCTGGAGGCGGGCGGTGCGCATGGCCGCCTCGCTGAGCTGCTGGTTGAGCCGCTGGCGGAGTTCGTCGGCCTCACGCTCGGTGGTGATGTCGACCAGGGTGCCGACCCACTCGGCGGTCTCCGCTCCGTCCATGATCGGGTTGGCGCGCGCCCGGTAGTGGATGTGGCCGCCCGCACGGGTGCGCACGCGGAACATGGCGTCGAAGGGCGTGACGTCCAGGACGGCGTCCTCCCAGGCCCGTGCGACGCGGGGCCGGTCGTCGGGGTGGAGCGCGTCGAGCCAGCCACGGCCGAGGTAGGCGTCCAGGTCCTGGCCGGTGATGGTCCGCCACTGGGGGCAGTCCTCGCGGATGTCGCCGCCGGGGCCCGCGGACCAGACGATCTGGTTGCCCGCCTGGAGCAGGGCGCGCAGGCGCTGATCCTCGCGGTGGGAAGCGCCGTCCTCGTGGTCGCGGGCGGCGATGAGCGCGATGTGCTGGTCCCCGTTGGCGGGGTCGTTGACCGGGAACCAGGTCAGGTGCCAGGTCTGCCCGGAGGGGGTGCGGTGGCGGCCGCGTACGGCGTGACCGCTCTCACGCACGCTCCGCACCGAGTCGCGGTGGGCAACGGCCCCGGCGGGGTCGTCGGCCTGCCTCAGGGCTTCGTCGGGGGTGCGGCCCAGGCAGCGGGCGGGGGTGCTGCCGAAGACGGTGGCCATGCGGGGGTTGATGGAGACGAAGACGTCGTCGGGGCCCAGGAGCGCGAATCCGATGGGGGCGTCGGTGAGGAGGGATTTCACCGCGTCTGGCAGTTCCGCCACGCTGATCCGGGGTGGGGGAATGGACGTCTCGGCGCTCAACTGCTCGACACCTCCGGAACCGTCGGATTCCCCAGCCGTGTTTCGATGGGGGTTTTTCTGGACCGCGTGGTCCCCTGCGCACCTGTGCCCACCGCCCGTTCGCGACGGCGCTGTGGCGCGGGGTACGCGGCGCCGATTCCGGTCGGGGGCTCCACGGCTCCCAGGAGTCACGCTCCATGACTCCTCTCGGCCGCTGTCACGGCTCAAGCATAAGACACACCGACTCACACGCAACGGCCGTCGGGGCGGGGGACCTACCGTGGACACGGAAGGTAAATGTTAGGCCACAGGCCCCCCTCGACACAGCCGACCGGGGGTTTTGCGGGCGTGTTTTCCCATAATTACCAACGATGAGCAAGGGTGGCCGGTTTGCGGCGAAATCTTCGAAACAGGGTTGTTATATGTCCGAAACGTCCTTTTCGCCTTGTTGACCTGCGGTGATGGCGTGACTCGAGTAAACGGCACCTCCCCCAGGTTTTATCAACAGCGTGCCGCGAGAGGGGTTGACAGTCCGTCCAGAACAAGTGGAATGGGTGAAGGTCACCGTCCAGGCCATCTTCAGCTAGGGGTGTGAGCGAGAATGCTCCAGACCTTCCCGGTCCAGGATCTCAGACAGATCTCGGCGCGGCTACACGACGAGTTCAGCGGGCTGTCCCACCGCTGCGTCGAGCGCTGTGTCAGCGACACCTGGAACTGCGTCGAACACCTGGGCATCACGGTCACACCACACCTCGTCGAGCGGGTCGCCCGCGAGCACCTCGAGGCCATGGTGAACTCCGTGCCGCCCTCAACCGTACGAAAGAGCCTCCGTCGGCCGGGAACCACACTGTTCGCCGGTCACCGAGCGGTTCCCGAACCGCGCTGAACCGACGCACGGAGTCGGGCACGGACCTCTGGGGTTCGTGCCCGGCTCCGTGCTGTCCGCGGGTCGTCGCCACTCGGGGATCCGGCGTCACACGGGCCGCACGGCCCGATCTCCACAGGCTTTGGTCCCGTTGTCCACAAGCGGGAGCACACCCTGTTCCAACTGGCATACGCTTCAGACCGTGCCCTCCCCTTCGCCCTCACCCACCGGCCCCGACGTTCCCGCCGCAGCCTTCGAGGAGATGCTGCGCGCGGCCAGAGCGCTGCTCGCCATGCGGCACCCGCTCGACGCCGAGCTGGCCTTCAGCGAGCTTCTGGGCACCTGGTGGGGCGAGCGGCTACCAGGGGTGGACGTCGAGCGGCTGCTCGGCGAGGGGCTGATCACGCACGCCACCGCCTCCGGCAAGCCGGCGGGGCTGGGCGTGCTGGCCGCGATCACCGCGCTGGGCACCTCCGCCTCCCAGCGGGAGCTGGCCGAACAGGGGATGATCGCCCTGCGCGAGCGGGGGTTGCAGGCCCCGGCCTGGGCCGCACAGCTCGGCGCGGTGACCCCCGTGGCCGTGTACGTCAGCAACGACCGCTTCGGCGACACCGACGACGTCGTGTGCGTGTTCAGCCGGGACGCGCCGGACAGCGGCGGCTCGCTACCGCCCGAGCACGCCCTGATCCTGGTCCTGGACCACAACAGCGGCGGACTGCTGCGCGACGTGTGGGTGACCACCAAGGTGGACCTGCTGCTCGAACAGTGTCGCGAACGCGCCCGCGGCGACGACTTCGCCCACTTCGAACAACTGGAGCTGAGTGAGGCCAGGGCCCTGCTCTCCCGAGCCCTGGAACGCACCGAACGCGTGGTCACGGGCGCCGCCGCGGACCCTTCCGCCGGGCCCACGGTGGAGCCGGTGGGGATCTCCGCCGCCGACCTGACCGGGGGTTCGCTGGCCGCGCACTTCGCGCTGGTCGCCTCCCGGGTGCAGCGCCTCCCCCAGCCGCCCGAGGGAGTGCCGACCTCGCCCGTCCCGGTGTGGCGGCGCGACAGCCGCGCCGTACTGGCCGCCCGGTTCCTCGCCTCGGACCAGGCGGCCGAACTCTCGGACTCCTACGCGGCGAGCCGCTGCGCGGACCACATCATCGCGCACGGCTGCGACGTGGACTCCGGACGGCCGCTGCGGGTGAGCCCGCGCAAGGTGGAGTCGTTCCTGCTGCACTGGCTGCCCGGCCGGGTGGTGCTGCTGCCCGAGGAGCAGGAGTCCATGCCGCACGTCCTGGCGGCCTGGGTGCGCTGGGCCGGTTCCCGCACCCAGCTGCCGGAGGCCCTGGTCGGCGCGACCCTGGACGCGGTCTGGGAGACCACCTCGGCCTTCACCAAGACCTACCGCGATCCGGCCCGCCCTCTGGGCCTGCGCCAGGAGGCGGTGCGCCGTCTGCTCCCGGACGGCGACTTCGCCTCCCTGGCCCGCAGGATGTTCGCCTTCCCCCTGTTGGCCAGCGAGATCGTCACGGGTGCGCCGGAGGAGTTCGACCCGGACACCTCCAAGGGCCGCCGGGCGCTGCTGCGGCTGGACCACTACGGCGAGTACGAGGCCGCCACTCCGCACAACGGCCGCCACCACTCCACCGGCCAGGACCGTTGGTACCGCCCGGTCACCGGCAGGGACCCCGAGCGCGAACGAGAACTGGACCGCCACGAACGCCTCGCCAAACGCCTGTGGGACGGCCGCCCGGCCAACCTGTGGGCGGCGGCCCGCCGCATGCTCGACCAGGGCCAGGACCGCCCCACGGTCCTGTCCGCCCTCACCGAGGTCCTGTTCAGCGCCACCAGCGAGAGCGACCTCCGCCGCCGCCTGGACGCCCTCTGAGGGGCTGCACTAGCTTCTCCGGCATGGCGAATCTCGTATTGGCGGCAGGGGCCTGGCTCGGTGCGTGGGCGTGGGACGGGGTGGTCCCAGAGCTCCGGGCTTCCGGGCACCGGGCCTGTCCCCTGACTCTCTCGGGTCTGGGCGACCGACCGGAACCGGTCGGGCAGCAGGCGCACGTTCAGGACATCGTCGACGCGGTGGAACGGCTCGACCTTCGCGACGTCGTCCTGGTCGGGCACAGCTACTCGGGCATCCCGGTCGGCCAGGCGGCCGAGCGGATCGGGGACCGGCTGCTGCACGTGGTGTTCGTGGATTCCAACGTTCCCGCTGACGGCGAGTCGTTCCTGTCCGCCTGGCCCGGGGGCCGGGCGATGGTGGAGAACTCCCTCGCCGAACACGGAGGCTTCTGGGCGCCGCTGCCCGCCGACGAGTACGCGGGACAAGGGCTGACAGAGGAGCAGATCTCACGGATCGTGGCCGGTTCGAGGCCGCATCCCGGGGCGACACTGACCGAACCGGCGGTCCTGGAGCGCCCGCTCGGCGAGCTTTCGGCGACCTACGTCAAATGCCTCCTCGACGGCCCCGAACCCGGCCCCGACGTCGCCGAGCTCCTCAGGGGCGACAGCTGGAACCTGGCCACGATGGACACCGGCCACTGGCCCATGTTCTCCCAGCCGCACGAACTGGCCGGGCTCCTCGTCGACGCGACCGAAGGCGCCGAGGCCGCGCGGACCCCTGAAGGCGTCGGACAGGGCCGCGAGCAGGTCTTCAGCCGCGACGGGGTGTGGGGCGAACGGGGCTGAGCCGCTACCGGGGAACTCGGGCGGTCAGGCCAGCATCCGCTGCTTGAGGCTCTCGATGGTGCCGCCGGAGAGCTTGAGGCCGTTGACGACGTAGTTGTCGAAGGAGCCGTAGAGCTCCTCGATGTGGGTGTAGGCCGTGTCCAGGTAGTCGGCGCGGACGCGGGTCATGGGCTGCACGTCCTCCCAGGGCAGACCGCTGTGCCTGGACAGTTCGCGCATCCAGAAGTCGGTGTTGGCCTGGCGTTCGTTGCTGGTCAGGTAGTCCTCGGTGACCGCCTCGCGCTCCACCCCGAGGAGGGTGAGCAGCAGGGCGGCCCCCCAGCCGGTGCGGTCCTTGCCGGCGCTGCAGTGGAAGACCAGGGACGTGGGCCCCTTGGCCGCGCGTTCGACCAGGTCGCGGTAGCCCTCCAGGGCCTCGGCGTCGGAGACCAGTTCGCGGTAGACGTTGAACATGAACCGCTCGGCCGCCCCGTCGCTGAACATCGCGCGAGCCCGCTCCGGGTCCGCGAGCGTCTCGACGAAGTTCGCCCCCGCCGCCTCGGCGTTCTGGACACCGACGGCGGCGTACTCCGCGCCTTCGGGGACCAGGTCGGGGAGGCGGTCGCGTTCGTGGTGGGTGCGCAGGTCGATCAGCTGGCGGATGCCGAGGCCCTGGTAGGTCGGCAGGTCCTGTTCGGAGACGCTGTGCAGGGCGTCGGAGCGGAAGAGGAGACCGTCGCGTACGGTGCGGCCTTCCTTCGTGCGGTGACCACCGAGGTCGCGGAAGTTGGGGGCACTGGGGAGGAGGAAACCGTCATTCTTCACGTCCGTGACGATACCTACAGCCCCGGTGCCCCGCCAGAACCAGGTCAGGCCTTCCCGCGCATGGCCTCGATCTCGGCCCCCGCCTCCTTGACGTCCTTGGCGGTGTCCACCCCGCGCCAGAAACCGTCGATGCGGTAGGCCGCCAGCTTCCCCTCCTTGGCGAGGTCGGGGAAGGTCGAGGACTCGTGGTCGCCCCTGACCGGTAGGAGCGGGGTCAGACCCGGCTCGAACAGGTAGACGCCCGCGTTGATCCACACCGGCAGCAGGGGGCTCTGGGTGAAGCCCTCGATGCGGTCGTCCCCGTCGACGTCCACGATGCCCCAGGTGGTGCGGAACTGGGCCAGTGCCAGGGTGCCGAGGGCGCCCTTGGCGCGGTGGCGCGCGGTCAGTTCGTCGAGGGGGAACCAGGTGAGGACGTCACCGTTGAGGGCGAAGTACGGGGCTTCGGGGTCCCGTAGGCCGGTGGCGGCGTAGCGCAGGGCACCGCCGCGGCCCAGCGGCTCGTCCTCGACCAGCAGGGTGATCTCGGGCCCGCCCCGCCGTGCTGCGAGGTGTTCGCGGAGGACCTCGGCCTTGTACCCGCAGGAGACGACGACCTGCTCGACTCCGTGCGAGGACAGCCACTCCAGCTGGTAGTCGATGATGGGCCGTCCGGCCACCTCCACCATCGCCTTGGGGCGGGTATCGGTGTAGGGCCGCAGCCGGGTGGCCTGTCCACCGGCGAGGATCAGGGCCTGCTTGACGGGGGGCGCGGAGGATGAGGGCGAAGCGGTCATGTACTGGACAGTAGCAGGACGGGGTACCAGGATCCCTAGCTGTTCTGGGTGGCGTCGGCGTAGGCCCTGCGGACGTCCTCGCTGGTGACCACGGTCAGCTCGGCCGCCGTCGCCGACTCCCCCACATCCTGGGAGACCCGCAGGTCGCGGTGGGAACAGGCCCGCTCGTAGAGCGAACGGGCGAAGCGGCCGTTGCCCAGTTCGTCGATCCACCCGGTGGCGCACACGTGCGTGAAGATGCTGTGCAGGTCCTCGCGCGCGGTGTCGTCGAAGACGTCGCCGGTGCGGGCCGCCACGGTGTCCGCGATCTCGGACAGCTCCTCGGGGCTGTAGGACGGAAACCGCACCCGCACGTTGAACCGGGAGGACAGCCCGGCGTTGGAGGCCAGGAAGCGGTCCATCTCGTCGGTGTAGCCGGCCAGGACCACCACGAGGCGGTCGCGGTCGTCCTCGGCCCGCTTGAGCAGGGTCTGGATGGCCTCGGCCCCGAACGCGTCGCCGCCGCTGTAACCGGGGTTGACCAGGGAGTAGGCCTCGTCGACGAACAGCACCCCGCCCAGGGCGCGGTCGATCAGCCGGTTGGTCTTGACGGCGGTCGCGCCCAGGTGCTCACCGACCAGGTCGGCGCGCTGGGCCTCCACGACCTCGGCCCGGCCCAGCATGCCCAGGGCCGAGAAGACCCGGCCGAGCACGCGCGCGACCGTGGTCTTGCCGGTACCGGGCGGACCGGAGAAGACGAAGTGGCGCATCGGCGGCTGGTGCGGCAGCCCCTGTTCCTCACGCAACCGCGCCACCCGCAGCTGCGCCACCAGGGAGCGCACCTGTTCCTTGACCGGTTCCAGGCCGATCATGCCGTCGAGTTCGGCCATCGCCTCCTCCAGGCCCGGGGACTCCCCGAAGCCCGGCAGGCGGGAGGTGAGTTCGGAGTAGGCGGTCTCGACGTCGGTGGTGAGCACGGTGACCAGGGCGTCCGGGCTGGGACGGAGCCCGGGTTCGTCGCCGCTCACCCCCGAGGTGACCACGCGCACGTCGCGGGCCTGGGAGGCCTTCTCCACCATGGAACGGGCGAAGCGGCCGTTGCCGAGCTCGTCGATCGCCTCGCGCTGGACCGCCTGTTCGAACCGCTGCCGAAGCGTGCGGGCGGCCTCGGGTTCGAGGGAGTCCCCGCGCTGGGCGACGAGATTCTCGGCGATCCGGAGCAGCTCGGCGGAGGAGTAGCTGGGGAAGCTGATCCGGGTGGCGAACCGCGAGGCCAGACCCGGGTTGGAGGCAAGGAAGGCGTCCATCTCCTTCTCGTAACCGGCCAGGATGACGACCAGTTGGTCGCGGTCGTCCTCGGCCCGCTTGAGCAGGGTCTGGACGGCCTCGTTACCGAACCGGTCAGCCTGGCCGTCACCCTCGTTGACCAGGGAGTAGGCCTCGTCGACGAACAGCACCCCGCCCAGGGCGCGGTCGATGAGCTCGTTGGTCTTGATGGCGGTGGCGCCCAGGTACTCGCCGACCAGGTCGGCGCGCTGGACCTCCACGACCCGGGATGTGGGCAGGAGCCCGAAGGAGTGGAAGATCGTGGCGAGGGTGCGGGCCACACTGGTCTTGCCGGTACCCGGCGGCCCGGAGAAGACCAGGTGGCGCAGGGGACGCTCCACGGAGAGCCCGGCGTCGGCGCGCAGTCGGGCGGCCTCGATGGAGGCGGCGATCCCGCGAACCTGCTGTTTGACCGGGTCCAGGCCGATCATGTTCTCGAGCTCGGCCAGGGCCACGTCGACCGGGACGGGTTCCTCCTCGGCGTCGGCGCCGTCCTCGGCGGCCTTGCCCCGGCGGACCCCGTCCGAGCCGCGGCCGCGCACGCTCTCGGCATCCCCCCTGCGGCCGGGACCGGTTCCCGGCCCCGGCCCCGCGGGCCCGCGCTGGCCCCCACCCGGTTGAACCCCGCCCGGCTGCGGTCTGGACGTGCCGTCCCTACGCTTCTCGTCGTTCTCACGGCTCTCCTTGGCCACCTGCCCGGAGGCGAGCAGGCGCCACAGCAGTCCTGCTCCCGCGGCGACGTAGAGCGCGGCGATCCCGGCACCGCCGGGGAAGGGTTCGACGATCATGCCGAGCAGCGCCACGGAGAACCCGAGGACGAGCCCCGCGGTCAGCGCGAGCAGGCAGGTGTGCCAGACGGGGAACTCACGGGCACGGCTGGCCGCCAGGGCCACCAGGAAGGGCAACGGCAGGACCAGCAGGGTGACCGGCTGGGCGGTGAGCGGGATCTGGAAGAGCGGTACCGCGATGAGCAGCCACACCACCGAGACCACCACGGTGAGGAAGGCGTCGAGGGAGCGCATCAGGGCGGAGAAGGCCACCAGCAACAGCACGGTGCCGAGCACGAACCTGAACACGGGCAGGCTCAGGACGAGGGCGACGACGGCGACCACCGTGACGATCACCAGTGCGGCCACCAGCCGCCGACCGAGGGGGATCCGGTGGTAGAAGGCGCGTAGGCGGTCCAGTCCCGAGGCGCGGTCGGCCTGCGCGGCGGCGGTGGAGCGCAGTTCGCGCGTCATCCATAGCCCCTTCCTGCGTGGGGGTCGCGTGGTCGGCCCGGGGGCGGGCCGGGGTCGGAGGGGGCCGACACCCGCGACGCGACCGTGGCTGTGGCCGTGAACGCGGCTGCTCGTGTTCCTTGGGGCGGGTGCGGTCGGCCACCCGTGCGGCAGGCGGGCACACCCCGGAGAACAGCCTTGCCCCAAGTGGGGCCGGATGTCCAGTGCGGAGCGGCGTGTCGCGGGTCCGCTCGGGCCCGCTCGGGGCCTCGGGTTCCGGGCGCCCCGGCCGGGGGCAGCGGGTTCAGAGCAGCGGGATCTGACCGTCGGGGGCGGGGCGCACCCGGCGCAGGTGGCGCCATCGGGGCAGGTTGTCGAGGTAGGCCCAGCTCATGCGGTGATAGGGGGTGGGCCCTGCCTCGGCCAGGGTGGCCCGGTGAGTGGGCGAGGGGTAGCCCGCGGCCTTCTCGAAACCGTAGCCGGGGTGCTCCTCGGCGATCTCGGCCATGAGGGAGTCCCGGCGTACCTTGGCCAGGATCGCGGCTGCGGCCACGCTCACGCAGGTCAGGTCGCCCTTGACCTGGGTGCGCACCCGCCAGGGGCGGCCGATGAAGTCATGCCGGCCGTCGAGGAGCACCGCGTCGGGGCGGGGTTCCAGGGCGTCCAGGGCGCGGCGGGCGGCCCGGTGCAGGGCCTCGGTCATACCGAACTCGTCGATCTCGGCCACCTCGGACCAGCCGAAGGCGTGATCGGCCACCCACGGCTCGATCTGCGCGGCGAGCTCGCGGCGCCGTTTCGGGGTCAGGCGTTTGGAGTCGGTGAGCCCGGCGGGCGGTTCGCCCTGACCGGGGACCGCGGCGCAGACCAGGAGGGGCCCGGCCCAGGCGCCCCGGCCCACCTCGTCCACCCCGGCCACCACGCGCGCACCCGCGGCGCGGAGTTCGCTCTCGATCTCGAGGGTGGGCGCGGGAGGCGGGCCGCTCTTGCGGGCGGAGCTGTTCTGCTGGCGAATCGTCGGCACGCCACAACCCTAGAGCGGGCGGGTGACCTTCCGTGCCGGTTCGGCCGAGGACCGCCGGGGCCCGCCGGAACCGACGGGCCCAATCCGGTGGGTTTTGCGCGACTCTCCGAGAGTGACACCGGGTAAGTGAGCGCTACTTTCGGTAGTTTCCGCTTGTTGGAACCGCCGCGCCGGGTTGCCGAAAGGAATGGACATGCAGCGCACCAGGCCGATGATGCGGCCCGAACCCCCACCGAAACGCTCCACCCGTCCCACCCGATCCACCCTGGCCACCCGGTCGGCCAAGCCCTCCATCCTGCGCGGCCGCCTCTACGACGTCATCTCCGCCGCCACCCGCGTGGGCGTGGGCTGGGTGTTCGCAGAGTACGGCCTGGCGCTGCGCGGCCAGGAGGATCTGGTCGCCGAGCGACTGTCCGACGCCGGGATGCCCGTCGCCGCCTTCGCAGCGCCGTTGGCCCCGGCCCTGTTGGTCGCGCTCTCCGTGGCCTTCGCCGTGGGCCTGCTCACATGGCTCACCGGGCCGCTCCTGGCCCTGTCCGCCGTGGTCGGCACCCTCACCGTCGGGGCCGCGCACCTGTCCCCGTTCGACTCCTGGGGAGCGACCGCGCTGGTCACGGCGGTGTGCGTCCTGATGGCGGTGGGTGGTGGACGGTGGTCCTGGGACTACCTGGTCCTCTCACCACGGCCCCTGGTGCCCCGACCTGTCCGGCGCCGGGCACCGTCGACGGCACGGGGGAAAGCTCCCGCTATTTCGCCCCGTCGCCCCGAACACGCCCCGCCTCTGCTCTATCCTGTGGAACAGGCCGCACAACAACGGCCGTATCGACTGTGACGCGGCCCGTTCGAGCCCTTCGGCTGCCCCGGGGCCCGCGCCACCATGACCCGGATTCGGTGGGGGGAACGTCATGTCCGCCTCAGCTTCCGGCCCGAACCCTGACGGGTCCGTGGCCAAGCTGATCGAGATCGCCGAGAAGCCGACGCTGGCGCAGCGGCTGATCAGTTGGGCCTCGCGCCCGCCCGGTCGGCTCTACATTCCCGCGTGCGGGGTGATCGGACTCGTCCTTCTCTTCGAGGACAGCATGCCGGCGGGGCACCTGCCCACGTTCGTCATCGGCATGGTCGGCGGGCTGCTCCTGGCCGGTATGGGCGCACTGCGCCTGGGGATCGCGCTGGCCGTCGCCCGTCCGATGATCCGCCACTACTGGCTGCGCTGGATCTCCGCGCCGCTCATCGCCTTCCTCTCTCTGGGCCTGGCCGTGGCCGACGTGCCCTTGCAGATGCGCGTGCAGGCCTCCGCCGAGCAGCTCCTCGAACTCCGCGACGAGATCGCCGACCCCACGACCATCCCCCGCAACGGGGAGTGGACCGGGATGTACTCGCTGCGCAGCGTTTCGGTGACCGACGACGTCACCCACTACGAGGTGGAGGACGCCGGACTCTTCTACCGCGCCGGGCTGGCGCACAGCACCGAGGAGATCCCCGTCGGGGTCTTCGTGCCCGGCCAGGGGTCCCGGATCTACGAGCACATCTCCGGTGACTGGTACGTCTGGGTGGACCACTGATCCCCGCGCGCCGTGAACCCTCGCGGTAGCCCTGACTCGCCTGTGACTCCACACCGCCCGGCAGCGCTCCTCCCGGAGGCGCTGCCGGGCCTCCCTTGTCCAGGGCCCCTCTCAGATGGCACCGCCAGACGGCACCGCCCGGGTACCGGCGGCCCGGGCCCTTAACCGGCTCTTTGCCGGGCGCTGTCCCGCTCCAACTCTTCTCTCACCCTCGGCGTGTACAGATGGGGGCGTCCCCCGGGAGACACCCCTCAAGGTTCTCCCCCAGGCAGCGCCGCCCCACCCGAGGAGAGGTTCCATGCGCGAGTTCGTGCTCACCCTTCACCTGCGTATCCACGATTCCATCACCGCGCTGCGCCGTGCCCACGCCATCGGCGACGACGACCTGGCCACCGCCCAGGCGGGAGAGATCGAGGACCTGGTGGAGATCGCCGCCCGGCACGGGATCGACATCGCCGGGTACGGTTCCCTGACCCTCACCGCGTGAGAGCGTTCCTCCACAGGCAGAGGAGGGGCCCCGCGACACGAGATGTCGCGGGGCCCCTCGCACGTTCCTCCGTTCTTGGCAGGCACCAGGCGGCACGGTTCCCGAAGGAGCCGGGCGGCACTGAACCAGGGGTCAGCGACCGCGTCGGCCGCCGCCCTGGTTGCCGCCGTAACCCTCACCGCGCTCGAACTGCTGGCGCATCGCGGTGTCCTGCTGGCTCTGGTGCTCCTCGGCCAGCTGCTGCTGGCGGGCGGCGGCCGCGGCCACCGAACCCTGGGCGCTCTCGAAGGCCTCCTGGGCCGCCGAAGCGCCCAGCGAACGGGCGGAGGAGCCACCCGCGCTGTTCATGACCTGCGGCAGCAGCTGCGCGGTGAGCAGCGTGGACAGCGCGGAACCGTCACCGGATCCGCCCTCGGTCTGCACCACGACCGGGCGCGGTGCGCGCTCGGCCAGGTTGGCCCCCACGTCCAGGCGGCGCCGGGCCAGCTCGTACTCCAGCACCGCCCGGTTGTCCCGGTAGGCGGTGGCCAGACGCCGCTGTGCCTTGGCCTCGTTCTCGGCGGCGACCAGGTCGGCCCGGCCGCGCGTCTCGATCTCGTACCGCACTCGCTGGGCCTCGGTCTCCTGCTCCTCCAGCATCTGCGCCACGTCCTTGCGTGCCTTGTTGAGGGAGGCGTTGACCTCGACGATCTTGGCGTCGCGGGTCTTCTTGGAACGCTCGATGTCCATGAGCAGGGTGTCGATCCGGCGCTTGCGCGTGAGCTCCCACTCCTGCTCGTAGGCGACCAGCTCCTTGGCGACCCGCTCCCGGGTGGCCAGGTGCTGCTGGTACTGGTTGGGCAGCTGCACGTCCGGAATGTTGCAGCCGGTGATCTCGACGCCGTACTTTCTCAGCTGGTTGTTGAGCAGGCCGCGCATGTCCTCGACGTTCGAGCCACGCAGGTCGTAGGCGGACTCGGTGTTGACCATGCGGCTGCGCTGACGGATGGCGTCCTGCACCGCGCTGGAGAGCACGAGGTCGAAGTTGCTCGCACCGATGGTGAGGACGAACCTGTGCGAGTCCTTGATCCGGAACTTCAGGAAGAACTCGATCGACTTCAGCGGCACGTTCTCCCGGGTGGGGCAGGCCAGTACCGGGGCCGTGTAAGGGATCTCCGTGCTGGTGTCCACCACGAAGTCCACGCGCTTCCACGGGTGCCACAGGTAGTGGCGGCCCGGGCCGATGACCTCGGTGAACTTGCCGTACTTGGTGAGAATGCCGTCAGTGCCCTGCTCGATCTCCACGATCGCGCCGCGCCACCACCACAGGCCCCCGAGCAGCACGCTGAGCACACCGACGATCAGGGTGGGCACCGCCAGGGCGCCGTAGGCCACGCCGGACAGGCCGCTGCCGAACGCCGCGTTCAGCGTCATCATCAGCGCGCTGCTGATCGCGAACAGGCCGAACCACACCAGGATGGTCCAGCGCAGTCCGCGGTTGTCACGCGGTATGACGACCGGGACGATCGCGCCCTGGTCACCGCCGCGCAGCAGACCCGCGAGGTCACCCCACGAGGAGAGGGACTCCTTGATGTTGGAGCCGCCGCCGGGGTTGAAGGACTCACTCATCTACTGACCTCCCGGGTGCTGGCCCTGGGAACCGCCCTGCGGCCACGGGGGCGGCGGCGGGTTCTGCGGGTCCTGCGGGTTATGGAAAGGTGCGCCGGAGGGCGGCGGGGCGTCGACCGGGGACTGCCCTGCCGGTGGGGCCTGACCGCTGTGGGTGGCCGGGCCGCCGCGCGGAGCCTGTTCGGCGGGCGAGGCGGGATCGGTACCCGGTGACGGAGCGACCTCGGAGATGCGCTCGTCGATGGCGTCGTCGCTCACCGACTGGCGGATCTCCTCGACCAGGTCCTCGCCCGGGTCCTCGGCGGAGGGGCCGCGGCGTTCGTTGGCCTCCTCCTCGATGAGGGCGTTGATCTCCTGCTCGCGCTGGGAGATACGGGCGTTGATCTCGCCCAGACGCTCCCGGATCGCGGCCATGTCCTGCGCGGAGAACAGGGCGGTGTCGCTCTGGCCGATGATCTCCTGGGCGATGCGCAGGTAGTCGACGCTGGCGGCGTCGCCCGAACCGATCCGCAGCACCTGCGGCAGGCTGTCCGCGACCGACTCCAGCTTGTCCAGGAGGTTCTCCCGGAACCGGTAGTTGAGGATCTCGGGCGCCTCGGCGGCGCTGACCGCGCGGATGTCCAGGGCCTGGGCCTGCAGGAGCGCGGCGTTGGCGTTGGCCTCGGACTCGGCCTCCACGAACCGCTGGCGGGCGGTGGCGCGCGCCCGGTTGGTCTCACGCTCCAGGGCGGTGTCCATCTGCGCCTGGTACTGGGCGATGTCGGCCTGGATCGCGGAGAGCGTCTCGTTGAGGGTGGCGAGCTCCTTGTTCAGGTCACCCTCGTTCTGTTCCTTGCGCAGCTGGAGCTCGTACTCGAAGGTGTAGGCGTCCTTGGCCACCCGCACCATCTCCGGCGCCGCCAGGTCCATCCGGTACTCCTGGCTGGAGGGCTCGGCGTGGGTGATGTTGGCGCTGGTCAGCTCGATGATGCCGTTGAACTGGCTGTTCAGGGAGGTCAGCAGGCCCTGGGTGCCCTCGCCGACCATGTCGTAGATCGCCGAGGCCTCCTGCTCGTAGATGAGGCTGCGGGTGGTCTCGCTGATGGCGTTGTTGAGCTTCTCCTGGAAGCCGTGGACACCGCCCAGGGTGTAGACGAAGTCGTCCGGCTTCTTGATCTTGAACTGCACGAACAGGTCGACCGAGGCCTGGACACCGCTCTTGGTGGGGGCGGACCGGATGGGCGCGTTGAACGGGTACTCACGCTCGGTGTTGACGATGTAGGAGACGCGCTTCCAGGGGTTGAACAGCGTGACCCGGCCCGGGTCGAGAAGGCCCTCCATCTTCCCGAACCGCGTCATGATGGCCTTGCAGCCGTCCGGGACCATCACCATGCCCTGGCGCCACCACATGAAGCCGGTGACGGCGAGGGTGATGACCCAGTAGTGGATCCCGAAGAAGGGGTTGAGCAGCGGGTTGGCGCCGGTGACCATCGCCGTCGCCGTCACCGTGGAGAACCCGATGACACCGATGACCACCAGGGCGATCGCCGGGAGCATGGTGACGAGGGTGCGCCCCCGCGGGGTGACCATCGGACAGATGACGTGAACGGGGCCGCTGCGGCCGCGTTCGTAGTAGCTGCGGTTGAGGGCCTCGCCGGCGTTGTTGAGCGAGGTGGTCTTCTGCTCGATACGGGTGTCGACGGACGCACCCTGCTCACGCGCGGCGACGAAGTCCTGCGGGTCGAGACCGCTCTCCGAACTCTGACCGGACCGCTGGCCGGCCCCCTGTCCGCCCACCTGGCCCGCGGCCTGTTGGACTGCGTCGGTCACGGCCTGGCGCGGGTCGCCCCCCTGGGCTACCGCACTGGCCGCGCCGCGCACGGTCTGCGCGAACGACATAGGCATGCACTCCTTGTAACGGGACGTCGGGAACTATCGGCTTCGACGTTGCGTACAGTTTTCCGGTTCCAGGCCGGAACGGGAGAGACGCACGGGAAGGCGGTAGTGGTCTGCCCCTAGCCTGGCACGTACACCAGCCGAAACCTATGGTTCGTGTCCCGAGCGTGACGCGGAATCAGCCGCCCGGTGATCAGCACGGAGCGGTGGTTCAAGCGCTCCCCGGACCAGTACACGCGTGCCGGATGGCGCGCCTCTCGGAGCGGGACTATCGTCGATCTGACCCAATCACGACAAACGGGGAGTCCTCGATGCCCGCAGTACCCAGCGCTGTCCTGACCACGGCCGGTCTGATCGGCGGCTACTCGGTGGCCCGCGCCACCGGGAACCGCCCTCTGGGCGGGGCGGTCCTGGCCGGGTTCGGCGCCGCCGCCTTCGAGACCACGCGCCGCGGCTCGGGCCTGGGCACCGCGATCGGGCTGACCGGCGTGTACGTGGCCGCCTTCGGCCTGTCGCACCCACTGGCCAAGAAGGTCGGTTCCTGGCCCGCGGTCCTGGCCGTGACCGCCGCGACCGCGGCCGTCGCCGTGGCGTCGGGCGATCGCCGCGCTACCTGAGACACGGCGTGGCCGCGGTCGGAGGAGGCCTGGTCCCGCTACCGGCCGTGGATGTAGGCCTCCAGTTGGGCCCGGTCGTCCTCGAGGATCCGTAGACGACTCTTGACCAGGTCACCGATGCTGACGATCCCCGCCAGCCGCCCCTCGGAGGTGACCGGGACGTGCCGGAACCGGCGCATGGTCATGTGTTCGCTGATCTCCTCGACGGAGTCATCGGGGGTGCAGGTGACCACGTCGGAGGTCATGATGTCGGAGACCGGGGCGGACAGCAGGTCCGGTCCACGACGCTCCAGGTGTCGGACGACGTCACGTTCGGAGACGATGCCGACGAGCGTGTCGTCCTCCGCGGCGACGACCACGGCGCCGATGTTGTGACGGGCGAGCTCGGTGAGCAACTGCGCGACGGTCGCTTCAGGAGCGACGCTCACCACCTCCGGGCCCTTTGCCCGCAGGATCGCGGCTATCAGCATGGGAACCACCTTCCGCTGGCTGTCACCGGGTGCCGAAGGGTTACCCGCTCCCCTCCCCCGCCAATCACAGGTGTGGACCACACCACCGCCGAGTGCGACGTTCTCGCCCACCACGAGCTGGTCACGGAGGGTGGGCGACCACACGCTCCTGCCATCACCGGTCCTGTCGACCGGGCGGCAGATCCGGGTCCTCAGCACCCGCCCGTCCCGGAGGGCCAGATCGTCAATGGAACGGTCAACCGAAAGGCAGTACAGGATCGGATCCGCCCACGGGAAGGGGGACGGCCGACAGCGCCGTCCCCCTGGGCCGCTCCCGGTCAGCTGCAGCCGCTGGTGGCCCCGCAGCCCTCGCAGGCGTAGCAGCTGCCGGAGGGCCGCATCTTGGTCCCGCAGGTGACGCACAGCGGGGCATCGGCGATGAACCCCTCTGACGGGGCCACCCGCGGCGCCCGGGGGCCGGAACGCTCGGGCCGCTCGGGGTGCTCGGGCCGCTCGGAGTGCTCCTGATGAGGTGGCGCTGGAGCCTCGGCGGGGGCAGCGGACTGCGCGTACGACTCCACCTGTACCGCGGTCTGGGCCGGGTCCTCGCCGTTGAGACGGGCCTCGCGCTCGGCGGCGGACAGGACCCCCAGGGCGGCCCGCTCCTCGTAGGGCAGGTGGTCCAGGGCCAGGCGGCGGAAGATGTAGTCCACCACCGACTGCGCCATGCGGATGTCCGGGTCGTCGGTCATGCCCGCCGGGTCGAAGCGCATGTTGGTGAACTTCTCCACGTAGGTCTCCAGCGGTACCCCGTACTGGAGCGCGATGGAGATGGCGATGGAGAAGGCGTCCATGACCCCGGCCAGGGTCGAGCCCTGCTTGCCGAGCTTCATGAAGACCTCGCCGAGCCCGTCGTCGGGGTAGGAGCCCGCGGTGATGTACCCCTCGGCGCCGCCCACGGAGAACGAGGTGGTCTCGCTCGGCCGCTTCTTGGGCAGGCGGCGCCGCACCGGCCGGGGCACCTCGACGACCACGGGGGCCTCCTCCCTGCCCTCCTCCTTCTCCTCGCTCCTGGCCGTGGACAGCGGCTGGCCCACCTTGCAGTTGTCGCGGTAGACCGCCAGCGCCTTGAGCCCCAGGCGCCAGCCCTCGTAGTAGATGTGCTCCAAGTCGGCGACCGTGGCCTCCTCGGGCACGTTCACCGTCTTGGAGATCGCCCCGGACAGGAACGGCTGGGTGGCGGCCATCATCCGCACGTGTCCCATGGGCTCGATGTAGCGGCGCCCCATGGCGCAGTCGAAGACCTCGTAGTGCTCGGGCCTCAGCGACGGCGCCTCCACCACGTGCCCGTTCTCGGCGACGTACTCCACGATCGCCTCGGCCTGCTCGTCCTGGTACCCGAGGTTCCTCAAAGCCCGCGGGATCGCCTGGTTGACGATCTGCATGGACCCGCCGCCGACCAGCTTCTTGTACTTGACCAGCGAGAAGTCAGGCTCGATCCCGGTCGTGTCGCAGTCGAGCATGAAGCTGATCGTCCCGGTGGGGGCCAGAAGACTGGCCTGGGCGTTGCGCCAGCCGTGGCGTTCGCCGAGTTTGAGGCACTCCGCCCACTCCCTGGTGGCGGCCTGGTGGACGGGCTCCTCCAGGGTGCCGACGGTGCGCAGGTCGTCGTTGGCTGCAGCGTGCTTGCGCATCACCCTCTTGTGGGCCTGCTCGTTGCGCCGGTAGCCCTCGTAGGGGCCCACCACCCCGGCCAGTTCGGCGCTGCGGCGGTAGGCGGCCCCGGTCATCAACGAGGTGATCGCGGCGGCCACGGCGCGGCCGCCCTCGGAGTCGTAGGCGTGGCCGGTGGCCATGAGCAGCGCGCCCAGGTTCGCGTACCCGATACCGAGCTGGCGGTAGGCGCGGGTGGTCTCGCCGATCTTCTCGGTGGGGAAGTCGGCGAAGGTGATGGAGATGTCCATCGCCGTGATCACCAGCTCGGTGAGCCGGGTGAACCCCTCGACGTCGAACGTGTCGTCCTCGCGCAGGAACTTCAGCAGGTTGACCGAGGCCAGGTTGCAGGACGAGTCATCCAATGACAGATATTCACTGCATGGGTTGCTTGCACTGATTCGTCCTGATTCGGGGTTGGTGTGCCAGTCCTGGATGGTGCCGTCGTACTGGATGCCCGGGTCCGCGCACTCCCAGGCGGCCTGGGCCATCCGGCGGAAGAGTTCCCTGGCGTCGACGGTGGCGATGACCTCGCCGGTGGTGCGGGAGGTCAGCCCGAACTCCGAGCCGGCGTCCACCGCGCGCATGAAGGCGTCCGAGACGCGGACGGAGTTGTTGGCGTTCTGGTACTGGACGCTGAACATGTCGTCGCCGCCCAGGTCCACGTCGAACCCGGCGTCGCGCAGGGCGCGGATCTTGTGTTCCTCGCGGGACTTGGTCTCGACGAACTCCTCGATGTCGGGGTGGTCCACGTCCAGCACGACCATCTTGGCCGCCCGGCGGGTGGCCCCGCCCGACTTGATGGTCCCGGCGGAGGCGTCCGCGCCGCGCATGAAGGAGACCGGGCCCGAAGCCGCGCCGCCGGACGAGAGCAGCTCCTTGCTGGAACGGATCCGCGACAGGTTCACCCCCGCGCCGGAGCCGCCCTTGAAGATCAGCCCCTCCTCCTTGTACCAGTCCAGGATCGACTCCATGTTGTCGTCCACGGAGAGGATGAAACACGCGCTGACCTGCTGCTTCGCCGGTGTCCCCACGTTGAACCAGACCGGGGAGTTGAAGCTGAACAGCTGGTGGGCCAGGGCGTACTTGAGTTCGTGGTCGAAGACCTCGGCGTCCTCCTCGGAGGCGAAGTAGCCGTGGGCGCGGCCGGTCCCGGTGTAGACGCCGACGACGCGGTCGATGAGCTGTTTGAGGCTCCACTCGCGCTCAGGTGTGCCGACGGCTCCGCGGAAGTACTTGCTGGCCACGATCTGGGTGGCGTTCACCGACCAGGAGACGGGGAACTCCACGCCGCGCTGTTCGAAGTTGACGGTGCCGTCGCGCCAGTTGGTCATGACGACGTCGCGGCGTTCCCATTCGAGGGTGTCGTAGGGGTGCGTGCCCGCGGTCGTGTTGACCCGCCGCATCCTGAGCCCCTTGCGTGGCCCCTTACCCTTGCGCCCCACTGGACCGCGCGTGGTTTCCGTCATGTCAGCGTCTCCCCGAAAGTACGTTCATGCGCGGACCGGCGTCGACCGCGCGGGCGTTCATGTGTGTTCGGGGTGGTGCGGGGGTGCGGCGGTGTCCTTCGCCGTGCTCCCGACCACCTTCGGGCGGCCGTCCCGGCGTCGCGTGGGCGCCGTGCGGGCTACCGGGTGGAAGCGGTGTCGACCGCGGGTTCGGTGTCGACCGCGGGTTCGGTGTCGACCTCACGGTCCTTGCGCAGGCTGGCGATCTCCGCCTCGAAGTCGGCCAGGCTCTCGAAGCCCCGGTAGACGCTGGCGAAGTGCAGGTAGGCGACTTCGTCGAGGTCGCGCATCGGGCCCAGGATGGCCAGACCGATCTCGTGGGCGGGCACCTCGGCCACGCCCCGGCCGCGGATCTCCTCCTCGACCTGCTGGCCGAGCTTGGCGAGGGCGTCCTCGGAGACGGGGCGGCCCTGGCAGGCCCGGCGCACTCCGGCGATGATCTTGGTCCGGCTGAAGGGTTCGGTGACCCCCGATCGCTTGGCCACCATCAGCAGCACGGTCTCCTGCGTGGTGAAGCGGCGCTCGCAGACGGGGCAGGACCGGCGGCGCCGGATGGCCGCGCCGTCGTCGGTGGACCTGCTGTCGATCACCCTGGTGTCCGGATGACGGCAGAACGGACAGTGCATCCCGGTTCACCTGGCTTCCCTGTACCCGACCGACAACTCTAGGGGGCCACTAACCCCAGGTGTCTACTAAACCACAACTTCTTGACCGCAGACCCCATTCCAACACCAGATGTTGTGGTCGAACTTAGATGTCGAGACGAACGCCCGCAACCCTGCCCGCGGCGTGTCCCCGCACCCGACACCCGACGGGGGCGGCCGACCGGCGAGAAACGGGACTCGGGGAGGCGGGGGCGGACAGGCGGGGAATGTGCGGCGCCGGGCGCCGAATCCAAGGATAAGGGGAAGGGGCCCGTCACTCGCCGGTCGCCACACCCCTCCCGCGACCGGATTCCCTTCCCCGCCGCCCCACCCAGCACCGGGCCGCGGACCGGCTGTCGCGGCGCGGCCCCGGGCGAGACGAACCCCATACCGGAACCCGGCCCGCGCACGCCGCGCGCACGCCGCCCGAGAGCCCGACCGGTCCCCTCCGCGGACCTCCGGGCCCCTTCCGCGGATCTCTTCGCGCATTCGGGGGACAACGTCGGGTGAACACGTGTACACACATAAGTGGGGGCCGCGGGAATCGAGACCCGAAAAACACAAAGCGAAATCCCCGCACAGCATCGATCGCCCGTTCTCGAACGCTTGTTTGATATCACCGTGTGCAACGACTAATGTTGACCTTGATTTCACGCCGGTTTCGCCGCCGGAGTGGCCCACCAGGTCGGCGCGGTCGCGGCCGGTGACTGGCCACACGAACAGGCCCTGACCGAACCGAACACCGAGGAGGCCCGGCCGTGCCGGAGGAGAATCCCGGAGCCCTCGGCTCCGGACCCACCACCGTTCTTTCGCCCGTCGGTGACACGGGCGCGACCGCGCCCGAACCCCCCAAACTCACCGCACGTCAACAGAGTGTTCTGAACTGCATCCAGCGATACGTCCGGGAACGGGGTTACCCGCCGTCCATCCGGGAGATCGGTGACTCGGTCGGCCTGTCCAGCCCGTCCAGCGTGGCGCACCAGCTCAAGGTGCTCCAGCGCAAGGGCTACCTGTACCGGGACCAGAACCGGCCGCGCGCCGTCGAGCTGCGCACCCCGGGCAAGGAGGGCGCGCAGACCGCCGCCCCGGAGGAGCTGTCCGCCGACTCCGCCCGGGCCGCCTCGGTGCCGCTGGTCGGACGGATCGCCGCCGGCGGTCCGATCCTGGCCGAGGAGGCGGTCGAGGACGTGCTGGCGCTGCCGCGGCAGCTGGTCGGCGAGGGCCGACTGTTCATGCTCACCGTGGTGGGCGACTCGATGATCGACGCCGCCATCACCGACGGGGACCTGGTGGTGGTCCGCCAGCAGCAGGACGCAGAGAACGGCGACATCGTCGCGGCGATGCTGGACGACGAGGCGACCGTCAAGGTGCTGCGCCGCGAGCAGGACGGGCACGTCTGGCTGATGCCGCGCAACGACGCCTACGAGCCGATCAACGGGGATCAGGCCACCATCCTCGGCAAGGTCGTCACGGTCATGCGCCGCGTCTGACAGCCCCACCCCATGTGCGCACCGGGAGACCGGGGCGGGTGGCGGGCCGATACGCTGAGGGCGTGTCGACACCTGCCTCCGCCCCCGCCTCCCGTACCCCTGCCACCAGTGTTTCCGGGCGTCCCGGTACCCGCGCCCCAGGCGCCTGCGGCCGCCGTTCCGCGCTGCTGGCGGTGCTGGCCGCCGGTGCGTTGCTGGTCACCGCCTGCACCCCCACCGACGGCGACGACGGGCCCGTGCTGCCCGGTGCGTCCGGGCACGAGCGCACGGTCTCCTTCCAGGGCGGGGGGTTCACCGTGCCCGGCACCTTCACCGTCCCCGCCGGGTCCGGTGACGGCCAGGTCCCCGGCGTGCTCATCATCTCCGGCAGCGGCCCCACCGACCGGGACGGCAACAGCGCTGAACGGCCCGAGGCCGACACCAACCTGAACCTCGCCCGGGTGCTCACCGGTGCGGGAGCGGCCTCGCTGCGCTACGACAAGTTCGGCAGCGGAGACCCGGCGGACATGGACGACGCCGAGGAGGCGGCCCTGGAACGCGACGTGGACCCGCTGGTCTACGACGAGCAGATGGCCGCCGCCTACGCGGAGCTCATCGCCCAGCCCGAGGTGGACTCCGAGCGCACCGTCATCCTGGGCCACAGCGAGGGCGCCCTGTTCGCGCTGCGCGCCCACGAGGTCCTGGACGCCGAACCCGCACTGGTGCTGGCCGCCCCGCCCGGTACCCGCATGCTCGACCTCATCGACCGGCAGGTGACCGAGCAGGTCCGCACAGCCGAGGCCCAGGGCCGGGTCGGCGAGGTGACCGCCGCGCAACTGCTCTCCGACATCCGTGCGGGGCGGGCGGCGGTCCGCGCGGGTACCGAGCTGCCCCGCGACGACAGCACCGGGCTCTTCACCGAGCAGAACCAGGACTACCTGACCTGGATCGACGCCTTCGACCCGGTGGAACTGGCCGGGGAGCTGCCCGCGACCACCCCGGTGCTGGTCCTTTGGGGCGAGGAGGACGCCCAGGTCAACGCTGAGGAGATCGACCGGCTGATGACCGGCCTGAGCGGCGCCGAGCGCGTGGACCTGCCCGGTGTGGACCACATCCTGCGCGAGTACGACGACTCCCCGGGCGCGGCGGCGCTGGACGCCGACCGCCCCTTCGCCCCCGAGGTCACTCCGGCCGTCGAGGAGTTCCTCGACGGCCTCTGGTAGCCCTCATCCCCCGTGATCTTGCTACCAGGAGCAAGTTCGGCGCCGAACTTGCTCCTGGTAGCAAGATCACCGCTGGGAGGGGATGGCTAGTCGGTCTCGTCGGGGGCGGGCAGCTGCTCGACGACGGCCCGGGCGAGGATCTCGGCGTCCTCTGCGGCGACGTCGCCGTCCACCGAACCGGTGGCGTCGTAGTCGGTGGCGGCGGTGTAGCAGGACTCCACGTACAGGTTGGAGACCCGCACGGCCACGCACCCGACCTCGAAGGCTCCGTCCTCGACCCATTTCAGGGCCTCGTCACCCAGACCGTCGACCGGCTGGGCGTCGTTGCCGTCCGCGGTGGAGCGCAGGGTGTCGGCGGCGGTGTCCTCGCCGCCCTCGACCGGAGCGGCGACCAGGACGAGGGTGGCGGCGGCCGGAACGGACTCCCCCGAACCCTCCGGGGTGGCCCAGCGGCACTGCCAGCCGGAGCCGAAGGTGTCCTGGACGCTGCCGACGGTCTCCTCGATCTCGCTCCCGTAGCCGGGCACCAGTTCGTCGAGGGCCTCGGTCTCACCGATCTCGCACTCGGGCGCGGCCTCGAAGTCGCCGTGCTCCGCGCCGTTGCCCAGCAGGTACCAGGCGAGCCAGCCCGCGAGGCCCAGCACGACCGCGATCAGCAGGACCAGGAGGGTGACGGCCAGACCGCGGCTCTGCGGCGGGGTGGCCCCGGGGTCCTCCCCGGGGTCCCCCGGACCGGGGCCTCCCGGGCCGGGACCGGGGTAGGGCGTGCTCACAGGGCCTCCCCGAGCTGCCCGGCGAAGTCCATGACGGTCTCGCGCGCCCGGTCGAAGGGCACGGGGTCGTCGCCGTCCATCGCGCTGTAGGAGACCCGCACCAGCAGGTTGTCCTCGTGGAAGGCGAGTTCGGCGGTGCCGGGCACCTGGCCGCGCCAGACCTCGGCCTCGATCCCCTCGCCCGCCGCAGCGTCCCCGCCCCCGTCCGCGCCCTCGGCTCCGGGCGCCAGGACCACGGTCTCACCGCGCATCGGAACCACCGCGCTCTGCGCCCGGGCGGCGAACTCCTCGCCCGTTACGACCGGCTCGGCGGAGGCGTCGGTAAAGCGCGCGGACAGCTCCACCCGCAGCACACCCTGTTCCCCGTTCCCGTTCGCCTCGCCGCCGTCTGCCCCATCGATCCGACCAGCGGAGGTCCACACGCATTCGGTGCTCTCCCCGCCCGCCAGCGGCCCGCTCTCGGCCGATTCCAGAACCGCCCCGGGCAACGCCCCGGCGATCGCCTCCTCCGGCACCAGCCCGCAGCCGGGCGCCGCGGTGTGCGCGTCACCGCCGTGCGGCTCGTCCGGGTCGTCCCCGGCCAGCCGCAGACCGCCCCCCACGGCCGCGGCGGAGACCGCCAGCGCGGCCGTAACCACGATCACTGCCCGAACCCAGGGTCGGGGTCCACCACCCGTCGCAGAACCCACCCGGCACCGCCTCCCAGTCAGTCGTCACGCCCAAGGTAAGGGGCGGTGGCCGCCACCGCGACCACCGCCCCGCACAACGGATCAACCGGCGAATCAGCCGACGACGATGTTCACCAGCTTGGGAGCGCGCACGATCACCTTGCGGACCGTCTTGTCACCGATGAAGCCCTGGGCCTTCTCCGAGGCCAGGGCCAGGCGCTCCAGCTCTGCCGGGTCGATGTCGGGCGAGACGGACAGCTTGTCCCGAACCTTGCTCTGCACCTGCACCACGCAGGTCACCGACTCCTGGACCAGCAGCGCCGGGTCCGCCTCGGGCCAGTTGCCGACGGCGACCGTGCCGGTGTGGCCCAGCTTCTCCCAGCCCTCCTCGGCGACGTAGGGCGCGAACAGGGACAGGGCGATCGCCACGAACTCGGCGGCCTCGCGGACGGCCGGGTCGGCGGCGCCGGGGCCGGAGTCGATCGCCTTGCGGGCGGCCGAGACCAGCTCCATGCAGCGGGCGATGGCGACGTTGAAGCGCTTGTCCTCGACCAGGGCGGTGATCTGGTCGATGCTGCGGTGGGTGACGCGGCGCAGTTCGGTGTCGCCGGCGGCGAAGTCCACTCCGGGGGCGCTGGCCGCACCGGCCTCGTTCATCACCCGGTAGGCGCGGTTGAGGAACTTCTGCGCGGCGACCACCGACACGTCCGCCCAGTCCACGTCCTCCTCGGGCGGAGAGGCGAACAGCATGGTCAGGCGGACCGCGTCCACGCCGTAGGCGTCGATCTCCTTGCCCAGGTCCACGCCGTTGCCCAGCGACTTGGACATCGCCCGGCCCTCGTTGATGACCTGGCCCTGGTTGGTCAGGCGGCGGAAGGGCTCGGTGAAGTCCAGCATGCCCATGTCGTGCAGGACCTTGGTGAAGAAGCGCGCGTACAGCAGGTGCAGCGTCGCGTGCTCCTTACCGCCGATGTAGTGGTCGACGGGGCCCCACTTGTTGACCTCTTCGGTGTCGAAGGGGGCGGTGTCCAGGTGCGCGGAGATGTAGCGCCACGGGTACCAGGACGAGTCCACGAAGGTGTCCATGGTGTCGGTGTCGCGCTCGGCCGGACCGCCGCAGGAGGGGCAGTCCACCTGCACCCACTCCTTGGCCGCGGCCAGCGGCGAGATGCCCTTGGGGGCCAGCTCGGCGCCCTTGAGGTCGGGCAGGGTGACCGGCAGCTGCTCGTCCGGGACGGCGACCTCGCCGCAGGAGGGGCAGTGGATGATCGGGATCGGGGTGCCCCAGTAGCGCTGGCGGGACAGCAGCCAGTCGCGCAGGCGGTAGTTGACCGTGGCCTCGCCGGTGCCGCGCTCGCCCAGGATGCCGATGATGCGGTCGATGGCGTCGGTCTTGGTCAGGCCGTCCAGCGGTCCGGAGTCGCGCAGGACGCCCTCGCCCGCGGTGGCCACGCCGGTCTCGGCGGGGTCGGCCTCGCCGGTCTCGACCACGACCCGCACCGGCAGGTCGAAGGCCAGGGCGAAGTCCAGGTCGCGCTGGTCGTGCGCGGGCACCGCCATGATGGCGCCGTGCCCGTAACCGGCCAGGACGTAGTCGGCGGCCCAGACGGGCATGCGCTCGCCGTTGACCGGGTTGATCGCGTGGCGGCCCAGGAACACGCCGGTCTTGGGGCGCTCGGTGGTCTGGCGCTCGATCTCCGACAGCTTGGACACCTCGGAGCGGTAGGTCTCGAAGGCCTCGCGCTGCTCGGGCGCGCACAGCTCCTCGGCCAGGTCGGCGTCGGCCGCCACCACGAAGAAGGTGGCCCCGTACAGGGTGTCGGGCCGGGTCGTGTAGACGGTGACCGGCTCGTCGCGGCCCTCGATCCGGAAGTGCACGTCGGCGCCGGTGGAGCGGCCGATCCAGTTGCGCTGCATGGCCAGGATCTCGTCCGGCCAGCGGCCGTTGTCCAGCTGGTCCATGTCGTCCAGCAGGCGCTGGGCGTAGTCGGTGATCTTGAAGTACCACTGGTTCAGGGCGCGGCGCTCGACGTCGACGCCGCAGCGCTCGCACCTGCCCTGCACGACCTGCTCGTTGGCCAGCACGGTCTGGTCCTGGGGGCACCAGTTGACCAGGCCGTCCTTGCGGTAGGCCAGCCCGCGCTCGAAGAAGCGGGTGAACAGCCACTGGTTCCACTTGAAGTACTCGGGGTCGCTGGTGTGCAGGCGGTGCGACCAGTCCAGCGCCAGACCGTAGCGGCGCATCGAGGCGGCCTGCGTCTCGATGTTGGCGTAGGTCCACTTGTAGGGGTGGCTGTTGTTCTTGATCGCCGCGTTCTCGGCGGGCAGGCCGAAGGAGTCCCAGCCGACCGGGTGCAGGACGTTGTCGCCGCGCTGGAAGCGGTAGCGGCCGATCACGTCGCCGATGGCGTAGGCCTCGGCGTGGCCCATGTGCAGGTCACCGGAGGGGTAGGAGAACATGTCGACGATGTAGGAGCGGGGGCGCTCGTCCCCGGCGTCCATGTTCGCCTCGAACGGAAGCTCGGCGGACCAGCGCGCCTGCCACTTGTCCTGAAGGGCGTGGGCGTCGTAGGTGTCGCCCGTCGTCTGGTCGCCGTCTACCGCTGTCATCGCTGAGTGTTCCTTAGCCGGGTCTGGGTGTGTTGACTTCAGGTTAGCGGCTGCGCTACCCGACCGAAGACCGGTTTCCCACCATGCAAGACACCCCCGAACCCGGCAACCGTCACGGAGAGTGACAACAGGACCGGTCGTTTTACGGGCCCCTCGCCCCTGCACACCGACCAAGCGGTTTGTTACTCTGCCGTAAAAGTGGCGCAGAACACGCGACGCGGGTCACACCCGTGCTCGTTGCACCTGTCTGGATTCACTTGCCTGCGGGAGGCCCCCATGTTCAATCTGTCCGTACTTCTCGAGGACGGCGCCCGATCCGTGCCCGAGAAGGAGTGTCTGGTCTTCGGGGACACCCGACTCAACTACGCGATCACCGACATGATCGCCAACCAGGTCGCCAACCTGCTGGTCTCCCGGGGGATCAGGCCCGGTGACCGGGTCGCGCTGGCCAGCCCCAACCTGCCCTACTTCCCGTTCGTGTACTTCGGCGCTCTCAAGGCGGGCGCCGTGGTCGTCCCGCTGAACGTGCTGCTCACGCCGCGCGAGATCGCCTACCACCTGGAGGACTCGGGCGCCAAGGCGCTCTTCGCCTTCACCGGCAGCCCCGAACTCCCGCTGGGGCAGCGCGCCTTCGAGGCCTTCAACCAGACGGACACCTGCGAGATCTTCGTGGACATGCCCGCCTCGGCCGGGGCCACCGAGTCCACGATCGAGGGCGCGGAGACCATCTGGACGGCGCTGGCCGGCCAGGCGGGCACCTTCGAGACGGTGCAGTCCAACGCCGACGACACCGCGGTGATCATCTACACCAGCGGCACGACCGGTAAGCCCAAGGGCGCCGAGCTCAGCCACAACAACCTCATGATGAACGCGGTCGTCGCGTCCAGCCTGGTCAACCCGCACCCCGACGGCCGCGACGTGTCCCTGACCGTCCTGCCGCTGTTCCACATCTTCGGCCAGACGGTGATGCTCAACGCGAGCCTGTACCGCCACGGCACGATGATCCTCATGCCGCGCTTCGACGGCGACCAGGCCCTGGAGCTCATGCAGAAGGAGGGCGTCACCGGGTTCGCGGGCGTGCCCACCATGTACTGGGGCCTGCTCAACGCCGCCCAGAACGCCGAGCCGGGCAAGTACGACCTGGAGGCCATCGCGAGCAACGTCGTCGACGCCGTCTCCGGTGGTTCGGCCCTGCCCGGCCAGCTCGCCGAGGATTTCACCAAGCTCTTCGGCGTGGGGATCAAGGAGGGCTACGGCCTGTCCGAGACCTCCCCGGTGGCCTCCTTCAACAACCCCGAGTCCGGTGCCAAGACCGGCTCCATCGGCCGCCCGGTCTGGGGTGTGGAGATGAAGCTGATCGACCCCGAGTGGAACGAGGTCGTCAAGGACGGCGAGGCCGACCCGGTCGGCGAGATCGCCATCCGAGGCCACCTGATCATGAAGGGCTACCACAACCGCCCCGAGGTCAACGCCGAGGTCCTCAAGGACGGCTGGTTCCGCACCGGCGACATCGCCCGCCGCGACGACGACGGCTTCTACTTCATCATCGACCGCTCCAAGGACATGATCATCCGCGGCGGCTTCAACGTGTACCCGCGTGAGGTCGAGGAGGTCCTGATGACCCACCCGGCGATCAGCCTGGCCGCGGTCGTGGGCGTCCCGCACGAGAGCCACGGCGAGGAGATCAAGGCGTTCGTGATCCTCAAGGACGGCGTGGAGGCCACCGTGGAGGAGATCACCGCCTACTCCCAGGAGAAGCTGGCGGCGTACAAGTACCCGCGCCAGATCGAGTTGCGCACGGAGCTGCCGATGACCTCCACCGGCAAGATCCTCAAGCGCGAGCTGCGCGACGCCTAGGCTCCACGGGCCCGGGAGTCGCGCAAACAACTGAGGGGGACCGTCCCGGCGGGACGGCCCCCCTTCTCCTGTGTTCCCCTGTGCTTCCCCTGCGCCTCCCTCTGGGCGCTCCGGTCAACCCTTGGCGCTCCGGTCAGCCCTTGACCGCGCCCTGGACCAGTCCGGCGGCCATCCAGCGCTGGACCAGGACGAAGAACACCATCACCGGGATCGTGATGATCGTGGAGGCGGCCATGACGTGCCCCCAGTCGTTGGCGTACTGGCCGAAGAACTGGCGCAGCCCCACCGCCACCGTGTAGTTCTGGCTCTGGGTCATGAAGGTCATCGCCAGCACGAACTCGTTCCACGCCACGATGAACGAGAAGATCGCCGTGGCCACCAGGCCCGGGGCCACCAGCGGGAACAGCACCTTCCAGAACATCTGCGGCCAGGAGGCCCCGTCGATGTAGGCGGCCTCCTCGACCTCCTTGGGGACCGCCGCCACGAAGCCGCGCATCATCCAGATGGCCAGGGGCAGCGACAGCGCCACGTAGACGACGCTCAACCCGATCAGGGTGTTGAGCAGCTGGAGGTCGCGCACCTGGATGAACAGGGGGATGACCAGCGCCTCGAGCGGCACCATCTGCACGATGAGGATCATCACCAGCACCGCGGTGCGGAACCTGAACCGGAAGCGCGCCACCGCCACGGCCGCCAGCATGCACAGCACACACGCGAAGAGCACCGTGATTCCGGCGACGATCAGGGAGTTGCGCAGGTACGTGCCGAAGTTGCCCTCGGTCATCACGTACACGAAGTTGTCGAAGGTGAGCGAGGTGGGCAGCAGCGCCCCGGCCCCCGAGGTCGTGCTCTCCGAGAACGCGCTCATCAGCATGAAGTACACGGGGAACAGGGTGAAGAGCAGGATCGCGCCCACCCCGGCGGCCCTGGCGACCACGCGGCCGAAGCGGAGCGTGTCGCCCCGGCGCCGGGAGGCCTTGACGCGAGCCTCCCAGTCGGCCCTGGCAGCGTCGGCGGAGCTGGCCGCCGCGGCGGAGCTCTCAGCGGTGCGCGTGTCCAACGGACCTCCTCGTGTGGGTGGCGCGGTGCGCCGGGGCGGGCCGGGGCCCGGGGCCGTGCTCGAAGAGATCAGGGCGCACGGGGCGTTTTCCCGATGCCCTAAAATCCTCCTCGATCCGCCGGGTGAGCAACGGGAACAGGTGATGGAGCGCGTGAACGACCCTGGTGCCCCCTCCCCCACCGAGGTGATCTCGGCGTGGATCCCGCACGACGCCCGGTTCCGGGAGAGCGCACTCCGGCACGCTGTGGGTGACACCAGCGGACGGCGGCTGCACGTGTACGTCGACAGCCTGGTCAACCGGGCCAACGACGACGGCAGCCCGCTCAGCGAGTACGACCTGCGCACCATGGCCGCGGTCCGCGAGGACCTGGACCGACGTCCGCTGACCTCGGTGGACTGGCGGGCGGTGCGGGAGCGGCTGGTCGCCGGCCTGTTCTGAACCCGGCGCGGCGGCCGGGCGTGCGCTCCGGTGCTCGTGTGACCCGCTCATCTCAGCCCGTCCTCGCGGAAGAGCGCGCGCAGGTACACGATGGTGATCCCCAGGAGCAGCAACGTGAGCAGGGCCGCGATGGCCGAACCCATGCCGAAGTCGTTCTGGCCGAAGGAGCGCACGTAGGACCACACGCCCAGGTTGAGCATCTGGGATCCTCCGACGTCACCGCCGGGCATCAGGTAGATCTGCGCGAAAACCTTGAAGTCCCAGATGGTGGAGAGCACCGTCACCACCGCGAACACCGGGCGCAGCGTGGGGAAGGTGACGTTCCAGAAGCGCTTCCACGCCCCGGCTCCGTCGATCCGCGCCGCCTCGTGCAGTTCCTTGGGGACGGTGAGCAGCCCGGCCAGGACCGTGATGGCCACGAACGGGAATCCGCTGTGCACGATGTTGAGGGTGACGATCGCGTAGAACCAGAGACGGTCCGCGAACCAGTTGTAACCGGAGGGCTCGATCACGCCCAGGGCCTTCAGGGCCTGGGCCACCACGCCCTGGTCGACGTCGAAGATCCAGATCCACACGTAGGTGCCGCTGACCGCGGGCATCGCCCAGGCGACCATGATGCACGAGACCACGATGACCCGGGTGACCGGCTTGAGGTTGGCCAGCAGCAGGGCGACCAGCGTGCCCAGGACCACCGTCGTGACCACCGCGACCACGGCGAACACCACGGTGTTGACCATGACGATCTGCCACAGGTACGGGTCGGTCAGCAGCCTGACGTAGTTGTCCAGGCCGATGAAGTCCGACTCGCCCGAGACCAGGTTGCGCAGCTTGTAGTCCCGGAAGGACAGCCACACGATCCGGCCGATGGGGAACAGCAGCAGGAGCCCGATCACCCCGAGCGGGGGGACGAGCAGCGCCCAGGGCAGAAGGGCGCGCCGCCCCCGCATACCCAGGAGCGGCGCCCGTCGCCCGCCGTTCGGCGGCCGGACCGGTGTTCCGATCCGCAACTAACTGCCCTCGTTGAGGATGTTCTCGATGGCCTCGGCGGCGCTGTCGGTGGCCTCCTCCACGGTCGCGTTGCCGTTGAGGATGTCCTGCTGCATGCCGACGATGACGCCCTCGGCCTCGACCTGGGACCAGGCGGGGACGACCGGGGTGACGCGTCCGGCCTCCAGGAGCTGGACCGCGAACGGCTCGACCAGCGGGTCGCCGGCGTCGGCGTAGGCCTGGATCTCCTCGACACCCGCCGGGAAGAAGCCGCTCTCCTCGCCCCAGCGGTCGAAGAACTCACCGCTGGTGAGGAGGTCGACGTACTCCCAGCCGGCCTCCTCGTTGCCGGTGCCCTCGAAGACCGACAGCAGGGAGCCGCCGGCGAAGGAGTCCATGTACCCGTCGTTCTGGCCGGGCAGCGTGAAGACGCCGAGCTTGCCCTCGAGGTCGGGGTTGGACTCGATGATGGCCTTGGGGTTGGAGCTGTTGGAGATGGCCATGATGGACCGCTCGTCGGCGAGCGTCTCCATGACGTCGATCTCGTTCCAGTTGACCGCGCCCGTGGTGGACAGGCCGTCCTCCAGCGAGAGGTTGGTGAAGAACTCCACCCCGGCGCGCCCCTCGGGCGTGTTGATGGTGGAGGTCCAGGTGCCGTCGGCCCCCTGCACGGCGACGTCGCCGCCACCGCCCCAGATCCACGGCAGCACCGAGTACTGGGCCTGGCCGGGCACCGGGAAGCCGATCATGTCCTCCTCGGCTTCGGCGAGGTCGAGCGCGGTCTCGCGCAGCTCCTCCCAGTTGGTCGGCACCTCGTGTCCGTGCTCCTCGAAGAGGTCCTGCCGATAGATGATCGACCGGATGGACGCGTACCAGGGAACGCCGTAGGCGGCGTCGTCGATGACGCCCATCTCGTACATCTCCTGGTGGAAACGGGAGGGGTCGTCGATGTAGCCGGACAGGTCGTGCAGGGCCCCGGCGTCGGCGAATTCGGGGGTGAAGGTGGTGCCGAGCTCGATGACGTCCGGGGTCTCCCCGCCCGCGATGGCCGTGGAGATCTTGTCCTGGGCGTCGGCCCAGGGCACGAACTCGACGGCGACGTCGATGCCGGTCTGCTCGGTGTAGGCGTCGTTGACCGCGTCGAAGAAGTCCGAGGCGTCGGGGTTGGTGCCCTCCATGATCCACACCTGGAGGGTGTCGGTGGCCCCATCGCCGTTGCCGCCGCCATCTCCCCCACAGGCGGTCGCCGCAAGCACCAGGGTCAGTGTGGCTGCGGGGAGGGTGACGTACTCGTGTGCTCGTCTGCGGGCCATCGGCTCGCCTCCCGTTCCTTTCGAAGGTCCCCTGAGGGTTGGTAGGAAACCTACGTAATGAACGGCGGCTTGTGAAGTAAACCACTGCGACTTGTGTCTGAGCTGTTAGGGACCGGTTCGTGGTCGGGGTTTCCGGCCGCCGGACCAGGGGCCCGGTCCGGCGGGACCGGGGTTCTCTACTCGCTCAGGCCGCAGACCTGGCGCAGGGTGGAGACCAGTTCGGCGCGCTTGTAGACGGCCTGCCCGATGGCCGCGCAGAAGGCGGCGAGCATGTGCGCGTACACCATGGGGTCGCCCTGGGTGATGCGCTCTGCGGCCTCCTCCTCGCCGATGGAGTGGGCCTCCCAGGCGGTGGAGACCGCGAACTCCAGTTCCGGCGGGAGCATCTCGGCGACGGTGCGGGCCACCGCCTCGCGCGAGTCGGCGGGCTTCCACACGACACCGGTCTCCTGGACGCGGCGACTGAGGAAGGCCCCGATCACCCTGAGCTCGGACAGGACGTCGTCGACCTCGTCCGAGGCCCGGGGAATCAGCTGGTCCAGTTCGTCCCGGTTGTGGTCAGCGTAGGCGCTGACCATCGAGATCGCGATTTCCTTGACGTGGTCCGGCAGGTCGTGCGCGGGTGTGGAGTCGCCCTGGGGCGCGTTGTCGTCGGAGGACACGGGCTTGGTCCCTTCACTGCTGCTGGAGCTGTCCGCACCATGATGCCGTCTGCGGGCCGCCCGGTGTGGCAGGACGGCGCTTCGGGGCGGGGTGTTCGCGTGTCGCGGACACCCCGCCCCGAAGCGAGGCCCGGGGGAGGCAGAGCGGTCACCAAGCAGAGTGGTCAGAAGTCGGGGCGCAGCGGCATGTGCGCGACGGTGCCGTCCAGCTTGACCCCCAGGATCTGGTGGAGCTGCACGACGTCGCGTTCGAAGCCCAGCACGGACCCGGCCATGTAGAGCCGCCACACCCGCGCGGTGCCCTCGCCGACCTCCTGGACCGCCGCGTCCCAGTTGCGCTCCAGGTTGGCGCCCCAGTGGCGCAGGGTCAGGGCGTAGTGCTCGCGCAGGTTCTCCTGGTGGCGGATCTCGAACCCGGCGTCGTTCATGGCGGTCTGGATCTGGGCGGGGCCCTCCAGCTCGCCGTCGGGGAACACGTAGCGGTTGATGAAGCCCTTGGGGTTCATCGGCTTGAGGTTGTTGCGCGGCCGGGTGATGCAGTGGTTGAGCAGCCGCCCGCCGGGCACCAGCTTGTCGTTGAGCGAGGCGAAGTAGGCGTCCAGGTTCCTCAGGCCGATGTGTTCGGTCAGGCCGATGGAGCTGATCCGGTCGAAGCTGCCGTCGGGCACGTCCCGGTAGTCCATGTGCCGGATCTCGGCCAGGTCGGTCAGCCCTTCCTGGGCGATCTTCTTGGCGCCCCACTCCGCCTGCTCCTTGGAGAGGGTCACACCGACCACCTTGACTCCGTACTCGCGGGCGGCGTGTCGCACCATGCCGCCCCAGCCGCAGCCGACGTCGAGCAGGCGCATGCCCTCGGTCAGGCCCAGTTTGCGGGCGACGAGGTCGTACTTGCGGAACTGAGCGCTCTCCAGGGCCCCGTCGAAGGCGCCCACCCGGTCCAGGGAGCCGTCCTCGTCGTCGAAGACCGCGCAGGTGTAGGTCATCGAGGGCCCGAGGACCATCTCGTAGAACTCGTTGGAGACGTCGTAGTGGTGGTGGATGACCTCGGCGTCGCGCTCCTTGGAGTGGCGCAGCCCCCGGCCGAGCAGGGTGCCGCGGCGCACCTCCTGGGGCGGCGGGGCCACCCGGTTGACGAACTTGACCCAGCCCACCGACCGGATGACCTCGACGGCCTCGCGGGCGGTGATGTTGACCCCCTCAGCGAAGGCGAAGTCCGCCATCCGTCTGAGCAGGGTGTACATATCACCCTCGAGTTCGAGGTGCCCGGAGACATAGGCGCGGGCCATACCGACGGCGTTGGGTGACTGGGCCAGGTAGTTGACGGCGACCGGGGTCCGCACGTTCAGCGTGACGTCGCTGTTCGGGTCTCCCGCGGAACTGCCGTCGTAGGCGGTGAAGCGGATCGGCGCGTCAGTGCCGACCACCCGCTCGAAGATCTCTGCAAGCCGCATGCTCTTGTCCTTTCCCCTCACGGATGCGGCCCTTCCTCACGGGTCGCCTCCCGGTGGTGTCCACTGCTGACGGTGGGTGGTGATGGGTGGTTCAGCGGTTGCGTACGCACTTGGCGTACAGGTCGAGGAGCCGCCCCCGCGGGTCGTAGGTCTCCTTGAGGTTCTGGTAGCCGGTGCCGTTGTAGAGCGCCCAGAACTCCTCCTCGGTGTAGAAGGAGTCCGAGTACAGGGACTTGTGGCCACCGAGCCGGGTGACCTCCTCCTCCACCGCGCGGTTGTGGTGGGCGCGGCGTTGGCCGGGTTTCATGTCCACCAGCCCCCAGAACCCGAAGTTCACGTACAGGCGATCGTTCTCCAGCGGGTACAGCGGCCAGACGTGTTCGCCGTCGGCCAGCCCCTCGCGGCGGGGTTCGCGGAGCCGGAGCGGGCACATCCACAGAGGGGTCATGCCGATCTGGTCGTGGAAGAAGTCCAGGAACTCCGCCCCGCGTTCGACCCCCACCTCGATGTCCTGGATGAGGGGTTCCTGCTGGGGGCGGCCCCGGTAGTGGTTCAGGAGCCGGGAGAAGTCGGTGCGCCGGTCCCAGGCGACCAGCCTGCGGTAGACGTCGGAGCGCTTGAGGGCGCGCGGCCACAGCGGGCGCACGAGCGGGTTCTGGGTGCCGAAGGCGCGGGAGCACCAGAACCAGTCGGTGTCCCAGCGCCAGAGGTAGTCGTGGATGGTGAGGTAGTCGCCGGGTCCGGCGGGTCCGGAAGCGGCGGAGCCGGACACGGAGCCGGAGCCGGGTTCGAAGGCGGGCGCGGGGTCCGCGTAGCGCCGGATGGACCGGTAGTAGATGTCGTTACCGGTGTAGTCGCTGGTCCAGGGCGCGCGGTCGGTGAAGCGGGCCAGGGTCAGGTAGAGCTCGTCGGGACCGAAGGCCACCCCGTCCACGAAGTCCACCGGCTGTCCTTCGTGTGCCGCGTCGGCGCAGATCCGGGCGAGGGCGGCCATCGCCTCCGAGGCGTCGTGGAACCTGAGGTGGCGCAGGTGCACGAAGGGCGAGACGGGTTCGAGTTCGATGCGCAGGCGCAGGCTGTACCCGAGCGTGCCGTAGGAGTTGGGGAAGCCGTGGAAAAGATCGCTGTGGGCATTGTCCCGGGTGGCGGTGACGACCTCTCCGGAGCCGGTGAGGATCTCCATCTCCTGCACCGACTCGTGCGGCAGGCCGTTGCGGAAGGAGGAGGACTCGATCCCCAGCCCGGTGACGGCTCCGCCCAGGGTGATGGTGCGCAGCTGCGGCACGACCATGGGCATGAGCCCGTGTGGGAGGGTCGCGGCGACCAGTTCCTCGTAGGTGGTCATACCGCCGACGTCGGCCAGGCGCTCGACGGGGTCGATGGAGATGACGCCGGAGAAGGCCGACACGTCCAGGGCGGGCGCGTCGGAGGGTTCGCGGAACCGGAAGAGGTTGGAGGTCGGCTTGGCCAGCCGCACCGGCGCGCCCTCGGGGAGTGCCCGGTAGTCGCGCCGCAGCCGCTGCACCGCCGCGATGTGATCCGCGAGTCCCGTGCCCGTCGCCGCTCGCTGCCTGGACCCGGACGTGGAGCCGGAGTTCGAAGTCGTACCGGGCTGTTTCGGAGTCATGTCCGCGGTTCCCCTGACTGTAGACGACTGCTGTTGACGGCGCACAGCGTGGGTCGGCCAGGACCGGTGGTGGCGTGCCGCGGCAGGCCGATCCCCTCAGTTCTACCTATCGGTAACGGTTCTCTGCCACCCCATTTCGCTACGTGTCCTACCCACTCCGGGGCAGGAGTCAGCGGGAGTTACAGGAGTGGCTGGAGCCTGTCCGGGGGAAGCAGGGGGACGACACCACCGTCACCTCGGGTGATGTCGGTGTTACCGGTTGATCCGCATAGGATTCGGTTCCGTGCGCATCGCTCTCGTTGACTCCGGTATCGGCATGTTGTCCACCGCGGCCGCCCTGCGCGCGGCCCGGCCGGACGCGGACCTCTTCCTGTCCATGGACCCGGACCACATGCCCTGGGGCACCCACACCCCGGAACAGATCATCGACCGCGCCCTGGCCGGTGCCCGCGTCGCCCTGGACGCCGCGGGCTCCCTGGACGCCGTGGCCGTGCCCTGCAACACCGCGTCGGTGCACAGCCTGGTCCGGTTGCGCGCCGAGCTCGAGCCCCGGATCCCGGTCATCGGCACCGTGCCCGCCATCAAGCCGGCGGCCGCCGCCGGGACCCCCATAGCGGTGTGGTCCACCGAGGCCACCACCCGCAGCGCCTACCAGCGCCGCCTGCTGGAGACCTTCGCCCGGGACGTGTCGGTGACCCCGGTGGCCTGCCGGGGCCTGGCCGAGGCGGTGGAGTCCGCCGACCCCGAGCTGATCGCCGAGGCCGTGGCGTACGCGGCCGCCCTGACCCCGCCGGAGGCCACCGGGGTGGTGCTGGGCTGCACGCACTACGACCTGGTGGGCGAGGAGATCTCCAAGGCACTGTCCGGTCGGGCGGAACTGTTCACCGCTGCGCGGGCGGTGGCCACCCAGACCCTGCGCAGAATCGACCAGGCCGCCGGGGCCGTCGAGGTCTCCAGGGCTACCGGAGTCGCCGGGGCCCGTGCTGTCGAAGGCACGTCCGGCAAGGTCACCGTACTCACCAGCGGTCGGCTGGCGGAGCTTCCTCGGGCGGCCCTGAGCTACCCGGCCGGCCGGTCCCTCCTCAACCGCTGACCCCGAAGCGCACGGCCCCGGCCGTCTCCTGCCGCTCCGGAACCGGCTGCTCCCGCGGGGCGGCCTCCTGCTGGGCGGCGGCGTCCTCCCCCGACTCCGGTTGAGCGTGCCGCGACGCCGTCTGGGCGTGCTGCGGAACGTGCGCACGCTCAGCCGCCGGAGACTCCTGTGAGTACTGGGCCAGTTGCGAGTACTGAGCCGCCCGCGCATTCTGTGTCGGCTGTGGCTGCTGTGCGTCCTGTGCCTGCTGGGGTGCGATCGATCGGTGCTCCCGCTGCTGCTGCGGAACCAGGGCCCCGGCGGCCAGGGTGCGCACGAGGTTGCGAACCCCCGCCGTGTCGTTGTCGTGCAGGAGCGTCTCCAGCAACGACAGGGCAGCTCGCTGGTCACCCGGCTGCTCGCGGACGTGGCGCCACTGCGGCTCCGTGGCGGCGTCGGACAGCATCAGGGTCCGACCGACCTGGCCGAGCGCGCTCAGCAGGGCGTTGTCGTGCGGCTGCTCCATGAGCGCCGCGTTCACCTGCTCGGCCTGTTCCTCGGGGTTGACCTCCTCCGCGGGCTGCGCCCTGAGGAACTCCAGGATTCCGGCGGCCGGGGCCATGGGCTGGATCGACTTCATCCCCCGCACCATGGACCTCACCTCCGCCAGGTCACCGATGATCTCCTCCGCGGCACCGAGCTCCCGGATCAAGCGTTCGGCGCGCTGCGCGGAACACTCGGCCACCCAACGGGCACCGCGTCCGCTGGCCAGCCGGGTCGCCGCGAGGGCGAGTTCGGCACCGCGCCTGGGCGCGCCCACCCGCTCGAAGTAGCGGGACCAGGTCGTGACCCGCACGCCCAGCCGCCAGTCGTTGCGGACACTGCCCTGGCACACGAGGTTCTCCACGGCCTCCACCCACGCCGAACGCAGCTTCGGGTAGGTCTCCGCCTCCTCCACCGTGGGCAGCAGCCCGATGGCCTGGCGGGCGTCGCACAGACCCAGGCGTGCCAGCCAGGACAGGAGTCGGGCCCGCTCGAAGCGGATCACCCGGCGCAGCGCGGTCCGGCGCGGGTTGACGGGACCGCCCGGCTCTGCCTCGCCCAAGCCGAGCTCGGCCTCCATCCGGTCCAGGACGTCCAAGGCGTCGGTGTGCTTGTCCTGGTACCGCAACGCCCTGACCAGGGCGAATATACCTTCGGAGCCGAGCACGGCCGGTCCGGTCGCGGTGTGCTCGTAGCGGCGCAACTCCGCCTCGGCACGGTCCGCCTGGTCCTCGTCGATGAGCAGGTGGACCCGGGCCAGGGTGAAGGCGGGCCAGGCCGGGGTACTCTCCCAGCCGGACAGGCGCCGGGCCGAGAGCAGTTCGCGACGCTGGTCCGTGGTTCCCCGGGCGTCGATGTTGGCGTGGCAGCGGACCAGGGTCTCCAGCGCGGAGACCGGCAGCGGCCCGTACTCGTGCGGTGCCGGTTCGTCCTCCGCGGCGGCCCTGGCCTGTTCGAGCGCGCGGCGGCCCTCCGCGAGCGCTCCCACCCGCACCGCCAACGGCCAGTGCGCCAGGAAGAAGAGGGTAGGCGGCCCGAACACCCCCGGCACCGACGCCGGGACCGCCGGGGCCACGGCGTTGTCCCCCTTGGCCGCCTCGGCGACCAGCCGCCGTGCGGTGCGCATCGCCGACCTGGCCAGCGCCTCCACCTTGACCGCGTCGCCCGCCTCGCTGAGTTCGGGTAGCGCGGTGACGGCCTCCGCGAGCTCGTCCTGCCCCGCGGCGCGCAGTTGGCGTCCCGTCTCCCCCGCCCATGTCCACATCGTCATACTTCTCCCCCAGGTGCCGTGTGCGACAGAACGTAGCAGCGTGATCACAGGCCTGTCCGGAAAACGCTGAAACCGTTGCGTCCGGGGCACTGGCCGCCCTGCTCTGCCGGGTTTGCGGCCGATAGACTCGGCGGTGTCCAGCGAGCACCAGGCACGTACCGGCACTAAGGGGACATGAGCGGCGATGGGATGGCGAGACCGTTTCGGACTTCGCAAGGCCAACCGTAAGGGGAAGGCCCGTTTCGACCGCGCCTCCGAGGATTCGGACATCAAGGCGCTGATCGAGTTCGCCAAGAGCCGGGTGGGGGTCGAGTTCTTCGTCGAGCCCGAAACCTTCGCCACACAGACCACGGCCGTCGCGGTGGCCACGGACGGGGAGTGGATCCGGCGGCGCTGCGGCTCCCCCGAAGTCATCCGCAAGGTCGCCAGCAAGCTCGCCGCGCCCGCCTACGACGTACAGATCGTCGGTTATCCGCAGCGGATGCGGGACTGGACCGCGCGAAACAAGCGCGGGCTGTCCATGGACGAGTGATCCGCTCCCGAAACTCCGGCTCCCGGCTCTCCCGAACGGCTCCGCGGACGCGGGCCCGGCCCCGGGCCCGCGGGGTACCCCCGGTGGACCGCTCGCGTGAGGGCGGAGCATACCCGTCACGGGTGAGTCCGGCCACGTCCGCGCCCCCTCTGAACACGTCCGAAACCCGTCAGCCGGTCATTTTGGGCATTGATGACGACTCCTTGCCGCGACTTCCTCTCCGAACGGGTTCCCTAACGGCCTCCATTCGTCGCATACTCACCTGGGAGGGGGGACTCTGATGAAGCAGGATCTCACTGCCTTGTGTTGCGAATGCGGCATGGTTCGCGAGGTGAGCGACCACCAGAGTGTGGGCGAGGCACAGTCGGCCTACGGTCTGGCCCGCTGCGTGGTCTGGCGCAAGTGCCGTCCGTGCGGCTACCGCACCTACCACGCCTATCTGCGGGCCGACGAGGACCGCGACGAGCTGGAGGACGCCCTCAGGCTCGACGGCGCCCTGGCCGCCGAAGCCCTCGACGAGGAAGTGGAGCAGCTCCGGTTGTGCGGGATCGAGGTCGGCCACGCCCCGGTCCCGGCGATCTGGGACGGGCAGTCCGTGGGCATGGTGACCCAACGGCTCACCGACCACGCGTACTCGATCGTGCTCGACCCGGAGGCCTCGGTGGTCTCCCGGCTCAAACTCATCGACATGATGTGGAACGAGCTCCTGGTCGGAGAGCACGACGACCGCTGGCAGATCCAGGAACCGGAGGACGACTCCCCCGGGTACGCGGTCCGCCTCTTCGGTTACCGGACGCGGGGCTGACCCGGCGAGGGTCCGGAGTGACCCGGAACCGGGACCGGCACGGTGGCGGGGCCGCACAGGCTGAGAACGACACGGGGTCAGAACAGCAGAGGGTCAGAACGGCACGGGGGCGGGACAACACGGGAGCGCACCGGTGCGGGTCAGGTGTCCCGCACCGACACCGGTGACGGCAGCGGCCGGGCACCCGTCGAGGGCGCCCGGCCACCGTCGTGTCGGGCGAGGCTCCGCGGATCTCGGGCAGCGCTGCTTTGCCCGGCGCACACGGCACCGTGAGATCGCGACACCGCCGCGCCTCAGGCCGCTGACTCGTCCTGGCCCGCCCCGGCCTTCTCGGCCAGGCGTCGCAGCGCCGATCGCGCGACCTCTGGGTCGACCGTCCCCCAGTAGGGCGGCAGAGAGGCCCGCAGGAAACCGCCGTAGCCCGCGGTGGCCAGGCGCGGGTCCAGCACCGCGATCACACCCCGGTCATCGGTGGATCGCAACAGCCGGCCGGTGCCCTGGGCGAGCAGCAGCGCGGCGTGCGTGGCCGACACCGTCAGGAAGCCGTTGCCCCCGTGAGCGGAGACGGCGCGCTGGCGGGCCGAGGCCAGGGGGTCGTCGGGGCGCGGGAACGGGATGCGGTCCACGATCACCAGTTGGAGCGAGGGACCGGGTACGTCGACCCCCTGCCACAGGGACAGGGTGCCGAACAGACAGGCCTGTTCCTCCTCCGCGAATCGGCGGACCAGCTGGCCCGTGGAGTCCTCGCCCTGGCAGAGGATCGTCTGGTCCAGGCGCTCGCGCAGCTCGTCGGCGGCCTGCTGGGCGGCCCGCATCGAGGAGAACAGGCCGAGGGCGCGCCCGTCGGCGGCCTCGATGAGACCGGCGATCTCGTCGAGGTAGGCCTCGGAGAGCCCGTCACGACCGGGTTTGGGCAGGTGGCGGGCGACGTAGAGGATGCCGCTGCGGCCGTGGTCGAAGGGCGAACCGACGTCCAGGCCGCGCCAGCGGGGTTCTCCGGCGGCACGGTGCGGGCCGTCCTCGTCGTCCTTGCCCGCACCTGTCCCGGCGTCCGCGGCCCGGGCAGCTTCGGTTTCGGGTGCGGGTTCGGCTGCGGGACCGGCTTCGGTGCCGGTGCCCGCTGCCGCCCCGGAACCCGGTGCCGCCTCAGCGCGGGCGGCGCGTTCGGCGGCCTCCCGCGCGACCTCGCGGCCCAACCCCCACTGCCGGGCCAGGGCGGTGAAGTCACCGCCCAGGGTCAGGGTGGCGGAGGTGAGCACGACGGTGCGGTCGCCGAAGAGCTTCTCCCGCAGCAGCCCGCCCACGCCGAGCGGGGCGACGTTCAGCGCGGGCGGCCGGGAGGGGACCTTGGTGAGCCAAACGACCTCGGTGCGGTCCCGGAGCAGGGGTTCGTAGGACTCCAGGACCCGTTCGGCGGCCTCCCGGACCTCGGTGAGCGCGACCAGGGCGAGGCGGCGGTCGGAGGCGGTGTCCGGGTCGAGCTCGCCCGGGGAGGGGCCGATCGCCGCGACGCAGGCGGCGGCAGCGTCCCGGGTCGCGGCCACGGCGCCCGCGAGGCCCTCGTCGATGTGGTCCAGGCGCCCCTCGGGGACCTCGGTGAACATCAGGCCCAGGCCGTCGGCGCACTCGCTGAGCCGTTCGCTGATACCCGGCTCGACCAGGCGGGCGGCGCGTTTGGCGGCGGTGGTGACGGATCGCTCGGTGAGGGTGCCGGTGGCCACGGAGGTGGCGCGGTCGACGAGTTCGTGCGCCTCGTCGATCATGATCGTGTTGTGCTCGGGCAGGATGTGGTAGCCCTGCGCCATGTCGATGGAAAGCATGGCGTGGTTGGTGACCACCACGTCCACACCGGCGGTGGCCTCGCGGGCGAACTCGGCGAAGCACTCCTGACCGAAGGAGCACACGCGGGCGCCCATGCATTCGTTACCGCCCACGGAGACCTGACGCCAGGCGAGGTCACTCACGCCGGGCACGAGTTCGTCGCGGTCTCCGGTGAGGGTGTCCTCGGCCCATTCGTGCAGGCGCGCGACCTGGCGGCCCAGCGAGGAGAGCTGGCGGGCGTCGAAGAGCTCGCTGCCCTCGGCGTCGTCGTCCCCAGCGGTCTGCATGCGGTTGCGGCACAGGTAGTTGCGGCGTCCCTTGAGCACCGCGAACGTGGGTTCGCGGGGCAGCAGCGGGGCGAGCGCGGCGGCCAGGCGTGGCAGGTCGCGGTCGATGAGCTGGTTCTGCAGCGCGATGGTGGCCGTGGAGACCACCACGGGTGTCTTGGTCGCCATCGCGTGCCTGATCGCGGGGACCAGGTACGCCAGGGACTTACCGGTGCCGGTACCGGCCTGGACCACCAGGTGTTCGCGTTTGTCGACCGCCGCGGCTACGGCGTCGGCCATGGTCTGTTGGCCCTCTCGGCTGCTGCCGCCCAAGGCCTTGACGGCCGCGCCGAGCAGGGTGGGAACGTCGGGGAGATCTGCCACGGATCGACAGTACCCGGCGGTGACGACAGGTCAGGCGTTGTGCACAGGCTCACTTCACTGGTTCGCGGCCCGGCCCGGGGCCGGGCCACGGTACCGACTCGGGCTCAGACCAGGGTGCGGATCAGCTCGTCCAGCTGATCCATGGACTGTCCGGCCCCGTCCTCCATACCGGAGGCGGCCATGCCATCGCGGTCCTCCACGCTCTGAAAGACGGAGACCGAGGTGTAGCGCGTGCGGCCGTCGACCTCCTCCAGGGTGTGGGTCTCCAGCAGGACGTGTCCGGGCATGCCCTCGAACTCGAAGGTCGCGGTGAAGCCCTCGGGCGCCTTGATGCCGTGGATGACACCGTGGAAGGCGTACTCCTGCCCCTCCTTGTCGCGTTCCACGATCCGCCAGGATCCGCCGGGGCGGGCCTCGTACCTGTCGACGAGGGTCTCGGTGTCCCTGAGCCCCCACCACTTCGGCAGGAGTTCGGGGTCGGTCATGGCCCGGAAGACCACCTCGCGGGGCGCGTCGAAGGTACGGGTCATCACGATGTCCTGGCGGCCGGGCTCAATGACGATCTTGAGGTCACTCATGGGTCTTCTCCTCTTCGGTACTGCTCTGGATACCGGTACTGCTCTCGTTCTCGATGCCCTTTTCACGGCCCCGCCCGGTGCTCTGCGCGGTGCCGCGCTGGATACTGCGGAGTTCCTCGTCCAGGCGGGCGAAGCGCCCCTCCCAGCGGTCCCGGTACCGGCCCACCCACTCGCCGGCCTGTTCCAGGGGGGCGGTCTCCAAACGGCAGGGCCGCCACTGGGCGTCGCGCCCCCGGGTGATGAGACCGGCCCGTTCCAGGACCTTCAGGTGCTTGGAGATGGCCTGGAGGCTGACGTCGAACGGCTCCGCCAGGGTGTTGACGGTCGCCTCGCCCTCGGCCAGCCGGGCGAGGATCGCCCGACGGGTCGGATCCGCCAGTGCGGCGAAGGTGAGGCTGAGCGGGTCGTTCGCCATCCGAGTATTCAACCTTCCAGTTGATCAACCAATAGGTTGATTATGCGCCGCGATGCGACCCCCGTCAAGGGATCGCCCCGGACCGGTCAGGGCTCGCGTACACCCCGGGGATCGCTGACCGTGGCGTCCACGCCCGCGTCGGCCAGCTCGGTGAGTTCGGCGGCCAGCAGTCCCCGAGCAGCGTCGCTGAGCCCGGAGACCCGCTCCAGCGCGACGCTCACCGACTTCACCCGCGAGTCGTCGATCGCCTCCGCGAGCCGGGACACCACCTGCTCGGCGGCGAGGAAGTCGATCTCACCGCGCAGTCGCACCTCGAGCCTGGTCCCGTCCCGGGTCACGCTGTGCATGGGCGAGGGCGGCTCGGCGGGCATCTGGAGCATGTGCAGGTCGTAGTCGTCGGAGAGCCGCTCCAGGGCGGCCACCCCGCGCACGCTGTTGCCCGCCTCGTCCAGCGGCGGACTGAACACCCCCACCCCGAAGGCCCCCGGGGCCGCGGCGAGGATGCCGCCGCTCACCCCGCTCTTGGCGGGGATTCCCACCCGCAGCCCCCACTCCCCGGCGCGGTCGTACATACCGCAGCTGGACATGATGGACAGCGTGTGCCGGGCGGTGCGCTGGGACACCACCCGGTCCCCCGTCACCGGGTTGACCCCGCCGACCGCCAGGGTGGCCGCCATGACGGCCAGGTCGCGCACGGTGACGCTGAGGGCGCACTGGCGGAAGTAGTCCTGCACGGCGTCCTCGACCGACCCGACCAGCACTCCCCCAGCCAGGCTCAGGTACCCCAGGGCCCGGTTGCGGTGTCCGGTCTCGGTCTCCGAGCGGTACACGTCCTCGTCCACTTCCAACTCGCGTCCGGCGAACTCCGAGAGCACGGACCGGATGCGCTCGAACCGCTTGGCTGGCGCAGCGCTCTCCACCAGCGAGGTGGTCACGATGGCGCCCGCGTTGATCATCGGGTTCTCGGGGCGGCCGCGCTCGTCGAGGCTGATCGCGTTGAACGGCTCCCCGCTGGGCTCGGCCCCCACGTGCTCGTGCACCACGTCCAGCCCCAGCTGTTCCACGGCGATCGCGTAGACGAAGGGCTTGGAGATCGACTGGACCGTGAAGGCGTGCCCGGTGTCTCCCACGCAGTAGGAGCGGCCGTGCGCGCTGACGGCCGCGATCCCGAACGCCCCCGGATCCGCGTGCGCGAGTTCGGGGATGTAGTCCGCCACCCGGCCGCCGGACAGCCCGGCGACCTCCTCCCGGATCTTCTCCAGTACCCCGATGACGGGGCTGTTCTCGTCGGGCGAATATCCGCCGGCGGTGTGGTCCATCCGCCCAGTCTAGGAAGGGGCGGGGCCGCTCCCGACCGGCCGCGCGGGCGCGGTCCGGGGTGTTGGTCCGGAGCGGGGATCAGATGCCAGAACGGACGCCGCGCGCCCGGACCGGTCCGCGTCGAGCAGCTCACTCCCGAGCCGCGGATAGGCCCGGGCCGGTAGTTGAAGCCCGAATGCGCCTCTCCCCGGCAGAAGACCTCCTCGTACCCCGTTCGAGCGCACGCAGCGACCTGCCCAGTCGCGACCATGCCTCAGGGGGAGGGTCCTCCACCTGCCCCGGAAGGCGCACTGCCTCCTCGTGACGGTCCGCGCACGGCCAGGATTCCAGCGACGGCCAAGAGCACGAACACCGGGATCCGGTTCACGCGTGTTCCTTCGGGGGCGGAGGGGGTCGGGCGCCTGCGGAGTGTAGTGAACCACGAGCAGCGGTGCCCTCTCGCGGACCCCGGGCGACGTGAGCACAACCCGCTTCGGCGGGGCGAAGCCCCGTATCGGGGGTCTGGAGCCGCCTCCCGGAAGAAACGACGAAACGACCCTGCCGGCGCGATCAGGCGCGAACAGGGTCGTTCCGGAGTCGAGTGGAGCTATGGGGATTCGAACCCCAGACCTCCTCCATGCCATGGAGGCGCGCTACCAACTGCGCCATAGCCCCTTGAAGCGATGTGAACAGTCTAGCGGAGGTCTGGGGGTGGGTGGTACGTGGTTCGGCGCACTCCACCGCGGAGGCCGGGGTGACCGTAGGCGCGCTGGTCCGGGCGACCCGCCCCGCACCCGATGGCCCCGGGGCCGGAACACCCGCGCGCCGGGCTCTCCGCGTTCTTCCCGGGCCGCGTCGTGGAGTCCGTCTGCGCCGCTCCCGGGAATTCGCGTCCGGTGCTGTTCACCCCGCCTTCAGCCGGGGGCCTCCAGTGTTGGGGACACCCGTTTCCGGGGTACCGGAAGGTGAGCTGGTCTTGACGCTCCCAACGAGAGGCCTTCCCCCGATGCGTGTCCGCTTCCTGATCCCAGCGGTGATCACCGCGCTCCTCGTGGCCTTGGGTGCCTTCCCCGTGTCCGCCGCGCCGCGGGGCACCCTGGCCCCGGCCGAGGGAGAGGAGTTCACCTTCGCCTACGCCACGTCCGATCCGCACCCCGCCAACTGGATCGGGCTGTACCGTTCCTCCGGAGGCGGCCCGGTCGACGAGGAGTACGTCGCGCCCTCCCTGGTCTGGGAGTACGCACCGCAGGCCGAGGGGACCGTGCGGCTGTCCGCCGATTCCCTGGAGCCGGGTTCCTACACCGCCTTCTTCCTGGCCAGGGACGGTTACGAGTGGCTGGCCGAGCCCGTCGAGGTGCGCTTGTCGGCGGACGGTCCGGTCTCCTTCCCCGTTCAGGCCGCCACCCTGCACAACGCCCGCCAGGGCCAGCCCTATGAGGCGTACCTGGGCGGTCTGCTCTCGGGCGGCGGCTCGGAGGCGGAGTTCGAGAAGGTCAGCGGGGACGCCTGGATCCAGGTCTCGGCGGACGGCGTCCTGTCGGGCACTCCGCGGGCCTCGGCCGCCCGCGAGACCCCGGCGGGTGTGTCCCGCCCCAACCGTTCCTCGGCCACGGTGACGGTCGAGGCCACCGGCGAGGACGGCTCCACCGCGCGCCTGGACGTGACCGTCCCGGTGCGTCGCCACAACCAGGCGCTCGTCGACGAGCTGGGCGTGATGAGCTTCAACACCTGGCACGGCGGCACCCAGGTCAACGGCTACCACGAGAAGCAGGTGCGTTTCCTGCTGGAGAGCGGGGCCGACGTCGTCGGCCTCCAGGAGACGCAGGGCAGGCACGCCGCCCGGCTGGCCGACGCCCTGGGCTGGTACCACTGGCAGGGTTCGGGCAGCCTCGGGGTGATCAGCCGCTATCCGATCGCGCAGGAGTACGGCGAGGTCAACGCCTCCGGCGGGGTGCGGATCGAGCTGGACGGCGAGGAGTCCCAGGTCAACCTGTGGAACGTGCACCTGGGGTACACACCGTACGGCCCCTACGACTTCTGCTTCGACGGGATGGACGAGGAGCGGGTTCTGGAGCGCGAGGCCGAGTCGGGCCGTACACCGCAGATCACCGACACCCTCGCCGCGATGTCGGACCAGGTCGACGCGGCCGACGAGGTCCCGGTCCTGCTCGTGGGCGACTTCAACGCGCCCTCGCACCTGGACTGGACCGAGGAACTGCGTGAGAAGAACTGCGGGTACGCCGACGTGCCCTGGCCGACCTCGGTGCTGCCGACGGAGGCCGGGTTCACCGACTCCTACCGGGTGGCCCACCCGGACCCGGTGTCCGCCCCGGGCCACACCTGGTCGCCGGTGTACCCGTTCCACGAGGGATCGACCGGCAGGGAGGAGCCGCAGGACCGGATCGACTTCGTCTACCACGCCGGTGACCTGACGGTCCTGGAGTCGCACGACCTGGTCGTCGGGGACCCCGCACCGGTACCGCGGCACGCGGACAACGAGTGGACCACCGACCACGCGGCCGTACTGACCTTCTACTCGCTCGCCTCCTGATCCGATCGCCGCGCCGCGCCCTCCCCGGACCTCCCGGGGAGGGCGCGGCGCGGCCGAGTGCCCCAACCCGGGAGACCCTCTTGCCCGGACCAAGAGGCCGGGCACCCGTGGACCAGTCAGTCCTGGGACTCCGCGATCGCCCTGATCCCCTCCAGCCTGCGGTCCCAAGCGGCGGCGATACCGAGCAGGTCCCGCCCCACCTCGTCGAGTCGGGTGCTGTCCGCTTCGTGCACCACCGACCGACCGTCGCGCCGGGTGCGTACCAGTCCGACCTCGCGCAGGACTTCGAGGTGCTTCACGATCGCCTGCCGGGACACGGGCAGTTCCCGCGCCAGCTCCGACGCCGAGGCGGGCTCACCACCGATCCGGACCAGGATGCTCCACCTGGTGTCGTCACCGAGCGCCGCGAAGACCGGGGGCAGCTTTGTGTCCACGTCACTCACCCTCTGCCCGTGTCTCCACGAAGTCCTTGGCCGCCGCGAGCTCGGCTTCCCAGCCCTCGGTCCGCTCCGCGACGTGTCGGCGCAGCTCGAGCTCGGCCAGCCCCAGCTTCTCGAAACCGCTCTCCACGACCTTGAGCGTCACCCCGCCCGACCTCTCCTCAATCCAGAACTCCACCTGCGTGGACTGCTCCTCATCCGTACGGCCGAGCCAGCTGAACACCGCGTGGTAGGGGGGTTCGAGTTTGTCGGTCCGGATTCGGAACACCCCGTGGGTGGGGTCGTGCACGAGGTGCACGCCGTCGCCGGCCTCCTCGATCCGGTGGTCGACCACGCGACCGTCGTTGATGAACCAGTCCGGCCGCGATACCAGGCCCCAGACGCGCTCCGCGCTCGCCTCGATGTCGATCTGTCGTTCGATCATGTCCATGTCAGCCTCCTTTATGCAACTCAATGGTTGCACAAAACTCCCGAGAGCTGCAACCCCCTGATTGCACAAAGCGATGAATCGCCAACGGGGCAAGCCGTTGCAAAAATCAGTCCGATCGGCCTAATGTCAGATCATGCGGACTATATTTCTTGCGGAGCCCACCCCATGACGGCCCTGTCGTGGCTCGGCGCGGCCGGGTCCTGGCTGTTCGTCGTCGTCTTCCTGCTGGACGGCCTCACCCGCCCCGGCTACCACCCGGCCCGACACCCGGTCAGCGCCCTGGCCCTCGGCCCACGCGGCTGGATCCAGACCACGAACTTCATCCTGTGCGGCCTGCTGATCACGGCGGGCGCGGCCGCCCTCCCGCAAGCTCTCGGCGGCCTGCCGCTCCCCCTCGCGGTCGCGGCGCTCGGGCTGGCACTCGTCGCTTCGGGGGCGTTCCGCATGGACCCGATGCGGGGCTACCCGCCCGGCACCCCCGACGAGGACCCGGAGCACTTCTCCCTCACCCACCGGTTCCACGACTGGGCGGGGATGGTCGTCTTCCTCCTCCTGCCCCTCACCCCGCTGATCGCGGTGTTCGCGCTCGCAAGCCCGTCCTGGATGTGGGCATCGGGGATCATCGCCGCCGCGACCGCCTTGTGCAGCGGCGCCTTCGGCCAGCTCTGGGAGAGGGACTCCCCCTACACCGGCGTGGTCCAGCGGGCCACGATCATCCTCGGCCTGAGCTGGCTCGGAGCCCTGTTCCTCCACGGAGCCGCCTGAGCCCTATCGGCGGTGTCCGCTGTGATCACTATCGGAAAGCGGCCGCGTGATCACGCGCCCACTCCCCGAAGGTCCGTGCGGGGCGCCCGGTGGCCTCCTCCGATGTCGGCACCGGCCCCTCCGCCCAGGTGGCTTCCGCTTGCTCCCCCGAACCCGTCTCCGCGCCCGAGTAGTCCTCGAAGCCCAGGAGGAAGTCGGCGTTGTCCGCCGCGAACCCACCCTGGGCCAGGTAGTACTCCCGGGCGGCCCGGGGCTTGACCACCTCGAAGCGCACCGCCTCCCCGATCGCCGCGGCGATCGCGTCGACCTGTTCACGGTGGCTCACCAGTGCGGGACCGTTGAGGGTGTAGGCCTTCCCGGTGTGCCCGTCACCCAACAGAGCCGCGACCGCGACGTCGGCGATGTCACGCTCGTGGACGGGATACCAGGCCGCCTCGGGCTGTGGATCCCTGACCACCCGCTCGGCCCTGATGGAGGGCCCCCACAACCAGAGCTTGTTCAGCGCGAACTCCCCCGGACGCACATGGGTCCACTCCAGCCCCGAGGCCTCCACCGCCCGTTCGACCGGCAGGTGGAAATCGGTGTCGAACCCGGTCGCGACGGCACCGGAAGAGAGCGTCACGATCCTGGTGGCACCAGCCGCCCGCACCAGGTCGACCACCCGCTCCGCCGTCTCCGGCACGGGGAAGAGGAAAACCCGGTCGACCCCGCGCAGGGCACCCTCCAGACTCCGCGGCCGCTCCAGGTCACCGATCACGCCCTCGACCCCTTCGGGCAGGTCGTCCCGCCTCCGCCGGGAGAGCGCTCTCACCTCGACGCCGTCCCCCTCAGGCCGTCGACCACCAGGCGGCCGATGTTTCCACTCGCTCCGGTCACCAGAATTCGCACTTCGCAGCCCCCTACTCGCCTCCTTCAAATATATCCTTAAACCACTAGTAGAGGTTTTTTTCGAGAGGAAGAGGAAAAGTCGCCGAAAACCCTCAAGTCGATGCCATCCACTAAGGTGGCCAGAACATACATGCGCACTCGTATGTGCACACTTCTGGAGGTCTGGTGGGCAAGGAACGTCGAACGCAGGCCGATCGGCGCACCGCCAGCCGCGGCGCCATCCTCGCGGCCGCCGCACGCGGCATCGCCCAGCGCGGCTACAGCCGCCTCACCCTCGAAAACGTCGCCAGGGAAGCCGGATACACGCGCGGGGCGCTCTACCACCAGTTCCCCGGCAAGGAAGCCCTGACCCTCGCCGTCGTCGAGTGGATCGGCCAGACCTGGATGACCGAAGTCGGCCGCCCGCTCGAGGAAACGGGCGACGCCGCACAGGTCCTCCTGGAGGTCGCGCGCCAGCACGCGGTCTTCTGCCGGAACCACAACGCCGCGACCGTGATGCAGATGCTCGCGATCGAGTTCAAGCACGACGACCAGGCCCTGGGCCGGGCCACCGCTGACCTGACCGAGGAACTCATATCGCGGTGCCGCGAGCAGGTCCTCACCGGCCGCCGGCGGGGGACGATTCCCCCCGGGCCTCCGGCCACGGACACCGCCAGGGCCTACATCAGCGTCCTCGAAGCGGTCGCGGTCGACAGCCGCGAACCGCACGACGCCGTCCTCACCGAAAGAGCGGCCCGCGGCGTCCTGGGCCTATGACGCCACAGCCCTGCGCAACGTACTGACGGCCACTCGTCGGTGCAGCTGGGACATCGGTGGCCAGACCCAGCGAGCGCACACGGGGGCCTGGGGGCGACCCCCAGAAGGAATGACGAAGGCGACCCGGTGAGCGCGTTCACGCGCGAACTCAGGTCGCCTTGAGTCTCGTGGAGCTATGGGGATTCGAACCCCAGACCTCCTCCATGCCATGGAGGCGCGCTACCAACTGCGCCATAGCCCCTGGCAGGCCGGGCGGTTTCCCCGCTCGGCACGTGAATACTCTACAGGAAGTCAAGGGCGGGTCGAACCAGGGTGAAACCTCGGGCGACTTCTCGGTGGCCCGGGTCCGGGGGAAGGCCCCGGGCGGGGCCGAATACCCTGGTGTGGTGGCCGAATCAAAGCTTGAAATCCAGATGCTCCATGACCGGTTGCTGGTGAAGGCGGTCCCGGACAAGAGCGAGCGCCGCAGCAGCGCGGGCCTGGTCATCCCCGACACGGTGAAACTGGCGACCCGGTTGGCGTGGGGCGAGGTCCGTGGTGCCGGGACCGGCGCCCGGCATGTGAAGACCGGCGACCGCGTGCTCTTCGACCCCGAGGAGCAGGGCGAGGTCGAGTTGAACGGCGAGCGGTACGTGATTCTGCGGGAGCGGGACGTACACGCGATCGCCAACGAGGCTCCCGAGCGGGGCACCGGCCTGTACCTCTGACACCCCTCCTCGACCGTTTCGTGCCGGGCTCCGGGAATTCCCGGAGCCCGGCCGTGTTTGAACCGGTCAGTCCGCCTTCTCGCGCCCGACGGCCTTGACCAGCGACAGCAGGCACATGTTGTGGGCTTCGAAGGCGGGGACCTTGGCCGCGCTCACGTAGAGCCAGCCCGCGTAGAGCGAGGACCACAGGAGCTGTTGCGCCCACAGCGGGGTGATCCTGGGGTCGATGGTGCCGTCCTCGTGTCCGCGTTCGACGAGTTCGTAGAGGGCGAGGTCGCTGGGCCCGCACGTCTCCTCGTTCAGCTCCTCCGCCGTGTCGTCGCCGGCGAAGGCGATCATGGTGACCTTGCGTAGCGCGAAGTACTCGGACACCAGGCGGGAGAACGCCTCGATGGCGGTCCCCTCCGTGGTACACGCGCGTTCGGTGGCCTCGTTGGCCAGTTCGTCGGCGTAGTCCGCCAGGGCCGTGATGAGATCGGCGCGTTCGGGGAAGTAGCGCTGCAGCGTACTGCGGGCCACCCCTGCGCGCACGGCCACCTGGGACAGCGGCGCGGCCCGGTTCTCGCCCAGCACGTCGACCGCCGCGTCGAGGATCGCTCGGCGGGTTCGCGCGCGGGTCCTCGTCTCTTCCTCTGAGGGAGCGCTCTTCACCATGCCTTCATCGTAGTGGGGTAGGTACTTGATTGACAATAATAGGTCATCTATGACCTAATTTAAATCATGACTGATCACCCATCGGCAAGACATGACCTATCTATCCCGTCGCGCGAGACCACCCAGGCCACCCCGGAACCGCGCTTCGCCCAGCTGAGGGTGCTCTGGTCCTTCGTCCGCCCGCACCGACGCAAACTGCTGCTGGGTCTGGTCCTCGCCCTGTTCGGCTCCGCTCTCGAGCTGGCCAACCCGATGGTGGTCAAGCTCGTGCTGGACACCGTCTCCGAAGCGGGCAGCCTCGCGATGCCGATCACCCTCCTGCTCTGCCTGTTCGGTGTGGGTCTGGTGACCGGGCTGTGGCACTGGATCGTGCTCGGCACCGTCGCGGAGAAGGTCGTCCTGGAAGCGCGCACCTCCCTGGTACGCCGCTACTTTCGGGCCGCCCTGATCCCGCTCTCCCAACGATCCTCGGGCGAGCTCGTCACCCGGGCCACCTCCGACACCGTCCTCCTCAAGGAGGCGGCTTCCAGCAGCATCGTCAGCCTGGTCAACGGCGGTGTCCTGCTGGTCGGCACACTGATCATGATGGGTGTGCTGGACCTCGTCCTGCTGGGCGTGACCGCCACCGCGGTGGTCATCGTCACGGCCCTCTTCCTGACCCTGATGCCCGCCATCGCCAGGGCCCAGGAGAAGGCGCAGAACTCCCTGGGCCTCATGGGCGGGGTACTGGACGGCTCCCTGCGCGCGATCCGCACGGTGAAGGTGAGCCGGGCCGAGGAGCGCCTGGGTTCGCGGATCCTCGAACACGCCGAGGAAGCGGCCCGGCACGGCATCCGCTCGGTCCGCCGCGAGGCCGTGGCCTGGACGGTCGCCTTCGGCGGCATCCAGCTGGCGATCATCGCCATCCTGGGTGTGGGTGCGCTGCGGGTGGCCTCCGGTGAGATCGGGGTCTCCACGCTGGTGGCGTTCCTGCTGTACGCGTTCACCCTGATGAACCCGGTCATGGAGCTCTCCCAGAGCGTGACCACCCTGCAGTCGGGCATCGCCGCCGCCAAGCGCATCCGCGAGGTGGAGGCGGTCCCGCTCGAACCCACCGCCGAGGGCCCCGACGGCGTCCCGTCGCGAAACGGCGCCGTCCCGCACGGCCCGGACGACGCGAGCGCGCCCTCCCGCGAGGAGCTCTCCACCGGGGATCGACCGGCACCGGGTGGCACCGGAGCCAGCGTCTCCGCCAACGGTTCCGGAGGCGGGTTTGCGGCCGACAACGGACACGGGGGCCCGCTGCTGGAGCTGCACGGAATCACCGCCCGGTACGCACCCGGCGCGGCAGCCGCTGTGCGGGAGGTGGATCTGGCCATCCCCAGACGCGGCCACACCGCGATCGTGGGCCCTTCGGGAGCAGGCAAGACAACGGTGTTCTCCTTGCTCCTGCGTTTCCTGGAGCCTGAGCACGGCCACATCACGCTCGACGGAACGCCCTACCGGGAGCTGTCCCCGCGGCAGGTGCGCGAGAGCTTCTCCTACGTCGAACAGGACACCCCGGTGGTGCCCGGCACCATCCGCGACAACCTGCTGTTCACGAACCCCGAAGCCGACGAGAACGGCATCCGGCGCGTACTGGACGAGGTCGTGCTCACCGAGAAGATCGAGGCTCTGGAGAAGGGCCTGGACACCCCGCTGGACGCCACCTCGTTCTCCGGCGGCCAGCGCCAGCGCATCGCCCTGGCCCGTGCCCTGCTCGGTTCCCCGGACGTCCTGCTGCTCGACGAGGCCACCTCGCAGGTGGACGCGATCACCGAGGCCGCGATCACCCGGAGCGTACGCGCCCAGGCCGACCGGGCCGCGGTGGTGACCATCGCGCACCGGTTGTCCACCGTGATCCACGCCGACCGCATCCTGCTGATGGAGGACGGCGGTATCCGCGCCCAGGGCACGCACAGGCAACTCCTGGAGCAGGACACCCTCTACCGGGACCTGGTCTCGGCACTGCACATCGGCGAGGCCGAGGACCAGGTCGATGAGGTGACCTCGGGGGCCTCCCCTGTGTGAGACCGCCGGTGCACCACCCGCCCCGGAGTGGGCCGGCAGGCGCGGGCGGTCCGTTGGTCGCGGGCAAGGGACCTCGCTGCCCCGTGCCGCGGCGACCCCGTCCGGCGCCGGTGCCCGCTCGGGCGCCGGTGTAGCCGTGGCGCTGGCGCTGGGCGCGGGGGCGGACAGCGCCCTTGGTTCGGGGGTGTTGACGGCCCTGACCCGCGACCTATAATGACCAAATCAACGAATCTAGTCATTAAGGACAGAATCGTGGCCCGTCCCAGTGTGAGCACCGAGGTCATCCTCGACGCGGCCGCCGAGGCCTTCGCAGCGCACGGCACCAGGCGCACCACCATGGCGGAGGTCGCTCTGCGCGCGGGGGTGGCCAAGGGGGTTCTCTACCTGCGCTTCGACAGCAAGGAGTCGCTGGCCCGGGCCGTGGTCGACCGTGAGATGGCACTGGCGCTGGCGACCACTCGGGCCGAGGTGACCGCCGACCCGCGCGGAGGGCTGCTGTCCCGCCTCTTCGTCCACTCCCTGACCGCCCTGCACACACGGCCGTTCCTGATCGCGTTGTACAAGGGTGAGGTCGGTCCGGGGGGCCACCCGTCCGACCGGGGCACCCAGTACCGGGAGCGGTTGCCGATCAGCACGGACTTCGTCCGGCGGATGCGTGACGCGGGCATGGTTCGGGCCGACCTGGAGCCCGGACCGCTGGCCGCCAACCTCGCGGTCTGGAACGTCGGCCTGGCCCTCACCGCTCCGCACGAGGACCCCGGCGCGCTCATCCTGGGAATGGGTGAACTGGTGGCGCGCGCCGCCGACGCCGACGTCACCGACACCACACCCGGCAAGGAGTGCTTCGCCCGCCTCGCCGACGACCTCGAAGCGCTCTGGAGCAGCCCATGACCTTCCTACCGCCTGCCGCCCGCGCCGAGTACCTCGACCTCGACGGGGGCCGAGTGCGGGTACTGCACAGCGGCCCGGCCGGGGCTCCGCCGCTCCTGCTGGTGCACGGCGGCAGCAACGACAACGCCACGATCTCCTGGTACCGGCTCTTCGAGGAGTTCGGTGCCGACCACCGCGTCATCGCCCCTGATCTGCCCGGGTTCGGCGGTACCGAGGGGATCGACCCGCCGGGCGGGCCGGTGGCCCAGGCCGACTTCCTGTCCCGGGTGCTCACCGGGTTCGGAGTGGAACGGGCCGTGGTGGCAGGTGTGTCCATGGGCGGTGACGTGGCGATGAACCTGGCTCTGCGCCACCCCGAGCTGGTCCGGGGGCTGGTGCTGATCGCACCCGGCGGCCTGGTGGAACGGGTCGGGAACCGGTTCACCCACAAGGCCGCCTGGTGGTCCGCGCGGATGCCCGACGGGATCCTGTTTCCCATCGTGGCTCTGGCGAACCGGTTCGTGGGCCTGGCGCTGCGCGCGGTCGTGCACGACGTTTCGACCATGCCGCCCGAGGTGGTGGCGGAGTTCCGCCGGGAGGCTCTGCGGCCAGGCGCCGCACGGGGTTACATGCGCTACAACCAGGCCACTCTCGGCCCGCACGGAATGCGGAACAACCTGCTTCCCGTGGTCGACCGGATCACCGCCCCCACGCTCTTCTTCCATGGCGAGCGGGACCCGATGGTGCCCCTGGAGGGGTCGCGGCGAGCCGTGCGGTCGATGCCGAACGCCCGGCTGGTCACGGTTGCCGACTGCGGCCACTGGGCTCAGCTGGAGGCGCACGAGAGGTTCGTCGAGGAAGTGCGGTCCTTCCTGTCCGACCTCCGCGGCTGAGCCCACCCCGGGCAGACCCGACCGGGGATCTTCCCCTGGCGGCCTCGGCAGGGCCGCGGGGCCGGACCGCGGGACAGGCTGAGCTACCGAGGCGGCCCCGTCGTGCTGATGCGGTTGAGGAACCGGGAGGCCGCCACGATCCGGCGGGTGTGTCCGCGGCGGAGGCGGTCATAGCGGGTCAGGGCCCGGGCGATGGTGGGTTCCTCGTTGAGGGCCTCGGACAGCACCGCCGCGTCCACCGCCGACTCGCAGGCGCCCCGACCCAGGTTGGGCGCCATGGCGTGGGCGGCGTCGCCGATAAGCGCGTGCCGCCAGCGGACGTAGGGGCCGAAGGACGGCAGGTCCAGGAGCTCGCGGCGGTCCACGCCGTGGGCCTCCAGCCCGGACAGGATCCGATCGGCCTCCCCGCCCCAGCCTCCGAACTCCCTTCGCAGCACCGCCGCGTGGGTACCGACGTCCCGCGCCGCGCGTTCAGCCGCGGTGAGCAGGCGCTGGTCGATCGCCGCGTACCAGTTGGTGGTGTGCGCGTCGAGCGGGGTGACCCCGAAGATCCTGCGTCCGCCCCAGATCTCGGTGACCCCCTCGACCCGGCCGGGCAGGGTGCCCCGGTAGGCGATCGAACCGAGAGCACGGGGCGGACCCGCGTGCGGGAAGACGGTACGGCGGACCAGGCTGTGGATGCCGTCAGCACCGATCACCACGTGAAAACGCCCTCCCGGAACGAGTTCCGCGGCGGTGACGGGGGTGTTCCAGCGCACGAGGCCGTCAGGAAGACCGTCGACCAGGACGTCGAGCAGGGCGGACCGGGAGATCAGGTGGCCTCCGGCCCGGCCGCCGACGCCGATGAGCCTCCTGCCGCCAGGCCGGAGCAACGCCGCGCCCGAGCGGTACTCGGCCCGCTCGCGCAAACGCTCTCCCAGTCCGAGCCGGTCGAACGCGCGCATCGCCCCCGGCCACACAGCCAGGGCTCCGCCGATGTCGGGCGGACCGTCCAGGCGTTCGCGCACGTCGACCTCCCAGCCGCCGCGCACCAGCCCTCGGGCCACCGCGAGCCCCGCGATTCCGCCGCCCACCACCAGCGCTCTACCGTTCATACCCGCCACGCTACTACGATCCTAGTAGTTCGTCACTGTGATCGCGGTGAAATGGCCACGCACAGGTCCCGCGCAGGAACGAAGAACGCTGGCACTACGAATACAGTGATCGGATGTCCCAGACCAAGGCCCGAGCCGTCGACGCGGCCATCGAACTGTTGGGCACCCGCGGCCTGCACGCGCTCACCCACGGCAAGGTCGACGCCGCGGCCGGGCTGCCCAAGGGGTCCGCGTCCAACCATTTCCGCACCAGGGACGCCCTGGTCCGGGGGGTCGTGGCACGCCTGGAGGAGCTCGACCGCCAGGACTGGGCCCGGCTCTACGACGTCACCGTGGCCTCGGTCGACCACCTCGTGGACGCCGTGGCCGGGTTCGTCACCGCCATGACCACCACCGACCGGGTCCGTACCGTGGCCCGCTACACCCTTGCCATGGAGGCGGCGCACAACCCCGAGGTGCGCGCCTCGCTCAACCGCGGCCACGACCGCATCCGCGACTGGAGTGCCCCGCTCCTGGCCGGCCTCGGCGCCTCCGACCCGGATGCGGCCGCACGGACCCTGCTCGCCTACGTGGACGGGCTCATCATGCACGCGCTCACGCGGCCCGGGGTCGTCGAGCCGCGTGAGCAGTACGTTCGCGTCGTCCGGGCCTGCCTGGAGCCCTGAACCCGCAGCGGGCCCGGGCACCTATGCGGGCCCGGCCCTCAGCCCTTCACGGCTCCCGAGGTCAGCCCCGCCACGATCCTGCGCTGCAGCACCAGGGCGAAGACGATCAGCGGGACCGAGACCAGCACCGAGGCCGCCATGATCTGCCCGATCGGGTTCTCGTAGCCGACCCGCTCGAAGGTGCCGACGAAGACCGGCACCGTCTGCACGTTGAGGTCGCGCGGGGCGAACGAGAAGGCCAGCAGGAACTCGTTGGTGGCGTACACGAAGGTCAGGATGGCCGCGGCGCCCACACCGGGCGCGGCCAGCGGCACCACCACCTTCAGGAAGGCCTGGAAGGGGGTGGCTCCGTCCACCTTCGCCGACTCCTCGATCTCCTTCGGGATGCCCGCGAAGAACGTGGCGAGGATGAAGATCGACAGCGGCAGGGTCAGCGCCACGTACGGGATGACCATGCCCGCGTAGGAGTTGAGCAGGCTGATCCCGGTGAGATCGTTGAGCTGCAGGTACATCCGGTACAGCGGGTTGACCAGGGCGACCGGCGGGAACAGCGTCGCCACCAGGGTCGCGGCCAGCAGGACGAACTTGCCCGCCATCGGCAGCCTCGCGAGCGCGTAACCGGCCAGCGCGGCCACCGGGATGCAGATCAGGGTGGTCGCCGAAGCCACGATCAGCGAGTTGCGCAGCGCGAAGTGGAAGCCCTGGTTGACGACCTCCTCGTAGTTGCCGAGGCTGTACGGCCCCCGGAAGATGTTCGGGTCGGTCAGTGCCACCGAACCCGTGCGCAGGCTGGTCATACCCATCCACAGGAACGGGAACAGGCACCAGCCCAGGACCAGGAGCAGCCCCAGCAGCTTGAGCGCGTTCACCAAGGCCGGCGGGGTCTTGGGCCGCGGCCGGTGCGCCCGCCGGACGGCGGCCCGGCTCTCCCGGGTGGTCATCGCTTCTCCTTCCGAGCGACGTCGCCGACCATGTGGCGTCCCATCCTGCTGATGAAGGCCAGGCCGACGAGCATGACGATGACGAACGTGACCGTGGACAGCGCGTTGGCGTAGCCCAGCTGCGGCTCGGCGACCAGGAACCGCTGCGCGTACACCGACAGCGTGGCCACCGAGTTCGAGTACCCGGCGAACACGTACGCGAAGTCGAACATGCGCAGCGCGTCCACCGTGCGGAACAGCAGCGCCACCACGATCGCCGGGCGCAGCAGCGGCAGCGTGATCGACCAGAACCGCTGGAACACGTTGGCGCCGTCGACCTTGGCCGCCTCGTAGTAGTCCCTGGGGATGGTCTGGAGTCCGGCCAGGAGCAGCAGCGCCACGAACGGCGCGGTCTTCCACACGTCCGCGCTGATGATGCCGACCATGGCCCAGGCCGGGTCCCGCAGCCAGTTGATCTCCGTGCCCAGCACCGCGTTCACGAAGCCGGGGTTGTGGTCGAACATGTACCGCCACACCTGGGCGGCGACCGCGGTCGGGATCACCCACGGCACCAGGATGACCGCGCGGGTCAGTCCGCGGCCGACGAAGGCCTGGTGCATGATCAGCGCGAACGCCATGCCGATCACGAACTCCAGGGACACCGAGGCCACGGTGAAGACCAGCGTGTTCTTGGCGGCGTTCCAGAAGTTGGGGTCGGTCAGCGCCCGGACGTAGTTGTCGCCCCCGATGAACTCCTGTTGGAACCCTCGGATGTTGTACAGGCTCATCCCGACCGCGTAGAACACCGGGAAGAGCGCGATCAGCGCCATGAACCCGAGCGAGGGGGCGAGGAAGACCCGCCCCATCGCCCGTTCGCCCAGGCCCCGCTCGCGTGTGCGTGCGCTGACCCGTTTGTCAGCGGTGCTCGGCTGGGCCATCGCTCCTAGTCCTGTTCGAGCGCGTCGCCCGCCGCGTTGTCCACGGCCTCCAGGGCGCTGTCGGCGTCCTGCTGCCCCAGGAACGCGGGGTGCAGGTTGTCCTGGATCACCAGGGACAGCGAGTTGTACCCCGGCACCGGCGGCCGCGCGTGGGCGTCGGCGAGGATCTCGCCGAGCAGCTCGAGGTTGGGGTCGTCGGCGTCGTCGTAGGCGCTGAGCATGGTCGGCGGCAGGCTGTGGCTGGCCAGGACGGCCTGGGCCTCGGGGTCGGTGGCGGCCCACAGCACGAACTCGCGCGCCAGGTCCTGGTTCTCGCTCAGGGTGCTGACGGCGTTGTTGAGCCCGCCCAGGGCGCTGGTGGTGCCCTCACCGGTGAAGGTGGGCAGCGGGGCGACGGCGAAGTCGCCCGCGACCTCGCTGTCCTCGCCTTCCTCACCCTCCAGGAGCGGCACGGCGTAGGGCCAGTTGCGCATGTAGACGGCCTCACCCGCCTGGAACAGGGCGCGGGCGTCGTCCTCGACCATGGAGTCGAAGCCCTCGGCGAAGAAACCGCTCTCCTGGCCCTGGGTCATGAAGTCCAGCGCGGTCTGCGCGGCGTCGCCCTCCAGGAAGGTGGAGTTCTGCTGGGCGTCGTCGAAGAGCTCGCCTCCGGCGGACCAGAACATCTCCAGGTAGTTGACGACGAAGCCCTCGTACTGGTCGCCCTGGCCGACGTAGGCGGAGATGCCCTCCTCCTCGGCGGCCGCCATACCGGTCTCGTAGAGCTCGTCCCAGGTCGTGGGCGGCTCGTCGATGAGGTCGGTGCGGTAGTAGAGGAAGGCTCCGTTGGAGGAGTAGGGCAGGGCGTAGAGCTCCTGCTGCCACTGGGAGCTGTCGACGGCCCCTTCGAGACTGACGCCCTCGACCTCCGGGCGCAGGTCCTCCAGGCTCTCGATGTAGCCGAAGTCGGCGAACTCGCCGGTCCAGATGACGTCGAGGCCGAGGACGTCGAACTCTCCAGCCTGGCTCTGCAGGTCCTGGAACATCGCCTGGCGCTGCTCGTCCGCGGTGGGGGCCAGGAAGAAGACCTCGACCTCCTGGTCGGGGTTGTTCTCGTTCCACAGGCGGGCGACGTCCTCGTGGATCTGGCGGTCGGCGCCGGTGACCGCCCAGACGAACTGGGGGTCCTCGGCGAGCCCCGCGCTCTCGCCCTCGGCCTCGGGTTCCTCGCCCGGGGGTTCACCGCACGCGCTGGCCAGGGTGAGGGCCAGGGCCGCGGCCGCCGCCCCACCCGCCCGCCATGAGTGCCTCCGGTGCCATGAAAGTTCTGGCATGACTCTCTCCCTTCGCGCTCTTCCAGGGGGTAGAGCGCGGCGTCGAGGTGTCTTGGGGCCTTCCCCAGGTCTTCTGAAAACGATGCCACCGACAGTGTGATGCAGTCAACACAAATCCTCGAACCAACTGCTTCAGGCAGGAAAAAGACACCTCAAGCATGGGGAAATATGCTGAGAACGTTGCCATGAACCAGGTCACGCTCTTAACGTAGACAGCATGTCCACCCGTCCCCCGAGCATGCGCGACGTCGCCTCTCGCGCCGGGGTCTCCCTGTCCACCGTCTCCCGGGTCATGCGCGGCGCACCCGGGGTCGCTCCCCAGGTCCGCGAACGCGTGCGCAACGCGGCGGACGAACTCTCCTACGTGGTCTCGCGCAACGCGTCGGGCCTGGTCACCGGACGCACCGGCCGGGTCTCGGTCGTGGTGCCCTACCTCAAACCCTGGTTCTTCGGCTCCGTGCTCGCCGGAATCAGCGAAGTACTGCGCGAGGCGGACCTGGACATGCTCGTCTACCAGGTCGGGGATCTGCGCCCCCAGCCCGGCTGGACCCGGACCCTGCCGCTGCGCCGCAACTGCGACGCGGTGATCACCGTTTCCATGGACCTGTCCGAGGAGGAGTGCCACCGCCTGGACGACGTCGGCGTACCCCTCGTCCTCACCGGCCAGCGCGTGCCCGGGCGCGCCAGCGTGTTCATCGACGACCAGGCTGGCGCGGCCGGTGCCACCCGTCACCTGCTGAACCTCGGCCACACCCGGATCGCCTACATCGGATCGCGGGGCGACTCCTGGTACAGCGGGAGTTCGATGAACAGGCTGCGGGGATACCAAGCGGCCATGGGCAAGGCCGGGCTCACCCCGTGGAGCCTCATCAAGCCGCCCGGTCACGAGGGCGGCGAGCACGCCATGGGTGAACTGCTCTCCGACCTCGACCCGCCCACCGCCGTGCTCGCCGAGTTCGACGACATCGCCATGGGCGCCCACCGGGCCCTGCGACGCTCCGGCATCGGCGTGCCCGAGGCGATCTCCCTCATGGGCTTCGACAACCACGAGGGCGCCGCCATCCTCGACCTCACCACGGTCGACCAGTCCCCCGCCGACATCGGTGCCGCGGCCGGCAGGCTCGCCGTGGAGATCACCGAGGGGACGCGCCCGCGCGATACCCACCTGGAGATGCCCACCCAGATCATCCCCCGTCAGTCCACCTCGGCTCCGAGGAGCGTCCGAGGGCTGTCCTGAACGAACCGACGAAGGAGCGAACATGCGGCCGTGGTGGCGTGACGCCGTCCTCTACCAGGTCTATCCGCGCAGTCTCGCCGACGCCGACGGGGACGGTGTCGGCGACATCGCGGGGATCACCTCCCGCCTGGACCACGTGGCCGCCCTGGGCGCGGACGGAGTCTGGCTGTCGCCCTTCTACCCCTCTCCGTGGGCGGACGGAGGCTATGACGTGGCCGACTTCCGCGACGTGGACCCCATGCTGGGCACACTCGCCGACTTCGAGACCATGGTCGCCGCCGCGCACGAGCGGGGACTGCGGGTGATGATCGACATCGTCCCCAACCACACCTCGCAGGCGCACCCGTGGTTCCAGGCGGCGCTGGCCTCCCCGGACGCCCCCGAGCGGGACCTGTACGTGTTCCGTCGGGGCCGCGGCCCCGACGGCTCGGAGCCGCCCACCAACTGGCGGTCCACGTTCGGCGGCCCGGCCTGGACCAGGGTGGCGGACGGCGCCTGGTACCTGCACGTGTTCGCCCCCGAGCAGCCCGACCTGAACTGGGACCACCCGCGGGTGCGCGAGGAGTTCCGCGACATCCTGCGGTTCTGGAGCGACCGGGGCGTGGACGGCTTCCGCATCGACGTGGCGTATGCCCTGGTCAAGGACCTGGATCCGCTGCGTGACCTGGTGCTGGTGACCGGCGGCAGGTTCGAGGACATCGCGGCCAACCCGGACCACCCCTTCCTGGACCGGCCCGAGGTGCACGAGGTGTACCGGGACTGGAACCGGGTGCTGTCCGCCTACGATCCGCCGCGCGCCACCGTGGCCGAGGTGTGGCTGCCCGGTGAGCGCCGCGTCCGCTACACGCGGCCGGACGAGCTCGACCAGGCGTTCAACTTCGAGTTCCTGCTGGCGCCCTGGGACGCGGACGCCTACCGTCAAGTGATCGCTTCCTCGCTGGCCGAGGCGGCCCAGGTGGGCACGGTCCCCACGTGGGTGGTGGGCAACCACGACGTGGTCCGCAAACCCTCCCTGCTGGGGCTGCCCGAGGGCACCGATCCGCGCGCCTGGCTGCTGGCCGACGGCCGCGACCCCGAGCCCGACACCGAGCTCGGCGGGGCCCGCGCGCGGGCCCTCGCGCTGTTGGAACTCTCTCTGCCGGGGTCCGCGTACGTGTACCAGGGCGAGGAGCTGGGCCTGCCCGAGGTCGCGGACCTGCCCGCCGAGGCGCTGGAGGACCCGCGCTGGCGTGGCAGCGGACACACGGACAAGGGACGGGACGGCTGCCGGGTGCCGCTCCCCTGGACCCGGGAGGGTAGTTCCTTCGGGTTCGGGTCCAACGGTTCGTGGCTGCCGCAACCGTCCTGGTGGGGCGAGTTCTCCGTCGAGGCCCAGGAGGCGGACCCGGGTTCGACGCTGCACCTGTACCGGGAGGCCCTGCGGCTGCGCCGGAGCTTCGCCGCCGACGAGGTCCTGGTCTGGGACGACGCCCTGAACCGGGGTCCGGTGGTGGCCTTCCGCCGGGGAGAGGTGCTGGTGGTGGTCAACACGGGCCCGGACCCGGTGCGCCTGCCCCGCGGCGAGGTCCTGCTGGCCAGTGGTGAGCTGGACGGGATGGTGCTCCCCGGCGACACCGCCGCCTGGCTGCGGGTGACCTGAGCTGGCCTGGCCTTCTGCCCGGACCCCTGGAGGAAGACGGCCCCCAAAGAGGCCCAACTGCGCGGCCTTCGGCCGGTGCCCTGCCCAGGCCTGCGCAGATCGGTTCGCGTGTCGCGGTCGGTCACGCGTGCCGCCGGACGCCCGGTGGCGAGGGTGGGGTTCAGCGCTGTGCTGTTGGCCCTGGGCAGGCCGGGTGTCCGTAACCCGCACCTGGGGGTGGCCCGCTGCTTCCGAAACTCCCTCATCCCCGGTGATCTTGCTACCAGGAGCAAGTTCGGCGCCGATTTCGCTCCTGGTAGCAAGATCATCCTTGGAAAAGGGGCCGAAACCGGGTCCGGGGCGCGGCGGGCCGCTGGTGGTGTTCGCTGGCACGGGTGACCGGCCGCGACACGCGATCCGATGCGTGCGGGCCTGGGGAGCCTGGCGCCTGCGCTGCCGCTGTTCCGTCGCTGACCTTGACCGACCGCGACACGCACCCCGATCCCCGTAGGGCTGGGGAGACCGCTTCCCTCGCTGCCGCTTTTCGTTCGGGCGAATGACCGGCCGCGACACGGCCAGGCGTTGAGCTCCGGCCTGGGGAAGGCGCCGGCCGAAGGCCGCGCAGTCGCGGTTGCCGTTGGTGGTTGCCTTTGGGCCCCTCTGGGGCCCGTCTGCCGCCCCGGGCCACACCTGCCCCGTTTTCCGATAGCCGCCCACCGCCGTCGTAGCGAAGCGGGTCAAGGTGGAGCGCCCGCAGCGAAGCGAGGACGTACGACCTTGACGCGCGCAGCGCAGACGGCCACCATCACGCGGCGGGAAACGGGGGAACCGCAACCAGAAAAGAAACCCGAACCCCAACCCTCACACGCCAACCCCCAGACCAACAGCAAGCCCCCAGAGGACCGGCAAGCCCGGGTCAGGACGGCACGGCTCAGGGCGGGGTCTCCCCCGTGTCCGAAGCACCTTGTTCGGGCAGGGCCGCGGCGCACCTCCTCGCCTGGTCCCGGAAGGCGTCGGCGAGTTCGGGCGGCCCCTCGACCAGGGTGAAGTCGACGTTCACCGAGGTGATCATCCAGACCAGGTCGTACACGCTCTCCCCGCCCAGATACAACAGGCAACTGTGCGCGTCGGCCGCCTCCAACACCCCCATGCCGGGCCAGATCCGGTCGGCGACCGCCTCGACGGGCTCGTGCAGCCGGACCACCGCGCGAAAGTCCCAGGTCCCTGAGGAGAGCTGGTGGGCGACGTACAGGGCCGCGTCGCCGTGCGGCGGACGACGGGGCTCGAACCGGGGGCCGGTGGGGGTTCGCGGGGTGAGGCGGTCCACGCGGAAGGTGCGCCAGTCCGCGCGGCCGATGTCAAAGGCGACCAGGTACCAGCGTCGGCCGAAGCTGACCAGGCTGTGCGGTTCGACGTCGCGAACAGACTCGCCGCCGCGCGGGCTGGTGTAGTCGAAGCGCAGCCGCTCCCCGCGGCGGCAGGCCTGGGCGAGCGCCATCAGTACGTTGGCGGAGACCGTCGGGCCGGGTTCGGCCCCGGCCCGCACGGTGGCATCGTGCAGGGTGTTCACCCGCTGCCGGAGCCGCGAGGGGAGCACCTGTTCGAGTTTGCCGAGCGCGCGCAGCGAGGACTCCTCGATACCGCTGACCGAGCCGTCGGCGGCGGTGCGCAGCCCCACGACCACGGCCACCGCCTCCTCGTCGTCGAGCAGCAGAGGCGGCATGGCGGCGCCGCGGCCCAGCCGGTACCCGGGTGCGCCCTGGGTGGCGTGTACCGGGTAGCCGAGTTCGCGCAGGCGGTCCACGTCCCGGCGCACGGTGCGGGTGGTGACGTCGAGGCGCTGGGCCAGATCGGCTCCGGACCAGTCGCGGTGGGTCTGGAGCAACGACAGCAGCGCGAGCAGTCGTGCGGAGGTCTCGGCCATGAATCCGATTCTGCCATCCGCTTAGGAAGGAAACTGTCCTAAGTGGTCCCTAGCGTGGAGGCCATGACGAACACACCGCAGACCAATGCACAGCAGGCTGTCCCCCAGCAGCACGGCGGGAGCATCCGCTCCTTCCGCGTCGACGTCCCCGAAGAGCAGCTGGTGGACCTGCGGGCGCGTCTGGAAAACACGCGCTGGCCGGAGGAGCTGCCCGGGGTGGGCTGGAGCCGGGGCGTGCCGGTCGGGTACCTGAGGGAGCTCGCCGAGTACTGGCGCACCTCCTACGACTGGCGGGCCCACGAGGCCGAGCTCAACGCCTACCCGCAGTTCACCACCGAGGTGGACGGGCAGAAAGTCCACTTCCTGCACGTGCGCTCGCCGGAGCCGGGTCATGTCCCTTGGAGTGGTGTAACTCCGGGTTCAGGGATCTGACCTGCACGGCTATAGAAACCAGGCGAGCCATCGTGTGACCGTCTAAGTGAGAGAAGGTCTGAAGTTCCTCACCCAAGGACGCACGATGGCTCTGTCCCAGCATGACCTACAACAGCTCCTGGAGTCACTACAAGCCGCCGAGAATGTCGACATGGTCCGTCTGGTGCTGGAGCGCATGCTCCAGGAACTGATCGAGGCCGAGGCCACCGCCACCATCGGTGCCCACCCCCACCAGCGCACGCCCGAGCGCACCAACAGGCGCAACGGTCACCGCGACCGTCCCCTGGCCACCACGGCCGGGGACGTGGAGCTGAAGATCCCCAAACTCCGCTCCGGATCGTTCTTCCCCTCCCTGTTGGAACGCCGCCGCCGTATCGACCGGGCCCTGTTCGCCGTCATCGTGCAGGCCTACGTGCACGGGGTCTCCACCCGATCGGTGGATGACCTGGTCAAAGCTTTGGGAGCCGACTCAGGTATCTCCAAATCCGAGGTCTCGCGGATCTGCGCCGAGCTGGACGAGGAGGTCGAGGCCTTCGCGCAGCGGCCCCTGGACCACACCGCCTTCCCCTACGTGTTTTTGGACGCGACCTACTGCAAGGCCCGTATCCAGCACCGGATCGCCTCCCAAGCGGTCGTGATCGCCACCGGAGTCACCGCCCAGGGACGAAGGGAAGTGTTGGGCTTCGCCGTGGGTGACAGCGAGACCCGCGCGTTTTGGACCGAGTTCTTGCGCGGCTTGCGCTCACGCGGCCTGGGCGGGGTGCAGTTGGTGGTCTCGGACTCCCACGCCGGCCTGGTCGCCGCGGTGGAGGCGGTCTTCCTCGGGGCGGCCTGGCAGCGCTGTCGGGTGCATTTCGTGCGTGATGTGCTGGCCAAGGTGCCCAGGGGGTCGGGGGAGATGGTTGCGGCCACGATCCGCACGATCTTCGCTCAGACCAACGCCGAGGCGGTGCGCACCCATCTGGGCACGGTCGCCACCATGCTTGGGCGGCAGTTCCCGCAGGTGGAGCAGATGCTGACCGGGGCGGCGGTGGACATCACGGCGTTCGCGGACTTCCCGAGCGGGCATTGGAAGAAGATCTGGTCGACCAACCCGCTGGAGCGGTTGAACCGGGAGGTCAAGCGCCGGGCGGACGTGGTGCAGGTCTTTCCGAATCCGAAGGCGTTGGGGCGGTTGGCCGGGGCGGTGCTGGCCGAGCTGCATGACGAGTGGCAGGTGAGCGATCGTCGTTATTTGTCCGAGGCGTCCATGGTCGAGTTGCTGGGCCAGGACGCGCGCGGCTCGGGCAGACAGCAGGGCCCGAACGAGATCGGCCCCGGGTCACTGCCCGGGGGTTAGTGCGGTTGTGAAGTTACACCACCTGATGGGACACCATCCGGAGCCGGAGGCTACCCCGCTGATCCTGCTGCACGGTTGGCCGGGGGCGGTCACCGATTTCCTGGACGTGATCGGACCGCTCACCGACCCCCGGTCGCACGGCGGTGACCCCGACGACGCGTTCCACCTGGTCATTCCGTCCCTGCCGGGGTTCGGGTTCTCCATTCCCCTGGCCGGTCCCGGTATGGGCACGGAACGGATGGCCGGGCTGTTCGTGGAACTGATGTCCCGGCTGGGCTACGAGCGATACGGCGTCCAGGGCTACGACACCGGTTCCTGGGTGGCACCGGAGATGGCGGAGCAGGCACCAGAGAACGTGGTCGGGCTACACCTCAACGCCATGATCACCTTCCCCTACGGCGAGGAGGAGGAGAAGGCCCTCGAGGGCGCGGACCGCCGCCGTTGGGAGTCCATGCGGGACTTCAACGACGGCTACCTCCAGTGCAACGGCAAGCGCCCGCAGACCGTCGCCTACGGGCTGACCGACTCACCGGTGGGGCAGCTCGCCTGGATGGTGGAGAAGTTCAAGGAGCTCACCATGCCGGAGGAGGGTCTGCCCGAGGACAGCCTGGACCGCGACCGGATGCTCACGTGCGTGTCGGTGTACTGGCTGACCGGCACCGCGGGCTCTGCCGCCCAGATCTACTACGAGAACATCTCCGCGAACGACTGGAGCGGCGCGGGTGACGGGGGCGAAGGTGAGGCGGACTCCCGAAGCGAGGGCCCGGGCGGCTGGCCCACCGAGCGCGGTACGGTCCCGACCGGGGTCCTGCTCTCCGCGCACGACGTGACGGTCCGACCCTGGGCCGAGCGGGACCACGAGATCGTGCGGTGGACCGAGCTCGGCGAGGGCGGCCACTTCCTGTCCTTGGAGAAGCCGGACCTACTGGTCGGCGACATCCGGGCGTTCTTCCGTGACCTGCGCTGACGCTCCCTCATACCCCGTAGGTCTGGGGTTCGCCTCCACAGAAGAAACAACGAAGGCGACCCGGTGAGCGCTTAAACGCGATCACCGGGTCGCCCTGAATTCAAGTGGAGCTATGGGGATTCGAACCCCAGACCTCCTCCATGCCATGGAGGCGCGCTACCAACTGCGCCATAGCCCCGTATGGGAGTCGTTCGGGCCGAAGCCCTGCCGACTCCCTGAACCTTAGCGGATTATGCGCGGTTCGTCGAAACGGAATCAGGCGTCGTCGCTGAGGACGACCGGTTCCGGGAGGCTGGCGGCGTTGTGCTCCATGAGGCGCCAGGTCTGGCCGCGCGCCTGGAGCACCGACCAGCAGCAGTTGCTGAGCGGCCCGAGGAGCTCGCGGCGCTCGTCGGGGACGCCGAGCATGCGGGAGATCCCCACGCGCAGGGCCGCCCCGTGACTGACGATGACGAGGAGGCCGCCGGGCGGGGTCTTGGCCAGGCCCCGGTCGACCGCCGCGACCATCCGGTCGCCGACCTCGGAGATGTGCTCCCCGTCGGGGATCTCCATGCGCGGGTGCTCGGCGGGCCAGCGTTCGGCGAGTTCGGCGGCGGTGAGGCCCTCCCATGAGCCGCCGAAGCGTTCACGCAGACCCTTGTCGAACTCCACCGGGACCCCGGAGGAGCGTCCGAGGTACCCGGCGGTGTCGGCGGCGCGCTTGAGGTCGGACGCGATGACGGTGTCGGGCCTCAGGGTGGCGAGCAGCCGACCGGCCCGTTCGGCCTGTGCGTGGCCGACCGGGTCGAGGTCGATGTCGGTCTGTCCCTGGAAGCGCTTCTCGACGTTCCAGGCCGTGCGTCCGTGCCGCCAGAACAGCACACGGGGGGCGTCACTCACGTGGCGTGTCTCTCTTGTTCTGCGACCGGGACGGCCGCGCGGAGGTTACTGCTCGTCCAGCGGGGTGCGCTCGGCACCTCGGGAGCCCTCGGGGAGTTCGATCTCCGGGCAGTCCTTCCAGAGGCGCTCGAGGCCGTAGTAGCCGCGCTCCTCCTCGTGCTGGATGTGGACGACGATGTCGGCGTAGTCCAGCAGGACCCAGCGGCCGTCGCGCTCGCCCTCGCGGCGGACGGGCTTGGCGCCGGACTGGATGCGCAGCTGGTCCTCGACCTCGTCGACGATGGCGCGGACCTGGCGGTCGTTGGGCGCCGAGCACAGCACGAAGGCCTCGGTGATGACGAGCTGGTCGCTGACGTCGTAGGCGATGATCTCCTGGGCGAGCTTGTCGGAGGCGGCCTCTGCGGCGACCTTGACGAGTTCCACGGCCCTGTCGGTGGCTGTCACGTTGTGCTTGCTGCCTTACTTGTCGGGTGTGGACCGGCGCGGCGCGGACCGGGTTCGGTTCGCGTGGCGCGGTTCAGGACTCCAGGTAGAGCCCGGTCTTGTTGATGTAGCGGACGATGCCGTCGGGTACGAGGTACCAGATGGGTTCGCCCTTGCGGACGCGTTCGCGGCACTCGGTGGAGGAGATGGCGAGCGCGGGGACCTCCACCAGGGAGACCTTGCCCTCGGGCAGGCCGGTGTCGCTGAGGTGGTGTCCGGGCCGGTTACAGCCTACGAAATGCGCGAGGTCGAAGAGTTCGTCGACGTTGTGCCAGCTCAAAATGGCGCCGAGCGCGTCGGCTCCGGTGATGAAGTAGAGCTCCACGCCGGGGCCGTAGACGCTGCGCATCTCACGGAGGGTGTCGAGGGTGTAGGTGGGCCCTGACCGGTCGATCTCGACGCGGTCGACCCTGAACTGGGGGTTCTCGGCGGTCGCGATGACCGTCATGAGGTAGCGGTCCTCGGAGGGGGTGACCTTGGCCAGGTCCTTCTGCCAGGGCTGGCCGGTGGGGACGAACACCACTTCGTCCAGGCCGAAGAGGTGTGCGACCTCACTGGCGGCGACGAGGTGTCCGTGGTGGATGGGGTCGAAGGTGCCGCCCATGATGCCGACCTTGGTCGGCACGGAGCCGTCCCGTCGCGCGGGGGAACTCCCCCCGTGGGAGACGCCGGTGGCCTGCTGTGTCACTGTGCGCTCCGTTTCGCAGTGGCGCTGCCATGTTGCCGGTTTCGGCCAACCGAGGTTAGCCGACCTCGGGCGTCGTCGCCCGCTTCCGGGCCTGTTCCATCCTGGAATCCGGAACTGTTCCACCCTGGAACAGGTCAAACAAGCGCCGGGCCGGGCTGCTTCCCGGGGAGGTTCGTGAAACACCCGCGAATCGCGTCATATCTCGTTTGGTCCAAACCGTGGCCAAGCGGCGACGCGGCGCATAGCATGCCGATATGGCCAACTCACCAGATCGCGTACGCGTCCGGCTCACAGACATCTCTCCTCGTGCCTACGAGCACCCCGCCGACCGCGGCGCCCTGGTCGCGCTGCGTTCGCTGACGGGCTTCGACACCCTGGTCAAGTCCCTGTTCGGGCGGATCAACGAGCGCTCGCTCCGCCTGATGTTCCTTTCCAGCGCCGTGCGGGTGAGCCCCACGCAGTTCCCGGAGCTGCACGACTACCTCCGCGACGCCGCCTACGTGCTGGACCTGGACGAGGTCCCCGAGCTCTACGTCAAGATGGACCCCCAGCCCAACGCCATGGCGATCGGCCGCAAGAAGCCGTTCATCGTCATGACGACCGGCCTGTTCGACCTGTTCGACGCCGAGGAGAAGCGGTTCGTCATCGGCCACGAGGTCGGTCACGTGCTGAGCGGCCACTCCGTGTACCGCACCATCCTCCTTCTGCTGGTCTGGCTGTCCACCAAGATCATGTGGATCCCGCTGGGTGCCATCGCCATCCAGGCGATCCTGGCCGGGCTGCGCGAGTGGCAGCGCAAGTCCGAGCTCTCCAGCGACCGCGCCGGCCTGCTGACCTGCCAGAACCCCGAAGCCGCCAAGCGCGCTCTGATGAAGCTGGCCGGTGGCTCGAACCTGTCCCAGATGAACCCCGACGCGTTCATGGAGCAGGCCCGCGAGTACGAGGGCGGCGGTGACGCCGTGGACAGCGTCCTCAAGCTGATGACCACCGTCCCGCAGAGCCACCCGTTCGCGGTGGTCCGGGTGGCCGAGCTGCACCGGTGGATCGAGAGCGGCGAGTACCAGCGGATCGTCGACGGCGAGTACCCGCGCCGGTCCACCGACCGTGAGGCCAGTGTGTCGGAGGAGGCGGCCAACGCGGCCAACTCCTACCGGGAGGGCTGGAACCGATCCTCGGACCCTCTGGTCAAGACCATCCGGGACGTGGCGGGTGGCGCTGGGCGCGCCGGGGGCCAGTTCTTCGACACGGTGGCCGACCGCTGGCGGGGCGGCCAGGGCGGCTCCGGAAGCGACCAGGGCAGCCAGAGCGGCCAGAGCGGCAACGGCAACTAGCGTTTCGACGGAACCCGCACGGGGGCGGCGCCTGGCTCTTCCAGGCACCGCCCCCGGGGTGTGTCCGGAGTCCTGTGGACGGTTCAACGGGGGTGCGTTCCCGGGCGGGACCGCCGCCCGGGACTTCGCCACCACCAGGATGGCGAGCGCACCGATCACGGCCGGGATCGCGAAGGCGTAGAAGTCCACCGCGGCCCCCAGCCCGGAGGCCATGACCAGACCTGCGTGGATCGGGCCGATGAGGGCGCGGAGCGCCACGACGGTCAGCCGTTCGCGCCTGCCCCCGGCGGGGAGGCTGAAGTCTTCTCAGTCGTGGCGGCCTGGGGCGGGTGGGTCCGGAGGGTTGGGTGGGGTCGGTCTGTCCTTGGACGCAGGGGTGTGCGCCCTCCGGGGACCGAGGGTGGGAACGGCACCGCCCTTGTGCCGCGCGTGCTTCCCCGACCGTTCCGGGGTCATCCCCAGCCGGTCGCGAGTGTGTCGCGCACCGACCGCCAGGCGGCGTGCGCGGGGTCGATGACGGCGAAGTGGTCGGCGCCGGAGATCTCCCGGTAGTCGACGGGGTCCCCCGCCGACCGGGCCGCCGCCGCGTAGTCGCGGCTGTGCTCGACCGGGACGCGCTGGTCCCGGTCACCGTGGACCAGTAGTTGGGGAACGCCGAACGGAAGCCGGTGCACGGGGGAGGACTCGGTATAGAGCTCCGGAGCGGGGACGGGGCCGAGGAAGGGTTCGACCGCCCCTTCCCCCAGTCCGGCTTCGGCGCAGCGACGCAGGTCGGTGATGGGGGCGAGCGGGACCACGGAGGTCACCGGGGAGTCGGCGGCGGTCATCAGGGCGAGGTGGCCCCCGGCGGAGTGGCCGATGGAGACCACGCGGGAGGTGTCCAGGCGTTCGTCGCTCTCGGCGGTGGCGGCGAGCAGGTCCAGGGCGCGGGCGACGTCGTCACGGGTCCGCGGCCAGCCGCCGCCGTCGGTACCGGTGCGCCGGTACTCGATATTCCACACCGCCCACCCACCCGCGGCCAGGTCCCGGGCGAGGGGGTCCATCAGGTGGGCGTCGTGCAGGTCGCGCCACCAGCCGCCGTGCAGCAGGACCGCCACGGGGGCCGGAGCGTCCGCTCCCTCGGGGTCCCAGCGGTGGATGATCTGGCTGGGGTGCTCACCGTAGGTCGTGGTCACCTTGGGTCTCCCTGGGTCGTGGCCGGGCGCGGAGCGCTCTCCGGGGGAGCGGAGCCGTGCTCGGGCTGGTCGGGGCGCCAGCGGCGGTGGCGGGTGCCCTGTGTCCCGGTGGAACGTAGCAGGTCGAGGCGGGGGCGCGGCCCGTCGGTCCGGCCCGTGGGGGGTTTACGGCTGCCCGCGCGGAAGGGGGCGGGCCAGGTGACTCCGGGGCCCGAGTAGTCCTGCTCGGCGGCGGCGTGCAGGGTCCACTGCGGGTCGTACAGGTGCGGGCGGGCCAGGGCGCACAGGTCGGCGCGCCCGGCCAGGACCGTGGAGTTGACGTCGTCGTGGGAGGAGATGGCGCCGACCGCGATGACCGGCACCCCGAGGTCGCGGCGGATGCGTTCGGCGTAGGGCACCTGGTAGCTGCGGCCGTAGGCGGGCCGTTCGTCCGGGGTGACCTGGCCGGTGGAGACGTCGATGGCGTCGGCCCCGGCGGCGGCGAGGGCGCGGGCGATCTCCACGGCGTCGTCGGCGGTGGTGCCCTCCTCGGTCCAGTCGGTGGCGGAGATCCGGACGGTGAGGGCCTTGTGGTCGGGCCAGACCTCGCGGACGGCGGCCAGGACCTCCAGGGGGTAGCGCAGGCGTCCGGCGAGGTCGCCTCCGTAGCGGTCGGCGCGGTGGTTGGTGACCGGTGAGAGGAAGGAGGAGAGCAGGTATCCGTGGGCGCAGTGGAGTTCGAGAAGGTCGAATCCGGCGCGGTCGGCGGAGCGGGCGGCGGCGGTGAAGTCGTCCCGGATGGCCGCCATGGCGGCGTGGTCGAGTTCCCTGGGTGTCTGGTTGACGCCCTCCCGGTAGGGCAGCGGTGAGGGGGCGACCAGGGGCCAGTTGCCGTCGGGCAGGGGCTGGTCGATGCCCTCCCACATGAGGCGGGTGGATCCCTTGCGTCCGGCGTGGCCGAGCTGCACCCCGATCTTCGCCCGGCTGTTGGCGTGCACGAACTCGGTGACGCGGCGCCAGGCGGTCTCGTGTTCGAGGGTGTACAGACCGGTGCATCCGGGGGTGATGCGGGCTTCGGCGGACACGCACACCATCTCGGTCATCACCAGCCCGGCCCCGCCCAGGGCCTTGCCGCCCAGGTGGACGAGGTGGAAGTCGCCCGCCAGCCCGTCGGTGGCGGAGTACATGTCCATGGCCGAGACCACGACCCGGTTGTCCAGCTCCACGGGTCCCAGACGGAAGGGGTGGAACATGGGCGGGCGCGGTTCGGCCGCCGAGCCCTCGGTTTCCGTCGAGCCCTCGTCGGCTGTGGCGGCCGGGCTGGTCGAAGCGGCGGAACCGGTGGCCGCGGAACGCCCGGCGGCGGATCCGGCCTGTTCGGCCTCGACCTGCCCGGTGAACCACGCGTCCACGCAGGCGACGAACTCGGGGTCGCGCAGGCGAAGGTTGTCGTAGGTGACCCGGCGGCTGCGGGTGAGTAGATCGAAGGCGAACTGGGGCGGTGCTGCGTCCACGTGGCGGGCGATGTCCTCGAACCACTCCAGGCTGGCCCGGGCCGCGCGCTGGGTGCTGGCCACGACGGGCTGGCGTTCCTCCTCGTAGGCGTTCAGGGCCGCGTCGGTGGTGGGCTGTTCGCGCAGGCAGGCGGCGAGGGCGAGCGCGTCCTCCATGGCCAGTTTGGTGCCCGAGCCGATGGAGAAGTGGGCGGTGTGGGCGGCGTCGCCGAGCAGGACCACGTTGCCGCGCCGCCAGGTGCGGTTGCGGACGGTGGTGAAGCGCTGCCAACGGGAGTTGTTGGGCAGCAGGCGGTGGCCGCGCAGGACCTCGGCGAAGAGCTGCTCGCAGCGCGCTATCGCACCGAGGTCGCTCTCCCCGGGGGCGAGGTCGCGGTCGACGAACCCGGCGGCGTGCCACACGTCCTCGGTCATCTCCACGATGAAGGTGCTGGAGCCGGTGGAGTAGGGGTAGCAGTGCAGCTGTAGGACCCCGTGCGGGGTCTCCAGGACGTGGAAGTTGAAGGCGTCGAAGACCAGGTCGGTACCGAGCCACATGAAGCGGTTGCGGTGGGTGTGGAGTTCGGTGCCGAAGTCCGCGGCGTGGGTGGTCCTGGTGATGCTGTTGACCCCGTCGGCGGCGACGACGAGGTCGTGGGCGGCGGCAAGCTCCGCGGCGGGCGGCGCCTCGGTACGGCTGAGCACCCGGACCCCCAGCTCGGCGCAGCGGGCGCGCAGGATCTGGAGGAGCCGGCGGCGGCCGATGGCGGCGAAGCCGTGCCCGCCGGAGGTGGTGACGGTGCCCCCGTAGTGGATGTCGATGTCGTCCCAGCGGGCGAACTCGGCGGCCATGGCCCGGTACACGGCGGGGTCGGCGTGTTCTATGCCGCCGAGGGTCTCGTCGGAGAGCACCACACCGAACCCGAAGGTGTCGTCGGGGGCGTTGCGCTCGTAGACGGTGATGTCGTGGGTGTGGTCCAGCTGGCGGGCCAGGGCCGCGAAGTAGAGTCCCGCGGGCCCCGCCCCGATACACGCGATGCGCATCGTGCCGCCTTCCTTTTCGCTGACGCCGGTTCCGGTGGCGCCGTCCGCGTCGGTGCCGGTTCCGCTGGCGTCCGTGCCGTGGGCTGCTGTCGGCTCAGGTGCTCTCCCGGAGTCTGAATCGCTGGAGTTTGCCGGTGGCGGTGCGCGGCAGGGAAGGCAGGAAGACCACCGAGCGCGGGGTCTTGTAGGGGGCGATGCGCGAGCGGACGTGGTCCTTGAGCCGGTCGGCCAGAGCGGTGTCGGCGGTGAGCCCCCGGCGCGGCACCACGTAGGCGCGCACGGCCAGGCCCCGGTCCGGGTCCCGCGTTCCGACCACCGCGGCCTCCTCCACGTCGGGTGAGGTGAGCAGGGCCTCCTCCACCTCGGCGGGGGCGATGTTGTATCCGGCGGAGACGATCATGTCGTCGCTGCGCGCCCGGTACCAGAAGTAGCCGTCCTCGTCGCGTACGTAGGTGTCACCGGTGTGGTTCCAGCCGTGGCGGACGTACTCGCGCTGGCGCTCGTCGGACAGGTAGCGGCAGCCGACCGGACCGCGGACCGCGAGGTGGCCGGGTTCGCCGTCGGGGACGGGCTTGCCCCCGTCGTCCAGGATCACCGCCTCGAACCCGGGCACGGGGCGTCCGGTGGAGCCGGGGCGCATGTGCTCGTCACTGGCGGAGACGAAGATGTGCAGCATCTCGGTGGCGCCGATACCGTCGAGCAATCGCACGCCGGTGGCGTCGTACCAGGCCTGCCAGGTGGCGGCGGGCAGGTGTTCCCCGGCGGAGACGCAGCGGCGCAGGGAGGACAGGTCGCGCCCGTCGAGCCGGGTGAGCATGCTCCGGTAGGCGGTGGGCGCGGTGAACACGACGGAGGCGCCGTGCTCGGAGACGGCGTCCAGGATCGCCTCGGGGCGCGGGTGTTCGAGGAGGACCGTGGCGGCCCCGGCGCGCATCGGGAAGATCAGGAGTCCGCCGAGGCCGAAGGTGAAGGCGAAGGGCGGGCTGCCGACGAAGAGGTCGTCCGGGGTCGGCTTGAGGACTTGGGCGGAGTAGGTGTCGGCGACGGCCAGGACGTCGCGGTGGAAGTGCACGCAGCCCTTGGGCGCGCCGGTGGTGCCGGAGGTGTAGGCGATCATGCACGCGTCGTCGGCGGCGGTGGGCACCGCGGTGAAGCCGGGCGGGTGGGCGTCGACCCGCGCGGTGAGGTCGCCGTCCTCCTCGCCCCCGTAGACCAGGACGCTCGGGGCCCGGTCCCCGAGCTGGTCGGCGGCGGCGGTGAGGTCGTCGAGGAAGCGGGCGTCGCAGAGCGCGTGGGTGACCCGGGCGGAGCGGACGATGGTGGAGAGCTCTGCGGCGCGCAGGACCGGCAGGACGGTGACGACCACTCCCCCGGCTTTGAGGACCGCGAGCCAGCAGGCGGCCAGCCAGGGCGAGTTGGGCCCGCGCAGCAGCACCCTCTCCCCCGGTCGCAGGCCGCGCTCGTCCACCAGGACGCGGGCGATCCGGTCCACCCGGTCCCGGAGCCGGCCGTAGGTGAGGGTCTCGTGCTCGCCGACCACGCAGCGGCGGTCCGCGCCGAAGCGGGCGATGGTGCCGTCGAGCAGTTCCTCGGCGCAGTTGAGCGGGTCCGGGTGGTCCAGCGGCCGGATCAGCGGCCACTCCTCGGCCGGGGGCAGGTGATCCCGGGTGAAGGTGTCCTCGTGGGCCGTGGGTGAGAGCGGCGCGGCCGGGAGGCCGTGCTCCGGAAGCGACGGCCGGTCAGCCGGGTTCGGGTTCCGGTTCGGGTCGGGGTTCGACATGCTGGACCTCCGGTGGGCGGGGTTCTACAGCCGGGTCTGTGGCGTTACATGTGGCGGGCGATGATCTGACGCTGGACCTCCGAGGCACCCTCGTAGATACGCGGGGCGCGCACCTCGCGGTAGAGGTGTTCGAGCAGGTGGCCCCGGTGCAGGGCGCGGGCGCCGTGCAGCTGTACCGCGGCGTCCACCACGTACTGGGCCGTCTCGGTGGCGAAGAGCTTGGCCATGGCGGCCTTGAGGGTGACGTCGGGGCCAGCGGAGTCGTACTCCCGCGCCGCCGCGTAGACGAGCAGCCGGGCGGCCTCGGTGCGGGTGGCCATCTCGGCCAGGGTGTGGGCGACCGTCTGGAGGCGGCGCAACGGGCCGCCGAAGGCGCTGCGGTGGTCGGTGTGCTCCATGGCCGCGGCCAGCGCGGCGTCGGCCATCCCCACCGCGAAGGCGCCGACGCTGGGGCGGAACAGGTCCAGGGTGCGCATGGCGACGGTGAACCCCTGGTCGGGGATACCGACGACATCCTGCGGGCCTACCTCGACCCCGTCGAAGACCAGGTGGCCCAGGGCGTGCGGGGAGAGCATCTCCAGAGGGCTGCCGGAGAGTCCCGGGCGGTCGCCGGGGACGCAGAAGGCGGTCACGCCGCGGGAGCGCGTCCCGGGGGTGGTACGGGCGAAGACGGTGTAGAAGTCGGCGTCGGGGGCGTTGGAGATCCAGGTCTTCTCGCCGTGCAGGCGCCAGCCGTCTCCGAGGGGTTCGGCGCGCAGTGCCAGGGCCGCGGCGTCCGAGCCCGCGTCGGGTTCGGTGAGGGCGAAGGCGGCCACGGCCCGGCCCGCGGCGGCTTCGGGGACCCAGCGTCGGCGTTGGCTTTCGGTTCCGGACTGCAGGAGCGGGTAGGTGCCCAGACCCTGGAGGGCGAGGGCGGTCTCGGCGTGGGTGTCGGTGCGGGCCAGGTGCTCGCGCAGCAGGCACAGGCGGGTCGCGGGCGCCTCACGCAGGGGGCCGTCGTCCGCGGTACCGGGGAAGAGCGCCGGGAGGAGGCCCGCGTCGCCGAGACGGAGCAGCAGGGCGCGGTCCACCCGGCCGGGTTCGGCCGCCGGTGCGGTGTCCGTCCCGGACGGTGCGGCGGTGATTTCGGCGGCGCGCGCCCGGACCCAGCGCGCGAACTCGTGATCGGTCTCGTTCCGGGGGATCCCCATGGGTGACCTCGACTCTCGTTGGGTACGTGATCCACCCCACATCGCAAATGTACAATAAGCATGACGACCGTCAAGAGAGCTATATGAGGAGATTCAACGGTGCGCTCAGCCCCCGGTGACGGGGAGGACCGTCCGAGGACCGGACCAACCGGCCGATATCGTGTCCGCGTGACGTCCAACAGCGGCCAGGCGGCCGACACCGAGCGCCGGCGGCCCAGGTCCCTGATCGTCTCCTTCTTCGGCTCCTACGCCCGTGACGTGGGCGGGTGGATCGGGGTGGCCGACCTCATCGCGCTGATGTCCGGGCTCGACGTGGACGGCCCCGCCGTCCGCTCCGCCGTCTCCCGGCTCAAACGCCGCGGCCTGCTGACCCCCGAACGCCTCGGCGGGGCGGCCGGGTACCGCCTGTCCGACGAGGGGCGCCGCATCCTCGCCGAGGGGGACCAGCGCATCTTCGGCCACCGCGTCGCCCGCGTCGAGGACGGCTGGGTGCTCGTGGTCTTCTCCGTGCCCGAGTCCGAGCGGCGCCGCCGGCACGCCCTGCGCAGCCAGCTCACCCGGCTCGGCTTCGGCACCACCGCCGCCGGGGTGTGGATCGCCCCCGCCCATCTGACCGACCAGGCCCGCGGGGCGCTGCGGGAGCTGGGCCTGGAGCCCTACGCGGAGCTCTTCCACGCCTCCCACCTGGACTTTCGCGAGCTGACCGAGTCCGTTGCCCGCTGGTGGGACCTGCCCGCGTTCCAGGCGATGTACGAGGGCTTCCTCGACGAGTACGAACCCGTGCTGGAGCGGTGGCGGCGGATGGGCGGACCGCTCGGGGCGCAGGAGCGCAAACAGGCGTTCGCCGACCATCTGCGCACGGTCGACGCCTGGCGGAGGCTGCCCTACCTGGACCCGGGGCTGCCGCCCGAGCTGCTCCCGGAGCCCTGGGCGGGCAGCCGTGCGGCCCGGGTGTTCTTCGACCTCCACACGCTGCTCCAGCCCCTGGGGCTGAGCGAGGTGCGTAGCGTCATCGCGTTCTCGAAGTTCCGCTGAGCCCCGGGCCGCCCGGCCTGCGGTCCCGCTCGGCCGGCGATCCCGCTCGGACCGGGCACCGCCCCGACCGAGACACAGCTCAGACCGGGGTCCCGTTCACGCCGAGGTCCCGCCCGGACCGGAGTCGGGGATCACGGCGGCGCCGACCAGCTCGACCAGTGCTCCGGGTTCGAACAGGTCGGTCACCCCCAGCAGCGCCATGGCCGGGTAGTGGCGGCCCAGGCGGGCGCGGTAGGCGCGGCCGATCTCGCGGGCGGCCGACCGGTAGCCGGGGACGTCGGTGGTGTAGATGGTCAGGCTCACCAGGTGCTCCGGGGCGCCCCCGCAGGCGCGCAGAGCGGTGACGACGTTGTCCAGGGCGACCCCGAACTGGTCGGGCAGGTCCCGGGCGACCAGCGTGCCGCCGGGCCCCGAGGCGATCTGCCCGGCCAGGTGGACAGCCCTGCCCGGGGCGGGGACCACCGCGTGGGAGAACCCCGGGGTGGGGCCGAGTTCGGGCGGGTTGACCAGCGTGTGCGGGCTGGGCGGCAGGTCCGCGGGCTCCACTAGCGCCCCTTCCACTCGGGTGTCCTGCGGCCGGTGAACGCGGCGTGGAACTCGGCGTAGTCGGCGCTCTTCATCAGCAGGGCCTGGGTCATGGCCTCCAGTTCGATCGCCCCGGACAGGCTCATGTCGAGTTCCCGGGAGAGCAGCGCCTTGGTCTGGGCGTAGCCGAAGGCGGGCCCCTCGGAGAGCCGGGTGGCCAGCCGGGTGACCGCCTCGTCCAGTTCGTGGTCGTCCACCAGTTCGCTGACCAGCCCGTACCGGTCGGCCTCGGCGGAGTCGACGGTGTCGCCGAGCATGAGGATCTTGGTGGCGTTGCCCAGTCCCACCATGCGGGGCAGCAGGTAGGCGGCGCCCATGTCGGCGCCGGACAGGCCGACCCGGGTGAAGAGGAAGGCGAAGCGGGCCGAGCGGGTGACCACCCGGAAGTCGGCGGCCAGGGCCAGGACCGAGCCCGCCCCGGCGGCGATGCCGTGGATTCCGGCGATCACCGGGACCGGGCACTCGCGCATGGCCCGGACCACCTCGCCGGTCATCCGGGTGAAGGCGAGCAGGTCGTCGGGGTCCATCTCCAAGGTCCGGCCGATGATCTCGTCGACGTCCCCGCCGGAGCAGAACCCCTTGCCGCGCCCGCGCAGGACGAGCACTCGGGTGTCGCCCCGGTGCGGGAGTTCGGTCAGCAGGTCGCGCAGGTCGGCGTAGGCCTCGAAGGTCAGGGCGTTGAGTTTGTCGGGCCGGTCGAGGGTCACGGTGGCCACCCCGCCCTCCCGGTGGAGGTCGAAGTGGTTCCACTGCTCGGTCAGGGGCGCGGACGCCCGGAAGGGGCTCATCGGTGGACTCCTCCGCCGTCGATGGTCAGGGACTGGCCGTTGACCCCCCGGGCCAGCGGGCTCGCCAGGTAGGTGACGGCGGCCGCCACCTCCTCGGGTTCGATGAGTCGGCCCAGCGGGCTCGCCTTGACCAGGGCCTCCTCCGCCTCTTGACGGCCACGGCCGGTGCGCTCGGCGATGCGGGCCACGGAGCCCTCGGTCATGGGGGTGCGGACGAAGGAGGGGCACACGGCGTTGCTGGTGACGCCGGTGCCCGCGACCTCGGCGGCCACCGCCCGGGCCAGTCCGAGCATCGCGTGCTTGGAGGCGGTGTAGGCGGCGGTGTAGCGGGAGCCGGTGTGCGCGGCGGTGGAGGCGACGAAGACCACGCGTCCGTCGTCGCGTTCGAGCATGCCCGGCAGGAGGGCCCTGGTGAGCAGGAACGCGGAGGTGGCGTTGGTGCGCAGGTGGGTTTCCCACAGCTCGAGGCAGGTACGCCGCAGGGGAGCGCTCTGCGCCATGCCCGCGTTGTTGACCAGCACCGACACCTCTCCCAGGCTTTCGACCAGGGAATCCACCGCCGCTTCGTCGGTGAGGTCGCAGACCCGGGAGGTGACTCTGAGCCCGTGGGCGCGGGCTCTGCGTTCCAGGGCGGCCAGTCGTCCGGAATCCCGACCGAGGGCGAACACCTCGTCGCCCTCGCCCGCCAGGGCGAACACGATGGCCCGCCCGATACCGCCGGAGCCACCGGAGACCACGACACGTCGTTCGGAGTCAGCCATGCCCGGAATGTATCACCGACCCATGACCATCGTCACTGCTACGACATAACAGCGGTACGCGTGGGCCAGATGACGCAGGTGAGTCGGATGATGCGGGTGAGCCACATGATGGGGGTGAGGCGGACCGGTCGGCCAGTGGGAGGCGGGTCGGCCCGGTCGGGAGCGGCCCTCGGCCCCGGAGCGGCCCCGCGCACAGCAACAGCGCCGACGGCGCGGGGCCGTCGGCGCTGGAGAGGCGAGTGGGGGCGGGTTCCCCCGCCCGGCGTGAACCGGGTTGTCGCCGGGAGGCCTCCGAGCTGGCCCGGAGGGTGCCTCGAGGTGCGTCCTAGAAGGCGGGGCCGGCTTCGAGGGCTTCCTCGATGGTCTCGGCGCGCTGCTCCTCGACGGCTTCCTCGAGGTCGGCTTCGTGCGCCTCGAACTCGGCGGTCACCTCGGCGGCGAAGGTGCGCAGCGCGACCTCCTGGGTGAGGATGCCGCCGCGCACGCGGTTGTTGTCGCCGATCTGGGCGGTCGGGCTGTTGTCGGAGGCGGTCAGGTCGCCGCCGACGATGTTGTTGTCGATGTACACGCCGCCGGACACGCCGGTGACCGAGAGGTCGCCGTCGATGTAATTGAGGGAGCTGGCGAAGCCCTCGCTCTCACCGGCGCCGATGGCGACCGGGCCGTTGCCGCCGGTGTAGGTGGCGTCACCGATGACCTCGCTGTCCACCAGGATGCCGCCGGAGGCGGCGTCGGTGACGGAGAGGTCGCCGCGGACGACGCTGTCGAAGATGTCCGCGTACTCCACGCCCTCGGCGGACACGCCGCCCAGACGGGAGCCGGTGACGTAGAGCTCGCCGACGGTGGCGTTGACGGAGGAGGCGGAGGAACCGACCACGAAGACGAAGCCGTCGTTGTCGGCGCCCTCGGCGGCCGCGGCGCTCAGGGCCGCGACCGAGGTGCCGTCCTCCAGGTAGGTGCCGTAGGCGCCGGTGTTGACGACGTCGCCCTTGACGGAGGTGTCGGAGGCGTCGAAGTAACCACCGCTGGAGACGGTCACCTGACCGTCGATCTGGCCGCCGAGGATGTGCAGGTTGGCGTCGCTCTCGACGGTGACCTTGCCCTGGATGGTGGTGCCGTCCAGGAAGCAGCTAGCGCCGGCCGGAACCTTGAGGTCAGTGGGCAGGGTGATCGCACCTCCGTGTCCCGAGCACAGGGTGACCAGGTCCGCCTGGGCGGGGGCCGCCATGAGGGTGACGCCGCCGATGGCCAGGGCCGCCGTGGCGGTGGACGCAGCGATCTTGCTCCCGAGCTTCATGCGGGGGATTTCCTTTCGTCGTGACCGGTGGGGTCCGACGCTCCTGGTGAGTGTGCGGGAAGAGCGCCGTGTGGACACCACAGAGAAAGTACCGACCCCAAAGCGCTTTGGGAATACTCTTCGGGAGAAGATTCGCTTCTGTCCAGGTTTCCGGGAGGAAAACGCACGTGGTGGCACATGTGCCGCGGGGCGCGCGAAATCACGGCCGTTACGACGGGGAGGCGTCCCGCCCCGGACCCGAGGTTTCCGGGCAGCCAACCGTTCCGGGCACCCAACCGTTCCAGGCGCTCGGCCGTTCCCGGCCGCCCGGGCCATTCCGGGCCACCCCGCCGGGGGTGGGATGGAGAATGGCCGCCCGGTCAGCCGGGCGGCCATTCAAGGTCGAACCAACGGTCCGGTGATTACTTCAGGTGACCGTCACCGGTGACCACGTACTTGGTCGAGGTCATTTCGGTGAGCCCCATCGGGCCTCTGGCGTGCAGTTTCTGAGTGGAAATGCCGATTTCCGCGCCGAAGCCGAACTCACCGCCGTCGGTGAAGCGCGTGGAGGCGTTCACCATCACGGCGGCGGAGTCCACCCGGGACACGAAGTACCGGGAGGTGCTGAGCGAGTCGGTGACGATCGCCTCGGTGTGCTGGGTGGAGTACTTCCTGATGTGCGCGAGCGCGGCGTCCACGTCCGGCACGACCCGCACGGCCAGGTCCATGGACAGGTACTCGGAGGACCAGTCCTCCTCGGTGGCCTCGACCACCGTGGCGCCGGTCGGGTGCGCGGCGGCGACCGCCTGAACGCGGTCGTCGCCGTGCACGGTGACCTCGGCCTCGGCGAGGGAGGCCAGAACCCGGGGCAGGAAGGCGTCGGCGACGGCCTCGTGCACCAGGAGGGTCTCGGCGGAGTTGCACACCGAGCAGCGCTGGGCCTTGGCGTTGACGGCGATGGCCACCGCCTTGTCGAGGTCGGCGTCGGCGTCCACGTACACGTGGCACAGGCCCTCGCCGGTCTCGATGACCGGGACGGTGGAGTCGCGGACCACGGCCTGGATGAGCGAGCCGCCGCCGCGTGGGATGAGCACGTCCACGAGCCCGCGGGCGCGCATCAGCGCGGTGGAGGACTCGCGGGTGCGGCCCGGGACCAGCTGGATCGCGTCGACCGGGACCCCGGTGCCCTCCAGGGCGTCGCGCAGGACCCCGATGATGGCGGTGTTGGAGTCGTAGGCCGAGGAGGAGCCGCGCAGCAGGGCGGCGTTGCCGCTCTTGAGGCACAGTGCGGCCGCGTCCGCGGTGACGTTGGGGCGGCCCTCGTAGATGATGCCGATGACCCCGAGCGGGACCCGGATCTGGCGCAGGTCCAGACCGTTGGGCAGGACGCCGCCGCGCACGGACTCCCCGACCGGGTCGGGGAGTTCGACGATCTCGCGCACCGCTTCGGCGATGGCCTCGATCCGCGCCGGGTTCAGGGTGAGCCGGTCGATCATGGCCGGGCCGGTGCCGTCCCGGCGGGCCCGCTCCACGTCCCGGGCGTTGGCGGCGGTGATCTCGTCCGCCCGCTTGACCAGGGCGTCGGCGATGGCCATCAGGGCCCGGTCCTTCACCGCCCGGCTGAGCGGCGCGAGGTCGGCCGCAGCGTCCTTGGCACGTTGGGCTACCGCGTGGACCTCACGCTCGATGTCACTCATGGCTGTCATCCTTGTCGGGGCTTCCTTGCTCGGGAGGCCGCCCGGGCCGGTGGACCTGCCGCGTCGAAGGGCACCGGACCAGGGGGATCCCCTCCAGCGTATAGCGCCCCGTCACCGAACACCCGTCGTTATCCACAGGCTGAGACAGCCGCACCCCTGGCCCGCTCCCGAGCCCCACCGGACCCGCTCCGGACGGCTGCGGGTCCGGAACTCGCCGGGAGCGCTCAGCTCCAGCCATAGCGCTCCTTCAGGACAGCGGCGACCTTCCAGAAGAGGCGCTCGTCCATCACGGCGGCCTCGCGGCGGATGGCGGCCTCGTCGAACTCGAAGAGGCGGTCCACGCGCACGTAGGAGTCGCGGCCCTCGCCGTCCCAGGCGCCCGCGCCGATCGGCAGCCAGTCCTGGCGCTCGCGCTCGTCGGGGGCCTGGGAGGAGAGCATGAGGCCGTGCAGGCGCTTGCCCTTGCGGCCCACCACGAGCAGGGGGCGGTCCTTGCCCTGCGCGGCGTCCTCCTCGTAGGGCACCCAGGTCCACACGATCTCGCCCGCGTCGGCGAGGCCGTCCTGCTCGGGCGCGTACACGAGCTTGGTGGCGTTGCGCCCGGTGGGGACCTCGCGGACGGCGCCCTCGTGGGGGTGGGCGTCACCGTTCCGCGAGGAGGCGGCGGGCCGCTGGGCGTCGCCGTTGCGCGGAGCGTCGCCGATGCGCTGGGCGTCGCCGCGGCTCTGGGTTCCAACGCTCGGCCGCGGGCTGTTGTACTGCGTCGTCTCTCGGTTCACGCCCCGCATCCTAGAACGTGTCCGGCCCCCACGCGGACGGCTCCGCCGGGGTCAGCTCAGGTCCAGCAGGGCCCGCAGGGCGCGGACGCAGTGGTCCGTCTCGGCTGCCAGGCTCCGGGGGCGTTCCGTGGCGGGGGTGGCGCTCCAGCGCAGGGCGCGGGCCTCCACGTAGGCGGTCCAGGCGTCGGTGACCGGGGCCGCGGAGTCGGGCAGGCCCAGCAGGTCGCGCACGCGGGCGCCCATGGTCTCGCGCAGGTCCTCCACCAGTTCGCTGTCCAGGGTCACCGAACCCCCGCCGAACACCAGCGCCAGGTACGATCCCCGACGGCGGTCCACCTGTTCGTGAAAGCGCTCCACGAACTGGGCGACGGCGTCCCAGCCGGTCAGGTCCTCGTCCGGGGCGGTGTTGCGCACCACCCGGCGCCCGGCGGCCGCGACCACGGCGTCGTGGAAGGCGGTCTTGTTCGGGAAGTAGTGGAACAGCAGCCCCCGGGAGATCCCGGCCTCCTTGGCGACCTCGTCCACCGCCAGTTCCTGGATGGGGCGCTCCACCAGCATCCGCAGGCCGATCCCGACCAGTTGACGCCTGCGTTCGTCCTGGGTCATCCGCGTCCGGCGCGGAGCTTCCTCGTTCACACTATTGAGCATTGCTCAATAAGATCGTAGTGTCAAAGACATGGACTTCGCACCCTCCCCGCGCGCCGCCGACCTGATCGAGCGGGTCCGCGCCTTCATCGAGACCGAGATCGACCCCGTCGAGGAGGACTACCACCGCGACCTCGCCGCCCGCCGGGTCGATGGCGACCCCTGGCAACCCCTGCCCGTGATCGAGGAGCTGCGCGCCAAGGCCCGCGCCCGGGGACTGTGGAACCTCTTCCTGCCCGCCGGGCACGAGGGCCCCTACGCCGAGCGCTTCGGCACCGTCGGCGGGGCCGGGCTCAGCAACACCGACTACGCGCCCGTCGCCGAGCTCACCGGCCGCTCGCACCTCGCCCCGGCGGTGTTCAACTGCGACGCACCCGACAGCGGAAACATGGAGGTGCTGCTCAAGTACGGCTCCGAGGAGCAGAAGGAGCAGTGGCTGGAGCCGCTGCTGGACGCCCGCGTCCGCAGCGCCTTCTGCATGACCGAGCCCGGCGTCGCCTCCTCCGACGCCACCAACATGGAGCTGCGCGCGGAGGTCAGGGGCGAGGAGGTCGTGGTCAACGGCCGCAAGTGGTGGTCCACCGGCGTCGGCCACCCCGACTGCGAGCTCCTCATCGTCATGGGTCTGACCGACCCCGAGGCCGACCGCCACCACCGGCACACCATGGTCATCGTCCCCCGCAGCGCCCCCGGTGTGAGGGTCGAGCGCCTCCTGGACACCATGGGCTTCAAGGACGAGCCGGGCGGTCATGGCGAGGTCACCTTCACTGACGTGCGCGTACCCCTGTCCAACGTCATCGCCGGGCCCGGACGCGCCTTCGAGATCGCCCAGGGCCGCCTGGGACCGGGCCGCGTCCACCACTGCATGCGTCTGATCGGCCTGGCCGAGAAGGCCCTCGAACTCGCCTGTCGGCGCGGCCTGTCCCGGACTGCCTTCGGCAAGCCGATCGCCAACCTGGGCGGCAACCGCGAGCGCATCGCCGACGCCCGCATCGCCATCGACTCCACCCGCCTCCTGGTACTCAACGCCGCCTGGAAACTCGACCAGGGCGGGCCGCTGAACGCGCTCAGCGAGGTCAGCCAGATCAAGGTGGCCGCGCCGAACATGGCCCAGCAGGTCATCGACTTCGCCATCCAGCTGCACGGCGGCGGCGGCATGTCCAACGACTTCCCGCTGGCCGGGGCTTGGACCAGCGCGCGGGCGCTGCGCCTGGCCGACGGCCCTGACGAGGTGCACCGCGGGGTCATCGCGCGCCTGGAACTGATGAAGCACGGAGCCCGCAGATGAACAAGACGAACGCTCCGGGCCGCCGTGTCCTGGTCACCGGCGGAGCCTCCGGGCTGGGCGCAGCCCTGGTCTCGGCCTTCGCGGCGCGCGGTGACCGGGTGCTCGCCACCGACCTCGCCGAGCAGGCCCCCGAAGCCCTCCCCCGGGGCGCGGAGTACCTGCGCCTGGACGTGACCTCCGACGACGACTGGACGGCCGCCCTCGCCCGCGTGGAGGAGGCCTGGGGCGGGCTGGACGTGCTGGTCAACAACGCCGGGGTCGCGGCCGGCGGGCGGATCGACCACCTCACCCTGGACGACTGGCGCTGGATCACCGAGATCAACCTGTTCGGCGTGGTCCGCGGCTGCCGAACCTTCACCCCGATGCTCAAACGGCAGGGCTCCGGGTACATCGTCAACACCGCTTCGGCCGCCGGGCTGATCCACCCACCGACCATGAGCTCCTACAACGCCGTCAAGGCCGCGGTCGTGGCGCTCAGCGAGACCCTCCAGCACGAACTCGCTCCCTACGGCGTCACCACTTCGGTGGTGTGCCCGTCGTTCTTCCGCACCAACCTCGCCTCCTCCCTGCGCGGCGGCGACCCCGCGGTGGAGGCCTCCGCGGGCAAACTGATCAACGGGTCGAAGCTGACCGCCGACGAGATCGCCGCCGAGGTGCTCAAGGGCATGGACCGCCGCAGGCCGGTCATCCTCACCGACCGGGCCGGCCGGACCGCCCTGCGCGCCAAACGCTGGCTGCGCCCCCTCTACGACCGCACGATGCGCCGGACGGCCGAGGGCGTCCGCCGCCGCGTCGAGCGAGGCGGCCCCGCCGCGAAGACCGGAACGACCAGCACGGAGAAGCACGCATGAGCAAGGGAACGATCCTGATCACCGGGGCCTCGGCGGGCCTGGGCGCGGAGATGGCGCGCCAGTTCGCGACCCTCGGCTACGACCTGGGCCTGTGTGCCCGGCGCACCGAGAAGATGGCCGCTCTCAGGGAGGAGATCGCGGCCGCCCACCCCGACCGCCGGGTGGTGCTCAAGGCCCTGGACGTCACCGACGACGAGGCCGTCTTCCGGGTCTTCAAGGAGCTGGCCGCGGAGTTCGGCACGGTGGACCGGGTCATCGTCAACGCGGGTCTGGGCAAGGGCGCCGCGCTCGGCAGGGGCCGCTTCGACGCCAACCGGCAGACCGCCATGACCAACTTCGTGGGGGCGCTGGCCCAGTCGGAGGCGGCCATGGAGATCTTCCGCGAACAGGGCCGCGGCCACCTGGTGATGATCTCCTCGATGTCGGCCCTGCGCGGGATGCGCAAGGCCATGACCGTCTACGCCGCCACCAAGGCCGGGGTGGCCGCCATCGCCGAGGGCCTGCGCTCCGAACGCGTGCCGGGCCTGGACGTGTCGGTGGTCTACCCGGGCTACATCCGTTCGGAGATGAACGAGCACGTCGCCCAGAAGACCCGCTTCATGGTCGACACCGAGACCGGTGTGCGCTCCATGGTCGCGGCCATCGAGAAGCGCAGGGCCAGGGCGTACGTCCCGGCCTGGCCGTGGGTGCCGATCGGTTTCCTGATGAAGCGCCTGCCGCTGTCGGTCGTCAGGAAGCTGACATGAGCGAGCCCTCCGCTGGGGAACGTGTCCCGGGGGCGCGCGAGGTCCGCGCCGAGGACGCCTTCGACGCGGCCGCGGTGGCCGAGTGGCTGCGCGGACACGCCGGGGCCCCGGACGGGCTCGACGGCGTCCCGGAGGTCCGCCAGTTCTCCGGCGGCGCCTCCAACCTCACCTACCTGCTGCGCTACCCCGGGCGCGATCTCATCCTGCGCCGTCCCCCGGCCGGCAGGAAGGCGGCTGGCGCGCACGACATGGGCCGCGAGTACCGGGTCCAGTCCCGGCTGGCCCCGGTCTTCCCGTACGTGCCCGCGATGGTGGCGTTCTGCGCGGACACCTCGGTGATCGGCTCGGAGTTCTACGTCATGGAGCGCATGGCCGGGCCGATCCCCCGCAAGGAGCTGCCCCCTGACGTCTCCCTCTCCCCCGAGGAGGTCCGGCGGCTGTGCGTGAACGTCCTGGACCTGCTGGCGGACCTGCACTCGGTGGACACCGGGGCGGCGGGACTGGGCGGGTTCGGCCGCGGCGAGGGCTACGTCGCCCGCCAGGTGGCCGGGTGGTCCAAGCGCTACCGCGGAGCGAGGACGTGGAACGTGGGTTCGTTCGAGAAGGTGATGGCCTGGCTGGACGCCAACCAGCCCCGGGACCGCCGGACCTGCCTCATCCACAACGACTTCCGGTTCGACAACGTCGTCCTGGACAGCCGGGACCCCACCCGCCCGGTCGGCCTCCTGGACTGGGAGATGGCGACTCTGGGCGACCCTCTGATGGACTTGGGCGGGGCTCTGGCGTACTGGGTGGAGGCCGACGACGGCCTCCTCTTCCGCCAGTTCCGCAGGCAGCCCACCCACCTGGAGGGGATGCTGACCCGCGCCGAGGCCAGGGACCACTACCTGGAGCGGAGCGGCATCGAGCTCACCGAACGCGAGTGGGCGTTCTACGAGGTCTTCGGGCTGTTCCGGCTCGCGGTCATCTGCCAGCAGATCTACTACCGCTACCACCACAAGCAGACCACCAACCCGGCCTTCCGGTTCTTCTGGCTGGCCTGTCGGCTGCTGGAGAGGCGGTGCCGGGGGATCATCCGACGCGCCGAGGGCTGAGGCCTGCCCGGCCTCCGCACGGCGGCCGGGCAGGCCTCACAGCTCCTCGACGGTGCGCATGATCCGCTCGCGCGCACTACTGCCCTCGGGGACCGGGACCAGCGGGTGGATGTGGAAGGCGCCCTGCTCCTCGTAGATGTGCGAGTCCCCGCCCACTTCGGTCACCAGCTCGTGTAGACGTCGTGTGTCCGGCAGCAGCAGGTCGCGGGTACCGATGTAGAGGTCCATGGGCGGCAGGGCCGCCAGTTCCCCGTAGACCGGGCTCAGCCGGGGCAGTGACAGATCGTCCCCACCCGCCCAGACCCTGGCCGCCTCGACCATGCCCACGGGGCTCAGCCAGGGGTCGCGCTCCTCCACATCGGCGATGTCCGGGTTGGACATCGTCATGTCGGCCCACGGGGAGATCAGGACCAGCCGTACGGGCTCCGGCAACCCCGCCCCCGGCAGGGTCTGGGCGAAGGCGAGCGCGAGCCCGCCACCCGCGGAGTCACCGGCCAGCAGCGTGCGCTCGGGAGCGACGTCCGCCAGCAGCTCCCGGTAGGCCTCCGTAAGGAACGGGAAGGCCTCCCGGTAGGTGTGTTCGGGGGCCAGCCCGTAGATCGGCACCTCCACCCGGCAGCCGGCGTCGGCCATCCGGGAGATGAGTACCCAGTGCCAAGCGGTGATCTCGGTGACGTAGGTGCCCCCGTGCAGGTACAGCACGGCCTTGCGCGGCTGCTCCACCGTCCGGGGCAGCACGGTGTACACGGAGAATCCGCCAACCTCGCGAAGGGTGATCCAGTGCCGCCCGGTGAGCCAGAGCGGCGGGTGCGGTTCCTCCTTGGGCCCGTGCAGCCACTCCCGGGTCTCCTCCGCCGACTCCAGGGTCGGTTTGCGGAAGACCCGAAGGGCCAACGACGCCAGGCGTGTCACGAGACTCGACATGGATGGAGCCACCCTCCTCAGGACGTCCTGTCATGGAGCCTTTCACGAACGCACGACAACGCTGGCGGAGGGGGCGGCGTGCCGGCCACCCCGGCCGGTTTTGATCCCCCCTGAAGATGATCTTGCTGCCGGGAGCGGGATCGGCGCCTTGGGTTTCGGTGGTACGGCGCTCCTGGCGGCAAGATCATCGGGGGCAAGCGGGTTGTGGGAGCGGGATCAAGGGCACCGCGTTCCCGCCGGGCTGAACCCCGGGAACCGGCCCCGGACATGGCGAAGGCCGGGCCGGGGTTCAGCGCCCCGGACCGGCCTTCGGTTGCTGTTCATCCCCGCTCGAGCAGCACGAGGTCGTCGCGGTGGACCAGTTCGCGTTCGTAGGAGGGACCCATCTCGCGGGCCAGCCAGCGGGTGGAGCGGCCCATGAGGTCGGGGACCTCGGCGGCGTCGTAGTTGACCAGGCCGCGGGCGACCACCGCGCCCTCCTCGTCCCGCAGGTCGACCGGGTCCCCCGCGGTGAAGTCACCCGTCACCTTCACCACACCTGCGGGGAGCAGTGAGGCCTTCTCCTTCACCACGGCCTTCACCGCGCCCGGGTCCAGGACCAGGCTGCCCCGGCCGGCGGTGGCGTGCGCCAGCCACAGCTGACGGGCGGAGGGGCGGCGGCCGTCGGCGGCGGCGAAGAACGTGCCCACGCGCTCGCCGGACAGGGCCGCGCGGGCGTTGGCCGCCGAGGTCAGCAGGGTAGGCACGCCCGCTTCGGTGGCGATCCGCGCCGAGTCCACCTTGGTGACCATGCCGCCGGTGCCCACACCGCGCTTGCCGGTGCTGCCGATGTCGATGCCGTCCAGGTCCGCCCGGCCGCGCACCAGGCGCACGATCGAGGTGCCCTCGTCGGCCGGATTGCCGTCGTAGAGCGCGTCCACGTCCGAGAGCAGCACGAGGGCGTCGGCGCGCATCAGGTGGGCCACCAGGGCGGCGAGGCGGTCGTTGTCACCGAAGCGGATCTCGTGGGTGGCGACGGTGTCGTTCTCGTTGACGATCGGCAGGGCGCCGATGTCCAGCAGGCGGCGCAGGGTGCGCTGGGCGTTGCGGTGCTGCACCCGGCGCATCATGTCCTCCACCGTGAGCAGGACCTGGGCGGCGGTCAGCCCGTGCCCGGCCAGTTCGGCGGAGTAGGAGGCCAGGAGCAGGCCCTGACCGACACTGGCCGCGGCCTGCTGGGAGGCGAGGTCGCGCGGACGGCGGGTCATGCCCAACGGGGTCATCCCCGCGGCCACCGCACCGGAGGAGACCAGGATCACCTCCTGTCCGAGGGCTCGGCGGGCCACCAGGACCTCGACCAGGTCGCGGATCCGGCCCGAGTCGATCAGCCCGTCCGGGGTGGTCAGTGAGGAGGACCCCACCTTGACCACGATCCGGCGCGCCTGGCCGACCGCTGTGCGACCGGCCGACTCCAGGGAGTCGGCGTACTGCTCTTCGATATCTGCGCTGTGCACCACGAGGGGCTTTCCATCCGTGGCACGGCGCCCTGCCCGGGCGCCGTGCTCCTACCTGTGTGGGTCCGGCTGGTGTGGAGCGGTCGGTCCCCGCGCGGGTCAGCCCAGCCGGGCGTCGGTTCCGCGCGGGCCGGACGGGACGGCCTCGGCGTCCATGGAGTTGTCCCAGTCGAAGACCACCGAGTCCTCCTCGGTACCGATGTGCACCTCGGCGCCCTGCGTGGCGCCGGCCTTGGCCAGCGCCTCCTCGATGCCCAGGCGGTTGAGGCGCTCGGCGAGGTAGCCGACGGCCTCGTCGTTGGAGAAATCGGTCTGGCGCACCCAGCAGGCGGGCTTATCGCCGCGCACCTGGAAGGCGTTGTCGCCCAGCGGCACGACCTCGAAGGGCACGTCACCGATCATCTTGGGCCGCAGCACGATGCGGGTGGGCTCCTCGGGCGGGGTGGCCTCGCGGGCCGCGGTGACCTGCTCGCCCAGGGCGAAGGAGAGTTCGCGCAGGCCCTCGCGGGAGGCCGCGGAGACCTCCATGACCTTGTAGCCGCGCTCCTGGAGCATGGGGGTGACCATGTCGGCGAGCTCGCGCGCCTCGGGCACGTCCACCTTGTTCAGGGCGACGATGCGCGGGCGGTCGGACAGGTCCACCCCGGCCTGCTCGCCGTAGGCGGCCAGCTCGGCCTCCAGGGCGTCCAGGTCGCTGACCGGGTCGCGGCCCGGCTCGTAGGTCGCGCAGTCCAGGACGTGCAGCAGGGTGGAGCAGCGCTCGATGTGGCGCAGGAACTCCAGGCCCAGGCCCTTGCCAGCGCTCGCGCCCGGGATCAGGCCGGGGACGTCGGCGATGACGTACTGGGTGGCGCCAGCCTCCACCACGCCCAGGTTCGGGATGAGGGTGGTGAAGGGGTAGTCGGCGATCTTGGGCCGGGCCGCGGACATGGCGGCGATCAGCGACGACTTGCCGGCGCTGGGGAAGCCCACCAGGCCGACGTCGGCGATGGTCTTCATCTCCAGGCGGATGTCGAAGGCCTCGCCCTCCTCACCCTTGAGGGCGAAGCCGGGGGCCTTGCGCTTCTTGGAGGCCAGCGCGGCGTTGCCCAGGCCGCCGCTACCGCCCTGGGCCAGCACCAGGCGGGTGCCGTGGCCGACCAGGTCGGCGATGAACTCACCGTCGGCCCTGGTGACCACGGTGCCGTCGGGCACGGCCAGGACCAGGTCCTGGCCCTTGGCCCCGGCGCGGTGGCCGCCCTGGCCGGGCGTGCCGTTCTGGGCGTTGCGGTGCGGTCGGCGCTGGTAGTCCAGCAGCGTGGCGGTCTGGCTGTCGACCTCCAGGACGACGTCGCCGCCCCGGCCGCCGTTGCCGCCGTCCGGTCCGCCCAGCGGCTTGAACTTCTCACGGTGCACGGAGGCACAGCCATGCCCGCCGTTCCCGGCCTTGACGTGCAAGACCGCCTCGTCGACGAAGTCAGGCATAACTCTCCCCGTTACTCATGGGGCCGCCGCCACCTGGCGGAGACCGGGTACTGCACACGTGTCAACAGTGACTCAGTAGTGACAACGCGAAGGGCGGGCCAGTGTTCCCTGGCCCGCCCCGAAAAACCGCTGTTACGGCGCAGCCTATTCGGCGGCGGCCGGAACGATGTTGACGGCCTTGCGGCCGCGGAAGCTGCCGAACTTGACCTCACCGTCGACCAGCGCGAACAGCGTGTCGTCGCCACCACGGCCGACGTTGGCGCCCGGGTGGAACTTGGTGCCGCGCTGACGGATCAGGATCTCACCGGCCGAAACGGACTGACCGCCGAAGCGCTTCACGCCGAGGCGCTTGGCGTTGGAGTCACGACCGTTACGGCTGGAAGATGCGCCCTTCTTATGTGCCATTTCTCCAGCCTCCTACTTCGCCGCGATGCCGGTGACGCGCACCTGGGTGTGCTTCTGGCGGTGACCCTGGCGCTTCTTGTAACCGGTCTTGTTCTTGTACTTCATGATGTTGATCTTGGGGCCCTTGGTCTCGCCGAGGACCTCGGCGGTAACCGTGTAGCCGCTCAGCTTGTCGGCCTCGCTGATGACGTTGTCACCGTCGACCACAAGGATGGGCTGCCAGGTAAGGGTGGCGCCGGTCTCGTCGGAGACCCTGTCGATGTTCAGAACGTCATCGACAGACACCTTCTCCTGTCGGCCGCCCGCTCGCACGATCGCGTACACCGGGTAACTCTCTTCCTGCTCGCTCAACGAATAATGCGCTCACTCATGACCGTGATGCCACGATCCACGAATCGCCTGTAGCGGGGCGAGGGGATCTGAGGGAAACAAACCCACCTTGGTGGAGAGCACTGCGGTCTCGGGGCGCGCGAACATTCGAGGCGCGCCGAGGCACCGTCCATCAGATTACCACCGACCCGACACAGGCCCGCACACATGTCCTGGCCCGGACCGGTTCGTTACCGGTTCCGGGCCAGGCTGCTGTCCCGCCTTGACCGTGAGGTCAGCCGGCGTCGACCGCGGTGGACCCACCGGTCGGTGAGGTCACCGCCGTCTTGGTCCGCCGTGTACGGCGACGCTTGGGACGCTCGGTCGCGCCCTCAGCGTCCCCGTCGGCGGGTGTCTCGGCGGCGTCGGCGTCCGAGGCCTGATCGGTGCCGCTCGCCTGCGCCTGCTCACCGGCACCGCTGTCGGCGGCCGCGGCCGCCTTGCGGGTACTGGTGCGCCGACGGGTCCTCTTGGCCGGGGCCTCCTCGGCCGCGGGGGCCTCGGTCTGCTCCGGGGTCTGGTCGCCCTGTTCCACGGCGGGCTCCGGCGCGGCCGCCTCGGCCGCTGCCGCGGTCTCCACGGGCTCGACGGCCTTCTTGGCGCGGGAGGAACGCTTACGCGTCTTCTTCGCCGGGGCGGACTGCTCGGCCTCGGGGGCCTCGACGTCCGGTGCGAGCTCGGTCACAGCGGCCGGGCCCTCCTCAACCGCAGCGTCCGGGGAAGAACCGGCCTGCTCGGCCTCGGCCGCCGGTTCGGCGGCCTTGCGGCCACGACTGCGCTTGGTCGCCTTCTCTGGCTTGTCGGCCTTCTCCGGCTTGTCGCCCTTGTCGGCCTTCGTGGCGGGCTGCTCGGCGCTCTCCTCGGCCTCCGCGGGACGGTCGTCGCCGTCCTGCTTCTCGGCCTTGTCAGCGGCCCCGTCGGCCTCGCCCTTGCCCTTCTTCTTCTTGCGACCGGTGCCGCCGGCTCCGCCGCCCTTGTTCTCCACCGGGTCGCTGGAGATCAGCAGGCCGCGACCGTTGCAGTGGTCACAGGTGTGCGAGAAGGCCTCGAGCAGCCCCTGGCCGACCCGCTTACGGGTCATCTGCACCAGACCGAGCGAGGTGACCTCGGCCACCTGGTGCTTGGTCCGGTCCCGGGACAGGCACTCCAGCATCCGACGCAGCACCAGGTCGCGGTTGGACTCCAGCACCATGTCGATGAAGTCGATGACGATGATGCCGCCGATGTCGCGCAGGCGGAGCTGGCGGACGATCTCCTCGGCCGCCTCGAGGTTGTTCTTGGTGACCGTTTCCTCGAGGTTCCCGCCCTGGCCGGTGAACTTGCCGGTGTTGACGTCGACCACGGTCATGGCCTCGGTGCGGTCGATGATCAGCGAACCGCCGCTGGGCAGGTACACCTTGCGCTCGAGAGCCTTGTTGATCTGCTCGTCGATCCGGTACTCGGAGAAGACGTCGCGGTCCTCGTCCCAGTGCGACAGGCGCTCGGCGAGGTTGGGCGCCACGTAGTCCACGTACTCGTGGACGGTGGTCCAGGCCTCTTCACCCGCGACGACCAGGCTGGAGAAGTCCTCGTTGAACACGTCGCGCACCACGCGCACCGTCAGGTCCGGCTCGCTGTTGAGCAGGGACGGGGCGTTGGCCGACTTGGACTTGCGCTTGATCGACTCCCACTGCTTGGCGAGACGGTTGATGTCGCGCTCGAGCTCCTCCTCGCTGGCACCCTCGGCTGCCGTACGCACGATCACACCGGCGCCGGAGGGCATCACCTTCTTGAGGATGGTCTTGAGGCGCGCCCGCTCCTTGTCCGGGAGCTTGCGGCTGATACCGGTCATCGACCCGCCGGGGACGTACACCAGGTAGCGGCCGGGCAGGCTGATCTGGCTGGTCAGACGGGCACCCTTGTGGCCGACCGGGTCCTTGGTGACCTGTACCAGGACCGACTGGCCGGACTTGAGCACCGACTCGATGCGCTTGGGCTGGCCGTCCAGGCCGAACGAGTCCCAGTTGACCTCGCCCGCGTACAGCACGGCGTTGCGGCCCTTGCCGATGTCGACGAAGGCGGCCTCCATGGACGGCAGCACGTTCTGCACCCGGCCCAGGTACACGTTGCCCACGTAGGAGCGGTGCGTGGCCCGGTCCACGTAGTGCTCGACGAGGATGTCGTCCTCGAGGACGGCGATCTGGGTGCGGTCGCCGATCCGGCGCACGACCAGGTCGCGCTTGACGGCCTCGCGGCGGGCCAGGAACTCGGACTCGGTGACGATGGGCGCGCGGCGGCGGCCCTGCTCACGGCCCTCGCGGCGGCGCTGCTTCTTGGCTTCCAGGCGGGTGGATCCGCGGACCGCCTGGACCTCGTTCTCGATGGGCCGTTCCTGGCGCGGTTCGCGCACCTTGACCACGGTGTTCGGCGGGTCGTCGTTGGTGGACTCGCCGCCGGAGGCCGAACGCCGACGGCGGCGACGACGGCGACGGCTGCTGCCGCCGCGCTCGCCGTCCTCACCGTCCTCGGAGTCCTCACCGGAGGCCTCCTCGGCGCCGCTCTCCCCGGCGTCGGCGCGGTCGTCCCTCTCACGCTGCTTGGCGGTGCTCTCGGCGGGCCCGGAGTCGCTCTGGGCGTCCTCGTTGTCCTGGTCCTCGCCGGTGCGCGAGCGGCCGCGGCCACGACCGCCGCGGCGACGACGGCGACGGCTGGGGCGCTCGTCCGAACCGGTCTCCTCGGCCGGGCTCTCGGCGGACTCCTCCTCGGTGTCCTCCTCGGGCTCGGTCTCCGCCTCGACGACCTTTTCCTTCTTGGGCTTGGTCTGAGCGGGAGCGCTGGCGACCGGGGGCTGGAAGAGCATGCCGCCGGGCGGCTGGAAGACGGCGCCGCCGGAGGTCTCGGCCGGGGTCTCCTCGGCCTCCTCCGGGTCGTCGTGGGTCTGCGGGGCGGGCGCCTCGGCGGCCCGGTCCGCGGTCCGGCCCGAACGGCCACGCGTCCTGCCGCGGGTCCGGCTCCTTCCGGAGTCCTTGTCGTTGTCCTTGGTGCCGCCCCGGGCCCCGGCGTCGTCCCGGACCTCGGCGGAGCCACCGGGGTCAGCGGACTCGGTGGCCTGCGCGGTACCGGCGGCGTCGTCGCCCTTGTCCTGGGCCGCCGCCCGGGTACGCGTACGGCGCGGCGCGGCGGCGGGGGCGTCGTCCGGTCGGCCCGCGGCGCGCACGGTGCGCTTGCGCGAGCTGGAAGTGCTCACCGAGGTCTTGACCGTGCCGCCCTCACCGGAGCCGGCCAGGGTGGTGACCGGCATGGCGGGCGGAGAGAAGACGTCGTCGGGTTCGGGGGGTGGTCCTGCCGCGCGGCGAGCGCCCTTGGCCGGCGCGGGCGTGGTCACCCGCACCGCGCCGTCCCCCGAAGGGGGCGTCGCCGCCTTGTTCTCGGTTGTTTCAGTTGTACCCGCGGTGCCGTCGGCACCGTTCTTGGGCTCGTTGTCGAGCATCCGGGCGGTCTCCCGTCAAAGCGCTCGGGCGCACCTCGACCTCTCGGTCGGTAGCGCGGCTCACGAGAGCTGTCGTCGCTGTGTCAGCGCCGGTGGCACCGGGGTGCCACCGGGGCAAAGTCCTGTGGTTTCGCCCATGTTCCCCGCTTTGGGACCGTTCATTGCGGCGGTCCCGCTATGGGCGATGACGGCCGTGGTGCGCGGGTGCGGCGATCGTTCGTCTGGTCGTGCGCGGGTCCGGGGCTCTCGATGGTGTGAGCTTCGGGTCGGTCCGCGTCGAACGGATCGGCGATCGCACCTGTCGCCTCGTCCAGTGGCCCCTGCGCCAGCCTGGTCATCTTCGGTGATGACAGCGGCGCGAGGTCGGCCAGTTGGCGAAGGCCGGTCAGCACGTCGTCCGGTCGTACAGCAGGTGTCGTGTGCCGTACGACCATTCGAAGTATGGCATATGTCGCGTGTCGGTCCCCTGGGGCGCGCCCGTGGGATCGGCTACACACATCAATGCCGAGAACAGCGGGGCGGGTGTCGAAGCGGCGTCGGCCCTTCTTCGTCATCCGTTCCACCTCGACGCTTTCGGCGGCCAGGTAGGCGGCCACCGCCCTGGCGGCGTCGTCGGGATCGACGTCCGCCATCTCCACGCGCCACTGGGAGGCCTGCAGCCGGTCGGCCAGACCCGGGGTGCGGGCCTCGACGACCTCGACCACGTCGATCCCGTCGGGCATGGCCGCGTCGATCGCGACCCTTACCTCTTCGGGTCGGCGCGCCTCGGCCAGAGTGAGCTCAAGATACTCCGCCTCGCTGGCGACCCCGGTGGGGGCCGCGCCCGTGTAGGAGATCTTGGGGTGTGGTGAGAAGCCAGCGGAGAACGCCACGGGTACCGAGGCCCTGCGCAGGGCTCTCTCCAGTGCCCGGGCGATGTCGCGGTGACTCGCGAAGCGCATGCGCCCGCGTTTGGCGTAGCGGACGCGAAGGCGTTGGCCGGGGCTGGCGGTGGAGGGTGAGGTGGTGCCCTCGTGTGCGGGGGGCAGCTCAACTCCTTTCCTCGGTGCCCCCTGGGTCCGGACCGGCTGTGGCGGCCCGCAGGGGCTGTTCCTCGTCCTGCTCAGCGTACGGTGCGCCGCGGTGCACATGCGCCAACAGGACTCGCATACCGGTTACCTCCCCCGACGACCCCCGATCGAAAAGTCCCGACCGGGTCCGGGCGGACTCCGCACCGGCATTCACCACCAGAACACGGGGGTCCGGAAAAAAAATCCAAAGAAATCCCGAATCCATGGCAACCCCCCGGGCGCCCCGCGAGTCTTACTTCACGTACGGCCCGGCGCGAGCGGGGCGCCGGGCCGTACACCTTCCTCCCCGGCCGCCCTCCTTCACGGGAGAGGACCTGTGGGAGAAGCTCCCCCGGCGCACGAAGCACCGGCGAGGTCGAGCCCCACGGCAGAGAGCGCCCGGAGCGCGAATCCTACTCCTCTTTCACCCGATTCACACTGGTTGCGCCAGTTTTCCCGGACATCAGCAGGCCCACAGCCCTCAGGTTCCCCGCACGGCCCCGTGGTTCACCCCCCTGAGGGGCCGATCCGCCGCCTCCGCGGTCCGGACCGGCCCAGACCAATACGACGCGGACCAGTGCGCTCCCAGGGCCTCAGAGCACGGTCAGTGGCAGCATCGGGCGGCCCCCGGCCGTGTCGTTGATCTGGATCTCGGTGCCCATCGTGGGGCACACCCCGCAGTCGTAGCAGGGGTTCCAGCGGCAGTCGTCGACCTCCAGGGACTCCTCGCCGTGCAGGGAGTCTTGCCAGTCCTGCCAGAGCCAGGAGCGGTCCAGCCCGGCGTCCAGGTGGTCCCAGGGCAGGACCTCGTCCTCGTCGCGCTCGCGGGTGGTGAACCAGTCCACGTCCACGCCGGTTCCGGCCAGTCCGGCCTCGGCCGCCCTCATCCAGCGGTCGTACGAGAAGTGCTCGCTCCAGCCGTCGAAGCGGCCGCCCGCCTCCCAGACCTCCTCCACGACCCGGCCCACCCTGCGGTCGCCGCGGGAGAGCAGCCCCTCCACGATGGAGGGGCGGCCCTCGTGGTAGCGCAGGCCGATGGACTTGCCGTACTTGCGGTCCCCCCGCAGCCGGTCGCGCAGCTTGCGCAGGCGGGCGTCCACGTCCTCGTGCGAGGTCTGGGCCGCCCACTGGAACGGGGTCTGCGGCTTGGGCACGAACCCGCCGATGGAGACCGTGCAGCGGATGTCCTTGCGCCCGGTCACCTCGCGGCCGGTGCGGATCACCTCGGTGGCCAGGTCGGCGATGGCCAGGACGTCCTCGTCCTCCTCGGTGGGCAGACCGCACATGAAGTAGAGCTTCACCTGCCGCCACCCGGCCGCGTAGGCGGCGGTGACGGTGCGGATGAGGTCCTCCTCGGTGACCATCTTGTTGATCACCCGGCGCATCCGCTCACTGCCGCCCTCGGGCGCGAAGGTCAGCCCGGACCGGCGGCCGTTGCGGGTGAGCTCGTTGGCGAGGTCGATGTTGAAGGCGTCCACCCGGGTGGAGGGCAGGGAGAGCCCGGTGTTGGTGCCCTCGTAGTGGTCGGCGAGGTTCTTGGCGATGTCACCGATCTCGCTGTGGTCGGCGCTGGACAGCGAGAGCAGGCCGACCTCCTGGAACCCGGAGGACTTCACCCCCTCCTCGACCATCTTCTGGACGGTCTGCTGGTTGCGCTCGCGTACCGGGCGGGTGATCATCCCGGCCTGGCAGAACCGGCAGCCCCGGGTGCAGCCGCGGAAGATCTCCACGCTGTAGCGCTCGTGCACGGACTCGGCCGTGGGCACGATCGGCTTCTTGGGGTAGGGCCACTGGTCCAGGTCCATCACGGTGTGCTTCTGGACCGTGTTCGGCACCCCGGGGCGGTTGGGCGTGTAGGCGGCGATCCGGCCGTCGTCGCGGTAGCTGACGTCGTAGAAGCGCGGCACGTACACCCCGCCGGTGGCGGCCAGGCGCAGCAGCAGGCCGTCGCGGCCGCCGGGTTCGCCCTCGTCCTTGAACTCGCGGATGATCTCGGTGACGGCGAGGGCGACCTCCTCCCCGTCACCCAGGACCACGGCGTCCAGGAAGTCGGCGATGGGCTCGGGGTTGAAGGCGGAGTGCCCGCCCGCCAGGAGGAGGGGGTCCTCCTCGGTCCGGTCGGCGGAACGGCGCGGGATACCGGCCAGGTCCAGCGCGGTGAGCATGTTGGTGTAGCCCATCTCGCTGGCGAAGCTCAGCCCGAGCACGTCGAAGGCGCGGATCGGCCGGTGGGAGTCCACGGTGAAGTGCGGGACCCCGTGCTCGCGCATCAACTCCTCCATGTCCGACCAGACGGCGTAGGAGCGCTCGGCCAGCACCCCCTCGCGTTCGTTGAGAACCTCGTAGAGGATCTGCACGCCCTGGTTGGGCACCCCAACCTCATAGGCGTCCGGGTACATCAGCGCCCAGCGCACTCTGGTGGAGTCCCAGTCCTTGACGACGGAGTTGAGCTCACCGCCCACGTACTGGATCGGCTTGCTCACCTGCGGGAGCAGGGCCTCAAGGCGCGGAAAGATGCTTTCGACGGACATGGTGTTGGCCTTCGATCGGCGGACATCGTGTCTGGCTGGATCACTCCAGGCTACCGGCGCCTCCCCGGCCCCGGAGGGTTGTCCACAGGCCGCGTCGAGACCGGACGGGAACTGGCCAGAAGGCCGGGGCCGCCCGGAAGGGCAGGGCGCGGTCAGAACTCGAAGCCGCGGTCCCGGGAGTTGACGCCCAGCACCAGACCGACGGCCAGCATGTTGGCGAGGATCGCGGTGCCGCCGTACGACACGAAGGGCAGCGGCAGGCCGGTCACCGGCAACAGCCCCAGTCCCATCCCGATGTTGACGAAGCCCTGGAAACCGAACCAGGCGGCCGTCCCCACGCACAGCAGCCGCGGGTACGGCAGGTCGCACCCCTGGGCGATGCGCAGGATCCGCCACAGGACCACCACGAACAGGATGATGATCGCCGCGGCCCCGACGAACCCGAGTTCCTCTCCCGCCACGGTGAAGATGAAGTCGGTGTGCTGCTCGGGCACGAACCGCCCGTGGGTCTGTTCCCCCTGGAAGAGCCCGGTGCCGTCGAAGCCGCCCGAGCCCACGGCGATCAGCGCCTGGGCGGAGTTGTAGCCCGCCCCCTGGGGGTCGGCCGCCGGGTCCATCAGAGTGGCGATCCGCTGCACCTGGTAAGGCTCCAACAGGTCGAACCACAGCACCGCGAACACCGCGACCGCACCGCTGGCGAGCATGCTCGCCACCCAGATGACCGGGGCCCTGGACAGAGCGAGCACGCCGAGGAAGATCGCGACGAGCACGAGGCTGGTGCCGAGGTCGGGCTGGAACACCACCAGCACCAGCGGCACCACCATCACCAACAGAGCGAACAGCACGTCGCGGGTCATGGGACGGGTCTCGCCGTCCCGGGGTTCGCCCAGCAGGGTGGCCAGTGCCAGGACCAGGCCGACCTTGGCCAGTTCACTGGGCTGGAACTGGAAGCCGCCGACCACGATCCAGCCGCGCGAACCGTTGATCACCGCGCCGAGCGGGGTGATCACCAGGATCAGGCCGACGATGGTCAGCAGGTAGACGATGGGCACGTACGCGCGAACCGTGCGGTAGTCCATGCTGGCCACCAGCAGGCAGGCCACCAGGGCGACGCCCAGGTGCGCCAGGTGGCGGACCAGCTGGTCCGTGGATTCGAGCGGGTTGCTCCCGTCACCGGGCAGCGTCGCCGACCACACCAGCAGGGAGCCGATCCCGCCGAGTGCCAGGACCGCGCCGACCAGAACCCAGTCGAGGCGGCGCGCTCCCCCGGCCGCCGCGGACAGGGTCCGCCCGAAGTCGCGCTGAGGACGGGTCGGGCCGCCCATGTTCGTGATCATCAGGGCTCCAGCGTCTCGATGGAACCGTCCGAGCGGACGACCGGCAGTTCGGTGTGCGGTTTACCGCCGGGCAGCAGCGGTTCGCCCCGTTCCGCGTCCTCGCTGTCGCCGGAGCCGGAGAACCCGTAGATGCCCTCGTAGATCTCGCGGGCGATGGGCGCCGAGGTCTCACCACCGGTACCGCCCTGGGAGACCAGGACCACGATGGCGTACTGCGGGTCCTCGACCGGGGCGTAGGAGGCGAACCAGGACGAGACCTGGCGCCCCTCGGCGTCGGCGCTACCGGTCTTGCCGGCCACCGCCACCTGGTCCTGTGGGAAGCCCGCGAACGCACCGCCACCGGTACCGGACGTGGTCACCTCGGCCAGGGCCTCCTGGAGGTACTCGATGGTCTCGTCGCTGACCGGCACCTTGTTCTTGACCGTCGGCTCGATCATCTCGACGCTGGATCCGTCCGCGGCGACCATCGCCTTGGCCACGCGGGGTTCGTACAGCGTGCCGCCGTTGGCGATGGCCGCGTAGGCGCTGGCCAGCTGCAGCGGGCTCACCAGGACGTCGCCCTGGCCGATCGCGAAGCTGATCGCCTCGTTGGCCCGCCACTCGAAGCCCTCCACGCAGTGTTCGTAGGCGAGCAGCTTGAGGTAGGCGGCCCGGGACGGGTCGGTCTCGGCCACCTCCGGGTAGCCCTTCTCCCCACGCTCGCAGTTGACCTCCCGGGTCTGCTCCCAGAAACTGCGCTTCCACTCGCGGTCGGGGATGCGGCCGCCGGTCTCGTAGGGCAGGTCCACGCCGGTGGGCGAGCCGAAGCCGTAGCCGCGGGCCATCTCGGCCATGGCCTCCTCCGGGTCGCCGTCGGGGTGCAGACCGCCGTCCTTGAGCCACATCTGGTAGCCGAAGTTGTAGAAGATGGTGTTGCAGGAGGCGATGATCGCCTGCTTCAGGGTGATGCTGCCCTGGCCCGCGCCCGCGTAGTTCTCGTAGCTCTGCCCGGCCAGGCTGACCGAACCGGGGCAGGCGTAGGTGCTGCGCAGCGGGTACCCGTTCTCGACCGCGGCGGACATCGACGACACCTTGAAGGTGGAGCCGGGCGGGTAGGTGCCCTGGACGGCGCGGGAGAGCAGGGGCTCCCCGGCCTCCTCGCTGAGCATGGCGTCGAAGGTCTCCTGGTCGATGCCGCCGTCCCAGATGCTGGGGTCGTAGGTGGGCACGCTGGCCATGGCCACGACCCCGCCGTTGGTGACGTCCAGGACGACGGCGGCGCCGGAGTCGGCCTTGTACTTGGGCCGTGCGCCCGCCATCCCCTTGGCCAGTGCGCGCTCGGCGACCTTCTGGACGTTCATGTCCATGTGGGTGACCAGGTGCGCGCCGGCTTCGGGGAGGCGTTCGGAGATCACGTCCATGATCTCGCCGTGGTTGTTCACGCCCAGGGTCCGCAGTCCGGCGTTGCCGCGCAGCTGCTTGTCGTAGACGGCTTCGAGGCCGTCACGACCCACCATGTCGATCCCGGTGAACTGGGTGCGCAGCTCCTCGCGTGCCTCCAGTTCCTCCTGGGTGACGGGCTGGAGGTAGCCGAGCATCTGCCCGGCGTGCTCTCCGTAGGGGTACTCGCGCACGGCCTGCGCCTGCGCGGTGATCCCCGGGAAGTCGTCGGCGCGCTCCATGATCTGCAGGGCGACGGGACCGTCCACGTCCTCGGCGAGGGTGACGGGCTGGTAGGGCGATCCGGGCCAGCAGGGCCGCTGGACCTCGGGGCCGCACAGGCGCATGCGCTGCTGGAGTTCCTCCAGGGGGACGTCGAGGACGCCGGAGAGATCGCTCAGGACCCCCTCACCGCCGTCCTCCATGCCCTGGAGCTCGTGGTAGTCGGCCGAGACCAGGAGCTGGGTCTTGTTGCTGACCACGGTGCGGCCGCTGGAGTCGAGGATCTGCCCGCGGGTGGCGGGGACGACGAGTTCCTGGTGGTGGTTGGCGACAGCGAGCTCGCGGTAGTAGTCGGCCATCGGTACCTGGAGATACCACAGGCGGGCGACCAGGGCCGCGAACAGGACCAGGACCAGGAACTGGGCGAAGACGAGACCGAACCAGCCGAGCCTGCGTCCGGGCAGGGCGGGATCCACGGGTGGCTTGCGCACCGGGTCACCACCCGCCCGTGGAGGTCGGCCCCTGGATGGTGGCGAAATCGCTCTCGGCGAGCAGCGAGCGCACCCACAGGACGGGCAGGGTGGCCAGTGGCGCGAACAGCGTGGTCAGCAGCGCGCCCACGGCGACGTTGCGGCCGACCGTGGCGAGGGTGACGTTGGCGTCGCCCATGACCAAGCCGACGAACGCGTATCCCACACCCACGCCCGCGGCGGTCACCGCGGTGATACCCAGGGCGGCCCAGGCCGAGATCCCGGTACCCGCGGAGCCGCCCAGGCCGGTGTTGGCGCGCAGTAGCGCCAGGACGTAGGCGGCCAGGCACAGCACCAGGGCGTAGCGGCCCATCGGGTGCTCGGCCGGGGGCAGCACGTCCATGGCCAGCCCCGCCGCGAACCCGCATCCGGCGGCCGAGGCCGGGCTGGTGGTCAGGGCCACGGCGACCACCGCGGCGAGCACGAGGTCGGGGCCGGGGCCCCACTCGAAGGGCAGGCGGTTGACGACGGTGGCCTGGGCGAGCACCGCGACGGTCACCATGAGCAGGGTCGCTGCGGTCCTCATTGGTCCCCCTCTGGCTTGGGTTTGGGCGGGAGCACGGAGTCGCGCGGGTCCTCGGCCGGGCCACCGACGACCACACCCACCATGTCCAGGGACGAGAAGTCCACGGCCGGGGTGATGCGGGCGATCCGGCTCAGCGCGCCGGGCGCGACCTGGACCTCGTCGACGGTGCCGATGGGCACCCCCGGCACGAAGGGCGCGCCGTCGTGCGATCCCAGCGTGACCACGCGGTCCCCCTCCTCGATGGGGGCCTCCATGTCGAACAGCTCCAGGGTCAGGTCGGCCTCGGGACCACCCGGGACGCTGCCGCCGGTGACCGCGCCGATCTTGCTGGTCTGCTCCAGACGTGCGCCGACCGCGGAGTTGACGTCGGTGGCGAGCTTGACGGTGGCGGTGCGGGGTCCGGCCTCGACGACCCGGCCGACCAGGCCGGAGCCATTGACCACGGTCATGTCGGGGCCGATCCCGGAGTCGGTGCCCGCGTCGATGGTGACCGTGTGCGCGTATCCCCGCGCGGTGGTGCGGGTGACGGCCTGCGCCGGGACGATCTCGTAACCGCCCAGGCCGGACAGGTGCAGGAGCTGGTCGAGCTGGTCCGCGCGCCCCTCGTCGAGACGGGCCGCCTGGAGGCCGGCCTCCAGTTCGGCGTTGGCGGCCTCCAGTTCGGCGATGCGCGCGGCCGCCTCGGGGCCCTGGCTGACGCCTTCGTAGAACGTGGCCGCGGGCCCGGTGACCAGGCCGACCCCGGCCGCGGTGGGCGCGAAGACGAGCTCTCCACCGCCGCGGGCCAGCGAGGTGACCGGGTTGCTCCCGGGGCGCGCGTCCAGGACGATCAGGACCACGGCCGCCGCGACCAGCACGGCGAGGAACAGCCGGGACCGAGGCGAGTCGCGGAGCATGTCAGCGCCGCCGTTCCGGGACCAGGACCTGGTGGAGGCGCTCGTAGTTCTCCACACAGGTGCCCGAGCCGACGGCGACCGAGTCGAGCGCGTTCTCGGCGACGTGGATGGGCATCCCCGTCTCGTGCAGGAGACGGTCGTCGAGGCCGCGCAGCATGGCGCCGCCGCCGGTGACCGCCACCCCCCGGTCCATGATGTCGCCGGAGAGTTCGGGCGGGCACTTGTCGAGGCTGGTGCGGACCGCGTCGATGATCGTGGTGACCGGCTCCTCGATGGCCTGGCGCACGTCGGACTCGGACAGCACGATGGTCTTGGGCAGGCCGCTGATGAGATCGCGTCCGCGCACCTCGGCGTGGAGCTCCTCCGAGCCGGTGGGGTAGGCGGAGCCGATGGCGAGTTTGAGCTCCTCGGCGGTGCGCTCCCCGATCATCAGGGAGTACTCCTTCTTGACGAAGGTCATGATCGCCTGGTCGAGTTCGTCACCGCCCACTCGGATGGACTGGGAGGTGACGATGCCGCCCATGGAGATGACGGCGACCTCGGTGGTACCGCCGCCGATGTCCACGACCATGTTGCCGGTGGGCTCGTGGACGGGGAGCCCGGCGCCGATGGCGGCGGCCATGGGCTCCTCGATGATGTACACGCGGCGGGCCCCGGCCTGGTAGCCCGCCTCCTTGACCGCACGGTGCTCGACCGACGTGATGCCGCTGGGGACGGCGACGATGATGCGGGGTTTGGCGAAGTGGCGGCGGCGGTGGATCTTCTGGATGAAGTACCGGAGCATCCGCTCGGTGACCTCGAAGTCGGCGATGACGCCGTCCTTGAGGGGGCGGATGGCGGTGATGTTGGTCGGCGTGCGGCCGATCATCTGCTTGGCCTCGATACCGACCGCCACGATCTTGCCGGTCGAGGTGTTGAGCGCGACCACCGACGGCTCGTTCAGAACGATGCCGCGCCCACGTACGTACACGAGTGTGTTGGCGGTACCAAGGTCTACGGCCATGTCCCGGCCGAGAAATGCAAGGTTGTTCGGCATGTAACGTCCTCAGAGGCGCCGTGTCGGGCGTGGACGTGCGGCACGACCATACGTAGTCGTTCCAGCACGTTAGGTATCTAGTCCCCCGTATCGTAACGGTCAGCACTTAGTCCGTTACGCAAACACACCGAATTGTTGCCTCGTCAGCGGACGAATGGTGAGAAAACAGCTGTGTCCCGGGGTGCGTACGCACCCCGGGACACCAAGAGTAGGCCGCTGGGGCCCGAATCCCCCGTAGGAACGGGTCTACAGGTCGGGGAAGAAGAGCTTGATCTCGCGCTCGGCGGAGTAGGTGGAGTCCGAACCGTGCACGATGTTCTTCTGCACCTCCAGGGCGAAATCGCCGCGGATGGTGCCGGGCGCGGCGGTGACCGGGTCCGTGGCACCGGCCAGGGCGCGGAAGGCCTCGATGGCGCGCTCGCCCTCGACCACCATGGCGACCAGCGGGCCACCGGTGATGAACTCCACCAGCGAGTCGAAGAACGGACGCGAGGCGTGCTCCTCGTAGTGCGTCTTGGCGGTGTCGGCGTCGAGCGTGCGCAGCTCCATCGCGACCAGGTTCAGGCCCTTGCGCTCGATGCGCGAGATGACCTCGCCGACGATGTTGCGGCGGACACCGTCGGGCTTGATGAGAACGAGAGTGCGCTCCACGTGCGTTTCAACTCCTCACTGGGAACCCCCCGCGTGGCGCGCGCAGGCGTGGCGCCCGCGGTCGCGACCGCACGCGGTGGGTTGTACGGGTGTGTGCCCGGGGCTCGGGCCTGTTCGGCGGATCAACCGGAAGCATCCACCTCGCACGCCCTGGGGAACGAGGCGAGGGGACGGTCCGCCGTGCGCGGACCCGTTCGCTCGTCTGCCCGGACGTGCGTCACACTATCGCGTTTGCCACCGGGGCGCGGTGGGCGTGCCGGTTCTCCGCAGCCCACCGCCGCCAGCGGCTACGCCGACCTGGTGCCCCCGGTCGCGCCGGCGGCCTCGGAGGCCTGGCCGGTCGCGGACTCCTGGGAGCCCTCCGTGGCCTGGGCGTACGCGGCGTGCGCCGCGCGCGTCTGGTCGACCTTGCGGCCCAGGATCACACCGGTGACCCACAGGGACACGAACACGATAGCGACCAGGAGCGCCCCGGTGACCATGAAGGAGGTGAACAGGAAGGCCGCCTGGAGCACCCAGGCCGCGTAGTGCGCCCAGGTGTGCTTCTGCAGGACGGACAGCACCAGCGCGGCCAGTGCCATCCCGCCCCAGACGCCGCCGGCCAGAGCCGGGTCGGCGCCTTCCAGGTTGATGGCGATGGGGATCGCCAGGCCGATCACGATGGCCTCGAAAACGAGGACTACGGCGCAGAGTGTGCGCACGGCGGTTTCCCTTCGTCGGTTGGGTGGAGTGCTTGCCGCTACTCCCCTGAACCGCGCAGCAGGTGCACGGCGTCACCCGAGGTGACCACCGACCCGGTGACCAGCACACCGACCCCGCCGAACTCGCCGCCCGCCTCGGCCAGGCCTACCGCCTGGTCGATGGCGTCGTCGAGCCGGGGAGCCAGGTGGACGCGGTCCTCACCGAAGATCTGCTTGGCGATGTCGGACAGCTGAACCGGGTCGAGGGACCGCGGCGAGGAGTTGCGGGTGACCACGAGCTCGTCGAGCAGTGGTTCCAGGGGCTCCAAAATCCCCTCAACGTCCTTGTCGGCCATGACCGCGACCACGCCGATCAGCCGGGAGAAGGAGAAGGCCTCCTCCACGGCGGCGGCGGTGGCGATCATTCCGGCCGGGTTGTGCGCTGCGTCGGCGATGACGGTCGGGCTGGTGCGCACGACCTCCATCCGGCCCGGGGACTCCAGTCCGGCCAGGGCCTCGCCGACGATCACGGGGTCGAGTCCGGCGGCGTCCTCGGAGGCGGAGAAGGCCTCCACGGACGCGATGGCCACAGCGGCGTTGCTGGCCTGGTGCTCGCCGAACAACGGCAGGAAGAGGTTGTCGTAGTTCCCGGTGAGGCCCTTGACGGCGAACTGCTGCCCGCCGACGGCCACCTCCCGGGAGGTCACCCCGAACTCCAGCCCCTCCCGGGCCACGGTGGAACCGACCTCGGCGGCGTGCCGGACCAGGACCTCCGCGGCGGGCAGCGGCTGCTGCGCCATGACGGTGACGGACTGGGGCTTGATGATGCCCGCCTTCTCCTCGGCGATGCCGTCGAGGGTGTCGGGCAGGTAGTCGGTGTGGTCGATGCCGATGGGCGTGACGACCGCGACGTCGCCGTCGACGACGTTGGTGGCGTCCCAGGTACCGCCCATGCCGACCTCCACCACCGCGACGTCCACGGGGGTGTCGGCGAAGACGGCGTAGGCCATGACCGTGAGGATCTCGAAGAACGACAGCCGGACGTCGTTCATCGAGTCGGCCATCTCCAGGAAGGGGCGGATGTCGTCGTAGGCCTCGACGAACCGTCCCTGGCTGATGGGCTCACCGTCGACGACGATGCGTTCGCGCACCGTCCGCAGGTGGGGACTGGTGTAGCGGCCCACCCGCAGGCCTCGGCCGCGCATGAGCGCGTCGATCATGCGGGCGGTGGACGTCTTGCCGTTGGTCCCGGTGACATGGATGACCCGGAAGTTGCGCTGCGGGTCGCCCAGCAGGTCCAGCACCGTGCGGACACGGTCCAGACGAGGATCGATGTCAGATTCGGGTGCGCGGGAGAGAATCTCCGCGGTGACCTCGGCGTAGCGCTCTGCGGCGCTCGCCTCACTCACGGCGTCTCGGTGATCGGGGTGTACACCCGCGCCAGTGTACGCGGCCTCACCTGGGCACGGACTCCGGGTCGGGTGCGCGAAGCCCGGCGTGGGGCGGACCATACTGTGGTCATGCCCAGCCTTGACCCGGTCGTCGCCCCCTTCTTCTCCGAGTGGGCGGGCCGCCGCCCCGGACAGTCCCGCAGCCTGGACCGCGCGAGTGCGCTGATGGCCGCCCTGAACCTGGACCCGGCGCCCGTACCGGTACTCGGGGTGGTCGGCTCCAAGGGCAAGGGGAGCACGGCCACGTACGCGGCGGCGACGCTGTCCGCCGCCGGGCTCCGGACCGTCCTGGTCACCGGCCCGAGCTTCCGGGGATACCGCGAACGGGTCCGGGTCGACGGGCTGTCGGTGACCGACGAAGAACTCCGCTCCCTGGGCGAGGCAGTCGAGACGGCCCGCCGAGAACTGCCCTCCCCCGCCCGGAGCGGCGGCTACCTGGCGCCGAGCGGCCTGTTCCTGATCGCCGGGCTCCTGCACGCCCGCGCGGTCGGCGCCGACGCGTGCGTCCTGGAGGCCGGAATGGGCGGCCACCGCGACGAGCTCAGGCTGGTCGGCCCGGAGGTGGTGGCGCTTGGCATGGTTTTTGCCGAGCACCTGGGGATTCTTGGCGACACCGTGACGGAGATCGCCCGCGAGAAGACCCGGGTGGCCGACCCGGACCGGACCCGGGCCCTGGTGACCCTGCCGCAGAGCCCCGAGGTGGCCCCGGTCGTCAGCGAGACCCTGCACGAGGTCACCGAGGGCCGGGTCTCCCCGCGGGTGGTGGACCCCGCGACCGCTGAGGAGCCGCCGCGGGAGCTGCGGCCCTCGGGCCTGTCCGCCGCCTCCGGTGTCCTGGGGACGGCCGCCGCCACCCGCATGCTGGAACTGCTCGGGCACCCGGCGGCCGCCCCGGAACGCCTCCACTCCGTTCTGGGCACCGTCACCCTGCCCGCCCGCCTGTCCCGGCACACCGTGCCCGGCTCGACCGCCGAGGTGGTGGTGGACTCGGCCATCGACCGCGTCGGCGTGGCCGCCGCCCTAGCCCACGCCCGCGCGCTGTGGGGCGGTGTGGACCACGTGCTGCTGTGCCTGCCCGACCACAAGGACGTCTCCGGCGCGGTCAGCGCCCTCGAAGGCCTGCCCGTGACCGCGGTCCGCCTGCCCGAGGCCCACCTGCGCTTCGACCACGACCTCCCCGCCCACTGGGACCGTGTCGGCGCCGAGGGCCTCTCCCCCGCCACCGTCACCGCGTTGGGCCAGCGTGTCCTGGCCCTGGGCACGGTCTACTTCACCGGACGCGTGCTGGAGGTCCTGGACGCCCCCACCGACCGCCTGTTCGACGCGAACCGCGCATAGGTCTCGCGCCCTCGACCCGTCATCCGCAAAAGGCCCGTGTACCTGCGGACATGACGGCATGATCACCCTTGGTCACCCCCTCGGCGGCCGGACGAGCGCTTCGACGCGTGCGTTCGGCCTCCCCCGAGCTCCAAGGAGCCGCATGCCCACACGCGAGCACGAGATCCCTCTGCGGCTCGTCCAGAACCAACCGGCCATGGCCCCGGCACTGCTGGAGTACCTGGGCTTCGAGGTGCCCCGGTACACCGAGGCGCTCAACACCAGTTCGGTACTGACCAACTGCGACCCCAAGGAGTTCAACGGCGACGGCGCTGTCGTGCTGCGCGACGGCACCGAGAACGTGATGGCGGTGGTGGTCGAACGCCAACACGGCCATGACAAGGACAAGCGCCGCAGTTGGCCCGCCTACCTGGTCACCCTGCACGTCCGGCTGGAGTGCCCGACGATGCTGCTGGTCCTGTGCCCGAGCGACGCGATGGCCCGCTGGTGCGCCCAGCCGATCCGGACCGGCCACCCGGGTTTCGACCTGGTTCCGCTGACTATCGGCCCGACCCGGATGCCGGTCGTCGCCAGGGAAGAAGAGGCCCGGATACTCCCCGAACTGGCGGTGCTCTCGGCCCACGCCCACGGAAACGACGATCACCGCACCCTACGCGCGGTGATCGGGGCGCTGGATTCCACGCCCGAGATGAACCGGGCGTTTTATTATGACTATGTGCTGTCCGGCCTCAACGAGGCCGCTCGGAAGGAGCTGGAGAGCTTGATGGCCGTGGAAACCTACGAGTGGCAGAGCGACTTCGCACGCAAGTACGTCGGCATCGGCCGAGAAGAGGGCCGCGAGGAAGGCCGTGCTTCCGGGGTTGCCCGGAGTGTGATCTCGGTTCTGGAAGCGCGAGGCTTCGACGTAACCGGCAAGATCCGCGAACGGATCGAGAGCTGCACGGACCTGGAGACCCTGGAGAAGTGGGTTCCCGCCGCCGTAACCGTGGACCGGCCCGAAGACCTCTTCGACTGATGGCGGGTGGGCTGGCTCCGGGTCAGAGCCAGCCCCTTCGTCGGGCCGTATGGACCGCTTCGGCCAGTTCACAGACGGGGAACGTACACGAGTGCCTCACCGCGTACGGGCCCGTACAGAAAGCGAAAGCCCCGCCGGTCGTGCCGACGGGGCGGTGTTCGCGTAGTGGTTACCGTTTCCGCTGCCAGGGTTCCGGGAGCGGAGCCCCGGCACGGAGCGCGGCGTCGAGCTCGTGCCACAGCGCGCGGGCGGAGCGGAGGGCGACGAAGGACCGCGCGGCACCGCACAGCGCGCCGTGTCTGTTCTCGCTGAGCACGGACTCGTCCGTGTGTCGAACGGCAAGGGAGCGTGGCCGGTACACCCCTAGACGAAACCCCCGGAGCGCAATCCGAGGGCTCGTTACCCGTGTTCCGTTCGGAGAAGGAGCACATACGGTCAAAGATGCCCGTCCGGGCATTCTCCGGACGTATTGAGCAACTTTCCGCAGTCAGTACACATGTGGGTCCTTCCAGTCGAGGTCACGGGACTCGCTGAGTGATGCCGCAGGCGCGGCACTGTTGAATTCGGGAACCGGGGGCACGGTTCCAATCGTGCGGCGGACACCCCGACGCTGACGGTGGTCCGCCCCTGCGCGGAAGCGGCGGGCTCTCCCCCGTGCGCGGAGCGGGCACCTGAGGACGGCGCGGCCGTGTTAGCCGCGCGAGGTCATCGAACGTGCGAACTGGAGCGGTCATATCCGCCCCAAGAGTTCACTCGTGAGCCAACGGGCAAGGGATTCCTCCTCGCCCTTCCGGCCAAACCGAAGCCGCAGCCAGGCACGTCACCCTGGTCGCGCCTGCGGGTGTGCCCGGGATGCTACAAGCGCCCGAATACGCCACAGAGGTCTTCCGCGCAGCCAGTCCCATGGCCAGCGCGGAAGACCTCGCGAGTCTGGTTACGCTCCGGTGCGAGCGTCTTTCTGCTCTACCCGAACTGCGAGTCACGGCGGTGTTCCCCGCGACAGCGGTCGGTGGGCTCTCGCCGCCTCTTCAAAGCGCGCAGGCGAAACATCTTCTGGCCTGGGCGGAAACCGGACGTGTGACCGTGTGTCTCGCTCCGTTGGGAACCTCGATGATCGTGCCGGTCGCTCCCCTCATGAACTACCGGCTACGATCCGGCGAGAGGATCATCGCGAGCGATCACGCAGACGGTACCGTTCTACTAACCGCCGACGCGACGGAACGCGTAGACGCGGTGGTCACGGCAGCTTGGACCACCGCGTTGCCGGTCGCCTCCTCCTTGGGGTACCTGGAGAGCCTCACATGAGCACCCCCGCCAAGTGGCACAAGAGCAGCTACAGCGCCAACGGGAACAACTGCGTGGAGGCCCGCGAGTCCGCCCGCGGTGCGGACGTCCGCGACACCCAGCACCGGGAAGCGGGCCACCTGTCGTTCCCCATCGCAGAATGGACCGCCCTCGTAGGGGATCTCCGCGCGAACCGCTGAACGCCTCCGCATCACCGCGCCCCTTGGTCTGGCACCGGGGAGTCGTGGTGGACATGTCCCCGGCCTCGCCGAGCTGGGCCCGCCGGACCATGACAGAACTCACGGGTGGCCCGCGTGCGGTCCCCTGGTGCGCGGCGAGGGGTCGGGGAGAGTGCTCTCCCCGACCCCTCGTATTGGCCCTCGAACCAGTCCTCGAACCGGGTTCGTCCCTTCTCGCCTACCGGCCGGGGCGGTAGACGGGCTGGGTCTGCGGGTTGAACTCGTCGTAGGTGACGCGCTCGGCCGCGCGCAGGCGCGGGTCGGTGATCTTGAGGACGTCCAGGCCGCGCTCGATGTCGGAGGAGTACACGTAACCGTTGTAGTAGTACGCCGACCAGGTGTCGTTGTCCTGGATGTCCGGGTCGATCCGGGAATCGGCGTCGAAGTAGCCGATCTCGCGCGGGTTCCTCGGGTCGTTGAAGTCGATCACCGAGACGCCGCCCTGGTACCAGGACTGCACGAAGTAGTCCTTCCCGGGAACCGGGATCAGCGAGCCGTTGTGCGCCACGCAGATCTGGTCGCCCTGGTGGCGGTCGATCTTGAAGTAGCTGGCGAACTCCAGCGTGGCGTCGGCGCCCTTGCCCTTGATGGTGTAGATGGCGTTGGCACCGCGCTCGGGGCCGATCTCCTCGGTGCAGGTCGGGGCTCCGCCGCCGCCGAGTTCGTCGGTGAACAGGACGGTCCTGGCGTCGTTGGTGAACGTGGCCGAGTGCCAGAACGCGAAGTTCTCGTCCTGGATCACCTCGGTGACCACCGGCTCCAGCGGATCGCTGATGTCCATCAGGATGCCGTCGCCCATGCAGGCGCCGGCGGCCAGGTCCTTGGTGGGGAAGACCGTGATGTCGTGGCAGCCCTGAGTGGGCAGCAGCAGGTTGTCCTGGTCGTGGTTGCCGCCGTCGGGGAAGAGCACCGGCTCACTGGCGACGGCCGCCGAGGCCGGGTCCTCCAGCGGGACCTCGATGACCGAGATCTTGTCGTGCGGCGGCTGGCAGTTCGGGAAGTTCACCGAGGGCGAGTACGAGGAGACGTACACGTACTCGCGCTCCTCGTCGCCGGGCACCAGGGTCAGGGTGTGCGAACCGCAGTCGGTGCGCACCGCCGACACGTACTGCGGGTTGGCCTTGTCGGAGATGTCGAAGATCCGCACGCCCTCGAACCCGTTCGGGTCGGTGACCGGGACCGCCGGAGCGCCGCACTCGTCGCTGGCCCGGGGGTAGTCAACGGCGAAGTACAGCAGGTCGCCGCTGACCGACACGTCGCCCTGGCCGCCGGGGCACAGCACCTCGGAGACGACCGTCGGGGACTCCGGGTCGGAGATGTCGTAGACGACGAACCCGTCGTAGTTACCACCGATCGCGTAGTCGCCGGTGAACGCCAGGTCCGAGTTGACGTTGTTGACCGCCTCGGGCTTGGGCACGTTGGTGACGAACTCGACGTTGTCGCTGGAGATGTCGTCGGAGGGCGGCGTGTCGGCGTGAGCCGCCGCCGGGCCGAGCAGTCCGGCGAGCACAGCAGCGGCCGCGGCCGTCGCCAGTGCGGCCACACGGCGCGGTGAGGTGCGCATGGGTCTCTCTTTCCTGTGATGGGGGTGTCCCGTGCCCCCCCGGGGCCGGCCGGGGGCGGAGGGTGGGACAGGGGGGAGCACGCGGGGGTGCCGCGCGTGGCTCGCGCGGCACCCCGGTACGTCACAGCCGACCGTGGCTACCTGCCTGGGCGGTAGTTCGGCTGGGTCTGCGGGTTGAACTCGTCGAAGACGACGCGCTCAGCCGGTCGCAGGCGCGGGTCGGTGATCTTGAGGACGTCCAGGCCCCGGCGCATGTCCGAGGAGTAGACGTAGCCGTTGTAGTAGTACGCCGACCAGGTGCTGCCGTTCTCCATGTCCGGGTCGATCCGGGAGTCGGCGTCGAAGTAGCCGATCTCGCGCGGCTTCCTCGGGTTGTTGAAGTCGATGACCGACACCCCGCCCTGGTACCAGGACTGCACGAAGAAGTCCTGGCCCGGAACCGGGATCAGCGAACCGTTGTGCGCCACGCAGTTCTGCTGGGTCCCCTGGTGGCGGTCGATCTTGAAGTAGCTGGCGAACTCCAGGCTGTGTCCGTCGCTGGTCTCCTTGAGCTGGTAGATGGCGTTGGCGCCGCGCTCGGGGCCGATCTCCTCGGTGCAGGTGGCCGCACCGCCACCGCCGAGCTCGTCGGTGAACAGGACCGACTTGGCGTCGTTGGTGAACGTGGCCGAGTGCCAGAACGCGAAGTTCTCGTCCTGGACGACCTCGGTCACGACCGGGTTGACCGGGTCGGAGATGTCCATGATGATGCCGTCGCCCATGCACGCGCCCGCGGCCAGGTCCTTGGCCGGGTAGACCGTGATGTCGTGGCAGCCCTCGGTGGGACGCAGCAGGCCGGGCTGGTCGTGGTTGCCGCCGTCGGGGAAGAGCACCGGCTCGTTGATGACCGCGGCCGAGGCCGGGTCGTCCAGCGGGACCTCGATGATCGAGATCTTGTCGTGCGGCGGCTGGCAGTTCGGGAAGTTCACCGAGGGCGCGTAGGACGAGACGTAGATCAGGTCGCTGGCCCCGTCCTCGGTGGGGACGAGGGTGAGGGTGTGCGAACCGCAGTCGGTGCGCACGGCGGCGACGTACTGCGGGTTGGCCTTGTCGGAGATGTCGAAGATCCGCACGCCCTCGAACCCGTTCGGGTCGGTGACCGGGACCGCCGGGGCACCGCACTCGTCGGTGGCGCGCGGGGAGTCCACCGCGAAGTAGAGCAGGTCGCCGCTGACGGACACGTCGCCCTGACCACCGGGGCAGACCACCTCGGAGATGATCTGGGGGTCGGCCGGGTTCGCGACGTCGTAGATGACGAAGCCGTCGTAGTTGCCGCCGATGACGTGGTCACCGGTGAAGGCCAGGTCGGAGTTGGTGTTGCTGACGGCCGCCGGTTTGGGCACGTTCGCGATGTGCTCGACGTTATCGCTGGTGACGCTGTCGGAAGGGGGCGTGTCGGCGTGGGCCGCCACCGGACCGAGGAGACCGGCGAACAGGGTCGCGGCCGCGGTGAGCGCGACAGCGGTCGCACCTCGCAGACCGCGTCCTGCCCGTGTCGGGGGAGCTGCGGGCATGGTTTCTCCAGATCGTTTCACGTTGGGGGACGGGGGTTGGGGGATGCTGTGCGGCGGGGCCGCGGCCGCTCGGCCGCGGCCCCGGTCTCTCCCGTTTGCCCTGACTCCCCAGGAGGAGCCACCGGGAGAGAATCGTGGGTCGCGTCAGCGCCCGGGTCGGTAGCTCGGCTGCGACTGCGGGTTGAACTCGTCGTAGGTGACGCGTTCGGCGGAGCGCAGGCGCGGGTCGGTGAGCTTGAGGACGTCCAGCCCGCGGGTGATGTCGGAGGAGTAGACGTAGCCGTTGTAGTAGTAGGCCGACCAGGAACCGGCGGTACGCAGCCTCTCCGGGTCGACCGGGCCGCGGTCGAAGTAGCCGATCTCGCGCGGGTTCCTCGGGTCGTTGAAGTCGATCACCGACACCCCGCCCTGGTACCAGGACTGCACGAAGAAGTCCTGGCCCGGAACCGGGATCAGCGAACCGTTGTGCGCCACGCAGTTCTCGGTGTCGCTCTGCACGCGCGGGATCTTGTAGTAGCTCTCGAACTCCAGCGAGGGGTCCTCGTCGGTGCCGCCGATCGTGTAGATGGCGTTGGCTCCGCGCTCGACCCCGTAGTCCTCGGTGCAGATGGCGCCGCCACCACCGCCGAGCTCGTCGGTGAAGATCACGGTGCCCGCGTCGTTGGTGAACGTGGCGGAGTGCCAGAACGCGAAGTTCGAGTCCTGGACCACGTCGGTGACTACGGGGTGCACGGGGTCGGAGATGTCCATCAGGATGCCGTCGCCCATGCACGCGCCCGCGGCGAGGTCGATCTCGGGGTAGGCGGTGATGTCGTGGCAACCGCTGGTTCTGGTGTTGCCGCCGTCCGGGAACAGGACCGGCTCGCTGACCACCGCCGCCTCGGCGGGGTCCTCGATCGGGATCTCGATCACGGAGATCTTGTCGTGCGGCGGCTGGCAGTTCGGGAAGTTCACCGAGGGCGAGTACGAGGAGACGTACACGTAGTCGTGTTCGCCGTCCTTGCCCGGCACCAGGGTGTTGGTGTGCGAGCCGCAGTCGGTGGCCACGGCGGCGACGTACTGCGGGTTGGCCTTGTCCGAGATGTCGAAGACCCGGATGCCCTCGAACCCGTTCGGGTCCGTGGTGGGCACGGCGGGCGCGCCGCACTCGTCACTGGCGCGGGGGTAGTCCACGGAGAAGTACAGCAGGTCACCGCTGACCGAGACGTCACCCTGGCCGCCGGGGCACAGCACCTCGGAGACCACTGTCGGGGACTCCGGATCGGAGATGTCGTAGACGACGAAACCGTTGTAGTTGCCGCCGATCGCGTAGTCGCCCGTGAAGGCCAGGTCCGAGTTGAAGTCGTCCATGGCCTCGGACTTGGGGACGTTGGTGACGTGGGTGACGTTCGCGCTGGTCTCGGCGTCGCTCTCGAAGGGGGCCTGGTCCGCCGAGGCGGCGGCCGGACCGAGAAGCCCCGTGGTCAGGGTGGTGGCACCGATGAGAGCGAACCCTGTCAGGCCTCGTCGGTACAGCGGGCGTCTCGAGCGGGAGGGAACGGGGGATGACGCCATGTGTACTCCTGATTCCGATTGGAGCGAAACAGGAAGAACGTACACAGTTCAACATCAATATGTATAGAGGGAAACAAAAGAAACATGGTTGTTAACACGGTGTAGAGCTGACCCGATCTGGCTACGCACAGTGCCTAGGCTTCGCCGTCACGACCGCCCCTCGGGGACCCCGGGGAGCTCGGGCTGCGACTGCGGGTTGAACTCGTCCAGGACCGTCTCAGCAGCTCCCTCGAAACGGGGGTCGGTGAGTTCGAGGACGTCCAGGCCGCGCTCGATGTCCGACGAGTAGACGTGCCCGTTGTAGTAGTAGGCCGACCAGGAACCGGCGGTGCGCAGGCTCTCCGGGTCGACCGGGCCGCGGTCGAAGTGGCCCACCTCGACCGGCTGGTCGGGGTCGTTGAGGTCGATGACCGAGACGCCGCCCTGGTACCAGGACTGCACGAAGAAGTCCTGGCCCGGAACCGGAATCAGCGAACCGTTGTGCGCCACACAGTTCTCAGTTTCGGACTGATGACGGGGCAATTTGTAGTAGCTCCGAAAATGCAGCTCAGGGCTGTTTCCAGAGGTGTCCAGCGAGTAGACGGCGTTGGCTCCCCGCTCGGGGCCGATCTCCTCGTTGCAGGTGGCCGCGCTGCCGCCGCCGAGTTCGTCGGTGAAGATCACGTTCTTCGCGTCGTTGGTGAACGTGGCCGAGTGCCAGAACGCGAAGTTCTCGTCTTGGACGCGTGCCACGACCACCGGGTCGACCGGGTCGGAGATGTCCAGCAGCACGCCGTCGCCCAGGCAGGCCGCCGCGGCCAAGCCCTTGGCGGGGTAGGCCGTGATGTCGTGGCAGCCGGTGGTGGTGCGGTGGCCGCCGTCCGGGAACAGGACCGGCTCGCTGACCACCGCCGCCCCGGCCGGATCGTCGATCGGGATCTCGATCACGGAGATCTTGTCGTGCGGCGGTCGGCAGTTCGGGAAGTCCGCCGAGGGCGAGTACGAGGACACGTACACGTAGTCGTGTTCCCCGTCCTCGCCGGGCACCAGGGTGTTGGTGTGCGAACCGCAGTCGGTGGCCACCGAAGCGACGTACTGCGGGTTGGCGCGGTCGGAGATGTCGAAGATCCGCAAGCCTTCGAACGCGTCCGGGTCACTGGCCGGGGCGGGCGGCGCGCCGCACTCGTCGGTGGCGCGCGGGTAGTCCACGGAGAAGTACAGCAGGTCACCACTGACAGTGACGTCGCCCTGACCACCGGGGCACAGAACTGTGGCCACCACGAGGGGGTCGGCCGGGTCGGAGATGTCGTGGACGACGAAGCCGTCGTAGTTGCCGACGATGGCGTGGTCTCCGGTGAAGGCGAGGTCGGAGTTGAACGCCGAACCCAGCACCTGGGGTTTGGGGACGTTGGCCAGGTGCACCACTCCCCCGCTCGTACTCACACCGTCGGCGGCGCTGGCTCCGGGTACCAGCAGGCCCAGCGCCGCCGCCACCGAGGAGACCGTCAGGGTTCCCCGGCCCCGGAGCCCGCAGCGCCGGACCCCACCGAACCGAAGCCCTCGCCCCGTTCCCGAAGCCATGCCCCCACCCCCCGAAAAACACCCAAAGAAGTTATTTGACTACTTTGGGTTGTATATCTGCCATGCGCCACAGACCAGACGAAACGCCGAGCACGGGCATCTCACCCCTGAATGCCGTACCTGGGCACCACGCGCGTCACATGGGCGTACTCGCAACCACGCGGGCGTCCGCACGCAACACAAAAGCCGCACACGACGGGGCCAACACGCGCTCGGCACTGGACAAAACACCCACGGAGTGAGTAGAAAACCCGCAGGATGTCGCGTTCATCGAGTCGCGGTCACCCCTACCGGCGGACACCCGCCCCGCCGGCCCCCACCCCTGAAGGAGACCCCGTGCGTCGCCTGGCACTCGCAGCCGGAACCGCCCTCGTACTGCTCGGAGTCTCGGCCTGTACCGGCGATGACGGCGAGCAGTCCGCCAACGTCATCGCCCCCGGAGCCCCCGGAGAGGCCTCAACCCCCGCCACGGCCGAGCAGATCGCCGCCCTCGCCGAGGAGCAGGGCCACAACGAGGCCGACGTCACCTACCTGGTGAAGATGATCGAGCACCACGCCCAGGCCCTGGAGATGACCGAACTGGTCGAGGACCGCTACGAGCGCGACGGCATCGAGCGCATCGCCGACCGCATCTCCGCCGCGCAGGGGCCCGAGATCTCCGCGATGGAGAGCTGGCTGGAGGTGAACGTCTTCGGCCCGGCCCGGGAGAATCCCGCCTACCAGAACTTCTGCGGGCTGGAGGGCGACGGCAGCCACCACTCCGGGGAGGACGACGTGGTCGAGTGCGACCTCCAGGTCGACCACGAGGACATGGAGGGCATGGTCTCCGACGAGGACATGCGGCGCCTCGCCGACGCCGAGGGCGACGACTTCGACCAGCTCTTCGTGGAACTCATGACCGTCCACCACGAAGGCGCGGTCACCATGGCCGAGCAGGTCATGGCGGAGGGCAAGGACCAGGAGGTCCTGCGGATGGCCAACGACCTCATCGCCGAGCAGAACACCGAGATCGCCCGCATGGAGAAGGTCCTGGCGGGCGACTGAGGCGCCCCTTGGCCGCGCTCCGGTTCCGCGTCCTCCCCATGGCCGCCCCGGCGGCGCTCAGGGCCGCCCAGACGCGAGAAGGGGGCGCCCCCTCGAGAAGGGGCGCCCCGAATCCCACTGGTGCCTGCGGCGGCCCCTCAGGGCCGCCGCGCTCAGGCCGACTTCTCCTGGGGGTCGTCGTCCGCCTTCAGCTGGGCCCGCGGCACGATCGTCGGATTCACGTGCTGCTCAACCGCCTCACGGGTGATGATCACCTGGCCCACGTCCTCCCGGCTGGGCACCTCGTACATCACCGAGAGCAGGACCTCCTCGATGATGGCGCGAAGACCGCGGGCGCCGGTCCCCCGGATGATGCCCTGCTCCGCGATGGCCTCCAAGGCGTCCTGGGTGAACTCCAGCTCCACGTTGTCCAGCTCGAACAGCCGCTGGTACTGCTTGACCAGGGCGTTGCGCGGCTCGGTGAGGATCTGGATCAGCGCGGCCTTGTCCAGGTTGTGCACGCTGGTGATCACCGGCAGACGGCCGATGAACTCCGGGATCATCCCGAACTTGAGCAGGTCCTCCGGCATGACCTCGCCGAACAGAGCGGTTCCGGCCATCTCGCTCTTGGGCCGCAGCACGGCGTTGAAGCCCATGCCCTGCTGCCCGGTGCGGGACTCGATGATCTTCTCCAGCCCCGCGAAGGCGCCGCCGCAGATGAACAGCACGTTGGTGGTGTCGATCTGGATGAACTCCTGGTGCGGGTGCTTGCGTCCGCCCTGCGGGGGCACGCTCGCGGTGGTGCCCTCCAGGATCTTCAGCAGCGCCTGCTGCACGCCCTCACCGGACACGTCGCGCGTGATCGACGGGTTCTCGCTCTTGCGGGCGACCTTGTCGACCTCGTCGATGTAGATGATGCCGGTCTCGGCCTTCTTGACGTCGTAGTCAGCGGCCTGGATCAGCTTCAGGAGGATGTTCTCGACGTCCTCGCCCACGTACCCCGCCTCGGTCAGCGCCGTGGCGTCCGCGATGGCGAAGGGAACGTTCAGGATCTTCGCCAGGGTCTGCGCCAGCAGGGTCTTGCCCGAGCCGGTCGGACCCAGCAGAAGGATGTTCGACTTGGCGATCTCGACGTCCTCGCCACCGGGACGCTCGGTCTCCGAACGCACTCTCTTGTAGTGGTTGTACACCGCCACTGAGAGGGCCTTCTTCGCCTGCTCCTGCCCGATCACGTAGGAATCGAGAAAGTCGAAGATCTCCCGGGGCTTGGGGAGGGAATCCCACGTGAGCTCAGTGGCGTCAGCGAGTTCCTCTTCGATGATCTCGTTGCACAGATCGATGCACTCATCGCAGATGTACACGCCGGGGCCAGCGATGAGCTTCTTCACCTGCTTTTGGCTCTTACCGCAGAATGAGCACTTCAGCAGGTCCCCGCCGTCGCCGATGCGTGCCACCCAGCCACTCCTCAAAACTAAGGCCGCCCCGTTCCCGGCCTGCCCGGCACGGAACGGACGGAAGGCGCGCTTCCGTGTATCCGTTCACGACCTGGCCAGCCACGAACGGGGCGATCTGTGTGTCGCTCTCCGCCAGACTAAGCGAAAAACCGGACCGGCTTCACCACCGGGCTGCCCCAGGCGGGTCAGAAACCGGCCCGGCAGGTACTTCTGGCAACCTGATTCCTCTTGCCGGGAACGTTCTCACGAACATCCGAAGCGAACGTGGGACCCCTTCCCGGCGAGGAACACCGACCGCCGGTGCCCTACTTCAGGGAAGCCTTGCGGTAAGGCAGCACGAAGTCGATGAGACCGTACTCGACGGCCTCCTCCGCGGTGAGGATCTTGTCCCGCTCGATGTCCTTCGAGACCTGCTCCTGGGAGCGACCCGTGTGCTTGGCCAGAGTGGTCTCCAGCTGCGTACGGATACGGGTGATCTCGTTGGCCTGGATCTCGATGTCACTGGCCTGACCGTGCATACCCTCGGTCGCGGGCTGGTGGATCATCATCCGGGCGTTGGGCAGGGCACCACGCTTGCCCTTGGTGCCGCCCGCCAGCAGGATCGCGGCGGCCGACGCGGCCTGTCCGATGCACACCGTCTGGATGTCGGGGCGCACGAACTGCATGGTGTCGTAGATCGCCATGAGGGAGGTGAAGGAACCGCCCGGCGAGTTGATGTACATCTGGATGTCCCGCTCGGAGTCGAGCTGCTCAAGCGTGATGAGCTGGGCCATCAGGTCGTTGGCCGAAGTGTCGTCGATCTGGACGCCGACGAAGATGATCCGCTCTTCGAAGAGCTTGTTGTACGGATTCATCTCCTTGACGCCGTACGACGTACGCTCCACGTAGGACGGCAGGACGTAGCGGCTCTGGGGAGCCATCGAGGCCGCGCCGCCGATGAGACTGGGGTTGAACTCGGTCATTTCACGCCTTCCACGCACTGCGCCGATTCATGGACTGGGCCAGGTCAGCTGGTCACGTCGAGGGTGCCCTCGAGCACCTCGTCGATGAAGCCGTAATCCTTGGCCTCCTGAGCCGTGAACCAGCGGTCCCGGTCGGCGTCCTTCTCGATCTGCTCGACCGACTGCCCGGTGTGCTCGGAGATCTTCTGGATGAACATCTTCTTCACGTACATCAGCTGGTCAGCCAGAATCCGGATGTCGGAGGCGGTGCCCCCGATGCCACCGGAGGGCTGGTGCATCATGACGCGGGTGTGCGGCAGCGCGTAACGCTTGCCGGGAGCACCGGCGCACAGGAGCATCTGGCCCATCGAAGCGGCCATACCGATACCCACGGTGCGCACGTCGTTGGGGATGTACTGCATGACGTCGTAGATCGCCATGCCCGCCGTGACGGATCCGCCAGGCGAGTTGATGTACATGGTGATGTCCCGCTGGCGGTCCTCGGCGGACAGCAGCAGGAGTTCACCAACCAGGCGGTTGGCGATGTCGTCGTCGACCTGCTGGCCGAGGAATACGATTCGCTGGCGCAACAGGCGCTGAGGCGTCTGCTCAATAAAAGGGGAAAGCTGCGGATCCGACGTACGAGCGTCGAATCGCGTGGACTCATCAAAGGTCGGCGGCACTCTCGTCACCTGCTCCGGAATCGAAACGGTTGCGATACAGCGACACTAACGCTGACAGACGCCAGGCTCGTCCGGATACCGCCCCTGTTCGCTTTGAGCGCAGGGTGCGGCCCGCCGGGAACACGCCCTTTACCCTCTCAGCGAACACAGGGCTCCACCAGTGAACACGGCCCAGAAGCGTATTGCGGCGGATTCACGACGAGGCCGCGGGGGTCGCGGCCGCGGACAAACGCGAACGGGCCCCGACCGACCCGGTGAAACGGATCGGTCAGGGCCCGTGAGAGCTCCGCCAGCGCCCCTCAAGGCACTGAACGGCCTGCGAACTACTTGGAGTCGGCCTTGTCGGCGTCCTCGTCGTCCTTCTTGTCCTCGTCGACCTCAGCGGTCTCCTCGGCCTTGTCGGCCTCGGCGACCTCGGCGGAGGCAGCGGCGGCGGCCTTGACGGCCTCGGCCAGCGCGTCCTCGTCAGAGGCCTCGACGATGTCCTGCTCGACGGCGTTGCCGTCCTCGTCGGTCACCTTGGCACCGGCCAGGACCAGGTCCATGGCCTTGCCGCGGACGACCTCGGTGAAGGCGACGCGGATCTGGTTCGACTCGACCAGGTGCTGGGCCAGCTGGTCCGGGCTCACGCCCATGCGCTGGGCCTGCTCGAACACGTACTGGCTGAGCTCACCCTGGTCGGCGCTCAGGTCCTCCTGGAGGGCCAGCTGGTCGAGGATGAAACCAGCCTTGACCGCCGAGTTGGCGCCGGTCTTCAGCTCCTCCTCGAACTCCTCCTCGGTCTTCTCCTGCGACTCGAGGTAGGCCTCCTTGGTCAGACCGCTCTGGGCGAGCTGCTGCTCAAGGCTCTGGCGACGGCGGGTGATCTCCTCGTCGACGACCGCGTCGGGCAGCGGGATCTCGACGGACTCGATCAGCTTCTCCAGCGCCTTGTCACGGGCGGCGGACAGCTGCTGCATCCGACGGACGTCGGCCATGCGCTTGCGCACGTCCTCACGCAGCTCGTCGATGGTGTCGAACTCCGAGGCCAGCTGGGCGAACTCGTCGTCCAGCTCGGGCAGCTCCTTGACCTTCACCGAGTGCACGGTGACGGTCACGTCCGCCTCCTTGCCCTCGTGCTCACCACCGACGAGGGTGGTCTTGAAGGTGGCCTCGCCACCGGACTCCATGCCGCGCAGGGTCTCGTCGAGGCCCTCCAGCATGGTGTTGGTGCCGACCTCGTAGGAGTAGCCGCTCACGGCGACGTCCTCGAGCTTCTCACCGTCGATGGACGCGGCCAGGTCGATGGAGAGGTGGTCACCGTCCTCGACGGGACGGTCGGCGCCAACGAGGGTGGAGAAGCGCTCGCGCAGGGTGCCGATCTGCTCGTCGATCTGCTCGTCGGTGACGGTCGCGTTGTCGACGGTCACCTCGATGCCCTTGTAGTCCTTCACCTCGAACTTGGGTCGGATGTCGACCTCGGCGGTGAAGGCGAGCTCGTCGTTGTCCTCCAGCTTGGTGACCTCCACGTCGGGCTGGCCGAGCGCGAAGATCTCCTCCTTCTGGATGGCTTCGTTGTAGAGCTCCGGAACGGCGTGGTTGACCGCTTCGCTGATCACCGCGCCGCGGCCGACGTAGCGGTCGATCAGCCGCGCCGGCGCCTTGCCCGGGCGGAAGCCCTTGATCCGAACCTGCTTCGCGAGCGACTTGTAGGTCACGTCGAAAGCGTGCTCGAGCTCCTCGAAGGGCACCTCGATGGTCAGCTTGACCCGGGTCGGGCTGAGCTCCTCGACATCGGTCTTCACGGGGCGGTACTCCTAGGTTTGCCGGCTGGTGTCCGCGTCGGCCCGCAGGCGCACCACACAAACGGCGAATGCACGCGCGCACCCCGGTCAGTGAGGACCACGTTCTACTGGGGTGCCCTGCGACGGGCTGGGACTTACAGTTTCCTGCTGATCGCACCAAGTCTAGGGCAGATACGCAGGGGGCCACGGCGCACGGCCCGAAGGCCGAACCACCATGGATGGTTTCGTCGGGGTGGCGGGATTCGAACCCGCGGCCTCATGCTCCCAAAGCATGCGCGCTAACCAAGCTGCGCTACACCCCGTTGCCGGACGTGGACACACTTTCCCGCAATCGGGTGTGCGACCAACCCCCCGGAGACTGTACTCTTGTCTCCGTCGGCTCAACGAGTCTAGAGGAAACTCAAGGGCTCCGATGCCACGCGGGCGTAGTTCAATGGTAGAACCCCAGCCTTCCAAGCTGGTCATGCGAGTTCGATTCTCGTCGCCCGCTCCACCCGAAGCGAGCTGTGTGCCCCCCGGCACCAGCTCGTTTCACCGTTCCACCAGGGGGACGACCCCCAAACCCCCGCTCCACTCGAAGCGAGCCGCGCACCCCCCGGCACCAGCTCGTCTCACCGTTCCACCAGGGGGACGACCCTCTGGGCCCTGCTCATCGTGCCGAGGACACCAGAGGACCGAGGCCCTAGATCCGCTCCGCGACGGACACTCGGAAGTGGAACTCGGTCGTGGCACCGACCACGTTGACCAGATACGAGTCCTCCGAGTTCCGGAAGACCTGGCGATCCCGCTCCGACCACGGATGGTTCGGTGCGAAAGTCCTCGTCATGGCCAGCGCCGCACTCCTGGCCTCCTCACGGTCGGCGTGGTCGCCCCGCACCGTTCCCACGCCCCAGCGCGCGCTCTGTCCATAGTTCACGCTCTCCTCGACGATGACCACCCAGGCCATGTACGCCCCTTTTCTTAGGCTGTGTCCTGCGGAGTGGGACTCACCTAGGAGCGAAGCGGTTCCCGGTGACACAACACACAGTCAGAACATCGTTCGGTTCTGCCGCCACGAGAGGCGGAATACCCGGCTCCAACGGGTACGTTGACCTTTCGGGCGGACCCGTCAGCGCAACCGGACGCGGGCGCCCCTCGGGTTCGGCGAAACGGGGGCCAGATGACGGACACAGAAGGCACGGACGAGGTGGCCGAGCCGCTGAGCGCGCTCTGGTTCCAACGACCGGAGGCGCTGGAGCGGCCGGTTGTGGTCACCGGTGTCTTCGACGTCCTGCACGTCGGACACGTGCGCTTCCTGCGATCCATCGCCGAACGCGGACTGCCGCTGGTCGTGGGCATCGAGTCCGACGAGCGGGTCCGGGCCTGGAAGGGCCCCGGCCGCCCGGTCAACCCAGCCGAGGAGCGGGCCGAGACCATCGCGGCGCTGTCCTGTGTGGCCGGTTCCTTCGTCATCGAGGGACCGCCGACGGTCGCCGACTGGGCGGCCTACGCCGAGCTGCTGCGGCCGCTCGTGCCCGCGGCCCTGGCCTTCACCGTCGGCGACCGCTACACGCAGGCCAAGATCCGCGGAGCGGACGCCCTCGGCGCACAGGCCTGGGAGCTCCCCTTCACCGCCGGTCGGTCCACGACCGCCGCGCTCGGCCGCCTCGCACACTCCCTCTAGTCGCGGGCACCGACCACCGGCCACCTCTGGGGCCCTCGCCCCTCGACCAATCCTTGGGCCCCGCGGCGCCGAATCCCCTGGTACCGGGGCCTTCCGGCAGAGCAGGACACGCGTACGGGAAGCTGTACCGCCGCTCCGGTGTTGAGGCCTGGGTGGCGACGTGGTGAACGAAAGACGAGGCTGCCGATGATGTCAGGGAGGCCCTCCTACAGGGCATTGGTCAACGACGGAAGCGCGCGGGGGCAGGAGTTGCCCCCGGGGATCACCAGGCGCATCCTGTCCTACGCGACACCGCACTGGCGATCCATCCTGTTCTTCCTCGCGGTGACCTCGGTGGGTGCCGCCGTCGTCGTGGCCAACCCGCTCCTGCTGAGGGCCATCATCGACCAGGGCATCATTCCGGGGAACACCTCGCTGGTGGTCTGGCTGGCGGTCGCCGCGGCGGTCCTGGCGCTCCTGGAGGGCGTCATCACCCTGACCGGTAGGTGGCTGTCCTCCCGCATCGGCGAGGGTGTGATCTACCTCCTGCGCACCCAGGTGTTCACGCACGTGCAGCGGATGCCGATCTCCTTCTTCACCCGAACCCAGACGGGTTCGCTGATCAGCCGCCTGAACACGGACGTGGTCGGCGCCCAGCGGGCCATCACCTCGGTGCTGCAGTCGGTGGTGTCCAATCTGATCAGCGTGGTCGCGGTGCTCATCACGATGCTGGCCCTGTCCTGGCAGGTGACCCTGCTGGCGCTGGCTCTGGTACCGCTGTTCATCGTCCCCGCGAAGCTGCTGGGCCGCAAACTGGCCAACATCTCCCGCGACGCCATGGACAACAACGCCGCGATGAGTTCCCTGATGACCGAGCGGTTCAACGTCGGCGGGGCCATGCTGGTCAAGCTGTACGGGCGCCCGGACGAGGAGTCCCGCGGCTTCTCCGGCATCGCGGCGCGCGTGCGCGACCTGGGGGTCCGCCAGTCCGTGATCGGCGGTCTGCTGTTCACGATGCTGGCCACCATCACGGCGCTGGCGATGGCGATGGTCTACGGCGTGGGCGGTGTGCTCGCGGTGGACGGCGCGTTCGAGGTGGGCACGCTGGTCGCCCTCACCACGCTGCTGGCGCGGCTGTACGGGCCGATCACCACGCTGTCCAACGTGCACGTGGAGATCATGACCGCGCTGGTCTCCTTCGACCGGGTCTTCGAGGTGCTGGACCTGGAACCGCAGATCAAGGAGAGCCCGGACGCGAAGCCGTTGCCCAGGGGTCCCCTGAGCGTGGAGTTCGACCGGGTGTCCTTCCGCTACCCGGGCACTTCGGAGACGTCGGTGGCGTCGCTGGAGCTGACCCCGCAGTCGGAGGTCGCCGAGGACACCCAGGTACTGAGCGAGGTGTCCTTCCGCGCCGAACCCGGCCAGATGGTGGCCCTCGTGGGCCCCTCCGGGGCGGGCAAGTCCACCCTCACCCACCTGGTTTCGCGGCTGTACGACCCCTCCGAGGGCTCGGTGCGGATCGGTGGACTGGACCTTCGGGAGGCCACCGGGGACTCACTGCGCGAGGCCGTGGGCGTGGTGACCCAGGACGCGCAGCTCTTCCACGACACCGTGGGCGCCAACCTGCGTTACGCGAAGCCGGAAGCGACCGACGGGGAGTTGGAGGAGGCCCTGCGGATGGCGCGGCTGGGTCCGCTCCTGGCGCAGCTCCCGAACGGCCTGGACACGATGGTCGGCGACCGCGGGTACCGCCTCTCCGGCGGTGAGAAGCAGCGTCTGGCCATCGCCCGGCTGCTGCTGAAGGCGCCGTCGATCGTGGTCCTGGACGAGGCCACCGCACACCTGGACTCAGGATCCGAGGCCGCGGTACAGGAAGCACTGGCCGTCGCTCTGGAGGGGCGGACCTCATTGGTGATCGCGCACCGGCTGGCCACCGTCCGCGAGGCGGACCAGATCCTGGTGCTGGAGGACGGGCGCGTCCTGGAGCGCGGCACACACGAACAACTGTTGGAGGCGGGTGGCCTGTACACCGCCCTCTACCGCACCCAGTTCGCGCCCCAGTCCCGTTGACCGAACCGGGGGTCGCCGTCTCCACCCGGCACCCCCGGAGAACGCTCTCAGGGACCGGGTGAGGGGCCGTCGCCGCGCCCACCCAGCAGTCGCTGGTGGAGCGCTCTCATGCTCTTGCCCGGCACGGTGCCGAGCTGGGCGGCGAGCAGCCTCCGGTACTCCTCGTGCGCGGTCAGCGCCTCACCCCTGCGGCCGTCCGCGGCCAGGACGGCGACGAGGAGTTCCCGCAGGCGTTCACGCAGCGGGTGGTCGGCGATGAGCTCCTCGAGCTCGGCCAGGTGGACTTTGCGCTCCGTGGCGTCCGAGGAGCCCAGTTCCGCGGCGACGAGGTCCTCGCGGACACCCAGGCGGATCCGTTCCAGACGGGCGACGGCGGGGACCGCGAAGGGCAGGTGGGCGGTGTCGGCCAGCGGTGCGCCCCGCCACAGTGACAGCGCCTCCCGCAGCCGCTGCGCGGCGTCCTCGGGGTGCCCGTCCCGTAGGGCTCCCCGCCCCTGGACCGCCAGGCGCTCGAAGCGGGCCGCGTCGACCGCCTCGGGTGGGAGCGCGAGCCGGTAGCCCTCGGGTTCGGAGCGCAGCGCGTGGGGTTCGGGGAGCGTGCGGCGCAGTCGGGTGGCCAGGGAGTGCAGGGCCGTGTGGGGGTGCGCCGGGCCGCCCTCCGGCCAGAGCGCCTCGCTCAGGGCGGTCGGCGAAACCACTCCCCCCACCCCCAGAGCCAGGCGAGTGAGCAGGACACGCAGCCGGGCGCCGCCGATCCCCGTCTCCCGGCCGTCGGCGACGACCCGCAACGGGCCGAGCACTCCGATGCGCACCGGTCCATTGTCCCGCCTGCCGTCCTCGGGCCACAAGCGGTCACGGCGGAGCGCTCTGCGGGGGCCTTCCGTCCTAGCTCTTCCCGGACTCGTCCTTGCGGGTCCGGTCCTTCCCGGACCCGCCCTTCCCGCCCTTACCCGCGCCCTTGGCCTTGTCGGACTTGTTCTTCCCCGGGGCCCCGGGCGGAGCGGTCCGGGAGCGGAGCGCCTCGGTCTCCTTCTTCCTGGCCTTCTTGCGCGCCTTCTTCTCCTTCTTGGCCGATTTCTCCTTGGCCTTCTTGCGTTCCTTCTTGGCGGCCTTTGACTGCTTGGGCTTCTTGTTCTTCTTCGGCTTCTTGGCGTCCTTGGAGGTCACGTGTTCCTCCAGGACGGCCGGGAGCGGGGCGATGCCGGGTCCGCCGTCGAAGATCCAGTCGTCCACGGCGTCCAGGAGCTTGTCCTCGGTCATCTGGCCGAGCCAGACGGGGCGGCCTCCGGCGGCCCGCCCCTCCTGGGAGGGCTGGACCACGACGACGTTGGCCTGGAAGCAGATACCCAGGCATTTGCTCGTACGGACCGGGACGCGGCGGGCGGAGTGGTCGTCGATGGCACTGAGGCGAGCGAGCTGGGCCTTGTGGTCGACCCCGGGCACCTTCTTCTTGGTCCCGCAGCAGCAGCCCCTACAGACCGTGAGCCTGCAGGGCGCACCATCGATCGCGTTCACCGCGCCCCGCCTCTCATGAGGTTCGCCTTACCTGACTGTCAGGGTAATCTCCCGCCGAACCGGCCCGACCAGGGGGAACACCGTAGTGGTCGGTGACCTCCACCGGACGCCAGGTCTCGGGCAACCCTTCGGCCTCCGGGGAACCAGCGTTCCAACCGCTCGCCCAGACCATGGGCAGACCGGCGGCGAAGAGGGGGTGACGCAGATCCATCAGCTGTATCCGGACCTGCGGCTCGGTGCAGGCCCCCGAATTCCCGCACCGGGCGATCCGCTGGCCTAGTGCCACCCGGTCCCCGGGCGCGACCGTGATCGAGCCCCGGCGCAGATGGCCCAGGAGCACGTGGGCGCCGTCGATGTCGATGATGACGTGGTTGCCCAACAACCCGGACGGGCCGCGCAGTTCGCGCAGGGTGTTCTCCAGGACGCTGCCGAAGAGCCAGAGCCAGGAGTTTCGGCTGCGGTGGTCCCGCTGCCGGTCGTGTACGCGGACCACCGTGCCTTCCGCCGGGGCGTACACCGGGGCGCCGAAGGCCGGGAAGTCCCGCGGGGGGCGGCTGAGCGGGCGCCAGGCGATGTCCGGGCGGGTACCGTCCTCGGCGACCAGTCCCAGCGCGTAGGTCTGCCCGTAGGCGTGCGTGCCCTGGCTGGGGACGTTGTCCACGGGGCTGGTCAGTGCCATCCAGCGGCCGCGGACCGGCGGCGCCAGGACACGCGGGGCGCAGCGCGGGGTTCCCAGGCGCAGGTTCACGGCCAGAGCCACCACCAGCAGGGTCACGCCGACCCACCAGGAGAGACCGAGGTAACCGGCCAGCAGGGCGGTCATCGCCAGCCACATCAGGGGCATGCGGATCCTGGCCAGAACGACGGGGAGGGGACGCGGAGCGGGTGAGGGCATCCCCCCATTGTGGACCCGCCCACCCGCTCCCCGCCCGGGACACTAGCCCTTGTCCTTGTCCTGGCTCTTCTTGTTCTCCTGCGCGCGCTTGCGCAGGTAGTCGGTCGCGGCCCCGGCTCCCTTGTCGATCTTGTCGTCGTGGGCGCCGCCGGTGGCCTTCTTGGCGGCCTCGGCCGCCTTCCCGACAACCCCCTCGGCCTTGTCAGCGTGATCGTTGACGGCCTTCTTGAGCCGATCGAACGTGTCTCCGGTATCAGACATAGACCCCCTCGGCCTCTTACTTGCCCGGGACGTGACCAGTACTAACGGCGCCGGTCACCTTCGTCGGAACGGCCCCGGCCCCGCTCGGAGCCAGCGCGGCCCCATCAGGCTTGCGCCCCCACGGTCACAGGCCCAGAACCATGCGGGCCACGGAGAAGTAGATGAGCAGACCGGTCGCGTCCACCAGCGTCGCGACCATCGGGGAGGAGACCACCGCCGGGTCCACGCCCACCTTGCGGGCGAGCAGGGGCATCGCGGAACCGATGATCGCCGCCCAGGTACAGATGGCGATCACCGACAGGGCGACCACCACCGCGATGTCGAACCCGACCAGCAGGGTGCCGATGGCCAACGCGACCCCGGCGAGCGCCACTCCCAGCAGGAGGCCGACCCGACTCTCCTTCCAGAGCACCGAGGGCAGGTCCCGCACCCGTACCTCGCCGACGGCGAGCGCGCGCACGATCGCCGTAGCCGACTGCGCGCCGACGTTACCGCCGGTGCCGATCAGCATCGGGACGAACATCGCCAGCGCGGTGACCTCCTCCAAGGTCGCCTCGTAGACCTGCATGACGTTGACGGTCAGGGTCGCGGCCGCGATGAGCAGCAGCAGCCACACCACACGTGCGCCCACCAGGCGCAGCACCCCGACGGACACGTAGTGGTCGTCGATGGGGCTGGCACCGGACTGGCGGGCCATGTCCTCGGAGTCGGCCGCCTCGATGACTTCCAGGGCGTCGTCGAAGGTGAACAGGCCGACGAAGCGGTCCTCGGAGTCCACCACCGGCAGGGAGACCAGGTTGGCCTCCTGGATGAGTCGAGCGGCGTCCTCGACCGGTTCGCTGGCCCCCACCCGGGGGGCGAACACGTCCACCAGATCCTTGAGGACGCGGTCGTCGTCGCTGACCACGAGGTCGCTCAGGGTGATGGTGCCGACCAGGCGGCGGCCGTCGCTGACCACCGGCAGGGTGTAGATCGTCTCGGCGTCGGCTCCTTTGGCACGCACCACTTCCAGGGCGCGGCCGACCGTGAGGTCCCGGTGCAGGATGACGGTCTCCGGTGTCATGTACCGGCCGACCGAGTCCTCCGGGTACCCCAGGAGCGCGGCGGTCATCTTGCGTTCGGCGGGGCTCAGTCCGGCCAGGGCCCGGGTGGCGATCTTGGCCGGGGCCTCCCCGATGAGGCGGGCCCGGTCGTCCGGGTCCATCTCCTCCAGGATGTCGTGGAAGTCGGTGCCGCGCAGTCCGAGCAGGATGGCCTGTTGTTGGCCGGGGTCGAGCTCCTCGAAGACCTCCAGCTCGCGGTCCTTGTCCAGGAGCCGGAAGGGGATGATCGCGTCGCGACCGGGCATGCGGGCGAGTTCGTCCGCGATCTCGTGGGGCCTGTGTTCGGCCAACCAGAGCCTGATCCCGGTCAGGTCGTTGTCCTCGACCAGATCTGTGAGTTCTTCAGCGCGCTCGCCGTCCATGCGAAGCACCCCCTTGCGTCTCCATCGCCCGGCGGGCACGCCCGCGGGGCCGCGAAATCTGGGAAGTCCGGGTCCTTTCGGCGGGACCTGGTCCGGCCCCTCGTCACTGGCGTGGTGGGCCGTGCGGGCGTCGGCGCCCAGGGGGCGAAGAGGGCGGGCACGGCGGTCCGGGGACGGGTACGAAGAGCCTCGTACCGGGGTCGGGGAACATGTCGACCCTACCGTCAGGAACGGCGGGGCGGCTCACCCCCTGCCGGTGGCGGAGGGGCTCGGGGTCAGGTGCGCCAGAGGACCACGAGGGCGCAGTCGTCGTTCTTGTCCTTGCTGAGGGTGTCCACGACCTCGCCCGCACCGGTGGCGAAACCCTGGGTGACCAGCGTGTCGGCGGCGCCCAGGAGGCGGTCGATGCCCGCGTCCAGGTCCTCGCCGGGGGTCTCGATGAGGCCGTCGGTGCAGAGCATGATGGCGTCGCCGGGGCGCAGTTTGCCCTCGACTGAGGTGTAGGTCATCTCCGGGATGACGCCCAGGACCACGCCCTTGGCCTCTGTGGTGCTCCACACACCGCTGCCGCTGTCGTAGTGCAGGGCGGGCGGGTGTCCGGCGGAGGCGACCTGGTACTCGCCGGTGTCGGTGTCCACGCTCAGGTGTACGGCGGTCACGAAACCCTCACCACCGCTGTTGCGCATCAGGTAGTCGTTGCAGTGGGCGAGGAAGTCGCGGGCGGGCACCGCCCCGATCAGTCCGCTGAAGGCGCCGGAGAGCATCAGGGCGCGCGTCCCGGCGTCCACTCCCTTGCCGGAGACGTCGACGACGGCGATGTCGAGCCGGTTCTGGCGCCGTATGGAGACGACGAAGTCCCCGCCGAAGGAGGAGCCGCCCGCCTGGCGCAGGACGGCGGTGCGCCCCCAGCCGGAGGGGACCTGGGGGAGTTTCCCCTGGTCCCGCAGGCGGTCACGCAGATCCAGCAGCATCATCTCGCCGCTCAGGCCCTGGACGCCGAGGCGTTCACGCACCCCGGAGAGCAGGTAGGACAGAACCCCGGTGATGCCGATGGTGACCAGCAGGCCCGGACCGACCTGGCCGAAGCCGAGCCGGAAGGCCAGGACCAGGAGAACGGCGGCGACCACGCCGAGCAGGAAGGCCAGGCTCTTGCGTTTGAGCAGCAGTCCGCCGGCCAGCACGGTGAGGATGACGGAGCTGGGCGGGAACCACGCGGTGGGACCCCAGCCAGCGCCCACGCCGATCCCCACCGCGATGGCGACGAGGGTGATCAGGACGAGCCGGTAGCGGAACAGCACCTTGCGCCGGAGCACCGCGACGATCCGCTGCACAGTGGATCGCAGCCATCGGGTGGTCCTGGCGGTCGGTGTGGCGTTCATCAGTCCTCAAGGCTCGGCACACCCGCTCTGGCCGCGGGGGTGTTGCTGGTCGTGGTACGGCACACCGGTGCGCTCACGGTCGCGTCGGGGCCTGGTCTGGCGTCGGCGGGCCTGGGCGGTGTGTTGGGGGCACGGCCCGGATCGGGGTGGCTGGGTCCGCCTGGGGCGGGCACCGCTGCGTAGAGGACAACGCCGTGTCGCGGACGACGACGGCCCGCCGCTGTGCACGAACTGTAGCGCCTGCTCTACGGCCGTGGCACGTACCACCAGCGGCGTTCCACCCCATAACCCCGGGTTTGGGTTCCGCCTAAACCCGGCTGCGCGGGGATGGAGCCGCGCACCCGACCAGGTTCCCACAACGCCCCCGGCGGGGACAGGTCCCCGGCCCTCGAAGTGCGAAAGCCCCCGGGCACCGGACTGGATTCCAGCGGGCGCACGGGGGCGGAGGTCCGGCCCCGCCCAGAGCCGGAGTCCGGGGCGGGGCGGGGCGCGGGCCGAAGGTGACTGACTGGGTTACGGAAGCGGGGGGAGCTCGCCGGTCTGCTCGTAGTCGCCGAGCATGGCGATGCGGCGGGTGTGCCGCTCCTCGTCGCTGTACGGGGTGGCGAGGAAGAGCTCGACGAACCTGGTGGCCTCCGCCAGGGAGTGCATCCGACCGCCGATGCCGAGCACGTTGGCGTCGTTGTGCTCACGCGCCAGCTTGGCGGTGTCCTCGCTCCAGGCCAGGGCCGCACGGACGCCCTTGACCTTGTTGGCCGCGATCTGCTCCCCGTTGCCGGAGCCGCCGATCACGATCCCCAGGGACCCCGGGTCCTTGGCGACGCCCTCGGCGGCGCGCAGGACGAAGGGGGGGTAGTCGTCGACCGCGTCGTAGACGGCCGGACCGGCGTCGACGACCTCGTGGCCGTTCTCCTTCAGCCAGGAGACGAGGTGTTCTTTGAGCTCGAAGCCCGCATGATCTGATCCAAGGTAAACACGCACGTCACCAGTGTGACAGCTCCCGGGCGCAGACGACGCCGCGCCCCACCCGGTCGGTGGACCGAAAGGGGCGCGGCGTTCGTCGTGAGGGTCGCCGGGCTGGTCAGGCACCAGCGGCGGCAGCGGCGACGCTCAGACCGAGGACGGCGAAGCCGGCCATCGAGAGGATCGCGATCAGGTTGTACACGAGGATCGACTTGAGGTCCTTACTGAGGGGACCTGCCTTGGAGACCGCGGGCTTGTTGCTCAACTCACACCTCGTTTGGGTTCGACCAGGGGATGACCAGTCGGAATTTTTCCATACCGCACAACGCGCGTGTCACCGGGTCCGATTCCGCTGAAGCGCGCTATGCGACCGTGACACCGAGCACAGCGGTCACATCTGTACGGCTTTGACCTCGCAGAACTCCTCCAGGCCGGACAGTCCCCACTCGCGGCCGTTGCCGGAGCGCTTGTATCCACCGAAGGGCGCGCGGGGGTTCAGGGCGCCGCCGTTGAGTTCGACCTGGCCGGCCCGCAGGCGTCGGGCGACGGCCAGCCCTTCGTCGGGGTCACCCGACCACACGCCGGCGCTGAGCCCGTAGACGGTGTCGTTGGCGATCTCGACCGCCTCCTCGACCGTGTCGTAGGCGATGAGGGCGAGCACCGGCCCGAAGATCTCCTCCTGGGCGATACGCATGTCGTTGCGCACGTCGGCGAAGACGGTCGGACTCACGTAGTAGCCGCTGTCCCGTCCCTCGACCGGTTGGGAACCGCCGGTGACCAGGCGGGCGCCCTCCTGCACACCGAGGTCGACGTAGGAGCGGACCTTGTCCAGCTGGGCGGCGGATACCAGCGGGCCCATCCGGGTGCCCTCGTCCGCGGGGTCACCGGGAGCGTACTTGGCGGCGGCGGCCGCGGCCAGCTCCACGGCCTCCTCGTAGGAGTCGCGGTGCACGAGCATGCGGGTGAGCGCGTTGCAGCTCTGCCCGGTGTTGCGCATGACGTCGGCCACACCGCGCTTGACGGCCTTGGTCAGGTCCGCGCCGGGCAGGATGACGTTCGGCGACTTGCCGCCCAGTTCCAGGGCGACCCGCTTGACCGTCTCGGCGGCGACCTGGGACACCCTGGTCCCGGCGCGGGTGGAACCGGTGAAGGAGACCATGTCGACCTTGGGGTGTGCGGCGATCGCCTCGCCCACCACCGGGCCGGTGCCCGAGACGAGGTTGAACACGCCCGCGGGCAGCCCCGCCTCGTCGAGGACCTCCGTCAGCGAGTAGGCGCTCAGCGGCGCGACCTCGCTCGGTTTGAGGACCACGGTGTTGCCCGCGAGCAGGGCCGGGACGACCTTGAGGACGATCTGGTGCAGCGGGTAGTTCCACGGGGTGATCGCGCCGACCACGCCGATCGGCTCGTGCACCACGAGGGAGGTGCCGACCCTCTCGCCGGTGAAGTAGCGCTCCCCGTGCTCCTCCACCAGGTCGACGTAGGTCTTGAACATGAGGGAGGGCAGCCCGGCCTGCACCTTGGCGGCGAAGGTGGCGGGGGCGCCGATGTCGCGGGTGAGCACGTCGGCGATGTCGCCGAGCCGCGCGTTGAACAGCTCCAGCGCCTTGGTCAGGTGGGTGACGCGCTGACCCGGGGTGAGCGCGGACCAGGCGGGAAAGGCGGCGGCCGCGGCGTCGACCGCGGCGTCGACGTCGGCGGCGGCGCCCGCCGGGACGGTGTCGATGACCTGCTCGGTCGCCGGGTTGACCACGTCAAGGGCCTCGTTGGAGGCGGAGTCGCACCAGGCGCCGTCGATGTAGAGGGATCGCATGGACCCCACTGTCGCAGAACGTGATTCGGGTTGGCCAGAGCGGGGACGCGCCGGGGACGCCTCCGGGGCCGGTACCCGTGCTTTGACGGATACCGGCCCCGGACGGGACCGTCGGCGGGTCGGACCCCGTGCCGGAAGGACGCCGGTCAGCCCCAGTGCGGGGGGCGGTCGGAGATCAGCCGCGCGGTGGAGTCCTCGTCGCTGTCGCCCCAGCCCTCGGAACGCTCGTCGCTCGTGGTGTCGGGCAGCAGATCGAGGTCGTCGAGGAAGGTGGCGCGGCGGTCGTCGTCAGGCCCTGGCATGGGTCCTCCCGGGTAGCGGATCGGTGATCAGTCGAAGATGGGGGCGCGGGTGCGGGTGCGCTTCAGTTCGAAGAACCCGTCGGTGCCGGCGACCAGGCGCACGCCGTCCCACAGCTTCCCGGCGTCCTCGCCGCGCGGGACGGGTGTGACGACCGGCCCGAAGAACGAGGCGCCCTCCACCTGGACGACGGGGGTGCCGACGTCCTCGCCCACCAGCTTCATCGCCTCGGCGTGCGAGGCGCGCAGGGCCTCATCGTATTCGGTGGAGTCGGCGGCCTCCGCCAGGTCCGCAGGCAGGCCGGCGTCGGCCAGCGCGGCGCGGACGGTGTCCAGGGTGCGCGGCTCGTCGTTGTTGTGGAAGCGGGTGCCCAGGGCGGTGTAGAGACCGCCGAGTACCTCGGGGCCCAAGCGCTGCTCGGCCGCGACGCACACGCGTACCGCCTGCCAGGAGCGGGCGAGGGATTCCCTGTACTCCTCCGACAGGTCGCGCCCCTCGTTGAGGACGCCCAGGCTCATCACGTGCCAGCGCACGCTCACCTTCCGGACCTTCTCCACCTCCACCAGCCAGCGGGAGGTGATCCAGGCCCAGGGGCAGGCCGGGTCGAACCACATGTCGGCGTAGGCGGTCTCCTGCTCACCCGGCTGTGCGGGGGACTGGGTCATCGCTGCTCCTCGTCTGGGACGGTCGAAGTCCGGGGCGGGGTTCGGCGGGGACCGGCGACCCCGCGCCCCTGGGCGTCAACCATGGCGATCGGTTGCGCATTCCACCCCGGCGCGTGGCAGGATCGATGCGACTACACAGACCTCCGGCCCGACGGCGCCCACCCAGGCGGCGGGATCGCCGTGGTCGACAGACGATTTTCCGGCCGGCGAAGGCGGCGGCCGTGAAAGGAGCGTGGCGTGGCAGGGAACCTGACACGGGACGAGGCCAAGGAGCGGGCGCGCATTCTCAGCGTCGACTCCTACGCCGTGGAGCTGGACCTGACCACCGGGGACGAGACCTTCCGGTCCACCACCGTGGTGCGTTTCTCCAGCACGGAGCCGGGCGCGCGGACCTTCGTCGACCTGGCCGCGCCGAGCGTTCGCAGCGCCGTGCTCAACGGCCGCGAACTGGACCCGGCCGAGCTGTTCGACGGCGAGCGGCTCGTCCTCCCCGACGTGGCCGCCGAGAACGAGCTGACGGTGGTCGCCGACGCCGCCTACATGCGTACCGGCGAGGGCCTGCACCGGTTCGTGGACCCGGTCGACGGGTCGGTGTACCTGTACAGCCAGTTCGAGACGGCCGACGCGCACCGCATGTTCACGTGCTTCGACCAGCCCGACCTCAAGGCCACGTTCGAGCTGACCGTGTACGCGCCCCCGTCGTGGGAGGTCGTGTCCAACAGCGCCCCGGACGTGGAGCGCGAGGCGGCGGGCGAGGAGCGGGTGCGCTGGCACTTCCCCGCCACGCAGGTGATGTCCACCTACATCACCGCCCTGATCGCCGGGCCCTACCACGTGGTCCGCGACGAGCACGACGGCATCCCGCTGGGCCTGTACTGCCGCGCCTCGCTGGCCGAGCACCTGGACGCGGACGCGCTGTTCGAGGTCACCAAGCAGGGCTTCGACTTCTTCCACGGCCTGTTCGACCTGCGCTACCCGTTCGGCAAGTACGACCAGCTGTTCGTGCCCGAGTTCAACGCGGGCGCCATGGAGAACGCCGGTGCGGTGACGTTCCTGGAGGACTACGTCTTCCGCTCCCGCGTCACCGACGCCCGCTACGAGCGCCGCGCCGAGACCATCCTGCACGAGATGGCGCACATGTGGTTCGGCGACCTGGTCACCATGCGCTGGTGGGACGACCTGTGGCTGAACGAGTCGTTCGCGACCTACGCCAGCGTGTACTGCCAGGTCAACGCGACCCAGTGGTCCGACGCCTGGACGACCTTCGCCAACGTGGAGAAGGCCTGGGCGCTGCGCCAGGACCAGCTGCCCTCCACGCACCCGATCGCCGCCGACATGGTCGACATCCAGGCGGTCGAGGTCAACTTCGACGGCATCACCTACGCCAAGGGCGCCTCGGTGCTCAAGCAGTTGGCCGCGTACGTGGGCGTGGACGCGTTCTTCGCGGGTGTGCGCGCCTACTTCAAGGAGAACGCGTTCGGCAACACCGAACTGAAGGACCTCCTCAAGCACCTGGAGGCCGCCTCCGGCCGCGACCTGTCCGGCTGGTCCAAGGAGTGGCTGGAGACCACGGGCGTCAACACCATGCGTCCGGAGTTCGAGGTGGACGCGGACGGTGACTTCACGTCCTTCGCGATCCTCCAGGAGGCCGACCCCGAGCACCCGACGCTGCGTTCGCACCGTCTGGCCGTGGGTCTGTACGACCGCACCGAGGACGGCATCGTGCGCCGCGAGCGCGTGGAGCTGGACGTGAGCGGGGCCCGCACCGAGATCACCGAGCTGGTCGGCAAGGCCCAGCCGGACCTGGTGCTCATCAACGACGACGACCTCACCTTCACCAAGATCCGCCTGGACGAGCGCTCCCTGCGCACCGTGGTGGAGGGCGCAGGTGAGATCCGCGAGTCGCTGCCGCGCGCGCTGGCCTTCAGCGCCGCCTGGGACATGACCCGTGACGGCGAGATGGCCGCCCGGGACTACGTCGCCCTGGTGATCTCCGGAATCAGCGGCGTCAACGACGTCACGGTCGCCCAGACCCTGCTCCGCCAGGCCTCGGGGGCGCTGTTCAACTACGCCGACCCGGCCTGGCGCCCGTTCGGTTTCGAGCAGCTCGCCGACCGCCTGAGCGCCCTGCTCTCGGCCGCCGAGCCCGGCAGCGACCTGCAGCTGGCCTACGTCAACGCCCTGGCGGACGCCGCCGTGACCGACGCCCACCTGTCGCTGCTGCGCGGCCTGCTGGACGGCGCGATCACCGTGGACGGCCTGGAGATCGACACCGATCTGCGCTGGACCCTGCTGCGCCGCCTGGTCGCCGCGGGCAAGGCCGGGGAGACGGAGATCGCCGCCGAGCTGGAGGCCGACCCGACCGCCACCGGGCAGCGCAACGCCGCCGGTGCCCGGGCCGCGATCCCCACGGCCGAGGCCAAGGAGACCGCCTGGGAGCGGATCGTGGGCGGCGACCTGGCCAACGCCGAGTTCCGCGCCACCCTGCTCGGCTTCACCGAGCCGCGCCAGGCGGAGCTGTACCGCCCCTACATGGAGCGCTACTTCGCCCAGCTCGCCCCGGCCTGGGACAAGTGGACCGGTGAGTTCGCGCAGACCTTCGCCGAGGTGGTCTACCCCAGCCAGCTGGTGGAGGAGGCGACCCTGGAGCGCACGGACGCCTACATCGCCGAGAACTCCCCGGCTCCGGCGCTGTACCGCCTGCTGATCGAGGGCCGGGCCGGGGTGGAGCGCGCGCTGCGCGCCCGCGCCAGGGACATCGCCGCCGGTAAGGAGAGCTGATCGGGCCGGTCCGCCGTCGGCCCACGGGCTGAGGTGACCGGATGAGCTGACCGCACGGAGCCGGCACGGCCCCGGGGAGAACGTTCCCCGGGGCCGTTCCCCCGCACCGGGCGCGCTGACCGCGGCGTCAGGGGGTGCTCTGCGCGGCGGGGGCGTCCGCCGTGGGCGCCGTCAGGGTCTCGCCGAAGGAGCACTGCCGTGTGCCGGTGGTCGCCACGCCTCACATGTTCCGGCTCTGGCCTCCGATCGGGCCCAGGGTGCGGCGGATCCGGGCGACCATCCGCGGGTCGGCGAGTAGTTCGTCCACCAGGACCGGTTCGCCCTCGCTGCTGGTGAGCGGGATCCGCCAGTTCGGGTACTCGGTGCTGGTACCCGGCTGGTTCTGCATGCGCCGCTCCCCCACCACGTCGGTGAGCGCCACCCCCAGCATCCGGGCCGGGGTGGCCGCCAGGTAGGCGTGCATCGCGGCGACCACGGCGGCCGGGTCGCCCACCGGGTCGGCGTCCTCCTCCAGTAGTCCCAGGTACACCAGCAGTTCGCACCACTGGGCCACTCTGGCCTCGGAGTCGGCCAGTTCCTCCGCCACCGGGCGGTTGAGCAGGCCCAGGCGGTCGCGTAGTTCGACGTGCTCGGCGGACAGGTACGACGCCACCGGTGGCAGGTCATGTGTGGCCACGGTGGCCAGGCAGTCCCGGCGCCACTGGTCCGGGATGAGCGGGTCGCCCTCCGTGTCGTTCTCGAACCACAGCACGGAGGTACCGAAGATCCCCCGGCCGGCGAGGTGCTCGCGGACCCACGGTTCGACGGTGCCCAGGTCCTCCCCGACGATCACCGCGTCGGCGTGGTGGGCCGCCAGCGCCAGGGTGCCCACCATGCCCTCGTGGTCGAATCGCAGATAGGTGCCCTGGTCGGCGCTGGCACCCTCGGGGACGCACCACAGCCGGAACATGCCCATGACGTGGTCCATCCGCAGGCCGCCCGCATGGCGCAGGCTCTGGGACAGGATCTGGTGGAGCGGACCGTAGCCGAGCTGGGCCAGGCGGGTCGGATTCCAGGGCGGCTGGCCCCAGTCCTGCCCGAGCTGGTTGAACTCGTCCGGCGGGACGCCGACGTGCAGACCGGGCACGAGTGCGTCACCGTACATCCAGGCGTCCGCGCCGCCCGCCTGCACTCCGATGGCCAGGTCGTGCACGATGCCGACACTCATACCGCTGTTGAGAGCGCTCTCCTGGGCCTGGGCGAGCTGTTCGTCCAGGATCCACTGGAGCCAGCGGTGGAACTCCACGCGCGGCCACAGGTTCAGCGCCTCCCGGCCCACCGCGAGCGCGCTGACCTCGCGCAGCCGCGCGGGCCAGGTGCGAAAGTCCGAGCCGTGTACCTCCGCCAGCGCGGACCAGGTGGCGAACTCGACCAGGGGTTGGCCCTCGCGTTCCTGGTAGCGCCGCAGGGCCGCCTCCCGGCCCGGGGCGCGGGGCACCTGGAAGAGAATCTCCAGGGCGGTGCGTTTGGCCTCCCAGACGGCATCGCGATCCAGGAGGTCGGCGGTGCGGCCGCGTTCGCGCAGTGGCCGGGCCAGGCGCTGGATTCCTTCGCGCTGGGCCGGGTCGAGCCGCGCGTACTCGGGCACGTCCTCTACCCGGATGTAGAGCGGGCTGGCGTAGCGGCGGCTGACCGGCAGGTACGGAGAGGGCTCGACGGGGGTCAGGGGTTCTGTGGCGTGCACCGGGTTGATCAGGGTGAAGTCGGCGCCGAGGTCGCGGGCGCTCCAGTCCGCGAGTTCGGAGAGGTCGCGCAGGTCGCCGGTGCCCCAGGAGGCGCGGGAGCGCACGCTGTAGATCTGCGCCATCAGCCCCCACAGGCGCGGGTTCTCGCGCAGTGCGCTGGGTTCGATCCGGTCGGGGACCACCAGGAGCGGGGCGTCGTGTTCGGCCCCGTTGTCGGTCACCCTCAGGGTGTGCACGCCCAGTGGCAGGCCGGGGTCGAACGGCAGCAGTGAGCCGTCCGCGGTCTCCACGGTGCTGCGTGCGCCTTCGGGCAGCACCAGGTCCGGGGCCTTGCCCTCGCGGACCACCACCGCCGGTGGCAGCGGTCCGCGCCCCGGCGCTCGTGCCGGGTTCTTCGGATCCACCCCCAACGCGGACAGAACATGGCGGATCGTGTCCGGGCTGACGGGTACCTGTCGTCCCCGCCAGTCCTCGTATGTGGTCGCGACCCCGTACTGCTCGGCCGCCCGGGCCAGCTGAACGTCCCTCACAGAAACCGATCATGCCCCACAGGAACGCGCGTACACCGGAGGTCGGCCCGGCGTGGGGGGAGAAGATGCTTCCGAGGCCCTTCGAGCGACCTCTCTCGACCTCCCGTTTCCCCTGACTTTCCGGTATCCCCACGCACCCCGGCCGTACAGCCCGTTTATCCCTTCGCGCAAAACCTGCGCGAACTGCATAATCGAAGGCGTGCTCGCGAACTACCGGCGGCTCTTCGCCGTGCCCCACGTCCTGTCCCTGTTGACCTGGTCTCTGGCTGCCAGGTTCTACACCCCGGGGCTGATGATCGCGGTCACCTTCCTCGTCCAGGGGTGGACGGGGTCCTACACCCTGGCGGGCCTGGTGGCGGGCGCCTTCACGCTGGGGATGGCGCTGGTCGGTCCGTTGCGCGGGCGCATGGCCGACCGGGGCAACAGCGACCGGTTGGTGCTGGTGTGCGGCGTGGTGTTCACCGTCGGGCTGACGGCGCTGGCGTTGCTGCCCGCGTCGCTGTGGTGGGTGTCGATCCCGCTGGCCCTGGGTACCGGGCTTTTCGGCACCCCGGCCAATCAGATCGTGCGTGCGCTGTGGCCGCGACTGACCACGGGTTCGGAGCGGCAGGCCATCTACGCGGCCGAGGCCACCACCCAGGAGCTGCTCTTCGTCTTCTCCCCGATCCTGACCGCCGGTGTCGTGGCGCTGGCCGGACCGCGCTGGGCACTTTTGCTGCTGGGGGCCCTGGGGCTGATGGGTGCGGTGGGGTTCGCGTTGTCGCTGCGCCGTGCGGGGGTGACCGGACCGGCCGCGCCCGATCCGGGCGCCGCTCCGTCGAGGGGCGCCACCACGTCCGGCGAGGGCGACGAAGGCGATGAGGGTTCCGGGCACTCCGGGCGCCCCCGCCGCAGCCTGCTGTTCCACCCCGCGCTGTGCCTGGTCTTCGCGATGTGCATGATGATCGTCTCCGGTGTGGTCGGTATGGACCTGGTGATCGTCGCCTGGGCCAACGAGCTGAACGCGCCGCACTACGTGATGGTGCTGGCCTCAGTCTGGGCGCTGGGGTCGCTGGTGGGCGGCGCTGTCGCCGGCTCGCTCAAGGGCACCCCCCGGGTGGCGTTGCGGGCCTTCGGGGCCGCCCTGGGCATCGCGGTGCTGGTCCCGTTCCTACCGCCGGTCAGCCATCTGCCCACCCCGCTGCTGATCACCCCGCTGCTCTTCGTCTCGGGGCTGGCTTTGGCGCCCACCCTGGCGGCGGTGATGGGCCGCCTGGGCGACACCGCCCCCGCCCACCGCAGGGCCGAGGCGTTCGGATGGATGGCCACGGCGATGAGCACCGGCGCAGCGGTGGCCGGTCCGCTGACCGGCGCTCTGGTGGACACCAACGGGATCGCGGGCGGTGCGCTCGGTGCCGCGGGCCTGGTGTTGATGGCCGCGGTGCTGAGCCTGTTCCTGCCCCGCACCAACGAGCCCGCAGGTGCCGGTTCGGGCACCGGTCCGTCCGCCGCCGCGGCCGACACGGTGCCCGCGGTGGAGAACACCGCCCTCCGGACCGCTGGCGCCGCCCTCGAGGCAACCCCCACCGGTCCCGCCCCGGTCAGTCCTCCCAACCGGCCGGAACCCGGTGCGCCCACGGCCGGGCACGCTCCAGCTGGGCCGACAACGACAGCAGAGTCCCCTCACCGCCCATCCGACCGGTGAGCATGGTGCCGATCGGGAGTCCGCTCGGCGACCAGTGCAGCGGAACGTTGACGGAGGGTTGTCCGGAGACGTTGTAGAGCGAGGTGAAGGGGGTGAACTCGGTCATGCGCCGGAACTCCTCCTCCGGGCCGCACGAGTTGAAGTGGCCGACCTCGGCCGGGGGCTGGGCCAGGGTGGGACTGAGCACGGCGTCGAAGCGGGCCGTGGCCGTCAGCATGGCGCGGGTGCCGCGCTGGAGGCGGGCGCTGGCGCCCACGTAGGCGGGGACCGGGGTGGTGCGGGCCCGTTCGCGCAGCCACTGGTAGATCGGGGTCAGTTCGCCCTCGCGGGCCGGATCGATGGGTGTGGCGGAGGCGACGGCCGACCACAGGTGCTGGAAGTCGTCGGCGAAGGCGCCGCCGAAGGCGGTCTCACCGGGGTTGTCGATCTCCTCGACCTCGTGGCCCAGGTCCAGGAGCAGCTGGGTGGCCTCCTCGTAGGCGGCGAGGACGTCGGGGTGGACCGCGATGCCGGTGGCGCCGGTGTCGGCGTAGCGGCCGATGCGCAGCTTCCCGGGTTCGCGGCGGGCGTGGTCGGCGAAGGACCGGCCGGGCGGCAGCGGCGGTGCGGTGTAGAGGTCGCCGGGGAGGTTGACCGCCATGGCGTCCAGCATCAGGGCTGCGTCCATGACCGAGCGGGTGATGGGGCCGGCGGTGGACAGGCCGTTGAGGTCGGCGCGGTCGGGGCCGCCGGAGACGCGGCCCCGTGTGGGCTTGAGCCCGAAGAGACCGCACACGCTGGCGGGGATGCGAATGGATCCGCCGCCGTCGCTGGCCTGGGCCGCGGGGGCGAGTCCGGCGGCGACAGCGGCCGCGGCGCCTCCGCTGGAGCCGCCCGGGGAGCGGGTGGTGTCCCAGGGGTTGCGGCTGGGCGGCGCGATGTCGTTCTCGGTGTAACAGGTCGCCCCGAATTCGGGGGTGTTGGTCTTGCCGAGGAAGACGGCGCCCGCCTCGCGCAGCTGGGCGACCATGGCGGAGTCGGCGGGGGCCACGAGGTCGGAGTAGACGCGTGAGCCGAAAGTGACGCGGACCCCGGCGAGGGTGTCCAGGTCCTTGATCGGCAGTGGGACGCCGAGGAGGGGCGGGAGTTGGTCCGGCGTGTCGCTCATCGCGCGCTTCTGTGCGTTTCGGGCCTGCTCCAGAGCACTTTTTTCAGCGACCGTAATGTAGGCACCATAATGTGCGTCCAGCCTCCGAATCCGCTCGAGATAGTGCTCAGCGACCTCAACAGGTGACAGTTCACGACTGCGGATCAGCATCGCGAGGCGGTGCGCGGGGAGATCATGAATCCGGGTCATGCCACCTGAGGTTAACCGGGTAGGGCAACGGGCACCACGGCGGTGAGGCGGGACCTCTCTAGAGAGACGACGAAAAGGCAATCCTTCCCCGTTCTCGCGCCCCGAACACGTATGGACGCAAGAGCACGAGGGAAGAAAAGTGTGAGAAGTAATGCACTAGGACTCAGATATGGATGGAACTAACCTGTCCGTCGTGGAATCGGCAACCAGTGTGAACGGTCGTAGCCCATCGTCCGACGGGTCGGAGCCCGAACGGCCCGAGGCCCTCTTCTTCCCCAACCAGCGCAAGGACGCCGGCGCGTCAGGCGGCAAGGCCCTCTACGGAGCCCTGAAATCCAACGAAGCCGCGCGCAGGTGGACGGTCCGGAGCGTGGCCGCGGCGGCTGCAGCGGGCGCCTTCGGCATGCTCACCGGGGACTGGAGGGTCGGTGTCACCTTCGGACTCATCGCCCTGGTCGCGGTGATGGTGTGGAACGCCCGGCGTGAGTCGGAGATCCCCCGCTGGCGTAAGCCCTCGGCCGCGCAGCGGCGCACCGAGGCCCAGCTCAAGCTCATGAAGCAGCTCGGTTACCGCGTGCTTCACGCACGCGCCGTACCCGGTGGCAACGGCCAGATCGACCACTTCATCGTGGGTCGGCGCGGCGCGTTCGCCATCGACTCGGAGTCCTGGGACAAGCGCCTCCCGCTGCGCAACAAGCTGGAGAAGCTGTACCACGGCCGGTTCAGCAAGAACGAGCGGATCGACGAGGCCCTGGAGGAGGCCAAGCGCGCGGAGGAGCTCATCAGCCAGGAGCTCGGCCGCGAGATCTCGGTGCGCGCCTCCCTGGCCATCTACGGGCCGGGCATGCCCTGGGACAGCCACCGGCTGCGCGGCGTGGACATCATCACCGGAACCAAGGTCCGCAAGTGGTTGCGCAGTGGGCGTGACCGGCTGAGCGAGACCGAGATCGAAGAGATCTACCAGGCGGCGAAGAAGGCCCTGCCGCCCCGTTACTGAGACCCCACCCCGTTCACCGCCCCTGCCGCACTCGGGCCCGGAACCAGCCACACCGCCGTGGCCTCCGGGCCTTACGTATGTCCGTCCAGGCCTCAAGCCGCACCCGACCTCCCCGCGCGATGAGTCCCCCACCTCCACAAATCTCAACATCCGAAACAGGTGTCTCCCGGGGCGAGACCGAAGCGGTTCACCAAGGGGACTACCATCGAGGGGAAACACCCGTAACGATGGGAGTCCACCCTATGCCCGCCCTACGCTCACGCACGGTCACCCACGGCAGGAACATGGCAGGCGCGCGCGCTCTCATGCGCGCCACCGGCGTAGAGCGCGAGGACTTCGGCAAGCCCATCGTGGCCGTGGCCAACAGCTTCACGGAGTTCGTGCCCGGACACGTGCACCTGCGCGAGGTCGCCGAGGTCGTCGCGAACGCCATCCGCCAGGCCGGTGGCGTGCCCCGCGAGTTCAACTCCATCGCCGTCGACGACGGCATCGCGATGGGCCACGGCGGCATGCTGTACTCGCTGCCCAGCCGTGAACTCATCGCCGACTCACTCGAGTACATGGTCAACGCCCACTGCGCCGACGCCCTGGTGTGCGTGTCCAACTGCGACAAGATCACCCCGGGCATGCTGCTCGCGGCGATGCGCCTCAACATCCCCACCGTGTTCGTCTCCGGCGGCCCCATGGAGGCCGGGAAGGTCACGGTGGTCGAGGGCACCGCCACCACGGTCCGCAAGCTCGACCTGATCAACCCCATGATCGCCGCGGCCGACGAGAGCGTCTCCCAGGCCGAACTCGACGAGATGGAGGAGAACGCCTGCCCGACCTGTGGTTCCTGCTCGGGCATGTTCACCGCCAACTCGATGAACTGCCTCACCGAGGCCCTGGGGCTGGCCCTGCCCGGCAACGGCACGGTCCTGGCCACCCACACCGCCCGCAAGGCCCTCTACGAGGACGCCGGGCGCCTGGTCGTGGAGGCCGCCAAGCGCTACTACCAGGATGACGACGACTCGGTGCTGCCGCTGTCCATCGCCACCCCGGCCGCCTTCGGCAACGCCATGGCCCTGGACGTGGCCATGGGCGGTTCCACCAACACGATCCTGCACCTGCTGGCCACCGCCACCGAGGCCGGTGTGGACTTCGGGCTGCCCGAGATCGACGAGGTCTCCCGCCGCGTCCCGTGCCTGTGCAAGGTCGCGCCGAACACCGAGAAGTACCACATCGAGGACGTGCACCGGGCCGGCGGCATCCCCGCCATCCTGGGCGAACTGGCCCGCGGCGGCCTGCTCGACACCTCCCTACCCACCGTGCACGGAAAGACCATCGGCGAGTTCATCGGCGAGTGGGACATCACCTCGGACACGGTGCTGCCCGAGGCCGTGGAGCTCTTCCACGCGGCCCCCGGCGGTGTGCGCACCACCAAGGCCTACTCGCAGAGCGTGCGCTGGGACACCCTGGACACCGACCGGGAGAAGGGCTGCATCCGTTCGGTCGAGCACGCCTACACCAAGGACGGCGGCCTGGCCGTGCTGTTCGGCAACCTCGCCCCGGACGGCGCGATCGTCAAGACCGCCGGCGTGGAGGAGGAGCTGTGGACCTTCTCCGGGCCCGCCAAGGTGTTCGAGTCGCAGGACGACGCCGTGGACGGCATCCTCAACAAGCGGATCGAGCCCGGTGACGTGGTGGTCATCCGCTACGAGGGCCCCAAGGGCGGACCCGGTATGCAGGAGATGCTCTACCCGACGAGCTTCCTCAAGGGCCGCGGCCTGGGCAAGGCCTGCGCCCTGATCACCGACGGCCGCTTCTCCGGCGGCACCTCCGGGCTGTCCATCGGCCACGCCTCCCCCGAGGCGGCCGCGGGCGGCGACATCGCCCTGGTCGAGAACGGCGACACGATCAGCATCGACATCCCGAACCGGGGCATCGTGCTGGAGGTCGCCGAGGAGGAGCTGAACACCCGCCGTGAGCGACTGCTCAAGGAGCTGGGCCGGTTCCAGCCGCGCGACCGCAAGCGCCCGGTGACCGCCGCGCTGCGCGCCTACGCGGCGATGGCCACCTCGGCCTCGACCGGCGCGGCGCGCGACGTCAGCCAGATCGAGAAGTAGACCGGGCTGGTCCTCAGCCGCAGCAGCCGCCCCCGCAGCAGCCTCCGCCACCGGAGGGCGCGGGGGCGGCGGCGCGTCCGCCCACCGAGACGGTGGACAGCAGCCGAACGGTGTCGTCGTGCCCCTGGGGGCAGCCGGCGGGGGCATCGGACTCGGCCATGGGGCGGGAGAGCTCGAAGGTGTCGTCGCACTCGCGGCAGCGGAAGTCGTATCTGGGCATGCCCCAAGGATAGGGCCGCGCGTGATCCGGCTCCAGCCCGGATCCGTCTGGGGCAAGGGGACGCCCCTGGGGAGCTGAGGGGTCGGCTCCCCAGGGGCGTGGTCCGGGCCGGGTGGGACGCCCTGGGGTTTGTCCCGGCCCTTGCTGCCGCTACGCGGCCAGGTGCGCCATGTACGGCTCCCACTGGGGGTCGCCGTGCAGGTCGCCGTTGATCAACCGCCAGTGGGGGCCCTTGGGCACCTTGGGGGTGATGTGCAGCTCCCAGCCGATCTCGTCCAGGAACTTGTCCGCCTTGCGGTGGTTGCACGGCTTGCAGGCCGCGACCACGTTCTCCCACACGTGGGCACCGCCGCGGCTGCGCGGGACGACGTGGTCGATCGTCTCGGCCTTCTTCCCGCAGTAACCGCAGGTGTGCCGGTCCCGCCGCATGAGCGCCACCCGGGTGAGGGGCACTCTTCGGCTGTACGGGACGCTGATGTAGCGCCTGAGCCTGATCACCGACGGCACGTCATAGGAGCGTGTCGCCGAGTGCAGCACCGCCCCCGCGCCGTCATCGTGAACGACTTCCGCCTTTTCCCGCAGAACGAGCAGAATGGCTCTGCGCAGGGGCAGTGTCGTGAGTGGTTCAAAACTGGCGTTGAGCAGCAGCACGTGTCGGCGGGCGGTGCCTGGACCACCCTCCCGGCTGCGTCGGGCGCTCATCGCGTCGCCCCGGCGGCCGTGTTCGCCCGCCGTGTCTCTTCCCCGGCCAGCCGTTCGGCCAGCCAGGAAACCTCCCTGTGCACCGACCCGAGGATCGGTGTCTCCGTACGCCTTGCCACACGGACCTCCCGGTGGTTCCCGCCGAGTTGCGTCCCGCATTCAGTTTGCTTGCTCGGACCGCTCCGGCGCCACCCCAATTTCCGTCGGGCCACCCAGAAAACACGCGTTGTCGCTTTCTGGAACCCATTGTGCGTCCGGCAAACCCGGATTCATGCTCGCGCCGCGCCGAACACACACAGTGAGATAACGGTGGATAGGGTGCGAAGTATGCGCGAACTTCGCTATCCCCCGGCCACGCGGCTGGACATCCAAGAGACCCTGCACGGCCACACCGTCCGTGACCCCTACCGGTGGCTGGAGGCCGCCGACTCGACGGAGACCAAGGAGTGGTCCTCCGCCCAGGACGACCTGTACAACCAGCTGTCCGCCGACTACGAGACCCATGGCTGGTTCGCCGACCAGGTGCGCTCGCTCATGGGAGCCGGACACGTCGGAGTACCGGTCTGGCGCGGTGAACGCCGTTTCGTCACCCGTCGTGCCCCCGGCCAGGAGCACGCGGTGCTGCACGTGCGGGACGGTGAGGGGGACGAGCGCGTCCTGGTCGACCCCGGGGCACTCGATCCCTCCGGCCTGACCACGCTGGACGCCTGGCGGCCCTCACCGGACGGACGCCTGCTCGCCTACCAACTCTCCGAGGGCGGCGACGAGGAGTCGCTCCTGCGCGTCATCGACGTGGACTCGGGCGAGCTCGTGGACGACCCCATCGACCGCACCCGGTACAGCCCGGTGGCCTGGCTGCCCGACGGCTCGGCCTTCTACTACGTGCGCCGCCTGCCCGCCGATCAGGTCCCCGACGGCGAGGAGTCCTACCACCGCAGGGTCTACCTGCACCGGCTGGGCACCCCCGCCGACCAGGACGCGCTCATCTTCGGCCAGGACCGCCTCAAGACCGAGTACTACGGGGTGAGCCTCAGCGAGAACGGCCGCTGGCTCACCCTGACCTCCGCCAACGGCACGTCCTCGGCGACCAACGCCTGGATCGCCGACCTCGGAGAAGGGCCGCTGGAGAGCCCCCGCCTGGTCACCGTCCAGGAGGGAGTGGACTCCGACCTGCGCCTGCACGTGGGCCGGGACGACCGCCTGTACCTGTTCACCGACCGCGAGGCCCCGCGCGGGCGCCTGTGCGTCGCCGACCCGGCCGCACCCGGGTACGAGAACTGGACCACCCTGGTCGCCGAGGACCCCGAGGCGGTCCTGGAGGGCCACGCGCTGCTGGACGGGGAGGAGCTCGACTCCCCCGAACTGCTCCTGGTCTGGAGCCGGCACGCGATCAGCGAGATCAGCCGCCACGACCCCGGGACCGGTGCGCGCCTGGGCACCCTGCCGATGCCTGGCCTGGGCAGCGTCGGCGGGCTGAGCAGCCGGCCCGAGGGCGGCCACGAGGCGTGGTTCGGCTACACCGACAACACCCACCCCTCGTCCGTGTACCACTACGACGCGCGCAGCGGGGAGGTGACGCCGTGGGCCGAGCCGCCCGGCGAGATCGACCTGCCCGACGTGCGCACCGAACAGGTCGCGTTCACGTCCAAGGACGGCACCACCGTGCGCATGCTGGTGGTCTCCCCCGCCGCGCCCGCCGAGGGCCCGCGCCCGACCATCCTGTACGGCTACGGGGGGTTCCAGATCTCCCTCACCCCGGGGTACTCCGCCGCCATCCTGGCGTGGGTGCGCGCCGGGGGCGTGTACGCCGTCGCGAACCTGCGCGGCGGCCTGGAAGAGGGCGAGGAATGGCACCGGGGCGGCATGCTCGCCAACAAGCAGAACGTCTTCGACGACTGCGCCGCGGCCGCCGAGCACCTGATCTCCAGCGGCACCACCAGCGCGGAACGGCTCGCGATCATGGGCGGCAGCAACGGCGGCCTGCTGGTGGGCACCATGATCACTCAGCGGCCGGAGCTGTTCACCGCCGCGGTCTGCTCGGCCCCGCTGCTGGACATGGTGCGCTACGAGCGGTTCGGGCTGGGACAGCTGTGGAGCGTGGAGTACGGCAGCGCCGAGAAGCCCGAGGAGCTCGGCTGGCTGCTGGGCTACTCCCCGTACCACAACGTCCGGCCGGGCACCCGGTACCCGGCCACCCTGTTCACGGTGTTCGACAACGACACCCGGGTGGACCCGCTGCACGCCCGCAAGCTGTGCGCCCAGATGCAGCAGGCCACGTCGGCGCCGATCGAGGAGCGACCGATCCTCGTCCGCCGCGAGGCCGAGGTCGGGCACAGCTCCCGATCGGTGAGCCGCAGTGTGGCCCTGACCGCGGAGCAGCTCGCCTTCCTCGCCCACCACCTGGGGCTCTCGGTCTCCTGACCCGCCCGAGCCCGTCGGCTCTCCCCGGCCCCGACCCGGGCCGGGGAGAGCAAGGACACAGGAATCGGACACCCCGCACCGGGGTTGCGCGGAGGGTCCTTTGAGACAATCAAAGGAGGCCAAAGGCGTGTCCGGTGCGTCGCGACAAGCGTGTGACCACGGGATACGCCCGACCCCGGGGAGGACATCCGGGAGAACTTCGGGAGAGGACCCAGGACGTGACACAGATCGAGGCCGAAAGCCCCACCACCGCCGGGCCCCAGCGGTACGTGCACCTGGCCCAGGTGCGCTACGCCGACCTTGACCCCCAGCAGCACGTCAACAACGTCCGGATGCTCACCTACCTGGAGGACGCCCGCGTCGGGTTCCTGCACTTCGGGATCGGTGACGGCCGCCCCGATGCCTTCGGCGCGACGGTCGTGGCCCGCCAGGAGGCCGACTACGTCGCCCCGCTGCTGCCCCGCACCGACCCGGTGCGCGTGGAGCTGTGGGTGACCGAGGTCCGCAACGCCAGCTTCAGCATGTCCTACGAGATCCTCGACGACGAGCGGGTCTACCTGCGCGCGAAGACGGTCCTGGTCGGCTTCGACGTGGCCACGCAGAGCGCACGGCGCCTCAACGACGCCGAGCGCGCGCTCCTCAACAAGTACTCCTGACACCCGCGTGCCCGGCCCCCGCGAGCGACGTCCCGGAGCAGCGGTTCCGAGGGGAGGCGGAGCCCGGCACAGGGGCGATGCTGTTGATTGATTCCGGGGCGGGGTCTGTGTGCGGACTGGAGCCTGCGGTCCGGGTCGCGGTCCCCCCGTTTCCCACCGCGTGATGGTGGCCCCCAGCCCTGCGCGGACCGGTTGCCCGTACCGGCGAACACCACCAGCGGCCCACCAGGCCCCCGGGCCCGGTTTCGGCCCTCTTTTCGAAGATGATCTTGCTACCAGGAGCAAGTTCGGCGCCGAACTTGCCCCTGGTAGCAAGATCACCGGGAATGAAGGGGTTTCGGAAGCAGCGGACCACCCCCAGACGCGGGTTACGGACACCCCGGCTCGCCCGGAGCCGACACCACAGCGCTGAACCCCACCCTCACCACCGGCTGGCCCGATGGCACGCGTGACCGGCCGCGACACGCGACCCGATCCGCGCAGGGCTGGGGGACCGCTGCCTTCGCTGCCGCTTTTCGTTGCCGACCTTGACCGGCCGCGACACGCACCCCGATCCCCGTAGGGCTGGGGAGACCGCTTCCCTCGCTGCCGCTTGTCCGTCCGGGCGAATGACCGGCCGCGACACGGCCAGGCGTTGCGCTCCGGCCGGGGGAAGGCACCGGCCGAAGGCCGCGCAGTCGCGGTTGCCGTTGGTGGTTGCCGTTGGGCCCCTTTAGGGGCCCGCCTACCACCCCGACCACACCTGCCCCGTTTCCCGATAGCCGCCCACCGCCGTCGTAGCGAAGCGGGTCAAGGTGGAGCGCCCGGAGCGAAGCGAGGACAATGCCGTTTAGTTAAGGGACAGGCTGAGCTGTCAACCCCGAACTCGCCCACCGTGGCGCCAGGGTGTAACGGCCTCGAGCGATCCGTTGCAGGAACCCTTCCTGGACCCACACGCCCATCTGCGTGGCCAGACTCCGGTAATGGGGATAACCCAAAGCCCGAGCCGATGGTGTCCCATCAGGTGGTGTAACTTCACAACCGCACTAACCCCCGGGCAGTGACCCGGGGCCGATCTCGTTCGGGCCCTGCTGTCTGCCCGAGCCGCGCGCGTCCTGGCCCAGCAACTCGACCATGGACGCCTCGGACAAATAACGACGATCGCTCACCTGCCACTCGTCATGCAGCTCGGCCAGCACCGCCCCGGCCAACCGCCCCAACGCCTTCGGATTCGGAAAGACCTGCACCACGTCCGCCCGGCGCTTGACCTCCCGGTTCAACCGCTCCAGCGGGTTGGTCGACCAGATCTTCTTCCAATGCCCGCTCGGGAAGTCCGCGAACGCCGTGATGTCCACCGCCGCCCCGGTCAGCATCTGCTCCACCTGCGGGAACTGCCGCCCAAGCATGGTGGCGACCGTGCCCAGATGGGTGCGCACCGCCTCGGCGTTGGTCTGAGCGAAGATCGTGCGGATCGTGGCCGCAACCATCTCCCCCGACCCCCTGGGCACCTTGGCCAGCACATCACGCACGAAATGCACCCGACAGCGCTGCCAGGCCGCCCCGAGGAAGACCGCCTCCACCGCGGCGACCAGGCCGGCGTGGGAGTCCGAGACCACCAACTGCACCCCGCCCAGGCCGCGTGAGCGCAAGCCGCGCAAGAACTCGGTCCAAAACGCGCGGGTCTCGCTGTCACCCACGGCGAAGCCCAACACTTCCCTTCGTCCCTGGGCGGTGACTCCGGTGGCGATCACGACCGCTTGGGAGGCGATCCGGTGCTGGATACGGGCCTTGCAGTAGGTCGCGTCCAAAAACACGTAGGGGAAGGCGGTGTGGTCCAGGGGCCGCTGCGCGAAGGCCTCGACCTCCTCGTCCAGCTCGGCGCAGATCCGCGAGACCTCGGATTTGGAGATACCTGAGTCGGCTCCCAAAGCTTTGACCAGGTCATCCACCGATCGGGTGGAGACCCCGTGCACGTAGGCCTGCACGATGACGGCGAACAGGGCCCGGTCGATACGGCGGCGGCGTTCCAACAGGGAGGGGAAGAACGATCCGGAGCGGAGTTTGGGGATCTTCAGCTCCACGTCCCCGGCCGTGGTGGCCAGGGGACGGTCGCGGTGACCGTTGCGCCTGTTGGTGCGCTCGGGCGTGCGCTGGTGGGGGTGGGCACCGATGGTGGCGGTGGCCTCGGCCTCGATCAGTTCCTGGAGCATGCGCTCCAGCACCAGACGGACCATGTCGACATTCTCGGCGGCTTGTAGTGACTCCAGGAGCTGTTGTAGGTCATGCTGGGACAGAGCCATCGTGCGTCCTTGGGTGAGGAACTTCAGACCTTCTCTCACTTAGACGGTCACACGATGGCTCGCCTGGTTTCTATAGCCGTGCAGGTCAGATCCCTGAACCCGGAGTTACACCACTCCAAGGGACATGACCCCCGAGCCACCTCGATCGGGCTCCAACCTCGGTCTGGACCAGAACCCAACAGGCGCATCGTGCGCTCCTTGGACCCACCAGGGCGGATTCCAGGTGCCAGCGGTTGAGCTGCGGACTGTTTGGGGCCCACCACGGCCCCAGGCGCAGGGGCCAAGATCTCCAACTCCACTTTCTGCACCTGGTGGGTGGCGAGCGGCCGCTCGGGATCGGCGTAGCCGTAACGCAACTGAGGACACTTGACCTTGCGCGCGCTGATCCGAGCACGGCGGGCCGGGAGCAGGTTGTCCAACACCGCCTGAACGATGCTTCCGCCCCGGCCGGGATCGTCATCGTCGGGCAGCACCTGCTGGGCAGTGATGACCTGACATCGGGCGGTGTTCAGGGCAGTGGTGAACCCAGCCCGATCGGCGTGGGTGCCCGGCCGGGACTCCACCGCCTCGACCATGGCCATGCGCAGCGCTTGGTAGAGCGCCAACAGGGCCCACACCTCCTGCTCCAGGCCGACCGGGTCCTGGGAGCGCAACACGCGACGGTGCAGCAGGGTATGGCGCAGGGAGTAGAAGGCCGATTCGATCTCCCAGCGTTCGTGGTAGAGGGCCAGCAGCTGTGGGGCGGGGTCGGTGCGGTGGTCGAGCAGGGTGGTGGCCAGCCGGTACACGCCCCTGGCCTGCTGCCCGTCCTGGGTGGTGGCGGTGATGCGGGCTTCGATGACGCGGAGTTTGAGCCCGTCCAGGTGGGTGAGGTAGGAGCCGTCCGGTAGCAGGGTTTCCACCCGGGGGCGGCGGCGTGGGTGCAAACGGATCAGGAGTTGGGCTCCGGTGGTGGCGAGCTCGCCCAGGAAGGTGTTGCCTTGGTAGGCCTGGTCGGCCAGGACCAGCATCTGGGGGGTGAGCAGGCCCAGCAGGGGGCGGGCCTGGTCGGGTTCGCCGCTGGGGGCTCGGGTCAGGGTGGCTCCCAGCAGGGAGCGGGTGCCGGTCTCGCACAGGGTGGTGATCTGCAGGCGGGGGTAGCCTTCCACGCCTTGCTGGTAGTGGATTTTGCGGAGCCAGGTGAGGTTGCGTTCGCTGTCAGGGGCTTTGATCGAGTGGCAGGCGTCAAAGGCCACGGTGCGCCAGTGCCGGTAGCGGGTGCCGGGGGTCGCGGGTTGGGCCAAAGGAACCGCGAGGGTCTCGAAGAGGGTTTTGAACGGGCCGGCTCCCAAACGTCGGCGTAGGTGGCTGAGGGCGGATTGGCTGGGGCGGGGCACGGGTAGGCCGTGCAGGCCTGCGACGAGGGTGTCCCAGACGCGGGCGTATCCCAGGTGGGGGAACAGGGTGAGGGCGAGCACGAAGTAGACGCCGACCCGTGAGGGCAGGCGGCGTAGTCGTTGTTGCTGGGTGCGGGTGTGTTCCAGGGCGGCGTCGATGAGGTCGAAGGGGAGGTAGCGGGTGAGCTCGCCCAGGTGGCCGGGGGCGTAGATTCCAGCGGCCACGGTGATCGTGCGGGTGGCAGAGGTTGTGGTGGTGGCATACTGGTCGGGCAACGGGGCCTCCGGGCGCAGGTGGATCTTGGTCGATTTCCTGCTTCTATCGGAGGTCCCGTTCTTTGTGCTGGGTGGTTGCGGGTGGTGTTACAGGCTTGACATCTGGCCTGAAGCGCTAACTAAACGGCATTGGAAGCGAGGACGTACGACCTTGAGGCGCGCAGCGTAGACGGCCACCATCACGCGGCGGGAAACGGGGGAACCGCAACCCGAACCGCAGGCCCCCGGCCCCGCAGAGGACCCACCCTGCCCCCGCACAGGCCCCACCCCGGATGCCCTACCCGAGCCTGAGCCTGGCCCGGAGAGCCTCTCCGTGCCAGGCTCTCCGCTTCTTGGGGTCCCAACGCTCCGGATTCACCAACAGCGTCCAGGGGAGACCGAGACTCGACCCACGAAAGTACGGGGGTCAGCGCTTCAGGGAGATGGTGACGGCCTCGCCGTCGTCATCGTCTCCCTGCGTCCGGCTGTCGCGGCTCACCCTGCCGTCGCCGCCCACGCGCAGCGAGGTCGGCTTGGCCACCGCGGGGGGCGTGGCCTCCCCGGGAACGTTCACCATGCTGTGCGCGGCCATGACCATGTACTCCCAGAGCTGGCGCTCCAGGACCTCGTGCATGTCCAGGGAGTCCACCGCGGCGCGCATGTGTTTGAGCCACAGGTCGCGCTCGGCCGCGCCGACGCGGAACGGCACGTGTCGCATGCGCAGGCGCGGGTGGCCGCGCTGCTCGTTGTAGGTGCGGGGGCCTCCCCAGTACTGGATGAGGAACAGACGCAGGCGCTCCTCGGCGGGCCCCAGGTCCTCCTCGGGGTACATGGGCCGCAGCACGGGGTCGTCGGCGACGCCCTCGTAGAAACGGCGAACCAGGAGGGTGAAGAACTCCTCACCGCCCACGGCCTCGTAGAACGTCATCTGCGCGGGCTCGTCGCCCGCGCCCTGGTGGTCATCACGCGCGGAAGTCATCGGGTCCAGGGTATGCCACGTTCACGATCCCTCTCCTGGGCCGGTCGGCAGGGAATAGTCACGGGGTCGGAGGGATGTTCCCGCTTCCGGTCCCCCGGGCCCGGGGCTCGGTCGCGATGAGCCGCCTCCCGTAGGGCCCCGGTGGTCCTGACGTCCCGGACAGCTCCGGTGGCCTCGGTCGTACCAGAAGTCTCGTGCACGGGTGCGACCCTCAGGAAACGCTGGCCAGGAGCTCGGTGAGCAGGCGGGAGCGGACGCCTCCCTCGGCGTCCAGTTCCTCGTCGGCGTGCCAGGTGCAGCCCACGCTCAGGGCGACGACCCTGCCGGTGCCGAGAATCGTACGGACGGCTGAGAGGACCTCGCCGGTCCGGGGGCCGCCGGGGGTGGGGAACAGCAGGCCGGGGGCCTCGGCTGCGTCGATGACGTCCAGGTCCACGTGGAGCAGGAGGGGGCCCTCGGGGAGCGTTCCGGGTTCGATGTCGGTGACCTTGCTCCGCCGTACCGCGGAGGTGCGCAGGTACTCCTCCTCGGGCGGGTCGAGGTCGCGTCCGTCCACCAGGAGCAGCCGTTCCTCCGCGATGTCCCGGAGCCCGAGCCGGTCGGTGGCCGGATCCGGCCGGTAGCCCGCGAGCACGCGCAGCGGGATCCCGCCCTCGTACCCGGAGGCGCTGGTCTCCATGGTCTGGACGTCGCCGTGCGCGTCGAACCAGACGACGGCCGGGTCCACCCCCGCGCGCTGCACTCCGGCGGCGGTTCCGAGGGCCACCATGCAGTCGCCGGACAGTACGGTCGGGACCCGCCCGACCCAGACCTGGTCGGCCACGCGGTCGGCGACCTCCTCGTGGAGTGCCGCCATCCGGACCCACCGGTCGGCCTCCGGCAGATCCGGATGCACCGTCACCGCCCCCGCCGGTAACGGGAGCCGGAAGGCGGGCAGGTGGTCGTCCAGGTGGTAGGGCACACACAGAATCGTCATGCCAGGACCATAGTGACGGGAGTGCCTGTCAGTACAGGGTTTTTCGCACCTGAAACACCGGCGGGCACCGGGTCACCGGGGAACGCGAAGGCCCCGCCGACCGGACGGATCCGGCCCACGGGGCCTGTCGGTGCTGCTTGACCGCTGGGCGGTGGCTTCGCTGACCGCTGGCCGCTGTCCGGTGACTAGTCGCGGGTCAGCTTGCGGTGGGTGACCGCGTGCGGACGCGCGGCCTCCGGGCCCAGGCGCTCGATCTTGTTCTTCTCGTAGGACTCGAAGTTGCCCTCGAACCAGAACCAGGAGGAGCCGCCCTCCCAGGCGAGGATGTGCGTGGCGACGCGGTCCAGGAACCACCGGTCGTGGGAGGTGATCACGGCGCAGCCCGGGAAGTCCAGGATGGCGTTCTCCAGCGAGCCGAGGGTCTCGACGTCCAGGTCGTTGGTGGGCTCGTCCAGGAGCAGCAGGTTGCCGCCCTGCTTGAGGGTGAGCGCCAGGTTGACCCGGTTGCGCTCACCACCGGAGAGCACACCGGCGGACTTCTGCTGGTCCGAGCCCTTGAAGCCGAAGGCGGCGACGTAGGCGCGGCTGGGGATCTCGACCTTGCCGACCGTGATGAAGGACTCGCCGTCGGAGATGGTCTCCCAGACGTTCTTGGAGTCGTCGATACGACCCCGGTACTGGTCGACGTAGGAGGTCTCGACGGTGTCACCGACGGTGATCTTGCCCTCGTCGGGGCTCTCCTCACCGACGATCATCTTGAACAGGGTCGTCTTACCGACACCGTTCGGGCCGATGATGCCGACGATGCCGTTGGGCGGCAGCGAGAAGCTGAGGTCCTCGATGAGGACGCGGTCCCCGAAGCCCTTGGTGAGGTTCTTGACCTCGACCACGGTGTTGCCCAGACGCGGACCCGGCGGGATCTGGATCTCCTCGAAGTCCAGCTTGCGGGTCTTGTCGGCCTCTGCGGCCATCTCCTCGTAGCGGGCCAGACGCGACTTGCTCTTGGTCTGGCGGGCCTTGGCGTTGGAGCGGACCCACTCCAGCTCGTCCTTGAGGCGCTTGGCCTTCTTGACGTCCTTCTGCCCCTCGACCTTCAGGCGGGCCTGCTTGGTCTCGAGGTAGGTGCTGTAGTTGCCCTCGTAGGGGTAGAACTGGCCGCGGTCCAGCTCCAGGATCCAGGTGGCCACGTGGTCCAGGAAGTACCTGTCGTGTGTGATCGCGATGACGGTGCCCGCGTACTTGGACAGGTGCTGCTCCAACCAGTTCACGCTCTCGGCGTCCAGGTGGTTGGTGGGCTCGTCGAGCAGCAGCAGGTCGGGGGCCTCGAGCAGCAGCTTGCACAGCGCCACGCGGCGCTTCTCGCCACCGGAGAGCTGGGTGACGGAGGCGTCTCCGGGCGGGCAGCGCAGGGCGTCCATGGCCTGCGCCAGCTGGCTGTCCAGATCCCAGGCGTTGCGGTGGTCGAGCTGCTCCTGGAGCTTGCCCATCTCTTCGAGCAGGTCGTCGGAGTAGTCCGTCGCCATCTGCTCGGCGATCTCGTTGAAGCGGTTCAGCATCGCCTTGGTCTCGGCGACGCCGTCCTCGACGTTCTCCAGGACCGTCTTGCTCTCGTCGAGCCGCGGTTCCTGAGCGAGCAGACCCACGGTGAACCCGGGCATGAGCCGCGCCTCACCATTGGACGGCTGCTCGATGCCGGCCATGATCTTCAGCAGCGTCGACTTACCCGAGCCGTTCGGGCCAACGACACCGATCTTGGCTCCGGGCAGGAACGACCCCGAAACGTTGTCAAGGACGACCTTGTCGCCGTGCGCCTTGCGCACGTTTTGCATGGTGTAGATGTACTCCGGCATGCCTCCCAGCCTAGGGCGTCAGGGCGTGTGCCCGGACCTGTCGGGACTCCGAATCGTGACGATCCGCAGGAGTCCGCACCATCCCGGATCGGAGCTCCCCGGCCGGCACCGAGCACGACCTGGCACGGCGGGGGTGAACGATCCCGTCCCGGCGGGCTCGTCGTCGGCCGCTATCCGGCATCACGTCAGCGGTGTCGGCGGGACGGCCGATGGCGGGCCGGACACACCCCGCTCCGAGCCCTCACCGAGGGGTGCCAGAACGCGCTCGACGCCCCGGGAGCCGCAGTACGGGAGGCGTACCGCGCAGAGGGTGTCCGCGCGCGCTGGCACACCCCTGCGCGGGTTCTGGCCCGAATCCGCCGCCATCCCTGGCACAGGGTGTGGAGCGGGCACGGGGCCTGGAGCGGGGCAAGGCGTGCTGCGGGCGCGGACGTCGATCCCGTCGATCCCCACCCCCGCCCCGCCAACACGGCCCCGTGGCCACCCTCGTTCACGTCGTCCCCGAATTCTCACCGCTCCCGCTCCCGCTCCCGCTCACGCCCAGTCGCCCGGTCGGCCAGTCGGTCAGTCGGTCAGTCGGTCAGTCGGTCAGTCGGCAAGTCAGTCAGTCAGCCAGCCAGGGGCAGCGTTGCCGCTCGCCACGCGGCCCGAGGCGCCACCACTTCCTCTCATGCCCGGGTGGCGCCGAGGACGAGGGCATTCCCTGCCCCACGCGCGAGGTAGCCCCGGGAGCGGCGGCGCCGGTCGTACTACTCAGCGGGATCGGGGTGCGGGTTGGTCTGGAGGGGTCCGCTTCGTCCTCGGCCCCGACCTCCTCCTCGCTCTGGTGGTCGAGGCGCTGGGCCAGGAAGCCGCGCCAGCGTTCGGCGGGCAGTCCCCACCGCAGCGCCCGGGACATGAGGACCGCCATCGCGTAGCCCGGGTCCGCCTTCAGGGCGAGGTCCAGGGCGGCCCGGGCCAGGTCGTGGTCGTCGTGCTGCCAGGCGGCCACCGCCAGCAGGGCGGCCGGGGCCGGGAGGTGGCGTTCGGGGACATGGCGGACCAGCCTCGACCACAGGCGCATGTGGAGCCGTGCGGTCTCCGGGGTGATCCGGGTCCACACCGCGTCGCGCACGCGCAGTCCGGTCAGGTGGACCCCCAGCCGCCCCAGGGTCCGCGGGTCGGTGACCCGCCGCCGGCGCTCCTCGCGCAGCGCGTCCAGTACCTCGGGGGTCCGACGCCGGGCCCCGTCCCCCTCGGACGCCTCCTCCTCGGCCGCCGTCGCCGCCTCGGCCACCGCCTCTCGCAGCTTCCCACGCACGGGGTCAAGGAGGAACCTGATCCGCGCGGAGGGCCCCGGGTCTCCCGGGACCAGCCCGCGCAGGACCGCCTCCGCCGGGACCGGTGAGGTGTCCGGGTCGAAGCGTGTGCCTTCGTCCGGGCAGCACCCGAGGTCCTGGCAGAGGTAGGACCAGTAGCGTCCCCCGGTCACCCGGAGCGCCTCCAGGACCCGGACCCCTCGGACACGGGCCGCCTGGAGGAGGGAGTGGATGTGCGGAGTGACCCGCTCCGGTTGACCGAAACCGGCCACGAGGAGGGCGCTGCCGTCAGCTGCCAGTGCCGCGGACACCGCCGCCCCACCGCTCCGCTCCGGGGTGAGGACGTGGTCCAGGTGGTCGAGTCCGCCGTAGAGGATTCCGAGCACATGGCCCTCACCCACCACCAGCGCGACCAGCGCGTCGTCCAGGGGCTGGGACACCAGGTAGGGCAGGGCTGCGAGAAGGTCGGCCGGGGCCCGCAGCCGAAGCGGGCTCACTGGGGAGTTCGGGGGCTGGGAGGGGTGGGGAGGGTCGGCGGGTTCAGGGGACGTTCCATGCTGATCACCGGGCATGGTTCCACGTTCGGTGACCGGGCGCGGGGGCGCAAGCAGCCCCCGCGAACCTGTGGATAACCTGCCCCGACCACCCTCCTCCGACGTTCTCGCAGGTCAGGAAGGGTCACCCGGGTTGCTCGTGGAATCGGTGATCTCGCCCTCCCGGGGGCCGGGGATCTTCCCGGACACCTCGGGGCGCCCGGCCGGCAGGCACACGCGGTCGCGGCCGGTCTCCTTCGCCCGGTAGAGCGCGAGGTCGGCGGCGGTCAGCAGCTCGACGAGGTCGTCACCGTGGTCACCGGCCACGGCCACCCCGATCGAGATGGTGATGGACACCAGGACGTCGTCCACCGCGATCTCCATCCGGCCGACCTGGCAGCGCAGGCGTTCGGCGGCCTGCCAGGCCTCGGTGGTGTCGGCCCCCGGCAGCATGACCACGAACTCCTCGCCGCCGAAGCGGCCGAGCAGGTCCGACTGGCGCAGCTGCTGGGAGATGGTCGTGGCGACCCCGAGCAGGACCTGGTCGCCGAAGAGGTGCCCGTAGTTGTCGTTGACCCGCTTGAAGTGGTCGATGTCGACGATGAGCACCGCCGCGCGGCCACGCGTGGAGTGGGCACGAACGATCTCGGCAGCCGCTTCCCTCTCCCAGGTGGGTGCGTTGAGCAGGCCGGTCTTCGGGTCAGTCCGGGCCGCAGCCCTCAGCTGCTGGTAGACCAGGCTGCGCTGCAGCAGTAGCACCGGTGGAACCGCGATCACCAGCAGGAACAGCGAGAGCTGGGCGAGGATGGCGACGGTGACCCCGACACATAATTCGGCGGAGTCGACCAGGATCCCCTCCCTGTCCCACAGGTCGCGGATACCGCCGGTGACACCGCCGAGCTTGCTGCCGCAGAACACCAACAGGCTGTTCAGGACGGTGAATCCGGCACAGCAGGCCAGGGCCAGTGCCGCGCCGCTGAGGCTGAGCAGGGCCTCGTGGGAGTTCGGGGAGCCGCTGATCCCGGCCGGGAATCCGACCTGGCTCCCGTGCCAGGCCACTGAGGCGATGAACCCCGAAACGCCCACAACTGAGGCGTTGAACACCCGCCGGTGCGGCACCGTGTGACTGCGGCGGTGCCGGAGCATCAGGTAGATGGGGATCGGGATGAGGAGCAAGTACACCGGCGGCAGAAGGAGCATCGCGGGGAACCACCAGGCTCCCAGGAGGTCCCGGCTGACCCCGGCGGGCATGTCGATACGGCTGACCGCGGCTATGCATATCAGGGCGGAGACCACGAGAGCGAGCAGCAGGGCGACGTCGATGAGCCTGAGGGTCGTCTGCGCCGCGGCCACCCCGAACAGGAACAGCGCAACGAAGACCATCAGAAACACAAAGGCCACCAGCCCGGGGGGCTGCTGGAAGATCAGCCAGGTACGGCGCTCCCCCGGGGAACTCTCATCGGCCGCCACCGGCTTCTCCGAGATGCTCACCGCTTCGTCCTCCCTCCCGGTTTCACCTTCTACCCTCGAACCCTTGGCTACTCTGATGTACTCACCGCCTCCCACGGTTCCCCTTTCGACGAACCGGATTCGCCCCGCGTTCCCTCGCGGTGCCAGTCGGTGACCAGCGGGGTTCGACATCCTTCCTGGTAGGCGCCGGGCAATCACACCGGCACTACTTTACATTACTTTGGGTAATAACTTAATTGCCGATTGTATGTACCTTGCAGGCTGAGGCTACCTTAGTCCTCACCCTCTGTTCCAGGGGGCTTGGTTAGCGTGACAAATTGGGGCATCCTGCCATAGGGCATCGGTGGTTCCGGCCGGAAATCTGGACCGGTCCGTCGGGCACCGTCTTGTCCGACGCACCGACCGCCCGATCCCCGTCAGCACTCAGCACACAGCACACAGCACACAGCACTCGAACCGTAGGAGCATCAAATGGCGAAGAAGATCTGGAACTGGCTCTAAGTCCCCCTCCCTGACACGATCGGGGGCGGGCAGCCCTCAGGCTGCCCGCCCCCGATCACTTCGGGTCGGTCGAGGCTCACCCTCGGCCGACCTCTCGTGTTGTGGCCGCTGTGTTCTGTTGTGCGCGCCGGGACCGTATCGATCCCGAGTCCGCTTCGCGGCCCGGACCTCCACCGGCCCCTCACCACGGCACGCGGCTCAAGCCCCGACGACTCAGTTCTCGAGGACTCAGCCCTTGACCCTGGCCACCTCGTAGGCGGCCCGGAAGGCCCGGTAGCGGGCGAGTTCGTTCTCCAGCTGGGTCACGACCCGGACCCCGGCGATCTCCCGGACCCGTCCCTGTGCGGTGCGCTCCACGTCCTCACGGCGCTGGACCGCGGCCACCTCCACGAGGTTCCCGCAGCCCACCCCGGTCAGCCAGCCCACCAGGAGACTGGCCAGGAGCAGGGCGCCCGAGTAGGCGATGAAGACCGGGTCATCGAACATCCGCAGGCCGGTGATGCCGCCGCCGAGCCAGCTCAGCAGGGACAGCAGGGCCCAGGCGAACCCCGCACCGGCCACGGCGAGCAGTGCGTACTGCACCGCGCGGGCCGTCTTCCACCACGACGGACTGCGGTCCGGATCACCGACCGCGCCCGCGACCGCCTCACCGAGTTCGGTCGGCAGTTCCGCCACCCCGCTGCGGGCGGCCGTGCGCATCCGGCGGCGCCACGGGCCGGGCATCTGCGCGGACACCTGGTCGGCGGCCTCACCCAGAACCGTCTCCAGTTCGGCCTCGTGCGCGTCGACCGGACCGCCCACACCGGGTTCGTCCCGGCGCAGGAAGTCGAGCTGGACCGCGGCGAGCGGGTCCTTGCGGAGCTTGGCGATCTGGCGGGCCACCGGCCAGCCGACCCGGCGCTTGCCGCGTCGGACGTCGTTGGTCTCCACCACGTCGGCCACAGCGGTGACACCGGCAGCCTTGGCCAGGCCCTCCTGGATCCGGGACCGGACCTGGGCGGGCACCGTCTCGGGGATCTCCCCTTCGCCGTAGAACTCCTCGAAGGGTTCGATGACCTGGTCCAGGTCGGCGACCAGGCGGTCGACCAGGGCCCGGCGCTCGATGACCGTCTCACTCAGGAACTCGCGCACCTCGCGAATACCCTGGCCGGTCACGGTGGAGGTGGTGATCACCCGCGGGTGCACACCCGACTCCGTCTCCAGGAGGCGGCGCAGGTCGGTGAGGAGCTCCTCCAGCTCGTCCGGCGCGACCTTGTCCACCTGGTTGAGGACGGCGACGGTGACCGCACCGTGCCCGGCCATCTTGGCCAGGTAGCGGTGGTGCACGGCGGCGTCGGCGTACTTCTGCGGGTCGAGCACCCACACGAGCAGGTCCACCGAACCGATGAGCCGGTCGGCCTCCGCGGTGTGCATGCTGCGGACCGAGTCGTGGTCGGGCAGGTCGAGCAGGACCAGGCCGGTCAGCTCTGAGTTGCCCGTGTCCAGGACGCTGGTGCGCGAGTGCCGGTAGCGCGTGGGCACACCCAGCCAGCTCAGGAGCGCGTCGGCGCCCTCGTGCCCCCACACGCAGGCGTGCGCCTTGGACGTGGTGGGGCGGGTGACGCCGGTCTGGGAGAGTTCGAGCCCGCACAAGGCGTTGAACAGGGATGACTTCCCGCTTCCCGTGCCTCCGGCCAGTGCCACGACCGTGTGTTCACCGGACAGGCGCAGGCGCGCCCCGGCGTGGTCCAGCAGCTGTCCGGCCCGGCCCAGGACCTCCTCGGGCAGGTCCTCCTGGCCCAGTTCGACGAGGGTGCTCAGGGCGTCCAGCCGCTCGATGAGCTCGGCGCGGCTGGTGGTGCTGGTGGGCTGCCAGTGGTCGTGGCTGGTGGGGCGGTACTCCTCTTCGTCCGCTGCCGAGCCGGAGCCGTCCCGTGCCTGCCCGCCCACGGCCTGTGGCCCGGTGCCGTGGCCAGGGGCGCCCGAACCGGAAGCGTCGGGGCCGGTGCGCGGTGCGGTGGTGTCGGCCCCGATCGCCCGGAAGGCGCCCGAGACGGCGGAGGGCCCGGGGACGCGGCGGGGCAGGGGTTCGGGGTCGTCGTCGGCGGCCCCACCCTGTTCCGGGGCCGCGGTACCCGGCTCGGCGGTCCGGGCGCTGTCGCCGGTGGCCCCGGCGGCTGCGGGGGCTCCGGCACGCGCGGTCTCCGCCGTCCCGCTCCGGGCCTCCTCCGTGTCGGTGCCCTCGGCCCGCTCGTCGTCCTCGGGGCCCGGAACCCAGGTGGCGGTGGTCTGCTGGGCGACTCCGGGGGCCGGACGGGAGGTGTGGCGGCGGGGGCGCTCCCCCCGCCCGCCGCGCTCCGAAGCGTGCTCGGGGTCGCGCTCCGCGGCGGCTTCGGCCACGGGGTCGGAGGCAGGGCCGTCCGGCCCGTCGTCGAGCAGGTCGGCACCGGCGGTGCGGTCGTCGGTCCGGCCGGTGGTACGCCGGGCCGGACGCCCGCCCTGGCCGTCCGGGCGTTCGGTGTCCGGGGTGACCGCCGGGAAGGCACCGGTGTTGCGCCCGGCGATGCGGGTGTCGTCTGCGGCCTCGGTGAGACTGCCGACCCAGCCCGCCAGACCGTCGGGGTCGTCGTGGTCGGCCTCGCCGCGGCGGCGCCGGTTCCCGTCACCGTCCACGCCTTCGGCGCCGGCCTCGTCCGCCGCGGCGGCGGAGGGGCGCGCGTGGCGCCCGAAGCGACGCTGACGGGCCCTGGCCGCTTCCGCCGACTCCGGGTGAGGTTCCGGTCGCCCTGGGGCTCTGGCGTCGCCCTGGGATTCCTCCTGGGAGGCGCCCTGTGCCGTGCCCGCTCCGGAGGGGTCCGGGTAACCGGTGATTCCGTCGTAGGCGGGCGGCTCGAAGGCCGCCGCTTCCGAGGCGGCCCGTTCACGCTCCTCGGCGTGCGCGGGGTGTTCGGGCACCGGCATCGTGTAGCCGCGCCAGGGGCCGCCCTGGTGGGAGGCGGGTTCCCTGGTCGGGGCGGAGGGCTCCGGATCCGGAGCGGCGCGCTCGTCGTTCCAGGGGCTGCTCGCCGCGGAATCGTGCGCGCGGGAATCGTGCGGGGCGGGTTCCCGGGTTCCGGCCCCCTCCGAGGCGGAACCGTCCGCGGCGGGTCCGCTCTCGCGCTCCTCGCCCTCGTCGCGGCTCGGACCCGGACCGGTGCCCCCCGTGTGAGCGGGGTTCCACTGAGTTGTCATCGCGCAATCTCAAGGTTGTACGTGGCCTGGTAGAGCTGGACGGCGCTGTCCTCGGACGGGATGCCCGCCGTCGACAGGGCGTGGTCGAAGGGCGCTCGCTCGTGGGTGAGCAGCCCGAGGACCCGCTTGCGCAGGTTCTCCCGCGCGGAGCCGCCGATGCTTCGCAACGACTGGGCGCCGAACAGCCCCTTGAGCAGGCGCTGCGGGGACGGCCCGGAGGTGTGGGCCGCGTGGGCGCCGCCTCCGGAATGGGATCGTTCGTAGCCGAGCAGGTCGATGATCATGACCAGGGCGACGATCTCGTGGTCGAAGGTGACGAAGCGGGCCACCGATCGTTTGGTGGCGCCGTTGGCCGCGGTCATCTCCGCGATCTCCTGCTGCCACTCGGAGATCTCCTGGCGGACCTGTTTGGCGAGCAGCCCGCTGCCGGGCTGGTCGAGGGCCTTCTCCGCCAGTTCGGCGCCGCCGGGGACCTCCCGCCAGCGCTGCTCGATCTGGTCCGAGGCGCGCTCGTTGGCGGAGACCACCAGGGCCTCCAGCGCGTCGCGGACGGCGCGTTCCAGAGCGCTGACCCGCTGGCCGCGCTCGGCCTGTTCGGCGCGGCCCTTGCGGGCCCGCTTACCGCGCAGGCGCAGGCTCTTGGCGAGTTCGCCGCTGGCCGCGACCTCCTGCCACCGGGCGAGCAGGGAGCCGCGCAGCAGGGTGCCGTCGCCCAGGGCGGTGTCGATCCGGGCGGCCGCGCCGGCGTAGGCGTCGTCGACGTCGGCGCCCAGGGAGCGGCCGGTCTCGATCTGCGCCTCGACCTGCCGGGCGAGTTCGGGGACGCGGCTGCGGAAGCTGTCGATGACCCCGATGAAGGTGCGCCGGGAGACCCGGTCACGCTGTTCGGCCTCACCGGCCACGTCCGCGAGGTAGTCCCGGATGTGGTCGGCGACGTTGGAGGTGAAGCGTTCGCCCTCGATCTGGTCGGTCTCGGGGATCGCGAAGCGGGCGGCGTTGCCCAGGCCGTTGGCCTCGAGCATCGCGCCGAAGTGGTCCAGGAGCTGGCGACGGCCCTTGCGGGGCACCCGGGAGAGCACCACGGCCAGGGAGGTGTCGCGGTCCCGGGCCACCTGGAGGAACTCCCACACGCGCGCGTCCGCGTACCGGCCGCTGGTGGTGACGAACACCCACAGGTCGGCGGCGTCCAGGAACTTGGCGGCGAACTCGTGGTGGGCGGCGACGGCGGAGTCGACGTCGGGGGTGTCGAGCAGGGCCACGCCGGGGGGCATGGCCTCGGTGGCGGCGAGCACCAGCATGCCGTCCTTGCCGGGCATGGCCAGGCCCTGCTGGCGCACCCGGGGCAGGGAGGGGATGAAGGAGGCTTCGCTGAACCAGTCGACATCGGCGGGGTTGCAGGCCAGCACCGGGCTGTTGGTGGTGGGCCGACGCACGCCGGTGGTGGTGACCTGCTCGCCGACCAGGCTGTTGACCAGGGTGGACTTGCCGGCGCCGGTGGAACCGGCCACGGCGATGAGCAGGGGGATGTCGGGACGGCGCACCCGGGGCAGGACGTAGTCGGAGAGCTGGGCCAGGACGTCTGACTGGAGGACCTCGCCCTCCTCGGCTCCGGGGATACCCGGTGCGAACTCCAGGTCCCGGATCTGCTTGCGCAGCGACTCCAGTACCTGTTCGAAGCGGTCGTCCTCGTTGCTCGGGGCGCGGTGTTTGGCGGGTCCGGCGGGCACGGGGACCGTGGGGCCCCGGCGTTCGTCGGGTACACCGGCCAGGTGCATGGCTTCGGGGCCCGGTGCGGCGGGCTGGGCGGAGGCGGCGTCCGGTCCGGTTCCGAACCGGTCCGAGGCACCTTCGCCCGAGGCGTTCGGTGCGGCCGACGGCCGGGTCATGATCGGTGTGCCCTCCTCATCGGTACTGGGATTCCCCCGGCGGCGCGGCTGGCGGGCAGCGCCGCCGGAGGTCTCACTGAAGATCGCGCCCGGTTGCCAGTTGATCGATCTCGAACTGGGCTCCCGTGTGCAGTATGTCAAGATCCCGCGCTGTTTTGACCACTTCTCCGATGATCACCACGGCGGGGGGCCGTACTTGGGCCGATCGGGCCGAGGCGGCGATGTCCGCCAGCGTACCCGTCACCGTCCGCTGTCCTGGCAGTGTGGCCTCCTGGACGACCGCGACGGGAGTGTCCGGGGCGCGGCCGTTCTCGATGAGGGCCTCGGTGATGGCCTCGATCCGCTGCACGCCCATGAGGGCGACCACGGTGCCGCCCGCGCGGGCCAGCCCGGCCCAGTCCACGGTGGAGCGGCTGTCGCCGGGGGCCACGTGCGCGGAGACGATGTGCACGTCCTGGGCCACACCGCGGTGGGTGGCGGGGATCCCGGCACTGGCCGGGGCGGCCAGGGCGCTGGTCACTCCGGGGACGGCGATCACGGGGACGCCCGCGGCGGAGCAGGCCGCGGCCTCCTCGCCGCCGCGGCCGAAGAGGAAGGAGTCGCCGCCCTTGAGCCGGACCACGAACTTGCCTTCCCGGGCGCGCTCGACGAGGACGGAATTGATGTCCTCCTGTGTCATGGAGCGGCCGTAGGGGATCTTGGAGGCGTCCACGATCTCCACCTCCGCGGGCAGGCGGTCCAGGAGCGAGGTCGGGGCGAGGCGGTCCACCACCACGACGTCGGCCTGGGAGAGCAGCTGCTGGCCGCGGACGGTGATCAGGCCCGGGTCGCCGGGGCCGCCGCCGACGAGGGCGACACCGCGCAGGCGTTCGCGGCCGCGGCGGGCGTCCAGGGTGCCGTCGGCCAGGCCGTCGATGACGGCGTCGCGCAGGCCGGCGGAGCGCCGGGGGTCGCCCGAGGCGATCACGCCCACGGTGATGCCGTTGGCCGAACCGCTGGCCGGGGTCCAGGCGGAGGAGGCGTGCCGGTCGTCGGCGCGCACGCACCAGACCCGGCAGCCCTCCGACTCCTCGGCGATCTCGGCGTTGACCTCGGGAGAGTCCGTCGCGGCGTGCACGAGCCAGAAGGCGGGGGCATCGGGACCGCTGACGTCACCGGCCTCCCAGGGGCGGCGCAGCCAGGTGAGGTGGCCGGCGTCGGCGAGGTCCTCCAGAGCGGCGGAGGCCTCCGGGGAGACGAGGGTGACGCGGGCACCGGCCTCCAGTAGGACGGGGACCCGGCGTTGGGCCACCCTTCCACCGCCGACGACGAGGACGTCTCGGTCCTTCATGCGCAAGCCCAGGAGATAAGTCACGGATCGCACCCCTTCGGTCGTCCGCACCGGCCCCCCGGCTTCGACGGCGGGGTGCGCACACAGGGCCCGGGGCCTGGCGCGCCGCCGGCGATATTCGGCGATTACTCCAAAGCACCTTGTCAAAGCGGTATTACACGGAGGTAAAGGGGCGAGCACGGGAAAGGGTGACGCGCACCGCATCCAAGGCGGGGAAGGGCGAGCGGTACGGAGCCGAACGAAGCACGAGGGGGCAGCGCGGAACGAGCGACCCGCAGCGAACGACGGCGGGCGGGCAGTGCAATGCCGTGCAGTGCAGTGCGGGTATCGCAGGGGCGGGTAGCGCAGGGGCGGGTAGCGCAGGGGAACGGCGGTGCCGGGCCGGGTCGAGGCCGGACGGCCGCAAGACCCGGTCTCGGGGTGAACGACGACGGACCCCGGCGCCGGGTCGGGCACCGGGATCCGTCGTCGGTAGCACGCTTCGGTTCGCGGGCTTCGGTTAGTGCGCGGTGGACACACCCGCGGTGTCGAAGGTGGCCACGTTGCGCAGCGCCCTGGCCGACCCCTGCAGCAGCGGCAGCGCCAGCAGCGCGCCCGAACCCTCGCCCAGGCGCATCTCCAGGTCAACCAGCGGGGTCAGCCCGAGGTGTTCCAGGGCCACCGCGTGGCCGGGCTCGGCCGAACGGTGTCCGGCGAAGCAGGCACTGAGCGACTCCGGGGAGATCGCGGCCGCCGCGAGGGCGGCCGAACCGGCGATCACGCCGTCCAGCAGCACCGGCACCCGCAGGGCCGCACCGCCGAGGATGAAACCGGCCAGCGCCGCGTGCTCCAGCCCGCCGAGCGCGGCGAGGGTCCCGATCGGGTCCTCGAGGTCCACCGGGTTGGCCTTCAGCGCCTGGCGGACCACCTCCACCTTGCGCTCGTAGGTGGCGTCGTCGATCCCGGTCCCGCGACCGGTGGCGACCGAGGGATCCGCGCCGGTGAACGCGCACACCAGGGCGGCGGCCGGGGTGGTGTTCCCGATCCCCATGTCGCCGGTGATCAGGCAGCGGTTGCCCGCCGACACCAGGTCCCGGGCGATCTCGATACCGCCCTCCAGCGCCTGGAGCGCCTGGTCCCGGGTCATCGCCGGGCCCTGGGTGAAGTCGGCGGTGCCGCGCGCGACCTTGCGCGGCAGCAGGCCCGATCCCTTCGGCAGGTCGCCGACCACACCGACGTCGATCACGGTGACCTCCGCGCCCACCTGTTCGGCGAAGGCGTTGACCACGGCCCCGCCGTCGAGGAAGTTCTGCACCATCTGCGCGGTGACCTCCTGCGGCCAGGCGGTCACCCCCTGGGCGTACACCCCGTGGTCACCGGCGAACACCGCCACGGCGGCGGGCTCGGGCACCGGCGGGGGGCACTCCCCCGCCAGCCCGGCCAGCTGCACCGAGACCACCTCGAGGATCCCGAGGGACCCCTGTGGCTTGGTCATCCGGTCCTGCCGGTCCCTGGCTTCCTCCACGGCTCGGGCGTTGAGCGCTCCGATGGCGGTGATGGTCTCCTCCAGCAGGGTGGTCGGCTCCTGGCCGGGCAGACCGCGGCGACCGTAACGGTCGCGGTGCACCGCCCAGGACAGGGGACGTCCCTTGGCCCAGCCACCGAGGCTGAGTTCGGGTTCGGTGGGGAACTCCTCGACGTAGCCGACGCACAGGTAGGCGACGACCTCGAGGTGAGAGGGCAGGTCCAGGATGCGGGCGACCTCGCGCTCGTCGGCGAAGGCGACCCAGCCGACACCGAGGCCCTCCGCACGGGCGGCCAGCCACAGGTTCTCCACCGCGAGCGCGGCCGAGTACGAGGCGGGCCTGGAGTGCCGTCCGGGACTGTGCGGTCCGCGACTGGGGTCGACGGTGACGACGACGTTGAGCGGGCTCTCCAGGACCGCCTCGACCTTGAGCCCGGAGAAGGCGTGCGCGCGGGTGGCGGGCCGGGTGTGGGCCTGGGTGTCGCGCTCGTTCTGCGCGAGGTCGCGCACCCTCGAGCGGAGTTCGGGGTCGTCGATGACGAGGAAGTCCCACGGCTGGGTGTGCCCGACGCTGGGCGCCTGGTGGGCGGCTTCCAGCACGCGGGTGAGCACGTCGGCGGGGACCGGCTCGGGACGGAAGCCCGCGCGGACGTCGCGGCGTTCGCGGATGGCGCGGTAGACGGCGGCGCGCTCGGCGTCGTCGAAGGCGTGGTCGGTCCCGTTCCAGACGTCGTCGGCGCCGGGCCGGCCGACGGCCGGAGCGGCCGGGGTTCCCTGGGCCGTCTGCTCCGTCTGGGCGCCCCGGGGCTGCGAGTCCCGGGAGTCGGGGCTGTGGGCCTTGGCGCTCTGAACCTCGGCGTCCTTGGTACGGGCGTCCCGAGCCTGCTCGTTCAGGGCCTGCCGGGCGGCCTGGATGGCCGGGACCAGGGCCGGGGCCTTCTCCTGCGGATCCTCTGGTTCGGTCCGTTGGTGCGGACCGGTGTGCTGCGGTGCCTCGAGGGGCGCCGCTGCTTCGTGTGCGTGCACGGTGTCGCTCTGCTTCGGTTCGGCGGCCGCGGGGTTCTCGTCCGCATGGCCGGGGTTCATGGCAGGCTCGGGCGGCTGGGGCCGCTCGGCCTCTGGAGGATGGGGGTCACGCTGTTCCTGCGGCGCCTGAGGTGCCGGTGGCACCTGTGGCGCCTGTGCGGGCCCGGGGTTACGGGTGCCCGAGCGGAAGGGGATGACGTTGAACCGGGGTTCGCTCAGCGGGGGTGCCAGGGGGGCGGCCGTCGTGGTGTGCGATGCCGGGCGAGGGTTCTCCGGTTCGGGCAGGTCCGGCCCGGGCCGTCCCGGCACCTGGTGCCCGGCGGCCGGTCCGGGTGCGGGTGGCGGGGCGGGTGCCGGCGCGGGATCGGCGGCGTTCTCGGGCGCGGGATGCGGCTCCGGCTGGGCGGGCGGCACCTCCGGTCCCGGGAACGAACGCCGGAAGGGGTTGTGCGGCGGAGCCGCGGGTCTGGGATCGCGCGCCTGGGTGCCCTTGCCGCTCTCCGGCAGTCCGTCCAGGAGGCCGCCCAGGAGCGGTCCCGCGCCGGGCGCGGGACCGCTGCCCCGCCACCTCGAGCCCTCCTGCTCGCCGCGATAGGTGTCCTCGCGGTCATCGTTGGTCATGATCGCTCCCCGAAGAAGAGAAGAGGTCTGTGAGCTGCCCGGTTCCACCTGGTTCGATACGAATTCGGACCAGCGTAGTCCGCGACGGTCACGCCGCTCGCACGGGTCCCCCCGACCCGGCGCGGCTCCCCCGGTCCGAACGCCGGGGTCCTCAAGTCATCACCAACTGTGCCAGAGTCCGCGTGAGTACGCGCTGTGTACTGAAGTCACGGACAGCAACACGAAACCACTCGGCCCCCGCCCCGGAAAGGTGCCATTCTCACGGAAAGCGATGCCGTGATCACGCGAACGAACCCTGAGAAACTCCGCGTTATACGCTTTGACCAGCAGAAACAATGTTTTCGTCGCCGGGGCGACAGCCATCCCGAACCCGCTCGGCTCCGTCGCGAGCGCCTCGCGGTGGGCCGCCAGTTCTTCCACCCGGGCCGCGGCTGGGGTCCCGGGTTCGCAACAGGCCACGGTGGCGGCCGGGGCCGGGGGGGGAGACCGACCACAGCGGCCGCGCCGGGGCCAACCGGGTGGCCGGGTCCGGCGGTGCGAGCAGGCAGCCGGCGCGCGGCCCGGCCGGCGACCAGGTCTTGGTGAGGCCGCGGAGGACCACCAGGCCCGGCAGGTCCGGGCGGGACGCCAGCGACTCCGGCGACCATCGCGCCCGCTGTATCCGGAGTAACCGACATAGCCCGAATATCCGCTGTGACCAGCGGGTTTTCGGACGGGGGCGAAAGCACGCCACGGCACTCCGAAGACCCCACTGAGAGTGCCTCGTGTCACATCCCCGTGTCACCCTGTCCCGGTGCCCGCGCCCCGGTCGCACCCCTGCCCCGGCCCAGGGCGTGTTCGGCGCATGCCGCCCGCCCGTGAACGGTGGTGCACCCGTGCCCCTTGCCCAGACCGCAGGACACGGCGCGAGTGCCAGCGAAGCGGCACGCGGCAGCTCACGTGCCCGCCGAACACGCCTGGGTCCCGGACCGGGACCCACCCCAGAACGGAACGGATCTTCCATGCGACGGCGTACCTTTCTGACCACTGCCACCGCCGCGGTCGGCCTGAGCGCGCTCGCCCCCGCCCTGCCGCCCTCCGCGACCGCCTCCGCCCCGGCCTCCGCAGGCCCGGCCTCCGGGGCCCGCACCGCGCCCCGCGTCCTCGGTGAGCGGGCGATCGCCAGCGGCGCGCTCGTCCGACCGGAACTGCGGTTCGACCTCATCTCCGTCGCCCAGCGGCCCGAGGAGGTCGCCGAGGGCGCCGTCGTGCGCTTCGAGACAGCGGCGGGGACCCTCGGCGACTGGCAGGACCTGCACTTCCACACCGGCGGCCCCGAGCACCTGCCACCGTCGGCCACCGCCCTCGCCAGGGCACCCGAAGACGCGACCGGATACCAGGTGCGCGGGGCGAACGGCGCCGACCTGACCGCCGTGAACGTGCGCGACGGAGAGGAGCTGGGCTTCAGCGGCCGGGAGCGGGTGTCGCTGTCCGCAGAGGACGCGGGGGTCACCACCCTCTCCGGCGGTTCCGTGCTTCGGCTGCGCACCAGGTCGGGGTGGGGCGCCGACGAGTCGCTGCGCTTCGACGAGGACGGAAACGAGCTGTGGCCCGCCCAGTTCCACCGGGTGCAGGCGCTGACCGTGCACCACACGGCGATGGCCACCACCGGCGACCACGCCGCGGACGTGCGGGCCGTGTACCACCTCCACGCCGCCGAGCAGGCGTGGGGCGACATCGGCTACCACCTGCTCGTGGACCCCCGGGGTGTGGTGTACGAGGGCCGCCACTCGGGCGGCGGGGTCCCGGTCTTCCGCACCCTGCCGCTGCCCGGCCTGGCCGAGTCCGTGACGGCCGGGCACGCGTTCGGGTTCAACCACGCCAACATCGGCGTGTGCCTGCTCGGTGACTTCACCGACGAACTCCCCACCCGGGCCGCCCAGGACTCGCTCGTGGACGTTCTCCGGGTGCTGTGCGCGCTGACCGGGGTGGACCCGGCCGCGCGGATCGATTACGTGAACCCGGACACCGGAGTGACAACCCAACAGGAGGCGGTGGCCCGGCACCGGGACCTGCTCGACACGGAGTGCCCGGGCAACGCCTTCGCCGAGGTCTTCGACACGGCCATCCGCCAGCGGGTGGTCAGCGGCCTGCTCTGAATCCCCGGGGTGGCGGGGCGTGTCGGCTCCCCGCCACCGGCCCGTGTGGCCGAGAACCTGTTTCCTCCCGCTCCGCCGAGCACATAACGTGAGTTTCCGCCCGAGCCGCCGAGTGCAAGACTTGGGTGGCGCCCGGTACCAACCGGTCGTTCGAATGCGTAGAGGGAACATCCACATGGCGACAGTCCAGAGCGCTCCGATCATGCCCGCGGTCATCCTGGAGACCGAGCGCCTGCGGCTTCGAGCCCTCCTCGAGGGCGACATCGACGACGTACTCGCCTCGTGTGCGGACCCCGAACTCCAGCGGTGGATTCCGCTGCCCGCCCCCGGGGAGGCCTACACCCGCGCGACGGCCGAGGAGTTCTGCCTGAGGGCCGCCCCGGCGATCCGCACGGGCGGCGACGGCCAGCACTGGGCCATGGTGGACAAGGAGACCGGCCGGTTCACCGGGTCGGTGGCGCTGCTTCGCACGCAGTGGCCCGCCCTGGTCACGGAGATCGGCTACTGGGTCTCGCCCTGGGGCCGCGGCAGGGGGTACGCCACCGAGGCGGTCGTGGCGGTCTCCCGCTGGGCCGTGGACCAGGGGTTCCAACGGGTGGAGCTCAAGGCAGCCGTGGGCAACACGGGTTCGCGCAAGGTGGCCGAGGCCGCCGGGTTCACCCCCGAGGGCACCGAGCGCAACGCCATGCCGCTGCACCAGGGCCGTTCCGACCTGGCGGTGTACGGGCTCATCCCGGCCGACCTCGCCTGAGGCCCTGCGGCGCTGAGACCCTGAGGAGCAAAACTCCACGCTCCACCAAGCGCGCCGGCCGCGCCAGCCGTGCCGGGCTGCCCGCGGCACGTACTCAGACCCGTGCCCCGCTCGAGCGCCGCGGCTCACACAGCGGCCCGGGGCCCGGCCCCGCCGCGCCCCGGCCGGATCATCCCCAGACGCGGGAGAGCAGCCACTCATCGGTCGCGGTGTCCTGGCGGAGTTCGTACACGCCCTGCGAGTAGGCCGATCCGGCCTCCACCCGCCAGTGTCTGCGCTCGGGGACCTGGGAGTCCGCACCGGGCGTCCAGTCCCTGCGCAGGGTCACCCAGTGGTCGATGATCCTGCGTATCCCGTACACCCGCCCCTCCCAGGTGAACCGGGTCGGCCGACCTTCCGCCTCGACGACCGTGACGTGCGCCCCGTAGTACCGCCCCACGACAGTTCCCCCCAGCATCGGCCGACTCCTGTTGCTCTCGCCTGCGTTACCCTGCGCCCTGCCGCGTTCGCGGGCACACCACCGACAGGGCCCGACCGCGGGGAAGTACGGCCAAACCTTCGAACATGCATTCGAATACTAGCGAAAGGAGGGGTTCCGTGGAACTGATTCCGTATTTGCGTCATCCCCATCTGTGAGACCGGTCGTGGCTCCCGTCGCGACAGCGGCCGCGGGAACCACCACGCCCCCGGCCGCGTGCCAGGCCGTGTCCCCGCATCCGCAGCGGGATCGGTACTCTGACCGCCCGTCCCCAGCCATCCCGTCGCCCCGCCCCAGGGGCGCAGCGCACCCCTCGATCCGATGAGGCCCCCACATGCCGAACGGGCACGACAACCCCGCCCCGGTACCCTGGCGACCCCCACGAGCTGGGCGGTTACCGGGTTCCGCGCCGCCTCGGACCCGGTGGCACGGGCACCGTGCACCTGGCCCGGGCGCCCCTTCGAAGAGCAGGTCGCACCCAAGGTCATCCATCCGGACCTGGCCGGGGCGCATCCTTCCGGGGCCTGTTCGAGAGCTTCCGGCTGGCCGAGATCCTCGATGACTGACCCGCGTCCCCCCAGTTCGGGCCCGCTCCCGGCCCGGAACAACCGAGTAACACCGCAAACGCGTCGGCGTGTCGAGGTCGGTACGCTGTTAGGCGCGAATCACACGATCCATACGAGGGACCCCCAACTGTGACGTCCAACGGACACGAAAGCGGCAAACCCCTGCGCGCGGGGGATCCGCGCGAACTCGACGGTTACCGCATCGTCAGCCGTCTGGGACGCGGTGGCATGGGCACCGTCTACCTCGCCAAGGACTCCGCCGACCGCTCCGTTGCCGTCAAGCTGATCCACCCGGACCTGGCCGACGACGAGTCCTTCCGGCTGCGTTTCGCGCGCGAGGTCGCCTCCGCGCGCCGGGTCGCCCGCTTCTCCACCGCCGGGGTCATCGACGCCCGTCTGGAGGGCGAGCCCCTCTTCATCGTCTCGGAGTACGTGCCCGGCCCGAACCTGGACGAGGCGGTCCGGCACGGCGAGCCGATGCACGGCGGAACACTCGAGGGTCTGGCGATGGGTGTGGCGGCGGCGCTCACCGCCATCCACGGTTCGGGGATCGTGCACCGCGACCTCAAACCCGCCAACGTCCTGCTCTCCCCGGTCGGCCCCAAGGTGATCGACTTCGGAATCGCGCGCGCCCTGGACGACGCGAGCGGAGCGGTCACCCGCTCCAGCCAGCTCATGGGCACCCCCTCCTACATGGCGCCCGAGCTGATCCTGGGCGAGCAGGCCACCGCCGCCGCCGACATCTTCGCGTGGGGCTGCCTGGTGGCCTTCGCCGGGACCGGGAAGGCGCCCTTCGACGCGGGTACCGTCCCGGCTGTCCTGCACAACATCTCTTCGGCGCAGCCCAAGTTGGACGGGCTCGACCCGAGTCTGCTGGACCTGGTCGGCGCCGCGCTGGACAAGAAGCCGGAGAACCGGCCCACCTCCCAGCAGCTGCTCGCCCGGCTGACCGGCCAGCAGGATCCGGAGGAGGCGGTTATCCGGCGCACGATCAGCACCTCGTGGGCGCCGCCGAGCAGTTCCCCAGTGCCCGGCCTACCTCCTCAGGCCACCGATCCGGAGCTGGCCGAACAGGCTTCGGGCGCTGCCGCCACTCCACCGCAGGACCTGCCCTCGGGTCCCGCGGCCCCGGATCCGACGACACCGGTGAGCACCCCGCCCTCGAACGGTTTCACCCCGACGACGTCGCAGCAGGCGTCGCCGACCCATCAGGGGCAGCCGCCGGTGCCGCCCACCCAGCAGGTCCAGTCGCCGTACCAGGGACAGCAGAACCCGGCGGGGCAGTTCCCCCACGCGAACCCGGCACAGTCCGGCCCGCAGTCGGGCGCCCAGCAGGGCGGCTACGGCCAGTACCCGAACCAGGCCGGCCACGGCGGTCCTGGCGGCGGCTACCCGCCCGCGGGCCAGCACCAGCAGTACGGCCAGCCCTCGTACGGGCAACCCCCGTACGGGCAGCACGGCCAATCCCAGCAAGCCCAGGCCCAACACGGTCAGGCCCCCTACGGGCAGTCACCGTCCCACGGACAGCCCGCTCACACCGCGTACAACGGCCCAGGTGGCCCGGGTGGCCCGAATGGCCCGGGTGGCCCGGGTGGCCCCGGGCAGCGACCGAACGGGGCGGACGGCAACTCCACGGGCGGTCGTCGCAAGCTGCTGCTCATCGGCGGCGCCGCGGCCGCGGTCACGCTGGTCGTCGGCGTGGGCGCCACGGTGTTGCTCTCCGGTTCGGACAGCCCGCCCGAGGACACCACCAGCATCTACGTCACGGACTTCGCCACCGACCCCGGTTGGAGCGGGTTCCGTACCTTCGACCCGGACGACCCCGAGGAGACCGACGGGTACTGGGACCAGCAAAACGCCCTGATCCTCCAGCTCGACCCGGGCCGGAACCCGTCCCGCGGCGAGGTCGCCCCCTACGACCGGGAGACCCCCGAGCGCGTCCTCATCAGCACCGATCTCGCACCGCTGCGCGGCCCGGCCGAGACCAGCCTCGGGGTGCGCTGCTGGGACCAGGAGGGCGACGACGAGCGCACGATGTACGAGGCACTGCTGCGCTTCGACGGCGAGCAGGCGCAGATCCGCCGGGTGACGGAGGAGAGCGGGGACACCGCGATCGCCGAGACCAGGGACGTCCCGGGGTTCGAGACCTTCGACCTCCTCAACGAGGAGCGCGACGCGGACGTCGAGGGCCTGCCCTACGACGTGCGGGTGGACGACCTGACCACGAACCACCTCCAGTTCGCCTGCGAGTACGTGGCCGAGGACGGCGACGACCCGTACATGGACCTGCGTCTGTGGGTCAACGGCGAGCTCGTGCTCTCCGCCACGGACCAGCAGCCACTCCCGGACGACAGCGGCCTCGACGACGACGAACGGCGGCGGGTCGGCGTCGTCGTGCGCCCCGGAGCGGGCACGGAGCCGGTCGCCGCCGTCTACACGAACTACGCTCTGCACAGGATCAACGTCGACGACTGACCCCGCCTCGGGCACCGCCGGTCACACGCCTCGGAACCGGGAGCGGGCAGGCCCCCAGCGAGGAGAATCATGCGCGCGATCGTGATCAAGGAGTACGGCGGCCCCGAGGTGCTGCGGCTGGCCGAGACCGAGGCACCCGTCCCGGGCCCGGGTGAGGTCCTGGTGGACGTCGGGGCCCGAGGCGTCAACTTCATCGACGTCTACCAGCGCAGCGGCGCCTACCAGGTGCCCCTCCCCTACATCCCCGGCATGGAGGCCGCCGGTGTGGTCGCCGCCCTGGGTGAGGGTGTGCGCGACTTCGAGGTGGGTCAGCGGGTGGCCTGGGCGATGGCCTCGGGCGGCTACGCCGACCAGGCGGTGGTCAGCGCCTCCCTGCTGCTGCCCGTGCCCGACGCCGTCAGCACCGAGCAGGCGGCCGCGCTGCTGCTCCAGGGAATGACCGCCCACTACCTCACCCACTCGGTGCACCCGGTGGCCGAGGGCGAGACCGTGCTGGTGCACGCCGCCGCGGGCGGTACCGGGCTGCTCATCACCCAGCTGGCCAAGGCCCGCGGCGCCCGGGTGATCGGCACCGTCTCCACCGAGGCCAAGGAGCGCACCGCCCGGGAGGCGGGCGCCGACGAGATCATCCGCTACACCGAGGCCCCGGTGGCCCCGACCGTGCGTGAGCTCACCGGGGGCAAGGGGGTGGCGGCGGTCTACGACGGGGTCGGTCGGGCCACCTTCGACGCCAGCCTGGAGTCGTTGCGTCCGCGCGGCGTGCTGGCGCTGTTCGGCCAGTCCAGCGGCGCGGTGGAGCCCGTGGACCCGCAGCGGCTCAACACCGCGGGTTCGGTGTACCTGACCCGCCCCTCACTCGCCCACTTCGTGGCCGAGCGCGAGGAGCTCCTGGACCGGGCGGGCGACCTGTTCGGGCTGGTGGAACAGGGCCGCCTGGACGTGCGGATCGGTGGCCGCTACGAGCTCGGCGAGGCCGGTCAGGCGCAGGCCGACCTGGCCTCGCGGGAGACCACCGGCAAGCTGCTGCTGGTCTGAGCCCCACCCGGACCGCCGGTCCGGATACCCCCGGCTGAAGCCTGACGGCGGCGGTGCCGAGCCCCCTTTCCACCGGGACCACCACCGCCGCCGTTCCTCGTTCGTACGTCGGGGGTCAGTCGCTCTCGCGGGGCTCGGGCGTCGACCCCATCCTGGCGCCGGCCCTGCGGACGTCGTCGCGCGCGTCAGCGACCGCGCGTTCGGCGGCCTGGGCCGCATCAGCCGCCGCCTGCGCCGAGGCGGAGGCCTGTGCGGGGTCGGGCCCGGTGATCTGCGTCGGCCCCTCCGAAGGTTCCGCCTCACCCTGCCGCTTGGTGGTGGAGGGCGCGCTCCGGGCGGCCTCGCCCGCGAAGGCGTGGCTCACGTTCTTGACCGCCTCGGTCAGCTCGCCCGGGATCACCCAGAAGGTGTTGCCGTCGCCCTCGGCCAGGCTGGGCAGGGTCTCCAGGTACTTGTAGGCGAGCAGCTTGGCGTCGGCGTTGTTGGCGTGCACCGCCTGGAAGACGCGTTCGATCGCCTTGGCCTCACCGTCGGCCCGGAGGATCGCCGCCTGCTGTTCACCCTGGGCCTCCAGGATGGCCTGCTGACGCGCACCTTCGGCCTTGAGGATGCGGGACTGCCGCTCACCCTCGGCGTGCAGGATGGCCGCGCGCTTGTCGCGGTCGGCCCGCATCTGCTTCTCCATCGCCTCCTTGATGGTCGGCGGCGGGTCGATCGCCTTGATCTCGACCCGGTTGATGCGGATGCCCCACTTGCCGGTGGTCTCGTCCAGGACCCCGCGCAGCCGGGTGTTGATCTCCTCGCGCGAGGTGAGGGTCCTCTCCAGGTCCATGGAGCCGATGACGTTGCGCAGCGTGGTGACGGTGAGCTGGTCTATGGCCTGGATGTAGTTGGCGACCTCGTAGGCCGCCGCCTTGGGATGGGTGATCTGGTAGTACAGGACGGTGTCTATGTTGACCACGAGGTTGTCCTCGGTGATCACTGGCTGCGGGCGCGAGGTGAAGACCTGTTCGCGCAGGTCGAACTTGGTGTTGACCCGGTCCACTCCCGGGATGATGAAGTTCAGTCCAGGGTCGAAGGTGCGGATGTAGCGCCCGAAGCGCTCGATGTTGTACGCCCGCGCCTGCGGGACGATGCGGATCGCCGACAACGCGATGGCGACCAGGATGACGGCGAAAATGATGAGCGGTATGGCAGATTCCATGTTCTGCACCTGTACCTAGGTCGAGGTCGTGGCTGTGACGCGGTTCCGTGTCGGGCTACGGATCGGGGTGGTGAAGGGGTCCGTAGCCGCTCGTGCTCAGTTCTGTTCGGGGCGGTTCTGTTCGGGTAGTTCGGGCAGCGCCTCACGCGGGTAGACCACGGCGGTGGCACCGTCGATCTCCATGACGTCCACATGCGCTCCCACCGGGATCACCAGGTCCTCGTCGATGCAGCGTGCCGACCACTCCTCTCCCTGAAGCTTGACTCTTCCGTTGTCGGCGTCGACCTCCTGGAGGACGACAGCGGAGCGGCCGACCAGGGCCGCCGTGCCGGAGCGTACGTCCGGGCCGCGCTTGAGTTGTCGGTCCATGATCGGTTTGACCAGGACGAGTCCGGCCGCGGCCGCGGCGGCGAAACCGATGATCTGCACGACTACCGGGAATCCGATGGCGCCCAGGAGGCCGGCGATCAGCGCGGCCGCCGCGAGCAGGCCCAGGACGAAGGTCAGCGTGAAGAACTCCGCGACTCCGAGCCCGGCCGCGATGATGATCCAGATCAGCCAGACAGGCATTTTCCTGTGGCCCTCCCCGCTGTGGTTTCGGGTATCCCTAAAGCTACCCACACAAGCCCGCCAAACCACAAGATCCCCGTAACGGATGCACGATCGCGGTCCGCGTCGCCCCGCTGCCGGGGCACCGCGGACCGCGTCCGTCACTGTCGGAGGTCCTGGCCTCCGGGGCCCGGGAGTCCCCTCCCGGTTCGTCCGGTCACCTCCCGCCGGAGAACTGGTAGACGACCTGGTAGGTGGGCCGGTTCTGCCAGGCGATCGGCCACATGCCGATACCGCCCACCGCCTGGTGGATCACCGTGTCCGCGCAGAGCTGGTCACCCGCCGAGCAGTGCTCGCCGCCGGGGTAGACGTCGCCCGCCGGGACCGCCGCCGCCTCCGCGAGGCTGTCCAGCAGGACCGTGCGGCAGGAGTCGGGGTCGCCCTCACCGCAGTAGACCTCGTCACCGAGCGCGCCCTCCACGCCTTGGCCCAGGACCGTGCGCAGGTCCTTGTGCACGTAGGACCACCAGCCGTACTGGAAGGCCGAACCCACGTGCCCGACACCCGACGGGGACTCGTCGACCGAGGCGGCGCGGGTCAGCTGCGTGTAGAGGTCCTCGCCCAGGCCGGGTTCGAACTGGGCCCGGACCAGCAGCGGCCACCAGGCGTCCAACACGCGGATGGCGTCGGCGTGCTCGTAGTACCCGGCGTCGCGCCGGGGTTCACGGCGCAGGGAGCCGGACTCGGTCCAGGCGCGCAGGGCCTCGACCGTCTCGGCGAGTTCGGGGTCCTCGACGGCCTCGGTGTCGAGGACCTCCAGGAGCACGGGCAGAACCTGTTCGGCGCGCAGGTCGGCGACCCCGGCCTCCATCATCGTGGCGGTGAGCGAGGCGGGGGTGAACTGGTGCCCCTCTCCGATCAGCCCGGCCACCCTGGCGTCCAGCAGGTCGTTGCGGTGCACCGATCCGGTGGACCAGCCCGAGGTGTACCCCTGGGCGGGCTTGTTGTTCCAGTTGACGATGTAGTCCGGGTTGATCTCCTGCGGGTGGTCCGACTGCGGGTGGTAGTCGGCCTCGTTGGTGGCCGGGTCCCAGCCGGACCAACCGGCGCCGGAGTAGGCGTCGATGGGCAGGTTCGGGTTGGTGCCCTCGGTCCGGACCGGGTTGGCGCCGGAGTTGATGAAGGCGATGTCCTCGCTGTCCACGTAGTGCCAGTTGAACGCGTACCCGATGTCACCCGCCGCCTCGGTGAAGGTCTCGGCGGAGGTGACCGCGTCCGGGTCGTTGAACTGCTGGAAGCCGAGGATGGAGTCGACCTCGCGCATGTAGGTGGACCGCAGCTCGGTGAAGGCCACCGGGGCGCCGTCCACGGTGGCGAAGGACCGCACCAGCCCGAATTCGGACCGCAGGGAGGTCAGGGTGTAGCCCCCGGCCGGGGTGCCGTCGGCGACGGTGGGCTTCCAGTCGTTGCTGACGCTCAGCTCCTCGAAGTCCACGCACTCCCCGGCGGTGTCGACGTAGGCGCGCGAGGAGGTGGAAGGGGCGGAGCCGTCGGTCTCGCACAGCTCCACCGCGAAGGTGTCGGTGATGTCCTGGCCCGCCGAGGTGGCGCTCCAGGCGTAGTCCACGCCGCGGCCCATCTGGACGTAGAAGCTCACCCCCGCGAAGGAGGCGCCCCGGGCGCTGATCCCGGGCCCCTGGAGTTCCTGGAGCATGAGGAGCTGCGGGGAGAAGTAACCGGTCTGGGGTCCCATGACGGCGACCGGGTTGCCGCTCTCGGTATGGGCACCCGAGACGAGCAGGGCGTTGGACATGCCGCGCGGGTCGAGGAAGCCCTCGGGCAGGACCCCGTCGTCGAAGATGCCCTCGGCGGCGGACAGGTCGCCGTCCTCGACCATCTGCTCGAGTTCGGCCCGCTGCTCCTCGGGGAGTTCCTCGACGGTGGGCGCGTCGGGTCCGGGCGCGTCCTCGTCGGCCGAGGTCTGGGCGCGGGGTTCGGCCGCGGCGGCGGAGGCCGCGGATCCGTACTCGTCGTGGACGATGCTGTAGGGCTCGACCGAACCGGGGTCGGGCGCGACCTCGCCGACCGGGCTGTCCGGGGTCTGGCTGTAGGGGAACTCGCCATCGACGCTGACCGAGGCCTCGGGGTCGTTCTCCATGCGCCAGGCGTGCCAGAGTTCCAGGCCCTCCTCCGCGCCGTAGCGGTCCTGGAAGTTGGCGAGCACGATGGCGGCCTGGACCTCACCGCCGCCACCGCCGCCGAAGATGCCGCCGACCATCGCGGCGATCCCGACCACGTCGGTGGGCGTGAAGTGCTCGATCCTTCCCCGGTTGGTGATGGCGTTCTTGTGGCCGGTCAGGACGTACTCGCCCGGGAAGTAGCGGCCGCGGTCGGCGGCGTCGATGTAGCTGTTGACCCCTTCCAGGTAGGCGTCGACGTCGGCGAGGGCCTGCTCGCCGCGTTCACCGCTGTTCGCGACCCGGTCGACCTGGGCCTGCTTGTCCTCCTCGGTGTAGGGCGCGGTGCTCCACAGGTCCTGTTCGAGGCCGCGGTTGCCCACGGCCCCGCCCGCGAAGGAGGTGAGTTCACCGCGGCCGACCCGGCGCAGTACGTCCATGAGGAAGAGGCGGTCCTCGCCGGCGGCGTACCCGGCACCGAACATGGTGCCCTCGCGGGTGGTGCCCTCGATGTGCGGGATGCCGTGCTGGCGGTCCCGGGTGATGGTGACGTCCGCGCGCGGTTTGTACCGGCGGTCGACGTTCCCGGCGTCCACGCCGAAGCTGGCGTCGATGAAGAAGTCGTCGAGGCCCTCGTCGGTGAGGCCGTCGTAGTGGTGCACGAGGTTGTCGTACATGTCGAGCTGGCTGGAGGAGTGCTTGGGCCGGGTACCGAAGGCCTGGTGGCCGAGGATCTCGATCAGGGTGGCGCTGCCGTTCTGACCGGGCGGGAGGATGTCCAGGCAGCCCGCGGGCGCGCAGTAGTCCTCGTAGGCGGGTGCGGCCATGGCGGGTGCGGCGGGCAGGGCGGCGACCGTGGACGCGACGACCGCGAGGGCCGCGCTCACGGCTCCGGTGCGGAGCCTGAGGCGGAGCGAGGAGGGTCGGGGAGGGACGGACCCGGGACGTGCGGGTCCGGAGTGGTCGGGGCCGGGGGAGGGCGCTCGAAGGTTCGGGGGCATGTGCTGTCACCACCTGGGGGTGCGGGCGATGGAGGCGATGGTTGTGCCGAATTTACTCACGGGTAAGGAAATCGCGAAAGACTTTCACGTTTACCGGCCGAAGATGGGTCACGGTCCCCGAAATCCCGTGGTTTACAGTGACCCATGCCACACCAGGAGAAATCCGCGGGCTCACCGCGTACTGGCCCCGACACAAAGGGTTGACTCTGGCCACATCCGGCCACGACCCGCTTCCCTTCGAGGGCGGGGCGTGACCACCCGGCGTCCTTTGACACAATCGCCGCATGAACCAGTACCCCGATCCCCCTCAGGGTGAGCCCTGGCAGCAGCCCGGCGACCGCAACCCCGCCTGGGGCATGCCTCCCGAACAGCACACCGGCGGCCAGCTCGAGCCCTACGGCAACCCCACCGGCGGCCAGCTCGAGCCCTACGGCAACCCCACCGGCGGCTACCAGCCGTTCGGCGCGAGCGGCGTTCCCGACCACTCCGAGCCCACCCTCGACACCATCGGGGACATCGCGATCACGCAGAACACCGTGATCACCCCGTCCGGCCGCTTCCCCATCAAGGGGACCGTGTGGACCATGTCCGACATGAGCCGAACAGAGCGGACCACCCCCACCTGGGCGATCATCGTCGCCATCCTCGTCTTCTGGTGGACCTGCCTCCTCGGTCTGCTCTTCCTCCTGGTCAAGGAGACCAAGACGACCGGGCACGTCCAGATCACCGTTCAGGGCGGCGGCCACTACCACGCCACCCAGATCATGGTGAACAACCCGGCCTACGTGCACCACCTCAGCCAGCAGGTCAACTACGCACGCTCCCTCGCGGCCTGAGCCCCGCCCTGGGGACCGCTCTACAACCGGTGCCCAGCCCCGCCCGGCGGGATGATCCGTGTCCCGCCGGGCTCCAGAGCGTCTTCGCACCAGCAAATTCAACCGTCATCGGCAGCACCACCAGCCCAAGGACCACCCCAGCAGCCACTCACGAATTCGCCCGACCTGCACCTGGTAGCCACCGCGCGCCCCCCGGCAGCGGCCCGCCCTCCGGGCCAGCGCCCGGTCGATGCCCCTCCCCTGCCTGCCAGGCCCCGCAAGGTCACCCGGCTGGCCGGCAGCACCACCAGGTCCGGAGCAGCCAACGGCCGCCACGGCCCCGTAGTGGCTACGCTCCTACCGCCGTTCGAGGCGGCCCCGCCACCAGCAGGGCCTCCGGAGGGGCGTTTGTCGACCGGAGCGACCCCCGAACCGTTCGCCCCCACCGTTCACCGGAGCACCGCCGTGAGCAACGCACCCAGGTTGACCGCGCGGGCCAGCCGGACCGCACGACGAATATCGGCAACCCCCACGGAAGGCCCCTCCCCCATCGGCGGCCGGTACTCCACCCGGTCGCCGTAGGTGTTGGCCCCGCCCAGGGTCCGGCCCAGCGCTCCCGCGAACGCGGCCTCGCACTGTCCGGCGTTGGGACTCGGATGCGCGTGGCGGTCCCGCCACCACACCCGCCAGGCCTGCTCCGGTCGGCCACCCACCACCGGCGCGGCCAGCACCGTCAACAGCGCGGTCAGCCTGGAGGGCGCCCACCCGGCCACGTCGTCCAGCCGAGCGGCGGCCTTCCCGAACCGTTCGTACCTGGCGTTGCGGTGCCCGACCATGGCGTCCAGCGTGTTCACCGCCCGAAACCCCACCAGTCCCCCCGTCCCGCACAGCGAACCCCACACCAGGGGACCCACCACCGCGTCCGAGGTGTTCTCCGCCACGGACTCCACCACGGCTCGGGCGAGACCGGCCTCGTCCAGTAGGGCGACCTCACGCCCGCAGAGCCCGCCCACCAGCTGCCGTGCCCGCTCCAGTTCCCCCTGTTCCAGGGCGTGCGCGACCTTCTCTGCTTCCCGTCCGAGCATGCTGCCGCCCAGCACGGCCCACGTGGCGGCCGCGACCAGCGCCGGGTTGCGCACCCGTGAACCCGCCAGGACGACCGATAGCACCGCGGCGCCCGCGAACAGGGCACCGGCCGCCACCGAGTCCCGGTAGAGCCACCGCTCCAGGTGTCCAGCGGCGGTGCCGAAGAGCGCCACCGGGTGCCCCCTCTTAGGGTCCGGCACCACCCTGTCCAGCCAGAACCCGGCCACCAGCCCGACTCTCACGCCCTTGGTCAACAGCGCCTCTTCTCATCGCCAAACCCCTGCAAACCCGCGTTTGCCACGCAATGTATTCGCCCATACACCTGGAGCATCCTAGAGTCGACCCAAGGAGGGGGCTCATGCTGTTCGCGGTGGCATCACTCATGATCCTGGCAGGTCAATGGTGGATCTTCTGACCCCCCTGGCCGCCCCGGGCCCAGAGGTGGCCGCCCAGAGGTTCACGAAACGCCAGCGGCACAGCAGCGCACCGGGGGTTAATCACGGGTAACGTGGGGCTCGACGCCCATAGCGACCGGTTTGGTGGAGCCCGAGTGGTAACGAGACGCAACTACGAATCACCGTAGTTGATGATGCTTTGCCCTCCCTTGGGGGACATCTGACGAATACCCTAGAATGTCTCCCCAGGGACACAAGAAGCACACCCCCGCGGCCCCTTATGCACGATCGGTCACAACTCGATCACGCACTGCCACATAGGGCCACAATTGAATCAGGCACCCGTAGCTCAGTGGATAGAGCATCGGACTTCTAATCCGACGGTCGCAGGTTCGAATCCTGCCGGGTGCGCCACAAAACCCCAGGTCAGAGGGGGTGCGCGAGGATCTCGGGAGAGGTCCTCGCGGTGTTTTCGGGGCTTGTGTGCTCCTGGTGTGCTCCCCAGTACAAGGTGAGTGCAGGTGGGGGTCGACCTCCCGGAGTACTTTGCCATCCCCTGGCGCCGCCCCCCAGACCATGGGGCGCTCCGTGCCCACCCTTTGGCACCCCAGGGGATGAGTGCGGCCTGGTGACTTTGGCCCCGCCAGCCCTCGGCGCTCCAAGCAGACACCATCGCTTTGACCTCCAGCTCGGCAGTGCGCATACGCATACAAATGGCGCAGACAGGCCACAGCGGCGAGCTGGAGTACCTACACCAGTTGCGACACAGCCAGCCCTGCCGAGTGCAATGATCCGGACCGTGCACGAACCTTAGTTCGCTCAGAAGGACAAGAAACACCAGATGCCTTCCACCATGCATCTGTGCTAGCATCACCTTCACTAAAGCGTGAAACGTTCCGCAGAGGAACGAAGGCCAGATGGGCACGCCATCCCGGATTTCGGCAGCCCAGGCCTGTGGGTGCGAAGCGCAACCTCTCTGCATAAATTTTACACGCCGTTCCTGCATGGGCGCAAAATCCTCAGGTGCTGACCGGGCAGTACCGAGCATTGGTTGCCTTAACTCATGTCCAGGAAACGCACTTCAAAGCACGACGAATCTGCCCGTCTACGCAAAAAATTCACTGGGGAATCTTTCCAGTCTGCACTTGCTGGCGTAGGCCGAAAAGGCTCTATCGGCTTGGATGAATGCTCTCCCGAACAGCTCTCTTTTCGTGCACATCTCGCACTGGGCCTGTTCAACACCGGAGATCCAGGAAAGCCCCCAGCAGCGTGGAATATCGGGCGAACTCACGTTTACGATCCAGTCGTTTCCCCGAGGTGGGGGCTCTTCATATTTATTGCTCACCGAGCCCCCTACAACGCCACTCGTACACTTCTCTCCAGAAGAGAACTTGGAGATTCTGGAAGTCGCCTCCCAGGCTTGCGACTCATCGGAACATCAAGCCAGTCTCGAGAAACTGTGCTGATGCTCCATGAGCCTAGTGGCGCTAGGTTTGCCATAACTGGTCTGAGCCATTGGAGCCCTAAAGAGGCACCCGGATCGCTTCATAGGGATGCCTCCTGGTGGGAGGGGTACCTGTCCCAGGGTGATTCGCTTACAGAAATAGAGAAGGAGGAAATATCAGCGATACCAAGCATGAGCTCCGACGCAAGGATCCTACTAGCCGGACTCACCAACCGGTACTCCCTCAAAGACCCAGACAAAAAATGGAAGATTGAGTGGGACAGCCCTCCACGGAAGCCAGGCGCAAAAGAAAGGACCAGGTGGTCTCGCCCAGACCTGGTTAATCGTCGCCTCTGGGGAGAAGATAATCACTGGACTATAGAATACAACCAGGGACCCCACCCTGAAGCTCTAACAGCAGCCCTCACACACCCTATCGCGGGAATCAAGGGGGCCTCATCGAACCCAACCAAAAATAGTCAGATTGTCAAACTAGGATCCGCGAAACTGGAAATCATGAACCCCTCGGTTCACAATTTCTACTCTCACGCCAGGAATCGAAGGCGGGGAAACAATGCTTGACCTCTCCGCACTCGATATTCCCTGGTGGGCCACATTTATACTTGCATCCCTACTTTCCCTTGGTGCGATTATTTGCGGCCTGGCAAAAATTCTAGTACCATCCAAATCCGAAGATCGGCTAGCGCTCTGGCGAATATTTATAAACAGGAAAGAACTCGGAAAACGGGGCGAAGGGAACACCGACGCACCAGCGGACCTTTGATCCGATGGTCCACAGGCCCCGGACGCGAGGAAACCCCAGGCCAGGACGGGTGAACCCGTATCCTCACCCGGGGTCGAAGCGCCTCGCGGGGCTCCTGGTGTGCTCCCCTGAACCGGCTACCGCACCGGCACCAAACCACCCGCCCCAGCCGGTACCGACGCCCCACGCAGCAGGGCGGCGGTGGCCTCGGCCGCCGCTTTAGCCACGTCCGGGAACACCGTTTGGTAGGTGTCCTGAGTGAAGTGCGTGGTGGAATGGCCCAGCTCAGCCGAAACCACCTTCACGTCCGTTCCCGCGGCCAACGCCATCGAGGCCGCCCCATGCCGCAGCCCGTGCAACGTGATCGGCGGCAACCCGGCCGCTCGTGCGATCCGGGAGAACCAGTCACTCACATGCGAGGGGTGCCACCCTTCCCCGTTCTGGCGGGTGAACACCAACCCCGAATCCACCCACTCCGGCCCCGCTTTCAGCCGGGCCTGGTTCTGGAACTTCTTCCACCCCCGCAGCACCTTCACCGTGTCCGCGTCCAGGGTGATGGTGCGCTGCCCGGCTTCGCTCTTCGGGGTCGTGGTGAGCGTGGTCCAGGACAACTGCACCACCTGCGTGCGGATATCCGCTTCCGCATCCGTGAGGCGGGTGTGGGCCCAGGGCAGCCCGACCGCTTCACCCCGGCGCAGGCCCTTGACGGCGATCAGGTGGAACAACGGGTGCAGCCACACGTACTTCCTCGAGTGCTCCAGGAAAGTGCGGGTCTGCTCCGGGGTCCACACCATCACCTCCCCCGGAATCGTCCCCTCGTTCTCCCACCGCTCGACTCGACCCGGTGTCCACACCAGCGGGCGTTTCCTCGGAGACGACGGCAGACGTGCGTGGGAGGCGACGTTGACGTTCACCGGCTCCTCCGGACTTCGCACCGCATCCGACAGGGCACTGCGAAGCGTGGCGCGGATGCGGTGCTTGGTCGACAGACTCACCACCCGCTGGCCTCGCACCGAGGCCCGCACCTTCGCGTCGTCGGATTCGCGGGCCTCCAGGATCCGCTCGTTGTTGGCCTCGATCCACTCGAACATCGCCTCGACCTGGCTGGACTTGAGCCGGTCCAGCCGGATCTTGCCCAGGTGCGGGACGAGGTATTTGCGGATGTGCCCGGCGTAGGAGGTCCGGGTTCCCTCCGCCAGGTCCGGCTTCGCCGCAAGCCACCCCTTCAGGTAGGCCCCCACGGTGGGGGCTTCCTTGCGCACGTCAGCCCCCGTCCCCAGGCGTTTGCGCACCTCCTCCACCGAAGGGAAGCAGGTGCGGGCCTTGAGGGCGTTCTGGATCAAATCCGCGATCTGCACCTCCACCTCTTGTTCCCCTTGGGCCAGATCGAGGAGGGCCTTGAGGTGGTCCAAGGCTTCCCAAGCCTGTTCCTGGCTCTCCAACCCGGTGCGACGAGCCTGACGCCGCTTCCCTCCGCTGGTGCGGGGGAGCTCGAGCTGGTACCCCCAGTCACCGTGGCGGGGGTTGAACGCCCCGCCCTGACGGCGCAGCTTCGGACACCGCACCCCCAGCGCCCGCCCGGAGTTCTCGTCCCGGCACCCGCAGCGCTTGAACACCCGTCCCTGATGAGAAGCCATCTACGACTCCCCCTCCATCCCGTGGTTACTGCGCGCACCACACCGTGAACACCCCTCACCGGCGGTGGAGGGCACCGGCAGCCCGAGGTGGGCCAGGACCCCCGCTGTGGGAATCCGCCAACTCCGGCCCACCCGCAACACGGGGACCGGAAACGATCCCTCGCGCAGGAGCCGGTAGGTGGTGGTGCGGCCCAACCCGAGCATCCGCCCGGCTTCGACCGGGTTCAGGACCACCGGCAATGAGCCGACCTCGTCCAATCGGACCGGAGTATCCGACCGCACCCCACCCACCTCCCCACCCTGTGTGAACTGCACGGATACGGTGCGCGGCCCCGCATCGTGCGGGGCACCACGCATCCACGCTCGACCTTGCCGAGGTGGTCAAGCGGATTCGTCAACAACACCACCGGATTTTTCCTCCCACGCTGATCCACCACCCGTTTGCGGACGGTTTGTCGGTTTCGATGGTCGGGGGCTACCAGTGGCCCCGTGTGGGCCCGAACCCGGGGTTCGGGCCCGCTGGGCGGGGCCGGGCTCTTCGGGGCGGTGTGGGGGCTTTGGTGGCCCCACACCGCCCCACCCTCCGGGCGGAACGGAAACCACCCGACCCAGCGCCCCACGCCCGCCCCGAACCCGGCGGCTCCGCCCCGGACACGAAGTGCCACCCACGTCCCGTGCTCGTCCCCACGCGCGTGCACCTCCTCTGGTTTTTCTCCCTCACCCAGTGAGGAAGCCGCCCCGCACCCGGATTCGACACCTCGCCCCGAAATCTCGGCCCAACCCCGTTGAAGAAGACAGGCAAGCAAGACGTGACCATCACCCCGGCAGATCCCGAGTGCTGAAGGCCCAGGCAAAGCCGAACAGCTCCCCTGCCACCGCCATGACCTTCTCGACCACACCCTCCCCACCGCGCACCGGCCCGGCCCCGCCTTCGCTTCCGGTTCGACAGCCACAGCCCCTGCGAACCCATCTCTGCCGCTGCCCGCACAATCCGCGACGGTGCACCAGACCACACGACCGAGACGGGGGCATGCTCGGCGCGCACCCGCACGATCACTGCTTTGATGCGCGCACGGATCTCGGATGATCATGAAAGCCCGAAATAATGGTTTTATTGAGGTTAGTGAATAACCTTTCATAAGTGAATATAAAAGGCGGGGAGTGGGGGTGGCGGGAAGGCTGAAACGGAAGAAGGGGTGGCGGGTCGGCGGGTCAGCCGACCCGCCAGCAGGCCGGGGCCGCCGCCCCCTACGTGAAGATGACTACCCACTGGGTATAAGTCTGGATTCGCGAGTCACACTCAAACGAGCTTTGGCCTGCAAGGATACCGACTTTCGGCCTGCTGGGGCCACTGGGGGCGCTGGCGTAGTCACAGGCGTAGTCACAGGCAGGGGGGCGGGCGTAGTCACAGGCATAGTCACAGGCGTAGTCACAGGAGCCCCCTGTTTTCACCCCCTCGCCGCCCCGGGAAGAGGGGAACCGCATGATAAAGGCTTCCCCCGATTCACTGAGTATTCTTTTATCCCCCGCTCAATCCCCCGCACCGCACCGGGGCCGCACGGCATGCCTCAACACGCACGCACCGCACCTGAAGCCCTCCGGTCCTCGTACCCGATCCGCGTCGTGATTCCTCACATCCAAGGAAAAATTGTTGGCTACTCAATTCTTTATCGGGGAATCGAAAGTAAAAATGGCGATCCGAGCAGGACTCTACCCGAGTCGAGGTCAGATCATGCACCCTTGAACATTTAGAGAAATTGAGTGATGAATAAGCGATCAAGGGGCGGAGAAGGGGGCGGACGGGCGGGCTGGGAGGAGCCAGAAGGGGGGCACGTGAGGTGGGCGGCCGAGGGGTCACCGCCGGGGGCCGCCGCCCCCTACGTGGAGTTGACTACCCACTGGGCATAAGTCTGGTTTTGAGCCACACCCCTAAAACCGGCCCTGAACTGCGAAAACGAGAGTTTCAGGGGGGTCCACAGGCGTGGAGGGGTCGGTGGAGTGATCGGTGGAGGGGGCGTTGGAGTACTGATTCACTAGCTCCCAACTGCCTTTCAGCGTGGACCTTCGGGCAGAAGCGGAGGGCGCGCGGCAACTCTCGGAAACCTCCGTGGTCCCGGCGATGGGTTTGGTTTCTTCAATTACGGAATTGTGGTGTCGATTCGCTGAATAAGAAACCCCAAAAACTATTCTTTATGGTTCTTGTCATCGTGAAAACCCAGCGCTACCCTCTCCTCGCCGTCGCAGGCCGCGCTCAGCCCGTATGAGTGACCACCGAGTGAATCTCACTCACCGGCACCGCTTCGGTTGCCGACGTGGACATGTCCTCCAGCTCGCCACCAGTGCCGGTGCTGGTGGACCAGGACACCGACCACTCCCACACCGCGACCAGATCCACCTCTACCCCCGCGCCACCAGGCGGCAGGGATGTGTAGGTGTGGCCGCAGTCCGGCGACCCCTCCTCCCGGAACACCGCACGGGAGAACACCGTCCCGGCGCTGTCGCAGACCACTTGGTGGCCGTCCCCGGTCTCCCACACCACCCGCTCCGGGGTAGCCACCACCGTCACCGACCCCGCGCCCACCGAGGCTGTCGCCGAAACCGGCTCCCACCCATCCGCGTCGATCCACATCCAGGAGGGCATGTTCACGAACCGCGGCTTACCGAGCGGCGGGGCCGTCCCGATCTCCGGCAACGGCAGGGTCATCGACGCCCGCGCCCGCTCAGCCAACATAGCCGGGTCAACCACGACCTGGGCATCTGCGCCTTGCGAAGCCGAGGAAGCCGAAGCCGAACACCGCGCCAGCCCGGAAGGCATCGGGGCCGGTCCCTCCTGCCCGGACTGGGTGAACTCCACATCCGGGAGCACACACACCGCTTCTGCTCTCCCGCTCGGGATCTGGCCACTCCCGGGGCTCGCGCCAGTCGCCGAAGGTACGGAGCCCTGTGGGGTTCCGGGAGCCCACGCCTGAACACGACACGAGCCACCAGCGCAATCGGTCGTAGCGAGGAAGTCCTGCGTGTCCGCTGCCACCGGAGCCGCAGGCCACGTCAGACTCAGACCCAGCCAAGCCGAGCCGAACGCCTTGCCAGCCCGGGCATAGGCCGACTTCAGCATGAGCCGTACTCCCCCAGCCAGAGGTCATCGACTCGCCAGCCATCCCCCTGGTCAAGGACGATGGCCTCGACAGGGCGCTTCCTCTCCCCCTGGGGACTGCCTTCACTGCCATCACTGACAAGCCATTGCGAGCTGTCGATGCAATCCTCGATACTCACCTCGGTGGAGTCGGCCCCAGACTCAACGATGACCGCATGGGGAGTCAGTACAGGTTCACCGGTGGCCTCGATGCCCTGGAGCATGGCCGTCACCAACTCGAGGGCCTGCCCCGAGGCGTATTTTTCCAGGTCCGGGTGCGCGACCGAACCTTCGTGCGAGCCTTCTACCACCACACCCCACATACTTCGATAGGCCTCCACCGCTTCCTCCTGTGGGGAAGGCCCGGGGTTGGACGGCGCGGCCAGGGGCGTGCTCGCCTCGGTCTGCTCGGGCTCTGCTTCCGGTGCGGCGCATCCCGCCAGCGCCACCACGAGCGCGGCACACACCACCCTGCGCATGGCACACCTCCGATTTCTTCTCTGACGTGAACCCACGCGGCGCTTTCGAAGGGTGACACTAGCCACACGCAGAGTCACTCCACAAGAGGAATTCGGGCACTCTCCGTCACCAAAACTGTGAAGAGAACCACCCGACCTCGGTGTCGAACTCTCTACCTGCACAAACACCAAAACGAGCAAACGCAAACAGGGCCACCCCCGGTGCGGGAACGGCCCTGCTACTTGTCTTCTACCTCAGGCGACCGGCTGCTGCTGGGCGTGCCACTGCCGGACCAGCCCCGCCAAGTCGTCCCATTCGCCCGGCTGCTGGACCTTGTTCACCCGCGCAGGGGAGATCGAAGGTGGCGGACTATGCCGGTGCCGCTGCGACGCCGAGCGCTCAGGCTGGCGGTGGCCGCGTGCTCGTTGCTCGTGCGCGACCAGGTACGGGCGCACCGCACGCCCACCCGCATCGTCCTCGCACCACCCGAACCTCGGCAACTGCGTCGACGTTACCTGGGGTGCGTAGAGCTGCCTGGCCCGGTCCGCGTGATCGCGACGGGCACGGTCATAGCGGCGCACCCACTCCGGCTCCGCAGACGGCACCGGGGCAGGTGCCGCCGCGACCGCTCGCCCGGGAGGCGTCTTCTTCGCTGGTCGCGGGCGCAACGGGGGCGGCGGCTTCTGCACGCCGAGAACGGCTTCGAGTACGGCCCCGACCGTCCAGCGCACGCGGCTGGCCCAGCCGCGTCGACGCCTGCGGTGGCGGCCCCTACCATGGTCCATGGTCTTCCTCCTGGCTGATTCAGGTGGGCGATCACGCCTCGGGCGGTGTTGGAGCACCGTCCGAGGCACTTTTTCTTTTGTTCTTCTTTTTTCTCGAGGTGCGTGTTCCGCTGTTCGGGGCTGGGTGGGTGTCAATGGCCCCGGCGAGGTCGTACGCCACTCGCTGAGACTGCGCTTCCTGACCCCACTCGATGCCAGCGGTCAGGTGCTTCTAGCTGGCTCTTCGGGGCCACTCGGTCGAGGTCAGCGGGGGCAGGCGGGGAGTGTGTGCGGGCATCACAAAGGAGCCCTCTCTTTTGAGCACGCGAAAGAATTCGGACAAATAGGAATCGCGTTCACCCGGGTGGAACGGCGTGGGTGCGATGTTTCCCTATGCAAGCGAGTATTTTCAACCCCGCATTGCGTAGAAGTCATGGACCAGCGAAAACACGGGAAATGGGGCTACGCGGGCGACGTGCCCGCACGGCCCCACAGCCGCCCCACGGCCCGCTGGGCGGCCCCGACCCGGGGGTTCCCCGGGCCGGGGCCGCCCTGTGCCGGTGTGGGGCGGGTGGTGGCCGCTCAGCCCGGCCGCACCGCCGCCACGAACACGGTCGGGTAGTAGGGGCCGTCCACGGGTTCGACCCGGATGCTCTGCCCTGTACGCGGTGAGTTGACCATCTGCCCGCCGCCCACGTACCTCGTCACGTGCGACGGGCCCCGGTGTCGTAGAACGGCATGTCACCCACCTGTATCTCACCCAAACCGATGCGGGTTCCAGCGTTGACCTGGTCGGTGGTCACCTGAGGCAAGGCCACCCCAACCGTCTTCCAAGCCTGGATAGCCCACCCGGAGCTGCCGAACACGTTCGCGTGAAATCACGCCAGGCGACTCCCAAATCAGAGTTCTCAAGGCCCAGATCCGCGAGTTTTCCCCAAGATCCGCAGAGCCCGGTTAGGTTGGGCCTTGGCAATCGCCGTTGAAGACATCACCTTGAGGAGAGCGATCGTGGCCCAACGCCCGTCCCCTGTGCGGGGTATGCGCGATGTCCTGCCCGATGCCGCAGAGCGGCGTCAGTGGCTGGAGGCCACCATCCATCATGAGTTCGCCAGGTTCGGGTACCGGCCCATCGAGACTCCCGCTCTGGAGGACCTGCGTTTCCTGGAGTCCGGCCAGGGCGGTGACAACGAGAAACTGATCTTCAAGACGCTGCGCCGTGGCCTCTCCCTAGAGCAGATCAGCGATGTGGCGTCCCTGGCCGACGCCGGACTGCGGTTCGACCTGACCGTCCCGCTGGCCCGCTTCTACGCCACCAACGCCCCGAACCTGCCGTCCCCGTTCCGAGCAGTGCAGATCGGGCCGGTCTGGCGTGCTGAGCGCCCCCAGAGAGGCCGCTACCGGCAGTTCACCCAGTGCGATATCGACATTCTCGGTGAGGCTTCGCTCCTGGCCGAGATCGAGCTTCTCAGCGCGGGTAGCCGGGCCTTGGCCGCGGTCGGGCTGGAGGAGTTCACGATCCGGCTCAACCACCGGCGTCTGCTCTCCAGCTTGTTGGGCGCGTGCGGTTTTCCCGACAATGCCCACGGACACGCTCTGATCGTGGTGGACAAGCTCGACAAGATCGATGTGAAGGGGGTTGAGCGTGAACTCGCGGACGCGGGCCACCCTCACACCGCGATCACCCAGTTGTCACAGGTGCTCGCGCGATCTGAGTCAGCGGGCACGCCTGACCAACTGGCCGAGGTGTTGCCCGCTGGGGTGGACGAGGAGTCCTTGGAGGAGTTGCGCACGATCGCCTCGGCGGTGGCCCTGCCCGAAGCCGCACCGAAGGCGCGGTTGGTCATGGACCTGTCACTGGTGCGCGGGATGGGCTACTACACCGGGCCGATCTTCGAGGTGGCCGCTCCGGGTCTTGGGTCCTCGATCGCCGGTGGTGGCCGCTACGACGAGATGATCGGGCGGATCGGCGGGCAGCCGACCCCCGCCTGCGGGTTCAGCATCGGTTTCGAGCGCTTGGCCGAGGTGCTCGCCCCCGCCTCTGGGCAGAGGGAGCACCGGGTGGCCCTGCTCTGGCGCTCCGATCAGGATCTGGCACGGGTCGCTGAGCACGCGGACCGGTTGCGTGACCGGGGCGATGTGGTCGAGACCGTGCATGTCGGGGGTAAGGGCAAGGGCGTGTACAAGCGTCTGGCCGCGTCCGGGTTCGACCTGGTGGTTCAGGCCCTGGACGAGTCCGAACCCCGCCCGTTGTCCACGTGAGCGGTTCGCGTCCCCGGTGGGGCGACCTTCCTACGGCTGTTCGCAGGAAGGTCGCTCTCTTCCTCGGGGAGGAGATCGTCAGCGAGAAGTCGCAGGAGGGCGGTTACACCCCGGCGTTGGCCTCGCTGCTGACCACCGCCAGCGGACGCGCGCTGTTCTGTAAGGCGATGCCGCAAGACCATCCTTTGTGTCCGACGTTGGATGCTGAAGCCGCCGTGGCCTCGGTCGTCCCGGAAGGGGCAGCTGTTCCACACCTGGTGTGGGAGGGCACAGAAGAGGAATGGCGGGTGGTGGTCTTCACCGCCGTTCTCGGTCGCCAGGCAGACCTGTCCCCAGGTTCCAACGACATTGACGCGGTCATCTCCTCGCTCGACGCCCTGGCAGACCACCTCACGCCCAGCCCTGTGGCGTCGACTCCCACCGCACGCCAGGTGCTTGGTCCGGTCCTGCACGGGTGGTCAGCCCTGGGAGAAGCCCCTTCGAGCGAGCTCGACCCCTGGGCCGTGGCCAACCTCGAACATCTCTCGGCGTCGGAAACCCTGTGGACTCGGTATGTGGAGGGCAACACTCTGGTGCACGGCGACATCCGCGCGGACCAGTTGCTCATCGACGCGCGCAAATGGGTGTGGGTGGTCGACTGGGCTCACCCCTGCCGTGGTGCGGCCTGGATCGACGCGGTGGAACTGGTGCCGCACCTCATCCTGGCCGGGCACACGCCCCGATCCGCCGAGAAGCGAGTGGCGGAGTCGGTGCGGTTCTCCTCGGCCCCGGCTGTGGCGGTCGACTCCTTCGCCATCGCGGCAGCCGGGTACTGGGCGCGGGCCTGCCGTCAGGCTCCTCCACCTGGCCAAGGCGGAGTGAGGTTGCGCGCCTTCCAGGCCAGGGCGGCGGAGGCCGCCCTGGCCTGGGTGCGCTATCGCTTCGGGGAGTGAGTTAGTCGAGAACGGGGCGCAGGCCCTTCAGGACACGCTGGTGCGCCAAATCGGTGATGTAGGCGTGGGCCGCCGCGCCGAGTCGAGCACGGGACAGGTCTTGCAGTGCCGTTTCGACCAGTGCGGCCGCGGTGTGAGCGGCGGCCCGGGCCGCTCCGGTGGTGACGAAGGCTCGGCGGATCTCCTCGGCCTGTTCGTCCGTGGCATGCTCCCCTTCGATTACCTGGCGCAGCCGGTGATCGGCGGGGAGGCGCTGGTGGAGTTCGATCAGGATGAGGGTGCGGCGCAGGGTGCGGATCTCGGCCGCGTCGTCCTTGCCCGCGTTCATCAGATCCGGGCATCCGGTGGCCAGGTCGTCCACGATCTGCGAAGCGGTGCCAATGGTCTCCAGAACACGGGCGACGGTCTCGCGCTGGTCGGGGTCCGCGCCGGTGGCGGCGTGCCCGATCCGCCACGGGAGGCCGTAGCAGTAGTCACCCGCCTTGTCGCGGTACATGCGCAGAACGGCCTCCGTGGTGATGGTGCCGACTTCGCGCTGCCACAGCAGTTCCTGGAGTTGTCCGTGCTGGGTCCGGCTCACGCACTCGATGACCACGTCCCACAGAACCGCTCGGGTTCGCGGTTCGGCGTCCTTCATCAGGTCCCTGATCAGGGAGAGGAGCAGGTCTCCCCAGAACAGGGCGGCGCCGTGGCCTGCGGCCCCGATACGGTGCCGGAACGCCTCGGGCAGGGTGGGGTGGCCGAACTTCTCGGTGTCGCCGTCGACGATGTCGTCGTGGATGGCGAAGAAGTCTCTGATCACCTGCGGGACCAGGGCGAGGGGACCGAGTTCCTCGACCAGGCTCTCGGGGAGTTCGGGCCGGTCGTGTCCGGCTCCGACCAGGGCCAGGACCGGGCGGGGCAGCAGGGAGTCGACCTGGGCGTAGGCCAGGTAATCCTGACCGAGGCCGCTCAGATGAGGTGGCAGTTCCTGCGTCCAGTGTGTGAGGGTCCTCCTCCACAGTGCGTTCAGGGGCGGGGAGAGGCGGTGCAGTGTGGTGGTCAGCACGAGGTGGTCTCCGGGATGTGTCGGGCCTGGGCGTAGCGGTGGAGGGAGTTGGTGTCGGCGGCCTCGCCCACCCACAGGTCCACGCGCTGGCCGTCGGTGCGGCCCCGGGTGGCGGTGTAGGCCCTCAGGTAGTCGCGAACCGGGTCTCCGGTCGAGGTCGGGACGAGGAGGCGGTCGGCGGTGCTGGGGCCGAAGTGGTGGGATCGCTGATGGGTGGGTGCGCCGGTGAAGGCTCCGCAGGCGTCCATGACGGCCAGGAGGCGTTCCATACCGAAGGCGAACCCGCTGGCGGGGACCGTTCCGGGTCCGTGTGAGGCGAAGTGGCCGATGAGGTGGTCGTAGCGGCCTCCGCCGGCGATTTCCACGAAGCTGGTGTCTTCCAGGACGACGTCGACCTCGAAGGCCAGGCCGGTGTAGTACTCGTGGCTGCGCACCACGCCCAGATCAATCACCGTGTTCAGGCCCGCCTGGCGTAGTGCCTGGGTCGTCGACGCGAGCTGTTCCAGATGGCCGGGGGCGACCTCGCCCAAGGTCGCCAGGAGGTCGGGGTCGATGTCTCCGGAGTCGTGGTGGGCCATCGCCTGCCAGCGCCGCACCGTTTCCGCGGGGCGGCCCGCGAGCAGGGTGTTCAGCCGCGTGGTGAGCTCACGAGCCCGGTCGGGGTCCTTGCCCGCCCGGCATTCGGCCAGGGCGTCCAGGCACTCCTTCACCGCGACGGTGGTCTGCTCTTCGAACCCGCTCTGTTCGGCCAGGGTCCGGAAGAGGGCCACGTCACTGATCCGAACGCGGACCGAGTGCTCTGGTACTCCCAAGGCGCGGAGTGCTCCGTCGATGAAGGTGATGATCTCCGCGTCGGCGGCCGGTGAGGCGACTCCGAGGATCTCGACTCCGAACTGGCGGAACTCGCGCGCCTTGCCCGGGGAGAGGGTGTCGACCGCTTCATTGCGCCAGCACGGCAGGTCGTAGAAGACCTTCAGCGGCAGGGTCTGTGCGGGCATGACCGAGGCCAGCCAGCGGGCCACGGAGACCGTGCCCTCGGGGATCAGTACGGCTGGGGTGTTCTCGTAGGTCCGGGTATGGCCGGGGCCGTAGTCGGGGACGTCGAGTTCGAAGACGCCCTTGGGGTTCCACTCGGGCCAGGGGGAGGCGCCGACGATCTGGCGGCTGAAGGAGGACTTGCGTTCCAGGGCGGGGACCTCGAGGCGGTCGTATCCGCGGGTGTGGGCGTAGTGGGCGAGCACGGACTGGGCGTAGTCGCGCTGGCGCAGTTCGGGGCCGAACCGGTCGCGGGTTCCCGCGAAGGGCTGGGTGTTGCGGGGGGTGTGGGGCACGGGGGCTCCGTTCCTTGCGGTCTCGTGTTCGGTTGAGTGGGTGGTCGTGGGCTTCGGGCCTTGGCAGGCGGTGCTCTCAGTGGGCGAGTGAGCGTTGCTGGGTTCGCAGGGCGAGGACCTCGCTCTTGAGGTAGCGCCGGTGTCCGCCCGGGGTGCGGAAGCTGGAGATGTGTCCGTTCTCGGCCCAGCGGGCGACGGTGTTGCCGTCCACCCGGAAGAGTGCGGCTACCTCGGCGGGGGTGAGGGTTTCCAGCGAGGTGAGAGCGTCATCACCGGTCGGGGACGGCACGGGTGTCGGTCCTTCACTGTTGGAGGGCGGCTTGGGCTTGGACCAGGTAGGTGAACCAGTCCCGTACCTGGGGGTTGTGGCGGCGCAGGGCTCGGCGTTCTCGGGCGGTCATGCCGCCCCAGAGCCCGGTTTCGACGGGTCGTTGGAGTGCTTCGGCCAGACAGGCGCGCTTGATGGGGCAGGGGGCGCAGATGTGGCGTGCTCGGCGTTGCTGGAGGGTGTCTCCGAACATGCGGTCGGGGTCGGCCAGGTCGCGGCAGCGGGCTCGTGCGTCGGTCAGGGGTGTGTTCATGTCGGGCGCTGTGGGCAGTGGTGAAAGGCGGGCTGGGTCAAGGTCCAGGAGCAACACGGATCCGGGCAGTTCCAGCCGGTGGGAGCTGGTGAGGCGAGGGCGGCCTCGGTGCGCAGGATCTGGCGGTGGAGTTGCTGCCCGGTGGGCGCGGACAGCGGGAAGACGTGGGCTTGACCTCGGTAGAAGGCGAAGTAGGCGCGTGAGCCGGGTCCCCACATCACGAGCCATCGGCTCCGGTGGCGCTGCTGGAGTTGGCGGGCGAGGCCGTACTGGTCGTGGTCGTCCCTGACGTCCCAGGCCACCGCGCTCACCTCGGGGTGTGCTCGGGCCGGTCTACGGGTTGGTTGGTGGCGTGTCCGGGCCTGTCGACTTCGAACCAGACGCTGGTGCGTCCGTCGTCGTGGTGGACGGTGCCCCATCGGTTCGCGTCCCCTGCGACAAGGTGCAGGCCGCGTCCGCACTCGCTGTCGGGATCGACCGGCCGCAAGTGGGGAACGGTGATCTCCCCGGCGCGGGGGCCGGCGTCGGTGATACGCACCTGGGTGCGTCCGGGCAGTTTGAACACGCTGATGGTGACCTCCCCGCCGGTCTGGCCCGATCGGGTGTGACGCAGGCAGTTGTTGAACAGCTCCGATGCGAGAAGCTCCACGGAACCGACCTCTCGTGCGGGCAGTGAGGCACGGGTGCGCACGTAGCGGCGCATCATCGCGGCGTACGAGGGTTCCCCGGGCACGGTCATGGCGTGGCCCGTGGGCGCGGCGGCCGTCTCCAGGAGGAGTGGAGCGCTGTCCACCGGTGCGGTGGTGCGTTTGGGCAGCGGCGGGACCGCTTGCGCGTCGGCGCCGTTTTTCCCGTTCTTCTTGTGCTTCATCAGTGCGCCCCTCATTCGCCTCACCGTCCTCTCGTGCCTGGTCTTTCGTGCCTTGTGCACCAGCTCCAGGTCGTTGTGGAGTTCTCAGTTTTGGGTGAGGGCGGGGGCGGATCCCATGAACAGCGGTGATGATCGTTATTACGGTGGTGATGGATTCTTCGCCGGGCCTGGCGGAGCCTGCTGAGGCGTTGTTCTATGGGTTTGAACGGCCCCGGGCAGAAGGAGAAGAGATGTCGATATGCACCAATTGCGGCATCGAAAGATCCTCTGTCTCCAATGCGAAGAATCGGTGTCGATGCATACCGAAGGGATTCTGGGATAGTCCCGGGGCGCAGGAGGCAGCGGGAAGGCTGGACGCGGGATCTCTGGTACGGCTGTTGCGTTCGCGCAGCGATCTCTCCCAGGAGGCCATCGGACGTCTGACCGGCCTCTCCCAGTCAATGGTCTCCCAGCTCGAATCGGGCAGGCGTGACCTCAAGGACGTGGTGAAGCTGCGCCGATTCCTCAACGGCCTCGGCGCCCCCAGCGTGACCGCCACCCCCGAACAGCGTGAGACCGCCGAGAGCACCAGGTTGCTGGCCCACGCCGCACAGGTCACCATGGGCGCGATCGACATCGACCCCACCAGGTGGAAAGGGCCCAAGCTCCCCGAGGCTCCGCTGGCTGTTCGCCGTGTGACCGGGACCGACATCGACCACGTCGAGACGGTGACCGAGGCCCTGCGCGCCGCCGACTACCAGCTCGGTGGCGGCGCGTGCCTGGACGCGATCATGGCGCACCTGGCCTATGCGCACCGGTTGCTGCGCGTGGCCAAACCCGTGAACCGATGCGGCCTGCAGCTGCACCGCGCCGTAGCCGACCTGCACAACCTCGCCGGGTGGGCGAGTTTCGACGTGGGCCACTACAGGGTGGCGGCCGAGCACCTGTCGCTGGCCTTGGAACAGGCTCAGTACATCGAGGAGCCCTCGCTGGTGGCCAACGTGCTCTATCGGATGGGGCGCCTGCACCTGCACCGAGGCCACACCGTGCAGTCCCTGCGCTTCCTCCAGCTCGGGCAGATCGCCGCTCAGGACTCGGGGTGTGAGCGCACTGTCGCGCTCATGTGCGCCAACGCGGCCTGGGCCTACGCCGTCTTGGGAGATTCCAAGCGCTCCATGGAATCGCTCGCCCGTGCCCATGACGCCTTCGCTCGCGCTGAGAACGTGGCCACGCCCTGGGTGCGGTTCTTCCACGAGGCCGACCTGGACGCTCTGACCGGGGTGGTCAACGCCGCGCTGCCCGGGCCCTCTCCCCGCGCGTACACGGTCACGACCGAGTCGCTGTACCGGGCCGTGGACGCCCGCAGCCCCGCCATGGGTCGCAGCCAGGCCTTCGAGCTGACCACCCTGGCCACCGCGCACATCCTCAACGGCGACCCCGACCAGGGGGTACGCATCGGCCACCAAGCGGTCACCCTCGCCCGCCAGGTCCGCTCCGTGCGCGTCATCGACCGCCTCGCCCCGCTCCAACAAGCGGCCCGGAACTACCGGTCGCGGGGAGAAACAGCGGAACTGGCCGCCGAGATTGCTACCCTTCGCTCATCATGAGCACCACCGGTACCCCCTCCACCAGCCCCCGGTTCGCCCTCACCCGGGACCGCGTCCACAACGTCCTCACCGCCCTGTGTGCCGAGGCCGGGTTAGGAGCTGAGGCCGCTCAGGGCGCTGAGCTGATCAAGTTCACCAACAACGCCGTCTACCGCCTCCCGGGAGCGGGCATGGTGGTGCGCATCGCCGGATCGGCGACCGTGGTCGAACGCGTCCCTGTGGTCATCCAGGCCGCCCGGTGGCTCGCCCACCACGACGCTCCCACGGTGCGATTGGTCGAGGAGATCGCCCAGCCGGTGGAGGCGGCGGGGGCCGTGGCGACCTTCTGGCACCTGGTCCCCGAAACGGGCCCGGAGCCGACCGGTACCGACCTTGGCCGCATCCTCAAGCATCTGCACGCGCTGCCCGCGCCCGACTTCCCGCTGCCTTCGTGGGAACCGTTCGAGCGCATCCGCAGCCGCATCGCGGACGCCGAAGGACTCGCCGAGACCGACCGCGGTTTCCTGGTCGAACGGACCAACAGGCTGGAGGCCCAGGTCCAGGGGCTGGTGTTCGAGCTCCCGGCCGGGGTGATCCACGGCGACCCGTTCCTGGGCAACCTCATCCCAGGTGGGGAGGGGCCGGTGATCTGCGATTTCGACAGTCTCAGCCATGGGCCAAGGGAGTGGGACCTGGTCCCCGCTGCCGTGGGCAAGGTCCGTATGGATTACCCCACCGACCCCCACACCCCGCTCGCCGCCGAGTACGGCTACGACGTGCTGGACTGGCCCGCATTCCCCGTGTTCAGGCAAGTGCGCGAACTCAAGCTCGTCACCAGCGTCCTACCGGTGCTGAACACCAACCCAGGCCTGCAAGCGCAGTGGCGCCACCGCCTCACCACCCTGCAGACCGGGGACACCATCACCCGCTGGTCCACCTACAGGTAGCCGAGACCCAGCGCATCGAGTGACGGGAGAGGATCCCGGCATACACCATGTCCTAAACGTGCCTCCGGTCGTCGTCGGCTTGTTCTATGCTCGTTACACCGAGCCTGGAGCGTGACATGTCGACCTTTCATCCGTTGGGAAGGGTGGTGGGTGATTTCGATCCGGATTTGTTGGGCGATCCGGTGAATGAACTCCTACCTTTTCGCAACTGCAAGACCGTTTCGGATGCACGCGCGATCCTCCGCGAGCGCGTCGAAGAGGATGTTGCGGCGATCGTCGATATGGTCGCAGACGCCGACGCGTTTGATGTCATCGAGTTGATGCGGATGCGGGAGTTCCCGATCGCCGCCGACCCGCGCCTTGCTCCGCCTGGCGGTGCGTCACTACCGGTGGAGATCGTCGCAGCCGTACTGCTGGCTAGGCCATCGCGTAAGCCAGATCCCACGCCAAGGGAAGATACGCGGCCGCACGAGGTGATCTCGGACTTGCACGAACGCTGTGTCAGGCTGGCCCGGATAGCTAGCTACCGTCAGCTGACCGAAGGCCAGCTCAGCGGCGAACCACTCGGGCGGCTGGCGAGCGAGTACCAGGGTGCTGTGCTGAACATTCGGAACCTGCAATACGACCACATCCGTGACGAACACGATCGCAGGTTGTTCGATAAATCAGCCTCGAGCGAACTCATGCAGACTCACCTTGGCTATGGCTATCGCGACTTAAGTGCGGTGCGATCGGCAATGAATGAAATCTCTGCCGAACGGATGACCCGCCTCCGCGACGAGACCGGCAATCTTCTCATGGCGCACCAGCATCTCGACCCCAAAGGACTTTCTCGCGAAGTCATCGAGCAGTTCACGTCCGGGATAATCCCACTCTTATTCCTCCCCGCAGACCGGTCGGTCATCACGCCAGCCGACGTCTCAGGCGTATCGGGGCTGAATATCGCAACGGCGAAGAAGATCCTCAATTCATTCGCGCAACAGTTCGACGGCTCTGAAAGCCCGGGAAATCGAGTCTTCGATCTATTGATGGGCAACAACCCGTTCTTAACACGACCGCTGATGTCTGACGGACACGAAAATTTCGCGCTGACATCGAGCGAAATTGGCATCGATGTGCTTCGACGGATATTCGAGCGCGCGCTTCCGCCCAACTCCTCCGATGTGCGCAGGTACGACCAGAAGGTCCGACAACCGCTCAGCGAAGAGCTCGCGAATAAATATCTTTCGATCATTCTCGGAACGCCTGCTTTTCGCGAAGGTTACCACTATCTTGCACCAAAAGCTGGGGTCTCCACGGACGAACTCGGCCCTGACAGTGTGACCCTTCGCCAATCAGCCAATGAAGTGGAGGGTGATGCGCTCTTCGTGATTGATGACGTCGCCGTTATCGTAGAAGTGAAAGGGAAGTCGATCGCCGACCAGGCTCGACGTGGAGATGTACGTCGCCTGAAGCGCGACCTTAAGGCGACGCTCGGTGATGGAGCACGCCAGGCTACGCGTATCCGAGAACTCATTGAGACCAATCATGGTGTCTGGGAGAATAAAACAACCTGGCTAGATCTATCGGGCATTCGCGAGGTGAGGAGCATCGTGGTGGTGCTCGATGATATCGGCCCGCTCGGCACAAATCTTGCCGACCTCCAGCATGCCGGGCTCCTACCTGAAGACCGACCGCCACTCGTCCTGTCGCTCCACGACCTCGCTGTCATCGCCGAGATCGGTGAGCGCCCGTCGGAGTTTCTACTTTACCTCAGAAGACGCACCGACAGCCTCGTGACTACCTACTATCGTGCTCTCGACGAGCTCGACCTCTATATGCGGTTCCTCGCCGCCGATCTCTATATCGCAGAGGATCCTGACAAGGTCAGGTCCGCGCATCCCACAGCACCGCCGGCCGCTAAACGCGAGCGTAGTCGTCACGAACAATCAGCAGTCGGCACCATGGTCAGCGACAACTGTGTCGAACTGACTGCATGGATGAACCGCGACAAGCTTCCACAAGACGAAGATATCGTCAAGCCATCCATGAATGCGCAATCTGAAATTCTGAAACTCGTCGACCAACTAAGCAATGCAAGAAAGCCCGGATGGTTCCGCTGCGGAGCAGATCTTCTTGCATTGTGACTGTTCAGGTGTCCTGAAGAAGACTCAAGCTGTTTCGGGCATCCAGCACTCGCCCTGGGCCAGGTGGACCAGGGCGTCGAACATGCCAATACCGTGCTTGGCGGCGGTCGCGATATAGGAGCGCACCGCGCAGAACCACTCGGCCCCGGCCAGGGACCGTAAGCACCCCGAGACCTTCTGGCGGACCTTGACCATCCGCACCTCGCGCTCGGCCGCGTTGTTGTCGAACGGGGCCCGCTCATCGACCGTGAACCGCAGGTAATCCGCTTCCCGGTCGCGCATCCGCCTGGCCAACGCGTGGAACTTGGCCACCAGCTTGGACTCCCGGCCCGAAGTCTGGGCCAGGCCGATGGCCACCGCGCTGCGCCACTGGTGACCCAGCCCGTCCAAACGCACGGTGTCGATTCCCTCCAGCGAGGAGACCGTGGCCAGGTGCGCATCGACCAGGCGCTTCATCTGACGCAGCGCGTCAGCGGCCTGCCCGGCCCAGCACCACACCCCCTCCCCAGCCGCGTCCTGGACCGCTTGCAACTCGCGCAGCAGGTGGGCGTTGCACAACACATGAGCGGCCACACCCTTATAGGTGTCATAGGGGGCCCAGGCGTCATGGACCGCCAACCCAGCGAAGGCGGGCAGGACCCCGGCGGCGTCCATCCCCACGGTGCCGCGTTTGGGGTGGGCGCTCAGCAGGCTCCACTTGCCGGTGGAGGCCGAATGCACCCACACCAGGCCCCCGCCCACCCGCAGCGAGGTCTCGTCGAAGTGCGCCACCTGGGCGGAAGCGATCTCCTCGGTGGCGGCGCGAGTGAAGGCCTCCAACGCGGTGGCGGCCCGGCGTGCGGTGTCCACGACTGTGCCCGCCGACACGGGGCATCCCACCAGGTCCGACAGGGCTTGGGCGGTGCGCTTGGCGGACAGGAACTGGCCCAGGTACAGGTAGCAGATCATCGCGCGCACGTTCGCTCCGAACTGGACCGGAGCGTTGATCCCCTCGGGGGCGCTGGCTCGGGTGCGCTCCCCGCAGGCGCAGGTGTGCTCGATCATCTGGTGCTCGGTCACCGTGGGTTTGATGGGGGGCAGGTCCACGACCTGGCGGCGCACCAGCCCGGTCTGCTCGGATCCGGCCAGGTCTCCTCCGCACCCACCGCAGGTGTGGGGGTGGTGTTCCAGCACGTGGTCGGGGTCCGGGGTTTGGGCGCGCGTTTGGCCTGGGTGGCCGGGTTGCCCGCCGGGTTTGCGGCCGGTGCGGCGGCGCTGGGACTTCGGCTTCGGCTTGACGAAGGGGTCCGTGGAGGAAGGCTTGGAGGAGTTCGTGGAGTCGCTGTCCAGTCGGGCTTGAAGCTCGGCGATGCGCTCGTTGGCTTGGGACAGATCAGCGCGGAGTTGGGTGATCGTGGCTGCCTGCTCAACGACCAGCGCGGCGAGCTCCTCGTAGGAGGGCGCGGGCTGGTCGGAGGAGGTCACGGGCTCATCGTTACAGGCTAGGCGCGTGCCGCGCAGGCAAACCGATCAACCCGCCCGAGAGACCTGAACAGTCACCTTGCATTGTCCGGAGAAGGTCAGCTTCATCTCCTGTCGACGATCAAGAAGTGCGCCCGGTCCACCCGAAATGACAACATTTACCATGATGCGATTGTCGCATACGCTGGCCAATGGGGTTTCGCAACGATCTTCTTGGCCACGCACCCTACTGACACATCAGTCAAGAAAGCCAAGGAACGACTTCAGTCCTACTCCAAGGTCAAGCAGTACCAACTGCAAGCGGATCGCGCCTACGGCTGGATTTTCGATAAAAACGGTTCCCTGGAGGACACCTTCTATCTCAACTCGGTCGCCCACAACGATCCCGAGCTCGACCGGCTAATCGCGGATATGAAGCTCCAACCGGTGGGGCAGCGAATCCCACCTATTCCACCATCGGCGCGCCGGGCGACAAAGCGGGTAAAGAAAAAGAAGCGTAAGCGTCGCTGACAGGTGCCAGGGCGGGCTAGTGCTCCATCCACACTTGGATATCTCGGCCCGAGCAAACAACGAGCATGAGACAGCCACTGCTGTAATCATGTGGCACCGACACAGGAAGCCTGAGGGAATCCCTCCCACCGCCAAGGCCGTTGTCCTTGTGTGACATCAAGAGGTGGCGCATCGTTACACTCACACCCGTATATAAAAATGAAGTACTCAGCGCCGGTCACACGGCGAATGCCTCGCGAGGTGCCATCGGACGCCGCTAATGGACCGTGTGTGCTCCGTTTGTGCTCCGCAGTTTTGGACCAGGACGTCACCGGGCGGCACCGCGCGGCACAGAACGGCATCATGATTCGGATGGCGTGGGACACAGCGGCACGTAACGACACGTGACGGTACGCGACCATAGAACTTCTAATCCGACGGTCGCAGGTTCGAATCCTGCCGGGTGCGCCACAAAACCCCAGGTCAGACGGGGTACGCAAGGACCTCGAAAGAGGTCCTCGCGGCGTTTTTGGGGCTTGTGTGCTCCTCGTGTGCTCCCCAGTACAATCTCAGTCCCAGCGCCCCCATCGGACTGAGAAAACCCACCCCAAACCCTACTCGCGCCCGGAGCCACGGCGGGGGCGAACCCGGCCCGACAGAGCCACGTCCACCCCCGCCCCACCCGCCCCTACCGTCAGGGGCCTGCCGGGCCGACCATGCGCCCACAGGCCCGCTGACGGGCCCAGCCCCGTGCAACAGCACGGCCCGGGCTCGGGACGTGGGTCGGGCCCAAGACGCGATACCACCACCCCGCCGCATCAGGAGCCGGAAGTCCTGGGCCATGGACGAAACCGCCTTGGGAACGCCTGCCCGCGCAACCACACCCATCGACCACCCGGGCACCAAGGACGCGGGCCTGTTCAAGGTCAAGCCCCCTTCCTCGACCGATGGTCAGGAGCGGCTGCGCGAGGCGGGGTGCCCGCGAAGCAACCCCGGCTGACCGAAACGGGAACATCCGTCCACCGCACTCACCGCAGGCCTGGGAGACTCGCCGTCTCCCACTCCCGCCTCCTCCGCATCGACGGCCGGGACCTGCACGTCGAAGACCTGGACGCCGTCGACGGAACCCCCGCCCTGTGCCTCGCTCCTGGTTCGAAGAATTCGGCCCCCGCGGCGAGGTGGAACAGCCGGCATGGCCCGGAGAGATACGCAAGGACTACTGGTCGCCCCAACCTGCGGAGTGACGCCAGCTGCCCTGCCCGACCCCAAGCAGGCCACCACGTTCATCCGCTTCAACGGCCCTTCCTACCCCGTGCTCGCTCTCCGATCCGGGTGCACGCCTGGCGTACTTCTTCGATGCGCAGCAGGTAGGCCGAGGTGAGGTAGAGAACTCCCGCGACTGCGCAGCCCACCAGCGGGCCGAGAACAAGCGCCAGAAGAGAACTGCTGTCGGTGCCGAACCAGAACCTCTGCAGGCACCAGGCCGCCACGACACCGGGGACGGCGGCGGTGTGCAGCAGGGCCACCGTGACGGTGATGCGTCGGGCGTCCAGCCCTCCCAGGCGTTTACCCAGGATCAGTCCGCCCAGTACCAGGCCCCACACGTAGGAGAGCATGAACCCGGCGGCGATGCCCGTCACCACCTGTTGGGGTGGCAGCAGCAGGTAGGAGGGCACGGCGATCAGCGCGTGCATCGCGATGTTGCTGATGGCCAACAGGGCGGGGGTGCGGGTGTCGCCGGTGGCGTAGAAGACCCGCAGGAGCAGCTGGTAGGCGGTGAAGGGGACCAGCCCCAGCGCGAACACGGTCAGGACCGAGGCGATGACCTGCGCGTCGGCGATCGAGGTACTGCCCCGGGCGAACACCGCGACACACAGGGGTTGGGCGTAGACCACCAGGGCCAGGGCCAGCGGCACCAGGAGCACGGAGGACACGCGCAACCCCCGGGAGAAGTCCGAGCGCACCTGTGCCCAGTCGCGGTCGACGGCGTGCGCGCTCATGCGGGGCAGCAGGACGGTGATGACCGAGACGGCGATGATCGCGTAGGGCAGCTGGAAGAGCTGGTAGGCGTAGTTGTAGGCGCTCAGCCCCGCCCCGACGCCGTCGTTCTGGACGGCGACCGCCCCGGCGCGGTTGGCCAGGTTGGCGGTGAGCAGGAACCCGGCCTGCATGGTGCAGACCAACACGAACATCCACCCCGCCGCCCGCAGCGCCTCGCCCAAGCCCGAGCCCTTCAGATCCAGACGCAGTCGCCAGCGGAACCCGGTCCGCCACAGCGCGTACTGGAGCAGAAGCGCCTGGGCCGCCGCCCCGGCGGCTGTTCCCACCCCCAGGAGTGTGAGCTCTGCCTGCGTGATGGTCTCGGGGGTGCGGTGCGGGCCCGCGAGCCACAGGAAGGTCAGGCCCACCGTGATGATGACGGCGTTGTTGAACACCGGGGTCCAGGCTGGCGCGGCGAAGCGCTGGCGGGCGTTGAGCATGGCGCTGGTCAGGCCGCTCAGGCCGATGAAGAGGATCTGCACGAGCAGGAAGCGTCCGAACAGGACCGCTACTTCGTGCTGGGCCGGGGTGAAGCCTCCCGCGTACAGGCCGATCAGGGGTTCTGCCGCCAGCACCGCCAGGGTGGTGATCAGTGTGAGGAAGAGAATCGCGCAGGTCAGGAGCCGGTGTTCGGTGGCCCGGCCGCCGTCCGGGTCCGTGGCGCGCCGCCGGACGAGGAAGGGGACGATGACGCTGGCCATCAGGCCGCCGATGAGGAGGTCGTAGACGATGAAGGAGAGCGTGTTGGCGGTGTTGTAGGCATCGCCCAGCAGCTGGGTTCCCAGCGCGGCGGCCAGGACCAGGGTTCTGGTGAAGCCGGTCAGGCGGGAGGCGGTCGTGCCCAGGGCCATCAGGGCGCTGGAGCGAGCCAGTCCTCGACCGCCACGGCTGGCCCCCGTGTGGGGTGTGTCGGCTTTTCCCCCGCCTCGGTGCTCCTGGTCGGTCTCCTGGGTGGTGAGGGTCCGGTCCGGGCGGGGTTCCGGGTTGGGTGGTGTCAAGGCGTGCTCACAGATCCAGGGTGAAGGGGACCCAGGGTTTGCCGTCGATGTCGTACTGGAGGGGTTGTTCCTCCCACCCCAGGCGTTTGTAGAAGCGTTGGGCGGCTTCGTTGTCCTGGCCGGTGTACAGGCGCAGCCGCTCGACGTTGTGTACACGAGCGATGCGGGTGAAGCCGTCGACCAGGGTCGCGCCCACACCGCCTCGCCGCACGGTGTTGTCCACGGCGATGTGGCTGAGCACCCCGGTGCGCGCTGTGGCTCCGGTGGGGGGCAGGGCGCGTTCACCGAAGCGGCGGATGCCCTTGAGGTAGCGGCGTGCGCGGGTGCGCACGAAGCGTGTGGTGAGTTCGGGGCGCATCAGCAGAGCCATCGCACCGGCCCGGGCCAGTCCCCAGCGGCTCAGGTCCAGAGTGTGGCGGTGGTGCGCGTTCTCGTCAGTGGAACCCACCAGGAAACCGACGACCTCGCCCTCCACCTGGGCCACAAGGGCGACGGCTGCGGGGCTGGTGAGGAAGGTGCGGTAATAGCGGCCCAAGAAGCGCTCGCCCAGTTCCACGAAGAAGCCGGTGGGCAGAGTGGCGCAGTGCAGGCGGACGGCGGACGGCACGTCGGCGAGTTCCATGGCGCGCAACGACACCGAGGGAGTACCAGTGGGTGGTGGGGAAGACATACCCACAATCTACTACAAATGTAATAGTAAGCTGGTTCTACGCCCTCCCTCCGCAGCCATCACGCCGAGGACAACCTACTTCGATCGAGGTCAGGGGCCATACATTATCTACCACTAGTGTAGTAGCAGGTGATCGCGTCGCACCGGGTGACGTGTCGAGCTGACAGGAGAAAGGCGATGTCGAATGCCGTTTCCAGCGTTCTGGTCACTGGGGCGGGCAAGCCGGGAACCTCCGCGACAATCACTGCACTGCGACGCTCCGGCTACCGGGTCCTCGCCGTGGACAGTGCCCCTGAAGCAAGCGGCCTGGGCAAAGCCGACCGTGCCTATGTCGTACCGGCCGGAAGCCAGGCGGGGTTCGTCGAGGAGCTGACCCGCGTGTGCTTGCACGAACGGGTGCGTGCGATCGTGCCGCTGGTCGATGAGGAACTGGTCGATGAGGAACTGGTCGCGGTCTGGGAGTTGAGCCGATTGGGCATCCAGATCCTCTCGCCCAGGCTCTCACTGGTGGCACTGTGCTTGGACCGGTTACAGCTGACCGAGGTCCTGAGACTGTGCCGGGTGCGCACGCCACGGACCCGGCTGGCGTCCAAGGGCGCTGGTGACCTCTCATTCCCGATGGTTCTCACAGACCGCTACAAAACCGGTCAGGTGAGCCCGGCTCGGGTGGCCCAGGACATGCAAGCTCTCGACGGGCTCCTGTTCGAGCACCGTGCACACCTGGGACGGCTGCTCATTCAAGAGCACGTGCCCGGGCCGGAGTACTCCGTGTCCGTCGTGGTCTGGCGTGACGGGAACGTCCAGGCCGTGGTCCCCAAGGAAATCGTCTACCGGAAGGGGGCCGCTCACTACGCCGTCACCCGACGCCAGGAAGCTTTGACTCAGGCGTGCGCCGAGACGGCTCGCGTTCTGGACGCCGACGGCCCGATCAGCGTGCGGGCGCGACTCGATGCCGCAGGAGACCCGCACGTCTTCGACATCGCCCCCCGTCTGACGAGGACGTCTTCGTTGACGGTGAGTGCGGGGGTGGACGAAGTCCGCGGACTGCTAGACCAGGCGCTCACCGGAGGCGGCCCCACTCTGAAGAACAGCTGGCGCGAAGGCATCACCCTGCCCCTGCAGGACAGTGGCGCCTCCCCGCACCAGCCTGCACTCGACCCCCATGACCAAACCCTGGAAAAGAACGGCTGACCCATGCCCCAGCCCTGCACCATCGGCCAACACCCCCGAGGCCGCCCCCACCGGACGAAGACTGTGCTCCGAGGTTGGGCGGTGACGGTCCTCGCAGCGCTACTGGCGGCCTGCTCCACGAACAACCCTGCACCCGGTTCCGGTGTGGAAGGCAAGGAGGCCGAACCCGTCCAGCTTCCCGAGGTCGCCGCCTACCGAGTGGCCGAAGACGAACCGGCCCTCGACGTCAAAGTCGCCGCCGTCCGCTTCCTGGAAACCGCCTTCAACTACGACGAAGGACAAGGCACCGCCCAAGCGACCAGGGAACGGCTCGCCCAAGCCGAGATAGACCCCGACGCGATCACTGATGAAACACCCTTCTCAGAAGACTCAGAAGACGCGGACACCGACACCTCCGGTGCGGCCGAGGTCATCTATCCACAGTTGGGTGGATTGACCGATGATCAGGCCTCCATCATGGCGGTCACCGAGATCACCACACTGACGCAAGAATCGTTGCTCTCGGCCACCTACGTCATCGACCTGCGCCTGACCCGGCAGGGAGACTCCTGGGACGTCACCGAGATCGCCTCCCTGGGAGGCACACCTCCCCAGGACGCCTCCCCCTCACCCGGCAGTGAGGATGAGGCCCCCCGGGCGCAGGTGAGCGAAGCCGCCACAGAGGTTCTGCGATCCCCGAGCATCGAACTGCCAGGCAGCGCTAGATGGGACATCCTGGACCACCAGATCGACGACCGACTTCTGGAGCTGCTCCTCGAGCTGTCCTCAGAGCGCACGCTCTCGGTCGCGGTCCTGGCCACCGGCCACCCCGTCAACGTCTTCGACAGCCCTTCAGTGAGCAACCACACGCACGGCAGGGCGGTCGATATCTGGGCCATCGACGGCGTCACCATCTCCGACCTGCGCGCATCAGGGCCGGACGGGCCAGCCGGTACTGTGATGAGAGAGGCTTTGGAACAGGGGGCCACCGAGGTCGGCGGGCCTTGGGCACTGAGCACCGATCACGGCGGTACCTTCACCAATACCGTGCACCAGGACCACCTGCACATCGCCTTCAAGCAGTGAGCGGAGCACACCGCTGCCAGCACAAAGCACTACCGCTTTGGGTCCTGGTGCCGCACACAGCACGGCACCACCGGCAGCCACCACGGGCACGGGTTCAAGGATCAGGGATGTCACGCAAGAGACTGGGACAACTGGAGGCCGAAATTCTGGCCCTGCTGGCCGGTGCCGAGGAGTATCTGTCCACCGCACAGCTGCGGGAGCAACTGGAAGGGTCCCCCGCCTACACCACGGTCAACACCGTCCTGTTTCGCCTGTTGGACAAGAAGATGGTCGAACGCGCTCAACGAGGACGCGGCTACGTCTACCGGCTCCTGGTGGATGAGGCCGACCTCGCCGCTGGCCGCATGTTCGACCATCTCAGGGTGGCCAGTGATCCCTCCGATGTGCTCAACCAGTTCGTGCACGGGCTCAACCCCGCTGAGGAGAGGGCCCTGCGCGCACTGCTGGATCGTCCCGAGGAGTAGACATGGGCTGGCCTACCTTCGCTCCCGCACTGCTCCTGATCACCCTGAGCCTGGCGCTGAGCTGGAAGCCACTCCCTCTGCACCCCGCCTGGTCGGCGCGGATCCTGGCTGTGTGCGGGGTCAGCACCGCCTTGGCCGTACTGAGCACCACGCTCCTCGTAGCAGCGGTGTTCATCACCGGCCTGCTTCCCCGCGACGTGGTCAGCGGTTGGGGCAGCAGAGGGGCTCTGCTCCTGGATCACGGCCCGGTCTCCCTCCACCTGGGTCTGATGGCGGTGGTGCTGCTGATGGTGGGCCTGTTCGGTATCGCCCGACTGGGACTGGGCGTCCGCAAGGACATCCGTGCCGTACGTGGCGACAGCCAGTACATCACCGAGCAGGATCATCCGATCGCGCTGGCCGTGCCTGGGCAGCACGGCGGTGTACTCGTGTCGCGCGGGCTGATGCGCCTGCTCAACCGCGAAGAACTCCAGGTCGTCTTTCGTCACGAACACGCCCACCTGCGCCACCGCCACCACGTCTACTCGACCCTGACCGCGCTGTCCGCTGCCCTCTTTCCCCCGTTGCGAACCCTGCACCAGTCGTTGCGCCTGGCGCTGGAACGCTGGGCCGACGAGGACACCGCCGCGATCACGGGCAACCGTGAACTGGTCGCCCGCACCATCGCCCGTGTCGCCCTGGCTTCGCCGAAGCCGCGCACAAGCTGGCACCTGGCCTTGGCCGACTCCCACGCGCTCCACCGTGTGCGGGCCCTGCTCGGCAAGGCTCCCTCAGCCAATCCCGTGGCCGGACCCGCCCTGCTGGGAGGGACCGGGGTCGCATCGAGCGGCATCGCCTCCAGCTGTTTCCAACTCCACCACCTCTACGTGCTCGTGCTGCTGTGAGACAGCCCCGGCACGGAAGGGTCCGGACATACGTCTGGGTTCCAGGATCGTCTACTCAATGCCCGACGGGCACCTGAGGCGTTTGGTGTTGGAGGCGTTGAACTACGCCGATCACCAGGTCACCGGCGAACCTCACCATCTCTGATCCGCCGCTACTACCGCAATCCCGTGGGAGTGGCGGCGCACCCCCCAATCATGTCGACGGTGCCTCGAAGCCCCCAGGCGACTAAACCCGGGGGCCTTTGCACCCGAAGGACTGCTGATCAGCTTCGCCCGGGGCAGTGTCCGGAGAGAATGACGCGCAGACGCAGGCACAGGCCCAAGAGGCGAAAGGGCAAGGTGATTTCGGCAGAACCGGAACCGCAGACGGACTTGCAGGGGGTCACAGACTTCATCCCGTTACTCATGCCCCGAGGATACCCCCAGGAGGTATCTGAAAACCCGATGGGATGGCCAAATCGAGCAGCGCTGGAGATCAGCGCATCCCCACCACGGGCTCGAAAAACCTGCGCGGGATCTACGGGGCGGATGGCTTTCCCATCCGGTAAGCCGCCTCGTCTCAGCCCTGCCACCGTCAGCGGCCCGTGCCCGCTGCGATTGCCCACTCGACCAGACCGATGCCCGTGCGGGGCACGCGGACTCGAACGCCGGGCGCTCGCGGTCACGCGTGCAGGCGCGGCGCCCACTCCTGGACGAGTCGAACGGCATCGATCCCGACCGCCCCTACCGCCCTGCCCTCCACCTCGTGGACGACCAGCAGGGGATCGGTCGACACACAGCGCTCACGCGCTCCTGATCCGTTGTGTCCGACGCCGGTGAGCGTGCGGCCGTAGACGCGCGCCGCGAAGTTCGCGCGCGGCAGGTAGGGGCCGGGGTCGGCTCCGAGCCCGAGGTCGTACAGCAGGGTGCGAGCGGCGTGTCCGCCCTGTGCGGCCGCGTCACCCCAGTGGTCGATCCGCCAGGAGCCCAGCAAGCCACCGCGGTGGATGGCGACACCCCCGGCACCATAGGCCCGCGGTGCACCGGCGATGTGCAGCCGGGCGCCGACGTCGACACCGTTCGGCCATGGTTGCGGTGCGACCGGGGTGGTGCCGATCGCCTCGATGACGAGGTCGGCCTCCACGCGTGTTCCGTCATCGAGCACCAGCCCGACGTGGGCTTCGCCCGGTGTGACGGCGACGGGTTGACGTGCGAAGTACGTGCAGATGTGCGTGCGGTGTAGGTCAGCGACTCGCCGGGCGACCAGGTCACCCAGCGCGGTGCGTCCCGGGGTGGTGGTTCGGGCCAGGAGTGCGATGTCGTGTCCCGCTTGGTGCAGCACAGAGGCGGTCTCGGCGGCTACCAATCCGGCGCCCAGGATGATCACCCGTGCCGGGCGGGGGGTGCGGGCGAGTAGGTCGCGCACGCCTAGCGCGTCGCGCAACGAGTGCAGCGTGGTCAGGCGGCCTGCCCGCACGGCGTCCCGGGCGCCGCGTAGTTCGGCGTGGACGCGCCTGGGGGTGCTGCCGGTCGCCACGATGAGGGAATCGAAGCCCAAAGTGGCACCCGAGTCGAGGTGTACCCGGCGTGCGGCGACATCGACTCGGCGGGCGGTGTCGGCGACGAAGGGCTCGTTCGGGGGCGTCAACGCGGCCTGCTCTGGGGTGATGAGCCCGAGGGCCACCCCCTTGTTCACCAGTGTCCGGTTGTAGGGCTCGCGGCCGCTGGCTCCCACGAGTGTGACGTCCACGGCGCGGGCCGTGATGAGTTCCCTTGCCGCGGCTGCTCCCGCCGCTCCCGCTCCGAGGACCACTACCTGGTGTGCCGACATGACTGTCCTCCTGCTGGTCCTTGCTTGACTCATATACCCTAAGGGGGTATATCTGGACTGGTAAACATACCCCATAGGGGTACACGAAGTTGATCGCTGAGATGTGAGGACGGCCAGATGAGTGCCACGCAGACCTACGCCGTGACGGGGATGACGTGCGGACATTGCGAGGGGGCGGTTCGCGGCGAGGTGTCCCGCCTTCCGGGCGTCGCCGCCGTCGAGGTCAGCTCCGCCACGGGTCGGCTGGTCGTGACCGCCGACGGACGGATCGATGACGCGGCCGTGATCGCCGCGGTCGGCGAGGCCGGATACGCAGCCACGAGGAGCTGAGATGAACGCACCGACCAAGCTGGTCCTGTACGGGCTGGTGCTGGTGGCCGTGTTCGCCGTCGCTGGATTCACGGCGAACGCGGTGGTACCCGAAGAGACCGTGCGCAACTGGTCGCAGGAGACCACGGATCACGGTCAGCACGGACAGGAAGGCGACGCGGACACCGCCGGGCACGGGGCGCACGCGGACGATGCGGCCCCGCTCGGGCTCGGCCTCGCCCAGGACGGTTACCAGCTCACCGGGGTGAGTGCCCCCGAGGAGACCGGTAGCGAGGGCGAGCTGACTTTCGCGGTGAGTACCTCCGGGGGCGAACCGGTGACCGCGTTCGAACTCAACCACGAGAAGGAAATGCACTTGATCGCCGTCCGCGCCGACGGGCAGCACTTCCGGCACGTGCATCCTGAACTGGACACCGACGGCACTTGGTCGATCCCCTGGGAGTGGGAGGAGGCCGGAACCTATCGGATCTTCGCGGACTTCGTGCCCTCTGAGAGCGGTGAGGACATGACCCTGTCGACGACGGTGCAGGTGAGCGGTGACTACGCCGCGGTGCCTGCCGGTGAACGGGTCACCGAGACGAACGCCGGTGGATTCGACGTCAGCGTTCGAGGAGACCTGGTCACGGGTCAGCCCTCGGAGCTGACCGTGTCCGTGGCCCGTGACGGCGAGCCGGTCACCGACCTTGAGCCCTACCTGGGGGCCTTCGGGCACCTGGTGGCGCTTCGTGGCGGGGACCTGGCCTACCTGCACGTCCACTCGCACGGCGCCGAGCCCGAGGCCGGGCAGACCGCCGGTCCGGACATCACGTTCGAGGCCACCGCGCCCACCGAGGGCCGCTACCTGTTGTACCTGGACTTCCAGGTCGACGGACAGGTGCACACCGCGCCGCTGGTCATCGACGCGACCGCCGACCCAGCCGGGATCCCGAGCGAGGACGACCATTCCGGTGACGGTTCGGGCAACGGTGACGATCACGAGGACGGAGACGGCCATGACCACTGACCCCGCCACCAGGACAACCAGCGGCAGCATCGAGTTGCAGATCGGCGGCATGACCTGTGCCTCGTGCGCGAACCGGATCGAGAAGAAGCTCAACAAGCTCGACGGCGTCACGGCCAGCGTCAACTACGCCACGGAGAAGGCCAGCGTCACCGGTCCGGCGGACCTGGACCCCCAGGCGCTCATCTCCGAGGTGGAACGGACCGGTTACACGGCCACGCTTCCCGCCGCGCCGCGAACCGGCGCGGGCAACTCCGAAGGTGAGAGCGAGTCACGTGAGGAAGCCGAGCTGCGTGCCCTCAGGCAGCGGCTGATCGGTGCGGCGACCCTGGCGGTACCGGTCATCGCGATGGCGATGGTTCCCGCGCTGCAGTTCGACTACTGGGGTTTTGCCTCCCTGGTGCTGGCCGCTCCCGTCGTGGTCTGGGCCGGTTGGCCCTTCCACAAGGCGGCGTGGACCAATCTCAAGCACGGCGCGGCCACGATGGACACCCTCATCTCCGTGGGCACCACCGCCGCGCTCATCTGGTCGATCATCGCCTTGTTCTGGGGCACGGCCGGACAGCCGGGCGTGGTCCATCCCTTCGAGTTGACGATCTCGCGCAGTGACGGCTTCGGGCACATCTACCTCGAAGTCGGTGCCGGGGTGATCACGTTCATCCTTCTGGGCCGCTACTTCGAAAAGCGCTCCAAGCGCCGTGCCGGTGCCGCGCTGCGTGCCCTGCTCGAACTCGGCGCGAAGGAGGCCTCCGTCCTGCGCGGAGGCAGGGAAGAGCGGATTCCGATCGATGAGCTCGCCGTGGGGGATGAGTTCGTCGTCCGTCCCGGGGAGAAGATCGCCACCGACGGGGTGATCACCTCGGGTCGCTCCGCGATCGACGCCTCGATGCTCACCGGTGAATCCGTGCCGGTGGAGGTCACCGAGGGCGACAACGTCACGGGCGCCACCGTCAACGCCGGAGGCCGCCTGGTCGTCAAGGCCACGCGGGTGGGCTCCGATACGCAGTTGGCGCAGATGGCCCAGATGGTCGAGGACGCCCAGTCCGGCAAGGCCGAGATCCAACGCCTGGCCGACCGGGTCTCCGGGGTGTTCGTGCCGATCGCCATCGCGATCGCCGTGGGCGCTCTGGGAGCGTGGATCGGGGCCGGATTCCCGCTCAGCGCCGGATTCACCGCGGCGGTGGCGGTCCTGATCATCGCCTGCCCGTGCGCCCTGGGGCTGGCCACCCCCACCGCGCTGCTGGTGGGAACCGGTCGCGGCGCGCAGATGGGCGTGCTCATCAAGGGCCCCGAAATCCTTGAGTCCACGCGCAGGGTCGACACCGTCGTGCTGGACAAGACCGGCACCGTCACCACCGGCAAGATGACACTGACCGGGGTGATCGCCGCCCGGGGAGTGGACCGCACCGAGCTGCTGCGCCTGGCCGGGGGTTTGGAGGACTACTCCGAGCACCCCATCGCCCAGGCCATCGCCGCCGGAGCGGCCGCCGAGGTCGGTGAGCTGCCCGCTCCGGAGTCCTTCGACAACATCGAGGGCCAGGGCGTGCAGGGGGTGGTTGAGGGGCACGCCGTCCTCGCGGGCCGCGAGACGCTGCTGGCGGAGTGGTCGCTGACCCTTGACGAGGAGCTGCGCGCGGCCAAGCGGGCCGCCGAGGCCGAGGGCAAGACCGCGATCGCGGTCGGCTGGGACGGAGCCGCGCGCGGTGTGCTGGTGGTCTCCGACCAGATCAAGACCACCTCCGCCGAGGCGATCGCCCAGTTCAGGAAGCTCGGCTTGACCCCGGTGCTTCTGACCGGGGACAACCAGGCGGTGGCCGAGCAGGTCGCCGCCGAGGTCGGCATCGAGCGTGTGATCGCCGAAGTGCTTCCCAAGGACAAGGTCGACGTCGTCGCCCGGTTCCAGGACGAGGGCAGGGTCGTGGCGATGGTCGGCGACGGCGTCAACGACGCCCCCGCCCTGGCCCAGGCCGATCTGGGGCTGGCCATGGGCACCGGAACCGACGTGGCGATCGAGGCCGCCGACATCACGCTGGTCCGTGGTGACCTGCGGGCCGCGGCGGACGCGATCCGCCTGGCCCGTCGGACACTGCGCACCATCAAGACCAACCTGTTCTGGGCCTTCGCCTACAACACCTCGGCGATCCCGCTGGCCGCTTTCGGACTGCTCAATCCCATGCTGGCCGGAGCGGCGATGGCCTTCTCCAGCGTCTGCGTGGTCGGCAACAGCCTGCGCCTGCGCAGCTTCAGGGCTCACGCGGACCAGGCCCGGACATCCTCGCCCGCCGACCAGGAGCCAGCCCGCCAACCGATGAACGCCTGACAGTGAACCGAAGACCACAGAAGAGGAACCCCATGACGACTCCCGGCAACCGCGACCAGGACAGCACGGCCAAGGCGGGCGACTGCTGCGGCCACACACCGGCGAAGGAGGACCTGGCCTCCGCACCGGACCAGGACGTCGCCGAGTGCCCGGTCATGGTCGGCACTCCGGTGCTCAAGTCCCAGGCCGAGGAACTCGGCCTCTACCGCGACCACGACGGGCAGCGGTACTGGCTGTGCTGCGACTCCTGCGGCCCTCTGTTCGACGCCGACCCCGAGCGGTACGCCACCGCCTAACCCACACCCGAGCCGGTGCTTTCCCTGGGCAGACCTTGCGGAAGGCACCGGCCCCTCGCCCCGCAGCGACGGGGTGACCCGAGGAGGACGAGTATGGACACCACACGAAACGACCCGCCCGACACTGGTGAGGAGCACACCGGCCAGCACGATCACGCCGGTCACGGTGATCACGTCGGGCAGTTCCGGCGGTTGTTCTGGATCATGCTCGCCCTGGCCCTCCCGGTGGTGGGCTTCAACGAGATGTTCGCCCACCTGGTCGGCTACCGGCTGCCGGATGCCGCGTGGGTCTGGTGGGTCTCGCCGGTGCTGGGAACGCTCGTCTACTTCTGGGGAGGCCAGCCCTTCCTGGTCGGCGCGGTCTCGGAGATCCGCTCCCGGAAGCCGGGCATGATGCTGCTGATCGGCCTGGCGATCACCGTGGCGTTCATCTCCTCCTGGGGCGCCAGCCTGCGCATCCTCGACCACGAGCTGAACTTCTGGTGGGAACTGGCACTGCTGGTCGTCATCATGCTGCTGGGCCACTGGATCGAGATGCGCTCCCTGGCCCAGACCACCTCCGCACTGGACTCGCTCGCCGCCCTGCTGCCCGACGAAGCCGACAAGCTCGAGGGCGAGGAGGTCGTCAAGGTCGCCCCCGCCGATCTGCTGGTCGGTGACGTGGTCATCGTTCGTCCCGGCTCCTCGGTGCCCGCCGACGGAAAGATCGTCGACGGCTCGGCATCGATCGACGAGTCCATGGTCACCGGAGAATCCAAACCCGTGCGCCGCGGGAAGGGGGAGAACGTCGTCGCCGGTACGGTCGCCACCGACTCCGGGCTGCGAGTCCAGGTCACCGCCATCGGCGAGGACACCGCGCTGGCCGGTATCCAAAAGCTCGTCACCGATGCCCAGGCCTCCTCCTCCCGCGCCCAGCGCATCGCGGACGTGGCCGCCGCCTGGCTGTTCTGGTTCGCGCTCACAGCCGCGGCGATCACCGCGATCGTGTGGTCGCTGTTCGGACTGCCCGACATGGCGGTGGTGCGCACCATCACGGTCCTGGTCATCGCCTGCCCCCACGCGCTCGGCCTGGCCATTCCGCTCGTGGTCTCCATCTCCACCGAACGCGCCGCCCGCGGCGGTGTGCTCATCAAGGACCGCCTCGCCCTGGAATCCACGCGCACCGTGCAGGCGGTGCTCTTCGACAAGACCGGAACCCTGACCAAGGGCGAGCCCACGGTCACCGCCGTCGAACCCGCCGAAGGCCGCGACCAAGACGAGGTGCTGGCTCTGGCCGCCGCAGCCGAAGCCGACAGCGAGCACCCGCTGGCCAGGGCCATCCGGGGCGCCGCTGCCTCCCGTGAACTGCGTCCGCCCAGGACACAGGACTTCTCCTCCTCCCCGGCGGTCGGGGTCAAGGCCACCGTCGAGGGTGCGGTGATCGAGGTCGGCGGACCCCACCTGCTCCAACAGCGCGGCGTAGCCGAAGAGCCGGTCGCCAGCCGCTGGCGCGCCGAAGGGGCGATCATCCTGCACGTCCTGGCAGAGGGACAGGTCATCGGAGCGTTGCGCCTGGCAGACGAGATCCGGCCCGAGTCACGTGAGACCGTCGGCGCCCTGCACGCCGCGGGCCTGCAGGTGGTGATGATCACCGGCGACGCCCAGGCCGTCGCCGACACCGTCGCCAGCGACCTGGGCATCGACCGCGTCTTCGCCGGTGTCCGCCCCGAGGACAAGGCCGCCAAGGTCGCCGAGCTCATGAACGAGGGCAAGAAGGTCGCCATGGTCGGCGACGGGGTCAACGACGCCCCCGCCCTGGCCCAGGCCGACGTGGGCATCGCCATCGGTGCGGGCACCGACGTCGCGATCGGCTCCGCGGGCGTCATCCTGGCCTCGTCCGATCCCCGCTCGGTGCTCTCGGTGATCGAACTCTCGCGCGCCTCCTACCGGAAGATGCAGCAGAACCTGTGGTGGGCCGCGGGCTACAACCTCATCTCCGTTCCGCTGGCGGCCGGAGTCCTCGCGCCCATCGGGTTCGTCCTGCCGATGAGCATCGGCGCGATCCTGATGTCCGCCTCGACCGTCGTGGTCGCCCTGAACGCGCAGCTCCTGCGGCGCCTGGATCTCGCCCCGGCCCACAGCGCCGCACGCTTCACCGCAAGCGGCGACGATCGGTGACGGCGCTCGGGGCCAGACAGCACCGAGGCGTCCGAGAAATCCGAAGTGATCACCACGGTCAAGACCGTTCGGCGACAATGAGCGCGCCCTACCCGGCCCGAGCACAGAACAGGTGGGCCGCGTGGTGGGGGCGCGGTCCCGGGTTCCACGCGCGTCCACCCGGAGGGTGTGCGAGGCCTCGACGAATTGAGTAAGGTCGGAGTCGTGTTGGCAGCCACTCAGCGAACAGCCCCGCGACACTGGACCAGGGTCGTGTTCACGCTGCTGCTCGCACTCGGTCTGGCGGTCGTCGCCTTGTGCCACACCGACGCGGCTCAGCACCAAGGTGCTGCGTCCGCGGCCGTCGTTGCCGAGCAGGTCGATGCTCACGGCGGCCCCTTGGCGGAGCATCACGAGGGACACTGTGACGAGACCGACGTGCTGGCCGACCAGCGCTCCGGGACGGTCTCGGCGTCGCTCCTACTGGGTCTGGCCTTCTTCGCCTTCCCCGGACTGCCGGTACTGCCGCCGAGGCTGACACCGCTTTCGCGCTCGGCTCGCGCGCACCGCGTGCTTCCCCTTGGCGGAACCAGGGCACTCCTGTCCTTGTGCGTTCGCCGGGTCTAGACCGCCCGGCCCCGGTCGGCCTGCGCGAAGCGGGTCGGCCCAGCACCGCACGCACCGGCGCCCCTGGCTTCGGCGCGGTCTGAGCCGCTCCGGTCACCGCACGGCCGTACCGCCCCGGGGCATTCGCGCACCCTCTCCTGCGACGCCGTCGCCTCTGGTGCGCGCACCTCGCCTGCTGAGCCCTCAACGGTTCGCGGGCATCGTGGCCGGTGCGAACCGCTATTCCTCCCTCCCCCAGCCATGCCCTGGCCGCATGGCGCCCAACGACAAGGCACGCATGAAGAACGAGCACCTCACGAGCAGCAGAAGTTGGAAGTTCGCCACTGTGGCCTGCGTGGCCGCAGGCGCACTGATGTCGTTCGCCGCCGTGGCGAACGCCGAGCCCGAACCCACCAAAGAAGAGGTCGAGGAGCGGATCGAGGAACTGCTCCAGGAATCCAGCACTCTCGTCCAGGAGTACAACGAGGCACAGGAGTACCACGACGCGGTCGAGGCGAAGCTCGACGAGGCCGACGGCCAGATCGACTCAGAAGAGGAGCGCTACGAGGAGTTGCGTTCCAAGGTCGTCGAACTCGCCAGCGCCAGCTACCAGTCCAATGACCCCGACTCGGTGACCGCGGCATTGTTCGTAGACGATCCGTCCCAGATCTACGAGCAGTCCGCCGACCTGTCCTACCTCTCCGAAGCCAGAAGACTGGAGCTGGAGGCCTTCGCTGAGAGCGACGCCCGTCTGGGCGCTCTCAAGACCGACGCGGCTGAGGCCTATGAGGAGGCCGCCGAGCAGCTCGAAGAGCTCGACCAGCGCAAGGAGGAAGTGGAGGAGAGCCTCGCAGAGCAGGAGGAGCTGCTCGCCACCTTCGAGGGGGAGAACCCCACGGCGGGAGGCGAGTCGCCGACGGGACCCGCACCCACCTACACCGGCTCCGCCTCAGGCGACGCCCGCACTGCCGTGGAGTTCGCCTACAGCAAGATCGGCACGCCCTACCTGTGGGGCGGAACCGGCCCCAACGGCTATGACTGCTCGGGGCTGACCCAGGCGTCCTGGGCGGCCGCCGGGGTGAGCATCTCCCGGACCACCTACACCCAGTACAACATGCCCAACACCGTGGGCTGGGAGGACATACAGCCGGGCGACATCCTCTTCTTCTTTCCGGACCTGGGCCACAACGGCCTCTATGTCGGCAACGGTCTGATGGTGCACGCACCCAGCAGCGGCAAGACCGTTTCCGAGGTGCGCCTCGCGGACTACTGGGCCCAGCACTTCGTCGGCGCCCGACGTCCCTGACCAACACCAAGGGGGCAGCCTTGAAGTCATGCACGAAGGCCCATGGCCGTGCTCACCGGCGTGGCCTCCGGGCCCTTGACGCGTCGGTCGCCAGGCCTGCGTCCTCAACACCGGTTTGCGTGCCCAGGGGTCGGGCCCGCTCCACCCCGACCTTCTTCGACCCCAGAAAGCAAATCGCTGCGGGTCGCGAACGAGTCCAACGGCCACGGGGCAGCCGTACCGAAAGACATGTACAGGCACCGCGCCCGGCCCAGATGCCACGCGGCGTAACAACGCAACAGAAGGGATAGAACGATGATGACACTCCTGAAGAATGCCCTGGTGCCCTCGGCGGCCGCCTTCGCCGCCACCGTCCTGCTGGGCGCGTGCGCAGGCGCGCAGGAGGACTCCGCTCCTCCGGCTTCGGACACCTCCGAGCAGGAGTCCTCGGAGTTCAACGACGCCGATGTCGTGTTCGCCCAGATGATGATCCCGCACCACGAGCAGGCCACCGCCATGGCGGAACTGGCACAGAGCCGGGCGGGGGACGAGGTCCGGGCGCTGGCCGAGGACATCGAGGCCGAACAGGGGCCAGAGATCGAGCAGATGAACGCTCTCCTGGAGTCTTGGGGCAACGAACCGATGGAGGGCATGGACCACGGCGGCATGGCCGGGGTGATGTCCGAGGAGCAGATGGCGGAGCTGGAGGCGGCCGAAGGAGACGAGTTCGACACCATGTTCCTGGAGATGATGATCGAGCACCACGAGGGCGCCATCGACATGGCACAGACCCAGCTGGTGGAGGGCACCAACCCCGAAGCGCGTGCTCTGGCCGAGGACATCATCGACGCGCAGCGGGCCGAGATCGAGCTGATGAACGAGATGCTCGGATCCGGCGCAGGTGACCAAGAGGGCGATGACGATGAGTCACCCTCCGAGGAAGGACACGACGGACACTGATGTGTCCCCGGTGGTGCCGGTCCCAAGAGCCCGGCACCACCCGCTGTTCAATGTTGAATGGTGCTCATCCCCGCCGAAGCTCCTCATGGCGCCCGTGCTCGGCAACGCCTCCTTCGCCCAGGACGAGGATCTGGTCAGCGGAACGAGTCGGGTGGCCACTCGGTCGTCGGCCTCGACATCAGGCAGTCGCCAGCCGATGGGTCAGCACACCCCGCTACGGCAGGCGAGCCGAGGCCTAAGGGTCGGTTCAGAGCGCTGACCCGAGCAGCTCCGTCCTGAACCGTGAGCGGGCGCGGGGTTCAGCCGTGGCGGGCTCTTCCGTCGAACATCACCACCTGTTCGAGGAAGAGCCCGCGCTGATTCTGGTGACGACGGCTCAGCTGCGCTCCGCTCGGTAGAAGGTCACCGCGCCAACCGCCGCACGGCCGTGCCCGACCACAGCGGCCTCGGCGAATCCCGCCTTCCGCATCAAGGCGACCACGTGGCCCTCCGTCGCCGCCTCGGGGCCGCGCAGCGGAGCGTGACCGTCAGACAGGTCCGGTTCGTCGCGTTTGTGCCACCGGTGCAGGAGGCGTGTGACGGCACCGGGATGTTCACCGTTGAGATCGACCATGTGCAGGCTCCCACCGGGGATCAGCACGCGATGCGCCTCGGCCAGGGCCGCCGACTTCTCCGCGTCGGGCAGGTGGTGAAACATGAACGACGAGAGCACCCTGTCGATGCTGGCATCGGGATAGGGCAGTCGATCGGCGTAACCGTGGTCGAGCCGCAGTTCCAGGCCCTGGTGTACGGCGCGGCGATGCGCGTGGGCCAGAGCGTACCGGTCGGGGTCGAGCCCGATCACGGTCGCCGACCCCACAGCGCGCTTGGCCAGCAACAGCACCGTGCCGGTTCCCGCGCCGATCTCGAGGACCGTGTCACCGGGCGCGGTCCCGGCCTGGGCGACCAGCTGCCACTGCGCGGTACGGGCACCGATCAGACGCGTGAACGTGTCGTAGAACGGCAGCAAGCGGGGATTTCCCATCGCTGGCAGGTACGGACGATCATCAGGGTACGGAGTGCCGGCGGTTCCGTCCCCACTCGTCTTGCGTGGCACACTTGGCTCCTTCGGATCGACGGGAGACTTTTTTCGGCTGCGACTCCACTCTCGCCAGGCGCACAACAGCGGACAAGGGATCATCCATGGGAATCACAGGACTTTCTTCGGATCCGGCGGCCATGGCACCGTCGAGGGGCCCCTTCGGCGGGCGCCTCGTCGGGCGTACAGCCGAGGGCGTCGCGCTGATGGGTTATCCACGCGTGCCGGGGCTGACGCCGGTGAGCCTGCTCCGATGGGGCGGCGGCGCCCAGGCCAGTGCCGCGGTCAGGACCCATGGCACACACGCGCACGACTTCCTGATACTGCTCTACGTCGAGCACGGCCGAGGACCCATCCGTGTGGACGGGCGCGAGTGGAACCTCGCGGCCGGTGACGTGTTCGTCATCGCTCCACATGCCGTCGTGGCCAACCCGGATCCGCGCATCGAACCCAACACGAGGGCGTGGATGCTGTACTTTCCGGCCGAGGCGGTCGACCCCGGCGGCGAAGCACCTCTTGCCGCATGGCGAGCCCCTCTGTTGTCGCCTTTCGTGGGCGCGCGTCGCGGGATTACACAGAAGCTGCCCGTGCCACACGAACAGCGTGCGGCCTGAAGCAATCAGCTGTCCCGGCTCGACAACGAGATGCACGAGCAAAAAGAGGGCTGTGCCGACGCCGTCCGCGCACACCTGACCGTCCTGCTGGTGTGGCTGGGGCGCCTCGCCGGGAGCGCACCGGGATCCGCGGCCGACGATCCGTTGCTCGCGCGGGTCTTCGATCTCATCGAGCGCCGCTACGCCGACACCGACGCGCCCATCGGTTCCCGGGAGGTCGCCGAGCTGGTGGGGCTGACGAGCGGACACCTGACCACCGTGGTCAGGCAGCGTACGGGCCGCACCGTCGGGCAATGGATCACCGAGCGGCGGATGCGCGAGGCACGGCGGCTGCTCGCCGACACCGATCTGACCGTCGCGGCTATCGCGGGGCGGTCCGGTTACCGGGACCCGGGATACTTCGTGCGCCGTTTTCGCACCGAACACGGCATGCCCCCGCTCAGTTGGCGAGGTGGCTGAGCCCTGATGCGCCCACCTGCCAACAGCAGTACCATGCCCCGCCCAGCTACCCCCGCGTGGAGTGGGCCGCATGCCAAGCGCGCCACACCTCAGCACGGAGTCGGCCACGCCTTGGCACATCCATGCCTTCAAGCCTGGCCCACGAGCGCACCTCAGCCACGGATGGCCCCGCAGAACCCGATCCCGCCGGAGAGCCCCCGAGATCGACAGGTGTGTGCGCCCCTGACAGGGCTGGTTGCCGCGGGTGCTCCGGCGAGGTGGTGGTGAAACCGCGCCGCTGGAGAACTCGGCGGCGCTTGTGGTGCATCCGGGCCAGCTGCGGGACTTCGACATCGAGATAGTCGTGGGCCTCGACACGGGATTTCTTCGCCTCCGTGTTACGCATGATCCGACCGACCTGTTGGATGATGCGCCCCTTGAAGGAGATCGGGCTGGCCAGGAAGAGCGTGTCCAGCCGCGGAGCGTCAAAGCCCTCCCCTGCGACCTTGTCGATGGCCAGCAGCACCAAAGGCACATCGCCACGCTCACCGGCCAGGGCCGCGCGGACGCGGGCACGCTCTTGCGGCGCGGTGCTGCCGTGCAGCACCAGCGGTTCGACCCCGTGGGGCTCCAGCGCTTCGACGAGCCGGTGCAGGTGCTCGACGCGGTTGGTAAGAGCCAGACAGCACCGGCCCCTGCGTAGGGCGTCGGCGATGTCGCGGGCGATCTGGGCGTTGCGGTCGGGGTCATGGGCGAGTTCGTTGTACATGGCCTGGATCGAGGCGCCGTCATGGCCCGGCTCCTCGGTCAAGAAACTGGTGAGGTGCACGACGAGGTGTCTGGTGAAGGTGCTGGTGTCCTCGATCTCGTGGCGGATGGGGCCGCACTGCATGGTGATGGGCGGATCCATCTGATCCGCACGGTAGGGGGTGGCGGACAGACCGACCCAGCGTTGGACCCGCGCTGTGCGTATCGCGGCCTCCGCTCCTGGTGCTCCGGCGGCATGGCACTCATCGACGATGACCAGTCCGTAGCCGTCCAGAAGTCCCTCGGGGGCATCGCGGTGGGTCAGGGTTTGCAGCATGATCAGGTCCACGGTGTGACCTCGGCGGTCCTTGCCCGCCCCCAGGGAACCCACCGTCTGATCCTGCAGGTCCAAGAAGGTGGCCAGGCGTTCCTGCCACTGGTGGAGGAGTTCGGCTCGGTTGACGATGATCGCGGTCGGTGTGCGGTGGTGAGCGATCAGCGCGCAGGCCATGACGGTCTTACCGGAGCCGGGTGGGGCGACGAGCACCCCTGCACGGTGCTGGACCATCTCGTCCACGGCCTCGCGCTGGGCAGTGGTCAGGTCGCCGGTGAAATGGGCGGCGATCGGCGGGTGTTCGGGGAGTTCGTGGGTGATCTCCAGCCTGCCGCCAGCCGCTTCGATGAGCTGCGTGGCCTCATCCACCAGACCGCGGGGCAGCTTGAGCCACTGAGGGTCGCTGGCGTCGAAGGAACAGACCATGCGCGGGGTGTTCCAGGTGGAAAAGCGCTGGTTCTGCTTGCGGTAGAAGTCCGGGTTGTGGAACGAAGCGGCATGCTTCAGCGCGGCCAGCAACCGCGAGGGGAGTCCCTCGGTGGCGATGGCTAGCATCGCGGACAGTCGGGCCGTGACCGTGGCGGGTGCCTTGCCCAGTGCTCTGCGGCGCGGTTTGGGTGGCAGTGCTGGTGCGATCGCCGAGGGACCCGCCTTGACCGGGCCGAGCTCGGCGACGAGCGCTTCGACCTCGGCTGGGGAGAGTCGTTCGGTGCACGCCAGGTGGGCGAACTGGTCCGGGTAGGCCTGCCAGGTGTCGGGGTCGCAGAACACAGTGGCGCCCTTGGTGCGGCTGGCGCCGTGCAGCGGTAGCGCGATCAGGTTACCGAAACGGGCGCTGCCCTTGGCCTTGACCGGAAGAGAATCCTGGGCGGGAAAGAGGCGGTCGTAGCTGGCCAGCGTCATGCGGTCGCGAACATCGATCGCTTGACGCAACAGTGCCATACCCAGGGTACGGGCTGTCGCCGCCGCCACGGGGGCGGTGAAGAACGTCCATACGTGCGCGCCGACCCCGGAGCGGGAGACCTCGACCAGCACCGGGACGCCTGCCGCGCGGCAGGCGGCGACGTAGGCGCCGGTGTCGCCGCGCCAGTCACTGCCGTCCTTGCCGTCGAAGTCGCACGCGAGCAGACGGCAGGTGTCGTCCGCAAGCAGCGGATAGAGCCCCAGATGAACTTCGCTTCGTCCAGCCTCGGGCCGACAGAGATGTTCGTAGACCACCTGGTCGGTCAGCGGGTGAAACACCCGGTCCGCCTCAGCCTTGTTCCTCTCGAACGGGTTCTCCTCGACCGGGCTCCACCCGGTGCGACCACTTCTGGTGCTGACCCAGCGTTTGGCGTACACGTCCTCGCGCCCCGCGAACAACGTCCGGAACAGCTCGATTTTGACCTGGGTCCTGGAGGAAGCGTCCGCGTGCGGCAACTCGTCGACGCCGAAGGGGGATGTCGAAGCGGTCCGAGCTTCGGGCGCTACAAACGTGGGGACCGATGTCGGCCCCAACGAACCGAGTCGGGTTCGTAGCTGGGCGTTCTCCGCTTGCAGCCGCTCAATCTCGGCCCGCAGCTCGGCAGTCTCCTCCAGCGCTACATCAAGCCGAATCCGCAGCTCGGCGGGGTCGTTCCAACCGGACCGTTCATCCATGGTCACCATAATCCAGAACTAACGGACCCATGTGTAGGACGTCGAGGACCACCCCATGCGCCGATGGGGATCCTCGATCACCACGAAGGGTGACCGTGACAGCCCGCGACCTGCTCAAACGACATCTGACTGGGCACCGCACAACGAAAAAATCAGACACGAGATCGTTTTGCCCACGAGCATGAACTGAGAACCTTCGGTGATTTCATAGTCACTTCAGGTTCACGATCGTCACTAAGGGGATCCCAGTCAGGCCTGAGGCACCTTGTACGCGTTCCAGCACCATCGGCACGGACGGCCCACCACCGCAGGAATGGGTTCCGGCAGAGGAGCACTCAACCAGCGGACCTTTGATCCGATGGCCCACAGGCCCCGGACACGAGGAAACCCCAGGCCAGAACGGGTGAACCCGTATCCTCACCTGGGGGCGGAGCCCTTCCTGCGGCTCCTGGTGTGCTCCCCTGAACCGGCTACCGCACCGGCACCAAACCACCCGCCCCAGCAGGAGCCGACGCCCCGCGCAGCAGGGCAGCGGTGGCCTCGGCCGCCGCTTTGGCCACGTCCGGGAACACGCTCTGGTAGGTGTCCTGAGTGAAGTGCGTGGTGGAATGGCCCAGCTCAGCCGAGACCACCTTCACGTCCGTTCCCGCGGCCAGCGCCATCGAGGCCGCCCCGTGCCGGAGCCCATGCAACGTGATCGGTGGGAGTCCGGCTGCTCGGGCGATGCGGGTGAACCAGTCGCTCACGTGCGAGGGCAGCCACCCGGACCCGTCTTGGCGGGTGAACACCAAACCCGAATCCACCCACTCCGGCCCCGCCTTGAGCCGGGCCTGGTTCTGAAACTTCTTCCAAGCCCGCAACACCTTCACCGTGTCCGCGTCCAAGGTGATGGTGCGCTGCCCGGCTTCGCTCTTCGGGGTGGAGGTGAGCGTGGTCCAGGACAACTGCACCACCTGCGTGCGGATATCCGCCTCACCGTCCGTGAGCCGGGTGTGGGCCCAGGGCAGACCGACCGCTTCACCCCGGCGCAGCCCTTTGACGGCGATCAGGTGGAACAGCGGGTGCAGCCACACGTACTTGCGGGAGTGTTCCAGGAAGGTGCGGGTCTGCTCCGGGGTCCACACCATCACCTCCCCCGGGATGGTGCCGTCCTTCTCCCACCGCTCCACCCTGCCCGGTGTCCACACCAGCGGGCGTTTCCTCGGGCATGAGGGCAGGCGTGCGTGGGAGGCAACGTTGACGTTCACTGGCTCCTCGGGGCTGCGCACCGCATCCGACAGGGCACTCCGGAGCGTGGCGCGGATCCGGTGCTTGGTCGACAGACTCACCACCCGCTGGCCTCGTACCGATGCCCGCACCTTCGCGTCCTCGGACTCGCGGGCCTCCAGAATCCGCTCGTTGTTGGCCTCGATCGACTCGAACATCGCCTCGACCTGGCTGGACTTGAGCCGGTCCAGCCGGACCTGGCCCAGGTACGGGATGAGGTATTTGCGAATGTGCCCCGCGTAGGAGGTCCGGGTTCCCTCGGCCAGATCCGGCTTCGCCGCAAGCCACGCCTTCAAATAGGCCCCCACGGTGAGGGCTTCCTTGCGCACATCAGCCCCCGTCCCCAGACGTTTACGCACCTCCTCCACCGAAGGGAAGCAGGTGCGGGCCTTCAGGGCGTTCTGGATCAGGTCCGCGATCTGCACCTCCACATCCCCCTCCCCCTGAGCCAGGTCCAACAAGGCTTTGAGGTGGTCCAGCGCCTCCCACGCCTGCTCCTGGCTCTCCAGCCCGGCGCGGCGGGCCTGACGCCGCTTCCCCTCGCTCGTGCGAGGCAGTTCGAGTTGGTAGCCCCAGTCGCCGTGACGGGGGTTGAACGCCCCGCCCTGACGGCGCAGCTTCGGACAGCGCGCCCCGAGCGCCCGCCCGGAGTTCTCGTCCCGGCATCCGCAGCGTTTGAACACCCGTCCCTGGTGAGAAGTCATCTACGACTCCCCCTCCTTGTTGTGGTTACTGCGCGCACCGCACCGTGAACACACCTCACCGGAGGTGGAGGGCACCGGCAGGCCGAGGTGGGCCAGGACCCCCGCGGTGGGGATCCGCCAGCTCCGTCCCACCCGTAGCACGGGGACCGGGAACGCTCCTTGGCGCAGGAGCCGGTAGGTGGTGGTGCGGCCCAACCCGAGCATCCGCCCCGCCTCGACCGGCTCCAACACCACCGGCAACCGTTCGATCTCGTCCAACCGGACCGGAGTATCCGACCTCACCCTGACCACCTCCCCACCCTGTGTGAACTGCACGAATACGGTGCGCGACCCCGCGTGGTGCGGGGCACCACGCATCCACGCTCGACCTCGCCGAGGTGGTCAAGCGGATTCGTCAACAACACCACCGGATTTTCCCTCCCGCGCTGATCCACCACCCGCTTACGGGCGTTATGTCGCATTCATCGAACGGGGCCACAGGGGCCCCACGTAGGGCCCGAACCCCGGGTTCGGGCCCGCTGGGCGGGGCCGGGGCGGTCGGGGCGGTGTGGGGGCGCTGATGGCCCCACACCGCCCCGACCCGGCCCTGGGTTCCCTGGGGGGAACCCAGGACCCCGCTTGCCCCGGGGTGTGTCAGTCCTGGCGCACGTGCCCGGTGTAGGTCAGCCAGGCCCGGTAGCGGGACCGCACCTGTTCGGGGATGGCCACCACTCGGTAGCGGCCCGCGCCGTGGCGGTGCTCGACCACGTAGTGCTCGCCCTCCCACGCCGGGATCCGCCCCACCCGCGAGGCGGCCTCGGCCACCTCCTCGAAGGCGGCCTCGTCGATGTTGGTGCGCGGGAAGTAGGACACCTCCACGCTCGTGTGCGGGCTGATCGGCAACCCCGGGTGCTCTTCCAGAAAGTCGGCCAGGGCCCGCATATCAGCGATGATCCGCGCCCGCAGGTCCGGGCTGGCCGCGTCAGTGAAGAACCCCAGCTCGGGCACGAACACCCCCGGTACCTGCCCACCCCGCTGGTCGTCGTCGGTGTTGTGATCGCAGTTGGTCCGCCTCATGCCGCCCGCCCTTCACCGTGGGTGTGCTGCTGGTAGTAGGGGGCAGGGTCGGCAAAGACCAGCACGTCCTCGTGCTGAATCACGTGCACCGGCCACTCCGCCTTGCGCAACCGGCGAGTCTCCAACAGTTGGAAGAACGAGGTGCGCGAGACCACCTCCCCGTCCCGCAGTGCGCACAACAGCGCCACGCACCGGTCCACCTGGACCATCCCGGCCCGCCGGCCCGCCTCGGCCACCTGCCCCGGGAAATCGATCAGCTCCCCGTTCTTGCGGTAGGGGCGGGTGGTCACCACAACCACCCCACCCGGGGCGAGCAAGGTGCGGCAGGCCGCCATGATCTGCGCGAACGAGGCCGCCAGCTTCTCCGGGCGTTGGTAGGCGAGGTTGTCCGCCCGACGGTCCCGATCCCGCGAGTAACGGTGCGCGTGCTTTTCCACCGCCCGGGCTCCATCACGGCGAGAACGGATCTGGCCGTGGGTCATCGACCCGTACGGCGGTGAGGTCAACACCAGCGAGACCTTGCCCGCCAACGAGGAGCAGCCCAGCCGGAGGGCGGTTTCGGCGCCCTCGCCGGTGTGGACCTGCCCCTCACCGGTGGCGCCCTGGATGATCGCGGTTTCGAGGTTGAGCCGGGCGATGGAGGCCCACTTGGGCTCCAACTCGATCCCCACACCCCTCCGACCCAGGTGGGCGGCCTCGACCAGGGTGGTGCCGATCCCGCACATCGGGTCCACCACCACGTCCCCTGGTTGGGTGTAGGTGGTGATGGCGTGGCGGGCGATCTCGGGCAGCATCTTGGCCGGGTGCTCTACCGACAACCTCGAGTACCGGTTCCCGCGCTGCTGGCGGGCTTGGCGCTGGCCCGTGGCCCACACCGACAACCCCGCACCCGCCCCAAGACCGGCCCTACCGGGGCCCTCGTGGTGGTCGTTTCCCTGGTCTTCGGGGTATGCCGTCCCCTCGGTGTGATCGAGGTGGGCACTGTTGTGGTCCTGGTTCACGCTTCCACCTCCCCGCGCGTCTGGGCCGGCGTGGTGCGCCCCTTCTTGCGGAACACCGACACGTTCAGGTGAGCGGGCGAGGTGATCGTGGCCGCGGCCTCGGCCACCGAGGTCGACAACCCCACCTCAGACTCCCCCTCCCCCGGACTGGTGTGGGGGTCGTGGTCGGGGTCGAACCCGTCCCTCCCCCGGACCGGGATCGTGGCCCCCAGCCCGGCCTCGCAGATCGGCACGGTCAACGCGATCACGTGCTGCAGGTACACCAACCCCGCGCACGCAGCAGCCCGCACCACCCCCGGCGCCGGATCCACCACACCGACCGGGGAATGCCCGACCGGAGTCACGACCGCGACGATCCCCCCGGGCCGAGTGATCAGAGCCGCGAACTCCACCCGAGCCCGCATCCGACGCCCGGCTACCTGGGGCGAGAGCACGCACGAGGTGGACGGGGTCACCGTGGCCACGGTCAACTCCGCCCACGCCACCTCCAGATCCAAAGCCGCCGTGGCGCCCGGTGCGTCCAGGCTCGGGTGCAGCACCTGCAGGGGGCGGCCCCGCTCCCAAGCCTGCTGGGCAATCTCACCCACACCGGTCAGGTCCGCGACCCGGTCTCCGGGGCGGGTGTACTCGGCCACCAGCCGTGCGGCCAGCCGGTCCGGGATACTCACCTCCCCGAGGTGGGTCCGAGACGAGGCGCGAGGCGAGGTGTGGTCGGGTGCGCAGGGCCAGATCGCCAACGGCGGTCGGCCCCCGTCGTGCGAGGTGGTGTTCGGGGTGTGTCCCAAGGCCGAATCCCTTCTCGTTTGTGTTTTGCCCTTCACTGAGGAAGAAGCGCGCCCCACCCCCGGGATTCGACACCACGCCCCCAAAGCGGTCCGAAACGAGTAGAAAAGTCCCCGGCCCCCACCCAGATTTCTGAGTGGGGGCCGGGGACCTCGGTTCGGCTTTTCGGGTGAGAGGTCAGTGCCGCCACGGGTGCAGGCGGCATCCGCACCCGGCCCGCTGGGCGAGGGCGCGCACCGGCCGGGGCAGGGGTAGGGCGATACACACCGCCAACAGGCCCATGGGGGTGCCGTGGCAGCACTGGCCGGTGAAGCGGTCGTGCACGGACAGGTGGTGCCCGCACACCCCGCACACCGTCCCCGGTCCCTTCTCCGTCAGGTGGACCATGCCGGGCCAGTCGCCCCGCACGTAGTAGGTCTGCAGCAAACGGTGGGCGCGCACGGTCAGTCCGCACAGGGTCGCAGCGACGCTCGCCCCACACAGCGCCACTGCCAGAGCCCGGGGGCAGGGCCGGTTCCCCCTACCTGACCACCCTGTCTGGGCGGTCAGGTAGGGGTAGAGAAGATCAAACACGGAAATACTCCCCTGGGGTATGTAGAAGGTGGGGGTGTGCGCTGGTAGTTCGCGCACACCCCCGGGGGCGGGTGGGGTCAGGCGGTCGGTGCGGTGAACCGGTACCGGCGCGGCTTCTCGCAGGCCAGCTCGGCCTTGCCCTCCTTGGCGAGCTTGGCGAGGTTGTTCTGGATGGCCCCGATGGAGCGGCCCTGCAGCAGGTGGCTGAGCTCGGTCGCGGTGAACTCCTCCTCGGGGGAGTTCTTGAGCAGGGCCCAGACCATGAGCTTGAGCTCGCCCGGTGCCAGCCGCTGCGACCCGCTCACCGGGTTGACCCCCTCCTCACTCGCGCCCGTGCTGGTGTGCACCGGTTCCCGCCCCGAGGTGGTGCTGGTGCCGGGCTCGGGTGCGGGTGCGGTCCGTCGAGGTGCAGGTGTGGGAGCGGCAGAGGTGGAGGTCGATGCCGGTTCGGTGTCCGGGTGCTGGGCTTGGTGGTCCTGCCCCGGCGAGGGCTTGCGCTCCGAGGTGGGCGGTGACGTTTCGCCCCCGGTGACCGGGGCCGGGGCGGTGTCCTGTGGGTGCGGGTGCTGGTCTTCGGCCGCTTCCCCGGTTGCGGGCGGCTCGGGCACGGCCTCCTCCAGGTCCTCGGCCGGGGCCGAGGGGGCCTCTGCAGTGCTGACCTTCTCGGTCTCTAGGGTCGGTTCGCTCGAGGCGATCGGGGTGGCCTGCCAGTGGTCAGGCAGACGCCGCCGCCCCTCCCGCCCGCCCGGGGTGCGCACCGCCAGCCCTTCCTTCTCCAGGGCGGGCAGGTACTTGGAGGCGGTGGACTTGCCCACCCCGGCCTCATCTGCCAGCTCAGTCACGGTCAACGGGTTCGTGGCCTGGGTCAGGGCGGTCAGAAGAAGGTCGCGTGAGGGCACGGTGTTCGTGGTCATATTCGGGTGGTCCCTTCAGGTGTGGGTGATGGGCCCCGAGGTGTGGGGCCTGGTCGGGGTGCGCCCGGTGTCGGGCGCACCCCGGGTGGTGTGGGGTCACATGTGGTTCAGCACGGCGCGGGCTTCACCGGCCAGCCCCTGGGCGATGTCGGGGGCGGTGTCGGTGCACACCGGCCCCTGGGCGTAGGTCAGTTCCGCGTAGCGGTCGCTCATCAGGCGGGCTTCGCACATCACCGGGCCCTGGGGCAGAGCCGGAAGGTCGATGCTCATCAGGACTCGGGGGTCGGGGGTGAACACCAGGGTCTGGATGGCCCTGGCTTCTTCCCCGTCGGTGATGTAGGTGCGGGTGTGGGGCCAAAACCCTTCGGTGGCCAGGGCGGCCCGCAACGCCACCACCGTGGCCGAGGCGAACCAGGCGGAGGGCCAGTCGTGCATGTCTTGGCGCAGCGCGGTCGTGGCGTCCTGGGCGAGGCGCTTCCAATCGAGGGTGTGCTGTTTGTTCACCAGGTGCTGCAGGTCCTGGTGGGTGAAGACCACCAGGCGGGCGTTCTGGCGCGGGTCGAGCTCGCCGGGGGCGTGTGCCTGGTAGCGGCTTGAGACCAGGTCGGCGGTGATCACCGCCCCGGGGCCGGACTGGTGCACCTGGCGCACCTGGTTGGGGGTCACGGCCAGCGGTCCGAACCGGGCCTGGACATAGGCGGCGTTGATTTCCAAAGCCACAGTGGCTCCTCTTTCTTTTGGGCAGGCCAAACACAGCGGTTGGCGTGCGGTGGTGGGGCCGCCCCGCCCGTTGTGGGGCGGCCCGGTGTTGCGGGGGCTAGGCCTGGTTGCGGGTCAAATAGCTTTTGACCTGCGCCGACATCTCTTCAGCTACGTTGGCCGCGTTCTGGCCGCCTACGGTGCATGCGGGGTGCACGTTGACCGGGCGCCCCTGGTCGAACAGCCGTGTCTGTACCTGGAGTGCGTCCCCGGGGCCGCGTACGCAGCTCGCGCCGATGGTGAGGTCGCCCTCGTCCCTGAGGGCGTAGACGTCCTCCACCTGGAAGGCGCCCTCCTCGGTCCGGTCGAAGACCGGCCGGTGCGTCAGGTCCATGCCGTGGGCGCGCATGTGCTCTCGCAGTTGCCCGAGGGGCGCTCCTAGGGCGCGGGAGTAAAAGAGGTCACGTTCGGGGCGGGCCGCCTCGGTGGCCTCGTCCGCAAGGTGCGTCCACACGTTTTCGCCGCAGGCCAGCTCGTGGGTGAGGTCGCCGTGGCCGTAGATGATGACCTGGTCCGGGCACTTCAGGTCCAGGTCACGGGAGTGGGTGAGGGTGAAGGGGGCCGTGGTGTCCTGGGCGATGATCAGGCCGCCGGGGCCCGTGTCGTAGAGGGTGCGGAGCATCGAGGCCGTGATCCGCTGTCCCTGGCGGGAATACCTGCTGGCACGCATGACGGGTTCCTTTCATGGCACGCCGAACACAGCGCTCGGCGTGCGGTAGAGGGGGCCGCCCCGCCCCGTGTTGACGGGGCGGCCCCGGTGGTGCGGGGGTTAGGCGCGGGTACGGGCCAGGTGGGCGTTGACCCGGTCCCGAATCAGGCACGCCTGGGCATTGGCGGTGAACTGGTGGGGCACGGTCTTGGGCCAGCCCTTCACGTGGCGGTCGTGGTCGGTGATCTTGATCAGCGAGGGGCCGGGCCGCTGGCCCTTCTCGGGCAGGGGGTGCTTGAGCATCACGCGCACCTGCGGGTGGGCGCGGTCAATGTAGGTCTCCCGCACTTCCCGTACCGAGGGGCCCTGGTAGTGGCCTGGAAACAGGTAGCGGCGGCGGTAGGAGGGGGCGGTGGTCATGGAGAAGCCGAGCTCTTCCAGGCGCTCGCGCATCCGGATCACCGCGTACGGGGTGGCGGCGCGGTGCTCGATGCGCTCGGCCAGGCAGTCGTAGGCGGTGGAGTCGACCGCCGAGACGAGGTCGTCCCAGGTGCCGAAGTGCTCACGGAGGTGGCCCAGGTCGTGGGTGAGATCGCCGTAGCCGTAGACGGGCAGGACCAGCTCGTCGGTGTGGTCGAGGGTGAAGGTGGTCTCGAACTCACGGGAGCGGAAGTTGGCGACGATCATGCCGCGCGGCCCGAGGTCGTAGAGGGCGCGCAACAGGTGCGAGGTGACCTCGGCGTACTCGAAGTAGATCTCCAGAGCCTCGAGCAGGCGCGGTGCATGTGCGGTCACAGTCGGTTCCTTTCGGTGGGCGCGCCGAACACAGCGCACGGCGCGCGGATACGGGTGTGGGTGGTCGGGGCCGCCCCGCCCCTTTGGGGGCGGCCCCGGGCGGGTGTGTTAGTCGTGCAGGTCCAGGTGGCGGCGGATGCGGTCGGGGGCCTCGCGTACGCAGAACGGGACACCGCTGGTCACGGTGGTGCGCTCGGGCCAGCAGGTCACGTAGCGGCCCCGGTCGTACATGGCCAGGCTGATCAGGAGGCTGTCGCGGTGGCGCTGGATGTAGGTCATCTGGAAGGTGATCCGGGGGTGGTGGGTGCTGGCGAACCCGTCCTCGATCCAGTGCCCGCCGTCCTCGGTTCGGCCGTGCTCGGGCCGGTGGTTCAGGGCCATGCCGTGGGCGCGCATGTCTCGGCGTAGGGCTCCGACCAGGTGGGGGGTCAACACCGCGTGGCGGGTCCAGTTCTCGATCTGGTCCCGGGCCTGGCCGGTCAGGTCCCGGGCCAGGTTCTGCCAGTCCCCCTTGTGGTGGGTGAGGTCGTGGTGCAGGTCGCCGTGTCCGTAGATGATCACGGGGCTGCGGCCCCAGGTCTGGTAGCGGGTGTGGGTCAGGGCGTACTCGCCGGTGCGGGTGCAGGCGTAGATGATGCCGCCCGGCCCGGTGCGGTCGAGGTCTTCCAGATCGCTCACGGTGATCCGGGCCCCGTCGAAGTAATCGCGCAACGCAGTAGCGCTCATAGCGCAGGTCCTTTCCGCGCGCGCCGAACACAGCGCTCGGCGCGAAGGTGTGTGGGTGGAGGGGGCCGCCCCTGTCCCCTGTGTGCAGGGGCGGCCCGTGTAGATGGGGCGCGGTGTTAGCGGCCCGCGCTCAGGGCGGTCATGACCGTCTGTGCGATCAGCTCGGCCTTGGTCAGGGCCGGGGTGCTGAAACACACGTCCAGGGTGATCTCGCTGCCCCCGCGCGCCTCGTCCTGCGGCCAGCCCAGGAGGATTTTGGTCGGCTGCTCGTAGGCGAAGGCGACCCAGACCTGGGCGTGCAGGTCCCCGTCGGGGTGGGCGTAGGTGTCGCTGATGTAGTGGGTCCCGTCCGCGCTGCTCCCGTACTCGGGGGGCTGGGTCAGGCAGATCCCCTGGGCCTCCCACACCCGCCTGCGGATCGGGGTGAGCAGGTGGGTCAGGGCCTGCACCCGGGGCCAGTCCGGGGTGGTTTCGTTGCCCAGGATGCTCAGCTCAAAGGCGATGTCGCCGTCGTCGAGCGTGTCGGGGTCGGGGTGGTTGCGCCGGATGGTGTCCAGGATGCGGCCCGAGGCGATCATCATGGTGTGGGCGTCTACGTGGGCGGTCGGTGCCCATACCGCCGGCTGGCCCAGGCTCTCCTGCCACACCAGCAGGCCGTCCGGGCCGCTCATGCGCAACTGCTGAACGTGTTCGGGCGTGACATCGACCGGTCGGGCGTAGGGCATACTCGTGCTCACAGCACACTCCTTCTGGGTTGTTGTGTTGGGCCCGCGCCCAGCCGTCCTGGCTCCACACCTGTCCGGTGGGCGCGGGTGGTTTTGTGGTGGGCCGGTGTGCAGGTTGGCGCCTGCGCACCGGCCCGCTCTAGGTCCGGGGTACGGCCGTGACCGGTAGGAACGCGACCGGCGCGGCAGGCATGCGCCCGCTCAGGTGGCTAGCGAAACCGTGGCTGAACACCGGGCACAGGGTGCTGCCGTCGTGGTGGCTGAAGTCGGGCCTGGCGTAGCCCGGGGCCATGTCGGTGGGCGGCAGGTTGCGCACCCCTTCGGCGCACTCGGGGCAGATCAGGGTCGCCCCGCACAGGTGCACTCGGGTTTTCTCGGTCATGGCGGTCCTTTCGCGTTGGTGTTTTTCGGTGGCTCAGGTGGCCGGCACGGTCCGGTGCGCGTGCAACTGAAACAGCGTGGCTCCGAGGGCGGTGCGCTGCTCCTCAGCGCGGCGGTGGTCGTGTGCCGCCTGCCGGGCGGCCTCGCTCGAGCCCTGCGTGCGGAACAGGTGGTGTGCCTCGCCCTGCGCGGCCAGCTCCCGGATGATCGCCGCCTCGTAGTCGACCGCTACCTTCGCTGCCCGTTGGGCGCGGGCCTGGTTGGCGATCATCGCCTGAGTGGGCGGCTTCGGCCGGGCGAAAACCCGCATTCCGATAATCCCGATTGCGCGCAAGGTGCGCATTAACAAACCCCCTTTAAATGTACGGGCGTTTCTGTTTGGCGGTCCGAGGTTCGCTTGGGTGACTAGTGTTTGTCAACTCCGCCGCGAAACCTTTTTTCGCCCGCCCCGGAACGGTGCGTGTTTCGGGGCGGAACCCAAGATGATCTTGGGTGACACGTGTTTGTCAACTCGTGTCGCGAGAAAGCTTCCCCGCCGCCCCGAAACGGCGCCGCCGTTTCGGGAACAACCCCATAGCAACTTGGCCCGGGGCGGGTTGTCAACTCGTGTCGCCGGTTTTCTCGGATCTTTTTTCGGCGCGGGTTTCCTAGAGGAGGAATCGCGCGTGCGCGCCTACGCGCGCGTGGGGGCCGGCCGCGAGCATGCCTGGCGCGTTTTTGGGTGATCATGAAACGCATGAGCGACGCACTTCTGGGCGATCACCACAGCCCAAGTCAATGATATGAGTTTTATTTATGGGGTTGTTTTTTGGCTTTTTGGGAGGGAGAGAGAAGGGAGGGGATAGGGAGGATGAAAAGAAAAGGGGGCGGGTCGGCCGGTAGGCCGACCCGCCGCCGGGGAGGGAGGGGCCGCCGCCCCCTACGTGAAGTTGACTACCCACTGGGTATAAGTCTGGACCCGTGGGTCACACTCAAAGTGGCTTTGACCTGCAATGATGCCGGTTTTCGACCTGATGGGGCCACTGGGGGCGCTGGCGTAGTCACAGGCGTAGTCACAGGCAAGGGGACGAGCGTAGTCACAGGCATAGTCACAGGCGTAGTCACAGGAGCCCCCTGTTTTCCGCCCCTGGCCTACCCCTGCGGCTGGGCCTCGGGGCGGGTGAGCCCGTCCAGGAGTTGCTTGCTCACCGGGCTGGGTTTCTTTTTCAGCTCGCCGAGGGCTGTTTCCAACGCCCGGTAGGTACGCCGGACCGCGTCGGGGCGACCCATTCCACCATAGACGCACATCGTGTCCTGGTAGATGGATTCGTTGAAACGGTCCAGTTCCATGGCTTTTTTCAAATAGGAAACGCGCGATTCCGCTGACTCGGTTTCTTTGGCCAACAGGGCCAGCACCTCGACGAGCTGGTCGGTGAAGTGCTTTCGGTGAGATTCAAACCACTCCTCACCACAATCGGACAGGAGCGGCTTCTCCCAGACGTTCACCAACTCACGCAGGAGCGCTTCCCGGTCTTCCTCGGCAAGGTTCACACGTTGCCGAAGCTCGTTCGTGTGCCACACGTCGATATCGAACAGGCCTTCTTGGAGGACGTACCTTCCGTTCTCCTTGAAGAGGATGTCGTCTTCGGATTTGAGTGCTTCTCGTAGCGGGGCACGCAGGCCGGTGATGGCGTTGTAGCGGTCCTTGCGGGCCTTGGGCTCGTCTTTTCCATAGGCGAGGACTTCGTCGATCTGGCTCTCGGAAAGCCCGTGGGGGCTCAGAGCGAGCATCGCCAGCAGCAGCCGTGAACTGGAGCGGGCCAGCGCATCACGCCCGCTCACCTCACACACCACCTGCGGGGCGAACAGCCGCACCCGTACCGGGGGCGAGGTGTTACTGCTCTCCTCAACGGCCAGGGCAGGCTCGACCTCTGGCTCGCTCTCAAGAACAGCAGGGGCTGAGACCCCACGAGCAGGCTCGGGCTCAGGAGTGGGTTCCGGTTCGGGGCCGGGTTCGGGGTGGGGATCGGCAGCCTCGGGGACATAGGTCTCCTCCTCGTCCGGGGTGTTCTGATCCCCTGGACGAACGCGGTGCCGCAGCGGACCAACCGCACCGGTCTGGCCGCTTACGGAAATCACCCTCCCCAGGCCCAGATCATCGCAGTGCACCACCGCTCCCAGGCCCTCGAGCTCGCCCAGGACCCCCACCACGATCCCAGGGATGCCCCTAAGCGCATGGTGGGCATCGCGGGCATCGCGCACCTCTGCGGCTGTGCACACCACCAGGACGGGAGGACCGCCGGTCTCACTGACCTCGTCCGCTCCGAGTTCGTCGTCCATGTGCTGTCGCTGGCTCGTCAGCAGAGCCGTTTCCACCGCGAGCCGCACTCCAGGCAGATCAGCCACGACCTGCACACCAGAGGTGAGCGCGTCACTGCCGCCCAGCGCCTCCGCCACCGGACCGGTGGCCACGACCGGGCCCTGTCCCTCATGACCGATGGCCGCAGCCGCCAACACCTCAGCGGAGTGGGCCCCGGTGAAGGCAACCCCTTCACGTGCGTCGACCCGAGCGCTCTGGCCGACCAGTAGGTAGGCGTCGGAGTCGATGATGCCGTTCTCAGCGCCCCCGAGGTCATCACGCACCAGCTCACCCCCGGTGGGGGCGAGGCCGTCGCCGGTCTCGGCAGAGCTGTCCTCACCCTGGGCCGGACCCGCCCCGCTCTTGGGAGCCTTCACGGTGGGCCGAGGACTGCGTGTGTGGGCATGGCGGCGCCCAGCCGCATAACCCACCCCCACCCCCGCTGCTCCGGCCACAGCACCCACCAACAACGGGCTCGGCCCGTGGCCGCAGCTGGTGGGGGTCACGTCCAGCTGCACCTGCTCGGGCGAGGACTCGGACGGCTCCTCTGCGGCGTTGCCCTCGCCTTCGCTCTTCTCTTCGGCCCCCGGCTCCTCGACACTTGGGGGTTGCAGGCTGTAAGCGATCTCCACGCGCCGGTGCTCGGCGTAAGATGCCCTCGCATCAGCCGGGGGCTGAGCCGACCCCGCCCCGGCGACCTCGAACTCGACTTCCTCATTCAGGTGTTCGGCGAGGTAGTCCGCGACCGCCTGAGCTCGTCGCTCCGACAGGCCCTGGTTGTAGCCGGGATCCCCGACCGGGTCGGTGTGCCCGGTCACCACGACTGAAGTGTCGGCCAGGTGGAAGTCGTTGATCATGCCCAGGGTCGGCTCCAACGAGTCCCGCATGCCAGAGGTGAGATCGGCTGAGTCGAAGCCGAACCCGGACAAGGTGCGGGTCCTCTCGATCACCCCGCTTTGGTCCTGGCCTTGGTGTTCGGGTGCGAGGTGCTCCTGCCCTTCCGACACCGAAGGGGCGGGAACCTCAACAGTGGTTTCGGCGTGAGCGGCCACGGCCGCTGTGTGCGTACTCGTTGCGGTCGCTCCTCCCGTGGCCAGGACCCACACCAAGCGCACCAACCCGACCCGGGGCACGAGTCCGCGCAGCAAGGCGAGGATGTCCAGAGCGATAACGACCAGATAGGCGGCCCACACCACCCAAAGCAGAGCCACGAACACTGCGAGGACGACCTCTGCGGGCAGGGCCCCGCCCCGTAGGTACTGCCACAACCACACCCACGAGACGCCTTCCCCCAGCGGCCACCCGAGCTTGGACGCCAGCACCGGCAGACCGATCAACATGACCACCGAGAGCAGCGCTTCCCCGACAACCGACCAGGCGCTCTTGGGCATACCTCTTACGCCTTCCTTCTTCGAGAACTGTTCTGTTCAGATACGCAGGCCAGAGCCGTTAGGACTGATGGGCGGTCGCGCTCGCTTGGGCCTCGATCTCGGACTCTGCGATCGGCAACAACACCGGCGAGTAGACAGCTCGGGCCACGACCACGACCCGCCCCTCCTCGGCCACCGCCCCGCCCCTGACCCCGGCCGAGTCCAAGTACTCCACCGCTGCTCGGCGCGCATGCTCCTCATCCAGCACCGGTGTTCCCGCATCCAACGTGGCCGTCTGGTCCACCTGGTGGGTGCCCGCCCTGGCCGCTGAGTGCGCCACGGTCATCAGCTCCGCTTTGGCCACCAGCATCTGCCCGCCCTCCCACACCAGCGCGAACATCACTCCAAGCAGGGGCATCAGCAGAATCAAGAACACCGATGCCTGCCCGTCATCTGCCCTGGAGCGGCGACGGCGCCCGTGAACCGCGCGGGGAGCGAAGTCCTTCACGGGGTGCTCCCTCGATAGGGGTCCACCGGAGAAGCAGCGCCTGCGGTCAAGGTTCGCTGACCGCCGAGCCCGCCCAGATCCACCACCGTCACCGTGCACTGCACCTCCACACCAACAGCTCCGCCCGGGACGAACCGGCTGGTGTCGACCCGCACAGCAAACGGTGCGCACACCAGTCCCCGGTCAGTGAGTTCCTGTTCCGCCGCCTGCCGAGCCTGGGTCCGCGCCGCACCCGCCTCGCGTTGCAGCGAGGCGACCCGTGCTGCTGCCGCCGCGGCGTCCTGGGTGATGAGCGCGGCCGAGACCTGGCGCCCGGCCACGACCATCAACACCAAAGCCAGCACGATCACTGGCACCAGAAGGGTCAGTTCCACCGATGCGCTGCCCCTATCGCTTCGGCTCTTCCTGCGCCCCTGCTCGCGGGTTTTCTGAATGGTCATGGGGCCAGGTGTTCTACCGGGCCCGACACCTGCGAGGAGACCGGCACTCGCGCCCCGGGCAGCAGACTCGGGGCCTGGCCGCTGACCCGCACCCGCGCCCGCTCCGGGCCCCGCTCGGCCTCCACCTGCACCGCCCGCAGCACGCTCCCGCCCAGCTGGTCGTGGGCCTGTTCGGCCCGCTCGTAGGCAGCAGCCGTAGTCCCGTCGAACGCCCTCGCTGCCGACAAGGCCTGAGAGGCAACCGTTTGGGCTCGGTGCTGGGCGTGGGCCCACAGCCCCACCTGCACCACGGCCAGCACCATCCCGAACACCAACGGCAGGATGAACAAGGTTTCGGCGCTGCCCCGATCGCTGCGACTCCCCCACCAGCGGCGGGGTTGGGTGCGGAGATAGGCGGGGTGGGTCACCGGTTCACGCCCAGGTCGATGGACTCAGCCGCCGAGGTGAACTCGGAGATGAGGATGCCGCCGACCACGGTGGCGATGGTGATGGCCACCATGATCGTCAACACCCACTCGGTGGTCGATGACCCCGCATCCGAGATGACTCGGCGGGCTGGGGTGAGCCGTGTGCGTACACGACTCCAGGCATGTCGAAGAGTGCTCTTCACTCTGGGACTCCTTCTACAGACTCAGAAACCGGCCATCACGTGGACCAGCGCGACATAGACGATGAGCAGGAGAAAGCCTGAGACCAGCCCCATGGTCGGCAAGGCCATGCGTTCGGTAGCCGCGAGGGCGGTGGCCTCGACCTCAGCCAACCGGCGAGCCCGCAACGACGTGGCTTTGGCCGTCAGTGAGGTACGGGTGCGCGCACCCGAGGCGCCGCCCAACCGCAGCGACGCGGCGAGCTCGGAGAGTTCACGCACCCCGCTCTCCACCGCCAAAGCTTCGAGGCCTTCCCACGGGGGCCGGTGGCGCACCGTGGCCGAGTGCACCGCCTTCCGAATGCGTTCAGGAGCCGTGCCTTTCCCGTGCTGGAGCGCTGTTGTCAGCGCCCCGGTGGCACCGGCACCAGCCGCCAGCCCCATAACCACCAAGTCAGCCAACGCCGAGGTGGCCGCCCTCAGCTCGCCGCGCTGACGCACCGCCGCGCCGCGCGCCGCTAGGTCGGGGGCCAGAACACACCCGGCCAGGACCAGAAGGGCGAGCAGCCCCACCGGCAGGCCCTGCGGAAGAACATCGCCCACCGCGAACAACACAACGGCGAGCAGGAGACCGAGGCCGGTCGAAGCTGCCTTCTCGGCCCGGTAGTCCTCCACCGAAGTACCCGCTGCCGCCAAGGTCCTGGCCATGACTGGCCCCGGAAGCCCGACGTGGGCAAGAAGGCTGCCACTTCGGTGTCCCACCCGCCGGATCCAACTCCCGCGCGGGACAGTGCGGGGTTCGGGTTCTGGCCGCGGGGTCAGTCGTTCGGTCAGGGTGGGTCGGCGCAGCGCGTAGGCACCAGCGCACACCCCGGCTCCGAGCATGCTCCCGGCCAGGCCCAGCATCATGATGCTCACCGGCCACCACCCACCCCTGCCACGGCCGCTCTGTTCACGGGTGTCGGGGAGAAGGGGCGTGGCTGCTCGGCCGGGGCGGCCAGGCGGGCGAGCCAGAAGAACGAAAGGGCCCACACACCGCCGACCAGGCCGAGGATCAGCTGGCCGGTCACCGTGCCCAACGGTTCAAGAAAACCCGGGTTGAGCGCGACCATCCCGACCAGCATGATCGTGGTGGCGGCGGCGATGATGCGCACCGAGGAGCGCACCCGCGCCCTTGAGGCCGAGACCCGGGCGATGCTACTCGCCCGCTCCCGAGCCGCCTCAGCCAGACGCGAGAGGGCACCGGCCACATCCCCGCTCTGCCGGGAAGCCCCCATCGTCAGGGTCAGGGCCACCAGATCGCCCAGGTCCGAATCGACATCCCGTGCGAACACCGGCGCGGCCTGGTCCATGGGCTGGCCCGCCCGCAACCGGGCCTCCAACCCCTGGACCGGAGCCCGGATCGGCTCAGGGGCGACCGGCACCGTCGCGGCGATGGCCTGATGAAGCCCCGAAGCACCGGTGATCATGTCCCGCAACTGCTCAGCCCACGACGCCAACGCCTCCGCGAGATCAGCCTGCTTCTGGGAAGTGGTGTCGGGGCCGAGCAGGGCGGGCATCCACCACCCTGCCGCCGCAGCGAGCACCACCCCCACCGGCCACCCCGTCACCACACCCACCAGCGCCCCAGCCCCGGATGCAGCGGCCAAGCGGACCCAGGTGTGGCGCTGGCGCAACACCCGCGCCCACCCATGCGGGTTCGAGCCCAAGGATGCTCGCTGGGGAAGAAGACTCACTGATGTTGCTTCAGTTCGGTAGACACCTGTGAGCTGGGGTTTTACGCGGCCTGAGACAGCGCCGCAAGCCTGTCTTGAGCAACTTCGGTGTGGCGACGTTCATACTCAGCCGGGCTGAGCTGACCATTGGCCGAATGCCGCCGCCAGGGGTTGTAGAACCCCTCGATATAGGAGAACACCTCCCGCTCCGCATCCGCCCTGGTGGCGAAACGGGTGCGGTCGATCAACTCGGTCTCCAACGACGCGAAGAAGCTCTCGGTGACGGCGTTGTCGTAACACGACCCCGTCCGCCCCGTCGAGGGAGCGATCCCTGCCTCTTCGCAGCGGCGACCAAAGGCCAGACTGGTGTATTGCGATCCCTTGTCCGAGTGATGGATCAGCCCCGGACCGGGACGGCGGGCGGTCACCGCCATGGCCAGCGCGTCGCAGACCAGATCGGCGCGCATGTGAGGGGCCATCGCCCAGCCCACGATGCGGCGCGAGAACAGGTCCATCACCACCGCCAGGTACACCCACCCCTGGTCGGTGGGCACGTAGGTGATGTCCGCGCTCCACTTGGTGTTGGGGGCATGGGCGGTGAAGTCACGACCGACCAGATCCGGTGGGGCTGTGGCCATCCGGTCCTGGGAGGTCAGGCTTTTGCGGCCGGTGCGGCGGTGGACCCCGACCAGGCCCTGGCGGCGCATCAGCCGGGTGATGCGGTTGCGTCCAGCGCGGATGCCGTCGAGCTCGGCCAGGTCGGCCTGGAGCCTGGGGGAGCCGTAGGTGCCGCGGGAGCGCTCGTGGTGGCCCTGGATGCGCTCGGACAGGTCAGCGTCGGAGCGTTCCTTGGCCGTGGGGCCGTCCTGGATTCGGTGGTGGTGTTTGTAGTAGCCCTGCCGCGATACGCCGAGCAGCCGGGACATCAGGGAGACGGAGTGGCGTGTCTTTTCTTCGTCGATCAGCCGGAACATCACCGACTGGTCTCCCGGACGAAGAAAGCCGTGGCCTTGCGCAGGATCTCGCGCTCTTCGCGCAGCTGGGCGTTCTCTCGGCGAAGGCGGGCCAGTTCGGCCTTGTCATCGCTGGTGGTGCCCTCTGCCTGGCCGGAGTCGATCTTGGCCTGATTGATCCAGGTGCGGATCGTCTGGGCCGAGGGTTCGAACTCAGCTGCCAGGTCCTCGGGGCTACGGCCGGAGCGGGCCAGCGCGATGATCTGATCGCGGTACTCCGGCGGGTACGCAGGGCGGGTCTTGGGCACTTCAATCTCCTCGTTCAATGACAAAGTATCCGAAAGCGGACACCTGTCCACCGAACCGAAGCAAGATCACACCACGTAGGCAGCGCACGCGATCCCAGCCCCCAGCAGAACCCCACCGACCGCAAACCCTCCCGCTGTCCAGTCCCACGGGCTCATCACACCCACCCCCGTCCCGCGTACCCGACCCGTTCCAGACGGTCCGCGACGACCCCGGACGGCGCACACACCAACTCACCCGAGGAAGTATTCGGCGCGCGGTGGTAGATCTCGTTGGAGATCACCTGCTCACTTTCAGCCCCCACCACCTCGCGCACGCTCGCCACGTACCGCTCCCCCACCGGGGTGGTGTCGATGTGCACCACCAGATGCAGAGCCGCCCCCACCAACGACGCCGTCGCCGAAGCCGTCAACCGCTCCGGGCTCTGAGCGCAGTAGGCGGCCAACTTCGCGAACACCTGCTGCGAACTCGAGGCGTGGATAGTGGACATCGACCCATCCGTGCCCATGCTCATGGCATTGAGAAGAGCGATGGTCTCCGGGCCCCGGGTCTCCCCGACGATCACCCGGTCCGGGCACATCCGCAACGCCGCCCGCACCAACTCCGCCAAGCTGACCTCACCGATGCCCTCCACGTTCGCGGGACGCCCCTGCAGGGCTTGGACATCCAGGTCGCTGTCAGCCCGGTGCAGACCCAGCTCGAAGGCATCCTCCACGGTGATGAGCCGCTCGCCCTCCAGGGTCCCCAGCAAAGCCCTGAGCAGGGTGGTCTTCCCCGAGTTCGTCGCGCCGCTGATCAGGATGTTCAACCGGGCCCGCACCGCTGCCCGAAGCAGGTTCTGTGCGGTCTGGTCGACCATCCCGGAGCGGGCCAGATCCCTCAGTCGCAGGTGCTGGGCGGGGTGGCGGCGGATGGTCAGGGTCGGACGAGCCGCCACACCCGGCATCACCGCCGAGAGGCGTTCTCCTCCTGGCAGTTCCATGGACAGAATCGGTGCGGACATATCAAACCTGCGCTCACCGCTCGGTGCACGGGCTGCGGCCCGCTGCACCAAAGCCACCAGCTCATCGTCGGTGGCCACCACCGAAGAGCGTTGCTCCCTTCGTCCACCTCCGAAGTCCACAACCGCAGGGGCGTTGCCGGTGATGTGGATATTCTGCACCCCCGGCTCGACCAGCAACTCCTCTACCGGCCCGAGCCCAAGGACGTGGTCCAGGACCAGGCGGCGAAGGCGCGGTTCGTCTACCGTTCCCTGCGTGCCCTGTACCAGGGCCGTGCGCGCCCTTTCCTCCAGAAGGGTGTCGACGAGCTGGCCCACCGCATCGGTGTCCGCTGACTCTTCGGGGTGGGTGACAAGGTGTTCGGTGACGCGGCCGGCCAGCTCCACCGCGGCCGTGCGCAACGAGTCCTCGCCACCAGATTCCCCCATGACCGGTGACAGGTGCAGGGCTGGATACATGGTCCTCATGCGGCCTGCACCTCCAACACCCGACGCTCCCCCGCACTGAGTCCGAGGCCGTCGAAGTCATCGCACAACTCCGCCAGCGCTTTGGCGGCCTTGATGAGCGGCATCCACTCCAAACCGTCAGGGTCACGGCGCTGAGCACGCCACGCCGCCAGCCGATCCCTCAACCGCTGCGGCGGATGGTGCTCACCCCGCACCAACCCAGCCCCCGTGGGGTCATGCGGGACACGAGCCCACACCGGCAACCCACCCGCGACATCGGAGACTTCGCTATCCGTGTGCGGGCACGCCCCGGTGATGGCCAGGCCGACCCGGACCCCGTCCTGGCGCAGCGAAGCCAGAACCGGGGCACACACCCGCAGCCGCTCGGCCTGCTCCACCTGACCCGCCTCGACCAAGACCACAGCGGTGTCAGCGTGGCGGAGCAGGGCCGCCCCCGCGGACCCCGGCACCGCACGCCCCACATCCACCACGCTCACCCTCCCCGCCTTCAGCAGCCGAGGGTTGCGGGCCAGGACCTCCACCGCACGGCCCGCCTCGAGCGGGTCGCTCGGGGCCGCCACCACCCGCAGCCCACCCGGTAGCTCGAGCGCATGACGCAGCAACGGGTGATGGCCGCTCTCGGCGACGCCCTCGTTCGAAGGCAGGGCCACCGGTACCTCCACCGGAGCATGAGAACGTGACGCAGCGGCCAACGACACCAACCCCTTCGGGCCCGGCTCAAGACCGTGCCAGGCCGCCACATCGCCCCCGGAAGCGTCAGCCTCCACCAGCACCGGCACCGTCAGCACTCCGCTCGGCCAGGCGGCGGCCATAGCCGTGGCCAGACTCGTCACCCCCGGAGCCCCACTCAGCGAGCACACCGCCACCACCGTCATTCGCTCCCCTCCCCGTCCTGGTTCTCGGCCTGTTCGTGCGGGTTGACCACCGCGATATGCACCTCACCCGCAGCGACCGCACCCGCCACTCGGCCCGCGTCCTCGCGCGGCACCACCACCTCCACCGCCTGATCCCCGGGACCGAACCCGTCACCGCCATCCGCGACCACACGGTGCACCAGAGCCGTCACCACCCCAGAACTGCCTTGGACCGTGTTCTCGTCGTCCTCCACCACCTCCTGGGCTCCGCCCCCGGTCGGGATCAGGTCCACCGTCGTTCCCGCCTCCAACCCCTGAGGCAGCACGGCGACCGGCAACGCAACCAGCGCCGACCCCCGCTCCGGCCACACAGCCGTCTCCGACACCGAACCCGCCACCAAAGGCGAACCCGCCGAGACCGGGCGGGCCAACACCATCCCCTCCACCCTGTCCGGCGCCAACAACCGCAGCCCCTCACTCGGCACAGCCTCCACAGAGGCCACATCCGAAGCGCTGATCACGTGCCCGGCGGGCAAATCAGCAGAGAGCACCGCCACCGGCACCGTGTCTTCCCCCGCGAACCCGGCCCAGGCTCCGGCCGCCCCACCACCGACGATCAACGCGGTGGCCAGCAGCGCCCACTTCCACCGGCGACGCGAAGTCGCCGCAAGGCGCACCGACTCCCACTCCCGGCCCCCATCAGGAGCCTCCGTCTTATTCTTAGTTTTCTGGTTGGTTTGCTTGGGATTCGCGAGCGCGACCATCCCGCCCTCTCTTTCCATGCCTATGTCTGCCGCTTGGTCAGCGGGTGTGGGTGACCACCGAGTGGATCTCACTCACCGGCACCGCCACCTCCGAGGACGTCGACAAGCCCTCCAGCTCGCCCCCGTCTCCGGTGCTGGTGGACCATGCCACCGACCACTCCCACACCGCAACCAGATCCACCTCCGCCCCCGCACCACCGGGCGGGAGAGAGGTATAGGTGTGGCCGCAGTCCGGCGACCCCTCCTCCCGGAACACCGCAGGTGAATACACCGTCCCGGCGCTGTCACACACCACCTGGTGGCCGTCCCCGGTCTCCCACACCACCCGCTCAGGGGTAGCCACCACCGTCACTGACCCCGCACCCACCGAGGCTGTCGCCGAGACCGGCTCCCACCCATCGGCGTCGATCCACATCCAGGAGGGCATGTTCACGAACCTCGGCTTGCCGAGCGGCGGGGCCGTCCCGATCTCCGGGACAGGCAGGGTCATCGACGCCCGCGCCTGCTCAGCCAACACAGCCGGATCAATCACGACCTGGGCCTCCGAGCCTTGCGAAGCCGAGGAAGCCGAAGTCGAACACCATGCTCGCCCCAAGGGCACCCGGACCGGCCCTTCCTGACCCGATTGGATGAACTCCACATCAGGAAGCTCGCAAGAAGACGCAGGCTCTCCCCCTGTCCCACCTGCCCCCGAAACTGGCACCGAAGGAATGTCCATAGCGGGAGGCCGCGGCGGTGTACTGTGCGCGCCTGCGATACACCCTCCTCCTGAGCACTCGACGCTGTGCGCGAAGCGCCCGTCCTGGGCGTGAGCAGGGCCGGATGCCACGAGCACAAGAGCCATGACGACTGGAAACAAGCCCCCTGAGCGTGTCCTCAGCACTCGTCAAACTCCCCGAGCCACAACTCGTCGACCTTCCACTTGCCCTGCTGGTCGGTGACCGTGGCTTGGAAAAGTCGTGTGTTGCGCTCCTCCGGATCCATCTCCTCAAAGCCTTCGATGACCCATTCGGTGTTGTCCATGCAGTCCTCGACCATGATGCTCGCGGGGTCGGCTTCAAGGTCAGTGTCAGTGACCTCGGGGCGCAGTACCGGCTCTCCCATGGCCTTGGCCCCATCGAGCATTCCCGTGGCCAATTCCAAGGCCTGACCGCGCGCATACAGCTCCAGGTCCGGGTGGTCCTCGGCTCCATCCAGCGAAGCCTCGACCACGGCGCCCATCATGCCCAGGTAGGCATTCACGGCCTTCTCCTCCGGGGAAGGCCCGGGTGCGGACGGGGCGGCCAGGGGCGCGCTCGCCTCGGCTTGTTCGGGTTCTGCTTCCGGTGCGGCACACCCCGCCAGCGCCACCACGAGCGCGGCACACACCACCCTGCGCATGGCACACCTCCGTTTCCTTCTCCGACGTGACCCCACGCCGTGCTTTCGAAGGGTGACACTAGCCACACGCAGAGTCACTTCACAAGAGGAATTCGGGCACTCTCCGTCACCAAAACTGTGAAGAGAACCACCCGACCTCGGTGTCGAACTCTCTACCTGCACAAACACCCAGACGAGCAACCGAAAGCAGGGCCGCTCCCGGTAGGAAAACGGCCCTGCTAATCGGCTCTCTCGTCAGGCGACAGGCTGGCGCAGCGCCTCCCATTGCCGCACCAGCCCGGCCAGCTCGTCCCACTCTCCCGGCTCTTGCGCTTGGCTCACCCGCGAGAAGGCACCCGGAGTTGGCGACTCTTGCCGGGGCCAGTGAGGCGCTCGGGGTTCAGGTTGCCGGGTACGGCCTCGCTGTTCGTGTGCGACCAGATACGGGCGCACCGCACGCCCACCGTCGTCGTCCTCGCACCAGCCGAACCTCGGCACCTGCTTCGGCGTCACCGGGGGCTCGTAGAGGCGCCGGGCCCACTCTGCGTGATCGCGACGGGCGTGGTCATAGCGACGCACCCACTCAGGCTCCGCAGACGGCACCGGGGTACGTGCCGCCGCGACCGCTCGCAGGGGAGGCGCCTTCTTCACCGGTCGCGGGCGCAACGGGGGCGGCGGCTTCTGCACGCCGAGAACGGCTTCGAGTACGGCCCCGACCGTCCAGCGCACGCGGCTGGCCCAGCCGCGTCGACGCCTGCGGTGTCGGCCCCTACCATGGTCCATGGTCTTCCTCCTGGTCGCTTCAGGTGGGGGATCACGCCTCGGGCGGTGTTCCAGCACCGTCCGAGGCACCTTTTTCTTTTGTTCTTCGCTTTTTCTTGAGGCGCGTGTTCCGCTGTTCGGGGCGGGGCGGGTGTCAATGGCCCCGGCGAAGTCGTACGCCCTCACCAAGGCTGCGCTTCCACACCCCGCCCGATGCCAGCGAACAGGTGCCTCTAGCTGGCTCTTCGCGACCGCTCGGCCGAGGTGAGCGGGGGCAGGCGGAGGGTGTGTGCGGGCATCACAAAGGAGCCCTTTCTTTTGAGCACGCGAAAGAATTCGGACAAATAGGAATCGCGTTCACCCGGGTGGAACGGCGTGGGTGCGATGTTTCCCTATGCAAGCGAGTATTTTCAACCCCGCATTGCGTAGAAGTCATGGACCAGCGAAAACACGGGAAATGGGGCCGCGCGGGCGACGTGCCCGCACAGCCCCACAGCCGCCCCACCGCCCGCTGGGCGTCCCCGACCCGGGGGTTCCCGGGCTGGGGCCGCCCTGTTCCGTTGTGGAGCGGGTGGTGGCCGCTCAGCCCGGCCGCACCGCCGCCACGAACCGAGCGCTGTAGTACTCACCGTCCACGGGTTCGACCCGGATGCTCTGCCCCGTGCGCGGTGAGTTGACCATCTGCCCGCCGCCTACGTACATGGTCACGTGTGAGGGGCTGCCTCCCGGGGCTCCGGTGTCGTAGAACAGCAGGTCTCCCGGCTGTAGATCGTCCAAGCCGATGCGTGTTCCGGTGTTGACCTGGTCGGTGGTCACCCGCGGCAAAGCAACCCCGGCTGCTTTCCAGGCCTGCATGGTCAGCCCCGAGCAGTCGAACGCGTGTGGGCCGGTGCCGCCCCAGAGGTAGGGCTTGCCGACCTGGGCCAGCGCCCACTCCGCCGCCGCCCGCCCCTGCTCGCTGCTGGCCCCCGTCCCCACCCGGGGAACCTGCGCAGCGGTCTGGGCGGCGATCTCGGCATAGGCGTCGATGTGCCCCACGACTTTGTCCACGTACCACCCGGCGCGGTTGTAGCGCAGCAGCGCCGCTTCGAGATGGTCCGGGTCGGTGAAGTCGACCGGCTCGGCTCGGGGGTGGCTCACGCACAAGTACACCGCCGCGCTCCACATGGCGTCGTGGATGTTGTGCGGGTCGGCGATGCCGTCACCGTTGCCGTCCAGGCCGTGGGAAGCCCAGGTGGTGGGGATGAACTGCATCGGCCCCACCGCCCGGTCAAACTCGGTGTCCCCATCCCACTCGCCGTTGTCGCTGTCCATGTGGGGTGTGGTGTTGCCCCCGACCCCGCTCCCGTCCAAGCGGGGGCCGATCATCTTGGGCCGCACATCCCCCGACGCCGACACCTGCCTCCCGGCCACGTGGTTGGATTCGACTTTGCCGATCCCGGCCAGCACCGGCCACTCCATACCCGTACAGCCCGCGAACTCTTCCTCCAACCGTGCGGCGGCCTGAACATAGGCTTCCAGGACCGGGGCGGGGATCCCCTCCACCTCGCCCGGCACCCCCACCGCGTGCTGGCCCGAGTTGCCCAACACGCCGATGAACAGCACCGGCACCATGAAGAGAACCCCCGCACCAACGAAGACATAGCGCATCACTCGCTGTCGTCCTGGCCCTGCTCCTTACGGGGATGGCGCAGAGCGATGTCGACCAGGCTCAACCACTGCCCGCTCAACTCCCCTGGCACCTGCCACACCGCCCGCTCGGGGCCGCGCTTGCGCAGCCGTTCGTGGGTGCTCACGTAGGCCCCCACCATCCGCAACTGTGCTGAAGGTGCTTGGGCGAGCTTGTGCAGAAGATGCTCGGCGCGCTGATCGGAATGGACCGCGAACAGCACGATCGAGGCCAGTCCGCTCTCCGTGGCCAGATTCGTGTACCCCTTCATCTTGCGCGCCACCTTCGTCAAGGGTTCGGTGCCGGTGTCGTACTCCACGAAGGCGTGCAACTCCGCCTGGTCCTGGTCCCACTGCAGGTAGGCATCGGGGCGAATATGGCGCCCCCACCGGCGCGCGCTCTCACGCTCGGAGTACCAGCACTCCAACGACGCCGAGCGGGTGCGGCGGGCGGCCAGAGCGAAGGCCACGAAGGTGTCGGCCAGCCCGAGCACGTGCCCCAACTGGTAGTCCAGGGCGACCCGCATCCGGTGGTCGGCCCGGTAGTCCAACTCCGCTAGCGCTGTGTTCCGTTGCGCGGCCACCAACTGCACGCCGAGCCGGTCCACCACCCAATGGTGAGGGCTCGTACCCGCACGCGTGTAGGGGCGGAACGGAGCGATCAGCTCGTAGGAGCGCAGCTGACGCAACCGCTGGTTGACCGTGCGCACGGCCCGCCCCTCGAAGTGCAACTGGTGTAGGTGGTGGGTGGTCAGAACCTGGTGGTCGTACAGATCGTTCAGGACCTTCCGGTCCCGGGGAGTGATCTTGGGGACCAGACTCAGCAGGGTGTCGGTCGGATCCGTTTCAGTGCTCACCATCGGCCCCCTTTAGTAGCTTCCCCGTCGCTCTTCTGGTTGCGCCTGGGCGTCAGGCCCGTGCACGCGGGCGGCCCGACGCACCTGAGTGGCCCGGCCCTTGATCCCCTCCGGCAAGGGCCGGGTCTTCACGGTGGTCGCTGCGAGTTCCTTGGCCCCCACCAGCGGGCGTACCGCGGCCTGGAACGCGCCCAAGTGAGTGAGGTCATAGGCGCCCAGCACCGGCTGGGTGTGCTGCTGCAGGCTCACCGCGTCATCGGGTGAGGCGGAGAAGTAGATCTTGGAGCGGGCGTTGGCCGAGACCGCCTTCCTCAGGTCCCCCGGGAGCTGGCCGAGTTCCTGGTGAGCCAGGGTCAGGCCGAGCCGGTAGCCGCGGGCTTCGGCGAGCATGTCCTCCAGACTGCCGGGCAGGTTCAGGAAGTTCTGGCACTCGTCCACGTACGCGCACAGGTCCTTACGCTGGTGTTCGGGTGTGTGGATACGGGCGGTGACCGCCTGCCAGGTCGCCGCCAACGCGAACGACCCGATCAGGCTCGAGGTGTCCTCACCCAGGCGGCCCTTGGGCAGGCGCAGCAGCACCAGGTGCCCGGAGTCGAACAGCTTCGGCAAGTCGATGGTGGAAGGCCCCGAGGCCACCACTTGGCGCACCCATTTGCGCAGAAGCGCCGTCCTCAGTTTGTTGAGGACCGGCCCGGTCACCGACGAGCGGGCCGAGACGGTGAGCCCGGAGTACCAGCCCCAGAAATCAGCGAGGGCTTCGTCCTTACCGGTGTTCTGGACGACCTTGGCCATCACCTCGGTGCGCAGGTCGTCATTGGAGAGCAGGCGCGGCACGTCCCCCAGGGTCAGTGTGGGGTCCTTGGCCCGAGTCAACGTGAGTGTGGCGGCCCGCAGGATGTCGTCGGTGCGAGGCCCCCAGTACTCGGCGTAAATCCTTCGGAAGATCCCCACCACGGTGTCGCTCGTAAAGTCCGCATCCGGGCCCTGCAGCAGGTTCAACCGGGGAGGCGCCGCGTTGTCGTCCGGATCGAAGAGCACCACTCGGTTGACGGCGTGCTCGGGCAGGCGGGCCAGGATGTCGGTAATCAGGTCCCCTCGCGGGTCGATCACCAGCCCCGCCCGACCCGCCTCCGCGTCTTGGAGGACGAGGTTGGCCAGCAGGGTGGACTTGCCGGAGCCGGTTTTGCCGAGGATGTGGGTGTGCTGACGGGCCTCCACCACACCCAAGGCCACCGGACGGTTCGTGCCGGCGTCGGCGTCCCCGACCACCCGGGTGTTCTCGCCCCCGCGCGGAACGGCCGGTGCGGGTGCGGCCGGGCGCGCTCCAGCGCGGGCCAGGCCGGGCACGCTGGTGTCGGTGGGCAGATGCGCGACCCCCGCCAGCTCAGCAGTGGACAGCAGTGCCCCTCGGGCCAGGAACCGGTTCACCGCCCACCACTCGGGCTTGAACATCAAGTGCCGCCCCAAGTGGTTGGTGCCCGAGGTGAACGCCGCGAAGCTCGAAGCGATGCCGTGAGCGCGCCCCCGCAACCGATCCCGGAACTCATCACCCTCGTGTGTGGTGGTCAGGATGTAGGAGAGCGAGCACGCCAGCCTCGGGCTGGAGGCTTTGTTCAGGATCGCGCGGATGTCGTCCCCGGTCCCCGGCAACGACACCGACCGCCGTGCCCCACCCCCGCCTCCAGCCCCGGCTGGGGTGAAGGCGTCGACCACGGCCGTGCCCATCCCGGCGTGCCCAGCGATCCGGGCTGCTGCTTGGCGGGCCTTCGCAGCCCGCCACCCCGTAACCGGGCGGGCGGTAATGCGCACCAGGGCGTGTTCGCCCTCGACCAGGTCCTCCATCGCACCCAGCAAGGGACGGGCAGGGTCGTCATCGAACCGAGTCTGCAACGGGAACACCTCCGCCCGCCCCAGCCCCAGGTGCCCGCCGGTGGTGTAAGCACCCGCTGGGAGCGGTGACTCCTGCGGGGCCAAGCGGCGGGTGGAGGTGGTGGCACCGGGCCAGGCCGCCGAGATCGCCCGCTCCACCGTGCCCGGAGGCACCGTCCCGGGCACCCACACCTGGTAGCGAACCCCGGCCGCTGAGCCGATGATTTCCAGGGCCAGGTGGGGTTGGAACAGCCACCGCGACCAGCGCGGGCGCAGCAGCCCCATGGTGTGCTGCCAGAACGCACGCGCGTTCTCCAGGCTGGCTTCGGGCGGGGGCAGGATCTCCACCACCCTGGCTTCCTTGGACAGGTGGACGTGGCGGGCCCACCTGAACCCGAGCACCACCGCGCCCACCAAACCCCCGGTGAGCGGGATCGCCGCGATCAGGAGGAAGATCCCCCCGCCGAGCAGGAAGCCGAGCATCACACCACCTCTTCTTCGATGTCCTCGTTCTGGTCCCAGGCACGATCGGTCTCGTCGTCCTGGTCGTGGTCTTCGAACTCAGCGGACGCTGCTTCCGCCTCGGCGCGCATCGCGGCCAGCTCGGCCGGGTCGGAGGTGATCAGCGCGTGCTCATGCGCAGAAGCCAGCGGGTGGAAGCCGACTCGCTGATGGCCCGCCACCAGCAGGGCGGAGCCTCGGGGGGCGGTGCCCACCAGGTGGGTCTCGCCCGCCGAGAGGTGGAAGGCTTCGGCTACCGCGTCGAGGTTCTGCGGGGCCTGTTTCAGCAGCACCTGGGTGGCGGCGTTGGCGATCACCACCCGGCCCAGCTCCGTGGCCAGCACGTCGCCCACGTCTTGGGTGACCAGGGTCAGGCCCAGCCAGTGTTTGCGTCCGGCTTTGGACCAGCGGGCCAGGTAGCGGGCCGCGGCCGGGTCCTGCAGCAGAAGCCAGGCCTCATCGACCACCACCATCCGGGGCCGGGCGGGTCCGGGTGCGGTGACGTGTCGCCAGATGGCGTCGAGTACGAGCAGCACTCCGACCGGCCGTACTTCCTCCGACAACTCTTTGAGGGAGACGACGGTCAGGTACCCGCCCACATTCGCGGTAGAGGCGCCCTCGAACAGGGCCGCGTGGGAGCCGTGAACGAAAGGCTCGAGCCGCTCGGCCAAGCCTTGAGCCGCAGCAGCAAGGGCTGCTCCTGTACTGGGGTCGGTGGCGATCTCCTCCAACGCCTCGGCCAGATCCGCCAGCACCGGCGCGACCCGATCCCAGGTGGTCGGGTCGCGGGTGATCCCGGCCCCGGCGTAGGCGGTCACGAGCGCCCGGTCCAACACCGACTTGTCAGTCGCGGTCAGCTCACCGACCATCGCCCCGATCAGGGTGTGCAGGAACAGCGCCCTGGACGTGAACGACCTGCCGTCCTCGCCCTCCTGCGGCAGCGGTAGGGCGAACGGGTTCAACCGCCCTTGCGGGGTGCCGAGGCTGATGGTGGTGCCGCCCACCGCCTCGGCCAGACGCAGGTACTCCCCCTCGGGGTCGATGACCGCGACCTCAACACCGACCAGCAAGGAGCGGAGGATCTCCAGCTTGGCGAGGTAAGACTTGCCCGCACCGGAGCGGGCGAGAATCACGCTGTTGTGGTTATCCAGATCGCCGCAGAACCGGTCCCAGGCCACCAAGCCGCTGCTGTGGGTGTTGGTGCCATAAACCACGGTGGTCTCGCCCAGGTCCGCGACCAGTTCCGGGGAGGTGAAAGGCAGCAAGGTGGCGGCGGCGTCAGTGTCCATCGACCGGCCCATCCCGAGCGCGTCGGTGCCCAGCGGGAGTGTGGAGATCCATCCCGTTAGGGAACGGAACGTGGAGGGCACAGCGTCCACCAGAAGCGAGTCACAGAGCGCTTTGACCTGCTGGAGTTCGGCCTCCAGGTGCTCCAGGCAGGTGGCGTGCACGGTGATGTAGACCGCGACCCGAAAGAGCTTGCCCTGGCCGGTAGCGATGCGGTCAGCGATCTCCGCCGCATCAGCCGCGGCCGCCAGCTGGTGCGGGTCCTCCACCCGGCCCTGACCCGTGCTGGTGCGGTGCGCCGACTCCAACCGGGCTCGGCGTTTGCGCAGCTGGGTGGCGGCGCGGGGGGCGGGGACCGGGTCCAGGTGAAAAGCGATGTCGAGCTGGCCCGGGTAGGCCAGCAAGGGTTCGGCCCAGCCGACCGCGACCTCGCGCGGGTAGCCAGTGACCGCCAGGCTCTGGCACACCCCGCCCTCGACCTCCAGGTAGCGGGCTCCGACATGGATAGCCGGGCCGCCCAGAGCCGGTGAACCGGCGTGTTTCCACAAACTGCGCACAACCATCTCCTCAGTCCTCCCGCTCGTCGGTGGTGTCGAGATCTCCGTCGCAGGAGTCGGCGCCGTTCTCGGGGTCGGTCAGGTGTGTGCCAGGGGCGGTCATAGACGCCCGTAGCGCCTGCTCGACCGCCTCGCCGTCCAAGACCTGCGTGCGGATCCCGAGTGCGGCGAGCCGATCCGCGACATCTTCCGTACGGCGCCGTAGAGCCCCACCGGTGCGCCGGGCGGTTCCGGTGGCGGTGACCACGACCAGCACCTGCTGGTGGGAGAGCTCGTGGGTGGCGGCGATCTCGTCGAGGAAGTCGGCGTGCGCGGCCGCAGCATCGGCCAGGGCCGGGTGGGGCAGGTGGTCGGCGTTGGCGCGCACCATCGCTACCAGCCCCGACAGGTCAGCACGGCGGCGTTGCACCAGGATCTGGACGGGTTCGGTCAGCGAGTCGAGCACCCCGGCGAACGCCGCCACGACCTGGTCCTGCTCACGACCGGAGGCGAGTTGGAACGGGAGGGTGGTGCAGGCGATCACCGCCGCGCACCTGCCTTGCAGGTCGATCACCCCGCTGGGGGTGATGGCCGAGGCGGGCAGGCGCAACGGCGCTAGCCTCGGTTGCCTGAATCGGGGTGCCCAACGCGGCAACGCCGGGAGTTCACCGGAGGGTGCGGGGACCAGGTGCTGGGGTGAGCGCTTCCACACCCACGCGCTGGCCAGGACCTTCTCCAGGCCTCGGCCGTCGCGCTCGGCCAGCGCGATCGCGATGACCGCGCCCAGGAGCGGGGCCAGTCCCAGCGCGAGGACCCACAGCGGCACCATGTCGCGTAGGAGCAGGTAGGCGATCCAGGCTGCGGCCAGGGCTGGGGCGATGATCAGGCACTGGCGGGCGGTGAGGTTGAACAGCAGGGGTTCGGGGCGGTCGATGTCAGCGGGGATGCGGCCCCGCCACGCCGAGGGTTCTTCCTGCACAAGCTCCCTTTCTCGATGTCCTGCACGTGCGGGTCAGAGCTCACTTGGTGTCGCGGCGAGGTTTGGGGAAGAGCCCGTACTGCTTCCACACCCGCCGCGGGGATGAGAACAAGGGCTGCTGGCCTTTGACGTGGGCGGGCTTGGTCCACTGCACGGGCGGCGCCTCCGGCAGGTGACGCACCCTCGGCGCAGACGCTGGGCGAGGTGCGGGGTCGGGAAGACCGAGGCGCTCGGTTGCCCGCCGGCCCGGAACCCGGACCGGAGGCGGGGTCGGCAGCACCCCTTGCCGCCACCGGCGCTGCGGTGTCCCAGCAGCGCCACCACCGTGAGGCTTGGCACCAGGTGGTGAGGGGCGGGCGAAGAGCGTCTGCTGTCCGGTCTTGGGTGATCCGGGCATACGGCCCTCCTCCAACACGCGACGTGCGGGCGCGGGCGGTGCGGGTCGCGGCGGCGGCGCCGGGCCCAGGGCTTTCTGGCCTGGCAGAGCAGGTGTGGGACCACCGGGGTCGGGGCCGGGTCGGGGCCAGTGGCCACTGGCCCCCGGTCCGGGGAGAGTGCGCCGCCCGCCCCGTGTGAGGTCCCCGGCTGGATCGGGCGGGTCGTGGCGGTGGCGGTACCACCACGCCTGGGGCTGGAGCGGCTGGAGCCCGGACCCCGGTTTGGGCTGGTAGCGGGGCAGCGGCTTGCCAGCGCGGCGTTGGGGCCAGGAGAACTGGGGTTTACGGAAACCGAGGTCGAACGCTTTCGGCAACCGAAGACTCCCCATCGACCTGAAAGCGAGCATCCAGGCGATGTTTTTCAAGAAGGCGGCGATCGGTGAGGTGCCGGGGTTGGGTTGCCACACCAGACGGCTCACCCACGAGCCGATCCGGATCTGCACATACAGCAGCACCAGGAGCAGCATGATGTTCATCAGCCACCCGTCACCGCTGGCGCTCCCGCTCTCAGGAGAAGCGAACGTGCTGCTGGTCAGGGTGACGGTGTGCTCGGAGCCCGTGTCGAGCACCACCATGTTCCCGCCCGGCCCGGTGGGGGCAGCGGTGATGTTGCCCGTCAAGGACATCTGGCCTTCGAAGAAGAGCTGCATCATCGCCAGGAAGGCCACGGCTTGGGCGATCGGGATCGCGCACGCCCCCACCAAGGATTTCCACCACAGCTCCGCGAGCCGGTTGGTGTGCGGCAAGGCGTGGAACATCAGCAACAGCGGGGCGCCGATGACCAGGACGATGACCACGCAGATGCGGACCGCTTCACTGATCATCCACACCACCAGCAAGACGACGATGACGACCAGCAGCAGCAAGGTGAACAACAACGCCTCCGTGAGGATGACGTCCATGCGGTCGCGCAGATTCTCGGCCGCCTCGCGGGCATCGATGCCCCGCGCACCGATGGCGGTGGACATGTCGTTGGAGAGCCGGATGATCTCGGTGGAGATCCACATCGACAGGTTCGCCGCGGCGAACCCGGCCACGAGCCGGGGCAGCAGGTCGGTGGCCGAGTAGCGCGTCTGGATGGTCTGGTAGCCCATGGCGATCACCGCGCCCGCCACGATCAGCAACAGGTAGACGATGTTGGTGGTGGTCAGGATCCCGGAGTGCAGGGCCTTCATGCCCTCGGTCGGCATCGGGGTCCAAAACGCCCGTTCCGCCAGCCATGCCAGGGCCGGGTTCAACCCGGACACAACGAAGTCCGCGAACCAGTTACTGATGTGGCAGCCGCCGTCGGTCAGCCCGCAGTCGAAGACCTTGTCATCGGTCTCTAACTCCACCGGATCCTTGGGAAGCTCGGTCGGGTCCTGCCGACCGCCTCGGGGCTCGTCCTCGCGCTCATCTTCGGGAGGTGGGAGCGGGTCGTCGGTGATCTCCGGCTCCGGAGCAGGATCCAGCTCCTCCGGGCCAGGACCACTCTCAGACTCGGGCGCCGGTTCTGGTGCGGGTGAGGGTTCTTGCGGGGGTGGGAGCGGGTCGTCCGAGGGCGGCGGCAACGGCTCGTCCGAAGGCGGCTCCGCCGGAACCCGCACCCACGTGTGCAGTGGTCTCATGCGCCACCACCGGCCTCACCCGCGGCGAGAATCCATTCCAGGATGCTCATCAGCACCGTGGCCAGCACCGCGATCCCGTACCCGAGGGCCACACCCGTCAGCGCCCTCTTGGCCCCGTCGATCGCCCCCGGCTCGCCCCCGGCGACCAGCCACCGCACCCCCGCGATCGTAAGGAAAAGGGTTCCGAGCGCGGTGGCCAAGACCATGATGACCAGGTAGACCCGGTCCACCACGGCCACCAGCGGCGCCGCCGTGGCCTCGGCTGGCTCGTCCGGCCCCTCAACCTCCCCCTCAGTGCTGTTGGCCCACACCCACGAGGCGTCATCGGCCGTCACCATGCACCACACCGTGGCTACCAAGACGGCGACCATGATCACCAACAACCTGCGCACCCCAACCCCCTTCTCAGCACCGCCGCACCCTCAGTCCTTCGAGGCGGCTCGGTGTCTTGGCCCGCTGTCGGGGGCTGGTCGGGCCATCCCGTGAAGCTCGAGTGGCCCGACCGGCCCTTTTACTGAGTTAGGAAGCCAACGGCCACGGCGCCTTCGACGCCTTCGGCCGGGCGACTTCGTTGGCGCGGTGCCCGTCACCGGGCGAAACCGGCGCACTCGACAGGAAGGGAGAAGTGCTCGGGGCTTGGCCGGGGGCCGCGCTCAGCGCGGCGGCGAGCCGGGTCTCGGCCCGCTGGCGGCGCTTGGCCAGCGTCTTGTAGGCCACCCCGGTTTCGGTGGACAGCGCCACCAACGAGACCTTCTCCAGACGGGTGCGGGCGATCAGCTCCGCCTCAGCAGCAGTCACGGCCCCGGCCCGCACCGCCGCCTGAAGAACCGACTCACACGAGCGGGTCGACTCAGGGTCGTCCTCGAGGTCGGTGGCTTCGGCCGTCCCCCACCCCCGCTGTGCGGCGGAGGCCAGGGCGCGTTTGCGCTCGCCTAGAGCGGCGCGGCGCACCCGGCACAACAGGTAGTAGCCCAACGCGCCGTGGTCCAGGGTGGCGGTTCGGATCTGGCGGATCGTGAACGCCACCAGCTCGGCCTCAATGCACTGCACACTGTCGGGGTCCAGGCCCCGGCTGGCGCGGCCCACGCATCCGCGCAGCAGAGGCATCGCCAGCCCGAGCGCGCCGACCATCCACTCCTGCGAGCGGCGGGCCGCCCGCATGGTGTGCCGCCACAGCGCGTCCCGCACCTGGTTCGGGGTTGCGCGGTCCAGGAGGACCTCGCGCAGCTCAAGGAGCGAGTAGGTGCGCTCCTCCAACGAAGGGTGCGCGTGGGCGCCGTGCAGGGTCAGGTGTGTGGGTGCGATCTGAACGAAGTTGGATTCGATCTGGCCAAGCAGCGAAAGGTTCATGTGTTCCCCCTGGAAGTGCCACCGGGATCCGACACGGACCACTTAAAGGCATCGCAGACTCAGGGGTTGCTCAGAATGGACTCACAGCACGCTCAATCTCGACTCAGAGCAGACTCAGAAGTGACTCAAAGACAGCAAGGGAAGGTAAAGGATTTCTGCCTGGAGCGCTGACGTCGAGGCGTGTGAGTCACGCACTCAGGACTAGACTCACAGCCTCTACCTGCGCATATGCTGGACTCACGGGATGACTCAGCCACTTGCGCAGTGGACTCATGAGTCACCGTGAGTGTTCAATCTAGGGATCTCTGAAAAATTCTTCCTGGACTCTTCCGACACGCACACGAGCGCGCCAAGAAAGACACCCAAGGAAGATTCTCTGGCACCCCATAATCACTGACGAGACGACCTATGGAACCGACACCTCTCATCTCAGCTGTGAACACACCGGAACTCTCCCTGATCCGGGGTGGGTCGTTATCTTCTTCACAGTGAGTTATCCCGGTGGGATGTCGAACTTGCCGTCACGGCAGCTCAGGAGGAACACCTTCCGCTCTGCGAACGTCGAGCCTCGTGTGCCCCTCCCTGGCGACGGGCTCTTGTCTCTTGGCGTGGACGCCGTATCGCCTGTCCACAGAGCGAGGCCCCCTCCTGACCTCCCGGGCCATATGCCTGTCCGAAGCGTTGGAGCTCGTGCGGGTAGACACCGTTGTTGACTCCCCGCTGAGGGACCCCGGAGGCTAGGTTGTCCCCTGTACTCCACACGACTCGAAGGGCCCCTCCATGACCGACTACCTTCAGGTGTCCACGGCGACCGAAACCCGCGAGCAGGCGCTGGAACTGGCCAAGTCCGTGGTAGCTGCCAAGCTCGCGGCCGGGGCGCAGATCGTCGGCCCGGTCACGTCGGTGTTCTGGCACCTGGGCGAGTTCGGAACAGGTGAGGAGTGGCAGCTTCTGCTGAAAGCGCGCGCGGACCAGTACCCGCAGATCCAGGCGCACCTGATCGGACACCATCCGTGGACGAACCCGGAGGTCGTCGCGACCGCGATCGTGGAAGGCTCCCCGGATTACCTGCGCTGGGTCGGCTCCACCACAGCCCCTGAGACCATCTAACGGGTGCGGGCTAGCTCCAGCGCGTCGGCGACCTCGGGCAAAGCGCGGTGGTGGGCAAGTTTGCCGAGCACCAGAGCAAGTCGCTGGCGTGGACGCACCGACGCCACATCCACGGAAAGGACCAACACCCGGGCGGCACTCGCCGCTGCCTGCTCGATCTCCCCAGCAGCGACGTAGGCCGAGGCCAGCCAGGTCGTATACAAGGCCTTGTCGCAGGCGTGCGCGTCATCGAACCCGGCCAGTGCTTGCTCCAGGAAGGGAACGGCGCGCAGTGGCCGGCCGAGTTCGGCCCAGCACCGCCCGGCACACCGGCTCGACCGCGCCCTACCAGTCAGTCCCTCGCATCGCTACCCAGGCAGGCATAGATCTCCATGTGCTCCATGATCGCGTCGCGGTCTTCGCCGGACACGTGGCCGTGGTCCCATCGGTCCCAGACGAGGAGGAAGTGGCAGTAGCGCCGCGTCTCGTCCTCGTCACGGCGCCCCACGAGTTCTTCATGGGCCCTTGCCTGGGCCACATTGTCGAACTCATAGATGTGAACGTGTCGAGTTTCAATCCACTCGATGCAGTCCACGACCCATGTCCCGACGTTGAGCTGATTCGTCCCGCAGACATCAGACTTATCTGTATAAGTGCGTATCGGGAAGTCGGCAGCGAGATCGTTCGCGACATCGAGTGCACTGGCCAAGACAGGAATTTCTTCGTCAGAAGTGGCCTGAGCCGGGGCTGTCGCGCCCTGGGCATCATTCTCGGAAGCAACTAGGCCGTCGTCGGAACCGGACAGGCCCTGAGAGAGCAAGCCGATAGCTATGAGCGCCGTGACAAGCGCGGGGATCACGAAGATCGGGTGGAGAAGCCGAGCACGGATCGCATAGCCTCTGTCGCTCATGCAGGCACCGTTCCAGATGGGAATGTGGCGGTCACTACGACGGTAGCCGCAGCACAGGCCCCTTGCTGAACCCGAGGAGGCCGACTCAGTCAGTCACACGGTTGACTTGGCCTGACACTCAAGGCCGTGAAGACAAGGGGCGGGATCCGGTGTCAACAGGACCGTGATCCGCTGGTAGGCCATGCTCTGGTTCTCGCTTCCTCCTGAACACCTGTCGGCTTCAGCGTGGCCAAGATCCAGGCTCAAGGCCCATAAGCCCGTCCCCGCCCAACGCACTTCGGCGGAGACGGGCTGCTTTCGCGCTATGCGCCGCGCACTGCCGCCACCAGGGCCGCCCACTCAGGGGCAGGGGCGTCCAGGTGGCCCAGCTCGCGGTTCTGCGTGTCGCGGACCGCGGCTCCCTGGTCGGTGGCGCGAGCCTCGACGCAGTTGCCGCCTTCACCGTTGCTGTAGCTGGACTTCTTCCAACCTTCGGTCATCATGTGATACTGCCTCGAATCTCTTCCATCCGTGACCGTGATGCGGCCACCGGCAACGCCGAACTTCGCAGGTCCGCGAACGTCCGCTCGTAGCTTGCCACGATCTCGGGTTCCCTGAGGGTCATGCCCGTCTTCTGGCTCTCGACGTAGGCAACAGGGCTGCTGTCGGGGGCGGTACTCAGCCTAAACGACCCGTTCAGACCAACGTGATCCTCGGTCGCCTCAGGGATGACCTGGACGGTGATACGGGGGCGATGGCTCAGCTTCACCAAGTGGTCGATCTGGGCTGGCATGACGTGGGGGTTGGAGAACCGGCGCAGGAGAACTGACTCGTCTAGCAGCACAACCATCATGGGCGGGTGCTCTCGGTCGAGGATCTGCTGCCGGAAGAGTCGCGCTTGCACTATTTGGTCGATCCTCGCAGGTTGATCGTAGGGGGACGCGAGTTGGCTGATCGCGCGAGCGTACTGTTCCACCTGCACTAGGCCCGGCACGAGACCGAGGGCGTACTCGCGAATCTCGATGGCCACCTGCTCGTCCTCGGCAACTTCGCGGAAGTACCCGATCATGCCCGTCGGGGAGAACATCGCGTCCCAGGAGTTCAGCAGCACCCCGTTGGTGTTCAAGGCAGCATCGATTTGTTCTATATGAGACCTCCGTGTCCCTTTCTTTCCTGACTCCAGATCGCTGATCGTGCTCTGCGCGATCGCAGCGGCCCGAGCGAGCTCCTTCTGCGTCATGCCTGATAGGCCACGGTATTTCAGGAGCAGCTTACCGAAACGCTGCCGAGAGGAATCGCTTGATCCCACGCCTCACCACCAATATCGCCGAACTATCAGTTCGTATCGCTTCACATACGAACACAAACGTTCTTTGCGATGAATATAGACCAGGCTTCAGGAGTAATGGAAGAGTCGATTTCAAGCACCTCAGAGCTCCCTGATCTGGCCAGATAAGGGAGCTGCTGGGTGGGGCGGCCGCCCCACAACCACGGGCTTGACCGTGGGGCGAGCGGCTGCAGGTATGCCCCGCCCTCAATCGGATGCGAGCAGACGTCAGCCCACCCCGGCTGGGAGCCAAAGGCGGGCCAACCCCGAAACAGCAAAAGCTCCGGGGACCGAAGTAGAGAGCGGCCACCGGAGCTGTCACCCCACCCCGACGTAACCGAGGTGAAGACGCATGCAGTGTATCGCCCCCAAACCCGCACACACCAGGCCCGAACGACAAGCCCGCCACAGCTTCCCAGGCCTACCCCACCAGGTCGGTGAAGCTCGCCGCTGGGCCCTGAAGACCCTCACCTCCTGGGGTCAGGAGGCCCCCGAGCAGTTCCCCCTGGTGGTCACCGAGCTCGCCACGAACGCGCTCGACCACACCCACAGCGGAGGAGCAGGTGGCCAATTCACCCTCCGCCTGGCGCTGCACGCCGGTCACATCCGCATCACCGTCCGCGACGCCGGCCCCCGTCAGGGACGCACCCCCACCCGGCGCACCCCGAACCTGTCCGCGCAGCACGGCCGCGGCCTCACCCTGGTGGACGCCCTGACCCGCGCGTGGGGGCCGTTGAAGATCGGTACCGGTGTCTGGGCGGAGGTGCCCCGGTGAGCGGCCTGCTGTTCTCGATGGTGCCGCTGGCCCAGGCCATGCCCCGGCCCACACCCCGTGCCCATGCCGTGATGGCCGCGATGGAAAGCACCCTGCTCGATATCGGCTACACGCCCCATGTCCGGGTTGGAGAGTGGTCGATCGATGCCCGCCTCTACCAGGACCGCCACTGGGAACAGGGCCAGCCCATCGGCCATCACCCCCAACGCGCGGTGGCGTTGCGCCTGCACCAGCACCGCCCCGATCAGTTGTGGTGGCTGGTCGAGTACCCCGCCCGCACCCCCACCGAGTGGCAGTTGCCGTCCTCAGCGCAGAGTCTGCGCCGCCTGGCCTTCCTCGGAGACGCTTCCCGGCCGGTGCACGCCCAGGACCTCGGGATCGTGGATCACCTCACCGGCCGACCAAAGCGCCGATGAGCCGCCGCATCGACCACCGTTGGCGAATCGCCACGCGGCGGCAACGCTTCGTGGATCTGCGATGGAAGGCCGCAAGCACCGGGTGCGGGTTCGTCCTGACCCGCCAACCCCGCCTGCTCGGGGCGATCTACATGCTGCTCCCGCTGCGCGGACCAGCCGAACTCTTCTACTGCCTGGACGAGGTCGAGCACTACCTGAACCAGCGCACCCGCCCGGCCTCCTGAACCGGTGGGCCGACGACGCACCCCTTGAGGGGGTTTCCGACGGTCCACCACGCCCGGGGCCTGCCCGGCTCAAGCAGGCCCCGGGCCCCAACACCTAGAAAGCCCCGCATGCTCTCCACCACACACACCCTGATCTTGCTTCGGTTCGGTGGACAGGTGTCCGCTTTCGGATACTTTGTCATTGAACGAGGAGATTGAAGTGCCCAAGACCCGCCCTGCGTACCCGCCGGAGTACCGCGATCAGATCATCGCGCTGGCCCGCTCCGGCCGTAGCCCCGAGGACCTGGCAGCTGAGTTCGAACCCTCGGCCCAGACGATCCGCACCTGGATCAATCAGGCCAAGATCGACTCCGGCCAGGCAGAGGGCACCACCAGCGATGACAAGGCCGAACTGGCCCGCCTTCGCCGAGAGAACGCCCAGCTGCGCGAAGAGCGCGAGATCCTGCGCAAGGCCACGGCTTTCTTCGTCCGGGAGACCAGTCGGTGATGTTCCGGCTGATCGACGAAGAAAAGACACGCCACTCCGTCTCCCTGATGTCCCGGCTGCTCGGCGTATCGCGGCAGGGCTACTACAAACACCACCACCGAATCCAGGACGGCCCCACGGCCAAGGAACGCTCCGACGCTGACCTGTCCGAGCGCATCCAGGGCCACCACGAGCGCTCCCGCGGCACCTACGGCTCCCCCAGGCTCCAGGCCGACCTGGCCGAGCTCGACGGCATCCGCGCTGGACGCAACCGCATCACCCGGCTGATGCGCCGCCAGGGCCTGGTCGGGGTCCACCGCCGCACCGGCCGCAAAAGCCTGACCTCCCAGGACCGGATGGCCACAGCCCCACCGGATCTGGTCGGTCGTGACTTCACCGCCCATGCCCCCAACACCAAGTGGAGCGCGGACATCACCTACGTGCCCACCGACCAGGGGTGGGTGTACCTGGCGGTGGTGATGGACCTGTTCTCGCGCCGCATCGTGGGCTGGGCGATGGCCCCTCACATGCGCGCCGATCTGGTCTGCGACGCGCTGGCCATGGCGGTGACCGCCCGCCGTCCCGGTCCGGGGCTGATCCATCACTCGGACAAGGGATCGCAATACACCAGTCTGGCCTTTGGTCGCCGCTGCGAAGAGGCAGGGATCGCTCCCTCGACGGGGCGGACGGGGTCGTGTTACGACAACGCCGTCACCGAGAGCTTCTTCGCGTCGTTGGAGACCGAGTTGATCGACCGCACCCGTTTCGCCACCAGGGCGGATGCGGAGCGGGAGGTGTTCTCCTATATCGAGGGGTTCTACAACCCCTGGCGGCGGCATTCGGCCAATGGTCAGCTCAGCCCGGCTGAGTATGAACGTCGCCACACCGAAGTTGCTCAAGACAGGCTTGCGGCGCTGTCTCAGGCCGCGTAAAACCCCAGCTCACAGGTGTCTACCGAACTGAAGCAACATCACCCCTCACCCCCGCGAACTCGGACCTTTCCCGGTGTTCGCGGTGTTCGCGGGCATGGTCATGGCCCTATTCGCCCTGACCCTGGCCACCCCCACCGTGCTCGCCCACTCCACCACCTGGCCAACCGCCCTGCTCTGGGCCGGGCCATGGGCCACCATCGTCCTGATGTTGGCGTTGCTGTCCTGGTGGGTGGCCCGCCGCACCGGTGTGGGGGTCCGTGACGGGTACGGCATCGTCCCCCGCTGGGTGCGCTCGCCCCGCCACCTGGTCCGTACCGAGCACGCCCTGGACGCGGCCATCCTCGGCGGCTTGGCCCTGGCCGTCTACCTGATCCTCTACGCCTTCATCTGGCTGGCAGGCCCCGGCCCTGCGGCCGGTGGGTGGTTGCCGGTGGTGCTGTTCACCCAGACCGCCACCGCCATCATCAGCGAACTCGTCCTGCTGGGGACCCTCGCCGCACTGCTGACCACCACCCAGATGAGCACACAAACCTTCGTGCTGATCTCCATGGGCGGCCGGATCGTGATCGCTGAACCCCACTTGACCGCGATCGTGGCCACCGGAGTGAGCGGTCTACTCATCGCAGCCCTGTACGTGGGGTTTCGCCGGTTGACCCCCATCCTCGTCGGCCATGTCACCGCCACCACCGTGGTCGCCCTGACCGGCACCTGGGTTTCCTCCCTGACCTGACCCCTCCGACTTGGAAAGGCCTCCTGGGTTCATGGCACCCGCCACCTACACCTACGAGCAGCGCGCCCGTATCCTCACCGACCCCGGCCGGTATGTGTCCACCGCCGATGCCCGCACCCTGACCGGGCACACCCAGCCCACACTCGCCCGGCTGGTCGACGAAGGAAAGCTCATCGCACGCCGCGTGGGCCGCAAGTCCCTCACCTTCCAGACCGCGCCCCTCCTCGGCTACTGCCGCAAGCAGCACCCGGTCCTGACCCTGTTCGACCTGCTGGCCACCACCACGGGCGAACCGGTCACAGAGGAGGAGCTGGCCTCCGAACTCGACCGGGCCAGCTCCGGGACCTGGTGGACCCTGGCCCGCCGCGACCACGCACCTCCGGACTGGACGAGCTGGCAGCACTGGTACCGAGGCGACACTCTCCACGCCCGAACCATGTTGTTCGAGCAGCGTCCCGGGTGGGGGCAGCTGATCAAGGAACACCGCGCCCGCGGCCTCACTCGCCGCACCTTGTGGCTACCCGCCCAACCGTTGGGCCGGGCCAGGCAGTACTGCCTGGCCCGCTACCAGCACGTGACCGCTGCTGGAGGCACGGTGGATGTCCTTCCCGTCTGGAAGCTCCACCACCTGGAGCACCAGCAGATGGTTCCCGACCTCGAAGTCACATCCGGCGCTGTCTATTTGCGCCGCTACACCCGGGTGGGCTCACGCAACGGAGCCCTGCGGATCACCGGTACCGAGCTGGTCACCGCGACCACCGCGTTCCTGGGATGGGCGGCCCGCCAGCACTCCACCCCGCTGGCCGACTTCGCCCGCTGGCGCAACCAGGGGGCCGCGTGAAGGGCCCCCGCCACCCCGACGACGCTTCAAGGCCAGCGCTCCCCTTCACGCCTTTCACGGCACAGGTGGAGAACGTCGATGGCGGCAAGATCGTCCAGGCCTACGAGGCCGGGAACATCACCGTGGTCAACACCTATGCGCGGCCCCGCCCGATCCAGATTCCCGCAATGTCCGCTCCCCCGCCGTACTCGGGGCTGGGCTTGGACACCCTCCTGCGGGAAGCACCCGTCGACCAGACCCGGGTCATCGTCCTGCACGGCCCACCCGGGGCAGGCAAAACCCGGATCGCCGCGCACCTGCTCCACCAACACCTCGACCGCTACACCGAGGGCATCCTGTTCGCCGACCTTCAGGGGTCGAACCCTGAAGGGCCCACCGACCCTAACGAGGTCCTCGACCGCTTCCTGCGCGCGATCCACGTCGGTGCGGACGCCATTCCCGCGGACTTCAGTGCCCGAGCTGCTGCCTGGCGTTCCTATACCTACGGGCGCGAGGTCGCGGTGCTGGCCGACGACGCCGTGTCCGCCGCGCAGGTGCACGCCCTCACCCCGGGCCGGGGCCCGTCCGTGGTGATCGTGACAGCGCGCACCCCTTTGCTGTCGCTGCGGCTGGACGGGGCCGACCACATCGAGGTTCATCATCCCCACACCCGACCGGGTCCGGGCACGGCCTCGTGACCTCATCACCCCCACAGCCCAGGGCCGGTGCCCAGATCTCGAAGGCAACGTAGCGAAAACGGGCTCCTACCAGTCGCTCCTGCATTCTCCCCGTGCAGAAACGCAGCGCCCCGACCCCGGTATCACCACGGCACGTGATCATGAGCGAGGTGTCCAACGCGGTCTGACCTGTGCGAGTGCGGCACCTACCTCCGAACCCCACCAAGGCCTGGCTTTTATTCTCGGGCGTGAATATCTTCAGCAATCTTGACCACCACCTCCGAAATCTCTACCGTGAATTCCGGATTATGCTGGAAGGAAAGGCTATTTCGTGGCACTTCAGAAGCTTTCTGGCGACTGCAACCGAAACGACTGCCCCGGTGTCTACACGAGCGGCGACGGATCCGTCATCGTGCAGGGCCCCCTACTGACCACCACCGAAGGGCTGACCTTCTCCGAAGGCGAGGTCGCTGTGCGCATCCCCGCCCACCTGATCGAGGAGGCCGCCCGTGCGCTTGGAAGGTGAGGCCTGGCAGGAGTTCTTCCACTCCTTCCAACGGGAGGCGTTCCGGCTCGAAACCCTGCCCGGCTACACCGTGCCCGAGGAAGAGGACGAGCTACGCCAGTTCCTGGCCGGGGTGACCCGCCCGCCCCAGGAGCTGCACACCGACACCTACCTGATCAAGGTCCGCGAACACATCGAGGCCGGCCGCAGGATGCGCCGGGTGCACACCCTCACCAGTCCGCTCAACGACCACCTGAGGTTCCAGTTCGAGTGGGGCTATGCCTTCAGTGCCGCGGCGGGCGAGGAGGTCCACATCCTCGACTTCGCCACCACCCCTGACCCCGGGCTGCCCCAACAGGATTTCTGGCTCTTCGACGACGAGCACGTGGTGCTGATGCACTACGCTGCCGACGGCACCCAGACCGGCCGGGAACTCCTGGAGAACGCAGACCCTGCCCCCTACGTCCGGTACAAGGACCTGGCCCTGGAACACGCCGTCCCTTTCCCCGAGTACTACAAGGCCGCACCGCTTGACCCTTGAGCCCGAACACGCCGACCGGCAGCGCGGCGAACTGGCCGACGCACTGCGTCGCCTGCGCCGCGCTGCCGGTCTGACCGGTGCCAGCCTGGCCGCTCGTACCGGGATGAGCCAGGCCAAGGTCAGCAAGATCGAGAACAACCGCATCCGCCCCTCCGTGGTGGATGTCGAGCGCATCCTCACCGCACTCGGGGTCTCCACCACCGGCGAGGACGGTACCCGCCTACTCGAGTTGGCCCGGGTCGCCAACTCCGACTACCAGGGGTTCCGCACGGCCCTGCAGCGAGGGCTGGGCGAACTCCAGCGGGACCTGTCCGCGATCGAGAGCGCCGCCTCCACAGTGCGTTTCTTCCTACCGTGCATGATCACCGGGCTGCTCCAGACCCCCGAATACGCACGCCAGACTCTGACGCACCCGCTGGTGAACCGCGGCGCAGAGTGGCAGTCAGCCCTGGCACGGCGTCTGGAGCGCCAGCAGATCCTCTACCGCCCCGGAAAACAGTTCGTGTTCGTGCTGACCGAGGCCGCGTTGCGCTGGCCGCTGTGTCCGCCCGCGGTCATGGCCCTGCAGATGGACCGGATCGCCTCCCTCAGCGAACTCGCGGGGGTCGATATCCGCATCGTTCCGGCCCACCCTGCGGTGCCCAGCGGCCCGCTCAACGGCTTCACACTCTACGACGACCGTCTGGTCACCGTGGAGGTGTTCACCGGGGAACTCGCCCTGCGCGATCCCAAGGACATCTCCTACAGCCGTGAGATCTTCGACTTCTTCCACGAGCACGCCCTTTCAGGCGAAAAGTGCCGCTCTTTCCTCGGTGAACTCGCCCGAGAGTTCCGTTCCAGAGCACAAGCGGACATTCCGTAGGGCGAATTTATTCGCACCCGAGAAAGCCCTTCAGCTGGCCCACCAGGGTCCCTAGTGTTTCCCGTGCACCCACCCCCTTATGGCAAAGGAGCCCATGTTGCAGGCTGCACCGGAAACCCGGCAGGAGACCTCCTCCCCCTTCACCCTGGACATCCGCCTGATCGAGAACAGCGACACCACACCGCTGATCAACCTCACCGACGACGGGTGCGGATCCAGCTGCCCCAGCGCCTGCACCACCAGCACGGCGGACTGACCGGACTCTGTTGTTGGCGGGCGGGCCTGGTCACGGCCTGCCCGCCATCGGAGGAAAGCGGAAATCATGACTGCGATGACACCGGGCTGGCAGGTGATCGGCCAACCTCACGTGCGCACGTGCGCTCTCCGCCTCGCCACCCCCGGCGCCCCGGACCTGACAGGCACGGATACCGCCACCTGGAGGCATTGGGCTCGCCAGGTGTGGGCCGAGCCCGCGGTGGCCGAAGCGATCACGCACGCCTCCCCCGCCCTGGCTGCAGGCGTCGCATCGCTGTGCTCCCAAGAACCAGCAGACGTGTCGGTCAAGCGCGCCCGCAAGACCACGGCGGCCCTGCTGCGGTACCTCCTGCGTATCCGCCACCGGGCCACACCCTTCGGACTCTTCGCCGGGGTAGCGCCGGCCGAGTTCACCGAGTCGGCCTCCGCCGAGTTCGGAACCAATCATCAGCGCCTCGCCCGCGTCAACGGAGCCTGGATGGCCCAGGTCCTTGGGAAGCTGGTATCGCTGCCCCAGGTGCGCGAACGCCTCCATCTGGCAGCGAACAACACCGTCACCGAGCAGGACGGTGCGTTCACCGTGGCACAGTTCGCCCGTTCGGGACCCGACACCGACCCGGGAGAGGTACGGATCGGCGCGACCCCTCCAGTCCGGCTCGTCCTGGACAAAGCCCGTACTCCGACCAGCTGGAATGCCCTGGTCCAAGCGCTCATCAGCAACCACCCCGGCGGATCACCCGACCAAGCCGAAGACATGCTCGCCCGTCTGCTGAGCCTGCGGGCCCTGCACCCCCACGTGTGCGCTCCCCTGACAGCCCAAGACCCGCTCCAACACCTGTTGAGTGCCCTCACCCGGCTGGGCGGCCACACCCTGCCCCAGGCCCGCCCCTGGGTCTCTCGACTCGAGCAGGTGCACTCCTTGATCCGCTCCCACAACCGAGGCGGAGCCGATCCGAACCTGCTGCGCAAAGCACAACAGGCCGTTGACGAGTTCTCACCGGGCCCTCCCTTGGGAGTGGACGTGCGCGTGGACGCCAGCATCACGCTCCCCTGCTCGGTGGCGCGCTCGGCCGAACAGGCCGCGCACCTACTCGGTGTGCTCTCACCCCACCCGGAAGGCCTTCCCGCCTGGCAGGGTTACCGGGAACGCTTCACCGGCCGCTACGGGGACCGGCTCGTGCCCCTGGCCGAAATCCTCGACCCCCAAGGGCTGGGGCTGCCTCCCGCTCACAGCGCCCCCGTTCAGGCTGCGGGCGGGGAGCGGGTGGGGCTGCGCGAGCGGTGGTTGCTCAAACGAGCCCAGGCGGCGGCGTTGGAGGGTGAGCGAGAGGTCCTCGTGGACGAGCTCGTACGCGAGTTGGCCGCCTCCCGCGCGGTGCGCCCACCGGAGCACACCGAGCTGAACCTGCGTATCGAATCACCCTCGATCACAGCGTTGGAGAGCGGCCGCTTCCGTCTGGCGGTTCTGGGCGCCTCGCGTGCCATGGCCACCATGGTCGGGCGTTTCACCGCCCTGACCAGCACCACCTCCGGCTGGGCGAGCCTGCTCTCGCACAGCATGGGCGCTGTGCCGGTGCAGCTGTCCTTTCCGCCGGTACGAGCGGCGAGCGCCCATGTCGCCCACGCCCCGCAACTGGCAGAACACCTCCTGCACATCGGCGAATACCCGGGGAGCAGCAACGGCTCCTTGGCGGTGGAGGACCTTGCGGTCGGCGACGACGGCCGCGAACTGTTCCTGTGGTCCCACACCCTGGACGCCCGTGTCGAGCCGTTCGTGCCCCATGCGCTGAACCTGCGCTACGCCCCGCCCCTGGCCCGGTTCCTGGCCGAGCTTCCCCGGGCCAACAGGACCGTGCTCACCGGTTTCGACTGGGGCACCGCCTCCGTGCTGCCGTTCCTGCCCCGCCTGCGCTGGGGCAACCTCGTCCTCGCCGACGCCCGCTGGCGCATCACCGCCACCGAACTCCCCCCTCCCAGCGCGGCTTGGCCGCACTGGCACCAGGCCTGGAGCTCCTGGGCGCGGCAGCGTCGCCTTCCCGAGGCGGTTGAGCTGGGTGCGGGTGACCAAAGGCTCCGCCTGGACTTGTCCGAGCCCGGGTGCCTGTTCCTGTTGCGCACCCACCTGAACAAGGAAGACAGCGCCGTGCTCACCCAAGCCCCCTCCCCCACCACCTCGGGGTGGTGCCGCGGCCGGCCGGTCGAAGTGGTCCTGCAACTGCGCCGAGAAACGTCAGCATGAAAGCGGCGTGCACCACCAGCAGGGCGAGCGTGGTGGCCGCCCGGGTCGCCGACCTGCTCGCCACCCCCGAGCAGGCACGCGCCTGGGCCGGAGAGCGTTGGTGGCCCCAGTCCCTGGCCCAAGGCGCGGCCGGGGTCGCGCTGTTGCACATCGAACGCACCCGCACCGAAGATGGCCCGTGGTCAAGGGCTCAGGCGTGGTTGGAGTGCGCCGTGGCCCAAGGGGTGGACGCCTCCCCCGCGGCGCACCTGTTCTACGGGGCGCCCGCGCTCGCCTACGTCCTGCACCGGGCACAGAGTGTTCGCCCGGAGTTCGGGCCCCAGCTCGCCCGGCTCGACGTTGCCGTGGACCGGATCATCACCGCCCGCCTGGAGCACGCACAGGAACGCCTAGCGGCCGGGGTGCGTCCGGTGTTGGCGGAGTTCGACACCATCCGAGGCCTGACCGGGCTCGGCGCCCTGCTCCTGGCCCGCGACGAACACCACCCGCACCTGCCCGAGGTGGTCTCCTACCTGGCGGCCCTGACCGAACCCCTCACAGTGGATAGCGAGGAGGCACCAGGTTGGTGGGCCCGCGTTGGCCCCGGTGGAAAAGAGGATCCGCGCTTCCCGGCGGGGCACGCCAACACCGGCATGGCGCACGGCATCTGCGGACCGCTCGCGCTCCTCGCCCTGGCGCTGCAACGCGGTATCGCGGCCCAGGAGTGCGCCGAGGCGATGGGCCGCATTCTGGACTGGCTCGACACCTGGCAGCAGGGCGACGCAGACCAGGTCTGGTGGCCTTACTGGATCACCCGCGCCCAGCGCTCCGGGGCGGAGAAAGTGGTGGGCCCTCAGCGGCCGTCCTGGTGCTACGGAGCAGGCGGGGTCGCCCACGCCCAGCTACTCGCTGCCAGGGCATTGGGGGACGCGGCCAGGGCAGAGCGGTGCCGGGCTGTGCTCCACCGGGTGTTCACCACCGCTGCGGTCTCGCCGGTGGTCAACGATGCCTCGCTGTGCCATGGATATGCGGGCTTGGCACTGCTGGCTCACACCACCGGCACAGGACGCCCGGAAGACCTGCTGGCCCCGGCAGTGGGCGGCGGCGACGCGCACACGCTCGCGACCGAGCTGATCTCCACCGGCGGCATCGGCCTCTTGGAAGGCGCGGCCGGAACCGCACTGGCCCTGCACACCCTGACCGGCCCTGCCCCTGAGGCCGGGTGGGCGGGGTTCTTGCTGTGCGCCCCCACAGGAGGCACTCGTGGTTGAACAGCAGGCGCAGGTCTTGATCACCTGGTCGGACTGGGAGAGCGCCGAAGAGGCAGCGGTGCGCCTGTACCGGGCGTTGGAGGGCTCTGCGGCGCTGGGCCCGTGGTGGTTTATCCGCAAGCGCCCGCACTGGCGGCTGCGCTATAGCGCGGGGCCCGGGGCCGTCGCTCTTCTCGATACCGAGCTCGCAAGGCTCCGCTCTGGCGGTGCCGTATCCGAGTGGGTGTACTCCGTCTACGAACCGGAGGTTCACGCCTTCGGAGGCCGGGCGAGCATGGATCTGGCCCACCACCTGTTCCAGGCCGACAGCCGCCACACCCTGGCCTACCTGGACCGCCTCCACACGACCCCTGATCGGGAGTTGGGGCGGCGCGAACTCTCCCTGCTGCTGGGGTCCGCTCTGCTGCGCGGGGCGGGCCTGGACTGGTTCGAACAGGGGGACGTGTGGGCACGTGTGGCCGAGCTGCGCCCCTCCACCTCACTCTTCACCTCCGACGACCGGCTCCGCACCCAGGTGCACACCCTCATGCGCGCCGTCCCCGAGGGTTTGGGCACGACAGAACCACTGGGAGTGCTCGCCCCGTGGGCAGAAGCCTTCACCACGACTGGCCGAGCACTGGCGGACCTGTCCAACCGAGGGCTCCTGGCCCGAGGGCTCAGAGCCGTGCTCGCCCACCACCTGATCTTCGCCTTCAACCGGTGGGGCCTGCCCTACCGCGACCAGCACATCCTGACCACAACCGCGAAAGAAGTCGTCATGACCGACACCACCCACACCACCACGTCTGCGGCCGACGCCGACCGGCTCCGAGAAGAACTCGTCGAACAACTGCGCCAGAGCGGCCAGATCCGAACCGAGGCGGTAGCCGACGCGTTCGGATCGGTCCCCCGGCACGCCTTCGTCCCCAACGCCAGCTTGGAAGAGGCCTACGCCAACGCCCCCGTGCACATCAAGCACGACGAGAACGGCGCCTCGATCAGCTGCGGCTCCCAGCCCGGTGTGGTGGCGATGATGCTCGAACAGGCCGCCCTGGAACCCGGCATGCGCGTGCTCGAACTCGGCGCCGGCACCGGGTTCAACGCCGCACTCCTGGGACACCTGGTCGGACCGGCCGGATCGGTGACCACCATCGACGTCGACACCGACCTGGTCGAGGGAGCCCGGGCCCGGTTGAAGGAGAACGACAGCACCAACGTGCAGGTCCTCCGGGGAGACGGAGCACTCGGCCACCCCGAGGGCGGGCCCTTCGACCGGATCATCGCCACGGTCGGCTCACACGACGTCCCCCGCGCCTGGGTGGACCAGCTCGCCCCGGGCGGGAGGCTCATCGCACCGGTGCGCATCGCCGGGGACGTCTCCCGCTCCATCGTCTTCGAAGCCGACGGCGACCACTGGTCGAGCACCGACAGCCAGCTGTGCACGTTCATGCCGCTGCGCGGAGGTGGGATCGGCGACGACCCCCGCACCGTCCTGGCCCTGGACACCGACGCCACCGTGCTGCTCCAGACCAACCAGGACCAGGCCATCGAAGGCGCCCAGGTCCACGAGGTACTGGCCGAGCCTTCCCGCACCGTGTGGTCGGGGGTGACGTTCAGCAAGGGACAGCCGCTGGACCCGATGTGGCTGTGGCTGGCCACCCACCTGCCCAACCGCCTCTCGCGCATGCCCGTCACCCGGCCTGCTGTGGACAGCGGCCTGGTCTCCCCCGGTCTGCCCTGGGGCGACATGGTCGGGGTGCCCGTGGTCGAGCGCGGCCTGGCCTACCTCACCCTGCGCGCCGTGGAGAACCAGCCGGGCCGTCACGAGCTCGGCGTCATCGGACACGCCAAAGCCGGATACGTGCTCGCGGAGCAGATGGCCGAACAGATCACCGCGTGGGAACCGCACCGCGACGAGCCGCTGCACTTCACACTGCACTACAGCTCGGTGGCTGCTGGAGAGACTGAGACGCGGCGCATCATGGCACGGGACCGCTCTTCCCTGGTGGTCGCCTGGGGCGATTCCGCGTGAACCTCGAGCGGTGGTTCCCTCTCGTGCCGCGGCCACGTCCACCCGGCCACCGGCTCACCGACCGGGTCGACACGATCGCCCAGGACGCTGCTCTGGCCCGTGAGGGGACCGGGCAAGAGGCGCTGGACGCAGCATCGCGTGTCTACAACGGGGCCGCTCTGATCGCCTCCGACACCGGACAACAGGAGCTGGCCCGCACCTGGTGCTGGAAGCACGCCGAGCACTACCTCGCCCACCTTCCGTTAAGCGGCACGATGGCCCAACGTGCCTTGGAACCCGTGGTGAACCTGGCCCGGCTGCGGATCCGCGCAGGCGATGGTGGACAAGCCTTCGCAATGCTCGCTGCTCTTCACGAAGGAGTGCGTACAGGGCAGGCGATCGTGCTCGACGGTCGAACGCTGCCCTTGGACCGCATCACCGCGACCAAGTCTGATCACGATGAACTGCACCAGTGGGTGTGGACGATCCTACTCGGTGACGGGCTCCGCGCCCTGACCTCAGCAGGCCGGTGGGACGAAGCCGCAGAGCAGGCTCAACGGCACGGCGGAGTCGGGGATCGGCTCTTCGACGGGCGCCAGACCGTAGTCATCGCCCACCTGCTGTCGGGCCGCGCTGAGCATGCGTTGGCGCTCATCGAGCGCTCGACCGTACAAGAGCCGTGGGAACAGGCGCTCCGAGCGGTCCTGAACCTGTGGTGTCGAACGGAACTCTCGGATCAGACCTCGCTCGAAGTTGACGATCTTCGCGGGAGCGTCAGCAAGGCATTCGATGTGAGCCGACCTCTGTTCTCCGCAAGGCTCGGGCTGGCAGCGCTACACCTGCTTCACCGTGTGGGAGCAGAAACAGCAGATCTCACCAGCTCAGTGGCCGAGGTCGTTCTACGTACCGAGGACGGCTACGCCGCCCGAGACCTGCTCAACTCATGGGAGACCACAGACACTCAGAAGCAAGACCTGTCAAGGGTGCTTCGCGCGTCCGGCCTCGCCGAGCCCGAGCTGCTCGGATGCCTTCACCAACGACTGACGAAAGCGGTCACGACGGCCAGCGGCAGACTCGACTCGGCCTTCCCTGCAACAACCACCACAGCCCATCGATCCGAGTAGTACAGAACTTTCGTCATCAGGTCGGCCTCCACATCCGTTATCGGTTATGGAGGCCGACTATAAGAAGGCCGCGATACGCCGCGGCAGAGACTGGAACCCGGCTTGCGCGGAAGCTGCCAGTTCCTGCTGCTGGTCTACCCCGCGGGGGTGATGGCGATCCAGCAAATGAGGTGGATGTCTTCTTTATCAGCCGGTGGCAGTGGCTGCACCCTCGGCGGGGGCGTCAGGCCGTTGGACTCGGCGAACGTGTACAGGGCCCGCACCTTCTCCTTATCAGTCGTGTGCTGGTCGACCAGGATCCACCGGACTTCTCGCTGGATGCGAGGCGCATAGGGAGCGTTGAGGCGCCGGTCCAGTTCTTCCTGCTTCTCCAGGAAGGATCCGTGGGCCCTGACGAGTGCTGATGCGTCGCGCATTGCCTTGGGCACCTGCGGGGACAGGTTCAGCGGGTCGGTCTGCCTCTTCCACTGGGTGAGGATGTCCTCCTGTGCCGCTTCCCATGCGTCGAAGGCCGCTTGATACGTCTGCTCGTCCAGAGCCGGTTCAGTGGTCGCACTCGGCGGTGTGGCCTGGGCCAGGCAGGACAGGACGTCGTTGACGACTGTGGCCCCTTCCACACCGGGATTCACCTGGACGGTGAGGTCATTGTTCATCGGCACGTAGCGCAGCCACGGCTTGGGGTGGTCGCCGATGCGGGCGCAGAAGACGAACCCCGGATCCGCGCCTGGGCGCTGGAACCCCGAACCCGACCCCCAGGGCAGGCTCAGAACTGTGTCCTTGACCTGGGAGTTCTGGAACTCGTTGGCGAGTTGGCGCCGGTACTCCTCACCCGACAGGGAGGAGTTGCCCTCATCGGAAAACAGGATCGATTCTTCTCGGCGCAGGCGATCGATCTGTTCCCGGGTATCGGTGATGACGCGTTCCACTGCTGCCACGTCGGGCAGAACCGTGTCTTGCCCGATAGACGCGGCAGCCTGCTTGAGCTTGCGCTGGAGACGCTCCTCCAGGCGCAGGACCGCGTCCAGGCCCTGATCGGGGAAGAAGCACCGCATGAACACCTCGGTATGGGGCGATCCGATGCGGTCGATACGGCCGTGGCGTTGGACCAAGCGCATGGGGTTCCACGGCAGGTCGTAGTTGATGATGTGGCGCGCCTGCTGGAGGTTGACACCTTCGGCGAGGGTGTCGGTCGCCACGATGATGTCGTAACGGTTCTCCTCGGTTCCGGTACCCGCGGTCATGGGGGCGAACCCGGCGATGGCGTCACCTCGGTTGGCCTTGTCACTGCCCTTCACCAGGACGACCCGATCGCTGTAGGCGGCCAAGCGCTGGTCGAGGGTGATCGCATGTCGAACAGCCCGGTCGAGGTAGTCGGCGGTGTCGGAGAAGTAGGTGAAGATGAGAACCTTGCGCTTATCGCGGATGTCGTCCTCACCGATGCCCTCCTCTGCAGCCTCCCGGGCGATGGCCGCGAGCTGGTCGATGAGTTCGGCGACCTTGGGATCGTTGTGGAAGTCGACTGTCTGGACCTTCGTGCGGAACTCCTGCAAGAGCGCCAGGTCGGCTTCGACAGCTTCCTTCAGCCGATCGACGTCGTAGCCAGCGGAGCTGGAGACATTTTCCCGGGAGTCGACCGCGTCCAGGAACTCCTCGATGTCCTCTCCAGAGAAGTCATCCCACTCGTTGAGGGCCTTACCGGTCAGCACCATCCCTGACTCCAGCGCTTCCAGGAACAGCACATGGGAGTCGACCATCTTGCCCACGGTCTTCTCGAAAGCCTGTGCAGAGGACTCGAAGCGCTTGAGGAGGTTGGACCTCAGCAATCCGGCGTTCTGAGCTTCGTACTGCTCCGCCGCCCCCGTCTTCTTAAACCGCGAGGGGACGTAGCGGGCCATGGTGAGCACCGCCCCCAGACGCTCGAGGATGACCCCGGTGAGTGTGCCGTCGACGGTGTCAGTGTCCTGGTGGGTATCGGCACCCAGTGCCGTAGCCAGTTCCTCGAAGATGCCCGGGAGCAGCGAGTCCAGGTTGTAGTCGATGCGCTGCACACGGCACGTGGGAAAGCTGATTTCCCGCTTCCTACCGTTGATGACCACCTCGTCGCCCACGTAGTGGTTCTTGACGAAGCGCCGGGTACGGCGGACGGCTACCTCATCCAAAACGTCGAAGAGGTGCTCGGGGGACAGATCGTCGGGATGTAGCGCCGAGGCCCGGTTGAAGTAGGCGCGCAGGCTGGGAATACCCACGTCCGCGAACTCGGCATCGTTGGTGGCGAAGTAGCTGATGAGGTTGTGGAGGTCGTCCAGGCTGTTGTTGACCGGGGTAGCCGTCAACTCCACCAGGTCCTTAGCCACCGACCCCGCCAGCAGTCTCCGCACGGCTGCTGCTCGCTTGGTGCTGTCGTTGCGCAAGGCGTGCGCTTCGTCGACCACGACCATTGCGTACTGGTCGGGGTCCTGGAGCGCGGAGTTGTGGGAACCGGCGTCCTCAATGTGGGCAACGAGTTCTTCGAAGGACACGCACTCGACCGCAGCGAGGTTGTGTTCGCGCAGGAACGGTCGCCAGGTCGCGTCCCGCAGAGTGGCCGGCGCGATGATCAATACCTTCTGGCGGCGTTCGAAGACCGCCTCGTGGATCAGTTCCCCGGCCAGGAAGGTCTTGCCCAGACCGACCTCGTCGGCGATCAGGACACCGCGGCGCCTTTGCAGGATCCTTTTGGCCCGCCACACGCCATCGGCCTGAAAACGTGTCAGGCCCAGACGCGAGTCGCCGTGGGTGTCCTCCTCCAGGTCGGCTCCGTAGAGTTCGTGCAGCATGCGCAGGAACACGTGCCAGGGCTGGTGCGGCTGCCACCGCGCCTCGTACAGGGCCGCAAGGTCGTAGGGGGCGGCGGCTTCCCACTGCTGATCAAACCAGTCCAGGACCTGTCCGACCACGTGTGGCTGGTAGTGGCCCAGGTTCAGCTCGTTGTTGCGGGCCAGACCGGCGTAGGTGAAGTTGCTGGACCCGGCGATCACGCCGGTCGTGTCGGTCTCCACGAGGAACGCTTTACCGTGTAGGAATCCCTGCTCGTAGCGCCGCACCTGCACATTGGGGTGTTCGCGCAGCCAGGCGACCAGGCGCCGCTCCCGGGCGTCGGTCTCGCGGGTGAAACCCATCAGATCCCGGTCCTGGTGCAGGGAGCGTTGGTGGCCTTCCAGTGCCCGGCGCACTTCGGGGGCAGGTGCGGAACTGCGGCCTCGGCGCTTCTTCGGGCCGCGGTTGAGCGGCCGTACCTGGGGCTGTTCCTGGGCGGGTTCAGCGCCTAGGAGCAGGCGCACCTGGCCGACCTGCTCCAGCTCCTGGGCGAGGAGGGCGAACCCGCCCGGGTTGAAGTAGGCCGTGGCGATGGCCAGGTCCGGCGGTTGCACCAGCCGGGTGCGTAGCCCTCCCAGGAGGGTGTTGATCGCGCTGGCGACCGTCTCCCCCTCCTGCGGGGTGTTGGTGGCGAATTCGGGCCTGTAGGTGTGGGGGGTCACTGCGGGGTTCCCTTGCCGAGGTTCAAGGCGGTGCGAAGTTCGGGCGAGAGCCCGGTGGTGCTGAAGTCCTGCGCGATGACCTCCAGGTCGTGTTGCTGGAGGCCGAAGCCGCGCAGGGTGAGGCGTTCGAGCTCGGCCAGGAGTTCCACGCTGTCGGTGCCCTGGTGCCGGTCGGTGACGTCGATGCCTCCGGCCAGGCGGGTGCTGCCTCCGCGGCTGAGAAGGGAACCGGTGATCGCGGCGGCGGTGGCGATGCTGTCGCTGTCCCATGCGGGGAGCCGGAGCTGGTTGATGATGGGCGAGGTGACGTGCCGGTCCACGAAGCGCCGCGCCCACCAGTCCATCGTCAGCGTGTTCACCAGGCCCACCAACGCGAGCCGGGAGGTGGGGGACGAGGTGATGTCGTGCATGATGGCGTGCACGGAACCCTTGTTGTGCAGGTATCCCGTTTCGGGCAGTGCGGTGGCGATGAGGGTGCGGCTGTCGTCACTGCGGCTGGGGTGACGGAAGATCAACAACGGGTGCCCCGCCCCCAGAGTGAAAGCGCCCTCGGTCAGGGCCACACCGCGTTTGAGTTCGGAGAGCGGGCGTAGGTCGGTGACGAACTGTTTGTGCGGTTCATCGTCGAAGGTGAACGCGTCCACGTGCCGGGTCATCAGCACCTTCCAAGCACCTGAGGCGTCTTGGGGCGTGACGAGCCGTTTGTCGGGGCCACTTCCGCGGAAGTCCCAGCGTGCGTCGTGCGAGGCGCGGATCCACCCCTGCCCGGAGGAGATCCGGGGTAGGACCCGCATGATGTCGAAGACCCTGCGGTCCTCTGGCTCGTTGAACCAGGGGACGACGTTTGCGTCCGACAGGGTTCCCAACTCGTCGGTAGTAAAAGAGATGCTGCGGCCTGCGGCGACGGCGGCGACTTCCTCAGGGCTACGGGCGACACCGACTTCGATGGTGCGGTTCCTACGCGGACCGACCGAGAGCAGAATCACCGCGTAGGAGGCATGGACCTCCTCGAAGATCCACTCTCCGTGGTTGCGCCCCTGGATGATGCGCAGGTCGTGGGAGCCCACCAGGTGGCCGCGTAGCTTCTTCCAACCCGCCAGCACCATGCTCTGGCGCGGCAGTACCAACCCCAGATGCCCCGTGCGGGACAGCGACCGCAGGGCCCGTTCCAGCATGAGCTGTGCCAGCTCCAGATGGGTGCCGCCGCGCAGTGTGTACGCCTTCTTGAACAGGTCTTGGAGGGTCTCCCGCTCCCCCCGTTCCTGTTCTTCCCGCTCTGCCTCCATGGGGCGCTCAGCCCGTAGTTCCTCGATCTTCTTCTCACGCGCTTTGTCGGTCAGCGCCATCAAACCCGGAGAGACGCCCACCCAGTACGGGGCCGCCTCCCACCGGACCTTCTCCCATGGCGGGTTGCCCAGGACGACATCGAAGCCCCCCTCAGGGCGGAGGAAGACCTCGGGGAACTGGTACAGCAGATGCGTGGCGCGAACTGCGGCAACAGCCTCGCGCGTCTCCTCGCTTCTACCCCTGGCTATGGCCTGTTCCGGGTCCATGGGCAGTGGGACTGCCCCCATCTGTACCGCCACGGCTGCATCGAGCAGTGCCTTGGCGTCCTCGGCTTCCTCTAGGGCCTGGGCGTGAGCCTCGCGGGCCGCGTGCACCTCTTGCTTGGTCGCCTCAGCCGTCCTGCCAACACGTAGCAGTCGGGCCCGCGCTTTTTCCAGGGTGGTCTCGATCTGTTCAGCGAAGAAGCTGACTTGGCCCGGGGATCTGTTCGCGTCCAGCACGTCCAGGACCTGTTCGATGGTGGCCATCCCGGTGAGGCTGTTCCCGGCAACGAGGCCGTGGTCCAGTGCCGACATGGGCAGACCGGGCACGAAGGTGTGGATCCAGATACCCAGGCGGGCCAGCTCCACCGCCATCGTGTTCAGGTCCAGCCCGTAGATGCAGCGCCGGGCGATCTGCCTGCGCAGCAGCATGGACGTCTCGATCTCCACCTGGTCAGCCTGGTCCCCCAGGGCCTCGCGGGCGACCTGGGCGAGCCGCTCCAGTTCCTCCGTCACTGCGGGCAGCCGGTGCTCGGTGAGGAAGGCTGCCAACCGGCGCTCGATCCGGTCGATGGCCGCGACGAGGAAGTGGCCCGAGCCCATCGCGAGGTCCGCGACCCGGAAGTCGAAGAACGCCTCGGCGGCTTTGGCCTCTTCGCCCTGGTCGATCAGCGCGTGAAGCCGGTCCAGGTGCTGGGTGAGCGCCGGTTCCAGGGACGTGTCCAGTAGGTGCTCGACAGCGAAGGACTTGGTGAAGTAGGAACCGGTTGCTTTGCGCTTGCCGGAGGCGTTGTGGAAGTAGACGCGACCGGCTGGGACCTCGATCTTTTGGCCGGCCTTGGCCGGGACGAAGGACTTGTCCTTGGACAGGGTCAGGTCGGTGGGGGCGATGCTCAGCGAGGACTCCAGCAGGCCCTCGTAGATCGTGCCGAACTCCCGCACTGACAGGCTACGGAAATCAACCGGTCCGAATACCCCGTCGTCGGAGGTGTCCACCAGGAGCGCTCGCAGTGCCGGGCCGATCTCGGCGTTGGTGAGCTGCATCTGACTAATCTCGCGACCGGAAGGATGATGCTCGTCATCGGCGAACAGGCCGCCGTTGTAGGCGGGCACGTCCCACTCGTCGTTGCCGTCGTTGATGGCGCGCCAAACCGCCAACAGGTCGTTCCACAGGTCCGTCGCGTGAGCGTCGAACTCCTCACCTGGGGAATCGACGAACTCCCGCGCCAGGGTCTTCAATGCCTTGCGCGTGTAGCGGGGATTGCCCGGGTAGGGCAGGAGACCACGGTCCTCCGCGTAGGCCACGAAAAGGAGCCTGAACAGGATGATCAGGGTTCTGTGGTAGGCCTCCCCGAGTTCATTCTCGCTTTCGGCGCCCATGTGGGAGGCAACAGCGACGGCCAGTGCGGGCACGGCTTCGGTGTAGATGCGCTCGCGCAGCCGCGCTCCCAGAGCGGCCACATGGTTGGCGGAGGCCTGCAGGATGTCATCGACGCTGCCCGAGGGTGACAGGGCGTCGGCGTGAAAGAGGAGGGGGAGGTAGGTGGCGGATTCCTCGTCCAGTAGGGCGAGGTCAAGTTCGACGTAGGTCTCGGTCTGGCCTTTGCGTCCCACCCCTACCTGGGGTTTGGCCGAGTACAACCGCAGCTGGGTTCCACGCAGAAGCAACAGCCATGGAAGTTCCTGCTGCTGGGCCATGCTCAGCCCGTGGAGCACCGGGGATTCGGCATTCAGGCGTGACGAGGGCCGGTCGAAGTGCTCGCTGTCCTCGACCAAGACGGCGACCGCACGGCGCGGCCCGTCCTTGGCGCTGAGAAGGTAACCCGTGGATCGGTAAGGGGAAGCCTCGTAGCCGAGGGCGTCGAGCAACCCCGTCCCACGGTGCGCCACCAAGGACTGGGCCAGGGTCTTCTGCTCCTGCCAGTCGGGGCGCTGAGGTACCCCTGTGCGTAGCTCGTGAGAGGCGAACAGGCCCGTGTTCGTGAGCCCGGGGATCTGATTCTCTACTGGGTCCGAGAGCAGCTTCTGGAAGAAGCGCTCGCCCTCGGGGACGGTGGGTGAGTCGAAGGCGGCGATGCCCACCCGTTCTACCTGCCCGATATCGAAGTCGAATACGACGTCGGCGTCCTCGCGTAGACCGCAGACCGCGGCCCGGTTGCCGTGGGCGGATTCGTACTGAACTACCAGGGCCACGGGGGCTGCACGCATGGCCCAGCGGGCTTTCCACAGTCGCCGTATGTCTTCGGCCTTGGGCTTGGCCTGGGCGTGGGCGAGGACGACCTCGAGCGCGTCAGGCTGGTCTCCGACCAGCACGGTGTCGACGTGCAGAGTTTTCGGGGCATCCGAGGGTGCTTCCCAGTGGATGTCCATCGCGTTCGCGTTGTCCAGCAAGTCATCCACAGAAGCACCTCTAGCTCTCGTCCCGTTCGCCAGCTCAATCTTGCCGTATAAGGGCGCTTTCACGCAGGGCGCAGGGTTTACGGCGACTCTGATATTGGTGCAGCGCGTGTGGGCCTTCGCCTCGGCTGAGGGGAAGCCGACTGCTAGCCACCACAGTGTGAGAGCATCCGGGCGAGGTGAGGTGCCACTCGATCCCTCCAGGTCCGCAGCCACGGGATCACCAACTCCGCGCTGGTTCCTATCCTTGAGTTTCTCAGTTTCCTGGACCGTCCTGAACGGGGCAGGCGAACTCTCGGAAGGACAGGTGGGGCATGACCTCGACTCCTGCAGGACACCGGCCAGGACTGCACCCTGCCCTCTCCAGACGCCAGGGGTTCGCCCTGATTGAGGAGTCATCCTCCGTATGCAACTTGATGCGCAACTCAATTCAGGCGATCCAGGACATGCGCAACGTGGACCTCGATGGAGATGCAGTCTTCACACTCGGCAGCATCGGCGTTGAGAAGGCGATGAAGGTCATGCTCGGGTGCGCGGAAGTGGAGAATACAGGCGCTTGGCCCACAAGGAAGGTTCTCAAGAATTGGGGCCATGACATTGAGGAGCTGAACTCTCGCGTCCTGACGGCGATCGACGAGGGTGTGGAGGACACGGCTGCCCCCGGGTACTCGGCTCGCCTCGCAGGACATGTCAAGGAGAGCACGCTCCTCCCCCTCGTCTTCGCTGCCTTCGCCCGGTACGGGAAGTCAGGGCGTTTCCACCACTTGGACATCCTCGCGACCGACAAGCCCGGCGAACACGATAAGCCCTCCGAGTACTGGGATCGAGTAGAAATGCACGTCCGGGAGTCTCAACCCGAGTTCCGCGAGGTCCCGTACAGTGACAACGCCGCGTTCGAGGCCTATGTAAAGAGGCTCCGCGACTCCATCGCGGGTGAGCTGGACGCATGGTGGTTCTGCCTCCACAGGCTCGGAGTCCAAGGATGCTTCGGCGAGCTCGGGAAGAAGGTCGGTTGGCAGATCTGGGAGTTCGGCCGGCCAACACCGACCTTGGTCAGGGTCTAGGTATTCGGCTCGGATTCTCGCTCTGGCAAGTGGCGACAACTGGGAGAATCATTCATGCCTGATGATCAAGCAAGATCGCTCGGCCAAGCGCTGGACACCGACGTCGTCCCTCTCGGTGAGCGGGCCCTGCGGAGCATCCTTGACCACGTGATCGCCGTCGGGGACGAAGCCGAGACGACCTACCTCGAGGTCAAGAGCACGCTCGACATGAACAACAAGGCCTCCGTGGCCAAAATCGCGAAGTTCCTCCTCGGCTCGGCCAACCGGCGTCCAAGCGAAGCAACCCAACACTTCCACGGCTACGCGGTGCTGGTGATCGGCGCGCAGAAGAACGGCGCTGTGGGCGTGCCACGCGGGACTGAGGCCCATGAGCTCGAGGACCGCCTCCGTCCCTACCTCGGGCCTCAGTTCCCGGCCTTCGAGTTCGGCCGACTCGGCGTCGACTCCGCGCACGAGGTCTTGTTCGTCATCGCGCAGCCACCGAAAGACGGCCAGTCAATCTTCCCCTGCCACAAGAGCTTCCAGGGTGATGACCGACGCGACAACCTCGAGGACGGCGCGATCTATGTGCGAGGGACCAGCAACACGCGGCCCGCCCGCTCCGGAGAGGTACTCGCCCTCGTCGAACGCGCCCGCAGTCTTGGGAAGCCGCCGATCAAGCTCGAAGTGGAGATACTCGGCCCGATCTGCAGGGTCGACCAGGTGGAAGAGCTCTTGGAGAGGCTGCTTGACTACCAGGAGGAGCAGTTCAGCAAGCAGTCACAGCCAACGAAGGACCGCATCAGCTCAATCTCGTTCTGGCCAGCGTCGAGCGTCTTCGCCAGCTCAGGTCCGCTGTCGGCCCAGGAACGGGAGAAAGCCCTGGTTGCTTGGCGAAGCAGGAAGGCGGAGCACATCGTGAAGGGTCGCGAGCACTTCCTGGGCGTCGGGCTGCCGGGCGCGGGCATCCGTGTGGTCAGCCACGGCCGGTTCGTCGCAAAGCCACAGATGGTCTTGACTTTCCACGGCTGTGAGTTGCTCGATTACCTAGACCCGGACGATGCCGACTTTAAGGAGGCCGTCGAACCCGTGTTGCGAACGCAGGATCCTTTCCAGCCCAATGTCAACTACTCCGTGCTCCGGCCCGCCTCGCGCGGCTACCCCGTGGCCTGGAGCAATCGCGGCGAGAACGCCGAAGTCGTCCTCACGCCGGAGTCGTTCCGCCCGAACGTGCCGTGGACGAGCGACCAGGACGACTACGTGATCCTCTCGAGGGATCCTCACGCCAGTTCGGTAGAGGTCTCCTGGGCCCTCACCGAGGACGACAACGACGCCGTGACCTGTGGCGAACTCCGAGTGCCTACCAGGGAAATCGGCGACGCTGCCGACCTGTTCAAGTCAGTGTTCCTGAGCAAGGGTTGAGGACACTTCGCGGAGTCGCTTGCGATTCCGCCTGCCAAAAACCGTGTTCTGAGAACGAGGCCTCCGCAGGGTCGCGAAGGCCTCGTCGGGCACCAGGATTGGGCACCTACGAAACATTCGTCGGCTTAACGCTGGTGTTACTAATCGGGACGTCGATGCGGTCGCGAGCGACGACGACACCATCCTTGACGACGTAGCACTCAACGACATGCTCACCCTTGAAGTCGGAGTGTTCGAGGCAAACGCCCGGCTTGCTCGACCCGACGATCTGACCACGGACCATGTTCCGACGCTCAGCCTCAGGCCCTCGATTGAGCACCTTCCACTTCAGCTCGTACGGCTGCGCGATGGTGCAACTGGTGACCGAGAACTTCAGGCCCTTGTTGGCCTTGAGCAGCACTCCCGTGCGCAGCATCTCCCTCAGCTGAGTCGGTCGCCAGCCGTTCTGCGTGACATCGCAGTCGATCAGGACCGTCCCCGAGATGTCGATGGGGTACCAGTCCTCGATGAACTCCTCGGTGTCCCGGTACGACTTGGCTCCCTCGCTGACGGCCAGAAGCACGGACGTCCCGAAGATCTCGCGCCACTTCTTGTTCGCCGCCGCCTTCCCTTCGTTCTCGATCGCATCAAGGCAGCGGCCGTACGCCTTCTTGGCCTTCGGTTGGAACTTCGCTTTCACCTTCACCCACTGCCTGCTGCCCAACGCCAGGTAGCGGTCCTGCTCCGGCTCGTCCTTGAGGAACGCGAAGAAGTCGCGGACCATGAGGTCGAACGAGCCCGTCCCCGCCAAGTCGTAGTCATCGGTCTGCGCGAAGAAATTGTGCACCAGGGTGTCGATGAGCAGACCGCCCATGTTCACACCGTTCGCGTTCTTCCATGCCCGTGCCATCCGCGCCAAGTGACGCATGTTCGTCGACGTGCGATCGTTGCACTCCTTGGTCGTGGCAATCTCCTTGCGCGGCTTGGTGACCTTCCAGTCCTCGGCGACCGTGTCCGGATAGTCGAAGCTGCCATCCGAGTTCTTGAACGCTGGCTGAACCTCGAACTTGAAGGCGTTGCTCTTGAACTGCACCCGCACGACGCACTGATCGACGCGGATCTCGGTGTCCGTGTAGCGCGCTTTGAGGTCGTCCCGGACGCGCTCGAGTATCCGGCGTGGACCGGTGTCGCTGCTGTAGTTCGAGCGGACCCCTGGCGGGAGAATGAAGATCATGTCGAGGTCAGACACGCCCTTGATGGCCGTGTGCCGACCGAACGAGCCGACCATGAGCTTGTAGTCGGTGCAGCCTTCCTTGGAACGGAAGTCCTTGTTGAGCGCCTTGGTGATCTCATCCCGGCGGGATGCGATCACGGTCGCTGTCTCGCCCACTTTGAGGGCCTCGAGCAGGGCGTCGAAGATCTCGGACGTCTTCATGACCGGCCCTCACCCTCATCGAGTCGGAGCGTATCGGGAAGCAAGAGATCGATCTCGCGGGTCGTGAACGTCATCTCTTCGTTGTTTTTCAGTCCGTCCTGGGCGCGCGCGAAGGCCTTGGTACTGGTCCTGGGCGCGTTGGCGTACGCGTCGCGCGTGGCCTGCTGGAGTTCGTTACGGCGCTCCCTGGCCTCCGCGTCACAGACGGCATTGGACATCAGGTCAGCGATGAGCGAAATGTAGGACTCGCGGACGTCCCACAGCCGCGAGGCTATGTCGCGGTGGGCGTTAGACTCCTCTTCGAATTTGAAGGTCTTCGCGCCGAGGCTCATCCAGGTCACGAGCAACGCGATGGACGATGTCGCGAGAGTGGTCAGGACCGGGTTGCCCAACAGGCCGACGACGGCGGCCAGGAAGGTGCCGGAACTGATCGCCGTGAGGGCGATGAGCACGCCCTGCTGCCACCGGTGCTTGTTGAAGCAGATGTCCGCCTGCTTCTCATGGGTCTTGTGGCTATACACCACCCGCCCGAAGGACTCGCGCACCTGCGCCAGCAGGTACGCGTCTCGGTCGGGTACCGCTCTTCGCTCGTCAGCCAATCCGCTCCGATCCTCGTCGTCCAGGAGCACGCTTTCGCTTTGGAACCCCCGGTCTCCGCCTCCCGAAAGGGCAGCCACCGTTGATGATCGCCGCGCACCCTCCAAGTATGGGCGAGCCCAATGACAGACGAACGTTGCGGCAGGGTCGAACCGCCATGGTCCACCAAGCCCTCACGGTTCAGCTCACGAAGGATCCGGCGCTTGGAGGCCGAGAACGACAACGCGCGCAGCCTCGTCTGGGCCGCGGTGCCCAAGGCAATCGTGCTCCGGCCGCTCATCTCCTGTGCGGTCGGCAACGATGCACCACGCCGACTGGGCAACGGCTCCAACGGCATCCGGGTCTCGTGGGTGGCGGGAGGCAATCCCGGTACGTGCCGCAGTCTCCAACAACCCCAGTACAAGACACGAACCTAGGTGGGTCGGGCTGCCTATATCGTGAGCCCCGCAAAGCAGGTTGCATGCTCCTTCCAGCTTGATCTTTACGGTCAAACCTGGCCCAAACAGGGCATGAAGCACTCATGGGAGGAACTAAGAAACCGACAGCCCGCGAGGCATTCGACCTCAACATGGACGACGCGAAGATCCTGGTGGAGCTCGCAGAGATGCTGACTAACCAGCGCCGCAGAAGGATGAGGACTGAGAAGCGTAAGAGGGTCGGCGAGGCGTTGCGGTACTCCCAGAAGGAGTGGGACGAGTTCGAATGCCTTGAGAGCGACAGCGCCTTCATCGTCTTCAAGCCTGGTTACGCCCACTGGCGAGAACGCCTTGATGAGAGGAACCTCCGACCGCTTCTACGGCAGGCCATCGTCGCAGCCTGCGCGGCAGTGGAAACCTTCTGCGCCGACCGAGTTATGGAGCGTCTTTCCGGCGCCCTGAAGCTCAAACCGCCACCCCCAAGGCTCCTGGAACTGTCGATGACGGTGGCGGACTACCTCCGCATCGATGAGCAATACGAGAGAACGCAGTGGGGGCTCAGACAACTCATCGAGCTTGAGGTGCGAGAGAAAGCCAGTACCGCCCCGTCCCAGGTGGGTGCGTTGTTCGCCCTCGTAGGGGAAAAGGGTCTACTGGCGAAAGTCGATGGGAAACGAGGCCTCGCTAAAACTTCCACACATCAGAGCTTGGAGGAGATCACAGAACGGCGCAATCGCATCGCCCACCAAGGTGATCGTGTAGGCCACGGAAGGGCGACCATCTCAGTCCAAGAGGTACGTCAAGACCTGGGATGCCTGGTGTCGATCGTGAACGCACTGGACCAACTTACGAAGGCGCCGAATAAGACCACGCCAAGCAAATGACTGCTAATCCAACGGTCGCAGGTTCGAATCCTGCCGGGTGTGCCACAAAATTCCAGGCCACAGCTTTAGAAGATCGAGGTCACGCGGAGCTGTCCTGCTGGTGGATCCATGGTGAGAACGAGGTGGGTCGGAGTCTTCCACCCCTGCCTCGTCCCTACCCGTGCCTGCAGGGTCTGTCAGAATCCCGAGGCGCCAGCCACGAAGACCAGTCAGTCACGTCCTGTGCGAGGAGTAACAGGCCACTGCTCCGATTGGTACCTGCCGCTCCGAGCTCAGCGGAGTCCCGGTCAGTGAGTGACAGAAGGCAGCCCAATCATCTGTCTACAATATCGAACAAGCGAAACCACGACTCGCCGACAATCCATCCCCCGGCAGGACGACGCCGTGGGATGATCAAAAACACGAAACCTCGCATCTGAACGGAGTCGTCCATGATCGCAAAGCAACCTGATCCCTCATGGTTGGTCAATGTCGAGCTGAACGTTGGCGAACCCACCTATCTGAACGCCGCCGAGATGATCTACGGTGAAGACGCCGAGCACTGGTGGAAAGAGCTCGGCGATCTCCTGTACGGCCGCCCAGGATGGTACTGCGAGATCACAAACTCAGACACAGGGATGGAGATGATGTGGTCCTTCGGCGCGCTCAGGGCCTCGCTGTTCAACATCTCTTTTGATGGCGATCGGGACTATGCGCTGTTCGACTGGGAAGCAGACTCTACGGAACGGTTCTCAACCATCAACGAGCTACGCGCGTGGCTGGATGTTAACGAGGAGCGTCATACGGATCATCCACGCAATCTCCATGACCTCGTGGCTGCATCCGATTGGAGTGTACTCAAGACAGTTGGCTTCGACATAGACGTGATCTTTGACGGCGAAACATGGATCGCCACGGTCCGCAGGCTCCCCGTCACGATGAGCACTGCCGACTCTCTCTCGAACGTCGTGTCACGTGCGCGTGACGCGATAACTCATGTGTTCGACGCTCCACCGGAAGTCGCCCAAGACATCCAAGTACGAGTACACCTCGACCACACAGCCGCCGCTATGCTCTAATGCCGACTGCTGTGACTCGCCCGGAATCAGACCCGATCTCCCACACCAGTTCGGCAAAGCTCCATAATGGGCCGAAGCCGCTCTGCATGACCTGAGAATCGAAGTTCTGGTCATCGATGTATCCGAGCATGTGCGCGCTCGCCTGCGCCGAGCCCAGCACCGGCAACGCAGATAAGCCCCTGCATCAGTCCTAGGCGGATTCCCCTCTGGCGGGGCAGGCCCTACTGCCCGCGTGAAGGCAGGAGGTCACCGTCAGCCCGCGCGTCGCACGGCACCACACCAACTCTCCTGGCCGATGCGGAAAACTCAGGAGACATCCAGATCGCTGGTCGTTCGGACTCCGGATCTGCGCAGAGCAGCCAGGGACACATACCTCTGGCCCATCGTCCACGCCCACGAGCGCCCGGAGGCAGCCACCGTGTCGTTGACCAACGGCACCTCCAACACCACGGTCTCGGGATCCTCCGGTCCGGAGAGCAAGAACACCATGTACTCCTGGCCCTCCTCCCGGACCCCGCTCTCCAGCAAGGAGCGGATCAGGTCTGCGATTCGGGCGTCCCGCCCGCCGCTGTCCTCCCGCTGCTGTGCTTCCTCAGGGGTGAAGGGCACGTGGTCCTGGCGGGTGAGGATGCGGGCCAGGTGGGGTTGGATGGCCTGCTGGGCGTAGAAGCCCATGTGGGTCAGCCCTTCACGGAAGGCCCGGCCGGGCTGGCAGATGTAGGCCGCAGATTCCAGGTACTCGGGGTAGGCCTGGCTAGCGGCCACGACCACCACCTCATCGCAGGTGAGCAGGCCGTCGTTGTCGAACAGCGCCTGCAGCTCGCGCAGCAGGAAACGGTCGCGTTCGGCGGGGGCGAGGAAGGCATCGTCCACTACGGCGGTGATGGCGTCGTCCAGGGCGGCGAAGTTGAACCACACCACGCGCCGGTCCCGCACAACCTCCACGGCGGCGGGCCGTTCAGGGTCAGGGGTGAGCACGAACAGGTACCGGCCCGGCCCTTCTTCCAGGTTCTCCACGTGGCCACGGAGCTGCCGCGCATCAACCGTGCCGCGGACGGTCTTGACCTCGAGCAGATAGGTGAAGTCCGCAGAAATCCGTGCGTCGGGGACCGATCCCTTGCCGGCCTTGGGCTGGTTGGTGAAGGTGACCGTCTCCAGGGTGGCCTCGCCCGAGGCCTTGGCCAGGATCTCCTCAACCAGGGACAGGCCGATCCGTTCGAAGACCGCCAGCATCGACGAGGTGACCCGGTTCTCACTTTGCCGGTAGGTGGAGAACAGCGGTGTGGACGACACTGCATCAGCCTCCGACGAGCATGGGTGGACCTGGCTGTCTCACCAGCAGACCAAGGTGGCTCCGGATATGCAAGGACCTTGCGAGACCCCATCGGATGCCAACCGCCAGTGATGTGTGCTCCGTTTGTGCTCCGCAGTTTTGGACCGGGGCGTCAGAGGGTGGCATCCCTTGACACGAAACGACAGTAGTGTTCGGATGGATTGGGACGAAACGGCATTCCGTGGCACGTACGGGCACGAAAGCATCGGACTTCTAATCCGACGGTCGCAGGTTCGAATCCTGCCGGGTGCGCCATAAAACCCCAGGTCAGACGGGGTTCGCGAGGACCTCGGAAGAGGCCCTCGCGGTGTTTTCGGGGCTTGTGTGCTCCTCGTGTGCTCCCCAGTACGAGGTGAGTGCAGGTGGGCGTCCACCTCCCGGAGCACTTTGCCGTCCCGTGACCCTGGGCACCCCCGTGTCCGCCCGCCAACGCCCCACACTCGCGCTGACAGGCCTTCCCAACGCCCTGGACCCGCGCCCCGCGAACGAACCCGCTCACGGCACCCAGGGCACGGCGATCACAACCATACGATCCCGCTGCAGGACCAGATGAAGATAGACAGAATCGCCGAAATGGGGCCCGAGGTGTCGCATGAGGCGTTCTCCCACACTCTGGATGCAAACATCACTCCTTGACCTGCGATGCTTTACAGAGACACACCAAAGTCATACGGTAATTCCGGCCCACATCCCCCAAACAAGGTGCCGTATGCGCTCTACCCCGAGTCGAGCTCGAACTTGGCTTGACAGCAAGATCGCAGCCTCCATCTCATCACTGCCGCTTGTCCTCTTCTTGATTTCCTCCCCCTCGCCCGTGTCAGCAGAGGAAGAAAACGAAGCCCCTCCTGATCACAGTCTACTGGAGCATGCTGAGGAATACTTCCAAGAGAACCCGCCAAACGCGGACCCCACACCGGTTCCCGACTTCGGGAATGCGGACAAAGTCGTTCCCGCTTGGGCAGAGGGTGAGATCAGCACTGATGAGTTGGTTCGTTACGGATACCTTTCCGTTTACGACCCGGATGAGCTTCCCGACGAGTACGTCCCGGATCAGAGCGCAGATCTGGACGTCTCCTCTTACATGCCTTTCATTCTGAGTCAGGTCGATGAAGCGAGTGAAGAGACTCGGGAATGGGTCCTGGATGAGTTGACACCTGCCGCACCGGAAAGCATGAACCAGGATGAGCTCTCCACGTTGGAATCTGGTAGCGACTGCGGGGAAAGCGAAGAGGTCGCCGATGTCGTCTTCACCTGTGTGACAATCAGTCAAAACTTCATGGTCTGGTACAACATCGGCTTTAGCGATGGCATACCAGGCGAGGACACGAACGGCAACGGCCGCCCCGACGCGATCGACACCATCATCGACTCCCTGGAAGCCGGATACCGAACCTACACGGGTAGAGGGTTCGATCACCCGGACAACGGAGCCACCGGTCGCATCAGTGTGTTCCTCGGGCTTGCCCCCAGGGGGCAGGCCTTTGTATCTCCTGTATCCCTTGGCCCATTGTCCAGCCCGAACCCCATCGCGATGTCCGCGAACCCTGCACAGAGAGCAGATGGTGGTGAGAACAAGGACCGGTACAACTACCTGCCTCGGCATGAGCTCTTCCACGTCTTCCAGTACTATTACATCCCTGATCCCACCGCGGTTCTTCCTTCCGTTAACTGGTGGATGGAGGCAACGGCGGAATGGGCTACCAGAGAAAGCATCCGGTCCGGAGCTGGAGACAGGATGTACGCGGGAACGTTGGGGGATTTCCTCAACCATCCCGGACTCGCACTGAACGCATACGAGGGACTCGGTAGTGGTCGCCAATATGGTTCCTTCATCGTCGCCAGCTACTTCACCGAGGCTGTCTCTCGTAACTTCGTACTCGACACCTGGCGCACCATCAAGGAATCCAGGAATTCGGTTGAGGGTCGAGTGGCACCGATCGAGGCCATCGAACAGGTAGCGGACTTCTACGGCCGTGATCTGAACGACCTGCTTCTCGGTTTCGCCGTTGCCAACTACCGTCTCGACACCCCCTCCGGAGCGACCTTCTTCCTCAGGGCTCCGGCAAAGTCAGGTCTGTAGGAGTCTGAGTGGGCGAGCCTCGTCGCGGATCATGTGACGGTTGGCCTGGGCGATGTTGTCGAACCCGGCTGCTCGCAGCAGTCCGATCGCGGTGTTGCGCAGGGTCGCCATGACCTGGGGAGCGCTGCCCGTGCGCACTTGGGAGCGGTCCTCGTCGTAGGTCACATCCCGCACGTGATGGAGCTTGTTCTCGATCCCCCAGTGCTGGCGCACCCACCCGGACAGCACCAACGCAGGAGCAACGCGGTGGTCGGCCGAGGTGATCAGGTAGACGACCTCCACGCTCTTGCGTTTGGGTGAGCCCTTGGACTTCTTGCGCCAGGTGGTGCGGCGTAGCTGGGCGATCTGAGCGGCGCCTTCGAAGGTGACCCATGCCGGGACCTGGGCGGTCTTGATGGTGCGGGTCTCTTTGCGGCCGTGCCCGGTATCGCGTGTGGTGTGTACGGGCACGTGCTTCCACGGCACCTTCTTGAGCTGGGCGTACAGGTTTTTGTTGTTGGCCTTGACTGTGAAGACGTAGTGGGCGCCCCCGGTCCGGATGGTGGTAGCGGTGTCGGTCTGGGTGTGCATCGCGTCAAGGGTGACGACCGCTCCGTCGATGTCCAGGAGGCCGAGCAGGTCCCGCACGGCGGGAATCTCGTTGCTTTTGGCGTCCACCGCGACCTGGCCCAGGGTGGTGGTGCCGCACAAGGCGGCGACCAGGTGCGGTGCCCGTTCGGTTCCGGTACGGGCACCGCGCAGGGTCTTGCCGTCCAAGGAGATGACCCGCAGCCCGTTGACCACCATCAGGCGGGTGGCGGCCCAAGCGCCCAGCACCTGATCGAGCAGGTCGGCGTCCAAGCGGGCGAAGGTGCGGCGAAAGGTCGCCTCGTCGGCGGCTCCCCGGAGCATGCCCAGGGCGGTGAGGGTGTGGGTGGTGGTCTCGGCGGCCCACTGGCCGATCGCGGTGAACCCTTTGGCTCCGGCCAGGGTCGCGCAGACGGCCACGGCGATCAGCGCGGCCAGGGTGTGGCGTCGTCCGCGGGGTTTGCGTGGGTCGGGCACACCTTGAAGGACCTGGATCAGGTGATCCTGGCGGGAGACGGGCTCGACGATGAGCTCGCCGGGGTGAGACGATGACATTCGCGGGCGTGTTCCTCGGTTGGGCGAAAGCGTGAAGAACTTCCATCCAACCGGGTCGGACACGCCCGCTTCTGCTTGTTCGCCCTACGAAGACGCAGGTCACATCCCTACTGTTTCGTGCCGGATGTGATGGAGGCTCTGGTGTAACGGGAGGCGCTCCCGGCCCACCCCAGCACCAGCACAAAACACCTGCAGCCCTTTGGACTTCAGCCGAGAGCAGACTCAGGCTGTCGGAACCACGGTGTAGCTTTTCCGCACAACCGACCCCCTTGCGCGAAAGAGCCCACCCATGCAGTTCCATACCCCCGGACGGCCCGAAGACCTGCCCTCATTCGACATCCTCTGGGCCCGCGCCGCCGCGCTGGCCGCCCTGGAAGCAGGAGGCAGCGAGAACCAGCACAGTTATGCCGACGCGGTCGTGCACCACGACGATGCGGGCGGCAACGAATGGAGGCTCGCGCGTCTCCAAGACGGACGCGGAGTCCTCGTCGGAGCCGACCACGAGTGTGACGAGCACGTCGACATCGAAGGCTATGACCCCTACGCCGGTCCCGCCTGGCTGCCCTGGACCTGGTTCACCGCGCTGGAGAACAACCGTGAACAGGGGTTCGCCTACTGGTGGGACGGAACAGTCTGGGATCGTATCGACTACCCCGACCTCATTGACAACGACGGCTTGGACCTACTACTGATCTTTGATCATGCGGTTGACGGAAACGGTGAGGGTTCCAAGCCCACCGAGTCGATGAACCCCCGCAGCAGATCGGTGCGTTTGCGCACCAGGCGCAGATGCGCGTTGATCACCTGCTCCAGCTCCTCCAGGCTCCGGAACAGACGGCTTCTGAGCACCCGTTTGAGGTGCGCCCACAGCGTCTCCACCGGGTTGAGTTCGGGCGCGTACCGGGGCAGGAACACCACCCGCACCCAGTCCCGTCCGGCAAGGTGGGCGGTCATCTTCTTCCCGGAGTGGGAGGAGTGGTTGTCCCAGATCAGCACAACCGGACCTTGGAGCCCCCGGTGCAGACGGTCCAGCAGGGCGGGCAGCACCGCGGCGGTGATGGAGGAGCGGGTGCGCACCGTGTGGAACAGCTTCACCGCCCCGGTGGCGGGGTGCACGCACAGCCAGCCGACGGTGTTGGCCCGTTCCCGCCGGCCCCGTCGGGTGGCCACCAGCGGTGTGCGCCCCCTGCGGCCCCAGGTGCGACGGGTGGGCGGGGACGTGCTCGCACCGCACTCATCGGCGAAGACGACCCACGCACCACGGGTTTCAGCGTCCTCTTTTGGCCCGGGGCCACACTTGGGTGCGCCACCGGTCGACCTCTTCCTCGTCGCGTTCGGCGGCCCGCGTCGCGGGCACCTGGTGGGAGAAGCCCATCCGCTGCAGTAGTCGCCACACCCCGGAGGGGTCGGCGTAGGCGACGTGGAAGCGTTCGTTGATGAGGTGGTTGACCCGGTCCAGGGTCCAGGGTCCAGGACTGGTCGGGCCATCCGTGTTCGGTGGGGCTGGAGTCGAGCAGGGCGGCCAGGGCCCGCTCCTGCTCGCTGTTCAGGAAGGGTTCGGCGCCGCGGGGGCGGGCGGCCAGCGCGGCGGGGCCCTGGCTCTTCCAGGCGGTGTGCCACTTGTGGACGGCTTGCCTGCTCACGCCGAGCAGGCGGGCGATCGCGGCTTGGGAGAGCTCACCCTGGTCGAACAGCTCCGCGGCGACCAGGCGCCGTTTCTCGTACTCGGCAGGGGTTCGGGGCGAGGAGAGGGGAAGCTCCATGAGCAGGGTTTTCCCAGCTCACTGGGCCGTCAACCCACACATCAAAGATCAGTACTGACCCACCTGTCCACAGCGAAGGAAGCGACCGGGAGAGTTCTGGATTTTCTCGACCTTTACTCCTCCACAGACGAGTGGGAAGAAGGATCAGCCCTCGTACACCGCGTACTCGAACTGGCCGAGCAGGGCACCGGCACCGCAGAGGAATGGCACCTGGCTCTGGATGCGGTCCTGGTCTTCGCCGCACGCCAGGACTCGCAGTACCTGGACAGCGAGGATGACAAGTTCGACGTAGCCGCCGCTCTCGCGGTGGCACGGGCGACCGGCCTGGTCAAGGGTTATGAGGCCGAGGTCAAGCCCGCCGGGAACGGCCGCCCTCAGAGCTGGGTTCCACGCCTGGGATAGGACACTGTTCCCGGACGATCCGGAGCACACGTCGCAGTAGACGAACGGCTGCTCGAGAATCTCGCGAGGTTCCATCGAACGCCGTCGAGGGCCAGTGTGTGCTCCGTTTGTGCTCCGCAGTTTTGGACCGGGACGTCAGCGGGCGGCACGACACGGCACAGAACGACACCCTGATTCGGATGGCGCGGAACACAACGGTACGTAGCGACACGTCACGCTTCTAATCCGACGGTCGCAGGTTCGAATCCTGCCGGGTACGCCACAAAACCCCAGTTCAGGCGGGGTGCGCGAGGGCCTCGGAAGAGATCCTCGCGGCGTTTTCGGGGCTTGTGTGCTCCTCGTGCGCTCCCCGGTACAAGGTGAGTGCAGGTGGGTGAGGACCTCACGGAGCACTTTGCCGGGGCGTGGCCCTGTGGGCCTGAGCTGACCCCGCGTGTACCCACCAAAACCCCCATAAACGCCCCGATGCCCCGGAATCCCGCCAGTGGGGCCCAGACGTGTCATGAACTCACACGCCCCGGTGCAGCCCACCGTAGTCAGGGCTGTCACCCAGCAGTGTTACCGTGCGCTGACACCACACCATCCCCCACGACGAAGGCCCCGACCATGCCCGCCCCCTCAACCAAGCGCGATCAACTCCTCGCCGCGTTTCCCGAGCTCCGCGAGTACGGCACGCCCGCACTCCTTCTTCACCCCCACCTGGGAAACCCCAGCCCTCACGACAGCTCCGTCGGCGGTCTCTTCCTATGGCCCACCGACGAACCCTGGCCCACCTGCCCCCACGGTCACTATGTCTTCGACGCGCCTCCCGAGAACGGTGACGTCTACTACGACGAACCGCTCTTCCTGCAACCGGTCCTTCAACTGTTCGCCCGCGACCTACCCACAGGCCACACCCTCCCCGGGGGAGCCGAACTCCTTCAGGTCCTGTGGTGCCCCAACGACCACCCTGAACCACCCGATGCCGACGGCCATGGCTACGGACCCTGGCTCACCCTGCGCTGGCGACACGACCTCACAGAGCTCACGCCGCTCCCTGAGCAACCCCGATCCCACACGAGTGTCGAGGAATACGCCCTCCCACCCTGTGTCCTGGCCATCGAGGAGATTACCGACTACCCCTGCGAGGCCCTGCTGCCCGAGGATCTCGCCGGTCGCATCGAGGAATGGGAAGACGACGCCCCACAGACCGGGCACGTGGCCCCCAAACCAAGCTACGTCGACGAACTCGGCCCCCGAGAAGGAATGAAGTTCACCGGCCACCAACCATGGGGTTTGACCGACCCTTTCCCGGTGGAATGTGACTGCGGCACCTCCATGGAGCTCCTGTTCCAGATCGACAGCATGGAACCGGGCGGGCTGGACAACCTCATCATCAGCCGCGGCTACTCCCTCGGGCTCCATTACTGCCCCACCTCACCGGAACACCCCCACCACACCGTCATGCAATAGCCCAGATCAAGCCACCGAGACGGCCTGAGGCCTCCGTGTTGAGAGCGAGTAAGGCGGACGCTCGTGACGGAACCAGGCCTTTGCGGTGAGCTCTGCGGTGTTCTTCTCTCTTGGAAGACAGCGAATCCCGGCATGAGAGGCCCCTGCGGAACCGCTGACCTCACAAGGGCTGTAGATTCTGCAGCAGCCAGCAACAGTTCCATGAAGCCATATATGGCCATCTCATCTCGTAACGCCGCAGGCAGCAGAACTACCCCGGGTTTCTCCGCGATCCCGGCAATGGTCAGAGCGTCGGAGTTTGCGGGTTCACGGACAACACGCGAGAGCTCCGGGGCACTGATGTCATCTAGCCCCTTCCACGGGCCGAACAACAAACCGAAGGACACACCTTGACCGGAGAGAAAGTGACGCGGACGCGAATCGCCCCCGTCTTTCTTACCGCCGTGCTGGCACTGACCGCTTGCAGCTCCGAAGGGGGCCAGGCCACACCCGGGGAGGCATCGCAGGCCGATGCCGAGCTAAAGGAGCCCGGAGTCCCGGCAGAGGAACTGTCCGGTTTGTTGGTGCACCACAAGGGGGCGAGGGGGGTCTTCCTCACCTTTCACGACGTAGAGGACGGAACCCAGAGAAGCCTGATCGACCTCACCGACCTGGCTCTGGATGAGACATCCAGCGTGGGAATCGAGGCCTTCTGGCACAAGTTCTCCTTCTCCCCCGACTTCGAATTCGCCGCCTACGAGCACGACGGTGAGCTCCGCTTCGGTGAGCTCAACGCCGAGACCTACTCGTATGACTGGACCGGGCTCGTGGAACCAGAGGAGTCGGCCACGTTCAGCGGCGGGGCGATCGAGTACCTCTCCCCCCAGTTCTCCCCTGACGGCAGCCAACTCTGGTTCGAGGAACAGCTTGAGAACAGTGAGGAGGACTCACGCGTTCTCTCTGTCGATGTCACAGATCCGGAAGGGGAGGCCGAGCACAAGGGCGACGCCCCACGGGGTGTCGAGACCATTCACCGAGTCGACTCACGGGTGTTGAGCGGACAGGGAAACTATCGGGGCCCGGACAACGTGTACGCGATTACCCCAGATAACCAGTTGGAAGTACTGGAGAGGGTCCGCGACGAGGGGACAGGGCTGGACTACTTCGCCGGAGACACCATTGGTGTGGTCCCCTGGGACTTCGTCGATGGGACACCCGGCCAGTTCTTCGGACCGATCGGCTTCGACCGCAGCACCTTCACCGAACTGCACTCGCTCTCGGTCTCTGATGACGGGACCGTCTCCGATGAGGGGATCGCCCTCGAAGCCACTGGCAACAGCATCAGCCGCATGTGGGCCGACAAGGAACTCGACCGCCTGATCCTGCTGGCTGGTAGCTCCTACTTCGCCTACACACCCGGTTCAGACAACGAACCGGTAGCGCTCTTCGACAACCTCACGTATGAGGAAGAACCCGAAGGTACTTTTCAAACCGAGGTCCTCGGTGTCTACCCGGCCCACAACGGCTAGGCATGGGAGATCAACGAGGCAGCGCCACACGGCATGACATGGCACAGGACGACACCTGCCACCACCAGGCGATCCTGGTCCTGCGCTACTTCCGCGACCGTACCGACCCCGAGCGGCTGGGGGTCGACAACAACATCCCCCGAGCCACCGCTTACCGCTACATCGATGAGGCCACCGCGGTCCTCGCTGACCAGGCACCCGACCTGCACCAGGCCCTCCAGCCCGCGGAGGACGAAGAACTGGAGCACCTGATCTTGGACGGCTCGGCCATCGCAACCGATCGCTGCTCGGAGAAGACCGTCAGCGCGAAAGGTAAAGAGGCCGACGTGTGGTATTCGGGCGAGGCACACCACCAGAGAGCTCGTTCAAGTTCCTGAAGGGTCGGGTTCGTAACTGACCCCGAAGAACGGCAGTGCTCGTTCGGGTAGGTCCCGGATCGCGCGGGTGGTCTTGGCGATGTTGTCCGCCCGCAGAGTGTGGAGCACACCGTTGGCCAGGTTCCTCAAGGTCGCCAACGCTCGGGGAGCGCTACCGGTGTGGACGGTGCAGGCGTCCTCGGCGAAGGTGACATCGCGGATGCGATGGCCGGAGTTCTCGATCGCTCACTGACCCCGCAGGTAAGCGGCCAGCTCGGCCGGTGTGGCCTGGTGGGCGTCCAGGCTGATCAGGCCCGGAGCCAGACCTCGGTCAAGGCGGTCCTGACGCCGCCAGGCGTAGATCGTCTCGGTGCTGATATCCAGATCGCGTGCCACGTCCGCGACGCTGCGTCCGGATTGGACCAGGTCCAAGACCTCGCGCCGGAACTGGGCGGGGTATCCACGACGTCCCACGATGCCCTGCTTCAAGGGTCACGTGGTCCCAGGAACCAAGAATCCGACTCCGAAAAACGCGGGACACACCACCCAACCCGATCCAGACACGACGAACACCCCCACAACCAGTGTCCGACCCAGAACGGGGTAGAGGTGATGTCCCTCTGTCGGCGGGCGGGCGAACTTCAGGTTCGCTCCACAATTCCCGGATGACGGGAAGAGATCGCGGCTTGGAACACTTGGGGGCTCAACTGTCCGTCTCTGAGACCGCATCCACTCGCGGACCCTCCGGTACCTGGAGCACCAACCGCATCGTCAGTCCACCGCCCGGGGTCGAATCGGCCTCCAAGGAGCCGCCCATGGCTTCCGCCAAGCCCTGCGAGAGCGCCAGGCCGAGCCCGAGTCCGCTGTGGTTGTCGGTATCGCCCAACCGCTGGAACGGTACGAACATGCTCTGCCGGTCCTCTTCCGCGACCCCGGGCCCGTGGTCGGCGACCAGAACTTCGATCCGGTCGCCGCTCCAGGACGCCGAGACTTCCGGGGGGCGGTCTGGCGGGCTGAACTTCAGGGCGTTGCCGAGGATGTTGACCAGCACCCGGTCCAGCAGACCCGCATCAGCCACCGCGTCCGGCAGTCCTTCTGGAACCAGCACCCGCACCTGGGACGCAGCGGCCGCGTCCAACTGGTCCAAGGCGGAGAACACGGACTCCCGCAGCTGTAGCGGGCGCGCCGTCACCCCCAGCACCCCGGCCTGGAGTCGGCTCATGTCCAGCAGGTCCGTCACCAGCCGGGTCAGTTGGTCCAGGGACTCGTCCGCCATGGACAGCAGCCCTTCCCGGTCCTGGTCGCTGAAGTGCACCTCGCGGCTGCGCAGACTGGTCACCGCCGCCTTGGCCGAGGCCAACGGTGCCCGGAGGTCGTGACTGACCGCGGACAGCAGGGCGGTGCGCATCCGGTCGGTCTCCGCGAGGGGTCTGGCCGCGGCGGCCTCCCGCTCCAGCCGTTCCTGGCGCAGGGCGATGGCGGCCTGGGCGGCGAAGACCTCGATGATCCTGCGGTCTCCGGCCTCGGGGCGGCGGCCACGCAGTACCAGGGTGAGCTCGTCGTCCACCGGTACCTCGGTGTCCTGCTCCGACGGGGAGAGGGGGTGGTCCTCGCCGGAGGCGGCGACCACCTCCCACCTCCGGTGGTCCTGGCGCTGGTCGGGGCGCGCGGAGAAACCGGGCCTGCGCTGCAGAAGGGCGACCGAGGTCAGGGAGAAGGTCTCCCGCAGGCGCTCCATCAGAGCTTCCAGAGGGCGTGATCCCCGCAGGACGTTGCCCGCGACGGTCGCCAGGACCTGGGCCTCCGCCCCCGCCTGGGCCGCTTCCCTGGTGCGGCGCGCCGCCTGGTCCACCACCACGCTCACCGAAACCGCCACCACCACGAAGCCCGCCAGGGCGAGGACGCTCTGCATGGAGGCGATGGTGAAGGTGAGGTAGGGCTCGGTGTAGAAGAAGTTGAGCACCGCGAAGCCGCTGACCGAGGTCAGCAGCGCCGGCCACATCCCCCCGACCAGGGCGACCACCGTCACCGTGGCGAACACCAGAGCGATCGCACTGCCCAGGAACGCCTCGCTCGTCGGAGTGATGATGCCGAACCCCACGATGAGCAGGGCCAGCAGCGCCACTGCGCAGGCGAGTAGCCTGCGGCGTCGGGAGAGCGCGGCCCGGCGACCCGGGGGCGGCGGTGACCCCGTGTGCTCGTGCGTGACCAGGTGGACGTCGATCGGTCCGGACAGGGCCGTGGTGGCGGCCCCGATGCCGGGGGAGAACATGCGGGCGATCCGGCCGCGGCGGCTGGCGCCCAGGACCAGCTGGGTGGCGTTGACCCCGCGTGCGAACGCGATCAGTGAGCGGGCCACGTCCTCACCCAGGACCTGGTGGTAGGTGCCGCCCAGATGTTCCACCAGGACGCGTTGCCGGGCCAGCAGGGCGGGGTCGGCTCCGGTGAGCCCGTCGCTGCGGGCCACGTGCACGGCCAGCAGGTCCGCGCCCCGGCCGCGTCGGGCGATGCGGGCCGCACGGCGTAGGAGTGTCTCCCCCTCGGCACCGCCGGTGAGCGCGACCACGACCCGTTCCCGGGTCTCCCAGGTGTCGGTCACTCCGTGGTCGCTGCGGTAGTCCTCCAACTCGTCCTCGACCCGCCCTGCCAGCCAGAGCAGGGCAAGCTCCCGCAGGGCGGACAGGTTGCCGCTGCGGAAGTAGTTGCCCAGGGAGGCGTCGATCTTCTCCGGCCGGTAGACGTTGCCGTGCGCGAGCCTCTTGCGCAGGGCCTCCGGGGTCATGTCGACCAGCTCGATCTGCTCGGCGGCGCGCACCCAGGCGTCGGGCACGGTCTCGCGCTGACGGATTCCGGTGATCCGCTCCACGACGTCGTTGAGGGACTCCACGTGCTGGATGTTGAGCGTGGACAGTACGGTGATGCCCGCGTCCAGCAGTGCCTCGATGTCCTGCCAGCGCTTGGCGTTGCCACTGCCGGGGACGTTGCTGTGGGCGAGCTCGTCCACCAGCACCACCTGGGGGCGCCGTTCCAGGACCGCGTCCAGGTCCATCTCCTCGAAGGAACGGCCCCGATGGGTGATCCGGGTGCGTGGGATGACTTCGAGGTCGTCGATCATCGCCTCGGTCATCACCCGCCCGTGGCACTCGACGAACCCCACGACCACGTCCGCGCCGCGGTCACGGCGCCGGTGGGCCTCGTCCAGCATCCGGTAGGTCTTGCCCACCCCGGGCGCCGCCCCCAGGTAGACCCGCAAGTTTCCACGTGTCACAGCAGTTCCTCCTCCGAAACCATCCTCACCGGTCTCCGTGTGCTTTTTGACCTTTTGGCGCTAACTGTCCGCTAAATCCATCCAGGCAGCCGCTAAGGGAGCGCTACCGGGGCACCTCCCGACGTGCTCACCGCCCCACTCTCGTCTGCGGCGCTCTGACGCCCCGGGGCTGTCCCACCCGCCCCGTGTCCGATCGAAGCAAGGAACAAGTGACGAGAACATGGCGGATCTACTCCTCCTACTGACGGGTGCGGGCTTCATCGCCCTGTGCGCCGTCTACGTACGGATGTGCCAGCGCCTCTTGGGGCCGGACCCGGACGATCCCCACCCCGACCCGGCGGGACCCGCCGGGACCTCCGCGAGCGCCTCGGGCCGCGCCGGGCGTGCCGACGCGGAGAAGACGGTGACCTCATGAGCTGGGACGAGGCGCTCACCCTGGCCGTGGCCCTTCCCCTGGCTCTCTACCTGCTGGTCACCCTGCTGTTCCCGGAGAGGTTCTGATGAGTGCGACCGCATGGGCCCAGTTCGCCCTGCTGATCGTGGTGCTGTTGGCCACGGCGCCGCTGCTCGGCCGTTACATGGCCAAGGTCTACGGATACGGCGAGGGAGTCAGCGCGCCGGGAGACCGGTTCTTCCTGCCGGTGGAGAAGCTGGTCTACCGGATCTGCCGGGTCGACCCCGAGAAGGAACAGCACTGGACCAGGTACGCGCTGTCCCTCCTGGCCTTCAGCGCGGTGGGCTTCGTGGCCCTGTACGCGCTGCTGAGGGCCCAGGGGGCGCTGCCGCTCAACCCGCTCGGGCTACCCGGCCTCGACCCCAACGTGGCGTTCAACGTGGCGGTCAGCTTCATGACCAACACCAACTGGCAGGCCTACGGTGGCGAGTCGACGATGTCGCACCTGACCCAGATGAGCGGGCTAACGGTACAGAACTTCGTCTCCGCCGCGGCCGGGATGGGGGTGATGGCCGCCCTCATCCGAGGGCTGGCGCGCCGAGGGGCCCGTACGGTCGGCAACTTCTGGGTGGACCTGACCCGGGGAGTCCTGCGCATCCTGCTGCCGCTCTCCCTGCTGGTCTCCACCGTGCTGGTCAGCCAAGGGGTGATCCAGAACCTCAACGGGCACACCGCGGCCGCCACCCTGGAAGGCGGGGAGCAGGCGATCCCCGGCGGCCCGGCCGCAAGCCAGGTCGCCATCAAGCAACTGGGGACCAACGGCGGCGGGTTCTTCGACATGAACTCCGCGCACCCCTTCGAGAACGCCACCGCCCTGAGCAACTTCGTCCAGACGTGGGCGATCCTCGTCATCCCCTTCGCGCTGGCCTTCGCCTTCGGCCACATGGTCCGGGATAGGCGCCAGGGGTGGGCGGTCCTCAGCATCATGTTCACCGTCTGGGCGACGTTCTCCCTGGTGATCATGGGGGCCGAGGGGGCGGGCAGCCCGCGGTTGGAGGCCATGGGGGTGGAGCAGTCCGTCACGGCCGAGCAGTCCGGCGGCTACATGGAGGGCAAGGAGACCCGGTTCGGGCCTGCGGCCTCCGGTCTGTGGGCCGCCTCCACCACCGGCACGTCCAACGGGTCGGTCAACGCCATGCACGACAGCCTCACCCCGCTCGGCGGCGGCACGGCCATGCTGCACATGATGTTCGGTGAACTCAGCCCGGGCGGAGTGGGCGTGGGGCTCAACGGTCTCCTGGTGATGACCGTCCTGACGGTGTTCATCGCCGGGCTGATGATCGGGCGCACCCCGGAGTACCTCGGAAAGAAGATCACCTCGACCGAGATCACCCTGGTCATGCTGTACGTCCTGGCCATGCCGGTGGTCCTGTTGGGGTTCGCGGCGGCCAGCTCGGTCAACGGAGCCGCTCTCGCCTCGCTCGGCAACCAGGGACCGCACGGGTTGTCGGAGATCCTCTACGGCTACGCCTCCACCGCCAACAACAACGGGTCGGCGTTCGCCGGCCTGGACTCCTCGACCTGGTGGTACACGGTCACGATGGGCATCGCCATGCTGGTCGGCCGGTTCCTGCTCATCATCCCCGTCCTGGCGCTCGCCGGGTCGATGGCCCGCAAACGACCGGTCCCGGCCACGGTCGGCACCCTGCCCACGCACACCCCGGTCTTCGCCGGGCTGACCGTCGCCGTGGTCGTGATCGTCGCCGGTCTGACCTTCCTCCCGGCCCTGTCACTCGGGCCCCTCGCCGAACTCTTCACACTGTGAGCACGCACATGGACAAGAACGCATCCTCTTCCCGAACCGGGGGAGCCGCCACGGCCCCCCGGCCCCCTGACACACCCGAAGCGCCCACCGCTGTGGAGGGGCCGGTACCGGCCCGCGGGTCACTGACCTCCGGCCCCGTCCTGCGCCGCGCACTGCTCGACGCACTGCGCAAACTCGACCCCCGAACCCTGGTCCGCAACCCCGTCATCTTCGTGGTGCTGGTCGGCAGCGTGCTGTCCACGGTGGTGTTCCTGGGCAACGCGGGGACGACGGACACCCGGGGGCTGGTCTTCGGTGCCCTGGTCACCCTCTTCCTGTGGGCGACGGTGCTGTTCGCCAACTTCGCCGAGGCCCTGGCCGAAGGCCGGGGCAAGGCCCAGGCGGACGCCCTGCGGGCCGTGCGCGGCAGCACGACCGCCCTGGTCCGCCGCCCCGACGGCACCACCGAACGCGTCCCCGGGACCGAACTGAGGGTCGGTGACACGTGCGTCGTCTCGGCGGGGGAGACCATCCCCGGAGACGGAGAGGTGGTCGAGGGCGTGGCCAGCGTGGACGAGTCCGCCATCACCGGTGAGTCCGCGCCCGTCATCCGCGAGTCCGGAGGAGACCGGTCCGCCGTCACCGGTGGAACCACCGTGCTCTCCGACACCATCGCCGTACGCGTCACCAGCCGCCCCGGCGACACCTTCCTGGACCGCATGATCTCCCTGGTCGAAGGCGCCGAACGCCGCCGCACCCCCAACGAGATCGCCCTCAACATCCTGTTGGGCGGGCTCACCCTCATCTTCCTCATCGCGGTGGTCACCCTCCAGCCGATGGCGATCTACTCCCAGGCGCGGCAGGACACCCTCGTCCTGGTGGCCCTGTTGGTGTGCCTGATCCCCACGACCATCGGCGCCCTGCTGTCGGCGATCGGCATCGCGGGCATGGACCGGCTGGTACGCCGCAACGTCCTGGCCACCTCCGGACGGGCCGTGGAGGCATCCGGCGACATCACCACGCTGCTGCTGGACAAGACGGGCACCATCACCCTGGGCAACCGGCAGGCGGCGGACCTGCTGCCCCTGCCCGGGGTGTCGGACGACGAGCTGGCCGCCGCCGCACACCGCTCCAGCCTGCCGGACGGCACGCCCGAGGGCCGGTCCATCGTGGACTTCGCCGGAGCCCGGTACCCCGGGCTCCGGAGGCCGGGACGGATCAGCGGCGTCCCGGTTCCCTTCACCGCCCAGAGCCGGATGAGCGGGTTGGACGAGAACGGCCGCCTGGTGCGCAAGGGAGCGGTCGACGCCGTCACACGTTGGGTGCGCGAGAACGGCGGTGAGGTGCCCGAGGAGCTGAGCCGGCTGTCCGGGGAGGTCTCCGACCAGGGAGGCACCCCGCTGGCCGTCGCCGAGGTATCCGGACCGGACGACCCGGCCCGCGCGCTCGGGGTCGTCCACCTCAAGGACACCGTCAAACCGGGCATGCGCGAGCGGTTCGCGCAGCTGCGGACCATGGGTATCCGCACGGTCATGGTCACCGGTGACAACCGGCGCACCGCCGCCGTCATCGCCGACGAGGCGGGAGTGGACGACTACCTGGCCGAGGCCACACCGGAGCGCAAGCTGCGGCTGATCCGTCAGGAGCAGGACGGCGGGGCGCTCGTGGCCATGACGGGGGACGGGACCAACGACGCCCCCGCCCTGGCCCAGGCCGACGTGGGGGTGGCGATGAACACCGGCACCCAGGCCGCCCGGGAGGCGGCGAACATGGTCGACCTGGACTCGGACCCGACCAAGCTCATCGACATCGTGCAGGTCGGCAAACAGCTGCTGATCACCAGGGGGGCGCTGACCACCTTCTCCATCGCCAACGACGTCGCGAAGTACTTCGCGATCCTGCCCGCGATGTTCGCCGCGGCCCTGCCCGGGCTGGAGAGCCTCAACATCATGGGCCTGCAGTCAGCGGAGTCGGCCATCCTCTCCGCGGTGATCTTCAACGCCCTGGTCATCATCGCGCTCGTTCCGCTGTCGCTGCGCGGAGTGCGGTTCCGGCCCGGATCGGCCACCACGGCGCTGCGGCGCAACCTGCTGGTGTACGGCCTGGGCGGACTCATCACGCCGTTCATCGCCATCAAGGCCATCGACACGGCCGTCATCGCCCTGGGAGTGCTCTGACATGATCCGCAACCTCGTCACCGCCGTCGGCATGCTCGCACTGTTCACCCTCGTGACCGGCCTGGCGTACCCGCTGACGGTCACCGGGGCGGCTCAGGCCCTCTTCCCCCACCAGGCCGACGGCTCCCTGCTGGAGCGGGACGGCCGGGTCGTGGGTTCGGAGCAGCTCGCCCAGGGCTTCACCGGACAGGGGTACTTCCACCCGCGCCCCTCGGACGTGGACCACGACGGCGCGGCCAGCGGCGGCGCCAACCTCGGCCCCTTGGACGAGGGCCTGCTGGAGGACTTCGCCGACCGCACCGAGGAGTACCGGACCGTCAACGGCCTCCCCGAAGACCTTCCGGTCCCCGTGGACGCCGTCACGGCGTCGGCCTCCGGGCTGGACCCGCACATCTCGGTGGCCAACGCCCGGCTCCAGGCTGGCAGGGTCGCCGAAGCCAGAGGGTTGCCCGCGGAGGACGTGCAGGCCCTGATCGGGGAGCACACCGCACCGCGCGCCGCCGGCGTGCTGGGCGAGCCAGGGGTCAACGTGCTCACCCTCAACCTCGCCCTGGACGAGGCGGCCCCCTGAAAACGGGGAGCGTCCGCGGGGTGCGCGCCGGGTCCTGCCCGGTGCGCGCCCCTTACCATCTTGACGCCGGACGAAAGCGGCGAAACACCAGTTCAGGCGCCCCTGAGAGAGGGAAGCGCCGACTTCACGAAGGACGGACCCGTATGAACGAGCGGAACACCGCCTCCCCGGCGGTCCTTGTGGTCGACGACGACCCCCGTCTGCTCAGGGCGCTCGATCTCAACCTGCGGGCACGGGGCTACACGGCCCTGATCTCCGACACCGGGGAGCGCGCACTCAAGCTCGTCGCCCACCACCGTCCCGACCTCGTACTGCTCGACCTGGGTCTACCGCAGATGAGCGGCCTGGACGTGATCCGAGGGCTGCGCGGCTGGACGGACGTACCCGTGGTCGTCCTGTCCGGCCGCGACACCGAGCCGATGAAGGTCCAGGCCCTGGACCTGGGAGCCGACGACTACGTCGTCAAACCGTTCGGCATGGACGAACTCTTCGCCCGCATCCGTGCGGCGATGCGCAGGAGCGCGACCGCGGAGGAGGAGGTGTCGGTGGTGACCGAGGACTTCACCGTCGACCTGGCCGCACAGCGGATCACCCGGAACGGGGAACCCGTACAGCTCAGCCCCCGGCAGTGGCACATCGTGGAGGTGCTGGTGCGCAACCGCGGCAGACTCGTCACCCACCGCCAACTGCTCCAGGAGGTCTGGGGCCCCAACTACGGGCGGGAGACCAACTACCTGCGGGTGTTCATGACCAAGATCCGGCAGAAGCTGGAACCCGACCCGCCCCGGCCCCGCTACTTCCTCACCGACCCGGGGCTGGGATACCGGTTCAGCGCTACTGAGGGGGGATCGTGACGCTCGGTTGGCGTATTCGGCCCGGTGGCGGCCGGTCTCGCTCCGGGCTCGGGAAGGGGAGGTGGTTCTGGGCGAGTCCTCCCCAGCTCACCGTGGTGGCGTTCGCCGCCCTGGTACTGCTGGGCACAGGGCTCCTGTCGCTCCCCCCAGGCCACGGAGACCGGGGAACCCGCGGCCCCGTCCGCGGCTCTGTTCACCGCCGTCTCCGCGGCGAGCGTGACGGGCCTGGTGGTGGAGGACACCTCCACCCACTGGTCCCTGTTGGGCGAGGTGACGATCCTCCTGCTGATCCAGGTCGGCGGCTTCGGGGTCATGGCCATGGCCACGGTGCTCGCCCTGGTGGTGGGCCGCCGACTGGGGCTGCGGATGGCCGTCTACACCGGCTCGGAGGCCAAGGGCGTCTCGGTGGGCGAGGTGCGCCAACTGGTCACCGGAGTGCTCTACGTGACCCTGCTGTTCGAGGGCGCCCTGATGCTCCTGTTGACCCTGCGCTGGTGGCTCGCCTACGACCTGCCCCTCCTCGACGCCTTGTACACGGGGACCTTCCACTCGATCTCGGCGTTCAACAACGCCGGGTTCTCCCTCTACTCCGACAACATGGAGGGGTTCGCCACGGACCCGTGGATCACGGTGCCCATCGCGCTGGCCGTCATCGCCGGAGGGCTCGGCTTTCCGATCTGGGTGGAGCTGTGGCGGTTCTCCCGCAGGAACGGGGAGGCACGGCACTGGTCGGTGCACGCCAAGCTGACGGCGGGGATGTCGGCGGCGCTGCTGCTGATCGGCCTGGCGGCCTTCCTCGCCCTGGAGTGGAACAACCCGGCCACCATGGGTGCCCTGAACGTGCGGGAGAAGCTGCTGACCGGCTTCTTCCAGGCCGTCATGCCCCGCACCGCCGGTTTCAACAGCCTGGACTTCGGCGCGATGAACACCCAGACGCTCCTGGTCACGGACATCCTGATGTTCATCGGCGGCGGCAGCGCGGGCACCGCGGGCGGCATCAAGGTGACCACCTTCGCGATCCTGATGCTGGTGATCTACAGCAACGTGCGCGGTGAGCCCACGGTGCACGCGGCCGGTCGCCGGTTGAGCCAGGCCACGGTCTCACAGGCCACCACCGTCGCCCTGCTGTCGCTGGGACTGGTGCTGTCGGCGACCCTGGCCCTGATGACCATCACGCCGTTCACGCTGGATCAGATCCTCTTCGAGACCACTTCGGCCTTCGCGACCGTCGGCCTGTCCACCGGCATCACCGCCGACCTGCCGGTGTCGGGACAACTCATCCTGGTGTTCCTGATGTTCGTCGGACGCATCGGCCCCATCACCCTGGCCTCGGCGCTGGCCATGCGCAGGCGCAGCCGAGCCTACGAACTGCCCGAGGAACGTCCGATCGTGGGTTAGCCACAAGGGTCTTACGGAATTGGAGGGCTCTCCTTCGCAGTGGATATCTCATGCACCTGAAACTCGGAGCGAAACCCACACCACGTCCACGGAGTCACGTCCACGGAGTACTGACAGCCTGAGTTCCAAGCAAATCTGCTCCGGACAAGGGCGAGCCACTTGACACTTCTAAGCAGATCCCGCATCGCCGCCACGGGCCCTGCGCAGCGCCGCGCGCGGCCTCGTGCCGGTTCGAGACGTTGAGCTTGGCGATGGCGGCCGCGACGCTGCTTACGACCTCGGTGAACGTGCGGGAGGAGACGGTCTTGGGCAGGAAGCCGCGCGCGCCGGCCGCCAAGGCCGATTTCAGGTAGCCGGGCCGACCGTGCGAGGTCACGATGACGCAGCGGCAGTCGGGCAGCTGCACGGCGGACCGCCGGGTCACCTCGATCCCGTCGGGCCCGGCAGCCGCAGGTCGAGCAGGGCCATTTCAGGACGGACCCGCAGGGCCGTCGCCAGTGCCTCATCTCCGGAGGCCGACCGGCCGACGATCTCGAAGCCGTCCTCCAGGTCGAGCAGACCGGCGATGGCGTCGCGGATGAGGTGTTCGTCATCAGCGACGAGGATGCGGGTCGTACGCGTCATGCGGGGTCTTCCTCCTTGAGCGGGACCATGGCGTCGAGCAGGAACCAGGCTCCGTCACGGCGGGTGGTGACGCGTCCGCCGAGCGAGTGCACACGCTCGGACATCGCGCGGAGTCGGTGGCCGCGGCCCCGGCCTCGGTCCTCGGCGGATGATGGATGCCTGTCCTGGCCCCCGATCACAGGCTCCGAGGCCACGGCTCCGTTCGTGAGGGGGGATCGTCAGACCGTAGCTCCCGTGCTCCGCGTGGGATAGGAACGAGGCAGATCTCTCAGAAAGGGGAGCGTCATGATCGACCGTGCCGGGCTGGCCGGGTTCCTGCGCAACCGCCGCGGGGCGTTGCAGCCGGAGGACGTCGGCATGCCGCGCGGCCAGCGCCGTCGGACCAGCGGGCTACGGCGGGAGGAGGTCGCGACGCTGTGCAACATGTCGACCGACTACTACTCCCGCCTGGAACGGGAGCGTGGGCCCCAGCCGTCGCCGCAGATGCTCGCGTCGATCGCGCAGGGGCTGCACCTGTCGATCGACGAGCGCGACCACCTGTTCCGGCTGGCTGGGCACAACCCGCCGGCCAGGGGAAGCGACAGCGAGCACATCAGCCCGGGGCTGCTGCGTATCCTCGACCGCCTGGAGGACACTCCAGCGGAGATCGTCACCGAGCTCGGTGAGACCCTGCGGCAGACCCGGATGGGTGTCGCGCTGACCGGCGACACCACCCGGTTCACGGGGCCCGCCCGCAGTATTGGCTACCGGTGGTTCACCGATCCGGGCGCCCGGGACCTCTACGCGCCGGAGGAACATGCGTTCCTGACCCGGATGTACGCCGCTGGGCTGCGCGGACTCGTCACCCTCCGCGGCCCCGCTTCCCGGGCCGCCTACCTGGCCGAGCTGCTCCTCGATTCCAGCGAGGAGTTCCGACGGGTGTGGGACGACCACGAGATCGGGATCCGTCCGCACGAGGTCAAGCACTTCGTCCACCCCGAGGTCGGTGCGCTGGAGCTGAACTGCCAGCGGTTGGTCGACCCGGACCAAGCCCACTCGCTGATGGTCTACACCGCCGTACCCGGTACCGAGAGCTACGAGAAGCTGAAGGTCCTGTCCGTCATCGGCGCGCAGTCGCTGCGCTGAACCGGCGGCCCGGAGGGCATCCTGATCGGGGCGGTTCTCACTCGGGCCTGTCGCCACGCGCCGACGGTCGGTGGGCGAGCAGTGCCTACGCACCGCCTGCCCACCGCGATGCTGCCTGATACATGAGGTCACAGATGAGGTGCGACGCCCAGGCCCCCACTCAGACGGCGCTGATAGCGGTCTTCGTCAGCCGCTCGGAGACGTCCCAGACGCGTGCGGCCTCGTCCGTGCCGCGCAGTCGCGAGAAGAGCTTCTGCTCGGCTGGCGGGCCCCCGACGCGCCCAGGCCATCGCGGACCGTAGAAACCCCCGGGCTTCGCGTTGGGGTCGGTGGCGGCCATGAGCGCGGGCAGTTTGGCCGTCTCGACCGTCCCGAGCAGGATTCCCCTCTCGGAGAGGAACCGGATCATCCTCCGGGACGGGACCTCCTCGTCGCGGCCGAGTTCGGGGCGCGCCGCGAGCAGGTTCGTCGGGGCGACCCCAGGATGCGAGAGGTTGCTGGTGATGCCCCAGCCGCCCGCGTGGCTGCGCCGGTTGAGCTCCAGGCCGAACAGACCGACTGCGATCTTCGACTGGCTGTAGGCGTTGGTTCCGTCGTAGCCGCGTTCCCAGTTCAGGTCGTCCCAGTTGATCGAGCCGCGGTTCGCGGCGATGCTCACCTGTGAGGTCACCCGCGCGCGGCCGGTTCGCAGGAGCGGCATCAGGTGCGCGACGAGTGCGAAGTGGCCGAGGTGGTTCGTGCCGAACTGGAGCTCGAACCCGTCGGCCGTGGTCTGCCGGTCCGGTGGGGTCATGACGCCCGCGTTGTTGATCAGGAGGTGAATCGGTCGCCCTTCCCCGCGCAACGTCTCACCGAGGGCGGCGACGGACGCGAGCGAGGACAGGTCGAGGTCCCGCAGCGAGACCTTCGCAGCGGGCACGGACTCCCGGATCTTCGTGACCGCGGTCTCTCCCTTGCGCGGGTTGCGCACGGGCATGATCACCTCTGCGCCTGCCGCCGCGAGGCGCTCGGCCATACCCAGGCCCATGCCGTCGCTGGCGCCGGTGACGACGGCAAGCCTTCCCGACAGGTCGGGGACGGTGATATCGATGGGTTTGCGTGACATCGGTCCACTCCTAGAAGTCAGGTTGTCAGCTCTACTGTCGCGGAAGCGGACCGCGTTATTCAGGGCCTGACGATCCACCCTTACCGAGTGCCTGTTCGGGCTGCCTCGACCGCGTCGTCGGTTCGCGCGCAGGCCTGGCGTTCGAACCGGTGACGCGGTGGCTGGGCAGAATGGGTCCTCTCGGACCGGTGAGTGTTCGACGCCTTCGCGGTCAGCCGCCCAGCCGCTCCCTGGCAGCGCCGGAGTCACGCAGGTTCGTCATGTTGACGAACCGCCCGTCACGGGCCCGGTAGGGCGCGACACCGGTGGCAGGTCGAACGCACCATGGCCCGGCTGGCCGGATGTTGCCCCGGGGCAGGCCGACCGTTTCACCCCGGCGCGGACCCTTGACCGCGATCCGGTGGAACAGCGGTGCAGCCACACGTGCCCGCGGGGGCGTTCAGGCAGATACGGCTCTGCTCCGGGGTCCGCACGACCACCTCCCCGGGGCGGCGTCCCGTCGTTCTCCCAGCGCTCGACTCGCACCGGGGCCCACACCGGAGAGCGTTTCCTCGGGCGCCACGGCGGGCGTGCTGGGACAGCGCACCCCGAGCGCCCGGACGGAGTCCTCGTCACGGCGCCCGCACCGTTTGAACACCCGTCCCTGACGAGAAGCCGTCCACGGCTCCGTCCCGTTGCCGTGGTCGTTGCGCGCGACGGGCCTCAGGGGGCTCTTGTCCCGGCAGGCGGGTCGGGTCGTGCCTAACCGCTGTCCACCAGGTGGTTCTCCCAGGCCCAGGCGGAGACCTCCACGCGGTTGCGCAGGTCGAGTTTGGTCTGGATGGCGGACAGGTGGCCCTTGGCCGTGCTCACCGAGATGAACAGCTCGTCTGCGGTCTCCTGATTGATGCGGCCCCTGGCGATGGCACGGGCCACCTCGGTCTCGCGTTCGGACAGCGGGTTCGGAAGGCCGGCGGGCGCCGAGGCCGTCAGGTGGCGGAGCAGGCGCAGGGTGATCGACGGTGAGATCAGGGCGTCTCCGGCGTGCGCGGACCGGATGGCCTCGATGAGCAGGGCGGGGCCCGCGTCCTTGAGGACGAATCCGACGGCTCCGCCGCGCAGCGCTCCGTAGACGTACTCGTCCAGGTCGAACGTGGTCACCACGACCACCGGCAGGGGGTCGGCCACACCTGGGCCAGCCAGGGCGCGGGTGACCTCCAGGCCGTCCAGGCGCGGCATGCGGATGTCCACCAGGCACACGTCCGGGCGCAGGCGTCTGGCCGACTGCTGGTCCGCCGCGCTCCTCGACCCGCTCGACGAGGCGGGTGAGCGGTTCGGGGCCGGGGGCGGTGGGGGCCTCCCCGTCGGTGTCGCGCAGCGGGCCGACGGCGCGGCGCATCGCGGCCAGGGCTTCGGAGCCCTCGGTCTCCATGGCCGCGAAGGCGTCGTGTACGCCGCCGTCGCCGCGGCGACCACGAGGCCGAGGCGGCGCAACCCCGCCCCCGGGTGACACGGAGAGCCGGGAAACGGTCCGTGCCTCCACTCGGCTTCGGCGGCCGCCCGCGGCCTCGGCGTGGAACCGTGTGCGGGGCCTAGGCGAGGTCCCGGATCGGTTCGGCGAGTTCGGTCTCGAAGAACCTGAAGAATCCCTCCGGGTCGGGGCCGGCGTTGATCAGGGCCAGGTGGTCGAATCCGGCGTCGGCGAACTGGCGGACCACCTTCAGGTGGCGTTCCGGGTCGGGTCCGTACCCGAACACGTCCGCCATCGCCTCACGGCTGACCAGGGCGGTCGCCGCCTCGAAGTTCACCGGGTTGGGCAGTTCGGCCTGGACCTTCCAGCCGGTGAGGCCGAATCGGAAGATCTCGTGCGCGGACTCCAGCGCGGCGTCGTCATCGGCCGCCCAGGCCAGGGGAACCTCGCCGTAGCGGGGGCCGCCGCCGCCCCGGTCCCGGTAGGTGTCGACGAGCGCGCTGCTGGGTTCGGTGGCGAAGAGTCCGTCACCGGCCTCCGCGGCGAGCACGGCTGCCTCCTCTCCTCCGGCGGCGACCACCACTCGCGGCGGCTGGTCCGGGAGGTCGAACACGCGGGCGTCCTCCAGGACGAGGTGTTCGCCCTTGTAGGAGTGGTATCCGCCGGACCACAGCAGCCGCATGATGTCGATGGCCTCACGGAGCATCTCGTGCCGGGTCGTCGCGTTGGGCCAGCCCTGACCCACCACGTGTTCGTTGAGGCGTTCCCCCGCCCCCACACCCAGGGTGAATCGGTCTTGTGAGAGCAGTGCCGTGGTGGCGGCCGCCTGCGCGATGATCGCGGGGTGGATCCGCAGGAACGGACAGGTCACCCCGGTGGCGATCTCGACGCGTTCGGTCCGCTCGGCGATGGCGGCCAGCATGGACCACACGAATCCGGAGTGGCCGTGGCTGAACAGCCAGGGGTGGAAGTGGTCACTGACCTCCACGAAGTCGAATCCGGCCCGCTCGGCGCGCACCGCCTGCTCGACGATCTCCCTGGGCCCGTAGCCCTCTGCGAAGAGTTTGTAGCCGATCCGCATCGTCTCTCCCCACGTGTCGTGTGTCGCTGGTGACACGTACTGCCCTGACCGGGTCCGCCTCCACGGAAACTCCACCGCCGGGAAAAGCGCCCCGGGACGGCCCCCGCCCGGGGCGCGGACGGATGCGGATGCGCCATGATCGCGTGTGCGGAGCGTTGCCCTCCCGCAGTTACGCATTCGGCCCCGGACAAGGACATCGGTTGACCACCACACGGCTACTCACCCTCGACGACGCGGCGGAGCTCGCCGGGGTCCTGACGGACAATCGCGCGTTCCTCGCCCCCTGGGAGCCGCTGCGTGATGACGGATACTTCACCGTCGAACGGCAGTCGGCCCTCCTCGAACAGGCGCTGCGCGACCACGGGTCCGGGACTTCGGTGCCGTTGGCCGTCCTCGACCCTAAGGGGCGGATCGTCGGCAAGGTCAGCATCAACAACATCGTGCGGGGCGCCCTGCAGTCCGCGAGCATCGGCTACTGGGTGAGTTGTTCGCACAACGGCAGGGGGCTGGCCACCGAAGCGGTCGCCGACGCCCGGAGGATCGCCTTCGGGCAGCTGGGCCTGCACCGGCTCCAGGCCGAGACGCTGATCCGCAACACCGGGTCGCAGCGGGTCCTGGAGCGCAACGGCTTCACGCCCTACGGGATCGCGCCCCAGTACCTGCGGATCGCCGGTCGGTGGCAGGACCACATCCTCTACCAGCTCCTGAATCCGGAGTGGTCCGGATAGGGCGCCGGCCCCCGTCGGGCACGCGGCCCCGCCCTGCGCCTGTGCTGGAAGCCCGACGGCACCGCGCGGATCCGCCACCCGGACGGGGAGAGCGCGCTGCGCGAGCTCTACTCCGCGGGGCCCGGTACGGCTCCGAGGGAGCAGCGGGAACACGGGGACGGCTTCCTTCCGCCCTGTGGAGGGGATCCGGGCCGCCGAGGGGAAGTGATGCGGGTGCGGCAGGGAAGGCACAAGGGGCGGGACGGCCCCGGTCTCGGATCAGACCGGGGCGGTGGCCCCGGTGAGGAGCACCAGCAGGGGCAGGGCGAGGTTGTTGACCGAGTGGACCGCCACCGCGGGCCAGATCGAACCGCTGCGACGCATCACCTCGGCGGCGACGACGCCCACCACGAAGGCCGCGGGAAGGACGATGTTGACCCCGTGGAAGAGGGCGAAGACCGCCGAACTGCCAAGGGTGCCGATGACGGGGCCGTAGCGCAGCAGGGCGTTGGCGATGACTCCGCGGAAGAGGAACTCCTCCCCGACGGGGGTCAGCACCGCGAGGAACAGGAAGGTCAGGACCAGGGCGAGCGCGCCCCCGCCCGCCGCGTCGTAGTACGCGCCCTGCGGGTTCTCGTCGAAGCCGGTCAGGGTGGTGATGGCGAGGATCAGCGCACCCTTGAGGAGCAGGGCGGCCACGCCCCAGGCCGCACCGGCGAGCATCCAGCGCCAGCTGGTCCGGCGGACGCTGAAGGCGGCGAGGGAGCGGATGCGCACCGCGTAGGCCACGCCGAAGCCGACGAGGCCCCCGATGCCCGACCACGCGGCCACGACGAGTCCGAGCGTCACCGGGCCCAGTTCCAGAGGGCCGATCGGCCCGAGGAACACGAGTGCGAACACGGAGATCGCCGCCGCGAGCAGGCCGAGGACGACCTCGGGCCAACCCGGGCGATCCGGGGCGGTTGGGGTGGTGGATATGGCCGGGGCACCGGCGACCTGCGGGTGGTTCGGGGAGTGGGCGGGGTGCTCTGTCGGCATGACGGACTACCTGTTCTCTCGGGGATCGTGGTTCTGGCGGGCTCGTTGTTCGATCGCCGGCGGGGTCGGTCAGGGCCGGTCAGGAGTTACCGGCCCTGCGGTTCACGACGGCGGCGAGGATCGCGTTGCGCATCCCGGGGAACTCGGCGCCGAAGCGTTCGTGGAGCTCCTTGACCGCCGCCCGGTGCCGATGGCGCTCCTTCGGGGTGAACACCGTCCCGATGTCGCCGTCCACGGCGATCGCGGCCAGGGCCACGTCCTCGGCCGGAGCCGAGGCCGGACCACCGGCGGACAGGAGTGCTTCGCGGGTCCGCTCACGCAGCAGGCGTACGTCCCCGGGGCGGACGGGGACGGTCTTGCGGATGGGAAGGAGACCCAGCACCCGGCCGCGCTCCACGGTGACCGTCCCGTTCTCGACGAGTTGGTCGCGCACGGTGCCCTCCGCCCTCCAGGTGCGGTCCGGGACGGCGTTGGCCCAGGGTTCGGGGCTGTCCCGCGACAGCCCGCCCCACACCTCGGCCAGGAACGCGTCCCGGGGCGGAGGGGCGTCGGCGGCGCGTGCCGCCCTGCCGTCGTCGTCGCGGATCCACCCGCCGGTGACCAGCTCGGCCAGGGCGGCGGCACGCAGCAGGTGGCCCCGGTAGGAGGTGCTGACCGGGTCGGACCGGCCCCGGTCGAGGTCGTGGCTGATCAGGTGGAGGCGCTGCGGCAGCGTGGGTTCCATGTCGTTCTCCTCGGGTCTCTCGATCGCGCCGGGTACCTCGGGGCGCCCTCCGTACCGGTGCCCGTGGCGGAACCACCTCGGCCGTCCGCCGCGCGCACGGCCCGACGAAACCGCCCCGGTGGTGGGGATTCAATGGCGCGGCTCCCAGCGGAAGACGCGGGAGGCCAGGGCGACGGCGACCACGACCCAGGCCAGAGTGGGCGCCAGCAGGAACAGGGAGTCCGCCAGCGGAACCCCGCCGTTCCAGGCGTTGACGACCAGTTCGGAGGCCGAACCGCCGGGGAGCAGCCGTTTGACCAGGGTGAGTTCCTCGGTGCCGGTGAACCCCACCCAGCCGGACACGGCGAGCACACCGATCATGATCGGCAGGGTGGTCACCTGGGCGTGCTCGGGAGATGTGGTCACCCCGGCCGTGGCCAGTGCGAAGCCGAGCATCATGACCATGGTCGTGAGGACGGCCGCCACCAGGAGCAGGGGGTCGGCTGGTGCGTCCGCGACCACGGACAGCACCGCCAGGACCACTGCCACCTGGACGACCGTGACCGCGGTGACCGGCAGGAGCAGTCCGGTGAGGATGCTGACGTCGTCCACCGCCGTGGAACGCAGCCGCTTGAGGAACAGGTTCTGACGGCGGGAGGCGAGCGTGGTCACGGCGGTCGTGTAGAGGGCCATCACCACCACGAGGAACATCAGGACGGAGGCGATGGCCCCCAGGTCGAACAGGCCGGGCGCACGGTCGTTCAGGTACATGTAGAGGGCGCTGCCCGCGAGGGGCACGATGATCATGGTGGCCAGAACCAGCCGGTTCCGGAAGATCTGGATCAGCTCACTCCGAGCGATCGCGAGCATGGCGAAGGTCCTTTGCTGGATGGTGGCGGGGTCGTGGGCGGGCAACCGGCCGCGAGTACCGGAGCCGTGGGGGTGGGCGGCCTAGTCACTGCCGATGGAGCGGAAGACGTCGTCGAGCCGGGTCGGTCCGGCCGCCAGGTCCCGCAGTTCAACCGCGTGGTCCTGAGCCCAGCCCAGGAGCAGGTGCAGGTCCTTCTGCAGCCCGAGGGTCTCGATCAGGAAAGACCCGTCGCCCTGCCGTTCGGCGGTCAGCGGCGGCTCGGGCGCGGTGGACGGCAGCGCGAAGCGGATCGTGGCGGGCAGGGCCCGGGTCAGCTCCGAGACGGTCCCCTCCCGCTGGAAGACCCCCTTGTGCATGAGCCCGATCCGGTCGGCCCGCTGTTGGGCCTCTTCCAGGTAGTGCGTGGTGAGGACGACGGTGGAACCGTCCTCGCGCAGCCGGTCCACCGCGTCCCACAGGTCGTCCCGGGACTGGATGTCCAGGCCGGTGGTGGGCTCGTCCAGGAAGACCAGTTCCGGGGTTCCGTAGACGGCGGTGGCGAAGTCCAGGCGCCGCTTCTCGCCGCCCGAGAGCTGGGACACCCGGGTCCCGGCCTTTTCCGTGAGGCCGACGACACCGAGCAGGCGCTCGACCCGGTCGGTGCGCCGGGTGAGCCTTCCGATCAGCCGGACGGACTCCCTGACCGTCAGGTCCGGGGAGAAACCGCTCTCCTGCAGCATGATCCCGGTCCGGGGACGCACGGCCCGGCGGTCCCGCGGGTCCTGCCCGAAGACCCGCACGGTGCCTGACGTGGCGGCGCGGTGGCCCTCGACCGTCTCCAGGGTCGAGGTCTTGCCCGCGCCGTTGGTACCGAGCAGGGCGTAGAGCTCGCCGCTGCCGACCTGGAAGGACAGGTCCCGGACGGCGTGGAAGTCGCCGTACCTGACGTTCAGGTGTTCGACGTCGATGACTGGTGTGGTGTTCATGCGCCCCATTCCAGCCGTCGGAGCGCCCGCGCGGCAGTGCGGCCGCGTCACTTCTCGGCCATGACTTCCGGCGGGGTGAAGACATGACGTGGCGTCACTGGTGGCGCGAGGGGCCCGAAAGAATACTGGGACGGACCCCGCTGTCGGCTCCCGGAAGGGCCCATATGACGTTCGAGCGCACCGAGGTGGCGCAAGGGCACCTGCGCACGCTCAACCTCAACATCGTGGCCGCGTCGCTCTCCGCCGTCGGTGCGCTGCTGATCTCCATCAACGCCCAGAACCTGAACCAGGCCGTGGTCCTGGGGGTGGGTCTGGCGGCGGGCCTGGTGGCGCTCCGTATGCGGGACTCGGACCGCCTCGCCCACGTCCTGCTCCCCTGCCTGCTCGTGGCCTCGGCGGTGTGGCTCTACGGGATGCTGGGGCTGGACAGCGCGTCGGCGTCCTTCGGGCTCTCCGTCGTGGGTACCGTCGTCGTTCTCCGGCTGCCGCCCCCGCACCGGCGGGCGGCCGGGCTGGGGCTGGCCGCCCTCGTCGTGGGGGTGGTCGCGGTGAAGGTGGCCCTGTCCCCGGAGGACCTCCTCCGGGCACTGCGCGAGTACGCGGTGGGCTCCCTCAGCGTCGCGGTGGTGGGGGTCGTCTTCGCTGGTCTCGACCACCTGGTCGCCGGGCTCATCGGGGAGCTGGAGCGGGCGCGTGAACGCGACGCGGAGCTGGCCGTGGCCCGGGAGCGCGTGCGCTTCGCCGGGGACCTGCACGACATCCAGGGCCACACGCTCCACGTGGTGAAGCTGAAGGTCGCGCTGGCCCGCAAGCTGGTGCACAGCGACGCCGAACAGGTGGAGCGGGAACTCGACGAGGTGTACGAGCTGGTCGGGGACACCATCGCCGAAACCAAGGAGCTCGCCTACGCGCAGCGGCGGCTCAACCTGTCCGCTGAGCTGGAGAACGCCAAGAACCTGTTCGAGGCGGCGGGTATCAGCGTGAGCGTCGACCGCGAGCCCCCGGACTCGGGCGGCGCAGGCCCGACCGGAGGCGGAACCGCTGTCGGAACCGGGGACGGGGACCGGGCCGGTACCGCCGCGGCGGAGCTGCTCGGGCAGGTACTCCGGGAGACGACCACCAACATCCTGCGGCACGCGCAGGCCGGGCAGGTGCGGATCACCCTCTCGGAAACAGGAATCACCATCGTCAACGACGGCGCGCACGGGGACGGGGCACCCGAGCTCAGCGGGCTCTCCGCCCTGCGGGAACGGGTGGAGCGCGACGGCGGCACACTGAGAGTCGAGCGCGAGGACGGGCGGTTCCTGACCGCCGCGACGTTCCCCCGGCGAAAGGACGACCGATGACCACCGTGGTGCTCGCCGACGACGAGGCCCTGCTGCGCAAGGCGCTGGCCGCCCTGCTCCCGTTGGAAGGCGAGGTCACCGTGCTCGCCGAGGCCGAGGACGGCGAGTCGGCCGTGGCCGCCACGCTGCGGCACCGGCCCGACGTGCTCGTCATCGACCTGGAGATGCCCGGAGTGGACGGTCTCGGCGCGGTGGCGCAGATCCGCCGCGAACTGCCGGACCAGGTGATCCTGATGCTGACCCGGCACGCCCGGCCCGGGGTCCTGCGCAGGGCGCTCAAGCTCGGGGTGCAGGGGTTCGTCAGCAAGTCGGCGGAACCGGCGCACATCACCACGGTCATCGAGACCCTGCGCGCGGGCAAGCGGTGGGTGGACCCGGACGTCTCCGCGCTCGCGGTGCTCGACGACAACCCGCTCACCGACCGGGAGGTCGACGTGCTGAGGGCGACCGGTGAGGGGTACTCGGCCGCGGACATCGCGTCCAGGCTCCACCTCGCGGAGGGCACGGTGCGCAACTACCTGTCGAACGCGATGCACAAGACCCAGACCCGGACCCGGCACGAGGCGGCCCGCTACGCCCGCGAGCACGACTGGCTCTGAACGAGCCGGGGTCTGCCCTCCGGCCGCTGCCCCGGCCCTTGCCCCTGGCCCGATCCCGCCCCTGGATCCTCCCGGAAGGGAAGTTCGTTAGGATCCGCCACGGATCCTCTCACCCTTGACGAAAACGGTTTCATGGAACCCCTGCGCCCCGATGACCCCCACCAGCTCGGCCCCTACCGGCTGCTGCGCAGGGTCGGCGCGGGCGGCATGGGTGTCGTCTTCCTCGCGGTCGCCGCCGACGGAGCCGGGGACGACCTGGCCGCGGTGAAGGCGGTCCACACCGAGTACGCCGAGGACGCGGAGTTCCGTGCCCGCTTCGCCGGAGAGGTCGACCTGGCCCGACGGGTGCACGGCCCCTACACCGCGCGGGTGCTCGACGCCGACACCGAGGGCTCGCGCCCGTGGTTGGCCACCGAGTACGTGTCCGGTCCCGCCCTCCACCACGCGGTGCGTGAGGCGGGCCCCTTCCCCGAGGGCCCGCTGCGCGCCCTGGCCGCAGGGCTGGCCCGGGCCCTGACCGCGATCCACTCGGTCGGGTTGATCCACCGGGACCTGAAGCCCTCCAACGTCCTGCTGTCTCCGCGCGGCCCGCAGGTCATCGACTTCGGTATCGCACGGGCCACCGATGCCACCGCCCTGACCAGGACCGGGCAGACCCTGGGCACCCCGGCGTTCATGTCACCCGAGCAGGCGACCGGCGCCCGCCTGGGGCCGGAGAGCGATCTCTTCGCCTTCGGCGGGGTACTGCTGTTCGCGGGCACCGGTCGGCAGCCCTTCGGCACCGGTGACCCGGCCGCCCTGCTGTACCGGGTGGTCAACGAGGAACCCGATCTGAGCGGTCTGCCGGAGGAGCTCCTCCCCCTCGTCACCGCTTGCCTGGCCAAGACCCCCGCGGACCGCCCCGGCCTGGGATCGCTGCTGGCAGAGCTGACCGGTACCGCGCTGCCCGAGGCGGGCGCCGACGACCCCACCGCGTGGCTGCCCACCGCCGTCGCCACCAAGGTCATGGGCACGGTGGCGGTCACCCGTAGGGAGCTGGCGGCCCACGAAGCCCCGGCGGCCGGAGAGGAATCCGAAGGCGGTGAAGATTCAGGAGCCCAGGGGAAGTCGGGTGCCGATGGGACGCCTGAGGAAGGCGCGGGGACAGGGCACCGCGTAGTACCGGAGGGGCACCGTGTAGTACCGGGGAGTACGGAGCTGCCCGGGGCCAGCCGGAAGACCGAGGGGTGTGACACGCTGCCGAGTTGGGCCCTGTCACGGCCCGGATCCCGGGAGAGCCCTCTCAGCGGAGATTCCGCAAGCGCCGGGATCCCCGAGGAGTCCGGGGCCGAGGAGTCCGGGGCGGCGAACCAGGCCTCGCCGACCGACGGGTCCGAGAAGGCTGAGGAGGCCACGGAACCGGCGAGGTCAGCTTCTGTCAGGGGTGGCCTCTCCACTCCCCGTGAGCGCAACGACCCCGTGTACCCGGATCCGGAACCGCACGGTTTCTCCACGAAGGCGATCTGGGGGGCCGTACTCTCCGCGTTGGTGCTGGTAGTTGGGCTCGTGATCATCCTCGAACCGAACGCCGCGCGGGTCGGCGGCGAGGATGACGCGTCCGCCTCGCAGGAGGGTTCGCCGGGCTCCTCTCGCAACCCGCGGACCCCAACCGCTGCCGAGGAACCGGAACCCGCCGACGTCCGGGAGCTCACCTGGTTGAGCGAGGACCGCTTCGCCGTGCTTTCCAGTGCCGGTGTGCACCTGTACGAGACGGACCAGGCCGAACCGGTCGAGCGACTCGTCGACTCCGGTCCGCTCTCCCTGAACCAGTCGAAGCTGGTGACGGACCCGGATGGAACCGCGTTGGCCGTCCTGGACGGCGGCCTCCGCAGCAAGGACACGCCCACAGCCCTCATCTGGGACCTCGACGCCGATGAGAGTCACGAGATCCCGCTTTCCGAGGAGTTCAAGGGCAACGCGCCCCTGGCCCTGTCCCCGGGCGGACAGACCCTCTACACGGGAAGCTCCGGAGGGGGCAACGTGGTGGCCGCATACGACGTGCGCAGCGGAGAGGAGCTCTACGCCATCGACCTCCCCGAGTTCCAGGAGGGTTACCGGATGGGCACGGATGAGCTGGCGACCTCCCCGGACGGCCGACTGCTGTTCGCGGCGGTCACCGGCGGGCTCGGAGCGTGGGACGCGGCCACGGGAGAGCCCGTGGCCGGATTCCCCGCGATCCGGGAGTGGACGAGGAACATCCCCGGTCCGATCGCGACCGCCGACGACCTCGTCGCCACCGCCGTCTACGACCGCGTCCTGCTCTGGAACCCCTGGTCCCACGAGGAACCGGAAAGCTACGAGGTGACGTTCGACAGCTCCCAGGGCCACCCCGATCTGGACCCGGAGGTCACCCCCTGGATCACGGACCTGTCCGTCTCCGACGACGGGAACACGATCGTCGCGACGGGCCACCTCAGCCGGTTCCACGGTTTCCTGATCAGGTGGGACCGGAACGGGGAGGTTCTGGACGAACAGTGGACCGACGCGGCCCAGTACCGTGCGGCCCAGGCGCCGCCCTCCGGCGAGGGGGTCCTGGTCGCACCGTATCCGCTGTTCGGGGAGGCCCCGGGCACCCTCACCCTCCTGGACGACGACCTGGAGCCCGCCACGGAGTTCGAGCTCCCGCTCGTCCACCCCTGAGCGGGGAGAGGCCAGTCGTGGCCCGGTCGCTGTTCGGCCTCGGCGAGACCATGATCGACCACGAAGGGTTCGCACGGTTCACGGCGCACCTGCCACCGCGCGACCCGGTGCGGTCGGAGGCGGCCGCGGAGCGGATCCGCGTCCAGCTCACCGGGCCGGACCGGGTGGGGCGCGTGGACTGGCCGCCCCTGCCGCGCACCAGACGTCCGCGAACCGGGCAGCCACGGTCATGACCGGCCCGGACACACCCGCCACGGGTACAGCCGCGGCGCCCAGGACATGACGGAACCGGCCCGACCTTCGCAGGTCGGGCCGGTCCGGGTGGCACAGGGAAGGGTCGCGTTCCCGGGAGCTCCGGGAGCCCGGGGTCAGGGACCCCGGCCGGAACTAGACCAGGTCGAACCGGTCGGCGTTCATGACCTTGTTCCACGCGGCGACGAAGTCCTGGACGAACTTCTCCTTGGCGTCGTCGGAGGCGTACACCTCGGCCACGGCGCGCAGCTCGGAGTTGGAGCCGAACACCAGGTCGACACGGCTACCGGTCCACTTGACCGCACCGGAGTCGTCCTTGGCGACGAAGGTCTCCGAGGTCTCGGAGTTGTCACCGGTGGCGTACCAGTTGGTGCCCAGGTCGAGCAGGTTGACGAAGAAGTCGTTCGTCAGCGAGCCCGGCTTGTCGGTGAACACGCCCAGGTCGGAGTTGTCGAAGTTGGCGCCCAGGACACGCAGGCCGCCCACCAGGACGGTGGTCTCCGGGGCGCTGAGGCCGAGCAGGTTGGCGCGGTCCAGCAGCAGGTACTCGGCGGGGAGGCGGTTGCCCTTGCCGTAGTAGTTGCGGAAACCGTCGGCGGTCGGCTCCAGGTAGGAGAACGACTCGACGTCGGTGTGCTCGTCGGTCGCGTCCACGCGGCCCGGGGTGAAGGGGACGGAGACGTCCTGACCGGCGGCCTTGGCGGCCTGCTCGACACCCACGCCACCGGCGAGGACGATCAGGTCGGCGAGGGAGACCTTCTTGGCCGAGGAGGCGTTGAACTCCTCGGCGATGCCCTCGAGCTTGGCGATGACGCCGCGCAGCTCGGCCGGGTTGTTGACCTCCCAGTCGATCTGCGGCTCGAGGCGGATGCGGGCGCCGTTGGCGCCGCCGCGCTTGTCGCTGTCGCGGTAGGTGGAGGCGGAGGCCCAGGCGGTGGAGACCAGCTGGGCGACGGACAGGCCGGACTCGGCGATCTTCGCCTTGAGGGCGGTGATCTCCGCGTCCCCGATGACCTCGCCCTGCTGGGCGGGGAGCGGGTCCTGCCAGATGAGGTCCTCAGCGGGGACCTCGGGGCCCAGGTAGCGGCGCTTGGGGCCCATGTCGCGGTGGGTCAGCTTGAACCAGGCGCGGGCGAAGGCGTCCTTGAAGGCCTGGTGGTCCTCGTAGAAGCGGCGCGAGATCTGCTCGTAGACCGGGTCGACGCGCAGCGACAGGTCGGTGGTGAGCATGGTCGGCTTGTGCTTCTTGCCGGGGACGTGGGCGTCGGGGATGATCTCCTCGGCGTCCTTGGCGACCCACTGGTTGGCGCCGGCCGGGCTCTTGGTGAGCTCGTACTCGAACTCGAAGAGGTTCTTGAAGAAGCCCGCGCTCCACTCGGCCGGGGTGGTGGTCCAGGTGACCTCCAGGCCGGAGGTGATGGTGTCGGCGCCCTTGCCGGTGCCGTGGTTGTTCTTCCAGCCCAGGCCCTGCATCTCCAGGCCGGCGCGCTCGGGCTCGGCCTCGACGTTGCTGTCCGGGGCGGCGCCGTGGGTCTTGCCGAAGGTGTGGCCGCCGGCGATGAGCGCGACGGTTTCCTCGTCGTTCATGCCCATGCGGCCGAAGGTCTCACGGATGTCGCGGGCGGCGGCCAGCGGGTCCGGGTTGCCGTTGGGGCCCTCCGGGTTGACGTAGATGAGGCCCATCTGGACGGCGGCCAGCGGCTTCTCCAGCTCGCGGTCGCCGCTGTAGCGCTGGTCGTCCAGCCAGGTGGTCTCGGGGCCCCAGTAGACGTCGGCCTCGGGCTCCCACACGTCCTCGCGGCCGCCGCCGAAACCGAAGGTCTCGAAGCCCATGGACTCCAGGGCGACGTTGCCGGTGAGGATGAACAGGTCGGCCCAGGAGATGTTCTGGCCGTACTTCTTCTTCACGGGCCACAGCAGACGGCGGGCCTTGTCCAGGTTGCCGTTGTCGGGCCAGCTGTTCAACGGGGCGAAGCGCTGCTGACCGGCGCTGCCGCCGCCGCGGCCGTCGTGCGAACGGTAGGTGCCGGCGCTGTGCCAGGCCATGCGGATCATGAGCGGGCCGTAGTGCCCGAAGTCCGCCGGCCACCAGTCCTGGGAGTCGGTCAGCAGAGCGGCGATGTCCGCCTTCACGGCGTCCAGGTCGAGGGCCTCGAAGGCCTTCGCGTAGTCGAAGCCCTCACCGAGCGGGTTCGACACGGGGGTGTTCTTGGCGAGGATCTTCAGGTTGAGCTGGTTGGGCCACCACTCGCGGTTGCCGTCACCCTGGGTGGGGTGCGGGATCTGGTCACCGTGAGCGACGGGGCAGCCCCCGGACTGCGGGGTGGGGGCAACGACCTCGTTGTTCTCAGACATCGACTTCCTTACGGGAAGAGTTGAACGGAGTGGTTCAGGAGCTCTGGGCGCTGGAGCACTCAGCGCACCGGCCCCAGTAGACGACCTCGGCCTCGTCGATCGAGAAACCGTGGTCAGCGGACGCGGTCAGGCACGGTGCGTGGCCAACGGCGCAGTCGACGTCCGCTATCGCGCCGCACGACCTGCATACGACGTGGTGGTGGTTGTCTCCCACCCGCGTTTCGTAGCGGGCCACGGAGCCCTGCGGTTGGATGCGTCGCACCAGGCCCGCGGTGGTCAGTGCCTTGAGCACGTCGTAGACGGCCTGGGCGGAGACCGCTCCGAGTTCCCCGCGCACGATGTCGATGACCGACTCCGTGTCCGCGTGGGGGTTCTCGTGCACGGCGGAGAGCACAGCTAACCGCGGGCTCGTCACCCTCAGAGCGGACTCGCGCAGCATCTGCTCGAAATCCGAAGGGGTTGGCATGCTCAGGAGTCTGCCGCCTTTTCTGGAATTAGTCAAATCTTGGATCCACTCCGCTGTACGACCAGGGGTGTGCACCACTCAGCACGCAGAGCAGCACACGGGTGGAACGTGGACCGGCATACGGGCTCCAGGCCGACCTCTTGGCAGCCTCCCCCGCGGGGACAGGCCTCCGGTGAAGCCGCGGATGACCATCAACCGAATCACCGAAGAAATCACGGCTGCCGCGTTCGGCGCCCGACCCGTCCGGTCCTCATCGCCGGGGTGGGCCTGCTCAGCGGGAACTCACCGCGTGTCCGGCGGACAACCGCCGCGCCCGCCCCGGAGGCGGCCCCGGGTCCGGATGGCTTCGCGAACGCGCCTGGCCGCGGCGGCGAACTCGGCCGGGCCGGTGTCGAGGATGCCGTTCTCCGTCATCAGCGCGTGAAACTGCTGTTCCTCGTACGGGACCCCTGACGGCAGCGCCGCGATGTGCCAGTGCAGGTGGGAGTTGCCCTGCCGGCTACCGAGGGAGAGCAGGTAGGTGCGCTCGGACTCGAACACGTCCTCCACGGCGAGCGCCACCTCCCGCACGACCAGCATGGTTCGGGTGTAGGCCGCCTCGTCCAGGTCCCGGACGACGTGCTCCAGATGGGCCTTGGGGGCCACCAGGGTGCGCCCGGGAAGGGTGGGGTACCGGTCGAGGAAGGCGATGTGGTCCTCGTCCTCGAACAGCACCTCGTGCTCGAAGCCCGGCTCACCGGCCACCAGCGCGCAGATGAAGCACGGCCCGTTGCGGGTCCGCTCGGTGTAGGCCTCGATGTCCATCGGACGCCGTGCCATGCGGGCGCTCCTTACGTAGGGGAGCGACAGGGTATTCGGTAGGGCCCCGCCCCTACCAAGGTCGCTGGCCCCGGCCCACGGCCAGCAGCAGAATCGCAAACCCCGCCCCGCAGGCCCGCAACCGACCGAGGAGACCACTCGTGGAGATCATGACCCCGCAAGGCTTCGACGCCCAGTTCCGAGCCCAGCATGAGAGCGCTCTCCTCCAGAAACTGTGGGCGGGCGCCTGGGGCGACCAGTACCCCGCGCAGGTGGCGCCCTCCAGCGGCTGTCCGTGGCGGTTGCTCGGCCTGATGGTCGCGGCCCTGCGCCCCGCCCCCGGTTCCACACTGGTTGACCTCGGCTGCGGGCTGGGCGGGCCGGGCCTGTGGCTGGCCCGTGCGACCGGCACGCGACTGGTCGGGATCGACTGGTCCCCGGCGGCGGTCCGGATCGCGGGAGAGCGCTCTGCTGACTGGTTGCCTCCCGGGCGCGCCCGGTTCCGCACCGGGACCTTCGAGGCCACCGGGCTCACGACGGCTTCGGCCGACACGGTGATCAGCGTCGACGCTCTGGCGCTTGCCCCGGATCCGCACGCGGCGCTGAGCGAGGTGCGGCGCGTGCTGCGCCCCGGCGGCCGTCTGCTGTTCACGGCGGCCGAGCCGACCGGGGATCTGGGGGCGGACGGCGGGTCGGCCTGGGCGGAGCCGCTGCTCGAGGCCGGGCTCGTGCCCGGTCCGCGTCACGAACTCCCCGGGGAGAGCCAGGCCTGGGGTCTGCTCTACGCGTCCGTGCGGGAGCACCAGCGGAAGCTGCGCGCACAGATGGGCGGCACGGCCGTCGACACCCTGTTGGCCGAGGCGGCGATGGTCGAGCCGTACCTGGAACAGCTCTCCTGGGGCGCGGTCGAGGCCGTCGCGCCCGGCTGACCGGACCCCACCACCCGAGCGGTCGGCGCGACGCGCACGACCGCCCCGCCCGAGGGAACGGGCAGGGCGGTCGCCGTCAGTGCTCGGGCTGCCCGGACTAGTCGGTACCGGCCTCCATGGCCGCGTAGTCGAGCAGGTCGTCCTCGGAACCCTGGCCGCGGGAGGCGATGGTCTCGGCGCCGCCCTCGGGCATAGCACCGATCAGACCGGTCGAGGCCGCCTGGGCGGCACCGATCGACGTCGGATGCGTGCTCTCGCCGACCATGCCCAGAGCGGCGTACTCCTCCAGCTTGGCGCGGGAGTCGGCGATGTCCAGGTTGCGCATGGTCAGCTGGCCGATGCGGTCGCTGGGACCGAACGCCGAGTCCTCGGTGCGCTCCATGGACAGCTTGTCCGGGTGGTAGCTGAACGCCGCGCCGGTGGTGTCCATGATCGAGTAGTCGTCGCCGCGACGCAGACGCAGGGTCACCTCGCCGGTGACGGCGGTGCCCACCCAGCGCTGGAGGGCCTCGCGCTGCATGAGGGCCTGGGGCTCCAGCCAGCGGCCCTCGTACATCAGGCGGCCGAGGCGGCGGCCCTCGTTGTGGTAGGTGGCGAGGGTGTCCTCGTTGTGGATGGCGTTGACCAGCCGCTCGTAGGCGGCGAACAGCAGCGCCATGCCGGGGGCCTCGTAGATGCCCCGGCTCTTGGCCTCGATCACCCGGTTCTCGATCTGGTCGGACATGCCCATGCCGTGGCGGCCGCCGATGGCGTTGGCCTCCAGGACCAGCTCGACCGAGTTGGCGAACGTCTTGCCGTTGATGTTGACGGGGCGGCCCTTCTCGAAGCCGATCGTCACGTCCTCGGTGGCGACCTCGACCTCGGGGTCCCAGAACCGCACGCCCATGATCGGGTCGACGATCTCGATGCCGGTGTCGAGGTGCTCGAGGGCCTTGGCCTCGTGCGTGGCGCCCCAGATGTTGGCGTCGGTGGAGTAGGCCTTCTCGGTGCTGTCCCGGTAGGGCAGGTCCCGCTCCTGCAGCCACTCGGACATCTCCTTGCGGCCGCCGAGCTCGGTGACGAAGTCGGCGTCGAGCCACGGCTTGTAGATGCGCAGGGAGGGGTTGGCGAGCAGACCGTAGCGGTAGAACCGCTCGATGTCGTTGCCCTTGTAGGTGGAGCCGTCGCCCCAGATCTGGACGCCGTCCTCCAGCATGGCCCGGACCAGCAGGGTGCCGGTGACGGCACGGCCGATCGGGGTGGTGTTGAAGTAGACGCGACCGGCGGAGCGGATGTGGAAGGCCCCGCAGGCGAGCGCGGCGAGCCCCTCCTCCACCAGGGCCTCACGACAGTCGACCAGGCGGCCGATCTCCGCGCCGTAGTCGGTGGCACGACCCGGCACCGAGGCGATGTCGGGTTCGTCGTACTGGCCGATGTCGGCGGTGTAGGCGCAGGGGACAGCGCCCTTCTCGCGCATCCACGCGACCGCTACGGACGTGTCGAGGCCTCCGGAGAAGGCGATTCCGACACGTTCACCGACAGGCAGGGAAGTGAGCACCTTGGACATGAAAAAAGTATGCACCTAAATGTATGAACATGCAAACTGGACTCGTGGCCACGAACGCGGCCCCCTGCCCCAGAACGGCTCTGGTCCGATTACCGGGGCCGCCCCCGGGTACACCCCCACCGCACGACCAGTGCACCCGAACCCCCTGGAGGCACCGTGTTCGCGACCATCGCAGCGGTCCTGTTCGGTATCGCTCTCCTCTTCGAGATCCTCGGCCTGAACATCGAGGGCATCGTGACCACCACCACTCTCATGCTCACCGGGCTGCTCTTGGCCGCCCTGCACCTGGCCGGATACGGAGGGCGCTCCCCGCGCCGACGGCGCTGAGCGGCGCCGAGCCGGGCCGAACGGACCGGGCGGGTGCGGGCACGCCCGCACCCGCCCCTGACTCAGGAGCCCCATGATCGTCATCGGAGCGTCCTCCGGGACCTCGGCGGACGGTATCGACGTGGCCGCCGCCCGGTTCGAGTACGAAGAGGGCGGTGCACTCCTGCGGCTGGTCCCGCTGGGGTTCGCCACCACGCCCTACTCGGACCCCCTCCGCGAGGCGATCCGAGGCGCCCTTCCGCCCGCCGCGACCACGATGGAGGCCGTCTGTCGGCTGGACACCCGGATCGGCCAGGAGTTCGCGGCGGCGGTATCGAGCGGTATCGCCGAGTTCGCCGACGGACGGGCCGACCTGGTCGCCTCACACGGCCAGACCCTCTTCCACTGGGCCGACGGTGCCACCGTGCACGGCACCCTCCAGCTCGGACAACCCGCCTGGATCGCCGAGGCCACCGGCCTTCCCGTGGTCTCGGACCTGAGGGTGGCCGACGTGGCCGCCGGGGGCCAGGGCGCCCCGCTGGCGAGCACCCTGGACCTGCTGCTGCTCGGCGGCCGTACCGAGCCGACCGCCGCGCTGAACCTCGGCGGTATCGCCAACGTCACCGTGGTGCGCGACGGGCACCCCCCGCGCGCGTTCGACACCGGCCCCGCCAACGCCCTCATCGACGCCGCGATGCGCCTGGTGACCGGCGGACGGGCCGACTTCGACGCGGACGGGGCCCTGGCCCGGACCGGCCGCGCCGACCCGGTGCTCCTGGACCACCTGCTCACCGAGCCGTACTACCGGCTGTCGGCGCCCAAGACCACCGGGCTGGAACTGTTCGGCCCGGACTACCTGGACTCCGCCCTCAAGCGGGTCGGGCCCCTCTCCGACCCGGACCTGATCGCCACCCTGGTGGAGCTCACCGCCGTCACCGTCGCCGACGCCCTGCGTCCCTCCGGTGTCAGGGAGGTGCTCGCCTCCGGCGGCGGCACCCGAAACCCCGTGCTCATGGAGCGGCTGGCCGCCCGCCTCGCCCCGGCACGACTGGACTCCACCGATCGGATCGGCCTGGACGGCGACGCCAAGGAGGCGTACCTGTTCGCGCTGATCGGCTTCCTGAGCTGGCACGGGCTCCCCGGTTCACTGCCCGAGTGCACCGGGGCCCGCCGCGCTCCGGTCGCCGGGCGCATCACCCCGGGTGCGGAACCGCTCCGTATGCCCCGCCCGGCCCAGACGGCGCCCCGCCGCCTGTACGTCAGCACCCCCGACTCCGGGTCACCGACCCGCTGACCCCCGGGAGCGGCACCGTGCAGACCATCGATCTCGTCGTCATCGCCGTGTACCTACTGGCCTCGGCCTGGTTGGGACTGCGGCTGTCCGGTCGGCAACGCGACGTCAAGGACTACTTCATCGGCGGTCGGCGACTGCCCTGGTGGGCGGTGTGCCTTTCGGTGGTGGCCACCGAGACCAGCGCCCTGACCGTGATCAGCGTGCCCGGGGTGGCCTACCTGGGCAACGTCACGTTCCTCCAGGTGGCGATCGGCTATCTGATCGGGCGGGTCGTCGTGGCCTTCCTGCTGCTGCCCCGCTACTACCGGGGCGAGATGACCACCGCCTACACCTACCTGGGGCTGCGGTTCGGTCGGGGCATGCAGAGCACGGCCTCGGTCACGTTCCTGTTCACCCGTGTGCTGGCCGACGGGGTGCGACTGTTCGCGGCGGCCATCCCGATGAAGATCATCCTCGACTCGCTCGGGGCCGGGGTCTCCTACTTCGCCATCGTCGCTGTCATGGGTGTGGTCACGATCCTCTACACCCTGGTCGGCGGGATCCGGGCCGTGGTCTGGGTCGACGTCGTGCAGATGGGCCTGTACTGCGTGGGCGGCGTGGTGGCCCTGGCCGTCATCACCACCAGCCTGGACGTGAACTTCCTGGCCGTGGCCGCGGACGCCGGGAAGACGCAGTTCCTGGACTTCACCTCGAACCCCGTCTCCGCTCCGTACGCCACGGTCACGGCGGTCCTGGGCGGCGCCCTGCTGTCCACGGCCTCGCACGGCGCCGACCAGATCGTCGTGCAGCGGCTGTTGAGCTGCCGGAGCCTGCGGGACGCCCAGAAGGCGGTGATCGTCAGCGGGGTGGTGGTGTTCGCCCAGTTCGCGCTGTTCCTGACCGTGGGGCTGGCGCTGTACTCGTACTTCCAGGCCGCCACCGTCGAGCAGCTCGGCCTGAACAACTCCGACGAACTCTTCCCGGCGTTCGTGGTGGAGGCGGTGCCCCCGGGCCTGGCGGGGCTCCTGCTCGCCGGAGTGATCGCCGCGGCGATGAGCACCCTGTCCTCGTCGCTGTCGGCGCTGTCGTCCTCGACCATGACCGACCTGTACGAGCAGTTCTCCCGCCGCAGGCTCACCGACGGTCAGGCGCTGCGGCTGAGCCGGCTGTTCACCCTCGGCTGGGGTCTGGTTTTCATCGCGGCGGCCGCGCTGTTCACCGGTACCGACAACCCCGTCGTGGAACTGGGCCTGTCCGTGGCCAGCCTGACCTACGGCGGTCTGCTCGGCGCGTTCTTCCTGGGGCTGTGGGTGCGCAGGGCCCGCCAGCTGGACGCGGCCATCGCCTTCTGCGCGGCGGTGGCGACGATGTCGTGGCTGTTCCTCTTCCAGCCGGGGCTGATCGGGTTCACCTGGTACACGGCGATCGGTACGGGCCTCGTGCTCGGCCTGGGCTACCTGCTGTCGCGCCGCCACCCCGACGACTCCCCCATGGCGGACGCCAGCACCCCTGACGAGCCGTGTGAGTCCGCTGGGCGAGAAGAGGACCGCGGCTCCGTTTCCTGAGGTCAGGCAGCTGGTCCTGGTTTCCGGGAGCCGGCCCGCTGGACTTCTCGACGACTGTCCTCGATTAGCCCTTGCCCTTTTCCAGACCGATCGGCCTAGAATAGGACCATGCAGACTGGAAACAACACGACCGGTCGGAAGCGTGCCTCGTTCATCGAGCAGGCACGGCGCGAACAGGTGATCAGGGCCGCCGCCGAGACAGTGGCCCAGGTCGGCTACGCGAACGCCTCGCTGTCCCGGATCGCCGAGCAGGCGGGGATCAGCAAGAGCGTGATCTCCTACCACTTCGCGGGCAAGGACGAGCTCATGGTCCTGGTCGCGCAGCAGTTCATCGACGCGTCCGCGGAGTTCATGTTCGCCCGGGTGGAGGCCGAACCAACCGCGACCGGGCAGGTCAGCGCGTGGATCAGCGGTCAGGTGGAGTACTACGCAGCACACCGGACCGGGTTCCTCGCCATGATCAGCATCATCACGAACCACCGTTCAGCCGACGGTTCGAACCCGTTCACCGGCCAGCTGGACGAGGAGGTCGACGAGTTCGCGCGGCTCCTCCAGCGCGGGCAGCGGGACGGGGAGTTCCGGGCGTTCGACCCCCGTTCCACCGCCGTCATCATCCTGCGCAGCACCGAGGCGCTGATCAGCGCATGGGTCATGGACGAGAGCCTCGACCTCACCGACCAGATGGGCACCCTCCTCGACTTCGTCCACCACGCGATCCGCCGGGAGAACCGATGACCACCGCCCCGCAGGACCCACCGATACCGAGCACCGCCCCCGTGGGCTCCGGGCCCGGAGCTCCGCGCTCCGGGGCACAGACCCCGGGACCACCCACCGCCGACCCGGTGCCCCGGTTGCGGCCACCGCGCCATCGTGTCCAACGCCGAGCCGTCCGGTTGTGGGCGCTCCAGTCCCTGGCCATCTTCGCGCCGATCATCGCGGTCGCGGTCGCGGCCCACGTGTTCTGGGAGGCGGCCCGCCCGTGGACCCTCGTGGCGGCGGCCGTCGCGGCGGTGCTCCTGCTGGTGGGCGCCGTCGTGGAGCCCTGGTGGCGGTACGCCGTCCACCGCTGGGAGGTCACCGACGAAGCGGTCTACGGCCTCAGCGGCTGGTGGGTCCGGGAGTGGCGGGTGGCACCGATCTCGCGCATCCAGACCGTGGACGCGGTACGCGGCCCGTTAGAGCAGGTCATGGGGCTGGCCACACTCCGGGTGCCCACGGCATCCTCACAGGGAGCGATCGACATCGTCGGGCTCGACCACGAGGTGGCGGCCGAGACCGCGGAGAACCTGCGCGCCGTCACCCAGCGGACCCCCGGTGACGCCACGTGAGCCCCATGGGTGAGGAACACGAGCGAGCGGCTGAGGTCCCCTGGTCGCGGCTGAGCAACCGGATGCTCTGGGCCGACGGAGTGTGGAGCCTGCTGTCCCTGGCCCCGCTGACCATCGCGACCTGGGTCTTCGGCACGGACGTCCAGACCGGGAACCTCATGCCGTGGGTGATCATCGCCGTGATCGGGGTTGTCAGGGCGGCTGCGGACGCGCTGCGCTGGATGTTCACCCGCTACCGCGTGACCGGGGAGTACATGGAGCTACGGACCGGCGTGCTGGTGCGCAACCACCGTTCGGTGCGCAGGGAGCGGATCCGCAGCGTGGACCTGGACGCCAAGTTCTGGCACCGGATCGTGGGACTGCGTGTGCTGACCATCGGCGCGGGCCAGCAGGCGGCCGCCGGTGAGTCCGCGTTCGAGCTGGACGCGGTGTCCAAGACGGAGGCCGAGGAGCTGCGCCGGCTCCTGGCCCTCAGTTCACCCGCACCGATCCGCCGGCGCTCACCGGAGGGCACGGAGCTCGATCCGGGCCCGGCCCCGGACGAGAACGTCGGTCGAACGCGGGTGCTGGCCGGTTTCCGCCCAGGTTGGTTCGTGTACAACATGTTCAACGCCTGGGCCTTCGTCATGGCGGCAGGCCTGTGTTGGGGCGCCTTCATGCTGGCTCCGGCAGTGGGCCTGGACCCCACATCATGGGTCGTGGGGCTCCTCGACACCTGGGGGCTCCACTGGACGTGGGCCGCCCTGGCAGGGGTACTCGTGCTGGGGGTGGTCGGCTCGCTCGGACTCGCGGTCGCCTTCCTGACGGAGTACTGGAACTTCGAACTGGCCCGCGTTCCCGGTGCGAAGGGCACCCTGCTGCGCACCCGGCACGGACTGTTCCGGACCCGCGAGGTCAACCGGGACGACGACCGGATCCGCGGCGTCCAGATCTGCGAGCCGGTGCTGTGGCGCTGGCTGGGGATCGCCGACACCACGGTGGTCACGACCGGCCTGGACGAGTGGTCGATGTCCTCACCCGCCGCCGTACTCCCCCGGGGGCCGGTGCGGGTGGCCCGTCCGATCGCCGGGGCCGTGCTGGGGACCTCCGCCAACCCCATGGACACGCCCCTGCGGCACCACCCCCGTGCCGCGCTCGGGCGCAGGCTCTGGTGGGCCGCGGTGACAACGGCACTGTTCACCGGCGCTGTGGGGGCACTGGCCGCCACCGGCCTCCTTCCGTTGGCCGCCGTGTGGATCACCGCCGCCGCACTCGGGCCGCTCGCCCTCCTGGGCGCGGTCATCGCCTACCGGGCCCTGGGCCACGGGATCGCCGACGAGTACGTGGTTGTGCGGTCCGGGCTGTTCTTCCGGGCGACGACGGCGCTGCGGCGCTCCGCGGTGAGCACCGTCGTCATCCGCGAGTCGGTGCCCCAGCGGTTGTTGGGGCTGCGGAGCGTGGCGACGATGACGGCGGCCGGAGCAGGAGGGTACGAGGCCCCCGACATCGCCGCTGCCGAATGCACGCTGTTCGCGAGTGACGCCGCCCCCGGGGTCCTCGATCCCTTCCTGGTCGCCGAGGAACGCGAGGCGGCCCCTGCCCGATGAGTTCGCCGGGGCGGCCCAGAGCGGATCCCCCGCCCATGGCCGCCCCGGCGTCGACAGTCACTCACAGCACCTGGTCACCGCACTCATGCACAACGCCTATTCGAACTCGGTGCCGCCCTTACGGATCAGGTAGGCGTCGGAGACGAACTTGGTGATCGTGCGGCCGACCAGTACCTCGGAGAAGCGTTCCCGGGCGGGCCGGACGACCAGGCCCTCCCGCAGGTGCAGGGCGGCCCCGCTCCAGCTCTCCTGGCCCTCCGCCGCGGCGAACAGCGCGGCCTCGTCGTAGGGGCCGTCGTAGAGCACCGGGACCGCGGGCAGGTCCACCTCCGCGAGCAGGGCGGGCAGTTCGGCGGCGTCGATCCACCGGCTCTCACCGCCCGCCTCGATCCGGATGTCGAACACCGCGTAACCGGGTCGGTCACCGCGGCCGGTCTCGCCGTACTTCAGGTCCTGGACCCCCGCGCCGAACACACCCACCCGGGACGCGCCGAAGCGCTCCGCGACGGCGCGCGCGGCCTTGGCGACCCCGTGCGCGGTGACCGCCCTCCAGTACAGGTTGTCCTCGGAGCGCACCAGCCCCAGCCCCTTGGCGCCCTGGCCCTTGGAGGAGACGAACTCCTCGCCGGTCTCGGTGACTAGCGTGAAATGGCTCTCCCTGTTCGTGGTGTCCTCTTCGGACGGTGTCACGAGCGTTCTCGCCCGACGTCCGAGCCAGTGTGTCCGAGACCCGGAAGACGTCACAACACCTTTTCCGCCGGGCTTGCCGCAGCGGGCGGGGCCCGCTGCGGCAACCCGGGGACGGCCCTCAGGGGAAGCGTCGGGCTCCGCTGCCGTCCCGGCCCAGGATGTCCTCCGGGTTGGAGTAGGGACACGAGACCAGGGACAGGCACCCGCAGCCGATGCAGTTGGAGAAACGGTCCCGCAGCGCGGTCAGCTCCTCGATGCGTGCGGTCAGCTCGTCGTACCACTGGCGTGAGATGCGGGCCCAGTCGCGTTTGGTCGGCAGACCCTCCTCGGGCAGTTGGTCGATGGCGCCCTTGATCCGGTCCAGGGACAGGCCAAGGCGTTGGGCCGTGCGGATGAACGCGATGATCCGCAGCGTGTCCCGGCGGTACTCGCGCCGGTTGCCCGCCGTGCGGCGACTCCTGATCAGCCCGAGGCTCTCGTAGTAGTGCAGGGCCGACACCGCCACCCCGGCCCTGTGGGCCACCTGCCCCGGTTTCAGCCAGAGGATGTCCGGGTCCAACTGCGGCATCAGGCTCTCCTCCACCAGCCGGCTTGACATCAAGTTCACTTGACGAGGTGGACTCTACGCGATGGACATGGCAGGCGAGGGTTCGGAGAACTCGATGGACGAGATCACGGTGTGGGCCGACATCAGGTGCCCCTGGTGCTGGATGGGCCACCGGCGGCTGAAAGCCGCGCTGGAGCGGCTGGGGGCGGCGGGCCGGGAGGTGACCGTGGTGCGCCGGAGCTTTCTGCTGGAGCCCGCAGGCCCGGATTCCCCGGACCGGACCGTGCGCGGCGCCGCGCTGAACTCGTGGGGGACGAGCCAGGCCCAGTGGGAGGCCACCAGGAGCCGGGTGGCGGAGGCGAGTCGCCGCGAAGGCCTCGGGATCGAGATGAACGAGGTGCTGAACGTCGGCTCCCGGCCCGCCCACCGGCTGATCAAACTCGCTGTGTCCCGGGGGTTCGACCCCGGACAGGTGTGGGACCAGCTCTACACGGCGCACCTGGAACGGCGCGAGGACCTGACGGCCCCGGAGGCGCTGCGCCGGGCCGGGAAGGGGTTCGGGCTCGCCGAGGGGGATGTGGACGCCCTGCTGGACTCCGACGACTTCGCCGCCGAGGTCGAGGCCGACCACCGGGAGGCCGTGGCGCAGGGGGTCGGCTCCATCCCCACCTACGCGCACGCCGGGCAGGCGTTGAGCGGGGCACGGAGTGTCGACGAGCTGGTGGAGTTCCTGAGCGGTGCGGAGGCCCGGCGATGAACAACGGAGCGGAGGGCATGACGGAAGGCACTACTCCCGGGGCCACGATGCGGGCCGCCGCGATCGACGCGTTCGGGCCGGCCGAGAACCTGACGGTACGGGACCTGCCGCGTCCCGTGCCCGCCCCGGGAGAGCTCCTGGTCCGGGTTCGGACGGCGGGCGTCCAGCTGACGGACGCGGCGATCCGGGACGGCTGGACCCCACCGGGTGCGACCATCGAGTTCCCGCAGGTCCTGGGCAACGAGTTCGCCGGAACCGTGGCCGGGGCCGGTGCCGGGGTCACCGGGTTCTCCGTGGGCGACGAGGTCGCCGGGTACCGGGTCCTCGGCTGCTACGCCGAGTACGTCACCGTGCCCGCCGAACAGGTCGTCCACAAACCCGCGGAGGTGCCGTGGCTGGCCGCGGGCGCCCTGTCGGCCTCCGGGCAGACCGCGCACACCGCACTTGAACGGCTGCGCGTGGGCGAGGGCGAAACCCTGCTGGTGCACGGCGCGGCGGGCGGGGTCGGCACGGTGGCCGTGCAACTGGCCGTGGCACGCGGAGCCAGGGTGGTGGGCACGGCGAGCCCGGCCAACCACGAGTACGTGCGATCCCTGAGCGCGGTGCCGGTCGAGTACGGCGAGGGGCAGCTCCAGCGGATCCGGGCCGCGGCGCCGCAGGGGGTGGACGCGGCCCTGGACGCGGCCGGGCACGAGAACCTGCGGACCGCGGTCGAACTGGTCGGGGACCGGAGCCGGATCGGGACGATCGTCGACATCGCCCTGGTCAAGGAGCTGGGCTGCCAGTGGATCAGCAGCGACCGGTCGGCGGCCCGGCTCCGCGAGCTGCTCGACCTGTGCGCGAAGGGGCGGCTCACCATCACGATCCGCGAGACCTTCCCGCTGGACGAGGTGTGGAAGGCCCATCTGGACGTGGAGACCGGCCACGGCAGGGGCAAGATCGCCCTGGTGGTCGGGGCCGGGGAGCACGCGGACAGCGACGGGACGCCATGACCGCCGGGCTGTGACCCCCGCCCCGGCCGTCCGGCTCTGGGACCGGGGGTCGCGGCCCCTGCTGTTCGGTGCTTCCACGTTCCCGCTGGGGACCGCTCTGTGCGTAGTCGCACCCGCCATGGAGGTGTTCGTACTCGGCTGACTGCTCCGGGGCGTCGGCGGCGGCATCGACTCGGTTCCTGTACGCGGTCATCGCACGGTTCGTGCACGAGGACGCCTGCCCTCGTATGTTCCGCTCCACTGACCGCCGCGTGGCTGCTGCCGTCGGTGGTCGGGCCACTGGTCTCCGGGCTCCTGGTTCAGCTGGTGCACGGGCGCGTGGTGTTCGCTCTCGTGTTGGCCGGGTCAGTGGTGTCGCTGCTGTTCCTGGTGGGGGTGGTGCGGGGCCGGGCCGGACAGGCTCGGTCAGTCGGCGGCGAAGGCCTCCAGCTCCACGAGCAGTTCGGGGCGGCCCAGACGGCTGATCTCGGCGCAGACCCCGGGCGGCCGTACGTCGAAGGCGGCCAGGCGCTCGGCCATCATCTCCCCCGCCTCGGCGAAGAAGGCCTCGACGTCGGTGACGTAGGTGTTCATGCGGACGATGTTCCCCAACCCCATGCCCGCCCCGCGCAGCACCGCCTCGACGTTGTCCAGGGCGACCGCGGTCTGGGCCCGCATGTCACCGGGGTGCAGCGAATCGCCCGTGGCGGAGACGGAGCACTGCCCGCTGACGAAGAGCAGGCGCTGGTGGCCTTCGATGAGGACCCCTTGGTCCATGCCCTCCGGGTAGGTCCAGGGATTCACGGTGGTGCGAAGCATGAGACGGCCTTCCGTCGGGGAACCTGGCGGAGCCCAACGCTAGAACCTCAACCCGACGTGAGGTCAAGGTCGGCCGCCGTCCCGGTTCCGCGGGAACCGGGACGGCGGCCGGGAGACGGGATCAGAAGGGCCGGTCGCCGACGATGGCGACGCGCTCGGCGACCCGGGGGTGGGGGTGGTAGTCGTTCACCGCGTAGTGCTGGGTGGCGCGGTTGTCCCAGAACGCGATCGAGTTGGGCTCCCACCGGAAGCGCACCTGGAACTCGGGGGTGTGCGCCTGCTGGAAGAGGAACCGCAGCAGCTCGTCGCTCTCCGCGTCGTCCATGCCGACGATCCTGGTGGTGAAGGAGACGTTGACGAACAGCGTCCTGCGTCCGGTCTCGGGGTGGGTGCGCACGACGGGGTGCTCGACCGGCGGGAACCGGTCCTGCCACTCCAGCAGCCGGTCCTCGTCCAGGAACCGGGAGAACCCGGGGATCACGTCGTGCACCGCGGTGCGCCCCTCGATGCGCTCCTTGATCTCTTCGGGAAGGTTGTCGTAGGCGGCGGCCATGTCCGCCCACATGGTGTCGCCGCCGACCGGCGGGACCTCGACCAGGCGCAGGATGGCGCCGAGCGCGGGCGCCTCCCGCCAGGTGACGTCGGTGTGCCAGACGTTCTCGTAGCTGGGCGGGGCCTCGCTCTTGGCGAACCGCGCCACGTGGACGTCGTCGCCCTGCTCGATGAACGGGTTGGTCTCCAGCTCACCCCACAGCCGTGCGATCTCCTGCTGGCGGGCGGAGTCGATGGGCTGGTCGCGGAAGAAGACCACCTTGAACTCCAGCAGCGCGCGGTTGAGCTCGGCGCGCAGCTCCTCGCCGATCTCCTCCCGCAGGTCGATCCCGTGGATCTCCGCGCCGATCAGGGCACCGAGCGGCCGGACCTCGAACAGTTCGTAGGGGCGGGGCGACTCCCCCTCGGGGAGGCGCCGCAGCGTGCGCGGCCCCTCGACCAGGGCGGTGTCCACGGCGGTGCTCCCCCGAAGGGCGGGCTTCGCGGGCCGGGTGGCCTCGACGGCCTCGGTGTTGGCTCTCGGGGTCAGGCTGGGGCTCATGTTCTCTGTCTCTCTGATCGCTGACGAGGGCGGAAGGGGCCGCCGAGGCGCGGGACGGCGTCACGGGTTCGGGGGCCGCCCGGCCCGGAGACCGGACACGGGGGCACGGGGACACGGGGACACGGGGACACGGGGCAGCGTGGACTGATTCGCCGACGGTCGTGCCGGAGCCGGGCTCGGGCATGGAAACCACCGGTCAGCGCCCGTCCCCGGGGAAGGGAGTCGACGCACCGGACGCCGCGGGCCTCGCAACGGAGGCGGCGGATCAACAGTGCGGAGGGGAACCCAGGCGTCCGCGGCGCAGGATGATGCCCGGCGTTCCACGACGCGCCCTGTCAGCTGCCCGGAAGGACCGGCGAACGGTCGGGCGGCTCGACAGGGGGGTTCTCATAGCTGTGAGAGTGGAGCACGGGAAGGTTGCCTGTCAACCTCCCCGGGGTCCGGGCCCGACCGGTCGCGGGGTTGCCGCCCCGGTGAAGCCCGCGGTCACCGGTCGCCGACCGGAAGGAGGAGGGCGGTGACGTTGTCGTGCCCGCCCCGGTCGAGCGCGTGTCCGACCAGGGCGCGCGCGGCGGGCAGCCACGAGTCCCCGGGCCGCGGGGGCGGTACGGCGGCTCTCAGTTCGTCCGGATTGGCCAGGTAGCGGGTCAGCCCGTCGGTGCACAGCAACAGCACGCCGGGGCCCGTCGGGCGCAGGCTGCGCGAACCAGGCTCGGCTGGTTCCGCGTCGGCTCCCAACCACGCCGAGATCGCGCCGAACTCCCCTGTGTCGTCCTCCGTCAGCAGCACTGCCGGTCCCCGTTCGGGCAGCCAGTAGGCGCGGCTGTCTCCGATCCAGGCGACCCACAGGCCCTCGGGACCCACCGCGCCCGCCACGTAGGTGCAGGCGGGGGCTGGGGATCCGGCGCCGGACAGGGCCTCGACCGCCCGCCCGGCGCGCGCGGCGGAACGGCTCAGCGCGGTCTCGGGGAGATCTCCGCCGACCAGCCGTTCAGCCAGGGCGGCGCAGCCGGTCTCCGCCGCGAGTTGAGCGGCACGCTCGGCCCTCGGCGACATCGACACCCCGTCGCAGACCACCCCGGCGGTCCACTCTCCCGCGGCCGCGAGCGCCAGGGCGTCCGCGTTGATCCCGAGCCGCGACCCCCGGTCGCTGACACCCGCCGCGCCCCTGGCCCCGATGGCCTCCATCCGCACCCTGTGGTCCGGTTGGTCCGCGCCGCAGTCCCAGCAGTGGCCGTCGGGGGCGACCGTCCCCTCGCAGGCGACGCATACCGGGGTCCGGGTCATACCCGGGATTCTGGCAGAGGGGTCCCCGGAGCGGGAAGGCGCGGCGGGCCGGGGCACTGTCGGTGTCCCACCGACGCAAGACTAAGGTAGGCGTGCCTAACCTTAGTGAACGGAGCCCCATGTCCACCGGCCTCGTCCCGCGCCCGGTCGCGTGCGCCCTCATTGTCCTTCTCCCCCTCACCGCCTGCGGGAACGCGGGCGAGGACGCGTCGGAGAGCTCTCCCCCACCGCAGGCCGCCGAGGGCGCCTTCCCCGTGACCGTCGAGCACGAGTTCGGCAGCACCACCATCGAGGAGGAACCCAAGCGCGTGGTCACCCTCGGGGTCACGGACGCCGACGCGGTCCTGGCCCTGGACCTCGTCCCGGTCGGCAACACCGGCTACACGTTCTACGAGTCCGGGCTCGGCCCGTGGACCGACGACCTGGTCGGGGACTCCGAGCTGACCCGGATCGCCTCCGACTCAGAACCCAACATCGAGCAGATCGCCAACCTCGCCCCCGACCTCATCATCGGTGTCTCCGCCGGGTTCGACGACGCCGTCTACGAGGACCTCTCCCAGATCGCCCCCGTGGTGGCGCGGCCCGCCGGAACCGCCGCGTACACCGTGCCCCGGGACGAGGTGACGGAGGTCATCGCCACCGCTCTAGGTGTACTGACCACAGAGGTTGAGTACGGCCCGGCAGTGATTTGACAGCAAGAGAGGGCCTCCGACATAGGTGTGGATTGTCTAGATCAACACCTGAAGTAGGTCAGGAGGCCCTCCGTGGCCCACACTACCCATGCCAACGCCCGTCTCACACCCGCCGGACGCCTGGAGTTGGCCCGCTGCGTGGTCGAAGACCTGGACACTGCGTAGGGCCGCGGAACGCTTCCAGGCCAGCGTGAGCACCACCAAACGCTGGGCCGACCGCTACCGCGCCCATGGCGAGGCGGGCATGGTCGATGCCTCCAGCCGCCCGCACCACTCACCCCGGCGTACCCCCACCCACCGTGAGCGCCGCGTCATCAAACTGCGCTGCCTCAAACGCTGGGGACCAGCCCGCATCGCCGGGCACCTGGGCATGTGCGCCTCGACCGTGCACCGCGTCCTGACCCGCTACAAGTGCGCCCGCCTGTCCCACCTGGACCGCGCCACCGGCCGCACCGTGCGCCGCTACGAACGCGAGCGGCCCGGTGAACTCGTGCACGTGGACATCAAGAAGCTCGGCAACATCCCCGACGGCGGCGGCCACAAGACGCTGGGGCGGCCCCAAGGCCGCAAGAACCGCGCCAACGTTGGCTATGCCTTCCTCCACAACGCCGTGGACGATCACTCGCGGCTGGCCTACACCGAGATCCTGGCCGACGAGAAAAAGGAGACCGCTGTCGGGTTCTGGGAACGAGCCAACTCCTACTTCGCCTCGGTCGGGATCACCGTGGAGCGGGTACTGACCGATAACGGGTCCTGCTACAAGTCCCACCTGTGGCGCGACGCCCTGGTCAAGGCCGGGATCAAGCACAAACGCACCCGCCCTTACCGGCCTCAGACCAACGGCAAGGTCGAGCGGTTCAACCGCACCCTGGTCGACGAATGGGCCTACGCCCGCCCCTATCGATCAGAGACCGAGAAGCGGGAGGCGTTCGGTGGGTGGTTGCACGAGTACAATCACCACCGGTTCCACACCGCCGTTGGCGGCCCTCCCGCTTCTCGTGTTCCTAACCTCTCAGGTCAGTACATCTAGGCCGTCCGGAGGAGGGCGTCGCGCTCAACGAGGCGACCGACGAACTCCTCGCACAGGCACGCGCCGAGTACCCGCAGTTCGAGGGGCTCACCGGGACCGCCGTGCTGCCCTACGACGGAAAGTACGGTGCCTACCTGCCCGGGGACGCCCGCGGCAGGTTCCTCATGTCACTCGGCTTCGACATCCCCGAGGCGATCAGCGAGCGGGACAGCGGGGACGACTTCTTCGTGGAGCTGTCCACGGAACGCGTGGACCTGCTCGACGGGGACCTGCTGCTCGTGATGAGCGACGACGAGGACTTCGACATCACCGAGGACGCCGGCGTGTTCGACAACCTCGACGTCGTACGCGGGGACGCCGTCGTCGCCACCGCCCTGGACGAGCGCGGCGCGGTCACCTACAACTCCGTGCTGTCGATCCCGTACGCGCTCGACAACCTGGTGCCGCGCATCGGCGAAGCGCTCTCCTGAGGGCTCGTGGCACCGGGGCGGCGGGCCGGGTCGAACGGCCTGACAGGGGACGTCCGGCACCGAAAAAGGACGTGCGGTGCGGCGCCGGATCGGGTAGAACAAGGGCTTCCCGCCCCGGCGCCGCGCCGGGGCACGCCAAGGAAAGAGGGATAACGATGAGCATCCTCGCCACCATCGCCGCGTCCGAGCCACACCAGCCAGCGGACCACCGCTGACCTGATGATCCTTCGGGCGCTCTCTCACCGGAGTGTGCCTTGACCACTGAACGCGTACGGAAGAACCACCCGGACACCCCGCACGGCCGCCTCATTCTGCGCCCGATCACCGGGCCCGCGGAGATCGACCTCTTCAACCGGCTCCCCTACACCCTCAACCACGAACTGGCCGAGGACCTCGCCGCCGGACGGCGCCGACCCGAGTGGATGTGGGTCGCCCTGGACGGTGACCGGATCCTCGCCCGGGCCGCCTGGTGGAGCCAGGAGGCAAGCCCCTCCCCTTACCTGCTGGACATCCTCGACGTCGACGACGAAGGCCCGGACCTGGAGGAATCCGACCGGGTGAAGCTCCTCGAGCGGCTCCTGCGAACCGCCATGGCGCGGGTTCTGCCCCGCTGCGGGACCCCGCCCGACCACGTCCGCTTCACCCCGGCGGACTGGCGCTCGGATCCGGCGACCGCGCGCCCGGTCCTGAACCGGCTGGCGGCTCTGGAACTGGCCGGGGCACGCCCGCTCGTGGAGCGGCTACGCCTGGAATGGCTCCCCGGCTCACCGGTCCGGCCGCCGAGCGACCGCCTGCGCTTCCGTCCGGTCCGGGACGCCGAGGAGCTCCTTGGCCTGATGACCCGGGTCCTGGACGGCACCCTGGACGCGCACAGCAGGGCCAACCTCGCCCGGATGAGCCCGCGGCAGGAGGCGGAGGAGCACTTCGAGGGTGAGCTCGCCCGCTACACCAGCCCTCGGTCCTGGTGGCGGATCGCGACCCTGCCCGACGGCACGCCGGTCGGGTTCGTCACCCCCGGCCACAACCACTACAACCCGGTGATCGGCTACCTCGCGGTCCTGCCCGAGCACCGGGGCAACGGGTACATCGACGACATCCTCGCCGAGGGCACCCGTGTCATGGCCGATCTGGACGTCCCCCGGATCCGGGCGGCGACGGACCTGGGCAACGTCCCGATGGCCAACGCCTTCCGCCGGGCCGGGTGGGTCGACTTCGAGCACGCCATCCACATGACCTGGGGCTGACACCGGGGCCTCGGCGCCGGGGGCGTGCTGTCGGAGCGCACGGACCCGAAGGCGTCGGGCCCCCGAGGCCCGTCGGACGCCCAGGGCGGTGAGGGGTGGGCTGACCAGGGGCCCACCCCTCGTAGGCTGGAAAACCCCACCACGGGCCCGGACTCCTCCGGTGCCCGGTGCCCGTACCCGTTCCCCGCTTCGGCGGGACGACCCAGATCGGATCTCCTTGTACCTGTCCCGCATCAGCCTCGACCCCCAGCGCAGCATCGGCATGGACCAGTGGGCGGTGATGGGCCGGGCCGTGCGCAAGGCCGTCGACCCCGACCCCGAATCCGACGCCCGGGTGCTGTGGGCGCGCCTTTCCCCCACCACTCTGGTGATCAGTTCCGACACCGCTCCCGCCTGGGGAAAGGTCTCCGGGGCGAAGTCGGCCTCGATCCTGCCGATGACCCGGCACCCGGAGGGCGAGGCCGTCCGCTGGGAGCTCATCACCGCGCCCACCGCGCAGCGCGAGGCGGAGCCCACGGAGGAGAACCCCAGGCCGAGGGCGAAGAAGGTCGCCCTGCCGGAGTCGGAGTTCGACGCGTGGCTGGACCTGAAGCTGGGCGAGGCCCTACGCGTCACGGCGGCGAAGTGGAAGCGCCTGGGCGGCCGTCCGGCCCGCTTCCACTTCATCGGGGAAGCCATCGTCCAGGACAGCGAGGCGCTCCAGGAGCTGTCGCTGAAGGGCATCGGCGCGGGCACGGCCACCGGAGCCGGATTGCTCCTGACCTCGCCGCTCGAAGACCAGTAGGCACACTTGAACGCGGGGAACAGCGAAAGATCAGCGCCACAATTCCACCAAAAAGGAATTAAAGCTAAGAAACCTCGCATTTCACCTATCTGCCCCAACCTCGCGTAGGAGTGTTGCAATCAGCGGGTAAATCATGAAGGTTTTCTCCTAAGCCCGAGCTGACCGTCGCACGCGGACCCACCGGAGGAACACCGGCAAAGAGGTGGCTCTCCCAGGTCCCCGTCCGTACGACGCAAGCCTGAAGGAGCAACCTTGGCGTACCCGCACCGGAACCGAACCGCCGCACGGCCCGATCCCTCGGCTCCGTTCCCCCGCACCACCTCACCACGTGCCGCCTCCCGGACCACGCTCTTCAGCGGAGCCCTCGCGGCGGCGCTGACCGCGGCGCTGCTCCACGCACCGCAGGCCGCCGCTGAACCCGAACCGGAAAGCCAGGCGCCCTGCGTCAGCGACCCCGAGGCCCCGCCCAAGCACCAGATGCGGGCCGAGTGGATCGCCGGGGTGTACAACATCGACTGGCCCACCGCGCAGGGCCAGAGCCCCGAGAAACAGCAGGCCGACCTCGTCGACCTGTACGACGAGGCCGTCGACAACGGCCTCAACGCGGTGTTCGTACAGATCAGACCGACCGCTGACGCCTTCTGGCCGTCACCGTACGAGCCATGGTCGGAATGGCTCACCGGTGAGCAGGGCGTCGACCCCGGGTACGACCCGCTGGAGTTCGCGGTCGAGGAGGCGCACGCCCGGAACCTGGAGTTCCACGCCTGGTACAACCCCTACCGGGTGGCCATGCACAACGATCTCGACGCCCTCGTCGAGGACCATCCGGCCCGGCAGAACCCCGACTGGATCTTCGAGTACGGCGGGCTGCTGTACTACAACCCCGGCATCCCCGAGGCCCGCGAGTTCGTGATCGAGGCGATGATGCACTCGGTCGAGAACTACGACCTGGACGGGGTGCACTTCGACGACTACTTCTACCCCTACCCGGTCGCCGACCTGGAGATCCCGGACGAGGACACCTACGCCGAGTACGGCTCCGGGTTCGACGACATCGGGGACTGGCGGCGCGACAACGTCGACCTCATGGTCAAGGGGATGAGCGACGCGGTCAACGACGCCAAGCCGCACGTGAAGTTCGGGATCAGCCCGTTCGGGATCTGGCGCAACTCCAACACCGACCCCGAGGGGTCGGACACCAACGGCACCCAGTCCTACGACAACCAGTACGCCGACAGCCGCAAGTGGGTCCTGGAGGGCTGGCTGGACTACATCAACCCGCAGGTCTACTGGGAGATCGGGCTGCCCGTCGCGGACTACTCGGTCCTCGTCCCCTGGTGGGAGGAGGTCGCCTCGGGCACCGACACGCACCTGTACATCGGGCAGGCCGCCTACAAGGTCGGCAACGCGGGCGCGTGGCAGGACCCGAACGAGCTCTCCAGCCACCTGGACTTCAACAAGGACTACCCCGGGGTCCACGGGGACGTCTACTTCAGCGCGACGTCGCTGCGCACCAACGCCCAGGAGGCCATGGAGATCCTGGTCGAGGACCACTACTCGCACCCCGCCCTGGTGCCGGTCAAGCGGGACCTCGGCGGAACCGTCCCCGCTCCCCCGAGGGTGAGCGCGGGTGAGGGGGACGGCGGCACCGTCCTGGACATCAGGCCCGGCCCCGGCGAGGCACCCGCCTACTACGCGGTGTACGCCTTCGACGGCAGGCCCGCACCGAACCAGGCCCGCTGCGGTATCGAGGACCCGCGCGCCATGCTCGGCACCGTGCGGGCGGACGAGGACGGCTCCGCGACCTTCACCGCACCCGCTGGTTCCGACACCACGTACTACGTGACCGCCCTGCACCGACTGCACCACGAGAGCCGCGCCAGCGCCCCGCGGTACCTGCCCTAGGAACCGCTCCTCAGCAGTGCCCAGGAGTGGCGGCTACTGCCGCTCCCGAGCTCTGCGCGCGCCCCGAACGGTGTTGGGTGCGCTGGTTGCCGGCGTTCGTCCTCCCTTGGCCCGGGCACGCGCATCGTGTGCGCGCTCCGGGCCGGGGTGGCGAGCTCCCTGAACCCCGATCACGATCCCGGCCGCATCAGCCATGGAACCCAGGCGGGCCCTGAGCCTGCCGGTGGGAATCCCGGAGATCAGCTGACGGAACCGCTTCCTGCGGCCGCGCCTCTCCCGTCCCTTGGCGTCGGTGAGGTCCAGGTCCTCCACCGGGATCGCCTTCACACCGCACGCCTGGGCCCAGCGCAGAAGGCGGGTGAGGGCGTGCCGGACCTGGGCGCCACGATGCTCAGCGGTACCGGACAGGTCGTCGTCGAAGCGGCGCGGATCCCCGATGGGGTTACCGTGCATCTCAAGGCGCCAGGCGGCCAGGTGGTCGGCGTTCATGTCCACCCCCACCACCCCTGGGCGAGCGCGGCCCGGAGCCGTCACGAAGAGCGTTCGAGGGGCCCGGCACCACCTGGGCCCGGCACCACCTGGGTGGGATGCTGTTGGCGAATCCGGAGCGAAGGGACCGGAGAAAGCGCTGGGGCCCGGAGAAGCGGAGAGGCTGGCACGGAGCGGCTCTCCGGGCCAGGCTCAGGCTCGGGTAGGGCATCCGGGGTGGGGCCTGTGCGGGGGCGGGGTGGGTCCTCTGCGGGGGCGGGGGCCTGCAGTTCTGGTTGCGGTTCCCCCGTTTCCCGCCGCGTGATGGTGGCCGTCTACGCTGCGCGCCTCAAGGTCGTACGTCCTCGCTTCGCTCCGGGCGCTCCACCTTGACCCGCTTCGCTACGACGGCGGTGGGCGGCTATCGGGAAACGGGGCAGGAGTGGTCGGGGCGGCAGACGGGCCCCAGAGGGGCCCAACAGCAACTGCGCGGCCTTCGGCCGGCGCCTCCCCCACCCCGGAGCGCAACGCCTGGCCGTGTCGCGGCCGGTCATTCGCCCGAACGGACAAACGGCAGCGAGGGAAGCGGTCTCCCCAGCCCTGCGCGGATCGGGTCGCGTGTCGCGGCCGGTCACCCGTGCCACCGGACCAGCCGGTGGTGAGGGCGGGGTCCAGCGCTGCGGTGTCGGCTCCGGGCGAGCCGGGTGTCCGTAACCCGCACCTGGGGGTCGTCCGCTGCTTCCGAAACCCCCTCACCCCCGATGATCTTGCTACCAGGGGCAAGTTCGGCGCCGAACTTGCCCCTGGTAGCAAGATCATCTTCGAGGAGGGGGCCGAAACCGGGCCCGGGGGCCTGGAGGGGCGCTGGTGGTGTTCGCCGGTACGGGCAACCGGTCCGCGGCTCCCGGCCTAGGCCCCGCTCCCGCCCGTGGCCAGGGGGCGGAGCTCCTTCTTGAGGATCTTGCCGGTCGGTCCGACGGGGAGCTCGCTCAACAGGCGCACCTCGCGCGGGTACTTGTAGGCGGCCAGCCGCTCCTTGCAGAACGCGATGAGGTCCTCCTCGGTGGCACCGGCGCCGGGGCCCAGGGACACACAGGCCACGACTTCCTCACCCAGGCGGGCGTCGGGGCGCCCGATCACCGCCGCGGCGGTCACCTCGGGGTGCTCGTACAGGACCTCCTCGACCTCACGCGGGTAGACGTTGTACCCGCCGCGGATGACGAGGTCCTTCTTGCGGTCGACGACGTACAAGTAGCCCTCCTCGTCGGTGTAGCCCAGGTCGCCGGTGTGGAACCAGCCGCCGCGGAAGGCCTCGGCGGTCGCCTCCGGACGGTTCCAGTAACCCTTCATCACGTTGTGGCCCCGGACCACGATCTCCCCCACCTGGTCGGGGCCGGGCGGGAGCGGCTGGTCGTCGGAGTCGACCACGCGCACGCTCACTCCCCAGAGCGGCTTACCGATCGAGCCGACCCTGCGCTGCTCGGCGTTGATGTTGAAGGTGGCCCCGGCGCAGGTCTCCGAGAGCCCGTACCCCTCCAGGATCACCATCCCGGGGAACTTCTCCTCGAAGGCGCGCATGACCTCGCCGGGCATCGACGCGCCTCCGGAAACGCCCACACGCAGAGTGGACAGGTCCCGGCCCCCGGTGTCACTGTGCAGGATTTCCTGGTACATGGTCGGCACCCCGGCGAGGATCGTGCACCGGTGCCTCTCCATGGCTTCCAGCGCCGCGGCGGTCTCGAACCGGGGCACCAGCACGACGGTGCCACCGTTGCGCACCGCCACGTTGAGCACGCTGGACAGGCCGAAGATGTGGAAGAGCGGCAGGACCGCGAGGCCGATGTCGTCGTCGCGGAAACCGAAGAGGTCACCGCCCACGGTGCAGTTCATGTACATCTGGAAATGGGTGAGCTCGGCGCCCTTGGGCCTGCCGGTCGTGCCGCTGGTGTAGAGCAGGACGGCGGTGTCGTCGGACCCGGTGGGCTCGGGTTCGCCGAAGTCCTCGGCGAAGTAGAGCTCGTCGTAGTGGAGTGTGCCCTCGGGGCGTTCGTCGTTGCCGGGCAGGTTCACCACGTACGTGCGCACGCTCTCCCCGGTTTCGGCCAGCTCGACCGCCCGCACCGCCTCCTCGGCGAACATCTCGAAGGTCACGAAGACCCGTGCCCCCGAGTCGGTCAGGTGGTAGGCGGTCTCGGGCGCCTTGAGGAGCGGGTTCAGGGGGACCATAACCAGGCCCGCCTTGAGAATGCCGAAGTAGGTGAACAGGAACTGGGGCAGGTTGGGGAGTTGGACGGCGACCCGGTCCCCGGGTTCCAGTCCGAGGCCGCGCAGCGCGGAGGCCACCCGCCCGGAGATCTCGTCGACCTGGGCGTAACTGAACTCCAGGTCGTTGATGTGGCAGAGGGGTTTGTCCGGGTTCTCCCGCCGTGATTCCTGAAGGATCGTCGCGAGGTTGAAACTCATGGCACCCACCTATGATTTAACCGACCAGACGGTATGTTTCCGGAACGTATATATTCCGGCGCCGCGGTGTCAATGGTGGTCTTCTCGAAACCCGCCTGCGCGAAGGGCTCCGGAAAGGTGCGGCGGCTCCGGCAGCGAAGACCCGCACCCCGACCGGACACCCTGGTCGATTACCCCCTCGGGGTAGGGGTACGCTGGCGCACATGTCGCAGTCCGAGCCGCGCCGCAGCCGCACGGGATCCGCCCTGACGCGGATCCTGCTGATCACCGTGCTGCTGCTCGGGTTCGGATCCATGCACACCCTGGGCCACGTCCAGCACGGGGCACACGCCTCGTCCGGCGCCCATTCATCCGGTGCGCACTCGGCCGGGGCCCACTCGGCTGGTAGTACCTACTCCACCGGCGCGTACTCGGCGGCGCCGGAGAGCGCCCTATCGCTCCCCGAGCTGGACCCGACCTCGGTCTGCCCGACCCTGGGTGCCTTCGTCGCCGTTCTGCTGGGCGTGGCCCCCGGCGCCTTCCTGCGCTGGCCCGGAACCCCCGCGGACACAGCCGGTCCGGCCCTGTTCCCGGTTCGGCCGCCCTTCCCCGCCCCGGACGAACCCTCCCTCTCCCGTTTACAGGTGCTGCGCGTCTAGATGCCCGCGCGCCCCGGCACCCGCGTGTCGGCAGCGCGCTTCGCAGCACAGACGGCCGCGTCGGACCCGGAGTCGACGCGGCGCAGATCCCAAGAGAGGAAAGGTCACCATGACCTCGTTCGAGCGTGCCCTGAAGAAGCGAGTCCTGACCGCGGCCACGGCCGCCTTCGCCACCGCCCTGTTCGCCGCGGCCTGCGGGAACGGCGGCGACGAGGACTCCGTGACCACAACCCCGGAGAGCGCGGAGCAGACCGCCGAGTTCAACGACGCTGACGTGCACTTCGCGCAGATGATGATCCCCCACCACGAGCAGGCCGTCGACATGGCCGACCTCGCCGACACCCGCGCGGGTTCGGAGGTACGGGCCCTGGCCGAGGAGATCCGTGCCGCCCAGGGGCCGGAGATCGAACAGATGGAGACGCTGCTCGACGCCTGGGGTGCCGAGGTGGAGCACGGAATGGACCACTCCCAGATGGACGGGATGCTCTCCGAGGAGCAGATGTCCCAGCTGGAGGCCGCCGAGGGGGAGGAGTTCGACACCCTGTTCCTGGAGTTCATGGTCCTGCACCACGAGGGCGCCGTGGACATGGCCCGCACCGAGCTCGCCGAGGGGGTCAACCCCGAGGCCCGTGAGCTGGCCGAGGAGATCATCGCCGCTCAGGAGGACGAGATCGAGCAGATGAACGAGATGCTGGGTGTCGAGGATTCCGGTACCGAGGAGTCCGGCGCCGAGGGGCCGGGCGAGGACGCCACCGACGACGGCGACCACTCGGGTCACTAGGTCCCGGGATCGCCAGGGGGCCGGTGCGGGGGTACCGGCCCCCGCCCCCGTATGAGATCAAGGCGTCATCCGAGAGGCCGGAAGAGAACCATGCGAAGCCGAACACGAACACGCACCCGAACACTCAGCGTGCTGGCCGCGACGGGTCTGCTCGCCGTCGCCGCGGCGTGCGCGGAACCGGAGGAGAGCGTGCACGCACAGGCCGGGGCGGACGCGGAGGGGGTGGCGAACACCGTCGGTGTGCCCCTGCCCGAGGAGGCCCAGCACGTGCACGGGGTCGGGGTCGACCCCGGGTCCGGCAAGGTCCTGGTGGCCTCGCACGCGGGCCTGTTCACGGTGCCCGCCCCCGACCGGCTGACCCGTGAGGCGACGGTACCCGCGCACGTCGGACCGGCGATCGACCTGATGGGCTTCACCGTCCGGGGCCCGGACCACTACCTGGCCAGTGGGCACCCCGAAGGGGACACCGAGATGCCCGACCCGGTCGGGTTGATCGAGACCCGCGACGGCGGCGGAAGCTGGGAGGCTCTGTCCCTGGCGGGCGAGTCCGACTTCCACGCGCTGGCCTCCGCCGGTGACCTGGTGGTCGGGTTCGACGGTGTGCTCCGCTCCACCGAGGACGGGGCGACCTGGACCGACCTGGCACCGGACGTGGAGGCCTTCGACCTGGCCGTGTCCGACGACGGGAGCACCGTCGTCGCCACCACCGGTCGGGGACCGGTTCGCTCAACGGACGGCGGTGCCGACTTCGCAGTCGTGGAGGGCGCTCCCCCGCTGGCCCTGGTCGACTGGGTGCCCGGAGGCGAGACGGTGTTCGGGGTGGCGGTGGACGGCGGCGTGTACCGGAGCACCGACGCCGGTGGTACCTGGGAGCGCACCGGTGAGCTGCCGGGCAACCCGGAGGCGCTGCACGCCGACGAGGACCAGCTGATCGTGGTGGCCGACCTCCACGCGGCCCGCTCCACGGACGGGGGAGCCACCTTCGACGCCTGGTAACCGACGGAGCGCCCTCCCGTCCCGCGGAGGGCGCTCCGCCTTTCGGCTCCGGGCAGGTCTCCCGCTGCAAGACTCGGGGCATGGGAGAATTCATCACCGTCCGGGAGCACCCCGAGGTCAGTCTGTTCTGCTCGTTCCTGGGACCCCCCGACGGCATACCGTTGTTGGTGGTCCACGGCGGGCCCGACTGGGACCACAGCTACCTGCGCCAACCCCTGGACCGGTTGGGCCGCCGCGTGATCCTGCCGGACCTGCGGGGGTGCGGGCGGTCGACCAGGGGCCTGGGGGCCGGCGGTTACTCCTTCCGGGCCGCCGCCGACGACCTGGTCATCCTGGCCGACCGGCTCGGCCTGGACCGGTTCGACCTGCTCGGGTTCTCCACCGGCGGGCAGATCGCCCAGCGCGTCCTGCTCTCCGCCCCGGACCGGGTGCGGCGGACGGCGATCGCGTCCAGCACCCTGTGGCCGGTCACCGACGCCGACTTCGGGCCCTGGCCCGAACGGGACGTCCTGCGCACGACCGAGGCCCGTGTGTGGGCCGAGTCCGCTCTGACCGGCCCCGACCTGGTCCGGGAGGCCGCCGTCGCGGGGGCTCCGGCCAGTGTCCGTGTCCCGGAGCGGCTGCCCGCCTACCTCGCCCTGCTCGACCGTGTCTCCTGGTCCGCCGAGTGGGTGCCCGGATTCCTCGCCGGAACACTGGACTCGCCCAGGCCGCCGGAGGGCCCCGAACGGTTGCGGGCGCTCGGCGCTCCCCTGCTGTTCCTGCACGGCAGGGAGGACATGACCTTCCCCGCCTCCTTCGCCGAGCGAGCGGCCGAGTTCCTGCCGACCGCCGAGGCGGTGGTGTTGGAGGGTGCCGGGCACATGGCGCACCTGGACCGGGCGGAGGCCTGGCTCGGCGCGCTGGACGCCTTCCTCTCCCGCCCCTGACCCCCGGCCTCCCCCCGCTGCGTACGCGCGAAGGTCCGGCCCCGGCGGATTCCGCCGGGGCCGGACCTTCTGCCGGGGGATAGGCCGAGAGCGCTCTGCGCACCGGTGAGCGCCCACCGCGCCCGCCGTTAGCCGGCGGTGGCGGGGATGACGCTGCCCTGGTACTCCTCCTCGATGAACTGGACCGTTTCCGGGGAGGTCAGCAGTTCGACGAGGGTGGCGATACGCGGGTCGTCGGTGTTGTCGGCGCGGGCGGCGAGGACGTTCACGTAGGGGTTGCCCTCGAACCCCTCGAGCAGGATCGAGTCCTCCTCGAAGTCCAGGCCCGCTTCCTGGGCGTAGTTGTTGTTGACGATCGCGGCGTCGACGTCGTCCAGGGAGCGGGGCAGCTGTGCCGCCTCCACCTGGCGGAACCGGAGGTCGAGCGGGTTCTCCTCGATGTCGTCAAGGCTGAAGGCGGACTCGTCGATCCCCTCGGCGAGGGTGATCAGGCCGCCCTCCTCCAGCAGGAGCAGCGCGCGGAACTCGTTGGTGGGGTCGTTGGGCAGGGCCACCTCGGCCCCCTCCTCTAGGTCGTCGGTGTCGTCGACGACGTTGGAGTACAGGCCGAGCGGAGGAAGGTAGATCTGCTCGACGGCGACGAGGTCGGTGCCGTTGCCCTCGTTGTACTCCAGCAGGAACGGTTCGTGCTGGTAGAGGTTGACGTCCAGCTGTCCCTCGGCGAGTGCGGCGTTGGGCGCGATGTAGTCGGAGTACTCGTGGATCTCCAGGTCGAGGCCGGCGTCGGCGGCCAGCTCGGCTTCGATGAATTCGAGGATGTCGCCGGCGGGGACCGCGGTGGCGCCGACGACGAGGGTGTCCTCGCCGTTGGCCTCGGCCGAGGCGTTCTCGGAGGGGGCGCCGCAGGCGGTCGCCGCGAACAGGGCCAGGGCGGCGGGGACGGCGAGGGTGGCGCGGCGCATGAGGGTCCTTTGCGTACTGCGGACAGGCGGTTCCAGGAAACACGGGCCGAACATCCCGAGTTTCCTATTTATCCGACCTTAAATCAGGTTTACCCTGGGCGCCCAGCGCCAGTGACCAAAGGCACACACCCTGACCAGCCTGAAAGGAACTGGTCAACCCTTGAAGGATCGCACATCCGGCAACCCGGTGTTCTTGCGGTCCGCATAGGACAGCGCGTCCGCGAACTTACCCATGGCCAGTGCCATACGCTCCACCACCGCCGGTTCGTCGTACTCCCCCGAAGCGTTGGTGCGGGCCCCGGCCCGGGAGACGACCACGCAGTCCACGAGCACCGCCCCGAGCAGGGTGAGGGTCGGCATCAGCGGGGTGTGGGCGCGCATCCCACCCGCCTGCCCCGGCGAAGCGCTCATCAGGACGGTGGGTTTGCCGACCAGGCCGCCCGAACCCACTAGCCAGTCGATCGCGTTCTTCGTGACTCCGGCGGGTCCGTGCGCGTACTCGGGGGTGGCGATCAGCGCTCCGTCGGCCTCGGACACCCGCGCACGGAACTCACGCACCGCCTCGGGCCAGGCCTGTTCGTCGTTCTCCAGGTCCGGGTTGAACAGGGGCAGCCGCCCCGCCAGGTCCGCGCCCACCACGCGGAGCTCAGGCCGTACCCGCTCCGCCAGGCGCAACAGCGCGGCGTTGTAAGAACCCTGCCGCAGGCTTCCGCAGATCCCCAGAACCACTCGCTCAGCCACTCTGCCCCTCACCCGGCCCTCGACCGCGCGCCACCCCGGCGCCCCGTCCAGCGTGGCAGCTCGTGGACGCCGATGGCATGGAGGAGAGGAGTGAAGAGCACTCCCCCATCCTTCACAGAGAGTTCTCCCACCCCCTGATGGGCGGCGCCATCGGCGACGCGCTCCCAGGTCAACGCGGCCGCCCCGCTCGAAGGTCCTCGATGACTCGGGCGACCACGGCCTCGGCGGAGCGGCCCACACCGGCCAGGGTGTCGGACCCGAACCCGGTCCAGTCTCCGTAGCCGACCAGGTGCAGCCGGGGTTCCCGGACGCTGCGGTTCCCCTCGACCGGGATCCGGCCGTCCGCGTCGAACAGCTCCAGCGGGGCCAGGTGGTCCAGGGCAGGCCGGAACCCGGTACACCACAGGACCGCGTCGGCCTCCAGTTCGCTGCCGTCGGCCCAGACCGCGCCGGTCCGGGTGAGCCGCTCGAACATCGGCCGCGCCACGAGGACGCCCCGGTCCCGCGCCCGGCGCACACTGGGCACCATGACGATGTCGCCCAGGCGAGCCGCGCCCCGGCCGGGTCCCGCGCCCCCGGCGTACCGGGCGGCCTCGTCGAACAGCACGCGGCCGTCCACCTGGTCGGGCAGGAACCTGACCGGACGCCGGGCGACCCACGTGGTGTGCGCGACCTCTGCGAGGTCGGCGAGGAGCTGCGCCGCGGAGTTACCGCCGCCCACGACCACCACCCGGCGCCCGGCGAACTCCTCCGGGCCCCGGTAGTCGGCGGTGTGCAGCTGCCGGCCCTCGAAGAGGTCCCGGCCGGGGTGGTCGGGCGTGTGCGGCCGGCGCCAGGTCCCGGTCGCACTGACCACGTGCCGGGCACGCCAGGTGCCCGTGGAACCGACCACCTCCAGCGCCCCCTCCGCACGGCGCACCCCGGTAACGGTCACCGGGCGGCGTACGGGCAGTTCGTAGCGTCGCTCGTACGCGGCCAGATACTCGGCGACGTGCACCGCCGAAGGGAGTTCCTGTCCCGCTTCGGTCGGCATCCACGAGCCCGGCAGGGAGCTGTGCTCGGCCGGGGAGATCAGCCGCAGGGAGTCCCAGTAGCCGCTCCAGCTCCGGTCCCAGAAGCCGCCCGGCGCCCGCTGCCCGTCGAGGATGACGTAGTCGGCCCGCGCGCGGCTGAGGTGGTACCCGGTGGCCAGTCCCGCGGGACCGCCTCCGATCACGACGACGTCGGACTCGGCGTCGGCGGGTGCGGCCACGTGTCCTCCCGGATGGTGTGAGTCGACCGACGGCCACGCGACCGGAGTCGCGTCGGAGCCGGGTTCCCAGTGTCGGTGACACGGGTGGTCGCCTCGTCCGCGCCCCCGTGCTCTCGGGCGATCAGCTCAGGAACATCTCCCCGACCACCTGGTCTCCCAGCACCTGGCCGGTCGGCCGGAAGCCGAGGCCCGTGTAGAAGCCCTCGGGGCCGTCTTCTCCAGGGACCCACAGAACGGTGAGCCGGTCCTGTCCGCGGCGGCGGGCCTCCGCGGCCACCGCTGCCACGGCGAACCTGCCGTAGCCCCGACCCTGGTGCCGCGCGGACACGTTCAGCCGCCAGATTCCACAACGGAAGGCCTCCGTCTCAGCGGCGGGGTCGAAGCCTCCCATGACGAAGCCGACCACCTCATGACCGTTCGTGAACAGCCGGGGCCAGGCGATGTCCGGACCGGCCGCGTAGGCCTCCGCCAGGGATCTCTCGACCGGGGCGACGAAGCGTTCCTGGTTCGGGTGGACGCGCAGTCCGCAGGCGGCGTGGACGTTGTCGGGGGTGATCCTCGCGAGGCGGGGACCGGGGGTGTGTTGGTCATGGGCACGACCCTAGGACGGCTCGGCGCACGGAGAAGCCGCCGCGGAACGAACGCCGTCGCGGCGCGCGCCGCGACGGCGGCAGGCCGGGACCCGTCGCGGAGACGGACGGCGCCCCGCCTCGCGGGTCAGTGACCGGGAAGCGCCCCGCCGTTGACGCCCAGCACCTGACCGGTGGTCCAGGAGGCCTCGGGCGAGGCGAGGAACTCCACCACCGCGGCCACGTCGTCGGGGGTACCCGCCCGGCCGACCATGGTCTCGGCGGCGAGCGTGTCGTGCCTGCCCGAGCGGCCCTCCTTGGTGAAGAACTCGGTGTCCTGCACGTAGCCGGGGGTGAGGGTGTTGACGGTGATGCCGTCGGGGCCGCCCCGTTTGGCGAGGTCGATCCCCCAACCGCACAGTCCCGCCTTGGCCGCCGCGTAGGCGTCGCCGCCGCCCCGGTGCGCGGCGATGGAGCTGATGTTGACGACCCTGCCGCCCGGGCGCCGGAAGGCGGGCCAGAGCGCCTGGGTCAGCATCATCGCGGACAGCAGGTTGGCGTCGATGGTGCGCCGGTAGATGTCGAAGGTGCCCTTGGTGTCGACCGGCGTCTCCTTGATGATCCCGCCCGCGTTGTTGACCAGGACGTCCACGGGTTCGGCCGAGAGCTGTTCGGCCGCGGCCAGGACGGCGTCCTCGTCGGTGAGGTCGACCGGCAGGGGGATGATCCGCGCCTGGGGGTTCTCCGCCGCGACCCGGTCGAGGACCTCCTTCCGGCGTCCGAGGACGTGGACCTCGTCCCCCGCCCTGGCGAGGCGTTCGGCGATCGCCCTGCCCATGCCCGTACCGCCGCCGGTCACGATGATTCTGCGCATGTGGTTCCTTCCCGCTGGGGTGGTCTCGCGAAAGAAACCACGCCCCGGCGAGGAGCACAATCGGTTTCGCGCCCCGCGCGGCTCCGGGAGGGGGCTCCCTCCTTCCATGGGAACGAACGGTCGACACCCGGTGGACGCGACCAGAACCCGACCACTCCGAGGCGTAGCATTTCAACTACTTGCAGTGATCAACGTTGTCGACTCGACCTGGAGCTCACATGAAGCCGCCCGTCAGACCGCACCAAATGGTCCTGCGCGCCGCCACCGGCGCCTTCGTCCTCAACTCAGGGCTGAGCAAACGCGGCGCTGACGAGGACACCGCGATGGGACTCCACCAGATGGCGGTCGGCACGTACCCGTTCCTGGACAAGCTCGACCCGGTCACCTTCACCCGGCTCCTGTCCGCCGGGGAGATCACCCTGGGCACCGCACTGCTGGTGCCGCTGGTGCCGAGCAAGCTCGCGGGGGCCGGGCTGAGCGCCTTCGCCGCCGGGCTGCTCGGCCTCTACCTCCGCACCCCCGGGATGCGCAAACCCGGCAGCCTGGCCCCCACCGAGGAGGGCACGCCCCTGTCCAAGGACCTGTGGCTGCTGGGTGCCGGACTCTCGCTGGTCCTGGAGAAGCACGACCAGGACTGACGTCCGACGGAAGCTCTCGAAGTGCCCGCTCACCTCAGGCGGGAGAACCCGACCGGCTCGAACCCCGCCCTGGCCGCCCGGACCGGACCCCACCGTCCAGGGCGGCCAGGATGCCTTCAGGGCGTCGTAGGGGCCTTGTCCGGACGAGCTTCCCGGCACGAAGTCGTTGAGCGGGGTTCAACTACTGTGGTGTGCGCTTCGGTCCCACCCGCCCCTGACTCGAAGGACGCCCCATGGCCCCCTCCGCCCCCGCGCCCGGTCGCACCGCCCTGGTCACCGGAGCCTCCTCCGGGATCGGGGCGGCCGTCGCCGCCGCCCTGGTCGAGCGCGGTTACCGCGTCTTCGGCACCAGCCGGAACCCCGAGACCGTCAGCGCACGGGTGCCCGGGGTCGAGTACCTGGCCCTGGACCTGACCGACTACGACTCCGTGGCGGCCTGCGCCGAGGCCGCTGGCGAGGTGGACGTACTGGTCAACAACGCGGGTGAGAGCCAGAACGGGCCGGTCGAGGAACTGCCCATGGACGCCGTGGAACGGGTGTTCCGGCTGAACGTGTTCGGCGCGGTCCGGCTCACCCAGCTGCTTCTGCCGGGGATGCGGGCGCGCGGGTACGGGCGCGTGGTCATGGTGGGTTCGATGCTGGCGAGTTTCCCGCTGGCCTACCGGTCCTCGTACGTGGCGTCCAAGGCGGCGATGAAGGGGTTCTCCGACGCGGTTCGACGCGAGGTGTCGCCGTTCGGGGTGGGTGTGACCACGGTGGAACCGGGTTCGATCAACACCGGGATCAGTGAGCGCCGCACCCAGTACGTGGGAGAGCGCTCTGCGTTCCGGGAGGAGTACCAGACCATGGTGGACTCGCTCAACGCCAACGAGGCCAAGGGGATCTCGGCGGAGCGGGTGGCGCGGACCGTGGTCGGCGCCATCGAGGCGAAGCGGCCGCATCCGCTGTACGCGGTGGGCAGCAACGCACCGCTCGTGTTCGCGCTGCGCCGTCTGCTGCCCCGAGCCGCGATGCTGCGGATCGTGGCGCGCAAACACGGCCTCAGGTGACGCGGGGCGGATGCGGCGGCGCCTGCCACGCGAGCCCGGCTGAGCGCGCCGCCCGGCCGGACGCACCGCTCTACTGGGCAGAAGAGGCGAAGCGGGGCACAATCGGTGCACACGGGCCTCCCGCGCCCCCGGGCCCATAGCTCCGTCATCCACTCCGGGAGAACGATGTTCACCTTCGACAGCAGCGACGGCCTCACCGTGCACGTCCACGAGTGGCAGCCGGACGGCCCGCCGCGCGGTGTGGTCCAGTTGGCCCACGGCATGGGCGAGCACGCCCAGCGCTACGCTCCCCTGGCACGGGCGCTCAACGAGCGCGGGTACGCGGTCTACGCCAACGACCACCGGGGCCACGGGGCCACCATCCACGCCGAACCCGGCCAGTTGGGCGCGGACGGCTGGAACCTGCTGGTCGCCGACATGGCCGCGCTCTCCCGGATCCTGCGCGAGCGCCATCCCGGTCTGCCGCTGGTGCTCATCGGGCACAGCCTGGGTTCCTTCGCCACCCAGCAGTACCTGCTCGAACACGCCGACCTGCTCACCGGTGCGGCGCTCAGCGGTACCACCGCCGTGGACCTGTTCCTGGGTTCGGTCCCGCCCGGTACCAGTGACCTCAACGAGGTGTTCAACGCTCCCTTCCAGCCGGTCCGGACCACCGCGGACTGGCTCAGCCGGGACGAGGAGCAGGTGGACCTGTACGTCGCGGACCCCCTGTGCGGGTTCGCGCTCGACGAGGAGGCGCTGGTGGGGCTGGCCACAGCGGCCTTCGGACCGCTCACGGACCCGTCGGGGGCGCGCACGGACCTGCCCCTGTACGTACTGGTCGGGGAGCACGACCCGCTCAACCACCGGTTGGAGTTCAGCGACGCCCTGGTCGAGCGCTACCGCAAGGCGGGTGTCGCGGACCTCGTCTACCGCACCTACCCGGGCGCCCGGCACGAGGTGCTCAACGAGACCAACCGGGCGCAGGTCATCGGCGACTTGGCGGAGTGGGTGGACCGGGTGTCCGGGAGCTGACCGCTGGCGGCCCCGGGGCGGCTCGTCCCCGACGGCCGGGGCCCGCGAGGGAGGCCGCCGACGGCGGGCGCATCGGCGGGGAGCCTGGTGCGGCCGGGCCGAACGGGTCCCTTAGGTTGGCCTTGGCAGATGTGGATCCGACCGGAGGTACACGCGTGACCAGTGTCGTCAAGTTCAACGTCCTGACCGTCCCGGAAGGGGAGGGTTCCACTCTGGAGGAGCGTTTCGCCAAGCGCGCGGGGCTCGTGGAGAACCAGGAGGGGTTCGAGGAGTTCCAGCTTCTGCGCCCGGTCGAGGGTACCGACAAGTACCTGGTGTACACCCGCTGGCGGTCCGAGGAGGACTTCCAGAACTGGGTGAGCGGGCAGGCCTTCAAGAAGGGTCACGCCCAGGCAGCGGCCGACGCCAGGAAGGACGGCCACGCCCACGGCGGGCACGGCGGTCCGGCGGCGACCAACAGTGAGATCTGGGGCTTCGAGGTCGTCCAGCACGTCACCGCCAAGGGCTGACCCCTGTTTCCTCCGCGCGGTCGGCGGGTCACGGGGACCCGTCGGCGGCGCGGGCGTCATCGGCGGGCCTCGTCCCGGACTCGTTTGCGGCCCGCCCTTCGCGTCCTCACTCAGGCCTGCGGGCCTCGATCAGGTGGCGCGCGGAGTGTGCGACGAACGGGCCCCGCTCCTCGATCTGTTCGTGCAGTTCCCGTAGCCGGTCCAGGTACTCGTCCACGGTGAAACCGGGGACCATCCACACGACCTTGCGCAGGAAGTACACGACCGTGCCGACGTCGTGGAACTCCAGTCGGAGCCGTTCCGCCCTGAGGTCGACGACCTCCAGCCCCGCGGCCTCGGCCCCGGCCCGGTCGTGGTCCGGGTGGCGGACGTTGTTGTCCTCGTCGGACTGCGGCCCGAGGAAGTACTCGTACAGCTCGGCCGCGCTCGACGGCCCGACGTGCTGTGCCAGGTAGGTACCGCCGGGGGCGAGGACGCGGGCGATCTCGTTCCACCAGACGGTGACCGGGTGGCGGCACACGACCAGGTCGAACGAGGCGTCGGCGAAGGGCAGCGGGGGTTCGTCGGGGTCGGCGACGACGGCCACCCCTCGGGGGTGCAGCAGGCGGGTGGCCTTGGTGACGTTGGGCGGATACGCCTCGGTGGCGACGGTCAGCGGCGGGTGTGCGGGGATCCCCGCCAGGACCTCGCCACCGCCGGTCTGGATGTCGAGGGCGGCGGTGGCCCGGGCCATCCGTTCACCCATGAGGCGCTGGTAGCCCCAGGAGGGCCGCTGCTCGGTGGCCCGGCCCTCGAACCAGGAGAAGTCCCAGCCTTCGGTCGGTTCGTTGACGGCCTCGTCGAGGAGTTGGTCGAAGGTTCGGTCCATGGGGACATCATCACCCGGTCCACGGCAGGGGTCGAATGGTTTGTTCCCGGCCTGTGGACGACTCCGCGTCCGCCCCCGCGATCCCCGCCACACCCGCTACGCGGCCCGGGCAGTGCCGGCAGACCCGGCCCCGGTGATCGGGGCCCAGTGATGGGACGACAGGATGGTTCGCCATGAGAACCCTCGTCCGGAGCGTCCAGCACGCTGCCCCCCTCTCCGCCGTGACCGCGGGCCTCATCGCGGTCCTGGTCGGGGTGACCAGCTCGGCGGCGATCGTGTTCACCGCCGCCGAGGCCGCCGGGGCCTCGCCCGGGCAGATCGCCTCGTGGATGCTCGCACTGGGCGTGGGCATGGCCGTGACCTGTGTGGGCCTGTCCCTGCGTTACAGGGCCCCCGTGGTGACCGCCTGGTCGACTCCGGGTGCGGCCCTGCTGGCGGTCGGCCTGGACGGGGTGGGCATGGCCCAGGCCGTGGGTGCCTTCCTGTTCTCGGCCGTCCTGATCACGCTGAGCGGGGTGACCGGCTGGTTCGAGCGGGTGATGGACCGGATCCCGGTGCCGTTGGCCGCCGGGCTGCTGGCGGGCGTTTTGCTGCAGTTCGGGATCGGGCTGTTCACCAGCATGGAGGGCGACTTCGCGGTGGTGTTCGCGATGTTCGCGGCCTACCTGCTGTGCCGCAGGTGGCTGCCCCGGTACGCGGTCCTGCTGTCCCTGCTCACCGGCGGCGCGGTGGCCGCCGCCCAGGGGTCGCTGCGGTTGGGGTCGGTGGAACTGGCGCTGGCCTCCCCGGAGTTCGTCGCGCCCGAGTTCTCCTGGCAGGTGCTGGTCAGCGTCGGCCTGCCGCTGTTCGTGGTGACCATGGCCTCGCAGAACCTGCCCGGGGTGGCGGTGCTGCGCGGCGACGGCTACCGGGTGCCGATCTCTCCGGTGATCGGGTGGACCGGGGCGGCCAACCTGGTCCTGGCGCCGTTCGGGTGCTACGGGATGAACCTGGCCGCGATCACCGCGGCGATCTGTACGGGCCCGCAGGCCCACCCGGACCGGGAGCGCCGGTATCTGGCCGGGGTGTGGGCCGGGGTCTTCTACCTGTGTGTCGGGGTGTTCGGTGCGACCGTGGCCTCCCTGCTGGCCACCCTGCCCTCGACCCTGGTGCTGGCCATCGCCGGGTTGGGGCTGCTGGGCACGATCGGTGGTTCGCTGGCCGCCGCGGTCTCGGACGAGGGCTCCCGGGAGGCCGCCGTGGTGACCTTCCTGGCGACGGCCTCGGGCTTCACGCTGTTCGGGGTGGGCTCGGCCTTCTGGGGACTGCTCGCCGGGGTGCTCACCCTGCTGGTGACCCGTTCGTTCCGTACGGGTTCGGAGAACTCCCGGGGGTGAGGGAGCGCCGCGGAAAAGGGCTTGCGGGGCCGCAGCGCCCGCCGCTATAAATACCGGGGCCGTCACCGCCCCCGGTACGGCGACGACGAGAGAGGAGGCACATCCGATGTTCCCCGTGATCACCGCGCCCGTGTCCTCCCGGGTCCGCGACCACCGCTGCCCCCGGTTGGCGGGCGCACACACCGAAAGTGCTGCCTTGACCGTTCTTCCGAACAACCTGGTCTTTCGCTCCATCACCGGCCCCGAGGAGCTGGAGCTCTTCAACCGGCTGCCCTATGTGCAGAACGACGAGCTGGCCGACGACCTCGCCCGGGGGCGCCGCCGCCCCTCCTGGATGTGGATGGCCCTGGACGGCGATCGCCTCCTGGCCCGACTGTCCTGGTGGTGCCGTCCCCAGGACGACGCACCCTTCCTGCTGGACCTGATCGACGTGGACGACAGCGCCCACGACGTCGACCGTTGCGCCGTGGCCGAACAGCTGCTGCGCACCGCCAACGCGGCCTTGTTCCCCGACGGTGTCCCCGTCGCCCAGGGCACTCCCCCGCCCGAGTTCCTGCGCTTCGTACCCGCCGACTGGCGTGCGGACGAGAGCACCCGCCGCATGGTGGAGGACCGTGTGCGCGCGGTCGAGCGCTCGGGAGCCGTCCCGCTTGTCGAGCGCCTGCGCTACGAGTGGTTCGCCGGGTACCCGGTCCCCCGGCCCAGTGACCGCCTGCGGTTCCGCGGGATCGAGAGCACCGAGGACATCCTCGGTCTCATGGCCCGGGCCCTGGACGGCACCCTGGACGCCCACGACCGGCTCGACCTCCAGGAGAGGTCCGCCGAGGAGGTCGCCGCGGCCAACTTCGCCGACGAGTTCGCCAACTACGACACCCCCCGGACCTGGTGGCGGGTGGCGACGCTCCCGGACGGCGAACCGGTGGGCTTCGTGATCCCGGCGCGTAACGCCTACCACCCGATCATCGCCTACATCGCGGTGCTTCCCGAGCACCGCGGCCACGGCTACATCGACGACCTGCTCGCCGAGGGCACCCGTGTCCTGGCCGAGGAGGGCGTGCCGAACATCCGGGCCGCCACGGACGTCGGGAACGTCCCCATGGCCAAGGCGTTCGAGCGGGCCGGTTACGACACCATCAGCGCTGTGGTGAACCTGACCTGGGAGAAGTAGGTGCGGCGGCGCTCCCGGCCGTCAGCTCCTTGATCCGCTGCGCCCCGGCCGGGAACGCGTGACCCCAGGGGAGGGGTGCCCGGGCGCCCCTCCCCTCAGCTGTGCCCGCCGGAGCCGGCCCGACCACCGGGTTCATCGGAGGCGACGACCGCCAGTGCCTCCACGAGGTCGGCGGCGAAGCGGTCCAGCGGTGGCAGGTCCCCGGTGCCCTGGGAGAAGGCCTCGAAGAAGCCGCGCTGGAAACAGGCACCGACCAGTAGCGCCGCCGCCGCGTCCGGGTCGGTGCGAGAGTCGACCCGGCCCAGGTCCCGCTCGGCCGCCAGGTAGGCGGCGACCGCCCGGTTGACGTTGAGCGGCCCGGCCCCGTGGGCGCTCAGCCCCTCGCGATGGCGGCGGAGCAGGTCCGGTTCGGCGAAGAGGGAGCCGAGCATGGGCGATCCGTGCCGGAAGAAGGGGACGGCACCGAGCACGATGCCGACCAGGGTGTCGCGCACTCCGTCGCGGCCCACGCGTTCGGGCAGTGCGGCGAGGTCGGCGGCGAACGTCGGGAAGCGGTGCCGCAGGACCTCCAGGAACAGCTCCGACTTGTCGGCGAAGTGCTTGTACAGGGTCGCCTCGGAGTAGCCGGAGGCGCGGGCGATCTCCTTGGTGGTGGCGTTGGCCAGGCCCAGGCGCTCCATGACCTCGGCGGCGGTGTCCAGGAGGTGCTGGCGGGTCCGGGCCGCCGTCGACCGGGGGCGGCGTTTCCTGGTCTGGCCGTCGTCCATGGGGCTCCTATGCGGTGGCTGCGTGCTGTGCGGGGGCCGGGCCGGGGCCGACGGCGAGCAGGCGGCGCAGTCGGACCAGCTCACCGGCGACGTAGGGACCGGCGAGGAACACACCTATCACGGCGGAGAAGGCGACCCAGGCGAGAAGTGCCGCACCGGAGTCGTGGACGGCCGTGGTGCGCTCGAACACCCAGTACAGGGAGGCGGCGTAGGCGGTCAGGCCCGCGGCCAGGGCTCCGATCCTGGCGGCGCCCAGGACGGCGGCCGCGTAGAGGGCGGTCATCGGCGCGAGGAAGAGGCCGAGTTCGTGGCCCAGCAGCATGAAGGCTGCGTAGGCGGCGGTGGCGGCGCCCAGGGCGGTGAGCGGCCGGGTACGGCACCAGTACAGGGCTGAGCAGCCGACGACCACCAGCGCGAGGGTGAGGGCGTCCGCTGGCCTGGTGGCGCCCCAGCCGGAAACCGGGGCGAAAGGGTCACCGTCGAGGGTGGCGAGGGTGGCCGCGAGTTCGAGGGCCAGGACGAGGGTGGCGACGACGGCGACGGTCGTTCTGGGGCGACGGCCGAAGGGGGGCGAGGGCGCGCTGTTGGTCGCGGTGGGGTTCACGAGGGCTCTCCTAAAAGTGAGTGGGCACTCACTAACTCTAGATTCAACCCCTCTGTCAGGACAAGCCCCGGAACCCGCCGAGGAGCCGGGTTCCGGCCAGCAGGGTGCGAACGCCCCCGAGGAGACGGACAAGGCTCCTGGCAAGCTCTTCCTGCTCCGGCTTGCCGGTCGGCGCCGCTGACCTGGCTGGTTCAGCGGGCTCCCGCGATGATCCGCCCCGTCTCGGCGACCGCCGCGAGAAGGTCCCGCGGATCAGCGGTCATCCCGGCGACCACGAAGTCCACCTCCTCCATCCCGGCTCGGGCCAGCAGGGTCTTGTCGTTGGTCACCCACTCGCCGCGTGCGGCCAGGAGGGCGTGCGCCGCCTGGGACGCGGCCTGGGCGACCAGCCCCGCGCACTGGGCCACCCGGCCGTACGGGGCGTGGTTGCGCTCGGCGTAGGCGAGGTTGGCGGAGGCGAACCCGCGCCAACGGGGAGGGGCGCTGCGGCGCAACCGGCCCGGGTACCCGGGCCGGGGCAGGTCACCGACCAGCACCCGGCCCAGGGCGAGCTCGGCCACCACCAGGTAGGTGGGGACGCCCGCCAGGTGGAACATGAGCGGCTCGACCCGGAAGCGGCCCTGTTCGGCCTCGGCCAGTTCGTGTTCCACCGAGTCGAGGTCGCGGTAGTGGACGTCCACCGGGCGACCGTCGATCCGCAGCCAGGCCCCGCCGTTGAACACGCCCTCGCTCCAGCCGCCGAACTCCGAGACCTCACCCTCCCAACCGACGTCCCGGAGGGCCCGCGGGGTGAACTCGCCCTTGGATCCCCGGTAGTAGACGGCGAGATCCCAGTCGCTGTCCGGCCGGTGCGTACCCTGTGCGCGCGAACCGCCGAGACTGACCGCCTCGACCCCGGGCAGGGCGGCGAGACGGTCAGTGGTGGCCGCGAGGAAGCGTTCGTCGGAGTCGGAGAAGGTCATGCCCCCATGATGAACTCCGACGAGGGTGTTCCGTTACCTCCGAGCGCGCGTCCCCCTTGGTCTTGCCGCCAGAGGCGAAACCAGCGCCGCCCCGGGCAGCAGGAAGCGTCATCCCCGGAGAAGGGGCCGAACCCGCCCCGTCACCCGGCGCGGCGGCGGCACGGGTGGCGGGGCGCTGTCAGGTCAGCCCTCGTCCTCCTCCCTGCCCCGCGCGCTCCCGCCACTGCTGTCACGCTGTTCACCGCGCATCCTGCGGGCCCTGGCCTCCAAGGGCACGTTGCGCTGCCGCTGGAGGCCGGAGCCCTCTGCCGTCTCGGCGGAGAGGGACTTCACCAGGGAGGCCATCATGAAGAACCCGATGATGAAGAACGGCAGCCCGAACACGATGATCGTCTGTTGGAGGGCGTCCAGTCCGCCCACCCCCGACGCGGTCAGGACGGTTGCGGCGACCACACCCTCGGTGATGCCCCAGAACACCCGCTGACGGGTGGGTGACTGCTGGGTGCCCGAGCAGAGCATGTCCACCACCAGGGACGCCGAGTCCGAGGAGGTGGTGAAGAAGATGACGACGATGACGATGGACACCGCCGAGAGGAAGGTGGCCAGAGGATAGTTCGCCAGGAAGGCGAACAGCGCACCGGGGATGTCCTCCTGGACCACGACCTCCTCGACCAGCCCGCCGTTTCCGTTCAGCTCCATGTCGAAGGAGGAGAGGCCGAAGACGCTGAACCAGACGATGCTGAACGCGGTGGGCAGCCCCAGGACCCCGATCACGAACTCGCGGATCGTCCGTCCCTTGGAGATGCGCGCGATGAAGATGCCCACGAAGGGCGACCAGGTGATGGTCCAGGCCCAGTAGAAGACCGTCCACGACCCCTGCCAGCCCGTGTCTCCGAACGCGTCGTTCCAGAACGAGAGCGGGACCAGCCATTCGAGGTACACGCCGGTGGTCTCGATGATGCCCTTGGCCAGGAACAGGGACGAACCGGCGAAGAAGACGAAGAGGAGCAGTCCGACCGCCATCACGATGTTGATGGAGGAGAGCCACTTGATGCCCACGTCCAGGCCGGTGATCACCGAGACCACTGCGATCAGGGTGATGACGGAGATGAGGATGATCTGGGTGAGGCGGGTCTCCTCGATGCCGAACAGCGTGTTGAGGCCGCTGTTGATCTGCATCGTGCCCAGGCCGATGGTGACGGCCACGCCGAACAGGGTGCCCAGGACCGCGAGGATGTCGATGGACCGCCCGATCGGGCCGTGGATGCGCTCACCGAGGAAGGGGTAGAAAATGGAGCTGACCCGAAAGGGGAGGCCCCTGCGGTAGACGAAGTAGGCGAAGGCCAACGCCGGGAGGCAGAAGATCGTCCAGGTGTGGAGGCCGAAATGGTAGAGCGTGAATCCCATCGCCTGCTCGGCCGCCTGGACCGACTCTGGTTCGACGTTCTGCTGGGGCGGGTTGGCGAAGTGGCTGACCGGTTCCGCCACTCCCCAGAACATGAGGATGCTTCCGATGCCGGCCGCGAACAGCATGCAGAACCAGGTGAGATTGCTGTACTCGGGTTTGCTGTCCGCAGGCCCGAGCCGGATCTTGCCGAAGCGGCTGGCCGCGATCCAGATCAGGAAGATCAGGAAGGACGTCACGCCGAGGATGTAGAGCCACCCCAGGTGGGACAGGATCCAATTGGACACAGCCCCGAAGACCGTGTCAACGGTATCGGTGAAGGCGATGGCGGACACCACGAAGGCCACGGTGAGCATGGCTGATATGAAGAAGATCGCCGGGTTCGTTTCCAGGCCCAGCTTGCGTGCCAGCTTTTCGAGCATGCCGACTGCTTTCTGGTTTTTTGGGGCTTTTCGACATGACGGGAACCACCCTTTCCCGCGCGTCGACTTCGGGCAAGGATACGCACCGGAGAGCGAATTCCTCCGGTAACACTTGCCTCTTCGCCGATAACGAAGCCGTTCGTACCAGGACTCACCCCGAGCACGCTGGCAGAGCTCACCGGACGAACACCGCGCCGGGCCGTCCGTTCGGTGCGTCGGGCCCGACCCCGACCCGGCGCCACCCCTGCCGTAGGTAGAGGCGCAGCGCGGGAGTGTCGGCGTCGGTGGTCTGGAGCCACAGGCGTCCCGGAGCCTCTTCGACGATGCGGCTCAACAGCGCCGCCCCCAGCCCCCGCCCCCAGGCCCTCGGGTGGACCGCGAGCAGCGGGACGGCGTGGGAGCCGTCCAGTTCCCGGTGGCCCTCCCCCAGCCGTTGACGGAGCTGTTGTGCCCAGGGATCGTCCTCGGACCAGGCCCACGGGTACCCGTACACGAACCCGATGAGTTCCGTTCCCTCATGGGCGGCGAGCACGATCGTGTCGGGGCGGCTCACGTTCACGGCGTACAGCCTGGCGAAGAGGGCCGCCGTGGAGGGCGGCTCGTTGAGAGGCGGCGGCGCGGAGGCGGCGGCGTAGAGCGACTCGACCTCAGCCGGGGTGGGCGCGGTTTCGGGTGCGCGACGGCTGATGCCGTGGGGATTGGCCATGCCGTCCTCCCTACCCACGTGTTCTCGGGATCACCAGGAAGCAGAGGTTCGCGGGCGCCCCGCGGGGGAAGGAGCCCTTCCGTACCCGAACCCGGTACCCCTGATCGGCCGACCCCGGGAGAGACTCTTGGACGCTGTGCTGTTCGACATGTTCGGTGTGGTCGCGATGGACCAGTCACCGGTGGTCCGGGCCACGATGGTGGAGTACTCCGGCCACGGCCACGACGCCTTCTGGACCGCCTACTGGGCACCGCGCCAGGACTACGACCGGGGCGACCTCGACGGCCCCGCCTACTGGAAGGCGGTAGGCGAGCACCTGGGTGAACCCCTCACTTCGGGGCAGGTCGAGAAGCTCATCGCCCTGGACCTGGACAGCTGGTCCCGGGTGAACGAGGAGTCGGTGGCGCTGGTCTCCGAGCTGTCCGGGGCGGGGGTGCGGCTCGGGCTGCTCTCGAACATCCCCGCAGAGCTCGCGAAGCGCTTCGAGGAGCTCCACCCGCACGTGCTGGACCTGTTTCCGACACTGGGGCTGTCCTGCCGGATCGGGCACGCCAAACCCGAGCCCGGGGCCTACCGGTGGTGCCTGGAACGCATGGGCGTCCCGGCCGGGGACGTGCTGTTCGTGGACGACAACCGGGCCAACGTCGAGGCGGCCCGAGCGCTCGGGTTCCACGGGCACGTGTTCACGTCGGTTCCGGAGCTGCGACGGCTACTGGGCCGCGGCTGAGCGCCACCGCCGACAGAGCCCCCTGGGAACCGGGTCCCGGACCGGTGCCGGCCGTGAGGCCGCCACCGGCGCTCGTCTGTGGGACGGGTACCGCTCAGGTGTCGAGCTCGCGGAGGAGCTCGGCGACGCTCTCGGGCTGCTCGTACAGGGACAGGTGTCCCGCCCCCTCGATGATGCGCACGTCGGAGTCGAGGAACCGGCGGGCCGGTCCGTGCAGACGCGCGGGCGAGAAGAAGGGGTCGTGCGAACCGGTGGCCACGCGGACCGGGGTACCGGCCCAGGCCAGAAAGGACTCCGCGTGGAGCGGGGTCGGGGTCGAGTGGGTACGGCAGTGGCGCGACACCATGGTCAGCCACTCCGCCTCCGAGCGGTGCTCCTCACAACCGGTGTCCGTGGACGGGCCGCTGAGGAATTCGAGGAGTCGGGTACTGGTCTGCTCGTTGGGGTGGATCATCCACGGCAGGGTCGCGCGCATCGACTCCGAGCTGACGCCCGCCGCGGTCAACCCGGCCGGGTTGAGCAGCAGCATCCCTGCCACCAGCGGATTCGGTGTCGAGGACAGCGCGATCGCGGCACCCCGGGAGTGGCCCAGCACGATGACGGGGCCGTCGGTGATGCGGGGCAGTAGTTCGTCGAGCCACGCACCGTAGGCCTCGATCCGGGAACCCGCGGTCCGCTGGCCGCAGCTCAGACCCGGCTGCCCCGGAAGGTCGACCAGCAGTACCGGCCGGTCCGCGGCGAGCGCGCGGGCGGCGGGGACCGTGGTGGCGGCGTTGAAGTTGGTACCCGACAGGACCAGGACCGGGGTTCCGGTCCCACCCGCGGCCCGGAAGGCCTGTGTGGGGCCCAGGCGGGTCTCAACGGGAGGAAGGGGGCCGAGTTCGGGCCACTGGCTCAGGGCTCTGTGACACCAGGCGTGCACGGACCGCTCCGCGGTTTCGGAGCGGTAGACACGCGCGGTGCGACGGGGGACGACGGTCATGGATCTGGTTTCGCGTAGAGAGACGTGTGGTGTCAGCCGCGTGAACTTCCCCGGCACACCAGAGAGGACTGTACGCCTCTGTTCGGCCCCTCGCCACCCCGGACCGGAAGTCTGCGGTGTGGTGTCGCCGCTCAGCCGCGTACAAGGGGTTCCTACCCTCGGCGCGGTGTCCGCTGTGCAGCCTGTTCACCCTGGGGCGGGAGGTGATGGTCCCGACCGGAAACGGCCATTCCCCTGCCAGACGTTTACCTTCGGCACGGGGCGGCCGGGCCGGGGTTTCGCGCCTGCGCCGACGGCCTCGGTGACGGAACGAACCGTCGAGGGGTGGGAGCGGGTGATTTCCCGCACGTGCGGGTCCGCGTACCGGGATCCGTCAGCCCTGGAGGCCGAAGCCCACGTCCTCGCGGTACTGCCGCGGTGAGGCTCCGAACTCCCGCCGGAAGGCCCTGCTGAAGACCTCGGGGTGGGAGAAGCCCGAGGCCGAGGCGATGCGGTGGATCGGGGTCGTGCGCGAGGCGGGGTCCTCGAGTTGCCTGCGGGCCCGTTCCAGACGCTGCCCGCGGATCCACTGGGTGACCGTCAGGCCCTCCTCCCGGAAGATCCGGTGCAGGTAACCCGTGGAGATGTGGTGGGCGGCCGAGATCACGTCCGGGGTCAGGTCCGGGTCGGCCAGGTGGTGCCGGATGAAGACCTGCACCCTCGCCAGGAGGACGCTCCGTCGTCCGCCGGACCCCGCGTGGGGGTCGGCCTCCAGGGCCTGGGTGAACAGGGCGGACACCAGGTCGGCGAGGACGACGCTCAACCGTGTTCCGTCCGAGGGCCGGTAGGGGGCCGGGTCGTTGAGGAGTGTGCCGATCAGTCCGTCCAGCAGCGCGCCGGTTCCCCGCCGTCCCGAGAGCTTGCGCACCGCGAACTCGTCCATCTGCCCCGGGGGCAGGTCGAGCAGGCGTTTGGGCACCTCCACCCCCAGGAACGAGACCGGCTCCCCCGTGTGTTCCCCGGCTCCGCGTGCCCTGAGTTCGAAGGGAAGGGACGAGTCGATCGAGTAGAGGTCGTCCGGGCCGCAGGACTCCGACCACGAGCCCTGGACGGCCTCCAACCCGCCGCGCCGGACCAGGCAGAGGTTGTAACTCCGCGGGTCCGACTCCTCGACGAGCCGGTTCGACCGCGTCAGGACCGCCGGACTGAAATCCATGGCCCAGACGCGGACCGGCCCGAGGTGGAGGTCGCGCTGGTACAGCAGGAAGTCGGCGGCGTGCTCACTGGACACCTCCATCGGTGCGGGTGCCGAGGACATCAGCTTCCGGCACATGTCGAAGCGGTGTTCCGCGGGCTCGCTCCCGCTGCTGAACTCGGTGGTGACCAACATGTACGACCCCGTATCCGACCGGACCCGCCTGAGTGTAGTCAATCCGCCGGGCTCCGCCGGTGCCCCCGCCCGCCCCGGGTGCACTCCTGGTCAAGGAAGCGGTCACTCCGGATCATGGCTCCGGCCTCCCCGTTTTGCCAGTGTGGGGGTTCGTCCCGCCCCGGTTCCGGCGCCACCGCGCGAACCGTGTGCGGCGAGGACGTCCCTCCTCACTCCCGGACAGGACCTTCCATGATCAACTCCGCCCGTCGACACCGTGTAGCCCTCGGCCTGGCAGCCGCCGGCTCCGCCCTCGCCCTGGCCGCCTGCGGGGCCGACGCCCCCGAGCCCTCCCGGACCGACACAGCCGCCGTCGACGACGCCGGTGACCCCTGGGAAGAGGAGGAGGCCCCCGAGGTCGACGCCTCCGCCTTCAACCAGGGCCCCGTCCCCGACCAGGCCCCCGAACTCGACTCGGACGCGGACCTTCCCGCCGAGCCCGGCTCCGACGCCCCGCTGGGCGACCGGATCGCCTGGGAGGCGCTGGACCGGGTCTCCACCTTCGCCTCGATGGCCGACCCCGGCGCCACCTACACCTGTCCCGAGATCGAGGGCGAGGAGGGCGAGTCCGTCACCTGCGCGGTGACCTTCCTGGGAGAGGAGTTCGACTACACGATCGACATCCACTCCTCCGGCATCCTGATCAACTACGAGTGGGACCTGCCCGAGGGCCCGCTGGTCCGCGAGGTCGTCGAGGACAGCCTCCGGGTGAGCGCCGAGACCGAGTACGTGCTCTGCGACATGGACTCCGACGTCGAGCGCGGCGAGACCGGCGGCGAGGCGCCCTTCCTGTGCCAGAGCCTGGACGAGGAGACCGGGGAGACCACCGAGTGGGAACTCAGCATCTCCCGGTACGGGGCCTTCACCTTCTACCGGGCTTAGGGCGAGTTCCGCGGATCATCGCGGGCCCGCCGAGCGGGGGCTCGGCGGGCCCGGGCGCCGGTCCGGCTCCCCGACTAGTTGAGCGTGTCCGGGTTCGGGCCGATACGGCCGTCGCGGTCAAGCGAACCGATCCGGTCGATGTCCTCGGCGGTGAGCTCGAAGTCGAACACGTCGAAGTTCTCCCGGATCCGCGACGGGGTCACGGACTTGGGGATGACGACGTTGCCGAGCTGGAGGTGCCAGCGGAGCACGACCTGCGCGGCGGACTTTCCGTGCTTGGCGCCGAGCTCGGCCAGGACCGGGTCATCGAGCAGGCCCTTGCCCTGGCCGAGCGGGCTCCAGGCCTCGGTGAGCACGCCCTTGTCGGCGTTGGCCGCGCGCATTCCGGCCTGCGAGAAGTAGGGGTGCAGCTCGATCTGGTTGATCGCGGGAACGACCTCGGTCTCGCCTACGAGGCGCTCCAGGGTCCGCGCGGTGAAGTTGGACACGCCGATGGCCTTGGCCCGGCCCTCGGCGTGGATGCGCTCCAGCGCCTTCCAGGTGTCGACGTAGGCGTCGCGCTCCGGAGCCGGCCAGTGGATCAGGTACAGGTCGACGTACTCGGTGCCCAGCCGCTCCAGGCTGGCGTCGAAGGCCTTCAGGGCCTTGTCGTAGCCCTGGTCGTCGTTCCACAGCTTGGTGGTGAGGAAGATGTCCTCACGCGCCACACCGGAGTCGGCGATGGCGCGGCCGGTGCCCTTCTCGTTGTCGTAGAGCCGGGCGGTGTCGATGCTGCGGTAGCCGACCTCGATGGCGGTCGTGACGGCGCTGTAGGCCTCGTCGTCGGGGACCTGCCAGACACCGAAACCGAGCTGCGGCATGGTGAGGCCGTTGTTCAGCGTGACGTGCTGCAAGAGGGTTGCCTTTCAACGGTGGTGCAACGGGTCGCGGCTGTGGCTGTGCCGCGGTAGCTCCCCCAGGAGCGGAGTCCATGGCGGCGCGGCCCATGGCGCCGGGTTCCTTGGCGTGGTGACCAGAACCCGGGGGCTCCCATGATGCCGACCTGGAGTGCGCTCCAGGCAAACCGGGAGCCCCCGGCCTGAGGGCGCGGATCAGACGGGCAGACGCACCAGCATCTTGCCGGTGTTGGCACCGCGCATCATGCCGAGGAACGCGTCGACGGCGTTGTCGATGCCCTCGACCACGGTCTCCTCCGTGCGCAGCTTGCCCTCGGCCAGCCACTGGGCTGCGTTCTTGTAGTACTCGGGGGCGAGGTCACCGTGGTCGCCGACGAGGAAGCCCTGGAGTTTGATCCGCTTGCCCACCAGCAGACCGAGGTTGTCGGGACCCGGCACCGGCTCGGTGGCGTTGTAGACCGAGATCGCCCCGCACAGCGCGGCACGGCCGTGGACGCGCATACCTTGGATGGCCGCGCGCAGGTGGTCGCCGCCGACGTTGTCGAAGTAGACGTCGATGCCCTCGGGGGCGGCCTCCGCCAGCTGCCCCTCCAGGTCGCCCTCGCGGTAGTCGATGGCGGCGTCGTAGCCGAACTCCTCCAGCAGGCGGCGCTTCTTCTCGGGGCCGCCCGCGGAACCGATCACCTTCGAGGCGCCGAGCTGTTTGGCGATCTGGCCGGCGAGGCTGCCGACCGCGCCCGCGGCGCCGGAGACGAACACCACGTCGCCCTCCTTGAGCCCGGCCACGGCGGTCAGGCCCGCGTAGGCGGTGAGGCCGACCATGCCGAGGGCGCTCAGGTAGGCCTGTGCGGGGGCGGCGTCGGTATCCACGACCTTGGCCCGGGCCGCGTCCACGAGCGCGTACTGGCGCCAGCCCTGGAAGTGCAGGACGCTGGCGCCGACGGGGACGTCGGGGCTCTGGGAGGCGACGACGGTGCCGACCGCGCCGCCCTCCATGGCCTCGCCCAGTTCGAACGGCGGCACGTAGGACTTGACGTCGTTCATGCGGCCGCGCATGTAGGGGTCGACCGACATCCAGTCGTTGCGGACCAGGATCTGGCCCGGCGCGGGGTCGGCGACGGTGGTCTCGACCACGGAGAAGTCCTCCGGCCGGGGTTCGCCGTCGGGCCGGGCGACGAGGTGGACTTCCTTGGAAACGGGCATGGTTGGTGCACTCCCCTGAACGCGACTTCGTGGGACCGGGTACCGGTACGACCACGGGTCTTCGACACTAGACCCGGACGGCATACGAGGACCAATAGAATCGGCGAGGTGACCTATAGAATTTCCAATGGTTCCGTTTCGCTCGACGCCGAGCCCGGGCCGGACGGACCTCTGGACCTCCAGCTGCTGCGGACGTTCCTGGCCGTGCACCGCTCGGGTTCCTTCACCGCCGCGGCCCAGTTGCTGCGGCTGTCACAGCCGACTGTGACCACTCAGATAAGGGCTCTGGAACGGCGTCTGGGGTACGCGCTGTTCGAACGCCTCCCCCGCGGCGTGGCCCCCACCTCGGACGCCAACGACCTCGCCGCCCGGGTCGCGGGGCCGCTGGACGACCTGGAGACGGTGGCGTTCCAGGGCGGCCCCGGCAGGTCGTCGGCGCCGACCGCGCCGCTGCGGTTGGCGGGACCGGCCGAGCTGCTCAGCGAGCGCGCGCTGCCCGCGCTGGCCCCGCTCGTCGCCGAGGAGGGGCTGCGGCTGCGCGTGCACACCGGCCTGGCCGACGACCTGTTGGAGGGGTTGCGGGCGGGACGGCACGACCTGGTGCTGTCCTCGATCCGGCCCCGGGGACGGGCGGTGCTCGCCGAACCGCTGATGGACGAGGAGTTCGTGCTGGTCGCGGCGCCCGTCTGGGCGGAGAAGGTGGGCCTGCCCCGGGTCCGGCGCCAGGGCTGCGCGGCCCTGTGCGGGGTCCCGCTGGTCACCTACGCCGACGACCTGCCCATCGCCCGCCGCTACTGGCGGCACGTGTTCGGGGTCCGGCTGACCCACACCCCGGAACTCACCGTGCCCGACCTGCGCTCGGTCATGGCCGCGGTGGTCAACGGGGCGGGCGCGACCGTCCTGCCGCGCTACCTGTGCCAGCGGGCCCTGCTCGAAGGCGACCTGGTGGCGCTGCTGGAGCCGGAGGACCCGCCGTTCAACACGGTGTACCTGGTCCGGCGGCCCGGGGCGACCGACAACCCCCACCTGGACCTGGTCCGCTCCCACCTGACCAGGGCCGCCCGCACCTGGTGAGGAACGGCCGCACCGGGTCGGGGCGGCCCCGCCCCGCACGGGGCCCGGATACGGGCGTGCCGCCGGGTACGTTCGGCCCTCCAGGTCGCGGCCCTACAGGTCGGCCGGAGCGGTCTCCGCCGCCGCTCCGCTGGGGGCGCCCAGGCGCCGCACCAGCTCGTCCGCCTGCTCCTCGGTCAGGTGGATACCGAACTCCGAGCGCAGGGCGCCGGGGACGTCCTCGGCCCCGAGCTCGCGGGTGCTCTTCTCCCCGTTCGGCAGGTAGGTGTTCAGCGTCCTTCCGGAGAGCGCGTACCGCACCCGGTCGCCGTTGTGCGCGACGATGGGCTGTCGGGTGATCGGCGACGACCCGTGGGTGGCGGCGATGATGTTGGCGTCGGCGTAGTCGGACCGGTAGTGGACCTCCTCGGTGAACTGCACGACGTTGAACCACTCGCCGTCCTGCGGGCGCCGGTAGCGGAGCAGCCAGTGCCCCAGGTCGGTGCGCTCCATCCGGTACTCCCACGGCCCCGTGAAGACCTGCGCCCCTTCGGCCAGGGGGATCGGCCCGCGCGGTCCCACGTTGCCGATGCCCACGTCCACGTGCCAGTCCGTACCGTCGATCACCACGGACAGGATGGCGTGACCGCGCGCGGTCACGACCCGTTCGTCCGCCCCCATCAGCATCCGGGCGTTGCGGCCGGTGACGTGGAAGCCGAGGCGGTCGAGGACGGTGCCGAACAGGGTGTTCTGTTCGTGGCAGTAGCCGCCCCGGCGGCCGTACACCATCTTGTCCTGAAGGGACCCGATGTCCAGCGGAACCGGCAGGCCCAGGTAGGGGTTGAGCCCTTCGAAGGCGATGGCCTCCAAGTGGGCGGACTGGAGGGCGCGCAGCGTGTCGAAGGTGGGTTCGAGGGGGCCGTCGTAGCCGATCCGTTCGAGGTAGGCCGCGAGGTCCAGGGGTTCGGAGTCCCAGCGGGCGGACAGGTCGGGGCGTTCCCGCCCGTCGGCTGGGCCGACGGGGCCCACGGGAGCGGCGGCGTCGGCGGGGTCGGCGGGGTCGGCGGCGGTGACGGTCTCGGGGGTGTCTGCGGGGCCCGTGGGGCCGGTGCGTCCTCGCACGGTGTCCTGGTTGGTCATCAGTGGCTCCTCGGAGCAGATCGGTACGGGCTGGGGTGGGGCGCGGGGCGGGGCGGTGCCTCAGCCGACTGGAACGGGCTGGGGTCCGCCGCTGGTCGCTTGTCGGTCGGCGCGGGCGGCGGCCAGGGTCGCGGTGAAGGCGGCCAGCCGTGCCCCCTGGTATCGGGCGGCCGCGAGCACGGCCTTCACGTACTCGGGGTCCGCCGCGGCCCGTTCCTCCACCTGGCTGACGCCGTACGGGTTCCCGCCCGCCCGGTTGACCACCTCGTAGTCCACGTAACCGGTGGGCACGACGACGGCGCCCCAGTGGAAGAGGGTGTTGTACAGCGAGAGCAGGGTGGACTCCTGGCCGCCGTGCGCCTCGTAGCTCGCGGTGAACCCGGTGGCGGGCTTGTCCGCGAGCTCTCCGGCCTGCCAGGGGCCGCTGGTGGTGTCCAGGAACTGGCGCAGCTGAGCGGCGACGTTGCCGAACCTGGTGGGTGTGCCGAAGGCGTACCCGTCGGCCCACCGGAGGTCGTCGAGTGAGGGTTCGGGGATGTGCGCTGTGGCGTCCAGGTGAGCCCGCCAGTCGGGCTGGGCGTCGACCACCCGCGCGGGGGCGAGCTCGGCCGCCCGGCGCAACCGGACCTCGGCGCCCGCGTCGGCGGCGCCGTCCGCGACCGCCTCGGCGAGCCGGTGGACGTTGCCGGTGGACGAGTAGTAGACGACAGCGATACGGGCGCGCTGGGTGTTCATCGGGTCCTCCCTGTCGTTGCCGCACCCTCGGGTCCGGCATTGCCTGACTGGGTCCCACGGTGGGCGCGGGCGCTTACCGTCGGCTGACCATCCGCTGATCCCCGGCCCGCTCCGCGCCCGGCCGACCAGTCGTCCGCCCGCTCCGGTGCGCGCGTGGCCGGTGCGCACAGGGCCGCGTGGTCCCGCTGCCGGTACTGACGGCCGGGACGTGACCGCCGGAAACGCCCTAACGTGGGCGGCATGAGATTCGGGGTGCTCGGTCCACTCGCGGTGTGGACCTGCCGGGGTGAACCGGTGCGGATTCCCGGTGTGAAGGTCCGTGCCCTGCTGCTGGCGCTGCTGGTCCACGAAGGGCACCCGGTCTCCGTGGACCGGCTGGTGGAGGCCCTGTGGGGCGGCCGCCCGCCACAGCGGACGGCCGGTGCGCTCCAGGCGAAGGTGTCCCAGCTGCGCGGCGCCCTGGACCGGGCCGAGCCGGGCGGGCGCGCGCTGGTGGAGCACGGTCCCGCCGGGTACCGCCTGGTACTGGACGCGGCCGAGGTTGACGCGGACCGGATGCGCGACCTGCTGGAACGGGCCAGGAACCTGACCGAACCGCACTCCAGGGCCGAGCTGCTGCGCGAGGCCCTCGGCCTGTGGCGCGGCCCCGCCTACGCCGACGCGGCAGAGGACGCCTACGCCCGCCACGCGGCCGCCCGGCTGGAGGAACTGCGGCTCACCGTGGTGGAGGAGCTGGCCCGGGCCCGGCTCGAACTGGGCGAACACCGGCTGCTGGCCGGGGAGCTGGGCGACCTCGTGGAGCGCAACCCGCTGCGCGAGGGCCTGCGGGCGACGCACATGCTGGCCCTGTACCGGTCCGGCCGCCAGAGCGAGGCACTCGACAGCTATGAGCGGCTGCGTGTGCGGCTGGCCGGCGAACTGGGTCTGGACCCGGGTTCGGAACTGGCCGATCTGCACCGGTCCCTGCTCGCCCGGGACACCTCACTGGACGCCCCGGCCTCGGTCTACGCCCCGGTCGCGCGACGGGTCGGGAACCTGCCCGAGCCGCTCAGCGCCCAGGCTGACGGCGGCCTGATCGGCCGAGGCGCCCAGATCGCCCGGGTGCGGGACCTGTTGGCCGCGGAACGGCTCGTCACGCTGGTGGGCCCGGGCGGGGTCGGCAAGACCCGGCTGGCCGTGGAGGCGCTGCGGGGGGATCTCCGACCGCTTCCCCGACGGGATGTGGATGATCGGGCTCGGCGGCCTCACCGGGTCCGGTCCCGGGTCGGGCGCGGAGGTCGCCGAGACGGTGGCGGCGGTACTGGGTCTGCGGGAGGGCTCACCGGGGCACGCGCTTCAGGAGGGGGTGACGGGCGGGGCCGCCGGACAGCTCTGTACCGCCCTGCGCGACCAGCGCGCGCTGCTGCTGTTCGACACCTGCGAGCACCTGCTGGATCCCGTCGCGCGTCTGTGCGAGGAGCTGCTGGGCTCCGCGCCCGGGGTCCGTGCCCTGGCAACCAGCCACGAGCCGTTGGGGATCGCTGACGAGCGGGTCCACCCGGTCCCGCCGCTGGACCTGCCCGAGAGCACGGAGAGGGCCGAGGAGTCGGCGGCGGTGCGCCTGTTCGTGGCGCGTGCCGAACGGGCCTCCCCCGGCTTCGCCCTCGCCGTGGAGGACCGGGAGGCGGTGACCGCCGTCTGCCGCCGCCTGGACGGGCTTCCGCTCGCCCTGGAGCTGGCCGCCACCCGGGTGCGCGCGCTGGGCGTCCGCGAACTGGCCCGGCGGCTGGACGACCGCTTCCGGGTCCTCGGGCGGGGGCACCGGACCGCACCCGAACGCCAACGAACGCTGCGCGCGGTGATGGCCTGGAGCTGGGACCTGCTGACCGACGACGAGCGGGCGGTGCTGCGCAGGCTCGCCGTCCACCGGGGCGATTGCACCCTGGAGGCGGCCGAACGCGTGTGCTCCGGCGAGGGCGTACGGCGCGCGGACGTGCTGGACGCGGTGGCCCGGCTCGCGGACCGCTCGCTGGTGGTGGTCGAGGACGGCGGCTCGGCGCCCAGGTACGCGCTGCTGGAATCGGTGGCGGCCTACGGCCTGGAGCGGCTGGCGGAGGCCGGTGAGACCGAGCGGGTCCGGCGCGCCCACGCCGAACACCACACCGCCCTCGCCGAGGCCTCCGAGCCCGGCTTGCGCGGACACCGGCAGCGGGAGTGGCTGTTCCGGTTGGACGCCGAGTCCGGCAACCTCCGGAGCGCGCTCGAATGGGCTGTCGACGCGGGCGAGGCCGACCTCGCGCTTCGGCTGGCCTCCTCCCTGGGCCGGTACTGGGTACTGCGCGGGCGACTGCGGGAGGCGCGGCGGCAGTTGACCCGGGCGCTCGGCGCCGGTGGCGGTGGCGGTGGGGGTCAGGGCGGCGCCGGGTCCCCGGCCCGGCTGCGGGCACTGGCCTGGCTCACCGGCACCGGTTTCCTGGCTCCCGGCTTCCTCGGCCCCGGCGACCAGGACCCCAACGAACAGTTGCGGACCCTCCTCGACGCCCACGCCCGCGCGGACGATCCGGAGGGAGCCGCGCACGCCAGGCTGCTGTGCGCGTCCGCCATGCTGGGCGCCGGGGACCCGATCGTCTCCAGGCGGCTCGCGGAGGAGGCGCTGACCGGTTTCCGCGAGCTCGGGGACCGGTGGGGCATCGCGTCGACACTGGTGGTGCGGTCTGAACAGCGCCTGGTCAGGGGGGCTCTGGCGCGGGCCCGGACCGACGCCGAGAGCGCGGTGAACCTGTTCGGGGAACTCGGAGACGCCGCCGGCGGTCTGAGCGCAACCCGCATCCTCGGCACCCTGACGGAGATCGGCGGCGACTACGACACAGCGCGCGCGCTGCACACCGAGGCGCTGCGGGTGGCGGAGGACCTGGACCTGTGGGTGGCCGTCTCCGAACAGCTGTCCAGCCTGGGCAGGCTGTCCCTGCTCCGCCGCGATTTCGACACGTCGGCCGAGCTCCACGAGCGCGCTCTGCGCATCGCCCGGGAACGCGCCCACGGCGCGGGGGCCGCCTTCGCGGAGAACGGCCTGGCCCTGGCCGACCGCAGACGCGGCAGGCTCGACTCGGCCGAGGAGCGCATGACGCGGCTCGTGGAGTGGAACAGCGCGAGCGGCTACCTGCCCGGGGTCGCGCTGGGCAAGACCGAGCTGGGGTTCGTGGCGGAGCTGCGCGGTGACTCCGGCACCGCCCGGAAACTGCACGCCGAGGGGCTGGTCGCGGCCCGGGCCACCGGTGATCCGCGGGCGGTGGCGCTGGCCCGTGAGGGTCTGGCCGGGGTCGCGGTGCTCGACGGGGACGCGGCCGGGGCGGCCCGCCTGCTCGGTACCGCGGCGGCCGAACGGGAGTCGGCTGGTGCTCCCCTGCCCGAGGCCGAACGGGGGGACGTCGACCGGATCAGCGCGGCGGCCAGGGACGCTCTCGGTGCGCAGGCCTACCTGAGGGAGTTCGCCGCTGGGCGCCAGGCGGCGGAAGTGGTTCGACAGGACTGATCATTGCGAACCGCCGGGGGGTTCGGCGCCCTCGGTGTACCCGCTCGACGACCTCGGCGACGCGGGGCACGGCATCGGTTCACTGGCCTTGCCGCGAGCCGGGCTGACGGCCCCGGACGCCTCAGGACCGGTGGAGGCGGTCCCCGTGCGCCCGACGCCGCCGCGCCGGCCCTCCACGATGACCGCCTGGCGGGACGGGCTGCGCGGGCTGCCCGAGGCCGCCGACGACACCGTCCGCGTCCTCGCGGGCGACTTCAACGCCACCCTCGACCACGCCGAGATGCGCGACGTCCCGGAGAGCGGTTACGCCGACGCCGCCGCGCACCTGGGGCAGGGCCTGACCGGCACCTGGCCGGTGGGCGATCCGTTGCCCGGGGCCGCCATCGACCACGTGCTGGTGGACGAGCGGGGCGCCGTGGACGACCCGGAGATCCTGGACGCGCCGGGGACCCCGCACCGCGCCCTGGCTGCCCGGCTGACCCTGCCGGGCGGCCTGGCCCGAGCCCTGCCCCGGGATCCGTGCGCCCCGGCACCGGACCACAGGTCCCGCCGGGTGTCTTGACCCTCACACCGGTGTGACGGGCTACCGTCGCCGCATGAGCGAGCTGACCGAACCTCTGACCGGGCCCCGCTTCCAGGTCGTACTGCCCGACGAGTCGCCGGCGATGTCCCCGCACACCCTGGTGGACCTGGGGGTGCGCGCCGAGGAACTCGGGGCGCACACGGTGTGGCTGCCGGACCACCTCCTGCCTCCCCGGCCCTACGGCGAGGCGTACGGGGCGTGTACGAGCCCCTCGTGACCCTGGCGTACCTGGCCGCGCGTACGGAACGGGTCCGGTTGGGTACGTCCGTGCTGGTGCTGCCGATACGCGATCCGTTTCTGCTCGCCAAACAGGTGGCCACCCTGGACCGGCTGTCCGGGGGCCGGTTCACGCTCGGGGCGGGGGTGGGCTGGGAACGCGAGGAGTTCGCGGCGGTGGGTGCGGAGTTCACCGAACGGGGTGCCAGGGCGGACGAGGCGCTGGCGCTGCTCCGGCACCTGTTCGAGGGCGAGGGCCCGTTCCGGGGAAGGTTCCACTCCTACGAACGAGGGGTGTTCGAGCCGCGCCCGGCGGAGCGGGTCCGGCTGATGGTCGGCGGCGGCTCGGACGCGGCTCTGCGTCGGGCCGCGGAGTGGGCCGACGAGTGGCAGGGGGCCGACCCGGACCCGGAGGTGTTCCGGGCGGCCCGCAACCGGCTCCGCGAACTCACCCGCCGCCCGGTGCGCGCCGGGGTCCGGATGGCGTGGACCGGTGGTGAGGCGGAGTTCGCGGCGGCGGTGGAGCGCTTCCGTGAGCTGGCGGCCTCGGGGGCGGACTCGGTGGGGGTGTGGTTCGGCGACGCGGAGGGCTTCGGGGAGCGCATGGCACGCTTCGCGGCCGCGCTGCGCTGAGCCCGAGCGCTCCCGCGTCGGCCCACGGGAGGGCGTCGGGCTACTTCTGGTTGCGCAGCAGTCCCCGGCCGCCGTACTTCTTGTGGATGGCCTGCTTGGACACCCCGAGGACCTCGGCGATCCGGGCCCAGGTGGCGCCCTGGTTCCGGGCACGGCGTACCAGGACGGCCTCGGCCCGTTCGGCCTCCCCCCGCAGTTGGACGACGGCGTCCAACCCCACCAGCGGGTCGTCCCCGTCCAGGGCCCGGGTGAGCGCGGCGAGCTGTTCGGTGTTCATGGGTCAACTGTAATTGACCGGACCGGGGATCGGGAGAGCGGAATCGGGAGAGTCCTGATCCCAGTGGCAGGAAACGGTTGTTAACCGAGAGCCCCGCGGACGCGGCTCGCTAGGTTGGGCTCATGCTCACCATTGAACGCGCTCTGAAGACGGACGTGGAAGCGATCGTCGCCATGCTGGCCGACGACCCCCTGGGAGCCCAGCGCGAGACCCCCGACGACCTGTCCGCCTACATCGAGGCCTTCGAGGTCATCGACGCCGACCCGCACCAGTACCTGGCCGTGGCCCGCCGCAACGGCCGAGTCGTCGGCACGCTCCAGCTCACGGTGCTGCCCGGCCTGTCCCGGCGGGGCGCCACGCGTGCCCAGATCGAGGCGGTACGGGTGCACGCCGACGAACGCGGCAGCGGCCTGGGCAGCGACCTGCTGGAGTGGGCCGAGCGGGAGGCCCGGGGGCGCGGCTGCGTGATGCTGCAGCTGACCTCGGACGTCAAGCGTCAGGACGCCCACCGCTTCTACGAACGCCTGGGGTACGAGCCCAGCCACGTCGGCTTCAAGAAGCGGCTCGTCTGAGCCCGGCGGCCGCCCTTCGTCCGAGGGGGAGGCGGTGGCGGGTCCGCTGAGCCCGCCCTGGTTCGCGGGCTCGCTCCGACCTCGGGTGAGCCCCGGGTCCGCGGGCGCCGCCGCCGGGCCCTGGCCGGGGCCTGGCGGCGGCGTACCCGAATCGCTTGGCGGACAGGCGCCCGTTCAGAGGCTGGAGAGGTCGGCCCGAACGGCCCGGGTGACGCGGTCGGTGTCCCCGGTGGCGAGGAGGTCGAGCAAGGCGCCCCGCAGGAGTGCGAGTGCGCGGGTGCGCTGGGCGAGGGCCTCGGGGGTGTCGGGGTCGGGTTGGGACTCGGAGAGCACGTCCAACCAGTCGCGGACGGTGGTGGCGGCGAAGTCGGCCCAGGGGCCGCGGGGGTCGACCAGTGAGCGGGCGTAGCCCTCCACCCACAGGGTCAGCAGTGCCCGGTGCTCCTCAGCGGCCAGCCACTCCCACACGTGGGTGGCGGTCCGCGCCAGACCCGCTCCCCGGGGGAGCCGTTCCAGGAGGACGAGTTCGTCGAGGCGGGCGCAGCCGAGGAGTTCGCGGACCAGGCCGTCCTTGCTGCCGAACAGGTAGAGCAGGACGCGCGGGCTGGAGCCGATGGCGGTCGCCAGAGGACGCAGGGACAGGTCGGCCAGTCCGTGGGCGAGCGCGTACCGGTAGGCGGCCTCGAGCAGCTGTCTCCGTCGCGGCGAAGGGCTTGTTCCTGCTGTGGTCACGGACTTTCCCTAGAGGAACTGAAACAGTCGTGTCAGTACCCTGGAGGGCCCGTGGATACCCGGATCCGACCGCTTGGCGTCCCCGGGGACCTGGGGTGGGTGGTCATGGCCAACGGCCGGACCTACGCCGAACAGTACGGCTGGGACCAGAGCTATGAGGCGCTGGTCGCGCGGATCGTCGCCGACTTCGACCCGGCCGCGGGCGCGGCGTGGATCGCCGAGGCGGACGGGGAACGGGTGGGCGGCGTCTTCTGCGTTCCCGACTCCGAACCCGGCACCGCCCGGCTGCGCCTGCTCGTGGTCACCCCCGCGGCGCGCGGCCTGGGGCTGGGTTCCGCGCTGGTGGAGCACTGCCTGGAGTACGCCCGGGCCCAGGGGTACGAGCGCGTGACGCTGTGGACCAACGACGTCCTCGCCGCCGCCCGACGCATCTACCAGCGGGCCGGGTTCACCCTGGTGAAGGAGGAGCCGCACCACAGTTTCGGGCACGACCTCGTCGGGCAGGACTGGACCCTGGACCTGTGACCGGATCGGTCCGGCAGTGGTCGGGAACGTGTCTGTTCCGGAGCCCCTGCCGTTGGGAGGGTGGACGGCATGAACCCCACACTCACCGGCAGAGCCCTCGTGGTCGTCGACGCGCAGCGGTCCTTCCTCCAGCGGCAGAGCTGGCAGGCCTCCTCCGACCCCGAGGTCGCCGAGCCCATCGGGCGCCTCGTCGACCACTTCCGCGGCCGGGGCGACCGGGTCGTGTGGGTCCTGCACACCGAACCCGGCACCGGCACCGTGTTCGACCCCGAACGCGGGTTCGTGGAACCGATGCCCGGGCTGTCCCCGGTCGACGGCGAACCCCTGCTGACCAAGACCGCGCACAGCGCCTTCACCGGGACCGACCTGCAGCGGCTGCTCACCGGCTGGGGCGTCGGCGAGGTCACCGTCTGCGGGGTACGCACCGAGCAGTGCTGCGAGACCACCACCCGGATGGGTTCGGAGCTGGGGCTGGCCATGACCCTCGCGGTGGACGCCACCGCCACCGAACCCATCGAGGCGCCGGGGTCCGCGCCCGGTCGCCCGCTCCAGGAGATCCTCGACGATCCCCGGACCCTCCTGCCCCGGGACATCATCACCCGTACCGTCTACGCCCTGTCCGGGCGCTTCGCCACGGTGCGCACGGTGGACGAGATCATCGGCGAGAAGAGTTGAGCCGGTGGCCTGGCGGGTTCGGATAGGCTGACCGGATCGTGCACAAGGTCGTCTTCCTGCTGCTGCCCGGGCTCCATCTACTGGACCTGGCCGGCCCGGCTCAGGTGTTCTCCACGCTGGCGGAGCTGGGCCGCCCGGTGGAGCTGCACCATGTCGCCGACCTTCCCGAGGTACCCACCGCCCAGGGGATCGGGCTGCGGGCGGAGGTCGAGTGGCCCGAGCTCGCCCCCGACGACCTGGTATTGGTCCCCGGCTGGCGGACCCGCGGCTCCGCGCCGCACGCCACCCCGGCCCAGGCTGAGGCGTTGGTCGCGCACCACGCGGCCGGGGGCACGGTGGCGAGCGTGTGCTCGGGTGCGTTCGCCCTGGCCAGGGCCGGGCTGTTGGACGGACGCCGGTGCACCACCCACCACTCCCTCCAGGACGACCTGGCCCGGAGGTTTCCACGCGCCCGCGTCGTACCGGACGTGTTGTACGTGTCCGACGGCCGGGTGGTGACCTCGGCGGGCATCGCCAGCGGCATCGACCTCGCACTGCACCTGGTCACCCGGTGGCACGGACCGGCCGTCGCGGCCTCGGTGGCCCGGGAGATGGTGGTCTACGCACGCCGCAACGGCGACGAGCCCCAGGTCAGCGCGATGCTGCGGCACCGGAGCCACCCGGTGGACCTGGTGCACCGGGTGCAGGACACCATCGACGCCCGGTTCAGCGAACCCCTGCCCCTGGGCGAGCTCGCCGCCTCGGCCGGGGTCAGCGAACGCACCCTGACCCGCGCCTTCACCGAGGCCGCCGGACTGACCCCGCTGCGGTACCAGCAGCAGCTGCGCTGGGAACGCGCCGAACAGCTGATCGGCGAGGGGGCGACCCTGGAGTCCGCGGCGCGGACCGTGGGCTTCCAGGACGCCCGCATGCTCCGCCGCCTCCGTGCCCGTCACTGACCGCCCACCCGGGAGAGCGCTCATCCGTCCTTTCTGGCGTAGCAATACCAGGAGCCCCCGGCCAGTATCAGCAGAAGCACGGCTCCGGTCAGGCCGGTGGCGGCCATTCCCGACACGAACACTTCGCGGGCCGAGGAGGTCAGGCTCCCGGCGGCTCCGGCCGGGAGGTGGTCGGCGACGGCGAGGGCGGCGCCCAGGCTGGCGCTGATCGCCTCCACCCCTTCGGCGGGGGCGATGTCGCTGTACCGGCACGTCTGCGACAAGGAGGAGCTCCTCCGGGAGATGATCGACACCCTCCACTCCCGCTACGCCTACCCCGATCCCGGCGACATGGACTGGCGTGAGCGGATGCGCCTGCTCGCCCGGCACGACTGGGACATGTACACGGCCCACCCGTGGCTGCTCACCGCCACCGCGACCCTCGCGCCGCCCGTGGGACCGCACATGCTCGCGTCGATGGAGTGGGCACTGGCCGCCCTCGAACCCCTCGAACTCACACCGGAACAGGCCGGGCGGGCGATCATGGCCGTCACGCACTACCTCCAGGGCAGTGCCCGCCTGGCGCTGGGCGGCGAAGGCGACCTGGACGAACGGAACCCCGGCAACGCCTGGCGCAGGCGGCTCAGCGGGGACGACCTGTCCGCCTTCCCCCGTGTTGCGGCCCTGGTGGACTCCGCGTCCGGCTCCGGCTCCGAAGCGCGAACCCCGGGTTCGGAAAGCTCAGCGGACGCGGACACGGGACGTGCGGACTGGGTGGTGTCCGGCCTGGACATGGTCCTGGACGGGATCGCCGCACAGTCCGGCAGGTAGGTTTCCCCGGCGGACTCCGGTCAGGGGGTCACGATGTCGAAGGTCGGATCGGGTTGGTCCAGGAGGCCGAGCAGGCGGTCAAGCAGTTGTTCGTCCCCGGAGAAACTCATGCCCTCGGTCCCCTTTCCCGCGAGCAGGCGCAGCAGGCGGAACTTGTTCAGGGTGATGGTGAGGTCCGGTTCGCCCCAGCGCGGCTTCTCACGGGTGGTGAGGGCCCCGTTGGAGAGCGTGGTCCGGTAGGTGGTGTCCAAGTCGGTGAACACCCAGTCGATGACGAAGTACTCCTCCCAGGCCTTGGGACCGTTGACCCGGATCGCCACGGACTCGAAGAGCTGGTCCACCGACAGCGCCGCCCCCATCCCCGTTCCCAGGTTCGGGGGCAGGTCCGGTTTGCCCCGGCGCAGTTCGGCGGCGCCCTGGAGGTAGAAATTACGCCAGGTGGCGCTCTCCGATCCGAAGCCCAGCCGCTCGTACACCCCGGCCAGCGCGGCTCGGGCGCGAGCGTGTCCGGGATCGGTGAACACGGCGTGGTTGAGCAGTGTGGCGGCGAACCTCAGATCGCCCCGGTCCCGGTACCCGTCCGCTTTGCGCACCACCTCGTCAATGCCGCCCATGCACTCCACGTACCGTCGCGCGGCCTCCTCTGGCGGGTGTTCCCACAGGTGGGCGGGGTTGCCGTCGAACCAGCCCATGTAACGCTGGTAGATCGCCTTGACGTTGTGGCTGACCGAACCGTGGTAGCCCCGGGTGTGCCACTCCCGCTCCAGGCCGGGCGGTATCCGCAGGTGCTCGGCGATCTCCATGCCCACGTACCCCTGGTTGATCAGGCGCAGGGTCTGGTCGTGCAGGTAGGCGTAGAGGTCGCGCTGCTGGCGTAGGAAGGCGACGATCTCGTCTGCTCCCCAGGTGGGCCAGTGGTGGGAGGCGAACAGGACTTCGGACTCGTGGGCGAAGAGCGCGATGGCCTCGTCGAGGTAGCGCGACCAGACCCGGGCGTCGCGCACCGGGGCCCCGCGCAGGGTGAGGATGTCGTGCAGGTTGTGGGTGGCGTTCTCCGCCATGCACAGGGCCCGGTGCTCGGGGAAGTAGAAGTTCATCTCGGTGGAGGCCTCTGGGCCGGGCGTCATCTGGAAGACGATCCGCACCCCGTCCACCACCTCCTCCTGGCCGGTGCGGGTGATGGAGCGGTTGGGCGCGATGAGCGTGACGGTGCCGGAGGACCTGCTCAGGCCCAGCCCCACACCGATGTGTCCCCTCGGTCCGGCCTCCAGGTGGGATCCGGTGTGGAAGAGGCCGCGACGGGCCATCGCCGGACCGGTGTAGACGTTCTCCGACACCGCGTGTTCCATGAATCCCGCGGGTGCGAGGATCGGCACGGTGCCGTCGGTGACCCCGCCGACCCCGCCGAAGTGGTCCACGTGCGACTGTGAGTAGATGACCCCGCTGACCGGCCGGTCGCCGCGGTGCGCCCGGTACAGCTCCAGCCCGGCGCGCGCCGGTTCGGCGGAGACCAGCGGGTCGATGACCAGGACGCCCTGGTCGCCCTCCACCAGGGTCATGTTGGACAGGTCCAGACCCCGGATCTGGTATATCCCCTCGGTGACCTCGAACAGCCCCTGTCTGGCGCACAGCTGGGACTGCCGCCAGAGACCGGGGTCGGCGGTGTCGGGGCACTCACCCTCGAGGAAGCCGTAGGCGTCGGCGTCCCACACCACCCGCCCGTTGTCGTCCCGGACCCGTCCGGGTTCGAGCCGTGCGATCAGACCCCGGTCCGCGTTGACGAAGTCGGTGTCGTCGGAGTGGTCGGGTCCGTTACCGGTCATCACTTCTCCTCGTCGTACGGGCCGAGGCGATCAGCCGAGCGGGGTGCGCTTCCTCTCGACCGGGGAAGAAGAGCCGCCGGTGCGAGTGGCCCGCACCGGCGGCGTGAGAGGGCCCGGGGATCCGGGTCGGGGATCCTAGGACTGGAGGGCTTCGACGAGCTCCTTCTCGTTGTCCTTGGACAGGTTGGTCTGGATGACCGTCGGGTTCAGCGGCCGAAAGGCGTCGACCACGCGGTCGATGGTGGCGTCGTCGGCGAGCAGGAAGACCGCGGCCCGGTCCTGCTGGAGCTCGGAGCCGATGTCCTTGATCATGTCGTCGTCGATGCCGACGTCGCTGAGTCTGCCCGCGATCGCGCCCGTGCCCGCGCCGACGGCCAGGCCGAGGAGCGGGTTCAGGAAGAGCAGACCGATGAGCGTGCCCCACAGTGCGCCGCCCGCCGCACCGTAACCGGTGAGGTTGACGGTCTGGTGGATGCGCGGGCGGCCCTTGTCGTCCTTGTAGGCGTAGGCGGCGTCCTCCAGTCGGAGGAGTTCCTTCTTGTTGAGGTCAGCGGCGATGTCGAGTGCCTTCTCGGCGGTGTCCCGGTCGGCCACTCCGAGTACGATCAGCTGCGCCATGGGTGCGTGGTCCCCCGTCGTCGTTGCCTGGCTCGCGGGGAGCGGGCCCGATCGGCGGGAGCCTTCCCGGTCACGTCTTTGGCCAACGCCAGCGGGAGGGCGCGATCCTGCAAAACCACGCCGTTCCGGGGCACGGGGCCAGCGCCGCGCGGAGCCGGAGCCACCCCGGTCACCAGTCGTTGAGCGGTCCTCCGGGGCCGGGCCCGGGGTCGTCGGGGTCGCGTTCACGGCGCGCCTGCCGCCGGACCAGCCGGTACAGCCCGTATCCCCAGGCCAGTACGACGGCGGCGACCAGCAGGTAGGCGAGTGGTCCGAGTACCACGTGTGCCTCCTGGTTCGAGAGTTACCTTCCGATACCTACCCGGTGGTGCCCTCGGGACGCGTCAGCGCACCGGCTCACACCCGCCGGGCCATCACCAGCTGGGTGGTGTAGGGCACCCTGACGTTCCCGTCGGGGAAGTGGCGCCCGGCGGTGGCGAGGATCTCGGCCCGGGCGCGCTCCTCGCCCAGCTCGCGGACGACCGCCGCCATCTTGCTGGAGGACAGCGCCATGCCCAGGTACTGCTCGGCCGTGAGTTCGCGGACCCAGGGATAGGAGTGCTCGGTCGCTCCGGTCAGCCCCCGGACCGCGCAGAGCTCTCCGACCAGGTCGTACTTGCGGTAGTAGCGGTCGTATCCGGGGCTGTACCGCTCCAGCAGGGACTCGTGGTCGTCGATGAACGCGCTGCCGTCGAGGTCGCGGTTGTTGTTGAGCACGGCGAGGGTGCCGCCGGGGGCGAGCAGGCGGGTGGACTCGGCGTAGAAGGCGGGGCGGTCGAACCAGTGCACGGCCTGGGCGGTGAGGACCAGTGCGGCGGAGGCGTCCGGGAAGGGGATGTCCTCGGCGCGGGCGTCCACGTACTCGACCCCTTCGGTCTCGGAGGCCGCGGCGTCGAGCATGTCCTGACCGGGCTCGACCCCCACCACGCGGGGGCCGGGGCCGAAGACGCCGCGCAGCGCGCGGGTGGAGATACCGGTTCCGGAGCCGACGTCGAGCAGGAGCCAGGGGTCGGGCCAGTCGGCGGTGGCACCGGCACGCACATGCTCGCGCAAGGTGGCCAGGGTCTGGTCCGGGTAGCCGGGGCGAAAGGCCCGGTAGTTCTCGGTGAGGCCGGTGAAGGCCTGGGTACGGTCACTCATCTGGGGGTCCCTCCGCTGCGTAAGGGCTGAGGTGGATTCACCGGGGTACAGGTCGCTGGTCGGGCGTGCGGCATCCTAACGGACACGGGCCGCAGGGGCCGCCCACGGTGCGCCCCGCACTGGTTCGCCTCTTCGGAGGGGGCGCGTGTCGCACCGTTCCGCCCGCTATCCGGCCGGCGAGGGTTCCCGTTTGGTCCTGCGGTAGTCCGAGGGGCTGCTTCCCGTGTGGTTCTTGAAGGCGGTACTGAAGGCGAAGGCGCTCCCGTAACCCACCCGGGTGGCCAGTGGTTCCAGGCCCAGGTCCGGTTCGGCGACCAGGAGGTCGCAGGCCAGCGTGAGCCGCCAGGTACGCAGGTAGGTCATGGGCGGACTGCCAACCGCGCGCTGGAAACGGGCGGCCAGGGTGGCGCGGGAGACCACGCACTCCCCCGCAAGGGACTGCAGGGTCCAGGGGCGGGCGGGATGTTCGTGCACCAGGTCCAAGGCGTGGGCGACGACCGGGTCGTGGCGTGCGCTGAGCCAGTTCGGGGCGGTGTCGGGACGGGCCTCCAACCAGGCGCGGACCGCCATGATCAGCAGGGAGTCGAGGAGGCGGTCGTTGAGGGCGCTCTGGGCCACCCGTGCGGTGGTGATCTCCCGGGTGAGCAGGGAGACGACGGAGGCGTCGACCGAACCGGCGGGCAGCAGGGCCACGGGGGGCAGGGCGGCCAGGGCGAGTCGTCCGATCTCGCCGGTGTCCTCGTAGGCGCCGAGGATCATGGTGTCCGTGCCTTCTGGGTCGTTTCCCCAGGTGTTGACGCCGTGGCTCATGGTCTGGTGGACCTCCCGGCCGTCCAGGCTCATGCAGCGGTTGCCCGGGTGGACCACGGTGCCGGGGGCGGAGTCGGGCCGGTCGGAGATCACGTAGGGTTCCGCGCCCCGGATGAGCAGCACGTCGCCGGGGCCGGTCCGAACGGGGTCGATGCCTTCACGGCGCAGCCAGACCCGGCCGCCGGTGACCACCAGAACCGTGAGCGCGGACCCGTCGCGGACGTCGATGCCCCAAGGGGCGCTCATCACCACGCGCAGGGTGAAGGCGGAGCGGGCGCGGGGCCCGTCGATCAGATGTACCAGGGGATCCACGGGGGCCTCCGAGTGTCACTGGACGTTCTCTTATGTATTCGAGCAGAGGAACCATGTTCCGTCCAGCGAATTGCCGTTGTACTGGAGCCATGGGAACGAACAGCACCACCACACGAGTCCTGATCACCGGCGGCACCGGGATGACCGGTCGCCGTATCACCCGTCTACTGGCGGAGCGGGGCGCCGACCACCGGGTCGCCTCCCGGTCCGGCCACCCGGCGACGAGCACCCCGCGCTTCGACTGGCACGACACCGGCACCTGGGACACCGCCCTGGAGGGGGTCGACGCCGTCTACCTCTGCTACCACCCCGACCTGGCCTTCCCGGGGGCGGCCGAGACCGTCTCCGCCTTCGCCGCGCGAGCGGCCTCGAAGGGCGCGCGCCGGATGGTCCTCCTGTCCGGGCGCGGCGAACCGGAGGCCCAGCGCGCGGAGCGACAGGTGCGGGAGGTCTTCCCCGACCTGACCGTGCTGCGCTGTGCCTTCTTCGCGCAGAACTTCTCGGAGTTCTTCTTCGCCCCGGCCGTGCTGTCCGGCACCATCGCGCTGCCGGTGGCGGACGTGCCCGAGCCGTTCGTGGACCTGGACGACGTCGCGGAGGCGGCCGCCCGGGCCCTGACCGAGGACGGGCACGCCGGGGAGCTGTACGAGATGACCGGACCGAGTGCGCTGACCTTCACCGAGGCGGGAAGCGTTCTGGGCGAGGCCGCCGGCCGCCCGGTCGCCTACCGGAAGGTCTCCACGGAGGAGTTCGTGGCCGCCTCCGCCGCCGACGGCATGCCCGAGGAGGTCGCCCACGGGCTGGCGGCGCTGTTCACCGAGGTCCTGGACGGCCGCAACGTCAAGCCCGCCGACGGAGTGGAGCGCGCCCTGTCCCGCCCGGCGACCGGCTTCGAGGAGTACACCGCCAAGGCCGCCGCATCGGGGGTGTGGTCGCGCGGTTGACCAACACCGTGAGTGGGTGCCCCGGCCTCAGTCAGCCGGGGGATCCCCCGACCTTCCGGAAAACGGGCACAGTGCGTTCTGCTGTGACTACGTACCGGTCGGCCTTAACGAGGCCGCCCGGAAGGAGCTGGAGGGCATGATGGCCGTGGAAACCTACCAGTGGCGGAGCGACTTCGCCCGCGAGTACGTCGGCATCGGCGAGGAGAAGCACGCGAAGAAGGCCTGGACGAAGGCCGGATCACCGAAGCCACCCGGAACGTGGTCCCGATCCTCCAGGCGCGTGGGTTCTCCCTCACGGAAGCGACACGCGAGCGCGTCGAAGCCTGCACCGAACTGGACACTCCCGAGAAGTGGGTTCCCCCGGGGCACTCGCCGGACGTGTTGATCAGCTTGCCGCAGTCAGTGCACATGTAGGGCTTTCCAGTCAGGGTTACGGGACTCGCTGAGTGATGCCACACGCGCGGCATTGTTGAATTCGGGAACCAGTGGCACGGTTCCAATCGTGCGGTGGGCATCCCGGCCCTGACGGGGGTCGACCCCTGTGAGGAAGCGGCAGGTGCCCGCCCAGACGAGAGGCAGGGGTTTGAGGGCGGCGGCGCCGCGTCAACCGTGCGAAATCAGCGAACGTGCGAACCGGAGCAGTCATATCCGCCCCAGGAGTTCGCCGGTGAGCCAGCGGGCGAGGGGTTCTTCCCCACCCTCACGGCCGATCGGAGCGGTACGGCCGCCCCCGTCAACCACCGAGATCCACAAGCCCTCGGAGAGCCGAACCACGATGCAACGCCCTCCGTGCTCCGCCCGGACCTCGCCAGTCCGCTCTCCGTCCATGGCCGCCACACCCCGCCGACGGATTGCGGAGTGCAACGCGAGAACAGCCCTGTCTGTCGTGTCCGTCGCGAATGCGGTCACCACGTGAAGCCTCCCGAAGCCGAAGGGTACTGAGGACACTTCGTAGTGTTGCTTTCCGGAACACGCCAGGCAAAGGAGCTTGTGTATCCTCCGGAGCCTTTCCGTCTGCTTCGGAATTCTTCGGAACCGCTCCGAAACTGTCCGCTGTGTGATCTGCTGGAGCTATGCCCCCCGTGCCGAAGCAAGTTCTCCTGCGATACGGACGTGAGGTCGCGCGCCTGCGCTCCGAGGCGGAGTTAACACAGACCTCGCTCGCCACCCGTGTCCAAAGCAGCAAGAGCCAGATATCAGACGTTGAATGCGGAAAAGCCCCTCCGTCCGTGAAGCTGCGCAAAGCCCTCGACGAAGCGATCGGGTTCGGCAGACTCGCCCGTTTGTGGGAAGACCTCACCGGCAGCGGGCGGGCGCCGTGGCTCTCGGAGATCGCTACCGCGATCCAGGACGCCCAAGCGGTCTGGGAGTACCAGGCGCTGGCCTTCCCCAGCTACCTACAGACCGAGGCGTACGCGCGTGCTCTGGTGTCCGCGTCCGCCCCGTGGCTCTCCCCGGAGGAACTCACGAAAAGCGTTGACGAGCGGATGACCCGGGCGACCCACTTCGTGGACGCGCTTCGTCCGCTGCTGTGGCTGGTCCTGGACCAATCCCTCTTGAGCCGAAGGTACGGGGGCGTGATCACAGCACGTGAACAACTCTCCCACCTCGCAGACCTTGCGGAGCGGGAGCGGATTACCCTACAGATCATGCCCGCTGATCACCCCAGGCACCCCGGCAACTCCGGATCGTTCCGTGTGATCACCTTGCAGGACTCAACAGAGCTTGCCTATGTCGAAAGCGCCGAAGAGGGACGCATCCTGACCAGCGCAACCGTGGTCGCCCGACGTCGCATGCTCTTCGGGAGCCTGCAAGGCTTGGCATGGGACCCGGAGGGCTCCCTTCGGGCAGTCCGCGACGAAGTGAAGAGGTTGGACAGTGCAGGCTGAATGGCACAAGAGTTCCTACAGCGGCGGGACGAACGATTGCGTTGAGGCCCGCGAGTCCGCCCACGGTGCGGACGTGCGCGATACGCAGCACCGGGAAGCGGGTCACCTGTCGTTCCCCATCGCGGAATGGACGACTCTCGTCGGGGACCTCCGGACGAACCGTTAGACACCTCCGCGCCGCCGGGTACCGGGATTGCCCCCTCGGGCCCGGCGAGATCAGGCGCGCCCAGCCCGCCAGCGCGATCGGAACCAACACCGGGCTGAGTGCAGGGTCCAAGCGCCTTTTCCACTCCCCCTCCCCCGTGAACTTGCTGCCAGAAGCGAAATCGGCGCTTGGAGTCAAGTGGTTGTCGCAATGAGGGTCTGGTTGAGATGAGCCGCCGCCTGCCCTCAGGCGGCCTTTCGTCCGCGTGGGCCACTCCGGCGGGCAGGGCCCGGGGCCCTGATGGGCCTCCGGGAGATCGACTAGTGTGTCTGGCACCACAAATCAACCAGATGGCAGGTTTCGCGCCGGTCGCCGTGCACCACCGTGCACCACGGTGACCGGGTCCCGCAAGAGCGGGAGAACGCGTGCCGGAACCGTCGTCTCGGGGCCCTCGCGGTCCTCGCGGCCTTCTCGGCCACCAAGGGAGCCCTGCGAGACGAACTGGTGACGATCTGCGAGGAGGGCCACCCGTGACGGACAGAGAGCGCGCACGGCAGCACCTGAGCCAGAGCCCCCGGATGAGCAAGGGGGAGCGCACCCGGCAGCGCATCATCGACTCCGCCACGGAGCTGTTCTCCCGATCGGGCTACCGGGCGGTGTCCCTGCGCGACATCGCCTCGCACGCCGGGATCACCCACGCCGGGGTGCTCCACCACTTCCCCAACAAAGAGGCCACCCTCATACACGTGCTGAGCAAGCGCGACGCCGTTGACGCACCCCTGGTTCTGGACGAGGGGATCAGTCACCGGGAACTCATCGACAACATCGTGAGGATCGTCGAGCGCAACACGGGCACCCCCGGCCTGGTCGCGCTCTACGTCAACCTGTCGGCCGAGGCCACCGACCCCGCGCACCCCGCGCACGAGTACTTCTTCGGCCGCTACCAGATCCTGCGCGAACTGCTCGTTCCGGCGTTCGCCGAGCTCCTCGGTGACCGACCGCACCCCACCCCCGAGGTGGCCGCCCAGCAGTTCCTGGCGCTCCAGGACGGGCTCCAGGTCCAGTGGCTCCTGGACCCGGGCACCGTGGACATGCGCGGCGCGGTCGTCTCCTTCCTGCGCACCCTGGGCATCACCGTTCCGGACGATCCCGCTGGCCCCGCTGCCCCCGCCGACCCGGCAAGACCCACCGGCACCGACTCCACGGGTGGCGCCGACCCCACCTGAGAAAGGCACCGATGAGCAACGCCCCCCATCTCGACCTGGCCGCGAAGGCCTCGGCCACCTCCGGCTCCGACACCTGGCACAGCACCGGCGTGGAGGGCGTGCTGCGCCCCCTCCACCTGTCCGACGGCCCGCACGGCCTGCGGCAGCAGCCCGAGGACGGCGACCACCTCGGCCTCGGCAGCAGCGTTCCGGCCACCTGCTTCCCGCCCGCCGTCGGGCTGGGCTCCACCTGGAACCCCGACCTCGTGCGCAGGGTCGGCCGGGCCCTGGGAGCGGAGGCGAGTTCGCTGGGCGTGGACGTCGTCCTGGGGCCGGGCATGAACATCAAGCGCTCCCCCCTGTGCGGACGCAACTTCGAGTACGTCTCCGAGGACCCCCACGTCACCGCGCGGATCGCCGCGGCACTGGTGAAGGGCATCCAGTCCGAGGGGGTCGGCGCGTGCGTCAAGCACTTCGCCGCCAACAACCAGGAGACCGACCGGCACCGGGTCAGCGCGGAGGTGGACGAGCGCACGCTGCGCGAGATCTACCTCCCCGCCTTCGAGGAGGTCATCCGCACCACCGAACCCGCCATGGTGATGAGCTCCTACAACCGGCTCAACGGTGTGTACACCAGCCAGGACCCGTGGCTGCTGACAGACCTGCTGCGCGGCGAGTGGGGGTTCGAGGGCGTGGTCGTCTCGGACTGGGGCGCGGTCGTCGACCGGGTCGCCGCGGTCCGCGCCGGGCTCGACCTGGAGATGCCGCCGAGCCGGACCGACCACCTCATCGTCGAAGCCGTGGAGAGGGGCGAGCTCGACGAGTCCGTGCTGGACACCGTGGTGGAGCGGTTCAAGCGGGTGCAGGAACGTGTCACCACCGACACATCCCGTCCGTTGGAGCACGGGGCCAACGACGCCCTGGCCCGGGAGGCCGCCCGTGAGGCGCTGGTCCTGCTGAAGAACGACGGCGGCGTGCTGCCGCTGGCCGCGGACCGCTCGTTGGCGGTGGTCGGCGAGTTCGCCCGCACCCCCCGCTACCAGGGCGGTGGCTCTTCCCACGTGGCGCCGACCCGTGTGCACAGCGCGCTGGAGGAGTTCGGTGCGGCGGTTGAGGCGGGTTCCCTGAAGAGCGTGCGGTTCGCCGCCGGGTTCACCCTGGACGGGACGGACGACCCGACACTGGTCGAGGACGCCGTGGCGGCCGCCCGCGAAGCGGACACGACCGTGCTCTTCCTGGGGCTGCCCGACTCCGCCGAGTCCGAGGGCTACGACCGGACCACGATCGGCCTGCCCGCGCGCCAGCTGGGGCTGCTCGCCAAGGTGCGCGAGGTCAGTGACCAGGTGGTGGTCGTGCTGTCCAACGGAGGTGTGGTCTCCGTGGCGGAGTGGCAGGAGCAGGCGGACGCCGTACTGGAGGGCTGGCTGCTGGGCCAGGCCGGCGGGGCGGCCGTCGTCGACGTCCTGACCGGTGCGGTCTCGCCGTCCGGCCGGCTCACCGAGACCATCCCCGTCCGGTTGAGCGACCACGCCACCTACCTGAACTTCCCGGGCGAGAACAGCGTGGTCCGCCACGGCGAAGGTGTGTTCGTCGGCTACCGCCACTTCGACACCCTGGACGTGCCGGTCGCCTACCCCTTCGGGTACGGGCTCACCTACACCAGCTTCGCCTACTCCGGGCTGGAGGTATCCCCCAGCGGGGAGTCGGACGGGGAGGGCGCGTGGACGGTGTCGTTCACCGTCACCAACACCGGCGACCGGGCCGGGCAGGAGGTCGCCCAGCTGTACACGGGGGTCGAGCAGGACCACCCGACCCGCCCGGTACGGGAGCTGCGCGGGTTCGCGAAGGTGGCGCTGGAGCCGGGCGAGAGCGTGCGGGTCGGGCTCCCGCTCACCGGACGCGACCTGTCCGTCTGGGATTCCCGGGACGGGCGCTGGTCCCTGGCCGCGGGCACCTACACCGTCTCCGTGGGCGCTTCCTCCCGGGACCTGCGGCTGCTCGGCGAGGTCACCACGGCGGGCGACCGGTACGTGCGCAAGCTGACCAAGCGCTGCACCATCGGTGAGTGGCGTGCCCACCACATCGGCGGCCCGGTCGTGGCAGAGCTGCTCGCCGCCTTCCCCGACCTCGACGACGTTCCCGGGGACCTGCTGGAGATGGCGCGTTCCCTGCCCATCGTCAACCTGCGGTCCTTCGGTCTGGGCGTCACCGAGGAGATGCTCGACCTGCTGGTCGACGACATCGAGGCCAGGCGTCAGGCGGCCATCGAACGCGGTGAGATCACCGGCTGACCCGGACCGTCTCCCCCTCTCCAGGGATGATCTTGCTACCAGGGGCGAGTGCGGCACCTTGGGTTTCGGTGGCTCAGCGCTCCTGGTAGCGAGATCGCGAAGGATCCGGGGGCTGCGCCCTGGTCATCGCCTTCGGCTAGCGTGGGTGGGCCGTCCCCCACCGGGGTCTGTCAGGTGGGCGGCCCACCGTCGTCCGGAAAGCCGCGGGAAGCCACAGCGTGTCCACGTCAGAGAAGTTCCAGAGTGTGTTCGTGGCGCTGGCCGCCGTCCTCGGGTTGGGGGCCGGTCTGCTGTGGCCCCTGGGCGAGGTGGCGGGCTTCCTGGTACTGCCCCTGCTGATGGTGATGCTGGCCGCGGTGTTCACGCAGGTGGACGCCGGACAGGTGCGGCAGGCGCGCGGGGCCCGGAAGGTGGTCGCCGCGAGCCTGGTACTGAACTTCGTGTTCACTCCCCTGTTCGCCTGGGCCCTGGGCGCAGGGCTGTTGGGGGGATCCCCGGACCTGCGGATCGGCCTGCTCCTGTTGCTGGTGACCCCGTGCACGGACTGGTATCTGGTCTTCACCGGGCTGGCCCGCGGGCACATGGGGGTCGCGGCGGCGGTGCTGCCGGTGAACCTGGTGCTCCAGTTGGTGTTGTTGCCGGTGTACGTACTGCTCCTCGGCGGCGAGGCGGCGATGGTCGACACCGGCACCCTGGTGGAGGCGGTTCTGCTGGTGCTGGTGGTGCCCCTGCTGATCGCCCTGCTGATGCGTTCGGTTACCCGGCGATGGAAGGGCGAGCGGTGGCGGGAGGAGCGGGTGATGCCGGTGGCCTCGGCCTCGGTGCTGCCGCTGCTGTACGCGGCGGTCTTCGCCATGTTCGCCTGGCAGGCCCGAGCGGTGACGGCGCACCTGGGCGACCTCGCGGTGCTCCTGCTTCCGCTGGGCCTGTTCTTCCTCGTCATGCCACTGGTCGCGGTGGCGACGGGCCGGTTGCTGCGGTTGCCCGCGGAGCAGGGGGTCACCCTCACCATGACCTCGGTGGCCCGCAACTCCCCCGTGGCGCTGGCGGTCGCCGTGGCCGCGTTCCCGGACCGGCCGCTCATCGCGGTCGCGCTGGTGGTGGGCCCACTGGTGGAACTGCCGGTACTCGCCGTCCTGAGCCAGGTCGTCCGTGTGCGTGGGTCCCGGCCCGCCACGGACACGCGGCACTAGGCACCAGCCCCGAAGCGGCCGGGGGCCGACAGTGCGCGGGCATAGGATCTGCTCCGTGACGAGCCACACGCAGCGCTACGCCTCAGGACGGCACGAAGAGGTCTGGACGACCTGGGCGCTTTGGGACGGGTCCCCCGGCACCTGCGCGAAGACGTTCGAGAGGTCGCCGACCTGACCATGGCACGCGTGGCCGTCCCCATGTCACGGCTGGCCGAAGCCCTGCCCGAGCTGGGGTTCAGACCCTCTGCCGGGTTTCCCCTCCACACACCACCCGGTGCGGATGCCCGCGCCGGGGTATCGGCCCTTGAGCAGGAGATCGGGGGTGTTCCCGCCGCCCTGGCCGCGTACCTGAGCTCGGTCGGGGAGATCAGTCTGACTGGGGACTGGCCGGAGATCGGACTGCGCTACCACTCGGCCCCGTCCTGGGCGGAGCGGAGTGACTTCTCCCCCCTCATCGGAGCGCCCGACCCTCTCAGCCTCCCCGGGGCCGACTACCTGCGCTACTGGGTGGAGGAGTGGTTCCCGCCCTTGGGCGAAGGCAACGGCGCCGGGGGCGTCGGCCCCGAGGGGTTGCCTCCGGACGTGTTCCCGAACGATCCGCCCGGTGATGCCCGTCCTGGCCTCGCTCCACTACTTCGATCTGGCCCCCGACGAACTCCACAAGGCCGACATCAGCGGTGGCACCCACGACGTCCTCCTGCCCGACGCCTCGGCGGACCCGGTCCTGCTCGGTGCCCGGGGGCGCCCCGGCGTCACCTTCGTGGAGTACCTGCGCGCGGCGGTCGCGCACGGCGGCTTCCCCGGCTGGGAGCCCAACGGGCTGCCCCTGCCTGAACCGCTGCGGGCGCTCGCTTTCACTCCCGACTTCTGAGCTCGGCCCGGGAAGTCCGGGGAGGGGGCTCTTCCAGGGGCCGCTCAGGGCCCCCGCGTCGTGAGGGAGTGCTCTCAGCAGCCGATCTGCGCCGCGAGGGCTCCCCGGTTTCGTTGGAGCTCGTCGATCCGCTCGTCCAGTTCGGCCAGTTCACGGCGGATGGTCGCGAGCAGGGACGGGCACATCTCCAGTTCCAGGGGCTCGTTCCCGTCACCGGTCGCGCACGGCAGGACCGAGGCGATGGTCCGGGTGGTCAGCCCCATGTCCAGGAGGGTACGGATGCGCTGGACCGTTCGCGGGGCCTCTTCCCCGTAGACCCGGTACCCGCTGGTGGACCGGGCGGATTCCAGTAGCCCCTGGTCCTCGTAGTAACGCAGCAGCCTACGGCTCACCCCGGTGCGCTCCGAGAGTTCCCCGATCAGCATCTGGTGGCCCACCTCACTCTTGACCTTCACACCGGTGTCACTGCTTACCGTCGCCGCATGGTTGAACACTTCTCCCACACAGTAAAGGGTTCCGGTCCCGGTCTGCTGCTCGCGCACGGCGGCGGTGGCGGAGCCGAGGCCAACTTCGGACCGCTCATGGACGATCTGACCTCAACGCACACGGTGGTCGCCCCGGACCTTCCCGGTTCGGGCGCCACCCCGCGCAGTACGGTCCCGCTGGACCTGGACTCGGTGGCCGACAGCATGGTCGCGACCGCGGTGGGCGCGGGAGTGGAGCGGTTCACGATTCTCGGGTACTCGCTGGGAACGGCGGTCGCGGTGCGCGCCGCCACCCGACACCCCGACCGGGTCACGGGGCTGATCCTGACAGCCGGGTTCGCCCGGGCGGACAACCGGATGCGCTTGGCGACCAGGATCTGGCGGGAGCTGTTGGACGGCGACCGCGATCTGCTCGCCCGGTTCCTCACCCTGGTGGCCGCCGGAGACCCGGCGCTGGAAGCGATGTCTCCGGGCGAGTTGGAGGGCTCGGTGGCGTGGCTGGCGGACTTCATCCCCGAGGGCACACCCGAACAGGTGGACCTGGTGATCGCCGCGGACACCACCGGTGAACTGGCCGACGTCTCCGTTCCCACCCTGGTGGTGGCCGCGGTCCTGGACCGGCTGGCCTCTCCCGAGCTCTCACGCGAGCTGGCCGCGGGCATCCCGGGCGCCGAGCTGGTGGAGGTGGAGTCCGGCCATCTGGTCTCCGCCGAGGCGCCGGAGGCCTGGCGGGCCGCGATCCGGGACTTCCTGGACCGGCACCGTTCCTAGCCGGTGCCGGGGAGTGGCAGCTGATGCCGCTCCCCGGCGCCTCAGCCACGGCGTCGCGTGCGTTCCCCTTCCGGGGACGCGGTGGTGCGGCTCAAGAGTGGTGCGGCTCATGACAGGCGCAGCTTCTCCACCACACGCACGACCCGCTCCCGCTGGGAAGCGGTCAACCCCAGGAGCGGGCGGGGCAGGCAGGACGGGGGGACCAACCCCAGGTGTTCGGCGATGGCCGCCGTCACCCGCAGGCTGCCGTGGGCGGCGAACAACTCCCACAGCGGACGCAGGCGTTCGGAGTGGGCCAGTGCGCCCTCGGGGTCACCCCGGCGTGCGGCGCGCACGATCGGCAGCACCGCCTCGGGCAGGGTGCCGCCCACGACGGAGAACCATGCCTGGCAGCCGGCGTTCAGACCGGTGGCCGCGGCGCCGTCCCCGGACACGCCGATGCTCACGTGGTCGGGAACGACCGCGCGGATCGCCTCGACGCGCTCGCGTGCCGCGTTCGCCTCCAGCGGGACCGGGGGGATCTTGATCGCGGCCACGTTGGGCAGGACGGCGATGCGCGCGTACAGCTCGGTGGAGAAGGTGAAGTGCGTGGTGACCGGGTTGTCGTAGACCACCAACGGTACCGACAGTCCTGCGGTGACGTCCGCGTAGAGTTCGAACACGTCCTCGTCGGTGAGCGTCTGGTAACTCATGGGAGCCAACAGCACGGCCGAGGCCCCGGCTTGCTGGGCGTCCTCGGCCAAGGCCTGGACGTGGCAGGTACGCAGCGCGCCGATACCGACCACCACCGGCACACCGTCCGCCGAACGTACGCCGGCCCGGGCGACCTGGCGGCGCTCGTCGCGGTCGAGGTAGGCGTAGGAGCCGGTCGAGCCCAGCACGCCGATCGAGTCGACACCGGCGTCGACCAGGCGGGTGATGAGCCGGGCGTGTGCGGCTTCGTCGAAGCGGTCCTGGTTGAGCGGGGTCAGCGGGAAGGCGCTCAGTCCGGTGAACACGGGGGCTCCTGGTTGATCGAGGCAAGGGTGCTGGACAGGCGTGCGGCGAGGGCTTCGGTGTGTTCGGAGGCCAGGGTGGCGGTGGTGATGCGGATGGCCGGCCGGTGGGTCAGGGTGAACAGGGATCCGGGGCGCACGGCCCACCCGTGCTCGGCCAGCTCCTCCACCACGGCCGCCTCCGCGTCCTCGGCCAGCGGAAGCCACACGTTGAGACCGTCCGGACCGGCCAGCCAGGGCACGCCGTGAGCGTCCAGCGCGTCGGTCAGCCGCCGACGGCGACGTGTGTACGCCTGGGCGGCGTGGTCCAGACGTGACGGTGTGGCGGGGTCGGTGAGAACCCTGGCGACCAGGTGCTGCAAGAGGTGGCTGACCCACGTGGCCGCCGCCAGGCGGGCCTGCAACCGGGCAGCGGTGTCGGCATCGCACACGGTCAGCCCCAGGCGCAGGTCCGGCCCCAGGAACTTCGACACCGAACGCACCAGCGCCCACCGGGTGGACTCGGGCGGGGTGATGCGCCGGTAGGGGGTGCGGGCCAGCGCCGAGAAGTGGTCGTCCTCGATCACCAGCACGTGCGGGTGCCCGGCCAACAGGGAGCGCAACTCGCGGGCGCGCCGCTCGGTCAGGCTCGCACCGGTCGGGTTGTGGGCCCGAGGCGTGCACACCACCGCCCGCGCTCCGGCTTCCAGGGCGGCGCCCAGCCCCGCGGCGGTCATGCCGTGTTCGTCCATCGGCACTGGCAGAGCACGGTATCCGTTGACGCGGAACGTGCCGATGCTCGACAAGAAGCACGGGTCCTCGACCGCGACGGCGTCCCCGCGCGTCAGGTGCGCGCTCAGCAGACGCTCCACCGCGTCCACGGCCCCGTGGGTGAGCACGAGGGTGCCCGAGTTGTCGGTGTCGGGGAGCATGTGCCGCCGGGCCCAGTGGTGCAACGACTCGTCGATACCGGCGGCACCGTACAGGACGGCCTCGTAGCCCTGGAGGTCGGGCAGCGGCGGCAGAAGCGCCGGGTCGGGGTTGCCGTCGGCGAGGTTGATCGTGTTCTCGGGCGCCGGCGCGCCTTCGCCGGGGACGGGGACGATGCCGCGCACCACCGTGCCCCCGCGGCGGCGGGTCTCGACCACACCGGCGGCTGCCAGCGCGGCGTAGGCGGCCGCGACGGTGTTGCGGTTGACCCCTTGCCGGGCCGCGAGGGCACGGACCGGAGGCAGGACCTCACCCGGGCGCAGTTCCCCTCGCGCGATCAGAGCGCGCACCGAGTCGGCGATCGCGGCGGCGGTGTCTCCGCTGATGGGCGGTTCTTCGAGCATGTCCCCACGATACACATATATGTCCTAGGACAAAAAGAGGTCGCCTGTCCGGGTGCGGTCAGAACCGGCGCTCCGCACCGGACGCCCCCGGAGAAGGGCTGTGGGCGGGTGTGTGCGGACGCAAACGGGTAACGGGCAAGCGTGGGTCGCACAGTCGCGGCCCACACCCTCCTCACCCCCCGGGAGCCTTCGTGAAGCTGTACGCCGACACCCCCGTCCACGCCTGTCGCCAACTCGTGTCGGATCTCTTCGCGCTCGTGTGGGTGTTCGTGTGGATCTCCGCCGCGCTGTCCCTACGCGAGGCCCTCCTGACCCTGAACCGGCCCGGGGAGCTCATGACCAGCACCGGAGAAGGGTTCACCGAGCACATGAACACCGCGGCGGAGAACGTCCGACAGGTGCCCCTCGCCGGTGACGCCCTGGCCACGCCCTTCGCCGACCTCGGTGAGACCGGAGAGTCCCTCACCGCGGCGGGGGACTCCTTCCAGGAGACCGTCTCCTCGCTCGCCCTCACCCTCCCGCTGCTGGTGGCGCTCCTGCCGCTGCTCCTGCTCGCCACCACGTGGCTGCCCGTGCGTGCGCGCTGGATCAGCCGCGCGACCAGCGCGAAGCGGCTCCTCGGGCTCACCCCCGAGGCGCGGACCCGACTGCTCGCGCTGCGCGCCCTGTCCCTTGCCTCCCCAGCCGCGCTCATGGCGGTGCACGAGGACCCGGCCGGGGCCTGGCGGGAGAACGACCCCTGCGCGGTGACGGAGCTGGCCGCGCTGGAACTGCGGCGGCTGGGTCTGCGCACGGAGCCGATCGCCGCCGGGAAGGCCCTGGAGCCCTCCTGACCATCGGGGGCTCGGCAACCGGCCGGTTCAGTCGACTCGGATGATCCCCCGCTGTAGCGCTGTGGTGATGGCGGCGGTGCGGTTGTCCACCCCGAGCTTGTCGAACACGTGCACCAGGTGGGTCTTGACCGTCGCCTCGCTGATGAACAGCTCTCGGGAGATCGCCCGGTTGGACAGCCCTTCGGCCAGCAGTCCGAGGATCTCCAGCTCACGCCCGCTCAGCGCGGGGCGAGGAGAGCGGAGCCGGTCCATGAGGCGGTTCGCGACGCCGGGGGCCAGCGCCGTCTGGCCGCGCGCCGCCGCGTGCACGGCCTCGCACAGCTGCTCCGGCGGCGCGTCCTTGAGCATGTAGCCGGTGGCCCCGGCCTCGACCGCGGCGAGGATGTCGGCGTCGGTGTCGTAGGTGGTGAGGACGAGGACGGGTGGCGGGGAGTCGAGCTCGGTGATGTGCCGGATCGCGGTGACCCCGTCCATGCCCGTGCCCATCCGCAGGTCCATGAGAACGATGTCGACGCCCGCGCCCCGCGTCCCGGGCCCGGTGAGCGCGTCCAGGGCGGCCCGGCCGTCGGCCGCCTCCGCCACCACGTCCATGTCGGGGCGCTCGGCGAACATCGCCTTGAGCCCGTGGCGTACGACCGGGTGGTCGTCCACCAGCAGGATGCGCAGCCGCGGCTCCCGGGGGAGGGAGCGGTCGGTCGGATCGGTCACGGGGTCTCCTCGTCGGTCAGGGGAAGTCGGACGGCCACGGCGGTGCCCTCGCCCGGGGCGGACTCCACGTCCAGGCGCCCGCCCAGCGCCCTCACGCGCTCCCGGAGCGCGGCGATCCCGTAGCCGGTACCGCCCGCGCGGGTGAGCGGCGCCCGCGGATCGAAGCCGACCCCGTCGTCGTACACGTCCAGGGTGACCTCCTGGCCCAGGTAGCCGAGGGTGACCACCGCGGTGTCGGCGTGAGCGTGCGCGGTGACGTTGGCCAGACTGGCCTGGGCGGCGCGCAGCAGCGCGACCTCGTAGCCGGAGGGGAGTTCGGTGGGGGCGCCGTCGGTGCGGAACCGGCAGTCGATCCCGCCGGTGCGGCTGACCCGTTCGCAGAGGCGGGTCAGCGCCTCGGGCAGGTTGGCGCCGGTCAGCGAGGGCGGGGCCAGGTCCCGCACGAACCTGCGCGCCTCGGCGAGGTTCGTGGAAGCGCTCTCCCGGGCCTCGGCGATGCGGGTGGCCGCCAGACCGGTGTCCTGGGGGAGGGCGCTCTCGGCCGCGCGCAGGAGCAGCACGATGCTGGACAGCCCCTGGGCGAGGGTGTCGTGGATCTCCCGCGACAGGCGTTCCCGTTCGTCGAGGACACCCGTACGTCGCTGGGCGGCGGAGAGTTCGTCGCGGGTGCGGGTGAGGGTGTCGATGAGTTCGCGGCGCCGCTCGCTCTCCCGGTGCAGGGCCATGTACCCGGCGGCGATCGCCACCGCGAACACGGCCCCCAACACAGGCCCCAGGACCATGCCGACGGTGAGGTTCCCACCGTGCAGGGCCTGCCCGAGAACCACGGAGGCGGTGATGACCACGACCGCCACCACCGAGTGGAGCCCTCGCAGCAAATGCAGGTGGAGGAAGTACAGCGGGAAGGCCAACCACACGAAGTCCGGCCCCGCCAGGGCCAGCAGCGCCCACAGGAGGGTGACCGCCGCGAGCCAGACGAGGGAGCGGGTTCGGTGCACGTCGTGCCGGGCGACCAGAGCACCGGCGCAGTAGACCGCTCCGAGCAGTACGGCTCCGCAGACGACCGCACCGTGTGCCCACTGCGGGTGTGCCGAGTCCGCGCCGAGGTGGGTGAGCACGTACCGGAGGGTGCCGACCCCGAGCAGGAACAGGAAGCAGGCGTGCAGGAGCAGACGCAGCACCTTGAGCACCGTCGTCACCCCGGGCAGTTCGGGAGCCCGCATTCTGCTGTACCGCATCAGTGCAGCGTACGACGGTGAGGCGGGGCGGGGCATCCATCGTTCGGTTGAGTCCCCGCTCCACCCGGACGCCCCGGGGAACGCTCCGTTCGCCCGATGCCGATGATCTTGGTCCGAACGAGGCTGGAAGCACCAGTCCACCGAGAGTTTCCAGGAAGGAGGGCCGCCGTGTTCGTCGCCCTTCGTGACATCCGCTTCGCCAAGGGGCGGTTCGCGCTGATGGGCTCCGTCGTCGCCCTCATCACCGTGCTGATCGTCCTGTTGTCCGGGCTGACCGCGGGTTTGGCGGACCAGTCCACCTCAGCGGTCCGGAACCTGCCCGCGGACCGCGTCGCCTTCGGGGCGTCCGGGGACGGCGCCCCGGAGGAGTCCTACGCCGACAGCACCGTCACCCGGGCCCAGCTCGACGTCTGGACCGGCGCGGAGGGGGTGGAGTGGGCCGAGCCGGTCGGCATCACCCAGAGCCGGGTCGAGCTGGAGGACGGCAACGGCACCGCCGCCGCGCTGTTCGGTGTGTCTTCGGACGGCCGCCTGGCGCCCGAGGGCCTGGTGCCCGGGGGCGGCCTGGTGGTCAGCGAGGTGATCGCCGAGGACTTGGGGACCACCACCGGCGACACCGTGACCGTCGCCGGTACCGAGCTGACCGTCAGCGCGGTGGCTCCGACCGAGCACTACAGCCACCTCCCCGCCGTGTGGACCGACATCGAGGTCTGGCAGGGAATCGACCCCCGGGTACGGCACGCGGAGGGGCACGACGCGCCGATCGCCAACGTGATCGCCTCGCGGATCGACTCCCAGGCGAGCCCGGAGGCCGTGACCGAGGCCGAGGAGGGCGCGGTGGACGAGGAGGCCGACACGGTGTCCACCACCCTGTCCGGCAGCCTCCAGGCGATCGGTTCGTTCTCCTCCGAGAACAGTTCCCTGGTCACCATGCAGGGTTTCCTGTACGCGATCTCCGCGCTGGTCATCGGCGCGTTCCTGACCGTGTGGACGATCCAGCGCAGCGGTGACATCGCGATTCTCAAGGCTCTGGGCGGATCCACCCGCTACCTGCTGCGGGACGCCCTGGCCCAGGCCCTGATCGTGCTGCTCCTGGGCACCGCGGTGGGCGGCGCCGCGGGGGTGGGGTTGGGTGCCCTGGCCGCCTCGGTGCTGCCCTTCGCGCTGACCGCGGCCACCACACTCGGCCCGGTCGCCGCCATGGTCGCGCTGGGCATGCTCGGTGCCGTCCTGGCCGTCCGCCGTATCACCTCCGTTGACCCGCTGACCGCCCTGGGAGGCGTCCGATGAGCCTGGAACTGAGCGATGTGACCCTGACCTACCCCGACGGGGACGGGGTGGTCACCGCCCTGGACCGCGTGTCGGTACGGGTGGCCCCCGGTGAGCTGGCCGCGGTGGTCGGCCCCTCCGGTTCGGGTAAATCGAGCCTGCTGGCGGTGGCCGCGACCCTGATCCGGCCGGACTCCGGCCGGGTGAGGGTCGGCGGGGTCCAGACTCTGGGGCTGCGGCCCCGGGAGATGGCCGAACTCCGCCTGGCCGAGGTGGGGATCGTCTTCCAGCAGCCGAACCTGATCAGCTCGCTGACCGCCGTGGAACAGCTGATGGTCACCGAGCACATGCGTGCGCGTTCGCTGCGCGAGGCACGGACGTCGGCGATGGAGACCCTGGCCGCGGTGGGGCTGTCCGGTAAGGAGCGGCGGCGCCCGCACCAGTTGTCCGGAGGCGAGCGACAGCGGGTCAACATCGCCCGCGCGCTGTCGGGGCGCCCGAGCGCGCTGCTGGTGGACGAGCCGACCGCCGCGCTGGACCACGAACGGGGCGCGCGGATCATGGAACTGCTGGCTGAGGCGACCAGGACGTTCGACGTGGCGACCCTGCTGGTCACCCACGACACCGAGTACCTGAGCTCGGCCAAGCAGGTGCTCCAGATGCGCGACGGCCGCCTGGGCGCCCTGGCCGCGGACGGACTCCGAACGCCCTGACAGCGGGACCCGTTCGAAGGCTCGGGCCCGGAGGGACTTCTACGCTGGAGGCCAGTCGATACCCCTGGAGGCGGTCCCATGTGCCGGTCCGAGCGGTCGGAGTCCGATGTCGCAGCCCCAGAAGAGGAGGGCCGGGGCCAGGATCAGGAAGACGACGGAGGCCGGGAAGGGGAGAAGGACCCGCGGGAACGGCAGGGTGCCCGGCTCCGGGGCGGGCAGAACCGTTCCGGCCTGTCCTTCCCCGACACCCCGGCCCCGGCCCCGGCCCCGGAGGAACGCTAGAGCCGGGCTCCGGAGCGACCGGCGGCTAGGGCACCTGGTACTCGGTGTCCCTGGCGTCGGTAATCGCCATGTGGCCGGGCGCGTGGCCGATGGCGAACTCGGGGGCGGAGGCTACCACCGCGGCCTGCGGGGTCACCCCGCAGGCCCAGAACACCGGTACTTCGCCCTCCCTGACCTGGACCGGGTCGCCGTAGTCGGGCCGGTCCAGGTCCGCGATGCCCAGAGCCGCGGGGTCTCCGACGTGCACCGGTGCCCCGTGCACCGCCGGGTAGCGGGAAGTGATCCGGACGGCGTCCGCGACCTGACCGGCCGGGATCGGGCGCATGGACACCACGAGCGGCCCGGAGAAGCGTCCGGCCGATCGGCAGGCCCGATCGGTCTCGTACATGGCGGCGTTCGTGCCGGCCTCGATGTGGCGGACCGGCACCCCGGCCTCCAACAGCGGGGTCTCGAAGGTGAAACTGCACCCGATGAGGAAGGACACGAGGTCGTCCCGCCACAGGTCGGTGACGTCGGCGCGCTCCTCGACGAGCTTCCCGTCGCGGTACACCCGGTAGGCGGGCAGGTCCGTGCGCAGGTCTCCGTCGAACACCGAGGCCGACACCTCCCCCGGCTCGGTGACGTCCAGTACCGGGCAGGCCTTGGGGTTGCGCTGGGCGAAGAGCAGGAAGTCGAAGGCGAGGTCCCGTGGCAGGGAGATCAGGTTGGCCTGCGCGTATCCCGGACTGTAGCCGGACGTGGGTACCCGCAGGCCGTCACGGAACAGGGCTCGGGCCCGGCTGGGCGAGAGTTCGGCGGGGTTCATCGGTTTCTCCTACACTCCTGGCCACAGAACGAAGCGGATACGTGTTCCCGGGCGGGCCTGGGCGGCCTTGGGCAGGTCGGCGGAGCGCACCACCGCCACCACCGGGTAGCCGCCGGTCACCGGATGGTCGGCGAGGAACAGCACCGGTTCCCCGCCCGGGGGCACCTGGAGCGCCCCGGCGACCATGCCCTCGCTGGGCAGCTCGCCCTCGCGCGACCTCTCCAGGGGCGGCCCGGCCAGTCGGGCACCGACCCGGTCGCTGCGGGAGGTCACCTCGTAGTCGCCGGACAGCAGTGCCGCTAGGGCCCGCTCGGTGAACCAGTCCTCACGCGGGCCGAGCTCGACCCGCAGTTCCACCCGGTCCCCGCCCACCGCCCGGGCCGGGACGTGGTCCAGGTTCGGAAAGGTCGGGGGGGCCGCACCGACCGGGAGTACGTCCCCGACCCGGGGGACGGCGGGACCGAGACCGGCGAGCACGTCGGTACTGCGTGAACCCAACACGGAAGGCACCGCCACTCCCCCGCGCACGGCCAGGTAGGAGCGCAGGCCGCGGGCGGGCGCGCCCAGGGCGAGTTCGGCGCCGTCGGGCAGGTGCAGGACCTCGTTGACCGCCGCGCCGCGACCGTTCACCCGGACCGGCGCCTGGGCTCCGGTCACCGCGACGGTGACCGCCCCGTGCGCCCGAACCCTGAGCCCGCCGAGCGTGGTCTCCAGAGCGGCGGCGCCCGGGGGGTTGGCGAGGAGGCGGTTGGCGAGAGCGTAGGAGTCGGTGTCGGCTGCGCCGGAACGCCCCACACCCAGGGCGGCGTGGCCGAAGCGTCCCGCGTCCTGCACGGTGGTCATCGGGCCGGTCGCCAGGACCTCCAGAGCGGTGGCGGTCCGGCCGCCCCGCGCCGCAAAGGGCTCCCCCTTCGGCGAGAGCACGCTTTCTCGGCGCTTGGTCCGCGGGCTCACACGACCTCCTCGAAGCGCACGCGCACACCCGGCCGCAACAGGCCTGGTGGGTTCCGGTCCAGGTCCCAGGTCACCGCGTCGGTCCGGCCGAGCAGCTGCCACCCTCCCGGGGAGCTGCGCGGGTACACGCCGGTGAACTCCCCGGCCAGGGCGACGGAGCCCTTGGGGACACGGGTGCGGGCCTCGCCTCGGCGGGGAACATGCAGGCGCGGGTCGTCGCCGACCAGGTAACCGAAGCCGGGGGCGAACCCGCAGAACGCGACCGTCCATGCCGCCGAGGTGTGGGCGCGCACGACCTCTCGCGGGCTGAGTCCGGTGAGTTCGGCGATGTCGTCGAGGTCCTCCCCGTCGTAGTGGACGGGGATGGTGACGGTCTCGCCGACACCCTGGCTGGCCTCGGCGGACAGCGGAATGCCGGTGACGGCCGCGGTGATCTCGGCCGGGTCGGTGCCGGGTTCCAGCCGCAGCAGGACGGTGCGGGCGGCGGGGACGACGTCGGCGACGCCGGGTAGCGGGTCCGCTTCCAGGGCGGAACCCAGGGCGATGACCTGGGCGAGGTCGGCGACCTCCACCAGAACCCCGGTGTCTGCGCAGTTCAGGACGCGCACGGATGGCTCCAAATCAGGACGGGCTCGGTCAGGCGGAGGTGGACGGAGCGGTGGTGAACGAAGCGGGGGCGGACGGATCCGCGGTGAACGGGGCGATGGTCACGCCCCGCGCGCGGAGCAGGTCGGCCACGGCTCGGGCGATGTCCACGGCTCCGGGGCTGTCACCGTGCACGCACAGGGAGTCGGCCTCGACGAGGATCTCGCTGCCGTCCACGGCCTCGATCGGTTCGCCTCGGGCGATGCGCAGGCAGCGGGCGGCGATGGCCTCGGGATCGTGCAGGACGGAGCCGGGCTCGCGGCGTGAGACGAGAGTGCCCTGCGGGGTGTAGGCGCGGTCGGCGAAGGCCTCGCGGTAGGTGCGCAGGCCCGCTTTCTCTGCTTTCTCCAGGAAGCGCGAGCCGGGCAGGCCGAGGACGGGGAGGTCGGGGTCGAAGGCGCGGACGGCCTCCACGACCGCGGCGGCCTGGTCCTCGTGGTGGACGATCGCGTTGTACAGGGCTCCGTGCGGCTTGACGTAGCGGATGCGGTCGCCGGTCAGCGCGGTGAAGGAGGACAGGGCGCCGAGCTGGTAGAGCACTTCGTCGGTGAGTTCGGCGGGGGGCACGTCCACGAAGCGGCGGCCGAACCCGGCGAGGTCCCGGTAGGCCACGTGCCCGCCGACGGCGACCCCGCGCGCGGCGGCCTCGGCGGTGGTGCGGCGCAGGACCGAGGGGTCGCCGGCGTGGAAGCCGCAGGCGACGTTGGCGCTGGTCACGATGGACAGCAGGGCCTGCTCGTCACCGAGTTCCCAGCGGCCGAAGCTCTCGCCGAGGTCGGAGTTGAGATCGATACGCAACGTGCTGCTCCTCTTTCCTGTTTCTCGTACCCGGTGGTGGCACCGGCACTCCGTTGTGCCGGTACCTCCACCGTGCCGGGTGTTTCCGGTGCTGGCCCCGGGTCTGCCGGAGCTACTGCCAGAGGGCTGCGATACCGCTCAGGGAGTTGACCGCCATGTAGGCGGTGAGCAGCCACGCCGCGACGCCGATGACGATCAGCCAGCGCGGGTAGCGGTAGCCGTCGAGCAGGGTGCGGGAGTGGCGTGCGGCCACCCACAGGAGCAGGCCGAGGCCGACCGGAAGGATCACACCGTTGAGGGCGCCCGCCATGACCAGCAGCGTGACGGGGGCCTGGCCGGAGATCAGGTAGATCGCCAGGGAGATCCCGATGAAGCCGGTGACCAGCTTGCCCTTGTGGCGTTCCAGCCACGGGGAGAACGTGGTGACGAAGGAGACGGAGGTGTAGGAGGCGCCGATCACGGAGCTGACCGCGGCCGCCCACATGATCATGCCGAACAGGCGCATGCCGACCTCTCCGGCGGCCTGGTGGAAGGCTTCGGCCGAAGGGTTGGGCGAGTCCATGATCGCGACGCCTCCCGAGACCACGCCGAGGATCGCGAGGAAGAGGAGAACCCGAATGAGGCCGGTGACGATGATGCCGGTGACGGAGGTCTGGGTGATGGCGGCGATGTTCTCGCGGCCGCCCCTGCCCTGCTCGATGAGGCGGTGGGCGCCCGCGTAGGTGATGTAGCCGCCGACCGTGCCTCCGATGATGGTGATGGTGGCGAGGAAGAGGTCGCTACTGGCCGCCTCGGGCAGCACGGACTGGCGCAGGGCCTCGCCCACCGGCGGGTTCGACGCGAAGGCCACATAGGCGGTGAGGGCGATCATGAGCACGCCGAGGACCACGAGTATGCGGTCCAGGGCCACTCCCAGCTGCTTGACGGCCAGGATGACGATGGCGACCGCGGCCGAGATGATCGCGCCGACACGCGGGTCGAGGCCGATCATGGCGTCCAGGCCCAGGCCCGTGCCGGCGATGTTGCCGATGTTGAAGACCAGGCCGCCGAAGACGATGAGGGCGGCGAGCAGGTAACCGGCCCCGGGGAGCACCTTGTTGGCCAGGTCCTGGGCGCGCGTGTTCGAGACGCCGATGACCCGCCAGATGTTCAGCTGCACGGCGATGTCGACCAGGATCGAAACCAGGATCGCGAAGGCGAACGCGGCTCCGAGCTGCGCGGTGAAGGTCGTGGTCTGGGTGATGAATCCGGGGCCGACGGCGCTGGTGGCCATCAGGAACATGGCGCCGAGGAGACCGCTGCTCAGAGCTACGCGGCCGAGTCGGGGGCGTATCGGCGCGGGAGCGGGTGCGGGGGGCTTGTCGCCCATGGCTTTCTCCAGTGTGGGGAGATCGAACGGTCCTGGTGACCAACATCATCGTTGGATTGTTGAACAATACTTCAATCGTGCGGACTTGGTAAAGGACAGGTAAGTAAAATCCCGGCGCCTCCGGTACGTAACATTGGTGGGACCACCCCGCCCGGTGCGGGCACGCACGAAGCAGTCGAAGGGGCTCACGTGACGGCGACCGAGGACCACATCGACCGGCTGCCCGCGCCCGCCCTGGCGCGGCCCACCAGCCAGGCCGAACGCGTCGCCGACCTGCTGCGCACCTTCGTCATCGACGGCGCGCTGGCCCCCGGCGTGCGCCTGTCCGAGGAGAAGCTCAGCCGCAAGTACCAGGTTTCCCGGAACACGCTGCGCGAGGCCTTCCGGCTCCTGAGCCGCGAGCGCCTGCTCGTGCACCACATGCACCGCGGGGTGTTCGTCAACCGCCCCACCAGCGAAGACGTCCGCGATCTGTTCAATGCGCGCAGGTCTTTGGAACTTCCCGCCGTGCGCGGGGCGGGCAACGCCCCGGCGGAACTGGTGCGTGCCGTGGGCGCCGCCGTCGACGAGGGCGAGCGGGCCCGCGCCGAGGAGGACTGGTGGCGGATGGGCAGCGCGAACATGCACTTCCACGAGGCGCTCGCCGCCCTGGCGCGGAGTGAGCGGATCAACGAGTTCATGAGACAGGTGCTGGCCGAGACCCGGCTGGTGTTCCACGTGATGGCCGCGCCCCGTGAGTTCCACGACCCCTACCTCAAGTGGAACCGGCGCATCCACCTGGCACTGGTCGAGGGGAATGCCGAGACCGCGGCCGCCGAACTCACCGAGTACCTGGACACCTCGGAGGACCAGCTGGTCACCGCGTTCGTCGAGTTGGAGCGGACTTCCCGCACCTGAGACCGGCCCGGGGCGCGATGGACCCGGGCCCTTCTCCGTCCGGACCCGGCCGCCCAACCGCCTGCTGCCGGAGGTCCCGAAGTGCCAGAATGGTGCCCGTAATGGAACTGAACGGACGCCCCGTCAGCACGGGAGAACTCGCCGCTCTCGCCCTGTACGGCTACGGGCATTTCACGACCATGCTGGTCACGGACCTACGCGTGCGCGGCCTGGATCTGCACGTGGAGCGCCTGAGCCGGGACTGCGCGACCCTCTTTGGCACCGAACTCGACATCCCGCGCGTACGCGAACTCGCACGCCGCTCAGCGCGTGCGCACCCCTCGCCCGCCGTGGTCCGGGTGACCGTCTACGACCCCGCCCTGGATCTGGGTCGCCCCAGTGCCCGGTCCCTGCCCCAGATCCTGGTGACGACCCGTTCGGCCCCGGGGTCCGTCCCGCCGCCGATCCACCTCGGTACCCGCCTGTTCTCGCGGGACACCCCGATGGTCAAGGGCACCGGGCTGTTCGGGGCGATCCGGCAACGGCGCGCGGCCCAGCTGGACGGATTCGACGACGCCCTGTTCACGGGTGTGGACGGCCGTGTCTCCGAAGGCCCCACCTGGAACATCGGCTTCCTGGACGGGTCAGGGCTGGTCTGGCCGCAGGCCCCCTGCCTGCCCGGGGTGACGATGCGGCTGGTCGGCCAGGTCGCCGAGGCGCTCGGGGTCCCGGTCTCCACCCGCCCCCTGGCGGCCGTGGCGGCCACCCGGACCGCGGGGGCCTTCGTCACCAACGCCGTCACCGGGGTCCGGCCGGTGGGCTCGATCGACGGGGTGAGCCTTCCCCGGCCGGACCTGCTCCGCAAGATCAGTCAGACCTACCGGGAGCTTCCGGGCGAGTTGTTGTAGCGGCGATGGCGATGAGGGGCGGGGACGCGGAAGCGGAGTCGGGCCGGGGCCCGTCACCGGTTCGGGCCGCCCGGCCCGGCCACCACAGGCGCGGCCCCGCGTCGAGGGACAGGGCGGGGATGAGCAGCGTCCGTACCAGCAGCGCGTCCACCAGCACTCCGAACGCCACCAGGAACGCCAGTTGCAGCAGGAAGAGCAGCGGGATCACGGCGAGCGCGGCGAAGGTCGCGGCCAGCACCACCCCGGCTGAGGTGATCACCCCTCCGGTCACCGTCAGCGCCCGCAGGACGCCTTCGCGGTGCCCGCGGGTGAGGGCCTCCTCGCGGGCCCGGGACATCAGGAAGATGCTGTAGTCGATCCCCAGCGCCACCAGGAACACGAAGGCGAACAGCGGCACCACCGGGTCGGCTCCGGGTAGGCCGAGGACGTGGTCGAACACCACAGTGCCCACCCCCAGGGCGGCGGCGAACGAGAGCACGTTGGCGGCCATCAGGAGCAGTGGGGCCACCAGCGACCGCAACAGCGGGATCAGGACCAGGAAGACGACCACCAGCACCAGTGGCACGACCACGACGAAGTCCCGTTGCGCGGTCTCCAGGGTGTCGAGGTCGGTGGCGCTCACCCCTCCCACCAGGGCGTTCGCCCCCTCGATCGAACCCAGCTCGGCGCGCAGGCCGCGCACGGCCGCCACCGCCTCGGGGGATTCGGGGTCAGCGGCCAGCACCACCTCGACCAGGACGTGGCCGTCCTCCACCAGGGGCGCGGGGTCCTCGCCGGGGGCCTGGCCCGCGGGCGGTCCGGGTTCGGTGACCGGGGCAGCCCCGTCGACGTCGGGCAGGCTCTCGGCGGCGGCCACCACCTCGTCCAGGTACTCCGCGTCGGCCACCACGAGCGCGGGCGCGGCGCTGGACTCGGCGCCGAATCCGCGGGTGAGTGCTTCCTGGCCGTCCACCGCCTCGACCTGGGTGCGGAAGACCTCCGCCTGCCCGGTGCCCTGGGCGCTGAACTGGGGCGCGAACACGGCCGCGGCGATCAGCAGGGCGGTGGTGCCCAGCCAGTAGGCGCGCGGGCGGCGGGCGACCGTGGCGGAGACGCGCCCCCAGAAGGGGTGCTGGCGCAGGACCTGGTCGGTGCTCTGGCCCTCCTCGTGGCGGGTGTGGTGCGGCTTGGTGGGCCAGAAGGCGGCCCGACCGCACAGGGCGAGGGCGGCGGGCAGGAAGGTCATCGCGGAGAGCATCGCGGCGGCCACCCCGATGGCGACCACGGGACCGAGGCTGCGAGTGGAGGCGAGGTCGGCGGCGAGCAGGCAGAGCAGGCCGAGGATGACGGTTCCGCCGGAGGCGAGGACGGGTCCGGTGACGCCCCGGACCGCGGCGAGGACCGCTTCGGGCACGCGCTCCCGGGCAGCCAGTTCCTCCCGGTAACGGGCGACGAGCAACAGCGCGTAGTCGGTGCAGGCGCCCACGACCAGGATGAACAGGATGCCCTGGCTCTGGCCGTTGAGGCTGACCAAGCCGGTGTCGGCGGCGGCGTAGACCAGTGCCCCGGACAGTCCCAGGGCCAGCAGTGAGGCGACGATCACCAGCACCGGCAGCAGGGGTGAGCGGTAGACCGCGATGAGGATGACCAGGACGGCGACGACCGCGACGATCAACAGGGTGGAGTCGATGCCGGCGAAGGCCGCCACGAGGTCGGCCGCGTACCCGGCGGGCCCGGTGACCTGGGCCTGGATCCCGGGGAGGGGGTCATCGGCCAGGAGCGCGCGCAGTTCGGCCACGGAGTCGCCGGTGTCGAAGCGTTCACCGATCGGAACGATGAGCTGGGCGACGGAGGGGTCCTCGGTGCCCGGGATCGGGCCGATGACCTGGCTGGTGGCCCAGGGCTCGGCACCGATCCGCTCGGCCAGGGCACCCGCCTCGGCGAGGTCGGTGCCGGTGAGCTCGCGGTCGGCGGACAGGACCACGATGGCGGGGACGGTGTCGCCCCGGTCGAAGTCCCCGGCGAGTTCCGCGGCTTCGGTGGATTCGGCTCCGACCGGCAGGAACGCGCCGGGGTCGTTGGCCTGGACTTCCCCGAGCCTGCCCAGGAACGCCCCCAGGGGGCCCGCACCTAGCAGCCAGACCAGGCTGACCAGCAGAGCCGCGCCGACCCACCAGCGTGATCGTCTGCGTGGCGGCTCGTGTCGTTCCCTCACGGCGGGAGTCCTTCCGGGTAGGTGGGTAGGGCCCAGCATTTGACTAGAAATCCAAGCTTCTTGGAATCCTAGCTAATTACCCCCATACGATAACGCACACCCGGACCAGGTCACGCCGGGCGGGGCCGGTCCGGCCCCGCCGCGTGGTTCAGGTGCGTACGGCCGGTTCGTCGGTGGCGGCGGCCCGGGCGGCGATGTTGTCGGCCATCGACCCGAAGACGATCCCGTGGAAGGGCGTGACCGCCTTCCAGTACAGGTGCCCCAGCAGACCGCGCGGATGGAACAGAGCCTGCTGGCAGTACACCGTGCGCCCGTCCTGGACCCCCACGCGCAGTTCCAGCCAGGCCAGGCCCGGCAGGCGCATCTCGGCTCGCAGCCGCAGGAGTTCGCCGGGGACGAGCTCCTCGACACGCCAGAAGTCCAACGAGTCCCCTACCCGCAGGCGCTCGGGGTCACGGCGGCCGCGCCTGAGGCCCACCCCGCCCACCGCGAGGTCGATCCAGCCGCGCGCGGCCCAGGCGAGCGGCCAGGAGTACCAACCGCGTTCACCGCCGATGCCCTCGATGACCCGCCACAGCTCCGACGGGGCGGCGTCCACGTGACGCGCCCGGCGGTCGGTGTACAGGCTGCCCCCGGCCCAGTCGGGGTCGGTCGGCAACGGGTCGGACGGCGCGCTGGGCCACGCGGCGGAGGACCAGCGCGTGTCCACGCGGTCCTCGTCGATGCGCCGCAGCGCCAGGCGCACCGCCTCGTCGAAACCGATGCGCTCGTGATCGCGCAGAAGCCGGGCGAGATCGTCCTCCGCCGTCACCGAGTCGTGCCGCAACGACTCCACCAGCGGCCGGGCCACCGACGGCGGAACCGGTGTGATGAGGCCGACCCACAGGCTCGACAGCCCCGGGGACAGAACCGGCACCGGAATAATCAGCCGGCGGACCAGCCCCGCCACGGCGGCGAACCTCTGGATCATCTGCGCGTAGCTGAGGATCTCGGGTCCGCCGATGTCGAAGGTCCGGTTGGTCTCCTCCGGGAGTTCGTCCGCGCGTACGAGCAGGCGCAGCACGTCCCGAACGGCGACGGGCTGCACCCGGCTGCGCACCCACCGGGGCGTGGTCATCGCGGGAAGTCGCTCCGTCAGGTGCCGCAGCATCTCGAAGGACGCCGATCCGGACCCGAGGATGACAGCGGCGCGCAGCACCACGGCGGGCACCGGCGCATCCAGCAGGATCCGCCCGACCTCCTCCCGCGAGGCCATGTGCTCTGACAGTTCGACGTGCTCCGGGGCCAGTCCCCCGAGGTAGACGACGCGTCCGGCCCCGGCCTCCCCCGCCGCCTCGGCGAACCGCCTCGCGCCTTCGGCGTCCGTGTTGACGAAGTCGCGGCCACCGCCCATGGAGTGGACCAGGTAGTAGGCCACGTCCACACCGGACAGTGCCTCCGGCAGGCCCTCCCCGGAGACCACGTCGCCCCGGACCACCTCGACGCGGTCCCGCCAGGGGTGATCACGTAGTTTGTCCGGGGTCCGGGCCAGGCAGCGGACCCTGTACCCGGCGGCCAGCAGCTCCGGGACCAGACGACCGCCGATGTAGCCGCTGGCCCCCGTCACCAGGGCGAGGCGCCCCGTGGCAGCACTCATCCCCGGGACTCCTCGGCGCTGTCCTGTCGCGCCGCGGAGCGCGGACCGGGGACACCGGTGGCCGTACCCCGCGGGCCCGCGAGCCGGTTCGCCCCGTGGCCCCGAACGCGGTCCTCCCCCGTCGCACCGCTCTCCCGCCCCTCCTCGTCGGCGGAGGCCTCGGGGTGGCGGTGCCGCTGGAAGGGGTTGTCCTCCGGCAACCCCCCGCTGAACCGGCCGTACATGCCGAAGGTCATGACCACGAGGCCGACCACGAAGCTGAAGATCACGTTGGGCATGGAGAAGGCCAGAACGTTGAAGTCCGTACTCATCAGGTAGAGGTTCACCAGTCCGCTGACCACGAAGGCCGCACCCACGGCGACGCACACCGTGGACGCGAACTTCCCGCCCAGAATCGCCGCCCCCACGAGGAGGGAACCGATGGCGATGGAGATGAAGCTCAGTGCGCCGTTGGTGGAAAGCCCCGCGATGACCTCGCCCTGGGTGTCGAAGAGCGGCAGCCTGATCATCAGCCCCGCGCTGCCGAAGCCCACCAGGACAAGCCCGGTCAACCCAGCCCCGATACGGTAGACCAGGTCCAGGCGCCGGTCCGCCCGACGTGTGGTGTCCAGTTCCATGTCGTTGCCCCTTTCGGTGCTCTCAGGACTAGAGTCAGAGGTCAGCGGCCTGTGTCACAAGTCGCACCGATTTCGCAACGTGTTGGGGCGCCATGATGGACGCACTCAGCCCGGGGGCCACGGCACGGCTGCTCGGGATAGCACCGACCACCCTGCGCAGCTGGGACCGGCGCTACGGGGTCGGCCCGCGTGAACGCAGCCCGGGAGGGCACCGGCGCTACTCCCCCGCCGATGTCGCCCGTCTCCGGGAGCTGTGCCGTCTGGTCGGCGAGGGCATGCCCGCGGCCGAGGCCGCGCGCCAGGTCCTGACCGCGCGCACCGCCGAACCGCCGATGCTCCCGGAGCCGCGAAGCGAAGTGCGGGCCACCGCGCTGGGAACCGCCTCCCCCACGCTCCAGGGGCTGACCAGAGCCGCCATGCGGATGGATTCCGATCTCGTCGAAAGCCTTCTGCAGAAAGCCGTGGCACGCTACGGGACCGTCCTGGCCTGGGAGGACCTGGCGATGCCATTGCTGTACGGGATGGGGCGCAAATGGGAGGAGACACAACGCCACATCGAGGTGGAGCACCTCCTCTCCTGGTGCGTGTCCTCGGTCCTGCGCCGCGTGCCCGGACCGCCTCCGCCGTCCGGCGGCCGGGACCGGCCGGTCGTCCTGGCCTGCGTACCGCACGAGATGCACAGCCTGCCGGTGGAGGCGTTGGCCGCCGCTCTGCGCGAAGCGGGGCTGGCACACCGCGTCCTGGGACCCTGCACCCCCACCGAGGCGACGGTGCGCGCCGTACGCCGGGTGGGCCCGCGCGCGGTGGTCCTGTGGTGTCACACCAGCAGCGCGCACGACTCCGAGACCCTGGTGACGACCGCGCGCAGCACGGTTTCCGCGCCTGAGCGCACCGCTCTCTACACGGCCGGGCCGGGTTGGCGGGAGGCGGGGTCCTCACTTCGGTTCGCGGACGGGCACCTCGGTTCCCTCTCCGAGGCCGTGGCCGTCCTGTCCGCCGTCAGGGACTGAAACGGGAACTCAGGGAGTACCACAGATGGTCGGCCGTGCTCAGCGCCATCGCGGCGACCGGAGTGGACCATCCCATGGCCAGTTCACGGGCGAGCCCCGACTCCCCGTCGAGGAAGGCCAGTACGTCACCGAAGCGGTTGGCCGAGAAGAGCCGGGTGAAGAAGTCAGCACCCGACACCCGGCCGCTGTCCAGGGCCCGCAGCATGACGGCGTCCATCGCCAGGTGGCGGGGGCGGTGCGGGACCGGCGGCACCGGTACCCGGTCGTGCACCAGGGCTTCGGCTATCGCCGCGGCCTGCCGTCCCACCCCGCTGAACGTGTAACCGGTGGACGGCCTCGTCGCGCCCCCGGCGGTGCCCACCCTGAACAGGCGCCGCCCGGCGCGGGTCGCGAAGCGCGCGTCGGTCATCGGGATCCTGCCCTGTTCGGTCGCGGTGACCTCGACTTCGGGCAGGCCGGCGCGGTCGCAGTAGTCCTTGAGTGCCAGGTCGTACTCGGGAGTGGTGAGGGGGGTACGGCCGAACTCGGTGTACTCCACCAGAGCCTCGCGGGTGGACAGGGGGAGCACGTAGCCGAAGGCCACCCCGTGCCGGGGCTGAGGCGGGCGGAGGTCCATGAGCACCGCCGCGTCGGGGTCGAAGGAGTCCTCGGCCGTGCGCACGAACCAACCGCGGAAGTGCTGGAGCAGGTGGGTGCGGCCCGCGGGCACGGGGGAGGGCGGACGCGAGTCGAACACCCACCGCGCGGTGAGGACCACCCGATCTCCGTCAGGCCCCAGGGCCGTGAGAGCGGCGTGGTCGGTACCGTCGGCGACCCGCTGGACGTACAGTTCCCTCTGTTCGACGTGCTCGTCCGCGGTGGCGCGTACGTGCGCCTGGACGTCGGCCGAACGGAGCATCTTGTAGACGTAGGGCGCTGCCGAGGAGCGGTACTCGGCCCCGTCCGGGCCCACGACCGAGAGGTCCTCCCAGCGAGCGGCCAGCAGCCGGTCCCAGGGGCCGCCGTCCGGTTCCCAGAAACACCACGTCCGGGGCGGCGGCGTGTGCGGGCCCCGGGGAGGCTCCACGAGTGCCACGCGCAGCGGGGAGTCGCGTCGTTGGTTGACCTCCCCCATGCGATCGGCAAGGGTGAGCCCTGCGGCTCCGGCTCCGATGATCACCACGTCGTAGTCGGCCATGTCCACAAGCATGCCCCTTGGAAGGGCTCGGGGCTCCCCACCCGGCCCCCGCAACCCTTGGAGGAACAATTGACCACCCCGACAGGGATGATGAAGACCGGGGCGGTGACGGACGAGTTCGACAACGCCGCCTCCTCCTACGACCGGTTGGTCGCCGCCAACCCGGGTTACCACCGGGACCTGCGCACATCGGCGCGGCGGCTGCGGCTGCCCGCCCGGGGCGAGGGACTGCTCCTCATGGACCTGGGCTGCGGCACGGGCGCCTCCACCGCGGCCCTGCTACGCGAGTACCCGCTGGCCAGGATCGTCGGTGTGGACGCTTCCGAGGGCATGCTGAGGGCCGCCGCGGCCAAGGAATGGCCGGCGAACGTCACCTTCCACCTCGCGCGGGCGGAGGACATCACCCCGGGGTGGGCGCGGGAACTGCTGGGCGGCTCCGCCGACGCGGTCTTCGCGGCCTACCTGGTACGCAACGTCCCCGACCCGGACGCCTTCCTGGAATCGGTGCGCTCGGTTCTGGCCCCGGGCGGGCGGCTGGCCCTGCACGAGTACTCGGTGGCCGATTCGGCCTCCGCCCAGGCGGTGTGGACGGCGGTGTGCTGGAGCGTGGTGATACCGGCGGGGCGGGCCCTGGCCGGACGCACGGACCTGTTCCGCTACCTGTGGCGGAGCGTTCTGGAATTCGACGGGCGCTCCGCTCTGCTGGAGAGGATGCGCGCGGTCGGCCTGGAGTCGGTGGCGAGCGCCCCCCTGCCCGGATGGCAGTACGGGATCACGCACACCTTCGTCGGACGCAGGCCGCTGCGGCGCCCGGGCCCCGGGGAGAGCGGCCCGGTATCCGGTTCCCGCGAAGCCGCTTGCCCTCCCGGTGAGGGCCCCGCCGCGCGGGAGGGGGCACGGTGAACCCCGATGTGCGGGACCCGCGGGCCGAACCGGTACCGGCACCGCCGCCGGTCGGTCCACGCCCCGGGCACAGGCCGCGCGTCGCGGTCGTCGGCGGCGGCATCGCCGGACTGGCCGCCGCCTGCGGACTCGCCGAGCGCGATGTGGAGGTGGTACTGCTGGAGCGCGAGTCGGGGCTGGGGGGCCGCCTGCTCGGATGGGAGACGACTCTGGCCGACGGCAGCACCGCCACGATGAGCCGGGGCTTCCACGCGTTCTTCCGGCAGTACTACAACCTGCGCGGTCTGCTCAGACGGACCGACCCGGACCTGGACGGCCTGGTCGCGCTGCCCGACTACCCGCTGGTGCACAGCTCGGGTGCCAGGGACCGGTTCTCGGGACTGCCCCGCACCCCGCCGCTGAACGCGTTCGCCCTGGCCGCGACGAGCCCGAGCTTCCCCCTGAGGGAGCTCGCCGGGGTGAACCTCCCAGCCGTGCTCCAACTCCTGGACGTGGACGTGCCCGGGGTGCACGAACGCATGGGGCACCGCAGCGCCCGGGAACTGCTGGAGGTCACCGGTTTCCCGGCCACCGCCCGGCACCTGGCCTTCGAGGTCTTCAGCCGGAGCTTCTTCGCCGCGCCCGAGCAGCTCTCCGCGGCCGAGATGGCGGTCATGTTCCACGTGTACTTCCTGGGGTCCGCGGAGGGGCTGGTGTTCGACGTACCGAGGTCGCCGTTCCCGCAAGCGCTGTGGAACCCGCTGGCGGGCTACCTGAGAGGCCTGGGAGTGGAGTTGCGCACCGGCGCGTCGGTCGACGGGATCACCCCCGGGGGGCGACTGCGCCACCGTGTCGACTGGTCGGAGGCGGCGGGCGCCCGGAGCGGGGAGTTCGACGCGGTCGTTCTGGCAACCGACCCGCGCGGACTGCGAGAGCTGGTCTCCCGTTCACCGGAGCTGGGGTCGGCCCGGTGGCGGAGCCGGGTGTCCCGCATCCCCTCCGCCCCCGCGTTCCTGGTGTCGCGCTACTGGCTGGACCGCCCGGTCCGACCGCACCGGCAGGCCTTCCTCGGCACCGGCGGATACCCGACCCTGGACAACGTCAGCGTGCTGGAGCGGTACGAGGACCAGGCCCGGGAGTGGTCGGACCGGACCGGGGGCTCGGTGGTGGAACTGCACGCCTACGCGCTGGCCGAAGGGTGTGACGCACAGGCCGAGCGCAAGTCCCTGTGGGAGCAGGCCACCGCTGTCTACCCGGAGTTGGCCGCGGCCCGGCCGGTGGACGCCCGGCACGAGATGCGTGCGGACTGCGCGCTCTTCCCCCCGGGGGGTTATGCGGACCGGTGCACGGTGACCACACCCGATCCTTCCCTGGTCGTGGCGGGGGACCACGTGCGCGTGGACCTGCCGGTGGCCCTGATGGAGGGCGCGGCCACCAGCGGGATGAGCGCCGCGAACACGCTTCTGTCGCGGTGGGGGCGGCGGGGCCACACACTGTGGACCGTGCCCCGGCGGGGGCGCTCCACAGCACTGCGCGCTCTGGCACGGGCCGCTCGAAGGCGATGGGGGCAGAGCACGTAGCGAAGTCGTCGCCCGCCGCGGCAGCCCCCTTCTCAGCCCGGCCAGCGACCGGACGCCCGGAGCAGGTAACGCCGCTCGGCGTAGGCGAGGTCGTCCTTCCACAGTCGGCGGGCGACCAACCTCATCGCCGGGCGCACCGCACCCGCCACCCGCCGGGCCAGGGCGAATCCGGTGCGTTTGGAAGCGGCGACCGTGGCCTCGATGACCGCGGTGCGCGGCACTCCGTCGCGGTCGACGCCGAGCGGGGTGGCGTGTGTCTCCACCACGCTGCCCGTCCCCTCTCCCTCGATGATGCGCATGACCACGGTGCGCGGTTCGGGGCAGGTGAACTCGGCGCGCACCGGCACACCCCACCTGCCCGCCACCCTGAAACCCACGTCCACCACCATGCGGTCCGGGTCGGGATCCGGGCCCTCCGGTATCTCCGTGACCCTCAGGCCCACGAACGAGTAGGGGTGGAACCAGGAGCCGTGCCACGGATCGAGCCTGTTGGCCACGACGTCCTCGGGCTCGCACCGGCCGGCCAGACTCTCCACCGCCGCGATCGTGTTCGCTCCGCGCGGGCGCTGGGGGACGACCGGTGCGTCGGTGGGTTCCTCGCCTCCGGCCGCGTCCAGGCGCACCCACACGAGCACTCCGTCGTCGTGCGCCGGGTAGGGGCTCCATCCCGGGAAACCGCCGGGGCCCAGGGAGAGCCCGTGCCACCGGCAGACCAGGCGCCCCTGGTCGACGGCTCCCCGGCACAGCGGAGCCCCGAGGTGGGGGCAGGCGCCCGGACCCGCGTGCACGGATCCGTCGCCGGTGCGCCAGGCGACGACTTCGGTTCCGGCCACCACCCGGCCGAACGGCCGGTCGGCCCGCACCTCGGTACTGGAGGCCAGGACGAACCAGTTCCCGGAGGGGCGGGCCAGTGCTCTCTTGAGCGCCGCGCCGATCACGGCGGGAGAGGCCTGGCGCCACGAGGGCTCCTGCCGGGCCCAGGTGCCGCGGGGCATCCTGCGCAGCGGAAGGCGTCGGCGTTCGGGAGTCGGCAAAGTCATCGGGTTCCTTCTCTTCACTCCGGGCTCCGGGCGGGGGGGTCACGTGGCGGTTCTGGGTCGGGGCACACCGCGCGCCCACAGCGCGCGGGCGAAAGCGGGGACAGCGGCGGCCAGCTTCCGACTGTCGGAAACCCGGTGCCGCACACTCCACACGTCGAAGTGGGCCGCGGTGATCTCGTCCAGGATCGCGCGGTAGAGGCGGAAGGCGGTGGCGACACACGGGCTGGCGACCGGGTCGAGCATCGCGATGCCCGGCTCGGCCTCCCGGTAGAACCCCTGGTTGATCCCGACGAGGTCGGCGACCGCACGGCGCACGCGCGGGTCCGGGGTCCGCGTACTCGCGCAGTGCTCCAGGAGAGCGCGGTCGACACCGTGGTCGGCGAGCACGTCGGCGGGCAGGTAGACCCGGCCCCGGCGCAGGTCCTCCGCCACGTCGCGCAGGAAGTTGGTGAGCTGGAAGGCCTCTCCCAGCGCCGCGGCGTGCGGGGCGGCCACCTCCCGGGGCACGGTCGTGCCGAGGACCGGAAGGACCTGGAGTCCGATGACCGCGGCCGAGCCGTACATGTACTCGCGTAGGTGTGCGAGGTCCCGGTAGGCGGGAACGTCCAGATCCATGCGCATGGACGCCATGAAGGCGGTGAAGTAGTCCCGGGGCAGATCGTAGCGCCGTACCGTGTGCGCCAGGGCCCGCAGGACGGGTTCACCCGGTTCACCGCCGGTGAAGACGCGGTGGAGGTCGGCGTCGATCGCGTCGAGACGGGCTCGCTGGTCCCCGGTGGTCAGCTCCGGACCGGGCTCGTCGACGATGTCGTCCACCCAGCGCGCGAAGCCGTACAGGGCGTGGACACCGGGTCTGCGCTCAGGCGGCAGGACACGTGTGGCGGTGTAGTAGGTACGGCCGTGGTGAGCGTGCAGGGCCCGGCAGAGCAGGTAGTCCTCCCGCAACTGGCCGGGACCGATCCCGGCCGCCTGGAGTTCGGCGGTGGCGGTGCTCATCGAAGCACCCCGCTCCCGGTCCGGGCGACCACGCGGGCGGCCGCGAGCTTGCCGGAGACCAGGACCGTGGGCAACCCGACCCCGGGGGTGGTGCCGCAGCCCGCCAGCACGGCGTTCGCGGTTCCGGGCACGGTGTTGCGCGGCCGGAACGGTCCTGTCTGCGTGAAGGTGTGCGCCAGCGAGAAGGGGGTCCCCCTGGCCAGGCCCTTACGGGCCCAGTCCGCCGGAGTGACCAGGTGCTCGGCGCGCACCGAGGCGTCCAGGCCGGTCATCCCGCGTGATTCGAGGGTGGAGACGATGTGGTCGCGGTAGCGCCTCCCCTCCTCGTCCCAGTCGATGGCCCCCGCTTCCAGATTGGGCGCGGGCGCCAGCACGTAGAAGAGGTGGCGCCCCTCCGGTGCCAGGGAGGGGTCGGTGAGGGTCGGTTGGGTGACCAGCAGCGAGGGGTCGCTCATGGTCCGCCCCTGGTCGATGATCTCGGTGAACGTGCTCTGCCACGCCGCCCCGAAGGAGATGGTGTGGTGGGACAGGTGGTCCCAGGTGCGGTCGGTGCCCAGGTGCAGGACCACGGCCGAGGGCGAGAACCGCTGACGCACCGGCCTACGGGGACGGTGACCGAGCAGCCGGTGGGCGGCGGGCAGGTCCGTGGTCAGTACCACCTGGTCACAGGCGATCCGTTCCCCCTGATCGGTGATCACCGCGGTGACGCGCTCCCCGGAGCGCTCCAGGCGGCTCACCGGCTCCCCGTAGCGCAGGTCGGCGCCGGCCTTGGCCGCGGCCGCGGCCATGGCTTCACCGATCATCCGCATCCCGCCTCGGGGGAAGTGGACGCCGGCCACGGTGTCCATGTAGGCGATGACGGCGTAGGCGGCCAGCGCCCTGTCGGGTGCGACGCCGGCGTAGAGCGCCTGGAAGGAGAAGATCCTGCGCAGCCGTTCGTCCTTGACGTGCCTGCCCACGGCCGGTGCCAGGCGACCGAACCCGCCCATCGCGGCCAAGCGCACCAGGTCGGGGCCGAGCAGGTCCAGCGGCGAGTCGAACTGGGCGTCGATGAAGGAGCGCATCTCCACGTCGTACAGCCGGGTCAGCCAGTCACGCAGGCGCAGGTAGCCCACGGCCTCGCGGGTTCCGGCGGCACGGGCGACCTCCGCGGCCATGCGCGCGCGGTCGGTGTGGACGTCGATCGTGGAACCGTCGGCGAAGGCCGCGCGGTAGGCGGGCGCCAGAGGCACCAGTTCGATCCGGTCCCGGAGGGTCTCGCCGACCGCGGCGAAGGCCTCGTCCAGCAGCTCGGGCATGGTGAGGACGGTGGGCCCGGTGTCCAGGCGGTACCCCTCCATGTCCTGGCGCCCCGCGCGGCCGCCGGGATGGTCCTCCCGTTCCACCACCACCACGTCGCGCCCGGCACCCAGCAGGTGCAGCGCGCAGGAGAGCCCGGACAGGCCGGCTCCCACCACGACCACGGGACGCCGCCCGCTTCCTTGAACCACGCTCACGTCTTCTCCTCGGCTTCCGGGAATGTCATGTATCCGGTGTTCAGGACTGGGCGGCCGTCTGGGCGAAGGACCGTAGGCCCTCACCGACCGCGGGGTCGAGATCGAGTGGGGCGAGCCGCCCGAGGCCGCGTTCGGCCAGTTCCCGGCAGCGCCGCTGGACCAGGCTTCGGGCGCCCACCCGTTCGAGCGCGCGCGCTGCGCCTTCGATGTCCACGTGTTCGGACGGTCCTCCTATCAGGCACAGCGTCCGCAGTGCCTCGGTGTCGCCCTGCTCCCGGGCCAACCGGAGTCCGGCGGCCAGCAGAAAGGTGTTCTTGCCCTCACGAAGGTCCTCCCCGGGGTCCTTACCCGTTCGGGCGGGATCGCCGTAGAGGTCCAGCAGGTCGTCCCGCAGTTGGAAGGCCACCCCCACGTCCGCGCCGTAGCCGCGCAGGGCCGCCAGTGTCCGCGCTGGCGCGTCGGCCATGGCCGCGCCCAGGTGAAGCGGCCGTTCGACCGTGTAGGTAGCGGTCTTGAGGCGGTCGGCGTGCAGTGCGCTGAGCTCGGACCGCTCACCGCGAGCCTGTGCGCGCAGGTCGAGGAACTGCCCGGCCATGACCTCAGTGCGCATCTCCCGCCACACCGTGTGCGCGGCGCTCCGGGTGGGCAGGCTCTCCAACGACTCGTGGAGCAGGTCATCGGCCCAGGCCATGGCGAGGTCGCCGACCAGGATCGCCATGGCCTCCCCGTAGCGGCGCGCGTCCCCGGAGTACCGGCGCGCGCGGTGCTCCGCGGTGTGGGCGGCGTGGAAGGAGGGCTCACCGCGGCGCATGGGCGCGGCGTCCATGACGTCGTCGTGGGCGAGGGCGAACGACTGGAGGACCTCGATGGCCGAACAGGCGCTCAGCGCGGCTCGGGCACCGGCTCCGCGCACTGCGCCGCCCCCTGCCAGCCAGCCCCACCACGCCAGCACCGAGCGCAGCCTCTTGCCGCCGTCCAGGGTGAAGGACGCGAGCCTGACCGCGAGGTCGGCCGCGAAGTCCTCGTCCACCTTGTCAGCGGCGTTGACGCGGCCTTCGAGGTACTCGGACAGCAGGTCTCCCACAAGCGACCGGACACCGTCCAGGTCTGCTGGAAGCGTTGTCTCGTGCAGGTGCGCTGAAAGCAAGGCGTCGACTCCCCCGGCAGGGCCCAAAAGTCATAGAATGTCTTATTTTCAGAGTATCTTGTATATCTAACTATTTCATGCGATGCGGTCTCGAGGCCAAGCGACACCTGGGATGAGGCCTAAGATCAACAGGAACGACGGAGGGACCGTGCACGAAGCGGCGAGGGAGACCAATGACGAGCGCGCCCAACGCTGGGACCACGGAGAGCGGGGCCGTTGACGAGGTCGACCGCAGGCCCCGCGAGGAGCTCTACACGGCGCTCCAGCAAGACGGTCAGCAGCTGGCCGTGCGCCTCGTACGCCTCCTGCACCGGATGGCGGACCGCACGGGCATGAACCCGACCGACTTCCAGTGCTACATGCTTCTCCGAGCCAGCGGAACCATGACACCCGGCGAAATAGCGGACAGTCTCTGCCTGTCCACGGGGTCGGTGACCGGCGTGGTGGATCGGATGGAGGCGCACGGCCTGGTCGAACGAACACCGCACCCGCTGGACAGGCGCAAGGTCGCAGTACGGCTGGTCGAGGGGTCGGAGGACAGGATCGGCCCCAGAGCTCCGGGCATGCGGCAGGCGATGATCGATCTGCACTCCGGCTACACGCTGGAAGAGCTAAGGGTCATCGTGGACTGGCTGGACCGGGCCGGATCGACCCTGGACTCACTCATCGAGCCCAAGACCTGACCCGCCCCGCGCCCCGCGTTCGGGCCCTCCGCTCCGGAGCGTGAACCCGTCATACGACATGTCACACTCTGCCGGAAACTCTCCGCATTGTGACGGTTGCTTTACTACCAGGGACGAAAGCCTCTACCATCCCACGGGACCCATCCGTGGCCGGTGGCAGGAACCGGCGCCCGACCCCCGCCCGAAACTCTCCGTGACGGGGATGGGAAGGAGCAACCATCTCAACCCTGCGCGCATTCATCCAAGAACGAACCAACCCTCCGGTGTTCATCACCTCCGGAGCGGTCATCATCGCCTTCGTGGTCCTGGGCATCGCCTACACGGACCCGCTGCTCCAAGCGGCACAGAGCACCCGCGACTGGATCGGCTCGACGCTCGGCTGGTTCTACGTCCTGGCGACCACCTTCTTCCTCGGCGCAGCGATCTTCCTGATGCTCAGCAGGTTCGGGAAGGTCCGGCTGGGGCCGGACGACTCCCGGCCCGAGTTCAGCACCATGGCCTGGTTCGCGATGCTCTTCACCACCGGTATGGGTATCGGCCTGGTCTTCTGGGGCGTGGCCGAGCCGGTCAACCACCTGCACGACCCGCGTGACGCCACGCAGGCGCCCATCGTCGTGGAGCAGGGCCAGGCCGGGGAGGAACAGCTCGAGGCGGCCGAGGAAGCCGGGCTCACACCCATCGTCATCGAAGACGAGGACGGTGAGGAGGTCGACGCGCTCCTCCAGCCCGAGGCCGCCAGCAGCTCGCTGGCCTCGAGCTTCTTCCACTGGAGCTTCCACCCCTGGGCGATCTACATCGCGGTGGGACTGTCCCTGGGCTACTTCGCCTACCGTAAGGGCCTGCCACTGCGGCCCGCCTCGGCCCTCTACCCGCTGCTGGGCCAACGCGCCTTCGGCTGGCCCGGCAACATCGTCGACGTCCTCGCGGTGTTCGGGACCATCTTCGGCCTGGCGACCTCCCTGGGGCTGGGCACCCTGCAGATCAGCAGCGGCCTCAGCCGGGTGTTCGGAATCCCGGACAACGGGCTGACACAGTCACTCATCATCATCGTCATCACCGCCATCGCGCTGTTCAGCGTCCTGTCGGGGATCGACAAGGGTCTGCGCAGGCTCTCGGTCATCAACTTGTGGCTGGCCTTCCTGCTCCTGGCCTTCGTCTTCGTCGCCGGGCCCAAGCTGTGGATAATCAGCGGAATGACCTCGGGCGCCGGTGAGTACCTGGAAAGCCTCGTTCCGTGGAGCCTGTCCTTCCCGAGCCCGCTGGCCGACGAGCAGGCGGCGGGCTTCACCACGGGGTGGAGCGTCTTCTACTGGGGCTGGTGGATCTCCTGGGCCCCGTTCGTCGGCATCTTCCTGGCCCGGATCTCCTACGGCCGCACCATCCGGGAGTTCGTCCTCGGCGCACTGTTCGCGCCGGTCGTCGTGTCGGTCCTGTGGTTCGGCGTCTTCGGCGGCTCGGGCCTGTACTACGAACTGTTCGGTGACGGCGGCTTCCAGGACGGCAACGAGGCCGACGCCGCCTTCCACCTGATGGAGGCGCTCCCGCTGGCACCGGTGGTCGCGCTCGTGGCCTCCCTGCTGCTGATCCTCGTCGTGACGATCTTCTTCGTCACCTCCTCGGACTCCGGTTCCCTGGTGGTCGACATGCTCACCAACGGCGGCAGCACGAAGGCCTACCGGCTCCAGCGCGGCTTCTGGGCGGTCAGCGAGGGCGCCGTGACGCTCATCCTGCTCGTCCTGGGCGGCGCACTGGCACTCGACGCCCTCCAAGCGGCGTCGGTGGTCACCGGCCTGCCCTTCGCGGTGATCCTGATCTTCATGCTGTGGGGTCTGTTCAAGGCGCTCGCGAGCGAACCGAAGCCCGGCGCGCCGAAGAGGGTCCGGGCGGAGGATCGACCGCCAGCCGCCCCTTCTGGGAACATCAGGGTGGGCCGTAAGGGTGAAGAAGGCACTCCAGAGGAGGCAGAGGGCACATGACACCCAAGAGGTTCAGCAACCCCTTCCACGGGGTCGTCGACATGATCACGGAGATGAACCGCATCTCCGACACCATGTCCTCGATCGAGACGAGCCAGGCCGGTGAGCGCGAACGCGGCTTCGCCGACGCCTGGAGCCCGCCCACGGACATCCTCGCCCGCGGCCGCGACCTGGTGATCAGGTGCGAGGTCCCCGGCGTGTACGAGGAGGACGTGTCGGTCAGCCTCAACCACGGCATCCTGACCATCAGCGGGGAGCGGCGGCGCGACGAGGACGACGTCGTCTACTACTCCTCGGAGCGGTTCATGGGCACCTTCCGCCGGGAGATCAGCCTTCCCGACGGGGTGGGCGAGAAGGATGTGGAGGCCAGCTACGGCGAGGGCCTGTTGGAGGTGGTCGTCCACGGGGCGGCCAACCAGCGCGTCCCCAAGCGGATCAACATCTCACGGCGCAAGCGCACCTGATCCGGGCAGGCCCCAGGAACCCAACGACCCCCGCCGGGAGCGTGCCCGGCGGGGGTCGTTCGCGTGTGAGGGCTAGAAGACGCGGTCGGCCTCGTAGGGGCCGATCACGGCCAGCGCCCGCGGACGGGCCAGCAGCTCGGCGGCGACCGCGGCCACGTCATCCCGGGTGAGCGCGTCGTACTTCGCCAGGTCCTCGTCGATGGAGGAGTGGCGCGGCCGGGTGAGCTCGTGCGAGAGCAGGCGCCCCATACGGGCGTTGGTGCCCTCGCTGCCCAGCACCATGGCGCCCTGGATCTGGCCCTTGGCGCGGGTCAGCTCCTCGGCGGTGATGCCGGAGGCGGCGACCTTGGCCAGCTCGTCGCGGCAGACCCCGATGACCTCGTCGGCCTTCTCCGGCAGACAGCCCGCGTAGATCTGGAAGGTGCCGGTGTCGGCGTACGCCGTGTGGTAGGCGTGCACCGCGTAGGCCAGGCCGCGCTTCTCGCGCACCTCCTGGAACAGGCGGGAGGACATGCCACCGCCCAGAGCGGCGCTGAGCAGGCGCAGGGCGTACCAGCGCGGATCGGTACGGGTCAGCCCCTCCGAACCCAGGATGATGTGGGCCTGCTCGGTCTCACGCGGCTGCACCACCGTGCCGCCGAAGGTGCGGACCGGCTTCCCCGCGATGCGCGGGCGGGACGGACGGGCGTCACCGGCGGCGGCCAGGCGGTCGGCGAACATGGCCTGGACCTGCTCGACCACCGTGTCGTGCTCCAGGCTGCCCGCGGCGGTGACGATGAGCTCCGAGGGCACGTAGGCGTCCCGGTACTGCTCGGCGATGCGTTCGCGGGCCAGCGCCTTGATGGTGTCGGCGGTGCCCAGGATCGGGCGGCCCAGCGGGGTGTCACCGAAGAAGTGCTCGGCGAAGACGTCGTCCACCAGGTCGGCGGGCTCGTCCTCGTACATGGCGATCTCCTCGAGGATCACGCCGCGCTCGGTCTCCACCTCGTCCTCGTCCAGGACGGAGTTGGCCACCATGTCACCGACCACGTCCACCGCGAGCGGAAGGTCCCGGTCCAGGACCTTCGCGTAGTAGCAGGTGTGCTCCTTGGTGGTGTAGGCGTTGTGGTCGGCGCCCACACCGTCCAGCAGCGCGGAGATCTCCAGCGCCGAGCGGGTCCCGGTCCCCTTGAAGAGCAGGTGCTCCAGGAAGTGCGCCGACCCCGCGTGCGCGGAGTCCTCGTCACGGGAGCCGGTGGTCGCGGAGATCCCGAAGGCCGCGGACCGGCCGCCGGGGATGTTCTCGGTGACCACGCGCAGGCCGCCGGGCAGTACCGTCCGACGCACCAGTCCGGAGCCGCCGTCGGGCTCCAGCAGCGTCACGGTCGTGCCCGGCTCCTGCTCTGCGGCGATGGGGACAGAACTCATGGATCCTTCTTCTTCGCGTCGGGGCATTCAGCAGAGCATACGTGTGGGACGACGGCGGGGCGGCCGCGTCGTGAAGACGCGACCGCCCCGGGTCAGACGGACTCAGGATCAGGTGTTCTCGGAACGCCCGCCGGAGCTGCGACGCCGACGGCGGCGCGGGGCGCCTTCGCCCTTGTCGTCATCCTTGTCGGAGTCCTCCTCCGAACCCTCGGCGCTGTCGGCCTTGTCCGACTTGGCGTTCTCGGACTCGACGACCTCGACCGGGACCAGGGAGAGCTTCCCGCGGTCGTCGATCTCGCGGATCTCGACCTGGATCTTCTCGCCGATGCTGATCACGTCGTCGAGGTTCTCGATGCGCTGGCCGCCGTGCAGCTTGCGGATCTGCGAGATGTGCAGCAGACCGTCCTTGCCGGGCAGCAGCGAGACGAACGCGCCGAAGGCGGTCGTCTTGACGACGGTGCCCAGGTAGCGGTCGCCCACCTCGGGCATGGTCGGGTTCGCGATCTGGTTGATCGTGTCCCGGGCGGCCTCCGCGGAGGGGCCGTCGGTGGCACCGATGTAGATGGTGCCGTCGTCCTCGATCGAGATGTCCGCGCCGGTGTCGTCCTGGATCGAGTTGATCATCTTGCCCTTGGGGCCGATGACCTCGCCGATCTTCTCGACGGGCACCTTGACGGTGAGGATGCGCGGAGCGTTCGGGCTCATCTCGGCCGGACGCTCGATGGCCTCCTGCATGACGTCGAGGATGGCCAGACGGGCGCCGCGGGCCTGCTGCAGGGCCAGGGCCAGCTGCTCGGCGGGGATGCCGTCGAGCTTGGTGTCCAGCTGCAGGGCCGTGATGAGCTCACGGGTACCGGCGACCTTGAAGTCCATGTCGCCGAAGGCGTCCTCGGCACCGAGGATGTCGGTCAGCGTGACGAACTGGTCGCCCTCGCTGATCAGACCCATGGCGATACCGGAGACCATCTCCTTGAGCGGCACACCGGCCGCCATCAGGGACATGGTGGAGGCGCAGACCGAGCCCATCGAGGTGGAGCCGTTGGACCCGAGGGCCTCGGAGACCTGACGGATGGCGTACGGGAACTCCTCGCGGGCGGGCAGAACCGGCAGCAGGGCCCGCTCGGCCAGCGCGCCGTGCCCGATCTCGCGCCGCTTGGGCGAGCCCACCCGACCGGTCTCACCGGTGGAGTAGGGCGGGAAGTTGTAGTTGTGCATGTAGCGCTTGGTCTTGTCAGGGTTGAGCGTGTCAACCATCTGCTCCATGCGCAGCATGTTCAGCGTGGTGACGCCCATGATCTGGGTCTCGCCACGCTCGAAGAGGGCCGAACCGTGCACCCGCGGCAGGATGCCGACCTCGGCGCTCAGCTGACGGATGTCCTTGGGGCCGCGGCCGTCGATGCGGACCTGGTCGCGCAGGACGCGCTCGCGCATGAGCTGCTTGCTCAGGCTGCGGAAGGCGGCGCTGACCTCCTTCTCACGGCCCTCGAAGTCCTCGGCCAGCTTCTCGGCGGCGGAGGACTTGATCTTGTCCAGCTCGTTCTCGCGGTCCTGCTTGTCCGCGATGGTGAGCGCCTTGGAGAGCTCCTCGCGCACGGCCGCCTCGACGGCGGCGTAGGCGTCGTCCTCGTAGTCGAGGAAGATCGGGAACTCGGTCTGCTCACGGCTGCTCTGGTCGGCGACGGCCTGCTGGGCCTTGCACAGCACCTTGATGAAGGGCTTGGCCGCCTCCAGGCCCTCGGCGACGGTCTGCTCGTTGGGGCCGACGGCGCCCTCGGCGACCAGCTTCAGGGTCTGGGTGGTGGACTCCGCCTCGACCATCATGATCGCGACGTCGCCGTCCTCCAGGACACGGCCGGCGACGACCATGTCGAAGGTGGCGCCCTCGAGCTCGGCGTGGGTGGGGAAGCCCACCCACTGGCCGTCGATCAGGGCGACGCGCACGCCGCCGATCGGGCCGGAGAAGGGGATCCCGGAGATCTGCGTGGACATCGAGGCCGCGTTGATCGCGACGACGTCGTACAGGTGCTCGGGGTGCAGGGCCAGGATCGTCTCGACGATCTGGATCTCGTTGCGCAGGCCCTTCCTGAAGGAGGGGCGCAGCGGGCGGTCGATCAGACGGCAGGTGAGGATGGCGTCCTCGGAAGGACGGCCCTCACGCCGGAAGAACGAGCCGGGGATGCGGCCGGCGGCGTACATCCGCTCCTCGACGTCCACCGTCAGGGGGAAGAAGTCGAGGTTCTCCTTGGGGCGCTTCGAGGCGGTGGTCGCCGACAGGACGACGGTCTCGTCGTCCAGGTAGACCGTGGCCGAACCGGCGGCCTGACGGGCCAGGCGGCCGGTCTCGAAGCGGATGGTACGGGTGCCGAACTTGCCGTTGTCGATGACGGCTTCGGCCGAGTAAACGCCCTCCATGGGCGACCTCCTACTACATGTTGCGGTCCGCCGCGCCGGAGCCCGACAGGCTCCCGGCACAGCGATGTACATTTCCGCGACGTGCCCCGGAGGTGATGACGGCCGGTCATCGATCGAAGCCCACGGCACACCCGTGACGGGTGGTGTCCGGAGACCACTACCGAGGACCGACCCCTGGTACCGGGGTGGCGGCGCGGTGGCGTGCGAGTGGCTTCCGGTGTCGGAGGCCACTCTGGTTACACCTTACTAACAAAGAGGGAGCGGCCGAAGCCACTCCCTCCGAGTCAACCTAGCGGCGCAGGCCCAGACGCTCGATCAGCGAGCGGTAGCGGGTGATGTCCTGCTTGGCGATGTACTTGAGCAGACGGCGGCGGCGGCCGACCATCAGGAGCAGGCCACGACGGCTGTGGTGGTCGTGCTTGTGGTCCTTGAGGTGCTCGGTGAGCTCGGTGATGCGGTGCGTGAGCAGCGCGACCTGGACCTCGGGGGAGCCGGTGTCGCCCTCAGCGGTGGCGTACTCGGCGATGATCTTTTCCTTGGTGGCGGTGTCGATCGACACAACGCTCCTTCTGTTTCAAGAGTCGGTACGCAGGGCGAACCCCGGTACTTGACAGGGTTCAGGCGCGGTGACCGCGCGTACGAACAGTCACCGTCGCGTGTGGTGCGCGCGGCCCGCCGCCGATGGCGTGGGTGCACCGCGCTCCCGCCGAATCCGCGCCCCGAGAAGGGCGTGACTCACCGCGGGCACACGTGGACGGATCCACCCTACCGCAAACCACGTGGTGAAGCGTCCTGGTCACGGGTCGTGGAAGACACAGCCGGACGCGGAATCAGGCCGCGCCCGATCAGGCCACGCCCAGGACCTCGCGGCAGCGGTCGACGTCGCGGCGCATCGCCACGATGAGTTCCTCGATGTCGTCGAAGCGCTCCTGACCGCGGATCCGCGCGGTGAAGTCGACGGCCATGCGCAGGCCGTACAACTCCAGGTCGTCGCGGTCGAGCGCGTAGGCCTCCACCGTGCGCTCGGCGCCGTCGAAGGTGGGGTTGGTACCGACCGAGATCGCCGCGGGCCAGCGGGACTCCTGCCCCTCGACGGGCTCCAGGCGGCTCAGCCACCCGGCGTAGACGCCGTCACCGGGCACGGCGGTGTCCGCGGGGAGGTCGGCGTTGGCGGTGGGGAAGCCCAGCAGTTCGCGACCGCGGGCGGCGCCGTGCACGATCTCGCCGGACACGCGGTGCGGACGGCCCAGGAGCTCGGCCGCCGCGACCACGTCGCCCTCGTCCAGGAGGCCGCGGATCCGGGTGGAGGTGATGGTGTCGCCCTCGGCGACCAGGCGGGCGCCGTCGGCGGTGAAGTCGTACTTCTCCCCCAGGTCGGCCAGAACGGCCACGTTCCCGGCCGCGCGGTGGCCGAAGCGGAAGTCCTCGCCGACCACCACGGCCGCGGCGTGGAGCCGGTCGACCAGCACGCGCTGGACGAACTCCTCGGCGCTGAGCGAGGACAGTTCTCCGCTGAAGGGCAGAACGCACACGGCGTCGGCCCCGAGGGACTCCATGAGCCCGACGCGGTGCTCGACGGGGGTCAGGACCGGCGGGGTGAACCCGCGCAGCACCTTCTGGGGATGCGGGTCGAAGGTGACCACGACCACGGGGAGGCCGAGTTCGCGCCCGTGGGCGCGCGCGGACTCCAGGATCGCCTGGTGGCCGCGGTGCACCCCGTCGAAGACGCCGATCGCCACCACGGACCGCCCCCAGTCGGAGGGAATGTCCTCCAGCCCGTCCCATCGCCGCACGTTCGGTCCCCTTGCTGTGAAGTGGTCTGGTTGTTCCTGAGACAAGCGTGCCATGTCGGCGCTCCCGCTTCCGACACGCGGCCGGTGTGGCCCGGCACACTCCGCTTCCCGCACGGTCGGCTCCCTGCCGTGGGCAAAGAAGGGTTGGCACGACCCGGGCACGCGGTTTACCGTGCCCGGATGGCGATGATCGACACCGGTACGACGCGTTTGGCCTATGACGAGGCCGGGACCGGGCCCGCGATCGTGCTCGTGCACGCGGGGGTGGCCGACCGGCGGATGTGGGACCACCAGTTCGCGGAGCTGGCCAAGGACCACCGGGTGGTGCGCTACGACTGGCGCGGTTACGGGGGTTCGGCCGACCACGAGGGCCCGGTCCGGCACCACGAGGACCTGTTGGCGCTGATGGACGCGCTGGAGATCCCGGAGGCCACGCTGATCGGCGCGTCCTACGGGGGCGCCTACGCGGTCGACGCGGCGCTGGCGGCCCCGGAGCGGGTGAACGCGCTGGCGCTGGTCTGCCCGGGCATGTCGGGGCACGTGTGGCCGGAGGCCTTCGTGCGGACCGGCCGACAGATGGCCCTGGCGGCGGTACCGCACGAGCGGCTGGCGGCGTACCAGGAGGGCAACGCCGAACCGGAATCGGCAGACGTGGCGGCGATGGCCGACGCCCAGGCGAGGTTCATGGTCCTGGGCCCGGGCCGCTCCCCCGACGAGATGCCCGTCGAGGCCTGGGACCTGTCGCTGCTGATGCTGCGCGAGATGTACGCCCGCCGCTGGTCGAGCCCGGCCAACCACACCCAGTGGCCCGAGCGCCCGGCGGTGGACCGCCTGCACGAGATCAGCGTGCCCGCCCTGGTCGTCAAGGGCTTGTCCGAGCTCCCCCAAGTCCAGGACGTCGCCGACCTCTACCAGGCGGGCATCGAGGGCGCCCGCCTCCTGGAACTGCCGGACACCGGCCACCTGCCCTCGGTGGAGCGCCCGGGAGAGCTGACGGCGGCCTTGGTCGAGTTCCTCAACATTGGACCCACACCAGAGGGGCATAGTTGGTAGCATAGGTGTCATGAGCAGTCTTACACAGAAGTACTCCATCACCATGCCCAGAGACATCGCCGAGCAAGCACGCTCCAGAAGCGGCCCCTCTGGCCTCTCCTCCTATGTCGCCGCCGCTGTGGCCAGGCAGCTCGAGCGAGATAATCTCAACGACCTCATCGAAGCATTGGAATCCCACCACGGCCCCATCACTGACGAGGAAATACAGCAAACTCGCGATGAACTGAACCGTGCTCGCGAAGAGCAGGGCACACCTGGAGCAGTGGAGTAGATGAGCCCGGACCTCCAGCGCCCGAACGGCACACTGGTCCTAGACAGCGAAGGGCTGGCCAGAGCCGTCCTCCAGGACCGGAATATCACACGCTGGTTCGTCCTCGCCCAAGCCGATGACAGCCGCGTGATCACGAGCTCCGCGACGCTCGTGGAAGTCATTCACCCGCGCATCAACCGCGCGGCCCTGGAATGGCAGCTCTCCCGGTTGACGATCGAACCGGTGACCGAGCACATTGCCAAAGAGGCCGCTCGGTTGCTGAGCGCTGCGAATTTGCACGGCCACCGGCACGCTATCGACGCAATGCTGTGTGCCACGGCGCTCGCGTCTCCCGGACCGGTCACGATCCTCACATCTGACCCGGACGACCTGCGGATGCTCTGCGGCAACAAGGCCACCATCATCAAGATCTGAGGCCGACCCGAACAGCGCACGTCCAAGCGGAGCCGTGGCCAATGGTGGATGAGAAGAAACTCGAAAGGCTGGCCGAGTACCACGGCAACCAGGACATCAGCGAGGAGATAGGGACCGCCGATCTGGAACAACACCCGCCAACGGGCCGGGTCATGATCGTCTCCGAGCTCAGTTTGCCCAAGGAACTGATGGATCGGGTACGCGATGCCGCTACTGAGGAGGGTGCTAAACCGGCCGCCCTCACGCGGTGCTGGATCGAGACCGGGTTGCGCTAAGCAGGGCTGAAGACCACGACCGGCTTCATGTGGCCCGGGCGGTTCTCGCCCAGGGCGATGACCGTTCCGTCCGGGGCGAACAGGCCGACGGTACCCTCCCCCAAAGAGCTCTCACTGATGCGGTTGCCGTGGCGGATGGCGCGGGTCTCGGCCTCGTCCATGGTGCGCACCGGGAAGGCGGCGGCCACGGCTTGGGCCAGGGGGACCTGGGTGAACTCCTCGGCGAGCTGGTCCAGGGTGCGGGCCTGGGAGAGGTCGTAGGGGCCCACGCGGGTGCGGCGCAGGGCGGTGAGGTGGCCGCCCACCGACAGGTCGGCGCCCATGTCGCGGGCCAGGGAGCGGATGTAGGTGCCGCTGGAACCGGTGATGACCGCGTCGACGTCCACGAAGGCGCCCTCGGCGTCCGGGGTGCGGCGGATGGCGGTGACGTCGAACTGGGAGATGGTGACCGTGCGGGCCTTGAGCGCGACCTCCTTGCCCTCGCGGGCCGACTTGTAGGCGCGCTTGCCGTCCACCTTGATCGCGCTGACCTGCGGCGGGACCTGCTGGATGGGGCCGGTGAGCTTCGCGACCGCGGCGTGCACGTCGGCGTCGGTGACGGCGGAGGCGTCCACGCGGGCGCCGGGCTCACCCTCGGCGTCGTCGGTGTTGGTGACCAGGCCCAGCCGGATCGTGGCTTCGTAGGTCTTCTCGGTCAGGGTCAGGTGGCCGAGCAGCTTGGTGCCCTTCTCGATACCCAGGACCAGGACCCCGGTGGCCATCGGGTCCAGGGTGCCCGCGTGGCCCACGCGGCGGGTGCGCGCCAGGCCGCGGGTCTTGGCGACCACGTCGTGGGACGTCCAGTCGGCGGGCTTGTCGACGACCACGACACCGCTGTCGGCCATGGGGTTCCTCCGGGAAAGCGTGGGAAAAGGGCTGGGGCGGCGGTCGCTGCCGCCGCCCCGGGGATGGTTACTCGTCTTCTTCCTCGTCCTCACGAGGCGCCTTGTACGGGTCGGCTTCACCCGCGTGCTTGGCGCTGGTGGCCTTCTGGGCCACCTCCTCGTCGGACTTGCGCGCCTCGACCAGCAGCTTCTCGATGTGCTGGGCGTTCTCCTGCACCTCGTCGATGACGAAGGTCAGGCTGGGCGTGTGGCGGATGCCGGTCTGGCGACCGACCTCACTGCGGATCACGCCCTTGGCGCTCTCCAGGGCGGCGGCGCTGGCCGCCTTCTCCTCGGGGGTGCCGAACACCGTGTAGTACACCGTGGCGTCCCGCAGGTCCGCGGTGATCCGGGCGTCGGTCACGGTGACGAATCCCAGGCGCGGGTCCTTGATTCGCCGGTCCAGCATCTCGGCGACGATGCGCTGGATACGGTCGGCGATCTTACGCGCGCGTGCGGCGTCAACCATCGTCAGTCTTCCTCTTCGTTGAAGAGCCGCTGCCTGGCGGAGAGCAGCTCCAGTTCGGGACGGCCCGCGACGAAACGCTCGCAGGTGTCCATCTGGTCCCGTGCGTGGGCGGCGGTCGGCGCGACCACCGCGACACCGATCTTGGCCCGACGGTAGAGGTCGTGATCGCCGACCTCCGAGACCGACACCGAGAACTTCCGGCGCAGTTCGGCGACGACGGGCCGCACCATCGAACGCTTCTGTTTGAGCGAGTGGACGTCTCCGAGGAGAACGTCCAAGGTCAGCGCTCCAACGTACAAGAATGATCACCTGTGGTGTTGTGTGAGCCGTCAAAGGCGGGGCCCCGGACACAGCGGTCCGGGGCCCCAGGTGGATCAGTCCTCGCGACTAGTCGCGGGGCTTCTCCTGCATCTCGTAGGTCTCGATGACGTCCTCGACCCGGATGTCGTTGTAACCGACACCGATACCGCACTCGAAGCCCTCGCGGACCTCGGTGGCGTCGTCCTTGAACCGACGCAGCGACTCGACGTTGAGGTTGGCCGAGATGACCTTGCCCTCGCGGATGAGACGTGCCTTGGTGTTGCGGCGGATGATCCCGTCGCGGACGATGGAACCGGCGATGTTGCCGATCTTGGGCACCTTGAAGACCTCGCGGACCTCGGCGCTGCCGAGCTGGACTTCCTCGTAGATGGGCTTGAGGAGACCCTTGACCGCGGCTTCGACCTCGTCGATGGCCTGGTAGATGACCGAGTAGTAGCGGATGTCGACGCCCATGCGGTCCGCCAGCTGGCTGTTCTTGCCCTCGGGCCGAACGTTGAAGCCGACGATGATCGCGTCCGCGGACGACGCCAGGTTGATGTCGTTCTGCGTGATCGCACCGACGCCGCGACCGATGATCCGGATGGCGACCTCGTCGCCACCGGCGTCGATCTTGAGCAGCGACTCCTCGAGCGCCTCGACCGAACCGGACATGTCACCCTTGATGAGGAGGAGCAGCTCGGAGCGCTCGCCCTCCTTCAGGTGGTCCTTCCAGGTGTCGAGGGTGACGCGGCGGGCCGACTTCGCCTGCTGGGCGAAGCGCTCGCGCGCCTCACGCTGCTGGGCGATCTGACGGGCCACGCGGTCGTCCTTGACGACCAGGAAGCTGTCACCGGCGCTGGGCACGTTGGTCAGACCCAGGACCTGGACCGGACGGGACGGCTCAGCCGACTGGACGTTCGCGCCGTGCTCGTCGAGCATGGCGCGAACGCGGCCGTAGGCGTCGCCGCAGACGATGGAGTCACCGACGTTGAGCGTGCCGCGCTGGACCAGCACCGTGGCCATGGAACCGCGACCGCGGTCCAGGTAGGCCTCGATCGCCAGACCCTGAGCGTCCATGTCCGGGTTGGCCTGCAGGTCCAGGGCCGCGTCGGACGTGAGCACGATCGACTCGAGCAGGGCGTCGATGTTGTCGCCCTTGAGCGCGGAGATGTCCACGAACTGGACGTCGCCGCCGTACTCCTCGGCCACGAGGCCGTACTCGGTCATCTGGGCGCGTACCCGCTGCGGGTCGGCGCCTTCGACGTCGATCTTGTTGACCGCGACCACGATCGGCACCTCGGCCGCCTTGGCGTGGTCGATGGCCTCGGCCGTCTGCGGCTTGACGCCGTCGTCGGCCGCCACGACCAGAACCGCGACGTCGGTGACCTTCGCACCACGGGCACGCATGGCGGTGAACGCCTCGTGACCGGGGGTGTCGATGAAGGTGATCTTGCGCTCTTCGCCGTCCACCTCGGTCGCGACCTGGTAGGCACCGATGTGCTGGGTGATTCCGCCGGCCTCGCCGCCCACGACGTTGGTCTTGCGGATGGTGTCCAGCAGTCGGGTCTTACCGTGGTCGACGTGACCCATGACGGTGACCACCGGCGGGCGCGGACGCAGGTCGGCGTCGCCGCCCTCGTTCTCGCCGAACTCGATGGAGAAGGACTCGAGCAGCTCGCGGTCCTCGTCCTCGGGACTGACGACCTCGATCCGGTAGCTGAGTTCCTCGCCGAGCAGCTGCAGCGTCTCGTCGGGCAGCGACTGGGTCGCGGTGACCATCTCACCCAGGTGCATCATGACCTGGACGAGCGACGCCGGGTTGACGTCGATCTTGTCACCGAAGTCCGACAGCGAGGCGCCGCGCGACAGACGGATGACCTGGTTGTTGCCGCTCGGGATCTTGACGCCGCCGAAGGACGGGGCCGAGAGCTCGTGGAACTCCGCACGCCGCTGCTTCTTGGACTTGCGGGCGCGACCGGGACGACCGCCCGGACGACCGAACGCACCGGCCGTTCCGCCACCGCGGCCACGGCCGCCGCCACCGGGACGACCACCGAAACCGCCGGGACGACCGCCGCCGCCACCGCCGGGACGCGGACCCGCACCAGCGGGAGCGCCACCGCGGCCGCGGCCACCGCCGCCACCGGGACGACCGCCACCGCCGCCACCACGGCCGCCGCCAGCAGGCGAGGCAGGACGGGACGAGGGCATGTTCATCGGGCTGGGACGCGGGCCGCCGGCACCGCCGGGACGCGGAGCGCCACCGCCGCCACCCGGACGCGGAGCACCGCCGCCGGGACGCGGGGCGCCTGCGGCACCACCGGGACGGGGGGCGCGCTGGTCACCCTGCTGCGGGCCACCGGGACGGGGACCCGGACGCGGGCCGCCGGCACCGCCGGGACGCGGAGCGCCACCGCCGGGACGGGGGGCGCGCTGGTCGCGGTCGCCGCCACCCTGCGGGCCACCGGGACGGGGGCCCGGACGCGGGGCACCGCCGCCGGGACGCGGAGCCGCCGGCTTGGAGCCCATGCCGGAAGCGTTGGACGCGAACGGGTTGTTGCCCGGACGCGGGCCCGGACGGGGACCGCCCGGACGCTGGCCACGACCGCCGTCACGACCACCCTCGCGACCGCCGGAACGCTCCGGACGGTCACCGCGCTGGGGACGCTCGCCGCGACCGCCGGCCGCACCACCGGGCTTGGGAGCACCGGGACGCGGGGCGTCGCCTCGACCCGCCTTCGGCGCCGGCTTGGGGCCGGGCTTGGAGGCGGTGGGCTGCTCGGCAGCCTGCTCGAAGTGCGGAACCGCGGGCTTCTCGACCGGCGGGGCGGGCTTGTCAGCCGGAACCGCGGGCTTCTCGGCCCGCGGGGCCGCCGCGGGCTTGGGGCCCGGCTTCGGGCCCGGCTTGGGGGCGGGCCCCGGCTTGGGAGCCGCGGGGCGCGCCGAGGTCTGCGCGGCAGGCTTGGGGGCGGGGCCGGGCTTGGGAGCCGAGCCGCCCTTCTTGCCGTTGCCGTCGGAACCGTTGTTGAAAGCTTCTTGCAGGCGTCGCACGACGGGGGCCTCTATCGTCGAGGACGCCGAACGGACGAATTCACCCATCTCATTGAGCTTGGCCAGCACGGCCTTGCTCTCCACACCGAACTCCTTGGCGAGTTCGTACACCCGGACCTTCGCCACACTTCTCCTTCAGCTTCGGTCCGGGACATGGGCTTGTGCCGGACCGTCGTTAGCTCGAGTTACTCATCGCTGCGTACTCATCAGGCGCTCATCGCAATCTCGACCTGCTTCCTCATCGCTACACAACAATGGGCCAGCCCTTACGTGCCGACACAGCACTGCACGCCGACCTCGGTCTCTACAACCTTTAGGCCAGCCCAGACATTCCAACCCTATCCGGAACGACGAAGCGCTCAGTCACGCGGGGCGTCACCTAGTAGGGACGTCACGAGTGAGACGTCCCACCCGGTGCCGCCTCCACCGTTCCGGCTCCGGAAGGCGCGTGGCCACGCTCTGCGGCGTTCGGCGAGCTCAAGGCATCGCCGGTCGTGGTGCAGATAGGCGCCGCGCCCCGGGCGTCGACCTCGGGTGTCGGGCGTGATGACCATGCCCACGGCCACCAGCCGCACGAGGTCGGACTGGACTGTCCGAGACCGGCACCCCACGCACGTTCGCACGGGACGGTCAGGACCGTCTCCGGCCACCTTATCGCGTCGGGGCATGCCCGCGACCCGATTAACCGGCCGAGGGGGCGTCGTCATCCCCCTGAACGGTGCCCTCGGCGCCCTCCTCGGAGGCCTGCGCGGGCTCGGCGTCGGAGCGGATGTCGATGCGCCAACCGGTGAGGCGCGCGGCGAGGCGGGCGTTCTGGCCCTCCTTACCGATCGCCAGCGACTGCTGGTAGTCGGGCACGACCACGCGCGCGACCCGGGCGGCCATGTCAAGGATTTCCACGGAGTTGACCCGGGCCGGGGACAGCGCGTTGGCGACGAACACGGCGGGGTCCTCGGAGTAGTCGACGATGTCGATCTTCTCTCCGTGGAGTTCGGCCATGACGTTGCGGACGCGGCTGCCCAGCGGGCCGATGCAGGCACCCTTGGCGTTGACGCCGCCGCGGTTGGAACGGACCGCCATCTTGGTGCGGTGGCCGGCCTCACGGGCGATCGCCGCGATGTCGACGGTGTTGTCGGCGATCTCGGGGACCTCCAGCTCGAAGAGCTTGCGCACCAGGTTGGGGTGGGTGCGCGAGAGGGTCACCGAGGGACCGCGGTGGCCCTTGCGGACCTGCACCACGTAGGCGCGCAGGCGCTCGCCGTGGGTGTAGGTCTCGGTGGGAACCTGCTCCTGCGGGGGCAGGATCGCCTCGAGCTTGCCGAGGTCGACCAGCACGTTCCGCGGGTCCTTGCCCTGCTGGATGATGCCGGAGACGATGTCGTGCTCGCGACCGGCGAACTCGCCCAGGGTCAGCTCGTCCTCGGCGTCGCGCAGACGCTGGAGGATGACCTGCTTGGCGGTGGAGGTCGCGATGCGGCCGAAGCCGGTGGGCGTGCCGTCGAACTCGCCGACGATCTCGCCCTCCTCGTCGGTCTCCGAGACCCAGACGATCACGTGGCCGGTGGAGCGGTTCAGCTCCACGCGCGCCTTCTTGTCGGGGCCCTCTTCGCGGTGGTAGGCGATCAGCAGCGCGTCCTCGATGGCCTTGGCGACCAGCTCGACGGCGATGTCCTTCTCGCGCTCAAGGCTGCGCAGGACGCTCATGTCAATATCCACGGGGCTCCCCCTCTAGTCCGCCGCGTCGGCGTCGTCGGCGCGACGGAATTCCACCTGGACCTTGGCCTTGGCGATCGAGTCGTAGGCCAGGGTTCGGGGCCGTCCCTTGACGTCCAGGGTCACGCCCTGGTCGTCGGACTCGGTGACGCGACCGGTGAGGTCACCGCCCTCGACGAGGGAGACCTTCACCAGTCGGCCCTGGGAGCGCCTCCAGTGGCGAGGCAGGGTCAGCGGACGATCCACTCCGGGGGAGGTGACCTCGAGGACGTAGGGCTGTTCGCCCATGACGTCGGAGGAGTCCAGGCTGTCGTTGACGGCCTGGCTGATCTCTCCGACGGTGTCCAGGTCGACCCCGTTGTCGGAGTCCACGACCACGCGCAGCACCCGCCGCTTGCCCGCGGGTGTCAGCTCGACAGCCTCCAGGTCCAGTCCGGCCTCGGCCAGTACCGGCTCCAGCAGCTCGGCGATGCGCTCGTTGCGCGCCTGCGCTCCCATGCGTGTTAGCCCCTCAAACGGCGAAATCCCGCCCGCTCGGCCGTGTGCCGTTGAACGGGGCGGTCCAGCTCTGTACGTAGTCTGCGGCGAATTCGCTCTGTGCCCTGAGGGCACGGCGTCTTGGAGACGCTGTGCCGTAGAGACACACGAGCGCCGCGCGTCGCGTGCGACGGCGGTTGTGGTGCAAGGGTATCCACACCTGAGCGTCCCCCAGGTCGGTCCGCGCGGGCGGGGCGCGTCGCGCTCGGTCCGCCGCATGGCTGGATCACCGTCCTGGCAGGGGGTGCCGGTGCGGCCCGGGCCCACCGCCGCCCGTGGAAAGATGGGGTCTGACCGCCGCTGACGGCGGTCCTGTCGACACCGCGCCGAGCCGCGGGGCACGGGAGGAGGGCGCGTGGGCCAGGGGGATGTCAGCCGCCGCACGGTGCTGGGCCTGACGGTGACGGGTGTGGCTGTGACGGGTGTCGCTGTCGGAGCGGGCGGTTGCGGCACGGTCGACTGGTACCCCTTCGACGTGACCCCGGACGTGTCCGTGCTGCGCTCGCTCATCCGCGAGAAGAAGCGGATGGTGGTGCGCTACGAGGCCGCGCTGGAACAGGGCACCGGCCCCGCCGAACTCCTGGAACAGCTGCTGGAGCACCACGTGACCCATCTGGACGCGCTGCTCGACGCGCTCCCGGAGGAGGTGGGCACGCACGACGCGGACCCTGATGACGTCGAGGGCGGCGAACCGGTGGCACCGCAGGAGGACCCGGCGTTGGACGCCGTACTCGACGTGGCGGGGCTGCGGGTGCTGGCCGCCGCGGCCACCGGCGCCAGGCTCGACCAGGCGGCGGCGGTCGCCGACCCGGGTCTGGCCCAGTTGATCAGCGGGATCGGCGCGTGCGAGGCCGGACACGCGTACCTGCTCGCCCGGGCCTGAGCCCCAGCGCCGAGCGCCGGCGCCGAGCGCCGGCGCAGCACCCCGCGACCGAACCACCCAAGTACGTGAAGGCAGGTAGTCAGGTGACCCGGAGCCCCACGCCCGCGGAGGGCCAGGACCCCACGGCGGCGGCGCTGGCGGAGGCCCTGAGCGCCGAGCACGCCGCCGTGTACGGGTTCGAGTTCGTCGGCGGTGCCGCCGGTGACCAGACCCCGCGGGAGCGCGCCTCGGCGGCGGCCTACGAGCACAAGGCCCTGCGGGACGCCCTGCACGCGGCCGCGGTGGAACGGGGCGTCGATCCCCCGCCCGCGCTGGCCTCCTACCCGCTGCCGGAGGGGCGCGGCGGTGACGACGTGGACGCCTTCGCCGCGGGGTTGGAGGAGACGACGATGAGCGCCTGTCTGTGGCTGAGCGCCTCGGCCGACACGGACCTGCGGATCACGGCGGCGCGGATCCTCCAGGAGGCGACGGTACGGGCGCTGGCGTGGGGCGCCGAGCTGGACTCCCTGCCGGGGTTCGACCAGGCCTGACCCCGAACGCGAAAGGAGCGGCGGTCCGGGTCCCGAGCCGCCGCTCCTTCGCTGTGTCTACTCTCTCATCGCTACTCGCTGCAGGCGGTGACGGTGCGGTCGACGATCTCCCCGACCGGGACGTCGGAGCGCTCACCGGAGCGGCGGTCGCGCAGCTCGACCAGGCCCTCCTTGAGACCGCGGCCGACGATGACCACGGTGGGGATGCCCAGCAGCTCGGCGTCGTTGAACTTCACGCCGGGGGCCGCCTTGCGGTCGTCGACCAGCACGCGCAGGCCTCGGGCCTCCAGCTCGCCGCCGATACGCAGGGCCTCCTCGACCTCGCCGCCCTTGCCGGTGCCGACCACGTGCACGTCGGCGGGCGAGATCTCGCGCGGCCAGATGATGCCCTTGTCGTCGTGCGACTGCTCCACGACCGAGGCGACGGCGCGGGAGACGCCGATGCCGTACGAGCCCATGGTGACGCGCTTGGGCTTGCCGTCCGGGCCGAGGGCGTCCAGCTTGAAGGCGTCCGCGTACTTGCGGCCGAGCTGGAAGATGTGCCCGATCTCGATGCCGCGCGCGGTGTACAGGGTGCCCCGGCCGTCGGGCGAGGCGTCGCCGTCGCGCACCTCGGCGACGTCGATGGTGCCGTCCGGGGTGAAGTCGCGTCCGGCCACGAGGCCGATGACGTGGTGGTCGGTCTTGTCGGCGCCGGTCACCCAGGCGGTGCCGGTGACCACGCGCGGGTCGACGAGGTAGCGGACCTTGTTGTCCAGCAGGGCCTTGGGGCCGATGTAGCCCTTGGCGAGGAAGGGGTTGGCGGCGAAGTCGGCCTCCTCCAGGAGGGCGACCTCGGTGGGCTCCAGGGCGGCTTCGAGGCGCTTGAAGTCGACCTCGCGGTCCCCAGGCACGCCGATGGCCAGGAGCTCCCAGTCCTCGCTGCCCGGGGCGCGGGTCTTGACCAGTACGTTCTTGAGGGTGTCGGCCTCGGTGAAAGCGTCACGGCCCGGCCCGGCGTCGTTCAGAACCGTGTTGTTCAGGAAGTCAACCAGGGTCTGGATGGTGGCGGTGTCCGGGGTGTGGTGCACCTGCGCCTCGGGCAGTCCCTCGACCGGCAGCTCGGCGGGGGCCGGGGTCCGCACGGCCTCGACGTTGGCGGCGTAGTCGGACTCCGTGCTGCGCACGAAGGTGTCCTCACCGGTGGCGGCGACGGCCAGGAACTCCTCGGAGGCCGAACCGCCCATGGCGCCGGAGGTGGCGGAGACGATGACGTACTCCAGGCCCAGCCGGTCGAAGATCCGGATGTAGGCGGCCCGGTGCCTGTCGTAGGACTCCTGGAGGCCCTCGTCGTCGATGTCGAAGGAGTAGGAGTCCTTCATGTGGAACTCGCGGCCGCGGAGCACTCCGGCGCGGGGGCGGGCCTCGTCGCGGAACTTCTCCTGGATCTGGTAGAGCACGACCGGGAAGTCCTTGTAGGAGGAGTACTCGCCCTTGACCAGGAGGGTGAAGAGCTCCTCGTGGGTGGGGCCGAGCAGGTAGTCGGCGCCCTTGCGGTCCTTGAGGCGGAAGAGGGTGTCGCCGTACTCCTCCCAGCGGCCGGAGGCCTCGTAGTACTCCTTGGGCAGCAGCGCGGGCAGGAGGACCTCCTGGCCGCCCATGGCGTTCATCTCCTCGCGCACCACGCGGGCGACGTTCTCCAGGACCATCTTGCCCAGGGGCAGCCAGGTGTAGATGCCGGGGGCGGCGCGGCGGACGTACCCGGCGCGGACGAGCAGCTTGTGGCTCGGCACCTCGGCGTCCGCCGGGTCCTCACGCAGGGTGCGCAGGAACAGGTTCGACATCCGCAGTAGCACGGCCACTCCTCGGTGATCGCGCCCCGGGGGGGCGCGTGGATAGATGTAGATGGATGCGGGGAAACCCAGGCTAGCGCTCCCGGGAGGGCGTTCGCGCGCCCGTTTCCGACTGGCGCCAGCAGCGCCTAACGTTGGAGGGATTTTCCGGGAGTGAGGCGGGGGCATGGGCAGACGTGTGCGTGACAGGGTCGAGGCGCAGGAGGAGGTCTCGGCCGTGCCCGGGGTCGACCTGCTCGCGGACGCGGATCGGCCGAACTCGTGGTTCCTCCTGGTCGAGGGCACCCCGCAGTCCCATGTGGACCTGTCCGACCCCGGTTACCTGGACTTCTCGTACGTGCGGCGGATCGCGCACGCGGCCGACCTGGTGGCGCCGGAGGGCGAGCCGGTCGAGGCGATGCACCTGGGCGCCGGTGCGCTGACGGTGGCCCGGTACGTGGCGCACAGCCGCCCGGGTTCGCGCCAGCGGGCGGTGGACGTGGACGCGGCACTGGTGGAGACGGTCCGGCGGCGGCTGCCGTGGGACCGCAGGGCGCAGCTGAGGGTGGGGATCGGGGACGCGCGGGAGTGGATCACGGCTCGGCACGAGTCCAGCGCTGACCTGATCGTGTCCGACGTCTTCGCGGGGGCGCGGACCCCGGCCCGACTGACCTCGGCGGAGTTCTACGCCGAGGCCGCGCGAGTGCTGCGGCCGGGCGGCTTCCTCGTGGTCAACGTCGGGGACGGATACGCCCTGAGGCACACGCGCGCCCAGGTGGCCACGGTGCGTTCGGTACTGCCGCACGTGGTGATGACCGCGGAGCCGGGGATCCTGCGCGGCCGCCGGTTCGGCAACCTGGTGCTGGTGGCGGGGCACCGGCCGCTGCCCGAGGAGGAGCTGGGGCGGTTGGCGCACCGAGACCCGGAGATGGCGCGGTTGGTGGCGGGCGAGGACCTGGACCGGTTCGTCTCCGGCCACTCCCCCGTGCACGACTCGGACGCCGAGGACTCACCAGCGCCGCCGACCGACATCTTCTAGCGTGCCCGGTGTCCCCCTGGGGGCCGCTACTCCCCGGGGCGTAGCGCCGACCCCGAAGCGTCGCCCCGAGGGGGACGCCCTCCCGGACGCGGCAGCCGTAGTGTCGGGCTCGTGGCAGCACTACTCTCGCGTGTCCCTCGTCCCACCCGCGTCGACCTCCGGCTCGCCCTGGGCCTGCTGTTGCTGTCCGCGGGCAGCACCGCGCTGATCGAGGTGTTCGACCCGCTCCCGCAGGACAGGCCCGCCTGGCCCGGGGGGTACGCGCTCATCCTGGCCGCCTGCCTGCCGGTCCTGTGGCGGACCGCCTTCCCGCGCGTGGTCGCGCTGGTCGCGGTGGCCGCCGCCACCGTCTACTACCCGCTGGCCTTCCCCGACGGGGTGGTGATGCTGAGCGCGCTCGTGATGCTCTACACCCTGGTGCGTCGGGGATACCGCATCTTCGGGTGGCTTCTGGGACCCGGACTGTTCGTCCTGCTCAACGTGTACGGGCTGCTGGCCGGCGGCGGACTGCGCGCCGACTCCATGGCCGCACTGGCCTGGATCATCGTGCTGATCTGCGTGGCCGAGATCCTCCGGTGGCGCGACGTCTACCGGCGGGCGGACCGGGAGCGGGAGGAGGAGAGTGCCCGGACCCGAGAGGAGGAGCTGCTGCGCAGGGCCTCCGACGAACGGCTGCGGCTGGCGCGCGACGTGCACGACACCGTCGCGCACAACATCTCGCTGATCAACGTCCAGGCCGGGACGGCACTGTACCTGATGGAGTCCCAGCCGGAGCGGGCCGCCGAGGCGCTGTCCACCATCAAGCAGACCAGCAAGGACACTCTGACCGAGCTCAGAGCCATGCTGGGGGTGCTGCGCGCGGTGGAGGAGTCCGCGCCCCGCGCGCCGGTCCCGGGTCTGGACGGGGTCCCGGACCTGGTGGAGGGCGCGCGGGGCCGGGGTGGCGGTGGAGCTGCGGGTCACCGGTCAGCAGAGGCGGTTGGCGGGGGGAGTCGAAGGGGTGGCCTATCGAGCCGTGCAGGAGGCACTGACCAACGTGGTTCGGCACTCGGGCGCGGACCGGGCGTGGGCGCGAATCGACTACGGGCGCTCGGAGCTGCTCGTGGAGGTCACCGACGACGGCCGCGGGACCGTGGGACCGCCCGTTCCGGGCAACGGCATCACCGGCATGGGTGAGCGGGCGGCGCTGATCGGCGGAACGGTGGACGCCGGACCCGTGGAGGGGGGAGGATTCCGGGTGCGGGTGAGGCTTCCGGTGGACGGCGGCCCCGCGAGAGGACAGGGAGAACCAGGGTGATCCGGGTGCTGCTCGCCGACGACCAGGCGCTGGTGCGGGCAGGGTTTCGCGCCCTGCTCGACAGCGAACCCGACATCGAGGTGGTGGCGGAGGCCGCTGACGGTGCGCAGGCGGTCCGGCTGGCGCGTGCCGAGCGCCCGGACGTGGTGCTCATGGACATCCGGATGCCGGGTGTGGACGGGCTGGACGCCACCGGACGTATTGTCGCCGACCCAGCGCTGAGGCGGACGCGGGTCGTCATCCTCACCACGTTCGATCTGGACGAGTACATCTTCGAGGCGCTGCGCGGCGGTGCCAGCGGCTTCCTGGTCAAGGACACCGAACCGCGCGACCTGCTGCAGGCGGTGCGGGTGGTGCACGGGGGCGAGGCGCTGCTCTCCCCCGGTGTCACCCGGCGGCTGATCGCCGACTTCGCGCGGCGACCGGCAGGTTCCCCGGCCCCGCACACGCGCCTGAACGGGCTGACCGACCGCGAGCGCGAGGTCCTGGCACTGGTCGGCTGCGGGCTGTCCAATGTGGAGATCGCCCGGGAGCTGGTGCTCAGTCCGGCCACGGCCAAGACGCATGTCAGCCGCGCGATGGTGAAGCTGGGCGTGCGCGACCGGGCCCAGCTCGTGGTGATCGCCTACGAGAGCGCGCTGGTGACCCCGGGCTGGTCGCGCGGCGAGTAGCGGGCGGTGCACACGGTCGGCCGCGGTCTCGGGGAACCCTGAGCGCGGCTCGGGGGCGGCCCGTAGACCTACGGGAGTAGGAGTGCGCGTGGTGTACCTCCCCCGGTGTGCCTCAGCTGCCGCCCTGGAGAGGATGTGGCGGGCCCGACTGTCGGCGGATGCTGTTCCGTGCCCCCACCGCCGACCGCAGAGGCCACCCGATGTTGGAAGACCCGCTCGTACTGGCACGGCTCCAGTTCGCCCTGACCGCCGCCACCCACTACATGTTCGTCGCGCTCACGCTCGGGCTCGCGCCCTACATCCTCGGAACGCAGCTGGTGGCGGTGCTGCGCGGCGACCGGTCGCGGATGCTCTCCGTGCGTTTGTGGGGCGGCCTGTACCTGGTGAACTACGGCATGGGGGTGTTGTCCGGACTCGTGATGGAACTCCAGCTCGCGCTGAACTGGAGCGGGCTGCACGAGATGTTCGGGTACACCTTCGCCGCTCCGCTGGCGATCGAGACGATGACGGCGTTCTTCATCGAGTCCACGTTCCTCGGACTGTGGATCTTCGGTTGGGACCGGATGGGCCGGTGGGCGCACCTGTTCTGCTTCACGGTGGTGACCGTGACGGCGTACTCGTCGGCGTGGTGGGTGCTGATCTCCAACGGCTTCCTGCGCCACCCCGTGGGGTTCACGATGGTGGACGGGGTCGCGCACCTGACGGACCCGGTCGCCCTGATGACCAACCCCGCCGCGGTGTTCGCCTTCCTGCACGTGACCAGTAGCGCCCTGCTGGTCGGGGCCCTGGTCGTGGCTGCCGTCAGCGCCTACCACCTGCTGCGCGGCGAGGACCCGCACCGGATCTTCCGGCGCGGGATGCGCTTCGCCGCGGTGGTGATGACCGTGATGCCGTTCGTCGTGGTGACCTTCGGCGGCCTGCAGTTCCAGATCTTCGGCCAGGACCCGCCCACCAGCGGACTGACCTACACCGCCGCGGAGGTCGAGGAGATCGAGAGCGCGGCGCGGAGCACGATCGCGACCACCGCCAGCACCACCGGCGAGATCGTGATGATCACCGCCTGGACGCTCATGTTCTTCCTCGGCCCGGTCATGCTCCTGGCCCAGTTCGCGGACCTGCTGAACCCGCTGCGGTGGTTGCCGAACCTGCTCCCCCGTCGGGGCGCCGGCCGTCGGACCTTGGCCGGCCGGGTCCCGAACTGGCTCAGGCCGAGCCGCTGGGGGCTGACCCTTCTGCTGTTCTCGCCGTTCCTCCCCTACCTGGCGAGCGTGGGCGGCTGGGTCTTCCGGGAGACCAACCGCCAGCCCTGGGTGGTGGTGCACCATCTGACCACCGCGGACGCCGTGACACCCATGCCGCCGGGCGCGGCCCTGGTCTCCTTCACCCTGTTCACCGTCGCCTTCGCCGCCCTGGCCGCCGTGACCTACCGGCTGCTGGTCCGCTTCGCCCGGCTGGGCCCCGAGGGAAGCCCTCTGGCCGAGCGCCGCGAGGAGGGGCCCCGGGAGACCCCCGAACCCGTGCACACGTTCTGAGAGCCCCAGTGTCCGAGTATCTGAGTGTCAGAGGGAAACAGCCGTCATGGACCTCCTGTCCGCATCACCGCCGTCCGCCGTGCTCCTGTCCCTGTTCGTGGTGGGCTACCTGGTCCTGGCCGGGTCCGACATCGGCCTGGGCATGCTCATGCCGCACGTGGCGCGCACCCCCGCCGAACGCCGCCGGGTGGCGGCCGCGATCGCCCCCTACTTCCTGGCCTCCGAGGTGTGGTTGGTCGCCGCGCTCGGGGTGATGGCCGGGCTCTTCCCCGTGTTGGAACACCACGTGGTCGGTGCCCTGTGGCCGGTGCTCGTCGTGCTGCTGGCCGGGTGGCTGTTCCGGGACGCGGGGCTGTGGTTCCGGGGCCAGGTGGACAGCGCGCGGTGGCGGTTCGCCTGTGACACCGCGATCGTGACGGGCAGCTGGACGCTGGCCCTGTGCTGGGGACTGGTGCTGGCCGGTCTGCTCGGCGGCGGAGCGTCCCTGAACCCCTTCACCGTTCTGGGCGCGGTCGCGGTGGTCTGGCTGTTCGCGCTGCGCGGCGCGGCCTTCGGCGCGGAGCGCCTGGTGGGGCCCGACGACGAGAGCGGCGCCGAGAGCGCGGACGCCGCCGCCAGGGCGACCCGGACGCTGGCGCGGGTGGCCCTGGGCACCGTCGCGGCGACCGCGGCCGTCGCGGCTGTCGCAGCCGCCGGAACTGGTTCTGACGGTGCGGGCTCTGGTGGTTCGGACGGTCTCGTGCTGACCGGCCCCGGGATCGCGGTGCTGCTGGTGACCGTCCTGCTGGCTGCCCTGGGTGCGACCAGCGGACTGAGCGGGCCGATACTGTCCCGGCACACCTCGGCGCTGGCGATCGCGGTTCCCGGGCTGCTGGTGGCGCTGTGCGCGCAACTGCCGGTGGCGGACATGCCCGGCATGACCGGGGTGTTCGTGTGGTCGACGCTGCTACCCGCGGTTCCGGTCATGCTCATCGGTCAGGTTTGGCTCTACCGAATGACCCGCCGCCCCGCGGTCCCAGCGAGCTTCTTCGCCTGACTCCGGTGCTGAAAGCGGTGGTCAGCCGGGTGTGTCGCGAAGGGTGCCGACCCGCCCGCCTTGGGTAACGGGAGGGTAAGGTTCCCGTCCCTGATTGGGAAAGCCGGACAACGGGCACCTCCTGTGGCGGGAAACGTACTCGTGGCGCCACCTTCCGCCCGGAAGCCCTGGCGTGATCGCACACGGGTACGCCACCGACCCTGAGGAGGGACCGTGCTCGACCCCCTGACCAGAACACCGCCCCAGCACGGCTGCAACTGCGGCTCGAACTGCACCTGCGGCTGCCAGGAAGGCAACGCCTGCGGCTGTGGTGCCAGCTGCGGCTGATCCGCCCCCGGCCGGGGATCCCGCCTCCGTGACCGGTCCCCCGCCGTAGGCCAACGGGCTGCCCCTCCCCTTGGGGGCAGCCCGTACCTCTTGTTGGGGACAGACCACAACCCTCGCTCCGCGACATTGGGCGACGATATGTGTACTCTTGGTCACAGCGCTTTCCCTGACGGGATGAGCCGCTGCGTATCCGCCCGTTGGGGGAGATCAGCGATGCCGCCGTTCATGAAACCAGCGACACGGAGGGGACGCCCCTCCGAACACGCGAGGCTGCTTCAGTGCGTGCAGCAGATCCTGGAGCGATCCGACCGGGCGGTGCCCTGGGATCCGGATACCGTGGGCCTTCCCGAGGCCCCTTCCGACAGCGCCCTGGCCCGCATCAACGACGTCGCCTTCTACGCCAACGCCCGCAACGAGGTGTCCACCCTCGCGAGCGTCTGCGCGGACCTCCTGCACCTGCACAGCCCCGGCGAGGAGAACGAGCACCGCTGCCGGGGCTGTCGGCTGCCCTGGCCCTGCTCGACCTTCGGCGAGATCGCCCGACTGATCAGCTAGCCGCCGGACCTCCCAGGACCCGCGCGGACACCGGGGAAAGCGGCGGAAACGGACGTCGCCCGCCGAAGTCGGGGCGCGATCCGACTTCGGCGGGCGACGGTCCTTCGGTTCGCCTGCCGCCAGTGACACCCCACGACCGAACTGTTGGGTGCCCTCACCGGGCGAGGCATACCCAGAGGCTAATACTGGAACGCGTTCTACCGCAAGACCCGAGCGCCACTCGGTTTGCCCCAAAAAGACCTCCCACCCGGAGAAACCAGCCGACCCGAGGCAGCCAGATCTTCTGCAACAGGATCCACCCCAGCCGGACCGCCGACGGGGCGGCACCACGAGAAGGCCGCCCGGCTCGCGGAGCGGCGCGGCAAGAGGGACCGGGGAGGGCCCGGCGAGAACAGGAAGACCCCGCAGGGGCGGGGAAACGGCCCGGGGAGGGGGGCCGGCCAGGCCCAGGGGCGGGGGACAGCCCCTGGGACCGGCAGTGACCAGGCGCGACGACCCGTACCCCAGGTGGACGAAGGACCTTCGCACACACTTCGGGGCGCACCATGCACCACAGACGTTAACGAGGCACCGGTAACGCGAACACCCCCCTTGAGATAACCGGAATGTCTCGATTCGCCCCGGGCGAGACCAGCGTCACCCCTTTTGACCTGCGGTGACGCAGCGCCACCGCGTCGTAGCCCCCATTCGGGCAGGCCACGTCGGGCGGCGGGCGAGAACAGCCCGGAAAGAGCCAGCAAGAAAAAGGGGCAAACAAGAAGGCCCTCGCCGGAAAACCGAAACAGGAAACGCTCCGCCACGACCAGGGAAAAGGTTGCAAGGGGTTGCAATTCCAGCGAGGGCCCAACACAAATCCTCCCCGGGATCAACACCGGGGAAGGGGTTCAGCTAATCCGAGTGGCCAGCAGATACGCACCCGGTGAATCGGCGTCAACGATTTCCGTGACCCGCCACACCTGGCCGCCGACGCTGAACACATCACCCACCCGAACATCGATCATGGGCGTAGGCCGCCAGTCTTTCGGACCGCCGATCTTGGCCACCGGCTGACCGTCATCGTCGGTCCAGAAGCTCCCTCCGCCAACGGGTCCGCCCGCGAAGCGGTCGTTGCGACCGTAACTGATCTTCTCCTGTGCGCCGATCTCGTGGACCACCGTGGATTCAGTCCCAACCGTCTCGAATACCATTGAAAACGCATCCATATTAACCCGCTCCGCCCAATTAGACAGGGAACTGGTGGGTAAGATTAGCGTTTTGAGCAGACTAGCCGACAAAAGTAATGCGCGGGCCGGGACTTTGGTCCCGACCCGCGCAAGTGGCGGTTCAGCGTATTATCAGTCGCCGCTCGACGTGCCCCGACCGCCCTTGAGTCGGCCCACGAGCGTCTCCAGAGCCGAGCTGAACGGGTGGTCGTGCACCATGTAGGTCCAGGTCATCGACGGACGTTTGACCCCGACCGAGCTCACGTCGAGCTCGCCATCGACCACCTCGAGCTCCTCGAAGCTCTCGGCCGCACGGGAGCGCGCGTCGTCCAGGAAGCCCTTGAAGACCGGGACCGCCTCGCGGTTGAACTCGTCGAGGGGGTCGCGGCGGCCCAGGAACCTCAGGTGGATGCCCTCGCGCAGCTCCGACAGGAACGCGTTGTGGTCGGTCCAGCCGCGGTCCAGGTGGTAGAGGGTGATCAGCTTGGCGGCCTTGGCGACCTCCTCGGCGTCCAACTCCTCCACCAGCTCCTCGTGGCGCTCCTTGCGGTCCGCCTTGAGGTGCCGGTCGCCCTGCCCGTCGGTGAGCACCAGCTCGCGGTGTTCCAGGACCACCTCGCGCTGCACGTCGATGAGCTTGTTGTAGCGCCAGGTGTTGCGGTGCACCTCCAGCAGCTGGCCCTCGGAGACCCGCTGGGCGTGACCGACCATGGCCAGCCAGCCCTCGTCGGTGATCTCGCCCTCGGCCGTGGTCTGGTAGCCGGTGGTCTCGGGGGCGTGGTTCACCAGCAGGTCGTCGTCCATGCTGACGAAGAAGATGGAGTCGCCGGGGTCGCCCTGGCGCCCGGCGCGCCCGCGCAGCTGACCGTCCAGACGGCTGCTGGGGTAGCGGCCGAAGCCCATGACGTACAGACCGCCGGCCTCGACCACGCGTTCGCGGTCGGCCATGTCGCTGCCGCCCAGCCGGATGTCCGTACCGCGGCCGGCCATCTGGGTGGAGACGGTGATCGCGCCGTAGGTGCCGGCCTCGGCGATGATGGAGGCCTCGTCCGCGTCGTTCTTGGCGTTGAGGACCACGCTCTCCAGCCCGGCCTCGCGCAGCCGGTCGGCCAGGAGCTCGGACTCGGCCACGTCCTGGGTACCGATGAGGATCGGCCGCCCGCTCTTGTGGACCTCCTCCACCTTCTCGACGAGGGCGTCCTCCTTCTCCTCGCGCGTGGCGTACAGGCGCGTGCCGTGGTCCTGCCGAACGTTCGGCTTGTTGGAGGGGACGACCGCGACCTCGAGCTCGTAGAACTCGCGCAGCTGCTCGGCGACGCTCATCGCGGTACCGGTCATGCCGGCGAGGGTGGGGTAGCGCAGGACCAGGGACTGGACGGTGATGGAGTCCAGGACCTCGCCGGTCTCGCTGACCGCCACCTTCTCCTTGGCCTCGACCGCGGCCTGGAGGCCGTCCGGCCAGCGCTGGAGCAGGGCGATACGGCCGCGCGACTCGTTGATGAGCCGCACCTCGCCGTCGCGCACCACGTAGTGGACGTCGCGCTGGAGCAGCACCTGGGCGTGCAGGGCGAGGTTGACCTGCGGTAGGACCGAGGTGTCGTCCTCGGAGTACAGGTCGACCCCGTCCAGGGCCTTCTCGACCGCGTCGATCCCGGCGTCGGTCAGCTGGACGTTGCGTCCCTCGCCGTCGATCTCGTAGTGCAGACGCGGCTTGAGCCCGCGCACGACGTCGGCCATCTCGACGTCGGCGGGAACGGCCTCGGCGGCACCGGCCAGGACCAGCGGCACACGGGCCTCGTCGACCAGGACGGAGTCCGCCTCGTCGATGATGGCCACGTGGGGTTCGGGGACCACCCGGTCGTCGATGTCGGTGACCATGCGGTCGCGCAGGACGTCGAAGCCGAGCTCGCTGACGGCCGCGTAGGTGACGTCGCAGGCGTAGGCGTCCTTGCGCTCGGCGACGGTGGCCTCCTCACTGATGGAGCCGACGGTCACCCCGAGCATCGTGTAGAGGGGGCGCATCCACTCGGCGTCGCGCCGGGCGAGGTAGTCGTTGACGCTGAGCACGTGCACGCGCTTGCCGCGCAGGGCGAACCCGGCGGCGGCGAGGGTACCGGCGAGGGTCTTGCCCTCACCGGTGGCCATCTCGGCCACGTGGCCGTCGAGCAGGGCCATCACACCGAGCAGCTGCACGTCGAAGGGGCGCTCGTCGAGGGTGCGCCGGGCGGCCTCGCGGCCGACCGCGCACAGACTCACGAGGTCGCTGTGGGAGTAGGGGAGCTCGGCGTAGCCGAGGTCGATGGCCTTCTCCGTCAGCTCCTCGTCGCTGAGTTCTCGCAGACCCTCCTCTTCGGCCTCGATCGCCGGCAGGAGCTTGGTATAGGGCCGCAGGTCCACCGCACCGGGCTTGCCCAGTAGGCGGCGGACGCTTTCTGCCATTCGTCCGAACACCACGCCAGGGTAACGCCGGACACAACCGAATGGTTCCCCCCGGGTGAGCGTTAGTACGTACTCATCGGACGCGACCCCCTGGGGGGGGAAGGGGTTCGTGCCGGTGCTGCGGGGTTGGTTCAGGTGACGAGCTGGGTCCGCTGAGTGGGCTGGGCGCGCTGGCGTGCTTCCACGGCCATCGCGTGCTTGACCAGGGTGACCAGGACCCGGACCACGGACTTGCGGTCCCGCGCGTCGCAGTAGACGACGGGGACGTCCGGGGTGAGGTCGAGGGCGTCGCGCAGTTCCTCGGCGCTGTAGGCGTTCTCGGGGTCGAACTCGTTGACCGCGACGACGAAGGGCAGGCGGTACTGGCGCTCGAAGTAGTCCAGGGCCTGGAAGGTGTCCTCCAGGCGCCGGGTGTCGGCGAGGATCACCGCGCCCAGCGCCCCGCGTACCAGGTCGTCCCACATGAACCAGAAGCGCTGCTGGCCGGGGGTGCCGAACAGGAAAAGGGTGAGGTCGGTGTCCAGGGAGATCCGGCCGAAGTCCATGGCCACCGTGGTGCTGGTCTTGTCCGGGGTGTGCGAGAGGTCGTCCACACCAGCGCTGGCCGCGGTCACCGCGGCCTCGGTGCGGACCGGGGGGATCTCCGACACAGCCCCGACGAACGTGGTCTTTCCGACCCCGAAGCCCCCGGCGATGATGATCTTGGTGGACAGTTCGGTGGGTGCGTGGACGTTGTTCGTGCTGTTAGCTGAGTGGATCACAGTTTGTCCTAGCGAGAGTGCCGGGCCTGCACGGACAGTTGGCTCACATGACCCGGTCTGGAGGGACGCGGTGCTCCCGGGTCCGAACCTCCGCGGGAACGACCGCACCAGGAACCTAACACCGGACGGCGCTGGAATCCGGAGTTTCGGCACAGTGGGGCACGAGGTCACATCTTGCGACCACTCCGCACTTTTCGGGCGACGCGCAGCCGAAGAGGCCCCGGGGCGGGATGTCCGCCTCGTGGCAGGGAGTCCGTCTTGGCGAACGGACCGTAGTCAGACAAGCACACTCCTGTACCCCGGAAGGTCGACTTTACGACATTGTGAGCGGCCTTTTTCGGCCGCTTTCGGCCGCGCCAATCCCTGTCCGGCACCGCCGCCGCCATCTACGGTGGAGTACAGGGCACCCGCCCAAGCGCGGTCGCGACGGACTCCTGGCACGAGGACGCGGCCACCTCGGGGCCCTCGGCGGCGCCTTGGGGCGCACGACCACCGCCGACGTCTCGCTCTTCGACGTCGGACCGGCCGTACTCCCCCGACTGGCGCTCCGCAGCCCCACCGGCCCACAACCGTCCACGTGGGCCGGTGGCGGTTTTTCTCGGGCCCCGCTTGGCCTCGACCCGCCTGTCACCCGCCACCGCCCCCAACGGGCGCGCTGGCGCGCGACGGTTCTTCCGCTGTTCGGCGCCTTCGCGGGGGACCCGTGTTCGAGGCAACACGGCATCGTCGTCGGCGCCCGACGCTCGTACCTCGCCAGCGGCTTGGCTCCTCTCACAGCGCCCTCCCCGGCGCACGAACGGGAAAGCCCCCTTGTGGCCAAGGTCAGCGGTTTGCTCGTGGTGGAGTGCGTAGGATGGACGGGCCCCCTCCCCGAACGGCGTCGGTCACTGCGTTGCCGTGTGCGCGTGCGCGCGCGAGACGGGTCGAGGGGTTGTTTTCCCACAAGCAAGCCGAACACTCCCAAGGGAGCCGAGAACCCCACATGTCCGATCAGCGCGTCGTCCGCCCCACTCCCATCAGCGGTTTCCCCGAGTGGACCCCACAGGTCCGGGCCGTGGAGCAGCGTTGGCTGGACCATATCCGCGCCGGGTTCGAGTCCTTCGGCTTCGCGTCCGTGGAGACCCCCTCTGTGGAGAACCTGGACGTGTTGATGGCCAAGGGCGAGACGTCCCAGGAGGTCTACACCCTGAACCGGCTCCAGGCCGACGCCAGGGACGACTCCGATGCCAAGCTCGGTCTGCACTTCGACCTGACCGTGCCCTTCGCCCGGTACGTGGCCCAGCACTTCAACGAGCTGACCTTCCCGTTCAAGCGCTACCAGATGCAGCGCGTCTGGCGCGGGGAGCGCCCGCAGGAGGGCCGCTTCCGCGAGTTCACCCAGTGCGACATCGACGTCATCAACGTGGACTCGGTGCCCCTGCACTTCGACGCCGAACTGCCCCGGATCGTGCACCGGGTGCTCAGCGGGCTGGACATCCCGGCCTGGACGCTCAACGTCAACAACCGCAAGGTGCTCCAGGGCTTCTACGAGGGCCTGGGCATCAAGGAGCCGATCGCGGTGATCCGCGCCGTGGACAAGCTCCACAAGATCGGTGACGGCGGCGTGCGCGAGATCCTCCAGGACGAGGGCCTGAGCGCCGAGCAGGTCGACCCCTGCCTGGCGCTGGCCCGGATCAAGGGCACCGGCTCGGACGTGGTGGAGCGCGTCCGGGAGCTCGGGGTGGCCTCCGAGCTGCTGAAGGAGGGCCTGGACGAGCTGGCCTTCGTCATGAACGACCTCGCCGACCTGCCCGAGGGCAGCGTGGTCGCGGACCTGTCCATCGCGCGCGGCCTGGACTACTACACGGGCACCGTCTACGAGGCCTCCTTCGACGACGACCCCGACTACGGCAGCATCTGCGCGGGCGGCCGGTACGAGAACCTCGCCGGTCAGTTCATCCGCAAGCGGCTGCCGGGCGTGGGCATCTCCATCGGTCTGACCCGCATCTTCGCCAAGCTGGTGGCCGAGGGCAAGATCGAGACCGGCCGGGTCTGCCCCACCGACGTGATGGTGGTGGTCCCGGGGGCCGAGCGGCGCGCCGAGGCGCTGCGCACCGGTGAGCTGCTGCGCGAACGCGGCTTCAACACCGAGGTGTTCCACTCCACCGCCAAGGTCGGCAAGCAGATCCAGTACGCGTCCAAGAAGGGCATCCCCTTCGTGTGGTTCCCGCCGTTCGAGGAGGGCGGGGAGCACGAGGTCAAGGACATGGGCAAGGGCGAGCAGGGCCCGGCCGACCCGGCCGTCTGGACCCCGCGGGGCACCGTGCTGTAGCTGTTTTCTCCGGCCTGCGGTCTTGGCGCCCTCAAGGGCAGCGGCCTCCAGCGCTGAGGAAGCCTGCCGGCGCCCTCACTCCGCAGGCGGTCCCTAGCAGGTTCTGGTCCGGCACGGGGTGGTTTGCGACCTCCCGTGCCGGAACCGGCCATTCCCGAGACAGTTGGCGGGTCCGGGTGCCAGACTGGGACAGGCTGTACTCCGTGCCGTACCGCGCGTACGTCGCGGGCCGATTTCGGTGTCCTAGTAATCGAGGCCATGTCACCTCCCCGCCACAACCTGCCCCTGTCCGCCGGCGAGTTCATCCAGTTCGTCGGCCGTGAACGCGACATCGTCGACCTGAGCCGCATCATGGGTGAGTCCCGGATGCTCACGCTGACCGGTACCGGCGGGATCGGCAAGACCAGACTCGCCCTGCACCTGGCCGAGCGCGTGCTGCGCCGATTCCCGGACGGCGCGCGGTTCATCGACCTGAGCGAGGCCTCCGACCACGAGCAGGCGCTGCGCACGGTCGCCGCCGGTCTACAGGCGGCCACCGGCGACGCCAAGAGCCTGATGGACGGTGTCATCACGGCGCTGCGCACCCAGCACATGCTGCTGCTCCTGGACACCTGTGAGCACGCCGTGGGACCGATGGCCCAGCTATGCCAGGCCGTGCTGCGCGACTGCCCCCGAGTGCGGATCCTGGTGACCAGCCGCCAGCCGCTGCACGTGCTGGGGGAGACCATCTGGCGGGTGCCCCCGCTGTCCCTGCCCGCTCGCCCCACCCCCACCGACCCCTACGCGGCGGTTCCGGCGCCGATCCCGCGGCGGGACGCCCAGCGCTACGAGTCCGTGCGCCTGTTCCTCACACGCGCGCACGCGGCCCGCTCCGGGTTCGAGATGACCCGGGAGAACTCCGGGTACGTGGCGGAGATCTGCCGGATGCTCGACGGCATGCCGCTGGCCATCGAACTGGCCGCCGCCCGGGTGCGGGTGCTGTCGGTCCAGCAGATCCTGCGCCGCCTGGACGACCGCTTTCAGCTCCTGACCAGTGACGGCACCGGCAACCTCCCGGTCCGCCAGCGCACCCTGCGCGCGGTGCTGGAGTGGAGCCACGACCTGCTCTCCGATGCCGAACGGCTGCTGCTGCACCGGCTCTCGGTGTTCTCCACCTGGTACCTGGAGGCCGCCGAGGACGTGTGCTCGGGCGAGGGGGTTGACCCCGCCGACATCCTGTCCCTGCACTTCTCCCTGATGGACAAGTCGCTGGTGGTGCTGGATTCGGAGATCGACGGCACCGCCCACTACCGCCTGACCGAGACGGTGCGCGTCTACGCCGCCGAGCAGCTGGGTTCGGACGGCGACGAGCGCTGGGAGCGGTATCTGCGCTTCTCCGTCAACCGGCTGGAGGAGGAGGCCAAGAGCGCCGCCGTCCCGCAGACCTGGGAGGAACGCCTGGGCCGGCTGCGGATGTACGACCACCACCGGGAGAACCACGCCCGGATCGTGGCGTGGGCGCTGTCCCGGGGTCGGGTGGACGAAGCCCTGCGGGTGTGTGTGGCGCTGCGGACCTACTGGCTGGTGCGGGACCTGTCCGCCGAGGGCAGTCGGCTCCTGGAGCAGGTCCTGGCACACGAACCCGACGAGCAGTCGCCGCCGCTGCGGTCCCGGGCGCTGGCCCTGCACGCGGAGCTGCGTCTGGACGTGGACGCCGCGGCCAGGGTCGGCGCCCTGGCCGCCTGTGCCCTGGAGGCCGCGCGGGCCTGCCGTGAGGCCACCGCCGCCGCCTCGGCGCTGGCGACGTCGGCCACCCTGTCCCTGCGCACCGGTGCCCTGGAGGACGGCGAGCGCCAGGCCGAGCGCGCCCTGGCGTGGGCGGCCCAGGCCGGTGACCCGATGACCGAGGGCACCACCCGGGGTGTGCTGGCCGAGCTGGCCCGGCGCCGAGGCGCCACCGAGGAGGCCGTCACCCACCTGGAGGAGAACGCGCGAGCCGCCCGGGACCTGGGCGACCGCTGGGGTGAGGCGCGATGTCTGCACGGTCTGGGGTCCATCGCGGCCGAGGCCGGCGACCACGAGCGGGCGCAGGAGCTGTTCGCCGAGGCGCTGGAGGTCTTCGGTGAGCTGCCCTCGGCTCCGCTGGCCGCGCAGTGCGCAGCGGACCTGGGCCGCCTCCACCTGGCCGAACGGGACACCCTGTCCGCGCGGGAGCCGCTGGCCCAGTGCCTGCGGGTGAGTTTCACGTCCGGCCGCCGGATCGCGGTGGCGCGGGCGCTGGAGGCCCTGGCCGAGCTGGCCCTGGCCGAGGAGGAGCCCACGCGGGCGGCCGCGCTGGCGGGGGTGGCGGCGAGCCTGCGGGCCGAGCTGGACCGGCCGTCGGCGGAGACCGTCCGGTTGCGGTCAGCGGTGGAGCGCAGAGTGGGGGCGGGGCGGGCCGCCGAGGCGTGGAGCGCCTGGCGCTCGCTGCCCTTGGAGCAGGTGCGTGATCGGGCCCTGGCCTTCCCCCGCCCGCCCGCGCCCCGGCTGACCGGCGCGGACGCGCTCACCCCGAGGGAGCGTGAGATCGCCACGCTGGCCGAAGGCGGCCTGTCCAACCGGGAGATCGCCCAACGGCTCACCATCAGCCAGGCCACCGCGGCTCGCCATATCGCGAACATCTTCAGAAAACTCTCGATTTCGTCCAGGACGCAGTTGACCGGCTGGGCTTCACCGCGAGAACCCGGCTGAACGACTCACGTTCGCCCGTGAGCACTTGCACAGTGCGCGTGCACCCGCTAAACCAGAAAGCCCAACCAGCTCCGCCTACCCCGATGACGTCCGTCCCCGCCGCCCCGAGCTTCCCCCGGACAAGACCACCCCTGACAGCCCCTATTTGTGAAGGCCATGGCACCTTTGACCGCGCCAGCGCGGCACAATCTCCCCCGGCCAGGCACCAGTTTCGTGGGCCGGGAGCGAGATCTGAGCGATCTGCTCCGCCTGCTCGGCTCCAGCCGGTCCGTGACCCTCTGCGGCTCCGACGGGATCGGCAAGACACGGCTGGCCCTGCGCGTGGCCGAACAGTCCACGGTCTCCTTCCCCGACGGGGTGTGGATCGCGGACCTGACCGACGTACGCACCACGCTGGAGATCCACGCGCGCATCGCCCAGGCCGTGGGTGTGATCGAGGAACCGGGCCTGCCCCTGGCCGCGACCGTGACCGAGGCGCTGCGGGACCGTCGGCTGCTGCTGGTGCTGGATTCGTGCGAGCACATCGCGGACGAGGTGACCGAGGTCGGGGAGGCCCTGCTCACGGAGTGCTCGGCGGTGTCGGTACTGCTCACCAGTGAGCTGCCGGTACGGCTGACCGGCGGGACGGTGTGGCGGGTGCCGCCGATGGCGCTGCCGGTGGCCGCGCGCAACGCCCCGCCGCCGGACCCGGCCGACGCGGAGTCGGTGCGGCTGTTCCTGGACCGGGCCAGGTCCCGGGACCCGAGGTTCACCGCTTCGGGTGCGGAGCTGGAGGCCGTGGCGACCCTGTGCGATCTGGCCGGGGGCGTTCCGCTGGGCATCGAGGTGCTGGGCGCGCGGGCCCCGGACGAGGGCATCGACGCGCTCACCGAGGGGCTGCGCGCGCACCTGGCCTCCCCCGCGCTCCAGCCCGGGCCGGGGCAGGCCGTCTCACGCAGCCAGGTGCTGCCTCTGGTGCTGGACTTCGTCTACCGGGCCCTGCCCGAACCCGAGCGGGTGCTGCTGCGCCGCCTTTCGGTGTTCCGCGGCTGGGACCTGGAGCTGGCCGAGCAGGTGTGCGCGGACGGGTCCCTGCCCGAGTCGGGCATCCTCGACCTGCTGACCTCGCTGCTGGACCGGTCGCTGATCACGGTGACCGGCGAGTTCGAGGGGCGGGTGCGCTACCGGCTGCCCGAGGCGGTGCGGCTGTTCGCGCACGGGTTGCTGGTCGAGGCGGGTGAGGCCGAGCTCTTCCAGGAGCGGTTGCTGGAGCGCATGCTGCGGCTGGCCGAGGCCCTGGGGCAGCGGCTGGAGTCGAGCCGGTCGATGCCGTGGGCGGAGCGGGACGCCGGGCGCCAGCGGGTCATCGCCGAGTACGACACGCTCAGGTCGCTGCTGCGCTGGGCGCACCAGCGCGGCGCGGCCGAGCCGGGGCTGCGGCTGTGCGTGAGCCTGGTGGCGCACTGGGTGAGCCACAACAGCTACTCCGAGGGCGCCCACTGGATGGATCGGCTGCTGAACCTGGAGGAGACCGCCAAGGCGCCTTCCCGGGCGCGGGCCCTGGTGGGTCGGGCACAGCTGGCGCGGGTGCGGCGGGACCACGATCTGGCCGTGAGCGCCGGCGAGGAGGGGCTGCGGCTGTGCCGTGAGGCCGGGGACGACGTGTTCGTGCGCACCGTCCTGAACCTGCTGGCGCTGGTGGAGGTGCGCGAACGCAACCTGGACCGGGCTTCGGTCCGGGTCGAGGAGGCCCTGCGGCTGTGCCGTGAGGCCGGTGACCTGTGGGGCGAGGCGATCGCCCTGGGTACCCGGGCCGCTTTGGTGGCCCAGCAGGGCGACTACCCCACCGCCGACCAGCACTACAACGCGGCGCTGACCCTGCTGCGCGGAATCGACCACCGCTGGGGGGTGGGCGTGGTTCTGCTGGGACAGGCCCGCGCCGCGGAGGTCAACGGCGACCTGATGACCGCCGACCGCTGTTACCGGGAGGCGCTGGACACCCAGCGGATGATCGGCGCGGTGGCCGAGGAGGCGCGATGCCTGGCCGGGATCGGCCGGGTCGCGCACGCACAGGGTTCCACGAGCCAGGCCTACGACTACCTGAGCGAAGGCCTGCTGATCAGCCACACCAGCGGGCAGCGCGCCGAAGCGGCCCGCACTCTGGTGTCGCTGGCCCGGGTGGCGTTCGGTTCCGGGCTGCGCGAACCCGCTTGCCGCCTGGCCGGGGCGGCGACGGCGCTGCGCGCCCGGGTCGGGCTGCCCGTGCAGGGTGCCCCGTGGCCGTTCGTGGACGTGGAGCGGGTCCGGCGGCGCCGCCGTCACCTGGTGAGCTGGTGGGAGCAGGGGTACCTGCTGGGCCAGTCGGAGGTGGTCCGGGAGGCGTGGCGGCTGGCCGAGGAGGGCCGCCGCCCGGACTCGAGTACACGTGCAGGTTCACGATCGGCTTCCGGCTCGGGTACGGGTTCGCGATCCGGTTCGGGTTCCGGCTCGGGCTCGCGGTCCGGTGCTCGGCGCGGGCGTAGGGACGGTTCTGCCGCCAAGGGCGCGTCCGCCCCGGCGCCCTCCCCCGAGTCGGCCAGCCCCCGGCAGCTGCTGACCCGGCGCGAGCTGGAGGTCGCGCTGCAGGTGAGCACGGGCAAGAGCAACCCGGAGATCGCGCGGGCCCTGTTCATCACGTCGTCGACAGCGGCCAGACACGTCGCCAACATCAACCGGAAGATGGGTTTCCACTCGCGCACACAGATCACCGCGTGGATCGAGCGGCACCGGACGGCCTGAACCGGTCCGACCCGTCCGCGCGGGTGGCCCAGGGGCGCCGCGCGGGTTGTGTAGTCCCCGGGCGCCCACGAATCTACATATGCATCTGCATAGCAAGATGCATGTGCATTTGACTGTGAACACGCTAGGCTTCAAGCCATGGGACATCAGGCTCCTGGCACCGTACGGACCGGGTCTGAGCGCTCCCAGAAGCGGCCGTCGGGGCCCGGGCCGAACACCGGGAGACCGTCGGGCCGTCGGCTCCGTGGACGCTCTCGGAGCCGGTGGGCAACCGCGCCGGCGCGGGGGAAGACCTGGGGAGGTCCCTCGCGACGAACGCCCGGCACGGCGCTTCCGGGCTCGCCACGTGGAGGGGGCGTGACGAGCCCGGGCAGCGGGCCCGCGGGCACACTGTTCGAGTGGAGGAACGCATGGGGGTAGAGCTGACTTCTGGAACCGGACGACCCGGCCGTCACCTGCCGCGTCGGGACGACCCGATCGGCTCACTCACCGGCGGGCTGTGTGAACGTCTCAGACTCAGGCCCGGACGCGGCGGAACGATCCGCGGGCGGTCCGGCCGGACCGACGCGCTCGCCTTCGCCGCCACGGTCGAGCAGGCCGCGGCCGGGCTGAGCCGCCACGGAATGTGCCTCGGGGACGTCGTGGGCGTACTCGCCCCGATCTCCCCCGACCGCTTCCTGGCCTCCTACACGGTGATGGCCGTCGGCGGACGCGCGCTGACCGTCTCCCCCGAATCCGACCTGCGCACGCAGTGCCGGGCCCTGGCCGAGACCGACGCCCGACTGCTCATGGTCAGCGAGGAACTGGCCGGAAGGGCCCTGGAGCTGGCCGAGCGGTCCCGGGTCCGGCAGGTGATCACGTTCGGGTCCGCACTGGGCACGACGCCCTTCAAGGAACTCCTGCTGCCCAGCCCGGACGGCAACGGGTACAGCCCCGCGCGCGGACTGTTCGACAACGGACACCTGGGCTACGAGCCCGCGGGCGACGACATCCTGACCACCCTGCACACCCACAACGACCTGCTGGCCCGGTTCACCGAACTGCGCGAGGAGCTGGCCCTGACCGCCGATGACGTGGTGGCGGTGGGCGAGGCCGGGGACGAGGCGACCCGGCTGGCGCTGGTGGCGCTGGCGCTGTGGACCGGAGCGTGTGTGGTGGCGGGCGACGACTGCCCTCCCCCGGAGGGACGGCGGGTGACGGTCGCGTGCGACCCCGTCCCCACCAGGATCGGCTTCCCCCACTCCAGCGGGGCCCCCTAGGACACGGGCCCCTAGGACACCGGAACACCTCTACTACGCCCGGCGGGGTCTGGCCGGGGCGGCTCCGGGCGGCGAACGCCAGAGCCGTGCGGAGTCGCGCTGCCGTCCGGAGTCGATGACGGCGAGGAAAGCGTTCTAGGCGGGTTCGGCGACCGCGGACTCACCGGCGTCGTCGATCTCGAACCAGGCCACGTGGGTGGCCTCGCTCCAGTACTCACCGCTGCGCGTGGCGCAGCTGTCGACGATGAACTTGCCGCGCCCGAAGTCGTCGCCGTCCTCGCGGGTGTGCCCGCTTTCGGAGTCGGCCGGGTCACGATCACCCTGGTCGGCGACGGCCACGCGGAGCCGCTGGGAGTCGGAGCGGATGAACAGGGTCATCACCCCGCCGCTCTGTCCCGAGCGCGAGTGCAGCAGGGCGTTGGTGGCAAGTTCGCTGACGGCCAGCTCCGCGTCGTCCAGGGCCTCCTCGCCGTGCCCGGCCCTGGTGAGGAACTCGCGCACCCGGGCCCGGACGGACCGGACCGCGGTCAGGTTCCCCGCACAACTCCACACCGTGTGGTCGGTGACCCCACCGGTGAGCTCTCCGACGTCGATCCTCGGTGCGGTCGCCATCGCGGCCTCTGGGGCGTCCGCGGGCACATAGTCCCGGAGTTGCCTCGCCTCAGCCATCCGGTCACTCCAATCACCCGCGTCGGGCGCGCGGGTCGCGCCGCCTGCACTCACCTTAGACAAGGGTGTGTCGGGTCCAGAACAGCACACCCGTGTTCACCTCGCCGGGGTTTGGTCACAAAACCCCGTCCCGTGTCCTCCCCGATGTGGACAAAGGAAACGACCCGGGGTCCAGGACCGGCCATGTGAGGTGTAACACGCAGGCAATACCTGACCGGAACCGGCCTTCCCCCTGGGACGCACGTGACCCGGGGCGACGATTACGGCTGTCGATTCCGTCCCGGGACCCGTCCCGCACGGTTCCGGGAATGGTCACCCTATGTGATCGCACCTCCGACAAAGACAGAAAACCGGCGACTAAACGCCACGTTTTCGCTACCCGGCGACAACGATGGGGACACAACAGCAAACGGTGGAAGCGTGCCCATCGCCCCTACCACGGCACCGGGGCAGCGCGTGCACGACCGTGTGCGGTACCCGCCTCTCCCCTCCAAAACCCCCAGGCCACAGCAGGTTTCAGCATCCCCTCCAGCACCATCTCGGACAGGCCGTAAGAAATCTCCCGGACATCCCCACCCCTGTCCCGACCTCGTTTGACGCTTCCTGTAGTGCGAACAAGGATCGATTGGGCCGATGCCGACCATCACCCGGGGGGCCGGTCCCCCGGGCGACCGCCCGTCACAGCGGTCTCGGTCTGCCTATAGTCCCCATCCCCATCCCCATCCCCACACGAGGTGTCCCCGTGCCTGCCATGCCCGAAGACTCCACCCCTGCCCTGAAGCACCTCACCTCCCGCCGCAGCCTGCTCAAGGCCTCCGCGGCCGGTGCGGCCGTCGTCCCGGTACTGGCCGCGTGCGGCGGTGACTCCGAGTCCGGCGGCAACGGAGGTGACGGCGAGCCCCAGCGCGGCGGCCACCTGAAGGTCGGCGTCGCGGGCGGCGGCGCCAGCGACACGCTGGACGCGCACGCCCCCACCGACAACGTCGACATCGCGCGCAACTACGCCCTCTACGCCTCGCTGATGCGCTTCGACAACGACGGCACCATCGAGCCCTACCTGGCGGAGTCGCTGGAGCCCAACGAGGACGGCACCGAGTGGACGCTGGTCCTCAGGGACGGCCTGACCTTCCATGACGAGAGCGCGGTCACCACCGACTCGGTCATGTACTCCCTCGAGCGCATCCTCGACCCCGAGGACCCCCAGCGCGGCGCGGGCGACCTGGAAGGCGTCGACCTGGACGCGAGCGAGATCGTCGACGAGCGCACCATGATCATCCGTACCGAAGAGCCCTTCGTCACCCTGCCCGAGGCGCTCGCCGAGTACTACAACTGCATCGTTCCGGAGGGCTACGACCCGGCGAACCCGATCGGCGCCGGGCCCTTCAAGTACTCCGAGTTCGAGGTCGGCGAGTACAGCGTCTTCGACCGCCACGACGGCTTCCACATCGAGGGCCAGCCCTACGTGGACAAGCTCGAGATCATCAACTTCCCCGACGACGACGCCCGCGTGAACGCCCTCAACAGCAACCACGTGCAGGTGATCAGCCAGGTTCCGCACGCGCAGGTCTCCATCATCGAGGCCGACCCCAACGTGAACATCCTCGAGTCCGAGACCGGCATGTGGCTGCCGTTCACGATGAACATCGAGGAGGCGCCGTTCGACGACGTCCGCGTGCGCCAGGCCTTCCGCCTGATCGTCGACCGCCAGGAGATGGTCGACCAGGCCCTGGCCGGGTACGGCCAGATCGGCAACGACATGTACGCGCGGATGGACCCGTCCTACCCCGAGGACTTCGACCAGCGCGACCAGGACATCGACGAGGCCAAGCGCCTGCTGGCCGCGGCCGGCTACGAGGACGGCCTGGAGGTCGAGCTGGTCACCGCCGACATCAGCACCGGTGTGATCGCCGCCGCCGAGGTCTTCCAGGAGCAGGCCCGCGAGGCCGGGGTCACCGTCAACCTGCGCCGGGTCAACTCCAGCGACTACTGGAACCCCGAGGAGGGCTTCCCCTACCCCTTCGGCCAGGACTTCTGGAGCGCCCGCGGCTACATCACCCAGACCGCCCAGGGCTCGATCGTGGGCGCCCCCTACAACGAGACCATGTGGGGCGAGCACGAGGAGTGGCTGGAGTACCTGGAGGAGGCCCGTCAGACCGCCGACCTGGACGAGCGCAACGAGCTCATCCGCAAGGCCCAGCAGATCGAGTTCGAGGAGGGCGGCTACATCGTGTGGGGCTTCGTGAACCTGCTCGACGCCCACACCGTCGCGGTACACGGCCTGCGCCCGTCGGTCTCGGGCCACCCGCTCGGTTCCTACGCCTTCCACACCATGTGGATGGAGCAGTAGAGGGCCTGACGGCCCCCGAGCTCCATACCGCTACCGAAAGCACACCATGACTCGACTCATCGTCGTCCGCCTCTTCTTCGGCGCACTGACGCTCTGGGCGGTGTCCCTCGTGGTCTTCGCGGCCACGCAGGCACTGCCCGGCGACGCGGCCCAGCTGATCCTGGGCCGGGACGCCACCCCGGAGCGGCTGGAAGCGCTGCGCAACCAGCTGAACCTGCACGAACCGGTTGCCGTGCAGTACATGCAGTGGCTCCAAGGACTCCTCCAGGGCGACCTGGGCACCTCGTTCTCGAACCGGATGCCCGTCGCCGAGTACCTCGCGAGCCCCGTACGGAGCTCACTGACCCTGATGGGCCTGGCGGCCCTGGTCGCCACCCCGATCGCGCTGGTCGTCGGCGCGTTCAGCGCCCTGCGCCGGGACCGCGCCTTCGACCACACGTCCTCCATGGGCACCCTGGTCCTGGCGTCCATCCCCGAGTTCGTGGTCGGCATCCTGCTGATCCTGCTGCTCGGCCCGGGCGGGCTGGGGCTGTTCCCGTCGGTGTACGCCCGTGCGGGCGGCCCCGAACAGTGGGTCCTGCCGGTGCTGACGCTGGCCCTGGCGGTCGCCCCGCCGATCGTGCGGATGATGCGGGCGACGATGATCGAGGTCCTGGAGAGCGAGTACGTGCAGCAGGCTCGGCTCAAGGGCATGAGCGAGCGCACGGTGCTGTGGCGCCACGCCGCGCCCAACGCGATCGGCCCGGTCGCCCAGGTCGTCGCCCTCCAGTTGGCCTGGCTGGCCGGCGGCGTGGTGGCGATCGAGTTCCTGTTCAACTTCCCCGGTATCGGCAAGGTCCTGATGGACGCCATCGACAACCGTGACGTGCCGCTGATCCAGGCCGTGGTCCTGCTCATCGCGGGCGTGTACATCCTGGTCAACCTGATCGCCGACGTGATCGGGCTGGCGGCCAACCCGAAGGTGAGGGTCGCGAACCGATGAGTGGACCTTCGACAAGCGTGACGAGCACGACCCCCGCGGCGCCCGCACGGCGCCGCCCGGGGCTGTTCCGGACCGCGTGGCGGTTCGGCCGGACCAAGGTCGGTGTGGTCCTGAGCGGCCTCATCGTCCTGATCGCCGTGGTGGGGCCGTTCGTGGCGCCCTACACTCCGACCGAGTTCGTGGCAAAGCCGTTCGAGACAGGCGTGGACGAGGCCCTGTTCGGCGGTGACAACCGCGGCCGTGACGTGCTGACCCGCTTCCTGTGGGGCGGATGGACCCTGCTCCTGCTGGCCGGTTCCGCCGCCGGTATCGGTGTGGCCGCCGGAACGGTGATCGGCATCATCGCCGGTTACCGCCGCGGCTGGGTGGACGACGTCCTCATGCGGACCAACGACGTGCTGCTGGCCTTCCCGCAGCTGATCGCGGCGCTGCTGGTGATGTCGATCATCGGCCCGAAGGTGTGGCTGATCGTCGCGGTCATCGCGGTCTCGCACATGCCTCGGGTGGCGCGGGTGATCCGCGAGGCCACCCGCAAGGTGATCGAGCAGGACTACGTGAAGGCGGCCGAGGCGATCGGGCTGCCGCGCTGGCGGATCATGACGGTGGAGATCCTGCCGAACGTGACCAGTCCGCTGTTGGTGGAGCTGGGTCTGCGCCTGACCTACTCCATCGGTGTGGTGGCCGTGCTCGGCTTCCTCGGCATGGGTCTGCAGCCGCCGACGGCGGACTGGGGCCTGATGATCAACGAGAACCGCCAGGGCATGGCGATCCAGCCGTGGGCGGTGGCACTGCCCGTGACGGCGATCGCGGTGCTGACCGTCGGCGCCAACCTCATCACCGACGGGCTCTCCCGTGCGGCGATCGGTATCGACCGGGGGGTCGAGAAGTGACCGGGAACGAGAACTACGAAGGCGCGCAGTACCACGGACCCGGGGGATACCACGGCTCCGGCGACGACCAGACCGTGCTGGTGGTGGACGGGCTCACGGTGATCGGGCGTCCCTCGGACGTCGAGATCATCAGCGGTGTGTCCATCACCGTCAGGCGGGGCGAGATCCTCGGCCTGGTGGGCGAGTCCGGTTCGGGCAAGACCACACTGGGGCTGTCCCTGCTCGCGCACTGCAAGCGCGGCACCGAGATCGTCGGCGGTCACTTGGTCGTCGGTGGCCAGGACCTGGCGGGGCTCACCGAGCGGGGCGTGCGTGAGCTGCGCGGCCGCGCGGTGGCCTACATCCCGCAGTCGCCCGCCTCGGCGCTCAACCCGGCCCTGCGGCTGGGTGTGCAGCTGAGCGAGGCCCTGCACGACGCGTCGCTTTCGGGCACCGAGGTCATGGAGCGGGTCCGCGAGGTCCTGCGCGAGGTGGCACTGCCCGACGACGACGCCTTCCTGCGCCGGTACCCGCACCAGCTGTCCGGCGGGCAGCAGCAGCGGGTGGCGATCGCGATGGCGTTCGTGGGCCGCCCGGACGTGATCGTGCTCGACGAGCCGACCACCGGCCTGGACGTGACCACGCAGGCGCACGTGCTGGAGACCATCCGGTCGATGACCCGTGACTACGGGACCGCCGGCGTGTACATCAGCCACGACATGGCCGTGGTCGCCGACCTGGCCGACGACATCGCGGTGATGTACCGGGGCGAGGTCGTGGAGCGCGGGCGGGCCGCGGACGTGCTGTCCGACCCCCAGCACTCCTACACCCGGCAGCTGCTGATGGCGGTGCCGCTGCTGAAGACGTCCGGGCACGAGGAGGCCGAGTCCGAGGAGGAGGAGCCGCTGCTGCGGATCTCCGACCTGGCCGCGGGGTACGGGCGTACCCAGGTGCTGACGGGGATCAACGTGTCGGTCTCCCGGGGCGAGTGCGTGGCGCTGCTGGGCGAGTCGGGTTCGGGCAAGACGACCCTGTCGCGTTCGGTGGCGGGGCTGCACCACCAGTTCACCGGCGAGATCCTCTTCGACGGGGTTCCGCTGGCCACCAGCAGCTACCGCCGCACGGCTGAGCAGCGGCGGCGGGTGCAGTACGTGTTCCAGAACCCGTACGAGGCCCTGAACCCGCGCAAGCGGGTGCGCGAGCAGATCCTGGGCCCGTACCGGCACCTGGTGGGCAAGCCGGCGGACCCGGACGGTGTGGTGGCCGAGGCTCTGGAGCGGGCCGCGCTGCCCGCGTCCTACGCCGACCGCTTCCCCGAACAGCTGAGCGGTGGCGAGCGCCAGCGCGTGTGCATCGCGCGCGCGGTGGCGACCGGCCCGGACCTGCTGGTGTGCGACGAGATCACGTCGGCGCTGGACGTCTCGGTGCAGGCGGAGATCGTGAAGCTGCTGCGCAACCTCCAGGACCAGGGCATGTCCCTGCTGTTCGTCACGCACAACATCGCCCTGGTCTCCAACATCGCCGACCGGGTGGCGATCCTGAACAAGGGCGAGATCGTGGAGTACGGACCGGTGGGCGAGGTGATGTCGTCGCCGCAGCACGAGTACACGCGTGCGCTGATCGCCGACACCACGGACTTCGAACTGTCCTTCCCGGGCGCCCCGGAGCGGCTTGGCCTGGACGTCGAGGACCGCCTGGACGTAAGCATTCAGAAGGCGTTGGGGACTGCGGAGGGTAGATGGCCTTAGCTGGTCAGGCGGAGGCGGGGATGGGCGGCATCCACAACTGTCCGGTGAACGCCCGGCGCAGCGCTTCGAACGCGCTCACCCCGTGCTTGCGGGCCGAGTCGATGTAGGAACGCACCCCGAGCCAGGCCGCCGCCCCCTGACGGGACTGGTGGCAACCGGAGATCTTCACCTGGGTCTTGAGGGGTCTGAGCGCTCTTTCGGCGAGGTTGTTGGTGAAGGGCACCAGGTGGGGCCGGTCGGAGAAGCCCAACACCTGCTCGGCCCGCTCCCGCAGACGCTCGAGCAGGTTGCGGGCCGGTGATTGCTTCCTTCCTTGGGCCCGGGGATGGCAGGACAGCCCGACCGCGATGCCGTGGTGGAACAACTCCCCTTGGGCCAGGAGCACCCCGGCGGGGATGTGCTCGGCCTGGCCGCAGCGCACACGCCCCGCCTCGCGGGCCAAGGTGGCCAGCGCGGACCGGATCTGACGGTGCCAGTGCTGGCCGGGGTGGTCCTGTTCGGCAGCGGTGAGCTCGCGGATCAGGTGCGCCCCGCACAGCTGGTGGGCGCACGTGTAACCCGAGTACAAGGCCAAGGAGTCGTGCACCAGGGTGCCGGTAAAGCCCGGCAGTACCCCCAACGTGTTCGCCCCGGCTCGTGAACGCGGAGCTAGACCCAGCAGGGTCAGGTGCTCGTTGCAGGCCACATGCAACCAGCACCGTTGGTCCTTGATGCGGGTGGTGGTCTCATCGGCGTGCAGCACGTGGGCCAGGGTGAGCAACGCCCGGATCAGGTTGAGGCTGTCGCTGACCAGAGCATGGGCCTCGCCCAGTAGATGCGACACCCATCCGGTGGAGACCTTCGCGCCGGTCAGGTCGTTGATGAGCTGTGCGGTGCGCTCCACCGGGATGTGCTGGAACACGAGCAGGTAGACGGCCAGGGTGCGCAGGTGGGGGCCGTAGGAGGAAGGGGAGGCGGCCAGTTCCTGGGGCATCGCTGCTTGGGTGATGCTTCCGCACTGGCACGCGCAGGTGTGGGCGCGGTGCTCACTCACCTGCACCGTGACCAGGGGGATGTCGCGGACCTGACGGCGCTGGTAGCCAATGGAGGAGGCCGGGTCCAGCTCGGCGTGGCACCCGGTGCAGGTGGCGGGCAGATGGTCGTGGACCTGGTCGGGGTTTTCGACCATAGGCAGTCCGAAGCCTTCAGCGCCTGGTTGGCGTCCGCGTTTGCGGGCGCTCTTCTTGGCGGGTGCGCGTTCGGGCTTGTCGAACAGGTCCGAGGAGGGTGGCAGGGAGGAGTTGCCGGAGTTGCGTCCCAGGCGGCGTTCGAGCTGCGCGACCCGGGTGGTCAGACGCGCGTTGTCGGCTCGGAGCTGTTCGTTCTCGGCCTTGAGGCGGGTGATCTCTTCGGTCTGCTGGGCCAGGTGCTGGCGCAGGGCGGTGTTTTGTTCGTGGAGCACACCGATCAGCGCGAGCAGGTCCTCACGCGAGGCGGTCTCCAGTCCCGACGGCATGGTGGACATCGTGCCTGGTCCAGTGTCGCCCTGTCAGGCGAACCCAGCAACTGAATGCTTACGCCTGGACCGGAATCGCCTGGCCGAGGGCTGAGCGGAGCCGGACAGACCGAGCCGAAGGGCCGGGCGCGCACGCCGCGCGCCCGGCCCTTCGGCTGTCTGGAGCCTCTGAGAACGCGGGCGATATTTTCCGGGGCACCCCAGATCAGGAGCGACGCAGCTCCGAGAAGGTATTTTATTTGGCTTTATTTGCATGGTTGCCCCATTCGACTTGCCACTCGGCTCGATTGTATCCTCACCAGTACTTGGCAGCCCGACGCAACCACAGGACTGGCGAGCGAAAATAAACCCCGGACACTCGACTCGTCAGCACTGGCCACAGTCTTTCTTTTTGGTCCCCCAACGTGGTTCCAGAATTTCGCCGAGCGAACGAGTTTCCCGCGTTTCCAACAGCAACGAGCTCATCCGTGATGCGCATGGAGGGATCAGCAATGGCGCTACATACCGGACAAGATGCGTTTGTCCCGCATGCCCGCAGTTCCGCAGAACCGCTCACAGGGCAGAAATTCATCCCCGACTTGTCGGACACGAGCGCGCAGAGCTCGTTCATCGACTCCCGCCCGGAGAAGCCGGCGGCGACGAGCACGCTCTACATCCGGCGGTTTTCCACGAAGACCGCCGCGGGGCCCGAGGAGCACACGGTCGTGGGCGTACACGTCGTGCTCGCGGAGGGTCACCCGAACGGCCTCTGGAGGGATCTCCACGTGGACCGAAGCACGCAGAGGATCGACGGCGACAACCCCCGGGTAGCGGTCGGATCCCTGCGGATCCACTGCGACACGCTCGAAGTACGCGGGGCCTTCTCGCTGCCAGAGGCGAACGTGGACATCTTCGCCCGTCGCCTTGTCTGGGCCGACGACACCGCCAGCATCAACACATCACCGCTCCTCTGGACGGTGGACAAGGCACGAAACGCCGCCAACGGCACCCCGGGAGCGAACGGGGCCGAGGGACGAAACGCCGGATCGCTGCGGATATTCGTTCATGGGGTGACCTCCGCCGGCGACCCTGACTTCCGCCTCCTCGCCCGCGGAGGACGCGGCCAGGACCCCGGCGCGGGCGAAGACGGCAAAGACGGCGACAGCATGGAAGCGGCTCCGGGTCAGTATTTCAAATACTCCGCGGACATGTTCAACAGTTCGAAAACCATCCGCTTCAACCCTCCATCCACCTACCACGAATACAAATGGCAGTGGGCATGGTCTGAAAAGACCAAGGGCACATGGGGATCGAACCGCTTTCCTCAAAATGGATCAAACGCCCTGCCGCCAGGAGTTCCCGGCAACGGAGGACACGGCGGAACCCTCACGACCAATCTCAGCCCCCAGGATCTAGCAACTTCAAACAAGGGCGGGCCCGCCGGGGACCAGGAAAAAGACTGCAAAGGCGGAAGGGCAGGGACGCCAACAGAATCAGCACATTACAAGATAACGCTATGGCATGAAGCGTTCGGAACGAGCGACGCCAGCGCCGATATTCATATGATGGATTCCTGTGATACCGAACCGGGCGCAGGCGCCCCGGGACGCCCAGCCAGCCGGGGTGCGAGCAGGACGCCGGAACCGGTCTTCCTCGACATCCCCAACGCCTGGCTGCATCCGCTTGGCGTGCAGGCAACACTGGAGTGCGCCCGTGACCTGTTCCTGGCGGGAGCGCGGGAGGAACTGCAGGCGCTGTTGCCTGTCTACGACAAGGCCCTCGCCGAGCCCGTCCCGGCGACCAACGCCTGGGACGGCGTGCCACCGTCGGTCTGGACGGCCGCCCAGACCGAGTTCGCCACCATGTTGGTCCGGCACCGGGCCCACCTCGACTACTTCGGCAACCCCGCTGGATACACTCCCCTGCTCTCGCTTTCCGGGTCGATCAAGCTGTACGAGGAGGAGACCAAGCGAGCGCTCCGGATGATGCTGCTCAGCGCGCGGGTCGCTGACGCGGACCGCGGTGCACGGGAAACTGCCGCCATCCTCAGCGACACGATCGACACCGTGAACGCCGACAGCAGGGCAGCGGCGGAACAGGTAACCGCCGGTGAGGCGAGGATCAGCGAAGTCCAGGACCTGATCGGGACCGTGGAGGGCGACCTCAGGGACCTCGCCACCCTGCTGACCAACCTCCGCAACAGGCTGCTCGACGAAGCGCAGAACGACCTGCGCAGGCAGGCGACGATCAAGTCCTGTATCAAGATGGCTGGCGCGCTGTGCCAGGTCGTCCCCGTCGGCCAACCTGTCCTGGGTGCCGTCGGATCACTGGCGGCGGTCTCCGCCGACCTGGTGGGAGCAGACCGGGACTCGGCCCCCGACACCCTCTCGAAGATCGGCGGCGCCCTCACGGACGTCACGGACGCCGTGGAACAGGCGCGGGAGGCGAAGGAGGCGAGCAAGGCTGCGTCCGGGAAGAAGCCGGTGGACTGGAGCGCGGTCGGCCGGGGTCTGGGCTCCGCCTTCTCCTTGGCCTCTGAGGGCGTCAAGGCGCTCCAGGTACCCGAAACCGAGGTGGAGGCGGCACTCGCAAAGCTGGAGGCCGAGAGTCCGGAGTGGAACGATCTGACCCGTCGCGTCCGAGAGGTCAACGAGAAGAAGGTGACGCTCTTCGGCGAACTCGGAAAAGCCCTCAACTCCGTGGGGGAGGGTTTCAGCCGTCTGGCGGCCAACGCCGGCGCCGTCGTTCACCTCCAGCAGAAGAAGGGGAGGATCTCAACCGACCCGGAAGCGGTCTTCGCCGTACAGCAGATGGACCAGCGGGCGCGGACAACGCTGCAGAAGTACCTGTACCTGCTGGTCAAGTCGTACGAGTCAGCACTGCTCAAGAGGCCCTCCGTCAACTGGGACCTGCCCAAGGTCACCCAGAGGATCGCTGACCTCGCGAAGTCGGACAGGGAAGGGGATCCGGCCAAGCTGAATGCTGAGGCGGGGGAACTCGAAACCCTCTTCGAAGAGAACCTGTCAGACCTCCGCGAGCAGTTGCTGAGCGCCTACGAGCTCCTGCGGGAGACCACGGGCACGCAGCAGTTCGCGCTGACGGCGAGGCAGACCCCGCAGGCGATCGACGCGCTGAACAAGGGCGGCGGCTGCGTGCTCGATCCCCTGGCGTTGGGACTGATCAGGCCTGACCGCCAACGCGCTCGGCTGAGCGGGGTGGAACTCATCGAACTGGCCTTCGATCCCGAAGGGCCGCCTGTTCCCGAAGACGCCAACGTCACGCTCGAGCTCGTCCCCGACGAGAAGGGCATCATGCGCCGGGACGAGGACCTGTACCTCCTCACCTCCGAATCCCCCGTCCGTTGGGGATGGACGATCGACGCGTCCGGAGGGATCGACCCCTATACCCAGAGCCTGGCGAGCAAGGACATTCTCGATTTCATCCTCGGCTCGGGTTCCGCGAACGTCAGGGGGAAGGTCTCGCTTCCTCCCGTCTGGTCGGATCTGGCCCTGTCCGTGCTGTACTGGCCGCCGATGAAGCGCAGGGATCGCCCGAAGATCAGCAAGCTCCGCTTCAAGGTCAAGGTCGACAGCAGTCCCGCGCCACAGGACCAGCGGGTCCTTGCCGTACTTCCCGAGGGGGCTGTCGGCGACTCTGTGATCACGTGCCCCTCTGACCTCGGAGGGCGGGGCGACGGGTACGGCCCGATGGTTCGGATCTACAAGAAGGGCCGGACCGTCGATCTGACGGCCCCGGCCCTGTCCGGAAACGCCGCCTTCGAGGGTTGGGACACCGACGAGGAAGAGCCGGAGCCCGGGGTGACCTCCCTGCGGGTCAAGCTCGACAACCACGTACAGGCGGTACCGAGCTGGACCCGCCAGGGTGTGGTTGTCCGTTCCACCATGGACCTGGGCCAGATGATGCAGGCGATGGGGGAACAGGAATTCGCCCAGGCCCTGGCGGAGGAAGTCGAGGACCAGGAGAGCCGCCGCGAGCTGATGGCACGCGCCTACGCGCAGGCGGCCGCTCCCGCCGCTCCTGAGCCCAGGACACAGGTGATCCGGGCGGAGCCGACCCCGGAGAGCACGGTCGTCGGGTTGGTTCCCCCGCGGGGGGAGCCCGACGTCATGGAGCACGGTTCGGGCTGGGACCTGGTGAACTACCGGGGTGTCGTGGGCTGGGTAGAGTCCACCTGATCGGAGGAGACCGTTGGTCATCGGGCAGGGCCCCTACCCACCGGGGGCCCCTGCCCGAGACGTGTCGGCAGCACGCACGTTCCGGCAGGCCCCGCCCGGTGCACGGCCCCTCGCCCGGGGTGTACAGGCCTCACGAAGGGGAGAGAATGCGCGCAGTTGTCATGGACGCGGTCCAGGGCCGTCCGGAGGTGCGTTCGGTGGCGGTGCCGGAGGTGCCCGCTGACGGCGTGCTGGTCAGGGTGATGGCCACGGGGATGTGCCGCAGTGACTGGCACGCCTGGGCGGGCCATGACGACGATGTCGCCTTCCCGCACGTGCCCGGACACGAGCTCGCGGGGGTGGTGGTCGGGACCGGCCCCGGGGTGGAGCGGTGGAAGACCGGTGACCGGGTGACGGTGCCGTTCGTGTGCGGTTGCGGCCGCTGCGAGTGGTGCCGGTCCGGGCAAGCCCAGGTGTGCCCGGACCAGCGGCAGCCGGGCTTCACCGACTGGGGTTCGTTCGCCGAGTACGTCGCCCTGTACGCCGCGGACGTGAACCTCGTGGCCATCCCCGAGGGGGTGGACTTCGCCACGGCGGCCAGCCTGGGGTGCCGGTTCGCCACCGCCTACCGGGCCCTGGTCGGCCGCGCCCGGCTCCGTGAGGGCGAGTGGGTGACCGTGGTCGGCGCCGGCGGGGTCGGGCTCAGCGCGGTCATGATCGCCCGCGCGCTGGGGGCCCGGGTGGTCGCCGTGGACCGCCACGCCGGCGCCCTGGCCGCCGCGCGGGAATTGGGCGCCGAACACGTCCTGGCCGCCGCGGACGGGACCGACGTACCCGCCGCCGTCCGTGAGCTGACCGGCGGGGGCAGCCATGTCGCCGTGGACGCGGTGGGCAGTGAACAGACCTGCGCGGACGCGATACTCGGGCTCCGGCGGCGCGGTCGGCACGTTCAGGTGGGCCTGCTGCCGCCGGTCGGAGGCCACCCGAGGGTACCGATGGACCGAGTGATCGGCTGGGAGCTGGACCTGCTCGGCAGCCACGGGATGGCGGCGACCGACTACCCGGGCATGATGGACCTCGTCGAACGGGGTGTGTTGCGGCCCCAGCTGCTGGTCGAGAGGGTCATCGGCCTGGAGGAGGCGGCGGCGCTGCTTCCGGGGTTCGACCGGGCCACGGTGTCCGGTATGACCGTCATCGACCCCACCCGCTGACTGGTTCTCCGCCGATTCCTCCGACGTGCCCTGAGCAGGGTTGTGATTGCGCCAGCGATGCAAGCCCCCCATATCCCCGATGATCTTGCTACCAGGGGCAAGTTCGGCGCCGAACTTGCCCCTGGTAGCAAGATCATCTTCACGTCCAGGGCCGCGACAGGCACCCGGCCACCATCACCACCGCAGTTGCGCCGCCGACCTTGACCGGCCGTGACACGTGAACGGTTCCCTGCCGGGCCGCCGTGACACGCGAACCGTTACCTGCCGGGCCGCCGGGGCTCCTTCCTTCACGGTCGCTGTCGCCGTTCCGTCGGGGGAGCACGTCGCGCGAGATCTCGGGGTCAGGGGCGGGGATCGGATTCGGGGACGACGGCCTTCGCGGGCGGGCGGGTCATGGTGAGCATGACCAGCAGTCCCAGGACCGAACTGCCGAAGAGGAGCAGGCCCATCGGGATCGCCGTGGTCTCGTCCAGGCCCACCATGGGCGCGACGGCCGCGCCGATGATCATCGGCAGCGCCCCCAGCAGGGAACTCGCGCTCCCCGCCCGGTTCTCCTGGCCTTCCATGGCCAGGGCGAAGGAGCCGGTGAGGACCATGCCCATGCAGGTCATGTAGACGAAGATGGGCACGACCAGGAGCACCAGCGGGCCCTGGAGGAAGGCCGTGGCGAGCACCACGGCGGTGGCGCCGACGGCCACCGCCACGGCGAGGCCGAGGAGGGAGCGCTCTCCGAAGCGTTCGCTGAGGCGGCCCACGGCGGCGCTGCCGAGGATGATCGCGATGCCGTTCACGCCGAAGAGGAAGCCGAAGACCTGTGGGGACACCCCGTACAGGTCCTGGTAGACGAAGGGCGTTCCGGCGACGTAGGCGAAGCTGCCGCCGTGCAGCAACCCCACGATGAGGGTGTAGCCGAGGTAGCGGCGGTCGCGCAGCAGCACGCCCATGGTGCGCAGGCTGCCGGCGAGGGTACTCGGGATGCGCCGTTCGGCGGGCAGGGTCTCGGGCAGGCGCAGGGCCACGACCAGGACGATCACCGCACCGAGCAGCGCCAGCGTCCAGAAGATGCTCCGCCAGGTCGCGGAGGGCAGTAGCAGGACTCCCCCGCCGACGACGGGGGCGACCATGGGCGCGACCGCGACCACCACCATGATCAGGGCGAAGAAGCGGGTGAGCGCGGCCCCGTCGAAGACGTCGCGGACCACGGCGCGGGAGAGCACCACGCCCGCGCTGGCGGTGAAGCCCTGGAGGAAACGGCCCAGCACGAGCACGGCGGTGTTCGGGGCGAGGGCGCACAGCGCCGAGGCAAGGACGAACAGGGCGATGCAGAGCAGGAGCGGCCCCCGGCGCCCCCGGGCGTCGCTGATCGGGCCGATGACCACCTGACCGACCGCGAGACCGACCAGACAGGTCGTGAGGCTCAGCTGCACCTGGGAGGCGTTGGCCCCCAGATCAGCGGAGATCTCCGGGAAAGCCGGGAGGTACATGTCGATGTTGAGCGGACCCAGCACCGTCAGCAGGGCGAGGAGGAGGGCCAGGCCCAGGCGTGCGCGGCCGGTCGGGTTGTGCGGCATCGAGTCTCTCTGTGGCGCGGGGTAACTGAGGGCTCTGGTCGGAGAGCGCGTCCACGTTATCCAGAGTCGTCTGCCCCGTTTCCTGCCCAGTCGCCAATCTGACTGTGATCTGTCAGGAACGCCCCTCGTCCCACCAGTCCGGCCTCTGCGCCTGGACGGCGGTGACGGCCCCGGATTCGCCGCACTTGCCGGCAGCGCTCTCGACTTCCCGGCGGCGCCTTCAGAAGAGCACGGACATGACCTCCCCGACCTGGCGGAAGCCCACCCGTTGGTAGGCGGCGCGGGCCGGAGTGTTGAAGTCGTTGACGTACAGCGTCACCCGGGGCGCGATCTCGGCCAGCGCGTAGTTGACCACGGCGGCCATGCCCGCGGTGGAGTGGCCCTGGCCGCGCAGCTCCGGGTGGACCCAGACGCCCTGGATCTGGCAGACGTGCTGGGTGACGGCCCCGATCTCGGCCTTGAACACCACGCGGCCGTTCTCGATCCGGGCGAAGGCGCGGCCGGTGCGGACCAGTTCCTCGACGCGGGCGCGGTAGAGGGCTCCGCCGTCGCCGGAGTCCGGTGGGACGCCGACCTCCTCGGTGAACATGGCGACGCAGGCGGGCACCAGGGTGTTGATCTCGGAGGTGCGGACCCGGCGGACCAGCGGGTCGGGTTCGACGGCGGGCGGGCCGTCGATCTCCAGGACCGGCTGGCTGGCGCGGATGGCGCGCGCGGGCCCCCAGGCGGGGGTGACCTGCTGCCAGAAGTCGTTGACCGCCTCCACCGGACCGACGATCGAGGAGCAGCGGCGGCCGCGCCAGCGGGCGTGGTCGGCGAAGCCGCGCACGGCGTTGGGCCCTGCGTTGACCGGGACGAGGTTGGCGCCCGAATAGCACAGGGCGGTGAGTCTGCCGCGCTCCATGTGGCCCCAGACCTCGGCGCCCACGCCGCCACCGGAGATCCCGGTGGTCATCAGGCGCGAGGCGACGAAGACGTTGCCCACGGGGTCGGCGTCGAGTAGCTCGCGGACGGCATCCCTGTCGCGTTCGCCAAGGATTCGAACCGCCGAGGTCCGCAGCATCGCATCTCCCCCATCTACCCGCTCACCGTGTCCGGCGGGATGCCGGAGCGGTTCGTGGGCCCACGACGAATTCGCGCCGATTCCAGCCTATTAGACCGTCTCCACTGAGTGATTTCGCTGTCCGGTCTCACCTGGTCGTTTCGAGTCCGATCGGGCCGAGGCGGTCCACCGGCGCGTGGGGGGCGCTCTGCGCGGTGCGCGGCTGGGGTTCGGGCCGTGCGTCGCAGGTCAGGTCGGGTCCTTCGACCCCGCGTTCGGGCAGGGTCAGGTCCTGGAGGTAGGCGACGACCGTCTCGTCGACGCAGGTGTTGCCGGTGAGGGCGACGCCGTGGGTGATGCCGCCGTCCTCGATGACCAGGGAGGAGCCGGACAGGCGGCCCCGCAGGGCGTGGGAGCCCTCGACCGGGGTGGCGCCGTCGCCGGTGGCGTGCACGATGAGCACCTCTCCGTCGTAGGCGGGGTGTTCGTAGGGCCCGTCGCCGATCTGGAACCAGGGGGCGGAATCGCCTTCCCAGGTGATACAGGGCGCGTTGTACCAGATGTTGTGCCAGCCCATGAAGGGCGCGTCCTCGTGGACCGCTTCGGCGTTCGCGCGCCAGGTCCGCCAGTCGTCTGGCCACACGGTGTCGGTGCACTGGACCGCGAGGTAGCCGCCGTAGCCGGGGTCGCTGTCGGCGTCGTCGCCGTAGGAGTCGTGCAGGGCCAGCAGCGGGGCGGGGTCCTCGTCGTTGACCTGTGCGGCCAGGGCCCCGGCGACGGCGGGCCAGGCATTGCCGCTGTAGGCGACGACGATGACGGCGCCCTCGAGTTCGGTGGGGCCGACGGTGTCGTCGAGGGGGTTCTCACGCAGTTCGGCGCGCAGGCCGTAGTAGGCGTCGGCGACCGCCTCGCGGTCGGTGCCCAGGCCGTAGGTGTCGTCGTGGCGGGCGACCCAGTCGAAGAAGTTGAGTGCGGCGCGGTCCAGGGCGCGGCTCTGCACGAGGTTGCTCTCGTACCAGGGGTTGTCCGGGTTGACGACGCTGTCCAGGATCACGGCGCGCACGCTGTCCGGGTAGAGGGAGGAGTAGACGGTGCCGAGGTAGCTGCCGTAGGAGTAGCCGAGGTAGTCGACCTGTTCGAGGTCGAGGGCGATCCGGATGGCGTCCATGTCGTGCGCGGTGTCCTCGGTGCGCATGTGGTCCAGGAGCGGCCCGGCGCCCTCCGCGCAGGCGGCGGCGTAGGCCTCGGCGTCCTGGCGCAGGGCGTCCTCCTCGGCCGCGTCGGCCGGAACGGTGTCCTTGCGGACGGGGGTGAAGAAGCCGGGGTCACAGGTGACGGCGGGGGTGGAGGCGCCCATACCGCGCGGGTCGAAGGCGACCACGTCGTAGGTCTCGCGGAGTTCCGCGGGCATGCGGTTGTGGGTGTGCGCGGCCCACATGCGTCCGGCGCTGCCGGGTCCGCCGGGGTTGACCAGCATGGTGTGTTCGGCGGTGCCGGTGGCGCGGACGCGGGACAGGGCGATCTCGACGGTCTCGGCGAGGTCGTTGACGCGTTCCCCGCCGGTGGTCCGGGCCAAGGGGACGGTGATGGTCGCGCACTCGAGTTTGGCGTCGCCGACCGGGTCGAGGTCCTCACAGGGCTGCCAGCCGACCGCCTTCTGGTCGATGCGGGTGGTGGGTGCGGCGGCCGTCCCGTTCTCGGCGGCCTGTGCCGTCGGCACGGTGATCAGGGAGGCCAGGAGCACCCCGGCGGAGACAGCGGCCCACTGTGTGCCTGTTGATCGCACTCGATTACCCCCGATGACTACCGTGTTGTCACCATGCATTGTCTCCATTACCTATTGTGATCACGGGAAGCGACACGGACCCCATCTGAGCACTCCCCCGGTAACATGTGCCCTGGTCGGATCAGACATGGACAAAGGGGCATAATGCGGCTTGATCGTGTCGACGAGCGGATCATCGCGATACTCGGCGCGGACGCGCGGATGAGTTTCGCGGAGATCGGCGGCGAGGTCGGCCTCAGCCCGTCCGCGGTGAAGCGCCGGGTGGACCGCCTGGTGGAGTCCGGCGCCGTCCGCGGTTTCACCGTGGTCGTCGAACCCCAGGCGATCGGCTGGACCACCGAGGCCTTCATCGAGCTCTACTGCCGTGCGCGCACCTCGCCCGGCGAGATCCGCATCGGCCTGGCCAGCTACGCGGAGATCACCTCGGCGTGCACGGTCACCGGGGAGGCCGACGCCATAGTGCAGGTCCGCGCCCGCGACACCCAGCACCTGGAGGAAGTCATCGAGCGCATCGGCGCCGAACCGTTCGTGGTGCGCACCAAGAGCACCCTGGTGCTGTCCCGCCTGGTCGACCAGCCCATCCTCGCCGGAGCCGCCGACCTGTCCTAGCGGGTTCCGGCCACAGGAAGGGACCCCGGTAGCGCCGTCAGGGAACGCTTCCGGGGTCCGGGGAGAGACCCGTCAGGGCCCGGGCTCCGGCCCTAGTCCTCCGGGAGGGTGACCGGGGCCAGTTCGTCGAAGCGGTCACCCGGGCCCGGGTTGGACGGGTCGGTCTGGCCGCCGAAGTGGTGCATGACGCCCCACACCGCGTTCAGGGCGGTCTGCACAGCCCCCTCGGCCCAGCCGGCGGTCCAGGACACGTCGTCACCCGCGAGGAACAGCCCGCGGTATCGCTCGTCCAGGTCCGCCTGGTGGAAGTGGGTGAACAAGCGGCGCTGGTACCGGTAGTGGCCGGGCAGGTTGGCCTTGAACGCGCCCATGAAGTAGGGCTCGTCCTCCCAGGACACGGTGACCGGGTCGCCGGTGATGTGGGAGCGGATGTCCACTCCCGGGTAGATCTTGCCGAGCGAGGCCAGCATGACCTCCAGGCGCTCGTTGCCCGAGAGCGGCAGCCACTTGAGCGAGTCGTCGCACCAGGTGTAGGACATGCAGATCGCCGCGGGGCCGTCCGGGTCCTCGCCCTCCAGGAGGTAGGTGCCCCGGGTCATCCGGTCGGTGAGCGTCATGCTCATGACGTCGCGGCCGGTCTCGGGGTCCTTGTCCCGCCAGAACGCGCGGTCCACCGGGACGAACAGCTTGGAGGACTCCATGTAGTGGGTCCGCTCGATCGCCGTCCAGTGGTCGATCGGCAGCAGGTCGTCGTCGCAGTCGATCTTGGACAGCATCATCCAGGACTGCGCGGTGAACACCGCGGCCGCGTAGGTGCGGGTGGAGCCGGAGGAGTCGGTGACGGTGATGTTGCCGGCCGGGTCGCCCTTGGCGGCGGTCCGGCGCAGCGCGGTCACGGCCGGGCGCGGGTCACCGCCGTGCAACGAGGCCAGGGAGGTGCCCTGCGCCCAGTGCACGAGCTTGTCCGGGGCGTCCTCCCACAGGCGCAGCGGGAGCTGGTCCACGCCGCCGACGATACCCATGTGGTCGTCGTCCGCGCCGGTGTAGGTGACCCGCAGGATCTCCAGGATGGAGTTGGGGAAGTCGGTGTCCCAGCCGCCGGTACCGAAACCCACCTGGCCGAAGACCTCGCGGTTGCGGAAGGACGAGAAGCCCGGGGACTCGCACAGGAAGCCGTAGAAGGTCTGGTTGTCCAGCTTCTCGACCAGCCGGTTCCAGATCTCCTTCTGGGTGGCGACGTCCCGCTCGCGGATCGCCTTCTGCATGCGGGTGTGCTCGACGCTCTCCAGGGTCTGGTCCCAGGCGCGCGCCACCTCGCGGTAGACCTCGGGCAGCTCGTCCAGGTGGGTCGCGTAGTGCGACTCGCCCTTGAGGTCGACCACGGTGCTCGGGGTGGCCGCGGAGAGCGGGTTCGGGAAGGGGCTGGTGGTCAGGCCCATCCGGTCCGAGTAGTGCCAGAAGGAGGTGGAGGTCGGCGGAAAGCGCATGGCGCCCATCTCGGCGACCACGTCGGCGGGGGCGCCGGGAAGGCGCTCGGTGCGCAGGCGGCCGCCGATGCGGTCGGCCTCGTACACGACCGGCTTGAGGCCCATCCTCATGAGCTCGTAGGCGGTGACGACGCCGGACAGACCGCCGCCGATCACCGCGACCTCGGTGCCGTGGTGCTCGGCCGGAACCTGGCCCAGCCCGGCCGGGTGCGCCAGGAACTCGTCGTAGGCGAACGGGAAGTCGGGCCCGGACATGGTCAGCGGACGGTCGTTGGCCGGGGTGTCGGCAGCGGGCGCGCTACCGGCGGCCGTGGGCACGGCAGACGTCATGAAGGCCCTCCTTCGCTGGGCTGGGTTTCACCGGGGACGGGTGTGGTGCGGTGTGTGACGAGAGGTGTCAGGCAGTGCGGGTGGCGGCCGCGGGCTCGGAGTACAGCTCCGGGCGGCGGTCACCGAGGTAGGAGAGTTCGGTGCGGGACAGCTCGGTGGCGGCCGGGTCGACCTCGCCGACCAGCAGCTCCTCCGCGGGTCCGGCCCGCAGCAGCTCGGTGCCGTCGGGGCCCACCAGCGTGCTCAGGCCCACGTAGTCGAGCTCCGCCTCGGCGTCGCAGCGGTTCACGTAGGCCAGGTGGATCTGGTTCTCCATGGCCCGGGCCGGGGCGAGGAGGGTGGCCACCGAGGTGTCCGGGCCCATCAGGGCGGTGGGCACGACGAGGAAGGTGGTCCCGGCCAGCGCGTGCGCGCGCACGGCCTCGGGGAACTCCACGTCGTAGCAGACGAGGAAGCCGATCCGGTGGCCGTCAAGGTCCGCCTGGACGACCAGGTCGTCACCGGCGCTGAACAGGTTCCGGTCCAGGTCGCCGAACAGGTGGGTCTTGCGGTAGAGCGCGCGGGAGGCCCCCGTGGCGTCCACGAGCCGCACCGCGTTGAAGACGTTGCCGTCGGCCAGCTCGGGGAAACCGTAGACGATCGCGACACCGGTCTCGGCGGCGATCCGGGAGACCGCTTCGAAGAGCGGCCCGTCGGCGGCCTCGGCCAGCTTCGCGACCCGTTCCCCGATGTTGTAGCCGGTCATCGACATCTCGGGGGTGATCAGGAGCTCGGCGCCCTCGGCGGCGGCCGCGCGGGCCCGCTCGCGGAGCCGGACCAGGGAGGAGGCGGTGTCGCCGCTGCGTCCCGTGCCCTGGTCGAGGGCCACGCGCAGTGGTGTGGGCATCGCTGTGCACCTCCCGGTGTGTCATCGCTGGTCAGCAGCGTCCACTCTAGGTGGAGCAGGGCGTGGGATCGGTGTGTGGGGCGTGCACTCTGTTGCGAGTTCGCACCGGACCACCGTGGTTCGTTGCGCGGGTGCGCACGTTCGCGCTCGTTACCCTTGGATCCCCGCCCGCGAACCCGGGACCGCGGTCCCTCACTCCCCCAGGCAGAACGCGAGGGCGGAGCCGGGGATTCCCCCCGGCCCCGCCCTTGTGTCCGAGCCCGCCGTGCTGCTTGTGATGCGGGCGCGAACGCTGCTCAGGGGCCGGTCAGGAGCGGACCTCGACGGTCGGCTCGGTCTCCAGCGCGGAGCGGCGCATGCTGTAGCCGAAGTAGATGGCCAGACCGACCGCGAGCCAGACGCCGAAGGCGATCCACACGCTGAGCGACATGCTGAACATCAGGTAGGCGCAGGCCAGGACGCCCAGGACCGGGGTGAGGGGGGCGCCGGGCATCCGGAAGGCGCGCTTGAGATCCGGGCGGTTCCTGCGCAGCACCAGGACGGCCACGTTGACCAGGGCGAAGGCGAAGAGCGTGCCGATCGCGGTGGCGTCGGCGAGCGGGCCGAGCGGGATGAGCGCGGCCAGCAGGGCGATGAACACCGAGGTGATGATGGTGTTGGTGCGCGGGGTGCCCTTGGCGTCGACCTTGGAGAAGGCCTTGGGGATGAGGCCGTCGCGCGACATCGCGAAGAGGATGCGGGTCTGGCTGTAGAGCACGACCAGGACGACGCTGGCCAGGGCCAGAACGGCGCCGGCGGCGAAGATGACCGCCCAGATCGGAGTGCCGGTGACGACGGTCAGGATGCCGGCCAGGGAGGTCTGCCCCTCGGCGAACAGCTCCCAGTTGAGGGCGCCGACCGCGCTGAAGGCCACCAGGCAGTAGATCGCGGTGACCACGATCATCGAGAACATGATCGCGCGCGGCAGGTCGCGCTGCGGGTTCTTGGCCTCCTCGCTGGCGGTGGAGGCGGAGTCGAAACCGATGTAGGAGAAGAACAGGGTGGCACCGGCGGCGGAGACACCGGCCATGCCCATCGGCATGAAGGGGGCGAAGTTGCCGTCCTGGACGGCGGTGATCGCGATGGCCACGAACATCACCAGCACGGCGACCTTGATGGCGACCATGACGGCGTTGACGCGGGTGCTCTCACGGACCCCGGCGAGCAGGGCGAACATCGACAGCAGGACCACGATGGCGGCGGGCACGTTGATCACGCCGCCCTCGAGGGGTCCGGCCAGGAACGCGCCGGGCAGCGACAGGCCCGTGGTCAGCTGCAGGAGCTCGTTGATGTACTGGCCCCAGCCGACGCCGACCGCGGCGACGGAGACGCCGTAGGTCAGCATCAGACACCAGCCGCACACCCAGGCCATGAACTCGCCCATGGTGGCGTAACTGTAGGAGTAGGCCGAGCCGGAGGCGGGGATCATCCCGGCCATCTCGGCGTAGGCGAGCGCGGAGAACAGCGCGGTCACACCGGCGAGGACGAACGCCAGGATGACGGCGGGCCCGGCGATCGGGACGGCCTCGCCGAGGACGACGAAGATGCCGGTGCCCAGGGTGGCGCCGATACCGATCATGGACAGCTGCCAGAAACCCATGGTGCGGCGCAGTCCGTTGCCGCTCTCGGTCTCGGCCACCAGCTTCTCGACCGGCTTGCGCCGGCTCAGGCGTTGCCCGAGCGTGGGCGCTGCCGCGCTCACCTGCGCGGGGGTCTTCTGGTCCACCACGAATTGACTCCTCGACGTTCTGCGGGGTGGGCGCACCGGATCGGCGCCGTCTCGAACCAACGGCACCCCAAATGTGCCCTAGGCAACGTTAATGGTGTTGCCTGAGTAACATGACCCAAATTTGTTGCATTTGTCCGCTTGATCCAGCGGAATCATGCGCACCGGCGCAAGAAAACGCACGCGACCGTGATTCATGTCATATGAAGTGACCCAATGTGACCACTCCCGCGTGACCTGCGAGGACGCGGCCGGGTTCCCACGACTGGGGTTCGACGAGCTGGGGTTCGATGGCCCGGGTTTCGATGACCGGGCATCGCCGGTAGGTGTAAGCGACCATGGGCGCCGAGTGTTCCTGGAACAGCCCGGGTCTTCCTGGCGAAGCAAAGGGGAGCACGGCCACTCGCCGTGCTCCCCCTCGGAAGCTTCAACCGCGGGTCAAGCCCGCTGGACGCGCTGGCCCGGGTCAGCTCGCCACGGAGACGCTGGGTTCGCCCTCGATGCCGGCCTCGCCCATCTCCTCGGCGATGCGCATGGCCTCCTCGATGAGGGTCTCCACGATCTTGGACTCGGGGACGGTCTTGATGACCTCGCCCTTGACGAAGATCTGGCCCTTGCCGTTGCCCGAGGCCACGCCCAGGTCGGCCTCGCGCGCCTCACCCGGACCGTTGACGACGCAGCCCATGACGGCCACCCGCAGCGGCACCTCCAGGCCCTCCAGCCCGGCGGTGACCTCCTCGGCGAGCGTGTACACGTCCACCTGGGCGCGGCCGCAGCTCGGGCAGGAGACGATCTCCAGGCCGCGCTCGCGCAGGCCCAGGGACTCCAGGATCTGCGCGCCGACCTTGACCTCCTCGGCGGGCGGGGCGGACAGGGACACGCGGATGGTGTCGCCGATCCCCTCCGACAGCAGGGCGCCGAAGGCCACGGCGGACTTGATGGTGCCCTGGAAGGCCGGACCGGCCTCGGTGACGCCCAGGTGCAGCGGGTAGTCGCAGGCCTGGGACAGCTGGCGGTAGGCGTTGACCATCACGACCGGGTCGTTGTGCTTGACCGAGATCTTGATGTCGCGGAAGCCGTGCTCCTCGAACAGCGAGCACTCCCACAGCGCGGACTCCACCAGCGCCTCGGGGGTGGCCTTGCCGTACTTGGCGAGCAGGCGCTTGTCGAGCGAACCGGCGTTGACCCCGATCCGGATCGGGGTCCCGGCCTCACCGGCGGCCTTGGCGATCTCGGCGACCTTGTCGTCGAACTTCTTGATGTTGCCCGGGTTCACGCGCACGGCGGCACAGCCGGCGTCGATGGCCTGGAACACGTACTTGGGCTGGAAGTGGATGTCGGCGATGACCGGGATCTGCGACTTCTTGGCGATGATCGGCAGCGCGTCGGCGTCGTCGTTGGTGGGCACGGCCACCCGGACGATCTGACAGCCGGAGGCGGTCAGCTCGGCGATCTGCTGCAGGGTCGCGTTGATGTCGGAGGTGCGGGTGGTCGTCATCGACTGCACGGAAACCGGGGCGTCCCCGCCGACGGGGACGTTCCCGACCATGATCTGCCGGGTCTTGCGCCGGGTCGCCAGCGGGCGCGGCGGGGTGGCGGGGATACCGAGATCGATGGTCACGCTTGATTCACCTCGTCTGCCGCCGGAGAGGGGGGCGGCACTTGATGTCGTCCGGTTCGTGGAGAAGGGCGCCCGGAACAGCGCCCGGAGCCGCGTTCGGGTGCTCCGGCTGGGCGGCCTGAACCGCGGCGGCGTTCCCGGAACGCGACCCCAAGGTTACCCGCCCCGGAGAAGACGCTCGGACCGTCGTGGCCCCACTCACACCAGTTCAACCGGTATTCATCTGCCGAAGACGATCTCGGGGCGGCCCCGGGCACCCCGGAGGCCGCCCCGAAGAGGTCAGGCTTGCGTCAACCGAACAATCGGACCGGATTGATGAGGTCGGCCACGAGCAGGATGACGCTGAACACCAGGAAACAGGCCACGATCACGTATGCCACCGGGGTCAGCAGCGCCACGTCCACCGGCCCCGGATCCGGTCGTCGGAAGATCCTGGCCGTCCACTTCTTGATGGACTCCCAGATCGCCCCGACCATGTGCCCGCCGTCCAGCGGCAGGATCGGCAGCATGTTGAAGGCGAAGAGGAAGAGGTTGACGCTGGCCAGGATGCTGAGCATGATCGCGACGGTGTCGATCACCGGCAGGCCCTGCGACATGATCTCGCCGCCGATGCGGGAGATACCGACGATGCCCACGGGGGAGTCCTCGGTGCGCTGCTCGCCCAGGAAGGCCGCGCCGAAAACCTCGGGAACCCGGCTGGGCAGGGCGATGATCGCCTCGCCGACGTTGACCAGCATGGTGCCGACCTCGGAGACCGACTCCCCCACGGTCAGGGCCTGGCGCTCCTGGACGAAGATGACCCCCAGGAAGCCCACGACCTCGGTGGCGGCGATCCGGCGGCCCTGTTCGTCGTAGACGTGGTTTCCGTTCTCGTCGAGCTCGTAGACGATGTTGCCGTCCGCGTCCCGGGCTGGCAGCTCGTTCTCGACGATGTCGATGTCGGTGGTGAAGCGCTCGCCGTCGCGTTCGATCACGAACTCGGTGGGGCCGAGGGACTGGCGGATCTGGCTGTTGACGTTGGCGCCCTCGGTACGCTCGCCGTCGATGGAGAGGATGAGGTCGCCCGGCTCCAGCCCGGCCTCGTAGGAGGGGGTGCGGTCGAACTCGTCGGTGCACTCGGTGGCGGTGACCCCGGCGGGCACGATGCACTCACGCAGCTGGCCGATCTGCGGGGTCTCCTTGTGCACGCCGATCCCCATGAAGAGCACGGCCAGCAGGATCACCGCGAGGACGAGGTTCATGCCCGGACCGGCGAACATGACGATCAGGCGCTTCCATGGGGCGCGCTGGTAGAACTGCCGGTCCTGGTCCTCGGGGGAGAGCTCCACGTAGGAGGCCTCGCGTGCGTCCTCGGCCATCGCCCGCCAGCGCGACATCTTCTTGGCGCCGCCGTCCTCTGCGCGCTTGGCGGGCGGCAGCATGCCGACCATCCGCACGAAGCCGCCCAGCGGGACGGCCTTGATGCCGTACTCGGTCTCGCCCCTGCGCACCGACCACAGTGTCTTGCCGAAGCCCACCATGAACTCGGTGCACTTGATCCCGAACATCTTGGCCGTGGACATATGGCCGAGCTCGTGCCATGCGATCGAGAACAGCAGTCCCACCACGAACAGGACGATCCCGACCACGGTCAGCAGGACGACCATGTATCTCTCCTCAAGCCAGTATGGCCCTCAGCCGCGGGCGAGCAGCTCGCGCGCGCGGGTTCGGGCCCAGGTGTCAGCGGCGTACACGTCGTCCAGGGTCAGGGTCGAGGCCCCCGGGCGCTCCGTCCGCTGGTGTTCTGAGACTACCTGGGAGACAGTGTCCATGATGGCCGGGAACGCGAGGTTTCCCTTCAGGAAGGCGTCGACCGCCTCCTCGTTGGCCGCGTTGTAGACGGCCGGGGCCGTACCGCCCGCGGCGCCGACCTCCGCGGCCAGCCGCACGGCGGGGAAGGCCTCCTCGTCCAGGGGCTCGAAGGTCCAGCTCTGCGGCCTGGTCCAGTCCATGCCGGGAGCGGCGTCGGGGACGCGTTCGGGGGCGCCGATCCCGTAGGCGATCGGGATCATCATGCTGGGCGGGCTGGCCTTGGCCAGGGTGGTGCCGTCCACGTACTCGACCATGGAGTGCACGATCGACTGCGGGTGGACGACCACGTCGATGCGGTCGAAGGGCACGTCGAAGAGCAGGTTGGCCTCGATCACCTCCAGCCCCTTGTTGACCAGGGTCGCGGAGTTGACGGTGATGACCGGGCCCATGCTCCAGGTGGGGTGGTCGAGCGCCTCGGCGGGGGTGACGTCGGCCAGCTCCTCGGCCCGGCGGCCGCGGAAGGGGCCGCCGCTGGCGGTGACCACCAGGCGGCGCACCTCTGCCAGTCCGGCGTGCACGAGCCCCTGAGCGGGGCTGGTGAGCTCGCCCTCGGGCAGGTACGGGAAGCACTGGGCGATGGCGTAGTGCTCGGAGTCGACCGGGACGATCTGGCCGGGGGCGGCCAGGTCGCGTACGAGCGGCCCGCCGATGATCAGGGATTCCTTGTTGGCCAGGGCCAGCGTGGTTCCGGCGCGCAGAGCGGCCAGGGTGGACTCCAGGCCCAGCGCCCCGGTGATCCCGTTGAGGACGGCGTCGCAGGGGGAAGCGGCCAGCTCAGCCACACCCTCGGCGCCGACCAGCACCTCGGGGGCGGCGCCCTGCTCGCCGAGCAGGCGGGTGAGCTCGGCGGCGCGGGCCGGATCGGCCACGGCGACGCGTTCGGCCCCCAGGTCCACGGCCTGCTTGGCCAGCAGGTCCACCCGGCCGCCCCCGGCGGCCAGGCCCACCACCCGGAAGCGCTCGGGGTTGCGCTGGACGATGTCGATGGCCTGGGTCCCGATGGAACCGGTGGAGCCGAGGACCACTACTGTTCGCTGCTGTTCTTCTCGCACGCGTCCATTGTCGCGCACCCGGCGGATCCGCGCCGATGCCCTGTGGACAACCCGTCGGGGCGACGGCGCGAAGCTCCGGTGAAACGGAGGCGACACACCGGGGACACGGGGTCTTTACAAGAGCACGGGGATCGCCTAACTTGACCCGTGAGTAAGTTACCCCACAGTAAAGAGAGACGCCGATCACCGCCGGTGCGACCGAACACCGGCCTCCCCCGATGGTGCGGGCGCGACTGCCCATCGAAACCTCCCCGCCCCCATCCCCGCCGAGGTTTCCGACATGACCCCTGTCCGTACGCGCCCCTCCCCCGGCGCGCGTCTTCGCTCCCTCTCCTGTGTGGCGGCGGCCGCCGTCGCGGTCGCCACCCTGTCCCCGGCGCCCGCCTCCGCGGTCACCGTCGCGTCGACCATCAGCTACGAGACGATCGTCAGCCATGACGGCACCGAGCTGAAGGCCAAGGTCATCACCCCCACCGGCGCCGAGGGCCCGCACCCGCTGCTGGTCATGCCCTCCGCCTGGGCGACCCCGCACATCCTGTACGTCGGAGCGGCCAAGAAGCTGGCCGAGGAATCCGGCTACCAGGTCGTCGCCTACTCCTCGCGCGGCTTCTGGGACTCCGGCGGCGGCATCGAGGTGGCCGGACCCGAGGACCGGGCCGACGCCAGCGCCGTCATCGACTGGGCCCTGGAGAACACCGAGGCCGACGTCGACCGCATCGGCATGGCCGGCATCTCCTACGGCGGCGGGATCAGCCTGCTCACGGCCGCCGAGGACCCCCGGGTCAAGGCGGTCGGCTCGATGAGCGGCTGGGCCGACCTGGAGGCCTCGCTCTACCCGAACGAGACCATCGACGTGCAGTCCGCCGAGCTGCTGCTCCTGGCCGGGAACCTGCTCGGCACCCCGGGCGAGGCGCTCAAGGAGATGGAGCGCGAGTATCGGCGCGGCAACATCGACCCCATCCTCGAGATGGCCCCGGACCGCTCGGCCGCCACCAAGGTGGACCAGATCAACGCCAACGGGACAGCCGTCATGATGGCGCACGGCTGGAACGACGGCATGTTCCCGGCCGCGCACATCGCCGACTTCTACGAGGAGCTGTCCGGCGACAAGCGGCTCATGCTCACCCCCGGCGACCACGCCACCCCCGAGGCGTTCGGCGCGGTCGGGCTGCCCAACGAGGTCTGGGAGGACCTGGGCCGCTGGTTCGACCACCACCTCAAGGGCGAGGACAACGGCATCGACGCCGAGGCCCCGGTGCGCGTCAGGCCCAACAACGGCAACGGCGACTGGACCTCGCACGCGGACTGGCCGTCGGTGACCGCCGGGACCGACGAGTACTACCTGGACCGGCCCAGCACCAGCTGGGGCCGCTGGCAGAGCAGCGGCGCCATGGAGGCCGAGCCCGCGACCGGCTGGAACTACGGTTTCCGTACCGGCATCAGTACGACGGCGCGCAGTGGCACGGTGATCCTGTCCGGAGCGCTCCAGCAGTTCTTCGACGTGCCCACCGGAGTGCTGCTGCCCACCGTGGACCGCTACCGGGCGGCGGTGTGGACCAGTCCCGCCTACCCCGACGGCGCCCGCGTGGCCGGTGTGCCCGAGGTGACGTTCACGGTCACGCCGACCACCGCCGACCAGTCGGTGTTCGTGTACCTGTACGCGATCAACGCCCACGGGACCGGCTCCCTGCTGAGCCACGCCCCCTACACGCTGCGCGGCGCCGTTCCGGGTGAGCCGGTGACGGTGGAGACCGAGATGTCCTCGGTGGTGTGGGACGTCCCGGCCGGGCACCGGCTGGCCGTGGTGGTGGACAGCAAGGACCTGCGCTACGACAGCGAGAGCCGCATCGGCAACCGCGTCACGGTGACCTCGCCGGAGGAGAACCCGACCAAGGTGACCATCCCGCTCGGCTAGACCCTGGACCCGTGAACACCCCGGTTACCTCTTGACCGATACCTCGGTTTTCAACCAGGAGGAAACCGTGAGACCGGCGACCGGTCGGCCCGGACTCCCGCAGGGCCGGCCGGTCGCCCCTCGCTTCCCGAAGAAGCCACGACACAAACTAAAAGTAGTTATTGAGTTACTCAAAGTGTGCAAAGATCGTGGCCATGACCTCGTCCACCGCACGCAAGATCCTCGCGCCGCTGGCCGCCGCCGCGGTCGCCCTCGGGGGTCTGGCCCTCGTCGACCACCTGCCCGCCCCGGCCTCGGCCGTCACCCAGGCCCTGCACGCCTCCGCCGCCCACCCGGGCTCGCTGGCCCCCGAAACACCCGTTCAGCAGAGTCGGGTCGCCGCCACCCGGATGGACGGGGTCGTCCACCAGACCGGGGCGGTGACCGACGAGCAGAACGCCGCCGTCCTCGACTACTGGACCAGCGAGCGGATGGCCGCCGCGCAGCCCATCTCCAGCCTGGTCGACTCCGCCCTCGGGCTCGCCGACCCCCTGCGCCCGTCCCCCGCCGGGGTCGAGCCGCAGGCCGCCCGGCCCGACAGCGACGGGGAGCGCTGGAACGACGGCGGCCGCGTCAGCCGGACCACCGGCAAGGTGTACCTGACCATGGACGGACGCGACTTCACGTGTTCGGCATCGGTCGTGGACTCCGCCAACGGCAGCACCCTGGTGACCGCCGGGCACTGCGCCAAGGACGGCCGCGGCTCCTGGGCCCGCAACTGGACCTTCGTCCCCGGCTACGCCGACGGCTCCAGCCCGCACGGCAAGTTCACCGCCCGCGACCTCATGGTCGCCCCGCAGTGGGCCAACCGGGCCGACGACAGCTACGACTTCGCGATGGTGGTGCTGAACCGGGACGGCGGCGCCAGCGCGCAGGACCGGGTCGGCGCCCAGAAGATCGCCTTCGACACCTGGACCGAGCAGCGGGTCCGCGACGGGGTACAGGTGTACACCTTCGGCTACCCGGCCGCCTCACCCTTCAACGGCCGCCACCTGCACTACTGCTCCGGCCGCACCGTTCCCGACACCGGCGGCACCACCGCCAACGGCGTCCGCTGCACCATGACCCAGGGCTCCAGCGGCGGCCCCTGGTTCACCGGCTTCGACCCCGCCACCGGGCAGGGCACCATCTCCTCGGTGGTGAGCTTCAAGTACGCCGACGACCGCAACACGCAGTACGGGCCGCGTCTGGGCGCCGAGGCCAAGCGCCTCTTCGACCACGCCAACCAGCTCTAGGCCCGGGGCCGCCCGTATGGCGGCCGGCCGGGTCAGGCCCGCGCCGAAACGGAACGGCGGGGCGGTGGTGCCATCCCCGGTCACCACCGCCCCGCCGTTCTTCTCCTGGTCCGGCCGCCACCGGACCCGGCTCTCCCCCGGTCTAGAGGTCGATACCGGTGAGGACGAGGACCCGCTCGTGGGTGAGGTCGGTCATCGCGGCGCGCAGGCCCTCCTTGCCCACACCCGAACGCTTGACGCCGCCGTAGGGCATCTGGTCGGCGCGGAAGGTGGGGACGTCGCCGATGACCACGCCGCCCACCTCCAGCTCGCGGTGGGCGCGGAAGGCGGTGGGCAGGTCACGGGTGAAGACCCCGGCCTGCAGGCCGAAGTCGCTGTCGTTGACCGCGGCGAAGGCGGCGTCGGTGTCGGCGACCCGCTGGATCACCAGCACGGGGCCGAACACCTCCTCGCGCACCACCTTGGCGTCGGCGGGCACGTCCGCCAGGACGGTCGGCGCGACGGTGACGCCGTCACGGGTGCCGCCGGTGAGCAGTCGCGCCCCCGCGGCGACCGCCTCCTCGATCCAGGAGGACACCCGATCGGCGGCGGCCTCGTCGACCAGCGGACCGACGTCGGTCTTCGGGTCGGCCGGGTCCCCGGTACCGAGGGCCTCGACCTGGTTGACCAGACGCGGCAGGAACTCCTCGTAGACGGACTCGGTGACCACGACCCGCTGCACGCCGATGCACACCTGGCCGGCCTGGTTGTTGCCGAACAGCGCGACCCGCTGAGCGGCCCAGTCGAGGTCGGCGTCGTCGAGCACCACGGCCGCGGCGTTGCCGCCGAGCTCCAGGGTGACGTGCTTGTGCGGGGCGCGCCGCTGGATCTCCCAGCCGAAGGGGCCGCCGGTGAAGGAGACGACGGGCAGGCGCTCGTCGGTGATCAGCGGGGCGGCCAGCTCGTTGGGCATGGGCAGCACCGAGAACATGCCCGCGGGCAGGTCGGTCTCGGCGAGGATCGCACCGAGGATCAGCGCGGTGACCGGGGTGGCGGGGGCGGGCTTGAGGATCACCGGGGCGCCCACGGCGATGGCCGGAGCGACCTTGTGGGCGACCAGGTTGAGCGGGAAGTTGAACGGGGAGATGCCCAGGACCGGACCCTTGGGGACCCTGCGGACCATGGCCATCCGCCCGGTACCGCCCGGGTCGGTGTCCAGGCGCTGGAGCTCGCCGCTGTCCCGGCGGGCCTCCTCGGCGGCCCAGCGGAACACCGAGACGGCGCGCCCGGCCTCGGCGCGGGCCCACTTGATCGGCTTACCGCTCTCGGCGGTGATGGTCCGGGCGATCTCCTCGGCGCGCTCGCCGATGCGCCGGGAGACGTGGTCGAGGGCCCCGGCGCGTACGTGCGCGGGCAGGGCGGCGGCCTGGGCGGCCACCGCGTCCGCGGCGGCGACGGCGGCCTCCACCTGGGCCCCGGTGGGCACGGAGACGACGCCCGCCGCCTCGCCGGTGTAGGGGTTGCGGACGGTCATCTCGGTGTCGCCGGTCGCGGCGGTTCCGGCCAGCCAGAACGGGTGCGTGCTCATGCCGGTGACGCTAACCCGCGCCCGGGCAGGACCGCTTTGTCCACAGTTGCCAACCGAGGACCGAGAGTTGGCCACTGTGGCGCATCCGGTCCGGGCTGTCGGTGCCCCGCTCCACCTCAGCGCTCACCCGGCTAGGGGAGGCCATCCCGGACGCCGAGTGGCGTGTACACGTGGACGAGGCGGACCTCCCCTGGGTGAACGATCGGTACAGCGTGTGAGCCGTGGGATGACAATCCGGTCAACGGTTCTTTGGTCAACCGGCTGGCGCGTGAGCTGTCCTTGATACACAGTGGTAAAAGAGGGCTCTGCCAGCGCCAACCTTTCTGGAACACTGGGCCAGGCCCTCGGGTCCGCCGCCGCTGACGGGAACCCGGGAGGGCTCATTGCCGCTTGTCTACCGCACGCTCGTCGCCGTCCACGACGACGACGGGGATCTCGTCGCCGTCGCTTCGGCCGTCCTCTCCCGCTGGCTGAGCAAACGCGGCAACTCGGGCGCGCGCGTGGACTTCGGTTCGCCGGGCCGCTACGAGCTCAGCAACCGCTCGCGCGCGCTGGTCGCGCGGCACGAGAACACCGATGAGGGGCTCACCTTCCTGCGACTGACCACGGAGTCCGACAAGGCCGACGGGGTGTGGCGGACCCTGGCCACCGTCGTCGTGGACCCCGAGCTCTCGCCGTGGAACTACGTGTGGATCGACATGACCGTCGACCCCGTCTCCGCCGCCGACACCCCGGACGCCCCCCGCCTGGACGTGATGCCGCCCGAGGCGGCGCGCATGCTGCTGGAGGCGGTCGCCGCGCACGACGGCGCCCACCCCCTGCCCTCCACGCCGCGGATCGTGCGCGGGCGCGATGACGCCGACGTGGCGGCGCTGATCTCCAGCGTGCGCGATCCCCTGCGCAGACTGGCCATCGTGGCCACCGGGGCGCCCCGTGACGTGACCGTCGCCGACTGGCGCAACTCGATGGCCGGCTCCCTGTCCCGCTGCACCGGAATGTGCGCCGGGTACGTGCTGGACGGAGCCGCCCTGGACCAGGTGGGCGGGATCCTGCCCCGGGACCTGGACGTGCCCGCGGGCGGGGTGCGCACCTTCTTACCAGGGGTGGACCTGGCAGATCCGGAGGACGCCCAGCGCCACCCCAGGATGAGCCCGACCACCCTGGACACCGCCCGCGACGGCGAGCGCGTGCGCAACTGGGTGGGCGCCGCGCTGTCCCGGAGAGTGCGCGACAACGCCGTCGGACTGGCGCTGCCCGAGGCGCTCAAGGCGATCGACATCCTTCTGTCGGAGGAGACCGAGGACCTGCGCCGGGGTCCCAGCACTCCGCTTCCCCCCGCGTCACAGCAGACAGCAACGACCGGATCGGGGAACACCATCGCGCACCAGTCCGAGCCGGACTCGGTCATCATCGCGGAACTGGCCGCCGCCCAGGCCCAGGAGCAACAGGCCCAGCGGCTCAGAGAGGAGGTGCGCCGGCTCAGCGCGCGGATCGGGGAGCTCTCGGAGGAGCGCCAGGCCCTGCTTGCGGAGACCGCGGACCTCACCGAGGAGCTGAACTCCGCCCGGGACGAGCGGCGCAGCGCCCGCTACGAAGCGCAGTGGCTGCGCGAGCGGATCCGGGAGGAGGGCCTGTTCCGGCTGGCCGCGACCCCGGCACCGCACGACCCCGAGCAGCGGCCGCCGTCCAGCGTGGCGGAACTGCTGGAGCGGATCACCGACGGCACGGCGCTGCCGCACCTGTTCTTCACCATCGAGGACCAGACGGTGTACGAGCTCTCCGACAGCCGCAAGGAGGGGCTGTGGGTGACCCGGGCCTGGGAGGCGCTGCTGGCGCTGAACGACTACGCGCGCTACCAGTTCGACAACCCCGGCAGCGGGCTGGGCTTCCACTCCTACCTGCGCGATCCCCCGGACGGCTACCGGGTGATCCCGGTCAAGCGACTGGCCTCGCAGGAGTCGGACTACGTGCGCAACCGCGGCAAGCTCAACGAGAAACGGGTGTTCCGGGTACCGACCGAGGTGCACCCGGCGGGCCGGGTGCCGATGTACGCGCACATCAAGCTGGACATCGAGTACGGCATCTGCCCGCGGCTGTACTTCTACCCGCACCTGGGCCCGGACACCACCAACCGGGTGTACGTGGGCTACCTGGGCCGCCACCTGCCGGTGCAGCAGTCGAACTGACACGGGTCGAAGCAGCGCGGTTCAGGCCACGCGGTCAGACCACCCTGTGGCCGTAGGCGGCGGACAGCGCGGCCAGGTCCGGCTCGCCGTACCGATCCACCATCTCCTTGAACCGGAGCTCCTTGTCCGAGCCGAAGCGCCGCACCTTGGCCGCGAAGGAGGCGGCGGTGAGGAAGGTCGGCGGCTGGCTCTTGCTGTGGAACTTGTCCGCGTACATGACCAGCTCCTCCTCGGGTGAGGAGGCGAGGTAGTCGGCCACCGGGACGGGCAGCCCCTGGGAACGCACGTCCTCGCGGGTGATCCCCACCCCGGTGTGGTGGGAGCAGAAGCGGCACAGGGTCTCGGGCAGCCCCTCCCCCGCCAGAAGCTCGTGGCCGAGCACCCCGTGGCTGACGTAGCGGGAGCCGTCGAGCCGCCCGTCCGGACCGTACAGCCGGTACACGCCGATGTCGTGGAGCAGGCAGCCCGCGCGCACGAGGTCGGCGTTCACGCCGGGGGCGGCGCGGTCCAGGAGCTGTTCAGCCACCTCGCACACCACCCGGCAATGGGTGTACACCCGGTCGAAGGCCTCGGCGGTGGGCGCGTGGCGCTCGTGGAGGGCCCGGATCTGTTCGTCGGTGGGGATAGTCAGCACCCCAGCAGAGTAGACGCCGGACCGCGGTGCGGCGCGCATACCCTGGGGGTCGTGACGGGAACGAGTACTACAGGCCTGGCGGGCCTGACGCGGACTCTGACGGAGCCGGAGTGGCGCGAGCGCGCCGAGCGGCACGCACGACGCGTGGACGCGCTGGTCGGCGACCACCTGCGGCGCAGGAGCGCGGGCGAGCGGCACCCGGTCGAGGACTTCCTGTTCACCTACTACAACCTCAAGCCGTCGCAGCTGCGGCGCTGGCACCCGGGCGCGGGTTCGGTGCTGCTGGGCGAGGGCGCGCGCGGGCGGCTCACGGAGCGCTTCTACACCGAGCTTCCGGGCGGGGTGGGGCTGGACGTGCCCGCGTTCCTGGCCGCGCGGCCGGTCCTGGACTTCGTGGAGCGGCTGCTGTCGTCGGTGGCCGGGCGCCCCGCGCACCTGGGCTGTTTCGGACTGCACGAGTGGGCGATGGCGTACCGCACCGAGGAGGTCCGGCACGGCCAGGTGCCGCTGCGGCTGGGCCGCGAGGGCACTGACCGGGTGGTGGAGTCACACCGGATCCAGTGCTCGCACTTCGACGCGTTCCGGTTCTTCACCGGGCCCGCGCGCCCGCTCAACACGCTCCAGCCCACCCGGGAGCGGCAGGCGGAACTGGACCAGCCGGGCTGCCTGCACGCCAACATGGACCTGTACAAGTGGGCGTACAAGCTCACCCCGGCGGTGCCGTCGGAGCTGGTGGCGGACTGCTTCGAGCTCTCCAAGGAGATCCGGGTCCTGGACATGCGCGCCTCCCCCTACGACCTAAGGGACTGGGGGTACGAGCCGGTGCGGATCGAGACCGCCGAGGGCAAGGCGGCCTACATGGAGTACCAGCGCGACTTCGCCGAACGCGGGGCCGTGCTGCGCGAGCGGGTCCTGGCGGTGTGCCGGGAGCTGCGCGCTGCGGGCTGAGCCGACAGGGAGCGGGACGGGCCCAGGCGTGGGCCGGGGCGGATTCAGGGCAGGCCTGGTTCAGGGAAGGTCTGCGCGACCCGCCTCCCGGGCCTCCCGTTCCCGGGACACCTTGTGCGCCCGCCAGGAGCCGAGGACCAGCAGGGTGAGGCTGAGCCCCATGGGCACGAGCAGGGCGGCGACCTGCCCGTTCGGGGTGGTCGCGATGGGGACCAGGACCAGCGAGGGCAGGCAGGCCAGCCCGGCCACGACCGACCAGCGCGCCGAGACCTCGTGCACGGTGTACCAGGCGAACTCGCCGGAGCGGGTGTAGGCGGTCCGGATCCCGAAGAACTCGTTCGGTTTGATCCGCCGCTGGGCCCCCAACACCCCCATGAGCACCAGGGCCCCCGCCATGAGCACCACGGTCACCATGAGGATGACGAACGGAACAAGGGGCATCATCTGGTCGGCGTTCTCGGCCAGCGGGTTCACTACGGGTCCTTTGCTACTTCGGGTTCCGGAGGGAGCTGGTGGGGAGGGCACAGGCGGCGGTGCCGCCGGGCAGCCGGTACCGGTTGGCGGCCACGACCCGGTAGGCCGCGCGGCTGAGCAGACGCGCTCCGGGCAGGAGCATCAGGCGGCCCAGGACCCTCGTGGGGAACCCGGCGGCCAGGAGGACCCCGGCGACCGCGTCTCCCCCGGCCAGGCGCCGCCCGTCCGGGTAGACGACCCAGGCCCGCTCATCGGTCTGCTCGGGGGTCAGCCCCAGGGCGTCGAGGTGGACGTCCTGCCAGGCCGCGAAGGCCGTCCGTGTGCGCAGTCGCTCACGGGCGAAGCCGACCGCCCGCTGGCAAAACCCGCAGTCCCGGTCGTACAGGAACAGCCCGGCGCCGGGCCGTTCGCTCACACCCGCTGTGGCTTCCATACCTCCATCATTCCCTCCTGGCTCCGTCTCCAGCCCAGAGGGCTTCGGTGCCGCCTCCCACACCGTGCCCCATCCTGGCACCGCCCGTCTGCCCCGCGACAGTCACGGATGTCATGGGGCATCTGTCACGCCCCTTCGCGCGGGGACACCGGCTTTGGGAGAGTTGGGGCATGCCCGACCTCCCCCAGCGATCGCTGGTCGACCTCCTGGACCCGCGCGGCCCCCGCCCCCGCCTCGTCCTCCACCTCGTGTTCGGCGCCGTCGTGCTCGGCTTCGTCCTGGTGCGCGGCCTCAACGCCCTGGCCGAGGGGCGGTTGGTCCCGGCTCAGTACGTGTACCCCGCCCCCGTCTTCCTCCTCATGCTGGGCGCGCTGCTGCCCCTGTGCGCGCTGTGGCCCCTCACCGCCTGGGAGCGCGGCGCCCCAGCCCACCGCCGGGCCGCCACCGTGGGCTTCCTCGCCAGCAGCGCCCTGCTCATGCCGGTCACGGTGGAGTTCGGCTTCTTCGGTCTGATCGCCGTCGCGATCGCCCTCGCCGTGTGCGCCTTCGGGCCGCTCGGCGGACTGGCCATGGCACTGCTGTTCGCACTGGTCAACATGGGAATGGGCCTGGCCGCTCCCGGGTTCGCCACCGGCCACGCGCTGTTCAACGGGGCTCTCCTGCTGGTCTACGGGCTCGGGGTGGTCGCCGCCGTGCTGACCCTGATCGGCGCCGTCCGGCAGTCCCAGCGCACCCGTGAACTCCTGGCGGAGCTGGCGCGGGCCCACGATCAGCTGCGCGCGCACGCCGCCCGCGACCGGGAGCGCGCCATCGCCGACGAGCGCGCCCGGATGGCCCGGGAGATGCACGACAGCACCGGCCACCACCTGAGCGCCGTCCACCTGTGCCTGGCCAACGCCGAACGCGCGGTCGCGGCCCTCCCAGAGGACCCGCCTCGCGACCTCCTCGACGACCTCCGCGAGGACATCGGTCAGGCACGCAGGCTCACCAAGGAGACCCTGGCCGACACCCGCCGCTGGGTGCGGGCCCTCAAACCCATCGCGTTGGCCGAGCGTTCCGGTCCGGCCGCGCTGCGCTCGCTCACGGACTCCTTCGGCGAGCTGGGGGTGACCACCTCCTTCACCAGCAGCGGCGAGTGGCCCGAGGACCTGGACGGCGAGGCCGAGCTGGTCGCGTTCCGGTGCGTGCAGGAGGCACTGACCAACGCGTTGCGGCATTCCGGGGCGAGCCGGATCGAGGTGGCCGTGCACGCCGGGGCGGATCGGCTGGACCTGATCGTCGCCGACGACGGGCGGGGCCCGGGCGAGGGGGCGCCGGGCTTCGGGCTGACCGCGCTGCGCGAACGCCTGGCCGGGCTGAACGGGGCACTGGAGACCGGGGCCCGCCCGGGAGGCGGGTTCGAGCTCCGGGCCCGGCTCCCGGTCATGACCAACGATCAAGCACGGGAACTGGAGGCGGTGTGATGTCGCAGCCGAACCACGGGGCCGAGCGGGTCCGGGTGATCCTGGTGGACGACCACCGGATCCTCCGGCGCGGGATGGCCCGGCTGCTGGCCGCCGAAGGGGACATCGAGGTGGTGGGCGAGGCAGAGGACGGGGTGGCCGCGCTCGAACTCCTCGGCTCCCCCGACCTCACCGAACCGCCGCACGTGGCCCTGGTGGACGTGCACATGCCGCGGATGGACGGCACCGAGCTGATCGGGCACCTGGCCAAGCGCCACCCCGGTGTGGCCGCGGTGGTGCTGACCAGCTTCGACGAGGACGAGCACCTGTTCGCCTGCCTGCGCGCGGGCGCGAAGGGCTACCTGCTCAAGGACGCCGAACCCGAGGAGGTCGCCGAGTCCGTCCGCCGAGCGGCCCGGGGGGAGAGCGTCCTGTTCGGACACGCTGCGGAACGGATGATCGCCAACCTCGCGGGTGCTGCCAGCAGCGGACCGGCCCCGGAACCCGCGCCCGCGCCGCCACAGTCGGACTCCCACGGCCTCACCGACCGGGAATGGGACGTGGTGCGCCTGATCGGGACCGGGGCCAGCAACCGCGAGGTCGCCCGCACCCTGTTCCTGTCCGAGGGGACCGTCCGCAACCACGTCACCAACGCCCTGCGCAAGCTCGGCCTGCGCGACCGCACCGCCCTGGCCCTCTGGTGCGCCTCGTGGGAGAGCGGCCAGGGCCGGTAGCGGATCAGGACCAGGCGACCGTCAGGCCCCAGGCCATCAGAGTGCCCAGGCCGAGGGAGAAGAGCAGCGACAGGACGAACACCGTCACGTGCAGCCAGCGGAAGCGGCCCGCCTCCACCGGAACCCGGCGCCAGTGCCAGGCGCCGACGGTGACCGCGGCGGCGACCAGACCGAGGCCCAGGGCCCAGACGAACGCCGGGGCGCCGACCCAGTCCCCGTGCCGCAGCCCCAGCAGGTTCCAGGCCAGGGCGCCGAGGGTGAGCGAGACGATCCGCAGCCGGTCCAGCGGCCGCCGCGTGAGCAGGGTTCGGCGGCGCAGCACCAGGGCGAGCAGGAGCGCGGCGGGGACCAGCACCGTGAAGTAGCTTACGAGCAGCTTCACCGGTACCGGGCTGCCGGGGATCCGCTGGGGGTCGTCACCGAGCAGTTGGAAGGCGAGTGCCGGGGCCTCGACGCCGAGGCTGTTGGCCATGACCACCACCGACTGTTCCCCGTCCGTGGCGATCATGGTGCGGGTGCCGAAGGAACCGCCGCTGTGCCAGGTCACCTGGCCGACGCCGGGCACGTCGAGCAGGCGCCAGCCGAGCCCGATACCGAGCCCTTCCGGCTCCGCCTGCGGAACCTCGAACTCGACCGTCTCGTGGACGGGGTCCAGAGCAGCCATTCCGGGCGCTTCGCCCTCGGCCACCGCGGCCATGAAGCGGACCAGGTCCTCGGGGGTGCCCCAGGTCGCGACCCCGGCGGCCGCGTAGTCGGTGTTGCGCCACTCCTGGACCCGCGACCCGGGCTCGGTGTACGGACCTGCCCCGCCCTCGGGCACCCCGGCGTCGCTGATCACGGTCGCGTCCAGACGCAGCGGGTCCAGGACCCGTTCGCGCACCAGCTCCGGGTAGGGGGTACCGGACTCCTCGGCCAGGGCCTCACCCAGGAGCGCGTACCCGGCGTTGCTGTACATGAAGCTACCGGGGACAGCTGCCTGCGCGGTGGCGGCGAACTCCAGCGGCGGCACCGCCTGGCGGTAGGAGTCACCCCAGGCGTTCCTGCGCAGCGCCCCGAGCGGACCCTCCTCCATCTGCGTGACGAACCCCGCGTGATGGGTGGCCAGGTCCTCCAGCGTGGCCCCGGCGATAGCCGGGTCGGCGAACTCGGTGTCCGGGAAGATCTCGCCGACAGTGCGGTCCAGGGAGGTCTCCCCGGCGGCCACCATGTCGGCGAGGGTCATGGCGGTGAAGACCTTGAACACCGAGCCGGTCTCGAACGGGGTGGTCGTGGTGATCGGCGCCGTGCCGTCAGCGGTGCCCGCGGTCACCCACTCGACCTGCTCGGGGGCGTCGTTGGGGAACCGGGCGACGGCCAGGCCCTGCACCCGGCCGGGGTCCAGGGCGGCCGACACGTCGGCGACCAGGGCCTCGTCACCCTCGAACTCCACCGCCGGAGCCGGGGAACGGTGCGGCAGGAGCGGGAAGAGCAGGACGGCGGCCAGGGCGACCACCGCGCCGACCGCGAGGGCCACCAGCAGTACGTTGCGCGGCGCCGCCTCGGCCCGGGGCCGCTGCCCGGGGCCCTCGGGGGCGGGCTGTTCGGGGGCGGGCTGGTCGGGGGCGGGCTGGTCGGGGGCGGGCTGGTCCTGGTACGGCGGAGTGTGCCGCGCGTCAGAGGGGGTCATGTCTCCGATTCTTCAGGGGCGCCGCCCCGTGCCACCAGTCACGGAGGTCACGGCCCCACCGGTCCTGTCACCGTGCTGGATGTCATGGCACGGCCTACCCGGGCACGGCGAAGGGCGGGACCGGAGCACCGGTCCCGCCCCCGTGCGGCTCCGGACGGGGCCATCCGGAGCCAGCGTTCTACGCCTCGGAGTCGGTGCCCCCAGCGCGGCGCTTACGGCTCATGTACAGGGCCGCGCCGCCACCGGCGGCGGCAAGGGCGCCGGCGGCCACCAGACCGGCCAGGGCCGAACCGGTCACGGCCAGGTCGCTACCGTCCTTCTCCTGGCCCGGGCCAGCCTCGGTGACGGGGCTGGTGGGCTCGGGCTCCTCCTCGGAGCCGCTCTCGGGCAGGTCGCCCTCCTCGCCGGGGGTCTTGCCCTCGTCCGGGGTGTCCGGGGTCTCGGGGGTCTCCGGGGTCTCCGGGGTCTCCGGGGTCTCCGCCTCCGGCTCATCGGTCGGAGTGGGGCTCGGCTCCGGGGTGGGGCTCGGCTCGGTCTCCTCGTCCCCCTCGGGGCAGTCGACCTTGAAGACCTTGTGCTTGCCGCCCTTGCCCTTCTGCCCGTCGAAGCTCCACTCGAGCTTGTAGTGGCCGTTGTCGAGGTTGAGGAGCTCGGTGCTGCCGGCCCCCTCCTCGTCGAGGACGAGCTCGCCCTCCAGCTCGACGGTGCGCGAGTTGGGCGGTCCGCCGTGGGTCAGGATCTCCCAGGAGACCTCCTGGCCCGCGTCGAAGCCGAAGGCGACGACCTTGAACTCGCAGACCTTGGGCTCGTTGCGGTTGTCCTCGTCGGGGGTTTCGGGGTTGTGGATCTTGACGGTGCCGTTGTCGCCGGGCGCGGCGGCGGCTGCGGTTCCCGCGCTGAGAACGATGCCTGCCGTGAGGGCGGCGGCGCCGAAGAGCCGGACGCCGAACGCGCCGACACCAGGGGAAGTGAACACGAGGGACTCCTGTGAAATGACGGGGTCCACCGAGGCGGGTGTGGACAGGAGTGAAAAGGGTGACCCAAGAAACTTACTCTTGTTCCCCTCTCACATAGCCGACAAACCCATAACCGGAAAATCACGATTGGGAGACTCCGCTCGGAAAACCGGCGTCTCGCGATTGCGAGCGGTGACGCACCGGTATTGCCTGCTCAGGGAGGCACACCCGCGCGGAGCCGAGGCCCATGAGGGCTTCGCCCAGACGAAAACCCTTTGGCGACAGGCCTTCCCGACGATGAGAATGGCCGCCGTGACCAACTTGGAGATCCGCCCCTACCGCCCCTCCGACGAGGACCGGTGGCTGCGCTGCCGGGTCCTGTCCTTCCTTTACACCCCCTACTACGACGACGTGAAGACCACCAAGACGGAGTTCGAGGGGCCCGGGGTGGAGCTGGTGGCCGTTTCCGACGGAACGGTGGTCGGGGTCCTCGACGCGGAACTGTGCGGGGAGGAAGCCACGATCGACACCATCGCGGTCCACCCGGATCACCAGGGACGCGGTATCGGGACCGCCCTGCTGGAGGCTCTCCTGGTGCCGCTGCGGGAAGCCGGGGTCCGCACCTTGGACGCCTACACCCGCGACCAGCCCGAGGTCCTGGGCTGGTACCGGGCGATGGGCTTCACCGAGCAGGACCACTACGTGCATGTCCACGCCGACGGCGCGGAGGCAGCCGGGGCAGCGGCGCCGCTGGTCGGCTTCCACGTGGGCAAGGCCTTCCTGCACGCGGACCTGTGCGAGGAGGCGGAGCTCCGCGAGAAGTTCGGGCGGGTGTACGTGTGCCGAAGGTTCGTCCGCCCGGTGAACCTGTGACCCCTCTCCGCCGTGATCTTGCTACCAGGAGCGAAATCGGCGCCGAACTTGCCCCTGGTAGCAAGATCACGGAAGAAAGGAGGCGGGTTATCCACAGCCTGGCAACAGGGCATCGCTTCTGAAGCGATGCGACCGCACGCTGAAGGGATGAACCCTCCCGAACCTCGCCGAGGTCCCGCCTCCTCACCACACCCCGGGCGATCCACGGCCTCCAGCCAGCGACGACGCACCGATCCGTACCCTGCCGCGCGCGGTACCCGTACCGTTCCCGGCACCGCCCTCGCCATCGCCGCTCGGCAGCACGGAGTACTCAGCTGGGAACAGGCCAGTACCGCCGGTGTAACCAAGAGCGACGCCCGCCGCCTTGTTCGCAACGGTGTATGGGGGCATCCGCACACCGGCGTCTACACCGTACGAAGCCTGGCCTCCCCTTCCGGCTCGGACGCACACCTTCGCTCAGCGACCATGGCCGCCCAACTGGCCCTCGGACCGGAGGCCTTCGCCGGTGGCGAGACCGCCGCCCTCCTGTGGGGGATGCAGGGCCTACCCCGATGGGACGGGCGAACCGTGCACATGGTCATTCCGGCGCTCGGCGCCCAGCGACACCACCACCGCGTCACACTGCACAGCTGGCAGGTGCGTCCTGAAGAAATCAGCACGAGGGCGGGCATCCGCTTGACCGACCCCGGTAGGACCCTGCGTGACACTCTGCTGCGCGTGGACCGGGAGAGCGCGGTATGCCTCATGGACTCCGCGCCGCACCAAGGGCTCGTTCTCGAAGAGGAGGTGCCGGGGCTGGAGCTGGCCAACCGTGGCCGCAGGGGCTGTGTGAACGTCCGCCGGTGGTGGCCCTTGGCCGATGGTCGTTCCGAGAGCCCCTTGGAGACCCGGGTGCGCCTGATCTGCGTGGACGGCGGGGTGCCTCCGACGAGCCTGCAGCACCGCTTTCGAGACGGACACGGTCGTACCATCGGCATCGCCGACTTCTGGTGGGAGGAGTACCAGCTCGTCGGTGAGGCCGACGGGCACGGTCCGCACGGCCTTCCTCAGGCACTGCTCAGGGACCGGGAGCGACAGAACGCCCTGCAACGGTGGCATCCGGGCGTACGTATCGTCCGCTTCACCTGGCAGGACCTGAAACGGCCCCAGTACATCCTCGCCTCCGTAACCGGAGCGGGGGGCTGAGCACCTCCCAGGGGGCGCCCCAATCTCCGACCCATGTTCCGTGATCTTGCTACCAGGAGCGAAATCAGCGCCGAACTTGCCCCTGGTAGCAAGATCACGAAGGGGAGGATGGGCGCGGCGGGTCAGCTCGCGGCGTGCACGATGCGTTCGGCGCGCTCCTCGCTCGGCTGGATCTCGCCGGACAGGATCTGCTCCGCGTAGTGGCAGGCCACCCGGTGGGTACCGCTGCCCTGGTCGCCGTGCAGCGGGCGCAGCTCCGGCCGCTCGGTGTCGCAGAGCTCCTCCTGGCGCCACGGGCACCGGGTATGGAATCGGCAGCCCGTGGGCGGCTTGGCGGGCGAGGGCAGGTCACCGGCGAGCAGGATGCGCTCGCGGGTGTCCTCCACCGTCGGGTCCGGGACCGGCACGGCCGACATCAGGGACCGGGTGTAGGGGTGCACCGGGGTCTCGTACAGCTCGTCGCTGGTCGCCTCCTCGACCATCGAACCCAGGTACATCACCCCCACCACGTCGCTGACGTGCCGCACCACGGCGAGGTCGTGCGCGATGACCAGGTAGGTCAGGCCCAGTTCCCCCTGGAGCTCCTCCAGCAGGTTGAGCACCTGCGCCTGGATGGACACGTCCAGGGCCGAGACCGGCTCGTCGCAGATGATCAGGTCGGGCTCCAGCACCAGAGCGCGGGCGATGCCGATGCGCTGGCGCTGACCGCCGGAGAACTCGTGCGGGTAGCGCTGGAGGGCCTTGGCGGACAGGCCCACGCGCTCCAGGGCGTCCACCACGCGGCGGTGCTGGTCCTGCGTGGTCCGGCGGCGGCGCTCGCTGCGGCTGAGGCCCCTGGCCTCCTCCTCGGACGGCCCGCCGATCCCGTGGGTCTGCAGACCCTCCAGGAGGATGGAGCCGATGTTCTGGCGCGGGTTGAGGCTGCCCAGCGGGTCCTGGAAGACCATCTGGAGCTTGGCCCGCTCGCGGCGCATCGACTCCGAGTCGAGACGGGCCAGGTCGCGCCCGTCGAACCACACCTCGCCCTCGGTGATCTGGTTCAGCCGCAGCACAGCGCGGCCCAGGGTGGTCTTGCCGCAGCCGGACTCGCCGACCAGGCCGTAGGTCTGGCCCGGCTCGATGCTGAGCGAGACCCCGTCCACGGCGCGCACGTGCCCGACGGTCCGGTCGAAGACCACACCGCGTTTGATCGGGAAGTGGACCTTGAGGTCCTTGATCTCCAGCAGGCTCATGCCCGCTCCTCCTCGTCGTCGCCCGCCACGGCCGGGCTCTCCAGTACGGCCCGGTCCACCACCTCGGGGTGGCTGATGGGGTTCACACAGCGGTGGACGTGTGCCGAGCCCGCGTCGTCGCCTTCTCCGGCGCCGTTGGCCACCTGGACCAGTGGAGGCGGCCCCTGCAGGCACTCCATCGTGTAGTGGTCGCAGCGGGGGGCGAACGCGCACCCGTCCGTCCAGGCGATGTTGTCGTTGACCGAACCCCGCACCGGGGTGAGCGGTTCGCCGCGCGGCGCGTCCAGGCGGGGGATGGAGCCGAGCAGGCCCACCGTGTAGGGGTGGGTGGGGTCGGCGAACAGGGGACCGCGCTCGGCGGTCTCCACGGCCCGGCCCGCGTACAGGACGTTGATGTCGTCGCAGAGACCGGCCACCACGCCGAGGTCGTGGGTGATCATGAGCAGGGCCGTGCCCTCCTCGGTGACCAGGTCCTTGAGCAGTTCCAGAATCTGGGCCTGGATGGTGACGTCCAGCGCGGTGGTGGGCTCGTCGGCGATCATCAGACGCGGTTTGCAGGCCACCGCCATCGCGATGAGCGCGCGCTGGCGCATCCCGCCGGACAGCTGGTGCGGGTACTCGTTCAGGCGGCGGGCGGGGTCGGGGATGCCCACCCGGTAGAGCAGGTCGGCGGCCTCCTTGCGGGCGGGCGTGCCGCGCAGACCGCGGTGGCGCTTGAGGATCTCGGTGACCTGGACGCCGATGGGGACCACCGGGTTGAGCGAGCTGAGCGGATCCTGGAAGATCATCGCCAGCTGGGAGCCGCGCAGGTCGCGCATCCGGCGGTTGGAGATGCGGAGCAGGTCCGCCTCCACGACCTCCTCACCCCGGTCGGACAGGCGCAAGACGGCGCTGCCGCCGACCCTCACGCCCCGGTCCGGGAGCAGCCCCATGAGGGCCAGGGAGGTGACGCTCTTGCCGCAGCCGGACTCACCGACCAGGCCGGTGACCTTTCCTTCCTCCAGGGTGAAGGAGACCCCGTCGACGGCGCGGGTCTCCCCGTGCCCTCTGCGGTGGAACGCCACGGACAGCTCGTCCACCGCCAACAGCGGCGTGCTGGAACTCATGGTCACTTCCTCAACTTCGGGTCGAGCGCCTCACGCAGCGCCTCACCCAGCAGGGTGAAGCCGAGTGCGGTGATGATGATGCCCAGGGCCGGGTAGACGGCCAGGGACGGTGCGCTGGACAGGAACCGCTGGGCTTCGGAGAGCATCGTTCCCCACTCGGGGAAGTTCGCGTCCGGGTTGCCCAGGCCCAGGTAGGACAGTGCGGCCGCGTCGATGATGGCGGTCGCCAGGGTGAGCGTGGACTGCACGATCACCGGACCCATGGAGTTGGGCAGGATGTGGGTGAGGGCGATCTTGCGCTTGCGCACGCCCAGCGCCTGGGCGGCCAGCACGTACTCGCGGTTGCCCTGGGAGATCATCGCGCCGCGCAGCAGACGGGCGAAGATCGGGATCTGGGCGATACCGACCGCGATCATGACCGTGGTGAGGCTGGGCCCGACCAGGGCGGCGACGGTGACGGCGAGCAGCAGGGTCGGCATGGCCAGCATCATGTCGATGATGCGCATCACCACGTTGTCGACCTGGCGCCCCCAGCGGCCGCCGAGCACCGAGCAGGCCCCGGCGAGGCCGCCGAGGATCGCGCCGAAGAAGAAGCCGACGAGGGTGGCGACCACACCGACCAGCAGGGTCTGGCGGGCGCCGATCACCATGCGGGAGAACATGTCCCGGCCCAGGTGGTCCAGGCCGAGCCAGTTCTCGGCACGCGGGCCGACGAACTCGTTGCGGTTGGGGAAGACCTCGTTGCCCCAGGCCTGGGAGGTGGGGCTGTAGGGCGCGATGAGCGGCGAGAACAGCGCGATGACGACGAACAGCGCGACGATGACCGCTCCGGTGATCGCCATGGGGCTGCGGCGCATCCGTTGGAAGGCCTCGCGCCAGATCCCGGAGCCGTGGCCGTCGTCGCCGCGGTCGCCCATGAGCTCGGCGAGGCGGTCGACCTTGGCGGCCTTGCGCTTGTGGAACGGGATCTTCTCTTCGGCCCCGGTCGCGCCCGGAGCCCCGGTCGCGCCCGGAACCTCGGACGGGTTCGAACTCGGTGTCGTAGGCATCACTGGGCCCGCACTCTCGGGTCGAGGAGGCTGTACGAGATGTCGACCAGGAGGTTGATGAACACGTACATGGTGGCGATGAGCAGGATGAACCCGGTGAGCACCGGGTAGTCACGGGTCTGGGTGGCCGCGTAGACGAAGGAGCCGATGCCGGGGAAGGCGAAGACGCTCTCGGTGAGGACCGCCCCGGCGAAGAGGCTGCCCGCGAGCAGTCCGACGGCCGTGACCACCGGCAGCAGGGCGTTGCGCAGCACGTGGCGGGTGCGCACCGTGGTGCGGTGCAGGCCCTTGGCGTTGGCGGTGCGGACGTAGTCCTCGCCCATGACCTCCAGGACGCTGGCGCGGGTCATGCGGGTGATGACGGCCAACGGGATGGAGGCCAGTGCCAGCCCCGGCAGGGCCAGGTGCGCGAGGGCGTCGGCGACCACGTCCCACTCGCGGGTCATGAGGCCGTCCAGGACGACGAACCCGGTGATGTCGGTACGGCTCAGCCCCGGGGAGAGCCGGAAGGCCGACGGGAACCACCCGAGATTCTCAGCGAAGATCACCTTGAGGATGAACGCCAGGAAGAAGACGGGGGTGCAGATGCCCAGGAGGGAGCCGCCGACCGCGGCGAAGTCCAGCACGGTGCCACGTTTGCGCGCCGCCAGGTAGCCCAGGGGCAGCCCCACGGTGACGGCGATGAGCATCGCCGTCACGGCCAGTTCGAACGTGGCCGGGAAACGGAGGAAGAACTCCTCCAGGACCGGTCGGCTGGTCTGGAGTGAGGTTCCCAGGTCCCCTTGGACGATCCTGCCGAGGAAGGACAGGTACTGGACCGCGAGGGGTTCGTCCAGGCCGAGCGAGCGGCGCAGAGCAGCGCGTTGCTCCGCGGTCGCGTCGTCGGGGAGGAGGGCGTACTCCGGTCCGCCCGGAAGTCTTTGGAGCCAGACGAACAGCAGGATCGACAGGCCGCCGAGTGTCGGGATCAGCTGTAGGAGTCGCCTGACGATGAATCGCAGCACCTTCGCCGCCTTTCGCCAGTGGTGGGAACGATGGACGCGAAGCGTCCCCGCCGGGGTGTGGCGGGATGAACGGATGGACTTGCGGGGGTTTCCCGAGGGGCCCGGCGGGGTTCCGTGGGGGGGGGACGGGGCCGCCGTGGGGGGGAGAGGCCGCGCGGGGCCTTCATAGGGAGCCCGCCGTGCGAGGGCCCGACCGGTCAGGACCGGCCGGGCCCGGTGAACGCAGCTCTGGGGTCGGGGAGAGGAGCTTGCGCCTGCTCCCCTACTTCCAGGAGGCCTCGGCGAAGTTCTCCTGGGTCAGCGGGCTGACGTTGGGCGGGTTGACGTCCGCGGAGAACGCGATGGAGGGCGGGGAGCTGGAGATGGGCAGTCCGGGCAGGATGTCCATCACCATCTCGTTGAGCTCCTGGTAACCGGCGACGCGCTCTTCCTCGTCGGGGTTGCCGCTCACCTCTGCCATCTTGTCGAAGAGCTCCTCGTCGTCCACGCCCCAGGCGCTGCTGGGTCCGGCGAACCAGGTGCCGATGAAGTTGTAGGCGTCGTTGTAGTCACCGGTCCAGCCGAGCAGGTAGAGCGGGCAGTTACCGCTGTCGGTCTGGTTGATGTACTCGGCCCACTCGTAGCTCGTGGCCTCGACGGTCACGCCGGCTTCCTGGAGGTCTTCAGTGATGACGTCGAAGATGTCCTTGGGGGCGGGCATGTACGGTCGGGTCACCTCGGTCGGGTAGCAGAACTCGATCTCGAGGTCCTCGTAACCCGCGTCGGCGAGCTTCTCCTGGGCGAGCTCGGGGTCGTACTCGAACTCGCGCACGTTGGGGGACCAGCCGTCGAGGGTGTCCGGGTGGAACTGCGTGGCGACCTCGCCGCCCTCGGGCAGGATGGTGTCCACGATGCGCTGGCGGTTGACCGCGTGTGAGAGGGCCTCACGGACCTCCAGCTCGGCCAGTGCCTCGTGGTCCTGCTGGTAGGCCAGGTAGAGGACGTTGAACACGTCGCGGGTGGGCACCTCGAAGCCCGCGTCCTGGAGCGGGCCGACGTCGGCGGGGGCGACCAGGTCGTACCCGTGGATGTCGTTGGCCTCCAGGGCCTGGCGGCGGGCGTTCTCGTCCGGGATGGCCCGGATGATCATCCTCTCGAAGCCCGCCGGGTCTCCCCAGTAGCCGTCGAAGCGGTTGAAGGTGATCTCGCTCTGGTCCTGGTTCCACTCCTCGACGGTGAACGGACCAGTGCCGGCGACCGTGCCGGGGACCTGGCTGTACTCGGGCAGGGTGGGGTTGCCCTCCTCACCGCCGATCTCCTGGCCTTCCATGGCCTCCAGGCTGCTGGGGCTCATGATGCCGAAGGCCGCGAGGCTGAAACCGCCCGGGTAGAGGGAGGAGTACTCGCTGACCTCGATGACGACGGTGAGCTCGTCCTCGGCGTCACAGGAGACGTAACGCGGCTCCGGCGGGGCGTGGTCCTCGTCGTTCTCCGCGAATCCGCCGAAGATCTTCTGCCAGTAATAGGAGTTGTTGGAGCTCTGGTAGGCGCCGGTCAGATTGAACCAGCGGTCGAAATTGGCGCAGACCGCTTCGGCGTTCAGTTCGTCGCCGTCGTGGAACTCCACGCCGTCGCGGAGACCGAAGGTCCAGACGGTACCGTCCTCGGACTGCTCCCAGGTCTCGGCCAGTCCTCCGACGATTTCGGAACCGCCGGATTCGTGCTCCAGAAGGGTTTCGAAAACCTGGCGACTGTAGCGGAAGGTCTCTCCGTCAGTCGCGAGGAAGGGGTCGAGCGATGCGATGTCACCGGCCGAGGCGAAGACGAACGGCTGCTCGTCGCCGCCGCCCGCGCCGCCTCGGTCGCTCTCCGCACAGGCTGTCGCCACCAGAGTGAGCGACGCCGCTACGGCCACGAGGCCGAGCGGCTTTCGGGAAGACTTCGTGAACATGGTCCACCTCGGTGATGGGGGACGGGGGGTTTGAGGCCCTGAACGATGCTCGGACCCTAAACCGGCCCGGGACCGCCTGGGAAGATAGACGGCTGGGTATTAATACAACCGTTTCAGATCTGTGCCGTGATCCATAGGCGTGCTTTTGGCCCGCATGTGTTTAACTGAGCACCACCTTCCCCTGAGCCACCCACGCCCCACTCCGGTGACATTGGGTATCCACGCGAACACAATTCCGCAACACGTCATCAGGTCATAGGACGAATTAACATAAAAGCCATAATGTCCGCTTTCTGTTTCCCTCCGGAAAACCGGGCCGGGGCGCCGATCGGGTCCCGTTCGTCCTATGATCTGCGGATGGACACTCCCCTTGACGACGCGGACCTCACCGCGTTCCTCGAAGGCCAGGACAGCGCCTGGCTGGCCGAGCAGCTGATGCTCATCGCCGACGAGGACCCCATCACCCGCATCCGACTGAGCGCCGCGGCCGGAGCGGAGAGCGCGGTGGAGGAGGCCCGAGGCGCCGTGCTGGCCCGGGTCACGGGCCACTCGCCGCAGGAGGCCGCCGAGGACCCCGACGACGGGGATCCGCTGCACCGTGCGCTCGACCTGCTGGACGACCTCCTCGACTACGGCTTCGAGGACGAGGTCGGCGACATCGCCGACGAGGCGCGCGAGGTCTACACGCTCCGCCACGGTGAGGACGACAGCGAGCACCTGGCCCGTCTGCACGTCCTGGCAGACGGCGAGGAGGAGGACTGACCGGCGCCCCTGGGGCCTGAGAGACGAAAGGGCCCGGTGGCGCCGAGGAGTTCCTCAGCGCCGCCGGGCCCTCGGCCGCCGGCCCCGTATGACCTACAGTTCGCACCAGCGGCGCACGTTGGTGCTCCACAGCGCGATGTTGACGATGATGGCGAAGAACGACACGAGCAGCCCGACCAGCAGCATCTGCGTGTCCGCCAGTCTGGCCGACATGTGCAGCGCGGACACGGCCGCGCCCAGGGCGACCAGCGCCCCGAACTGGGCCGAGCGCCACAGCACGTGACCGGCGCGCCGCACCGGCAGCGCCAGCGCGGCCATCCCGAGAGCGGTCAGCCCGGACACGACCAGCAGGATCCACAGGTCGGTCACGACCGGACCGGGCGCGCCCGCCTCCAGCATCGTCCAGGCCTGGTAGCCCAGCCCGACGTAGGCGACGGCGGTGACGAACATCAGTACACAGGTCTGCCGAACGTCCTGCGGGGGCCGCACGCCCGCTCGGCGCGCGGCGAGAAGGCTCTGCCGAGGGGGTGGGACCACACTGAAGGGCCGGGCGGCGGAGGACATAGGGGACGTTTGGGAGTCTTGCATGACGAACAGGGTCGCGCGCCCGGGCGCACTACACAAGTGGAGCCCACATCCCCGCACACACGGTTGCCAAAGCATCACCGAAAGCCACGAATCAGGGCCGAGTGGCTCAGACCCGGACCGCTCAGGTCTGGGCGGAGCGCAGCTGCCCGGACACGTACGCCAGCGCCTCGGCGTTGAGCGCGTCCAGGTCGCCGCGCACGTCGAACTCCAGCCCCGCCTCGTCCGGGTCGAGCCGCTGGAGGGTCTCCAACTGCGACCGCAGGAGCGCGGGCGGCATGAAGTGGTCCTCACGGGCGGCGATCCGCCCCCAGATCACCTCCGAGGGCCCGTGCATGTGCAGGAAGTGCACGCCGGGAGCCCCGGAGCGCAGCACGTCCCGGTAGGTGCGCTTGAGCGCCGAGCAGGCCATCACCGTCGACTCCCCCAGCGCCTCGTGGGCGCCGATCCAGTCGGCCAGTTCGCGCAGCCAGGGCCAGCGGTCCCCGTCGGTCAGCGGCACCCCGGCCGACATCTTCGTGATGTTGGCCTCGGGATGGAAGGCGTCGGCCTCCGCGAAGGGGAGCTCCAACCGTTCGGCGACGCGCTCGGCGACACTGGTCTTACCGCTGCCAGATACGCCCATGAAGACAAAGTGCATGGTCTCTCCGATATCTTGGCCCGTCGCCCGACCGCGACGCCGCCACCAATAGTGGTATCAATCAATCGGGCTAGGCTTCAGCCTGACCCCGACCGGTTCCGGTCGTCATACGAGGAATCCTGGAAGCTGCGAGGGATGAGATGGCCACCGAGCACCGAACGCTGCACAACCGGGTGCTGGCGGTACTCGGCCCGGCGATCGCCGCCGGGGACTACACCCCGGGCCACGCCTTCACGCTCCAGGGCCTGGAGCAGGACTTCGGCGTGTCCCGGACGGTCGCCCGCGAGGCGGTGCGCGTCCTGGAGTCGATGCGGCTGGTCGTGAGCCGTCCCAGGACCGGGATCCGGGTCCGGCCCCAGCGGGACTGGAGCGTGTTCGACCCCCAGCTCATCCGCTGGCGCCTGGCCGGTTCGGGCCGGATGGACCAGCTGCGCTCCCTCAACGAGCTCCGCGCCGCCGTGGAGCCGGGCGCCGCCGCCCTGGCGGCCGAGCGCGGCCCCGCCGACGAGCGGGCCCAGCTGGTGGTGGTGGCCGAGCAGATGACCCTGACCGGCCAGGCCGGTGAGCTCACCACCTTCATGGAGCTCGACATCACCTTCCACCGCCGCATCCTGGAGCTGTCGGGCAACGAGATGCTGTCCGGCCTGGCCGAGGTGGTCACCGAGGTCCTGGTCGGCCGCACCTCCTACGACCTGATGCCGCACAACCCCCGCCCGGAGGCGCTGCGCCTGCACACGGCGGTGGCGCAGGCCATCCGGGACGGTCTGCCCGACGTGGCGGAGGCGGCGATGCGGTCCATCGTCACCGAGGTCGCGGACGCGCTCCGCGAGGACGGTACGGAGCCCGTCTGCTGACTCGGCCGGCGGCCCGCCCACCGGCCCGGCCGAACGCGTGCCCTACAGGACCAGGTAGAGGCCGAAGGCGAGCCCGAAGCCGATGAAGCCGATGAGGGTCTCCATGACCGTCCAGGTCTTCAGCGTGGTCTTGACGTCCATCCCCAGGAAACGGCCGACCAGCCAGAACCCGGAGTCGTTGACGTGCGAGAGCGCGGTGGCGCCGGAGGCGATCGCGATCACGATCAGCGCCAGGTCGATGGAGCTGAGCCCGGATGTGGCCTGTACCGCCGGGGCGATCAGACCCGCCGCCGTGGTGATGGCGACCGTGGCCGACCCCTGGGCGACGCGCAGGGCCAGCGCGATGATGAACGCCGCGACGATGACCGGCATACCCGTGGACTCCAGGCTCCCGGCGAGGGCCTGGCCGATGCCGCTGGCCCGCAGGACGCCGCCGAACATACCGCCCGCGCCGGTGATCAGGATGATGCCGCAGACGGGGCCGAGCGCGCCGCCGACGATCTCCTCGACCCGCTGGCGGGTGAAGCGGCCGTTGCTGAGCACCACCATCGCGTAGAGCACGGTGATGAGCAGCGCGATGGGGGTGGCGCCGACGAGCTGGAGGGACTGGACCCAGACCAGGTCCTCGGAAACGGTTCCGGTCGCGGTGAGGGTACCGGTTCCGGTGTTGGCGAAGATGAGCAGCATCGGCAGGAGCAGGATGCTGAGCACGGTGAGCAGGTGCGGCGGGTTCTCGTGCTTGACGTCGCCGTTGCCCATGATGTCGTCGGGGACGGGGAGCTCGAAGCGCTTGCCCGCCCACAGGCCGTAGAGGTAACTGGCCAGGTACCAGGTGGGGATGGCCAGGACGGCGCCGACCAGCAGGGTCAGCCCCATGTCCGCGCCGATCTCCACGGCGGCGGTGACCGGCCCGGGGTGCGGCGGCACGAAGGCGTGCATGACCGCGAAGGCGCCGGCGGTCGGCAGCGCGTACGTGAGCACGGAACCGCCCACGCGGCGGGCGACGCTGAAGACGATCGGCAGCATCACGACGAGGCCGACATCGAAGAAGATCGGGAAGCCGAAGAGCAGTGAGGCCACGCCGAGGGCGAGCGGGGCGCGCTTCTCACCGAACAGCTTGATCAGCGCACCGGCCAGGACGGCGGCACCGCCGGTGACCTCCAGCATGCGGCCGATCATCACGCCCAGGCCCACCAGCAGGGCGACGTTGGCGAGGGTGCCGCCGAAGCCGTCCAGCAGGGTGGGCACGACCCCGTCCACCGGAATCCCGGCGGCCAGCGCGGTGAGCACGCTGACCAGGACCAGTGCGATGAACGCGTGCAACTTGAAGCGGATGATCAGGAACAGCAGGAGCGCGATGGCACCCGCCGCGATCCCGAGGAGGGGACCCGTGCCGTAGACGGGTTCGAAGTTCTCCACGACGGAGCCTTCCAGTGGACGGGACAGTGGTGCTTGGCCGTGGCTGAACACGCCCTTGACCTGCTCTTGAGCCAAGCTGAGTGAATGGTAATACCATTTGTGAGCCCGTGTGAACACGAGGTTTCGATTTTGTGAGGGAGACCCAGGTCACAGGCCTGAAATCCGTCGGGGGCACCCCCGACCGCCACCCTCCGGGCAGCCATCCGGGCAGGACGCCACCTGGACGGACAGGCCGGTATTTTCACGGCACTCATGAATAAAACCGGAGGCTGATGGGGCCGCTGCGCAGAAGCCGGTGGCCGAAAATTGACACTCCGACCGCCCAGACACCAACCTCATGCCATGAGTGCTGAGCCCGCCCCCTCCCTGCATCTCGCCGTGTACGACCGGATGGCCGACTGGCAGTACGGGCATGCGATCGCGCAGGTGAGATCGGGGCTCGGGCCGCACGGGGCGGGGAGCCTCGGGGTCGTCACCGTGGGGCTGACCGGTGCGCCGGTGACCACGATGGGCGGGGTGACGGTCCTGCCCGACCTCACGCTGCCCCAGCTCAAGCCCTCGGCCAGTGCGATGCTCGTCCTGCCCGGCTCCCCCGACTGGGACTCGGCGCCCGAAACGATGGCGCCGCTGGCCTCGGCTGCGGGCATCTTCCTCGACGCCGGGGTGCCGGTGGCCGCGATCTGCGGGGCCACCGCCGGGCTGGCCAGGGAGGGGCTGCTCGACCACCGGGACCACACCAGCTCCGCGCCGGACTACCTCCTGGGCACCGGGTACGCGGGCGGGCACAGGTATCGGTCCGAGCTGGCGGTCGCCGACGACGACCTCATCACGGCCGGGGCCACCGCGCCGGTCGAGTTCGCCCGGGAGATCCTGGCCAAGCTCGACGTCCTCAGCCCGCGCGCCCTACAGGCCTGGTACCGGCTGCACGCCCTGCACGACGAGGACGCCTACCTGATCCTCATGGAGGAGACCTGAGGGGAGGGCCGGGAAAGGAGACACCTGCCCCGAGGCGGCCCGAGCCCCGCCGAGTATCGTCGTGGCAGCGTCCCCAACCTACGGAGAAACCTTGATCGACCTGCGCTCGGACACCCTCACCCGTCCCACGCCCGACATGCGCCGGGCCATGGCCGAGGCAGAGGTCGGCGACGACGTGTTCGGCGAGGACCCGACCGTGCGGGCGCTGGAGGAGGAGACCGCGGCCCTGCTCGGGCGCGAGGCCGCGCTCTACGTCCCCTCCGGGCACATGGCCAACCAACTCGGGCTGTACGTGTCCACGCGCAGCGGCGAGGAGGTGTGGGCGCACGAGAACCACCACCTCATCGGTGACGAGCAGGGCGCCGCGGTGGTGCTCTCCCGGGTGCTGCCGCGGCTGTACCCGGGCGACCCCTTCCCCTCGCAGGAGCTTCTGGACACCTGGATCTCTGGGCTCGGCGACGTCCACCGCGCCGACCCGGCCCTGTTGTGGCTGGAGAACACCTTCAGCGGCCGAGTGGTCCCGCTGACCGAGCAGCGGCGGGTGACGGACTTCGCGCACTCGCACGGGCTGAAGGCGCACCTGGACGGCGCCCGGCTGTGGAACGCCGCCGCCCACCTGGAGGTCTCCCCCGCCGCGGTGGCCGCGGGCTTCGACACGGTGTCGGTCTGCTTCTCCAAGGGCCTGGGCGCGCCGGTGGGTTCGGCGCTGGCCGGTGACACCGACACGATCCGGCGGGCCCGGCGCGGCCGCAAGCTGCTGGGCGCGGGCATGCGCCAGGCGGGGATCATCGCGGCGGGCGCCCTACACGCGCTGCGCCACCACCGGGAGCGGATCGTGGAGGACCACGAGCGCGCGGCCCGGCTGGCCGGACTGCTGGCGGACCTGCCCGGGCTGTCCGTGCGGGCGCGGACCAACATGGTGCTGATCCGGACCCCTGAGGGGCGGGCCGCGGAGTACCTGGAGGCCTTCGCCGCCCAGGGCGTGCGGGCACTCGGCGGCGGTTCCCGGGTCCGGTTGGTACTGCGCCTGGAGATCACCGACAGCGACGTCGAGGACGCCGCGAAGGCGATCACCCGGGCCGCGGCCGAACTCTGATCCGCCCATGGCCTCGCCCGACCGCAGGTCAGCACGGGTGCCCGTCGGTACACTTGGCCGATCTCGCGCAACGAAGGGGCACCGGCAGGTGTTGCGCATCACATCGCGTAGTAGCATCTGGCGTATGACATTGTCGTACTAGAGAGTGGTAGCACCGCAATGCCGGGAAGAATCCAGTCCATCGAACGCGCCGCCGCGATCCTCCGGCTCCTGGCCAGTGGCGCCCGCGGACTGAGCCTGGCGGAGGTCTCCCGCTCACTGGAGCTGCCCAAGGGGACAGCCCTGGGCATCCTGCGCACGCTCCAGCACGTCGGTTTCGTGGAGCAGGACCCCGAGTCGGGCCGGTACCGCCTGGGCGGCGGGATGCTCAGCCTGGGCACCCGCTACCTGGACGGCAACGAGCTGCGCACCCGTGCGCTGAACTGGGCGGACACCCTAGCCTCGCGCAGCGGGGAGAGCGTGCGCATCGGCACCCTGCACAAGCACCAGGTCCTGGTGGTACACCACGTCTTCCGGCCGGACTCCAGTCGGCAGACCCTGGACGTGGGCACCCTGCTGCCGCTGCACGCGACCGCCCTGGGCAAGGCCCTGATGGCCTTCGACCCGCTGGCCGTCCCCGAGGAGGTCGCCTCGGTGGAGACCGACTCCCCGGTGGAGCTCACCGCCTTCACCCGGCGCACCGTCACGTCCATGGCGGCGCTGGAGGGCCAGCTGACCGAGATCCGCGACAGCGGCTGGGGCTGGGAGGCCGAGGAGCTGGTCGAGGGCGAGGTGTCCATCGCCGCCCCCATCCGCGACCGGCGCAACGTCACCGTCGGCGCCATCGGAGTGCGCGGCGCCGTCGAGCGCCTGCGCGGCGAGGACGGAAAGCCCGACATGGAACAGGTCTCCTACGTCCGCGACGCCGCCCGCGCGATCTCCCGGGAGCTGGGCGTCACGCCCTACTAGGGCCCTGCCGGACCCCGCCTGGCCGTCACAGACCCTCACAAACCCCGCCTCTTTCCCAAGGCGACGTCCACTTCGCACCACTTCGCGGCCATCAGCGGAGTGGTGTTTTCCGTGTCCGCACCCGTCCTGGGACAGTGGCCGCCCCAAGCTGGTGACCCACGCAACACGATTGCGTCACGCGGCCTTGACATGGGAAGGAAAGACGGTTGAAACTATCGCCTAATCATACGTCAATGTCGTACGTCGTTCGGTGACTATCGCCGATCACACCGTTTCCCACCCCGTTCCGCACCCGTCCACCTTGAAGGCGAGCACCGATGAGTCAGCAGTACGTCGCCGCGATCGACCAGGGCACCACGTCGAGCCGCTGCATCCTCTTCGACCAGGACGGACGCATCGTCTCGGTCGACCAACGAGAGCACCGCCAGATCTTCCCGAAGCCGGGGTGGGTCGAGCACGACGCCCTGGAGATCTGGACCAACGTCGAGGCCGTGGTCCAGGAGTCCCTGCAAAAGAGCGACATCACGCCGGACCAGATCGCCGCCATCGGCATCACCAACCAGCGCGAGACCACCCTGCTCTGGGACAAGGAGACCGGCGAGCCGGTCTACAACGCCATCGTCTGGCAGGACACCCGCACCGACGACATCGTCCGCGAGCTCGGCGCCCAGGAGGGCCAGGACCGGTTCCGCCCCAAGTGCGGCCTGCCCCTGGCCACCTACTTCTCCGGTCCCAAGGTCCGCTGGCTGCTCGACAACGTCGAGGGCGTCCGCGAGCGCGCCGAGCGCGGCGAGCTGCTGTTCGGCACCATGGACACCTGGCTCATCTGGAAGCTGACCGGCCGCCACGTCACGGACGTGACCAACGCCAGCCGCACCATGCTGATGAACCTGGCCACCCTGGACTGGGACACCGAGATCCTGGAGGCCATGCAGATCCCGGCCAGCCTGCTGCCGGAGATCCGCTCCTCCTCCGAGGTCTACGGCGAGTCCACCGGCTACCTGGCTGGCACCCCCGTGGCCGCCTCCCTGGGCGACCAGCACGCCGCCCTGTTCGGCCAGACCTGCTTCGACCCCGGCGACGTCAAGGGCACCTACGGCACCGGCACCTTCCTGGTGATGAACACCGGCACCGAGCCCGTGACCTCCAACAACGGTCTGCTCACCACGCTGGGATACAAGATCGGCGACGCCCCGGCCGTGTACGCCCTCGAGGGCTCCATCGCGGTCACCGGCTCCCTCGTCCAGTGGCTGCGCGACAACCTGGGCCTGATCTCCACCGCGCCCGAGATCGAGACGCTCGCGCGCACCGTGGACGACAACGGCGGCTGCTACATCGTCCCGGCCTTCTCCGGCCTGTTCGCCCCGCACTGGGACAGCGACGCCCGCGGCGTGATCGCCGGCCTGACCGGCTACGTCAACAAGGGCCACATCGCCCGCGCCGTCCTGGAGGCCTCGGCCTGGCAGACCCGCGAGGTCGTCGACGCCATGAACGCCGACTCCCAGATCGACCTCACCACCCTGAAGGTGGACGGCGGCATGACCGCGGACAACCTGCTCATGCAGATCCTGTCCGACGTGCTCGACGCCGAGGTCGTGCGGCCGATGGTCGCCGAGACCACGTGCCTGGGCGCCGCCTACGCGGCGGGGCTCGCGGTGGGCTACTGGCCCGACATCGAGACCCTGCGCGCCAACTGGCACAAGGCCGCCGAGTGGAACCCGAAGATGGCCTCCGAGGCCCGCGAGCGCGAGTACCACAACTGGAACAAGGCCGTGCAGCGCACCCGCTCCTGGGTGGAGCACGAGGACGCCAAGTAGCGCTTGGCAACAAGACGACCGCGCCCCGGGGGCACTAGTGCCACCTGGGACCCCCGGAGCGCGGATCCGGGGGCACCGAGCAGTGCCCCCGCCCATCCATCCTGTGACGGGTGCGTCCGATTATGCCCGCAACGGGCAAGGCGCCGACCCGTGACCCGACTGCCCCCCTCTCGGGGCGGAGGTCCCCATGCAAGACTTCTCGGTGTACCTGGCGGAGTTCATCGGTACCGCCATCCTGATCCTGCTCGGCGGCGGTGTCGTCGCCGGCGTCGTACTCGCCAAGTCCAAGGCCCTCGCCGGGGGCTGGATCGTGGTGACGCTCGGCTGGGGTATGGCGGTCGCCATGGCCGTCTACGTCGTCGGCACCACTTCCGGCGCCCACATCAACCCGGCGGTCACGCTCGGGCTGGCCAGCATCGGCGAGTTCAGCTGGGCCCTGGTGCCCGGCTACATCGCCGCCCAGCTCCTCGGCGCCTTCACCGGCGCGTGCCTGGTCTTCCTGGCCTACTCCGCGCACTGGAAGCACACCGACGACGCGGACGCCAAGCTCGCCGTCTTCAGCACCTCGCCCGCGGTACGCAACCCGGTCGCCAACCTCACCACCGAGGTCATCGGCACCGCGATGCTGGTGCTGGGCATCCTCGGCATCGGCGCCAACTCCGGCCACGTCTCGATCGGTGACGCCGACCTGTCCGGCCTGTTCAGCACCGGCCTGGCCCCGCTGCTGGTCGGTCTCCTGGTGCTCGGCATCGGCCTGTCGCTCGGTGGTCCCACCGGGTACGCCATCAACCCGGCCCGTGACCTGGGTCCGCGCATCGCGCACGCGCTGCTGCCGATCCCGGGCAAGGGCTCGTCCGACTGGGGCTACGCGTGGATCCCGGTGGTCGGCCCGATCGTGGGCGGTGTGATCGGCGCCTGGATCTGGCACCTGACCGGTTTCGGCGGCTAGCCGCGATCCCGCCGCCATCAGTGTCCTCGGAGGGCGCCCGGATCGTTCCGGGCGCCCTCCGTCGTTCGTGCCGTTCCCGTTCCACGGCTCACCGGCCGAGGTGGACCTCCTCCAGGTAGTCGAGGGTCTCCCCCGGTCGCAGCGCCACCAGCCCCAGGTGGTTGAGCAGGTTCCGGTAGCGGGCCACGTCATCCGGCTCCTCCAGGTAGATGCCGTCGGTGGCGGTCTCCAGGAAGACCACGGTCGGGTCGATGGCATCGGGGAACTCCAGGATCACGCAGGAGCCGCCGCTGCCGGGGTTGACCCGGTCCGCCCTGGTCATCTGCACGGTGACGTTGGGGCGCTGGGCCATCTCCAGGAGGTGTTTGACCTGGCTGCGCCGGACCTCGGGATGGTCGTGCAGGCGCAGCAGCGAGCCCTCGTCGAAGATGGCGTACAGCTCCGGCGGGTCGCGGTCCTCCAGGATGCGCTGTCTGGTCATCCGGGCGTCGACGGCCCGGCGGATCTCCTGCGGGCTGGCCAGGCAGGCCTGCGCGACGAGCCGCATGTACTCGGGGACCTGGAGCAGCCCGGGCACCAGGAGGGGCTGCCAGGTCGTGATGGATCTGGCCTCGGCCTCGAAGCCGACGAACCGGGCCGCGAGGACGTCGCGGTACCGGGTCCACCAGCCGCGTTCGAGGGACTGGCGGCACAGGTCCAGAATCTCGTCGAACTCTCCGCCCGGGGGCACCCCGCAGGCCTCCAGGATCGCCCGGACCTCCGGGAGGCTGGGGCGCTTCTTCACCCCGGACTCGATGTTCGAATACGTGGACTTGGACAGGCCCGCTTCCGCCGCGGCCTCTTCGCTGGTCTTACGGGCGGCGAGCCGGACCCGCCGGAGCTCGGCGGAGAGCCGGCGCCGCCGGATCGTGGGTGAGTACCTATTGGCCATGATGCGGTTCATCGTAGGACCGGCGGCGCCTCCCCAGTGGGACAACCGGAGAACCCGAAGTCCAGGCATTTATCCTGTTCAGGGAAGCTGGAAGCCCAGTTCAGGATCCCCGGATTCCAGCTTTTACCTTGCGCACGAGGCTTCTGGCCACGTACTCAAACAGTGCGACAATGCCGAACCTCAAACACAACAAGCGACACCATGACCCCCCTGGGTCACATCAGAGCTTCCAAGCGCCCCCCAAGACCCATCTCGGTCAAGGGAACACCGCCAATACCGACTCCGATCTTCACCATCGTTCGGCATTGTCGTATTATGCGTACGACACCCACCTGAAACGTGGAGCCCGTTCAGGTACGTGCGGAATCGCCCCCCTCTCCAACGGACGGAGCACCAGCCATGACCGCCAGCACCCACCGAAGCGACGCCCCCGCGGTACGCGCGCACACGCGCGAGGAACTCGCCCGGGGCACCTTCGACCTCCTCGTCATCGGCGGCGGGATCCTCGGCACCTCCGTCGCCTGGACCGCGACCCAGGCCGGCCTGCGAGTGGCCATGGTCGACGCCGGCGACTTCGCCGGAGCCACCTCCAGCGCCTCCTCCAAGCTCGTGCACGGCGGTCTGCGCTACCTCCAGACCGGCAACGTGCGCCTGGTCGCGGAGAACCACAGGGAGCGGCGCTCGCTCGCCTCCGACGTGGCTCCGCACCTGGTCAACCACCGCCCCTTCCTGGTGCCGATCTACTCCGGGGGGCCGCACGGCGCCGCCAAGATGGGCGCGGGCGTCTTCCTCTACTCCGCGCTGTCCGCCTTCGGCGACGGCATGGGCCGCCTGCTCTCGCCGCTCCAGGCCAAGCGCCTGGCGCCCGGGCTGCGCACCGAGGGCCTGAAGTCCGTCGCCGCCTACAGCGACCACCAGATGAACGACAGCCGGATGGCGGTCATGACGGTGCGCGCCGCCGCGGACGCCGGGGCCGTGGTTCTCAACCACGCCGAGGTCCTGGGGCTGCGCACCACCCGGGGCAGGGTGACCGGTGCCGACCTGCGCGACCGCGTGAACGGTGAGGACTTCGGGATCGACGCGCGGCTGGTCCTCAACGCGACCGGCCCCTGGGTGGACCACCTGCGCCGTCTGGAGGACCCGGCCGCGGCGCCCAGCGTGCGCCTGTCCAAGGGCGCCCACCTGGTACTGCGCACCCCGGACCCGTGGCGGGCCGCGCTCACCATCCCGGTGGACAAGTACCGGGTGTCCTTCGCCATCCCGTGGGAGGGGCACCTGCTCCTGGGCACCACGGACGAGGCCTTCGAGGGCGACCCCGCGGACGTGGGCGTGGTCCCCTCCGACGTCGACCAGATCCTGGGCGAGGCGGCGCTGGGCATCGACGCCCCCTACCTGGACCGCGACCGCATGACCTACTCCTTCGCGGGGCTGCGGGTGCTGCCGGGCGGCCCCGGGGACACCAGCTCGGCCAAGCGGGAGACCGTGGTCAGCCAGGGGCGCGGCGGGATGCTCTCGGTGGCCGGGGGCAAGTGGACGACCTACCGGCACATCGGCCGGGCCGTCCTGGAGGAGCTGCGCAAGGTGTCGGCGGTCCCGCTGTCGGAGGACATGGCCGACCCGCTGCGGACCGTGCCGCTGCCCGGGCTGGCCAGCCCGGACGCGGTCACCCAGCGCCTGATCATCGACCGTGAGCCGGGCACCCGCCTGGACCCGCTGGTCGCCCGGCACCTGGCCTCCCACTACGGCAGCCTGGCCATGGACCTCGCCGCGATGGTGCGCGCCGAGCCGGAACTGGGCGAGCGCATCCACCCGGACGGCCCGGACATCTGGGCCCAGGTGGTCTTCGCCCGCGACCGCGAGTGGGCGGTGACCGTGGACGACGCCCTGCGGCGCCGGACCACCGTCACCGTGCGCGGCCTGGACACCGCCGAGGTGCGTGAGCGCACCAAGGCCCTCCTGGAGGCCTGAGTCGCGCGCACGGGAGCCCCGGGACCTTTGTTGACGGGTCCCGGGGCTCCCGTGCGCGCGGAGGCACCGCTCCAGGGCTCGGCCCCGGGCCAGAGGCTCTCGGGCAGCGGCCCCGGACATGCGAACGCCCCCGGAGAGCCAGGCTCTCCGGGGGCGTTCCGCGACATTCGCACCCCTCGAGGGGCGACATCGCAACGTCTGGCGGTCTTAGATCGCGACGACGTTCTCGGCCTGGGGGCCGCGGGTACCGGCGACGATCTCGAACTCCACGCGCTGGTTCTCCTCCAGGTTACGGAAGCCCGAACCCTGGATGGCGCTGTAGTGAACGAAGGCGTCGGGGCCACCGTCGTCGGGGGAGATGAAGCCGAAGCCCTTCTCGCCGTTGAACCACTTCACAGTTCCCTGAGCCATGTTTTCTCCTTCAGCTCGGTGTACACGGACGCATACTCACACGCCCGAAAATTGCCGCGAGCCGACTCCATGAGAAACCGCCCGCCGGTCACAAACTCCGCGGGCAAGACACCAACTGCGAAATTCAACGACTAACAATCTTCAATGAACGTACCACAGACGAGCCAGCTGGTGATGGATTTCGGTGTGGCAACCCGCACGGCGCGCCGGGGAATACCGGCGGGCCGCGCGGGGAGCACGCGTGATGCGCACGGCAGCCACCGGAGCGTAACGGGAACGCCACCCCTAGTTCACGAGGGAGTCGTTGACGCACTTCAGCACGGGTGGCGCCGTGACCGCCTCCGGGTCGAGCCGGGCACCGCCCGGCACCGTGAAGGTGTGGGACTCCCCGGGCAGCAGGGTCACCAGGGCGCTGTCCGCGCTCACCCCGGGGTCGAGCCGGTCCACGTTCAGGACCAGGTCCCGCAAGAGCACACGCGCCCGGACCCTCACCCGCAAATCGTCACCGTCCATCCGCGTTTCCACGTCGAATTCGGGTTTTCGGTAGTCCAGTTCATGGTCACGGGAGAAGAACCACCAGGCCCGCTCTCCCCCGCCGTCGGCGGTCAGCACCTCACGGGCGGGGTCCTGGGCCCGGGCGACCCCCTCGGGCACCGGGATCCGCAGCGCGCCGCGGGGCGCCACCCGGACCGGATGCGCCGAGGCGGCCAGGGCCCGGCCGGTGTCGAAGTCGCGGCGCACCACCGTCACCTCGGTGGACCACTCCTGGTCGGTGTCGTTGCCCAGGACCACCGTCAGCCCGCCACCGGAGACCGGCTGGACGGTGGCCACCCGGTCCGCGTACACGCGGCGCAGCGCGTACCACAGGGGCTTGCGCAGCCCCGCCCCGTCCACCGCGGCCCAGGAGGTGACCGGCCAGCAGTCGTTGATCTGCCACATGACCGTGCCCGTGCAGTACGGCCAGGTGGAGCGGAAGTGCTCGATACCCACGGTCAGGGCGCGCGCCTGGTTGACCTGGGTGAGGTAGTGCCAGTCGTCGTAGGACCAGTCGCGGTCACCGAAGTGCGCGGCCAGTCCGCGGGCCAGCTTGCCGTTTCCGTCGATCGCCTTCTGGTGGTGCAGCACGCCGGGCGAGGTCGAGGTGAGCGGGGCGTCCGTCACCGAGCCCCGCAGGGTGGAGTGGGCGGGCGGCGCCTGGTAGCCGAACTCGGCGGCGAACCGGGGCCGGTGGTCGCGGTAGACGGTGTAGTCGACCTCGTTCCACACGTCCCACAGGTGCATGGTGCCGTGGGTCGCCTCGTTGGGGTGGACGCCCTCCGCCTCGGAGTAGGGGCTGCCCGGCCAGTAGGGGCGGGTGGGGTCGAGTTCGGCGACCACGCGCGGCAGCACGTCCAGGTAGTACCCGGCGCCCCAGGCCCGGCCGTCGAGCTGCTCCTTCCAGCCCCAGTCCTCGTGCCCCCAGATGTTCTCGTTGTTGCCGCACCACACGGCGAGGCTGGGGTGCGGGGCCAGCCGCACGACCGCGTCCCGCGCCTCGGCCTCGACCTCGGCGGCCAGCGGCTCGTCCTCGGGGTAGGCGGCGCAGGCGAAGAGGAAGTCCTGCCAGACGAGCATCCCGCGTTCGGAGCAGAGTTCGTAGAAGTCCTCGGACTCGTAGATCCCGCCGCCCCAGACCCGCAGCAGGTTGATCCCGGCCTCGGCGGCCTGGTCGATCCTCTCCCGGTAGCGGCCGCGGCCGATCCTGCTGGGGAAGGTGTCGTCGGGGATCCAGTTGGCGCCCTTGACCAGGACGTCGCGGCCGTTGACGCGCAGGGCGAAGGCGGCCCCGTGCTGGTCGGGCGCGCTGTGCACGGCCACGTTGCGGAACCCGATCCGGCGCGTCCAGGTGTCGAGGATGCTCTGATCCGCACCGGGTTCGGCGGCGGACAGCTCCACGGTGAGATCGTGCAGCGGCTGGTCGCCGTGACCGCGCGGCCACCACAGCCCGGGGTCGGCGACCACCAGTTCCAGGGCGGCCTCCGTCTCGCCCGCGGGCACGGCGACGGTGGTGGTCTCCCCCGCCACCGTCGCGGTCAGGGTGAGGGGAACGTCCGCCCCGGGCCCGGTCCGCTCCACCGCCACCCGGACGCCGACCCGGCCCAGCGAGCCGTCCTCGGTGACCGACACCAGCGGCCGGACCGAGGCCAGCCGCGCCGTGGACCAGGCGTGCAACCGGATCGGCCGCCAGATCCCGGAGGTCACCAGGGTCGGGCCCCAGTCCCAGCCGAAGTTGCAGGCCATCTTGCGGATGTACTGGTACGGCTCGTCGTAGGCGCCGGGGAGGACGCCCATCCGCTCCCGGTTGGCCTCCGCGTACCGGTACGGCGAGGCGAACTCCACCTCCAGGGCGGGGTCCGCGCCGCCTTCGGCCAGCGCCTCGGTGGCGTCGAAGCGGTACGAGCGGTGCATGTTGGCGGAGCGACCGACCTCCCGGCCACCGACCCGGACGGTGGCGACGGTGTCCAGACCGGCGCAGACCAGGTCCACGCGCTCCGCCGTGCCGTCCAGGGCCTCGGCCTCGGCCGCCAGGGAGCGCGTGTACCTCCAGTCCGTGCGCCCGATCCAGCCCAGACGGTCCTCGTTGTCGTCCAGGTAGGGGTCGGCGATCAGGCCGTGGTCGAGCAGGTCCGTGTGGACACAGCCCGGCACGGTGGCGGGGACCTCGCCGACCGCGGCGGCCGGATCCGACAGGGCGTCCCCGTGGGGCACCGCCGTGAGGGCCCAGTCGTCGTGGAGGTCGAACCAGGAGGTCATGCGCGCTCCCTTTCTGATGCTTCTGATGGTGTTGGAGGCGGGTCCGGACCTTGGTCAGCCCTGATCGATACCGACGAAGTGTCCCTCTTCGGCCTCGATGAGCGGAGCGGAGTCGTCGTCATCGGCGACCTTGGGCAGTTCCACGTCCTCGGGCGGGTTGGCCGCCAGCTCCGCGTCCACTTCCGCCCAGGTGCGGTGCATCTGGGGCACGCACGAGAGCAGGTGACGGCTGTAGGGGTGGAGGGGGTTGTCGAACACCGTGCGAGTGGGTCCCATCTCGGCGATGGCGCCCTTGCGCAGGATCACGGACTTGTCGCTGACGTAGTTGCCCAGGGACAGGTCGTGGGTCACGAAGATGATGCCCAGGCCCCGTTCCTTGAGGTCGCCCAGCAGGTTGAGCACGTCGATACGGGTGGAGGCGTCCAACATGCTGATGATCTCGTCCGCCACCAGCAGTCTGATGTCGAGCAGCAGCGCACGTGCGATGAGCAGCCGCTGGAGCTGCCCGCCGCTGAGCTGGTGCGGGTACTTGCCCAGCACGTTCTCCGGGTCCAGGCGGACCGTGCCGACCGCGTCCAGGACCTTGCGCTTCCAGTCCGCGTCGGACATCCCGGGGAAGTAGGAGGACCGAATCATCTCGAAGACGCGGTCGGCCTTGAAGATCGGGTTGAAGGAACTGAACGGGTCCTGGAAGACCCCCTGTACCTTGCGGTAGTACTCCTTCTTCGCCGAGAACCCGCGGATCCGCGACACGTCCTCGCCCTCGAAACGGATGGTGCCCGAGCTGATCCTGGTCAGCCCCAGCACCATCTTCCCGATCGTGCTCTTGCCGCTGCCGCTCTCGCCGATCAGCGACACCACCTCGCCTGGCTCGACGGTCAGGCTGACGTCGCGAACAGCACGAAGTTTCGCTCCGCCGAACGCTCCCACCCGGTACACCTTGTGCACGTGGCTCAGTTCCAGCACGGCACTACCTCCCCGTCTTCCAGCAGGCGGCCCAGTGGCCGGGATCGATCTCCACCAGCGGCGGCGTCTGGGAGCACTCCTCCGAAGCGATGGGGCAGCGGTCCTTGAACCGGCAGCCCGTGGGAGGTTTCAGCAGCCCCGGCGGGGTGCCCGGGATTCCCTCCAGACGCGTGTCCACCGTGGTCGCGCCGACTTCGGGCAGCGCCCCGATGAGCATCTTGGTGTAGGGGTGCTGCGGGTCGTTGATGATCGTGCTCGCCGGGCCCTTCTCGGCGATCCGGCCCGCGTACATCACCATGACCGTGTCGGCCATCTGGTAGACGAGCGAGATGTCGTGGGTCACGAAGATCATGCTCTTGACGTAGCCGCGGTCGCGGAACTCGACCATGGACTCGACCACCGACCGCTGGGTCGACACGTCCAGGGCCGAGGTCGCCTCGTCCGCGATGAGCAGGGACGGGTTGAGCAGGGTCGCCATGACCATGACCACCCGCTGCTTCATCCCGCCGGAGAGCTCGATCGGGAACCGGTTGAGCACGTCGGGGTCGAGCCCGACGAGCTCCAGGCGCCGTTCGAGCTCCTCGGCGACCGTGGCGGGGCGCACTCCGCGCGAGCGCAGCAGCTCGTTGATCATCCGCCCGATCTTGCGGGTGGGGTTGAGCGCGCTCATCGCGTACTGCGGGATGAGGGAGATCTCGTGGTAGCGGAACGGATTCATCGCGCCGTCATCGGCGATGGGTACGTCCTTGCCGTCCAGCTCGATCGTGCCGTCCACGTGCCGCATCCGGCCGTCCAGCCTGATCAGGCTCTTGCCGAGGGTGCTCTTGCCGCAGCCGGACTCGCCGGCCAGGCCCATGATCTCCCCGTCGGCGAGGTCGAAGTTCACCCCGTCGAGGGCGTGGACGTCCCCGCGCAGGGTCTGGTAGTAGACCTTCAGGTCCTTGACGCGCAGGGTCATCACAGCTCCCGCAGCTTGGGGTTGAAGACTTCGTCCAACCCGACGTTGAGGATGTACATCGAACCCACCAGGAGGGTGATCCCGGCACCCGGCGGGATGAACCACCACCACATGCCGAGCTGCAGGGCGCTCCACTGGACGGCGCTCTCCAACATGAGGCCGAGGGAGACCCCGCTCACGGGGCCCAGGCCGATGAAGTCGAGCCCGGCGGCGATGAGGATCGCCCCGCCGAAGAGCAGGATGAAGGACATCACCAGGTAGGAGCTCATGTTCGGAGCGATCTCGGTGGTGATGATCTTCGCGGTGCGGCGACCGCTCAGACGGGCCAGGTCCACGTAGTCGCGGGTGGCCAGGGACAGCGCCTGGGAGCGGACCGCGCGTGCGGCCCAGGGCCAGGAGGTCAGTCCGATGAACAGGGCCTGCACGAGGATGCCTCGCACGTCCAGGTAGGCGACGGCGACGATCAGCACGACCAGGGTGGGCAGCACGAGCACCACGTTGGTGAACATGTTGAGGAGTTCGTCGATGAACCCGCCCTTGTAGCCGGCGAGGAACCCGACCGCGGTGCCCACGACGAAGGCGATGCCGCCGCCGAGTGCGCCGACCAGGAAGGTCGATCGCAGCCCGTAGACGAACTGTGCCCAGATGTCCTGACCGAAGGAGGTGGTGCCCATCCAGTACTCGGAACTGGGCGGCTGGCTCTTGGGGCCGACGTAGACGTTCGGACCGTGGTCGATGAACAGCGGCCCGATCAGGCCGGTGAGCAGGAGCGCGAGCACGATGCCCGTACCGATGAGGAGTTTGGGGTTGCGCCGGGCGAAGTGCAGGGTCTCGGAGACCTTGCGCTCGGCGACCGGCTCGGGGGCGGCTCCGGAATCGGCCGCTCCCGGTGCTCCGGGGACATTGGTCATGACGCGCCTCCCGTCATCTGCACACGCGTGCGCGGGTCGACCAGGACGTAGATGATGTCGATGATGAAGTTGGCGATCAGCACTCCGACCACCACGAACAGGAAGATGCCCTGCAGCAGGAAGAAGTCGTTGTTCCTGAGTGCGTTGAGGATCAGGGTGCCCAGGCCGGGGTAGTTGAAGACGATCTCGGTGAGCAGCGCTCCGGCGATGATGGTGCCCAACTGCACGGCCAGGCCGGTGATCTGCGGCAGCATCGCGTTGCGGAAGGCGTAGCGGCGGATCAGTCGGCGGGGGGCACCGAGGGCTTGGAGGTAGTTCGAGTAGTCCGCTTCCAGCTCGTAGATGATCATGTTGCGCATCCCGATAGCCCAACCGCCGAGGGCGACCAGGAACAGGGAGAGGAACGGAAGGAACCAGTGGCTGAGCAGGTTCGAGACGAATACCCACGACCATGACGGCGTGAGAGCGAAGCTGTAGCCTCCGGCTGTCGGGAAGAAGCCGCCCACCACACCGAGCGCCCAGGCGAGCAGCAGGGCGATCCACATGTAGGGGGTGGCGGTCAGGATGTAGCCGAGCGGCAGCACGGTGTTGTCGAGGACCTTGCTGCGCGCCGCGAACGCACCGAAGCGGTTGCCGATGATCCAGCTCAGGATGATGGCGGGCAGCAGCAGGCCCAGGGTGAACGGCAGGCTGCGGAGGATGATGTCGGTCACCGGCTCCGGGTAGAGCCAGACGCTGATGCCGAGGTCACCGCGGAAGAGGCCCGCCCAGAAGGCGAAGTACTGCTGGTGGAGCGGGGTATCGAGGCCGAAGACCTCGTTGTAGTAGGTGGTCATGCGTTCCAGTGCCTCGGGGTCGGAGACCGAGGCCCTGTTGAGCATGCTGCGAACGGGGTCGCCCGGCATGAACCGCGGGATCATCCAGTTGATGGTGACCGCGACCACGAAGGTGATGCCGTAGATCCCGAGCTTGCGGCCCATGTAACGCCACACGGGGTTCCTCCAGATGTGGGGCGCGGGGTGGAGCGCTCCCATACCGGGAGCGCTCCACGGGTGCGCGTTATTCGGCCAGTTCGATCTCGGCGAGGGTGCGGATGGCTCCGAGCTCGAACCATCCGTCCCACATCGTGGCGTAACCGGCGGTGCCCTGTTCGCTGGGCCAGTTCGTCCAGGTGGTGTTGGTCTGCTGCGACCAGAGGCCGTTGTACCAGAGCGGGATGGCCGGAAGTTCGGCCATCTGGATCTCCTGGATCTGCGAGGTGACCTCAGCCGCGCCCGCCACGTCGTCCGCCGGGACGGCGGCGAGCTCCTCGACCAGGGCCCAGACCTCCTCGTTCTCGTAGCGACCGAAGTTGGCCGTGGTCTGCTGGTCACGGATCGGCAGCTGGAAGAGGTAGTCGTAGTAGGTCCACGGGGTGTTGCTCAGCTGGCGCTCGTTGTTGACGAGCATGTCGAAGTCACCCTCGTTGCGGTTGTTGACCAGCAGGTCGAAGTCGGGGAAGTCCGCCTCGACGTTGATCCCGACGTCCTGGGCGTTCTCCGCGATGACCCGGGCGGCCTCCATCCAGTCGGTCCAGCCGGAGGGGACCTGGAGGGTCAGGGAGATGGGCTCTCCATCCGGGGTGTCGACGAAGCCGTCCCCGTTCTGGTCGGTGTAGCCCGCGTCCTCCAGCAGGGCGACCGCCTCGTCCGGGCTGTAGGAGTAGCCCTCCTCGGAGACCAGCTCGTGGTCGATGTAGTCGTCCCACTGGGGGAGCAGACCCGTGGGGTTGGCGCCCTCGACCAGGTTGGAGTAGGGGCCGTCGATGATCGTCTCCATGTCGATGGCGTGCGCCAGCGCCTTGCGGAACTCGGCGTCGCCCATCGGCTCCTGTTCGTGGTTGAGCACCAGCCAGGCGGTGTTGGCGGACTGCATGTAGGGCGGACCGTCGTAGAAGCTGGTGATGGCCTGCCCGTCGATCATCTGGTCGATGCCGGGCAGGAAGTTGTTAGAGAGGTCGACCTCGTTGTTGCTGATCATGTTCATCGTCACCTCGTTGGAGGCGTTGACGATGTCGACGATGTAGGTGGGCTGCATCTCCAGGCCCAGGGCCTCGGTTCCCCACCAGTCGTCGTTGCGCTTCCAGACCATGCGGTCATCGGCGTGCGTCTCGTAGAGGTAGGGACCACTGCCGACCGGATCGGCGTTGGGGTCGTCGCTGAGACCCGCCTGGTCCTTGTCGGCCCAGATGTGGTCCGGAACGATCGGGGTGCTGTAGGCCCAGTTCATCCACTCCTGGGGGCGACTGTCCGAGAAGTTCACCGTGACCTCCAGGTCACCGGTGGCCTCGACGCTCTCGATGAAGTTCCAGATGTTGCTGTAGGAGATGTCCATCTGGCCGAGCTCGATGGTGGTCGCCACGTCCTGGGCGACGATCGGCTCACCGTCGGACCAGGTCATCCCGTCGCGCAGGGTGATGACGTGGGTGTCCGCGTCGGGCCACTCGTCTCCCTCCGCGAGCCAGGGAACGTAGTCGTTCGCCTCGGGGTCGTAGTGGAAGAGCGGTTCATAGGCCAGACCGAAGGTCCCCACGGCGTACTGGCCGCGCATGATCGGGTTCCAGTTGACCGGCGGGCCCCAGGCGGTACCCGTGGTGTACAGCGTCTCGCCCCGGGGATAGCCCTCGGAACCGCCGCCCTCTCCGCCTTCGCCTGAGCACGCACTGGCCACGATCACCAGTGCCGCCAGGGCAGCGGGAAGCCTCAGAGATCTCATCTCGACTCCTCCTCACACCCGGCCGGCCCTCTAGGGGGGAAGCCGATCCTGTCAGGGACAGGCTGGGAGCGCTCCCAATAGTGGAAGCAAAGGGCCGTTGCTGAACCGGGTAAGTGACGTTAACAACAACACGGACCGACGAACCCCGTCAATCCCCGACACTTCCCTGTTATCCCCTTGTAACAGCCACGATGGCCTGGCGTCGCCCGAAGACCCCTTGGTGAACCGGTTCTGTGCCCGCGCGCGGACCCAGGGTGCTCAGACCACCAGGGGGCCGGTACTCCCCCGGGGCCGCAGCTCCCCCGGCAGGGTCTCCTCGCTCTCGACCCGCTGCCCCGTGAGGACCGCGTTCAGCATCGACGCCACCCGGCGCCCGTGGGACACCACGTCACGGCTGACCGCGGTGAGCGAGGGGCGCACCATCTGGCAGAGCGCGGAGTCGTCCCAGGCCACGATGGACAGCTGGGAGGGCACCTCGATACCCATCTCCGCCGCGACCCCGAGTCCGGCCAGCGCCATCAGGTCGTTGTCGTAGACCAGAGCCGTGGGAGGCTCGGCCTCGGCCAGCAGACGCCTGGTGGTCCGGCTCCCCGCCTCCCCCGTGTAATCGGCGTGCACCGTGCGTGCTTGGAGCAACCCGGAGCGTTCGGCCGCCTGGCGGAAGGCCTCCGTACGGCTGTGGGTGTGCACGAAGTCCTCGGGGCCGGCCACCCGCACGATCCGCCGGTGCCCCATCGCGGCGAGGTAGTGCACCACCTCGCGCATCGGCACCCCGTCGTCCGTGTACAGACACGGAAGTCCGCCAGCGCCCTCCGGCCCGCCCAGGAGCACGGCGGGGAGCGGCAGGACCCCCATCATCTCCGGCCGGGGATCGGACACCCGCAGGTCAACCATGACCACCCCGTCCACCCGGCGCTCGGCGGCCCAGCGGCGGTAGACCGCCAGCTCCGCCTCGACGTCCTCGGCGACCTGGAGCATCAGGTCGACCCCCTGGTCGGAGAGCTCGGTCTCCACACCCGAGACCAGCTGCATGAAGAAGGGCTCGATACCCAGCGAGCGCGCCGGACGGTCGACGACCATGCCGATCGCGCCCACCCGACCGCCGGGGGCGAGTGCGCGGGCGGGGTTGCTGGGCGCCCAGCCCAGGTCGTTGGCGATGGTCAGGATGCGCTCGCGAGTGGACTCCGAGACCCCGGGGCGGCCGTTGAGGGCGTAGGAAACCGCCCCCTTGGACACCCCGGCCGCCTTGGCGATGTCCATGATCGTCGGGCGCCGCATCAAAGACCCCAAGCCGTCTCCCAGTAATTAAAGACTGAACCGGTTCAGTCACCGGGAGTGGATTGTAACCCACCGGCTTTGGCCCGAGCCCACGGCTTTCGCCGGGCACGGCGAACGAGGCGGATACGTCCGACCCCGGCGTCCGGGTTCAGCGTGTCGGGCGCTGGCAGCCGGGGCACCAGTACAGGGTGCGCCCGGACAGCTCCGCGGCCGAGATCGGCGAGGAGCACACCCGGCAGGGATCGCCGGTGCGGTAGCAGACGTAGAGGGTGTCCGGCCGGGGCACCGGCCGGGCTTCGGGGTTGGGGCGGTCCTCGGGGCGGGTGGTGATGATGTAGCCGTCCCGCACCCCGTCCTGGAGCAGCCCGGTGAGGTCGGCCCACAGGGCGTCCCACCGCTCCCGGGTGAGTTCGCGGCCCGGGGTCATCGGGTCGAGGCCGGCCCGGAAGAGGGATTCGGCGCGGTAGATGTTGCCGATGCCCGCGATCACGTCCTGGCGCATCAGGAGCACCGCGAGGCTGCTGCGCGAGCGGCTCACCGCCCGCCAGGCCCGCTCCGGATCGGCGTCGGCACGCAGCGGGTCCGGGCCCAGCCGTTCCTGGACCGCGCGTTTGTCCTCCTCGGTGATGACCTCGCATGCGGAGGCGCCGCGCAGGTCGGCCCAGCCCGAGGAGTTGACCAGGCGCACGCGGACGGCTCCCACCGGGTCGGGCGGCAGGACGAAACCGTCGGGGTCGCGCCGCAGGTCGAGGCGGTCGGCGCCCTCGGTGCGGGGTGCGCCCAGGTGGCGTTCGCCGTCGGCGTCCCCGAAGGACCAGGCCCCGTACAGGCCCAGGTGGACGCGGAGCCACTCGCCGGAGTCGAAGCCGAGGAACAGGTGCTTGCCGTGGGCCTCGCTCTCGGTCAGGACGCGCCCGTCGACCCGGGCCGCGCCCTCGGCGAAGCGCCCCTGGGGGCTCCAGGCCCGTACGGCGCCGCCCCCGAAGGTCTTGTCGAAGTGCGCCGCCAACCGGTGCAGTGTGTGGCCCTCAGGCACCCGTGTCCCCCTCTGTGGGCATGAGTTTAATGGGCATGCGTCTGTGCACATCAAGGATAGGGCGCGCCCGGGGCGGGCTCAGCAGGCGGCGAGGATCTCCTCCACGAGCGACTTGGGGTCGGCCAGGCAACGCCAGGCGGGGACCACCACCACGAGGTCCTCGGTGGCCTGGTTGAGGGCGTCGCCCCTGGTCAGCAGGCGGCGCAGAGCGGGGCCGTCCGGTTCACGGTCGAGCAGCAGCACCACGCGCCGGGCGCCGTAGCTGACCACCAGGTCCGCGGTCCACCCGTTGATCCGCCGGCCCGCGTCCACGTTGGTCCCGGCCTCGCGCAGGGCCTCCGCCAGGGCGACGCTGGCCGGGTCCGTCCCGGCGCGGGTGCGCGCGGCGAGCAGGTCGCCGAGCGGGTCGTCCCCGCCGGACCAGTGGGCCCGGTCCCCCACCACCACGAGGCGCCCACGGGTCCGGGTGAGGATCGCGGACCACAGGTGGCTCATCCGGCGTACCCGCCGTTCCGCGATGGCCGGGGCCCCGGCGGCGAGCATCGCGGAGAGCACGGTGACGTCGGCGGCGTCGGTATCGGAGCCCAGTACCTCCGGGCCGCCGATCCGGACCCGGCGGCGCAGGTGGCGCTGGCGCAGCAGTCGGCGCAACAGGGCGACCTGGGGCTGCATCGGGGCGATGACCGCGAGGTCGTGGCCCTCGGGCAGTTCCTGGTCGAGTTCGCCCACGACCACCGCCACCCGGTAGGCCTCGTCGCGGTTGATGTAGGAGGAACCGGGCGCGGCCTCGCACTCCCCGCCGACGTCGCGCCATTCGAAAGCTGGCGGATCGGTGGGCTCGGGCCGGGTCAGCACCCCGAGCCGGCCACCGTAGCAGTGCCGGGAGGCGGTCTCGGCCAGGTTCTCGGGCGCGCCGTCGTGCTCGTCCAGCCAGAGCATGGGCGGCGCGGCCGCCTGCGCCGCCCGCAGCGCCGAACCCGAACCGTGCCGCAGCGCGCGGGTGTCCAGCTGCCCCGCGGCAAGTCCGGCCGTGGCCAGGGCCCGACGCTCCTCCTCTGGTTCCAGGACGGTGCCCGGTCCGGGGTGCGCGGGGTCGCCCGCCACCACCGCGCGACCGGCCCGGTAGAGCACCGGCAGCAGTTCGCTGACCCGTGTCTGCTCGGCGCCCACCACGACGACCAGGTCGTACAGACCGGCCTGCGGTGGCAGGGCCCGGGCCTGGTCGGTGCGGCACGCCCACACGGGCAGGGTGTCCAGGAGGCCCGCCAGCCCGGGCCAGCCGCCGCCCTGGTGCCAGTTGAGCGTCTCGACCCGGTTCTCGATGGCGGTGCGGCCGCGCCACAGGCGGGGCTCGGTGACCGCGGTCAGGCAGGCGGCGCTGGCTCTGCGGTGGGCGGCCAGGGCGTCGGCGAGCTCGGTGGTGAGTTCGTTGAGCGGGGCGCACCGGGTGCGTCGGTCCACCCCCTCGCGCCAGTCGCTCTCCAGACGGGCGACGGAGCAGAGCTGCCTCAGCCCTTCGGGGTCGGTGGCCACCCCCAGTTCGCGGCGGATCGCGGCCCGGTGCTGGAAGCCGCCGAGTCCGCCCGCGGCGGCGCGTTCGGCACGGTGCAGCCAGTACTCGGGGCCGCCCTGTTCGGGGGTGAAGAGGCTGTCGGGGGCCCAGCCGCGGGCGATACTGCGACTGCGTTCCTCCGCCAGGTGGGCCAGGACGTGGCCGCCCGAGGCCATCGTGTCCATGGCGGACCAGACCTGGCGGACCCGGCTCCAGGCCGCGATCAGCTCGGTGCGATGGCAGGCTCCCCCCTCACCGGAGGGCGAGGAGCTCCCGGCGGCCTGGGTGCCGCCCGGCTGGGCCAGGAGCCGGGTGAGCAGGCGCACTTCGGCCGCACGCTGGCCGGGCCCGCCCGCCCGGACGACGGGGTGACCCGGGGCGATGTCGGCCCTGGCCAGGACGGCGTCCAGGTCGGCCTCGGTACGACCGCACACCAGGACCCGCTGGCCGCTGGCCACAGCGGTGCGGATCAGGGCGTCGACGAGGTCGTGGATGCCGCTGCCGGGCGGGGTGGCGACCACGGTGAGCTGTTCGCGCATGGCGGCGTACAGGACCTCGTACTGGGCCTGGCTGAGCGCGGTGGTGGAGACGGGCACCGGCGCGGGGTTGGGGTCCGGGGCCGGGGCCGGGGCCGCGCGCCGCTGGGCCCGGGCACTGCGGCGCATGATGCCGCGGCCGGTCTGGGGTTCGGCGGGTCCGGCGTCCGCGCCGCCCGGGGCGGCGCGGTGGGCGGCGTTGCCGAGCAGGGACTCCAGGGCGGTACCGGGGATGGCGTCGGGATCGAGGCCGTCGCGGCCCGTGGGGTCGAGGTCGGCCAGGATCCCCTCGGTGCTACCGGGGTCGGGATCCTCGGCGCCGCCGGTGCTGCCGGAGCCACCGCTCTCACCCGGGCCGCCGGGTCCGGCCCGGAAGAGCACGGCGGTGTTGTACGCCCCGGCGGTGACCAGGTGGGGCTGGCCGCGGGTACCGAGCGGGGCGATGTCGTCGACCCGTTCGATCTCCAGCCGGGTGAGCAGGGTGCGTACCTTGGCGGCGAGGTCGGCGATGGCGGCGGGCCGGTGGACGGTGTCGGGGGCGCCGGTGCGCAGGCGGGTACGCAGCTCGAAGAGGTCTTCGGGGTCGGTGATGCCGAGCCGGGCCAGCAGCGCGGTGTTGACGTCGGCTCGGCCCGCGGCTCGGACCAGCGGGGTGCCACCGCCGGGGCGGCCGTCACCGCCCGCGGCCTCGGCGGATGCCCCCGGGTCGTCCACGACGCGCACGTCCACGGTGAGCAGCGGCAGGGCCACCCGGTCCTCGCCCTCGCCGAGGACCACCAGGGGGTAGCCGTAGCGCAGCGCCTGACCGCGGCGCCCGGCCAGACGCAGCACCCGGGCGGTCTCCGGGTGCAGGGGGAGGGTGTCCCGGGCCCCGCTGAACAGCAGTTCGGGTCCGGCGGGCAGGCAGGCGCAGGTGTCGGAGCCCAGGTGCTCGGCGCGCACCACGTGGGCGTGGACGGCCTCGCGGCGCAGGCAGGCCCGCAGGTAGGCCAGGAAGGAGCGGACCTCGCCCCGGTCCACCGGGGGCTTCCAGCGCAGGGAGGTGGCGGCGAACCCGGCCGCCAGCCCCGACCGCTCCGCCACCAGACCGACCGGGGACGGATAGGGCCCGGTGCCGCCGATCTCCTCGCCGTCCTGTAATGACCTCACGACGCCCCCTGACCACCTGATCTTTCGTGATCAGGCGATTACTCCCCGCTATCAAGGTCCATTGTGGTGCATTTTTCACCCGCCCGCCCCGGGAACGCCGAAACCCGTCGCCGCTTTCACGATGTTCGACGACGGGCCGGGGACGGGAGGGTGGGGGCTCACCGACCGGGGTCAGTCGTCGCGGCCGCCGACCACCCCGCGCAGCCACACGGCGATCAGCTCCACCACCATGACCACCCCGAAGACCATCAGGGTGATGAGGGTGACCACCCCGAACTCCAGGACCCGGGCGGCGTTGAGCAGCTCGTAGCCGATACCGCCCGCGCCCACGATGCCGAGGATGGTCGCCGAGCGGATGTTGACGTCCAGCTGGTACATGCTGTGACCGACGAAGGAGGGCAGCGCCTGCGGCAGCGTCGCACCGAAGAACACCTGGACCCGACTGGCGCCGGTGGCCTGGAGCGCGCGTTCGGGGCCGGGGTCGACCTCCTCCACCGAGTCGGCGACCAGCTTTCCGAGCAGGCCGACGACACCGATGGCCAGGGCGAGGGTTCCCGCCACCGGGCCGAGCCCGATCATCACCACGAAGATGATCGCCAGGATGAGTTCGGGGATGCTGCGGACGAACACGATGAACATCCGGCAGAGCTGGCCGACCCGGTGGTGGGGGGCCACGTTGCGCGCCGCGAGCACGCCCACCGGCAGCGCCAGCACCATACCGAGCAGGGTGGCGGCGAAGGCGATCTGCACGGTGACGATCAGGCCCGCGACGAGCCGTTCGCCGATCCCGCCGGCCTCCGGCGGCCAGAACATCGCCAGGACGCCCAGCGGACCGCGGCTGGAGTCGATGAAGCCGTTGAAGTCCAGCACCGCGTAGCCGACCGAGCCGCCCAGGACCGCGAGGGTGACCAGTACGTAGCAGGTCCGGCGGATCCGCTCAGCGGTCCAGGGCGGGCTGATCCGCCCGGTGGCCAGCGCGGCGGCCGAGGCGGCGCGCGGGTCCACCGAGGTGCGCCGGGCGGCGGCCGCCTTCACACCGGAGCCGGTGCTGGAATGGGCTCCGGCGCGTGCACGCGTCCGCGCCACCAGCCCGCTGATCCCGCTCACCCGCTGCTCGGTGTGCGGCAGCAGGGCGCGGCGCACCGCGACGGACAGCAGCTCGATCCCCACGCACAGCAGCAGCACGATGAGCGCCAGGGCCATGCCCCGCTGGTAGTCGAGGCGGCCTAGGGCGTGCGCCAGGTCCTGCCCGATCCCGGCCACGCCGACGAACCCGAGGATCACCGAGATCCGCAGGTTGATGTCGAGCCGGTGCATGGCGGTGGCCACGAAGGCGGGCAGCACCTGGGGCAGCACCCCGCCGGTGAGCTCCTGGAGGCGGCCGGCGCCCGCGGCCCGCAGCGCCTGGCGCGGGCCCTCGTCGATCTGCTCGACGGCGTCCGCGTAGAGCTTGCCGACCATGCCGACCGAGTGCAGGCCCATGGCCAGGACACCGGTGACGGCGCCGAAGCCGAAGAGCCGGAAGAACAGGATGGCCAGCACGACGTCGGGGATGGCGCGGGCGACCACGATCAGGGACCGGGAGATCAGCCGCGCGGGCCTCCCGGGGGTGGTGTTGCCCGCCGCCCAGATCGCCAGCGGGATGCTCAGCGCCACGGACAGCAGGGTCGCGGCGATGACGATGGCCAGGGTGGTGGCCAGCGGCCCGGCGAGTTCACCGAGGCCGGGGAAGTCCAGCGGCAGGGTCCGGGAGAGGAAGTCGGCGGCGTTGTCCACGCTGGAGACCAGGGTGGCGACGTTGATCCGCAGGTCGATGATGGACCACACGCCCACCCCGACCAGGGCGAGCACGGTGAGCAGGGCGGCGACCCCGCTCGGCCGGGGCAGCGGGAGCGTGCGCGGCCGCTCTGCGGCGGCGCACGGGCTCCCGGGTGCGGCGGTACCAGCGGGTGGCGGGGGTTCGGCGGGGGCGGGTGACGTGGCGGTGGGGGGAGCGTCGGCGGGTTCGGTCATCATGTGCGTTTCCCCGTCAACCGACCGTCACGGGATCGGCGGAACCGACCCGGGCGTAGATGGCCATCGCCTCGTCGCGGTCCAGCTCGGTGACCGGGCTGTCCATGACCACCTGTCCGGTGCGCAGGCCGACGATCCGATCGCCCCAGGACAGCGCCAGGTCCACCTGGTGCAGGCTGCACAGCACGGTGAGCTTCTCCTCGGCGGCGACCTCGCGGATCAGCTCCATGACCTGGTGCGCCGACTCGGGGTCCAGGGAGGCGACCGGTTCGTCGGCCAGGAGCACCTCGGGGCGCTGGAGCATGGCCCGGGCGATGGCGACCCGCTGCTGCTGGCCGCCGGAGAGGGTGTCCGCCCGCTGGAAGGCACGGTCGGCCAGGCCGACCCGGTCGAGCTGGGCCAGGGCCTCCTCGCGGATCGCCCGCGGGTACGTGGGCAGTCCCAGGCGCGGCCCGCGCACGCGGCCCAGCGCTCCGGTGCACACGTTCTCCAGCACGGTCAGCGAGCCCACCAGGTGGAACTGCTGGAAGACGAAGCCGATCCGGCGGCGCAGCGCGCGCAGCTCGCCACCGCGGGCGGCGGGCACGTCCACGCCCAGGACCTCGACCCCGCCGCTGGTCGGCATCTGGAGGCCGTCGACGTGGCGGAGCAGGGTGGACTTGCCCGATCCGGACAGGCCCAGCAGGACGAGCACTTCGCCGGTGTGGGCGGTCACCGACACCTCGTCCAGGGCGACGGTGTCACCGAAGCGTTTGGTCACGTTCTCGAAACGGACGGCGGGCACGGGCCCGGGCCGGGAAGGGGATGCGGCGTCCACGCGGCTCCTCGATGTGGGATCGGACAGGTCGGGGCGGAGGGCGGGGCGGGGTGCGAAGGTGTGGGGGCGCCCGGACCGGAGGGCGCCCCCGGAGACTGCTGAGGGTGGGTGGTCAGCTGTCGGAGCACTGCGCGGCCCGGGTGGCCTCGCAGACCACGTCGAGCGCGTCGTAGAAGTCGTCCGGAACCGCTTCCCAACCCCAGATCCGCTCGTCGGTGAGGTCGCAGTCGCCCTCCTCGCAGTAGCCGTTGGCGACGAGGTAGTCCTGGTTGGCCTTCTCCTGCAGGGCCGCCATCACCGTGTCGAAGAGCTCCTGGTCGAGGCCGTCGTAGACGGTGATCGGCGAGCTGGTGATGGTCTCGGACTCCCAGACCACGCGCAGGTCGCCCTCCTCGATGGAACCGTTGTCGACGAGGGTCTCGTCCACCATCGAGTCGAAGGCGAAGCCCGCCTCGCACTCGCCCGCGGCGGTCGCGATGGCCGAGGCGTCGTGGCCGCCCGCGAAGGTCTCGTCCCAGTCGCCCTCCTCGATCCCGGCCTCCAGGAGCCCGGCCAGCGGGTACAGGTAGCCGGAGGCGGAGTTCGGGTCGACGAAGCACAGGTGCTTGCCGGCGAAGTCCTCGATGCTCTCGATGTCGGAGTCGGCCGGGACGACACCGTAGGAGACGTAACCCGGGGGCTCGTCCTTCTCCTGGACCATGGCGCCGGCGACGGTGATCTCCGAGCCGGTGTTCTTGGCGATGTAGTAGGAGAAGGGACCGTACTGGGCGATGTGGATCTGGCCGCTGCGCTGGCCCTCGATGACGGCCGCGTAGTCGGTGGCGGTCTGGAACTCCACGTCCAGGCCGGTCTCGTCCTTGAGCATCTCGATGACCGGCTCGTAGCTGTTCTCCAGCCCGGTGGCCTCCTCGGCGGGGACCGCGCCGATGATCAGGGTGTCGGGGGTGATCCCCTCCCCGCCGGCCGAGGCGTCGGCCTCGGCGGTCTCGTCGGCGCTGGGCCCGCAGGCGGCCAGGAGGGCGAGTGCTGAGGCCGCGGCGGCGAAGGCGCCCGCGCGACGGCCGAATCTGGTCTGCATGGTTCGGGGGACTCCTCAACGTCATCCGCCCAAGGCGGACGTCTCGGTCATCGGGACGTCTCCCACTGTGCAGACCCGCGGCTGTCGGGAACCTACGGCAAGGTGACCGGGCACCGAACAGAGCGCGGCGGCTTGGTGCGCGCTCGGCTGGGAGCGTGACCGGGCGGTCATCGAGGAGTCACCACACCGTGACTCACTGTGTCTCATGGGCACTGTGTGCCCCACGAGAACTGTGTGACAGGAGTGACTTGTGATCAGGAACGGCCCTGTTGTCCGGATCGGGCCTCGCGGACGCGCAACGCGATCCACAGTTCGGTGCGGTGGTCGGGGTCGTCCAGGTCGCCGGGCAGTAGTTCACGGATCCGCCGCATCCGGTAGCGCAGGGTGTGCCGGTGCACGCCCAGTTGCTCGGCGGCGGCGTCCCATCGGCCCGACGCGGCGAGGTAGGCGCGCAGCGAGGCGAGGAGTTCGGGGGCGGCGCGCTGTTCGTCGATCGGGGCGAGCAGGTCGTCGGCCAACCGCGCCCCGGCGGGGTTGGCCAGGAGGCCGAGCAGCCCGCCCGGCAGCTGGTCGAAGCGCTGGAGGGCCTCGTCCTGCTCCGCGGCGGCCGCCATGGCGCGTTCGGCCTGGGAGCGGGCGGCGGCCAGGTCCGGGTATCCGCCCGGGGAGCTCAGGCCCACGGGGCCGAGCAGCACCTCGCCGAACACGCTCTCCTCGGTGCCCGCCGCGGCGAGCAGCACCGTGCGCCCCTCGTGCCGGGCCACCAGGACCCCCTCGGGCAGGGGGGTGTCCGGGTCCGCCCGCTCGGCGACGGCCACCACCACGGGCTCGGCGGGCAGAACCGCCCGCAGGTCGGCCGCACCCGGGTGCAGGGGATCGAGAGCACCGTCGAGCAGGGCCGAGAGCACCCCCGAGCGGAATTTGGAGCCGCGGCCCGGGGCGGAGCGTTCGAGTTCGAGGGAGAGCAGGGAGACCGCGGCGTTGACCAGGGTGCGGTCGTCGGAACCGGAGACCCGCACCCCGCCCACGGCCAGGTAGCCGCGGGCCCTGCCGCCCGTGGTCAGCGGCTGGACCGAGACCCGGTCTCCGGCGGAGGCGACCGAGACACTGGCTCGCGGGCCCGCGCCGCGCAGCCGGGTGAGTTCGGCGGCCAGCCGGGGGGCGCGGGCCGCGGCGCCCGCGGGGGCGGCGTGCCAGGGCGCGCCGTCCGGGGACAGCAGCAGGACCCACCCGCCGAGTTCGCGGGCGAGCCGGTCCACCACCGCGGAAGAGCCGGTGAGCGCGGCGCGGGTGAGCTCGCGCTGGGCGGTGAAGGCGCGGGTCAGCCCTTCGTACTCCTCCTTGGCGAGCAGCCGGGAGACCTCCTTGCCCACCGCCATGAACGGCGTCTGGCGACCGACCTCGACCAGCGCGACGCCGAACTCCTCGGCGGCCTCGCGCAGCTCCTCGGGGGTGTCGTCGAAGTTGACCGCGACGCCGAAACCGATCCCGGCGACGTCGCGTTCGGCCAGGCGCCGCACGTAGGCGCGCAGGTCGGGCAGGCGGTCCACCCACCGGACCCCGGTGGTGAGCACCAGCTCTCCCCCGGCCAGGTAGGGGGTGGGGTCGCCGAGTTCGCTGACCGCGACCCACTCCACCTGCCGGTGAGTGCGGTCCTGCCCGGTGAGCAGTCGCAGGCGCAGGCTCGGCGTGCGCAGCAGGGCCCCCAGTGTCGGTGGCATCGGCGTTCCCCCGTAGTCCCCCGTAGCTCTTCCCGCCCTCTCCGCGCCCTGACGCAATGGCACAGGACACTCACTTGATTATCCACTGTGTCCATGGGTGTCCGGTTCGGCGCGGCCTAGTGTCTTGCGAGTCCGCACACCGCACCACCACGCCCACAAGGAGGCAGCCGCATGGCCGCGACCGAGGTCGTCCAGTCCCGCCGGATCGTCACCGAGATCCCCGGCCCCAAGTCCCGCGCGATCCACAAGCGCCGTTCCTCCGCCGTCGCCCAGGGCGTGGGCAGTGTGCTGCCCGTGTACGTGGAGCGCGCGGGCGGCGGCATCGTCGAGGACATCGACGGCAACTCCCTGATCGACTTCGGTTCCGGCATCGCCGTGACCAACGTCGGCAACGCCGACCCCCGCGTGGTCGAGCGCGCCGCCGAACAGCTGGCCCGCTTCACCCACACCTGCTTCATGGTCAACCCGTACGAGGCGTACGTGGACGTGTGCGAGGCGCTCAACCGCGTCACCCCGGGCGACCACGAGAAGCGCTCCATCCTGCTGAACTCGGGTGCGGAGGCGGTCGAGAACGCCGTCAAGATCGCCCGCAGCGCCACCGGGCGCCAGGCCGTCGTGGTGTTCGACCACGCCTACCACGGCCGTACCAACCTCACCATGGGCCTGACCGCGAAGAACATGCCCTACAAGCACGGATTCGGGCCGTTCGCTGGCGAGATCCACCGGATGCCCATGGCCTACGCCTACCGCTGGCCGACCGGCCCGGACAACTGCGGCCCCGAGGCGGCGGCCGCGGCGATCGACCAGATCGTCAAGCAGGTCGGCACCGAGAACGTGGCCGCCATGGTCATCGAGCCCATCCAGGGCGAGGGCGGCTTCATCGAGCCCGCCCCCGGCTTCCTGCCCGCGCTGGTGGAGTTCTGCCGCGCCAACGGGATCGTGTTCGTCGCCGACGAGGTGCAGACCGGCTTCGCGCGCACCGGTGACATGTTCGCCTGTGACCACGAGGGCGTCGTGCCGGACCTGATCACCACCGCCAAGGGCATCGCGGGCGGTCTGCCGCTGGCCGCGGTGACCGGCCGCGCCGAGCTCATGGACGCCGTGCACGGCGGCGGTCTGGGCGGCACCTACGGCGGCAACCCGGCCGCCTGCGCCGCGGCGCTGGCCGCGCTGGAGGCGATCGAGTCCGACGACCTGACCGGCCGCGCCCGCGGGATCGGCGAGCTCATGCTGGGCCGTCTGAACGCCTTCGCCGACAAGTTCGACGTGGTCGGCGACGTGCGCGGCCGCGGCGCGATGGTCGCGATCGAGCTGGTCAAGGACGGCAAGGAGCCCAACCCGGAGGCCGTGGCCCAGGTGCTGAAGCACTGCCACGCGCGCGGCCTGATCCTGCTGAGCGCGGGCACCTACGGCAACGTGATCCGGATGCTCCCGCCGCTGGTCATCGGTGACGACCTGCTCCGCGAGGGGCTGGACATCCTCGAGGAGGCCCTGGCCGGGCTGTAGTCCCCCGGTCGGGAGCAGCCGCCGGTCGGCGCCTGGCCCCCGGCGGCGTCCCAGCCCACAGGACGCCGCCGGGTTCTCTCGTTCGTGACCCGCTAGCGGGTTCCCCAGGCGTAGGTCTGTTTGCGAAGCTTGAGGTAGAGGAAGGTCTCGGTGCTCTCCACGGTGTCCACCGCCCGGATCGCGGCGAGGATGTCCAGCAGGCGGGCGTCGTCCTCGGCCACCACCTCGACCATGAGGTCGAAGGAGCCCGCGGTGATCACCACGTACTCCACCCCGTCGAGTTCGGAGACGGCGTCGGCGGCGGCGTTGAGGTCGCCGTTGGTGCGCACGCCGATCATCGCCTGCCGGTTGAAGCCCAGGGTCATGGGATCGGTGACGCCCACCACCTGGACCAGCCCTGACTCCAGCAGGCGCTGGACGCGCTGGCGCACGGCGGCTTCGGACAGGCCGACGATCTTGCCGATGGCCGCGTAGGACAGGCGCCCGTCCTCCTGGAGGACCTCGATGATGCGCTTGGCCGTGTCGTCCAGCACCACCCCGTTGACCCTCCTGGTGGGCCCGGGGTCGAGCGGTTCGGTCACAGGGTCCTCCACCCGTATGAATCAGGAATCCATTGTCGCGCCTGTTTTCTACAACGGATTCCAAAGTAACGTACTGGCGTGACAACCAGGTATCGAACAGGAAAGGCCTATTGCTGATCCCGGACCGAGTCCAGTGACAGCAGGGCCACGTGTAGTGACAGGCAGGTCTCCACCGACTCCAGGTCGGCGTCGAGCACGTTGGAGATCCGGCGCAGGCGCTCGTAGAAGGCGGGCCTGGACAGGTGTGCCCGGCTCGCGGCCAGCGCCTTGTTGCGTCCCGCGCCGAGGTAGTGGCGCAGCATGTCGGCCAGGTCCCCGCCGTGCCGGGCGTCGTGGTCCAGCAGCGGGCCCAGCTCGCGCTCCACGTAGGTCTGCAGGCGCTCGTCGTCGCGGAACAGGTGCAGCAGCCCGCGCAGGTGCAGGTCGGGCAGCCGGTAGAAGGGGCGCCGGTCGCTCTGTTTGATCGCCACGTCGCCCACCTGGCGCGCCTCGAGGAAGGAACGGCGCACCTCGCGCACGCCCTCGGCAGCCGAACCCACAGCCAGCACGGCCGCGTCCCCCACAGCGCCCCGCACCCGGTCCGCGAGCAGGTGCAGCGTGGCGTCCAGGCGCTTGCGGTCCGGCAGGGCCAGCAGGATGCCCACCCGCAGGTCGTCCAGGGACCCCACCAGGGCGGGCAGGCGCAGCTCCCGACAGGCCCGGGCGGCGCCCTCGGCGGTGTCGGAGAGCCGCGCCTGGGCGGCCAGCCCGGTTCCGCTCTCGCGCAGCCGCAGGACCAGCCCGACCAGTTCGCGCCCGTTCAGGGGCACCCCGACCGCGCGCGCCCGGACCAGCGCCTCCTCGGGATCGGAGTAGGCGCGGTCGATGATGCCCGCGATGATCGTGCGGTGGGTCTGGCGCTCCAGGCTCTCCTGATGGCGCTCCAACAGACGGCCCAGGGCCAGAGTGGTGGCGGCGCGCTCGATGAGCATGGTCTGGCGGGCGCTGGGGGCGGCCCCGGTGATGAGGATCAGCCGCCCCCAGTCCTGGCCCCGGGCGCCGACCGTGGTGACCAGCCAGCCGGTGGCGGGCGCGTGCACGGTCCGGGTGCCGGTGCGGATCGACCGCGAGCGGCTCTCCCATGAGGTCAGCAGGGTGCCGGGGTCCTCGCCGTTGAGGTCGCAGGCCAGGACCTGGTGGGTGAGGTTCTCCAGGACGACCGGGCAGCCGGAGAGTTGGGCGACCTCGTGCAGGATCTGCCCGGCGTCGGCCCCCTCCACGGACAGCTGGGTGAAGACCGAGTGGAGCTTCTCGGAGTCGCGCAGCTCCTCCAGCTGCTCGTTGACCACCCGGATGTGCACGGCCTCGGTGATCTCCACGAAGCGCGCCTCGCGGTCGAGCAGGATGACCGGGATCCTCGCGTCGCGGGCGGCGTCGAGGAAGGCCTTGGGGAGTTCGGCGTGGTACTTGCGGCCGAGCTCGACCGCGATTCCGCTGACCCCGGCATCGGCGATGTCCTCGATGTAGCGGCGCAGGGCCTCGGGGTCGTCGGGCATGGCGATACCGGTGCTGAGCACGAGTTCACCGCCGCGCAGCAGGTGGGCGAGGTCGGTGACCTCGGCGATGTGCACCCAGCGCACGGCCACGTCGAGGTACTCGGAACCGGCCACCACGCGGGGTCGGGCCTTCTGGAGTGCGGGGAGCTGGAGGACCTCGGCAAGGGTGGGAAGCACAACCGCCAGTCTAGGACGTTCTGTCAGGTAGAGGGGCATTTTTCTTTACAGGGTGCGCGCACGGCCGGGCCTGTGAACAGTGGTTCCCGGACTGGAGGGATGCTTTACATGTTGTAAATCCACCCAGCATGTTGTCAACATGGTGATCCTGGCCAAGCCCGCGGGCGCTGGGGAGACTGGGGGCATGTCGGAACTTCTCGCCCGCCACCGCGCGGTCATGCCCTCCTGGTTGCCCCTGTACTACGAGTCCCCGCTGGAGATCGTCAGCGGTAAGGGCGCCCGTGTCACGGACGCCGACGGCAACACCTACCTGGACTTCTTCACCGGCATCGTGACCAACATGCTCGGCTACGACGTCGCCGAGGTGCGCGAGGCGGTGGAGCGCCAGATCGCCAAGGGGGTCGTGCACACCTCCACGCTGTACCTCATCCGCTCCCAGGTGGAGCTGGCCGAGAAGATCGCGCGGCTGTCCGGAATCCCCGACGCCAAGGTGTTCTTCACCAACTCCGGCACCGAGGCCAACGAGACCGCCCTGCTACTGGCCACCTACGCCCGCGGCAGCGACGAGGTGCTGGCCATGCGCGGCAGCTACCACGGCCGCTCCTTCGGCACCGTCGCGGTAACCGGTAACAAGGCGTGGAAGAACTCCTCGCTCTCTCCGCTCAACGTGCACTACCTGCACGGCACCGACCACGCCTCCCCGGCGTTCCGCGGCCTGACCGAGCAGGAGTACATCGACGTCTGCGTCGCCGACCTGCGCGAGGTCCTGGACACCACGGCGCCCAACGTGGCCTGCCTGATCGCCGAACCGGTCCAGGGCGTGGGCGGGTTCGCGATGCCGCCGGACGGGCTCTACGCCGCCTACAAGGAGGTCCTCGACGAGCACGGCATCCTGTTCGTCTCCGACGAGGTGCAGACCGGTTGGGGCCGGACCGGGACCAGCTTCTTCGGGATCGGCAACCACGGGGTCACCCCGGACGCCATGACCTTCGCCAAGGGGCTGGGCAACGGCTTCGCGGTGGGCGGTGTGGTGGCCCGCGGCGACCTGATGGACGGCCTCAAGGCGCTGGGCGTGGCCACCTTCGGCGGCAACCCGGTGTCCATGGCCGCGGCCGGGGCCACCCTCGACTACGTGCTGGAGCACGACCTCCAGGGCAACGCGCTGCGCCAGGGCGCCACCGTCACCGAGGGCCTGCGGGCGCTGCGCGAACTGGCCTGCGTGAAGGACGTGCGCGGCAAGGGACTGATGTTCGCGATCGAGATGGTCGACCCGGCCACGGGAGAGCCGTCGTCACCGCTGGCCGGGAAGGTGCTGGAGGCCACCCGCGAGCGCGGGCTGCTGGTGGGCAAGGGCGGCGTGCACGGCAACGTGCTGCGCATGGCCCCGCCGCTGACCCTGTCCTCGGAGGAGGCCGCCGAGGGCCGCGACATCCTGCTGGACGCCGTGCGCGCCGTCGCCGGCCAGGCCTGAGGGCCGCCCCGGGGGGAAGGCGGGCAGCACGAAACCGCCTCCCGCTGGGGTCCCCCTACTCCCATTCAAGTCTGCGCACCGGCGGCCCGCCGGTGCCGGCCCGTCGCCCGCGGCCAACCCGGTCTGTGGACGGCCCCGGCACGAGGAAGAGGAAGCACAAGCATGAGCAAGCACGTCACCCACTGGGTCGGCGGCGGCGCCCACGAAGGGCCCGCCGAGCGGACCGGGGACATCTACAACCCGGCCTCCGGCCAGGTCACCGGGACGGTGGACTTCGCCGGCCCGAAGGAGGTCGGTGCCGCGGTGGCGGCCGCCAAGGAGGCCTTCCCCGGCTGGCGGGACACCTCGCTGTCCAAGCGCGTGCAGACGCTGTTCCGGTTCCGTGAGCTGCTGCGCGCCAACAGCGACCGGCTGGCCGCGATCGTCAGCTCCGAGCACGGCAAGGTCTTCTCCGACGCCCAGGGCGAGGTGGCCCGGGGCCTGGAGGTCGTGGACTTCGCCTGCGGCATCCCCCACCTGCTCAAGGGCGGCTACTCCGAGAACGTGTCCACCGGCGTGGACTCCTACTCGATCCTGCAGCCGATCGGTGTGGTCAGCGGCATCACGCCGTTCAACTTCCCGGCGATGGTCCCGATGTGGATGTTCCCGGTGGCGATCGCCTGCGGAAACACGTTCCTGCTCAAGCCCAGCGAGAAGGACCCGTCCGCGGCGGTGCTCCTGGCCGAGCTGTGGGCCGAGGCCGGACTGCCCGACGGCGTGTTCAACGTGGTGCACGGAGACAGGGTCGCGGTGGACGCGATCCTGGAGCACCCGGACGTGGCCGCGGTGAGCTTCGTGGGCTCCACGCCGATCGCCCGGTACATCTACCGGACCGCCGCCGAGCATGGCAAGCGCGTGCAGGCGCTGGGCGGCGCCAAGAACCACATGGTGGTCCTGCCCGACGCCGACCTGGACCTGGCGGCGGACTCCGCCGTCTCGGCCGGGTTCGGCTCGGCCGGTGAGCGCTGCATGGCCATCTCCGCGGTGGCGGTGGTGGACTCGGTCGCCGACGACCTGCTGGAGCGGATCCGCGAGCGCGTCTCGCGACTGCGGGTGGGCCCCGGGGACGACGACCGCAGCGAGATGGGTCCGCTGGTCACCCGCGAGCACCGCGACAAGGTCGCCTCGTACCTGGAGTCGGGGGTGCGCGAGGGTGCGACCCTGGCGATCGACGGCCGGGTACACCCGGTACTCGGCGGCGCCTCGGACGGCTTCTGGCTGGGCCCCTCGGTCCTGGACCACGTGGGCCCGCAGATGTCCTGCTACCGGGAGGAGATCTTCGGTCCGGTGCTGAGCGTGGTCCGCGTGGGCGACTACGACGAGGCCGTCAAGCTCATCAACGACAACCCGTACGGCAACGGGACGGCGATCTTCACCAACGACGGCGGCGCGGCCCGGCGCTTCCAGAACGAGATCGAGGTGGGCATGGTGGGCATCAACGTACCCATCCCGGTACCGATGGCCTACTACTCCTTCGGCGGATGGAAGCAGTCACTGTTCGGTGACTCGCACGCGCACGGCACGGAGGGTGTGCACTTCTACACACGCACGAAGGCGGTCACCGCCCGCTGGACCGACCCGGGCAAACGACCCGAAGGCGGCGTGGACCTGGGCTTCCCCACCAACGGCTAGCCGGAGTTCATCGAAATAACGGACGGATGTCTCTCACTGACGGTCTACGGCGGGCAACACGGAGTATCGTTGTTGCACGAAGCCCCTGACCGGGTGTGGCCGAGGGCCACGCGTGTCACGAGAGACCATCCTGGATAGACGCGCTCATTTCCCCTCCTCCCCATGGAAGCGGGCGCGTCAACGGAAGCGCTCCGGGTCCGAATGACTCCCCCTGGACCCGGAGCGCGACCGTCTCCGGCGGCCTCCGCGGCCGCACGGGATCAGCTGAACCAGCTGGCTCGGCTAACGTGCCGCGATCAGCGGCCCACCCGCGGAGACCGGCTGGTGGCCGATGATCCCCGCGCACTCGTCACATCCGTACGCGTGACTGCCGTCCGGAAGCTCGCCCAGAACCCGGCGGGGCCGGGGCCACTTGGCGTGGCAGACGACGCAGGCATCCCCCATGCACTGCGCCCCGCTCAGCCGACTCGGGTCGTAGACGTAGTTCTCGGATGCGGCGTCAGGCTTCGTGTCTGGTTCGCACATCGTGCTCGTTCCGCGCAATGTCCTTGCTCCCCCCGTGGTTTAGGACAGTCTGGCGGGCCGATAGTTACCGGCTCTTTATTGAATCAGAAGCTCTCGGCGCCTGGAAGGGTCCGGACCAATCTAAATCACTCCGTGCAGGGAAATCATAACCCTAAGTAACGAACCCTGGGAAGACCCCAGTTCAGGGTTGGTTTTTCATACGAAGCGCCGGATATGTACAGACCCTCCAGGCGCCGGACCTTAGCCCTCCGAGCGCGGGGAGACCTCGAAACGGCGCAGCGACAGAGCCGGGTTGGTGACACGCACCGCGTCCACACGCGCGGCCGAAACCTCCGCGGCGGCGACCTCGAAGGTCTGCTCCCCCAGGGACGCGAGGGCGGTGCCCATAGGGTCGACGATCATGCTGTTACCCGCCCCCGTGGGCGCCGACTGCCCCGAAGCGGCCACGTAGACCGTGTTCTCGATGGCGCGCGCCCGGGCCAGCGTGCGCCAGTGGTCCTCCTTCAGCGGGCCGGGAACCCACTGGGCGGCCAGCAGCACCACGTGCGCCCCGGCCCCGGCGATCCGCCGGGTCACCTCCGGGAAGCGCAGGTCGTAACAGGTCTGGAGGCCGAAGACCACGCCGTCGACGGTGAAGGTCTCCGGGTCCTCGATCGGCCCGGGCGCGACCACGTCCGACTCCTTGACCCCGAAGGCGTCGTAGAGGTGGATCTTGCGGTAGAGCGCGACGCGCTTGCCCTCGGGGGAGAGCGCGACCAGAGTGTTGGTGAAGCGGGCTGCACCCTCACCCCCGGACTCGTTGACCCCCAGCACCAGGTACACGCCCTCGCGGCGAGCGGTGTCCGCGGCGTCGGCCAGGAAGGGGCCGTCCAGGGGCTCGGCGGCCGCCACGTAGCGCTGGTCGGTGCGCGGGGCGGTGAACATCGTGTACTCGGGCAGCAGGACGACCTTCGCTCCCAGAGCGGCGGCCCGGGCGGTCAGCTCCGCCACCGAACGCTGGTTCTCGGCCTTGTCCTGACCCGGCGCGAACTGGGCGACCGCGACCTGCACCATCGAAATTCCCCCCTCATGGCCTGGGGCCAGCCCAGCCGGCAGCCCCGAACGTGCCCCGAGTGTACGCCCGGGGCACAGCACCCCCTTGCCAAGAGACTAAACAGGCGTTTAATGTATTGAACATGAGTTCAAGCAGGAAGGTTCCCCCCGACGGGGACCTCACCGCACGCGCCCGCATCCGGGACGCCGCCATCGAGTGCTTCGGTGAGAAGGGGTTCGGAGTCACGGTGCGCGCGATCGCGGACCGGGCCTCGGTGTCCCCGGGACTGGTCATCCACCACTTCGGCAGCAAGGCCAAGCTCCGGGAGACCTGCGACGAGTACGTCAGGCAGGTGATCTACGAGGCCAAGAAGGAGTCGGTGAGCCACCCCAGCGCCGACGGGATGATCCGCTCCCTCAGGGCGGTCGACCAGTACTCCGGCCTCCTGGCCTACCTCTTCCGGGCCATGCAGGAAGGCGGGGAGCTCAGCCGGCACCTGTACGAGGCGATGGTCGCCGACGTGCAGAGCTACCTGGACATCGGCGTGCGCGAGGGCACCATCCGCCCCAGCCGCGACCCGGCCAAGCGGGCCCGCTGGCTGGCCGCCAACGGATTCGGCTCGATCCTGGTCCTCGTCACGATGCAGCGGGACCAGGAGAACCCCGACTTCGGCCAGGTGCTGCACGACTGGGAGCAGCAGTACATACTCCCGGCCCTGGAGGTGTACACCGAGGGCCTGCTGGCGGACCGCACCATGCTCGACGCCTACCTGGTCTACGTCAGCGATCCGCCCGAGGAGGAGCGCTGACCCGCTCGGAGAGCAACAGATCCCCACCAGACCAGGAGTTGCACCACCATGTCCGCACCCACCATCGAGGTCCGCGGCCTCGACAAGCGCTTCGGGCGCTTCCAGGCGCTCGACAAACTCGACCTCACCGTGCGCCCCGGCCAGGTCGCCGGGTTCCTCGGGCCGAACGGCTCGGGCAAGTCCACCACCATCCGCGTCCTGCTCGGCCTGCTCCGCGCCGACTCCGGCAGCGTCCGCCTCCTGGGTGGAGACCCCTGGAAGGAGGCCGTCACCCTGCACAGGCGCCTGGCGTACGTGCCCGGAGACGTATCCCTGTGGTCGAACCTGACCGGCGGACAGGCCATCGACCTCCTGGGGCGGCTGCGCGGCGGGCTCGACACCCGGCGCAAGAAGGCCTTCCTGGAGCGCTTCGAGCTCGACCCGACGAAGAAGGCCCGCACCTACTCCAAGGGCAACCGGCAGAAGGTCGCCCTGGTGGCCGCGTTGGCGTCCAACGCCGAACTGCTCATCCTCGACGAACCCACCTCCGGGCTGGACCCGCTGATGGAGACGGTGTTCACCGAATGCGTGCGCGAGGTCAAGGAGGAGGGACGCACGGTCCTGTTGTCCAGCCACATCCTCTCCGAGGTCGAGAAGCTGTGCGACACCGTGACCATCATCCGGCAGGGACGCACCGTGGAGTCGGGCACCCTCGCCGAACTGCGCCACCTCACCCGCTCCACCGTGCACGCCGAGGTCGAACGCGATCCTTCCGGCCTGTCCTCCCTGCCCGGGGTCCACGACTTCGAAGCCGAAGGCCACCGGGTGTCCTTCGCGGTGGACAACCAGCGCATCGGGGACGTCCTGAGCGAGGTCACCGCCCTGGGCGTGCGCTCACTGGTGAGCAACCCGCCCTCGCTGGAGGAGCTCTTCATGCGCCACTACGGCGACGAGCTGGCCGCGCTCAACGGCAACCGCGAAGGAGGCGAGGGCAAGTGAGCGCCTTCACCGGAACCGGGACGCTCACCCGGTTCATCCTGCGCCGGGACAGGATCCGGCTGTCCGTGTGGACCCTGGCCCTGGCGGGAATCACCGCCGCCACCATCCCGATGCTGGACGAGATGTTCACCACCGAGGAGGAGCGCCAGGGCCGTGCGGCCCTCATGGACACACCGACCGGCATCGTGTTCGGAGGTCCGAGGTACGGGCTGGAGGACTACACGCTCGGCCCGATGATGGCCAACGAGATGACCATGACCCTGCTCATCGCCATGGCGGTGATGAGCATCCTGCACGTCATCCGGCACACCCGGGCCGAGGAGGAGAGCGGGCGCGCCGAACTGCTGCGCGCCAACGTCATGGGCAGCGGCGCGCCCATGGCCGCCGCCCTGCTGACCGTCACCGCGGTCAACCTGCTCATCGGCGGGGTCATCGCACTCGCGCTGGCCGGCTTCGACCTGGCCGTCGCGGACTCGCTCGCCTACGGCCTGGGGCTGGCCCTGGCGGGAATCACCTTCGGCGCGATCGCCGCCGTGTGCGCCCAGGTGAGCGAATACGGACGCGGCGCCTCGGGGCTGGCCTTCCTCGCGGTGGGCGTGCTCTTCATGCTCCGCGTGGTGGGCGACATGGCCGAGCCAGGCGGCAACCTGCTGTCCTGGCTCTCACCGTTCGCCTGGGTCCAGCAGGCACAGCCGTTCCACGACCTGCGCTGGGCGCCCCTCGCCCTGTACGGGCTCGCGATCGTGGCCCTGACCGCCACGGCCCACGTCCTGTCCGGCCGCCGCGACCTGGGCGCCGGGCTGGTCGCCGCCCGTCCCGGCCCGGCGGAGGCCGGTCGTCTGCTGCGGGGGGTGACCACGCTCCAACTGCATCAGCAGCGGGGCTCGATCATCGCCTGGACCCTCGCCGTGCTGCTCTTCGCGGTGTCCTTCGGCACCCTCGCCACCGAGGTGGAGGGAATGTTCGAGAGCAACCCGGACCTGCAGGCGGTCTTCGGGACCGACGTCGACGACGTGATCGGCGGGTTCCTGTCCTTCGTCACCAGCTACACCATCATGGGCGCCGCTGCCTTCGGAGCCCTGTCCGTACTGCGCCTGCGCTCGGAGGAGAACTCGGGCCGTACCGAACTGGTCCTGTCCACCGCGGCGGGCCGGGTGGCCTGGATCGGTTCCGCACTGGCGGTGGCCGCCGTTTCGACCCTGTTCGTCGTGCTGGCGGGCGGCCTCGGGATGGGCCTGGGCGCCGCCGCCGTCCTGGAGGACGGCGCCTGGGTGGGTCGACTGCTGCAGGCGGTCCTGGCCCAGCTCCCGGCGGCGCTGGTGTTCGGCGCCCTGGCCGGGCTGTTGCTGGGCACGGCCCCACGCCTGACGGGCCTGCTCTGGCTGTGGTTCGGATACAGCATCCTGGCCACCGTGATGGGCGGACTGCTGGAGTTCCCCGACTGGATGATGGGCCTCAGCGCCTTCGAGATCCTGCCCAGGCTTCCGGTGGAGGACTTCGAACCCCTCCACTACGTCCTGTACTCGGGCGCGGTCCTGCTCGCGGGAGCGCTGTCCCTGGTCGGGTTCCGCAACCGGGACCTGGCGGCCGTCTGAGGCAGTGGAAGGGCCGTCCCGGGCAGGTGCGGGACCGCACCCGCCCGGGACGTGCCGCGGGGCCGCTCCGCGTGTTCACCTCCGGGGGAGCCCCCGTTCACCTTTCCTGGAACTAGCCTGGGTCGGGATGTTCTCCTGGCCGGAACCTCCTGGCTCCCCTCCCCGTACTCCTCCGAGTCGGCGAGGGAGAGCCGCTCCGGCCTCGCCCGAAAGGCCTTCTCCCCATGACCGTCCTCGAGTCGGCGATCCTCGGTGTCATCCAGGGTCTGTTCATGTTCATCCCGGTCAGTTCCAGCAGTCATCTGGCGCTGGCCCAGCACTGGCTCATCCAGAACGGTTCCGCGCTGCCGCCGCCGGAGTCACCGGAGATGGTGTTCTTCAACATCGTGGTGCACGTGGGAACCGTGGTCTCGATCCTCATCGTCTACCGAAGGGCGCTGACCGACCTCGTGGCCCGCTCGGTGGCCGACCTGCGGGGGCTCGTGGGAGCAGGCCCCCGGACCGAGGGCCTCTACCTCAAGCTGATGATGATGGGCCTGTTCGCGGTGGCGGTCACCGGCGTCCTGGGCCTGACGATCCGCAAACCGCTGGAGAACGTCTTCGCCAACCCGGCGCTGATCGCCCTGATGCTCTGCGTGACGGGCGCCCTGCTGCTGTGGACCGACCTGCTGAGCCCCCGCACCAAGGGCCTGCGCGACTTCACCTGGATGATGGCCCTGTTCATCGGTCTCGCCCAGGCGATGGCCTTCGCGCCCGGCCTGTCCAGGAGCGGCACGACCATCGCCATCGCCCTGCTGCTCGGGCTGCGCCGGCGCTGGGCCGCGGAGTTCAGCTTCTTCATCGCCATTCCCACGATCATCGCGGGCAACGTGCTGCTCCCCATCCTGGAACCCGAGATCCTGTCGGCCTTCGACCCCCTCCCCCTGCTGACCGGGTTCGTGGTCGCGGCGATCGTCGGCACGTTCTCCCTGCTGCTGGTCCTGAAGCTGCTGTACAAGGCCCGGCTGCGCTACTTCTCCTACTACGTGTGGGCCCTGGCCGCGCTGATCCTGGCCGACGCCTACGGCCTGGTCGACATCGGCCTCACCGGCGCGGTGATGGGGCACCCCTGATCAAGGGGTGAGCCCCGCGGGGGCGGGGCTCACCCCCGCGGCGCCTCCTGCGTGCCGTCCCACCCGGCGGCCTCCTCACGCAACCGGACCAGCCGGTCCCAGTGCTCGGACACCCTCTCGCGGCCGGTGGCGGTGAGCCGGACGACGGTACGGGGGCGGCGCTCCCGGCTCTTCTCGATCTCGACGACGCCGCCCCTCTCCAGCTTGGACAGGTGGCTGGACAGGTTGCCCTTGGACAGGCCGGTGAGCCGCTGAAGAAAGAGGAAGTCCGCGCTCTCGCAGGAGAGCAGGGCGCTGGTGACCGCCAACCGCGAGGGGTCGTGCACCAGGCGGTCGATCTCCGCCATGTCCTCGAAAGGGGTACCCATGATCAGGCCGTTCCGTTCTCTGTCGCCGCGTCCGTCACCGGCGGGAGGGTACGCACCAACGTACGGTGGTCGAGCAGTCCCCCGACGCACAGTACGGCAGCGAGCGTGACCAGGAGCGTGTCGGTGGCGGCGTAGCTGAGCGGATGGACGCCCGAGGGCAGCAGCATCCCCAACGGCAGCAGGCTCGCCAGGCCGACGGCGGCCGCGGCGACCAGGTAGTGCGCCCGCATCCGCCAGTGGGGACAGGCGAGCAGGACGAAGAGCAGCGTGAACACGAGCCCGCCGATCCCCAGGGGCCCGTAGGTCCAGCCCGCCTGGGCGCTCAGGGTTCCTCCGGCCATGGAGAGAATGAGAAGGCCGAAGGGCAGGAGCACGTAAGCGGAGATCCGCCCCGGGTCGAAGAGCGCTCGGACCTGCCCGAAGCGCCACCGGTAGTACCAGCGGACCAGGAAGCCAAGGGCCACCAGGAGGGGCAGGCCGATGATCAGCGGCTCCAGGCTGCCGCCCCGGACGAGTAGCAGGTTCAGTGCGAAGAGCGCCACCACGAGCATGTAGAGCCCCTGGTAGTCGACGTAGTAGGCGGTGACGTGGCGGACCCGTTCGAGCCGCTCGAAGTCGTACGGGACAGTCATGCGAACCTCCGGTTCGTAACGCGAACCCAGAATGCGGGAGAAGGGTGTGCCCGTGGTCAGGCCTTCTCGCTCTCCGCCGCAGGCCGAAGGGTGCGCACCAGGGTGCGGTGGTCGAGCAGCCCGTTCACCACGAAGACGACCCCACCGGCCACCGCGACCGTCACGGGGTACTCCCACTCGACGGGATGCGTCCCCGAGGGGAAGAGAGGACCCAGCGGCAGCACCGTGAACGTGAGGATAAGGACGGCGCCGACCAGGTAGTGCCGACGGTTCCGCAGATCGGAGCAGCCCACCCCGAACAGGGCGACCGCGAGGAACACTCCGAATACCCAACCCCCCTGGACCCCGAGGAGGTTGGTCGTGATCATCAGCGCCATATAGGCGAGGACCAGCGCGATCGGCAGCAGCACCACCCACAGCAGCCGTCCCGTGGTCCACCGCGGCCGCACCTGCGCCGGTAGTACTGCTGGACGGCGATGAACAGGGCGGCGATCAAGAGCATCCCGACCGGGAACAGGTCGGTCAGCGGCCCCTCCCCGGTGAGCGGGGCCAGGCCCACACAGATCGCGAACACACCCAGCAGGGACGTGTACAGGCCCTGGTAGCCGCCGTAGTCGGACGTGACCTCGCGGATCCGCTGAAGGCGGTCGAGGTCATGGGGGGTCGTCATGCGCACCTCCGGTTTGTAACGCAAACCTTTCTTCCACCGTAGGCGGGGGCATCTTGGTTTGCAATGCAAACCTCAGGGATGTTCCGGCCGGAAACGGGTAGCCCGCAGGGCAAGGACAGCAACCCTCCGGGAAGGAGCCGTAGTGAGACGCGCCCTGATCGTGGCGGCGGTGGTGGCGCTCGTACTGGTGGTACTGGTGGGACTCGCCTGGGCCTTGCAGAGATCGGTCATCTTCATCCCCATGGGCGGGGAGCCGCCACCCGCCGCCGAGGTGATCGAGGGCGCAGAGGACGTGCGCCTGCACACCGATGACGGCCTCGAACTCGGCGCCTGGTTCATCACCCCGCAGGACACCGACCGTGCCACCGACCGGGAGACCGCGGTCCTGGTGGCCAACGGCAACGCGGGCAACCGGGAGAGCCGCGCTCCGCTGGCCCGCGCCCTGGCGGCCGAGGGCTTCTCCGTGCTGCTGTTCGACTACCGGGGCTATGGCGGCAACCCCGGCAGCCCCAGCGAGGCGGGGCTGGCCATGGACGCGCGCGCCGCCGCCGACGCACTGGCCGAACGCGGTTTCGACGCCGAGCGCACCGTGTACTTCGGCGAGAGCCTGGGCGCCGCCGTGGCCGCCAACCTGGCCGCCGAACGCTCGCCCGCGGCACTGTTCCTGCGCTCGCCCTTCACCTCCCTGGCCGACATGGGCAGTCACCACTACCCCTTCGTTCCCGTGCGCCTGCTGCTCAGGGACGAGTTCCCGGTGGCCGAACGGGTCGCGGACCTCGACACGCCCACCACCGTGGTCGTCGCCGACTCCGACACCATCGTTCCCCCGGAACAGAGCCACGAAGTGGCCGGGGCCAGCGCGAACCTGGTCGAGGAGGTCGTGCTGCCCGGCGGGGGCCACAACGACCCCGCGACGATCCACGGCCCCGAGGTGGTCGCGGCGGTGGCCCGGCTCGCCGACCACGCTCGCTGACCGGCATCGGCCACCGCCCCGCCCCGGGCGGCTTGCGATGGTAAACATAAACCGATCAGTCGGTCTATTAATAAACGAGCCTGAGGGCGGCCCATGGAAACAGCGGACGGCACGGCGGAGCAGGGTTCGGGCAAGCCCGGGAAGAGGAGCACCCGGCGGCGGTTCCTGCGCGGGGCCGCGGTGGTGGGCGGTCTGGGCCTCCTCGCCGGCGGCGGGCTCGTGGGCCACTACGTCGCCACCCTGTACAGCCCGCGGACGGATCCGCAGCGGGGCGCTCTGGCCCTGACCGGGGCCACGGTCCTGGTCGGTACGGACCTGGAACCGCGTGAGAACACCACGGTGCTGGTCACCGACGGTGTCATCACCGAGATCGCGGACGACGGCGACCTCGAGCTCCCGGCGGGCACCGAGACCGTCGAGCTGGGCGGGCACACGCTCATGCCCGGCCTGATCGACCTCCACGTGCACCTGGGCTTCCCGCAGCAGGAGCCCGGTGAGGAGCTGGGGCCGACCGACATGCCGGGCGTGGTCTACGAGATGGCGCGCTACGTCCCCTCCGCCCGCCGCGCGCTGCTCGAACACGGTGTGACGACGGTACGCGGGCTGGGCGACGACCACACCTGGATCACCGAGATGCGCCGGATGCTCCGCGACGGCGAACTGGAGGGACCGCGCCTGTACACGTCGGGGCCGCTGTTCACCACCCCGGCGGGCCACCCCGTGGCCACCTTCGGGGTGGAACCCGACTCCGACACCGTCCGGCTGCCGTCCACCCCCGAGGAGGCCCGCGAGGCCGTACGCGAACTCGCCACCGGCGACTACCCGGTGGACCTGATCAAGGTGGTGCAGGAGCGGGGCGACGCCGAGCGCCTGGAACTGGACCCGATCCCCGCCGACGTCCTCGAGGCCGTCGTGGCCGAGGCACACGAGCACGGGCTGTTCGTGACCGCGCACTGGGGTTCGGAACCGGACCTGACCGACGCCCTGGCCGCCGGGGTGGACGGGCTCGAACACCTGGAGGCCCGGGGCGTCCTCGACGGGTGGCCCGAGGAACTACTGGCCGAACTGGTCGAGCGGGACGTCCCCGTCACCCCGACCCTGGCCGTCACCGAGGTGGCCGTCTCCGCCGAAGAGCACCGGGTGATCAGGGACCGGCTGGCCGAGCTGCACACCGCGGGCGGCCGGATCGTCGCCGGAAGCGACGCCGCCGTGCCCGGGGTCGGCTTCGGCGACGGCCTGCACCGCGAACTGGAACTGCTGTCCGAGAGCGGGATGGGCCCGCACGCGGCCCTGAGGGCCGCGACCAGCGAGGCCGCCCGGGTACTCGACGCCGACCACCTCGGCGCGATCGAGGTGGGCCGCGCAGCCGACCTGGTCGCCCTCACCGGTGACCCGCTGACCGACATCACCCGCGTCCGCGACGTGGCCGCCGTCTACCGGGACGGTCGTCGGGTGGTGGGGAGCTGAAGGCAGCGGACACATGGTGGGAAGCTGAACCCATGCGCAAGGTCGACCCCGCCCAGTACCGGGCCAAACGGCGCCACATCATGATGGCGGCGGCTCCGCTGTTCGCCGCGCACGGCCTGGACGGTACCTCCACGGCCCGGATCCGAGAAGCCGCCGGAGTCAGCTCGGGCACGCTCTTCCACTACTTCCCCAGCAAGCGCGCGGTCTTCGTCGCACTCCTGACCGACGACGACAACGGCGACGCCCAGCGCCTGGCCGCCGCACGCGACCGGGACGACCCCCGGTCGGCCCTCCTCGACCTGGTGGAGGAGCTGGCCGCGCCGGCGGCGAGCCCAGTGGCCGCCGGACTGGTGATGGAGGCGCTGCGGCAGGCCGGGAAGGACGCCGAACTGGCCGCGGCGCTGGAGGCCGACAGCGATCTCGAACTGGAGGCCCTGACCCACCTGGTGTCCCGGTCCGTCCGGGAGGGCGGGGCGGATCCGGTCCTGGACGCGCGGGCCACCGCCGTGTGGATCCAGACGATCATCGGGGCGCTCTTCCTGCGCGCGGCCACCGAGACCGGGTTCGACGCCCCCGCGCAGCTGCGCGACCTGCGGCTGTTGCTGAACCGCCTGCTGGGCGGAACCGGCCCCCGAACCGAACGCTGAGGCCCTGCTGGGGCAGACGGGGCCGCCGGTCAGCCCGGCAGGAAGGACATCGCCCAGGCCGGGGCCAGCACGAGGATCAAAAAGCGCGCGGTCCGGGTGACGAAGGTGATCGCGCAGAACAGCACGAGGTTCATCCGCAGGGCCCCGGCCAGGACGGAGACCACCATGAACGGCGGCACGCTGGCGAAGGAGCTGAGGGCGAGCAGGCCCGCGCCCCAGGCGGGGCGTGCCTCGGCCTTGGCCCGCCAGCGGGTCACCCGCTCCGACCACTTGCCGGGGGTGGCCGCCCGGCGTTTGAGCCAGGGCGCCGAGATCGTCCCGTACCCCACGTAGTAGTAGGGGATCTTGCCGAGGGTCTGGCCCACGGCGGCGGCCACCGCCATCGCGACGAGGGCGCCGTCGTCCAGAACGGCGACGGCGCCCAGCAGGTACAGCTCGATGTTGATGAGCGGGACCAGCCCCGCCGCGGTGGCCACCACGAAGGCCAGGGCGGTCTCGACCACGTCGGCCGCTTCCCGCTACTTCTCGGCGGCGGCGAGCTGCCCGCAGGCGCCGTCGATCTCCTGGCCGCGGGTGTCGCGGACGGTCACCGAGACCCCGTGGGACTGGAGCCGCCGGACGAACTCGCGCTCGTCCTCGGGGCGCGAGGCCGTCCACTTCGACCCCGGGGTGGGGTTGAGCGGGATGAGGTTGACGTGCACCAGGTGGCCCTTGAGGAGCTTGCCGAGCAGGTCGGCCCGCCAGGCCTGGTCGTTGATGTCCTTGATCAGCGCGTACTCGATGGACACGCGGCGGCCGGTGGTCCCGGCGTAGCGCCAGGCGGCGTCCAGGACCTCCTCGACCTTCCACCGGGTGTTGATCGGGACCAGCTCGTCACGCAGCTCGTCGTCCGGGGCGTGCAGCGAGATCGCCAGGCGGACCTGCATCTTCTCGTCGATGAGCTTGTTGATCGCCGGGACCAGCCCGACCGTGGAGACGGTCACGCCTCGCTGGGAGATGCCCAGGCCGTTGGGGACCGGGTCGGTGATCTGACGGCAGGTCTGGAGCACCCGCTTGTAGTTGGCCATCGGCTCGCCCATGCCCATGAACACGATGTTGCTGATCCGCCCCGGGCCGCCTGCGACCTCGCCGCGGGCCAGGTCGCGGGCGCTGGCGACCACCTGGTCGACGATCTCGCCGGTGGACAGGTTGCGGGTCAGCCCCGCCTGGCCGGTGGCGCAGAACGGGCAGTTCATGCCGCAGCCGGCCTGGGAGGAGATGCACAGGGTGACGCGGTCCGGGTAGCGCATCAGCACCGACTCGAACATCACCCCGTCGAAGGCCTTCCACAGCGTCTTGCGGGTCATCCCGTTGTCACAGGTGATGTGCCGGACCGGGGTGAGCAGCGTGGGCAGCAGCGCCTCGCCGAGCTTCTCCCGGGAGGCCTCCGGGAGGTCGGTCATCTTCGCGGTGTCCGACTCCAGGGCGCCGTAGTAGTGCTTGGCGATCTGCTTGGCCCGGAAGGGCTTCTCGCCCAGCTCCCTGACGACCTCCTGCCGCTCTTCGGGGCTGAGGTCGGCCAGGTGCCGGGGCGGCTTGGCGCGGCGGGGTGCGACGAATGTGAGCTCGGCGGGCATAAGGATCCGTAAGGAGTGGAGTCGGTGGACTGCGCCCGGCGCGGGAGGGATGTGGCGGCACGGGTCGTTATACGACCTATACGCGACTGCGGTGCTGCTCCGCCTGTCAGGGCACTACCGTCGATTCTACTTACCTTGCGGACAGCCCGGGCGGATCCGCCCCAGCCCGGTCGCCGCTGGCAGCATGACACTGACAACACGACACCCCGTCGGCGCGTGGGAGGGCCGGTGACCGAGATCGACGTCCTGCTCGACGAGATGAGCCCCTACCAGAGCCGTCGCGTCGTCGTCGAGTGCGACTCCCACACCACGGCCGCCTACCTGCTGGACGCCCGTGAGCGGATCCGGGTGCCGGTGTGGCTGGCCAACCACGAGGCCGCACCCCGCGACAGCGAGTCGAGCGGCCTCTACCGGGGGCAGGCCCCGCTGATGCCGGAGGCCTACACCAAGCACCCCCAGGGGCGCCCCCGCTTCGACCCGGCCGCGCTGCGCGCGGTGTGGTTCGAGGAGGGCGACGGGGTGGCCCTGGTGGACGAGGAGGGCCTGCTCGCGGTGATACCGGGCTGGGCCGAGGCCGACAGCGGTCTGCCGGGGTACGCCCGCGAGGCGATCGGGCGCAGCGCCTACGCCTGGGAGCTGGACTCGGTCAAGAACCAGCTGTGGCCGCGGGTGGTGCACGCCGAGGCCTACTGGGACTGGCGGCGCGCCTCAGGCGCCTGGCGCAGTGTGCAGCGGACCGTCCTGAGCCACCTGAACCGCCGGATCGGCGAGCCCGGCCACTACTGGGACGTCTCCGACGGGCACCCGCCGCTGCTGCGGGTCTCGGAACGGCCCCCCTCGGAGGAGCGCCCCTACACCGTGCTCTCCACCGTGGGCATGTGCGGCCAGCGGATGCCCACCCTGGACCGGTACATGGCCGACACCTCCCACCACGCCCGGGTGGAACTGGCCCTGGCCACGACCCTGCCCGCGCACCACGCGGCGCGGATCTTCCGGTGGATCGGCGCGTTCCCGTGGCGGGCGGTCACGTGGTTCGGCACCGGGCACACGGTCAAGTGGCTGGACAACCCCGAGGACCGCTCCATGCGCGGCGGCGCGGGCGCGGTCCTGCTGCTGGAGGACCCGAGCCCCCTGGTCACCGACCCGGCCCACCTGCCGCCGGACACCTCCGGGCTGACCTTCCAGGGCGACCCGGTGCGGTGGCTGTGGATCGTGCCGATCACCCGCCCCGAACACCTCTTCGCCAAGGAGCACGACAGCGCCACCCTGGTGGAGAAGCTGGCCGCCGAGGGCCGCAGCTGGGTCCTGGGCCGGTAGTACGTCCCAGCGCTGGGTCCTGGGCGACAGCCCCCCGTCCTCGGAAAACCGGTTGACCCACTCCTCCGGCTCAGGAAGGGTGCTCCGGTCGGCAGGCTGACCGGGGGGGGGAGCATGGCACGGAGGCGGGGCCCGGCCCCGGGCGTCATGGCGCCGCTGGCCCACGCGCCCTTCCGCACCCTGGTCGCGGGCCGGGTGCTGATGCTCTTCGGCAACGGCATGGCGACGGTCGCGCTGGCCTTCGCCGTGCTGGACGTGACCGGTTCCCTGACCCAGGTGGGCCTGGTGGTGGGCGCGCGCTCGATCGCCAACGTGGCTCTGCTCCTGCTCGGCGGGGTCCTCGCCGACCGGTTGCCACGGGCCCTGGTGGTCCAGGGCGCCTGCGTGCTGGCCGCGCTCACCCAGGGGCTGCTGGCGCTGGCCCTGCTCACCGGCACCGCCACGCTCGCGGTGATGATGGCGCTGAGCGCGCTGAACGGGGCCGCGGCCGCCGCCAACCTGCCCGCCCTGGCTGCGCTGACCCCGCAGACCGTTCCGCACGCGCTGCTGCGCCCGGCCAACGCGCTGGCCGGGATCGCCAAACAGCTGGGCATGTTCGCCGGGATGTCGGCGGGCGGCGTGCTGGTGGGCCTGGTCGGCCCGGGGTGGGCGATCGGCGTCGACGCGCTGCTGTTCGCCGCGGCCGGGGCGGTCTTCCTCTTCCTGCGGGTGCCCTCGACGGCGGTGCCGGGCGGCGGTGTGCTGCGCGACCTGCTGGACGGGTGGAGCGAGTTCGTGGCCCGGCCGTGGGTGTGGATCATCGTGCTGCAGTTCATGGTGGTCAACGCCGGATGGTCGGCGACCACCAGCGTGCTGGGCCCGGGTATCGCCGACGAGACGTTCGGCCGGGCCACCTGGGGACTGGTGATGGCCGCCAACAGCGTGGGGCTGCTGCTCGGCGGAATCCTGGCGGCCCGATGGCAGCCGCGGCGCGCGCTCTTCTTCGGGACCTCACTGGTCACGCTCCAGACCGCGCCGTTCTTCGTCCTGGCCGATCCCGCTCCGGTGGTGCCGCTGCTGTTCGCCGCGATGTTCCTGGGCGGGGTGGCGGTGGAGCAGTTCAGCGTGGCCTGGGAGGTGTCGGTACAGGAGAACATCCCGCCGGAACGGCTCTCCCGGGTCTACTCCTACGACGCGCTGGGCTCGTTCGTGGCGATGCCGGTGGGCCAGATAGCGATCGGCCCGGTGGCCAAGGCGATCGGGCCGGAGCGGTCCATCCTCATCGTGGCCGGTCTGACCGTCACGGCCACCCTGGCGGCGATAGCCGCCCCCAGCGTGCGCTCACTGCGCCGTCGCTGACGGAGCCGTCGACGATCGCACCGTCGGTGAGGTGCGTCCCGCGACGTGCCGGTCGCGCACCTGGCTGAAGACGTGGTGGAGGCGGGCCATCTCCTCCTCGTCGAAGCGCTCCACGAACCGCAGCAGGGTCGCGCCGGGGTCGGGGCCGGTGTCGAGCACCTCCTCCATCACTCTGGCGGTGTACTCGGCGTGGCTCTCCCTGGCCCAGTAGACCCAGGCCCGACCGTCCTTCTCCCGGTCCACCAGACGCTTGTGGAAGAGGATGTTCGCGACCGTCATGACGGTCGTGTAGGCGACGTCCCGGTCGTAGACCATGTTCTCCCGGACCCCGCGCACGGAGAGCGGCACCTCCGTACGCCACAGAGCGCCCATGATGGCCGCCTCCAGTTCCCCGAGCCCTCTCATCGGCCTCCCACCCGCATGTGTCGGCGTTGACGTGGGGTGATCGTAGTCAGCGGGCGGGCCCTCATGTGGCAGAACGGGGAAGAGCACACAGATCCGGACATCGCCGTCGTCGATTACCGGCGTTTCGCCGTCGAGCGCAGGTCGCGCACCGTTGGTCGGGCACTGTCGGGGACTGTTCCGTCACCGGTCGGCCGCCCCCAGTCCTCAGTTCAGCCGCGCCGACGCGGCTTGCGCTGGAATCGTGGTGCGCGCCACACCGGGGCTGTCCGGAGGCGGTCACGACAAAGCAGACTCAAAACCCCGACAAAAAGGATCAAACGCTCCACGTTGACCACGGAACGCGAAGTGACCGGCACGTAGCGACAAGGTTCGTGTGAAAGATTGTTAGGTATCTCCCAGTTTCAACAAGACCGATGTTCCCGTCCGGGAGGTCTGTACAAGTAGCCTGGTACCCGACGAGTGCTGGCCAGGTCAGATTCTCCCTGTCAAGGGGAGCGACTTCATGCTTCTTTGAGCCCGCCTTGCCAGCAGCCACCCGTCTTTCCTACACATTCACAAGCGAGCTGCGGAAGTGGGCGATCTCCGCCGTGTCGTCTGAGGCGTCTCAACCCCTGACAGATTTCGGCCCGAACGAGTGGCTGGTCGAGGAGCTTTACCAGAAGTACCTCACCGACCCGAATTCGGTTGACAAGGCTTGGTGGAACTTCTTCGCGGACTACAAGCCCGCGGACTCGGCCAACGGGAAGGGTGGGGGAACTGCGGCCACGAAGGCGCAGCCCGAGAAGGCCCCCGCCGCACCCGCGCCGAAGAAGAAGGCCGCCGCGGCCCCGGCACCCAAGAACACCGACGATGCGCTCCAGGTCAACGAGGAGCGGTTGCGTGGCGCACCCGCCCGTACCGCGACCAACATGGAGTCCAGCCTGACCCTGCCCACCGCGACGAGCGTGCGCGCGGTGCCGGTCAAGCTGCTGTTCGACAACCGCATCGTCATCAACAACCATCTCCGGCGCGGCCGCGGTGGGAAGGTCTCCTTCACCCACCTCATCGGCTACGCCATGGTCAAGGCCCTCAAGGCCATGCCCGAGATGAACTACTCCTACACGGAGATCGACGGCAAGCCCGGCGTCGCCAAGCCCGAACACGTGAACTTCGGCCTGGCGATCGACCTGCAGAAGCCGGACGGTTCCCGTCAGCTGGTCGTGCCCTCCATCAAGAAGTCCGACGAGATGGACTTCAACGAGTTCTGGAGCGGCTACGAGGACCTGGTCCGCAAGGCCCGGAACAACAAGCTGGGCGTTCCGGACTTCCAGGGCACCACGATCAGCCTGACCAACCCGGGCGGCATCGGCACCGTGCACTCCGTGCCGCGCCTGATGCCCGGCCAGGGCACCATCCTCGGCGTCGGTGCCATGGAGTACCCGGCCGAGTTCCAGGGCGCGTCCCAGGACACCCTGAGCCAGCTCGGCATCAGCAAGGTCATGACGCTGACGTCGACCTACGACCACCGGATCATCCAGGGCGCCCAGTCGGGTGAGTTCCTGCGCCGGATCCACCAGCTGCTGCTGGGCGACGACGGTTTCTACGACGAGATCTTCAACTCGCTGCGGATCCCCTACGAGCCGGTCCGCTGGGTCCAGGACATCCACGTCAACACGGCGACCCAGCTCGACAAGACCACCCGGGTCCAGGAGCTGATCCACGCCTACCGCGTGCGCGGCCACCTCATGGCCGACACCAACCCGCTCGACCACGAGCAGCGCAAGCACCCGGACCTGGACGTGCTCGAGCACGGCCTGACCCTCTGGGACCTGGACCGCGAGTTCCCCACCGGGGGCTTCGGCGGCAAGCAGGTCATGAAGCTGCGCGACGTTCTGGGCGTGCTGCGCGACACCTACTGCCGCACGGTGGGTATCGAGTACATGCACATCCAGAGCCCGGAGGAGCGGGAGTGGATCCAGTCGCACGTCGAGCGCGAGCACGAGAAGCTCGACCGCGACGAGCAGCTGCACATCCTGCACCGGCTCAACAGCGCCGAGGCGTTCGAGACCTTCCTGCAGACCAAGTACGTCGGTCAGAAGCGCTTCTCCCTCGAGGGCGGCGAGTCGCTGATCCCGCTGCTGGACGGTGTGATCTCCAAGGCCGCCAAGGCCGAGCTGGACGAGGCCGTCATCGGTATGGCCCACCGCGGCCGCCTGAACGTGCTGGCCAACATCTGCGGCAAGTCCTACGGGCAGATCTTCGGTGAGTTCGAGGGCAACCTCGACCCGCGCAGCGCGCACGGCTCCGGTGACGTCAAGTACCACCTGGGCACCGAGGGGACCTTCGAGACCCGCGAGGGCGACAAGATCCAGATCTCGCTGGCCGCCAACCCGTCCCACCTGGAGACGGTCAACCCGGTCGCCGAGGGCATCGTCCGCGCCAAGCAGGACGTGCTGGACAAGGGCCCGCACGGCTTCACCGTGCTGCCCATCCTCATCCACGGTGACGCGGCGTTCGCCGGTCAGGGCGTGGTCGCCGAGACGTTGAACCTGTCCCAGCTGCGGGGTTACCGCACCGGTGGCACGGTGCACGTCATCGTGAACAACCAGGTCGGCTTCACCACCTCGCCGACCGACAGCCGCTCCAGCGTGTACGCGACCGACGTCGCGCGGATGGTGCAGGCGCCGATCTTCCACGTCAACGGGGACGACCCCGAGGCCGTGGTCCGGGTCGCGCACCTGGCCTTCGCCTACCGTCAGGCGTTCAACAAGGACGTCGTCATCGACCTCGTCTGCTACCGGCGCCGCGGCCACAACGAGGGCGACAACCCCGCGTTCACGCAGCCGCTGATGTACGACGTCATCGACGCCAAGCGCTCCACCCGCAAGCTGTTCACCGAGTCCCTCATCGGGCGCGGGGACATCACGGTGGAGGAGGCCGAACAGGCCCTGCGCGACTACCAGACCGAGCTCGAGCGCGCCTTCACCGAGACCCGCGAGGTCGAGAAGAAGCCGATCGAGCCGGGCGCCGTGGTCAAGCCCGAGGTGTTCACCGAGTCCCGTCTGGACCACTCCAAGGTCGAGACGGCCATCAGCACCGAGACGGTCAAGCGGGTCATCGACACCCAGGTGACGATGCCCGAAGGCTTCACGCCGCACCCGCGGCTGGCGCCGCAGCTGTCCCGTCGCGCCACGATGGTCGAGAACGACGCGGTCGACTGGGCCACCGGTGAGTTGCTGGCCTTCGGTTCGCTGCTGCTGGACGACCACCCGGTCCGCCTGATCGGGCAGGACAGCCGCCGCGGCACCTTCGGCCAACGCCACGCCTCGCTGATGGACCGCGAGACCGGTGAGACGTACACGCCGCTCAAGCAGTTCGACAACGGCACCACGAAGTTCCACGTGCACGACTCGCTGCTGAGCGAGTACGCGGCGCTGGGCTTCGAGTACGGCTACTCGCTGACCCGCCCGGACTCCCTGGTGATGTGGGAGGCGCAGTTCGGTGACTTCGTCAACGGCGCGCAGACCGTCATCGACGAGTACATCAGCGCCGGTGAGCAGAAGTGGGGTCAGCGCTCCAGCGTGACCATGCTGCTGCCGCACGGCTACGAGGGCCAGGGCCCGGACCACTCCTCGGCCCGGATCGAGCGGTTCCTGCAGCAGTGCGCGCAGGAGAACATGACCGTCGCGATGCCGAGCACCCCGGCGAGCTACTTCCACCTGCTGCGCTGGCAGGCGAAGTCGCCGTTCGAGCGTCCGCTCGTGGTGTTCACGCCCAAGTCGCTGCTGCGCCTGAAGGCCGCGACCTCGGCCGCCGAGGACTTCACCTCGGGCCACTTCCGGCCGCTGATCGGGGACGACTCGATCGCGCCGGACAAGGTCCGTCGCGTGGTCATCTGCTCGGGCAAGATCTACTACGACCTGGACGCGGCCCGCCGCAAGAGCGGCGACAAGCACACCGCGATCATCCGGGCGGAGCGGCTCTACCCGCTGCCGATCGAGGAGATCCGCGAGCAGCTCAAGGCCTTCCCGAACGCGGGCGAGGTCCTGTGGGTCCAGGAGGAGCCGGCGAACATGGGCCCGTGGCCCTTCGTCGCGCTCGTCTTCTCCGAGCAGCTCGACCGTCCGTTCACCCGGATCTCGCGTCCGGCCTCCTCCGCGCCCGCGGCCGGTTCGGCCAAGCGCCACGAGGCCGAGCAGCGTGCCCTGGTGGACACGGTGTTCCCGCCCGCCGAGTAGGACGGGAAACGACGGTATGTACTACACCGATCGCGGGATCGAGGAGTTGGAGAACCGCCGCGGCGAGGAGGAGGTCAGCTTCGCCTGGCTCGCCGAGCAGCTGCGGGTGTTCACCGACCTCAACCCCGAGTTCGAGACCCCGGTCGAACGACTGGCCACCTGGTTGGCCCGGTTGGACGACGAGGACGAGGAGTAGTCACGCGGAGCCGCGCTGAGCGGCGGAATTCCGGCCGAGGGGCCCGGGTCGTCACGACCCGGGCCCCTCGGCCGTTCTCGGCGGTCACACCGCGGTCGCGCGGAACCAGTCCCGGCTGGACCCAGTGCTCAGCAGCAGGAGGAAGAGGCCGGGCAGAGCGAGGACGACCAGGCCTCCGACCCAGGCCGAGGGCTCCCCGAGTCCGGTCAGGACCGCGTTGCCCACGGTGTGGGCCGCGTCGAACCCGATCGCCGCCAGCGCCCAGCGTCGCCCAGCCGTCCCGCCCCGGCCGAGTAGTACGGCCGCGGCACCGTACAGGGCCGCCCACACGGCACCGCCGACGACGAAGAACACCTCCCCCGTCAGGGAAGACTCCGGCGCACCGAAGGCATCGGGTTGCGCGACCCGGGCGATCACTCCCAGCGCGGCCAAGAGGCAACCCAGGGCGGAGACGGTCGCCACGAGGCTGAACAGGACACGGAGAACCCGGAGCGCCCGGGGCATGGGCGGGCTCGCGGGAAGGGTCTGCGGGGGATGCAAGGTGGGGAACTCCTGATTTTTGTCCGTATGAGCAGGTCGAGCACCTATTCAAGCGCGGTTCGTGACACCCGCTGCTCGGGGCCGACCCCGAGCTCTCCCTGATCCGCCCCTGAAATCCGCGACATATCTTGAGTTTGCCTGACTCGCGACATATCGTGAAGACATCGAGAGCGAGCGGAAAGGGTTCACGATGGCACGATGGACCATCGACAGTCCGATGACCCACACCCTGGACGGCATCGTCGCCCTGAAGGTGCGGATCGTCCACGGACAGGTCAACATCATCCCCACGGATGACCCGGTCACCTTCGAGATCACCGACATCGAGGGCGAGCCCCTGGAGGTCACCCAGGAGGCGGGCATCCTCACCATCCACTACAAGGACCTCACCGGACAGGGTCTGCTGGACCGGCTCAAGCCCATCCAGCTGGGCGGTTACCGGGACCTCTCCTCCCGCCGCGCCACGGTCAACCTCCGGGTGCCCCGGGAGTGCCCGGTGGAGGTGACCACGGCCAGCGCTCCCGTGGTGGCGGCCGGGCTGAACTCCCGCACCCGTATCCGCAGCGCCAGCGGCGAGGTCACCCTGGACCACGTCTCCGGTGAGGCCGACATCAACACCGCCTCGGGCGACGCCTCGGTGCGCAACCCGGGCGGCACCCTGGGCTTCAACAGCGCCACCGGACAGCTCGCGGTGGCCGGTGGCCGCCTGGCCGAGTTGCGCGCCAAGACCGCCTCCGGCCACGTTCTGGTCGACACGGACCTGGCGTCCTCCGCTCGGGTCCGGGTGAACACGGTCTCCGGCGAGGTGGCCCTGCGGGTGCCGTCGGAGAGCTCGGCCACCGTGGAGCTGCGCGCCGTCACCGGCAAGGTGGACTCCGACTTCGGCCTGGACCGCCGCACCGCCCCGGCCCGCAACTCCCTGAGCGGCAAGATCGGCGTGGGCGTGGACCCCGCCTCCATCAGCATCAACACCGTGTCCGGCCGGACCGCGCTGCTGCGGCGCGCGCCCGAGGCCCCGGCCGCGATCCCCGAGGGGGCCTGAATGAGCACCATCTTCGGCCACGGCAGACTCCGGCTGTACCTGCTCAAGCTGCTGGACGAGAGCCCCAAGCACGGCTACGAGATCATCAGCCTGCTCCGCGACCGCTTCCTGGGCGTGTACTCGCCCTCCCCCGGCACCATCTACCCGCGACTCGCGCGGCTGGAGGAGGAGGGGCTGGTCACGCACACCGAGGAGGGCGGCCGCAAGGTCTACAGCCTCACCGACAAGGGACGCGAGGAGCTGCGGGCCCGCGAGAGCGACCTGGACGACCTGGAGCGGGAGATCACCGACTCGGTGCGCGACATCGCACGGGCCGTGAAACAGGACGTGCGCGCGACCATCAGCTCCCTGCGCGACGAGCTCAAGTTCGCCTCGGGCGCGGCCCGCGGTTCGAACTCCGAGCGCGGCGGCGACGCCAAGGACTCCGAGAGTTCGGAGAGTTCCGGGGAAGACAAGCGCGAGAAGCGCGAGCGCTGCGACGACAGCGGCATGTGGGCCCGCGAGTGGGAGCGGTTCGCCCAGGGTTTCGGCGCCTTCGGTGCCGCCTGGGGCAACCGCACCGACTCCGACCGCGGCACCGAGGGCGGCGACCGCCCCGACTTCGAGCACGCCCTGCGGGACTTCTCGACCAAGGTCCGCGACATGGTGCGCGGGGCCGGTCAGGTCGGCGAGTCCGCCACCCACGACCTGCGCCGCATCCTCGACGACACCGTCGAGGTGATCCGCCGCGACCTGGGCCACTGGGGCCCGCCCGACCGGGGACCCGGGGGCGCCGAGGCCAAGGACTCCGCGCCCGGCGACTCCGGCCGGGACGCACCCGGGTCCCCTGAGCCCGAGGCCGCCGAGGACAAGGGGTCCGGCCCGGAGGACTCGGGCGCACACCCGATGCCGCCTTCGGGCGGCGACCCCTGGTCCGCCGCCACCGGCGAGGACGACCAGAAGAAGGGCTGACCGGCGGGCGAGGGCCCGGAGGAGCACGCGGGGGCGTGCTCCTCCGGGCCCTTCGGTCGCGCATCATCCGACGGACGAGGAAGTACCGTTGCTGGTTCCGTACACGATCGAGCAGGACGAGGACGGGGTCTGGTGCGCCCACGCGGTGCTGCGGCCGGGGGTCTCCGCCCACGGCGAGGGAGACACCCCGGACGCCGCCCTCGCCGAGCTGCGCGCGGCCTTCGCCCTCCTGGCCAAGGAGTTCGACACCTCGGCGGAGCTGATGTGAGGGTCAGAGCACAGCGATGGCCCGCGGACCGGTGCGGTCCGCGGGCCTTGGCCGTGTGTTTCGGTGCGCCTAGCGGCGGGCGACGCCGTCCTGGCGGGCCTGGGCGGCGACGGCGGCGGAGACCGCCGGGACCACCCGCTCGTCGAAGGAGCTCGGGATGACGTAGTCGGCGCTCAGGTCGTCACCGACCAGCCCGGCCAGCGCCTTGGCGGCGGCCAGCTTCATGTTCTCGGTGATGTCGCTGGCCTGGACGTCGAAGGCGCCCCGGAAGACGCCCGGGAAGGCCAGCACGTTGTTGATCTGGTTCGGGAAGTCGCTGCGCCCGGTGGCGACGACGCTCGCGTACTTGCGGGCGACGTCCGGGTGCACCTCCGGGTTGGGGTTGGCCATGGCGAAGATGATGGCGTCCTCGGCCATCGTGGCCACGACCGACTCGGGGACCTCTCCGGCGGACAGGCCGACGAAGACGTCGGCGCCCTCGAGGGCGCTCTCGATGGAGCCCTGCAGACCGGCCTTGTTGCTGATCGAGGCCAGTTCCTGCTTGATCGGGGTCAGGCCCTCGCGGCCCTGGTAGATCATGCCCTTGGAGTCGGCCACGGCGATGTCGCCGATCCCGCCGTCGATGAGCATCTTGGTGACGGCGACCCCGGCGGCGCCCGCACCGGAGACGACCACCCGCAGGTCGGCCAGGGTGCGGCCGGTGAGGCGGGCGGCGTTGTGCATGGCGGCGACGGTCACGATCGCGGTGCCGTGCTGATCGTCGTGGAAGACCGGGATGTCCAGGCGCTCACGCAGCTTGGCCTCGATCTCGAAGCAGCGCGGGGCGGCGATGTCCTCCAGGTTGATGCCGCCGAAGGACGGCGACATGCGCACGACGGTCTCGACGATCTCGTCGGTGTCGGTGCAGTTGAGCGCGATCGGCACGGAGTCGACACCGCCGAACTGCTTGAACAGCAGCGACTTGCCCTCCATGACCGGCAGGGAGGCCTCTGGTCCGATGTTGCCCAGACCGAGCACGGCGGTGCCGTCGGTGACGACGGCGACCAGGTTGCTCTTCCAGGTGTAGGTCTCGACCAGTTCGGCGTCCTCGGCGATCGCGTCGCAGACGCGGGCGACGCCGGGGGTGTAGGCGAGGGACAGGCCCTCGTGGTCACTGACGTCCACGGTGGAGGTCACCTGCAGCTTGCCGCCGCGGTGCATGGCGAAAGCCGGGTCCTCGTCCAGGTGGGACGTGTTCTGGGTACGCGAAGAAAAGGTGGTCACTACTCAAACCCCTCGGTCTGATGCTACGTCCCGCGTCGGCCATGACGAGGGACGGTGGGCAACGGATCACGCGCGAAGACGTAAGGGTGCTAGGGGAGCCCTCCACGGCGCCGGTCGGCCATGACCGGTGGTGTTCGCCGGAAGGGACGGTCTTCGCTGGACTCTTATCCGAGTACTGCGCGTCCGCATCTCACGGGGATGACCCGTTACGCAATCCTCTCACAACGGTGACCACAGGAAAATCGCGGGTGGACACGATGGGAAGTTACCGACGTATCACCAGATCAAGCATAATGTCCTGCATCTCGACATCGGCAGTCCGCGTTCACCGTCGCACCCGGTTCTGACCAGGCACTCCGTGCTCCCAGAAGGAGACCCCACATGGCACTGCGCAAGCCCGACTCCGGGCCGTTCGCCCTCGGCGCCCTGGCCGCCGCCGGCATCCTGGCCCTGACAGCGTGCGGCAACGGTGGGGAGGGTGCCGACGACTCGGCCGCCCCCGAGGTATCCGCCGACGAGGAGCTCGCCGCCCTGGTCCCCGACGAGATCCGCGAGGCCGGTTCCGTCTCCATCGGCGTCGAGGCCGAGTACCCGCCCGGCGAGTACCTGGACGAGGACGGCGAGACCGTCCTGGGCTTCAACGTCGACCTGGTCACCGCCGCCCTGACCAAGCTCGACCTCGAGGCCGAGTGGGTCCCCGCCAACTTCGACGCGATCATCATCGGGGTCGACAGCGGCCAGTACACCCTCGGCGCCTCCTCCTTCACCATCAACGAGGAGCGCATGGAGACCGTGAACATGGTCAGCTACTTCTCTTCCGGGACGCAGTGGTTCTCCCTGGCCGGCAACCCCGAGGACATCGACCCCGACAACGCCTGCGGTCAGCGCGTCGCCGTACAGACCGGCACCACGCACGACGCCGACGTCGAGGCCCGCAGCGAGGCCTGCGTCGAGGCGGGCGAGGACGCCATCACAATCGAGAAGTTCCCGAACCAGCAGTTGGCCACCACCAGCGTGATCTCCGGGGTGAACGACGCCTCCCTGGCCGACCTGCCCACCTCGCTGTTCGCCCTCCAGGAGACCGGCGACCAGCTCGAGTTCATCGGTGAGCAGTACGACGCCGCGCCGTACGGCGTCGTCGTCAACCAGGACGACAACGAGCTGGCCGACGCCCTGGCCGCCGCGTTCAACGCCATCATGGAGGACGGCACCTACGACGCCGTCCTCGAGGAGTGGGGTATCGAGACCGGCGCCATCGACACCTCCGAGGTCAACCCCTCCGTCGAGGAGTAGGTCCAACCGCCCCGCCGCACGCCGAGCTCGCACAGGGCCGGCGTGCGGCCGTTTCACCCGGATCCGTCCGGGCGCCCGCCACTAGCGAAAGTCTGATCCGTGACGTCACCGAGTGCATCGGCGGACGATCCGGGGTCGAAGGAACCGACCCGGAGCCGTTCGGCCGACCCGATCACCGCCGTCCCCGTCCGTTACCCGGAACGCTGGGTCGCCGCCGGAATCGTGCTGGTCCTCGCCGCGATGTTCGTGAACATGCTGATCACGAACCCGGCGTTCAACTGGCCCTTCATGTTCGACCACATGTTCTCGGACCCGGTCCTGCGCGGTGTCTGGGTGACCCTCAGCGCCACCATCCTGGCCATGATCATCGGAATCCTGCTGGGCGTGATCCTCGCGATCATGCGCCTGTCCGGGAACCCGGTCCTGGTCTCGGTCTCCTGGATGTACACCTGGTTCTTCCGCGGCGTGCCCCGCCTGGTGCTGGCGGTGCTCTTCGGCAACATCGCCATCCTGTACTCGACCATCCACATCGGGCTGCCGTTCGACAACTACTGGATGCCGTGGCTGGGCCTGGAGGGCGACGCCCGCTTCTTCGAGATCGACGTCCGCACGCTGCTGAGCGGCTACATGGCCGGTCTGCTCGCCCTGGCCCTGTCCGAGGGCGCCTACATGGCCGAGATCATCCGTGCCGGCCTGCAGTCGGTGAACAAGGGCCAGACCGAGGCCGCCCAGGCGCTCGGGATGAGCCGGAGCAAGATCATGCGGCGCATCACCCTGCCGCAGGCGATGCGCGTGGTCATCCCGCCCACCGGCAACGAGACCATCGCGATGCTCAAGGACACCGCCCTGTTGGCGTACGTACCGGTGACCATCGAGCTCTTCTACCAGCTCCAGGCGGTCGGTACCCGCACCTACCAGATCTTCCCGATGCTGGTGGCGGCGTGCCTGTGGTACCTGGCGATCACCAGTGTCCTGATGGTCGGCCAGTACTTCATCGAACGCAGGTTCAGCCGGAGTGAGCGCGGGGTCCGGGACCGCATCGTGGGAGGGGCGCACTGATGGCCGAGGAGAACGGCGTGACCGCGCACGACGGGGTCGTGGAGACCGCTGAGGGCGCGGAGCTGCCCGCGGACGCCCTCGTGGTGGCCGAGGACGTGCACAAGAGCTTCGGGCGCCTTGAGGTGCTCAAGGGCATCGATCTGGAGGTCAAGCGCGGCGAGGTCATGTGCGTCGTCGGCCCCTCGGGGTCGGGCAAGTCCACGTTCCTACGCTGCATCAACCACCTGGAGAAGCTCACCGCGGGCCGCCTGTGGGTCAACGGCGAGCTGATGGGCTACCGGCAAAAGCGGGGGCGCCTGTACGAGCTGCGCGACGGTGAGATCGCCGCGCAGCGCAGCGACATCGGGATGGTCTTCCAGCGGTTCAACCTGTTCCCGCACCTGACCGTGCTCGGCAACGTCACCGAGGCGCCGGTCCAGGTCAAGCGGGTTCCGCGGGCGAAGGCCACCGCGCACGCCATGGAGCTGCTGGAACGGGTCGGGCTGCCGGACAAGGCGCACGCCTACCCGGAGCAGCTCTCCGGCGGCCAGCAGCAGCGCGTGGCGATCGCCCGCGCGCTGGCGATGGAGCCGTCGCTGATGCTGTTCGACGAACCCACCAGCGCCCTGGACCCGGAGCTGGTCGGTGAGGTCCTGGACGTCATGCGCGACCTCGCCAAGGGCGGTATGACCATGGTCGTGGTCACCCACGAGATGGGCTTCGCCCGCGAGGTCGGCGACTCGCTGGTCTTCATGGACGGCGGCGTCGTGGTGGAGGCGGGGACCCCGGACGAGGTGCTCTCCAACCCCCGGCACGAGCGCACCCAGGCCTTCCTGTCCAAGGTCCTCTAGGAGCGAACGGCCCCACGGACCACCGCACGAATCGCCGCGCGGAGCCCCGCGTTCCCCGCCACCGGGAGCGCGGGGCTCCGCCGTGTTCACCCCGGTGTCCGACGCTGTGTGCCCGCGTCGCCCTTGACCGGAGGGGCTCGCGGCCCCAAAGTCATCAGGGGGATCCCACCCGCCCCTGGGGAGAGGCATGGACGCGCGTACGGAGAAGGCCCGTGAGCTCTGGGAGGGCCGGGCGAAGAGCTACGACACCGGGGGCCGGATCGAGCCCGCGGGTATCCGCAACACCCGCAGGCTCCTGTGTGGCGGCGCCAGGGGGCGCACCCTGGAGGTGGCCGTGGGCACCGGGATGAACCTGGAGCACTACCCGCCGCAGGTGAAGCTGACCGGGGTGGACCTGAGCCCCGCCATGCTGGAGCGGGCCCGGGAGAGAGCCGAGGAGCAGGGCCGCCCGGTGACCCTGGTGGAGGGCGACGCCCAGGCGCTGGACTTCGCCGACCAGTCGTTCGACACCGTGCTGTGCGCTCTGGCGCTGTGCACGATCCCCGACCAGGGGCGCGCGCTGGCGGAGATGCACCGGGTGCTGGTGCCGGGGGGCCGGCTGCTGCTGGTCGACCACATCGAGTACACCCGGTTCCCGTTCCGGCTCCTTGAGCGCCTGCGCAAGCACCCGCGCAGGCTGCCCCGCACCGTCGCGGAGGAGGCCGGGTTCGAGGTGGGCCACCACGACCGGCTGCTCTTGGGCATGGTGGAGCGGCTGGTCGCGCACCGGCCGCACTAGGAGAGGCGGGACGGCGGCGCCCTGACGGCGGGCCGGCCCCCTACTGAGGGGAGGATCCGTCCCGTGGGTCCCGGATGTGCCGCGGCCCCCCTCCGTCCAGCGCATACCCTGGGGACCGACCGTAGCCGTAGCTCCGCTCCCGAGGTGGTCCGATGATCCGTCCTGCCCGACCCGACGACGTTCCCGTCATCCACGGGATGATCCGGGAGCTCGCGGAGTACGAGAAGGAACCCGACGCGGTCGTCGCCACCGAGCGGGACCTGCGCACCGCCCTGTTCGGACCGGACGCCGCGGTGTACGCGCACGTCGCCGAACACACGGGTTCCGACGGCAGCCCGGTCGCGGCCGGGTTCGCCCTGTGGTTCCGCAACTACTCCACCTGGACCGGCAGGCACGGCATCTACCTGGAGGACCTGTACGTCCGGCCCGAGCTGCGCGGCCACGGATACGGGCGGGCCCTGCTGAGAAACCTCGCCCGGATCTGCGTGGAGCGCGGCTACACCCGTCTCGAATGGTCGGTTCTGGACTGGAACCTTCCGGCGATCGGGTTCTACGAGACCCTGGGTTCAACGCCCATGGACGAATGGACGGTCCGCCGCCTGGACGGCGACGCGCTGGCCGCACTGGGCTCTGAGAAGGGCTGAGCCGGGCCATTCGTCTCGTGTTCGGGCCTCTGAGGCCGGACACGATCTGTTCTCCCTGCGTCAGTGGCAGGGTGAAACGAGATACATTGCTCTCAAGCGGCAACCTCGCCCCCCGAAGGAGGGACGTGACCGAAGAAACCGCTGTGCCCACGGCCGACGCCACCGGTGTACGCGACGCTGTCACCGTCAACATGCCCGCCGACAGCGCTTACCTGTCTGTCCTGCGCACGGCGACGGCAGGGCTGGCCGCCCGGCTCGACTTCACCCTCGACGAGATCGAGGACCTGAGGATCGGGGTCGACGAGGCGTGCGCGATGCTCCTCTCACAGGCGCTGCCCGGCACAGAACTGACCACGGAATTCGAACTCACCCCCGAGGGGATGCGCATATCCGTCTCGGTGCTGACCGCGGACGGCCGCCTTCCCGCCCGTGACACCTTCGCCTGGACCGTCCTGTCCGCTCTCGCGGGGGATGTCGACGCGGGGGTCGGTCCGGACGACCGCGTCTACATCGTCCTGTACAAACGCCGAGGCACCCTGGAGCCGGCGTGAGCGAAAGGGGGCCCGCTCTGACAGCGAAGACCGAGCACGCGGTGCCCGACCGGGCGCGCGCGAGAGAGTTGTTCGAGCGCCTTAACGAACTCGACGCGGACGCACCTGAGCGCCGGGCGATCCGTGACGAGCTGGTGGAACTCCACCTGCCGTTGGTGGAGTACCTGGCCCGACGGTTCCGCAACCGCGGTGAGTGGCTGGACGATCTCACCCAGGTGGCCACGATCGGGCTGATCAAGTCCATCGACCGGTTCGACCTGGAGCGCGGGGTGGAGTTCTCCACCTACGCGACCCCGACGATCGTCGGTGAGATCAAGCGTCACTTCCGGGACAAGGGCTGGGCGGTACGGGTTCCCCGTCGCCTCCAGGAGCTGAAGCTCTCGCTGACCAAGGCGGTCAGCGACCTGTCCCAGCGGGAGGGGCGCTCCCCCACCGTCGCGGAACTGGCCGCGCACCTGCAGATGACCGAGGAGGAGGTGCTGGAGGGCCTGGAGTCCGCCAACGCCTACTCGACGGTCTCTCTGGACGCTCCCGACAGCGGTGACGAGGACGCCCCCGCGGTGGCTGACTCGCTGGGGATCGTCGACGAGTCCCTGGAGGGCGTGGAGTACCGGGAGTCGTTGAAGCCGCTTCTGGAACAGCTCCCGCCCCGGGAGAAGCGCATCCTGCTGCTGCGCTTCTTCGGGAACATGACGCAGTCGCAGATCGCCCAGGAACTGGGCATCTCCCAGATGCACGTGTCGCGCCTGCTGGCGCGCACACTGGCACAGCTGCGACAGGCGCTCACCACGGACGACTGAGTTCTGCCCTGGCGGCCCCGTCACCTCCTGGAGGCGACGGGGCCGCCTCCGTCCGTCGCGCCCCCTAATCCTCCTGCTCCTGCGCGGCACGGGCTTGCCGACGCCGTGCCAGACGCAACACGCTCGCGCCGACGACGTAGGCAGCGAACGCAGCGGTCGGCAGGGCACCGACGCCGTGGGGCTCGGGACCTGCCAGCGCCACCCACACCAGGCCGAGGATCACGGCCAGCAGCGCCGACCAGGTCGCCGCGTTCCACAGTGCCTGCCCGGGGGGCAGTCCGAGGAGCCCGCCTGCCCGCCAACCGGCGCTGGAGGGAGCGGTGCGCGCCTCGACCCGGCCGAACACCGCCAACAACACGCCCATCACCACCGAGACCGCGAGCACCCACGGGAGCCGGAACAGGAGCCACTCCCCCGAACCCACCGCCGGCTCGGGGAAGAGTCCGGTGCCGTGGAGCAGGGCGCCGGTCAGCACAGCGGCGAGCATGTGCCACAGGAACAGGGTCAGCACCACCGAGTTCACGGCGACGACCGCCGTCCAGGGCCCGGTTCTGCGCAGCATCCGTCTGGCCGGCCCCAGCAGCACGAGAGCGAGCGCCGTCTGGGACAGCCCCAGCACGAGAAGGGCGAAGGTCGGAGGCGAGGCGTTGCCCAACTCCTCCCCGGGCACGTCCACCATGCTCACCGGATAGGGACCGAACACGGTCAGCACGAACAGCAGGCTGAAACCGGCCGCGGCGAAGCCCGCCGGAGCGAGCGGCCCCGTCCGCGTCCACCGGTCGCGCCACAGGAAGCCCACCTGGTGCATCGTGAGCCAGACCAGCAGATAGTTGGCCTCTCCCACCACCGGCACCCCGGCACCCAGCCTCAGCACGTCGAGCAGCAGTACCGCGCCGGTCAGGAGGACGGGCACGGCGGCTCCCGCCCTGCGGTGCAGGGCGTACATGGTCGGGGCGCACAACACCACACCGAGGTAGGCCGCGAGGAACCACAGGGGGATCGAGGCGGCCCAGACCCCGATGGCGACCAGTTCGCGGTCCATCCCGGCCAGGCCCGCCACCAGCGCGCAGCCCCAGAGCAGGCCGATGAAGGCACTGGTCGGGCGCAGCAGCCGGTCGGTACGGCCCAGGAGCCAGCCCGCGCCGTCACCGCCCTTGCGCCGGTGCTGGTCCATGGAGGCCGCGTTGGCGTACCCCCCGACCAGGAAGAACACCGGCATGACCTGGAAGAACCACGTCAGTGGGTGGGCCCAGGACAGGTGCGCCAGGGCGTTTTCGCCGGTCATACCGTTGGCTGAGACGATCACGGCGGCGAGCCAGTGTCCGAGCACCACCAGCAGGATGGCCAGGGCCCGGAGGAAATCGACGTACCGCTCCCGCCTAGCGGGGGTCTCTCGCGCCGCCCTCCGCGCCTGCGCGAGAAGGGCAGGAGTCCACTGCGACATGTTCACCACCCCACGGACGTCACCTGCGGTTCCGGCTAGTGTGCCCGGTTCACCGACAGAGCACGCCTGGGACCGGCACGTTTCAGTGGTGCGCGGCGCGCGCCCCCGCGACCGGCCGCGGTCCCCACCGCGGGTGCCGGGGCGCCCGGGGCGCCCGCCACGAAGGCCCTAACGGCGTTCGTTCCCCGCCTCGGTGAACAGCACCGCGGTCGTCGGCGGTGCCAGAACGGCGGCCGCGGCGATGACGGCGGTGCCGATCATCACGGAGCCGATCACGAACTGCCCGCCGGTGAACATGTAGTAGGCGATCACGGCCATGAAGAGCTGGGTGACCACCACCGGGGTCCGGGCCCAGTCGCGCAGCTGCCACAGCCCGTGCGCGACGAAGACCAGCAGCGCGCCGACCCCGACACCGATCACGGCGAGCGGGACGGCCGACGAGACCGGGTCGGCGGCCCGGCCGGTGATCGCGGTGTAGAGGCTGTAGATTCCGGCGATCGCCGCGACCAGCCCGATCAGGGCCTCAAGCGCGGCGGCGATGACGATGGTGATGGGACGCGAAGACACCTGACGAGCCTATACGCGCTCCCGGCGTTCCCCTTCCCGGCCCCGCGACGTCCGCCGGCGCCTCATCCCCGCCTTCCGTATTACCAGTTGGTAGGGGAACGCCTACACTGGCGACGTGCGATCCCTCTTCATCATGAATCCCCAGGCGACCACGACCACTTCCCGTACCCGTGAGGTGATCCTCGGCGCTCTGACGGAGGAGTTGGACGTCACGGCCGTGGAGACCGCGTATCGGAACCACGCCCGCGAGCTGGCCCGTGGGGCGGCCGCGGAGGGGTACGAACTCGTGTTGAGCCTGGGCGGTGACGGCACCGTCAACGAGGTCGTCAACGGGCTCCTGTCCACCCCGGAAGGGTTGACCCGCCCCGGTTACGCGGTGATCCCCGGCGGCAGCGCGAACGTGTTCATCCGTTCCCTGGGCGTACCCGGCGACCCGGTCGACGCGACCGGCGCGGTACTGAAGGCCATCAAGGCCGACCGTCGGCGGGATATCGGGCTGGGCCGGATCACCAGCGACCAGGACGACCGCTATTTCACCTTCTGTGCTGGTTTCGGCTGGGACGCCGACGTGGTGCACCAGGTGGAACTCGAACGCGAGGTCGGCCGGAAGGCGACACCCGCGCTGTACGCGGAAGCCGCGGCGAAACTGTTCTTCCAGGGGGATCTGCGCGATCCGTCACTGAGCGTCGCCACTGACGGAGGGTCCTTGGACGACGCGTATTTCGCCTTGGTCACCAATACGACCCCGTGGACCTACGCGGGCGCCTTCCCACTCCAGCCGACCCCGGACTCCCGTTTCGAGCTGGGACTGGACGCTTTCGCGCTGACGAAGCCTTCGCACGCGCTGGGCGACGTGGCCGTTGTGCAAGACATGCATACTGGCTGGGTTCTTTCCCAAATGTTCTTGCCCAAGGGCCTTCCCGCACGTGGGGACGGGTACGTGACCTGGCACGACCAACCGTGGCTGCGGATCTCCTCGACTCACCCGAGAGCCTTCCAAATCGACGGCGAATACCTGGGCGAGCGTGAAGAGGTCAACTTCCAATCGGTACCGAAGGCATTACGAATCTTCTGTTAATTGCGGGGAAAGCGGCCATTCCCGATCACTGTGACGCACCCGACACGGAGAACAGGACCTTTGGCCTCGCGAGCTCTTGCATGGCCCCGGTGATCCTGTCACGCTCAAGATATCGCCGCGAGTTACGGGCGAGTTAATTTGGGCGCTTCCCACGTGGCCGTGGGGTGAAACCTCAACTACCTCGGCCTTGACGACCCGCCGGTGGATCCCCTCCACCGGGCGCCCTTGCACATTCCGATCGTGAAAAGCTTCACAAATGATCGCCTCACTGTGAGGAGTGGACCGCATGGACTGGCGCCATGACGCAGCCTGCCGTGACGAAGACCCCGAACTCTTCTTCCCCATCGGCAACTTCGGCCCCGCACTGATCCAGATCGAGGAGGCCAAGGCAGTCTGCCAGCGCTGCCCGGTCAGCTCGGCCTGCCTGAAGTGGGCGCTGGAGAGCGGCCAGGACGGCGGAGTCTGGGGCGGCACCTCGGAAGAGGAACGACGCCGCATCAAGCGCCGTGGTTTCGCGCTACGGCCCATGGTCCGTAGCTAGCCGACGCCCCCAAGCACGAACAGACGATGACGCCGACCGACCCCCGCTGGCGCGGCGGGGGACGGCGCACGACCGCACGCCCCCACCGGGCTCATCACCTCACGGAACCTCGCGTTCCTCGTGTTCCAGTGGCAGGCTGATCGCCACCTCGGTCCCTCCGGTCTCCTTCGGCTTGATCGCCAGGGTCCCTCCGAGCTCTCCCACGATCAGGGTCCGCACGATCTGCAGGCCCAGACTCGTGGTCCCCTCCAGGTCGAAGTCCTCCGGCAGTCCGCCGCCGTCGTCGGAGACGGCCAGCTCCAGACTGCTCGGCCCCGGGAACCCGGGCCCGGCGTCGAACCTGCGCACCCTCACCTCGATCAGGCCCGGCCCCTGATCCAGCCCGTGCTCCACCGCGTTCTGCACCAGTTCGGCCAGGACCATCGAGAGCGGCGTGGCCACCAGCGCGTTCAGCAGCCCGAAGTGCCCGTCCCGGCGCGGCACCACCGCGCTGCCGGTCGAGGACACCTCCGCCGCCATCTGCATGACCCGGTCGGCGATGTCGTCGAAGTCAACGACCTCGTCCGGGGTGTGCGAGAGCATCTCGTGCACGATCGCGATCGATCCCACCCGCCCCACCGCCTCGTCCAGGGCCGCCCGCGCCTCGGGGATGTCCAGGCGCCGCGACTGCAGCCGTAGCAGCGCCGCCACCGTCTGGAGGTTGTTCTTCACCCGGTGGTGGATCTCCCGGATGGTGGCGTCCTTGGTCATGAGCTCGCGCTCGCGCCGCCGGAGCTCGGTGACGTCGCGGACCATCACCAGCGCGCCGATGCGCACCCCGTCGATGACCAGAGGTATGGACCTCAGTTGGACGGTGACCCCGCGCGCGTCGACCTCGGCCTCCTGCGGGGCTCGGCCGCTCGCCGTGTAGGTGAGGTTCTCGTCGCGGGCCTCGCCCTGCGCGGCGAGTTCGAGCGTGGTGCGGTCCAGGCGCGCGCCCACCAGGTCAGCGGTCAGGCCCAACCGCCGGTAGGCCGAGAGGGCGTTGGGACTGGCGTAGACCACTTCACCGTTTTGGTCCAGTCTGAGTAGACCATCGCCCACCCTCGGCGAACGGACCATGAGCGGCCCCTGGTCGCTGAACGGGAAGGCCCCCTCGGCGATCATCTGGGCCAGGTCGCCCGCGCTCTGGAGGTAGGTGAGCTCCAGTCGGCTGGGGGTACGCGCCGAGCTCAGGTTGGTGCTGCGCTGGATGACGGCGATGAGGTTGCCCGCGCGGCGGACCGGGATGGTCTCCTCGCGGACCGGCACCCCGCCCGACCAGTCGGGGTCACCGTCCCGGCAGATCCGCCCCTCGCTCCAGGCGCGGTCTATGAGGGCGCGGCGGCCGACCACTCTGGGGCCGGAGCGGGACGTGACATCGGTCATGTCGTCCCGGAGCACCGTCTCGACCAGGTCGTCCTGGAAGGCGGTCGGTCCGGTGGTGGGACGCATCTGCGCGACGGCGACCCAGCCGTCGTCATCGCGCAGACGCACCCACAGCACGAGGTCCGCGAAGGAGAGGTCGGCCAGGAGCTGCCAGTCCGAGACCAGTGAGTGGATCCACTCCAGGTCCGCCTGCTTGAGTGAGGTGTGGCGGCGAATGAGGTCGCTGAGGTGAGGCACTCACAAATCATCCCATGAAGACGTGCATACTCAAGAGACACGCACTCGACCAGTGGTCCACACCAATCGGCGGCCGAACAGCCACCGGACCGGCCACTTCCGGGCGCGGTGCGATGGCGAGCGCGGGACGCGGCGGAGGAGACTGATGACTGGTCAGCGCACACTGGACGGCAACCCCCGGGTGCCGAAGTACTACCAGGTCAAGAAACAGCTGCTGGAGCTGATCGAGGCGATGCCGGCCGGGAACCCGGTCCCGCCCGAGCGCGCCCTGGCGACGCAGTTCGGCACCTCGCGCACCACGGTGCGCCAAGCCCTGACCGAGATGGTCGTCGAGGGGCGTCTGCTGCGCATCCAGGGCAAGGGCACGTTCGTGGCCAAGCCGAAGGTCGCGCAGGTCCTCCAGCTGACCAGCTACACGCAGGAGATGCGGGCGCACGGCCTGCATCCGGCCACCCGCATCCTGGACGTCAGCTACATCAACGCCGACGACCAGCTCGCCGAGCTCCTCGCCATCCGTTCCGGTGGCCGCGTGCTGCGCATCGAGCGGCTCCGCCTGGCCAACGGCGAGCCGATGGCCGTGGAAACGGCCCACCTGGCCGCGCGGCGCTTCCCCGGACTCCGGAGGCAGCTCGACCGCTACGCGTCGCTCTACGAGGCTCTGGCGAGCGCCTACGACGTCTCCCTGGCCGAGGCGGAGGCCTCCATCGAAACGGTGCTGGCCACGCCGAACGAGGCCCGCCTGCTCGGCGTGGACGTGGGCCTGCCCCTGGTCCTGCACTGCCAGCACAGCTTCGACGGCGACGGCCACCCCGTGGAGTGGGTGCGCTCGCTCTACCGCGGCGACCGCTACAAGTTCGTCACCCGTCTGCGCCCGCCCCGCGACTGACCGGCGGACCCGCGACCGCTCCGACCGCGCCCACGGGGGTCCGCACCCCGGGGCAGGGTGGTGCGCACCCCTACCCCACAGGGGTTCACGCGCCCTGGTCCGCCTCCGAACCGCCGTCTAGGTTCGAGGAGGAGTCAGGGTCCTCAGCGACGGAGAGGTCGGATATGGGTGCCTGTACGGGCAGGAGCGTCCTGGTCACCGGCGGGGCGAAGGGGATCGGCGCGGCGCTGGTCCGGCGGGCGGCGGCCGACGGCGGCCGGGTCGTGATCGCCGACCTGGACGCCGAGGCGGGCGCGGCCCTGGCCGAGGAGGTCGGCGCGCGCTTCGAGTACACCGACGTCACCGATTTCGCGCAGGTCGAGGCCGCGGTCGACACCGCGGCGCAGGCACACGGCGGCCTGGACGTGCTCCACCTCAACGCCGGACTGACCGGGCCGAGCGAGAGCGGCCCGGCCCAGGGGATCCCCTACGACCTGGATTCCTACCGCCGCACCGTCGCGGTCAACCTGGACGGCGTCGTCTACGGCGTGCACGCGGCACTGCCGCTGATGCGCCATCGGCCGGGCGCATCGATCGTGGTCACGGCCAGTGTGGCGGGCGTGCTCTTCAGCCCCCACACGGAGGTCTACACGGCGACCAAGCACGCCGCCGTGAGCTTCGTGCGTTCCCTCGCCCGGACGTTCGCCGCGGACCCGGTCACCTTCAACGCCCTCTGCCCCGGGTTCGTAGACACCGCCCTCATCGACCCGGTCCGGGAGTGGCTGCCGCACACGGACCTGGGCACCGTGGGCAACCGGATCCTGGCCCCCGAGGCCGTCGCGGACCTGGCCGAGCGGGTGATAGCGGAGCGCGGTGACGGCGACGCCTGGATAGTCTCGGCGGACGTCGCGCCCACCCGCTACCCCTTCGAGGCCGAGGCGGAGCTCCTCGAGCGGACCCTGGGGGCCGCGCACCGGGGCGGCTGACCGCTACCGGCGTTCGAGCACGCGGGACAGGGCGTCGACCACGCGGGGGTCGTACTCTCTGTCGGTGTCCATCCGCAGGCGTTCCACGACGGCGGCGCGGCGCTCCGCGTCGCCGTTCTCGCCGACCAGGTCGTCGAAGGCGTTGGCCACCTTGATGACCCGGCTGCCCAGCGGGGGCACACCCTCGTCGCCGTCTCCGGCCAGCGGCTCGCACTGGCGGCGGACCATCTCCGCGACGTTGTCCAGCACCCCGGTCTCACGGATGATGGCCGAACCCAGCTCCGCGATCCGGCGCTGCTCCCTCGGCGAGGCCAGGACGGTCGCCCCGCCCGCGATGGGTTCGCGCAGCGACAACTGGCCGATGTCGTGCATGAGCGCCGCGTACTCCAGCTCCAGCAGCTCGGCCTCGGCCAGCCCGAGTTCGCAGGCGATCCCGTGGGAGAGCTGGCTGACCCGGCGCGAGTGCCCGTTCTCCACGTACCCGCCCACCTCGGTGACCCGGGACAGTGCCCGCACCGTCTCCAGGTAGGTGCGGCGCACCTCGGCGTGCCTGCGAAAGGCCACCTGTGACACCAGCAGCGGGGCGAGGAAGACCAGCAGGCCCACCAGGCCGGTCACCGTGCAGGCCAGGGCGATCAGCACGCCGCTGGAGGCGATCGCGCCCCCCGTGGCGACCTGGGCCCGGGCCTCGTCGCGCAGCGCCACCCGCAGCCGGGTGCGCAGCCTTTCGGCGCGGAGCACGGCCGAGAGCGCGACGTCCAGTGCCCAGGCCAGGGCGACGGTCCCGGTCATGAGCAGGGCCACCGCGACGGAGGGCCCGGTCAGGGCCAGCGCCTCAACGAGCGGGCGGAAGGCCGCGGCGAGCAGGAGCGCGGTGAGCACCCGGCGCGCCACGTCCTCCAGACGGGGACTGCGCCCCACCGCCACGTGCGGCAGCTCGCCCAGCGCGACGCCCAGGGCGACCACCGCCACCACCTGCCAGGCGGTGTGGTGACTCGCTTCACCGCCCAGGCCGATCAGGAACGCGTAGGCGATCGCCCCGGCCAGGGCGATCGGCGCGGACTCGCGGTTGCCGGGCAGCGTGATCCTGGCCAGCTCCCCCCCGGCGATGACCAGGCAGAAGGCCAGGGCCACGTAGGGCTGTTCGAAGCCGGCCGCGGCCGTCAGCACCAGGGCCGCCAGCGAGGCGGCGCCCACCCCGCCCACCAACAGGGCCCGGAAGGGGCGCGCGGTGCGCCAGAACGGCCCTCCCGAACGCTGGTGGCCCAGTGCCCCGCCCTCCGGTCCGCCGGGTTGGGGACCGGAGGGGCCCGCCCCGTCCGACTGCTTCTGCGTCATCACCGGTCCTGACCACCCGTCACCGCTCCGGCCGACGTGGACTCCGCCACCGGTGTCGTCTTCTTCTCCTCGGCCGGGGGGTCGGGTACCGGCGCTCCCGGTTCGTCGGGGTCCGGGCGCTCGGTGGAACCGTAACGGCACCCTGGGGGCTCCGCGATGTCCGGGGTCCGCCAACCCTCACGGGAGACGGCCCGGACGAGGGCCTCGACCATGCGCGGATCGAACTGGCTCCCCGCGCAGCGTCGGAGCTCGGCGATGGCGTCCTCGACCGACCACGCCTTGCGGTAGGACCGCGTGGAGGTCAGGCAGTCGAAGACGTCGGCCACGCTGATGATGCGAGCGGACTCGGGGATCTCCATCCCGACCAGCCCCATCGGGTAACCGCGGCCGTCCAGTCGCTCGTGGTGGTGCCGGATGCCCGCGAGCGCCTCGTCCAGGAAGCTGATCTCGCGGACGATCTCGTACCCGCGCGTGGGGTGCAGCTTGATCGCGGCGTACTCGTCGTCGGTGAGCTTTCCGGTCTTCTGGATCACCTTGGTGGGCACGCCGAGCTTGCCGATGTCGTGCAGCATGCCGGCGTACCGGATCTTCTGTACGCGCTCGGCGGGCATGCCCAGCTCGGCGGCGATCATCGCCGAGCCCTCGGCCACCCGCATGCAGTGGCCCCGTGTGTAGTAGTCCTTGGTCTCCACGGCCTGGCACAGCGTGGCCAGGGTGGCCTCGTGCGCCCGTGCCTCGGCGGTCTGCTGGCCGAAGACCCACCTGGCGATGAACAGCGGCAGCAACACGAGGAGCGGGGCGATGATCCCCACCGCGCCCCAGATCGCCGCGATCGCCAGGCCGAGCATCTGGTAGCCGACGGAGGCGATCTCCAGGGCGGCCAGCGGCCGCCAGCGCAGGCGCCCCGCGCCAGCGGGCCGGGTGACGCCCAGGCACCACATGAGGATGCCGATGAGCGCCGAGTTGAGCAGCGTGTGTGTCAGGACGGCGGCGACGTACGGAAGGACGATGCCGGGAAAGTCCGACTGTCCCGGAACACCGACGGTGCCGCCGAGTAGTAGGTAGACGTGTCCGGCCGCGTAGGCCGCCAGGGCGAACTGCGCACCGTTGAAGGCCCGTTTCACCGGGCCCTGCCGGCGGATCGCCAGGCAGGAGGCCAGGCCCACCACCGCGGCCCCGGCCGGCCCGACCAGCACGACCGCGGCCAGCGCCACGGCGGAGCTCGGTGAGATACCGGCTTCCTTGACGTCGACGACCACGTGCGTGCTTATCGACTCCGCGACGACGAAGAGAACCGCGATGAGTACCAGGGTCCCCACATCGATACCTGTGTAAGGACCGATGAGCACGATGGCGACAGCACTGACAACGATGATTCCGACGTAGACACGCGCGCCCCCAGGAAGAGCCCGCAACCCCGTTCACCCCCCGCCGACGACGACCGGACTGTCATGGTTTCACCGGTTCTGTTCTACCACCAAGACCATCCGGTAAAAGTGGAAGCCACCAAAACAGCAGTCATCATGGCACCGAACATAGTGACGAACATCGTCGTTCCCCTCTCCCGGCCGCGACAGCCCGCTCATCCCCCGAGCACGTCGCGCAAATTACCCCATTCGTTGGATAAGGCCTCCAGTTTAACGGGCCACAACACCCACCCGATTACCCCCAACCCGAACCGGCGGCACCACAGACGCCAACCTGGGCAGTAAGTTCCGAAGAGCGGAATTACTAATTCCATTAGCAATGACAAACAACTACACAGAGTGACAATAGGCCTGAGCGGCCCCTCCGGCAATCACCGGCGGCTCGGGCAATCCCGGAAGCCCTCCCAGCGGAGGCCAGCAGGCATGACTACCCATCGTGAGCAACCGAAACAGCCGCGAGAGAGTTCGAGGAAATTCATTCCGAGTCGGTCACGGTCAAAAACAGATTCCCGGTATCGGGCGTGTCGATCCCCCCGAGAACCACCCACCCGACACCTCAGTGACCAAAACCCCCGGCCCCGACGGGAGGCATCTCACACTTTCTACAAAACCACACAAAAAGACCATACTCCGACAGATGATAATATTCATCACCAGACACACAAAAGCGGCGAATGTTGGAGTTCCAACCTTCGCCGCTTCGTATTGTCGGGCCGCTGCCCGCTACCGTCGGGGCCTCAGCCCGAGCCCCGGCCCCGGCCCCGCGGAGCCTGTCCGAAACCACCCCGACCGGCGGCGGAACCGCTCCGGGCGGGTGACCGAACCGCTCTCAGGCAGGCGCCTGGGGAGACTCGGCCCTGGCCTCACGGGCCAACTGCTCGTTGCGTGCCTGCGCCAGCCGCCCCAGGACCTTGTCCCGCAGATCCAGGGGAACGGGGTCGCAGCCGCAGTGCTTGGCGACGAGCTTCTTCACGGCCTCCTCCAGGCCGTACTCGTCCAGGCACGGGCTGCACCCCTCCAGATGCGCCTTGACCTCGGTGTAGTTACCTTCCTCGAGCTCACCGTCGAGGTAGGTGTAGAGCTTGTCGAGCACCTCGCTGCACGGGGTGTCGCCCGTCTCAGACTTGTCGTGGCCGCCGCTCATCACCGGTCTCCTCGATCCGAACCACTCACCTGTCCCCGACCACCGGCCGACGATCCCGAAGCGACCGCCGAGGCCTCCGCCGCCCGCGTCGCCGGCAGGAAACCGCGGTCCACCGCGTACTCCTCAAGGTGGGAACGCAGCTGGCGCCGGCCTCTGTGCAATCGGGACATGACCGTTCCGATCGGGGTGCCCATGATCTCGGCGACCTCCTTGTACGCGAACCCCTCGACGTCAGCGAGGTACACCGCGATCCGGAAGTCCTCCGGCAGCTCCTGCAAGGCGCGCTTGACGTCGCTGTCGGGGAGGTGTTCGAGCGCCTCCGCCTCGGCGGACTTCAGGCCCGCCGCGGTGTGCGAGGCGGCCTGTGCCAGCTGCCAGTCCTCGACGTCCTCGGTCCCGGCCTGCTTCGGCTCCCGCTGCTTCTTGCGGTAGGAGTTGATGAAGGTGTTCGTGAGGATGCGGTACAGCCACGCCTTGAGGTTGGTCCCCGCCTTGAACTGGTGGAAGGAACCGAACGCCTTGGCGAAGGTCTCCTGGACCAGGTCCTCGGCGTCAGAGGGATTGCGGGTCATGCGCAGCGCCGCCGAGTAGAGCTGGTCGAGGAAGGGAAGCACGTCCCTCTCGAACCGCTCGTCCCGTTCCTCGGCTGTCTCCTGGCTCTGGTCCAAGCCCTTCGGCCTCCTCGCGCTGGTCCCTGGTGGGGCGTCCATATCCCAACGATACGGTCCCACACCACGGACCTGCACATCGACGCCGCGTGGCGCCGACACCGTTTCCCCGCGCTCAAGGCACGCACCAGCGGTCGGCATGTTCCGAACCCAGCCCCTTCCGTGTTCCCAGCGTCGCGAACACCCTCCGAGCTCCGTACTCCTCGGACGGTGATGGTGACAACAACACCCTTCCCGGCCTGATTCCGTGCGCGGCGGGGGGACGAAGGTCCCGGTCCGGTCGAAGTTTGTCGTTTGCCCCTGTCATCGGAGGTGAGGCATGGCAGAGTGCGGGTAGAACCCTTTGAAGGATGGGAGAGGAGTGCACGTGCGACCGTCCCCGACTCCGGCCTCCGACCGCCCCCGATCGCCCGCCACGCAGTTCGCCACCACAGACCGGCTCTCGGACTACTGGCGGTTCTACTGGGCGGTCGCCGAGGCGCAGATCAGCCGTTGGCTCCCCAGGAGCCCCTCCCGACTACTCGATCTGTCCAGTCCGGACTTCCAGGGCACCCCGCGCGCCGTGGCCGCCGGGCACGACGTCGTCACCCTGCTGCCGTCGGTGGACATGGCCATGCGCCGCCCGCTCACCCTGGTGAACGGCCGCGCCGTGGTGCCGCCTCCCGCTCCCCGGGGGCGGCTGCGGCACGTGGTCGGTGACTCCGCCCTCCTGCGTACCTTCGCCTCCGAGTCCTTCGACGGCGTGATCGCCGACAACCGGGTCCTCTCCCGGCATCTGGCCACGGAGTCCTCGATGGCGGAGGTGGCCCGGGTACTGCGTCCGGGCGGCCGGGCGCTGGTCTGCGTGGACTCGGTGGTACTGGGCATGGCGCTGCTGGCCGAACAGGACTACTGGCCCGAGCTGAGCCACGCCCCCAGCGCGGACGTGCTCCTGGTCCCCTGGCCGGACGGCTCCATCACCCGCTGCTTCACCGCTGAACAGCTCACCGAGGTGGTCACCGAGGCCGGACTCGAACTGGAGTGGGTCAAGCCGCGCACGGTGCTGTCCGCCTCGACCGTGGAGATGATGCTGGCCCGCGACCCCCGTTCGATGGCGCGGCTGGTGGAGATGGAGTTGCACGCCGCCGACTCCGACGACTACGTCGGCGTCCACCTGGTGTCCAGCGTGTACAAGCCGCACTAGCCGTTCGGGCCGCGCCGACCCCGCCCGATCCCCTCCGGAGGGCGGCCTCAGGGTCGGCGGAGACATCCCTGCCGGGCGGAGTCCCCCGGTGCGTTCCCTACGGCCCGTCCAGTCGCTCGTCGCCCCGTCCGCTCTGGTCCTGGTCGGCACGGGCGCCCTGCTGGAGGGAGTGCCGCACCCCTTCCTGCTGGCCCTGCTCGCCGTGGAACTGGTGATCCCGCCCGTCCTGTTCCTCTGGCACCGGGAGCTGAACCGTGAGAAAAACCGGGTTGCGGGCGACAGCGCGGCCGGATAGAAAGCTTGAATGCTCAGAGGAAGTAAGGTCGGGCTCCGCGCCCGGCACGAGGACGACATCCCGGTCCTCCAGGCCGACCTCTACGACGACCCGGTGACCCACTCGCGGGCCCAGGGGTCGCCGTGGCGGCCGACCATGCCCGGCTCGAAGTACTCCGCGGTCACCGTGGACGACGGTGCGGTGTCCACGGCCGCCTTCTCCGTGGTCGACCTGGGGACCGAGGCGCTGGTGGGTACCGCGAGTCTGTGGGGGATCGACACCCACAGCCGGTCCGCGCACCTCGGCGTAGGCATTCTCTCGTCCGCCCGCGGCAAGGGCTACGGCACGGACACGGTCGCGGTGCTGTGCCACTACGGTTTCGTCGTCCGCGGCCTGCACCGGCTCCAGATCGAGACGCTCGCCGACAACACCGCCGTGCTGGCGATGGCCGAGAACAACGGCTTCGTCCGCGAGGGCGTCATGCGCTCCTCGGCCTGGGTCCTGGGCGAGTTCCTGGACGAGGCGCTGTACGGGCTCCTCGCCGAGGAGTGGAAGCCGGCACTCCCCCGCTCCTAGAGAGACGGTTTCCCGGAGCCCCGGACTCCAGGAAACCGGACCCCAGGAAACCGGACCCCAGGAAAGCGAACGGTGGGCTCCCGGTACCGGGGTACCAGGAGCCCACAGCCTCAGTCGGCCAGGGGCAGGTAGACGCGGTTACCGCCGTCGGCGAACTCCGCGGACTTGTCCGCCATGCCCTTCTCGATCGCCTCGACGGTGTCCAGGCCGTTCTCCGCCGCGTACTTGCGCACGTCCTGGGAGATCTTCATCGAGCAGAACTTGGGCCCGCACATGGAGCAGAAGTGCGCGGTCTTGGCGGGTTCGGCGGGCAGGGTCTCGTCGTGGAAGGACTGGGCGGTCTCGGGGTCCAACGACAGGTGGAACTGGTCCTGCCAGCGGAACTCGAAGCGCGCCTTGGACAGCTCGTCGTCCCACTCCTGCGCCCGGGGGTGGCCCTTGGCGATGTCGGCGGCGTGGGCGGCGAGCTTGTAGGTGATGACACCGGTCTTGACGTCGTCCCGGTTGGGCAGCCCCAGGTGCTCCTTGGGGGTGACGTAGCAGAGCATCGCGGTGCCGTACCAGCCGATCTGGGCGGCGCCGATGGCCGAGGTGATGTGGTCGTAGCCGGGGGCGACGTCCGTGGCCAGGGGGCCGAGCGTGTAGAACGGCGCCTCGCCGCACAGCTCCTCCTCCAGGCGCACGTTCTCCTTGATCTTGTCCATCGGCACGTGGCCGGGGCCCTCGATCATCACCTGCACGTCGTGCGCGCGGGCGATGTGGGTGAGCTCGCCCAGGGTGCGCAGCTCGGCGAACTGGGCCTCGTCGTTGGCGTCGGCGATGGAGCCGGGCCGCAGACCGTCACCGAGGGAGAAGGTGATGTCGTACTGGCGGAAGATCTCGCAGAGTTCCTCGTAGTGGGTGTAGAGGAAGCTCTCCTTGTGGTGGGCCAGGCACCAGGCGGCCATGATGGAGCCGCCGCGCGAGACGATGCCGGTGACGCGGCGGGCGGCCAGCGGCACGTACCTGAGCAGGACGCCCGCGTGGACGGTCATGTAGTCCACGCCCTGCTCGGCCTGCTCGATGATGGTCTCGCGGTAGATCTCCCAGCTGAGCTTGGTGGGGTCGCCGTCGACCTTCTCCAGCGCCTGGTAGATCGGGACGGTGCCGATGGGCACCGGCGAGTTGCGGATGATGCGCTCGCGGGTCTCGTGGATGCGCTTGCCGGTGGACAGGTCCATCACGGTGTCGCCGCCCCAGCGGGTGGCCCACACCATCTTCTCGACCTCCTCGGGCACCGACGAGGTGACCGCGGAGTTGCCGATGTTGGCGTTGATCTTGACCAGGAACTTCTTGCCGATGATGGTCGGCTCGGACTCCGGGTGGTTGCGGTTGACCGGGATGACCGCGCGGCCGATCGCCACCTCCTCGCGGACGAACTCGGGGTCCATGCCCTCCCGGGCGGCCACGAAGCGCATCTCGGGGGTGATGATCCCGGCCTTGGCGTAGGCCAGCTGGCTGACCGAGCCGTTCACGGGGTCCAGGGCCCACGACTCACGGGTGCGCGGGAGCCCCTGGTGGACGTCGATGTGTGCGGATTCGTCGGTGTACGGGCCGGAGGTGTCGTACAGATCGAAATGGCTGCCGTTGCTGAGTTCCACCCGGCGCTGCGGGACGCGGAGCGTGAGACCTTCGGGGGTGTCGATCTCCTGGTAGACCTTGCGCGATCCCATGATGGGACCGGTGGTCACCTGGTGCTCGTCGCCGGTGGAAACGTCACGACTGTCGATAGCCGTCATGGCATGCCTCCCTACGTCGGAATTACCCGAACAGGTTCTGCGGTCGGCGACACCCTTGAGTCGCCCTCTCAGCCCGCCATGGCGCGAGCTCCCGCGTTGCGTATTCATATGTGCGCACGTCCAACGTGCTCGGAACACCTCGATCACGGTGTCCCGGGCTCAGGGGAAGCACTCCCCTGTGGCCTCGCACACCATACACAGGACGTCCCCCGGCCTGTCCACCCACCCCGAGGTCAGAAAAGTGTCTCCGGATGGGCAGGGCCCGCGTCCTCGACGGGCTCCAGCAGGTCAGGGCGGTTGTTCTTGATGCTGTTGACGTCGGTGGAGACCTCGTCGACCTCGAACCGGGCCACCGGGGTCTCGTCCAGCAGGTGGGACAGGTCGTCCGGGCCGGAGGCCGGGTCGAGCCAGGCGGCCCAGCCGTCGGCGGGCACCACCACGGGCATGCGTTCGTGGATGTGCGCGAGCTGGGGCGCGGCCTCGGTGGTGATCACCGCGCAGGACCACAGCCAGGCCGCGGGGTCGTTCTCGTCGTCGACCTCGGGGTCGCGCCAGCGCTCGAAGATCCCGGCCAGGGCGAGCGGTTCGCTCTCCTGGTAGTGGATGGAGAACGGCTTCTTGAGGGCCTTGGCCTTGCGCTTCCTGTGCTGGGGATCGGTGGCGGGTGAGGTACTGGCCTCGGCGGTGCCGTCCTTGTTGAGCAGCTGCCACTCGTAGTAGGCGTCCGCCGGGAGCAGGCAGCGGCGGCGCCGGTAGGCGGTGCGGAAGGCGGGCTTGTCCGCGACGGTCTCGCTGCGGGCGTTGATCATCCGGTAGCCGATGTTGCGGTCCTTGGCCCAGGAGGGCACGAGCCCCCAGCGCATGGTGTGCAGGGAGCGCGGCCCCGGCGGACCGGTGTCCTCGCCCTGCGGCGGCGGCCCGAGGACCGCGTAGACGGGTCGGCCCGGCGAGATGTTGTAGTCCGGGTCGAGCTCCTCCAACGGCGGCCAGGCCCGCGGGTCGCCCTCCCGGCCCAGCGCCTCCTCGGGGAGGCCGAAGGCCAGCTGGAGCTGGTGCACGTTCCTGGACTGGGCATAGCGTCCGCACATGGGTTCGATTGTACTGCTTCAGTCACTCTCCGCGCGGAGCATGTGGACAGCGAGCGCCCCGAGCAGCCCGGCCAGGAGCGCCACCGCGCCCGCGACGGCCAACAGTTCCCGGGGGTGGTCGGCGGCGAACCACCCGGCGATCAGGAAACCGGCGACGAAACCGCTGTTGACCACCGAACCCATGAGCGCGTGCGCCCGCCCCAGGAGCGCTTCGGGCGTGTGGTGGTGGACCACCGACCTGAGCAGGATGTTGTGCACCGCGTTGCCCGCACCGGCCAGGACCACGCACAGCGCCGCCATCCACAGCACGGGGAACCAGGCCCACAGTGCCAGCGCCGACCCGATCAGGGCCGCCGCCAGCGCCACGCCCCGGCCCGACGGGGTCGGCCACGACAGGGAGACGGCCAGCGCGCCCAGCAGCAGGCCCGCGCCCCAGCCCGCGGTCAGCGCGCCGAAGACCTCGGCGCCGTGCCCCATGACCTCGCGGACCACGAACACCATGGCGACGTTGGTGGTGGAGGTGGCCACCACCGCCAGGACCAGCACCGGCAGCAGAATCCGGAACAGCCGGGTCCGGAGCAGGTGGCGGGCGCCGTCCGCCGCACCGGACCACAGGGTGCCCGAGGTGCTGACCGCCGGGCGGCGCACCCCCAGCAGCAGGAAGGCGGTCGCGGCCGCGAAGAAGCTCGCCGAGTCCAGGAGCAGGGCCGGGGTGACCCCGAAGAGTCCGACCAGCATCCCGCCCACCAGCGGACCCAGCACGGTGGCCGAGGCCCGTACCCCCTCGAACAGGGAGTTGGCGTGCACCGGGGAGAGCTCACCGGCGGCGCTCGGCAGCAGGGTGAGGATCGCGGGATTGGCGAAGGCCGCCATGGAACTGACCGCGAGCACGCACAGGACCAGCGCGCCGGGATGCTGGAACCAGACCGCGGGCAGGATGGCCAGCCCCTGTCCCACGCAGGCCAGGACCAGGACCCGGCCGGTGTCGAAGCGGTCCAGCACCACCCCGGCCAGCGGCGCCAGCAGGATGAGCGGTCCGATCTGGGCGACCAGCAGGGCGGTCACCCACAGGGAGTTCCCGGTCTCGGCCAGCCGGAAGATCGCCGCGACCAGCACCACCTCGTCACCCATCGAGGACAGCAGGACGGCGGTGAGCAGCACGGCCGCGCGGATCCGGCGGGCGGCCCGGGTCCGCGCGACGGCGGTGGGACGGCTGGGCATGTCGGCTCCGAAGGAGTGGACTCGGAACGATCATGCCGAGCGGAACCGCCGCCCGTCACCGGGTTTTCGCCCTACGGCCCGCGTGCCTCGGGTTCAGACACCGGTGCCTTCTCCGGCGCCTCCACCGCTTCCGCCTCCGTCGCCGCGGGGGTCTCCTCCTCCTGTGGCGGGCGGGCCCGCCAGGCGGTGACCAGCCCGGCCAGGACAGCGAGCGTCCCGAGCGGGCCCAGGGTCCAGGGTGCCCACCGGTCCAGCCCCCGGAGCAGCAGCGACCGCGTCCGGGCTTGTTCCGCGTAACCGGAGACCTGCCCGTCGGCCAGGGTGAGCTCGGCGTCGAGCAGGGCCACCTCACCGGAACCGTTCTGCGGGCGCAGGGTCTCGGAGCGGCTCTCCGCCATGTCCACCACCATGCCGGTGACCGGCTCGACCCAGAAGGTCCGCTCCGCCGTCAGCCAGCGGTTCGCCCGGACGGTGCCCTCGGCGCCCGGATCGAACAGGGCCGCGGGCACGTCCCGCGCGGACTCGGGGACCTGGGTCCGGTCCACGGTCTGGGTGTAGCGGCGCACCGGAACCCCGGCGACCTCGTCGTTCTCGTCGAACTCGACCGAGGGGGCCGAGCGCACCTCGGCGTCGTAGAAGGAGTGACCGCCCTCGGACACGCCCGGCGGCCAGTACAGCACCAGCCCGGCCTGGCGGACCGCGCGGTCGCCGTTGACGTGCTCACCGCAGCAGTTGACCGCCCGACCGGTCTCCCGGTCGACGATGACGCGACGGCTCCAGTGGTCGATGACCTGGTCCGACGCGGAGGTGCTCACCGTCATCTCCCAGGCCGACCAGTCACTGCCGTGCGCGGAGGCCTCCACCCGGGTGACCTGTTCGAGCTCGGCGGTCTCCACCCACGTCCAGGTGGCGGTGTCCAGGTAGGCGGCCTCCTGGTCGGTCATCCGCAGGTCGAAGGAGGCCGCCGCCGGGAGCGGGGCGACCCGGTCGTGGACGTAGAGCGGCAGCAGCAGGGCCAGGGTCAGCAGGAACGCGCCCGCCGCCACCAGGAAGGTGCCCTTGGGCAGACCGCGCCCCGGCTCGGGCCCCACGGGCTGGAGCCGGGTTTCGGGTGCCGCGCCCACCTGCGAGAACGTACTCACCTGCGGGCCTCCTCGACGTCGTGCTCAGGGTCGGGCTCGGTGTCGCGCTCGTGAGCGGGGGCGAACTCCGGAACGGCCCCCGGATCGAACTCCGGTCCGGGCACAGGCTCGGACTCGGCAACGGTTTCGGGCTCCGACGTCGGCTCCGAACCGGCCGGAGGCCCGGCGGCGGCCCGGGCCGGCACGGCGGCGGGTTCGGACACGGGCGGTTCGACTTCGGCCCCGTGCTGGCCCAGGGCCAGGACCAGGCGCGCCATCGCGGGCAGGCACAGCGCCTGCGGCACCCAGCCGCGCAGGGCGGTTCCGAGCGTCTCCGTGATGTCGTGGAAGGGCATGTTCACCACCAGGTACGTGCCCGAGGCCATGGCCAGTCCGGCCAGGGCCAGCGACCCGGTGACCACCCACGGACCGGCCAGGTGCGGCAGCATCCGGCCGCCCATGGACGGTCTTCCGGGTTTGGCGTGGCGCAACCGCTGGGGGGCTCCGCGTGCCAGCCACCACAGGGACACCAGGAGCACGCCGACCACGGCCGCACCGGCCCAGCCCGCGATCCACACCCCGTAGGCCAGGCCCAGCGGCAGTACCGCCCAGCGCGGCAGCCAGCCGGGGCCCGCCTCGGGCAGGGCGCGCGAGCGGCGCGGGGGTTCGACCGCCAGACGCCTTCCGCCCGGCAGCCAGCGGCGCGGCCACAGCGCGAGCACCACGAGCAGTGCGGCGAGCGCACCTCCCGCGGCCAGCACGCGGTGGTAGACGGCGTCGGGCGTGTAGGTGAGGGTGACCGTCCCGGCGCTGCCCTCGGGCAGGACCCAGGCCTGCTTCCAGCCTTCGAGCCGCACCGGTTCCAGCGGCCCGTCGCCGCCGTCCAGCCGGGCCTCCCAGCCCTCGTTGAAGTTCTCGTTCACCACCAGAAGGCTGTCCTCGTCGACGTCCACGTCGAAGCTGCGCTCGCTCGGGCCCCAGGCGTGCAGGGTGTCGACCCCGGCCATCCGGACGGCCGGGACATCGGTGACGCTCTGAGCGGCCGACTCCACCAGGGCCGACCGCACCTGGTAGCGGTTGCCCGGGTCGACGACGACCCGGTTCTCACCCTCGTTCAGGTCCAGGTCGGTGCAGGTCTCGTAGCGCAGCGGGTTGCCGGTGAGCTGGTCGGCGAGGGTGCCGTCGCTGATCCGAGTCTCCACTCGCTGGCCGTTGACCCGCAGGGTTGGGCCCAGGCCGCAGGTGGTGGAGGCGTCGCCCTCGGGCAGCGGGTCCACCGGGGGCACCCCGGGGAGTTCGACGGTGCCGATCTCCAGGGCCTGGCCCTCCGGGCGCTCGAAGGTCACCCGCAGGGACGCGGCGGTCAGCTCCGCGAAGTCGACCCGGCCGCTGCCGTCCAGCCAGCCCTCACGGACCGTGCCGCCGCCCTCGACCGTCACCTTGATCGGCCGCATCACGCTGTCGGCCCGGGGGAAGTCGACCCTCAGGTGGTCCACCGCGGTCGCCGCGCCCAGCTCGATGTCGAGCCAGGGGCTCTTCTCCTCGGGGTCCGGGTACCAGACCGTGGCCTCCTCGTCGTCGAGCACGCCCCGGCCCATGGCAGCGGGGTGCTGGACGGCGGTGGAGGAACCGGTCACGTGCGGGAACCCGCTGGCCCGGTTGGCGGCGTTCTCCGCTTCGCGGGGGTCGGTGAGAACGACCTCCCCGGAGATCCGATGGGTTTCGGCGGCCGCGCCCGGTGAGAGTTCGAAGGTGCGGTCGAGCTTGCTCGCGTCCTCGCCGCTCACCTCCAGCCGGGGGTTGCACACCCACACGTGCGAACCCTCCATGCAGCCGGGTGCGGTGCCGGTCGACCCGGTGAAGAGCAGGGTGCCGGTCTCGGCCGGGCCGGGCACGTGCAGGGTGCGCGCGGCCTCCAGACCGGGCAGGGAGATCCACGAGATACCCACCCGGGTGCCGAAGCGGTACTCCGGTTCCCAGGCCAGCTCGTCGATCCGCACCCGCAGCGTGGAGGTCTGCCCGGGCGGGGCCGCGAGCTCCTGGGGGTCGTCGGTGGCGGCCACGGCCGCCTCGGACTGGCCGTTGTCGGTGATGAGGGTGACCCTCGAGGGCGGCGGCTCACCGGGCAACTGCTCGAAGGCCACGCTCAGCCCGCTCAGGTCCCGGGGTTCGGTGAACTCGACCTCGATCCACTGGCCGAGGGCTCCCGCGAAGGCGCTGGACCGCCAGGCGGTGCCGAGGTCGTTGTCCAGGGCCGCGTAGGGGGCGTGCCCCGGGTCGCGGTCGCTGGCCCGGGCCTCCACCCCGGCCTCGGAGGTGGACGCGGTGATCCCGGCGATGCCCAGGTCCTCGGCGTGGGCGACGTACTCCTCCCACGCGGGGTCCATGATGTCGGGCGCGGGAACGTCGCGTTCGAGTTCCTGGTCCTCGGTCATGGTGGCCGAGACGTTGCGGCGCACGTCGGAGTAGACGACCTCGCGGCGGCGGGCGGTGTCGGTGACGATCGTGTTCTCCGCCGCGATCTCCGCCGCTCCGGGGTCGTCGCCGAGCAGGATCGGGCGGTCGTCGTTGACCAGGCCCTGTTCGGCCAGGTGCAGGACGGACTCGGGGCCGCCGGTGACCCGCAGCGCGTCCCCGGAGGGCACCGTGCCCACCACGGGAGCGGCCTCCTCGACCTCGTAGACGGTCAGGGACGGGTAGGGCTGGTCGAACCACTGAGAGGCGGACGAGTGGTCCAGGGAGCCGATCACCGGGCCGAACTCGGCGGCCTCGGTGATACCGGGGGAGTCGCCCAGCGCCTGGTGGACGCGGGCGGGCCAGGCGCCGTTGTTGCCCACGCGCTGGAGGTCGTTGCGCACGATCAGGTGGGTGACGCCCAGCCGCGCGAGGGTGTCCGCGAGCCCTTCGGAGCCGCGCCCGGAGGAGACCCGCTGATCGATCTCGTGGGTGATCCGGGAGATGCCGGAGGAGCCCCACGGGATGATCTGGTGGTTGGTCCAGGCCCCCGAGAGCAGGGGTTGCATGGGTTCGTCGAGCGGCCGGCCCCACTCGTACTCGCCGCGGGCCGAGCCGGGCAGCGCCATGGTCATGCCGCGCTCGTCGCCGCGCTCCTCCAGCCAGTCCACGGCCTCGTACCAGTAGTCCGGGATCTCCTCGAAGCCGCCGCGCGGGGCGATGCCGACGGTGGCGATGGGGGTGAGCGTGATGAGGAAGACGGCGGCGCCGGCCCCGGCCACGGTTCTTCTGACCCTGGTCAGCGCCTCCGGACCACCGCCCCTGCGGTCGGCCCAGTCGCGGGCGACCACGACCGGCAGGTGCGCCAGGCCGAGCACGATCGGCAGTCGGATGAGGGCGTCGAACTTGTGAACGTTGCGGAAGGGCGCGAGGGCGCCGTCGAACAGCTCGCGCATGAACGGCGCGAACGGGCCGGTCAGTGCGCCGGTGAAGCCCGCGACGACGATCGCGGTACCCACCAGGAGCGTGCTGATGAGGAAGAGGCGTTCGGGGGTGCGCCGGTTGATCAGCCCGGCCAGGCCCAGCCCGGCGACCAGCGCGGTGACCGCGACCAGCCACGGGGTCAGGGAGAGCTCCGCGCCCGAGGGCAGCGCGGTGTTGCCCATGTCGGGCAGGAAGCCCATCCAGTTGGAGGTGCCGCGCAGGGAGTTGAACAGGGAGGTGATCCCCGTGGTGACGGCGGCGTCCTCGGTGTAGGGCATGAACGAGTACACGTACCGCGACATGATCAGCAGCGGGACGATGTACCAGAACGAGGCGAGCACGAGCGCGCCCGACCACCACAGGATCAGCCGCCACTTGCGCGGCCCGTTGGCCCGGGTGAGCAGGTAGAGGCCGGGGACGACCAGGACCGCCAGCTCGGAGGCGGCGTTGGTACCGCCGCACATGAGGAAGGCCAGCCCGGACAGCAGGGCCATCCGCGCGGGCGGGTAGCCGTGTTTGGCGCCCAGGACGAGCGGCAGCAGGATCCACGGCATGAGCAGCATGGGCTGCAGCTCGGCCGAGTTGTAGGAGAGCAGTGTGAGCACGCGCGGGGCGAGCGCGTAGGCGACACCGGCGAGGATGCGGGTGTTGACGGTGCCCAGGCCCAGGGCCTCGGCGACCTTGTACACGCCCACGAAGGCGGCGATGAGCAGCACCGCCATCCACAGCCGCTGGATGAGCCACTCGGGCATGCCGAGCACCTGGAACAGCAGGTGGAAGGGGCCGTTCGGGAAGAAGTACCCGTAGGCCTGGTTCTGGAGCTGGCCGAAGTAGGAGGCGTCCCACAGGTGGAGGGATCGCTCCATGAACCCCAGGGGGTTGACCGTCAGGTCGATCTTGGTGTCGCTGACGATCCTGCCGGGGTCGATGCTCGCTGCCAGTGCTCCCAGGAGCAGACACACCGCGAGGACCTTGAGCCGCGCCAGCAGCTTCTCGTCCACTCCGCCGGGGGCGGTCGGTGTTCTGGAATCCTCCGGTTCGCGCCTGGCGGTGGATTCCGCCGAAGTCACATCTTCGCTTTCTTGCCTGCTGCGGGGTGGGGAGCGGGGGTGGTGGTGTCCAGGCCCAGTTCCGCGGCGACCAGACGGGTCATGCGGGCACCGCTGGCCGCCCAGGTGAACTGGGCCGCCCAGGCGCGGCAGGCGCGCCGGACCTCCTCCGCCCGCCGGGGGTCGGACAGTTCCTTCAGGGCCCGGGAGACGACGTCCTCGAGGGCCTGGCCCTCGCGGACGAGCCAGCCGGTCTCGCCGTCACGGACCGAATCGCGAAGTCCGTCCACATCGTAGGCCACGGTGGGCACGCCGAGCCGGGCGGCCTCGATGACGGTCAGGCCCCAGCCCTCGAACTCGGAGGCGGTCACGTGCAGGTGGCAGCCGGCCAGGACGGAGTTCTTGTCCTCCTCGGAGAGGAAGCCGTGCAGGTCCACCCGGTCTTTGAGGCCGTCTCGGCGGACCTGTTCGGCGAGGTGCTCGCCCTCGGGGCCGCGGCCGATGATGTGCACGCGCAGGCCCGGGTGGTCGTCCTCGAGCGTGCGGGCCAGGTCGACGACCCGGGAGACGCGCTTTTGCACCACGAGCCGGCCGAGGCTGACCAGCGCGGGCGCGGCGTCGGGGGCCGGGGCCGCGGCTGCCAGCCCGGGTGGGGCCGCTGAAACGGACCGCGCCGAAGGCGACGTTTGAGGGTGGTGGGGGGTGACGGGTGGGCCTCCGTTGTGGATGACCTCTATGGGAGCGCGCCAGCCGAGCTTGTCGCGCATGGCGGCGCGGGAGGACTCCGAGACGGTGACGGTGGTGCACTTCCGGTAGACCCGGGAGGCCACCGCCGACTCCAGGAAGCGGCCGAACCAGGCTATCGGCGCCGGGAAGTAGGCGTTGAACTGGAGGTCGTGGACGTGGTGGACCACGCTGACGACCCTGGTGCGGCGGCGCAGGACCAGCCGGGAGAAGAACGGGATCCCGTTCATGCAGTCGAAGGCGAGATGGTACTCGCGCCGCCACAGGGCGAGCCAGGCCATCACGCGCGGGTAGACGGTGAACTTTCCGCCCATCCGGCGGATGACGATGCCGTCCTTGGTCTCGACCCGGGCCTGGTGGGGTTCGCGGCTGGTCAGGAAGGTGATGAGGGCGCCGCGTTCGGCCAGGTGGCGGCTGATCCGCCAGGCGTACTCCTCGGCTCCGCCAGCGGTGGACTGCCAGGGGTCGCGCCAGTTGACCATCACGATGCGGACGCCGTCGAGGCGGGGACCGGGGTCGGCTGGGTCGGCTGGGTCGACCCGGACCGTGACCGGTTCGGGTGCGGCGGACTCGGCGGACTCGGCGGGCTCCGCCGGTGCGGGGGCGGGAATCACGGCCGGAGCGGGGGTGATCATGGGGAGGCCGGGCTCCACCCGGGTCGGGACCTTCTGGAAGACCACACGCTCTCCTTCCGCGCGGTACCGGGCGCGGGACCTGAGCGATGCCACGCAGAGCTAGTGAGTGGACACGCTGCGTGAGCGCCGTGGGGTAGCACTGAGCGCACGCCGAACAGGCCCGTCGACCGGACGTCATTGGGGTGGGCGGCCGCGAGGGGTGCGACCGCGAAAAGTGGGTGGGGCGGGCGCCCCACTGGCGGCGGGGCGCCCGCCTACCTCAACCGAGAACGGCCACCTAGCGGTCGCCGTAGTTGTAGAGGGTTTCGTTCACCGGTTCCGCGGTCGCGGTGGACTCGGTGGCGAGGCTGGTGGCCACCACAGTGGCACCGCCCGCCAGAGCCGCGCCGATCACACAGGCGGCGATTACCTTGATCACTTGGGGATCTCCTTCCGCGCGCCCCGCACCGTTTGTGGTTGGGGGCGCTGGAACCCGAGACTAGAACCTGATCTAGCCATAGACCAGATGATTGCCCCAACTGTAACTAACCCCCCGGTAACTTCCAACCCCGAAATGTCGTCTTTATCCGCATTGATGTGCTGGTCTGACACCTCGAGGAGAGTCAGATCGACCCCCTCGACCACTACCGAAAGCTCCTCCGCACCAGACCAGAACCGGTTATCGACCGGCGCTGACACGGCCACGTAGCGCACCCCGAGACCGCCCAGGAGTTCGGCCAGGGCGTCGGGGTCGGCGAGCAGCTCCGGGCCGGGCAGACCGCTCTCCGGGTCGGGTTCGAGCAGGCGGGCGGCCTCCCGCGCCCGGGCGTCCTCTCCGGTGACCACGACCCGCCCGCCGTCCGCGGTACCCACGCTCAGGTCGTCGTTCCACAGCGTGCGGCGGTCGAACAGCTTGGTCGCCGGGTCCAGCACCACCACCGGCTCCCCCGACCAGTCCAGCCCGCGGTAGGCGCTCCAGGGCAGGATGAGAACCGCCCCCGGCCGGTCGTCCGCCGCCACCGCCTCCTGGGCCGCCAGCCACTCCCCGGGGTACGCCACCGGGGACAACCGTCCTCCCGCACCCCACAACAGCCCCGGCAGCACCACCACGGGCGCCAGCACCAGGAACACCACGGCCACCACCCGCCACAGGGCCAGGACCCGCAGCAGCCAGAGCACCACGGCGCCCAGGCCGAGCGCCTGCACCAGGGCGAGCGGCGCCAGGTACAGCTGACCGTCGCGCAGCGGCCCGAACCCCGGCCACAGGCCGATCAGCGCGGCCAGGAACTCCCGCCCCGGGGCGGACACCCCCAGCAGAGCGACCCCGAAGCCCAGCGCGGCCGACACCGAAAGCCCGATCCCCACGGCCGGACGCGACCGCCACAGCCACCATGCCCAGCCGGTGAGGGAGACCGCGCAGAGCAGCAGCCGCGCCAGCGCCGTGACCGGCTCCCCGTACCCCGGCGGCACCGCACCCGAGTTCCACACCCCGCCCAGCAACAGCAACGACCCCAGCACCCCGAAGGGCGTGTCCGACCGGGCCGCGAAGGCCTCCGCACCGGCTGGATCGGTGGCCGCCCCGCTGGTCAGCGACGGCAGCAGCCACGGCAGGGAGACCAGGGCCAAAGCGAACACGAACAGAGCGGCGTTCCGACAGCGGCGCGGTCCGGCCAGCGCCTGCGGACCAGCGGTGAGCGCGCTGAGCACCACCGAGGAGAACCCGCCGACCGCCGCCGGAACCAGCGAGCACACCAGCCCGGCCAGCCCGGCGGTCGGCCGCGCCGACGCCAGCCGGACCACCGCCCCGAGCACCCACGGCAGCCCGGCGTACCCCAGCAGGACCGCCCACTGTCCGAGCAGCAGACGCTCGGCCACGAACGGGTTCCACACGTAGGCGACCCCGGCAGCCGCGCCCGCGGCCAGCACGGCCCCCTGCGGGGCGTCCGGCAGCCGGGCGGCCAGAAGGGGCCCGGACAGACGGACCAGCAACCGGAAGGCACCCGCACCGCCCAGCGTGAACACCGCCAGCAGGGCGAGGGTCTGCACCACGTCACCGGGCAGCAGGAGGGTCAGGGCCGCCACCACGGCGTCGCTCGGGATCGCCCGGGGAAAGCCGTCCGTGCCCGCCAGCACCGCGGGCAGCGAGAGTTCGGGGACGAAGAGCATGTCGTAGCGGAGCACGTAGCCCCGCCCCAGCGCCGGACCGAGCGCGAGCACCCCCGCGACCGCGCCCACCAGCCAGGGCAGCAGCCCGGCCGTCGGCCGGGACGCCGTGGCGGGCCTCGCGGGCGCCCCGGGGGACGGGGGCCGGGCGCGGTAGCGGGCGGTCATCAGCCCTCCAGGAGGACGCTGTCGGAATACCCGCCCTCCACGTAGTCCCGGTAGGAACGGATCACGATCTCGTACGGGCCGGAGACCGTCGCCGCCCAGCGCGGGTCCTCCCCGACGGAGCCGAGCGTGCGCCAGCCCTCGCCGTCCTCGGGGCCTCGGTCGTCCCGGGGCTCGCAGGTAGTGCCCGGTGACGGCGGCGGGACGACCGGAACCGAGGGTGCGGGGGTCGGATCGGGTTCGGGGCGCGGTGTCTGCGACGGCGAGGAGGGGGCGGACCCGGGTTCCTCCCCGCCCGGGTCAGCACCGCCGCCGGGGGTGTCCTGGTCGTCGGCGGTCGAGTCCCCGGTGCTGTCGCCCCCGGTCAGCCCGCGGTTGTCGGCGGGGGCGCGGCGATCGTCAGCAGGGGGGCGGCGCTCGTCGGGCCCGCACTCCAGCACCCGGACCCACACCTCGTAGTGCCCGGCCTCGGGAACGTCCTGCCAGGTCACCACGGATCCGCCGTCGTGCGTCCGGACCCAGGCGGGCGCGGGCGGCGGTTCGTCGTCCCACACCAGCTGGAGCGGTTCGGACTCGGCTCCCTCGTCCCTGCCCTTGTAGGGGCGCACGACGAACTCGTAGCGGGCCCCGCTGAAGAGCGACTCGACCGTCAGGAAGCGCTGGTCCTCGTCGCTCTCGATGGCGGCCGGGATCACCGCGGCGTCGTCCGGGACGGGGGCGACCCGGCGCTGCACCACCCGGTAGTCGGTGGCGCCCGGCACGTCCTCCCAGGTGAGCAGGAGCCCGTCATCGGTCTCCTCGTACTCGGGTTCGGGCGCGGTCCGCGGCCCGGCGGACAGCGAGGGCAGCGGTCTCGGGTACTCCTCCCCCACCCCCAGCGGCACGGCCAGGGCGTCGGCGAAGGCGGCGGCGATCTTGAGTTCGCCGCGCACGTTGGGGTTGGTCGCGTCCCAGTTGTCGTGGACCGGAGCGTACTCCTTGGCGACCTGGGCGACGACCACGGGCGAGGTAGCGGAGGTGAGCTGTTCGGCGAGGTCGACCAGGCCCATGTTGAAGCGCTCGATCTCGCCGTTGACCCGGGTGTCGTCGGCGCTGCCCTGCACGTCGGGGAGCTCGCCGACCACGAAGCGGGCGTCCCCCAGCACCACCCGCACCGTGGAGACGGTCTCGGCGATGCCGTCGAGGGCGTGGTCGGCGCTGCCGCCGGAGAGGATGTCCTCGGTCCCGGCGAGGAGGAGCAGGTACTGGGGTTCGTGCTCGGCGGCGATCTGGGCGATGTCGGCGGACAGGTCCTGGGCGGTGGCGCCCCAGCGGGCGGCGTGGGCGGTGTCGAAGTCGGGCACGGCGTAGCTGTGGTCGCCGGGGCCCTCCTCGTCGGCGAGGGAGTGCAGGTCGTCGCGGGGGCCGACGAATGCGAACTCCACGTCCTGCTCGGACAGGTGCGACCACAGGTGGTAACGCCAGGTGTGGTCGCCGCTGCTGCCCTGGGTGGCGGAGTCGCCCACCATCATGATGCGCAACTCGCCGTCGGGCGGGCCGGGGACGGAGACCGGTTCGTCGGCGAACTCGCCCTGGTCACCGCCGATCCCGCCGGAGCCGGCCTGCAGGAGCAGCAGGGTGACGGCCATGGCCGCGAGCATCACGCCGAGCAGGCCCAGGGGGCCGGGCTCGAAGCGGGAATCGGACCGCCCCAGGCCGGGGGCACGCCAGGCCAGGCGGCGCCAGGGGGCCGCGGTGAGCCAGTAGGGAGCGCGCTCGGACCACCGGCTCCGCCAGGAGGCCTGTCCGGAATCCTGATCCTGGTCAGGCTCCTGGCCCTGGCTCCGCTCCGGCTCAGCTGCCTCGGCGGTGCCCTCCTCCGCACGTCCCTCAGGGGCCTTCCCGGCCCCCGGATCCTTCGGGGGCCGCTCTTCCACTCCTTCGGGGACGGCCCTGTCCTCAGGGGTGGCGTCCTCGCCCGGGTCCTGCACCGTGCCCCATCTCTCGCCGCCGCGCCTCGCGGGTAGTTACAGGTTCCTGTCCGACACCGGAGCGCCATTGCTCCCAGTCGGACGACCAGGGGGTAGGCGCTCGCCAGGCCAGACTAGAACTGGTTATATGGAGGCCGTCAACCTTCTGGCCCAGTCGGGTTCAGCGGTACCGAGCCGAAAGGCCCCCTCCCGTGATCGGACTCCTGGTCGCGCTGCTCTCCGCAGTGGTCTACACGATCGGCCTGACCGTGGAACAGCGCGCGCTGCACGGCTCCGAGTCGATCTCGATCAACCGTCCTCTTCACCTGGCCAGAGTACTGCTGGGTAACCCGCGCTGGGTGTTCGGCTGCTTCTTCGCCGCCCTGGGCAGTGTGGGTCTGATCGTCTCCCTCGGCCTGGCCCCGGTGTCGGTCGCCCAACCGGCCTTCGCCGCCGGCGTGGCAAGCACGCTGCTGCTCATCACGCTGGTGATGGGTGAGCGGATCACCAGGGGCGAGTACGTGGCGCTGGGCGTCATGCCGGTGGCCCTGGGCCTGCTCAGCCTTTCCACCGTGGACGGCGCCGAGACCGGGACCACCGCGAACACCCCGCTGCTGGTGACCGTCAGCGTGGTGACGGTCGTGGCCTGCGTGGCCGCGATGGGTTTCGTGGGCGGCCGGGGCAAGTACGTCTCCGCCGCCGCGATGGGTGCCGCCGCCGGGCTCGCCCAGGGCAGCGCGGGGCTTCAGGGCAAGGGGTTGGGCGGCCTGCTCGCCGACAACGGCTTCCTGGCCGCGATCGTGCCCGCCCTGCTCTCGCCCTACCCCTACCTGTACGCGCTGGGCTGGGCGGTGGGCATCGTGCTCTTCCAGACCTCGCTGCAACGCTCCCGGGCCTCCATCACCGCTCCGGTGTCCAACGTGGTCGGCAACGTGTTCGTGGTGGTGGTCGGCACGCTGCTCTTCGGCGAACAGCTGCCCGAGGACCCGCTCCTGCTGGCGCTGCGGGTGGGCGGCTTCACGCTGACCCTGGTCGTGGTGGTCCTGGTGCGCGGCAACGTGGCCCAGGCCGAGGCCGACACCAGCCGACTGCGCGAGGAACGCGCTCCCGCCGGGGCCGAGTAGGCCGGGCCGCCCGGAATCAGCGGGGGCCCGCGTCCGGATTCGGATGCGGGCCCCGGTACGCTGCCGGACCGCCCAAGCGGTGGTCGTACTGAGCGGCCTAGGCGGCGACGGAGACGGCCTGGCGCAGACCGGGCGCGGCGATGTCCGCCCAGGCGCGCACGACGCTCTCGGGCTGGTGGGTCTCGTCCTCGGCCAGGATCAGGCCGGGCTCGGCCACCCAGGCGCCCAGGTCGGCCAGGAGGACGCGCAGGTCCTCCTCGATTCCGTGGCTGTTGCGCAGGTCCTCGACGACGGCCAGCGGGACCGCGACGGTGTGGCCCAGGCCCAGCTCGGGCAGCCGGTCCAGGAAGACCTTGAGCAGTCCGGTGTAGGTGCCGTGCACCTGCGGGGAGGCCACCAGGAGAACGTCGCTCCGGCGGACCCGCTCCAGGGCGTCGCTCACCGAGGCGGAGGACTCGGCGAGCAGGTCCGGGCCGAGCTCGGCAAGGTCGATGACCTCGGGGGTCGAGGTGACCCCGGCACGGGCGGCGACCTCGGCGGCGGCGCGCAGGGCGGCGGTGTGCACGGAGGACTGGGACTTGGGGGCGGCGACGAGCACGGTGAAGCGAGTCATAGCGGAGAACTCCTGGGTTCGGTCAGAGCGAGCCGGGATCGACCGGAAGGGAACGCGGGGGGCGGTGATCGGATTCGTTGACACCGGAGGAGGACCGTCGTTCCTCATGAACCGAGGCTGAGCGGGACTTCGTCGTCCGGGGCTCGTGTGCGTCGGCTCAGGCGGGGTGCTCACACGGACCGGGAAGTGGTCCGGGACCCAAGTGGGAAAGATGAGCGTCCGGTGTCTGCGTAAGGGCCAGGGGCACGGGTCAGAACCGTGGCGCGGGGCTCGTGGGCCCCGCAAGGCGCTAGCTACAACAGAGCGCGCTCGCCTGCTGTCTCAGATCGACATGCAGGCGCTGGACAAGCAGCTCACCGGCGGACATGTCTCCATCATGATGCGACCCGGCCGCTATCGTCAATGCGTGCCGCCACCCCTCCTCGGGGGGTGTCGGGCTCCGCGGGTGCCGGTCCACCTCGCGGACACGCGTCCCAGGGAGCGGGATCACCCTGCCTCCCCTGGGAATACGTGGCCTGACGGGGGTGCGCACGACCCCCGCCGAACCACCCGGCCACGCGAATGTAATTTACGACACACAACGCCCGACACCCCGCCCGACGGCGGCACCTCCAGACACAGGGAGACCCCCAGACATGGCCCACACACCCCTCACCCTGACCGGCGCGCGCGTCGTGACGGCCGACGGAACCCACGAAGGCTGGGTCCGGGTCGAGCACGGCAGGGTGGCCGAGCTCGGCACCAGCGAACCCGGAGGCCCCGGCCCGGGCGACCGGCACGACGTCGGCGGACGCCTGGTCGCACCGGGGCTGGTCGACACCCATATCCACGGCGCGGCGGGGCACGCCTTCCCCGAGGCCGACCCGGAGGGCGTGCGCGAGATCGTCGCCTTCAACCGCCGGGCCGGGGTGACCTCCCTGGTCGGCGGGTTGGTCGCGGCCACCCCCGAGAGCACGCTGCGGCAGGTCTCGGCACTGGCCGAGCTGTGCGACGCGGGCGAGCTGGCCGGGATCTACCTGGAGGGCCCCTTCATCGCACGCTCCAAGTGCGGGGCGCACGACCCGGACCTGCTGCGCGACCCGGACACCTCCGAGTTCGACGCCTGGCTCAAGGCGGGGCGCGGGCACGTCCGGATGATCACGGTGGCCCCGGAACTGCCCGGCGCCCTGGACCTGATCGGCGCGGCACGCTCCTGCGGGGTGGTCGCGGCGGTCGGGCACACGGAGGCCAGTTACGAGCAGACCCTCGCCGCGATCGACGCGGGGGCGACCGTGGCCACGCATATCTACAACGCGATGCGGCCGCTGAACCACCGCGACCCGGGGCCGATCGCGGCGGTACTCGGCGACGAGCGGGTGACGGTGGAGCTGATCCTGGACAACGTGCACGTCCACCCGGGGGCCGCGCGCCTGGTCTTCGACGCGGCCGGGCCCGGACGGGTATCGCTGGTGACCGACGCGATGTCGGCGACCGGTCTGGGCGATGGCGAGTACACCCTGGGCGATCTCCGGGTCCGGGTCCGGGGCGGCGAGGCACGCCTCGTGGAGAACGGGGCGATCGCCTCCAGCACGATCGTGCTCCCCCAGGCCGTGCGCAACGCGGTCGCCGTGGGCGTGCCGGTGGACCGGGCGGTGCGCTCGGCCTCCTCCGTCCCGGCGGCGGCGCTCGGGCTCTCCGGCGCGGGGCGGATCGAGGTCGGGGGCCACGCCGACCTCATCGTTCTGGAGGAGGACCTCTCGGTCTCCGAGGTGATGTACCGAGGCGACTGGATTTCGGGCAGTTCGGTGTCCTAACGGCGTGTCGTGAGCACGGTACGGATTAGTAACTTGACCCTGAGCGACAATTACGGACAGGGCGTCGAGGAAAGCACCGTGCCTGACACGAAAGGATCCGCCATGGCTCAGTCGAGACAGGCCAACGACCAGCAGCCGACCCGCGTGCCCTCCGAGGAGCGTGAGCACCTCGGCAAGCTCGCCAGCGAACTGTCCCGCTACGAAGTCCAGTCGGAGGTGATGGACGACCCCGCCCTGTGCCTGCGGGTGCGCAACCCGTCCTCCACCTACGCGGTCGAGGACGTGATCTGCGAGCGGCGCGAACACGACTTCGCGTTCATCGCCTCGTTCGGTGTCCACCTGGGCAACAGCGGGAGCGTGTCGCTCACCGCCCACAAGGTCGCGTGGCTGGTGGGAGCAACCAAGGAGTAGGAAGCCGGACAACGGGGGCGGCGCCGGCGGGCACCGCCCCCGTCGGGCGCATCGCCCGGGTCTTGGTACCTTCACCAAAAGCCGCCGGACGAACAGGACCCCTCGTGCTCAACTTCCGCTACGAGCTCCACCCCGTTGACCAGACCTTCTTCGAGACCGCACCCATGCGCTGGAGAGTGGGCCTGGAACTGGCGGCCTCCCCCGACGAGGTCTGGGCGGGCCTGACCGCGCCCCGCCCGCTGTCCTGGTGCCGTGCGCTCTCCGACGTGCACTACACCTCCGAGGCCCCCTACGGCACGGACACCACCCGCGAGGCCACCGTGCTCGGCACGTACCGGATGCACGAGAGGTTCTTCCACTGGGACGAGACCGAACGCCGCAAGTCCTTCTACGCCGACGCGGCCACCCTCCCCGTCTTCAGCTCCTTCGCCGAGGACTACCACGTGCTCCCCTTCGACGGCGGCAGCAAGCTCGTGTGGTCCTTCGCCTTCGCCCCCTGGAAGGGCCTGGACAGCGCCATGCAGCTGGGCACACCGCTCACGGAGACCCTGCTCGCCTCCCTCGTCAAGGACACCCGAAACCACTTCGGTCCGCTGACCGAAGTCCACCGACCCTGAACCCGGCCCCTCCACGCCGGGCGCCCGGCGGTTGGGCTCGGTCGCGGTCTACCGAGGGTGGTCCGACAACACCCCTGCCCGGACCACCCTGACCGCACACACTTCGGCGGAGGCAGAGCACCTGGAGTACGTCGAGCTGGGCCGGACGGGCCTGGACGTCTCGCGCGTCACCCTCGGCTGCATGAGCTGCGCAGGCCCCGGGAGGGGACGCCACGACTGGACTCTCGACGAGGAGGCCAGCAGGCCGTTCATCCGCCAGGCCCTCGACGCGGACGTCGACTTCTTCGACACCGCCAATACCCACTCGGACGGCCACAGCGAGGAGATCGTCGGCCGTGCGCTGGCCGAGTGCGCCGCCCGAACACCGCCACCGCGACCAGTCCGCCCATCCCCGCCAGAGCCACCGCCAGGTGCGGGGGCACGAACTCCGCCACCGCCCCGGCCAGGGCGAACCCCGCGCCCTGGGTGATCATCAGTCCCGCCGAAGCCACCGAGAACACCCGCCCGCGCATTTCCTCCGGGGTCGCCTCCAACAGAAGCGCGTCCAGGGCCAGCGTGTAGCCGTACCCGAGCGCGCCCACCACCAGCGCGCCCACCGCCAGCACCGGCCCCGGGTTCAGCAGGAACAGCAGGGACGGAACGAAGGTGGCGCAGGCCAGCGGCAGCATCCAGCGCCGCCGCTGCTCGGCGGTGAGCAAAGCACCCGCCAGCAGCTCACCCGCCACCGTGCCCACCGGCCCGGCGGTCAGCAGCATCGCGACCAGCATCGGACCACCGCCCATCCCCGCCGCCAGCGGGGCGGCCAGGGCCTCGGACCACACGAAAAGCGACGCCGGAACCCAGGTGAGCAGGAAGACCGCCCGCAGCCGGGGAAGCCGGAAGGCCTCGCGTACCCCGCCCCATGAGGAACCGACCAGCCCGCCCGCGACCTCCCGGCCCGGCCGTGCCCGCGTCCCCATCCCCACCAACAGCCCCGAGACGGCCATCAGCGCCGCGGCGACCAGCAGTGCCGCGGCCGGTGAGGCGGCCAGCATCAGCACCCCGCCGAAGGAGAACCCGGCGATCTGCGCGGTCTGCGCGGCCATCCGCAGCAGCGAACGCCCCAACGGGAACCCGTCCCGGTCCAGCACGGCCGCGATTGCGGCCGACCTCGCCCCCGAGTAGACGGGCGCGACCGTACCGCTCACCACCAGCAGCGCCAGCATCACCCACGCCGGCGTACCCGGCACCGCCATGCACGCCATCACCGCACCGCTGACCAGCTGCGCGATCACCATCACCCGGCGCGCGGGGAAACGATCGGCGACCGACGACAACAACGAGGCCCCGACCAGCTGCGGCAGGAACCCCAGGGCGAAGGCCAGCGCGGACAGCAACGGCGAACCGGTGCGCTCGAAGATCAGCACGGACAGGGTGATCTGAACCGCGACCAGTGCCAGAACCGACAGGATCTCCGCGAGGAAGAGGACACGGAACTCGGGCACGGACAGCACCCGGCGAAAAGAGGAGGACACGGGCCCACCCTGGGCCCGCGACACACCCGCCTCAACGGATTCGGCTATCTTCGAATCCAGCTGGGAGGTGAACGCACGTGCCAGGCCAGGTCGTCTTCGAGCACGAGGACCTGATGCGCTGCCGGTTCGCCGTCTCCCCGCTCTGGGAGACCCTCGCCGCCGTCCACACCCTGTTCGAACCGCACCGGCAGGGCTTCCATCTGCCCTGGCTCCGCACCGCCCGGCTCCCCGAGCAGGTCGATCTCACCCCGATCCGGCTGCTCCTCCCCCGCCCGGGCTACGTACCGGACTTCCTCACTCCCCCGCCGGACTCCCCGCTGACCAGCTTCGAGGACGGAATCGCACGCCTGCGGGCCACCCCGCCCGACCGCGTGGACCACGAACTACGCCTGAGCCTGCTCGCCCCGCACCGCCGCCTCCCGCCAGCGACGACGGAACAGCTCCTCAGCGACCCCGCCGCCACCCGAGACACCATGGCGGACCTGCTCACCAGCTGCTGGAACGAGCTGGTCCGACCGCACTGGCCGCGCCTGCGGTCCCTCTTGGACGCCGACATCGCCCTGCGTTCCCGCGTGCTCGCCCTCGAAGGCCTGGAAGCACTCATGACGGGTCTGGACGACCGCCTGCGCTGGGAGGGCGAGACCCTGAACATGGCCGGCCCCTCCGCCCCCGAAAGACTCCACCTGGGCCACCGGGGCCTGGTCCTGATGCCGAGCGCCTTCATCTGGCCGGAGCTGATCCTCATCAGCGAGGAACCCTGGCAGCCCACCCTCGTCTACCCCGCCCGAGGCGTGGGCGACCTGTGGACGCCCTCGGGCAGCCCGCCCGAAGCCCTCGCGAAGGTGATGGGCCGCACCCGCGCCCTCATCCTGACCCGCCTCACCGCACCGGAGACCACCCGCAGCCTGGCCACCCGCCTCGACCTCGCCCAGGCCACCGTCTCCACCAACCTGATCGCGCTGAGGGACGCGGGCCTCCTGGAGTCCTGGCGCGTCGGCCGCGAGGTCTTCTACGCCCGCTCACCACTGGGGAGCGCACTGGTCGCGGAGCTCCCCCAGCTCTGAGCGGAACACCCAAGCGTGTCCTGGAAACGATGCCTTCTTCAGCGGGCCCGCACCACAGGGGGTTGAGCTCCTTGTCTTGCTCACCTCGGATGATCTTGGGAGCCCTCAGAAAACAAGAACGGACCGCCGCGCGGGGGACTTTCGTCCCCCGCGCGGCGGTCCGTTACTCGTGGAGGTGGCGGGAATCGAACCCGCGTCCTTCAGCACCGAGCCAGGGCTTCTCCGGGTGCAGTCTGTAGTGTCGTTCTACTCGGCCCCAGCGCTTGTACAGACACATCGCTGACGGGCCCAGCCACGAAAATTTCCCACTCAGGCCCCGTGGCCTGATCTGAGCGGTGAGTCATCTCAATGGTGCCGGGTCCCGAGCCGATGACGAGCCCGGACCGACAGAGTCACAATCGCTTAGGCAGCGAGAGCGAACTCAGTGCGCTTGGAATTGGCACTTGAATTTACGCGAATGCAGGATTAACGAGGTCACAAACGCAACCCTCGACCCGCTTCCCCTGGAACGACTACCGAAGTCGAAACCGATCACCCCCTGTGAAATTGTCAAGACCACCTGTCACCCGAGGGTGATCCAACAGCTCTTGGTGGTCGACATGCGAGTGAGCGAGCACCCGCGCGCCTCTCACTCTACCTGTTGAACAGTGTGGGCACCAAGCTCATTCCCGGGGCAGGCAAAAACCCTGGCGGTCAGGCTCCGGACAGGGAGAAACCCCCGTGAGGCGGACGCAAGAGAGGTCTACGCGACTCACGGGGGCGGTCGGCCAGGGTCGGGGCCGACCTTGGGAACCGACAGGGCCTCCCCCGAGATGAGGTCCTGTCTCAGTACTGGTCCGCTACCCCCTGTGGCGGCCCCAGTTATTGAAGAAGACGCCGCCGGGGCACCCGTAGGTTGCTCCGGCGGCGTCTTTTTCAGCCGTGTCTTTTCGGCAGTTCGGGTCAGTTCCCCGTCAGGTCCGCTTCCGGGTTCGTCTCACCCGCGTCACCCTCGACCGGAGCGTTCGGCTCACCCTCGACCGGAACGTCCATCGGCAGCTCCGGGACCTCCTCGCCCAGAAGGCCCTCGCCCTCAGCGACCCCATGGGCCAGACCGTTGAGGAAACTGGCCGCCGCGTTGACCGCGTACTGCTGCCACAGGCTCGTCTCGGGGTCGACCTCGGCGAGCACCGCGAAGGCGACGTCGCCCTGGTAGCCCACGAACCAGTGCAGGGCGGTGTCGCCCTGCTCCGCACGGGCGGCCTGGCCGAAGACCTGCTCCTCGCCGACGTTCACCTCGGGGATGCGCAGGCTCACCGCGTCGCGCAGCCCTTCCCGGACCACCTCCAGGTGGGCCTCGTCGAGCTCGTTGGTACCGGCCGGAGCAGGCCCCTCTTCCCGAACCAGGGTGGGTCCGTGCCAGGAGCCGTCGGCGACAGCCCCCGCGGCCAGCGCCATGGAGAGCGGGCTCACCTGGACACCGTGGTCGCCCACCATCGCGGCGGCCAGCTCGGCTTCGTCGGCATCGGCGATGTCAACCGCACCCGAGGAGACCGGCAGCGGAAGCTGCCATTCGGCACCCACGCCCAACTGGGTCGCGGCCTCGGTGATCGCCCCGGCACCCACCTCCGACGCGACGTCCACGAAGCCGACCGTGCACAGGTAGGCCATGTTCCGCACCAGCGTGGGATTCTCCACGACGGAGCCCCCACTGGGGTTGGTGAATGTCCGGTCACCGATCTCGGACTGCCAGCCGCAGGGCATCTCGCTGTCCGCGGTGACCGCGCCGCTGTCCAGGGCGGCCAGAGCCGACACCATGGTGAACGCGCCACCCGGGGCGTAGGAACCGGTGAAGGCCCCGTCGTCGGTCACGCTGCCAGAAGCGTTGGCCGCGGCCAGGACCTCCCCGCTCGAGGTGTCGACCGCGACGATGTACCCATCACCGGGGACCGCCTCCAGGGCGCTCTCGGCCGCGTTCTGAACAGCCAGGTCCAGGGTGGTCTCGATGCCGCCGCTGCGCACGCCCTCCCAGGACTCCAGGACGTCGGTCTGCTCGCCGTCCTCACCCAGGCTCACCACCTGTGTGGTGGCCGTACCGGCGAGCTCCTGCTGGAAGATGTTCTGCAGACCGCTCAGACCCACCGTGTCACCGGCCTGGTAGGGGCCGGCCACCCGCGACGAGACCCGGTGCTCCGCGGTGCCCGCGACCTCGCCGAGCAGGAAGGGGGCGACCCGCGGCGAGAGGTTGACCTCGATCTCCTGCGTGTCGACGCCGGCGATGTTGCCGGCCTCACGCAGGAGGGAGTTGTCGGCGTCGCGCATGAGCACGAGCGGCTGGAACTGCTCGGGCGGGGCGGAGCGCACCCGGTTGAGCAGCGGGTCGGGGTCCTCGTCGAGGAGCTCGGCGAGCTCGGTGACGCCCGCTTCCTTGTCCTCCATGTCGGCGGGCAGCACCCCGAAGGCGGTGACGCTGTCCGCGGTGACCAGGGGCTCACCCGACCGGTCGAGGATCTGGCCGCGTTCCTCGATCTCGTAGCTGACGGCGAGGCGCTCGCCCTCGCCCAGCTCAGGGTGGATGACGCTCGGCGACCAGTCGATCTGCCAGCCCGCGGCACCATTGGTCAGGGACATCCGGCCGGTGTAGTTCCACATCGGGTCGCCGATGCCCAGGTCAGCGTTGACGCCGAACTCGGCGTTCGCGGTACCGCTCTCCGTGGCGATCTGCCCGAGGTCGAACCGGATGGAGGCGAGGTCGAGCTGGTCGTGTACGTCGGCCAGCGCCCGCTCCACCTCCGCCGGGTCACCGGTGGTGTGGCGGGCGGCCTCGGCGTAGTTCCCGTCCTGCCAGGCGAGCAGGAAGGACCTGACAGCCACCTCCGGGCTGGGGTGGGTCGTACACGCCGCGAGACTCAGGGCGACGATCAGGCCACTGCTGACGGCCGCGATCCTGCGGCCGAGGGGACGGGGGGACACCTTATGTGTTCCTTTCAGGCGCCCCGGCCGTGTCACCCGGTGGGGACGACGACCGAGGAGTGCTCAACGACGGCGGCGAAGCGCGCGTTCCATGTCACGCTTGGCCTCGCGTTCGGCGATGGCATGGCGCTTGTCGTACTCACGCTTACCGCGAGCCAGAGCGATCTCGACCTTGGCTCGGCCGTCACTGAAGTACAGGGACAGCGGAACCAGCGTGCGCCCGGGCTCTCGGGTCTTGCCGATCAGCCGGGAGATCTGCTCGCGGTGCAGGAGTAGCTTACGTGATCTGCGGGCCGAGTGGTTGGTCCAGGTGCCCTGTGAGTACTCCGGGATGTGCACGCCTTCGAGCCACACCTCACCGTCGTGGATGTGCGCGAAGCCGTCCACGAGCGAGGCGCGCCCCTCTCTGAGGGACTTCACCTCGGTACCGGTCAGGACCATACCGGCCTCGTAGGTCTCGTCGAGGTGGTATTCGTGCCGGGCCCGGCGGTTCTGGGCGATCAGCTTCCGCCCGGTTTCCTTGGCCACGGTTGTATCCCTTCATACGTCCGGGGGGCCACGCGTGTGGCCCCCCGGTACCCGGCGCCCGCCCGTGTCCGGCGGTGACCCGTCAGACCTTCAGGTAGCGGCGCAGGGTGAGGAACGAGGTCACGGTGCACAGGAGCACACCGAGGATCATCGATACGCCGATGACGTACAGCAGTGCGCCAGTGCCCAGTGCCACGTCGAACTGGAACCAGTCCTCGATCTGGGTGAGCAGCGTGAACCTGGTGGCCACGATGAACCCGGACGCGATCACACCACCGACCAGACCGGCGATGGCGCCCTCCAGGAGGAAGGGCAGCTGGATGTAGAAGTTCGACGCGCCGACCAGGCGCATGATGCCGGTCTCCCGGCGGCGGCTGTAGGCCGACAGCCGGATGGTGTTGCCGATCAGCAGCGCGGCGGCGGCCAGCTGGACGCCGGCGACCACCAGGGCTGCCCACTTGAGCCCGTCGAGCAGTCCGAAGAACTGTTCGAGGACGCGCTGGTCGTTGGAGACGGAGTCGACGCCGGACGCACCGTCGACAGCCGCGCGCACGGTGTCGTAGTGGTCGGGGTTGGTGAGCTGCACCCGGTAGTTCTCCGGGATGTCACCCTCCTGCGCGGCCTCGGCGAGCGCCTCGTTCGAGGAGCCGATGCGCTCCTGGAAGTCGGCCCAGGCCTCGGCGGCGGTCAGGTAGCGGTAGTCCTCGACCTCGGACAGCGAGTCCAACTGCGCTTCGAGGGCGTTGCGGTCTTCCTCTGTCGCTGCGCCGTTCTCCTGGCAGGCCGCGGTCGGCGAGATCTCGTTGCACATGTAGATGGTCAGCGTGATCCGCTGGTCCCAGTAGTTGCGCATCTCGGAGACCTGCTGGTTGACCAGCAGACCGGCACCGAACAAGGCGAGGGAGATGGCCACCGTCGTGATGACGGCGATGGTCATCGTCAGGTTGCGACGTAGACCGATCCACGTCTCGGAGAGAACGAATTGTGCTCGCATGATCTGTTAAAGGTCCATCCTTCGGGGCTTCGCCGTGCCGGTGGTCTCGCGATCGCCCGTTGTCTCGCGGCCGTCCGATTGTCTCGCGGTCGCCGACCGACCGCCCGGCGACGACGTGCCAGAGGTCAGTACGCCTGGCCGTAGACGCCGCGCGTCTGGTCGCGCACTACCAAGCCCTCTTCAAGCTCGATCACGCGCTTGCGCATGGAGTCGACGATGGCGGCGTCGTGGGTCGCCATGACGACGGTGGTGCCCGTGCGGTTGATTCGGTCCAGCACCTTCATGATGCCGATGGAGGTAGCCGGGTCGATGTTTCCGGTGGGCTCGTCGGCCAGCAGGATCTGCGGGCGGTTGACGAAGGCGCGGGCGATGGCCACGCGCTGCTGCTCACCACCGGAGAGCTCTCCGGGCATACGACCGGCCTTGCCTTCGAGGCCGACGAGCTCGACGACCTCGGGCACGACCTTGCGGATGAACCGTCGGGGCTTGCCGATGACCTCCAGCGCGAAGGCGACGTTCTCGAAGACGTTCTTGTTCGGCAGCAGACGGAAGTCCTGGAAGACGCATCCGATGCGGCGGCGCAGGTGCGGAACCTTCCAGTTCGAGAGCTTGGCGAGGTCCTTGCCCGCGACGTGCACGTGCCCGGAGTTGGGCTTCTCCTCCTTCAGCACCAGCCGGAGGAAGGTCGACTTGCCCGAGCCGGACGGGCCGACCAGGAAGACGAACTCGCCCTTGTCCACGTCGATGGAAACACCGTCGAGCGCGGGGCGCTTCTGAGTCGGGTACAGCTTGGTGACGTTATCGAAGTGGATCACAGGCGCATCACAAGGCTCTCGAAGGTATGGGCACCCGGCGGATCGAGCTCCGCACGGGATCGTACCGGCCGCATGGCCACCGACAGTTTAGAGGGGACAGGAGCCCGGATTGTCCAGGTCCCGTCGCACCCGCGAGATCTGTGGAGATCAGAGCACTATCGGACAACAGCCACGAGCATATCGGAGGTGTCAACCGATGATAACGTTCACATATAGTAGTTTCGGTAAAACTGCGGAGACGTGGGCGTCACCATTGGGATACGAGGGCGCCTCAGCGCGAGTTCGCTCACCCTGGGTCCCCCACCCGCGACCGGGCGTGTCCCCGCCCGCGCGGGCGGGGACAGCACACGACGGCGACGGGGACACAAGCGCGGGGAGAACTGCGCAGGTCAGCTCTGCTCGTTCTTCTCCCGGCTGCGCATCCACCGGATCTCGGCGTCGATGAAGGCGTCGATCTCGCCGTCCAGGACACCCGAGGTGTTACCGGTCTCGGCGCCGGTCCGCACGTCCTTGACGCTCTGGTAGGGGTGCAGCACGTAGTTGCGCATCTGGGTGCCCCAGCTGCTCACCGAGTCGCCGCGGATCTCGTCCAGGGCGGCCTGCTCCTCCAGCCGCTTGCGGGCCAGGAGCTTGGCCTGGAGCATCGTCATCGCGGTCGCCTTGTTCTGCAGCTGCGAACGCTCGTTCTGGCAGGAGACCACGATGCCGGTGGGCAGGTGGGTGATGCGCACCGCGGAGTCCGTGGTGTTGACGCCCTGACCGCCGGGGCCGCTGGAGCGGTACACGTCCACCCTCAGCTCGGTCTCGTCGATGTCGACGTGGTCGCTCTGCTCCACCATCGGGACGACGTCCACGCCCGCGAACGAGGTCTGGCGCCGGTTCTGGTTGTCGAAGGGCGAGATGCGCACCAGCCGGTGGGTGCCGTGCTCGCCCCTCAGGGTGCCGTAGGCGAAGGGCGACTTGACGGCGAACGAGGTGGACTTGATGCCCGCCTCCTCCGCGTAGGAGGTCTCGTAGACCTCCGTGGGATATCCGTGCCGTTCCGCCCAGCGCAGGTACATGCGCTGGAGCATCTGCGCCCAGTCGGCGGCGTCGACGCCGCCCGCCTGGGAGTTGATGGTGACAATGGCTTCGCTCTCGTCGTGCGGCCCGTTGAGGAGCGTGCGCACCTCCAGCTCACCGATCTCCTTGCGGAGCTGCTCGAGCTCACGGTCGGCCTCGGTCCTGGTGTCGGCGTCGTCCTCGGCCTCGGCGAGCTCGAAGAGCACACCGAGGTCGTCGAGGCGCTGCTCGATGCCGTTGACCTTGTTGACCATGGACTCCAGGCTGGAGAGCTTGCGTGTCACCTTCTGCGCGTTGCCCTGGTCGGCCCACAGCTCGGGGTCCGCGGACTGCTCACGCAGTTCGGCGATCTGGGTCTGCATCGCCTCCAGGTCCAACACGGCGGTCACACTCGCCAGGGTCGCCGCGAGTTCCTTGATCTTCTCTGCTGGGTCCAGTTCTGCCACGGAACCCAGTGTAGGACCCAGTGAAGGGGCAAACCCCACCCGCGGCCGCCGCGGCGCCGCCGAACCGGCACCCGGCAGCTCCCCGCACCACGCTCCGCGACTGCCCCGGGCAGGCCCGGAGGGGCGCAGGGTCCTGAACTGCTCCCCGCACGCCCCTCCGGCTCGTCCCGCGTGTCCCGGGCCCAGGGCCCGCCGCCCCTAGTCGACCAGGGAGCGGATCGACCGCAGCGCCACCGACAGGGTGGCCAGGTCGAAGCGCTCGTTCTCCTGGATCTCCGAGAGCGTGATCCCGGCGCGCTGCACCGCGGTCTCGTTCTGCTCGGCCCACTCGGCGATCAGCTCGGCGTTGGACTCGGCCGAACCCGACTCCAGGACGCGACTGGTCAGGTCCGCGTGCGCCGTGTACAGGTCGTCGCGCAGCGCCGAACGAGCCATCGTGCCCCAGCGGTCGTCCCGCGGCAGGTCGATGATCCGCTCACGCCACCAGCTGATGTTGAACCGGTCGGCCAGCTCGAAGTACAGGCTGGCGACCCGGCCCACCGGCTGGCCGGTGCGGTGCGCGATCTCCACCAGGTCCAGGGTGGAGTAGGCGGGCACCATGACCGCGATCCGCTCGGCCAGCCCGGCGGGCACGCCCAGCGAGGTGTAGCGGTCCCGGCGCTCCTCGAAGGCCTCCCGGTCCCGGCCGCGCAGCAGATCGTGGAGCTGGGGCAGTACCTCCCCCACTCCCTCGGCGAAGAAGCCGATCTCACTGCTGAGGTCGAAGGGGAAGGTGCGGCTGCGCAGCAGCCACCGGGCGGAGCGCTCGGCGAGCTTGCGGATCTCCAGTAGCAGCAGCAGCTGGCTGTCCACGGAGATCTCGTGGTCCAGCTCCTCGATCTCGCCCCAGAACTTGGGCAGGCCGAGGACCTCCTGGGTCACCAGGTAGGCGCGGGCGATGTCCGCGGCGCTGGAGCCCAGCTCCTCGTTGAGGCGGAACGCGTAGGTGATCCCGGACCGGTTGACCATCTGGTTGGTCACCTGGTTGACGATGATCTCCCGGCGCAGCGGGTGCGAGGCCACCTCGTCGGCGAAGCGGTCCGAGCGCAGCGGCGTCGGGAAGTAGTCCGTCAGGGTCGACGCCAGGTAGGGGTCGTCGGCCAGGTCGGACAGGCCGATCTGCTCCTTGAGGCTGATCTTGGTGTAGGAGAGCAGCGTCGCGAACTCGGGGCCGGTCAGCCCCTTGCCCTGGGAGCGCCGCTCGGCGATCGCCTTGTCGGAGGGCAGGTCCTCCTGCTTGCGCTTGAGGACCTTGGTGCGCTCCAGGTGGCGCATGTAGCGGCCGTGGACGTGCAGCATCTCGTGGGTCTGCTTGCGCGCGGCGGCCAGCACGGTGTTCTGGGCGTAGTTGTTGTCCAGGACCAGCGAGGCGACCTCGTCGGTCATGTCGATGAACAGCTGGTCGCGGTCGGCCTGGGCCAGCTCGCCGGCCCGTACCTCGCGATCCAGCATGATCTTGATGTTGACCTCGTGGTCGGAGGTGTCCACACCGGCGGAGTTGTCGATGAAGTCACTGTTGACCCGGCCGCCCTCGCGGGCGAACTCGATCCGGGCGGGCTGGGTCAGGCCCAGGTTTCCGCCTTCGCCGACCACCTTCACCCGCAGCTGGGTGGCGTCCACGCGGACCTGGTCGTTGGCCTTGTCGCCCACCTCGGCGTGGGTCTGGCCGCTGGCCTTGACGTAGGTGCCGATGCCGCCGTTCCAGAGCAGGTCCGCCGGCGCGGTGAGCACGTGCTGGATGAGCTCGTTCGGGGTGAGCGCGGTGACGCCGTCCTCGATGCCCAGAACCTCGCGCACCTGCGGGGTGATCGGGATGGACTTGGCCGTGCGCGGGTGCACGCCGCCGCCCTCGGAGATCAGGTCGGCGGAGTAGTCCTCCCAGGTGCTCCGCGGGAGGCGGAACACGCGTTCGCGCTCGGCCCAGGAGACGGCGGGGTCCGGGTTCGGGTCGAGGAAGACGTGCCGGTGGTCGAAGGCGGCGACCAGCTTGATCTGCTTGGACAGCAGCATGCCGTTGCCGAAGACGTCACCGGACATGTCGCCGATACCGACGACGGTGAAGGGCTCTTCCTGGACGTTGACGCCCATCTCGCGGAAGTTGTACTTGACCGACTCCCAGGCGCCGCGGGCGGTGATGCCCATCGCCTTGTGGTCGTAGCCGACCGAGCCGCCGCTGGCGAAGGCGTCGCCCAGCCAGAAGCCGCGCTCCTTGGAGATGCCGTTGGCGATGTCGGAGAAGGTCGCGGTGCCCTTGTCGGCGGCGACCACCAGGTAGGAGTCGTCGCTGTCGTGCAGGACGGTGCGCTCGGGGTGCACGATCCGGCCGTCGACGAGGTTGTCGGTGACGTCCAGCAGGGCGCTGATGAACTGCTTGTAGCAGGAGACGACCTCGGCCATCACCTCCTCGCGGCCGCCGCCCGCGGGCAGGCGCTTGCAGACGAACCCGCCCTTGGCGCCGCTGGGCACGATCACGGAGTTCTTGACCATCTGCGCCTTGACCAGGCCGAGGATCTCGGTCCGGAAGTCCTCGAACCGGTCCGACCAGCGCAGGCCGCCGCGGGCCACGGAGCCGAAGCGCAGGTGGACGCCCTCCACGCGCGGCGAGTAGACGTACATCTCGAACCGGGGCCGCGGGTGCGGCAGGTCCGGGATCTCCTGCGGGTTGAGCTTGAACACCAGGCGGCCTTGGGAGCCGTGCTGGTAGTGGTTGGTGCGCAGGGTGGCCCGGATGACCGCCAGGAACGAACGCAGGATGCGGTCGTGGTCCAGGCTGGCCACGGCCTCCAGCGCGCTCTCGATCTTGGCCACGAGGGTCCCGGCGCGCTCGTCGCGGCCCTCGTCGGGCTGGTCCGGGTCGAAGCGGGCCTCGAAGAGCTCCACGAGCAGGTTGGCGATCCCGACGTTGGCGACCAGGACGTCGGCCAGGAAGTCGGGGGTGAAGGTGGAACCGGTCTGCCGCAGGTACTTGGCGTAGGCGCGCAGGACGGTGAGCTGGCGCCAGTCCAGTCCGGCCCGCACCACCAGGGCGTTGAACCGGTCGGACTCGCCCAGGTCGCGCCAGGAGGCGTCGAAGGCGTCCTCGAAGAGCGACTTGAGGCGGGCCGGGGACAGGTCGGAGGCTTCCAGCGGGCCGAGGCCGAAGTCGTAGATCCAGACGCGGCCGACCCCGTCGACGGTGATGTCGTAGGGCAGTTCGTCGATGACCTCGATGCCCAGGTGCTCCAGGACGGGCAGCACGCGGGACAGGGAGATGGGGTCGCCGATCCGGGCCAGGCGGAACCGCCAGGTCGTGGCGTCCGCGCCCTCGGGCTGGTAGAGGCTGGCCGAGAACTCGCCCTGGCGGGCGTCCGGCGCGGCGCGCTGGAGCAGCTCCTCGATCCGGGCGATGTCCCGGGCGGCCACCACGGGGTCGTTGTCGACCTTGTAGGCCTCGGTGAGCCCGGGGCCGTAGCGTTCCTTGAGCGTGGTGGCGCGGGTGGGGCCGAACGCGTCGACGAGGGCGTCGTCGAAGTCCGCGTCCCAGGAGCGGGCGGCCTGGCGGACCTTCTCCTCCAGGGCCACCTGGTCGATGTCGGCGAGGGTCCGGCCGGGCTGGGCGCGGGCCACCAGGTACAGGCGGGCCAGCGGGGCGGCGCCGATCATCACGTTGTGGTCCATGGTGGCGCCCTGGAAGGCGTCGGCGAGAACCTTCTGGATGTCGAGGCGCACCTGGGTGCTGTACTCGTCGCGCGGCATGTACACGAAGCAGGACATGTACCGGCCGCCGTAGGGGTCGCGGCGCATGAACAGCTTGGTGCCGCGGCGGTCGCGCAGGCGCATGACGCCGCGCACGATGCTGTAGAGCTCGCCCACCGGGATCTGGAGGAGTTCCTCGCGCGGGAAGGTCTCCAGGAGCTCGATGAGGTCCTTGCCGTCGTAGCTGTCGGCCTCGAACCCGGCCAGGGACAGGACCTCGGCCTGCTTGCGGCGCAGGATGGGGATCTGGGCGATGCTGCTGGTGTTGGCCTGGGAGGTGAAGAGCCCGAGGAAGCGGCGCTCGCCGACGATGTTGCCCTGGGAGTCGAACTTCTTGGCGCTGATGTAGTCCAGGTACTTGGGCCGGTAGACGGTGGCGCGGGAGTTGGCCTTGGTGAGCACCAGGATGTAGGGCTCGCGGGCCTTGGCACGGATCTCCGGGGGCAGAGCCGCGAAGCTGGTGGAGGCGGGCGAGTCCATCCGCAGGATGCCCAGGCCCGTGCCGGGCTCGGGGCGCAGCGAGTCGTCGCCGTTCTCGTCGGTGACCAGGGCGTACTCGCGGTAGCCCATGAAGGTGAAGTGGCGTCCGGCGATCCAGCGCAGGAAGTCGACGCTCTCGCCGATCTCGCGGGGGTCGACACCGCCCGCGACCAGGCGGTCGGGGTAGGCGGAGAGCTCGTCGGCGATCCGGATGACCCGGTCGCTCATCTTCGCGGAGTCCTCGTCCACGTAGCGGACGTCGTTGAGGACGCTCTCCAGCTTGGTGGTGATCTCCTTGACCCGCTCGGGGTCGCTCTGCCGGTCGATCTCGATGTGCATCCACGACTCGTCGGTGGGCAGCAGGCCGTCACCGCCGATCTCCGGGTCGACCTCGACGAGGTGTCCGGACAGGTCGCGGCCGACGGTCATCTGGGGGTGGATGATCAGCCGCACACCGGCGCCCAGCTCACTGAGGGCCATGGTCACGGAGGAGACGAGGAAGGGCGCGTTGTCGGTGACGATCTCGACGATGCTGGTCTGCTGTTCCCAGCCGTCACGTTCGACAGTGGGGGTGTAGACCCTGACCTTGGCCCGCCCCGGAGCGCGTTCGGCGCCGAAGGAGCGGTGCGCCTCGGCGGTCCCGCACACCTGTTCGGGGGTGCGCCCGCTGATCTCCTCGGGGTCCGTGTGCCGGTAGTAGAGGGGGAGAAAACGGCGGATCGCGTCGGCGGCTTCGGGACTCAGTCGGTCCCCGGGGGTCCACCGGGAAGCCGCGTCGCTGAGCAGCTTCTGGAGGATGACGTCGGATTGCCCGGACATAGGGATCTCTCACTCCTTTGTGAGCAACATCGCACGAGCGCGAGTAGAGCGCCTGGGAGAACACCCGGTCATGTGACGTGTGTGGCTCGTCAGTCGACCTGTGGACTTCTGTCCTGTGAACTTCTGTGCTGGGTTGTGACTTCTCGTGAGGCTCTTGGGCCGCAAGGGACCCACGAGGCTGGTGGTTGGGTTGGTACCTGTGCGCACAGGTGGCGTCAATCGAGGCGCTGGAACGTCGTTGTCCCCGCCTCTGCACTGCCCCCACTCGGTGGGGACCGTGACCAGGCTACTGCTTTTCGCGCCCGAGAACAGGACCAACACCGTTACACGGTGGTTACGCACTGTTAGAAACGGATTGCGGTAGACCTTGAGGTGAACGCTGGAACGCACGGCGGCCCCAGTGTAGCTTGCGGTCGTTATCGAGCCGTTGCCTGGTGCACGGCGGTCATCACGGCCCTGGGGTCGCTCAGGTCGGGAAGCACGATCTGCGCCCCGGCCTCCCGGAGCTGGCCCTCGGTGGTCGAACCGTTGAGCACCGCGATCGGGATCGCTCCGCCGATCATCGCCGCGCGCACGTCCGGGGCGGAGCCGGTGATGAACACCGTCTCCTCCTCGGCGTAGACGCGACCGCCCTCACCGGCGGCGTGGAGGCGGATGGACTGGATCAGGCTGGACTTGGGGTAGTTCACCGAACCGAACCCGCCCACGGCCAAATTCAGATGGGTGTCCAGGCCGAAGGCGACCAGCTTGGCGGTGGCGTTGGCCCGGGTGCTCCCGCTGACCACGGTCTGCACCGTGTCCGGGAACGAGGCCACGGCGGCGAGGGACGCGGCGGCGCCGGGCATGACCCGGCCCTTGGCGAGGAGCTGGTCGTGCCGGGCGGCGAAAGCCGTCTCCAGAGCGGCCAGGAAGTCGCCCAGCACCTCGTTGTCGGGTTCGAGGTCGACGTAGTTGCGGGCACAGAACTCGAAGAACATCTCCGAGTCGGTGCGGCCCGCGGCCGAGGTCAGGTAGACCAGCGGTTCGCCCGTGACCTTCTCGAAGGCCTCGGCGTAGGCGGCCCTCATCACCTGCCCCACATCGAGGAGGGTGAGGTCGATGTTCCATAGCACCAGGCGGCTGATGGCTGACTCCTCGGCGGTCGGGGGTGGGGTTCGGTACTCGGGGTCGGGGGGGACCCCACCATTGTGCCGGATGGGAGATTCAGGGAGGAAACGGAGTCCGGAGCCGGCCAGGCACCACAGGCACGCCGGACAGCGGGGGAAGGCGGGTCGGCGTCACTGCCCCCGAAGCGGGCGAGCTCGTGGACGGGGACCTCTTCACGGCCGGAGACTCCTACGCGAGAGCTTCCGGGCTGGACGAGAGCTTCCGGGCTGGACGAGGTGCCCGACCTGCCCGAGGAGTGCGCCCCGGAGGGTGAGTTCGTCACGATCAACCAGGGCTCACTCAAGAAGGGCCCGTATGGGGAGGACTCCCCCTGAGCCCGGCCCATGGGTTCCAGGGCAGGGGCCGGGAACGTGGTTTCGCGTTCCCGGCCCCTGCGGTCTGCTGCTTCGGGCTACTCCCGTCCGCCCCCGCCCTGGGCCCGGCTCAGGACGTCGGCGACCGACGCGACATCGGGGTCCGGCACCGCCTCCAGGAGCGGCAGGGGCTCCTCGAAGTCGACCGGAGCCGCCTCGCAGCGGGTGCCGTCCGCTGGCAGCTCCTGGTGGATCAGGTAGTCGTCGACGACCTCGGTGGTGCAGTCGGTGCGGCCGTAGACACCGTGACCGGCGCCCTCATAGGTGACGAGCACGCCGTCGTCGCCGAGCTGGTCGGCCAGGTTCACCGCCCAGTTGTACCCGGTGGCCGGGTCGTGCAGCGAGTTGATGACCATCAGCGGCTCACTGCCGCTCACGTCGGTCGGGGCCTGGGGGTTGCGCACATCCGTCTGTCCGAGGCAGTTGGCGACGTCGTCGACCGCGAGCATGCCGTAGCGCACGTCGGGGGCGAGGAGCCGCTCACCACTGCGCATGAGCGCCTTCCAGTCGCCGTAGCCACGCACCGGAAGGCTGTAGTCGTTGCACAGCACCGCCGGGTAGGGGTAGGGCACCAACCCGTCGGGGATCTCGTTGTCGGCCGCTTCCGAAGCGTCAGCCGTCTCCGCCGGACCGTCGTCCGCCAACGGAAGCTCGATGCTCTCCGGATCGTCCAACCACGCCAGCGTCGAGGCGAAGTCGTGCCAGCCCGGCCCGTAGCCGGAGGAGAACGCCGCGCCGATGAGGTCCTCCGCGGTCACCTCCCACGAACCGTCGGGGTCCTCGATGACGAGTTCGCCCGCGTCGGCACGCTTCAGCAGATCCGTCCACAGCGCGCGCGGGTCCTGCCCGTTCAGTTCGCACTGGGTGCTGCCCTCACACCAGGCGACGAAGGCGTCGAAGGAGTCCTGCGCGGCCTCCGCCTGGGTCGACAGGTACTGCTTGGTGTCGAGGTCGTGGTCCATCACGCTGTCGAGCACGACGGCGCGGACCCGCTCCGGGTAGGTCGCGGCGTACTGCTGGCCCATGAGCGTTCCGTAGGAGACACCGAAGAACGACAGCTGTTCGTCGCCCACGGCGGCCCGGATCGCCTCGATGTCGTGGACGACGCTGAGGGAGTCGACGTGGTCGTACAGCGGTCCGGTGTGCTCCCGGCAGTCCTCGCGCAGGTCATCGTTGTAGGCGGCGCGCGCGTCGAGTTCGGCCCGGCTGTCGAACAGGGAGCCTGGGCCCCCCTCCAAGGTCTCGAGCGAGCACAGGACCGGGTGGCTGTCGCCGACCCCACGGGGGTCGAAACCGACGATGTCGAACCTGTCGAGGACCTCGGGGCTGAAGACCTCCGGCGCGATGAGCGCGAAGCCCACCCCGGAGCCGCCGGGGCCGCCGGGGTTGATCACCAGGGACCCGATGCGCGCGTCGGGGTCGCTCGCGGGGATACGGGCCAGGGCTAGGTCGATCGTCTCGCCGTCGGGGTCGCCCCAGTCGATCGGGACGGTCAGGGTGCCGCATTCGGCGTCGGGGCTCTCCTCCTCCCCGCACGTCTCCCAGTCGATGCTCTGGACCGGGGCCTCGGGGAGGGGGTCGGCCAGGGCGGGCGGCGCCATGAGGGGTACGGCCAGCCCTGGCACGAGGATGAGGGGGAGCAGCGCTCCACGCTTCATTCACTTCTCCTTCGGGGGTCGACGCTCTACTACGGAGAATCTTCTGCGGAGAACCGCAGACAACGGGGGTATCGCCATCCGGTCTGTGGACGGTTCTCTGAATACCCGGGAGTTGCCGGAGAAACCGTCCGCCACACTCCGGGATTCCGCCTAGCTCGTGTGCGCGCCGCCTTCCTGGACGGGAACTCCTGGTTTCCAGGGCACGAACTCCTGGAACGCGAAAAGGCGCCGAAGACCTCCACGGCCCTCGGCGCCCAATGCAGCTTTCCCCATTCCTAGGGCTGTTTTCCCAGCTCCCAGAGCTGTTTCCCGTTTCCTAGGGCTGGACGGCGATCACGCCGGTGCCAGCGCCGGCCTCCACGGCGGTCTTGGCGTCCTCGGGGCTCTGCGCCTCGTACTCGTAGGGCACCGTGAAGTCGGTGGTCGACTCCAGGTGCTCGTGCGGGGTATCCACGAACACGTTGTCGACCAGGTTCCAGTAACCCGTCTCGGAACTGCCGTACCACCAGCCCACCGGACCCTGGATCTGATCGGCATGGGTGTCCACCTCACCCGATCCGACGTTGTCGAAGTGGTTGCCCTCGACCAGGACGCGAGCACCCATCCGGGCGTTGATCGCCGAACCGTCGATGTCCCGGTACACGTTGTTGAGCATGTGCACGTCCGCGTGGCGCACCAGCGGCACCCGGGTGTTCAGATTGCTGAACAGGTTGTGGTGAAAGGTGATCCGGTCCGGACCGGAACCGGCGTTGTCGTTGTGGCCCACCAGCGAGGTCTTCCAGTGGTCCTCGAACTTGTTCCAGGAGACGGTGACGTACTCCGAACCGTGCTTGATGTCGACCAGACCGTCGTAGAAGTCCTTGTCGACACCCTCCTTCTCACTGCTGAACTCGTTGTGGTCGATCCACACGTTCGAGCTGTTCTCGGTCACCTCCAGGGCGTCGCCCTCGCCCTGGGAGACGTTGCGGATCGCCAGGTTGCGGAAGACGACGTTCTCCGAACGGGTGACCTTGAAACCGATCCCGTCGAACCGACCGTCCTCGCCCACACCCAGGATGGAGACGTTGGAGACGTCCTTGACGTCGATCTTGTCCTGGCTGACCTGGTCCGGGGTGACGGTGACGTCGACGTAGACGACCAGGCCCTCGTCGGAGTCGGCCCGGATGTGCTCTTTGAGGACCTCGTAGAGCGCCTCGCCCGGAGTACCCTCCTCGCTCCAGGAGGAGTACTCGCTCAGCAGGTGCTCGTTGACGGTGTCGGCTCCGAAACCACCGGTGGTCCCACCGTTCATCGACGCGTAGCCGACCGGCTCGTCGCTGAGGGGGTCGGCGGTGGCAGCGGCGTCGAGCGTGTCGGTGTTCCCGCTGAGCTCATCGCTTCCGGTGCTTCCGGGGACGAGGAACCAGGCTCCCGCGAACAGGCCGAGGCCGGCGGTGGCGGCGAGCCCCAGGAGTGCGGGCCTCTTTTTCTTAGTCGTCATGGCTTTCCCTTTCGACCGGCGGCAGCGGGGACACGGGGGTAACGAGAAAACGCCGCCGGCAAGCGCGCACAGACCGAAACCAACAGGAATGGCGCGCTGATGGAGCATCCTGTACCACCCGTGGAAAGAATGTCAAACCCTACTGTTCAGGGCACTGCGGAAAGTGATTTCCCACTGGACCAGCCATTCTGGAAATTTTCCAGAACCGCGCTCTAGTGAGACTTTCACCATAAAAACAACCGAGGTCACAGCGGGAAAGCCGAGGAAATCCACAACCCGTCGAGCGCGGTGCCCGCCTACGACGAGTGCATGCGCGAAGAAGGCGTGGACATGCCCGCCCCCGGCCCCGACGGGTCCTTGGACCTGGACGGCGTGGACGTGACCGGTGACGACTACGCGGCCGACGGCGCCCCCTCTCCGCCCAGCTTCCGACTGTGGTCCTGGGCTCCCGGGCGCCCGAAAGCCTGGGGGTCGGCTCCGAGGGCATGGGCCAGCGGGCGAGGCTCGGCGGCCAGTGGTTCACCGTGATCGGAGTACTCGCCCCCTCCTCCTCGCCCCCGAGCTGGAGACCGCGGCCCTCATCGGATGACCCGTCGCCGTATCGGCTCTGGGCTCCTCCGGGGACGTCACGGCGGTCTACACCCGGATCTCCCCCGGCCAGGTCGAGGAGGTCCGCGCTGTGTTGGCCCTGGGCAAGCCGGGGTGTCCGTAACCTGCGTCTGGGGGTGTCCGCTGCTTCCAAACTCCCCCCTCACCCCCGATGATCTTGCTACCAGGGGCAAGTTCGGCGCCGAACTTGCCCCTGGTAGCAAGATCATCTTCGAAAAGGGGGGCGAAACCGGGCCCAGGGGGCCGGACGGGCCGCTGGTGGTGTTCGCCAGCACGCATGACCGGCCGCGACACCCGACCCGATCCCCGCAGGCCTGGGGAGGCCGCTACCGTCGCTGCTGCTTTCCCGTCCGGGGAAGTGACCGGCCGCGACACGGCCAGGCGCTGGGCTCCGGCCTGGGGGGGCACCGGCCGAAGGCCGCGCAGTTGGTAGTTACCGTTGGGCCCTCGCCCCCCCTGGGGGCCCGTCTACCACCCCGGACCGCACCTGCCCCGTTCCCCGACAGCCGCCCACCACCCTCGCAACGAAGCGGGTCAAGAAGGTAGAGCGCCCCACCCCGCGAAGCGCCCCGAGGGCGAGGCCCTTGACGCGCACAGCACGGACCGCCGCCATCACGCGGCGGGAAACGGGGAACCCCGAACCCCCGAACCCCCGAACCCCCGAACCCCAGAAACGAAACCCCAGACCCCACACCGGACGCCCTACCCGAGCCCGAGCCTGACCCAGAGAAGCCCTCCCAGGTCAGCCTCTCCGCTTCTCCGGGCCCCAACGCCGCGGATCCGCCACAGCATCAGGTCAGGCCCGGGCCCGAGGTGCGAGCCCGCGCTCTACTCCTCCACGAGGTAGCGGAGCTCCTGGACGGCGAACCACATGAGTTCGTGGTCCTGGGCGGCCCCGGAGGCCGGGTCCGCGGCGGCCTCGGCGATGTCGGGGGCCGCGTCGGCGTCGTCCACGTGGGCGGACTTGAGCTTCTTGTAGGGCACGCCCCCCAGGACTTTGACCCGGGCGACGCCGTCAGCGTGGCGGTCCTGGTGTTCCACGACGTGGTCGGGCATCTCGGCGGCCAGCACCACGCGGCGGCGGGGCGCTTCGGGGTCCTCGGCGAGGAGTCCGAGCGAGGCCTCGGCGGCCGCGTACATGGCGTCGTACTCGGCCTCCTCGGCGTCTCCGTCGGGGCCTTCGTCGGCGGTGAAGGCGATGAGGGACTCGCCTTGCAGGCGGCCCTCGTCGAGCAGGGCGGCCAGGGCGGGGACGGTACTGGGCAGGAAGACGTACATGGGCACTCCAGGGCGCGGTCGGATCCCTACGAGTTTCCCAAAGAACCCGAGGTGACCGGACCGGCGCCCCACCGACCGGGTCGGGGCCGGGCCGAGATCAGGCCAGGGTCAGGCCGGCTGGCGTTCGCGTTCTCCCTCGGAGGCCAGGAAACGGGACAGCTCCCGGCGGGTGCTCTCCACGTCGGTGTGCAGGATGCCGGTCATACCCAGGGACTCGGCGGTCTCGATGTTGTGTGCCAGGTCGTCGATGAACACGCACTCCTCGGGCTCCAGGCCCAGGCTCCGGCAGGTGTGCAGGTAGATGCGTTCCTCGGGCTTGCGCATGCCCACCTCGCCGGAGATGACCACCGTGTCGAAGGTGGCGGCGAAGTGCTCGCGGGGGTAACCGTTGCCCCAGGAGTTGGACAACAGCGCGGTGCCGTGCCCGCTCCCCCTCGCGTGGCGCAGGGCTTCGTACATGTCGTGGACCGGGTCGAAGTTCGAGAACATGCGCTCGATGAGGCCCTCGGCCCGCACCGGGCCGCCGTGGGTGGAGCGCAGCAGGGCGGCGAGGTCGCGCTCGAACTCCCGGGTGTCGATCTCGCCCCGCTCCAGCGCGTGCACGGGGTTGTCCGGCACGCTGCCGTCGAAGTAGGGGCGCATGACCTCGTAGTAGTGGTCGATGTCGATGCGGTCGGCCCTGAGCCAGGCCTGGATTCCGTCGGGCAGGGGTGGGGTGAGCACACCGCCCCAGTCGGAGATGACCCCTCGTCGGGTGCCGGTCATCCGATCGCCTCCTTCGGTGATCGCCGTAGGGACCACCCGCCCGGCCCTTCGGGCTTGGCGAAGGACCGGGCGGGGAACGGTTCTTCCCGTTCCCCGCCCGGTTCAACCTTCGTGAAACCCGCCAAGCACGCGAAGTACCGGAAACCGGACTCTCGGCGGCCCGGAGCTCAGCGGCCCCGTTCTCAGTAACCCAGACCGGTCCCCGAGCCCACGTCGGCGCCGGGGATGTCCACCGGCAGCTTCCCGGAGGGGTTGATCTCCCCCGCGATCGCCTTGGCCGCGGCCACCCGGGAGACCTCCACCGCCGAGTACAGGGCGATGTAACCCGCCACCTCGGGGAACGCCTCCAGGTCGTAGGGGCCGCCCTGGGCGACCACGACGACCGGTGTGCCCGCGGCCTCGCCCGCGGAGACCATGCCCTGCTGCTCCTGCGAACCGCGGGCGCCGTTGGTACCCACCACGAGCACCTCCTCCCCGCTGTCCACGACCTCCAGCCCGGACTCGGCCAGGGCCGGGGAGATCCGGTCCGCGCCCACACCCTGGACTCGCACACGCGTGCCCGCGGCGAGCGGCAGGAGGTCCCCGGCGTTCTGGACGAGGGTCACGGAGGCGTCGGCCACCCGCTGGGCGGCTTCGGCGTGCTCGGGGACCTCCAGGGCCTCGGCGGCCTCGGCCGGGTCGGCGGACCCGCCCTCGAGGATCCCGCGCTTCTCCTTGAGCGTGAGGATGCGCAGCACCGACTGGTCGATGCGCTCCTCGGTGAGGCGGCCGCTCTCGACCGCCTCACGGATCGCGGAGACCGCGGCGCCCGGGTCCGGCGGCATGAGCAGCTGGTCCACCCCCGCCTCCACGACGCGCACGGCGATCTCGCCGTCGGCGTGGCGCTGGCGCACGCCCTCCATGTTGAGGGCGTCGGTGGTGACCACGCCGTCGTATCCGAGCTCCTCGCGCAGGATGCCGTCGATGATCGCCGGGGACAGCGTGGCCGGGTCCGGGTCCTCGTCGGTGTCCAGCTGCGGCATGAGCACGTGGGCGGTCATGATCGCGTCCACGTCGGCGTCCACGGCGGCCTGGAACGGAGGCAGGTGCTCGGCCTCCCAGCGCTCGCGCGGCAGGTCGATGACGGGCAGACCCGTGTGGCTGTCGACGTCGGTGTCCCCGTGGCCCGGGAAGTGCTTGACCACCGGGGCCACGCCGTGTTCGGCGTAGGCGGCGGCCTCGGCGAGCACCATCTCCGAGACCAGGTCCGGATCGGAACCGAAGGAGCGGATCCCGATGACCGGGTTGTCGGGGTCGGTGTTGACGTCGGCGTCTGGCGCGTAGTTCATGTTGATGCCGACGGCGGTGAGCTCGTCGGCGGTGGTGGCGGCGCGCAGGGCGGCGAGCTCGGTGTCACCGGTGGCGCCGACCGCCATGGCGTCCGGGAACAGGGTGCCCACGGGCATCCGGACCACCAGGCCCTGCTCCTGGTCGATGCTGAGGAACAGCGGGACTCCCTGCCCCTGTTCGGCGGCCAGGTCCTGGACGCCCGAGGACATCTCGGCGATCTGCTCGGCGTCGTTGAGGTTGGCGTCGAAGTAGATGATGCCGCCGGGGCGGTGCGCCTCGATCATCGCGGCGTTGTCGGCGGCAGTGGTTCCCTGCGCGGTGAGGACCAGGAGCTGGCCGATCTTGTCGTCCAGGTCCATGTCCGCGAGCAGCTGGGGCGCCAGGACCGGCTCGAAGGGCTCGGCCGTGGCGCCGGGGCTCGTCTCGTCGTTCTCAGGCGAGGGGTCCACCTCCTCGGGTGTGGAACAGGCTGTGGTGATCAGGGTGAGGGCCACGCAGGCCGGGGCCAGGGCGCGTGGAACGGACGGTCGCATAAGGGACTTCATCTCCGCCGAGTCGCTGGTTGCGGGCGGAGGATACCCGGTCATGGGACCGGGCGAGACGCACCCCGCCGGGGCAACGACCATGGTGGGGTCCGGGACGAGGCCCCGGGTTCAGCTCGGGCCCGCCCAGACGCGTTGAGGGGCGGGCGAAGCCGCCCCGGTGAGACCGGAAAGATCGCTGCGGTCGGGGAAGGTCACTCCCAGACGAACAGCGCCTCCCCCGGCTCGACTGCGCCGCAGGCCAGTTCGGAGAGGGCGCCGGGCTCGGCGTCCAGGGCCACCACGGGCACGACCGAGGGTTTGCCCAGGGAGGCCACCATGCCGGGTGACCAGCGCACCACCGGGGTGCCCTCCGCCACCTGCGATCCCTCCTCGGCGAGGAGGGTGAAGCCCTCGCCCGCGAGCTGCACGGTGTCGATGCCCAGGTGGACGAGGACACCGCGCCGGTTGTCGGCGGCCATGACCACGTAGGCGTGCGGGTGGAGCTTGACCAGGGTCCCGGCGATGGGGGCGACCGCCTCGTGCCAGGACTCCTGGCCGCCTTCCTGGCCCGGTTCGGGATGGACCGCCACACCGGGCCCGACCATGCTCTGGGAGAACACGGGGTCCGGCACCGTCTCCAGGGACATGGCCGTTCCGGTGACGGGGGAGAGTACGCGCAGCGCACGGTTCACGTCTGACATGGGGGAGGTCTTCCCCGGGGGCGGGACTTAACCCGGAAAAGGGCCGACCAGAAGAGCACAAAGGCCTGACTTTCTCCGGCCCGCCCCTCCGGGACTGTCCCACGGGCTATTCCAGCAGGTCCCGGATGTCGTCGGTGAGGGAGTCCGCCTCCGGGCCGACCACGACCTGGACGACCCTGCCCGAGACGAGGACACCGTGCGCGCCCGCCGCCTTGAGATCGGCCTCCCGCACGAGTGCCGGGTCGCTGACCTCGGTGCGCAGCCGGGTGATGCAGGCCTCGATGTCCTCGATGTTGGCCGCGCCGCCCAGCCCGGCGACGATCGCCGTTGCCTTGTCCGCCATGTGCCCTCCGTGCTCTACCCGGGTTCGCGTGTCCCGGGGGTTGTGAGCCGAGCTTAGAGGTGGTGTGCCTCACACGCCAGAGTCGGCGCGGTAGCCAGTTCGGCGGTGGGGTCGATCGTCGCCGGGAACCGGATGTCAGTCGGTGCGGCCGGTGTCTCCGTCGGGCTTGCCGCCGGAATCCTTGCCGGGCGGGGCGTCGGGGCCGGGTTCCGTCGTGCCGTCGGCGGTGGCCGGGGCGGCCGCGGCGAGCTCTTCCTCGTCGCGTTCACGTCCCGGGGTGGGGAAGTTGAGCTTCGTGATCAGCAGGTAGAAGACCCCGAAGTAGACCAGGAAGTAGAACGCCCCGAACAACAACAGGATCCCCAGCCCTTGGGTGTTGTCCTTCGTGGCGTTCAGCAACAGGTCGATCAGGCCCGCTGAGAAGCCGAAGCCCAGTTGGACGTCGAGGGCGTTCATCAGTGCCATGGAGATACCGGTGAGCACGACGTGCACCGCGAACAGCACCGGGGCCACGAAGATGAACGCGAACTCCACCGGCTCGGTGATGCCCGTGACGAACGCGGTCAGCGCCGCCGGGATCATGAGCGAGCCCACCTGCGCCCGCCTGGCCTTGGACGCGGTCAGCCAGATGGCCAGCGCGGCGCCCGGCAGGCCGAACATCAGCACCGGGAAGAAGCCGGACAGCATGCCGCCCGCGGTCGGGTCCCCGGCGAAGTAGCGGGGGATCTCTCCGTGGATGACCGTGCCGTCGTCGGCGGTGTAGGTGCCGGAGACGAACCAGATGAACGAGTTCACCACGTGGTGCAGGCCCATCGGCAACAGGATGCGGTTGATGACCCCGTAGATACCCGCGCCGAGCGCGCCCGCGCCGATGATGCTCTCACCCAGGTTCTGGATCCACATGCCGACGATCGGCCAGAGCAGGCCCAGCACCACGCCCATGCCCAGACCGGCCAGGGCCGTGACGATGGGGACGAAGCGGCGTCCGCCGAAGAAGCCCAGCCAGGTGGGCAGTTTGATGCGGTGGTAGCGCTGCCACAGCACGGCGGCGATCAGACCGATCGCGATCCCGCCGAGCACGTCGGTGGGGTTCTTGACCGCGTGGTTGATCACCGGTGCGACGGCGTTGACCGCCTCGGGGTCGGTGAGCGGTTCCCTGGTCACCGGATCGGTGGCCAGGGGGTAACTGGTCAGCCGGGAGCCGATGTCGCCGGTGGCGCCGTCGAAGGCCACCATCGTCCAGGTGGAGACCCGGTCGAAGACCAGGTAGCCGACCACGGCGGCCAGGGCCGTGGAGCCGTCGGCGCGTTTGGCGAAGCCGATGGCCACACCGATGGCGAACAGCAGCGGCAGAGCTTCGAAAATGGCTTCACCGGCGGTGCCGACCGCGCCGGAGACCGGCTGCATCCAGCCCATCCCGTTGAGCCCGGCCAGGCCGTCGGCGCCGAGGAGGTCGTCCTGGCCGAGGCGGAGCAGGATCGCGGCGGCGGGCAGGACCGCGATCGGCATCATCAGGCTGCGGCCGAGCCGTTGGAGCAGGGCCAGGGCCGTGGAGCCGCGCTTGGCCGCGGGTGCGGACTCGGTGGAGGAGGCCGAAGAGGCCTCGGCGGGTGTGGGGTCCGACATGGTGGGGGGTCCTCCCTCTCGGACGCGCGCCCCGGGGGCGCTGGGCGTCAGTCGCCGTGCTGCCGCGGATCGAGACGGGAGTGCAGCTGATAGCGGTCAGCACGGTAGGTGGACAGCGCGAGTTCCACACACTGTCCCTTGGCGAAGCTTCGGCGCTGCATGACCAGCACCGGGCTTCCAGCGGGTAGGCCAAGGAGACGGGAGTCGGCCGAGTCGCAGATCCCGGCCTCGATGGTCTGTTCTCCGGAATCCAACAGGATGTCGAACTCGTTTTCCAGGACCTCGTAGAGGGACCGTTCGGCGAGGTCGTGATCCTCCAGGCCCGGAACCATGGCAGCGGGGATGTTGGAGCGCTCGACCGCCATGGGTTCGTCGTCAGCGGTACGCATGCGTTCGATGTGGTGGACGAGGGTGCCGGGGGCGATGTCGAGCATGCGCGCGGTGTGCCCGCTGGCCGGGATGACCTGCCGGATCAGCTCACGGGCACCCGGTTCGAAGCCGCGGGCCCGCATGTCCTCGCTGAAGGAGGCCAGCACCAGGGACATCTCGATCTTGGGCCGGGCCACGAAGGTGCCCTTGCCCGGGACCCGGTACAGGCGGCCCTCGGCGACCAGAAGGTCGATGGTCTGGCGCACGGTCATGCGGGAGAGGCCGTAGGTGGTACTGAGCTCGCGCTCGGAGGGGACCATGTCGTCCACGCCCAGCCCGGCCGAGGTGATCCAGTCCAGCAGCAGGTCGCGGAGTTGGACGTACTTGGGCAGTGGGTTGCTGGCGTCGATCGACATGGTGCGGGCGGCCTTCTCGGTCGGCGATTCGGGCTGGCGTTAGACCTTAGCGCGGCATCTGCCCCGGCATCTGACTCTTGCCGGGTACTGCCGGATTCTGACTGGTATAGTCCGGACTAGACCATAGCTCGACCCGCGTGTCAATCCTCCTTGTGCCACGCGGAGCGAACCAGCATCGTGGCTGGCCAGAGGGATAGTTCCGGGCCGCCAACGAACGATCGACGCGGCCCCCGGCGCATGTCCAGGACCGCCCGCCCACACCGGAAGGCTCCGCATGACCACCACGACCAGCGTGATGCGCTCCGAGATCGCCGAACAGCCCGAGGCCCTGCGGCGCACGTTCGCCGAGCTGCTGCCGCTGCGCGGCGAGATCGAGGCGCTCGGCCACGCCACCAAGCACGTCCTCTTCATCGCCCGCGGTTCCTCGGACAACGCGGCCGTCTACGGCAGTTACCTCCTCCAGGCGCACACCGGCCGCCTGGCCACGCTGGGCTCCCCGTCCATCGCGACCGCCTACGGCGCCAAGATCGACCTCTCCGACGTTCTCGCCGTGGCCATCTCCCAGTCCGGCAAGACCGAGGAGATCGTCGAGACCATGCGCTGGGCCGCCGACTGCGGTGCCCGGACCGTGGGCGTCACCAACGGCGCGGACTCCCCGCTGGCCGCCGAGGCCGACGTCGCCCTGGTCACCCGGGCCGGGAACGAGCTGGCCGTGCCCGCCACCAAGACCTACAACACACAGCTGGCCGCGCTGGCGGTCCTCGCCCTGGGGCTGGGCGCCGACCTGGACGCCGGGGAGCTGGAGCTGGTGCCCGAGGGCATCGAGCAGACCCTCGCCGCGCCCGCGGACGCCCTGGAGGAGATCGTGGAGCGGATGGTCGCCGTGCAGGGCGCGGTGATCTCCGGGCGCGGCATGGCCTTCTCCACGGCGCTGGAGGCGGCGCTCAAGCTCAAGGAGGCCTGCTACCTGCACGCCATGGGGCTGTCCTACGCCGACCTGCTGCACGGCCCGATCGCCGTGGTGGACCCGCGCACCCCGGCACTTCTGGTCGCCGCGCCCAGCGGCCCCACCCTGGACGGCACGGTCGCCCTCGCCGAGCGGGCCCGCTCCGCTGGCGCCCCGGTGTTCGGCTTCGGCGGCGGTTCGACCCTGGCCGCCGCGAGCGACCTGTCCGTGCCGATCCCGGACGTGCCCGAGTGGGTGTCGCCGATGAACCTCATCGTGCCCGCCCAGCTGCTCACCGAACGCCTCGCCCGCCGCCTGGGCTACAACCCCGACGTCCCCCGGGGCCTCAACAAGGTCACGCAGACCTCCTGACCCCGGACTCCGGGTTCCCGACGGCCCGGCACCGCCCCCACGCGGCGCCGGGCCGTCCGTGCGAGAGGGCCCGAACCGAGAAACCCCGGAAAAGTCCGGCCGATGATGTCGAGAACCCGTGGCTGGTTCCGTCCCCGGTATGAACGCGACCACAATGGGTCGTGTCGCACCGAGGAGAGAACATGGCCAAGTACCTGCTGCTCAAGCACTACCGAGGCGCCCCGGTTCCGGCGAACGACGTGCCCATGGACCAGTGGACGCCGGCGGAGGTCTCCGCACACATCGAGTTCATGGGCGATTTCGCCGACCGTCTGAAGGAGACCGGCGAGTTCGTGGACGCCCAGGCCCTCGCCCCCGAGGGGACGTTCGTCCGCTACGACGGCGAGGGCCGACCGCCGGTCACCGACGGCCCGTTCGCCGAGACCAAGGATCTGATCGCGGGCTGGATGGTAATCGACGTCGACACCTACGACCGCGCCCTCGAACTCGCCGGGGAGCTCTCGGCCGCGCCCGGAGCGGGTGGAGAGCCGATCCACGAGTGGTTGGAGCTGCGCCCGTTCATGGGCGAGCCGCCCGTCATCACGGAGTGAGACCCGGTGGACAGCACGGAGCAAGGGACGGGGAAGGGCCCGGCGGACAGTCCCACGGACCACCCGGTGGACGACTCCGTGTCGCGGGCCCTGGTCCCCGCGGTGATCGCGATCCTCGTCCGCCGCGGAGCCGACTTCGCGACGGCCGAGGACGCCGTCCAGGACGCCCTGGTCGAGGCGGTCCGCAGGTGGCCGGGCGCCCCGCCCCGGGACCCGAAGGGCTGGCTGGTCACCGTGGCCTGGCACCGGTTCCTGGACGCGGCCCGATCCGAGAGCGCCCGCCGCAGGCGTGAGGAACTCGTCGACATGGAGCCCGGGCCCGGTCCGGTGACCTCGGTGGACGACACTCTCCGGCTCTACTTCCTGTGCGCCCACCCGTCACTGACGCCCTCGTCCGCGGTCGCACTCACCCTGCGCGCCGTGGGCGGGCTGACCACTCGGCAGATCTCCCGGGCCTACCTGGTCCCCGAAGCGACCATGGCACAGCGGGTCAGCCGGGCCAAGCGCACCGTCGCGGAGAAGGGCCTGGAGCAGCCCGGGGACGTCGCCACCGTGCTGCGCGTCCTCTACCTGGTCTTCAACGAGGGCTACTCCGGCGAGGTGGACCTGGCCGCTGAGGCCATCCGGCTGACCCGTCAGCTCGCGGCCGGGGTCGACCACCCCGAGGTGGCCGGGCTGCTCGCCCTCATGCTGCTGCACCACGCCCGGCGCGCCGCCCGGACCGGGCCCGACGGCGCCCTGGTACCGCTGGCCGAACAGGACCGCGGCCGGTGGGACACCGGCCTGATCGCCGAAGGGGTGGGGATCCTCCAGGCCGCGCTGACCCGCGACCGTCTGGGCGAGTACCAGGCCCAGGCAGCCGTCGCCGCGCTGCACGCCGACGCGCCCACCGCCGAGGAGACGGACTGGCCGCAGATCGTCGAGTGGTACGACGAGCTCACGCTGCTGACCGACAGCCCGGTGGTCCGGCTCAACCGGGCGGTGGCCGTCGGGGAGGCCGACGGGCCCCGCGCGGGGCTGGCCGCCCTGGCGGAGCTCGACGAGTCACTCCCCCGCTACACGGCGGTCGCCGCCCACCTGCACGAGCGGGCCGGGGACCCGGAGAGGGCGGCCCGACTGTACGCCGAGGCTGCCCTGAGGGCGCCCAACCTCGCCGAACGCGACCACCTCACCCGCCAGGCGGCCCGGCTCAACCAGCGCTGACACGCGTGCGGGCGCGGCCCCGAAGGAGCCGCGCCCGCACGCGCTACCGGTGCACCTCAGCCGTTACCGGGCCGTGGGGTCACCGTGGCACTTCTTGTACTTCTTACCCGAGCCGCAGGGGCAGGGAGCGTTGCGGGCGGTACCCGCGTACTCGCTGTCCACGGCCTCGCTGTGCTTCTCGACGGAGCCGTCCTCGCTCGGCGCGGAGTACTGGAGCCGGCTCGGCTGGTCCTCGCCGAACCCGGGGACCACCACGTCCTCGGCGCCCTCCGCCTCCTCGCTGGGCGCGTCGGCCTTGGCGGCCTCGGCGTCCTCCTCCACGGCGGTGGCGACAGCGGTCGCACCGGTGGAGCCGCCGCCGACCGCGGCGGCGGTCTGCGCGGCGGCGGAGGCCGTGAGCGTGGGCTCCTCCTTCTTGCGGACCTGGACCTCGACGTTGAAGAGGAAGCCGACCGACTCCTCCTTGATGGCCTCCAGCATCTGCTGGAACATGTCGAAGCCCTCGCGCTGGAACTCGATCAGCGGGTTGCGCTGAGCCATCGCGCGCAGGCCGATGCCCTCCTGGAGATAGTCCATCTCGTAGAGGTGCTCACGCCACTTGCGGTCCATGACCTGGAGGATGACGCGGCGCTCGACCTCGCGCATCGCCTCCTCGCCCAGCTCGGACTCGCGGGCGTCGTAGGCGGCCTTGGCGTCCTCGACCACCTGGGTGGCGATCAGGTCGCCGGTCAGGGTGTGCAGTTCGCCGTTCTGCTCGATGAACTCGTCGACGGTGAAGCTGATCGGGTAGACCTGCTTGAACGCCCGCCAGAGCTTGTCGAGGTCCCACTCGTCCGGGTCGCCCTGGGCGGTCTCCTCCACGACGTAGCCGCGAAGCACCTCCTCGAGCATTTCCACGACCTGGTCGCGCAGGTCCTGACCCTCCAGGACCTTGCGGCGCTCGGCGTAGATGACCTTGCGCTGGCGGTTGAGGACCTCGTCGTACTTGAGGACGTTCTTGCGGATCTCGAAGTTCTGCGTCTCGACCTGGCCCTGGGCGGAGGCGATCGCCTTGCTCACCATGCCGGACTCGATCGGCTGGTCGTCCGGGATGTTCAGCTGGTTCATGAACACCTCCAGACGGCTGGAGTTGAACAGGCGCAGCAGGTCGTCCTGGAGCGACAGGTAGAAGCGGGACATGCCCGGGTCACCCTGACGGCCGGAACGGCCTCGGAGCTGGTTGTCGATGCGGCGCGACTCGTGTCGCTCGGTACCGAGCACGTACAGACCGCCGGCCTCGACGACCTTCTCGTGCTCGGCCTCGAACTCCGCGGTGGCCTTCTCCAGCGCCTCGGGCCAGGCGGCCTCGTACTCCTCCGGGGTCTCCAGCGGGGTCAGGCCCCGGTTCTGGAGCTCCTCGTTGGCGATGAAGTCCGGGTTGCCGCCGAGCATGATGTCGGTACCGCGACCGGCCATGTTGGTGGCCACGGTGACGGCGCCGAGCTTGCCCGCGCGGGCGATGATCGAGGCCTCACGCGCGTGGTTCTTCGCGTTGAGGACCTCGTGCGGGACGCCCTCGCGCTTGAGCATCCGGGAGAGGAGCTCGGACTTCTCGACGCTGGTCGTACCGACCAGGACGGGCTGCCCCTCCTCGTGGCGCTCGGCGATGTCCTCGGCCAGGGCCTGGAACTTGGCGTCCTCGTGCTTGTAGACGACGTCCTTGAGGTCCTCTCGGACCATCGGCCGGTTGGTGGGGATGGGAACCACACCGACGCCGTAGGTCTGGGTGAACTCCGCCGCCTCGGTCTGGGCGGTACCGGTCATGCCGGCGAGCTTCTCGTAGAGGCGGAAGTAGTTCTGGAGCGTGACCTTGGCGAGAGTCTGGTTCTCGTCCTTGATCTTGACGCGCTCCTTGGCCTCGATGGCCTGGTGCATGCCCTCGTTGTAGCGGCGACCGGCAAGGACGCGTCCGGTGAACTCGTCGACGATGAGGACCTCACCGTCCTTGACGATGTACTCCTTGTCCTTGCGGTACAGCTCCTTGGCCTTGAGGGAGTTGTTGAGGAAGCTGATCAGCGGGGTGTTGACGGCCTCGTAGAGGTTGTCGATACCCAGCCAGTCCTCCACCTTGGCCACGCCGGACTCGGTGATGCCGACGGTGCGCTTCTTCTCGTCGACCTCGTAGTCGGTCTCCTTCTTCAGGCGGGGCGCGATCTTCGCGAACTCGGCGTACCAGCGCGAGTTCTGCTCGGAGGGTCCGCTGATGATCAGCGGCGTGCGCGCCTCGTCGATGAGGATGGAGTCGACCTCGTCGACCAGGGCGAAGAAGTGCTCGCGCTGGACCGTGTCCTTGAGCGAGAGCGCCATGTTGTCACGCAGGTAGTCGAAACCGAACTCGTTGTTCGTTCCGTAGGTGATGTCGGCCTTGTAGGCGTTGCGGCGGGCCTCAGCGGTCATCTGGGGACCGACCACGCCGACCTCGAGCCCGAGGAAGTGGAAGATGCGGCCCAGGTTCTGGGCGTCGCGTCGGGCGAGGTAGTCGTTGGTCGTGATGACGTGGGCGCCCTTGCCCGCCAGGGCGTTGAGGTACACCGCGAGGCTTCCGGTCAGGGTCTTGCCCTCACCGGTCTTCATCTCGGCGATGTTGCCCAGGTGCAGGGCGGCCGCGCCCATGATCTGGACGTCGAAGGGCCGCTGACCCAGGGTGCGCTTGGCCGCCTCACGGACGGTCGCGAAGGCCTCGGGGAGCAGGTCGTCCAGGGACTCCCCGTCCTCGTAGCGCTCCTTGTACTCCTGGGTCAGGTCCCGCAGCTCTTCGTCGGTGAGGTCGACGTAGTCGTCCTCGAGCGCGTTGACCTGGTCCTTCAACTTCTTGAGCCGGCGCAGGATCTTTCCTTCACCCGCGCGCAGGAGCTTGTCGAGTATGCCTGGCACTTCCTATGCGCTCCTCGCAGATCGCGGTTGGCTCCGCCTGGGGGCGGAGAGTCAGATCTAGGCCCGCTGACCGCTTCCCGTGGCAACGGAGGTCAGGGGGAGAATCCTGGGTCCTCGGGCCTACATCCTAGAGGACCCGGAACCGCTTCCCGTCCTCCCGACAAACGAGTGGGATGGGTATAGATGTTCCCGCCCTTTTCATGATGTTTGTGCAGACTCGCGCATTCCTCCGGGTAGGGCAATAGGAAGTGGTGGACAGGAGGGCGATCCGTCCACCTGCCGCACCGCGAGTACACCGACTTTCGATCGTGTTCCCGGGAGGGATCACCATGCGAACGAACCGGAACGACCGTTCGGCGGGGAACCCGCGGTGGGGACCGGTGCCACCGCCCACACCGGCCGATGCCGTGGAGGAGGCCGTCGAAGGGCAGGATTCGCGACGCAGGCGGGGGGAGGACGATGATCCCGGTCTGGGCTGGGAGCTCCACCGCCCCACCGACGAGGACCAGGACCGGCACGGGCGCATCCGGGGTTTCCAGCGCCAGGGCGGCAGCCTCGCACCGACCAGCGGCCACCGGGGCAGCGCGGCCTCGTGGGTCTGCGTCGCCCTCGGAACGGTGGGCTTCGGCCTCGGCGGCCTGGCGATCGTGCTCGACTGGTCGGTGCCGCTGCTGGTGGCCGGAGCCGTCCTGATGGTCGCGGCGCTGGTGGTGGCGGTGGTCTGGGACATCCTCAGCGACGTGGTGCTGGACCCGCCGCGCTACGAGCCGGAGGAGCCGCACCAGACCCCGCTGCACCGGATCAAGCAGGCCGAACGGTCCCAGAGTGACTGATCGGCAGCCGCCTGGCCCCTCACTGGCCGCCCCTTGGACGGCTGGCGCTTCGCCCGGTGGCGCACCGGGCGAAGCGGCCGGATCGCCATCGAACGCACGACCGCGGCGGGCCGCCGTGGCCCGCCGCGGTGCGTGTGCCGGCTCTTCCACCTCCCGTGCGGGGGAGTTCTTCGAAGGACGGGGGCGAGGTCCTAGTCCACGAGCCTCAGAACGCCGTAGTTGAAGCCCTTCCGGCGGTAGACGACGCTCGGGGTGTCCTTGACCTCGTCATGGAAGAGGTAGAAGTCGTGTCCGACGAGTTCCATCTCCATCAACGCCTGGTCGATGCTCATCGGCTTGGCCCGGTGGAACTTCTCCCGCACGATCACGGGAGCTTCCCCCTGGGTGTCGAGTTCCACGAACTCGTCGGAGAAACGGCCGTCGACCTCGACGCCGTCGATCTCCTCGTCCCCGCCGCGCTGGGCGGGGGTCGCCTTGGCTGGTGTCGGGGTGAGTGAGGGCAGGTCTCCGGGGAGGTGGGCGGTCGCTGCCGCCACGGAGACCGGAGTGTGGTTTCCGCGGTGCACCTTGCGGCGGTCCGCGGACTTACGGAGTCGGGCCTCGATCTTGTCGATCGCGAGGTCGAGAGCGCCGTGACGGTCCACTGACGCGGCTTCGCTCCGGATGACCGGGCCGTCGGAGTGGATGGTCAGTTCAACCCGCTCGCGGACGTCGGCGAGCTTGGGGTTGCGCTCCTGGGACACCTCCACATCGACGCTCATGCCCTTGCGCTCCCACTTGGAGAGCCTGTCGAGCTTGTTCTCGACGTGCTGTCGGAACTTCTCACTCACACCGGTGCGTCGACCTTTGACGATGATGTCCATAGGACCCCCTTCATCGCGTGGCCGCCGTGAAGGCGACGGCCAGGCTGGCTCTGCTCCCCTCCCGCGTTGGGGAGGGTGTGACGCGCTAGCCCCTTTCCGTCTGCGCCCCGTTCTTCTCGGGGTCACGACTCGGTTGGAAGTGCGTATACCCATCAGAGGCAGGGTCATCACGCGCCCCAAGGACACGATTGCCTGAGACCCCTGAACTGGGAAAAAGAACTTTTGACCTATTTGGCGTGAGTCGCCCACCGGGCGGGGAGGCAGGGGCGGGCGGAACGTGGTCGGAGAGGTCGGCCCGGAACAAGAGTTCGGAGAAGCCACCCCGGAATGAGGGACTGACCTGGGCTGGGAGGAACTCGGGCACAAACGCCCGGGTGGACGCGGCGCGGCGGAGACGGGTGGGGGTCCACACCCCCGGAGCGTTCGCTCCGGGCGTCACGGACCCCCGCACGTCGGCATGCCACCCGTCCGGCCGACCTGGTCTTCGTCCCCACATCCGCCTGCTGAGAGTGTCGCCGCTCTTATCCGCGACTACTGCTCTTCTCCCTGTCATGAGGGACATCGGGACCCTCCGCGGGGCAGGACTTACCTCTAAGGCGCACCGTGATCGGTCGACGAAAAGTCGCCTTACGTGGGCCGTTTCGCCTGCGCCTGGCATCGGCTTGCCGGAGGAGCTCCCCGGTGTTCCCGGGGGCTCCGAAAATCCGACGCAACCACGGACCCGGACGGGTGCCATACCTGGACCGTAACCTGTCCTAGCGCGGATGTCAGGTAGCGAACGGGGGACCAACCGGCCGACAAGCGCCGCAAACCCTTGCTAACAGGCACCTTTCGCCTGTTCACGAGGGTTTGTAAAACCTTCTTGCCGCCCCTGCCTTCGGCCGAGGTTCGCACGCCCCCGAAGAGCGGAGGCTCTCGGCTAGCACCAGGGCTCCCACCACCGTGGCGCCCTCCTCGCGCAGCGCGCGGGCCGCCTCCGCGACCGTGGCGCCGGTGGTGAGCACGTCGTCCACCACGACCACCCGCTGCCCGCGCAGGTCCCACCGGTTCCGCTCGCCCCGGCCCGTTCCCCTCCGGCCGCTTCCTCTCCGGCCCGGTCTCCCCCGCACCGGTACCGCTCGTTCCACGCCTTCTCGAACAGATCCGGTTGCTTCCGGTCCCGCTCCGCCCCGAACCCGGGCGCCTCGCTTCCCAGGGCCCCGCCGCGCCCGTACCGGCCCTGGTGCGGCGGTGAAGGCCCCCACCCGGTTGGCCAGGCGCTGGGCACGCCCCAGGCCGACCTGGCGGCGAACTCCGCGGCGGTAGCGCAGCACCGGCGCGACCCCGCCCGTGACCGACTCACCGGCCAGGTGCGCGCAGGCCCGCGCCAGCCGCAGGACCGGCCCGTGGCGGCCCGAGGGACCGCGTCCGGGAACCGGCACCAGCAGTGTGTCCGGCGCGGCCCAGCCAGAGGCCCGGTAGGCGCAGGCCAGCCTCTCCCCCAGGGGTGCCGTCAGCTGTTCGTCCCCGTGTTCCTTGTAGGCGAGCAGGACCCGGCGGTGGTACCCGGAGTAGGGACCCGCCGCCCAGACCGGAGGGCAGCGCTCACGAGGCCGTGCACGGTGCGGTCGGCGTTCCAGCACGGCGTGGCAGCCCGTGCACAGAGGGCCGTCGGGACCGGCGCACCCCGCGCAGGGGCGCGGCAGCAGGAGTTCGAGCAGGGGGTCGAGGAGGACGGAGAGCGGACGGCGCACCACGGTGGACATCCGGTGCGCCCACCACCCGCGAGGGGTGTCCGGGGCCCGAACGCCCCTGGACCAGGTCTGGGAGGATCCGCTGTCAGGAGGGCGGGCGCCGGCGGGCCGGGCGTTCGGGAGTGGGGACTCGGCGGAAGGGAAGTCAGGGGGTGGAGCCATGCTTCCAGCGTCGGTCACCAGGGCCGCCCTCGCCAGCCGCGGTTCTCAGCCTGTGGATAACTTCCCGCCCCACGGCGAGCCCACCGACCCGCGAACACCCCCGCGCTCGGCCGGGGAGGTCCGATCCCGGCCGACGAGGTCGAGAACAGCCCGAAACGACCGGCCCCGCCAAGAAGACCGGCCCCGTCCGGAAGGATCGGGGCAGCCGGTGCAGCCGGTGCGGCCGGGGCTGCCGGGAAGGCCGACCCATCAGGGCGGCCCGCGTCAGCCCGGGAAGGTCGGGGAGCTGCCCTCCACCACGTTCTTCCAGTTCAGGGGGTCGGTGGACACCCAGATGTTGCCGTCGTCCGAACCCGCGAGCAGGGGCTGGCCGGGTGCGCCGGAGATCGTGACCATCCCGGCGACCGGAGTGCCCGCGCTGGCGGCGGGCGTGCCGCCGTCCAGGGCGACGAACAGGGCCTGGGTGGTGCCGCCGTCGCGGCTGCCCAGGACGACCAGCTGGTCGCTGGAGCGCCAGGCCACCCCGGTGACGTCCTCCAGTTCCTGGTCCGCGAGGCTGATGAAGGAGCCGACCGAGACCTGGCCGTCCTCGCCCTCCACCACGCGTCCGACCTGGAGCGATCGCTGACCGTCCTGCTCGGTGACCACGGCGGCGCGGGTGCCGTCCCGGGAGATCCTGAAGTGCACCAGGGAGTGGTCCCGAAGCCCCCGGACCTCGGCCCGGACCACCTCGTCGCCGTCGCGGAGCAGCCACAGCGCGGTGTCCCCGGGGGCGGGCGGGTCCTGGCCACCCGTGCCGGTGGATACGGGTTCGTCCCCCGCCGGGGCGTCCTCCTCGTCCTCGTCGTCCTCGGAACGGCCGTCGTCCCTGGTCTCCTCGACCACCCAGAGGTTGCCGTTCACGTCCCACGACAGCTCGGTGAACACGCCGTCGCTGAGGACCTCCCGGGGCTCGGCCCCCGCGCTGGCGAAGCTGGTGACGACCTCGCTGCCGCCCAGGGTGATCCCCGCGACGGTGCTCTCGTCGAGCGAGACCGCGAACCGCTCCAGCGGGACGTCCCCGGTGCCCAGGGGGCCGGCTACCCGCTCGGCGTCGTCGAAGGTGTCGGCTTCCCAGTCGGCCGCGGACCACAGCTGGCCGTCGTGCGTGAAGTACGCGCGGATGCCCGAGGCGGTGGCCCCGGGGCTCACCCTGGCCCAGTAGTCGCTGCCCGGGCGCGGCCGGTCGGAGCTGTCCCCGTCCGACTGCGGGAAGCTGACCTCCTCGCCGTTGATCTTGAGCGTGAACTCCTGGATCTCGGGCAGCTGGCGCAGGGTCCAGGCGATCTGGGCGCCCATGCTGTACTCGTCCGCGTCCGGCACCCCGGCGATGTTGATGACGGCGCGTTCGGCGTCGATCTCGGTGCGCGGGACCATGCCTTCGGGAAAGGCGGAGATCACGGCCGGGGCCAGCCAGTCGGTGGGGCCGCCGATGAGCTTGCGCAGCAGGCGTTCGGCCAGCTGGTCGGTGCTGACCGGCAGGTAGACCGGGTCCGGCACCAGGGCGGAGCCCGTCGGGTTGAAGTAATAGAGGTTGAACGGGCGGTAGGTGCGCTCGACGTCCAGCTGGCTGAGGATGATCTCGTCGGGCAGGTCCCGGATCCGCCACTCGCCCTCGGGGTCGCCGTCCTCACGGGCGAGGGTGAAGGTCTCCTCCAGCATGGTGCCGGTCTCGGCCGGAACGTACTTGCCGCTCTCGTCGATGCTGGCCATCTCGTTGCTGCGGATGCGCACGGTGGCGCTGAGGCCGTCGGTGGAGATCTCCGAGTCCAGGTCCACCGCGTCCTGGTCGGAGAAGACCCGTACCGCGCCGTCCGGGGACCAGTCCTCGCTCATCTCGGGAAGCATGTAGCTGCGGGCGGCCTTGTGGTCCTCCTCGAAACTGCCGAGGTCCTTGAGGAAGCCGTCGATCAGGCCTTCGGGCTCGACGCCGGGCTGCGGCCCGGCGGGCAGCAGGCGCACGTAGCCGCCGTAGGGATCGCCGGTGCTGTCTCCACCCTCGCCGGGGACGACGGGGCCGGTCATGGGTACGCTCGCGCAGGCCGCCAGAGACACGCAGGCGAGCGCTCCGGCGGCAGCGGTACGCGCGACCCGGGCCAGGCGTCCGGGGCTTGCCACGTCGCTCACAGCGCCTCCTCCTCGTCGGCTCCGGGCCGTCCCCGGTCGGGGCTCCCGGTTCTGTCCGCGCCTGTTCCCGTTCCCGCGGCGGGTCCGGAGCCGCTTGCGCCGTCCTTGGCGCCGCCGCCCTTGGCCCCGGCCGTAGCGGCGGCAGCGGCGGCAGCGGCGGCAGCGGCGGCAGCGGCGGCAGCGGCGGTTCCAGGGGTTCCGCCGTCCTTGTCGCCGAAGGCCGTGAAGTTGCGCCCCAGGGCGATCTCCGGCGGGACCAGCGGCAGCGGGGACCCGCGCAGCTCGGCCCCGGAGCGGCGGGGCAGGGACAGCCGGAACTGCGAGCCCTGGCCCGGCAGGCCCCACGCCTGGAGCCAGCCGCCGTGCAGGGTGGCGTCCTCCTTTGCGATGGACAGGCCCAGGCCGGTACCGCCGGTGGTGCGCACCCGGGAGTAGTCGGCGCGCCAGAAGCGGTCGAAGCACAGGTGCTCCTCCCCCTCCTTGAGCCCCACCCCGTAGTCGCGCACGGCCACGGCGATGGCGTCGCGGTCACCGGCGGCGGCGACCACCACGTCGCGCCCCTCGCTGTGCTCGATGGCGTTGACCACGAGGTTGCGCAGGATGCGGTTGATCCGACGGGTGTCGAACTCGGCCACGCAGGGTTCGGCGGGCAGGCGCAGGACCACCTTGATGCCGCGGCGCTCGGCGATCTGCTCGGCGTCGCCCACGGCCTTCATCACCGAGTCGCGGATGTCCGCCGACTCGATGCCCAGGGTGGCGGCCCCGGCGTCGTGGCGGCTGATCTCCAGCAGGTCCGCGAGGAGCTCCTCGAACCGCTCCACCTGGCTCTGCAGAAGCTCCACGGAGCGCCGCTGGGAGGGGTCGAGCTCCTCCCGGTCGTCGAAGAGCAGGTCGCCGGCCATCCGGATGGTGGTGAGCGGGGTGCGCAGCTCGTGCGAGACGTCGGAGACGAACTGGCGTTGGAGCTTGGACAGCTCCTCCAGCTCCTGGATCTTCTCCTGCAGGTTGCCCGCCATGTCGTTGAAGGACATCGCGAGCCGGGCGAGGTCGTCCTCGCCCTGCACCGTCATGCGTTCGGTGAGGTCGCCCGCGGCCAGGCGCTCGGCCGACTGCGCGGCGGAGCGCACCGGGGTGACCACCAGGCGGGTGATCATGAACGCGATCAGCCCGAGGAGGATCACCAGCAGTACCGCGACCAGCGCGACCGTGCCCTGGACCAGGTCCAGGATCTCCTGCTCGTGCTGGAGCGGGAAGATGTAGTACAGCTCGTAGGCGTGGGTGAGCTGGGCGCCCACGACCAGGGCCGGTTCGGTCGAACCGTCCTCCATGTCGATGCGCGTGTACGTGTGGTACTGCTGGTCGAACACCTCGGACTGGCGGACCTGTTCGATCAGGCGCGGCGGGACGCTGCCCTCGCCGGTGGCCCAGCCGAGCTCGTCGCTCACCGAGGGCAGGATGAACACGCTGTAGAGCCCGGTGTCACCGCTGCGGCTGGTCAGCTCGCTGGCGATGTTGTTCAGCAGCCGGTTGCGGTCGCCGATCTCGTTTTCCTGGAGCTCCACGAGCGCGTAGTTGAGCCCCGCGCGGTGGTCGTTGACCGCCGCGTTGATCTTGGCGTCCAGCAGACCGCCGCGCACCTCGGAGATCAGCACGTATCCCAGCCCCGCCATGACCAGCAGGGACAGGACCAGGGTCGTGCTGATGACCCGCAGGTGCAGCGAACGGCGCCAGTTGGTGTGCACCCCGCGCACCAGCGCGCGGGCGGCGCGCTGGGCGAGGAGGTAAGCCCTGGTCAGGCCGGTGTTGTTGTCACGCCAGCCGCCGGAGCCGTCTCCGGCCGCGGGCAGCCCGGAGGCGGGGACGGAGCGATCCCCTTCGGGGTCGTTGCCCCGCCCCTCCTCGGGTTCGGACGCGGTCATGTGGGTCCCGGAGGGCTCAGGCGGTTCCGGCCTTGTAGCCGACGCCGCGAACGGTCACGACGACCTCGGGGTGCTCCGGGTCCTTCTCGATCTTGGCGCGCAGGCGCTGCACGTGCACGTTGACCAGGCGCGTGTCGGCGGCGTGGCGGTAGCCCCAGACCTGCTCCAGCAGGACCTCGCGGGTGAAGACCTGGCGCGGCTTGCGGGCCAGGGCGACCAGGAGGTCGAACTCCAGCGGGGTGAGGCTGATCTGCTCGCCGTCGCGGCGTACGGCGTGCCCGGCGACGTCGATGGTGATGTCACCGATCTGGAGGACCTCGGGCGCGGGCTCCTCGGTCCGGCGCAGCCGCACGCGCACGCGGGCCACGAGCTCCTTGGGCTTGAAGGGCTTGACGATGTAGTCGTCGGCGCCCGACTCCAGGCCGAGGACGACGTCGACGGTGTCGCTCTTGGCGGTGAGCATGACGATGGGAACCCCGGACTCGGCACGGATCTGACGGCACACGTCGATCCCGTCGGCCCCGGGCAGCATCAGATCGAGGAGGACCAGGTCGGGTTTGGTCTCGCGGAAGGCCTCCAGAGCCTTGTCCCCGTCGTGAACGAACGAGGGCTCGAACCCTTCACCCCGCAACACGATGCCCAGCATCTCGGCGAGGGCGAGGTCATCGTCGACAACCAGTACACGTCCCTTCATCGGCGTATCCGGCGCCAGGTGTCCGCCACCGCCTTGTGGGCGGGGGGAGTTCCGGCGCCTACTCCTCTCTCCTGGAACACTCAAGCGGCGTCAGTGGTCGGTGCCCGTGTTCCCCGACTCCCGGGGGACACTCCCCTGCCGCGGGGAACTGCGTTTCGTCTCCCCCAACCTTGCCAGCTTCGGACGGTGTTGGAAGAGCGGTCAGCGGTGTTGGGCCCTTATGAACCGATTTCGGTCACCGGCGGCGTCGTCCCTGGCGAAGAAGGCCCGGAAAGCTTCGTGACTTGGCCGGTTGGTAACAGAAAGCATACAAAAGGAATGAAGTGCGTGGGTTGTCGTGGGACACACTCCAACGCCACTGAGAAGCGGTGGAACCGGCCGGTAGGTTGGTTTCCGACAGGTCAGAATTGGCGCGAAAACGCTTGCGCACAGTAACCGAGCCTCATGGAGGGCAGGCAGATGAGCCAGGAGGACGGCCACCGGGAGGGGTCGGGAGACGGCCCCGAGGTTCAAGGGCCGCCCGAGTCCGCGGACTCCACCGGGGCGGGCGGATGGGCCGCCCCCGGTCAGGGCTCAGCCCCGTCCTCTCCCGAGGGGAGCCGGAGCGCTCCCCCGAGCTCCGGCCAACCCGGCTACGGACCGCCAGAACCCCCGCCGGGGTACGCGCCGCCCCAGGGTTACGGCGGGCAGGGTTACGGCGGGCAGGCCTACGGACCCCAGGGGCAGGGCACTCCCCCGGGCTACGGCGCCCCCGGCTACGGGCCCCGTGAGCAGGTCGGCGCCCCCGGCTACGGCACTCCCGGTTACGGGCCGCCTCACGGCCAGGGCGTTCCCTCCGGCTACGGCCAGCAGGGATACGGCGCCCCCGGTTACAGCGCACCGGGCTACGGCGCCCCCGGTCAAGGCACTCCCGGCTACGGACCTCACGGTCAGGGCGGTCCGCCCCCGGGTTACGGTCCCCCCGGCCAGGGCGGCCCCTCCGGCTACGGCCCCCACGGGCAGAGCGCGCAGGGACCGAGTCCGCAGCCCATCAAGACCGGAGTGGTCGCGCTCCGGCCGATGACGCTCGGCGACATCTTCAACGGTGCGTTCAGCTACATCCGCGACAACCCGCGGACCACCTTCGTGCTGGCCCTGGTGGTCATGGCGATCGCGAGCAGCGTGAGCGCGATCGCCTCGGCCCTGCTACCCGCGGAGACCCTCACCTCGTTCGACGAGATCCTGGCGGATCCCGCCGCCCTCGACCCCGACGACCCCATTTTCCAGACATCGCCGCTGGTCAGTCTGCTGAGCTTGGTCGGCGGCCTGATCACCCTGGTCGGCGGGGCCATCCTGCTCGGCCTGCTCGCAGCGGTCGTGGCCATGGCGGTGCTCGGCCGACGGCTCACCGTCGCCGAGGCGTGGGAGGCCGTGCGCGGCCAGGTCGGCTCGATCATCGGCCTCGCCTTCATCAAGCTCGGCATGCAGATCATCATGGCCATCGTCTTCTTCATCGCGATGATGATCGTGGTCTTCGTCGCCGTACTCCTCAGCTTCGCGTTCCAGAGCTTCGGGGCGGCCGTCGCCGTCGGCCTGCTGATCGTCCTTGTGGGGATCGCGGCCGTCGCAGCCCCGGCCCTGTGGATCTGGATCCGGCTCTACTACGCCATGCCGCTGGTCGTGCTGGAGCGGCTCGGCCCCTTCCAGGCCATCGCCCGTTCCTGGCGCCTGTCCCAGGGCGCCTGGTGGCGCACGTTCGGCTACTGGCTGCTGGCCCTGCTGATCGTGTTCGTGGTGAACCTGATCCTGGGTCTGCCGTTCGGTGTGGTCCTCGGCTTCGACGTCCTCCCGTACGGGGACTACGGGGTGGTCGTCACCGCGGTGATCTCCTACGTGATCACCGTGCTGGTCTACGCCCTCACCCAGCCCTTCCTGGCGGGGGTGAACACCCTGCTCTACCTCGACCTGCGGATGCGCCGCGAGGGCCTGGACCTGCACCTGCAGCAGGCCGCGCAGCAGGGTCAGGCCGTCGGCTCGGAGATCTTCCTGCCGAGGTACCGCACGTGAGTCCCCTCCACGCCGCTCCCCTGGAGGTGACCCGGGAGGAGGGTCGCCGCCGTGCGATCGAGGAGCTGTCCGACCCGGTCTACGGGCAGAACGAGCCCTCCCTGCTGGACCGCCTCCTCATGTGGCTCGGCGAGTTCCTGGACTGGCTGGGCCGGGCGGGCGAGGGGGTCGTCCCCGGCGGCTGGCTCCTGGCCGGCGTGCTCCTGGTGGTCCTGGTACTGGTCGTCGCCATGATCTTCTACCTGCGCCCCTCCCGGAACCGCCGGGTCGAGGCGCCGCTGCACGAGGGCGAGGTCCGCACCGCCGCCGACCACCGCGCGCTCTCCGAACGCGCCGAGGCCGCCGGTGACTTCGCCGCGGCGGTGACCGAGCGGCTACGCGCGATCAGCGTGGACCTGGAGGACCGGGTGATCATCTCCCCCAAGGCCGGGCGGACCGCCACCGAACTCGCCGCCGAGGCCGCCCGGACACTGCCCGGCGAGGCCGAGGGCCTGCGCGAGGGAGCCCGCATCTTCAACGACGTGGCCTACGGCGACCGCGCCGCGACCGCCGACACCGCCCGGTTCATGCGTGAACTGGACGGACGGCTGAGCACGGCCCGCCCGGTCCTCAGCGAACCGGTGCCCGCCGGGGGCGCTCCGACCGGCCCCGCCGAACCGCCGGGCCAGCACAGCGGCCCGGCCCCCACCGACAACCAGCCGTACGACGAAGGGCGACGATGACGACCACCGCGCCGCCCGAGCCGCGGTCCCAGGCGACGACCGGCCCTGCCCGGCCAGCGGCCCCCGGCGGCTCCGCAGCCGGACGCCTGTGGCGTGCCAGCAGGCTGCCGCTGGCCGCGTTCACCCTGCTGGTCGTCGTGGCGGTCCTGGTCTCGCTGGGCCGGGAGCCGTTCCCCTCCGGCTACCTGGAGCCCCAGAACCCCGAACCCAACGGTTCACGCGCGCTGGTGCGGCTGCTCGAGCAGGACGCGAACGTCACCGTCACCCGCGGCTCCGAGGCGGCGGCACGGGCCGTGGAGCGGGCGGGGGACGACACCGTACTGGTGCTCTTCCTCGACCACCGGCTGCTCCCCGAGGAGCTGGACGCCCTGGCCGAGTTGGAGGCCGACACCGTGCTGGTGCAGCCCTCCCTGCGCTCCCTGAACACCTTCGCGCCCGGGACCGACGTGACCGGTCGGGCCCACGAGGGGCGCACCCTCGAACCCGGCTCCGACTGCGAGCTGCCCGCCGCGTCCGCCGCCGGTGACGCCGGGGTGGTCGGCGAGCTGTACTCGGCAGAGCCCGGGACCGAGGCCCTGGGCTGCTACCCGGCCGACGGCGGTTCCGCCCTGCTCCAGGTGACCGCGCCGGACGGCACCACCACGACGCTGCTGGGCACCGGTGCCCCGCTGACCAACCGGGACCTGGACTCGGCGGGCAACGCCTCGCTGATGCTGAACCTGCTCGCCGCCGAGGACGTGGTCTGGTTGCGACCGGACCCGCCCGAGGAGATCGGCAGCGCCACCCTGTGGGAGCTCGTCCCGTCGGGGCTGCGCTGGTCCCTGGTCCCGCTGGCGCTCACCCTGTTGCTGTTCGCCCTCTGGCGCGGGCGGCGGATGGGCGCGCTCGTACCGGAATCCCTGCCCGTGGTGGTGCGGGCCGCGGAGACCACCGAGGGCCGGGCGGGGCTCTACCAGTCCCGCCAGGCGCGCGACCGTGCGGTCTCGGCGCTGCGGGAGGGCTTCCTGGAGCGTTCGCTGCCCAAGCTGGGCCTGCGCCGGGACGCCGGACCGGAGGCGGTCGTGGCCGCGGTGGCGGCCCGCAGCGGGGACGACCCGCAGACCCTGTGGCCGCTCCTGTACCCGGCCCAGCGGGACCCGTACGCGGCGAACGACGACGCGATGCTGCGGCTCGCCGGGGAGATCGACCAGCTCGCCGGGAGGCTGCGGTGATCCCCGGCAGCAGCCGCTCACCGCTCGACCGTGGGCCGAACGGCCGCGAGCCGCACAGATGTGAGCCGCACAGACCCGAACAGACCCATGGGGTCACTGACGTATCGAGAGAGGTAGACGGCACGTGAGCGCCTTCACACCCGAGGCACTGCCCTCCGCCGACGAGGCCCGGGCGGCGCTGACCGCCCTGCGCCGCGAGGTGGCCAAGGCGGTCGTGGGCCAGGACGAGACGGTGACCGGCCTGGTCGTGGCACTGCTGTGCCGCGGCCACGTACTGCTGGAGGGTGTGCCGGGTGTCGCCAAGACGCTGCTCGTGCGCACGGTCTCCCAGGCCCTGTCACTGGACCACAAGCGGGTGCAGTTCACCCCGGACCTGATGCCGGGTGACGTGACGGGTTCGCTCGTCTACGACCAGCACACGGCGAAGTTCGAGTTCATGCAGGGGCCGGTCTTCACCAACCTGCTGCTGGCCGACGAGATCAACCGGACCCCGCCCAAGACGCAGGCCTCGCTGCTGGAGGCCATGGAGGAGCGGCAGGTCACCGTGGAGGGGCGCCCGATGGCGCTGCCGGACCCGTTCATGGTCGCGGCCACCCAGAACCCGGTCGAGTACGAGGGCACCTACCCGCTGCCCGAGGCCCAGCTGGACCGGTTCCTGCTGAAGGTGACCGTCCCGCTGCCCGAGCGCAACGCCGAGATCGACATGCTCGGCCGCCACGCCGCCGGTTTCGACCCGAGCGACCTGGCCGCCGCCGGGGTGCGGGCGGTGGCCGGGGCCGCCGAGCTGCACGCCGCCCGCAACGCGGTGGCTCAGGTGCGGATCGCCCCCGAGGTGCTGGGCTACATCGTGGACCTGTGCCGGGCCACCCGGTTCTCCGCCTCCCTCCAGCTGGGTGCCTCCCCCCGGGGCGCGACCGCGCTGCTGCGCACCAGCCGGGCGTGGGCGTGGCTGTCCGGCCGCGACTACGTGACCCCCGACGACGTCAAGGCCCTGGCCAAGGGCACCCTGCGGCACCGGATCGGGCTGCGCCCGGAAGCCGAGCTGGAGGGCGCCACCACCGACGGGATCCTGGACGGTGTGCTCGCCTCCGTCCCGGTGCCGCGCTGATGGTGGTCACCGGCCGGGCCGCACTGCTGGCGCTCCTCGCGACGGGAGCGGTGGCGATATCCGGCGATATCGGCGGGACCGTCACCTACCTTTCCGTGGGCCTGGTGCTGGTCCTGGTCGCGTTGGACGTGCTGTTGGCGACCGGCCCGCGGAAGCTGCGCCTGTCCCGGGAGGGTGACACCTCGCTGCGCCTGGGTGAGACCGCCGAGGTGTCCGTGACCGTCTCCAACCCGACGAAGCGGCGGCTGCGCGGTTCGGTCCGCGACGCCTGGCCGCCGAGCTCGCACTCCTCCCCCAGGGTCCAGCCGCTGCTGGTGGGCGCCGGGGAGCGCCGTCGTGTGCGGACCGCGCTCACTCCCACGCGCCGCGGTGACGCCCGCTCCGCCGGAGTGACGGTGCGCAGCGTCGGCCCGCTCGGGCTGGCCGGCCGACAGCGCACGCTCCAGGCCCCCTGGACCGTACGGGTCCTGCCGCCGTTCCACAGCCGCAGGCACCTGCCGGGCAAGCTGTCCCGGCTGCGCGAGCTGGATGGCCAGCACACCGCGATGGTGCGCGGGCAGGGCAGTGAGTTCGACTCGCTGCGCGACTACGTGCCCGGCGACGACGTGCGCTCCATCGACTGGCGGGCGACCGCCCGCGACGACGGCGTGGTCGTGCGCACGTGGCGGCCCGAACGGGACCGGCGCATCCTCATCGTGCTGGACACCGGGCGAACCTCGGCCGGGCGGGTGGGCGACACCCCGAGGCTGGACCACGCCATGGACGCCGCGCTGCTGCTGACCGCGCTGGCGGGCAAGGCGGGCGACCGGGTGGACTTCATGGCCTACGACCGCGCGGTGCGCGCTCAGGTGAAGGCCTCGGGCAAGGGCAGCCAGGTCAACCGGGTGGTGGAGGCGATGGCCCCGCTGGAGGCCGAACTGGTGGAGTCGGACCCGGCGGGCCTGGTCAGCGCGGTGCTGACCCAGGGCCGGGCCCGCAAGCTGGTGGTACTGCTGACCGACCTCAACGCCACCTCCCTGGAGGAGGGGCTGCTGCCGAGGCTGCCGCTGCTGTCCTCCCACCACCTGCTGATGGTGGCGGGGATCCAGGATCCGCAGGTCGAGGAGATGGCGGCGGAACGGGGTAGCGCCGGGGCCCTGTACCGGGCGGCATCCGCCGAGCGCACCCTCAGCGAACGCCGCCGGATCAGCGCGGAACTGCGGAAGATGGGCGCCGAGGTCGTGGACGCGGACCCCGAGCACATCGCCCCGGCGCTGGCCGACGCGTACATCAACCTGAAGGCTCAGGGGCGGCTGTAGGAAGTCGCGGGAAGACGTTGTGGAGGCGCTCTCCCCCGGTGGGAGGGCGCCTCTCTCGTGCATGATGGGCGTCATGGCCTCACCCCCCGAAGCCCACAACCGCAACGCGAACGACGTCCGGGGCGCCGTCTACGGGCAGCTGCTCCAGGTCCGGGACATCCACGGCGGCGTCACCGTGAACGCGGCCCAGGCGCCCCCTCCGGTCGCGGACGTGTCCCTGGACCCACCTCGCCCCGCGACGCCCGTACGAGGGCGTGCGGAGCTGTTGGGGACGCTGCACGAGTCCATGGAACGCGGAGCTCCGGTCCCGCACGTGCTCACCGGCCCGGGAGGCTTCGGCAAGACCACCGTGGCCGCCGCGCTCGCCGAGCGCGCCCGTGCGCGGGGCTGGACGGTGTTCTGGGTACGACCGGACGCGATCGTGCCGAGCATGCTGGAGGTGGCGGTCGAACTGGGCGGCTCCCGCCAGGAGGCCGAGCAGTTCAAGACCGCTCCGAGATCGGCTGCCCGCTGGGTCTGGCGCCACCTGGACACCGCGCCCCGCCCCTGGCTGCTGGTGATCGACAACGCCGACCAGCCGGAGCTGCTGGACCCGGAGAACCGCCCCGGCGAGCAGCGCGGCTGGATGAGGTCGAGCCCGGGCGGGTTCGTACTGGTGACCAGCCGTGTCGACGATCCCGCGCTGTGGGCGCCCGCCGACGTACACCGGGTGGGGGTCCTCGGGGGCGAGGACGCCGCCACCGCGCTGGCCGACCACGCCGGGCTGACCGATCTGCCCGGAGGCACCGGGCTGGCCGAACGCCTCGGCGGGGTGCCGCTGGCGCTGTCGTTGGCCGGACGCATCCTGGCCACGCACGGGATCCTGTTCCCCGACGCGGATTCCCTGTTGGAGCGGATCGACGGGGATATCTCCGAGCTCGATCAGCTCGCCGCCCCGGTGACCGGCACGGACGGCGACGAGCGTCAACAGCTCTCCGGCGTCTGGGACCTGTCCCTTCGCCTGGTGGCCCGGAAGGAGCCGATGTCGGCTCCCCTCCTCAGGATCCTGTCCGTCCTGGGTAGCAACGCCGTCGCCGTCCCCCTGCGCAGACTGCCGCTGCCCGAACTGGCGGACGGGACCCTGTCCGACCTCGACGAGGTGAGGCTGGTCCGCGCGATCAACGCACTCGTCGTCCACGGGTTGGTCACCGTCGGCCGACGTACCGGGGAGACCTCCCTGCGTCTGCACCCGCTGGTGTCCGAGAGCATCCGCGCGAGCCTGGGTCGGGACTCCCTTCCCCTGTTGGAGACGGCGGAGCGGCTCCTGCGCTGGCGCGCCGACCGCGATTCCGTTCTGGAGACGGGCGCCTACACAGTCCTCCACGACGTCCTGTCGCGGATCCACGGCCCGGGACACCCCGACTCCGTCCGGGTGAACACCCGCGCCCAACGGGCCCTCATGATCAGCGGCCTTCAGGAGGAGGCGGAGCGGAACCTTCGGGTCATCGTCGATCAGAGCCGGGACGACCTGGGCGAGGACCATCCGGAGAGCCTGCGGGCCCAGCCCGCGCTGGGCGACGCCCTGCGCGGCCTCGACCGGTTCGAGGAGGCCGAGGAGATCTTCCGTACGGTGCTCGGCAAGCGCAGGTCCGTACTGGGTCCCACACATCCGGAGACCCTGAGCAGCCGTCACCAGGTCGCGCTGATGAGAGGGCTGCGCGGTGACCTGGCCACCGCCGAGGCGGAGTTCCGCGCCCTCTGGGAGGAGCACCCGGAGCCCTCCCGGGAGGAGGACCAAGGCGCGTTGCAGGCCCTGGAGAACCTGTCCTTCGTCCTGATGTACAAGGGGGAGCACGACGCCGCCGAGGAGGGGTTCCGCAGGGTCGGGCGGGCGCGCTCCCGCCTGCTGGGGCGGCTGCACCCCCGTACGGTCGAGACCGGGTTCAACCTGGCCAGGGTGGCCTTCGAACGGGGGGACCACCGGACCGCGGCGGAGGGGTTCGCGCGCACTCTGGAGACCTGTGAGGAGCTCCTGGGCGAGGACCACCCCCTCACCTCGATGACCCGGGAGTGGTTCGAGAAGGCGAGGCGGCTGGCCGAGGGCTGATCAGCCGCGTCTGCCGGAGACCAGGCAGACGGTCCCGGCCCACTCACGCGCGGGGACGGCCAGTACCGCGGCCTCGCGGTTCTGCGTGTCCCTGAACAGGACCGTGACAGAGCCGGTGAGGGAGGCCTCGACGCAGTTGCCGTTCTCCATACTGCTGTGACTGCTCTTGAACCACTCGGGTTCGGCCCGGGCGGCCACCTCCGCACAGTTCATGGCGAAATTGCTGTAACTGCTCTTGCGCCACACCGGATCGGTGACCGCGACCTCCAGGCACTCGTGCTCAAGGCTGCTGTGGCTGCTCTTGAACCAGCGGGGCGCGTAGTCGTCCATGTCCGGATACTGCCACAGCCCGTTCCGGTTTCCGGCGGGCTCAGCGGCTGCCCGTCCGGCATCATGGGTGGCATGGCCTCGCCCCGAAGCGCCCGCGGCTCCCCCCCCGGGGCGCCGTCTACGGGCAGCTGCTCCGAATCCGGGACCTCCACGGCGGTGTCACCCCGGACGCGCCACCGCAGGCCCCGGTCCGGCGGCGGAGCCGGAGTTCACCGGGATGCGGGCGATCCGGACGCGCACCCCGCCCTGACCGCGCGGGCTAATTTCCACCCGGGACCGGTGGCGCCGATCGGCATGGGGCCGACCTGCGGCAGCGCCTAACCGGCCACCGGGACGGCGGCCGGGGCGTCCTTGATGTCGCCGGTCTCGCCTTCCTCATGGGCCTTCTTGCCCACAGTGAAGACGTAGACGAGGAACAGGACCTCCGCGACCACGCCGATGCCGATGGCGATCCAGGTGTTGGTGACCCAGCCGGTGACCAGCCCCTCGATGAGGCCGGAGACGAACAGGACCAGGACCAGACCCAGGGCCACCGCGATGGCCGCGCGGGCCTCCTCGCCCAGGGCGCGCAGGCGGGTCCGCTCGCCCGGGGCGATCAGGGTCCAGCCGAGTTTCAGGCCCACGCCGCCCGCGACGAACACGGCCGTGAGCTCCAGGAGGCCGTGCGGGAGGATCAGGGCGAAGAACACGTCGCCGCGGCCCATCGCGAACATCATGCCGCCGGCCGCGCCGATGTTGACCGCGTTGAGGAACAGCACCCCCAGGGTGGGCAGGCCGAAGGCCACGCCGAAGATGATCGCCTGGGCCGCGACCCAGGCGTTGTTGGTCCACACCTGGGCCGCGAAGGAACCCGCCGGGTTCTCCACGTAGTAGTTGGCGAAGTCGTGTTCGACGTAGCGCGCGATGGACTCGGGGGTACCCAGGGCGGCCAGGACGTCGGGGTTGGTGGCGATCCACACCCCAGTCACCGTGGCCACCGCGAGGGTTCCGGCGGTGACGCCGATCCACCACCAGCGCAGCCGGTACAGCACCGCCGGGAACACCCGGGTGAAGAAGCCGATGACGTCGGTCCACGAGGAGGAGTGCGCACCGCTGACCGCCGACCGGGCCCGGGCCACCTGGGAGGACAGCCGGGCGGCCAGCTCCGGGTCCTGACCCGAGGAGCGCACCACCGACAGGTGGGTGGACACCCTCTGGTAGAGCTCGACGAGTTCGTCGATCTCCTCACCTGTGAGCGAACGGCGCCTGCGCACCAGTTCGTCCAGTCGGTCCCACTCCCGGGCGTGCGCCGCGGCGAACACGTCGATATCCACGTATGGGACACTACTGGATCCGGGCCCCGCGGCCGTGACTGATGCGAACGGACCGCCGCACGGACGGGTAGTCTCTGGGAGACGGTTTCAGACACCCGGTAAGGGAGCGTGTACTGGTGTCCTATCCCGGTGGCGGCGAGTCCCGTGACAACGCGTACGGCACGACGCCGCTGGTCACCGGTGACGCGGTGGTACTCGAACTGCGCCCGGCCGGGTTCGCCACACGCGCGGCCGCCATCGCGATCGATTTCCTGGTGCAGGTCATCGCGCTGATCGCTTTGGGCCTGGTCGTCTCCTGGATCGCGTTCAGCGTCGACCCCGCCGCGACGGCCGCGATCTCCCTGGCCACCACGATCCTGATCATCGTCGGCTATCCAACCGCGTTCGAGTCCATCTCACGCGGGCGTTCCCTCGGCAAGATGGCCCTGGGCCTGCGGGTGGTCGGTACCGACGGCTCACCCGAACGCTTCCGCCAGGCGCTGGCCCGGGCGCTCTCGGGATTCGTGGAGCTGTGGATGACCTTCGGCGTGATCGCCCTGGTCACCTCGATGCTCAACCGGGACGGCCGCCGGGTCGGCGACTTCGTGGCCGGGACCATGGTGGTGGAGGAGCGCACCGGAAAGCGCCGCGACACGGTTATCGCGATGCCACCGCACCTGGCGGCCTGGGCGGCGGGCACCGAGCTGTCCCGCCTCTCCCCAGAGACCGCGAACTCCGCCCGCCAGTACGTGCTGCGTTACGGCGAGCTCGCCGAGCACACCCGGCATGAGATGGGCATCCAGCTGGCCGACGCGGTCGCCGCCCAGGTCAGCCCGCCTCCGCCGCCCGGCACCACCCCGCCGTTCTTCCTGGCCGCTGTGTTGGCCGAGCGCCGCCGCCGCAGCCTGGAGGCCATGGGTCAGGGACCACAGGGCGCCCAGGACCCGCAGGTCTACCAGAGCCAGGGGCGCTTCCCGCAGGGGCAGCCCCAACAGAGCTTCCCTGGCCAGGGCCAGAACCCGCAGCACCGTTGGTGACCGTCGCGGCGACCACGTTCACTGTCGGCCGCCGAATCTTCAGGGGCGCCAGGAGTTGAGGTAGGCCTCCTGGTCGGGGGTGAGGGTGTCTATGCCCACCCCGAGGGCGGCCAGTTCCAGGCGGGCGACCTCGTTGTCGATCTCCTCCGGGACGTCCGCCACGCCCGGTTCGAGGGCACCGTGCTCCTTGGCCAGCCACTCGGTGGTCAGTGCCTGCACCGCGAACGACATGTCCATGACGGCGGCCGGGTGGCCCTCGGCCGCGCCCAGGTTGACCAGGCGGCCCTCGGACAGCAGCAGGAGCCTGCGACCGTCGGCGAACACGTACTCGTCGGCCTGCTCGCGTACGCCGCGGTCGACCGCCACGGACAGCGCGTCCAGGGCGTTGAGGTCGATCTCCAGGTCGAAGTGGCCGGAGTTCGCCAGGATCGCGCCGTCGCGCATCACCGCCAGGTGTTCGCGGCGGATCACGTCGCGGTTGCCGGTGGCGGTGACGAACACGTCCCCGACCGGGGCGGCGGTGTCCATGGTGGCAACCGTGTACCCCTGCATCACGGCGTCCAGCGCCTTGACCGGGTCCACCTCGGTGACGACCACGTTCGAGCCCATGCCGCGGAAGCGTTCGGCCAGGCCGCGACCGCAGTAGCCGAACCCGGCCACGACCACGGTGCGTCCGGCAAGGAGGGTGTTGGTGGCGCGCAGGACGCCGTCCACGGTCGACTGCCCGGTGCCGTAGCGGTTGTCGAACATCCGCTTGGTGCGGGTGTCGTTGACCGCCACCATCGGCAGCCGCAGTTCGCCCTCGGCGCTCATCCTGCGCAGCCGGATGACACCGGTCGTGGTCTGCTCGCAGCCGCCCAGGATGCCTTCGAGCAGTTCGGGGCGGTCCACGTGGGCGGTGTTGACCAGGTCGCAGCCGTCGTCCAGCAGCAGGTGCGGCCGGGATTCCAGAACCGTGACCAGGTTGCGGTCGTAGGCGGCGGTGTCCATCCCGGCCCAGGCGTACACGGCCACCCCGTACTCGCTGACCAGCGCGGCGGCGGTGTCGTCCTGGGTGGACAGCGGATTGGAGGCGGCCAGCCACACCCGGGCGCCGCCCGCGCGAAGGACGCGGAGCAGGTTCGCGGTCTCGGCGGTCACGTGCAGGCACGCGGCCACCCGCAGACCTGCCAAAGGCTGTTCCTCGGCGAAGCGGGCGCGGACGCTGCGCAGGACGGGCATGGAGCGTTCGGCCCATGCCACACGGCGGACCCCGGCCCTGGACAGGCCGAGGTCCGCCACCTCGTGTGAGGGGAGTGTCATCTGTGGAAGGACTCGCCCCTAGTAGCGGTAGTGGTCGGGCTTGTACGGCCCGGCCACGTCCACGCCGATGTAGGCGGCCTGCTCCTTGGTGAGCTCGGTCAGCTTGACGCCGAGCGCGGCCAGGTGCAGACGGGCGACCTTCTCGTCGAGGATCTTCGGCAGGGTGTAGACGCCGACCGGGTACTCGTCCTGCTTGGTGAACAGCTCGATCTGCGCGATGACCTGGTTGGTGAAGCTGTTGGACATCACGAAGCTGGGGTGCCCGGTGGCGTTGCCCAGGTTCAGCAGACGGCCCTCGGAGAGCACCAGGACGGACTTGCCGTTCTCCTGGGTCCACTCGTGGACCTGCGGCTTGATCTCCTTCTTCTTGATCCCGGGCACCTTCGCCAGGCCGGCCATGTCGATCTCGTTGTCGAAGTGGCCGACGTTGCCGACGATCGCCTGGTGCTTCATGCGCACGATCTGGTCGGCCATGATCACGTTGAAGTTGCCGGTGGTGGTGATGAAGATGTCACCGGTCTCCAGCACGTCCTCCAGGGTGGCGACCTGGTAGCCGTCCATGGCGGCCTGGAGGGCGTTGATCGGGTCGATCTCGGTGACGATGACGCGGGCGCCCTGGCCGCGCAGCGCCTCGGCCGAGCCCTTGCCGACGTCGCCGTAACCGCAGACCACGGCGACCTTGCCGCCGATGAGGACGTCGGTGGCGCGCATGATGCCGTCCGGCAGCGAGTGGCGGATGCCGTACTTGTTGTCGAACTTGCTCTTGGTGACCGAGTCGTTGACGTTGATCGCCGGGAAGGACAGGCTGCCGTCACGCTGCATCTCGTACAGGCGCAGGACACCGGTGGTGGTCTCCTCGGTGACGCCCTTGATGCGCTTGGCGATCTCGGTCCACTTGGTGGAGTCCTTCTTGAGGCTCTCCTGGAGGAGCTTGAGGACGACCTCGAACTCCTCGCTGTCAGCGGTGGAGGGGTCGGGGACGGCACCGGCCTTCTCGTACTCGGCGCCCTTGTGGACGAGCATGGTGGCGTCGCCGCCGTCGTCCAGGATCATGTTGGGGCCCTCGGCGCCCGGCCAGGTCAGGGCCTGCTCCGTGCACCACCAGTACTCCTCCAGCGTCTCGCCCTTCCAGGCGAAGACGGGGACACCCCTGGGGTCGTCGACGGTGCCGTCGGGGCCGACCACCACGGCGGCCGCGGCGTGGTCCTGGGTGGAGAAGATGTTGCAGCTCACCCAGCGGACCTCGGCGCCCAGGGCGACGAGGGTCTCGATGAGGACGGCGGTCTGCACGGTCATGTGCAGCGAACCCATGATGCGGGCGCCCGTGAGGGGCTTGCTGTCACCGAACTCGGCGCGGGTGGCCATGAGGCCGGGCATCTCGTGCTCGGCGAGACGGATCTCGTCGCGGCCGAACTCGGCCAGGGAGAGATCGGCGACCTTGAAGTCGAAAGCCATGCGTTCCTCACTCGTCAAGTCATGGTTGCGTCCCGATTCTAGGCCCGGGAACGCGCCCCGGACACAAAGCTCACAGCGAGATGTCAGATTTGCGCGATGTGGGGGCGGAGGTGGGTTAGGGTCGCCTCCATGGCCGCCCTCGACGACGACCCCACAGCGCCCGGACCCGACCCCGCGCCGGTCCCCATCTCCGCGGCCGCCGAGCGGGTCGGCAGCACCGCCCGCATGCTGCGCTACCGCGAGGGCCTCGGCCTGCTCCCCCGCACCCAGGAGCAGCCCACCGGGCGCGGTCACCGGCACCGCCGGTTCACCGAGGAGGACCTGCGCACCATCGAGGGCGGGCTGGAGCTGGAGCGCGAGTTCGACATCCCGCCGGCGGCGCTGGCCTTCGCGCTGCGCGTGCTCGCCGAACCGGACGTGCTGGCCCGGGTCCGCGCGCACGGTGAACGCCTGGGCAGGCTGGCCGCGGCCCCCACCAGGGCTCTGGACTTCGAGAAGGAGAAGGCCATGCGCCTGCTGCACTCCCGGCGCCCGGGCCCCTCCGGCACCGGGACGCGCACCGGGCACTCTGGTTGACCCGGGGCCACGGCCGCCTCCGGACACCCAGACCAACCGTTCGGCATGTTTTGGCAAAGAGCCCACGGGCTACGGATGACACCGTGGAGAGCCAACTCGGCGACACCGTTTGGGAGACACTCCCCGAGCGCGTGCGCGTAGACCTCAGGGACGTCGACAGCCTGCGGGCGGTCTGGACCAGACAGCGCCAGGACCAGCCCCTGGACGTGCGCGGAGCCGCGCGGCGGGAACTGACGCGGGAGCGCGTACGGGAGTGGGGCGCCGATCCCGGGCTCACCGACCTCCTGCTGACCGGTTCGTCGGTGTCCGGGGAGCCGATGACCGGCCCGCACATCGCCGCGCTGGCCGGAAGGGTCGCCGAGCTGTCCGCGGTCGGGATCCCCGAACCGGCCCTCGGCCGGCCCTCCGAAGGGGTTTCCGTGGCGCGGGCGCTGCGACCGCTCAGGATCGTCCTGTCCTCCGCGCACGCCGACGACCTCGCCCGGGCCGCGACGGTCCCCGCGCACCCCGTGGTGCGGGCCGCGCACACCTATGCCGAGTGCGCGCGGGTCCTGGCCGAGGCCGCCGGGGAGGAGCCGACCGGGGCCGGGCCGTCAGGAGCGCACGGACCACCCGGGGCGCTGCCGTGGGTGCTGGCCTCCCAGGTCCTCCAACGGGCCGACTTCCCCCCGCTGCTGCTCGATCCGGGCGCTCCGCCGCCGGATCCGTGTACCGGAGGGGACCGCGGAGAGCGGCTGGCGATCCTGGTCGCTCACTTCGCGCGGCTGGTCACCGGGGCGCTGCGCGGAGAACTCGGTCGGAGCCGTACGGAAGTCCCCCCGGCCCAGTCCCCGGTCCCGCCGCTGACCGCGGTCACGCGCCGCCGCGTCCTGGAGTACGTGCGCTCCCGGCGCGAACCGGTCGCGCTGATCCTGCGTGCCCTGGCGCCCTGGGCGAGCGCCACGGTCACCTCGGGAGACGGGGTGGACGGGGCCGACACCGGGGAGGGCTGCTCCTCGCGCTGGTGGACCTGCCTGGAGCTGGTGGCGGGTGAGGTTTCCCTGGCCCTGTACGTGATCGTGCAGGACGTGGGCAGCCCGCCCTGCGGTGTGCTGGCGGTGACCGCCAACGCGCGACTGGTCACCCCGGAGGGGGTCAGGCAGACGCTGGAGATGTCCAGGAGCGACAGTGTCACGGTGATGCCCACGGACTGCGTGGACGACCGCTGGCCGCAGGTGCGGGACCTCGTGGACGAGGCGGTCTCCCGCTCCATGAACGAGCTCACCCGGGCCTGAGGAGGTCCGAAGAGGCGGGTGTGGTCCCGGATCGGCGCCCGTTCCCCGGGCCCGTCAGCGGCTGAGGCCCAGGATCACCAGGAGCAGCAACAGGATGATGATGGTGATCAGCACCGCCGGGATCACCCAGCCCTGCTGGAGGATCGAGTCCTGCTGGGCGGGCTGCGGCCGGTGCGCCCCGTGCGGGCTGTAGGTCTGGTTGGGGTTGACCGCGCCCGTCATCATCGGGTTGGCGTTCTGGTGCATGGCGTGCGGCTGCTGGGGGTGGCCCGGCAGACCCGGCCGCGGGTTGGACATGCCCGGGTGCGCGCCGAACCCGCCGTGCTGCGGGTTCGAGCTCATCGGGTGACCCAACTGGCCTGGGCGGGGGTTGGACACGCCGGGCCCGGGGCCGTAGGGGTTGGGGTTGGAGACCCCGGGGTTCTGGCCCAGGCGCGGGTCGGAGACAGCCGGCGGGTAGCCCATGCCCGGCTGCGCGCCGGTGGGCGGGTACTGCGGTGCCTGCGGCTGCACGGGCGGCAGCTGCTGGCCGTTGAACATACCGGTCTTGGAGACCTGCTCGCCCTGCTTGAGCGCGTCGTCGGCGCTGCTGGAGGCGGACTCGTCCGGGCCGTCGTGGCCGAGCAGCCGCATGAGCAGCTGCTGGGCGTTGGGGCGCTGGTTCGGATCCTTGTCCAGACAGGACTGGACGATCGGCCGCAGTGCGTCGTCAATGCCGTCCAGGTCCGGCGGGGCGCTGACCACGCGGTGCACCACGGCAGGGACGGTGTCGGAGCCGAAGGGCGCCCGCCCGGTGGAGGAGAACGCGATCACGCAGCCCCAGGCGAAGATGTCGCACTTGTCGGTGATCCCGCGGCCCTCGATCTGCTCGGGGGCCATGTAGGAGGGCGTGCCGACGATCGAGTTGGTCATGGTGGCGGTGCCGTCGTCGACCCGGGCGATACCGAAGTCGATCACGCGCGGTCCGTCCGGGCCCAGCAGCACGTTGCCGGGTTTGAAGTCGCGGTGGACGATCCCCGCCTTGTGGATGGCGACCAGCGCCGTGGCGGTGGAGACGGCCAGGCGCTGGAGAGCGGCCCCGCGCACGGTCTTGCCCTTGGCGACGGTCTCCTGAAGGTCCTTGCCCGGTACGAACTCGCTGACCACGTAGGGCGGGTCGCTGTCGAGCTGGGCGTCGATGATCGCGGCGGTGCAGAAGGAGGCGACCCGCTGGGCGGCCCGGACCTCTTTCTCGAACCGCTTGCGCAGGTCGGCGTCGGCCGACCACTGGTCGTTGAGGACCTTGACCGCGTACTCGTCGCCGGAGGGGTCCTCGGCGAGGTAGACGACGCCCTGGCCGCCCTTCCCCAGTCGTCCGGTCACGCTGTATTCACCGAACGCGGAGGGGTCGCTCGGCAGTAGCGATTCGGGACCGGGCATCGATGTCCTCCAGGGAGGTCGTCTTGGGCGGGGAGCGCAAAATCAGGGTACGGGTAGGAAACGCCGGGTAGGGCCGCGCGCGGCTCCGGCACCCGAAGGGCGCCCCTTACCCGGACGTACCCGATATGACTACCGAAACGGGGAGAACGTTCCGTCCCCCGCCGGACCTTTTCAGGTCGTCCTTCGGCGGTCAGGAGATCTTGCGCGCCTCGTCGACCAGCAGGACCGGGATACCGTCGCGGATCGGGTAGGCCAGACCGCTCTCGTCACAGACCAGTTCGTCGGTCTCCGGGTCGTGGCGCAGCGGCGCCTGACTCTGCGGGCAGGCCAGGATCTCCAGCAGCCAGCCGTCGATCTTCGTGCTCATGGTTCTCGTTCCTCGTGTGATGACCGCGTGCGGCGGCCACGTGTATCGGGTAGCGCGCCCTGGCGGTGCGGCCGGTCCAGCGACCGGCCGGACCCCGGTCGGGTTCCGGCCGGTCGCTGGAGCGGGTCAGGCCCGGACGATGGCCAGGACCTCGTCGCGCAGGGCGGCCACGGCGGTGTCGTCGGGGGCCTCCACGTTGAGCCGCAGCAGCGGTTCGGTGTTGGAGGCGCGCAGGTTGAACCACGCCCCGCCGGGCAGGGTGACGCTGAGGCCGTCGAGTTCGTCGACGGCGACCCCGTCCCTGCCCTCGAACGCCGTGCGCACCGCGGCCATGCGGCCGGGGGCGTCGGCGACCTCGGAGTTGACCTCGCCCGAGGCCGCGTACCGGGAGTACTCCTCCGTGATCTGCGAGAGCGGACGCTCGTCCGCGCCCAGGACCCGCAGGACGTGCATGGCCGCGAGCATACCCGTGTCGGCCTTCCAGAAGTCCCGGAAGTAGTAGTGGGCGGAGTGCTCGCCGCCGAAGATCGCGCCGGTCTCGGCCATGGTCGCCTTGATGTAGGAGTGGCCGACCCGGGTCCGCACGGGGTTGCCGCCGCGCTCGGCGACGATCTCGGGGACCGCGGCGGAGGTGATGAGGTTGTGGATGATCGTGCTGCCGGGCTCGCGCTTGAGCTCCTCGGCGGCCACCAGGGCGGTGACCGCGGACGGGGAGACGGGCTCGCCTCGCTCGTCGATGACGAAGCAGCGGTCGGCGTCGCCGTCGAAGGCCAGGCCGACGTCGGCCCCGGTCTCGCGGACCCTGGCCTGGAGGTCGACCAGGTTGTCCGGGTCCAGGGGGTTGGCCGGGTGGTTGGGGAAGGTGCCGTCCAGCTCGAAGTAGAGGGGGACGATCTCCAGCGGCAGGCCCTGCTGCAGGACGGCGGGGACGGTGTGGCCGCCCATACCGTTGCCCGCGTCCACCACGACCTTGAGCGGGCGGGACCCGGAGAGGTCCACGAGGTCGCGCAGGTAGTCGGCGTAGCCGGCCAGCAGGTCCCGCTCCGTGACGGTGCCCTCGGGGCCGTCGTGGGCGGGCGCGTCGTCGGCGCCGTCGAGGATCTTCTCGGCCAGGGCGCGGATGTCGTCCAGACCGGTCTCGCCGCTGATCGGCGCGGCGCCGGCGCGGCACATCTTGATGCCGTTGTACTGGGCCGGGTTGTGGCTGGCGGTGAACATGGCACCGGGCAGGTCGAGGGAGCCCGAGCCGTAGTAGAGCAGGTCGGTGGAGCCGAGTCCGGCGAACACCACGTCCACGCCCCGGGAGGTGACGCCGTCGGCGAAGGCCCGGGCCAGCTCCGGGGAGGAGGGGCGCATGTCATGGGAGACGACGACGGCGGGACCGCCGACCACGCGGGCGAAGGCGGCGCCGACCGCCCGGGCGATGTCTGCGTTGAAGGTGTCCGGAATCACACCGCGCACGTCGTATGCCTTGAAGATGCTTCCGAGATCAGCCACGTCTGCTCCGGCCAGGTCGGTTCTGCGACGAATTCGGTCCAGCGCCCGGTTGTGGTCGAGCGCCGTACAAAACTAGCAAGAGGTCGCGGGCTCAGCCGTTGGGGTGGTGCGGCGGACGCTGCTCCCCGCGGTCTGACTTGACCACGCGCAGATGACCGCGGCGCAGGGTTTCCTGCCCCTCCCCCACGGGCTCGCCGGGGGACGGCTCAGGGCGCGCCGGGGGCCTCGCCGCCTCACGTACGGCGTCGGCGAGGGCCTCCAGGTCATCACTGCCGGGACCACCTCCCGACGTCTCGACCGGAAGCCGAACGACTTCCCAGCCGCGCGGTGCGGTCAACCGCTCCGCGTGAACGGCGCACAGGTCGTAGCAGTGCGGTTCCACGTAGGCGGCGAGCGGACCGAGAACGGCTGTGGAGTCGGCGTAGACGTACGTGAGCGTGAATACGGCGGGCTGCCTGCACGCGGTGCGGGAACAGCGTCGAACATGGCTCACAGCGTTTGACTGTATGCCTTTACCGAGGGACACGCCAGCATCGTCCCATGCCCCGCACAGTTTTTGGGCGAGAGTTCTTGACCCGGGCAGGTCGCGGTCCCCTGCCGGGTACGGGCCCCGCTTCTCGGTACTCCTGGGCCCACAGGACTACGCGGGGGGCTCGTGATGGCTTAGTCTCAAGGTGTGCGACGTGTGCGCCTTTCCAGTGGCCAACCAGACCGAGTGCGGCGCCGGGACCGCCGCGGCCGAGGCATCCGCGGTCCTCTCGTGCCCGCTGACCTGCCCGTCTTCCGCAGCCGAGCGCAGGCCTTCGACGACCTTGTCCTGGACGCCGTCGAACGCCTGGAGCGGTTGTGGGCGCGTGAGCTGGCGAACGTCGACTTCCTCGTGGAGGACGTTCCCCCGGTTCCGCGCCACGGGAACCCGACCGAGACGATCCCCTTCTCCCGCCTGGAGACCGACCCCGCGGGTCGGGCGCGGATCATCGTCTACCGGCGGCCCGTGGAGATACGGACCAAGGATCCCGACGAGATGGCCCTCCTGGTCCACGAGACCGTGGTCGAGGAGGTCGCCAACCTGCTCGGGGTGGAACCGGAATCGGTGGATCCGGAGAACTAGAGCCGACCGGCACCGGCCCCCAGATGCCACAGCACCGCCCCGGAGAGTACCCCCGGGGCGGTGATTGCCCTCTGCCCGCAGAACGACCACCGGCGCGGCCTGGGGCCCGACTGTGGGCCGCCTGTGGGCCAGCAGCGGCCCAGGGGTCAGGGCTCCGGGTCAGGGGACCACGCCGGTCATGCTGTCCCGGACGACCGGAAGTTCGACCCGGACCGGGGCGGGGCGGACCGGAAGGACGCTGATCCCGTCCCCGGAGCGCAGGACGCGGGCCACGTACACCGGGCCCGAGCCCTCCAGCAGTTCCAGCCGTACCGCGTAGCCGTCCTCGGGGTCGACCCCGGAGGGTGCTGCCCAGCCGTCGGTGTCGGTACCGAAGACGTGGGTCGTCCCGGCGGCCACCTCGGCCCGCACGGCGTCTCCCGTGCTGCCGTCGGCGGCGATCGGCGTCGCCACGACCTTGGCGTCGCCGTCCAGGGCACCCAGGACCAGCTCCACGTCCACGCCCTCGGGCATGTCCGGGATGACCGCCGTGGTGTCCAGCGGGCCCGTCAGCGGGTCCACCGCGGCCGTGTAGGCGGTCTCCACGACGTTCACGTCGTCGCCGTCCACCTCGACCTCCTCGGCGATCAGCCCGGCGACCACGGGGGCGTCGGCCTCCACCACGACCGTCCCCGGGAGCCCGCCGAGCACGCTCTCCAGCGTGAGCCAGGCAGAGGCGGCCGGGGGGACGTTCAGGACCAGCGGGTCCTCGGCGGTTCCGGCGGTGCCGTCGGCATCGTCGTCTTCGGCCTCGGATTCGTCGTCTTCGGCTTCCTCGGGCACGGCGGTGATCGCGTGCACGCGGACCTGGACGGGCTCGTCGCCGGGCGCCGCCACGATGAGCCGCCGGGTGCCGTCGCCGCCGGGCACCCCGGGGATGACGTGTGCTTCATCGGGCGCCCGGGTCGGCGGAACCCAGTCCGCGGGCCCCGCGGAGTGCTCGGCGAGCAGGGCCGCGGCGGCGCGGCCCGTGCTGGTGCGCACGTGGACGGCGATGGAGCTGGTGTTCTGGATGAGCTCGGTGACGTCGAGTTCGGTGGACTCCTCCGGGCCCAGATGGATGCCCCGGCTGTCCGGCGAGTAGGAGGGGCCCTCCCTCGTGTAGACGTCCACGCTGACCGTGGCCCGGAAGGCCTCCGGGTTGGACAGGTGCACGGTGAGGGTGTCCAGGTCCACGCCGTCGGGGTCGTTGGCCCCGGGCAGGGCGAACCACGTGCCGATGGAGGGTTCGGCGCAGCGGACCTCGGTGATGCCGTCGTCGGAGACGGTGGTCTGCGCGGCGTCCAGGCCGGAGGCCAGGGAGCCCTCGGCGTGCAGGGCGGTGGGCAGGCCGGCCTCGCCGGTGTCGGTACGCCAGACCCGTCCGGGTTCGGTCTGCTCCTCGCCGAGGAGCTCGCCGCGCTCGTCCGCGTCGCCGTCGGGGCTGGGTGACGGGCTCGGGCTCGCCTCGTCGGCATCGGTGGCCTCGTCGCCCTCGCCCTCGTCCTCGTCTTCGGCGTCGGCGTCCTCGTCTTCTTGACGGGGCGGCTCGACGGCCTCGGCCAGCGGGACCGCCCACAGCACGCCCTCGTCGTCGCGGCTGACCCGGGGTGCGAAGGCGGCCACCGAGCTCTCCGCTCCGTCGTCGGAGGACTCGTGCGGAGCCGGGCAGACCCGCGCCGCCAGCTCGGGCCGGATCGTGCCCCGTTCGGACACGCCCAGCTCGGGGTTGATCGGCCGGATCACGAACGCGACCCCGAACAGGGCGAGCAGCGCCAACGCGACCAGCCCGAACAGCGCGAACCGGTTCTCCACGATCAGTCGCATGACCTACTCCTCCCGCTCGTTGTCGCCGGTGCCCTCCGAGGCGTCCCGGCCCCGGGACGGTCCGGCCCTGCGTTTTCCCCCGGCCCTGCGAGTCCCCGCGCGGCGGGTGCCCCGGGTGCCGCGGCGCTTGCCGCGGACCACGGGGATGGAACCGGTCGTGGTCGGCCCGGTGTCGGGCTCGCCCTCCGCCGTCGGGCGCTCTGCGACTGGTCCCTCGGCGAGCCCTTCAGCAGGCTCCGTGTCCGAAACCGCGACGGCCTCCACCGCACCCGTGTCCGCCGGTTTCCCGCGCCGTGAACTCCCCCTCGTGGACCTGCCGGAGCGGACCAGCGGGCCCCGGCTCGGCCGCCGCGGGCGGGGCATCGGGGTGGACTCGATGAGCTTGCGCTCCTCCTCGGTGCGCACGCCCGGGGCGGCGAGCACCGCGACGACCAGGAGCAGGATCCCCTGGGTGACCACCCAGGCGGTGTGCACCAGGTCCGTGTGCCACACGCGCAGCTCACCGCCGTGCACCGGCAGGGCCCAGGCCTGGGTCCCGTTCTCGGTACTCACCTCGGTGAGCTCGGTGCCGTCCAGGGTGGCGCGCCAGCCGCCGTCGGCCGGTTCGGCCAGGGCCAGGCGGCGCCCGGTGCGCCCCTCGCCGACCTCCGCGGTGAGCTGGTCGGCCGCACCCTCCACCTGGAGCACCTCAGCCTCCAGGCCGTCCTCGGAGACCGTCCGCAGCGCGCCGGTGGTCTCCACGACCCGCCAGAGCCCGTAGTGGTCCGACAGCGACTGCCGACCCAGCCCGGGGGTGCCGTCGAGGGTGTCGACCAGGGTGGCGTCGGCGGGGCCGCCGCGTTCCGGACGCGGGTAGAGCACGTACTGGATGCCGTAGTCGATCAGGGTGTGCAGCTGGTCCCCGCCCTGGCCCGCGGCGAGCTCGGCCACGGCCAGGTCCACGGCGGCGCGGGCCTGGGGTTCGGGCAGGACCCGTTCCTCGCCCAGCCTCGGCTCCCGGCCGCGGACCACCACGTAGTCGACGCTGCCGTCGTCGGCCGGGGTGACGATGACCGTGCGGGGGTCGGTGCCGTCGGAGCTGACGCTCTCCAGCGCCCCGGGGACCGCGCGGGGGGCGTTCGCGGTGATCGGGCCGTCCACGCCCTCCCACATCCACAGCCCCGCCGCCGAGACGGGGGTGGCCAGCGCGAGCGCGGCCACCCCCAGGGCGAAGTAGCGCTTGAGCCCTCCGGTGCGAATCATGTTCCCGAAGGCGCGGGCCGCCGTGGAGGCCGTCAACAGCACGGCCGTGGCGGCGAAGGCCAGCGCGACGCCGGGCCAGACCTGGGCGGGCGGGCCGCCGAAGTAGGGTTCGATCACGACCCGGCTGGTCAGAACGGCGATGAGCATGCCGAACAGGGCCAGGCACCAGCCCGCCGCGACCAGCATCCGGTTGCGGAGCAGGAGCAGCGAGCACAGGGCGGCCGCGACGAACCCGGCCGTCACCCAGTACGGAGGCGTTCCCGGGCCGCCCGGGGAGAGCATGAGCAGCTCGACGGGGGTCGCCCCGGGATCGGACAGCTCGGGCCGGTGCAGTCCGGCCTCCAGCAACCACAGGCTCGGGTGCATCAGGAGTTCGAGGGTCCACGGCATGAGCAGGACCACCGGCACGGCCAGGCTGATCGCCACACTGACGTAGATGCGGCGGCCCAGGTGACCGAAGGCGACCGCGACCAGCACCCCGGTGACCAGGCACAGGAGCCAGACGATGGGGACGAAGGCGGTGGCCACGGTGAGGGCCAGGCCCAGCCCCCAGGCGGCCCGCCGCGAGGACTTGGGCGGCAGGGAGACCAGCCGGACCAGCAGCAGGCCGAGGATCGGCAGCAGGGCGTGCACCAGGGCGGTGCCCAGGCGCCCCTGGGCGACGGCTCCGGTGGCCATGGGCAGCAGGGCGTAGGCCCCGGCCATCCACAGGCGGGCCGGGCGGAAGCGCAGCACCTCGCGGGCGAGCAGGTAGGAGGTGAGCCCGGCCAGCGGCACGCAGCCCAGCAGGATCACCATCACCGCGATCCACGGCTGTCCCAGGGTGAGGGTGGACAGCAGGGCGAGGAAGCCCACGTAGGGCGGGATCGGTCCGGAGGATCCCACTCCGCTGTCCGGGTGTCCGGACAGGTACAGGTTCCACAGGTCCAGGGCGTTACCGGTGACCGGGGGCAGGGCGCCGCCCGCGAGCATCCCGCCGAACAGCAGCGAGCGTTCGGCGATGATCGTGATCACGGTCAGGCCGATGACCAGCAGGGGCCCCGGTTGCAGGACCACCCGGCGCAGGAACGAACTGGAGTCGTCGGCGAGGCCGTCGTCCTCCTCCCCCGGCGCGGTGGTGACCGCCTGGTGGCGTCCGGCGGTGTCGCCCACCCGTTCACCGGTGAGGACGCCGGTGACCGCGTCGGCGAACTGCCGCATGGCCACACCCCTGGCCAGGTAGGGCCGGATGGCGCTGTAGGTGCGGCGTCGGTCGCGGCGGCGCCGGAAACGCGCCCGGGCCAGGCGGAAGGGCCGACCGTAGACGAGAGTGATCGCGGCCGCCTCGTCCAGCGCGTTGGCCGGCTGCTTGATGAGCAGGTACATGATCACGCGCAGCAGCGACCCGACGGAGTTGCGCAGCAGCGCGAACACCATCCCGCCGAAGGGCAGGTTGGCCAGCAGCACGAACACCGCGTGCCTGCGGTCCACCCGGCGGGGGTGGTTGCGGGTGGCGGTGATCCTCCGGCGGCGGCGGGCCGAGGCCTCGGCGTGGTAGGCGACGGCTTCGGGGACCATGCGGACCCGCAGTCCGGCCCCGCCCACGCGCCAGCAGAAGTCGATGTCGTCGCGGAACAGCGGCAGCGCCGGGTCGAAGCCGCCGAGGCGGTTCCACACGTCGCGGCGGACCAGCATGCCCGCGCTGGAGACGGCCAGGACCTGGCGGGTGCCGTCGTGCTGACCGTGGTCGAACTCACGCTGCTCCAGCCCGGTCTCGCGGCGGCCCGCGCCATCGATGGTGACGCCGACCTCCACGAGGAGGCGGCGGTCGAACCAGTCCCGGAGTTTGGGGCCCAGGACGGCCGCGCGCGGGTCCTTGTCCGCGGCGGCCAGGAGCTGTTCGAGGGTGTCCTTCTCCGGGGTGAGGTCGTCGTGGATGAGCCAGATCCACTCCGTGGCGTCCTCGTCGAACCCGCTCACCTCGGTGGTGGACCTGGGCAGGTCGAGTGCGGCCTTGACCGCGTCGCCGTAGCCGGTCCGGGCGGGCAGGTCGAGGACGGCGTCGGCCGGGAGGTGGTCGGCGAGGATGTCGGGGCTGCCGTCGGAACTTCCGGTGTCGGCGGCCACGACCCGCTGCACCGGCCGGGTCTGGGCGCGGAGCGCGGACAGGGTTTCCGGCAGCCACCGTGCGCCGTCGTGGGACACGATGACCGCGGTGACGACATGGCGGGCGGAATCCAGGTCAAGCACGGCTGTGGTGGGTTCTCTCCGGGAGAAGGGTCTCGGGCCCGTGTGCGGGTCCGGGGGTGTCTGCCGGCCTTGGCGGCCGGTGGGCGCGCGTGTGCGCCGGGCGCGGCCCGCGGACGCGAACGCGGGACATCACGATACGCCACCCCGCGTCATTACGGACCTATTCGGTCGGGGTGAGGCGGGGGCGACCATATCGGAGCATTCGGCACCGGTGCGGCAACCCGCCCCAATCTTGCCCAAGGCCGTGAAGGGTGCCGAACATGAAAAAGGCGCGCCCGGGCTCGTGACCCGGACGCGCCGCAACGCGTACTCCTACAGCATGTCCGCCAGGAAATCGAAATCTCCCCCGGCGGCTTTCTTCAGCCTTCGGCGTTCACGCTCGGAGAGTCCCCCCCAGATGCCGAAGCGTTCGTCATGCTCCAGCGCGTATTCCAGGCACTCCGCACGAACCTCGCACGACTGGCAGACCTTCTTGGCCTCCCTCGTCGAGCCGCCCTTCTCGGGGAAGAACGCCTCCGGGTCCGTCTGCGCGCACAGGGCGCGCTCCTGCCAGCCCAGATCTTCGTCCGAGCCGTGCGCCAGCGGGATGACCTCGCTCATGCGCACCTCCTGTAGCCCCCCAATAGATGTCCCCGACCCTTTTCGTCCCCCGGGCCGGCTGGAAATCCCACATTGGAATTACACGCGTGCGCATGACTGCGAGTCAAGCGCCCTGCGTGGTAATCCACTGAATATCATGTAACGAACCTCCAACGGCAGGCCCGCGATGTCCGTTCTGTGGATTACCACGCAATTCACGTACCTTCCCAAGGCGTGGGGAGCGTGGCGGATCAGGCGGGATCAGCGCTGGCCATCGTTGCCGTACCAGTTCTGCTGGTTGTCCGTACCGCCCTGTCCTTGCTGGTCAGAGCCGTACGACGAGCCGGACTCGTACTGGTTTCCGTACGACGCACCGTTCTGGTCGGGCGTCTCGGTACCAGTGTTCTCACCGGAGTTAAAGAATGGTTCAACTCCGGGCTCGGAGGGTGTCTGACCCTGCTGGGCCGGGTCCTGGTACCAACCGTGCTGGATGGCGTCCTGGGCCTGCTGGTCCGCGGCGGGCTGCCCCTCGTAGGTCTGCGGCGCGTACTGCGCCGGATCGTAGCCCTGGGCTGCGGCGTCCTGGCCATAGGCCTGCTGGGCGCCGGTGCCGTACGCCTGCTGCTGAGCAGCCGCGTCCTGACCGTAGGCGGCCTGCTGGCCGTACGCGTCCTGACCATAGGCCTGCTGCTGACCCGAAGCGTCCTGGCCATAGGCCTGCTGGGCGCCGGTGCCGTACGCCTGCTGCTGAGCAGCCGCGTCCTGACCGTAGGCGGCCTGCTGGCCGTACGCGTCCTGGCCGTAGGCCTGCTGGGCGCCGGTGCCGTACGCCTGCTGCTGAGCAGCCGCGTCCTGACCGTAAGCCTGCTGGCCGTACGCGTCCTGACCATAGGCCTGCTGCTGACCCGAAGCGTCCTGGCCATAGGCCTGCTGGGCGCCGGTGCCGTACGCCTGCTGCTGAGCAGCCGCGTCCTGACCGTAAGCCTGCTGGCCGTACGCGTCCTGACCATAGGCCTGCTGCTGACCCGAAGCGTCCTGGCCATAGGCCTGCTGCGGAGCACCCGTCTGCGCCGGATCGGCAGCCGGGTAGCCGGGCTGGGCGAACGACTGCTGGGCACCGGTCGCGGGCGGGAACTGCTGCTGGCCGTACATCTGCTGCTGCGGCTGCGACCGCGGAACGACCGTGGGGTCGTTGAAGATCTTGATCAGGTAGAACCCGAAGAAGCCGAGCACCGCGAGCAGGGCCGCCCGGTGCAGGAAGCCCGCGAAGGCCAGACCGCCGTTGTCGATATCGATGAACCCGCTGATCAGGCCGATCAGACCGAAGAGCAGGCCGACACCGACCATGATCATCGCGGTCAGGATCACCGGGAAGGACGCCGGGCGGGTGCGCTCGCTGGTGAGCACCAGGGCTACCGCGGCCACCAGCAACAGGGTGATGGTGATGCCGTAGAAGGAGGACCCGGCCGAACCCATGGCCCAGGCGAAGCTCCCGTTGTACTCACTCGATCTGATGATCAGCTCGATAAGTCCGGCAAGCATCTGGACGCCCACGGCCCCCAGCAGGACCCAGGCCCCGGGAAGGCGCAGGCGTTCTAGTGTTTCGTTGTTCAAGAGAGGTTCCCCTCTGCTGCTTCGCCGTCGCGTCGGAGGAAGCTTGGCATATCGTCGGGCTGTCGGGTGAATCGGCCGGGGCGCGCCGGGGAAGGAAACGGGGACACCGAACGCGGGGCCGATGGAGTGGGATGGCGACCGCCGCCCGAAGGTTCACACACCGTCGGTACCGGAATGGTCACGCCAGATCGTACCCACGGTGGGGCAGACGACCCATACACGCCCCCAGCCTGCCAGACTTGGGCGCATGCGGATAGTCGTACCGGCCGGCGGTATCGGCGGCGCGCGCTTCCTCCGCGGCCTCAAGGCCGCTCTGGGAACCGACGCTGCGACCGAATCGGACCAGGCCACAGACCACCAGATCACCGTCATCGGCAACACCGGTGACGACATCACCCTCTTCGGTCTCCGGATCTGCCCCGATCTGGACACTGTGATGTACACCCTCGGAGGCGGGATCAACGAGGAGCAGGGCTGGGGCAGGACCGACGAGACCTTCACGGTCAAGGAGGAACTCGCCGCCTACGGGATGAAGCCCACCTGGTTCGGGCTGGGTGACCGGGACACCGCCACCCACATCGTGCGGGCTCAGATGATCGCCGCGGGCTACCCGCTCTCCGCGATCACCACCGCCCTGTGCGACCGCTGGCAGCCCGGTGTGCGGCTGATGCCGATGACCGACGACCAGGTCGAGACGCACGTGATCGTCAACGACGAGGAGGGGCGCCGGGCCATCCACTTCCAGGAGTGGTGGATCAAGCACCGGGCCGCGCTGCCCGCCGAGCAGATCATCAGCCTGGGCGCGGAGAAGGCCAAGCCCGCCCCCGGTGTGATCCGCGCCATCCGCAACGCCGACGCCGTCATCATCCCGCCGTCCAACCCCGTGGTGAGTGTGGGCTCCATCCTCGGTATCGAGGGCATCCGCGAGGCCATGGTCGACAAGACCGTGGTGGGCGTCTCCCCGATCATCGGCGGCGCACCGGTGCGCGGGATGGCCGACGCCTGCCTGAGCGCCATCGGGGTGGAGACCAGCGCGGGCGCGGTCGCCGAACACCTCGGCTCGGACCTGCTGGACGGCTGGCTGGTGGACGAGGCCGACGCGGGCACCGAGGTGGACGGGATCGAGGTGCGTTCCCGCCCGCTGTACATGAGCGACCCGGCGGCCACCGAGGCGCTGGCCCAGGCGGCCCTGGACCTGGCGGTCGAGCTGTCCGAGCGGAAGGCCCAGGGGCAGTGAGCGCGCATCCCGGGACGCCGGAATCCCTGACGCCGGACGTGCGGGTCTCAGAAGTACGGGTGCGCGGACTCGGCGGGATCCCCGAAGTGGCTTCGGGCGACGACCTCGCCGCGCTGATCGCCGACGCCGTGGCCGCCTCGGAGCAGCCCCTGGCCGACGGCGACATCCTGGTGGTCACCTCCAAGATCGTCAGCAAGGCCGAGGGGCGGTCCCTGCCGGGCGACGACCGCGAGGCGGCCATCGACGCCGAGACCCAGCGCGTGGTGGCCCGGATGGGCCGCACCCGGATCGTGCAGACCCGGCAGGGCCTGGTCATGGCCGCCGCCGGGGTGGACGCCTCCAACGTCGAACCCGGCACCGTGCTCCTGCTGCCCGAGGACTCCGACGCCTCCGCGCGCGCCCTGCGCGCGGGCGTGCGCGCGCGCCTGGGCGTGCGCGTGGGAGTCATCGTCTCGGACACCTTCGGGCGCCCCTGGCGGATCGGCCAGACCGACGTCGCCATCGGCGCGGCCGGGCTGCGTGCCGCCCAGGACCTGCGCGGCACCGTCGACACCCACGGCAACCTCATGGAGGCCACGGTCAACGCGGTGGCCGACGAGATCGCGGGCGCCGGTGAGCTGGTCAAGGGCAAGACCTCCGGGGTGCCGGTCGCCGTGGTCTCGGGCCTGGGCGACCTGGTCACCGAGGATGACGGGCCCGGCGCCGCGGAGCTGGTCCGCTCGGCCGACGCCGACCTGTTCCGGTACGGGTCCAGGGACGTGGTCGCGGCCCGCCGCACCGTGCGCTCCTTCACCGACCGGCCGGTGGATCCGGCTCTGGTGCGCCGGGCGGTGGCCGCCGCCGTGACCGCGCCCGCCCCGCACCACACCACGCCCTGGCGGTACGTGCTGGTGGAGTCCGCCCACACCCGCAAGCGGCTGCTGGACGCGATGCTGCAGGCCTGGGTGGCCGACCTGCGCGGTGACGGGTTCACCGAGGAGCAGATCGCCAGGCGGACCAGGCGCGGGGACGTACTGCGCGGCGCGCCCTACCTGGTGGTTCCGTTCCTGGTCGCGGACGGCGCGCACCCCTATCCGGACGAGCGCCGGGCCGACGCCGAGCGGTCGATGTTCCTGGTGGCCATGGGCGCCGGGGTGCAGAGCCTGCTGGTGGGCCTGGCCATGGAGGGTCTGGGTTCGGCGTGGATCTCCTCCACGATGTTCTGCGCCGATGTCGTGCGCGAGGTGCTGGACGTGCCCGGGGACTGGCAGCCGATGGGCGCGGTGGCCGTGGGTTACGCGGCCGAGGCCCCCAAGGAGCGGCCACCCCGCGACCCGGACGCCTTCGTCGAGATCCGCTGACCCTGTCGGTGGTTGGCTGCCCTGTCGGCCTGATCTGGGACTGATCCAGACCGAACGGGTCCTTACCGAACTCGGGAGGATCGAGCGCACGGCGAGGCCCGGTGTCCTCTCGATGGAGCAACGGGCCTCGTCATCACCAACAACAACGCAGAAGGCCACTACCGTGGGGTGAGTAGTTCCTCCACCCGCCGCCGAACATGCGGGAGCAAGCGGGCGTGAAGGTCGTCGCGTACCGCTGCCTGGATCACCTCCGCAGCGATGATCAACTGAGAGAACCGCCCGGCTTCGGTCTCCAACACGTCGGCGAACACCTCGCGCACCCTGGCCGCTGTTCTCGGTTCGGGAAGCGCGTAGGTGTGGAGAACGGCGGCGTCGTATCCAGCTGGGGCCATCCCCCACCCCTCCCAGTCGATGATCGCTAGCGGGACTGCGGTGAGGTTGGCCCAGTGGAGGTCTCCGTGAGAGGTCTCCCACTCCGACACGGTGAGGTCCGTGCCCGCCAACTCCGGGATGAACTTCGGAAGGCGTTCGATGAACCCGGGTGTGTGGCTTCGCTGCCGGTGCTGTGGCACGGATGCCTGACGAAGACGATCGAGCGCGCCCCGCAACTCGTTCCACCAGCGGTCCGAGACCGAAGGCGGTTCGGACAGGTCAGGGGTCTTCGACGCCATACGGCCGGTGAGCCGTTCCCATAGGTGGGCCTGGAACACCAGGCCCGTCTCCGGCTCGGCCCAGGCATGTTCACCGAGCAGAGACGGCCGCGGAATCGTGTCATCGAGTAGCACGTCAGCGAGCGTAGAACCCTCCCACATCCTCCCGCCCGGCTTGGTCGCACTCATCACCCGCAACCATGCCGGAACTCCGTCGACGGTGGCCGGGCCGCTCAGGGTTCTGCCGCCCAAACCGGGATACAGATCGGCTCCGGGGTCGGGTGTGGCGTCGAGCTCGCGCGCTGCACGGTTCCACCGGTCGGCCAGGTCAGGAAACGGGTTGGAGCAGGTCACAGATCTCCTTGAGTCGGAGCGGAGGCAGCTGTGGGGAGTCCACCACATCAGCGGCCTCACGCCAGTGGTCGGCGCTTCCGGTGCTCAGCAACAGCCCGGTGAGCCCCGGAGTGGAAACGGCGACCATCAGGGCCGCCTGCGCGTTGGTGGCTCCGAAGGCGACGTAGTCAGCCAAGCCCTCGTTGATCCGGCCGAGCAACTCACCACCGTGCAACGGGGCCGACCCCCATACCTCCAATCCTGCCTGTCCGGCAGCGGGGATGGGGCCATCTCCGGCGAGTGCCTGCCTGATCGGCCCGATCTCCACCATGGACACCGGAAGCTGGATCGCGCGCAGGCCCGCCTCTCCTCCACCTGAGGCTTCCTCAGCAAGCTTGACCAGTTCGCGGACGGAGAAGGCACCGTCTCGAAAACCGTTCCACGTAGCCACTCCGTAGCCGAGCACGGTGCCGGTATCACGGAGGTCTTCGAGTGCGACGAATGCCGAGCGAAGGCGTGCGAGCAGTGCGTCACGGTCACCGGAATGGCGGTGCTCCGGGTTGTGCAGGTAGACCAGATCCAGCTGGTCGCGCTGTACCTCCGCGCAATTCATCGCGACCTGGTAATGCACGTAGTCGGGGGCGATGCTGTGCCGTCGCAGAGCTTCGGCCTCGGAGATCACCCGGCTGTACAGGGCTGCGCGCGCCTGGTCGGCCGTCATGTGTCCGACCTTCGTGGCGATCCTCATCCGGGGGTGTGCTCTGAGAACCGGCGATATCGCCGCCTGGTGGGTTCCATGTCCGTAGACCGGGGCGGTGTCGATGAGCGGACATCCGGCCGCAGCCGCGATGGTCGCCGAGGTGACGGCATCGCGGCTGCGGTAAGTGCCCAGGCCGAGCAGGGTCATCCTTCGTCGCCTTCCCAGACCAGGGCTCCGTCCTCCAGCAGCCTGCGGAGAAGACCGATGAGGGTATCCCGCGAGATGTCGGGAACGAGCTGGCACAGTTCCTTGACCGTGGCACTGTGTTGCCCGTTCAGGTGGGTGAGCAGCGGGGCGGCCTGGGTGGCGAACGTCCAGCGTCGTCCCTGCGAGAGGTAGATGACGCTGTTCGCGGTGATGCTCAAGGTGCCCCGCTTGGTCGCCAGACGCAGCCGAGTGGAATCGGTGAACTCTCCGGTCACGGCGACGGGCAGGCTGAACGCCGCTCGGGCCGTGGCTGTCTCGTTCTGTCGCTCCCAGTACTCGCTCACCACAGCCGGGGCCTGGAGCCTCGCAGTGATCAGTTCGGACATCCGGTGGGACCAGTTCGAGAACTGGCCGGGGTCGCGCGGGATGTCGGCGCGGACCTCCTCGTGCTCGACCATGCCAGCGGTCAGCCAGGTGAGGAAGTCGGCTCCGGTGGTGGTGTTCAGCCCGCAGGTGAGGTGGAGGCTGGGTTCGCCTTCGGAGGCTGCGACCGCGTGCCAACAGCCCCGGGGGACGTGGAGGATGTCGCCGGGTGCCGTGACGAACTCGTCGATGGGGTCGGTGGGAGGGTCCTCGTCGAACTCGACGTCGTTGTGCAAGGGGGCGGTCCGGGTGGTGCCGTAGATGCGCCACCGTTTGCGGCCCGACACCTGGAGCACGAGCACGTCATGGTCGTCCCAGTGGATCCCGAACCCCTCCTTCGGAGTCCAGGAGGCGTAGGCGTTGGTCTGGATTCCGGTGCCCAGCCAGGTCTCCAACCCAGCGACCGTCTCGCCGATGGGCGGGTGCATCTCGTCGATCGCGTCCACCACCAGCGTCGCGCCCTCGCGGAGCTGTCGGTGGAACTGATGGGGAACGGGAGCGTCCCAGTCGGGCATACGTCGGTAGCGGCGCCGTTGGGTGTAGCGGCCCACGTGGATGCTCTCCCCGGCCGACAATCGCAGACGAGGGCTGTTCAGGCGTTGGGTCGCGATGAGCTGGTTCAGGTCCTGCCAGGTGAGCAGGTGTGTGAAGGAGTCGGTGGCGTTGCCGGGGGCGGGATAGTGCCGGTGCTGGCGGCCGAGCACCTGGGCGGGGAACGTGTCCCCGCCCAGACGGCCGCTGATCAGATCAGCGGACAAGGTCGTGCCTCCGTTCTTAGTGGAAGCCGTCGTTGGTGTCGGAGCGGCCGGTGCCACCGCCGTCGGAGGGCTGGTCGCCGCGCGAGCGCAGGGTAGCGATGTCCTCCACCGCGACGAGGAGGTCACCAACGTCCATCTGCGTGCGGGGCTTCGGCTGGGTCTGCGTGCTGATACCGGTCACGGTCATGCTGTGTTCTCCTTCATCGGATGCGGATGGGGTCTGGTGTGACATGAAGGCGGTGCTCGTGCTGATGTGATGCCCACGTCCTCTTCCCTCGTGGGTGGCATCTGTCGGACCTGTGCCCGCCCCCGCAGCGCACAGGTCAGCGCTCTATCCGATTCGTCATCCTCACCCGAAGACGAACTGTCCAATTTCTGTTCTTTTGGACATTCATGCGTCCTGTGGGCGTCTTCTTCGGTGGAGGTATGACCGCATCGAAAGCAGTTCCAGTACTGGAGCACCACGGAACCGCAGATTCAGACCTTGAGCTGCGCGAGTTCCAGGACTCCGAGAATTCTTCCGGCCAGGATCTGCTCGTTCCCGATGCTGGTGACCGGATCGAGGGTGGGGCGTCCGCTGCGGCCTTCAGGGGGCCAGACGAAGCACCACCGGAGGTCGTCATCCGAACCGCGCAGGGCGACGACCTGGGACTTGCCGTTCAGCTTCGCGGTGACCGTCCTGCGACGACCGTCCACCTCAGCACTGATGCCTTTGGCCTTGAGAGCCCAGGTGAGGTTCTCAGCGGCACTCTTGTGCGTGAGAAGTCCGTCTTGCGGGCATGGTTCAGTTGGGTTGTTTGATCTTGCTTCGGTTCGGTGGACAGGTGTCCGCTTTCGGATACTTTGTCATTGAACGAGGAGATTGAAGTGCCCAAGACCCGCCCTGCGTACCCGCCGGAGTACCGCGATCAGATCATCGCGCTGGCCCGCTCCGGCCGTAGCCCCGAGGACCTGGCAGCTGAGTTCGAACCCTCGGCCCAGACGATCCGCACCTGGATCAATCAGGCCAAGATCGACTCCGGCCAGGCAGAGGGCACCACCAGCGATGACAAGGCCGAACTGGCCCGCCTTCGCCGAGAGAACGCCCAGCTGCGCGAAGAGCGCGAGATCCTGCGCAAGGCCACGGCTTTCTTCGTCCGGGAGACCAGTCGGTGATGTTCCGGCTGATCGACGAAGAAAAGACACGCCACTCCGTCTCCCTGATGTCCCGGCTGCTCGGCGTATCGCGGCAGGGCTACTACAAACACCACCACCGAATCCAGGACGGCCCCACGGCCAAGGAACGCTCCGACGCTGACCTGTCCGAGCGCATCCAGGGCCACCACGAGCGCTCCCGCGGCACCTACGGCTCCCCCAGGCTCCAGGCCGACCTGGCCGAGCTCGACGGCATCCGCGCTGGACGCAACCGCATCACCCGGCTGATGCGCCGCCAGGGCCTGGTCGGGGTCCACCGCCGCACCGGCCGCAAAAGCCTGACCTCCCAGGACCGGATGGCCACAGCCCCACCGGATCTGGTCGGTCGTGACTTCACCGCCCATGCCCCCAACACCAAGTGGAGCGCGGACATCACCTACGTGCCCACCGACCAGGGGTGGGTGTACCTGGCGGTGGTGATGGACCTGTTCTCGCGCCGCATCGTGGGCTGGGCGATGGCCCCTCACATGCGCGCCGATCTGGTCTGCGACGCGCTGGCCATGGCGGTGACCGCCCGCCGTCCCGGTCCGGGGCTGATCCATCACTCGGACAAGGGATCGCAATACACCAGTCTGGCCTTTGGTCGCCGCTGCGAAGAGGCAGGGATCGCTCCCTCGACGGGGCGGACGGGGTCGTGTTACGACAACGCCGTCACCGAGAGCTTCTTCGCGTCGTTGGAGACCGAGTTGATCGACCGCACCCGTTTCGCCACCAGGGCGGATGCGGAGCGGGAGGTGTTCTCCTATATCGAGGGGTTCTACAACCCCTGGCGGCGGCATTCGGCCAATGGTCAGCTCAGCCCGGCTGAGTATGAACGTCGCCACACCGAAGTTGCTCAAGACAGGCTTGCGGCGCTGTCTCAGGCCGCGTAAAACCCCAGCTCACAGGTGTCTACCGAACTGAAGCAACATCAGTTCGATGCCGCACGAATCCAACTGCACCCTTGTTGTGGGTTGTGCTAGAAGAATCAGTCCTGTGCCGCCCCGTGGGTGGGCGGAACGTCATGGTCGATCAGCTGAAGCACTTGCTGGAGACGGCGCAACGGTCACACGTTCGCCTCCAGATCCTCCCCTTCAGCAAAGGCGCACACGCCGCGATGGACGGGGCGTTCACCCTGTTGGAGACGGGAAACCGGGACCGCATGCTCTACACCGAGCGACCCGGGAGCGGTCAAGTGACGTCTGATGCTGACGAGGTGGCAAAATGCGATCAACGGATGAGCGCACTGATTGGCCTTGCCCTGTCGCCAGAGGAATCTATCGACCAACTGGCGGCCCGGATTGGAGAGACATGAGCGACCGGCTCGATGACCTGCCTTGGCACAAGTCCACCTACAGCGGGAACCAGGGAGGACAGTGCGTAGAGGTGGCTGAGACACCCGAGGCTGTGTACGTCCGTGACACACAGAACCGGGAAGACGGTGCTCTCGGGTTCGCGCCCGCGGCCTTCCTGCAGTTCGTGAACAGCACCGTGAAGTCTTGATCTGAGCAGCCTGAACGTCTCCCCTCACCCCTCATGCGCTGGTAGTTCAGTGTGAGGGGAGGCGTTATGAATACTCGGTGAGCACTCGCTCGATGAGGGCTCGGGAGCCGTCCTCGCTCAAGGCGCGGTCTCGCAGGTTTTCGAAGATCGCGCGGAAGCGAGTCGTGGTGTCCTCATCCTCCAGGTAGGAGGCCCCGGCTTCGTGGCCCTGATAGACGACCTCACCGAAGGAGAATCCGAGCTGACTCTTCTCCTCGAAGGACAGGGAAGTGAAGGACCCACTCTGATGCGGGAATGCCCCGGCCGAGTAAGGGAAGATCCGGCAGGTCACGTTCGGTAGATCGCAGCGCTCCAGAAGCGAACTGAGCTGCGGTTTCATAGTCGTGGCACCGCCCACCTCCAGGCGAAGGGCGGATTCGCTCATGACCACGTCCAGTCTCAGCGGGTTCAGCCCGGTAAGACGTTCCTGACGTTTCAGGCAAATTTCGACCCGTTCGCGCACTTCAACCTCAGAGAGCGCCGGGATAGATGCCTGTGCCACGAGGTGTGCGTACTCCTCGGTCTGGAACAGCTCCGGCAACAGCTGGTCCTGATAGCCACGCAGGAAGACAGCATCGGCCTCCAGCCCCAGGTAGGGCTCGAACCACTTCGGAACCGACTTGTAGGAGCGCCACCAGCCCTTGCGGCGAGCCAGGTGCGCGAGCTGGAAGGCAGCTTCGCACTCCTCATCGGATGCCCCGTAGAAGCGCATGAGGAGCTGAGCGGTGCCGGGCTGGATACGGGTCGAGGCGCTCTCGACCCGACTCAGGGTGCCAGCGTGCATGCCTGCGTGGCCAGCGGCTTTCCCCCCAGTGATGCGGGCGGCTTCCCTACGCTCCCGAAGCGCTTTGGCCAAGATCCGACGTGCAACCGTGGGGCTGGCCTCCGCCACCCGACACCTCCTGAGACAGCTGTGGAACTCCACAGTTTCACTGATGCGATGCGCGGCACCAACTTCGCACAAGTTGCATCGAACAATAAATTGCCAAACGGCTTGTGGACCTAACCCCTTCGGTGCACACTGGAGGCACGCCTTCCAAAATCACAAATTGCGCGATGCAATGTCGTGGAGAAGAAGGCATGAAAACGGCCCTGACCTGGTGCGGGAACACCTGATCAGGGCCTTGGCCCACTACCTGACTGAACCAGGTGAGGACCCATGAGCAACCGTATCGTTTCCGCGTGCCCGGAAGGCAGGCGGCTGGCACCGCTGCGCCGTTCGACCTTCCGCTACCCCGCTCGGCCCGAATGCGTCAAGGACGCCCGTCGCTGGCTCGACCGGAGGATGTCCATGGCCGGGGTTCCCGGCGACTCCTCCTCAACCGCCCTTCTCCTCCTCTCCGAGCTGGTCACCAACTGCGTGACGCACCAGGAGGCCGGATTCATCGTGGTCCGGGCACACCTGTGTGTCGGCGGTCTCCGAACGGAGGTCCGTGACGACAGCGGACAGCTGCCGGACCTGTGTGCCCCCTCCCCCTCTCCCGACTCCGAGAGCGGGCGGGGTCTGTGGCTGGTCGACGCTCTGGCCACCCGATGGGGTCGCTTCGAGTCGAACCGCGGCCCCGGGGTCTTCTTCGCTCTGACGTGGGAGCGGTGATGACCATGACCGGCTACCACCTGCGACCGAGCGCGGAGATCCTGAAGCTGCGCGCCGAGTTCCCCGACTTCCTCATCTGCGAGCTCCACGGGGTGAACTCCGAACTCACCAGCTACGTGGCGACCAGCACCCGAACCGTCCCCAGCGGCCAGCCGGAACTGATCGTGGCCGCCAGCGCTACGGAGCTCCAGAAGGCTCTCTCGGTACTGGGGATCCAGCCCGAGGGAGGTCAGCGATGATCACTCTGGACCACAACTGCGGCTCGATCAGGCAGGAACTCGACCGAGCGCGCGCCACCTTCCGGGGACGCGGGTGGACCTTCTGGCACGGCGGTGCGACCGGCCAGTACTGGGCCGCACACACCGGCCGAATGGTCCTGCTCTCCGGAAACAACTCCGCCGAACTGATCGAGGAGATCCGCAGGGTGACCGGTGATACCGCACCACGGCTGAACCTGGCGCCGGTGGTGCGGGTTCCGGCACCTCGACGGCCCCCGCCCAGGAGCGCGGGTGACCCGGAAAACGACGTCCGTGCCCGCCACCGGGCACCGAGGCGGCAGACTCGGTGGATCCGAGAGCTGACCCCCTGGCCCCGCCTGCGCCGTTCCGGTTAGCCGCATGGATCTCGTGGCGGCGGGCGGGAACTCTTCGAGGGGTGGTCTCGCTCGACGGCGGGTGGTCATCGCCGCCCCTTTCGATGAGGACTCTCTCGGAGGGTGAACACCATGAACCGGTGCTCCCTTGCTCTGTTGGTCGTCCTCTTGGCCGCCGCCACGGATCTGACTGACGGGGCGGCGGTCAACATCCTCCTCCCCGTCATGTAACACGATCTCGGAGCGGGCGACAATACCCCGCAGGCGAACGCGGGCATGCACTGGGGCTCTTCGCCGTAGTGGCGGGCCCCGCGACCCGGACGCCTTCGTCGAGGTGCGGTAGCGGCGCGTCCTTCCCTTCGGCCCCTCCCCGCCCCGGCATGCTGGGGCGGGGAGGGGCCGAGGCGAGGGGGTTCGGGTGGCCGTCGAGGAGTACGTGATCGCCACGCTGGTCGTGGTGGTGGCGGTCATCGTGGGGCAGCTGGTCGCCGGGCGGATCCGGATACCCGGCGCGGTGGTCCTGGTGATGCTGGGCATGCTCCTGGGGGTGGTTCCGTGGATGCACTCGCTGTCCATCGCCCCCGAGGTCATCCTGCTGGTGTTCCTGCCGCCGCTGATCTACAACGCGGCGTTCTTCTCCTCCCCCAAGGACATGCGCGACCTCGCGCGGCCGATCATCGTGATGTCGGTGGGGATGACCCTGGCGACGGCGTTCGGGCTGGCCGCGATCATCCACCTGTTGCTGCCGGACGCGGGTTGGCCCGCGGCGATCGCCCTGGGCGCGGCGATCGCGCCGACGGACGCGGTGGCGGCCTCGGCGATCCTCAAGCGGGCGGGCACCCCGCGCCGGGTGCTCACCATCCTGGAGGGCGAGTCCCTGATCAACGACGGGGTCGCGCTCACGCTGTTCAGTCTGGCGATCACCGCGATGCTGCACCCGCTGACCCCGGCGGACGCCGCCTGGGAGCTGGGCAGGGTGGTGGTGGGCGGGCTGGTCTACGGCGCCGTCGTGGCCGTGGTGATCGCCTGGGCGCGCAGCCGGATGCCAGACGCGTCGTTGCAACTGATGACGGTGCTGATCACCCCGTTCGTGGCCTACATCCCCGCGGAGATGGCGGGGTTCTCCGGGGTGCTGGCCGCGGTGGTGGCCGGTTTCTACCTGGGCACCCGCGGCGAGGGGCTGCTGCCGCCCCGGGTCCGGGTGAGCGGTAAGACCATCTGGACCACGCTGGTGAGCCTTCTGGAGGCGATGCTGTTCGTGCTCCTGGGCCTGCAGCTGGACGCCGTGGTGCGGTCCGTACAGGAGGACTACGCCTTCGTGCACCTGGTGCTGGTGGCGCTGGCCGTGACCGCCACCGCGATCGTGTTGCGGATGGTGCTCATGCTGTTCGTGGTTCCGGTGCAGCGGTACCTGCCGGGGTCGCGGCTGGACGTGTCGGCGTTCAGGGAGCGCGTGGCGATCGGGTGGAGCGGGATGCGCGGGGCGGTGTCCCTGGCGATCGCGCTGTCCCTGCCCGCGACGCTGGGCGGGGAGGAGTTCACCGACCGGGGCGCACTGATCTTCGTGGCGGGGGCGGTGGTGATGGGCACCCTGGTCGGCCAGGGCACCTCGCTGCCGTGGCTGCTGCGCAGGCTGGGGCTGTCCGACGAGGGCACCCGGCAGCAGGAGTTCCTGCGGGCCGAGTACGAGATGGACTGCGCCGCCGTGCGCAAGGTGGACGAGATGCTCACCGGGGGCGACGTGGACGGGAAGACCGCGGACGCCGTGCGCGAGCGGTACGCGAAGCGGATCTCTCACGTGAAGGGGCTGCTGGACGCGGAGGAGCCGGACCTTGGCGAGGCCAAGGAGGCCGTGCGGAACCGCAAGGCACTGTTGGACCAGGTCACCCAGGCCCGCCGAGACGCGCTCATGGCGCTGTACCGCTCGGGGGAGATCGACTACGACGTGTTCACAAGACTGACCCTGGACATGGACATCCGGGACAGCGGAAGCGGTCAGTACGGGGCCTGAATTGGGCCTGAGTTCTTGATGGGTCTCAGTTCCTATTGAAACCAAACCCCCAAGAAAACTACAAACTTTCTTAACCGTTTCCGTTGACGGGCATCAACGGCAACTCTAAGGTTTCCTAACAATTACTGCGTCGCAGATCACACCCTTCGTCACCCCCGCTCGACGAAAGGAGCACCCCCATGCTCAACACCCGCAGAACCAGGCTCGCCCTTCTCGGCGGCCTCGCCGCGACGGCCACAGCGCTCGTCACCGCATGCGGCTCCCTGGTTTCCGGACCCACCCAGGTAGAAACCGTGTCCGACACCGCCCAGACCCAGCAGACCCACCAGTGGCTCACCGGCTACTGGCACAACTTCGACAACGGCTCCACCGTGATGCCGCTCTCGGAGATCCCCAGCGAGTACAACCTGGTGGCGATCGCCTTCGCCGACAACCACCCCACCCTCGACGGCGGCATCACGTTCAACCTGGCCAGCAGCGAGCTGAACGGGTACACCGACGCCCAGTTCCGCGACGACGTCGCCGCCATCCAGGCCGAGGGCCGCAAGGTGATCATCTCGGTGGGCGGCGAGATCGGCAACGTCGACGTCACCAACCCCACCCAGGCGCAGAACTTCGCCGACACCACCTACGAGCTCATGCAGGACTACGGGTTCGACGGGGTGGACATCGACCTCGAGCACGGCATCAACGCCGAGCACCTGACCAACGCCCTGCGCGACCTCAGCGACCGGGCCGGTTCGGACCTGATCATCGCGATGGCCCCGCAGACCATCGACTTCCAGAGCCCCAGCGCCGGGTACTACCAGCTGGCCCAGAACATCTCCGACATCCTCACCATCGTGAACATGCAGTACTACAACTCCGGCTCCATGCTGGGTTGTGACGGCAGCGTGTACAGCCAGGGCACGAGCGACTTCGTCGCCGCCCAGGCCTGTATCCAGCTGGAGATGGGCCTGGAGCCGAGCCAGGTCGGTCTGGGCCTGCCCGCCGTGCCCTCCGCCGCCGGTGGCGGCCACATGCCCCCGAGCGACATCATCGCCGCCCTGGACTGCCTGGAGGCCGGGACCAGCTGCGGCTCCTTCTCCCCCGACACCCCGTACGGACCCATCGGCGGCGTGATGACCTGGTCCATCAACTGGGACGCCACCAACGGCTACGACTTCGCCAACACCATCTCCGACCGCCTGGCCAGCGGCCCCGGCACGGCCCCCTCCCCCACGCCCAGCCCCACTCCCACCCCCTCCCCCAGCCCGACCGACCCCGACTGCGACGCCGCCGCTTGGAACGCCGGCAGCGTGTACACGCAGGGCGACTCCGTCTCCCACGGCGGCTCGGTCTACACCGCGCGCTGGTGGACCCAGGGCGAAGAGCCCGGCACCACCGGCGAATGGGGTGTCTGGGACCGCGTCGGCAGCTGCTGACGCCGCTCCACCACCTGAGCCGCTCCCGCCCGCGGCCACCGGGGACCGCCCCCTCACGCACACACCTGCGGGGGGGGCGGTCCCCGCCCCAGCGGTCACCCTCCTCTCGCACGCCCGCTGTCGTTCCCCACCTGACTGATCCCCCACCGGTGCCCCAGAGCCCTGTCTCCCCGGACCGGGACAGGTACCCCGGCACGCCAAGCAGAACAGAGGGAATCCCCCATGACAGTCAATCCGTCCAGCCGATGGGCACGCGCCCTGGCAGCAGCCGCGGGCCTGGGTACCGCGGCGAGCCTGCTGTTCGCGCCCCCGGCCGCCGCGGCTCCCCAGGAACCGGCCCCGCCCTCCGCCTCGTCCGACCACGCTGACTGCCGTCCCGACGGCCTCTATCCGACGCCCGGTCTGGACGTCCCCTACTGCGACGTCTACGACTCCGACGGGCGCGAGATCCTGCCCAACGGCCTCGACCGCAGGGTGATCGGCTACTTCACCAGCTGGCGCAACGGGGCCAACGACCAGCCCAGCTACCTGGTCGACGACATCCCCTGGGACAAGATCTCCCACATCAACTACGCGTTCGGGCACGTGAACTCCGACAACGAGCTCTCAGTCGGACCCGACACCCCCGACAACCCCGCCACCGGCATGACCTGGGACCGGCCCGGTCTCGAACCCGACCCCGAGTTCGACTACGACGGACACTTCAACCTGCTGAACAAGTTCAAGAAGGACAACCCCGGGGTCCGGACCCTGGTCGCCGTGGGCGGCTGGGCCGAGACCGGCGGGTTCTTCGGGCCCGACGGAGAGCGGGTGGACAGCGGCGGCTTCTACTCGATGACCACCACCGAGACCGGTGTGAACCACGCCGGGATCGAGACCTTCGCCGACTCCGCGGTGGAGTTCGTACGCGAGTACGGGTTCGACGGCCTGGACATCGACTACGAGTACGCGACCTCGATGCAGGGAGCGGGCAGCCCGGACGACTACTGGATCTCCGACGCCCGGCGCGGCCTGCTCTGGGAGGGCTACGAGGAGCTGATGCGCGTCCTGCGCGAGAAGCTCGACGAGGCCGCCGTGGCGGACGGCACCTACTACCAGCTGACCGTGGCGGCTCCCTCGTCCGGCTGGCTGCTGCGCGGCCAGGAGGTGCACCAGGTCGTCCAGTACCTGGACTTCGTCAACATGATGACCTACGACCTGCACGGCACCTGGAACCACTTCGTGGGCCACAACGGCGCGCTCTTCGACAGCGGCCAGGACCCCGAGCTGAGGGACGTCTACAACGCCTTCGACGGCATCGGCTACCTGAACGCCGACTGGGCCCACCACTACTTCCGAGGCGCCATGCAGGCGGGCCGGATCAACCTGGGCGTGCCCTTCTACACCCGCGGCTGGCAGGACGTGCAGGGCGGGGAGAACGGCCTGTGGGGCACCTCGGCCCTGCCCGACCAGACCCAGTGCCAACCGGGGACCGGCATCAACGACCCCTGCGGCCACGGCGCCGGGGGCATCGACAACCTGTGGTTCGACAGCGACCCGATCACCGGCGACGCGATCGAGGCCGGTGTCAACCCGATCTGGCACGTCCTCAACCTGGAGAACGGGGTCGTCGGAGACTACGTCGAGGACTACGGGGTGGACACCGAGCTGGTGGGCACCTACGAACGCCACTGGGACGACGTGACCAAGAACGAGTGGTGGTGGAACCCGCAGACCCGCACGTTCCTGTCGGGTGACGCCGACCAGACCATCAGCGCCAAGGCCGACTACGTCGCCGACACCGGACTGGGCGGCGTGATGATCTGGGAGATGGCGGGCGACTACTCCTACGACGCCGACGCCGAGCAGTACTTCATGGGTGACACGCTCATCACGTCCCTGCACCAGACGCTGAGCAACGCGGGCCCCTACGGCGCGGTCAAGGCCGAGACACCCGCCCCGGAACAGGTCCTGGACGTGGACGTGGAGTTCGGCGGCTTCGCGCTGGGCGACAACAACTACCCGATCACGCCGGAGGTGACCATCACCAACAACTCCGCCACCGACATCCCCGGCGGCTCGAAGATCACCTTCGACTACGGCACCTCGGCCCCCGGGTCCATGGGCGACCAGTCCGGCATGGGACTGGCCCACGTACACAGGGGACATACCCGGGACAACAACGTCGGCGGCCTGGACGGCGACTTCCACCGGGTGGAACTGACCGTGCCCGGATGGCAGAGCATCCCGGCCGGGGGCTCGCTGGACTTCACCATCAACTACCAGCTCCCGATCTCCCAGCCGTCGAACTTCCGCATCGAGGTGGGCGGCGTCGAGTACGCCCTCACCTACGACCACCCCCGCGAGGGCGAGCTGGTGGAGGGCCCCGGCGACGGGGACGACAACGGCGGCGGGCCCAGCGAGTGCGACGCGCCGTCCTGGAGTTCCGGCACGGTGTACAACACCGGCGACGAGGTGACGCACGACGGGAGCGAGTACCGCGCCCGCTGGTGGACCCAGGGCGAGGAGCCGGGCACCACGGGTGAGTGGGGGGTCTGGGAACACCTGGGCACCTGCTGACCCGGACACCCGCTGACCCGGGCGGTCCGGCGCATCCGGCCCCTCCCTGACGGGCCGCCCACCGACCAGGGGAGGGACGCCGTCCCCCGGCGTCCCTCCCCTGCCGTTCGTCCCGGGTCAGACCACCGGGAGGTTGGGGCGCAGGATGCTGGGGGCCACCCCGTCGCTGGCCTCGGCGACCCGCTGGCGTTCGGCGGGGACCGGGCCGTAGGTGGTGGTGCGCTGGCGGACCGGGCGGCCCGTGGGTTCGACGAGGGCCTTGATGTCGCTGATCGTCTTGTACGAACCCTGCCCGGAGCCGGCCATGCGGCTGATGGTCTCCTCCATGAGGGTCCCGCCGACGTCGTTGACGCCGCCGTCGAGGAGCTGGCGGAAGGTGTCCTCGTGCAGCTTCACCCAGGAGCCCTGGATGTTGTCGATGTGGCCGTGCAGCAGCAGCCGGGCCAGGGCGTGCACCGCGCGGTTCTCGCGGACGGTGGGGCCCGTGCGGGCCAGGCCCGCGAGGTAGATCGGCGCGTTGGTGTGCACGAACGGCAGCAGCACGAACTCGGTGAAGCCGCGCTTGCCGTTGCGCTCCACGGCACGTTCCTGGAGGGACCGCAGCAGTTTGATGTGCGCCACCCAGTGGTGCGGGGAGTCCACGTGGCCGTACATCATCGTGGACGTGGTGGGAATCCCCAGGTCGTGGGCGCTGGTGATGACCTCGATCCACTCGCTGGCGGGCAGTTTGCCCTTGGTGAGGATCCAGCGGACCTCGTCGTCGAGGATCTCCGCGGCGGTGCCCGGGATCGAGCCGAGCCCTGACTCGCGGGCGCGGGTCAGCCACTCGCGTACCGGCAGGTTGGTACGGGCGGCCCCGTTCACCACCTCCATCGGGCTGAAGGCGTGCACGTGCATGTCCGGGACGCGGTCGCGGACCGCGGCGGCGATGTCGAAGTAGGCGGTGCCCGGCAGGTCCGGGTGGATTCCGCCCTGCATGCACACCTCGGTGGCCCCCGCCTTCCACGCCTCCTCGGCGCGGTCGGCGACCTGGTCCAGGGAGAGCGTGTAGGCGTCGGCGTCGGTGCGCCGCTGCGCGAAGGCGCAGAACCGGCAGCCGGTGTAACAGACGTTGGTGAAGTTGATGTTCCTGGTCACCACATAGGTGACGTCGTCGCCGACGGTGTCGCGGCGGACCCGGTCGGCCAGGCCGGTGAGCGCCTCCAGGGCGTCCCCGTCGGCGTGCAGCAGGGCCAGGGCCTCGGAGTCGCTGAGCCCCGCCGGGTCGCGTTCGGCGCTGCGCAGGGCCGCGGAGATCTCCGGGTCCAGGCGCCGGGGCCGCGCGCCCTGGCGGTCCACGCCCGGGGTGAGTTCGTCCCAGTCGCCGTAGACGGCGTCGAAGTCGCCGCGCCGGTCACCGGTGCGGCCCTCGGTGTCGATCTCCGTGTGCAGGTCGGTGCGGCCCGAGGAGACCAGGACCGCGTCCGGCTCCTGCCAGGGTCGGCCCACCAGCGGGGCGTCCTCGCGGGCCAGGCCGGTCTCCGGGTCCGCGATCGCGTCGATGTGCGCGCGCAGCCTCGGGTCCACCCAGGGTTCGCCCGCCCGGATGTACTCCGGGTAGACGGTGAGGCGCTCGCGCAGCGCGAACCCCTGGGCGGCGGTGCGGGCTGCGAGGTCGTCGATCTGCGGCCAGGGGCGTTCGGGGTTGACGTGGTCGGCGGTGAGCGGGGAGACCCCGCCCCAGTCGTCGATGCCCGCGCGGATCATCAGCTCGTACTCGTCCACGCCGCCCCGGTCCGCGCCGATGAGGTTGGGCGGGGCCTGGATGTGCGCCTTGGGGCCCATCACCAGGCGGGTGACGGCGATGGTCGCGGCCATCATGTCGCGCTCGGCGTCGGGCCGGTGCATCATCGCGGTGTCCGGCTTGGCCCGGAAGTTCTGCACGATGACCTCCTGGATGCCGCCGTAGCGGCGGGAGACCCCGCGCATCGCGAAGATCGACTCCGCGCGGTCGGCGACCGTCTCACCGATCCCGAGCAGGATGCCGGTGGTGAAGGGGACGCTGGAGCGCCCGGCGTCCTCCATGGCGCGCAGCCGCACCGCGGGGTCCTTGTCGGGGCTGCCGTAGTGCGGCTGGCCCTTCTCCTCGAAGAGCCGCCGCGAGGTGGTCTCCAGCATCATCCCCATGGACGGGGAGACCGGCTTGAGGCGCTGGAAGTCCGACCAGGTCAGCACCCCGGGGTTGAGGTGCGGGAGCAGTCCGGTCTCCTCCAGGACCATGATCGACATGGCGCGCACGTACGAGAGGGTGTCGTCGTAGCCGCGCGAGTTCAGCCACTCGGCGGCCTGCTTCCACCGGTCCTCGGGGCGGTCCCCCAGGGTGATGAGGACTTCCTTGCAGCCCATGCGCGCGCCCTCGCGGGCGATCTCCAGGACCTCGTCCGGGGACATGAAGGGCGCGTCCAGGCGGCCCGGAACCGTGGCGAAGGTGCAGTAGTGGCAGCGGTCCCGGCACAGGCGGGTCAGCGGCACGAAGACCTTGCGGCTGTAGGTGATCACCCCCGGCCGCCCGGCCGCCTCCAGGCCCGCGTCCCGGACCCTTCCGGCGTGGCCGAGGAGCTGTTCGAGGTCCTCGCCGCGGGCGTGCAGCAGTACTTCGGCCTCGGTGACGTCGAGGGTCTTACCGTCCCGCGCCCGGGCCAGCGCCCTGCGCATGGCGGCCGCCGTCGGTGTGGGGATGGGGGCAGGGTCTTTCGCACCACTCATACCGGCACACCCTACGCGCCAGCCGTTTCCGGGTGACGACCGCCACCCGGTGGCGGCCTGCAACAAGGAACACACGGCGAAGGCGGAATAGAACGGAAGGGTTCGGCTCATGGGCAGTCCGAAGCGGGCGGAGCCGAAACCTCCCCCGAGATCGATGAGACACCACGTCCACCATCCGCCGCCACCGCGAAGCTCGCGAGCTGTGGACAAGCGGAGGGGGCGAGCGCGGGCCCGGTCCGAAGGGAACCTGACCCGTCCGGGTACCAGCTAATGCCAGGCCCCGGTCTTCGGCGCAGCCACATCTGGTCAGCCCGCCTCGGTCAGGTCGACGCGAACCCGATCGGTTTGGGCTGCGTAAGGATCACCGGCGACCGTGACGTGGTCCGGCCGGAAGTCACGCGGTACCTCGAAGTGCACGGCGACGGTCTCCTCCTCCCCCGCCGCCAACCAGTCCGTGGGTTCCGAGACCCCCACACCGAGCGCGGAGATGTAGGAGGTTCCGGCCTCGTCCACCAACTCAGCGTGGTTACCACCGAAGAAGTTCTCCCCCTCTCCCTGATAGGCCACGGAGAAGCTGACCTCGATCCACTGCTTGCTGGGGTCGGACAGACGGCCGTCCGCCGAAGTCAGGGTGACATCTTCAGTGAAACCCGTGACGGTGACGTCCCAATCACCCAGGGGGAAGACCTCGCCAGGCGTGCGCTCCGGCAGTGGCTCGGGGGTGCGCTCCGATTCGGCACTCTCTGATTCCTGGTCGGCCCGGGGTTCGGGGCCGAGCACGGGATCCGAGGCCGGAGCGGCGCATCCAGTAGCCAGCAGGACGGTCATGGCCACTGAGCCGAGGGGTCTCGGGCGCATCTTCTCTGTTCCCTGTCTGTTTCTTGTCGGGGATCGCAGGACCAGGCCGACAGGAGTTCCGAACTTCGGAATCATGTCACGCCGGGATGGAGCCTGGCCTGTGGACGACCGGAGGCGGGTGGGTGCGCGGGCCTAGGCTGAGATGGTGCTGACTCGGCTTCGACGGAACACGTGGGTGCGACTGGCCCTGCTCGTGCTGGTGTGCGCGGGGGCGGGGGCGGCCCTGTACGCCAACTGGACGCAGGCACGGGACGCCGTGTCCGAACTCCCGCTGTGGGTGCTGCCCGCCGCCGTGCTGGCGGGGATGCTGGGGCTGGCCGCGCAGATGCTGGCGTGGCGGTCCCTGCTGTCCGGTCTGGGCTCGCCGCTACCGAGGGCCGCCGCTGCTCGGGTGATGTTCGTGGGTCAGCTCGGCAAGTACCTGCCCGGCTCGGTGTGGGCGTTCGTGGCCCAGGTGGAGCTGGCCCGGGACTGGAAGGTGCCCAGGTCCCGGGGGGCGGCGGCGACCCTGTTGGCGATCGCCGTGACCGTGGCCGTCAGCCTGGCGGTGGCCGCCGTGGCGCTGCCGCTGTCCTCCGCGGAGGCGGCGCGCCGCTGGTGGTGGGCGTTGGCGGCCGCGCCCCTGCTGTTGGCCTGCCTGCATCCGAGAGTGCTCGGCTGGGGTGTGCGGCTGGCGGCCAGGCCCTTCGCTCGGTTCCGTGAGGTGGCCGAGGCGGGACCGCTGGAGCTCAGAGGGGGAGCGGTCGCGGCGTCCGTGGGTTGGACCCTGGTGGCCTGGGTGCCGCTGGGCGCGCATGTGTGGCTGCTGACCTGGGCGGTGGGCGGCGACGCGCTGAGATCGGCGGGGCCGGCGGTGGGCGCCTACGCGCTGGCCTGGACGCTGGGGCTGCTGGTGGTGTTCGCGCCCGCCGGGCTGGGGGTGCGTGAGGTGGTCCTGGTGGTGGCGCTGGCCCCGGTGGTGGACGCGGGCGCGGCCCTGGTGGTGGCGGTGCTGTCCCGGCTGGTCATGACGGTGGCGGACGTGGGCTGGGCGGGGTTGGCGGTCCTGGTGTCCAAGGCGCCCGAACATGAACAGGAAAGAAACCTTTCTTTTTGATTCGGGTCGGCCTATGCTCATGCCCCATGAACTGGGCCCCCCGCTTCCCACGTTTCCTGTCCGCCCCCGTGGTCCTGTCGCTACTGGCACCGGCGCTGCTCGGTGCCGCGGCCCCGGCCGCCGACGACCCCCCGCCCGAAGGTCCCTCGCACGCCTACGTCAAACCCGCCGAGGTCGAGTGCGACCAGGGCGCGGGCACCCTCACCGTGATCGGGCAGCTCTTCCCCGTCCTGAGCCAGGAAGTCGACGACCAGCCCGGACTCTCCCTGCCGTTGGCCGCCGAACTCGCTCACGAGGACCCGGGCGAGGAGGGCGCCGAGGGCGGTATCGACCTCGAACTCGTCCTGGTGCCGCACCCCGAGCCCCTCCCCGGGATCACCGCCGAGGAGATGGACGAGGCCGCCGACCGCGCCGGAACGCTGACCGCCACCCTGTCCGGTGCCGGTGGCCGACTGTTGACCGGCGAGGAGGCGCCCGGCGTGGCCTGGGCGGGCTGGGAGCCCCCGCTGGGCTTCTACGAGGTCCGCGTGGCCACGGAGTCCTTCAGCCTGCCCGGGTTCGGCGACTGCACGGTGAACGCCGAGACCGCTGTGGCCAGCGTTCAGGTGGGCGACGACGACGAACAGCGGGAGCAGCGGGAGAACGGCGCCGAGGAGGCCGCCGCGGCCTCCTCGGGGGCGCAGGCCCTTCTTCCCTGGATCATCCTGGGCGCGGGCCTGCTCGGACTGGTCTTCCTGCTGGTGCCCGCCGTGCTGTACCTGCGCCGCCGCCGGACCTGCTGAACCGGCGGACTGCCCGGCATCAGGTGCCGAGCAGGCGGTCCGTGTAGGCCTTCCAGTACGGCTCGGCGTCCACCGGCCGGGCGCCCTCCCTGAGTCGGGCGGGCTCGCCCGGCCGGTAGAACGCCCTCAGCGCCCGGGCCAGGTCGGCCGCGTCCCCGGGTTCGCAGAGCAGGCCGTCCACCCCCTCGCGCACGTGGTCGGCGAGGGTGCCCGCCCGGGTGGCGATGACCGGAAGCCCGTGCTCGTGCGCCAGCCACACGTTCTGGGTGGCGGTGGCCGATCGGTACGGCAGTACGAGGGCGTCCGCACCCGCCAGGAGTTCGGGCAGTTCGTCGGCGGGCACGTAGCCCTCCCGGAACCGGACCCGGTCGCCCAGCCCCAGCTCCCCGGCCAGGGCCGCCAGGTCGCCGTAGCCGCCCCAGAACTCCCCCGCCACGGTGAGCGTGACGTCCTCGGGCGCACCCTCGGCCAGGGCCCGCAGCAGGACGTCCACGCCCTTGTAGGGCCGCACGATCCCGAAGAACAGCAGGCTGCGGCACTCCCCGGTGTGCTCGTCCGAACGCACTCCCCCGGTGTCGGGCAGGTGCGGGGGCATCTCCGCGACCACCGGCGCCGGGGCCCCCGGGCCGAGGAGCCCTTCGGCGAGGCGGCCCTGTTCGGCCGAGTGGGTGAGCACCCCGTCGACCCTGCGCAGCAGGGCCCGGACCAGGCAGACGTCGATCGCCCGCCGCTCGTGCGGCAGGACGTTGTGGCACAGCACCACCACGCGCGGCCCCGCCCCGCCATTCCGGTCACCGCTGCGGCCACCGCCACGGACCAGTGAGCGGATCCCGGCGAGGATGCCCAGGTAGGCGGGCACCTGCACCGGTGAGAACAGGGTGAGCACCACCAGGTCGCTCTCCCCGGCCAGCCGCCGCCCGGTCCGCCACCAGCCGTCCGGGCGGTACCAGGCCAGCTCGTGCCGGGTGCGCGGGAACGGCTCGCCCTCGGGGTCGGTGATGGTCTGCTGCCCCGGGTACAGCGCCGCCGGGTACTGCGCCCGCCACGACTCGATCCCCGCCTCGTGGCCGAGGTCGCGCAGCCGGTGGGCGAGTTCGGTGGTGTGCCGGGCACCGCCGCCCTTGTAGGGGTGTGCGGGGCCGACCAGGGTGATCCGCCGGGCCGCCGGGGCCTCGCGGCCATCCCCCGGGTCCGCGTGGTCGGTCACGGGTGCTCCCTGGAACGCACGATGAGGTCGGCCAGCAGCGCGATCGCCGCGATGATCAGCCCGGTCATGAGGATCATGACGGTGTTGTTGGGCATGTAGAGCGGGTTGCGGACCTGGTCGTAGACGAACTTGGCCGCACCGATCCCCAGCAGCCACAGCGCGGGCGGCATGAGGACCTTGAGCGGGTTGAAGTACATGACCATGCGCAGCACCTGGAGGATGTACCGGTAGGCGTCGCGCACGAAGTGGAACTTGGACGTGCCCGCGCGCTTGGCGTACTCGATGGGCACGTACTTCACGGTGTGCTGGTTGGACAGGAACGCCAGCGTGATGGTGGTGACACAGGAGAACCCGGGCGGCAGCAAGCGCAGGTAGGGACGGGCCACGTCCTTGCGGAACACCCTGAGCCCGGAGTTGAGGTCGGGGATGCGGGTGTTGGTGAGGCGTTCGGCGATCTTGCGGATCATCCACTTGGCCGGGACCCGCAGCACCTTGTGCGTGCCCATCTCCTGGGTGCGCGCACCCACGACCTGGTCGGTCTCGGGGTCGGCGTCGAGCATCGCGACGAGCTCGGGGATGCGCTCGTTGGGGTAGCTCATGTCGGCGTCGGTCCACACCACGTACTCGCCGCGCGCCCGCTGGCTGCCGATCCGCCGGACCGTGCCCGAGCCGCCGTTGTGCCCGAAGGCCACCACGCGCGTGTGCGGGAAGACGTCGGAGGCCTCGCGCAGCCGGGCGAGGGTGTCGTCGGTGGAGGCGTCGTCGACGGCGAGCAGCTCGTACCCGTACCCGGAGGCGTCCATCGCCGCGCAGATCCGCTTGATCTCGTCGACGACGTGCTCCTCCTCGTTGTAGCAGGGCAGCACGATCGTGACCCGTACGGGCGGGTCGTCGGTGATCTGCGCGGCGGTCTCTTCGGAGTCTGTGTGGCTCATGCTTCTTCTCAGCGGGGTGGTCGGGGGCGGCGCGGACCCTATTCGGAGGCGGGCAGGACGGCGGTCCACACGCTTCCGTTGAAGGTCCAGTGTCCGGTCGGGGGCTCCATGAGGGTACTCGGGTCCATTTCGGCGACGACGTGGAAGTGCCGTTCGGGCTCCACCGAGCCGTCGGTGAGCCCGTCGAGGTGGTCCCATTCCGGCGCGGCGAGCACGGCGTCCCGGCCGCGCTCGTGCACGGCCGAGACCACGCGTTGGACCACCTCCGGGCTCGGGTCGGCCAGGGCCGCGGTGGGCGCCCCGCACACGTTGCGCAGCAGCGGCATGTAATTCCCCGCCATCGCGGAGTCAACCACGATGACCGAGGCGTCAGGGGGCAGCGACGCGCAGAGCCGCTCGGTCTCGGCCACCGTTCCCACGTCCTGCCGGTACCCCATGATCCCCGCGGCAGAGGTGGCCACCGCTGGTCCGAGCAGGGACACCGCGGCGCAGGCGGCGACCACGGCGGGCAGTGAGCGGACCATCGAACCGCCCCTGGTGTAGCTGACGGAGCGCTCGCAGTAGTGGGTCAGCCAGGCCAGGAACCACACCGCGAACAGGATGAACGCGGGGATCACCAGCACGATCAGCCGCCTGCTGGCCCACGGGTGGTCAGGGGTGATGGCCGGGCGGAGCAGGGTGGTGGTGACCGTCCAGACCAGCAGCATGGCGGGCAGCAGCCACGGGAGGTCGCGGCGCTGGGTGAGCCTGCGCAGGACGAGAGCGACGCCCAGGGCGGCGAACAGGACGGTGCCCAGCCCCACGTACCAGCCCACCCAGTACAGGCTCATGTCGTAGTAGGTGCGGCTGCCCTCGACGGGCAGGCCCTCGATCTGCTGGACGGCGGCGACCCACTGGTCGGTGAAGTCGCTGCCGTGCCCGTAGTCCGGCCAGAGCAGGGGGCGGATCGCGAAACCGACCATGGTCAGCAGCGCGAGCGCCGCCATCGTGTTGGGCAGCCACCGGACGCGTTCGGTGTGCGGCAGCCCGTACCGCCACAGCGCGGCGGTGAGCACGACGGTGGCGAAGACGACCACGGAGCTGATCAGGAGGAGGGGGTTCAGGGAGTCCGAGAGGTAGTCCAGGTAGGGGTAGGAGAAGCCGTACCCCGCGACCAGCCCGTAGATCACCCCCACGGCGAGCCCGCCGACCAGCGGAAGCCCCTGACCGCGCCGGGCGACCAGCAGCAGGCCGACGAAACCGACCACCGGCAGGAGGTCGCGGATGGCGTCGATGCGCACCAGCACACCCAGCCCGAACACCAGCCCGGCGACGGCCGCCAGGGTCTGCGGGCCTCCCCAGCGGTCGGTGATGCTCCGGTTCCGGGCCAGGGCGTCGAAGGCCAGGAGCAGGCCGCCCAGGAGCAGGATCTGGGCGAGGGGCTCGCTGTAGGTGAACCGGCTGACCCACTGCTGCGGCAGGCACACCGCCAGGATCAGCGCGGCCAGCGGAGCCCAGCGGGCACCCACCAGACGGGCGGTGAGCCCGGCGAAGGTGAGCACGCCCAGTGCGCCCAGGACCGGGGTGGTCACGAGCATGCCGTCCAGCCCGCCGAGCCAGTAGCCGACCGACAGGACCAGCGGCGCCCCGGCCATGAACTGCGGCCAGATGACGTCGTCGCGCTGGTAGTAGGCCAGGCTCTGGTAGCTCAGCGCCGGGTCGTCGCCCGCGATGAGCTCGCGCTGCTGCGGGATGGGCAGGTACCCGTTCTCCGCGATCCAGGCCGTGTACATGGCGTAGGAGGCCGGGTCGCGCCGGATCACCAGGGCCTCGGCGTGGAAGGCGATCTGGACGGCGGCGAAGGCCACCGCGATCACCAGGACCGCGATCACCGGCCACCAGGGCACCCTCTCCCCGTCCGGCGGGTCCGGGATCAGCCGCGGTACCAGGGCGCAGGCCGCGACGACGGCGGGCAGCCCCAGGATGAGCGAGGTCAGCGGGGTGAAATGGCCGATGACCAGGAGGGGGAAGGCGGCGAGGAGCCAGGCCGAGAGGGCGATCGCGGGGAGCGCGGTCACACGGGCGAGGATCCGTCCGGGAAGCAGGCGCATGGGGGCAACTCTGGCAGTTGGCGGCACGGTACGCACACCGCATCCCAGCACGGGCGCGACCATGACTAACCGGACCCCGGAAGAACGCGCTGGTGAGGCCGTCCGGGCCAGCGGGAACACCTAACATGGGCGCCATGTCCGACTCTCCCGCGCGGCTCTGGCGCGCCCTCGTCTCCGCCGATCCCTCACGCCCGTTCGTGACCTCCTACGACGAACTCGGCGACCGGATCGAGCTCTCCCGGGCCACCCTCGACAACTGGGTGTCCAAGACCTCGAACATGCTCGTGGACGGCTTCGGCACCCAGCCGGGCGACCGGGTGGCGCTCGCCCTGCCGCCGCACTGGCAGTCCCTGGCGTGGATCCTGTCCAGCTGGTCGGTGGGGGCCGCGGTGGTGCTGTCCGACGAAGGGGTGGCGCCGGACACGGAGGTCGCGGTGGCCGCTTCGGGCCGCCTGGAGGCCGCCCTGGACAGCGGCGCGGAGGAGGTCGTGGGCACCTCCCTGGACCCGTTGGGCCTGCCGCTGCGCGAGGTTCCGCCGATGGTCACCGACTACACCGTCGAGGTGCGCGGGCACGGCGACCACTTCCCCGCCTACCCGGTGGACGCCGCCGAACCCGCCCTGGAGTCCGCCGGGCGTACCCTCACCGGCGCCGACGTGGCGGCGGCCGGGCGGGCCCTGGCCAAGGAGTGGGACCTGGGCGAGCAGGACCGGCTCGCGGTGGTCGTCGCCCCCGACGCCCCGCTGACCGCGCTCCGCGAGGACCTGTCCGTGCTCACCGCCGCGGTGGTCTCCGGTGCGCCCCTGGTGCTGACCCCGCCCCCGGCCGAGGGCGACCTCCAGCGGTTCCTGGACCGGATGGGCACGGAGCGGGTCAGCGTGCTGTACGGGCCCGAGCCCGCGGGCGACCTGCCCTTCCGCCGGGTCGTCTGAGCGTAGGAAGGCCAGGGCGAAGCCGGGGGCGTTGCTCCGTCTGTTATGTCGGCTTGGTAAAACGTTCCGGTGAACACCGACGCTCTCGCTCCCCTGGTCCCGCTCCTGGTCGTGACGGGATACCTGCTTTACACGGGGGCCCGAAAAACCCTTCTCGCTCTGTCGCGGCGTCGGCGCGAACTGGGGCTGGCCAGGTCTGGGGTCCGCACGCACGGGGTCGTCCGCGCCGTCCACCCCCTGGGCCGCCCCTCCGGACGGCAGGCGGTCACCGTCCAGCTGCATGACGTCGGGAGAGGTTCCTGGGAGGCGGTCGACGAGTCGGGGACCGGGGGCTACCTCCTCCGGGAGGGCACCCCGGTCACAGCGCTGTACGACCCGGCGGACCCGTCGAACGTACGTGTGGAGCGTGCGGCCTTCCCGGACCGTTCCCGGGGGGACTACCCCCTCTACCGCGACGGGGTCCCCGGCCCGCCCTCCCTCACAGCGGCGCTGTCCCCTCTGGCGGCGAGCCTGGTCATCCTCGTGATCGCTGTCCTGGTCGCGGCGAACCGCGCCGATACCGCCCTTGGCCTGATACCGCCGCTCTTCGTCGTGCTGGGCCTGGGGGTGCTGGCAAGCGCGGCGCACCGTCTGCTCACGGACACGAGCACGCGCCCCGACCTGCGGGCCTCGACCACGGGAACGGTGACCGACTGTTGGACCGAGACCAAGCGCGGACGCCGTCGGAACAGGGGGTGGACCACGATTCGGGTGCACCCGTTCACGGTCTACTTCCAGGCCGCCGACGGGCGGGAGGTCCACGTTCGGCACTCCGTCGCCAGCGGCCGTTTCGTCCCCGTTCCCCAACAGGAACTGCGCGTGGACTACGACCCCGCCCATCCACCGCACTACGCCCTGGCCGATCACCCGAACGCGGGGCGGATCCCGGTCGTGGTGCCGTTCGTGGTGGGTGGGGTCTTCGTACTCGTCGGCTCGGTGCTGGCGTTCATCCTCTGACCGGTCGCCCTGCCGGCTCGGCTTCCCCTCCGGGTTTCTCACACGGCCGATTCGCGGCGGCAGGCGCCGCCGCGTTCCGCTTCCGTGGCGCGCGCCCCGCCCCCGGCACCGGCCTTCCCTCTGGTGTTCCTCCGACGGGCCTCCTTCCGGGCCTGGCGGGCGGCGCGCTCCTCGCGGGCGGCGCGTTCGGCCTCGGCGCGGTAGAGGTCGGCGGCCCGGGCGGCGAGATCCGGATGCATGGTGTCCCCGTTTCGGTGAGTCCGTGTCCACCGGGTCTGCTCTCCCGGCTGCCCACAGACTTCCGATAAGGCCCCCGGCCGCACATCGGGAGACTTCACCAGACACCTGCGCCGCGCCCCGCCTCAGACGGCGTGGGGCGCGGCGTGCGGACGGCTGAGGTACCTCAGAGGGCCCGTCGGCGGCACTGAGGCCGCTGAGGAACCCCAACCGGCAGAAGCGGCTAGGCCTCCCGGTAGTACGGGTCGGCGGCCGTACCCGTGCGCTTGGCCTCGTCGTAGGTGTACACCTCGCGGCCCTCGACGAACACGCGCTGGGCGCGGCTCATGATGTCGAGCGGGTCACCGGACCAGATCACGATGTCGGCGTCCAGACCGGGCCTGAGGGAGCCCACCCGGTCGTCCAGGCCCATGATCTCGGCGGGGTTGACGGTGAGCGCGCGGATCGCGGAATCACGGTCCATGCCCTCCTTGACGCACAGGATCGCCTGGTAGACGAGGAACTCGATCGGGATGACCGGGGCGTCGGTGGTCAGCGCGACCTTCACCCCCGCACGATCCAGGATGCCCGGGTTGGCCAGGGTCTTGTTGCCCACCTCGACCTTGGAACGGGCGGTCATCAGCGGCCCGGTGATGACCGGGATGCCGCGCTCGGCGATCTCGTCGGCCAGCAGGTGGCCCTCGGTGCAGTGGTTGATGATGAGCCGGTAGCCGAACTCGTCGGCCAGGCGCATCGCGGTGTGCATGTCGTCGGCTCGGTGCACGTGCTGGCACCAGGGCACCTCGCCGTCCAACACCCGGACGAGGGTCTCCAGGGTGTTGTCGCGGTCGAAGGGGTTGCCCTCCTCGGCGGCGTGGTCCCGCTTGGCCTTGTAGTCCTGGGCCTTGGTGAACGCGTCGCGGATGACCGCGGCCACGCCCTGGCGCGTGGAGGGGAGCGTGTCCTTCTTGCCGTAGACCCGCTTGGGGTTCTCGCCCAGGGCGCTCTTGACGCTGGCGGGCTCCTTGAGCAGCCGGTCCTCCACGCTGCGGCCCCACATCTTGATGGCGACGGTGCGGCCGCCGATGGGGTTGCCGGAGCCGGGCTTGATCACCGAGCTGGTGACACCGCCGGAGAGCGCGTCGACGAACCCCTGGTCGGCGGGGTTGATGGCGTCGATCGCGCGCATGCGGGCGCCGTTGGGGTCGGTCATCTCGTTGGTGTCGTCACCGGCCCAGCCGATGGTCTCCTCGTGGATGCCGACGTGGCCGTGCGCCTCGACGAAGCCGGGCAGAACCCACTGGCCAGCGGCGTCGACGATCTCGGCTCCCTCGGGGACCGTGACGTCGGCGGCCGCGCCGACGGCGGCGATCTTCCCGTCGGCGATGAGGACCGTGCCGCCGTCGATGGGGTCTCCGTCGACGGGAACGACGTATCCGGAAGTGATTGCGATATCCATGGCGGGCAACCTAACCCATGGACGGTCACGTTCCCAAGGCCGTTCGACGACCGATCACCCTACGAATCGGTCACCGGTCAGCACCGTTGACCCTTCGGTCGGCCGCCTGGTGGCCGTCAGCCGACAGACCGCAGGCCGCTCATCCGGCGGGCCAGCGGGCGGTGAGGAGCTCGGACTCCGGGGTCAGCTGGACGCTGGCCTCCTCGATGGAGTCGCGCACCATCCGGCAGTGGCCGACGTCCTCGCTGTCCCCGGTGAGCTCACCGCCCTGGGCGGCGAAGGCGTAGACCATGCTGGGCCGGTCGGCGAACTCCATGATTCTGAAGGCCCCGCCCAGGCCCGGGTGGTGCGGTGTCTCCTCGGGGATCACCCCGAGGTCGACGATGCCCGCCTTGATGAGGTCGGCGAGGAAGTCGCGCTGGCCGTTGAGGACGTCCGCGCCGCCCTGGGGCCGTTGGAGCACGGACTCGTTGAGGACCACCCGCAGCGCGGGGCCCTCCGGCCCGGTCGTCGCCGCCCGCTCAGCCATCTCCTCCTCCACCAGCGCCTCGATCTCCTCGGGCTCCAGGTTGGGGTGGCGGGGCTCGAGGACGGCCCGCGAGTACTCGCGGGTGCGCAGGAAGACCGGGACCGCCATCGGCTGGTGCTCCCACAGGCGCGCGGCGTGCGTGCCCAGCTCGCTCATGTCGCCGAACTCGCTGGGGAAGGCCTCGGCCTGGAGGGTGATCGCCCAGGCGTCGACCAACTGGTGTTCGGTGCCGAGTACGGTGTCGACCCGTTCCACCAGGGAGCGGGCCGGGCGGCAGTGCGCGTCCTCGACCTCGCGGAGTTTGTCGTCGGTGACCCCGACGTTCCTGGCGAGCTCCGCGCGGGAGAGGCCCCGGTCGGATCGGGCCCGCAGCACCCGAGCTCCGAAGGGGAGCCACATCGCCGACGGCAACGCGGTGTTCACGCCCATAACCTCTCCCGTCCTCGCCCGGAACCTCGGGGCGCCGCCCGGGGCGACGCTTCTAGGGGCCTGCGGTGACGTACCCTTCAGTGTGACACCCCAGCCCCTTTGATCCGACCTTCTCCTGGGTCGGGGCGGCTGGTCAAGCGTCCGGGCGGGTGCGGCCATCCGTGATAAATCAGCACAAAGTCGACGATGTCGCCCACGCCTGTCGAGTGTTTCCCCCGATTGGAAGGTCCGTTGGTCTACCTCGCCCTCTTCCTCGCCGTGGCCTCGCTCGTCTTCTGGGTCTACGTGTTGTTCGACGTCATCGGGTCCGACGCCGATCGGGTCCGGCTGCTGCCCAAGCCCGTTTGGGCCGTGATCGTCCTGCTGGTGCCCAAGTTCGGCCCCGCGCTGTGGTTCATGCTGGGCCGCCCGCCCCGGAACCCCGCGCTCTCCAGCGGCCCGGCGGGCCCGCCGCCGCCCTTCCCCGAGTACGAGCACCCCGGTCGCGCCCGCGCCGTCTCACCGGAGGAGGACGAGGCGTTCCTTCGGCGCTGCCGTGAGCGGGCCGAGGAGCAGCGCCAGCGCGCTCGGGAGTTCCAGGAGCGCCAGGAGCGGGAGCGCCAGGAGCGGGAGCACCGGGCTCTGGACCAGGGTGGGGACCGGGACCGGAGCCAGGAGCGAGGTCAGGGCGAGGAGCGGCGCGAACACGAAGGTGACGAGGACGCGACCGGTTCCACATCCTGATTCGGTCACAGTATTTCGGTCGGGCACGCCCCCGGGATCTGGGGCTCCCGGGTTCCCAGTAACCTGTGTGCCGCCCCGCTGCGAATCTGATCCCGGAAGTGAACCGATGAACCGCTTGACTGTGCCGGTAGCGATCCTCGCCTCCACCGCCCTGCTCGCCACCGCGGCGTGCGGGAACGCGGAGGAGGCCGAGCCGGAGGCCACCTCGCCCGAAGCGACCGAACCCGCGGCCGAGGTCGAGGTTCCCGACGTCACCGGGGCCACGCTCCACACCAGTGAGGGCGACATCGAGGTGGAGCTCCTGGCCGAGGAAGCACCGCTGACCGTCACCAACTTCGTGGAACTCGCCGAGGGCGACGGCCCGGAGAACCCGGAGACGGGTGAGGCGGAGTTCTACGACGGCACGATCTTCCACCGCGTGATCGACAGTTTCATGATCCAGGGCGGTGACCCCACGGGCACCGGCCGCGGCGGCCCCGGCTACCAGTTCGAGGACGAGTTCGACTCGGGGCTGGGCTTCGACGAGCCCGGCCTGCTGGCGATGGCCAACTCGGGCCCCGACACCAACGGCTCGCAGTTCTTCATCACGGTGGCGCCCACCCCGCACCTGAACGGGCTGCACACCATCTTCGGCAAGGTCGCCGACGAGGAGTCCATGGCCGTGGTGGACGCGATCGCGGTCACCGAGACGGACGACAACGACCGTCCCACGAACGATGTCGTGCTGGAGTCCGTCACCATCAAGCACGCGGACGACTGACCCCGGCTCGAACCGACCCGGGCCCGCAACGACCGAGACCCGAGCGCGCTCAGCGCCGCCGTTTGGCCATGGCGGCGCGGGCGCGTTCGACCGCGGGGCCGATCGCCTCGACCAGCCGGTCCACGTCCTGCCCGGTGGAGGTGCGGCCCAGGGACAGACGCAGGCTGCTCAGCGCCACGTCCGGGTCGGCCCCGGCGGCCAGCAGTACGTGACTGGGCTGGGCCACCCCCGCCGAGCAGGCGGAGCCGGTGGAGCAGGAGATGCCCCTGGCGTCCAGCAGCATCAGCAGGGCGTCGCCCTCGCAGCCGGGGAACGACAGGTGGGCGATGCCGGGGAGCCGCAGCTCCGGATCGCCGTTGACCCCGACGTCCGGCACGACCCCGCGTACACGCGACTCCAGTTCGTCGCGGAGCGCGGTCAGGTGCTTGACGTGTTCCTCGCGTTCGGCCACGGCCGTGTGCACCGCGGTCGCCAGTCCCCGGGTGAGCGGGGCGGACAGCGTTCCGGAGCGGATGTCACGTTCCTGGCCGCCGCCGTGCAGGACCGGAACCGGAGCGAGCCCCCGCGCGACCACCAGTGCCCCGCTGCCCACCGGGCCGCCGAGTTTGTGGCCGCTCAGCGTCAGGGCGCTGACCCCGCTAGTGGCGAAGTCGACCTCCTCGGCCCCCACCGCCTGTACCGCGTCCGTGTGGAAGGGAACGCCGTACTCGGCGGCGACCCCGGCCAGCTCGCGCACCGGCTGCACGGTGCCGATCTCGTTGTTGGCCCACATCACGGAGGCCACGGCCACCGAGGCGGGGTCGCGCTCGATCGCCGCGCGCAGGACCCGCGGACTCACCCTGCCCAGGGCGTCCACCGGAAGCTCCTCGCAGACGGCGCCCTGGTGGTCGGCCATCCAACGGACGGGGTCGAGCGCGGCGTGGTGCTCCACGGCGCTGACCAGGATCCGCGTACGCGCCGGGTCCTCGGCGTTGCGGGACCAGTACAGGCCCTTGAGCGCGATGTTGTTCGACTCGGTCCCACCCGCGGTGAAGACCACCTCGTGCGGGGTGGCTCCCACCGCCTCGGCGACGCGTTCGCGCGACTCCTCGACGGTCCGCCGGGCGGTCCGCCCGTGGCCGTGCAGGGACGAGGGGTTGCCGAGGGCACCGAGCTCCGCCGCCACATCGGCGATCACCTCGGGGCGGACATCGGTCGTGGCTGCGTGATCCAGATACACCATGGCGCATTCCAGGATACGTCCGGCCACATCCCGGTTCACCCACCGTCCCCCGTTGTCCACAGGCCGGACACGGACTTTCTCCGCTCCCCGGTCCGGACCGATAACCTTGGACCATGCCTGACTCCGCGTCCACGCAGCCCGCCACGACCGCCACCGCCCCCGCCGGGGAGCACTGGCCCGCGCCCGCCGCCCAGCGGCCGGTGCGCGCCCGGATCCCCCTGCCCGGGTCCAAGTCCGTCACCAACCGGGCCCTGGTGCTGGCGGCGCTCTCCGCGACGCCGTGCGTGGTGCGCCGCCCTCTGGTCAGCAGGGACAGCGAGCTCATGGTGGGCGCCCTGCGCGCGCTCGGCGTCGGAGTGGCCGAGGTCCCCTCCGAGGACCCCTCGGTCCCCGACCTCTCCGTCACCCCGGCCGCCCTCCGCGGCCCGGCCGACGTGAACGTCGGCAACGCCGGTACCGTCATGCGGTTCGTACCGCCGCTGGCCGCCCTGGCCACCGGTGACGTGCGCTTCGACGGCGACCCCCGCGCCCGGGAGCGGCCCATCGACGAGCTGGTCGGCGCCCTGCGCGCCCTGGGCGCCGACATCGACGACGGCGGCCGCGGAGCCCTGCCCCTGACCATCCGCGGGACCGGTGCCGTGCGCGGCGGCGAGGTCACCCTGGACGCCTCGGGCTCCTCCCAGTTCGTCTCCGCCCTGCTGCTCAGCGGTGCCCGCTTCACCGAGGGCGTGCACATCCGGCACGAGGGCCCGCCGGTCCCCTCCCAGCCGCACCTGGACATGACCGTCGAGATGCTGCGCGCGGTGGGGGTCGCCGTCACCACCGGCGAGAACTGGTGGAAGGTCGAGCCCGGTCCGGTCTCCGCTTCGGAACTCACCGTCGAGCCGGACCTGTCCAACGCCGCGCCCTTCCTGGCCGCCGCCCTGGTCAGTAAGGGTGAGGTGACCGTCCAGGGGTGGCCGGTGCGCACCACCCAGGCCGGAGACGCCCTGCGCGAGCTGTTCACCCGGATGGGCGGTGAGGTCCTCCGGTCCGGCGCGGACGACACGGACCTGACCCTGCGCGGTACCGGTGCGATCCACGGGATCACCGCCGACCTGCGCGACGTGGGCGAACTCACCCCCACCATCGCCGCCGTGGCCGCCCTGGCCGACTCACCCTCCCGGCTGACCGGGATCGCGCACCTGCGCCGGCACGAGACCGACCGCATCGCGGCGCTGGCCACCGAGATCAACCGCCTGGGCGGAGACGTGGAGGAGCTGCCCGACGGGCTGGTCATCCGGCCCCGACCCCTGCACGGCGGGGTGTTCCACTCCTACGACGACCACCGGATGGCCACCTCCGGCGCGGTGATCGGGCTCGCGGTGCCCGGGGTGGAGGTGGAGAACATCGCCACCACACGCAAGACCCTGCCCGACTTCCCCGGCCTGTGGTCGGAGGTCCTGGCATGAGCCGCACGCGGGGCGGAGGACGCCACCTGGACGAGGACGACATCCGCGTACGCGCCCGGGGCGGCTCCAAGCCGCGCACCCGCAAGCGGCCCAAGCACGAGAACGCCGTGGAGGGCCTGGTCACCGCCGTCGACCGGGGCCGGTACCGGTGCCTGGTCGCCGACGTCCCGGTGGTCGCGATGAAGGCCCGCGAGCTCGGCCGCGGCTCCATCGTGGTCGGCGACCGGGTGGACGTGGTCGGCGACCTGTCCGGCAGGCCCGACACCCTGGCCCGCGTGGTCCGGGTACGCGAGCGCGCCTCGGTGCTCAGACGGACCGCGGACGACACCGACCCGGTCGAGCGGGTGATCGTGGCCAACGCCGACCAGCTCGCCATCGTCTGCGCCCTGGCCGACCCCGCCCCGCAGCCGCGCTTCGTGGACCGGTGCCTGGTCGCCGCCTACGACGCCGGGCTGGAGCCGCTGCTGTGCCTGACCAAGGCCGACCTGGCCTCCCCCGACGAGATGCTGCGCACCTACAAGCCGCTGGGGCTGCCGTACGAGGTGCTCAGCCCCGACGGTGGCCTCGACGAACTGCGCGCCCGCCTGGCCGGCAAGAGCACGGTGTTCGTGGGCTCCTCCGGTGTGGGCAAGTCGACCCTGGTCAACCGGCTCGTGCCGGGCACCGACCGGGCGGTGGGCCACGTCAACGCGGTCACCGGCCGCGGTCGGCACACCTCCACCTCCGCGCTCGCCCTGCCCTTCGAGGGCGGTTGGCTGATCGACACCCCGGGGGTGCGCAGCTTCGGTCTGGCGCACATCTCCCCGGAGGAGATCGTGGCGGGCTTCCACGACCTCGCCGAGATCGCCGAGGAGTGCCCGCCCGGCTGCACCCACCAGCCCGACGCCCCGGAGTGCGCCGTCGAGGCCGCCCAGGCCCGGGGCGGCCTCGACGCCGAGCGCGTGGCCTCGCTCCGGCGCCTGCTCAGCAGCCGCGAGGGCGAGGACGACACCGACCCGGAGCAGCCGCCACCCGGCCCGCACCACTGATTCATCCGCGCGCCGCTCGGCCGGTCAGGGGGCGTGGCTCACGGGTGCCTCGTTGTGGGAGGCCTTGCCCAGGACGTGCTCACGTCCCCAACGCCCCAGGGGTTCCAGCGCGCGGTTCAGGCCACGTCCGAGCTCCGTAAGCGAGTACTCCACCCGGGGCGGGACCTCGGCGAAGTCCTCACGCAGCACGATCCCGTCGTCTTCCAGCTCGCGCAGGTGGGAGGCGAGGACCTTCTCCGACACTCCCGGCAGCACCCTGCGCAGCTCGCCGAAGCGGCGCGGGCGTTCGTCGAGGGCCCAGAGGATCAGCACCTTCCACTTCCCGCCCACCACGTCCATCGCCGCGTCGATGCCGCAGTGGTAGTCCTTCGTCCCGCGCCTGGTGACCAACGTCCCCGCCCCTTCCCGCCTCGTCCAGCTGGATGCTTACCCCGGAGTGCGCACCCACTTCGAAGTGCGTACTTGTCCGCGTGCCGGGCCCGGCCCGAGGCTGGGCCCATGACACACGACACCACACAGTCAACCAAGCCCCGCGTCGTCCTGCTCGGTCTGGGCGCCATGGGCTCAGCCCTGGCCCGCACCTGGCTCGCCGCCGGGCACCCCGTCACCGTCTGGAACCGGACCGCCTCCCGGGCCGAGCCCCTGCGCGCGCTCGGCGCCGACGTCGCCGTCACCGCTGCCGAGGCAGTGGCCTCGGGAGAGCTGGTGGTGACCTGCCTGTTCGACGACGCCTCGGTCGGGGAGGCGCTGGCCGGGACCGACCTCGACGGTCGGGACCTGGTGGAGCTGACCACCGGTACCCCGGACCAGGCCGACGCCCGGGCGGAGTGGGCGCGGCAGCGGGGCGCGCGCTTCCTCAGCGGCGGGATCATGGCGATCCCGCCCATGGTCGGCGTTCCCGAGGCGGGCGGCTACGTGTTCTACAGCGGTACCCGTGAGGTCCTGACCGAGCACGAGGCAACCCTCGCGGTGCCGTTGGGCACACGTTGGGCCGGGGCCCGCCCGGGCGCCGCCGCCCTGTACGACATCGCCCTGCTCAGCGCCATGAACGGCCTGTTCGCGGGCGTCACGCACGCCTTCGCCCTGGTCCGCGACGAGGAGATGCCGCTGAAGGAGTTCTCGGGCCTCCTGGTGTCCTGGCTCAACGCGATGGCCTCGACAGCGGGCTCGATGGCCGAGCAGATCGAGAGCGGCGACTACACCAGGGACGTGGTGGCCAACCTGCCCATGCTCGTCTCCGGAAACCGCACCCTGGAGGCCGCGGCACGGGAGCAGGGGGTCGACTACCGGCTGCTCTCCCCGTACTCGGAGTTGCTGGAGGAGCGTCTTGCGCAGGGCTTCGACGAGGAGGGCGGTACCGGGGCCCTGGAGCTGCTCGTCAAGCGCCCCTGAAGCCCTGGGCCGGACCCGCCACAGGCCGCTAGAGGTCGACGGTGCCGCCGCAGCGCCAGTAGTGGGTCCGGTCCTGTTCCATGAAGCCCTCGTCCACCAGGCTGCGGCGCAGGACCACCAGATCGGCGCTGAACCGGCACAGGACGGCGTTGACCTCCGCCCCGGTGTAGCGCACGCCGGGTTCGAAGGCCCGGGCGACCTGGTCGAGCAGGACGAGGCGGTCCGGGCGCCGGACCGGGACGGCGGTGATCCGCCCCTGTGGCATATACGTGCGCAGTACCTCACCGCGTTCGTGTTCGGTCAGCTCTCTCGGTCCGCGCTCCTCCGGCACCACGGCCTCCTCAACGGTCCACCGGCAGCATGCCGTGCACGACCATCTCCACCCGCTGGGCGGCCTGGTCCGGGTCCATGGGTTGGAGCGCGTAGGACACGATGAGCCGCAGGGCCACGTCCGCGACCGCCTCGGTGGTGTCGGGGGCCACGTCCGGGCAGCGTTCCCGAAGCGTGAGGGAGATGCGTTCGCGCAGGGCGTCCAGGAGCGGGGCGGACCTGGTGGTCACCACGGGCAGGAGCTGGTCGTCGCCGGTGACCACCGCGCGCAGCAGAGGGTTGTCCCGGGCCGCGAGCAGGACCATCCGGGTCGTCCGGCTCACCGCGTGCGCGGGGTCGTCGCCGTCGGAATCCAGGACCCCCATCACGGTGTCCAGCAGCGTGTTGACCTCACGCACCACCACTGCTTGGAGCAGCCCTTCCTTGCTCCCGAAGACGTTGTAGAGGGTCTGCCTGGACACCCGTGCCGTGGCGGCGATGTCCACCATCCGCCGCTCGCCCCAGTCACCCGCCAGGACCTCGGCGTAGGCGGCGTCCATCAGCCGTTCGCGCACCCCGGTGCCCTCCCCGGGCCGTCTGTCTCCGCTCACGGTACCCATCTCCCCATCCTCGCACCCGTGCCTTCCCGAGTCCTCTAACACTCTGATCACGCGGGGGCTCCGGTTTGGGCATGTTCGTGCCCGGGACGGTAGCGTTACCGGCCATGGCGTCCTTTGACGATGATCTGCGGCTGGCCCACGTGCTCGCCGACGCTGCCGACGACATCGCGGTCAAGCGTTTCCGTGCGCTTGACCTGGTTGTCGACACCAAACCGGACCTGACACCGGTCACCGAGGCCGACCGCATGGTCGAGGAGACCCTGCGCAGCGTGCTCTCCCGTGCCCGGCCCCGTGACGCGGTGGTCGGCGAGGAGTACGGCAAGAGCGGCAACAGCAACCGGGTGTGGGTCATCGACCCCATCGACGGCACGAAGAACTACGTGCGCGGCGTCCCGGTGTGGGCGACGCTGATCGCCCTGCTGGAGGGCGACCGCCCCGTGGTGGGCGTGGTGTCGGCCCCCGCGCTGCACCGGCGCTGGTGGGCCTCCAAGGGCGGCGGCACCTGGACGGGCCGCAGCCTGTCCAAGGCCACCCGCTGCCACGTCTCCAAGGTCCAGGACCTCTCGGACGCCTCGCTGAGCTTCTCGTCGTTGACCGGCTGGGAGGAGCAGGGCCGCCTGGAGTCGTTCCTGGGGCTGACCCGGTCGGTGTGGCGGACCCGGGCCTACGGCGACTTCTGGTCGCACGTGATGGTGGCCGAGGGGACCGTCGACATCGGGGCCGAACCGGAGTTGTCCCTGTGGGACGCGGCCCCGCTGCCGATCATCCTGGAGGAGGCGGGCGGTCGCGCCACCAACCTGCGGGGCGAGGGCTTCGAGGACGGCGGTCCGCTGGTGTGCACCAACGGGGTCCTGCACGACCAGGTGCTCACCTGGCTCAACGGAGGCCCCACCCCGCTGCGCCGCCCGGAGTAGCCCTCGGAGTCCCGGAGTCCGGCGGCGACCTTCGGCACCCCTGAACAACACGAAAAGCACCTGGACGAACACGTTAAGTAGTAGCGTGCGCTGTGTGCTGACCACGACAACCCACCGACGGCGCACGGTCGCGCTCTGCGGAGCGGTCCTCCTCCTGGCCACCGCCTGTGGCCAGAGCCACGGCCACACCCCGCAGCAGCTCAGCGAGATGATCGCCGAGACCGTGCGCGACTCCGCCGGGCCCGACTCGCTCGGCCTCGGCATACCCGACACCGCCTTCGACCCCGCCCGCTTCGCCTGCGCCCCCGCGGTGGACCCCGAACTCCCCGGCGGTTGGCGCAGCCAGGCCCCGCGCACGGCGGTCGGGGGCGGCGAGCCGGTCGAACTCGGACTGTCCGACACCCAAGGCCATTCCGGCACCGTCACCGCCGCCGTGACCGGTCCCGACGGGGAGACCGCCACCGCCGAGGCCGACCTCGGCGAGGGCGAGTGGATCCACCTGGACTACCCCGACGCCTTCGACGGGGCTGAGCTGGCCTCCGGCGTGTACACCGTCGTGTGGTCCGACACCGAGAGCGGGGCGCCCATCACCTGCGACGGCTTCGAGGTGGAGTGACCCCGGGAGCCCCGGCCAGTCCCCCCGGATAGCGCCGGGCAACCCCGTGTGGCCGGGTTCGGCCACCAGAACAGTCTCCTCCGGATGAACCGAAACCCCCCGTACCCGCGATGGGTCTGTTGACGCCCCGCCCGACGCGGGGCAGCCCGGCGCCGCCCCGATACCGTGCCGGGCCCTACAGACATACGGGAAGGGGCTCCATGCTGCGTTCCCTCACCGCTGGGATCGTGCTGGCCTTCGCCGGTTCCCGAGCCAACGTGGCCCGGACCATCCTGTCCTGCGCGGGCATCGTCGTCGGTGTCGGCGCCCTGATCATGGTGGTCACCGCCGGCGACCTGGGCCAGCGCTACGCCACCGCCTTCAGCGAGGCCAACGCGGGACGCGCGGCGACCATGGAGGTCTCCGCGTTCGACCGTGTCACCGACCTCGACGCGTTCGAGGAGGACCTCGGCCGCGCCGGCGCCATCGAGACCTCGGTCCTCAAGCGGATCGAGAACGAACCGCCCCTCCGCAAGGGCGACCAGGTATTCCGGAACGTCGAAGTCGTCGGCGTGGACGCCGCCCTCGGCGACATCCGCCGGATCAACATGACCCAGGGCCGCTGGTTCACCGAGGCCGACCTGGAGTCACGGGCACCGGTGCTGGTGGTCAACGAGGCCCTGGCCGCCGAACTCGGCGACTTCACCGGCGTCCAGCTCGGCAGCGACCACTGGGCCGACGTGCGGATCGTGGGCGTCTCGCAGAGCTCCGCGTACGACGGCGACTGGTACAGCGCCTACCTGCTGCGCGCCCCCGCCTCCGGGGAACTCCTCTTCGGCCCCTCCTGGAGCCCCGAGGACAACTCGGCCACACAGGTCGCCTACCTGGCGCGGATCGACCCCTCCGACTCCGCCGCCGACGAGATGGACTTCGGTCAGGAGTTCACCGAGCGCCTGGCCTCGGCCAGCTGGCGCTGGGGGGTCGACAGCCAGGACAGCCTCATGGCCTACCGCTCCGACTACGCGGAGACCACCGACGAGGTCATCGGATACCTGTCCCTGGGCCTGATCGGCATCGCGGTGATCACCCTCACCACAGGTCTGCTCGGCGTCCTCAACGTCGGGCTGGTCACCGTGCGCGAACGACGGCGTGAACTCGCCACCTACCGAGCGCTCGGGGCGAGCAGGTTCACCCTGTTCGTGGCCGTGGTGATGGAGGCGGTGGTGGTGGCCGTCGTCGCCGGACTCATCGCCCTGGCGCTGTCCTGGGCGATGGTGGCCGCCGGCGGGGTCGTCATCGGCCGACTCATGTGGCTGCCACCCGACATCGCCATGACCGTTCCGCCCTCCGCCGCCCTGGTGGGGCTGGGCAGCGCGGCGTTCGTCGGACTCTTGGCCGGGATCATCCCCGCGATCCGGGCGCTGCGCGCGTCCGTCGTCGCCGGGCTGCGGGAATAGGAGACACAAGTGAAGAAGTGGATCATCATCGGCGCGGCCCTCACCCTGATGCTGGGCCTGGTCGGTTCGGGTTACCTCCTGCTGTCCAGCTTCGGCGGCGCCGACCTGGACGAGGACGAGTTCATCAGCCAGGCCGCGGACGTGGGCGGCGGCCCGGTCGAGGTCGGACTGGGCACGGTCAGTTCCCTGCTCGTACTCGACGCCACCGTGCAGCCGGAACCGGGCAAGGCGCTCAAGGCCAACAAGGGCGGCACCGTCACCCACCTGTGGCTGGACAACGGCGCCGCGGTGGAGAACGGGGCCCCGGTCCTCAATGTCTCCGTGCCCGCCGAACCCACGGCGGGCGGGGGCGAGGACGACGAGGAGTCCGGACCCGCGACCACCGAGATCACCCTCTACGCGCCCACCGCCGGGACGATCAGGGGGATGGGCGACGTGCAGGTCGGCGACGTCCTGGAGGCCGGGGCGACCGTGGCCACGGTCGCCCCGGACCAGTTCCGCGCCGTGGCCACCGTCCCCGCCAACGACCTGTACCGGCTCTACGACAACCCCGAGGACATCATGCTCAAGATCGACAAGGGGCCGCCCGCCGCCGAGTGCGAGTTCATCGGCGTGGGCGCCGCCGAGGAGGGGTCCGCCCCCGCCGAGGAGGAGTTCGACCCGTTCACCGGTGAGTCCGAAGGGGACGGCTCCGGGGCGGAGATCTCCTGCCGGGTGCCCTCGGACCTCCAGGTCTTCGAGGGGGTCAGGGGCAAGATGTCGGTGAGCACCGGCGAGGTCGAGGACGTCGTGGTCGTCCCGGTGACCGCCGTGCGCGGCACCGCCGAGGAGGGCGAGGTGATCGTGGTCGGCGAGGACGGCAGCGAGGAGAACCGCGAGGTCGCGCTCGGCCTCTCCGACGGTCAGCTCGTCGAGGTCACCGAGGGGCTGGAGGTCGGCGAGACCATCATGGACCCGGTTCCGCTGGACCCGCGTTTCGACGTTCCCGGTGACGCCGATGACGACGAGGAGTTCGAGGGCGACTTCTACGGGATGGGTGGCTAGATGACGGCCGAAGGCCCCTACCCGGTGGCCGTCACCATGCGCAAGCCCGGTCCCCCGCTGCTCCGGGTGCGGGGGATCACCCGGCACTTCATGGTCTCCGGCACCCGGATCGACGTCCTGCACGACTGCACCTTCGACGTCTCCCGCGGCGAGGTCGTGGCCATCGTCGGGCAGTCGGGGTCGGGCAAGTCCACCCTGCTGAACGTGCTGGGACTGCTGGACAAGCCCAGCAGCGGCTCCTACGTCTTCGACGGGGTGGAGACCACTCCCCTGCGCGAGGGCCGCAGGTCGCGGCTGCGCGGCGAGGGGATCGGGTTCGTGTTCCAGCAGTTCCACCTGCTGGAGCGGCGCACGGCCCTGGCGAACGTGGGCGTGCCGATGGTGCTCGGCGGGGTCCCGGTGCTGCGCCGCCGTGCCCGCGCCAAGGAACTGCTGGAGTCGGTGGGGCTGGGTCACCGCCTCAGCTCCCAGCCGCACCAGCTGTCCGGCGGTGAGCAGCAGCGAGTGGCCCTGGCGCGCGCGCTGAGCCGTGAACCCGCGCTGATCCTCGCCGACGAGCCCACGGGCGCTCTGGACGCCGCCAGCAGCACCATGATCATGGACCAGCTGTTCGACCAGTCCCGGGTGCGTGACGCGGCCGTGGTGGTCGTGACCCACGACCCCAAGGTGGCCGAGCGGGCCGACCGGGTCGTGGAACTGGTGGAGGGCCGTACCCGCTGACCCTCCCGGTGAGTACGCGGTGCCCGGAGCCGCCCTGGCGGGCGGCTCCGGGCACCGCGTGTTTCCGGCACCGCGTGTTCCCGGCAGGGCGGGCACCGGCCGCGCGGTCGGTCAGCGCGCCAGGAGTTCCTCGGTGCCGGTACCGGGCAGCGCGACGGTCACCTGGGTGCCCCAGGGGTCGTCCGTGACCACCGCCCGACCGGTGTCGGCGTGCGCCACCCCGAGCGCCCTCAGACGCGCCACGAGCGCGTCGAGGTCCTCCCGCCCCGGCACGGTGACCGCCACGTCGCCGAGCCCCAGCCCGGCGGCGCGCGGGCCCGCGCCCGCGCTGTTCCAGGTGTTCATCGCGACGTGGTGGTGATACCCGCCGGCCGCGGCGAACAGCGCTCCCGGGTAGGTCGCGACGGTGGTCTCGAAACCGAGCGCGTCGACGTAGAAGGCCCTGGCGGTCGCGATGTCACCGACCTGGAGGTGCACGTGCCCCACCCGTCCGGCGCGCCGCGGCCCCTCAGCGACGACGGCCTCGTCGAGGTGGGTGCGCAGGTAGGCGTTGGGGTCGAGGTACAGGGTGCTCATCCGGAGCTGTCCGTTGTCGTACTTCCAGTCCGCCCGGTCGCGGTCGGTGTAGAGCTCGATGCCGTTGCCCTCCGGGTCGGTGAAGTAGAAGGCCTCGCTGACCAGGTGGTCCGAGGAACCGACGAACCGGCTGCGCGGGTCGTCGGCCGACCGGTGGACGGTCGCGGCGAGGGCGGCGGCGTCGTCGAAGAGGAAGGCCGTGTGGAACAGCCCGGCCTGCCCCGGGTCGACGCCGGGCAGCCCCGGGGTGGAGATGAGCCGGATCATCGGGGTGCCGCCGCGGCCGAGCACCCGGCGGACCTCGCGCCCGTGTGAGCGCTCCTCGATGGGTTCCAGGGCCAGGGCGCTCGCATAGTACGAGGCCATGTTCTCCAGGTCCCCGACGCGCAGGGTCACGGCGTCCATGGTCGTCTCGGCGCTGAGGACGCGCTCGTCGGCGGTGGTTTCTTCGCTGGGGCGTGCGGTCATTTCGGGCCCTCCCCGGGTCCTGCGGCCCGAGGTGCGTACCCGCCCCCAGCCATTTGCTTGCACCTACAACCATCACCCTAGGGCAGAAAGATTGTAAGTACAACTATTTGCTAGGATGGCCGCATGGCTGAGTCCACACTGCGGCACGAGGAGCGCATCGCCCTCGCCCGTCTGCACGCCCTGTTGGAGCTGCTCCCCACGGCCCTGGACAAGGAGCTCTCCCCCGCGGGCCTGACCTCCTTCGAGTTCACCCTGCTCGAAGCGCTGAGCGAGGCCGAGGAGCAGCGGCTCCGGCTGAGCGCCCTGGCCTCGCGCACCAACGCGACCCTGCCCCGGCTGTCGCGCGTGGTGACCGGCCTCGAACGCAAGGGCCTCGTACGCAAGGCGCCGTGCCCGGAGGACGGGCGCGCCACCAACGCACGGCTCACCGAGGAGGGCCTGGGGGTGTACCGATCCAGTCGTGCGCGCTACGACTCGGCCGTACGCCGCATGATCCTCGACGGACTCGACGAGCGGGGGGTGGCACAGCTCACCGAACTCACCTACGCGATCCTGACGAAGCTGGACCCCGACGCCCCGAAGCGGATCATCGGCGGGGAGGGCAGCGAAGACGAGAGCCGCGGTGCGGATCCGATGCCGCCCCCGGCCTGCCCCGCGGATCCGGCTCCAGAGCCGGCCTGTCCGGCGGACCCGGCCAAGTAACCGTGGAGGGGCACGACGAAACACGGTGCCCCGGACAGTACCTCGAAAAATGCGACAGGCCCGGAACTCAAATGAGTTCCGGGCCTGATTTGGTAGCGGGGACAGGATTTGAACCTGCGACCTCTGGGTTATGAGCCCAGCGAGCTACCGAACTGCTCCACCCCGCGTCGTTGTGATCTCTACTTTAGGGCCTTGAACCCCGGGTGGCAAATCGGTTTCTGTTGGCACGAAACCGATCGGAGATCCACCTGTTCGCCCTGGTCAGCTGCCCGACCCGGCCTATTGGCTACTCTACCAGGCTTTCCTCGCGGACCGCCCCGGCATTCTCACCGCGCACGCGCATCCTCGTCGAATATCGACTCCGATACGCGCTTCCCGAATTCACCGCCAAGGCGAAGAAACCGAGAAAAGCACCGGACCCGGGATTTTTCCCGGGTCCGATCTTGGTAGCGGGGACAGGATTTGAACCTGCGACCTCTGGGTTATGAGCCCAGCGAGCTACCGAACTGCTCCACCCCGCGTCGTTGTGATCTCTACTTTAGGGCCTTGAACCCCGGGTGGCAAATCGGTTTCTGTTGGCACGAAACCGATCGGAGATCCACCTGTTCGCCCTGGTCAGCTGCCCGACCCGGCCTATTGGCTACTCTACCAGGCTTTCCTCGCGGACCGCCCCGGACGCGGACCAGGGGCACGGGAACGGATGCTGTTGGCGAATCCGGATGGGGTCCGGGGAGGGTTCTCCGCAGTGGGTTCGGGGGCTTGGGGGTGGGTGGAGGTGCCCGAAACCCGGGCTGGCACGTGTCTGTTGCGTCCGTAACCGTCAGGTCCCCGGTGATCTTGCTACCAGGAGCGAGTTCGGCGCCGAACTCGCTCCTGGTAGCAAGATCACGCTGGAAGGAGGGGCCGAAACCGGTCCGGGTCCGGCCGGGGTGGCGCTTCGATCGGTCTGTCCACCGGGCCGGGTAGGGGTCCCCGTCTGGCCTGGGGAGCGGGTCAAGGCGGAGCGCCCCACAGAGCGAAGCGCTCCGACCAATGCCGTTTAGTTAGCGCTTCAGGCCAGATGTCAAGCCTGTAACACCACCCGCAACCACCCAGCACAAAGAACGGGACCTCCGATAGAAGCAGGAAATCGACCAAGATCCACCTGCGCCCGGAGGCCCCGTTGCCCGACCAGTATGCCACCACCACAACCTCTGCCACCCGCACGATCACCGTGGCCGCTGGAATCTACGCCCCCGGCCACCTGGGCGAGCTCACCCGCTACCTCCCCTTCGACCTCATCGACGCCGCCCTGGAACACACCCGCACCCAGCAACAACGACTACGCCGCCTGCCCTCACGGGTCGGCGTCTACTTCGTGCTCGCCCTCACCCTGTTCCCCCACCTGGGATACGCCCGCGTCTGGGACACCCTCGTCGCAGGCCTGCACGGCCTACCCGTGCCCCGCCCCAGCCAATCCGCCCTCAGCCACCTACGCCGACGTTTGGGAGCCGGCCCGTTCAAAACCCTCTTCGAGACCCTCGCGGTTCCTTTGGCCCAACCCGCGACCCCCGGCACCCGCTACCGGCACTGGCGCACCGTGGCCTTTGACGCCTGCCACTCGATCAAAGCCCCTGACAGCGAACGCAACCTCACCTGGCTCCGCAAAATCCACTACCAGCAAGGCGTGGAAGGCTACCCCCGCCTGCAGATCACCACCCTGTGCGAGACCGGCACCCGCTCCCTGCTGGGAGCCACCCTGACCCGAGCCCCCAGCGGCGAACCCGACCAGGCCCGCCCCCTGCTGGGCCTGCTCACCCCCCAGATGCTGGTCCTGGCCGACCAGGCCTACCAAGGCAACACCTTCCTGGGCGAGCTCGCCACCACCGGAGCCCAACTCCTGATCCGTTTGCACCCACGCCGCCGCCCCCGGGTGGAAACCCTGCTACCGGACGGCTCCTACCTCACCCACCTGGACGGGCTCAAACTCCGCGTCATCGAAGCCCGCATCACCGCCACCACCCAGGACGGGCAGCAGGCCAGGGGCGTGTACCGGCTGGCCACCACCCTGCTCGACCACCGCACCGACCCCGCCCCACAGCTGCTGGCCCTCTACCACGAACGCTGGGAGATCGAATCGGCCTTCTACTCCCTGCGCCATACCCTGCTGCACCGTCGCGTGTTGCGCTCCCAGGACCCGGTCGGCCTGGAGCAGGAGGTGTGGGCCCTGTTGGCGCTCTACCAAGCGCTGCGCATGGCCATGGTCGAGGCGGTGGAGTCCCGGCCGGGCACCCACGCCGATCGGGCTGGGTTCACCACTGCCCTGAACACCGCCCGATGTCAGGTCATCACTGCCCAGCAGGTGCTGCCCGACGATGACGATCCCGGCCGGGGCGGAAGCATCGTTCAGGCGGTGTTGGACAACCTGCTCCCGGCCCGCCGTGCTCGGATCAGCGCGCGCAAGGTCAAGTGTCCTCAGTTGCGTTACGGCTACGCCGATCCCGAGCGGCCGCTCGCCACCCACCAGGTGCAGAAAGTGGAGTTGGAGATCTTGGCCCCTGCGCCTGGGGCCGTGGTGGGCCCCAAACAGTCCGCAGCTCAACCGCTGGCACCTGGAATCCGCCCTGGTGGGTCCAAGGAGCGCACGATGCGCCTGTTGGGTTCTGGTCCAGACCGAGGTTGGAGCCCGATCGAGGTGGCTCGGGCTTTGGGTTATCCCCATTACCGGAGTCTGGCCACGCAGATGGGCGTGTGGGTCCAGGAAGGGTTCCTGCAACGGATCGCTCGAGGCCGTTACACCCTGGCGCCACGGTGGGCGAGTTCGGGGTTGACAGCTCAGCCTGTCCCTTAACTAAACGGCATTGGCGCTCCGACGGCGACGACCTTGACGCGCGCAGCGCAGACAACGACCATCACGCGGCGGGAAACGAGGGAGCCCCGCACACCAGATGCGGGCCCCAACCGGATTCGCCAACAGCATCCACAGGAACGGGGCGGGACCCGGAAGGTCCCGCCCCGTCGTACACAGCGCCTTCGGCGGCGCGCGGTACTTCCTCTCGGACTACGGACTAGTTGCCCGCGGCCTCCTCGAGGGCCTCGAGAGCCTCACGCAGGCGCTCGTTGGCGTCCTCGTTGGCCTCCTGTGCCTCTTCCCAGGCCTCGACGGCCTCGTTGAGGGCGTCGGTGAGGTCGTTGGCGTCGCTGTCGCCAGCGTCGCCCTCACCCGCACCCGCCTCGGCGGTCTCCTCGTCGTCCTCGGTGCCCTCCTCGGCATCCGGTTCGGGCAAGGGGGCCTCGTCGCCCTCGAACAGGTTGTTCAGGGCGTCCTGGAGGTTGCTGCCGATGGCGACCTCCTCACCGAAGCCGACCATGACCTGCTGGAGCAGCGGGAAGGACGCGGCTCCGCCGCCACCGGCCTGCACGTAGAGGGGCTCCACGTACAGCAGACCGCCGGCGAAGGGCAGGGTCAGCAGGTTGCCCCGGGTCACCTCGGCGTTGGACTGCTCCAGCGGGAGCAGGACCTCACGCACGTCGGCGTCCGAGTCGAACGCGTTCTGCACCTGACCGGGACCGAAGATCACCGTGCTCCGGGGCAGCTCCAGCAGCTTCAGCTGACCGTAGTCCTCGGATTCGGGGTTGCTGTCCACGGCCATGAACGCGGCCAGGTTCTCACGGCCTCGCGGCACGAACGTGGTGGTCAGCGAGAAGCTGGCCTCCTCCGAGCCCGGGAAGTTGATGGTCTGGCGGTAGGGCGGCTCGGGGACGTCCCCCTCCTGGGTCGGGTCGTTGGGAACCGACCAGAAGTCCTGACCACCGTAGTAGGACGCGGCGTCCGTGACGTGGTACTCGCGCATGATCTCGCGCTGCACCTTGAACAGGTCGTCCGGGTAGCGGACGTGTTGGAGGAGCTCCTCGCTCATCTCGTCCCGGTCGACGATGGTGCCCGGGAAGGCGCCCTCCCAGGTCTGGAGGACGGGGTCCTCCTCGTCCCAGCGGTACAGGGTGACGGTGCCGTGGTAGGCGTCGACGGTGGCCTTCACCGAGTTGCGGATGTAGTTGACCTCGTTGCCGGGCAGCGCGCCGACCTGCTGGATCGAACCGTCCGTGAAGGTGTCGGTCACCGCCTGGGTGAAGTCGATCCGGTTGGCGTACGGGTAACCGTCGGAGGTGGTGTAACCGTCGACGATCCACACGATCCGGCCATCGACGACCGCCGGGTAGGGGCGGCTGTCCATGGTCAGGAAGGGAGCGACCTTCTCGACGCGGTCCACCGGGTCGCGCTCGTAGATGATCCGCGAGTCGCTGGTGATCGCGCTGTTGAGCAGGATGCTCGTTTCCTGGTACTTGATCGCGTACAGGATGCGGTCGAAGAAGTTGTTCAGCGCCACTCCGCCGTCACCGTCGTAACGGTTGTAGGCCTGGGAGCCGCTGGTGGGCGCGTCCTCGGCGCCCTCGTCGACGGCCTCGGCGTCCTCGGCCGGGGCCTCCTCCGCCCCTTCGTCGCCATCAGCGGGAACGCGGGCGTCGTCCGCGTCCGGGCTGGCGTCCACAGCGTCCTCGAGGGTGGGCACGTCAGGCTCGTCGTTCTCGGAGTCGAGCGGGAAGTCGTACTCCTCCTCGGCCTGGACGATGACGTACTCGGCGCCTTCGCGACCGTAGTAGATGCGGGGCTCGTACTCGCCCCTGACATCGCTGAGGTCACCGCGCGGCGGGATGTTGTACTCGGTGAAGACCGGGCGGCCCTCGTTGTCGATCAGGTTGCCCGCAGCGGCGACCATGCCGAAACCGTGGGTGTAGATCAGGTGCCGGTTCAGCCAGTTGTCCTGGTCCGCGGGCGGACCGTCGAGCTCGCGGACGGCGACGAGCGTGTCGATCAGGTTGCCGTCGGCGTCCGGGTAGCGGTCGACCTCCAGCACGTCCGGGAACTGGTAGAAGCCTCGGACCTGCTGCATCTGCTGGAAGGTCTGTGAGACGACCGCCGGGTCCGCCAGACGGACGCTGGGAATGGTGTCGGCCTCGGCCGCCAGCTCCTGCTGCGTGAGCTCCGTGGTGGCGTCGTAGGTCTCCACCTCGGCGTCCGCGATCCCGTACGCCTCGCGCGTGCTCTCGATGTTGCGCTCGATGTACGGGCTCTCCAGACGCTGCTCGTTCGGGTCGACCTGGAAGTTCTGGACGATCGCCGGGTAGATTCCGCCGACGACCACGCCGGACAGCACGAGCAGCCCGAGGGAGGCCACCGGGATCATCGTGTTCTTGAAGGCGATGTTGGCGAAGAACAGGATCGCGCAGATCACCGAGATGACGGTGAGGATGGTCAGGGCGGTCTTGACCGCGTTCACGTCCGTGTAGGAGGCACCGAACGTGTAACCGCGGTCGGAGAAGACCAGCCCGTAGCGGTCCAGCCAGTACGAAGCGGCGCGCAGGAGCACGAACAGGCCCAGCAGGACCGACAGGTGCACCCGGGCGGCCGGGGTGGCGCGCTGGCCGGAGTCGTTCTGCAGGCGTACGCCGCCGTACAGGTAGTGCACGATCACCGCGGCGATGAACGCCAGGATGACGGCCGCGTACAGGTAACCGAGCAGGACGCGCATGAACGGATAGGTGAACGCGAAGAACGCGATGTCCATACCGAACTCGGGGTCGGCCACCCCGAAGTCGGCGCTGTTCACGAACTGCAGGTAGACCCGCCAGTCACCGCTGGCCGCTGCACCGGCCAAGAGCGCCAGGGCGCCCACGGCGATCCAGAAGAAGAGCTTGCGGTGCGGGTCGATGGACTGCCGGTAGCGGTCCAGGCCCTGCTGCTCCAGGCTCATGGGCCTGGTGGCCGGGCGGGCCCGGTAGGCGAAGAAGATGCTAGCGCCGACGATGACCGCCATGACGAGCGCCGCTACGGCGAACAGCAGCACTCGGGTCCACAGCTCGGTCAGGAAGACGTTGGTGTAGCCGACGGAATTGAACCACTTGTAGTCGGTCCAGAAGTTCGCGGCGAACATCAACCCCGCGATGATGACGACCACGGTCGCCGCGACTGGCGCGAGCAACCTTGATCGGCGAGGCATACGCGCAGGTGGTGCGCCGGGCGATCGGAAGCTCACGCCTCCCCCTCGTTCTGGCTTGGTAGGTGCGGTCGGTGCGCGTGGTGCGCCTTATTACTGAAAACTTAATCGGTGGCCGCCAGGTTCCCGAAATCGCCCTCCAGCCGATGACAAGGCTGCATCGTTGGGGTATCGGAGTCGCAACCGGAGGGCGCCATGCGACCCTACTGCCGCCGAACGGGCCCGGCGGGGTTCCCACATCGGCCACCATGGAAACGTGTCGAACATTCGCGAAGCAGTCATGGACCTGGAACGCCACGCGGCCGAGCAGGGTTGGGACCGCCCCCTGGGGCTGTACGCCCTGGTCCCCACCTCGGAGCTGCTGGCCGCGGAACCCGCTCTCGCGGGCCTGCTGGGGATCGATTCCCCGGCCAGCCCCGACGAGCTGACCCCGGTGGAGCAGGAGGCGCTGTCCCCGGACGTCCCGTTGGAGGAGGCCCTGGGCCGCATCCTGTGGCCCGAGGGCGTGGCCGGGTGCGCGCTGGTCATGGAGCGCCTGGTGGTGAAGGGCTCGGACGAGACCCTGGCCGCGGGCGAGGACCCCACCGCCTCCGGCAAGGAGACCGAGGAGATCCGCATGGTCGCGGGTGTGCTGCGCGACGGTTCGCGGCACTGCGCCATGCGCATGCGCAGCCACGACAGCGAGACCGAGGTCCTCAACGGCCCGGACCTGATCCCGGCACTGACCTCGGCCCTGGCCCTCACCCTCGACCTCGAAGAGGAGCTCCCCGGCAAGGAGAGCTGAAGCCCTGGACACAACGGAACCCCGGACCGTGCGGCCCGGGGTTCCTTCATCTCGCGCGCGTCCTGGCTTCTGCTCCGCTAGTCCCCTTCGCAGCGGGGGAGGTCAGCGCCGCCCTCGCGGATGGTCTCCAGGGCGTCCAGGGCGTCGGTGAGCGTCTCGACGCGCACCACGTCCAGGTCGTCGGCGGCGGCGGACTGGTTCACCTGGGAGCAGCTGTCGGCGGCCACGAAGAAGTACTCCGCGCCGTCGCGGTGGGCGCTGACCATCTTCTGCGGGATACCGCTGACCCCGCCGACCCGGCCGTCGGAGCTGACGGTGCCCGAACCGGCGACGCTGACACCGCCGGTGATGCCCTCCTCGCTGAGGCGGTCGATGATCCCGAGGGCGAACATCATGCCCGCGCTGGGGCCGCCGATCTCGCCGACGGAGATGGAGACGTCGACGGGGAAGTCCATGTCGTCGGCGATGAGCACGCCCACCGCGGCGTTGCCCTCGTCGCCCTCGACGGTGTCGAGGGCGACCTCCACCTCCTCGCCGTCGCGGTCCAGGACCAGGGCGACGGGGTCACCGGCCTCGCGGGCACCGACCTTGTCCACCACGTAGGCGCTACCGACGAGCTCCTCGGGGTCGTCACCGGTGGTGCTGGTGGGCACCTTCTCGCCGTCGACCTCGATGATGCGGTCCCCCGCCTCCACGACACCGTCGGCGGGCATGCCCTCGACGGCCTCGGCGACCAGCGGAATCGCCTCGTAGTCGATGTTGAGCTGGTTGAGGGCGGCGGCGGTGGCGTCCGTCTGCGAGCTGTTCATCTGGACGGTCTGCCGCTCGGTGACCTCCTCCTGGGAGCGCCCGGCCGGGAAGAGGAGTTCCTCGGGCAGCACCGCCTGGCTCGGCGAGAGCCACGCCGTCACCAGGGTGAAGAGGTTGAGCCGGTGGTCGGGGCCGCCGGCGTACTGAACGGTCACCATGGAGAGCGATCCGTCGTGCTCGTAGTTCTCGGCACCCTCGATACCGATGACGGGCTGGCCGTCCTGCTGCTCGCCCAGGGTGTCCAGGGTGACGCCGGGGGAGGCCACCAGGTAGGGCACGGGCAGGAAGAGACTGCCGTACCCGAGCCCGGCAAGCAGGACGAGTGCGGCGACAAGGGTCATGACACGACGAACCATGCTGACACCTTAGAGCCCCCGGCGACCCACCCGGGCTCACGGGCGGGGGCCGGTCAGGGCGAGCCCACCCACTCCGTGTCGCCGTCCTCGAAGGACTGGTTCTTCCAGATGGGCACCTGGGCCTTGAGGTCGTCGATGAGCTTGCGGCAGGCGGCGAAGGCCTCCTCGCGGTGCTCGGCGGAGGCCGCGACGACCACGGCGATGTCCCCGATCTCCAGGTCGCCGACGCGGTGCGTGGCGGCCATCCGCACGACCGGCCGCCCGGGGACGGAGGTGTCGCTCAGCACCTTCTCCATGACGACGCGCAGCTGCGCCTCCACGGACGGATGGGCCGAGTAGGACAGCGCCGAGACGTCCCGGCCGTGGTCGTGGTCGCGCACGGTACCGATGAAGACGGCGGTACCGCCGGCTCTGGGATCGGTCACCGCCGCGAGGACCTCGTCCACGGACAGGGGCGTGTCGCGTACGGCCGCGAGAGTGATCTGTTCCACGTGGGAACCGTATCAAGGCGCCCCGTGCACGACACTCCCGCACGTGAACCCCACCTGTGCGATCATCCAAAAATTCTGATGTTCGAGCAGTTCAGAGCCGCATAGACCTCGCGACTCGCAGCATCGCCCGCTCAGCTCCTCCCGCGTTTGCGCAGGTGCCGGATGGCGGCCGCGGTACCGATGGCGGCGGCCGCCGCACCGGCGGCGCCGGCGGCGGTGATGGTGACCTCCTTGCGGCCCAGGCTGCGCCCGGCGATCGCGTGCTTTCCGGTCTTGGACTCCAGCAGGGCGATCAGCGCCGACTCGTTGTCGTGGCCGGGCTTCCAGCCCGCGTCGCGCAGGGCCGAGCAGTCCACCACGCACGGGTAGACCAGGAACTTGATCTCACCTGCGGCGGCCGGGGTGATGCGGGCCTGGTGCAGGCGGCGCACGGCGCCGAAGGCGAGGTTCGCGGGCACCTCGAAGTGCTTCATCCCCGCGATCTCCTCCACCTCCCCCTGGGACAGGGAGCCCTCGCTGGCCACGGCGACCACGCCGTCCGTACCGGTGACCCCGTGCAGGGCGCAGTAGGCCAGGGCGGAGGCGAGGTCGTCCTCGTGGCAGAACTGCCAGCGCTGTTCGTGGCCCTTGACGGTGAGCAGCCGCGGCGCGGAGAAGTGCCGGCTCAGCAGCGTGTCCAGGTCCGGCCCCACGAGCGGGGCGGGCCGCACCACGGTGACGCTCAGCCCGGGATGGGCCCGGCGGGCGCGCTCGGCCAGCTCCTCCACCTCGGCGAAGTCACCCATGAGGCCCTCGCTGTTGTCCGAGACGCGGGTGGCGTTCTCCGGCAGCGGGACCGGATTGTCGGGGACGGCGCCGTAGACCATCGTGCTGGTGACGAGGATGACCCGCGGGACCCCGGAGGCCGCCGCGGCGGTCAGGACCGTCTGGGCCGCCCGGACGTTGTGCGCCCGGCGCTCCGAGGGTTTGCTGTCCAGGGACCGGTCGTCCGCGGTGTGCACGAGGACGTCGATCCCGCCCAGGCGGGAGACCAGCCCCGGATCGCTGACGTCCGCGATCCGCCAGGTGACTCCGCGCAGGTCAGCGAACTCCTCGTCGATCGCGACGACCTCGCGGGCGGCCACGGAACCTTCTGGCGTGGCCAGGCGTTGCACGAGGAGTCGGCCCACTCCGGAGGCGGCACCGGTGACCGCCACCACCATGCCCGCCGGATCCGGGGGGCTGTGCTCTGGGCGAACCTGGCTGCTTTCGGTATTCACTCCGGGCGACTCCCAGCTAACGTGACAGTGGAGACCAAACCTAATCCTGCCTGAGGTCTGATTGTGAGCGACCTGCCTTTCGGTTTCAGCATGCCGAACGATCCCGACGACGAGTCCGGCCGCCGTTCTGGCGACTCCGGCTCGGGTGCCGGCAGCGGCCGCCCGGGCGGGGGGGACTCCGGAATGCCGGACGGTTTCCCGTTCGGCGATCCGCAACAGATGGCCAACATGCTCCGCCAGTTCGCGGACATGATGTCGTCCCAGCCCGCCCCCGGTGCGTCCGAGGCCGGCCAGACGTCCTCGGCGTCCGGCATCAACTGGGACATGGCCAAGAACATCGCGCGGCACGCGGTGTCCCAGAAGGGGGACCCGAGTGTGCCGCCCGCCGACTACGCACGGATCGAGGAGGCGCTGCGCCTCGCCGACCTGTGGCTCGACCAGGCTACCGACCTGCCTTCGGGACTCCAGACCGCCCAGGCCTGGAGCCGGTCGGAGTGGATCGAGAAGACGATGGACTCGTGGGCGCAGCTGTGCGACCCGCTGACCGCCAAGACCGTCCAGGCCATGGGGCAGAACCTGCCCGAGGAGATGGCCTCCATGGCCGGTCCGCTGCTGGGCATGATCCAGCAGATGGGCGGCATGATGGTCGGCCAGCAGGCCGGTCAGGCCATCGGCGAGCTCGCCCGGGAAGTGATCGGTACCACCGACATCGGCCTGCCGCTCGCCGGTGAGGGCAATGCCGCGCTGCTGCCCTCGGGGGTGGCCCGCTTCAGTGAGGGCCTGGAGATCCCCGACGACGAGGTGCGGCTGTACCTGGCCGCCCGCGAGGCCGCCGTGCACCGCCTGTACTCGCACGTGCCGTGGCTGCGTTCGCACGTCTCGCGCCTGGTCGAGGAGTACGCGGCCGGGATGTCCTTCGACGTCAGCGGTCTGGAGGACAAGCTCGGCGAGATCGATCTCACCAACCCCGAGGCCCTCCAGGAGGCGATGTCCGGCGGTATGGGCCCCGAGGGCCTGCTCCAGCCGGAGGACACCCCGCAGCAGAAGGCCGCGCTGGCCCGCCTGGAGACCACCCTCGCCCTGATCGAGGGCTGGGTGGCGACCGTGGTGGCCAAGGCGGTCTCCGAACGGCTGCCGCAGTCCGGCGCCCTGGCCGAGACCACCCGTCGCCGCCGCGCCACCGGTGGTCCCGCCGAACACACCTTCGCCGCCCTGGTCGGCCTGGAACTGCGCCCGCGCCGCCTGCGCGAGGCCGGAGCCCTGTGGTCCGCGCTGGAGGAGGCCCGGGGCGTGGAGGGCCGGGACGCCGTCTGGCAGCACCCGGACCTGATGCCCACCGGCGACGACCTCGACGACCCGGACGGTTTCGTGCACGGGCGGAGCGAGTTCGAGGGCGCGGACTTCGACATCTCGTCACTGACCGAACCCGACGGCTCGGAGAAGCCCAAGCCCGGCGAGGCCGAAGGCAAGTCCGGTGAGGACAAGAAGGACGGCGATTAGGTGACACTGCACGCGGACGCCCGGGCGGTGCTGGGCGCGTGGACCGCGCCCGACGCCGGGCAGGAGGAACTCCGCCGTTCCTACCTGGACCACCTCGACGCCCACCCGGACGCCATGTGGCGCACGTGCCTGCCCGGGCACCTGACCGCGAGCTCGGCGATCATCTCCGCCGACGGCTCCAAGGTGGCCCTCGTGCTGCACCGCGTCCACCGGATGTGGCTGCAGACCGGCGGCCACTGCGAGACCGAGGACGCCACCCTGGCCGCTGCCGCGCTGCGCGAGGCCACTGAGGAGTCCGGCATCCGGGGGCTGACCCTGCTGCCCGCACCGGTGCGGCTGGACCGCCACGCGGTACCGTGCGGCGGCGGCAGCTTCCATCTGGACGTGCAGTACGCGGCCCTGGCCCCGGCCGACGCGGTGCTGGTCGTGGACCCCGCCGAGTCCGCAGGGCTCGACTGGTTCCCGGTGGACGAGCTGCCCGAACCCAGCGACGACGTCGTGCGCGACCTGGTCCGCACCGCCGCACGGGCGGTCCGCGCCGACAGAGCCGGGCAGAGCGACCCGAGGCCCGCGTAGTGTCCCTGATCACCGTGGCGGGCATGCTCGGCGGCCTGGCCGTGTTCCTCCTCGCCCGTAGGGGGCGCAAGGCCGCCGAGCGCCTGCTCGCCGACCAGCGTGCGGGCCTGATCGGCCCGGACGAGGTCGCCCGGGCCAAGGTCCAGCAGAAGGAACGCTCCCTGCGCCTGGGCAAGGGCGTCTGCGCCTTCCTGGGCCTGCTGCTCCTCGCGGTCCTGGGCCGCGCGGCGGTCACGGGTGAGTGGGGCGGGACCACCCTCTACTACGCGGTCCTCGTCGTCGTGCTGCTGCTGGTCAGCGCCTTCACCCTGAGCAGGGTCGCCGCCGAGGCCAACGAGGCCAAGAACGAACTCGGCCGGCCCGGCCACTGATTCTTCGCAGACCTACCCGCTCGCGCGCACAGCGAGTCCTGGTGGTGGGTGTCCTGTCCGAGCGCGAGTCCCACGACGAGACCGACTACCTGCTCCGCGGCCCGGCGAACGCACAACGCCCGCACGAAGCCGTCAGGCGGCTCGAATCCGGAACCGGGGCAGAACAGGACCTGACCGGGTGGAGGGCTACTCTTCGAGGGCTACTTCGTCGGCTTCGAGTTCCTCTTCGGAGCCGGAGTGGTCGCATTCGGAGCGGCTTCCGGCGCTGTAGCCCTCCAGGTAGCCGCGGGCGCGGTCGGCCTTGGGGTAGCGGCGGACCAGGTCCCAGAAGTCGCGGCCGTGGTGCGGGATCTGCAGGTGGGCGAGTTCGTGGACCAGGACGTAGTCCACCACCCAGGCGGGCATCCCGGCGACGCGGCGGGAGATGCGGATCGTGCGGGTGTCCGGGGTGCACGAGCCCCAGCGGGAGTTCTGGTTGTCGACCCAGCGGACGCTGTCCGGCAGGTGGGTACCGCCCAGGTAGCGTTCGGCCAGTTCCACCGCGCGCTCGTGGAGCTCACGGTCGCCGGGGCGTCTGCGGCCCTCGCGCGCCTCGAGTTTTTGCAGCATCTGGTCCACCCAGCGCTTTTCCTCTGCGCGGGAGAACGTCGCGGGCACGAGGACGACCGTGGTGTCCCCGTCCCTGTAGGCCGACACGGTGCGGCGGCGACGAGGACTGCGTCGTACCTCGATTTTGGTGTTCGAGGGCACGAACTTTACGGTAGCCGAGCGAAGCTCTCACGAACAGGTGTGCGTTGTCCCGAAATGTCATCTGTCTAGCGCGGTGTCCGAGGAGTGCTCTCAGGACGGGAAACTCCCCTGTGTAGCGGATTCAGCTCTGACCAGGGCGGTTTTTTGCCTGGTGAGAGGGGCCGTATCGGGGCCTGATTCGACCTCTTCCCGCATTTTTGGTTACACAAACGAGACCGGACGGCGAGCCCCCCGTCGGGAGGAGACCGCCGTCCGGCCTCGAGTGTTCACCCAGCACGCGTCATTTGGCGCTCAGGCCCGGTCAACACAGCCGTGACCACGCGATTTCCATGATCGCCTGCTCCGCACGGCGCTCCTCGCGCTGGCGGGCTCGGAGCTGTCGGGCGCCGAGCCGTCTGATCTGACGCTCGCGCGGCTCCTCGTCGGAGCGTTCCACCATCTGCATGAGTTCCTGCATCATCGTTCTTCGAGTCCTTCGGTTCGTGGGTGCTTCGGGGGCTTCAGGTTGTTCCGGGCGGTCAGGCCGCGACCGGGGCCGGGTTCTTGCGGGGACGGCCACGCGGGCGCTTGCGCGCCACGACCTGACCGGAGACGAGCAGCTGCCCGCCCCAGACGCCCCACGGCTCGCGCCGCTCGAGCGCGTCCGCCAGGCACTGCTCCCTGATCGGGCAGGCCCCACAGATCGCCTTGGCCTCCTCGACCTCCGCGGGGGACTCCGCGAAGAACAGGTCCGGCTCCATACGGCAGGGGATTTCGGCCTCGCCCAGCTGAGGCGTTTCCAGGACCGACGCAAGCATCGGTGCCCTCCAAGATCTTTGATCGTTCGTACAACGCGGTCGGTGTTCAGTCACCGGATCAGGCCCGGTGCGGGACCTGGACTTGCGATGCCGCCGCCTTCTCCCTCGTCCCTGGGGGACGGAGAGCCTGCGGAGATACAAAGAAAGCCGCGGCCCCTGTGTCGGGGTCCGCGGCCACGGTTGAAAATCTCGGCCTGTGTAGCTCTAGGCCGGAATCCTCCGTGGACACTCCCCCGATGCGCCATAGCGGCGCGGGGTTTCGTGCGATGCCTCGTTGACGCCACCGGTGAACTTGCCGCGATCAAGGGCAAGCTCGGACTCGTGACGCAGTCCGCCGATCACACCAGCGGTGGACACACCGGTCCCCTGGGACACGAAGCCCGCTCCGACGAGCCGGACCATGCCGAGGACACAGGTGCCGCCTTCGGTGCTCGGGCGACTGCCGATGGTGGTGATGCCGCTCAGGTCGGCACCCGGGACGACACGGGTCGGGAACAGCTGCCAGGCAGCGGCAGCGGCAGACGCGAAACCGTGGTTCCTTGGCTTCAACGAGTTCATCTGGTTCATCTCCGTCGTGTTCATTTGATCGGGCACCTCCTTCAAAGTCGGGCACAGGGTCTTGCACCTGCACCGAGAGCGGTCACTTCGACGAGGTACACACTACGGGGCGGCCACGAAAATCGGCAACCTATTTTTGACCTGCGAAAACGTCCGCATCCGGCCAAAACTTTCCGGGAATGGCGAAGGGCCCGGCAGTGTTCGCCAACCCACTGCCGGACCCTCCCCGAACGGCTGCTCGGTGTCCTGCCTGGTGAAACCCCCGGCGGACTCCCAGGACGTCCTGCCTAGGCCCAGCCCTCGGCGTCCACCACGCGGATCATGCCCTCCTGCACCACGGAGCAGACGAGCTGTCCGTCACGCGTGTAGACCAGACCCCGGGCCAGTCCCCTGGCGCCCTGGGCGGTCGGGGACTCCTGCGCGTAGAGCAGCCACTCGTCGGCGCGGAACGGGCGGTGGAACCACATGGCGTGGTCCAGGCTGGCCATCGCGATGCCCGCGAAGGACCGGCCGTGCCGGAGCAGCACCGTGTCCAGCAGGGTCATGTCCGAGGCGTAGGTCATCAGACACACCTGTGTGAGACGGTCGTCGGGCAGCTTGCCGTCCACCTTGAACCACACCGGGTTGGTGGAGGTGCGCAGGTCGGGATCGCGTTCGGCCTCGAACGACATCGCACCCACCGGACGCATCTCGATCGGGTGCCACTGGACGAAGTTCGGTACCTTCCCGAACGCCTCGCGCAGCCGCTGGCGCGTGCTGAGCAGGTCCTCGGGCGGCGGTACGTCCGGCATCGGGGTCTGGTGGTCCAGCCCCGGCTCCTCCTTGTGGAAGGAGGCCGACAGGGTGAAGATCGCCTTGCCGTGCTGGATCGCCACGACCCGGCGGGTGGTGAACGAACGCCCGTCACGGACCCGGTCGACCTCGTAGACGATCGGCACCGTCGGGTCGCCCGGCCGGATGAAGTAGGCGTGCAGGGAGTGCACGTACCGGTCCGTGGGCACGGTCCGGCCCGCGGCGACGAGTGCCTGCCCCGCCACCAGGCCGCCGAAGACCCGCTGGGGCCCCTCCGCCGGACTGATCCCGCGGAAGATGTTGACCTCGATCTGTTCCAGGTCCAGCACCCTCAGCAGGTCGGACAGGGACTGCCCGCTGCGCTCGGCGTCGTGTTCACTCATCCTCGTCCTCTCCGTCACCGGCGTCCGTCTCACCGGCGGCCGCCTCCGCGGGGTCCCGCCCCGCGACCAGCGCGAGTACCGCCTCACCGTAACGGTCCAGCTTCGCCGGGCCCACCCCGGACACGGCCGTGAGCTGGGAGACGCTGGAGGGCTCCTGCTCGGCGATGGCCTGGAGGGTGGCGTCGGTGAAGATCACGTAGGCGGGCATCTTCGCTTCCTGGGCGGTCTGCCTGCGCCAGTCGCGCAGCCGCTCCAGCAGGGCTTCGTCGTAGTTCGACGGGCAGTCCAGGCAGCGTCCCAGCTTGCGCTCGGTGGTGTCGGAGAGCACGTCCGAGCAGACCCGGCAGCGCACGACCCCGCCCTTGCGTCGGTCACGGCGGTTGGCGGTGGAGGGCGAGGCGGGGCGCAGCCCGTCCAGGAAGCGCGAGGGCTTGCGGGTCTTCCTTCCCCCCGGTGACCTCGCCAGGGACCAGGACATCGCGAGGCTGGACCGGGCGCGGGTGACCCCCACGTAGAAGAGCCTGCGCTCCTCCTCGACCTGCTCGTCGGTCTCGGCGTAGATGATCGGCATCATGCCCTCGGTGAGGCCGACCAGGAACACCGCGTCCCACTCCAGACCCTTGGCGGAGTGCAGGGAGGCGATGGTCACCCCCTCGAACCCGGGCGCGTGCTCGGTGGCCATGCGCGTCTCGAGCTCCTCGACGAAGGCGGCCATGGTGGCCTGGCCGCCGTCCGGGCCGGGCTTGGCCGCCATGTCCTCGGCGAGCTGGGCCAGAGCCGACAGCGACTCCCAGCGTTCCCGGGCCTGGCAGCCCTCGGGGGCGGTGTCGGTCAGCCCCATCTGGGAGAGCAGGCTCCGCACGGTCGCGACCAGGGGTTCGGCCGTCTCCCCCGCCGCGCCGTGCCGGGCCCCGCGCAGGGTGTGCACGGCCTGCTTGATCTCGGGGCGCTCGAAGAAACGGGTGGTGCCGCGCACCGTGAAGGGGACGCCCTCGTCGGCCAGGGCCTGCTCGTAGGCGGCCGACTGCGAGTTGGTGCGCAGCAGCACCGCGATCTCGCTCGCGGGGGTGCCGTCCTCCAGCAGCACGCTGATCTTGCGCGCGACGCCGGTGGCCTCCCCCGGTTCGTCCTCGTACTCCTGGTAGAGCGGGTCCGGCCCGTCCGGGCGCTGCGCCTGGAGGGTGAGGTGGTTGGCGGAGGTGGTGCCCTTGGCCTGCGCGATGACGTGGTTGGCCACCCGCACCACCTGCGGGGTGGAGCGGTAGTCGCGGACCAGCCGGACCACCGTGGCGTGCGGGTAGCGGTTGGCGAACCCGGTCAGGTAGCCCGGGGTGGCCCCGGCGAAGGAGTAGATGGTCTGGCTGGGGTCGCCGACCACGCACAGGTCGTCGCGGTCGCCGAGCCAGGCGTCCAGGAGGAGTTTCTGCAGCGGGTTGACGTCCTGGAACTCGTCCACGACGAAGTACCGGTACTGGTCGCGGACCCGTTGGGCCACGGCCGGGTACTCGTTGATCATCCCGGCGGTGAGCTCCAGCATGGACTCGAAGTCGAGGAGGTTGTGCTCGCTGCGCAGCTCCTCGTAGGCCTCGAAGACCCGGGCGACCTCGCCGGTGGTCATCGGCGCCTGGCGGCCCGCCTTGGCCACGGCCTTGTCGTAGTCGCTGGGGCGTACCTGGGTGACCTTGGCCCACTCGATCTCACTGGCGAGGTCGCGCAGCCCGAGCCGGTCCGGTTGCAGCCCCACCGCGTTGGCGGCGCGGGCCACCACCGAGAGCTTGCTGTCGATGAGGGTGGGTTTCTCTCCGCCGACCACTTGTGGCCAGAAGAAGCCCAACTGGCGCAGCGCGGCCGCGTGGAAGGTGCGGGCCTGCACCCGGGGGGCGCCCAGGGAGCGCAGGCGTCCGCGCATCTCCCCGGCCGCGCGGGCGGTGAAGGTGACCGCGAGGATCTGCTGTTCGGAGACGACCCCGCTGGCCACGGCGTGCGCGATCCGGTGCGTGATGGCCCTGGTCTTCCCCGTTCCGGCACCGGCCAGAATGCACACGGGGCCGCGTAGGGCGCGCGCCGCCTCGGTCTGTTCCGGGTCCAGTCCCTCCAGGACGCGGTCGGGGTCCATGGTGCTCCTGCATCTGGTCGGGGCGGGTGTGATCGGTGTTTCGGCTGCGATCGGCCAGACGGCCGAAATCGGCCAAGACGACCACAACGGTCTGGAACGGCCCTGGACCGTCGTGCCACTCTGGGACTCTTGTCAGGCCGTGGGCGCACAGTCTCTCAAGTATCGGTCTTTACCGGGAGCGGATGCGCCAGGCTGTGGACAAGCGTGGGCACGCGGGGTGCGCGAGCTGGGCGAACGAGCTGAGCGAGACATTCCAGAACCAGTCGCCCCTGTGAGGCGTCCCACGTTGTGTCGCACGGTCATGGGAAGCGGTGAGGCCCCCTTGGTGTTGAGAGTTGGGGAACCGACCCCCCACCATGACCGTCGACCTGAAAGACGTGAGCGAGATGACGAGTACGGGCACCGAACTTTTCACGATGTACAGCACCCCCTGGTGCGGGTACTGCAGACGCCTCAAGAGCCAGCTCTCCCGCGAGGGGATCGCGATTCGCGAGGTGAACATCGAGGAGAACCCGGAGGCCGCGGAGTACGTGATGAAGGTGAACGGCGGGAACCAGACGGTCCCCACGGTGGTCTTCAGTGACGAAACGGCGATGACCAACCCGTCGCTCGCTCAGGTGAAGAAGAAGTTGGCCGAGCTGTCCTAGGACGAACGGCGCGGACCGCACACGGTTGCGGTCCGCGCGGCGGGTCCCCTCCCCCCCAGGGGGCGGACACCCCCGGGTTCCGACCGGCGGCGCGGCCGACACCGTAGCTCGGACGATGACGGGGAGTGTTGAGTTGGGGGACGACGTGAGGTCTCATGACGTAGCGGTCACCGACACGGTGGACGTCGAAGTGGTGCGCCGCACCCCGAACGGGTGGCGTGTGGGCACCGACCAGAACGGGCACGAGACGCCGGACCTGGTCAGTGCGATGGTCCTGGCGGACCTGCTCACCGCCGAGGCGGGGACCGGCAGACCCCGCACCCAGGCTCCGGGCCGCGCCCCGGAGGGGGCGTCGGAAGTGGAGCGGCTGCGGCACACGATCACGCAGCTGGAGCACGCGCTGCACTCGAGGGTCGTGGTGGAGCAGGCCATCGGGGTGCTCGCGGAACGGCACACGATGCCGCCCCGCGAGGCGTTCGAGAGACTTCGCTCCTCGGCCAGGTCCCGGGGGCGCAAGGTCGCCGAACTGGCCCAGGACGTGGTGGAGAGCAGCACCAGCCCCCTGACCGTCCTCCCGGACGAGCTGACCACGGGATAGGACCGGGGCCGGGCCGGCCGATCCCGGTCGGCGGCAGGACCGGTACGCACCGCGGGACGTCCGGTTCGGGGGGGACGGACGACCCGCGGTTCGGGCGCGCCCGGGCCACGCGGGCCCCGGGCGGTGACGGCTCCGGGTTCGGTCTACCAGCCTCCCGGGAGCTCCGCGCCGTACCAGTGCTCGATCAGGGTGCGGGCGATGGAGAGCCGCCCCGGCAGGACGACCTCCTCGGAGTGCACGGCCTCGGCCAGCTCGGCCCGGGTGAACCAGCGGGTCTCGGCGATCTCGTCGTCGGTCCGCTCGGTCTCGCCCACCGCACGGGCGGTGTAGCCCATCATGAGGCTGCGCGGGAACGGCCAGGGCTGCGAGGACAGGTAGCGGGGGTCCTCGACGACCACGCCCGCCTCCTCCGCCACCTCGCGGATCACCGCCTGTTCCAGGGACTCCCCCGCGTCCACGAACCCGGCCAGCACGGAGAAGCGGTGCGCGTCCCAGTTGGGGTTGTTGCCGAGCAGGCACTCCTCCTGACCGTCGCGCTCGCGGTGCACCAGCATGATCACCGCCGGGTCCATCCGGGGGAACTGTTCGGTGCCCTCCTCCTCGCAGACGCGCACGTGGCCGGCCTTCTCGATCCGGGTGCGGGCACCGCAGCGCGGGCAGAAGCCGTGGCTGGCGTTCCAGTTCGCGAGGGCGACCGCCCGGGTGAACAGGCCGGTGTCGTGGTCGTTGAGGACCGCGCCGACCTCGCGCAGGGAGGCGGGTTCGGCGACGGGGTTGGGCTCCAGGTCCTGGTGCGAGCGGACCGCGAAGTAGGCGCGCTCGCCGTCGCTGCCCAGCAGGTACCGCTCGCCCGCAGGAGCGTGGTGGGGGTCGAGCAGGACGAGCTCCCGGGTCTGACCGGTGGTGACCAGCGCGCGGGACTGCTTGGCCATGAGGGCCTTCCAGCCGTAGCTGCCGGGTTCACCGCCCTCCAGGACCAGGACCCTGGTGTTCGGGTCCGCCCAGGCCGCGGCCAGCCAGTCGTCGTCACCGCGCCGGTGTCCGGCGGGGTTGACGGTCGAGCGGGCGAGCAGGGGTGTGGCTTCGGATTCCATGCGACCTTCCGGTTCTGAGGTTCTCCTCAAGGTCTAACGCCCGCGGGGCCCTCGCGCACTCCCGTTCCCGGAACCGGCGCGGCCGCCGCCAGCGTACGGCGGCCGCGAGCGGTAGGCGACGGTACCGGATGTGCGGGATCAGGCGTCCTTGGCGGCGCCCAGTTCCTCCCACAGGTAGGCCGCGCTCTCGGCGCCCTTGAGCAGCAGCGGCATCTCCACCTTCTCGTTGGGGGCGTGGATGCGGTCCTCGTTGAGTCCCACGGCCACGAACACCAGCGGGGCTTCGAGGATGTCGGCGATGTCGGCCTCGGGGCCGCTGCCGCCCTCACGGGTGAACAGGACCTCCTTGCCGAAGGCGCGGCCCATGGCGGAGCGGGCGGCCTTCAGGGCGGTGGAGGACAGGTCGGAGGCGCAGGCGCGCACGCCCGGGCCGCCGAACTCCAGCTCGGCGGTGATGCCGTCCGGGGTGTTGGCCTCCACGTACTCGCGGACCCGGTCCTGGATCTCCAAGGGCTCCTGGCCGGGCACGAGGCGGAAGCTGATCTTGGCGTGCGCGGAGCGGGGCACGATGGTCTTGCCGCCCGCGCCGGTGTGCCCGCCCCACATGCCGTTGATCTCGGCGGTGGGCCGCAGCCAGACGCGCTCCAGGGTGCTGTACCCCTTCTCCCCGCGCGCGGCGGTGGAGGCGGCGGTGGCCAGCCACTCCTCCTCGTCGAAGGGCAGCCGCGCGATGAGCTCGCGCTCCTGCGCGCTGGCCTCGACGACCCCGTCGTAGAAACCGGGGATCGCGACGCGGTCGTCGGCGTCGTGCAGACCGGAGAGCAGGTCGCTCATGATCTTGAGCGGGTTGGGCACCGCACCGCCGAAGGAACCGCTGTGCAGGTCGCGCCCGGGACCGAAGAGGTTGATCTCCACGTCGGTGACGCCGCGCATGCCCACGCACATGGAGGGGGTGTCGGGCGCCCACATGGTGGTGTCGGAGATGACCGCGACGTCGCAGGCCAGGCGCTCGCGGTTGGCCTTCATCAGCTCAGCGAAGTGGACGGACCCGGACTCCTCCTCACCCTCCACCAGCAGCTTGACGGTGACCGGCGGGGCGTCCGCACCGGAGGCGGCCAGGGCGGCCCGCACACCGAGGGCGTGGAAGAGGACCTGGCCCTTGTCGTCGGAGGACCCGCGCGCGTAGAGGGAGGTGCCACGCTCGGTGGGGACGAAGGGCTCTGTCTCCCACTCCTCCAGCGGGTCCACCGGCTGCACGTCGTGGTGGCCGTAGACCAGCACCGTGGGCGCCGCGGGGTCGGCGGCGCGCCACTCGGCGAACACGGCGGGCAGCCCGGGGGTCTCCCAGACCTCGACCGTGGGGAAGCCGGTCTCGGTGAGGTGGTCCGCCAGCCAGCGGGCCGAGCGGCGCACGTCGTCGTGGCGCTCGGGGTCGGCGGAGATCGAGGGGATCGCCAGCCATTCCTTGAGCGAGGTGAGGAACTCGTCCCCGTGGGCCTCGATGTAGGCACGCGCGTCCATCAGCCGTCCTTGTCCTAGACATCCTTGTCAGGATCGACCTTAGAACCTGGACGAACAGGACGGTACGCCAGAGGTGCCATCCGGGCCGGAGGTGGACGGAAGGCAAGGCTGCCGCTACCAAAGGACGGGGGTGACTCCCCGTGCCCAGCACACCGCGAGCATCATGGCCAAGCTCGGCCTCGCCCACGGGGACGCGGACATCAACCGTCGGGTAAAGGCGTTCCTGCGCGGTTAGGGGGTTTCCTGCGCCGCGAGCAGGTCGGGCAGGGCAGCCACCGAGTCCAGGACGTGGGTGGCCCCGGCGGCCCTCAGAGCGGCGGTGTCGTGGGCTCCGGTGAGGACACCCGCGACGGTCCCAGCTCCGGCGTTGCGGCCGGTGCGCACGTCCGAGGCGGTGTCACCGGCGACGGCGACGGCAGCCACCGAGGAAACCTGGGCGCGCAGAGCGGCCGCGAGGACCATGTCCGGGTGGGGGCGGCCGCGTCCGCCGACGTCGGCGGGGCAGAGGGTGAAGTCGACCAGGTTCTCCCAGCCCAGGGCAGCGAGGATGCGGTCCTGGGTGTCGCGGGCGAAACCGGTGGTCAGGGCGATGGTGCGGCCCTGGTCCCGGAGGCCGCGCAGGGCGTCCTCCGCGCCGGGCAGCGGGGCGCAGTGGCCCTCGTCGACCAGGCGCGCGTAGGCGGCTTCGAAAGCGATGTTCGCCTGCTGGGCACGGTTCTCGTCGTGGTCGGTGAGGTGGCGGAAGACGGTGATCTTGGATTCGCCCATGGTGGCGCGCACGTAGTCGAGCTGGGCCGTGGTGAAGTCGGGCAGGGCGGCCTGGAAGGCGCGCTCGACCAGGCCGCCGTCGGCGACGGTGGTCCCGGCCATGTCCAGCACCACGAGTTCGGTGGTCACGGGGTTCGTGGGGTTCTCGGAGGCGGCGGGGTTCGCGGTCATGGTCACCAGTCCAGTTCGTCTGCGGTGGTCTCGGCGATGGCGGGGGAACAGGTCATGCCGCGTCCGCCGGGGCCGGTGACCAGCCAGGCGGAGTCGGCGACGGGGGCACGGTGCACGACGTTCGAGGTGCCCGTGCACTGGGCGTAGACCCCGGCCCAGCGGCGGCGGACCGACGGCAGCGGGCGGCCGAGGAGGCCTTCGGCCACCTGGGCGAGGTGCTCGTAGGGGTCCTCGACGGTGTCGAAGGAGAAGGGGTGCTCGTACTCGTGGGTGTCGCCGATGGTGAGGGAGCCGTCGGCGCGCTGGACCATGAGCAGCTGCATGGCGTGCTCACGGGCGGTGGGCGGCTGGGGCTGTCCGGCGTTGAGGGCGTCCAACTCGGGGCCCTGGTAGGCCGGGTAGTAGCGGAAGCTGTCGGCGTCGGCGACGGAAGTGGTCAGGGCCTCGCCCAGGGGCCCGGTCTGCATCATCTGCAGGCGGACCCGGCGCACCGGCAGCTCGGGAACGAGTTCGCGGACCAGTCCGCCGAGCCAGGCTCCGGTGCACAGCACGACCTGGTCTCCCTGATGGGTCTGGCCGTTGTCGTCGCGGACGGCTCCGGGCGCGGGCAGGTCGCGGACCTCGCGGCCGGTGAGCAGGGTGTAGCGGCCGCTGCGGGCGAGCTCGGCCTGAAGGGCGTTCTGGGCCACCCGGGGTTCGACCTGGGCGTCGCGGCGGCACCACAGGGCGCCGAGGAGTTCGCCGCGCAGGGCCGGGTTCACCTCGCGGACGCGTTCGGGTTCGAGGAGTCGGAGGTCACGCGGCTGGGCGTCGGGGCCCTGGACGGCGGCCTTCGCGACGGCCAGCTCGGCTTCGGTGGTCAGGGCGGTGAGCGAACCGGAGGGGCGGAAGCCCAGGTCGGGAACGCGCTCGGCGATCCCCTCCCAGAGCTCGCGGGAGCGCAGCGCGGTCTCCAGCTCCGGACCACTGGAGCGGCCGCTGACCCAGACCAGGCCGAAGTTGCGGACGGAGGCGCCCCGCGCGGCGGCCTCGCGTTCGAGGTGGACGACCTCGTGCCCTCGGGAAACGGCCTGCCAGGCGTGCATGGTGCCGAGCACCCCGGCGCCGACGATGATCACTCTCATGTCTTCGAGCCTGGTGGGGAAGGGTGGAGCGACCGGTGCCCGGGAGGGAAGCGCGGGTGAACCGCCCTCAAACTTTGGACCAGACACGTTATTCATTCGTTATCAAAGATCACGCCCAGGCCTCCTGGTTCACTCAGCGGTGAGACGCGTGGTGAAACTGAACCGGTCCCCCCGGTACAGGGAGCGCACGCGTTCGAGCGGACGGCCCTGAGCGTCCCGGGACAGGCGGTGGATGAGCAGCATGGGCAGCGCGGGCGGGGTTCCGACGAGCAGGGCCTCGCGCGGGGTGGCCAGGACCGTCTCCAGGCGCTCGTCGGCGCTGGCGAAGCCGTCGCCCGCCTGCTCCCGCAGGTAGGCGTAGAAACTGGAGTCGGGGTCGAAGTCGGTGTCCAACCGGGGCGCGCGCTCCACGGCCACGTAGGTGGACTCCAACCCCACGCGTTCGTCGTCGGCCCACAGCACCCGCTCCATGTGCCAGACCGGCTCCCCTTCGGCCAGGTCAAGCTCGGCCGCGAGTCCAGCCGGGCACGGCCACCTGCGCAGGTCGACCAGGGTCCGTCCCGGGGACCGGCCCTGGCGGCGCACCCCCTCGGTGTAGCTGGTGAGGGAGAGGGGCTGTTCGAGCTTGGGCCCGGCCACGACCGTCCCCCGCCCCCGGCGGCGAAGGCGGCCCTCCAGGAACAGGTCCCGCAGTGCCTGGCGGACGGTCTCCCGGGCCGCGCCGAAGCGTTCGGCCAGCTCGCGCTCGGTGGGCAGGACACGCCCTTCGGGCAGGCCGTCCACCAGCTCGGTGAGCCGTATGCGCACCGCGTAGTACTTGGGCACGCGCCCGTGTTCGGGCACACCCGCGCGCACGGGCGCCCCGCCGTCCTGAGGGATTCCGGTCACCGACACGCCCGACATTGTCCCCTACCCGCGTGAACGCCCGGCCCTCACGCGCAGCGCCACCGGGCACCGAGAGCCCGGTCGCCCCGCCATCGCCCCGGTTCGATCTGGTTCCACCCGATTCGGGTCACCCGGGAGACCAGAGCCCTCAGAGAACCGGGTCACCTGGGGATGTCAACTTCTCGGTCCTGAAGGCAATGCCGCGTAGTTAGGCGATCATCCATCAAAGCAACTCGGACACCCACCGCCAGAGCACCCCCTCTACACCAGGAACGGGACCCCCTGATAGACGCAGTGATACCGACCAAGGTCATCACCGCTCACACAAGAGGTCCCGTTGCCACACCAGTCTGCCATCTCTGTGTCCACCCGTGTCGTTGAAACAGCCGAGGGCATCTTCGCGCCAGGGCATCTGGGCGAGTTGACCCAGCACATCCCCTTCGAACTCGTCGATGACGTGCTAGCACGAACCAACCACCTCCAACAGCGGCTCCGGCAGCTCCCCTCACGAGTTGGCGTGTACTTCCTGCTCGCGCTGGCGCTCTTCCCCTCACTGGGATACGCCAGGGTCTGGGACAAACTGGTGGCCGGAATACAGTCTGCGGGCACCGCCCGCCCCTCGGAAAAAGGGCTGCGGGACCTGCGCCGACGGCTGAGCCCAGCCCCGTTGAAACTGCTCTTTGAGACACTGGCCGGACCTGTCGGCCGACCACGCACACCCGGGATCAGCTACCGCCACTGGCGCACCGTGGCCCTGGACGGCTGTTCATCCATCAAAGCCCCTGACCAGCTACGCGTGCGAGGCTGGCTGGGCAAGGTACTACGCCCCAACGGCTGGGACGGCTACCCCATGCTCCGGCTGATGGCCCTGTGTGAGACCGGTACCCGCAGCCTGCTGGGTGCGGTCTTTGGCCCCACCAGCTGCGGTGAACGCGGCTATGCCAGACGCCTGCTGCCCCTTCTCGACGCGAGCATGCTCTTGCTGGCCGATCGCGGCTTCGACTCCGATGACTTCCTCACCCAGGTCGCCGGTACCCGGGCCCAACTACTGATCCGCCTCAACGGGCGCCGTACCCCCGCAGTGATGACACCCCTGCCCGACGGCTCCTACCTGACGCGGATCAACGGTCTGACCCTGCGTGTCATCGAAGCGGACATCACCGCCACCTGCCAGGACGGGCAACGAATCGCCAGCAGGTACCGGCTGGCCACCACGTTGCTAGACCACCGACACGATCCTGCCACCACCCTGATCCGCCTGTACCACGAGCGTTGGGAAGTGGAGTCTGCCTTCTACGCCTTGCGGCACACTCTGCTCGACGGACTCGTCCTGCGCTCGCAGGACCCCTTTGGTCTGCAGCAGGAGATCTGGGCCCAACTCGCTCTCTACCAGGCGCTACGACGCGCGATGGTCGAGGCCACTGACACCGATGCCTCCATCGATCCAGACCGTGCGAGTTTCACCGTCGCCCTTGAGGCCGCCCGCAACCAGGTCATCACCGCACAGGGCGTCCTGTCCTGCCTTCCCGGCACCGCAACAATCACCCACGCGGTCATGACCGGTCTTTTGCCCAGACGTCGTGCCCGCCTCAGCGCCCGCCGGGTGAAGGCCTACACCTCCCGCTACCGAGGCAACTCTACTGAGGAACGCCCACTGAGCAGCCGGAACATCATCCATCTGGCTATCACGGTCCACACCGCGCAGACCGGCGCGGACCCCAGGGGTCTTACCTGCGCTTCCACGCCGCCTTCGCCTGGCGGGCGCAGGCAGGGCCGTCGAGACCGCACCCTGCAGCTCCTACGAACAGCCGGTCAGCGCACCTGGAGTTCGAAGGAGATCGCGCGCAGTCTCAGCATCGATCACTACCGCAGTTTCTGCGCGCAACTGGGCCAGTGGGCGAAGGACGGTCTTCTTAGCAAAGTTGGCCGGGGCCTGTACAGACTCGCACCGGAATGGCGCCTACCAGCAGGAACCCATGATTTGCCCTCTCAGTCCACCGCCTAACTACGCGGCATTGGTCCTGAAGGACCGAGCTTGCAGCTCTAACACCTACCTGGCGGGTACGTCTCAGGCCGCGTCGTCGGCAGCGTGACTCACTGCCCAACCCACCACACCGCGCTTGGCGACGTTGCGGGCTGCGTTGACGTCGGCGTGCTCAGCGAAGCCGCACGACGTGCACACAAAGGTGGCCTGGTTGGTCCGGTTCCTCTTGTCGACGTGGTCGCACTCGCTGCACCCCTGCGAGGTGTAGGCCGCATCCACGTACACCACCGGAACCCCGGCCCGTTTCGCCTTGTAGGCGATATAGGACCCGAGCTGGGCGAAGGACCAGGAGTGCAGCGTGACCCGCTGGGGCTTGCGTAGCCGTGCCCTCTCGCGGATACCACCCAAATCCTCCAGGGCGATGCCGCGACAGGTGCGTTGAGCCTCGGTCACGATGCGTTTGGCGATGCGGTGATTGGTATCGGCCGCGAACCGCCTCTCCCGGCCCGACAACCGGCGCAGCACCCGTTTGGCCGACTTGGTGCCCTTGTGCCGCTACCTTCGGCGCAGATGACGGTGCCGGTGCCGGACATGATTGATGCGCTTACCGGAGTAGAGGGTCCCGTCGGAGGTGGTGGCGATGTTGGCGATGCCCAGGTCGACGCCGAGGAACCCCTCGGGGGTGTACTCATCGGCCTCGGGAACCTCGCACGTGGCGTACACATACCAGTTGCCACCGCGTCGGACCAGGTCGGACTCACCCTGCCGGTACTCGGCAAGCAACTTCACCTGCTCCGGGGAACCGGTGAACAGCACACCCTTCATCCGCCCCCGCACCGTCCAGATCGAGACGGTGCGCGCGTCCATCTGCCAGGACAGCGACCGGTCGTCGAAGGGCTGCGCGGCGTCCTTGCGGAACCGCACCGGCGAGTTCTCCACCCGAGTGCGGCGCTTGGACCCCTCAGGGCCGTGGTTCCCGGCCTTGAGGTTGGCCTTCGACGTGGCACAGGCCCCAGCGACCTTGCGTACGCAGTGGATCGCGGGCTGGGCCGACAACCCCATCGCTTTGAGCTCGCCGTAGACCAGGCGCTGCAACGGCGCCTTGGCCTTCACGCCGCTCTTGTGGGCGCGTCGGGAAGCGTGGTTGGCTGCCTGGTTGCACAGCTTCAGCGTCTCCCACAAAGCCGCCTCCTGAGCGGCGTCGGGGATCAGCTTCACCTGTGTAACGACCTTCATGATCGAACACGTTAACGAACCACCCCGGCGGGTGTGGCAGAACTAGAAAACTCCCCACAGTCCGCAACACCATTGGCGCTGAAGCTTTACAGGCCAAGGGGCGGAGCGATTCCTCCCAGCCGTGAACGACCGGGATTCCTCGCTAGCAATGGTTGAAAGGGAACCTTTTCCGGGACCTGGGACTCTGAAGTCTGGGGGCGGGAAGGGCCCGCCCCGATTCCAGGAGGACCGCGTGAGCACCAACCCCCAGATCGCCGCCAGGTTCGGCGATCTCTTCGACGCCTTGGACACTGACGGCGACAAGACGGTGACCTGGGCTGACTACCAGCGCCTCGTGGACCGCTACCTGTCCGGCTACGGCCTGGCCGCGTCCGAGCCCAGGGCCCAGGCCGTCCGGGAGGCGTACGAGTCCCTATGGCAGAAGCTGGCCCAGGCCTCGCAGGACGAGCCATTGGACCGGGACCGGTTCGTGGCGGCCATGCACTCGGCTGCGGAGGACAGGAGCCGCTCGAACGCGGCCGAGGCCGTGGCGGAGGCCGTGTTCGACCTTTTGGACGAGGCCAGGGACGGCCGGATCAGCCAGGAGGAGTTCCTGGTGTACACGAACGCCCTGGGAGCCCGTGAGGAGGACGCGCGCAAGCGGTTCTCGCACGTGGACACCGATGGTGACGGCTACATCAGCCGCGAGGAGTTCGTGCTCTCCGCCCGCCAGTTCCTGTTCGGCGACGACCTGGACTCCCCCGGCGGCTTCGTCTTCGGGGTGGTCTGAGCGGTCTGAACGGCAACGGGCGGCGGCGCACGGGAACCGCCGCCGCCCGGCGGCGCCCCGCCTGGGTCTCCTCGCGGGGCCTGTGAACGGAAGACCCGTGACGCAGGCGGTTCCTTCACGGACACCGAGTGAACAAATAAGACATAAAGCCACAAAAACATCTCAGCTCCTCGGTCTTCGGAACCCGCGCACCATGACCCGCGTCCATCCTTGCGGCAACAGTCCACCAACACTAGGAGCCCGCAATGCAGCAGTTCAGACGCCATGGAATCATCGCCGGGTTGGCACTGGGAGCGCTTCCCCTCCTGCTGGCGACCGGCTGCTCCTTCGACTTCAGCGTCGGGGACCTTGAGGCCGTCGACACCGCCGACGCCGTCGACGCCGTCGGGGCCGTCGATGCCGCGGAGGTCGCCGAGAAGTCGAGCGCGATGCTGGCCGAACAGGTCGGCGAGACCCCCGACGACTTCACCTGCTCCGAGGACCTGCCCGCGGAGGTGGGCGCCGAGATCCGCTGCGAACTCACCCACGGCGGCGAAAGCCTCGGCGTGACCGTCACGACGACCGAGGTCGACGGTTCCGACGTCAACTGGGACGTCAAGGTCGACGACGCCCCGACTGGCGACGCCGCCGAAGTCCAGGACGGCTCCTCCGCCGTGGCGAACAACGGCCAGGTGAGCAACACGGAGGTCATCAACCAGTCGACCCCGGCACTGGAGGCAGCCGGCCACTCCCCCGAGAACTTCGTCTGCAGTGACACCCACCTGCTCGCGGAGGTCGGGGCCCAGTTGGGCTGCCAGTTCATCGAGAACGGCACCACCCAGCACATCACCGTCACGGTGACCTCCGTCGAAGGCAGCGACGTCAAGTGGGACATCCACTTCGACGAGTAGCCCCGCCGCCCCAGGGCCCTACGGGGGCCGCCCCCACCCCTGCGGCGGCTCCCTCCCCTTACCGGCCCGGCAGGACCACGAACAGGTAGAGAAACGTCTTCCCGCAGAACCAGAGAGCCGTTTGCGGAGTCTGACTGAGGCGCGCACTACCCCCACGAATCCCCCATGCCTCAGGAGGCCACAATGCTTCAGGTCAAACGCGAACGAATCATCGCCAGCGCGGCACTGGGCGCTCTGTCCATCCTTCTGGCCACCGGCTGCTCGGCATCCATCTCGGCCAGCAGGGTCGCCGAAGAGTCCAGCAAGATGCTGACCTCGGAGCTCGGCCAGGAACCGGACGACCTCACCTGCGATGAAGGGCTCCCCGCCGAGGTGGGCGCCGAGATCCGCTGCGTGATCGAGATCGATGGCGAGACCATCGACGCGACAGTCACGGTCACCGAGGTCGACGGCAACGAGGTCCAGTGGGAAATCCGGACCGAAGCACCCTAGTAACCCAGCAGGAACGACCGAAGCCCGGCCGTGACCACCCTCTGGTCACTGCCGGGCTCCCTAGGTTCGTTCCCCCGTTTCCCGCCGCTCGACGGTGGCCGTCTGCGCTGCGCGCGTCGAAGGCTTCGCCCGCAGGGCGCTCCACCTTGATCCGCTTCGCCGCGACGGCGGTGGGCGGCTGACGGGAAACGGGGGAGGAGTGGTTGGGGCCCAACCCGAACTACCTCGGCCTTCGGTCGGAGTCCTCCCCGGCTCGGCGCGGATCGGCGGGCCGTGTCGCGGCCGGTCAAGGTCGGTGACGGAAAAGCAGCAGCGAAGGAGAGAGCCCCCAGGCCCCGGGCCCGGTTTCGGCCCCGGTTTCAGAGATGATCTTGCTACCAGGGGCAAGTTCGGCGCCGAACTTGCCCCTGGTAGCAAGATCTACTGGTTCACCATGGTGGGTGTCGGGAGGGTTTCGACGGGAGCCGCCCGGCAGCGGCGCTGGGGTGACTCCAGCAAGATCTGTCCCGCGTGGACCTATCGATGACCTGTCCACCAGCGCTCGCAGGCCAAGGCCCTGGCCGCGGGAGTGACCTCATAGAAGCCTGTGCAGCCGATAACTCACAGTAGATCTGTCCCCCGGGCCAGGGCCCTGGTAGTCGTCCCGTTCCTGACCAAGAGGAAGCAGGACACCACCATGGTGACAGTGGGTATCGATCCGCACAAGGACATGCACCAGGCCGTCGCGCTGGCCCAGGACGGCACCCGCCTGGGCAGGGCCAAGAAGGTCAACACGGGCCCCCAGGCCCTGGGCCAGCTCTTGGCCTGGATCCGTGCCCTGGCCGCAAACAGCCCGGTGCTGTGGGCCATCGAGGGCGGCCCCGGCCTGGGCCGGGCCCTGGCCGACGCTCTGCTGGGGGCGGGCCAGGAGGTGGTGTGGGTGCCACCGCGTGCTATGGCCGCCCACCGCCGCCTGGGCGGGCCGGTGGGCGCCAAGTCCGACGTGATCGACGCGGTGGCCATCGCGCGTGCGGCCCTGGCCGACCCTGGCCTGGCCCGTCACCGGATCGACCCGCAGGTGCGGCAGGTGCGTGTGCTGGTGAACCTGCGCCAGAACCTGACCGATCAGCGTGTGGCCCTGACCAACCGGGTGCTGGCGGCGGTGCACATCGAGCTGGACCACCGTCTGGGCCAGGGGGCGTTGGCCACCCGGGCCAAGGTGGGGCGGGTGCGTGCGCTGGTGGAGGGGGCCGGGTTGGACGAGATGGTGCGGTGGGCTCTGCTGGAGCAGTTGGAGGAGATCCACACCCTGTTCGTGCGTGCGGCCGAGGTGGAGCGGCGCCTGAAGGAGTTGGTGGAGCCGTTGGCGCCGAACCTGTTGGGGATTCGTGGTGTGGGTGTGGTCTGGGCTGCGGTGTTGCTTGCGCAGGTGGGGGATGTGTCGCGGTTTGCGACCTCGGCGAGGATGGCGCGGTGGGCGGGGAGCGCGCCGATTCCGGTGTTTTCCTCGGGGCGGGATCGGCACCGGTTGCACCGGGGTGGGAACCGGCAGGTGAATCGGGCGTTGCACTCGATCGGGGTGGTCCAGGTCCGGCTGGGTGAGCCAGCGCGGGAGTTCGTGCGTTCCCGGGAGGGGGCCAAGGGCACCAAGGGTGCGTATCGGGCTTTGAAGCGGCATCTGGTGGATGTGGTGTATCGGGCGATGGTCGCTGATCAAGTGGTGAGAGGGCGGGCTGAGGTCTGTCTTCAACCCGCCACTTGACATAGAAGCGTCATCGGGGGTGAGGGGGTTTCGGAAGCGGTGGGCAGCCTTAGGCGCGGGTTGCGGTCGCGGTCGCGGTCGCCCTGGCTTGCCCAGAGTCACCACCACAGCGCTGAAGTCCCGCCCTCACCGCCGGGGGTCCGATGGCACGCGCGACCGGACGCGGCACGCGGCCCGGTCCGCGCAGGGGTGAGGAACCTGCTGCCCTCGCTGCCGCTTGTCCCTCCGGGCGCATGGGCGGCCGGGACACGGCCAGGCGTTGGGCTCCGGGCCGGGGAGAGGACCGGCCCAAGGCCGCGCGGTTGGTGTCTGCCGTTGCCGTTGGGCTCCTGGGTTCCTTCGGGGGACCGTCCACCACCACGGGCCGCTCCTCCCCCCGTTTCCCCTCAGCCGCCCACCGCCGTCGCGGCGAAGCGGGTCAACGTGGAGCGCCCTGCGGGCGAAGCCCTCGACGCGACGACCTTGACGCGGAGCCCTCGACGCGCGCAGCGCAGACAGCAACCGTCAAGCCACGGGAAACGGGAGGACCGCAACCAGAACCCCAGATGTGGACGCCGAGGTCAGGTGGGTTCGGGAACGTTGGTGATCAGGGCGGCAAGGCCCTCCGCGTCCAGCAGGTCAGCAGGCCTCACCGTCTCTCCGGCCCGCACATAGTGGAAAGCGGCCCGGACCTCCTCCAGCTCCACTCCGGCAAGATCGGCCCAGGCCAGACGGTAGGCCGCCAGCTGCACGCTCACCGCCCTGCGCTCGACCTGGTTCCCTGGCGGTCGGCCGGTCTTCCAGTCGACGACGTCGTAGCGGCCGGTGTCCGCGTCATGGAAGACGGCGTCCATGCGGCCGCGAATCAGACGGTCGCCGATGACCGTCTCGAAGGGCACCTCGACCTCGCTCGGGATACGCGGCCCCCACTCGCTCTCCTCGAACCTCCTCTGGAGCTCGGCGAGGTCCTCGTCCTCTCCGGCGGTCTCGTCTGCGGCCCCGGGCAACTCGTCCAACAGCGTGGCGTTCTGGCCGAAGCGCTGCTCCAGCCAGGTGTGGAAGGCCGTACCGCGCCGGGTGTGCGGCGCGGGCGGCCGGGGCAGGGGGCGGCGGATCTGGCGGGCCAGCGCAGAGGGGTCCCGGGCCAGCCAGACCATCGAGGACACCGACAGGTGATCGGGCAGCTCCACCTGGACCGGGCCTTCCCCCGGACCGGTGGTGGCGCGGTCGCGGTGGGCCAGCAGCAGCTCGGTGTCGCGTTCCCAGCCCTGGAGTCGGCGGCGCAGCCCCTCGGGGGTCTTCCTGGGACCGGCGGGTCTGCCCTCGCGGATGCGGGCCCGGGCGTTCTCGACCAGGTCGGCGCCGGCCAGGATCTGGGCGCGGCGGGAGTCCTCCGGCGGCTCGGACACCGTCCGGGCCGGTGCGGGCCCGGGCTCAGGTTCGGGAACAGGCTCGTATTCGGGTACGGGCGGCACGTCGTCGAACTCGGGGTCGTACTCCGGCTCGTACTCGAAGTCCGGTTCGGGGCCGAACTCGAAGTCCGGTACGGGGTCGGACACCACCGGTACGGACGAGGGGTCGGGCTCCTCCGCCTCCGCCTGCGGCTCCTGTGGCGGCCACACCGCCGAGGACTCCTGCTCGTCGTGCGGGTTGGTGTCCTCGGGGTCCGGCGGCGGGTCCCAGCGCACGACGGAGCCCGCGCCCCGCTCGCAGGCGGCGCGGATCTCCTCCAGGAACTCCGAGGGTCCGCGCGGGGTGCTGCCGGTCCGCCCCCACCAGTGACCCGTGCACACCAGGGCGTAGGAGGCGCGGGTGACCGCCACGTACGCCAGGCGCCGCTCCTCCATCAGGTGGCGGGCTTCCTCGGCCTCCTTGAAGGCCGCGATGTCGTCCTTCTCCACCCCGCGCAGCGCGGGCAGGCTGGAGCGGTCGCCGCGCAGCGGGTACGGGAGCAGGTGGTCCGCCTTCACCCAGGCCAGGGAGTCACGGGCCTTGGCCGGGAACAGCGGGGCGCGCTTGCCCGCGCTCACCCCCGGCACGATCACCACCGGCCACTCCAGGCCCTTGGCGCCGTGCATGGTCATCAGCTTCACGCTGTCCGAACCGCCGACCCGCTCCCCCGGGCTGAGCGCGCTCTCGTTCTCCTCGGCGGCGTTGAGGTAGCCCAGGAAGCTCCCCAGGGTGGGGTCCTCGGTGTTGCCCACGAACCGCACGGCGTGGTCGACGAAGGCGTCCAGATCCGCGCGGGCCGAGAGCGGGTCGCGGTGGATCCGCGCCGCGACCTCGATGTCCAGGCCGAGCATGCGCTCGATCTCGGTGATCAGGTCCGGCAGCGGCTGCCCCACGAACTTGCGCAGGGTGCGCAGCTCCTCGGACAGCCGTCCCAGGCGCTCGTAGGCGGTCGCGGAGTAGTTCGCGGCGTCCCCGGGGTCGTCGACGGCGTCGACGAGGCTGCCGCTCTCGGCGGTCAGGTCGAGAACCGTACGGCGCAGCAGGTCCTCGGATTCCTCGCCCTCCGCGCTCTCCTCGGCGGCGGGTCCGGTGAGGTCGCGGCGGGTGTGCCGGGCCAGTTCGGAGGCGCGCTTGCCGAGAGCGGCCAGGTCCCGGGGCCCCATCCGCCAGCGCGGTCCGGTGAGCAGGCGGGCCAGTTCGTTTCCGGCGGAGGCGTCGTGGACGACCCTCAGCGTCGCGATGATGTCGCGGACCTCGGGCACCAGCATGAGTCCGCCCAGGCCGACGACCTCCACCGGGATGTCCTGCGCTTCCAGCGCCTCGCGCAGCGGCGGGAACTGGGAGCGCTTGCGGCACAGGACCGCGATGTCGCCCGGGCTGATCCGCCCCTCCTGTCCCCCGCCGGACTCACCCTCGGGCCAGGCCTTGCCGTCCGGGGCGAAGACCGGTCCCCCCGCCTCCTCGGCGGTGGCCTCGACCAGCGCCCGCACCTGCTGGGCGATCCACGCCGCCTCCTCGGTCTCGGTGGAGAACAGGGCGGTCAGCGCGGTCCCCCGGCCCCTCCTCGCGGGCCCGGGGTGCAGAACCGGCACGTCCGCCGCCTCCGCCCGCAACGGCTCGGAGATCCGCTCGGCGACGTTCAGGACCTTCTCCCCGTTGCGGAAGCTCAGGGAGAGGCGGCGCACCGAGGCGGGCCGCCCCGGTGCGATCGGGAAGTCCGTGGGGAAGCTGGTGAGGTTGGCCGCGATCGCCCCGCGCCAGCCGTAGATGGACTGGCAGGGGTCGCCCACCGCCGTGACCGCGTGTCCGTCGCCGAAGAGCGCGCGCAGCAGCACCAGCTGGGCGTGGCTGGTGTCCTGGTACTCGTCCAGGAGCACCACGCGGAAGCGTCCGCGTTCGATCAGCCCGACCTCGGGGTGGTTCTGCGCGATGCGCGCGGCGAGCGCCATCTGGTCGCCGAAGTCCATCGCCTCGCGGGTGTGCTTGGCGTGGTTGTAGCGCTCCACCAGCGGCAGGAGTTCCTCCCTACGGCGCTGGGTGTCCACCAGGTCCCGGGTGGGCTGGGTGGGCTTGCGGGACATCGCGTCCACCCCGGCCTGGATCCAGCGCCCCACCCCGCGCACCTGGTCGGTGGTGGTGAGGTGGTCGGAGATCTGCCCGGACAGGTCCAGCACCCGGCGGGTGACGGTGTCCGCGCCGACGTTGACGTGGTCCATCGGCCCGTCGTACTCGCCGACGATCCGGGCGGCCAGCTGCCACGCCTGCCCCTCGCTCAGCAGCCGCGAGGTGGGTTCGACCGCCTCACGCAGGGCGTGGTCGCCGACGATGCGCCCGGCGTAGGAGTTGTAGGTGGAGACCGTGGGCTCGCCGTCCAGCAGCTCGTCCGGGAGCTGCTCGGTGGCGCGCAGCTGCTCCAGGCGCTTGCGCACCCGCTCGGCCAGTTCGGCGGTGGCCTTCCTCGTGAAGGTCAGGCCGAGGACCTGCTCCGGGCGCACGTGCCCGTTGGCGACCAGCCAGACCACGCGCGAAGCCATGGTCTCGCTCTTGCCCGACCCCGCTCCGGCGATGACCACGCCGGGCTCCAGCGGCGCCGCGATGACCTGGGCCTGCTCGGTCGTCGGCTCGGGCCGCTTGAGCAGCCGGGCGAGCTCGGCCGGGCTGAAACGGGGCCGGTGCTCCTCGGACGCTCCGAAAGCCGCGGGGGCGGGGGTGGTGGGTTCAGACATGTCGGCCCTCGTCCTGAACCGGGCAGCAGGCGCGTACGGCGCACGAGTTGCATCCGGTGTTGCGGGTGGCGGCGAAGCGGGATCCGCCCATGCCGGTGGCGACCTCGCGCACGAGGGTCTGCGCCCATCCGGGGTCGGGGTCCTCGCCCAACGGCGGCTGGGCCTGTTCACGCGCCTTCTTGCTGAGTGCGGCCTTGCCGACCTGCACGAGCGCGGCGCCGCCGGGTTCGGCCAGGCCGAGTTTGGCGAAGGCGCCCTTGAGCACGGCCATCTGGTAGACGCCGAGCTGGGGGTGGCGGGCCAGGTCGTCGGCCTTGGTGCCGCCGGTCTTGATGTCCACGACCACGGCGCGGCCCTCGGCGTCGCGTTCGAGACGGTCGACGCGGCCGGTGATCTCGATACCGCCCACGTCCACCTTGAAGCCCTCTTCCGTGACGACCAGCTCGCGGTCGTTGGCGGCGTCCCAGGTGATGAACTTGCGGACCATCTCATCCGCCCGGTCGCGCTGTTTGTCGGCCTGCCAGGGACCGCCGAAGTCGAGGTCGGTCCAGATCTCGTCCATCCGGGAGCTGACCTCCTCGGCGGAGCTGCCCTGGGCGACCAGGACGGCGACCGCGTGCACCACCGTGCCGAGCGCCGAGGCGGAGTCACCCGATGAGGCACCGGCGGCGCGCTCCAGCAGCCAGCGCAGCTGGCAGTTGGTGAAGCTCTCCACCTGGGAGGGCGAGACCCGGATGGTGTCCTCCGGGCCGGAGAGCGGGCGGTCGTCGGTGAACGGGGTGAGCGCGTACCACTCCGCCGGATCGGCCCCCCGAACCCCTTCCTCGGCCAGGCGGGCCAGGTGGGCCGCGGCCGCCTCACGCAGCGGCCCGGGAGCGGAGGGATCGGTGACCACCGAGCGCAGGTCGGCGACGAGCGCGGGCAGGGAGAGCCAGCGGCGGCCGGTGCTGACCGGTTCGGGGTCGCCCGTACCCATCTCGTTGAGGAAGCGGGAGGGGCGTTCGTCGGTGTCCTCACCGCCCACGCAGGTCACGTAGAGGGTGCGGCGGGCGCGGGTGAGCGCCACGTAGAACAGGCGGCGCTCCTCGTCCAGCAGCTTGGAGGCCAGAGCCGCGCCGAAGGAGTCCGCGGAGTGGCTCTCGGCGTCCACGAGCTCCTCCACACCGAGCAGGGAGCCGCGCAGGCGCAGATCCGGCCACTCGCCCTCCTGGGCGCCGGCCACCACGACCAGACCCCACTCCAGACCCTTGGAGCGGTGAGCGGTGAGGATGCGCACCGCCTCGCCCTCGGGCGCGCGTTCGGCGAGGCTGTCCCCGGGGATCTCCTGGGCGGCCAAGTCCTCCAGGAAGCCGTCGGGGGTGCCGGGCGGCAGCCGGTCGCAGTAGCGCGCGGCGCTCTCGAACAGCGCGACCACGGCGTCGAGGTCGCGGTCGGCGGCGGCGCCCCTGCGGCCGCCGGCCTGGCTGGCGCGCAGGAAGCGGTCGGCCAGACCGCTGTCGCGCCACAGCTCCCAGAGGACCTGTTCGGCGTCGGCCCCCTTGGCGGTGAGGTCCCGGACGGTACGCAGGGCCCCCGCCACCCGGGTGGCGGGGGCGGCGATGGCGGGGTCCACCAGAGTAAGTTCCCGGGGGTCGCGCAGAGCGTCCACGAGCAGCTGCGAGGAAGGCCGGTACCCGGCGGACCCAGCGGCTTCCCCGGCTGCGCCCTCTTCCCGAACCCGATCCAGGTCCAGGCGCCGCAATGCCCGCACCAGGCGCCGCAACCGCACAGTGTCGGCCTCGCCGAACGGGCTCATCAGGAGCTCGCGGGCGGCGTCCTCGTCCAGCTCCTCGGGGCGCAGGCCGTAGCGGATCAGGCCGAGCATCGGGCGGACGATCGGTTCGGCGGCCACCGGCAGGTCGTCCGAGCCCACGACCACCGGCACCGAGGCGGCGGTGAGGGCGCGGCGCAGCACCGGGAGCTGGCGGCTGGAGGAGCGCACCAGCACCGCCATGTCCGACCACGGGACCCCGTCCATCAGGTGGGCGCGGCGCAGGGTGTCGGCGATGACCGCGGCCTCCTGGGTGGCGCTGTCGGCCATCAGGACGTGCACCTCGCCGTCGGGGACCCCCTCGGCCGGGGTGAGGGCGCGGTGGGCGTTGACCTGGCCGCGCGCGGAAGCCACGGCGGGCAGGCGGCGGGTGAGGCCGCGCGAGGCCGCCAGCAGGACGGAACCGCTCCGGCGGCAGGTCCGCAGCGCGACCACCGGGGCGTCCTCGCGCTCCAGGGTGGGGAACCGGCTGGGGAAGTCCAGGATGTTGTCCACCTCGGCGCCGCGGAAGGCGTAGATGGACTGGTCCGGGTCGCCGACCGCGATGAGGTCGCGCCCGTCCCCGGCCAGGGCCCGCAGCAGCTCCTCCTGGGCGGGGTCGGTGTCCTGGTACTCGTCCACGAACACCACCTCGTGGGCGGCCCGCTCGCGCTCCTGCACCTCGGGGTCGGTGAGCATGTTGGCGGCCACCCGCACCAGCTCGGCGTAGTTGAGCGTGGGCACGGGCGCGATGTCGAAACGACCGTTCATCCGGGAGAGGAACCCGGCCGCCGCGGCCCAGTCGTCGCGATCGCGTTCGGCGGCCATCTCGGCCAGCGCCTGCGGGCCGAGCCCGCGTTCCTGGGCGCGCATGAGGAAGTCGCGCAGCTCCTCGGCGAAACCGCGGGTCTCCAGGGCGGGCCGCAGCCGTTCGGGCCAGGCCCGCGCGCCGTCCTCGAACTCCCATTTCAGCAACTCACGTACCTCCATGAGCTGCTCGGGGCCGGACAGCAGCCGAGGCGGCAGGTCGCCCATCCGCTGGAACTCACGGCGGATGAGGGAGTAGGCGTAACTGTGGAAGGTCAGCGCCAGGGGTTCGCGGGTGGTGCGGCGCAAGCGGCCGGTGATGCGCTCACGGAGCTCCTGGGCGGCCTTGCGGCTGAAGGTGAGCACCAGGATGCGCGAGGGGTCCACGCCGCGGTTGTCGATGCGGTCGACGACGGCCTCGACGATGGTGGTGGTCTTGCCGGTCCCGGGGCCCGCCAGGACGAGGAGCGGCCCGCCCGGGTGATCGACCACGCACTGCTGGTTCTCGTCCAGCACCGGAGGCGGCTGCACCTGGTGGGCGCGCCGCACAAGACGGTACGGGGATGTGTTCACGCCTCCAGTTCACCAGAGGTGGACGACCATCCCGGACGTCAACGGACGCCAGAGGAGGGAACGGACCGCCCCCGCGCCCCCGTCAGCCCTCGTTTCCCCCGTCCCACCGGGCCTGCCGCATGTTCACCCGATCACTGCCGGGGCGCATCGGGGTGCCCTCCTCGGCGTAGCGGGACAGGGCCCGCACCTCGTGCCCGGAGGCCGGCCGCCCGTCCGCGCGCACCACCCGCCACCAGGGCACTCCCCCGCCCCACTGGGACATGACCGAACCCACCTGGCGGGGCCCGCCGCGGCCGACGTACTCGGCGATGTCGCCGTAGCTCATCACCCTGCCGGGCGGGATCCGCTCCACAACGGACAGGACGTCCTCGGTGTACTCGTCGGGTTCACCGTCCGGGGGCAGCGCCTCACTCATGCGAGTGAGCCTAGCCACCCCCGCCGACAGTCACGCCCCGCTCCGGCTAGTCCGGGACGGCGTTGCTGTGCGACCCCCAGGCGAGCTCGGGGTCCCGCCTGCGCGCGGCCCTGGCCATGAACAGGCCGTAGGCCCCCAGGAGCGCGATGGCGCCGCCGCCGATCCACGCGGTCATCGCGGCCCCGGTGACGTGGGTGAACCCCAGCATCCACGGCAGGGCGAACAGCACCAGCCCGCCGGCGAGCACACCGACCTCGCTCGACAGCGCACCGGGGCGGGTCAACGACACCGAGGCGGCCAGGATGACCCCCAGCCCCAGCACGAAGAACAGCCCTCCGGAGAATCCCAGCATCCCGTGCGCGACCCAGCTCAGGCCGACCACGAGACCGAGGGCGACCGCGACCCAGTCCGCCCAGCGTCCCTTCTCACGCATAACGCCACCTCCTTGCGGCGGGGACGGGCGCCGGTGGTCGGCACCGCGACCCGTGGATGACTTGTACCCGCTTCTGGGGGGTTACGCTCCCAAAACACGGCGGGCGGCGCGGGGAGTACCCCGCACCGCCCGGAGGCGAACCACAGGCCCTAGCTTGGCGTTTAACCTGCTTGCTTGGCTCCGGGGTGCCCCGTAGTGCCCGTTTTGTTCTTCTTGGGAACCCCGTATCGGGGAGCTGGACGCTTGTTCTGGCTCCCCACCGGACGCCCCGGACCAGGCCCGCAGGATTTCGGTGCACCCACACACACCGGCAGGTCAGCGCGAATGTACCGAAACCCCCGACGCACCCGCGCCGGACTCATCCGGTCCGCTTCCACCAGCCGATGCCAGGGCAATCTGACCTGACGCGCCAACAACCGGGCCAGACGTAGCTGGGTATAGGCCACCACGACCAGCCAGGACCACCGGTCCGCCGATCGCGGGTCCCGTAGCCGGGGTGCGTTCCACCCCAACGACTGTTTGAGGAAGCGGAAGGTGTGCTCGATGTCGAACCGGCGCAAATAAGCCCACCACATCTGACTGACCTGCTCTGAGCGCATGCCGGTGGCTGAGGACCACAACCACAACGGTTTGGGATCGCGCCGCGAGGGCAAAGCCTGCACCTGCAACAACACCAGGGTGCCCTCGATCACCGGTAGCTCACCGGGGTGCTCGGCCCAGGCTGAGCGGTGGGTCAGCCGGGGATGCATCCGATCCCAGGAGCGCGCGGTGGCACTGCCGTAGCGGCGGGTGGCAGCGGTGGTCACCGTCTCCGGCTCGGGCCAGGTATCGGGGGCGGCCATCCGTAGGGCAGCCCCGTGTTTGGGCGGGCGCCCGTTGGCTGAGATCGGTCGGTGCTCGGCTGGGCCGTAGAGCACCCGGTTGGAGGGCAACCGGCCCACCACCTGAACGGGCAGATCAGCGAGCAGATAGGCCAGACGAGGACTGTCATAGCCCGCGTCAACCACCACCACAATGTCGGGATCGCCCTGCTGGTGGTGTTCAGCCCTGATCAATCGGGCGATCAGCTGGCGGACTTGGTGGGCGGTGACGGTGGTGGGGTCCTCGTCACTGTGCAGGCGGCGCAGGTCCAGGGGCGCGGTCCAGGAGGTGGAGCCCTCTTCCAGTGCGACGATCATGGAGTAGGGCCAGCCCGGGACCATCTCGGCCTGGCCGGTGCCGCGCCCGTAGGTGTGGCACCAGGCCCGGTCAGGGCTGGTCCAGGCGTCCGGGCGCAGCCAGGGGGAGACATCGCAGGCCAACACGATGCGCCCGTGGAAGCGGGGCAGGGGCAGCGAGGCCAGGATCGATCGCAGTTGGGTGGTGTCGATGCTTCCGTGGGCCAGGGCGGCGTAGGCCGAGCCGTGGCCGCGGTGGTGTTCGGGCTCCAGGGAGAGTTGTGCCAGGTGGCGCACGGGGGTCGGGGTGCTGACCAGGGCTTCGCAGACCTCGAAGAGGGCGTCAGCACGTGTGGTCAGGCAGGCGTGGAACTGGGAGCGGAATCGGGCCAATGTCGACAGTGGCTCGACAGGGGTGTGCTGGTGCAGCAGACTCATGGTGACGGCCTTCGTTGTGATCAGGTGTGTTCGTGGTTGAAGCACATGATCACGCGAAGGCCGTTGTGCTGTCCGGGAAACAACGAAGCCCGTGACCGGGACGGTATCCGGTCACGGGCTCGAGGTTAAACGCCAAGCTAGTAGGTGGGCAGGCTCGGGTCGACCTGGTTGACCCAGGCCAGGACGCCGCCGCCGACGTGCACGGCGTCGGCGAAACCGGCGGCCTTGACCGCGGCCAGGGCCTCCGCCGAGCGCACACCGGACTTGCAGTGCAGGACCACGCGCTTGTCCTGCGGCAGCTGCCCGAGGGCGTTGCCGTTGAGGAACTCGCCCTTGGGGATGAGCGTCGCACCCGGGATGCTGACGATCTCGTACTCGTTCTTCTCGCGCACGTCGACGAGGTAGATCTCGTCGGGCTTGTTGTCCAGGAGCTCCTTGAGCTCCTTGGCGGTGATGGTCGAGTCCACGGCGGCCTGGGTGGCCTCCTCGGACACGGCACCGCAGAAGGCCTCGTAGTCGATGAGCTCGGTGACCGGCTCGGTCTCCGGGTCCTTGCGGACCTTGACCTCGCGCCAGGTCATCTCGAGGGCGTCGAAGATGAGCAGACGGCCGACCAGCGGGTCACCGATACCGGTGATCAGCTTGATCGCCTCGTTGACCATCACCGAGCCGATGGAGGCGCAGAGCACGCCCAGGACGCCGCCCTCGGCGCAGGAGGGGACCATGCCGGGCGGCGGGGGCTCGGGGTACAGGTCGCGGTACTGGGGCCCGTACTCGTTCCAGAAGACGCTGACCTGGCCGTCGAAGCGGTAGATCGAGCCCCACACGTAGGGCTTGTTCAGGATGACGGCGGCGTCGTTGACCAGGTAGCGGGTCGCGAAGTTGTCCGTGCCGTCCAGGATCAGGTCGTAGGGGGCGAAGATCTCCAACGCGTTGTCCGACTCCAGGCGGTCCTGGTGCAGGATGACCTCGACGTTGGGGTTCACCTCCTTGATGCTGTCGCGGGCGGACTCGGCCTTGGGACGGCCGACGTCGCTCTGGCCGTGGATGATCTGACGCTGGAGGTTGGACTCGTCGACGACGTCGAAGTCGATGATGCCGAGCGTGCCCACGCCCGCGGCGGCCAGGTACAGCAGGGCCGGGGAGCCCAGGCCGCCCGCGCCGACGACGAGCACCTTGGCGTTCTTCAGGCGCTTCTGGCCGTCCATGCCCACGTCGGGGATGATCAGGTGGCGCGAGTAGCGGCGCACCTCGTCCACGGTCAGCTCGGCGGCTGGTTCGACCAGCGGCGGCAGCGACACGGTGACTCCTCATGACTGTTCGGATCGCTTCGCGTCCACCCGTACCAGGGGCCCACGGGGACATGGGGGCGGTGCGCGAAGCTGCTTGCACTTATACCCAACCTAACGGGTGGGGTTTTCCATTCCCACCCCGGGGAGGCGTGGTCCATGTCGCGTCCGCTCACCTCCCGCCCTCCCTCAACCAGGACGGACCGCGGGTTCATTCCACCGTTCCGCTCCACCGGCCCGACCGGCGCCCGCGCGGTCTCCCTTGCCCCGGAGCGGCCCGCGGGTAGTGTCGCTCATACGCTCCGCGACGATGGTGGGAGGACCCCGTGGCAACGTCCGATCACAGTGGGAACAGACAGCGCGTCTCCGCCGCAGGCGAGGACCCGGCCTCGGCCGTGCCCGAAGCGGACGCCGCCGAACAGCGCGTCCCGGCGGGCGCCGAGGACTCCGAGGACTGGGCCGAGGCGGCCTCCGCGGAGACCTTCGAGCAGGCCAACGAGGCGGACGTGATCGAACAGGCCCGGGAGGCCGGCCTGGACGAGGAAGAGCGCCGCTGACTCGGCGCGGCATGAGCCCGACAGGCCATCCCTCACGTATTTCAGCGCGCCCTCGTTACCCGTTTCACGCCCCGTCCGACCTGCGCGGCCGGTTATTCGACCCGCTTCATCTGGGACGTCGGTCGCTTCCTTCTGCCCGCGCCGAACTTACGCGGGAGTAAGATGAGGAAAAAGCTGCGGAACGCGACACAGAGCCGAGGCCGCGTCCGACAGCGTTAGCCAAGCAGATGTCCGGTGAATGGTGTGCATCTGCCATGCCGAGTTCGGAGGGTGTGGGTGTGACAGCTCCTTCAGACGCCCGCGCCCGGGGCACCCGCTTGCCCCGGGTCAGGCGCCGCCGCCAACTCCTGGCCGCAGCTCAGGAGATCTTCGTCGCCCGCGGGTACCACGCTGCGGCGATGGACGAGATCGCGGACCGCGCGGGTGTCAGCAAACCGGTCCTGTACCAGCACTTCCCCGGGAAGCTGGAGCTCTACCTGGCGCTCTTGGAGGAACACTCCGAGGCGCTGGTCGAGAAGCAGCGAGAGGCTCTGGAGAGCACTGACGACAACCGTCAGCGCGTGACCGCGAGCTTCCAGGCCTACTTCGACTTCGTCGCGGGCGACGGAGAGGCGTTCCGGTTGGTCTTCGAGTCCGACCTGCGCAACCTCCCCGCCGTGCGGGAGAAGAGCGAGGAGACGTTCCAGCGCTGCGCCGAGCTGATCGGCAAGGTGATCCGCCAGGACACCAGCATCTCCGACGAGGAGGCGCACCTGCTCAGCATCGCCCTGGTCGGCATGGCCGAGACCAGTGCCCGGTACTGGCTGAACAACCACGGCTCGGTCCCCCAGGACGCCGCCGAGCAGCTGGTGGCCCGGCTGGCCTGGCGCGGGATCAGTGGTTGGGACCTCACCCGCTCCGCCGAGGAGACCGGGACCGAGGACTGACGCCCCGCCGCCGCAGGACCCGCCCCCGGACGCGAAGGCGTTCGGGGGTCTTCCTTCCCACGACCCTCCGGTCGCGCATTATCCGCCCCGCGGAAAACGAAATCCACCAATCCCTGCCTATTCTTCAACAAAGGGTGGACAAATCCGCCCGCAGCGACCGATCAAAACGGTTCGAACTCTGCCCTACGGGTATCGCGGAAATGAGAAGTAACGCGCTTCTCTTCGCCGTATCCGTCTGACACCGGCCACCGGTGGCCCGGCGGAACCAGCGATTCGGGGGTGAAGACGTATGGACATGGGTCAGGGGCTGATGGACGCCTGGCAGGCGATCGTGGGTTTCGTGCCGTCGCTGCTGGGCTTCCTGGTGATTCTGGTACTGGGCTGGATCATCGCCTGGCTGGTGGGCAAGGCCGTCGCCAAGGGCCTGCACGGCGTCGGACTGGACCGCGCGCTCCACCGCGGTGGCGTGGCGCAGTACTTCGAGAACAGCCGCTGGACCGCCAGCGAGCTGGGCGGGAAGATCATCTACTACGTCGGCCTGCTGTTCGTCCTGACGATGGCGTTCAACGTCTTCGGGCCGAACCCGGTCAGCACACTGCTCAGTGACGTCATCGCGTGGATCCCGCACGGCATCGTGGCCCTCGTGATCATCGTGGTCACGGCCATGATCGCCAAGGCTGTCCGGGACCTCGTCGACGGCGCTCTGGGCGGGCTGTCCTACGGGCGCATCCTGGCCAACGTGGCCGCCGTGGCCGTCCTGGCCCTCGGTGTCATCGCCGCTCTGAACCAGATGGGCGTGGCCGTGTCCGTCACCCTGCCGGTGCTGATCGCGGTGCTGGCCACGGTCGGCGGCATCCTGGTCGTCGGTGTCGGCGGCGGTCTGATCAAGCCGATGCAGTCGCGCTGGGCGCGCTGGCTGGAGGTCGCGGAGCGCGAGACCGGCCGGATCGGCGACGAGAGCAGCTACCAGGCCGGGCGTGAGGCGGCGATGAGCCGCCCGGGCACCACGGCCGAGCAGGCCGAGGCGGCCAAGGAGACCAAGGAGGCCGCCACTCTGCCGGGGCGGCGCGCCAAAGGTGGTGAGCCCACCTAGTGCGCCTGCCTGGTGACCGCTGAGGGGCGTTCCCGGGGGCACTTGGGTACCGGGCGGTAACTTGACCGCCCGGCACTCCTGGGCCGTCTGAGGCCCGGGGACACGTGAAGCACCGGGGCAAGGAGAGAGGGCGGGGCCCAACGGCCTCGCCCTCGTCGTTCGTGTCGCCGGTGCGACTCGCCGTCACAGGAAGTCGGAGTCACGCAGTTCCTGCCGGGAAAGGTGTTCGATACGCCGAAAGGCGAGCACCCCGGTGGCGATCATCGGAAGGAAAGCCAACCAGAAGACGATGCTTCCGGGACCAGTGAACACCATCGACGCGAGTGCGACGACGAAGATCAGGGCGAAAAGCGCGAAGTCGACGCGATCCTGCTGGATCAGGACGCCGACCGGTGGGCGCGCCGCCCCATGCCGACCGCTCCTCATTCGCATTCCTTTCTCGCGGCTCTTCGGGCCGCTCCGCCAGTTACGGTGCCCGGGAACCGCCTGGACCCTGATAACACCGTGAATCCCACGTTGCATTCCGCAGGCCACCGGTCGCACCGGGGCGAACCTGGCCGAAGTGAGCCACCACGAGTTCGCCGGTACGTTTCAGAGTACGCCCAGTAACGGCTTTTCGCCGGAGAACCGGTCGGGTGACGAACGCGCGAGGGTTCGCGGCATAGATCACACCGCCTGCGGACGTGACCAACCTAGCGGACGAAACCGCGCTCCTTCGCCAGCCGGCAGATCGCGAGAATCCGGAGGGTCTCCCAGTCGTAGTCCGCGTCGTCGGAGCCCCAACCCCGTTCGAGGCAGCCGTCGAGAAAACCGTGGAGGTAGGTCCCGAGCGTGTTCGCGGTGAGTTCGGCGCCGCTGGAGACGATGCCTTCGCACACCTGTGCGGCGTGCTGATCCAGCTCAGCGCACATCCAGGGCGCTACCGGCCCATCGAGCGGGCCGATCTTGTGGAAGTCACGGGTGAGTCCGGCCAGCGGGTGGCGCACGGAGGTCCCACGGGGCATGGAAGTACCTACTCGCGTGGTCAGGAGACGGGAAACTCCATCGACTCTATGTGCGCCGAACCAATGGATCGTAACGAATGTGTTGGAAATTACCCGCCCTTGACCAAGCGGGGCCAAGTTCCGGCAAAACACCCAACAAGAGCTGAAACCACTGCCAGCAAGGCGATACGGGGTCTTATTCGGCCAATCCCATCGCGGTGAGTCGCGCGGCGTGGCCCTCGGTGAGGGAGGCGAACATCCGGCTGACCGCGGCGAGATCGCCCAGCCCGGAGTCACCGGCCTTCTTCGCCTTCTCCGCGACCTTCTCGTCCCGGGCCAGCAGCGCGGCCAGCCGCGGCCGGTCCACGGCCACCGCCTGCGCCTGGCTCAGCGCCTCGCCGACCAGACGGCGGGCCCACAGGGACAGCCGTCCGGCGAGCCTGGGGTCCTCTTCCAGGGCGGCGCGTACCTGCTCGGCGACGAACTCGGCGCGCTCGGTCTCGGCCAGTACGTCCTCGACGAGCACGCGGGTGTCCTCGTCGGCCAGCGCGGCGACCTTGCGGTAGAAGTCACCGGCGATGCCCTCGCCGACGTAGGTCTTGACCAGGCTCTCCAGCCAGCTCTGCGGCTCGGTGCGCTCGTTCCAGGAGTCCAACGGCCCGACGAAGGGCGCCATGGCCATCTCCGGGTCCACCCCGAGCTCCACCAGGCGCCCGCGAAGCGCCTGGTAGTGGTTCTGTTCGGCGGCGGCCAACCCGGCCAGCTGCCCCTTGGTCCGCAGCGAGGGCGCCAGTCCGGCGTCGTCGGCGAGACGGAAGAAGGAACCGAGCTCGGCGTAGGCGAGCAGTCCGAGCAGATCGATCACGCCGGGGTCGGCAGAGGGGCCTTGGGTCATGTCCGTCAGAGTATCGCTCGGGCTCCCCAGCACCCAACCGGGGACTAAACGCCCGCCGAAGGCGGTTGCACACTCTGGGAGCGGGTACGGTCACCGCCGTCCGAGCACGGTCCACAGCGGGTTCCACTGCACAGTGAAGCGCTATGTGCACCGGGCGAACCAGCAGCTAGACTCAGCGTGATGACCGGCGTGCATGATCGCGGCGCCGCGTCCCGCACCCCCGCGACGCGGGCCTCTCCCGCGAGCACGTACCGGCGCCGCGGACGCGGGCGCCCAGCGATGTGTCCAGCCGGACACCACAACGTGTCCTCACGAGCAGTGCGGCGTGAGGGAGCAACGGCCCACGCGCCCAGCGACGCACCGCACACGACAAACCAGCGGATGGAACCGAGACATCGCGGCCAGGGTGACCCCCGGGCCGCGCGGGTCCAGTCGGCAGCGCCACCACGGCTCCCTCGCCGAAGCGGGAACCTGGTGAGCCGCGCCCTCCGCGGCGGCCAGAAGCCGCCCGCGACCGCATCCCGCCGCGGCCACGAACAACACTGCGGCCCGCCTAGATGGAGGCTTGAGCCCTGAGCAGCACAGAAGAACCCACAACTCCCGAAACCACCTTCCACGACCTGGGCGTCAGCCCCGAGCTCGCCGACGCGCTGGAAGCGGAGGGGATCATCGCCCCCTTCCCGATCCAGGCCCTGGCACTGCCGATCGCGCTGAACGGCAGCGACATCATCGGTCAGGCCCGTACCGGTACCGGCAAGACCCTCGCCTTCGGCCTTCCCCTGCTCCAGATGGCGCAGGAGAGGCCGGGCACGTCCAAGCGGCCGCGCGCCCTGGTCGTGGTCCCCACCCGCGAGCTGGCCATCCAGGTGGCCGCCGACCTCACCACGGCGAGCAAGCGCAGCGGCGGACGCATCCTCACCGTCTACGGCGGCCGCTCCTACGAGCCCCAGATCAACGGGCTCAAGGAGGGTGTGGACGTCGTCGTCGGCACCCCGGGCCGTCTGCTCGACCTGGAGAACCAGAAGCACCTGCGGCTGGACGAGGTCGCCGCGGTGGTCCTGGACGAGGCCGACAAGATGCTCGACCTCGGGTTCCTCCCCGACATCGAGCGCATCCTCAAGAAGATCCCCGCCGAGCGCCAGGTGATGCTCTTCTCGGCCACCATGCCGAGCGAGATCGTCACTCTCTCCCGGAACTACCTGCGCCAGCCCACCCACGTGCGGGCCGGTGACGACAACGAGATCGACGGCTCGGCCATCACCAGCCGGATCGCCCAGCACGCGTTCCGCACCCACCAGATGGACAAGCCCGAGATGCTGGCCCGCCTCCTGCAGTCGCAGGACCACGGCCAGAGCATGGTGTTCTGCCAGACCAAGCGGGCCTGCGACCGGGTCGCCGGTGAACTCAACGACCGTGGCTTCGCCGCCGCGGCCGTCCACGGCGACCTCGGCCAGAGCCAGCGCGAACGCGCCCTGCGCGCCTTCCGCAACGGCAAGATCAACATCCTGGTCGCCACCGACGTGGCCGCCCGCGGCCTGGACGTCGACGACGTGACCCACGTGGTCAACTACGAGACGCCCGACGACGAGAAGACCTACACGCACCGCATCGGCCGTACCGGTCGCGCGGGGCGCACGGGCACCGCGGTCACGTTCGTGGACTGGCAGGAGATGCCGCGCTGGAAGCTGATCAACGGCGCGCTCGACCTGAACAACGCCGAGCCGGAGGAGACCTACTCCACCTCGCCGCACTTCTTCGAGGCCCTGAACATCCCCAAGGGGACCAAGGGCCGGCTGGCCGCCGACAAGCGCGGTGAGTTCGCCGGGCTCGAGGCCGAAGAGGTCGAGGACATCGGTGACACCGGACAGCCGCGCGGCGGCGACCGGGGCGACCGTGGTGGCCGAGGCGGCCGCAAGGTCCGTGGCGAGCGCAAGGAGCGCGGCGGCGAGCAGGGCGGTCGGCGCAAGTCCGGCGGCGGTTCCGGTGACGGTGGCGGCGGTCGCAGCCGTTCGCGCCGACGGACCCGTAACGGCGAGAACGTCACCCAGGCCGAGGGGGGCTCGGAGAAGGTCACCGTCAAGGCCGACGCTCCCGCCAGCGGCCCCGAGAAGTCCGCGGAGGGCGAGGGCACCCGCCGTGTCCGCCGCCGTCGCCGCACCCGTGGCGGCGTGCGCCGGGACCCCGAAAACACCTGACGACACGTGTTTCGGCGTCGGGCGCTCCCTGATCCACTCATCGATCGTCTAGGGTGGCCCGACGTGAGTACACCTGAGTTCCTCGATCTGCCGCCGGGTGTGCGGCGCACGGACCTGCGTCTTTCGTACGGTCCAGTAGCCGCACTCCGGGCCATGCCCACCTCCGGCGGCACGGAGTTGGACCCTGCTGTCCTGGTGCACGGTTTCACCGGCAGCAAGGAGGACTTCATCGCCCTCCTCCAGAGCCTGGCCCAGGCCGGGCGGGAGGTGGTGGCGATCGACCTGCCCGGCACCTTCCGGTCGCCGGGCCCCGAGACCCTCACCCCGCCGCCCGGGGTGGAACTGCCCGACTACCGCCTCTCCTCGCTGGGAGGGGTGGTGGCCGAGGTCATGGACCAGGTCGGCGACGGCGGCCCCGTGCATCTGGTGGGGCACTCCTTCGGCGGCCTGGTGTCCCGCGAGGCGGCGCTAGCCGACCAGTCCCCGCTGGCCTCCCTCACCCTGATGTGCTCCGGCCCCGGGCCGTTGAGCGGCCCGGGTGCGGACCGGGCCCGCAACCTCATCGCCGCGCTCTCGATGGACCCCACCGCCGAACGGCTCCGTGAGCTGTGGGACGAACGCTTCGAGATCGAGGCCCGCAGCCGATCCGTCAAGCCCCAGGTCGTGGACTTCCTGCGCGAGCGGCTGCTCAACACCAGCGCCCTGGCCCTGATCCGGATGGCCGAGGACCTGCTGGGCGCCACGGACCGGGTCGACGAACTGGCCGGGGTGGACGTGCCCAAGCTGGTGCTCTACGGCGAGAACGACGACGCCTGGCCGCTGGCCGAACAGGACGGGATGGCCGAGCGGCTGAACGCCAAGCGGCTGGTGATCCCCGGCGCGGGCCACTCCCCCAACGTCGAGGCCCCCGAGACCACCTCCAGTGCCCTGACGTCCTTCTGGAACGAGACGGAGTCCGTCGGCCGCCGCTGACCCCGGAATCGGGTAGGAGGGCCGGGTCGCCCGGCCCTCCCCCCACACCACCGGACATGCGGGCCCGCATCCGGCGGTTCGTCAAACTGATCTCAACCGCTGCCAGGTCGGCTTGAGCATCCGCAGACCAAAGCCCTCCCAGTAGGAGTTGGGCAGCGCCTGCTGAAGGACGACCGAGCCACCGATCCGCCAGTACCCCTTGCTGCTGATCGCCCAGTCCCGGGCCACACGATCCGAGATACCGAGCGAGCGCAACATCCGGCGGCGGGTCCTGGCCCGCTTCCATTCCTTCCAACGGACCTGCCGCATCCTGCGGCGGAGCCATTCATCCAACCCCTGGAACACCCTGGGGGTGTCCGCGAGCCGGAAGTAACCCATCCACCCGACGATGAACCGGTTCAACCGGCCGATGCGATACTCCATCGCAACCGACCACCGGCGCGAGGTCAGCTCCCGGATCCGCACCTTCCAGCGCCTGAGCGCCTTGGGATCGACCCGGATACGCACCCCGGCCCGGGTGAAGTAGAAACCGAACCCCAGCAACGTCGCGACGGATGCCGGAACCACCTTCGACTTCTCCCGGTTCACCTTCAGCTTCAACCGCTGCTCGACCACGACCGTGATCGAGTCGAGCACCCTGTGAGCGGCCCGCCTGCTACGCGTGAAGACACGGATGTCATCGGCGTAGCGCACGAACCGGTGACCGCGACGCCACAGCTCCCGATCCAGGTCGTCGAGCATGATGTTGGACAGGACCGGCGAAAGCGGAGACCCCTGCGGGGTCCCCTGCGCGCTCGGCATCTTGACCCCGTCCGCCATGATCCCGGCTTCCAGAAAGGACCGGATCAGTCGCAGCACCCTGCGGTCGTCAACCCTGCGCGCCACCCGGGCCATCAACACATCGTGCTGGACCCGGTCGAAGAACCGGTCCAGGTCGATGTCCACGACCCATCGGTGGCCGTCCTCAATAGCCCGCCGCGCGACCCGCACCGCCTGATGGGCGGACCGGCCGGGACGGAACCCGAACGAAGACCCGGAGAACTCCGGGTCGAAGATCGGGGTGAGGACCTGCGCGATGGCCTGCTGGATCAAACGGTCCAGCACCGTGGGAACACCCAGCATCCGCTCGCCGCCCCCGGGCTTGGGGATCATCACCCGGCGGACCGGCGAGGGCCGGTATCTCCCCGCGTCGAGTTCTTCCCGAACGCCCTCCCAGTGCTCGCGCAGCCATCCCCGCAGATCAGCGGTAGTGACTCCATCCACACCCGGGGCACCCCGGTTGGTCTCGACCCGTTCGAGCGCCGCGGCCAGGTTCGCGCTGGACAGCATTCGCTGCCACAGATCCCCCTGGCCGTGGTGGACATCGTCTCCAGGCCGCGCCGACAGGTCACTACGCTCTACGGCGGTACTCAACGGAAATGCACCGTCCCCTCCCACCGCAGGCCCGCCTTCGGCGGGGTGGCTGCGATCTGTGTGACCAGCACGAGCGGCACCGGTTCCTCTGTCCCATTTGACGTTCGGCCCTTCCCAGCCCACGAGCGATCCCGGCTGGTACTACGACCTCTGCTGACTTCTGCCCGGTCAGCCGCTCCCTTGCGGTCGCGGCCGTCGGCGCGGCGACATACTCAGCACAACCGACACCCGGACAGACCTCCCCAGGTAAGAACAGCTACTTTCCCCCTACGCCTGCCGCATCTACACCCCGGCCGTCTTGGCAGTGACGGGCTTCGCCATCCATGGCTGGCTCACCCCGACCGGACTGCCTTGTATGCGGTTCGTGTTCCTCAGTGCAGGGTTTCGCCTCGGGCTTCCTCCCGACCCCACCTCGCGGTGACGCCGTTGCCTCCGGCTCAGAGTTAGCACTGCCGCTTCCTCTAGAGGACTTCCACCTCCAAGCAACTGCCCATGCTGGGCACACCATGACTGTGCCGCCGACCCCTGCGGGGGCGGCGGCACGTGTGCTTCGGGCCCGGGAGTCAGACCCAGGAGTCGAAGTTGCGGCCCTCGGCCTCCACCGTGGTGGACGGGCCGCGGTCCGGGAAGATACGGGTGTCCGGCGGCAGCGACAGCAGGTTCTCACCGATGGAGGCGAGCTGGGTCGTGTAGTCGATGTAGGTGTTACCGACCATGCCGGGCTCGCCCTTGCGCAGGGTGTCACCGCTGAAGACGGCGCCGATCTGGCTCACGTAGAAGCCGACGGTGCCGCTGGTGGTACCAGGCAGGGCCAGGACGTCGATGTGCAGGTCGGCGATGTCCAGGGCGCCCTCGCCCTCCACGTCGATCTCCGGGCGGCGCTCCGCGCCGTGGACGCGGCGCCAGGCCCGCATCTCGCGGGGGTGCAGGGCGATGTCCGCCTCGGTCTCCTCGGCGATCTTCAGGGCCGACTCGATGTGCGGGCCGTAGCCGTTGGTGCAGGCGATGAGGTAGACCTCGCGGTCGCCGACGGCCTCCATGATCGCCTCGGCGTCGTGGGCGGGGTCGATGATCACGACGCCGTCCTTGTCGGCCTCGATGATCCAGGTGTTGCTGATGACCTCGAACTTCTCACCGTCGAACTCGAAGGTCCCGGCGGTGCGGACGCGGATGATGCCGTCGGAGTCGGGGCCGCTGACACCGACCTCCTCGTCCTCGTCGTCCTCGTCGGCGGCCTTGGACTCCTCCTCGGACTCGTCGGCCTTCTCGGACTTCCTGGCCTTGGCGGCGGTCTCGGCCCCGTCCTTCTCGTCGGCCCCGTCCGCGCTCTCGGCGTCGGCGTCCTTTTCGGCGTCGGCGTCGGCGTCCTCAGCCTTGTCGGACTCCTCGGTCCTCTCCCCAGCCTTGTCCTCGGTCTTGGCCGCGTCGTCCTTGGCCTCGGTCTCGACCGCTTCTTCCCCGGTCTCCTCCGTGGTGTCCTCCGCGACCTCCACAGCGGAATCGGTGGCCTCCTGGCCGTCCTGCTTCTTCGACTTCCGCTTCCAGAACACGGCGTCAGACCTTTCGTCCAAATATGGGTAGAAAAACGCTGCGACCATTCTCGCGTCCCCGCGCAGTGGTCCGTACCGTACCGAACCCAGGGGGTCCGGCGACACTCAACCCTTGAGCAGGGGCGCCCCGGTCGCGGGGGCGATGAGCGCCTCGAACGCCTCCGGCGCGGTCGTCCGGCAGCCCAGACGGTGCCCGGTCAGGGACCCGTGGTCGTCGCTGGAACCGGTCACCACCACACCGAGGTCGGCGGCGACCCCGCGCCAGAACTTGCGCTGGGGCCGGTTGTGCGAGGGGTGGTCGGCCTCGATCCCGCCCAGGCCGACCCCGACCATCCGCTCGGCCAGCTCCACGGGGACGGCGCCGTTGGTGGCGCCCTCGGCGCGCCCGGGGTGCGCCAGCGAGCAGACCCCGCCCGCCGCGCGGACCAGCTCCACCGCGCGGACCGGGTCGATCGCGTACCGCGCCACGTAGACCGGCCCGCCGGAGCCGATCCACTTGTCGAAGGCGTCCTGCACGTCCTTGGCGGCCCCCGCCTCCACCACGGCGCGGGCCAGGTGGGGGCGGCCGATGGTGTTGGCGTCGGCGTACTCGTCCTTGCCCGCCCCGGCGATCTCCAGCACCCGTTCCCAGGTCACGTCCACGCCGTGCTCCTGGAGCTTGCGCACCATCTCCTCCGCCCGGTGGGCGCGATCGGAGCGGACCCGCCGCAGCTCGTCGGCCAGCTCCGGGGAGTCCGGGTCGAACAGGTAGGACACCAGGTGGACGGCGGACCCCTGGTAGGCGCAGGATAGTTCCATCCCGGGAACCAGGGTGAACCCGGAGGGCAGGTGCCGGGACGCCTCCTCGATCCCGCCGACCGTGTCGTGGTCGGTCAGGGCGAGGACGTCAAGCCCGGCGGCGACCGCGTACTCGATGACCTCGGCGGGGGAGTCGGTTCCGTCGGAAACGGAGCTGTGGGAGTGCAGATCGATACGTGTCACCGGGCGATTGTACGTAAGTGGCGCCTGGTCCCGCTCAGTCCGCCCCGGTCACGGGTGCCAGGGTTCTGCTGAGAAAGGGGCTGAGCGCACCGAACGGCGGCTCCAGGGCGACCCCGCCGTCCCGTAGGTCGCGCAGGTCCCGCAGCGAGTTGATCTCGCACATCAGCATGCCGGTGTCGGCCGAGGCGAAGACCAGCCACAACCAGTGGGCGAGCGCCTCACCGGTGTAGGCCGCGCGGTCCTTGCCCACGTCCAGGTTCCACAGGGCTATCTCGTGCCCGTCGAAGCGCACTTTGGCGTCGGGCGGGCCGGAGTCGAACCCGTTTCCCGGGTCGGGTCCCTCCAACCCGGCGACGCGTGCGCCGATACCGATGCCGGGGTCCTCGGCGATCATGACGGCCTCGCCGACCCCGCCCAGCGGGTTCGGTCCGGACAGGGCGACCGCCACGGCCAGAGCGCCGCTGCGCTCATCGCCGACCTCGGCGAAGCCGGTGACCACCCAGCCCGTCGGCAGGGGCCACGGGATCCACACCGGGACGTTGGCCTGTGGCAGAAGAGCGTCGAGCGTGGCGGTGTTCGGTGCGCGTACCCCCTGGAGGGGCGCCACCGGTCCGTGGGCGTCGCACTGCCACGCGCTGGTCCACAACCCCGGGGGTTGTACGGCGCGCCCGCAACGTGGACACGTGGGCTCGGGTTTCATGTCCTACGTCTCTACCCGAGAGGTGTTCAGCGAAAACGCGAAGTGGGCGGGGTGCGATCGCACCCCGCCCACCGTCGTCATCGCAAGGGCGTCGCGGCCCTTGAGGGCAGCGCCACCGCGATGGGTCTACCGCGGCGGTCCTACTGGGACTGGCGCTTCTTGTTCGCGGTGATCCGGCCGCGCTCCTTCTGGTCGAGGATGACCTTGCGGATGCGGATGTTCTCCGGCGTCACCTCGACGCACTCGTCCTCGCGGCAGAACTCCAGAGCCTGCTCGAGGGAGAGCTTGCGCGGCGGCACCAGGCGGACGAGCTCGTCGCCGGTGGCCGAACGCATGTTGGTGAGCTTCTTCTCCTTGGTGATGTTGACGTCCATGTCGTCGGAGCGCGAGTTCTCGCCGACGATCATGCCCTCGTACACCTCGGTGGTGGGCTCGACGAACAGCGTGCCGCGCTCCTGGAGGTTGAACATCGCGAACGCGACGGCCACACCGGCGCGGTCGGCGACCAGGGAGCCGTTCGGACGGGAGGTGATGTTGCCGAACCAGGGCTCGAACTTCTCGAACACGTGGTTGGCGATACCCGTACCGCGGGTCTCGGTGAGGAACTCGGTCCGGAAGCCGATCAGGCCGCGGGACGGGACCAGCCAGTCCATGCGCACCCAGCCGGTGCCGTGGTTGACCATGTTCTCCATGCGGCCCTTACGGACGCTGAGCAGCTGGGTGATGGCACCCATGTACTCCTCGGGGGCGTCCACGGTGAGGCGCTCGACCGGCTCGTGCACCTTGCCGTCGACGATCTTGGTGACCACCTGCGGCTTACCGACCGTCAGCTCGTAGCCCTCGCGGCGCATCTGCTCGACCAGGATGGCCAGCGCCAGCTCACCGCGGCCCTGCACCTCCCAGGCGTCGGGGCGCTCGGTGGGCAGCACGCGCAGGGAGACGTTACCGACGAGCTCCTTCTCCAGGCGGTCCTTGACCAGGCGGGCGGTGACCTTGGCGCCCTTGACCCGGCCGACCAGCGGCGAGGTGTTGGTGCCGATGGTCATGGAGATGGCGGGCTCGTCCACCTTGATGAGCGGCAGCGCGACCGGGTTCTCGGCGTCGGCGAGGGTCTCGCCGATCATGATCTCCTCGATACCGGCGATGGCCGCGATGTCACCGGGGCCGGCCATCTCCGCGGGCTTGCGCTCCAGGCCCTCGGTCATGAGCAGCTCGGTGATCTTGACCTGCTGGGTGGTGCCGTCGGTGCGGATCCACGCGACCTGCTGGCCCTTGCGGAGCTCGCCCTGCTGCACCCGGACCAGGGCCAGACGGCCGAGGAAGGGGGAGGCGTCCAGGTTGGTGACGTGGGCCTGCAGCGGCGCGTCCGGGATGTACTCGGGGGCCGGAATGGTGTCCAGGATGGTGCTGAACAGCGGAACGAGGTTGTCGTTCTCCGGCACGGTGCCGTTGTCGGGGCGCTCCAGGGAGGCCTTGCCGTCACGGGCGCAGGTGTAGACGATCGGGAACTCGATCTGCGACTCGTCGGCGTCCAGGTCCATGAACAACTCGTAGGTGTCGTCCACGACCTCGGCGATCCGGCTGTCGGGCCGGTCCACCTTGTTGATCACGAGGATGACGGGGAGCTTGGCCTGGAGGGCCTTGCGGAGCACGAAGCGGGTCTGCGGGAGCGGACCCTCACTGGCGTCCACGAGCAGGACGACACCGTCGACCATGGACAGCCCGCGTTCGACCTCACCACCGAAGTCGGCGTGGCCGGGGGTGTCGATGATGTTGATGACCACGTCCTCGCCCTCGGGCGTGGTGTAGTGCACCGCCGTGTTCTTCGCGAGAATGGTGATGCCCTTCTCGCGCTCCAGGTCGTTGGAGTCCATCACACGGTCGTTGACGTCCTGGTTCTCCCGGAAGACACCGGACTGCCAGAGCATGGCGTCAACGAGGGTCGTCTTGCCGTGGTCGACGTGGGCCACGATGGCGACGTTGCGCAGGTCTGTACGGCGGGCGGAGCCCTCGGAGGGCGTGGCGCTGGACATGCTTAAGTCTCGATCTCCTGTACTGGGTAGAGACCGCAGATTGCCACGGCCCGTTGCCAGTTTATGCGGTCATAGTGGTCTGGTTGGGAAACGTACAGGTCACCCCGGTTAGTTTCGTCACCCCGAAGGGCCCGCGAAACGGGCGGCGTACGTCCCCCGGAACCCGCCTCAGGCAGGGGTTTCAGGTGTGTTCTCGTGCGTGTTCAGGCGGGGCTTCCGTGCGCCTCGAGCAAGGACCCGAGCGGCTCCAGGAAGGGGACGTCGGCGGGGAGCCAGTCGAGCTGGCGCAGTTCGTCGGTGGCGACCCAGCGAACCGCCAGGTGCTCCAGGGCCCGGGGATCGCCGGACACCAGCTCGGCGCGGAGCAGGCGCAGCACGGCCGGGCGGGAGATCCGTTTGGCGAGTTCGGGCAGCGGGACGTCGTCGCCGACCCGCCCGAGGGCCCGGACGGTCACGCCCAGTTCCTCCCGGCACTCGCGGACCAGGGCTTGGTCGGGGGTCTCCCCCGGTTCGGTCTTGCCGCCGGGGAACTCCCACCGGCCGCGCACGGCCCGGGGTTCGGCGCGCTGGGCGGCGAGGACGCGTCCGTCCCGGACGATGGCCGCGCCCACCACGATCAGAGTCTGTCGCACGGGACACCAGCCTAGGGCGTGTTCCGTGGATCTTGTGGGGTGGAGCGGTCGGGTCGTGCGCGTAACCGGATGAGGATGTCCGCGACGCGCACGGTGGCCCGGTAGGTCGTGGCGAGCTTGTCATACCGGGTGGCCAGCGCCCGGTACTGCTTGCGCCGGTTCATCAACCGCTCCACCCGGTTGCGTTGGCGGTAGACCTCCCGATCGAAGTCGGGCGGTCTACCGCCGGCCGACCCGCGGTTGCGGCGGTTGGTCTTTTGATCCTCACGCTCGGGGATGGTGCACCGGGTCCGCGTGGTGCGCAGGGTGTCCCGGTTGGCCTTGGAGCTGTAGGCCTTGTCCCCGGCCAGCCCTTCCAAACGGGTGCGGGGACGACCGGGCCCGGGCTGGTTGATCCGCACCAGCCCCACCAGCACCGGCAACTGCAACGTGTCGGCGTCCTGACCCGGGGTCAGGGTGGTGACCAGGGGTTTTCCGTTGCCCTCGCAAATGGTGTGGATCTTGGTGCTCAAACCTCCCCTGGACTTTCCGAGGCCCTGGGCGACTCGTGAGTCCTCAGGACTCTTCCCCCTTTTCGCGCTCCGGCGGCGTGTTGGTGGGCACGCACCACGGTGGAGTCGATCTGGGCGTCCAGGTCGGTGTCCTCATCGGTGTCGATGAGGTGTTGTTCGATGCGGGCCCAGGTGCCATCAGCTTCCCAGCGTTGGAGCCGGTGTTGGGCGGTGGTCCAGGGGCCATAGCGTTCGGGCAGGTCACGCCAGGGGATACCGGTACGGGTCCGGTAGATGATCGCGTTGAGGACCTGGCGGTGATCACGCCAGCGGCCTCCGCGTTGGGGCGTCATCGGGGGTAGCAGGGGGCTGATCAGGTCCCACTCTTGGTCAGTGAGCTCGAATCTGCGGCTCATATACCGGTTGTACACCGACGCTCAGAGCCACAGATTCGAGAACCAAGATCCGCGGAACAGGCCCTAGGGGCTCAAGGTGATCCCCGGGTGTCGGTCCGGCCGGGCCGACACCCGGGGGGGCCGTCGCTCTCCGGGGGGAGTGGAAAGAGCGTCGGCTTCCGGGTTGGTCGCAGAAATCACCCACTGGAAGATTCTTGCCAGGAAGAGCAGGTGACTGACCCAGAGCCTATGCACCAGGGAGCCCCCGTGTGGCGGAATCAGTGAAGGTTCCCGTACTTTTCGCGTCTCGAAACCGGGTGTTCCGCGCGCTTGCGCACAATCAGGCGAGGGACTGGCCGTCTTCGGGGCGCTACCCGGTCCGGGGTTCGGTGAACGGATGGCGCAACCGGTGGGCGAGGGCGGTGTGCCTGCGCCCCGAGGAGGCGTTGCGGACCGCCTGGGCCAGTGCCCTGCGGGAGCCGACCAGGACGACCAGCTTCTTCGCCCTGGTGATCGCGGTGTAGAGCAGGTTGCGCTGCAGCATCATCCAGGCCGAGGTGGTCACGGGGACGACCACGGCGGGGTACTCGCTGCCCTGGGAGCGGTGCACGGTGATGGCGTAGGCGTGGGTGAGCTCGTCGAGTTCGGCGAAGTCGTAGCTGATCTCCTCGTCCTCGTCGGTGCGCACGGACACCTCCTGGGCCACCTGGTCGATCCCGGTGACCACGCCGAGGGTGCCGTTGAAGACCCCGTTCTCGCCCTTCTCGTAGTTGTTGCGGATCTGGGTGACCTTGTCGCCGACCCGGAAGACCCGACCGCCGAACCTGCGTTCGGGGGCGTGGTCTCCGGGAGGGGTCACCGCGGCCTGCAAAGCGGTGTTGAGGTTGGTCGCGCCGGCGGGACCGCCCTTCATCGGAGCGAGGACCTGGACGTCGCGGCGCGGGTCGAGGCCGAACTTGCGGGGGATGCGCCGGGCGACCACGTCCACGGTCATCTGGGCGGCGTCCTCGGCCTCGTCGCAGGGGAAGAGGAAGAAGTCGGTCATCCCCTCGAAGCGCGGCGGCTCCCCCTTGTTGATCCGGTGCGCGTTGGTGACCACTCCGGACTGCTGGGCCTGGCGGAACACGTGGGTCAGGCGCACGTCGGGGATGGGCGAGTGCTCGTCCAACAGGTCGCGCAGGACCTGCCCGGCGCCCACGGACGGCAGTTGGTCGACATCGCCGACGAACAGCAGGTGCGCGCCGGGCGGGACCGCCTTGACCAGCTTGTTGGCCAGGATCAGGTCGAGCATGGAGGCCTCGTCGACCACCAGCAGGTCGCAGTCGAGCGGGTTGTCACGGTCGTAGGTGGCCTCGCCGCCGGGGCGGAGTTCGAGGAGGCGGTGCACGGTGGAGGCCTCGTACCCGGTGAGCTCGGTGAGGCGCTTGGCGGCGCGGCCGGTGGGCGCGGCCAGGATGACCTTGGCGTCCTTGACCCTGGCCATGGTGACGATGGAGGCGACGGTGAAGGACTTTCCGCAGCCGGGGCCGCCGGTGAGCACGCACACCTTCTGGGACAGGGCCTGGCGGACGGCGTCCTGCTGGGCCTCGGCCAGCGCGGAACCGGTGCGCCGGTCGAGCCACTCCAGGGCCGCGGGCCAGTCCACGTCCGTGAAGGCGGGCAGGCGTTCCTCGGGCGTCTCCAGCAAGGATCGCAACCCGGAGGCCAGGCCCATCTCCGCGCGGTGGAAGGGCAGCAGGTAGACCGCGCGGACCGGTTCGTCCCCGGGTCCCGGCACGGTCTCGCGGGCCACGCCCTCCTCCGAGACCAGTTCGGCCAGGCACTCGATGACCAGCCCGGAATCCACCTGGAGGATCTTCACCGCGGCGGCGATGAGCCGCTCCTCGGGCAGGTAGCAGTGGCCGTCGTTGCTGGACTCCGACAGGGTGAACTGGATGCCCGCCATGACCCGCTGGGGACTGTCGTGCGGGATGCCAACCGCCTGGGCGATGGTGTCGGCGGTCTTGAAGCCGATCCCCCACACTTCCGAGGCCAGGCGGTAGGGCTCCTTCTGGACCACCTCGATCGAGGAATCCCCGTACTTCTTGTAGATGCGCACCGCCAACGAGGTGGTGACCTGGACTCCCTGCAGGAAGACCATGACCTCCTTGATGGCCTTCTGCTCCTCCCAGGCGTCCGCGATCAGCTTGGTGCGCTTGGGGCCCAGCCCGGGTACCTCGATCAGGCGCTTGGGCTCCTCCTCGATGACCTCCAGGGCGTCCGTACCGAAGTGCTCCACGATCCGCTCGGCCATCTTCGGCCCGATGCCCTTGATCAGCCCGGAGCCGAGGTAGCGGCGGATCCCCTGAACCGTGGCCGGCAGGACCGTCGTGTAGTCGTCCACGTGGAACTGGCGGCCGTACTGGGGGTGCGAGCCCCAACGGCCGCGCAGCCGCAGCGCCTCGCCCGGCTGGACGCCCAACAGGGATCCCACGACCGTGAGCAGGTCGCTACCGCCCCGGCCGGTGTCGACCTTGGCGACGGTGTACCCGGTCTCCTCGTTGGCGTAGGTGAGCCGCTCCAGGACCCCCTGGACCACCGCCTGTGAGGGGGCCGGTTGGGATGGGGTGGGCACGGTATACCGCCTCTCAGTCTTGCGTTCCGGCGGGGACTTCCGGGGCGCCCTCTCCCAGAGGCGGGGCGCCCTCCCCCAGAACCGCCAGCACCCGATCCCGGTCCACCCGGCGCAGACTGCGGGCGACCAGGACATACGAGTGTCTGAGCATCTCCACCAGCTCATCGTCGGGCACACTGCCGTCCAGCAGCACCGAGTTCCAGTGTCGCTTGTTCATGTGCCAACCGGGTGTGACCGCCGGAAACTGCCCCCGCAGCTCCAACGCGAGCTCCGGGTCGCACTTGAGGTTCACCGTGGCAGGGCCGTCCTCGGAAGCACGGGAGCTGCCAGAACTGCCGGAGCCACCGGTGAGCAGGGCGAACATCTTCTGCCGGGCCACCTTGTACACAAGGGGCCCCGGCCCGAAGGGCTCACTCTCCTCAGCCTCGGGAAACCACAGCGCCGCGTCGATGAACTCCCCAGGTGTCATGCCTCTCCCCAGTCCCCCTGCTTCCCGGCCGGTACCGGCTCCGCCCGTGCTGACTCCGCCCGTGCTGGCTTGCTCTGCCAGTGCTGACTTCGACATTGCCAGAGGACACCGACCTTCGGGAGCCCGGGCCACCATCCTGTGGACAGGCGCCCCGCATCTGCCCCGAAACGGCATGTTGCGCCACGTTGCGGCAGGTCCTCCATCGACCCCGGATGGCTACCGGGCCCTGGGGACCTGGGAGGGGCCTGCGTAGGACCTGCGTAGGTCCTGGAGCCTGTGTTTCTGGTTGCGGTCCTCCCGTTTCCCGTCGCTTGATGGTTGCCGTCTGCGCTGCGCGCGTCGAGGGCTCCGCGTCAAGGTCGTCGCGTCCAGGGCTTCGCCCGCAGGGCGCTCCACCTTGACCCGCTTCGCCGCGACGGCGGTGGGCGGCTGAGGGGAAACGGGGGGAGGAGCGGCCCGTGGTGGTGGACGGTCCCCCGAAGGAACCCAGGAGCCCAACGGCAACGGCAGACACCAACCGCGCGGCCTTGGGCCGGTCCTCTCCCCGGCCCGGAGCCCAACGCCTGGCCGTGTCCCGGCCGCCCATGCGCCCGGAGGGACAAGCGGCAGCGAGGGCAGCAGGTTCCTCACCCCTGCGCGGACCGGGCCGCGTGCCGCGTCCGGTCGCGCGTGCCATCGGACCCCCGGCGGTGAGGGCGGGACTTCAGCGCTGTGGTGGTGACTCTGGGCAAGCCAGGGCGACCGCGACCGCGACCGCAACCCGCGCCTAAGGCTGCCCACCGCTTCCGAAACCCCCTCACCCCCGATGACGCTTCTATGTCAAGTGGCGGGTTGAAGACAGACCTCAGCCCGCCCTCTCACCACTTGATCAGCGACCATCGCCCGATACACCACATCCACCAGATGCCGCTTCAAAGCCCGATACGCACCCTTGGTGCCCTTGGCCCCCTCCCGGGAACGCACGAACTCCCGCGCTGGCTCACCCAGCCGGACCTGGACCACCCCGATCGAGTGCAACGCCCGATTCACCTGCCGGTTCCCACCCCGGTGCAACCGGTGCCGATCCCGCCCCGAGGAAAACACCGGAATCGGCGCGCTCCCCGCCCACCGCGCCATCCTCGCCGAGGTCGCAAACCGCGACACATCCCCCACCTGCGCAAGCAACACCGCAGCCCAGACCACACCCACACCACGAATCCCCAACAGGTTCGGCGCCAACGGCTCCACCAACTCCTTCAGGCGCCGCTCCACCTCGGCCGCACGCACGAACAGGGTGTGGATCTCCTCCAACTGCTCCAGCAGAGCCCACCGCACCATCTCGTCCAACCCGGCCCCCTCCACCAGCGCACGCACCCGCCCCACCTTGGCCCGGGTGGCCAACGCCCCCTGGCCCAGACGGTGGTCCAGCTCGATGTGCACCGCCGCCAGCACCCGGTTGGTCAGGGCCACACGCTGATCGGTCAGGTTCTGGCGCAGGTTCACCAGCACACGCACCTGCCGCACCTGCGGGTCGATCCGGTGACGGGCCAGGCCAGGGTCGGCCAGGGCCGCACGCGCGATGGCCACCGCGTCGATCACGTCGGACTTGGCGCCCACCGGCCCGCCCAGGCGGCGGTGGGCGGCCATAGCACGCGGTGGCACCCACACCACCTCCTGGCCCGCCCCCAGCAGAGCGTCGGCCAGGGCCCGGCCCAGGCCGGGGCCGCCCTCGATGGCCCACAGCACCGGGCTGTTTGCGGCCAGGGCACGGATCCAGGCCAAGAGCTGGCCCAGGGCCTGGGGGCCCGTGTTGACCTTCTTGGCCCTGCCCAGGCGGGTGCCGTCCTGGGCCAGCGCGACGGCCTGGTGCATGTCCTTGTGCGGATCGATACCCACTGTCACCATGGTGGTGTCCTGCTTCCTCTTGGTCAGGAACGGGACGACTACCAGGGCCCTGGCCCGGGGGACAGATCTACTGTGAGTTATCGGCTGCACAGGCTTCTATGAGGTCACTCCCGCGGCCAGGGCCTTGGCCTGCGAGCGCTGGTGGACAGGTCATCGATAGGTCCACGCGGGACAGATCTTGCTGGAGTCACCCCAGCGCCGCTGCCGGGCGGCTCCCGTCGAAACCCTCCCGACACCCACCATGGTGAACCAGTAGATCTTGCTACCAGGGGCAAGTTCGGCGCCGAACTTGCCCCTGGTAGCAAGATCATCTCTGAAACCGGGGCCGAAACCGGGCCCGGGGGCTGACGGGCCGCTGGTGGTGTTCGCTGGTACGGGTGACCGGACGCGGCACGCGGACGGGCTCGCGCAGGGGCGGGGATTGCAGGGGCGGCGCGAAGCAGTCAGGGGGTCCAGGTGGACGGGGTGTCCGTCGGGGAGGGTGAGTTGCAAGAGGGATCCCCACGACCGTCGTGGTCCGGTCCCAGCCAGAGGTCTGCGGATAGGATCCGGCACGTCCCTCCCCCACGCTCGGTTGGAGTTCTCATGAAGGCACGCGGTGTACGCCGACTCGCCCCGCTGGAGCCGGGGGACCCCCGGGAGATCGGCGGGCACCGGGTGCGGGGGCGGGTGGGTTCGGGCGGCATGGGCACGGTCTACGCCGCCGATTCACCCGGGGTGCACGGCTATCTCGCGGTCAAGGTGGTGCACCCGGCGCAGGCGCGCGACCACCGGTTCCGGGAGCGGTTCGCGCACGAGGCGCGGCTTCTCGCCAAGGTCAACAGCCCTTCGGTGGCCCGGTTCGTACGTGCGGACGTGGGAGCCGAACCGCCGTGGATGATCACCGAGTACGTGCCCGGGCCCACCCTGCGCCACCACGTGGAGAGGTTCGGCCGGTTGCGCGGGGGCATGCTGCTCGGCGTGGCCGTGGGGGTGGCCGAGGCGCTGCGCGCGATCCACGCGGCCGGGGTGGTGCACCGCGATCTCAAGCCCAGCAACGTGGTGCTCTCGGGGCAGGGGCCGAAGCTGTTGGACTTCGGGATCGCGCACGCGGTGGAGGACCCCGACCCCACGAAGTGGATCCGGTTGCGGCGGATGCGGCGGGCCTACCGGGACCTCAAGCTGCCCTCCCCGGACTCCCTGCCGGACGAGCGCCCCGCCCAGCAGCGCGACAAGCTCGGCACCCCGGGGTGGATCAGCCCCGAGCAGTACCAGCGCCAGCCCACCACGCACAAGTCCGACGTGTTCCTGTGGGGTGCGACGGTCGCGTTCGCCTCGGCCGCGCACGACCCGTTCGGGATGGCCGCGCCCAAGGAGATGTCCCGGCGGGTGCAGTTCGAGGAGCCCGACCTCCAGCACCTGCCGAAGGGTTTGGAGAAGCTGGTGGCGGCGGCGATGAGCAAGGATCCCGACGACCGGCCCGACACCACGGAGCTGCTCCGGGCCGTCTTGGCGCTGGAAGGCCCCGGGGGCGGGGTCCGCGCTCCGGCGGAACCGGTGACGGGCACCGGGACCCGGGCCGTGCGCGCCCTGCTGGAGCGCCAGTGGACCAAGGTCGCGGTGCGGGTCCCCCTGCCTCCGCGCGGGAGCGGCTAGAGCAGACCGTAGTAGGCGCGGCTCTCCTTGGCCCACATGAAGCCCAGCATCGTGACGGCGAAGCCGAGCGGGACGATCATGAGGATCTCGCCGCCGAGCAGACCCCACAGCAGGATGCCGCCGGCCACGCCCTGGAAGAGCATGGTCGCCCAGAAGACGCCCACCGTGCGGTTGCGCAGGCGAGAGGCGATGAAGAAGGACAGGGCGCCGTACAGTCCGGTCACCACGACCGCGAAGGCCATGAACGAGCGCATCATGTCGAGGTCGAAGGCCATGGCGACGCCCTGCTCGGCGGCCATCGCGGTCTGTTCGTCCAGCGCCGCCTGCATCTCCTCGGGAGAGGCGGACAGGCCCATGACGAAGAGCAGGGACATGAGGATCCCGCAGACACCGCCGATGTACATCAGGGTGCGCACGGTGGAGACCCGCTTGGGCATGGGGGCGTCAGGACGCAGCGCCTCGTAGTGCGGTGCGTTGAAGTCGGGCATCCCTCGCGGTGAGGGGACCCCGTTCTGTCCCGCGTTGGGGTCGTACGGGTCCTGGCCAGAGGGAAACACGAACGTCCTCCGAGGGAATCGAGCCGACTGTCCCCTCCATGGTAGGGGCGCGTGGTCGCGGCGGTGCGGGCCCGTGGGCGGATCCGGCCGACGGCACAGGCCGAAAATCATCACTCAGAGCGACCCGAATATGCAGACCGCAAGCTTCAGCGACACGCGGAAGTTGGAAAACTGCCTGCACACGGGAGATTCTGCAAATCGTAACCCCCAGGCCCGTGCTCCCACACCTGTCCCCATCTAGGGTGAACAAACTCTGCCCCCTCCCGCCTCAGAGCGGAAACCCCGCACGATCCCCCAAAGGAGTCACAGCAGACATGTCCAGACTCGTGCGCGCATCCGGCGCACTGATCCTGACAAGCGCGCTGGTGGTGCCCTTCGCGCCGACGGCCAGCGCCTCCGCGCCCATGGACACCCCTGACGGCGGCGCGGCCTTCACTCTCACCGTCCTGCACGGGAACGACCCCGAGTCCGCCCTCCTGCACGCCTCCGCCGATCCGGAATTCGGCGGAGCCGCGCGCTACGCGACGCTGATCAACCAGTTGCGTGACGAGGAGGCCGCGGGCACCGGCGCCGGTGACGACGAGTCCGACAGCCGCGGTGTGGTCGCCGTCAACTCCGGTGACATGTACCTGCCCGGCCCCGAGCTCTCCGCCTCGCTGGAGGACGGCGCGCCCTTCTACGACGCGATCGCCACCTCCTACGCGGGCTACGACGCGATCTCCATGGGCAACCACGAGTTCGACTTCGGCCCCGAGCTGTACGCCGAATTCATCAGTGCGGTAACCGAAGACGTCCCGTTCGTCGCCGCCAACGTGGACGTGTCCGGTGAGCCCGAGCTGGCGGCGCTGGAGGCCGCGGGCCGGATCGCCCCGAGCACGGTCGTCGACGTCGAGGACGATGTGCGGGTCGGTATCGTCGGCGCGCTCTACCCGGCGCTCGCCACCATCTCGAGCCCGCGCAACGTCGTGCTGGACGAGGTCGTCGGCCCGGTTCAGGCCGAGGTGGACCGGCTGGCCGCCGACGGGGTCGACAAGATCATCATGATCTCCCACCTGCAGAACATCACCTACGAGGAGCGGGTCGCCCGGGAGCTGACCGGGGTCGACGCCGTCGTCTCCGGCGGTGGCCACGAGGTGATGGCCAACCCGGAGGACGCCCTGGTCCCGGGTGACGAGGTGACCGTCCACCCGGGTACCGGCGCACCGCTGTCCTACCCGCTGTGGGTGGACGATGCCGAGGGCGCCGAGGTGCCCATCGTGACCGCGGGCTCCGACTACAAGTACGTGGGCCGCCTGGTCCTCAACTTCGACGCCAACGGTGACCTGGCCTCGGTCGGCGACCGCTCCGGCCCGGTCCGGGTCTCCGGTACCGGTGACGACGCCGTCGAGCCGCACCCCGAGGTCGAAGCACAGGTGACCAAGCCGGTCGCCGACTACGTGAAGGAGCTCGGCAACACCGAGATCGCGCAGAGCGAGGTGGCCCTGGACGGCGGCCGGGACCCGGGGGTGCGCACCCAGGAGACCAACCTTGGCAACCTGATGGCGGACTCCCTGCTCGACGCCGGCAAGCGCAACGCCGAGGACTACGGCGTCGCCGAGCCGCAGATCGGCATCCAGAACGGCGGAGGCATCCGCAACGACTCCGTGATCCCGGCCGGTCCGCTGTCGGCGCTGGACACCTACTCGATCGCCCCGTTCGCCAACCAGGTGGCCGTGGTCCCGGGCATCGCGCGTAGCCAGGTCAAGGAGCTCCTGGAGCGCGGTGTGGCCGCCACGCCCGCCGCCGACGGCGGCTTCATGCAGGTCGCCGGAGTCAACTTCGCCTACGACCCCGAGCGGACCGCCCAGGTGGTCACCGAGGATGGCGAGGTGACCACCCCCGGTGAGCGCGTGCGGCACGCGATCCTGCACGACGGCACTGTGCTCGTCGAGGACGGCGAGGTCGTGGACGGTGACGCGATCACGATCGCGACCAACGACTTCTCCGCCCGCGGTGGCGACATGTACCCGTTCCGGGACGCCGACTTCACCGTGGTGGGCACGACCTACCAGGGCGCTCTGGAGCACTTCGTCACCGAAACCCTGAGCGGTCGGATCACCGCCGCCGACTACCCCGAGGGCGGGTCCGGCCGCATCGTGATCGGCGAGAAGGCCACCACGCCCCCCGGCAACGGAGGCGGTGACGACGATGACGACGGTGACGGTGACGACGACAACGGCGACGCTACGCCGGGCCCGACCGACAAGCCCACCGACGCCCCGGACGACAAGAAGCCGGGCGGCTCCGACGGCAAGGACGACGGTAGGGACGACAAGGCCGGTTCCCTGCCGGTGACCGGTGGCGCCCTGGCCGGTCTGATCATCGCCGCGGTGGTCGCCACGGGCGCCGGCGGCAGCGCGCTCTACCTGAGCCGCAAGCGGAAGCCGACCACGGACGCCGGCGGGCTCGACGGCTAGGTCAGCGGATCCGGCCGAAGACGGCGGGCCCGTCCGAGACACGCTCGGACGGGCCCGCCTCGCCGTCTCCCGACGGGCTGTGCCCCGAAGGAACGGCTCAGCAGCGCGGCAAACCCTCGATCGGCTGCCAGGGCTCGTGCCCGCGGAAGGCGGTGGCGCTGACGAAGACGTCCTGGTTGCCGGTGTGGTCGTCGGTCAGCGCCCACCAGGTCGAGTAGCCCTCGCCGTCGGAGTGGGGCTCCCCCTCCACCTGGCAGAAGAAGTAGTGGCGCCCGGCCCACAGCCAGCCGCCAGTGGGGTAACGGCTCTCCTGCGACCAGTAGGTCCGCGCGTCGCGCCAGGTGGAGTAGTAGTGGCGGTGTGAGAGCCCGGCGGCCCCGGCGCGCTGCTCCTCGGCCCTCTCCGCCTTCTCGGCCCTCTCGGCCACGGCGTACTCGGCCGCTCCGGCGGCCGGTGCCGCGAAGGCGACCGGAAGAAGCACCACCAGCGCGGCCAGGGTGCCCAACCGCACGCCCGCACGCCGCCGGTCCTTGGATCCGTGTCGTTTCCCAGCCGTGTCGTCGCGCCTGGCCATCAGCACTCCTCGTGTGCCCCGGACCGGGTTCGGGGTCCGAGATGTAGGGATAGGTCGGGTGGGGGCCGGGGTCCCGAGACCCACCAACCACCACCAACACCCCTATTGTCACTCAGGGCAACCGAATGGGCACGCAATGACTCGGCATGCGGCCAGGAGGCCCGTCAGCACCCGGTGAGGGCCTCGGTGTCCGCGGCCATGTCGTCGCGCTCGGACTGGTCCATGGAGCCGTCATCGAACCAGATGAGCACGATGTGGCAGGCCTCCTGGACGTCCACCATGTCGTTGTCGTCCTCCTCCACCTGGGACCGCAGGCCCGCGACCACGATGGTGGCCGTGAACATGTTGTCGAAGGCGATGATCCGAGCGAGGTTGGTGTCCACGGCGCTGGTGCAGACGAAGACGTCGTCGTCGCCGTCGCACAGGTCACCGGTGATGTCGAGTCCCGCGTTGAGGTCGTAGTCACCGCTCAGCCCAGCCACCACTTCCTCTGCGGACAGCAGGTCCTCGGGCTCCTGCGTGGGGAGCTCGGTGGGCTCCTCGGTGGGATCGGGGCTGGGGAAGGGATCCTCGGTCGGGCTCGGGAAACCCTCGGGCGAGGGAGACGGAGAAGGGGACTCGGCGGGCGAGGGCTCCGGTTCGGGCTCCTGGCCGACCGCGAACCGGTCGGCGACCACGCCCCCGAGCGCGAGGCCGCCGCCGAGGAACGAGGCACCGGCCAGCACCGCGATGACGGCGAGCACCGCGACCATCCCGGTCCCGTACCTGCCGCCGGGCGCGGATCCCTGCGGATGTCCCGGTGGAGATCCCGGCGGAGGGCCCTGCGTGGGAAAGCCGAATTCGCCTCCGCCGTAGGGCGGGGGGTTGGGGTTCACGTGCGAGCTCCTCTGTCTCCGGGAAGGTTCGTCCGAGGGGCGCTCTCGCACCCTCACGTTCCAGCTTCCCAGTTTCACCAAGAACGTGCAAAGAAAAGGCCCATGGTGGCTATTTACACCATTTGACCGGTATGTGATTAGCGTATTTTCGGCCAACCTTGGGCCATCCGGCGCGCATAATAGGGAAATGCGCCCCCCGGGACCTACGATCGGCTCCATGACCTGCGTTTTGCTGGCCGAAGACGATGTCTCGATCTCCGAGCCTCTCGCGCGCGCACTCCGACGCGAGGGTTACACGGTAGACGTGACCGTCAACGGCATTGAGACACTCGACCGCGCCCGTGCGGGAGACATCGACCTCATGGTCCTGGATCTCGGACTCCCCGAAATGGATGGCCTTGAGGTGGCACGTCGGCTCCGCGCCGAGGGTCACGGAACGCCGATCCTGATCCTGACCGCCCGAGCGGACGAGGTCGACACCGTCGTCGGCCTCGACGCCGGTGCCGACGACTACGTGACCAAACCCTTCAGACTCGCCGAGCTCCTGGCCCGCGTCCGTGCGCTCCTGCGCCGCGGCGGGGCCGAGGTCCCGGTGGTCCACGGGGTCCGGATCGACAACGACTCGCGCCGCGCCTGGCTGGGCGAGCGCGAACTCCAGCTGACCACCAAGGAGTTCGACCTGCTGCGCGTGCTCGTACGCGACGCGGGAAAGGTGGTCACCAGGGAACAGATCATGCGGGAGGTGTGGGACACCAACTGGTGGGGGTCGACCAAGACCCTGGACATGCACATCTCGTGGCTGCGCCGCAAGCTGGGGGACGACGCCAACCAGCCTTCCTACATCACGACCGTCCGGGGCGTTGGGTTCCGGTTCGAACGAGACTGACACGACCTTGGGTTCGACGCGCTTGCCGGTCGACCGCCCCGGGGGTCGGACGGACGTGAGGTGACATGCGCAGGCGGATGGTTTTCTCCACCCTGCTGGTGACCGTCATCGCCGTCATGCTGCTCGGGCTGCCCCTGGGTGCGCTCACGTACAAACTGGTGCACGACGAGGCCAGTCGGCAGCTTGAGGGCGAGGCCGAGCTGATCGGTGTCGAGAGCGACAACATGCTCGACCGCCACGGTGAGATCGACCTGGCGGGATTGGACCGGGAGCACCCGGACCGGTTCGTGCTCATCACACCCGCGGACGGGCCGGCGGTGACCGCGGGCGACCCTGCCCTGAACCCGGAGTCCGCGGACTCCCCGCCGCTGATCAAAGCGTCCATCACCACCAGCGAGCTCACCCGGGTCGAGGTGTGGAGCAGCAGCGAGGACGTGCAGGAGAGCGTGGTCCGGGCCTGGCTGGGGATCGCCTCGCTGTCCCTGCTCGCGATAGGGGTCGCCGTGGGCCTGTCGATGTTCCAGGCCCGCAGACTCACCCTGCCGCTGGTGGACCTCGCGGCCACCGCCGAACGCCTCGGTTCCGGGGTGACCACACCGTGGGGCCATCGCTACGGCATCCCGGAGGCCGACCGCGTCGCCGAGGTGCTGGACCGCAGCGCCGAACGCATCGCCGGCCTCATCGCCACCGAGCGCCACTTCGCCACCGACGCCTCACACCAGCTGCGTACCCCGCTGACCGCGCTCACCATGCGGTTGGAGGAGATCCTCGCCGAGGCCAACAACCCCGAGGTGGTCCGTGAGGAGGGCGAGGCGGCCCTGGCCCAGACCGAACGGCTCGTCGAGACCGTCGAAAGCCTGCTCGGCCGCGCCCGCAAGAGCCAGAACCCCGAGGTGGAACCGGTGGAGCTCGACCCGGTTCTCAACCACCTCCAGGAGGAGTGGTCCCCGGTCTTCCACCAGGAACAGCGCAGGCTCCTGGTGACCGGCGACCCGGGGCTGACCGCCATGACCGTTCCCACCGACCTCGCCCAGATACTGGCCACCCTGGTGGAGAACGCCTACAAGCACGGCGCGGGGACCGTGACCATTCGCCGTCTCGACACCGGCCAGTCCGTGCGCATAGAGGTCAGCGACGAGGGGGAGGGCGTCCCCGAGCACCTGTCCGGGCGGATCTTCGAGCGCGAGGTCAGCGGGGGCGGCGGCACCGGCCTGGGGCTGGCCCTGGCCCGTCACATCGCCGAGTCCGAGGGCGCCCGCATCGAGCTCGTGCAGACCAGGCCGACCACCTTCGCGCTGTTCCTGCCCGCCGGAGCGGGCGGGCTGTCGAAGATGACCGGCCCGGTCTAGGTTTCCTCCGAGCGTTCGCCGGGGCCACCGGCCCGACCGCACGGCCCGCGCCGCCCCCCGCGGACTGCACACGCCTGACACGCACTTGACCCGCGGCGGAAGCCGGAGTGCGTATCTTCGGATGCAGAGCGTGTTACGCCGACACCGGCGAGAGCATCCGCGGAGCACTCCCGGGGACACCCGCATCCAGGGGGACGTATGTCTGGATCTGAGCCCGTTGGCCCGTTGCCGGGTCCCAGAGACCTGATCAGCGGCCTGCGCCGCGCGATGGCCGCCGTGGAGGCGCATGCCGGCGGTGTCTACCTCTGGGACCCGGAGTCCTCAGCGCTGCGCATGGCCGTCCTCGTCGGCATGCCGCCCGACCTCCTGCACGCCTGGTACGCGGTCAGCCCCGACACGGCTCTGCCCGTACCCGACGCGATCCGCACCGGCGGCCTGATCTGGGTCCCCGACAGTGCCGGGGTCGCCCGCAGCTACCCGAGGATCGCGCTGGTGCTGCCCTACGACGTCTCGATCGGCTCCTACCCGATCGGCGACCGGGGCGCGGTCCACGGCGCGCTGTTCGTCATCGGGCGCGCCAGGCAGACCCCGGAGGTCCCAGAGGGGGCGGTGCGTGCGTTGGACGGCGCCGCCCGGGAACTCGCGAGGGTACTGGAAAGCGCCCGCGAGTCGGGTGCCCCGATCGTTCCCCCGAAAACCCCGCTCATCCCGGACCAGCCGCACAGCTCCCGCACTCCGGTAGCCGGTTTCACCGAGATGGTGGAACGCCTACCCCAGGGGCTTTGCGCGCTCGATACCAACGGGCGCTTCACCGTGGTCTCGGAGACCGCCTCCGAGCTCCTGGAGGCTCCGAGCGGGGCCCTGTTGGGACGGACTCCGTGGGCCGCGCTGCCGTGGCTGAACGACCCCGCCTACGAGGACCGCTACCGGGCGACCGTGTTCAGCCGGGTGCCCTCGCACTTCGTAGCGCTGCACCCCCCGGACCGCTGGCTCTCCTTCCGCCTGTACCCCGACGACACCGGGGTCACCGTCGTCATCACCCCGACGGAGGTCGACTGGACGGACGCCGGGGCCGAGAGCGGGGAGGACGCGCCCCGCTCCCCCACCAGGGCGGGATTCCTCTACCACGTGCTGCACTTGGCCTCGGCGCTCACGGAGGCCGCTGGTGTGACCGACGTGGTACGGATCGTCGCCGAGGAGATCATGCCGACCTTCGGCGCCTCGGCCCTGGCCCTGTTCGGGCACGACCAGCGGCGCCAGCGGCTGCTCCTGCTCGGACAGCGGGGGTTCGACCCGGACTTCCTGGAGCTCCTGGACGAGAGCGCCTCCCGTACCCGCGCCCCCGTCGCGCGGACCACCGTCACCGGGGTGCCGGGCTTCTTCCGGTCCGCCGGCAACCTCCGCTCCGCCTACCCCGACCCGGGGGTCCACATCCAGGACGGCCTGGAGGGCTGGGCCTTCCTCCCGCTGGTCGCCTCGGGGCGGACGACGGGCACGTGTGTGCTCGCCTTCACCGACCAGCACACGTTCTCCGTGCAGGAGAGGGGCGTCCTCACCGCGCTGGGCGGCCTGATCGCCCAGGCACTGGAGCGGGCCCGCCTGTACGACTTCAAGCTCGGCCTGGCACACGGGCTCCAGGACGCGCTGCTCCCCCGGTGGACCCCACGGGTGCGCGGGCTCTCCGTGGCGACCCGGTACCTGCCCGGAACCGACGGTATGGACATCGGCGGCGACTTCTACGACCTCATACCCCTGGGCGGGAACGCGGGGGCGGCCATCGGCGACGTCCAGGGGCACAACGTCTCGGCCGCGGCACTCATGGGGCAGCTCCGCACCGCCCTGCTGGCCTACGCCACGACTTCGGACGAGGGGCCAGGCGCTGTGCTGCGGCGGGTGAACCAGCTCCTGTGCCTGATGGAGTCGGAACTGTTCGCCTCCTGCCTCTACCTGTGCCTGGATCCCGCGACGGGCAGGGTGAGCATGGCCAATGCCGGGCACCCCTCCCCGGTCCTGGCCGATGACTCCGGGGGGCGCGTCCTGCCCGCACCGGACGGACTCCTGCTCGGCATCGACGCGGAGGCCGACTACTCCGAGAGCGAGTTCACCCTCCACCCGGGAGCCACGCTGGCGCTGTACACCGACGGGCTGGTCGAAAGCCCCGGTGTGGACCTGGAGAGGGCGCAGCAAGACCTCGCCGACCGGCTCGCGGAGACGTCCCGCAGACCGATCGACGAGGTCGTCGACGAGTTGACCCGGGCAGCGCTCTCAGAGACGCACCGCCGCGACGACATCGCGCTCATGGTGCTGCGCACCGAGAACTGGGGGGCGGCTCCCGCGCGTGCGCGGACGCCGCCCCGGGACAGCCGCTAACCCCCGGCGCCGGCGTGAGCGGTGGAACCCCGCCCGGCCGGAACCTCGCCTCGAACCACCAGGTCGCTCCACAGGCCGCGCACCCGCTCCAGGCCGTACACCGAGGTCACCTCGGCGCGGGCCCGACCGCTCTCCTCAGCGAACCGGCCCTCCGAGACCGTGGCGTGGATCGCCTCGGCCATCACGACCGGGTCGTCGTGGATCCAGTGCGGGTCGTAGATGGTGTCCGACCCGGGCCACGGCAGCAGCGCGGGGACGCCGCCGGATGCCGCACACTCGGCGGGTGCCAGGTGGAAGGACTCGTCGTCGCTGGTGGAGAGCACGAACCCCACCCGGCGCAGCCAGGTGGCCACGTCCGGGCCGAAGCCGTCGAAGATCACCCCGGAGGCCAGCTGTTCGTCACGCTGGATGCGCCGGTAGACCCGCTCGAAGTAGGCGCGCTCCTCGGGTCGGTTCCAGATCCACCAGTACTCCCACGGCTGTTTGCTCTTGACCGACAGCGTGTAGCGCGGGTCCATCCGGCGCAGTTCCGAGAGCACGTCCAGGCCGCGGTCCAGACGTTTGCGCGAGGGCGCGATGCCGATCATGCCCAGCGAGTACTCGGCCCCGGCGAGCTTGGGCCGGTCGAGTTGGCGGTCGTCCACCCAGTTGGGCAGGACCACGACCTTGTCGGCGGGCCAGCCGGTGAGTTCGCGGGTGAGGTCGGCGTAGTGCGGGCTCACGCACACCACCGCGTCGACCTTGCCGATGTCCAGTCGGCGCGGCCACTCGGCGTACAGCTCGAAGCGGTGCAGGCGGACGATCAGCCGCTGGTCGGGGCGCTTCCACTTCGCGTAGAACAGGGCGTTGGGCCCGCACCACTCGCAGATGACGACGTCGGCCCAGCCGGCGAGCTCCCGGGACCGGTACTGGTCGTGGGTGCTCAGCCCCTCCCACTCGTCGATGCGCACGTCGAGGCCGGGCAGGGAGTCCAGGTACTCGGCCAGGCGGGTGAAGAACTTGAGGTCGTGACCGGCGATGACCACCTTGAGCGGTCGTTCGGGGTCGGCGCCCGCGGGAGCGGCCGGGATCGTCTCGGCCAGGTAGCCGCGCAGGCGTTCGGCGGCCCGCTCCAGGGTGTGCTCGGCGGCGGCCGCCCGGCAGCGCTCGGCGGCCTCCGCGTACACGGCGCGGTCGTGGTAGGCGCGGGCGATCACCGCGGCCACCGAGGCGGTGTCCTCACCGGCGAAGAGCGGGTAGTCCGCGCCGAGCAGCGCCTCGTGCATCGGGGTGCGGTTGAGCACCACCGGCAGGCCGAGGGCGCCCAGTTCCAGGACCTTGGTGGACAGCTCCAGGCTGGCGTCCATGTCGGGGTCGCGCCAGGACAGTCCGAAGTCGCATTCGGCGGACTGGCGGAGCGCGTCGGCACGGGCCATACCGCCGCGCCAGTCCACGTTCGGGGTACTCTCCAGGGCCTTGCGCATGCGCTTGGCCCAGTCGGCGGGCTCGGCGTGGATCTTGTCGCCGATCATCACCAGTTCGGAGTCGACCCCGAGGCGGGAGAGCTCCTCGGGGAGCCCGGTCATCTCCAGGGTGTTCCAGCGGGGCGCGAACTTGCCGGTGTAGGCCAGCCGGGTGCGGGCGTGGGTCTGGCCGTCGGCGGCGAGGCCCTCGGGCACCGCGGCGACCGGCGGGAAGAGCACCGAACGACCGCAGGCGGCGGGCACCGTCGACTCCAGGAACGCGCGCAGCTCCTCGGTCTGGCAGAGCACGAACCGGGAGGCCAGCGCGATGTCGGTGAGTTCGGCGGTGGCCGTGGCGGTGAGCTCGCCGACGCTGTGCGGGAAGTCGGTGAGGTAGGTCCACAGGCGTCCGGCCAGGGCCTCCTTCTGGGCGGCCAGTCCGGCCAGGCGGCGGCCCCGCACGACCACGAGGTCGAAGGGTTTGCGGGTGTGCAGCCTGCCCATGAGCTCCACGGCCTGCTCGGGCGTGAGCCCGCGCGGACCGAGGTCGGACAGCATCTTGTCCTCGTAGGGGCGGACCAGCCGGACTCCGGGGGTCTCGGTGAGGGGCGCCGTGAGCCGGTCGGTGCGCACCTGGGCCTTGAGCAGCAGGGTGACCTCGCATCCGGCCGCGGCCAGGGCCTGCGCCATCGACTGCGCCCAGATCGCCGAGCCGTCGATGATGTTCAGGTCCACGTCCCCGTACAAGAGTGCGCGCGGAGGAGGTGTGCTCACGTTCTTCCCTTCGGATGCTGATGGGTGGCCCACAGTCTGGGTGGTCAAGCGGTCACTCACCCGACCGCACCCGTCGAGGCGTCGGCGTGGGCGGGGCCCTCGTTGTCGCCGTCGGTCCCGGTCCCGTGGTCGGGGCCCAGGGCCAGCAGGCGGGTGCCGCGCCGGTTCCACTCCGCCGGGGGCCAGCCTCGCCGCAGCAGCTCGGTGCGGGCGAGTTCAGGGGTGACCGAGGTGACGAAGACATACTGCCGTCCCCCCGTGTCGCGGTCGAAGAAGCCCCGCTCCCCCGCCCCTGCCAGTGCCGTGCCGCCGACCGCCGCGCTGCCCGCGCCCTCGGGAGTGTTCGGGGTGCCGACGGCGTCGGCGTCGGAGCACTCGGCGGCGCAGGCGAGGTCGGCCAGCCGGTGGCGGCCGACCGGCCCGGTCCACAGGTGTGACCAGGGCGAAGTGGCGCATTCGGCCAGGGCCGCCCAGTGCTGCGGAGGGAAGCCGCCCACCTGGGAACGGGTCTGGTCCCGCGTGAGTTCCTCCGGGGTGTCGGGCGCGGTGGAGCGGACCGTGCGCACGGTCAGTCCCTCGGCGCGCAGGCGCTGGACGCCGGGCATCCGGGCGGCGGTGTCGGGCACGACCAGTTCGGCCGGGCGCAGCCGGGAGCCCAGAAGGTCCTCGGCCAGGAGTTCGGCGTCGGCCTCGGAGGCCGGGTCGGCCAGGATCGCGACACCGCGGCCGCTCAGCGGGAGTTCGGTGCCGGGGGTGCCCGCCGCGAAGTCGAGGCCGTGCAGGAGCGCGGCCAGGCGGACCGGGGCGGCCTCGTCGAGGAACACCTGCCGGAGCATGGCGCGCACCTCGCGGGGGGTGGGCTGCTCCGCGCGCAGCCGGGGCACGCTGACGGCGAGGTCCTCGGTGTCGGGCAGGGGCACGGCCGGGTGCGTGATGACCCGGGTGCCGCAGGCCCAGGCCCGGCGGCGCAGACGCAGGTCGCCGTGGCCGGACTCGGGGATCACGGCGACGTTGGCGGCGCGCAGGGCGTCGGGCAGGCCCGGGGAGTCGGCGTCGACCACGCCCACGCCGAGGTCCTGGAGGACGTCGGGGACCGGCTGGTCGGGTGCGGTGCGCACGAAGACCGCCTCGGGCCCGGAGACGAGTTCGGCGGCGACGGGGTTGAACAGGTGCAGCGGCACCCCGGCGTCACCCTTGTGCACGCGGTCGAAGCCGAGCTGGCGCAGGGCGGGCGGGGCGGGCGCGTCGTCGAGCAGGACCGTGGGGACGCCACGGGCCGCCGCGGACTCCAGGACCCAGTGCAGGGCGCGGGTGCGGTCGACGGCGGCGGGGTCGCCCGCGTGCGCCCAGGGCGACCCGGGCGCGGCCGCCGAGGAGGACACCAGGAGCAGGTCGACGTCGACGGCGTCCATGACGATCTGGGCGTCGTGCGGGCGTAGCGGCACCGAGCGCAGGTAGGGGTCGACGGCCTTCTCCACAGCCGGGCCGAGGACGGTGGCGACGACCAGCAGGTCCTCGCGGCCGCCGCCGAGCCCGGTGAGGAGGCGGGCCTCCTGGCGTTCGGCGTCGAAGGAGCGGACGGGTTCGACCCGGCGGCGTGCGGTGTGGTTCGTGCTGCCGCTGCGCCGCCAGAGCCGGTAGAGGTCGCGCGGGAGCTTGACCAGGGAGCGGCCGGGGCGCTTGGCGGCGGCGGTGAGCGCACGGCCCACCTGGAGTGATGTGGAGCCCTCGAGCGAGGCCAGGCGGGCCTGGGCTTCCTGGAGCTGGGCCTCGCGCTCGGCAAGGGCTTGCCGAAGCTGTTCGGTCTGGCTCTGTTCACGCCGTTTCACGGTCTGCCACCTTGTGCTCGGTTCGAAAAACCTCGGGTCGGGGCACCGCTGTGCCCGTCGGTCGGTCCAGGTGCCGGGGGGAGCCCGCGCGGAGGGGGTCCGGGACTTCGACCATGCCGGTCACCGGGACCACTGGGTGAGGACGGAGGCGATGCGCTCCCCGGAACGGCCGTCCCACAGCGGCGGCACGTCGCCGATCCGCTCTCCGGTGCGGCCGTCCAGGACCTTGGTGAGGGTCGGCAGGAGGTCGGCCTCGGTGACCAGCTGGTTGGTGCCGTGGGTGATGGTGATCGGGCGTTCGGTGTTGGGGCGCAGGGTGAGGCAGGGGACCCCGAGGATGGTGGTCTCCTCCTGGACGCCGCCGGAGTCGGTGACCACGGCGGCGGCGCCGCGGGTGAGCGCGACGAAGTCGAGGTAGCCGAGCGGTTCGAGCAGGCGCACCCTCGGGTGGTCCCCCAGTCCGGCGGCGTCGAAGGCGGCCTTGCCGCGCGGGTGCACCGGCATGACGACGTCGGTGAGGTCGGCGATCTCGTGCAGGCGTTCGGTGAGGCGGGCGACGTTGGCGGGGTCGTCGACGTTCGCGGGCCGGTGCAGGGTGGCCGCCGCGTAGCGTTCGGGCAGGTCGAGGCGGGCGCGCAGGGCGTCGGCGTCGAAGCGGTCGAGGTTGCCCAGGAGGGTGTCGATCATCGGGTTGCCGACGAGGTGGACGCGGTCCGGGGAGACGCCCTCCGCGGCCAGGTGGCCGACGGCCTCGGGGCTGGTCGCGAACAGCACGTCGCTGAGCTGGTCGGTGACGCGCCGGTTGACCTCCTCCGGCATGGTGTTGTCGAAGGAGCGCAGGCCCGCCTCGACGTGCGCGACGGGGATGCCGAGCTTGGCGGCGACCAGAGCGGCGGCGATGGTGGAGTTCACGTCGCCGTAGACCACGACCATGCCCGGGGTGTTGGCGGTGAACTCCTTCTCCAGACCGACCATGAGGGCGGCGGTCTGGGCGGCGTGCGAGCCCGAGCCGACGCCGAGGTCGACGTCGGGGGTGGGCAGGCCGAGGTCGCGGAAGAAGACGGCGGACATGCGGTCGTCGTAGTGCTGACCGGTGTGCAGGACCGTCTGGTGCGCGCCCCGCCCGCGCAGGGCGGCCACGACCGGCGCGGCCTTCACGAAGTTGGGGCGGGCCCCGACGACGTGGACTATCCCGGTGTCCTGGCTGCCAAGAGGGGCACTCGTTGCCACGGCTGCTTCCTTCTGCTTCTGGTGGGGTGACTGCTGTGCTGGTGTGGGTCTGATGACGGCTGGGCGGGTCGGGGCCGGTCATGCGGCGCCCGGGTCAGGTGACGGAGTTCCTTGCCCCAGCCGTTCCGTCCGTGTCGCCGTGGTGTCACCACCTGGCCACGTCCACGTGGTTGTGTGACTGACCGTGGATGACTCCCAGATTCCCGAACCCCGTGTTCCGCGTCCGCGTGTCCTGTGGCCGAGGGCGGTGACCTTCACCGCGTCCCTGGCCTGGCACCATCTGCGCTCCGATCCCGCTCGCCTGCCGCTGCTGGCGCCCCGGCTGCTGCCCGGCCCCGTACGGGGTGCGGCCCGCGCCGTGGCGGCCCGCGCGGGTGCCCTGCCGCGCGCCTACGCCCTGTGGGACCGGGGGCGACGCGAGGAGGCACGCGAAGTGCTGCTGTCCGCGGCCGGTGGCGCCTCGCCCCGCAAGGCGGGGCGCCTGGTCGCGGCGGCCCTGGCTGCCGGAGACGCCGAAACCGCGCGTGAACTGGTCGAACGCATCCCGCCGGGGCCGCATCGGACCACGGCGGAGCACCGGACGGCCCTGGCCACGGGGCGCGCCGTCCCCGTGTCTGCGTCCGTTTCGCCTGACCGTCACGGGTTCACGTTAACCCGCGATGCGCCAACGCGGCCTGACGACACGGTGAACGCTCAGCGACCGGCGCGGACGTCCGGTGAGGCGGACGCTACGCCCCCCGAGGGGGGCGATGACGGGGCTTGGCGGGTGGCCTCGGAGCGGGTGGCCTCGGATCCGGCCAGGCCCGGGGCTGGGGTGCGGGTGCTGCACCTGGTCACCAACGCGTTGCCGCACACCAACGCGGGCTACACCCAGCGCACGCACAAGATCGCGGTGGCGCAGCGCGAGGCCGGGATGGACGTGCACGTGGCCACCCGGGCCGGGTATCCGCTGACCAAGGGGAAGCTGGACGCGCGCACGCTGGTGCGGGTGGACGGGATCCCCTATCACCGGCTACTGCCGTGGACGGCTCCCAGGGACCACGCCGAGGAGCTGGAGGCCGGGCTGCGGCTGGCGTCGAAGCTGGTGGAAGCGCTGCGCCCGGACGTGCTGCACGCGGCGAGCAACCACCACAACGCGCGGCTGGCACTGGAGCTGGGGCTCCGGTACGACATCCCGGTTGTTTACGAGGTGCGGGGTTTCCTGGAGGAGTCCTGGCTGTCCCGGGACCCCTCGCGCAGCGTGGACGACGCCTTCTATCGGGCCGAACGCGCGAAGGAGACCGAGTGCATGCTCGCCGCCGACCTCGTGGTGACGCTCGGGGAGGCCATGCGCGCCGACATCGAGGCGCGCGGGGTGCCCCGGGAGCGACTGCTGGTGGTGCCCAACGCCGTGGAGGCGTCGTTCCTGGAACCGTTGCCCCCGGGGGACGGGGTTCGGGAGGGGCTGGGCATCGGCTGGGAGGAGTTCGTGGTCGGAACCACCACCAGCTGCTTCGGTTACGAGGGGCTGGAGGTGCTCCTGGACGCGGTGGCGTCCATGCGCGCGCGGGGCGAGTCCGCGCACGTGCTGATCGTCGGTGACGGGCCGGAACTGGCCACACTGCGCGATCGCGCCGAGCGGCTCGGGCTGGCCGGTGCGGCGCACTTCCCGGGGCGGGTCCCCGCCGACCGGGTCCGGCACCACCACGCCGCCCTGGACGTGTTCGCCGTTCCGCGGCTCGATGAACGGGTGTGTCGGTTGGTGACTCCGTTGAAACCGGTGGAGGCTATGGCCGGTGGGCTTCCTGTCGTCGCGAGTGACCTCCCGGCACTGCGAGAGATCGTGGAACCGGGGGTGTCCGGTGAGTTAATTCCGGCTGGCGAATCGGCCTGTCTAGCTGATGTGCTGACAAAACTCGCTTACAGTCATGAAAAGCGGACGTCCTACGGCCGAGCAGGTCAGGAGCGTGTCGGCGCCAAACGAACGTGGGCCCAGGCCGTATACCGCTACAACCAGGCGTATCGGGTTCTTATTCGAAAAATGTCCGGACCAGGCCAGAATCCGTAACCGAGGTCAACGTCTGCCTAGACTCGGACGTCCAGCACTCCGAATGGCAGTCCCACGGCAAGCCTCGAATATTTGCGCCCGTTCACGAAATGAATGCGAGTGTGACCACGAAGTGGATGCCGCAGCCTCCAACCCAGCCACTGTCCCCGAGCAGAGCTCCGGCTCGGCCAGCGACCTCGTCGTCCTCGGCCTCGGTTACGTCGGTCTACCTCTGGCGGCCGAGGCCGTCTCAGCAGGACTGAGGGTGACCGGTTTCGACGTCAGTACACGAGTGGTCGACGGACTCAACAAAGCCGTGTCGCACATCGACGACCTGTCCTCCGATGACGTCACCTCGATGCTGGACCAGGGGTTCAGCGCGACCACGGATCCGGCGTGCCTGGCCACGGCGCGCACCATCGTCATCTGCGTACCCACCCCGCTCTCCCCGGAGGGCGGACCGGACCTGGGCGCGGTCACGTCGGCCTCCAAGGCCATCGCCGCCCACCTGTCCCCGGGGACCCTGGTGATCCTGGAGTCCACCACCTACCCGGGCACCACCGAGGAGGTCGTCCGGCCGCTGCTGGAGGAGTCCGGCCTGGTCGCCGGGGCCGACTTCCACCTGGCCTTCTCTCCCGAGCGGATCGACCCGGGCAACGCGACCTTCGGCGTGGCCAACACCCCCAAGGTGGTCGGCGGGCTCACCGAGGAGTGCGGGCAGGCGGCCGCCGCCTTCTACGAGCACTTCGTGAACACCGTGGTCCGCACCCGCGGCACCCGCGAGGCCGAGATGGCCAAGCTGCTGGAGAACACCTACCGGCACGTCAACATCGCCCTGGTGAACGAGATGGCCGTATTCTGCCAGGAGCTGGGCGTCGACCTGTGGGACTCGATCGCGGCGGCGGCCACCAAGCCGTTCGGTTTCCAGGCGTTCTATCCCGGTCCGGGCGTGGGCGGTCACTGCATCCCCATCGACCCGAACTACCTCTCCTACAAGGTCAAGACCCTCGGCTACCCGTTCCGGTTCGTCGAGCTGGCCCAGGAGATCAACGGGCGGATGCCCGCCTACGTGACCCAGCGCGCCCAGGAGCTGCTCAACGACTCCGGGCTCGCCCTCTCGCGGTCCAAGGTCCTGTTGCTGGGCGTGACGTACAAGGCCGACATCGCCGACCAGCGCGAGTCGCCCGCCCGCCCGGTGGCCCGCAAGCTCGCCGCCAAGGGCGCCACGCTCACCTACCACGACCCGCGCGTGGACTCCTGGCAGGTGGACGGGGTGGACGTCCCGCGCTCGACCGACCTGGAGCAGGCGATGGCCGACGCCGACCTGACCATCCTGCTCACCGACCACAGCGAGTACCGGCCCAAGCTGCTCACCGAGTACGCGCGGCTGCTCCTGGACACCCGTGGCGTCCTACGCCGGCCCGAGCCGGAGGCCGAGTCCGTGGCCGGGGTTCCGCCCCAGGCCCGCCGCCGCGTCCAGCGCGAGGGCGTGCAGACCCTCTAGCCACCGCTTCGGGACTGCCAGGTCTACGCGGCCCCGCGCAGCCGCGCACAAGGCCGACCACAAGGCACGTCGACTCGGACGCCAGACGGCGTTCGGCGGCGTGCCTTCGCGCGTTCACCGTCGCCCGACCGAAGGTTCACCCGAATCACCCCCCGTGTCCACTCGGCTTTCCTCAGTGTGTTTCCGCAGGTGAATACCGTGTCGTGCAGCTGATACCGCGCCTTCAGAGCGGATCATCGAATACGGACCAGTAATACCAAACGGTGACACACGTAGGTGATCTCGATGCACGCGCTTGTGGCCACGATTGTGCACCACCCCGAGGACGCCCGGATCCTGCACCGCCAGATCCGAGCGCTCGTGGACGCCGGACACACCGTGACCTATGTGGCTCCGTTCCGGGAGTGCGGGGTGATCCCCTGGGACCAGGTGCGCGCGGTGGACGTGCCCCGCGCCTCCGGCCGCGACCGGATGTCCGCCATCAAGGCGGCCCGGGCCGTACTGGCCAAGCTGGCCCCGCAGGCCGACCTCCTGCTCTTCCACGATCCCGAACTGCTGCTCGCCCTGCCCGCCAAGCGCCCGGTGACGGTGTGGGACGTCCACGAGGACACGCCCGCCGCACTGCTCACCAAGCCGTGGGTCCCGCGGCCGCTGCGCCGCCCGATCGGCAGTGTGGTGCGCGGCTTCGAACGCCGCGCCGAACGCCGGATGCGCCTGATCCTCGCCGAGGAGGGGTACCGGCCGCGCTTCAGGGGCGACCACCCGGTGGTGCCCAACACCACCGACGTCCCCGAGGCCCCGCTCCGTCCGCCGGGCGACGGCCGGGTCGTCTACCTGGGCCAGCTGTCCAGGGCCCGGGGCGCCCACGACCTGATCGACATGGGCCGCCAGCTGCGCGAGCACGGGGTGCGCCTGGAGGTGATCGGCGGCGCCGACCACGAGACCCGTCCGCTGCTACGCGAGGCCCACCAGGAGAACGCTCTGCACTGGTACGGCTTCGTGCCCAACGACCGGGCCCTGCGCATGGCCGCGGGCGCGCTGGCCGGGATCAGCCTGTTGCACGACACCGACAACTACCGGCACTCCCTTCCCACCAAGGTCGTGGAGTACATGGCCCACGGGCTGCCGGTGGTCACCACACCGAACCCGATGGCCGCGGCCCTGGTCGCCAAGCGCCCGGAGGGCCCTGCCGGGACCGTGGTGCCCTTCCAGGACCCCGCGGCGGCCGCACGGGCGGTACTGGAACTGCGCCGCGACGAGGCGCTGCGCCACGAGTACGCCCGCACCGGACACCACATCGCGCAGACCTCGTTCCACTGGCCGGTGCAGGCGCGGCTGTTCGTGAAGAAGCTGGAGGAGTGGGTGGCCGAGGCCAACGGCCCCGCACCCAGGATCCCCCGCCCGCGAGCTCCCCGCCAGGGAGGACGCAGCCGCAGGGCGTTCAGCGAGTGACTCGGGGCCGTGAAGCAGCTCACACATTGTTTGGGCGGAAATATCTTCCTAGTCAACTAGGTTGGGACCGGTAGCCGTCCCCCGACGGCTCCCACCACCCGCACGAGCACCGCCGAGGTTTCGCCATGAATGACACCCTGGTCCTGCACAAGGACGCCCAGGACCTGCTGTTCCGTAGCGCCCGCACCGCCAACACCTTCACCGGCGAACCGGTGACCGACGAGCAGCTGCGCGCAATCTACGACCTGGTCAAGTACGGCCCCACGGCGATGAACAACCAGCCGCTGCGGGTCACCGCCGTCCGCTCCCCCCAGGCCCGCGAGCGCCTCGTGAAGCACATGGCGGGCAACAACGCCCCCAAGACCTCGACCGCCCCGCTGGCCCTGGTCCTGTCCGCGGACAGCTCCTTCCACGAGCACTTCCCGAAGACCTTCCCGGTCATGCCGGACGCCCGCGACAACTTCGCCGGCATGCCGGTCGAGGCCCGCGAGTCCATGGCGCTGCAGAACGCCTTCCTCCAGGTCGCCTACCTGATCATGGGTGTGCGGGCCGCCGGCCTGGCCGCCGGCCCGATGACCGGTTTCGACGCCGAGGGCCTGCGCAAGGAGCTCTTCGGCGAGGACTCCACCCAGACCCCGGTCGTGGTCATGAACATCGGCAAGCCGGGTCCCGACGCCTGGTTCGACCGTCTCCCGCGCCTGGACTACGAAGAGGCCGTCACCGAGATCTGATCCCGGAACAGCCGCGAAAGGGGCGGGCGCCGCATGGCGCCCGCCCTTCCTTGTTCAGGTCAGCCGGTGTCCGCGGTCGGGCTCAGGAGCAGCATGCAGACGTCGTCGTCGTAGGAGTGGTCGCGCAGGGCCGAGGACAGCAGTTCGTCTGCGGCCCGCTCCGGATCACCGCCCGGCCGAAAGGCCGTTCCGAAGCCCTCCGCCAGACGGGCGATGCCGTCGTCGATGGACTCCCCACGGCGTTCGACCAGGCCGTCGGTGTACAGCAGCAGTGCTCTGCCCGGCGGAATCTCCACGCGGTGGTCGGTGTGGGTGAGGTCGACGGGGAGGCCCAGCATGCCGCCCGACGGCATCTCGATCGGGGCGGCCTCGCCCGGCGCCTTCCTCAGCAGCGGTGGCGGGTGCCCGGCCGAGGCCATGGTCACCTCTGAGCTGCCCTGTCGGAAGCGGATGATGACGGCCGTGGCGAACAGGTCCGGTTCAAGGCGGTCGAGCAGCCGGTGCAGGAGCCCGAGCAGGGCGGCCGGGCTGCGCTCGTCCACCGCGTAGGCGCGCAGAGCGGTGCGCAGCTGTCCCATCGTGACCGCGGCGTGGATTCCGTGCCCGGTGACGTCCCCGACCACGCCAACGTACTCGCCGTCTTCGAGGGGGAAGACGTCGTACCAGTCGCCGCCCACGTTCATACCGCCCTCAGCAGGACGGTAGCGCGCGGTGAGCTCCAGCCCGGGGACCCGGGGCAGCTGGGTGAGCATGGCCCGCTGCAGGGTGGCGGCGGTGTCGCGCTCGTGTTCGAAGCGCTGGGCGTTCTCCAGCGCGGCGGCTACCCGGCGGGCGAGCTCGCCCAGCATAAGGCTGTCGTCCTCGACATCGGTGATGCGGTGCAGCAACATGGCGCCCAGGGGCCTGGAAGACAGCAGCAGGGGAAACGCCGTGCTGCGCACGCCGTCCTTGGGACGGCCGTGCACAGGACGCCGCTCATTGACCGAGCGAACCACCGTCCTGGGGGGGTCCACCGCGTCGGAACCCCCCAGGCCGACCAGGGTGTCGCCCTCGTCGACCACCCACAGGTCGACCGCCAACGCGTACTCCGGGATAAGCAGTTTCTCCAGGTGCCCGCAGATCTCCGTCCGCTGGAGGGTGGCCATGAGTTGGGCGCTGGCCGCCGACAGGAAGGTCAGCCGGCTTCGGGCTGTCTCCGCCTCGTCCCGCGCTGCGCGCTCGGCGCGCAGCAGGCGCTGCTGCTCGTCACTTGCCTGGGCGAGTTCCGCGTGCAGGGCCAGCACGCCCTGGTTGGTCTCCTCCAGTTCGCGCTGGTGCGAGGCGAGTTCCTCGGCGCGCTGGCGGGCCAGGCGGGTCATCCGCAGGTGGTGGCGGTCGTCGGCCAGCTGTTGGGCGGCCAGCAGTTCGACTTCGGAGGGTCCCCGTGTAGAGCCTTCCGGGCCTGTCACCGCATCGGGCAGGGGGTGCTCCAGATCGAGGGTCCTCACCCAGGCTTCGGACTCCGGTCCGTCGCCGACGACGGTCGCCCTCAGCGCGCGGTGGTCGCTCGACAGCTCCAGCCACACCTGGCCGGAGGAGCCGGACTCGACGTGGTCAAGCGCACGCTCCGCAGTGACGGACAGGAACTCCGCTCCGACCTCCGGGGCTTGTGCGCCCGCGCGCAGGAGGTGACCGATACGGGCGCGGACCAGCGCCACGTCCACCGGGGAGCGGAAAGGTTCACTCAGGAGACGGTGGCTCATGCCCTCTTCCCGTCGAAGCGTTCGGTGTGCAGCGCGACGGCGACGGCGGTGTCGTCGCGCAGGGGGCGAGCGGCGCTGCCCGCGTCACGGAAAACCCGTCCGGCGATCAGCGCGGCGTCCCGGGTGACCATGCCTTCGATGCCCTCGGGTGACCAACGGCTGGGCAGTCCGTCAGTGTGGAGAACCAGCATGTCCCCCCTATTCCACGCACGGCGCTGGGGCACCGGGGTGCGCAGGCCGAAGGCGCCGACGATGCCGGGTTGGGAGAGCAGTGTCTCCCAGCGTCCGTTGCTGTGCAGCCGGGCACCGACGTTGCCCACCCCGCAGAAGGTGAGCCGGTGGGCCGACTCGTCGATGTCGACCACGGCCACGGCGGCGCCCCTGGTGGAGCGCAGCTCGGCGTGCAGCAGTCGCAGCAGTGCTTCGGGGGGTTCTCCGGCCTGGCGCCGCACAGTGCCCGCCGCGGCATCGCTGGCTTCCGCGGCCGCGGCTCCGTGGCCCAGGCCGTCGGCGAGCATGACGGTGCGGTGTCCCGAACCGCTACGGAAGGCCAGACCGTCACCGGACTCGGGGTGGCCGCCCAGGGGCAGGTGCAGGCCACCGGTGACGGCGGGCCCGGAGAACCGGCCCCGGTGTTCGGGGGCAGCGATCCGGGCCAGGGCGAGCGTGCCCCGGCCGGGGACGCTGTCCACCTCAAAGTGGTCGCAGGCCCTGGCGCAGGCACCCAGCCCGCTTCCGAGCGAACCACCGGTCGAGTAGCCGTCGGCCATGGCCCGGTCCACGTCGAGGATGCCCGGGCCGTGGTCCAGCGCGAGGATCTGCAGGGCTCGGGCGTTGCCCCAGTCGTCGCGCGCCACCTCGGCGACGATCCGGCCGCCGCCCGCGTACTTGACCGCGTTGGTGGCGAGTTCCGTCGCCGTCAGTGCGGCGTCCCCGGCCCTGGCCGGGTTCAGGCCCGCGGCGACCGCAGCCTCCTCCACGGCCTCCCTCGCCCGGCGGACCAGGGTGGAGTCGCCGACCGACACGTCCCAGACCCTGGTCATCGCCGTCCATGGGGCGAGGTTCCCGACCACAGCGTTACGGTGACCGTGGCGCCCCCACCCGGTGCGGTTTCCACCGAGAACTCATGCACCAGCCGTTTGGACCCGCTCAGCCCCATGCCGAGCCCTCCGGCCGTCGAGTAGCCGTCACGCAGCGCCAGGTCGACGTCACCGATACCCGGTCCGTCGTCGCTGAAGGTCAGGGTGAGCCCGTCACGGCCACGGCCGTCGGAGACCTTGTCAACGGTGACGGAGCCCCCGCCCCCGTGGACGAGGGTGTTGCGGGCGAGTTCACTGGCCGCGGTCACCAGCTTGGTCTGCTGGACCAAGCCGAATCCGAGCTCCTGTGCCAGGGCGCGCACCCGCTGGCGCACAGTCATCAGATCCGCGTCATTGCGAACCGGAAGGCTGAGGGCGGTGCGCTGACCGGTGCTCACGTCGGGGTCCGATCGGTGCCCCTGGCGGCGGACCGGTCCCCGGTCTGCCGGATCTCGACCCCGAAGCGGGAGGCCGCCTCGCTGACGGTCCGCGCGGTCTCCAGCCCGGGCAGGGTGAGCCCGAGCTCGACCAGGGTGATGGCGACGCTGGGGCGCATTCCCACGAGCACCGCCTGGGCCGCCAGCAGTCGGGCACTGGCGGCCACCTCGGCCAGGACCCTGGCCAGGAAGGAGTCGACCATGTCCAGTCCGCAGATGTCGATGATGACACCACGGGCCCCGGTGTCGGACAAGGCGAGGGTCACGTCCGTCCGTAGGTCGACGGCCGCGTTGTCCGGGAGTTCACCCTGGATACTGATGAGCAGGATGCCACCCAGGTCCAGGACGGGAACAGGGGATGCTCCAAGCTGCACGATTCTGGTCCGATCGGTCTGTCAGCGGCGGGGCGCGAACGCCTGGTCCTTGTCGCTCTGCCGTTCCAGCGCCAGTTCCAGCGCGTCGGCGAGGGTGGCCCGGGTGGTGACCGGTCCGAGGTCGAGTCCGAGCTGGACGATGGTCTGGGCGATCGCGGGCCGGATGCCCGAGATCACGCAGTCGGCCCCCATGAGGCGGGCGGAGGCGACGGTCTTCATCAGGTGCTGGGCCACCAGGGAGTCGACCGTGGGCACCCCGGTGATGTCGAGGATCGCCATGGTGGCGTTGTGCTCGACGATGGCGTCCAGGAGGTTCTCCATCACCACCTGGCTCCGGGCGCTGTCGAGCATGCCGATCAGCGGAACGGCCACCAGCCGGTCCCAGAGCTTGATGACGGGGGTGGTCATCTCCATCAGCTGCTGGCGCTGACGGTCCACGATCTCGCGGTTCTCCTGGAGCGTTGTCTCGATGACGACGACCCGGAGGGTGGACAGGAGCTCGGTCAACAGCAACCGGGCGCTGAGCAGCTCCTCCCCGCCCTCTCCGGCCTCGCGTACCAGGATCTCCGCGGGGGCGGTTCCCAGGGCACCGACCTCGCGGTCGACCTGGCCGATGGACAGCCCCGAACGGGTCCGCGAGGCGCTCATCGCGGCCAACTGTTGCCGGATCGTTCCGAAACCGGGGGCATCGATATCGCCGACTCGACCGCTCTCGACAACGTGGACCAGGGATTCCAGGAGCGCATGGCAGGCTTCCACCGCCTCGTCCCGGGTGACGGTGAAGACCGCCTGAAAGAGCGGCAGGTCGGCCCACCGCTGGGCGATCTGCTCGTTTCTGTCCCGCAGGAGCCGTGATACTGCCCGTGACGCGCTCCCGACCGGAGGGACATCGGTCATGTGGATCCCATCGTTGATTGGTTGCCGTTCGACAACTGTCTACCAGAATGGCGCGGGGGCAGCCGGAGGCCTGCCCCCGCGCGGAAGCGGATCACCCCTTGCCCCTCCAGTCGAGGCACACGACCAAGGCGTCGTCCTCGCTCCTGACGCCCTGGCGGTAGTCGGCGAGGTTGCGCAGGACCTCCTGCGGCACCGAGGCCGCGGGGAGCAGTCGGGTCGAGAGGATCGAGCGGGCCAGCGCCCGGACACCGAAGAGGTCGGGGCTGCCCCCGTGTGCGTCGAACACCCCGTCGCTCACGAACACCAGACGGTCACCGGGCTGAACCGAGAAGTGCTGCGCGGTGTAGACGGTGTCCTCGGCCATGCCCAGCGGCATCTGGGCCTCGAAGGGGTAGCGGGTCACCGTGTCGTCCCGCAGCACGTACAGGCGGGGCGAACCGGCGTCGACCACCTGCACCTCGCCGGTGGCCGGATCGAAGGAGAGCAGGAGCACTTCCAGGTAGCGCTCCCCGCCGTGCTGGGCGTAGACGGCCTTGTCCGCGAGGGCGGCCTGATCGGCCAGCGGCACCCCCGCCCGCCTGGCGTTGCGCAAAGCGTTGACGGCCAGACTGGTGAGCAGGGACGCCTCGATGCCCTCACCCATGCCGTTGGTGACGCTGAGCAGGAGCCGGTCGCTCCCGGCCGACCAGTCGAAGTTGTCCCCGCGGATAGCGTAGGCGGGCTCCAACTGGGCCCCTATGCCGTACTCCTGGCATTCGTACGCGCGGCCGGCCAGCAGGTCCCACTGCATCTCGGCGGCGAGGGTGAGGCGATCGCGACGCCGCACTGCGCGGTAGAGATCGGTGTCCCGCTCGGCGACGATGAGTTCGTGCCCCAGGGCCCGTGCGATCCGCTCCAGGTCGCGGAGGAGGCTGGGCGCCGGCTCGGAGAAGGGGAGTTCCACCACGAGAACGCCCAGCCGGTCCCCCCTGACGCTGACCGGCAGGCGGACGATCGCCCGACCGGCGCCGGCGAACTTCTCCACCAGCCTCGCCTGGGAGCCGAAGGCCCGGCCGTCCGCGCTGTTGAACAGTGAGTGCTGTCGGGGGTCCTCCTCCGGCTCAGTGACATAGCACAGCGCTGTCATCCCGTAGTCGGCCAGCAGCAGGTCCACCGCCAGCGCTTCATAGTGCGTGCCGAGAGCACCCCGGAGCGCCGTCAGCAGTCCGTCGGGCCTGGCCTTCTGCAGGGCCCGAACGACCGCCTCGTATCCGTTCAAAGTCGTCAACCTGTGTTTTCTGTGCTGGAGTCTGTGCGTGTCCGCCGGGTTCTGGGCGGGACACGGTCGGCGGGCACGGAACCGGGCGTTCCGTTATGGTCTTGGAGATACCCGACTGCCGACCAGGGCACGGGTTCGACCCACAACCGCGATGTGGTGAGGCTGGAAAGTGAGTGCTGAATCTCAGGACCAGGCATGGGACGCCACTCGGGCCGCGTCCGAAACGACCGAGTTGGTCGAGGTGCTGTGGGGGCGGGGGCGCGAGGTCGCGACCGCTCCGGTATCGGCGTCCCAGCTCAAGGTCCTGTTCATCCTCGATAACGAGGACGGCGTGAACCTGCGGACCGTCACCGATCGTCTGGGCTCCACCCCTCCGTCTGTCAGCAGGCTGTGTGACCGCTTGGAGGCGGTCGGCTTCGTGAACAGGACCGCCAGTCCCAACAGCCGTCGCGAACTGCGGGTCTGGCTGACCGAGAGCGGGCGCTCATACCTCCGGGACCTCCGGGCCCGGCGGGAGCGCGAGCTCCACGCCGTGGTCGCCCGTATGCCCCCGAGGAAACGGGCGATGCTGATGGAGGGCCTCACCGCCTTCCAGGAGGCGGCGGACCGTCTGGACAGCGGCGCCGGAGGAGTCGAGCGCGAGCAGCGCGGCTTCCGCTCAGCGTAGGCCACCCCGCTCGCGCGCTCCCTCGAAAACAATGCCGACTACGTCAACTATTGTCAAGAAGCAACAATTTGTGTGACGTGCCGGGAGGGTATCTACATACACACCGAAACGATGCGCGCCGAGTCGGCTGCCGTACGCGCGCGAGGGGCGCGTGCCAGGCGGCACGCGCCCCTCGCCGGGACCCCGGAGCGAAGGCCGGTCAGATGATCGGGGGGCGACCGGCCCGGGTCATCCGCCAGGCGGTCTTCCAGCTGATGGGGGTACGCGGACCCGCGTCCTCGCGCCAGCCCTCGCGGAAACCGGAGAACCAGGACCTGAGGGCGGCGCGGTCGCGCTCGCGCAGCACCGTGAGGCCGACCCAGGTGCCCAGGTAGGCGAAGGCCAGCGGCCACGGGAGGTTGCGGCGGGCCAGCCACACCCGGTTGCGGGCGTTGAGCCGGTAGAAGTCCTCGTGCCGGGTCGGCGCGACGGCCGGGTGGTACATCACCGCGTCGGCGTCGTACTCGATGGTGTACCCGGAGTCCATGATGCGCCAGGCGAGGTCGGTCTCCTCGTGGGCGTAGAAGAACTCGCCGGGCAGGCCGCCGCCCTCGTCGAAGGCGGTCCGGCGGACGGCGCTGGCGCCGCCGAGGAAGGTGGTGACCACACTGGACTTGCGGGAGTCGCCCACGCGCAGCCGCGGTACGTGGCGGCGCTGGTCGGGGCCGCCGTCGGGGTCGGCGATGCGGAACGACAGCGCGCCCAGGGCCGGTTCGGCGGCGAAGCGTTCGCGCACGTGCCTGGCCAGGTCCTTGGACCGGTACCAGCCGTCGTCGTCCAGGAACAGGACGATGTCGCCGCTGGTCGCCCGCACGCCCTCGTTGCGGCCCGCGGGGATGCCCACGTTCTCCGGCAGGCGCACCGTGGTGACGCCCTCCGGCAGCTCGGGCAGGTCGGCGCCGTTACCCACGACGACGACCTCGACGTCCGCGCCCTCCTGCTCGAACACGCTGGTGATCGCGCGGCGCAGCTCGGCCGGGCGGTTGCCCATGGTGAGCAGGACGCAGGACAGGGTGGGCTTTCCGGTACCGGGCACCTGGGAGCTGCTCCGTTCGGCTCCTGGCGCGCGGGTCGGACGCGTGGCGGAGGCGTCGGAGCCTTGCGGGGGAGGGATCACGGGTGTGGCCATGGTTGCGACCGTTCAGTGGACGTCGTGCGACTGACAGGTGTACACCTGTCAACTTTCGCAGAAACAGACTAACGAAAGGATAAAAGCGAAGTGTACGGAGCCGTGAACGGGGTATCGCTCACGGCTCCGTAGGAGACGTCAAAACGTCATCATCGCGTTACTCGAGGCGGCGGGAGGCGAGCACGCTCACGAAGTGCGCGAAGCTCATCAGAACCGCCACGCCCGCGCAGGCCACGACCAGGATCCGGGTGGCCGTCAGGTCCCCGAGGAAGAGGTCGGCCACGGCCGCCACCACCACGATCAGGGACAGCTCGACCGCCTGGATCAGGCGGTGCACCTTCAGCGTGGAGGCCAGGCGGCGGGCCAGGCTCAGCCCCGAGGACTTCGGCTTCATGGCCTCCTCGGAGATCTTCTCCGGCAGGCCCGCCTTGGCCCGGGCCACCACGACGTTGTCGGTCTCGGCCTTGATCAGCACGACACCGAGCGCGGCGGTCATGCCCAGGATGACCCAGCCGCCCGCCTCGAACTCGCCCTGGGCTCGGATGCCCAGGCCGATCAGCAGGGCGACCTCGGACACGTAGTGCCCGATGCGGTCCAGGTAGATCCCGGCCACGCTGGTGCGGCCGGTGTAGCGGGCCACCTCGCCGTCGGAACAGTCCAGCAGCAGGTAGATCTGCACGAACACGGCGGCGAGGATCGCCGACCACAGTCCGCCGAAGGCCACGATCACACCGGCGAGCACGCCGAAGACCATCATCAGGTAGGTGATGGGGTTCGGCGGCACGCGCAGGCGCACGAAGAGGGTCGTCAGGTACGGGGAGATGTCCCGCATGTAGAGACGGCCCGCCCAGTGCTCCTCGTTGACACGCTCCTTGATCCCCGCGGGCTGGCCGCCCGCGCGGACCTCAGCGACCGACGGCTTCGACATAGCGCGCGACACTCCGCCCGATCTCGTCCTCGGAGAGGTTCAGGTGTTCAAGGATGGTGAACCGGCCCGGGCGGGTGCCCGGGGCGTGGACCACCGCACGCGCGAACGAGGCCTCGTCGAGACCGACGTCGGAGGGCACGATCGGCAGGTCGTGGCGGATCAGGCAGTTCCTGATCTCCTCCAGACGCGCCTGCGGCCAGTCCAGGTGCTCGACCCGCAGGTAGGACGCGTACAGCGCACCCAGGCCGGCGAGCTCACCGTGGTTGCTCGTACCGGGGGAGAGCTGGGTGATGGCGTGCAGGATCTCGTGGCAGGCGCCGCTCGCCGGGCGGCTGGACCCGGCGACCACCATGGCCATGCCGGACAGCACCAGGCCCTCGGCCAGGACCTTGATGAACCCCTCGGACTCGATCGAGTCGGGGCGGTGCAGGACCGCCTCGGCGGCCACGCGCGCGAAGGTGACGGCCATGCTGTCGATCGGCTCGTCGTTCACCTTCCCGGCGAGCTCCCAGTCCTCGATGGCCGAGATGTTGCTGACCACGTCACCGATGCCGGAGCGCACCAGGTGCGGCGGGGCCGCCCGGACGTAGTCGACGTCGATGACGATCGCGAGGGGCATGGTGACGCCGATGGACGGCTTGCCGCCCTCGTGCTCCAGGGAGCTGACGGGGGAGGCGATGCCGTCGTGGGCCAGGTTCGTGGCCACGGCCACCATCGGGATGCCCGCCATGGTCGCGGCGAACTTGGTGACGTCGATGATCTTGCCGCCGCCGATACCGGCCACGGCCTCATAAGCGCCGGAGCGCAGCTTCTTGCCCAGTTCGGTCGCCGCGTCGACGGTGCCTTCCTCGACCTTGAAGACCTCGCAGTTGGGCAGGTCGAGGTCAGCGGCGATCTGTGCGCCCTGGCCCGGGCCCACCGCGACGGCGATGCGTCCCTCGGTGGCGATCCGGCGGTCGGACAGCACCGTTCCGAGCGAGGCGATGGCTCCCCGGCGAACGTCGATCGCCAGCGGGGAGGGGAGCATTCGGGCTAGTAGTGGCACGCGATCTCCCTTGCCTTGGCCAGGTCGTCGTGGTTGTCGACCTCGACCCAGTCGACCTTGCCGATGGGGGCGACGGAGATCTTCTCTCCGCGGCGGACGAGCTCCTGGTAGCCGTCCTCGTAGTACAGCTGCGGGTCGCGCTCCCAGGTGGCCTTGAGGGCGTCGGCCAGGCGCGGGGCCAGCGAGCCCTCGATGAGGGTGGCGCCGATGTACTCGCCCGCGGCGGTGGCCGGGTCCATCAGCTTGGTGATGGTGCTGAGGTGGCCCTCGCCGTCGAGGGTCACCTTCATCTCCTCGTCGGCGAGGGTTTTCACGTTGTCCACCGCGAGGAGGAGTTCCGGCCCCCGGGCGGCGAGTAGCGTTTCCTCGACGCTCACCGGGTGCACGGTGTCGCCGTTGACCAGGAGGACGCCCTCGGAGAAGAACTCACGCGCGGTCCACAGGGAGTAAGCGTTGTTCCACTCCTCGGCCTTGTCGTTGTAGCTGAGGGTGAGCTTGACGCCGTGGCGCTTCTCCAGCGCCTCCTTGCGCTCCTCGACGGCCTCGGCACGGTAACCGACCACGACGACGACGTCGGTGAGCCCGGCGGCGGCCAGGTTGCGCAGCGAGATGTCCATGATGGTCGTCTCGCCGTCAACGGGCACCAGGGCCTTGGGCAGGGTGTCGGTGTAGGGGCGCAAACGGCGCCCCGCGCCTGCGGCGAGAACCATTCCGAGCATGAGGGCGTGTTCCTCCTTAGTTCGAGGAGGCTCTCACGCCTCCCCGTTCGTTCCGGCGGCCGGTCGGCCCCCGTCTCCCCGGCGGGTGATCGGGTGATCCCCCAGGACGACGCCGTCGCCCTGCGTGGCGGTGCTGACGCCCACGTCGGTCACCGGTGTGGCGCTCCAGGTGCGCACGGCCTCGCGGACGAGCAAGACCGCCAGGTACGCGGCGAGTATGCCGTAGGCGGTGGTGGGGGCGGAAAACGCGCCCCCGACCGCGATGACGAGCATCCGGCCGTCCCAGCCGAGCGCGGCGTGCCGCACCCACACCGGTCGACTGACACCGACGGCGGGCCGTGCGACGTCGTCGCGATGATGGCAGACGACCGTCATCAAGAGTACGAACACCAGGGGACCGGGTACGCCGGACGCGAGCCCGACGACCGCCAGGTAGCTGTACTCGGTGACGCGCAGGATCGGGGGTACGAGCCAGTCGTACCGCCCGTCGTGGGGGTGGCCCGAGGCCAGACCGGACAGTAGCAGGGCAGCGACCGGTGCGAACAGGGTAATGCCTGTGGGCTGTCCCCCGTCAGCCGCGATCAGCACCAGGACGACGACGGCCGCGGCGACGGCGGTGAGCAGCGGCGGGGCCAGTCCTGGAACGATCCTGCCCAGCAGCACCCCGATGTGACTGTCATCACGAAGAAGGCGCAGATCGGGGATGGTGGGTACGAAGCGTTCCCGCGTGCCCGGGGGCTCCTCCCCCGTCTCCCCCGCGCTCATCGGCGCCCCCCTCGGGAGGAGGGGTCGACCAGCTCCCCGGTGATCGCCACGGCGCAGCCGACGATCAGGCTGAGGAAGGCGATCCGCGCGTCCACGGCCACGGTGGCGACGGCGATCACGAGGAAGCGGATCGGCTGGCCGAAGACCATGACCCGCCGGGCCAGGAGCACCGGAGAGAGGCCCCCGTCGGCTTCCGGCGCCACCGGGGAAGCCAGCGAGGGGGCGGCCGTCGCAGCCGCGCTTCCGGTGGAGCCCGGCCTGGGCGGCGGCACCCGGAAGCCCTCAGCGCGACGCTGCGCGGGCAGGGCGGGCGGCTTCGCCCCCGAGCCGCCCGAGGCCGCCGCGGGGGCCGAGCGGGCCACCAGGAGCGCGTCACGCAGGGCCAGGGCGATCAGCGCGCCGGCGGCCCACCCCCAGGCGCTGGTGAACCCGGCGGCGGCCGCCCCGAAGGCGAGGCCGACGTAAACGGCGTACTCCCGGAGCTGGGCGGCGATGGAGGCCGTCCAGACGGTGAGGGCGTCCCTGCGGTTGGCCCGCATCCGGGAGCGGACCGCGTCGCAGAACAGGACCAGCCCGAGCAGCGCGGATCCGGCCAGGGCGCCGACGAGGTCGGCCCGACTGAACCAAACCGCCGCGGCGACCGCCAGCAGGACGCTGATCCGGGTCACCCCCGAACGGGTGACGTGCCTGCGCCCCAACATCCGCGCGGTCGCCCGCGCCACTGTGCCAGCCATGCCCGTGCCCTCCCAGTTTCAACTGAGAGTCACCGTCGCCTACGCTCTGTGCGCAATCAACCACTGACACGCCCATGGCCGCCGAGATGCCGCTTTCAGCCCTCCAAGGGCGTTCCGGACAGGTCCGGACGCGAAAGAGCGCACCTCCGGAACAGTCCGGGGTGCGCTTTTTCGTCAACCTTCAGGTGGTTTCGACCACATCAGGCCAGCACAGATCAGGTAGGCGCCGCTCAGGCGGCCTGACCGCCGTCCTTGCCGTCGGGTTTGTCAGCGGAGCCGCCCTCAGGCTTCTCGGCGGAGTCGACGGGCTTACCCTCGGCGGAATCCGAGGTGGCGGCCCGCTGCTCCGCCTCGAGCTTCTTCTCCGCCTCCTCGGCCCGCTTCTTCTTGGCCGCGTCCTTCTTCTTGCGCTCCTCGATCTCCACCCTGGTGTCCTCGTTGTACGCGGCCAGGGCGGAGTCGATGTCGGTGTCGAGGGCGAGCGTGCCGCCCTTGATGTACAGACCGCGGTTGCAGAAGCGGCGCAGGTCCTTCTCGTTGTGCGAGACCAGCACCATCGTGCGGTCGTTGGCGAGCATGCGGTCGATGGCCTCGTAGCTCTTGCGCTTGAAGGCCTTGTCGCCCACCGCGAGCACCTCGTCGACCAGCATGATGGGGTGCTCCAGCTGGGAGATGAGCGCGAAGCCCAGGCGCACCTTCATACCGCTGGAGTAGTGGCGGATCGGGGTGTCGATGAACTTCGGCTTGATCTCGGCGAAGTCGACGATCTCGTCGAAGCGCGCGTCGATCTCCTTCTCTGGCATACCGTGCAGCGAACCGACCAGGTACACGTTCTCGCGCCCGGTGAGGTTGTCGTTGAACCCGGCGCGCAGCTCCAGCAGCGGGGCGACCTTGCCGTGCACGCTGACCTTGCCCTCGTCCGGGATGAGCACCCCGGCGATCATCTTGAGCAGGGTCGACTTGCCGGTGCCGTTCTTGCCGACGATGCCCACGCAGTCGCCCTTGGCGACGTCGAAGGAGACGTCGCGCAGCGGCCAGAACTCGCTGCCCTCGGCGTTGGGGTCGCGCTTGCTGCCGTGGATGAACATCTCACGGAGGCTGCGCTTGCGTCGGCGGTTCACGGCGAACTTCACACCGAGGCCCTTGGCCTCGATGATCGGACCGCTGGTGACCGCGGCCTCGTAGGTGGACGCCATCACAACTCCTTCAGAACGGACGTCTCCAGACGGCGGAACGTCCAGTATCCGATGACGAACATCAGGATGGAACCGACCACCGCAGAGGTCAACGCGAGAGTGCTCGGCGTTAGTTCCGCGTAGTCGGAGAACCACACCGTGCGGTGCATCTGGAAGATACCCATCAGCGGGTTGAGCTCGTAGATCGTCTTCGCCCAGCCAGGCGCACCCGAATCGAGCACCATGGCGGCGGGGAACAGGATCGCCGAGCCGTAGAACAGGATGCGGGTCAGGATACGCGTCAGCCGTTCCACGTCGCGGAGCAACACGTTGACCGCGGACAGGAACAGGGTGACGCCCAGACCGAACATGAAGGTGAGCACGATCGCCAGCGGCAGCCAGAAGAACATGCCCACCCAGCTGAACTGACCGCCCATCGCGAACACGAAGATCAGCAGGACCGGCCAGGTCAGCAGGTACTCGACGAACTTGGTGCTGACGGTGGCCATGGGGAAGATCTCCCGGGGGACCTTCATCGTGGTGATCAGCTTCGAGTGCGTGATCATCGCGCGCGGTGCCTCGCCGAGGATCGACCCGAAGATCGTCCAGGGCAGGATGCCCGCCACCAGGAAAAGGATGTAACCGCCGGGAACGTCCCCGTCGTTGGGCATGCCCCGGTCCGCCTGGAGCACGATGCCGAAGACGAACCAGTACACCATCGTCAGCGCGAGGGGTTCCAACATCGTCCAGGCGTAACCCAGCACGGACTGCTGGTACTTGACCTTCAGGTCGCGCCGGACCAGGAGGCCGACGACCTTCCGGTGCTCCCAGACGGCCAGCGTCCTTGACGCCACCGCCACCTCCAAGGTTTGAGATCGTCCGGTTCACGATGTGCCGGACTGTCGCGTCTATCGAAATGCCTGCGCGCACCAGCCGTCTACGCGGTCACACGGTCGGACCCTCACCGGACCGGAACGGGGGTGTTTCGGGTGACCGGGGGATGTCATGAACCGCGCCCGGCTCCACGACCGCATCAGAGGAGGTATGGACCGGGCACGCCAAACAGGCGTCCATAGGTTACCGCTGCATCGGACAGACCGTGCCAACCACGTGCCGCGCACCCCACATCCGCATCATTCCCGCCCACCTCGCCTTCACCCGGTTCGGCTAGGGTCAGCGACTGACATCCCGCCTCAGGAAAGTTGGGAAGCAATGTCCGCAGGTCCGCGGGTGATCGCGGCGGTTCTGGCCGGAGGGGTCGGGGCCCGGATGGGCGCGCCCTCCCCCAAACAGCTGCTGCCCCTGGAGGGTCGGCCCATCATCGAGCACTCGATCGCGGCCTTCGAGGCCAGTCCCGAGGTGGACGAGATCGTGGTGCTGATGGTCGAGGAGTACGTGGGGCGGGTCGAGGACATCGTCGCCGAGGCCGGTTTCGGCAAGGTCTCCCGGGTGCTTCCGGGCGGGGCGACCCGGACGGACACCTCCTACGCGGCGCTGTCGGCGATGGCCGGGGCGGCCGACTCCGACCTGGCGCTGCTGCACGACGCGGCCCGGCCGCTGGTGCGCCCGGGGACGATCGCCGCCTGTGTGGCGGCGCTCGGTTCGGCGGGGGCCGTGGGTGTGGCGGTGCCCAGCGCCGACACCGTGGTGCGGGTGGCGCCGGGGCGCACCGGTGGCGAGGTGATCGCGCAGACCCCGGACCGTTCCCGGCTGCGCAGGATGCAGACCCCCCAGGGCTTCCGGTTGGGTGTGGCACGGCGCGCCTACGAACTGGCGATGGCCGATCCCTCGTTGGTGGCCACCGACGACTGCGGGGTGGTGCTGCGGTACCTGCCCGAGGAGGAGGTGCGGATCGTGCCGGGTGAGGAGACCAACATCAAGGTGACCAACCCGGGTGACGTGGAGGTCGCCGAAACCCTGCTGCGCCGGATGCGTGCGCACGCCGATCCGGGTGCGCCCTCATGAGCGCGGTCTTCGGGGCCACCGCGGTGATCGGCCACCGGGGCGCGGGCCGGGGCGTGGTCGACGGCGCGCTGGAGAACACGCCCGCCTCCTTCGAGCTGGCGGCGCGGACCGGCGCGGACTGGATCGAGATCGACGTGCGCCGCACCGCCGACGACCGGCTGGTGCTCTTCCACAACGCGGCGCTGGACGACGGCCGCGCGATCGTGGACCTCACCGAGGAACAGTGCCGGGCGGCGGGCCTGGCCGGTCTGGAGGAGGGGTTGGCCGCGATCCCGACCGAGCTGGGCCTGGACGTGGACGTCAAGACGGTGATGGAGGACGGGGTGGACGCCCCGGCCCGGCGGACCCTGTCCCTGGTCCTGCCGTTCCTGCGCCGGGAGGCCAAGCGGCGCCGGATGTTCGTCTGTTCTTTCGACCCCGGTCTACTGCTGGGTGTGCGCGAGGGCGCTCCGGGGGTCGCGACGGCGTGGATGCCCTACGTGCGCAACCCGGCGGACACGGCGGTCCCGGGCGCGGTGGGCATGGGCTGCCCGATCGTGGCGGTGGACGCCCGGGCGCTGGGATTGTCGGGGGAGAACCCCCGGCCGGGCCGCCGGGAACTGGAGTACACGGTGGAGACGGCGCACCGGGCCGGGTTGGAGATGATCTCCTGGTGCCCGGCCCCGGTGGACGCCGCTCGGTTCGCCCGTGCCGGAATGGACGCCGTCGTCGTGGACGACGTCCCCGGAGCGGTGGCGGCGCTGAAGGAGGCGACCGGGAGCACCGGGTGAGGCGGGATCCGCTCAGATGCGGTCGAGTAGTTCGGCCTTCTTCGCGCTGAACTCCTCGTCTGTGAGCAGTCCCTTGGCGTGGAGGTCGCCGAGCCGTTCGATCTGCTCGAAGATCCACGCGGTGTCGGCGCCCGCCGCGCCCGCGGGGGCGGCGGGCGGTGCGGGTGCCGGGGCGGGCTCGGCCTCCGGGGGCCGCTGTGCCTCGGCCGGCTCCTCCGGACCGTCCTCACCGACCTTGGCGCTCCCCAGACCGGGCAGGTTCAGGGTCAACCGCGGCCCGCGCATGACCTCCATGGTGTTGCGGGCCGCCTCCTTCCACCACTCCGGGTCGTCGAAGCCGGGCGGGGCCTCCTCCGTGCCGTCCGCACCGGACGCGAGCGCGGGTCTGGTGGCCCCGCCCAGCGCCCAGCGGTGCGCGGTCACCGCGGCGGCGAGCAGGAGCACCTGGTGGATCTCGTTGCCCTCCTCACCGGCGCGCAACAGGTTGAGGTCGTTCTTGGGTTTGGCCGAGGTGCCCTCGGCGTTCTCGCGGGTGATGAAACGGACGAAGCCCCAGCCCCAGTCGTCCAGGGGCATCCACTCCACGCCGGTGATCTCGGCGAGGTCGTACTCCCGGCGCTGTTTCTTCTTCTTGAAGCTGCTCGCGTAGCTGCCGCCCCAGACCAGGGTCAGCCGGCCGGCCTCCAGGCGGGCGGTGCCCTCACAGGTCCTGATGTGCAGGGGCAGGGCGGGCACCAGGCGCGTCGGGGTCGCGGGGTCGGGCGGTCCGGCCTGACTGGCGGCGAACGTGATCTGGTCGGCCAGGTACTCCGCGACCAGCTCGGTCTTGGCCGGACCGGTCAGCCGGAAGGGCTCGGACTTCTCGTCGAGCATCGCCCCGACGGCGGCGTAGGGGTCCATCCGGTCGCGCATCCGCAGGTTCATCACCCAGCCGTTCTTGCGCCCGGCTCCGGGGAGGAAGTCCACGCTCTGGACCGCGGAGACCGGGAGTTCCACGCTGCCGAGCAGTTTGAGCAGCGGGCTCTTGAACCAGCCCTTGGTCTCGTACCTGATGGAGATCGACTCACCGTCGAACACCCAGGCGGCCTGGTCCCCGCGCAACTCGTCCATGTCTCCCTCTCCGGTCTTCCTTGGTCCCCTTGCCTAGCAGAACGTCCGCCCCCGTTCGAGGGCGGACGCCGTCCGCATGTGGCCGCTCGGGGCGGCGGGATTCGGGTCAGGCGGTCTTGGAGCCGCTGTTCGATCGGGCGGTGCGGGAGTCCGCGCCGAGCCCGGGCGGGCTGGTGATGAAGCCGACGCCCCACGACATGTGCATGGTGGCCAGCGCGACCGGGATGAGCGGCCGCGAGGAAGCGGGCAGGCCGCGGGTGAGCGGCACCGACGCGGCGGTGATCAGGGCCAGGTAGGCGCCGGGCACCAGCCACAGCGGCCAGAAGAACGCTCCGCCGACCAGACCGACGGTGATCCCGGCCACGGCCACCGGCGGGGCCAGGTAGCGCAGGTTGATCGTGCCCTTGTGCTGGCGGGCGACCACGCGCCGCCAGCGACCGTAGTGGAAGTACTGCTTGGCCAACAGCTTGATGTTGCGGCGCGGACGGTAGGAGACCCGCATCCGGGGCTGGAACCAGACGGTGCCGCCGGTGGTGCGGATGCGGTGGTTCATCTCCCAGTCCTGCGCGCGCAGGAAGGCCTCGTCGTAACCGCCGACCCGCTCCAGGGCCGAGCGGCGGAAGACGCCGAGGTAGACGGTGTCGGCGGGACCGCCCTCACCGCCGGTGTGGAAGCGGGCGTTGCCCACGCCCACCTTGGAGGTCATGGCGGCGGCCACGGCCTTCTCCCAGGGAGTGGTGCCCTCGGCGGCCATGATGCCGCCGACGTTGTCGGCCCCGGTCTCGTCGAGGGTCTCCACCGCCACCCTGAGGTAGTCGGAGGGCATCATCGCGTGGCCGTCGACGCGGGCGACGATGTCGTGCGAGGAGGCGCCGATGGCGGCGTTCAGTCCGGCGGGGGTCTTGCCGGTGGGGTTGTCCACCACCTTGACCCGGGGATCGGCGGCGGCGAGGCCGTCGGCGACCTCGCGGGTGCGGTCCGAGGAGGGTCCGACGCCCAGAACGACCTCGAGCTCGCCCGGGTACTCCTGGGCGAGGACGTGCTCCACCGCTGCGGCGAGGTGGCGCTCTTCGTTCAGTACGGGCATGACGACGGAGACAGGCGGCCAGGACACGGGCACTTCCCAAGGTCAAGACTGTCGGGACTGCGCCGGCTCCCCGGGGCCTTCAGGGTGGCAACGCATGAAGGTGCCGCGGGGGCTTGACGCGCGCTCAACGGTACTGCACGCGGCCCGGGGATCCGGACCGCTCGGCTCCGCCGTCACACCCAGGGATCAGGACCTGTTCTTGATCGGCAGGCCGTCCGAGTCCTTGAAGTTGCCCGTGACGACCATGATGAAGTCGATCAGGGCCCAGATGCCGAGACCACCGCAAGTGAGGATCATCAGGACGCCGGTTCCGGTCTTACCGGTGTAGAAGCGGTGGACGCCCAGACCGCCGAGGAAGAAGCTGAGCAGGACGGTGGTGAGCCAGTCCTTGGGGGACAGGGCCTCGGGGTGCTGCGGGTACGCGTTCATTTCGTTTGACTCCAGGGACATGAGGAGGGAGTTGGGGGTAACGGACGTACCGGTCCCCTGACAGCCGGGGACACGTGCGAGAGAAGACCGGTACTTCCACCCCGTATGGGGCGACATGCATGACGCCGGGCAGGTCAGAGCGGTTTACATGATTTCCCGGAACCAACGCGGTCGTTCCCGGCTCGAAACATATCGGGGGCAACACGCCGAGGGTTGACATCCCGCGCCCTTCGGCCGATCGGGTGACAACCTAGGTACCAAGGACACCGCTGAACGGGTGGGACGGGGACGCCGATGAGCGACGACGACGCCGGACGGCGCAGGACGACGGGCGAGTTCCGACGCGAACGCTCACAGCCCGTACCACCCGGTGATCGGCGCTCCCCCAGGTCCGGCCGGGTCACCGTGCCCAGCCCGCGGGTGCGCCGCCACCGCAACGGCCTGCTGCTGATGAGCGTGCTCTCGGTGCTGGTCCTGCTCGCCTCGGGCACCTCGTGGGCGATCACGGGGTGGATGTCGGGCTCCCTGAACCGGTTCGACGTGTTCGGCGGGCTGTCCGACGGCGACCGCCCGGCGGAGACCGGAGGGCTGACCTTCCTCGTCATCGGCTCCGACAGCCGGGGCGAGATGAGCAAGGAGGACCAGAACGCGCTCAGTGTGGGCTCCACCCCGGGGCAGCGTTCGGACGCCATCATGCTGGTGCGGCTCAACCACGAGCGCGACCACGTCACCGTGATCGGCCTTCCCCGCGACCTGTGGGTGGACATACCCGGCGAGGGTGATGACAAGATCAACGCCGCCTACGCCTACGGCGGCCCCCGGCTAGCGGTCCAGACCGTGGAGTCGGTCACGGACGTGCGCATCGACCACTACGTCGAGGTGGACTTCAACGGGTTCGTGGACGTGGTCGACGCCCTGGACGGGATCGACGTGTGCCTGCCCGAGGCGATCAACGACCCCAAGGCGCACTTGGACATGGAGGCCGGTACGCACCGGGTGGACGGCAAGGAGGCGCTGGCCTTCTCCCGGACCCGGGCCACCGCCCGCGGCGACCTGGACCGGATCGACCGCCAGCAGCAGGTGCTGTCGGCCATGCTCGACCGGGCGATGAGCACCGAGACGCTCTCGAACCCGACCAAGCTGACCGCGTTCCTGGACAGCGCGCTCTCCTCGGTGACGGTGGACGAGGGACTGGACACCAGCACCATCAACGACCTCGCCTATCAGATGCGCGACCTCGACCTCGGAGAGGTCACCTTCGCCCAGGTGCCCATCGCCGACATGAATCACTGGACCCCGCGCGGCGACGTCGCCCTGCTGTGGGACGAGCCCGCGGCGCGGGAGATGTTCGCGGCGGTCAACGCCGACCGCCCGTTGGTGGAGCCGGAGCCCGAGGCCGAGGACGACGGTGGGGAGGCCGAGCCGGTTCCGGGCGACATCAGCCTGCGGGTGTTCAACGGCACTGCCACCCCGGGTCTGGGGGCGCGGCTGGACAACCAGCTGGCCACGGCCGGGTTCGACGTCACCGACGGCGCGGAGAACTGGAGCAGCCGGGACGTGGCCCGCACGGAGGTCAGGTACGGTCCGGGTCAGGAGCGGGCCGCCGAGTACCTGGCCCAGACCCTGCCTGGGTCGGAGACCGTGGAGGACCGCACCCTGGACGACGGCCTCCAGCTCGTGATCGGATTCAACTACACGACGTTCGAAGCCCCCGAGGCCGTGGAGCCCGAACCGGAGGAGGAGCCCTCCGCCGGTACCGAAACAGCCACCACGACCGCGAAGGACAACATCTGCGGGTGACCACCCGAGGTGGTCCCCGCCAAGGAAGGGTTAGCGTGCTCCGCCACCTGGTCGGCCTGCTCGCCGGCATCGCCCTGGCCCCCGCCCTGTGGGTGGGCATCGCCTGGTCGGCCGACCTCTTCCCAAAGATCACCCAGGGTGATGTGAGTGTGACAACCGTGTTGTCCGTGGTGGTGCTGTGCCTGGTGGGGATAGTGGGCGCCTACCTGGTGGCTTCGCGGCTCTCCCCGCTGACAGCGGGCGCCGCCGGGACCCTCCTGACGGCGCTGTGCCTGTGGCCGGCCCTCTCCCCCGCCTCGGTGGAGTCGGCCCTGTACTGGATCAACGACGAGGTCTTCCTCTACCCGAACGGCGCGGGGCTCGGCGTGGCCCTGCCACTGGGCGTCCTCCTCCTGGGTTCGGCGGTGTCGCCGACCCGCTGGCGGGCGGCGAACGACCTCGGCTCGACGGGTGTTCCGGTCCGGGAGCGGGTGGTGGCCAGCACCAGCCGGGAAGACTACGCGGGGCGGTCGGGGCAGGACACCGTGGTCGAACCGGATCAGCCCTGGAACGACGGCGGCCCGGTGGGCGACACCGTCCCGGACGTCCCCCCGCCCACCTCACCGATCCGCGAGTATGACGATCCGAACAAAACCACGACACCGTTTCGCCGCGGGGAGACCGGTGCCGTGTGGACCCCGCTGGACGAGGACCCCGACCACACCCGGTCGTTCGGCGACGGCAGGTACTGAAGTCACGGTCGGGCGCCTGCCGCGTGTTCGCGCAAACGCTCCTCCCCGGTACGTACCGGCTCCCACCCGCCGGTAATCTGTGCGCCTGACTGTTCACGTGTTGTTCGGTCACGCGCCAGACCCCGACGCGTAGGGTGATGCACCGTCCCCCCACGGACGACCCGTCGGCCGAACCATGTCCGTTTTCTGCCCTCCTGTGGGATGTGAGCCGTCATGAGCGGGCACACCAGCAGACGAGGCGCGTGCGGAAACGAGGAAGGAACACCAGTGGTCGAAGCGGAACGCATGCGGGTATCCGTCATCGGAACCGGCTACCTCGGCGCCACCACGGCCGCCTGTCTGGCCGAGATGGGCTACGAGGTCATGGGCCTCGACGTCGACGAGGCCAAGATCGACCTGCTCCGCTCCGGCAAGGTCCCCTTCTACGAGCCCGGGCTCGCCGAGCTGCTGACCGAGAACCTCCGGACCGGTCGGCTGCACTTCACCACCGACTTCGCCCAGGTCGCCGCCTTCGCCGACCTGCACCTGATCTGTGTGGGCACCCCGCAGCGGGACGAGTCCGGAGCCGCGGACCTGAAGTACGTCAACTCGGCGATCGACAACCTCGCCCCGTACCTGACCCGGCCGACCGTGGTCGTGGGCCGCTCCACCGTCCCGGTGGGCACCGCCGCCACCCTGGCCGCCCGGCTCTGCGCCCTGGCGCCCGTCGGCGAGGAGGCCGAGCTCGGCTGGAGCCCGGAGTTCCTGCGCGAGGGCTTCGGGGTGGAGGACACCCTGCGGCCCAACCGCATCGTGCTCGGCACCGACTCGCCCCGGGTGGAGAAGGCGGTCCGCGCGCTCTGGCAGCAGCAGGTGGACGAGGGCATCCCGTTCCTGGTCACCGACCTGCAGACCGCCGAGCTGGTCAAGGTCTCGGCCAACGCCTTCCTGGCCACGAAGATCTCCTTCATCAACGCCATGGCCGAGGTGTCCGAGGTCGCTGGCGCCGACGTCATCCAGCTCGCCGAGGCGCTGTCCTACGACGACCGCATCGGCGGCAAGTTCCTCGGCCCCGGCCTGGGCTTCGGCGGCGGCTGCCTGCCCAAGGACATCCGGGCGTTCATGGCCCGCGCCGACGAACTGGGCGTGGAGCCCGCGCTGTCCTTCCTGCGCGAGGTGGACGCGATCAACCAGCGCCGTCGGGCGCGCACGATCGACATCGCCCGCCAACTGATCGGCGGCAACTTCGCCGGATGCACCGTCACCGTGCTGGGCGCGGCGTTCAAGCCGAACTCCGACGACATCCGGGACTCGCCCGCGCTGGACGTGGCCTCGACCATCGCCTCCCTGGGCGCGCACGTCACCGTCTACGACCCAGCCGCCCTGGAGCGGGCCCGCGAGGCGCACCCGGAGCTGAACTACGCGAACTCCATGCTGGAGGCCGCCCGCGACGCGGACGTGGTCCTCCTCCTGACAGAGTGGGCGGAGTTCCGCGAGGCCAACCCCGAGGAACTGGCCGCCGTGGTCGCCCAGAAACGCATCGTCGACGGCCGCAACGCCCTGGACCCGATCTACTGGCGCGCGTCCGGCTGGACCTACCGCGCCCTGGGTCGCCAGTAGCCTCCCACCGGACGGCCGCTCCACAGGGGGCGGCCGTTGTTGGGCATCCATGATTAACTCCACTAAGTATCAATACCCTCACTCTGAGTGATACCGAATGGAGTCCCATGCGGAAGTTCCCCATGCTGGTCGGCACCGCCCTCGCCCTGCTCCTGACCGCGAGCCCGGCCACCGCCGAGCCGGTCTCGGAGTGCCCGGTCCTGGTCCCACCGCCCACCGCGGAGGACATGGAGCGCTACCTGTGCGGCGACTCCCGCCTCGGCCCGGCCGACCTGCCCGAAGAAGGCCCCGTCGGCAGCCTGGTCGAGGGGTACGACCGCCTCGGCGGCCTCTCCCCGACCGAGTTCCTGGACCGCTGGTGGACCGCTGACGGCGGCTGGGACTACCCGGAACACGACGGCTTCGCGGTGGCCGACGGCCAGCCCCTGAAGGAGCTCCAGGAACTCCCCCGGGGCTGGATGCTGGACCGCTTCGGCTCCCCGTGGGGTTCGTTCCTGGCCCCGGCGGGCGCCCCCTACTCCGCACGAGCGCTCCCGCCGAACTCCCTGAACACCTGGCCGGACGGGCCCGAGCACAACTACAACTGCTACGAGGTCACCCAACCGGTCACCGCGTGGGTGGGGCCGATCGCCCCGCACTTCGAACAGCCGGGCGGCGGTGAACAGCTCCTGGTCCCAGCCGAGGCAGTCCCCGAGGCCGAGGGCGACGGCCACGTCCCGGTCAACGACCTCCTCGACTGGGGCTACCTCGACCAACGCCCCACCGAGGAGTGCGTCCTCCCCGAGGGATACCGGTTGAGCGCCTAGCGCTCGGCGCCAGCGCACCCGGCCCGCCAGCTCGTAGAGGAGGCCCTCCCGAACCCACGCGCCCTGTCCCTGGACGCCCTCCCCGGCGAGTGTCCAGGGACAGGGCGGTCACCGGACCGCGTCCCCGACCCGGATGAACCGGCGGCCGCTTTCACCGCTGTGCAACAACACTTCCGCCATGGCTCGGACGCTACTTCGCGGGTACGTCTTCCGCGTCCGAGGAGGGTCGCGGCACCACGATCTCCGCCAGGGCTGCGAACCACAACCGCGCCCCGCCACCCCCGAGCCCGGTTTCGGTCCCTGTTTCAACAGATGATCTTGCTACCAGGAGCGAAATCAGCGCCCTCGGGTTTCGTGGTTTTTGCAGAGGTGTCCGGTTCGGGTGGGCCCGGCTCACGCTGCGATGTCGAACCAGTCCCCGACGATCTCTCGGATTAACCCACCCAACCCCCGATCAGGCACCCTGCACGATATTCGGTGTTCGATCACCTGCCTTCTGAGCGCGGCGATCATGTCTGAGAAGGCCGGATCGGTCTTGGACCGATACCAGGGCTGGTGATAGCGGCGGGCAGCCACGTCCGCTTGCCCCTGGCCGTGCCACCGATACCAGACCACCACCAGGCTGTAAGCCAGCAGCTGGAAGGGGACCGTGCGCTCCACCGCGGCGCGGGTGCGGTTTTGGGCCTGCTCCAACCCCAGATGGGCACGACTGTCCTGGAAACACACCTCGATCGGCCACCGGTCGGCATAGCGCCGCACGATCTCTTCAGCGGGGCTGGTGGTATCGGTGCTCAACAACGCCACCTCGTAGGGTTGGGGGCTGTGCGGGTTGCGCACCAAAATCAGGCGCAGGGGTGTGGGGCCCAGGGAGCGCACCCACCGGCAGTCGATGACGGCCATCTCCTGGCCGGTGCCGTTGCCGGAAGCGACGAAGTGGGCGGTGGCGGCGATCTGTTCGGGGGTGCCCAACCGGGGGCCCGCGTAGCGGGGCCGCCCGGGCCGGGTGGGGGTGCCCGCCGGTGCGGGTGGGGGAACCTGGTGCAGGACCGCGGTGGCCGCCAGACGAAAAGTCCAGGTCATGGTGGTGGGCAGGGCTCTTAGTGCTGGGCTGTGGTAGGCGGAGTCGGCCACCACGTGCAGGGTGCGGTCGGGAAACTGGTGGGCCAGGCGGGTGGCCAGAGCGATCGCGGTCTCGGTCTTGGTGGGTTGCTGGGCGGTATCGGTCTGGTCGGCGGGGCCGGCTGGGCCGCCGCTGGTGGGGGTGGTGGCTTGCAGTACCTGGGCTAGGGCCTGCTCATGGGCGTGTTGGGCGGTGGCTAGTTCCCGGGCGCACCGGTTCAGGCGCTCTTTGAGGGCGGGTGCGGGGTCGGGGCCGGGCAGGCGGTGTCCCGCCGGTAGGGCGGCTTCCTTGTCCAGGCGCAGCTGCAGACCATGGTGGGCCTGAGCGTGGCGGGTGCGGGCGCTGTCCAGGACGCGGGCGGTGGCGGCAGTGCTGGAGGTGTGTGCGGTCTGGGGGTGGGGCATCGGGCCGTTGTGGCCTGCTTTGCCGGGGCTTCGTTTGGTGGTTGAGGGTCGCCAGCACGCGGTCAGCACGGGTAGGGCCAGGGCTGTGGTCCTGCCGGGCAGACGGACGGCCAGGGCGGTGACCACGAAGCACACACCCCAGGCCAGGGGGTTGTTTTTGGGTCGGGCTCCGTCGTGTTGGCGCAACCGGCCCCAGACGCGGCGGCCCCACCGTTTGATCAGGGTGTCATCGATGACCAGGGTCAGGTCCTGGCCGGGGTGGGTGAAGGCCTGGGTGATGAGGTGGGCCATGGTCAGGCCCAGGTGGTGGGGGTCCCATTTGCGGCGGGAGAAGAAGGCGTGGGCGCGGTCGTGGTGCCAGTGGCGGGCCAGGCCGGAGCCGGTGAGTATGCCGCACACGGTGCGGGGTCCGGTGTGGGTGATCAGGCCGGTGATCAGGGCGGTGAAGGTGGTGAAGGTGGGTCGGGTGAAGTGGGGCCAAAAGTGGGTGAGGAGCCGTTGCAGGCAGGGCGGTAGGGTGGGGTGTGGGAGCATCAGCGAGCCTCTTTGCGGTGACTGGTTGATGCTCCCTTTGTCGTGTGCGGGGCGGGTGGTTGTCCAGGTTCACACCAAAGCACTCACGAGCGGACACTTCTCCAAAAACCACGAAACCCGAGAGCGCCGAACTTGCTCCTGGTAGCAAGATCATCGGGGATCAGGGGGTTTCGGAAGCGGCGGGCAGCCTCAGGCACGGGTTACGGACACCGCGGCCTGCCCAGAGCCGGCACCACAGCACTGCCCCCACCCTCACCACCGGGTGTCCGATGGCACGCGCGACCGGCCGAGACACGCGATCCGAGGCGCGCAGGCCCGGGGAGACTGCTTCCCTCACTGCTGCTTTTTCGTCCGGGCGAATGTACGTACGTCAAAATGCTAGGGTGTGCGCCATGAGCCAACGCGAGGACCTGCTGGCCGGCGCGAAGAAGTGCCTGATCGAAAAGGGCTACAGCAAGACCACCGCCCGGGACATCGCCGCCGCCTCGGGTGCGCACCTGGCGTCCATCGGGTACCACTTCGGGTCCAAGGACAACCTTATGAACACCGCGGTGATCGAGGCGACCAGAGAGTGGGGGAACGTCTTCGAAAGGGCCGTGCGGGAAACCGCGACCGGGAGCCCCGAGGAACGGATCCGCCTGTTGGTCACCGTGCTCTTCGAGAGCATCCCCGAGCAGCGGGACCTCATGGTGGCGGGGGTCGAGGCCTACGCCCAGTCACCCTTCAACGAGGACATCCGGACGGCGCTCACGGAAGGGCACCAGGAGGCGCGCCGGGAGCTGGCCGCATTGATCCTGGACGTGCCCTCCGACCAGGTCGACCCGGGCACCGTCGCCGGGCTGGGCTCGATGATCTACAACATCGTCACCGGGTACGTGCAGCAGTACATCGTCGCCCCGGACTCCCTGCCCACCGTGGATCAGGCGATGGAGGGCCTGCGAGCGCTGGTGAGCCCCGGCACCTGAGGCGCCGGGGCTCGGACGCTAGAAGCCGAAGCCCATCGCCGAACCACTGTCGGACACCTCGCGGCGGAGACGCTCGCCCTTGGCGTGCGCCTGCTCCTTGAGCTCCTCCTGGAACTTGGCCACGCGCTCGGCCAGCTCCGGGTCGTGCGCGGCGAGCTGGCGCACGGCCAGCAGCCCGGCGTTGCGGGCCGCGCCCACCGCGACCGTGGCCACCGGGACCCCGGCGGGCATCTGCACGATGGACAGCAGGGAGTCCATACCGTCCAGGTACTTGAGCGGCACCGGGACCCCGATCACCGGCAGGGTGGTGACCGAGGCCAGCATCCCGGGCAGGTGGGCGGCGCCGCCCGCGCCCGCGATGATCGCCTTGAGACCGCGGCCGGCCGCCTCGGCACCGTAGGAGATCATCTCGTGCGGCATCCGGTGCGCGGAGACCACATCGGCCTCGAAGGGGACGTCGAACTCCTTGAGCGCCTCGGCCGCCTCGCGCATCACCGGCCAGTCGGAGTCGGACCCCATCACGATGCCCACCACGGGCTTGCTGTCGGTCACTTCTGGTCTCCTCGTAGGTAGCTGGCGGCGTCGCGGGCGCGCTCCAGGAGGTCCCGGTAGTCGTCGCCCATCACGGTGACGTGCCCGATCTTGCGGCCCGGGCGCACGCCCTTGCCGTAGAAGTGCACCTTCACCTCGGGGTCCTTGGCCATGACGTGCAGGTAGCGGCGGTAGACGTCGGGGTCCTCGCCGCCCAGCAGGTTGGCCATGACGGTGTAGGGGGCGTTGGTACGCGGTGACCCCAGGGGCAGGTTCAGAACCGCGCGCAGGTGCTGCTCGAACTGGGACGTGCGCGCGCCCTCGATGCTCCAGTGGCCGGAGTTGTGCGGGCGCATGGCCAGCTCGTTGACGACCACGTCCTCGGCGGTCTCGAACAGCTCCACCGCCAGCACACCGGTCACGTCCAGGGCCTGGGCGATCTCGATGGCCAGCTGCTGGGCACGCAGGGCCTTGGCCTCGGACAGGTCCGGGGCGGGGGCGATCACCTCGTGGCAGATCCCGCCGCGCTGCACGGTCTCCACGACCGGGTACACGGCGACCTGCCCGTGCGGGGAACGGGCCACCTGCACGGCGAGTTCGCGGCTGAAGGCCACCTTCTCCTCGACCAAGAGCGGCACCTCCTCCGCGGCGGCGCGGTCCACGACCTCGCCAGCCTCCTCGGGGCCGTCCACGACCCACACGCCCTTGCCGTCGTAGCCGCCGCGGGAGGCCTTGAGCACGACCGGCCACCCGGCCTCCTCCGCGAAGGAGGCGACGTGGTCGAGGGTGGTCACCGCCCGCCAGCGCGGGGAGGGGGCGTCCAACTCGGCCATGCGGGTACGCATACGCAGTTTGTCCTGGGCGAAGCGGAGGGCGTCGCGGCCCGGACGAAGCAGCCCGCCCGCCTCCTCCACGGCCCGCAGGACCGGCTCGGGTACGTGCTCGTGGTCGAAGGTGACCACGTCGTGCGCCTTGGCGAAGGCCAGGACGTCGTCGAGGCCGCGGTCATCGCCCAGGGTGACGTCGCCCGCCACCAGGGCCGCGCTGTCGGTGGGGTCGGCTGCCAGGACGGAGAAGTCCACTCCCAGCCCGATGCCCGCCTGGTGGGTCATCCGGGAGAGTTGACCTCCGCCGATCATTCCCACGCGGGGGACGATGCGGTTACGCTCGCTCACAGTTCCTCAACTCAATGCTCGTCAACCGCGGATGCGGGGCGGATCCGCGTACGGCGGAACCTGGCCGTTCGGCTCGGAACCCGCGGCCGGGGTGTCTGTCGAAGCCCCCGGTTAGAGTCTAGGGCGTGCGGTCACCGGGCCCCCAGGTGCCATCCCCACCGCCGCGACCCCCGCAGGAGCAGGAAGGCACAGGCCATGCGTGATCTCGCTACCCGGCGTCCCCGGTTGGCCAAGCTGGCCGCCGAGGTCGGCAAGTTCGGTTCCGTCGGCGCCGCCGCCTATGTCGTTCAGCTCGTCGTGACCAACCTGCTGTGGGCCAACGGCGTGCAGGTGATGGCCGGACAGGTGCTGGGCACCCTGTGCGCGATCGCGGTGGCGTTCGTCGGCAACCGGTTCTGGACCTTCGGCGACCGGGCGCGCACCGGCTACGGCCGGGAGACCTTCCTGTTCCTGGTGATGAACGGCGTGGGCATGCTCGTCCAGGTGGGCTGTCAGGCCTTCTCCCTGTACGTGCTCGGCCTGGACGGCCCCCTCGCGCAGAACGTCTCCGGCAACGTGGTGGGCGTGGCCCTGGGCACGCTGTTCCGGTTCTTCGCCTACCGCACCTGGGTGTTCCCGCCCCAACCGGAAGCCGTGAGCACCCGCCCGCGGGACAGCGCCCTTCCCGAGGACGGCAGGGCTCCGCGGGCTCAGTGACGGGTGAGCGGGCTGCGTCGGCTGACACCGCCGCGGCGGGCCAGGCCGGTGACCAGGAGCAGGTAGAGGCCGACCTGGGCGGTGGTCAGCGCCAGAGTCATCGGGGTGTTGGTGCCCAGCGGCAGTCCGCCGCCGATCACGACACCCGTGCCGACCTCGGACAGGCGGCCCTGCACCGCGCACAGGGTGAACTGGACCAGGCTGTTGACCACGTGCAGGCCGATGGCGGCCTCCAGGCCGCCGGTGCGCCAGGTCAGCCAGGCCATGGCCAGGCCGAAGACCGCCAGGGACACGGTGGTCCACAGGTTGCCCGGGTGGGTGGAGGCGTACAGGGCGGCGAACAGGGTCCCGCCCGCCAGGACGGCGGGCCACGGGGAGCGCAGCACCCGGGAGAAGGCGCTGTCCCCGGAGGGCGAGCCGAGCGAACCCACGAGCTGCATGGTCAGCCCGCGCACGGTCATCTCCTCGGCCGCGGACTGGAGCGGCACCAGCAGGGCGATCACGAGCAGCGCGGCCGCGAGGACCTCGACACTGCCGTAGTTGACCGCGCCCGGGCCGTCGGCGGGGGGCCTGCCGGACACCAGCAGGAGCAGTCCGGTGCCCGCCGTGACGGGGACCGCCGCGGTGAACACGCACCGGGCCAGCCAGCGCCAGCGCACGCGGCCCTCGACCGAGATGAGTGATCCGGCCCGGCGCCACTGCACCACGCGGACCACGAAGAGGGTGACGGGGATCAGCAGCGCTATCGCCGCCAGTCCGAAGGCCAACCCGGCGATCTCACCCACCCGGACCGAGTCCGGGGCCAGGCCGCTGCCGCCGAGGATCGCGACGATCGTCATGACGAGCATGACTCCGACCCACAGGAAGAAGAGCAGGACCGCGAAGACCAGCACCGCCAGTGGCGGGACCCACCACCGGAACAGCGGGGTCCGGGCGAGCCTGTGATAGGACTCACCCCCGGGGAGCTCCGCGCAGGCGAACTGCTTGGAGCGCACCGGGCGCGGGGGTGGCCAAGCCCACACCGACGGGTCCGGGGTCAGCGCCGGGTGTCCGCCGGGCGGGGTCTGCCTCGCGCCGCCGAGCGGCCAGGCCCAGGTCTGCTCCTGGGCGTAGCCACCACAAGCCTGCCCCTCCGGCCCTTCAGGCGCGGCGGGCCAGGACGAACCAGGCGGTGGCGGCACATTTCCCATCGTGCGCCGAGACTACTATCCGGGCATGTATTGCCTGCGTTAAGGCCACGCCGTTATCGCCTGGTCACGGTACGGAACAACCGCTCCACGGGCCCCTGGAAGAACGGGCGGGAGCCCGGTGGGCACTGAGACAACGGAATAGCGGGCCCCGGCCCACCTGTTGGAACAGGTGGTCCTGCGGGTGGTCCTGCAAGCGACACCACAGGCCAAGTACCCCGTCCCGCTGACCTACGATTGAGTACATGTCCTCCACACCCACCACCGAGCAGGTCCACGAAGCCCTGGCCACGGTGCAAGACCCGGAGATCCACCGACCCATCACCGACCTCGGCATGGTCAAGAGCGTCGACATCGCCGACGACGGTGCCGTGCACGTCGGTATCTACCTCACGGTTGCCGGCTGCCCGATGAAGGGCCGCATCGAAAAGGACGTGACGGGAGCGGTGACCAAGGTCGCCGGCGTCACGAAGGTCACCGTCGAACTCGACGTCATGAACGAGGAGCAGCGCAAGGAGCTCCAGACCAAGCTCCGCGGCGGCCAGGCGGAGAAGGAAATCCCCTTCGCCAAGCCGAACTCGCTCACCAAGGTCTACGCGGTCGCCTCGGGCAAGGGCGGTGTCGGCAAGTCTTCCGTCACCGTGAACCTCGCCGCCGCGCTCGCGGCCCAGGGCCACAAGGTCGGTGTCGTCGACGCCGACATCTACGGCCACTCGGTGCCTCGCATGCTCGGTGCGTCGGACTTCCCGACCAAGGTCGAGGACATGATCCTCCCGCCGACCGCGCACGACATCAAGGTCATCTCGGTGGGCATGTTCACCGAGGGCAACACCCCGGTGGTGTGGCGCGGCCCGATGCTGCACCGCGCCCTCCAGCAGTTCCTCTCCGACGTCTTCTGGGGTGACCTGGACGTCCTGCTGATGGACCTGCCCCCGGGCACCGGCGACATCGCGATCTCCGTCGCGCAGATGCTCCCGGGCGCCGAGCTGCTCGTGGTCACCACTCCGCAGCAGGCAGCCGCCGAGGTCGCCGAGCGCGCGGGCGCCATCACCGCCCAGACGCACCAGCGCATCGCCGGCGTCATCGAGAACATGTCCTACTACCAGCCGGAGGACGGCGGCGACCCCGTCTACCTCTTCGGCCAGGGCGGTGGCCAGAAGGTCGCCGACGCCCTGACCAAGACCCTGGGCGCGGAGATCCCGCTCATGGGACAGGTGCCGCTGGACACCCGTCTGCGCGAGGGCGGCGACGAGGGCCAGCCGCTGGTCCTGACCCACCCCGACGCAGAGGCCAGCAAGGTGCTCGTCTCGATCGCCGAGAAGCTGGTCGGCAAGCCCCGCGGGCTGGCCGGGATGCAGCTGGGCATCTCCCCCGCCGGTCGCTGACGAACCGACCGCTCCGTAGGTCGGCTGGAAGACACGCGTACGGCCCCCGGGTCCTGGGATTCACCCTGGACCCGGGGGCCGTCGTGTTGCCCGCAGCTAGCTTGCCGGCCGGCCGGGCGCCCGGCCGCTCACTCGCCCGATCCGAGGGTGACGGTGGCGGTCTCCCGTTCGCCGTCGCGCTCGTACTCCAGCTCGATTTCCTCGCCGGGCGAGCGGTCGCGCACCATCGCCTGGAGTTCACCGTGGGAGTTGACCCTGCGGCCGTCGAAGCTGACGATCACGTCACCCGGCCGCAGTCCGGCCGCGTCGGCGGGGCCGCCCGGCTCGACCGCGTCGTCGTCCTCGGCGATGACCGCGCCGATGACCGGGCTCTCACCGTCGTAGGTGACACCGAGGTCGGCGGGGCCGGTGATCTCCGCGTCTTCGGTGCCGATCATCCGCTTGACGACCTGCTCGGCCTCCGTGGCGGGGATCGCGAAGCCCAGGCCGATGTTGCCGCCGGGCTGTTCGCCCATGAAGCCGCCGCCCATGGTGACGATCATCGAGTTGACCCCGATGACCCGGCCCTGGATGTCCACGAGGGGCCCGCCGGAGTTGCCGGGGTTGATCGCGGCGTCGGTCTGGATGGCGAAGAACTGGCTCTGGCCCTCGTCGGAGCTGACCGGACGGTCCATGGCGCTGATGATGCCCTGGGTGACGGTTCCGGCCAGACCCAGGGGCGCGCCGATCGCGATGACCTCGTCGCCGACGACCGCTTCGTCGGAGTTGCCGAACTCCAGCGGCTCGACGTCGTTGGGGTCCTCCAGCTCCAGGACGGCCAGGTCGGACGTGGGGTCGGAGCCGATCACCGTGGCCAGGCTGAACTTGCCGTCGCTGTACTCGATGATGATCCCGTCCTCCTCGAGCGGCGTGGAGACGTGTTCGTTGGTGACCACGTAGTCGCCGTCGATGACGAAACCCGAACCGCTCGCTCCGATCCGGCCACCCGCGCTGCGCAGGGAGACCACGCTCGGGCTCACCCGCTGGGCCACCCCCGCGATGGTGTCGGGGGCGCGCTCGGGCGCTTCGGACGGGGGTTCGTTGATGGTCGGACCCGGATCGGGGGCCGGGGCGGCCTGTTCCCCGGAGGAGCTGATCAGGCCACCGGCGAGCCCGCCCGCACCGCCCGCGATGAGGGCGACGACGAGCATGCCGCTCAGCGCGATCCAGGCGGGGACCCCGCGCCGGCGGGAGCCCGTCCCCTGCCCCGGCGCGGGCTGGGTGTACTGGGCCTGGGTCCCGGGCGGCGAGGCGAAGTGCCCGTGGCTCTGGGACGCCTGCTGGGTGGTCTGCTGGGCGGCCTGACCCTGCTGGGCGGCCTGACCCTGCTGGGCGGCCTGGCCGTACTGGGGCTGCTGAGGTTGCTGCGCCTGCTGACCGTACTGGGGCTGCTGCCCTTGCTGAGGTTGGCTGGAACCGCCGACGCCCTGGTGGTAGCCGGTGGGGTCCTCCGGAGAAGAGGGCCGGTTGGGGTTCATGGGGTCTCCGCTGCCGGGGGGCGAACCGTGGGTGGTGCCCTGGTTCACGGGACGTTCTGACTGGGGAGGCTGGCCTCCCCCGGTGTGGGGCGGGGCGATCCACTCACCGGTGGGTCGCCGTGGTGGTTCCGCAGGCGCCTGCCCCTGGGCGGGTGTGCCCGGCACACCTCGCTGAGGTCCTCCACCGCTCGGCGAGGGGGGAGGCCCCTGCGCGGGTTCCGAACGGTCGTTGTCCTGACTCAAGACCTGCTCCGTATGTCGCTTGGCTTTCGGCTCGGCACACGCTCCGCCACCCGGGCCGACCCCTTACAGGAGGCCCAGCCGGGACAGACCCCGCAGCACCCTGGCCCAGAAGCCCGAGTCCTCGGGGCCCGGCAACGCCGCCACTGCCGAGGAGGCCAGGTCCGCGGGGGCGTCGGCCAGGACCGTGTAGACGAATCCGTTCGCCTGCCACACGCTCTGGTACTGACCCACGTCTCCGCCGAAGATCGTGTCGTGCCCTGTTGTGACGCCTCCTCCCCCCGTCCCGGTTCCGGTTCCGGCATATCCGTTATGAAGTGTGGAGGGATGTTCTGTTCCCAGCTTGCCACGTTGAGTGAAGACCGACACCTGCGAGAGCCCGTCCGAGTAGACGGCGTGCACGACCGGCTCGCCCCCGTAGTGCTTGGAGCGGGTGTCGACCAGCCGGAGGTTCCAGGTGAGGTGTTCGGGCAGCACCCAGCCCGCCTCGCGAAGTTCGCGGCGCTCCGCGCTGTCCAGGGCGTCACCCCAGGGCGAGCCCCCGAGGACCTCGTCCGGCCAGGAACCCTCCTCCAGGCTGAGCTCGGTGAGGTGGCTGCTGAACGCCTCCTCCCCCGCGAGGTCGTACACCGTGTGGCCCAGGAGGAGGTCGGTCTCGGTGTCCACCCAGAAGCGCCCGGCGACGGTGGAGTCCGCGCGCAGTACCTCCACCAGGTGAGCCGGGCGGCCGTCGAGGGCGTCGGGGCCCGCGTCCACCACGTGGTAGGTGTCCTCGAGCACGTCCAGCAGTCGCCCGTCGAGGGAGTCCAGGGCGGAGGAGGCCAGCACGACGAAGGCCCGTTCCTCTCCGGCCTGTTCCTCCCCGTCCAGCGGGGACATGGCCAGGCCCGCGCCCGGTCGGTTGACCACGCGTACGTCGACCCCGCCCCGGCCCGCGCTCTGCGGTCCGCGCACCTCGCGCACGGCGGTGTAGGCCACCTCGTTGTGCGAGGCGGCGGAGCGCTGCAGTACGGCCATGCCGTCGTCCTCGCCCTCGGCCGGGACCGAGGTGGCCTCCGGATGCACGGCGCCGGTCAGTACGAGGACGCACAGCAGCGCGGCGATGACGGCGGACGCGGGTCCGGAGTGCGGACCGGAAGAGGGGCCTTCCGACCTCACCGGGTCGTTTCGGTCGGGGCCGAGGAGTGCTCGGCCGCGACGGGCAGGGGTTCGAACGGTGCCTGGTGCGCGGGCAGCGGGTCCACCACCGGGATCTGACGGCTGGTCACCGCGTGCTCGACCGCGAAGTCGGCCAGGTGGGGTTCGACCACCGGGGTGTCCTCGCCCTCAGCCCCCACGACGAACGCGCTCCCCAGGAGCGCCGTCGCCACCGCCAGGCCCGCGACCGCGTAGCGCCCGCCGGAGAAGTACGGCAGCAGGCCGGAGAACCGGTCGCCGCCGTCCCGGCGTTCGGGTCGGGCCGGGACGTACCGCTCCGGCTGGGTCCGCGGCTGGCTCGTGGGCGCGGTGGACCGGTTCCCGTCCGTCCGGAGCGAGCGGTTCCCGGAGTGCCGGTCGGCCTGCTCGGCCATCAGGGGTCCGCCCGTGGGGTACCCGCCGAGGGGTCGGGAGTGCCCCAGCGGGGGGCTCGATCCGAAAGGGCTGCCCGAGGTCGGGTCCGAGGGGCCGCGATCACCCCGATCACCGGGACCGCCGCCCGTGCCGCCCAGCCCGCCCAGGCCGGGCTGGGACATCAGGCGCCCCATGAAGTCCATGTCGGGCTCGGGTTCGCCGAGCCCTGTGAGTCTGCGCTTGAGCCGGCGCATCATGTCGGCCTCGAAACGGCACGACTCGCACTTGGCCAGGTGGATGAGGGCGCGCTCGTGTTCGGCGGCGCCCAACTCCCCGTCGATGAGCGCCGAGAGGCGCTCTCCGAGGTGGTCCATGCTCACTCCGCCTCCCCGTGCATCAGGTCGGTTCCGCCACCCCGGGCCATGCCCTGGGCACCGCCCTGACCGCCGTTCGGGTCCTGGGCCGCCAGGGACCTGCGGTGCTCCAGGGCGCGACGGAGCTGGGCCCTGCCCCGGTGGATGCGGCTGCGTACGGTGCCGAGCTTGACGTCGAGCGTGGCCGCGATCTCCTCGTAGGAGAGCCCTTCGATGTCGCACAGCACGACGGGCGCGCGGAACTCGGCGGGCAGGGCGTCCAGCGCGCTCTGGATGTCGGCGTCGAAGTGCCGGTCGTCGTAGCGCTGGGCGGGCGAGGGCTCGCGGCCCTCCAGGCGTTCGTCGGCGTTGTCGGCCAGCCCCTCGAAACGGATGCGGGCCTTGCGCCGGGCCATGTCGAGGAAGAGGTTGGTGGTGATGCGGTGCAGCCACCCCTCGAAGGTTCCGGGGGTGTAGTTGGCGAGGGAGCGGAACACACGGATGAAGACCTCCTGGGTGAGGTCCTCGGCGTCGTGCTTGTTCCCGGTGAGGCGATAGGCCAGCCGGTAGACCCGCGGCGAGTGGACGCGCACGACCTCTTCCCAGCTCGGGGGTTCCCATGCCTCGAACTCAACGGCAGGGCCGGTCTCTGGCACCGCGCTGCTCCCTTCGTCCCGCTGGTCTCGCCTCGAAGCCGATCCGCTCCACGGGGGTTGGTTCGGGGGGAGTTTACTTCGTGGCGATCAACGTGCGTTCATCCCGGTTCAACGCCGGGAGACGCCGATTAAGTTCCCGCCGCCACACTCGGAGTTCCGGCCGGATCAGGCTAGTCTTTTGCGCAGGGACATACCTGGCCGCGACCACCATTCTACGGTGGGTGACGATCCCCCGGTCAGAGCACCTGGCCACAACATTCAGCAGGACTTGGGAGGCCGTCATCAGCGCAGAAGAGAGCGTCGCCCGGACCATGTGGGTCCGGACCGAGCAGGCTCGGTTCGAACAGTCCGCCATGGGCGACGGACCTCTGGCGGACGCCTACGACGCGGGGGTGCGTGCCGCCGCACCGCCCGTGGACGCCGCGACGGGGGCGGCGCTGCGGTTCCTCAGCGCCGCCATCGGTGCCCGTTCGGTGGTGGAGGTGGGCACCGGCTGCGGGACGTCGGGGATCTGGCTGCTGCGGGGGATGGTGCCGGAGGGGATCCTGACGACGGTGGACGTCAACGCCGCCTACCAGGACTACGCGCGTTCGGCCTTCGCCCGAGCCGGTTTCGGCGCGGGCCGGGCCCGGCTGATCCGCGGTACGGCGCTGGAGGTGCTGCCCCGGCTGACCGACGGCGGCTACGACATGGTGTCCGTCGACGCGGACCAGGTCTCCTACCCGGCCTATCTGGAGGAGGCGCTGCGGCTGCTGCGCCCGGGCGGGGTCGTGGTGTTCAACAACGTCATGGTGGGCTCGGACGAACCGGACGGCCCGCTGCGGGTCCCCGGCCCGGCGGAGATCGCGGTGCGCGAGCTCATGCAGCGGGTGCGCGAGGACGAGTCCTTCATCCCGCTGCTGGTACCGGTGGGCGAAGGGCTGCTCACCGCCATCCGCCCCTGAACGCCACGGGCCGACGCAGACACGCCGGGGGCCCGGAGGGAAGAGGTCTTCCGCCCGGGCCCGCTGGTCGTCCCTGCGACCCGAATACCTACTTCCGGGCGAGCCAGCGCAGCAGGGTTCGGGTGGCGAAGGCGGTACCGCCCTTGGTGAGCAGGCCGCTCTCCTGCATGGACCGGCCCGGACCGGCGATGTCCAGGTGGGCCCAGGGCAGGCCGCCGGCGAACTCGCGCAGGAACAGCGCCGCGTCGGTGGCCCCGGCCGGACCGAAGTCCTTGCCGCGGGTGCCGATGTTGGCCAGGTCCGCCACCCGGGACTTGGTGGTGGGGACGTAGTCCTCGGTGAGCGGCATCCGCCACAGCGGCTCGCCCGCCTCCTCGCCGGCGGCCTCGATCTCGGCCGCGAGGGAGTCGTCGGTGCTGTAGAGCGCGCCGATCCCGGTGCCCAGTGCCAGCTTTGCGGCGCCGGTCAGGGTGGCGACGTCGACCAGGACGTCCGGGGCGAGCTCGGTGCTGGCGTAGCCCATCGCGTCGGCCAGGACCAGACGTCCCTCGGCGTCGGAGTTGAGCACCTCGACGGTCTTGCCGGTGTAGGTGGTCAGGACGTCGCCGATACGGGTGGCGTCACCCGAGAAGGCGTTCTCCGCCAGCGCGAGCAGACCGGTGACCCGGACGTTCGCTCCCACGGAGGCCAGCGCCGACAGGACGGCCAGCACGATGGCCGAGCCGCTCATGTCGGTCTTCATGAGCTTCATGTTGTCGTTGGGCTTGAGCGAGAGACCACCGGTGTCGAAGGTGATGCCCTTCCCGACCAGCACGACGTGCCCGGTGGGGTTCTCCGGGGCGTAGGACAGCTGGACCAGCCGAGGCGGCCGGGACGAGCCCTGGCCGACCGCGAGGATCGCACCGAAGCCCTCGTTCTCCAGGTCCTTCTCGTCCCACACGCGCACGGTCAGGCCGGAGCCCGCTGCCGCCTCACGCGCCCGGGCGGCCATCCACTCCGGGTCCTTGGTCAACGAGGGGGTGTTGATCAGGTCCCGGGCCAGGGCGGTGGCCGTGGCCAGGGTGCTGCCCAGGGCGAGGAGTTCGGTCAGGGCCGCGGGGTCACCGACGACGTCGATGACGGGTGCGGGCCGCTGGTCCGCCGGGGCCTCGGCGCTCTTGAGCGTGAAGGTGTAGGAGGCGAGCAGGGCGCCCTCGGCGAAGGCCGTGGCCGCCGCGGCGTCCGAGCCGGGCCAGGCGAGGGCGACGCGCTCCTTGCCCCGTGCGGCCCGGGAGAGGGCGGCGCCCGCCTTCCGGAGATCGTCGGGGCTGCCCGAACCGACTCCGAGAAGGGCCAGACGGACCAGGCCCCCGTCCCGGGACACCGGGAACTGGGCGAGCTCACCGGGCTTGCCGGTGAGCGCGTAGTGCGCGAACAGGTCCGCGAGCTGGGAGGGAAGGACCTGTGTCAGTCCGCCGTCGGCGACTCCTTCGACCGCCTCGGGGCCTTCCTCGCCCGTGAGTACGGGGAGGACCAGCAGGTCCGCGGTGGATTCGGCGAGGGTCCCCGGTACGGGGTGGATCTCCGTGGCGAATGGCACAGGCCGCTCACAATCGTTCACTCATTGCGGGAGGTTCACGCAGGTGGGAGGTGTGGAACCTCGGGGGTCGTCAGGGCGTTCCGGCCCAGGTGGGGGACGGGTCGTATCCGGTTATCCGACGACACCCTGGAGCGCGTCCCGGAGCTCGGTCGCCTCGTCCGGAGTGAGCTCCACAACGAGACGGCCGCCGCCCTCGAGCGGGACCCGCATGATGATGCCGCGACCCTCCTTGGTGACCTCCATCGGCCCATCGCTGGTCCTCGGCTTCATCGCCGCCATGCCATTCCCCTTTCTAGGTGTTCCTCGCAGATGGCCGGGGCCGACCCACAGCACCGACACCGATCCGCATGAACGGTTCGGCTTCGGAGCCGTGGGCCGGTTCCGCGTGAGACGCGCCCGTGTGACTTAAGGGACGTGCATCACTCTTCGCCCATTATCTCGGAGGTTGACCCATGGGTGTGCGCCGGGCGACAGCCGGGCCTCCTCCGTGCGTTCCCGCAGCAAGGAATCGTTGGTCAGTAAGGTTATATCGGTCTCGACCGAAACCTGTGCGGTGCGAGAGCGGCCGCACGGACTATTGCCGCGGGACAGCGGGTCAAACCAGGAAGTCGACCGACAGCCGGAACGAAGGCTCCACCTGGGACTTTCGTCCCCTTTCTGCGCTCAGTCCAGGGTCCCGGTGGAAACCATCCTGGTTCCCTCACGGGTCACGGAGGACCATTCCGCGTTGAGGCCCCCGCCGTCCGAAACAGGCCAGAGGGTTAGTTCCGACTCGTCGACGCAACGGTCTTCCGGGTCGGAGATCTCGGTGTAGGAGTACACCAGCCGGTCGCCGTCGCGCGCCGACAGCTCCAGCGTTCCGGAGCAGGAGAAGGTACTCCAGACGGTGCTACCGCGTTCGGCGCCCTCCTCGATCCGCACCTCGGCCTCCCATTCGGCGACGGGTTCGCCATCGGTGTCGACCTGGCTCATCGACCCCGACCACGATCCGACGAACGCGTCGGGGTCGGGCGCGGTGGTGACGGCGTCGTCGCCGGAACCATCCAGGTAGGCCCAGGCCGCGAAGCCCCCGCCGCCGAGCAGCAGGAGGACGGCCGCGGCCACGGTCACCTTGGTGAACTGACGGCGGCGCTTGTCCCGGTACCTGGTCGCGCGGGGCGGTGGCCACAGGGACATCTGACGCACCGGGGTGGCGGACTTCCCCTGCCCGTCCTCTGCGCCCGCTCGGAGTTCGGCTGCTGTGTCCATCCTCGCCATCCTCACGACGGTCCACCCGCTCCGGCGGAGCGGGGGTACGCATGTACAGCGACCGAGAATAGAGCAACTGAACGCACCACATCCGACCAAGAACGACACATCGGATGTGATGCACGGCATAGGGGGTCCGGGCGCGCCGGGCACCGGCGGGGGAGTCGCCGATCGGGCGAAGCGGGATCAGGCCTGGTCGTCGCGTTTACCGCCACCGACCGTGGCGTCGCCGGCCCGGGGTGAGGTTTCGGCTGAGGGATCCGCGGCGGACTCGGAAGGGAGGCCGGCGGAGGGCTCGGCTCCCTCGACGGACCCGACCTTCGAGGCGGAGGCGGGCTGGTCGGCGGGCAGCTCGCCCTCCCCCGGCAGGTACGAGCCGGGTCGGGGGCCGGTGCCCCGGGGGACGTAGGACGGGTCCAGGCGGGCCAACCGCCACTCCAGGTCCTCGATCCGCTCCTCACGCTCGCGCAGGGTTCCGGTGAGCCGGACCAGCAGCTCGTCGACCGCGCGCACGTGGTAGCCCCACATGGACAGGGGAAGCAGGAGTCCGCCCAGGTCACGGGAGCCCACCGGGCGCCCCTCGGGCAGGTTCAGCGGGGGGAAGTCGGCCTCGAACCGGGCGAGCTGGCCACCCTTGCCGAGCACGACGTAGACCACGCCCACGAGCACGGCGAGCGCGGCCGCGGCGACCAGGACCATGATGAAGATAGGCACGGCTCCGATCGTGCCACACCGCCGCCCTCCCCCGGGAGTGGCGGGGCGTGGGAGACTCGGCGGGTGTCGAATCCGCGCTTGCGAGTCCTGACCCCGGACTCCGTTCCCGAGTACGGCTCCGCGGCGGCGCCCGCGTCGCCCCCCGAGGGTTCCTGGACCGTGGACGCGGGCCACCGCCCGCCCGCGGCCCGGGTGTCGGACCTGGTCGCCGAGGGGCACACCGTTCTGGTCCGCTGCACGCGGCCGGCCGGGCAGGAGCCGCGCACGGACCTGCCCCCGGCCCCGCCCGGGATCGCGGGCGCCGTCCCGGTCGAGGCCGCCGAGGAGGTGGCTCTGGCCACCGTGTACGCCTGGGCGGGCGCGAGTGTGTTCGTCACGGCCCACCCGGAGCGGGTCCGCCGGGCGCTGGACATGGTCGCGTCGGTGCGCGGCGAGCGCCCGCCCGCGGCCGTGCGCCGGGGGCTCGCCTAACTCGGTGTCCAACGCCGAGCTAGCTGGAGGGGCCGGGCTCGGAGCGCTCGAACTTGTTCTCGATGTGCAGGTGCGCCTGCTGGACGATGCGCACGGCCTCGTCCGGGTCGTCGGTGACGTGGAGCAGCTCCATGTCCGTGTCCGCGATCAGCCCGTGCTTGAGCAGGCTCGACTCCACCCACTGGCGCAGACCGCCCCAGAACTCGGTGCCGATCAGCACCACCGGGAAGCGGGTGATCTTCTTGGTCTGGACCAGGGTGATCGCCTCGAACAGCTCGTCGAGCGTGCCGAACCCGCCGGGCAGCACCACGAAGGCCTGCGAGTACTTCACGAACATCGTCTTGCGGACGAAGAAGTACCGGAAGGTCATCCCCATGTCGATGTAGGGGTTGAGCGACTGCTCGAACGGCAGCTCGATGCCGAGCCCGACGGACAGCCCGCCCGCCTGCTGGGCACCCTTGTTCGCCGCCTCCATCATCCCGGGCCCGCCGCCGGTGATGGTGGCGTACCCGGCGGCGGCGAGCTTGGCGCCGACCTCGACGCCCAGTTCGTAGTACTCGGTCCCGGGCCTGATCCGCGCCGACCCGAAGACGCTCACCGCGGAGGGGAGCTCGGACAGCAGCCCGAAGCCCTCCACGAACTCCGACTGGATGCGCAGCACCCGCCAGGGGTCGGTGTGCACCCAGTCGGAGGGCCCCCGCCGGTCGAGGAGCCGCTGGTCGGTCGTGGTGTCGGGGATCGCGCGGCCACGGTAGGTGAGCGGGCCGGCGCGACGCACGTCTTCTTCTTCCGTCATGCCCGTAAAGCTATCCACCCGCGGCGATCTCACACCCCAACGACGCGTGACGCGCTGGTGACCGGTAGCGGTCAGGCCAGGTCAGCGCAGCTCAGAGCAGGTCAGAGCTGATCAGCGCAGGCCGGTGAGCCAGGCGGCCATGCGCTCCTCGGCCTCGCGGATCTGCGGGATCCTCGCGTACTCGTCCCGCGTGTGGGCGAGCATCGGGTCGCCGGGGCCGTAGTTGACCGCGGGCACGCCCAGTTCGGAGAAGCGCGAGACGTCGGTCCAGCCCAGCTTGGCGCGGGCCCGGCCCTCGCCGACGGCGGTGACGAACGCCGCCGCGGACGGGTCGTCCAGACCGGGGCGGGCCGGGGCGGAGGAGTCGGTGACCTCGACCTCGAAGCCCTCGAACACCTCGCGCAGGTGGGCCTCGGCGTCAGCCGGGGTCAGGTCCGGGGCGTAGCGGTAGTTCACCCGCACCACGCACTCGTCCGGGATGACGTTCCCGGCCACGCCGCCCTCGACGAACACCGCGTTCAGGCCCTCGTGGAAGGTCAGGCCCTCCACCTCGGGCCGACGGGGCGTGTAGGCGCGCAGGACGTCCAGGATCGCGCCCGCCTTGTGGATGGCGTTCTCGCCCTTCCACGAGCGCGCGCTGTGGGCGCGCTTGCCGTACGCCTTCACGTCCACGCGCATCGTGCCCTGGCAGCCGCCCTCGATCACCCCGTCCGTGGGCTCCATCAGGATCGCGAAGTCCCCGGCCAGCCACTCCGGGTGGTTGCGGCTCAGGCGCAGGAGGCCGTTGCGGACGGCGTCGACCTCCTCGTTGTCGTAGAAGACGTAGGTGACGTCGTGGACCGGCTCGGTGACCAGCGCGGCCAGCTTGAGCTGGACGGCCACGCCCGCCTTCATGTCGGAGGTGCCGCAGCCGTAGAGACGGTCGCCGTCCACGTGCGAGGGGACGTTCTCGACGATCGGCACGGTGTCGAGGTGCCCGGCGATCACCACGCGGCGGTCACGGCCCAGTTCCGTGCGGGCCACGACGGCGTCGCCGTCGCGCGTGAGGGTCAGGTGTGGCAGTGCCGACAGGGCACTCTCGACCGCGTCGGCGAGGGCCTTCTCGTCACCGCTCTCGGAACGGGTGTCCACGAGGGCGGCGGTCAGATCCGCCACGTCCGAGGTCAGGTCCAGCATGGTGTCGCCCCGTTTCGGTGAGGTGTGTGGGTGGCTGTGCGTGCGCGCACGCAACACCTCGCCACCCTAGAACAGGCGAAGGGGGCGCCCTCCCCCGCTGGGAGGACGCCCCGCTCGTTGTCCTGTGATCCCCTAGGCGTTGACGCCGTGCTCGCGCAGGAGGTCGTTCAGGGCGAGCTTGTCGTGCTCCTGCCCCTCCTCCAGACGCTTGAGCACCAGCAGCACCGGCATACCGAAGTCGCCACCGGGGAAGCTCTTGGTCCGGTTGGCGGTGACGCACACCGACCATGCCGGGGCCTCGCCGCGGGGCAGTTCCTCACCGGTCTCGGCGTCGAAGACGCGCGTGGAAGAGGTGAGGATGGTGCCCGCACCGAGCTTGGCGCCCTTGCGGACGCGGGCGCCCTCGACGACCATACTGCGCGAGCCGAGGAAGGCCTCGTCCTCGATGATCACCGGGGAGGCCTGCGGGGGCTCCAGGACGCCGCCGACGCCCACGCCACCGGACAGGTGGACGTTCTCGCCGACCTGCGCACAGGAACCGACGGTGGCCCAGGTGTCGACCATGGTGCCGGAACCGACGTAGGCGCCGATGTTGGTGAAGGACGGCATGAGCACGACGCCCGGGGCCAGGAAGGAACCCCAGCGGGCGATGGCGCCCGCGACGACGCGGACACCGTCGAAGCGGGTCTTCAGCGGCATGCGGTCGTGGTGGTAGAAGTCGCCGACCTGCGACTCCTTCATGTCCAGGACCTTGAAGCCGAGGAGGATGGAGCGCTTGGCGCGCTCGTCGACCACCACGTCGTCCGTGGCGGGGTCGACGAAGGCCACGCGGGCCTTGCCCTCGTCGATCTGGTCGATGGCGCCGGTGATGATCTCACGCGCCTCGGTGTGGCCGGGGGTCAGTTCGGAGCGCTGCTCCCAGAGTTCGTCGATCTGGTCGGGCAGCGGACTGGTGTACGAGCTGGTCATGTGAACCCACGTTAGCCGCTCCGCGAGGGTGGATGGTCGACGCCCCGCCCTCACGGTTCCCATGAGGGTTCGTAGTGCCGACTACAATTTCGCCGAGGCTCGTCCGGGACCGCCTCCGACAGGAGCCCGGCACGCCACTCGCACCGACCCGGTCCTCCCCTCGGGCCCGGACACGGTGCGGTCCACCTGTCATCGACCCTTGGTGCGCCCGTGCCCAGTAGACGCCGGAAGTTCTCCGCGTTCGCCAAGATCCTCCTCATCCTCACCTTCGTCTGCGGCCTGTTCGTCGCCGGGGGCTACTACGTGCTGACCACGTTCGAGCCCCTGGACACCCGTGAACGCCCCGACCCCGGCTGCCGTCTGGGGCTGACCGACGGGCGCTACGAGATGGAGATCGCCCAGGCCGTGAACGCGGGCACCGTGGGCGGGGTGGCCTTCAGCCGCGACCTGCCCGAGCACGCGGTGACCGTGGCGTACGCCACGGTGTGGCAGGAGTCCACCTTCTACAACGTGGACTACGGCGACCGGGACTCCCTGGGCCTGTTCCAGCAGCGCCCCTCACAGGAATGGGGCGAACCGGACGAGATCCTGGACCCGGTCTTCGCCAGCAGGGCGTTCTACGACAGGCTCGTCGAGGTCGACAACTGGGAGGAGCGGCCGGTCTACGAGGCCGCCCAGGCGGTCCAGCGCAGTGCCGAGGGGTTCGCCTACGACCAGCACGAGGGCCTGTCCGCCCGGATGGCCGAAGTCTTCACCGGACGTAGCGGGCCCGCGGTGACCTGCTGGTTCGAGGAGGAGGTCCTGGACTCGATGCGGGCCGGGGACGCCGACGTCGCGGGCGCCCAGGAGGAGATGGCACGGGTGTTCGGCACCGACCCGGCAGAGCTTCCGGTGGACCCGGACCAGGCCGACCGGACCGGCGACCTGGGGTGGGCGATGGCTCTGTGGGCCGTGGTGCACGCCGAGGAGTACGGGATCACGTCGGTGACCTACGAGGACCAGCGCTGGGAGGCCTCCGAGGGCATGGACCGGGACGAGGCCTGGGCCGAACTGGAGGACGAGGGCGACCACACCGGCGGCCGCGTGGTGCTGAGGTAGAGCCGGAACCGGGCCCTGCGCGGCCCCGGAACGGGTGCGGCCGGGTCCGGTCCTGCTCGGACCCGGCCGCCCATGCCCCTGGGTTACTCGGACAGGCGCTTGACGGCGGTCTCCACGCGCTCGTCGGTGGCGGTGAAGGCCACGCGCACGTGGCGGTCGCCCGCCGTTCCGTAGAACGTGCCCGGGGCGACCAACATGCCACGCTCGGCCAGAGCGCCCACGGCGCCCCAGGAGTCGTGGTCGGGGTGGCTGGCCCACAGGTACAGGCCCGCCTCAGAGTGCTCGATGTTCCAACCCGCCTGTTCGAAGGCGGCGCGCAGTTTGGCGCGGCGGGCCCGGTAGCGCTCCTTCTGCTCGGCGGCGTGCGCGTCGTCGTCCAGGGCGGCCTTCATGGCTGCCTGCACCGGGGCGGGCACGATCATGCCCGCGTGCTTGCGCACCGCGAGGAGTTCGCAGACCAGGTCGGGGTCGCCCGCGACGAAGGCGGCGCGGTACCCGGCGAGATTCGAGCGCTTGGACAGCGAGTGCACGGCCAGCAGGTTCTCGTGGGAGTCACCGCACACGTCCGGGTGCAGGATCGACACGGGCTCCGCGCCGTCCCAGCCGAGGTCGAGGTAGCACTCGTCGGAGGCGACGATCGCGCCCCGCTCGCGCGCCCAGGCCACGACCTTGCGCAGGTGGTCCACGCCCAGCACACGGCCGGTCGGATTGCCGGGCGAGTTCACCCACACCAGCTTGACGTCGGCCGGACCGAGCGAGGCGAGGCCGTCGGAGGGCACCGGGGCGGCCCCGGCGATACGCGCGCCGACGTCGTAGGTCGGGTAGGCCAGTTCGGGGTGGACCACGGTGTCGCCCGCGCCCAGGCCGAGCAGGGTCGGCAGCCAGGCCACCAGCTCCTTGGAGCCGACGGTGGGCAGTACCGCGCCGTCGGTGAGGCGCACGCCGTGGCGGCGCTCCAGCCAGCCCTGGATGGACGCGCGCAGCTCGGGCGTGCCCCAGGTGAGCGGGTAGCCGGGCGAGTTCGCGGCGTCCGCGAGGGCCTTGCGGAGATTGTCGGATACCGGGTCGACGGGGGTGCCCACGGACAGGTCGACGATGCCGTCGGGGTGGGCCGAGGCCGTCTTCTTGTACGGCGTCAGACGGTCCCACGGGAAGGTCGGGAGCCGATCGGTCACCGGTCGACGTTCACCCATCGGTGCGCACTCCATTCTGAATCACTGCTTGGCCGTCCTGATTACTGCCTGCTCGGGCAGGGCGCTGCCGGGAACGTGCGAGGGCCCCACACAACAGAGTCGCGCCGACCCCCGGCCGGGGGTCGGCGCGACACGTCACGCTTGTTCGGCCTCACACCCACGCAACCTCTGCGCCAAGGGGATGCGGTGGCGGACCGCCGCTACTCGGCCTGCGGGGGCAGCTTGGCGACGATCGGGTGGTCGCGGTCGATCTTGCCGACCTTGGAAGCGCCACCGGGAGAGCCGAGGTCGTCGAAGAAGTCGACGTTCGCCTTGTAGAACTCGGACCACTGCTCGGGCAGGTCGTCCTCGTAGTAGATGGCCTCCACCGGGCAGACCGGCTCGCACGCGCCGCAGTCCACGCACTCGTCCGGGTGGATGTAGAGCATGCGGTCGCCCTCGTAGATGCAGTCCACGGGGCACTCGTCAATGCACGCCTTGTCCAGCACATCAACACAGGGCTGCGCGATGACGTAGGTCACGTCGTACTCCTTGTCTCACCCCCGCTTACCCGCAGGGGAGGCGGGGACCTTCAGAGATCTCCGGAACCCGTTCCGACGTGCGGGCGTCGGCTCCGGTCCGGGCTCTGCAAGCAATTGGCACAGATGTCGTACTCCTAGTATGGCGTTGGAGAACACCCATCGCACACTCGGGGGCCGGATTTCATGCAGTTGCGGGGACGACTGGTCCACAGGATCGCGCCGGATGACCTGGGCGAGCGGGTATCCGTGCGAATCACCCACCCCGGGGGCGGGTTCACCGATATCGTCGGAGTCGTGGAGTCCTGGGCCGAAGGCGTGCTCACACTGCGCAGGAGGGACGACTCGACGGTGGAGGTCCGTGAGGCCGACATCGTCGCGAGCAGGGTCGTTCCCCCGGTTCCCCCGCGGCGGCGCGGCGGGCGCCCCCCACAGGCGCCCTGAGGAGGCACGAGGGAAGCACAAGAAGGAAGCACGGGGCACACGGGCAGGGTGTGCGCACATGCGTCCGCCCTCCGAACAGCCAAGACGGGCCGACAGCGGCCCACCTGACGAACACGACCCGCCCAGCGGGTCGCGAAGGGGTGCCCATGAGCACCCGCAAGCTGGCATTCTTCGGCCTTTCCGGGGTAGGAGAGGCTCAGCCCCGGCGCGGTGGTCCCCCAACCGTGACCTCGGGCGGACAACGAAGCACCGGGCCCGGCCGTCCCACCCCTCGGACGGACCGGGCACGAGGTACGCGGGGAGGTGACGCCCATCATGAGGGAGGCGGTCGCGTCCGCACTCGCCGAGCTGGCCCGGCGGGACGAGCGGGCTGCCGACATGGCACGGCTGGCTCTGGACACCCTCGCCCCCGACGGTGAGATCCAGCAGCTCAACCAGCACTCCGTGCAGCGTTTCTGCTGGTACGAGCTGCCCATGCGCTTCCAGAACTCCGCCGACGACTCCCTGTTCACGGTGCGTTCCCTGTGCCACCTCTTCCAGCTGCTCAGGCTGTACCGGTACGCCGGGGTCTGTTCGGCGCCCGAGACCGCCACCCTGCTCGCCCTCTACGACTCCGACCACACCGCGGGCCTGGCCATGTACGAGCGGCTCATGTGGGAGTCCGGTGTGGAGCCCCCGGACCTGCCCGAGCTCACCTGGGGCACCGCCGTCGGCGACGTCGAGCTGCACGCCCGCCGGGAGACCGCGGCCGCCCTGGAACTGGCCATCTCCCTCGGCGACATCCGGCCAGGCAAGCGCGGCTGGCGCCCCGCCCAGGAGCGGTTCGCCCGCTCCTTCCTCACCCAGCCCGACCACCGCGGGCTGAGCCACCTGGACCGGGTCCGCGAGGAACGGGTCCGCGCCTGGATGTCCTCGTCTTCGCACCCGCACCGGCAGCGGCTGTGGCCGCTGGTGGGCCAGGTGATCGCCGGGGCGGACGTCCCGCGCGGTTCGGAGGCCGCGATGGCGCCCCTGCAAAGGCTGCTGGACCTGGCCGCGGACGGGATCGCCCTCACCCAGATCGGGTACATCTCCCCCGGTGTGGTCCGGCAGATGTGCGAGGACTTCGGCTGGTCCACGACCCCCGAACCCCCGCGCAGTGAGACCGACGCCACCCAGATCATCGCCCTGCACCAGGTGCTGCGCATCATGCGCGCCGTGCGCCGGTCCGGCCGCAGACTCGAACTCACCCGCCGGGGACAGCAGCTGCGCGAGGATCCCGACGCCCTCTGGCAGGCCGCCACGGAGACCCTGTGCCGGACCGGCGGCATCCAGCAGGCCGCCGCCGAGACCCTGCTCGGCATGCTGCTGGCCCGCTCCCCGCAGGGGCTGGGCTCGCACGCCCGGCGCGGGATCTCCGACGCCGAGGCGGCCGAGCAGGTGCTCACCGAGTCCGGGTGGCGCCCGGTCGAACCGCCGGTGGCCGCCGGTCGGCACGCGGCCGCGCACCGGCGCACCGCCGAGACCTCCTCGGACCAGGTGCGCGCGATGGTGATGGCGGTCGGCTGGCTGCTGGAGGCGCTCGGCCTGGTCACCGGGGACGACAGTGACGGCCGCCGGGAGCTCACCCCCGCCGGTCGGGCCTTCGCGGTGGCCTGCCTGCACAAGTCCGCTGTGGCGCCGCGCGCGGTGGTCTGAGCCCCGCTGCGAAGGGGTGCGCGTCAGGGCCTAACCTGGATCGCGAACCACCCGCGACCAGCAGGAGCACCATGCCCACGCCCGAGCCGCCCCAGCAGGCGGAATCCGACGACGCGACCGTTCCGGACCCCGAGAACGCGGACTCCGGCCAGGAGCGCGCCGCCGACCCGTGGGAGCAGATGCCCGACGACGCCCTGAACGCCGCTGGGGTCGGCGCCGAGACCGAGCACGAGGCCGGCTCCGAGGCCCAGTCGGCCAAGGCCCCGGAAGGCAAGGACGAGGAGGAGAAGGCCGAGGAGGAGCGGGCCGAGAGCTGGGCGGACTTCCTGCCCAGCCCGATCTTCGTGCTGCTGCTGGGCCTGGCCGGGTTCGCGGGCTGGCTGTCCTGGCGCGCCGTGGAGCTGGACTGGGCCGATGAGGGAACGGCGGTCACCCCGCTGATCCCGCCGCTGCTGATCCTGATCGGGTGGATCGTCTCGGTGGCCGTGCACGAGTTCGCGCACGCCCTGACCGCCTACCTCGCCGGTGACCGCTCCCTTCGCGGCAGCGCCTACCTGAGGCTCAACCCCTTCGCCTACCGGGAGGCCTTCGGCGGTCTGGTGCTTCCGGTGGTGTACCTGGGGCTGGGCGGGTTCGGCCTGAACGGACCGCCCACGTACGTGGACTGGGAGCGGATTCCGAGCCGCGGCCGCCGGATCGCGGTGGCACTGGCCGGTCCGCTGGCCAGCCTGCTGCTGGCGGCCGTGCTGGCGGCCACCGTCACCCTGCTGGTGCCGCCCGGCCAGGACAGCGTGAACTGGGCGATCGCCGCGATGGCCTTCCTCGTCTTCGCCAACCTCACCAGCGCGATCGTCAACCTCCTACCGGTACCCGGCCTGGACGGATACCACGTCCTGGCCGCCTTCCGCGGCGCCAAGTGGACCGCGTTCACCAAGGTCAACGGGCTGTTCTGCTCCATCGCGGTGTTCGCGGTGCTGTGGCTGCCGGTAGTTCGGGACCTGTTCGAGAGCGCCGTCTACTCGATGTCCGAGCTGCTCCTGCCCAACGACAACGCCACCGGGATGATGTTCCTCGGCAAGCTGCTGCTCCAGTTCTGGGAGTAGGCGCAAGAACCGGCTAGGCGCCCGAGACCTGCGGCTGGGCCCGGTGTGTGGTGCGCGGCGGCAGCACGACGCTGCGCACCACCCCGGCGGCCAGGGCGACCATGGAGCCGAACAGGAAGACGTAGTTCACCAGCTTGCCGGAGATCACGATGCTGCCGCCGACGGTGTAGCCGATCATCGCCAGGAGGATCGCGACGAAACCGAGTGCGAAGCCCAGGGCTCCGGACTGGCGGCGGCTGCCCCAGCCGGCGAGACGGCACAGCGCGTACAGCGCCACCAGGTAGACCACCACCGCGGCCACTCCCCCGGCCTGCGTGATCGGACCCAGATCCCAGAAGTGGGAGACCCAGCCCATCGAGAACCCGGACATCAGCCCCACGGCCGCTCCCGCGAAGAGCAGGACCGCGAAGGAGAGCACGGTCATCGCCGCGGACGCGAACGGGTTCGGGCTGTTGTGCGGCGCTGCGGCCGTTTCAGGAGTGGTCACGGAAGACGAGGGTAGGCGCTCCCGGAGGGGACGGCGTCACAGCCCCTGGGCTCACAGTCCGGCGAAGAGGTCCGTCTCGTAGCCGTCCTCCCCCGCTTTGGGCGGCGGGCCCATCAGCAGGGTGTAGTACTCGACGGCGTCGATCTCCTGGGCGATGTCGTTGGACAGCGCGAACCGCTCCCCGTCCACGGTGATCTGGGTGGCGTGCGCCCGCATGGCCAGGGCCTTGGCCGCCCAGTGGTCGGTGGCGTCGATCCGGGTGGTGACGATCGCGTCGGGGGTTCCCCGCGCGATGTCGGACACCTCCTCGGGCGGGGTGAAGGGGCCCGCCTCCTCGTTGAGCCGCGCGATGGACTCCTCGATCCGGGAGACCGGCTGGGCGATCGCGTAGAGCTTGCCGACCTGCCACGGCGTGCCGGGCATGGCCCGCTCGTTGGCCTTGGCGCAGGCCCGACGGGTGACGCGGTGGGTCTGGATGTGGTCCGGGTGACCGTAGCCGCCGTGCTCGTCATAGCTGACCAGCACGTGCGGACGGACCTCGCGGATGATCTCGGCCAGGCTCCTGGCCGCCTCCTCCACGTCAGCGCCCCAGAACGCGTCGGGGTGCTCGTTGGTGGGGCCGCCCATCATCCCGGAGTCCCGGTAGTGCCCGGGGCCGCCGAGGAAGCGGTGGTCGTGCACGCCCAGGGCCAGGCAGGCCTTGTCGAGCTCCCCGATCCGATACTCGCCCAGCGTGTCCTCGCGGTCGGAGGTCAGGTGGGCGAGATCGTCCGGGATGACCTCGCCCTCCTCGCCCAGCGTGCAGGTCACCAGGGTGACTCCGGCCCCCTCAGCCGCGTACTTCGCCAGCGTCGCACCGGTGACGATGCTCTCGTCGTCCGGGTGCGCGTGCACCATCATCAGTCGCCTGTCCATCACGCAGCGAACAATACCGTCCGGATGCGCTTTTCCCTGCCCAAACACCCGAATCACCCTGCCGGAACGGCGGAAGGGCGGGCGCGGGCGGGGAGCGTTCGACAGGCGGGCGACCAGCGCGGCACCGGGGAGCGGCAGGTGGGTGGAATGGGACACAATCGGCGTATGAGCTTTCCTCGCCAACAGGCCCGAACCCAGCGCTTCACGATCGGAGTCCCGCGCGCGTTCCAAATCTCCCCGGACGGGGAACGCGTCACCTTCCTGCGCGGACGCAGCGGTACCGACAAGGCGACCTGTCTGTGGTCGTACTCCGCCGACACGGGCACCGCTTCGGTGCTCGCCGACCCCAGGGCCCTCGGCGCCGACGACGAGAACCTGCCCCCGGAGGAACGGGCCCGCCGCGAGCGGATGCGCGAGCACGGCGGCGGCATCGTCTCCTACACCGTGGACGACGCCTTCACCCGCGCGGTGTTCACACTGTCCGGCCGGGTGTTCTACGTGGACCTGATCGGCGACGACACCGCCCCGCGCGAGCTCCCGGTGGCCAGCCCGGCCGTGGACCCGAGGATCGACCCGGCCGGCGACCGGGTGGCCTACGTACACAAGGGTGCGGTCAGGGTGATCGACATCGCCGACGAGGACGACCCGGACCGGGACCGCGTGCTCGTGGAGCCGGACGGCGAGAACGTCACCTGGGGTCTGGCCGACCTGGTCTCCGCCGAGGAGATGCACCGGGTGCGCGGTTTCTGGTGGGCGCCGGACGGCCGTTCGCTGGCGGTCAGCAGGGTGGACGAGTCGGAGGTGAACCGCTGGTTCGTCGGCGACCCGAACCAGCCCGGCCAGGAGCCGCAGCCGCTGCGCTACCCGGCGGCCGGTACCGCCAACCCGGACGTACGGCTGGCCGTACTGTCGGTGCCCTCGGCCACGGAGTACCGGCGGGGCGGCCGAACCGAGCCCACGCCGATCGAGTGGGACCGCGAGGCCCTGCCGTACCTGCCCACCGTGGACTGGACCAGCGGCCCGGACGGCAACCCGGTCCTGGTGTTCACCGCGCAGAGCCGCGACCAGCGCACCCTCACCCTGTTCAGCGCCGACCCCGCGACCGGGCTGGTCTCGCAGACCCGCACCGAGAGCGACGGCGTGTGGGTGGAGATCATGCCGGGCGTGCCCGCCTTCACCGCGTCGGGCGAACTGGTGTGGATCGGCCGCGACGGTGCCGGGGGCGAGCGCCGGGTGTACGTGGGCGAGCGCGCCGTGAGCGGCGCCGACGTGTACGTGCGCGGTGTGGTGGACGTGGACGGCGACCGGGTGCTGTTCTCCGGCTCCCCCGCCGGCCGGGCCGGGGACGTGTCCCTGTGGCTGGCCGACACCCGGCAGGGCACCTGCGCCCCGCTGGAGCTGCCGGACGGGTTCGGTGAGTCGGGCGGTGCCGACGACGGACACGGCGGTGTGCGCGCCGGCCGGCTGCGCGGCGACACCCTGGTGGTGCAGCACCGCTCGCTGGACTTCACCGGCGTGCGGACCCTGGTGGTCCGCAACGCCAGTACCGAGACCCGCCGAACCCACGGTGAGGTGGAGAGCCTCGCCGAGACGCCGGAACTCCCGGACGTGCGCGTGAGGACCTGGCTGGCCGGGGAGCGCAAGATCCCGACCGCCCTGGTCCTGCCGTCCTGGTACCGGGAGGGCGAGGACCCGCTGCCGGTGCTGATGGCCCCGTACGGCGGCCCGCACGCCCAGCGGGTGCTCAACGCGCGCGGCGCCTTCCTGTCCTCCCAGTGGTTCGCGGAGCAGGGCTTCGCGGTTCTGATCGCGGACGGGCGCGGCACCCCGGGTGTGGGCCTGGCCTACGAGCAGGCGGTCCACCACGACCTCGCAGAGCCGGTCCTGGAGGACCAGGTGGCGGCGCTGGAGGACGCGGCGGAGCGGTTCGGCTGCCTGGACCTGACCCGGGTCGGCATCCACGGGTGGTCGTTCGGCGGCTACCTCGCGGCGCTGGCGGTGCTGCGCCGCCCGGACGTGTTCCACGCGGCGGTCGCCGGCGCCCCGGTGATCGACTGGTCGCTGTACGACACGCACTACACCGAGCGCTACCTGGGAACCCCGCAGGAGCAGGCGCAGGTGTACGCCAGCTCGTCGCTGATGGCGGACGCCGACAAGCTGGAACGACCGCTGATGCTGATCCACGGCCTGATCGACGACAACGTGGTCTTCGCGCACACCCAGCGGATGTCCGAGGCCCTGCTGGCCGCGGGCCGCCCGCACACGGTGCTGCCGCTGGCGGGCGTGACCCACAGCCCGTCGGACCCGGTCACGGCGGAGAACCTGCTGCTGTTGCAGGTGGACTTCCTCAAGGAGAACCTCAGGGGCGCGTAGCCGTAGGTGACGCAACACGGGTCCCGGCGCCGGAGAAGGCACCGGGACCCGCGCGAACGGGTCAAGGACGGTGGGAACCAGCAGGTGGATCAGGGCTGGATCTCGGACTCCTCGGGGACGTAGACCTCCACGGGTTCGTTGAACCGGAAGAAATCGATGTGGTGGTAGAAGGTCAGAAGCTCACCGAACTCAGCGGTGCGCCCCTCCTCGTCCGGAGCCGTCAACGCCAATCGCACCGGCTCCCCCTGATCGGAGATCCAGAGTTCGAAGTCCGTCGCCTGCACGGTTCCGGTCCAGCCCATCTCGTGGGTGAGGGTTCCGGTGTAGTGGTGTCCACCCCGCTCTTGCGGGTCGACGTCGCCCACGAGTTCCCCGGGGTAATACGATTCCTCTCCCGCTTCGAGGACCGTGCTCTGCCCCTCGTAGGTAACCTCGGCGTCCCCGGACAGGAGCTCCTCCATGAGGCGGAGCAGTGTTTCCCACTCCGCTCGGGCGCTCTCAGCGGGTTCGGCGTCGGGCCCGGGGCGGTGGTACGTGAACTCGTGGTCGCTGAACGTCGGCCCCTGAACAGTGTTGATGCGCACGGTCTCATCCAGGTTCGGCCCCAGAGCGAGTGTGCCTCCCGCGGTGGGGCCGACGAACCAGTGCCGGGACAGGGCCGGTTGCGGATCCTCCGTGTACCGGTACTGGGTTGACGGGTCGTGACCGACGTCGTTGGTGAAGAAGATTTCGTAGGTGGTGAAGCTGGAGGCCTCCAGCGCGATGTCGATGGCCTCTGTCACCACGGCTTCGATGTCCTCCGGGTCTCTGTCGACCGCGAGGCGGTCGTCCTCCTCGGGTTCCTCGGCGGCCACCGTCTGCTCGACCGGGGCGTCGTCCCGGAGGTACCAGGCTCCAGTCGCTGCGGCCCCGCCGACCAGTGTCAACGCGCCCAGAACGGCCACGGCCCCCTTGACCCCGGTCAGGGCACCGAGCACCCCACCGCTACCCGCAGCCCCGGCACCAGCACCAGCACCAGCACCAGCGGCCATGCTGGTCACTCCGCCGGTCGCACTCACGGCGCCACCGGCGGTACCGGCAGTGGCCATCCCCGAAGCAGCCCCTGCACCAGCTGCCCCGGCACCCGCCGCTCCGGAACCCGCGACACCTGACCCCAGCGTGCCCGCGCCGACCACACCCAGGCCCACCGCCGAAGCGGTACCCAGCGCGGCAGCCCAACGGGCCGGATCGTGCCCGGCGGAATCCACACCGCGCCAGTAATCGGCCAGCATCCCGCGCAGCACCCGCTGCGTACGGGTGCGGTCGGGGACCGCCCCGGCGTGGAGTTCGGTCTCCACCGTGACAGGCGGCAGCAGTTCGGTCAGAAGGTCGACAGCGGAGGGCCGGTCAGGAGCGGACACCGACAGCGCCCGCTCCACCAGGGACAGCAGGTCCTCGGGGACGCCCTCGACGTCGTGGTCACCGGATTGGACGCGTGCGGCCAGCTCGACCGGGCTCCCCGCACCGAAGGGCGCCCGGCCAGTGGCGGCCAGGGTCACCAGGCCGCCCCAGGCGAACACGTCCGCCGCCGGATCAGCGGCCGCACCCGCATAACGCTCAGGCGCCGACCAACCCGGAGTGCCATAAGAAGCCGAGGCGTCCTGCTCCGGGTCGGTGCCGATCTCGACCGCGATCCCGAAGTCCACGATCTTGGGCCCGTCCGGAGCCAGGATGACGTTGCCCGGCTTGATGTCGCGGTGCGCGATCCCCGCCGAGTGCAAGGTAGCCAGTCCCTCGGCCATACCCAGCGCGAACGTGCGCAGCATGTCCCCGGACAGCGGCCCGAACTCCCGCACATGCCGGTTCAGATCCCGGCCGGGCACATAATCGAAGGCCAACCACGGCACCGGCGCCGACGGATCCGCACCGTGGAGGCGGGCCGTACTGATCCCATCAGCCCGGCGCAGCATCTGCACCTCGCGCGCGAACGCCTCCCGATGGCCGGGCCGGTCCGCGTACTTCGCGTGCACGGTCTTGAGCGCGATACAGGTGCCACCGGGGTCCAAGGCCGCGTACACCACGCCCATGCCACCGGCCCCGATCCGGCCCACCAGCCGGAAGATGCCGATCTGGTGGGGATCACTCTCGGTCAGCGGGGCAAGCCCGGGCGGCAGACCGGGACCGGATGGCGAGCCCGGTGTGTGGCCCGGCTCCCCTGCGAGGTCAGGGTGCGGCGGGGGGACGGGCCCCTCGGCCGGAGTGGGGGACGTGCTCATCATTGCCTTTCCCGATGGTGGGGATGCTGGGGGCGATGGAGGGCTGGGTCGATACGGAGTTCCATGTGTTCGCCCGGTGTGAGCCCTCCGTCACCGCAGAAGTTCTCCCCGGCATCGGAGAACCGCGACGGCCCCGAGACCGGTAAACAGGGGGCGCAGGTCAGGATGGAATTCACCCGGGAGGAATCTCGGCTTCGTCGGGGACCCCGATCTCCACGGGCCGGTCGAAAACGACCACGCCGACCTCCCAGCCCTCGCGGTCCTTCCGGTATCCCCTCCTGGGCCGGTGAGTCGGAGAGGACACGACAGACGAACCGTTCGTGCACGCGCTGCCCGAAGGGCGGCTTCCCGGTCGCGGCGTAGGCGACCGTCTCGGCTCAGGCGAACAGATCCGAGGCGGGGCTCGTACGCCGCCCCGGTACCGCCCGGGCCCCGGCGTCCGCCCCCGAGGAGGCCGGGACCGGCGACCGCGGGCCGGACGGCCCAGGGCCCGGCTAGTTGACGCCGGGCCACTCGGGCAGGATCTCCGACTCCTCCGGGATGTAGATGTCCCTGGGCTCGTTGAAGGTGTAGTCGCGGGTCACCGTGAAGGTGGTCCCCGGGTCGTCCTCAGGGTGCTCCAGGTAAACATAGGATCCGGCCCCGCCCATGCGCAGCGGGTACCCCTCGTCGTCCAGCCACAGGTCGAAGGAGACGGCCACGGCCGCCATGTCCTCGTTCTGTGCCTCTTCGACGTAGGTTCCGCTGTAGAGGTGCCCTTCGGTCGCCTCGAACGTCAGACCGTAGCTGGGGGTGTCCCAGAACTCCGACTCGTAGGGGACCCGGCTACGCCCCTGGTAGGCCACCTCGGACTCGGATCCCGGCTCCAGGATCCACTCCAGGTCCCGAGTGAGGCCCTCTCTCAGGTCGTTGTCGCTCTCGCTCCCGGGCTCGTCCGCGAAGTACTGGATGACAGGGGCGGTACCGGGTGCCGGGTGGTCGATCCAGCCGTTGATCCTCTCCTCCAGCTCCTCCCCCTGGCGCAGGGTGACCGAGGTCCCGAAGGGACCATAACTCTTGTTCTGGATGACCCGGACCGGATCCTCGGTGTACTCGACGGTGTAGACCACCGGATCGCCGCCCTCCCGATCGACCACGTTCTCGTGCCGGTACACGTAGTCCGACGCGGCCAGCATCAGTTCGATGGTCTCGGCGACCACGGCCTCGGCGTCCTCGGGGTTGGTCTGGACCAGCGGGCCGCTGGGCTCGTCGGTCTCCTCCGCCGCCTCGTTCCCTCCTTCGTCCTCGGCGGAACCGGCCACCCAGGGGATCCGGTCCGAGTAGACCAGGCCACCGGCAAGCGCGACCACCAGCACAGCCGCCGCGACCGACAGCCACAGACCCCGGCGTGACCGGCGCACCCGGCGCACACCCGGGTCGGCCACCGCCGTCCACTCGGTGGCCAACAGCTCGGGCACGATCCGGGTGGAGTCCGTGCTCCGCCCCTGCTCCGCCACCAGGGTGGGTGACAGCCCCCCGCCCGGCATGATTCGGGTCGCCGACCAACCACGGGTCAGCTCCGCCAGGGCCTCATCCGCCCGAGGACGTTCCCGCGGGTCCTTGGCGAGCGCGCGGCGCACCAGCCCCAGCAGATGCTCCGGGACACCTTCCAGGTCCGGCTCCTCATGCCTGCTGCGGTGGATGATCCCGTCCACGGCCCCACCACCGAAAGGATCCCGGCCAGTCGCCGCCACCACGACCAGACCACCCCAGGCGAACATGTCGGTGTAGCCAGTGGCGTCGACACCCTCATACCGCTCGGGCGCCACCCACCCCGGGGTGCCGTGCAGACCACCGGTGGCGGTGAGCACGGTCCCGTCCGCGGCACGGGCGATCCCGAAGTCCAACACCTTGGGCCCGTCCGGGGCCAGGATCACGTTCCCCGGTTTGAGATCGCGATGCACCACACCGGCACCGTGGATCGCGGTCAGCGCCTCGGCCAGACCGACCGCGAGCGCGGTGAGCATGCCACCGGACAGCGGCCCGTGCTTCTTGACGTACTGACGAAGGGTCAGACCAGGCACGTACTCAGTGGCCATCCACGGGGTGGCGGCGGTGACGTCAGCGCCCAGGAAGGCCGGAGCACAGGTGGCCCGAACCCGCGAGACCAGGCCGACCTCACGGGCGAACCGGGCCCGAAAATCCGGATCGGCGGCGAACTGGGAATGGACCACCTTGACCGCCGCGGCCTGCCCGGCATCGGTGAGCCCTGCGTAGACCGCACCCATGCCACCGGCACCGATCCGCCCGACCACCCGGTACTCACCAAGGCGCTCGGGATCACCACTCCCGGGCGGGTCCACACCAGGAGGCAAATGCTCGCGATCAAAGGGGGTGTTGCTGGTCATCGTGGTTTCCTGTTCAGGAGGGGGAAGGGATCGGGCCGGGGGAAGGCCAGGGGCCGGGTTCAGGTGTCAGGGGTGCCGGGGTTCGGGGGTTACTCGGGACGGGTGCCCTCACCGTCCCAAAGCTGGCGCAGGTTGGGTTCGTAGACACAGTGGTTCAGCGGGGAGCCGTCGGTGAGGGTCGCGTCGACGGGGGTGGCCTCGACCGGGTCGGGCGTGAAGAAGTCCTCGCCCAACGCCCAACCCCGCCAGTGGTAACAGATCCCGCCCGGGTAACCGACCTCCGGATCCGGGGTGGAGACCGCCTCGGCGGGGGTGTAGAAGACGGCCATGTCGTGGTCACCCGCCGAACCGCGGCCGATCTCAGCCCCGCCCACGAAGGTCAGTTCGAACTCCGCCGTGGGTTCCTCCGGGGAGAGCGTGGCGAGGCTTCCGCCGCTGTTCGCGACGGTGGCCTGCATGTACTCCGCACCGGGCTCGATGAACCGGACCCGCGCGAACTCGTGGCTGTACACCTGGAGCGAGCCGAAGTCCGGCAGGTACTCGGCGGTGACGTTGACGATGAGGGTCTGGGACTGGAGCCAGGAGTGCTCCCCCATGTCGAACCGCACCTGATCCAGGGTCTGCCCTGCCTCGCCGTCCTCCAGGGAGCGGACGAGGACGTCACCGGCGTCCGTGTCGGGAACCACGGTCACGGCTCCGTTCTCGTAGAGGTCCCGGTACTCCTCGGGGACGTCGTCGGCAGGCACTCCGTCGGCTGTGGTCACGGTGGTGTCCGTCCCGCCGTCGGAGAGGTCACCCGGAGGCCCACCGCCGATCCGCCCGTCAGCCACCGCCCAGACCCCGCCCGCGGCGACCAGGGCGAGCACGCACCCGGCCGCGCCGACGGCCAGGCGTCCACGGTAGCGCCGGGCCCAGGAACGGCGGGGCGGGGCGTACAGCCGCCAGGGATCGTCCGCCGGGGCGGGAGACGGCGCGCCGGTCCCGGGCCCGGCTGCTGTCCCGGACCCGTGCGCGGCCAGGGCCGGGTCGTTCAGGAGCCCGGCGGCGTCGGGGCGGTGCGCGGGGTCCTTGGCCAGGGACCGCCCCACCGTCTCGCGCAGCCCGGCGGGGAGCGCCTCCAGGGACGGCTGGGCCGACAGCACACGCGAGACCACCACATCAGAGGCGGCCGTACCGAAGGGACCGGCCCCGGTTGCCGCGTAGGCGACCAGACCGCCCCAGGCGAAAACGTCCGAGCGGTCGGTGGCCTGCGCGCCGCGGTACTGCTCGGGCGAGATCCACCCGGGCGTGCCGACCAGGCCGCCGGTACGGGTCAGCGCGGTCTCCTCCACCGCGCGGGCGATCCCGAAGTCCAACACCTTCGGCCCCTCAGGGGACAGGATCACGTTGCCCGGCTTCAGGTCACGGTGCACCACACCGGCGGCGTGGATCGCCGCGAGCGCCTCGGCCACCCCTGCGGCGAAGAGGGCCAGCGCCGGGCCGCGGAGGGGCCCGTACCGGCGCACGTGCTCGTCGAGGGTGAGGCCGGGCACGTACTCGGTGGCCAACCAGGGCGGGTCAGCCCTGGTATCAGCGCTGAGGAAGGCCGGGAGCGCACGCGCGCGCACCCGGCGGACCATCTTCACCTCACGGGCGAACCGGTCCCGAAACTCCCGGTCGGCGGTGTGGGAGCGGTGCACGCACTTGACCGCCGCCCGCCGACCGCGTCCGTCCAGCGCCGCGTACACCACACCCATGCCACCGGAGCCAAGGCGCCCGAGCAGGCGGAACGATCCGAGGTGGCGAGGGTCGTCGGCGGCCAGGGGAAGCACGCCGGGAGGAGACTGGGGTTCGGAGACCGGGAGGTGGGATGCGGGGCGCCCGGAAGCCGGGGGTTCGGTGGAAGGGTTCATTCGGGGGAAGGTCTCTCAGTCAGGAAGGGGCCAGAGACGGGTCAGGGCCGCTCGGGGTGGATTTCGGACTCGTCGGGGATCCCGACGTCCACGGGCTGGTCGAACTGGAAGTAGTCCATCCGGTGGGCGACGCGAAGGGCTTCGCCGCCGTCGGTGATGTCCCCGGGGACAGCCTCCAAGGAGAGCCGTACCGGGTGGCCCTCCGCGGAGATCCAAAGCTCGAACTCCGCCTCCACGGGTTCGGAAAACAGGTGTACCGGAAAAACGTGCGCCAACGTCCCGGTGTAGTGGTGCCCACCGCGTTCGAGGGGGTCCTCCTCACCCATCAGTTCCCGGGGGATGTACTCGTCGTCGAACGTGCCCTGGCCCTCGTAGGAGACCCGCGCGTCCTCGGCCAGGACCACCTCCATGGTGAGGAGCATCTCCTCCCATTCCTTCCGGGGTTCCCTCAGCCGGTCGCTGCCGGGGCCCGGGTCCAGGAAGTACTCCTTGACGGTCCCGGTGTACGTCTCCGTCGGCCTGTCGGTGAAGTACACGAACTCGTTCAGTTCCGGCCCCAGGGCGAGCACACCCTGCCCGTGGGGCCCGAGATACATGGTCCGGCTCATGGCCGGTCGCGGGTCCTCGCTGTACAGGTAACGGGTCGGCATCAAGTCGCCGGGACTGTTGGAGGCGAATTGCTCGTAGGCGGTGAAGCTGGAGGCTCCCAGGGCAAGGTCGATCGCCTCGGTGACCACCGCGTCGATGTCCTCCGGGTCCTCGGCGACGGTCGGGCCGGAGGGTTCTTCCGCCACGTCCTCCTGCACGCTGTCCCCGGCCGCCGCGGTGTCAGCCGGGTCGTCGTCGGCTCCGGGGCGGACCAGTGCCCAGCCGCCGAGCAGGGCTACGGCCAGCACGGCCGCGGTTGCGGCGAGCACCGCGGGTCTGCGGACGCGGCGCACCCGCCGGGGTTCGGGGGCGGTGATCCCGGTCCACTCGGCGGACAGGAGCGCGGGCAGCGCCTCGGCCGGGTCCTCCCCCTCGCCCGCCGTGAGCTCCCGGAGGAGTTCGAGCGCGGTGGGCCGCTCCCCCGGTTCGGCGGCCAGGGCACGCCGGACCAGCGGTGCCAGGTGCGCGGGGACGGCACCGAGTTCGGGGGCGGTCGCGGTGTCCCCGGAGGGCTCCCAGCCGGTGGCGGCGAAGCGCACCAGAGCACCCCAGGCGTGCACGTCGGCGTAGCCGGTGATCCCGGTGGCGGCGGCGCCTTCGGCAGAGCCCTGTTCGGGCGCGGCCCAGCGCGGGGCGGAGACCGGTTTCCCGGTGACCCGGGCGATCCCGAAGTCCACCACCTTCGGTCCCCCCGGGGCCAGGATCACCGCTGCCGGGTCCAGGGCCAGGTGCGTGGCCCCGGCGGCGTGCCCGGCGGCCAGGGACTCGGCCAGCCCCGCGGCCAGAGCGGTGAGCGTACCGCCGGTCAGCGGACCGTGCTCGCCGACGTGCGCGGCCAGGGTCCGGCCGGGCACGTAGGCGGTGGCCAGCCAGGGCGCGGCCGCCCGGACGTCCGCGCCCCGGTAGGCGGCGGTGCACAGCGCCCGGACCCGGACGAGGCGACCGACCTCCGCGGCCATCCGGGAACGCACGTCCGGGGCGTCGGCTAGCGCCTCGGGTATCAGACGGACCGCGGCGCTGGCCCCGTCACCGTCCACCCCGAGCAGCACGGTGCCCGCGGCGTCCCGGCTGATCCGGCCGACGATCCGGTAGGCGCCCAGCCGGTCTGGGTCGCCCTTGGCCGGGGGCGCGACCCCCGGCGGCAGGAAGTCACGGTCGAAGCGGGCACTGGTCTCGGCGGACATGGCGGGCTTCCTGTTCTCGGGTCGTGCGGGGGTGGGGTTCACGCGCCAGGGGTGGGGCGGTCGGGGAGGATCTCCGATTCGTCGGGGATATGGATCTCCCTCTCCTCGAAGGCGTGGTCCCGGGTCGTCGTGACGGTCACCTCGCGGGCGAACCGGGCCCGGAACTCGCGGTCCGCGGCGTGGGACCGGTGCACGCACTTGACCGCTACCCGGCGGTGCCGGTCGTCCAGTCCCGCGTACACCACGCCCATACCACCCGCGCCCAGCCGCCCCACCAGGCGGAACGGACCGAGGTGACGCGGGTCGGACGGGTCGAGTGCCAGGACGCCAGCCGGGGGATCAGGGGATGTGGGCATGGAGGGGGTTCCGGGTTCGGGGGCGGGGGACGAAGCGGATCGGGGGTGACCCAGGGACTCAGATGCCCCGATTCCGCGGGCGGTTCGCGCCGTCACCCTCCGTTTGTGCCCCGCCGTCGGGCGGACCCACACGGACCAGCACGAAAGCCGGGTCTAGCCTGGGGATATGCGTTCGTACACCCCGGTGCTGGCCTTGGCGGCCGACCTGCTCTGCGTACTCGTGTTCGTCGTGGTGGGCAAGGCCGACCACGCGACCGGTCTGGCCCCGGCCGCCGTGGCCGCGACCGCGTGGCCGTTCGTGGCTGCTCTGGCCCTCGGCTGGGTCGTCACCCTGGCCTGGCGCTCCCCTGGCCGGATCTGGCCGACCGGGGTCCTGGTGTGGGCGGTGACGATCGTGGGAGCGATGCCGTTGCGCCTGCTCAGCGGGGAGGGCGCGCCGCTCTCCTTCGTGCTGGTGACCTCACTGTTCCTCGCCGCGACCATGCTCGGCTGGCGGGCCGTGGCCCTGCCGCTCTCCCGGCGGAAGCGACAGAAAGTGTCCTGAGGGGGAAGACTGGGTGCGTAAGCACGCCCTGAGCTCCCGAGGAGACCCCCGTGGCCGATCCCGTCACCACCGCCATCGTCGCCGCCCTCGCCACCGCCTCCGCCACCAAGCTCGGCGAGGGCCTCGGGGACGGTGTGGTCTCGACCTTCAGGTCCCTGTACAAGGCGGTCACCCGACACTTCCGCTCGGACCCCGAGGCCCAGGAGGCGCTGGACGACCTCCGGCTGGACGAGCACGACGCCGAGGCCATGGACGTCGTCTCCATGCACCTGGACCGGGCCGCGCACGAGGACCCGGAGATCGGCCGGCTCCTGGAGGAGCTCCGTTCCGGGGTGAACGAGATCAACCAGGAGGGCGGCAGCACCGTCGTCAACCAGATCAACGGCAACGTGAGCGACTCGGCCAAGGTCGTCCAGGGCCGCGACTTCCACGGGGGCATCCACCTGTAGCCGGCGGATCGGGCGGCGGCGGGCGGTTCGTAAGCTGGAAGTGATGAACGAGCAGCGCGCCCCTGAGGCCATCCTTCCCGAGGCCGCCCTTTCCGAGACCGCCCCGGTCCCCGTCGAACCCTCCTCAGGGGAGGACGGGACGCGGGAGGTCGGGGTGGGCCCGTGGTCGGGGCCCTGGCCCGAGGGCGACCACTACGACCCCGAACTGCTGGCCAACGGCGACCGCCGCAACGTCGTCGACCAGTACCGGTACTGGCGGCGCGAGGCGATCGTCGCCGACCTCGACACGGTCCGGCACGAGTTCCACGTGGCGGTGGAGAACTGGTCGCACGATTTCAACATCGGATCCGTCGTGCGCACCGCCAACGCCTTCGGCTGCGCGGCCGTGCACATCGTGGGTAAGCGCCGGTGGAACCGTCGGGGCGCCATGGTGACCGACCGGTACCAGCACGTTTTCCACCATCCGGACACGGAGTCGCTGGTGGCGTGGGCCGCCGAGCGCGACCTCGTGCTGGTCGGGGTGGACAACCTGCCCGGGGCGGTCCCGTTGGAGACCCATCCGCTGCCCCGCAACGCCGTGCTGGTGTTCGGGCAGGAGGGCCCCGGACTGTCCGAGGAGGTGCGCCGGGTGTGCACGGCGGTGCTGTCCATCGCCCAGTTCGGGTCGACCCGGTCGATCAACGCGGGCGCGGCCGCCGCCGTGGCCATGCACGCCTGGGTACGGGCGCACGTGTTCGACCAACCGGTACCCGACGGGGCTACCGCCCCGCAGCCGTGATTGTCTTGTGATCTACGATGGACCAGACGCCCCCTACCAGGAAGTAGCCAGGATGAGCCCGATCGTCACCTCCGTCGCCCGTACCACCACCGTCGAGGACGTCCCCGATGTGGCCCGGGTCCTCAGCCGTGCGCTCCACGACGATCCGCTCTTCCGGTGGCTCTTCCCCGACGACGAGCTCCGCATGGCCAAGGTCCGGAGGTTCTTCGCCCTGGCTGTCGGGTTCGGCTACACGCCCTCGGGTGACGTGCGGGTCGCCGAGCTCGCCGAGAGCACCGAATCCGCCCCGGTCACCCGCGCCGCCGCGCTGTGGGCCCCGCCGAACAGCAACCCCGAGGGCCCGCTGGTGTCGCTGCGCACCTGGCCGCACTGGGGCGCGCTGATCGGCCGCGCCCGCCTGGCCGCGTTCGTCCGGATCTTCGCCGAGTGGAAGATGGCCAGCCCGCAGGAGCAGCACCTGTACCTGGCCGCACTGGGCGTGGACCCGAGCGTGGCGGGCACCGGGGTGGCCGGCGGGCTGCTCACCGCCGGTCTGGACGAGGCCGACTCGCAGGGGCTTCCGGTGTTCACCCAGACCCTCAACGACAAGAGCGTCGGCTTCTACGAGCGCTTCGGGTTCCGCTGCGTGCACGAGGTCCCGCACGAGGGCATCGGAACCAGCTACTTCCTGCTGCGCCCGGCTTCCTGAACCCTGCTTTCCCCAAGGACCCCACCCGTGACTTTCCCGTGATCTAGCATGGGCGGTGACGACCCCGGGGAAGAGGGAGACTGCACAGATGACCCCCACGGCCACCACCATCAAGTCGGTCCGTACCGCCGCCATGGACGACGTCCCGGGGGTGGCCCGGGTCCTCGGCAGGGCCTTCTGCGAGGACCCGCTGTTCCGGTGGCTGTTTCCGGAACCGAGTCTGCGCATGGCCCGGTCGGTCCGGATGAGCGCCCTGATGGCAGGGTTCGGATACGTGCCGAGGGGACACACCAGCGTGTTCGAGGCCGAGGAGGCCGGCCGCCGGGTGGTGCGCGGTGCGGCTCTGTGGGCCCCTCCGGCAGGAGACGGTGAAGGCCTTGCCTTCACGCTGCGGGCGCTGCCGCACCTGGCCTCGCTCGTGGGCGTGAACCGGCTTCCCGAGGTCCTCAGGTACTTCGCGGAACTGAAGGCGTCGGCTCCGGAGGAGCCGCACTGGTACCTGGCCGTGCTCGGCACCGACCCCGCGGCCCGCGGCGCCGGCGTGGGTTCCCGCCTGCTCCGCGAGGGCCTGGCCCAGGCGGACGCCGACGGCGTACCGGTCTACCTGGAGACCATGAACCCGGCCAACATCGGCTACTACGAGAAGTACGACTTCCGGGTGATGCGGGCGATCAACGACCCGGGCCTCCCCTCCACCTACTGCATGCTCCGCCCCGCCGTGTGACCGTTGGGGAACGTCCCCGTCGGTACCCCCTGGAAGGCTGAGGGCCATGCTGATCGTGATGGCCGGGCTGCCCGGCTCGGGCAAGAGCACCGTCGCCGAGGAGCTCGGTCGGCGGCTCCCCGCACCCGTACTGTCGGTCGACCCCGTCGAGGCCGCCCTGTGGAGCGCGGGTGTGGACCGCGCACAGCCGACCGGACTGGCCGCCTACGTCGTGGTGGAGGCGATGGCCGCCGGCATCCTGGCCCTGAGCCAGACCGTGATCGTCGACGCCGTCAACGACGCCGAGGAGGCCCGCGCCCAGTGGAGCGGGCTGGCCGAGCGCCAGGGCGTCCCCCTGGCCTGGATCGAGGTGGTCTGCTCCGACCCCGACCTGCACCGCCGCAGGCTGCAGAGCAGACGGCGCGACCTGCCCGGCTTCCCCGAACCCGGCTGGGACTCGCTGGCCGCGCGCCGGGCGGGTCTGGGTTCGTGGCGCGAGGAGCGCCTGGTCCTGGACTCGGCGGAGGCCCTGGAGCCCAACGTGGAGAAGGCCCTGGCCCACCTGCGCACGGTCCGGGTCCGGGCGATCGCACAGCGGATCACGGACGAGGACTCCGAACTCCCGCGTCGCCTCGCCGAATAAGGCGAGCGGGCCGCACCCCGAAGGGATACGGCCCGCTCGTGCGCTCAGTCAGTACAACCGGAGCCCGGTTAACCGACGCCCTTGCTGAGGGAGCCCAGCAGGTCGCGGTTGAGCTGCGAGATGGTGTCCAGCGGGATGCCCTTGGGGCAGACCGCCGCGCACTCACCGATGTTGGTGCAGCCGCCGAAGTCCTCGTGGTCGTGCTGGTTGATCATCTTCACCACACGCGAGGCCCGCTCCGGCTGCCCCTGCGGGAGCATGCCGAGGTGGGTGACCTTCGCGGCGGTGAACAGCATGCCCGAGGCGTTCGGGCAGGCCGCCACGCAGGCGCCGCAGCCGATGCAGGTCGCGGCGTCGAAGGCGCGGTCGGCGTCCGGCTTCGGGATCGGGTTGGCGTGGGCGTCCGGCGCGGTACCCGTGGGGGCGCTGATGAAGCCGCCCGCCTGGATGATGCGGTCGAACGAACCGCGGTCCACGACCAGGTCCTTCACGACCGGGAAGGCCTTGGCTCGCCACGGCTCCACCGTGATGGTGTCGCCGTCGTTGAAGCTGCGCATGTGCAGCTGGCAGGTGGTGGTGACCTCCGGACCGTGGGCCTCGCCGTCGATCACGACGCCGCAGGCACCGCAGATGCCCTCGCGGCAGTCGTGGTCGAACGCGACCGGGTCCTCGTTCTCGAGAGTGAGCTTCTCGTTGAGAACGTCGAGCATCTCGAGGAACGACATGTCCTCGGAGACGTCCGTGAGCTTGTACGTGACCATCCGGCCTTCGTCGTCACGGCCCTTCTGGCGCCAAACGCGCAGGGTGATGTTCACTTGTAGCTCCGCTGCTTCATCTCGACGTACTCGTACTCCAGGGCTTCCTTGTGGAGCACGGGCTTGCTGTCAGCGCCACCGAACTCCCAGGCGGCGACGTAGGCGAACTCGTCGTCGTGGCGCAGGGCCTCGCCGTCCTCGGTCTGGCTCTCCGAACGGAAGTGGCCGCCGCAGGACTCGCGGCGGTGCAGGGCGTCGATGCACATGAGCTCGCCCAGCTCCAGGAAGTCGGCCACGCGGTTGGCCTTCTCCAGAGCCTGGTTGAGCTCCTCGTTCGTGCCCAGCACCTTGACGTCGCGCCAGAACTCGGCGCGCAGCTCACGGATGAGCTCGATGGCCTTGCGCAGGCCCTCCTCGTTGCGCTCCATGCCGCAGTAGTCCCACATGATGTGGCCGAGCTCCTTGTGGAAGGAGTCGACGGTGCGGGAACCGTTGATGGAGAGCAGCTTGTCGATGCGGGAGGTGACCTCCTCCTTGGCCTTGACGGCCTCGGGGTGGCTCTCGTCCAGCTTCTCGAAGGGGCCGTCCGCCAGGTAGTCGTTGATGGTGTTCGGCAGGACGAAGTAGCCGTCCGCCAGACCCTGCATCAGCGCGCTGGCGCCCAGGCGGTTGGCGCCGTGGTCGGAGAAGTTGGCCTCACCGGTCACGAACAGGCCCGGGATGGTGCTCTGCAGGTCGTAGTCGACCCACAGGCCACCCATGGTGTAGTGCACCGCCGGGTAGATGCGCATCGGAACCTCGTACGGGTTCTCGCCGGTGATGCGCTGGTACATGTCGAACAGGTTGCCGTACTTGGCCTCGACGGCGTCCCGGCCCAGCCGCTCGATCGCGTCAGCGAAGTCGAGGTAGACGCCCAGACCGCCGGGGCCGACGCCGCGGCCCTCGTCGCAGACGTTCTTGGCGGCGCGGGACGCGATGTCACGCGGCACCAGGTTGCCGAACGACGGGTAGATGCGCTCCAGGTAGTAGTCGCGCTCGTCCTCGGGGATCTGACGCGGGTCACGCGCGTCGCCGCCCTCCTTGGGCACCCAGATCCGACCGTCGTTACGGAGCGACTCGCTCATCAGGGTCAGCTTGGACTGGTAGTCGCCGCTGACCGGGATGCAGGTCGGGTGGATCTGCGTGTAGCAGGGGTTCGCGAAGTGCGCGCCCTTGCGGTGGGCACGCCACGCGGCGGTGACGTTGGAGCCCATGGCGTTGGTCGACAGGAAGAAGACGTTGCCGTAACCGCCGGTGGCCAGGACCACCGCGTCGGCGAAGTGCGTCTCGATCTCGCCGGTGACCATGTCGCGGGCGATGATGCCGCGCGCCTTGCCGTCCACGACGATGACCTCGAGCATCTCGTGGCGGGTGTTCATCTGAACGGTGCCCGCCGCGATCTGCCGCTCCTGCGCCTGGTAGGCGCCGATCAGCAGCTGCTGGCCCGTCTGGCCGCGCGCGTAGAACGTACGGGAGACCTGCACGCCGCCGAAGGAGCGGTTGTCGAGCAGGCCGCCGTACTCACGGGCGAACGGCACGCCCTGGGCCACACACTGGTCGATGATCTCGACGCTGGTCTGGGCCAGACGGTAGACGTTCGACTCACGGGAGCGGAAGTCGCCGCCCTTGACCGTGTCGTAGAACAGGCGGTGGATGCTGTCGCCGTCGTTGCGGTAGTTCTTCGCGGCGTTGATGCCGCCCTGCGCGGCGATGGAGTGCGCGCGACGGGGGCTGTCCTGGTAGCAGAACGAGATGACGTTGTAGCCGGCCTCGCCCATGGTCGCCGCGGCGGCGGCACCGGCCAGACCGGTACCGACGATGATCACGGAGAGCTTGCGCCGGTTCGCGGGGTTGACCAGCTTGGCCGAGAAACGGCGCTTGTCCCAGCGCTCGTTGATCGGGCCCTCGGGCGCCTTCTCGTCGCGGAGCGGGGCGCCCTCGATGTAGAGGTCGTTCTCAGACATTTAATTCACCAGTCCAAAGGTGACTGCCAGGGGCGGCAGCAGGAAACCGACGGTCACGATCACCGCGAGCGCCACCGCGACGGCGTTGATCTTGCCCTGGCGACTGGCCTTGTTGACGCCCAGGGTGGCCATGCCGCTCCAGATGCCGTGCCGCAGGTGGAAGCCCACCGCGATGACGGCCAGGACGTAGAACAGGGTCACGTACCAGAACTCGGGCTGGAACCCGTTCACGAGCCGCTCGTAGGGGCTGTCGGACTTGCCGCCCGGCGCGATGTCGTTCGTCGTCAGGTGCAGGATGTGGAAGACCACGAAGAGCGCGATCAGCACACCGCCCCAACGCATGGTGTAGGAGGCGTAGGTGCGCTGCACGCGCTTCTTCACCACGTAACGCTGCTCGCGGGCCTTGCGTGCGCGGATCGTGAGAACCGCGGCGGAGTAGATGTGGATCAGGATGCTCGCGAGGAGCACCATGCGGAAGATCCACAGAAAGCCGCTCTCGGGCAGGATCGGGGACCCGATCTCACGGAGTGCGTGGGCATAGCCGTCGAAGGCGGCCTGGCCCGAGAAGACCTTCAGGTTGCCGTACATGTGCACGATCAAATACAGCACGAGGATCGCACCGGAGGCAGCCATTGCTGACTTGAGCGCCACCGTGGACCCGTAGGCCGTAGACCGCTTCTTGGTCAAGGTACTGTTCGCCACAGCCTGCAACTTTAAATTGGGGTTAAGTCCGACGTCCAAGTCATCAGGACCCTGGTGTCCATAGCCTTAGGCTATGAAGCATGCAGTTCCAGCAGCTCGCCTACTTCGTCGCTGTGGCCCGCACGCGCCATTTCACCCGTGCAGCCGAGCTTTCTCGCGTCGCCCAGCCGAGTTTGAGCAAACAGATCCGCAGCCTTGAACGTGAGTTGGGCGCCCCGTTATTCAGTCGTGCTCGGGGAAACATCACACTCACACCAGCGGGTGAGGCCTTACTTCCGTTGGCCCAGCGCATCCTGACCGACCTGGAGACAGCCCGCCGCGAGGTCGCGGAGCTCGCCGGGATCCGCCGCGGCCGGGTCCGGCTGGGGGCGACGCCGTCGCTGTGCGCGGGGCTGCTGGCCGACGTGCTCGCGAACTTCCATACCCGGTTCCCCGGGATCGAACTCCACGTGGAGGAGAGCGGTTCGCGCGACCTCATCCGGGATCTGGGCCGGGGCGAGCTGGACCTGGCGCTGATCATCCTGCCACTGCACAGCAGCGACCCGGACTTCTCGACCACCCCGATCCTGCGGGAGAACCTGGTGGTGGCGAGTCCGACCTCGCGCCCCTCACCGAACGGTCGGGCGTCCATCCGCATCACCGAGCTGGAGAACCGCCCGCTGGTGATGTTCCGGCGGGGCTACGACGTCCGCGAGGCCACCCTGCGCGCCTGCCGCGCCGCGGGGTTCGAGCCGGACCTGGCCGTGGAGGGCGGCGAGATGGACGCGGTGCTGCGGTTCGTGGAGGCGGGCCTGGGGTTGGCGGTGGTGCCGAGCATGGTGCTGCGCAACCGCCCCGGCCTGCGCGGCACCCCGCTGGCCCGGCCGCGGCTGCTGCGCACGGTGGCGCTGGCCCGGCGCAAGGACGTGGAGCCGTCGCATTCGGCGGAGGCCTTCCGCCGCCACCTGAACGAATACCTGCTGACGATGTCGCCGGAGGACCTGGGGCCGGATCTGGAGGTGCTCATCTCCGCCGCGGACGCGGGCGATCCGGGACACGGCCTCCGTGGGGGACCAGGGGAACGGGACTGATCCGACGGACTGCCCCGGGCCGAGGGCCCGAGGGGCCGCTGGCTTCCGGCCTGACGGACTGGTCCGACTTCCCCTACTTCGCACGGCTCTGTCATCGACCCTCCCCCGTACCGCGGTTGCTTCGCCGCGACCCCCGCCTGGGTGACCCTTGAACCCAACCGCCGCCACCGGCCCTCCCCCACCGGTCCCGTGCGGGAGGCACCCATCCCCTATGCGGAACGTGGTCGCGTGATGAGACTCAGGTCGTTTTCCCGTAAGCAGGTCGTACTGGTCGCCGTCGCCGCGGCCACCGCCGCCGTCGCCCTCAGCCCGCCCCGGCTGGCCCTGGCCCTGGTCTTCGCCGGACTGGCCGTCCTGGCCCTGGGCGTGGCGACCCTGGTGGAGAGGCAGCGCCACCGCCTGTCCGAGGAGCTGGGGCAGGTGTACGGCAGGCTCGACGAGATGACCCGTGACCGCCACGACGAGGCGAGTATCGCTCGCGAGCGCGACGCGCGGATCCGGCAGACCATCCAGGAGGCGGCCGACGCCTGCGCGGACCGGACCGTGGAGGGCCTGGCCAGGCTGGAGCGGAAACGGGCCCGGGAGCGGGATCGCGAGGAGACCTCCCCCACCCCGGCGGAGCGACGCCTGGCCGACGCGCAGGACCTGCTCTGGACCGGGTACAGCTCCCAGGGACTGGACCGGCTGCGTGTGCTGGGCGCCGCCCCCGAGGCCAGCCCGGAAGTTCGGGCCGAGGCACACAAGACCCTGTCCAACTGGCACCGCGCCACGGGCACACCTGACAGCGCACGGGACCACGCCCACCTGGCCGATCTGGCGGCCCCGCGTGCGGCGCGTGGCGCTTCGGGGGTTCCCTCGCTGCTGACCGCGCGTATCCGGGCCCCGCGGACAGCACGGCACTTCGACGTGGTACTGATGTCGGACTTCCGGCTTCCCGGCGGCACCACCGGCAGCAACCTCCAGGAGATCGACGCGCAGCGGAACGCGGGGCTGAGCACCGGCCTGGTGCACCACCCCGTGCTGCGTGAGGACCAGTCCCGCGGGGTCAACCCCAAGATTCTGGCGGCCGTGGACAACGAACGGGTCCGATTCGTCGCCCCTGATGAGCGGGTCACCTGTGACCTGCTCGTGGTCAGGTTCCCGCTGATCGGGCAGCGACCGATGGATGTCCTGCCCTCGGTGGAGGCGGCGCGGCGAATCGTCGTCCTCAACCAGACTCCGAACCGGCGGTACGGGGTAGGGATCGAGGGCAACGAGGCGTGGGACGTGGGCCGCTGCGTGGAAGGGTTCACGAGCCTGCTCGGAGAGCACACCTGGCACCCGATCAGTCCGCGGGTGCGTGAGGCGATGGTCCGGCACCACGCCGCGGAGATGGCCGGGATCCCGCTGGCCGAGGAGGACTGGACCAACATCATCGACCTGGACGCCTGGCGCCGCCCGTCCCGGCGCGCGGCGGACGGCCGGGTGCTGCTCGGTCGGCACTCACGGGACCACCGGGACAAGTGGCCGGACAGGGCGTCGGTGCTGGCCGCCGCGTATCCGGCGCTGCCGGGCTGGGAGACCCACGTGCTGGGCGGGGCGAAGGTTCCCGAACACGTGCTGGGCGCGCTGCCGGACCACTGGACCGTGCACGGCTTCGACACGGTGGACGTGCGCGCGTTCCTGCACGGCCTGGACGCGTACGTCTACTTCACCGGGGAGGGGCACCTGGAGCCGTTCGGCCGGTCCCCGCTGGAGGCGATGGCCGTGGGCCTGCCGACCCTGCTGCCGGAGTCGTTCCGGCCGGTGTTCGGGGACGCGGCCCTCTACACCGATCCGGCGGGGGTCCGGGAGGCGGTCGAGGCGCTGATGGGCGACGAGGACCGGTACTCCCGGCAGGTGCGGCGCGGGCACGAGGTGCTGCGTGAGCGCTTCAGCCACCAGACGCACCTGCGGAGGTTGGCGGGGCTGGGGGTGCGCGTTCCGGCGGAGTTCCTGGAGGCGCCGGGAACGTCAGGGACGTCAGGGGCCAACGGAATCAGTGGAACAGCAGGGGAAGCAGGGGCTCTGTTGATCCCCTGAACCATGGAGAGTGGCATAGATCACATTAATTTCCCCGAGGTTACCCGGAGGCCGGAACGTGACCGTGATCACAGCGGCTTAGCGTTGCGTAACAGACCGGTTCGCTGCTGCTTCCCGCAGCAATCCAGCACCCGGGAGCGGTCACGGCCACCGGAGGCACGGGTCCGCGCCCCGTCTCCCCGGCCCGCCGCTCTCCACAGGAGGTGGAGACCACGGTGACCTCTACGACCTCTGCACACGACGAGCGCCCCGGTGGCGGCCCCGGCGGTGGCCGGGCGCGGCTGAGGCAGCGCACGCTCCGCACCGACCGATGGTGGCTGGGCCCGACCCTGACGACGTTGGGCCTGGCCACCTTTCTGGTCTACGGGGCGGTCCGGGTGTTCCAGCAGGACCATTACTGGGTCCAGGAACACCACTACCTGACGCCCTTCTACTCCCCCTGCCTGGCCGCGCAGTGCGTCCCGGACGCCTCGCTCCTCGGGCGCGTGCCGTGGGAGTTCCCCCCGTTCCTCCCCTACGCCCTGATCAGCCTGCCGATCCTGCTGCTGTTCCGGGTGACCTGCTACTACTACCGCAAGGCCTACTACCGCTCCGTCTGGCAGGCACCCACGGCCTGCGCGGTGCGAGAGCCGCACAGCAGCTACACCGGCGAGACGCGTCCGCTGATGCTCCCGCAGAACGGCCACCGCTACTTCTTCTACGCCGCCGGGGCCATCGTCCTGATCAATACGTGGGACATGCTCGTGCCCTTCTTCCACGGGACGGAGGGCGGGTTCGGTATCGGGGTCGGCAACCTCATCATGCTCACCAACGTGCTGCTGCTGTGGGCGTACACCTTCGGCTGCCACTCGTGCCGGCACATCATGGGCGGCCGCCTGCGCAGCTTCAGCCGGAGTCCGGTCCGGTACTGGTTCTGGACCCGGATCTCCACGCTGAACGACCGGCACATGCTGTTCGGCTGGCTGAGCATCGCGTCGCTGATGGCCACCGACGCCTACATCGCCCTGGTCGCCAGCGGCACCATCACCGACCTGCGCATCCTCAACTGAGCACCGCGTCTCGACAGAACACCGCGTCTGGACTGGGCACGGCAACCCACACGAGCATCGGGGAAGGAAGACACATCCCATGCCCCCCACAGCAGAGAACGGGATCACCCGGTACGACTACGACGTCGTGGTGATCGGAGCGGGCGGCGCCGGGCTCCGGGCCGCGATCGCCGCACGCGAGCAGGGCAAACGCACCGCGATCATCTCGAAGTCGCTCTTCGGCAAGGCGCACACGGTGATGGCCGAGGGCGGCGCCGCGGCCGCCCTGGGCAACACCAACGAGGCCGACTCCTGGAAGGTCCACTTCCGCGACACCCTGCGCGGCGGCAAGTTCCTCAACGACCCCCGGATGGCCGAACTCCACGCCAAGGAGGCGCCCGAACGCATCCTGGAACTGGAGTACTGGGGCGCGCTGTTCGACCGCACCGCGGACGGGCGGATCAGCCAGCGCAACTTCGGCGGACACGAGTACCCGCGGCTCGCGCACGTGGGCGACCGCACCGGCCTGGAGCTCATCCGCACGCTGCAACAGCGGATCGTGGCGCTACAGCAGGCCGACGCGGCGGAGTACGGCGACCCGGACGCCCGGCTGAGGGTCTTCGCGGAGACCGCCGTGACCAGCCTGATCAGGGAGGACGGAGACGCGGGAAGGATCGTCGGGGCCTTCGGCTACCGCAGGGTGGACGGCGGGTTCGTGCTGTTCGAGGCGCCCGCCGTCATCCTCGCCACCGGCGGCATCGGCAAGGCCTTCCGCACCACCTCGAACTCCTGGGAGTACACGGGAGACGGGCACGCCCTGGCACTGCGCGCCGGGGCCTCGCTGATCAACATGGAGTTCGTCCAGTTCCACCCCACCGGGATGGTCTGGCCGCCCTCGGTGAAGGGCATCCTGGTCACCGAATCCGTGCGCGGTGACGGCGGCGTGCTGCGCAACTCCAAGGGCGAACGGTTCATGTTCGACTACGTGCCCGACGTCTTCCGCTCGCAGTACGCGGAGACCGAGGCCGAGGCGGACGGCTGGTACGACGACCCCGCCCACCACAGAAGGCCGCCGGAGCTGCTGCCCCGCGACGAGGTGGCACGGGCCATCAACAGCGAGGTGAAGGAGGGGCGGGGCTCCCCGCACGGGGGCGTGTTCCTGGACGTGTCCTCGCGGCTGCCCGCCGAGGAGATCCGGCGGCGGCTGCCGTCCATGCACCACCAGTTCAAGGAACTGGCGGACGTGGACATCACCGCCGAGCCCATGGAGGTGGGCCCCACCTGCCACTACGTGATGGGCGGGGTGCGGGTGGACGCCGACACCGCGGCCTCGGACGTGCCCGGCCTGTTCGCCGCCGGTGAGGTGGCGGGAGGCATGCACGGGTCCAACCGGCTGGGCGGCAACTCGCTGTCGGACCTGCTGGTCTTCGGGCGGCGGGCCGGGCTGGGCGCGGCCGCTTACGTGGACGCGCTCGGTGACGGGACCGGTAGCGCCGAGCCGGAATCCGGGGTAGTGGACCGGGCGGCCGCCGAGACGGTGAGTTCGTCGCTGGCTCCGCTCAAACAGGGTGAGGGGGAGAACCCGTACACGATCCACTCCGAACTCCAGGACACCATGAACGACCTGGTCGGGATCATTCGCAAGGGGCCGGAGGTGGAACAGGCCCTGGAGCGGTTGAAGGAGCTGTCCGAGCGGGTGGAGGTGCTCAGCGCCCCCGGGGACCGGGTGTACAACCCTGGCTGGCACCTGGCACTGGCCCTGCCCAACATGCTCCTGGTGTCCGAGGCCGTGGCCCGGGCGGCGTTGGAGCGCACCGAGTCGAGGGGCGGGCACACGCGCGACGACTACCCGGAGATGTCGGCCGAGTGGCGGAAGGTGAACCTGTCCGCGCGGGCCGTCGACGGCCGGATCGAGCTGGAGCGGCGCCCGGTCGCGGACATTCCCGAGGAGATGCTCGCCCTCTTCGACCGGGACGAGCTGGCGAAGTACCTGACCGAGGCGGAGCTGCCGGGAGGCCGGAGCGCCGACGGGGAAGAACCCCCCGAAGAAGGACCCGAGGAGGGCACGTCATGAGTGAACGGACGTTCCGGGTGTGGCGCGGCGCGGCCGACGGAGAACTCACCGAGTACCGGGTGGAGGTGAACGAGGGCGAGGTCGTCCTGGACGTGCTGCACCGCCTCCAGGCCACCCAGGCCCCCGACATGGCGGTCCGGTGGAACTGCAAGGCGGGCAAGTGCGGCTCGTGCTCGGTGGAGATCAACGGGCGGCCCCGCCTGTCCTGTATGACCCGGATGAGCGTGTTCGACGAGGACGAGGTCATCACGGTGACCCCGATGCGCACCTTCCCGGTCGTGCGGGACCTGGTGTGCGACGTGTCGTACAACTACGACAAGGCCCGGGAGATCCCGTCGTTCACCCCGGATCCGAAGACGGAGCCGGGTGACTTCCGGATGCGCCAGGTGGACGTGGAGCGCTCGCAGGAGTTCCGCAAGTGCATCGAGTGCTTCCTGTGCAACAACGTCTGCCACGTGATCCGCGACCACGAGGAGAACAAGGAACACTTCTCCGGGCCGCGGTTCCTCATGCGGGTCGCCGAGCTGGAGATGCACCCCGAGGACACCGCGGACCGGCGCAAGATCGCCCAGGAGGAGTTCGGGATGGGCTACTGCAACATCACCAAGTGCTGCACGGAAGTCTGCCCCGAAGGGATCCGCATCACCGACAACGCGCTCATCCCGCTGAAGGAACGCGTGGTGGACCGCAAGTACGACCCGCTGGTGTGGCTGGGTTCGAAGATCGGCACGCGCCCGAAGGACACCCCGATGGCCCCGAACACCCGCCGCCCGCAGGACGGGGACTGAGGGTCCAGCAGGTGAGCGGTGGGCGGCGGGGACGACAGATCCGCCGCCTTTTCCCACCCAAGGCCCACAAAGCTCGCTTCACGCCTTTGCTGCCTGCTTCTACGTTTTCTCGACTTCGTCGTAGGGGGCGGATAGCTTGACCGTCCCGACGCCGGTGCCGCCCACCCCCAGCCCCGGCGCGGCACCGATCCGGGGCATGAACGAAGGAAGCGGGACATGGCCGAGGACACCGGCTTCAAGCGGCATTTCAATGCGGAGAGCGCACGTTACCTCGGAGAACGGATCCGTGTGGTCCACCCCGGTTTCGACGTGGACGGCTACGGCGCGCAGATCGGCGCCCGGGTCGGCCCGCTGGAGCTCAAGGACCGGGCCCTGGTGATGGCCGAAGGCCTGCGCGCAAGGCTCCCCGAGCACTACCCCGACGCCCTCGACGTGCTCCGTGCCTGTATGTCCGCCCTCACCGACGAGGACAAGGGATACGCGGACGGGTTCTACCTGATGGCCGTGACCCGGTTCGTGGAGGAGTTCGGGGTGGATCACCCCGAAGCCTCTCTGGCCGCGATGCCCGAACTCACCCGGCACCACACGTGCGAGTTCGCCGTCCGACCCTTCGTGTCGGCGCACTACGAGGCGGCGATGGCGATGATGCGCTCCTGCGCCGTCCACGACGACCACGACATCCGCCGGTTCGCCAGCGAGGGCATCCGCCCCCGGCTGCCCTGGGCCCGCAGGCTCCCGAAGTTCGTCGCCGACCCCGCCCCGGTGCTGGAGGTCCTGGAGCTCCTGCGCAGCGACCCGTCCAAGTACGTGCGCACCTCGGTCGCCAACAACCTCAACGACGTCTCCCGAGACCATCCCGGCCTGGTGCTGGACACGGCCGAGCGTTGGACGCGCGAGAGCCCGACCCCGGAGACCGCGTGGACGGTCCGGCACGCGCTGCGCACCCTGGTGAAACAGGGCGACCAGCGGGCGCTGGCGCTGCTGGGGGCCACCGGCGGCGAACACGTGGAGGTGAAGGGGCTGGCCCTCACTCCGGAGGTGCTCGACCTGGGCGGGCCCCTGTTGGTCCGGGTGGACCTGGTCAACACGGACGGGCGGCCGCACACGGTGGTCGTGGACTACGTGGTGCACCACGTGCGCGCCAACGGCAGCCGGAGCCCGAAGGTGTTCAAATGGGCGAAGGTCGAACTGCGCGCCGGGGAGCGGCGGACCCTGGAGAGGAAACACCCGGTCCGCCCGATCAGCACACGCTCCTACTACCCGGGGGAACACCTCGTGGAGATCCAGGTGAACGGCCTGGTGAAGGCGGCGGAAGCGTTCGAGCTACGCGTCTGACCGGTCCGATCGCGGCGGGTGCCCTTCCTCGGCACGGACACAGGATGCCCCGCTGCGCGTCGGGGAGGGCTGGGCCGGGCTCAGAACCCCCGGCTGGTCCACTCGTCGAGGTGGGCCGCGGCTTCGGCGATGGTGGTGGACTCGCCGTGGCCGGGGTGGACGACGGTGTCGCCGGGCAGGGTGGCGAGTTGGTCGCGGATGGAGGCGATGATCGTCGGGAAGTCCGAGGCGGGCTGGCCGGTGGCGCCCGGGCCGTCGGGAAAGAGGGTGTCGCCGCTGAAGACCACGCCGAGGTCGGGGGCGTAGAAGGAGACGCCGCCGGGGGTGTGGCCCGGAGTGTGCAGGACGTTGAGCTCCGTGTCTCCGGCGCGCAGGACCTCGCCGTGCAGGAGCGGGGCGTCGGGTTCGCGGTAGGGGTGGACCTGGTGCCAGAGTTCGGCGTCGTCGGGGTGGAGCAGGATCGGGCAGTCGGTGAGGTCGGCCAGGGCGACGGCGGCGTTGACGTGGTCGCTGTGGCCGTGCGTGCACACGATCGCCATCAGTTCGCGGTCGCCCAGGCCCCGGGCGATGCGCTCGTGGTCGTGGGCGGCGTCGATCACCACGGCGCTCTCGTCGTTGCCGATGATCCACACGTTGTTCTCGACGTTGGACTCGGCGCCCTCGACGCTGAAGATTCCCGAGGTACGCAGCCGCTGGACGGGGGACAGGGAACTCACAGGCTCACCACCTGACGTCTGGCGGGACAGGGCTTCTGAGCCTATCCCGACGGATGTGCACGCACACGCTTTTAGCCGGCGTCGAAGTCGCGGCGCAGGGCGTAGGGCTGGATGAGGCCGAGGCCGTGCGCGTGCCGGGCCCGGACCTTGACGACTTGGAGCCCTTCTTCTTCGGCGAGGCTCTCAGCGAGCGCGTCGTCGATGAGGACCGTGCCGGGGCGGGCGAAGGAGGTGAGGCGGCTGGAGCGGTTGACCGTGGTGCCGAAGACGTCCCCGTGCAGGGTGAGCACCGGGCCGTAGGCCACGCCGACACGGACGTCGGGGACCTCGACGTGGGTCTTCACTCCGGAGGCCAGCCGCAGGGCGATGTCCGCCGCCTGGAGGGGCGAGTCCGCGACGTAGAGCACCTCGTCGCCGAGGGTCTTGACCACGCGGCCTCCGCCGGAGGCGACGATGTCGGCGGCGGTGGCTTCGAAACCCTCCACGACCCCGGCGAGTTCGACCTCGTCGAGTTCGCGGCTGAGCGTGGTGAAGGAGACCAGGTCGGCGAAGCCCACGATCAGCGGGTAGTAGTTCGGGACGATGTCGTTGCCGTTGGACATCACGGCGAGCGTGCGCGCGGTGGAGGCGGCGAGCTGGCGGCGCCAGATGTGCAGGAGGAGGCGCTCCACGTCCGGCAGGAGCTCCTTGACCTGGTTCATCAGAGGGTTGGCGGCCTCGTTGCCGTCCTGGAACATGAGGGTGCTCAGGATGCTGGTCTGCCAGTCGGCCAGGCGGGCCATGGTCTGCCCCATGGCGCGGGCGAAGCGGACCACGCCCTCCTCGTCGAGGATGCCCTCCTTGAGCAGGGAGTCGGTGATACGCAACGCCTCGACGTCGCTCTCGGCGAAGATGACCGAGTCGTCACCCAGGGTGGGAAAGCCCAGGGCGCGCCAGACGCGGCCGGCAAGCTCGGGATCGGCTCCGGCGAGCTCGACCGCCTGTTCCCTGGTGTAGACCGCCTCACCACCGAGCAGGACGGACTCGATCGCTTTCGGGTCAGGACGCGACGGCATACGTTCTCTTTCACGGGACCTTCCCCGCCGGAGCGGGGAGCAATCTCTTTGCCACCGGCCCGAAGGCGCGGTGCTGGATGCGCCTCCAGCTTACGCCGGAGGCCTGGGGTCAACCCTGGGGGCCGGTCGGGTAGTCCGGCCGCTGGGCCGCGTTGACCTGGCGGTAGATCTCCGACTGGAACCACTGGGGTCTGGGCACCCGCTGGAGGACCATGCCCTCCTGCTCTGATGCCGACTGAATGGACAACGTTCCGTACCGCATGATCCGTTCCCAGAGCGTGATGTTGAAGGAAACATCGTTCACCCTGGTCAGCGGCATGTCCCGGCCCTGCTTGGAGATGATGCCGTCCCGCATCATCAGCCGCCGGTTGGTGAGGATGTAGACGGTGGTCGCCCACTTGAGCATGGGGACGAACCAGAAGGCGAGCGCGGCGACGACGCCGACGGCCACCACGACTCCTCCGGCGATCAGGCTCCAGTCCTCGTTCCAGGGTATGAAGAACAGGGCGGCGCCGACGACACCGATGATGAGCAGCAGCGCGACGAACTCACCGGCGAGGAGAGTCCAGTGCTGCCGTGCGACGTAGACGAGTTCCTCGTCGTCGGAGAGATAACGGTCCGCGATAGCCATAACGGTGATAATGGCACACGCCGACCGGGTCCGGGAGTGGCTGGAATGCTCCTGCGGACGAGTGGTTCGCGCTCATCGGCCGGGGCGGACGTGCACGACGTCCCCGGCGCTGAGCGCCCGCTCCCCGACCAGGAGCCTTGCTTGGGCGTCAACCCCGGTCGCGGTGCCTTCCAGGAGGCGGTCTCCGGGCAGGTGGACCCGGACGGGCCGTCCGAGGGTGAGGCAGACGTCCCGGTACTCGGCGGCCAGCCCGCTGACCTCGGCGTCGCCCGCTGACGCGGTCCACGCGGCGTAGCGTTCCTCGAACTCGGCCAGAACCGTGGCGAGGAGTTCGTCCCGGCTGATCCCGGGAGCCCCCTCGGCGCGGAGTGAGGTCGCGTTCTCCACGGGGAGCTGCTCGCGGGTCTGGGCGACGTTCAGCCCCATACCCACCACGATCCCCAGTTGGTCGGCGTCGGAGAAGTCGGCCTCGGCGAGGATCCCGGCCAGCTTGCCGTCCCGTTCCTCCCCCGGCACGAGGACGTCGTTGGGCCACTTGAGCGCGGCCTTGACCCCGGTCACCTCGCGCACGGCGGCGACGGCGGCCAGCCCCATCATCGGGGAGACCCAGCCCAGCCGGTCGGAGGGCACGGAGGGCCGCACCAGCACGGAGAAGGTGAGCGCCACACGGGCCGGTGTGGTGAACCCGCGCCCCAGACGGCCCTTGCCCGCGGTCTGGTGCTCGGTGACCAGGACGGTGCCCTCGGGCGCTCCATCCTTGGAGCGGGCGATAAGGTCGGTGTTGGTGGACCCGGCCTCGGGCACCACGTCGACGCCGCGCCACAGCCCGCCGGGACGGATGACGGAGGCCGCGATCGCGGACTGGTTCAGAGGGAGGAGCGCGGTGTGGGCTTCGCTGGTCATAGGCCCATTACAACAGCCCCGAAATCCTCTGTGGACAACCCGCCAAGCCGGTTCCACCCCGGTTAAGCTGATTCCAGCACATCGGTGATCATGTCTAGCTACTTTGAGTAGCCGGAGGTGCGACAGTTGACCATCGCAGCAACAAGGACGGCCCAGCACGAGCCGTCCCACTGGGAAGTCGTGCTGCGCGCCTGGGAAGAACTCGACCTGCCCGAAGGCTGGCGGGCCGAGATCATCGAAGGCGACATCAAGATCATGACTCCCCCTCCCTCGAACACGGCCACATCGTGGCCCTGATCCACAAGTGGCTCGTTCTGGAGTGCCACCATGAGGGAAGCGGAATCGGTGGAGCAGAGGTTTACCAGAACATCGGTGTGCGAATACCACTCCGCAGTGGCCTGTACATACCTGACCTGATGGTGTTGCCCTAGTCAGTGCTGAGCTCTGACCCTGAGCAGCTGATCAAGGATGCGATCCTCGTGGTTGAGGTGACTTCCAAGAGCACGGCACAGAAGGATCGCAAGCCCAAACTCTGGGGCTACGCACATACGGAGGTTCCCCTTTACCTCCTGGTGGACCGCTGGGACCCGGAGAGCGCCAAGGGTGAGGTAACCCTGTTCTCGGCTCCTGAAGGCGGGCGCTACACCCGTAGTCTCCGTGTCCCCTTCGGCGAAGGGATCGAGCTCCCCTCACCCTTCGGCCTCTTGATCGACACCGGCGCGTTCCCCGTCTGACTCATCCACGAGTCGGGCCCCGCGCCTGCGGCAGGTGCGGGGCCCGAGGTTCAACAGGCAGGGGTCAGCCGGTGTTCTGCAACCCCGCTGCGACTCCGTTGACCGAGAGCAGGAGCAGTCGCTCCAGGTGCTGGCTGTCCTGGTCGGACAGGGAGTGCGACTCCTCGCCGCGCAGGGCTTCCAGGGCGCGGAGCTGGAGGTGGCTGAGCGCGTCCACGTACGGGTTGCGCAGGTCCACGGCGCGGGAGAGGATCGCGCGGTTCTCCAGGAGGCGGTCGTGGCCGGTCACCTCGAGGACGAGTTCGCGGGTGCGGTCGTACTCGCCCAGGACCGTCTCGGTGAGCTCGGGCCGCCCGCCCAGGGCCAGGTAGCGCTCGGCGATGGTGCGGTCGGTCTTGGCCAGGCTCATCTCCGCGTTGTCCAGCAGCGAGGCGAACAGCGGCCACTCCTGGTAGGCGGACTGGAGGACGGACAGGTCGTCGACGGCGGCCAGGCCGGTGCCCAGGCCGTACCAGCCCGGGAGGTTGACCCGGGTCTGGGTCCAGGCGAACACCCACGGGATGGCGCGCAGGTCCCCGAGGCCCTTGGCGGCGCCGCGGCGGGAGGGGCGGGAGCCCAGACGGAGTTCGCCGAGTTCCTCCAGGGGGCTGACCCGGGAGAACCACACCGCGAAGTCCTCGGTGTTGATCAGCGACAGGTAGGTCTCCTGGGCCGCGGTCGCGACGGTGTCCGCGTAGGGGCGGTAGCGCTCGGCGGCGGCGCGTTCGCGTTCCTGGACGGTGTCGGTGGAGGCCATCAGGACGGCGTGGCCGACCTGTTCGATGTGGCGGCGGCCGATGGCGGCCTGGCCGTAGCGGGCGAAGATGACCTCGCCCTGTTCGGTGACCTTGAAGCGACCGCCGACCGAACCCGGCGCCTGGGCGAGCAGGGCGCGGCTGGCCGGGCCGCCGCCACGGCCGAGGGAGCCGCCCCGGCCGTGGAAGAGGGTGAGGACCACGTCGTTCTCCCCGGCCCACGCGGACAGCCGGGCCTGGGCGTCGTACAGCCGCAGGGTGGCGCTGACCGGGCCCACGTCCTTGGCGGAGTCGCTGTAGCCGAGCATGACCTCCACGCGGCGGTCGTTGTCGGCCAGGCGCTGGCGGACCGGCGGGAGTTCGAGCATCCCGGCCAGGACTCCGGGCGAGGCCTCGAGGTCGGCGCCGGTCTCGAAGAGCGGGATGACGTCCAGGACCGGTACGCGCTTGGGTGGCAGGGCGTGAGTGGCCAGCTTGTAGACGGCCTCGATGTCGGCGGCAGAGCGGGTGAAGCTGACGATGTAGCGGCGGCAGGCCTCCACGCCGAAGCGCTCCTGGATCCAGGAGACGGTCCGGATGGTGTTGAGGACCTCCTCGGTGCGCTCCGAGAGGGGGCCGCCCGCCTCGACTTCGGCGAGCGCGGCGGCGTGGACCTCGCTGTGCTGGCGGATCTCCAGTTCGGCCAGGTGGAAGCCGAAGGTCTCGGTCTGCCAGATCAGGTGCTGGAGTTCGCCGTAGGCCTGCCGGTTGGCGCCCGCGGCGGCCAGGGAGTCCTGGACCAGGCGCAGGTCGGCGAGGAACTCGTCGGCACCCGCGTAGGCGAGGTCGGCGTCGCGTTCACGGGTGGCGCGCAGGCGTGCGGTGGCCAGGAGCAGGAGCTGGCGGTGGGGTTCGTTGGGTGAGCGCTGGGTGATCTCGCCCATCAGGGCGGGGTGTCCGGCCCTGGCCTGGGAGACCGTGTCCAGCAGCGCGGGGCTGGCCGGGGTGAGGTTGGAGTAGGCGGTGAGGGTGCGGGCGAGCTTGCCGCAGGTGGCCTCCAGGCCGCGCAGGATGTGCTCGGACTGGATGGTCACGGCCTCGCGGGTGACCTCGTGGGTGACGAAGGGGTTGCCGTCGCGGTCGCCGCCGATCCAGGTGCCGTAGCGCACGAAGGGCGCGGCGCTGGGCGGACGGGTGCCGGTTCCCTCGGGGTCGATGGCGGTGTCCAGGGTCCGGTAGACCTCCGGGATGATCGCGAAGATCGTCTCGTCGAAGGCGGCCAGGGCGGTGCGCACCTCGTCGAGCGGGTCCAGCTTGGTGTAGCGCAACTGCGAGGTGCGCCAGAGCAGGTCGATCTCCTCCAGGAGGCGGCGGTGCGCCTCGGCGGCGGCGCTGCTGCCCTCGTGGGAGGTGTGCCAGGCGTCCAGCTGGGCGCTGATCCGCAGGATGGAGGTGGAGACGGCGCGGCGGCGGGCCTCGGTGGGGTGGGCGGTGAGCACCGGATGGAACTCCATGCCCGCGACCAGTTCGGCCAGGCGCTCCTCGCCGCCGCCGGTCTCGCGGATGGCGCGCACGGCGGCGGCCAGGGACTCGCGGGAGGGGTTGGCGGCGTCGTCGCGTTCGCGCAGGGCGCGCATCCGCTGGTGTTCCTCGGCCAGGTTGGCCAGATGGAAGTAGACCGTGAAGGCGCGGGCGACCTGCTTGGCGCGTTCCAGGGGCCAGGCGGCGACGATCTCGGTGATCTCCTCGGTGGTGACGGAGCCGTCGCGGGCGCCGATCACCGCGTGCCGGAGTTTCTCGACATCGGCGAGCAGGTCCTCACCGCCGCTTTCGGCGAGGACCGTTCCGAGCATCTCGCCGAGCAGCTTGACGTCATTCCTGAGCTGTTCGGGGACTTCCTGCCGGGCACTGTCACGTTCTGCGCTTACCGCTGTCATGGGGCCGACCTTACCGAGATCGTCCCTGGCGGCGTGCGTGCGGGGGTGGATTTACCGTGGTTATGCCCGAGCGTTAACAATTGTGGCCTGGCGTGGACAATTCACATTGACTCACGGTAATCCGGCGTTTCGGAGCGCCTTTTACACCCGGGCTTCCTACCGGATCGCGACTGGACGTCCGGGCCATACATGAGTAAACCTACTGACGAGTAACCCAGGCCGCGTGAAGGCGCGTGAGACCCCCGGAGCTAACCTGAGCTGTTATGGCCACCGAAGCCCCTGAACCGCTGTCCGCGGCTGAGATCGACATCCACACGACCGCCGGCAAGCTCGACGACCTGCGGCGACGCAGGTACGAAGCCGTGCACGCCGGGTCCGAGCGAGCCGTCGAGAAGCAGCACGCCAAAGGCAAGATGACCGCACGCGAGCGGATCGACGCGCTGCTCGATCCGGGTTCGTTCGTCGAGTTCGACGCGCTGGCCCGGCACCGCTCGACCAACTTCGGCCTGGACGCCAACCGCCCCTACGGGGACGGCGTCGTGACCGGCCACGGGACCGTCGACGGCCGCCCCGTCGCCGTGTTCAGCCAGGACGTCACCGTCTTCGGCGGATCACTGGGCGAGGTCTATGGTGAGAAGATCTGTAAGGTCCTCGACCACGCCCTCACCAACGGCTGCCCCGTGGTGGGCATCAACGAGGGCGGCGGCGCGCGCATCCAGGAGGGTGTGGTGGCGCTCGGCCTGTACGCGGAGATCTTCAAACGCAACACCCACGCCTCCGGTGTCATCCCGCAGATCTCCCTGATCATGGGCGCCACCGCGGGCGGACACGTCTACTCCCCGGCCCTCACCGACTTCGTGGTGATGGTCGACGAGACCTCCCAGATGTTCATCACCGGCCCCGACGTCATCAAGACCGTCACCGGCGAGGACGTCTCCATGGAGGAGCTCGGCGGCGCCAACACCCACGCCAGCAAGTCGGGGGTGGCGCACTACCGGGGCGCCGACGAGCAGGACGCCATCGACTACGTGAAGGCGCTGCTGTCGCACCTGCCGGACAACAACCTCGAGGAGGCGCCGCTCGTGGCCCCCGAGGACGACCCGGGCGACGAGCTCACCGACACCGACCTGGCCCTGGACGCGTTCATCCCGGACTCGGCCAACCAGCCCTACGACATCAAGCAGGTCATCGAGTCCGTCCTGGACGACGGCGACTTCCTCGAGGTACACGGCCAGTTCGCCACCAACATCGTGGTGGGCTACGGCCGGGTGGACGGCCGGTCCGTGGGCATCGTCGCCAACCAGCCGATGAGCTTCGCGGGCTGCCTGGACATCGACGCCTCCGAGAAGGCCGCGCGGTTCGTCCGCACCTGCGACGCCTTCAACGTCCCGGTACTGACCTTCGTGGACGTGCCCGGCTTCCTGCCCGGCACCGACCAGGAGTGGGACGGCATCATCCGCCGAGGCGCCAAGCTCCTGTACGCCTACGCCGAGGCCACGGTCCCGCTGATCACCGTCATCACCCGCAAGGCCTTCGGCGGCGCCTACGACGTGATGGGCTCCAAGCACCTGGGCGCCGACGTCAACCTGGCCTGGCCCACCGCGCAGATCGCGGTCATGGGGGCCCAGGGCGCGGTGAACATCCTGCACCGGCGCACACTCGCTGCGGCCGACGACGTCGAGGCCGAGCGGTCCCGACTGGTCGGCGAGTACGAGGACACCCTGCTGAACCCGTACTCGGCGGCCGAACGCGGCTACGTGGACGGGGTCATCCTGCCCTCCGAGACCCGGGTGCAGGTCACCAAGGCGCTGAAGGCGCTGCGCAACAAGCGCAAGCAGCTGCCGCCCAAGAAGCACGGGAACATCCCGCTGTGAGCGCGCCGACCGACCCGCGTGAGAACGCGCCGCACCTGGCCGTGGTGCGCGGTGAGCCCACCGAGGAGGAGCTCGCCGTGCTCACCGCCGTGCTCACGGCCCGTGCGGCGGCGGCCCGGGCCGCCGCCGAGGCGCCCGGGCCCGAGCGTCCCGTCTCCGGGTGGCGGGACCGTTCCTGCGGTATGCGCGCCCCGTTGCGTCCCGGCCCCAGCGCCTGGCGCATGAGCACGAGGTGACCTCTGCCGTGCTCTCCCGTTTTCTAGACTCTTCGTCGAGCGGTCGGCGCGTGACGCCGCTCCACGCTCCAGCTGGAGGATTTCCACCGTGCGTAAAGTTCTGATCGCCAACCGCGGCGAGATCGCCGTGCGCATCGCCCGCGCCTGCCGCGACGCCGGGATCACCAGCGTCGCCGTCTACGCCGAACCCGACCTGCACGCCCTGCACGTCAAGGTCGCCGACCAGGCCCACAGCCTGGGCGGCTCCACCCCGGCCGACTCCTACCTCGACATCGACAAACTCCTGACCATCGCCGCGGAGTCCGGTGCGGACGCCGTGCACCCCGGGTACGGGTTCCTGGCCGAGAACGCCGACTTCGCCCAGGCCGTCATCGACGCCGGGCTCACCTGGATCGGCCCGCCACCAGCGGCGATCACCGCACTCGGCGACAAGGTGCAGGCCCGCCACATCGCGCAGAAGGTCGGCGCCCCCCTGGTCGCGGGCACCCCCGACCCGGTCACCTCCGCCGAGGAGGTCGTGGCCTTCGCCGAGCAGCACGGACTGCCGATCGCGATCAAGGCCGCCTTCGGCGGCGGCGGGCGCGGGCTCAAGGTCGCCCACACCCTGGAGGAGGTACCCGACGCCTACGAGTCGGCGGCACGCGAGGCGGTCACCGCGTTCGGTCGGGGCGAGTGCTTCGTGGAACGCTACCTGGACAAGCCCCGCCACGTGGAGACCCAGTGCCTGGCCGACTCCCACGGCAACGTCGTGGTGGTCTCCACCCGCGACTGCTCGCTGCAGCGCCGCCACCAGAAACTGGTGGAGGAGGCCCCCGCCCCCTTCCTGTCCGACGATCAGACGCAGCGGCTGTACGCCTCCTCCAAGGCCATCCTCAAGGAGGCGGGCTATGTGGGCGCGGGCACCTGCGAGTTCCTGGTCGGCGTGGACGGCACCATCTCCTTCCTGGAGGTCAACACCCGCCTGCAGGTCGAGCACCCCGTGTCCGAGGAGGTCACCGGGATCGACCTGGTCCGTGAGATGTTCCGCATCGCCGACGGCCAGGAACTGGGCTACACCGACCCCCAGGTTCGCGGGCACTCCTTCGAGTTCCGGATCAACGCCGAGGACGCCGGACGCGGCTTCATGCCCGCCCCCGGCACCATCACCTCCTTCACCCTGCCCGGCGGGCCGGGTGTGCGGGTGGACACCGGCTGTGAGGCGGGGTTCACCGTCCCCCAGGCCTTCGACTCGATGGTCGCCAAGCTGATCGTGACCGGCCGCACCCGTACCGAGGCGCTCCAGCGCTCCAAGCGGGCGCTGGCCGAGTTCGAGGTCGGCGGGATGCCCACGGTGATCCCCTTCCACCAGACCGTCGTGGAGGACCCGGCGTTCGCCCCCACCGACCCCGCCCAGCCGTTCGGGGTCTACACCCGGTGGATCGAGACCGAGTTCGACAACCAGATCGCCCCCTGGGCGGGCCAGGCCGGCGCCGCCGAGCCGGCCGAGCGCGAGACCGTGACGGTGGAGGTGGGCGGTAAGCGCATCGACGTGGTCCTGCCCGCCTCCCTGGGTGTCGCGGCGGCCCCCGCTGCCGGGAACAGCGGTGGGAAGAAGAAGCGCGCCGCCCGTAAGAGCGGTGGCGCGGCCTCGGCCAGCGGGGACTCGCTGGTCTCGCCGATGCAGGGCACCGTGGTCAAGGTCGTGGCCGCCGAGGGCCAGACCGTGGCCGAGGGCGAGACGGTGGTGGTGATCGAGGCGATGAAGATGGAGCAGCCGCTGACCGCGCACCGGGCCGGGACCGTGACCGGGTTGAAGGTCGCCCCGGGCGAGACCGTGGGCAACGGCGCCGTGGTCTGCGACATCAAGGACGCCTGACCACACATTCGTTCCCGGCGCAGGGGCACCGCTGAAGGGCGGTGCCCCTCATTCATCGACCGCGGAGACCGGCCAGGTCGATCTCGGTGTCGACGGGCACCGTGGTCTTGAGAACTCCACGGTGGATCGAGGGCCTGCCGTAGCGACCGCTGGCCGGATCCAATCCATGGACGTAGGCCACCGCTTCGTCCCCGTCCTGTTCCACGCGCCAGAAGTGCGGGATGCCAGCACGGGCGTAGAGCTCTGGTTTACGCTCCCTGTCCCGGATCTCCGACTCCGGCGAGACGACCTCCACGGCCAACTGCACCGCCGAGGGAAGAACCCAGGTCTGGTCGAACTCGTCGAGGGCATCGGTTCGCACCAACAGCAGGTCTGGTTCCGGGCGCTGTCTCTTGGCCAGTTTGACCGAGAACTCCCGCGCCACCAGCAGGTGTTCGGGGACCTGCCGGTCGAGTTCACGCTCCAACAGTTTGAGGACGAGCATAGGGAACAGTTTCTGGGGGCTCACCAGAACCAGGCTTCCGTCGATGAGTTCGGTGTGCGGCGGAAGATCGGGCCTACGGTCCAGGTCGTCAGCGGTACACCCCTCCGGCGGCGGCTGGATCAGGGACCACTGGTCCGCCCTGGAGGAGACCGACTTCTCTGGCACGGTGGGAGCGGACACGTCACTGCCTCCGGTAGTCGGATCGTGCTCGTCGCCCACAGTGGCCACCACTGTCACCCCGTAACGGTGCTTTCCACGGATTGTCCCACTCCGCCCCACCCGGCACCCGTGGGTGTTTCCCCGACCGCGCCCGTTGACTCCGGCCTCTCCCCCCGCCTCCCGGGGGTGATCCTCATCGCCCCCGGAAGCGGGAAGACCCAGCGCAGTAGGCACTCCGACCAGCTGTTCCGCACGAGGCGACCAGTTGTGTATGGAAAAGGTAAGGAAACCGGGCTATTGTTCTCGATCGTGACGAACATCTGGGGACTGACGCGAAGGTGGCACATCGACCTGTGCCGCTTCAACAGTCACGCGTGTAGCTAGGTCCACGCGCGCCCGCGCCTTCCGCCGGGCAGCGCGCCGCTCACCCTTCCCAGGTCACCTCTCCCGGTGATGCCCGCCCTTCCCCTGTGCCGAGCACCCGCGGCCCGCCGCGCCGACCCGTGACGTCGCACGCGTGCGCCCGGCCACCCATCTCTGGAGTCTTCCTTCCGTGTCCGAGCAGACCACAGCTCCCAGACGCAAACTGCGTTTCCCGTTCGCCGCCCAGGTTCTCCTCGGCCTGGTGCTCGGCATCGTCCTCGGTGTCGTCGCCCTCCAGATCGGCCCCGTCGGTGACGACGAGCCGAACTGGCTCGCGGTCACCCTCCAAACCATCGGCTCGACCTTCGTGGCCCTGCTGCGCACCATCGTGCCGCCGCTGATCGTCCTCGCCGTCATCTCCTCCATCGCCAACCTGCGCAACGTCGCCAACGCCGCACGGCTGGCGTGGAAGACGCTGCTGTGGTTCGCGGCCACGGCGCTGGTCTCGGTGGCCATCGCGATCGCCATCGGCCTGACCCTGCGCCCCGGCCTGAACAGCGCCGTGGACGAGGCCACCGCGGCTGAGCCCTCCACCACCGGCTCCTGGCTGGCCTTCATCGAGAGCATCGTCCCGGCCAACTTCCTCGGCCTGGCCGCGAACACCTCCGCCGCCGACGACGGCACCCTCACCACGTCGCTGTCGTTCAACGTGCTCCAGCTCATCGTGATCGCCGTGGTCCTGGGCATCGCCGCGGTGAAGGTCGGCAAGGCCGCCGAGCCCTTCATCAAGTTCACCGCCTCCACCCTGGAGGTCGTGCTCAAGGCCCTGTGGTGGGTCATCCGCCTGGCCCCGATCGGCACCGTCGGCCTGCTGGGCAACGCGGTCTACAGCTACGGCTGGACGACCATCGGCGCACTCGGGCAGTTCACCGTCGCCATCTACCTCGGCCTGGCCCTGGTGCTGTTCGTCGTCTACCCGGTGGTCGCCCGCCTCAACGGGCTCTCCCCGCTCAAGTACTTCACCGGTGTGTGGCCCGCCGTCCAGCTCGGTTTCGTTTCGCGCTCCTCGCTGGGCACCCTGCCCGTCACCCAGCGCGTCGCCGAGCAGAACCTCGGTGTGCCCCGCCACTACTCCGCCTTCGCGGTCCCGTTCGGCGCCACCACCAAGATGGACGGCTGCGCCGCGATCTACCCGGCGATCTCGGCGATCTTCGTCGCCCAGTTCTTCGGTATCGACCTGGGGATCACCGACTACCTGCTGATCGTCTTCGTCTCGGTGATCGGTTCCGCGGCCACCGCGGGCACCACCGGCGCGACCGTCATGCTGACCCTGACCCTGTCCACCCTGGGCCTGCCCCTGGAGGGCGTGGGCCTGCTGCTGGCCGTCGACCCGATCCTGGACATGGGCCGTACCGCCACGAACGTGGCCGGTCAGGCACTGGTCCCGGCGATCGTGGCCAAGCGCGAGGGCATCCTCGACGTCACCCGTTACCACGCGCCGCGCGGCTCGACCGGTTTCGTCCCGCTGGACGAGCCGGGCACCGCCTCCGCCGAGGAGATCGCCGCCGAGCGTGCGACCGCCGAGGCCGGGGAAAGCCGTGAGGGCACGGACAACGACGCCGACCTCGCCGGATCGGGCGCCAAGCGCTAGCCGCTCGCCCGCACCGCTCCCATGAGGGGCCCGCCGAGTCCGCTCGGCGGGCCCCTTCGTGTCACCAACCCGTCGCCGGGACAGCCGGGAGACACTGGACACAAGGGCTGGCCTCGGGAACTGTTCGGGGCTCCTGTTCGTCCCTGTGGTTAAGGGAGGCGAGAGGAACGATATGTTGCGCCGCTTGGTAACACCCACAGTGCTGGCCGCCGGACTCGCGGCGGGGATGGTCACCGCCGCAGCGGTTCCGGCCGCAGCCGACACCCAGACCGAAGCACCCCAGACACAGGACATCGTCGCGGAGCTGGAGAACGACGGGGTCTTCATCGATCCGTCGATCGACGGGGTCCCGGCCGCGGACGAGGCCGCTCTGGAGGCCGCCGCCGCGGGCTCCGACACACCCGTCTACTACGTCTTCCTGCCCTCGGAGGTCGCCACCTCCCAGGCCGGGGTGAACGCCGTGATGGAACCGGTCATGGCCGAGGTCGGCGACGGGGCCTACGGCGTGCTGGGCGGAAGCGAGAACTTCTACGTCACCTCACCCAACCTGGAGAACACCGACGCGATCAGGGAGCTGTCGCTCCGTGAGGGCGGAGACACCCCGAACCCGATCGACACCCTCGTGGCGATGCCCGACGCCGTCGAGACCACCGAGACCGCCAGTGAGGCCCCGGCCGGGGGCGGCGGTTCCGGCCTGGTGCTGCTCGCCATCCTCGCGATCATCGTCGCGGCCGGCGGCTGGTACGTCTACAACAGCCGCAAGAAGCGCGAGGCCGAGAAGGCGAAGCAGCTCGAGGAGATCAAGCAGATGGCCACCGAGGACGTCGTCCGCCTCGGTGAGGACGTCGCCCGCCTGGAGATCGACCTGTCCAAGGTGGACGAGGCGACCCGCAGCGACTACTCGCGGGCCATGGACTCCTACGACCAGGCCAAGTCCCTGCTGGACACCATCCAGGAACCCGAACAGGTCAAGATGGTGACCGGCGCCCTGGAGGACGGCCGCTACTACATGACCGCCACCCGGGCCCGGATGAACGGCGACCCGGTGCCCGCGCGGCGCGGTCCCTGTTTCTTCAACCCGCAGCACGGCCCGTCCAGCGAGGACGTCACCTGGGCCCCGCCCGGCGGCTCGCCCCGGTCGGTGACCGCGTGCCCGGTCTGCGCCCAGGCGGTGCGCACCGGCGGCCAGCCGGACGTGCGCATGGTCGAGGTCGACGGTGAGCGCCGCCCGTACTACGACGCGGGTCCGGCCTACTCGCCCTACGCCGGCGGCTACTTCGGCATGAACATGATGATGGGCATGTTCACCGGCATGATGATGGGCTCCATGATGGGGTCGATGATGGGCGGCGGCATGATGGGCGCCGGTGAGGACATGGGCGACGCGGGCGGCGACTTCGACGGCGGCGGAGACTTCGGGGACTTCGGCGGCTTCGACTTCTAGCCGGTCCGCGCGGACCAGGACGCACGAGCAGAACGCACGGAGCGGGACACCAGGGCTCCGGGAGGCTTCCTCCCGGAGCCCTTTGCCGTCAGCTGGCGGCCGCGTCCTCCAGGGCGCCGTCCGGCCAGAGGCGCTCGGCCCAGCGGTGGACGGCCGCAGCGGTCTGCCCCGGAGCGGACCCGGTGGTGTCGAGCAGGGTGACGGGAGGCCGCAGCCGACTCGCCTCGGTGCGCAGCCAGTCCTGGTGTTCCAACGTCTCGATGATCCGCTCCTCGTCCCAGCCGCGCCAGGCCGGGCGGGCCCGTAGCCGGGCGGTGAGGACACCGGGCTCACAGGTCAGGGCGAGGTAGTGCACCCCGGCGAAGAGCGCGCGCTCGGGCAGGTGCTCCAGTTCCGGCGGGGCAACGGTCCCGCACAGCACGACCGGCCGCCCGCTCTGCTGCACCATGGCGGCGGTACGCAGCCAGGTGGAGCGGAACAGTCTGTGGTCGTCGGCGGGGTCGCGCAGTCCGCCCACCCAGAGCAGGTCCTGTTCGAGCACGACGAAACGCTGCCCCAGGCGACCCAGGAGCTCCCGGGCCACAGTGGACTTCCCGGTGCCGCTGGGACCGGTAACGCACAGGAGCGGAAGCCGCAGGAAGGGGCGGGTACGACCGCAGGAGGCGCAGCGCAGCAGGTGCTCCCCGCCACCGGCGTCCGGGTCCCCGTCCCACTCCCCGCAGCGCGTACAGATCAGCGGGTGCACGGCTGCTCGGCTCCGATCAGTCGAAGAGCTGTTCCAGGAAGCCCTTGCGTCGACGGCGGTAGGGGCGGGGCGAGTCCCGATAGCCGCCGTAGCCGGGCGGGGAGTCGGGGTAGGCGCGCTGCGGCTGCCCCGGGTAGGGCGGCGGCGCCTGGGGGTCTGGAGGGACGGCCCCGTAGTGGCGCTGTTCCGCGGCGACGACGCGCTCCAGTTCACCACGGTCCAGGAAGATCCCCTGGCAGCCGTCACACCGTTCGATGTGGACGCCCTGGCGGTCGAAGGTACGCATCTGGTTTTGGCACTTCGGACAGATCACACCGGAAAAGTACGCCGGTCGCCGTCAAGAACCGGTAAGGAGCCGGCCTCCTGCCTGGCGGCCGCGCCGGGGCCGCCCTCCGTGTGTCCTGCACTGCCACACGGCGGCGGCCCGGAACACCTCGGCCCGCTACTCCGGGGAGGCGAGCATGAGGGAGCGCGCGGCCTCGGTGACGCTGCCGGACAGCGACGGGTACACCGAGAAGGTGTGCGCGATGTCGTCGACGGTCAGGCGCTGCTGGACCGCGATGGACACGCCCAGGATGAGCTCGCTGGCGCGCGGGCCGACGATGACGCCGCCCAGGACGATGCCGGTGTGCTGGCGGCAGATGAGCTTGACGAAGCCGTCCTTGACCTCGTTCATCTTGGCGCGCGGGTTGGTGTTCAGCGGCAGGGTGACGGTACGGCCGTCGATGCGGCCGCTGCGCACGTCGTCCTCGCTGGCTCCCACGGCGGCCAGTTCGGGGTGGGTGAACACGGTGGAGGCGACGGTGGACAGCTGCAGCGGGGACACGGCCTCGCCGAGCGCGTGCCACATGGCGATCCGGCCCTGCATGGCGGCCACGGAAGCCAGCATGTTCACGCCGGTGCAGTCACCCGCGGCGTAGACGCCGGGGACGGTGGTCCGGGAGACGCGGTCTACCTCGACGAACCCGCCCTTGCCCAGCCGGACCCCGGCCTCCTCCAGGCCCAGGCCCTCGGTGTTGGGGATCATGCCGACGGTCATCAGACAGTGGCTGCCGTCGACGGTCCGGCCGTCGGAGAGGGTGACCCGGACACCGTCCTCGGTGCGCACGACCGACTCGGCGCGGGTCTGGTTGAGGATGGTCATGCCGCGGCGGGCGAAGACCTCCTCCAGCACCTCGGCGGCGTCGGAGTCCTGCGTGGGCATGACCAGGTTGCGCGAGGAGACGAGGGTCACGTTCGACCCCAGGGCCTGGTAGGCGCTGGCGAACTCGGCGCCGGTGACACCGGAGCCGACCACGATCAGTTCCTCGGGCAGCTCCTCCAGCTCGTAGAGGTGGCGCCAGGTCAGGATGCGCTCTCCGTCGGGCTTGGCGGTGGGCAGCTCGCGGGGGTGGGCGCCGGTGGCGATGAGGACGACGTCGGCGCGGATGCGGCGTTCGCCGACGGCGACGATGTGCGGGTCGACCAGGCGGGCCTCCCCGATGACGACCTCGACGCCCTCCTTGATCAGGCGGGCGCGGGTGTCGTCGGACTGGGCCTGGGCCAGGCGTTTGATCCGCGCGTTGATCTGGTCGATGTCGACCTCGACAGCGGCCTTGTTGTCCTCCGCCTCGGGCACGTGGATGCCCAGGCTGGCGGACTCGCGTACGTACGTGGTCCGGGTGGAGGTGGCGATGAGGCTCTTGGAGGGGACGCAGTCGGTGAGGACGCAGGCGCCGCCGATGCCGTCGCGCTCCACCACAGTCACGTCCGCGCCGAGCTGCGCGGCGACCAGCGCCGGCTCATAGCCCCCGGGCCCGCCACCGATGATCACGACCTTCGTCACGCTGCTTCCTCCCTCTGCGGGCGATGCGGCACACCCGTTCCCGGTCCGGGGCGATATTCGGGCATGGCAGGGCACCACCTGGTTTTATCGCTTCACCCCATTGTCGGCCATGTCCACTGTCGAAAACCGCAGCCACCCCGGCCGAAACGCCTTGTCTCCCCGGGGAGTGGCCTACCGGACCCCTACCTGACCTCGGCCGATGCGACGAAGGACACGTGATTCAGGTCGCCGAGGTCACCCAAGGTGACGTGCACATTCCGCCCTCCGAACACTCTGCGTTGCGTTCCGGAACAATTTGGCTACACAGGGGTAGCATCCGACTTGTGAGCGAATCAGAGCAGCCGCCCCAGCCGCCCCAGACCACCGGCGAGGCGAAACGACTGGCGGACTCCGCCGCGAAGGAACTCCTGTCCCGGGCCGGAGCAGACAGTTTCGATGCCCTGGTGGTGCTCGGCTCCGGCTGGGCGGGCGCGGTGGACACACTGGGCACGCCCGACATCGAATTCGACGCGACCGAGCTGCCCGGCTTCGTGGCACCCGGCGCCGAAGGGCACAGCGGCAAGGTCCGCAGCATGTGGGTGGGTGAGAAACGCGTGGTCGTGTTCATGGGCCGCGTCCACGTCTACGAGGGCTTCGGCCCGATGGTCGCCACGCACGCGGTGCGGACCGGGATCGCCGCGGGGGCCCGGATCGCGGTACTGACCGGGTCGGCGGGATCGCTGCGCACCGACTACCAGCCGGGACAGCCGGTGGTACTGCGCGACCACGTCAACCTCACCTCGCAGTCCCCGCTGGCCGGTGCCGACTTCGTCGACCTGACCCAGGCCTACAGCGAGCGGCTGCGCCAGATCATCCACGGGGTGGACGCCTCCCTGGCCGAGGGCGTGTACGTGTCCACCACGGGTCCGCAGCTGCAGACCCCGGCCGAGCTGAAGGTGCTGCGCCAGGCGGGCGCGGACGTGGTCGGGCGCTCGATCGCGCTGGAGACCATCGCCGCGGTGGAGATGGGCGCCGAGGTGCTGGGGCTGTCCATGGTCAGCAACGACGCGGTGGGCGCGGTGCTGGACCCCTTCGAGGAGGATCGCGCCCTGGAGATCGTCACCCAGCGAGCGCGCCGGCTCGGTGAACTGCTGAACCGGGTGATCGCCGCGGCCTGAGCGCCGAGGGCTCCGACAGGAAAAGCCTCCCGCACAGCACGAAGCCCGGCGGCGACCGCCGGGCTTTCGTGTGCGCTTGGAGACTGGAGAGGCGTGCTTGCCCGGATGGGACAAGCGAGAGGGGTTGGGGCGCCTTCGACCGGCCCCGGCGTGTCCGGTACCGGCGTGGCGAGCGTACATCCCGAGGCCATGGGATGGACGGTACCGGCCGCAGGTCCGGTCGAAGGCGGTGCTTTCCCCGGTGCCGTCGTGCGCTCAGGATCCCCGCAGACCCCGTTGGACTAGCGCTGACGACACCTTCTCTTCCCGATATTCAGTTGAACCGCGCGCGTCGCCTTTGGAGGAAGATCCGGGTGGGTGGCCATCCGCGCGAAGCCCGCCCACCCGGAACATTCTCCCTTAGGCATGCCTAACCTAACCAGAATCCCGGGGGGCTCGTCAACCCCACGCCCCGAAAACGAAGAACCCGGCCCCCGCGCACCGCGCGGGAACCGGGTCCGGTCCGGGGAGAAGCGTCCCGCCCGGCAAGAACACGGGCCAGCAGAACTCAGGCCAGGAGGAACACGGCCCCGAGCAGCAGGAGGGGCACCGCCAGGACGACGACGACCTCGACCGGCACCATCGTCTGCGGGCGGTCCTCGGCGCCCAGCGCGGCCGGGCCCTCCTCACGGACCTCCTTGATGGGGCCGCTCAGCGGACGCGCCTTGTACCGCTCCGCGTCCCGGCGCAGGTCGCGGGCGGCCAGGTCCACTGGGCGCATCTGGGTCGGATCCCTGTCGTCGTCGGGGTCCAGGTAGCCCGACTCCCGGCGCATGTTCTCGCGGACCTTGGCCCGCTTGGTCTCGCGCAGGGGCCAGGAGCGCAGCACCTGCTCGGGGGTGTGCACCCGCAGCACGTCGACCACGTCCACCCACTGCACGGCCGCCCACGGCACGAAGGTCTCGCGCAGCGGGTTGACCATCCGGATGCCCCGCTCCGTGGAGACCACCCGAGGGCGCAGCCACACGACGTAGACGACGGCGATGCTCAGGACCAGAACGGCCCCGGCGATCCAGGCCATCCGGTCCTGACCGCGCAGCACCACGTCCAGCAGGAGCAGGACCGCGATGACCACCCACCCGATCGCCATCACCCGGGAGGAGGTGGAGTAGTGCGTGGTGGGCGCGCCGTCGGATCCGGCCATCAGTGGGTCGCCCACTTCAACTGCGCGAACCCGGGCTTGATGATCCCGTTGATCAGTGCCAGCCGCTCGTCGAAGGGCAGGAAGGCCGACTTCATGGCGTTGACCGTGAACCACTGGAGGTCGTCCCAGTCGTAGCCGAAGGCCTCGCTCAGCTTGGCGAACTCCTCCGACAGGGTGACCCCGCTCTGGAGGCGGTTGTCCGTGTTGACCGTGACCCGGAAGCGCAGGTCGTGCAGGAGCTTGATCGGGTGCTCGGCGATGGAGTCGGCGGCACCGGTCTGCACGTTGGAGCTGGGGCACATCTCCAACGGGACGCGCTTGTCGCGCACGTACTGGGCGAGGCGGCCCAGCCGCGGCACGCCGTTCTCGTTGGTGGTGATGTCGTCGACGATGCGCACACCGTGGCCGAGGCGGTCGCAGCCGCACCACTGGAGCGCCTCCCAGATGGAGGGCAGGCCGAAGGCCTCACCGGCGTGGATGGTGAAGTGGAAGTTCTCCCGGCGCAGGTACTCGAAGGCGTCCAGGTGACGGGTGGGCGGGTTGCCCGCCTCCGCGCCGGCGATGTCGAATCCGGACACCCCGGCGTCGCGGTAGCGGACCGCGAGCTCGGCGATCTCCGAGGAACGGGCCGCGTGCCGCATGGCGGTCACCAGCTGCCCGGTGCGGATGCTGCGGCCCGAGTCCGCCGCGCGCTTCTCCCCCAGTTCGAGCCCTTCCTGGACGGCCTCGACGACCTCCTCCAGGGTGAGCCCGCCCTCCAGGTGCTGTTCGGGGGCGTAGCGCTGCTCGGCGTAGACCACACCGTCGGCGGCCAGGTCCTCGGCGGCCTCGGCGGCGACCCGCACCAGGGCGTCACGGCTCTGCATGACCGCGGTGGTGTGCGCGAAGGTCTCCAGGTAGCGCTCCAGCGACCCGGAGTCGGAGGCGTCCCGGAACCAACGCCCGAGCTCGGCCGGATCGTAGGTGGGCAGGCCCTTGTACCCGGCCTCCTGGGCCAGTTCGACGACCGTGGACGGGCGCAGGCCGCCGTCGAGGTGGTCGTGCAGGAGCACCTTCGGTGCCCGCCGGATCTGTTCGACTGTGAGTGGCTGGTTCATCTATCCAGAATGCCACCGGGCGGTGATGGCCCCCGACACGGCGACACGAAGTTACCGAAAATCCGGCAGAAGCCGCCGGTCAGCGCCGGGCCCCGGCCACGCGGACGATCGGGCTGGAACGGCGATCAGGGCGGGACCGCGATCAGGCCAGGGCCTCGCTGTCCACCCGCATGCCCTCGGGGGCGTGCTCCCACAGCGCGGTGAGGGCGGTGGTCGCCATCAGGCGGGTGCCCACCCCGATCGCGCGCTCGTCCACGTCGAAGCTGCCCCGGTGCAGGTCCAGCATGGGCCCGCTCCAGTCCGGGGAGTGGGTGCCCAGCCGGGCCAGCGCGCCGGGTGCGTGCTCCAGGTACCAGGCGAAGTCCTCCCCGCCCAGGCTCTGCGGGGTCGGCCCGACGGCGTCGGACCCCAGGGCCGACGTGGCGGCCTCGCGCATGATGTCCACGCTGCGCGCCTCGTTGATGGTGGGCGGAACACCCCGGCGGTAGGTGACCTCGGCGTCGGCGCCGTAGGCGGAGGCGACCGACTCCACCAGTCCCTTGAGGATGTCCGGGGCGGCGTGCCAGGCCTCGTCGTCCAGGCAGCGCACGGTGCCCTCGGCGACGGCGTCGTCCGGAATGACGTTGGGCGCCGAGCCCGCGCTGATCCGGCCCCACACCAGGCTGAACCCGGCCCGGGGGTCGATGCGGCGGGAGAGCGCGGCGGGTAGTTCGGTGACGATCTTGCCGAGCGCGTAGACGAGGTCGGAGGTCAGGTGCGGGCGGGCGGTGTGCCCGCCCGGCCCGGACAGGCGCACCATGATCTGGTCGCAGGCGGCGGTGATGCCGCCGGTGCGCAGGCCCACCCTGCCCACGACCTGCCGGGGGTCGCAGTGCAGGGCGAAGATGCGGTCCACGCCGTCCATGCCGCCGGCCTTGACGACCTCCACCGCCCCGCCGGGAAGCTCCTCGGCGGGCTGGAAGAGGAGCCGGACGCGGCCCGGCAGGGCACCGGCGCGGTCCTGCTGGGCGAGGAAGATCCCCGTGGCCAGCAGGACCGTGGTGTGCACGTCGTGTCCGCAGGCGTGCGCGACGCCGGGGACGGTGGAACGGTAGGGAACGTCTTTTTCGTCGGTGAGGGGGAGCGCGTCGATGTCGGCGCGCAGGGCGACCGTGGCGCCGGGGCCGTCGCCGATGTCGCAGATCAGACCGGTGCCCTGGGGGAGGGTACGGGGTTGCAGTCCGACCTGGCGCAGCCGTTCGGCCAGCCGGCCCGTGGTGCGGTGCTCGGCGAAGGCGAGCTCCGGGTGCATGTGCAGGTCCCGTCGAAAGCCCGTGAGCTCCCGCTCATGGCGCGCCAGAAAAGCGGTCAACTGTTCCGGCAGGTCACGTCCCTGCATGCGAGGGTCCCCTCTTCGTTACACGTCTTACCGCGCACCGGCTCCATCGCCGACGCCGACCGTCGCGCGGGTGGAATCGCCTTCGAACTCGGCGGAGAGCATGTCCACGACGTCTTCGAGCGATCCGCCTTCGGCGACGACCGCCCGCTGGCGCTCGTAGGAGGCGCCCTTGTCCAGGATCTCGGAGATCAGGTCCAGGTCCTCCGCGCAGCCCAGGCGGGCCGCGACCGGAGCCAGCTCGCGGACCAGCTCGTAGAGGTCGTCACGGATCGGAACTGTGGTTCCGTGCGAGTCCGTGATGACTCGAGCGTCGAGTCCGTAGCGGGTGGCCCGCCACTTGTTGTCCTTCACCACCCAGGACGGCGGGCTGGGCAAGCTGTACCCGCGGTCGAGCTGGTGATCGAACATCTCCACCAGACTCTGGGAGAGAGCGGCGGCCATTCCCACCTCGCGCAAGGTGGGAATGCCGTCGAACATCCGGATCTCTATGGTGCCGAAATCCGGGTGCGGACGGATGTCCCACCACACTTCCTTGATAGAGGCGATGGTACCTGCCCGGAGAAGGGTTTCGAGGTATTCCTCGAAAGCGGTCCAACCTGGCAGGTTCGGCGGCGGCCCCGAGGTGGGGAGCGCACCGAAGACAATCGAGCGCGCGGAGGCCAGTCCGGTGTCGTGACCACCCCAAAAAGGGCTAGAAGCACTCAAAGCAAGGAAATGTGGCAGATAGTTCGCGAGCGCGTTCACGATCGGAATGGCCTTCTCCTGGCCGCGCACCCCCACGTGGACGTGAACGCCGCAGGTCAGGATGCGTCGGGCCAGCCACTGCATCTGGTCGACCAGCTCGCCGTAGCGCTTTCCGGGGCTGAGTTCCTGGTCGCGCCAGTCGTCTATCGGGTGGGTTCCCGAACAGGTCAGGGTGGCGCCGCGGGGTTCGAGCACCTCGCGCATCCGGGCGACGCTGCGACCGAGATCACCCTTGGCCTCCTCCACCGTCTCGCAGATCCCGGTCACCACCTCCACCTGGGACTGCATCAGTTCGTGCCGCAGCGGGGGGACCGTCGCCTCACTGCTGAGATCGGGGAGTGCGGCGAGGAGTTGCCGCGCCTCCTGCCTTAGATGGCGACTGCCGCGGTCGACGAGTTGGAGTTCCCACTCGACGCCGAGCGTCGCTCGTTCGGACGTTGTGAATGCGATTCCCATCTGCCCTCCAGGTATGGGACGGCCGTTGTGGCCGACGCACCGCCGTCCCGGCGAAACCGTCCATCCGGGACAGGGGAGGACTACCCACCCCACACCGCGCGCATACGGAAGGAACCCTCAGTAAAAAACGAATTCTTTCCGGTCGCGTTTCACTTCACGGGCCGGCTGTCCCGGGGCGAACGCCGCTGCGGCGGCCGGTCGGTCCTTCAACCGACGCTCGGGGGCCTCGGCCGGTCCCGGAGGGCGAACGCCGCGGCCGCCGCCGCGGTCACAGCCCCCACCAGCGCCAGGCCCAGGGCGAGTACCCGGCGGGCCAGGCGCTGCTCGGCCAGGTCCTCCTCGCGCGGGCGCAGGACGGGGGTCGGACGCGTCCAGTCCATCCCGTTCTCCTCCGGCAGCGGCAGGGATCCGGTGTAGGGCGGTATCACCGGCAGCCAGGTGGCCGTCCAGGCGGCGCTGAACATGACCACGCGCATCACCAGGTTGATCCACACGAGCAGACCGACCAGCACCGCGAAGGACGCGTAGACCGGGTTGGTGAGCGTGCCCGCCAGCAGCTGCGCGGCGAGGTTCTTGAGGACTTCGAAGCCCACCGCGCCCAGCAGCGCGCCCTTCCACATCATGCCCGTCGGCCGACCCGCCCCCGAGAGCAGGGCGAAGACCAGGAGGAACAGGCACATGTTCACGGCGATCGCGATGACCAGGGCCAGGGCACGCAGCGACAGGTTGGCCACCAGAGAGCCTTCCAGGCCCACCAGGGACAGCAGCCAGACCGTGGCGGTCTGCATGACGCTGGTGAAGGCGACGGTGAACAGCAGGGCCGTTCCCAGCCCGATCATGACTACCAGGTCGACCAGCTTGCGCAGTACGAGGTTGGGTCCCTGTCTGAGGCTCTTCAGCCAGATCGTGTGCAGGGCCTCGCGCAGCGCCGCGACCGAGTTCAGGCCCGCGTACAGCAGACCCAGCAGGCCCAGCACGCTCGCGCCCACCCGGGCGTCCGCGATCTGGTCCATGGGCAGCTGCTGGGAGAGCCCGGGCAGCACCTCGTCCAGCGCCTCCTCCAGGTAGGCGGTGAGCTCCACCTGCCGGGCCGCCAGGAAACCGACGACCGCGAAGGCCAGCGCCAGCAGCGGGAAGAAGGACAGGAACGCGAAGTAGGTGACCGCGCCCGCCAACTGGGTGCCGTTGCGGTCGGAGTACCGCTCACCGGCCCGCACCAGGTGGTCGAAGAACGGACGGCGGCGCCGCAGCTCCCAGAAACCGTCCATCGCCACGTTCTGGTAGTGCTGGGCCGCGTCCTTGGCCCGGTCGAGCACTCCGGCCATAACCAACCCCCGTCACACCAATGAGTCCGTAACCCTAGCTTCGCCGATACCGCCTGAGGAAAACCCCACGCCCGGCGGGTACCGAAGTGACGGCAAACTTGAGATCGGTGTTCACCGGGGAGACCGCGAGAAGACGGGGGACGGCACGTGGGGGTCATCGGGGCGCGGGTGCGCGCGGTGCTGGGGACACGGACCGGTGGTCCGGTCGGGGACTGGCCGGAGGCGCCCGACGACGAAGCCCTGCGCTCGGCGTACGCGGAACTCTTCGGGGCGGCCCCCGAGGGTCTGTGGCACGCGCCGGGGCGGCTCGCGCTCATGGGCGAGCACACCGCGGCCAGCGGCGGAGCGGCCCTGTACGCGGCGCTGCCCTGGGGGGTGACGGCGGCGGTCGGCACCGCACCGGACGGGCGGGTGCAGGTGGCGACGCCCAGCGGCCCGCTGAGCGATCGGGGTCGGCCAGCCCTCGCGGTGGTCGGGGCCGTGGCCCACGCGCGCGAGAAGGGCCTCCTGGGGGCGGGGAGCGGGCTTCGGGTGCTCCTCGGCTCCGACCTGCCCGAACACGCCTCCCTGGGCCACTCGGCGGCGGTCGGCGCGGCGGTGTCCCTGGCGCTGGCCGATCTTGCCGGGGCCGACCGCCCCACCGGGAGCACCGTCGACCAGAGCGTGGCCCTGGACGCCCGCGCCGGGCACGCCGTCCGGGTGAACCTGGCCAGCGGCCGGACCACCGTGCTGCCGTTCGACCTCGCCGCGGCGGAACTGCGGTTGGTGGTGCTGGAGACCGGGGCGCTCCCCCGGCGGGACCCGCGCCCGGTCCGCGCCGCCGAGCTGGACCGGGCCCAGGACCTCCTGGGCCCGCTGCGCGCCGTCCAGGACCTGCCCGGGGCGCTGCGCCGCCTGCAGAACCCCGTCCTGCGCAGCCGGGTGGAGTACGCCGTCACCGAGGTGCACCGGCTCAACGCCGCGGTCGGGCTGCTGCGCACGGAGCGCGCGGCGGAGACCGGGCCGATCCTGTCCGCCTCGCACCTGTCCCTGCGCCGCTTCGGCCTTCCGTTGCCCTCCGTCGACCTGGCCGTGGAGACCGCGGCGCTCGCCGGGGCCCGGGGCAGCCGGATGACCGGGTGGGCGGGGACCGCCTTCGCGCTGGTCGCCGAGGAGCGGGTGGACGACCTGACCGCGGCGGTACGGAGCGCTTTCGCGGCGAAGGGGTGGCCCGAACCCCGCATGCGGGCCGCGCTGCCGTCCGGCGGAGCGTCCCGCCTGCGCTGAGCTCCCCCTCTCCCCCGGGCCCCTCCCCTCCCGCTGAGCCCCCCCGCCGAGAACCCTTGGCCCGCGGGCTTCCGGAGTGACGGCCCACGGGCGCCGGAGGAGATCGGAGCGAACCCGACTACTCTGTCAGCGATCACAAGGGACATAAGACACACGCACAGGACACGCGGCGCGGAGCAGATAGGCGATTCGATGGCTGATCGACGGCACCGGGGAGAGCCCGGCTCGACCGGTGAACACAACAGAGGGGGTGTGTTCCGACGCGGCGGCGGCCCCGGCAAGCCGGACGAGTTCGAGAAGCTCTACCGCTCCCGTGAGTCCGAGCAGCGGGTCGTGGGCGAGACCCGGCGGATCCCCCCGGCCGACCAGGTGCCCCCGCACCGTCCCCCGAAGCGCCGCACCCACAGCGCCGGGCGGGAGTACGACGGCCGCGGCCACCAGCGCCGCGCGCGGGAGCGCCGCAAGAAGACGGCCCGGAACACGCTGGTCATCGTGCTGGTCCTGCTCCTGGTGATCCCCGGAGGCTTCTACCTCTGGGCGGACTCGCGGCTGGAGCGGGTCGACGCCCTCCAGGACTACGAGGGACGCCCGGACCGGCAGCCCGGGACCACCTACATGATCGTCGGCTCCGACAGCCGTGAGGGCCTGGACGACGACCAGATCCGGGAGCTGGCCACCGGCCGCGCCGAGGGCCGCCGTACCGACACGCTCATGGTGCTGTACATGCCCCGCGACGGCGATCCCACGATCGTCAGCGTGCCGCGCGACTCCTACGTCCCCCTGGCCATCCCCGGCTACGCGGACAACAAGATCAACACCGCCTTCGCCGACTCCGTGTGCGGCACCGGCGAGGACGGCGAGGAGGTCTGCGGTGGTCCGGGCCCGCTCGTGCAGAGCTTCGAGCAGGCCTCGGGCGTGCGGATCGACCACTACGTGGAGATCGGCATGGGCGGCTTCGTCGACCTGGTCGACGCGGTCGGCGGTGTGGAGCTGTGCCCGGAGGAGCCGATGGTGGACCCGAAGGCGGGCCTGGACATCGAGGCGGGCTGCCAGGAGATGGACGGCGGCACCGCGCTGGGCTACGTGCGCACCCGCGCCACCCCGCGCGCGGACCTGGACCGCATCCAGCGCCAGCGCGAGTTCTTCTCCGCGCTGATCCAGGAGGCCAGCGCCCCCTCCACGATGTTCAACCCCTTCAAGTCCGTGCCGCTGGTGGTCGCGGGCACCGACACGTTCATGGTGGACGAGGGCGACAAGCTGCGTCACCTGGCCAGCATGCTGATGGCGATGCGCGGCGGCACCGCGACCACCGCCGTGCCGGTCGGGAGCACTCCGACGCTGGACGGCGTGGGTTCGGTCGTGTTGTGGGACGAGGCCAGGTCGGAGCAGATGTTCGCGGCCATGCGCGAGGGCGAGCCCATCCCCGAGGAAGCCATGCAGGACTGATCCCTCCCGCGATCCCCTCGGGCGGTCCCCGAGAACCCCTGCCGCCGAGAACCAGGGCCCCGGAGCCCCCTGGAACGAGCGAAGGGCCCGTCACCGGAGTGACGGGCCCTTCTTCGTGACGTTCCGTACTGTGCGCGCCTACCCCCCAGCGGGCGCACGGCCGGCACGTCGGCTCGTGGTGGCCGAGGGGCTCGAAACCCGCTCTGGCCTGCCGGTTCTCACCGGCGTGTCTCCACAATAGGTCAAAGTTCGCGAAAGGTGCGAATCGTGTTCACGTGTCCTACGTCGCACCCATCCCGGGAGGACCCTCTCCGGCTCCGCCATCCTCCCACCACTGGCCCCGCGATGGGGGCCGAACACGAGAAACACGCCGGGGAACTTCCGTCGGACCGAAGCCCCGAACCCCCGCGAACAGCGCCTTTCGTGCTTCTCACTCCGGTCAGCGGCCCCCGGAGGCGAAAGAACCCGGACGCCCCCTCACGGGGACGCCCGGGCGTGGTCAAGGTCTCACTCCGGCCGTCGGCTCATGACCGCCGGGGCGAGCCCCCGGCCAGGGTTCGAGGACCCCGGCCGGGCGCGGGGACCTAGGCCAGACGCTTGCTCAGGTTCTCGTCCAGAGCGGCGAGGAACTCCTCCGTGGTCAGCCACTCCTGCTCGGAGCCGACCAGCAGGGCGAGGTCCTTGGTCATCTGACCGCCCTCGACGGTCTTGATGACGACGTCCTCGAGGGTCTGCGCGAACTCGACGACCGCCGGGGTGTTGTCCAGCTTGCCCCGGTGCTCCAGACCACGGGTCCACGCGTAGATGGAGGCGATCGGGTTGGTCGAGGTGGGCTTGCCCTGCTGGTGCTGGCGGTAGTGACGGGTCACGGTGCCGTGGGCGGCCTCGGCCTCGACGGTGCTGCCGTCCGCGGTACGCAGGACCGAGGTCATCAGACCGAGCGAGCCGTAGCCCTGCGCGACGGTGTCGGACTGGACGTCACCGTCGTAGTTCTTGCAGGCCCAGACGTAGCCGCCGTCCCACTTGAGCGCGGCGGCGACCATGTCGTCGATCAGGCGGTGCTCGTAGGTGATGCCCGCGGCGGCGAACTTCTCCTTGAACTCGGCCTCGAAGATCTCCTCGAACACGTCCTTGAACATGCCGTCGTAGGCCTTGAGGATGGTGTTCTTGGTGGACATGTAGACCGGGTAGTTCCGGTCCAGGCCGTAGTTCAGGCTGGCCCGCGCGAAGTCCTCGATGGACTTGCGGTAGTTGTACATGCCCATCGCGACGCCGCCCTCTTCGGGGAACTCCGCGACCTCGAACTCGACCGGCTGGCTGCCGTCGGCCGGGGTGTAGGTCATGGTGACCGTACCGGGGCCGGGCACCTTGAAGTCGGTGGCCTTGTACTGGTCGCCGTGGGCGTGACGGCCGATGATGACCGGCTTGGTCCAGCCCGGCACCAGCCGCGGCACGTTCTCACAGATGATGGGCTCACGGAAGACGACGCCGCCGAGGATGTTGCGGATGGTGCCGTTGGGCGACCGCCACATCTTCTTGAGACCGAACTCCTCGACGCGGGCCTCGTCGGGGGTGATGGTGGCGCACTTGACGCCGACGCCGTACTTCTTGATGGCGTGCGCGGCGTCGACGGTGACCTGGTCATCGGTACGGTCGCGCTCTTCGATGCCCAGGTCGTAGTACTTGAGGTCGATGTCGAGGTAGGGAAGGATCAGACGGTCCTTGATGAAGGACCAGATGATCCGGGTCATCTCGTCGCCGTCGAGCTCGACTACGGGGTTTTCGACCTTGATCTTGGCCATGGCTGTGTGGCTGTCCCTTCAGTCTTCGCTACCGCCTCGTGCGGCCGAGAACCGGGGCCGGTTCGTGGCCGGTCCCGTCTCCGCGCGCGCGGCAATCCCCTGATCCCGCCCGGTGTCCGTGCTGCCCGGGGAGGCGGTGCTTGTCGGTGTCGCAGTATCTCGACATCAAGCTTATTCGACGCCTAGGCGGAGAGTTGCGGCGCCACCCAGGCCAACACGATCAGGAGGAGTGCGAGGGAGACCAGAGTGAGCAGATCGACCCAGCGCCGACGTACCGCCAGCAGGCCGATCCAGTCCTTGGGCAGGAACAGCCTGAAGGTGGCCGCGAGCAGCAGCGCGGCCGCGATGATCGCCGGGCCGCGCTTGAAGTAGGCCGCGGCCACGACCACGATCCCCGCCGCCAGCGCTGACAGGACCAGGGCATAGGGCACCTGGGAAAGCCAGTACGGCACCTTCCTGCGGCCTTCGGGCACACTGCCCGACGCCTTGTCCGGGTCACCGTCCGGGGTCTTCCCGTCCGACTCCGCCACCTCAGTCTTCTCCGCGTCGTCCACCGCGTCCCGACCTGTTCGCTTCCGAATTGCTTGACCGCCGCGCGGCTCGTTCTGACGGCCTCTCCCCGGGCGTCTGGCACAGACCGGCCACCCGTCGGGAGAGCGCTGTCCGAAACCGAACAGCACTCCAGTGTGGCTCATGTTCCTGGTGACTCCGGCCGCCCCGCACGAACAGGGGCACCGTCATCCTGGAGAGACCCCGCTCATTGTAGTGAACGGCACAGCCGAAGCCCCAGGCCTCACGGAAACGGACTTGTCTCCCTGGGGGACGCCCGTGACCGTTTCCTACTTCCGGTTCGGTCACAGAGCCGTATTTCCGCGTCTTGTCCGCCTAACTCCGGAGTAAGCGCGTAGAACACGTATCAGCCGGGTAACCAAGGTGGAGATGAGTGCACCGGTGAGCGAGGACCACCCCCATGAAGCCCACTCGACGTGTCGACCGAACGGCCAGCCCCCGACAGCCGCACCTCCCCCACCGCCGACCGCACCCCCACCGACCGCGCCCCATCAGCCCGGGAGGAGTCACCGTGGACGGTCCCTATCTTCGGCTGGAGGAGACCGGGGACGTCCGCCCGCTCCCCGAGGAAGTCACCACGATCGGCCGCGGTGAGGGCGCCGACATACGGCTGAACGACCCCAGCGTGTCCCAGCTGCACGCCGAACTGGTCCGCCGGGGACCCTACGTCTACGTCGTGGACCTGGGCCTGTCCCGCAACGGCACCCGCGTCAACGGCCGTCCCATCGCCCGCCGCGTGCTCGAGGAAGGCGACGTCGTGAGCTTCGGTAACGCGCGCTGCCGGATCGGCGGTCTGCCCAGCGAGCAGCTCAGCCCGGACATCGAGCTCCGCCGCGGCGCCGCCCCCGAACTCACCCGCCGCGAACTGGACGTGCTCACCGCCCTGTGCCAGCCCGCCCTGTCCGAAGAGGCCTTCGTCGCACCCGCCACCGCCCGAGACATCGCCGAGGCCCTGGTGGTCACCGAGGCCGCGGTCAAACAGCACCTGCTGCGGCTCTACCAGAAGTTCCGCATCCCCGAGGGGCAGAACCGCCGCACCCGCCTGGCCAACGAGGTGGTCGCCCTGGGCCTGGTCCGCCCCATGCCCGTCACCGGCTCCTCCCGACGCGCCAGCTGAACGCGCCGCGCGCCAGCCGCACCCGGCGGAACCGCCGAGGGCGGTCAGCTACCCCCGGCGCGGATTCGCACGGGCCCGCACGTGGTTGGGTGGACACCGAGTGTGCCTCGAGTGCGCCCGCTCCCGCCCCCGGAGCGACGCCCCTCCCACGAAGGAGCCCACAGGTGGAAGACCTGACGCCGGACGACCCCGAAAGCATCGGACAGAACCGCCTGCCGGGCGGGTTGGGAGCCGACAGGACGGGTCAGGACACACCTGCACCGGCAGGTGCCCGGACGACTGCGCCCACCGGATGGCCACAGCCCCCGGCAACCGCCGGGCCCACGGCAGCCGCGCCGACCGACTGGCCCCAACCACCGCAGGAGCAGCAGTCCCCAGCAGCCGCACCGACCGACTGGCCCCAACCACCGCAGGAGCAGCAGTCCCCAGCAGCCGCACCGACCGACTGGCCCCAACCACCGCAGGAGCAGCGGTCCCCGGCGCTGACGGAAACCCCCACGGCCGCACCCGGCGCATGGCCGCAGCCACCGAGCTCGGATCAGCGGGCACCGGCGAACGTAGGGGTCCAGGAGGCCGCGCCCTCGGCCTGGCCCCAGCCGCCCGGCCGGGATCAGCGACCGGCCCCGACCTCCGGCCAGCCCCGACCGGCGGCGGAACCTCCCTCGCTCTCGTCCCTGTTCGGCGGCCTCCTCGGTCCCGACGGGGCCGGCAATCAGCCTCGTAACCCCTCGCCCGCTCCGCCGAACCAGGGGCCCGGGCCGCGTTCCGGAGCCTCGTCGGCGGACTGGGCCGCCCGGCGGGCGGCCCATGACATGCGCGCGGTCGAGGAGCGGCACCGGCACCAGGGGGCCGGGCACGCCAGCGGAAGCGAGTCGGCGCTCGACGCCGTCCGCAAGGCCCGCGAGGCCAAGGAGCAGCGGGAGCGCGACGAGGCCGACCGCCCGTGGTGGAAACGGCGGTAACCCGGCCACGCCCGGGGGTCCCACGCCTTCCCCGAAGACGCGCGGTGCCCGGGCCCGCTCGGTGAGGAGCGGACCCGGGCACCGGGAGGATCAGGCGGTCAGACCAGCGGACCGGCCTGGCGTTCGGCGGCCTCGACCACGTTGACCAGGAGCATGGCGCGGGTCATCGGGCCCACGCCGCCGGGGTTGGGGGACATGTGTCCCGCGACCTCGGGGACGTCCAGGGCGACGTCGCCGACCAGGCCGTCGTCGGTGCGCGACACACCCACGTCCAGTACCGCGGCGCCCGGCTTGACCATGTCCTTGGTGATCAGGCCCGGCACGCCCGCGCCGGCGACGATGATGTCGGCCTTGCGGGTGTGCTCGGCCAGGTCACGGGTGCCGGTGTGGCACAGGGTGACGGTGGCGTTCTCCGAGCGGCGGGTCAGCAGCAGCCCGAGAGGACGGCCCACGGTGACTCCGCGGCCGACCACGACGACCTCCGCGCCCTTGATCGGCACGTCGTAGCGGTTGAGCAGCTCCACGATGCCGCGCGGGGTGCACGGCAGCGGAGCCTTCTCCATCAGGACGAGCTTGCCCAGGTTGACCGGCTGGAGGCCGTCGGCGTCCTTGTCCGGATCGATCAACCCGAGCACCCGGTTCTCGTCCATGCCCTTGGGCAGCGGAAGCTGCACGATGTAGCCGGTGCAGGCCGGGTCCTCGTTGAGCTCGTGGACGGCCTGCTCCACCTGCTCCTGGGTGGCGTCGGCGGGCAGGTCGCGGCGGATGCTCGCGATGCCCACCTGGGCGCAGTCGCGGTGCTTGCCGCGCACGTAGGTGTGGCTGCCCGGATCGTCACCGACCAGGACGGTACCCAGGCCCGGGGTGATCCCCTTGGCCCGCAGCTTGTCCACCCGCTCCGCCAGTTCCTCCTTGATGGCCTTGGCGGTGGCCTTTCCGTCCAGAACGATCGCGCTCATGCGTTGCTCCTCGCTGGCAGGGGTTGATGGAAGCCGGATCAGTGGAAGAAGTGGCGGGTGCCGGTGAGGTACATGGTGACCCCTGCGGCCTCGGCGGCGGCGATGACCTCGGCGTCGCGGACCGAACCACCGGGCTGGACGACGGCGCGCACCCCGGCCTTGGTCAGGATCTCCAGGCCGTCGGCGAACGGGAAGAAGGCGTCGCTGGCGGCCACCGAGCCCTTGACCCGCTCACCGGCCCGGGAGACCGCGAGTCCGGCGGAGTCGACCCTGTTGACCTGGCCCATGCCCACGCCCACGGTGGCGCCGTCGGCGGCCAGCAGGATGGCGTTGGACTTGACCGCGCGCACGGCCTTCCAGGCGAAGGCCAGGTCGGCGAGGACGGCCTCGTCGGCGGCCTCGCCGGTGGCCAGCGTCCAGGTGGCGGGGTCGTCGCCCTCGGCGTCGATGACGTCGGTCTCCTGGACCAGGAGGCCGCCGCTGATCTGGCGGGTCTCCACGCGCGGGCCCTGGTCCGGGTCGGTGACGACCAGCAGGCGGATGTTCTTCTTCTTGGCGAGCGTCTCGACCGCTTCGGCGGTGAAGCCGGGGGCGACGACGACCTCGGTGAAGATCTCGGCGATCTGCGCGGCCAGCTCGGCGCCGACCTCGCGGTTGGTGGCGATCACGCCGCCGAACGCGGAGACCGGGTCGCTGGCGTGCGCCTTGCGGTGGGCCTCGGCGTTGTCCGCACCCACGGCGATACCGCACGGGTTGGCGTGCTTGATGATGGCCACGCACGGCTCGTCGAAGTCGTAGGCCGCGCGCAGGGCGGCGTCGGAGTCGACGTAGTTGTTGTAGGACATGGCCTTGCCGTGCAGCTGCTCGGCACCGGCCAGGCCGCCGCCCGCCGAGCCCGCTTTGGTGTACAGCGCGGCCTTCTGGTGCGGGTTCTCGCCGTAGCGGAGCGCGGCCTCGCGGTCGTACACGCGGGCGCGGAAGGCGGGCCAGCCGGTGGACTCGGCCTCGGCGTCGGGGGCGTAGGCACCGGCGAACCAGTCCGCCACGGCGGCGTCGTAGGCCGCGGTGTGCTGGAAGGCCAGCCCGGCCAGGCGCTTGCGCTGCTCCAGGGTGAAGCCGCCGTCCCGGACGGCCTCGAGGGTGGCGTCGTAACCGGCGGGGTCGACCACGATCGCCACGCTGCCGTGGTTCTTGGCCGAGGCGCGCACCATCGCGGGGCCGCCGATGTCGATCTTCTCGATGCAGTCGGCCTCGGAGGCACCGGAGGCGACGGTGTCGGAGAAGGGGTAGAGGTTGACCACGACCAGGTCGAAGGGGGCGATGCCCAGCTCGTCGATCTTGGCGACGTGGTCGGGGTTGTCGCGGTCGGCGAGCAGGCCCGCGTGCACGGAGGGGTGCAGGGTCTTGACCCGGCCCTCCATGATCTCGGGGAAGCCCGTGACGTCCTCGACGGGGGTGACCGGGATCCCGGCCTCGGTGAGGCGGGCCGCGGTGGAGCCGGTGGAGACGATCTCCACCCCGGCCTCGGCCAGGCCGATGCCCAGCGCCTCCAGGCCGGTCTTGTCGTACACGCTGATCAACGCACGCCTGATGCCCTGCTGGGTCACCGGTTCTCCTTCATGTCGGTGCGGCCGAACCGCACGTGCCTGCCGTCGATGCTCCAGCCCTCGCGGGCGAGGCGGCCGACCGTGTCGACCAGCATGCGCCGCTCCACGACCTTGATCCGCTCGTGGAGGCTGGACTCGTCGTCGCCGTCCTCGACGGGTACCGCGACCTGGTCGATGATCGGACCGGAGTCGACGCCCTCGTCGAGGAAGTGGATGGTGGTGCCGGTGATGCGGACACCGTGGGCGAGCGCGTCACGCACGGCGTGCGCGCCGGGGAACGAGGGCAGCAGCGCCGGGTGGATGTTGACCGCCTGGTGGCGGCCGATCACCGCGGGTCCGAGGATGCGCATGAACCCGGCGGAGACCACCAGGTCGGGTTCGTGTTCGGCGATCCGGTCGGACATGGCCGTGTCCCAGGCCGACCGGTCGGAGAAGGAACGGAAAGGTACGACGAACGTGGGTACACCGGCCGCCCGGGCGACCTCGACACCGCGAGTTCCCTCGCGGTCCGTTCCCACTGCGACGATCTCGGCCCCGTAGCCGGGGTCCTTCGCGGCTTCCATCAGGGCGGCCATGTTGCTGCCCGTCCCCGATATGAGAACCACCACTCGCGCGGACAAAGCGTGCTTCTCCCTCATGTGTAGAAGAACGGCGCGGGGATTTGGGTCCCCGCTCCCGGGGGCGCCGGGGGACGGCGCAGCATCCGGGTTTCGCGTACGCCTGGTACAGACGCCAGGCCTGGGCCTACTCGGCCCGTCCGCGTTCCCACCCTATCGGGCCGGGTAGCGTCTACCTCACGCGGACCGGACCTTGCCCGTCTCCCCCGGAAGGCCTCACCAGGAGGGTGCGGCCCCGCGCCACCAACACCACCCGTTCCGCTCCAGGCAGAGCGGACCACGGCGCCCCACCGCGCGAGGGCGTCCCCGAAGGAGTGAACCCGTGACCGACAACAGCCCGGAGCCCCGTGCCGACGGCCAGCCGCCCAAGGTCGAACGAGGAGGCCTGTGGGGACTGTTCCTCGGCCTGGCGGGCCTGTTGTTCCCGCCCTACGGTGTCGTGCTGTCCGTGTTCGGCGTGGTCCAGGGTTTCCGTGCCCGGCGCGCCGCGCGTACGCACCGTTCACAGGCTCCGGGCGCGCTGCCGAGTGTGGCCCTGGGCATGATCGGGATCGTGGTGTCCTCGATCATGATCACGGTGCTGTTGGTCTACCAGGACGAGGTCGCCGAGTTCCGCGACTGCTCCGCGAGAGCGCACACGGTGTCCACCCAGAAGGAGTGCGACACCGCCTGGGAGTCGGGCACCGGCCTGCCCCCGGTGGTCATCGGAGCCTAGGAGCCGCACGGTCGGCCCGAGCCGGCACAGGAGCTTCGACACGCTGGGCGAGGGGGCGGCGGGAGGGATCCCGCCGCCCCCTTCGGCGTGCCCGGTACGGCCTCACACGTGATCGCCGGTTTCCGGACAGCCCTCCCAGGGAAAAGGGTTGTTTCTCAAACCACCAGGCACAGCCAAAGGGATTACACTTAGTATGCAATCGTTCACTAAAAGTGCTGCCATGTCTGCGTGGAGAGGACCCGATGGACACCGACGTCCCCGGCTCGTCCGGACCGGAACTGAAGGAGTACACCGCACTGCTGAGGCGCCGCTGGCGTCTGGTGGGCGCCGGGGTGCTCGGCGGGCTGGTCCTCGCCACCGCCGGGGTGCTCGCCGTTCCGTCGACCTACACCTCCGTCGCGGCCGTGCAGGTCCACCCGACCGGGATGGCCGAGTTCACCGGGGAGCGGTCCGGGCGCCTGACCGGCGACGTCAACCTCGACAGCGAGGCCCAGGTGGTGCTCTCCGAACGGGTCACCGCCCAGATGGCCGAGGCGCTCCCGGGCGACCCCGCCCCCGCCGACCTGCGCGAGCGGATCGACGTCACCGTCCCCTCCAACAGCAACATCCTCGAACTCCACTACTCCGCCCGCTCCCCCGAGGCGGCCCAGGAGGGCGCCGACGCCCTGGCCGCCTCCTACCTGGAGAACCGGGGCGAGCAGGCTCGGTCCGTCATCAGCGGCCGGTTGGCGGCCCTGCGGGAGGAGCAGGAAGGGCTCTACGAACGGCTGTCCGACCTGGCCGCCGAGAACGCCGCCGCGCAGGGGGCGGAGCGGGTCAGCGCCGACGCCCAGGCCGACGCGCTGCGCCAGGAGATCGGTGACCTGGGCAACGGCATCAGCCCGCTGAGCGCACTCCACGAGACGGTCTCCCCCGGCCAGGTCATCACCCCCGCCGGCCTGCCCGAATCCCCCTCCTCCCCGCTTCCTCCGCTGTGGCTGGTCGCGGGCGCGACCCTCGGCCTGATCGCCGGGCTCCTGGCCGCCCTGGTCCGCGACCGCCTGGACCCGCGCCTGCACGACACCGAGGACACCGCCCGGATCGGCACGGTGCCGGTACTGCTGGACCTGTCCGCGCCGGGCAAGCGCACCGGTCGCTCCCCTGACCGCTCCCCCGGTCTGCTCACCGACGCCGAGCCCGACGGCCAGCGCGCCAACGGATTCGCGCACCTGGTCCGCGCGCGCCTGGCCCACCAGCCCCCGGCCACGGCCCCCGGCGGTGAAGCCGACCCCGACGCGCCCGCCCCCGGCCACGTGGTCGTGGTCGCCGGGACCACCCCGGGGCGCGCGGGCACCGCCGCCGCCGTGAACCTGGCCGCCGCACTGGCCCGGACCGGCTCCGAGACCCTGCTGGTCTGCGCGGACCCGCGCACCGGCACCGCCGCCGAACTCCTCGGGCTGGCCGAGGGCCCGGGCCTGGCCGAAGTCCTGGTGGACGGTGAGGACCCCACCCAGCTGGAGGTCCGCCCCGCCGACGTCCCCCGCCTGCGGGTGCTGGGCCACGGGAGGCCCGGTACCACCGCCCCGATCCAGGGCGGCGCCGCCGAGCTGGTGGAGCTGCTGCGCCCGCACGCGGAGTTCGTGGTGATCGCCACCGCCGCCGTCAGCGAGCGCGCCGACGCCCACGCCCTGGCCGCCTCCGCCGACGTCCTGCTGCCCGTGGTGGAGCTGGGCCGGAGCCGCCGCGCGGACCTGACCGGGACGGTCACCGCCGGGGAGCGCTTCGGGGTCACCGTTCCGGGGGCGATCACCGTCCCGCGCCAGCCGGACCCCGGCCCCGCCCCGTCGGCCCCGCTGCCCGTGCCGCCCGCGCCCCGGCTCCCCAGTGAGGCCGAGGCCGGGTCCGACTCCGCTGCCGGGAGGACCTCCAAGCCGAACCACGCCGAGGTGCCCGTCGGGTCGCGGCGTTGACCGGCCCGGGGAAGGCCTTCCGGGGTACCTCCCCGCGGGGTTGGCACGTGTCCGACGGCTCCTGGGCGGTCCCGCCCCGGCGGGGGGCCGCGGTCACCGGCTGGCCGCTGATCTGGCTGCTGGCCGGATACCCGCTGTGGTGGGCGCTGGGCATGGGGCAGTTCGCCTACTGGCTGTTCGCCGTGCCCATGCTGGCCGAGCTGGTGCGCCGGCACCGGACCGCGGGGCTGCGGGTGCCGCCCTACTTCTGGCTGTGGGGGCTGTTCGTCGTCTGGACGGTCCTGGGCCTGGCCCTGGTCCCGCTGGAGATGCCCGGGACGGTCCCGGACAGCGGCGGCTACGCGGGCGCGCTGCTGCGGGTGGTCAACTACCTGGTGCTGACCGTGCTGCTGCTGTACGTCGGCAACCTGACCGAGCGGGAGCTGCCGGCCCGGCTGGTGGTGTGGGCCCTGGCGGTGCTGTGCCTGGTCACGGTGGCCGGGGGCTACCTCGGGATGTTCGCGCCCCGGTTCGAGTTCACCGCGCCGCTGGAGTACCTGGTCCCGGGTTCCCTGGCCGACGATCCCTACATGCACACCCTGATCCATCCGGCGTCCGCGCAGATCATGGACGTCTTCGGCGGGATCGACTCGGCTCGGCCCAAGGCCCCCTGGGAGTACACCAACGTCTGGGGCTACATGCTGTCCCTGCTGCTGATCTGGGTGGTGGTGGGCTGGGCGGTCCAGGGTTCGGGCTGGATCCGTCTGGGTGCCCTGGCCGCGGTCGCGCTGTCCGTGGTCCCGGTCGTGTACTCGCTGAACCGCGCGCTGTGGGCCGGACTCGCGCTCTCGCTGGCCTTCGGCGCGGCCCAGGCGCTGCGCCGGGGCCGGGTGGTCCTGGTCAGTACCGGGGCGCTGGCCGTGGTGGCCCTGCTGATCGCGCTGGTGCTGTCGCCGCTGGCCGACGTCGTGCGGGCCCGGGCGGACAACCCGCACAGCGACGACGGGCGGGCGGCGACCAACTCCGCCTCCGTCGAGGCCGCGAACCTGTCCCCGATCAACGGCTGGGGCACCACCCGGGAGTCGCTGGGCAGCTCCGACTCCATCGCGATCGGCCCCACGGCCGAGTGCCCGGGCTGCGGACAGCACGTGATCGGCAACGCCGGTCAGCTGTGGATCACCCTCATCTCGAGCGGTTGGGTCGGCGCCTTCCTGCTCTTCGCGTTCTTCGCGGCGGTGGCCTGGCGCTACCGGGCCGCGTCGACGGCGGTCGGGCAGGGCGCCCTGCTGACCGTCCTGCTTCTGTTCTGGTACATGTTCTTCTACGTCGCGCTGATGTCCCCCCTCGCCGTCACCATGATCGCCGTCGCCCTGCTCTGGCGCGTCGAGGAACCGGTGCTCGGCCGTCGGGTGACCGCGCGCACCGGCGGGGGTGCCTGGTGAACAGCGAGACCACCTATCTGACCGACCTCGCGGCCGTGCTGTGGCCCTGCGGGGGCCTGCTCGGGCCCGGCGACGGGGCGTTGCGGCGGACCGCCCGACGCAACCGGGGCAACCAGTACCTTCCGGTGCCCAACGCGCACAACCCGAGGGTGATCCTGCCCGCGCACAACCGCTCGGCGGCCACCCGCGGCATCACCTCCTTCGCCCAGGGCCACTCCCTGCGCGAGCGGCTGCGAACCCTGCTGCTGACCGGGGCGTTCGCCACCGGGATCGCTCCGCTGCTGCTGCGCGACCGGCTGTACGTGGGCGCGGGACCGGGGATCGAGCACGCGCTCGCCACCGCCCTGGACCGCGAGCTGTCCATCGCGATCCACGTGGGACCGCCGCGCGCCAACCGCAAGCCGGTCCTGCTGCTGCTCACCCCGGGCGGGCGCACCATCGGCTACGCCAAGGTCGCCATCAACGACCTCACCTCCCGTCTGGTCCACGCCGAGACCCGGGCCCTGCGCCACCTCGCCGAAGCCCGGCTGCGGGACGTGACCGTGCCGCGGCTGCTCTACGACGGCGAATGGAACGGCCACCCGCTGCTCGTACAGGAGGCGCTGCCGGTCGGCGACCAGACGGACCGGCCCACCCGGCACCAGCTGCTGCGCTGCGTCACCCAGATCGTGGGACTGGCGCGGGTGCGCGAGCGCAGACTCTCGGCGAGCCCCTACCGCAGGGCCCTGGACGAGCGCATCGCCAAACTCGGCACCCGCCCCGAGGCCGCTCCGCTGCGCGCCGCACTGCACCGCCTCCCGGACGTGTCGCTGCCCTTCGGCGCCTGGCACGGGGACCTGACCAGGTGGAACATCGCCAGCACCGCGCGCAGGGCCTTCGTGTGGGACTGGGAGCGGCTCGCCATGGACGCGCCCGCGGGGTTCGACGCCCTGCACTACGACCTCAACGAGGCCGTGCAGGCCGGGGTCCACCCGGGCGTACACCGCTGGCTGGACAGCGGTTCCCGGCTGCTGCGCGACCCGCTGATGGCCGAGAGCGGTCTGCGGGAGCACGTCGTCTCCACCGTGATGGCGCTGTACCTGATCGATCTCGCCACCCGCTACCTCCAGGACCGCCAGGCCGAGAACGGCGGCGGTTTCGCCGCCGTCGACGACTGGCTGCTGCCCGCGCTGGAGGGGCTTCAGGAGAGGGCGGCCCACGAGGCCACCCACGTCACCGGCTGAACGCCGCGCCGGGCCGTTCCGCCGCACACCGCAACCCACCGGGTCCCCGCCACGAAGGGGATCCCGCAGACGCACTTCGAAGGAGCTCGCGATGCCCCGGGCCACCTCGCCCCTGAACCGTCTGGCCGCCCCGGCCAGGCGCGCCCTGCTCCCCCTCGCCGACGGTCTGGGCGGGCTGACCGGCTCCGCCCGCGCCCTGCCCGACTTCCTCATCTGCGGGGCCCAGCGCTCCGGCACCACCTCGCTGTTCAAGGCCCTGTCCCAGCACCCGGCGGCGACCGGCCCGGTGCTGCGCAAGGGGGTCCACTACTTCGACACCGGGTACCAGCACGGGCTCACCTGGTACCGCTCGCACTTCCCGCTGCGTGCCACCCTGCGCGCGCGGTGGGGGCGGCCCCCGGTCCGGGTCTTCGAGTCCAGCCCCTACTACCTGTTCCACCCGCTGGCCGCCGAGCGGATCGCCCGGGACCTGCCCCAGGCGCGGATCGTGGTGATCCTGCGCGACCCGGTCGAGCGGGCCTACTCCGCGCACGCCCACGAGACCGCGCGGGGTTTCGAGACCGAACCGTTCGGGCGCGCGCTCGACCTGGAGGACAAACGGCTGTCCGGGACCGAGGAGCGGCTGGTGGCGGACCCCGCCCACCACTCGCACTCCCACCAGCACCACGGCTACGTGGCCCGGGGGCGCTACGTCGACCAGCTGGTCCGGATGGAGCGGGCCGTGGGACGCGAGCGCATGCACGTGGTGGACTACGCGGACCTGTTCGGCGGAGGCCCCGCGGCGCTGGAGGGGATCATGCGCTTCCTCGGCCTGCCGCCGGACCCGCGGACCACCCTGGGGCGGCACAACGCCCGTAAGCGCTCGGTGCTGCCGGAGTCCCTGCGCGCCGAACTCACCTCGCGGTTCGCGGACAGCGACGCCCGCCTCGCCGCCTGGTGGGGCCGCACCCCCTCGTGGTGCCGGTGACCCCGACCGAGGCCCGACCGGACAGCGGCCTGCGCCGGGTCCTGCGCGGCGGGGTGGTCAACATGGCGGGCGCGGTGGTGAGCGCGGCGCTCAACCTCGCGCTGATCATCGCGATCACCCGGGCGTTCTCGCAGGAGACGGCCGGGCTGCTGTTCTCGGCGACGTCGGTGTTCCTGATCATGGCGGCGGTGGCCAACCTCGGCGCCCCGGACGGGCTGGTGTACTTCATCGCCCGGATGCGGGTCTTCGGCCGCCAAGGCGGGGTCCCGGCGCTGCTGCGGCTGGCGCTGGGCCCCGCCATGCTGGCGGCCTGCCTGGTCTCGGTGCTGCTGGTGGTCTTCGCCCGACCTCTGGCGGACGCCCTGGGTCCGGAGGAAGCCACCGCCTACCTGCGGATCCTGGCGCTCTTCCTGCCGTTCGCGGTGCTCACCGACTCCGCGTTGGCGGCCACCCGCGCCCACCACGACATGTCGGTGACCGTCCTGGTCGACAAGGTGGGCCGCCCGCTGGCGCAGCTGGGCCTGGTGGCGATGATCGCGCTCAGCGGTTCGGCCGGGCTGCTCGCCCTGGCCTGGGCCGGGCCCTACCTGCCCGCCGCGGTGCTGGCCTGGTTCTGGCTGGGCCGGATCGTGCGCCGGTCGGTCCCCGAGGAGCCGCGCGAACCCGCGGACGCGCCCGCCGGTACTCCCGCCGGGGAGGAGCGGGTCACCTCTGCCGGGTTCTGGTCGTTCTCGCTGCCCCGCGCCCTGGGCGGGGTCGCCCAGATGGGTGTGCAGCGCGGCGGTGTGGTGATGGTGGCCCTGCTCAACGGACTGACCGGCGCGGCCGTCTTCACCGCGGCCACCCGGATCATGGTCGTCGGGCAGTTCGGCACCCAGGCCGTGCTGTACGCGGCCCAGCCCCGGTTCGCCGAGCTCCTGGCCGCCCGCGACCACGCGGCCGTGCGCGCGCTCTACCAGGCGGGGACGTCCTGGCTGGTCTGCCTGACCTGGCCGCTGTACCTGTCCGCGCTGGTGTTCGCGCCCGAGGTGATGAAGCTGTTCGGTGCCGAGTACTCGACCGGGGCGACGGCGCTGGTCATCGTGTGCGCGGGCCAGCTGGCCGCCCAGGTGCTGGGGATGGGCGACCTCATCCTCACCATGACCGGGCGCACCGGGCTGAACCTGCTCAACAACGTGATGTCGCTTCTGGTCAACGTGGTGGTGTGCGTGCTGCTGGTGCCCTCGCACGGCGCGGCGGGCGCGGCGGCGGCCCTGGTGGCCGCCGTCCTGATCCGCAAGTTCCTCCCCCTGTGGCAGCTGCGCTCCCTGGTCCTGCTGCACCCCTTCAGCCGTCCCGTGCTGATCGCGACCGGCAGCGCGCTGGTGTGGTTCGCCGCCCTGCCGCTGCTGCTGGACGCGGTGACCGGCGGCGGGCTCCCGGCCCTGGCCGCCGCCGCGGGAGCGGGCGTGGGCGGTCACCTGTACACGGTCTGGCACACCCGCGCGCACCTTCAACTCCGGAGGTGACCGAACTCCGGCCGTCACCGCGCGTCGCCTTCCCCGCCGGGCTCCCCGCGCTCACGATTGAACACCCAGAGCAATGGACTGATGACTGAATGCCTGACCGACCGGTTCTCCTGGTGGCCTCCAGCGGGGGCCACCTCACCCAGCTCCGCTCCCTGCGCCCCTGGTGGCAGGGCAGGGAACGCGTGTGGGTCACCTTCCGCACCCCCGACGCCGAGTCCTCGCTGGCCGACGAGTCGGTGCGCTGGGCCCACCACCCCACCACGCGCCACGTCGGCAACCTGTTGCGCAACACGGTCCTGGCCCTGCGGGTGATGCGCGCGCGGCGTCCCGCCGCCGTGGTCAGCACCGGTGCCGGGGTGGCCCTGCCGTTCTTCGTCCTGGCCTGGCTGATGCGGATACCCACCGTCTACATCGAGGTCTACGACCGCATCGACACCCCCACCCTCACCGCCCGGCTCTGCAAGCCCTTCACCCGCCTGTTCCTCGCCCAGTGGGAGGAACAGCGCTCGTTCATGCCGACCGCCATTACCGTAGGACCGCTGCTGTGACCGAACAGACCACCCGCCCCACGCGCCGCCCCGGCGGCAGCGACCACCCCGACGTGGTCGTCAGCCTCGGCACCGACCACCACGCCTTCGACCGTCTGGTGCGCTGGACCGACGACTACGCCCGCCGCCGCCCGGACCTGCGGGTACTGGTCCAGCACGGGAACAGCCAGGCCCCGGCCAGGGCCTCGGGCACCCCGTTCCTGCCCGGCGAGGAGCTCTCCGAGGCGATGCGCTCGGCCGCCGTCGTGGTCACGCACGGCGGCCCCGGGACCATCACGCAGGCGCGGGCCGCCGGGCACCTGCCGGTCGTGGTCGCCCGGGACCCCGAGCTGGGCGAGCACGTGGACAACCACCAGCTGCTGTTCGTCAAGCGGGTGGAGGAGGCGGGCCGGGTGCGCGCCTGCACCACCGCCCAGCAGCTGCACGCGTTCATCGACAAGGCCCTGGCCTCACCCGAGGACTTCCGGGTGGACCCGGGCGCCGACGACGGAACCGAACGCGCGGCCCTGCGCGCCGGTCAACTGATCGACCTGCTCACCCACGAGACGGACGAGGCCACGGTGGACAGTGCCCGGGAGGGCTCCGCGACGGGGGCAGAGACCACCGCGGCGACCAGGACGCCGAACGGCACCTGGCCGGCGGTGACGGTGGTCGTGCCCACCCGTGACCGGCCCGAGCTGCTGCGCCGCACCCTGCGTGCGATCGTCGAGCAGGACTACCCCGGGCGGATCACCACCATCGTGGTCTACGACAACGATCAGCCCGACCCCTCGCTCGCCCACACCGAGGGCGACCGCCCGGTCCGGGTGGTGACCAACACGCTCACCCCGGGGCTGGCCGGGGCGCGCAACACCGGCGTGCTGGGCGCCGACACCGAGCTCGTGGCCTTCTGCGACGACGACGACACCTGGCTTCCCGAGAAGCTCCGCGCCCAGGTGGAGATCATGCGCGCCGAACCCGGCACCGACATGGTGTGCTGCGGTATCCAGGTGGTCTACGACCGGGTCGAGTCCGAGCGGATCCTGGACCGGACCAGCGTCACCTTCGCCGACCTGCTGAAGTCGCGGCTGACCGAGCTGCACCCGTCCACCTTCCTGATCCGGCGTTCGGCCATGATCGACGGCTGCGGAACGGTGAGCGAGGAGATCCCCGGCAGCTACGCCGAGGACTACGAGCTGCTGCTACGGCTGGCCAGGCGCGCCCCGATCCGCAACGTCCCCGAGCCCGGCGTGCGGGTGCTGTGGCACCGCAAGTCCTTCTTCTCGGAGCGCTGGCACACCATCTCCACCGCGCTGCGCTGGCTGCTGGAGCGCTACCCGGAGTTCGCCCTGGTACCGCGCGGCTACGCGAGGATCGCGGGCCAGATCGCCTTCGCCGAGGCGGCCGCCAAGCGGCGCGGGCAGGCGCTGCGGTGGATCGGGCGGACCCTGCGCAACCGGCCTCTGGAGGGCCGGTCCTACCTGGCCCTCCTGGTGGTGTGCGGCGTTCCGGCCGGTTGGATCCTGCGCCTGCTCCACCTGCGCGGCAAGGGGGTGTAGGCACACCGGCAGGAGGGGTTCGGTCCGGGTCAGCTCCAGCGGAAGAAACGGATGGCCAGCGGCCACAGCAGCACTGTGGTGGCGACCAACACCAGCAGGTGGAGGGGCTGTGGTGGCTGGCCGGTCCAGGCCTCGCGCAGGACGTGCAGGGCGGCGCCGGAGGGCAGGACGTCCGTGACCCGCTGGAGCGAGGCGGGCATGTCCTCGGCGGGGAAGAGGACCCCGCTGAGGAACATGCCGGGAACCAGCACCACCGCGCCCAGGGCGTTGGCCCAGGTGGCGTTGGGGACCAGCCCGCCGATCAGTGCGGACAGCGCCAGCAGCGCCATCGCGGCCAAGAGCAGGCCGAGCACGAACCAGCCCGGGGCGACCGGCATCCGCAGGTCGTAGACGAGCCATCCGACGCCGAGGATCACCGCGCAAGCGCCGACCATGTTGACCGCACCGACCAGGGTGTGGGCGAGCAGCAGCGCGCCGGGCGGGGCCGGGGTGGCGGAGATCCGACGCAGGTAGCGATGCTCGCGGGCGGCGGCCAGGGTCGTGGGGACGATCACCAGCGAGATGGCCATCAGGGCGACGCCGAGGGCGACGGGCGCCATTACCGCGTCCACCGCGCGCAGGCCACCGTGGGCGGGGTCGTGGTCGAACATGTCGGGCAGCTGCGCGAATAGCAGCATGATCAGCAACGGCGTCAGCAGCGTGAACACCATGAGCAGGCGGTCGCGCCCGGCGGCGCGCATCTCGCTGGCGCAGATCGCCAGCACCATGTGTGCGACCGGGGCGCGCGGCGGCACGGCCACCGAGGCGGTACGGGCAGGCGGGCTCATGTGCGGGCCTCCCGGTCCTGGTTGTGGGTGCGCAGCGCGAGCATGACGTCCTCCAGGCCGCTGTTGTGCACGGTGAACTCGGCCGGGGTGATCCCCTGGCGGCCGAGCTCGGCGGAGACCGTGAAGGCCAGGTTGGCTCCGGTCCCGGTGAGGTCGAGGGCGTCCCCCTCGGCGGTCGCCTCCCTCACCCCGGGGAGCTCGCGAAGGGCCCCGACGTCGGTGTTGCGGGCCCGGAACCGGACCCGGGTGGTGCTCACCGAGGCGACCAGCGCCTCGGGGGTGTCCAGGGCGACCACGCTCCCCCCGACGAGCACGGCGACCCGGTCGCACAGGTACTCGGCCTCGTCCATGAAGTGGGTGACCAGCACGGCCGTCACCCCGCGCTCGCGCAGGGCGGCCACCGCCGCCCAGGTGTCGCGGCGGGCGGCCGGGTCCAGTCCGGTGCTGAGTTCGTCGAGCACGACCACGCGGGGGTTGCCCACCAGGGCCAGCGCGATGGACAGGCGCTGCTTCTGGCCGCCGGAGAGCTTGGTGAACTGCTGGTCGGCCTTCTCCCGCAGCCCGAAGGTGTCCATGAGCTCTTCGGGGTCGGCCGGGTCGGCGTAGAAGGTGGCGAAGAGCCGCAGGGCCTCGCGCACCGTGACGCGCTCGGAGAGCTGGCTCTGCTGGAGCTGGACGCCGACCAGGCGGCGCACCAGCGCACGGTCGCGTTCGGGGTCCAGACCCAGGACACGGACCCGGCCTTGATCGGGGCGTTGGAGTCCGGTGACGCACTCGACGGTGGTGGTCTTGCCCGAGCCGTTGGGCCCCACCACCCCGAAGATCTCCCCTTCACGGATCTCCAGGTCGACCCCGCGGACCGCGCGGGTGCCGCCGAAGGACTTGTGGAGGCCGCGGACCTCGATGACTGTCGCCCGGTCACTCATCCGGGAACTCCCCTTCCGGTTCTATGAGGTGGTCGACCATCTCCGCCAGCCGCTCCCCCGCCGCCCGGAGGTCGAAGCCGGGGTCGCGCAGCGCCTCGCCGACCAGGGCGTCGATCCCGCCGCTGACGGTGATGGCGAGGACCTTGGTGTCGACCCCGGGGCGCCCGGTCTCCGCGACGGCCTGGTCGAGGATGTCGGCCAGCCCGCTCCACCGCGTCTGGACCTGTTCCTCTGCGCTCTCGGCGTTCTGGGTGGCGGCGAACCCCTCGGAGATCAGCCGGACCTCGTCGCGGTGCGCGTCCAGGTAGCCGACCAGGGTGACCACGTAGATCCAGACGGCCTCCCGCAGGCTGACCGCGCGCTCGACCTGTTCGAGCATGTGCCGGGTGAGCCGGTCGAAGACCTCCTGGAGCGCGGCCCGGATGAGCTCGTCGCGGCTGGAGAAGTGGTAGATGATCCCGCCCTTGGCGATCCCCATCCGTTCGGCGATGCGGGCCAGCGAGGCCTTGTGGAAGCCGACCTCGGCGACGGTCTCGATGGTCGCCTGGATCATCTGTTCTCGGCGTGCGGCCTGGGTGAACGTCGCCGCTTCTTTTGAACGCATGGTCAAAGATTAGCACTAGTGGTCAATAAAGCGAAGGGGTGGCCTCGCCCGGACAGCACACGCGAGAGGGCCGCCCCGGCGGTGACGTCGGGGCGGCCCTCGGAACAGGCGGCGGACGCAGCCGTGGAAGGCGGACTCAGTCGCGGGTGGCGGCGTACTCGGCGAGGCGGCGGACCCGGTCGGGCAGGTTCACGTAGGGGTCCTGTCCGGCCAGTTCGAAGCCGCGCCGGGCGTACTCGTTGGCCTGGATCCGGAAGTCGCAGCCGTCGCCGACCTTGCTGTCCCACAGCTTCACCGCGCGCACGCGCTCATAGCGCTTGAGGACGTCCGGGACGTCCGCGTACCACTTCAGGGTCTCCCGGGGACCGATGTCGGTGGTGCCCATCTCACCGATCATGACCGGTTTGGTCGGGTCGATCCCGTGTTTGGGCCCCTCCTCCTGGATCCATTCGTAGGTGGGGGCGAGCGCGTCCTCGAAGGAGTCGACGTGGGTCCAGTTGTTCATCTTGTCGCAGCCGGTCATGTTGTACGCCTCCCAGCTGATCCAGTCGACGTAGTCGTTGCCGGGCCACAGGCCGGGGAGGCGGTTCACGTTGCCGGGCCAGCCGGTCACGTTCCACACCCAGATGACGTTGTCCGCGCCCTCGGAGCGGTACAAGTCGACGATGTGCCGCCAGGAGCGCACGAACTGGGCGGGGGTGCCGCGCTTGTTGTAGCGGTTCTTGCCGTCGGCCTCGTGGTCGAAGGTGACGAAGTAGGGCACCTCCAGCTCCGCGATGGCCCGCGCCTGGGAGCGCAGCGAGGAGTCGAACTCGCCGCTGAGGATGCTGCGGTAGGAGATGTCCGGGTGCCCGGGCCGGGTGAAGCGGCGGGCCTCGATGTTGGTGTGCACGAAGCGGCCCTCGGCGATCATCCGCAGTTCGCGGTCGCCGGGGACGTTCGGCTGGTCGATGCCGCGCCAGGTGTAGACGATGTCCATGTCCCGGCCCACCGCGGACTCCAGCGCGCGCACGTCGTCGCCGTAGGGGCTGGCCCCCCACCAGACCCCGCAGGAGGGTTCGAGGATGTCGGAGACGGTGCAGTGGATCTCCCGGGAGGAGGGCATCCCGAGGAGCGGTGCCGACCGGTGGATCGGCTGACTCTCGGGCGGTCGGCTCTCCGCCGGCGTCGCGGCGTCGGAGGGCGCGTCGCCCACCCCCGCGAGCCCCAGGGCGAGGAGCAGAGCCCCCGCCGCCGCCATCCCCCGTACCGGTCCGCTGTTCACGGCCAACCGCCCCCTAGCCCACCCGAATGCAACACAGAGTGCTCACATGATGACCATACGTCATGTTTTGCCCGCGCAACACCCTGTCGTTCGCCTAGCGGACAGCAGTACGCAAAACCCCCAGTGGGACCGTGCCCTCAGTAGCCGTAGCGTCCGCGCGTGGGGGAGGTGATCGCGGCGACCAGGCCTCGGCGCCACGGAGCCATCCCCTCCCGCCAGGCGTGATCGGCCCGGACGCCCACCGGGCCGGTCCTGAAGCGCATCGGGTTTCCTGAGACCGCGTGGCCCTCGGACAGCTCCACCCCGCCCTCACCCAGGGTGAGCGGCGTTCCGGCGTGTCCGGCGAAGACGGCCACGCGACCGAACTCGGCCTCCGGGTCGGCCACGAAATCCTCGTAGCGCACCCGCAGGGTCGGGACCCCCTGCCGGGCCAGCGCGTCCAGCGTGGAGTTCTGGGTCATCCACTGCACCGCCGAACGGCCCGCCGAGTAGCGCGCCATCTCCGGCTCGGAACTTCCCGGCGACGCGTCCGGGCGCGCCACCCGCTTGCCCCAGGAGTGCGCCACCGCCCGGGGGTCGCGCACCACGTGCAGCAGGCGCATCCGGGCGCCGTACCGCCAGCGCAGGCAGGCCGCCAGGGAGGCGTGCTTACTGGCGTCCACGATCACCCGGGCACCGCTGACCTGCGCGACCGCCGAGTAGAGCCGGTGATAGAGGTCCGTGTAGCGCGCGGTGCGGGCCGAGAGGGGGCCCTCCCCCGACGATCCGTTGAGCAGCCCCGGCAGGTAGCGGGTCCGGTCGACGCCGTGCTTGAGCCGCAGCACCCGCTGGACGTCCAGGCGCTCCCAGCCCCCGAACGCCCGCTTGCCCACCTCCGCCCAGAACCCGCAGTCGGCGAAGGCCAGACCGCAGCCGCAGCGCTCGTTCTCCACCAGACCCCGCTGCCACAGGTGCACGATCTCACCGACGGAGCAGAACCCGGGCAGCTCACCAAGAAGGCGCTCGATCAGGGTGGAACCGGAACGGCCCATCCCACCGACGAACACCAGACGATATCCATCCACGAGCCCAGGCTATTACCTGAAGTCATTGAGCATTAGCGGAACGTGACATCGCTCCGTGTCGACGGCCCTGGAACAGAGACGGCCCCGGGGGGGGAGGGTGGATTCAAGGGGTCATCGCAACACCTCGTTGATCACACGAGTGTATGCAAACGCTCGGCTGGAGTTTTCCAGCCGAGCGTTTTGCGTGGCCGACCGTTCAGCTTCTGAGCCACGTGCTCCAGGTCCAGCGGGCCGTGCACCGACAGATCGGTGCCCTTGGGAAAGTACTGGCGCAACAGCCCGTTGGTGTTCTCGTTCGACCCGCGCTGCCAGGGCGAGGCCGGGTCGCAGAAGAACACCGGCACCCCCGTATCCACCGAGAACCTTCTGTGACCGGCCATCTCGCTGCCCTGGTCCCAGGTCAAGGACCCGCGCAGATGCTCGGGCAGCGTCTGGACCAGAGCGCTCAGAACGCCTCCCACCGCCTCGGCGGTGTGCTCGCCGGGCAGGTGCCCGAGCATCACATACCTGCTCGACCGCTCGACCAAGGTGATGATCGCGGACTTGTTATGCGCCCCCGTGATCAAATCGCCCTCCCAATGCCCTGGAACAGCACGGTCTTCGACCTCGGCGGGGCGCTCGCTGATCATCACCATCGGATCAACGAACCGGCTCTGCCTGTGCTCGGAGGAACGGCGGGGCTTGCGTCGGATGCGTCCGGTGCGCAGCGCGGCGGCGACCTCGCGTTTGAGCCCGCCCCGGGCCTGGACGTAGAGCGCCTGGTAGATCGTTTCGTGGCTCACACGCATGTCCTGGTCATCAGGATGGTCCTCAACGATCCGGTTGCTGATCTGCTCGGGGGACCATTGTTCCTCCAACCCTTGGGCGACGTAGTCGCGCAAGGGGCCGGGGCAGGCGAGCTTGGCGGGTTTGGGACGCGCCCGCTGTGCGATGGCCCGGCGTTGGGCCGTATAGGCGCCGTAGGAGCCGTCCTGGCCACGGTGGTGGTCGAGTTCACGCTTGATCGTCGAGGCGGGTCGCCCCAGGTCGCGGCCGATCGCTCGCAGGCTCCACCCGGCCCGGTGAAGGTCAGCGATCCTCTCCCGCTCGTGCAGGGTCAAAAAGCGTGGATGCACCTGCCGTTCGAGTGCGTCCAACGCTGGTTGGGGGCTGGTCATGGGCTCTATGGTGGTCTGTCCGGTGGAGTAGTTCACCCGGCGGCCATCGGCATAGATCCTTGAGTTGCCGGACTTGCGTACCCCGCGGTCCCAGTCTTTGGCGGTGCGCTCGTTGATCCCGACCCGCCGGGCGGCCTCTCGGCGGGGCACAGCGCTCTGACGCAGGCGGTGGTACTCGTCTCGTGCTGGGTGGCGGCGCTGCTGGCGCCTGGAGCGTAGTCCGGCTTTGCGTGCCCAGGTGAACGCGGTGTTGGGGTTGATACCGAGCTTTCGGGCTACCTCGGTGACGTTCCCGGACTCGGTCATCAGCTCCAGGAACCGCTCCCGCAGCCGGGCCAGTTCTTGCTTGGAAAACGACACGGTGGTCGCAACCTCCCCAAAGTCAGGGTGTTGCGACCACCACTAGAACCCAAGGAGGCTCGCTCCCGGCCCGGGGCCGTTTCACTCGTGGTCGACGGTCAGTCCGTCAGGGTGTGGACGCGCGGGGACTCCACAGCCCGGACGGTCCTACAGGCCCTCGACGTTCAGCAGCAGGTTGACCGTGTTGCCGGGCACGCCGCTGAGCTTGTCCTCGCCGCCGTTCGCGATCAGCCAGTCGAGGATGACGCCCTGCTCGGCATCGCCGAAGGTGCTCTTGTACAGTGCGGCGGCGCCGGCCACGTGCGGGCTGGCCATCGAGGTACCGCTGAAGCTGTCCGTGCCGCCACCGGGGATGGTGGACTCGACGGCCACGCCGGGAGCGTAGATGTCGACGGCCGGACCGTGGTTGGAGAAGGAGGCGGTGGCGTCGTTGCGGTCGGAGGCGCCGACCGCGACGACACCCTCGGCGCCACCCGGGGAGACGTTGCCCGTGTCCTGGCCCTCGTTGCCCGCGGCGACGGCCACGAACACACCGGAGTCGGCCAGGGCGTTGACCGCGTCGTCCACGGCCTGCGAGGCCGGGCCGCCCAGGGACAGGTTGGCGACCGCGTTGTCCGCGGAGTTCTCGGCCACCCACTCGATGCCCGCGATGACGTCGTCGTAGGAGCCCGAGCCGTCGTCGCCGAGCACCTTGACGCCGATCAGGTCGGCGCCCGGAGCCACACCGTAGCCGTCGGCGCCCACGGTGCCCGCCACGTGCGTGCCGTGGCCCTGGCGGTCGCCGCCGTCACCGCCGGTGGCGTCGAAGCCGACCGAGGCCCGGTCACCGAACTCGGGGTGGGAGTCGTCGATCCCGGTGTCGATGACGTAGACGGAGGTGCCGCTGCCGTCGGACTCGGTCGTGTAGGACCCGTCCAGGGGCAGGTCCTCCTGGTCGATCCGGTCCAGGCCCCACGGGACCATGGTGTGGGCCTCGCCGACCTGCTCGATGTAGGCGACGCCGTCCTGCGCGCGCAGCTCCTCGACCTCGGCCGCGCTCAGCGTGGCCGAGTAGCCGTTGATGGTCTCCTCGTAGACGTGGTTGACCTGGTCGGCGGAGATGCCGAAGGCCGACGCGGAGACGGACTGAGTGGTGATGGTGTCCTCGAGGACGACGAACCAGTCACCGCCCGCGGCGGAAGAGGTCGTGTACACCGGCGCGAGTTCCTGGGCGCCGGCGGTGGTGGCGCCGGAGAGCGCCAGGGGAATGGTGAGTGCGCTGACCGCGACAGCGCTGAACGCGACCCTGCGAGTGGGGTGCTTCTTCACGCGGCTCCTCCTTGTGGGGGTATTCATATTGGGAGTACGCGACAGGACATAACCGTGCGTATTGGCGCGATTGCGATCCCGTGCACGATTCGCACACTTTAGACAGACTTGACCCCTGAATGCCAGAGGGCGAGCGGATTTTTTTTGAACGATCACCCTCCGCGCCACTAGCCAATGCGCCATGTTCACACGCCTCGGGGTTACACTCTGCTTGGCCTGAGCGCCTGTATACGCCCCTAACGCCGGGTAACTTCCGCACCCTCGGGAACCGCTTTAGCTGGATCTCCATTGGTACCGAGGCCCAGAAAAAAGCTGATCAAGCCTTTACATCAGGAAAACATCAGCGCAAGAAACAGGCCCGCACCGGTCTGGGCCGCCCCACTCGGACACCCCTGTCGGGAACACACGAAACGGGGCCGCGAAAAGCGGCCCCGCTCGGAATGTTTAGGCTTTTACCGGGTACGTCTAGTCGGCTTTGACGACCATTCCGGCGCCCACCGTGGTGTTGGTGGCCTCGTCGATGAGGATGAACCCGCCCGTCTGCCGGTTCTTCGCGTACTCGTCCACGAACAGCGGCTGGGTGGAGCGCAGCCGCACCCGGCCGATCTCGTTGAGCGCCAGGTGGTCAGCGCTCTCGTCGCGGTGCAGCGAGTTCACGTCCAGCCGGTAGCGCAGGTCCTTGACCATGACCTTCGCGGTGCGGGTCGTGTGTTTGACGAGGAGCTTGGAGCGCGGCGTGAGCTTGCGGGCGTCCGTCATCCAGCACACCATCGCCTCGATGTCCTGGGACACCGCCGGGGTGTTGTTGGGGCGGCAGATCATGTCGCCCCGGGAGATGTCGATCTCGTCCTCCAGCAGCAGGGTGACCGACATCGGCGAGAACGCCTCCGCCACCTCCCCGTCCGCGGTGAGGACCTTGGCGATGCGCGTGGACAGCCCCGAGGGCAGGTGCGTGACCTCGTCGCCGGGCTTGAGGACCCCGCCCGCGAGCTGGCCCGCGTAGCCCCGGTAGTCGTGCAGCTCCGGGTCGTCGGACTTGTGCGGCCGGATCACGTACTGCACCGGGAAGCGCGCGTCGATCAGGTTGCGGTCCGAGGCGATGTGCACGTTCTCCAGGTGGTGCAGCAGGGAACCGCCCGTGTACCAGGGCATGTTCTCGGACTGGCTCACCACGTTGTCGCCGTGCAGGGCGGAGATCGGCACGAAGGTGAGGTCGCGCGCGTCCAGCTTGGCGGCGAACTCGGCGAACTCGGCCTTGATCTCATCGAAACGGTCCTGGGAGTAGTCGACCAGGTCCATCTTGTTCACCGCGAGCACCAGGTGCGGCACCTGGAGCAGGGTGGTGAGGAAGGCGTGGCGGCGGCTCTGCTCCTGCAGGCCCTTGCGGGCGTCCACCAGGATGATCGCCAGGTCGGCGGTGGAGGCGCCGGTGACCATGTTCCGGGTGTACTGGATGTGCCCGGGGGTGTCAGCGATGATGAAGGTGCGCTTGGGGGTGGCGAAGTAGCGGTACGCCACGTCGATGGTGATGCCCTGCTCACGCTCGGCGCGCAGGCCGTCGGTGAGCAGCGCGAGGTTGGTCTGCTCCTCGCCGCGGGCGACGCTGGTGCGCTCCACGGCGTCGAGCTGGTCCTCGAAGATGGACTTGGAGTCGTACAGCAGGCGCCCGATCAGGGTGCTCTTGCCGTCGTCCACGGAGCCCGCCGTGGCGAACCGCAGGATGTCGTTGCTCATGATGCCTGGTCCAATGTGCGAAGTATGAGACGGCCGGGGAGCCGCGGGTGAGGAGTGGGGAGGCGGCGGCGCGGCTGCTAGAAGTAGCCCTCGCGCTTGCGGTCCTCCATCGCGGCCTCGCTGGCCCGGTCGTCGGCGCGGGTCTGACCGCGCTCGGTGATCCGGGTCGCGGCGATCTCGGCGATGATGTCGTCCAGCTCCACGGCCGTGGACTTGACCGCACCGGTGCAGGTCAGGTCACCGACGGTGCGATAGCGCACGGTCTCGGTGAAGGGCACCTCGGTCTCGTCGCGCTGAATGAGCGGGGAGTCGGCGAGCAGGATGCCGTCGCGCTCGAACACGCTCCGCTCGTGGGCGAAGTAGATCGAGGGCAGCTCCAGCTCCTCCCGCTGGATGTAGCCCCACACGTCGAGCTCGGTCCAGTTGGAGATCGGGAAGACCCGGATGTGCTCGTCCCGGTTGATCCGGGTGTTGAACACGTTCCAGAGCTCGGGGCGCTGGTTCTTGGGGTCCCACTGGCCGAACTCGTCGCGGAAGGAGAAGACCCGCTCCTTGGCGCGGGCCTTCTCCTCGTCGCGGCGGGCGCCGCCGAACGCGGCGTCGAAGCCGTTGTCCTCGATGGCCTCCAGCAGCGCCGAGGTCTGCAGCCGGTTGCGACTGGCCCAGCGGCCGGTGGGCTCGGTGACCTTGCCCGCGTCGATCTGCTCCTGGACCGAGGCGACGACCAGTCGCACCCCGGCCTGGGCCACCCGACGGTCCCGGAACTCGATGACCTCGTCGAAGTTGTGTCCGGTGTCCACGTGCATGACGGGGAACGGGATCGGGCCGGGCCAGAAGGCCTTCTCCGCCAGGCGCAGCATGACGATGGAGTCCTTGCCGCCGGAGAAGAGGAGCACGGGGCGCTCGAACTCCGCCGCCACCTCGCGCATGATGAAGATCGCCTCGGCCTCGAGGACGTCCAGCTGGGAGAGCTGGTAACGCCCGAGCGCCTGCTGACTCGCCTGACCCATGGAATCCGCCTTAGAAATACCGACACACACGACCGGTTCCACCGCGGAGGGGTCCTTCGGTTCAGGCCCCCGCGTGCGGACCGGCGCTGTCAAGGTCCGCGCCGTCGCGGATGCTTGCCAACAACATACCCGACAATTCCGATCGGCATACAAGGACATCGGGGAGTAGTGGGTCGGCTACGTTGTATTGCAGCTCTGAACCGTCGATCCGGGAAGTGTGCAGGCCAGAGGCGCGCGCGACCGCCACCGGGGCGGCGCTGTCCCACTCGTACTGCCCGCCCGCGTGCACGTAGATGTCGGCGATGCCGAGCAGCACGGCGCAGATCTTCGCGCCGGCCGACCCCATCGGGACCACCTCGGCACCGAGCTGGGTCGCCATGCGCTGCACGAACGCGGGCGGTCGGGTGCGGCTCGCGGTGATGCGCAGCCGCTGGCCCTCGGGGCGCTCCTCCGGCAGCCACGGCGGGTCGACCGTGGACAGGCAGCTGCCCTGGGCGGGCAGCGCCACCGCACCGGCGACCAGGTCGCCGTTCTCCCAGAGCGCCACGTGCACGGCCCAGTCGGTGCGGCCGGGCTCGGAGAACTCCCGGGTCCCGTCGAGCGGGTCGATGATCCACACCCGCCGGGCCTTGAGCCGTGCCGGGTTGTCAGCGCCCTCCTCGGACAGCACCTCGTCGCTGGGCCGCAGCCGCCCGAGCGCGGAGAAGAGGAACTCGTGCGAGGTGCGGTCCCCCAGGGTGCGCAGGACCTCGGGCTCGTCGAAGCCGTGGCGGGCGCGCAGGCGCAGCAGCAGCTGCCCGGCCTCGCTCGCCAGGTCCCGGGCCACCTCATGATCGTTTCGGATGCTCTTCACCGGCTAGTATGCTCCCGCCCCACGGATCACCGCTGACCACGTCTTCCACAGAATCTGGATGTCCAGCGTCAGCGACCAGTTTTCCACGTACCGCAGATCCAGACGGACCGATTCCTCCCAAGAGAGGTCGGAACGGCCGCTGACCTGCCACAGGCCCGTCAACCCCGGTTTGACCACCAGCCTGCGGCGGACGTCGTGCCCGTACTGGGCGACCTCCTCCGGCAGCGGCGGCCTGGGGCCGACGAGCGACATCTCTCCGCGCACCACGTTGATGAGCTGGGGAAGCTCGTCAAGCGAGTAGCGGCGCAGCCACGCCCCCGTGGGCGTGACCCTGGGATCCCGACGCATCTTGAAGAGCACACCGTCGTGCTCGTTGCGGGGCTGGAGGAGGCTCTTCAGTGCCTCCGCCCCGACCACCATCGTACGAAACTTGTAAACCGTGAACTCGGCCCCACCCCGGCCAACGCGCGTTTGCCGGAAAAAAGCGGGTCCGCCGCCCTCGGATCGGATCAGCAGGCACAGGACCAGGAAGAGGGGCGAGAGCAGGACCAGGGCGAGCGCGGCGGCGCAGCGGTCGAAGGCCCCCTTGACCAGGCGGCGGGCGCCGACGAGCTCGGGATGCTCCACGTGCAGCAGGGGCAGGCCCGCCACCGGGCGGATCGTGGTGCGCGGACCGGCGACCTCCATGAGGGCGGAGGCGACGGTGAGGTCGGTACCGGTCTTCTCCAGCTGCCAGGCCAGGCGGCGCAGCTCCACGCCGTCCATCTCGGGGCAGGCCAGGACGGCGACGGTGTCCGCGCCGACCAGTGCGGCGGCGTCGGCCGCGTCGGCGAAGCTGCCCAGGACCGGAACGCCCTCGATCGCGGCCGTGTGGGCCTCGTGTTCGGGCAGGCAGACGCCCACCACGCGCATGCCGTGGTAGATCTCGTCGCGGAAACGCCGGATGAGGTCACTCGCGGCCACTCCGTAGCCGACGACCACGACCCCGCTCATGCACGCCCCCGAACGGCGGCGCCGGTGCAGCGCCTTGCGCCGCGCGTAGCGCAGGCCGAGGCTGAGCAGGACGATCAGGGGCAGCGCGACCAGCACGTAGCCGCGGGCGAGGTCGAACTTCACGGCGTAGGCGCCGACCGCGACGGTGGCGGCCAGGACCGCTCCGGCGACCGCGACCCGGCGGTACTCCTCTGTGCCCACCCCGAGGAAGCGGCGTTCGTAGCCGCCGCCGAGGCAGACGAAGAGGACCCAGACCAGCGGCAGGAGCAGGGAGATGACCAGGTAGGGGACGGTTGTGGCGGCGGCCAGGGAGCCGTGGAAGCGGACCGCGGTCCCGGCCAGGGTCGCTGTGAGGGCACCTGCCAGGTCCAGCCCGACCAGCCCGAGGACGTAGGGGCGCAACCAGGCGTCGGCCCGGGGGCCGGTGTTCACCAGGACCCGCCGGGGCGGGTGGGCGGCTGCTCCTTCCGGCCCTTTCGGACGTTCCCGCCGATGCGCGGCGGGTTTCCCCTGAACGGTCCCGCTGGTTGTCACCACGTATCCCCCAAGACCACGTACGGATTCCTGTACTCACTATGAGTAATCGCCCCTGGCGTCATGGGACTCACGCGGAGGGTGTGAGCGGGGCGCGCTTCGGGGGCGGAACTCGTACCGCCAACCCGAACAGTAACCAAAAGTAGTGGAAAAGTCGCCGTAGGTTGCGGCCTGTTGGGGAAGAAGTCCCGATCCAGCCGAGAACGTGTCTTTCCTGAGACCGGCCGGACCCTGCCCCTTAGGGACAGGACCCGGCCAGATAGTGCCTGGACCGAAACCCTGCACGAAACGTGACGCGGCACGGACCCAGCACCGGGGGCGCCGGGTCGGCACCCAGAGCGTCAGGCCAGCGAGGGGTCCATGACCGCCGCGAGCCGCAGGTGCGGCTCGGCCAGCTCCCGCTCCCCCTGGCGCTGGAGCGTGCGCCCCAGCAGAAGGTGGGCGTAGGCGTCGTCCGCGCTCTCCTCGAGCAGCGCCTCAAGAGTGCTCCGCGCCCGGTTCAGCTGGGCGGAACGGTAGTAGGCACGGGCAGCCAGGAAGCGCACGCCGCGGTCGGCGGCGTAGGTCTCGGTCAGCGGCCCGAGCAGTTCGAGCGCGCCCAGCGGGTTGGCGAGCTCGAGCAGCGCCTCGGCCCGACGCAGCCGCTCCACCTCCTCCGGGATCCGCCTCGGCTCCCGCCCGGCCGCCTCGTCCAGGAACTCGGCGATCAGCTCGGGCGGCTGGGCCCCGGTGAGCGCCATGCCGTTGGCCACGAAGGTCGGCGAGGTACGTACGCCCTCGGCCTGCCCCCACAGCAGGAGTTCACGGACCAGCTCCGCACCGCCGCCACCGGCCAGCAGCTCCCCGCCCCGGGCGAACCCGGCCTCGGTGGCGATGCCCGCCAGCACCCCGGGGTCGGCGATGTCACGGCCTTCCACGAAGTGGGCGCGCAGTACGCCTTCGGCAACGGCGTCCTGGACCGCGGGGCCCTCGGCCGCGGCCAGGGCGAGCAGCCGGTGGGCGTCGTGGCTGTCGGCCCGCCAGGCCGCACCCCAGCGGTCGCCGAGCCCCTCGGCGGCGGCCAGCTCCGACATCTGGACCAGCTCGCCGTCCCCGTCCCGGACGGGGCCGCAGGCCTCCGGCGCGACCTCGACGAAGGGGTCGCGCAGGAACTCCTCGACCGGCTCGGACACGGCGGGCGCCGTGGGGTCGACCCGGTAGGGCCGCCACACGACCTCGACCGGCTCGCCGGACCGCTCGGCCAGCGCGCGCTCCAGGCGTCGCTTACCGATGTACATCCAGGGGCAGACCACGTCCGCCCAGATCTCGATCCTCATGCGAACAGAGTAAACGACACCTGTCGCTTAATCAACACATGTTGCTTAAGCGACAGATGTCGTACCCTGGTCCCGTGAATCCCGATGACCCCCGAGTCCAACGCACCCGCGACCGGCTGCGCGCCGCCCTGCTGTTCCTCGCCGCCGAACGGGAGCTCGGCTCCGTGACCATGGCCGCCGTGGCCAGGCAGGCCGGGATCAACCGGGCCACGGCCTACCAGCACTACGCCGACCTGGACGCCCTGGTCGCCGACGCGATGGACGGCGCCCTCAGCCACGTGGCCCGCTGCGCCGCCCTCTGCCCGCTCGACCAGCCCCGGGACCGGGCCCCCGAGCCGTTGGTCGACCTGTTCACCCACGTCGCGGCCAACGCCGTGCTCTACCAGCGAATGCTCTCCGCGCAGGGCAGCGCCCGCTTCTCGAACCTGCTGCGCCAACGGCTCACCGAGGCCCTCACCGACCGCTTCAGCGCCGGGGCCCGGCCACCCGGCTTCGACGACGTCCCGGTCACCACCCACGCCGCCTATCTCGCGGGCGCCCTGGTCGGGGTGGTCGCCGTCGCCTGCACCGAGGACAGGGCCCCCGCGGACCACGCCCACGCCGCCTGGCGCCTGCTGGTCCCCGCGCCCTAGGGCGGCGGAGCGGTGCTGTGGCGAACGATGAGTTCGGTGGCCAGTTCCACCCGGGAGCTCTCGATGGTCTCGTTCTGGACGAGCCTGTGCACCGTGCGCACCGCGAGACGGCCCATGTCGGCCAGCGGCTGGCGCACCGTGGTCAGCGGCGGTGAGGACCAGCGGGCTTCCGGAAGGTCGTCGAAACCGACCACGCTGACGTCGTCGGGCACGCTCAGGCCCCGCTGGCGCAACGCCTCGTAGACGCCCAGAGCCATCTGGTCGCTGGAGACGAACACCGCGGTGGGGTGGTCCTCCCCCGCGAAGAGGCGCTGACCGGCCCGGAAGCCGGACTCGTAGGTGAACTCGGCCGGTGCGACCAGGGCCGGGTCCACGCTCAGACCCGCCGTCTCCAGGCCCGCGCGGTAGCCGTCGAGCCTGGCCCGGCTGCACCAGAGCTCGGGCCGACCCTCCACGAAACCGATGCGCCGGTGGCCGAGCTGGATCAGGTACTCGGTGGCGCTGAGACCACCGGCCCAGTTGGTGGCGCCGACCGTCGGCGTGACCAGTTCGGGTACGCCCACCGCGTCGATCACCACAGCGGGCACGTCCAGGTCGCGCAACTGGCCGTTGAGTTCGGGGTCCAGGTCGGTGGTGACCAGGATCGCGCCGTCGCTGACCCGCGCGCGGACGTTGTCCAGCCACTGGCGGGCCGCCTTGGGCCGGTTGTGTATGGCCGAGACGACCACCCCGGTACCCGACTGGTGGGCGGCGTCCTCCACGCCCCGGATGATCTCGACCGCCCACGGACTGTCGAGATCGTTGAAGACCAGGTCGAGCAGGCCGACCCGTTCCCTGGGACGGGAACCGCGGCGGCGGTAGCCGTGCGTGCGCAGCAGGGTCTCGATCCGCTCCCGGGTGGCCGGTGCGACGTCGCCCCGGCCGTTGAGAACGCGCGAGACCGTCGGCGCGGAGACACCCGCCTCCGCCGCGATGACGGAGATGGTGACCTCTCGTGAGGGGGTAGCGCCCACTGAACCTCCTTGGTCCAGCACCAGACTACGAGATCTTCGCGACAAGGGGTCTTGACGCTCCCTCCGACAGAATTTACTGTCCATTTCCAACAAGTTTCGGAAGTTTCCGGAACTTAACCGGAAAACTGAGTCTGGAGCCCCCGCTATGAGACAGATTCGACTCTCCGCAGCCGTGCTCACCGCATTGGCTCTGACCCTGCCCGCGACCGGCGTCGCGTCGGCCGACATCCGGCCGGAAACCGCCCACCGACAGGACACCACCCTCCGCGACGCGGCCCCCAGCGGCTTCGTGATCGGCAGCGCCGTCGCGGGCGGCGGACACCACCAGGACGAGGACTACCCCGACCCCTTCACCGGGGACCAGACCTACCGGCAGCTCCTGGCCGAGCAGTTCAGCTCGGTGTCCGCGGAGAACCAGATGAAGTGGGACCACCTGCGCCCGGGTCCGGACGAGTACGCCTTCGAGGACGCCGACGCCATCGTCGAGTTCGCCCAGGCCAACGGGCAGGACGTACGCGGGCACACCCTCCTGTGGCACAGCCAGAACCCCGACTGGCTGGAGAACGGCAACTACTCCCCCGAAGAGCTGCGCGCGATCCTCCAGGACCACGTCGAGACCGTGGTCGGCCGCTACGCGGGACAGATCCAGCAGTGGGACGTGGCCAACGAGATCTTCGACGACGGCGGCAACCTGCGCACCGGGGACAACATCTGGATCCGTGAGCTGGGGGTGGAGATCGTCGGTGACGCGTTCCGCTGGGCGCACGCGGCCGACCCCTCGGCGGAGCTCTACTTCAACGACTACAACGTCGAGGACGTCAACGCCAAGAGCAACGCCTACTACGAGCTGACCCGGGAACTGCTGGCGGAGGGTGTGCCGGTGCACGGCTTCTCCGCGCAGACCCACCTCGCGCTCCAGTACGGATTCCCGTCCAGTCTCCAGCAGAACCTGGAGCGCTTCGAGGCCCTCGGCCTGGCCACGGCGCTGACCGAGGTGGACGTGCGCATGCAGCTCCCCGACGGCGGCGAGCCCACCGAGCAGCAACTGGAGGAGCAGGCCGACTACTACGCCCGCGCCCTGGAGGCCTGCCTGAACGTCAGCAGCTGCGAATCGTTCACCGTCTGGGGCTTCCCCGACCGCTACTCCTGGGTGCCCAACACCTTCCCGGGTGAGGGCGGCGCCACCATCTACTGGGACGACTACACGACCAAGCCCGCCTACGACGCGCTCCGGGAGACCCTCCTGGCGGCGTCCTGATCCCTGCTGGCGGATCCGTCCGGGGCCCGGATGCCCGCGTCCGGGCCCGGGGCGGGTCAGGCCGCGGTGTGGAAGATGTTCTGCGCCTTGCCCAGGCCGTCGGTGAGGATGGTGCGGACCGCGTCGGCGGCGCGCCCCACGTTCAGGTCCAGCTCGGGGCTCTCGGTGGAGGAGAAGTCGCGCAGGACGTAGGCGGCCGGGTCCATCCGCCCGGGGGGACGGCCCACACCGAAGCGGACCCGCAGGTAGTCGGGACCGGAGAGGGAGGCGGTGGCCGACTTCAGCCCGTTGTGGCCGCCGGAGCCGCCGCCCTTCTTCAGTTTGAGGGCCCCGAAGTCGATGTCCATCTCGTCGTGCACGACGATGATCCGCTCCATGGGCACCTTGTAGAACCGGGCCAGCCCGGCGATCGGCCCGCCGGACAGGTTCATGAAGGTGCGCGGCTTGGCCAGGACCACAGAGACGCCGTCGATCCGGGTCTCGGCGACCTCGGCGTGCGCCTTGTGCACCTTCCAGCGCTCGCCCTGGTCCGCGGCCATGGCGTCCACCACCATGAACCCGGCGTTGTGCCGGTTGCCCGCGTACTTGGGGCCGGGGTTGCCCAGCCCCACGACCAGCCAGCGCTCGGCCTCAGCCATGTCCTCGTCCCTGCTCTCCCTGAAACCCGGGCTCTCACCGGAACCCGGGCTCTTCCGGAATCCCAACCTGCTCAGAAAACTCCACATGCCGACCGACACTATCGAGCCGGCGACCCCGCACACGCCGAGCGCGCGGCCCCTGGGAAGGGGAACCGCGCGCTCGGTGATGTGTGGTGTGGCACCGCGCCTTACTCGGCGGCGGCAGCCTCAGCGCTCTCGGAAGCCTCGCCGCTGGTCTCCGGCTCCTCCTCCACGCGCGGCGCGGAGACGGTGAGCAGGAGCGACTCGGGGTCGGTCACCAGGGTGACGCCCTCGGGCAGCTTCAGGTCGGCGGCGGTCGGGGTGGCGCCGATCTCCAGACCCTCGATGTCGAACTCGACACCGTTCGGGATGTGGGTGGCCTCAGCCTCGACGGTCACGGTGACGAGCTCCTGGTTGAGCACGCCGGGAGCCTTGACCTCACCGGTGAGGGAGACGTTGATCTCGACCTCGACCTTCTCACCCTTGGAGACGACCAGCAGGTCGATGTGCTCCAGGAAGCCCTTGATGGCGTCGCGCTGCACGCTCTTGGGCAGGGCAAGGTTGTCCTTGTCCAGGCCTTCGAGGCGAATCAGGACGTTCGGGGTCTTCAGGGCGAGCATGAGATCGTGGCCCGGCAGGTTCAGGTGGCGGGGCTCGGTGCCGTGGCCGTAGAGGACGGCCGGCACCTTACCCGCGCGGCGGGCGCGACGGGAGGCGCCCTTGCCGAATTCCGTGCGGGGCTCGGCAGCGATACGTACCTCGGACACGACAAAACTCCTCGGGTTCAACCCCGCAGCACGGGGAACACGACTCCAGTAGTACGAACGATTCTCGCCTTCGGCGGAGAATGACGGCGGGGTCGCCCAGCTTGCCGGGGACTCGACCGCCCTGGTTCCAGGCGTGCCCGGCGAGCCGTCACCGGACCGGTTCGGCCCGGGAACGCTCGTCGCGCACCCCTGCCCGTGTTGGTTCCAGGCGGATACACAGCAGGAATCCACCCGGGCACGGGGACACTCGGTCAAGTCTACTGGCTCTGGTGACGACTCCGTACATGCCCCACCGGCGGGGCCTTGCGGTCCCGCCGGTGGGCACACACGGCGCCTGGGGGGCTGCTGAGGGGACCTCAGCGGACTCCGGTCGGGCCGGAGGTACTGCTGATACGGCTGATGAAACCGGTGAAGCTAGTCGAACAGGCTCGTGACCGAGCCGTCGGTGAAGACCTCGTTGATCGCGCGGGCGACCAGCGGGGCGATCGAGAGCTGCGTGAGCTTCTCGAAGGAGCGCTCCTCCGGCACCGGCAACGTGTTGGTGATGACCACCTCGGAGATCCGCGAGTTCTGCAGGCGCTCGGCCGCGGGGCCGGAGAGCACACCGTGCGTGGCGGCGACGATGACCTTCTTGGCGCCCTGCTCGAAGAGGGCCTCGGAGGCCTTCACGATGGTGCCGCCGGTGTCGATCATGTCGTCGACCAGGACGCACACGCGGCCCTTGACCTCACCGACGACCTCGTGGACCTTCACCTGGTTGGCGACGTCCGGGTCACGGCGCTTGTGGATGATCGCCAGGGGCGCGCCCAGGCGGTCGGCCCAGCGGTCGGCGGTGCGCACGCGGCCGGCGTCCGGGGAGACCACCGTGATCTCGGAGTGGTCGACCTGGCTGGCGACGTGGTCGGCCAGGATCGGCAACGCGAAGAGGTGGTCAACCGGGCCGTCGAAGAAGCCCTGGATCTGGTCGGTGTGCAGGTCCACCGCCATCATCCGGTCCGCGCCCGCGGTCCGGAACAGGTCGGTCACCAGGCGCGAGGAGATGGGCTCGCGACCCCGGTGCTTCTTGTCCTGGCGGGCGTAGCCCAGGATCGGTGTCACCACGGTGATCCGCTTGGCGGAGGCGCGCTTGAGCGCGTCCACCATGATCAACTGCTCCATGATGGACTCGTTGACCGGGTCGGCGTGGCTCTGGATGACGAACGCGTCACTGCCGCGCACCGACTCCAGGTACCGCATGAAGATCTCGCCGTTGGCGAAGGTGTCGAACCGGGTGGGGCACACCTCGATCCCCAGCTCCTTCGCGACCTCCTCGGCCAGTGCCGGGTGCGTACGCCCCGAGAACAGCATCAGTTGTTTCTGGCCGGTGGCCTTCATGCCGGTCACGTGTTTCTCCCCCACAGTCACTGCTTTTTCGCGTCGTCGGCTCTGTGCCGCTCCGCCTGCTCCGCCGCTTCCGCGGACGGAGTTCCCGGACGCTTGCGCCGCGTCCAGCCCTCGACGTTACGCTGCCGGTTTCCCTCGGACACGGCGAGGGCCCCCGGCGGGACGTCGTCACGGACCACGGTCCCGGCCCCGGAGTAGGCGCCGTCACCGACCCGCACGGGAGCGACGATGGTGTTGTCGCTGCCGATGCGGACGTGGTCGCCGATGGTGCTCCGGGACTTGTTGACCCCGTCGTAGTTGACGAACACCGAGGAGCAGCCGATGTTGCTGTCCACACCGATGTCCGCGTCCCCGACGTAGGTCAGGTGCGGGATCTTGGAGCCGGTTCCGACGTTCGAGTTCTTGACCTCGACGAAGGCTCCGGCCTTGGTCCGCTCGGCCAGGCGGGTGCCCGGCCGCAGGTAGGTGTAGGGGCCGACGGTGGCCCCGGGACCGATCTCGGCCCCGTCCGCGGTGGTCTCGCGGACCTTCGCGCCGTCACCGACGAGGGTGTCGCGCAGGTCGGCGCCGGGGCCGACCTGGGCGTCCTCGCCGATCTCGGTGGTGCCGTGGAGGCGGCTGTTGGGATGGAGCACGGTGTCGGCGCCGATGCTGACCTGGGCGTCCACCCAGGTCGTCGCGGGGTCGACGATGGTGACACCGGAGAGCATGTGCTCGGTGAGCAGGCGGTCGTTGAGGATCCGCCGGGCCTCGGAGAGCTGGACGCGGTTGTTGACGCCCTGGACCTCGTTCCAGTCCTCGGCGATCCAGGCGTCCACCCGGTGCCCGTCGCCGCGCAGCAGCGCGACGGCGTCGGTGATGTACTCCTCACCCTTGGCGTTGTCCGTGGACAGGCGCTGGACGACCTGGCTCAGGAGGGCGCCGTCGAAGGCGTACATGCCGGAGTTGATCTCGTCGACGCGGTGCTGCTCGGGCGTGGCGTCGGCGTGTTCGACGATCTCGGTGAAGCTGCCGTGGGCGTCGCGGACGATGCGCCCGTAGCCGTGGGGGTCGGGCACGCGGGCGGACAGCACGGTGACCGCGTTGCCCTCCTTCTCGTGCGCCGCGACCAGCGCGGCGAGGGTTGTGCCGCGCAGGAGGGGGGTGTCGCCGCAGGTGAGGACGACGGTGCCGGACAGCTCGATGCCCTTGGCGGCGAGGTCCTCGACCGCCATGCGCACGGCGTGGCCGGTGCCGTTCTGTTCTTCCTGCACCGCGGTGACCGCCTCGGGGGCGACGTCTTCCAGGTGGGATCGCACCTGGTCACGGGCGTGGCCGACGACCACGACCGTGTTCTGGGGGTCGAGTTCTCGGGATGCGTAGAGCACGTGGCCGAGCATGCTGCGACCGTTGAGTTCGTGGAGCACCTTGGGAAGTTTGGACTTCATACGGGTGCCTTCACCCGCCGCGAGGATGATCGCGGCAGCCGGACGGTTCACGCTCACTGGAGGAGACCCCTCGAGATAGCTGGCATATGAACGTCGGCTCACCCTGCGGCGGCGCGACCCGCATGCCGCGCGGGCGGCCGTCGGATGACCAGCGGCCGACATGGGAAGGATACATGCGCGTCACGGGCAACCATCAGCCACGTGACCTGCGCTACACCTGCGCTGCACCCGCGCGACGCGGGCGCGCCCGCGAACCCCGCGAAGGGGTGGGCGGTGGAAAGGACTGCTCCCGGACCAGGGCTCGAACCTGGACGATGGGGACCAAAACCCCACATGCTGCCGATTACATCATCCGGGAACGACTCGGACGGCTTCGCCCGAACGATCGACACCAACATAGCGCCTTCAACCGGGGGCTTGCCAAACCTACGAGGTCGTAGGTTACGGTTACGTAGGAATAGGTTGGGCCGTCTCGACGGGTGCCCTGGCACCGGTGACGCCGTCCTGACCGGTGACGACGTTCTCCGTGACGAGGTGTGCAAGACCCATGACAGCTGCCCCTGAGGTGCCGACCGAAGGCATCGTCAAAGCCGCAGAGACCACCGCCGCGCCCAAGCGCGAGGTGATCCCCGAGTACGAGCCCGAGCTGAGGGGCAAGGCCGAGCGCTACACCGTCTTCGCGTTCGTGTTCATCCCGCTGATCGCGCTGCTCGCCTCGGTGCCCTTCTTCTGGGGCTGGGGCCTGTCGCTGGTCGACATCGCCATCGCGACGGTCTTCTACGCGATCAGCGGCCTGGGCATCACCGTCGGCTTCCACCGCCACTTCACCCACGGCTCCTTCAAGGCCAAGCGCCCGCTGCGGATCGCGCTGGCGATCGCCGGCTCCATGGCCATCGAGGGCAGCGTCATCAAGTGGGTGGCCGACCACCGCCGCCACCACAAGTACGCGGACGCCGAGGGCGACCCGCACTCGCCGTGGCGCTTCGGCGACGACTGGAAGTCCGTGGCCAAGGGCATGTACTACGCGCACATGGCGTGGATGTACCTGGACGAGAAGAAGACCTCCCCGCGCCGCTTCACCCCGGACCTGCTCAAGGACAAGGACGTCGTCCTCGTCGACAGGCTGTTCCTGCCGATCGTGATGTTCTCGCTGTTCGCCCCCGCCGCCATCGGCGGTCTGATCACCATGTCCTGGTGGGGCGCGGTCACCGCGTTCTTCTGGGCGAGCCTGGTCCGCGTGGCGCTGCTGCACCACGTCACCTGGTCGATCAACTCCATCTGCCACACCATCGGCGAGGAGAACTTCGAGGTGCGCGACCGCTCCCGCAACGTGTGGTGGCTGGCCATCCCGTCCTTCGGTGAGTCCTGGCACAACCTGCACCACGCCGACCCGACCTGCGCCCGCCACGGCGTGCTCAAGGGCCAGATCGACATCTCCGCCCGACTCATCTGGATCTTCGAGAAGTTCGGCTGGGCCACCAAGGTCCGCTGGCCCAACAACGAACGACTCGCCGCCAAGCGGGTCAAGGTCTAGGATCAGTAACCATCATGGGAGCAGCCGACAGCGAGCAGAGGACCCGCGTGCGCCGCAAGCGCATGACGGGCAAGGAGCGTCGGCAACAGCTGTTGGAGATCGGCCGGGAGCTGTTCGCCGAACGAGGGTTCGACGCGACCTCCGTTGAGGAGATCGCCGCACGGGCCGGGGTGTCCAAGCCCGTGGTCTACGAACACTTCGGCGGGAAGGAGGGCATCTACGCCGTCGTCGTGGACCGGGAGATGCGCACTCTCCTGGACATGATGGGCGAGGCCCTCACCGCCGACCACGCCCGAAGCAAGATCGAGAAGGCAGCTCTGGCCCTGCTGCGCTACGTCGAGGAGGACAGCGTCGGGTTCCGGGTACTCACCCGCGACTCGCACGTGGCGTCCGGAACCGGCAGCTTCGCGAGTCTGATCAACGACATCGCCAGCCAGGTCGAGCACATCATGGCCGACGAGTTCGCCGAACGGGGTTACGACCCGGGACTCGCCCCCATGTACGCGCAGGCCCTGGTGGGCATGTGGGCGCTGACCGGCCAGTGGTGGCTGGAGGTCCGCAAGCCCAAGCGCGAGGTGGTCGCGGCCCACCTGGTCAACCTGGCCTGGAACGGGCTCTCGGCCCTGGAAGCGAAACCGAGGCTGGACACGCGCAAGCGGCGTTCCGGCTGACTTCGCCCCTGCGGGGGTGCCACGTGTGGCACTGCCCACAGGAGGGGATGTCGTCCCTGATCATTGGTGGGGCGGGTATGCGTCGCATACCCGCCCCACTATCTTGATGTCAAGAGATATGGTGGTGCCATGCGCGATGAGGTGGATGGGCTGATCGAGGCGTGGCGATCCGAGCGGCCGGACGTTGACGTGACACCCCTTGAGGTGTTCAGCCGGGTGTCCCGGCTCTCCCGCCACCTGGACCGTGCCCGCCGCACCGTCTTCACCGAGCACGCGCTGGAACCCTGGGAGTTCGACGTCCTGGCCGAGCTGCGCCGGTCCGGGCCGCCCTACGAGCTGAGCCCCGGGCGCCTGCTGCGCGCCACCCTGGTCACCTCCGGGACCATGACCAACCGGGTGGACCGACTGGCCGCCGCCGAACTCGTACGCCGCCGCCCCGACCCCGCCGACAAGCGCGGCGTCCTGGTCCGGCTCACCGACAAGGGGGCCGAGCGCATCGACGCCGCCCTGGCCTCGCTGCTGAGCTACGAGGAGACCCTCCTGGCCCCGATGCCGGCCGCCGAGCGCGAGCAGCTGGCATCGTTACTGAGATGCCTCCTGGCCCCCCTCGACAAGGCCCCCTCGGGTCCGCAAGGGTAGTTACCCGGCGGTATCCGTCTGCTCACCGGGACCCGCCAACTGGGCGCGATTCATTTCCAGTACGGGTCTTGGTTGGAGAGCACTTTGAGAATCCGGTGGATGGCCGCGGTCGCCGCGGCCGTGGTGGTCGCGGGCTGCTCCGGAGGCGGCGACGCGGAACCGACCACGACGCAGAGCTTCTACCTGTCCCTGGGCGACTCCCTGACGGTGGGCGTACAGCCCGACGAGGACGGCCGGGCGCAGGAGACCGCCGAGGGCTACACGGACGTCCTGTACCGCGAGCTGAAGGACGCCGACTCCACGCTCCAGCACGAGCGCATGGGCTGCGGCGGCGAGGACACCACGACCTTCATCGAGGGCGGTATCGCGGGCTGCGACACCCGCTACGAGGCGGGGTCCCAGCTCGAACAGGCCGAGGAGTTCCTCCGGGAGCACGGGGACCGGGTCGACCTGGTCACCCTCACCATCGGCGGCAACAACTTCACCAACTGCGTGGACGGCACCGGCGGGCAGGACGAACTCAGCGTCGAGGACATCGGCGTGAACGAGGAGTGCGTGGCGGACGGCCTGGAGCGGCTGGAGACCGAGGTCCCGCTGATCGCCGAACGGCTGACCGAGGCCGCGGGCCCGGACACCCAGATCATCGCGATGACCTACTACAACCCGTTCCTGGCGCTGGCCCTGCTGGAGGAGCCTGAGGCCGAGGCAACGGAGGACGAGGACGGGGAAGCGGGGGACGGGGAAGCGGAGGACGGCGCGGAGGCCGTGCCCTCCGAGGACGCCGACGAGGGCCTGGCCGCCCGGACCGTGGAGATCCTGGGCGAGGTCAACGAGTCGCTGACCGCCTCCTACCGGGCCGCCGGGATCGACGTGGCCGACGTGGACACCGTCTTCGAGGGCGCCAACACCGAGGTGCCCGCCGGCAGCGACACCGGGATGCCGGTCAACCTCCAGCGGATCTGCGACCTCACGTGGATGTGCAACGTGGCGCGGGGCCCGGACATCCACACCAACCTGGCCGGGGCCCAGGCCATCGCCGAGGTCTTCTCGGGAGAGCTCCGCTAGAGCTGCGCGCCTGTTTCCTACGGGTCCCGGCCGGTGAACGGCCGGGACCCGCCCTATCGGGGCCCGGAGCCCGGTCCGCTCCCCCAGCGGCTCGGGGCGGGCACGGAGGCACAGCACCCGAAACCCCCACCTCCCGCGTGATCTTGCTACCAGGAGCGAAATCGGCGCCGAAGTTGCCCCTGGTAGCAAGATCACGCGGGAGAGAGGGCCGAAACAGGCACCCGACCACCGCCATCCGCCGTCGTAGCGAAGCGGGCCGATGTGGATCAGCGTCCAGCGGAGCTTCGCCCTGCCTGCGCGGAAGTCAGAGTGGCGGCCGGTCGCGTCGAGGGAGGCCGCCCCGGGGTGGCGATCACTCGGCCGTGCTGGGTTTCCCGCGCCGGTTGGCGTTGAAGCGCGCCTTCTTCTGGCGATTGCCGCAGGTGTTCATGTCACACCATTTGCGGGTGCGGCTCTGGCTGGTGTCGAAGAAGGCGGCCCGGCAGGTCGGTGACGCGCACAGGGCCAGCCTTCCGTCTCGTTCGCCCGCGATGACGCTGACCGCGTCGGCGGCGATCACGCTGAGGGCGTCCTCCACCGAGGAGTCCGAGCTGAGCTGCCATCGCCGCCTGCCCTCAGGCGTCAGGACGGCCGAGGCCCGGCCCCGCGCGCTGCGGTCGTTGATGACCCGGACAGCGGACGCGGGGAGGGCGTCCTGGGTCGCGGCCGCTGTCGCGGCGGCGTGAATCGACTCCCGCAGCTCCCGTGCCAGGTCGAGCTGGGCGGGAGTGCAGGACGCCACGGCTAGGCCGTTCACCGCCAGCCAGTCGACGAGTCGTTGCGGCGTGGGGATGCGCTCCACGGCGTTGCCCTGACGCTCCGTCAGGGTCGCCGTGAAGCTGGTCGCCAGCACGCTGCCGAGGCGGAAGTCAGGGAAGCCGGAACGCATGGAACCACCTTAGCCGGTTGTCTCCCGGGAGAAGGCCGTGTTAGAACCGTCTTAGCCGGTTCCTTGATGGCCAGGAGGTCTCATGTCCCGCCCGAACAACGACGTGCACGCGTTCGAAGCCCACACCAGCGACGCCGACCTGGACGACCTGCGCGCACGACTGGCCGCGGCGCGACTGCCGGAGGCCGAGACGGTCCATCGCGCAGCGCCCGGTCCGAAGCGGTGGGATCAGGGCGTGCCTCTGGCCGACCTCGTCGATCTCGTGGACTACTGGCGCACTGAGTACGACTGGCGGTCGTTCGAGGAGCGCCTCAACCGGATCGGCCAGTTCCGCACGACCATTGACGGTGTGGGCATCCACTTCCTGCACCGCCGGTCCCGGCGCGCGGACGCCACTCCGCTGGTCATGACGCACGGCTGGCCGGGCAGCATCGCCGAGTTCATCGACGTGGTGGACGAGCTGGCGGATCCGGAGGACGGGGACGCACCGGCGTTCCACGTCGTCGTCCCGTCACTGCCGGGCTTCGGTTACAGCGACAAGCCGACCGTCACCGGCTGGGGCACCGAAAGGATCGCGGCTGCCTGGGTGGAACTGATGGGGAGGCTCGGGTACCGCAGGTTTGTGGCGCACGGCGGCGACTGGGGAGGCGTGGTCACCACGATCCTCGGCGGCAGGTTCCCGGAGCACGTGCTCGGCATTCACACGACGTTGGCGCAGGCACCTCCCGGATTGACGACGGACGGGCTGACGGAGGCCGAGCGCAGGTGGGCGGAGGAGACCCGCGATTTCTGGCGCGACCGCGGGGCGTACGCGAAACAGCAGGCGACCCGGCCGCAGACCATCGGCTACTCACTCGTCGACTCACCGGTCGGGCTTCTCGCCTGGATCCTGGACAAGTTCGCCGAGTGGACGGACACCGAGGACAGCCCGTTCGAGACGGTCTCCAGAGACAGGGTTCTCGACAACGTCACCCTGTACTGGCTGACGCGGACCGGTGCGTCGTCGGCCCGCATCTACTACGAGAGCCACCACTCACTCGACCCCGAACTCCGGGTCGACGTGCCGTCAGCGATCACTACCTATCCCCGCGACATCGAGAAGTACCCGCGCCCCTGGGCACAGGAGCGGTTCCGGCAGATCGTCCGCTGGAGGACGCCGGAACGAGGGGGACACTTCCCGTCACTGGAGGTTCCCGAGTTCTTCGTCAGGGATCTGAGGGAGGGCCTCGCCGCGGTCCTCGCCGTGCATAGGTGAACGGGCCGGACGCGGGAACTTCCCTCCCGGAACGCCTCACGGCCGAGGCCTCGCGGGTAGGCGCGGACGCTGGGCGGGCCGCTGCTTCTGGTGGCCCCGGCACCGGTTATTCGGGCAGGGACTTCTCGATGAGTTCGACGATCTCGGGGGCGTCCGGGACCGTGGTGGGGCGGAAGCGGTGGACGGTGTTGTCGGGCAGTACCAGGAACTTCTCGAAGTTCCACTTGACCTTTCCGGCCTTGCCCTCGGCGTCGGGGACCTCGGCGAGTTCGGCGTAGAGGGGGTGCTGTCCGCGACCGTTGAGCTTGACCTTGCTCATCATCGGGAAGGTGACGCCCCAGGTCATCGAGCAGTACTCGGCGATCTTCTCCTCGCCGCCGAACTCCTGGAGGAACTGGTTGCTGGGGAAGCCGAGGACGGTGAACCCGCGGTCGGAGTAGCGCTTGTGCAACTCCTCCAGCGCTTCGTACTGAGGGGTGAGTCCGCAGCGGGAGGCCACGTTCACCACCAGCCGCACCTGGCCGGACCACTCGCCGAAAGTGGTTTCGCGGCCGTCGATCAGGGTCACCGGGATCTGGTCCAGGTCGGCCATGGGGTCTCCTCCTGCGGTTCGGTACGGTGCGCGCCCTGTGAGCAGCCTACGGGCTGCCTACTCGGGCGTAGGTGTGGAGGGCTGCTGGCAGAAGCTGACCAGCAGCCCGTAGCGCGGCTGGCCCTCCTCCGCCCCTTCGGTCTCCTCGACCAGGGTGAGCAGTGTGTCGTGGATCCGTTCGACCTGTTCCGGGGTGAGCCTCAGGTGGCGCAGGGCGAGCTGCGGGTCGCCCGGGGCCCCACCGCATGCGGCTGCTGCTCGCCGAAGGGCGAGCAGCAGGTGAGTACCGAGAGGCGCGGGATCCGTCCGTGCTGGCTGAGCTGGTGGCCGGGGACCTCCAGTCGCTCAACGGCGATCTGCACCTGCGGCTGAAGCACCGCGTCGAGGCAATCCCCGCGCTGCCGGGCGACGCCGGTCTGATGGAGGCGATGGCGCGGGAGGCACGGGAGCGGTTCGGCGGGGTCGCGCGGGTGGAGCGGTTGGACGGCAACGTCGGATTCCTGGAGCTGCGGCCGCTGCTCTACCCGCTGTCGATGGCGGCCGACCAGCTGAGCGCCGCGCTGCGGCTGGTGGCCGACGCGGAGGCGCTCATCATCGATCTGAGGCAGAACCGGGGCGGAGACCCGGCGACGGTGGCGTTCGTCTGCGCGCACCTGTTCGACGAGCCCACTCATCTGCACACGATGCACTTCGGCGACGGGACGCCGCCCAGACAGTCCTGGACACCGTTCGTGCCGGGACCGGTGTTCGGCGGGGAGAAGCCGCTGGCGGTACTGACCGGCGCCACCACGTTCTCCGGCGCCGAAGAGCTCGCCTACGACCTGCAGCGGCACGGGCGGGCAACGGTCGTCGGTGAACGCACCGGGGGCGGCGCCCACCCCCGGGAGGGTTTCCGGATCCACCCGCACCTGGAGGTGACGGTGCCGACCGGACGACCCGGGCATCCGGTCAGCGGGACCAACTGGGAGGGCGCCGGGGTGGTCCCGGACCTGGAGACCGCCGCCGGGGAGGCCCTGGCGGCGGCCCTCACCCGGCTGGCGCGCTGACCGGGAGGGTCAGTCGCCGATGAGTTCGGCCTGTTCCAGCCAGACCATCTCCAACTCGTCCTTCTCGGCGGCGAGGGTCTTGGCCTCGGCGTCGAGTTCGGCGAGCTTGGTGTAGTCCTCGGCGGCGGCCGCCATCTGCTCGTGCAGCTGGGCCTCGCGCTTGGCGATCTTGTCCATACGGCGCTCGACCCGCTGCATCTCCTTCTGCGCGGCGCGACGATCGGCCTGGGAGATCGCGGGAGCAGCGGCCGGGGCTGCCTCGGCTGCGGCCGCCTCGGAGGCGCCAAGGGGCACGGTGACCTCGTCGGCGGTGGCCGCCCGGCGCTCCAGGTACTCGTCGACCCCGTTGGGCAGGAAGGCGAGCGTGCCGTCACCCATCAGGGCGAGCACGCGGTCGGTGATGCGCTCCAGGAAGTACCGGTCGTGGCTGACCAGCACGAGGGAGCCGGGCCAGCCGTCGAGGAGGTCCTCGAGCTCGGTGAGGGTCTCGATGTCGAGGTCGTTGGTGGGCTCGTCCAGCAGCAGCACGTTGGGCTCGTCCATGAGCAGGCGCAGCAGCTGAAGCCGGCGCTTCTCACCACCGGACAGGTCGCCGATGGGCGTCCACTGGCGCTCGCCGCGGAAACCGAACTTCTCCAGCATCTGGCTGGCGGTGTAGTCGCGCTTGCCGATGGTGATGTGCTCGCGCACGTCCATGACCGCCTGAAGCGGGCGCATGGCGGGGTCGAGCTCGGCGATGTTCTGGGACAGGTGCGCGAGCTTGACGGTCCGGCCGGTGCGCACGGTGCCCGAGTCGGGTTCCTTCTCCTCGGCGAGGATCTTCAGCAGGGTGGACTTGCCCGCGCCGTTCACGCCGACCAGGCCGACCCGGTCGCCCGGGCCGAGCTGCCAGGTGAGCTCGTCCAGGAGGACGCGGTCGGGGATCGCCACCGAGACCTTCTTGAGGTCGATGACGGTCTTGCCCAGGCGGGAGCTGGCGAAGCGGACCAGCTCGACGGTGTCGCGGGCGGGCGGCTCATTGGCGATGAGCTGGTTGGCCGCCTCGATCCGGAACTTGGGCTTGGAGGTGCGCGCGGGTGCTCCCCGGCGCAGCCAGGCCAGCTCCTTGCGCATGAGGTTCTGGCGGCGGTCCTCCTCGGCGGCCGCCTGGCGGTCGCGTTCGGCCTTGGCCAGCACATAGGCGGCGTACCCGCCCTCGTAGCGCTCGACCGTGCCGCGGCCGACCTCCCAGGTGCGGGTGGTCACGGCGTCCAGGAACCAGCGGTCGTGTGTCACGACCACGAGCGCCTCGGGGCGCCGGCCCAGGTGCTCGGCGAGCCAGGCGATGCCCTCGATGTCGAGGTGGTTGGTGGGCTCGTCCAGGATGATGAGGTCGTGGTCGTCGACCAGCAGGCGCGCCAGCCCGGAACGGCGGCGCTCACCACCGGACAGTCCCGACATGGGCAGGTTCAGGTCCCAGCCGCCCAGCAGGCCGCGCAGGATGTCGCGGATGCGCGCGTCGCCCGCCCACTCGTGCTCGGCCCGGTCGCCCAGCACGAACTCGCCGACGGTGCTGTCGGGGAAGTCGTCGCGCTGGTGCAGGAAGCCGACCCGCAGCCCGCGGTTGTGCACGACGCGGCCGGAGTCGGGCTCGGTGTGCCCGGCCAGCACGGAGATCATGGTGGACTTGCCGCCGCCGTTGCGGCCCACCACACCGATGCGTTCGCCCTCGTCCACGCCAAGGGACACCTTGTCGAGGAGTACGAGCGGCCCGTAGGCCAGGGACACGTCCTGAAGGTTGACCAGATTCGTCATCACCCTCCATTGTGCCGCCGGGGCGACGGTGCCCGGACCGGCTGCCCGCCCCGGGGCAACTAGGCGACACTTTTCGCGAATCATTGTTTTTCGCCGCACAACGGCGCCAAGGGGGGCTAATCTTCTGCTCTGTCCTCGGCGCCCCCGCTTACGAGCCCCCTCCCCTGGAGGCTCGCATCGCAGGACGGATGCGAACCGAAAGGGGAGCCCATGCGCTCCATCCGTGCCGCTCTGGCGGCAGCACTGCTGGCCGCGTTCCTGGTGCCCGTCCCGGCCCACGCGGCGTCGACCACCGGGGCACTGATGATCACCCACGTGCGGCCCAACGCCAAGGGAGCCGACGTCAAGGACAACAAGCAGACCAACCTCAACGGCGAGTACTTCATCGTCAAGAACGTGACGAACAAGACCGTCAACCTCAAGGGCTACGTCCCGGACATCACCTCGAACACCTACGGCCGGGCCCTGCCCTCGTACAACCTCCCGGCCGGGGCGGTCGTCTACGTGCACACCGGCTCCGGCACGAACCACCGCGACGCCAACGGCAAGCACCACGTCTACCGGGGCTACGCGCGGCACGTGCTGCCCAACGACGGCACCGGCCGCAACCCCGACCTGAGGCTGAAGACGCCGGGCAGCAAGGACGACAACAAGGCCGCCGGCACGCTGAGCACCTGCAACTGGGGCAAGGCCGCGGACGGGAGGACGTACTCCTGCTAGGGACTCCTGCCGGAGGAACGATCCCGTTGGAGGAGTGACGCCCGCCGGACCACGGGGCGGCGGGCGGGGAACGCCCGGGGCCGCACCACGCAAGGCCCCGGGCGGGTTCTGGGAGGGGCCCCCTCCGGGGAGCCCGCGGACGGGCTCCGGACACGAGTCCTACACCAGGAAGAAGTCCCTGGCGGCCTTGGCGATTCCCTCGGTGTCCAGCCCGTGGGCGCGGGCGTGCTCGGCGGGGGTCCCGTACGCGCGGAGTTCGGTGTCGCGGGCCACGCCCAGGGAGCGCTGGCGGTGGCGGCGGTCGGACAGGGCCTCGGAGACCTCGTGGGCGGAGGTACCCCGCAGGTAGGGCTCGACCAGGAGCACGTCGGCGTTGCCCGCGGCGGCGGTCAGGGCGCTGAGGCCCTCGCGGTCGAAGGGTCGCACCGTGGTGGTGTGGGCGACGGTGACGTCGAGGTCGGCGGTGGCTTCCAGGGTGCGGTCCAGCATCGGGCCGACCGCGACCACAACCCCGGCGGAGCGTGGTGAGCCGGTGCGCAGGACGTTGAGTCGCGGACCGACCGGCAGGGGTGCGCGGTTGGTGGTGCCGGACAGGCGGAGGTACACGCGGTCGTCGCCGGGGATGGCCTGCCGCAGCATGTCCCGGACCTCGTCGGGGTGGCCGGGCACGTGCACGGTCCAGCCCGGGAGGGTGTCCAGGAGCGTCACGTCCCCGGGCGCCTGGTGGGTGCGGCCCTCCTCCGAGGCGTCGTAGGACGCGCCGATGCTCACCAGGATCGCGCCGACGTCCTGGTGGGCCAGGGAGATCTTGATCTGTTCGAAGGGCCGTTCGATCAGGAACGGCGCGTAGCTGTGCACGATCGGGCGCATGCCGGTGAGCGCGAGTCCCCCGGCGACGCCGATCATCGCCTGTTCCCGGATGCCGAGGTCGATCACCCGGCCGGGGTGGCGGACGGCGGAGCGGCGGAACATGCCCGCGGAGATGGCCGCGAGGACGACGGCGGCCCGGGGGTCGTCGTCGAGGGCGGCGTTGACGGTGGCGGCGAAGGTGTCACGCATGGCCGGGCTCGCTTTCAGTTTCCGTTGCGGACGCGGGCGATGACCGCCAGCGGCCGCCCGGTGCGGGTTCGGGTGAAGGCGTCGTGCAGCGCGTCGTGGTCCCGGCCGCCGACCTCGCGGGTCTCCCAGCCCTCGACCTCGAAGCGGCGGCCGATCCCGCCGGGCCAGCCGTGGCTCGCGGAGGCGTTGTCGATGACCACGACGGTGAGGTTGTCGGAGCCCAGGCGTGCCGCGGCGGCGATGGCCTCGTGGTTGCTGCCTTCGTCGAGTTCACCGTCGCCGACCAGCACCACCACGCGGGGTCCGGTGCCGTCGGGCTTGCGGATGCCCTGTGCGCGCAGGCCCAGAGCGGTGCCCAGGGCCAGGGGCAGGCCGTGGCCGAGGGAACCGCTGCCGATCTCCGCACCGGGGACCAGGACCCGGTCGGGGTGGTGACCCAGCGGGGAGTCGAAGCTCGTCCAGCCGCGCAGGGTGGTCACGTCGAGGAAGCCCTTGGCGGCGAGTACGGCGTAGAAGGCGGCCGGGCCGTGCCCCTTGGAGAGGAGGAAGCGGTCCCGGGCAGGGTCCTCGGCGGTGCCGGGGGTGACGTCGAGGACCCGGTCGTAGAGCACCCAGAGCACGTCGAGGGTGGAGTTGGAAGCGCCGTTGTGCTTCTCGTCCCCCTCCATCAGCCCGATGAGCGCCGGAAGGTCGGCGTACCTGGAGAAGGTGGCTGTCGTAGTCATGCCACCAGTGTTCTTCCTCAACCATGGTTGAGGTCAATGGGCGAAACCCCCGCGATCGGGGCATCAGATTTAGTGATTTACATCACAGCATCGGGGTCAGAGGACGGTGGTTCCCGGAACATCGCCGTCCGCCGCGACGACCTGCTCGCACAGCCCCGTGGCCCGCAGCGCGGCGACCACGCCGGCCTCGCGCTCGGCCACGACGGCCGCGTCCTCTCCGCCGCCGCCGATCAGGAAGGCGCAGGTGGGGCCGGAACCGGAGACCAGGGCACCGATCGCCCCCGCTGAGCGGCCCGCGTCCAGGGTCCGCTGGAGCTCGGGCAGCAGGGACAGCGCGGCGGGCTGGAGGTCGTTGCTCAACGAGCGGCCCAGCGCCTCGGCGTCCCCGTCGGCCAGCGCCTTCTCCAGGGCGGGGTCCAACCGCGGGTCCGGAGCGTCCGGGCGCAGCCGGTCGTACTCGCCGAAGACGTCGGCCGTGGACAGGCCGCGTGTGGAGAGCGCGAACACCCAGCGGTAGCGGGCGGGACTGGCCATCGGATCGAGGAGCTCACCGCGTCCGGTGCCCACCGCGGTGTCGCCGACCAGCCCGAACGCCACGTCGCTGCCCAGCCGGGCGGCGAGGTCCAAGAGGCGCTCACGGGACAGTCCGCAGCCCCACAGCCGGTCACAGGCCACCAGGGCCGCCGCGGCGTCCGCGCTGCCCCCGGCCATACCGCCGGCCACCGGGATGTGCTTGTCCAGGTGGATGTCCACGGGGAAGCCGGAACCCGTCTCCTCGGCGAGGAGGGCCGCGGCGCGAGCCGCGAGGTTGGTTTCGTCCAGCGGCACTCTGGCCAGGTGCGATTCCGACTGGCCGGTGGCGGTCAACGCCGCGAGGGCACGCGGCTGACGCGGAGACGCCGCCTTGACGGTAACCTCATCGAACAGCGAGACGGCGTGGAACACGTTCACGAGGGCGTGGAATCCGTCCTCGCGTCTGGGCCCCACCGCCAACTGGAGGTTCACCTTCGCGGGGACCCGCACGGTTACGGTGGTATCAACGGTCACGAGTCCCCAATCGTAAAGGAACCCCCACCTTGCGTGAACACAGACCCCCGAACGGGGCCTTCCGTGTTCACCGCTTTCGACCGGCGTGGACACCCGCGCCCCGGAGAGCGGGGCCGCACGCTTCAGGGCTCGTCACCAATGTCATGTCAGTTACCGCCCAACCCCAGAACGGCCCAATTCGGTCCGCGAGTGGGAATCAGGGCACAAACACCGCTACCTTGGGGCAAGGCGGAGTTTGGACACCGTCGGGGAGGGTCGCTTGCCGTCGGATGGGCTCCCGAAGAACCTGGAACCGCTGGCCGCCGGAGATCCGGCCACCATCGGTCCCTACGTGCTGTCCGGGAAGCTGGGTAGTGGCGGCATGGGAACCGTCTACCTGGGCAGTACGCCGGAGAAGAACAACCAGGTAGCCATCAAGGTCATCCGTCCGGAGCTCGCCTTCGACGAGCAGACCCGGGCGCGCTTCCGCGATGAGATGGAGAACGCCCGCAAGGTCGCTTCCTTCTGCACCGCCAAGGTGCTCGACCACGGGACGTTTGAGAACCGTCCCTACATGGTCACCGAGTACATCGCGGGCACGGCCCTGGCCGAGCACATAGCCGAGCACGGCCCGCTGGACTCCTCCACGCTGCACGGCTTCGCGCTGGGCGTGGCCGCGGCGCTCGCGGCCATCCACCGCACGGGCCTGGTCCACCGCGACCTCAAACCCGCCAACGTCCTGCTGTCGCTGTCCGGCCCCCGGGTGATCGACTTCGGTATCGCGCGTGCGATGAACACCGCGACCAACCACACCCAGACCGGCATCGTGATGGGCAGCCCCGGCTGGATGGCGCCCGAGCAGCTACTGGAGGAACAGGTCACCACCTCGGCGGACATCTTCGCCTGGGGTTGTCTGGTGGCCTTCGCCGGCAACGGCACGCACCCCTTCGGCAACGGCGACGCGATGACGCTGGGCAAGCGGGTGCTGTTCGCCGAGCCGCAGATCGGCAACCTCGACAGCCCGCTGGACCGCCTGGTGACGCGCGCCCTGGCCAAGGAGCCGGGCCGCCGCCCGACCGCGCAGGACCTGCTCCTGGAGCTCGCGGGCGGCGAGGACACCTCCAACCCCAACGACATGGTCTCGCACGCCCTGCACCAGTCCTGGCGGCCCAACCTGCCTCCGATGCCGCCCGGTCCCCCCGGGCCGCCCGGGATGCCCCACCCGGCGCACCAGACCATGACCGGTGTGCGGCACCCGGTGCCCGGCCACTACCAGGCCCCTCCGCAGCAGATGCCGCCGCCCGCCCACCAGACCGGCAACTTCGCCCGTGCTCCGCACGGACCGCCCCCGGGCCACCCCTCCCCAGGACACACGGCCGGACCTCCTGGAGGCCCCCAGGTCGGTCCGCACCCGGGTGTCCACGGCCAGCAGCAGCGCCACGCCCCGGCCGGGCCGCCGCCCGCGCAGCACCCCGCCGCGACCGGACCCATCCCGATGGTTTCGCCGCCCGCCGAGCAGCAGCGGGGGCCGCAGCCGTACGTGCCCCCGGTGCCCCCGCCGCCGCACCGCCCCGCCGCACCCGGCGGGCGGGGCGGACTCTTCTGGGGCCTGGTCCTGGGCGGCATCGGCATCACACTGGTGGTGGTGCTCCTGATCGTCCTGATCGCCAACAGAAGCTTCGGCGGCTCGGATGATTCGGGCGGCTCGCAGGGCAACCCCGACCAGGGCACCTCCCTGCCCGGCCCGGCCCTGCCCGACGACGGCCTCGGCGACGGGGAACCGAACGAGTCGGAGCCCGCCGAGAACGGTGCTCGCTCGCCCGACGGGGCGGTCGAGTACACGATCAACGACTTCTCCTGCGTCGACAACATTCTGGGGCGTTCGCGCATCACGGGCGGCCTGTACTGCGTGGCCGACCTGGACCTGGAGAACCTGGGCGACACCGAGATCATGTTCAGCTCCAGCGAACAGCGGCTGGTGACCACGAACGAGGAACGGGTCAGCGCCGAGACCCCCAGCGCGGCCGAGGAGCGGGCCGACCTGTGGTCGCCCATCCAGGCCGGGCAGCGGGTCCGGGGCGACCTGGTGTTCAGCATCAGGACCAGCCAGGAAGCCGCTCAGCTGCTCCTCACCCATTCCCCCGACGAGCAGCCGACCGTCATCGACGTCTTCGAGGGCTCCACGGACTGAGCGGAAGACTGCCTCTGCGCACCGAAACGGCGGGGCCCGGCACACGCGATCGTGTGTGCCGGGCCCCGCCGTTTCGGGGGATAGCCTCGCGGCGCTCCCGCCCGGACTACTCCCGCTCGTGCCTACTCCCACTCGATGGTGCCCGGGGGCTTGCTGGTCACGTCCAGCGCCACCCGGTTGATCTCGCGGACCTCGTTGGTGATCCGGTTGGAGATGCGGGCGAGCACGTCGTAGGGCACGCGCGACCAGTCGGCCGTCATCGCGTCCTCGCTGCTGACCGGGCGCAGCACCACGGGGTGGCCGTAGGTGCGGCCGTCGCCCTGGACGCCCACCGAGCGGACGTCGGCGAGCAGCACCACCGGGCACTGCCAGATGTCGCGGTCCAGACCGGCGCGGGTGAGCTCCTCGCGGGCGATGGCGTCGGCCTCACGCAGGATCTCCAGGCGCTCCCGGTTGACCTCGCCGATGATCCGGATGCCCAGGCCGGGGCCGGGGAAGGGCTGGCGCCACACCATCTCGGGCGGCAGGCCCAGCTCCTCGCCGACCTTGCGCACCTCGTCCTTGAACAGCTCGCGCAGCGGCTCCACCAGGGTGAACTGGAGGTCGTCGGGCAGGCCGCCCACGTTGTGGTGCGACTTGATGTTGGCGGTGCCGGTGCCGCCGCCGGACTCGACGACGTCCGGGTACAGGGTGCCCTGGACCAGGAACTCGACCTCGGAACCGTCGTCGCCGCTCTCGGCGACGACCTCGCGGGCCGCCTGCTCGAAGATGCGGATGAACTCGCGGCCGATGATCTTGCGCTTCTCCTCGGGGTCGGTGACCCCGGCCAGCGCGCCCAGGAAGCGCTCCTCGGCGTCGACGACCTTCAGCTTGGCGCCGGTGATCGCGACGAAGTCCTTCTCGACCTGGTCGGCCTCGCCCTTGCGGAGCAGGCCGTGGTCCACGAACACGCAGGTGAGCTGGTCACCGACGGCGCGCTGCACGAGGGCACCGGCCACGGCGGAGTCCACGCCGCCGCTCAGCGCGCAGATGACGCGCTTGTCGCCGATCTGCTCGCGGATGCGCTCCAGCTGCTCCTCGACGATGTTCACCATCGTCCAGGTGGGACGGCAGCCCGCGCCCTCGTAGAGGAAGCGGCGCAGCAGGTCCTGGCCGTGCTCGGTGTGCATGACCTCGGGGTGGAACTGCACGCCGAACAGGCGGCGCTCGGTGTCCTCGAAGGCGGCGACCGGGGCGCCCGCGGTGCTGGCGGTGCTCTTGAACCCGGCCGGGGCCTGGACCACGGAGTCGCCGTGCGACATCCACACGCTCAGGCCCTCGGGCAGGCCCTCGAACAGCACGGAGTCAATGTTGGCGGTCAGCTCGGTGCGGCCGAACTCGCTCAGGTCGGTCTTGTCGACGACCCCGCCCAGGGCGCGCGTCATGGCCTGGAAGCCGTAGCAGATACCGAAGGTCGGGACCCCGGTCTCGAACAGCTCGGCCCCCACGGCCGGGGCCCCGTCGGCGTACACCGAGGAGGGGCCGCCGGAGAGGATGATGGCCTTGGGTTTCTTGGCGAGCATCTCCTCGACCGGCATGGTCGAGGGCACGATCTCGCTGTGCACGTGGCATTCCCGGACCCGTCGCGCGATCAGCTGCGCGTACTGCGCACCGAAGTCGACGACGAGGACGGTGTCGAACGTGCTGTCAGCACCAACGGACACGACGGAGGACCTTCCGCAGAAAAATGTGGATGTCCGTCCAGTCTAGGCCGTTCACCACGGTCGGAAGGCACCGACGGGTGTGCCGCCCGGCACCCGGCCGGGCGGCCGCTTCTCAGCCCGCGAAGCCGTTCGGGTTGGCGGACTGCCAGCGCCAGGCGTCCCGGCAGGCGTCGTCCACGGTCAGCTCGGCCTTCCAGCCGAGGTCGCGGGTGGCGGCGCCCGGGTCGGCGTAGCAGACGGCGATGTCACCGGGGCGGCGCTCGATCACCGCGTGCGGGATGGGCGAGCCGGTGGCGCGTTCGAAGGCGCGCAGGCCCTCCATGACCGAGGTTCCCTGGCCGGTACCGAGGTTGTAGACGCGGTGTCCTGAGGCGTCGGCCAGATGGTCCACGGCGGCGAGATGGCCCTTCGCCAGGTCCACCACGTGCAGGTAGTCGCGTACACCGGTGCCGTCGGGGGTGTCGTAGTCGTCGCCGAACACGTTCAGCCGCTCGCGCCGCCCGGCCGCCACCTGCGCGATGTAGGGGAAGAGGTTGTTCGGGACGCCCTGGGGGTCCTCGCCGATCAGGCCGCTGGGGTGCGCGCCGATCGGGTTGAAGTAGCGCAGGGAGATGATCCGCCAGCTCGGGTCGGCGGCGGCCAGGTCGTCCAGGATCCGCTCGGCGAACAGCTTGGTGCTGCCGTAGGGGTTGGTGGTGGTCAGCCGCGCGTCCTCGGTGATCGGCACGGTCTCGGGGTCGCCGTAGACGGTGGCGGAGGAGCTGAGCACGAGGTCGCGCACCCCGGCCTCGTCCATGGCCTCGCAGAGGGTCAGCAGGGCGTCGAGGTTGTTGCGGTAGTAACGCAGGGGCTGCTCGACGGACTCGCCCACGGCCTTGAGCCCGGCCAGGTGGATGACGGCGTCGATGTCGTGCGCCGCGAAGACCGCGCGCATCGCCTCGGGGTCGGTGCAGTCCGCCTTGTGGAAGGCGAGCGTGCGACCGGTGATCCGCTCCACGCGGCGCAGGGCCTCCTCGTGGCTGTTGACGAGGGAGTCGACGACCACGACCCCGTGCCCGGCCTCGATCAGCTCGACAGCGGTGTGCGTGCCGATGTACCCGGCGCCGCCGGTGAGCAGTACGTTCATCGATCGCTTCCTGAGGTGGGCGCTGCGGTCCCTCCCAGGATATGGGCCGTGGCGGCCCCGACGAGCGACCCGCCCGACGTGTCGGGGCACAGCCGGTACGGGCGAACGGGGCGGGCACTGGATCCGGTGCCCGCCCCGTTCACCCATCGGGTGGTGCGTCCGTTGCTAACCGCGGCCCGGAGAGGTGCTGCGGCGCGTGTCGATCCGCAGGACCTGGGGGTCGTGGTCGCTGACCTGGTCGTGGAACTCGGAGTTGATCCGCACGATCTCGTAGTCGACCCGCCCGGCCAGTACGCCGTTGACCAGGATGTGGTCGAGCGCCTGGGAGTTGCCGTCGAAGACGTAGTTGTAGCGCTGGTCCGGCTCCAGCAGGTCCACCATCGGGTTGGTGAGGGTGCCGTCGCCGGTGAGGATGTCCAGGGTCGTCGAGAACTGGAAGTCGTTCAGGTCACCCATCACCACCAGGTTGGCCTCGGGGTCCACCGCGAGGAGATCGTCGGCGAACTCGCGGACCAGGGTGGCCTGCTGGTGGCGCTGGGTCTCGGTGACCCGGTTCGGCGGCTGGTTGACGCCGTGCAGGGGCTGGTCCCCGCCCTTGGCGTTGAAGTGGTTGGTCACCACGTAAACGTCGCGGTTGAGGGCGCGGAAGTGGCCGACCAGCGGCTTGCGGCTGGAGTTCCAGGCCGCCTCCTGGGGGGCGATGCGGCCCGGGGAGACGGACAGTTCGGCCCCGCGCTCACCCTCGACGACCTCGACGGGGGTGGTGGCGTCGCCGCCCCCGACGTCCACGAACTGGACGCGGTCCGGGTTGAAGAGGAAGGCGTTGCGGATGTTGCCGCCGGGCTGGCCGCCGTCCCGGCCGTCCTCCGGGCTGATCTGGCGCCACTCGTATTCGGGCCCGCCCGCGGCCGCGACTGCGGCCACGAGCCGGTCGAGGGTGACGTCGGCGTCCACGGTCCCGTCGTCGACGGGACCGTTGTTGTCCTGGATCTCCTCCAGGCCGACGATGTCCGGCGCCGCGAGGTAGTCGGCGATGCCCTCGGCCAGGGCGTCGAACTTGGCCTGGTCGTCCGTGCCGCCGAGGTTCTCGACGTTGTAGGTGGCGACGCTGATCTCGTGCCGTGCGGTGTCGCGGACCGGCACGCGCTCCAGGTCACCGGACACGTGCTCGCCGAGGGTGGTGGCGCGGACCACGTAGCCGCCGAACCGGCTGTAGTAGACCGGGCCCTCGGTGACCCCGGCGAGGGTGTCGCCGACGTTCGCCTCCGGGAAGGGGCGCACCTCCCGGTCCAGCAGCGACTCGATCTTCACCCGGCCGCTGTTGGGGTCGTCGTAGGAGCCGTAGCGCACCCCGCCGTTGGCGGTGCGGTTCCGGTCGGGCTTGGTGGTCACCCACAGGGCGTCGTAGCCGTCGGTGGCTCCGACGACGGGCGCGTCCTCCACCCGGACGATCATGTGCTCGTGAGCGGCCCAGAAGTCCAGGGCGTACTTGTCCGGCTGGAGTTCGAGCTCGGTGATGTCACCGCCGTGATCCGGGGCGTAGGCCTCAGGGAGGGTGTCGGCCTCCAGCAGGACCGCCTCGGGCAGGTCGTTGTCCCGGCTGAGGGTGGTCCAGCGGGCCCGGTCGAGCTGGGTGATGGTCTGGGCGCCTGCCTGGGGGCGGTACTCGCTGACCCGTCCGGCGGCCAGGATCTCGTCGCCGACCGCGACGTCAGGGGTGGTGGAGCCGGTGAAGACGAAGAGCGCCTCACTGGTGCGCGGGTCGCCGTCGCCCTCGGTGTCCTGGAACCAGAAGCCCCGAGCGCTGCCGAAGGCGTTGACCGCGGTGACCACACCGGGCAGGCCGGAGACCTCCTCGCCCACGTGGGGTGAGGTGTGGCTGGTCCCCTGAACGTCGTGGATGCGCAGCTCACCGGGTTCGACCGGATCCTCGGGGTCGCCGCCGCCGGGGCCCTCGACCGTCTCGCCCGCGCTGTTGGTGGGGGTCGGCTCGCCGGTGGAGAAGTCGGCGGAGTTGTTCCCGGTGTCGGTGAACGCGGCGTCGCGGGAGGTCGAGGTGGTGTTGCTGGTACCGGCGGTGGGCGACCCGGCGAAGACCGCGGCGTTGCCGTAGCCGACGACGTCGATGATCGACTCGTCCTCGGCGCAGGTAGCGGCGGTGCGGCACTCGACCGGGTCGGTGCCCTCCACCAGGAGCACGATCCCGGCGGAGGCCGACATGTTCGTGTTCCCGGCGTCGTCCGGTTCGGGCAGCTCGGTGGTACCGCCCGCGCCCGCCGCCTGGCGGATCAGGTAGTGCTCGCCGGTGGGGACGCTGCCGCTGAGCGGGGTCACCTGGACCCGGGTGGACGCGCCGGGCTGCGCCGGCAGGTACTGCACGCTCCACCCGGACAGGTCGACGTCGGCTTCGGTGGGGTTGCCCAGCTCGACGAAGTCGTGCCGCAGCTCAGCCCCGCTGTTGCCGCCACCGCCGTAGACCTCGCTGATCACGGGGTGTTCAGCGGCTGCCAGGGCGGGCACCGGCGCGATGAGGCTCGCGCCCAGGGCCACCGCCGCGACCGCCGATGCCGAAGCGAGGGAGCGCCGCGGCGGGGCCGGGTCGGCCGGAGTGGGGGATGTGGGTCTGGACGGTGTTGGGGACACGCCTGCTCCGTTTTCTCCGGTGTGGTCGGGGATTTCGGGGGTTCTCAGGGGGTTCGGACGCGGCCACATCATGACTGCCACGGGTGTCCACATGAAGGAGGGCACGTGAAAAGAAGACGACCCGGTGCCCGATTGTTGTGATCCCACGACAACTGAGGGCACTGACCTCGGTGTGATCCTCCAAAGCCCCGGCCGTGAGTCCGTCCCGCCAGGCCCACTGGTCCAGTCCGGTCTAGCCCCGATGCCGCTACCCTCCGGTCCCCGCGCGGCCCGCGTTGCCCAGATGGACCAGGTACTCGTTCAGGTTCAGCGGGTTGCCGTCGGTGCGGGCCCGGCGGGGCGCGTTTCTCCGCACCGGGCGGTCCCCCGCTGACCGGGTCCACCACACCCCCTCGCCCCGGGAGATCCCCGGCAGCCGGGACCGGAAGGCGTCGATCCCGCGCACGGGAATGTCACCGCTGATCCGCCATCCTCCGGCGGTCCGCTCCGTGCCGGATACCCGCGCCCCGCACCCGTGCAGGTGGGAGACGGCCGCGCCCAGCACGTCCCCGGGGACGTCGGCCTCGAACGCGTGCACGGGTTCGTGCACGCGGGTCCCGGCGGCGTCGAGTGCGCGCATCAGCACCACCGGGGTGAGCAGCCGGAAGAGCGCGACGGGTACCGGTGGGACGTAACCGCTGTGCACGAGGGTCACGACGCAGTCGGTTACCGGCCATCCGTACAGCCCCTGGCCGAGGGTGTCACGCACGGTCTCCTCGACGGCGCGGTCCTGGGCCGCGAGCAGCGCGCCCAACTCCGTCTCCCGGCGGAACACCACACCGCTGCCGCGCTCCCCCGGGTCCACCCGCAACCCGACCGCGATCGGCCCGGCGAGCTCACGCTCGAAGTCGATTTCCTCCACCGCCGTGCCGGTGCCGGTCGGGTGTTCGGTGTGCACGACGCTGCTGGGTTCGAAAACCGCCTCGACCCCGAACTCGGTGGCCAGGGTGTCGGCGACGACCTCCTTCTGCACCTCACCGTGGAGCAGGACCGAAAGGCCACCGCCCGGCACGGTACGCAGCCGGATCAGCGGGTCCTGGTCCCCGAGCGCGCGCAGCGCGGCGTGCAGCCGGTGTTCGCAGCCCTCGCCGACCGGGCGCACGATCGATTCCAGGGCCGGGCGGACCAGGTTCACCGGTGCGGTCGACGCCCCGAGCCGGTCACCGACCCGCATTTCGGGCAGACCGCGGATCCGCCCGATCCCGCCCGCGGTGAGCGCACGTCCGCGCTCGCCTTCGGCACCGACCACCTCCAGGTGGGTGATGCGCCCCTGGTGGGGGTCGCCGTCCTCGGGGTCGGACCGCGCGAACAGCACCCGGTCCCGCACGCGCAGGACCCCCGAGTGCAGCCGCAGGTACCCGGTCTTCTCCCCGGATGCCGAACGCTCGATCGCGAACACCGTCCCGCGCGGTTCCCCGGAGCCGCTCTCCCGTGCGGCGGGCAGCAGTCCGGTGAGGGCCCGGGAAAGCAGGTCAACGCCCTCTCCTGTGATCGCCGAGCCCGAGAGCACCGGATACAGGAGCCCGCGCCCGACCTGGTCGCGGACCCTCTCCCGCAGGGCTGTGCCCAGCGGTGGCGGCCGGTCGTCGACCAGCGCGGCCAGCAGTGCGTCGTCCTCCTCGGCGAGCAATTCGGACGCACGGGCGGCCAACTCGGGGCTGTCCCAGGCGAGCGGTACCGTGCGCGCCCCTGGGGTGCCCGGGTCCCGCACGCTGTCCAGGGCCAGGGCTCGGCCGGTGAGGCGGCGGATCTGGGCGAGGACGCGCTCGGGGTCGGCACCGCCCCGGTCGACCTTGTTGACGAACAGGAGCACCGGTAGGCGCATCTCGCGCAGGACGCGCATGAGCAGACGGGTATGGGCCTGGACGCCCTCCACGGCGGAGAGCACCAGGACGGCCCCGTCGAGCACCGAGAGGGCGCGCTCGACCTCGGCGACGAAGTCGGCGTGTCCGGGGGTGTCGATCAGGTTGACCCGGGTGTCGCCGACCCGGAAGGGCGCGACGGCGGTACGCACGGTGATGCCGCGTTCGCGTTCGATCCGGCCGGTGTCGGTCCGAGTGTCACCGGAGTCGACGCTGCCGAGCCGGTCGACGGCACCGGCGTCATAGAGCAGACGCTCGGTGAGGCTGGTCTTACCCGCGTCGACGTGCGCGAGGATCCCGACGTTGAGTGTGGTGGTCAAATGCGGTTCCCAGGAGGGTCTCGGTCCGGAAGGTGGTCTGAGAACTTCCGTGGGAACGCCGCATGCCGTTGACCTCTCTGACGTCGGTACTGGTCAGGATGATGATGCAGACCGGGGGCGGGCCGAGCAAGGGATTTTTTCCCGCGCGGCCCGCCCCCGTGTCACGCTCAGGCCGGCGACTACAGCCTGGGGTCGACCGGTTCGGTCTCCAGGGCCAGGACCGCGAAGACCGGCTCGTGCACCCGCCACAGCGGCTCACCGGCCGCCTGCCGGGTCAGGGCCTCCAGGCCGAGCTTGTGCTCGCGCATGGCCAGTCCGTTCTTGCGGCCGAGCTTGCGGTCCTTGAGCACCGCGATCCGTTCCGGGTCGGTGTAGTCCGCCCCGTAGATGATCCGCAGGTACTCCGGGCCGCGCACCTTCAGCCCCGGCTGGGCCAGGCCCTTGCGGGCCTTGGCGCGCATCCCCAGCAGCGGCTTGACCACCATGCCCTCACCGCCCTGGTCGACCATCTCCCGCCACCACGCGGACGCGGCAGCGCAGGCGTCGGGGTCGGTGGTGTCCACGACCCGGTAGCGGGTGGCTTGGACGATCCCGCCGGTCTGTGCGAGCTGTTCGGCGACGCCCATGTGCCAGAGGTGGTCGGCCTCGCCGTACTCCCGGCCCTCGGAGGCCAGGAGGGCGAACGGGGCGTAGCGCAGCCCGTCGGCGCCCTCGGTCTGCCAGGTGTAGCGGCGGTACACCCGGCTGAACGCCTCCGTCTGCTCGGTGCGCCGGGCGATGGTGGCGGCCAGTGCGCCGACGTCGATCCCCCGTTCGGCCGCCGCGGCCAGGGCGGCCGAGGCCGCGGGCAGCGAGGCGCGGGCGGCGGCGCCCACGGACGCGTACTGCTCCCGGATGAGCGGGCCCGCCTTGGCCGACCAGGGCAGCAGTTCGCCGTCCAGGGCCACCCAGTCCGTGCCGAGCTTGTCCCACAGTCCGGCGTCGGTGACGGCCTGGCGCAGCCTGCTGACCACCTCGGCCTGGACCTGCGGGTCCTTGAAGAAGGCCCGCCCGGTGCGGGTGTAGACGGTGCCGAGTTCGCCCGGGACGAAGCGGCGTTCGGCGGCGGCCTCGTCGCGGCAGAGCACGGCGACCGCCCGTGAGCCCATGTGCTTCTCCTCGCAGATCACCTGCCCGATGCCGGAGGCCCGGTAGGAGGCGAAGGCCTCGTCGGGGTGTTCCAGCAGTTCCGGGTCGGCGGCGGTCGGCGCGGGGGCCATGGTCGGCGGCAGGTAGACCAACCACCGGGGGTCCACCGAGAAGCGGCTCATCACCTCCAGGGCGGCCATGGTGCTCTCGGTGTCGGCGCGCACGGTGCCGTAGCGGGTCTCGACGAACAGCCCGGCGTGGAAGTCGCCCACGCCGACGTCGTTGATGTCGATGGCCTGGCCGGTGCCCCGGTCGTCGGCCTCCGGCGGGTTCTCCACCAGGGGCCGTGCGGGCTCGTACCAGGTGCGTTCGGCGTCCACGTCCACGATCTCCCGCTCGGGGTAGCGCAGCGCGGTGAGCTTGCCGCCGAAAACGCAGCCGGTGTCCAGGCAGATGGTGCGGTTGAGCCATTCGGCCTTGTTGGTGGGCACGTGCCCGTAGACCACCATGGCCTTGCCTCGGTAGTCGCGGGCCCAGGGCAGCCGGACGGGGAGGCCGAACTCGTCGGTCTCTCCGGTGGTCTCGCCGTACAGGGCGAAGGAGCGGACCCGCCCGGAGGCGCGCCCGTGGTACTCCTCCTTGAGCCCGGCGTGCGCCACGACCAGGTTGCCGCCGTCCAGCATCAGGTGGCTGACCAGGCCGTCGCAGAACTCCAGGACCTCCTTGCGGAACTCCTCGGTCTCGCGGCCCAGCTGCTCCACGGTCTCGGCGAGGCCGTGGGTGAGCGTGGCCTTGCCGCTCTTGAGGTAGCGGACCAGCTTGTTCTCGTGGTTTCCGGGCACGCAGAGGGCGTCGCCGTCGGCGACCATGCCCATGACCAGGCGCAGCACGCCGGGGCTGTCGGGGCCCCGGTCCACGAGGTCACCGACGAACACCGCCGTGCGGCCCTCGGGGTGCCGGGCGCCGACCGGGCGGCCCTGGTCGTCGCGGCGCAGTTCGTAGCCGAGCTCCGCCAGCAGGGACTCCAGCTCGGAGCGGCAGCCGTGGATGTCACCGACGATGTCGAAGGGGCCGGTGAGCTCGGTGCGGTCCGGCCAGGGGCGCTCCAGCTCGATGCGGACGTCGTCGATCTCCTCCTGTCCCTGGAGGACGAACATCTTGCGGATGCCCTCGCGGGTCATCCTCTTGATGCCGTCCTTGAGGTCGCGGCGCTGGCGGCGGATGACGTGGTCGCCGAAGTCGCGGTCGGTGCGGTCGCGGTTGCGTTCGCGGGCCACCGCCTCGGGCACGTCGAGCACGATCGCGGTGGTCAGGACGTTGTTGTCCTTGGCGATGCGGATCAGCTGCTCGCGGGCCTTGCGCTGGACGTTGGTGGCGTCCACGACGGTGAGCAGGCCGCGCCGAAGCCGGATGTCCACGATGGTGTTCAGCAGGGCGAAGGCGTCGGAGGTGGCGGTCTGGTCGTTCTCGTCGTCGCTGACCATGCCCCGGCAGAAGTCGGAGCCGATCACCTGGGTGGGCCTGAAGTGCTTGGCGGCGAAGGTGGACTTGCCGGAACCGGAGACCCCGACCAGCAGGACGAGCCCCATTCGGGGCACGCCGAGCACGCGGGGCTCGCGGGTCGCCTCGTCGTTCGGCTCGGTCATTTGGTGAAGACTCCCATCTGGGTCGGGGCCCCGGTCTCGGGGTGCTCCGGCCCGACCGGCAGATAGCGGACGGTGTAGCCGTGTTCGGCGGCGACCCGGTCGGCCCAGGCGGCGAACTCGGCGCGGGTCCACTCGAAGCGGTGGTCGGCGTGCCGGAACGCACCCTCGGCCAGCCCTTCGTAGTGGCGGTTGTACTCGATGTTGGGCGTGGTGACCACGACGACCCGGGGTGCGGCGTCGCCGAAGACCACGTTCTCCATGGCGGACAGCCGGGAGGGGTCCAGGTGCTCGACGACCTCCATGAGCACCGCCACGTCGTGGCCGTGGAAGCGCCGGTCCCGGTAGACCACGGAGCCGAGCAGCAACTCGGGCCGGGACTTGTGGGCGGCCTGGTCACCGCGGCCCGCGGTGTGGCCGGCGAACAGCGGCCGGTGGCGCCTGCCGCCGTCCGGGTGGCAGCCCTTGCAGAGCTTGCGGTGGGCGATCTCCAGGCTGGCCAGGTGGACGTCCACCCCGGTGATCCGCTCCAGGGTGCGGTCGCGGACCAGCCGCTCCAACAGCGTCCCGCCGCCGCAGCCCAGGTCGATGACGCTGGTGGCCCGCTCGGCCGCCAGAACCGCCATGATCGCGCCCGCGCGCTGCTCGGCCAGCGAGGGTTCGCGCTCCTCCACGGCCGGGTCGGTGGGGACCCCGGCGGTTCCGTTCGCTTCGCCGGCCCCGGCCCCGTCCTCGGTTTCGACTCGGTCCTCGGACTCGGCCAGGCGGGCCAGGGCGGTGCGCACGTACCGCTCCCGGCGGGCGAGGTAGCGCCGGGTGATCCACCCGCGCTCGGGGTGCCCGGCCAGCCAGCCCGCGCCCTCCCCCTCCTCGTTCTCGGTCCCGTCGACCGGTGCGCCGCCCGCACGGAGCAGCTTGTCGATCTCGGTGGAGTCCACCCAGTAGTGCTTGTGGCCGCCCTCCATGGCGGGCAGCAGCACGTACAGGTGGCTGAGCGCCTCGGACAGCCGCAGGGTGCCGGTCAGGGTGAGCGACAGGTAGTGCGAGGCACCCCATCCGGGTAGCCCGGGGTCGAGCGGGACCGGCTCGGCCTCGACTGTCCAGCCCAGCGGTTCGAAGAGTTCCCGGGCCTTCTGGGGACCGGGGCGGCAGGGCACCGCGGGCAGGTGCAGGACCAGCGGGATGGGGGTGCGGGCCAGCTCGGGGCGGAGCTCGCTCGCACCGCGGATCGCGGTCCGCAGCACCCTGCCCAGCGCCACCGTGAACAGCGAGGAGGAGGCGTAGGGGCGGTCGTTCACGTACTGCGCGAGGGCGAAGTCGGGGGTGCTCACCGACGTCCGCGAGCGCAGCAGCGCCTGCGGGTCCACGTCGAGCAGGAGCGCCGCCGTGCAGCGTTCCTCGGTGGCCTCCGGGTAGAAGACATGCGCCGTGCCGAAGGACTGCTCGAAACTCTGCGCCTTGTCGGGGTGCTTGTGCAGCAGGTGTCCGAGGTCCGTCGCCGGCCTGGCCGTGGTGGTGATCGTCAGTAGCACCCGTGCATTGTGTCGGACCCCGATCAGCGGGGACCAGTGTTTTTGCGCTCTTCACGGAGCACGAGCGCGAGAACTCCGAAGGAGAGGAGCGCGGCGACCAGGTGAATCCCGGAGAATCCGACGACCTCGAGCAGGAGCGGGTCCATCCCCCAACTGATGCGCGCCGTGTAGGCAAGACCAGAGATCAGCCACAGCATCAGAAGGAAGACGGGGAAGCCGAGCAGGGTGGAGCTCAGTACCGGCCCCACCCCGAACCACCGGGCGAACACACCGAACAGGAGGGGGATCAGCAGGATGTGCCCGACGAATCCCACCAGCATGAGGATGGTGTTGCCGATCTCCTCCCCCGGCCCCTGGACCGTCAACGAGGCGTTGCTCAGGGCGAACCACTGGACAAGGCCCGTGATCGTGGCGGCCACCGCGACGGCCCCCAGCACGCGGGGCAGTCGCTGGATGCAGGTGAGGGTGCGGGGTTCCTCTTCGCGGAGGGATGAGTAGCTCATGTTCCCCACTCTCGGCCAACTCCGCCCGCCGCACATGAGTAGGCCTACTCAGCCGCCCTGTTCGGCGAGGCTGGGGTCCACGCCCAGTTCGGCCATGGCCAGGGCTGCCTCGGTCCGCGCCGAGCCGAAGAACGACCACGGGACGTCGCAGACGTAGCGGCCGACCATCCCCAGGTGCCAGCGGGCCAGGTCCTGCTCCCCCGCCCGGTGGAAGGCCCAGCCGAAGAGGTGGTGGGCCTGGACCTCGCGCACGTGCGGGACGGCCGCCGACGCCCACCCCTGGGCGAGTTCGAACAGCTCGCGCACGGCCTCACCGTGCAGGCGGCCCAGGGCCATCGAGGTGATGTAGGCGCTGTTGCCCTCGCGGACCAGTCGGCGCTGCTCCCCGCGCAGGTACTCGGCGTGCGCCAGGGCGAGCACGGCCGGCAGCGGGCTGCCCTCGGGGGCGGTGTCGGCCGCTGCCCCGGCGGCGGCGAACATCTCCTCGGCCGAACCGCCGCGGCTGGGGGCCAGCGCCCGCACCCGGGTCATGTGCGCGGGAAAGAGGTGCGGCGCCCGCGCGCTCGCCTCGGACCAGGCGCGTTCGCGCTCCTCGCGGTCGCCGAGCCCCATCGCCACCGTCTGGAGGGCGGACCAGGGCGCGGCGTCCTCGGGGTTGGCCCGGGCCGCCTCCTCCAACGGGACCCGGGCCTCGTGCAGGGCGGCCTCGAAGGCCTTGCGGTCGGCCTGACCGGTGCCGCCGGAGGGCAGGGCCATCGCCCGGGCCAGCAGCGTGTGGCCCAGCCACAGCATCGTGTCGGCGGGGTCGGCGCCCGCCTCGACCAGCGCGGCGACCTCGTCGGGGCGATTCGCGGCGGCCCGCCCCAACGCCTCGGCCCGGTAGGCGCGGGCCTCCGGGTCCCCCCTGGTCTCCACGAGCAGGGTCGCGCCCGCCTCGACGTCGCCCTCGCGTACCGCCTCGCATCCTGCGCGTAGCAGGGGGTCCGTGCCGTAGGCCGCCGACACCAGCACCGCCTCCAGGTCGGCACCGCGCAGGGTCCGCCCGGGGTTCCATCCGAATCGCCACATGTCAGTCAGGCTAGGGCACTCAATACCGAAGGCGGGGTGCGGCGGCACTCGGTCGCCGCACCCCGCACGCCTGCGCGCGCAACCCTACTCGCGGGCGGCCTGCGGCTGCGGCTGACCAACCGGGGCGACCAGGCCCCTGGCCCGGTCGCGGCGGTGGTTGACCACCTGGAGGGTGATGAGCACCGTGCACGCCACCGTTCCGGCGATGACGAACCAGTCCGAGGGGACGTGCACGGACAGCAGCGCCTGGGTCCAGCCGGTCCACTCGGGGGCGATCAGGATCAGGGCCGCGGACGCGCCCAGGGCGATGCGCTCGCCCAGCAGGGTGCGGCGCAGGAAGAAGCCCTCGATCGCCATCGCCCCCGCTGCCAGGGCCAGCGAGCCCGTGACGATGGCCGTCACCAGGTTCAGGACCGGCCCGTCCAGCTCCATCAGCGCCGAGTAGGCCATCAGGAGCGGGATCAGGTAGAGGCCCTTGGCGAACTTCCACGCGGACACGCCCGAGCGCATCGGACTGGAGTTGGCGATACCGGCCGCGGCGAAGGCGGCCAGGGCCACCGGCGGGGTGACGTTGGAGTCCTGGCTGAGCCAGTACACGATCATGTGCGCCACGATCAGCGCCAGCCCGAGCTGCTCCAGCGCCGGACCGGCCAGGATGACCAGCACGACGTAGGACGCGGTCACCGGCAGGCCGACACCCAGGATGAGGGAGGCCAGCGCGACCATCACCAGGGTCATCAGGAGGTTCCCGGCGAAGGCGTTGACCAGCACGTCGGAGAAGACCAGGCCCAGGCCGGTGAGGCCGACCATGCCGACGATGATGCCCGCGGCAGCGCACGCCACGGACACCGGCAGCGTGCTGCGGGCGGCCATCACGAACACCTCCAGGAAGTCCTGGAAGCTCAGGCGGCTGCTGGCCCTCAGCATGGCCACGACCAGCAGGGCGCCGCAGGCGGCCAGGCCGGCCTGGCTGGGCGACACGTAGTTCAGCAGCAGCACGATCAGCAGGACCAGCGGGGCCAGGAAGTGCCAGCCCGCCCGCATCACGACGGCGAGGGCGGGCACCTCGTCCCGGCCCATGCCGCCGATGTTGTGTTTGCGGGCCAGGATGTCCACGAACAGGAACATCAGCGCGAAGTACATCAGTGCGGGGATGATCGCGACCTTGACGATGTCCGCGTAGGGGATGTTCAGGCGCTCGGCCATCAGGAACGCGCCCGCGCCCATGATCGGCGGCAGCACCTGGCCGCCGGTGGAGGCGGCCGCCTCCACCCCGGCCGCGTCGTGCTTCTTGTAGCCGACCTTCTTCATCAGCGGGATGGTGAAGGGCCCGCTGGTGACCACGTTGGCGATGGCGCTGCCGGAGATCGAACCCATCAGGGCGCTGCCCAGCACCGCGCCCTTGGCGGGGCCGCCGACCATCCTGCCGGTGAAGACGTAGGCCAGTCCCACGAAGAAGTTGCCGCCGCCGGTCTTGGACAGCAGTGAGCCGAACAGGATGAACACGAACACGAACGTCACGACCACGCCGAGGGTGAGCCCGAAGATGCCGTCGTTGTTCAGGAAGGTGTAGGTGGCGATGCGCTCGCGGGTGTACCCGGAGTGGCCGAACTGGCCGGAGATGTAGGGCCCGTAGTAGGCGTAGAGCAGGAAGGAGCTCACCAGGACGGCCATGACCGCCCCCACCGCGCGGCGGGTGGCCTCCAGCAGGACCAGGATGGCGACCAGGCTGATGATGTAGTCGGTCTCGGTGTAGGTGCCCACCCGGCGGGCCAGGTCCGCCTGGAAGACGAGCACGTAGAGGCTGGTCAGCAGGACGGCGGAGAAGGCGACCAGGTCGAGCGCGTGCCCTATGCCCCGGACGGTCCGGCCCGCGGACTCCAGCCTCTGTTCCCGGGTGCCGGAGCGGACGAACAGCCCGATGGCGGAGGCGATCAGCCGGGTGAGGAGCCCGCCCGGCGCGAAGGGCCGCATCACGATGAAGACCAGCAGCATCACCAGCATGAGGTGGATGATGCGCTGTTGGCGGGCGTCCAGTCCGGAGCGCAGGGCGATGTAGAGCTGGAAGAGGGTCAGGGCCACGCCCAGGAAGAGGATGAGCCCGCCCATGACGAGCCCGGTGCGGCCCTCGCCCCAGCGCTCGGCGGCGATCCTGCGCCACAGCGGCGGGACGTCCCGGCCGAGCCCGTCGACGTCGGGCAGCACGTCGGCGGAGGTGCCGGTCTTGCGGCCGCCCTTGCCGAACCCGACCTCGGGGTTCTCCGCGGGCCTCTCGTCTGAGGTCTTCTCAGCGGTCATGGTTCTTCCTCGGGTTCGGATGGGGCGGACCGTCGGTCTGACACGGGTCAGCCCGGGGAGGGTTCGTCGCAGTACGGCTGCGGGTCACCGGCCAGCAGCAGACGGAGCGTGGAGATCCGGACGGGTTCGACGACCACCCGTCGGGAGGTCAGGCACGGCGAGAGCCGGACCTCGGTGTCGGGGGTGCTCAGCCGGTGGTCGACCGCGGCCGTGCCCACCCGGATCGCGACCTCCGGACCGATCGGGCGGTTCATGTCCTCGATGACCCACCACTCGCCGTCGGCCCGGCCGGTCCCCTCACCGGGGATGTGGCCCATGCCAGCACCGAACTGGCGCAGCCGGGTGGAGTCGACGACCAGCTCACCGTCGCGGACCCGGAGGTTCTCCTCGATCGGCAGGTGGTCGATCGAGTGAACGTAGGAGAGGGTGAACTGTTCGCCCTCGGCCAGGGGCAGGTGGCCCAGGCGCTCGTCGTCGACGCTCAGCCGGAGCGCCGGCCACAGGGGCAGCAGCGCTCCGGCGACGAGGACGGCGGCGAGGACGGCGGCCAGGGCCGTACCCGCCCGTCTCCTGACCGCGGTGGACGGATCCATCGGGTCGGGCGCCCTACTCGTCGGCGCTCTCGGGGAGCCGGTCCGCGGGGATGTCCACGCCCTGCTCCTCGTAGAAGCGGACGGCGCCCGGGTGGACCGGGACCGGGCTGTTCTCGATGGTCTCCGGGACCAGGTACTCCTCGCCCGGGGCGTACACGCCGACGACCTCGTCGATGTTCTCGAACATGGCCTTGGTGATCTCGTAGGCCTGCTCCTCGTTGAAGCTGCCCGGCACGACCAGGGCGTTCCACACGGCGATGGTGGCCACGTCGTCCTCGACACCCGGGTAGGTGCCGCCCGGGATGACGTGCTCGGTGTAGCCGCCGTAGCCGCTGACGACCGCGTCGCGCTCGTCGTCGCACATCTCGATGAGCGCGATGTCCTCGGTGGTACCGAGCTCGGTGATGCCCGAGTGGCCCTGCCCGACGACCCACGAGCCGGCGTCGAGCTGGTTGTTGGTCAGGGCGTTGGCGGTCTCGGCGTAGCCCAGCTGCTGGATCTCCAGGTCGCTGGAGGCGATCTCCAGCGACTCGAAGACCTGGTTGGTGGTGGCCTCGTTGCCGCTGCCGATGTCACCGACGGAGTAGCGGTGGTCCACCACGTCCGAGAAGCACTCGAAGCCGTTGGACTCGGCGATACCGGCCAGGGTCACGGCGTGGAAGACGTTCGGGTACAGCACCGCGAGCGCGTAGGTCTCGACCGGGGAGCCCTCGAAGTCGGCGGTTCCGGTGAAGCCCTGGTCGGCGGCGTCGCCCTGGACGATCGCCAGGTGGCTGTCGCCCGCACCGAGCAGGCGGATGTTCTCCACGGAGGCGCCGGTGGCCTCGACCGAGGCGGTCTGGCCTTCGAGGTTGTCGCCGATGATGCCGCGCAGGGCACCGCCGATCGGGTAGTAGACACCGGTGGTGCCACCGGTGACGATGCTGAGGTTGTTCTGGACCGGGCCCTCGCCGAGGCCGGTCTCCTCAGCCGCCTGTTCGGCGGGCTGTTCCCCGCAGGCGGCCAGCAGCAGGACGCTGGCGGAGACGGCGGCCAGGGGCAACAGTGTGCGGCGCATGGTCGTGGGGGTCCTCTCGGGTGCCTCAGAGTCAGGAACGCAGGGGTCGGCGGCATCCGCTGGTCAGCTCCCCGGATTCGGGGTTCCGGCAGCGTTCCGACACCTACGGGTGTGAGCAACGTAACTGTCATCCACCGCAAACCCGTAGCCCCCGGGGAGGTATTTGAGGCTCTCCTGAGGTTCACCCGAGATTGCCGCCTCGTTGCTATTGTTCGACCATGACGTGGACCGCCCCTCAACGTCTCTGGTCCCTGGCCCGATCCCTGACCGCCGGCTTCCTCGCCGTCGCGGCGCTCACGTGGGCCTATCCCCCGCCCTCGGAGCCCCTGCGGCTGTCCATCGGCACCGGTGGCGCGGGCGGCGTCTACCACGTCTACGGAACCGGGCTGGCGGAGGTCGCCGGGGCCCGGCCGGAAACCGAGATCACCGCGCTGACCACCGCCGCCAGCGTGGAGAACAACCTGCTGGTGGCCGACGGGTCGATGGACGTCGCCTTCACCCTCGCCGACGTGGCCGCGCTGGCGGTGAGCGGTGCGGAACCCTTCGACGGCCCGCTGCCGATCTCGGCCGTGGCCCGCCTCTACGACAACCACACCCACGTGGTGGTGCGGGCGGACTCGCCCTACCAGAGCGTCTCCGACCTGGCCGGGGGCACGGTCTCGGTGGGCGCGATGGGGTCGGGCACCGAGATGATGGCCGACCGCCTCCTGGACCAGGCCGGTCTCGAACCGGTCGCCGAGGGCCAGGACCCCGCGTCGCACCCCGCGGGGGTGAGGCGGCTCCAGCTGTCCATCGGCAGCTCGGCCCTGGCCTTGGAGAACGGGCGGATCGACGCGTTCTTCTGGTCCGGCGGCCTGCCGACCCACGCGGTCGGTGACCTGGCAGAGCGGTTGCCGATCCGGTTGCTGGACCTGTCCGGCCACGTCCCGGGGCTGGTCGAGGAGTACGGGGAGTACTTCTCCGAGCTCCCGGTCCCGGCCGGGACCTACGAGGAAGTCCCGGCGGTGCGCACGATCGGGGTGCCGAGTCTGCTGGTGGTCAACAGCCGGATGCCCGAGGAACGAGTCGAGGCGTTCACCCGGCTGCTCTTCGAGTCACAGGCCGAACTGGTCGAGATCCACCCGGTGGCGCTGCACCTGCATCCTCGTTCGGCGATCGCCACGCTGCCGGTCCCCCTCCATCCGGGCGCGGCCCGGTACTACCAGTCGGTCAAGTACGCGAACGACCGGCCGCCGTCCGGACACGACTGAGCCCGGCGGGGCGCTCCCGGAGATGCTCCGGCGAGCGGCCCCACCGGGCCCTGGTACTGGTCAGCGCCTCTTCAGTGAGTCAGTGAGTCAGCGGTTCACCGAGTGAGCGGGTCAGCGCTGGCCGCTGGTGACGTCGGGCTCCGGCACGGAACCGGGCACCGTGCCAGCGGAGCCTTCGGCCCCGGCGCTCCGACCGGAGTCAGCGGCTCCGGTGTGGGCGCGCTCCAGCTTCGCGCCCTCGACGTCGATGTCGGGCAGGATCCGGTCCAGCCACGCGGGCAGCCACCAGGCGGCGTCCCCGGCCAGGTGCATCACGGCGGGCACGAGCAGCATGCGCACCACGAACGCGTCGAGCAGGACACCGAAGGCGAGCGCGAAACCGATCGAGCTGATCATCGTCATCTCGGAGAAGATGAACCCGCCGAACACCGAGATCATGATGATCGCGGCGGCGGTGACCACCGAACGCCCGGCCCGGAAGCCCTGCGCCACGGCGAGCCGGGCGGGGGCGCCGTGCACGTAGGCCTCGCGCATGCCGGTGCCGATGAAGAGCATGTAGTCCATGGCCAGGCCGAACAGGATGCCGACCACGATCGTGGGCAGGAAGCTCAGTACCGGGCCCGGGTCGCCCAGTCCGAGGAGACCGCCGAACCAGCCCCACTGGTAGACGGCGACCACACCGCCGAGGGCGGCGAAGTAGGACAGGATGAACCCGAGCGTGGCCACGACCGGGACGAAGATCGACCGGAACACCAGCAGCAGGATGACCAGGGCCAGACCCACGACCACCGTCAGGTAGACCGGCAGGGCGCTGGCGATCTGTTCGGAGATGTCGATGTTGCCGCTGGCCATACCGGCGACGCCGAGCGGGGGCTCGCCCTGGACCGGCTCCATGGCGCGCAGGGTGTGCACGAGTTCCTCGGTGGACTCGCTGGAGGGCCCTTCGACCGGCTTGACCTGGAAGATGGCCAGGGTTCCGTCGTCGGAGACACCGATGGGCGCGATAGCGTCGACGTCATCGAGGGCGTGGACGGCGTCGGCGACCTCGTACTGGTACTGCTCGGCGTTGTCCTGGGCCGACTCGTCGTCGGGGCCGCCGGGGATGTCGGCGGTGACCAGCAGGGGGCCGTTCTGGCCTTCACCGAAGTGGTCGGTGATGGCGGTGTAGGCGGCGTACTGGGTGGAGTCCACCGGCTGCGAGGAACCGTCCGGCAGGCCCTGGCGCAGGTCGAGGGCGGGCAGGGCGATGACGCCGAGGACGATGACGGCGACGGCGGCCCGCAGGAGCGCCCGGCCGTTGCCCATCGGCTGGGGCTCGTCCTGCTTCTGCGACTTCGCGGGCGCCCGCTTCCGGGGCATGCGACCGCTGGCGGCGGCCTCGGCCTTGGCCTTGGCGGTCTTGTCCGGGAGGTCGGTCGGGTCGGCGTCGATTCGGGCGCGTTCGCGCTTGGACAGGATGCGCGGCCCCACCAGGGCCAGCAGCGCCGGGATGAGGGTGACCGCGATGAGCACGGCCACGGCGATGGCCAACGCTCCTACGGTGCCCATGAGGCCGAGGAAGCCGATGCCGGTCAGGTTCAGGCCCAGCAGTGCGATGAGCACGGTGGCGCCCGCGAACACCACGGCGTTTCCGGCCGTTCCGTTGGCCAGGCCCACGGACTCGTCGAGGCCGACGCCCTCCTTGAGCTGGCGGCGGTGCCGGTTGACGATGAACAGGGCGTAGTCGATGCCCACGGCCAGGCCGAGCATGAGGCCCAGGATCGGGGTGATGTCGGCGATCGCGAGGACCCCGGACAGGGACATGGTGATCAGGGTCGCGATACCCACGCCGACGAGGGCGGTGAGGATCGGTAGTCCGGCGCCGATGAGGGTGCCGAGCATGACCAGCAGGACGATGCCCGCGACGATCACACCGATCACCTCGGCCTTGCTGACCAGGCTGGGCAGCTCCATGGCGATGTCGTCGGCGAAGTCGACGGTGGTGCCGGGCACCGGGTTGTCCGCGAAGACGGAGATGACGGAGTCCTTGGTCTCCTGGGAGACCTCCTCCTGGGCCTCGGTGAAGGCGATCATCACCAGGGCGGTGGTCTCGTCCTCGGAGACCGTGCCGATCCCGGCGGCCATCTCCAGCATGGCCTCGCCCTGTGCGAGCTGCTCCTCCTCGGGCTCCAGGGCCTCCAGCCCCGCGTCGATCTCGGCCTGCTGGCCGTCGAAGCCCTCCTCGAGCTGGTCGAGCATCCCTGCGGCCTCGGCCTGGGCGCGGCCCTCGTCCAGCTGTTCCTGGCCGTCCTCGATCTCGGCGCGGGCGCTGTCGATCTGTTCGCGGCCGTCCTCGAGGAGCTCGGCCTGTTCGGCGCGCTCCGCCTCGGTGGCGAACGGGTCGACGGCCTCCTCGACCCCGTTGACCCCGGCGGCCTCCTCGACGAGCTCGGCGATGTCCGCGCGCTGCTCGTCGGTGAAGGCGGAGCCGTCCTCGGTCCGCAGGACGATGGTGCCCGCGCCGCCGCCCATGCCGTCGAACTCGGCCTTGAGGCGCTGGTTCACCTCGTCGGTGGCGGTGCCGGGGATGGAGAAGCCGTCCTCCAGCTCTCCGGAGAAGAGGAAGAAGGCTCCGGCTGACGCCACAAGCAGGGCCAGCCAGATCGCGATGACGGTGCGGGCGCGCCGTGCGCAGGCACGCCCGAGTCTGTAGAGAAGTTCAGCCATGGTTCTTCCGCAGGAGAGATGGGTGTGGTGAGCGGACCGGCTGGGTCGGCGCCCCTTCGGGGGCGCGCGCCCGGGAGGTGTTAGCTCAGGAGGTGCCGGTGTCGGAGCCGAGGGCGCCGAAGCCGGTGCGGTAGGTGCCGATCATGCGGTCGAGCAGCTCGGCCCAGACCCGGCGCGACTCGGCGGTGTCGGTCCCACCGGTGGCCAGGGCCCAGCGGCGGACCACGGCCAGTGACCCGCCCACGAGCGCACCGCACATCAGGTCGACCTCGAAGGGGTCGGCCGAGGGGTGGTGGTGCAGGGTGGTGGCGGCGATCCGGCCGCCCAGGTCGGAGATGGCCCGCTCGAAGAGCACGGCCTGACGCGGGTTCGGCCGGTGATCGCCGAGGTCGAAGATCTGGGCGGGGCCGCAGCCCTCGCTCTCGAAGATCCGGGTGAACTCGGCGATCGGGGTGACCAGGTCGGTGGCGCGCAGGGCGGCGGCGAGCCGGTCGAACATCAGGGCCCCCTCGCCCGCCGAGGCGAGGTTGGCGTCGACGTTGTCGAGGACGGCCCCGAGCATCTCCCGGAACACCTCGAGGGTGATGTCGTCCAGCGTCTTGAAGTGGTTGAAGACGGTGCGCCGGGAGACGTCTGCCCGGGCGGCGAGCTGGTCGACGGTGAAGTCGGTGCCGCCGATCTCGGTCATGAGTTCCGCCGCGGCGTCGACGATGGCACGCCGGTGCCGGGCCTTGAGCGCTTCGCGCCGGTCGGTCGCGGGCGTGCGCCGCTGTTCTGCCATGGATTCAGCCTAGGCAAGTGCGTGCACTTAGTGCAACGACGCACTGAGTACACCTAGTCACACCGGTTCGTCCCGAAGGTCCGCCCGCTGTTGGTCCGGCTGGTCCCGTTGGAGCCGCAGCCGCAGTCGCGCGTCGATCCCGGTCGGTTCCCTGGGGCTCAGGGACAGCTTCGCACCCTGGAGCTCGAGCAGGGTGACCACGATGGACAGGCCGAGCCCGGTACCGCCCGACCCCCCGCCGTCGCGCCAGAAGGGCCGGGTGGCCTGAGCCAGCTGCTCCTCGGGCAGCCCGGGCCCGTCGTCCACCACGTGCACGTCCAGGTGCCCGCCGTCCTCCCCCTCCCTGACCGGTTCCCCCACGTGCACCGTGATGCGCACGCCCTCCCCGCCGAACTTCAGGGCGTTGTCGATGAGCGCGTCCAGGGCCTGGTCCAGGGTGCCCTCCACGCAGCGCACCGGCGCGGTCCGGGCACCCGAGCACTCCAGGGCGGCGCGGGCGCGTTCGGCGATCGGCCGCCAGGCGTCCACCCGCTGCTCGGCCACCTCCCGGGCGTCCTCCCACACGGTGGAGTGCTCGGCGTCCTCTGCCTGGGCCAGGGTGAGCAGGCTGTCGCAGATCCGGGAGAGCCGGTCCACCTCGTCCAGGGCCAGCCGGTGCTCCTGTGCGCCCTCGGACCCCAGGTACCGGGACAGGCTGCCCACCCGCAGGCGCAGCGCGGCCAGCGGGTTGCGCACCTGGTGCCCGGCGTAGGCCACGAAGGTGCGCTGGCTCTCCAGCATGGAGGTGATGGTGTCGGCCATCTGGTTGAAGGACTCGCCGAGCCTGCGCAGTTCCGCGGGCCCGGCCGCGGTGCGCACCCGGGCGTCCAGGCTGCCGCCGCTCACCGCCCGGGTGGCTTCGTCGAGATCGTGGACGGGGCGCAGGATCCAGCGGGTGAGCGGCCCGGCCACCGCGATGCCCGCCACCATCAGGGCGGCCACCACCAGCAGGGCCACGGACCACTGCGCGAGGGTGGCGCGGCGCAGGGCGTCGGTGGGCGAGGCGGTGACGGCGGCCCCGACCACCTCGCCGGAGCTGCCGATGGGCTCGGCGACGATCAGCGGCCCCTCCTGCCAGGGCCAGACCACGCTGTCCGCGCCCATCCGGTTCCCGGCCAGCGCGGTGCGGACCGGACCGGGGACCTCCTCGGCGCTGCCCGGCCAGCCGGAGGGGTCCAGGTCGGCGAGGGTGAGCTCGGGCCGGGAGGAGGCCACCACCTCGCCGTCGCGGTCCACCACCACGGCGGTGATCCCGTACACCTGCTCGTAGACGGTGAGCTCGCCGGTCAGCCCGGACAGGGTGTCCTCGGTCCCGGTCAGCACCCCGGGTTCGGCCAGCCCGGCGAAGCGGGCGGTGTCGTTGATCCGGTCCAGGAGCATGTCGGAGGTGCCCCGGGCGGCGATGCTCTGGCACAGGGGGAGGGCGAGCGCCAGGCAGGCGGCGACCAGCAGGGTGACGTACACGGTCACCACGCGCCGGTGCATCACCGGCCCCCTTCCGCCGCCGCGGTGACCGCCCCCGGGCCCGCCGCGGAGCCTTCCGGGCGGCCGAACGCTCTCATGCCCGCGACGCCGGTACACCAGCGTTCTCGGTGGCCACCAGCCGGTAGCCGACCCCGCGCACGGTCTGGATCAGCCGGGGCAGGCCCAGTTTGGAACGCAGGGTTCCGATGTGCACCTCAAGGGTGCGCAGGGTGCCCGGCCAGGCGGTCTGCCAGACCTTGAGCAGCAGGTCCTCCCGGGAGACCACCGCGCCCGCCTCCCTGAGCAGGACCACGAGCAGGTCGAACTCCTTTCGGGTGAGTTCGACCGGTCGGCCCTCGCAGAGCACGGAGCGGGTGGCCAGGTCCGCCTCGATCGGCCCGGTCCGCAGGACGGTGTCGACCCGCCTGGTGGTGCGGCGCAGCACCGCCTCCATCCGGGCGCACAGCTCCTCGATGACCAGTGGTTTGACCACGTAGTCGTCGGCGCCGGAGCGCAGCCCGAGGATGCGCTCGCGCTGCTGCCGCCGGGCGGTGACCATGATGATCGCGGTGTCACCGAAGTCCTGGCGCTCCCGGATCCGCTGGCACAGTTCGATGCCGTCCATGTCGGGCAGCCCGAGGTCGAGCAGGACGATGTCCGCGGAGGGTGCGGCCAGGGCACCCCCCGCGGTCCTCGCCTGGTCGACCTCGTAGCCGTGCGCCTCCAGCGCCCCGGCGAGGGCGTCCGCGAGGCGGACGTCGTCCTCGACGAGCAGCACCTTGATCATGACCGGTGTCCTTTGAAGGGTGTACGTAAAAGGGGGTTAACACGCACCCTAACCGGACAATGTGCCCCAGGCCACACCGAAGTCGTCAGTGCTCAGCGGCCCTGCCCGCGGCCGCCGAGCGACCCCGTCAGGTGGTCATGCTCACGGGACCCCCTTCAGGGGTGGTCTCCCGGCCGCCCCACGCGCAGGTCCGGAACGATCTCCGGGGCACCGTGCTGGACGGCGTCGGCCTCCTGGTCGGTGTCCTGCTCCTGGGCTGCGCGTTCGGCCTCGATGCCCTTGCGGTAGTACTCCACCTCGCGCTTGACCTGCTCCTCGTTCCAGTCCAGGGGCTCCGCCATGAGCTCGGCCGCCGCCTCGGCCGCGGCGATCCCCCGGTCCCAGGTCTCGAAGGAGATGCGGGTCCGCCGGGACAGGACGTCCTCCAGGTGGCGGGCGCCCTCCGCCGCCACCGCGTAGACGACCTCCGCCCGCAGGTAGTCCTCGCCGCCGGCCAGCGGCTGCCCCAGGTCGGGCCGCTCCCTGATCAGGTCCAGGACGTCGTGCACGGACGAGCCGAACCGGCGCAGCAGGTGCGTGACACGGGAGACGTGCAGCCCCGAGTCGCGGGCCAGCCGGTGCCGCTGGTTGTACAGCGCCGCGTACCCGTCCGCGCCCACCAGCGGCAGCTTGTCGGTGACCGAGTCCGGGACCGCCCCGCCCAGCCCGTGCGCCACCGCGTCCACCGCGTCCTTGGCCATGACCCGGTAGGTGGTGTACTTGCCGCCCGCGATGAGCACCAGCCCGGGCACCGGGTGGGCGACGGTGTGCTCGCGGGACAGCTTGGAGGTCTCCTCCGACTCCCCCGACAGCAGCGGCCGCAGCCCGGCGTAGACGCCCTCCACGTCGTCGCGGCCCAGGGGCGTGCGCAGCACCTGGTTGACGTGGTCCAGGACGTAGTCGATGTCGGCCCGGGAGGCCGCCGGGTTCTCCTTGTCCAGGTCCCAGGGGGTGTCGGTGGTGCCGATGATCCAGTGGCGGCCCCACGGGATCACGAACAGCACGCTCTTCTCGGTCTGCAGGATCATCCCGGAGGAGGCCTGGATGCGGTCCCGGGGCACCACCAGGTGCACGCCCTTGGAGGCGCTCACGTGGATCTGCCCGCGCCCGCCCACCATCTCCTGGATGTCGTCGGTCCACACCCCGGCGGCGTTGACCACCTGGCGGGCGCGGATCTGCTTCCTGTCCCCGGTCTCCAGGTCGGCCGCGGTCGCGCCGACCACGTGCTCGCCCTCGCGCAGGAACTCCACGGCCTGCACCCGGGAGGCGATGTTGGCGCCCAATCCGGCGGCGGTGCGCAGGACGGTGGTGACCAGGCGGGCGTCGTCGACCTGGCAGTCCCAGTACTGGACCGCCCCGGCCAGCGCGCTGCGCTTGAGCGCCGGGAACACCTTGAGCGCCCCGGACCTGGACAGGTGCCGGTGCGAGGGCAGTCCGCGGTTGTTGCGCGAGGTGAGCGCCAGGGTGTCGTAGAGGGTGACGCCCGCGCCGATGTAGAAGCGTTCCCAGTGGTGCTCGAACGGGAAGAGGAACGGCACCGGGCGGACCAGGTGCGGGGCGATGGTGGTGAGCAGCAGCCCGCGCTCGTGCAGAGCCTCGCGAACCAGCTCGAAGTCGAACTGCTCCAGGTAGCGGAGCCCGCCGTGGATGAGTTTGCTGGATCTGCTGGAGGTCCCCGAGGCGAAGTCGCGCGCCTCGATCAGCCCCGTGGAGAGCCCGCGCGAGACCGCGTCGAGCGCGATCCCCGCGCCCACGATCCCGCCGCCCACCACGAGGACGTCCAGCTCCTCATCGGCCATCGAAGCGAGCGCCTCGGTGCGCCCCTGCGGCCCCAACCAGGTGGTTGCCATCGGTGGTCCTCCCTCTCGATCGGTGTCCCACCAAGGCGCATACCCGGTCCGGTGGGGCCCCAGGCTAACCGGAGCCCGAAGGAGCTGTGCGTTGCCACACGCGATACCGCCGATTTACCTCCGCCAGACCGCCGGGGCCAGGAAGGCGGCGGCGATCCCGCTTACCCCCTCAGCAGGTAGGGCCGGACCAGGGCACCGGCTGCTTCGTTCGGGTGGCCCCACTCCCCCGAGTTCCTGCCACTGCCCGCCAACTCCAACCGCCGAGGGGCCGGAGGGAGCTGGGGCCTGATCGGCGCGGTTCTGGTCGGAGCGCCGATCACCTGGCACAGCGCCCACGCCACCGCTGAGGCGAACACCCACCACAACCGCGAGGCCATCGTCTGACGGGGCTTGCGGTGCCTTCCTCCACTAGAGTTCTGCATGGTCTTCCTCCTGCTTCGTTCAGGTGGTCGATCAGCCCGGGCCGGTGATTGGTGCACCGACCCGGGCACTGTGCTTTCTGGGGGCGCACCGCTTTCTGGGGGTGCGTCGATCGTTTCTGGGGGTGCGTCGATCGCCGAAAGCGTGCGCGCGGGTGTCAATGGCCCCTGTGCACCGAAGCTGCGCTTCCCGCCGCGCTGGCCTGAGCCGCGATCCGCACCCGTGTTCCCTAGCCGTCCAGGTCGGGTTCCCGGTCGAGGCGGATCATCGCCCGCATGTACAACGGCTGGTCGGGCCGCCCCTCCCACCACCAGTACTCGGCGACCTGGTCCACCAGCCACAACCCGCGCCCACCCGGGCACGGTTCTCCGGACTCCGGTTCGATCACCCGGGGCCGCAACCTGGGCCCACCCCACTTACGGCCCTGGTCCAGCACCCCCAGCAGCACGGTCGTGTGGCCCAGGAACTCCATCGAGACCCCGATCCGCCCGTACTTCTCACAGCTCGCCGAGTGGCGAACGGCGTTGGTGGCCAGCTCACTGCCGACCAGCGCCACCCAGAACCCCTTCTCACCACGCAGCCGCTCGTCCCGGGTCAGCCACGCCCGCACCTTCGCGATGGCCTGCTCGTTCCCGTCCATGTAGCAAAACGCCGCCGACGACAGCCCCACCCCACCACCAGGTCGCCGAGGCCCAACTTTCCGACCAACACCCATAACGCCCTCCTCAGATGAGTCCGCGAACAGTCATCGAAGGCAGCCCAGAACCACCCACCACACACTCGACCCTCTGCCCCTGGAAACGGTGTGTAGCCGAACCATCGCTCCTTCGATACAAACGATCATGCCCAGGGGAAGCTTCGCTCGCAAGCGTTCTCAAAAATCTTTTTTAGAAAGCTTCTCAGGCGAACTACCGATAGCATCAGGGCGGCGACAAGCACGGGTTGCCCAACCGCCGAAGAGCTGGAACGGGGAGGAACGTGGCGCGAACACGCGGCCCAGCAGGGAGCAAGCGCAAGCTGGGGCTCTGGCTGAAGGAGCAGCGCACAACTGCCGGACTCACCGGCAAGCAGGTCGCGAACGAACTCGGCTGTGGTGACCCGAAGGTCTTCCGCATGGAGGGAGGCCATGCGGTCCCCAGCAAGCTGGAACTCGATCGCCTCTTCGAGCTCTTCGGCGTCGAGGACTCCCAGGAGCGCGAACTCATACGCCAGCTCTCAGCGGACGCGAAGTCGCGACACTGGACCAGCGACTTCGAGAGCGTCATGCCGCCCAAGTTCGACATCTACGTCGGGCGCGAAGAGGACGCCACCAGCATCTACGTCTACGAGACGCACCTCGTCCAGGGTCTGCTCCAAACCCAGGACCACATGCGCTCCCTGCTCGCGGCCACCAACCCCCAGGACGCCCCCGAGGACGTCGAACGCCTTGTCGAGTTCCGCACCCGACGACAGCGAATCCTGGACCGCGACCCCGACCCGCTGAACCTGTGGGTACTCATGGACGAAGCCGCCCTACGCAGACAGGTCGGCGGACCACAGGTCCACCGGGCACAGCTCGAACACCTGCTGACGGTCACTCGCAAACCCAACGTGAACGTTCAGGTCATCCCGGAGAGCGTGGGTGCGCACGCGGGCCTGAGCGGCCCGTTCAGCATCCTGGAGTTCGAGACGGACGAGCCCTCGATGATCTACATCGAAGGCCAGGGCGGGAACCTGTACCTGGACAAACCGCGCGAGATCCGCCGCCACAAACAGCTGTGGAACCACATCGTGGATGTCGCCACTCCCACAGCTGCGTCCGCACGCTACATCGAAAAGCTCATGGAGGAGCTGCCATCATGACCCGCCACCAGAACGGCTCCCGCCCCAGCCTCGCTGAAATCACTCAGCTGCCGTTCGTCAAGTCGTCGTTCTCCGGCGGCCAGGGCTCCTGCGTCGGCATCAAGCGGTTCGGACCCTGGACCATCGTCGGCAAGCACGAACTCGGCGAGGCCAGCCCCACCCTGGCCTTCCCCAGCGCCGACTGGGATGAATTCTGCGCACGCATCGCCCAAGGCGAGAAGACCTCCTTCGGCGAGGTCACCGCGGCCTTCACTCCTGAGGGCGGGTTCACCCTGACCGAGGCCACCAACCCACAGGCCCCCATCATCGTCTACGACAAGGCCGAATGGGACGCCTTCCAGCTCGGCGCCCAAGCCGGAGAACTCCGCAGCGCCACCCCCACCAACTGAGCACAACCAACGGTCAGCCCTCACCACCGCTCGGGTCCGTCGGCAGCAACGTCTCACCGGTGACAACCCGCTCCGCTTCTCAGCAGTCTTCAATGAGTCCGCTCTCCATCGCGTGATCGGTGGGACCGAGGTGACGAGAGATCAGCTCATCCACCTCATGGAGACGGCTGATCTACCCAACGTGGACTTGCGTTGTGTGCCGTTCACTGCCGGAGCTCACGCCGCGACCGAGGGGAACTTCGTTCTACTCCGGTTCCCCGACCTCATCGAAGGGGTCAACTCAGGCGACGCGGTCTACATCGAGTACGCCATCGGTGGCCTGTTCCTGGAGCAGGAGTCCGAAACCTCCTACTACCAGGGGTTGTTTCACAAGGTGCAGGGGGCTGCGCTGGAACAGCAAGAGACCCGAAAGCTCATTCAGCGATTGCTGGACGAAAAGTACAAGTAGGGAAGAGATGACCGTGGAGAACGGGTGGAACAACTGGCGTAAGAGCTCATCTCATTTGGATTCTCGATAACCTGGCCCGGTGTCGATGATTGAGCGTTTGGTGCCGGACGGACTGTGGGAGCTGTTCCAGCGGGTGGTGCCCGAGGCACCCACCCGGCCTCAAGGTGGTGGGCGGCGCAGACACGGCGACCGTGAGGTCTTGGCCGCGATCATCTTCGTGGCGACCACCGGCTGCACTTGGGCCCAGCTTCCACCGGTCTTCGGACCCTCCGGGCCCACCGCACACCGGCGTTTCACCGAGTGGAGCCGGGCCCGCGTGTGGGCGAAGCCGCACCGCCTGGTCCTGGACGAACTCGGCTCCCGCGGTGAACTCGACTGGTCGCGGTGCGCGATCGACTCGGTGAACATGCGTGCTCTCAAAGGGGGGACCTGACAGGTCCGAATCCTGTCGATCGGGGCAAGAAGGGCGCCAAGATCCACTTGATCACCGATCGGGCCGGGCTTCCGATTTCCATGGCGATCTCGGGTGCGAACCTGCACGACAGCCAAGCCCTGCAACCGCTGATTCGTGCGATACCGCCCATCAGGTCCAGGCGAGGCCGCAGGCGGCGCAAACCCGGAAAGCTCCACGGCGACAAGGGCTACGACTACAACCACCTGCGCCGATGGCTGCGCGAACGCGGGATCATCCATCGTCTGGCCCGCAAGGGCGTGGAATTCTCGAAGCGGTTGGGGCGGCACCGTTGGCAGGTCGAACGCACCATGGCCTGGCTGGCCGGATGCCGCCGGCTGCACCGCCGCTATGAGCGCAAGGCTGAGCACTTCCTCGCGTTCGCCGGCATCGCCTGCGCGTTGATTTGCTTCCGCAGACTCACCAAATGAGACGAGTTCTAAGTAGCGGGACTGTTGTTCGCGTACGCATACCCGTTCATGGACTGGGCGTCAACCAGATCCATCAGCGGATCGACCGAGATGAACCGGCCCAGGTCCGCGTCATACGAGCGTGCTCCGAGTTGGGTCAGACCAGTGGACGCATCGATCATCCCATCGACGAACCCGCGCTCCCCCGGCCACGTGCCCGTGGTGCCGCGGTCCTGACCGAACACCGTCATCCTGCGTTGGGTTACCTCGTCGCCGGTGGCGGCGATGCTCATCTCGCCTGTGCCGTGGTGGTCGGAGGTGATCCAGTGCAGGCGGCCGTCGTTCTCACGCACCGCCACGGTCTCACCCGCGTGGGTGAAGTAGCGGGTGGCTTCCTCGGTTCCCTCGGCCGGATCCCAGGTCACCTCCATCCCCGGAAGGTACAGGGTGGTGGCCCCGTTGGCGCGGCGCAGCAAGCGTTCGCCGTTGGCATCGTAGACGTACTCGGTCGTAGACAAACCACCCGTGACCTTGGTCAGCTCACCTTCAGGGCCCCACTCCAGACTCTGGTCATGCTCGCCGCTGTTCCGCGAGACCATGTTGCCAGCCTCGTCGTAGTCGTAGGAGTGGATGCTGTTACCCGTGCTCCCGGCCTCGGCTACCTGGGTGACGGCGTGCGCCGGACCCTGGCCTTCATCGGGGGTCGTGTAGTCACGGGTAATACCGCCACCCGGGCCGTGCTGAACCTCCTGGACGCGGTTGCCGATGGCGTCGTAGGTGAACTCGTGCCAGTACGGGGCCGCCCCGCCCAGCTCGCTCACCTGCGGCTCACTGGTGCAAGCCTGCTCACCCGTGGCGTCAGGTGTCCAGGCCTGGGTCAGGCGGCGCAGGTGGTCGTAGTCGAAGCACTGCACATCGGAGGCACGTTCGGAGTCGGTGGGCTCGTCGTTGATCGAGAGCAGGTTGCCGCGGTCGTCGTAGCCGTAGGTCTGGGTCGAGAGCGAACCTTCCCCGGCTTGGGGGACGACGCTGGCGTAGGCCAGCCGGTTGGTCTTCTCATCAAAGTCGAAGCTCTGCCAGGTGCGGTTGGCACCCAACACCCCGCGGTGGAACTCGCGTTGGACCAGGTTGCCGACCTTGGAGTAGACGGTCTCGGTGACGATGTGGTCACCACCCGAGAGTGTGGTGGGATTGCCCAACTCGTCATAGCCGTAGGTGACCGGTTCAGCGCGCAACGCCCCGGCGGCGGGCATGTCCGTGGCCCGGACGCTGCCGTCGGGGTAGTAGGTGGTGCGGAACAGGTAGTTGCCCGCGAGCTCGCCCTCCCCGGAGGGAATGTTGATCTGGTGGGCGCGGGGCCGGTTGACCGGGTCATAGCCCAGCACACGGGTGGTGTAAGCCTGCCCGTCCTCATACCGGGTTGAAGCTGTGGGCTGGCCGATGGCCACGGTGTCGAAGGTCCACTCGGCCCGCAGATCACCGTCACCGTCGCGCAGCTCGGTCTGACGGCCCAGTTCATCATGGACGGTGACCAGGCTCTGGCCCCGGGCGTCGGTGGTCTGCACCAGGCGGTCCATGTCGTCATAGCCCAGATGGCTCACCCCGGTGTCGGGGTCGGTCTCGGAGACCTTGCGGCCGCGTAGGTCGTAGTCGTAGGTCCAGGTGTTGCCGCCCGGATCGGTGACCGTCTCCAGCTCGGTGCGGGCGGTGTAGGTGTAGAAGGTCGAGTCGAAGTCGCCCTCCGCAGCGGGCCCGTGGTGCTTGCGCACCTCGACGGTGTTGCCACGCACGTCGGTGATAACAGTGGTGCCGGTGCCGCCCTCGGGCTCGCTCACCAACGTACGGTCGCCCTGGTGCTGCGTGGTGGTGCGGAACTGCTCCACCCCGCGTGACATCTGGACTTTGTCGGTGGTCCGACCAGCCCCGTCATAGACGGTGCGCATCCAGCGGGGGATCTCGTCGTGGTTGGCCACCACGAACAGCTCCCCGCCCGGCTCGTCCTCGTTGAAGTAGGGCTCGCGGGAGATGACGGTGTTACCCCGGCTGTCATAGAACACATCGGTCAGCACCCGGCCGCCACCCGGGGCCGGGGCTTGGCTCTGGCGTTCGCGGAGCAGCCCGTCCAGGATCTGGTGACTGGTGGTGTAACCACCGGAGGCGTTCAGCGTGTGCGTGGTGACGACGGTGGGTTCGTCCTTGGACAGGGCGTATTCGAACCGCATCGAGGGGGAGAAGCCGCGGTCGCGGGGCCGGTCGGCCAGCCACACGTCAGTCATGCGGCCCAACGGGTCGTAGGCCAACTCGGTGCGGTTGCCGTTGGCATCGGTTTCGGCCACCGGCTGGGAGCGCTCGTCGTACTCGACCGTGCTGGTGTGCCCCAGGGCGTTGGTGGTCTCCACCTTGGTGTTGGGGCCACCGGTGACCGCGGAGGTGTAGACGGTCGTGGTGGTGTTGCCCTCGGCATCGGTCACCTCAAGGGCGCGTCCGAACTGATCGAAGGTGGTTTCGCTGATGGTCTGGTAGACCGGTTGGCCGTCGTCGTAGTCGGCGATGCGCTGGGTCTGGGTGGGGCGGGCCTGGGTGGGTGTTTCCCCGAAATCGCCGCCGTCAAAGAGGGTGCGCTCGTCCTTGACCACGTCGTCGGGGTAGGAGGCGTCCTGCCCACAGGCCGCGGTCACGGTCTGAGTGCGTGCGATGGGGTTGAGCAGGTGCAGCCCGGTGTTGCGGGCGTAGGTGGTCCTGGTGCACCAATCGTCACCCTCGTCGTCCACGTCGCCGTGGTCGTGGACCGAGGTGACCATGCCGTAGTCGTCGAAGGTGTTGACTGTGCGGGTCTGCCGGAAGGACCCATCGGCCAGGGCAGTGTAGGCATCCACCTGTTTGGTGTTGGTCAGGTGGGCTTCCAGGTCCCAGTCGTGGGAGGTGGAGGCGGTGCGCTTCTTCCAGGGGGTGGTGATGGTCTTGGAGACCACGTCCCCGTCCACGCCGTCGCGGACGATGGTTTCGCGGGTCTGGCCGTTGAAGACCGGATCGTCGTTGACGCTAGTACCGGTGGAGTCGACCACCTTGGCGGTACGGGTGCCGGAGGGTTGGTGGTCGCCGTGCATGCCCTGGTAGAACAGGTGCTCGACCTCGGTGCGGGTCTCATCCGGGTGACCGGAGCGTTCGATCACCCGGTCGAAGCCGCGCCACTGCGACCAGGTGCGTCGGTCCTCGTCGACGAATCCGTCGTCGTCCATGTACGCCCAGGCCGGGTCTCCGACGTAGTCGTAGCTGGTGATCACGTCCGGGGCTCCGCCGACCAGGTCGACCTCGACCAGGTCGGTGACCACGTACTTGGCGAACCAGTCGGTGATGTCATCGGCCCCGGGACGGTGGGAGCGCACCACCGGGTAACACCGCTGGGTGTTGGTGTGCGCCTCGGGTTCCTTGCCTTCCTCGCAGTCGGGGGCGGCGTAGGACACGTCCACCTGGGCGCCGGTCTCGGTGTAGACGGCGGTGATGCGCCACTTGTTCATCGGCGCCAGGCCGTCGGTGGTGGAGTCGATGCGGTTGGGCATCGGGGTGCCGGCGAAGGTAATGGCCGGTTTGGTCTCGGAGTCGCCGCCGGTGTGGCCGGTGTGGGTGATGGAGTCCAGCCACAGGGCCGGGTCGGTGCCGTCCCCCGGGGCGGGGAAGGAGTGCTCCAGCTCCCAGGAGTCCACGGTGGTGTACTTCTCGCCGTCGTGGAGCTGGGTGGTGATCTTGTTCAGCTTCTTGGTGGTCCAGAACGTCGGGGAGTGCTGCCCGGCGCAGTCCTTCTCACAGTCCTGGTCCAGGGGGGTGTCGGGCCAGTACTCGGCGTTGTCCTCGTCCCGATCGTCCTCAGAGCACCCGAAGCCGGTGTCCACGCAGCGCTCGCCCACGGTGTAGAGCACCTGGGCCGGGGCGGTGGCCTGAGCGTCGTCATCACGCAGCCCGTAGGCGGTGCGCTTGAGGTAGCCGCCGCGGTCGTATTCGACCGGGTCGGAGTCGAAGTTGAGGCCGTAGTGGTTGGTCTCGGCCTGGTAGTAGTGGGCCAGGGCGTTGCCCTGCACATCAACGACGTAGTCCAGGTTCCACCGCCAGGCCTGGTCGCACCAGGCCTCGTCAAGGTCGGAGTCGTAGCAAGGTTCGCCCGGGTCGTTGCCGAAGACCGGGACGGTCCAGGCCGAGTTGGTGGTCTCATCGCCCGAGGAGTGGCCGGGCAGCTGGTTGAGGCCGAAGTGGTACTGGGTGCCGTCGACGGTGGTGACCTTCCAGTGCTCACCGTCGTTGTCGCCGTTGCTGGCACCGGTCAGGCGTTCGATCTTGGCGCCGTCGTCGCTCTTGGGGGTCCACTCACCGTCGTCGTAGACCAGTTCGGTGGCCCGGCCGCCCAGGTTCAGGGTGGCGTTGTGGTGGGACCAGCACTGGTCGGGGATCTTGGTGTCGTCGCCGTCTTCCTGGCAGGTCTGGTAGCGGCGTTCGATGTAGCCGGGGTGGTAGTCGAACCCTTCACCGATCCAGGAGGTCTGGTTGTTGGTGCCCGAGGTGCGCCCGTCCACCGACTGGGAGGAGTAACCCAGGCTGATCTCGGGGGCCAGGCCACCGGCCACGTTGGGGGTCTGGATCGGGTAGTTCCAGGAGAACCCCCCGGACTGGATACCCACGTTCCAGGTGGAGGAAGGGCTGAGCGGGGTGGCCGAGTAGTCCCCGGTCCCCTCTTCGCTGTCCCCGGAGGCCACCGCAGCCAACAGCATCCCGCTACCAGTAGCGGGGGCCAGGGCGGTCAAGGTCTGGGTGGTGGTGTCGTTGTCCGCATCCAGCTCGTGGGTGGACCAGCACCCCGCGCCTTCTTCGCCCTCACACTCGCTGAGCGCAACCAAGTCCAGTCTGGAACCGTAGTCGGCGCCGTAGGCGGAGGCGAAACCGGAGTAGTCCACCTCCACCCGCACCGGACCGGCTTCGTCCTCGCCGTCGGTGCGGGTGGCGCGCAACGCCAGACCGGACAGCCCCAGCTCGGCGGCCTCGGCCCGGTCAAGCACCTCGACCTCAGCGGAGCCCACCGGCCCGGCAGGCTCCCTCTCTTCCTGTTCCTCGGGGACATCCTCAAGGCCAGTGTCCTCGGCCGCTTCGGTTTCACTGTCCTGCGCGGGCTCCGGACTCCGCGGCTCGGCCTCGGGGATCTCCGCCTCGGTGTCGGCAGGCTCCTCCGTGGCCTCGCCCTCGGGGCTTCCGGGCTCTTCGTCTGCCTCTTCGGCCCGGGGATCGGCCGGGACCCGGCGCTCGCTGGTTGTCCCCTGGCCCTGCTCGTCCCCGGCCTCTTCAGGCTCTGTTGCCTCGTCGCTCTCCTCCGGCAACGGGGAGGTCCAAGACTCGAACTCCTCGGCTTCCACGCCTTCCACCCGCACCGGCTCTTCCTCAGCGCTGCCGCTGAGGGCCCGGGGTGCCAAATCGGTCCCGTCGAGAACCACCTTGGCGGGCTCGGGCCAATCGGCCTGGTCCAGTGCGGTCACCGCGGCCTCGGCCACAGCGGCATCGGCCTCGATCACCGGGACCGATGCCGGGTTTCCATCCACCGACTCGCCCAGATCTACGTCCGGGCGGGTGTTGTAGCCCAGAGCGGAGGCGGGAAGCGCCGAGACCAGCCCGGTCACCAGCACCAGCGAAACGAAGGAGACGAGGGACTTGCGGCCACGACGGGGCGAGGGGGTCTGGGGGATGTCAGACACAGGGGATTCCTCCCGCCCGGCAGATGTACTCCTGCCGGGCAGATCAAAAGGGCTCAGGGAACAGCGAAGGTTGGTGAGGCGTCAGGACATGGGCAGGTATCCCAACATGACGTCGCTGATATCGGCCTCGGTCAGCACGCCCTGATACAGGTGGACGTCGCTGATGTCACCGGCCCACTGACCGTTGAAGTTCGACTCGAACTGGGAACCGCCGATCACCACCGGTCCGTTCGCGTGCCAGGCGTCAGGCACCGCCACCGGTTCTTGGGCCGTCCCGTCCACATACAGCGTGGCCTCACGCCGGGTGTGGTCGTAGGTGGCCGCAAGGTGCGTCCACCGGCCGAACTCGGGTGCCTGCTCGGACAGGGAACGGTGCCAACCGCTGGCCCCGGTCCGGTCTTCGGGCGGCAGCTTCATCACCCAGTTGTCCCAGTCGAAGGTGTACTGGTAGCTGAGATAGAACGCACTGTGGTCGGTGCCGTTCTGGGCCACCGTGGCCGCGTTATGACCGACCTCGTCCAACCGCACCCAGGCCGCCACGCTGTAGCTGCGGTCCGTGCGCACCGCGGGACCGTCGGTGTGCAGGTGTTCCTTGTGGTCCATGTCCAGGCTGACGCCGGGAGCGAAGGTGACATCGTTCATGGCCTGGTTCCACGCGGTGAGCGGGTCGGCCTCCAGCGTGGCGTCCAACCCGTGGTCGGAGGCATCGGCTGCGACTGTTCCCTCGGTCTCGTCCAGCTTCCAACGCCCTTCCAGCGCGGCGGGACGGTTGGCCAGCTCCCACACCTCGGGGTGCACTTCGCCGTCCTCGTACACCGCATCGTCCAGGACCGAGCGGTCCCACACGCGCACGTCGTCGATACCGCCGGGCCAGTGGTAGGTCAGGTTTCCCTGGTGCTGTCCGCCTCCGATGACCAGGCCGCCCTCGGCTTTCCATGCCGTGGGGTGCTGGACCCGGGATTGCTCCACCCCGTCGACGTACAGGGCGAGCTCGCCGGTGTCGGGGCTGTAGGTGCCCAGCAGGTGGGTCCACACCCCGAGTTCGACCGGGTCGCTGGCGTTGGCGTAGGTCCACCCGGACGCACCAGAGGTGGGCCCGTCGTCGTGCGGGGCCATCTTGAAGGTCCAGGCCTGGGTGCTGTGCCCCTGGTAGCCCAGGTGGAAGCCGGACTGGAACTCACCGGCCTGGGAAACGGCGGTGGCGTTGCCTTCGGGGATCTCGTCCAGGTACACCCAGGCCGAGACCGCGAACGAGCCGGTGGTGTCGATGACCGGATCAGCGGTGTTCAACAGGCTGTCACCGCCGAGATCCACCGCGGTTCCCTCCAACCGGTAGGAGTCCGCGTTGGGATGGCCGACCCGGCCGCGGGTCCAGTCGATGCCGCCCGAGGCACTCGCGGTGCGACCCGCCTCCATCACGTCGGTGGCGGTGGTGCCTTGGCCTTCGTCCAGCGGGAAGTAGGAGACCGGACCGGCGGGCGGAGCGACGGTGAAGGTGTACACCAGGCCGCATTCGGAAGAGTTGCCGAAGGCGTCGGTGATCCGCGCATGAATCAGGTTCGGCCCATCGCGGGTCGGCGTGATGGGCACCGTCACCGACGCCCCCGGTGCATCGAGCTCGAGCTCGGTGGCACACGTGGCGTCGTTGACGCTGTAGTGGTAGGAGGTGGCCTGCTCGACGCCGTTGTTGGCGAAGGTGAACTCCCCCGAACGCCCCACCGAGCCATGGGCGGTGTCCCCGGCCGGGTAATCGTCCGAGGTCACCCCGGGGCCGGAGTCGGGTTTGGTGGTGTCGGCCTCAATGAAGCACCACGAAGACCAGGGGCCCCAGTGGGAGCGGTCATGGCCGCGTACCCGGTAGGCGATCAACTCGCCTTCGGGGAGATCTCGCGCTGTCACCGGCCGGTAGGAACCGCCCGGCCATTTGCCCACGGTCACATAGGCCGAGTCGGCGGTTCCCAACCGTTCGTCCACCCCGGTGAGCTTCCACTCGAACTGGGACTTGACCTGCTGACCCACCCAGTAGGAGTCCCGGTCCCGGATCTGAGCGTTGAACCTGACCGTGGTCTCGTTGATCAACCGAGGCTGCGTGCGGTCGGTTTGGCACGCCCCGCCCAGCGAGTCCGAGATGGTAGAGGTCACTGGCCGCTCGGGCGGGTGGTTGTAGTCCACCACCAGCACCGGCGGGTTGTCGCTGGTGTCGAAACGGCGCCAGGCGCTGCTGCTGGTTTCGTTGCTCCCCTTCAAACGCAGGTAGATGTGCGAGGCGTTGTTGTTGACCCCCCACCGGTAGGCGGATGTGGCGTCGAACTCCGTCCCACGCTCGGAAGGGCAGGCCGCCCAGCCGTCGGTGACGTTCTGGGTGTCCAGCACCCCGCCCCGGGTGGCGGGCTGGTTGTTCCAGGTGGTGTTGCGGTTGAACGCCGACACCCGCTGCAACTCGATGTGCGCGGTGCTACCGCAGGTGTAGGCCCAGTCCACCTCGGTGCGCAACGTCGCGGAGTTGATGATGGTGTTCGGGTGGTTGGTGCGGGCCATCACCGTGAACTGGAAGAACGAGCGCCGGGTGAAGGTCCCTTCAGGCCCGGAGTAGTGGCCCACCCCGGCAGAGGTCGAGGGGTTGAAGTTGGCGGCATTCGGATAGGTGGCGTCGACGTAGGCCCAGTTGGGGCGGCTCGCGCTCACCGAGGGGTCAATGTGGACCGGATATTGGGTGGCTTCGTCGGAGAGCATGTCCTGGTCGGGTACCAGCCGGAGCCGGTCCACCTCCACCGAGGTCTCCATCTGTTGGGCCCGTGCTCCAGCCGGGGCCGACACCAGGGGGTCCGTTTCTTCGTCTCCGGAGGAGTCCCACATCAGCGGGGCCGGAGCGGAGAAGACGCTCTGGCCACCTGCGTCGCCGGTCGCGTCGAGGTTGCCGTGCTCGTCGGCGGTCATGGTCACACCGTTAGTGGACAGTGACAGGTCGAGTTCGGCCAGCTCGGAGTGCTGGGCTGCCTCTGGGGTGTGTACGACCAGGACCTGGGTGAAACCCTCGGCTCCGGCGGTCAGGACCAGGTCCACGTCCGGAAGCACGTCGGTATAGGTGGCCTGATTGCCATCGATCACGGGTTCGGGGAGGTCGTTCACCCAGCCCAGGGCGACGCTGTTGGAGCCGATCCCGATATGGGCCATCGCGTCATCGCCACCGCCGGAGAAGGCGATGTCCATGCTCGCCGCCTTGGGCCGCACCAGCCCGTCCTCTGTCTGGACCAGGGTGGTGTCCACATCCACCCAACCGCCCTCGGAGCGCACCCGGGCCGGGATCGCGGAGATCTCCGCGGTCAGGGACCCGTCGGGGTGGGCGAAGTGCTGGGTCTTCTCATCCGTGAGCCCGGGGATCTCCACCGGCTCACCGGTCTGCTCCGCCAAAGCCAGAGCGTCCAGCTCCTGTTGCTCCTCGGAGCTGGCGGGATCTGGCAGATCGGGCTCAGCGGCCACAGGGGGAGCAGCGAGTAGCGACAGGGCCAGGGCACTGGCAGTCACGATCGTCGTCGCACGGGTCAAGGGGTGACGCATGGGTGGACCTGTTCGCGTTTCGGGGATGCGCCGCACCCAGCAAGCTGGGCTCGGTGTGTCGGGGAGGAGCGACGGTATCCACAGGACGCGACTTGAGGCAACCTGCATATCCCCAGTTCAACAAGGCTCCCGAGAGCCATCAGAGGGGCTTTGACCTCGGGCTAAACAGATCCGTGGCAACAATGCGACAACATAAATTATGGGCGATTTGTGATTGTTTGTTACTCGGACTACATCTTGTTCCCGAATGGCAAGACGCTCTTTGTGTGGGCGGACACGCAATCATCAGCACCGTCAGCCGCACTGCACACACCCAGGTGCGTCCGTCCACTGGGGGCGTTCCAGATCCGGGCCGCCGCCCTCCAGGGACTCGCCCCAACGCTCCCAGGTACTGGGGATGAACTGCATCGGACCGATTCCCCGGTCCCACCGGGTGTCGCCTTACCTCCGCCGCGCGGCCAGCGCGACGAAGGCGGCAGCGTGCGCCGAGCACCCCAGCGGTTCAGCAGCGGGGGCAGCAGGGCCGAACCGAGCACGGCCGCCAGGCCCTGCGGCAGGAACTCCAGCCCGGCCGCCATCGGGCTGAGCCCGAGCCCGTCCTGGACGTGGGTGGTGTAGACGAAGTGCAGCGTGTTCACCACCCCCATGACCACGAAGATCAGCACCGCGCTGACCACCAGGGAACGCGTGGTGAGCAGCCGGAGTGTGAGCAGGGGGTCGGTGCTGCGGCGCTCCGCCAGGAGCAGCAGGCCAAGGACCGCGAGACCGAGCGCGACCGCACCCCGCTCCCCCAGGACAGCGCGCCCAGTTCCTGGAAACGTGAGATGCCGAGGACCACCAGCAGCGAACCCCCGGTGACCCGGCTCGCGCCGGGCAACGCCCTGGCCCGCCAGGACGTGCGCTCCCAGTAGGGCGCCCAGCGTCAGCAGGAGGCCCGGCGGCGGGAAGGGGCCGGGCTCTAGGGTCCGACCCGAGGAAGCAGGCCGCCGCGCCGAAGGCTTGGGGCGTTCGCGAACGGGTAGCCAACCAGGAGTTCCGTTGTCGGCGTTGCGGGAGCGACCATGTACCGGCGGTTGGACAGAAGCCGCGGACCAGTGCTGGGTTACGAGATCGAGGGCGCCCTCGACGGCGGCGAGTACGCGGAGCTCTCCCACGAGGTGAGCGCCGCCGTCTCCGCGCACGGAAGCGTACGGCTGCTGCTCCGGATGCCGGGGCTGCCGGGCACCGAGATCTCCGCGAACGACGACCGGTTCCGCTTCGTCAGGGACCACCTGGGCGGTATCGAACGCCTGGCGGTGGTCGGCGAACACCGGGGACTGGAGTGGCTGGTCAGGGCGGCGGACAAGTTGACCGGCACCGACATCAAACACTTTCCGCCCGACGGCGAGGACGTCGCCTGGGTGTGGGTGGAGGCTTGAGGCACCAGGCAGTCCACCGTCGGGGAGGCAGGAACACAGAGTAGGGAGCGACCATGTACACGCGGTTGGAACCCAGTCACGAGAACGTACTCGGATTCGAGGTCGAGGGCACAGTCTCCGAGGACTCCTTCCGGGATCTCCTCGAAGAGGTTCGTTCCGCCATCGACCGATACGGCGCGGTACGCCTCCTGATCCGGATCCGGGACTGGCCCACCACCGAGAACCCGACGGTGGGCGGGCGCCTGCGGCTCGCCCGCGAACAGCTTCCCGGCATCGAACGCTACGCGTTGGTGGCAGACGAGCACGCGCTCGCTTCCCTCACCTCGCTGGCGGACGCCTTCGTCGACATGGACCTGCGCTTCTTCGATCTCGATCAGGAGGACTCCGCCTGGGCCTGGGCGGGCGCCTCCGGACCCGCTGACGAGGACCCGGGGTGATCCCGGTGGCGACGGCCGCCGTCCGGGAGTTCTCCGGCCGCGTGGAGGCGCCCTCCTCGGGTAGGCCCCGGGGAAAGCCGCAGATACGTTTCGGGGGAGACATGTACCAGCGTTTGGAACGCGGCCAGGGGAACGTCGTCGCCTATGAGATCGGAGATTCCGTCACCGAGGAGGAGGTTCGGGAGATACTCGGCCAGCTGCGCGAGGCGGTCGGCGAGCACGGCAGGATCCGTCTCCTCGTCCGGATGAGGGGGTGGCCCGAGAACGCGACCGCCGCCCTCACCGAACGTCTGAGGTTCGCCAAGGACCACTTCGGGGACATCGACCGCTACGCCGTCGTCGGTGACCACCGGCTCGCCGAGTTCCTCACCGAGGCCACGGACAAGGTCGTCGACATGGAGCTGCGGCACTTCGACCACAGCGACGAGGAGGCCGCGTGGGCCTGGGTCGGAGGGAGCTGAGCCCTTCCGGTCAGGCGGACGCGTCGGCGTAGGCGTGCGCGTAGGCCAGGACGTCGGCGACGTAGGAACCGGAGCGGTTGTACGACAGGATCGCCGCCTCCCAGTCCTGCTCCGTGATCAGGTCGCGGCCGTCGGCGCACAGGTAGCGGGCGGCCGAGAGCGCCGCGTCGTCGATGTTGTGCGGATCCGGGCTGCCGCCCTCCAGGGACTCGCCCCACCGCTCCCAGGTACTGGGGATGAACTGCATCGGACCGATCGCCCGGTCCCACTCGGTGTCGCCGTCCAACTCGCCGCCGTCGGTGTCCGGGATGGCCTGGGTGTTGTTGGTGCCGTCCAGCGGGATCCCGATGATGTCCACGGTCGTGTTGCCGTCCGGGCCGATCTCACCGCCCGCGTAGGTACCGTGGCGGGACTCCACGTACCCGATTCCCGCCAGCGTGGGCCACGAGAGCTGACATCCGGGCTGGTCGGCGTTGACCACCAGCTGGGCGCTGGCGTAACCCTCCAGGGCCCGGCGCGGTACACCGCTGCTCTCGGAGACCTCGTCTAGCCACTCGTCGCTGGGCCGCAGCGCCCCGGCGGGCTGGGAGCGCTCGTCCGCGCCCGCGGCGGCCTCGGCCGGTTCGTTCCCGCTCTCGTCCTCGTTCCCCTGGGCCTGGACCCCGCTCAGCGCGGGCGGGCCGGTGAGCTCGTCGTGCGGCGGGGTGGCGATGCTCCCGTCCCCGGGGTCCACGACGGCGGCGCTCGGCGGCTCCCAGCTGTTGAGCGCGCTGGACACCCGCCCGACCAGGACCACGACCCCCGCCGTCACCAGGAGACACACGACCAGGGTCAGGCTGACCGCCACCGCCGGTCCGCGTCGGCGACGCCGACGGTGCCCGGGGGCACCGGACTCGCTGTCACCCATGCAGTCCTCCAAGAGAAAGTCACCGTCGGATCACGGGACAACAAAACACGCCCCATAGTCGCACACCGTCGCCACTCGATCGCACCCCCCTGAGGCAATAGGTCTCGAGCAGCTGTCCGGGCAGCGCAAAGGGCGCCCCGGTCAACCGGGACGCCCTCGGTACCGCGTGGTACGTACGGCTAGCGGTGCGGGTTCACCACGACCTCGACGCGCTGGAACTCCTTCAGGTCCGTGTAACCCGAGGTCGCCATGGTCCGGCGCAGGGCGCCCATGAGGTTCATGGAACCGTCGCTGGTGGAGGCCGGGCCGTGCAGGATCGACTTCAGGTCGCCGATCGTGCCCACCTCGACCCGCTCGCCGCGCGGCAGCTCGTTGTGGTGGGCCTCGCTGCCCCAGTGGTAGCCGCCGCCGGGCGCCTCGGCGGCACGGGCCAGCGGCGAGCCGACCATGACGGCGTCGGCGCCGCAGGCCAGGGCCTTGGCGATGTCACCGCTGCCGGTCATGCCGCCGTCGGCGATGACGTGCACGTAGCGGCCGCCGGACTCGTCGAGGTAGTCGCGGCGGGCCGCGGCGACGTCGCCGATGGCGCTGGCCATCGGGACCGCCACACCCAGCACCGAGCGGGTGGTGTGGCCGGAGCCGCCGCCGAAACCGACCAGCACACCGGCGGCGCCGGTGCGCATCAGGTGCAGGGCCGCGGTGTAGGTGGCGCAGCCGCCGACCACGACGGGGACGTCGAGGTCGTAGATGAACTGCTTGAGGTTGAGCGGCTCGGCCCGCCCGGAGACGTGCTCGGCCGAGACCGTGGTGCCGCGGATGACGAAGATGTCCACCCCGGCGTCCACGACCGCCTTGTGGTACTGGGCGGTGCGCTGCGGCGACAGCCGCGCGGCCGTGACCAGGCCCGCGTCGCGGATCTCCTCGATCCGGCGGCCGATCAGCTCCTCCTGGATCGGCGCCGCGTAGATCTCCTGCAGACGCCTGGTCGCGGCGACCTTGTCGAGTTCGCGAATCTCCTGGAGCAGCGGCTCCGGGTCCTCGTAGCGGGTCCACAGACCCTCGAGGTCCAGGACGCCGAGGCCGCCCTGCTCACCGACCGCGACGACCGTCTGGGGCGAGGCGACACTGTCCATGGGGCTGACGACCAGGGGCGTCTCGAACCGGTAGGCGTCGATCTGCCAGGCGATCGACACCTCCTCCGGGTCGCGGGTCCGTCGCGCGGGCACGATCCCGATCTCGTCGAGTTCGTAGGCACGACGCCCGTTCTTGCCCAGCCCGATCTCCACCTGAGCCAACTCTTCGCTTCCCCTCTGACGTGCGGCGCCGGTCGGTCGACCGGCGCATGACCGCGGACGCGAGTCTATCGGTCCGCGACCAGGCCGTCGGCGGCGGCGCCAGGCCCCCGGTCCACGGCCCCGGAAGGATTTCGCTCCCCTCCCCGGAGATGATCTTGCTACCAGAAGCGATTTGGGCGCCGAACTTGCCCCTGGTAGCAAGATCACGCGGGGTGGGGCGGCTGCGTCAGCGCGCGTTGTAGTTCGGCGCTTCCACCGTCATCTTGATGTCGTGCGGGTGGCTCTCGCGCAGACCGGCGCTGGTGATGCGCATCAGCTGGCCGCGTTCGCGCAGCTCCGGCACGGTGCGGCTGCCCGCGTACCACATGGACTGGTGCAGGCCGCCGACCAGCTGGTGGGCCACGGCGGAGAGCGGGCCGCGGAACGGCACCTGGCCCTCGATGCCCTCGGGGACCAGCTTGTCCTCGGAGGCGACGTCCGCCTGGGCGTAGCGGTCCTTGGAGAAGGAGCGGCCGCGCATCGCGCCCAGCGAGCCCATGCCGCGGTAGGCCTTGAACTGCTTGCCGTTGATGAAGATGAGCTCGCCCGGGCTCTCCTCGACACCGGCGAGGAGGCTGCCGAGCATCACGGTGCTGGCACCGGCCACGATGGCCTTGGCGATCTCACCGGAGTACTGGAGGCCGCCGTCGGCGATCAGCGGGACGTCCGCGGGACCGCAGGCCTTGCCCGCCTCGAGGATGGCGGTGAGCTGCGGGGCGCCCACACCGGCGACGACACGGGTGGTGCAGATGGAGCCCGGGCCCACGCCGACCTTGACGGCGTCGGCACCGGCGTCGATGAGCAGCTGGGCCCCGGCACGGGTGGCGACGTTGCCCGCGACGATGTCCGCGCGGGAGTTGGCCTTGAGCTTGGCGACCATGTCGGCGAGGCCGGAGGAGTGGCCGTGCGCGGTGTCGACGACGATGAAGTCCACCCCGGCGTCGATGAGCTGCTTGGCGCGCTCCTCGGCCTCGGTGCCCACGCCGACCGCGCCGCCGACCACGAGACGGCCGTCGGCGTCCTTGGTGGCGTTGGGGAACTGCTCGCTCTTGATGAAGTCCTTGACGGTGATCAGCCCGCGCAGGCGGTTCTGGCCGTCGACCAGGGGCAGCTTCTCGACCTTGTGCCTGCGCAGCAGCTCGAAGGCCTGCTCGCGGCTGACACCGACGGGTGCGGTGACCAGGTTCTCGGTGGTCATGACGTCGCGGACCAGCCGGGAGCGGTCGGTCTCGAACCGCATGTCGCGGTTGGTGACGATGCCGACCAGGGAGCCCTGGCCGTCGGTGACCGGGACACCGGAGATGCGGTAGTGGGCGCACAGGCGCTCCACCTCGGCGAGGTCGTCCTCGGGCTTACAGGTGACCGGGTCGGTGACCATTCCGGCCTCGGAGCGCTTCACGAGGTCGATCTGGGCCGCCTGGTCCTCAGCGGAGAGGTTGCGGTGCAGCACGCCGGCGCCGCCCTGGCGGGCCATCGCCACGGCCATGCGGGCCTCGGTGACGGTGTCCATAGCGGCGGAGAGCAGCGGGATGCTGAGGCTGATGTTGCGCGAGAGCTTGGTGGTGGTGTCCACCTCGCCCGGCTGCAAGTCCGAGTAGGCCGGTACCAGCAGGACGTCGTCGTAGGTCAGCCCCGGCGGGAGCAGTTTGTCCCCGTAGTCGCTGTAGTCCTGGCTCATGACACAACCTCCGCTGTTCCCGGCAACACCTGCGCGGTTCGCCCCCGCGTGTCGTCTCATCCTAGGTCGTCGCCGACGGCCCGCCCCGTGGAATGAGATGTTCGCCCCGTCACCTCGGTCACGAAGCGATCAAGGGGGCGGGCGAGGGCAGGCGGACGGGACCGCTCCCACGGGTGTGGGCGCGGTCCGGGTCAACCGGAGGGGTCAGCCGGGGTAGCGGCAGTAGCCCCGGCGGCGGGGTCGTGCCGGACACGAGCGGCGCCCCGGGCGGGGGCCGCGGCCGTGCTCATGGGAGGACGCGGTTCGCCAGGGCCACCTTCCGAAGCCGAGCAATAGCTCGGTGCTGGGCAACCCGTACCGCACCTGCCGACATACCAAGGAGATGTCCCGTCTCGTCTGCTGTAAGTCCTGTGATCACCCGCATGACCAGCAGCCTGCGCTGCTGTTCGGGTAGTTCGTCGAGGAGTTCTCTGGCCCGTTGCGCCTCGATCACGCGTACCGCGGACTCCTCGGGGCCCGGGCCGTCGTCCGGGGGTTCGGGCACGGTGTCGGTGGGGACCGTCTCCACCCGGCCGGCCACGCGCAGGGTGTCCGCGACCTTGTGCGCGGCGATGCCGAACACGAAGGAGGCGAAGGGCCTGCCCCGGTCCTGGTAGCGGGGGATCGCCGTGAGCAGGGCGATGCATACTTCCTGCGCCACGTCGTCCGAGTAGTGCGCCAGCCCGGAGACCCGGGCCAGGCGGGTACGGCAGTAGCGCACCACCATGGGTCTGACCTCGCGCAGCAGCGAGTCCATGGCCCCGTCGTCGCCCTGGACGGCGAGAGACCCCAGATGGTTCAACCCCGTGTCTCGCGTAGCGGGGTCCGCCTCCTCACGCCCTCCGGGCGCACCTGGCGTACCTGTCCGCTGCGCGGTAACGCCCCCCCGGGCGCCTGCATCCGTCACGTTACGAATGATGCCCGCTGTTGGGGACCCAACCACTCCAATCAGCAACTACGGAATGGTCACATTTTGGAAAAATAGCCCGAAACCGGTACGTAGGTGCGGGTGTGAAACGGCTCTCCCGTGGTAGTGAGCGGGGGCGGAGCGCTCAGGCGCCCCACCCCCGAACCAAGCACTACCTGACCAGGAAACCGGCCGGGCGGCGGTACGAACCGACGCCGCTAGTGCGCGTGGCCGTGGCCGTGGCCGTCGTCCTCGGCCTCCTCGGGCTTGTCCGCGACCAGCACCTCGGTGGTCAGCAGCATGCCCGCGATGGAAGCGGCGTTCTGGACGGCCGAGCGGGAGACCTTCACCGGGTCGATGATGCCCTCGGCGGTCAGGTCGCCGTAGGCGCCGGTGGCGGCGTTGTAGCCGTGGCCGACCTCCATCTCGGAGACGCGGTGCGTGACCACGTAGCCCTCGGCGCCAGCGTTCTCCGCGATCCACCGGGCCGGCTCGACCAGCGCGCGGCGCACGATGGAGACACCGGTGGCCTCGTCACCGGTCATGCCGAGGTCGTCCAGAGCGGTCGAAGCGTGCACCAGGGAGGCGCCGCCACCGGCCACGATGCCCTCCTCGATGGCCGCACGGGTCGCCGAGATGGCGTCCTCGAGACGGTGCTTCTTCTCCTTGAGCTCGACCTCGGTGGCCGCGCCCACGCTCAGCACCGAGACGCCGCCCGCGAGCTTGGCCAGGCGCTCCTGGAGCTTCTCGCGGTCCCAGTCGGAGTCGCTCGCCTCGATCTCCTTGCGGATCTGGCGGACGCGGTCCTCGACCTCGGACTGGTCGCCGCCGCCGTCGACGACGGTGGTGGTGTCCTTGGTGATGGTGATGCGACGGGCGGTGCCCAGCGCGGACAGGTCGGCGTTCTCCAGGGTCAGGCCGACCTCCTCGGAGATGACCTGGCCGCCGGTCAGCACGGCGATGTCCTGGAGCATGGCCTTGCGGCGCTCGCCGAAGCCGGGCGCCTTGACCGCGGCGACGTTGAGGGTGCCGCGCATCTTGTTCAGCACCAGTGCGCCCAGGGCGTCGCCCTCGACGTCCTCGGCGATGATCAGCAGCGGCTTCTTGTTCTGCACGATCTGCTCGAGCAGCGGCAACAGCTCGTTCAGGTTGCCGATCTTGCCCTGGCTGATGAGGATCTGGGCGTCCTCGAGGACGGCCTCCTGGCGGTCCCCGTCAGTGACGAAGTAGGGCGAGATGTAGCCCTTGTCGAACTGCAGGCCCTCGGTGAAGTCGAGGTCCAGACCGAAGGTCGGGGACTCCTCCACCGTGATGACGCCGTCCTTGCCGACCTTGTCGAAGGCCTCGGCGATCAGGTCGCCGATCTGGGCGTCCTGGGCGGAGTTGGTCGCCACGTAGGCGATGTCCGCGCGCTCCTTGATCGGCACGGCGCGGCTGAGCAGGATCTCGGAGACCTTGCCGGCCGCGGCGTCGATGCCCCGCTTGAGGGACATCGGGGACGCGCCGGCGGCGACGCTGCGGATGCCCTCGCGGACCAGCGCCTGGGCCAGCACGGTGGCGGTGGTGGTGCCGTCACCCGCGGCGTCGTTGGTCTTGGTGGCGACCTCCTTGACCAGCTGTGCGCCCAGGTTCTCGTAGGGCTCGTCCAGCTCGATCTCACGGGCGACGGTCACGCCGTCGTTCGTGATGGTGGGGGCGCCGAACTTCTTGTCGATGACGACGTTGCGGCCGCGCGGGCCCAACGTCACCTTCACGGCGTCGGCGAGGCGGTTGACGCCCCGCTCGAGGGAACGGCGGGCGTCGTCCTCGAACTCAAGGATCTTCGGCATGTGTGAGTGCTTCCTCTAACGGCTCGGGTCAAAAACGAGCATCCCGCCCCGCCCGGCTTCGAGGGCCGACCGGTGCGGGATGCTGATGGCTTTTCGCCTGAAGGCTCTTGGCCGCGAACTACTTCTCGACGACCGCGAGGAGGTCGCGGGCGGAGAGCACCAGGTACTCCTGGCCGTCGTACTTGACCTCGGTGCCGCCGTACTTGCTGTACAGGACGACGTCACCGACGTTGACGTCGAGGGCAACGCGCTTGCCGTTGTCGTCGAGGCGACCGGGACCCACGGCCAGGATCTCGCCCTCCTGGGGCTTCTCCTTGGCGGTGTCCGGAATGACCAGACCGGAGGCAGTGGTCTGCTCGGCCTCCAGGGTCTTGACCACGACGCGGTCCTCGAGCGGCTTCAGCACGGTCTTGGTGGCGGTCGACACTGTGTGACCTCCCCCTTCAAAGTCTCGGTGTCACTGACGTCAGCCCGTGCGAAGGCACGGACCAACTGCGTAAAAGGGGCGACCGCGGCGGCCTGTCGTCGCGGGTGCCAGACCGGCCTCGTCGCGTTTAGCACTCTACCCCCGAGAGTGCCAGAATGGAAATGTGATGAGGCCCCCGGCCACGGGGAGGGCCCACCACTCCGTCGTGCCCACAGCTGGAGGTTCCATGCGCGTACCCGCCTTCTCGGCGCTGCTCACCGAAGCGGGGCGGGAGGTCCTCGCGGAGGTGGACCCCACTGCGGCGGCCAAGGACCCCCTGGTCACCGCCTCCCAGCTGCGCGAGAACCCGAAGGTGGCCGCACTCGACCCCGACCTTCCGGTGTCCGAGCTGGTCAACGCGGTGATGACCCAGGTAAGCCTGCGCGAGCGGGGCCGGGCCAAATTCGGGGAGAACGCCGAGCGAATGTTCTTCACCCCGAACGGCCTGGAGCAGTCGACCCGGCGGACCGTGGCCGAGTACCGCGCGGAGCGGACCGCCCGGCACCTGCCCGGCTCTGTTGCCGTGAGCGGCGGCGGAGGCCGCGCGAGTGCGGGGGATCTGTGCTGCGGGGTCGGCGCTGACCTGCTGGCGCTGGCCGGACGCGGCGTCTCGGTGGAGGGCGTGGACGCCGACCCGCTGACCGTGGCGGTGGCCCGCGCCAACATCGAGGCGCTGGGGCTGTCCGGGCACGCGCGCGTCCGCGAGGGCGACGTGAACGAGGTGACGGCGGGCGACTACCCGCTGCTGTTCTGCGATCCGGCCCGGCGCGGCGGCCGGGGCCGGGTGTTCGACCCGGCCGCCTACTCGCCGCCGTGGGACGTGGCGACCCGGCTGGCGGAGCGGGCCGAGGCGGCCTGCCTGAAGGCGGCTCCGGGCATTCCGCACGAGGTCCTGTCCCCCGCCGCCTCGGCCGAGTGGATCTCGGTGGACGGCGAGTTGAAGGAGACCGCGCTGTGGTTCGGCACCCTGGGCTTCGGGGCCGGGGGTTCCTCGGCGGCGCGGCGCGCGACGGTGCTGCACGAGCGCGCGGGCCTGCTGGCGAGCGAGGGTCCGGTCGCGCATCTGGACGAGGAGCCGGACCTGGGCCCCGCGCCGGTCGCCGCCGCCCGGCGCTACCTGTACGACCCGGACCCGGCCGTGGTCCGCTCCCACCTGGTGGCGGAGGCGGCGGCCAGGGTGGACGGCGCCCTGCTGGACGAGCGCATCGCCTACTTCACCTCGGACCGGGCCGAGCGCTCACCGCTGTGGCGGGTGCTGGAGGTCCTGGAGTTCGCACCGTTCTCCCTGAAGCGGCTGCGTGCGGCCGTACGCGCGCGGAAGGCGGGAACGGTAACGATCAAGAAACGCGGTTCGGCGGTGGACACCGAGAAACTCCGCCGGGACCTGCGGGCCCGCGGACCGGAATCGGTGACCGTCGTGCTCACCCGGATCGGCGAAAGGCCCTTCTCCCTGCTCTGCCGCGAGGTCGAGGCGCCCCGGACGGCCTGAGCGCGCCCGCGGGGCGCAGACCGTATCGTTACCTCCCACGCCGATAACTTTCGAGGACCCCTAGGGTCACACCGGGTGATGTCGTTAAACTGGCGCCGCTGAATTCTTTCCCTTCTCATGGGCATCCCCGGAAGGCCGTGCTTGTTTGATCCGCCCCCGCGGTTCGGCCAGGCCCCGGCTCACACCCCCTGTGTATACGCATAGTCACACTTCAATCACAGTGGGACACAATTGGCGCGGAACGCCGCCCGCCCGGGGACCATCGAGAACCCGCCCCCTTCCGCGACTCACCGTGCGACGAGGCGGGCGGGAGCGCCAGAACCATAAGGAGCACCTCGGTGGAACAGACCAATCACAACTTCCTCAACGCGGGAGGTCAGGCCGGTGTCTCCGACCGGATGCGTGACCTGCTCTCCCAGGCCGCCCAGGAGCACGTCTCCGAACAGAAGTCCCAGGGCGCCGTCAGCGAGGAGATGCGCCAGCGTCTCGAGGGCATGGAGTGGCTGCTCCGCGAGCTGCGCGAGCGGGAGCTCACCGCCCTCGCCGAGTCGATCACCGCGGTCGACGGCCGGATCGACGACTTCCTCGCCAGGCCGCCGGAGTGGGCCGAAGCCCTCGCCGAGCACATAGAGGTGGTCGGACAGCAGGTCAAGCCGCTGTCGGACATGCCCTCCCTGCGGGCCGACACCCACCGTGTCGCCGGGCACCTGGACACCGCTCTCACCCGCCTGCAGCGGATGGCCGAGACCGGCAACCGGACCGCCGAGCAGATCACCGAGGTCGGCGAGCGCGTCACCGCGCTGGGCGAGACCGTCGGGACCCGCCTGGACGCCCTGGACACGGCCCTGGAGAACCTCAACGCGAGGACCGAGGCCATCGAGGCCTCGCTGTCCGCCCTGGACTCCACCCTGGGCGAGCGCCACGAGGAGCTGTCCACCCTGGTCCGCACCACCCTGACCGAGGGCAAGGACGAGCTGGCCGAGGCGATCGAGCAGAGCCGCGGCACGCTCGAGACCGCGGTCAAGGAGAGCAGGGAGGTCCTGGAGACCGCCGGGCAGCAGAACCGGGAGGCCCTGGAGACCGCGGTCGAGGAGGGCCGCGAATCCCTGGAGGCCGCGAGCACCAAGCTCGGCGAGGAGGTCACCGCCTCCCTCGAAGAGCGCACGGCCGAACTGCGCGGCTTCGTCGAGGAGCGCACCGCGCAGCAGCACGAGACGCTGCTGGCCAAGCTTCAGGAGAACACCGGCGAGCTGGGCGAGCGCACCACGGCCCTGGCCGACGAGCTGGGCACCCTCGCCACAGCCTCCGGTGAGCGCCACGCCGCCCTCACCCAGGAGCTGAAGGACCTCTCCAGCACCACCGAGGAGCGCCACGAGGCGCTCACCGGCAAGGTCACCGAGAGCTTCGGCCAGCTGAGCACCCTGGCCGAGGAGAACCACGCGGAGGCCACCGCGGCCGTCGCCGACGTCACCGGTTCGCTCGCCAAACTGCGGGAGAACCACGACAAGTCCCTGAACGACCTGCGTTCGCACCTGCGCCAGCGCCTGGCCGAGCTCGACGAGCAGATCGAACTGGGCCGAACCGAGACCCGCGAGCACGCCGAGGCCACCGCCGACGGCCTGCGCGAGTCGGTGGCCAAGCGCACCGACGCCCTCTCCGCCCGGATCGCCGAGGACGCCGAGAAGGTCGCCGCGGACCTCGCCGAACTGCGCGCCTTCGTCCAGGAGGACAACGCCAAGCTGGCCGGTGAGGCCGAGGAGCGGCACCAGACGCTGACCGAGGCGCTCACCGACCAGGCCGAGACCCACCGGACCGCGCTGGACGAGAGGCTGGAGCGCCACCGCGAGGGGCTCAACGGCAAGGTGGACAACCACCTGTCGCAGATCACCGGCAAGGTCGACCACGAGCTCGGCCGCCTCACCGACCGGTTCGACTCCTTCGAGGGCCACTTCGAGGGGAGCTTCGAGAGCGTCGAGGGCAAGATCGACCGCGTCGACGGCCGGATCGACGGCCTCAACGGCCGCCTGGACGGGATCGACGGCCGCGTCAACGGCGTCGAGGGCCAGTTCGAGGGCGTCAACGGCCACTTCGAGGGTGTCGACGGCCGCATGGAGGCCATCGACGACCGCCTGGAGGCGCTCAACCAGCGCCTCAACCAGCTGCCGCAGACCATGGAGGTCAGCGAGCTGCACCGCCGCCTCACCGAGCTGGTGGACCGTCCGCAGCTGGACCACTCCGGCAAGCTCGACGAGATCGACTCGCACGTCACCTCGGCGGTCGAGCCGGTCCTGCGCGAGCTGAAGCAGCGCCCGGACCGCCACGAGTTCGAGGAGACCGTCACCGAGGCGGTCGAGAACTCGCACGACGACATCACCAAGCGGTTCTCCTCCCTGGAGGAGACGGTGCTCGCCCTGGCCGAGGCGCTGCTGCGCCCGGGCCGCGAGGGCAAGAAGAAGCGCCGCCGCGACGACGATGACGACGAGTAGCCACGCGCCGCCTCACCCGCCCGTGCGAGGAACGGCCGGATGAGCCCAGGGGCCCGGAGCAGCGGGGTGGAACCGAACCAACCCACCGCTCCGGGCTCCCGTGTGTCCCGGCGGGTGAACCGTTACCGCCCTACTTCTCCTGTCACTTCTCGTCCAGCCCTTCCTCGTACCGCTCCTGGAAGTCCCGGATGCAGCCGTTGGCGTGGTCGCGGATGTTCGACTCGTTTCCGAGCAGGTGCCCGTCCGTGTCCTCGATGTAGTCGAAGTCGATCTTCCTGTCGATCTCCCCGAGGCGCAGTCCCTGACCGGCTGCTCCATCACCCGGAGGAAGGTCTCCGGGGCGAGACCTGCGGGCGTCGACTTGCCCCCGCGGTCTGCACGGTGCTGGCGAGCAGGATGTTGTAGCCGGTCTGCACCGTGTCGTTGGCCCCCTTACGGGCCTCGTCGACGTCCTCGGTCTCCTCGCAGCGCGCCTCGAACGTGGTCCACAGGGCGCGCGCCTTGGTGACGAAGGGGGCTGTCGGGCACCCCTGACCGGGGCGAAGTCGCCCTGGCCCATGGCGGGAACGGTGTTCAGGGCACTGGTCAGCTGGGTCTTGAGCTTGGCGATCTCCCGCTCGTACCAGTCACGTCCGTGACGGCTTTGCCGAGCACCCCCGAATGCGTGCGTACAGGCCATGGGTGCGTCCTGCCAGAAGGCCTGGTTCTTCTCCGCGAGCTCCCGCAGACCACCGCCGATCAGATCGCTGAAGTCGTCGCCCACGGGCTCGGGGATCGGCCTGTAGCCCTCGGAGCGCCCGCTGATCTTGGCGTGCGGGGCCTCGAACTCCTCCTTGGCCGCGCCGTGGGTTTCGCCGAGTCGAACTCGCGCTCCGTGTGGTTCAGCAGCGACACGGCGCCTCACCCGCTCCCCCTCTGCTTCAGCTGGCACGGGCCCCGGCTAGTACGGGCTGTTCGCGCCGCCGCTGGTCGTCCGGTTCACCTGGATGTTGGGGTTGAGGTGCTGGAACCCGTCCCGGTAGGTCTCGCGCCGCTGTCCCCCGAAACCCGCCTCGGCTTCCTCGTCCGTCTCGTCGATCCGCCCCGCACCGCTGCGGATGTTGCCCGCGAGCGTCGCCGCGTGCCGTCTGACGCTCTCCATGTGGGTCTCGTGCTCCTCGCCGAAGCCGTCCCAGCCCGCGATCGTGGGATCGTGTTTGAGCAGGCCCTTCGCCTTGGCCACGGCCTCCTTGAAGTCCTGCGGCAGTTCACGCAGGTAGGCCGCGGCGTTCTCGGACTGCTGTCCCCCGCTGTCCGCCGCCGCCGTGTCCGCCGCCACCTGGGCCCGTTCCGACACGGTGCTCCCCTTTCGCTCACCTGAGATACCGAGCATGAGTCGGGTGCCGGCCGCGATTGGTTCCGACCGTGGCCGGATGTGGCCAAGCAAAGGCCGTGGCGGTACCGGGGGCCGGCGCCGCCACGGGTCGAGGCAGGGCTCAGGGCACCAGCACGATCTTGCCGAACTGCTCCCCAGCGGCCATCACGCGGAAGGCCTCGTGGGCGTCCTTGAGTGGCAGCACACGGTCGATGCGGGGGCGCAGACCGGTGCGCACGCACATCTCGGTGAGGGCGGCCAGTTCCTCCTTGGTGCCCATCGTGGAGCCCAGCACCCGCAACTGCAGGAAGAACACCCGGGTGAGCTCGGCGGGGGAGGCGTCACCGCTGGTCGCGCCGCAGGTGATGATGGCGCCGCCCGGCTTGAGCGAGCGGACCGAGTGCTTCCAGGTGGCCTGGCCGACCGAGTCGAAGACCGCGTCCACCCGCTCGGGCAGACGCTCCCCGGAGGGCACCGCGGCGTAGGCGCCCAGTTCCAGGGCCCTGGCGCGCTTGTCCTCGCTACGGCTGGTGACGTACACCCGGTGGCCGACCCGGGCGGCAAGGGCGATCAGCGCCGCCGAGACCCCTCCCCCGGCGCCCTGCACCAGGACGGTGGAGCCCGGCCGCAGGTCGGCCTTGCCGAAGAGCATGCTGTACGCGGTCAGCCAGGCGGTGGGCAGGCAGGCGGCCTCCTCGAAGGAGAGCTCCGGGGGCTTGGGCAGCAGGTTCTCCCTGGGCACCAGCACCTTCTCGGCGAGGGTGCCGTCGTGGATCTCCGAGAGCAGGGAGAACCGCGGTGAGCGCCCCGGCGCCGCGGGTTCGGTCACCACGCCGTGCACGATGACCTCGTTGCCGTCCTCGTCGATCCCGGCGGCGTCCCCGCCCAGGATCATCGGCAGCCTGTCCTGGCCCAGCGCGATGCCGCGCAGGCTCCACAGGTCGTGGTGGTTGAGCGAGGCGGCCTTCACCCGGACGGTCGTCCAGCCCTCGCGGGGCTCGGGGTCGGGCCGCTCACCCGCCTCCAGCCCGGACAGGGGGTCGTCGAAGGAGATGCGTGCTGCGGTGATGGCGAACATACCCGTACCCAACCACAGAAACCGAGCCCCGTTCTAGTGCAGCCGGGCAGAAGTGGCCTGCTTCGGACACCCCTAAACAGAACCGTCGCGTCCCGATGATGCTCAGCGCCCCGAAGCCCCGGGAACGCGGCCCGAACCGGTTCCGCGCGCCTGGCGGCCCACGAACGACCCCCCATAACCTCCAAGCGCACCGCGTCGAGGAGCACGGGGCAGAACTCTGCCGCGGTTTCTCGGACCTTCCCCACTCGCTCGAACAGATCGAGAGACAACACAGTGAAGAGAGCACTCTTCTCCGCCGGACTGGCCCTCGCCCTCGTGGTAGCCAGCTCCTCCGCCGCCTGGGCCGACGTCGCGACCGTCTCGGAACAGAACCTGACCGAGATCGTCGAACTCCAGCCGGGAGTCTCGGCGGAGGAAATGGCCGAGGCGATCTCCGACTTCGCCGCCGAAGACGGCCTCACCGAGGAGGAGGCCTCGGAGATCGTCCTCGCCGAACTCCGCCACCAGGAGGTGCTCGCCGAGGAGGAGGCCGCCGAGGCGGGTCTTCCCGGGGGTGAGATGGGCACGATGTCGGTGGGCAAGGGGGCCAACAAACTTCCCGCCGCCACGCGCAAGGGAGACCTCTTCTACACCCCGAACACCATCAAGACCGGGCACGTCGGCATCTTCCACTCCAAGACCTACATCGTGGAATCGATCCCGGGCACGAAGGTGCAGAAGATCCACCACAGGAACCGCCTCGTCTACAAGAACGCGGTGATGCAGTACGTCAAGACCACGCAGGCGAAGCGCGACTCGGCCGCCGACTGGGCGAACAGTCGGGTCGGCAAGGACAAGTACTCGGCCAACTTCGCCACCAACCGCAAGACCGGGCACACCGGGGCCAAGAACTGCTCCAAGCTCGTGTGGAGCGCCTACCTGCTCAAGTCCGGGCTGGACATCGACTCCGACAAGGGAGCCGGGGTCTACCCCAGGGACATCCGGAACTCCAGCCACACGGTGAGCTACAAGACCCTCAAGTGGTGACCCGAGGGTTCGCCTGTTCCCGGCCTTGCTGATCCAGTCCGATGGCGCGGGCCCCGAACCCCGGGGCCCGCGGCTCTTCGCCCCACACTCCGGAGCCCTCCTTGTCTCGCCGCCACCCCCTGCGCACACCGCTGCCCCTGCTGTGCTGCGGAGCGCTCGCCCTGTCCCTGACCGGCTGTACCGGGCCCGACCTGGACCGCGCGGACTACCTCGACGGCAAGGTGGCCGTCCTGTACTACTCCAGCGGCTTCTGGAGCTCCCTGACCAAGGGCTACGTGGTCTTCGTCGACGAGGACGGCGGAATCGAGCACGTGGCGACCGAGGGCATGCAGTACGAGTCCATGGCCTACAACGGAACCGACCTGATGTTCCACGAGGTCCACAGCAGCCGGATCGTCGGCCCCGGAGCCGCGCTGTTCGACCGCGAGAACGAGGAGTACGGCGCCGTCATCGGCGGATCGCTACCGGACGGGACCCTGTACACCGTGTTCAACACGGGGGATGACGGGAGCGGCTACACGTCCTCGGTCAACTGGTACGACGGGGAAACCCTGGGTACCGCCAGCGTGCGCTCGGAGGTCCGGCAGGCGGGCACGGCCCCGGACGGCACCCTCTATCTCACCGGGGTCCCCGACGTGTGGGAGGGCGAGGAGCACTCCCTCACGGTCTCCTCCGTACGGCTGGAAGCCGAGATCACCCCCGAGCCCCTCGCGGAATGGACCGTGCACGAGGACGACACGCACATGGGAGGGCTCACGGTCCACGACGGACACGTCTACCAGCTGGGGTACTCCAAGCTGGCCGAAGGGATCGATGAGCAGGAGATCGGGCTGCGGCTGACCGACGTGGACCTCTCCGACGGCTCGGTGGAGCACCACCCGGTCGCCACCTACTACGACGACTACTTCACGTACCACGACGGGATCGAGCCGCCCGCGGGGAAGGCCCGCCTGCCCAGCGCGGAGCGGGCGATTCGCTACGGGGACCGCAGGACCCGCCTGATCGGCGGCCTCCTGTACTACGTCGACGGCAACGGCCAGGTGTACCGCTTCGACACCGCGACCGGCGAGGCAACCGAGCACTTCACCGTCGACCCCCGGGCAGCGGGGTCCGACGAGGTGCACACGGCCTGGTCGGGAGAGGAGCTGCACCTCTTCTTCCGGAGCTTCGATGACGAGGACGACGCCACCCTCCAGACCTACGACGCCGCCAGCGGGGAGATGACCGCCGAGCTCGCCGTCTCCGGGCTGAAGTCGCTGCCCATGGACCTGCGCGGTCTGGGCCTCTACGACTTCCTACCGCTCACCGGCCAAGCCTGAGCCCCGCCGCCCGCTGCCGGATCCCGGCGGCGGGCGGCGGGGCTCAGGACAGCGGTACGGCTACACGGCCAGCGGGGACTCCACCGGCAGCGAGGTGTCCGTGGCCAGGTCCAGCGCTGAGGGCGGCAGCCCGGCGGCGACCACCTCGGCGCCCAGGGCGGCGATCATCGCACCGTTGTCCGTGCACAGGCGCGGACGCGGGACGCGGAGTTCGATGCCCGCCTCCTGGCAGCGCTGCTGGGCCAGGGCGCGCAGGGCCGAGTTGGCCGCCACTCCGCCGCTGATCACCAGGGTGCTCACCCCGTGCTCCACGCAGGCGTCGACCGCCTTGCGGGTGAGCACGTCCACCACCGACTCCTGGAAGGCGGCGGCGATGTCGGCCACCACCAGCGGGTCGCCCCGGCGTTCGGAGTCCTCGACGTGGCGGGCCACGGCGGTCTTGAGCCCGGAGAAGGAGAAGTCGTAGGTGCCGTCGCCCCACTTGCCGCGCGGGAAGCGGATCGACTTCGGGTTGCCCCGCTGGGCGGCCTGGTCGATGGGCGGACCGCCCGGGTAGGGCAGCTCCAACAGCCGCGCGACCTTGTCGTAGGCCTCACCGGCGGCGTCGTCGACGGTGTCGCCGAGCGAGGTCACGTCGGTGGCCAGGTCGTTGACCAGCAGCAGCGAGGTGTGGCCGCCGGAGACCAGGAGGGCGATCGAGGGCTTGGGCAGCGGCCCGTGCTCCAACTGGTCCACGGCGACGTGCCCGACCAGGTGGTTGACCCCGTACAGCGGTTTGCCGAGCGCCATCGCGTAGGCCTTGGCGGCGGAGACTCCCACCAGGAGCGCGCCGGCCAGACCGGGACCGGCGGTGACCGCGACGGCGTCGACGTCCGCGAGCTTCACCCCGGCGTTGTCCAGGGCGCGGCGGACGGTGGGCGTCATGGCCTCCAGGTGGGCGCGGCTGGCCACCTCGGGCACCACGCCGCCGAAGCGCACGTGCTGGTCGACGCTGGAGGCGACCGAGTCGCCGAGCAGCTCACAGCCGCGGACCAGCGCCACGCCGGTCTCGTCACAGGACGTCTCGATCCCCAGGATCAACGGCTCACTCATCGCTGGCCCTCCCCTTCTCCATCCGCGACGCGGCGCATGACGATCGCGTCCGCCCCCTTGTAGTAGCCCCGGCGCACGCCGATCGCCTCGAAGCCGAAGCGTGTGTACAGGTCCTGGGCGCGCGGGTTGTCCGAGCGCACCTCCAGGAACACGTGGGTGACTCCGCGCGCCTCGGCCTGGGCGAGGAGTTCGGTGAGCAGTGCCCGGCCGATGCCCCTGCCCCAGGCCGGCTCGGCGACGGCCATGGTCTGCACGTCACCCTCGGGCGGGACGAACCGCAGCCCGGCGTAGCCGAGGATCGAGCCCCCGGCGCCGGACCCGGCTTCGGCCCCGGCCGGGGGGTCGGTTTCGGTCGACTCCGCCACCACGTAGTGGCGGGTGGCGGTCTCGGCGAGCTCGTCGCGGAGCATGCCCTCGCTCCAGGCGTCGAGCGGGAACAGGGCGCGTTCCAGTTCCAGGACGGCCGGCACGTCGTCAACGGTCATCTGGCGCAGGTGCGCCCGCGTGGTCACTTCACCCACTGGCGGACCTTCTTCGGGGCGCCGGGCTCGACCGCGTCGGGGCGGCGCAGGTAGAGCGGAGCGGGTTCGGGCAGCCGCTCACCGCGGTGCAGGCGCAGCAGGGCGAGCTCGGCCATGGCGGCCGCGTCCGGGTGGAGCGGCTCGAAGGCCCCGGTGCCGGGCGCGGCGTCCGGGTCGGCGCCCAGCAGCTCGGCGTACATCCGGGCGCCGTCGCCGACCAGCGGCAGCCCTTCGGTGTCGATCTCGGCGGGCCGGTCGACGCGGACCTCGCCCACCCGGGTGAGGTGGTCCTCGTAGCGCGCCCAGAACACCTCCTTGCGGCGGGCGTCGGTCATCCCCAGGAACGGTCCGGTCCGCTTGGTGGCGAAGGCCAGCGCGTCCAGGGTGGTGACCCCGTGGCAGGGGATGCCCAGGGCGTCGGCGAGGGCGTGCCCGGTGGCCAGGCCGACCCGCAGGCCGGTGTAGGGGCCGGGGCCGGTTCCGACCGCGATGTGGTCGAGGTCGCCCAGGTCCAGGTCCGCCTCGTCGAGCAGGCCCTGGATGGCCGGGGTGAGCAGTTCGCCGTGGCGTCGGGCGTCCACCGAACTCGCGCTGGCGCGCAGCGTGAAGGCGCCGTCGGGGTTGGTCTCCCCGATGGCGGCGGTGACCGCCGGGGTCGCTGTGTCGAAGGCCAGGAGCAGCACGGGAGTTCTCCGCCTATCCGTTCCCGGCGGCGGTGCCGGGCAGGTCGATGTCGGCCCACCGGGCGCCGACCGGGCGCAGGTGGACGGTGCGGGTGTCGTCGGGGTGGCGCTCGATCCGGATCTCCAGCCGGTCCTCGGAGAGCCCTTCGGCCACTCCCTCGCCCCACTCGACGACGGTGACGGACTCGGGGAGGGTCATGTCCAGGTCGATGTCGTCGATCTCGTCCGGACCGCCCAGCCGGTAGGCGTCCACGTGTACGAGTGCGGGACCGCCGGTCAGGGAGGGGTGGATCCTGGAGATGATGAACGTGGGCGAGGTGACCGATCCGCGTACGCCCAGGCCCTGTCCGAGGCCCTGGGTGAAGGTGGTCTTGCCCGCGCCCAGCGGCCCGGAGAGGATGAGCAGGTCCCCGGGGCGGGAGAGGGCGGCGAGGTCACGGCCCAGAACGCGCATGGCCTCGTCCGTCGCGGCGGTGACCGCGTGGACGCGGGACGCGCCTGTGGTGGTGGCTGTGGTGTCTGTCATCGCTCTCGCAATAGTCTGTGTTGTGGTCCGGTCGGCGACTGAGCGCGCCGAAGGTACCTCTTCACCCAGGTTAGGCCGGGTGAAGCGGGTTCGTGACCGGTATCGGGGAGAGCGTCAGGCCCCGCCGACGTACTCGCGGGGCACCCGGACGCCGACCCGCGTGACGATCTCGTACGGGATGGTGTCCAGGACCTCGGCCCAGTCCTCCGCGGTGGGGACGGCCTGGTACTCGCCCGGGTCGCCGAACAGTACCGCGTACTCCCCCGCCTCCACCGGGTCGTCTCCCACATCCACAACGAACTGGTCCATGCAGACTGTTCCCGCGATGACGCGTGGCGTGCCTCCCAGCAGGACGGGGCCCTTGTTGGTGGCGGCCCGGGGGACCCCGTCGGCGTAGCCCAGCGGCACCAGGGCCAGCGTGGTCTCGCTCCGGGTGAAGTACCGGTGCCCGTAGGAGACGCCGCTGCCCGCGGGGACGCGCTTGGTGAGGGCGACCTTCGATTCGAGGGTCATCGCGGGGCGCAATCCGGGCACGTCAAAACCGGGAATCGGACAGAGACCGTAACTCGCGATTCCGCCGCGGACCAGATCGAACCGCGCTTCGGGCAGGGTGAGCAGCGCGGCCGAGTTGGCGATGTGCCGGACCTCGGGGGTGAGTCCCGCCTTCTCCGCGATCTCCAGCGCCTCGTGGAAGACGTCCAGCTGCGCCTGGATCGAGGGGTGTCCGGGCTCGTCGGCGCAGGCGAAGTGCGACCACACCCCGCTGACCTTCAGCACCCCTTCCTCCTCGGCGCGCGCGGCGGCCCCGACCACCGACTCCCAGTCGGCCCGGTTGACCCCGCCGCGGTGCAGGCCGGTGTCGGCCTTGAGCTGCACCCGGGCGAGACGGCCGAGACGGCGGGCCTCGGCGACGATCTCCCGCAGGACGCCGAGGTCGCTGACCCCGAGGTCGATGTCGGCCCCGATCGCCTCGCCCACCGGCTCACCGGGCGGGATGATCCAGGACAGCACGGGCACGGTGATCCCGGCCCGGCGCAGCTCCAGCCCCTCCTTGATGAACGCGGTCCCCAGCCACGTGGCCCCGCCCTCGATGAGGGCGTGCGCGGCGGGCAGCATGCCGTGGCCGTAACCGTCGGCCTTGACCACGCCCATGAGGGGCGTCCCCCCGGCCCGCTCTCGGAGCAGCCGGGCGTTGGAGGTGATCGCGTCGAGATTGACTCGCGCGTGCGCGAAAGGAGCCATGCCCACAGTGTTCCACGCGTGGGTTACCGCTTCGGAGCTGCGGGTATGTGGGCTACGACCGAATTCGCGCCCTATTTTGGGGATATCGGTATGAACGAAAACGGAAGTGAACGGGCCGTCAACGTGACCCGGCTCTGGTCCGGTGGCCTGGCCACGGCGGTCGTCGCCGCCCTGGTCATCTTCGCCGGAACGCTGGTCGTCCGAGGGGTCTTCGGCATCCCGGTGCTGGCACCGGAGGAGGCCGGACACCTGGGCGACGCCGGAACGGTCGGTTACGCGCTCCTGGCGGGTGTGGTCGCGCTCCTGGCGACGGCGCTGCTGCACCTGTTGCTGCTGTCCGCGCCCCGGGCGCTCTCGTTCTTCGGCTGGATCGTCGGCCTGGCCACCGCCATCGCGGCGGTGACCCCCTTCACCCAGGGCGCCGAGCTCTCCAGTCAGATCGCCACGGGCCTGATCAACCTGGTCTGCGGTATCGCCATCGTCTCGCTGCTGCGCGGGGTCGGCCGCACCGCGGTGATCAGCCGGGTCCCGGCCACCCCGGACCACCGTCCGGGCCGGGCCCTGCGCCACGAGGGCGTCCTGCCCGACGTCAGCCAGCGGGAGTACGACCCCGCGCGCTACCGCGCGATGGAGGAGGACGCCGAGTACGACGCCGCCCGCGGCCGCGCAGAGGCCCAGAGGGCGGAGGAGGAACGTGCCCGCTACGGCACCCGCGACGAGTGACCAGGCACCCGAGAGCACACCAGGACACACCAGGGGGCGGGGACCCGAGAGGGACCCCGCCCCCTTCGCGTGCCTGAACTGCTCCCTGGCGCCCCGCTCTGTCTGTACCGGATGGAAGACTTCACCACGAACACCCGGAAACGGCTCGCGGAGGATGAATTGGCAGGCATTCCGGAGGGCCGCAAGGTCGGCCGGGCCGCGGTCAACGCGGTGCGCGCCCTGTTCGAGGAACACGACCACATCGTCCAGGAGATCGACGGGCAGAACGACTTCGGCGAGGACCTGTACGTCACCTTCAGCGAGGACGGCCAGACCACCGGCGACGTGGTCAAGATCCAGGTGAAAGGCGGGACCAGCTGGAAGCGGGCGAACGGGTACGCCGTTCCGGTCCGACAGCACTCGGACACCTGGGCCGAGGGCAACATCCCGGTACTGTGCGTGGTGTACGACCCCGACACATATGGCCTGTACTGGGCCAATGCCACGGCGCAACTCCGCCGTGCCCGCCGCGAGGGCGAGGAGCGGGCCACCATCGGCATCAGTGCCAACGCGCGGTTGGACGCCAGCACACTCGACGCCTTCGTCACCGAGGTCCGCGACTACGTGGGGCGGTTCCGGGGCATGCGGGCGATCCACACCCGGCTGGGCGAGATGGCCGGAGTGGAGTTCGCCCCCTCGGACGTGGTGATGCACTTCGTCAACGAGCACGACGAGGTTCTCGTCTTCTGGCGAAGACTCGGAGAGCACGGCGCGACTTTGCTCCACAGCGACCTCGACTGGGAGCCCCAGTACGTCACCCCTGGTTCCCTCACCCTCGTCGGCGGAAGGGTACCGGCTTTCGGCGACCTCATCCTCGACCCGTCCGAGATCATGTGGCTCCTGGCGTGTTTCCAGGCCACCGAGGCGGCGAGCCTGCTGGCCGCCTCCGAGAAAGAGGGCGAAGGGGACATCGAAGAGGAGGGCGAGCACGGCGATATCGGGGCCGAGGTCCTCGACGGACTCGTCTTCGAGCGGATCCTGGAGCGGATCGAGGCCGAACCCGGTCTGGTCGAGCGCTCCGTGAAGGTGCTGCGCGACCAGACCCTGTCCGCTGAGCTCATGCGGGACCTGGAGGTCCTGGAGTCCGACCCCGAAGTCGTGCGCGAGGTCATGGACGTCGCCCGGTCGAACGTGGACGAGATGTCCGACGAGGGCCGACGCTTGCTGGTCATCTACCTGGTCGACAGAATTCTCGTCGGAGGCCCTGCCGAGGATCATGTGAGGATCGTCTGGACGATCCCCGAACCCGGCAAGCAGTGAGACCCGGCGCCTCGACAGCGCTCCGGCGTTCCTGGTTCCGACCCTGGTCAGCCGCCCATGACCAGGGTCTCGACGTGTTCGGGGCTCAGGCAGTGCTCGATGACCATGACGGCCGCGCCGATCACGCCCGCGCTCTCGCCCGCCTTGGACGAGACGATGCTGAGGTTCTCCGTGGCCAGCGGCAGTGACCGCTGGTAGATGATCTCGCGGACCCCCGCGAGCAGGTGGTCCCCGGCCTGGGCGAGCGCGCCGCCGATGACGATCACCGACGGGTTGAACATGTTCACCGAGGCGGCCAGGACCTCGCCGATGTCGCGGCCCGCCTGGCGCAGGGCGCGTAGGGCGGGCACGGAGCCGTTGCGGGACAGTTCGACCACGTCGCGGGCGCCCGTGGCCGGGACGCCCTGGGCGGTGAGGGCCTCGGCGAGGGCGTGTCCGCTGGCCACCGCTTCCAGGCAGCCGGTGTTGCCGCAGCGGCAGGGCCTGTCGGCGCCGCTGGGGACGTAGATGTGCCCCATGTCGCCAGCCGCCCCCTGGGCGCCGCGGTAGACGCTGCCCTCGCTGATGATCCCGCAGCCGATGCCGGTGGCGACCTTGACGAAGAGCAGGTGGCTGGCACCGGGCCAGGCGACGTGGTGTTCGCCGACGGCCATGATGTTGACGTCGTTGTCCACGAGCACGGGCCGCGCGATCCGGCTGTCCACGTAGCCGGAGACGTCGAAGTGGTCCCAGCCGGGCATGATCGGCGGGTTGACCGCGCGCCCCGTGGAGTGCTGGACCGGGCCGGGCAGGCCCACGCCGACGCCGAGGAGATCCCGGGTGTGGCGGCCGACGGACTCCAGCAGGGTGCGACCGTGGTCCACCACCCAGTCCAGGACGGGTTCGGGGCCGGTCGCGATGTCGATGTCGGCGCGGTCCTCGGCGAGCACGGTCCCCGACATGTCGGTGAGGGCCAGCCGGGCGTGGGTGGCGCCGAGGTCGGCGGCCAGGACCACACGGGCGCCGGGCCGGAACGAGAAGGTCGTGGGCGGCCGTCCGCCGGTGGAGACGGCCTCGCCTGCCGGGCCGATCAGGCCGCTGGCCAGGAGCGCGTCCACGCGCTGGGTGACCGTGGAGCGGGCCAGACCGGTGACGGCGGCCAGTTCGGAGCGGGTTCGTGGGCGGCCGTCGCGCAGCAGCCGGAGCAGGGTTCCGGCACCTGGCGCGGCTGTGGTGGCGGCCGGGTTTCGCAGGGGTGTCGCCCCCGGTCCGCTCGGGGCCGTCAGCGCGTCTTCCGTCATGGGACCAGTGAAGCACAGGATCTATTGATCGTTCTCCCTTCATCTATTTTGTCCAGATCCGGCAACTTATGCTTGACGCTCGACATAAGTCAGACGTAACGTCTCGGACATGTCAGTGAAGAAGGTCACAAGTCTGGGCGAGGCCTCATCATCCGGACCGGCCACCCCCGAGGCCTACCGCGCGGCGGTGATCGGCACCGGCTTCATGGGACGGGTCCACACCCACGCCGTCCGCGCCGGCGGCGGCGAGGTCGTCGGCGTCGCCGGATCCTCCCCCGCCAAGGCCGAACAGTTCCGCGCCGCCCACCGCATCGCCCGAGCACACGACGACGCCCTCGAACTCATCCACCGCCCCGACGTGGACGTGGTGCACGTGTGCACCCCCAACCACATGCACGCCCCGCTGAGTCTGGCCGCCCTGGCCGCCGGAAAGCACGTGGTCTGTGAGAAGCCGCTGGCCACCGACGCCGAAACCGCACGCGACCTCACCACGGCCGCACGCGAGGCCGACCGGGTCGCGGTCGTCCCCTTCGTCTACCGCTTCCACCCCATGGCCCGCGAGGCCCGCGCCCAGGTAGCCGCGGGCGCCATCGGCAAGGTCAGCCTCGCCCACGGCGGCTACCTCCAGGACTGGCTGCTCTACCCCGAGGAGGACAACTGGCGGGTCGACCCGCGGGTCGGCGGACCCACCCGGGCCTTCGGTGACATCGGTTCGCACTGGTGCGACATGCTGGAGTTCGTCACCGGCGACCGCATCACCGCGGTCAGCGCGCAGACCTCCCGGATCAACGACAGCCGCGGCGAGAACGGCGGCCGCGCCGTCACCACCGAGGACCTGGTCACCTTCCAGTTCGCCACCGCGGGCGGAGCGGTCGGCAGCGCGGTGATCAGCCAGGTCTCCCCCGGCCGCAAGAACCAGCTGGTGCTGGAGGTCTCCGGCACCGAGGGCTCCCTGCGCTTCGACCAGGAACACCCCGAGACCCTCTGGGCGGGCGGGCGCGGCCGCACCGGGATCATCTCCCGGGACGACCCCGCGCTCAGCCCCGACGCCTCCAGGATGGTCACCCTCCCGGTCGGCCACCCGCAGGGCTACCAGGACTGCTTCAACGCGCTGGTCACGGACACCGGGGCCGCCGTCGCGGGCGGGGCACCCGAAGGGCTGCCGGTCTTCGCCGACGGCCTGCGGGCCGCCGTCCTGGCCGAGTCCGTGCTGGCCTCGGCCCGGGAGCGCCGCTGGGTCGACGTGCCCGCACACGAGGGCCCCGTATCCGAAGCCTGCGCCGCGCGGGCGCCCATCACGGGGGTGGACGGGGCATGACCGCCGAACCCCTGCTCAGGATGACCGGCATCAGCAAGTCCTTCCTGGGTGTGCGGGTCCTGCACGGGGTCGAGCTGGACCTGCGCGCCGGGGAGCTGCACGCCCTGGTCGGCGAGAACGGCGCGGGCAAGTCCACCCTGATGAAGGTGCTGGCCGGGGTGCACCGCCCCGACACCGGCCGGATCGAACTCGCCGGCCAGGAGGTCTCCTTCGAGCACCCCGTGCGGGCGCAGCGCGCCGGGGTGGCCACGGTCTTCCAGGAGTTCAACCTCCTGCCCGAGCGCACGGTCGCGCAGAACGTGTTCCTCGGCCGGGAGACCCGCCGCCGCGGCCTGGTCGACGACCGCGCCATGGACAGGGCCACCGCCGAGCTCCTGGCCGACCTCGGGCTGGAGGGCATCGCCCCCTGGTCCAAGGTCCGCAACCTGTCCGTGGCCGAGCAGCAGGTGGTGGAGATCGTCAAGGCGCTCTCCCACGACGCCCGGGTCATCTCCATGGACGAGCCCACCGCCGCGCTGGCCGACCACGAGGTCGAGGTGCTCTACCGGATCATCGGGCGCCTGCGCGAGCGCGGGGTCGGCATCCTCTACGTCTCACACCGGCTCAAGGAGATCTTCGACCTCGCGGACACCATCACCGTGCTCAAGGACGGGCACCTGGTGGACACCGTGGCCGCCGAGGAGACCAGCCCGGCCGAACTGGTCCGCAAGATGGTGGGGCGCCCGGTCTCCGCGGTCTTCCCCGACCACCTCGAACCCCACGGCGAGCACGTGGGCGAGGTCCGCCTGGCGGTCTCCGGCGGCGGCAACACCCAGCTGGACGGGATCGACCTGCGGGTGCGCGGCGGCGAGATCGTCGGGCTGGCCGGGCTCCAGGGCAGCGGCCGCACCGAGATCGCGCACGCGCTCTTCGGGATCGACCGCTTCACCCGGGGCGAGGTGCGCGTGGACGGCGAGCGGGTCGAGGTGCGCTCGCCCCGCCAGGCGGTCCGCGCCGGGCTGGCCCTGGTCACCGAGGACCGCAAGGCGCAGGGGCTGTCCCTGAACCAGTCGATCCTGGCCAACAGCCGCCTGGTCCTGGACGCCGTGCTGCCCTTCGGTTCCCGTCAGCGGGCCCAGCGCGTCCCCGGCATCCTCTCCTCCCTGGAGCTGGTCGCCCGCGGCGGCCACCAGCAGGAGGTGCGCTACCTCTCCGGCGGCAACCAGCAGAAGGTGGTCCTGGCCAAGTGGCTGGCCACCGACCCCGGGGTGATGGTGCTCGACGAGCCCACGCGCGGGATCGACGTCGGCGCCAAACAGGCCGTCTACACGCTGATCCGCGAACTCGCCGCGGCCGGTGTGGCGATCGTCCTGATCAGCTCCGAGCTCCCCGAACTGATCGGGATGTCCGACCGCCTGGTGGTGCTCGACGACGGCCGCGTGGCCGGAGAGCTCCCCGGCGGTTCCAGTGAGGAGACCGTGATGGCCCTGGCCACCGGCGCGCCGCCCGAGCGCGCGCACGACGACTCCGCCGTGGCGGACCCGCGGATCACCGCGGCGGCCGCCCAGGCCCCCGCCCCCACCGACGACAGCGACAACGGCAACGGCGGCGCCCGCCCCCACCACGAGGAGGCCGCGCCGTGACCCGGGTCGCCACCGCCTCACGCACCGCCACCCGGAGCCTGGGCTCCAGGCTGGGCACCACCGGCCTGGTCTACCTGGCCCTGGTGGGCGTCCTGCTGGTCAGCTCGGTCTTCGTGGCCGTCCAGGGCGGCAACCTCTTCACCGCCGCCAACACGGTCGACCTGTTCACCCGCAGCAGCCTGCTCGGCTTCCTCGCCATCGGGATGACCCTGGTCATCCTGTGCCGCTCCCTGGACCTGTCGGTCGGCTACGTCGCCGCGCTGTCCACGGTGATCGCGGGGACCACCATGGCCGGGGACCCCTCCAGGATCGTGCTCGGGGTCACCGTCACCCTGGGCGCGGCCGCGCTGATCGGCCTGGCCAACGGGCTCGTGGTCACCAAACTGCGGGTCAACCCCTTCATCGCCACCCTGGGCACCGGCCTGATCATCAAGGGCTACCTGGACACCCAGTTCCAGGGGCCGACCGGGTCGATCCCGGCCCAGTTCCAGATGTTCGGTCTCTCCCGGATCGGCGTGCTACCGGTCTCCACCCTGGTCATGCTGGTCCTGGCCGTGCTCGCCGTGCTGTACCTGCGGCGCACCCGGATGGGCTTCCACATGTACGCCGTGGGCGGTGACGCCGAGGTGGCGCGCCTGTCCGGGGTGCGGCCCGAGCTGCCGGTGATCACCGCGCACGTACTGTGCTCGGTGATGGCCGGGATGGCCGGTCTGCTGCTGGCCTCGCGCTTCGGCACCGGCAACACTCTGGTCTACAACAACGGCTACGAGCTGGAGGCCATCGCGGCGGTCGTGCTCGGCGGCACCTACCTGCTGGGCGGTCGCGGCGGGGTCGCCGGGACCGTCGCCGGGGTGTTCATCCTGGCGACGCTGGACACCGTGTTCAACACCCTGGGCGTCGACCCGTTCGTCAAGGACGTGCTGCGCGGCACGATCGTGATCGCCGCCGTGGCCATCTACGCCCGCGGCCAGCTCTCCCGGACCGCCGTCCGGGTCCGCTTCCCCTCCGGCGGTACCCCGCCCGCCTCCTCCGGCCCCGGGGATCCACCGGAACCGCCACCACTCCCGCCCGCGCCCGAACCACTGGTCCGGGGAGGTAAGCGATGACCACCGAAACCCGCCTTCCCGACCAGCGCTCCCCGCGCAACCGCGCCACCGACCTCCTCTCCCCGCTGCGCGGCGGGACCGGTACCGTCACGGTGCTGCTGGTGCTGATCTTCGCGGTCATCGCCACCCAGAACCCGTCGTTCTTCGAGGGTCCGCCGCTGATGGCCTTCGCGAAGAAGGCCGCCCCGCTGGTGATCCTCGCGATCGGCCAGTACCTGGTGATCGTCTCCGGCGAGTTCGACCTCTCGGTCGGCTCCCTGGTGGGCGCACAGGTGGTGATCGCCGCCCGCCTCATCGACGGCGACGAGGCGATGACCTTCCCGGTGATCGGTCTGATGCTGCTCTTCGGTCTGCTGGTCGGCGTGGTCAACGGCCTGGTCACCACGCTGCTGAAGGTGCCGTCGATCATCACCACGCTCGGCACGATGCTGATCCTCTTCGGTGCCGTGCGCTACTGGACCGGGGGCGCGCCCACCGGGGCCCTGTCGGAGAACTTCCGCGTGTTCGGCCGACACGGACTCGACGGCGTCCCGGTGCTCGGCCAGCTGCCCTGGGCGCTGGTCATCGCCGCGGTCCTCACCGTCGGGGCGATCGCGCTGATGCGCTCGCCCTACGGGCGCTCCCTGATGGCGACCGGCGACAACGACACCGCCGCCGCCTTCTCCGGGGTCCGGGTGTGGCGGGTACGCACCCTGGCCTTCGTCGGCTCCTCCCTGATGGCCACCGTCGCCGCGATCCTCATCGGCGGCTTCGCGGGGGTCACCGCCCAGGTCGGGCAGGGGCTGGAGTTCACCGCCATCACCGCCGTCGTGCTCGGCGGCGTGGTGCTGGGCGGCGGCCGCGGCACCGTGGTGGCCGCCGTGCTCGGCGCCCTCACCGTGGAGGCGCTCTTCACCCTGTTCAACCAGCTGTACCTGCCGTCGACCATCCAGCCGACGGCGCAGGGGCTCATCATCATCGCGGCCGTCGCCTACGCCTCGCGCCGCGGCGACCTACGACTACCGGAGCGCCTGCGACGGCGACCGGCCCACCCGACCGAGCCACCGCTCGAAAGTTCCAGGAGGTAACCCCCATGCGCGGCACACGCGTACTCCTGGCTGGCGCCGCCAGCCTCGCCCTGATGCTCACCGCCTGTACCACCGACGCCCCCGAGGGCGGTCCGGACGCCGCCGACGGCGGGAACGGGGAGGGGAACGGCTCCCTGACCCCGGACGCCGAGTGGTTCGACCAAGCGGAGTTCGACGCCCAGCTCGCCCAGCGCGACATCACCCCCGAGGGCTCCGACGAGGAGCCCTGGCTGCAGGCGATCGAGCCGGACTGGATCGACACCTCCGACTTCGCCATCGACGACCCGGAGGACGCCACCGTCTGCTTCTCCAACGCGTCGGTGTCCAACCCCTGGCGCGTCACCGGCTTCATCACCATGGAGCAGCAGGTGGAGGCGCTGGTCGACGAGGGCCGGATCGGCGGCTTCCGGGTCTCGGACGCGGCCGACGACGACAACCAGCAGATCTCCGACATCCAGGCGTTCGTGGACGCCGGTGACTGCGACGCCATCATCATCTCGCCGTCCACCACCGCCACCCTGACCCCGGCGGTGGAGACCGCCTGCGACAGCGGCGTCCCGGTGATCGTCTTCGACCGCGGGGTGAACTCCGACTGCATGGTCACGTTCATCCACCCGATCGGCGGTTACGCCTACGGCGCCGACGCGGCCGACTTCCTGGTCGAGAACCTGGAGCCGGGCTCGACGGTGCTGGCGCTGCGCATCCTGCCCGGTGTGGACGTGCTGGAGCACCGCTGGGCCGCCGCCCAGCAGATCTTCGGCGACAGCGAGCTGGAGGTCCTCGGCTTCGAGTTCACCGGGGGCGACGGGGCCGCGATCAAGGACCTGGTCTCCCAGCACCTGCAGCGCGGCAGCGTGGACGGCATCTGGATGGACGCCGGTGACGGCGCCGTCGCCGGCCTGGAGGCCTTCGAGGACGCCGGTCAGCCCTACCCGGTGATCGCCGGTGAGGACGAGCTGAGCTTCATGCGCAAGTGGGAGGAGGAGGACCTGACGGCGATCGCCCCGGTCTACTCCAACTTCCAGTGGCGCACCCCGGTGATCGCCGCGGGCATGATCCTGGCCGGTGAGGAGGTGCCCTCCGAGTGGGTGCTGCCGCAGAACCCGATCCGTCAGGACGAGCTCGGCGACTACCTGGACCTCAACTCGGACATGCCGTCCCTGCACTACGCGAAGTTCGGCGGCGAGGACCTGCCGGGCTTCCCCGAGGCCTGGACGGACCGCTAGATGCGCGCGCTGGGGGTCAACACCTGGGTGTGGACGTCGCCGCTCACCGACGCCTCACTGGAGCGGATCGCGCCGCGCGTGGCCGACTGGGGGTTCGACGTGCTCGAACTCCCGGTGGAGAACGTCGGCGACTGGGACCCCCGGCGCGCCCGGACCCTGTTGGACGGGCTGGGTCTGGCCGCCAGCACCGTGCTGGTGATGGGGCCGGGTCGGGAGCTGGTCGCGACCGATCCGGCCACCCGCGCGGCCACCCAGGACTACCTGAGGCGGGTCGTGGACGCCGCGGCGACGGCCGGTTCCACCGTCGTGGCGGGCCCGGCCTACGCCTCGGTCGGGCGTACGTGGCGGATGTCCCCGTCCGAGCGGGCGGGGCTCCGTTCGGAGCTCACCGAGGCGCTCGCCCCCGTGGTCGACCACGCCTCGGCCGCGGGGGTCCGCATCGCCGTGGAGCCGCTGAACCGGTACGAGACCAGCGTGCTCAACACGGTGGACCAGGCCTTGGAGGCGCTGGCGGACCTGCCCGCGGAGCACTGCGGGCTGGCGCTGGACGTCTACCACATGAACATCGAGGAGCGTGATGTGGCGGCCGCGATCGAGCGGGCCGCCGGAAGGGTTCACCACGTCCAGGTTTGTGCGAACGACCGAGGCGCCCCCGGCGCCGATCACCTGGACTGGTTACGAATAGTCACCTCATTGGGCAAATCAGGTTACTCGGGCCCCTTGGTTATCGAGTCGTTCACGGCCGATAATGCCAGCATCGCCACGGCCGCGTCCGTGTGGCGGCCCCTGGCCGCCTCGCAGGACGCGATCGCGGTGGACGGCCTGTCCTTCCTACGCTCGCTCGCCCCCTCCTTGCCCCAGAAGAAAGGAGCCGCCGTGGATTGATCACACCGATGAGGCGGCCACTCCCCGCTTCCGAACTCGATAGCAGGTACCCCCAGACGGTTCGCACCCGCTACCCGGCCCCCGCCGGTCACGCGAACGTTCCCGTCCCTGCCGTCGGCGCCGGCACGCCGCACGGACTCATCGACCCCCCACCCCCAGGTGAGGTTTCCCGTGATCAAGAGACCCCTACGAGCGCTGGGCGCCATAACGGCGAGCATCGCGTTGGCCCTCGGGCTGACGTCGGTCCCGGCACAGGCCGACACGGTTGAACAGGACACGTTCACCGCGCTCATCTTCTCCAAGACCACCGGCTTCCGACACGACTCCATCCCCTACGGCGTCGCCCTCTACGAGGCGCTCGCCGAGGAGCACGGTTTCGAGACCGAGCACACCGAGGACGCCGACATCTTCAACCCGGAGGACCTCGCCCGCTTCGACGCGGTCGTGTGGCTCTCCACCACCGGCGACGTGCTGGACGAGGACCAGCAGGCCGCGTTCCAGGAGTACGTGCGAGACGGCGGCGGCTACGCCGGTGTGCACTCCGCCTCCGACACGCACTACGGCTGGGAGTGGTACGGCGACCTGGTCGGCGCCTACTTCGCCAGCCACCCGCCCGGCATCCAGGAAGCCCAGGTGATGGTCAACGACCGGGCCCACCCCTCCACCGAGATGCTCCCGGCCAGCTGGGTGCGGGAGGACGAGTGGTACGACTTCGACGCCAGCCCGCGCGGTGACGTGCACGTCCTGGCGGGGCTGAACGAGGCCTCCTACGAGGACCAGGTCGACCCGGCCGGCCAGATGGGCTTCGACCACCCGATCGCCTGGTGCCAGGTCTACGACGGCGGCCGGTCCTGGTACACCGGCGGCGGCCACACCATCGAGTCCTACTCCGAACCGGAGTTCGCCGACCACCTGCTCGGCGGTCTGCGGTGGGCCGCGGGACAGGCCGAGGGCGACTGCGGCGCGACCCAGTGGGACAACTTCGAGAAGGTCACGCTCGCCCAGGGCGAGGAGAACGTCGGCGAGCCCATGGGCATGGCGGTGCTCCCGGACGGCCGGGTCATGCACACCTCCCGCGACGGCCAGGTATCCCTGTGGTCCCCTGAGACGTACAGCACCAACGCGCTGGCGGACCTGCCGGTCTACGACCACGACGAGGACGGGCTCCAGGGCATCGCGCTCGACCCGGACTTCGCGGAGAACGGGTGGGTGTACCTGTACTACGCGCCCGTGCTGGAGGGCGTCCCGTCCGGTGCCGCTCCCGAGAACGGCTCACCCGAGGACTTCGAGCCCTTCGAGGCGCACAACAACCTGTCGCGTTTCCAGTTCGTGGACGGCGACCAGCCCTCCCTGGACCTGTCCAGTGAGGAGGTGATCCTGGAGGTCGAGGCCACCCGCGGCATGTGCTGCCACGTCGGCGGTGACATCGGCTTCGACCCGGACGGCAACCTGCTGCTGTCCACCGGTGACGACACCAGCGCGTTCGGTTCGGACGGCTTCAGCCCGCACGACGAGCGGGAGAGCCGCAACCCGGCCTTCGACGCCCAGCGCAGCTCCGGCAACACCAACGACCTGCGCGGCAAGCTCATCCGCATCTCGGTCGAGGAGGACGGCGGCTACAGCATCCCCGAGGGCAACCTGTTCCCGCCGCAGACCTCCGACGCCGACCTGACCCGACCCGAGATCTTCGCGATGGGCCTGCGCAACCCGTTCCGCTTCTCCGTGGACCAGGGGGACGGCAGCGTCTACCTCGCCGACTACGGGCCGGACGCACAGGTGGCCGACCCCGACCGGGGGCCGGAGAACACGGTGACGTGGCACCACATCACCGAGGCGGTCAACATCGGCTGGCCCTACTGCATCGGGAACAACTCCGCCTACAACCACTACGACTTCGGTTCCGGAACGTCCGGGGAGAAGTTCGACTGCGACGCACCGGTCAACGAGTCCCCGCGCAACACCGGACTCACCGAACTCCCGCCGGTCACCCCCGCGGCGATCTGGTACGGCTACGACGAGTCCGAGGAGTTCCCGCACCTGGGCACGGGCGGCGGCGCCCCCATGGGCGGTCCGGCCTACCGGTTCGACCCCGACCTGGAGTCGGACACCAAGTGGCCCGAGTACTACGACGGCATCCCGCTGCTCTACGAGTGGAGCCGCCAGTGGATCAAGCAGGTGCACCTGGACGACGACGGGGGCGTCCTCGACATCACCGAGACCGTCCCGGACATCGACCTGGCCAACCCCATGGACATGGAGTTCGGCCCCGACGGCTCCCTCTACGTGCTGGAGTACGGCTCGGGCTGGTTCGGCGGATCAGCTGACTCGGCCATCTCCCGCATCGACTACATCGGCGCGGGCGACAGCCCGGTCGCCAGGATCAAGGCGGACACCACCTCCGGCCCGGCCCCGCTGACGGTCGGGTTCAGCGGCGAGGACTCCTTCCACCCCGGCGGGCAGGCGATCGACTTCGCCTGGAGCTTCGGTGACGGGAACACCTCCACGGAGACCTCTCCCACCCACACCTTCACCGAGGACGGCCGGTACACCGTCACACTGACGGTGAGTGACGCCGAGGAACGCACCGGAACGGCCACGATCACCATCACCGCGGGCAACACCGCCCCGGACGTCGCCTTCCAGAGCCCCAGGGACGGTGAGTTCTTCAGTTGGGGAGACGAGATCCCGTTCCAGGTGTCGGTGGACGACGCCGAGGACGGTTCCATCGGCGACGGCGTCGACTGCGGTGACGTCGAGGTCACCTCGGCCCTGGGCCACGACACGCACGCGCACCCGTGGACCCAGTACGACAGCTGCGAGGGCGTGAGCGCCACCGGTACCGACGGCTCCCACGGCCACGACATGAACATCTTCTGGGTGCTGACCGCGGAGTACACCGACGGCGGCGGTGCCTCGGCGCCGCCTCTCACCGGTAGTGACGGGGTCACGCTGAACCCCTCGCGGATGCAGGCGCAGTACTTCCGCGACAGCCACGGCGTGCAGACCGAACCCTCGGAGGACCCCCAGGGCGGACTGCGCAACGTGGCCTGGATCGGGCACGGCGACTGGACCTCCTACGACCCGGTCAACCTGCACGGGGTCGAGGAGATCACCTTCCGGGTCGCCTCGGAGGGGTACGGCGGTGCCATCGAGGCCCGCGCGGACGCCCCGGACGGCGAACTGCTGGGCGAGGTCGACGTTCCGGTCACCGGCGGGTGGCAGGAGTGGACCGACGTGACAATGGAGGTCACCGACCCGGGCGAGACCATCGCGCTGTACCTGGTGTTCACCGGTGACGACCCCACCGTCACCGACGGGCTGTTCAACCTCAACTACTTCGACGTGGACCCCGACCACGACGGCGGCCACAGGGACGTGCCCGAAACCGAGCTGACCAGCCCGGAGGACGGCGCGACCTACGAGGTGGGCGAGGACGTCCCGCTCGCGGCGCAGGTCACCGACCACGGTGACGCCGGGATCGAGGAGGTCGCGTTCCTGGTGGACGGGCAGACGGTCGCCACGGTGACCGAGAGCCCCTACGAGGCCACGTGGGAGGACGTCGCCGAGGGCGAGTACTCCGTGAGCGCGGTCGCCACCGACGGCGACGGCCGGTCCGGGGCCTCGGCCACGCACACCGTCACGGTCGGCGACGAGCCCGGCCCCGCCGAGTGCGCGCCGCCGAACGTGGACGACGGCTACCGCGCCCTGTGGGACGGGGAGTCCCTGGACGGCTGGAACATGGCCGGTCCGGGGGGTTTCGAGGTCGTCGACGACGGCGACGGCTGCGTCCTGCAGACCGAGGGCGGGATGGGCCTGCTCTGGCACGAGGACGAGCTCGGCTCCCACCGCCTGAAGCTGGACTACCTGACCCACGAGGAGACCGACAACTCCGGTGTCTTCCTCGGGTTCCCCGAACCGGGCGACGACCCCTGGGTCGCGGTCGAGGAGGGCTACGAGATCCAGATCGACCCGTACGGAGCTCCGGACGGAGACCCGCTCACCCGGACCGGGGCCGTCTACGGCTTCCAGGCCGCGGACTCCCACCCGGAGGTCGTGGGTGAGTGGAACACGATGGAGATCGAGGTCGACGACCCGATGATCCGGGTGTGGATCAACGGGGAGCTGGTCAACGAGTTCGAGAGCACCGACCCCGCCCGGGACCTGTCGTCCGGGCACGTCGGGCTGCAGAACCACGGTGGCAACGACCTCGTGTGGTTCCGCGACGTGCAGGTCACCGACCTGGAGGACGAGGCGGAGACGTACACCTTCGCCGAGGTCGTCGAGCGGATCGAGGAGATGGTCGAGGAGGGCGTTCTGACCTTCTCCGAGGCGACCCGGCTCACCCGGCACCTGGAGCTGGCCGAACACCACGTGGGGGCGAGCCGCCCGGCACAGGCCGGCCGTTCCCTGGACCGTTTCCGCACGACCGCGCAGAGCGTGGCCGACGACGGCGCACGAGAGGAGTTGGCGGGCCTGGCCGACGGTCTCGAACACCTGACCACGACCACCTAGCACCCGGACAGCAGTACCGCTCAGCCTCGCCCAGCAACGCTCAGCAGGGCTCGGCGGTAACGCGACGAACCGTGGCGGGGCCGGCCCCTCCGGCCCCGCCACACCCCCGCGGCGTCGCTCGCACGGCACACGCCGCCCGCGATCCGGCAAGTGTCAACCTGACAGGAGGTGCCCGTGAGCACCGATCCTCTGCACACCGAGAAGGAGCCGGGGAAGGGCCCCGCGACGGAGACCGAGGCCCCGGCCCCGCCCCCGGACAGGACCGAGAGGGTCCGCTCCGCGGACTCCACCCACACCACCTGGTGGCTGACCGGTGGTTCGGTACTGCTGGTCGGCGCCGTCGTCGCCTCGGTGGTGCTGTTCTTCGGGGGCGGGGACGGCACCGTCGCCCCCGATCCGGCCCGCGTGGCCGAACTGGAGGCCTCCGCCGACGCCCGCCACACCGACCAGGTGGAGAACCTGATCCACCACACCAGGGCCGCACACGAGGAGCTGGTCCCGGTGCTGCTCTCGTTGAACGAGGTCCTGCCCGCAGACGGTTCCGCGCCCGAGGAGTTCCCGGACACCGAGGAGATCGACGGCTGGCTCAACGCGGTGCGGGACGCCCGCGGCCATTTCAGTGACTCCGACTCCGGCAACACCGACTTCAACGTCACCCGAGCGGGACTGAGCGTCTCCGTGGACCTGCTCGGCTCAGCGATGACCGCCTACCACGCCGCCGCCCAGGCTGAGGGCGACCAGCAGGTGGAGCTGCTCGACCTCGCCTCGGACCTGCGCGACCAGGCGGTCAAGTCCTGGTCCGTGGGCGCCACCCAGCTCGACGTGGTGAGCATCGACGCGGGCCACGGCCACATCCACCTGTACCTGCCCGCCGAGCCCGGCAGCGGCGCCCTCCAGCCTGACGAGGCGGAGGAGGGCGAGGGGGCAGTCGGCGACCCGCCCGGACACGACGACCACTGACCGGTCGCGCGCAAGCAGCAGAGGTACCAGCAGAACCCGTATCCCATCCAGGAGGGGAACGCATGACACGTATCGGAGTGTGGTTGGTCGGGGCGCGCGGATCGGTCGCCACGACGGCCGTCCTGGGCGCGCTGGCCGTCCGGGCGGGCGCCGCCGAGCGGACCGGGTGCGTCACCGAACGCCCCGAGTTCGCCGCCGCTGACCTGCCCGGACTCGGCGACCTGGTCTTCGGCGGCCACGACGTCGCCGGAACGCACCTGGCCAAGAGCGCGGAGCCGCTGGCCAGGTCCGGGGTGGTCCCACCGCACCTTCCGGTGGCCTTCGCGGAGGAACTCGACGCGGTGGACCGGGGGATCCGCGGGGGCGTGGAACCGCGCCCCGAGGGGTTCGCCCGCTGCCACGTGGACCGCCTGGAGCGGGACCTGCGCGAGTTCGCCGAGCGCGAGGCGGTGGAGCGCGTCGTGGTCGTCGACCTGTCCAGTACCGAACCGCCTCCGGCACAGACCGCCGAGCTCGCCGAGCCCGACCTCCTGGAGGCGGCTCTGGACGCGGGGACCGCCCGGGTTCCGGCGAGCTCGGCCTACGCGTACGCGGCCCTGCGCGCGGGATGCTCCTTCGTGGAGTTCACCCCCAACGCGGGGCCGCGCCCGCCCGCGCTGGCCGCCCTGGCCCAGGAGCTGGGGCTGCCGTGGGCGGGGTCGGACGGCAAGACCGGGGAGACCCTGGTCAAGAGCGTGCTGGCGCCGATGTTCGCGGCCCGGGCGCTGCGGGTGCGCTCGTGGTCGTCCACCAACCTCCTGGGCGGCGGCGACGGCGCGACCCTCGCCGACCCGGACAGCAACAGCAACAAGACCGCCTCCAAGGCCCGGGGCCTGGAGCACCTGCTGGGGCACCCGGTGGACGGACCCCTGCACATCGACTACGTCCCCGACCTGGGCGACACCAAGACCGCCTGGGACCACGTGTCCTTCGAGGGGTTCCTGGGCGCCCGGATGAGCCTGCAGTTCACGTGGTCGGGCTACGACTCGGCACTGGCCGCGCCGCTGGTGCTGGACCTGGCCCGGCTGGCCGCGCACGCCCACCGGGCCGGGCGGGTCGGTGTGGTCCCGGAGCTGGGGTTCTTCTTCAAGGACCCGGCCGGGAGCGACGCGCACGGCCTCATGGAGCAGTGGCGGGCGCTCACCGACTGGTGTTCCGAGCCCGCGCACGGACCGGCGGAAGGGGATGAGCGCAGATGAGCGGGAAGCTCCGCGCCCTGGCCCGGCTGGTACGCCTGCCCGCCGCCCTGACCGTGATCGGCGACAGCCTCACCGGGGCCGCCGCGGCCGGGCGGCTGCACGAGCCCCGCACCTGGGCGCTACCCGCCGCCTCGGTCTGCCTGTACTGGGCCGGGATGGCCCTCAACGACTACGCCGACCGCGACCTGGACGCGGTCGAGCGCCCCGAACGTCCCATCCCCTCCGGGGCGGTGAGCCCCGGAGGGGCGCTCGCGGCCGCGACGGGGCTCACGGCGGCCGGGGTGGGTGTGGCCGCGCTGGTCGGCGGACGCCGGACCGCGCTGGTCGCCACCACCCTGGCCGCCACCGTGTGGGCCTACGACCTCGTCCTCAAACCCACCCCGCTGGCCCCGGTGGGCATGGCGGTCAACCGCGGACTGGACGTGCTGCTCGGCGCGGGCGGGAACACGCGCGCGGCGGTGCTCCCGGCCGTGGCCATGGCCGTGCACACCTTCGGGGTGACCTCGCTGAGCCGGGGCGAGGTGCACGGCACCAGCCCCGAGACGGCGGCCGGCGCGCTGGCCTGCACCCTGGCCGGGGCGACGGTGGCGGCCTACCCGGCGCGCACCGCCCCCGCCACCGCACGGGGTTCGGTGGGCGAGGTGGTCGCCGGGGCCTTCGCGGGTTCCTTCGCCGCGACCGTGGGACTCGCCCAGGGGCGGGCGCTGAGCGAACCCTCCGCCGAGCGCGCACGAGAGGCGACCGGGGTGGGCATCCGCGCAATGATCCCGCTCCAGGCCGCGCTGCTGTCCCGGTACGGGGCGGTGGGGACCGCCTGCGCGCTGGCGGTCGGCGCGCCCGTGGCGGCGAAGGCCTCCAAGGCGGTGTCGGTCACTTGAGCGACGGCCTGAGCGGTAGCCCGCGACAGGACATGAGGTTCGGTTACGGCACCAACGGCTTCTGGGACCACCGGTTGGACGACGCCCTGGCGATCATCGCCGACCTCGGCTACGAGGGGGTCGGTCTGACCCTGGACCACCCGCACCTGGACCCGTTCTCGCTGGACGTCAACGCCCGGGTCCGCAAGGTCGGCCGCAGGCTGGACGCGCTGGGACTGACGGTGGTCCTGGAGACCGGCGCCCGGTACCTGCTGGACCCGCGGCGCAAGCACGAGCCCACCCTGGTCTCGGGGAGCGACCGCGACGTGCGGGTGGACCTGCTGCGCCGGGCGGTCCGGATCGCCGACGCGCTGGGGGCGCGGACGGTGTCCTTCTGGTCGGGCGTCCTCCCGGCCGACGCCACCCCGGAGCAGGGCTGGGACCGGCTCACCTCCGGGGTGGCGAAGGTCCTGGAGACCGCCGAGTGCTTCGGGGTGGACCTGGCCTTCGAACCCGAGCCGGGCATGTTCGCCGAACGGCTGGCGGACGCGCTGGAGCTGCGGCGCAGGCTGGGCGATCCCGAACGGCTCCGGGTGACGCTGGACGTGGGGCACGGGGTGTGCAACGAGCCCGACGGCCCCGAGGGCGCGGTGGCGCGGGCCGGGTCCCTGATCGCCAACGTGCAGCTGGACGACATGCGCCCGCACGTGCACGAACACCTGGAGTTCGGGGAGGGCGACATCGACCTCGCCGGGGTCCTGGGCGCCCTGGACCGGGTCGGGTACACGGGGCTGGCCGCGGTGGAACTCCCCCGCCACGGACACGCGGCGCCGCTGGTCGCCGAGCGGGCCAAGCGCGCGATCGACGCGGCCTGGGCCCAGGTCCTGCGCCGACGGAAGGAGCCGGTGTGATCGACACGAACGGCCGTGACGGCCTTCCGGACCCCGCGGACCTGCTGGCGGAACCGGCCCGCACCGCGCTGGACGAACTCCGCGCCGAGGTGGCCGAGCGCCCGGCACGTGTCGCGGTGCTCTTCCCCGCGGCCGCCCGACGTGTCGTGCGCGGTCCCGGGCCCTCCGGCGACCCCACCGGGACGGAGGGGCCGACCCTGGAGGACCTGGTGCGCGCGGATCTGCTGCGCGTGCTGTCGGAGGTCCTGCCACCGGGTGACCTGGCCCGGGAGATCGAGGACCTCTACGAGTACGGCGACGCCGACGAGCGACGCGCGGTCCTGCGCGGGCTCTGCGGACTGGGCCCGATCAGCCGGACGCCGGAGGTCGCCGCCACCTCCCGCCGACTGCTCGCGGACGCCATGCGTACCAACGACACCCGGCTGGTCGCGGCGGCCGCGGGCAGCGGCGCCCAGGACCTGCTCGACGACCACTCCTGGCGCCAGACCGTACTCAAGTGCCTGTTCGTCGGGGTGCCGCTGCGCCTGGTGGCGGGCTTGGCGGGGCGGGCCGACGCCGAGCTGGCCCGAATGTGCGCGGACTTCGCCCGTGAGCGCGAGCGCGCGGGACGGGCGGTCCCCGCCGACGTCCACCTCGTCCTGGAGCGGTTCCCGAACGGCTCGACGAATCCGACCCCTCGCTCCCCGGAGGCGTAATGCGTATCTTCGACCCGCACATCCACATGACCTCCCGGACCACCGCCGACTACCAGGCGATGTACGGCGCCGGGGTGCGCGCGCTGGTGGAACCGGCCTTCTGGCTGGGTCAGCCGCGTACCAGCGTGGGCTCCTTCCGCGACTACTTCGACGGCCTGGTCGGGTGGGAGCGCTTCCGGGCCGCGCAGTTCGGCATCCGCCACCACTGCGCCATCGCGCTCAACCCCAAGGAGGCCAACGACCCACGGCTGGCCGGGGTGCTCGACATCCTCCCCCGCTACCTGGCCAAGGACGGGGTGGTGGCCGTCGGCGAGGTGGGTTTCGACTCGCGCACCGCCGAGGAGGAGAAGGCCTTCCGGCACCAGTTGGAACTGGCGAGGGAGTTCGGGCTCCCGGTACTGGTGCACACCCCGCACCGGGACAAGGTCGAGGGCACCCGGCACACCCTGCGGCTGGTCGCCGAGTCAGGGATCGACCCCGAGATGGTCCTGGTGGACCACCTCAACGAGACCACGGTGGAGATGGTGCTCGACTCCGGGTGCGTGCTGGGCTTCTCCATCTACCCGGACACCAAGATGTCCCCGGACCGGATGGTGCGCGTCCTGTCCGAGCACGGCCTGGACCGGATGGTGGTCAACTCGGCGGCGGACTGGGGGCACAGCGACCCGCTGACCACCCTGTACACCGGGCAGAAGATGCTCGCGGCCGGGTTCACCGCAGACGACGTGGACCGTGTGCTGTGGCGCAACCCGGTGGAGTTCTACGGCCGCAGCGGCCGCCTGCTGCTGGAGGACGACGCGGGTCCGGGCACGGTCCCGGCCACGTTCTCGGGCAACTCGATCCTGCGCGGCGAACGCCCGGAGCAGGGCCCGAAAACGGATCCGGCTGCGGGAGCGGCAGCGGGTCCGGAGGCGCAGGGCCCGAAAGGGGGCCCCGCGTGAGGTTCCGGCATCCCGACGGCACGGTCGTCCACCTGGCCTACTGCACCAACGTCCACCCGGCCGAGGACCTCGACGGCGTGCTGCGCCAGATCCGGGTGTTCGGCGGCGGGGTCCGCGCCGCCCTGGGCGCCGACCTGCTCGGGCTCGGCCTGTGGCTGCCCGCGCCGCTGGCCCGCGAACTGGCCGCCGACCCCGCTCGGACCGACCGGCTGCGCAAAGGGCTGGAGGCGGCCGGGCTGGAGACCGTCACCCTCAACGCCTTCCCCTACACCGGTTTCCACGCCCCCGTGGTCAAGCACGCGGTGTACAGCCCGGACTGGACCGAGCGCGCCCGCCTGGACTACACCGTGGACTGCGCGCGGGTGCTCGCCCGGCTGATGCCCGACGACGCCGCCCGCGGCAGCGTCTCCACCCTGCCCCTGGCCTGGCGCGAGCCATGGGGTCCGAGCCGCTTCGCCGCCGCCCGCGACCACCTCACCGAACTCTCGGCGGTACTGGACGGGCTGGCCGACGCCGGGCGCCCGGTCCGGGTGGGTCTGGAGCCCGAGCCCGGCTGCGTCGTGGAGACCTCCCGGGACGCCGCCCGCCTGCTCACCGGGCTGCCCCCGCACCTGGGCGTGTGCCTGGACACCTGCCACCTGGCCGTGGGTTTCGAGGAGCCGCGCACCGCGCTGAGCCGCCTGGCCGACGCCGGGCTGCCGGTGGTCAAGACCCAGGCCTCGGCCGCCGTGGAGGCCCCCGAGCCGAACGACCCAGCCACCCGCACCGCCCTGTCCGCCTTCAGGGAGGACCGCTTCCTGCACCAGACCCGCGAACTCCTGGGCGGGCGCACCCGGGGCCGCGACGACCTCCCCGAGGCGCTCGACGGGCCCCGGCCCCTGCACGGGCGCGGACCCTGGCGCACCCACTTCCACGCGCCCCTGCACTCCCCCGCCGCCGCCCCCCTGCGCGGCACCGCCGACCACCTCACCGAGACCCTCGCCCACCTGCTGGGCCCCGGCGGCGCCCGCACCGACCACGTGGAGGTGGAGACCTACACCTGGTCGGTACTGCCCGAGGCCCTGCGGCCGGTCGGCGAGGACGGCCTCATCGCCGGGATCGCCGCCGAGCTGGCCTGGGCCCGCGACCGGCTCACCGACCTCGGCCTCACCCCGCTCTGAGCCCGAACCGGAAGGACTTCCCATGACTGAGTCAAGACGCCTCCTCGTCGTGAACGCGGTCGGGCTCACCCCCCGGCTCCTCGAACACGCACCGCGCCTGCGCGCCCTGGCCGACCGCGGCTGGCAGGCCGCGCTGGACACCGTCCTGCCCGCCGTCACCTGCACGGTGCAGTCCACCTTCCTGACCGGAACCGCCCCCGCCAGCCACGGCGCGGTCGCCAACGGCTGGTACTTCCGGGACCTGGGCGAGGTGTACCTGTGGCGCCAGCACAACCGCCTGGTCCGGGGTGAGAAGGTGTGGGAGACCGCCCGCCGCCACCGGCCGGGCTTCCGCACCGCCAACGTCTGCTGGTGGTACGCCATGGGCGCCACCACCGACTGGACGGTCACGCCGCGGCCGGTCTACCACGCGGACGGGCGCAAGTCCCCGGACTGCTACACCCGGCCGGTTTCCCTGCACGACGAACTCACCTCGGAGCTGGGCCCCTTCCCGCTGTTCCACTACTGGGGGCCGACCGCCTCGATCCGCTCCACCGAGTGGATCGTCGCCGCCACCCGCAAGCTCCTGCCGAAGGCCGACCTGACCCTCTGCTACGTACCGCACCTGGACTACGACCTCCAGCGCTTCGGCCCCGGCTCCGAGCAGGCCCGGCAGGCGGTGCGCGACCTGGACGCCGCGCTCGCACCGCTGCTCGACGACGCCGAGGCGGCCGGGACCGCCGTCATGGTGCTCAGCGAGTACGGCATCACCCCCGCCGAGAAGCCGGTGCACGTCAACCGGCTGCTGCGCGAGGCGGGCCTGCTGGAGGTCTACACCCAGGAGGGCATGGAGTACCTGGACCCCTGGGCCTCCCGGGCCTTCGCGGTCGCCGACCACCAGTGCGCCCACGTGTACGTCCGGGACCCCGCCGACCTGCCCGGGGTCACCGAACTCCTGCGCGGGCTGGACGGGGTGGAGCTGGTCCTGGACCGCGCGGCCCAGGCCGGGTACGGGCTCGACCACGAACGCTCCGGGGAGCTGGTCCTGTTCGCCGAACCCGGCGCCTGGTTCACCTACTACTACTGGCTGCGCGACGGATCCGCCCCCGACTTCGCTCGCGGCGTCGACATCCACCGCAAACCCGGTTACGACCCGGCCGAACTCTTCCTGGACCCCGCCGACCCGCTGGTCAAGGCGCGGGCGGCGGCCAACCTGGTCCGTAAGAAGGTCGGCCTGCGCTACACGATGAACGTCGTCCCCCTGGACCCGGGCTGTGTCCGGGGCACGCACGGGCGAGGGCACGAGTCCCCCGCGGACGGGCCCCTGCTGCTGTGCACCGACCCCTCCCTCGCCCGGGACCGTATCGCGGCCACCGAGGTCCGCGACCTCATGCTCGGCCTCGTCGGTGTGCCGGCACCGGCGGGGCCGACCCCGCTCTGAGCCGTCCGGCCCCGCACCGGACCGGCAGCCAACCGGCCACACCCCAACCCGACCACCACGGAGGTAGTCCGATGACCAGACCGGTCACTCTCTTCACCGGCCAGTGGGCCGACCTGCCCTTCGAGGAAGTGTGCGCGCTCGCCTCGTCCTGGGGCTATGACGGACTGGAGATCGCCTGTTGGGGCGACCATTTGGACGTCACCCGGGCCGCCGTGGACGACGCCTACGTCCAGGAGCGCCTGGACATCCTCAAACGCCACGGCCTCGGTGTGTGGGCCATCTCGAACCACCTCCTCGGCCAAGCGGTCTGCGACGACCCCATCGACCAGCGCCACCGGGACATCCTGCCGTCCCGGATCTGGGGCGACGGCGAACCGGAGGGGGTGCGCCGACGCGCCGCCGAGGAGATGAAGCTGACCGCCCGGGCCGCGGCGAAGCTGGGCGTGTCCACGGTGGTGGGCTTCACGGGTTCGGCGATCTGGAAGTACGTGGCGATGTTCCCGCCGGTGGGCGAGGACGTCATCAGGGCTGGCTACCAGGACTTCGCCGACCGCTGGAACCCGATCCTGGACGTGTTCGACGAGGTGGGCGTGCGGTTCGCGCACGAGGTGCACCCGTCCGAGATCGCCTACGACTACTGGTCGACCCAGGCCGCCCTGGAGGCCGTGGGCCACCGGGAGGCCTTCGGGCTGAACTGGGACCCCAGCCACATGGTGTGGCAGGACATCGACCCGGTCGGTTTCCTGTGGGACTTCCGGGACCGCATCTACCACGTGGACTGCAAGGACGCCCGCAAACGCGTGGGCAACGGCCGCAACGGGCGCCTGGGCTCCCACCTGCCCTGGGGCGACCCGCGCCGCGGCTGGGACTTCGTGTCCACCGGCCGCGGCGACGTGCCCTGGGAGGCGTGCTTCCGCGTGCTGAACTCGATCGGCTACGACGGGCCGATCTCCGTCGAGTGGGAGGACGCGGGCATGGACCGCCTCACCGGCGCCGCCGAGGCGGTCAGGTTCGTCCGGGCCAACGCCTTCGACCCGCCCGAGTCCTCCTTCGACTCGGCCTTCGGCTCCGGCTGACGCGCTGGCCTGGTGAACTGCTGCTTCTCGCCCGGCGCCACGCGGAGGCCCCCGTGGCGCCGGGCTCACATCATCGGGGCGATGACCACGCGGTAGCGGCCTCCGTCGGGGGTGTGCACGTCGTGGCGGAAGTCGTTGACGCGGTTGACCGAGCGCTGCACGGCGTCGCTCTCGAACGCGCTGGTGTCCACGGCCGGCAGGTGCTCGCGAAGGGCGAGCAGCGCCTCGTCCACGGACATGGCGGTGCCCCGGTGTTCCGTGGTGATGTGCTGGCCGTCGTCGGTGAGCCGACTGATCGCGATCCGGAACATGGCCGGTCTCCCTGCGCGGTGGGGGGTGGTCACCGGCAATCCTGCCCCTTGCCCCGCGGGCTCAGACCTCCAGGGTCTCCTCGATGCTCTTGAGGCGGTGCCGGGCCAGGGCCAGGTTGCCCCGGGTGCGGTCCAGGGCCAGGTAGAGGAAGAGCCCCTGCCCCTTGCGGCTGGTGAGCGGGCGGATGATGTGGTACTGCCCGGACAGGGTGATGAGGATGTCCTCGATCGCGTCGTTGAGGCCCAGCTGGTCCATGGTCCGCATCTTGGCCCGGACCACCTCGGTGTTCCCGGCGGCGGCGACGGTGAGGTCCAACGACTTGTTCGTGGAGAGCGTTCCGAGGGCCATCCCGCTGCTGTAGTCGACCACGGCGGCACCGGCCGCCCCGTCGATCTCCATCATTTCCTTGAGCCCGGCTTCGATGTTCGGCATGTCCTTCTCTTTTCTTTGGTTGAGCCGACGCAGCACTCTCCGGTCGGCGATCCAACGACGCAGTCCCGGAGCGCGGCGGCGCGGGGCGTTGCCACCGCTCACACGACCACCGTTCCGGTCCGGAACAGCCCCAGGGACAGGGAGCGCAGTGCGGTCAGGACGCGTTCCAGCACCGGGCGCTCCACCGTGACCAGGGCACGGGGCCGGACCTGACCGCCACGGCCCCGACGCGGCGGGCGGTCCTGTTCCCGGCGCGGGACCTCGGCGGTGTCGGCGAGGTTGCGCAGGCGGTGCAGGGCGAAGCCGAGGCTGCCCCGGTTCCGGTCCAGGCGCACCTGGACGCAGAACTCGGAGCCGCGCAGGACCGCGAAGAGCAGGTGGTGGTCGCCCTCGGTGACGACCACGTCCTCCACCACCTGGCTGGCGCAGAGCGGACCGCCGTGGATGGCCTGCAGGATCGCCGACGTGCCCGTGACCCGGTCGCTCTCATCACTGCCGACACAGTTCAGGACGCGGTTGTCGCGCCAGTCGACGAGGCAGACACTGCACACCCCGGGCGTCTGGAGCATCTCCCGCATCTGCTGGTCGATGGCGAGCACGGCGTTCCTTCCCTGATCCGGGTCTGCTGGGACCGGTCCGCTGGCGGATCGGAAAACGTCCTTCGGGGACAGCACGAGAATAGGACCGCGGGCTCGCGCGCGCAGGGTTTTCCGGCATTTATCGCGTCTTGGCTGGTTAATCAGCTGGGAGGCCGGAAAATGCGACAGGGGAATTTTCTACTGGATATGTGTATAGCGCACCAGAAAAGAAGAAAACAGCTCGGTGGCCCCGTCAGCGGCGTCTGCGTGATTTGACGCCCTTCGGGACTTCCGCCACCGGCCCGGAACGGCGGATCCCCGCCGGAAGGACGGCCCGGCGGGGCTCGGCGGATCTGCGGGGGCTCGCTGGAACTCAGAGCCAGGTGACCCTGGAGCTCTCCAGGTCGTAGCGGGCGGCCACGACCTTCAACCTTCCGTCCGCCACGAACTCACCCAGTTCGCCGTCCTCGCGGAGCCGCCGCGCGATGTGCCGGGCATTGGCCCGGACGCAGTCGTCGAGGAAGTCCTCGCCGTCGTCGGGGGTGGACTCCACCACCTCCAGGATCTCCGCGACCAGGCCGCCGACGTGGCCGTGCGGGAGCTCGCCGGTGCGGTGCGCCTGCACCGCCGCGTCGACCGCTCCGCAGCTCTGGTGGCCCATCACCACGATCAGGGGCGTGCGCAGGTGCTCGACCGCGTAGGTGAGGCTGCCGAGCACGGAACCGTCCAGGACCTGGCCCGCGGAGCGGATGGTGAAGAGGTCGCCCAGACCCCGGTCGAAGACCAGCTCCGGGGGCACCCGGGAGTCCGCGCAGCCCAGGACGACCGCGAAGGGCTCCTGGCCCTCGACCAGCTGGGCGCGGCGCGCCCTGCTCTCGTGGGGGTGCTGGGACACGTGGCGGTGCCAGCGTCTGTTGCCCTCCTTGAGCAGGCGCAGGGCCTCCTTGGCGTCGCCGGTGACGGCCCCGGCGGGGGCGGCTCCAGCCCAGGCGGAGGAGGGGAGGGTGGTGGCGACGGCTGCGCCGACACCGCCGAGGAGCGACGCCTTGAAGGCGCCGCGACGGGTGATGGCCATGGGGGCCTCTGTTTCCGTTTCACGAACAAAATGACTTTTGCTTGCAAAGCGGATAAAAGCTACTCCCGGCGCATCAGGGGAGACAAGGGAATTGACGCTTCCCTAACGCGCCGGGGCCGAAACGGGACACGGTTCCACACGGCCGTAACGGACTTCTCAGACGTGGCGGCGAGACTGCACGAAGTCGAAGCGGCCCGCCACGAAACGCGGGTCGGTCAGCGCGGAGGTCGCCGCGGGGTTGGCCCCCGAACCGTGGTAGTCGCTGAAGGCGGCCGACTGGTTGACGAACACCCCCTGGGTGAGGTTCGCGGACAGGTTCACCCCGGCCTCCAGGGCGGCCTGCTCCGCCCGCTCCAGCACGCCCTCGCGGGTGGAGTAGACCGCCGCGGTGATCGCTCCCTTCTCGGCGACGGTCTCGCCGAGAAGGCGCAGGGACTCCCCGGTGTCGGCCGTGGTGATCACGAAGGAGATCGGGCCGAAGTGCTCGCGCCCGTACACCTGCCGGTTCTCGGCGCCCAGCCAGATCAGGGCCGGGGTGCGCACGACGGCGTCGGGGAACTCCGGATGGACGGGCGACGTCGGGGCGAGCAGTAGTTCCCCCAGCCCCTCGGCCGCGTCCACCCGCTCCCGCACCCCGTCGTTGACCACGGCTCCGAGCACGCCCACGAGCCGCGCGGGATCGGCGGCCAGTTCGGCGACGGCGACGGCCAGGTCCGCGGCGAACTCGTCGGCGCCCTTGTGCCCCTCGTCGGTGTCCACACCTCCGGCCGGGACGTAGATGTTCTGCGGGGTGGTGCACATCTGGCCGCTGTACAGGGACAGGGAATGGGCGAGGTTGCCCAGCATCGGGCGGTAGGCGTCCGTGGAGTCCACCACCACCGTGTTGGTCCCGGCCTTCTCCGTGCTGACGAAGGCCTGCCGGGCGTTGTCCTCCAACCAGTCGCCGAACTCCGTGGAGCCGGTGAAGTCGACGATCCGCACCTCGGGGCGCAGGGCGAGATCGGCCGCGATGCGGTCCTCGGGGGCCTCGGCCGCCAACAGCACGGCGTCGGGGTCCATGCCCTGCTCGGTGAGCACTTCACGGGCGACCGCCACGGTGATCGCCAGCGGCAGTACCGCGCCCGGGTGGGGCTTGACGATCACGGTGTTGCCGGTGACCAGGTCCGCGAAGAGCGCGGGGTAGGAGTTCCAGGTCGGGAAGGTGTTGCAGCCGATGACCAGGCCGATCCCGCGGCCGCGCGCGGTGTAGCGCTTGGCCATCGTGACCGGGCCGCCGCGGCGCTGGGGTTTCTCCCACCGGGACTCGCCCGCGTAGCGCCCGATCAGGTCGTAGCCGTAGGCCACCGCCTCCAGCCCCCGGTCCTGGGCGTGCGGGCCGCCCGCCTGGAAGGCCATGACGAAGGACTGGCCGGTGGTGTGCTGGACGGCGTGCGCCATCTCGAAGCTGCGGCGGTTGAGCCGGTCGAGGATCTCCAGGCACACGCCCGCGCGCACCTCCAGGGACACGCGCCGCCAGGAGGCGAGGGCCCGGCCGGAGGCGGCGAGGAGGGCTTCGGCGTCGGCCCGCGGGTAGGTGACGTCGAGTGCCGGGCCGTAGGGAGAGCGTTCGGTGGCCACGCGGCCCCGGTCGCCGGGCCCGTCGAGCGGGAAGTCCTTGCCGAGCAGCGCCTCGAAGGCGGCCCTTCCTTCCGGGGCGGCCTCCTCACCGTAGACCGAGCGGCTCGGCGACTCCGGGTAGGCGCTGTGGTGGTGCCGCCCGCGGATCGCCGCGACGGCGGCGTCAAGGGTTCCTCGGTGTCGTTCGAGCAGGTCCGGGTGGTGTGTCGGCACGGCTTACGCCCTCTCTCAGCTGATGGTCCGGGCTCTATAGTGCGTTACTAACCGACCGTTCGTTAAGTTAGCAAGTCCTCGTGGGAGGAAGGACACGGCCGGTCGGCCGCCTCCCGCACGTCCGTCCCCGTCACAAGGTAGATTCGACAACCGTGTCCCGATCTTCCGCAACCGAACCAGCCTCCTCGCGCCAGACCGGTCGGCGCCGCTCCGGCCGACCGGGGCACGACGCCGACTCCGTGCTCCGCGTGGCCGCGCGCGTGTTCAACGAACGCGGCTACGACGGCACGAGCATGGAGGACCTGGCCCGCGCCCTGGGCGTGACCAAGTCCGCGATCTACCACCACGTCACCGGCAAGACCGAACTGCTGCGCCAGTCCCTGGACCTGGCCATGGACGCCCTGTTCGAGGTCACCCGCGAGGAGGGCGCCGTCACCGGACCCGCCATCGCGCGGCTCGAACACGTGATGCGCGGCAGTGTCCGGGTGCTGGTGGAGGAGCTGCCGCACGTCACCCTGCTGTTGCGGGTACGCGGCAACACCGAGGTGGAGAAGCACGCCCTGGAGCGCCGACGCCAGTTCGACCACCTCATCGCCGACCTGGTCCGCGCCGGTGTCGTGGACGGCGACATCCGCAGCGACGTCGACCCCGCGGTCGCCTCACGCCTGCTCTTCGGCATGGTCAACTCGATCGTGGAGTGGTACAAGCCGGACCGCGGCATGGCCGCCGAGGAGCTCGCCGACTCCCTGTGCCGGATCGCCTTCGAGGGCCTGCGCAGCCACCGGGACTGAGCGCCCGGGCTCGCCTGTGCCCAGCATCACCCGTCGCCCCCCGGACACCGAAAGCTCCTACCAGGCGGTAGCTCTCACCTCTGACCTCCGCCACCAGCCCCCGGAGCAGGTTCTTGGCGAGCCAAAGGCCGAAATAAAGGTCCTAAAGTAGATTCATCCCTCCTTTCCTCTCTGCTTTTCCGTGCCTTTTTCGCCTCCCGCACACTTTCTCCCCGGAGCCCTCGCCATGATCGACCATTTCGCATACGGCTGGTGGACACCCTCCATCGCCTATGTCCTCTCCGTGACCGGTTCGTTCATCGGACTGCGGTTCGCGCTGCTCTCCAGGGATGCCGCCGGGGCCGGGCGCTGGCTGTGGCTTACCCTGAGCGCGGCCTGCCTGGGCGGCACGGCCATCTGGTCCATGCACTTCGTCGCCATGATGGGCTTTCGTGTCCAGGGCGCGCCGATCCGCTACGACACCACGCTGACCGTTCTCAGCGGCCTGCTGGCGATCGGCGTGATGTTCGTGGCGCTCACCCTGGCCACGACGCGGCCGAGCAAGCCGTGGATCATCAGCGGCGGGCTGATCGCGGGGGCCGGCGTGGTGGGTATGCACTACATGGGCATGGCCTCGATGAACGTCCACGGCCACCTGCACCACGACCCCGTCTACGTGGGCGCGGCGTGCGTGATCGCGGTGAGCGCGGCCACGACGGCGCTCTGGTTCGCCCTGAACGTGCGCCGCGCCTCCTACTCCCTGCTCGCCGCCCTCCTGATGGGCATCGCCGTCTCGGCCATGCACTACACCGGGATGTTCGGCATGAGCTTCACCCCCGCCGAGCACGTCCCGCTCACCCCGCCGCCCGGCGCGAACACCTCGGACCTGCTGCTGCCGCTGATCACCGGGCTGTTCGTCTTCCTGATGGTCTGCAGCCTGTTCCTGTTGCTGAACGCGGGCGAGGACAACAAGTCCCGTCACCGCGACAGAAACAACGTCGGCTGACAACCCCGCGACCGCATATTGGCCACATCAGGCCACTGAGGTTTTCTCAGCGAAATGATCTCTGCGGAGCAGGGTGATTTTCGGATCCCCGCCGGGCCGGACGAGTGGCACCTGGATGCGAGCAGACGTAAAGCCCCTGGTAGGACAGGTCTCACCACAAGATCATGTCCGTAACCACCAGAGGCTTCACGTTGGTCACCTATTCTGCCACCCTCGACGTCCCACGCCACATCGTCGAGTTCCTCGCCCGACACCTGGCCGCCCACCGCCGAAGCATCGCCACTCCGAAGGGCTCACGGGCACTCGGGCCGTTCCGCCAAGCGGTGCTGGTGCTGCGCTGGTTCCGTGAGCGCGGCTGTGTGCACTGCCTGGCCCGTGACGCCGGAATCTCCCAGGCCACCAGCTACCGCTACCTACACGAAGGCATCGACGTCCTCGCCGGCCAGGCCCCCGACCTGCACGAAGTCTTGGCCAATTGCCACAACGAAGGGATAGCGCGCGTAGTCTTGGACGGCACGCTGATCGCCTCCGACCGCCTCGCGGGCGTCCGCGAGAACGGCAACGACCTGTGGTTCAGCCAAAAACACAAGGCCTTCGGCGGCAACATCCAGTTCCTATCCGCACCGGACGGCACCCCGCTGTGGGTCTCCGCAGTCGAGCCCGGATCCACCCCCGACATCACCGCCGCCCGCCTCCACGCCCTGCCCGCCCTGTACAAGGCAGCGGCCGAGGGCCTGCCCACCCTGGCTGACAAGGGCTACCAAGGCGCCGGTATCGGCGTGCACACCCCCATCAAGCGCCCTACGGGCCAGGGCGAAGGGGCTCTGCACGTGGACACACGGATGTATAACGCGCTGTTGCGGCACGTGCGTGCGCTCGGTGAGCGCACCGCCGCCGAACTCAAGGAGCGCTGGCGGACGCTGAAGTACGTCACGCTTAGCCCGAGCCGGATCGGAGACATCGCCCGTGCGGCTCTTGTCCTCAACAGGCAGTGGAAATGATCTTCGCTGAGAAAACCTCACGTGCGCCACGAGGCGCTGTTCAAACACATATCCGAGTGGAGGTGAAAGCAACTCCGCCGCCTTCTCGTCGTAGCGAGAAGGTGAAGCAAGGGGCAGTCTGAAGCGGAGATCGCCGCCAAGGACGGGAAGCAGCCCTGACAATGCCTGGATGGCCCAGTACTACCGGATGGGTCATGCCGCGGTTAGCGAGATGGGACGGTATACGAAAGGAACCGGTGCCATAAAACCCCCTAATTTTTCGCCAGCTCTAACCCGGTGGATCCGGGCTGGAAAGCAGTGCGCATCCACCAACGGAGAGGACCATAGTTCTCTCTCGTGGTGGAAAACTCCCGAGCCGGTATGTGAGATCTGGCAGGGAGGCCCTGGTGAAGGTCTACGGCGTAACCAGGGCGATACTGCGGGGGTAAAGCCGGGTACCTCGCCCGTCGATCGGAGAACAGCGAACGTGGGAACCACCGGTCCTCACTCCCTTCCCTTCTCGATGCCATCGAGAAAGGAAAGGATAGGTGCGATGCTCACCGAAGAAGGCCAGTGGGGCGGAGACGCCGTAGTAGTCCGAGACCGGGAAAGCCGGTCACATGGCGAAGGGCGGCAGCGATTCCAAGGAGAACACAGGTGAATGCAAGATCCGAAGACGCACCGGTGAACACCGGAGCTTCGATCGTATGGCCGGATTCCGATACCGCCTACTTTCGGGTACGGAAGATGCAGACCAAACTCCATCAATGGGCGAAGGAGGATTCTTCACGCAGGTTCGATGACGTATTCAACCTGGTCTATGATCCGGCGTTCCTGGTCGATGCGTTCGAACGCACCGCCCGGAACAAAGGTGCCAGGACAGCAGGAGTCGACGGGGTCACCGTGCACATGGTCCGATCCCGTATCGGAAGGGATGCGTTCCTCCAACAGGTGCGCGACCTGCTCAAAAGCGGGGAATTCCGACCCAGTGAAGTACGTCGGGTGGCGATCCCCAAAGCGGGCGGGAAGCTGCGCAAGCTGGGGATCCCCACCGTGATCGACAGAGTGGTTCAGGCATCACTGAAAGCGGTGCTGGAACCGGTCTTCGAGGCGGACTTCCTTCCCTGCTCCTATGGTTTTCGGCCCAACCGGCGCGCTCAGGACGCGATCGCCGAGATCCACAGCCTCGCCTCACCGGTGAAGAACCACCACTGGGTTCTGGAAGCCGACATCAAAGCGTGCTTCGACGAGATCGATCACACCTCTTTGATGGATAGGGTGAGAGGACGGGTCAAGGACAAGCGGACCAACGCGCTGGTGAAATCGTTCTTGAAATCCGGCGTGATGACACAGTCCGGGAATCGAGAGGAGACCATCACCGGGACGCCGCAAGGCGGAATCCTGTCACCGTTGCTGGCCAACATCGCGTTGTCAGCACTGGACGAATACATCGCAGCGCAATGGGAAACCAGTGCATACCGTAGACGTGTTCGTCGCCAGAAGGGAATCGGTAACTGGAAACTGGTTCGTTACGCTGATGACTTCGTCATCATGGTGCAAGGGAGCCGTGACCGGGCCGAGGTCTTGAAAGAAGAGGTGAGCCAGGTACTGACCCCGTTAGGGCTGCGCTTGGCCGAGGAGAAAACCGGGGTTGTCCATATCGACCAGGGGTTCGATTTCCTCGGGTTTCATATTCGCCGCAGGGTGAAGAGAGGGACCCGACGTCGGTACGTCTACACCATCCCGTCTAAGAAATCCGTTCAGGCGATCAAGGACGGGGTGCGGCGGGCAACGAACAGACCCACCCGGAACACGGCCACCGAACGCAAGATCGCGGAGGTGGACACGATGGTTCGGGGGTGGGCGAACTACTTCCGTCATGGTGTGTCCAAGAAGATGTTCTCCACTGTGGATTCCTTTTCCTGGTGGAGGTTGTCTTCTTGGATCCGCCGCAAGCACTCCAATATTGGTCTGCGTGAGTTGAGGCGGCGGTTCACCGATCGTGGGTGGCGGCTCGCCTATCAGGGATCTGTTTTCCGTGGCGCATCCAACGTCACGGTGTCCCGGTATCGGTTCAGGGGGTATTCGATTCCCACCCCGTGGACCACACGACCTGCAACCTGTTGAGGAACCGTGGAGAGCCCGTTGCGTTGAAAGGCGCACGGCGGGTTCGGAGGGCGGGCCGTGGAAACCTGTCGTGAGTGATCACGGTAAGGCGCCACGGTCCGACCCTACTGAAGAAGCGAATGCTCCCCTAGCGCCGAATTAACGACATCTCTACGCTCCATGAACAGAAGCCACAATTGTGACTTGCATCATGGAAAGCAGAGAACAGGGAACGTGTCCGATCTCCTCCCCCAAGGCTGGATGACGCCCGCGACCGCCTACATCATCTCGGCGGTCGGTTCCTTCCTGGGGCTTGCCTTCGCCTCCAGAGCCCGTCGGGCGACGGGTTTCTTCCGCTGGCAGTGGCTGGGCCTCGCAGCACTCTCGATCGGCGGGATAGCCATCTGGGCGATGCACTTCGTCGCCATGTTCGGTTACTCCGTCACCGGCTCCCCCCTGCGCTACGACGTCCTCCTCACCGTGATCAGCGGTGCCCTACCGATCATGGTCGTCCTGATCGCCCTCCACCTGGTGCTGCGGCGGCCCACCACGGGCCGCCTCCTGGCCAGCGGCACCCTGGTCGGTGTCGGCGTCATCGCCATGCACTACACGGGTGTGGCCGCCATGAACATCCACGGGAGCACGCACCACGACCCCGCCTACGTGGCGCTCTCGTGCGTGATCGCCGTGGCCGCCGCCACCACCGCGCTGTGGTTCGCCCGCAACCTCCAGCACCTGGGCGGCATCGCCCTGGCCGCGGTGGTCATGGCGACCGCGGTCACCGCGATGCACTACACCGGCATGGCCGGGCTCCACGTCACTCCGGCCGACTTCAACCCCATCGGCGCACCCGACGGAGCCAAGGCGCGCGACCTGCTGCTGCCCGTGATCATCGGGCTGTTCGTCTTCCTTCTGATCTGCAGCCTCTTCCTGCTGCTGGGCGGCGAGGACGAGTACGAGCGCAGGGACTACACCCGTCCCTCCCACCGGGCGGCGGAGCACACCGTACAGAGCACCGACGCCTCCTACCGGCCCCGGCACGGGGCACCGGAGGCACCCGTCCCACGGCAACAGTCCCGGCCCGGGGACGACGTGTGGACCAGGCGCCGCTGAGGGCCGGGGAGCCCGGCACGGCGACCCGGGTCATCGGGTTCGGCACCACCGTGGACACCGGGTTCGACTTCCCGGACCGGCTCCAGGAGCTGGACACCCGCAGGGGCGACGAGTCCGAGTGCGCCCCCGGCTGGGCGGACCGGACCCGGCTGTGCACCGTCACCACCGTGCCCGAGGCCATGGCGTGTTTCGGGGACTCCGGCGGGCCGCAGGTCCGACAGGGCCGGGACGGCCAGGACGGCCGTGGGGAGCTGATCGGCGTCACCTCCGGACCCGGCGCCCCGGACGTGCCGTGCTCGCAGGGCCCCGGCCTCTACACCGGTGCGCCCGCTTACGCCGACTGGATCATCGAGACCATGCGGACCAACTCCGCCGCGACCGATGACTCCGACTCCGCCGATGAGTCCGACTCCACCGGGGCAGACGGCTCCGCCGGGGCAGACCCGGACGACGACGTCGACGCGGTCGCCGCTGTGGTCGCCGTGCTGGCCGTCGCCGGTGGCACCGCCTTCGCGGTGCACCGCGTCAGGGCCCGACGCGCGGCCTGAGCGAAACGGCCCGCCCCGGCGGGGAGCCTCCCGCCGGAAGCTCCCCCGTCGGATCCGGGGAACCCTCGAAAAACCATTGGCACCGACCACGGGCCCTGTCCTAGGGTCGGTGCGTGCCGTGCGGTCCGCGCCGGCCGCTGACGAGAGGAGCAAGCCATGGCCTGCACCACGCCTGGTTCCCACACCCGTCTTCCCGTCGTCAGCGAGCCGTAGGTCGCGTTCGACCCGCCCCAGGCACCGGCTCGCGCTCTACCGAAAGAGCACAGTGAGTCAGCACAGCACCACCAGCATGCCCGAGAACACCTTCGGCCACCCGCTCAGCGGGCTCGGCTGGAACCCCCGTGTCGAGACGGCCTTCGACGCCGCCGCCCGGCACTCGACACACGTCCTGCTCCCCGCACGGGTCACCGAGGCCCGCCGGGGAGCCGTGGGCATCCGTCTCCCCCAGCACGAGACCGCCTCACTCGCCCCGGCCGTCCGCAAAGCCGCGGAGGCCGATCCCGCCACCGCTCCGACCAGCGGGGACTGGGTGGCCGTCCGCCGCTCCGGCGACACCTGGCTGGTCGAGGCCGTCCTGGAGCGCTCGGGCACCCTCGTCCGCCAGGGCGTGGCCAAGGACTCCCACGATCAGGTCCTGGCCGCCAACATCGACGCGGTCCTGATCTGCGAGGCCGCCGACCAGGGGCCCAACGTGGGTCGTCTGGAGCGCTTCCTCACCCTCGCCTGGACCAGCGGGGCCACCCCGGTCGTCGCGATCACCAAGGCCGAACTCGCCGGTGAGCGCCTGCCCGAGGTGGTCGAACTGGTCGAGTCCGCCACCACCGGCGCCGACGTGCACACCGTCAGCGCGCACACCGGTCTGGGTCTGGAGGAACTGGCCGCACGGCTGCGGCCCGGCGCCACCTGGGTGCTGCTCGGCACTTCGGGCGCCGGAAAGTCGAGCCTGCTCAACGCCCTGGCCGGGAAGACGGTCATGCAGACCGGCGCGATCCGCGAGGACCGGCGGGGGAGGCACACCACCACCCATCGGCAGCTGATCCCGATGCCCGGGGGCGCGCTGTTCCTGGACATCCCCGGGGTGCGCCGCATCGACGTGCCCGGGGACGAGAGCGGGGTGGACCGCACCTTCGCCGACATCAACGCACTGGCCGAGCGGTGCCGGTTCCGGGACTGCGCGCACGGCGACGAGCCGGGGTGCGCGGTCAACGCGGCGGTGGACGAGGGCGAGCTGGACACCCGGCGTCTGGAGCGCTGGTACAAGCTGCGCCGCGAGGCCGAGTGGAACCGGTCCCGCGGCGACGCCCGGCTCCGCGCCGAACGCCGCAAGGAATGGAAGAAGAACGACCGCCACGGCCGCGAGGCGGCCCGCCGCAAACGCGGCTACTGACGGGCCGCCCCCACCCCTCATCCCCGGTGATCTTGCTACCAGGAGCGAGTTCGGCGCCGAACTCGCTCCTGGTAGCAAGATCATCTTGGGGGGAGGGGTCGCCCCTGCCTCTCAGAACCCGAAGGCCCTGCGGGCGTTGTCCGCGACGATCCCGGCGAGCTCGTCCTCGCCCATGCCCTTGGTCTCGGCCAGCACGCGCAGCGTGAGCGGGATCAGGTACGGGGCGTTGGGGCGGCCCCGGTAGGGCTTGGGGGTGAGGAAGGGAGCGTCGGTCTCCACCAGCACCAGCTCGGGCGGGGCCACCTTGGCCGCCTCGCGCAGGGGTTCGGCGCTGGCGAAGGTCACGTTGCCCGCGAAGCTCATGAAGTAGCCGTGCTCGGCGCACACCCGGGCCATGTCGGCGTCACCGGAGAAGCAGTGGAAGACCACCCGCTCCGGAGCGCCCTCCTCGGCCAGGATCCGCAGCACGTCCTCGTGGGCCTCGCGGTCGTGGATCATGAGGGCCTTGCCGTGCTTCTTGGCGATGGCGATGTGGCGGCGGAAGGACTCCTCCTGCGCACGCGCGCCCTCGGGCCCGGTGCGGAAGGTGTCCATCCCGGTCTCACCGACCGCCACCACCCGCGGCAGGGCGGCCAGCGCGTCGATCTCGGCGAGCTGTGCCTCCAGGGCCTCGATCCCGCCGGCCGGGCGGGCCTTCTCCGTCCAGTCGGTCTCGTCGGCCTCCACGCCCTCGGCGCCGTCGCCGTGCACCACCCGCGGAGCCTCGTTCGGGTGCAGCGCCACCGCGGCCCACACCTTGCCGGGGTGGGCCTCGGCGACCTGCGCCGCCCAGCGCGAGGAGGGCAGGTCGACCCCCACCTGCACGAGCGGGGTCACCCCCACGGCCTCGGCGGCGGCGATGATCTCCTCGACCTCGGGTGTCTGCATGTCCATGTGGGTGTGGCTGTCGGCCACAGAGACCCGCAGGCCCTCAGGTGCCGGAGGCGGCGTCTGCGCGTTGCGCTCCTTGACCGCCTTGCCACTGCGCTTACCCATGCCCTGCCCCCGTTGTCGTGCTGCTCCGCCGTGGTGATTCTAGGCGGCACGGCGTCCCGGATCGGTCGGGCAACCGATCCGCCGGGCGGGGCGCCCGGAACAGAGGCGGGCCCGGGAGGAGTCTCCCGGGACCCGCTTCGACCTTGGTGCTGCTCTACTCGCTCTCGCCGGCCAGACGGGCCAGTTCCTCATCGACCACGGACGGGTCGAGCTTGGTGAAGAGCGGGGTCGGGCGGCTCAGCGGGGTGCCCGGGACGATCGGGACCGACTCCCAGCGGGCGTGGTTGTCGGCGTAGTCACCGGTGATGACCGGGTAGTCCACCTTCTCCTCGGAGCCGCCGATGGTGTCGTGGCCGGACTCGATGCGGGGCATACCGGTCCAGGTCCCGGTGCCGCCGAGCATCGCGTACACCTTGTTGGCCGACTCCGGCAGGAACGGCGTCAGCAGGGTGTTGGCGTCGCTGACCAGCTGCAGGGACACGTGCAGGACGGTCGCCATGCGCTCCGGGTCGGTCTTCTTGAGCGCCCACGGAGCCTGGTCGGAGATGTACTTGTTGGCCTCGGCGACGGTGCGCATGGCTTCCTGGAGGCCCGCCTTGAACTGCGACTTCTCCAGGCGGGCGCCGACCGTGGCGAAGGCCTCCCGGGAGGCGTCCATGACCTTGCGGTCCTCGTCGGTCAACTCGCCCGCGGCGGGGATCTCGCCGAGGTTCTTGGCCGCCATGGAGATGGAGCGGTTGACCAGGTTGCCCCAGGCCGCCACCAGCTCGTCGTTGTTGCGCCGGACGAACTCGGCCCAGGTGAAGTCGGTGTCCTGGTTCTCCGGGCCCGCCGCCATGATGTAGTAGCGCAGCGCGTCCGCGGAGTAGCGCTCCAGGAAGTCGCGCACGTAGATCACCACGCGGCGCGAGGAGGAGAACTTCTGTCCCTCCATGGTGAGGAACTCGCTGGAGACCACCTCGGTGGGCACGTTCAGCTCGCCCAGCGGACCGGCCTCGCCGCCCCCGTTGCCCTTGCCGCTCGCCCCGAGCAGGATCGAGGGCCAGATGACCGAGTGGAAGACGATGTTGTCCTTGCCCATGAAGTAGAAGGACTCGGTCGCGTCCCCCTGCCACCAGCGGCGCCAGGCCTCGGGTTCGCCGACGCGCTTGGCCCACTCGATGGACGCGGACAGGTAGCCGATCACCGCGTCGAACCACACGTAGACGCGCTTGGCTTCGTTGTCGCTCCACCCCTCCAGCGGGATGGGCACGCCCCAGTTGAGGTCACGGGTGACGGCGCGCGGCTGGAGGTCCTCCACCAGGTTCAGCGAGAACTTGAGGACGTTGGGCCGCCACTCCCCCTCCTTGCCCTTGAGCCACTCGGTGAGGACCTCGGCGAAGGCGGGCAGGTCGAGCATGAAGTGCTCGGTGTCCACGAACTCCGGGGTCTCGCCGTTGATCCGGGAGCGGGGCGAGATCAGGTCGATGGGGTCGAGCTGGTTACCGCAGTTGTCGCACTGGTCGCCGCGCGCGCCGTCGAAACCGCAGATCGGGCAGGTGCCCTCGATGTAGCGGTCGGGCAGCGTACGGCCGGTGGACGGGGACCGCGCGCCCTGGGTGGTGCGCGTGAAGACGTAGCCGTTGTCGTAGAGCGTGGTGAACAGCTGCTGGACGACGGAGTAGTGGTTGCCGGTCGTGGTGCGGGTGAACAGGTCGTAGGAAAGACCGAGCGCGACCAGGTCCTCGGCGATGATCCGGTTGTAGCGGTCGGCCAGCTCCCGGGCGGTGACGCCCTCCTGGTCGGCCAGCACCTGGATCGGGGTGCCGTGTTCGTCGGTGCCGCTGACCATCAGCACGTTGTTCCCCGACATTCGCTGGAAACGCGAGAAGACGTCCGAGGGGACTCCGAAACCGGAGACGTGGCCGATGTGGCGCGGGCCGTTGGTGTAGGGCCAGGCGACCGCGGTCAGGATGTGGCGATTCGACGACATGACTCAAGACTAAAGGTGGCCCGGGGTGTCCGAGCACCAAAGGGCTGCGTGGACCGGCCCGCGGGTCGGTCCGCGGAATCGCCCGTTCTCCGGGTTGTCCACAGGGACGACCGCGCGATTCCCCCGGACCGGTGCGTACCCGTATGCTCTGCAACATGAGGCCGTGTGTCACCGGGGCACCGGCCGGAGTCAGCAGGACCCTTCTACCCGGCCCTGAGGCGGTGGTCACCACGGTTACCCGTGCCGTACCCCGCCCTGCCCTGCGGACCAGCTCGCTGATCACCAGCGTGGTCCTGCTGGTCATCCTGTCCTTCCCGGTGGCCGCCGGCCTCTCCGGGGAGAGGGACACCGTGGCCCTGCCCTCGCACGGCGGCGTCACCGTCCCCGCTGACGCGTCCGCGCACAGCGGGTCGGCCGCCCACGACGGCGCCGCCGCGAACAGCTCCGACGACGGCCGCGACACCGCAGCCCACGAGGCGACGGAGGAAGCGCGCCCCTACCTCGGATCCCAGACGGTCGCCCTCGGGCCGCCCGCCTCCACCTGCGACCAGCGCTCGGTGCTGCGGGACCTGCCCGACGCCGTTCCCACGTGCGCGCTGCGCCTGGCGGTGTGGGACCAACCCTGGTGGCCGCTGCACCTCCCGCACCACGACCCCGTTCCCGAACGGGCCGACGCGGAGGGGCTGCCGCCCACCCGGGCACCACCTCTCACCGCGCACACCATCGTCTGACCACCCCGGTAGGCCGCCTCCCCGCACCCCGAAGGTGCCGGGACCGGCATCACGCACCCCCCTGCCCTGAGCATCCGGGCACGCGACCGGTACCCACCATCCGCAGTGAGAGGTTCACCCCTTGTCCAGTCAAACGGGAGCCGGGGCGCGCTGGACACGCGCGCTCATCTCCCTTCTCGTCATTCTCGTCGCGTTCGGCGCGGCGTGGTTCATCCCACCGCGGCTGGGGCTCGACCTCAGCGGCGGCACGCAGATCGTCCTGGAGACCCAGGACGGCACCGACGGCACCGAGGCCAACTCGGAGAACACCGACAAGGTCGTCGAGGTGCTGCGCCAGCGCATCGACCGCCTCGGTGTGGCCGAGGCGACCATGTCGCGTTCCGGTGAGAACCGGATCATCGTCGAGCTCCCGGGCGTGCAGGACCCGGCGGAGGCCGCGCAGATCGTCGGCCAGACCGCCCAGCTGTCCTTCCACCCCGTGCTCGGTGTCGGCGACCCGGGCGGCCAGGGCGTGCAGGCCCCCGACTTCGCCAACCCGCCCGCGGACGAGGCCCGTGCTCCCGCCGACGGTGAGGACGGCGCCCCCGCCGAGGGCGAGGGCCAGCTCTCCCCGGACGAGCTGGACATGGAGGCGCTCCTCGAAGGCATGGACGGCGACCAGGGGATGCCCCAGGCACCCGGCGGAGCCCCGGCGGAGAACCCCGCCGACGTCGCGATGACGCTGCCCGACGACGAGGGCCAGATGCTCCAGCTGGGCGAGGCCGCCATCCAGGGCGACCGCGTCTCCAGCGCCGACGCCGCGCTCGACAGCGTCAACCGCGCCTCCTGGGTCGTCAACGTCAGCTTCCGAGGCGAGGGCCGCGAGCAGTGGCGCCAGCTGACCGGCGAGGCCGCCTGCAACCCGATCGGTGACCCCAAGCGCCGTGTGGCGATCGTTCTGGACGGCCAGATCATCTCCTCCCCGCAGGTGACCGAGGAGACCGGCTGCGAGTCCGGTATGGCCGGCGGCCAGACCACCATCAGCGGCGCGAACTTCACCAGCGAGAGCGCCAACGAGCTCGCCGTCCTGATCGAGGGCGGCTCGCTGCCGCTGCCGGTCACCGAGGTGCAGCGCCAGACGGTCGGCCCGACCCTGGGTGCCGCCGCCATCCAGGCCAGCGCCATCGCCGCGGTCCTGGGTATCGCCTTCACCGCCCTGTACATCACGCTGGTGTACCGGCTCGTGGGCTTCCTGGCCTCGATCGCGCTGGCCTTCTACACCCTGATCGCCTACGGTGCGCTGGTCGCTCTGGGGGCCACACTCACCTTGCCGGGTCTGGCCGGTTTCGTGTTGGCGATCGGTATGGCCATCGACGCGAACGTGCTGATCTTCGAACGCGCGCGTGAGGAGTATCAGCGACAACAGAAGACGTACGAGGCGAACAAGTCCGCCGGGATGCAGGACGCCACCGACGCCGAGGCCGCCAGGTCCGAGACGGGCGCGCTGGCCCGCCGTCGCCGCCGTGCGATTCCGCCGAGCCTGGAGAAGGGCTTCGTCCAGGGAACGCAGAAGGCCTGGAGCGCGGTCCTCGACACCAACGTCACCACGTTCATCGCCGCCGGTCTGCTGTTCTTCTTCGCCTCCGGCACCGTGCAGGGCTTCGGCGTCACGCTGAGCATCGGTACCGTCGCCTCGATGATCTCCGCGCTGATCATCGCGCGCGTGCTGGTCGAGTGGGCCGTGCGCCGCGCGGTCATCAAGAAGCACCCCGCCATCACGGGTATCGGCAAGATCGGCCGGGTCCGCGCCTGGCTGGTGAAGAAGAACCCGCAGCTCATGGACTACCGCCGCGTCGGCCTCGCCGTCGCCGCGCTGGTGGTGCTCACCGCCATCGCCGCCCCGTTCGTCCGGGACACCAACCTGGGCGTGGAGTTCACCGGCGGACGGGTCCTGGAGTACGAGATCACCGGCGACGAGCCCATCTCGGTGGACGAGGCTCGCTCGGTCATCTCCGGCCTGGACTTCGCGGGCTCGGACACGGCGGTGGTGCAGGAGGCCGGTGACGGCGACATCTCCGTGCGTACCGGCAACATCTCCGATCCGGAGGCCTCGGCCGTGGCCAACGCCCTGGACGAAGCGACCGGCGGTGTGGAGCTGGTCAGCGACGAGCTGATCGGCCCGAGCATGGGTGACGAGCTGCGCAACAAGGCCCTGATCGCCCTCGGCGCGGCACTGGCCCTGCAGATGGTCTACCTGGCCTGGCGTTTCCGCTGGTCCTTCGGTGTATCCACGATGCTGTCGCTGGCCTTCAACATGGTGCTGGTCATCGGCCTGTTCATCTGGCTGGGCAAGCCCATCGACGGTGTCTTCCTCGCCGCGATCCTGAGCGTCATCGGCTTCACGGTCAACGACACGGTGGTGGTATTCGACAGGGTCCGGGACGAGTGGGCGAGGGACGACAAGTCCTCGTTCAAGGAAATCGCCAACCGGGCCGTGGTCAACACCCTGCCGCGTACGGTCAACACGACCGTCGGGGCGTTGATCATCCTGGGCTTCCTGACCTTCTTCGGCGGTTCATCGCTCCAGGACTTCTCCATCGCGATGCTGGTCGGTCTGACCACCGGTGTGGTCTCCACGGTGTTCGTCGCGGTTCCGCTGGCGATCTGGCTGCAGAAGTGGGACAAGACGCCCGCTCCGCACGTGCTCAAGGAGCGCAAGGCCAAGCAGAAGGTGGCCGCCAAGGCCGCCCGCGACAACGACGACGGGGCCGTGGTCTAGACACCGCGTCCCTCAGAGCGAGACGGGGAGGGCCCCGGTCCGCGCACCACGCGGACCGGGGCCCTCCCCTCTCGGCGGAGCTCCTGCGGTTCAGCCGCTCTGGACCGGTGTCGGAGCGCCCTCCGAAGCCTGGACGAGGACGAAGCCCTGACCCTCCAGGGACAGCTGGAAGGCCTCACCGCTACCGCGCCCGATGAGGGCGCCCGCTTTGAAGGACCGGCGGATACCGGTCTGCAGCGAGCTCGACCAGGCGACGGCGGCGTCGGTGTCCACGAAGGTGGGCTGGTCGACGTTGAGCAGGACGGGGGTTCCGTGACAGGCGATCGCCAGCCGCCCCCGCCCGGTGAAAACGGTGTTGAACACCCCTCCCGCGGTCATCCCCGCGCCCTGCACCCGGCGGATGTCCCACTCCAGGGCCGACTCGAAGGCCAGCACGTTCTCTCCGCTGACGGTGATGGACTCCCCCTCCAGGTCGACCAGGTGCACGTCCCAGGCGTCCCGGGCCAGGAACACGTCCCCCTGCCCGGACACGCGCATCAGGGGCAGGCCCTCCCCCGTGAAGGCCTTCTTGAAGAACTTCCCCACACCGCCCGCGCCCTGGTAGGAGAAATCGATGTTCCCCTGGTAGGCGACCATGGAACCCTGCCGGGCGAAGAACTCGCCGTTCAGGCCCACTCTCAGCATCTTGTGGTTCTGCAGGTGCATGCCCGGCTGCTGGGTTTCCCGGGCCTGCTGGAAGAGTTCGCTGCGCGTGGGGAGATCCTCGTTCCTGTCGCGGGTTGTTACCAGGTTCGACGCCCTGGCTGCCGAAAGGTTCCGTCGCAGATCCCCACTCGGCCTCCACGGCGACTACTCGGCTTCGGCCTCCACGACCCCGTGCACGAGGTCGTAGACACGGCGTTTGGGCACCCCGGTCTCCTTGGCGATCCGGACGATGGCCTCCTTGCGGCGCACGCCCTCCTCCTCCAGTTCGGCCACCGCGGCCACCAGGTCGGCGTCGCTGGTGCGCTCCGCCCTGGGGCGGGCACCTTCCACGACCACCGAGATCTCACCGCGCACCCCCTCCGCGGCCCATGCGGCCAACTCGCCCAGACCGCCCCGGCGCACCTCCTCGTAGGTCTTGGTGAGCTCGCGGCACACCGCCGCCCGGCGGTCCGCGCCGAAGGCGGCGGCCATCGCCTCCAGGGTGGCGGCGATCCGGTGCGGGCTCTCGAAGAAGACCATCGTGCGGCGCTCGTCGGCGAGCTCGTCCAGATACCCCTTCAGGCCCTTGCGCGGCGGGAAGCCCTCGAAGCAGAATCGGTCCGTGGGCAGTCCGGACACCACCAGGGCGGTGGTCACCGCCGAAGGCCCCGGGATCGCGGTGACGGGGATCCCCTCGTTCGCGCAGGCCGCCGCCAGGCGGTAGCCGGGATCGGACACCCCGGGCATCCCGGCGTCGGTGACGACCAGGACCTCCTCGCCCCTCCTGAGGTCGCTCAGGAGCTCCTCACCCCGGCGGGTCTCGTTCTGGTCGTAGTAAGAAACAATCCGGGCCCCGGACTCCCCGCCCAACCGGATGCCCGAACGCGAGGCGAACTGCTTCAACCGGCGGGTGTCCTCCGCGGCGATCACGCGCGCGCCCTCCAGGGCGTGCAGCAGCCGGGGCGGCGCGTCCTCCTGGTTCCCGATGGGCAACCCGGCCAGGACCAGCCTCCCGCCCCGCTGCGTCCCATCCACAACCTCAACCACTGTGATCCCCGTCCTGTCGCGCTACGGTTGGCACTATCGCGCCACCCGAAACCCGGTTTCGCGGCCCGTCCGCAACGGACCCCATCTCTGACCCCAACCTACGAGCCGAGATGACCACCACCGCACTTCACAGCGAGGCAGCGCCCTCGAACCCCCCGGCCGCGGCCCAGCCGCCGACACTCCGTTCCCGCCTCGCGCCCCGCCCGCCCAGCCCCTGGTGGTTGGGGTGGTTGGGTGCCGCCGTCGTCGCGCTCTTCGCCGGCGCGCTGAGGTTCTTCAACCTCGACCAGCCCGAACGCATCTACTTCGACGAGACCTACTACGCCACGGACGCCTACGCGCTCTGGAACTTCGGGTACGAGCACGACTCGCTGGACGACTCGGACCGGATGCTGAGTCAGGGCGACCCGAACATCTGGACCGGCGCGGGCGACTTCATCGTGCACCCGCCGGTCGGCAAGTGGATGATCGCGCTCGGCGACTGGCTGTACTCGATCATGCCCTTCGGTACGGCCGTGAGCCCCGAGGGCTGGCGGGTGGCCTCCGCGCTGGCCGGGATGATCTCCGTTCTCATCCTGGTCCGGCTCGCCACCCGGATGACCCGCTCGATCCTGCTCGGCTGCACGGCCGGCCTCATCCTGGCGTTGGACGGCCTGCACTTCACGCTCAGCCGGATCGCCATGGTGGACATCTTCCTCACCCTGTGGATCCTGGCCGGGTTCACCTGCCTGGTGATCGACCGGGACAAGACGCGGGAACGGCTGGTCCGGCTCGGGGAGACAGGGGTCAACCTCACCACCGTCGGCTGGTTGGGGATGCGGTGGTGGCGGCTGGCCGCGGGGCTGTGCTTCGGCCTGGCGGTCGGCACCAAGTGGTCGGCCCTGTTCTTCGTCGCCGCCTTCGGGCTGCTCACCGTGGCCTGGGACTACGGCGCCCGGCGCAGCGTCGGCCAGCAGCGACCGTTCGGCCGCTGGCTCGGCTTCGACGCCGTTCCGGCGTTCGCGCAGACCGTGGTGGTGGCGGGGGTCGTCTACCTGGTCTCGTGGTCGGGCTGGCTCTTCACCCGGGGCGGCTACAACCGGGACTTCGCGGACGGTATGGCACCCGCGTGGCTGCCGAACTTCATGAGCGCCCCGATGGAGGCGCTGTGGAGTCTGGCGGACTACCACTCGCGGATGATGAACTTCCACTCCAATCTGTCCAGTGAGCACTCCTATATCTCGGCCCCGTGGGAATGGCTGATCATGCGCACCCCGGTGATGTTCCACTACGACGGACAGGCCGTCGGGTGTGACACCGGGAACTGTGTGACCTCGGTGGTGTCGATCGGCACCCCGATCATCTGGTGGGTCAGCATCATCGCCGTGATCGTGATGTTCGGCTGGTGGGTCACCTTCCGCGACTGGCGGGCGGGCGCGGTGCTGCTCGCGGTCGCTGCGGGCTGGCTGCCCTGGTTCGCCTACCCTGACCGCCCCATGTTCCTCTTCTACGCGCTGCCGCTCCTGCCCTTCCTCGTGCTGGCCATCGTGCTGATGCTGGGGCTGGTGATGGGCGCCGGCGAGGACAGCCCGCGTTTCGCTCCTTATCTGCGAGCGCTGGGCGGGGTGGTCTTCGGTGTGGTGGTGCTGCTGATCATCGCCCACTTCGCCTACCTCTACCCGGTACTGTCGGCCTATCCGCTCCCGGAGGAGATCTGGCGGGACCGGCTCTGGTTCGACGTGTGGATCTACGGCCGGGACGCGTCGTCCTGACCTACGCGGCCCCTCCCGGGGCCCCTTGGAACCTCTCTCGGGGCCCGTGCCGGAACCTCTCCGGGGAACGGGGGAAATCCGTTCCCCGGAACACATCTCCATTAGTGGCAGAAGGGCTGGAAAGCAACAGTTTCGAGTAGCCGAAACAGGACACTCGGAGAGTTCGGATTCTGACCGGAAAAGCCTCGGCAGATCGGCACTCCCCTGGTACTGTCTGCAACTGGTTGCTGTTGTTGTTTCCATGGATGCCCGAGGCGCCTCGCGGAACTTCACGTGGGCGCTTGTCGATTCGGGATTACCCTTCGTCGGTCCGGCGCCCGGCGACCCGGGACCAGCAGGGTGCGGTCCCGCCGTAGTCCCCAAGGGAGAGCACATGGCTCAGGGCACCGTGAAGTGGTTCAACTCTGAGAAGGGTTTCGGGTTCATCGCCGTCGAGGGTGGTCAGCCCGACGTGTTCGTGCACTACTCGGCGATCGCGGGTACCGGCTTCCGGAACCTGGAAGAGGACCAGAAGGTCGAGTTCGACATCATCCAGGGCCCCAAGGGCCCGCAGGCGGCGGACGTGCGCGCGGTCTGACCGTCATACGTGCGTTTCCCCAACCCTCCGCTCGCCGAGCGGGGGGCTGGTTCGCGTCCGGACCCGACCGCGGTTCAGGCCCGGCCCAGAGCCGTTCCAAGCCCGGCTCGGTGACGCTGGAGCGACGCTCAGGCGGCGCTTCGGCAGCGCTTCGGGCACTGGGTGGGACACGGTTACCCAAGCCCGGCGATACCGGTTAACCTGCTCTAAGCCGGTCGGTACCCCAAGAGCGAGGATGGAACATGTTCGGCATCAGCGGAGGAGAGTTCGTCCTCCTCCTCCTGCTCGCTCTGTTGATCTTCGGCCCCGACCAGCTCCCCAAGGCCGCCCAGCAGGTCGGCCGGGTCCTGCGCCAGCTCCGCACCATGGCCAACTCCGCCTCCAACGACATCAAGGAGGGGCTCGGCCCGGAGTACAAGGACTTCGACGTCCAGGACCTCAACCCCAAGCGCTTCATCCAGAAGCACTTCTGGGAAGAAGAGGACGAGCCGGAGAAGAAGCCCGCCTCCCGGCTGAACGGGAAGCGCCCGCCCTTCGACGACGAGGCCACCTGATCCCTCTTCCCCCGGCTTCCCTCATCCGCACCCGACCTGCGGTGACGTTCTCATCCCACCAGCATCAGGAAGAACGCGCCCAGGGCGAGCAGGACCACCGCCCCGATGATGATCGCGGGCGAGCCGAAGGCCAGGAACAGCACCTCCACCGCCACCGCGCCGCCCAGGGCCGCGGCCATCCAGGGCCACCGGGGCCTGGGCGCCCAGTCGTGGCGGCGTTCGCGCGCCGCGGCGATCAGGAACGCCAGCCCGATCAGCACCCAGAACACCAGGTGGGCACCGACCCGGACGGCGGGCTCGACGTAGTCGGCCATCCCGCCGACGATCATGACGTAGAAGACGGTCCCCGTGCCCAGGCGCCAGAAGCCCCTGCTCCGCTCGGCCGGGATGGACTTGCTCCTGGCCCTGGTCGTGCGCCGGAACCGTTCGGCCGCCACGGGGTGCTCGCCCCGCGGTGCCGGTCCTGCCCGGCCCGGCGGCCTCCCCTGCCCTGGCCCGGGTTCGGGGGCCGGTTCGGGCGCCGGTCGCGGCATCGGCGGGCGGCCGTACCCGCCCTCCGGCTCGGGCTCCTCCGGGTACTCGTAGCCGCCTGGGTACTGAGGGGAGTCGGACACGGCTGCTGCCGCCCCTTCACGGTCGGTCCGGACCTGGGCTGTGCTGTTGTCGCAGCGGGCCCGCTGTCGTAACGGGCTCCTACCCGGTGGGGTCATCGGTCAAATCCCCGAGGCGCCCTCCGACTCGGCCGCACCCCGTCCGGGCGTGAGGAAAGGGCCCGCCGACGAAGTCGAACGGGCCCTCCTGGTCGCCTGAGTTCTCGGAAGAACGGTCAGCGCGCGCTGGCTACCACCAGCTCCAGCCGTTGTTCTTGCGCGTGGCCTTCGCGTGCGTGGTCATGGCATCCACCTTTCTTTCGATGTCTCCGGCCCATCCCGCAACCAAGATGTCCTATCCCGACAGGCTTCACAAGACCCATCGTCGAATATTCGTCATCCCGTGGCCGCCCTTCGACCAAAGGTTGCACCGGGAGCCCGAGAAAGTTCACCAAGGACACTGTCGTCGCAGTTCAGGCGAGTTTCCATTACTCCACACCAAACACACCATCCCCGATGACCTGCAAAAACAAGACCGGCATGGAGCAAAATCCCAGAACTCCGACATAACAGAGAGTGATCATATCGCTATTGTGGCTTGAGCGCTGGCAAAACAGCTCAAACCCCTGACGCGGAGGCGCCCCGAGGCATGCTTCGACGTGAGAGGGAGCCTCCCCGCACGGACAAGTCAGGAGAAACCATCACAGAACTACTCTTCTCCGGCGTATCATCACAAGAAGTACAGTGACTCTGTGTGTTCACCAAGAAACCCGAAACCTCCGGGAAGTTCGTCCCAGCACCCCCCAGAGAAGCCAGTTTCGGACACCCATTAAAGGACGTATTCTTCAGCACCTTTCAGGGCGCACTCTTCTCACGTCCCCGCAGGATCAGGCAACCGACCACAACGGACAGCACCAGGCAGAACAACGCGACACCGACCTGGGTCATGTGCCATGACCAGGTCAGGGCCTCGACTTCACGCACGGCGCCCTCCGGCGAGAGGTGCCCGGAGGCGACCCGGCCCGCGTGTTCGGTATCGCCCAGCCGCAGCCCCAGGAACCCGATGAGCGCCGCACTGAACGCCGCGATGACGAGGGCCTCCGCGGCCCCTCGGAGGGTGTTGAGGAAACCCGCGGCCGCACCGACGGCATCGGCCGGCACCACGGCCATGGCCTGCCCGTCGGCGATGCCGAACGACATCCCCATGCCGGCCCCGATGACCAGCAGGGGGAGCGCGGTGACCACGATCGTGTTCTCCGGCGCGAGGAACACCAGTCCGAGGTTGCCCCCGGTGACCAGCGCGAGGGCGGCGATGATCAGCGGGGCCGCCGGAACCCCGCGGTTGACCAGTGCCGCCGTGCCCATCGGCGCGACCAGGACCGGAGCCGTGAGCAGCAGCATCGCCACCCCCGCCACGGCCGGGGAGAGCCCGCTGGCGGTCTGGAGGTAGGACGGTAGGAAGACCAGGACGCCCAGGAAGCCGACCGAGGTCGTCAGCGTCGCCAGGCTCCAGCCCAGGAACGCGGGGTTGGCCACGAGCGCGGGCGCCAGGACCGGGGAGGGGCTGCGGCGCTGGACCCTGCCGAAGGCGGCCAGGGCCAGGGCCCCGCCCAGCAGCGCGACGAGGATCGACGGGTGGGTCCAGCCGAAGGCGGGCCCCTCCAGGACGGCGAACATCAGCAGGCAGAGCGCGGCCACGAACAGCAGGCTCCCCCACCAGTCGGTCCGCCCGGCGTCCGCCGCTCGGGACTCGCGTACCCGGAGGGCGCCCACCGCGATCAGAACGCTGACGACGGCGTAGAGCGCGAACCCGCCGCGCCACCCCGAGGCCGCGATCAGCAGACCGGACAGAGTGGGGCCGATCGCGATGCCGACCCCGGCCGTGGTGCCCATGAGGGCGAACGCCCTGATGCGGGCCGGGCCCGCGTACTCGGCGGCCAGGATCGCTCCCCCCGCGGCCATGACACCCGCTCCGCCCGCGCCGGAGACGAGCCGTGCGACGTCCAGGGCGAGGATCGAGGTGCTGAGCGCCGAGGCGGCGAACCCGGCGGCGAAGAGCGTCGTGGACGCGATGAACACCAGGCGGCGGCCGAGCCGGTCCGCGGTCGCTCCGGCCACGAGCGTCATGGCCGCGAAGGCGAGGTTGTAGCCGGCCACCACCCAGTGCAGGGGTGAACCCGAGGCGTCGAGGTCGGCGCCGATGTCGGGCAGTGCCACGGCGGTGCCCGAGATCGACATCGCCACGAGCACGACCCCGGCGAGGACCACCGGCAGGGTCAGCGGCGAGGGCCGGGCAGGCGCCACGGCGGAGGCGTTCCCGGGAGTTCTCGAGGGTGGGGTCTCCATGCGCTCTCTTTCTTCTTCGGAGAAGGAACGCACCCAAGAGGAACACCTCAACCAATATTGAGGTCAAGCCCGCAGAGCACCCACGCCATCACCGCAGGCCAGTGACGACGGGGGCGTCCGGAGCGTCAGCTGAGGGCCACCCCGCCCACGATGAGCGCGACCCCGGCGGCGACCAGACCGACGACCAGGCTCGCCGCGCCCAGGTAGATGAGGACCTTCAGGCGGTTCGGGGCCCGGGGGTCGCGGCCGACCACGGACAGGAAGAACCCGGCGGGCATCAGGATGGCCGCGACGAGCACCAGGTCGCCCAGCGAGCGCCCCCAGTCCGGCACCGTCGGCTGATCGAGCAGCAGGCGCACCACCAAGCCGAGGACCACCAGGACACCGGCGTGCGCGTGCCCGGCGCGGAAGTAGGAGCGCTGCAGCTCGTTGGCCGGGAAGGCGCCGTTGACCACTCGGAGCAGGAAGGTCCCCCCGTAGGCGATACCGACCACGGTGAGCAGGATGACCCCGGACGAGATGAGTGCTGCCGCTGACATGGCCTACTCCTGTGCTGGTTCGGAAGGGGACCCCGAGCCACCGAACAGAAGCCCGGCGCTGCGTCGGGTGATGGTAAGCAGATCGGCGTCCCCGAGCAGGGCCCTGACCCCGGAGCTGTCCAGGTTCCCGGTGAGCGCCAGGGTGGCGATGCCGTGCACGATCCCCCACCCGGCCACCAAACCGGCGGCCGCGTCCTCCACCGGGCGCCCCTCCTGGGCCAGGGACTCCACTCCGGAGCTGAGCTCACCGAAGGCCGCGGTCCGGGCCGCGAAGAGCTCGGGATCGTTCTCGTCGAGCAGGGTCGGCGCGAACATCACCTGGAAGTGGGCCGGGAACTCCGTGGCGAAGCGCACGTACTCGACCCCGGACTCCAGGAACCCGCCGTCCGCCTCCCGGTTGGCCCGCAGCCGGGCGGCCAGTTCGGTGTAACCCTCGGTGGCGAGCGCGTTCAGCACGCCCTCCCGACTCCCGAAGTGGTACCTCGGAGCAGTGTGGCTCACTCCGAGGTCAGCCGCGAGCGAGCGCAGACTGAAGGAGTAGGGGCCTTCCCGTTCGATGACCTCCGCGGCCCGCGCCAGAACGGCGGCCCGCAGGTTCCCGTGGTGGTATCCGTCTGCCATACCGACAACTATACGCCGGAAAGTTTCCGATGTATAGATTCAGGGGGATGCAAGTGACGCCTTGTTCCACAGGAGTTCCGAAGCTTTCGCGGGTACGCTTGGCCCTACACCGGTCCCCCCGCCGCAGGGGATAGACGCTTCGCCGGTGACACTCGGGGCTCCGGTCCGGACGACCGCCCGCGACAGGGAACAGCAGCACTCCGTCCGACGAGGACCAGAGCACTCAGGGAACGGCGAAGGGCCCGATCCAGTGGATCGGGCCCTTCGCCTCTTCCGGGGAGGGCTCTGGGGGCGTCCCCCAGATGAAACGACGAAACGACCCTGCCGGGGGGGCCGAATGCCCCCGAGCAGAGTCGTCTCGGAGTGAAGTGGAGCTATGGGGATTTGAACCCCAGACCCCCTCGATGCGAACGAGGTGCGCTACCGGACTGCGCCATAGCCCCTGAAGACGAGATAAACACTAGCAGGAAACTTCGAGTGGTCCGAACCGACTCGTCCCGGTCAGTCTCCGGCAGCCCTCAGACGGGCGTCCGCGTACTGGTCGTAGACCTGGCTGCGGCGCTCGATGAAGGCGATGACCTCGGCCTCCCGCTCGGCTTCGCGGGCCTCCTCCGCCTCGGCCCGGCGGGCCCGCAGGACGGCCCGTCGGCGCGCCCTGGCCTGGGCCTGGCGGAGCTCGGCGTCGGCCTTGGCGGCCTCGCGGAGCAGGGCCACGTGCCCGGCCAGCAGCAGGACCGGTGGCGCGGTCACCCACCATGGGCCCAGACCGAAGGCGACCGCCACGACGGTGGCGACGTTCAGCAGGGTGAGCACGGTGGTGCGACGGCGCCGGCGCGCGATGACACGGGACCGGGGCTCGCGCCTCGGGCGAGGGCCCTGTTCCGCGGTGGGGAGGCTCCGCGTCGGAGCCTCCTCCTCGGCCGCGTGTTCGCCGCTGACGGCGGAACGGGTGATCACCTGGGTCTCAGTGAGATCCGGGTCGTCCGAGTCGTCTGAGAGGCCCTCCGCGCCGAGCTCGGACTCCACGTCGGCCTCGTCGGCCTCGGGAGCCTCCGCCTCCTCGTCCTCACGGCGGACGTCCTCGTGGACGGTGTCCACGGAGTCCTTCCGCAGCAGCATCGGAACGAGGACGATGAGCCAGACCACCACGATGGCCAGGTAAAGAGGAGAGCTGCTCATCACCCCTCCTCACGATGACGGCCACTGAACGTTGGTCGACACTTCGTCGACACCGCCCCGCGTGTGGCTGGACGTACTCCCGGAAGTAGAGACGTCCTCCGGCTGGACATCGTTCCTGGCCCCCGTAGGACCCGGGTCGATTCCCGTGCGCCAAATCCACGCGTTGCCCGCATCGTCAATGCGTCTATGTTCCGCACGGTACGACCCCGTGTCCATAAATGCGCCACATTCCGACCGGAGTGTCGCAAGATTGTGGACCCTCAGTTTCGGTCGTCACACCCTCCCGCACGAAAAACCAGGTCAGACACTGACTGCGGAGAGCAGTGCCAATTCAACGCAAAGTAATGAATCATTGTGCTTAAATCGATGTTTAAGCTCCGAACGCATCCGTGATGCTGCCATGTTCAGTTCGATCCCGGGTGCGGACTCGCCGGATCGCGCGGATCACCGCCACCGTTCGGGCCCTGTGGCCCCAAACCGGAACCAGGGCCGGAACCACCCTCCTCGGACGGCCCGGAAGACGCTCCGTCGTACCAGCGGCGCAGCACGCCCCGGGGGACCTCCTCCGCCGTGAGCGCGTAACAGATGTGGTCCCGCCAGGCCCCGTCGATGTGGAGCTGGCGTCTGCGCACCCCCTCGTCCCGGAATCCGAGCTTGGTGACCACGCGTCTGCTGGCGCGGTTCTCGGGGCGGACGTTGGCCTCGATCCGGTGGAGCCCCACGGTGAAGAAGGAGTGGTCGACCGCCAGGGCGACCGCGGTCGGGGTGATCCCGCGCCCCGCGTAGGCGCTGTCGACCCAGTACCCGACCTGCGCGGACCTGGCCGAACCCCACACGATGGCGCCGACGGTGAGCTGGCCGACGAAGCGGCCCTCGTAGGTGATCGACCACGGCATCGACAGCCCCTGACGGGCCTCCCGGCGGATCGCCTGGATCATCGCGACGTAGGGCGTGAGCCCGGTGGTGCGCAGCGGCATCTCCGGATACGTGGGCTCCCAGGGCCGCAGCCACTCGGCGTTGCGGGCCCGGGTGTCCCGCAGCACGGGGGCGTCGCGAAGGCGCAGAGGGCGAAGCGCGATCGGCCCCTCCTGAAGGGTGACGGGCCACCTCTGCCTGCGATTCACGTCCGTCCTTCCCAGGCCCTCGGGACCGCCCAGCGCGGTCGCGGCACCGGCCTTCGGGCGCGCGGTGCGCCCGTTGTCGGTGACGTGTCCCAGTATTCCACTCCGCAGGCGTGAGGTGGCGGGCGTCACCCCCACCACACGAGAATCGGATGATTCCAAACTCCATTCACTCCTGCACCGAAAACCGACACAAGGTCAAGGAATTCTCTGTCTCCGGAATGCCCGGGATGTGATTCCGGTCATTCTTCGGTGTCATTCGGGTCGAGGGTGGTCCCCACCTCGGAGCTGGTCGATCGCGTGGCTCAGAACCGGCTCCAGCACGGCCATCCCGTCACGCACGCCGCCTCTGGAACCGGGCAGGTTGACCACCAGCGCGCGGTGTCCGAAACGTTCGGCGATCCCGGCCAGCCCTCGGGAGAGGATCGCCGTGGGCACGCCCTTGTCCCGGCCCGCCGCACGCAGCGCCTCCGGGATCCCGGGGATCTCCCGGATGAGCAGCGGGCGCGTCGCCTCGGGGGTGAGGTCCTGCGGGGTGAGCCCGGTGCCCCCTGTGGTCAGCACCGCGTCCACCCGCTCGGCCAGGGCCCGTTCGATGGCCTCGGCCACCGGCTCGCCGTCCGGCACCACCCAGGGGCCGAGGACGGCGAAGCCCATGGTCCGGAGCCGCTCGACGACCACCGGACCGGAGCGGTCCGGGTAGACCCCGGCGGCAGCCCGGTTGGAGGCGGTCACCACCGCGACCCGGCGCACCGAAGCACCCGGCCCCGGCCCACCCGAATCCGCGCCCTTGGGGCCGGGCCCGCCCGCGGGCTCACTCACCGCGCCTCCAGTGGCCCTTCTTGCCGCCGGTCTTCTCCTCCACCCGCACCCGGGTGACCTCGGCCTCGGGGTCCAGCGCCTTGACCATGTCGACCAGCCCGAGAGCCGCCGTCATGACGCAGGTGAGCGCCTCCATCTCGACCCCGGTGCGGTCCGCGGTGCGCACCGTGGCGCTGATGTCCACGCCGTCGTCCACGACGGTCAGGTCCACGTCCACCCCGTGCACGGCGATCGGGTGGCACAGCGGCACGAGGTCCGGGGTGCGCTTGGCCCCCTGGATCCCGGCGATCCGGGCGACGGCGAGGGCGTCGCCCTTGGGGACCTCGCCCTCGCGCAGGGCGGCGACGGTCACCGGGGAGAGCAGGACCCGGCCCGTGGCCGTGGCGGTGCGGGCGCTGACGGTCTTGCCCGAGACGTCCACCATGCGCGCGGCGCCGGACTCGTCGAGGTGCGTGAGACCGGAGGGATGGGACTCCGGCCGTGGGGTGTCGGTCATCTTCGTGCTGCCACTCATCGTCTTGTCGGGGCTCGTCTTGTCGGGGCTGGCTCGCGGCCCACCGGTACGGTCGGCCGCGGGGACACGGGGTGACGCGTCCCACGAAGACCGTACTCCCACGCTGCGACAGTGCGCCCGCCGGTCAGCGATCGGGCAGGACCAGAACCTCCGCCAGGGCGCCCGCCGGGAGCTCGGTGACCTCCTCCGGCACGACGAGGAGCCCGTTGGCGTCGGCCAGGGCCGACAGCTGGTGCGAGCCCTGCCGCACCGCCGGGGCGACCGTGGGGACCCCGTCGCCGGCGGCGGGACCCGCCAGCACGGCGCGCAGGTAGGAACGGCGGCCCTGGGGCGAGCTGACCGGCGTGGTCAGCCGGGCGCGCACGCTCGGGAGCGGGTTCGGCTGCAGGCCGCGGAGCCGGCGCAGGACCGGGCGGACGAACAGGTGGAACGACACGAACGCGCTGACCGGGTTGCCCGGGAGAGTGAGGATCGGGGTCTTGTCCGGACCGATGGTCCCGAACCCCTGGGGCTTGCCCGGCTGCATGGCCACCTGGGTGAACTCCACGGTGCCCTGCCGGGTCAGCACCTCCTTGACCACGTCGTAGACGCCCATGCTCACGCCGCCGGTGGTGACGACGACGTCGGCGCGGACCAGGAGGCCCTCGAGGGTGTCCCAGACGGTGGCCGGGTCGTCGCCGACGAAGCCGTGGCGGTAGACCTCGCAGCCCTCGTCCCTGGCCGCGGCGGCGATCATGTAGCTGTTGGACTCGTAGATCTGGCCCGGTCCGAGGGGGCGCCCCGGTTCGACCAGCTCCTCGCCGGTGGAGAGCACCACCACCCGCGGGCGGGGGCGGACCGGGACCGAGCGCCGCCCGACCGCGGCCAGGACACCCATCTCACCGGCGCCGATCCGGGCCCCGGCGCGCAGCACCGTCGCGCCCTCTTCGACGTCCTCGCCACGGCGGCGGACGAAACTGCCCGGCCGGGTGGGGCGGTCGATACGCACGTCGACCGCGCCGCCGTCGGTCCACTCCACCGGCACGACGGCGTCGGCACCGGTGGGCAGCGGTGCGCCGGTCATGATCCGGGCGCACAGACCGGGCCGGATCGCGGCGGGGTCGGGATCGCCCGCCGGGATGTCCGCCACCACAGGCAGGCTGACCGGGGCCTCGGCGCTGGCCCCGGCCAGGTCGGCCGCGTGGACGGCGTACCCGTCCATGGCGGAGTTGTCGAAGCCGGGCAGGGACACCGGGGAGACGATCGGCGCGGCGAGCACCGTCCCCTGTGCCTTGAGCAGGTCCAGCTCGGTCGCTTCGGGGGTGCTGACCAGCCCCAGAAGATCGGAGATGTGCTGTTCGACGCTCTTCATGAGGACCTTCCGGATCGTGTACACGCTGGGAGCGGCCCACCCGTCACGGGAGGGTTCTCCGATCCCATTGTGACCACCCCCGGAGCGGACCTTTCGGATCCGCCCGCCGGTGTCCGGCCCGGGGGCGCTCCCCGGCGCCGGGCCCGTACCCCGCCGGCAGGGGTCAGACCCGGGCCCGCTCCTGCCGGTCCACGAAGTCGCGCAGCCAGGGCAGGAGCTCGTCGGCGAGGTCCGGGCGGCGGCAGGCGAACTCGACCACGGTGCGGATGTAGTCGGCCTTGTTGCCGGTGTCGTAGCGGTTGCCGCGCAGCAGGACCCCGCGCACGCCGCCGCCCTCCCCGGGGCTGGTGCGGGCCAGCTCCTTGAGTGCGTCGGTCAACTGGATCTCACCGCCCCGGCCGGGCGGAGTCCGGTGCAGGACCGGGAAGACCGCCGGGTCGCACACGTAGCGGCCGATGATCGCCCACCGGCTCGGGGCCTGTTCCGGGGAGGGCTTCTCGACCAGGTCGGTGACGGTGACGACGTCGTCCTCACCGGTGGTCTCCACCGCGGCGCAGCCGTAGAGGGAGACCTGCTCCGGCTCCACCTCCATGAGCGCGACGACGCTGCCGCCGTGGTTCTCGCGGACCTCGATCATGCGGCGGAGCAGGTCCGCGGACTCGATGAGGTCGTCGCCGAGGAGCACCGCGAAGGGGTTGTCGCCCACGTGCGCCTGCGCGCACAGCACCGCGTGCCCCAGACCGCGCGGCTCGCCCTGCCGGACGTAGTGGACCTGGGCGAGGTCGCTGGACTCGCGGACCGATTTGAGCTTGCCCTCCTCGCCCTTGGCCGCCAGGGCCTCCTCGAGCTCGTAGGCGCGGTCGAAGTGGTCCTCGATGGAGCGTTTGCTGCGCCCGGTGATCATCAGCAGATCGTGGAGCCCGGCCTCGACGGCCTCCTCCACGACGTACTGGATCGCGGGCTTGTCCACGATCGGCAGCATCTCCTTGGGGGTGGCCTTGGTGGCGGGCAGGAACCGGGTGCCCAGTCCCGCCGCCGGAACGACCGCTTTGGTCACGGAGGCGGTGTCGGCACGGGGTCGTGTCTGGTCGGTGTCGGCGCTCATGAACGGCACTTTAGGACAGAGAACGCTCGTTACGTGGCCTGATGACTTCCCGTGGCTGAGAAGTACCCGCCGTTTCGGGCGAAGGCGTGGAAATCGCCACCGTCCGTTCACCCCCGGGGGAACCAGCGGCCACCGTTCCGGGGCACGGCGGGGAACAGACCGTGAGCCGGGTGCCAGACTTGGTCGCATGGGTGATACGAACGACCGGAGCCGGTCCGCCAAGCGCGAGCTGCGCAGGAGCCTCCTCGCCAGGAGGCGGGAGCGGAGCGCGCCGGAACGCGACCGCGCGGGTTCGGCGGTCCGCGACACCCTCATGGGGCTGCCGTGGCTGGCTATGGGCGGGACCGTGGCCAGCTACTACTCCGTGGGCGGCGAGCCCGACACCCGCAGGCTGGTGAACGCCCTGTGGAAGCGGGGCACGTACGTCCTCCTCCCGGTCTTCCTCCCCGACGGCACACTCGACTGGGCGGCCTTCGACGGCCCCGACAGCCTCGCCCCGGCCGGGCACGGGCTGGTCGAGCCCACCGGCCACCGCTACGGGCCCGAGGTGCTGGGCCGCGCGGACGCGGTGATCTGCCCGGCCCTGGCCGTGGACAGGCGGGGGAACCGGATGGGCCGCGGTGCGGGCTGCTACGACCGCGCGCTCGCCCACAAGGGCCCGCACACGCCCGCGATCGCCGTGGTCCACGACGACGAGTTCGTCGAGGAACTGCCGACCGAACCGCACGACCGCCCCGTGGACGCGGTGGTCACCCCGGGCGGCGGGCTCCACGTGTTCGAACCGGCGGCGGTGATCTGGCCCGGACGGTGACCCGGTAGGGGTCGGCCGTGACCGGGGCGGGCGGAGAAGGACCGGGGATTAAGGGGACCGGTCCGAGCGTTATGGCTGGCGGTCGTGTCCCGCACAGGTCCGCGTCCCGACACCCCGCCCAGCAGATCCCGCCCCCTCGGGCCTCCGTGGCCGAAGCGGTGAGGGGCTGTCGCGGCTGTGGTCGGCGAACGCGTACTATTTAGCAGTCAACGGGTGTGAGTGCCAGCAAGGAGGACCCGGAACAGTGCCTACGTACCAGTACGCGTGCACCGAGTGCGACGCTCAGATGGAGGTCGTGCAGAGCTTCAGCGACGACTCGCTGACGGTCTGCCCCGAGTGCGAGGGACGCCTGCGCAAGGTGTACTCCGCGGTCGGCATCGTCTTCAAGGGTTCGGGCTTCTACCGCACGGACAGCGGGAAGACCACCACGAACAGCTCAGCGCTGACCGGCTCCAACTCCGCCGACAGCGGCTCCGAGGGCAAGTCCGGCGGCTCCGCCGACTCCGCCAAGTCCACCTCGGACTCCGGCGGCGCCGCCCCCGCCGCCGCCAGCACCGGCGGCAGCGACGGTTCGAGCAGCAAGAGCACCAGCGGCAGCACCGCCGCGACCAGCACCAGCAGCTGAGCCACCGCACCGTTGACCGTGGCCGCGCCGCCGAGACCCCTCGGCGGCGCTTCTGTTATTCCGGGCCCTGACTCCTCCGGGCCCTGGACCGGGACCGCGGATCCGTCTTTCTCGGCCCCTGGACCGGGGCCGCGGCGAAACCGACCCTGTGGACAACCCTTCCGGGCGCCTCCGGCCGACCTAGCGTTGGAGGCATGGACAAAGCCCCACCCCCTTACCGGCACCGGCGCGGCCCGCTCCGCCTGCTGGAGCGGTACCGGCGCGCCGTCGCCGCGGCCTTGGCCGGCCTGGCCGCGATCAGCGCCGTCCTGGTCCTGCGGCCTCCCCCCGAACCCGGTACCGAGGTCCTGGTCGCCGCACGGGACCTGGACGCGGCCTCTCCGCTCTCCGGGGAGGACCTCACCTCCCTCCTCCTGCCGGACCGCGTCGTCCCGGACGGCGCGCTGAGACCGGAGACGGTCGCACCGGAAGCGGATTCGGCGGACAAGGCGGTACCGTCCCCGGGCCCCGTCGGGCTCCTGTTGAACGCGCCCGTCCGCAGAGGCGAGGTGCTCACCGACGCCCGGCTGAGCGACCCGCCGGCCCTGCCCTACGGTCCGGACCTGGTCGCGGTCCCGGTCCGGGTGGCCGATCCGGGGGCGGTGGGGCTGCTCACCCCCGGCAGCCGGGTGGACGTGCTGGCCGCCACCGGCCCCGGAGACCTCGGCGGCCTCGGCGGTCCGCCCGTCCGGGCCGGACCCGCCGTCGAGGTGGTCGGTGACTGTCCCGTGCTCGCGGTACCGGCGGAGGACGAGCGGGGCGGGGAGGGCGGTGCGCTGGTCCTCATCGCCGCGACACCCGAGGAGGCCAGGGCCCTGGCCGGGCACGCGACCACTTCACGACTGTCCGTCACCATCCGCGGTTGACCGATGACCGGAGGTGGTGAAAGCTGTCCGGGCGCCCGGCAGGGCGCATCCGTCACTCACGAACACGTAGGGCAGTTCCATGGAAGGCTTCAAGAAGTTCCTGCTCCAGGGCAACCTGGTGCAGCTCGCCGTCGCGGTTGTCATCGGCTCCGTCTTCGCCAGTCTCATCACGGCGTTCACCGAAGGGTTCATCACTCCGCTCCTGGGCATCTTCGGGGGCGTCCCCGCCTTCGGGGACCTCTACTTCGAGATCAACGAAAGCCGATTCCTGTACGGCTCCTTCGTGGACGCCCTGATCTCCTTCCTGATCACCGCCGCGATCCTCTACTTCTTCGTGGTCCTGCCCCTGGGCAAGCTGATGGAGAAGTTCATCAAGGCCGAGGAGGCCACCACCCGGGAGTGCCCCTACTGCTACACGGACATCAACAAGAAGGCCAGCAAGTGCGCCCACTGCACCAGCGAGGTCACCCCGGAGGTCGCAGCCTAGACCGCACCCGGCACCCGGGCCCCTTGTCCCGGACACACGTGAGGGCGGCCCCGTGGGGCCGCCCTCCGGGCTCTGGCGGTGCCGGTCCGGTGTCCGGTCAGCCCTCGTACTCCCAGTGCCAGGGTTCGAAGGGGCTGGACTTCGCCCAGGCCGGGTGGATCCAGTCGTACCGGGCCCCGTTCTCCTCCATCCAGTTCCACCGCTCCGAGCGGAAGTCCTGGATACCGCAGCCAAGGTCGATCGCCTGGCCCAGCCCGTGGTTACTCGTGCCGGGGACCGCGGCGAAACCGGGTGCCACCTGGCCGTACACCCGGTGCTGGTTGGGCAGGTCGCGGTAGGCGCTGGTGATGCACATGTTCTCGCCGAACCGCTCGACGTACTCCACGTTCAGCTCAAGGAAGGCGACAGCGGCGTCGGCCCGCAGGAACTTCCCGTCGTCGTAGAGCTCGCAGAGGGCCTCCTGCGGCAGCAGGCCGTTGGGGTAGCCGCTCGCGTTCGCCGCGGCGCTCGGGTCGCAGTCGGCGGCAAGCATGTAGGTGTCGGGGTCCAGGCCGCGGGCCTCCAGCTCCTCGGTGAGCTCGTTCGTGCTCGCCTCGGACTGGGCGCGCAGCGCCTCCACCTCGGCCGCGAGTTCGGCCTGTTCCAGCTGGGTGAAGGTCTGCAGTTCCTGGGCCTCGCTGGCCAAGCCCACCTGCTCCTCGCGCAGATCGGTGGCGTCCTGGATGAGCGCCTGGTTGTCCTCGGACAGTTTGGCGGCGTAGGACTGCGTCTGGAGGTCCTCGTCGAGGTCGCCCGCGGCGAGGATGCCGAGGACGCCGGCGTCGGGCTGCTGGTACATGGTGCTGGCCAGCCGGGCGAGCGGTTCTCGCATGTCGCCGAGGTCGCCCTCGATCTGCTGGAGCTCGTGGAGGGTTCCGATCAACTCCTCCTGCGCCTCCTCCAGGGCGTCCTGACGCTCGACGTACTCGTCGGTCGCCGCCTCCAGGGCTTCGGCGGCCTCCTCCGCGCGCTCGCGAAGATCCGCAAGGCTCGCCTCGGCAGGCGCTGGGGCGATCACCGCCTGCGCTGGAACAACCAGCAGGGACGTGACCAACGTGAGCGTCAGCGCCTGCGCGATCCGGAGCCGATGGTGCGCTCCCAGCGCGGTCAGCACCCCGCTACCCGATACACGAGACCTCCGCCGCGCCGACTCAGGAATGAACGGCACGAATGATCCTCCGGCTGCATTTTCCTCGAACACCTACCCGTGGCCGCAAGGCAACGTACTACATGTCCACATGCGGACACAGTGGACCGTACGGTACGACGGCCGAATCTCGGGACGGTTGACTCCCGCCCTCCCGGCCGTCTCACCCGGCCTTCGCCAGAAGGCCTGGTCAACGGGGCGTCGATGCGACTCGTACCCATCCGCCAACAGTGACCGAAGTGTGCAAGTAGCCATAATCGCGACACGCGACATGAACAACATCACACCATTACCAGGACAACCAATCGTAGGTCAGCGTACTCCGCCGCGCACGCAGGGTGCCTCGTCGGCGCCCGGGCAACACCAATCCGCACCCCATGCACCCCCATCCTGGGTTAGGCTTGGCCCCACGGCCGGGTAACATCCGGCCCATGGCAACACCCATGGCTCCATAGCTCAGGGGATAGAGCACCGCTCTCCTAAAGCGGGTGTCGCAGGTTCGAATCCTGCTGGGGCCGCACACGGTGAACTGCGAGGACTTCGCAGAGTCAGCCCGGGGAGAGCCCCGTGGACGGCGACTTCGGTTGCGATCCACGGGGCTCCACCCGTCTCCAGGGCTGGTCAAGGAGCGCTGGCGCCCTCCCCACGGCCGCCCTCGGCCCGATTCGCCGGACACACGAACGCACCGCTCCGCCCGCGAGGTCCGGGAGCAGCCGCCGGGCCCGCCGCGCCCGAGGAGCGGGCTGTCCCCGCCGCCACATTTTCGTAACCCCCAGTGTTCGGACAGTGACAGAAGAAGACGCGTGGCCGATGATGAAGAGGTGCCCGCGACCGTCGAAGCCGCGTCGGCCCGTATCGGAGTCCCCCGGTGCGGGTTTCGCTGAATCACGCGGCCAGACCACCCCGTACCGTGCCGGGCTCCGTGGCGGCCGCCGACGCGTCGGCACCGACCGCCCCGCTCCCCCGACGACCCTCCCTCCCCCGCCCCACTCACCGCGCCGGTGCTCTCCCGGCCAGGAGGAGGCCCTGTGGCCCGACCCAGCAAATACGTGTCCAGGTCCGACCTGGGATGGGGGACGTCCCCAGCGGCAGCCGCCGACCCCAGGTCCGGGCTGGTCATCCACTACGACAGCGCCAACCAGAACCTCGCGGGCCGGGACCACTCCGCCTGCATCACCTACTGGCGCAACACCCGCAGCTTCCACACCGGGCCGGCCCGGGGCTGGGTGGACATCGGCTACTGCGTCGACGAGGAGACGGAGATCCTCACCGAGGACGGGTGGAGGGCGTTCCGGGACATCGAAGTGGGGGACACGGTCCTCACTCTCGACCACGAGGCGGGCGTGTCCCAGTGGCAGCCGTTGCAGGCGGTGAACGTCTTCCCCGCCATCCCCCGGGAGCTGATCAGGATGGAGGGGCGCGAGCACTCCTCCCTGACCACGGCTCAACATCGATGGCCCGTCGAACGCCATGACCGGCGGACCGGAGCCCGGCGCCAGAAGCCAGCCGACGGAAAGCGGGATGCCCCAGGGCGGTCCGAAAGCGCACAGCGGGGGCGGGAGCGCGTGTGGACGACTACCGAGGCGCTGGAACAGGCGGACCGGATCCCCCTCGCCGCACCGTGTGTCACCCTCCCGGCCGAACCGAAGTGGTCGGACGCCCTGGTCGAGCTGGTGGCGTGGTTCTGGACCGCAGGGCACGTCGAGCCGCGGGGCCGGGACCGAGCCCCCGGCACGGATGTACTCCTGCGCCAGTGCGAACAGCGGAACCCGAAGAACGCGGCCAGGATCAGGGGGGCGCTGCACTCCCTCTTCGGCCCCGGGGGTGACGGCCTCCCCCGATCCGGGCCCGGTCCGGACGGAGCCCACCGGTGGGTGGAGGCTCCCGCCGGGCACCTCGTGGAGTTCCGCCTCTCGGCGGACGCGGGTCGGCTCCTTCTCGACCAGGCCCCCGGGCGTGTTCCCCGATACGGGTTCCTGCGGTCCCTCACCCGCGCCCAACTCGACCTGTTCGTCGGGGTTTCCCTGCTGGCCGGCGGCCACGACAACCGCACCGTCAACGCGAGGGCGCTCAGCCAGAGGAACCGAGAGGCCGCGGAGGCCTTCCAGTTCGCCGCGGTCCTGGCCGGACACGCGACCTCGCTGCGAAGGCGTCCGCCGTCCCCGTCGACGGAGGACGACACGTGGGAGGTCGAACTACGGCGCGGGACCCGCTTCTCCCCCCGGGCGGCGGTGGCGCGCGCGTCGGCGTTCTCCATCACCAGGGAGTCCTACAGCGGACACGTCTGGTGCCCCACCACGCCGAACGGGACCTGGCTCGCCCGCCGCGAGGGAACGGTGTACTTCACCGGCAACTCGTTCATGTGCTGTGCCCACGGCCACGTGATCGAGGGCCGCGGGCTCCGCCGCGCACAGGCCGCCCAACCCGGGGGGAACACCTCGCACTACTCGGCGACGCTCGCCACCGGCCCCGGCGACACCATCACCGACAACCAGATCAACGCGGTCCGTGAGCTGCGCCGGTGGCTCGCGGAGGATCACGGCAACCACGGGCGCGTCCTGGGCCACCGCGACTTCATCGCCACCTCGTGCCCCGGCGACCGGGCGTACTCGATGGTGCGCGACGGCACGTTCACCCGGCCCCCCGGGGCCATCACGGAAGGAGCAGGTTCGTTGCTCGGACTCAAGCAAGGCGACGGTCTCCGCCCGGCGGCGCCGGTCGAGGGTGTCAAGGCGGTCCAGCGACTGATCGTGGCCGCCGGTTTCGGGGCCGCCCTGGGGCCGGACGGGGTCGACGGGCGGTGGGGCCCGGCCACCTCGGAGGGGTTGCTCCAGGCCCGGCGCTACGTCGGGTCGGGGGTCACCTCGATCAGGTCCATCACCGGGGAGAGCTACGCGCAACTGATCCGCGCCTGCGCGCGACGCGAGGCGGAGCGGGCCGTGAACCGTCTGCAGGCCCCTTCCAGCAGCGGCGAGTCTCTGTCCGCAGACGGGCCCGCCAGCGACACCTGAAGCCGGACGGCCACGCTCGAAACGCCCGGCCCGACGGACGGCCCGGCCCGCACCCGCCGGGGAAGCCGTGAGGGCGGGGCGGGCTCCACACGGAGAGCGACTGCTCCTCAGGGCCCGGGGACGGATTCCCGGCGATTGGGCCGGAACATCGTGTCGGGACGGGCTTCGGGTGCCCCTGGCGTCGATCATGGAGGCAGGCTGACCAGGGAGGAGACCAGGTGACCGACGCGGGGGCGGATCGAGAGCAGGGCCCGGAAGGTGAACCGGAGCGGGCCAGGGGACGGCAGCGGGGCGGGTCGCCCTCGGCGATCTCCGGGGCGTTGAAGAAGGACCCCCAGCCCGGGCCGCAGCACTGGGGCGGGCCCCGGCCGCGCAGGGCCGAGCCCGACGTGTTCTTCCCGCGGAAGTTTCCCCGTCTGTCGCCCAAGGACCTCTGACCGCTCCCTAGGCGCGTACTCCCAGCACGATGCTGGCCCGGTAGCCCGCCTCCGGGGAGCCGGTGGCCCGGAGGGTGTTCTCCGGGCCGATGGTGCCGGAGAACATGTCGTCGGCGTTGACCACCACGCGATCCGCCCGGCCCGCGTAGGGGTCCGTGGCGGCCACGAGCGCGTTGGTATCGTCCTCGAAGTAGAGCTGTCCGGTGTGCACCACGTCCCCGGCCAGGTGGACCTTCACGTGGACGTGCACGGTCCGGCGGTCGTACCAGCCCGGGTAGAGGGTGCTGAACTCAGCCGCGCCCTCCTCGTCGGTGACCTGGACCCCGCGGAGGAAGTTCTCACCCTCGGTGCCCTCGGAGCGGATGCCCGAGTACACGCCGGTGGCGTCGGCGTGCCAGATGTCGACGGACGCGTCCGGGAGGGGCTCGCAGGTGTCGGCGTCCACCACGGTGGTGCGCAGGGTCAGCGGCACCCCCGGCCGCCCTTCGACCAGGTCCCCGCGGACGAGGTCGAGGTCCAGGTAGTAGGGCTCCTCGGTGCCCTCCGGGGTGAGTACGCAGGACGGGGTGGCTTCGGGGGCCGTCCCCGTCCCCGGGACCCCCGCCCCCGGGGTATCCGCGCCCTCGGGCCCGCTGCAGGCGGCCAAACCCACCGCGGTCACCCCCGCGCCAAGTGCCGCGCGGCGCGTGGTGACCCAGCCCGTGCCTGATCTCTCCGGCATGTTCGCGCCCCCTCGTCTCACGAGTCCGTGCCCCTGCGCCCGGCTCCGGCCTCAGCACGGCGAGTACCCGCCCGCGCGCCGCCGAAGCGTTCGGTGATCAGGCGGTCCACCCCGAACTTTCCAGAACCGAGGACCGCTAGGAGGAGGCAGCACACCGCGACGGCCATGACATAACCGTAACCGTCGTCCTGGACGAAGATCGTGGTGCTGTCCTGGGCGAAGACGAAGGCCCCCGCCATGACCGCGACCATGCCCAGGGCGGCGACGCGGGTCAGTGCGCCGAGGACGAGCAGCACGCCCCCGCCGAGCTCCACCGCGGCGGCGAAGGAGGCGCTGACCAGTGGCAGCGGCACACCGCCCGCGCCCATGTAGGCGGCGGTCCCCTCGATCCCCCACTCGAAGAACTTCTGCGCTCCGTGAGCGATCATGGTCCAGCCCATGGCGAGGCGGGCGATGAGGACGGCCAGGTCCAGGGTGAGTTGCTGGTTCGGCTTCAAGGTGAGGCCCCTCGGGGTTCGGTCGCGTGACGGCACCCCCAGGATCCTGAGCGGACCACCCGCCCCGGAGCCGCTCGTTCGGCTGGTCGGACCTAACCGAAAGAGCGGCGGACGCCGCCCGGCCCGCCGACGTACGGTGGGGGCATGGCGCTGGAATGGTCGAGCCCCCAAGACGCTCTCACTGCGGCCGTCACCCTCCTCCGGGCCCCGCTCACGCGGAGCCTGCCGACCCTGTCCGAGGTGCTGGCCGAGATCCTTCCGCACCGGGCCCTGCTCGTACTGACCGGGGACTGTTCCGAGGCCGCGTTGCGCACCCACGGCGCCCCGGCCTCACCGGTCTGGCCGAAGCCGCCGACCTGGCGGGTCTGGCCGCGAGGACCTCGGCCGGAACCCCCTGGACCGGCCGGGCCAAGGTCGCCGGGGACGAGTACCCGGTGCTCGTGGCGGCCTCCTCCCCCGACGGTTCGGCGGGAACCCTGCTGACCGCGGTCCTGCCGGACGGCTTCGCGGAACCCGGCCCCGCCCTGCTCGGGGTCGTGCAGCACCTGTGGGATCTGACCACGCTGCACGTGAAGACCCTCAACGCGGCCACGGAACCGGACAAGCTCTCGCGGGCCCGGTTGGTCTCCAGTGAGCGCGACCGCGCGGTCGCCGAGCTCACCGACGCGCAGGGGGCCGCCCTGACCGGGATCCTGGGCGTCCTGCGTTCCCGGAGCCTGGACGACGGGACCGCGCGCCGCACCGCCACGGACCTGGCGGCGTCGGCCCTCGTGGACCTGCGCGCCCACGACGGCCGCGGCGACCGGAGCCAGGGCACGGAAAGCCTCGACGGGGCCTTCGCCACGATGGCGGACAAACTCCTGGTGCTCATGCGCCACCACGAGACCGAACTGGAGCTGGTCCGGCCGAGCCGTCTGGGCGACCACCCGCTACCCGCCGAGATGGCCGACGCGGCGCGGGCCGCGGTGCGGCGTTCGGTGCTCACCATGCTGGAACAGCCCGGGGTGCGCCGGATCCGGGTGTCCTGGGAGGTCGAGGAGAGCGCGTTGACGGTGTCGGTGCGTGACGACGGGCCCGGTCGGCTCGGGGAGGGCGATCTGGGCCTGCGGCGGCTCCGTGCCGGGCTGGCCGGCCTCGGCGCGCGGCCGCGGGTGGAGGCGGTGCCGGGGTGGGGCACGACGATCAGCGCACGACTGCCGCTGGACCTGCCCGAGGTCGGCCGGGGGCGGCCGGTCCGTGAGCTCAACCCGAGGGAGTCCGAGGTGCTCCAGCACCTGGACCTGGGCAGGCGCAACCGCCAGATCGCCGAGCGGCTGAACATCAGCGAGCACACGGTGAAGTACCACGTCGCCAACATTCTGGAGAAGCTGGGCGCGGGCTCCCGCGGGGAGGCCGCGGCGACCGCGCGAAGCCTCGGGCTGGTCCCCGGCCGTCGCGGCACCGCCTCCTGAGCCGCGCTCCCCAGGATTATCGGGCCGGGCTCACAGGAAGCCGCGCCAGGGGGCCAGGACGATCTCGCTGAACTTGGCCATGAACGGACGCCCGCGCCACTCCTGTTCGGTGAGTTCGCGGGCGTTGGTGAGGTCGGTCTCGAAGACCTTCTCCAGGTGCCGGGCCACGTCCTCGTCGAAGATCTCCACGTTGATCTCGTAGTTGCCGGTGAGGCTGAGCCGGTCCACGTTGGCGGTGCCGATCGTGCTCCACCGGCCGTCGACGGTGGCGGTCTTGGCGTGCACCATGGCGTTCTGGTAGAGCCACAGCCGCACCCCGCCGCGGAGCAGCTCCGAGTAGCGGCCGCGGGCCATCCAGTCGGCCACGACGTGGTTGGAGTTCTCCGGTACGAGTACGTTGACGTCCACGCCCCGGTTCGCGGCCTCGATGAGGACGTTGGCGAGCTCGCGGTCCGGGATGAAGTAGGCCTGGGTGAAGATCACCCGCTCCTTGGCCCGGTCGACGGCCTCCAGGAACATCGCGCGGATCGGGTAGATGATCAGCTCGGGCACGTTGCGGTGGACCCGGATGCGCGAGTCCCACTCGGCCTCCCCGAGCCCCTCAAGCGCGGGCTGGTCCGCGTGCCGGTTGGTGTTCCAGAAGTCCACGAAGGCGTTCTCCAGCTCCCACACCGCGGGGCCGACCACCCTCAGGTGGGTGTCGCGCCACTCGATGGCGTAGGTGGAGCCCACGTTGAAACCGCCGACGAAGCCGACCTCACCGTCCACCGTGAGGATCTTGCGGTGGTCGCGACCGGACTTGCGCACGTTGAGCAGCAGCACTCCGGGGCGGAACGCAGGGTAGCGCAGCACCCGTACCGAGGGCGGGAACTTGAAGAAGGAGCGCGGGACCACGAGGTTGGCGAACCCGTCGTAGATGACATACACCTCGACGCCGCGTTCGGCGGCCTCGATCAGCGCCGACTTGAACTCCTGGCCCACCGCGTCGGACTTGACGATGTACGACTCGAACAGGATGCGGTGGCGGGCGCCCCGGATCGCGTCGAGCATGTCCTCGAAGAGGTCCTCCCCGTAGGTGTAGACCGTGGCTGTGGTCTCCCCGACCGGGATCGAGGCCGGTTCGGTGCGGGGGAAGTTGGCCCGGTGCGGCCGCACCCGCTTGCGCCAGTGGTCGATCCCGATGAGGGTAGCCACCACCGCGACCTGGGTGGCCAGCAGTCCCAGCAGTCCTCGCTTGACCCAGGTGGTGATCGTCGAGCGTCTCAGCATGCGGTCGCCTCCCGAACAGGCCGTCCGCCGCGCTCCGGGAGCGGCGGCCACCCCGGCACAAGGTGGAAGTCCACCGTATCCCGGGGCTCCTCCCGGCCCTCGGCGCGAACCGCGCACCGATCCGAACCCGGTCCGCCCCCGGACTCAGTCCTCCTCGCGCCGCCGCAGTACCAGCAGCTCGGTCGTGGGGCTCTCCCTGCGGCCGCGCACCAGCTTGCGGTCCACCCGGTACAGGAGCGCCCCGGCGAGCCACCCGGTCGGCGCGGTGACCGTGGCGGCCCGCAGGAATCCGCCCCAAGCCTTGCGCCAGGGCAGGGAGGCGTCGACCTGGGCGTTCATCAACATGAGCATGGGGACTCGGCGGACGATGTCGAACCCGGCCTTGTCGGCGAGCGTGGAGATCGTCTCCAGGGTCCGGTTGACCTGGTGTTCGCCGCGCTGTTCGGGCCGCTGGAGGCAGTTCTCGGAGATCACCAGGGTGCCGCCGGGGCGCACCACCCGGCCGAGGCTGCGGAAGGCCGCCGCGTACCTGTCGTCGTCGGTGATGTGGAAGAGCACGTCCATGCAGGAGGCCGCGTCGAAACCGGCGTCCTCGAAGGCGTCCAGCTCGGACACGTCCTGGCGGACGAAGCGGTGGTTCGGGAAGCGTCCGCGCAGGCGTTCGACGGCGGCGTCGGTCATGTCGCAGCCGGTGACGTCCCCGGCGCCGAGGCGTTCCCACAGGCGCACGTAGAAGCCGGTGCCGCTGCCCGCGTCGAGCACGCTGGCGCCCCGGAGGTCCAGCTGGCCGACCTCGCGGAGGAAGACCTCCTCCCGCACCCGGTACATCCAGCTGTTGAAGGGCCGCCCGAGGGCCCGGTAGCCGACACCGCTCTCGGTCCAGTCGCCTTCGAGCCGGTGCTCCCAGAAGTCACGGAGTTCACTGTGCGTAGCCATGCGACCACTTTCACATCGCGCCACCCCGATGTCCTGCCGCACCGCCGAACCACCCGGTTTCCCCGCATGCGGACAACCCCGGAACCGCCCTTGCGAGGTGCTGGAACGAAAGGGCCCCTCTCCCCCGAAGGCAGTCCCCTCCCTTTCCCGAGAGCTCCTTCCCGCGCCCCTGCCCGAACACCTCACCCTGCCGTACCGGGGCCCGCTGGCCAGCTGTGGCCGCCGTATCGGCTACGTGCGCCTGGAGGGCCTGGACCCGTACGACGTCTTCCGCGGCGGCGTGGTCGGACGCGTTCCGGCCGTCACGCACCGGACAGGTGAGGTCAAGGTAGCGGGAAAACCCCTTCAAAACCGTCACTGCGAAACGCCATAATTCGCCCTATGGTCCTTCCTCGCGTCATCGCCACCGACCTCGACGGAACCCTCCTCAACCAGAGCGGCCAGGTCTCCGCACGCAACCACCGGGCACTGACCGCGGCCGTGGAGGCGGGGATCAAGGTGGTCATCGTGACCGCCCGTCCACCGCGCGCCACCGAGGCCTTCGCCGCGATGTTGGACTGGGCCGCCGTGGTCTGCGGGAACGGAGCCCACACCCAGCTGCCCGGGGTGGCCGACCCACTGGTGCGGGCGATCGACCGGGACACCTCCGGCACGATCGTCGAGAAACTGCGGGGCGCGCTGCCGGAGGTGGGTTTCGGGGTGGAGACGGGCACGGAGTTCTACCACGACGCCGACTACCACCTGGAACCGTGGGTGCCGCGGGAGTGGGTGAGCGGGGTGCTGGACGACACCGACGCCCTGCTGACGGCGGCGACCCCGGTCACCAAGCTCACCGCCCGGTCCAACGCGTACCCGGTGCACCTGATGTACGAGGCGGCGGTGAGCTCCGTGGGTTCCCTGGCCGAGGCGACCTACTCGGGCGGCGCGGGACTCGTGGAGATCAGCGCGGCCGGGGTGAACAAGGGCAGTACGCTCGCGATGCTCTGTGAGAGCTGGGGCGTGGCCCGCGAGGAGGTGGTCGCCTTCGGGGACATGCCCAACGACCGTTCCGCGCTGACCTGGGCCGGTTCCGGTTACGCGATGAGCAGCGGGCACCCGGAACTGCTCGACCCCGCGCTCGGCCTCAAGGTCGCGCCCTCCAGCTTCGAGGACGGCGTCGGCCGTGTGGTGGAGGGGCTGCTGGAGGGTGCCTGACCGCGCCGATATTGACTGGCTGAGGTGGCTGTGCGGCTTCTACGGTGGCAAGAACCCGTTGTTCCCGAACTCCGAGGACCCGCCGTGCCACACCCCACCCAGCTCGTGTCGTCGCTCGCCGCGCCTGAACGGCTGTCCCTCTACGCCCGGATCGCCTCCGCCGGAGAGGAGGGTGTGGAACGCGCGGAGTTCCGCGGCGCCAGGCCCGCCAAGCGTCTGGCCCGCCTAGTGCGTGACGGCCTGGTCCGCGAGGAGGGTTCGAGGATCGTCGCGGTGACCGAGGTGTTCGCCGAGGCCATGCGCGCGCACAAGGACGAGACCCGGTCGACCGACCCGGTCGACGCGCTGTTCCACGAGGGGCGCCTCACCTCGATGCCCGCCAGGCAGGAGCTGCGCCTGGCCGTCCTCGGCCGTATCACCGAGCGGCTGTTCGCCCCGGAGCTGGAGTACACGGAAAGGCAGGTCAACACGGCCATCCGCACCTGCTTCGACGACCCCTCCGCCCTGCGCCGCTACCTGGTCGAGGAAGGCTTCCTCGACCGTGAGGACGACGGCAGCCGCTACCGCCTGGCCCAACGGTAGTCCCCGAATATCAACGCACCGGCTTGACGAGGCAGAACTCGTTGCCTTCGGGGTCCTGAAGCACCTGGAACGAACCCTGCTCGTCGGTGACCGCGTCCCCCACCGGAAGCCCGCCGCGCTCGACCGCCGCGCGGGTGGTTTCGGCGATGTCCTCGACCAGCACGTCCAGGTGGAGGCGGTTGGGCGCGCTCTTGGCTTCCGGGGTGGGCTGGAACGAGAGTCGGGGCAGTCCGGATGCCCCCTGCAGGACGGCCCAGCCGTCCTCGCGGTCTTGGACGTCCCCGCCGAGGACGAAGGCCCAGAACCGAGCGAGGGCGGGCGGTTCGACGGCGTTGACGACCCACTGGTCGACGCTTCCCAGACTCATGCGGGGACTTTAACAGAGCGGTTCGGGAACGGGCCCCTGGAAACCACTGTCGTGGCAGGGGCCCGTCCTGGGTACCTCCGGAGATGCCGCCGGAACTACGGTCAGCTGGTCAGCAGGGTCAGGCCCCACTGGCTCAGGATCGGGTTGAGCGGCTGGTAGTAGGTGACTCCGCCGCTGGTGCAGTTGCCGGAGCCGCCGGAGGTGACCCCCTGGGCCTGAGTACCGGCCAGCCAGGAACCACCGGAGTCGCCGCCCTCGGCGCAGGCGCTGGTGCGGGTCAGGCCGTTGACGATGTCACCGGAGTAGTTGACGGTCTGGTTCTTGGCCTGGATCACGCCGCAGTGCCAGCCGGTGGTCTGGCCGGAGCGGCACACCGCGGCGCCCACGGGAGCCTCCGCGGATCCGGTGACCGCCACGGTGCCGCCGGAGTAGTCGTCGACCAGGGGCCTGGGGGTGTAGCCCGCGCCCGTTCGGACCCAGGCGCTGTCCTGCCCGGGGAAGACCGATGCGGCGACGGTTCCGGTCTGGACCGTGCCGGGGGCGTTGAGCCAGGTGGACGAGCCCTGCTCACCGCAGTGGCCCGCGGTGACGTAGCCGCCCACCACGCCGAAGCCGACGGAGCAGACGTACCAGCGGCCGTCCGCCTGCTGGAAGTAGTAGGGGTTGCCGCCGACGATGTCGGCGTAGGTCCGCGGTTGGTCCGTGGTCTCCTCGATGACGACGGCGGCGGGGTCGACCCCGGCCGATTCGACGAGCTGTTCGGCGTCGGCCGCCCGTCCCGGGGAGACCTCGACGACGACGGCGTCACTCTCGGGGTCGGCGTACCAGCCGCGCACGCTGTCAGAGGCGCTGTCCTCGGTGGAGTTGAGCGCCTCGACGGCCTCGTCCAACCCGGTCTGGCCGTGTTGGACCAGTTCGGCTCGGGCACCGGCCCCGTGCACGGAGTCGAGGGCGGAGGCGTCCAGGACCTGGACGGTCAGTTCCTGGCTTTCGATGTCGAAGACCGCGCCGCCGAAGTCGGCGCCGAGTTCTTCACGCAGTCCGCTCTCCAGGACTGCGGCTTCCTCCTGGGCTCGGAGGAGGTCGGTGACGCCCGCTTCGCTGAGCCCGAAGGCGCTCTGCATTGCGGTCGCCTGTTCAGGGGAGAGCCCGGCGGGGGTGGTGTCGGCGGTAGCCGCCGTGGTGGGGGCCAGGATGAGGCCGAGGAAGATCGCGGTGGTTCCGGCGATACGTCCGAGGGGGGAACGTGACAACTTCTGCCCTTTCTGAGCGGGGGTGCGAGGCAGACAGCACTGATGCACTTATGCGTGGCTCTCCGGACAAAAAGGAACGGAGGACCATTAACGCCCATATGCGAATGAACGTGTCGCAAAGCTAAAGGAGGCGGCAAACGAGGGCAAAGCCACGCCACTGTCAGTAATGGATCGCGCACTCGACCCAAGCCCCGAGCACGTGGGCCCAAGCGGGGAGGCCGCGAAACACACCTGCACCAAACTTCGCAAAAATGGACGAAATCACCAGCGCAAGGAAATCGCCTTACCGGAGGGAAGTACCACAACGGAAGTAGGGAGAAGTGGCCACTTCAGGCCACTTCTCCCTACTTTGTGTGTCTATCGGCGCTTGGTTCCGGTACTCCGTACCGCCAGGGCGTCAACGTCCCGCGAACCGGGCCGGACGGAGCACATGCGGACCACGGCGGCTAGCTGAGGACCTTGAGGCCCACGACTCCGGCGACGATGGCGATCAGGCACAGTGCCTTGGGCAGGCTGAAGCCCTCGCCCAGGAAGAACACGCCGATCAGCGCCGTGCCGACCACACCGATGGACACCCAGACGGCGTATCCGGTGCCGAGGGGAATGGTGCGCAGGGCGTAGGCCAGACCGGCCATGCTCAGTACGAGGGTGCCGACGAAGGTCACCGACGGCCAGAAGCGGGTGAATCCCTGCGAGGCGTTGAGCGCGGCCGCCCACGCGGTTTCGAGAAGACCGGAGACCACCAGAACGATCCAGGCCATGACCTGTACCTCCAAGACGTGCGAACACTGTTCGCGTCGTCTTGTCTTGACCGGGTACGACGCACCTCGTCCGGGTTCTCAGGTACTCGAAACCTACAACGCCGCCGGGGATCCGTGGCTTCCGGGGCGGGTGGTCAGACCGGTCACTCCTCGGCTCGCCGCTCGACACCGGGCGTTGGGGACAGTAGACCGGTACCAGCATCGGGACATCGGAAGGTGGTGAGCGGGATGGGACGGGTGACCGCTCGGGAGAGGATCCTCCGGATCAGGGAGGGCGTCGAGAGCGAACGGGTGGACACGCTCGTGGTGGAGGAGCCGCTGGAGATCAGGCTGGACGGCACTCCGCTGAGCATCACCATGCGCACCCCGGGGAACGACTTCGACCTCGCCGCCGGGTTCCTGGTCAGTGAGGGCGTGGTGGCCGAGGGACGGGAGGTCGCCGCCATCCGTTACTGCGCCGGGGCCACCGAGGACGGGTCCAACACCTACAACGTGCTCGACGTCTCGCTGGCGCCCGGGGTGCCGCTCCCGGACACCTCACTGGAACGCAGTTTCTACACCTCGTCCTCGTGCGGCCTGTGCGGCAAGGCGAGTCTGGACGCCGTCCGGACCAAGGCGCGCTGGCCGGTAGGCGAGGACGGCCTGCGGATCGACGTGTCCGCACTGACCGAACTCCCGGAGCGGCTGCGCGAATCCCAGCGGGTCTTCGACCGCACCGGCGGCCTGCACGCCGCCGGGCTGTTCACCGCGGGGGGCGAGCTGCTGGCCCTGCGCGAGGACGTGGGCAGGCACAACGCGGTGGACAAACTGATCGGGTGGGCGCTGCTCTCCGACCGGCTACCGCTGCGCGAGACCGTGCTGATGGTGTCCGGACGGGCCTCCTTCGAACTGGTCCAGAAGGCGTGGATGGCGGGTATCCCCATGATGGCCGCCGTCTCGGCGCCCTCCTCGCTCGCCGTGGACCTCGCCGCGGAGGCGGGCATGACGCTGGTCGGCTTCCTGCGCGGCCGCTCCATGAACGTCTACGCGGGTCGGGACCGCATCCTCCTGGACGCTCCGGAGAAGGCTGCCCCGCCGGAGGGGTCGCTGACGGTTCCCCCTGCTCCCTGAGCCCTCGGCCCACTACTTCCCGACCAGCGAACTTCCCGCGTCCCCTCGACGGCCCCGGCGGCCCCCGCCGGGGCCGTCCGCTGCCTGGGACGAAGCCGTGGGAGCGATCCCGGATCAGAATCCGCACCACCGCCCGCCGACCGCTCGTCGTATGAGGAGACCGTTCGTCGCACGGTGGGCGACCGCTCGACGCTCCGCACCCGCGTTCGGCGCGTGCTCCACCGCGCCCCCTGCTCACATCGAGTGTCGCTCCTTACAGTTCCGAGTAATGCAGGTCACACGAATTGGACATATCGCGGAAACCTGCATCCACCGGCAGCACCGTCCCCGCTTCATCCCCCGGAGGAACCGAACCCATGGCAACTGACAAGCGGACGAAAGATCCGACACCACCGGATGGGAACGGCGGCGACGAGCCCATCAAGGATGCGGCCTACGTCGCCATGCACAGCGACCCCAGGTTCATCGAACTCAAGCGACGCCTGTACCGCTTCATCTTCCCGATGAGCCTGGCGTTCATGGCCTGGTACCTGCTCTACGTCCTGATGTCGGCCTTCGGCCGCGACATCATGGGCGTCGACCTCGTCGGCAATGTCAACGTGGCTCTGGTGTTCGGCATCCTGCAGTTCGTGTCCACCTTCGGTATCGCGGTGCTCTACACCAGGTACGCCAACCGCAACTTCGACCAGACCGCCGCAGAGCTGCGTGAGGAGCTCCAGAACGGCGCGAACGCCACGGCCGAGGAGGCGAACCGATGATCCTCGCACAAGAAGCGGTCAGCGACAGCAGCCGCATCGTCACCCTCGTCCTGTTCGGCCTGATGATCGCGGCGACCCTGGGCATCACGGTCTGGGCCAGCCGCAACACCCGTTCGGCCACCGACTTCCACTCCGGCGGCCGCGGGTTCTCCCCGCTCCAGAACGGTCTGGCCATCGGCAGTGACTACATGTCCGCCGCGTCCTTCCTCGGTATCGCGGGCATGATCGCCCTCTTCGGCTACGACGGCTTCCTCTACTCCATCGGCTTCCTCGTCGCCTGGCTGGTGGCACTGCTGCTCGTCGCCGAGCTGCTGCGCAACTCCGGCCGCTACACCATGGGCGACGTGCTCTCCTACCGGATGCAGCAGCGCCCGGTGCGCACCGCCGCCGCGGTCTCGACCGTCGTCGTGTCGATCTTCTACCTGCTGGCCCAGATGGTCGGCGCGGGCGCGCTCATCGCCCTGCTGCTCGGTATCCAGGAGGGGCAGACCTTCCTCGGGATGGACGCACCGACCGCGAAGATCGCCGGTATCGTCGTCGTCGGTCTGCTGATGACCATCTACGTGGCGTTCGGCGGCATGAAGGGCACCACCTGGGTCCAGATCACCAAGGCCGTCATCCTGATGTCCGGTGCCGCTCTGCTCACCCTGCTGACCCTGTCCCTGTACGGGTTCAACCTGGGCGCGCTGATGTCCGACGCGGCCAACGCCAGCCAGGCGGCCGCCGACGGCAACGCGGCCGGGTTCCTCGAGCCGGGACTGCGCTATGGCGTCGAGGTGGCGGGCGACCCGCTCCAGACCATGTGGAACAAGCTGGACCTGATCAGTCTCGGTATGGCGCTGGTACTGGGAACCGCCGGTCTGCCGCACATCCTCATCCGCTTCTACACGGTGCCCAACTCGCAGAGCGCCCGGAAGTCCGTGAACTGGGGCATCGGGCTCATCGGTACCTTCTACCTGATGACGCTGGTCCTGGGCTTCGGTGCCGCCGCCCTGGTCGGGCACGAGGCCATCACGGCCCAGGACGCCGCGGGCAACACGGCCGCACCGCAGCTGGCCTCGGTGGTGGGTGAGCGGATCGGCGGCGAGATGGCCGGCGCGGTCCTGCTGGCACTCATCGCCTCCGCCGCCTTCGCCGCGATCCTGTCGACGGTGGCGGGCCTGGTCATCGCCTCGTCCTCCTCGTTGGCTCACGACTTCTACAACTCGGTGATCCGCAAGGGCCGAGCCACCGGGTCCGAAGAGGTCAAGTTCGCCCGTACCGCGGCCATCGGCGTCGGTGCGGTCGCGATCGGGCTGGCGATCTTCGCGCAGAACCTCAACGTGGCCTTCCTGGTCGCGCTGGCCTTCGCGATCGCTGCCTCGGCCAACCTGCCGACCCTGCTGCTCAGCCTGTTCTGGAAGCGCTTCAACACGGCCGGCGCCCTCGCGGGTATCTACGGCGGTCTGATCAGCGCCGTCGGTCTGGTGTTCTTCTCGCCGGTCGTGTCCGGCTCGGAGAACGCGCTCATGCCCAACGTCGACTTCGCCTGGTTCCCGCTGCCCAACCCGGCCCTGGTGTCGGTGCCGATCAGCCTGCTCTGCGCCGTCGTCGGTACGTACATGTCCAAGGAACGCGACTTCGACAAGTTCGCGATGCTCCAGGTCCGCGCCCTCACCGGCGCGGGCGCGGAGAAGGCGGCCGACCACTAGCACCGCGCTCCGACCAGTAGGGAGACAGGTCACCCGCCTCGGGCGGTCACTCCCCCCGGGCCGCCTCCCCGGCCCGGCGCGACCGCCGACCCGTCTCCCGTCCACAGGGCCCGCCACTTCTCCCGGGGTGGCGGGCCCGCCCTTGCCCTTCCGCACCGGCCCCTGCCCCGACCAGGCCCCTTTCGCAAAGGAGACCGCCGCGACGTGAGCGCCGACACATTTTGCGGGGATAAGATCGTTCCGTGTCTTATCGGTGGCTGTCGTGGCTTTCCCCCTCCCGGCGCCCCACGTCTTCGGAGCGCCGAGCGAGTGTCGAGTTAATGCGCCAGGTCCACGCCCTGGGTGCCGACCTCCGGGACGGTCTGCACGGGCGCGGGGTGCACTCCGCCGCCCGGCGGCTGCGCAAGGTCCTGGCCGTGGACGGGGTGCTCCTCGCCGACCTCGACGGACCGGTCACCTCCCACGGGAGGTGCCCGGAGTCCGCCGAGGTCGAAGAGCTGCTCTCCCAGGTCTTCGAGTACGGCGGCGGCGCCCGCTCCCGCCTGCCCGACGGCTCCTCGGTGTGCGCCGTGCCGCTGACCGTCGCCGACGAGCTCTCCGGTGCCCTGGTGGCCTCGGGCGACCCGGTGGAGGCGGACGTGGAGGCGGCCGCGGCCCTGGTCTCGGACTCCCTGGACCACGCGGCGCTGCGGCGGGCACGCGCCCGGATAGCCGCCGCGGACCTGCGCACCCTGCGCGCGCAGATCTCCCCGCACTTCGTGCACAACGCGCTCGCGGTGATCGCCGCCCTAGTGCGCACCGACCCGGACCGGGCCCGCCAACTGCTGTCGGACTTCGCCGACTACCTGCGGTACGGATTCTCGGACAAGGGCGACTACGCGACGGTCTCCGACGAACTGGAGGCCACCCAGACCTACCTCGAACTCCAGCGGGCCCGCTTCCACGACCGCCTGGACATCACCGTGCGCATGGCTCCCGAGGTGCTGCCGGTGGCCATCCCCTTCCTGGTGGTACAGCCGATCGTGGAGAACGCCATCCGGCACGGGCTGGAGCGCAAGGAGGGGACCGGGCACATCAGTGTGTCCGGCTTCGGCGAGGGTCCGCTGTGCGTGATCGAGATCGAGGACGACGGGGTGGGTATGCCCCCGGACCTGGCCCGCGCCCTGCTGGCGGGCACCGGGCCGGAGTCGCGCAGCGTCGGCCTGGCCAACGTCGACCAGCGGCTGCGGGCGGTCTACGGACCGGAGTACGGTCTGGTGATCGAGACCGCGCTGGGAGAAGGGACGAAGGTGACCGTGCGCGTACCGAGGTTCGCTCCGGGGGTGGTGGTTCGATGAGGCCCGAACTCCGTGTGCTGGTGGTGGAGGACGAGGCCTCCACCCGCCAGGAGATGGCCTCCCTGCTGGGAGACATGCCCGAGGTTGCGGAGGTCCTGGTCGCGGACAACGGCGCCACCGCCGTGCGGCTGCTGGGCACCACCAGCATCGACGCCGCCTTCCTCGACATCCTCATGCCCGGGCTGGACGGCATGGACGTGGCCCGGGTGCTGAGCGTGATGTCCGAGCCGCCGTCGATCGTGTTCGTGACCGCCTCCGAGGCGCACGCCGTGGAGGCCTTCGGGATCGGGGCCGTCGACTACCTGCTCAAACCGATCCGCCCGGAGCGGCTGGCCGAGGCGGTGGGGCGGATCGCCCAGCTGCGCAGGCCCAGCGGTTCGGCCTCCCCGGCCGAGGACCTGCACGTGGTGCAGATCGACACCGGGCGGCGCACGGTGTTCGTCAAGCGCGACGACGTGCAGTTCGTGGAGGCCCAGGGCGACTACGTGCGCCTGCACACCGCCGACGGCACCCACCTGATCCGGCTGTCGCTGTCGTACCTGGAGGAGGTCTGGGCCTCGGCCGGGTTCATCCGGGTGCACCGCGGTTTCCTGATCGCCATCCCGTGGGTGCGGGACCTGCGGGTGACCTCGTCCTCGGGGCTGGTGGCCGGAACGCCCGCCGGTGACGTACCGGTGAGCCGCAGGCACGGCCGCCATCTGCGCGAACAGCTCCTGGAAGCGGCCAAACGGGACCAGCTGGGCCGCTCGGCCCGCCCGCCCGGAACGGCCAAGGAGCAGCCGTGACCGGGGAACGGGGGCGGCCTTGAGCCCGCGCCGGGAGAAGCTGACCAGCCCGCAGACCCGGATCGCCCTGGCCCGGGGCAACCGGCCCGCGCACCACCTGCTGCCGGTCCCCGAACCGGTGGACACCGAGGCGGCGCGGCGGCTCTTCCAGTCCCAGCGGCGCACCGCCGTGCGCACGGTGGTGCTGCTGGCGGTACTGCTCTTCGGGCTGAGCGGGTCCTTCGCGCTCTTCCCGGCCCTGGGCGAGATCCGGCTGGCCGAGGTGCCGGTCTCGTGGCTGCTGCTGACCGTGGGGATCTACCCGGTGCTGTTCGGGCTGGCGCTGTGGCACGTGCGCGCGGCCGAACGCCTGGAGGACGAGGCCGAGGACCGGGCCCCTCATCGCGGCGGCGACCGCGACGACGGCCGAGGCGGCACCACCGACGAACCCCACGGGCCACCATGACCGCGGCCGTACTGGCGATCGGCCTGGTCCTGGTCACCAGCCTGTTCATCGGCGTCTACGGGGTGCGGGCGGCCCGCTCCACCTCCGACTTCCTGGTGGCCTCGCACCAGGTCTCGCCCAACTGGAACGCGCTGGCGATCGCCGGTGAGTACCTGTCGGCCGCCTCGGTCCTGGGCCTGGCCGGGCTACTGCTCAAGAACGGCCTGGGCACCATGTGGTACGCGGTGGGCTTCACCGCGGGCTACGTCGCCGTGGTCGCCCTGGTGGCGGGGCCCATGCGGCGGTCGGGGGCGTTCACCGTGCCCGACTTCGCCGAGTACCGGCTGGGCGCGCCCCGGCTGCGCAAGCTCTGCGGCTGCGTGGTCCTGGTGATCATGCTGCTGTACCTGGTGCCGCAGTTCAAGGGCGCCGGGGTGGTGCTGAGCCTGGTCAGCGGAACCCCCTACTGGGTGGGCGTGCTGCTGGCGGGGCTGGTGGTGAGCGGCTCCATCGCGGCGGGCGGGATGCGCTCGGCCACCTACGTGCAGGCCTTCCACTACCTCATCAAGCTGGCCTTCCTGGCCGTGCCCGCGATCTACCTCGTCGTGCACGCGGGCGCCGACACCCGCGCCGAGGCGCTGCACCCGGAGTGGGGCACCTCCTTCCCCGAGACCACGGCGGTGGAGTTCACCGTGGCCACGGACTTCAGCCTGAACGAGCCGGTGACCGTGGTCACCGCCGAGGGCGAGGAACTGGAACTGGCCGCCGGGGACCACTCGGCGGCTCGGGGCACGGAGTACGTGTTCCCGGAGGGCGCCACCATCCCGCACCCGGCGGGCCTGCCGGAGCTGGGCAGCGAGCGGTGGAGCACCCCGCTGCTGGACGTGGGCGGCTACCCGCTGTTCGAGACCTGGTCGACGCTGCTGGCCATCACGCTCGGCTGTATGGGCCTGCCGCACGTCATCATGCGCTTCCACACCAGTCCGAGCGCGCGGATCGCCCGCCGGGTGGCGGTGGGCGTGATCGCCCTGCTGGGGTTGTTCTACCTCTTCCCCACGGTCTACGGGCTGCTGGGCCGGGTGCTCACCCCGCAGCTGGTGATGCTCCAGGGCACCGACACCGTCGCGGTGGTCCTGCCAGCGCAGGCCGTACCGGGTTCGGCGGGTACGATCCTGACCGCGCTGGTCGCGGCGGGGGCCTTCGGCGCGTTCCTGTCCACGTCCTCCGGGCTGCTGCTGGCCCTGGCCGGCGGCCTGTCCCACGACCTGTTCCAGGGCAGCGTGCCCCGGCTGCGGCTGGCCGTGGCGGTCGGCGCCTGCGTGGCGGTGCTGCTGGCGCTGCCCGCGCAGAGGATCGACATCAACGTGTTGGTGGTGTGGGCGTTCACGGTGGCGGCCTCGACCTTCTGCCCGCTGCTGGTGCTGGGCATCTGGTGGCGGCGCCTCACCCTGCCCGGGGCGGCTGCGGGGCTGATCGTGGGCGGGGTGACCGCCACCGGCGCGGTCGGCTGGTCGATCCTGTTCGCCACCCCCCAGGGATGGCTGACCGTGCTGCTGGCCCAACCCGCCGCCTGGACCATCCCGCTGGCCTTCCTGACGATGGCGGCGGTCTCCCGCCTCACCCGCCCCCCGGAGTGGGCGGAGCACGCGGTACTGCGCCTGCACTCCCCCTGATCCGACCGAGGACCGACCGCTCTCCGCGTAGGACCGGGCCACCCGTGCCCGAGCGCTCGGGGCGCCGCCCACGCGGGACCAAAGGCCTTGGCGCGCCGGCCAACCGGTTGGTAGGTTCACAGCGCCCCAGGCCGAACCCGCCACCGGAAGGACAAAGTGCCGCCCCCCATCTCCCGTCGCGCGCGATTCACGTCCCGGCTCACCGCCACGACCGCTTTGGCCGCCTGCTTCGCACTCTTCCTTCCCGGCACCGCCTTCGCCGAGATGGGCCAGGTCCGCACCGAGACCCGGGAAATCATCATCACCGAGGAGGGTGTCTACGAGGTCGGCGAGGACGTGGAGAGCCTGGAGGCCTTCCTGGAGGAGAACCCCGAGTACGCACCCTCGGTGGAGGACCCCGACGGCTTCAGCACCCTGGCGACCACCTCGCTGCCCCTCACCCACGGCACGCTGACCACGAGCACCACCAACTGCGACAGTGCCACGGTCCGTTACAGCAAGACCAGCGGTTCACGGCTCACCATCCGGTTCTCCGTCGCCCAGGTCGGCCGACTCACCCAGACCGGCGGCATCATGAGCATCGTCGCGGGCCAGTCCCGTAGCTACTCGGTCAGCCTCCGCCCCGTCGGCAACGTTCAGGGCCGCATGTACGTCACCCAGCAGGGCACCACCTTCACGAACAACTACATCAGCTGCCGCTAGCCCCCCCGGCCCGCAACACAGGGGGAGGCGCGAACCGCTCGCCGTCCGTGCCTCCCCGTCTGTTCCTGTTCCGCTCCGTGTCGCCAGTCTCATGGCCGCCGACCGGTTGGGGGGACGCTCTGCTCCGCCGCCTCGGTCACGAGGTGCCGGTGCGGTTCCGGGGGAACACGGACCTGGGACTCCCCCGATTGGGCGCGCTCCACGATCGGCAGTGGTGGCTCCTCACCGGTGGCGACCATGGCCTCCACCGTGTCGGCCGCGAGCTGACGAATACCCTCGAATGCCTCCTAGCTCCCGGAAGCGACCCAGGACAGGGGCGGAAACTCGGCCACGGTCCCGGCATGGGCCTCGCCCTCCGCCGACCACTGGACACCGTAGGCACAGTGTTCCGCACCGTTCACCGTTTCTCGATCGCAGCGAGGACCTGTCTCACCTGGCAGCCCCTCGCCCTTCCACGATCACTGTGAGTATTCACCCGCGGATCCCCTGACCAGGGCATCCTGCAAACCTGGTGCGAGGTACCGCCCTGTCGCCGCGGACCGAGGTAGTGCGCGCACACCTTCGCCGAGTCCGCGAACCGAACCGACAGGCCTGGGAGCGGGTTGATTCCGCGCCTGGGGACCGCACACACCCCCTACGATCACCATGTGAACATTCCACGCCACGAGGAGTCACCGCCCTGCCTTTCGGATCGGCGCCCACCGCCGTTCCGGAACCGGCGTGCGCGCAAGGGGCCTCCGTCCTCTTCGCGGCGGTGGCGGCGAGTGCGCTCGTGCTCGCCTGCGGATCCGCTCCGGCGTTCGCCCGGCAGACGGAACCCAGGGTGGAGGTGGGGCCGTCGGGGGTGTACGTCGATGACGGGGTCAACCGGGTGGACGTCAACCCCGGAGGGACCCGGGTGGACACCCCCGGCGCGCACGTCGACGTCCGACCCAGGTCGCACGTCCTGGTGTGCGCCAACGGGGTTAGGGTGGTCGTGCACGCGGGGCAGGCGCCGAACTGCCCCCAGCCGCCACCGGCACCCCCCGCTCCCGAGCCGCCCGCTCCAGCACCGCCCGTTCCGGAGCCACCGGCCCGGGTGGACCCTGCGCCGCCACAGAGCCGGGAGGCGCCCCCGGCGGCCCCGTTCGAGCCCGCGCCGGTCGAGTCGGCACCCGTCGGGCCCGAAGCCGGCCCCGTGCCCGAACGCGCTCCGGCCGAACCGGAACCAGAGGCCGCCCGGGAGCTGCCCGAGTCCGCCCCGGAGACCTCACCGGCGCCGTCCGAGACCCCGGCCCCCGAGCCGGCCGCCGCCCCCTTGGCCGCCGTGCAGCAGGAACTCCTGGTGGACGCAGCTGTGCCTGCTCCGGCCGAGGCCGCTTCGGCGTTCACCCCGATGCGCACGATGGCGGTCGTCGCGATCGTCGCCGCCGGTACCGCCACCGGAGCGAGCCGCGCGATGGCAGCGCGCACTTCCGAATAGCGCTGCCCCCGCCCGCGGCGCCCGACCCTTCCGTTTTCCGGGGCCGGGGCCTCCGGCCGGGGTCAGGGGCGTTCCAGGGTCAGGTCCGCCCGGTCGAAGCCTGCCACCGTCTCCTCCATCACCTCCGAGTCGTTGGCCAGGACACCGCTGTACGGGTTCCCCATGAAGAACAGCATCACGATGGTGCCGAAGACGAACACCAGGTTCACCCCGGCCCAGAAGTAGGCGGTTCCGGCTCCCGACTTGATCATGGCGAACGGAAGCACCGCGACGACCAGGGCCGACAGCGCCGAAACCGCCAGCAGGGCCGGGGGGATCTGGTTCTCGGCGGCGTCGGCGCGTTGGTTCCGCGCGTCGCTGAGCTTGGTGACCTCCTGGCGGGCGGTCAGCCGGTCCAGGCCGTCTCCGGTGTCGGACACCGACAGGCCCCGCACCGACGCCGCGAGGGCCGCGAGGTCGTCGTCACCGACGCGGCTGAGCTCCCCCTGGGTCTCCATCAGCGGCCAGTCCTCCTCGAGGACCGTCGCCAGGTAGGTGCGCAGGTGGCCGCGCACGGCCTCGCCCTCCTCGCCCGGAAACGCGGTACTGCTCCAGTACAGGGCCTGGGCGGCACCGGCCTCGGCGATCATCTCGTCCTCGGCGGTCTTGTACTCCTCCCAGCCGATGACCACGGACATGGCCGCGGCCACGAGGTACAGCGACAGCACGCAGGGGGCGATGATGACGCCCACAGCTCCGCCGGAGAAGTCGTCGGTGATCCGGAAGCGCCGGGCGGCCAGCACCGCCCCGCCGACCATGGCGGCCAGGACGGCGAGGACGACGAACAGCGTGAACATGAGTTTTCCCAGGTGGTCTCGGCAGGAGGACGGATCATCCTAAGCACGGGACACAGCGCTGTTCCGGGGAAACAGAAAAGCTTCACCGGGCCGTTCCCACGTCCGGTCTGCATCTTTCGGTAGATGTCTTGAACTGCCGGGACACACCTCTCGGCCGAGCCGCCGCGGGAAGTCGAACGGATGACGGCCGCCGCCCCCGGGAGGTTCGGGGTCAGCGGCCGTCCGCACAGGGCCGGGGCAGGACGCGTTTCCCCTCCCGGGCCGGTTCGTCAGTCCTGCACGAACACCGCGACCGTGCGCGGCGGAACCGTCAGGGTGCCGGTGTCCGGATCGAAGGACGAACCCCGCACGACTTCGTCACCGGACTCCGCCTGGACCGGGTGCAGGGCGACGGCACCGCCGGCCAGAGCGTCCACTCCCTGGTCGACGGTGTCCGGGGTCGCGTTGAACACGACCGTTACCGACGACCAGTCGCCGTCCAGGCCCCGGGTGTCCACGTGCATCGTGAGGACGCCGGGCAGCTCGTCGGCTCCGCTGGTCGGGAAGGACACCCGGGCCTGGATCTCCTCGGCCGTACCCAGGGAGAACGCCGGGGTGGACGCCCGCACGCGCATCATCTCGCCGAAGCGCTCACGGCTCTCCTCGATCGCCGCGCAGTCCGCGACCAGCGCCGGATCGGCGAGCAGGGGCCGGGCGTAGTCCCACTTGTCCTCGTTGTCCCAGGCCGGCGGCAGGCCGACGCCGAAGTTGTTGCCCTGGCCGCAGTCCCAGTTCAGCCGGTTGAACCAGTCTCCCGAGTCGTAGGAGTTGCGGTCCAGCGACTTCGAGCGCAACCGTTCGCTGCCCGCGTGCACGAACACCGTGCCCTGACCGAACACCGCCGTGCCCAGGGAGAGCGCCTGCATCCGCACCCGGTCGTCCATCGGGGTGTCCTGGGGCAGCTTGTAGGCGAGCGCGTCGTAGAGGGTCTCGTTGTCGTGCGCGTCCACGTAGGTGACGGCTTCCCCCGGTGCGAGGTTGTACCCGGCGGGGGTTCCGTTGTAGTCCACCTCGCCGCCGGTCACCCGCCGACCGGAGGAGTCCGTGAACCGGTAGTCGCGCAGATTGCCGGTCAGCCCCACCTTGACGAGGTCCTGGTAACCGAGCAGCCGCGCGAGCTGCTCCTCCTCGGTGCCGTTGGCGGGCGAGCCGTTGGGGTCGGTGTACAGACCGGAGCCGAAGCCCTGCGCGCGGGGGTCCTCGTCGAAGGGCCCGCCGCCGCGCACCCCGTCACGGAGCCGGTCGTTGAAGGTGCCGACTCCGGTACCGGCCATGTTGGTCTGCGTGGCCTGTTCGAAGCGGGCGTCGTCAGCGACCTCGCCGAAGTTCCACCCCTCGCCGTAGAGCAGGATCGACGCTCCGTCGACCCCGTCCTCCTCAAGCGTGAGCTCGTCGAGTGCGGCACGCACGTCCAGGATGTTCTGCTTGGGATGGTGGCCCATGAGGTCGAAGCGGAAGCCGTCGACCTTGTGGTCGCGCGCCCAGGTGGTCACGGAGTCCACGACGAGCTTGCCCATCATGAGGTGCTCGGGTGCGGTGTTGGGGCAGCAGGTGGACGTGGCCACGCCGCCGTCGGCCTCCAGGCGGTGGTAGTAGCCGGGCACGATCCGGTCCAGGACCGACTGCTCGTCCTGCCCGGCCTGGTGGGTGTGGTTGTAGACCACGTCCATCACCACGCGCAGCCCGGCGTCATTGAGGGCCGCCACCATCCGGCGGAACTCGGTGAGGCGCGCCGCGCCGTCGGGTTCGGTGGCGTAGGAGCCCTCGGGCACCGTGTAGTGGTACGGGTCGTAGCCCCAGTTGAAGGCGTCCTCGCCGCGGACCTCGGCGATACAGGCTTGCTGCTCCTCGGAGTCGGGGGCGAAGGAGTCCAGGTCGCAAGGGGGTTCGGCACGGTCGGCCGGGTCCTCGGGGACCGAGCCGATGTCGAAGACGGGCAGCAGGTGAACGTAGTCGACTCCGTCATCGGCCAGGTCTGCGAGCTCGCGCATCCCGGTGGAGCCGGACTCGGTGAAGGCCGCGAAGGTGCCGCGCAGTTCGGCTGGCACCGTCGGGTCGGAGACGGAGTGGTCGCGCACGTGCAGTTCGTACACCGCGGCCGCGTGCGAGGGCACGGCCTCGGGTTTGGCCAGCTCGGACCAGCCCTGCGGGGCCAGGTCCGGGTCACTGAGGTCGACCAGGTGGGAACGGGTGGATCCGGTGGCCAGCGAGACGCTGTAGGGGTCGGTGACCCGGTTGTCCACCACGGCCCCGCGGCCCTCGTCCGCGGAGGGGGAGAACACCCGCACGTCGAACGTGTAGTAGCGCCCAGACCAGCTCACCGGGCCCTTGACCGACCACACACCGGTCCGGTGGTCCTGCCGCATGCGTACGGTGCGCGACGTGCCCGTGGTGGGGTCGTCGTAGAGCTCCAGGCTCACGGACTGTGCGGTCGGCGCCCACAGGGACACCGTGGGACGCCCCCGGGAGTCCCAGACCGCACCGAGTTCCGTCTCTGCCGCGGCCGCGTAGACGTCGTCGAGCACGCCGGGGATCTGGACGCCGGTCGCGGCGGTGACGGCGCCCTCCCCGTCACGCTCCACGACGGCGAGCTGCCCGGTGAGGGCCGAGCGCAGCAGTGGAAGGTTGGCCCCTTCGATGGTCAGGGCGGACAGGTCGGCCAGGTGGGGCCAGGCTTCTCGCTGCTCGTCGGTGGGGCCGTCGGGGGCGGGGGCCAGGTCCAGGGCCTGGTGGGTTCCGCCGAGCACGCCCTCGGAGAGGTCGAGGTCCCCCTCGGCGGAGGAGACCAGGGCGTAGGTGTGCTCCGTGTCGGCCTCGGCGGGCCAGAGCACGGTGGTCCGGTCGATCCAGTGGGCGCGCTGCGCGGTGAGGTCCACGCCCACAGTCTGCCCCGCGGATTCGGTGGGGGCCGGGACGGCGGAGGCGCTCGCCGTGGCGCCGAACAGCACGGGGAGCGCGAGGGCCGTGGCGGCGAGGACGGGGACGGCGGCACGTACCGCGTGTGCGGCGGGAGGGGCGCTGTCGGGGCTGCGTCCGGCGCGGGGGCGCTCGGACCGGTGGTACGGGGGTCTCATAGGGGGTGCCCGGTCCTCTCGGAGAAGGAGGTGTCCCCGGCAAGCTAATGAGACCTGACTCACTCCTGCAAGAGTTTCCGTCATTTTTCTGAAAACTTGCGCGCTGGAGGCAGCATGGTGGAGGGCAATCCCGGATCGGCCCTGGAGATACCGACGGCCCGGGGCCCGGACACGGCGAAGGGGGTGCGGCACCGTGGTGCTCGCACCCCCTCGGGTGTCAGCCGTCCCCTTGCGCGGAAAAGGTGGGGACGACCCGAACGGCTACTCCGCCGGAGGTTACTTCTCCAGGCGGTTCAGCAGCGCGTGGTACTCGTCCCAGAGCTCGCTGGGCAGGTCGTCACCGAAGGTCTTGAAGAACTCGGGGACCAGGGCGGCCTCCTGCTTCCAGACGTCGGTGTCCACGTCGAGGACGAACTCCATGTCCTCGGCGGAGATGTCCAGGCCCTCGGTGTCGATGCCGTCCGCGGTCGGCAGGTAGCCGATGGGGGTCTCGACCGCGGTGGCCTCGCCCTCCAGGCGGTCGACGATCCACTTGATGACGCGGCTGTTCTCACCGAAGCCGGGCCACACGATCTGGCCGTCGGCGTTCTTCTTGAACCAGTTGACGTAGAAGATCTTCGGCAGCTTGGTCTCGTCGGCCTGCTTGCCGAGCTTGACCCAGTGGGCGAAGTAGTCGCCCATGTTGTAGCCGCAGAAGGGCAGCATCGCGAACGGGTCCCGACGCAGCTCGCCGACCGAGCCCTCCTGGGCCGCGGTCTTCTCGGAGGACACGTTGGCGCCCAGGTAGACGCCGTGCTGCCAGCTGAAGGACTCCGATACCAGCGGCACCGCGGTGGCGCGGCGGCCGCCGAAGAGGATCGCGGAGATCGGGACGCCCGCGGGGTCCTCCCACTCGTCGGCGATGGTCGGCGCCTGGCCGGCCGGGGTGGTGAAGCGGGAGTTCGGGTGCGCGGCGGGCTCACCGGACTCGGGGGTCCAGGGGCGGCCCTTCCAGTCGGTGAGGTTGGCGGGCGCCTCCTCGGTGAGGCCCTCCCACCAGACGTCGCCGTCCTCGGTGAGCGCGACGTTGGTGAAGATGCTGTTGCCCCAGAGGGTCTCCACCGCGTTGGCGTTGGTCTTGGCGCCGGTGCCGGGGGCGACGCCGAAGAAACCGGCCTCGGGGTTGATGGCGCGCAGCTGGCCGTCGGCGTCGAAGCGCATCCAGGCGATGTCGTCGCCGACGGTCTCGACCTTCCAGCCGGGGATGGTCGGCTGGAGCATGGCCAGGTTGGTCTTGCCGCAGGCGCTCGGGAAGGCGGCGGCGACGTAGTGGGCCTTGCCCGCGGGCGAGGTCACCTTGAGGATGAGCATGTGCTCGGCCAGCCAGCCCTCGTCGCGGGCCATCACCGAGGCGATGCGCAGCGCGTAGCACTTCTTGCCGAGCAGTGCGTTGCCGCCGTAGCCGGAGCCGTAGGACCAGATCTCGCGGGTCTCGGGGAAGTGCGAGATGTACTTGGTGGAGTTGCAGGGCCAGGCGACGTCCTGCTGGCCGGGCTCCAGGGGGGCACCGACGGAGTGGACGGCCTTGACGAACTCGCCGCGCTCCTCGATCAGGCGCAGGGCGGCCGAGCCCATGCGGGCCATGATGCGCATGGAGACGACGACGTAGGCGGAGTCGGTGATCTCGACGCCGAGCTGGGAGATGTCGCCGCCCAGCGGGCCCATGCAGAAGGGCACGACGTACATGGTGCGACCGCGCATGGAGCCCTTGAAGACCTCGCCGAAGGTGGCGCGCATCTCGTCGGGGGCGATCCAGTTGTTGGTGGGACCGGCGTCCTCCTTCCGCTCGGAGCAGATGAAGGTGCGGTCCTCGACCCGGGCGACGTCCGTCGGGTCCGATGTGCAGTAGAAGCTGTTCGGGCGCTTCTCGGGGTTGAGGCGGGTGAAGGTGCCCTGCGCGACGAGCTCGTCGGTCAGGCGGGTCCACTCCTCCTCGGAACCGTCACACCAGACGACCTGGTCCGGCTGGGTGAGCTCCGCGACCTCACGAACCCAGGAGACGAGCTCCTCGTTGTTGGTCGGGGCGGCGCCCACGTCAGTACCCACGTCAGCAGTCACAACGGCTCCTCTTCGAACGACGAGATCCCTCGAATCATGAACGACGAGTGCCGAAACTGACCAATTGGTCTAGGCCAGTGGTCTATACGCGTGCCGCCGAAGAGCCTGATTCCGCTGCACAGCGGGGGATTCAGGTGGTTCACCAACGTGCCGAAACACACCTGGAGAGGGAGTGTTCCACTACTGTTCGGAGCCGCTTTCCCCTGCACCGCAGGCAAGTGCCCCACCAGCCCCAACACGCGGTGCTGTTCGTCACACAACAGTCACAGCGTGCCGGGGCCGGCGGATTAGACCTCTGCCGGGGCACGGGTCAACGCCCTGCGGGTTCGCCAGCGGTTCGGACCGTGCTTCAGGAGTGGTCAGGCCAAGGATTCAGGCCGTCAGCAGTCCTGTCCGCTGTTGATGCACTCGACCATCCGGTCCATGAGGTCGGCCGGCATCACGTTGATGTGGTCGGAGTGGTCCGTGATGGGGGCCCGGCGCTGCTCCGGGAAGCCGTCGAGGGCGAAGTTGGGACCGTCGGGCACCTCGTAGACGAGGGTGTGGCTCAGCTTGGGGACGGCGGTGAAGCCCTCCGCGCAGGAGCCGTCGTCCTCGGGGAAGACGATGTGCGAGCGGTTGTCCTCGCTCTCGAAGTCACGGCCGTTCCAACAGCTGGGGAACTCCAGGATCCGCACGACGTCACGGCCCTGGGGGCAGAGCGGGTACCGGTCGCCGAAGGCCCGGTCCTCGAACCCGGTACAGGTCCACTGGGCGTTGGCGTTGACTCCCTCCGCCGTGGCGGCGCGCGCGTTGCCGGTGAAGAGTTGGAGGAACTCCGGCATCGCCGCCACCGGCCCCCGGGGGTTGCCGACGAACTCGATCCGGACCTGGGAGGGGGTCAGGATCGCGCCGAGGTTGCCGTCGAGCCCGCCACCGGACTGGTCGGCGTCCTCGCCCTCGCGGGTGGTGTCGCGCAGCACCGGCCAAAAGTGCATGGAGCGGTCGCCGTCCGGGCAGGTGGTCTCGCCCTGGAGCAGGATCTGGTTGTTGGCGCCGACGTCCCCGGTGAAGCGCTGGACGTCCTGGTTGCCGACGTAGTCGTGGGTGTGCTGGGCGCCGTGCTCGACCCCGGGGGCGACGATCACGTTCTCGGAGTTGAACAAGCCGTTCTCGTTGCGCCCGCAGTCGACGGTGAAGGTGCCGGTGGAGGCCGCCTCCCCGAACCCGGGCCCGGTGTCGCGCGGGGGCGCCTCCCCGATGTCGGCGAAGTCCTCGGGGAAGGGCCCGATGACCAGCTCGTCCTCGTGCTCGCCGTCTCCGTGACCGCCGTGTTCGTCGCCGTCGTCCGGCGCCTCCTCGGGGCTCTCCTCCGTGCCGTCCTCGGCTCCTTCCTCCGGGTTGCCCCGGTCCTTGTGCTTGCCCTTGTCCTTGCGGTGGTCACCCTCCCAGGCGCCGACCAGGCTGCCGGTGACCAGTTCCCCGTTGGCGGCGGTGGCGATGGCGCCGCCGCCGAGAACGAGGGCCAGTGCGGCCAGAACGGCGGTGATCTTTCGGGAGCGGGGACTCGACCGTCCTCGGGACGGTCGTGTGGGGTGTTCGCGCATGGTTGCGTACGGCTTTCTGTGCGATGGCGACGCGCGGCACCGGCGGGGGCACCGCGGGTCGCGGGACACTGCTGGTGCGCTCTTTTCGGGGGATGCGGGCGGACGGGTGGCACGGGTACCCCGCACTCGGGGGCGACCCCGGCCTCGACGGGCCGGGGCCCTGTTCGGTCGGAGCGTCGTCGAGTCAGGGCCGCGGGCGCCGCTCGGGCGGCCGGGGCTCGGGAAGGGACTCGTACTCGACCAGTCCGGTGCTCTCCAGCAGACTGATGTGGCGCATGACCATGAGCACGCAGTGCTGCACGAAGGTCCGGACGAGTTCGTTCCGGGTGCCCGCGCGGACCTCGGCGAGCACTTCGAGGACGTTGCCGTGGGCGTAGCGCAGGCGGTTGGCGAAGGCCCGGTCCCACTCGGCGCCGGAGAGCCCGGACAGCTCGTCCATCCAGCGCTGCTGTTCCCGGTTGGGGGTGCTGGGCAGGCGAACGTCCAGCATCGCGGCGATCTCCCGTACCTGCTCGTCCATGAGCAGGTGGTCCTCGGCCAGGGTCGCGCCCACGTCACGGACCACCTCGCTCTGGGCGTGGTCCACGGCCTGTTGGCCGACGGGGATCTCCCAGAGGCCGGCCTGGCGGACCGCGACCAGCGCGTTGACGTCGGCGGGGCCGAGCGGCCCGTAGTCGGTCTGGACCCAGTCGTTCCAGAAGATCCCGGAGGCGCTCGTGGCGCCGTTGGGCACGACCATGACCAGGGTCAGCGTGCTGACCAGGACGAAACCGACCACGCCCAAGAGTTCGATCGAGCGGGGAGACCGCCAGCGCAGTCGCTGGCCGAGCGGGGGGCGGGTCCGGTCCGGGGCGTCCACGGGTCAGCTCCCGAGGGGGTGCTGCCGGTAGTCGCCGCCTCCGTAGCCGCCCCCGTCGCCGCCGTAGGGGTCGTCGGCGGCCCCGGTGCTTCCGGCTCCCTCGGCGCCTCCGCTGCCCGCGGGGGCCGAGTACGAGGCTGCGTCGGTGATCATCTGCCCCTGGGGGCCGAGGACGTACCAGGCGCCGCCCACGCCCTGGCCGTTGGTGTCGCCCGGGGCGGCGTCGCCCGTGTAGGTGTACAGGGGCCAGTCGTTGTAGGTGACCTGGGGAGCCCCGTCCTCGCGGGGGATGGAGCCGAGGAGTTCGGCGAACAGCCCTTCGGCGAGCTCCGCGGGGGTGGCGGCGTCCGCGCTCGTGCGCAGCGGAGGCCAGTTGTCGGCGCAGCCGCCGAGGCAGGTGGATTCCGCGGGCGCATCGTCGGTGAACAGGTACAGAACGTTACCGTCGCCGTCGGTGAGCACCTCTCCAAGAGTGGCGTCATCTGCGGTTTCCAGGGAGGCCTGACCTTTGGCTCCGACTTCGTGATCGCCGTGAGATTCCTCGGAACCTACGTCACCGTAACCATTCGGCCCGGAACCACCCCCGGCTTCCGCGGCGCTTTCCGATTCACCTTCGATGCCATTGGAGCACGCTGTGAACAGCAATAACACAGCCAGTCCAGCCCCGACGGCACTCTTCGAGTAATGGTTCATGACCACACCCAATCAATGCTCAGTTATCCGACCTTTCCCCGAGCGTGACCACTCGGAGATAGGGGAGAGTATGCACACGAAAAACCCGCCCTGCAGGAAAACCTCGACATTACTCGTTGGTACTAAGGGAGTGATCTGCGATAACCAGCGTGAAAAAATTTTTCTTCGGATGCCCCTGTGGCTACCGAAAGTAAAGAAATCTGCAAAGGGACTCCCCACCCCTTGTCGGCGATGCTAGGTTCATCCGCCAAGTGCCGTTTCACCCCTCGTGCACCTTCCCCACTCCCTCGCCGTGCCCCCGCATGTCCGAAGGGCGGACCACCCATGCTCCGAAGCCCTCGCAGCACACGTAGCCCCCGCAGCTCCCGCCCGGCGCCGGTCCCCGGACCACTCCGGCGGTGGGGCCCCGAACGCGCCACACCCCGCAGACCGCTGGGGGACCGCGCGGCCCGCCGACACCGCCCCTGGCTGTGGGCGTCGTTCCTGGCCGGGCTGCTCCTGGCCAACACCCTCCTGGCGCTGACCGCCCCGGACCACATGGGGGCCGTCCGCCACCTGCAGAACCTGCTCTGGACCTACTCCGGGGTACTGGCCCTGATCGGTCTGACCGCCACCGCGGTCATGGGCCTGGTCTGCGCCGACCGGCTGGTCCTCTCCCCGCGCCACCGCGTGCTGTTCCAGGCCGCCCACCGCTCCCTCGCCCTGCTCTCCTGCGGTTTCCTCATCGCCCACGTGGTGCTCCAGGTGGCCTTCACCCGGATCAACCCCGCGCAACTCCTGCTCCCCCTGGGTGTGGACGCCGCCGTGGCCACCGGGATCATCGCCACCGACCTGCTCCTGGTGGTCGTCGTGACCAGCCTGTACCGGGGCCGGTTCGCCGGGACCCGCTACGCCTGGGTCTGGCGGACGGTCCACCTCGGCGCCTACCTGTGCTGGCCGCTGGCGATCGTGCACGGCCTCACCGCCGGGCGAGCCGCCCCGGGCTGGGTGCTCGTCTGCTACCTGCTCTGCCTGTTCGCGGTCGCCGCCGCGCTGGTCGTGCGCCTGGTCGTGACGGTCCGCCCGGTCCCCGAACCCGACGAGGCCCGGGCCGGCACCGAACTCCTCTCACCAGTGGCCGTCAGCGGCGAAACCGACGACGAACTGGCCTTCTGGTCCTCGATCCGTACCCGGAGCTGACCGTGCGCACCCTGACCCTCGGAACCCCGCGGCTCACCGCCGGGCTCGACCAGCACCACCGGGTCGACCACACCGCCCACCGCGAGCTGCACGGGCCCCTCCCCCAACTGGGCGCCGACGACCTCATCACCCTGGCCGGTCTGGGCAGTCTGCGGGGGCGGGGCGGCGCGGGCTTCCCGTTCGCGCGCAAGGTCCGCGCCGTACAGACCTCCGTCCTGCGACGCGACTCCACGGCCCGGGTGGTGGTCAACGGCACCGAGGGCGAACCCGGCAGTGTCAAGGACCGGATGCTGCTCACCCGGGCGCCGCACCTGGTCCTGGACGGGGCCGAACTGGCCGCCCGCGCCCTCGGCTCCCCCGAAGTGGTGATCGGCGTGGCCGACGAGGGCGCCCGGGCCGCCGACCCGGTACTGGACTCGCTGCGCTCCGCCGTGGACGAGCGCGGTTCCGGGACCGTCTTTCGTGTGGTGCGGATGCCGGACCGGTTCGTCTCCGGGCAGGCGGGCGCGCTCGTGCAAGGCATCAACGGCCGGGTACCGCTGCCCCCGGGCACGCCGCGCCGGACCAGCGAGTCCGGGGTGGCCGGGCTACCGACCCTGCTGTCGAACGCCGAGACCTACGCCCAACTGGCGGTGCTGGCCATCGGCGGGGCCGACCGCTACGCGCAGGAGGGATGCGCGAGCCAGCCGGGGACGGTCCTGCTCTCGGTGAGCGGGGACACCGTCGTGGAGACAGCGGCCGGGACCCGCCTGTCCCGGCTGCTGTCGGCCTGCGGACTGTCCTCGGCCCGCGCGGTCCTGGTCGGCGGTTACCACGGAGCGTGGCTGTCCGGGGAGGAGATGTCCCGCGCCCGCCTGTCCCGGGACGGGATGAGCGAGGTCGGCGGCACCCTGGGAGCCGGGATCGTCCTGCCGGTCACCGGCGACACCTGTCCGTTGGGCGAGACCGCGCGGGTGCTGCGCTACCTGGCCAGGGAGAGCTCGGGCCAGTGCGGCCCGTGCGTGCGCGGGATGCCCGCCCTGGCCGACTCCTTCGTGCGGCTGCTCAGCGGGGAGGGCAGTCCGGAGGACGTGCTGGTCGCGGCCGGGATCGGCGAGGGCAAGGGCGCGTGCGCGCACCCGGACGGCAGCGCCGTGTTCGCCCGCAGCGCCCTGCGGGTGTTCTCCGAGGACCTGTCCACGCACTCCCTGACCGGAGGGTGTTCGCGGCCGGTCAAGGGGGAGCTGCCGCTGCCGGACGGATACGACACCCCCGCCCACCCCCGCCTGCTCGTGGACTGGTCCCGCTGCGACGGGCACGGCCTGTGCGCCGAGCTGTTGCCCGGACTGGTCCAGCTGGACCGCAACGGCTTCCCCGAGGAGCCCGACATCCCGGTGCCCGGACCTCTGGAAGGGGACGCCGAGCTGTCGGTGCGGATGTGCCCGGCCCTGGCCCTGCGAATCCGCGCCCCGGAACCCGGCTCGGCCCGCTGAGGGTTCAGCAGGCGGGTTCGGCCCGCTGCGACGTGCTCGGGAAGCCGTGTGCCCTGGCCACGAGCACCGCTACCAGTACCGGGACCAACAGCAGCGCCACGCTCCAGGGCAGGGCGAGGAAGCCGAGCCCGGCGAGCAGGAGCTCGCCGACCGCCCCGCCGCCGGCCATGGCCACGTTCCACGGGGTCACCAGGACGGCCCGGGCGGTCTCGGCCGCCTCTCCCCCGGCGTCGGCCACCGCGGTCTGCAGCGGGGTGGGCGCCCCGCCCCATCCGAGCCCCCACAGGGCGGCGGCCGCGTAGACCGGCCCGGGTGTGCCGGAGAAGGCGCCCAGCAGGGCGGCGGCCACCCCGGCGACGAAGCGGGCGGTCATGGTGAGGGACGGGGCGGAGGAGAGCGCCGTGACCGTGTTGGCCTCCGCGAACGTGCCCATCGCGGCGAGCAGCAGGCGTTTGCGCCGCCATCCGGCGGTGGCGGCGGCCAGCGGGATCGCGGTGAGGGCGGCGCCGATCGCGTAGACCGTCACCGTCTGCCCGGCCGCGGACTCGCTGACCCGCAGGTCCGCGCTCATCACGGGGAGCAGCCCGGCGGGCAGGGTCTCGGTGGGGCTCGTGACGAAAACGGCGGTCGCCGGCTACCTGGACGCCGTCCGCGCCGGCGGTGCCTCCGAACCGGGGAAAGCGGCCGCCACCCCGTAGCCCGGTCCGTCCGGGATCAGCGGAGTATGGCGACCGGGCCGCGGGCGCCGTGCAGGACCGAGTGGCTCACCGAGCCCAGCAGCAGGCCGCGGAAGCCGCCGCGGCCGCGTGAGCCCACCACGATCAGGTCGGCGGAGGTGGCCTCCTCCAGGAGCGCGACCACCGGGTGCGCGCGCACCACCCTCGTGTGCACGCGGACGTTGGGGCGGAGCAGGCGCAGGTCGGCGAGCTCCTCGTCCAGGGCGTGGCGGGCGGCCTCGGCGGCCGTGGCGTCGTCGAACAGCTCCGGCGGGATCGGGCCGGTGGCCGCCGCGAAGGCGACCAGGGGCTGCCAGGCGCTCACCGCGACCAGGTCGGTGTCGGCGAACTCGGCCTGGGAGAAGGCGAACTCCAGGGCGCGGCGGCTGGGTTCGGAACCGTCCACCCCCACGATCACCCGGCTGCGGACCCCGTGCGCCGAGGCGTGGTCCCTGGGCAGCACGATCACCGGCACCGGGGCACGAGCGGCCAGTTCGATGCCGACCGACCCCACGAAGGCGGCGGCGATCCCGCTCAGTCCGCGCGAGCCCACCACCACGGCGACGGTGCCGGACGAGCCCGCCTCGGCGATGAGCGCCTCAGCCGGGCGGTCGAAGGACAGCCGGGTCTGGACGGCGAGCTCGGGGAACAGGCGGACCGTCCAGTCGAGGGCGTGGTCCAGGAGCCTCCGGGCCCCCGCCCCGGGGCTGTCGTCCGAGCGTTCCTCCACCCCGCCCCAGGCCCCGAAGCTCTCCGTGGCCAGCGGGCTGGCCGCGGCGACGATCCGCACCCCGAGGCCGCGCAGCGTGGCCTGGTGCGCGGACCACTCCAGGGCGTGCCTGCTGGAGTCGGTGCCGTCCACCCCCACGACCACCCATCGTGTCGTGGCTGCGCCGTTCATCACGTGCGCCCTTCCGGTCGTCGATTTCCGCGCGGTAGCCGGACCTGTAGGCCGGTCTCCCGTGGTGTTCCACGATGATGCCGCGCGAACACACAACCGTGGATAACAGTGCCGCCGCGAGTTGGCTGACGTAGGGTCCCAGAACGAGTGGTTTCCCGGAAACGACCAGTGCTCCGAACCTCCGGTGTTCCGGTGCGGACGGAACGTGCGGGCGCGTCGGTGCGTCCGAGAGACATAGCCGAGTCATCAGCGGAGACTGGGGGCGCGATGCCTAACTCAAACACCGCGAAACCGCGCTGGGACTACCGGGACGGCCGGGTGGCCGCCGTTGCGGCCGCCCTCGTCTACAGCATGTGGGCCCTGGAGGTCATCCTGCCCGTGGGCCCCGGCGCGCCCACCGGAGCCCTCGCCGACGCCCAGTCCCCCTTCGGGCAGTTCCTGGAGAGCGCCCACCGGACCGCGGCGATCCTGGTGGTGCTGGCCGCCGGGCTGGGTCTGACCCTGGGCGCCAAGCGCCCCCGCCGCTGGCTGGCCTTCTCCTGGTGGTCCATGGCGGTGTTCGGTGCCGCCGCACTCACCGCCTCTCTACTGCCCGGCCGCTGCGTGGTCTCCACGGACGCCGCGTGCACGGTGGAGTCGCTGATGGAGGGGGTCCAGGGCGCTACGGTCGCGCAGCCGGTCCTCGCGGTGGTGGCCGCCCTGTCCGCGCTGCTGGCCTGCGCCGCGCTGACCTGGGACCGGTACGAGGCCGGGGAGCGTGCCTGGCCGGTACTGGCCCTGATCACCGCGGCCCAGGCGGTGGCCACGGTGATCGTCCTGGTGCTGGCCGGCATGGTGTACGCCGCCTCCGGTGACGGCTCGCCCGGGGTCGTGCTCGGTCTGGCCGAACGCTTCCACCTGGTCACCGTGGCGCTGTGGCTGCTGGCCGTGGGTCTGGTACCCGGCCAGTGGAAGCGCCGCCACCGGTCCCTCCACGCCCCGCACTCGGCCGACTGAGCCGCGTCCGCTGGGGCGGGGAAGCCGGGCACGACACTTGGGCCTCCGGGGTTCCGGAACCCGGGGGCCCGGCGTTCGGGGGCCCGGCGTTCTGGGGTTCGGGACCCGGGACCCCGGGGTTCGGAGGGCGGGTTCGTCGGCGCTCAAGCGGACCGGCGCTCCTCATCGCCCAGCACGAACCCGCGCCACTCGGTGTAGGCCTCCAAGGCGGCACGGGTGCCCAGGGCTTCGGTTCCCAGGGTCGACACGCACGTGCGGTACAGCTCGCCGAGTTCGGCCAGGGCGGTGGCCTCGTCCGAGCGCAGGGTGATGAGCAGGGCCCGGAACATGACGGTCAGCCCGTGGGTCGGCCCCAGCGCCCAGCGGAACTCCTCGAAGAGCTCCGCCAGGTGCCGCCGGCCCTCCTCCCCCTCGAGGTCGCCCTCGGTGGCCAGGCGCAGCCGCACCAGCAGCACGTTGGGGTGGGTGGGGCCGAGCACCCCGGTCCAGAGTTCGCACAGCCGCCGATAGAGCGCGATCGCTTCGCTGTCGCCCCGCGCCTCCAGGACGTGCGCGCGGGCGAACAGGGTCGTGTGGTGGTCGTCCCCGTGGCGGCGGCGCAGCTCGGGCAGCAGGTCCTCGGCCTCGGCGACCGCCCCGTCCAGGTCGCCGACGGTGACCCGGGTCGCGGCGATCAGGAAACGCGCGGCCACGGTGGTCTCGTGGTCGGCGCCCAGTACCCGCTCCAGGTCCTCGATCGCGCCTTCCGTCTCCACCCTGGCGGTGTCGGTCTCGCCCAGCAGGAACAGCAGGTGCGCGCGGCCGACCCGGGCCCGCAGGGTGAGGCGGTGGTCGGCGGACAGGTAGCGCTCCAGGTCGGGCAGGAGCGCCTCGTAGTCGCGTTCGGCGGCGAGCAGGTCCCCGGCCTCGGTCCGGTGGTGGGCGAGCAGGCGCCGGGTGTTGAGCACCTCGCGGTGGTGCGGGGGCTGGACCAGTTCCCGGGCCTCGAGCAGTTCGGCGCAGGCCCGAGCCGCCCCGGCCTCGTCCCCCGCCTCCGCCCGCCAGCGCACCAGCTGGACCCGGGCGGCCAGGGTGTCGGGGTGTTCGGGCCCGTGCACCCGGACCCGGGCGGCGACCTGGTCCGCGCAGGCCCGCGCCGCCCCGGTGACATCGCCCGCCTCGGCGTGCCAGCGGATCAGTTCGGTGCGGGTCTCCAGGACGTCCCCGTGGTTGGGGCCCAGCGCCCGGCGCTGCCGGGAGAGCAGTTCGGTGTAGGCCTGGACGGCCTGCGCGGTCCGACCGGTCTTGCCGGTCCACCAGGCGAACCGCTCGTAGGCGGCCAACGCCCCCGGATCGTCGGCGCCCCTGGCCTGCTCGACCATCTCCGCCAGCCGCCCGTAGCTGTCGGCGGCCAGGTCGGTGAGGTCGGACTCGCCCCACAGGCGCGCGATCTCGGCCTGCAGCGCCAGCATGTGCGGGTGCAGCGGGCCGACGCTGTCCGAGAGCTGCCCGGCGGTGCCGCTCAGAGCAATGGCGGCCCCGGCCGGGTCGTCCTGACTCTCCTGTTGCAGGGCCAGGTGAACCCGGATCATCAGAGCGTCGGGATGACCGGCCCCGAACCGCGCCACGGCCTCCTCGTGCAGGGCGCCCAGTTCCTCGGCCGCACCGCGTTCGAGGATCCCTCGCACCCGCTGATCGAACCCGGCGTCCCCGGTCCCCACCGGGCTCCTCAGTTCGTCGAGGACCACTCCCCTCATACTGTTCCTCCCCCTTCGCCTGTCCGTCCGCACCAAGTCCGACGTGGGAGGCCGCCCCGGGGTTTCACCAGTCCTGTCCGCAAACGGCCCGAACTCCCAAGACCGAGGAGGCATCGCCGCCACTCCTCATACGGAGACGTATGCCGGCGCCACCAGGTCCTCGGGCTCAGGATCGAGCGGCACGCTCACTGTGACCTGGCTGGTCGGCACGTAAAATCACCATCTGCGACGGCACGAGAACCCGCAGCCGGAGAAACCCACCACTACGAAGCCTGGTGTGAGCAGGACGGCCGCGCATGGTCCGTCGACGCACCCGAACTGCGCGTTCACACCTTCGGGCACACGCTGCATGAGGCCGAGGAGATGGCGCGGGACGCCGTCTCCGGGGTGCTCGGCGTGCCGGTCGGAAACGTCACCGTCTCGCTCCGTGTGCAGGATCCGGGATCCGGGTTCAGGTGAGTTCTTGCGGCAGCGGGCGGGTGTGGACGACGTGCAGCGAACTCACCGCTCGGGTGAGGACCACGTAGAGGCGGTTGCTGCCGCGTTCCTCGGCCTCGACGATGGCGGCGGGTTCAGCGACCACCACGGCGTCGAACTCCAGGCCCTTGGCGAGGCTGGCCGGAACCGCCACCAGGCGAGCGCTGTCCATGCCGGTCTCACCGAGCAGCGGGGCGTCCACGCCCTCGGCGGCCAGGGCCGTGCGCAGGCCGGGCAGCTGGTGGTCGGCGGCGATCAGACCCACCGAGCCCTCGCCCTTGAGTGCGGCCCGGCAGGCCTCGGCCAGGGCCGGGGCTATTTCCTCGGCGGCCGAAACCAGCTGGAGCGCGCCCGGGGAGCGGCGGACCGCGACGGGGGCGCCCAGCCCCGGGGCGATGGTGGGCAGTAGGCGGGCGGCGAAGTCGATGATCTGCGCCGGGACCCGGTAGCCCCGGTCCAGGACGTGCAGGTGGCCGGTGGGCTTGCCCAGGTGTTCCAGCAGCGTCGACCAGTTGCGGGCCGCCGACGGGCTGGTGCCCTGGGCAATGTCGCCGAGCACGGTGAGCGAGCCCGATCCCGCGCGCCGCCCGACCGCCCGGCACTGCATCGGGCTCAGGTCCTGGGCCTCGTCCAGAACCACGTGGCCCAGCCCGGAGGGACGTTCGATCAGCGCCGCCGCCTCGTCCACCAGGGCCAGATCCTCCTCGGACCACTTCGCCGACTTGGGACCGCGCGGTCTGCCCGGCAGCAGCAGAGACGTCTGCTCCTCGGGGGTGAGCAGCCCCTCCGCGGCGCGGGCCAGGCGTTCGGGATCGGTGAGCAGCCCGAGCACCAGCTTGAGCGGTTCGACCTTGGGCCACAGGGCGGTGACCGCGGCGCGCACCGCCGGGTCCCGGCGGACCTGGGTGTGGGTACGGTCGTCACAGACCTCGCCCTCGGCCTCCATCAGGCTGAGGATCGCGTGCGCCATCCGGTGCGAGAGCAGTTCCCGGCCGGCGCCGTAGGCGACACCGCGCTCGGCGAGCTCTTCCAGGAGGGGCCGCACGTCCTCCGGATACAGGCGCCAGCGGCGCGAACCGCGGCGGACCATCACGGTCTCCTCCGGGGTACGCAGGTGCGCCCACAGGTCACGGCGGAGCACCTCGGCCAATACCGCCGAACCCTTGGTCCGCGCGGCCTCGGGGCTCTCCACCCGCCGCACCCACCCCTGTGCCGGGCGCATGCGCTCGGGCAGGTCCCGGGTGAGGAGCTCGTGGACGGTGGTCTGGTGGACGTCGACCTCACCCAGCGCAGGCAGCACGTCCTGGATGTAGGAGAGGAAGGACCGGTTGGGTCCGACGATCGCCACACCCGAACGCGAGAGGCGTTCGCGTTCGCTGTAGAGCAGGAAGGCGATGCGGTGCAGGCCGACCGCGGTCTTTCCCGTCCCCGGAGCGCCCTGGACACACAGGGTGGTCTCCAACGGGGCTCGGACCAGGGCGTCCTGTTCGGGCTGGATGGTGGCGACGATGTCGCGCATGGGTCCCGTACGCGGGCGTTCGATCTCCGCGTTGAGGAGTTCGCTGCCCTGGGAGGCCTCCGGGGAGCCCTCGCCGATCATCAGGTCCTCGTCCTCGAACGCGGTGAGGACGGACTCGGGCTCCCCGTCGGGCCCGGCGACCGTCCCGAAGCCGTACCGGCGGCGGACCTGAACCTTCATCCGGTCACTCGGTGAGGCCTGGTAGTAGGCGACGCTGATCGGCGCGCGCCAGTCCAGGACCATGGGTTTTCCCCGGCCGTCGTGCACGTGGCGGCGGCCGATACTGACGCGGTCCGGCCCCTCGTCCGCCCGGCTGTGTTCCCCACCCCCCGCGTCGTCCTCCAGGAAGACGGTGCCGTTGTCGAAGTCCAGGCGCCCGAAGTACAGGGGCGCGCCGGGGATGTCGACCAGGGCGGCCAGGCGGCGTTCACGACCGCGGTGCAAAGCCGCGTTGCTGACCTTGTCCTGAGCGGCGTCACCGAAGAGCAGTTCGGTGGCTTCGACCTCTTCCCGCATACGGCGCAGTGCGGTTCGAGCCGCGCGCAGGGCTTCGCGTTCGGCGAGGAGTTCGGGGTCGGCGGGCGGGGTCGTGGGATCGATCGTGGTCATGGGAGGACCTCGGGGTCGGCGGGACAGGAAGCGGCTCCACTCGTGCGCGCGGTCCCGCCCCGGTCGCCTGGAAGGCCCGGTTCGTTCCGATCCATGAGCGCGCACCACGCCCCCGGAGGGCGGTGGTGCCGAATCTGCGAGCCTACCCGAAGGACGGTACGACGCTGATCCACCGGGACCGGTGGATCAGCGTCGGCAAGCGTCCGGGAACGTCAGGTGGCACGCGGCGCCCGCGTACTGGTACCGCCCCTCCCGGAGACCGCGCGCAGCAGCGACTCGGCCGGGCCGGGTCTGCCCGAACGCTCGAGCAGGACCGCCAGGGCCAACGAGACCGCCCATACCGCCACGGCCAAGAGCGCGGCCTGCCACTGCGTGAGGACGCCGCCGAGGCCCAGCCCCCAGGCGCACAGGAGCGGCGCGAAGACCGCCGACTGGAAGAGGTAGCACGACAGGGACCGGCGACCCATCGCGCTGAGCCCCGCCAGCATGCGTCCGACTGGTTCGGCGGTCTTCCTCCGGCTCACGAGGAGGGCGATCAGGGACACGTACCCGAACCCGGCGAAAAGGCCAGTGAACCCGTTGAAGGCGGCCGTCGACCACTCGGGGGCGTCCCACACCCCGTGATGGACGAGCACGGAGGGGAGGGCACCCAGCCACCCCGCACCGATACCGCCGACCGCGACCGCCCTCAGCAGCGGGCGGTGCCGCTCCGGCACCTCCAGGACCCGGTGCCGCGCGCACAGGACCGCCGCGAGGACGGCGACGGGGACCACGAGCCCGAGGACCCCCTGTCCGACGGTGAGCAGCAGCCAGGTCTGCAGCCGCGGCAGGATCGACTCGGCGTAGGGAGTGATCGCGGCGAACTCCGGCACCAGCGCCTCGCCGGCATCGCCCGATCGCTCCGCGGACACGGCCCCCCACAGCAGGGACGTCACGGCCAGCACTCCGAGAAGGGCACCCAGTACGGCGGCCCAGACCGCCAGGGTCCGGTCCGACCGTTCGACGAACAGCCACACCGTGAGCAGACCGATGAGCCCGTAGGCGCCCAGGACGTCCCCGTGCCACAGGAGCGCCGCGTGGACGCCCCCGAAGAGGATCATCCACAGATGCCTCGTCTGGAGGGTCCTTCGCACGGCGCCGGCCTCGTGGCCGAGTGCGCAGCGCCTCGAGTACGCCTGCCAGATGCCGTAGCCGAAGAGGAAGGCGAACAGCGGATAGCTGCGTCCGTCCACGGCGACCATCGCGGCGGTCTGCCACAGGGCGTCGAGCCCCTCCGCGTCGGTGCGGTGTGCGGTGACCGAGGCCGTGGGCGCTCCGTAGAGGTACCAGGTCACGTTCGCCAGGGCGATGGACAGGAGCATGAACCCGCGGGCGAGGTCGGGCACGAGGGCGCGCCGGACCTGCTGAGGGGGCCGCTCCGGGGCGGCAGCGGTGCGTTCCGTGCTCGTTGTGAGGGACGGAACCGGTTCGCTGGCGGGTCCCGTGTACCCCCGGTGCCCGGTCATGACGCTTCGCCGGGCTGTTCGGTCTCGTGAGCGGAGACCTCTGTGCCCGTTCCGGCCGCGGAGTGCGACAGCGCGCTGGGCGTGAGACGACCGACGATCGCGGGCGCCTCTCGGACCAGTGACTCGTCGTCGAGGGCTTCGACCATGAACAGCGCGAAGTCCACGCGGCGCGTGAGATTGCTCGCCAGGACCGGGTCCCCCACGTGGCGGCTCCACACCGGCAGCCCCTGGCTGTCGCCCTCTTCGAGGTCGCTCCCCCGTACGACGGTCCACCGTCGGTCACTGGCGAAGACGCGCCTGCACGCCTCCACCTGATCGTTGACGTCGACCACGCGCGCGAGCCGGGCCAGGGGCGTGATGACGCGGACCATCATCCTGAACTTCCAGGGGTACCGGTCCCCGCCGTCCCGGGAGATGTGCCAGCCGCAGGAGAAGACCAGGCGGGCACCGGGCTCGGCGTGGTCGAGTACCGCCTGGGCCGTCCCGGAGGAGTACCGCTGGACTCCCCACGGCACCAGCACCGTCAGTACGGCGTCGCAACCCGCGGCCGCTTTCCGGATGACCTCTGGGTCGTTGGTGGGTCCGGGAACGATCGTCATCCGGTCGGCGAGATCGGCGAGTTTGGGCACACTGCGCTCCCGGCAGACCCCCACGACCTCCCACCCCCTGTCGAGCGCGTGCCGCACCATGTACCGGCCGAGCTTGCCCGAGGCTCCGATGACACAGACCCTGCGTGTCGCCGATGTACTCATGGCCTTGCCTCCCGTCTGGCTTACATTGTAAGTAACCATAGACTTACTGCGTAAGCAATCGCAAGGGCGACTTTTTCGAGGGGACGCGGTGGGACGGAACGAAGCAGGCGAACGCGAACCCCTGTCCCCGCAGCGCGTGGTCCGCGCCGCGGTGGGACTGGCAGACGAGAAGGGGGCGTCCGGCGTGACCATGCGGGCGGTCGCCGCCCGGCTGGACGTGAAGGCCATGTCCCTCTACAACCACGTGGCCGACAGGGATGCGCTCATGGACGGGATGATCGACGCGGTCTTCGCGGAAGCACCACCGCCGACCCCCCGGGCGGACTGGCGAGAGGCCATGCGCGAGAGGACCTCCTCACTACGGTCCGCCCTGCTCCGCCATCCATGGGCGATCGGCCTCCTCGATTCCCGCAAGAAGCCGGGCCCCACCCTCCTGCGCCACCACGACGCCACGCTGGGAGCACTCCGAGAGGGCGGTTTCTCCGTCACGACCGCGGCACGAGTCGTCTCGGTGATCGACAGCTACCTCTACGGGTTCGTGCTCCAGGAGTCGAGCCTGCCCTTCGACGGGCCGGAGGAAATGAATCAGGTCGCGAACGGAGTATTGGAGAACTCACTCGCGGAGGGCCTGCCGAACCTCGCCGAACTCGTCCGCGCGCGGTCCCAGGAGACCGGATACGACTTCGACCGCGAGTTCGAGTACGGGCTGACCCTGCTGCTCGACGCCATTCACGCCGATCGAGCCCGACAGGGTGGGTCAGCCCTTGAGAACGGGGACTGAGGCAGCTCCCCGCAGGTCACCGGACCAGGGGCAAGGCATCCCCTTTCCCGCCGCTTGATGATTGCCGTCTGCGCTGCGCGCGTCGAGGGCTCCGCGTCAAGGTCGTCGCGTCGAGGGCTTCGCCCGCAGGGCGCTCCACCTTGACCCGCTTCGCTACGACGGCGGTGGGCGGCTGTCGGGAAAGTGGGGAGGTACGGTCGGGGTGGTGGACGCTCCCCCAGGGGCCCAGGGGCCCAGGGGCCCAGGGGCCCAGGGGCCCAGGGGCCCAACAGCAACTGCGCGGCCCTCGGCCGGTCCTCGCCCCGGGCCGGAGCCCAACGCCTGGCCGTGTCACGGCCGGTCACTGCCCCGGACGGAAAAGCGGCTGCGCAGGCGCCAGGCTCCCAAGGCCCGCGCGCATCGGATCGCGTGTCCCGGCCGGTCACCCGTACCAGCGAACACCACCAGCAGCCCACCAGCCCCCCCCCCCCCCCCGGGCCCGCCAGACCCCCGGGCACAGTTCCGGCCCCCTTTTCGAAGATGATCTTGCTACCAGGGGCAACTTCGGCGCCGAACTTGCTCCTGGTAGCAAGATCACCGGGAATGAAGGGGTTTCGGAAGCAACGGACCACCCCCAGACGCGGGTTACGGACACCCGGCTCGCCCGGGGCCGACACCACAGCGCTGAACCCCACCCTCACCACCGGCTGGCCCGATGGCACGCATGACCGGCCGCGACACGCGGCCCGATTCGCGCGGGGCGGGAGACCGCTGCCTTCGCTGCCGCTTGTCCGTTCGGGCGAATGACCGGCCGCGACACGGCCAGGCGTTGCGCTCCGGCCTGGGGAAAGCACCGGCCGAAGGCCGCGCAGTCGCGGTTGCCGTTTGTGGTTGCCGTTGGGCCCCTTTAGGGGCCCGCCTGCCGCCCGACCACTCCTCCCCCGTTTCCCGATAGCCGCCCACCGCCGTCGTAGCGAAGCGAGTCAAGGTGGAGCGCCCGCAGCGACAATGCCGTTTAGTTAGCGCTTCAGGCCAGATGTCAAGCCTGTAACACCACCCGCAACCACCCAGCACAAAGAACGGGACCTCCGATAGAAGCAGGAAATCGACCAAGATCCACCTGCGCCCGGAGGCCCCGTTGCCCGACCAGTATGCCACCACCACAACCTCTGCCACCCGCACGATCACCGTGGCCGCTGGAATCTACGCCCCCGGCCACCTGGGCGAGCTCACCCGCTACCTCCCCTTCGACCTCATCGACGCCGCCCTGGAACACACCCGCACCCAGCAACAACGACTACGCCGCCTGCCCTCACGGGTCGGCGTCTACTTCGTGCTCGCCCTCACCCTGTTCCCCCACCTGGGATACGCCCGCGTCTGGGACACCCTCGTCGCAGGCCTGCACGGCCTACCCGTGCCCCGCCCCAGCCAATCCGCCCTCAGCCACCTACGCCGACGTTTGGGAGCCGGCCCGTTCAAAACCCTCTTCGAGACCCTCGCGGTTCCTTTGGCCCAACCCGCGACCCCCGGCACCCGCTACCGGCACTGGCGCACCGTGGCCTTTGACGCCTGCCACTCGATCAAAGCCCCTGACAGCGAACGCAACCTCACCTGGCTCCGCAAAATCCACTACCAGCAAGGCGTGGAAGGCTACCCCCGCCTGCAGATCACCACCCTGTGCGAGACCGGCACCCGCTCCCTGCTGGGAGCCACCCTGACCCGAGCCCCCAGCGGCGAACCCGACCAGGCCCGCCCCCTGCTGGGCCTGCTCACCCCCCAGATGCTGGTCCTGGCCGACCAGGCCTACCAAGGCAACACCTTCCTGGGCGAGCTCGCCACCACCGGAGCCCAACTCCTGATCCGTTTGCACCCACGCCGCCGCCCCCGGGTGGAAACCCTGCTACCGGACGGCTCCTACCTCACCCACCTGGACGGGCTCAAACTCCGCGTCATCGAAGCCCGCATCACCGCCACCACCCAGGACGGGCAGCAGGCCAGGGGCGTGTACCGGCTGGCCACCACCCTGCTCGACCACCGCACCGACCCCGCCCCACAGCTGCTGGCCCTCTACCACGAACGCTGGGAGATCGAATCGGCCTTCTACTCCCTGCGCCATACCCTGCTGCACCGTCGCGTGTTGCGCTCCCAGGACCCGGTCGGCCTGGAGCAGGAGGTGTGGGCCCTGTTGGCGCTCTACCAAGCGCTGCGCATGGCCATGGTCGAGGCGGTGGAGTCCCGGCCGGGCACCCACGCCGATCGGGCTGGGTTCACCACTGCCCTGAACACCGCCCGATGTCAGGTCATCACTGCCCAGCAGGTGCTGCCCGACGATGACGATCCCGGCCGGGGCGGAAGCATCGTTCAGGCGGTGTTGGACAACCTGCTCCCGGCCCGCCGTGCTCGGATCAGCGCGCGCAAGGTCAAGTGTCCTCAGTTGCGTTACGGCTACGCCGATCCCGAGCGGCCGCTCGCCACCCACCAGGTGCAGAAAGTGGAGTTGGAGATCTTGGCCCCTGCGCCTGGGGCCGTGGTGGGCCCCAAACAGTCCGCAGCTCAACCGCTGGCACCTGGAATCCGCCCTGGTGGGTCCAAGGAGCGCACGATGCGCCTGTTGGGTTCTGGTCCAGACCGAGGTTGGAGCCCGATCGAGGTGGCTCGGGCTTTGGGTTATCCCCATTACCGGAGTCTGGCCACGCAGATGGGCGTGTGGGTCCAGGAAGGGTTCCTGCAACGGATCGCTCGAGGCCGTTACACCCTGGCGCCACGGTGGGCGAGTTCGGGGTTGACAGCTCAGCCTGTCCCTTAACTAAACGGCATTGCCCGCAGCGAAGCGAGGACGTACGACCTTGACGCGCGCAGCGTAGACGGCCACCATCAAGCGGCGGGAAACGGGGGAACCCGCACACAGCACAGAGAACAGCCCAGCCGGGACACGAGGATCGGATCACGCCAGTACGCCGGTTCACCGATCCACCAGTCCACCAGTCCACCACTCCGCCGGTCCGCCAGTCCAACGGTTCACCGGGCCGCCAGCCCGCGCCGACAGGGAGAGCGAGAGCCCCGCTGATGTTGGCTGCTGTGGCTTGTTCTTGGGCATGCCGAAGCGGGCGGAAACGAAGCATCCCCCTACTCGACAGGAACACACCGGGCAGGGGCAGCGCGACCTTGGAGGCGGCTGCCTGTGGATAACTCCTCACGCCCTCACCCTGAGGCGACCGACCAACCGCAACGTACCCACTCTCCACCCCGGCCCCGGCCTGAAACCCGCCCGCGGCCTGAAACCCAACCCCGGCTCCGGCCCCGGCCCCGGCCCCGGTCCCGGTCCCGGTCTCGGGCCCGCTCGCGGAAGCGGGCCCGCTCAGGTCTTGCGGAGGCGGACACGGCTGACTCGGTGGTCGTCGCCCTTGAAGAGGACCAGGGTGGCGCGGCCGCGAGTGGGGCGGATGTTCTCCACCAGGTTGACCTCGTTGATGGTGCGCCAGGTGTTGGCGGCGAACTCCAGGGCTTCGTTCTCCTCGATGGTGGTCGCCATGTGGTGGAAGTAGGAGCGGGGGTCGGAGAAGGCGGTGCGGCGGAGTTCGCGGAAGCGTTCGAGGTACCAGCTGCGGATGTTCTCGACCTTGGCGTCCACGTAGATGGAGTAGTCGAAGAAGTCGGCGACGGCCAGGCGGCCGGCTGTGGCGGGCTGGAGGACGTTGATGCCCTCGACGATGAGGATGTCCGGGCGGTGCACGGTCTGGCGTTCGCCGGGGACGACGTCGTAGTGCAGGTGGGAGTAGACGGGGATGTCCAGGCGGTCCGCCCCGGCCTTCATCTCGGAGACGAAGCGGACGAGCGCGCGACGGTCGTAGCTCTCCGGGAATCCCTTGCGGCGCATGAGGCCGCGGGACTGGAGCACAGCGTTCGGGTAGAGGAAGTTGTCCGTACTGACCAGCTCGACGTCCGGGTGGTTGGGCCACTGGGCGAGCAGGGAGCGCAGTAGACGGGCCGTGGTGGACTTGCCCACGGCGACGCTGCCCGCCACACCGATGATGAACGGCGAGGGCCGGTCGGACTCGCCGAGGAAGGCGCGCACCGCGGCGTGCCGCTGCTGGGTGGCGCCCACGTGCAGGTTGAGCAGCCGGGACAGGGGCAGGTAGATGTCGCGCACCTCGTCGAGGGAGGTGGGGTCGTTGGTGCCCCGCAGGTCGCTGAGGTCGGCCTCGGTCAAGGACAGGGGCGTGGAGGACCGGAGGGCGGCCCAGGCCGCGCGGTCCAGTTCCACGTACGGCGAGGAGAAGCCGTTCTTCGTCGCGTGAGACACGGTTGACCACACTAGACGAGCCGCTCCCCCACTCCGGGCAGCCGGTCCCCCCCTTGTCCGACCTGGGACTGGAACGTGCCCGAAACCACACGTTCACCCCGCCGACGCGAAAGGTTTTTTGGCCGGGTTCGGACGGCCGGAACCGGTTCCACTCAGAGACCGGTCCACCCCTCCCACCTGCGTGGTCTACCTTCAATACACCAAATGGTCTATACCGTTACCTGCGAAAACGACCAGTGGTATGCACCACTGGTTGGTCGATTCCGGACATCTTTTCGCTTACGCTGGCGGCCATGTGCGGAATCGTTGGCTACGTCGGGCCGCAACCGGCGCTTGAGGTTGTCGTGGACGGCCTCGCAAGGTTGGAGTACCGCGGATATGACTCCGCGGGTGTCGCTGTGCTGGGTGAGGGATCCCTGCGCTCCGAGAAGAGAGCGGGCAAGCTCGCCAACCTGCGCCAGGCCCTGGAAGAGCGCCCTATCGAGGGTGAGGGTGCGGGAATCGGCCACACCCGTTGGGCCACGCACGGTGCGCCCAACGACGTGAACGCCCACCCCCACGTCGACAACGACAACAGGGTGGCGATCGTCCACAACGGCATCATCGAGAACTTCGCCTCACTCCGCCTGGAGCTGGAGGAGCAGGGCTGCAAGTTCCTGTCCGAGACCGACACCGAGGTCGCCTCCCACCTGCTCAACAAGGAGCTGGAGCGGCGTGGCGACGGTGACCTCCCCGGGGCCATGCGCTCCGTGTGCAAGCGCCTGGAGGGCGCCTTCACGCTGGTCGCCATCTCCAACGACGACCCCGAGCTGGTCGTCGCGGCCCGCCGCAACTCCCCGCTGGTCGTCGGCCGCGGCGAGGGCGAGAACTTCCTGGCCAGCGACGTGGCGGCGTTCATCGCCCACACCCGCGAAGCGGTCGAGCTGGGCCAGGACCAGGTCGTGGAGCTGCGCGCCGACTCCGTGGTCGTCACCGACTACGACGGCAACCCCGTGGACGTGCACGAGTACCACGTCGACTGGGACGCCTCCGCCGCGGAGAAGGACGGCTTCGACTACTTCATGCTCAAGGAGATCGTCGAGCAGCCCAAGGCTGTCGCCGACACCCTCCTGGGCCGGGTCTCCGCCGACGGCCAGCTCACCCTGGACGAGATGCGGTTGACCCCCGCCGAGCTGCGGTCGGTCGAGAAGATCGCGATCATCGCGTGCGGCACGTCCTACCACGCGGGCCTGATCGCCAAGTACGCGATCGAGCACTGGTGCCGGATCCCCTGCGAGGTGGAGGTCGCCAGCGAGTTCCGCTACCGCGACCCGATCCTGGACCAGCAGACCCTGGTGATCGCCATCTCCCAGTCCGGCGAGAGCATGGACACCCTGATGGCGGTCCGCTACGCCCGCGAGCAGCGCGCCCGTGTGCTGGCGATCTGCAACGTCAACGGGTCCACCATCCCGCGTGAGTCCGACGGCGTGCTGTACACGCACGCCGGCCCGGAGGTCGGGGTGGCCGCCACCAAGACCTTCCTCACCCAGCTGGCCGCCTGCTACCTGATCGGCCTGTACCTGGCCCAGGTGCGCGGGATGAAGTTCGGCGACGAGATCAACGCCGTGATCGCGCAGCTGGCCACCATGCCCGAGCAGATCGAGAAGGTCCTGGACACGGTGGAGCCGGTCCGGGAGCTGGCCCACTCGCTGGCCGACGCCGACACCGTGCTGTTCCTCGGCCGCCACGTGGGTTACCCGGTGGCGATGGAGGGCGCGCTCAAGCTCAAGGAGCTGGCGTACATGCACGCCGAGGCGTTCGCCGCCGGTGAGCTCAAGCACGGCCCGATCGCGCTGATCGAGGACGGTCTGCCGGTGGTCGTCGTGGTGCCCTCGCCCAAGGGGCGCAGCGTGCTGCACGACAAGATCGTGTCGAACATCCAGGAGGTGCGCGCCCGCGGCGCCCGCACCATCGTGATCGCCGAGGAGGGCGACGAGTCGGTGCGCCCGTACTCGGACGTGCTCATCGAGATCCCGGCGGTGCCGACCCTGCTGCAGCCGATCGTCTCGACGATCCCCATGCAGGTGTTCGCGTGCGAGCTGGCCCTGGCCAAGGGCAATGACGTCGACCAGCCCCGCAACCTCGCCAAGAGCGTGACCGTGGAGTAGGTCGGGACACGTTCCCTCGGTGAGCGGGGCGTGCTGTGCGGGAGTCGAACCCCGGACGGCGCGCCCCGTTCGCGTTCGCGGAGCGCACGGCCCTCGGTGGTGTGCGGTCCCAGGCGGCTCAGTGCATCGCGTGGGCGGTGTGGCTGGCGCGGGCCGTCTCGGCGTCGGCGTGGGTGGGTAGTAACCCGTGCAGGTCGAGGACGTCCAGGATCCGGCGCAGCTGCCGAGGCGGGCTCGCGACCAGGAGGTGGTGCTGGGCTCCGGCGGCGACCCGGAGCGCGCCCACCAGGGCGTTGACCCCAGAAGCGTCGATGAAGTCCACCGCGGTCAGGTCGACGACCGTACAGTTCTCGACCACGGCCGAAGCCAGGCTGGCGTACACGCCCTCGGCGGTGGCGATGTCGATCTCGCCCTTCAGGTACACGACGGACATGCCGTCGCACCGGAAGCGCTCCTGGTCCGGATCCAGTACGGCCACGCCTTACTCCCGTGTTCGGGGCCGGTGGTTTCTTACCGCCGTCGGTCAAATACCGACATGCATTGACAGCCTACTCGGACTGCCAGGCGGCACCACTCCCCCGAAGCACGGGTGCTGTCCGTTCCCTGCGGGGCACGGGTCACCGTCAGAGCAGATCAGAACCGCACATCGCCCAGACGACCTTTCCGTTCCCCTCCAGGGGATTCCAGCCCCATTCACGGCTGAAGGCCGAGATCAGTCCGAGCCCGCGTCCGGACTCAGCGAAATGGTGTGCTTCGACCTGTACCGGGCCGTGCGGGCTGGGGTCGGCGACCATGCACACCACGGCGTCGTGCTCGGGCAACGACCTGAGCTGGAGGGCGACCCGGGTCAGCGCGGGGAGGTCGTCGGCGACCGCGTGCCTGCAGGCGTTCCCGACCAGTTCGGAGATGATCAGCCGCAGGTTCTCCGCCACTTCCGGCATCCCCCAGGCGGACAGGCTCGCGACACCGAACTCACGCGCCGACCGGACCGAGTCCGGCACAGCCCCGTAGGCGGCGGCAGCGGCGCCGGGTGTACGCGCGCTCTCGCCGATCCCGAGCCGACCGAGCGACGGGTCCCACCACCCGCACCGTGTCCTCTCCGGGGACCGCACACGGGAAGGGTGGTCCCAGGATGCCCCGGCGTCCAGCTCCGAGGGCATCAGCTCTGCGTTCATCACGGTCCTCACGAGTGATGTCGGTTCGCGCGTCCGGCGTCCGCCGCGCCCTGCCCCACGCACGTGTTCCTTACATACGCAAGCCACAGATGCACGTGCAGATCGACTTTCGCGCAAGACTATAGGACGCTGTGTACCTTTCGGTAGGCCCCCTGACGAAGAATTCGGACCCGATCTCCGGAGTTTCCCGACATGTCACTCGCGAGGGACCGAAAATCCGCGATCCGCCCTCTGCCACGGAACAGCGACATCGGTATACTGAGCGGTCGCTCGCGCCAATACCACTCCCAGGGAGGCGAAGTGGCAGCCGACCCAATGCCGAACCACCAGGTCACACAGGATTTTCTGGCCAATTCCAGTGGTGGTCCCACCGTGCTGCGCATTCTGCTCGGCACCCAGCTGCGGCGCCTGCGCCAGGAGAAGGGTATTTCCCGGGAGGACGCCGGATACGCGATCCGCGCCTCCCACGCCAAGATCAGCCGAATGGAGCTCGGCCAGGTCAGTTTCAAACACCGCGACGTGGACGACCTGCTGAAACTGTACGGCGTGGAGGAGCCTGAGCAGCGCGAGGCGCTGGTCGGGATGATCTCCAGCGCCAACGCCCAGGGGTGGTGGCACAAGTACGGTGACGTGCTGCCGCAGTGGTTCGGCGTCTACGTGGGCCTGGAGGAGGCCGCGGCGGTGATCCGGACCTTCGAGGTGCAGTTCGTACCCGGCCTGCTCCAGACCGAGGGGTACGCCCGCTCGGTCATCCAGCTCTCCCGCACGGCGACCTCCGAGGAGGACGTGACCAGTCGTGTGAACATGCGCATGCATCGGCAACGGCGTTTCACCCAGGCCGAGGGCGAGCCACCGCGCCTGTGGGCGGTCATCGACGAGGCGGTCCTGCACCGCCCCTACGGGGACGCCGAAGTGATGCGGGAGCAGATCGAGCACCTCCTGGAGATGTCGCGCCGGCCCCACATCACGATCCAGATCGCGACGTTCGCCATGGGCGGCCACCCGGCCGCGGGCGGCCCCTTCAGCATCCTGCGGTTCCCCACGCCCCAGCTGCCCGACGTGGTCTACCTGGAGCAGCTGAACAGCGCGCTGTACTTCGACAAGTACGACGACACGAGCCGCTACGCGCAGACGATGGACCACCTCGCCACCCAGGCCCCGCTGCCGAGCGCCACCACGGAGATCCTCGAGCGCTTCCGCAAGCACTACGGCGGCTGAGCACACCCTCCGGCCAGCCCCGCCCCACCCGTTCCACCCGGTTCGGTCAGGTCCGGACCGCTCCCCACCGCACACCCTGAGCCGCCCCGCGAACGCCCTGCGTACCCGCGGGGCCATTCTCATGTCCGCCTTCGGCCACGAGTGGGCAACAATCCTGGAACGCCGAACCATCGAGGGATCCGGCACGTTAGGCGTGACATGCGGTTCCACCTTCGCCCCGGCCCCAGGTGACGTACAGGCACTTACCGATGCAATCACGTATGCACGTGCATGCACTACGCTTTGGGCTCGCACGGGGACGAACGGACTGCCCCCGAAAACCCGTCCGTCCTGGGCCAGGGCGGACGGCGGTCAGGGTGGCCCGACCCTACGAGCACGGCGTGCCGGAGCCGCTGTGGACACCCCGCTCACGAGTCCCCGATGTTCCAGGAGGTTGAGGATGCACCCGATCTACAACGGCGTCCCCGCGGACCGGTTGAAGGTCGTATGGACCAAGAGCAGTTGGAGTAACCCGGACGGGAACTGCGTGGAGGTGGCGGAGCTCCCCGGCGGCGACATCGCCGTCCGCAACTCCCGGGACCCCGAGGGCCCCGCACTGGTCTACACGCCCGCGGAGATCAGGGCGTTCGTCCGCGGCGCCAAGACCGGCGAGTTCGACGCACTCATCGACTGACCCGGCTCCCCCGGATCCGACACCCCGGGATCCGGACCACGGATCCCACACCCCAGACCCTCCCCGGAATCCCCCGCCCTGGGCACCTCTTCCCCCACCGGCAGACCAGCCCAGGAAACGTGTCCGCGCCGTCAGCCGCGCGGTCGACCCCGTCCCGTGGCGGCTGTGTTTCCGTCCACGGCGCGGACACGAACGGAGCCCGGCACCTACCAGGTGCCGGGCTCCGTGTGCTACCGCCGCACAGCCTCACTACCGCCTTCGCGGCCTGACTGTTCGGCTACCCCGCCAGCGCGCTAGAGGCGGGTGGGGTCGACCAGGCCGTTGGTGCCGACCGGGGCCTGCTCCCACGGGAAGTGAGTGGCGCCGAGGGCGGGCTTGAGGTCGAACAACCAGGCGGCCTTCTCGTCGTACTTGGCGAAGAAGGGCTTGCCGACCAGCTCCGGGTCGCGCGCCTGGATGAAGTGCAGGACGAAGACCTTCTCTCCCAAGACCTCCGTCACACCGTCCACGCACACCTTGCCCGGGGTCGCCGACATCGACGGGCCGCGCACGGTCCGGGCCAGGCCCGAGACCTTCGTGTAGGCACCGCGGAAGATGTCGTACGCCTCGGCCAGCGGCACCGCGAAGTAGTCCTGCGGGCCGGTGTCACGCTCGACGAACATGTAGTAGGGCACCATGCCGTGGCGCAGGTGCGTCCGCCACATGTCCTCCCACGTGGCCGAGTCGTCGTTGATCGTGCGGATCAGCGGGGCCTGGGTGCGGATGACCGCCCCCGTGGCGCGGATCCGGCGCACGGCCTCCTGCACGAGCTCGGGCTTCATCTCGTTCGGGTGCGAGAAGTGGGCCATGAACGCGAGGTTCTTGCCCGAAGCCACGACCTTCTCGAACAGGCGGAGCGTGTCGTCCGCGTCCGGGTCGGTGGTGAAGCGCTGCGGCCAGTAGGCCAGCGCCTTGGTCCCGATCCGGATCGCCTCGAGGTGCTCGATCTCCAGCAGCGGCTCGATGTAGCGGGAGATGACCCCCTCACCCATGATCATCGGGTCGCCACCGGTGAACAGGACACTGGTGACCTCGGGGTGCGAGCGCACGTACTCGACCATCTGGTCGATCTCACCGGACGCGAACTTCAGGTCGGCGTCGCCGACGAACTGCGCCCAGCGGAAGCAGTAGGTGCAGTACGCGTGACACGTCTGCCCCTGCTTCGGGAAGAAGAGCACCGTCTCCTTGTACTTGTGCTGGATCCCCGGGATGGGCTCCTCGTTGCCCGTGGTGGGCACGTTGAGGTCCATCTGGCCGGCCGGGTGCGGGTTGAGCTTGGCCCGGACCTGGTTGGCGGCCTCGTTGAGCTCCTTGCGACCGGCGCCCGAGCTGATCAGGTCGGCGATCCTGGCGACGTCGTCCTGCGGCAGCATGTCGGCCTGCGGGAAGACGAGGCGGTAGATCGGATCGTCCGGAGCGGCATCCCAGTCGATCAGCTCGTCGATGACGTAGCTGTTGACGCGGAACGGAAGCACATTGGCGACCGCCTTGACCGCGAGCTGCTCGTCGGCGGCGAGACCGGCTCGCGCCGTGAGCTCGTCAAGGTGTTTCGTCGTGTAGGCACGAAACCGACGTCCGGCGGACGGGGACTGTGCCACGTCTGGCGTAACGCTCACGCCTCTCCTCTCCTGCGGTTGAACAGGGGCCCTCCATGGTGAAGGAGGGCAGCCCTGAACCGGTGGTTCCGGCATACGGGTACCGGGGAGACCACCGTGGGATGAAATTCGGTTATCAGCTGTGCTCGGAGTGTTGCCAGTGACCGAGCCAGCGAGCGGATATACCCCGACTAGGGGATTTGTACCCACTCTGCGCAATATCCAGCCCTGACCTGGACATACTGGAAGTATCCTCGCATGGGTGCGCGAAGGTGCCGTCCGCAGGCGGAGCGAGGACGACCCGATAGCGTGTCACCACACCACCCGCACAGCCCCTGAGGGCGTGCTCACCCCTGCCGCGAAACCGTGCTGGCACCCGTGAGACCGACCCGTACCGAGCTGCGCGAACGGCACACACTACCCGCCCGCCGAACACCAACCGACCGTGTGAGGAAGCTGTGACTGGCACAACCGACGCGGACTCCCCGGTCCCGCGTACGCCACCGCCGATCATCGCGGTGGACGCCATGGGCGGAGACAACGCGCCCCGCGAGATCGTGCGCGGCGCCGTCATGGCCGTGCGCGACCTGGGCCTGCGGGTCCTGCTCGTGGGGCGGCGGACCGAGATCGCCGCCATGCTCGCCGAGGAGGGCGCCCTGCGCGACATCCCGGTGGTGCACGCCGAGGACGACATAGCGATGCACGAGGGGGCGCTGGCCAGCTGGCGGCGGCCCCGCTCCAGCGCCGCGGTGGCCTGCCGGCTGATCCGCCGGGGCGACGCGCACGCCCTGGTGTCCGCGGGCTCCACCGGCGGGATCGTGGCCACCTCCACGGTGCGGCTGCGCACCCAGCCGGGTGTACTGCGCCCGGCTCTGGCGGTGACCCTTCCCACCGAACCGGTGCCGACGATCATGGTGGACGCGGGGGCCAACGCCGACGCCAAGCCGGAGATGCTGGTCCAGTTCGCGCACCTGGGCTGCGCCTACTCGCAGACCGCCTTCGGGGTCGAACGGCCCCGCGTGGGCGTGCTCAACATCGGTTCGGAGCCGGGCAAGGGCAACAAGCTCGTCCGCAGGGCCAGCGAGATGCTGGCCGCCCTGGCGGAGGGCTCGGAGACCATGGACTTCCGCGGCAACATCGAGGGCCACGACCTTTTCCGGGGGAAGGTCGACGTGGTGGTCACCGACGGCCACAGCGGCAACGTGGCGCTCAAGACCATCGAGGGGACCGCGGCCTTCACCCTGAACGCCGTGAAGGAGGCGCTCACCTCCTCCACCATGGCCAAGGCGGGGGCGATGCTCCAGCGCGGCGCCCTGCGCAAGCTCCGGGAGCGCTTCGACAGTGAGACCTACGGTGGTGCGGCCCTGCTGGGCCTCAACGGCACGGTGGTCATCGCCCACGGCGACAGCCATCCCGAGGGCGTCGCGCACGCCTGCCAGCTCGCCCACGACCTGTCGGGCGGTCGGATAGGAGAACAGATCCGCCGCCGGGTGCCGCACCGCTCCCCCCACTGGCTGCACCGGCGCACCGAGGACCGCTGACCCGTGCGCCGAGTCATCTGTCAGGGCTCGAAGCGCCGCACGTAGGCCTCCTGTTCCGGGGTCTCCACCGCGTGCGGGGAGTAGTGTTCGCGCACGTAGGCCACCGCCTCCTCCGGCGGGACCCCGTCGAGCACCGCCAGGCAGGACAGGGCGGTCCCGGTCCTGCCCCGCCCGCCCAGGCAGGCCAGCTCCACCCGTTCCCGGCCCGCCCGTTCCAGTGCCTCCCGGAAGCGCGCCAGAGCCTGCGCGTCATCGGTGGGCAGCCCGAAGTCCTCCCAGGGCACCCAGTGGTTGGTCCAGCTGAGGGTCGGCGGCGCGTGGTCCAGCAGGTACAGCCCGAACTCCGGGTGCGGCCCCGCCGGGAGCGGGTAGCCCAGGCCCCGGCCGCGGACCAGCCGCCCCGAGGGCAGGCGCAGCACGCCCGGGGCCGCCGGGTCCCACAGCCCGCCCCGCGGCTCGTTCTTCGGGTCATTGGGTTCACTCGTCCGGTGGTTCATGCGGGGAGCGTATCCGGCGTCCCCCGCGCTCCACAGGGACCGTGTGACCTGTTTGCCAGCTGTCGGGAAGGGCATGCCCGGTCGGTAGGCTTAGGGGTATGGCCGACCCGCAGGAAGTACTCTCGCGACGGGTCCAGTCCGCTCTCGGCGCCGCCTTCGGCCCCGAGTACGCCGACACCGACCCCGTCATCCGCCCGTCCCAGTTCGCTGACTACCAGGCGAACGCCGCACTCGCGCTCGCCAAGCGCCTGGGCCGAAAGCCCCGCGAGGTCTCCGCGGCGATCATGGAGCACCTCGACGTGTCCGACGTCTGCCGCGACGTCGAGGTCAGCGGGCCGGGCTTCATCAACCTCACGCTCCGCGAGGACTGGATCGCCGAGCAGACCCGTCAGCTCCTCGACGACCCCCGCGTGGGTGTGCCGCTCCAGGAGCGCCTGAACATCCCGCTCGACTACTCCGCGCCCAACGTGGCCAAGGAGATGCACGTCGGGCACCTGCGCACCACCGTGGTCGGCGACTCCCTGGCGCGGACCCTGGAGTTCCTGGGCCACAACGTCATCCGACAGAACCACATCGGTGACTGGGGCACCCCCTTCGGCATGCTCATCGAGCACCTGCTGGAGGTCGGTGAGGAGTCCGCCGACGCCGACCTGCTCACCACCGACCCCAACGCCTTCTACCAGGCGGCCCGGACCAAGTTCGACTCCTCCGGCGAGGGCGAGGACGAGTTCGCCGCCCGCGCGCGCCGCCGGGTGGTCGCCCTCCAGGGCGGCGACGGGGAGACACTGCGCCTGTGGCGCAAGCTGGTGGGTCTTTCCAAGGTCTACTTCAACAAGGTCTACACCAAGCTCGGCGTCACCCTCACCGACGACGACCTCGCCGGGGAGAGCAGCTACAACGCGGTGCTCGCCGACGTCTGCGACGAGCTCGAGGCCAAGGGCATCGCCGAGGTCAGCGACGGCGCGCTGTGCGTGTTCCTGGAGGGCTTCACCGGCCGCGAGGACAAGCCGGTGCCGCTGATCATCCGCAAGAGCGACGGCGGCTACGGCTACGCCACCACGGACCTGGCGACCGTGCGCTACCGGGTGGACGACCTCAAGGCCGACCGCATCCTGTACGTGGTCGGCGCCCCGCAGGCCATGCACTTCAAGATGGTGTGGGCCACCGCCGGCAAGGCCGGCTGGCTGCCGGACAGCGTCGAGACCACGCACGTGCAGATCGGCAACGTGTTGGGCCCGGACGGCAAGATCCTGCGTACCCGCAGCGGCCAGCCGGTCCGGCTCATGCAGCTGCTGGACGAGGCGATCGAGCGGGCCGCGGCCGTGGTCGCGCAGAACCGCCCCGACCTCGACGCCGAGCAGCAGGCGGAGATCGCCTACAAGGTCGGCATCGGCGCGGTGAAGTACGCGGACCTGTCGGTCTCGCACGACACCGAGTACGTGTTCGACTTCGACCGCATGCTGGCGCTGACCGGCAACACGGGCCCGTACCTGCAGTACGCGCAGGCCCGGATCCGCTCCATCTTCCGCAAGGGCGGGGTGGACCCGCAGGCGATCGACGGGCGGATCAGCGTGGCCGAGGGCGCCGAGCGCGACCTCGCGCTCAAGCTGCTGGGCTTCGGCGCGGTGGTGGAGCAGGTCGGCGACCACCTCCAGCCGCACCGCCTGTCCACGTACCTGTTCGAGCTGGCGCAGAACCTCACGGCGTTCTACGAGCACTGCCCGGTGCTGACCGCCGGGACCGAGGCCGAGCGCGAGTCGCGGCTGGCGCTGGTCTCCGTGGCACTGCGCGTGCTGGTCCAGGGGCTGGAGCTGCTCGGCGTGGAGTCGCCCGAGTACATGTAGCCGTAGGCAGCGGTATCCGGAGCAGACGAAGGAGGGTCGGGGCCCAGCGCCCCGGCCCTCCTGTCGTATGCGCGGCTCGTGTGCGCGGAGGGCGGCCGGAACCCCGCTCCCCCGATGGCCGGAACCGGCCGCGGGCGGGGTCGCCGAAGCAGCTCGGACAGCACACATGAATAGGCCGATCTGCCTTGTCGGAGGCGGTTCGAGCACCTTCCCGAAAAGCCCGAGTCGAATGTCTCTGCGCAGGTCAGGCCGGAACTCGGGGTTCCGGTGGCGCATCAGACCTAAAGTGTGTGGACGTTTGCCGCATACAGGACATAAAGGGAGTTTTCACCTATGACATCCACCCCCGCGGAGTTCAGCCCGGGCCCCGGTACCTGGCACCTCGACCCGTTGCACTCCAGCCTGATCTTCGTCGCCCACTACCTGCGTTTCGGCCGGGTTCAGGGCACCTTCGGCCAGGCCGAGGGGCAGGTCCGGGTGGCCGAGGACCCCGCCCGGTCCTCGGTATCCGTCGCGATCGACGCCACCAGCGTCAACACCGGGGTCAACGCGCGCGACGCGCACCTGCGCTCCCCCGACTTCCTGGACGTGCGCCAGCACCCGCAGATCCGCTTCACCTCCACCGGTTTAGAGCAGACCAGACGGCACGACTCCTTCCGCCTGCGCGGCGACCTCGAGATCCGCGGCAGGCAGGTCCCGGTCAGCCTGAGTTCGGAGTGGGTGGGCGACGCCCCCGACCTCGGCTCCCCCGACGACACCCACGGCCACTACTTCTCCGCCACCACCCGGATCAGCCTGTCCGACTTCGGGGTCGGCGACGGCGGATCGACGCCCTGGGGCGGGCGGGTCGTGGGCGACACCGTGGACATCGTGCTGGAGGTGCGCCTACAGAACCAGGACCCCGCGCCCTTCCTCAAACAGATCGGGCACACCCCCTGATCACACGGGTCGGGGCATGTGCCCGATCCTCCGGTCCGTCGGCAGGGCCACCGGCGGGAACCACCCGCACGGCCACCTCAGCCGCGGAGCACAGGTACCTCAGCCGCTGGGGACAACCGCATCAGCCCTTGAGCAGGGCCTCGACCTCGTCCCGCGAGGCCATCGAGGAGCTGGCTCCGTGCCGTCCCACGGAGATCGCGGCCGCCGCCGCGGCGAACTCCATCGCCTCCCGCGCCGACCGGCCCTCCGCCCGGGCCACCGCGAACGAACCGCAGAAGGTGTCCCCGGCCGCGGTGGTGTCCACCGCTTCCACGCGAAGCGCCGGAACACGCACCGGCTCCTCACCGCGGCGCCCGTACAGCGAGCCGTCCTCGCCCAGCGTCAGCAGTACCTCGGGCACCCTCTCCAGCAGCGACGCCAGCGCGGCGTACGGCTCGGTGTGCCCGGTGATCGCCGCTGCCTCGTGCTGGTTGGGCACCAGGACGTCCACGTTCTCCAGCAGCTCCTCCGGGAGATCGCGCGCGGGGGCGGGCGTCAGGTAGACCGGGACGCCCAACCCGCGACCCAGGCGGGCCCCGGCGACCACCGCGTGCATGGGCAGCTCCAGCTGGAGCAGCAGCGCCGCGGACCCGGCCACCAGCGCCTCGTCGCCCTCGGCGACCCCGGCCTCGCCGTTGGCCCCGGGGACGACGATGATGCGGTTGCCGCCGCGACCGTCCACGACGATGTGGGCGACCCCGGACACCCCGGGGACCGTGCGCAGCCCGGAGGCGTCGATCCCGTCGGCCACCAGGTTGGCGCGCAGTTCGGTGCCGAAGGCGTCGTCGCCGACCGCCCCGAGGAAGGTCACGTCGGCCCCGGCCCGCGCGGCCGCCACCGCCTGGTTGGCGCCCTTGCCGCCGGGGACCTGCCGGAAGTCGGTGCCGGTGACGGTCTCGCCGCCGCCGGGCACCTCGTCCACGTAGGCCACCAGGTCCATGTTGACGCTGCCGAATACGGCGAGACGCGGTGCTGCGGAGCTCACTTCGTTACTCACTTCGCTGTTCACTGCTCGGGGTTTCCCGGGTCTTCGACCGGGTCACGAGTCGGGTTCTCTGGCTCTACGGCCGGGTCACTTCTCGGGCCGGGCCACTACTTGGACCGGATCACTTCTTGGATTGGGGCCGGTCGACCGGCTGGCTGTCGGCACCGTCGAGGGCGACGATCACCGGGGCGTGGTCGGAGGCGCCCTTGCCCTTGCGCTCCTCGCGGTCGATGCTCGCTCCGGTCACCCTGGCCCGCAGCGCGGGCGAGGCGAGCACGAAGTCGATGCGCATGCCCTTGCGCTTGGGGAAGGCCAGCCCCTTGTAGTCCCAGTACGTGTACACGCCGGGTCCGGGGGTGTACTCGCGCACCACCTCGGCGAAGCCCGCGTCCACCAGCTTGGCGAAGGCGGCCCGCTCGGGTTCGGTGACGTGGGTCAGCCCCTCGAAGGCGGCCATGTCCCAGACGTCGTCGTCCTGCGGCGCGATGTTGAAGTCGCCGACGTAGGCGATCTGCGCTTCGGGGTCCTCGGCCAGGCGTGCGGCGCCCCCCTCGCGCAGGGCCTCCAGCCAGCGGAGCTTGTAGGCGTAGTGGGGGTGGTCGACCTCACGGCCGTTGGGCACGTACAGGCTCCACACCTGGACGCCGCCGCAGGTGGCCGCGATGGCGCGGGCCTCGCGCTCCTCGGGGTCACCGAAGCCGGGCTGCCCGGGGAAGCCGATCCGGACGTCCTCCAGCCCCACCCGCGAGGCGATCGCGACCCCGTTCCACTGGGAGAGGCCGTGGTGGGCGACCTCGTACCCGCGGTCGGTGAAGACCGACTCGGGGAACTGGTCGTCGCGGGCCTTGGTCTCCTGCATGGCGAGGACGTCGACGTCGCTTCGGTCCAACCAGTCGCCGATCCGCTCGGCCCTGGCGCGGCTGCTGTTCACATTCCATGTCGCGATACGCACAGCCAAAGGCTAGAGGATCGCGCCGACGACCTGGCCGGAGCTGGAGCAACACACCGGTGGACCACCGAACACACGGGGTGAACAGGTGCGGACGCGTGAAGTAGCCCCGGTGCGGCCGTCCTCCGCACCGGGGCTTGGGCGACTCCCGGCACATGCTCGGTTGGTTTCCGTCGCGCCCCGTTGGACGGCCAACCCGTGCAAACGGTTCGCATTGCGCGCAAGGTTTTTGTCGCAAAGCGGGCAGAAAGTTACCTCCAGACCTATGAACTGGGGCTTTGCCGCGCTGGGAGAGCACACCGCTCAGGCAGGCAGGAGGCGCCAGGCGCGAAGAGCCCACCAGTTCCTCGGCGCGCCCAAGAGTCAGATCCACCACGAGTCAGATCCACCACCCCGGGGTAGGGCTGTGACTCAGACCACATCGACCCTTCCCTCAGTGAGGTGAGTACGCCCATGTCGACGGTCGAACCCCAACCCGGCGCCCGACCCGAGGTCAACCAACCCGAGGTCCCCGGGTCCAAGCGGCCCGAGGTCGACGAGCGCCGGGCTCGTCAGGTGGCCGAACAGGCCCGAGAGAGCGGTTGGAGTCAGCCCAGCTTCGCCAAGGAGCTGTACCTGGGCCGCCTGCGTCTGGACCTGGTCCACCCCTTCCCGCGACCCGAGACCTCCGCGCGCCGACGCGGCGAGGCCTTCCTCGCCAAGCTCAGGAAGGTGTGCGAGGGCATCGACCCCCAGCGGATCGAGCGCGAGGAACGCATCCCAGACGAGACCGTCGCAGCCCTGCGCGACGTCGGCGCGTTCGGGATGAAGATCTCCAGCGAGTACGGCGGACTCGGCCTCACACAGGTCTACTACAACCGCGCCCTGATGCTGGTCGGCTCCGTCTCGCCCGCGATCGGCGCCCTGCTCTCCGCCCACCAGTCCATCGGTGTCCCGCAGCCGGTCTCCATGTTCGGCACCGACGAGCAGAAGCGGGAGTTCCTACCCCGCTGCGCCGCGGGCGCTATCAGCGCCTTCCTGCTCACCGAACCCGACGTCGGCAGCGACCCGGCGCGGCTGCACGCCACGGCCACACCCACCGAGGACGGCTCGGAGTACGTGCTGGACGGGGTCAAGCTGTGGACCACCAACGGCGTGGTCGCCGAACTCCTCGTCGTGATGGCGCGCGTGCCCGAGAGCCCCGGCCACCGCGGCGGCATCACGGCGTTCGTCGTCGAGGGCGGTTCCCCCGGGATCACCGTGGAGCACCGCAACCGCTTCATGGGGCTCAAGGGGCTGGAGAACGGCGTCACCCGCCTGCACCGGGTGCGCGTGCCCGCCACCAACCGGATCGGCGGGGAGGGGCACGGACTGCGCATCGCCCTGGCCACCCTCAACACCGGCCGCCTGTCCCTGCCCGCTCTGTGCGCGAGCGCGGGCAAGTGGGCCACCAGGGTCGCCCGTGAGTGGGCGCGCGAACGCGTCCAGTGGGGCCGCCCGGTCGGCAAGCACGAGGAGGTGGCCAAGAAGCTGTCCTTCATCACCGCCACCGCCTACGCCATGGAGGCCATGCTGGACCTGTCCAGCCAGATGGCCGACGACAAGCGCCACGACATCCGCATCGAGGCAGCCATCGCCAAGCTGTGGGCCTCGGAGATGGCGTACAAGATCGCCGACGAACTCGTCCAGGTCCGCGGCGGTCGCGGTTTCGAGACCGCCGACTCCCTGGCCGCGCGCGGCGAGCGCGGGGTACCCGCCGAACAGATGCTCCGTGACCTGCGAATCAACAGGATCTTCGAGGGAAGCACGGAGATCATGCATCTCCTGATCGCCCGTGAGGCGGTGGACGCGCACCTGTCCGTGGCCGGGGACATCATCGACCCCGAGGCCGACCGCTCCGACAAGGCGCGGGCGCTGGCCAGGGCGAGCGGGTTCTACGCCAAGTGGCTGCCGAGCCTGGTGGTCGGCCAGGGCCAGGTGCCGTCGGCCTTCGTGGAGTTCGGTCCGCTCGCCGCCCACCTGCGTTTCGTGGAGCGCACCTCGCGCAAGCTGGCCCGGTCCACGTTCTACGCGATGTCGCTCTGGCAGGGAAGGATGGAGGTCAAGCAGGGCTTCCTGGGCCGCGTGGTGGACATCGGCGCCGAGCTGTTCGCGATGACCGCCGTCATCGTGCGCGCCCAGGCCGACGCGGACGCCCACCCCGAGCGCGGCACCACCCCGCAGGAGCTGGCCGACGTATTCTGCCACCAGGCCCGGCTGCGGATCCACACCCTCTTCGAAGGGCTGTGGTCCAACACCGACGACCTGGACGGCAAGCTCGCCCGCCGCCTGATGAACGACTCCTACACCTGGCTCGAGGAGGGCGTGCTCGACCCCTCCCTGCCGGGGCCGCTGATCGCCCCGGCCGCGCCCGGCCCGTCCAAGGAGGAGAACCAGCACCGCCGCATGGGCTGAGTCCGCCTCTTTGACTCCTCCCGCCGAAAAATGTCGTCGGCGGGGGTTACGGTGGCCGAATGGCTGCACCGCACCCCCGCCACGACGCGGAGTTCTCCCTGTCCCAGGCCAGGCGGATCGCCCTGGCCGCCCAGGGTTTCCAGGACCCCAGGCCCACCGGCGAACCCACCCTCACCCATCTGGCCCGGGTCGTGCGCCGGGTGGGTCTGCTCCAGATCGACAGCGTGAACGTGCTGGCCCGCAGCCAGTACCTCCCGGTGTTCGCCCGCCTGGGCGGCTACTCCCCCGCCCTGCTGGACCGGGCCACCACCACCGCCGCGGGCGCCAGCCCGGCCCGGCTGGTCGAGTGCTGGGCGCACGAGGCGAGCCTGGTTCCGCCCGCCACACACCGCCTCATGCGGCACCGGATGGAGCGCAACCGAGCCCAGGAACGCGTGGGGTGGATGAACAGCGTCCGCGAGAACAGCCCCGAGCTGGTCAAGGCGGCGCACGAGGAGGTGGCCCGGATCGGCCCGGCCACCGCCCGCGAGGTCGAGGCCGCCCTGGCCCACGACCTGCCCAGGGCCAAGGACCACTGGGGCTGGAACTGGTCCGAGGTCAAGAAGTGCCTGGAGTACCTGTTCTGGATCGGCGACCTCACCTCCAACGGCCGCAACACCCAGTTCGAGCGCCGCTACGACCTTCCCGAACGCGTCCTGCCCGCCGACGTCCACGCACTGCCCCACCCCGCACCGGAAGAGGCCCACCGGGAGCTGGTGGCCATCGCCGCCCGCGCCCACGGGATCGCCACCGAACCCGACCTGCGCGACTACTTCCGACTCAAGGGCACCGAGTCCCGCGCAGCGGTCAGTGACCTCGTGGACTCCGGCGAACTCGTCCCGGTCACCGTGCGCGGCTGGCACCGCCCGGCCTACCTGCACAAGGACGCCCGCGTGCCCCGCAAGGTGGACGCCCGCGCCCTGCTGAGCCCCTTCGACTCCCTGGTGTGGACGCGCGAGCGCGCCGAGGAGCTGTTCGGCTTCCGGTACCGCCTGGAGATCTACGTGCCCGCCGCCAAGCGCGTGCACGGCTACTACGTGCTGCCGTTCCTGCTCGGCGAGGACCTGGTCGCCCGGGTCGACCTCAAGGCGGACCGCGCCTCGGGCACCCTGCTCGCCCGCCAGGTCACCCTGGAGGAGGACGCTCCGGCCGACACCATGCCCGAGCTCGTCGAGCAACTGAAGGAGATGGCCGCCTGGCTCGGCCTGGAGAACGGCATCGGCGGCGAGGGCCTGCGCCGTTAATTCGGAGAGATGAGCTTGACCGAAGGGAAGTAGGTTCGGAACCGTCGAGCATCCCTGGTGAGGAGCTGGTGGCCCTCGATCGCCGCATGTGCACCGATATAGAAGTCTGGGAGCGGAGCATGCTTCGTCCCGCCCTGCTTTCGGTAACGCAGATGGCACTTCCCCGCCAGGAAGGCAGCCTCCCAGGGGAGGTCCGACCGAACGAAGTCGCCCGCCAACTCCAGGTCCAGCTCCTCGATCCGATCGAATCCAACGGAAACCTCGGCGTAGATGATCGGATTGATCACCAGGGGCCCCTGGTCAGCTGCTTCGGCAAGGGCTTGTTCGGACCAACCCGCCCAGGTGGGGTCACGCGTGAAGACGTCGAGAAGCACGTTGGTGTCAACCAGTGTCGAAGGGGACATCGACTTGGCACTTTCCAGGCAGGACCTACCGACCTCAACAGTCGTCATCGTCTCCCCTGGTCAACGCCATGATCTCGTCCGTGGTCATAGTGGTCGTGGCTTTCCCACGCAGGCGCTCGACCAGGCGCTTACCCCGTGAGGGAACAGTTGCCGCTCGGACCACACGGGCCCCATTGCCTTCAAGGACGAACTCGACTTCGTCTCCCGGGTTGAGGCCAAGCTTTCTACGCACCTCAACGGGGATGGTGACCTGACCCTTCTCAGTGATTCTCATGGGTCCAGAGTAATACTTTCGAGGTATTACTTCGGGAAGACTCCAACGACGCCGAGAACATCGGCGGCACGTCAGGTCAACCCAACAGCCCGGCCTCGGCGAGGCGGGCGCGGAGCTCCTGGTCTTCGTCAGCGCTCGGCTCGGCTCCGACGGCCACCCGCACTACCCAGGTCACGTACCCGTTGAGGCTGAGGCCACGACGGTCGGCTGAGCACCGCATGCGTGACATCAGCTGGTCGTCGAGCTCCAGCGTGAGCTCTTCCGTGGAGCCCTCCTAGGTAAACCCGCTGGTCCGGGGGCGTGAAACGACGAATGGGCCGCGCACCTGGTCGGTGCGCGGCCCGTCGTTCGGCGACTGGGATCAGACGCGTTCGATGATGGTGACGTTGGCCTGGCCGCCGCCCTCGCACATGGTCTGGAGGCCGTAGCGGCCGCCGGTGCGGTGCAGCTCGTTGACCAGCTTGGTCATCAGCACGGAGCCGGTCGCGCCCAGCGGGTGGCCCAGGGCGATGGCGCCGCCGTTCGGGTTGACCTTGGCCGGGTCGGCGCCGAGCTCGTCGATCCATGACATCGGGACCGGGGCGAAGGCCTCGTTGATCTCGGTGACGTCGATGTCGTCGATGCTCAGGCCCGCCTTCTCCAGGGCGATCTTGGTCGCCGGGATGGGGGCGGTGAGCATGTAGACCGGGTCGTCGCCGACCAGCGACAGCTGGACGACGCGGGCGAGCGGGGTCAGGTTGTGCCGCTCCACGGCCTTCTCGGAGGCGATGAGCAGCGCACCGGCGCCGACGGAGATCTGGCTGGCGATCGCGGCGGTGAGCTCCCAGCCCTCGCGCAGCGGCTTGAGCCCGGCCATCTTCTCCATGGTGGTGTCCGGGCGGACGCCCTCGTCCCTGCTCACCCCGGCGATCGGGGCGATCTGGGAGTCGAAGTAACCGGCCTCCTGCGCGGCGGCGGCGCGCCTGTGGCTCTCCAGCGCGAACTCCTCCAGCCGTTCGCGCTTGTAGCCCCACTTCTCACACATGAGCTGGGCGCCGCGGAACTGGGAGATCTCCTGGAAGCCGTAGCGCTCGATCCAGCCCTCGCCGTACAGCGGAAGGTCGTTGTCGATGGCGAACTGGACGTTGGCGCCCATGGGGACCATGCCCATGTTCTCCACCCCGGTCGCCACGACCAGGTCCTGGGTGCCGGACATGACGCCCTGGGCGGCGAAGTGGATGGACTGCTGCGAGGAACCGCACTGGCGGTCGATGGTGACGCCGGGGACGGTCTCGGGCAGACCGGCGGACAGCCACGCGGTGCGGGCCAGGTCCAGGGCCTGCGGACCGGCCTGGCTGACCACGCCCATGATGACGTCCTCGACCGCGGCGGGGTCGACACCGGTGCGCTCGACCAGCTCCCTGAGGACGTGCGCGCCCAGGTCCGCCGGGTGCACGGCGGCCAGGGCACCCTTCTTCGTGCCGACGGGGGTGCGTACCGCACCGACGATGTAGGCCTCAGCCACTGGGTCCTCCAAGGGGCGTGAATGGTGACGTCCTGATGAACCGAACTGTATTCGGTTTTGGTTTCCTGGCAAGACCCCGCCCCCCGTTCTCACATCTCCCCCGCAGGCCAGCGCCCTTCAGAACCACGCTCGTGGTCACGCTCGCGGTCGCGCACGCGGTCGCGCACGTGGTCGCGCACGTGGTCGTGTCCGTTGTCGTGCAGCCACCCGGCGTCGCTGTCGTCGCCCAGAGTGGTGCCGGTGACCCGCTCCAGGACCTCGACCACGTCCGGGTGCTCGTCTGGCCCGAAGTTGGAGAGCAGTGAACGCAGTGCCGTCCGCTGCGACTCGTACAGACCGCGCACGGCGTCCTCGCCCCGCCAGTTGAGCTCCCACGGCTCGTCCTCGCCGGTCAGGTAACCCGCGTCCAGCAGCTCCCGGTGGACGTCCGCCCAGCGGGAGGCGTCCAGCCCGGACATCGCGGACAGCTCGGCCACCCTCATCGGCCCCCGGACCCCGATGTGGCTGAGCGCCCAGCAGGCCTCGGTGGAGACCTCCAGCCCGGCCGCCTCGCGCAGCCGCTCGTACATCGTCTCGGCGCCCTCGGCCCCGCAGGCCTGGTAGACCTCGAGCTCCACCTGCGCCATGGCGCTGCGGCCGGGCGCTGCCACCGGGGCCACCGTCTCGTCCAGGTCCGGGGTCCGGATCGTGGTGCGCAGTCGCTCCTGGCGCAGGAACAGCGCCAGCACGAACCCGACGACGGCGATCGGGACCGCCCACAGGAACACCATGTCGATGGCGTCGGCGTAGGCCTCCAGGAAGCTCGCCTGCACCTGCGGGGGCAGCCGGTCGATGGCGCTCGGGTCGCTCTCCAGCGAGCTCGCGTCCACCCCCGTGGGCAGGTCGGTCTGCCCGGCCCGGGCGGCCAGGTTCGAGGCGAGCTGCCCGGCGAAGACCGCGCCGAACACCGCCGTGCCGAAGGATCCGCCGATGGAGCGGAAGAAGGTCGCCGAGGAGGTCGCCACACCCAGGTCGTCGTAGGAGGCGGCGTTCTGCACCACCAGGACCACCACCTGCATCACCAGGCCCAGACCGGCGCCCAGCACGAAGAAGTAGATCCCCATCTCCACCAGCGAGCTGTCCGGGCCCATGCCCGACATCAGGAAGAGGCCGATCGCGGTGAGCGCCATCCCCGCCACCGGATAGATCTTGTAGTGACCGGTCCGGGTGACCAGGCGGCCGCTGCTGATGGAGGTGATGAGCATGCCCAGCACCATCGGCAGCAGGTGCAGGCCCGAGGCGGTCGGCGAGAGCCCGTGGACGACCTGCAGGAACAGCGGCAGGAACGCCAGCGACCCCATCATCGCGAACCCGACGCAGAAGCCGATGGACATGCCCACCACGATGGTCGGGTTGCGGAAGAGGCTGAGCGGCATCACCGGATCGCTCGCCCGGCGGGCGGTGAGCCACCAACTCACGCCCAGGCCCACACCGGCCGCCGCCAGGAGGATGATCTGCCAGGACAGCCAGGCGTAGACGCCGCCGCCCCAGGAGGCCACCAGGGTGAGGCAGACGGCGGTGGCGGCGAGCAGGACGATGCCCGCGTAGTCGATGTTCTGGCGGCCGACCGGGGCGTTGCGAGGCAGCACGGCCAGGACGGTGGCGAAGGCGAGCAGCCCCAGCGGAATATTCACGTAGAACACCCACCGCCAGGACAGGTGGTCCACGAACAGCCCGCCCAGCAGCGGCCCGGCCACGCTGGATACGCCGAAGACCGCGCCGAACAGCCCCTGGTACTTTCCGCGCTCCCGGGGTGAGACGACGTCGCCGATGATCGCCGAGGCCAGCACCATGAGACCACCGCCGCCGATCCCCTGGAGCCCTCTGGCCAGGACCAGCTGAAGCATGTCCTGCGCCATCCCGCACAGCACCGACCCCAGCAGGAAGATCGCGATGCACCACAGGAACAGCCGCTTGCGGCCGAACTGGTCGCCGAGCTTGCCCCAGAGCGGAGTGCTGGCGGTGACGGCCAGCAGGTAGGCGGTGATCACCCAGGACAGGTGGTTCAGACCGCCGAGGTCGGAGACGATCGTCGGCAGGGCGGTGGAGACGATGGTCTGGTCCAGCGCCGAGAGCAGCACGGCGAGCATCAGGGCGGTCATGATCAGCGCGATCCGACCGCCGCCCTGTTCACTCCGTTCACGCTGTTGGGCGGTGCTCTGGGACATCGAATCGCCTCCCGGGGTGCGGGCCGCCCGACTCTGCGCAGCCCTCCTGCTTCCACGGCTGCTTCCACGACCCTGCTCCGGCCAGCCTAGGAACCGGACTCCGCCAAACCAGCAGGAACCGCCCGAGCGGCCAGGAACTTTGCCCCGGCTTGCCCCCCACTCTTCAAAACCGAACGTGATTCGGTTACCGTGTGGGAACAACAGTGATCCCCGACACCTCCGGAGCAGAGCATGAAGCGGGAACTCTTCGACGCCGACCACGACCTCTTCCGCGAATCGGTGGCCGAGTTCCTCAAGAGGGACGTCGTCCCCTTCCACGACCAGTGGGAGAAGGACGGGATCGTGCCCCGCGAGGTGTGGGTGAAGGCCGGTGAGGTCGGCCTCCTCGGCCACGGCGTCCCCGAGGAGTACGGGGGCACCGGGCTGTACGACTACCGGTACAACCAGATCGTCAACGAGGAGATCTGCCGGGCCCACGCCAGCGGCCTGGGCATCACCCTGCAGAACGACGTCATGGCGCCCTACATGGTGGGGCTGACCAGCGACGAGCAGAGGAAGCGCTGGCTGCCCGGCTTCGCCAGCGGCGAGCTCATCACCGCGATCGCCATGACCGAGCCCGGCACCGGCAGCGACCTCCAGGGGATCAAGACCTCGGCCGTGCGCGACGGCGACGAGTTCGTCATCAGCGGCAGCAAGACCTTCATCACCAACGGCATCAACGCCGACCTGGTCATCGTGGTCTGCCAGACCGACCCCGAGGCCGGAGCGCAGGGCTTCTCCCTGGTCGCCGTGGAGCGCGGCGCCGCCGGCTTCGAGCGGGGCCGCAACCTCGACAAGATCGGCATGAAGGCCCAGGACACCGCGGAGCTGTTCTTCGACAACGTACGCGTGCCGGTCGCCAACCTGATCGGCACCGAGGGCCAGGGCTTCATCCACCTGCTGCAGAACCTGCCCCAGGAGCGGCTGTCCATCGCCACCTGCGCGGTTGCCTCGGCCGACTACATGCTCCAGCACACCATCGAGTACTGCCGGGAGCGCACCGCCTTCGGCCGCTCGATTGGGCGATTCCAGAACACCCGTTTCGTCCTGGCCGAGTTGGCCACCGAGGTGGACATGGGCCGCACCTACGTGGATCGGGCGGTTGAGCTGCTCAACAAGGGTGAACTGACCGTCGAGGACGCCGCCATGGCCAAGTGGTGGACCACCGAGATGTGCAACCGGGTGATGGACCGGTGCCTGCAGCTTCACGGCGGGTACGGGTACATGATGGAATACCCGGTGGCGCGGGCCTGGCAGGACACCCGAGTCCAGACGATCTACGGTGGCACCACCGAGATCATGAAGGAGATCGTGGGCCGGGGCCTGGGCCTGTAAGTCCCCGTTGGACCCCCGAACCCCGAAGGGACCGGTCGTGAGCGGATCGTGGGACGGCCTCATCGTGATGGGGCTGCTGGTGGTGCTGCTCGTCATCGCCGTGCGCAAGCTCCGACCCAGGATCCACATCCCCTGGGCGACCAGCGGCATCGTGGTGTTCTTCGTCTTCGTGTGCCTGCTGCTGTGGGCCAACTCCTACCGCTGAGCCCGCGCCGCGGCCGCGCCCGAACCCGCCCGCGAAGCCACACCGAGGGCCCGCCGCTCCAGCACCTCGACTGGAGTGGCGGGCCCTGCGGCGTCCGGGGGGAAGCCGGGTCCGCCGGACGATCCAAAGGCGGGTGAGGACCGTACGAGCGAGCCCGACCGCGGTGGTTCGACAGCGGTCAGGTGGGTGTTGCCAAAGGACACGTTCGACTATCGGCAAAGGAATTGTTCGCTATCCGAACCGCCGCCGTGCGTGAAATTGTCACCGTCCGTGGCCAAACCGAAATCCGGGCACCTTTTCGGCACTCCCCGGAAGCCATTAACCAACGGGTTCGGTGCGGACCCGGGAAATCGAACCCCGCGGCCCGGACGGGCGGATCTCCACCCCTGCGGACGCTCTGGCGGTACACTACATGCCCCTCAACGGAGCACAATCGTCGCCGGGAACCTCTTGGGACTTTGTTCCATGATGCGCCCCGGGAAGCCCGGAACAGCTTTCACTCCCCTGACGGACAATGCGCACACCACCATTCCTTGCGCCAGACAGACCCTTTACCAACAGATAAAGTAACCAGACGACTACAGACAAACAAGGAGGGCAGGGGGCATTTTTTTCACAGCCCGGAACAGGTTTGAGGCGATACGGTCCCCGACCAGCGCAGAAGGACCCCTACCGCAGATCAGGCAGGTGTGAATCTGACCTGTGCTCGGGGGCGTGCGGATCGGAGCCGTCCGGCTTCGATGATCCGCTGGAGGAGCTGCCGGGCGCGCGGCGGGCCCCGAGGCCCGCACGTGTACGAGGCGGCACGGACCGCGGTACGAAGACCCCCTACCGTGCCGGGCTACTCCTCGTCGTCCTTCTCCGCCTCCTCGACCTCGATCTCGGCCTCTTCGTCGGCGTGCATCGGCATCTCGAACCAGACGGCCTTGCCGTCCGGGGTGGGCCGCGATCCCCAGCGGCTGGCCAGCTGCTCGACCAGGTACAGCCCGCGGCCGCCCTCGTCGTCCGCGGCGGCGCTACGGATCCGCGGCAGGCGCAGGTCGTGGTCGAAGACCTCCACCCACACGGCGTTGGCACCGCGCCGCAGTCGGAGCAGGAACTCCTTCTCACCGGGGTTGTCGGTGGACTCGTCCTCCTCGGCGACCGCCTCCAGCAGATCGCTCCAGTCCTCGTCGAACTCGTCGACCATCCCGCCCGAGTCGAGCGGGGTCTCCGAGTCCAGGACGCCGCCGCCGGTGAACTCGCGGTGCACCGGGTGCGGGGTGGCGTGGATGACCACGTTGGTGACGATCTCCGAGACCAGCAGGCAGGCGAGTTCGGCCTGGTCTCGGTCGACCCCCCACTCCTTGAAGGTGTCGGCCGCCAGGTGTCGGGCGGCGCCCACGGTGGAGGCCTCCGAGGGGAACCAGCCCTCGCGCAGCGCCAGTTCCTCGGAGTGGGTGCGCACGACCAGCAGAGCGGTGTCGTCGTCCAGCTCGCCGGGCACGCTGTGCACGGCGACCTCGGCGATCTGCTCCACGTCCTTGTCGGCGACCTCGGCGACGCGCTCGGTCATCCGCTCCAGGGCGCGCTCCGGATCGGCCTTGCCGCCGACCGGACGCCGGTCCACCAGGCCGTCGGTGTACATGACCAGGGTGGCGCCCAGCGGCAGGCGCAGGTTGGCCTGGTGGTAGACGATGCCCTCGCCCGAGCCGCCCTTGGCGCGCACGCCCAGCATGCGGTCGGTGACCTCCAGGTCGAGGGCCTCGACCGAGTCGGAGGTGATCAGCAGCGGGGAGGCGTGCCCGGCGTTGGCGTAGGAGAGCTCGCGCGACCAGGCGTCGTAGACCATGTACAGGCAGCTCACGCTGGGGATCCAGACACCGCCGTTGCCGTCGGGGGTGCCGAGCTGGCGCACCCACTCGTCGAGTTCGCGCAGGATGTCCGCGGGTTCCCTGTCGGCCTGGGCGAAGGCGCGCAGCGCGGCGCGCAGCTGGCCCATGACAGCGGCGGCGTGCGGGCCCCGGCCCTCGACGTCGCCGATGACCAGACCGACGCGCCCGGCCGAGAGCGGGATGGCGTCGTAGAAGTCGCCGCCGACCTGGGTCTGGACGCCGTGCCCGTGCGCCTGGAGCGGCCCGGCGGGCAGGTAGCGGTGGGCGAGGGTGAGTCCGTCCAGCGGCGGGAAGTGGCTGGGCAGCAGGCTGTTCTGGAAAGCGAGCGCGGTGCTGCGCTCCTCCTCGAACAGCCGGGCGTTGTCGATGGCCAGCGCGACCCGGGAGGCGATGGCGCCGACCAGGTCCCGGTCGAAGCCGCCGTAGCTGCTCTTCTGGCGCGGGGAGAGCCCGGAGAGGGCGAGGGTGAGCACCCCGAGGACCTCGCCGCGGGCCCGCAGCGGGGCGGCGATGGCGGAGGTGACGCCGACCTGGCGGGAGACCCGGTCGGAGCGGTCGTTGGGTGAGTTCTCGAAGAGGTAGTCGCTACTGACCACGGTCTCCAGTCGGCGCATCGCCTGGGTGACGAAGTGGCGTTCGGGGTAGCGGACCTCGTCGCCGACGTCGAACCAGCTGTCCGCGGGCGGGCTCCAGCCCTCGGCGTGCACGGAGACCTGTCTGACCAGGCGGTCGTGGTCGTAGAGGTCGATGAAACAGTGGTCGGCGAACTGCGGCACCAGGATCCCGGCCACGCCCTTGACCGTGGAGTCGAACTCCAGCGAGCTGGCCAGGCGGCTGCCGATGCGTTCGAGCAGGCCGTACTGTTCCTCGACCCGCCCGCTGCGCAGGGCCTCGCGGGCGATCAGGGTGATGCCGTCGATCTCACCGGAGTCGTCGCGCATGGGCACCGCCTGGGCCCGCACGTGGATCCAGGTGGAGTCGCCCTTGAGCACGGCGAACGTGCCCTCCCACGGCTCGCCGCGCAGGACGCGGCGGGCCAGTTGGGAGGCGTGTTCGCGGTCGGACTCGTGGATGCCGATGTCCAGCAAGGACAGGCCGACGTAGTCACGCCCGCCGACGAACCCGAACAGCTCGCGGGCGTACGGGTTCCAGTAGCGAAGGAGACTGAACCGGTCGATGACGACGATGGCGATCTGGGCCTGGTCTACGACCTCGGCCGTGGCGAGCGCGTCGCTCTCCCGGAAGGGCTCACCCCACCGTGTCATCTAGCCGCCACCTCGCCGTCATGAGCTGCACACATGCCCGCTCCGGGTCCCCCGAACGACCGCACCTTGGGGCGAGCGTAGCAACACCGTCAACGTTCCCGCAGCGCAATGAGACAATCCCGATGAGCAACCAATCAACGTGTATGGACGTTTCACGGCTTGGCGACGAAGATGTGCCCGGCCACGCCAGCGGGGAGCTCGGTGTCCTCGCCCTCGCCGATGACGCGCACTCCGTCGTCCGAAGCCCGGAGTACTACTTCCTGCCCCGGTTGTACCCCGGATTTGCGCAAGGTGAGCATGACGTCGGCATCCGGCTGGAGTTGTTCACTGATGCGACGCACGGTGACTGTGGTCTCCGTGCTGGAGGCCGCGTCGATCATCGGGACGATGGAGTCGTCGGTGAACGGCTCAGGGGCGTAACCCTCCAGGCCGAGCTCCTCCAGGCCGGGGATCGGGTTGCCGTGCGGGCACACCGAGGGGGCGTTGAGCAGCGTCACCAGACGCTCCTCCACGGCCTCGGAGATGACGTGCTCCCAGCGGCAGGCCTCGATGTGGACGTCCTCCCAGGGCAGCCCGATGACGTCGACGAGCAGGCGCTCGGCGAGCCGGTGCTTGCGCATGACGTGGGTGGCCAGCCTGCGACCCTCGGCGGTCATCACCAGGTGGCGGTCGTTCTCGACCTTCAGCAGGCCGTCACGCTCCATGCGGGCGACGGTCTGGCTCACCGTGGGCCCGCTCTGGTGCAGGCGCTCGGCGATCCTGGCCCGAAGCGGGACGATGCCCTCCTCTTCGAGCTCGAAGACCGTACGGAGGTACATCTCCGTGGTGTCGATCAGCCCGTGTGCGGTCAAGACTCCCCTCCCAAGGCTCTGCGCCCGACGCGCGGTCACGTGCGGGCACGGCAGGTCTCTCACAACACAGGCCGGGACCACGTGATTCCCTGGGGCCGAGTGGGGACCGGGGCGTCCGCAGGACCGCGGGAGCGACCACCGATTCGTCAAGCATATCGTGACGCGCCGGGCATGGATTTCGGCGCTGTCTCACTATACGGACACAAGCGGTCCGCGCGCCCCGGAGCCGTCAAGGGTCCGAGGTCACAGGCCTACAGGCTAGCTGGTTGAAACGTGAAGTATCCGAAAGACCCTTGCGGGAGCCCCCCAGAGACCCCATGACCTCCCGAACTCACGTACGACGCGACCAACATCACCCGGGGTCGGGGCGCGGATTCATCGGATCGTCCGTTGACGGCCCTCCCGAGCGGCGCTCGGCAGCGTCCTCGGGGAGCGGGGCCTCTCAAGGTGCGAGGCGTTCGATCTCCCACTCGCCCTCGGTGTCGAGCCACAGGTAGCGGAAGCGGTCGTGCATGCGGTCCTCGCCGCCCTGCCAGAACTCCACCTCCTGCGGGACCAGCCGGAAACCGCCCCAGTAGGCGGGCCTGGGAACGGCCTCGTCCGCGCGCCACACCGAGTCGAACTCGTGGAAGAGGCGGTCCAGCTCGGTCCGGTCGGCCACCGGCTGGGACTGCCGCTCACTGGCCCAGGCGCCCAGCTGGGAGCCGCGCGGGCGGGAGGCGAAGTAGAGGTCGTTCTCCTCGTCGCTGAGCCGCTCCACCCGGCCGGCGATCAGGACCTGCCGCCGGATCGCGTGCCAGGGGAAGACCAGGCAGGCACGCGGGTCGGCGTCCAGGGCCTGCCCCTTGCGCGAGGTGTAGTTGGTGAAGAAGCGCAAGCCGGAGCGGTCGTAGCCCTTCATCAGCACCGTGCGCGAACGGGGCATACCGGAGGGCTCCACCGACGACAGCACCATGGCGTTGGGTTCGGCGAGACCGGAGTCGTAGGCCTCGCCGAACCACAGATGGAACTGCGTCATCGGGTGCTCGGCCAGGGCCGAGCGGCGCAGAGGTTCGCCCGTGTACGGTTTCCGCAGTTCGGCAGGGTTCTGGTGGTCCACACGACGCATACTCTCACGCGGGCGCTCACCGGTCTCCGGAGACCACGGGCAGACACTGCTCCCCGGGTTCCACGGTGTTGGCGTTGCGCATTCCGCACCTTTGGATGACGTGCTGGCGCTGTCGGCCGTCGGTCTCGGGGTTGACCACTTCCGGGCCCACCAGCACCAGCTGCACCATGCGGCCGTCGAACCAGTTGCCGTCGTTCTCGGCGTCGAAGGCGATGTAGCCGGAGACCCCGGTGAGGTTGCGGGTGCCCTTGACCCTGCCGTGCAGCAGGTCGCGCTGCTCCTCGTACTGCTCCTGGGTGCGAAGGTAGGGGTGCCGGTCCAGGCCGATCCAGCGCAGCGGGTTCCTGGCCGAGAGCTCCTCCCTGCTCAGCCCGGTGACGGGCAGCGCCTCGGAGACCACTAGGAGGGCGTCGCTGGCCACGGCGGCGTGCGCGATGGAGGGCAGGTCCTTCTTGGGCGCCAGGCTCACGTCACCGTCCTCGTCCTCCTCCGCGTACAGGTCCCGCAGCAGGGAGTTGACGTCGTCATAGAACCCCTGGTCGCTGCCGCCCGCGTCGTCACCGGTCCCGCCCTGTGCGCCCCAGGGGCCGCTGGGCGCCAGCGGCGTGTAGAACACCGAGTGGTGCGCGGCGTTGCTGCCGATGAGCCCCTCCTCGTCGGAGACGAACTTGGAGATGTCGTCACCGCCGAGGATGGTCATGTGCCCGCCGACGCAGTCCTCGCCGCCGGTCCGGATGAACCGGCGGTAGAACTCGGTGAAGTCGGCGGAACGGCCCGCGTAGTAGAGCAGGTCCGGCGGGTTCTCGTGGGTGCACAGGCGTTCCAGCTGCTCGGCGTAGGTGGTGTCGGTCTCCAGGTCGCCGCTCTGGTAGAGCAGCACCCCCTGGCCGTCGTACTCCCCGCGGTCGAGCTCCCCGGCTCCCTCCCACACCTGTCCGCCGCGCGCCTGGAAGGCCGCGATGAACTCCCGGGCCAGGTGCGGGCCGTACTGCTCGTGCTCCCCGCCCTCGGCGTCGGTCTGGCCGCTGGCGATCGCCACGGCGGTCTCGTGCGGCTCCAGCCCGTGCTCCACCCCGTCGGCTCCGCTCCAGGCCACCCCGTGCCGGGCCCAGTGGGCGGCCTGCACGGCGATCCGGCTGTTGGCCGGGGAGATCGGGAAGTAGAACTCGCTGTGTTCGCGGGCGCCGTACTGGGCGACGTCGTCGAAGGTGGCGGTGGTGCCCACCATGGCGAGCGAGGCCTCACCGACCCTCTGGATGGCGCGGCTGTTGGGCACGACGCTGTGGCCGAACCCGACCGCGGCGATCGGCCGGTCCATCCCGAGCCTCTCGTCACCCGCGCGGTCCACGATCTCCTGCGCGGCCACCAGGGAGTGTTCCCAGCCCTGGCCCGCGTTACCGATGAGCAGCTTGATCCTGGGGTGCCTGGCGTCCTTGATCCGGTTGTGCTCACGCTGCTGGTAGGCGAGCCCCAGGAGTTCGCCCTGGGCACCGGCGAGGGAGGGGTCCTCGGGGTCGGCGACGTCCATCTCGGCGAGGTGGGCGATGGTGACGTAGGGGTCTCCGCTCGCGTCGACTGCCCGGTTCTGTTCGTGGATGAGCTCGGTGGCCTCGGCCAGGCGTTCGTGGAACACGAAGTCGCCGAAGGTGACGCCGACGCACTGGTCGCCGACCCTGGTGATGCCCGCGGGCTGCCAGACCCCCTCCTGGACACAGGGGTTGCGCGCCTGCGCCACCGTGGGCAGGAAGACCATCCCGAACAGGACCAGCACCGCGGTCGTTCCCGCCGCACCGGCGGCCCACGCCCCGGCGAGGGTCGGCCCGTTCAGCACCCACTCGGGGGTCCCGCGCCGCGTGTGCCCCCGGCCGTCCCCGGGCAGCGGTCCGACGTACTGGGTGATGACGCGCTCAGCGCCGAGCACTCCGGACAGGTACCGCCTCAGGGTCCACTCCCGGACCGGTGAGGACGTCTCCTCCCCGCCTTCAACGCTCGCGGTACCGGTGAGCTCGGGCAGCTTCCCGTTACGCGCGGCGTCGATGGAGCCGTCCACCAGCGGCGGGAGTTCGGAGTCGCGTACCTGGACCAGGAGCAGGGGGTCGGGGAAGGCCCGGCGCAGGCGCTCCGACTCGATCAGCCAGACCAGGTAGCGGCCGACCCGGTCCAGGCGCCGCTGGTCGTAGACGAGCACCGGCCTGGCCCCCGTCCGACGGCGCAGGCCTCGACGTCCTGCCCCGTAGGCCCGGTGGAGGTCGTCCAACAGAGCGTTGACCGCGATCTTGTGGGTACCGGGCGGACCTCCCGGTCCGTTGATCCGAGCTTGGTCCTGCTCGGGGTTGTTGAGCTGGTTGAGGAGGTGGACACCGCGCGCGCGGTGGCGGCCCATGAAGCCCTGGTCGGCGCTGCTCTCGAAGCCGTCCCGGCCCTGCTGGTCCAGGAGGTAACGGTGGTGGTGCAGCCAAAGGTAGGGGCGCCAGGGGAGGAAGAAGAAGAACACGGTAAGCAGGTAGACGGTGACCAGCAGCGCGCCGACCAGGACGGAGACCAGCTCGTTGACCTGCTGGGCGGCCAGTCCCACGAAGGCGAAGGTGAAGGGGGCGGCCGCGACCACCAGGGAGACGACGAAGGCCAGCGGGGTGAGGACCTTCTCGTCGAGGAAGCCGAAGGTGGCTTTCCCCGAGGCCAGGGTGACCAGGCGGGAGGTTCTGGCCGCGCTGCTGGCGAGGTTGCGCCAGTAGACCACGAAGCGGCTGCGGGCCAGTTCCCACCGGCCGGGCGCCACCGCGGACCCCGGCTCGTCGGCGGCCCGGCTCGCGCGTTCCACGAGGTCGTCCCGACGCCTGCGCGCGCTCTCCAGCCTGACCCGACGCAGTGCGTTGATGACCGCTGCCTGCGCCTCACTGGTGTTCGGGAGGGTGCCGTGCTCGGGGGCGGTCTCCCCCTCCGAGAGCCACTCCCGGATGCTCTTGGGATTGCAGCGCCGCAGCCACAGCAGGGAGCGGACCCGGGAGAAGCGGGGCGGGGGCGGGGGCTTGCGTCCGCGCGGCGGCTCAGGCGGGTCGTCCATCCACGCGAACCCGCCGTCGACCAGTCTTTCCAGGAGTTCGTACAGCTCCTTGGTGGTGACGTCGGTGTCCGCGTCCTCGGCGGCCCGTGCTGTGTCCTGGTCCGTCTCCGCGCGGGGCGGTCGCGGCGGTGGCGGGACCGTGGTGTCCGCTGTGCGGGTCCACAAGGACCGGCGCGTCCCCCGGCCTTTGGCGGGAGCGCCACGGCGTCCTCGGGGCACTTCGGCGAACCGGCGTTCTCCGGCATCGGGGGCGCCAGGTGCGTCGCGGGGTTCGGAGGCTTCCGGGGACTCCTCTGCGGACACGCCCTCCGGGAGCAGCCACACCGGGCCCACCGCGCTCGCGCGCACCAGCATGCGCTGGACCGCGGCCCGGTCGGCGCGGCGTTCGGTGACCAGGTCCAGGACCGGCGGGGGCTCGGCGATGTCGCCCCGCTGGAGCTTGCCCTTCCCGGCGGGGCGGCGCCGGGCCACCCTGCGCTCCATCCTGCGGAGCCTGGCGTAGCTGGAGCGCGAGCGGCGTCGGCGCAGGTCCTCGAAGACCCGGAGGAACGCGGGTTTGGCCGTCCGCTCGTCCTGGGCCTCGGGTGTCTGGTCGGACACTCGGAACATCCCTCCACACTCGTGTTGTGCTCGCCCCCCGACAGCTGGCCCATTAGACAGCAAAAGACACCCGGGTTACATCCCTTTCGCCGGAATTAAGACTGGCCCATACCGGCCATAACACCGCTAATGTGACAAATTTTTGACACGGTCACGTGATTTCACGACGCCAATTGCCGCCCTGACCGGCGGCGTCGCGATGCCCACCACTACGCTGGTCGACGTGACCGAGATTCAGATTCCCGCGAACCTGCTGCCCGCCGACGGCCGTTTCGGGAGCGGCCCCTCCAAAGTCCGCGCGGCCCAGCTCGACGCCCTCGCCGCGTCCGGTTCCCACTACCTGGGGACCTCCCACCGGCAGAAGCCGGTCAAGTCCCTGGTGGGCCGGGTCCGCTCCGGGGTGAGCGAGCTCTTCTCCCTGCCCGAGGGCTACGAGGTGGTCCTGGGCAACGGCGGAACCACCGCCTTCTGGGACATCGCCGCCCACGGCCTGCTGCGCTCCAAGTCGCAGCACCTGGCCTTCGGTGAGTTCTCCAGCAAGTTCGCCAAGGTCGCCAAGGGCGCCCCCTGGCTGGACGAGCCCACGGTCATCACCACCGATCCCGGCACCCACGGCGAGGCCGTCGCCGAGGCCGGGGTGGACGTGTACGCGCTCACCCACAACGAGACCTCCACCGGTGTGGCCGCGCCCATCAAGCGGGTCGCGGGCGCCGACGAGGACGCGCTCGTGCTCGTGGACGCCACCAGCGGAGCGGGCGGCCTGCCAGTCGACATCGCCGAGACCGACGTCTACTACTTCGCCCCGCAGAAGAGCTTCGCCGCGGACGGCGGCCTGTGGCTCGCTGTCATGTCGCCCAGGGCCCTGGCCCGGGTCGAGGAGATCGCGGCGAGCGGCCGCTACATCCCCGAGTTCTTCTCGCTGACCACGGCGGTGGCCAACTCCGCCAAGGACCAGACCTACAACACCCCGGCCGTGGCCACCCTGCTGCTCCTCGCCGAGCAGCTGGAGTGGATGAACAGCCAGGGCGGGCTCAAGTGGACCGTGGCGCGCACCCACGAGTCCTCCTCGATCCTCTACAACTGGGCGGACCGCTCCCCGGTCGCGACTCCGTTCGTCACCGACCCGGCCCAGCGCTCCCAGGTGGTCGGCACCATCGACTTCACCGACGACGTCGACGCCGCCCAGATCGCCAAGGTGCTGCGCGCCAACGGCATCGTGGACACCGAGCCCTACCGCAAGCTGGGCCGCAACCAGCTGCGCGTGGCGATGTTCCCGGCCGTGGAGCCCAGCGACGTCAACGCGCTCACCGAGTGCATCGACTACGTGCTCGGCAAGCTCTCGTAGGCGGGCCCAGCGCAAGGCCGTCCTGAATCGGTCCGCGGACGTTGGAGAATGGAGGCCGACCCGCCGCGCGTGGGTCGGCCTCCTTCTCCTTCTTCCGATCATCGTTTCCCAGGACGGTTCCACTGTGCGCAGGAACAAGAAGACCGAACTCCCCATCAAGATCATTTCCCACCGGGGGGCTTCCGGTCACCGGCCCGAGCACACCCTGGCCTCGTACGAGCTGGGCGCCCGCCACGGCGGCGACTTCATCGAGATGGACCTGGTCGCCACCAAGGACGGCCAGCTGATCTGCCGCCACGAACAGGAGATCGGCGAGACCACGGACGTGGCCGACCGCCCCGAGTTCGCGGACCGGCGCACCACGCGGACCATCGACGGCCGCGAGGTCGAGGGGTTCTACGCCCAGGACTTCACCCTCGCCGAGATCAAGACCCTGCGCGCCCGTGAGCGGATGGCCGAGGTCCGCCCGGAGAACGCGGTGATGGACGGGACCTACGAGATCCCGACCCTGCGGGAGGTCATCGAGCTCGCCCTCTCCCTCACCGAGGAGCTGGGCCGCCCGATCGGGATCTACCCCGAGACCAAGCACCCGGCCCACCACGTGGCGCAGGGCCTGGACCTCGAACCCCCGCTGATCGCCGCGCTGCGCGAGGCCGGGCTGGTGGGTGAGGAGCCCAAGGTCCCCGTCTTCCTCCAGTCCTTCGAGTCCGAGAGCCTGCGCAAGCTCGCCGAGACCGGTCTTCCGCTGGTGTACCTGATGGGCACCGAGGACGAGTGGCTGCACTACACGACCCCGGACGGCCTGGCCGAGGTGGCGGCGTTCGCGCACGCCATCGGCCCGCACAAGAGCCTGGTCATCCCCACCAACGAGGACGGCTCCCTGGGCGAGCCCACCGACCTGGTCAAGGACGCCCACGAGGCCGGTCTGGTCGTGCACCCCTACACGTTCCGCAGCGAGAACCACTTCCTGCCCACCGACCTGCGCTCGGACGGCGACCCCAAGGACTACGGGGGCTTCGCCGCCGAGTACGAGGCCTTCTTCGACGCGGGCGTGGACGGCGTGTTCTCCGACTTCTCCCGGCACGCCTTCCTGTGCCGCGAGCACTACCTGGACCCGCAGCCCGAGAAGTAGGGGCCGCTCGTCGGCGCGGTCGAGCCGGGGCCAGCGTGCCCGGTGCACTGCCGTTTCCAGGGGCTCGTATGACAGCGTGCGAGCCCCCTGGCCCTCCACCCGTGATCAGAGCCAGAGGAAGAGCACCGCGTAGAGGAAGCTCAGGCTCGACCAGAAGAAGGCGGCCAGTACCACATAGCCGAAGATCCGGTTCTTCCTCAGCTCCTTCTCCCAGTATGCGACAGCGTGATCATCCAGCAGCTTCTGTTCTTCGTCGACCCTGGCCAGCTCCGCTTCGAAGTTCCGTTGGATCTCCTGCTGCCTGGCCTGTACCCGCTTCAAGTCACGGCTGGCCCTCTCCGGATCGAGGAAGGTGCCCTCACGGGGGTCGAAGCGACCGTTCTCTCCCAGGGGCCGGACATTCCGCTCGTGGAAGCCGCTGACGTTCCTGTACTCCTCTTCCAACGCCCGCATGTAGACCTCTGCCTCCCGCATCAGGACCTCGGGACGACGAGCTTGCCGGATCCGGTACCCCTGGTGCTTGGATGAGTACTTCTCCATCTGCCACAGAAGCCAGGCGAGGAAAGCCGTGCTCAGGGCGGAGGTGAGCATCATGAACGCTTCTGCCGCCTGCAGTCCGGGCATCAGGAGGACCGTCCCTTCCGGCTGCCGAATCTGAAGAACTTCCCCCTGGCCGCGGACGTGCGCTCCTGCTCAGCCAAGCTCTTTCCAGCAGACCTCTGGGGGACGTCCCCCAGCCGGGGCTGGTGTCCCAGACCCCGTGCGGGTACGACTTGCGCGCCCTCAACACCTGGGCCCCCCTGGTTTTCCACGCTCCTGGGTTGGTCCTGTGTCCCGTTCACGCCCTCCTTCGCCTCGGAAGCCTCCTCCCCCTCCACCGTGGAGTCCTTCTTGGCAGAACTCCGGTTGGCAAATTCTTCAGCCTCCTCATGCTGCTGCAGAACGCTTTCGATAAAATTGCCCTCAGTGAGGTTTTCTCAGCGAAGATCATTTCCACTGCCTGTTGAGGACAAGAGCCGCACGGGCGATGTCTCCGATCCGGCTCGGGCTAAGCGTGACGTACTTCAGCGTCCGCCAGCGCTCCTTGAGTTCGGCGGCGGTGCGCTCACCGAGCGCACGCACGTGCCGCAACAGCGCGTTATACATCCGTGTGTCCACGTGCAGAGCCCCTTCGCCCTGGCCCGTAGGGCGCTTGATGGGGGTGTGCACGCCGATACCGGCGCCTTGGTAGCCCTTGTCAGCCAGGGTGGGCAGGCCCTCGGCCGCTGCCTTGTACAGGGCGGGCAGGGCGTGGAGGCGGGCGGCGGTGATGTCGGGGGTGGATCCGGGCTCGACTGCGGAGACCCACAGCGGGGTGCCGTCCGGTGCGGATAGGAACTGGATGTTGCCGCCGAAGGCCTTGTGTTTTTGGCTGAACCACAGGTCGTTGCCGTTCTCGCGGACGCCCGCGAGGCGGTCGGAGGCGATCAGCGTGCCGTCCAAGACTACGCGCGCTATCCCTTCGTTGTGGCAATTGGCCAAGACTTCGTGCAGGTCGGGGGCCTGGCCGGCGAGGACGTCGATGCCTTCGTGTAGGTAGCGGTAGCTGGTGGCCTGGGAGATTCCGGCGTCACGGGCCAGGCAGTGCACACAGCCGCGCTCACGGAACCAGCGCAGCACCAGCACCGCTTGGCGGAACGGCCCGAGTGCCCGTGAGCCCTTCGGAGTGGCGATGCTTCGGCGGTGGGCGGCCAGGTGTCGGGCGAGGAACTCGACGATGTGGCGTGGGACGTCGAGGGTGGCAGAATAGGTGACCAACGTGAAGCCTCTGGTGGTTACGGACATGATCTTGTGGTGAGACCTGTCCTACCAGGGGCTTTACGTCTGCTCGCATCCAGGTGCCACTCGTCCGGCCCGGCGGGGATCCGAAAATCACCCTGCTCCGCAGAGATCATTTCGCTGAGAAAACCTCAGTCAGCACGGGGAGCTCAGCAAAGGCCCGCATCGCCTCGCTTCGATAGCTTTTATCAAGGCCCCAGTTGTAAACCTTCAAAGATTTTTCTATTACAGACGCATACTCAGGCTCAACCAGACTCTCATCTACCAGATGAAATTTCCCGCCCTCCCCCCTGGAGAGAACACCAAAATTCATCAGGCCAATAAACCCAGAGGCAATCAAATCCCTATTCGTATCAATTTTTTCAAAACCTTCAAGGACTTCAATCTTCGCGCCTTCAATCTCCTCCCCAACAGCGCGATCTTTGATCATTCCACCTCTCCCAACTTCCCACATCTGACTATGATGGTCCCTTCGTTCATAAATGTTCTTCTGCGCCTTCTCCCTATCATCCACTTCGATGTGTGCTTTAGCCTGACTCAGGGCAAGATATGCCTGAGCCCACTTGTACGCACCGTTGATGAAAGTCGCCACGGCTGTTGCACCGATAGCTACAACAAATCCGACCACCAGAGCAGATCCCATGGGCACTACCCACTATCCGATGCAGCACGGTCGGCGGCACTCCGGGCAGACGCGACCGCGACCTGGTCGTATCTGCGGCGAATCCATTCCATCGCTTCCCCAGAGCGCCCAGCGGAGCGCCCCAGGGATCCAGGGTGGTAAGGGAACAGAGAGCCATCGGAATCCTCGGTTTCGCGTACTGCCAAATCAAGAACCTGAAGCTGGCCCTGGATCGAACCCCTGACCCGAGAAATATCGCTCTGCAAAACTTCCAAGCGCCGAATATCTTCAGTCACATCTTTTAAACCCTCATCCCCCCATCCATCTGGATCCAAGCGAACAGCTGTTTTTCTTAGATACATCCAAACCAAAAAAAGCAAACAACCGAGCAAGATCAAAGAGACAGAGTAGAAAGCAAGGAACATAAGTCAATCCACATCCACACAGCAAAGGACCGAAACCACGCTTGAACACTTTGCCCAGATCAACCGGAAAGGATCGATCCGAGCTCCGCGCCGCCCCCCTCACCTCCCCCCCTCTTTCCTTTCCTTTGATTTCTCATTTATGGATTTCTCAATCTTCGGGCTGATCTTTTGCATCAACTTGAGAGCGTTCTCCACGGGGCCAAGTGAAACAAGGGTCGCATTCTTGACACCCAGAGCATCCTTCGCGACCTCAGCCCTCTCATTCAAAGCAATATCGGCTTCCTTCTTCCGCGCCTCCAGCACATCCTTTTCATGACCGATCCGCCGGGCATCATGCGATACCTGGGAATTTTCGTGATCATACTCCAGCCTAGCCTTCTCCTTGTTCAGATCGGACTCAGCGATCTTCATCACGACGCCAAAAGCTCCGAGGGCCGCCGTTATCGACATTGCAACGATTCGAAAAGTTAAGCTGTCCAGCGAGGCGAGAAACTCCAACGTCCCTACCCTTTCCCCCACCGAAGGGAACCCAGCCCCGTGTCCTGCCAAAGCGGACCCTTCGGCTACCATTCGCCCGGAAAGGCGCCTTCGGGCGTAGGAGTCGGGGTGTGGTGTGGGTGTTCAGTGTGACCAGGCCGGCTCGGGCCAACTGAGCGGGGTCCAGGCGGGCGAGGACTTCACGCAAGGTGCGTTCGTCGGGGATGTGGATGCGCCCGGTGAAGGGGCCTAGGGGCGGGCCCAGGCTGAGCAGGACGTGGCGGGGTGTGTTGTGGGCCCATTCGATGGGGGCGCAGGTGCTGTGGTGCCCGGCGCTGGTCAGGGCGCACACGGCCAGGGCGAGCAGGCTGGGCAGGCTGTAGCGGCGGCCTCGTGGATCTCGGGGGTCATCGATGGTGGACAGGTGGTCCGTCAGGTCATCGGCCGGACCGGTGGAGAGAACGCTAAGGGTGAGAGACGATGACACAGCGGGCATGGCACCTTGCGGATCGTGTTGTCTCGACAACTCCATGATCCACGGGCTCCATGCCCGTTTTCGCGTGTCTGGACTCGCCCATGCCCGCCTGAGCTACTCGAATCTGGCCTTCGTGCCTTCCCCGGCAGAGCGCGAGAACTCCGGGGCCCTGGGTCAGAGGCGGCGGACCAGGAGGATGATGCCGCCGATCAGGACGGCGGCGACCGCGACGCCACCGAGGATGAGCGGGGTGGCACCCGTGGAGCCGCCCTCGTCGGTGTCCTCCGCGTCCGAGACCGGGGAGGCCTCGGACGCGTCCCCGCCCGCGTCGGCCTCCGCGTCAGCGGCGATGTCGGGGAGCTGCTCGCCTTCCAGCGGGACCCGCCAGACCGGGGAGTTCATACCCTCGGTCCCGGCCATCAGCGCCGTGCCGTCCGGGGTGAAGGCCACCGACTCGCCCTGTTCCATCTCCGGCAGGTCGAAGGAGCCCACCGAGCGGCCCGGAACGCCGTCGGTGGAGTCGTAGAGGGTCACGCCCCAGTAGGTGCGGATGGCGTAGCGGGTGCCGTCCGGGCTGAACGCGGCGTCCGTGGCGAACAGCGGCGCGGAGTCGACCCGGCTCAGGACGTTCTCGCCGACCGGATCAAGGTTCTCCGGGGCGGCGTACACACTGCCCGCGAACTCCTTGGACACCACGTACAGGCGCCCGTCACGGGGGTCGATCATCAGACCCTCGGCGTCACGTCCGCCGTCCTCGTAGGTGAAGGTGAGCACCGACGGGTCCAGGACCATGTCGCTGAGGACCTCGGGTTCGGTGAAGTGGTAGACCCGGATGTTGGGCCAGCTGCCGCCGAAGTTGTCGCCGATGTCACCCACGAACACGGCCGGTTCGCCTTCGGGCCCCTGGGCGACGCTGATCGCCTCCCAATCCCTCAGTTCCACGTTCAGGGCGACCGTCGCGACCGTCTCGCCCTCCTCGTTCACCGCGTACACCTCGGCGGCGAAGTCGCCGCTGTCGTTGTGCGTCCACCACACGCCCTCGTGCCGCAGCGAGGGGGCCAGGCCGCTGGATTCCGCGATCCGCTCGTCCTGGAAGTTGAAGACGATCTCCGACCCCTCGGGCCCCTCGCCCCCGCGCGGGTAGTTGCGTCCCCCCGTACCGTCCTCGGGGTCCATGGGAGCGGCCGTGGCGGGTACCGCCGGAAGGAGGGCGAACAGGACGGCCGCGGCGAGGGCCAGAGGTCTTCTCATGTCCGCCATCCTGCCAGGGGTAGCTCCCAAGGGCTTGCACCCGGGTGCGAGCGGGCACATTCGGCTTACAGAGCGCCGTAAGGAGAGACCCCATGAGGATCGTCGCCTGTCTCAACGGTGATCGCCGTCCGGGTGCGCACCCCGCCCTGCCCGTGTCCGTCGACCAGCTCGTCACCGACGCCCATGCCGTGGTGGCCGCGGGCGCCACCGCCGTCCACATCCATCCGCGCGACGCCGGGGGCGCGGAGTCCCTGGAACCGCAGGCGGTGGCGGCGCTGATGGAACGGATGCGCGCGGACGGCCCGGACGTGCCGGTGTCGCTGACCACGTCGCTGTCGGCGCAGTCCGACCCCTGGCGGCGCTACGACCTGGTGCAGAGATGGGCGTCACCGTCCTTACCCGACTCGGTGTCGGTGAACCTGCACGAGGCGGGTTCGGTGGACCTGATCCACCTACTGGGTGACCGCCGGGTCGCGGTCGAGGCGGGGGTGTGGACGGTGGACGCCGCCCGCATCCTGGTCGCCACCAAGGTACGGGTGGCGGCGGTGCTGGTGGAGCCGACCCAGGTCGCGGTGGATGACGCCCAGCGCAACACGGCGGCGATCATGAGCGTGCTGGACCGGGGCAAGGTCGCTGTTCCCCGTATGTTGCACGGCGCGGACGCGACGGCCTGGCCGATGCTGTCCCAGGCGCTGGAGGAGGGGCTGGACATCCGGATCGGGCTGGCGGACACCATGCGTCTGCCCGACGGCGCGGAGGCGCACGACAACGCGGCGCTCGTGGAGCACGCGGTCGCCCTGGCCTCCGCCTCCGCCTGAGCCGGAACCGGCGTCCGGGCGCTCCGGAACCACTCGTCCGAAACAACTCGGCTCGCGGGCGCTTCGCGGCACGGGTGAGCCGAAAGGGCGACCATCGCCCTCCAGGGCCGCTACGCCTCGGCGCCGTCTCGGAGGGGGTGGTCCGCCAGGCGGCGTTCGAGGCGCCGCTCGGTGGCGGTGAGCGCGTCGATGCGTTCCCGGACCGCTTGGAGCCGCTGCTCGTAGAGGGCGACGGCCTCGGCGCACTCGGGTTCGCGGACCAGGTCGAGCTCCAGGCAGGCCCGCAGTTCCTGGATGTCCTCCGAGGTCAGGCCGGATTCCAGGAGGAGGCGGATGTTGCGCACCCTCTCCACCGCCTCGGGACCGTACTCACGGTACCCGTTGGCGGCGCGTTCGGAGGTGAGCAGACCGCGCTGTTCGTAGTACCTCAGGGAGCGCGTGCTGGCCCCCGTGCGTTCGGCGAGTTCCCCGATGCGCATGTGCGTCTCCGTCCCGGCCGTGGACATCCGTGTCCCACCCTACGGATCCCCGCTCAGGCGGCGCCGGCCTGAACCCTGCCGGTTTCCGTGGCTGGGGCGGGGAACAAGCGGACGGAGAGCGCCATGAACGCGAGGGCGGCCAGGCCGACCAGGGTGGCGGCGACCGGAACGCCCGCGCCCCCGTACCCGGCGACGACCGCACCTCCCGCGGCGCCCGCCACCGCCGTGCCCACGTACAGCCCGCCGGTGTTCAGCGCGAGGGCCTCGGTGCCCGCCTCACCGGCCAGGTGGAGCAGGCGGGCGCTCATCGGGGCGGCGAACCCCCAGGCCGCGAACCCCCACAGCGCGAGCACACCGCCCAGGGCCCACACCGGTGCCGCGCCGCCCAGGGAACCGAGGGAGGCCATGGCCAGGCTGGTCGCGACCATCCCGGCGAAGGTGGCGAGCAGGACCCGGTCCGCGCCCCAGCGGTCGGTGGCGCGTCCGCACAGCAGGGTGCCCGCGGCCCCGGCGACCCCCACCACCGCGATCAGCGGGGCCAGGGCGGACACGCCCGCGCCGGTGAGGTCCCCGGCGATGGGGGCGATGTAGGTGTAGGTCATGAAACCGCAGGTGGCGCCCGCGACGGTACCGGTGACGCAGATCAGGACGGCCGGTCGGCCCAGCTGGCGCAGCTGCTGGCGGACCCCGGCCTCCGGCGCCCCGGGCAGCTGGGGCAGGCGCAGGGCCGAGGCGACCAGGACGGCGCAGGTCAGCAGGGCCACCGCCACGAAGGCCGAGCGCCAGCCGAGGGCGGAGCCCAGGAGCGCGCCGATCGGCACCCCGAGGAACAGGGCGACGGTCAGTCCGGCCGCGACGGCGCCCACGGCCCGCCCGGTGCGGTCGGGCGGAGCGAGCCGGGCCGCCGTGGCGAAGGCGGCCGGGGTGAGCACGGCGGCGATCAGCGCGGCGACCACGCGCATCGCCATCAGGACGGTGTAAGTGGGCGCGAGGGCGGTGACCAGGTTGGCGAGGGCGAACAGCGCGAGCCCGCCGAGGAGGAGGGTTCGGCGGGGCGTCCGGGCGGTGGCCACGGCCAGCGGCGGGGCGGCCATCGCGTAGGTGAGGGAGAAGACGGTGACGAGCTGCCCGGCCGCGGCGACGCTGACGTCGAGGTCGTGGGCGATGACCGGCAGGAGCCCGGCGATGACGAGGTCGTCGGTGCCGACCGCGAAGGCGATCAGGACCAGGCAGACCAGCCAGCCGGGACGGAGCGTGTGAGTGGGCATGGCCGCAAACTAGGACCCTGACACCGGCGTCAAGGTCAAGCGGGCGCGGCGGGACTCAGTACGAAGGCGGCGGAACGGACGGCCCGCGAGCGGTCGGGCGAGCGGCCCGGACTCAGCCGAAGACGGCGCCCAGGACCACGATGAGCATGATCGAACCGAGCACCACTGGCAGCAGCCAGCGCTGCTTGCGGTTGTTGGTGAGCATGCTCATGACGTGCCCCGCTCCGGGTCTCGTTGGGATTCGCTCCCCCAGGGTAGTCCCCAGGTCCGAACGGTCCGGTAGGGGTCCGGTCGGCCCGGGCGGCTCTCGTCCCGCGTCCGTGAAGTCGCCAACAACCGCAAGAGGGCGGCACTTCATGACGTCTCTGGAATCGCTGATTGCCGATTATCTCGACAGTCTGTCCCTACGCGACGTGAGCGAACACACGGTGCGCGCGTACCGGCAAACGCTCCGCAAGCTCTCCCGCTTCGTCGGGGACGTGGACCCCTCCGAACTCACCCATCGGCACATGTCGCGCTTCCTCGCGGCGGAGCGCGCTGCCGGAGCCGCGTTGTCCAGCGTGCAGCGGCGTTACGTCGATCTCGGATCGTTCTGTAAGTGGCTACTCGCGGAAGAAGAGATCACGCGCAACCCCATGGACAAGGTGGACCGGCCCCGTACCGAAGAGGTCCCGGTCCCGCTGGTCGATCCCGCGACCATTCACGCCCTTCTACGGCACGAGTGGTCCACACGGTTCCTGACTATGCGGAACCGCGCGATCATCACGGTTCTTCTGGACACCGGGGTTCGCGTCTCCGAGCTTCTCGGCATGAACCTCGCGGACTTCTCCCCCGCGCACAACCGCATCACGGTTCGCGGAGCGAAGCGCTCCGGGGAACGTGTGGTGTCGCTGGGCAAGCACGCAAGCGCGGCCCTACGCCGGTACCTGCGCGCACGAGCCCGGTTCCCGCAGGCGGACAACCCCGCGCTGTGGCTCGGCTCCAACGGCCGCCTGTCCGCGCAAGCGGTCCGCTTGATGCTCTCCGAAGGATGCAAGCGCGTTGGAGTTCCTCACGTGTTCCCCCACCAGTTGCGCCACCAGTTCGCGCACGAGTTCCGCTTTGCGGGCGGCAATGACGGAGACTTGATGTACCTCGCGGGGTGGACCTCTACCGCGATGCTCCGCCGCTACGGCGCGTCCGGGGCCGCTGTACGGGCCGCGCAAGCACACGCGAAGTACTCCCCCGGGGACCAACTGCTGTAACCCCTACGGACAGCGCAAGGGCCCGGAACCTACCACCATAGGTTCCGGGCCCTGCTTTGTGCCTTCTACCGCGTCGTGCGCGGAGAGCTACGCGGCTTTAGCCGCCTCTTCGGCCGTGCGGACTTCTTCCGCCTCGTCACCCCACACGTACCCAACCGCGTTGTGGTGAGTACCCGCGTGGATCGGAGCGCGGGTGCACAGCGTGCCACTGTCCTCCGCGTCGTGGTCCGCACACATACTGCCGATCCGCTCCGCGTTCGCGGGGAAGGCCAACACGTCCCCGTTCGGGGCCTGGTGGTCTTCCTCGTGCCCGTACGGGAGAGCGCACAGCGCTTCCGCGTGGAACCCCGCGACAGTGAATGTCCACCAGCCGCACACGGTCGCGCTCATGCGGACACCTCCGCACGCGGAGCGGCGATCTCTTGCAACACGGCCACACCCAACCGAGTACGGTCCGCGCGGAGCCGCTTCGTGCGGACTTCGTGGCCCGGTAGAAGCCTCGGACTATGTCCGCCGGTTCGGCCACAGCGTCCGTGTCAACGAACGGCACATAGTCCGCTGGCACAGGCACGAGAGTCCCGCGCGGAGCGTCGTCAAGCGGCTGTCGCGGGGACGGAAGCGCGAAGGCGTATCCAGGTCCCGTAGGGCGCGCGGGAAGCGGGTTGGCGTATCGACGCACGCGGGCCGCGCGGGCTTCCTCGCGGATCTCGCGGCGGATGGCGCGCGGAGCGGCGTGCAAGCCGCGCGAGGGACGAAGAATGCGGACTATGGCCGCGAATACGGCGAGTACGATATGCAACGTTGACACCTCTACCTAGGTGGAAACCGTGGCCCCGGGCGGTTGCAGCCGTCGCGGGGCTTTGTTGTTACCGACAAACAGTACCAGCAGTTCCAAGAGTACCAACAGTACGACCGTGGCAAAATGAGAACCATGCCCACGTCACTCCCTGCCGGATACGGCCCGGACAGTCAGGTCATCGACGGCCCGACACCTCTACCTGCTCAGCTCGCCGCAATCCTCGCGGCGAGGATTGACCGGGGCGACTTCTCCGGGGGCAAACTGCCATCCGTGGCCGCACTGCAAAAGGGTTACGAGGTCTCACGAGGCACAGCGCAACGAGCAATCACCATCCTCGCGGAGCACGGGCGCGTACAGGTATCGGCCGGTAAAGGGGTCTACCCGGTGGACCCTTAGGCGCACTCCGGCCTTCAGAAATGTCCGTCGGGGCACTCGCCGGACGTATTGAGCAGCTTTCCGCAGCCAGTGCACATGTGGGGCTTTCCAGTCAGGGTTACGGAACGCGCTGAGTGATGCCGCACGCGCGGCACTGCTGTACTCGGGAACCGGGGGCGCGATTCCAATCGTGGGGCGGACACGCCGACGCAGACGCGGGGCGGATCCTACGAGGAAGCGGCGGACGCTCCCCCGAACGCGGGGCAGGAACCTGCGGACGGCGAGGACGCGTCAACCGCGCGAGATCATCAAACGTGCGGGCCGGGGCACTCATACCCGCCCCAGAAGTTCACCGGCGAGCCAGCGGGCAAGGGCTTCCTCCTCACCCTCACGACCGATCGGAGCAGTACGGCCGCCCCCGTCAACCGGAGAAATCCACTTACCTTCGGAGAGCCGCACAACGATGCACCGCCCCGCGTGCTCTGCCCGAACCTCGCCGGGCTGGTCTCCGTCCATCGCTGCCACACCCCGCCGACGGATAGCGGAGTGAAGCGCGGTTAGCGGGTCGGCGGTTTCGGTCTGCGCCTGGAATCGTCCGTAAGTAGCCATGGCCACAGCCTGCCGAAACCCTTAGAGATTCCACAGAAGCCGCGTAGATTCCGCAAGACACCGGTAGCCTGTGGAACGTGCCCCTCACACCATTCTCTGAAGCTCTCAACCGATTCCTTGCCGCCTCTGGAATGACTCAGCTACAGCTCAGCCAGAAGACCGGATACGCGGCTTCGTCCATAAATAGGTGGATTTCCGGACAAACAAACCCAAGCAGGGATAGAGCAGAACACTTAGACAAAATCCTTGACGCGGGGGGCGAGCTGTTCAGGGCATGGCGCATCACCGCCACGGGCTCCGGTCTGCCGGAGTGGGCCCGGGACATGTTCGCGGTAGAGACGTCTGCCGTTCAGCTGTCTCTAGCGACGCCGTCCCTAGTCCCCGGGTACCTACAGAGCCCCGGGTATGCCTCTTGGGTCTTCCGCGCGGGACGCCCGGCTCTGACAGACGAAGAGGTTCAACGTCTGGTGAAGCACCGTACGGAGCGCTTGCACCAACTCGACAAGCTTCGTGTGACAGCCGTGTTCCCTCTCTCAGCGGTCGCGGACCTACCCGAACCCCTCCGCCACGAACAAGCGCAACACCTCTCAGCATGGATACAGACGGGCCGCGTCGCGGTGCACCTGGTTCCCCGGGGAATCCTGTTGCCCGCACCTGTCGCACCCTTGATGCTGTTCACCCTAGGTACGGGGGATACCGTGGCAGTCAGTGACCATGTACAAGGGTCCGTGACGTTAGAAGACCACAGCCGCGCAGCAGCTCTCTTTAACGTCGCCCTCGCGGAGTCCCTCCCTTCGTCCGTCTCAGCAACCGAACTGGAAGCCCTCGCATGAACCGCTGGCACAAATCCACCCACTCCCCGAACGGCTCTGACTGTGTTGAAGCGAGAGAGCACGAGAACGGGGCAGACGTCCGAGACACAAAGCACCGCGACGCCGGACACCTCAGCTTTGACCGCGCCGAGTGGCTCGCCGCCTTGCGCGTGACCACGAAGGGGTAGGTCCAACGAAGGAAGACCCCGGATGCCCTGCTTTGAAGGGGCCGGGGTCTTCGCGTGCCGCACCCCTCCCGGTTGAGCAGCGCTGCACAAGTTGTTTCGTGCCGGGTTCTTTAGAGGCTCGGAACCAACGCTTCGTCGTGTGCTGACACCGATTCCTGCCGGTAGAAGTGGTCCTCGAACTCCGCTGGCGGCACCAGCCCGATCTCGCCGTGCAGACGGCGGTGGTTGAACCAGTCGATGTACTCGGCCACCGCGATCTCGACCTCGTCCAACCCCTTCCAGGGCCCGCGGTTACGGATCAACTCGGCCTTGAACAGCGAGTGGAACGCCTCGGCCAGAGCGTTGTCGTAGGAATCGCCGGTGGTACCGACCGAGGCCACCGCCCCCGCCTCGGCCAGGCGTTGGGTGTAGCGCACCGCGAGATATTGCACGCCGCGGTCGGAGTGGTGGACCAGACCGTCGATGCGCCGACCGACATGGGACCGGTTCCACACGGCCATTTCCAACGCGTCCAGGGCCAGGCTGGTGTGCAGCGACCTCGCCACCTGCCAGCCCACCACCCGGCGCGAGTGCACGTCGATGACGAACGCGGCGTAGACCCAGCCCGCGAAGGTGCGGATGTAGGTGATGTCGGCAACCCACAGCTGGTTGGGAGCATCAGCGGTGAACGCGCGTTCCACCAGGTCAGGGCGGGTGTCCGAGGCTGTAGTCCCGACCGTGGTGCGGGGTCCCTTGGTGCGGGAGATGCCGCGTAGCCCGGCCCGTTTCATCAGGCGTTGGACCGTGCAGCGGGCTACCCGGTGGCCTTGGCGGTTCAGCTCTGCGTGGACCTTGCGGGCCCCGTACACGGCGTAGTTGTCGGCGTGTACCTGGTGGATCTTGGCGGTGGTGACCTCATCGGTGCGTGAGCGCAGTGACGGGGCCCGGTTCTTGGCGGCGTAGTAGGTGGACGGGGCGACCTGCAAGACGCGGCAGATCGGCTCGACCCCGAACTCCTGCTGGTGGATGTCGATGAACGCGACTATCTGATGTGTGGGCGGTCGAGCTCCGCCGCGAAAAAAGCCGACGCGGACTTGAGGATGGCGTTGGCTCGCCGCAACTCGTGCACTTCGCGTTCAAGTTCGGCCAGGCGTTGGGCCTGGTCGGTGGTGGTGCCGGGGCGGTCTCCGGCGTCGACCTCGGCCTGGGTGACCCAGTTGCGCAGGGTCTCGCGGTTGATGCCCAGCTGGTCGGCGATACGGGCGATGGCACCGCTGCGGCTGGCCGGGTCCCGGCGAGCGTCCACGGCCATGCGGGTGGCACGTTGCCTCAGCTCATCGGGGTATTTCCTCGGTGCTGGCATGTCTCTCATCCTTCCCAGGTTTGAGAGCCTCCATCACACCCGGCACGAAACAAGTAGTGGACACAGAAAACAACCCAGCCACCGGGGACAGGGACCGGTGACCGGGCTTGGGGCGGAGAGCAGCCGACCCAGCTTGTACGCGGCCGCTAATCGCGGTCGCGGAAGTTCGTAACAGCCACCTCGTTGACCGGGTGGTCGCCGTCAACGGCAGTGGCCACAATGTGCGGGTAGCCGGAGTGAGGCGGACACGTGCACTCTCGCGGCAACCACTCACCGACGGCCGTCTCACACGCGGACACGTGCACCGTCACCGTTGGCGAGTCGGCAGGCTCTCCCAGCTCCGGGAACATGGTGCGATAAAGCGGAAGCACGTTCGCAATCGGAACCGGCGGGGCGGATACAGGACGCGCACGGCGACGCGGGGGCTTCACGAAGCTTCACGGGCCGCTCGTGCCCGCTCCCAACGTGTCCGAGCCGCGTGTGCCGCCCTCTGTGATGCCGGAGAGCGCACGGCATGACCGGATTCGGCTTGTCCCATGCTCGCCGCGTCCGCGCTGCCCTCTGTCGGCACAAGGCCACGGAGGATTGCCCATGCAGCCGCGCGTTGCTGGCGCGCTTCCGACACGGCCGGATTCACCACAAGCTGTCCAGCGGAGCCGGGAACCATGACGCCGTGCTCCGCGACAGCCGCGTCAAGCCGATCCGCTGTGTCCAAGTGCTCCCCGGCGAGTTCAAGCGCGCGAATGTGCGCCTCGTCTAGATCGAACTCTTCACGAAACGAGGAAAGCAGTTTCGCGGAAGCCGTTACATTTTCTGGCATTACTCATTCTCCTTCCATGTTTCGGAAAACCAGGGTGGCTAGGCATGCGCAGACCGGCCAAAACGCTAACCCCCTCCGGCGCGCTGCCCCCGCCGGAGGGGAGTACCCCCCAGGTCACAGCCTTGCCGGGGTGTAAGGTGTTCCGGCTCCGTCGTCGGCCGCGCGAGGGACGCTTGCCAACATAAGCGTCCCGAATCGACATAAGCGAACGAAAGTCCTGGCCAGAAAGCACAACCGGCGCGACATTCCCCGTTGGAATAATCGCGTCAAGAACAGCACATCACTCTCATGTGAGCGGTCGCGCGGAACACGCTTACAGTTTACGAGCGCTGTCGCGATCTGCTCGAAGATTCGGCAGACTGCACCACAGTAAGACTTGCCGCCATGATTCAAAGACTACAAAGGCGCATCACAGCCGACGCGCTCACACGTGGCACCGACCGGGGCAACAAGGCGGGGCATGATGGGGGCCCTTCGACAATAGGGGGACCTTCGACAATGGCCCCTAGGTACAGGTAGGGGCAGGGTCCCGGAGTGATACGAACCCTGCCCCCAATCCCGCGCGGAGGAAACGACACGCGGGAAGAATTGACTACGCGCTGTCGCTGTTCGCGGCCGCGTCTTCCTCGGCAGCGATCTTCACCGCTTCACCAAAGGATGCGCCAATGACCGGATAAGCCCTCGGGGCCCTATCGTCGCCATAACCGAGACGGAACGGGATCGTGTCCAGGTGCTGTAGAACGGCTGCTAGCGTCGGCTGGTTGGTACCGGCCCGCCGGTCGTTCGGGCTGAAACTCGACTTGGAAACCAGAGCTCGAAGACGATCGTCTTCCGGGAGCTGGGACGCCATTCCGCGAACATTCCCGAACGCCGAAGTAGCACGGCGAATACGTCGCTGTGCTTCAGCTACCGCCTCGATAGCGGCCGTACGCTCCGCCTCGAAGGTACGGAGACGCTCACGGGTAAGCCGGTCCGCATTGGCCCGATAATCGCGGCGGATACGTGTCCGTGCGGCCAAGGCGTCGTTCCGTGCAAGCAGCACGGTTGTGTTAGCAAGCCGATTAAGGTTCTGCGCGCGCTTGAGTGCCTCATCTAGTGTCTTTTGCGCTCCGGCCGCTGTAGCTACCGGGTCGCCGTTCGGAACCCTCAGAGCGGCCGCCTCGTGAGCGTCACGGGTGCGCTTAGCGTCCGTGACAGCGCGGTCGGCATCCTCCGCGTCCAGGTGGAATCGGTCCGCACGCTCAAGCCTGTCTTCGAAGGGCTTAACCAGACTCCCGAGAGTCGGAATCTCGAAGGCCCCGCCCTTGAGAGCGGCGAGCATCTTTCGGGCCTCGGCAAGGTCAAGGTCCCGCTTTTCCGCGTCCGTCATTCCAGCGGTGAGCGGGTCTTCCCCGGAAATGACCGGGGTGCTGTCCGTGACAATCCCACCGCCGCTAGGATGGATAGGGTCCGGATGGAACGTGGACTTCACCATTACTTTCCCCTCTTCGCGGACCCATACCCGAGACGTCGCCAAATCGCGGCCGCAATGGCCTTCGGACTCACTTCGTCGGACTCGATTCCGATTTTGGACGTCTCGTGCTTATGTGGGAACGGCTTTGTCGGATCCACCGTGCTATCCGGGTGCATGTCGGCCAGCTTCGCGGCATTGGTCTTCACTTCATCGTAGGAATCGCCGCGCACCATTGAAACAAGGTCCGATCGGACGCCGGTAGCGTTGACGATTCCCTGGATTTCGGCGTCTGACAGCTTGAAAGGCTCCGGCTTCGCGGCCGCCTCTTCGCTGCCGCGCTCCGGCGGCTCCGGGGCGGTGGTGGTGTTCGTGGTCATGGTTAGCTCTCCATGGTTGATGTTGCGATTCATGCCGGTCAGCGCGCGAGGTTTTCGCGGCGACGCATGTAAGCCGCTTGGCGACACGACCTTGAGCAGTAGGCCCGGGGTCTGCCGCGCTCGTTGCGGTAGACGGTGTTCGTACAGCCTTCGCGGACACAAACCTTGTTGTCGGCAGTGTTGGGCATGGGCAAATCCCCCAGAAACGAAAAAAAGGGGCTGCACCCGCTGCGCAGTTGCCCCTACGCGCGGGTACAGCCCCGGAACCCTGATGAACAGGGAAGATCACAGGCGGCCGGGGCAACGACCAAGGAAGCCGAAAAATGGCCTCTTCTCTAGTTATGTCTCCGGGTGTTCGCGCTGGTCAGCGAATTGCAGGCGAAAACCGGTTTGGAACTACCGAACTAGCGAAGTTAGCCAACGCCACCCGCCCAAAGATCTCATTTGCCCCGCGGGCGCACAGAAAGGCCACACCCTTACCCGAAGTCGTCCGAGCAGGGCACGGCCGCCAGAATTGATTCTGTGGCTTTCTAGGCCACCTTGGGCACCGCGTGTACCTTGCGCTTACGAGCACGGTACGCGGCCACGCGGCAGCGGTCAGAACAGTACTTGCGATGACGGCCAATACCCGCGTATTCGCCTTCCTCGCCGCAGTGGGAGCACAGCGGCGAGTCAATCGTCTGTTGTGCTTCCAGTGCACGGCGCATGTCCGCTTTCTGCAAAGTCCAACATTCGTCACCCGGGAACACATCCGCGTTGTCGTCGCGACGTTCGTCCCTCTTGCTGTAACCCGGATCATCGGGCATTCGTGGGGAGCCTGTGCGGCACTCCTTCCCGGGGTTGCCGTCGTGAAGCTTCTCGTTACAGAAGCGGCACGTGCGGACGCGGAGGTGTGCCCCGGTACGGAACGCGGAGCGGCAGCGCTCCGAGCACCAAGATTCTTGTTTCCCGATTAGCTCGGAAGAGCAGGCCAAACAGCGGGGAAGTTCGCCCGTATACATGAACATGTGGAGTCTCCTAGGGGTGTAACGAAATAGGGATGTTGCTGACCGGGCGGTTGCCTTAAGCCTTATATCTTTTATGTGTTTACATGGCTCCCTGGTTAGTCATCTAATAAAACGTAACCAACAAAGAAGCGACCCAACCAGACAGGGCTCCGGCAAAGTCAGGTCTGTAGGAGTCTGAGTGGGCGAGCCTCGTCGCGGATCATGTGACGGTTGGCCTGGGCGATGTTGTCGAACCCGGCTGCTCGCAGCAGTCCGATCGCGGTGTTGCGCAGGGTCGCCATGACCTGGGGAGCGCTGCCCGTGCGCACTTGGGAGCGGTCCTCGTCGTAGGTCACATCCCGCACGTGATGGAGCTTGTTCTCGATCCCCCAGTGCTGGCGCACCCACCCGGACAGCACCAACGCAGGAGCAACGCGGTGGTCGGCCGAGGTGATCAGGTAGACGACCTCCACGCTCTTGCGTTTGGGTGAGCCCTTGGACTTCTTGCGCCAGGTGGTGCGGCGTAGCTGGGCGATCTGAGCGGCGCCTTCGAAGGTGACCCATGCCGGGACCTGGGCGGTCTTGATGGTGCGGGTCTCTTTGCGGCCGTGCCCGGTATCGCGTGTGGTGTGTACGGGCACGTGCTTCCACGGCACCTTCTTGAGCTGGGCGTACAGGTTTTTGTTGTTGGCCTTGACTGTGAAGACGTAGTGGGCGCCCCCGGTCCGGATGGTGGTAGCGGTGTCGGTCTGGGTGTGCATCGCGTCAAGGGTGACGACCGCTCCGTCGATGTCCAGGAGGCCGAGCAGGTCCCGCACGGCGGGAATCTCGTTGCTTTTGGCGTCCACCGCGACCTGGCCCAGGGTGGTGGTGCCGCACAAGGCGGCGACCAGGTGCGGTGCCCGTTCGGTTCCGGTACGGGCACCGCGCAGGGTCTTGCCGTCCAAGGAGATGACCCGCAGCCCGTTGACCACCATCAGGCGGGTGGCGGCCCAAGCGCCCAGCACCTGATCGAGCAGGTCGGCGTCCAAGCGGGCGAAGGTGCGGCGAAAGGTCGCCTCGTCGGCGGCTCCCCGGAGCATGCCCAGGGCGGTGAGGGTGTGGGTGGTGGTCTCGGCGGCCCACTGGCCGATCGCGGTGAACCCTTTGGCTCCGGCCAGGGTCGCGCAGACGGCCACGGCGATCAGCGCGGCCAGGGTGTGGCGTCGTCCGCGGGGTTTGCGTGGGTCGGGCACACCTTGAAGGACCTGGATCAGGTGATCCTGGCGGGAGACGGGCTCGACGATGAGCTCGCCGGGGTGAGACGATGACATTCGCGGGCGTGTTCCTCGGTTGGGCGAAAGCGTGAAGAACTTCCATCCAACCGGGTCGGACACGCCCGCTTCTGCTTGTTCGCCCTACGAAGACGCAGGTCACATCCCTACAACCCGACTTTGCCGGAGCCCTGCCCAACCAGAGACCAAAATCCCTGATCAGGCCGCTTTTCCGCGATCCGACGGCAGCCGCTCCGGCCGCGACCCGCTAGGCCGCGACGGGCTCCCGCTCCGCCGCGCACTGTTCGCGGACGCGGTTCCGCCGCTCCCACTGTCGGCAACCTCGCGAACACCACGACTCTTCGTAGAAAGTGGCATCCGTGAATGTCGCATCGTTGGCGCACCCGCGACGCGCGCACCCCACGGCCGCGAACATCCGAGCGAAGGTCTCCGCCGCGTCTTGGGCGAGTAGCTCCGCTACCGCGTTGCCGAACACCTCGCGAGACAGCGCGACCGACTCGCGAATGTAGTTCTCCGGGACCGCGCGGGCTTCGGTGACCTCGCGAAGGGCCCACCGGTAGATCCGCGCGATACTGGCTTGCAGAGAAGAGGGAAGTGGTGTCTGTTCCATGGCGTGCCTCCGAAGGTCGGGACGCTTCCCCCTAGTTATGTCTCCGGAACCGGCTAAGTGTTCGCGTGAATTTTTGGGCCCTTGAATTGAGCAGCGCGGCTCAACTCGAAACAGCACGTTTGCCGCTGCCGAAGCGGCACGGTACGAGCGGCACGGCAAGCCCCGGCAAGCGGCAAGAAGCGCGGCACGCTCCGGGGAACTTGCGCGGCAAATCCGACAAAATCACTGGTCACAGCTTTGCAGCTCGTGTGCCGTTCACGTCCTGGGCGTGCGGCACGCGCTCCGCGCGGCCGCTTCCTCGCCTCCCTTGCCGCAAACCTCGCGCGGGGCTTGCCGTTCGCGGACGGCAAACGGCACGGAGCGGAGCGGCAAGCGGCACGGCAGACGGCACGCTTGCCGGAGCGGCACGGCACGCGGCAAGGCTTGTGTGCCGTTGCCGTTGCCGTTGCTCTGCCGGACGCTCCGCTGTCCTCGTGCCGTTGCCCGTGGCCGGTACGGCTCCGCCGCGCGCGGAGCGCGTAGGGACGCCGGAGCAGCTCCGGCGACAAACACGGCACGAGCGGCACGAAGCGCGGCACGCCCCTGCAAACTCACTGGTCACAGACTTGCCAACGGATTGACGTTCACGTCCTGGACGTGGGCCACGGGTAACCCTGGAATCATGGCCCCATGAGCGAGAATCCCCCAGGACCCCCCGTGCCGCCTCGTAAGAAAAGGTCCGCCTGGAAACTTATCGTCCTAGGCATAGTCGGCGTGGCCGCTCTCGGGTTGCTGTGGTCCTACCTTGACTACCGTCGTGCCGTCGCTAACTCGCTAACCCCTGAGCACGCCCAAATCTTGTCCGACGTGTGGAACAGCTACGAACTCGGTGAGAAGTACCGGCTATGCGGCACGATCGACCGACCGGACGAAGAGGCCGGCCTAGCGAGGTTCGGACTGCATTACGTTCAGGAGGTAGACCGGCGCGGCGAAGAACTCCGTGACGTGGGAGTGCCGACGGATGTTGCCCGTAAGGATGCCGCCAACCAGGTATGCGATCAGACGTTTGGTGGAACACCGTGGTGGGACGAGCGTGAGACTCGCCCTGATGGGCCACTTCCCATCTCTGACTTCCTGGAGTCGGACTAGTCCCAATGCCGTGTAGTTAGGCGAAGCGCGGGTGTGTCAAATCACCTGAAACCAGGACGGAGCTCCTGCTAGAACCGTGTCAACCACGATCACCGTTCAGCAGGAGCTCCGTTGGACACCCAGTGTGCCATCTCCCAACCGTTCACAGTCGCGTCCGGGGCCTTCGCCCCGGGCCACCTCGGCGAACTCACCCGCATCATCCCCTTCGAGATGGTCGACCACGCACTGGACCAGACCCACAGGACACAAAAACGGATCCGGGACCTGCCCTCCCGAGTCGTGGTCTACCTCCTGCTGGCAGCAGCTCTGTTCCCCGATATGGGCTGGTCACAGGTATGGCAGCGCCTCACATCGGGCCTGAAGGGCCTGAGCGTGTCCGCACCCACCGCCAGCGCGCTGGCCCAGGCCCGCACCCGGGTCGGGGCCGCGCCGCTACGTTGGCTACTCGACCTGCTACGCGGCCCGGCAGCGGGCATCGCCACCCCCGGAACGCGGTGGCGGGGCCTGCTGGTCTGTGCGATCGACGGCACCACCATGTCGGTCCCTGACAGTCCAGCCAACCTGAGGCGCTACACCAAGCACGGCTCGCACAACGGCGGCTCCAGCTACCCCTCCCTGCGGCTGCTCGCACTGGTCTCCTGCGGCACCCGCACGCTCATCGACACCTGTTTCGGGCCCACCACCCGCGGCGAGACCACCTACGCCCCGGCACTGTTGCGCAGCCTGGGTGAGGGGATGCTCGTGCTCTTGGACCGCAACTTCGCCGCCCAGGACCTGCTCAAATACATCGCTGCTACCGGCGCTCACGTCTTGGTCAGGGTGAAGATGAGCCGTAGGCTGCCGGTCCTGGCCCGGCTGAGCGATGGCTCCTACCTGTCGCGGATGGGCGCGCTTCGGGTTCGCGTCATCGAATGCCAGATCACCGTCGCCACCACCCAGGGCCGCCGCACGGTCGATTACCGGCTGGCCACCACCTTGACCGGTCACCGGGCCCATCCCGCTGCCGGGCTGGTGCGGCTCTACCACCAGCGTTGGGAGATCGAGACCGCCTACCTTGAGATCAAGTCCACCCTGCTGGGCGGGCGTGTGCTGCGGGCCCGTACCCCGGGCGGGATCGACCAGGAGGTCTACGCGCTGCTGGTCACCTATCAGGTACTGCGTTTGGCGATGGCCGATGCCACTGCGGCCCGCGGCGGTGTCGATCCTGACCGGGCCAGTTTCACTGTTGCGCTCAACACCGCCCGCGACCTGGTCATCCAGGCCGCGGGGGTGATCGCTTCAGCGGTGATCGATCTGGTCGGTGTCATCGGTCGCCGGGTGTTGGCTGATCTGTTGCCCGATCGGCGTATCCGGACCCGACCCCGCGTGGTCAAACGCGCGATCTCCAAGTACAACGCGAAGGGCGTGGTTGACCGGACCAGTTACAAGGCCACCATCAGCATCGACATCCTGGCTGGGCCAGGCCCTTGACACAGCACCCAGAACCTTAACTACACGGCATTGGGACTAGTCCCGGAGCGCGGTGGTTGCTCACGGTTTGCAACACTCGCGGCGTCTTAAGGGGCTAGACTCTGTCTCAAATAATCGCGACTTGGGATCTTCCGACAAGATCCCGGACGCGGACAGAGAGCTGTTATAGCAGGTCAGAGCACCACTGGCAACAGCCAGCGCTGTTTCCTGTTGTTGGTGAGCATGCTCATGACGTGCCCCGCTCCGGGTCTCGTTGGGATTCGCTCCCCCAGGGTAGTCCCCAGGTCCGAACGGTCCGGTAGCGGTCCGGCCCCGCCGGGCGGCTCTGCACCAGGTGGATCCGGTCGGCCAACCAGCCCGCGGTGGGCGCCGGGCCGAGTAGGCGCAGGGTGTCGGTCACGTCCCGGGGCGGCCTGGCCCGGGCGAGGGTGATGTGCGGCACGAAGGGGCGTGACGGGACGGGCACCCCCGCGGCGCGTGCGGCCTCGGCCAGGGAGTCGGCGAGCTCGCGGAGCCCCTCCCCGCGCACCCCGGCCCACACCACCGAGGCCCGGTGCTCGGGGCCGTTGCCTTCGGGCCACCGGAGTTCCGGTGGCCGCTGTGGAAAGGTGTCCCAGTCGTCGAGGGCCAGCTCCAGGGCGGGCCGTCCCACCAGGGCCCGCTCCAGTGCGGCGGAGAGTGCGGAGGGCTTCTCTCCCGCCGCTCCCAGGAAAGCCAGGGTCAGATGCCACTCCTGCGCAGGGGTCCAGCGCAGCTCCGGGGCCGAGGTGCGGGCCGCGCGCACGGCCCGGGCGAGTTGGTCGCGGGCCTCGTCGGAGGGCCACAGCGCGAGGAACAGACTCATAGGACCATCCTTCCTGCGGTATCCGGGAGCTGGCGGGGTTCGGCTTGGGGGGCGGCTAACCCCGCAGTTCGGCGCCCTGCTGCTGCTCGGCGCCCCGGTGCTGGTGATCGGGCCCCTCACCGGTGAGCGCCTCTTCCGCGGGCCGGGCGCCGAGCTGTTGCGCCGCGCCGTGCTGGTGCTGCTCGCGGTCGGCTCCGTCTCCATGGTCACCCGGGCGGCCACCGCCTGGAACCCGCTGCTCGGCCTCGGGTCCGCGCCGCCTCCGGGGCAGCAGGTCGCGCACCGCGACCCCCTTGGTGCGCATCAGCAGCACGGAGAGCACGCTGACCACCACCATGGTCACCGCACCACCGGTGAACAGGCTGGCCTGCGGGCCGAAGACGTCCGCGATCAGACCCACCACGGGTGCGCCGATCGGGGCCACGCCCATGAAGACCAGCAGGAACATGCTCATCACCCGACCGCGCATCTGCGGGTCGACGCTCATCTGGAAGGTGGCGTTGAGCGTGGTCACGAAGGTCATGAAGAGCACGCCCATCGGGACCAGGACCAGTACGAAGGCCACGTAGCCCGGCATCAGCCCCGCCACGAGCTGGGCGACGCCGAAGCCCATCGAGCCGATGAGCACCAGCTTCAGCCGCGGGCGTTCGCGCCGTGCGGCCAGCAGGGCGCCGGCCAGCGCGCCCACCGCGAGGGCCGCGGCGGCCACCCCGAAGGCCTCGGCACCGGTCTCGAACACGTTGTTGACCATGAGTGCGATCTGGGTCTGCCCGTTGGCGCCGAAGAACTGCACCGAGCCGGCCAGCACCAGCAGCAGGACGAGGTCGCGTCTACCCCC